>NZ_RDBK01000099.1 GCF_008042275.1 Streptomyces sp. OR43 | reverse complement strand
GGGCGGGCGTCGTGGCGACGGGCACGCAGGAGCACTCGGTGATCCACCAGTCGGGGTGGAGCAGGTCGGCGCCGGGGTCGTTGGAGAACGGGTACTGGTTGTACAGCCAGGAGTACTGGGAGGTCAGCGTCATGCCGGCGCGCTTCGTGCCGTTCACCGCGATGTCCAGCGGCGCCGTGATCCCGCCGCCGCGCGGCGCGTCCGGGATGCTGTAGCGCACGGTGATCGCGTTGGCCGCCGCCGGGAGCGTGAACTCGACGTGCTCGCCCGGCGTGAGCTTGACCGCCTTACGGCCGGACGCCTCGGCCGGGAGCGTGTACGCGGTGCGGTCCGGCCCGATGACCGTGCCGTTCGTCAGCGCGTTCTCGGCCTCCTGCTCGGCGAACGCCACCTTCGCGCCCCGCCCCGCGACGAGCGCGGGGTCGAGGGCGGCCCGGGTGACGGCGGGGGCCGGATCGGTGGCGGGACGCGCGCCGGCCGGGGCCCCGGCCAGGACACCCAGGCCGAGGGCGGCCGCGGTCAACGAGGCGACGGTGGCCGCGTACAGGCCTGTTGGGCGTTGCGGTCTTCGCACCCGCGTTCCGAAACCGGTGAACTTCCGTGACATCGCAGGCCCGTTTCTCTTGGGAAGGGTGCGTCCGGGGGTGGAGCGGCCGCCGAGAAGGTGAGGCGACAGTAGGACCGGCACACCTCACCCCACAAGACTCCTGCGAGGAGATTTCCACCCAGTGACGTTCAGCTGCGCCGCATCATCGCTTTTTTGCATCCGTGAGCCGCAACATTGCGTACCCACTCAGGCCGCGCCCTCCCTCACCGAGGCAGCTGCCCCTCCCGGTTGACCTCCGTCACCCGCGCCCGCAGCACGAGCCCCGGCGACGCCGGCCGCACACTGCCGGGCGGGCAGTCCCATTCCGCCCCGCCGCCGGGAGGACGCAGCTGCACGTACGGGCCGACCCGCCCCATCACCCGGCCGACCCGCCCGTCCCGCGCGTCGACCGCGAACGACCCGGGCTCCGGCGTACACGCCTCCAGATCACCGGCCTCAGCCACCATGACCCGCCCTCTGCCCCTCCAGCACCTGCGACAGCCGCAACGCCGTGTCGAGGTTGCAGCGCCCCAGGTCGACGAGCGCGACGGGCCCGTCACCCGCGTACGAGAGCGGGTCGATCCGCAGCGACGGCAGCACGATCCCGACTCCCGCGAGCCCCCCACGCAACCGCGCCACCACCTCCTCGGCCTCCCGCACCCTGCCCACTGCCGCTTCGCGCCGTTCCGTAGTCGTCATGATCCATTCCTTCCACTCTGAGTAGTTCTGATGCATACCCAGCGTGTCCATTTGCTCGTTAGCCTGGAAGAGGTGCGGTTCCAACAACCACACGTGTGCCACAGGGAGTTGTCATGCCAGGGCCCAGAAACCTCGACCCGTCCTCCTCGCCACGCGCCCTTCTCGGCGCCGAACTCCGCCACCGAAGAGAGGACGCGGGCCTCTCCCAGACCGACCTCGGCGCCCCGCTCTTCGTCAGCGGCTCGTTCATCGGGCAGCTGGAGTCCGGGGTGCGGCGGATGCAGATGGACCAGGCGGAGAAGTTCGACGAAATCCTGGGCGCGGCCGGGTTCTTCGTACGGAACTGCGCGGCGCTGAAGAAGTCGAAGTACCCGGAACACTTCGCGGAGGCGGCGGAGGCGGAGGCCAGGGCGGAGGCGATCCGGGAGTACGCGCCTCAGCTCGTGCCCGGGCTGTTGCAGACGGAGGCGTATGCGCGGGCGGTGTTCCGCGAGGGGCTCCCGACTGCCACCGAGAGCGCGATCGACGAGTTGGTGGCCGCGAGGCTGGAGCGCGCGCAGCTTCTCACCGATCCAACAGTGCCGATGTTGTGGGTGGTGCTGGACGAGGCGGTGTTACGCCGGGTGGTGGCTGGGCCCGCCGTCATAGCGGCCGCCCTTCGTCATATCACCGGGCTGATGAGGAGGCATCGGGTCATCGCGCAAGTGCTGCCCTTCTCAGCAGGCGCACATATGGCACTCGAAGGTTCACTCAAGCTCATGGCCTTCGCTGACGCACCACCGCTGGCCTATCTACAAGGCCTGGGAACGGGGCAGTTACAGGACGATCCGGCTGCAGTCCGCCAGTACGAACTGACCTACGATCTGGTGGTGGCCAACGCGATCTCACCGGCAGCATCCCTGGCCTTGATCGAATCGGTGGCGGAGGATTACGACCATGAAGCTCAGCGGTTCTGACTACGACCTGTCCACGGCGACCTGGCACAAGTCCTCGTACAGCGGCGCAAGTGGCGGGGACTGCCTGGAGGTAGCCACCTGGCGCAAGTCCACGTACAGCGACGCCAGCGGGGGCAACTGCCTCGAAGTCCTCCACGGCGTCCCCGAGATCGTCCCCGTCCGCGACTCCAAGGTGACCGACGGCCCCGCGCTGATGTTCCACGCGGCGGCCTGGTCGACGTTCGTGGCGCGGCTGAAGCGCGCGTCCGGTGAGTCGGTGTCGGCGGTGCGGTAGCGCAGCCGACGAAAGTACGACGCGTGCCCGGCTCACGCCTCCCGTACCCGCGACAGGCGCTCGCGGATCGCGTCGGCCTCCGGGTCGTGCAGTTCGTCGAAGATCACCGTCGCGTCGCGCCAGACGCGCTCGGCCTCCGGGGTTCGGCCGGTCGCCTCGTACGTCTCTCCGAGCCGGACCAGGGTCTCGGCCTCGTGGTAGCGGTCGGCTGAGGAGCGGAACAGGGTGACGGCCTCGGCGTAGCTGGCGAGGGCGCGGTCGTAGAGGGCCAGGCGGTGGTAGGCGTAACCGAGGCTGTCGAGGGTGGCAGCCTGGCCGTTGTGGTCGCCGGTGCGCCGTTGGCGGTCCAGGGCCTGGGTGCAGCTGTCGATGGCGCGTTCGTAGTCGCCCTCGGCGGCGTGCAGCCAGCCGATGGCGTTGAGGGTGCGGGCCTCGCCGTCACGATTGCCGGAGAGGCGGTGGAGGCGGAGCGCTTCGTTGCCGTGGCCCAGGGCTTCGGCCAGACGGCCGCTCATGTAACAGAGCTCGACGTAGTTGTGGAGGGTCTGGGCCTGGCCGGCGGGATCGTCCAGGGCGGTGTAGAGGTCGAGGGCTCGGCGCATCTGTCCCTCGGCGGCGTCGAGGCCGTCCAGCCGGGAGTTGGCGCGGGCGAGCAGGCGGCACGCCATGGCCTGGCCCGCCGGGTCACCGGCCCTCTCGGCGGCGGCGAGTGCGGTCTCCTGGACCGCGCGCTGGTCCTGCCATAGGCCGTGCGGCGCGAGGTAGGCGGTGACCGCCCAGGCCAACTGCCAGCAGTACGTGCCGAATCCGTGCCGCGCGGCCTGGGTCACCGACCGCAACAGCACCTGGAGCTCGGTGGCGAACCACGCCAGTGCGGCGTCCGCATCGCGTGCGTGGTCCTCTTCGTCGTACCGGAGCCTCGGTACGGGGGTGACGGCCGTCCACTGCGGCTGCACGAGAACGGCCGCGCGGTGGGCGCGGTGCAGCAGGTGGTCGTAGAGCCGTTCGCGGGCGGCGCAGCGCTCCTCGGCCGGCTCCTGGGCGCAGACGAGTTCGGCGGCGTGAGCACGCACCAGGTCGTGGAAGACGTACCGGCCGGGGGTCTGCTCCGTCAGCAGGTGCAGCCGGGTGAGCTCCCTGAGCCGCGTCCGTACGTCCCGCTCCGGCACGCCCGCCATCGCGGCCGCCGCGGCGGGCGTGAGCTCGGGGCCGGGGTGCAGCCCGAGCAGCCGGAACAGCCGGGCCCCGTCATCGGTGAGGGCACGGCAGGACCAGGACATCGCCCGTCGCGCGTCGGCGTCGTCCAGCACGTCCAGCAGCGCCCGGGCAGGGCGCAGTTCGTCCGCGAAAGCGCGCAGGGGAGTGGCCGGATGACCGGCGACGCGTCCGGCGACCACCGCGAGGGCCAGCGGCAGCCGCCCGGTGGCCGCCACGATGTCCGCTGCGGCGGCCGGCTCGGCCACCACTCGCTCCCCGAGGTGGCGGACCAGCAGCCCCATGGACTCCTCCTCCGTCAGCACGTCCAGGCCGACGGGCCGGGCGCCCTCCCCGGTCACCAGCCCGCGCAGCCGCTCACGGCTGGTGACAACGACCACGCTGTGTCCTGCACCGGGGAGCAGCGGCCGTACGTGGTGGGAGTCCCGGGCGTTGTCCAGGACGACGAGCACGCGGCGCGCGGCCAGGAGGCTCCGGAGCAGCCCGGACCGGGCCTCCTCGCCTGCCGGGATCCGGGACTGGGGTACGCCGAGGGCCTCGATGAACCCGTGGAGTGCGTCGGTGGCGGGCAGGACGCCCTCCTCGTCGTATCCCCGCAGGTTCACGTGGAGTTGCCCGTCGGGGAACCGGTCGGCGGTCCGATGGGCCCAGTGCAGCACGAGGGCGGACTTCCCGACGCCCGCCATTCCGGTCACCGCGATGATCGTGGCGATGGCCGGGCGTCCGGGCGTGGAGGTCAGGAAGGAGTCGAGCGCCGCGAGGACCGCGTCCCGGCCGACGAAATCGGGGGTGACGGGCGGCAACTGCCGTGGGCTGAGCGCCGGACTCCCCGAGGGCGGCTGCGCGGCCGGGGCCTCCGCGTCCGTGGCTCCCGCCGCCGGGGTGGCGGCCAAGGGCGCGGCTGGGGCCTCGGAGGCCGCACCCGTCGGCACGCCGCGCTGCCGGAGGATGTCCTCGTGGAGGCGCGCCAGTTCGGGTCCGGGTTCGAGGCCGGTCTCCTGGACCAGTTCCTCGCGCGCCCGGCGGTACGCCTCCAGCGCACCGGACAGGTCACCGGTCCGGTGCAGGCCCAGCATCAGGTGGCCCCATGCCCGCTGCCGCAGCGGATGGCGCTCGACCAGGTCCCGCATCCGGCGGACCACCTCCCCACAGCGGTCCTCCTCGAGCAGGGCCGCGGCGAAGTCTTCCTCGGCGTGACAGCGGCGCTCCTCCAGCCGGCTCACCCAGCGCGTCAGCACGTCCGGCACCGGCAGTCCGTCGAGGACCGGGCCGCGCCACAGCTCCAGCGCCCGGTTCAGCTCCTGGCAGGCCAGGGCGGAGTCGCCGCGCGCCAGATCCTGCCGGCCGCGGGCGGCGGTCTGGTCGAAGAGGTCAATGTCCCGCTGGCCCGGCCCGACCCGGAGCAGGTACCCACCCGGTGCACGCAACAGCCCGTCCCCCAGGGCGTTCCGCAGGCCCCTCACATACGTACGGCGGTTCGCGGCGGCCGAGGGCGGCGGGTCCTCGCCCCAGAGAGCCGCGTCCAGGACGGCCGCGGGGACGGACTCGGAGGGGCGGCTGAGCAGAGTCGCCAGGACCAGACGCTGTTTGACGGAGCCCAGATCCACGCTCACATCACCGCGGTAGACCGCCAGGGAGCCGAGAAGAGCGAAACGCATCCGATACCACCCCACCCGCGGGCGCCGGGCTCACACGCGAGCCACCGCCGCGTTGTCCACACGCTGTGCGCACGCCGTACGCACGCTGTACGCGGATTATGCGCTGGTCAGCTTAGCGTGCCGCTTGCTGCGAACACCTACTCGGCAAGGAGTCCTTGATGCGAATGCCCCGGAGAGCTGTGCAGGCCGCACTGACCGCGGCGGTTGTGGGCGGAACGATGATCGCCATGGCGTCACCGGCCGCCGCCGCGACGCTGGCCCCGTCCTGCGTCTCACGCATGGTGACCGAGACGACCGACGGCTTCGATGTGCTGCTCTGGAACAAGTGCAGTGGCACCCAGTCCGTGAAGGTCGACGTCTCACTGGCCTCCGACAGCCCCTGTTACGTGATGTCGAAGGGGACCAGCAAGCTGTTCGTCTACCACGGCATCCTCGGCACGTATACGCGCACGCTGACCTGCTGACGCACGTCGTCGACCGAGGTGTACGGGTACGGACCGCGCCCTTCCGGCGGGGACCGTACCCGTACGCGCATCTCCACCCAGCCCCTCCCCCTCCTTCCCGCCCCGGACGTGGCGGGAGTGAAGATCCGATGCAGGATGAGCGCCTGGGCAGGGCGGCCCGGTTGGGGCCCATTACCCTCAATCCCCTTCCATCAGCGCCCACTTCTGCTCGGGCGATCACACTCCCTGGGGGACCGGAATGGCTTCCGTACTTCCGACGATCATCGTCGTGTTCTTCCTTGTCGCACTCGTCGCGTGGATAATCTCCGCGTTCACCGGCGGCCGGAGGGGCGGCGGCAACCGTCGCTGAGGGCGCGAATTCGCCCGCCTCATCCCCCGTGACGCCGCCTCCACCGTGCCGGTCCGACTCGCCGTGACCTTCGCCAAGAGCGGCGACTCGGCAGGACCACGCCGGAGGAGCAGCACCCCCCGACTGCACGCCCCGCTCACCCGCGGCGTGGACGGCGACACACCGCCCCCCCCCTCACGCATGCGGGCACGCCCACATCGCTCTCCACTCCGATTTTCGCCCGGGGCTCAAGCCCCGAGATCCGAGCGCTCTTTCAGCGGAATGGATGGCGGGATTGATTCCCACCCACCCTC
>NZ_RDBK01000098.1 GCF_008042275.1 Streptomyces sp. OR43 | reverse complement strand
GCCCCTCGCACGGAGCGGTCCCCTTCCCCCTCCTCACCGGCCCCGGACCGCCGAGCCCTCCAGCGCCTGCAACGGGCGGCCGGCAACACGGCGGTCTCCCGTCTGGTGGCCCAGCGCTACACGGCTCCGGTCAAGCCGTCTCCGGCCCAGGCTCCCGGTTTCCGGAGCTTGAAGGCGGCCGCGGTGTCAGGCGGGGCCTTCGTCGCCGTGTCGATGTCCTTGGCCGAGGACTCCTTGCCCTCCGTGACCTTGCCGTCGACCTCCGCCTTGACCTTCTCCGCCTTGCCGGACTTGGAGAACTTGTCGGCCTCGTCGAGGTTCTTCGGTGCCTGTGCGTCGATCGCCTTGTTCACCGCGTCGACGAACGCCCTCTTGTCGAACTCGCCGGGTTGCGCGGCGTTCATCTTTTCGGCGTTCGCCGCTTTGCCCTGGGCCTCCTTGTCGTCAGGGGGCGCGACCGCCGCGTCCTGGGAGGCCTTGGACTCCGCAGCCGCGGGCGGGTGAGCGGCGAGGCGCGTCTGCTTTGCAGCCACGGCCGCCTTCAAGCTCCGGAAACCGGGAGCCTGGGCCGGAGACGGCTTGACCGGAGCCGTGTAGCGCTGGGCCACCAGACGGGAGCCCCTCGCACGGAGCGGTCCCCTTCCCCCTCCTCACCGGCCCCGGACCGCCGAGCCCTCCAGCGCCTGCAACGGGCGGCCGGCAACACGGCGGTCTCCCGTCTGGTGGCCCAGCGCTACACGGCTCCGGTCAAGCCGTCTCCGGCCCAGGCTCCCGGTTTCCGGAGCTTGAAGGCGGCCGTGGCTGCAAAGCAGACGCGCCTCGCCGCTCACCCGCCCGCGGCTGCGGAGTCCAAGGCCTCCCAGGACGCGGC
>NZ_RDBK01000097.1 GCF_008042275.1 Streptomyces sp. OR43 | reverse complement strand
CCGCCGCCCGTGCAGCGAGCCCCCGCACCCGCCACGCACCGGCCGCCCGGCCCGGACGGTGGCCCCGCCGCCACGGACCGGCCGGCCGGTCCCGCGCCCGGCGGACCTGGTTCGCGGGCCCGTACCCGGGGCGGGCTCGGCGCACCCCTGTCCGCTCTCCCGCCGACCGCCGGCACCGCGCACGCCGCGCCACTGCTGGGCGACCCCCGCCGTGCGCGGCCCGGAACCGCGGGCCCGTCGCAGAGCGGCCCGCCGGCCGGAGGCCCGCTCGCGTCCGCACCCGACCCGGCGCCCCCGTCCGCACCGTCCGGCATGCCGTTGCGCGCGTCGTCCCCGCCCGTCCACGCCGGTGCCGGACCCGTGCCGCCCGCCTCGCATCCCACAGCCGTCCCACGCGCCACGGACACCACCCGCACCTCGACGCGGACCGCCTCCGCGGCCCCGCCCGCCCCGGTACGCATCCGGCGCATCGCTCCTCAGAAATCTCAGGAGTCTCAGCAGCCCCAGGGACCCCGGGGGCAGGCGACCGGTCCGGTGCCGGCAGTGGTCCAGCGGTCGCGTGGCCTGCTCGGCGGGCGGACGTTGTCCGTGCGTACCGGGGCGGCCGAGGGCTTCACGGCCCCGGTGACGGCCGCCACCACCGCGCGGCCGCCCGTCGTGGCGGCGACCTGGCGGCGGGACGTCGGACCGCCCGGCCCGGACGGGACACAGCCGACCGGGGGCGGCACCCGGACCGAGGGACGGCCGGGCGCCCAGGCCGCCCCGGCCCAGCGTGCTGCCGCTCGACCGGGAGCCGTCGCGCACCCCGCCGCCACGCCCCGGCCGCCCCGGTACGCACGGACAACGTCCGCCCGCCGAGCAGGCCACGCGACCGCTGGACCACTGCCGGCACCGGACCGGTCGCCTGCCCCCGGGGTCCCTGG
>NZ_RDBK01000096.1 GCF_008042275.1 Streptomyces sp. OR43 | reverse complement strand
CGGCGGCCGGAGGCGGCGGGGTCTGGACGGGCGCCGGCGGCGGGCCCGGCTGCCCGGGAATCCGCCCCGCCCCGCAAGCGCCGCGTCAGCCCTTGGCGTTGGGCCAGACGGTCACGTCCACCGTGATGTACGTGCTGGGTGAGTCGTCGGGAGAGTGGCCCTGATAGGTCAGCAGGGCCATGTGCCCGGACCCCGTGGTGATGCAGACCTGACGGTCCTTGCCGAGCTGGTTCACGTAGATGCTGCCGGTGAACCGGGTCTCGGCGCGGCAGACGGCGAGCGACCCTTCCTGGCCCGGATCGAGCCGCACCAGGGTCCCGTCGGTCCCGGCGTCGAGGTGTCCGCCGGTGCTGTAGTAGATCAGCTCGGATTCCACGTCCTCACCGTCCCTCGGCTTGAGCTCGTCGTCCTCGAGCGTCAGGTTGTAGCCGGAGGTCAGGTTGATGCCCGTGAACACCTTGGGCTCGGGGTCCGGCCTGGTGGAAGGCGCTGGATCCGCCGTGGTGCCCGCGCCCGGGTCCTCCCCGTCCCCCTCGGCATCGGCGCTCGGTGACGAATCGGCCTGCTGCGGGGTGCTGCCGCCCTTGGGGGAATCGCTGCTCTGCGACGACTTGCCGTCGTCCTTGAGCATGACGTACGCCGTCCCGCCGCCGGCGATGCCGACGACGAGCGCCACCGCGATGGCGATGGCGGCGACCCGGCCGCCGCGGCGCTTCGGGGGCTGGGGCGCGGCAGGACCCTGGGGCGGCAGGTGTCCGGGTTGCGTCTGGGACTGCGCCGGGTACGCACTCGCGAACGGGGCCGGGGTGTGCGCCTGCGACGGCGGATACGGCTCCGTGGCCTGCCCCTGGACCGGATACGCGGCCTGCGGGTACGGGGCCTGGGGAACGGGCGTCTGCGGGGCCGGGCGCTGCGGAACC
>NZ_RDBK01000095.1 GCF_008042275.1 Streptomyces sp. OR43 | reverse complement strand
CTGGTCCTGTTCTTCTCGGACGGGGGCGTGTACCGCAACGACGAGATCGAGCGGGAGTTGCGTGCGGCGGTGGAGGAGCCGGTCTTCTGGCAGTTCATCGGTCTCGGCCGGTCCCAGTACGGAGTGCTGGAACGCTTCGACACCTTGCCCGGCCGGCGGGTCGACAACGTCGGCTTCTTCGCCGCGGACGACATCGAGACGGTCCCTGACGCGGAGCTGTACGACAGGCTCCTGTCGGAGTTCCCGTCCTGGCTGAGGACCGTCCGGCAACTCGGCATCCTGCGCTGAGCCTTCACCGGAAGTCTGCTCGCGCGCGGTGAAGGGCGGGGCCGGAAAGCCCCGCCCTTCACCGGTCGTCGGTCGGTTACGGAGTCACGACGGTGCCGCCGAACGTCACGACGAGGTGGCCGTCCGCAGCGAACGACCAGTCCAGGCCTCCGTCGTACGCGGAGCAGCGGGAGCCGTTCGAGCCGGTCCAGAACTGGTTCGAACTGTCCGCGTCGCCGACCGTCTTGTCGTTGGAGCCGCTGCCGCTGCGGCAGGACGTGTTGTTGCGGTAGACGGAAGTGCCCTTGTCGAAGGAGAAGTTGCGCTCCTCGTTGTCGATGGAGACGTTGTCCGACACCGTCATCGAGCCGGGAT
>NZ_RDBK01000094.1 GCF_008042275.1 Streptomyces sp. OR43 | reverse complement strand
CTGAGCGCCTCCTGTACAAGCCCTGCTCGCGTCGTCGCGCCCACCCGGATGAGGGGTTGTGCGGGGCGCGGGCAGGACGAGGCCGCGGCGGTGGTGCGATGCCAGTGCGGTGGTGTGGGTGGTGGTCCGGCCTCCTGACCTGAAGGAACCGGCCCCTGCCCCCTCTCGCACCTCGCCGCGGCCCCTGTCATTCCCCTGTTCCAGGGCGTGGATTACGGATTACGGTCCCGTGCTCCACGCCTTTTCGCGTGCGCGGACCCCCTGGGTGGCCGGTTCCGTCCTCAATCGCCGGACGGGCTGAAAGGTGTCCTCAGTTGCCGGACGGGCTGGAAGGATGTCCTCAATCGCCGGACGGGCTTGATTTTGCCGGGCGTCCGCAGGATGGATCCGGCCCGCCCGGCAGGCAGTCCCAGCCGCCCGGCAGCGCAAGCCGAACCGTCCGGCGGTGGCAATCCGAGCCCGTCCCCGGTGGCAACCCAGTCCTTCCGGCGGTGGCACCCCCCGGTCCACGGCGGCAAATCCAGTTCCTCCGCCCGTCCAACCCCAGCCAGTCCGGCGTTTGAGGACGGAACCGTCAGGGCGGGGGCCCGAACTCGCAGGGGCCCGGCCCGGTGCATCCCAAGCCCGTCCGGCGATTGAGGAC
>NZ_RDBK01000093.1 GCF_008042275.1 Streptomyces sp. OR43 | reverse complement strand
GATCTCCTGCGCGGCCGCCCCGAGCTCGATCCGCACCGGCCGTCCCTCCGCGTCCCGGACGAACCGGGCGGTGCGGCCCGCCGGAGTGGTGACGGCCTCGGTGCGGCCCGCGCCGTCCAGGGCGTAGCGGGTGGTGCCGCCCGGGGTGGTGAACGAGGTCAGCGCGCCGACGCAGGATCTCAGGTATCGGGTGAGGAGGGTGCGCATCCCCCCAGCCTGCCCAGCGCCGCCAAAGGCGCACCAAAGCCGGCGGGCCACAGCGGATTTCGGCCAATCGGCATACGTACGCAGTTTCCCCGATGTGCGGACAGGTGCGCGGCCTCGACAGTGACGGGAGCCGGAAACACGAAAGCATGTTCCCCTACCACCCGAGGTATCGATGCGCTACGAACTGCTCGGCCCCCTTCGCGTCTCCCACGACGGACGCGGATACTCCCTGAGCGCGCCCAAGATGGAGATGACACTGGCCACCCTGCTCGTCGGTGCCGGCCGGGTCACCACGAAGGAACAGATCATCGAGGAGCTCTGGGGGTCGGGACCGCCCCGGCGCGCATCGGCCGCCGTCCACGTCTATCTCTCACAGCTGCGGAAGTTCCTCACCGCCGCCGGGGACGACAGCGGCCGCGCCGTCATCACCAAGCCCTCCGGCTATCTCCTGCGGCTGGACGGGGCCGGTTACGACGTCGACGACTTCCGCGCGGCGATGCGGGAAGGCCGCTTCCTCCAGCAGTCCGGCCGCTACGAGGCCGCCCTCGACGCCTTCGGCCGGGCGCTCTCCCTCGTACGCGGCACCGTCCTCGACGGTACGCCCGAGGGCCCGGTGCTCACCCGCTTCACCACCTGGGTGGAGGAGGAGCGGCTCGCGTGCCTGGAACTGTCCGTCGAGGCCAGTACGGCACTCGGCCGGCACCGCGAGGTCATCAGCCTGCTCAACACCCTCACCGCGGAGTACCCGTTGCGCGAGTCCTTCTACCGCCAGCTGATGCTGGTGCTGTACCGCTCGGAGCGGCAGGCGGAGGCGCTTCAGGTGTACCGCTCGGCGCAGCGTGTCCTGCGATCCGAACTGGGTCTGGAACCCTGCCGGTCACTGCGCCGGCTGCACCAGGCGATCCTCACCTCGGACCGGCTCCTCGACCTCCCCGTGGCGAGCTGACGGTGGCCCCGGAACGGCAGGACACCTGGCTGCGCCGCTACCACGACACGGACGCTCCGGCCGAGCTCATCTGCTTTCCGCATGCCGGCGGCTCCGCCGGCTACTGGCACGCCCTGTCCGCCGCCCTCCCCGCCCTGAGCGTGCGCGCCGTCCAGTACCCGGGCAGACAGGACCGGTACCGCGAACCGGCCGTCCCTGATCTGCACCGGCTGGCCGACCTGATCGCCGAGGCTCTGGGCGACGGTCCGCCGCCGGCCGGGCCACGGATCTTCCTGGGGCACAGCATGGGCGCCTCCCTCGCTCACGAAGTCGCCCTGCGCCTGGCGGGGGCGCCGGACCGCGGTCCGGCGGCGCTCCTGGTGTCCGGGCGCCGGGCGCCGTCCCGCACAGTGGCCGGCGCGGAACGGCTCGACACCGACGCGGCGCTGCTCGCCAAGGTCCGTTCGCTGGGCGGCACCGTGCCCGCCGTGCTGGACGACCCCGATCTGCTCGACCTGGTCCTGCCGGCGCTGCGCGGCGACTACGCGGCACTCGCGGCCTACGTGCCGAGCACGGGCGCCGTCCTGGCATGCCCGGTCGTGGCCCTCACCGGGGACAGCGACCCGGAGGCGCCGATCGCGGATGTGCGCGCGTGGCGCGACCACACCACCGGCCCCTTCGAGCTGCGGGTCTTCCCGGGCGGGCACTTCTTCCTGGGCGACCATCTGCCGGCCGTCGCGGACCTCGCCGCCTCCCTGTCCGCCACTGCCCCGGCGGCCCGGCGGTGAGGCCGTCGTGAGCGGGGCGGGCGGCCCGCAGGCGGTGCCGTGATCGCCGCTCTGCTGCCGCCGGGGGCGGTGGGTGCCGAGGTGTACGACGATCCGCCGGAGGCCCGGCTCCATCCGGCGGAGGAGGCCGCCGTCGCCCGGGCCGTGGAGTCGCGCCGCAGGGAGTTCACCACGGTGCGCCACTGCGCCCGCACGGCCCTGAGCGCGCTGGGCCGCGGATACGAGCCGTTGGTGCCGGGGCACCGGGGCGCTCCCCGCTGGCCGGCCGGCGTGGTCGGCAGCATGACGCACTGCGCCGGCTTCCGGGCGGCCGGGGTGGCCCGGTCGACGGTGCTGGCGTCGCTGGGCATCGACGCCGAACCCGACCGTCCGCTGATGCCCGGCATGCTCGCCTCGGTCTCCCTTCCGGCGGAGCGTGAACGCGTGGCCGGACTGATGGCGCACCGGCCCGGCGTGGCCTGGGACCGGCTGCTGTTCAGTGCCAAGGAGGCGGTGTACAAGGCGTGGTTCCCGCTGACCGGGCTGCTGCTCGACTTCCCGGAGGCGGAGATCCTGATCGATCCCGGGGGCACATTCCGCGCGGTGCTCCTGGTGCCCGGCCCCGTGGTCGGGGGCCGGGCGATCGGGGTCTTCCACGGACGGTGGGCGGCCGCCGGCGGGCTGCTGGCCACCGCGATCGGGGTGCCTCAGCCGGCCAGGGCCATCAGCCGGACGAGCGCGGCCCGGGAGTTCACGCCCAACTTGCTGTAGATGTGGGTCAGATGGACGTCCACGGTCCGCGGGCTCACTCGGAGCCGCCCCGCGATGTCCTTCGTCTTCAGCCCCTCACCGGCGAGTTCGGCGACCTCCCGCTCCCGCAGGGTCAGCTCGTCGAGCCCGCTGCTCTCCCGGCGGGCGGTCAGCCGGACGGCCGACCGTGCCAGTTCCCTGGCCCGGGCGCCCGCCGGGCTGGAGTCACCGAGCAGTCGCTGCGCCTCGCCGTAGCACCGGGCGGCCTCCGCCGTCAGACCCCGGCCCATGAGGGCGTGGCCGCGGGCCAGCAACGCGTGGCCGCTCTGCTCGACCAGCCCGACGGCGGACGCGGACGCGGCCGCCCGTTCGGCCCAGGCTTCCAGGGTGTCCGCGTCGGCCTGCGTCTGCACGGCCGCCGCGGCCAGGAGTTCGTAGTTGCGGGCCGCGAACACGGCGACGGGCTCGGAGACCCGCCAGGCCTCCCGCTCGGGAAGCAGCAGGGCCAGTGCGGTGTCCGCCTCGCCCGAGGCGAGCGAGGCCTCGGCGAGGAGCAGGGCGTTGAGCGGTGTCCGGGGCTCCGGAGCGGCCCGGCCCGTGGACCCCGCCGCGGCGGGGGGCGGGGAGGTCCGCCCCAGCTGGGCCCAGGCGGCGGCGGTGATCGCGTCCGACAGGGCGACGTGGTCCCTCCGGCCCATCGCTCGGGCGGCGGCGCTGCCTTCCCGGACGGCGCCCAGGGCGTCGGCCAGCCGGCCGCTCTGGTAGTGCACATAGCCGAGCGTGTCGAGCAGAGGCGGCAGGAAGTGCACGTCGCCGCGCGCGCGTACGGCGGTCAGCGCCCGCTCCGCGTGACCGTACGCCGGCCCGTACCAGCCCATCAGCGCCTCGGCCCAGCTGAGGACCAGCAGATGGCCGGCCTCCTGGTCCCCGGCCTGCCGTCCCGAGTCCACTTCGTCCAGGGCCTGGGCGGCGGCGTCCAGGGACATCTCGGCCGCGCACATGTCGCCGTCGAGCACGGCGCACAGCCCGGCGAGGCCGAGCGCCCCTCCGGCGGTGACCGGGTCGGCGCGGTCCGTACCGTGCACGAGCACCTCGACATCGGTCCGGGCCGGCACCTGGCCGGCGAGCACCTTGCCGAGCTGCTGACTCACCCGCAGGAGCAGTCCCGCGCCGGCCGAAGCGGCTTGAGCGGCGGGGAGTTCGGCGGCCAGCAGTGCCTGTGCGTCCTCGTCGTGGCCGAGCGCGGCGAGCACGGCGGCGAGGAAGGCGACGGCGCGGGCGCGGAGCTGGGGCGACCGGCCGTCGGGTCCGGCGAGCACATCGGCCACGAGCGCGACGATCCGCTCTCCGTCGCCCTCGGCGGCCAGGGCGCGGACCACCTGCTGCCACAGCTCGGCGCCGACGGGACCGGCGCCGCCGCCGTTGCCGGTCCTCCGTCCCAGCCGCAGCGCGGATGTCAGCCAGTGGGCCGCTTCCGCGGGCCTGCCCGCCTGCGCGCAGGAGCGCGCGGCAACGGCCAGCACCTCCGCGTCGGCCGGCCGCATCCCGGATCCGGCGCGCTCGATGTGCGGGGCGATGTCGGGGGCCGGGAGGCCCAGCCGGACGAAGCGGTCCCGGGCCCGGCGGTGTGCTCCCGAACGCCAGCAGGCGTCGGCGTCGGCATAGAGGCAACCCCTGAGCAGCGGGTGCCGGAAGGCCAGCACGCCGGGTTCCGCGGTCGAGCGGACCAGGTCGCGGCGGCGCAGCTCGGAGAGCGCCCGGCAGGCCTCGTCCCGGGACGTCTCGGCCACCTCGGCGACGGCGTCGATGTCGAAGACGCTGCCGAGCACCGCCGCCGCGTGCACCACCCTGCGGGGCACCGCGGGAAGGAGCTCCGTCTCGGCCAGCAGCCGGGCGCCGAGCGAGCTGGACGTCCAGAGGTCGAGGGCGTCCCCGGCGGGCGATCCGGCCTCGGCCAGGGCGGTGAGGTAGAGCGGGTTGCCGCCGCTGCGCGCGTACAGCCGGGGCAGTTCCGGGTCGTCGKCGCGCACGCCCAGCACCTCGGCACACCGGTGCGCGGGCAGGGCCCCGAGGGCGATGGTCTCGGCGGCGCCCAGCTCGCCGCCCTGCTGGAGGAAGGCGCGCAGGGCGACGGGGGCCTGCCTCGGCCGGTGCGCGACGACGACCATCAGGCCGCGGTCGACGGGCCAGCGGATCAGGGCCTCCACCAGCCGTGCCGAGCCGGCGTCGGCCCAGTGGAAGTCGTCGAGGACGAGCAGCGTGCCGCCGGCGGACGCGGCGGGTCCGGCCGTGAGGAGCCGGCGCACTCCCGCGAAGTACGGGGACCGCCAGACGGACTGCTCGGCGCCGGGCGGGACGTCCGTGAGCGTTTCGACGAGCTCCGCCGTCGCGGTGGCGCCTGCTCCCGCTTCCGCGCCTGCGCCCTGCCATGCGGTCAGCGCCTGCACGAGGGGGTGGAAGGGGACCTGTGCCTCGGCCTCGGAGCAGCGGCCGTGGAGGACGGCGAGGCCGTGTGCCCTGGCCTCCCGGGCCAGTGCGGCGAGCAGTCTGGTCTTGCCGGTTCCGGGGTCGCCCGTCAGTTCCACGAGGGCGGGCCTGCCGTCGCGGGCGGCCCGGACGAGCTCGGTCAGCCGCGCCAGTTCGGTGGTGCGGACGGTGCTGACGGTGTTCGGCCCGGTGATGGTGGTGATGCCCATGTCGCAGGTCCCCTTCCCCCGGTCTGCTTTCCCGCGCTCTCGACGCTGAGAGACACCCAACAGCTGTGGCCCTCGCCAGGGTAGGCGCGGGCGCCGGGATGAATCGTTCTGTAACAGAACCTTCATGGACCGCTACGGAACGCCGGGCCACCGGCCTTAGGGGAGCTTTAGACGGCCCCGGCAGCCTTGCGACCGTCCGAACTCCAGCGATCCGCAGTCCAGTCGGTCCAGTTGAGGAGCCGTGCCCATGCCCCGGGACCTGTCCGCCCATCGCGCCGTGCGGCGCCTGCCCGTCGGGGATCTCGGCGAGGTTCTCGTCGATCTGCACGAGGGCGAGTTGATCGTCCGTCAGCTGGATCTGGTGGTCGCCGGGACCGGCCGGCATCTGCGGCTGGTCCGCGAATACCGCAGCCATTCCTCGGTGGACCTGGGATTCGGCCCCGGCTGGTCTCTTTCCGCCGGCCCCGGCTTCGAACCGGATGCCGGAGGTGAGCCGGTGACCTTCACCGACGCCCGGGGCCGGGTGGTGACGCTCCACCGTGACTCCGACGGCCTGGTGTCGAAGATCGTCGATCCGCTGGGGGCCGAGGCGGCGGCGTTCGCGTACGACCGCTCGGGCCGGCTGGAGCGGCACACCGGGGCCGACGGGGCCACCACCGCCTTCCTCTGGGACGCGGAGGGGCGACTGGTGGGCATCACCGATCCGCTCGGCGACGTCGTGGGGATCGCCTATGACGGGATGTTCGCGGTCTCGGAGGTCTCCTGGACCGGCCCCCGGGGCAGGGCGCTCACGGCTTTCGACTACGGGCCGGACCGTACCCTCGTCACCGGGCCGACAGGTCTGCGGACCGGCTACGTCTTCGATACGGAGGGCCGGCCCACAGCGGTCGAGGACGCTGCCGGTCAGGTCCGCCGCCTGACGCGGGACGCGACCGGCCGGCCGGTCTCCTTCACCGACGCGACAGGGGCGACGCTCACCCGTACCTACGACGACCGGGGGCGCCCGGCATCGCTCCGGCTGCCGACCGGCGCGCGTTCCCAGGTGTCCTACACCTCGCAGGGCGAAGGGCGCACGCTCACCTCCCTGCGCGATCCCCTGGGCAACGAACTCCTCCTGGAGTACGACGAGTCGGGCAGACTCGTCCGCGCGCGCGCCGCGGGCCGGGCCGAGGACGTGGAGACCCGGAGCTACGACCCCGTCCACGGCGGGCTCACCGAGCGCGTCGACGGCAACGGCGCCAGAACGCGCTTCGGTTACGACGAGTCCGGTGACCTGACCACCGTGGACCCGCCCGCCCCGCTCGGCCGCACGGTCTTCGGGTACGACGGGCTGTCCCGGATCACCTCGGTGACCAGCGGGGCCGGTGCCCGCATCGGCTGCCGGTACGACCCGGCCGGGCGGCTGACCGAGGTCACGGACGAGAGCGCCGGGCGAACGCTGCTGGTGCTCACCCACGACGCGCTCGGCCGGGTGGTGCGCAAGGCGGGCCCCGGCTGGTCGTACGCGTTCGACTGGGTCCGGACGGCACGAGGCGCCCGCCCGGCGGCGGCTGTGCGGACCGGGGAGGCGGGCTCCGCCCCCGAGCGCGTCGACGCGGAGTACGACTCCGAAGGCGCGCTGACCTCGTTCACCACCCCGGGCGGCACCACCCGCTACGCCCTGGACGGCGCGGGCCGCACCGAGGCCGTCACCACTCCGGCGGGCCGCACCGCCCGGTTCGTCCGGGACGCGGAGGGACGGCCGGTGCGGATCGAGCTCGGGGCGGCCGCGCAGGAGATCCGCTACGACGCCTCGGGGCGCAGGACCGCCCTGACGGTGCGCGGACCGCAGGGCGAGATCCTCTTGTCGGCGGAGTACGGCTACAGCTCGGGCGGCGGCGCCGACAGCGATGTGCTGCGCTCCTCGGTGGTCGACGGTGAGTTCACCGGCTTCGCCTACGACGGGCTCAAGCGCCTCGTGCGCGCCGGTGACACCGGGTTCGCCTACGACGAGGCCCATCATCTGCGCCGGCTGGGTGCGACGGAGTTCACTCTCAACGACGCCGGCCAGGTGGTGCGCTTCGGCGACACGGCGTTCGGCTACGACGGCGCGGGCAACTTCACCGAGGAGACCGACCCGACCGGATCGTTCCGCTACAGCGCCGTCAACCAGACCCTGACCGGTGTGTTCGGCGGGGTCCAGGTGGTGGACGTGCGCTATGACGGGCTGGGCCAGGAGACGCCGCGGCGCATCACGGAGACGACCGTGGACGGACGCACCGTCGTCCACGTGCTGACCCACTCGCCCCTGGGGATCGCACGGACGACGGACGACGGCGTGCCGTCCGACTACGTCCGCACACCCGACGGCGCCCTCCTCGCCGTCCTCACGGACACGGGCCGCCACTACTGGGCGGTGACCGACCAGCAGGGCTCCGTGCTCGCGCTGATCGACGAGGAGGGCGCCCTCGCCGCCCGCTACCGCTACACCGCCCACGGGGCGGTCACGGCGTCGGGCGACGCGGCGGCGGCGAACCCGTTCCGCTACCGGGGCGCGTACCAGCTGCTGCGCAGCGCGCACCTCCTGGACCACCACCTCTACAACGGGTTCTGGGGGCGCTTCACCCAGCCCGACCCCACCGGCGCGCAGTACGCGCCCTACACCTTCTCCGACAACGACCCCGTGAACAGCGGGACATGGACCCGGCACTCCTTCTGGTCCGTCCTCGCCCGYCCGCACCTGCCCGCCCCGGAGGTGTTCTTCCCCTCCCCCGGCGCACCGGACGAAGCGGCCGCCGCCGCGGCCGAAGCGCTCACCGGACCGGGTGCGTTCCTCACCGCCCCACCCCTGATCGCCTGGGCGCCACCGTCCCGGGATGTCCGAACCCTTCATCGAGAGGAACCGTCAGATGGCTGACCAGATCGTGCTGCGCGTCCCGAGGGAAGTCGTGGTCAAGGTGGTCGACGACGTCGAGGTCGCCGACCCGAGCACCGGCCAGACCGGCACGTTCGACGACGAACTGTACGACGAGGACGGGAAGCTGATCGGCACGTCGCACGGCTCGTTCCGGATCGAGTACGTCCGGCCGGGCGACGGCGGGCTGCTGACCTACTACACCGAGGACATCACCCTCGACGACGGCACCATCCACGCCGAGGGGTGGGCGGACTTCAACGACGTGCGCACCAGCGAGTGGGTGCACTACCCCGCGACCGGGACCAGTGGCCGCTACGAGGGTCTGCGCGGCTTCCGCACCTGGCGCATGACCGGTGTCCGCGCCTCCGCCGAGGCGCGGATCCTGCTGTCCGACTGAGACCGGTCCGAACGAGCGAGGAAGGGCCCCCATGACGGGTCGGGATGTGTACATAAGGTCGGCCGCCTCCGCGCTCCCCGGCCCGCCGCTGGACAACGCCACACTGGCGGAGCGGTTCGGCATGGACGCGCTGTGGCAGCAGTGGGTGGACGTCTTCATCGGCACCGCGTCGCGTCACCTGGCCCTGGACCTGGAGTCGGGAAAGCTCACCGCGACGCTGGCGGACCTGGCCGAGGAGGCGGGCCGCACGGCGCTGGACCGGGCGGGTCTGGCTCCGGGGCAGGTGGACGCGGTGGTGCTGGGCACCGCCACACCGGACCGGCTGATGCCGGCGACCGTCAACGTGGTCGCGGACCGGCTGGGTGTCGACGGCGTACGGAGCTTCCAGCTCCAGTCGGGATGTTCCGGCGCCGTCCAGGCTCTCGACGTCGCCCAGCAACTGCTGCGCAGCGGGAGCGCCCGTACGG
>NZ_RDBK01000092.1 GCF_008042275.1 Streptomyces sp. OR43 | reverse complement strand
GGAGCCTCCCCCTGAGTGGTGGACACGCTGATACTGGATCTGCTTGATCCGGAGGAAGCGAGAAGACCGCCGATGGCGATGAAGGACTACTCGGACGAGTTCAAGACCGATGCCGTGGACCTGTTCGAGTCCACACCTGGGGCGACCTACAAGAGCATCGCCGCCGACCTGGGCATCAACAGGAACACCCTGCGGAACTGGGTGCTGCGGGCCCGCGAAGTCCGGGGCGTCGGCCCGGACGCTGCCCGGAACACCGGGACAGTGTCCCGGGCAGCGCAGGTGACAGCGGCCGCGGATGCGGACGAGCGGATCCGGCAGCTCGAGGCCAGGGTGGCCGAGCTGGAGGCCAGTGAACGCAAGCTGGCGACCGAGCGGGACATACTCCGCAAGGCGGCCAAGTATTTCGCCGGAGAGACGAACTGGTGATGAGCCGCTTCCAGTTCGTCGACGACCACCGGGATGCCTTCGAGGTGAAGCGGCTCTGTGAGGTCCTGGGCCTGAACAGGTCCAGCTACTACAAGTGGCGGGCCGGCCGGGAGGCCAGAGATGCCCGGCAGCGGGCCGATAAGCGCCTGGCGGCAAGGATCCGCGTGGTCCACGCGGAGTCCGGCGGTGCCTACGGCTCACCCCGGGTGACCGCCGAGCTCCGCGAGACGGGCCTGCGGGTCAACGAAAAGCGCGTCGCACGGGTGATGCGGACCTTCTCCATCACCGGCGTCCGTCTGCGCAGACGCATCCGCACCACCGTCCCCGGCCCTGCCGCCGCACGGGTTCCGGACCTGTTCCGGCGGGACTTCACCGCCCCTGAACCCGGCGACAAATACATGGGCGACATCACCTACCTGCCGCTGGAGAACGGGGAGTTCCTCTATCTCGCGACCGTTCTGGACTGCTTCAGCCGCAGGGTCGTCGGCTGGTCCATCGCCGACCACATGCGCACCGACCTGGTCGCCGACGCCCTGACGATGGCGGCCCGCACCCGCGGCGGCCTGAAGGGGGCGGTCTTCCATTCCGACCACGGAGCGCAATACGGGTCCAGGGCCTTCGCCGGCCTCTGCGACCAGCTGGAGGTCACCCGGTCCATGGGCGCAGTCGGCACGAGTGCGGACAACGCAGCCTGCGAAAGCTTCCACGCGTCCCTGAAACGGGAGACACTCCAGGGCGCCCGCGACTACGGCGACGCCGACACTTGCAGAAGGACGGTCTTTGCCTGGCTGTCCCGCTACAACACCCGCCGCCGGCACTCCGCCAACGGCCACCTCAGCCCCAACGAATACGAACGACGACACCACGCCGCTAAGCTCACGCTCGCCGCGTGATCAATGACCGCGTGTCCACCGCCATGGGGGAAGGCCC
>NZ_RDBK01000091.1 GCF_008042275.1 Streptomyces sp. OR43 | reverse complement strand
CCCGAGGGTCGAGACTCGGGCCGAACCGCCTTCAGGGACCCCGAAAGAGTGAAGGGAACCCTCCGAGTCTCGAACCTCGTGTCTCGAACCTCGTGTCTCGGAACTCGGGTCTTGGTGCTCGGGTCTTGGCACTCGGATCTCGGGTCTTGGGTCTCGGATCCGCCCTCGCCGGCCACCCGCAAGACGTCCTGACCCGCCGGGCGAACGGTGGCCGGCGAGGGCGGATCCGAGACCCAAGACCCGAGATCCGAGTGCCAAGACCCGAGCACCAAGACCCGAGTTCCGAGACACGAGGTTCGAGACACGAGGTTCGAGACTCGGAGGGTTCCCTTCACTCTTTCGGGGTCCCTGAAGGCGGTTCGGCCCGAGTCTCGACCCTCGGGACCCGAGCACCGAGTTCCGGGTTCCGAGATGCGAGCGATGTCTGACAACCGGTAGGTAGAAGAAGGAGGTTGGGGAAACCCTCCCCACCACCCCAACCCGTAACGGCGAGCAAGTGTGACAACTTGTGACCGACTTGCAGCGGAGCGTCGCGACTGCTTACGGTGCCCACGACGTAGCGACCCCGACGCGGTGTAGAAAGCACCGGCCGGGGTCTCACCCCAAGATCGAACAAGAAGGAACCGATCTCGTGGCTACCCCAAACCTTAGCTCCGCCCTGCCGACGCCCCCGGTTCCGGCCCCGTGCCCGAAGGCCAGCCCCGGCTACGGCAAGCGTTCCGTCCCGGACCAGCGCCCGCCCCGCGCCGACGACTTCGCGCTGCTGCCGGAGCGCGAGCGGTACATCGCCGGATACGTCGACACGCTTCCCGAGGGCGCGGCGATGAACATCAAGTCGCTGGCCAAGTGCCAGCCTCTGTACGGGCAGATGGCCGTCGGCAGCGCGCTGCGGGCCCTGGGCGTGGCCGGTCACCTGCGCCAGGCGCGGTGCGCGGTCGGCGACGGCGACACGCTCCGCTGGGTCACGCGCACGTTCTGGTCGCGGACGGCCCGCGACAACGAGTGGTGGACCACCTTCCTCGCCACCGAAGCGACCCACCGCCTGCCAGGGACAGGCCGCAGGTGACAGCGAGGAACCCGCCTCCCCAGACGAAGCCGGTCATTCCGCCGAGGGCAGCGAGCGCGACCGTCCATGCGGCGACTGTCCTGGAGCTCATGTGCTCGGGGGTGGCATCCACGACGGCAGTATGGCAGCCGACGCCACATGGCCGGCGTGGAGTTGCGTGCGTCAGTGACCACCGGCCGGGGCGTGGGACCGTCAGCGGAGCTTCAGTTGTTCGCGAAGGCGCGTCACGTGGGCC
>NZ_RDBK01000090.1 GCF_008042275.1 Streptomyces sp. OR43 | reverse complement strand
TGCCACCACCGCGCCAGTGCCGCGCCACCGGCCCCGCTGGTGGACCGAGCTCCCGCTCCTGGCCCTGGTGTACGGGGCGTACTCGGGCGGCAGACTCCTGGTCCGGGGCGACGTGTCCACCGCCGTCGACCACGGGCTGAGCATCCTGGATCTCGAGAAGGCGCTCTTCCTCAACGCCGAGCACCCGCTCAACCGGCTGTTCACCGCGCATCCTGCTGGCCCGGCACGGCCGGACGGAATGGTCCGTCAAGGGCAATCACACCGGCAGGACGGACATTCCGCTGCTCGACTCGGGGCGGGAGGGGGCCAAGCTGCTCGGCGAGCGGCTGCACCGCGGGCCCTGGGCGGACCTGCCCGGCCTGGAGATCCGCACCAGCCCGCTCGTGCGGGCGTCCGAGACGTGCGCGATCGCGGGGTTCGGCGAGCGGGCGGAGCCGTGGGACGCGCTGATGGAGTGGGACTACGGGGCGTACGAAGGAATGACGCCGGCCGAGATCAAGGCGATCCGCCCGGACTGGTTCATCTGGCGCGATGGAGTTCCGGAGGGCGAGACCCTGGCCCAGGTGTCGGCCCGGGCCGACGAGGTCGTCGAGTGGGCGCGGTCGGCCGACCGCGATGTCCTGGTCTTCGGCCACGGCCACATCCTGCGGGTGCTGGGGTCGCGCTGGCTGGGCGAGGACGCGTCGTTCGCGGCGCGCATCCGCCTGGACCCGACGTCACTGTCGGTCCTGGGCTGGGCGTACGGGGCGCCGGCGCTGGAGCGGTGGAACGACACGGGGCACCTGGAGCGGTAGCGCGCGGGCGCGCCTGTGGGGGTGCGCCTCAGCCCCCCGGGGTGTACCTCAGCCTGCCCGGCGTTTGAGGGCGGAACCGTCAGCCCGGAGGGGGGTGGGTATCCGGTCTGCCCTGGGGGTGCACCTCAGCCTGCCCGGCGTTTGAGGGCGGAACCGTCAGCCCGGACCGGGGCAGGAAGTCCAGCCTGCCCGGCGCTTGAGGGCGAAGACCCGCGCCCGGGACCGGGGCGCACGGTTCCGTCCTCAAGCGCCGGACGGGCTGGGGTGGCCGGGACCGGGGCGCACGGTTCCGYCCTCAAGCGCCGGACGGGCTGGGGTGGCCCGGTCCGCGGGGTTGTCCTCAAGCGCCGGGCCGGCTCGATTGCGCGGGCGGATCCGGCGGGGCGCCGACCTACGCGCCCGCGGACATCGCATGGCGGTCCAGGAAGTCCTTGACATCCACCGAGCCCCGGCCCCGGGGG
>NZ_RDBK01000009.1 GCF_008042275.1 Streptomyces sp. OR43 | reverse complement strand
CTAGGTGTTCTGTCCCGGGAGGTTGTGGACGGGTGATGCAGGTCTCGACTGAGGGATCTTGAACGGGTGAGGGCCTTCCGGGTTCGGTGTGGATTGCGACGTCTACACCGACCAGAAAGGCCCTCGTGCCCCACCGTAATGCACCCCTGACCGAGACCGGACGGCTGCGGCTGGCCCGCTGTGTGGTCGAGGACGGCTGGCCGCTTCGCCGGGCCGCGGAACGATTCCAGGTCTCCCCGACCACCGCCCAGCGGTGGGCCGGCCGCTACCGGGCCCTGGGCGAGGCCGGGATGGCGGACCTCTCCTCCCGTCCGCACCACTGCCCACGCAGGACCCCGACGCGCACCGAACGCCGGATCATCAAGGTCCGTGTCCTTCGCCGGTGGGGCCCGGCCCGCATCGCCCATCTGCTGGGCCTGGTGCCCTCGACCGTGCATCGCGTCCTGACCCGCTTCGGCCTGGCCCGCCTGGCCCATCTCGACCGGGCCACCGGCCGCGTCATACGCCGCTACGAACGCGACCGCCCCGGTGAACTCGTGCACGTGGACATCAAGAAACTCGGCAACATCCCCGACGGCGGCGGCCACAAGGCCCTGGGCCGCCAGGCAGGCCGCAAGACCCGCTCCGGGGCCGGCTACAGCTACATCCACACCGCCGTCGACGACCACTCCCGCCTCGCCTACAGCGAGATCCACYCSYACGAGAAGAAGGAAACCGCCACCGCCTTCTGGACACGGGCACAKGCCTACTTCGCCSGCGTCGGGATCACCGTCGAACGGGTCCTGACCGACAACGGCGCCTGCTACAAGTCCTACCTCTGGCGAGAGACCCTGACGGCGGCCGGGATCACCCACAAGCGAACCCGGCCCTACCGGCCACAGACCAACGGCAAGGTCGAACGCCTCAACCGCACCCTGCTCGACGAATGGGCCTACGCAAAGCCCTACCGATCAGAACACGAACGACGCGACGCCTTCCCCCACTGGCTCCACTCCTACAATCACCACCGCGGCCACACCGCGCTCGCCGGCAAACCACCCGCCAGCCGCGTCCCCGGATGCGCTCTGGCGGGGATGGCACTCACCGCTTGGCGCCTGTGGGCGGCGGCGTACGGGTACCGGGCGGCGGCCCGGCGGCCGTTGGCAGAGGACGCGGCGTTGGTCCAGTTCCGCATCGCGGTGTGCGCGGGCGCTCTCGTGACGGGTGGACTGCTGCTGTACCGCTGGGAGGCCATCGCCTCGGGTGGGCAGCCGCTGGAGGTGTACGAGACGCTCGGCGCGCGCGGCTTCCTGCTGGAGAAGCTGGTGCGGGTGGGGCTTCCGTTGCTGTTGATGCTCGCCATGTTCGCTCTGCCGTACGCGTTGCCGCTGGAATTGCTGATGGGCGGCGGCCTCGCGGAGACTCTGCTGATGGCGGCGGCACCGCGCCTGCTGGGCCCGGTCGTGGCACGGATCGGTACGCGGCTCGCGGTGCGCGGGGCGACGCAGTGGGCGCGCGGAGCCATGCGGGGCGGGCGGCAGGCGTTCACGCGTGGCCGGAACCGCATCCGGCGAGGCAGGACGGACCCGGTCGACCTGGCCACGGGCCGGATGTTCCTCCCGCTGACCGACATCGAGCTGCCGGGCGTACTCCCGCTCGTGTTCTCCCGCCGGGCGGATTCCGGCTACCGGGGCGGGCGCTGGTTCGGCCCGGGCTGGGCGTCCACGGCCGACCAACGCCTCGAATTCGACGAGCAGGGCGTCATCTTCTTCACGGAGGACGGTCAGCTGCTCGGCTACCCGCACCCCGCACCAGGGGGCGCTCCGGTGCTGCCCGCAGAGGGCGAACGGCGGCCGCTGACCAGATCGCCGGACGGGACGTACACGATCACCGACCCGGACACCGCCCGAACCCTCACCTTCGCCGAGGGGCCCGAATCCGGCGTGGCGCCGCTGCACCGCATCGCCGACCGCCACGCCAACGTGATCACCTTCACCTACGCCCCCGACGGCTCTCCGGCCGAGATCGTCCACAGCTGCGGCTACCGGCTCGGACTCGCCACCACCGCCGGACGGATCACCGGACTGCACCTGGCCGGAACCGGGCTGCTGACGTACGGCTACACGGACGGCCGCCTCACCGAGACCGTCAACTCCTCCGGCCTCCCGCTCCGGTTCACGTACGACGCCGAGGGCCGGATCACCTCCTGGACCGACACCAACAACCGCTCCTACGCGTATACCTACGACGAGCGGGACCGCGTCATCGCCGAAGGCGGTGAGGGCGGGCACTACACCTTCCGCTTCACCTACGAGGGCACCGACCCCGACTTCCCCGGCCTGCGCGTGACCACGCTGACCTCGCCGGAAGGGGCCACCAGCCGCTACCTGATCGACGAACGCCACCTGGTCGTCGGCGAGATCGATCCGAACGGCGCGGTGACCCGGACTACGTACGACGACGCGGGGCGGACCATCGCGCAGACCGACGGCCTGGGTCACACCACCGGCTTCCGCTACGACGGGAACGGTCACCTGACCGCGGTACTCCGCCCGGACGGCACCGAGATCACCGCCACCCTCGACGAGTACGGAAACCCGCTCCGGATCACCGACCCGGCCGGTGCCTTCTGGCACCAGACGTTCGACGGGTCGGGCAACCCCGTCAGCCGTACGGACCCGTTGGGCCAGGTCACCCGCTACACCTACACATCGAACGGTGCCCTGATTGCCGTCACCGACCCCCTGGGCGCGACTACCCGCATCCGTTGCGACGCGGCTGGTCTGCCGATCGAGGTCACCGACCCCCTGGGCGCCACGACCTGCTACCGGCGCGATGCCTTCGGCCGCGTCATCACCGTCACCGACCCTGTCGGCGGCACCACGGCCTTCACTTGGTCGGTGGAAGGGCACCTCATGCAGGTCCGGGGCCCGGACGGTTCAACGGAGTCATGGACGTACGACGGAGAGGGCAACCGCACGACCCACACGGATGCGCTCGGGCAGGTCACGCACTACGAGTACACCCACTTCGACCTGCTCACCGCCCGCGCCGACCCCGACGGCGCCCGCTACACCTTCACCCACGACGCCGAGGCCCGCCTCACCCAGGTCACCAATCCCCAGGGCCTGACCTGGACCTATGTGTACGACCCGGCCGGAAACCTGCGTTCGGAATCCGACTTCGACGGCCGCACCCTCACCTACGCGCACGACCAGGCGGGCCGTCTCACCGCGCACACCGGCCCGATGGGGCAGACCACCCGCTACACCCACGACGCGCTGGGCCGCGTCCTGGCCAAGGACGCCGCCGGGCAACGTACGACCTACCGCTGGTCGCCCACAGGCGATCTCCTCCAAGCCGCAAGCCCCGGAACGGCCTTGGAGCGAACCTACGACCCGGTAGGCCGCCTGACGACCGAGACGGTCAACGGCCGCACGAAAGCGCTGAGTTATGACCCGGCAAGTAACCTGGTGGGCCGCGAGACCTCCACCGGCAACCGATCCACGTACACCTATGACCTCGCCGGGCAGCGCACGGCCCTGACCACATCCGGCCGGACCCTCACCCACGAACTCGACCCGGCAGGCCGCGAGACCACCCGCACCTGGAACGGTGTCCTCTCCCTGGCGCAGGGCTGGGACCCGGCCGGTCGCATCACCACCCAGTCGTACGCAACCACGGCTCCTCTCGTGCGACACACCCACACATGGCGCCCCGACGGCCACCTCGCCGCCACCGATGACACCCGCTACACCCTTGACGCCACCGGCCGCGTCACGCACGTCAACGCCGCCACCTGGCAGGAGTCGTACGCCTACGATCTGGCGGGCAACCAGACGGAAGCCGCCTGGCCCGACACGTTCCCCCACTCCTCCGAGGCCACCGGTCCCCGCTCCTACACCGGCACGCGCATTCGGACCGCCGGCAGCTTCCGCTACGAGTACGACGCCGCCGGCCGCACGACCGTTCGCCGGAAGACGCGCCTCTCCCGAAAGCCCGAAACCTGGCGCTACACCTGGGATGCCGAGGACCGCCTCACCCACGTCATCACTCCGGACGGCACCACCTGGCGCTACACCTACGACCCGCTGGGCCGCCGCACCACAAAGCAACGTCTCGCCTCCGACGCAACGGTCGCCGAGGAAACGGTCTTCACGTGGCACGACTCCACTCTCATCGAGCAGACCACCACATCCACCGACTGGCCCGGCCGCGAAACCCTCACCTGGGACCACGACCCCACCGGCCTCGCGCCCCTCACCCAGACCACCCGCTACACCCCGGCAGCCGACGCCCCCCAGTCCGAGATCGACACCCGCTTCCACGCGATCGTCACCGACCTCATCGGCGCCCCGACCCACCTCGTCGACGAATCCGGCCACATCGCGTGGCACGCCCGTGCCACGCTCTGGGGCACCACCACCTGGAACCACGACGCCACCGCGTACATCCCGCTCCGCTTCCCCGGCCAGTACCACGACCTGGAAACGGGCCACCACTACAACCTCCACCGCCACTACGACCCCGAATCCGCCCGCTACCTCACGCCGGACCCGCTGGGCCTGGAGCCGGCGCCCAACCCCGTCGCCTATGTCCACAACCCGCACACGTGGACCGACCCGCTGGGGCTTGCGCCGCGCTGCAACGGTCCCGGTTGGTTCCCATACGGGAGCGGCAAGGTTCCTGACGGTTGGTCCGGGCCTCATATGACGAGTAAATTCAAGAAGAATGCACGTAAAGAGGGGTTCGTATGGCGGGCACGGAAGGGGCAGGACAGTGTGCGCATCGACAGAGGGGATCCCGAGTCGCGATGGGAGACTCAGCAAGTCGATCACGTGATAATTAATTCAAAGGGGCGAATTGTTGGCCGAGGAGGTAGCCTCCTTCCTCAGAATGCAAAAATACAGGATTATCCGATAGAGGCCCATGTCCCGCTAAGTGAGTGGCAGTCGTGGAGGATTTGGAATGCCCCCTAAGGATCGAGATCTTCAGACTCCCTGGGTTCGAACTCAGTTGATTGAATGGCTGGTCAAGTTGAGTGACCAAAACTGGCAAGAAGATAATTGGCTGAGCGTGGAATCAAATTCCTCCAACCTTGACGATGCGTTGGACTTCTTCGACGATTCGGGTGTGCTGGCTGAGCCAGATGGAAGGGTGGGGTACGTACTCGTCGGGGATGAAGAGGTGGCATTGATGAACTCGCTGAACTCTGCGCTTGATTCTTCTATTTCTTCTTCCGCGTCAAGTGATGAAGAGATTATTCGTTCGCAAGCATGGCTCGATGTGGTTACAGCGGCGCGTGAAGCGTTGAAGGTGATGAGTGGGACGCCCAAATGAGGGGAATGGTGTCGATCTGCGTCGCGGGTTCGCGAGTTGGGGGTTTAGAGGGGAGTCTCGCTTCTATGACGTGAGGGGGCATCTAGACTGCGATTTCGGCGAGCTGGGAAAAATTCGCCAAATCGTGGATGGGTATGTCGTTAGAGGGGAGGAATTCGGGCTCTCCCGGAGGCTCGTTCGTCTCTATTCTTCGGGATGGCTGTATCAGTAGAGGGAAATCAATTGGGTTGCGCACGCCTTCTTCGGTGCTTCAGTAAAGGCTGCTGGGGTTGACCTTGTTCGCCATCAGATCGAGGATGTTGCGCGGTTTGTCGCCGGGATCGAGGGCAACTTCTTTGTGGGCGATGACGAGGGTGAGCTGTCCGAATGCTGGAGAGTTATCAACGGGCAATTGGGGGTGTTTAGCCGCAAAGAATCCACGTGATGCTTCGATCTCTAAGAACCCGGTTGCCGTCCCGATCGGGCTCTGGTTGAAAAGGGGAACGTGTGCGTATCGAGGCGCAAAACCGCCTGGTGATGTCAAAAGCCCTCGTGTCGGCCCGCTGTGACGCCCGCGGCCCGGGTTCATGTGCCTGGGTGTGGGTGTATCCGTTGCCTGGCGGGACTTTCAGGATCTCGAAAGTCCAAATTCCGCGCCACCTTGTGAGCCGCGACGCATGCTTCGGGGAAGAGGACATTGAGCGGGTGCGGCTGGCCACCGTAGCGAGTTTGGCGGACGTAGACGACGTGGTGCGGAGCCTCGGAGTAGACCCGGAAGACCTGGATGCTCCTTGGAGGAACGGCTTTCCGCTGTGACCGGCTCGTGCAGCAAGCCGGCAGCCCCGCGCCGAGCACCATGTCGCGTTCGGAGTCGAGATCGATGGGGGTGCTCGCCCATGAGGAAAGCGCTGCTGCAGTCACGTCCAGCGCGCCTCCATCGATGTCAACTCCGGGGGTTCGCCGGGGTGGGCGAGCGCGCGTGTGTGCTGAAGACGCGCTCCAGGACCACCGCGACCCCGTCCTCCTCATGGGACAGCGTCACTTCGTCTGCCGCCGCCCGCAGGAGTGGGTGGGCGTTCGCCATCGCCACGCCGTAGCCGCAACTGCGGAACATGGGGAGGTCGTTGGGCATGTCCCCGAAGGCGATCGCGGTCGCCGGGTCCAGGCCCAGGTGCTCGGCGGCCGCCGCGATGCCGGCGCCCTTGTCGACACCGTACGGCTGGAGTTCGACCGTCTTCGGGCCCGAGTGCGTCACCGTGGCGAGGTCGCCCACGGCCGCGTAGGCGGCGGCGGCCAGGGTGTCGTCGTCCAGGTCCGGGTGGCGGATCAGCACCTTGATGACCGGGGCGGCCCACAACTCGTCCCGGTGAAGCACCCGATGGGCCGGCAGCGCGGGGTGCGGCATCAGGTAGCCGGGCTCGATCAGGGTCCGGCCGTCGGTCCCGTCCTGGTCCACCGCCGCGAAGACCTGGCCCACCTGCGCCTCGATCTTGCCGAGCGCGGCCTCGGCCAACTCGCGGTCCAGAGTGGCCGCGTGGACGATGCGGCCCGTTGCGGTGTCGTACAGCTGGGTTCCCTGGCCGCAGACCGCGAGCCCCTGGTAGTCCAGAGCCGAGAGCAACTCCCTTACCCCCGGCACCGGCCGACCGGTCACCACGAGGTGCCGGGCCCCGGCGGCTGCGGCGCGGGCGAGCGCGGCGCGGGTGCGGGGGCTCACGGTGTCGTCGCGGCGCAGCAGCGTGCCGTCCAGGTCCGTGGCGACGAGGGCATATGCGGGCGGGAGAGGCATGAGGCAAGCGTAAAGTTCCTCGAATTCCGCTGTACGGCCCTGACCTGCGGCGATGGTCGGGTGTCGGGAGGCGGTCCGTAGGACGTGGGGGCGTACCGGGAGGAAACGTACCGGCTGGGTCCAGAGGGCTGGGGCGCAGGCCGGGAATTCCGGGCCGGACCTAGAGTGCGGACATGCCTCCGTTTGATGGTCCGGGGAGAGTCACGCTCAGGGAAGAGATCCTGTCGCTGCGGGAGCGGCAGCGGCGACGGCGGCGCTCGCGTCGGCGTCGGTTCGCCACGGGTGCCGGAGCCGGTCTCGCCGTGCTGGCCGGCGGCTTGTGGCCTCTTCTGGGCGCCGGGCCCCAGCCGGGCGGCCATGCGCCCCTGCCCATATGCGCAGCGGACAGCACCACCCTGCGCGCCGACGTGGATGCGGACGGGCACCTGGACGAGATCCGCGACCAGAACCGCAACGCGTCCGGTTCGGTGGTCTTTCGGAAAGACGGAGACCGCACCACCGTCGGGGTGGGCGATGCCCGTGGGTTCTGGCCGAAGCTGCGAGGTGCGCTCAAGGAGGACATGGCGACGCGCGGAGCCTTCGGCGACTTCGACGGCGACGGGTACCTCGACCTGGCTCTCTTCTACAGTCAGGACGACGAGGGCGACAGCCCGCGCGACAGCATGCTGGTGCACGAGGTGCGCTACGGGCCTCTCGCCCGCGATCTGAGCAGTGACCGGACCGGCACCATCCGGACGGGCAGCCCGGCGTTCGTGTCCGGGGTGTGGGTCACGGACTCCGACCACGACGGCCGCTCCGAGCTCCAGGTCCTCCAGTCGGGCGGGGACGGCATGATCGCGCGCCATATCGGCCGACAGGACGACGGCGGAGTCTCGGTGGGAGGCGAGGAGTTCCGCGGGTCCGATCGGCCGGAGACGGAGCTGGGGCGGCTCGCCTTCCGTGCGTGCGCGGCTCGCTGACGCAATCAGGCGTTGCCGAGGTCGCCCCGCTGGATGCCCGCCACGAAGGAGGTGAAGGCGTCGACGGGGAGCGTCAGGACCGGGCCGGTCGGGTTCTTGGAGTCGCGTACGGGGACGATGCCGCGCGGGGCGACGAGGTTGGTGGCGACCTCGATGCAGGCACCGCCGTTATCGCTGTAGGAGGAGGTGTACCAGCGGGGGGATTCGGTCGTCACGGGGTGCCCTTTCGTGCCTGCTCGATCATGGCCATCGACGCCGACTGGGAGAGCGCCTCGGCCTGTAGCTGATGGTAGGCCGTCAACAGCGGCAGTACGAAAGTGCTTTCGCGTTCCAGATGGCCCTGTTGGGCCGACTCGGCGTAGGACATGAGCGAGCGGTCCGGCAGCGTCAGTACGTAGACGGGCAGGTTGAACGGGCGGCGGACGCCCATCGTGAACGGGGCGATCTGCAGGACGGTGGTCGGCAGTTCGGCGAACTCGAGCAGGCGCGTCAACTGCGCGTCCATAGCCGCTGGATCGCCGATCGGGCGGCGGATACAGCTCTCGTCGAGCACGACCAGCACCAAGGGTGTGGGCGTGCGGGTCAGTGACGCCTGCCGCTGCGCGACGAGGTCGATCCGCTCCTGCGCCTGGTCAGGCGTGATCGCCCCGCGCTTCACGGCGCTCTCGGCGAGGGCTGTCGCGTACTCCGGGGTCTGGAGCAGGCCGGGCATGACGCCCACCTCGTAGAGCCGGATCTCCGCAGCTCGGGCCTCCTGGCCCACGTACTCCGGGAAGCCTTCCAGCAGGGCCGTGTGGCGTGCGGCCCGGCCCTGCCGCTCGAACCGATCGCCGGTTCCGAACGCTTTGTCGACGCTATTCGAGAAGCGGGGAGTTGGGGACCGGCGACCGGTTTCGACAGCCGAGATGTGAGTCCCGGAGTACCCCGTGCGCTCACCCAGTTCATCCTGCGTCCAGCCACGCTCGTCCCTCAACGTGCGAAGACGCTCCCCGAAGGCGGCGACGGGGGAGCTTTCGGGGCTCAGCTCTTTGCGGTTCATCAGTGTCCCGCCCAACTCTCCGTACGGATGGCGCAAGTTGAAGACACTTCGACTCTAGGCCACGCTCGAACCGCTTGGTAGTGGAACGACTACGGAGAGGCACAAACGTGTCCGAAGAGAACCGGCCCCCGCCCCGCGGCACCCTCGTCGTGGACACCAGCCGTGGCGACCGTGACCGCGAGCGCGTGGGGGAGTTCCGCGGGGCGGCCGGCCCGTACTGGATGCTCCGCCCGGCCAAGGGCGGTCCCGAGTGGGAGGTGCTTCCCGAGCACGTCCGGCCGGCCACGCCCGCCGAGTCCCTCGCCGCCAGGACCGCGCGGGAGAACGCCAGGAGCCGGGGTGAAGTGGCGTGAGCGGTCAGGAGGACGCCCCGCCCGCCCCGCCCGCCGCGTGCCGCGCGTGCCGCGAGTTCGATCTCGCCGAAGCCGCCGCCAGGCGGGAGGGGGACGGGAGCAGGGAGACCGACTGCCGGGTGCTGCGCAGACGCCATCGAGCCGCGGCGCACGGGGCGGGACGGTGAGGGACGGGTCGGCGGTCAGCCGCGTACGTGGAGGCCGAAGCCCGTCCGGCCCTCCGGCTCCAGGCCGGACTTCAGGTGCAGGGACGGGATCTCGTAGTCGCCGAAGTTCTGCCGGCGGAACGCGATCGGTTCGGTCGACTCCAGGGTGAGCAGGCGCTGTTCCCAGGCCTTGGCGGCGTCCGGGAAGTCGTCGCCGGTCATCCGGTCGGTGCCGTACAGCACGAACGGCGGCAGCACCTCGATGCCCGGGTAGTAGAGGATGCCGTGCTGGATCGGGAACAGCAGGTCGTCGATGGGGCCGTTGATTCCGCGTGCGGTGTAGTGCGACTCCTGGCCGCCGACCGTCACCGACAGCAGGGCCCTGCGGCCGGCGAGGGTGCCTTCGCCGTAGCGTTCGCCGTACTTGGTGTCGTTGTGCTCGCCGACGCCGTACGCGAAGTGGTAGGTGAACACCCGGTCCACCCAGCCCTTGAGGATCGCGGGCATCGAGTACCACCACAGCGGGAACTGGAAGATGACCGTGTCGGCCCACAGCAGCTTCTCCTGCTCCGCGCGGACATCCGGGGTCAGCGTGCCGGCGTCGAAGGCCCGGCCCGAGTCCCGGGCGACGCTCAGTGGGCTGGAGGCGTCGGGGCCGTAGTCCGAGGCGTCCACGACCGGCTTCCAGTTCATCGCGTACAGATCACTCACCCGCACCTCGTGGCCGGCGGCCTCCAAGGTGGACACCGCGAGGTCCTTGAGCGAGCTGTTGAGCGACTTCGGCTCCGGGTGGGCGTGGACGATCAGCGTCTTCATGGGAACTCCTTCGGATGGGTGTCCTTCGATTGAAGACGCCCGGACGTCCTTCGTTCAGGGGCGCCTCTTCCGTCGGACCGGACTTCCTGGGACTGGCAGGGCCACCCTCACGGGCCGTACCGCGGCGATACTGGAGGCATGGACGATCTCGATCTCGCGGGCTTCCTGCGGACCCGGCGCTCCCGGGTCGACCCGGCGGACGTCGGCATCCCGGCCGACAGCCGCCGCCGGGTCGAGGGGCTGCGCCGGGAAGAGGTCGCCCACCTGTCCGGGGTCAGCGTCGACTACTACGTACGCCTGGAGCAGGGCCGGGCCACGCAGCCCTCCGAGCAGGTCCTCGACGCGCTCGCCCGGGTACTCGGCCTCGACGAGACCGAACGTGAGCACCTCCACCGCCTCGCCCGGCAGCGGCGGCGACGCGCGAAGGCGCCGGGCGGGCGGGTGCGGCCGGAGGTGCTGCGCGTGCTGGATCTGGTCGTCGACGCACCCGCGCTGATCATGGACCACCGCCTGGACGTGCTCGCCGGGAACCGGCTCGCGGGGTTGCTGTACGGGCGGCCCGTGCCGGGGCTGAACACCGCCCGGCATCTCTTCCTGGAGGAGACCGAGCGCGGCCTCTACGCGGACTGGGAGACCTGCACGCTCGACGCCGTCGGGCACCTGCGGCTGGCCGCCGGCCGATATCCCGAGGATCCCCGCCTGGCCTCGCTCATCGGCGAGCTGGCGATGGGCAGCGAGCGCTTCCGCCGTCTCTGGGCCCGCGCGGACGTGCGCGCCCGGACCCACGGCCGCAAGGCGTACCGGCACCCCCTGGTCGGGCTGCTGGAACTGCACCAGGAGAACTTCGCGCTGCCGGACGACTCCGGCATGGAGCTGCTGGTGCTGTCGGCGGCCCCCGGCAGCCCCGCCGAAGACGGACTGCGGCTCCTCGCGAGGCTCGGCGCGGACGGCGCGGACGGCGCGGACGGCGCGGACAGCGCAGACAGCGGTGATGCGCGGGCATCGGCGGATGCGTACCGGGTCCGCGAATAGGTCACTGCACGCAGAACTCGTTGCCCTCCGGATCGCTGAGCACCGTCCACGTTCCGCCCTGCTCCGCCACGTTGCGGAGCACCTTCGCGCCGAGGTTCTCCAGCCGGGCCACTTCCGCGTCCCGGCGCTCGGGTCCGGCGTGCAGGTCGAGGTGGAGGCGGTTCTTCACCGTCTTGGGCTCCGGTACGCGCTGGAACAGCAGCCGCCGCCCGAGCCCCGTCCCGCTCTCCGGCTCGAAGGGGTCGTCCGGGTGCCGTACCGCCGCCAGGTCGAGCCAGGCCCGTCGTCCGTGTGCGGTCGTCGTGATGGCCTCCGGTACGGCTCCGAGGCCCAGGAGGCGTTCGACCAGGGGGCTGTTGTCCTCGATCTCGTAGCCGAGGGCCGCGGACCAGAAGCCGGCCTGGGCATGCGGGTCCGCGGCGTCGACAACGACTTTCCACTCAAGAGTCATGCGCGTCATTGTTGCCCGGAAGGGTTGTTTCCGGTGGGTGAATCGCCACCAGGCGGGCGAAGGCGACCACGTTCGACTGGTAGCCGCCCGCAGCCGGGTCATAGCTGCCCCCGCAGGTGAGCAGGCGGAGTTGGGCGTCCTTCGCCGGGCCGTAGACACGGGCGCTGGGGAAGTCGCTCTTCTCGAACTCCTCGATCGCGTAGACGCGGAAGCCCGCGACCGTCCCGTCCGCCCGGCGCACGTCGACCGTCGCGCCCGGGCGCAGCGTGTCGAGTCCGGCGAAGGCGGCCGGGCCGGTCGGGGTGTCGACGTGGGCGACCACGATCGCGGTGCCGGGGGAGCCGGGGGTCACCCCGTCCCGGTACCAGCCGGCCAGATTGCGCTCCGCCGGGTCGGGCACGCCGAGCTTGCCCCGGCTGTCCAGGGTCAGGTCCACCAGGGGCGCGCTGACGTGGAGGGCGGGGATCCGACGGCGGCCACGGAGGCGGCGGGAACAGCGGTGGCGGCCACGGGAACGGTGGCGGTGGGGGTGCTCATGGGCGGGGGTGCTTCCTTTCCGGTACGGAGGCGGCTGCCGGCCGGACGGCCGTGGACCGTGCGCGCGGGCCGGGACTCACGGCGTGCTCTCTTCGGCGACGAGGACCGGGGCGGCGGTGCGGGCGAGCACCTCGGCGATGTCGACGCCGGGTGCGGTCTCCACCAGGGCCAGCCCGTCGGGGGTCACGTCGAGCACGGCGAGGTCCGTGATGATCCGGTGGACGCACGCCCGGCCGGTGAGCGGGAGGGTGCACTCGTCGACGATCTTCGGGCTGCCGTCCTTGGCGGTGTGGGTCATCGTCACGATGACGCGGCGGGCACCGTGCACGAGGTCCATGGCGCCGCCGATCCCGGTCACGAGCTTGCCGGGTACGGCCCAGTTGGCGAGGTCGCCGCGGGCGGACACCTGCATGGCGCCGAGCACGGCCGTGTCGATGTGCCCGCCGCGGATCATGCCGAAGGAGAGCGCCGAGTCGAAGAACGAGGCCCCCGGCAGGACGGTCACCGTTTCCTTGCCCGCGTTGATCAGATCGGGATCGACGTCCTCGTCGTACGGGAAGGGGCCGGTGCCCAGAATGCCGTTCTCGGACTCGAGGACGACGTGCACACCGGCGGGCAGGTGGTTGGGGATCAGCGTCGGAAGGCCGATGCCCAGGTTGACGTACTCGCCGTCGCGGAGCTCGGCGGCCGCGCGGGCGGCCATCTCCTGGCGGTTCCAGCTCATCGGTGGCCGTCCTCGTCGGGGTGGGTCCGTGGGGTCACGGTGCGCTGCTCGATCTTCTTGTCCGCGGCCTGCTCCGGGGTCAGCGCGACGACGCGCCGGACGAAGATGCCGGGCAGGTGCACGTGGTCGGGGTCGATCTCGCCGGGCTCGACCAGTTCCTCGACCTCGGCGATCGTGATGCGGCCCGCCATGGCGGCGAGCGGGTTGAAGTTGCGGGACGCCTTGTTGAAGACGAGGTTCCCGTGCCGGTCCCCCCTGGCCGCCCTGACGAGCGCGAAGTCCGTGCGGATGCCGCGCTCCATCACGTAGGGGGTGCCGTCGAAGTCGCGTACCTCCTTGGCCGGGGAGGTGATCGCGACGCCGCCGTTCCCGTCGTAGCGCCAGGGCATTCCGCCGTCGGCGACGAGGGTGCCCACGCCGGCCGGGGTGTAGAAGGCCGGGATGCCCGCCCCGCCGGCGCGCAGCCGCTCGGCGAGGGTGCCCTGGGGGATGAGTTCGAGTTCCAGTTCGCCCCCCAGGTACTGGCGGCCGAACTCCTTGTTGCCGCCGATGTACGAGCCGGTGACCCGGCTGATCCGGCCGGCGGCCAGCAGGACCGCGAGCCCGGAGWCCTGCGCGCCGCAGTTGTTGGACACGACGCGCAGGTCTCCGGTGCCCCGCTCGTGGAGGGCCGCTATCAGCGCGTCGGGGACGCCGCTGAGCCCGAAGCCGCCGACCGCGATCGAGGCCCCGTCCGGGACGTCGGCCACGGCTTGCGCGGCGGAGGCGACCACCTTGTCCATGGGACCGTTCCTCACTTGTTCGCGCCTGATCGCGCATGTTCGCATAGTGAAGTTTCTTTCACTATTCTTGGCACGGAGTCTGCCGCCCACCCCTCGCCCTGTCAACGGCCGGCGTCCCACCGAGGCGGGCGCACGCGCCCCCACCTGCCGGTGTTCACTACTGTGTCCCCACCACGCCCGACGGAGAGCCGATGCCACCGCCCCACACGCTCCAGCAGACCGAGACGCCGGCACCGCCCGAAGCCGTCGCCCCGCTCATGCGCGGCATCGCGGTCCTGCGCCGGCTCACCGACGAGGGCGGGACGATGAGTCCCAGCGCGATCGAGCGGGCCACCGGGCTCGCCCGGTCCACGGTCGACCGGATCACCGCGACCCTGGCCCGCATGGAGTACGTACGGGTGGACGGGCGCGACGTCACGCTCGCCCCGCGCCTGATGGAGCTGGGCAACGCCTATCTCTCCGCCCTCCGTCTCCCCTCACTGCTCGGCGGGCGCGCCGACGCGCTGGCCGACGAGCTGGACGAGTCGGTGTCCCTCGCGGTCGGCGACGGCGACGGCATCCGCTTCGTCCATCAGGCCACCCGGCGTCGCGCGATGTCGCTCAGCTTCCGGATCGGGGACCTGCTGCCCGCCGAACGCACCGCCCCGGGACCGCTGTTGGCCGCCGGCTGGGACGCCCGGGAGTGGCAGCGGTGGCGGGAGCGGCGGGCCACAGATCCGGAGGGACTGGCCTTCGCCGCCGTTCCCCCGCATGCGCCCCGGGACGAGAAGGAGTTCGCGGAACGGGCGGAGCACGCGCGTCGCGACGGCTGGGCTCTCGACGACCAGTTGATCGAGCCCGGCCTCGTCGCCCTCGCCGTGCCGGTCCACTCCCCCGACGGCCGGGTGGCCTGCCTCGTCAGCGTCGTGAGCCACACCAGCCGGCACACCGCGACCGCCCTGCGTGACACCCTGCTGTCCCGGCTGCGGACGGCCGCGGCAGCCATGGAACAGGACCTCCGGCAGGCGCCGCCCGCCGCCGTCCCCAACTCCCCCGTGGCGCTGGCCTCCTGGACCGGCGCCTCCAAGCAGGAACTGGGCCGCGAGTTCAACGAGTCGCTCGCACGCGGCCTGACCGTACTGGCCGCTTTCGGCGAGGGCCGTGCCGCACTGACGCTGACCGAGGCGGCCCGGGCCACCGGGCTGGCCAGGGCCACCGCCCGGCGGGCCCTGATCACCCTGGAGCACCTCGGCTACGTCACCGTGCGGGACCGGGCGCACCACCTCACCCCGCGCGTGCTGGCCCTCGGCTACCCGCCGCTGTCCGTCGCGACGCTGCCGCAGATCGCCCAGCCCCACCTGACCGCGCTGACCGGACAGGTCCGGGACTCGGCCTCGCTCGCGGTCCTCGTCGGCGACGACATCCAGTACACCGGGCGCGTGGCGACCCGTCGCATCATGAACGTCAACATCACGGTCGGTACGCGCTTCCCCGCGCACGCGACGTCGATGGGCCGTGTGCTGCTCGCCGCGCAGCCGGCCCCGGAGCGCGAGAACCGCCTCGCCAGGACGCCGCCGCACGCCCTGACCCCGTACACCGTCACGGGGCCCGACGAGCTCCGGGCGGCGCTGGACCGTGTCCTGGCGGACGGCTACGCGCTGGTCGACGAGGAGCTGGAGGTGGGACTGCGGTCGGTCGCCGTCCCCGTCCACGACCGCCGGGGCACGGTCGTGGCGGCGGTCAACGTGGCCATGCACAGCAGCAGCCGCACCCTGGAGGAATGCGTCACGGAGGTGCTGCCACGGCTGCGAGCGGCGGCCGAACGCATCGAGGCCGACCTGCACATCACCGAACGGTACGTCCGGGTGCCGGCGATGTGACGCATCCCGGCCGAGCGACTCGTTTGCTAAGATCGTCAGGCCGTTCAGCGTGTAACGAGGAGACCAGACATGGCAGGCGACGACGACATCTCCGGGTGATACCCGGAGCCGATCGGCCACCGCGGGCGCCCAGGAGCGCCACCGCAGTGGCCATGTCGTTGTTCCCCTTTCGGCCACTCCTCCGGGGGCGGCACTCCGTGCCGACCCCGGATTCACACGCGAGGTCTTCCGCATGTCCGACGCATCCGTCATCTGCTCGAACCTTTCCTTCTCCTGGCCCGACGACACGCCCGTCCTCGACGGCCTGTCGTTCACCGTGGGCACCGGCCGCACCGGCCTGGTCGCGCCCAACGGGTCCGGCAAGAGCACCCTGCTCAAACTGATCGCCGGGGAACTCCGGCCCACCGGCGGATCCGTGACCGTGGGCGGCACGCTCGGCTACCTCCCGCAGAGCCTGCCCCTGACCGGCGGCCTGTCGGTGGCCGAGGTCCTGGGCGTCGACGCGGTGATCCGCGCGCTGGACGCCGTCGAGTCCGGCGACGTGGGCGAGGAGCACTTCGCGGTCATCGGCGACGACTGGGACATCGAGGAGCGCACCCGTGCCCAGCTGGACCGGCTCGGGCTGGAGGACGTGTCGCTCGACCGCGGCATCGGCACGCTCAGCGGCGGTCAGGTCGTCTCACTCGGTCTGGCCGCCCAGTTGCTGAAGAAGCCCGATGTGCTCCTGCTCGACGAGCCGACCAACAACCTGGACAGCGACGCACGCCGCAGGCTCCACGAGACGCTGGATGCCTGGAACGGCACCCTGCTCCTCGTCAGCCACGACCGCGCGCTCCTCGACCGCATGGACCGCATCGCCGAACTCGGAACGAGTGAACTACGCCTGTACGGCGGCAACTTCACCGACTACGAGGAAGCCGTGCGGGCCGAGCAGGAGGTGGCCGAGAAGAACGTCCGCAACGCCGAGCAGGAACTGAAGCGGGAGAAGCGGGAGCTGCAGCAGGCCCGTGAGCGGGCCGAGCGCCGCGCGAGCAACGCGGCCCGCAACCTCAAGAGCGCCGGTCTGCCGCGCATCTTCGCAGGGAACATGAAGCGCGGCGCCCAGGAGTCCGCGGGCCGGGCCGGTCAGACGCATGCCGCCCGGGTCGGCGACGCCAAGGCGCGGCTGGACGAGGCGGGCCGGGCGGTGCGCGACGAGCAGCGCATCACGCTCGACCTCCCGGACACGGACGTTCCGGCCGGACGCACGGTGCTGCTCGGCGAGCGGCTCCAGGTCCGTTACGGGGACCGGGAGCAGTTCCCCGGCCGCGGCGTCGACCTGACGATCCGGGGTCCCGAACGCATCGCCCTGACCGGGCCCAACGGGGCCGGCAAGAGTACCCTGTTGCGCCTGGTCAACGGCGATCTGCCGCTGGACGGCGGGGAGATCAGGCGGGCCGACGGGCGGATCGCCTACCTCTCGCAGCGCCTCGACCTGCTGGACCTCGACCGCACGGTGGCCGAGAACTTCGCCGCGTTCGCCCCGCACCGGGCGGAGGCGGAGCGGATGAACCTGCTCGCGCGCTTCCTGTTCCGCGGTGACCGGGCCCATCTGCCCGTCGGCGTGCTGTCCGGCGGCGAGCGGCTGCGGGCCACCCTGGCGTGCATCCTGTGTGCGGAGCCGGCCCCGCAGCTGCTGCTCCTGGACGAGCCGACCAACAACCTCGACCTGGTCAGCGCCGAGCAGCTGGAGAGCGCCCTGGGCTCCTACCGGGGGGCGTTCGTCGTCGTCAGCCACGACGAACGGTTCCTCGAACGGATCGGGGTGGACCGGTGGCTGAGGCTGGCCGACGGGCAGATGGGCCCGGTCACCGCGGAACAGGAAGCGCGCGAGCAGGTTCATCCGCTCCGCCTCCGCCCGGTGCGGGGCGAACGCGGCGAAGTTCTCGGCCACCGTGCGGTCGAGGTCCAGCAGGTCGAGGCGCTGCGAGAGGTAGGCGATCCG
>NZ_RDBK01000089.1 GCF_008042275.1 Streptomyces sp. OR43 | reverse complement strand
CGCCGGGCCGCGGGAACGGCTGGCGGGGCTCGCCCGCTCCACCGTGGCCCAACTGGCCGCGCTGCACTCCCCCGCCGATCTGGAGATCGTGCTGATCAGCACGGACCGGGTGCGCGGTGCGGGCCGAGCCGCGGCCGTCGTCGGACACGGCTCCCGCGGCGCCCGTCCAGCTGCCCGCGCCGCGGACCGTCGCCCCCGGCTGCTCGTCCGCCGCCGAGGCCCAGCGGGCCATCAGCGAGGCCGGGGTGGCGCGGGCGAGGCCCAGCTCGTCCAGGAGCCGGGCGGACGGCGGGAGCGCCACGGCCGCGCGGTGGCCCGGCAACGCGGTCGAACCCTCGGCCCGCAGCGGGGCCAGTGCCCGTGCGAACCGCTCCGCCCAGTGCGCCGAGACCGCGTCCACCGTGGCGACCGTGCCGTGGCCGGCGGCCTGCCCGCCCGAAGTGCGCAGCAGCCGCAGAGCGGTGGCCACGTCACCGCTGAGCATGGCCACGGCCCCGCACTCGCGGAAGGCGATCGAGGCATGACAGGCCGCCTCGTAGGTCGCGGCGACCGGTGACGTGGGGGTGGCGGCCGGGGTCTCCGCCAGACAGACCAGATGGATGCCCGCCGCCGCACCCGCGGCGGCCAGCCGGGCGGTGTTCTCGCGCAGCACCGCGGAACCGGGGTCGCCGTCGACGACCACCACGGTGAACGGACCCTCGTAGTGACGGGCGGCCTCGGCGACCGTGCCGGGATCGAGGCTCGCCCAGCCGGGGCCGAGCGGGCCCTCGTCCAGCCGGCGCACCAGCTCCGTCGTCCGGGCGACCGCCTGCTCGCGGTCGTACGCCAGCAGCAGCCGGCAGTCCTGGCCGTGCATCGGCCGCAGATGCGGGAGCCAGCCGAGCCAGGCCCACTCGCGCCGCCGCTCGTCCGCGCCGCGCGCCCGGTCCGTGCTGATCAGCACGATCTCCAGATCGGCGGGGGAGTGCAGCGCGGCCAGTTGGGCCACGGTGGAGCGGGCGAGCCCCGCCAGCCGTTCCCGCGGCCCGGCGAGCCCGAGGGAACCGGCCTCCCGCAGCCCCACCGTCACCGGCACGGCGGGCAGGTCGGCCCGGTCGGTCGTGCCGAGGCGGACCACCAGCGCCTCCGCGCGGCCGTGGCGCTCCCGCCGTCCGCCCGGCTCCTGGACGAGCTGGGCCTCGCCCGCGCCACCCCGGCCTCGCTGATGGCCCGCTGGGCCTCGGCGGCGGACGAGCAGCC
>NZ_RDBK01000088.1 GCF_008042275.1 Streptomyces sp. OR43 | reverse complement strand
CCTCGGGCTACGCCTCCTGAGACCGAGTCGAATTCAGCACCGACCACCTCAGTCTGCACCTCGCCGTCAGGGCCGGCCCAGAAGTGCCCGCGAGGACAGCACCCCATGACCATCCGCGTCCTGCTCGCCGACGACCAGGCCCTGCTACGGGAAACCTTCCGCATCCTCATCGACTCCCGGCCCGACATGGAAGTCGTCGCCGAAGCCGCCGATGGCGACGAGGCCATCGCGCAGGCCCGCAGACACCGCCCCGACATCGTCGTCATGGACATCCGCATGCCGGGCACCGACGGCCTCGACGCGACCACCGCCATCAGCGCCGACCCCGACCTCGCAGGCACCCACATCCTCATCCTCACCACCTTCGACACCGAAGAACACGTCGCCCGCGCCCTGCACGCCGGAGCCGGCGGCTTCCTCGGCAAGGACGTCGGCGCCGAAGGACTCCTCCACGGCATCCGCACCGTCGTCGCCGGCGAAGCACTCCTCTCCCCCCAAGCAACCCGCAACCTCATCACCCGCTTCCTCGCCACCCCCCAGCCCGGCACCCACCCCGTAGCCCGAACGAGCCTGGCTGCCCTCACCACCCGCGAACGCGAAGCCATGGCACTGGCCGCCGAAGGGCTCACCAACACCGAAATCGCCGGCCAACTCCACCTCAGCCCCCTGACCGTGCGCACCCACATCCACCACGCCATGGCCAAACTCCACGCCCGCGACCGAGCCCAGCTCGTCGTCATCGCCTACCAGACCGGCCTCATCCAGCCCCGCCCACCCCGACGCTGAAATGTCGTCCGACGATCATCCGACGACTGATGGTCGGCACGTCCAATGAACCCGTGCGATCCGGGAGTTCGCGGCAGCGCGAACCCAATCAGACCCGATGCCTCTGTAAGCCGAGATCCATTCTCGATACACGGCCTAGTTGTATTGCCCTGTGAGGTTGGGGACGCGGCTGGCGGGTGGTTTGCCGGCGAGCGCGGTGTGGCCGCGGTGGTGATTGTAGGAGTGGAGCCAGTGGGGGAAGGCGTCGCGTCGTTCGTGTTCTGATCGGTAGGGCTTTGCGTAGGCCCATTCGTCGAGCAGGGTGCGGTTGAGGCGTTCGACCTTGCCGTTGGTCTGTGGCCGGTAGGGCCGGGTTCGCTTGTGGGTGATCCCGGCCGCCGTCAGGGTCTCTCGCCAGAGGTAGGACTTGTAGCAGGCGCCGTTGTCGGTCAGGACCCGT
>NZ_RDBK01000087.1 GCF_008042275.1 Streptomyces sp. OR43 | reverse complement strand
CGTAAGGGAGTCGGGAGGAACCTGCCTGCTCGCCCGGTGCGAGCAAGGCACGGCCGTCCGGCTCACCGTCGCCGACGACGATCCCGCGCTGGCCCACCGGGACAACCTGACGCTGCTGGCGACCGCGCCGGGGGTGGGGGGCGGGGACCAGACGGCCGATGATCCGCAGCCGCGTCCCCGGCGCGGTCGCCAGCAGCGTCAGGTTGTCCCGGTGGGCCAGCGCGGGATCGTCGTCGGCGACGGTGAGCCGGACGGCCGTGCCTTGCTCGCACCGGGCGAGCAGGCAGGTTCCTCCCGACTCCCTTACGGCTCCGAGAAGTTCGACGTCGAGGAAAAGCAGGTCGCTGCCGGCGCCCTCCGGGTCCGCGTAGCGGGAGACGGACCGCAGGGCGCGAGCGGCCTGTTCGGACGGCGGCGGCTCCCACAGGGCGGCAAGCGGAGGATCCGTCCATGCCATGCCCGGGGCGGAGACGGCCTTGACGCCCTTGCCGGCGCCCAGCCTGCCGTCCGGCGAGACCGTCGCCCCGGAGACCGCCAGGCCGGCCCTGCCCAGCTCCCGGTGGGTGAGCGCGCTGTCTCCCAGGCGCACGGCCCGGTCGGCCACGCCCAGGGCGCGCCCGACGCCGCCGGGGGCCACGTCACCGACCGTGCAGAGGCGGCCGTCGGATCCGGCGACCCACGTACGGGCGCCGCCGTGGCCCGAGTCGGTGACCACGGGTTCGGTGAACAGGCCGTACAGGCGCAGCGAGCCGTCGGGGCTGTACGGGCGGCGCGCCCGGCCCTTGACCGCGGCCAGCTCCGCCCCGGACGCCGTCCCCACGCGGCGGGCGGTGCTCAGGAGTTCGGCCAGCGCCGTGACCAGATCGGCGGTGCGGTAGGACGGGTCCCCGGCGCGGGCCGCGCGCAGCAGCGTGACGACGGACACCGCGGCGCCCGCGGCGCGCGGCAGCTGCCGGAGCCGGGCGGTGTGCGCGGCCCGGAGGAGCACCGCCTGGGTGACGGCCCCTGCCCCGTCGACGCCGGCCTCCAGCACGGCGGCACCCGCCGACCACAGGGCGTCGGCGGCGGCACGCTGGGCCGGGCTCGCCACCTCGGGCGAGGCGGCGGAGTCGGAGAGGSGGGTGCCGCCGTGCTGGAGGCCGGCGTCGACGGGGCAGGGGCCGTCACCCAGGCGGTGCTCCTC
>NZ_RDBK01000086.1 GCF_008042275.1 Streptomyces sp. OR43 | reverse complement strand
GTCGGGGGCCGGGCGGCCGGAGCGGGTGCTGGCGGCCGGGCGGCCGGCGGGGGCGCTCATCGGGTGCCTCTGCCCGGTGCGGGCGCCGTGTGCAGCGCGAAGGCGCCTTCGACGCCGGTGACCCGGCTGCCGGTGAAGTGCAGCAGCGTCTCGTCGGTGCCCTCGTCGACCAGGCCCGACAGGCCCCAGGCGGGGCGCGGGGTGTCCATGTGGAGGCTGAGCACCGAGGAGCCGTTGACCTTGACCTCACCCGCCCGGATCCGGGCGGCCACGGCGAGAGCGGCCTCCTCGTCCCGTCCCGTCACGTAGGCCTCAAGGCCGTGGCCGGTGGAGTTCGCCAGGGCGACGGCCTCGTCGGGGGTGTCGTAGGCGTGCACGGTCGCCACCGGTCCGAAGATCTCCTCCCTGGCCTGCTCCTCGCGCACACCGGTGAGCAGCACCGGGGCCAGCCAGTTGCCCCGGCCGGGGACCGGGGTGAAGGTGTGTTCCTTCGCGCCGAGGCGCGTGAGTGCGGCGAGGGAGGCGCGGGCGGAATCCCGGTGCCGGGCGTGTGCGAGCGGCCCGTATCCGGTGGCGGCGTCCAGCGGGTCACCGGTCCGCAGGGCGGCCAGGACCTCGCCGGTGGCCTCGATCAGCTCCGCCTGGCGGGCGGCGGGCACGACCAGGCGTCCCAGGGCGCGGCACCACTGACCGTTGAGGGTGGTGAGCAGTTCGGCGGCGATCCGGGCCGCGGTGGCGGTGTCGGCGTCCTCCATGACCACCAGGGCGTTGTTTCCGCCCAGTTCGAGCTGTGCCGGTTTCAGCGCCCGCCCGCAGACGGCGCCGACTTCGCGGCCGGCCGCGGTGCCGCCGGTGAAGGAGACCGCGCGCACCCGGTCGTCGGCCACCAGCCTGGCGCCGGTCGCGGCGTCACCGTGCAGGAGCTGGAGCAGCGCGGGCGGCGCGCCCGCCGCGGTGAGTCCGGCGGAAGCGGCCTCCACCAGCAACTGTGTTCCGTAGGGGTTGAGTTCGGGCGCCTTCACCAGCACCGGGCAGCCGGCCGCCAGGGCGGAGGCCGCCTTGTGGGCGGCCATCGGGGCCGGCGCGTTGTAGGGGACGACGCACAGGGCGGGGCCGAGTGCCTCCCGCCGCACCGTGACCGGACGCCCGTCGGGCCGGGTGGCCGTGGTGACGAGGACGGAGTCCCGCAGCCGGGCGGCGGCCAGCCGGAAGGCTCCGCCGAGGATGACGCCGAGGACGGCGGTCTGTGTGTGGGGCACCCCGCTGCCGAAGCTCTCGGCCAGGGTGATGGCGGCGGCCCGCGCCTCCACCGCGCCGGCGGCGGCGTCGAGGGCGTCGGCCCGCGCGTCGTCCGGCAGCGCGGCCCAGGCACCGGACCGGTGCACGCGGTCGGCTGCGGCCAGGGCGCTCTCCACCCGGGCGTCGGCGCTGGCGCGCACGGGGTCGATGTCCTCGCCCGTGACCGGGTTCTGCCGGAACAGCCCGCCGGGGAGCGGGCGGCAGCTGCCCGGCCGCCCGTCGACGAGGTCGGCGACCGGCTCGGGAAGGAAGGGCGTGGTCATCGACCGCTCTCCACGGTCGCGAAGAGCGCGGTGGCCCGGTCCTCGGAGGCCATCTTGGCGACCTCAAGTCGTCCGCGCTCCGCGGGGAACGTCATCACCAGCCCCATGGCGAGGTCGCGCAGGGTGCGGCCGATGATCCCGTCGAGGGTGGCGCCGGACGTTCCGCACGCCTTGAGCGCGCCGAGCGCGACGTCGAAGCACGCCTCGGTGACGGATCCCTTGCCGAGCCGCCACTGCCGGAAGACCTCCGGCTTGGGACGCAACGGGGGTTCGGAGGTCTCCAGTTCGAGCTGGCGGCCCAGCCAGAGGTAGGCGGTCTCCAGGCGCTGGGTCATGTCGCCGATGAGCACCTGGTGCATGGGGCTGGCGGCGATGGGGCGCCCGGTGTCGGCGAACGTCTTGGTGGTGAGGCGGTCCAGGGTGTGGTCGTAGACGGCCTGGGCGGCACCCGTGTACACCGCGGCGATGGCGAGCTGGTTGCCGACGAAACTGCCGCGGCTGACCTGGAGCATCCGGGTGAAGGCACCGGGGACGACGAGCGCGTCGTCGTCCGGGACGGTCACCCCGTCCAGACGGATGCCGTGGTTGGCGCTGCCGCGCATGCCGATGCCGTTCCACGGCTCGCGGGACGACACACCGGGCGCCTCGCGCCGGACGAGGAAGAGGGCGAGGCCGTCCGTGCCCTCGACGCCGTCCAGCCGGGCGGTGACGAGGTAGACGTCGGCGACGCCGGTGGCGCAGCCGAAGGACTTCTCGCCGTCGAGCCGCCAGCCGCCCTCGGTGCGGCGGGCGGTGGTGGCGATGGAGATGTTGGCCCCGGAGCTCTTGACGGACTCGCTGGCGAAGTTGCCCATCCACTGTCCGCCGGCCATCGCCTTGAGCACCCGTTCGGCGAAGGCGGTGACCTCGGAGATCTCGCTGTCCTCGAAGAGGCCCGCGCGGATCGCCTCCAGGGGCAGCAGGCCGCGCGAGGCGCTGGTGTTGTGGAAGAAGAAGGCCAGGGCGGTGGACGGGCACGCGGTCCCCATGGCGAAGGTCGCGGCCGCGAGGTCGCGCAGGCCGCCGCCGAGCCCGCCGTACTCCTCGGGCACGACCAGACCCAGCAGGCCGGCCTCCCTCAGCAGGGCGACATGGCCGCGCGGAAACTCACCGGCGGCGTCTGCCCCGGCGGCGGCCTCGCGCAGGGCGGGCAGCACGGACTCGACCCGTCGGGCACGATCCTGTTCCTCGGCGGTCATGACATCGATCAGACGCTGGCCTGTCAGACGTGGTGCTGTCATGCGTCGGCTCCTCGGCGGGAAGGGGTGAGCGGGAGAAGGGGTGCGATGGGACGGTGTGCGGGCCGCGGTGGTGCGGGTACGCCTCGGAGCCCGGCGTCGGGACGGGCCAACCGGCGAAGGCGCCCGCGGTCAGGCGGGGCGGCGGGGCCGGCCACGCCGCACGAGGCGGTTCAGTTCGGTCCGGCACGCGGCGAGGGGCTCCGATTCGACCGGGACCCCGACGCCCATACGGGAACAGAGCAGCAGCAGCCGCTCGGTGTCCAGCGTTCCGTCGCAGCCCCCGAGCGCGGTGTCGAAGTGGCGGACGCCGCTCTTCATCGCGGTGAGCGCGTTCACCAGCCCGAGGCCGTGGTCGTCGCGCAGACACAGCCGCAGCGGGATGACGCCGGCCAGTTGGACGGCGTCCTGGAGCAGCAGCCTCAGATGCAGCGGCGAACTCTGGTCGGGTGAGGCCTCGCCGCCGGTGTCCTCTGCCTCCTCCAGAGCGATCTCGTCACAGCCGGCCGCGCGCAGCGCTGCCACGAGATCCAGCACGCGAGCGGCGCGCGAGGGGTTCAGCGCGTCGGGGATGCGGCCGACGACGGTGGCGGATCCGGCGAGCGCGGACAGCAGGGCGGGCACGCCCGAGAGGGGGAGGCCGGGCGCTCCGGGACGGTCGGCCACGGTGAACTCGACGGCGGTGGCGCCCGAGGCCGCCGCCGCCGCGGCCTCCTCGGGTCCGGGCACCAGGACCGACACCGGCAGGGCGTGGTCCTCGGCGGACCTCGCGCCGGGAGCCCGGCCTGCCGGCAGCCTGACGCGCACCCCCGCCTGCGCGAGCGCGTCGAGCAGGCGGTCGGTGGGCCGGCGGGGAGCGGCGCGCAGCGCGAGCTGTACGGCGGACCCCACGTCGGCGACCGTGACGGCGTCCGGCAGCGGGTCGGCGATCTGTCCCCAGGCGCGGGAGTGGAAGAGGAGCGGCGAGACGAGCCGGGGCACGCGGGCGTCGACCACTTCGCCCACGAAGATGGTGTGGTCGCCGCCCGGATAGGCGTGGCGCACCTTGCAGTCGACCCAGGCGGCGGCGTCGGTGAGGACGGGACTTCCGGTGACCCGGGTCTCCCAGGCGGCGTCCTCGAAGCGGTCCTTGACGCCGGGCTCCATGCCGGCGAAGCGCCGGCCGAGGCCGATGTGGTCACGGCCCAGCACGCTGACCGCGAACACGCCGTGTTCTTCTATGAGTTGGTGGGAGCGGATCCTGCGGTCCATGCACACCAGGACGAGCGGCGGGTCGAGGCTGAGGCTGCAGAAGGAACTGGCGGTCATGCCGTGACGGCCGAGGGCCCCTTCGGTCGTGACGATCGCGACGCCACTGGGCCAGCGTGCCAGCGTCTGCCGGAAAGTGGACTCGTCGACGGCGGCTCGCATGGCGCCTCCCGGCGGTGTGTTCGTTGAGGTGTGGCGTACCGAGCGAATTTCATGTCGTTTCCTCTAGCGGAACGGTGTCACGATGAGCGTAACGACGGGCTTCATTCGGTGTCAATGCCGAACGGTGACAGCTCGACGTTCGTGTTTCCCTTGGGGAAATCGCGGCCCTATGCTGGGCGGCGGTCGGCGAGAGACGCCCGACCGGCCCTCCCAACGGCCCGGCACCGCAGAAGGAAAATCGTGAGCGAGGAGAACAGCAGCAGGTCGATCGCCGCCGTCGAGCGGGCCATGGACGTACTTCTGCTCTTCGGCCGCAGCGGCCGGCCGGACCTCGGTGTCACCGAGATCGCGCAGGAGCTCCACATCACCAAGGCGGTGGTGCACCGCATCCTCACCGCCCTGCGCAACCGCGACCTGGTCCTGGCGGACCCGGTGACACGCCGCTACGCCCTCGGCCCGGCGGCCATCTCACTGGGCCGCGCCTACCTGGCCCGGACCGACCTCCGCACCATGGCGGCGCCCGAGCTGAGGCGGCTGGCAGCACAGTGCGGCGAGACGGCGACGCTCTCCATCCGGCGCGGCGACACCCGTCTCTACGTCGACCAGGTCGTGCCGCAGCAGGAGTTGCGCATCGAGGTCGCCATCGGCATCCCCTACCCGCTGCACGCGGGAAGCTCCTCCAAGGTGGTGCTGGCCTTCATGCCGGAGCACGAGATCGAGGAGTACCTGAGCCGGCACGAGCTGGAGCCGTTCACCGACCGGACCGTCACCGACCCGGCGAAGCTCCGCAAGGAGCTGACCGTCATCCGCCGCCGCGGTTACGCCACATCGACGGGCGAGCGCGAGGGCGGGTCGGTCTCGGCCGCGGCGCCGGTGCTCGGACATGACGGACACGTGGTGGCCGCGTTGAGCGTGGCGGGGCCCCAGACGCGGTTCAAGCCCCGCATGGCCGAATGCGTCCCGCTCCTGGTGGCCGCCGCGGAACGGATCTCCGCCGAGTTCGGCCACCGCCCCGGCACCGGCTGAGCACCCGGCCGGCCCCGGAACGGGCCGGCCGGACTTCCGTTTCCCCGGACTCTCCCCCGGGCGGTCACAGGGACACGCCCGGCTTGAACACGCCCAGCACGCCCCGGACTCTCCCCCGGGCGGTCACAGGGACGCGCCCGGCTTGAACACGCCCAGCGCCGCCGCCACGAGCACGGAGCCCCAGATTCCCGCGACGTACGGCACACAGCCGTTGACCGCGCGGCGCAGAACGTCCTCCGTGCCGGGTGTGGAGCCGTCCCGGGCCAGCGCGACGAAGGCCGCGCCGAAGGGACGCAGGGTGAGCCGGATCCCGAGCCCGCAGGCGATCGCCGTCGCGTAGAGCATCACCTTGGCACCCAGCCAGTGCGGGCTGGTGGTGACACCGAACGGCTCGGCGGCGAAGAGCGTGTACCCACCCACCCCGAGCAGGACCGCCGTCAGCCCGATGCGCAGCGTCCAGTCGGCCCGGCGCACCAGCGGAAACCGGCCGGGGTGATGGTGGTCGACCACGGTCAGCCAGAGCCAGCAGGCGGCGCCCAGCCAGGCAGCGGCGGCGGTCCACGCGTTCAGCAGGGTGGCGCCGTGCGGGTCGAGCGCCATCAGCGTCACCCCGCTGGGCAGGAAGAGGACCAGGCAGATCTTCGGTCCCATGTCGAGCACACCCATGATGCGCAGGGCTGTCGAGCGGGCCTCGAAGCTCAGCTCGCGCGCGAGTACATAGCGGCTGGAGACATAGACACCGAGATCTCCGCCGAGCCAGAAGACGAACAGCACGATATGCAGCAGGACCCACCAGCCGTGCGGATGCGCTCCCATGACGGTGCCTCAACTTCTGTGTGATGTGGGTGGATCGATGGCGGACACAGCGCTTCGGGGGGCGTCACGACTCACCCGGCCGCCGCGGCGGCGCCGGGCGGGAAGCCGCCGGCGCGGCCGAGCAGCGCGGGTACCGGAGCGCCGAGGCGGTCGCCGAGACCGCGGCCGATGTCCGCGGCGGCCTCCAGGTCGATGCCGGTCCTCACCCGCATCCGTTCCATCAGGTACACGAGGTCCTCGGTGGCGATGTTGCCGGTGGCGGCGGGGGCGAACGGGCAGCCGCCGATGCCGCCGAGCGACGCGTCCAGCCAGCTCACGCCCGCGTGCAGCGCGGCCACGGCGTTGGCGTAGCCGGTGTTCCGGGTGTTGTGGAAGTGACAGCGCAGTCCAACGCCGGGGGCCGCCTCGGCCACCCCGTGCAGCAGCCGGGTCACGGCGTCCGGGGCCGCGACGCCGATGGTGTCGGCGAGGACCACCTCCACCGCGCCGGTCAGTGCGCCGCGCCTGGCCAGTTCCACCACATGGTCCTCGGGCGTCTCGCCCTCGAACGGGCAGCCGAAGGACGCGGCGATGGTGAGCGAGGGGGCGACGCCGGCCGCGTGGGCGCGGGCGGCAATGGCTTCCCAGGCGGTGAAGGCGTCTTCCGTACCCACCCCCTGGTTGCGGCGGCAGAAGGTGTCGCTCGCCACCACGACGCAGTTGACCTCGTCCACGCCGCTGTCCAGGGCGCGTTCCAGTCCGCGCAGGTTGAGCACCAGGCCGGAGTAGCTCACGCCCTCGGTACGGGGCACGAGCGCCATCACCTCCTCGGCTCCGGCCATCTGCGGCACCCGGCCGGGGTGGACGAACGCCACCGCCTCCACGCGCCGCGCGCCCGCGGCGACGGCTCGGGCGATCAGCGCGGCCCGCTCGGCGGGCGTCAGGATCTCGGACTCGTTCTGCAGCCCGTCACGGGGGGCGACTTCGACGATGCCGACGGCGGACGGGGCCGCTTCGGCTGCTCTGCTTTCCATGTCCCTCATTCTGCCTGCCCGGTTCCTCTGGCGGAACAGCGTTTCCCAAATCTACACTCGGCCCATGACTGGACCCCTCTCCGATATCCGCGTGGTGGAGACCGGCACGCTGCTGGCCGGCCCCTTCTGCGGTCAGTTGCTCGGCGACCACGGAGCCGAAATCGTCAAACTCGAAGACCCGGGCAAGGGTGACCCGATGCGCCAGTGGGGGCGCGAACGCCCTTACGGCACCTCCCTGTGGTGGCCGGTGGTCGCCCGTAACAAGAAGTCCGTCACCTGCAACCTCCGCCATGCCGAAGGCCAGCGCCTGGCAAGGGAGTTGATCGCCACGGCCGATGTGCTCGTGGAGAACTTCCGCCCCGGCACCCTGGAGCGCTGGGGGATGGACTACGCGACGCTCTCCGCCCTCAACCCCCGCCTGATCCTGGTCCGCGTCACCGGATACGGCCAGACCGGCCCGTACGCCCCCCGGGCGGGCTTCGGCTCCATCGGCGAGGCGATGGGCGGCATCCGGCACATCACCGGGGAGCCCGACCGGCCGCCGTCCCGCACCGGGGTCTCCCTCGGCGACGCACTGGCCGGCACGATGGCGGCCTACGGGGCGACGATGGCCCTGCACGCCCGGGAGCGCACCGGCCGCGGCCAGGTCGTCGACTCCGCGCTGTACGAGGCGGTGCTCGCGTACATGGAGTCGCTGATCCCGGAATGGGAGATCGGCGGCTACCGGCGTGAGCGCACCGGCGCCGTTCTGCCCAACGTGGCCCCCAGCAACGTCTACCCGACGGCCGACGGCGCCGACATCCTGATCGCCGCCAACCAGGACACCGTGTTCTCCCGGCTCACCGAGGTGATGGAGCGCCAGGACCTGGCGGCGGACGAGCGGTACGCCACCCACAGCTCCCGTGGTGCGCACCAGGAGGAGCTGGACGCGGTGATCGCGCAGTGGACCGGCCGCCAGAAGGCCGAGACGCTGCTCGCCGCGCTGCACGGGGCGGGCGTCCCGGCCGGGCGCACGTACACCGCCGAGGACATGCTGACCGACCCGCACTTCGCCGCGCGCGAGGCCATCGTCCGGATGCCACACCCCGACTTCGGGGAGATCCCCATGCAGAACGTGGTGCCGCGACTGTCCGACACACCGGGCAAGGTCCGCTGGGCGGGCCCCGAACTGGGCGCGCACAACGAGGAGATCTGGGGCGGCGTGCTCGGTCTGGACGCGGCGGAGCGCGCCCGGCTGGCCGCGGACGGAGTGATCTGAGGTGGCCGGCCGGCTCGACGAGGACTACGCGGCGGCCGGCTTCGGGTCCCGCGTGGGCTGGGGCGAGCGCCCGGCGCTCCTGCTCGTCGACGCGGTCCGCGCGTACGCCGAGCCGGAGTCGCGGCTGTGGCTGGAGACCGCCGACGCGGCACTGACCGCCATGGGCGCCCTGGCGTCGGCGGCCCGCGCGGCCGGGGCTCCGGTGGTCTTCACCGCCGTCCACTACGACGGTGACCCGGCGCTGGACGCGCCGCACTTCCATCGCAAGGTGCCGGGACTGGACGCCTTCCGGGCGGGCAGTCCGTACGCGGGCTTCACCCCCGCCTGCCGGCCCGAGGAGGGCGACCTGGTGGTGCGCAAGCACTACCCGAGCGCCTTCTTCGGCACCGGTCTGGACCGGATGCTCGCCGATCGCGGCGTCGACACCGTGGTCGTCGGCGGCTTCTCCACCAGCGGGTGCGTGCGGGCCAGCACACTGGACGCGCTCCAGTACGGCTTCCGGCCGCAGGTGGTGCGGGAGGCCTCGGCCGACCGGGACCCGGAACCGCACGAGGCCAATCTCTTCGATCTGGACTCCAAGTACGCGGATGTGATCGCCCTGGACGACGCCCTCGCCCGGTTCGCGGGGCACGCCCCGGACTGACGGTCCGTGCCGGCTCGTACGTCCGCCCCCATGACGCCGGACATGTCATGGGGGCGGACGTGCGGGCCGGGTCTTCCGTCCGGATCAGCCCGGATCAGGGACCGGACCCCGCGAACGCGGCGCGAGCCGCGCGAGAGGCCCAGCGGTCCCGGCAGGGCCGACCTCTACGACGCCTGACGACAGACGCGAGGGATCAGTCGCGCCGGCGGYGCGGCATGAGCAGCAGGGCGGATCCGCCGCAGAGCACCAGGGTCCCGGCGGCCAGCAGGCCGACCGGGATGCCGTCGATGCTCCCGGTGTGGGCCAGACTGTCGCCGCCCCCGGCCGCACCGCCGGCCGACGTGTCCGCGGAACCCCCGCCGGAGGCGGCGGACCCTCCACCGGAACCCCCGTCGGAGCCGGTCGAGGACGCGGTGGCGGAGGGGCTCGGGCTCGTCGACGGAGTGCCGCCACCGGCCGTCACCGTGAGCGGCACCTGGACCATTTCCTTGGTCGCGGTGATGAAGACGGCGATCACGCAGGCGCCCGGCGCCTGGGTACAACTCACGCCGCCCGCCTTCGCCTTGATGGTGATCTTGACGCTGGTCGCGTTGTCGGAGGAGGCGTGCCAGACACCGGATCCGTCGGTCTTGCCGATGTAGGCGGAGTCGGCCGACGTCTCGCAGTCGGTCGGTCCCGCCGGGGTCGGCTTGCACAGGCCGAGCGGCGCGAAGCCCTGGCTCGCGCTCAGGCCCTTCGCGGACACGGTGACGGTGTCACCGACGGCGAGTCCGGTGGTCTTGCTGACGGTGAGCACGCCCGCGGCGGAAGCCGTCGGGGCGCTGAGGACGGCGGTGGCGAACGCCACCGCGCCGGCACAGGCCAGTGCTGTGGACCGGCGGAGCACGGTGCGCATCAGGTGGTACCTCCAGAACGGGAGAGAGGAGAGGACTTCGGGCGGAGCGGGAAGCGCGAGAGGCCGGCGCAGAACACGACCACGGACAGGCAGGCCGTCCACAGCCCCGTCGACGGACCGTCCCAGCCGGACCCGGAGCCGCCTGTTCCGGCGGCGGCCGTCCGTGCGTGCCCGACTCCGGACGGCTCGCCGGTCACGGTGCCTCCCTTCAGCCCGATCGGGATGTCGACGGTGTTGGGCGGGCGCAGCGAGGCAGGGGTGCCGGCGGGCAGCGGGGAGACGCCGACGACGCACGGGGTGGTACGGCAGTCGGCGCCGGCGACCGTACGGTGCACGGTGAGCGTGACCTTCGGCAGCCTCCCGTGCGCGTCGATGTTCACCAGGGCCGCGCCTCCGGTGAGGTCGCAGTCCTTGTTGTCGCGGTAGCCCTTCTTGCACAGGCCCACCGCGACGGAGGTGAGCCCCGGACGGAATCCCTCGCCGGTGACGGTGATGTGGCCGCCCTCGACGAGTCCGGTGGCCTTCGACACCGTGACGGTGGCGCCCGCGTCCGCGGCGCCCGCCACGGCTGCCGGACCGAACAGGGCGATCAGCAGCGGGCCGCAGGCAGCCGCCGCCATGGCGGCGCGGCGGACACGCGACCGGGCGGAGTGGATCATGCCGGGTTCCTTTCGTGTGAGGCCGTTCCACCGGCCGCGGCGGGCCCGGATCGCGGCGCGTCGGTGGCGGCGGGACGGCGGCGGGACCGGACGGCGCGGGCGGGACGGCGCTCCGTGAGGTCGATCGGCCGGCCGCCGAGCAGCGTCGCGGCGCTGCCGGATGTGGCCACCAGCACCACGGTTCCCTGGCCGGCTATGCGCCGTACGAGGCCGGCCAGTTGGGGGTCGTCGGCCAGGGACGCGGCCGTCGGCGCGGTGAGGTCGAGCAGCAGCAGCCGGGGGCGGGCCAGGAGGGTCTGGGCCAGGCCCAGCACACCGCGCTCGGCGGGTTCGAGCCCTGCCGGGGCGTCGTCGAGGCGATCGTCCAGCGCTGGGAAGGCGGCGCGTGCGCTCCGCGTCAGCTCCTCGGCCCGCGCCGGACCGTGCCGCTCGGCAGCGGCGCGCAGCGCCTCGCCGACCGTACGGTCCGAGGCGAGCTGCGGCAGCACGCCGGCGCCGGTGGCGTTCACCGGATCGACGGCCGCCGACAGGCCGAGCAGCCAGCGCGAGCGCGGGTCCATCCGCCGTACGTCCTGGCCGTGCAGGCGGACGCGGCCGGCGGCCGGCCGGTCCAGACCCGCCAGGGCCCGCAGCAGGGCGGCCGCCCGCCGGCCCGACCTCTCGTCGCGCAGCACCAGGACGTCGCCCGGCGCGGCGGACAGGCGCAGCCGCCGGATCTCCGTGTGGCCGCCTCTCCGTACGGTCAAATCGTGCACCCGCAACAGGGGTTCGGCCGCGGCCGCTTGGGTCGCGGGCTCCCCGGCGGTCCGGGTCAGCAGGACGGTTCCCACCAGGGGCGGCAGGGCGCACAGGACGAGCGCGTCACCGGCGTCCAGGGCGCCGCGCAGGCCGGACAGTGCGCCGATTCCGGCCAACGCGCCCAGCAGGACCCAGCCGGCGTCCGCGTCGAAGCGACGGCCGGTGAACGCCCGGTCCAGCAGCCGGCCGGCGAGCGCCACGCAGCAGAGGAGGGCCGCGAAGGAGACGGCCAACCGGTGCGGGCCCGCCGCCGTCGCCAGGGCGAGCAGGGCCGCACCGGCACCTGCCAGGAGCGTCGCGGCTGCCCGGCGGGCGTCGGCGGCGGACACGCCGTCGGAAGGGAGCCGGTACAGCAGGAACAGCAGCCCTGCTCCGGCGGCTGCCGCGGCGACGTACGTGGCCTGTTGGGCACCGAGCAGTTCGAAGCGGAAGGTCAGGAAGTCCTGCGTGGCCAGGGCGCCCGCCCCAGCGGCGAAGCCGGCGGCGGCATACGCGGAGCGCGCGGTGCCGCAGCCCTTGGCCGGCAGGCTCTGCGCGGCTTCCGGGACCGGCTCCGGCACGGCTCGGGACAGGGCCACGGGTGCCAGCACCAGCACGCCGGCCGCGGCGCACAGCAGCAGGGCGCTCTCCGGCCGGTCGGGAAGCAGCCACACGGCCGCGCCGCTCGCGGCGAAGCCGGCCAGCGCCGCCGGGTACCAGGCCCCGTGGGTGCGCAGGCGGAAGGCGGCGGCGCCGAGGGGCGCGGCCGGCAGGACCGCCCCGCAGAACACGGCGACGTGCGGGACGGCGCCCGCCAGGACCGCGAGCAGACAGGCCGCCAGCGCACAGCGGGCGGCGCCGCGCGGGTGACCGCCGAAGCGGATGACGAGTCGCCGGGTCAGCGGCGGCCCGGCCAGCGCCAGGAGGGCGCCGGTGAGCAGGACGTAGCGGACGGCGGCGCCGGGCATGCCGAGGACGCCACCCATCTGCTGGGCGCCGAGCACGAGGGCCCCGGTCACCAGACCGGTGGCGGCTCCCGCCGCGGCGGCGTGTGCGGCGGCGGCCGGAGGCCGGTGCATGAGGAGGAGCCGTTTCATGTCCGCCTCCCGGCCTCGGTGGCCACCGGCGCGGTGCCCTGCGGGGCAGGGGGCGGGGCCGGGGCCAACAGGGCTTCCAGGATGTCCAGTCGTACGGGATCGATGAGGGCGGGCCGGCCGGCCAGGCGGCGCAGCAGCCCTTCCAGGCCGAGGGGCTCGGCCGGGCCCGCCGGGTCGTCGGGCCGAGCGGGTGTCGCGGGCAGCAGGGCGAGCATCGAGTGGAGTCCTTCGGCTGTGACCGGGACCGCCGCCGGGGCCGGGAACGTGGCGGGGG
>NZ_RDBK01000085.1 GCF_008042275.1 Streptomyces sp. OR43 | reverse complement strand
GGCCTTTGAATCTAAGGACATCTTGCGCTATGACCTTCGATTGTGCAGCATTGGAGTGGGTTCAGGGTTAACATCTGCGGTGCCTCCTTGGGCGGCCTACACGTTGTTGCGGTGCCTTGTCCGCTGGCGTGTTGACCCAGATGTTAACCCTGAACCCACTCCAATGCTGCACAATCGAAGGTCATAGCGCAAGATGTCCTTAGATTCAAAGGCCGGGAAGGGGTGGGGATGGCAGTCAGCAGCAACCAGATCGCCACAGCAGCACGCCAACAGCCCGCCGCCCTCCGGCGCATCGAGCAACAAGCCGCCAACGCGGCCGGGCAACCCCTCGCCATGGCCATCGCCGCAGCCCAACGCGACGCCACCCGGCAGTGGGTCCACGCCACCGACCGGGGCGCACCCTCAATGACCGCCCTCGAACGCCTCATTGCCGCGATCAAGAAGGCGCTGGTTGAAGCGTTCCGCGGCGCGGGGGCGGAAGCCCGGGACGTGATCCGGCAGGCCGCGTACAACGCCGCGCACGTCAGCGCCCAGCAGGCATCCGCGCTCGCCGCCGCCATGCGCGCCCAGCCCACCCCTCACGTCCAGCCCACCATCGGCCCCGACGCCACAGCAGCAGCCGACGCCGTACCCGCAGCGGTTGAAGAGGAGCGCCAGCACGCCGTGGCCCTACTGACGGCGGCGAACCTGACCGCCCTCGGGCTCGCCGGGGTGACAGGGGTGTTCAACCGGGCCCGCCGCGCCGTCGGCCGCATCACACGGCATGCCGCCGTAGCGGTCACCAGCGCCGCCGCGCACGCCGTTGCCTCAGTAGCCGCCGCGATCGGGCCGACGATTCGCCAACTGTGGGTTGCCGAACCCGGCGCCTGCGACGCGTGCGCCGCCTACGCCGGGCGCAGCGTCCGGCCCGGCCAGAAGTTCCCGGGTGGCCTCACCCTCAACCCGGAACGGGCCCTGTTCCCAACCCCCATCGACGGCCCACCCCGGCATCCTCACTGCCGGTGCTGGCTGCTCCCCTACTCCCCCGACTGGCAGGTCGACGGCACCCCGCTGCCCGCCCTGCTACGCCAGTACGCCCGCCCAGGAGGTCGCAATGCCTGAGGGACACATGGGTCGCGACAAGTGGGACACCCTGCGCGCCCTGCACGCCGACGGGCTTGGGCGTAACGCCATCGCCCGGGAGATGGGCATCGCCCCCGCTGCCGTCTCCCGCACCGCCGCGCACCTCGGCCTCACGTTTGACCGGTCGAAGATCCAAGCCGCGACTGCGGCCCGCCTCGCCGACCTTGCCGAACGGCGCAGCATCCTCGCCGACAAGCTCACCAGCGACGCAGAACGACTACGGGCCCAGATGTGGGAACCCACGGTGGTCTTCGCCTTCGGCGGCAAGAACAACGTGTACACCGAAGAGCCCGTCAGTGAGCCGCCACCCGCCGACAAGCGCTCCATCATGGGCACCGCCGGCATGGCCATCGACAAGTCGCTCAAGCTCGCCCCCGCCGAAACCAGCGGCAGCGGCGCAGACGACGCCAAGTCCATGCTCGGAAAGCTCGCCGCAGGCATCGCCGAACTCGCCAACCAGGACAACGACGCCGACGGCGCCGAGGGTGACGCGTGATGGAAGCCGTGACCGAAAAGGCCTGCCGCCGGTGCGGTGAAATCAAGGCGTTGGACGCGTTCGCCCGGAAGGGAAAGTACCGCGCCGCCCGCTGCAAGGACTGCCTTCGAGAGTGGGCCGCCGGCTACCGGGAGACCAGCGGCGACCTGATAAACGCGAACGCACGCCAGGGCTACGCGACCGACCCAACACGGAAGAAGGCAACCAAGGCCGCCTACTATCAGCGCCACTCTGAAGCCATCCGAGCGCGCGCCAGGCAGAAGTACGTGGTCGGATATGCGGCCAACCCCGAACGGTGGCATGCCGCAAACGCCCGCCGGAAACAGCTCCTCGCCGTGGCCATGGACCCGTTCGACCGCGCCCTGTCGACGGGCTACCGGCGTGCGATACGGGCAGACGGCTGCACCTACTGCGGGCTTTACGTCGCAGGCGACATGCATGTGGACCACTTCTACGCCCTCGCTAAGGGCGGCACCGACCACTGGTGGAACCTGGTCCAGAGTTGCGGCTCGTGTAACCGCCACAAGCACGACAAGTGCGGCACCTGGCTGCGACTGCGCGGGGCGTGCACGTGAATGTTGCCGAGCTCGGGATGTCCCGGAAGCAGCTGGACTACGTCGCGAACAGCACAGCCCGCGTCAACATCGCCTCCGGGTCCATCCGTGCCGGCAAGACCATCTCGACCCTGCTGCGCTGGATCATGTACGTGGCCACGGCCCCTCTTGGCGGAGAACTCGCGGTCATCGCCAAGACGACGAATACTGCGGCATCCAACGTCTTCATCCCTCTGCAGGACCCCAGTCTGTTCGGTTCGCTTTCACAGCATGTGCATTACACGCGGGGCGCACCGACAGCGACCATCTTGGGTCGTCCGGTCCGGGTCATCGGGGCAAACGACAGCAGGGCCGAAGAGCGCCTAAGGGGTATGACCTGCGCAGGAGCCCTCGTCGATGAAGCGACTCTTGTGCCCCAGGAGTTTTGGACGCAGCTTCTGGGTCGCATGTCAGTACCTGGCAGCAAGCTCTTCGCCAGCACGAATCCAGGCTCGCCTGCCCACTGGCTGAAGCGGGACTTCATCGACCGCAGAGACGAGCTCGGCCACAGGTACTGGCACTTCACCCTCGACGACAACCCTTCCCTTAGCGCCGACTACGTGGCGGCGATCCGTGCTGAGTTTGTCGGTCTCTGGTTCCGTCGTTTTGTCCTCGGTGAATGGATCGCGGCCGAGGGCTCGGTCTTCGACATGTGGGACGAGGAACGCCACGTCACCGACACCCTCCCAGAGATCGCCAAGTGGATCAGCGTGGGCGTTGACTACGGCCAGACGAACCCGTTCCACGCGACGCTCCTGGGCCTCGGCCGGGACAGGCGCCTCTACATCGGATCGGAATGGCGCTACGACGGCCGGCAGCAGCGCCGCCAGTTGACGGACATCGAGTACTCGGAGCGCATGCGCGGGTGGCTCGGCAGCGTGCCGGGGATCGGTGCGGTGCGGCCTCAGTTCGTGACGGTCGACCCGTCTGCGGCGAGCTTCAGCGCTCAACTGCGCCGCGATCACTTGACTCCGACGCCGGCGAAGAACGATGTCCTCGATGGCATTCGCACTATGTCGAGCCTGCTGGCCGCCGGGAAGCTCCTCGTCCATTCGTCATGCAAGTCGCTGATCACGGAGATGCCCGGATACGCGTGGGACGACCGCGCCGCCGAGAAGGGCGAAGACCGCCCCATCAAGATCGCCGACCACGGCATCGACTCCGCCCGCTACGCCCTCTATACGACCCGTGCTCTGTGGCAGCGCCAGCTCGCCCTGTCTGCCTGACCGAAGGGACCTCTCATGCCGCTGCCCCTCCCCGGGAAGACACCGTGGCCGCCGCCCGCCCTGGAGATCCCGCACGCCGACATGGACATGTGGCGTGCCTGGTACTCCGGGAACACCGACCACCTGGCGGCCGTGTACGGCGGGCCGACGAACTATCGGGCGAACTCGACAGCCCGCCAATTTTTCGAAACGGATCAGCGGCGTGCAGCCGGCGGGGGCGAGCTCCGCATGTTCTGGGGGCAGGAGGCCACCCCGGGGCAGCAGTCCGCGAAGCTGCACATCCCGATCGGGGCGGACATCGCTGAGATGTCGGCGAACCTGCTGTGGGCTGACGTCCCGCAGGTGACGGTGGACGTCGACTCCACTGATGCGGTAACGGCGAAGTCGACGCAGGCGCAGATCGGCCGGTACCTCGACGACCGCGGGCACGCCAAGCTCCGCGAAGGGTCAGAGCTGGCGGCCGGGCTGTCCAACGTGTTCTTGCGGGTGGTGTGGGACACCGAGCTGCGGCCCCGGCCGTGGCTGGACGTGATCGCCCCGGATGCGGTGGTCCCGGAGTGGCGGTGGGGTGCCCTGGCCTCCGCTGTTGTGTGGCGGGAGCTGGACCCGCTGAAGGACGCGAACGAGGTGTGGCGGCTCCTGGAATGCCACACCCCGGGCACCATCGAGTACGGCGTGTACAAGGGCGACGTCAGCACACTGGGCGCCCGCATGGACCTCGTCGACCACCCGGACTCGGAGTACCTGGCGAAGCGCACCGACGCCGAAGGTAGGCAGGCGACGGGTATCCCCCGTCTGCTGATCACCCATCTGCCGAACGTGCTGCCGAACCGGGTGTGGGAGGGCATCCCCGGAACGGCTCCGCTGGGGCGCAGCGACTTCGCCGGGGTGGAGCCGATGATGGACGCCCTGGATGAGTCGTGGACGTCGTGGATGCGGGATCTGCGGCTGGGCAAGGCCAGGGTCGTTGTGCCGCAGTCGATGCTTGAAACCGCAGGGCCTGGGACTGGGGCAACGTTCGACCTGGACAAGGAGCTGATCGTCGCCCTGAGCGGTTTGCTCGGGTCGGAGACGATGAAGGACTCGATCACCGAGCTCCAGTTCAAGATCCGGGTCGAGGAGCATGAGCGGACGACCAAGGCGCTGCGCCTGCAGATCCTGTCGTCGGCCGGGTATTCGGCGCAGGGCTTCGGTGAGGCTGGGACGATGGCGGTGACGGCGACGGAGGTCGTGGCCCGCAAGGAAGAGTCGCTGACGACCCGGGGTACGAAGATTCTGTACCAGCGTCCGGCGCTGCTCGAAATCCTCACGACGATGATGATGGTCGACGTGAAGCACTGCGGGGCGAAGGACGTCGACCCGGCCGCGGAGCTGACTGCCTCCTGGCCGCAGGCTGTGCAGCCCGACCAGGAGGCCACGGCCCGGTCGCTGTCCCTCCTTGATGGGGCGGGGGCCATCTCCACGTACATGAAGGTGAAGATGCGCGAACCGTCGTGGGACGAGGCGGAAGTCGTGGCCGAGGTGCGGCGCATCCGCGAGGACCGGTCATCCGCGGTCTCGGCTGGCGACCCGTTCAACACCGCCGGCGGGCTCGACGAGCCGAACGACGACGAGGAGACCGACGACCAGCCGGAGGCCGGCGCGGACGAGGGCCAGGATGAGGAGTTGAAGGGCGGGGGCTCGCGCGGGCTGGCCGCTGCCTAGCGGCGGCGTGCGGCTCTGCGGCGCGGGAGTGTCTTGTACGGGGCGCGCCGCTGGTTGCGGTGCGACCAGTTACGGGCGAACTTCTGCTTCGTGGCGAATGCCCAGCTAACGCCACTGCGCCTTGGATGCGAATCTGTGCTGTCTGGCCACAGTGATGATCACCTCCCTGGGTGGGATCTCCTCAAGAGCCTGCCCCGGATCGCCCTCCGCTGCGCTCGTTCATCGACCGACACACGACAGCCCGCCCCAGGTGGCTCGGGGCGGGCTGTTCATGCTTGGCGGAGGATCTGGTAGCGCTGCTCGGCTTCGGCGCTGCGGTCGTTGAGCGATCCCTCGCCGTGCTGGTCGCAGTAGCGGGAGTCCTCTTCGCTGCCGGGATTGAGGGAGCAGTGCCCATGGGCATCGACTCGGGGGCAGCAGCCGCAGGTGGCTTCGCAGCAGTCGTCCTCGCCGTGCATGTCGCCAGGGTCGGGCGGCTCGCAGTCGGTGCAGCGGTCGCCGGTGCAGTACGGCCCGGCTGTCACGGCCCCTCCAGTACGTATCCGGTGCGGCGGGGTTTCCCGTCGCGGGTGGTGGCGGTGGCGTGGAGGCTGTGCAGCATGATCCGGTTGAGGAGCGCGCGGCCGTTGGCGGCTTCGACGGCGCGGGCGCTGGTTGCGCCGACGTCGACGATGCGGATTCGCCACCCTTTGTCGCTCAGCTTCAAGGACCGGTAGGTCTGTCCGGGCTGGATGGTCACGGCTGCTGCTCCTTGCTGGCGGGCGTGAAGCCGAGCTGCTCGGCTTGCTCGTGGGTGAGGAAGTAGCCGTGTCCCTTCGCGGTGACGCTGATCCCGTCAGGGCCGGTCGCGGTGATCTCGTAGTCGCGGGTGCGGTTCGCGACGAGGGTGGCGTTGGCGAAGTGGACGGTGTCGCCGACCTCGTAGGTCTGTCCGGGCTGGATCATCGCGGGGGCTCCTGGGTGGTGTTGGTGCAGCTAACGCAGAAGCGGTACCTGTGCGCCGCCCAGTGACCTGCGATCTGGGCCCGGCTGCGCAGGGTCATGTGTGGCTCGCGGAACTCGTCGCGGTCGGTGATCCGGCTGTGGGTGCGGATTGCGGGGTCGCAGCGGGCTTGCTGGTTGGGGCCGAACCGGTGCAGGTCGTGCATGTCTTCGGTGGTACCGGCCCACTCGCGGACGTCATCGTTGGTCGGCATGGCGATTTCCTTCGGTTGTGATCTACCGCTGTCGTTGGATGTTGAGGCAGTCGGTGCACCACGCCTCGTTCTCCTTCTCCGGCCGAATCGGCACGTCCTGCTTGGGCCCGGGTGCGACGATCCCCTCTTCCTCGCTGCATGCGATGGGGTGGAAGTCGCACTCGCCGGTACAGCGGTGTCCGGGTGCGGGCTTGTGCCAGATGGTCTGGTCGGGGGTTCGGCCATGGCCGGGGACGCGTTCCGAGACGGCGAGCATGCTGTCCTCCGTGTTGTGGGCCGCCGTACCGGGCGGGCGGCGGCAGGTTGGTCAGGTGGTGGCGGGTCGGGAGATGTACCGCAGCAGCGATACGGCTTGGGCGTGATCGCCGGCCTCGATGAGGTCGGCGGCCCGGCCTGCTTCGCGGCGGAGCTCCCGGTTTTCGGCGGCCCGATCGGCGAGTTCGGCGTGGTCGTCTTCGGTGTTCTCTCGCTTCAGTGCGGCCACAAGGTCTGCCGCCTGCTCGGGCGGCATGCCCTGTGCCAGGTGGTGGGTCACGTCCTGGTCCCAGCCGTAGCGTGCAGCCATCGGTCTACTCCTCGTCGTCGTTGTCGTAGATGGTGTCCCAGTACCGGTCGTCGGCCCGTGCGACTTCCCGGGCGGTGTCCTCCCACGGCGGCAACGGGGCCGGGGCGGGGGCGGCGGTCACGGGCGATCGTCCGGCCGCACTGGCGGGATGCCGCGCTCGGTCCGGAACTCGGCGATGCCTGCCTCGCAGCACACGGGCTCACCCTGGACGCTGTGCTCGTCCTGGCAGTTCGCCGGGTTGGCCGCCTCGTCGGCGGTCAGCACCTCCCAGCCGTAGCCGCAGTGCGAGCACGTGTGGGTCTCGGTGCACGTGACCGTGGCGTCCTCGACCTGCGGGCGGCGCCGCAACTCGTCGGCGATCTCGTCGCAGCGGCGGCGGTAGTCGCCCTCGATGTCGCGGCTGATCATGCGGTCGCTCACGGACATGCCGGCCGACAGCTTCCCGAGACGGCGCGGCAGCACGGCGACCGTGATGGTCTGCGTCGGCGGGGCGATGAACTCGGCGAGGTCGTCCAGGCCGGTCAGCCCGAGGTCTGCGGGGCGGCGCGGCTTGATGGTGACCATCACGCGCCACTCGTCGCGGTACGTCTTCTTCACAGCGCACCACCCAGCGCGATCACGGTCGGGCACGGCCACGTCATGTCGTCGGCCTGGCAGTGCTCCGAGTCCGGGTGCTTGCGGTGCATGGCACGGGCGGTACCCGTTGCGGACTCCAGCTCGGCGACGCGGGCTTCGGCGGTGTTGCGGTGCCGTCGAAGGGCCCGGATCACGCCCTCGTTCTCAGCCTGCTCGGCGCGTCGATCGACCTCGGCCAGGAGGGAAGTCCAGTCCGTGATGTCGGTCCAGGCGCCACCCCTCCAGTCCTCGTAGGTACGGGGGTTGGGCGTCCAGATCCACAGACCGTCGGCGGTGCGGAGCCTCCCGTGCTGCCCGTGTGCCACCTTCTGGCCCGTCTCCGCCTCAGTGGTCACGGACTCGCAGAGGAAGCGGAAGCGCTCGCGACCTTCGGGCCACCCCACACGAGCGGCGTACAGGTGGCCGGGCTGGAAGAACGCCAGGCGGTCCGGGGTGATCGGGGTGTCGGTCATGGTTACGCCTCCGTGGTGGTGGGTGGGTGGGTGGTTCAGGTGCCGAGTTCGAGAGCGGTGACGACGGGGTGCGGTTTGAGGGAGATCCAGTCGCACCCGCCCTCGATGTGGATGGCCCCGTCGTCGTCCTGGCGGACGTCGTCGATCGCGAACGGAAGCTCCTGAGCGGCGGCGGTGAGAGCGCCGCGGGCGAGATCGCGGTCGAGGTAGACCCCGCGGATGGTCCCTCCCTCGTACATCTCGCCCTTGGAGAGGATCCAGACGACCGGTCCTGATGCGGTCGGCGTGATGAGGTCAGGCAGGTTCACGAGTTTCTCCTTGAGGTCAGGCAGTAGGGCGGGGCTGTTCGGTACGGGCGATGCGCCACGCGTTGCGGCGCGCGGAGGCGGTGAACCGGGCCTGGCCGTAGAGGCGGAGGCGGCGTTCGGCGAGCAGGGCACGGATGGCGGCCAGCTGCTCCGGGGACGGGGCGGGGGTCGGCATCAGTCGTCGTCCTCGACGTAGGTGTTGCTGTCCTGGTCGCGGGCGTCCTTGTCCCAGTAGCCCGTGACGTGGATGTCGCCCTCGGTGTAGGCGGCGATCCCGTACAGGCCCCGCTCGGGGTCGTTGTGGTGGGCGACGATCTGGTACGGCCACGAACCGAGCGGACGCCCGTCGGGGGTGGCCGGCACGGGAAACCAGCCGGAGCCACGCAGCAGCACCATCCAGTCGTAGCCGTCGTCTTCCAGCTCCGGGCGGGGCACGGGCGGCAGCAGGTCCGTTGTGACGGCCTCGACTGCGGCCAGGATTCGCGGGTCAGTCATCTGCCTACTCCTGTCGATCTGGCGGGCCGCGGCCCGGGTGGTGCGCCAGGGGGATGGGGAGACCGGGAGGGTGGTCAGTACGTGTCGGCCTGCACCGCCATGGCTTCTACGGCCATTCGGTCGGCGATAGCTCGCACTTCGGAGATGGAGTGTCCGCGCTCAGAACCGAGGGCCTTCACGACTTCGTCCATGAGGAGGTTGGCCGCCCCGCGCTCCGATCGGTGGGTACGAAGCGGCTTGATCTCGTACCGGCCAGTCACGTGGTTCCGCCGCATCAGAGGGCCGTAGCAGGCCCGCATGATGAGGTGGTAGTCGGTGCGCTGCTGACCGCGCCGGTAGATCGTCAGCGTGCTCAGGTCCATGAGCGTCGCCATGTCGTGCAAAGCCTTGATGGTGGGGCCGAGGCTCCCGTTGCGCCCGAGGCGGTCGCGGCGCTGACGGATCAGGCGGTCACGAAGCTCAGCGCTGTTGAAGTTGGTCTATGCGCACCTCGCGAAGTCGCCGGCGACGAGGTGCTTCGTGGCCTTGTACGTCCGGAGTGCGGTGTAGAGCGCCGGGTCGGTGGGCTCGAAGACGTTGACGTGGATGTAGCGGCCGGTCGTGCGGTGCTGGGCCCAGACGCGGAGCGGGTTGGTGCCGAGGTGGGCGGCCCGGTACGCCTTCGCCGCGTGCCGGCCGTACCACGAGCACTGGCCGTCGGGGAGGTCTGCGCCGAGCCGTTCCAGCAGGTCCCCGGTCCGGATGAGGGTGCCTGCGTCGACGGCGACGGCAATGTCGCCGGAGAGGCACCGGTAGCCGAGCGGCTTCGTCGTGGTGCGGGCCGCGCGGTGGGTGCGGGCGATGTGGCGGCTGGCGTTCATGGGCTCCCCCTCGGGTGGCGCTGTGCTGCTTGGTGATGTCTACACAGTATGCCTACCGAGTAGCCAATGTCAACGGAGTAGGCATTCCCCATAGGCAAAGCCTGATGGCATACTGAGTCCATGAATAATCCGCCGAGCGACGAAGAGAAGATCGAGGAGATTCGCATGCGCACCCAGCGCATGGCCGACGACAAGGCCCGCATCTTCGAGCTGATCCCGCAGGTCTTCCCCGAGAACCGGGACGAGCCCAAGGTGCGCGGGCGACTGACCGAAGTCGTCGAGGCGTCCGGCTTCACCCGCGAATACGTCGCCCGCATCAGAGATGGGAAGGTGAAGCCCTCATGAGCCGCTGGGGAGACCTGATTCCGCACCGAGAGGACGACGACGGCTGCCTGTGCGGATGCCAAGACGAGGAGCCCAGCGCCCCGTTCGTAGCGCACTACTGGCGACACCACACCCGACAGCAGGAGGAGTGCGACTCGCTGGAAGAAGCCGTTCAGTTCCTCGCGGCCGGCTGGGCTGATAGCAATCTGAGCCAGGAGGCAATTGACGCCCCGGACGGCAGCGTCGCACTGGCGGGCCAGGACCTGCTGGATGCGATCAGCGCGGAGCTAGAGCGTCAGAACGAGATCGCGCGCGCCGCCGACCAGCCCGGGAGCCCCGCATGACCACCGACCTGGTGCAGTTCATCCGCGCCCGCCTCGACGAAGACGAGCAGACGGCACAAGACGCCACGGGCTCTGAGTGGGGTGACGTTGATCCCCAGCAGCCCTACGTGATCTGGGACGTGAAGGCCCGCCAGAAGAACCGCACGCTGATGGACGTAGGCAGACTGGCCTCCGTAGTCAGCCCTGAGAACCGCGCCCACATCGCCCGCCATGACCCGGCCCGCGTCCTCCGCGAAGTCGCGGCGAAGCGGCTCATGCTGGACGAGGCACTGGCCAGCCGTCACCACGTCAGCTCTGACCAGTACGAGACCCGCCCGAGCGCCACAGAGGCCGGCCGCGAACCCACCTGCTGGGACAGTTGCGGCCGGGACGCCCGGGTGCACCGCACCCTCGAACTCCTGGCTATGCCTTACGTCGACCACCCCGACTACATGCAGGCCCTGCTCGCCACCCAGGCATAGTTCCGCCGATCCACCCCGCCACGCCGCCCTGACCCGTCAGACTGCCTTCATGGGCGCGAGGTACACGGTGCACGGCACGACCCAGCAGGAATGCCAGGAGGCACTGGATGCGCTGTGCCGGCTGATGGGTGCAGTCCCGACAACCGTGCCGATCGACCCGGCCGGGCGTGGATGGATCGCACGCGCCGTAGCAACGACAGAAGCCCCGGACCAGGTGGTCCGGGGCTCAGTCATGCAGTAGGTGCGGTGGTGCAGGCAGCCGTCCTACGATCGCTGCGCCGCGGCAAGGCAAGTGCGGCACAGGGTCTTGCCTTCGGCCTCCGCCTTTTCGATCGGCTTCGCCAGGGGTTGGTAGATGGGAACGGCCTGGGCGGTGTTGCCTTGCTGCCCGCTCTCGATTGCGCTGCAGTTGTCGTAGATGTGGTACCGGTCCCCGTGGAGCGGTACGTAGACGTCGGTCATTGGCGCTCCATCTGTGGCGGGTCGCGATCGTACAGCGCCGGTTGCTGCCCCAGGCGTGGTGTCGGCTCGGCGCCCAGCTGGTGCGTCAGTCGTCGTCGTCCTCACCAAGGCTCACGGTGACGACTTTGATCTTTCCTGAAGTGCTGAGCTCGGCGTAGATATTGCGGTCACCGTCCGCCCCGCCCGCCCTGGCCTTCTCGACGAAGTCGGCGAGCTCGTCGAGGGTCATGTCTTTGTCTTCGCCGGTGAACCTGAGGCTGAGTCCCATGAGGCCATCCTGACCGTCGAGCTGACTCCACGTGAGGTGTTCGCCACAGATTCGTTCGCGGCTACGGCATTGGCCCCCGACCTGGTGGTCGAGGGCCAGCCGATCTCGTAGTGGGCGTAGCCCACCTGGTCTCACCTTGGGTTGCCTGTTCGTTGGAGCCGGTCCTTGAATCGTGGGCTACGGCGGCCCCATCGCTCGCTCCGGTTGACTGGCGCGCCGGTAAAGTCGCCGCCGGCCAGCTGCCGTCCGATGCGGGTTTCGAGGCAGCCGATGCACAGGTGCCCGCCTCGCTCACAGGTGCTGGCCTGGGCCCACACCTGGTCGTGAACCATGTACCACTCGGCGAGTTCTTGCAGGTCGGCCCGGCAGTCCTGGCAGCGGATGTGCTTGGCGAGGCGGAGGGTGAGGCGGCCGGTGGCGGACCGCCGCACCCATCCGGGCAGGGTGGGCGGGGCGGCCAGGTCGGCGGTCACTCGAATGTGCCGCGGGTCGATGCGATGACGCCGATCGTCTTGCTCTCGATGCTGCGCTGGTCGTGGGTGATGGTGACCGGTCCGTTGTAGTGCTGGTGGATGGTGGGGGGCCCGGTTTCGTCGGCGGCCTTGATGTGGGCGATGAGCCGGCCGACAGCCAGGGCGAGTACGACGGGGCTGCCGCACATGATCCCCAACGTCAGCGGGTCGACCTGGCCGACGAGCCAGAGGGCGCCACCGACCGGCAGGGATGCGACGGCGATGGCCTTCATGACGCCGCTGGCGTCGACCGCCCACTGCGACATCGGCGGCTGGCCAGGCTGGGGTACCGGCGGGGCGGTGCCGATACGCGCCCCCTCCTCCCATGACGGCACGTCGGGGTCCTGGATCCGAACCGCCGTCCGCTTCTCCATGTACGCCTCGTCGACCGCGGCGGCGATCTGGAGGGCCTGCTTCATGACGGGGTCGGGCTGCCCGAGCAGCAGCCCACCCGCCCCGGGCAGGTCCATGGATGTGG
>NZ_RDBK01000084.1 GCF_008042275.1 Streptomyces sp. OR43 | reverse complement strand
GACTGTCGGTGAGCGGAGTCCGTCTCGACCAGACGCCCGGCAGCGCCCCCTTCGAGGCGGGCCGTGCCACCGTCCACTACACCGTCACCAACACCGGGAACACCCCGGTGCAGGACCGAGGCGCCGGCCACGGAGATCAGCCCCCAGGGGTAGAGGTCGGTGGTGACGACGAACGACCGGGCGTCGTAGCGGCCGCCCACCGAGTAGCGGCCGAAGGAGGCCAGGGGCATGGACACCGGGACGCGGTAGGTGGCCTGCTCCCCCGGCTTCAGCGGGGCGGTGAGGGGGGCGGCGACGTCGGTGTCGATGCTGCTGCCCCCGCCCCAGCGCACGATGAGCGGGGTACGGCCGAGCGTGGCGGTGCCCGTGTTGCGGACGGTGACGACGAGGGTGCGGTGGGGGCGTCCTCCGAAGAGTTCGGCGAGGCCGCCGTTCCCGGTCAGTTCGGCGTCGACGACGGCCACTTGGGGGGTGCTGGAACCGGGATCGGGCACCACGCCCTTGGGGACGTCGGCCACCTCGATGTCAGTCGTGGCGCTGCGGGCGTCCTGGCCCGCGCCGGTGGTGGCGCGCATGACGCACGGACAGTCGGCGGGCGGGGCGCCCACCAGGAGGGTCAGCCGGAAGGTCCCGTCGGCCGCCACCAGGGCGACCGCACCGCGGGTGGTGTCGCAGTCGGAGCTGCCGTGGACGGCGCGCAGCCCGCACACCTCGGCCTGCACGGTGGCCCCGACGGGCCAGCCCGTGCCGCCGACCGTGGCGGGCCGGCCCGGCACCAGCCGCCCGGTGTCGGTGGTGATGGCGGGCCGGTCGACGTCCTGACCGTCGGCCGCCTCCGACGGGCCGGCGGCCAGGGCCACGGCCACGACGGCTGCGGCGAGGGCGCCGGGAAGCGGGGCGAGCAGGCGGTGGGCGGCCGGCGGAACCACGGCCCGGCGAACGGTCATGCGTGCTCCAGCGCGAGGGTGCGGCGGCGCCTGCGGAGCTGGGACAGCCCGACGACGACGAGGGCGGCGGCCACGGCCACGACGCCGAGCGTGGGCCAGGACAGGGCCAGGCGGTTGACACGGGCGGTCGTGCCGGGCGTTCCGGTCGCCGAGACCGTGACCTTCGCGGTGAGCAGGTCGACGGGCGGGGAGCGGCCCGTGTCCAGGGTGAGTTCGGTGTGCTGGCCGGGCAGGATCAGCGGCAGGGAACGGGTGCGCGAGGCGACGGTGCGGCCGAAGAGGCCGGTGACCTCGATGGCGGCCTCGCCCTGCACCGGGGTGTTCCCGGTGTTGGTGACGGTGTAGTGGACGGTGGCACGGCCCGCCTCGAAGGGGGCGCTGCCGGGCGTCTGGTCGAGACGGACTCCGCTCACCGACAGTCCGGGGGTGAGCGGTCCGGAGACGGTGAGCTCCAGGCGGACCGCGATGGCCCGCTGGATACTGACGTTCACGCCGGAGCCGGTGGTGCCGGCGCCCCGCAGGGCGTTGTCGAGGGCGATGACCCCGCCCGTGTGGGTGCCGGGGGTCGCGTCGCGGGGAACGGTGACGGTGAAGGGGATGTCGGCGGCGCGGCGTGCCGGGATGACGAGGGCGTTGGTCCGCAGTTTCACCCAGGCCCCGATGGCGCGCTGCGCCTCGCCCGCCTGCCGGTACGCGAGGCCGCCGTCGCGGGGGGTGTTGTAGGCGTCGGCGCCGTACACCTGGAACGAGATCGGTTCGCCGGAGAGGTTGCTGACCCGCACCGAGTCGCGGATGACGGCGCCGGGCGGCGCGTCCAGCTGGAACCCCAGGCGCCGGGCACCGCCGGAACCCTTGTCCGTGGGCTGTACCGACCACGCCTGGGCGTTCCCGTCCGTGCGGGGCGCGCCTGCGGCCTCGGGTGCGAGCAGCCAGCCGGCCAGGGCGGTGAGCACCGCGAGGACGGCGAGCGGGACCGAACGGGCGGCCACGCGGCCGCGGGCGGTAGGACGCATCGGTCTGTCAGATCCTCCGGACGGCCGCGGACCCCGGAGTGCGGGGCCCGCGGCGGGCTGGGGTCGTTCGTACGAACGCCAGGGGCCGCGTTCACGGGCGGGGTTCGTACGAACGCCAGGGGTGCCGTGCTCGGGTCGGAGCTCCTGCGGACGTCGGCGGGTGCCGTGTCCGGGGGCGCAGTTCCCTCGGACGTCAGGGGTGCCGGGTCCGCGGGCGGAGTTCCCTCGGACGCCGGGGATGCCGTGTCCGCGGGCTGAGCCGGGAGTGCCTCAGGAGAGGGTCAGGCGCAGGACGGCCGCGTACTCGCCGGCCTGGGTGATGGCCGGCACGCTCAGATCGAGCGCGGCCCCGGCGTCGAAGTCGCCGCCGGTGACGGAGGCGGGATCGGCGCTGGCGGCCTGGGTGCACAGCGGAACGGCGGTGGTGGAGCTGAGGGCTCCGGTGCTGCCCGGGGTGACGGCGGAGGCCGCGGCGGCGCCGTCATGGACGTCGCAGGTGGGCGTCCAGGACAGGTTGCCGGCCGGGATGGCGGCTCCCGCGGCGTTGGTGAAGTCCGTGACGGTTCCGACCAGCGACCAGCCACGGGTGCTGCCGCGGAAGTCCTTGACCTCGACGGCCTTGAGGTCACCGGTCGACGCGTGGTCCGTACCGTCCACCGACACGGGCGACAGCGTGACCTCGCCCGCTTCCTGGGCCATGGTAAGCGCCCCGCCGGAGACGACGACCTTGAGGGTCTGCTCCGCGCTGCCGCCGTCGGCGAGCGCGGTCCAGGCCAGCTCGGCGGAGTCGGCGGCGGTGCCGTCCTTCTCGGTGGCAAGGATCTTCACGGTGCCCGAGGGCGGGGTGAGGGACGCGGTGAAGCCGCCGCGCGCGTTGACGGGTGCGGTGAGCGTGTCACCGACGGGGCTGCCGTCGGCGTCGACTCCGGTCACCGTGACCTCGTCGCCCGGGTCGAAGGAGGCTCCGGTGACCGTCGTGGTCGTGCCGGGTCCGCCGGTGGCCGGGCTGAGCTGGATGGCGCGGGTGCCGAGGACGCCGAGGGGCACGGTGGAGCTCAGCGCGCCCTGGGTGAGGACCAGGCTGTGCGGACCGGGCGTGGCGGCGGAGCCTATCTCCACCGTGCCGGTGAGCTTGCCGTCGCCGTCCACGGCGAGCGAGGACGTGACGGCACCCGCGGCGCAGGCGGTGCCGTCGAGGGCGCACAGTTCGGCGTCGACCGCCTCGCCGGCGGTCCAGCCGGTTCCGCCGAGGGTGACGACGTCACCCCGGCGGGCCCCGGTGGTGTCGGCGGCGGGCCGGCCCGAGATCGATTCGACGGCCGCGGCGGCGGAGCCGACGCTGCCGTCGGTGACGGTCACGGTGGACAGGACCGGGGGTGTGCCCTGGACCGTGCACGCGATGGTGAGGCCGTAGTTGGTGATGTTGAGCGTGATGTCACCGGGGGTCAGCTGGACCGTACCGGGCTGGGCGACCGTGAGCTGTCCGGTGAGCTCCGGGATGGGGATCTCCGCATAGGCGGGAACGGCCGCGTTGGAGGCGGGAGCGCTCACGCTGATCGCGTCCTGGCCGGAGACGCCGACCTTCGCGGAGACGGCGACGGTGTTCGGGCTCAGCGCGACCGGTCCGTTGGCGGGTCCGTCCGCGAAGGCCAGGGTGAGGCCGACGGGGGTGCCGGCCGTGGTGGTGTCCGCGGCCGTCAATGTCGCCGTCGTGTTGAAGAGCGAGTGGGACGAGGAGAACACGCAGTCGTAGGACACCTCGGCGCTGCCGGCGAACGCCGGCCGGGCGCCGCCGAGCACGAGTGATCCGGCCGCGGCGACGACCAGCGCGGCAAGCGCTGCCGCGGTGCGGGTCGAACACGGTGCGATGGTCTTGGCTCTCATAGCGGGAAACTGCCCCCTCCATGTGCGGCACGTGCACACGCACGTGCCGTGGGACCCGGGCGCCGACGGCGCCCGGCGTGTTTCTTATGGGGAAACGGTGTTTCGAATCAGTGGGTCACATGGAGCCACCGACGCGCCCCGCTGTCAAGGCGCGTACGGCCTGCGGCGGTAAAACTCCTGTTTCGAAAGGGAGTCGGGATATCGATCCAAGAGGGAAACGCTGGACCGCACAGGGAAACATTGCTCTTGACGGGGGCCTGGGGCCCTCCTAGGGTCGAGACGGGACACCGCCCCGGACCGCCCGCTGACCGGGCCCTGTCCGTCACCGCCCGGCCGCACCCGGGGCCCACCCGCCTCTCCACCGCACCGCCGCCCGCACGGCCGCCCGCTCCGGTCCGACGTCCGGGCGGCGCCCGGCCTTTCGCCGCGGCCCCTGGGAGCCCGCTTCCGAAAGAGGACGCCATGAGTTCCACCGCCGAGCCCGAACCCGTCGTCCGCCCGGGCTGGACCGGGCGCTTCTACGACGACTTCACCCCCGGTGACGTCTACGAGCATCCACTCGGCCGCACGGTCAGCGAAGCGGACAACACCTGGTTCACGCTGCTGACGATGAACACCAGTCAGATGCACTTCAACAGCACCTACGCGGAGCACAGCGAGTTCGGCCGCCCGCTGGTCGTGTCCACCCTGACCGTCGCCATCGCCGTCGGCCAGAGCGTCACCGACCTCACCCAGAACGCCTTCGCCAATCTCGGCTGGGACGACATCCGCATGACCGCTCCCGTGCACGCCGGTGACACCCTCTGGTCGGAGTCCCTGGTCGTCTCCAAGCGCGAGTCCGCCTCCCGGCCGGAAGCGGGCATCGTCACCGTGCGCACCCGGACCATCAACCAGCAAGGCACGGAGGTGTGTTCGTTCCTGCGCACCTTCTACGTCCACAAGCGAGGCGCCTCCGCCCTGGTCGACGTACGCCCCCGGTCCGCCACCCCGGCCGGCAACCTGTCCTGGACGCCCACCTGCGACGTCCATGACGGCGCCGCGGCGGCCTCCGCCGTCACCCCGGGCAGCACCGGAGCCCTCAGCTCCACCAC
>NZ_RDBK01000083.1 GCF_008042275.1 Streptomyces sp. OR43 | reverse complement strand
GGCACAACCACCGGGTCACGTACCGGGATCGGAACCGGCATCGGGGACGGCGTCGGCGGGGACGGCATCGGGGACGGCGTCGGCGGGGACGGCATCAGGGACGGCGTCGGGGACGGCGTCGGCGGGTTCGCCGTCCGTCGTCGCCCCGTCCTCCGGGAGCGCGCTCTCCGGGAACGCGCCCTTGGGGACCGTGTCCGTCGGGTCCTCCGAGTCCAGCAGACCCACGGCGTGGCGGCCGAGTTGGGCGATGAGAGCGCCCGGCAGCCAGGGCTCGGCGGTGTCTCCCTCGTCCAGTCGCTCCAGGATCTCGTCCGGCGACGGACGGGTCGCCGGGTCCTTGCGCAGACAGTCCTGGATCAGTTCCACGAGGTCGACCGGTACCCCGGTCAGGTCCGGGTCCTCCTGTGCGATCCGGAACAACAGCGCGTGCACCCCGCTGGCCGCCGCGCCGAACGGAAGGCGCCCGGTCGAGGCGTACGCGAGCACCGCGCCCAGGCAGAACACGTCGCACGCCGGGGTCACGCGCTCGCCACGCACCTGCTCCGGCGACATGAAGCCGGGGGAGCCGACCAGGGCCCCGGTGCGGGTGAGCCCGGCGTCCGTGACGGTGTCGAGCGCCCGGGCTATGCCGAAGTCGATGACGCGCGGGCCGTCGATCGTCAGCAGGATGTTGGACGGCTTGAGGTCGCGGTGGATGAGATCGGCGCCGTGGATGGCCCGGAGCGCGTGGGCGAGACCGGTGCCGAGGATGTGGACGGAACGGTCGGGCAGCGGGCCGTACGCCCCCGGGGCGGGGCCGGCCGCGGTGTTCGCGCGCCCGGTGACGGTGGACTGGAGGGAGGGGCCGGCGACGTAACCGGTGGCGACCCAGGGAACGGCTGCCTCGGTGTCGGCGTCCAGCACGGGAGCGGTCCAGGTGGAGCCGACCCGGCGGGCGGCCCGTACCTCCTGCCGGAACCGGTCGCGGAACTCCTGCTGTGCGGCGAGTTCCTCGCGCACCAGTTTGAGCGCGACCACGCGCCCGCGGTCGGAACGGGCCAGATACACCTGGCCCATACCGCCCGCGCCGAGCCGGCCCAGCAGGCGGTAGGCGCCGATGCGTTGCGGATCGCACAGGAGGACCCGGACCTGACCGGGGTACCGGTCGACCTCGTGGAACTGATCCAGGACTGTCTGCGCAAGGACCCGGCGACCCGTCCGTCGCCGGACGAGATCCTGGAGCGACTGGACGAGGGAGACACCGCCGAGCCCTGGCTGCCGGGCGCTCTCATCGCCCAACTCGGCCGCCACGCCGTGGGTCTGCTGGACTCGGAGGACCCGACGGACACGGTCCCCAAGGGCGCGTTCCCGGAGAGCGCGCTCCCGGAGGACG
>NZ_RDBK01000082.1 GCF_008042275.1 Streptomyces sp. OR43 | reverse complement strand
CGCCCAGGGCCCGGTAGCGGCCGGCCCACCGCTGGGCGGTGGTCGGGGAGACCTGGAAGCGTTCCGCGGCCCGGCGAAGCGGCCAGCCGTCCTCGACCACACAGCGGGCCAGCCGCAGCCGTCCAGTCTCGGTCAGGGGTGCATTACGGTGGGGCACGAGGGCCTTTCTGGTCGGTGTAGACGTCGCAATCCACACCGAACCCGGAAGGCCCTCACCCGTTCAAGATCCCTCAGTCGAGACCTGCATCACCCGTCCACAACCTCCCGGGACAGAACACCTAGGCGAAGGCCTCAAAGACCCTAGGCGGAGGCCTCCGTGAGGGCCGCCAGCTCCTGGTCCGTCAGTCGCAGTTCGGCGACGGCGACCAGCGCGGGAAGCTGCTCGACCGTACGGGCCGAGGCGATCGGTGCGGCGACGGTCGGCCGGGCCGCCAGCCACGCCAGCGCCACGGTCGCGATCTCCGCGTCCCGCTCCTGTGCCACCTTGTCGAGCGCGGCGAGCACCTTCTGTCCGCGCTCCGAGTCCAGGTGCGCGGCCGCGCTCCCGGCGCGCGCGCTCTCCACGGTCGCACCCGGACGGTACTTGCCGGTGAGGAAGCCGGAGGCGAGGGCGAAGTACGGGACGGCCGCGAGCCCGGCCGCGGCGGCGGTCTCCTGGAGCTCGCCCTCGTACGTGTCCCGGGAGACGAGGTTGTAGTGGGGCTGGAGAGCGACGTAGCGGGCAAGCCCTTCGCGCTCGGAGAAGTCCAGCGAGGCGCGGAGCCGCTCGGGGCTGATGTTGGAGGCAGCGATCTCGCGGACCTTGCCGTCCTTCACCAGTCGGTCGAGGGCGTTGATGATCTCCTCGACCGGGACGGTCTCGTCGTCGAAGTGCGTGTAGTAGAGGTCGATGTGGTCGGTGCCGAGCCGGCGCAGCGACTCCTCGGCGGCGGCCTTGATCGTGGTGGCGGAGAGCCCCTTGTGCGCAGGGTGTGAGCCGACCTTGGTGGCCACGACGATGTCGGAGCGGTTGCCGCGTGCGGCGAGCCACTTGCCGATGAGGGTCTCCGACTCGCCGCCCTCGTTGCCGGGGACCCAGGCCGAGTAGGCGTCGGCGGTGTCGATGAAGTTGCCGCCGGCCGCCGCGTACGCGTCGAGCACCGCGAAGGACTGTGCCTCGTCGGCGGTCCAGCCGAAGACGTTGCCGCCGAGGGCGAGCGGAAAGACCTGGAGGCTGGAGGAACCGAGCTTACGGAGAGAAGTCATGGGGGGAACAACCACCTGCACAGCCCGCGCTATTCCATGGTCTGTACATCTGACCACGTAGGTGCACGCACGTGCGGAGGTGAACGTGGGCGGCGTGAGCGGGGACGGGACGGCGGGGGTGTGCGGACCCGGCGGTTCGTCAGGCTGCTGCCCACCCTGATGATCGTCGGGGGCGTGGTGTTCGACGGCTTCACCCCGCCCGAGTTCACCGCCATCCCCTTGTTCACGGCTGCCCCGCTGATCCGGCTGCCCCGCTGATC
>NZ_RDBK01000081.1 GCF_008042275.1 Streptomyces sp. OR43 | reverse complement strand
CGCAACTGCTCCTCGGTGGCGTTCGCCTCGTGCAGCGCCTTCTCGTAATCGGCCAGCTCACGGACCATCGCGTGAATCAGGGGCACATCGTCTGCGGTAGCGGTCGCGTCGGTGTCGGTGGGTGGCGGGCCGGGGGCGGCGGCCGTGCCCGGGCTGTTTACGCTGCCTCCATGATTCGTACCGCTACCGCAGACGATGTGCCCCTGATTCACGCGATGGTCCGTGAGCTGGCCGATTACGAGAAGGCGCTGCACGAGGCGAACGCCACCGAGGAGCAGTTGCGTGAGGCGTTGTTCGGTGAGCGCCCCGCCGCGTACGCGCACATCGCGGAGTCGGACGAGGACGGCGAGGTCGTCGGCTTCGCCCTGTGGTTCCTCAACTTCTCGACGTGGCGCGGGGTGCACGGTATCTATCTGGAGGACCTGTACGTGCGTCCCGAGCGGCGTGGCGGCGGGCACGGGAAGGCGCTGCTGACGGAGCTGGCGCGGATCTGTGTGGAGCGTGGGTACGAGCGGCTGGAGTGGTCGGTGCTGAACTGGAACGCCCCGTCCATCGCCTTCTACGAGTCCCTGGGCGCGCGGCCGCAGGACGAGTGGACGGTGTACCGGCTGACGGACGGGGCGCTGGCGGAGCTCGGGGGCTGATGCCCGCCCGGCGGCTGATGTCCGCCCGGTTGTCCGCCCGGTTCAGGGAATGAGGACGACCTTGCCGGTCGTGCCGCGGGTTTCGAGGTCGCGGTGGGCGGTGGCCGCTTCGGCGAGCGGGTAGCGCTGGATCGCGGGGCGCAGCCGGCCGGCCGCGGCTTCGGCGAGGGCGCGGGTTTCGAGGGCGCGCAGTCCGCCGCCCCGCTGGATCATGGCGGGGCCGAGGACGCTCTCGGAGGTGATGGCGCGGGTGGCGAGTTCGTCCTCGGTGAAGGTGAGCGGGCGGCCGTCGTGGAGTCCGCTGCCGGACCAGCCGTAGACGATGTGCTGTCCGCCCTTGCCGAGGAGGCCGACGGCGGCGCGGGCGGTGGTGGAGCCGACGGAGTCGTACACGACGGTGGCGGTGCGGCCGAGGGCGTCGAGATGGGTGCGGACGTGGCGGGGCCAGTCGGGGAGCGTGTAGTCGACGGCGAGGTCGGCGCCGTTGGTGTGGGCGAGGGCGACCTTGGCGGGGCCGCCGGCGAGGGCGATGACGGTGGCTCCGGCGTTCTTGGCGTACTGGACGAGCAGGGTGCCGATGCCGCCGGCGGCCGCGGTGACGACGGCGACGGAGTCCGGGCCGAGCGGGGTGAAGCCGAGGATGCCCAGGGTGGTGCGGCCGGTGCCGATCATGGCGACTGCTGCGGCGTCGTCGAGGCTGTCGGGTACCGGGTGGAGCTTGTCGGCCTCGGTGACGGTGAGTTCGGCGTAGCCGCCGGGGGCGTTGCCGATGTGGGCGACGACATGGCGGCCGAGCCATTCGGGGTCGGTGCCTTCGCCGAGTGATTCGACGACGCCGCAGCAGTCGCCATGATCGGCACCGGCCGCACCACCCTGGGCATCCTCGGCTTCACCCCGCTCGGCCCGGACTCCGTCGCCGTCGTCACCGCGGCCGCCGGCGGCATCGGCACCCTGCTCGTCCAGTACGCCAAGAACGCCGGAGCCACCGTCATCGCCCTCGCCGGCGGCCCCGCCAAGG
>NZ_RDBK01000080.1 GCF_008042275.1 Streptomyces sp. OR43 | reverse complement strand
GCCATGTGGACGTGGCAGTCGATGAAGCCCGGGAGGATCGTGTCGCCGCGTACGTCGATCCGCCGGGTGGCCGCCGTCGTCGTGGGACTGTCCCCGGTCCGGCCCGCCCAGCGGACGCGCCCGTCCTCGATGAGGACCGCTCCGTCGCACCCTCTCCAGGGAAGGAACAGCGCCATGCCCGCCCCCACCACCTCCGTACTCCTGCACAACGGCCTGCTCATCGACGGCACCGGGGGTGACCCGGTCCGCGACGGAGCGGTCCTCATCGAGGACGGGCGCGTCCGCTGGGCGGGCCGGACCGGGGACAGTCCCACGACGACGGCGGCCACCCGGCGGATCGACGTACGCGGCGACACGATCCTCCCGGGCTTCATCGACTGCCACGTCCACATGGCCGCGCCCGGAACGGCGATGAGCCACGCCGAGATCGCGGCCCTGCCGCACAGCCTGCTCACGTTCCTGGCCGGGCCCCGGATGAAGCAGACCCTCGAAGCCGGCGTCACCACGGCCCGGGACCTCGGCGGCGCGGACGCCGGACACCGGCGAGCCGTCGAATCGGGCCTGCTCGTCGGCCCCCGCCTCCAGGTCGCCGTCTCCATGCTCAGCCCGACCGGCGGGCACGGCGACTTCCGGCCCGGCAACGACCACCGCCCCAACGAGAACGCCATGGGCCGGCTGGCCGACGGACCCGCCGAGTGCCGCAGGGCCGTCCGCGAGGTGCTGCGCCAGGGCGCCGACTGCGTCAAGATCGCGGCGACCGGCGGCGTGTGGAGCCCGACCGACCAGCCCGACGACGACGGCTTCCTGGAGGACGAGATCCGGACGATCACGGAGATCGCCGCCGGACACCGCGGCAAGAAGGTCGCCGCCCACGCCCAGGGCCGGGGCGGGATCCTCAACGCCGTCCGGGGCGGTGTCGCCAGTGTCGAGCACGGTTACGAGATCGACGACGAGGCCATCGGCCTGATGCTGGAACGGGGAACCTTCCTCGTCCCGACGCTCACCACCGCACAGACCGACCCGGACCCCGGGAAGGCGGCTCCCTGGGCGTACGCGAAGAAGAAGCACTGGCAGGACGTCGCCCGCCGGCACATCCCGCGCGCCATCGAGCGGGGGGTGCGGATCGCGATGGGCACCGACTGCGGCATCGCCGAGCACGGCACCAACCTGCGTGAGCTCGGCCATCTCGTCGACTGCGGCATGACGCCCATGGGCGCGCTGCGGGCCGGGACCGCCGAAGCGGCCGAACTCCTCGGCCTCGCCGCCGAGACCGGCACGCTGGAGCCCGGCAAGCGCGCCGACGTCGTGATCGCCCGAGGCAACCCGCTCGACGACATCCGGGCCCTCGGCGACCCGGCGAACATCCTGGTCGTCATGAAGGACGGCGTCGCCTACAAGGACGTCGAGGGGCTCACCGCCTGAACGGACCCCGAACCGTCCCGGCCGACCGCCTTGTAGTAGAAGGTGGTCGGCTTCAGGACCCCCGCCGGGTCGGCGGCGTAGTCGGGCACGGAGCCGCACTCCGTCCAGCCGGCCGAGCGGTACAACCACTCGGCCGGACTGCCGCTCTCCGTGTCCAGGACCAGCAGCGTGACGCCGTCCT
>NZ_RDBK01000008.1:725578-804164 GCF_008042275.1 Streptomyces sp. OR43 | reverse complement strand
TCGACTTGCATGTGTTAAGCACGCCGCCAGCGTTCGTCCTGAGCCAGGATCAAACTCTCCGTGAATGTTTTCCCGTAATCGGGTAGACACCACGAGAGCGGAACAACCGAGTCGGAATAGGACCGGTCGTTCACTATGTCCTCGCTGTGTGCATTGCCTGCCAAGCCCGAAGGCCTGCCAGGACTTTCAAAGGAACCTCGAACCTGCCGAAACAGGTCGGGGTATCAACATATCTGGCGTTGACTTTTGGCACGCTGTTGAGTTCTCAAGGAACGGACGCTTCCTTCGTACTCACCCTCACGGGCTTTCCTCCGGGCGCTTCCCTTCGGTCTTGCGTTTCCGACTCTATCAGACTCTTTCGTGTCCGATTCCCGGTCGAAACGGGCTTCGCTTTTCTCGCCTCGGGGAATTCGCTTTCGCGTTTTCCTTTCCGGCGAGCCAGACACTATCAGGCCTTTCCGCACCCACTGACCGGCCCCCCGCAAGCATGCGGCTGCCCGATATCGGGTTAGGGTTTGGGCTTGATAGTCGCCGCCGACCCCCGACTCAATGTCGCGTTGGGGCCAGGCAGGAGTACGACAGTACAGGCCGCCGGGAGTCGAGGCAAATCGTTGCCGGTACACACCTAGGTCCTCGAACCACCAGGACTCGGGCGGAACCGGGACTTCTTATGACTTACGCTGCTGAGCAGTACGCCGTCCTCCGACCAGCCGCGGCGGCGCCATTCAAGCTCCACTCTGGGAGGCTCCCCATGACCACTGTGACGTCCCCTCTTGCCGGACGTGCCATCGGGCTCGCTGCGGTACCCGACCCGGTCTTCTCCGGTGCGATGGTGGGCCCCGGCACCGCCATCGACCCCGTGCGCGAGCCGTCCGAGGCCGTCTCGCCCGTCGACGGGATCGTTGTCTCCCTTCACCCGCACGCCTTCGTGGTCGTGGACAGCGAGGGCCACGGGGTACTGACCCACCTCGGCATCGACACCGTCCAGCTGAACGGCGAGGGCTTCGAGCTGCTCGTGAACAAGGGCGACACCGTCACGCGCGGCCAGGGGGTCGTCCGCTGGGACCCGGTAGCCGTCGAGGCGGCCGGCAAGTCGCCGATCTGCCCCGTCGTGGCACTGGAGGCAACGGCCGATTCGCTGTCCGACGTCATCGAGGACGGCGACGTGAAGGTCGGCGACACACTGTTCGGCTGGCAGTAACGCGTTCGGCGCAGTGACAGCCGACTGGATATCCACCGCGGGGGCTTCGGCCGCCGCACAACCGGAGACGGGTGCAATGCAGACAACGCTGCGAGGCGTAGGCGTGAGCCACGGTGTGGCGATCGGCGAGGTACGGCACATGGGCACAGCAGTGCTCGAACCGCCGGCCAAGCAGATTCCGGCCGAGGAGGCCGAGCGCGAGCAGGGGCGGGCCCGGCAGGCCGTGGAGGCAGTGGCGGCCGACCTCGTCGCGCGCGGCAACCTGGCCGGGGGCGAGGCCCAGCACGTGCTGGAGGCCCAGGCCATGATGGCCCAGGACCCCGAGCTCATGGCCGATGTGGACCGGCGTATCGCTGTCGGCAGTACCGCCGAGCGCGGTGTGTACGACGCGTTCGCCTCGTACCGCGCGCTGCTCGCCGGTGCCGGTGAGTACCTGGCCGGCCGTGTCGCCGACCTCGACGACGTGCGCAACCGCATCGTGGCCCGCCTGCTCGGCGTGCCCATGCCTGGTGTGCCGGACAGCGACGAGCCGTACGTGCTGATCGCGCGCGATCTGGCTCCGGCGGACACGGCCCTGCTCGACCCCACTCTGGTGCTCGGCTTCGTCACCGAGGAGGGCGGGCCGACCAGTCACAGCGCCATTCTGGCGCGGGCGCTCGGTGTGCCCGCCGTCGTGGCCCTGCCCGGTGCCGGCGAACTGGCCGAGGGCACGGTGATCGCCGTGGACGGCAGCACCGGCGAGATCTTCGTCGAGCCGAGTGCCGAGAAGCGGGCGGAGCTCGAGAGTTCCGCCGCCGCGCGCAAGGCGGCACTGTCGGCGTCGACCGGTCCCGGCGCGACCTCCGACGGGCACAAGGTGCCGCTGCTCGCCAATGTCGGCGGGCCCGGCGACGTGCCGGCTGCGCTGGAGGCGGGCGCGGAGGGTGTCGGTCTCTTCCGTACCGAGTTCCTCTTCCTGGACGACAGCAAGCAGGCGCCGTCCGAGGAGAAGCAGATCGCCGCGTACCGCGCGGTGCTGGAGGCCTTCCCCGAAGGCCGGGTCGTGGTGCGGGTGCTGGATGCCGGGGCGGACAAGCCCCTGGACTTCCTGACTCCGGCCGACGAGCCCAACCCGGCGCTAGGCGTGCGCGGGCTGCGCAGCCTGCTGGATCACCCGGACGTGCTGCGGACGCAGCTGACCGCTCTGTCGAAGGCGGCCGAAGGGCTCCCTGTCTACCTCGAGGTCATGGCTCCCATGGTCGCGGACCGTGCGGACGCCAAGGCCTTCGCCGACGCGTGCCGGGCGGCCGGGCTGCAGGCGAAGTTCGGTGCGATGGTCGAGATCCCGTCGGCCGCGCTGCGGGCGCGCTCGGTGCTGCAGGAGGTGGAGTTCCTGTCGCTGGGCACCAACGACCTGGCGCAGTACACGTTCGCCGCCGACCGTCAGGTGGGTGCGGTGTCCCGCCTCCAGGACCCGTGGCAGCCCGCGCTGCTGGACCTGGTCGCGATGTCGGCCGATGCCGCCAGGGCCGAGGGCAAGAGCTGCGGGGTCTGTGGTGAAGCCGCCTCCGATCCGCTGCTCGCCTGTGTGCTCACCGGTCTGGGTGTGACGTCGCTGTCGATGGGCGCCGCGTCCATTCCCTATGTACGCAGCACGCTGGCGAAGTACACGCTCGCCCAGTGCGAGCGTGCCGCGTCGGCCGCGCGTGCGGCGGACTCCGCGGAGGAAGCGCGCGTCGCCGCGCAGGCGGTGCTGTCGGGCGAGTAGCGCGCCCCCGAGGTAGGAGAAGGGGCTTCCCGCCAGTGGTGGCGGGGAGCCCCTTCCGGCTGTCAGCGGTGCGCCTCCGGTTCGTCGGCACCGATGTCGAAGCCCGCGCAGTACTCCACACCGGACTCGGGCGAGACGGGGTCACCGGTGTCGGCGTCGGTGCAGTAGGCGCTGAACACCTCCCCCGCGGTGAGCGGGACGAGGCTGCCGCCGGTGAGGCGCCAGCCGTGGACCCGGTCGGCGGCCCCCGGAGCGCTGGTCCTCAGGACGACTCCCCCATGGCTGTCGAGCGCGATGCCGACGGCCAGTACGGTCACGAACTCGGCGCCTTCCGCCGAGTCGAGGTGCGCGGGGCCGGTGCTGTCGCGCCGGGTGTGCAGCGCGGCGAGCAGTTGTTCGTTCTCCGTGGGAGTGCTGCAGACCAGGTGGTGGGTGCCGGGACCTGCCGCCTCCAGGGTGCGCAGCAGGAGGTGGGACGCGCGGTCGAAGGCGGCGCGGCCGATGTCCTGTCCGCAGTCCGCGCAGTCACCGAGCCCGGACAGGAGCATCGTGCCGTACTCCCAGGTGGCCTGCCGTACCGCTCGGGAGACCAGGAGCGGGATCAGGGTGTCGATGGGCTGTCCGGTGTAGGCCACGGTGGCGCCGCAGGCCGCGACCTCCGCGGTGAACCGGCTGCGGCCGGCCGGGGTATCGGGTGCGATTCCCGATTCGGCGCAGAACTCCGCGTACTCCTCCGGGTCGAAGAGGGCGACCGTGGTGTGCATGCCCTGTGCGGCGAGCGCCCGGAGCAGGCCCTCCACCTGCCGCAGGTAGACGGTGTGGTCGTCGAAGGTGAAGGTGCGGTAGTGCCGCATCGCCGCGAAGTCCTGCTCATCGGTCAGGAGGCCGATGGTGGTCGGTGCTTCGCGGCGCAGCGTGCGTCGCATCGTGGTGCCGGTCCGGCCGCGGACGGTCGCCCGGTTGTTCCTGGTCTGCGCCATGATTCCCCCAGTGCGCTGTCGAACATTGCTCACTCAGCGTAATCACGGGCACTGACAGTGGCCTCGGTCAGCTGCGCTTGCGGGCCAGTTCCTCGTAGAAGTGGAGGAGTTCCAGGTTGTCGATGGAACCGGGGTTGACCGCCTTGGCCAGGGCGGTTCCCTGGAGGAGGCGTTTGACCGGAACCTCGATGCGCTTGCCGGTGAGGGTGTGCGGGATGCCCGGGACCTCGATGACCTCGTCCGGGACGTGGCGCGGGGAGAGGTTCTCGCGGATGGTGCGCTTGATGCTGTCGCGGAGGTCGTCGTCGAGTGCGGCGCCTTCGGCGAGATGGACGAACAGGGGCATCCAGTAGCCGCCGTCGGGCTCCTCCAGTCCGATCACGAGGGACTCGCGGATCTCGGGGAGGCGCTCGACGGCTTCGTAGATGTCCGCGGAACCCATGCGGACGCCCTGGCGGTTGAGGGTGGAGTCGGAGCGGCCGTGGATGACGACGGATCCGCGGTCGGTGATCGTGATCCAGTCCCCGTGCCGCCAGGTGCCCGGGTACGTCTCGAAGTAGCTCTCGCGGTAGCGGCCGCCGTCGGGGTCGTTCCAGAAGCGGATCGGCATGGACGGCATGGGCTGCGTGACGACGAGTTCGCCGACCTCTCCGGTCAGGGGTTCGCCCGCGGGGTCCCAGGACTGGAGGTCCGTGCCGAGGCACGCGGCCTGGAGTTCGCCGATGTGGACGGGGAGGGTGGGGACCGCCCCGGCGAAGCAGCTGCAGACGTCGGTGCCGCCGCTGACGGAGGCGATCCACAGGTCGTCGGCCACCTCGTCGTGGAGCCAGCGGAATCCGTCGGGCGGGAGCGGGGAGCCGGTGGTGGCGACGCACTGGACGCGGGAGAGGTCGAAGTCCCGCCCCGGGTGGATGCCGGCCTTGCGGCAGGCCATGACGTACGCGGCGGAGGTGCCGAAGAGGGTGGCGCCCGTCTGTTCGGCGACGCGCCACTGGGCGCTGACGTCCGGGTAGCCGGGGCTTCCGTCGTACAGCACGAGGGTGGTGCCGGTGAGGAGGCCGGAGACGAGGAAGTTCCACATCATCCAGCCGGTGGAGGTGTACCAGAAGAAGCGGTCCTCCGGGCCGAGGTCGCAGTGCAGGCCGATCTGCTTGAAGTGTTCGAGCAGGATGCCGCCCTGGGACTGGACGATGGCCTTGGGCAGGCCGGTGGTGCCGGAGGAGTAGAGGACCCACAGCGGGTGGCCGAAGGGGACCTGCTCGAAGACCGGCTCGGTGTCGGCGGCGGTGAGGGCGGACCAGTCGAGGGCGCCTTCGGGTGCGTCGGTGCCGAGCAGCGGGATGTGGACGACGGCGCGCAGGGTGGGCAGTTCCCGGCGCAGTTCCGCGACCGTGTCGGCTCGGTGGTGTTCCTTGCCGCCGTAGCGGTAGCCGTCGACGGTGAACAGGACGACGGGTTCTACCTGCTGGAAGCGGTCGAGGACGCTGCGGGCGCCGAAGTCGGGGGCGCAGGAGGTCCAGACGCCGCCGACGGCCGCGGTGGCGAGGAAGGCGACGACCGCCTGCGGGATGTTGGGGAGGTAGCCGCTGACCCGGTCGCCCGGGGTGACGCCGAGGGCGCGGAGTTCGGCGGCGAGCGAGCCGACCTGGCGGCGCAGCGAGGACCAGGAGACGGGGACCTGGGTGTGGGTCTCGTCGACGTGGAGAAGTGCGGGGGCGTCGGCGCGAAGGAGGTCCTCGGAGGTGCGCAGCGCGTGCTCGGCGTAGTTGAGGGTGGCACCGGGGAACCATGCGGCACCGGGCATGGCGCGGTCACCGATGACGGTCTCGTACGGGGTGGAGAAGCGGACGTCGAACCATTCGGCGACGGCCTTCCAGAAGGTGTCGAGCTCGTCGACCGACCAGCGGTGCAGGCTCGCGTAGCCGCCCTCGGCCGGTGCTCCGTGGTGCTCGGCCGCCCAGCTCTGGAAGCGGGTGACGGCCGCGGCCGCGATGCGGTCCGGGCCGGGCTGCCACAGGGGGGCTTCGTGGGCTGCTGAGGTCATGGGGCGGCTCCCTGGCTGTACGGGTACGCGGTGTGTGCGTGTGTCGCGCGCACGGGCTGGGGTGTGCGCGTGAGGCGGCTCCACGGACGATGCCATGTGATCGTCTTTCGCACCAGGGTTGCCCGGCCATGGCCGCGCCGTCCGGTATGTGGTGCGGCCACACCCCGCGCGCGGCCGTCCGCCGCCGGCCGCGGGTGAACGGAAGTTGAACAGAACCCGTTCCCGGATCAGCGGGTGGCAGGGTGAGCCGCATGGACGGTCGTGACCTGGTGCGCTCGGTGAAGCTGGTCGGTTCGAAGCAGGGGCTGCGTACGGTGCGCGCGGCGTGGCGGCGGGTCCGGGCTGACGCGCGGGCGTTGCCTGCGCGCGGTCCGGAACGGGCGCGGGTGCCGGGGACCGTGGTGGGGGCCGAGCCGGAGGCGGGCGGCGGTGTGGTGAGGTTCGCCCGTTCGGAGCTGCGCATCCGTGTGGCGGTGGGCGGGGCGGTCTTCTGGGGATGGGACGGGGCGGAGCCCGTACCGTCCTACGCGCTGCCGGGTTCCGCGCCCGATGCCGATCCCCGGGCGGTGCRGGAGCCGGACAAGGACGGCGGCTGGCAGGTGGTGTCGGAGCGGCTGACGGTCGTGGTGTCGCGGCACGGTGCGGTGGAGTTGCGGACCCCGGGCGGGGTGGTGCTGAGGCGGGCTCGAACTGGAGGTCTGGGCTCCGGCGGAGGGTGCGGGTGGGGGCGGCTCGGTGGTCCGTGACGGGGGTGACGGCTGGGCGCCGGTGGTGGTGGAGCGGTACACCCTCCACACCGAGGCGGTCCGCGCCTGGTTCGCCGGCCGCTACCGCTGACCGCGCTCCCCGCGGCTCAGAGGCCCCGCACCCGGACAGGACGGTGAGGAGGGGCTGGTGGACCGTCCTGTCCGGGTGCYGGGCCTCTGAGCCGCGGGGAGCGCGGTCAGCGGTAGCGGCCGGCGAACCAGGCGCGGACCGCCTCGGTGTGGAGGGGGAAGGCGAGCGCTTCGGGGCTCCGCAGCACTCGGAATCCGGAGGTCTCGGGGGTCGGCGCGGACGGCGGGAGTGCGGCGGCCGGCCGTGCGGGGAGCAGCCCGAACAGGAGGAGGTGGCCGTCGGGGTCGCTGAGGGCGTCGGCCAGGCGGACGTCGTCGCGGTCCGCCTCGATGCGGGTCTCCTCGCGGAGTTCACGTACGACCGCGTGTTTCCAGTCCTCGTCGTGGTCGATGAATCCGCCGGGGAGGGCGGTGCCGCCGAGGCAGGGTTCGATGGTGCGGGTGATGACGACGAGTCCGGTTCGGTCGTCGCCATTGACGTCGCCACCGGTGCGGTCGTCGCCGGTGACGGGGAGCAGGGCGACGGCGACCGGCAGCGGGTTGCGGTAGGCGGTGGCTCCGCAGGCGGCGCAGACGCGGGGCCAGGCACCGGGGTGCGGCAGCGCGGTGTACGGCGCTCCGCAACTGCCGCAGTGGGAGTCCTTCACGGGCTTCTCCGGTTTCCTCGTCACGGCCACGCGCGGACTGTATCCGATCGCCCGCCCCGGACGGCCGGACCAGTGGAGGATGTGCCCATGACAGGTATCCGTTCCGTTTTCCGCGTCCTCGCAGCGACCGCCGCCACGCTGCTCGCCGTCACCGCCGCCGCCCCCGCGGCGCAGGCGAAGCCCGAGCCGAAGGCTCCCGGGGACTTCGTCGCGCTGCGCACGGTCGATCCCACGATCATCCAGGAGATGCGCTACCCCACCGGGCACGACTTCATGGGTGTGCCGGTGGACGGGTACCGCCAGTCGCTGTGCATCCTGACCCGGCCGGCGGCCGAGGCCCTGCACCGGGCCCAGGTCCGGCTGCTGGCCCAGGGGTACTCGCTGAAGGTGTACGACTGCTACCGGCCGCAGCGGGCCGTCGACCACTTCGTCCGGTGGGCGAAGGATCTCGACGACGAGACGATGAAGAGCGAGTTCTATCCGCAGGTCGACAAGACCCGTCTGTTCGCGGACGGTTACATCGCCGAGAAGTCCGGACACAGCCGCGGCAGCACGGTGGACCTGACCCTGGTACGGCTGCCGGCCCTGCCGACCAGGCCGTACCGCGCCGGCGAGAAGCTGGTGCCCTGCTACGCCCCGCAGGCCGAACGCTTTCCGGACAACTCGGTCGACATGGGCACCGGATTCGACTGTTTCGACACGCTCTCGCACACCGACGACCCGCGGATCCAGGGCGTGCAGCGCGCCAACCGCCAGTTCCTCAAGAAGACGCTCACCGACGCCGGATTCGTGAACCTCGCCGAGGAGTGGTGGCACTACACCTTCAAGCCGGAGCTCTTCCCGGCCACCTACTTCGACTTCCCGGTGGCCCGCAGGTCCGTCGCCGGCCACTGAGGCGCCGCGTCCCGGAAGGAGATACGAGCGGGCGGCTGGGACCACCCCCGTGGGTCCCGGCCGCCCGCTCTTCTTCTCGGACGCGGATCGGCCGTATCCGGTTGCCGATCCAGCCATTACGGTGCCCGTATGTCACAGCAGACGTTCGATTCGTACGAAGAGTTCTGGCCCTACTACGTCGCGATGCACTCCCGGGCCGCGACCCGCTGGGTCCATCTCACCGGCACCCTGACCGGTCTCGCGATCACCGCCTACGGACTGGCGCGCGGCCGGAAGCGCTACGTGGCCGCGCTGCCGCTGATCGGGTACGGGACGGCCTGGCGGGTACGTGGCAAGAGTCGAATCAAAAAACTTGCGACATGAAGAAGCCCTCGCCACTCTGGGGGTGAGTGACGAGGGCTTCGGCTGAGCGGCGGGACTGGCTGTCGACCTCGTCCGCCGCTCTCCGTGCGCTGCGAGTCGGCCGGCAGCGCACGGGGCTTGGGGGTCACATGGCGGGCGCTCTGCGCTCGTCCTTGAGCCTGTGGGCGTTGATCTCTGCGGCAATCCGGCTGCACTCCGCGCGGTCGAAGCTCGGTGACGCCGGCTCCGACACCGACAGCCATTCCTTCAGCAGCGCGCTGCACACGTCGCACTTCGGGTAGGGCCGGGGCGTAATCGGCTTGAGAGGGTCCGTGAGGTGGACCTCGTGAGGCAGTTGGTTACGATTGGGCACGTCGACCTGCTCTCTCAGGTTGGCCATGCCCCCGGGACCGGTCGCACGGTCGCCGGGGTGCTTTACGCGACACAAAGATACGCCTACCTGTACACCCCTGTCCATGCATAGGCACGCCTATGGGTGTCTATGCCCCGGTAGGATGGGATACGTACAGTCCGGCGGATGAGCGACATGGAGTGGGACCCGACTCGGCCCAAGTGGGAGCAGATAGCCGACGAAGTCCGCCGGCGCGTCATCACTGGCGAGTACGCCCCACAAGCTCTCGTGTCGGAGGTCAAGCTCGAAGCCGAATTCGGCGTAGCCCGCGGAACCGTGCGAAAGGCCGTTGCCGCTCTGCGCGAGGAGGGACTCCTCGTGACGACGCCAGGGCTCGGTTCGTTCGTCTCAAAGAACCTGCCGTAACGCAGAAGAGCCCCGCCTCCGGATGGAGACAGGGCTCTTGGTCACGCGTTGGCCGGCAGGAGTAGCGGCGCCAGGTTGGGGAAGCGTTCGGCCAGCCACTCCCAAGGGAGCCGACTGCACTTACCGCCGACGCCCCGGTTGCATTCGACGCAGGACGGGACAAGGTTTGCGATGGAGTGCTCACCGCCCCGAGAGAGCGGGAGGATGTGCTCGATCTCCTCGAAGGGGCCGCCGCAGAAGACGCAGGCATAGAGGCCGTCGTCCTCCCAGGAGGCCATCAGTTCATCGTGGGTGAAGGGGACGACGGTTGCGGCTGCGATGCGGGCACGTCGGAGAGCCCTACTGTGCCGGTTTAACTCCCTCCAGCGATCAGGGTTCGCATCTCTCCACACTCGATCCTTCTGGGCGGCTCGCTCAGAGTTCTCGGCATACCAGAGGCGGTTACCTACGTTCGAACACGTCCGACATTGGCCGTTCCGCCCGTCACCTGCGTCGCGTCGCACGCTGAATGCCTCGTGCCCCTTGACTACGAAGCACTTGGAACAAGCCTTCGCCGGGACGCCCTTCTCTCGCATCGCACTGTTGAACCGCATCCTGGCCGCTCTGTCCGCCAGCGGGCTCAGCGCCTCCACGTTCACGCCGCCACCTTCGCCGGCGCGGGGCTCTCGTCGGTGTCAGCGTCCGCGAACTGCCCCGCCAGGTCGACGTAGATGCCGACGACCCGCCCCCGCTCGTCGCGCACGTTGAAGACGTCGTAGATGCCGTCCCCCGGCGGCGTCGGTGTCACGGTGGCGTACTCGAAGTCGATGTACTCCGCGCTGCCAGGCTCTCGCGCCTCCGCGTCGGCCACCTGCGCGGCGTAGCACGGATCGACGATGGCCACTCGCCCCGTGTCGGTGCCCAGCAGTCCGACGAACTCCAGCTCTTCAGACGTGATCATGATGCGTTCTCCTCCGCGTCGCATGGCTTCCTGTCGACTGAGTTATGTGGGGGTAGGGGGACGATGTGACGCGGAGGCTCCATGATCTTTTACAGCCAGCCGGCCGACCGCATGCGGGTGCGCCAGGTGCGCCCGTGCGACGGCTTGCAGAAAACCTTGGGCCGCCCGGCTCCCGGGGTCTGATTGATCTCCGCCCCGCACTGCGGGCAGGCGGTGTGCTGCTTCTTCGCGGGCTGTCCAAGCATGAGAGTCCTTCTTTCGCGGGTCTGGGGAGCCCCTGGAGCCGCCATGTCGGCGTGCTCCAGGGGCAGTTGGGGGAATGCGTGGGGGCTGCTCCGCCATGTCGGCAGAGCAGCCCCTGTGTGCGTTAGATGTACCGGCCGGTCTCAATGGCCGACGCAGTAGCGGCGTCGTGTGCGGTCACTTCGGTGCGGACGATGTCCGTGATCTCGCGGTCTCCGACGAAGACGCGGGCTTCGACGTTGATCGTCGAAGGGCCGCCACGTCCGCCACCGCCCTGCGCAGCCTCGCGGAAGAGGTTCCGGCTGTCGTGGTTGCTCATGACCTGCGTCGGCGTGAGGCCGTACGCCAGCTCGGGGCCGTTCTCGCCGACCAGCGACCATTCGCCGACGGGCGGGAATCCGCCGCCTGCGTAGCCTCCAACCCTCCCGTACGCCTTACCCAGGTTGCCGTAGGCAGCCTTCGCGTAGCGCATGGAGGAGTAGACGTTCGCCAGGGGGTCGATGCTGACCCCGTTCAGGAACGGGCCCTTCTTCAGCATGGAGCCCGCGTAGGACTGGAACGTCGGCCGGATGACCTGCATGAGGCCGGTCGACGGGTAGCCGGAGCGGGCGTTGGTGTCCCAGTTGTTGACCGCCCGCGGGTTACCGCCTGACTCCTGCTGCATGCGCGCCAGCGTCACGTTTGCGTACGACGAGGGGTTGCCCGTCAGGCGTAGTGCCTGGTTGACCACTCCGCGCCAGCGCTGGACGCCAGAGCCGACACTGCCGCCTCCACCGCCACCCGTCAGGTACTGCATCGGGTCGACGGTGCGGCCTCCGGTGCGCGCCTCCAGGTGAAGGTGTGGCCCGGTGACGTTGCCGGTGGCTCCCACACGGCCGATGATCTGGCCCTGCTTAACGGTGTCGCCCAGCGAGACGAGCATCTTCGACATGTGCGCGTAGAGGGACGACAGCCCGCCACCATGGTTGAGCATGGCGTGAATACCGTAGGGGCCGCCTGACGTCGCCTGCGACACCTTGCCGTCGGCGACTGCTTTGATCGCGGTTCCGACGGCCGCCGGGAAGTCCAGCCCAGTGTGGTGCCCAGAGGACCACAGGGAGCCGGACTTGCCGAAGCGAGTGCCGAAAGCGGCGTCCACGGGCTTGATCCAGGAGCCGCCCCCGCCGTCACCTCCTCCGCCGAAGCCGAGGAGATCCATCGCCTTGTCCTTCATGCTCGTGAGCATTTCGGTAGGCATCTTGGCAACGGACTTGGCCCACGGGTTCGTCAGGTAGGGCTTCATCTGACTGGCGACGAGCTTCTTTGCCTTGTCGAACAGCTTCGTCGGGTCCAGGAAGTCCGCGGCGCCGCTGAGGAAGTCTCCAGCGTCTCCGGCCTTGTCCTTGACCCAGTCGACGATGCCACCGTCCTTGAACGCCGGCATGCCGTTCGAGATCGCACGCTGAACGCCGCCAATACCGCCGGAGCGGGCAGCAGCGTTCCACTCGTTGATCTTGTCGGCACCCACTGCGCGCGTCCACTCGGGACGCATGATCGCCTCACCGCCACCAACGGCGACAACGCGATCGTCACGGCCCGGGGAATAGCCGGACATGATGCCGCCGGTTGCGAAGCCGTCAAGGTCCATTTTCTTGATCTTGTCAGCGCCCGTAACGCCAGCAACACCGTTCCACAGGGGAACAATGCCCTTGTTGTAGACATTCTCGATGATGAACTTCACGGGCTTCTTCGCGATGTCCTTCAGGGCATCCCACTGCATCTTGATGCCCTCCTTCGCCAGCTTGAAAGCCTTAACGACGAGGTCGACACCATCCATGATGAGATCGAATGCCGGCTTGATTCCCTTGTCCCACAGCCACTTCGCCCTATCGGCGATCCAGCCGAAGACTGGTTTGATGGCGCTCGTCCACAGCCACTTTGCGGCCGTTCCGAACGCATCGAGCGCCTTCCGTGTTTCGCCGAACGCAGGCTTGATGGCGTTGCTCCACAACCACTTCGCCAGGTCGCCGATCCAGCCGAATACAGGCTTGATGGCCTTGCTCCACAACCACGTCGCTACGTCGCCGATGGCCCTGAACGACGGTCCAAACGCCTTCTCCCACAACCACTTCGCTACCGCCCCCGTCGCCTTGATGGCGAGCATGATGGGTAGCAGGACAATGACCGTGAGCAGCGTAAACAGGAACTGAGCTGCTGCTCCGATGGCGTCGAACGCGGGCTTGAAAGCGTGCTCCCAGAGCCACATCGCCACGCCACCGACGAACTGAATCGCGGTCCAGATAGCGGTGAAGGTCGGCTTCAGAATGACGTTCCACAGGAACATGGTTCCGGTCTTAATTCCCGCCCATGCCGCATCAACGGCCGTTCGGAACCAATCGCACTGGGTGTAAGCGAGAACGAATCCCGCAACGAGCAGCCCAACAACGATAAGCACGGCACGGATGATTGGGAGGATTCCCGTTGCGCTCAGAACGGTGCCAAACCCCATCGTTGCGATGGCGGAGAGCAGCATGACCGACTGGTAAACGGTCATTGCCGCGGAGAACGCCACCATGCCGAGAGCGATTGCCTTTTGTGCCGCCCACAACCCCCACAACGCCTGAATCAGGCCGGGGCTATTCGTCGCCAGCCACGAGACGGCTTCGAAGACGGGGCCGATAACGGCCATCATCGTCGTGGACAGCGGCGCAACGGCCTTGGACACGTTCAGAGCTGCCGTCAGAACGTCGCCGATAAACGACGCGAGACCTGGCGCCGTATCCTTGACGTACTGGAGGAACTTCTCGAACTTGGGAGATCCCTTCAGCGACGATCCCCACTTCGCGAAACGCCCGGTGATACTGTCGGACTTCTTCGCGATCCCGTCCATGTGCGGAAGGAACGCGTCGATAACGCCGGCAATGCCCTTGATGACGTTGCCAAACGCGACGCCGAATCCCACAACGGCGGGCTCAACGTTCTTCTTCAGATCCTGCTTGAAGGATACCCAGAATGGCGTCTTCAGTTGAGCTGAAGCCTTATCCATCAGCGTCTGAATTCCCGCGGCTGCGCCAAGTACGAGCGGTGTCAGACCTGGAAGGCTTGCCTTCGCGCCGTTTACCCCGCGAGTGAAAATGGGGAGGACTTCCGGCTGAAGCTCTCGCGACCAAGCCTTGAATGCGGCGGTGAGCCCGTTGGGTCCCGCAACGGCGTTGAAGAGGTTGCGCCCCGCCGGCGTCAGGTTCGCGAGTGCCTTGCGGTACTCCTCCGCCTTCGTCGTGGCGGTGCCCGTGGCCGTCGACGAGGACAGCTGAGCGGAGGCCAAGCCTCGCTGCGCGCTGGCCACGGACTCAGCCGCGGACACCTGCGCGTCGGCAGAGGCGCGTACAGCGTCGGCTACCTTCGCCTGAGCGTCTGCGACGCTGCGTGCTCCGTCGCGCTGAGCCTTCGCGGCTGCCTCGTGAGCCTTCGCGAGTGCCTCTGTCTGGTCGGCGACAGTGCGCTGAGCCTCGCCTACGCGATCCGTTGCGGCCTTCACGGCATCGCTGCCATTGACGCCGGCCTTGCGCTGAGCCTCCGCGGACTTCTTCAAGTCCTCGTAGTTCTGCGCCTGCTCCTTGGCGCCCTGGCGGGCACGGTCAAGGGCAAGCTGTGCGGCTTCCTGCTGAAGTTTCGTCGACTTCGGATCCGCCATGACGGCATTGAGATCCTCTTGCGCCTGCTGAACGCGCAACGTGGCTTCACGCTGGTCCAGGGCCCCGTCAGTCAGCCGGTCGTTCAGCGCCTTGAGCTGCTGTGCGGCGTCAGCACGCGCGCGGGTGAGATCCTGCTCCGCCTGGCGCGCCGTGCGCTGAGCGTCGACGAGGGACTGTTCCGCCCTGCGTATTCCGTCGGCCGCTGCCTGGCGCTGCTCGCCGGCTCGCTCCGCTGCGTCCGCGACGGCCCGCTGAGCCTGCGCGACGGCCCGTTCCGCGGCCTCTATGGTCTTGGCTGCGTTCCGGTGGGCTGACGCCAACTGCGCCTGTGCACTTGCCAGTTGGATGGCTTTGGAGGCCGCTTGCGACGCCGTTGCGGCGCTTCGGCTCGTGGCGTTCGTCGCCTCGTCCTCCGCGGCCGTCTTCAGCCGGATCACTTCCGTGACGCTCTTCACGGCAGGGATTGCGGCCAGAGCCAGGGCTCCGACTCCCGCGCCGGCTGCGGCGGCCATCGTCACGACGGCACCGAGACCCGCGGCAAGCGCGGGACCAAGCGGGATCGCTGCCAGTGCCGCGACCTGTATGCCGAGTGACATCAGGGCCGAGGACGCCTGCGATGTGTCAACCCTCACCGGGATGCGGATGTCCTTGCGGTCTACGGCGTCGATCTCTTCGCGGATCGCCAGGAGCGCCGCGCGAGCGGTCGCAGTGTCGGCACGCACGGCAACGTTGGGATGCTCCGCACCGAGCCTCTGAAGCTCCTTCTCGATGCGCAGGACTTCAGCACGGGCGGCTCCGGCGTCGACGTCGATGCCGATTCGCTTACCGGAGAGTTGTTCCAGTTTCGAACGCAGGCGGGCAAGCTCTGCGTCAACTCCCGTGTCTGCCAAGCCTACTTGGAGCTTCGGCATGGCGCGGAAGGCGACTTCAAGCTTGCGCTTCAGGCTGCGGGAGAATGCTCCGCCCGCGTCGTCGCCCTGCCTGCCGGCGACCCGGACACCCGCCTTGCCACCCTGGTTGATGGCCTGCGGGATGGCGATGACGATGTTACGAGAGATCGCCTCGCCCATACGTCGTCCGGCTTCCTCCCCCACCTTGTCAGCGATGGGGAGGACGAGAGCCTTCAGCTTGGTGTGGAACTGGGGGATGACGGGTACGACGTCGACGGCTGCGCCACCGACGATATCCAGGTCAGCCATCGATCAACGCCCCGATCTCCGTCGGGTCGGTGCGGGCGTCCAGGACGTCAGCCACGGTGCGCAGGTCGCTGCGCAACCCTGCGACGTCGGGCGTCTGCTCCATCGCCTCCAGCCCGCGCCGCATCCACTCAAAGTCGGCACACGCGGCGCCGCAATGGGTGGTGGGTAGTGGCATGTTGGCAACGAGGACGAGTTCCACGTGAAAGGTGCAGCCGTCGCGCGCGCAGACGGCTGGCTCGGGAATGTTCAAGGGTTCCTCCAGGTACGACAGAGGCCCGCAGCGCGTCCGCTGCGGGCCTGTCAGTTGGTCTGTGGGGTGTTCGGCGGTTCGACTCCTCCGCGGGCCGCTAGGCGGCCTTCCTGCGGGTGTCGACGAAGATGCCGGGAACGGTCTGCCCGGGGTGCGTGCGGGCGTCCAACCTCGCCGCGAGCCTCAGAAGCTCGTTCGCCTCGTCGGCGTCACCCTCCAGGAGGGCGCGCTTCGCTCGCTGGTCCCAGACCACACACGCCTGAGTGCAATGGGAGTTGAGCCGGATCTTCCCGTTGTCCAGGATTCTTCGGGCGCGGGGCAGGGTGCAGCCGTTGCGGCGGCAGATGATGCGGCTAGCTTCGGTGTGCATGGAGTCCCTCCGGGAACTTCAGCAGGGCGTTCACCTCTTCCGACAATGCAAATCGGTTACGGATAGAACGCTCTCAGCTGCGGGTTTACGATTTGCTGTCACACTTACTGCGAACGATCCGCGCAGGATTCTTGATCGTCGACCGCGCGCCATCCCTCGCGTCCAGCCGGCCGGAGGGGCGCTGAGCGGGCCTCCAGGGAGCCGGAGAGGCGCCTCAGGAGTGCCTCACGGACCTTTCTGCTAAGCAGATTCACCGCGAGGCCCAGCACTCTATCGGTCTTCCTAAAAAATGGATCACAGGTCACCCCCTGGGGTGATCATGGTGATCGTCGCAGGTCAGAGGCGTTGTCGGGTCAACTGAGCGTCGGCCGGCCCGTCGGACCGCACGCTTGCGTCACAGGCTGGCCCACCTCTTCGGCGTGCGCCTGGCGCGCCTCCTGCCAGCGACGCCAAGCGCGGATCGTGAGTGGTGAGTTCATCCCATGCGCTTCCACGTCGGCGCACTCGCTGGGCTCTAGCCACTGCCAGACGACGCACCTGCGCAGCTCAGGCGGGCATGAGTAGAGCGGCACCTCGCCCGCACGTATGTCCACCGCGTGCGCCTCCTGTGCCAGGCGCTGGGCGCGTGCCGCTCGCCTGCTACTCACGCGCTCACAGGCAGGCTGTGCACTGCTGCCACGTGGCCAGTGGTGGGCTGCTCACCCACCCTGTACCGGCCGCGAGCCATAGCCCCGGGCGTAAGCATCAGGTCGTTGGCCAACTGCCTTGTCTCGCCTACGAGTTGGGCAGAGATGCGACTGCCTGTGAGCGTGGCACTCACGGCAATGACGTACGCAGCCACGAGGCCAGCCATTGCGTCCTCCCACACGACTGCGATGGGCGCCGACCACAGGTCGGTCCAGTGTTCCCGTTCAGCGTCGGACCACTCACGCCCCCGCGGGAGGTCGGGCACGGGGTCGGTGCAGCCCTCCGGCGGAAGGTACGTCCACTCCGCCTCGTCGGTGCGGTGCCGACTGTGCGGCTTGTGTGGCGCCGGCTTCGGGCCGCGCGCTCCTCCGATGGCCATGGGGCCTCTCTCTGGTGGAAGGGACGGGGCTCCGCAAGTCGCCTCACGAAGCCCCGAAGCGTCAGATGCCGGTTACCTTGGCGGTCAGGCTGAGGTTCGGGTTCGCCACGACCGGCAGCACGATGGCAGTCGCACGGGTCCACACGGTCTGCGGGTCTTCCGACTTGTAGTTGCCGACGTACGCGCCGCCCTGCTCACCGGAGGCGAGTCCGTACCGCTCGTCGTTCGCCTCCACGGGGACGCCCCACAGGGTCTTGCCCAGTGCGTCGCCGGGCTCCGGGAGAAGTGCGATGGAGTCGTCCGGCGTGATGCGCTGAGCGGCGCCCTGGAACACCACGCGGGCGTCGTAGGTCGTCACCTGCGGCAGCTCATGCTTGGCCAGGAGCGCGTTCAGCTCGTCCAGTGCCAGCACGGACGGGGCGGTGTAGTCGGTCGTCGACATGCGGCACAGCTGAGCGTTCGAGCGCAGGGCGCGCGCGATGCGCGACGGCATGAGCGCCCACTTCGGTGCGGCTCCGGTGTTGTCGACCATGAGATCCACCCACGCCTGAAGGTCGTCGAACGGCGTCGACGTCTCGGTGTCGGTCCAGTTGATCTCAGCGGCGGTGGTGTGCGACGCCAGCCGGTTGAAGTCCACGGCGCCGTAGACGTTGTTCTCGTTCAGGGTGACGGCAGCGGAGAACAGAGCCTGCCCGCGGGCCAGCTCCACGCGGGCAGCGATGGCGCCGACGAGGGTCTCCGTGTCGCCGAAGATCTTGTCCTGGATCTCGTCGCGCATCGTGTTGGTGTGGCGCATGCGGATCTGCTCGTACTCGGACACGGGCATCTTCCGCGAGATGGGCGGCAGTTCGCCGCTGGCACGCGCGGAGCCCTCACGCACCCCGGTGTCCGAACTCGCGTCGTATGCGCGGTAGTTGGCTGCTTCCGTCAGCCCGCCGCCTCCGGTCTCGAAGCGGTATTCCAGGTCTTCGATGGTGTCGCTGGGCAGCCAGCGCGACAGGGTGAACGCGTTTTCCTCCCGGTCGCGGATCGCGGCACGGGCGTAGCCGGACAGTTCGGATGGGGTGGCGTACTCGGTGATGAGCTGCATGGTTTACCTCTCGGTGGTTCAGTGGTTGAAGCTGCTGGCGGAAGAGCCGTCGTCGGCGCTCCCGATGTCAACGGCCCCGCTCGCATCCGCGGTCAGTTCGTCGACGGAGGTGGGAATCCAGTGCCGCCCGGATTCAGCGGCGAAGATCAGGAAGGCGACGTTGCGCCGCCTCGTCCCCGCGATGACCCGCTTCACGTCCGCGGGCAGCGGGTGCAGGGTGACGTCAGAGAACTGGTCGTGTCCGGCCTGATAGATGGCGTTCAGGACTCCGGTGTCGACGACGTCGCGCAGGACGTTGCGCTGTGTGGCACGCAGGGCGTCCACCTCGTTCACGATGGCGCGCAGGCGCGTGAACGCGTCTACGGCCTCCGGGCCGGCGTCGATGGCCGTTTCGCCGTCGACGATGCGCCCGTGGGTGCCGAGAATGCCCCGCACCTCCGACATGAGGTCGTTGAGCTGACCGGCCAGGGTGGCGAGTACGGGCTCCGTGTGGCGGGTCCGCAGATAGACGATGTGCCGCTTCAGCGAGTCGACGGCCGTCGTCAGCGCCTCCCGCTCCGCGACTGGAGCCAGCGCCTCTGTGTAGGCGGCTGCGGCCCTCTGGCCGATGTCGGCAGGGATAGGCGTCCCATCGCTGCGCAGGGCCGACACGGCGGCATCTACGACCGCCTTGCGGGCGTGTTCGGGCGATGGGGCCGGCGCGAGTGCGGATAGGCGCGCTTCCGTCTGCGTCAACGCCTCTTCCGCACGCTTGATCTCTGGTACGACGTGCCACGGATTCGCGGGCGTCGACCTCTTCCTTGGTGGCATCGGGGCCTCTCGGTGGGCATGAAGAACGGGCCCTGCCGTGTCGGCGAAGGCCCGCGGGATGGAAGGTCTGTGGGGTCGTCAGGCGGCCTCGTAGCGCCCCGTCGACTCGAAGTACGCCCGCCGCTCCGCGCGGCGCTCACGCTTCTGCCTGGCGCGCTGCGGGGCCTCCAGGCTGTAGCGGATACGCTCCGCCTCGTTCCGGCAGTCGGCACACTTCCGCGTGAAACCGTCCGCACAGAGGCTGTCGGCATGGAAGTTGTCGGCGCAGACGACGAGGGTGCGGAAGCACGCTGGGCACTGCCTACGCGGCCGATCCGGAACGTCGCTGTATCGCTGAGACATGGGTACTCCTGAGGTGTCCTGTCGGTCTGGGGTCCTGGCGTCCTGCCAATTACGGGAAAAAGAGAAGCGCCACCCGGAGGCAGCGCTTCGAAAGGTCTAACGGCCCGGCGGGAGCACGTCGACGAGCGAGCGGAGGAGAGTTCGCTTCACGTCGACGGCTCAACCGCCGGGACCGATGCATCCCACCCCGGGAGAGGCGCCAGGGGGATGCAGCTGCGCACGGGACCGGACCGACGCCCAAGAGGCTGTCGACGCCGGTCCCGCGGTCTGCGGGGTTACAACTCTCTGTAACCAGGGGGCGCGGGCCCTCTCGCGCGCGATTAGAGCCCCTCACGCCTTCTTTATGTGGGGGTGGGTTTCGCAAGGGTGAAACAGGAATCGCGCCCACCAGATGCCCTGACCTGCGAAAATAGCGTCTCATGCAGCTTCTGCGCACTCCAGGCCGTAGCAGTTCGTTACGCAACGGTTACGGAGATTCCACGATGTGAGACATTGGATCTTGAATGAACCCAGTTGCCCCACCCATGGCCGGCTGCACACCTCCGTCCGGCTCGCCTCGCCACCCACCCCCGCGAGACTGAAGCCCTGGAAGGCCCCTCAGAGGCTCTATCGCGCCCTCAGGGTCTCCGAGTACCCGAGGTCCGCTCTGACGCGCCCCATGGGGCCTCCAGTGGCCTCCTGGACGTCGATGCCGCCTCCACCTCCGCCCCGCTCGTCAACCGACGTCGACGAGGGGCCTCCGCGGGGTCGCGAGACAGATTGGCCAAGATGACGAACTTGACCCCCGATCCAGAAGGGCCACGAGGAGTTCTATAGGTCTTCTATTTTTTCTTGAAGTTTGACCAGAAAAATAGAGAATAGAGACCCTATACCCCCTCTGACCTGGGGAAACGGACGATTTCAAGATCATCCTAGTTTGGCCATCTTGGCCGCAAGTCTGTCCACTCGCGACGGGGTGGAGTGGCGCACGCCACAGAGGGTGCCCTAACTCGCGCGCTCGCATGCGCTCATCTGAGCGCGGAACATCGCTCTCCGCTTCGTCTGGCAGCCGGCGGAGAAGGCGGAGGACGTCGACGAGGCGCACCCCCGAACGCACTGGAGGGCCCAACCGGCGAACCGGCGGGCCCTTCCATGTGACAGAGGGTGACGTCAGGCGGTGACGCCCAGCAGCATGAGCGGCTGCTCGTCGTTTTCCGGGATGTTGAGCGGGGAGGGCTTCAGCGCCTTCATGATCGACGCGCACCCACCGCTGCACAGCGGGACCCATCCGCCGTCGACGTAGACCGGCTCGATGTCCCGCTCGTCGACCTCGCCGCAGCGCGCACAGCCAAGGGAGTCGCCCGTACAGGCCGGGCAGAACAGCTCTCCGTTCTCGTCCCGCACGGCAGCGATCGTCAGGTAGGCGCCGCAGCCATCGCACGGGGCGTTGTCGCTGCTCTTCTGCTTGTAGATGACCGGCACGTCGTGCAGCGCAGCTTCGGCCTCCAGGATCATGGCCGTTCCGATGGCCGACTCCGCGTCGTGCAGCGCCGGCCCGCAGACCACCACCGCCACGAAGTCGCGGACGTCCACGTCGGCCGTAGTGCCGATGATGGTGGGGAAGCCCAGCTGATCTGTGACGTCGCCAGCGACCATGAGCAGGTCCGCCCGCTCGTCCTCGGTTGCGACGGGGCCGACGACAAGCAAGGTGTTCGCGAAGATAGAGGTGTGTGCCATGATGCTTTCTCCTCATTCAGGTGAGGAACGGCCCTGGCCTACTCCGTCCAAAGATGAAGCCAGGGCCGCCCCATGTCTGGTAGGCGGGGGCCTACCAGGGGTTGCGCACTACTCAGATTCTTCCCGCTCGATGGCGTCCAGAGATTCCTTCTCGGGATCGCCGTGGCTTCCGATGACGAAGTCCACGCGCGATACGTCCAACTTCGTTACGCGGCCTCCTCGTCCCTTCGACGGCTTGACCATGACCCGGGCCCCGGCGTCGATGAGCAGTCGCCGACGGCCGGCCGTGTCTGCGGCGTCCCACATCTGTCCGTACGTCTTGCCCGTGCTCACAACTTCTTCCCGGGCTTCAACGAATGGTGTGGTCTCCAGCTCTGCGGCTCTGGCCTCTAGTGCGTCAGCCGTTTCCTGCCACATCTGACGACCGGCGGCAGACTTGAAGCGCGCACGCTCCCCCATGTGGGCCCGCAGTTCTGACGTAACCTCTGCCAGTTCAGGTCCGGGATCGTAGCCGGAGTGGCGGATGACCCGCGTCACTGGCCATGAGCCGATACGCGCTAGGAACTGCTCCACGGCCCATTCGTCCAGCCAGTCCGCCCGGATCGACGCCTTAGCCTCACACTTCCGCCCACGCGCCAGCGCCCGGCACCCGTAGACGATGGTCTTTCCGCTGTTGGCGCTGTACATGTACATGCGGCCATCGCAGGTGTCGCAGTGGGCGACACCGAGAAGCAGCGCGTTCGTGTCTTTCCTCTCCCGACGCTCCGGAGCTGCCAACTCCGCCAACGCCGCCTTCACTTGCTCATGTTGGTCCCGCTCCACGATTGGCGGACCCGCCAGGATAGGGCGTCCCTTCCCGTCGCGTACCGGCTTGCCCTGGTGCACGTGGTAGCCGAGAAGCGTGGGGGACGAGGCGACGCTCTTTACCGTGGTACCAACCCACGCACGGCCCCGCGGCACCTTCCCGCGTCTGACGTCGTCGTGGTCGCGCGGGGTCAGTACGCCTGCTTCGTTCAGCTCCATGGCGATGCTGTGCGGCTGCGCTCCGTCAAGGATGTCAGCCATCATCTGCTCCAGGACTGCAACCGCCGACGGATCGGGGACGAGCGTCAACCCCGGCGCTCCGTCACGCGCAACTGGACGATAGCCATACGGCGGGATCCCACCCGCCCAACGTCCCTGCGCCCGAAGCGTCGCACGTGCTCCAGACACGCGTTCTGCGATTGCTTGCGCCTCCATCTGCGCGGCCCACGCGAGCAGCCGTACGACGATGTCGGACACTCCAAGCGCTGACGACATGTCCAGGTCGAGTGTCCCACCTGCACCCTCCGCGAAGATGATCCGCTTGCGGTGCTCCTTAGCCCACCGCGTCAGATCCTCCATGTCTGCCAGCGACCGGACCGCGCGATCAAGCCGCCACCAGATGATCACGTCGTACTCGTCTGGGCGACGGAGCCAGTCACCAAGCTCCGGCCGCTCGAACGGCGTGGTCTTGGTGGCGGAGACGTCCAGGTCGGTTGCGTACCCGACGACACGTGCCCCGATGCGTGCCGCCTGTCCCTCGCCGGCTTCCCGCTGCCTCAGCGGCGAGGTCGTAACGTCCGTCATGTCGCTGAGGCGAACCGCGATTAGGGCTCTGATCTGTGCATATTCAGCCATGCCTACACCTCCCCTCGTTGAGTTCGTTTGGTACGACACTCAAGGTATACGGGATGGCCCGCCCATTTCCTGATCGAGAAGAACAACCCGGCCACGTTCGGTCATCCCGCCTGGTCGTTGCGCGGTGACGCGCAAATGATCGGGATGATGCTGGCCGGCCGCGACCACGAGCTCGCACAGACCGCTGCCAAGTGGCTCGCCGACAACAGCTGACCGTGGCACACTTCTGACGTTCCGTCAGATCCAGTGCCGGGAGGGGCTTTGCCGCGCAAGCGCATACCTGTGGTGTCCGGGTGGTTCACCGAGGACGGCACGGAGGAGGACTTCCGGCTGCTGGGCACCCGCTGCCCGCTCTGCTCGTCGGTCTTCTTCCCGCCGCAGCAGGGGTTCTGCCGCAATCCTGGCTGTACCGGCGGAGAACTCGCCGAGGTGCCGCTGTCCCGGCACGGCACGGTCTGGTCGTACACCGACGGCCGCTACCGGCCGCCCGCGCCCTATCTGTCGGATCCGGAGGCGCCCTGGGAACCGTACACACTGGTCGCGGTGGAGCTGGCGGCCGAGCGCATGGTCGTGCTCGGCCAGGCCGCGCCCGGGGTGGGCGTGGAGGATCTCGCGGTCGGTATGGCCGTGGAGGCCGTGCCGGGAGTGATGGACGCCGGTCCGGGTGACGACGACGGCGTGGTGCGGACCACCTGGCACTGGCGGCCGGTCGCGGGCGGTGCGGCATGAGCGGGGACGTGGCGGTCCTCGGGGCCGGGATGCACCCCTGGGGCAAATGGGGCCGCGGTTTCGTGGAGTACGGCACGGTGGCGGCCCGCAGCGCGCTCGCGGACGCGGGCATCGAGTGGCGGGACGTGCAGTCGGTGGTCGGCGCGGACACCGTGCGCGGCGGCTATCCGGGGTACGTGGCGGGGGCGACGTTCGCCCAGGCGCTCGGCTGGCAGGGCGCCCGCGTCACCAGCGTGTACGCGGCCTGCGCGTCGGGCGCCCAGGCGGTGAACACCGCCCGGGCGCAGATCCTGGCCGGTATGGCGGACGTGGTGCTCGTGGTCGGCGCGGACGCGGCGCCCAAGGGGTTCTTCGCGCCGGCGGGTGGCGAACGGCCGGACGATCCGGACTGGCTGAGGTTCCGGGTGCTCGGCGCGACGAATCCCGCGTACTTCGCGCTGTACGCCCGCCGCCGGATGGCGGTGCACGGCGACACTCCGGAGGACTTCGCGCGGGTCAAGGTCAAGAACGCGGCGGCCGGCGCGCTGAACCCGAACGCCCGCTACCGGGCAGCGGTGAGCGCGGAGCAGGTCGCGGCCTCCGCGGTCGTCGCCGATCCGCTGCGACTGCTGGACATCTGCGCCACCTCCGACGGAGCGGCGGCCCTGGTCCTGTCCAGCATGGACTTCGCCCGGCGCCACGGCGCACCGGACCCGGTCCGCATCCGTGCCGTGTCGACCGTGACGCCCACGTACCCGAAGGCGGTGCTCGATCTGCCGGACATCGCCACGGACTCCGCGGTCGCCGTGGAACCCTCCCCCATGAGCTTCCGGGGCTCGATCGCCCGGGCCGCGTACGAGGAGGCGGGCATCGGCCCCGGGGATCTGTCCCTGGCGGAGGTGTACGACCTCTCCACGGCGCTGGAACTGGAGTGGTACGAGGACATCGGGCTCTGCGCTCCCGGCGAGGGCGCGGCGCTCCTGCGCTCCGGGGCGACGGCGCTCGGCGGACGCGTCCCGGTGAACCCCAGCGGCGGGCTCGCCTCCTTCGGCGAGGCGGTGCCGGCCCAGGCCATCGCGCAGGTCTGCGAGCTGACCTGGCAGTTGCGGGGCACGGCGGGGGAACGCCAGATTCCGGGCGCGCGGGCCGGGATCACGGCGAACCAGGGACTGTTCGGTCATGGCTCCGCGGTCGTCGCGGTGCGCTGACATGTCCCGCACGGCCACCAACAGCGTTTGTTGTCAGTCTTCTTGACGGCCCATCAAGCTCGGAGAACACTCCATTCCCAGCCGATGCCGTCCTCCCACACCGCGGCGGCCGGCTGATCCCACGCTCGTCACGGTCGCCGGGCGGGGCACGGCTTCTCCCTGCCCCCGGCCTCCGCAGCCATGGAAGCGCCCGGCGAAACCCGCCGGACAACCACTGGGAGCGCCATGAGCAATGGAGACATCTTCACCGGGGAAGTCCTCGGAACGGCCATCCTCATCCTCTTCGGCGCGGGCGTCTGCGCCGCCGTCACGCTCCACCACTCGAAGGCCAGAGCCGCGGGCTGGGTCGTCATCGCCTTCGGATGGGGCTTCGGGGTGCTGGCCGGGGCCTACACGTCCGCCCCGTTGTCGGGCGGCCATCTCAACCCGGCGGTGACCGTCGGCATCGCCGTGGACACCGGCGAGTGGGACAAGGTCCCGCTCTACATCGCGGGTCAGCTGACGGGCGCCGTCATCGGAGCGGTACTGGCCTGGCTGACGTACTACGCGCAGTTCCGCGCCAACGCCGACAAGGAGACGTCCGGACCCACTCTCGGCATCTTCGCGACCGCTCCGGAGATCCGGAATCCGGTGGCCAACCTCGTCACCGAGATCATCGCCACGACCGCCCTGGTGCTGCCGATCCTGGCCTTCGGAAAGAACGCGGGCATCGGGATCGGCCCGGTCGCGGGGTCGGAGGCCGGGATCTACGGCTCCGGGATCTCGGTTCTCCTGGTGTCCCTCCTCGTGGTGGGCATCGGGCTCTCGCTCGGCGGCCCCACCGGATACGCCATCAACCCGGCCCGTGACCTCGGCCCGCGGCTGGTGCATGCGCTGCTTCCGATACCGAACAAGGGGACTTCCGACTGGAGTTACGCCTGGATACCGGTCGTGGGACCGCTCCTGGGCGGACTGCTGGGCGGTGTCGTGTTCAACGCCGCGTTCTGAGGCCTCGGCCACAAGCACCCGATGGACAAGGGGAGTCATGACGATCAGGTATGTCGCCGCCATCGACCAGGGCACCACCTCCAGCCGCTGCATCATCTTCGACCAGGACGGCGCCGTCGTCGCCGTCGACCAGCGCGAGCACCGGCAGATCTTCCCCCGGCCCGGCTGGGTGGAGCACGACGCCTCGGAGATCTGGACCACCGTGCAGGCCGTCGTCGCCGGAGCCCTCGACCGGGCCGGCCTGCGGGCGGACCGGCTCACCGCGCTCGGCATCACGAACCAGCGCGAGACGACCGTGCTGTGGGACCGGGCCACCGGGGTCCCCGTCCACCACGCGATCGTCTGGCAGGACACCCGTACCGCGGACCTGTGCCACGAACTCGGCGGCAGCGACGGGCAGGACCGGTTCCGCGCCACCACGGGTCTTCCGCTGGCCAGCTACTTCTCCGGCCCCAAGGCGGCCTGGCTGCTGGACCACGTACCGGGGCTGCGCGAACGGGCCGAGCGGGGCGAGATCGCGTTCGGCACGATGGACTCCTGGCTGATCTGGAACCTCACGGGCGGCACGGCGGGCGGCGTCCACGTCACGGACGTGACCAACGCGTCGCGCACCATGCTGATGGACCTGGAGACGCTCCGGTGGGACCCCGCCGTCCTGGCCGCGATGAACATCCCCGAGGCGGTGCTCCCGGAGATCAGGTCGTCGTCCGAGGTGTACGGAACGGCCGTGGGAGCGCTGGCCGGCGTACCGGTCGCCTCCGCCCTGGGAGACCAGCAGGCCGCGGTGTTCGGCCAGGCCTGCTACGACCCGGGCACGGCCAAGAACACGTACGGCACCGGCAGTTTCCTGCTGCTCAACACCGGGAACCGCCCCGTGCCGTCCAAGAACGGGCTGATCACCACCCTCGGTTACCGGATCGGCGACGAGCCGCCCGTCTACTGCCTGGAGGGGTCGATCGCGATCACCGGGGCGCTCGTGCAGTGGTTCCGCGACCAGCTCGGGATCATCGGGAGCGCGGAGGAGATCGAGACCCTCGCCGCGAGCGTGGAGGACAACGGCGGGGCGTACATCGTGCCCGCGTTCTCCGGGCTGTTCGCCCCCTATTGGCGTTCCGACGCACGGGGCGTCATCACCGGCCTGACCGGCTACGTCACCAAGGCGCATCTGGCGCGGGCCGTCCTGGAGGCGACCAGCTGGCAGACGCGTGAGGTCGTCGACGCGATGTACCAGGACTCCGGGGTGCCGATCACGACGCTCAAGGTCGACGGTGGCATGACGGCCAACCAGCTGCTGATGCAACACCAGGCGGACGTGCTGGGCGTTCCGGTGATCCGCCCCAAGATCTCGGAGACCACCTGCCTGGGCGCGGCGTACGCGGCGGGGCTGGCGACCGGGGTGTGGTCGGGGCTCGACGAGCTCAAGACGCACTGGCAGCGCGATGTCGAGTGGCAGCCGCGGATGGAACCGGAGGACCGCGAACGCGAGTACGGCAACTGGCGCAAGGCGGTGGAGCGGAGTTTCGGCTGGCAGGAGTAGCGGGCCCTCCGCTCCCCTGCCGGCCGTGGACGCGCGGCCCGTACCCCCGTCGGCGGGGGTACGCGCCGCGTTCCGCCCGCTCACGTCGTGACGGGCTCCCGGAGCCGGTCCACCCGGGCCACCGCGTGTTCGACGACGGCCACCAGGACATCCCGTACGGACGACCGGTCCCGGGCGTCGCACATGAGTACCGGCACCTGTGGATCCAGGTCCAGCGCCGCCTGCACCGTCTCGGTGGGGAACCGGTCGGCGCCCTCGAAGCAGTTGACGGCCACGGCGAACGGGATCTCGCGGCGCTCGAAGTAGTCGACCGCGGCGAAGCAGTCCTCCAGCCGGCGGGTGTCCGCGAGGACGACCGCCCCCAGCGCGCCCTGGGCGAGTTCGTCCCAGAGGAACCAGAAGCGGTCCTGTCCGGGGGTCCCGAAGAGATACAGCACCAGGTCCTCGCGCAGGGTGATCCGCCCGAAGTCCATCGCCACCGTCGTCGTGGTCTTCGCCTCGACACCGTCCAGGTCGTCCACCGGACGTCCCGCCTCGCTCAGCCTCTCCTCCGTACGCAGCGGTCTGATCTCGCTGACCGCCCCCACCAGGGTCGTCTTGCCCACGCCGAAGCCACCCGCCACCAGGATTTTCAGGGTAACGGGCTCAACGGGCCGCCTGTTGCGGCTAGAGCGCCCGAAGGCCATTGATCACCTCGCGAAGAATGTTCACGTCCGGCAGCTCGGCCGGCGGAACGGGACGGGTTACGTGCACCAGCTCGTCCTCGACGAGATCGCCGACCAGGACCCGGACCACCCCGACGGGGAGGTCCAGACCGGCGGCGAGCTCGGCGATCGACTGGGGCATCTCACTGCAGAGTTCGACGATCTCCACGTGTTCCGGGGAGAGCATCTGGTCCCTGCCGGGGTCGTCGGCCGCGGGTTCGGGCATGACGATCGCGATCAGGTCGAGGCGGTGACGGGACGCGCTGCTGGTGCGTCCTCTGGTCATCGCGTACGGGCGGACCACCGGCCCCGCGTCGGCGTCGTACCAGCGCGAGGACTGCGGGTCGCCGGAGGTCCCGGGGGTGTGGGAGGTGTCGGCACTCATCCCGTCCACTCACCCTCCGGAGGACAGACCGGTCGTCCGGGGTGCGTTGGCCAGGTGGGCTCCCACGCGCTTGACCATCAGCGTCATCTCGTACGCCACCTGTCCGACGTCCGAGTCGGAGTCGGCCAGTACGGCGAGACAGCTGCCGTCGCCAGCCGCCGTGACAAACAGGAACGCCTCGTCGAGTTCGACGACGGTCTGCCGGACCCTGCCCGCGTCGAAGTGGCGGCCGACGCCCTTCGCGAGGCTGTGGAATCCGGAGGCGACGGCCGCCAGGTGCTCGCCGTCCTCCCGGGTCAGGTCCTTGGACGCGCCGGTGGGGAGGCCGTCGCTGGAGAGCACCAGCGCCTTGTGGATGCTGGCGACCCGCTGAACGAGTTCGTCGAGGAGCCAGTTGAGTTCACCCGACCCCTGACGTGCGGAGTTGAGTGCTGCGGCGTTCGGTGCGGTCATGGACCGTCCCCTCCCGGAGTGGTTCCTTGTGCTGTATCGCCGGGGCCGGTCGCGTCCTCGGCGTTCTGCAGGCGTCCGCGCTGCCAGCCGCGCTGGAGCGAGGCCATGCGGTCGCGTACCTCGTCGGCGTCCCGCTCGATGTCCTCGACGCTCTCCACCCGGTCCGGGCCGGCCGCGCCCGTGCCCTCGCGCAGCTGCGGGGCGAGGCTGGCCTGACGGACCCGGCGGGGCAGGCCGCCCACGGTGTCGGCCTCGGGCGACGACGCGGACGGGACGGCTGATGCCGACGACCGCGGCGCGGGCACCGAAGGCGCGGGGCGCGGGGCTTCGGCGGGCCCGGCCGACGTCCGGAAGCCCGTGGACCGCCGGGGTTCGGCGGAGCGGCGCCGGTCCTCGTGCGGGACGGGGCCCGTGGCCCGGGGCCGGGCCGAGGTGTGCGCGGGCTCCGGATCGTCGGTCACGGGGTGGGAGCGGCTGCTCTCGTCGACCCGGACGCCGCGGTCGGTGACCAGGGTCGGCGGCTTGCGCCGGGGCAGCGGGCGCGTGCCGTCGGGGCGCAGGGCCCGTACGCCGTCCGGCTCCGACGTCCGGTCGGCTGCCTGCTGGTGCTGCTCGCGGTCGGTTTCGCGCCGGAACTCGCGGGCGCGGAAGATGCCACCGCGTTCGCTTTCGGTGTCGTCCAGGTCGGAGACCCCGTCGAGTGCGGGGTCGGTGCCCCGGCCGGTGACGGCTTCGAGGAGCGGGTCACGGTCGAAGTCCAGGGACGCGACCGGTCCTTCGAGCTCGACCGGGCCGTTCAGCAGGGCCGGGTCCATGAGTCCGCTGGGAACCGGTGAGAGGCTGCCCGGCCGTTCCTGCGGGCGTTCCGGCGACCCTTCGGCGGCGGCGATGCCGCGGTCCGGTGTGCCCCGCCCGCCGTTCTCCTTCGGGCCGCTGCCGGGCCTGCTGCTGGCGATCGCCTTCTCGGACCTGCGGTCGAGACGGAACCCGGTGCCGTGCGAGTCGGGGGCGTCGGTGAGCAGCGCCGCCGGGATGAACACGACGGCCGTGGTGCCTCCGTACGGGGATGTCTGGAGCGAGACGCGGACGTTCTGCCGCTGGGCGAGCCGGCTGACGACGAAGAGGCCGAGCCGGTCGGTGTCGGACAGCTCGAACTCGGGGGTTTCCGCCAGCCGGAGGTTGGCGTCCAGGAGCACCTCGGGTGGCATCCCCAGGCCGCGGTCGTGGATTTCGAGGGTGAAGCCGTTGGCGACCTGTTCGCCGTGCACCTGGACCGCCGTGTGCGGGGGCGAGAACACCGTGGCGTTCTCCAGGAGTTCGGCGATCAGATGGGTGAGGTCGGCGACAGCGGGGCCGCCCACTCCGATCCGCGGGAGGCGGCGGACCTCGATCCGTTCGTAGTCCTCCACCTCGGCGACGGCGGCCCGCACCACGTCCATCAGCTGGATGGGCTTGCGCCACTGCCGGGAGGGAGCGGCTCCGGAGAGGATGACCAGCCCTTCGGCGTGGCGCCGCATCCGGGTGGTGAGGTGGTCGAGGCGGAACAGGTCGGCGAGTTCGTCGGTGTTCTCGGTGCGGCGCTCCATCGTGTCCAGCAGCGTCAGCTGGCGGTGCAGCAGCACCTGGTTGCGGCGGGCGAGGTTGACGAAGACCTCGGAGACGCCGCGCCGCATGTCCGCCTGCTTGACGGCCGCCTCGACCGCGGCGCGCTGCAACGTGTTGAGCGCCTGCCCGACCTGGCCGATCTCGTCCCGTTCGTAACTGAGGTGCGGGGACTCGGTCTCGACGTCGATGTGCTCGCCCGCGGCGAGGCGGCGCATCACGCTCGGCAGCCGCACACCGGAGACCTCGTGGGCGTCCTTGCGGAGCCGGGAGAGGTCGCGGACGAGCTCGCGGCCGATGCGTACGGACACGAAGACGGAGACGAGCAGGGCCAGGAACCCGAGCACGCCGGCGACGCCCGCCTTGATCAGGACGCCGTAGCCGGCGGGCTTGCCCCGGTCCTGGAAGCGGTTGTTCATCTCGGTCGAGTCGTTGGCCAGCCGGTCCAGGACCGGCGGCGCGACCTCCTGCCAGCGGGCGGCGTCCACGGCGCGGGAGTCGCGGGTGGGGCCCTGCGCGATGAGTTTGTTCTCGGCGGTGCGCAGCGGTTCGCTGTCGGGGCCCGACCAGTACTGCTCGACGCGCCGCCGCTCGGACGCGGGCAGGACCTGGAGGTTGATCTCGTACAGCAGTTCCCGGTTGGCCGCGAGGTCGGAGATCTGGCGGAGTTCGGGGGCGGTGAACCGCCGTGCCAGGAGTCCGGAGGCGACCAGCGCGTCTTCCCTGGAGAGCATCTCGCGGGCGCGCGAGACACCTGCCAGCGCCCGGACCTGTTTGTCCATGGACACGTTCTCCATCGTGTGGAGTCCGGTCAGGAAGCGGTAGCAGGGGTCGATGAGGCGGTTGTAGTAGTCCATCGCCCTGGCCCGGCCGATGGTGCGCCGGTCGACGGAGTCGCGGAGTGCGTCGAGTTCGTCGACCGCTCCGAGGATCGAGCTGAGCTGGGTCTCGGCGTCCGGGCGCAGTGCGTCGCGGATGTCCTTCTGCTGCGCACTCGAGGTCACGCGCTCCACGACCCGGTCGGTGACCGCGCGCTGTGTGCGCAGCACCGGAAGCGCGTCGGAGGCCCTCGGGTCGGCGAGGAAGACGAGCGTCTGGCGGCGCTCGTTCTGCACGGCCCGGACGGTGTCCTCCAGGGGATGGCCGACCTTCTCCACGACGGTGCTGGCGCTCAGCAGTTCGCCGGCCTCGCGTCCGGTCAGATAGGTGGCGAAGCCCCAGAGTGCGGTGAGGGAGACGAGCGGCACCAGAAGCAACGCCACGATCTTCCTGCGGATGGACTTTCCGCGAAAGCGCATGGCCTCCCCCAGCTCGGCCCCGCAGGGCGGGGATGGTGTTCCGTCAACAAACGGCGCGAGCCTACTACCGACACACAGACAACTCGAAGGCGCGTCCGGACGATTTTCGGCCGCCTTGCAGGGAGTTGACCATGAGTTGTCCGGGTATTCCGGGAGATGAAATTCGCGAATGCGACAGAAGGCGCCGATCAGAGCGGCATATTCCTCCCCCTGTCGGTTGGCTGGAACTCTTCGTTCCGTGCCGATCCGTGGGAATCTTCACCGTCCGGCACTCGTCTGTCTGTACGGGGGCAGGAGAGCTGCAGGAGTGCCCTGGGGCAGGACGGGACGGTCCGTCCGCGTAGAAAGGGTGCATGCGGGGCAGCAACCCTGAAGTCGGACAGCGGTGGGGAGTTGAAAGTCGTTGGACACGCAGGAGCGTCACGGTGCGGTGGAGGTGCCACCGGCCCGGACGGCGAAGGAGGCGGTCACCGCGGCTTCGGCGCCGCGGGGCGGGCCGGAGGTACCGCGGCAGCCGCTCTGGGTCGAGGAGCCGGCCGCACGCCGGCGCATGCCGGATCCTGTGCGCAGGGCCGCCGTGCGGGCCGTCATCATCACGTCGCTGACCCTGATCCAGGCGATGGTCGCGTTCCTGGCCTCGCTGACCGGTTCGTGGCTGGCCTTCCCGATGGTGCTGAGCAGCGTGGGAAGCACGGTGGTCGCGACCTGGTCGGTCCTGGACGTGTGGGTCACCCGGCAGGTGTGGAATCAGCGCAACGGCGTGGTGTCGGTGCCCAGTAGTTCGGCCCGGCGGCTGCGCCGCGAGCGGCGCAGGGCCAGACGGGCGGCGCGGACCGCCGAGCGGGACGCGGCACGGATACGACGACGCGACGCGGGCCGCCTTTCCCGGGCCTGACCCGCGCCCGGCTCCTTCCGTCCGCGGACCGACGCGTGACACGCCCATACCGGCTGCGGGACTGACCCGTCGTGCCACGCCCTTTCCGTCTGCGGGGCCGACCCATGACAAGGCCCACACCGGCTGCGGGACTGACCCGTCGTGCCACGCCCCCTCCCGTCTGCGGGGCCGACCATGACAAGGCCCTCCCCGCTGCGGTGCTGTGACGGGCTTCGCCCTACGGGGTGGTGTCGAGGTTCGCCGTGGTGCGGGGTTTGCTCTCGGTCCGGGCCGCCGGTACGTCCGGCGCCGGTGCGGACCGCTTGAACATGCGGGTCGCGGTGATCTCTCCGTGCACGGTCTCGGTGCCCGGGTCCTGCTGGGGCAGTCCGGGACGCAAGTGCTCCTCGACGCTGATGTACTTCAGTCCGGCCCTCAGGTCGGCGTCATTGCGCAACCTGATCACCAGGGGGAATTCGGCCAGCGCCGTCGTGTCGAAAAGGCCCGTGGTGTAGAGCAGCTGGACGCCCAGCGCGTCCGAGACCGCACGCTGGAGCTCCAGCAGATACGTGGCGTTGGCGCGGCCGATGGGGTTGTCGAGGAACAGCGTCCCGGCATGGCGGTGCTGGTGCCGGTCGCGGCCCCGGTCGTTGCTGCGCAGGGCGGCCATCGTGCAGTAGAGGGCGATGGCGGCGGTGAGCAGCTGACCGCCGGAGAAGACGTCGCCCATCTGTCCGACCGGCACTCGCTCGGCGCGCAGCACCGCGTCCGGCTTGAGGATCTCGACGGCGATGCCACGCGGCTCCAGCGCCGCCTGCACGCCGCGCAGGAGCAGGGACATCCCGTCGCGTCGCAGGTCGGAGTTCTTCTTCAGCGCCGCCTTGGTGGCCTCGTCGATGACGTCGCCGAGCCGTTCGGTGAGCGTGGCCTGGCCGGGTTCCTCGAAGCGGATGCGGAGGAACTCCTGGCCGGACCACTCGCCCAGGCCCTCGGGGAGCCGGGAGAGCCGCTGGGCGGAGCGGAGCGTGGTCAGCGCGGAGTCCACCAGGCCGCGCAGCCGGTCGACGATGGAGTCGCGGTTGCGCTCCAGCTGGGCCAGTTCGTCGGTGAGGACCCGCAGCCGGGGTGCGAACGCCGTCGCCCACTTCTGGGCGTGTTCGGGCAGGGCCGCGGCCGGGAGTTCGCGGATCTGCTGGCGGGCCGGGGTGCGGACCTGTTCGTAGCGGGTGGCGTTGGCGTGCCGGACGAGTACGTCGCTCGCCTCCCGTACCGCTGCTTCGGCGGTGGAGAGGTCGGTGGCGCAGCCGCGCAGTGAACGGCGGGCCTCGGCCGCGGACTGCCGGGCCTCCTCCAGGCTGCCGGGGTACGGCTCGGGGGTCTCGGGGTCCTCTTCGGCGCCGTGGTCCCGCAGGAGGTCGCGCAGCAGGGCCGCGGTCTCGTCGAAGCCGCCTGCCGAGTCCTCTGCGGTGCGATGGGCGTGGAGGAGCTCGGCGTGGGCGGCGCGGGCGGTGTCCAGGGCGGCGGTCGCGGCGGCGAGCTCGGCCGACGCGGTACGCAGCAGCGCCTGCGCCTGTTCGGCGTCGGCGGGAACCCGATCGCCGGGGAGCTCGGTGTGCAGGCTCTCGCCGTCCGCCGGGGCCAGCCGCTCGGCCTCGCCGCGCAGCCGGCCGAGCTGCTCGCTGGCGGCGGAGGCGCGCGTCTCCAGGAGCTGGACCAGGGATTCGGCGCGGGCCGCCGCGGCTTGCCGGGAGGGCCCGTCGGCGCCGTCCGTGCTTTCCAGGAGCTGCGCGGCCCGGGTGCGGACCTTGTTGGTCAGCCGGTCGAGTTCGGCGAGGGCGGCGCTCTCGTCGCTCTCCGCGCGTGCCTGCTCGGCGCGCAGGTCGGCGCCGACGCCGACCTTCTCGTACAGCTGGGACGCGGCTCGGTAGGCCTCGCGCAGGGCGGGCAGGGTGTGCCGCGGGGCGTCCGGCACCGGCTCGGGGAGGTGTTCGGGGGCGCCGGCGATCTCGGCCCGTTCGGCGCGCAGGGCGCGGGCGGTGCGTCGGGCGTCGTCGGCCGCGCGCTGGGCGGCCCTGCGGTCCTCGTCGGCGGCACGGGCCCGTTCGAGGCAGACGGTGGCACGGGCCTCGGACTCCGCCGCCTCGTCGACCAGTTCGCGCAGCTTCACCTGCCAGCCCGCCCGTTCGCGGAGCCGGAAGGCGAGTCCGGCGAGTGCGTCGGCCGCGCGGCGGGCGCGCTGGGCGGCCTCCTGGCGTTCGTCGCGGACGCGGGAGGCGTCCGCCGCCGCCTCGTCGGCCTCGGCCCGCACGGTACGGGCCTCGGCGAGAGCGGCCTCGGCCGTCGCGGCGGACGCACGGGCGGTGCGGGCGGCTTCCGCGAGTTCGGTGAGCATGCCGGGCGGACAGTCCGCGCGCCAGGAGCCGATCCGGGCGGCGAGCGAGCGGTCCCCGGTGAGGCGGGCCGCCAGCGTGCGGATGTCCTCGTCGCGGGCCGCGGTACGGCTCCTGAGCGCCTGCCGTTCCTCGTCGGCGGCGTGCTCGTCGTGCATCGCCGGGTTCGGCGGGACGAGGAAGACCCCGTCGGCGCCCGCGGCGGATCCGGCGGCGGGGTCCGGCACGGGCGCGAGGAGCGCGGCCGCGGTGCCCACGGCCACGGCGGAGCGCGGCAGCAGGGCGGCGGCGCCGAGCACCTCACGGGCGCGGGCGTGCGCGTCCGGGTCCGTGATGACGACGCCGTCGACGAGCTCGGGACGCGCCGCGAGCACGGCGGCGTGATCGGCGGGGTCGACGGCCTGGGCGAGGTAGCGCCAGCCGGGCAGGGCGGGAATGCCGTGTTCGCCGAGGTACTCGACGGTGGCGAGCACATCGGGTCCCGGCGGCAGCAGTCCGCCGTCGCCGAGCGCGCCCAGGATGCGGGAGTCGTCGGCGGCCGCGGTGCGCAGCTCGAACAGGCGTCGCTCGGCCGCGGCCACGCCTTGGTCGAGGAGGTCCCGCAGCTCCTCCGCGTTGCGGTCGAACTCGTCGGCGGTGAGCGACCGTTCGGCGGGCTCGCGCTGCGCGGTGCCGGCGCCGTGGCCTGCTTGTTCGGCCCCGTCCGCGGCGGCCCCGGGCTCGTGGCCCCCGTCGTGCTTCCGGCCCTCGGCACCGTCCTGTGTACCCGGCGCACCCTGCCGGGGCCGGGGAAGGCCGCCGACGGTGGGCAGGCCCAGGAGCTCGGCGAGGCGGTGTTCGGCCGCGAGGGACTCGGCGGCCCTGAGCTCGGCCTCGTAGGCCTGCTCCGCGGCGCGTGCGCCGTCGGCGGCGCGGGCGGCGGCGAGTTCGGCCCGGCTCTCGTCGGCGGCGGCCTGCCGGGACCGGTCCGACGCGGCCGCGGCCGCGTCGCGAGCGGTGTCCCAGGCGGCCACCGCCGAGTGTTCGGCGTCGTTCGCGGCGAGCGCGGCGCGGGCCGGGTCCGCGTTGGGTGCGGTGTCATCGAGCCAGCCCGCCCGGATGGCCTCGGCGGTCTCCTGCTCCACCTCGGCGAGGCGCTGGCGCAGATGGCCGGCCTCGCTGCGGGCGCGCTGGGCCTCGGTGGCGGCGGTGGTGGCGTCCCGGTGGGCGGCCTCGCCGGCGGTCTGGAGGGTGTCGGAGCGCTCCTCCTCCTCGTTGGCCACGTTCTCGCCCGCTTCGGCGGCGGTGTGCAGGGCCCGTACGAGATCGGCGGCGGCGGTGGCCCGGGCGGCAAGGGCCGGTGCGGCATCGCGCTCGGCCTCACGGATGGCGACGGCCACGCGGGCGGAGCGGTCCGCGGCGGCGCGGTGGCGGAGCACGGCCTCGGCGGCCTGCCAGGCGGCGTGCAGGGTGCGGGCGTCCCCGAGTTCGCGGCGCTGGGAGGCGGCGCTCTTCTCGGCTGCGGTGAGCGCCAGGGAGGCGTGCCGGTAGGCGAGTTCGGCGGCGATCAGGGCGCTGCGGCTGCGGGTCTCCTCGGCGCCGGTGACGGTGTGGGCGGCGCCGGTGACCTGCTGGGCGAGCTCCCCGGTCCGGCCGCGCTCCAGACCGGCGCGGGCGGAGAGCCGGCGGGCCAGGGTGCGGGTGCGGCGCTCGGCACCGGCATGGATGTCGCGGCTCCTGGCCCGTGCTTCGGCGGCCTCCACGATGCGGCCGAGCAGGTCGACGGAGCCTGCGGTGAAGTCGCGCTCAGCGGTGAGCTCGGCACGGCGGCCCAGCTTGTTGCCGAAGCCGCTGACGAGGTCGGCGAGTCCGTCGGTGTCGCGGGTGTCGGTGACGGCGCGCAGCAGCAGGTCGGTGAAGTCGGAATCCTTCTTCACCGCGAAGAGGCCGGCCGCCTCGCCCTCGTCGGCGTTCATCTCGCGCTGGTAGCGGAAGAGTTCGGGGTCCAGTCCCAGCTCGCCGAGGTGCTCGTTCCAGCGGTCGTGGATCTCTTCCCAGTGCACGTCCAGGTGCTGGTAGAACTTGCCCGCCTCGGTGAGCGCGTCGCGGAAGCCCTTCATCGTGCGGCGCCTGCCGCGCGCTCCGGAGACGCCCTCGGCGGGGCGGCCGACCGAGGTGGCCTCGGCGACGGGCAGCGAGTCGAGGCTGAGTCCGGGGCCGGGGCGGAAGGAGTACCAGGCCTCGGCGAACTTCCTGGGGTCGTTGGAGACCTGGCGCCCCCGCCATTCGCTGACCTTGCCGACGACCACGCACTCACCGGTCAGCGTGTGCTGCCATTCCAGTGCGACGTGTCCGCAGTCCTCCGCGAGCAGGAACTTGCGCAGGACGCCCGAGCTGGCGCCGCCCAGGGTGTTGCGGTGGCCCGGCAACATCACCGAGAAGATCAGCTTCAGCAGGACGGACTTGCCGCCGCCGTTCTCCAGGAAGAGCACCCCGGCGGGGGCGGGCCGGCGCGGCGGGCCGACCGGTTCGTCCTCGAAGAACTCCGCCTGTGCCGGCGCGGGGTGGGGCACGGGCTCACCCACGCCGCGCAGGTCGAGCACGGTGTCGGCGTAGCGTGCACCGGCAGGCCCGATGGAGTAGAGGCGGACCCGGGACAGCTCGTACATGGCGGCGGACTCTCGTCGTTCAGGCAGCGGGAGGGTGGCGTCGGTGGCGGGGCCGGTCTGGGCCGGCCCCGGTGGGGCGGGACCGGTCAGCTGTGGAAGGGCAGGCCGGCGTCGGCCGCCAGTTCCAGGTCGTCGGGGTCGGGTGGCGGGAGCAGCGTGGCGGATCCGTCGCTGACCGGCACCACGCCGAGTTCCAGGAGCTCGGCCAGGGCGGCGCTTCCCGCCATGTCACGGACCTGGAGCTGGTAGCGGGCCGTGGTGCGGAAGGCGCCTCCGGCGTCGTCCCCGGTGCGCTGGAGGAAGCCCGAGTCGGTGAGGAAGGCCACGGCCTTGCCGACGATGCCGGTGGTGGATCCGGCCAGCCGTCGTGCGTCCTTCGTCGCTCCGGTGGCGCTGCGCCGGGAGTAGACGCGCCAGCCCGCCTCCAGGCCGGGGGCGTCACTGGCCGGGTCGGTGTTGTCGCCGTGTTCGTCCGCGCGCTCCTCCAGGCGGTGGCACGCCTGACGTACGAAGGCGTCGACGCCGTTGACGGTGATCCGGCCGATGTACGCGTCGTCGGCGAGGTCCTCGGGGCGCGGGAAGGCCATGGCGGCGACGGCGAGGTGCGCGAGGCCGTGGAGGAAGCGGTCGGCGGAGTCCGGGGAGGCCCGCCGGGCGTAGTCGCCCATGCGCACGGCGAAGACCGAGTCCTCGCCGGCCGTGACGGCCATCCCGGCCCGGGTGGACACCTCCAGCACGACGAGGCCGAGTCCGGTGGCGACCGCGTCGGCGAGCCGGGCGAAGGCGGGCTCCTCCCGGTAGCGGCGGAGCAGTTCGGCGTACTCGGCGTCCCGGGCGGGCAGCAGTTTCGGCTGGAGCCCGAAGGCGACGAGCCGGGAGGCGTCCGCCGCGTCCGCCGGGGTGACCGCGGCTGGGGCGGCGGGACGCTCGGCGGGGTGCGCGGCAGCCGGGTCGCTCCACGCGTCGGCGGGCTCTGCGCGGTGGTCGCTCACGACGGTCGCTCCTTGGTGCGGAAGGTCTTCGGTGCGGGTTGGCCGGCCCGGGCGCCGGCGGCCGCGAGGACGGTTCTCGTGGCGGCGGCCCTCGGAGGGGCGCCCGGGGTGTGCGGCGTCCTCATGTCGTCTCCGAGCGGTCGGCCGCCATGCCCACGGCGTCCAGCAGGGCCGTGCCCACGATGAGGTCGGCGCCGCCGAACTCGGGGTCGTCCAGCTGGGTGCCGTCATCGACGGAGAACAGCAGGCGGCGCTCACCCTGTCGGTAGGCGGTGCCGACCGGAGGGCTGGCGGCGTGCACCGCGAGCAGGGCGACCAGGTAGGGCAGTTCCGTGTCGCGCCGCCGGGCCTCGGCCAGGAGACCGGAGAGGCGTCGCGGGGCGTCGTGCTCCAGGTCGAGCAGCTCCATGGCCGACGCCAGCTGCTCCTCGCTGAACCGGCTGTCGTCCGGGGTCGCGATCAGATCCGGTTCCGGCATCTCGGCGCCCAGGTGTTCCCGTTCGAGCGGCGGGGTCAGCAGCATGTCGACCAGGTCGCCCACCCGTACCGAGGTGGGCGTGCGCAGGCCCGTGCCCCCGGCGAAGAACGCGTCGGTGGCCCGGATCGCCTGCTCGACGGGGAGCGGCAGCAGCGGGGCCAGGAGCTGGCCGTAGAGGTCGAGACCGGTGCGGGGGGCCGGCGCGGCGAAGGCCTGGCGGTCCTGCTCGGCGCGGAACAGCGGCCCGGCCTCCAGGAGGCGGGACTGGAGCTGGGTATGGCGGCGGATGCAGTCCTTGACGATGTCGACGAGCTCGGCGGCGCGCCTCTTGTGCTCGGGTTCCTCGGCCTCGTCCCGGGCTTTGCGGATGTTGGTGAGGATGGCGTTCTCGTGGCGGTAGCGGTCGGCGACGTGGTCGAGTGCCTCGGCGATCATGTCGGGCACGGCGTTGAGCCAGTCGACCGCGCGGACGTTGCGCCGGGTCGCGTCGAGCGTCTTGCGGAGCGTCTCCGCGTACTGCACGGTCCGGTAGCGGGCCTGCTCGGCGGCGAGCTGGGCGTCGGCCAGGCGGCCCCGGCTGATCAGGACCTCCAGCTTCACCTCGGCGGCGATCTGGGCGCTGGTGACGTCCGTGTCGAGTGCGCCGACCAGGACGTTGACCGCTTCGTCGGTGGCCCGCAGATAGACGCTGCCGCCGTATCCGGGGACTTCCTCGATCAGCTTGAAGTCGTAGTCCCGGCGGACGTAGACGCCGTCCGGCCCGAAGGTGCCGTAGACCGCCCGGAAGCCGCGGTCGACGCTGCCGACGTTGATCAGGTTCTCCAGCACCCAGCGGGCGACCCGTTCGTGCTCGGCGACGGGACGGCCCGGGGCCTGGGCGGCGACGCGGGGCAGCAGTCTGGCCACTATCTGGTCGTGGTCGGCCCCGGTGTCGAAGTCCATGTTGAGGGTGACGTGGTCGATGGCCGCGAGGGCGACCTCGGCCATCGCGTACACGGTGTACTCACCGGCGAGGTTCGCCTTGCGCACGTCGAGGTCGTGCAGCGGCGCCGTGCAGGCGAGCGCGCGCAGCCGTCGCGAGAGCCCCTCGTCGGCGGCCGGGCCCGGTGCGGGCCGCGGCCCCGCGCTGAGCTGGGGCGCAGCGTTTTCCGTGTAGGCAGGCGAAGTCACGCTGCACAGATTAGGTCCTCGGACTGACAACGGTCGAAACGGCGCAGAAGCGGCCCCTTGCCCCGAGTCGGTCATGCCCCGCCGTGGGGGTCTCCGGACCCCTGGTCGCCGGTCGTTTCGGGGGCTCCGTACTCCCCGCCGTGGGGGTCTCCGGAGCCCCGGTCACCGGTCGATGCGGAGACTCCGTACCCTCCGCCCCCCGGGGTGCACAGGACCAGTACGTCGCCGGCGTCCACGTCGGCGGTGTCGCAGCCCTTCAGCGGGGTGCGGCCGCCGTCGGCGCGTTCCACGTGCTGGCTGCCCAGGGCGCCCGGGCCGCCGCCCGCCATGCCGTACGGCGGGACACGGCGGTGCCCGGTGAGCAGGGCCACCGTGACGGGTTCGAGGAATCGGATCCGGCGTTCCACGCCGCATCCGCCGTGCCGGCGGCCCGCTCCGCCGCTTCCCTCGCGCACCCGGAAGCTCTCGAGCAGCACCGGATAGCGCCATTCGAGGATCTCCGGATCGGTGAGCCGCGAATTGGTCATGTGCGTCTGTACGGCGTCGGTGCCGTCGAAGTCCTCCCCCGCGCCCGAGCCGCTCGCCACGGTCTCGTAGTACTGGACCCGTTCGTTGCCGAACGTGAGGTTGTTCATGGTGCCCGAGCCCTCGGCCTGGACGCCCAGTGCGGCGTACAGCGCTCCGGTGACGGCCTGTGAGGTCTCCACGTTTCCGGCGACCGTGGCCGCGGGGTGGACGGGCGCCAGCATCGAGCCCTCCGGGACCCTGATGTCCAAGGGCGTGAGGCAGCCGCTGTTGAGCGGGATGTCGTCGGCCACCAGCGTCCGGAACACGTACAGCACCGCGGCCATGACCACCGACTTCGGCGCGTTGAAGTTGCCCGGCTGCTGCGGCGAGGTGCCGGTGAAGTCGATGAGCGCGCTGCGGGCCTCCCGGTCCACGGTCAGCGTCACCTCGATCACGGCCCCGTTGTCGGTCTCGTACCGGCAGTGGCCGTCGTGGAGCCCGGCGACGATGCGGCGCACGGACTCCTCGGCGTTGTCCTGCACATGGCCCATGTAGGCGTCGACGACGTCGGGGCCGAACTGCTCGACCATGCGGCGCAGTTCGGCGATGCCCTTCTCGTTGGCGGCGATCTGGGCGCGCAGGTCGGCGAGGTTGGTGTCGGGGTCGCGGGAGGGGTACGCGGCGGAACCGAGCAGTTCGCGGGTCGCGGCCTCGCGAAAGGTGCCGTCCCGCACCAGGAGCCAGTTGTCGAAGAGCACGCCCTCCTCGTCGACGGTGCGGCTGAAGGCCGGCATGGAGCCGGGCGTGATGCCGCCGATCTCGGCGTGGTGACCGCGCGAGGCCACCAGGAACCTCAGCGCGTCCGGAGCGCCGCCGCGCTCGTCGAACACCGGCGTCACGACGGTCACGTCGGGCAGGTGCGTGCCCCCGTGGTATGGATCGTTGATGGCGTACACGTCACCGGGCCGCATCGTGCCGTGGTTGCGGCTCAGCACCTCCTTGATGGATTCCCCCATGGAGCCGAGGTGCACCGGGATGTGCGGTGCGTTGGCGATCAGGTTGCCGTTCGCGTCGAAGAGGGCGCAGGAGAAGTCGAGCCGCTCCTTGATGTTGACGGAGTGGGCGGTGTTCTCCAGGCGCACGCCCATCTGCTCGGCGATGGACATGAAGAGGTTGTTGAAGACCTCCAGCATGACCGGGTCGACCCGGGTGCCGACGGCCTGTTCCGCGGGGCGGGGGCGTGCGCGGGTCAGGATCAGATGGCCGGAGGCGGCGAGGGCGGCCTGCCAGCCGGGGTCGACGACGGTGGTCGCGCCGTCCTCGGCGATGACGGCGGGGCCTGTCACGGTGTCCGTGGTCCGCAGGTCCGCCCGTCGATGCAGGGCGGCATCCTGCCAGCTGTCGCCGGCGAACATCCGTGCCGTGTCGTGGGGTTGCGGCGCGGTGGCCCCGCTCCGCTCCCGTCCGGACGGCCGCCGCGCCGGCTGCGCCCCCGCCGATCCGGTCGCCTCGACGGAGACCGCCTCGACGACCAGCGGACGGTCCATCGCGAAGCCGTAGCGGGCGCGGTGCTCGTCCGTGAACGCCCCGGTCATGGCCGGCACCGTGTCCAGGTCCACGGAGAGGCTCGCGTCCGTGCCCTCGTACCGCAGGAGTACGCGTGCCCGGGTGCCGATGGCGCGGTCGGGGACGCCGTCGGCACGCAGTTCGGCCCTGGTACGGGCGGCCAGCGCGTCGCAGGCCCGGCCCAGACGGTCCGGGGTACGGGCGTCGAGCGGTGCCTCGACGGACTGTTCGCGCATCGCGGTCGCGTCGGCCAGTCCGATGCCGTAGGCGGACAGCACCCCGGCCAGCGGGGGTACGAGGACCGTTTCGATGCCGAGGGCGTCGGCGACGGCGCAGACGTGCTGGCCGCCGGCGCCGCCGAAGCCGGTGAGGGCGTACCGGGTGATGTCGTGCCCGCGCTGCACGGAGATCTTCTTGACCGCGTTCGCCATGTTGAGCACCGCGATCTCCAGGAACCCGGCGGCGGTCTCGGCCGCCGTCCGGCGGGTTCCGGTGGCCCGTTCGACCTCGTCGGCGAGTTCCTCGAATCGTCTGTGCACGGTGTCCGCGTCGAGGGGCAGATCGCCGTGCGGTCCGAACACGGCGGGGAAGTGGGCCGGCTGGATCCGGCCGAGCATCACCTGCGCGTCGGTGACGGTCAGCGGACCGTCCCGGCGGTAGCAGGCCGGGCCCGGCACTGCTCCGGCCGAGTCGGGGCCGACCCGGTAGCGCCGGCCGTCGAAGTGCAGGACCGATCCGCCGCCGGCGGCGACGGTGTGGATGTTCATCATCGGGGCGCGCATCCGCACCCCCGCCACCTCGGTGCCGAGTTCGCGTTCGAACTCGCCCGCGTAGTGCGAGACATCGGTGGAGGTGCCGCCCATGTCGAAGCCGACGACGCGGTCGTATCCGGCCTGGGCGGAGGTGCGGGCCATACCGACGACGCCACCGGCCGGTCCGGAGAGGACCGCGTCCTTGCCCCGGAAGCGGGCGGCCTCGCGCAGACCGCCGTTGGACTGCATGAACATCAGCCGGATGCCGTCGAGTTCGGCGGCGATCGTGTCGACGTACCGGCGCAGGATCGGTGAGAGGTAGGCGTCGACGACGGTGGTGTCGCCGCGCGGCACCAGTTTGATCAGCGGGCTGACCTCGTGGGAACAGCTGATCTGGGTGAACCCCGCCGTGCGGGCCTCGGCGGCCACCGCCTTCTCGTGGTCCGGGTGGCGGTAGCCGTGCATGAGGACGACGGCCGCGCTGCTCAGTCCGTCGTCGCGCGCCTCCCGCAGCCGCTCCGCCACCGCGGCCCGGTCCAGGGGCCTGACGGTCCTTCCCTGGGCGTCGACCCGCTCGGGGACCTCGATCACGCGCTCGTACACGGCCTCCGGAAGCAGGATGTGGCGGTCGAAGAGCCGGGGCCGGTTCTGGTACGCGATGCGCAGCGCGTCGCGGAAGCCTTCGGTGATGACCAGGACGGTGGGTTCACCGCGCCGCTCCAGCAGGGCGTTGGTGGCGACGGTGGTGCCCATCTTGACGGCGGCGACCCGGTCGGCGGGGACCGGTTCGTCCGGCCCGAGTCCCAGCAGCAGCCGGATCCCTGCGACGGCGGCGTCCCGGTAGCGGTCCGGGTCGTGCGAGAGGAGCTTGCGGGTGACCAGCCGTCCTTCGGGGTCCCGGCCCACCACATCGGTGAACGTGCCGCCCCGGTCGATCCAGAACTCCCAGCGTCCGGTCATCCCTCCATAGTGGCGCGCGGCCCTTCGGGAGGCGCGCAGGACGCGAGGAGGTCCGGTCCGGGATGACGTGCGGGGCTCTTCGGCGCGGCGCGCCCCCGACGCGCTGCGCTCCTGCGGGTTCCCGGCCGTGCGGGTTCCGGCGGTGGTCCCGGGCCCGAGAGCCCGGCATGATCCAGACGAGAGGCCCCGGGTCAGACCGCGGGTGCGTCCGGCCCGATCCTGCTGCGTACGGCCGACTGGACCTCGGCCTCCTCGGCCGGGTCGGCGGCCAGCCTGCGCAGGCGCTCGGCCACCCTGATGTCGCCGGTCTCCGCATGGCGTGCGGCGACCTCGCGGGTCGTCTCCTCGCAGTCCCACAGGCATTCGACGGCGAAGCCGGTGGCGAAGGAGGGGTCGGTGGCGGCGAGGGCCCGGGCGGCCCTGCCCCGCAGGTGGGAGGAGGACGTCTCGCGGTAGACGTGACGCAGTACGGGCGCGGCGCAGGCGATGCCGAGCCGGCCGGCGCCGTCGACCAGGGTCCACAGGCGGGGTGCGTCCGGTCCTTCGCCCCGTACGGCGTCCCGCAGGGCGCCGAGGACGAGCGGGGCGTCCTGTGCGCCGCCGCGGCAGGCCAGTACGCCGGCCGCCGAGGCGCCGAGCGCGTCGGGCCGCAGGGCCCAGCGGCGCGCGCGCTCCACGGCCGCCTCGCCGCACATCCGCTCGAAGGCGGCGACGGCCGCTTCGGCGACGGCCGGTGACGCGCCGAGCGTCGCGGCCTCGATCAGGTCGAGGACGACCGGGTCGCGGACCTCGGCGGCGAGGTAGTGCAGCGCGGCGCAGCGGGCGCCGTCGGAACCGCTGCGGGCGGCCTCGACGATCACGGGCCGGTCCTCCGGCCCCGCCACCGCGGAGAGGCAGCGGGCGGCCGGTACGTGCAGGACGCTGCCTCGGTCGAGCCCTTCCTGGGCCCAGTCGAGGACGGCCCGGACGCCCCAGCCCGGGCGTGGACCGCCGGGCCGCATCTGCCGCTGCCAGCGGTCGAAGGAGCCCTGTTCGGAGGCGGCTCGTACCCGGGCGCCCACCGAGGGACGCGGATCGTCGGCCCAGAGCCGCCAGGGGCGGGGCTCGTAGGCGTCCCGCACGGTGGCGGCGAGCTCGGCACGGCCCTCGGCGTTCTCCGGGAAGCGGGCGAGCACGGGCACGGCGAGGGAGCGCAGCCCGGCGTCGTCGTCACGCAGCGCGAGCTCGTCCAGGGCCCAGGCCCAGTTGGAGCCGGTCGCGGCGTAGCGCCGCAGCAGGGCCAGGGCGTCGTCGCGGCCGTACGAGGCGAGGTGGCCGAGGACGGCCAGGGCGAGGCCGGTCCGCGAGTCGTCCGTGTCGAGGTGGTCGTCGGCGTCGCAGAGGTGCCGTTCGATCTCCTCGATCCCGCCGTCGAGGTCGAGATACAGGCGTGCGTAGTAGAGGGAGCGGTTCTCCACCTGCCAGTCGTGACGCGGGTCGCTCAGGACGCAGTGGTTGAGAGCCGCCAGGGCCTCGGGGCGTGGTGCGGCGAGTGCGTGGAGCGTGCCGTCGCCGCGGCCCCTCTGCAGCAGGCCGAGCAGGGTGCCGCTCGGCGCTATGAACGGATCAAACATGGGAAAAGCCTCACATCAAGCTGTCGACGCAACCGGGACTGTGCAGTGCCATGTGGACGGAACGCCCCCTAGACCGCGCAGCAACATGATCGGCCGACCGCCGTCTTCTGCCTGGTGCAGACCATCTTCCCTGCCTCTCGTCGGTGGCCCGAATCGGGCCCGCGACGTCATGATGACCCAGCCATTTCGCCACCGCGACCACATTTACGGCGAAGCCCCTTCAGCGGGCGCCGAAGAGTTCCAGCAGGTCGGCCTTGCCGAACATGCGCGCCGTGTCCAGTGCGGAGGGTGTTCCGGCCGCCGGATCGGCTCCCGCGTCCAGCAGGGCCCTGATGACCGCGTCCTCACCCTTGAAGACGGCTCCGGCGAGCGGCGTCTGCCCCCGGTCGTTGGCGCGGTCCGGGTCGGCGCCGCGGCCGGCCAGGGCGACGACCGCCGGGGCGTGCCCGTGGTAGGCCGCGAGCATCAGCAGCGAGTCGCCCCGGTCGTTGGTGAGGTTCACCGGGACGCCGGCGTCGACGTAGGCCGCGAGGGCGTCGGCGTCGCCGTGGCGCGCCAGGTCGAAGACCTTGGCCGCCAGCTCGACCACCTCGGGATCAGGGGTTTCGCTCATCGGGGGACCGCCTTCCTGTAACCGTTCGCGCTGATGCCGGCCTGCCGGGGCGCGTGCCGGGTGGGCCGTACGAGTGAATCGACAGGGTACTGCCCGAGGGAGTACATGCCCCGGCCCACCCATGGCAAAAGATCACGTCGAGTGACGACGAGGAGCGGCCCGGCCTCCGAAACCCCTCCCGACGGCGCCCTCTTGTACGCCAGTCAAGTGAAAAAACAGACTTTTCACCCAATTGCAGCTTTTATCATATAGATACTTCCGGTGAGCTTGGAAGGACTCATGGTGACTGTCCCCCCAACCAGGAGAACCACTCATGATCCTTTCCATGTCAGGCGTCGTCATCCTCGGCATCATCGTCTTCCTGTTCTTCAGGAAGGACGGCCTCAAGGCGTCGCACGCCCTCGTCACCGCCCTGTTCGGCTTCTACCTGGCCGGCACCGCCATCGCACCGAGCATCACCGCGGGCGGAGCGAGCCTCGCCGGCCTCTTGGGCGGGATCAAGTTCTGACCTTCCGGTTCCGCTCCCACCCCCTTCAGGAGACCGACGTGGCCCGGCGACCACTCCCCCGCATTCTGAGCAGCGGCAGCGCTTCGATCACTCGCAGTCGAGAGTTCGCGCGCACGGCCGCCGACAGCGCCACCGACGTGCTCCATCCGCTGATCATGATCACTCGTGGTCTGCGGCTGCTGGCCGGTGCAGGACGGCAGAAGTGGGCCGCGACGCCCAAGGACCGGCGTGGTCCCACGCTGTTCCTCGTCGCGGCCTGCGTACTCGTGGTCGCGCTCATCCCGTACGGGCCGCTGCTGGCCCTGGTTATGGTGATGGGCGCCGCCGCATGGAAGGGACGGGAACGCACTCCCGTCAAGACCGGCCCGGACGAGGCGGAGACAGGGCGCCTGCAGGCTCTGTACGAGGCCCTCGTGCCCTACTTCTCCACGGCCGACGACCCCAGTCCGCTGTTCACCCACGGCGGCGACTGGGACAAGGTCTTCAGCGCGTACGAGTTCGACGGAAACGGCCGGATCAGCAGTCTCCGCGTGACGTACCCCGCCTACTTCACCGACAGCGAGGCCGCCTCACGCGCCCGGATCGAACAGCTGCTGCACGCCAAGTCGGGCCGCGGCCGGGAGTACCTCTTCAGCTGGGACGAGGAGGGCAACCAGCTCGTGATGAACGTGCTCGACCCCTTGCCCACCACCCTCACCGCCCAGCGCTTCGTCACCGCCCCCGGCGAGACGGTCCTCGGGTTCACCGACGACGACGCGGTCCAGCGCACCGTGCCGGTGAGCGACGGCGACGAGACCCGCGACGCGCCCGGCGTCGTCTGGCGGACCGGCGCCCGCTCCACCGAACCGCATCTGCTGATCGCCGGACAGCCCGGCAGCGGCACCACCACCCTCCTGCGCTCCATCGCCCTCCAGTCGCTCCAGCACGGCGACATCCTGATCATCGAAGGCAGCGGCACCGGCGAGTACGCGTGCTTCACCGGCCGCGAGGGCGTCCTGGCCGTCGAATGCGGACTGGCCGGGGCCCTGTCCACCCTGGAGTGGGCGGCCAGCGAGACGGAGCGCCGGCTGATCGAGGCCAACCGCGCCCGGCAGTCCGGTCAGGCCGCACCCGAGGACATCAGGCGCCCCCTCTGGATACTGCTGGACCGGCCGAGCGTCCTCGGCCACCTCGCCGCCGCCGACGGCGGTCCCGATCCGCAGGAGCTGCTCCAGGTGCCTCTGCGCCACGGCAGGGCCGCCAACGTCACCGTGGTGATGACCGAGCAGTTCGACAGCCTGGACGGCCTGAGCGACACCGTCCGGTCCCACACCAGGGCGCGGGTCGTGCTCGGCCACTGCTCCCCCGGCCAGATCGAGTCCGTCCTCGGTCTGGAGCCGCACACCACCCCCACTCCGGACGCCCCGCCCGGCAGGGGGTACGCACGGCTCGGCACCGGCCAGGTACTGCGCATCCAGGTGCCCGCCACTCCCGACCCGTACGACGACGCGACAAGCGAGGCGCAGCGCCGGGCCGTGCTCGACCTGCTCCCAGAGCGGCGCACCGCCGTAGAGGCGAGCAGGCCCGAACCCGTGATGGCGGACCCCGTGACGGCGTCCGTCGCCGTCGAGGGCCTGGCGCTCAGCGACTGACCGGACACGACGAGGGGCCCGGGGATCACATGATCGCGGGCCCCTCGTCCTGTGCGGCGGCTGCTCAGGCGACGAACGTCCGGGGCGCCTCCGCCCCCGCGCCCGCCCCGGAACCGACCAGCTGGGCGGCGGCGGCCAGCCGCTGGGCCGCCTCGTCCGCGACCGGGCCGCCGACCGTGAACGGCAGCCGCACATAGCCCTCGAAGGCCCCGTCGACCCCGAACCGGGGCCCGGACGGCACCCGCACCCCGACCCGCTCCCCGGCCACCGCGAGCCGCGATCCGGAGAGCCCGCCGGTACGCACCCAGAGCGTCAGCCCGCCGCGCGGCACGGAGAACTCCCAGTCCGGCAGTTCCCGGCGCACCGCCGCGACCAGCGCGTCACGGTTGTCGCGCGCCTGCTCCCGGCGGATCTGCACGGCCTCCTCCCAGCCGCCGGTCCGCATCAGCCAGTTGACGGCGAGCTGTTCGAGGACCGGGGTTCCCATGTCGGCATAGGCGCGGGCGGCCACCAGGCTGCGGATCACGTCGGGGGCCGCACGGACCCAGCCGATGCGCATGCCCGCCCAGAAGGCCTTGCTGGCCGATCCGACGGTGAGGACGGTGCTGCCGGCGGGGTCGAAGGCGCAGACCCGGCGCGGCATGTCCACATCGTCGTCCAGATACAGCTCGTGCATCGTCTCGTCGACCACCAGGACCGTGCCGGCCGAACGCGCGGCGTCCACCAGCGCGCGCCGGCGGTCCTCGTCGGCCAGGGCTCCGGTGGGGTTGTGGAAGTCCGCGACGACGTACGCGAGCCGGGGCGCCGCGTCCCTCAGGACCTGGCGCCACCGGTGCATGTCCCAGCCGCCGAGCCCCTCCTCCATGGCCACCGGCACAAGGCGGGCGCCCGCCTCCCGCATCAGCTGGAGGATGTTGGCGTAGCTCGGGGACTCCACCGCGATCCGTTCACCGCGGCCGGCGAAGAGGTGGCAGATCGCGTCGATGGCGCCCATCGCCCCGGTCGTGACCATGATCTGTTCGGGCATCGTGGGGATGCCGCTCGCGGTGTACCGGTCGGCGATCATCTGCCGCAGCGCGGGGAGACCGGCCGGGTAGTCGCCGTGGGTGTGGGCGTAGGGGGCCAGCTCCTCCAGGGCGCCCTGGACGGCCCGGGTGAGCCACGGCTCGGGGGCGGGCAGCGAGGCGCAGCCGAGGTCGATCATCGATCCGAGCGCCTCGGGCGGCAGCGGTTCCAGTCCCCGGGCGGGCAGCGGATTGCCCGCGGGGACGGCCGTCCAGCTGCCGGCGCCGCGCCGGGACTCCAGGAAGCCCTCGGCCCGCAGGGCCTCGTAGGCCGCGGCGACCGTCGTACGGCTGACGGAGAGGGCCAGCGCGATCTCGCGCTCGGCGGGGAGGCGGGCGGCGACCGGGACCCGGCCTTCGAGGACGAGCAGCCGGATGCCGTCGGCGAGCGCGCGGTAGGCGGGCGGCCGGCGCGTGCCGGGGCCCGCGGGCCGGGGCTGCTGGGCGTGGAGCTGCCGGGCGAGCTGTGCCGCGCCGACGGCCGAAGTCCACTGAGCCATGAGAATCAGTCCACCTTCCTCGGATTGGCCATAGTTGGCAGCCAATCCCCTGCCACAGAGTGACATGCAGCAGGCCACCATCACCACACCAGGGGGCACCCCTTGTCCATCACCGCCGCTCCGCGCGGGGCCCACCTCACCCGACGGCTGGTCCAGCTCTACGCCGGGCTGGCGCTGTACGGGGCGAGCTCGGCGCTGCTGGTCGTCGCCGGACTCGGCCTGGAGCCCTGGGGTGTGCTGCACCAGGGGCTCGCGGAGCGCACCGGGATCAGCATCGGCGTGGTCTCGATCATCATCGGGGCGATCGTGCTGCTGCTCTGGATACCGCTCCGGCAGCGGCCGGGCCTGGGCACCGTCTCGAACGTCTTCGCCGTCGGTCTCGCGATGGACGGGACGCTCGCCCTCGTCCCCGAGGTGCACGGGCTCGTGGCACAGGCCGGGGTGATGGTGGCGGGGATCGTCCTCAACGGTGTGGCGACGGGGCTCTACATCGCCGCCCGGTTCGGTCCCGGACCACGCGACGGGCTGATGACCGGGCTGCACCGGCGGACCGGCCGGTCGATCCGGTTCGTCCGCACGGCCATCGAGATCGCGGTCGTGGTCACCGGCTTCCTGCTCGGCGGCTCCCTCGGCGCGGGAACGGTCCTGTACGCCCTGGCCATCGGCCCGCTCGCCCAGTTCTTCCTGCGCTTCTTCACGATCACGGACAACGGTGGCGCCACGGTCGCCGCCCGGACATCCGGGCAGGCCATACTGCCGCAGTGACTTCCGTACGCCACCCCTACCTGGACCATCCCGCCCCGCTCGCGTTCGCCCACCGGGGCGGGGCGGCGGACGGGATCGAGAACACGGCGGCCGCGTTCCGCCGGGCCGCCGGGGCCGGGTACCGGTACTTCGAGACCGATGTCCACGCCTCGGCGGACGGCCGGCTGGTCGCCTTCCACGACCCCACACTGGACCGGGTCACGGACTCCCGGGGCCGGATAGCGGAGCTGCCGTGGAGCGAGATACGGCGGGCCCGGGTGGCCGGCCAGGAGCCGCTTCCCCTGTTCGAGGAGTTGCTGGAGGCGTTTCCCGAAGCCCGCTGGAACGTGGACATCAAGGCCGCGCCGGCCCTCGTGCCGCTCGTGGAGCTGATCCGCCGGACGGGCTCCTGGGACCGGGTGTGCGTCGGCTCCTTCTCCGAGGCCCGGGTGGCCAGGGCGCACCGGCTCGCGGGCCCGCGGCTCGCCACGTCCTACGGCGTCCGGGGCGTCCTGGGACTGCGGTTGCGCTCGTACGGAATCCCGGCGGCCCTGCGCGCCGGTGCGGTCTGCGCGCAGGTTCCGGAGAGCCAGGGCGGTGTCCGGGTCGTCGACCGGCGCTTCGTACGGGAGGCGCACGCGCGCGGGCTCCAGGTGCACGTGTGGACGGTCAACGAACCGGAGCGGATGACCGCGCTCCTGGACCTCGGGGTGGATGGCATCATGACCGATCACATCGAGACGCTGCGTACGGTGCTGAGCGAGCGGGGGGCCTGGGCCTGACGCGGGCCCGGCGACGTCTTCACGGGGAGAGACGAGGGGTGCGCCATGAGCGCCGAGACCGCGGACACGGCCGAGCCGGCGGACAGGACAACCGGGCCGGAAGGCCCCGGCGAGCGGCGCCGTGAACAGCGTGGCTGGTACTTCTACGACTTCGCCTGCTCCGTGTACTCGACGAGCGTCCTCACGGTGTTCCTCGGGCCGTATCTGACGTCGGTCGCCAAGGCCGCCGCCGACGCCGACGGATACGTCCATCCGCTCGGGGTGCCGGTCCGGGCCGGGTCGCTGTTCGCGTACGCGGTCTCGGCCTCCCTCGTCGTCGCCGTGATCCTGATGCCGATCGTGGGTGCGGCCGCCGACCGTACGGGCCGTAAGAAGCCGCTGCTCGCGGCGGCGGCGTACACGGGCGCGACCGCGACGGCCGCGATGTTCTTCCTGGACGGGGACCGCTATCTGCTCGGCGTCCTCCTGCTCATCGTGGCCAACGCCTCGATCTCCGTGTCGATGGTGCTCTACAACGCCTATCTGCCGCAGATCGCGGAGCCCGACGAACGGGACGCGGTCTCCTCCCGCGGCTGGGCGTTCGGCTACACGTCCGGGGCGCTGGTCCTCGTCCTCAACCTGGTCCTGTACACGGGCCACGACTCCTTCGGTCTCTCCGAGCCGGACGCCGTGCGGATCTGCCTTGCGTCGGCCGGTGTGTGGTGGGGCGCCTTCACCATCATTCCGCTGCGCCGGCTGCGCGACCGGCACACGGAACAGGCCGGCGGCCAGGCGGTCGGATCCGGCTGGCGGCAGCTGAGGGCGACCCTGCGCGACATGCGCCGCCACCCGCTGACACTCTCCTTCCTGCTGGCGTACCTCGTCTACAACGACGGCGTGCAGACCGTCATCTCGCAGGCGTCCGTGTACGGCTCCGAGGAGCTGGGCCTGAGCCAGACGACGCTGATCACGGCGGTACTGCTGGTCCAGGTGCTGGCGGTCGCCGGGGCGCTCGGCATGGGACGCATGGCCCGGGCGTACGGGGCGAAGCACACGATTCTCGGGTCACTCGTGGTCTGGACGCTGATCCTCGTCGCCGGCTATTTCCTGCCCGCCGGCTCGCCGGTCTTCTTCTACGCGCTGGCCGCGGCGATCGGTCTGGTCCTGGGCGGTAGCCAGGCGCTGTCCCGGTCCCTCTACTCGCATCTGGTGCCGCGCGGCAAGGAGGCGGAGTACTTCTCCGCGTACGAGATGAGCGACCGCGGACTGAGCTGGCTGGGGCCATTGGTGTTCGGGCTCGCGTACCAGCTGACCGGCAGTTACCGGGATGCGATCATCTCGTTGGTGGTGTTCTTCGTGGTCGGTTCCGTGCTGCTGGCGAGCGTGCCGGTACGGCAGGCCGTGGCCGCCGCCGGCAACCCTGTTCCCGAACGGATTTAGACGTTGAAGTGAAAGGCCGGTAGTGTACGCCTTTGGCCTGCCCGGAGGACCGTTACTGCGAGTGGAAGCATCCAAACCGTTGGGTGACACCTTCCGCCAGATGTGACAAACCGGGCATTGGCGGGTACTTCAACACTCGCAAACCTGAAAAAGCAGCGGCACGACGGGCGACGCATGACCGGCAACGGGAATCTTTGCCGCCGACCGGTCGTTGACCGGATGACGACGACAGCGACATTTGTCCTGTGGGCGACAAGCCCGGGAGGCACGATTCATGAGTGAGCGAGCTCTCCGCGGCACGCGACTCGTGGTTACCAGCTACGAGACGGACCGCGGCATCGATCTGGCCCCGCGCCAGGCGGTGGAGTACGCATGCCAGAACGGACATCGATTTGAGATGCCGTTCTCGGTAGAGGCGGAAATTCCGCCGGAGTGGGAGTGCAAGGCGTGTGGCGCCCAGGCACTCCTGGTGGACGGGGATGGCCCCGAGGAGAAGAAGGGCAAGCCTGCGCGTACGCACTGGGACATGCTCATGGAGCGGCGCACACGCGAGGAGCTGGAAGAGGTGCTGGCCGAGAGGCTGGCGGTTCTGCGCTCCGGCGCCATGAATATCGCCGTGCATCCGCGGGACAGCAGGAAGTCTGCCTGACCGCGTAAGCACGCATAGAGACAGAGCCGCGGGCCGCGACACCTTGTGTGTCGCGGCCCGCGGCTCTTTGCCCGGGTCTTGGGCGGGCTGCAGCTCATTGCGTGGGCCTTGGGCGGCCCGCTACCGGGCTCGGGCTGTCTCCTTGGCCCCGGGCTCGGCCCGGCCCGGTGGTGCTCGACTCGCCACGTCGGCCGCCGCCAAGGAGGCCCTCAGCCGCCGGACGGGCTCGACAGGGCCACACCCACCGTGACATGGCCGGACTCCGCCGAGGAGTCACCGGCTCACTTGCCGGGCACCGTCACGGCGTCAGCGGCGGGCGCGGGGTGTCGTCCGGGCGGGAGGGCTCCTCGCGGATGACCTCGCCCTGGACGACCTTTCCGTCAGGGCGGTGCATGCGGGCCTGCTGGAAGGCGTCCGAGAGGCTGCCGGGCCCGGCGGTCCTCATCCGCCGTTCCAGTGAACGCTCGGCGTACCTGCTGAGCGCCGACCGGACCGGCGGCACCAGAAGCAGCAGTCCGGCCACGTCCGAGATCATCCCCGGAATCATGATCAGGAGACCGGCGAGCATCAGGAAGCCGTTGCCCCGGGTACTCGACGGCGCGGGCGACCCGTCGGCCCCCGGCTGTCCGGGCATCTGCTGGAGCGTCTCGGTGAGATTGCGGAAGGCGCGGCGGCCGGCCCGCTTCATCACCACGGCGCCGAGGACGACCCCCGCCGCCAGGAGCAGCAGCACGGTGAACCCGCCCGCCACGTCCGCCACCACGGTGAGCAGCCAGATCTCCAGCACCGCCCAGGCGGCGATGGCGAGGGGTACGAAGGTCCGGGCGCGCGAGCGCTTGCGGGCGGTCGGGGGCGGTGTGCCGGTCGTCATGTCCCCAGTGTGCCTGGGCCGGCGTCCGGACGGGGTAAGCGGGGTGACGGTGACCGCCCGGATCCGGGGTCAGGGGTTCCTGCGGCCGAGCGCCCGGTTCGTACGCGTGGTGACACCCCACGCGGTCACGCGCCAGAGCGCCTCGACCAGGATGTCGCGGCTCATCTTGGAGTCACCGACCTCCCGGTCCACGAAGGTGATCGGGACCTCGACGACATGGAAGCCGGCCTCGATCGCCCGGCGGGCCAGGTCGACCTGGAAGCAGTAGCCCTGCGAGGCGACCTCGTCCAGGCCGATGCCCTGCAGCGTCTCGGTGCGGAAAGCCCGGTAGCCGCCGGTCACGTCGCGCGTCTGCAGTCCGAGCATCAGCCGGGAGTACGTGCTGCCACCGCGGGAGATCATCTCGCGCGACTTGGGCCAGTTGACCACCCGCCCGCCGGGGACCCAGCGGGAGCCGAGCACGAGGTCGGCGCCCTTGAGCGCGGTGAGCAGGCGTGGCAGCTCCTCGGGCTGGTGGGAGCCGTCGGCGTCCATCTCGACGAGCACGCCGTAGTCGTGGTCCATGCCCCAGCGGAAACCGGCGAGGTAGGCGGCGCCGAGCCCCTCCTTGCCCTTGCGGTGCAGCACGTGGACCTGGTCGTCCGTCGCGGCGATCTCATCGGCGAGCTTGCCGGTGCCGTCCGGACTGTTGTCGTCGGCGACCAGGATGTCAGCCTCCGGCACGGCGGCGCGCACCCGGCTGACGATCGGCTTGATGTTCTCGGCCTCGTTGTAGGTCGGAATGATCACCAATGCTCTGCCGAGCGGGCCGTATCGCCTCTGACCGCCGTCGTTCACTTACTGCCCCTTAAGTCCGTACGCAGATGCACACCATATCGAGCGCGGCACGTGCCCAGACCGACCCGGTCGGGCGGCGTGGGGGACGGCGGCGGACAGAAGCACGGAAGTGCGGACAGAACTGCGGATGGGGGCCCGGCGCCCTTCGGGCCGACCTGGGACCCGCCGGCTGCGGGTCGACCTAGAGCCGTTGTCTACTGAACGTCCGGGCCCCACCCGGGTCACACCCTCCGCCCGGCTGAAACCTTCCCTCGCCCCCGAGGCGCGGGCGCTGAACCTGGCTGTCAGTGGTGGTGCGCCGGTGCGGCACACCACCCCATGACCCAGCGGCGTTCGACGACTGCGTGGAGGTTTAACCGGTCGGACGTCCTGTGGTGGACCTGGCCGAACCTACCGGCCAGTGGGCGCATTCTGTCAATAGTTGCCTGACCTGCATCGTTTACCGAACTTGCCTGGTCAGTCCCGAAGATCCCCAGGTCGTGGCAGAACGGGGCCGCCTTCGATCGGCGGTACGAAATGTCCGCACGTCACTCGTTCGGCCGTACGTAGACAGTTTGTCCGAAGACAACGGTGCGCAGGCAGACCGGGAGGTCGCCACCGGGGCTGAGGTCGGGCAGACCGGGCGTTCCCGACCGGGGATCCGTCGACCAGCGCGCCACCCGGTCGTCCGGGGCCTGGACCACCAGCTCCTCGGTGCGCCAGACCGCGTAGTCGGCCGGGGCTCCGGGCACCAGGGTGCCCGCGTCGTCACGCCCGACCGCCCGCCAGCCGCCCCGGGTATGGGCGGTGAAGCCGGCCCGGACCGAGATCCGGTGCTCGAGCGTCTGATGGAAAGCCGCGGCCCGCACCGTCCCCCACGGGTCCAGCGGGGTCACGGGGCTGTCGGAGCCGAACGCGAGGGGCACACCGGCCCGCAGGAGCGCCGCGTACGGGTTGAGGGTCCTCGCCCGCGCGGCACCCAGCCGGCGGGCGTACATGCCCTCCTCACCGCCCCAGGCGGCGTCGAAGGCGGGCTGGACGGAGGCGGTGAGGCCCAGCTCGGCAAATGCGGCGACCGTTTCGGGGGTGAGCATCTCCGCGTGCTCGACGCGGTGCCTGGCGGCCCGGACCCGGCCGAGGCCGACCTTCCCGGCCGCCGCCCTGACGCCCTGGACGACGGCGGTGAGTGCCGCGTCGCCGATGGCGTGGAAGCCTGCCTGGAGCCCGGCCTCGGTGCAGGCGGCGACATGGGCGGCGATCTGCGCGGCGTCCAGGTGCGCGGCGCCCGTGACCGGCGCGTCGGCGTAGGGCTCGTGGAGGCAGGCGGTGTGGGAGCCGAGCGACCCGTCGACGAAGAGGTCTCCCGCCGCGCCCACCGCCCCGAGCTCCCTGATGCGCCGGGCGTCCTTCTCGTCGCCGACCTGTTCGGCCCAGTAGCCGAAGACGCGCGGCCCCCGCTCCCCGGCCGCCAGCTTCAGCAGCGAGATGAAGTCCTCCTCGTCGGAGATGTCCGGGCCGCCGCACTCGTGGACGGTCCCGATCCCGAGGGACGCCGCGTGGGCCAGCGCGGCGCGCTGGGCACCGGCACGCTGCCGCGGCGAGACGGCTCCGTGGGCGGCCGCGCGCACCGCGTGGTGGGCGGCGCCCGTCAGCGGCGCGTCGGGCCGGTAGCCGTCCAGGGAGGCGGCCTGGGGGACGAGATCGAGCAGCGCGGTGCTGACGACCGCCGAGTGCACGTCGACGCGGGGCAGATAGACGGCCCGCCCGTCCGCCGCCGCGTCCAGCTCGGCGCGCGTGGGCGGGCGCTGCTCGGGCCAGCGCGTGGCGTCCCAGCCGTGCCCCAGGACCACCCGGTCGGCGGGGTGCGCCGCCACGTACGACCGCACGAGGCCGAGGGCCTCGGGGAGGGTGGCCGCGCCGGAGAGGTCGAGGCCGGTGAGGGCCAGACCGGTCGACGTGGTGTGGACGTGTGCGTCGGTGAACGCGGGGGTGACCAGGGCCCCGTCGAGGTCGATCACGTCGTCGACGCCGCTCGCGAAGGCGTCGGCGGCTCCTTCCGACCCCACCCAGGCGACATGGCCCCGTTCGACGACCATGGCGGTCGCGAAGGGGTCGGCGGGGCTGTGGACGTCTCCACCGCGCAGCAGCACGGTGCGGTGTTCGCTCTGGGGGGCGGTGCTCTCGGTCATGAGGACCAGTCTCCCGCCTGCCGGGGCCCGCGCGGTGCGCGACCCCCCTTACGGCCGCCTCACCCGCGGCCGGCGGCGGGGAGGTCAGATCTGCGGCGGGCGCGCCTCGTAGGGCGTGGAGAGGACGACGGTGGTGCGGGTGGAGACGCCGGCGAGCGACCGGATCCGGGTGAGCAGGTGCTCCAGCTCCAGCGGGGTCGCGACCCGCACCTTGAGGATGTAGTTCTCGTCGCCCGCGACGCTGTGGCAGGCCTCCAGCTCCGGGACACCGGCCAGCCGCTCCGCGATGTCGTCCGGCGCACTCGGGTCGAAGGGCTTGACCGAGATGAACGCGGTCAGGGGCAGGCCGACGGCCTCGGGGTCGACGACCGCGGCATAGCCCCGGATCACCCCGCGCTGCTCCAGCCTGCGGACGCGCTGATGAACGGCCGAGGTGGACAGGCCGGTGGCCTTGCCCAGGTCGGTGTAGCTCATCCGCCCGTCCTTGACGAGCAACTCCACGATTTGTCGGTCCAGCTCCTCCATATGGATCAATCTATGGCCACGGGCCGTCCAGGCACAGCCGTGGAGGGCAGTGAAGGGCACCTGCGAGCGGCATGTGACGAATGCCACAGGTTTACGCGCCGGTAGCCGAGCCCCTCACGGTTACGCCGGATGTGCGACGGGAAGTGCTTGCTGTGGTCGAGGCCGCGGCGCCTTGTCGGCCCACCCGAGGGGGGAATTTCCCATGCAGAGCCTGAAGCTCACCGGACGTACCGAACCGGAGCCCGTTGATCCTTTCGAGGACACCGCTCCCGACGCGTACGACACGTTCGAGATGTACCGGGTCGTGTGCCCGGACTGCGCGCAGCCCATCGCGCTCCTGGCGGACGAGGACGTACTGCCGGAGCACGCACTGTGCCCCACTCCGTGGAACCCGTTCGTCCTGACGGTGTGTGCCGGGACCGGCCGCGCCGCGTCCGGGGCCCGGCCCGCCGACGAGACGGCGGAGGCCCAGGAGCAGGAGACGGCCCTGCTGCTGACGCTCCCCCAGGGGCTCGACTGGAGGATGCAGCCGTTCTCGCACGCCGGGGGTGCCGGCTCGCACCCGCTCCGGGTGCCCCACCAGCTGCGCCGCGACGCCGCCTGAGACCGCCGCGCACTCGGACCGTCCGTCCTGATCCGGCGGACGGGCCCGAGGGCACCGGGGCGGTCCGGCCGCACCACGCCCCCGGCCGGGGGCGGCGATGCGGGCGGTCCGCCGCCGCTCCGGCCCGGCGCGCCAAGAGGACCTGGCGAACAGGCGCCCGAATCGGCCGGGCAGTGACCCGGCCCGGCTCCGTACCGTTGGCCCGGCATGACCCTGCTGCATTCCACGGCCGGCCCCGGTCGTCGCCGCCTCGCCGCTCCGGCCTCCGAAGAATCGGTTCCGCAGCCGCCTGCCCCGACAACGCCGTCGCAGACGCCCCGCCCGGCACCGCGATCCGGGCCCCACTCGACCGATCCGCCCATCTACCGGGCGCTGCTCCGGCACTGGGAGAGCACCGGCAGGACGCTGCCGGGCCGCCATGACCAGGAGTGGAACCGGATCATGACGACGCCGGTGTGGGCGGACCGTCCGCTGCGGGTCAGCGCGTCTCAGGACCCGCGAGGTGGCGGGCGATGACCATCCGCTGGATCTGGTTGGTGCCCTCGACGATCTGCAGCACCTTCGCCTCGCGCATCAGCCGCTCGACGGGGAAGTCCAGCGTGTAGCCGTATCCGCCGAGCACCTGGACGGCGTCGATGGTGACCCGCATCGCGGCATCCGTGCAGAAGAGCTTGGCCATGGCCGCCTGCCGGGAGAAGGGGCTTCCCGCGTCGCGCAGCCGGGCCGCCTCCAGGTAGAGCGCGCGGCCCGCCTCGATCTGGGTGGCCATGTCGGCGAGCATGAAGCGCAGACCCTGGAAGTCGGCGATGGGGCGGCCGAACTGCCGGCGCCCGGTGGCGTAGGCGACGGCCTCGTTCATGGCGGCCTGCGCCACACCGATGGCACAGGCGGCGATGCCCAGCCGGCCGGAGTCGAGCGCGGACAGGGCGATCGCGAAGCCCTGCCCCTCGTCACCGATCCGGCGCGCGTCGGGGACCCGCACGCCGTCGAAGTGCAACTGGGCCGTGGGCGAGCCCTTCATCCCCATCTTCTTCTCGGGCACGGCCGCGCTCAGGCCCGCGGCGTCGCCGGGGACGAGGAAGGCGGTGATGCCGCGGGGGCCGTCGACGCCGGTGCGGGCCAGGACCGTGTAGAAGTCGGCGATGCCGCCGTGGGTGATCCAGGCCTTGGTGCCGGTGATGACCCAGTCCTCACCGTCCCGTACGGCCTTGGTGCGCAGCGAGGCGGCGTCGGAGCCCGAGGCGGGCTCCGAAAGGCAGTAGGCGCCCAGCAGGCCTCCCGAGAGCATCGCCGGGAGGTGGTCGGCCTGCTGGTCCTTGGTGCCGTAGCCGGCGACCGCGTGGCAGGCGAGGGAGTGGACGCTGACGCCGAGTCCTACGGTGAGCCGGGCGGCGGCGAGTTCTTCGAGGACCTGGAGGTAGACCTCGTACGGCTGGTCCCCGCCTCCGTGGACGGAGTCGTAGGGCAGGCCGAGCAGGCCGGACTCGGAGAGCAGGGTGAAGACCTCACGCGGGAAACGGCCCGCGTCCTCCTCCTCGGCGGCCCGCGGCACGATCTCCCGCTGGGCGATGTCGCGGACGAGCGCGACGAGTTGCCTGGACTCCTCGGTGGGCAGACGGCGTTCCACCGATTGCAGGGCTCGGTCGGACATGACGGCGCTCTCCTCCCTGTCGGGCGTTGCGGCGGTCGCACGCGCGGGGTGTGAGCGGCGCCGCCGGGGGATCTCCGGACGATGCCCGGAAAACACTGCTGCCCAGCCGATGTTGCCCTCCCGGATTACGAGAGGCGCAGGCAGGCGGCTGTGGCGGGTTGAGTATGCCCGATCGGACGGTATCCGTCACCGGTTGACAGAACACGCCCGAAAAGCGGTGGGGCAGCCGGGACGATCACGGAAATTGGTCCGAACCATTGACCCAACTGGTCTAGTCCATCTACGGTTTCGGCGAACCGACTTTCCGCGTTCATGCCAATTCTGCGCGTCCGCGGAATGCCGGCCGTCCACTGGCACGTCCCCTCCCCCACGAGGAGCAACCATGACCGGACTTCACCGCCCGCGGGCCCGTTTCCGGGCCCTCGCGGCCGCCGCCTGTACCGCCGCCCTGGGCGCCGCCCTGCTCGGCGTCGCGGGCACCGGGTCCGCCGGAGCGGCCCCCGCCGCCCAGCAGGCCGCCGTACCGGCAGCAGCACCGGCCGCCCCCACAGCGGCCGGCGGCAAGGTGGTCGGATACTTCACCAACTGGGGTGTCTACCAGCGCAATTACCACGTCAAGAACATCGAGACCTCCGGCTCGGCCGACAAGCTCACCCACATCAACTACGCCTTCGGCAACGTCCAGGGCGGCAAGTGCACGATCGGCGACTCGTACGCCGACTACGAGAAGGCCTACACGGCCGACCAGTCGGTCGACGGGGTCGCGGACACCTGGGACCAGGAGCTGCGCGGCAACTTCAACCAGCTGCGCAAGCTGAAGAAGCTGCACCCGGAGCTCAAGATCATCTGGTCGTTCGGCGGCTGGACCTGGTCCGGCGGGTTCGGCGAGGCGGCCAGGAACCCGGCCGCGTTCGCCGCGTCCTGCCACAGCCTGGTGGAAGATCCGCGCTGGGCCGATGTCTTCGACGGTATCGACATCGACTGGGAGTACCCCAACGCCTGCGGACTGACCTGCGACACCAGCGGCCGTGACGCCTACGGCAACCTGCTGTCGGCGCTGCGCACCGAGTTCGGCACGGACAGCCTGGTCACCTCGGCGATCAGCGCGGACGGCTCCGAGGGCGGCAAGCTCGACGCGGTCGACTACGGCGGCGCTTCGAAGTACGTCGACTGGTACAACCCGATGACGTACGACTTCTTCGGCGCCTGGGACGCGAAGGGGCCGACGGCCCCGCACTCCCCGCTGACGTCCTACACGGGCATCCCGAAGGAGGGCTTCAACAGCGAGGCGGCCATCGACAAGCTGAAGGCGCAGGGCGTCCCGGCCTCCAAGATGCTGCTCGGCATCGGCTTCTACGGCCGCGGCTGGACCGGCGTCACCCAGGACGAGCCGGGCGGCACGGCGACCGGCGCGGCCCCCGGCACGTACGAGGCGGGCATCGAGGACTACAAGGTGCTCAAGAACAGCTGCCCCACGACCGGCACCGTCGCCGGCACGGCGTACGCGCACTGCGGCACCAACTGGTGGAGCTACGACACCCCGGCCACCATCGGCACCAAGATGGAGTACAAGAACCAGCAGGGCCTCGGCGGCACCTTCTTCTGGGAGCTCAGCGGTGACACCACGGACGGCGAGCTGATCAAGGCGATCGACTGACCTCGTCGCGGCAGGCATGAGGAGGCGGGGAGCCGGGCAGGCTCCCCGCCTCCGTCACGTCCGGGGCCGGGCGCGGGTCACATGAGGCCGAGCTGCGTGACGAACATCGCGATGACGACGACAAGGGTCCAGCCCAGGACGTTCTCCAGCAGCTTGGAGCCGTCGTCGGGCCCGCCGGTCCGTGCGCGGCGGCGGGCGTGGGTGGCGGTGGCGGAAGTCGCGGTCATGGCATCTCGTTCGGTCGGCCGGCGGTCGTTGTCCCCCGAGGACCCGACCACAGTGCCAGCAGGACGGGCCACCGGGGTAGAGATCTGCGTCACGGCCCCGGGGCCGGCAGGACCGCGCCGGAGAATGCCGACGGCTCCGGATCCCTGCGCTGAGCGGGTGCCGGGCGCGCGGGAAGGCGGAGGTGCCGGATGCCTTCTGTGCCCGAGACCACACCGCCCTTCACCACGGCTGGGCGCGCGGCGCCGAAGCACGGTGCGCACCGTGCCGCCATCCCCGGCCAGGGCGCGCTGCCCGGCTCGGGCAGTCCCCGATCGGGGCCACGGTGTACGGCCGTCTCGTGCAGGACGGCCGGTACCGCTGCTGTCAGCCCTCCGGGACGACCGTGGGGCCGCACCTGCTCACAGCAGCCCCAGCGACCGCAGCGCGCGCCGCTGACCCGCTGTCGGCCTGTCGGGCCAGTACAGATAGCAGACCCCACCCGTACCGCTTCTGACCTGCCCGTTCGCGTCATAGCGCTTCGTGCGCAGCCAGATGTTCTCCCACTCGCGCCGCAGATAGACATGGCGCACCGCCTCGTTGCTCGGCGACGCCGGGTCGTTGGCGATCACGTCGCCGTCCTCGGTGAAGCCGATCACCGTCATCAGATGGCCGGAGGTGCCGTAGCCCGCACCGGTCAGCTCCGTCTTGAGGAACGACTGCGACGTTATGGCCGGGATGCCGGCCCGGACCAGCGTCTCCAGGTCCGTCAGCGAGCCGAGCCGGGTCACCACGGCGTTCATGTCCGCGTAGGTCGCCGCGTAGGCGGCGTTGAACGGCCAGTTTCCGCAGCCCTCGTACTGGTTGTCGTACGTGAAGCGCGCCGCGTGGCAGACCTGCGGGTCCTCCAGTTCCGGCTTGACCCAGGCGAGGTCCTCGGCGGAGGGCTTGCGGCCCCAGTACTCGACGATCATCTGCGAGGAGGTGGGGCTGCACCACGCCTCGCCGCCGTTGTCGTACTCGGGGTACTGCCCCACGTGCACGTTCTGCGAGTAGCGCGGCACCGGAAGTTCCCGGGCGAGGCCGGGGACGGAGGCGGGCACCTCGAAGCGGTCCGGGATGTCCGACGCCATCGCGCCGATGCGCCACACCGTGGGCGTGAGGCGGGTGCCCGGCGTGCGGTACAGGGTCAGCCGCAGCCGGTAGGACAGCAGGCGCAGCCCGCTCGCCGCGTCGTCCACGGAGAAGGTGTCGGTCCAGATGGAGCTCTTGCCGTCGGTCTGGTCGTCCACGGAGGTACGGCGGATGTCACCGTCGCCCGCGGCCCAGCGGCCCATGACGTACCAGGGGGTCTCGGTGCCGTCCGAATAGCCGCCGCGCAGTTCGATCTGGATCCAGGTGCCGGCGGGCGTGTCGGCGTTCCAGGACGCGATGACCTCGGTGGCCGGGACGGTGGAACGGTGGACCGGCGAGGTCCAGGTGGCGTACTCCCACGCCGCGGTGGTGCCGGTGTGCGGGTCGGTGTAGTCGGTGCGGCCGAGCGGGTGCGCGATGACCAGGCCCGCACGGCGGCCCGCGACGGCCCGGGTTCCCCCGCCGGAGCCGCAGCGCCAGTCGGTGTACGTCGTCCAGAAACGGTTGTCCACGGATGAGGCCGCCGAAGGTGCGTCGGGCCGGGTGCGGGAGGGAGCCGCCGCCGACGCGGAAGCGGCGGACGACACCGCTCCGGCGCCGGCCGCTGCCGCGATCGCGGCGGTGAGCACGGTTCTGCGTGAGGTCGGACTGGGCATGGGCGAGACCCCCGGTCGTAAGCGGAATGGTGCTGCGGGTGCACGACAGTGCGCCAACTATTGCCGGTCGTCCCCCGGTTCGGCCAGCGATTCGGCTCGCGCCGAAGAACCAATATTGGTGTGGACCACTGGCGTGACCTGCGACTGCTCCGAGCCGGCCACCGGCTCGTAGGCTGGCGCCATGAACGACCTCTCGCGCCTCGCCGCACGGCTGCGCACCCTGGCGCCGTCCTGCGGGCCGGTCCGGCTGATCGCCGTCGACGGCCACGCGGGATCCGGCAAGAGCACCTTCGCCGCCCGGCTCGCGACGGAGCTCGGCGACGCTCCCGTGCTGCATCTGGACGATCTGGCCACGCACGAAGCGCTGTTCGACTGGACCGACAGGCTGCGGGAGCAGGTCACCGGCCCACTGTCGCGCGGCGAGAGGGCCCGCTACGCGCCGTACGACTGGACGGCGCGCGCCTTCGGGCCGCCGCGCACTCTGGAGCCCGCCCCGCTGGTGCTGATCGAGGGTGTCGGCGCGGGGCGGCGGGCCCTGCGCCCCGCTCTCGCCCATCTGTTGTGGATGGACCTGCCGGCCGCGGAGTCCTGGGAGCGGGGCCGGCGGCGGGACGGGCCGGCCCTGAGCGCCTTCTGGGACGGCTGGACGGCGGCCGAAGCGGCTCATTTCTCGGCCGATCCCTCACGCCCCTGGGCCGATGCCTTGGTACGCCAGTTGCCTGTGGGGTACGAGTGGCTGGAGTGACCCCCTCCGACAGCAGGAATGAACCATTCCGTCACCCAGCGTGTTCACCCCCCATCGCCATACCGAGCAGTCGGAAATCGGACCGGAAGTGCCCCAACTCGGCTTGACCCGGGGGCGGTACAGGTCTTACGTTCTCAATGTGCGGCTTTTCGGAGCCCCCACAGACGCGAAGCCCCCGGTTGTTCCCCCGTGATCGGGGGCTTCGCTCTGTGCCCGACACCTGCCTCCGGCCTCACTCCACCCCATTCCGCTCACCGTGGGTCACGTCCGTCTTCGGCCTGCGGCGCCCTTAGTCGCACACTCCCTGCGCAGGTACGATGCCTCTCGGTGCGGTCAATTCCCGTCCACGGCACAGTGATTCGGCGCGCCTCGGCGGGCTGTCGTGCGGCGGGACATCCTGGGGGCACGGTTTGTGGGGGACCTGATGGACATCGGCACGCAGGGCGCACAGGCCCCGGCCGACCTCGCGTGGCTGCGCGGCGTGGACGCCTACACGATGGGCGCCTATCCGCAGGCCGAGGAGGAGTTCAGAGCCGCGGTGCGCCTCGATCCCGGTATGGCGGACGCCTGGCTCGGCCTCCATGCGCTGCGGGTCGACACGACGACGGCCCTGCTGCACATGTACCGCCATCGCGACCGCTTCGGCGATCAGCGCGGGCGCTACCGACGCACACTCAATTCCTGGTACTGGCTGGGCTGGTGGGTGCAGCCGGTGCTGGAGAGCCCGCGCGACCTGCTGCTCGCGCACGCCTCGCACTGGCTGGACGGCCGCCATGTGCCGGACCTCGACCGGGCGCTCGCCGGTCTGCCGCCCGTGGACGCGGATCCGCAGGTCCGCTTCCTGCACGCCTGCCGTTCCTATCTCGTCAAGGACTGGGAGCAGCTCGTACGCCATACGGAGCACCTGATCGACGATCCGCTGCTGGGCATCGAGGCGGGGCTCTTCGGCGGGATGGCACGGGTGCGGCTGGAGATGTACGGGCAGGCCGAACCCCTGCTGTCCACCGCGCTGATGCGCTGCCGCAGCGAGCAGCCCCAGCGCAAGGAGCTGCGCTACTGGCTGGCCCGCGCGCACGAGGGCACGGGCCGCAGTGCGGCCGCGCTGCCCCTGTACCGGGCGGTCCACCGGATCGACCCGGCGTTCATGGACACCTCGGCACGGCTGGCCGCGATCGCGGACTACGACGGGCTGGACGGCTCCGAGGAGGCATCCGGCCTGGCCGCCGTCTCGCTGACCGGTCTGGGCGCCGACGGTACGTTCACGGAGGCGCAGGCGGACGGCGATGCGCTGCTGGGAACCGATCTGGTGGACGGCAGGGAACTGCGGCCCGGCGTCGAGCCGCAGAGCCTGCCCGGCATCGACGTGTCACCGCCACCGGGCGGGGCCCGGCAGAAGACCGCGGTCCCCGGCCAGCCCTCGCCCCAGTCGTTCCCGGCCGGGCCGAGCGATCCCGTGCTGCTCGCCGAGGCGCTGGCGGAGCTGGAGCGGATGGTCGGCCTGGAGCCGGTGAAGCGGCAGGTCAAGGCGTTGTCGGCGCAGCTGAACATGGCAAGGCTGCGGGCGGGCCAGGGGCTGCCCGTCCAGCCGCCGAAGCGGCATTTCGTCTTCTCGGGGCCGTCCGGGACCGGCAAGACCACGGTGGCGCGGATCCTGGGCCGGGTGTTCTACGCGCTGGGCCTGCTCGGCGGGGACCATCTGGTGGAGGCCCAGCGGGCGGACCTGGTGGGCGAGTTCCTGGGCCAGACGGCGGTGAAGGCCAATGAGCTGATCGACTCGGCGCTGGGCGGGGTGCTCTTCGTCGACGAGGCGTACAGCCTCTCCAACACCGGGTACAGCAAGGGCGACGCGTACGGCGACGAGGCGCTGCAGGTCCTCCTCAAGCGCGCGGAGGACAACCGGGACCATCTCGTCGTCATCCTGGCCGGCTATCCGGAAGGCATGGACCGGCTGTTGTCGACCAACCCCGGGCTCTCCTCGCGCTTCACCACGCGGGTGGACTTCCCCAGCTACCGGCCGCTGGAGCTCACCTCCATCGGTGAGGTGCTGGCGGCCGAGAACGGGGACGCCTGGGACGAGGAGTCGCTGGAGGAGCTGCGGTCCATCAGCGGCCACGTCGTCGACCAGGGCTGGCTGGACGAGCTCGGCAACGGCCGCTTCCTGCGCACGCTGTACGAGAAGAGCTGCGCCTACCGCGATCTGCGGCTCTCGGGGTACGCGACGGTGCCGACGCGGGACGATCTGGCAACGCTGCGGCTGCCGGACCTGATGCAGGCCTACGGCGAGGTGCTGTCCGGACGGGGGCCGGTGGGCCGGGGCCGGCAGGAGCCGCCCGAGGTGTGAGGCGGTTCCTGCCGGCCCGATCCGGTGGAAAGGGCCGGTGGCCCGTCCGGATCATGCCGGGCCCGGTCCGGACGAGAGGTTCTACCCGACCAGGGCGGACAGTTCGTCCGAGCCGGTCTGCCGTTCCTCGGTGCGGCGCGGCTCCGAGACCCGGTGGGCCGGGTCGCGTACCTCTCCGACCAGCATTTCCAGTACGTCCTCCATGGCGACCAGGCCGAGTATCCGGCCCGACGCGTCGGCGACCTGGGCGAGATGCGTCGCCGCGCGGCGCATCACGGTCAGGGCGTCATCCAGGGGCAGCTCGGCCCGCACGGTGGCCATGGGGCGCCACACGTGCTGCGGGACGGCCCGCTCGCCGTCCTCCAGGTCGAGGACGTCCTTGACGTGGAGGTAGCCCATGAAGGGGCCGCCGCCCTCCGCGCAGACGGGGAAACGCGAGTAGCCGGTCCGTACGGTGAGCTCCTCGATCCGGCGCGGGGTGACGGAGGGGTCCACCGTCACCAGGGCCGCCCGGCGAAGGAGCACATCGGTGACGGGCCTGCTGCCGAGCTCCAGGGCGTCCTCCAGCCGTTCCTGCGCCTCCGGCTCCAGGAGCCCGGCCTGTCCCGAGTCCTCGACGAGGCGGTTGAGCTGCTCGCTGGTGAAGACGGCCTCCACCTCGTCCTTCGGCTCGACACCGAAGAGCCGGAGCACCAGCCGGGCACAGGCGCCCAGTGCCGAGGTCACCGGCCGGCAGAGCCGGGCGAAGCCGACGAGGCCGGGGCTGAGCCACAGCGAGGTCTTCTCCGGCGCCGCCATCGCCAGGTTCTTCGGGACCATCTCGCCGATGACGAGGTGGAGGAAGACGACGAGGACGAGCGCCAGCACGAAGCCGAGCGGGTGGATCATGCCCTCGGGCAGGTGCGCCGTGTGGAAGACGGGCTCCAGCAGACGGGCGACGGTCGGTTCCGCGACGGCGCCCAGGGTCAGCGAGCAGATGGTGATGCCGAACTGGGCGGCAGCCATCATCTGCGGCAGGTTCTCCAGGCCGTACAGCACCCGGCGGGCCCGGCTCGACCCGGCTGCCGCGAGGGGTTCGATCTGGCTGCGGCGCACCGAGACGAGGGCGAACTCCGCCCCCACGAAGAAGCCGTTCGCCAGGACGAGAAGTCCGGCGAAGAGCAACTGGACGAGGCTCATCGCGCTGCCTCCAGGACCCGGCGGGACGCCCGCGGCGCGGCGGCCGGTGCGGGTGCCTCGGCCAGGCGCACGAAGCGGACCTTCTCGGCCCGGTAGTGGCCGACCTGGCGGACGGCGATCCGCCAGCCGGGCAGCTCGGTCCGGTCGCCCGGGGCCGGGATCCGGCCCAGCAGGTCGGCGACCAGTCCGGCAACGGTCTCGTAGGGGCCGTCGGGCACGTCGAGGCCTATGCGGCGCAGGGTCAGCACCCGGCAGCTGCCTTCGGCGTCCCAGGCGGGCCGCCCGTCCTCGGGGGCGGCGGCGGCCAGCTCGGGACGGTCGGCGCCTTCGGCGTCGTGCTCGTCGCGCACCTCGCCGACGAGCTCCTCGATGATGTCCTCCAGCGTGACGACTCCGGCGGTGCCGCCGTACTCGTCGACCACGACGGCGATCGGCTGCTCGTTGCGCAGCCGCTGGAGCAGCTGCTCGACGGGCAGGGTCTCGGGCACCAGGAGCGGCGGCACGGCGATCCGGCCCGCGGGGGTCCGCAGGCGGTCCGGGGCGGGGACGGCCAGCGCGTCCTTGAGGTGGATCATGCCGACGACCTCGTCGATGCGCTCCCGGTAGACGGGAAAGCGGGACAGGCCCGTGGCGCGGGTGAGGTTGAGGACGTCCTGCGCGGTCGCGGAGGACTGGAGGGCGCTGACCTTCACGCGCGGGGTCATCACGTGCTGGGCGGTGAGCCCGGCGAGGGACAGGGTCCGGACGAAGAGGTCCGCGGTGTCCTGTTCGAGGGTGCCGGCCTCTGCCGAGTGGCGCGCGAGGGAGACCAGCTCCCCCGGCGTACGGGCGGATGCCAGTTCCTCGGTCGGTTCGACTCCGAAGAGCCGCACCAGCCGGTTGGCGGCGGTGTTCAGCAGGCCGATCACCGGTCGGAAGACCCGGGTGAAGCCCTGCTGGGGCCCGGCGACGAACCGTGCGACCTGGAGCGGCTTGGAGACCGCCCAGTTCTTCGGCACGAGCTCGCCGATGACCATCTGGACGGCGGCCGCGAGCAGCATGCCGATGACCACGCTGATGCCGGGGACGGCACCGTCGGGCAGACCGGTCAGGGAGAGGGGGCCTTCCAGCAGCTGGGCGAGCGCCGGCTCGGCGAGCATGCCGACCACCAGTGAGGTGATCGTGATGCCGAGCTGGGTGCCGGAGAGCTGGAAGGAGAGTTCACGCAGGGCGTCGACGACGGTTCGGGCCCGTCGGTCGCCCTCGGCGGCGGCGCGCTCGGCGTCCGCACGTTCCACGGTGACGAGCCCGAATTCGGCTGCCACGAAGAACCCGTTGGCGAGGATGAGAAGGAATGCCGCACCGAGAAGCAGCAGGGGGGTGGTCATACCGCCGCCTCCACGGAAGGGGCGGCGCAGGTACTACCGGACGATCCGTCCATTGCTGGAGGGAGTCACTCCTTGGGTCGCAGGAAAGCCCCGCGGGCCTCGGGGGCCTCTGGTGCGGGGCGGGGCGCTCAGGGCGCCGCCGCCCTCCAGAGTAATCAACGAGAGGCCGTACGGGGCAGGGGGCTCAGCGGTTGTCCGTGCCGGTGCCGTGGTTCTCGGCGAGGGCGCGGAGCGTTCGGGCGTCGCGGATGGCCTGCTCCTTGGCGATTCCGGGCTGGATGCCGAGAGCGGGCATGCTGGTCCCGTCGCTGAGGTCGAGGAAGACCCACGGGTCGCCGGCGCGCAGGTTGACGCGCACGATCTCCGCCCAGGACAGCCGCCTGGTGCGGGTGAGATTGACGACCGTCACCCCGTTGTCGTCCGCCACGATCCTGGGGCGGCTGAGCAGCGCCAGGACGCCGAAGAAGAGCAGCGCGGTGAAGACGAAGCTGGCCCGCTCTCCCCCGCTGAGCTGTTCCAGGGTGAAGGCGACGGCGGTGATGACGGCGAACATCACCGCTCCGACGGTCAGCAGGACCACCCGGGTCCGGGTGGGCCGGAAGGTGACCGGAAGGGCGGGGAGTGCGGGGGCTGGCATGGTCTTCTTCCGTGTCCCGCCGTCAGAGGCGGCAGGCGTGGATGGCCGTGGTGAGGATGGCGCGGGCACCGAGGTCGTACAGGTCGTCCATGATCCGCTGCGCCTCCTTGGAGGCGACCATGGAGCGGACGGCGACCCAGCCCTCGTGGTGCAGCGGGGAGATGGTCGGCGACTCCAGACCCGGGGTGAGGGCCACGGCGCGCTCCAGGTGCTCGACGCGGCAGTCGTAGTCCATCATCACGTAGCTGCGGGCCACCAGGACGCCCTGGAGGCGGCGCAGGAACTGCTGGACCTTGGGGTCGTCGGCGTCGGCGCCGGTCCGGCGGATGACGACCGCCTCCGACTTCATGATCGGCTCGCCGATGACTTCGAGTCCGGCGTTGCGCATGCTGGTGCCGGTCTCGACGACGTCGGCGATGATCTGGGCGACGCCGAGTTCGATGGCCGTCTCGACGGCGCCGTCGAGGTGGACGACGGAGGCGTTGACGCCGGTGTCGGCCAGGTGCTTGGCGACGATGCCCTCGTAGGAGGTGGCGATGGTCATGCCGTCGAAGTCCTGCGGCCCGGCGGCGGTGCCGGGCTTGGTGGCGTAGCGGAAGGTGGAGCGGGCGAAGCCGAGCTGGAGGATCTCCTCGGCATCGGCACCGGAGTCCAGCAGCAGGTCGCGGCCGGTGATGCCGATGTCGAGGCGGCCCGAACTGACGTAGATCGCGATGTCGCGCGGGCGCAGGTAGAAGAACTCGACCTGGTTCTCGGGGTCGACGAGGACGAGTTCCTTGGACTCCTTGCGCTGCTTGTAGCCCGCCTCATGGAGCATCGCCATCGCAGGCCCGGAGATAGCACCCTTGTTGGGGACGGCGATGCGCAGCATGAGGTCGGGTTTCCTTTGCGAAGGGGTTCTGGGACGTCGGGCGGGTGCGGAGGTCGTGCTCAGAGGTGGGCGTAGACGTCGTCGAGGGAGATTCCGCGCGCGACCATCATCACCTGGACGTGGTACAGCAGTTGCGAGATCTCCTCGGCGGCCGCGTCCTTGCTCTCGTGCTCGGCGGCCATCCAGACTTCGGCGGCCTCCTCGACGACCTTCTTGCCGATGGCATGCACGCCCTTGTCCACCAGTTCGGCGGTACGGGACGTGGAGGGGTCGCCGTTGGCGGCCTTGAGCTGCAGCTCGGCGAAGAGCTCTTCGAAGGTTTTGTTCGCCATGATGTCCTTAAGAATACGGGGTCCCGGACCCGCACTCAGCGCCAGGGTTCGCTGACCGAGCGCAGTGTGGTGGCGGTGGCCACGGCGGCGGTGACCGCTTCGTGCCCCTTGTCCTCGTTGGACCCGTCCAGGCCTGCCCGGTCGAGTGCCTGCTCCTCCGTGTCGCACGTGAGGACACCGAAGCCGACGGGGACACCGGTGTCCACGGCGACCTGCGTCAGGCCGTTGGTGACACCGTGGGACACGTATTCGAAGTGCGGGGTGCCGCCGCGGATGATCACGCCGAGGGCGACGATCGCGTCGTAACCGCGGCCGGCCAGCACCTTCGCGACGACCGGGAGCTCGAAGCTGCCGGGGACCCGCAGCAGGGTCGGCTCGTCGATGCCCAGCTCGTGCAGCGCGCGCAGTGCACCGTCGACGAGTCCGTCCATGACCTTCTCGTGCCACTGCGCCGCGACGACGGCGACGCGCAGGTCACCGCAGTTGCGTACGGACAGTTCGGGTGCGCCCTTGCCGCTCATGTCTCTCCTACTTCGTTCCGGATCGGTGCTGGTGTGTTACTGGTTGCCGCAGGTCGACGCGGTGGCGGCGTCGAGCCAGGGCAGGTCGTGCCCCATGCGGTCGCGCTTGGTGCGCAGGTAGCGCAGGTTGTGCTCGCCCGCCTGGACGGGCATCGGCTCCCGGCCGGTGACCGCCAGGCCGTGCCGCAGGACGGCGGCGGTCTTGTCCGGGTTGTTTGTCATGAGCCGCAGGCTGTGGACGCCGAGGTCCTTGAGGATCTGGGCGCCGGCCGCGTAGTCCCGGGCGTCGGCGGGCAGGCCGAGCTCCAGGTTGGCGTCCAGCGTGTCGACGCCGCGCTCCTGGAGTTCGTACGCGCGCAGCTTGGACAGCAGCCCGATGCCGCGGCCCTCGTGGCCGCGCAGATAGACGACGACTCCGCGGCCCTCCTCCGTGATGCGCCGCATGGAGGCGTGCAGCTGGGGGCCGCAGTCGCAGCGCTGGGACTGGAAGATGTCGCCGGTCAGGCACTCGGAGTGCATCCGGACCAGGACGTCCTCGCCGGTCCCGATGTCGCCATGGACCAGCGCGACGTGTTCGACGCCGTCCACGGTGGAGCGGTAGCCGTACGCGGTGAACGCGCCGAAGTCGGTCGGCAGCCGTACCTCGGCCTCACGGCGGACGGTGGGCTCGGAGGTACGGCGGTAGGCGATCAGGTCCTCGATGGAGATGATCGTCAGTCCGTGCTTGCGGGCGAACGGCACCAGCTGGGGCAGGCGCAGCATGACGCCGTCCTCCCCGGCGATCTCGACGATCGCACCCGCGGGCCGCAGTCCGGCCAGCCGGGCCAGGTCGACGGCGGCCTCGGTGTGGCCGTTGCGCACGAGGACCCCGCCGGAGCGGGCGCGCAGCGGGAAGATGTGGCCGGGGCGCACGAAGTCGCCCGGTCCTGCCGTGCCGCCCGCGAGCAGCCGGAGCGTGGCGGCCCGGTCGGCGGCGGAGATGCCGGTGCTCACGCCGTGGGCTGCCGAGGCATCGACGGAGACGGTGAAGGCGGTTTTCATCGACTCGGTGTTGTGCGCGACCATCTGCGGCAGTTCGAGCCGTTCCAGCTCGTCGTTCTCCATGGGCGCGCAGATGAGTCCGCGGCACTCGCTCATCATGAAGGCGACGATCTCAGGGGTGGCCTTCTCGGCCGCGATCACGAGGTCGCCCTCGTTCTCCCGGTCCTCGTCGTCGACGACCACGACGGGCCGGCCCGCGGCGATGTCACGGATGGCCTGCTCGACGGGGTCGAGGGAGAGGTCCTCGACGGGTGCTTCGTGCTCGCGGTGCAACCAGGTGGGCTGGGCAGTCATGCCGTGGCTCCTTCCAGAGCGGGTGTCCGCGTACGCAGCCACCAGTCGCGCATGCCCCACAGGACGAGGGCCCCGTAGACGACGTAGATGAGACCGGAGAAGGCGAGCCCGCTGTGGAAGTTGAGCGGGACGCCGACCAGGTCGACGAGGAGCCAGGCGAACCAGAACTCGACCATGCCGCGGGCCTGGGCGAGCATCGCCACCAGCGTCCCGGCGAATATGTACGCGTCCGCCCACGGGCTCCAGGAGAGCGAGGGGAACGCGGTGAACAGGCCGCCGACCGCGAGGGTGCCGAGGGCGGCGCCGCCGAGCAGGTAGCCGCGCTCACGCCAGGTGGCGAACCGTACGGCGATGGAGCCGTCCTGGGCCTGCTGCCGGCCCCGGGTCCACTGCTGCCAGCCCCAGACCGCCACCGCGATGACGATGACCTGCTTGCCAACGCTGCCGGCCTGGTGGACGGAGACGTTGGCGGCGACCAGCACGGCGCCGGACAGGAGCTGGGCGGGCCAGGTCCAGATCGAGCGGAGCCAGCCGAGGGTCAGGGCGATCAGACCGATCGTGTTGCCGATCATGTCGGACCAGATGATGTGCTGGTCGAAGACGGTGAACGCCTCCGAGTTCAGCCAGTCGAGCGCGCTCACTCTGCACTCTCCCCGGGCTCCTGCGCGGAGTTGCCGAGCAGCCGCTCGACGTACTTCGCGATGACGTCCACCTCCAGGTTGACCGGGTCGCCGGGCTCCTTGATGCCGAGCGTGGTCAGGGCGAGGGTGGTGGGGATGAGGCTGATGGTGAAGTAGTCGGGCCCGGCGTCCACGACGGTCAGGCTGACGCCGTCGACGGTGATCGAGCCCTTCTCCACCACGTACCGGGTGAGGTCCGCGGGGAGGGAGATCTTCACGATCTCCCAGTTCTCGGAGACCCGGCGCTCGATGATGCGGCCCGTGCCGTCCACGTGGCCCTGGACGATGTGCCCGCCGAGCCGGCCGCCGAGCGCCATGGGGCGCTCCAGATTGACCCGGGAGCCCGTGGCCAGGGCTCCGAGGCTGGAGCGGTTCAGCGTCTCGGCCATCACATCGGCGGTGAACTCGTGCTCGCCGAGGTCCACGACGGTCAGGCAGACACCGTTGACGGCGATCGAGTCACCGTGCTTGGCGCCTTCCGTGACGACGGGGCCGCGCAGACGGAAGCGGGAGGCGTCGTCGAGCTTCTCGACGGCGGTGACCTCACCCAGTTCTTCGACAATTCCGGTGAACACTCAGTTTTCCTTCCGGGCGGGGCCGGGGACGGCGGTGATGCGCAGATCGGGGCCGATGTGTTCGGTCTCGGTCACATCGAGGCGCAACGCCTCGGCGATGGTGGAGATTCCGGCGTCGGCGAGGGCCGCGGGGCCTGCGCCGAGGAGCACGGGGGCGAGGTAGCCGACGACCTTGTCGACCAGTCCCGCCGCGACGAAGGCCCCGGCCAGGGTCGGGCCGCCTTCGAGGAGTACGGAGCGGACGCCGCGCCCGTGGAGGGCGGCGAGGAGTGCGGGAAGGTCCAGGCCGGGGCCGCCCGCCGCGCGAGGCAGCCGCAGGACGGACTCGGCGGGGAGGTGGCGCGCGTCGGCGTCGTCGGCGACCGCGATCACGGTGGGTGCGGTGGGGTCGAGGACCCGGGCACCGGGACGTACGGCGGTGGCGGCGGTGTCGACCACCACACGCAAGGGCTGGACCGCATCGTCGATGCCCCGCGCCCCGAGCTGCGGGTCGTCGGTGCGGGCGGTGCCGGAGCCGACCACGACCGCGTCCGCCTCGGCGCGCAGGCGGTGGACGTCGGCACGGGCCTCGGCGGAGGTGATCCAGCGGCTGGTGGCGTCGGCGGCCGCGATCCGGCCGTCCAGGGTCGCCGCGTACTTCCAGGTGACGTGCGGGCGGCCGAGGCGCACCGAGGTCAGCCAGGCGGCGTTGACCGCTTCGGCCTCTTCGGCGAGCAGCCCCTGCTCGGCCTTGGTCCCGGCGGCGCGCAGGGTGTCCGCACCGCCCGTGGCCTGCGGGTTCGGGTCGCCGACCGCGTACACGACACGGGCGATCCCGGCCTCGACGAGCGCCTGGGCACAGGGGCCGGTGCGGCCGGTGTGGTTGCAGGGTTCGAGGGTGACGTAGGCGGTGCCGCCCCGGGCCTTCTCGCCGGCCGCGCGCAGGGCGTGGATCTCGGCGTGCGGCCCGCCGGCGCGCTGGTGGTAGCCCTCACCGACGGGGTGACCCGTCGCGTCGAGGACGACGCATCCGACGACCGGATTGGGGCTGGTGGAGCCGAGGCCGCGGGCGGCGAGCTCGATGGCTCGGCGCATGGCGGTGGTGTCGGCTGCGGTGTCCACCGGGTCCTCCTGCCTCTTCGGGCACGGACTCCGGGGCCTGTCGATGACGACAGATGAAGCGGTACGTCGCGCAGAAGGACGCCGAATGCCCGAAAAACGGATGGACCGGTCGCCCGAAACCCATCCGCCGACGGCGGCGTACCCGCGAAACGGCCCGCCGCGCACTGCCTCCCATCCGGACTTTAACCGTCGGTCCAGGAATCCCACCTGGTCAACCGGCCGCTGGATGCGGACGGGTCGCGGACTATAACCGCCGGTTCGGAATTGCACCGACCCCGGAGTGCGCTGCTGCTGGTACACGATCAGTGTGCCACGAGTGGCCATGCCCCATACGGGCGAACGCTGTGGAGTGGCTCACAGACAGGCCGTGACAAGGGCTTTTTTCGGACACTCGCACCCTATTGGTCCAGACCTATTGACGCACTGGTCTAGTCCTCTTAATCTCTGCGTCACCTCCGAGGAGCGGTTCCGGGTGTGCGCACACCCGGGAACCAACACGACCCACCCCCTTGCCAGTTGTGTTCTGCCGACCTCCACAGGAGGAACCGAACGTGCTGTCCCCCACTCGCGCGAGAGCCACCCTGCTCGCAGCCGGCGCCGGCGTCGCCGCCCTGCTGATCGGCTCGCTCGCCGCAACTCCCTCACAAGCCGCCGACCAGGAGTCCTGTCGCCCCGACGGGCTCTACGAGACCCCGGGCGTGGCCGTCCCGTACTGCTCCGTGTACGACTCCGAGGGCCGCGAGAAGATGGGCGCCGACCACCCGCGGCGGGTCATCGGCTACTTCACCAACTGGCGGACCGGCAAGGACGGCAAGCCCGCCTACCTGGCCTCCGACATCCCGTGGGACAAGGTCACCCACCTCAACTACGCGTTCGCCCATGTCGACGGCGCCAACAGGCTCTCGGTCGGCGGCGACGGGCCGGAGAACGCCTCGACCGGTATGACGTGGCCGGGAGTCGCCGGTGCCGAAATGGACCCGGGCCTCCCCTACAAGGGTCATTTCAACCTGCTCAACAAGTTCAAGAAGCAGCACCCGAACGTGAAGACGATGGTGTCGGTGGGCGGCTGGGCCGAGACCGGCGGCTACTTCGACGACAGCGGCAAGCGGGTGGACTCCGGCGGCTTCTACTCGATGGCGACCAACGCCGACGGCTCGGTCAACCAGGCCGGAATCAACACCTTCGCCGACTCGACGGTCGACTTCATCAAGAAGTACGGCTTCAACGGCGTCGACATCGACTACGAGTACCCGACCACGATGAAAGACGCCGGCAACCCGCTGGACTGGACCCTGTCCAACGCCCGCCGGGCCGGTCTGGTCAAGGGCTACGCCGCGCTGATGAAGACGCTGCGCGAGAAGCTCGACCGCGCGTCCGCCGCCGACGGCAAGCACTACCTGCTCAGCGTCGCCGCGCCCTCGTCCGGCTATCTGCTGCGCGGCATGGAGACCTTCCAGGTCCAGAAGTACCTGGACTACGTCAACATCATGTCGTACGACCTGCACGGCGCCTGGAACGAGTACGTCGGCCCGAACGCGGCCCTGTTCGACGACGGAAAGGACGCCGAACTCGCCCAGGCGAGCGTCTACTCGACCTCGCAGTACGGCGGGACCGGCTACCTCAACACCGACTGGGCCTACCACTACTTCCGCGGCTCGATGCCGTCCGGCCGGATCAACATCGGGCTGCCGTACTACACACGCGGCTTCAAGAACGTGCAGGGCGGCACCAACGGCCTCTGGGGCAAGGCGGCCGCCACGAACTGCCCGGCCGGCGCGGGCCTGACCAAGTGCGGGGACGGGGCCGTCGGCATCGACAACCTCTGGCACGACCAGGACACCGCGGGCAAGGAGGCACCGGCCGGCTCCAACCCGATGTGGCACGCGAAGAACCTGGAGAAGGGCGTCGTCGGCGACTACGTCACGGACTACGGATTCCCGGCGGACACGAAGCTGACCGGCACCTACGTCCGCAACTACGACGCGACGCTCGTCGCGCCCTGGCTGTGGAACGCCGAGAAGAAGGTCTTCCTCTCCACCGAGGACGAGCAGTCGGTGAAGGCCAAGGCGGCCTACGTGGCCGACAAGGGCATCGGCGGCACGATGATCTGGGAACTCGCGGGCGACTACGGCTGGAACGCGGCCAAGGGCCAGTACGAGCCCGGCTCCACGCTCACCTCGACGATGTACGACACCTTCAAGTCGGCTGCGCCGTACGGGGCGAAGCGCTCCACCACCGACCTGCCCGCGCAGGCCCTGGACATCGACGTCTCCTTCGACCAGTTCCCGCTGGGCGACTCCAACTACCCGATCAGTCCCAAGCTGAAGATCACGAACCACACGAAGGCGACGCTGCCGGGCGGTACGGAGTTCCAGTTCGACTACGCGACGTCGGCGCCCGCCAACGCCAAGGACCAGTCCGGCTTCGGCACCACGATCGTGCGCAGCGACCACACCGCCGCGAACAACATCGGAGGGCTGAAGGGCGACTACAACCGCGTCTCGCTGAAGCTGCCCGCCTGGCAGAGCCTGGCACCCGGCGCCTCGGTACAGGTGGACTTCGTCTACTACCTGCCGACGTCCACGCCGTCCAACTGGACGGTGACGTTCGGCGGGCGGTCATACGCGCTGGCCGCCGACCTGGCCCGCGGTACGACCGTCGTCGAGCCGGGCGGCAGCACACCGTCACCGGACCCGACCGGCACGACCGGACCGAGCCCTGACCCGACCGGCGGCACGTGCGCGGCGGCGGCCTGGAGTGCCTCGGACTCCTACGGGGCCGGGGCGACCGTCAGCCACGGTTCCCACCAGTGGAAGGCCAAGTGGTGGACGAAGGGTGAGACGCCCGGCACCACCGGCGAATGGGGCGTCTGGCAGGACCTCGGCGCGTGCTGACGCGTTGTTCACCCCGGGAGCGMGYCCCTTGGGCGGGTGGCAGTGGGGTCCCCGGGGATGCGGGTCCCCGCAGGTGCGGGGTTCCGTCCTCAATCGCCGGACGGGCTTGGGGTGGCGGGCCGCCCGTGGGG
>NZ_RDBK01000008.1:716137-725478 GCF_008042275.1 Streptomyces sp. OR43 | reverse complement strand
CGGAACTGGCGTATTCACCCGGGTACGCAGACGACCCGGGTCGTACGCCATTTCCTGCGGGGACTCCCCTGCACGCCCCCACCCGGCATCAGCCACGTCCGCACACCGGAGTGACGACTGTCGCAGACGCGAGGCGGCCGGTCCGGGGCCGTGCAGGGGAGTCCCCGCAGGACGACGCACATCGACCCGGGTCCTTCACGWACCGGCGGAACGTGCGGCGTCCGAGGAGATCTCCCCGGAGGGGCCCCGGACCCCCACCACCGGACGTGACGCGCACCCCACGGGRGGCCCGCCACCCCAAGCCCGTCCGGCGKTTGAGGACGGAACCCCGCACCTGCGGGGACCCGCATCCCCGGGGACCCCACTGCCYCCCGCCCAAGGGTCACGCTCCCGGGGTGAACAACGCGTCCTGGGCCGCCTCCCGGGCCGTCAGTACCGCGCCGCGCAGGACCGCGGTGCCGCCCAGCAGGCCGGCCCTGATCTCGGTGCGCAGCGGGGACAGCTTGGCGAGGCGTTCCTCGACCCGGGCGGCCAGCGCGTCGCCGCCCGCATGGCCGACCTCGCCCGAGAGCAGGACGCAGCCCGGGTCGAGGACCGAGGCGACGGCGGCGACGCCGAGAGCGAGCCGGTCGGCGAGGCTGTCCAGGAAGGTCTCGCTGTCGCCCTCCCCCGCCAGGGCCGCGCGCAGGGCGACCGCGCCGCCGGGCTCCCGGCCTCCCGCGGGTGCGGTGATGCCATGGGCGGTGGCCAGTTCGACGAGCGGCGCCGAGCCCACCAGGGAGTGGAAGCCGCCGTCACAGTTGACGGCCGACGGGGTCCCTATCGTGCCGGGTACCGGCAGGAACCCGATCTCGCCCGCCCCGCCCGAGGCGCCGCGGCGCAGCTTCCCGTCCAGCATGACGGCCGCCCCGACGCCGTGGCCCAGCCAGAGCAGGACGAACGTGTCGTGGTCACGGGCGGCTCCGACCCGGTGTTCGGCGAGGGCGGCGAGATTGGTCTCGTTCTCCACGAGAACGGTCGCCGGCAGACGCTGCTGGAGCGCTGCCACCAGCCGGCGGTGCCAGGCGGGCAGGCCGGTGGTGTCCCGCAGCTCACCGGTGACCGGGTCGATGAGGCCCGGGGCGCCGATGCCGACGCTGTGCAGGGGCGCCGTTCCGGCCGCGCGCGCCGTGCGTTCCAGGAGGGCGACGGCCTGTTCGACGGCGTCGTCGACCGCGGTGTCGCTGCCGATGGGCAGGGTCGCCTCGGCGAGGGTCACGCCCAGTAGGTCGGCGACGACGACGGCGACGCTGTCGGTGCGTACGTCGAGGCCGGCCAGATGAGCGCGGTCGGCGACGATGCCGTAGAGCCGGGCGTTGGGCCCACGGCGCTCGGCCCCGGTCTCGCCGACCACCTCGATCAGTCCCGCGCCCTGGAGCCGTTCGACCAGGTCGGCGACGGTGGGCCGGGAGAGCCCGGTCAGGGTCTTCAACTGCGTGGCCGTCAGCGGACCGTCCTGCTGGAGCAGGCGCAGGGCGAGCCGGTCGTTGATGGCCCGGGCGGTGCTCGGTGATGCGGGCATGCCGGGATCCTTCCAGATCACTGTCGCGGGCGGGACCGGGTGGTCTATTTATCAGGCAGGGTTCCTGATAGTTTACTGCCCGCATCGTGGAGAAGGACGCCGGGGAGCGTCTCGAACCACACGGACATCCCCAGGGGAGGGCAGGGCGGTATGACTACGGATTCGACGGCTACGGGCTTCGGCACACAGGAGGTGCGGCGGGCCAGGTACGCCATCGCCGCCGTCTTCACCGTGCACGGCGCGGTGACCGGCAGCTTCGCCACCCGGGTGCCCTGGATCCAGGACCACGCCGGGGTCAGCGCCGGTCAGCTCGGCATCGCCCTGGCCTTCCCCGCGATCGGCGCCTCGCTCGCGATGCCGCTCGCCGGTACGGTCAGCCACCGGTTCGGCGCCAGGACCGCGTTGCGCGGACTGCTGGCCCTGTGGACCCTGGCGTTGATCCTGCCCGCCCTGGCCCCGAACCTGCTGACACTGTGCGCGGCGCTGTTCGTGTACGGGGCGTCCGCCGGAATGTCGGACGTGGCGATGAACGCGCTCGGTGTCGAGGTGGAGAACCGGCTCGACAAGTCGATCATGTCCGGGCTGCACGGGATGTGGAGCGTCGGCGCCCTCATCGGTTCGGCGGCGGGCACGGTGGCCGCCCATCTGGGGGCCGACGCACGGCTGCACCACACGCTCGTCGCGCTCGTCCTCACCGTCCTGGGCCTGATCGCCTGCCAGCGGGTACTGGACCTGCACAGCGAACCGGACCAGGAGCCGCCGCCGCGCTTCGCCCTGCCGCCCAAGTCGGCCCTGATCATCGGCGCGGTGGGCTTCTGCGCGGTCTTCGCCGAGGGCGCCAGCCTGGACTGGTCGGCGGTCTACCTGCGTGACGTACTGGACAGTTCGGCCGGGCTGGCGGCCGCGTCGACGACCGCGTTCGCCCTGACCATGGCCATCGCCCGGATCGCCGGCGACCGGATCGTCGACCGCTTCGGCGCGGTGCGGACCGTGCGGACCGGCGGCGTTCTCGCGACGGCCGGCGGGGTCATGGTGGTCACCGCCCCGAACGCGGCCCTGGCGATGTCCGGTTTCGGGCTGATGGGCCTCGGGATCGCCGTGGTCGTGCCGCTCGCCTTCGCGGCGGCCGGGCGCAGCGGCCCGAACCCGAGCCAGGCGATCGCCGGCGTCGCCACGATCACGTACACCTCGGGGCTCATCGCCCCGTCGGCCATCGGCTCGCTGGCCGAGGCCACCTCGCTGGTCGTCTCGTTCGGTGTGGTGTCGGTGCTGGCGTTCGGGCTGGTGCTCGGCGCCGGGGTGCTGCGGGGCGCGGACCGCAAGACCGTCGCCTCCTCGGAGGCCGGCGTCGTGGGCAGGGCGGCGGCCGAGCCGCGTCCCTGAGGCGCGGCGGGCCGGTCCCCGGCCGAGAGTCCCTGCCGTTCCGGCACTAACATGGCGCTGATCTTTTCCGCGGTGGCGCCGTGCCCGACGAGGCACCGGGCCCGCATCTACACACAGGGAGCAACCATGGGCGGCCTCGGCGTGCGCTGGACCTTGCACGGCGACGGGAAGACGCCCGCACCGGGCGCGGTGGTCCGCCCCGACGAGCGGCTCACCTGGCCCCGGACCTTCGGGCTCGGCGCCCAGCACGTGGTCGCGATGTTCGGCGCGTCGTTCGTCGCGCCGGTGCTCATGGGGCTGGACCCGAACCTGGCGATCATGATGTCGGGTGTCGCCACGGCCATCTTTCTGCTGGCCACGCGCGGGCAGGTGCCCAGCTATCTGGGCTGTTCGCTCTCCTTCGTCGGTGTCGCCGCGACGATCCGGGCCAGTGGCGGCAGCAGTGCCGTCGTCACCGGCGCCGTGTTCGTGGTCGGCGCGGTGCTCTTCCTCGCCGGTCTCGCGGTGCAGCGCTTCGGCGCCCGGATCATCCACGCGGCCATGCCTCCCGTGGTGACGGGCGCGGTCGTCATGCTGATCGGGTTCAACCTGGCTCCGGTCACCGCGTCGACGTACTGGCCGCAGGACCAGTGGACGGCGCTGCTGGTCATGCTGTTCACCGGCCTGGCCGTGGTATGTCTGCGCGGGTTCTTCTCGCGTATCGCGATCTTCCTCGGCCTCGTCTTCGGGTATGTCCTGTCCTGGGTCCTGGACCGGATCTTCGGGAAGATCCACTCTCCGGCGGGCGGTGCGGAGGCCGTGGACCACTGGCGGCTGGATCTCTCGGGGGTCTCGAAGGCCGACTGGGTCGGTCTGCCGTCGTTCCACGCCCCGAGTTTCGAATGGTCCGCGATCCTGGTCGCGCTGCCCGTCGTCATCGCGCTGATCGCCGAGAACGCCGGCCATGTGAAGGCCGTCGGCGAGATGACCGGCCGTTCCCTCGACGGCAAGCTGGGCACCGCGATCGCCGCCGACGGCGCCGCCTCGATGCTGTCGACCGCCGCGGGCGGCCCGCCGAACACGACGTACTCCGAGAACATCGGCGTGATGGCCGCGACCCGCGTGTACTCCACCGCCGCCTACTGGGCCGCCGCCTGCTTCGCCCTGCTGTTCGGTCTGTGCCCCAAGTTCGGTGCGGTCGTCGCCGCCATCCCCGGCGGTGTGCTCGGCGGCATCACCGTGATCCTGTACGGCATGATCGGGCTGCTCGGCGCCCAGATCTGGCTCAACGCCAAGGTCGACCTGCGCAACCCGCTGAACCTGGTGCCGGCCGCTGCGGGCATCATCATCGGCGTCGGCGGGGTCAGCCTGAAGATCTCCGACAACTTCGAGCTCAGCGGCATCGCGCTCGGCACCATCGTCGTCATCACGGGATACCACGTGCTGCGGGCCTTCGCCCCGGCCCATCTGAAGACGCAGGAGCCCCTGCTGGACTCCGGTACGTCCGCGTACGACGAGGAGCCGCCGGCCCCCGGCGCCTGATCCCGTCAGCCGGTGGCCAGCTGGTAGGCGTAGTCCGGGGTGAAGGAGCCCGCCGCGCCCTTGCAGCCGTCGGACTCGCCGGGCAGTTTCACCCACAGGTACGCGTCGATACGGGACTCCCCCGTGTCGGTCGTCGGGGCCCGGCCGAGCGCACGGCCCGACGGATCGCACCAGGCGCCCGCCTCGGGCGGTCCGTTCCCGTTGCGGCTGGTGTCGATGACGGCACCGAGCCGGGCCGGGCCGCCGAGTGCGGCCAGCACCCGGCGGGCGTAGGCGGCCTCGTCGGCGGTGCGGTGGAAGTTCGACACGTTAGTGAAGATGCCGTCGCCGCTGCCGGCCGCGCCCGCCGCCCGGAGCGCCGCGGCCTGTTTCGCGGCCGCGTGCCAGCCGGAGTGGCCGCCGTCGAAGTAGACCCGGGCGTTCGGATTGGCCGCGTGCAGGGTGCGGCCGGCCCGGGCCAGTGAGGCGTAGCGGGCCGCGCGGTCGCCGGACGAGAGGCAGTCGGCAAGTGCGATGGCGTCGGGTTCCAGGATCACGATGACCGGCGCGCCGCCGAGTCCCGCCGCGAACTCCCGGATCCACGCGTCGTACGCCGCGAGGCCGGGTGCCCCGCCCTGGGACGCCCCTCCGCAGTCCCGGTCGGGAATGGCGTACGGCACCAGCACCGGCGTGCGGCCCGCCCGGGCCGCGGCCGCGGTGACCGACCTGACCTGGCCGGTGACGGCCCCCGGGTTGTAGGCGGCGAACCAGACGGCGGCGGGCTGCGCCGCGATCCGCGTCTCGATCAGAGGGCGCCGCGGGTCGTCGTGGTGGGCGGCGACCCAGTCCAGGACCTGAGAGGCGGGGTGGCGGTAGAGCCGGCCGTCGGGCGGGGCAGCCGCCGCACCGCGGGACGCCACCGACGCCGGCTTCTTCGGCGGGCCGGGCGTACGGGAGGCGGTGGGCGCCGTGGCGGACGGGCGGGGCGAGGCCGGCGTCGGGCTCGGTACGGCGGGCAGGGGCGCCGCGGTCGGCGACGCCGTGGTGTCGGGGCGGGCGGTGGTCCGCTCCTCCTCCCCCGCGACGGCGGAGATCACTCCCGCCGCCGTCCCCGCGGCCACCACGGCCGAGGCGACGACCGCCATGACCTGCCGGCGAACACGGCGGCTGCGTTCCTTGAACTCCCTCCGTGCGACCCGGCGTTGTATGCGTGCGCCCGACACTTCTCGTTCCCCTCCCCGGCCCCGGCGGTGCTGCCGTCGTTACCCCATTCCGATGAACCGACGGCTCCCGGGTGCCACGGCGAGCCTATGGCTGGGACGCTGCCCCCATGGCGCAGTTCGAGCAGTTGGAGCAAGTCGTGGACGGTCCGGGCGCCGAGGGCGCACGGACCGGCACGGGCACGGTGACCGCGCGGATGCGCTCGTTCCGGCCGTCGGCGGGCCGCGGCGAGGACGGGATCGCCGTCTTCCACCGGGTCTGTCTCGCCGTCCTCGATACGCAGGGCGGGGCCGTGTCCGGGGTGCTGGCGGAACGCCTGGCCGAACGGTATCTGGCCGCTGTCGACCCGACGGTGGCCGGGCAGCGGACGCCGGACTGCTGGCGTCCGCTGTTCCAGTACCGGCGCCACCCCGGTGTACGGCCGGTGCAGTTCGCGCTCGCGGGTCTGAACGCGCAGGCCGGCCACGATCTCGCGCTCGCCGTCGTCGACGCCTGCCGTACGCTCCACTGCGCCCCGGCCGACCTGGAGGAGGAGTTCGACGGGGCGGGCGGTCTGCTGCTGATGCTGGAGGAGCGCATCGGCGAGGAGCTGATGCCGGATCCGGAGAGTCTGGAGGTCACCGATCCGCTCACCCATCTGGTGGGCAGCTGGAATCTGGAGCGCGCCTGCGAGGCCTCCTGGTCGGCGGCCCGGGTGCTGTGGAGGCTGCGCGATGTGCCGCTGCTGGCCGCGGAGTTCGGGCAGCGGCTGGACGCGGGGGCGGGGCTGGTCGGCCGCTGCCTGCTCACTCCCTGCCGCTGACCGGGCCCGGCCGCCGGTTCCCCGCAGCCGCGGCACTCAGAAGCAGTCGCCGTACCAGTGGACCGCACCCGGCGCCGTGACCGTGGCGCGCACGGAGGCGGCCGCGGCGTGCAACGGCCGTGCCATCCCCGTGTGCTCGGTCACCCGACGGGCGTCGGTCAGCAGGCGGGGAAGGGCTCCCTCCATCTCGGGGAGTCCAGGGACCCGGGCCCGGCTGATCCCCGCCGCCCGGGCGCGCGAACCGACGGCCCCGAGCAGGGGCCCCAGGCAGTCGGCCTCGCCCGCGAACTCCCGCACCTCCACGCAGTCCGCGAGGTGCTGCGCCACGATCCAGCCGGTGAGCGCCCCGGAGACGGGGTCCACCGTCACGAGCGGCCGTTCGGCGGGACCGTACCAGGCGGGCACCCGCACCGCCCAGTCACCGGGTTCGCGCAGCGAGGTGAGCGGCCGGCGCGCGTTGTACGCGTGGTGCAGTGCGGCCACCTCCGCGGCGTCGTCGGGGGCCGCCTCGCGGACCGGGAAGGCTGCGGGTCCGGTCGAGCGGGCGAGGGCCCCTTCGGTGTACGAACGCGTGAACTCCTCCCAGCCCGAGCTCCGGTAGACACCGGGCGTGCCGGTGAACAGCAGGGACCACGCGCACTGTTCGGCGCTCATGGTGCGCTCCGCCGCCGCGAGCAGCAGCCTGATCAGCCCTCTGCCCCGAGCCTCCGGGCGGGTGGCGACGCTCCCGATGCCGCCGACGCGCTGCGGGGCACCCGAGGCGTCGCGGATCAGCCTCGGCACGTAGACGACGACGGCGTCGATCCCGTCGCCTTCGGCGTTCTCGGCGACGAAAGTGTGGCGATGGCGTTCGGGGTCGAGGGCGTGCAGGTCGGAGAGGTGCGGGGCGACGAAGCAGCGGCGCCACAGGGCGGCCAGGGCCGGGTCGTCGGCGGCGGTCGTGGTGCGGACGACGGCGTTCACAGGACGAGGTTCCCGTCCGTGCGCACCGTGTCGCCGGCCGGAGGCATGGCGCTGCGCCGGGTGCCGTCCTCGACGCACGCGGTGTGCAGGACCGAGGCGAGGGCGTCGGGGGCGAGATGGAGGGTGCCGCCGGTGAAGCGGCTGCCGGTGGCCGCGTAGTGGTTCGTGCCGTCGGCGATGCGGATGTGGGCGGTGCCGGCTCCGGTGGCCCTGCTGCTGAGTCCGGTGATCTCCCAGGTCGTCCCGCCCGGGCCGGACGCGCGGCCGAGCAGGACGGCGGCCTTGTTGCTGCCGGTGAACCTGGCCCCACCGGTCACGGTGATCCGCTGGTCGCGCACGCCGCTGAGCTCGATGCCGGTGTCGTCGAACGTACCGCCGTCGATGCGCAGGTCCGCGGAACCGACGGACAGCGGGGCCGCGTTCTGGGCGCCGGTGAGGGTGCAGTCGGTGAAGTGGACGGGGCCCGCGCCCCGCAGGATCGCGCCGTCGACGCCCTGGAACGTGCAGCGTACGAAGTGGACGGGAGCCGTGACCGGTGTCTGGACGAGGACCGCGCCGGCGGGCGGTTCGAAGGTGCAGTCGCTGATGGTGGTCGGCCGGCCGGAGCGGGCGGAGCGCTGGGCGACGGCGAAGGTCTTCGCGGTGCAGCCGCGCACCTGGGCACCGTCGGCGTTCACGGTGAGGGTGCCGGCCTGGTCGAAGGTGGGGCGCGCGATCACCGTGACGTCCTCCAGGGTCAGCTCGGTGATCTTCGTGTTGGCGGTGAACCAGGAGCACACATGTCTGCGTACGGTGATCCGCTTGGCGGATATCCCCCACTGCGCACCGGAGTTGGCGATGTCCATCAGTCCGGAGTTGCCGTCGAAGAGCAGGTCGTGCTCGTACTGGCCGTGGGTGGTGAAGGGGTTGCCGCCCGCGTCGTCGCCGTCGCCGTGGCAGTTCACGACGGTGCAGTAGGCCGAGGCGGTGAGGTCGTTGAGGTGGCGCACATTGCTGGTGGTGCAGTCGGCGACCCGCCCGTACAGGCAGTAGATCTGCTGGGTGAGGTAGCCCGCGCCGCCGTACTCGACGGTGGGCGGGTTCTTCAGGGAGCAGTCCTCGGTACGGAAGCGGGTACACCAGCGGCGCATGATGACCGGCCAGAAGGTACCGGTGGCGTGGATGCCGGAGACGTCGCAGCCCACGGCGTACTCGAAGCTGACGGGGTGGGAGCCGGTGTACTCGTCGGGTCCCGCGCCCTCGAAGAGCATGTTGCGGATGTGGGTGTTGCGGACGGGCTCGACGCGGGTCCAGGTGAGGGTGCGGCCCTCGGCGAGTTCCCAGCCGTTGAGGTAGCCGATCCGGATGTGGCCCGCGTCGACGATCTCGGTGATCTCGACCAGCTTCTGCAGTTCGCGCTCGTCACCACCGCCGCCCGCGACCGGGTCGACCCGCACCGCCCACCACTGGCCGACGGCGAACGCCTTGGCGTCGGGGACCGGGAAGGTGTCGGTGAGTTCGATGACCTTGCCGGAGAGCGGGTGTGTGACGGTGGTGTCGGTGGGGGTGCCGCGGAAGGAGAGGACGGCGCCGAAGGGGTTGTCGTGGGTGTTCTTCTCGATGCCGGTGGTGTGGAGGTGGTGGCCGCCGAAGTCGAGTTCGATGTTCGAGCGGTCGAAGAGGTGGCGTCGGGTGAAGAGGAGGTCGGTGTGGGCTTCGATGCGGTGGACGTCGGGGTCGTTGACGAGGGCGTCGAGGGCGTTGTCGGCGGGGGTGCTGGTGTCGAAGTGGCCGAAGGTGCGGAAATCGAGGGTTCCGGTGTGGAGTTGGTGCCAGCGTCCGGTCTTCGTGGGTGTGGTGGGGGCGATGACGGTGCCGCCGTTGTGCGGGGCSGTGGAGGTGCGGTTCCAGCGCAGGGCCATGGTGCCGCCG
>NZ_RDBK01000008.1:625350-716037 GCF_008042275.1 Streptomyces sp. OR43 | reverse complement strand
CAATCCCCCCGTACCGCAAGGAGATCCCCGTGGCAGTCGTCGCGGAACCCACCCGCCGGGGCCGTCGCAGCGGGCCGCAGGCGCGCCGCGAGGCCCGGATCGGCCTGCTCTTCGTCCTTCCGTGTTTCCTGCTGTTCCTCGCCTTCCGGTTCGGTCCGGGAGTCGCCGGTGTGCTGATGAGCTTCACCGACTACTCCCTCACCGGCGGCGGCAGCTTCATCGGGCTCGACAACTTCACCCGCCTGTGGGACGACCCGCTGTTCTGGCAGGCGCTGAAGGTCACCGTCCTCTACACCGTGCTCGCCGTGCCGGGCACGCTCATCGCGTCGGTGTCCCTGGCACTGATCACGCGGCGCGCGTTCCGCGGCGCCAAGTTCTTCCGGTCGGTGTTCTTCCTGCCGGTCGTCACCTCGCTGGTGCTGGCCGCGACCGTCTTCGTGTGGATCTTCTCGACCGGCGGCCCGTGGTCCACCCTGATGGGCTGGTTCGGGATGTCCGAGGGCTCCTGGCTCTCCGACGACGTGCTGGTGCTGCCCGCGCTCGCGATCGTCGGCGTCTGGTCCCGCTTCGGGTACGGGATGCTCATCCTGCTCGCCCGGATGCAGGACATCCCGCGCGAACTGGAGGAGGCCGCCCTCACCGACGGGGCCGGGCCCTGGCAGCGGTTCCGGCACATCGTGCTGCCGCAGCTCAAGCCCGCCCTGTTCTTCCTCGCGGTGATCGAGACGACGGCCTCGTTCCAGGTCTTCGACGCCGTCTACACCATGACGGGCGGCGGCCCCGCCAACGCCAGCTACACGCTCGTCTTCCAGCTCTACGACGCGGGCTTCAAGTACTTCGACCTGGGTTACGCCTCCGCCATCGGGGTCGCGCTCTTCGTGCTGACCGTGGTGGTCGCGGTGATCCAGCGGCTCGTGATCGGGAAGGACCAGTGACCATGACAGCGGCACCCACCGAGACCGAGGCCCCGCCCGTCCACACGACCCCGCCGCCCCCGGACCGGGCCGCGCGGCGGGCCGAACGCAGGCTGCGCAAGCTCTCCGAGCGGGACACCGTCCCGTACGGCATGCGCCCCACCCGCACCGGCCGTATCGCCCGCGGCGTGCTGCTGACGGTGGCCGCGCTCGTCACGGTGTTCCCGTTCTACGCGATGGTCGTGCTCTCCCTGAAGCCGTCGGCGGCGGTCGACTTCCCCGGCAGTCTGCTGCCGTGGCCGCTGACCGGCGAGGCGTACGACACCGTCATGGGCGCCCAGGACGTGCCGCGCTGGCTGCTGAACACCCTGGTCTACTCGGTCGTCTCCGTCGTCGGCGTGCTGCTGCTCGCCTCGCTGGCCGGATACGCCTTCGCCAAGAAGCGCTTCCCGGGCCGGGAGACGATGTTCTGGTCGTTCCTGTCGATGGTGATGGTCCCGTACCACGTCACGATGATCCCGACCTTCGCGATGATCGCGAAGCTGGGCGGCGTCGACACGTACTGGGGACTCATCGTGCCGACGCTGGCCAACGCCCAGGCGGTGTTCCTGATGCGCCAGTTCATCCAGGGGCTGCCGGACGAGCTCTTCGAGGCGGCGCGGCTCGACGGCTGCGGTGAGTGGCAGATCTTCTACCGGATCGTGCTGCCGCTGCTGAAGCCCATCCTCGCCACGCTCGGTGTCTTCGTCTTCCTGTGGCACTGGAACGACTTCCTGTGGCCCCTGGTCATCGGCCAGTCCACCGACATGCGCACCCTCACGGTCGGCATCGCCTCGCTCCAGCAGCAGAACGTGCCGCTCAACGTGGTGCTCTCCGGCTCCGTCATCGCGTTCGTGCCCATCTTCGCCGCGTACATGGTGGGCCAGCGCTACTTCACCGAGGGCGTCACCGCGTCCGGAATCAAGGGATAGCCACACATGTTCACCGATGAGGCCGCACTCGAAGAGCGGCTCGCCACTCCCTCACCCGCGCTCGTCGCCGATCTCGGCCGGCTCGAAGGCGATCTGCTGGTGCTCGGCGCCGGCGGCAAGATGGGCCCCAGCCTGTGCCGGCTGGCCCGCCGTGCGCTGGACGCCGCGGGCCGCGCGGACGTGACCGTGTACGCGGTCTCCCGCTGGTCGGACAAGGCGGCGGCCGAGGAACTGGAGGCGGCCGGGGTCCGTACCGTCGCCTTCGATCTGATGGACCCTGCCGCCGACCTGGCCGCACTGCCCGACGCCGGGAACGTCGTCTTCATGGTCGGCGCCAAGTTCGGTTCCGCCGGGGCGCCTTCGCTCGCCTGGGCGGTGAACGCCGCGATGCCGGACCGGGTCGCCCGGCGCTGGGCGGGTGCGCGGATCGCCGCGTTCTCCACCGGCAACGTCTACCCGCTGGTGCCCGTCTCCTCCGGCGGCTGCACCGAGACCGACCCGGTCGGCCCGGTCGGCGAGTACGCCATGTCGTGCCTGGGCCGGGAGCGCATCTTCGGCCACGCGGCGCTGACCCGTGGCACCAAGGTCGCCAACATCCGCCTCAACTACGCGGTGGACCTGCGCTACGGCGTCCTCGCCGACATCGCGTACCGCGTCCGGGCGGGCGAGCCCGTCGATGTGACGACCGGTCACGCCAACGTGGTGTGGCAGGGATACGCCAACGAGGTCGCCCTGCGTTCGCTGCTGCACGCCACCGACGGCGAGGCGTTCACCCTCAACCTCACCGGCCCCGAGACCGCGTCGGTCCGCCGGATCGCCCAGTGGTTCGGCGAGGAGTTCGACCGGGAGCCCGTCCTCGCCGGCCAGGAGGCGCCCACCGCGCTGCTCTCCGACGCGAGCCGCTGCCACGCTCTGTTCGGCTACCCGGACGTGGCGCTGCGCACCCTCGTCGCATGGCAGGCCGACTGGCTGCGCCGCGGGCTGCCGCTGTCCGGCAAGCCCACCAAGTTCCAGGTACGTGACGGAAGGTTCTGATCCACTCCATGTCCACTCCCTCCCTCCTGTCCACGCCCGCGCTGGAGTTGCTCGCCCACGGCGCGGCGATTCCCGCCCATCCGCTCGCACTGCACGAGGACGGCACGTTCGACGAGCGCCGGCAGCGCGCCCTGACCCGGTACTACCTCGCCTCCGGCGCGGGCGGCGCCGCGGTCGCCGTGCACACCACCCAGTTCGAGATCCGCGAGCGGGAGGTGGGCCTCTTCCGTCCCGTGCTGGAGCTCGCCGCCGAGACGATCGACGCCGAGGCCGGCCGGCCGTTCGTGAAGGTCGCCGGTGCCTGCGGCTACACCGCGCAGGCGGTCGCCGAGGCCGAGACGGCCGCCGAGCTCGGCTACGACGCGGTGCTGCTCAGCCCGGCCGTGCCCGGCGCCGACGAGAAGGGGCTGCTGGAGCGGGCGCGGGCGGTCGGCGAGGTGCTGCCGGTGATCGGCTTCTACCTCCAGGAGGCCGTCGGCGGGCGGTACCTGTCGCCCGCCTTCTGGTCCGCGTTCACCGACCTGCCGCACACCGTCGCGGTGAAGATCGCCCCGTTCGACCGCTACCGCACCGCCGATGTCGTCCGGGCGGTCGCCGCCGCGGACCGGGCCGACGAGGTCGCGCTGTACACGGGCAACGACGACGACATCATCGGCGATCTGCTCACCCCGTACGAGACGGCCGCCGGCACCCCCCGCTGGTTCGCGGGCGGACTGCTCGGCCAGTGGGCGGTGTGGACGGGCTCCGCGGTGACATTGCTCGACGACGTGCGCCGGGCCCGCGCCGGGGACCACGGGGCGGTGGTCCGCTGTCTGGCCCGCCGCACCGAGCTGACCGATGCCAACAGCGCGGTCTTCGATGTGCGGGGCGCCTTCCGCGGCTGCATCGCCGGGGTGCACGAAGTGCTGCGCCGTCAGGGGCTGCTGGCGAACATCCGCTGCCTGGACCCGGCCGAGACGCTCTCCCCCGGACAGGCCGACGAGATCACCCGGGTGGCCTCGGCCTACCCTTGGCTGACCGATGACGCCTTCGTTGCGGAGCACCTCGATGCCTGGCTCTCCTGAACCCGCCGACCGCTCCCCACGGGTCGTCGTCGCCGTACCGCCTGGCCTGCGCGCCCAGTTCTTCACCGCCGAGGTGTGGCAGGAACTGGAGCGGGCGGCCGAACTCGTCGTGATCGACGACCACTCCGACCGGGCGGCGGTCGCGGCCGCCCTGCCCGGCGCCCGTGCGCTGATCACCTCATGGCGGGCCCCCAAGGTGGACGCGGAACTACTGGCGCACGCGGACCGGCTGGAGTTGGTGGCGCACACCGGTTCGGCGGTCGCGCCCTATGTCACCGAGGACGTGTTCCGGCGCTCCATCCTGGTCACGCAGGCCGGTGACGAGATGGCCCGCCCGGTCGCCGAAGTGGCCCTGGCCTTCACGCTGTCGCTGCTCCACCGCATCCAGCGCTTCGACCACGCGCTGCGCGGCGGGCTGGAGTGGGCGGCGGCGAGCGAGGCCCCGCCGCGCCACGAGATCCACGGCAGCGACATCGGCGTGATCGGCGCCTCCCGGACGGGGCGCGCGTACATCCGGCTGGTGCGGGCGATGGGGGCGCGGGTCGGCGTCACCGACCCGTTCCTGTCGGAGGCGGACGCCCGCGAGCTCGGGGTGACGTCCGTTCCGCTGGAGACGCTGCTGACCCGGAGCCGGATCGTGGCCGTCCACGCCCCGGTCACCGAGGAGACCCACCACATGCTGGGTGCCCGCCAGTTGGCGCTGATGCCGGACGGGGCGGGCCTGGTGAACACCGCCCGGTCGTGGCTGGTCGACGAGGACGCGCTCCTCGCCGAACTGAGAACGGGGCGGCTGGACGCGGCGATCGACGTCTTCGACTCCGAGCCGCTGCCCGGCGGCCACCCCTTCCGCGCGCTGCCGAACGTGCTGCTCACCCCGCACCAGGCGGCGGGCAGCGTCGAGTGCCGGCAGCGGCTGGGCACCAGCGCCGTCAACGAGGTACTGCGGCTGCTCGCGGGGCGCCCCCCGGTCCACGCCGTCACCGCCGACGCCCTCGCGCGCCTGCACTGAACCCCCTCCGCCCTTCGGTCCCCACCCCCGTACCCGTCAGGAGATCTCACCGCCATGCGACTGATGCGCATCGGCGAGCCGGGCCATGAGCGCCCGGTCGCCGTCTGCCCCGAGGGCCGCCACTACGACCTGTCCGGCATCACGGACGACATCGACGGCGCCTTCCTCGCCGCGCTGGCCGACAACCCGCACCTGATCCCCGCCGAGCCGAAGCTCCCCGAGACCGACATCACGGGGCAGCGCGTGGGCGCCCCGGTGGCCCGGCCGTCCGCGCTCCTGTGCATCGGGCAGAACTACGCGGCCCATGCCGCGGAGTCCGGTGCCGAGCCTCCGAAGCAGCCGATCCTGTTCTACAAGTCTCCGAACACGGTGGTCGGTCCGTACGACGACGTCCTCATCCCACGCGGTTCGAAGAAGACCGACTGGGAGGTGGAGCTCGCCGTGGTGATCGGCCGCCGCGCCTCCTACCTGGACTCCCCCGCCGACGCCGCCGCCCACATCGCCGGTTACGCGGTGAGCAACGACGTCTCCGAGCGCGCCTTCCAGCTGGAGGAATCGGGCGGCCAGTGGTCGAAGGGCAAGAGCTGCGCCACCTTCAACCCGCTGGGCCCGGTGCTGGTGACTCCCGACGAGGCGGGCGACCCGCAGCGGCTGCGGTTGCGCAGCTTCGTCAACGCGCAGCCCCGGCAGGACTCCTCCACCGCGGACATGATCTTCAGCGTGGCGCATCTGGTGCACCACCTGTCGCAGTACCTGGTGCTGGAGCCCGGTGACATCATCAACACCGGTACGCCGCAGGGCGTCGCCCTGTCCGGACGCTTCCCGTACCTGGCCGAGGGCGATGTGATGGAGGTCGAGATCTCGGGCCTGGGCCGGCAGCGCAGCCTCTGCCGGCCCGCGTAACGGAGGCCGAACCGGGCTCAGTCCTCCGGGAGTTCGACCGGGGCGATCTCGTCGAAGAGGTCGCCCGGGCCGGGGTTGGTGGCGTCGGTGGCACCGCCGAACTGGGTCATCACGCCCCAGACGGCGTTCAGCGCGGTCTGCACGGCACCCTCGGCCCATCCGGCCGTCCAGGAGATGTCGTCGCCCGCCAGGAACAGTCCCCGCTTGTCGGCGGGCAGCCGGTCCTGCATGAAGTGGGTGAACAGGCGCCGCTGGTAGCGGTAGTGGCCGGGCAGGTTGGCCTTGAACGCGCCCATGAAGTACGGCTCGTTCTCCCAGGAGACGGTCACCGGGTTGCCGGTGATGTGCCCTCGGATGTCCACGTTCGGATAGATCTCTCCGAGCGACTTCAGCATGACGTCCATGCGCTCCGTCGCGGACAGCGGCAGCCACTTCAGGCTGTCGTCGCACCAGGTGTACGAGAGGCAGATGCTGGCCGGCCGGTCCGGGCCGTCGTCGAGGAGGTACGTGCCCCGTGTCATGCGGTCGGTCAGCGTCATCGACATGGCGTCGCGCCCGGTGGTCTCGTCCTTGTCCAGCCAGAACGGCCGGTCGACGGGCACGAACAGCTTGGAGGACTCCATGTAGTGGGTGCGCTCCATCGCCGTCCAGTGGTCGATCGGGAAGAGCGCGTCGTCGCAGGCGATCTTGGAGAGCAGCAGCCAGGACTGGCCGGTGAAGACCGCCGCCCGGAAGGTGCGGATGTCGCCGGAGGCGTCGGTGACGGTGATCCGGTTGCCGGCCGTGCGGTGCAGCCGGGTCACGGCGCCGCGCGGCTCACCGCCGTGCAGCGAGGCGAGCGACGTGCCGAGCGGCCAGTGGACGATCTTCTGCGGTTCGCGTTCCCACAGGCGCAGTGGGAGTTGCTGGCTGCCGCCGACGATGGAGCGGTGGTGGTCGTCCGCCTCGGTGTAGACGACGCGGAGGATCTCCAGGATGGAGTTGGGGAAGTCGGTGTCCCAGCCGCCGGTGCCGAAGCCGACCTGACCGAAGATCTCGCGGTGGCGGAAGGACTTGAAGGCGTCGGAGTCGCAGAGGAAGCCGTAGAAGGTCTGGTTGTCGAGCTTCTCGACGAGCCGGGCCCAGATCTCCCGGATCCGCGGGACGTCGCGCTCGCGCATCGCCCGGTTCATGTCGGAGAAGTCGGCGCCTTCCTCCAGGCAGGCGTTCCAGGCGTCCATAACGTCGCGGTAGACCTGCGGGAGGTCGTCGATGGTCCGGGCGTAGTGCGATTCGCCCTTCAGGTCGACGACGGTCGAGGGCGTGACCGGGGAGAGCGGGTTGGGGAACGGCTTCGTCTCCAGGCCGACCAGGTCGATGTAGTGCTGGAGGGCCGTCGAGGACGGCGGGAAGCGCATCGCGCCCATCTCGGCGGTGAGCGGTTCGCCGTCCGTGGTGCAGCCCTCGAACTCGACGGTGCGCAGCCGGCCGCCGATGCGGTCCGCCTCGTAGACGACGGGCCTGAGCCCCATCTTCATCAGCTCGTAGGCGGTGACGATGCCCGAGAGTCCGCCGCCGATGACGGCGACCTCGGTGCCGTGCTCGGTCGCCGGTATCTGGCCGAGTCCCGCGGGGTGGGCGAGGAAGTCGTCGTACGCGTAGGGGAAGTCCGGCCCGAACATGGTGATCGGCGGGGCTGCGTCGGTGTGCGGGACGGCCGGGGGCACCGTGGACGTCATGGGGTACGGACTCCTTGCGGGAAACGGGTGGGCGAAGGCGGGGCGGCGGGTCTCAGACGAGGGAGCCGTACAGACCGGGGCGGCGGGTCTCAGACGAGGGAGCCGTACAGACCGGGGCGGCGGTCGCGGAGATAGGGGTTGCCGGCCCGGGAGGTGGTCAGGAGGCCGGGGTCGACGTCGCCGATGACGAGTTCCTCGCCGCGTCCGGCGCGGGCGCGCACCGTGCCGTCGGGGCCTGCGAGACCGCTCAGTCCGACGAACTCGAAGGGGCCTTCGGTGCCGGTCCGGTTGGCGTAGGCGATGTAGAGCTGGTTCTCGAAGGCGCGGACCGGGACGACGGACTCCGCGACGAAGGGGAAGGGGTGCATCAGCGCGGTCGGGACCAGCAGGAGATCGGTTCCGGCGAGTGCGTGAGCCCGTACGTTCTCCGGGAACTCGACGTCGTAGCAGATCAGCAGGCCGATCCGGAGGCCGTCGAGCTCGGCCTGGACGACGGGCCGGTCTCCTGGGGTGAACCACCGCTCCTCGAAGTCGCCGAAGAGGTGGGTCTTGCGGTAGTGGGCGAGCGCGGTGCCGTCGGGCCCGATGAGCTGTGCGGCGTTGTACAGGGTGTCGCCGTCGCGCTCCGGGTATCCGTAGTGGACGGCGATGCCGTGACGTGCGGCGATCCCGGCGACGGCCCGGGCGGCGGGTCCGTCGGCGGCTTCGGCCAGGCGGGGCACGTCGTCCGCGATCGCGTACCCGGTCAGGAACATCTCGGGGCAGACGAGCAGCCGTGCGCCGCTCGCCGCGGCGCGAAGGGCGGCGCTCTCCAGTACCTCGATGTTCCGGGCCACCGAGCCCGGGAATCCGGAGCTCTGGAGCAGGGCGGTGCGCAGCGGCGGCATGGCTGACCTCGGACGATGCGTGGGATGGGAGACGTACTGACGGTACGTGGCGCGGATCGGGCGGGACAAGGCGCGAATGTTGCGCATGCACCGTCGATCCGTTGCGCGCCCGGGCCCTGACACGGCGATTCGTTGCGCCCCCTATCCCTACAGGTCAGGAGGGTGATTTCGGTCTCGGGCCGGACGGCCGGCCCGCCTTCCGGCGGAGGTGACGAACGACTTCGGAGCGATGCGGCCACCGGCCCGTGGACGCGACAGTGGAGGCGGCACGAACGACGTGCCGATACTGCCACCGAGGAGCTGGGCCATGACCCGCAGCACACACCACCGCGCAAGGTTCGCCGCGATCGGAGCGGCGTTACTTCTCACCGCCGGAGCCGCCGGATCGGCGGTGGCCTCCGGCGGCCACACCCCGGGGTCCGGCGGAAAGGACCGGTACCGGGAAGCCGCCGCTCTGACCGGAAGCGCGAAGCTCTACCGCCCCGGGCACGACATCTCGTTCTCCTTCGACGCCCATCTCGCGGCGAAGGACAACATGGCCCCTGACAAGGCGTTCGGGACGTTCCGCTTCAGTCACCGGTTCCCGGACGGCACCTCGGGCTACGCCGAGGTGCGGGTGGACTGCCTGGTGACCGGGGGCAAGGTGGCCGTCGTGACCGGCGTCATCACGGCCACTGATCTGGACAACAAGGGCGAGCGCGTCGGAGTGACCGTCCACGACCTCGGCAAGCACGATCGCCTCGGTTACAGCTGGGTGGGCGCCGACGCGGGCCTGGAGGTACCGAGGTGCCTGAGCTCGGCCCCGTTCGAGAAGGTCCGTGCCGGCACGGGCGACTTCAAGGTGCTGCCCTGGATTCCGGGGTACGAGGAGTGACCGGGCGTCGCTACGCCGGCGAGCCCGAGGGGTACCGGCGGAGCAGCGGTGAGAGAACCAGCACGGACTTGGTGCGCTCGATGTACGGCTCGCCCGCGATCCGTTCGAGGACCTGCTCGAAGTGGCGCATGTCAGCCGCGAAGACCTGCACGATCGCATCGGCATCGCCCGTCACCGTGGAGGCGGAAGCGATCTCCGGATACCGGGCGAGCCCCTGCTTGATGGCTTCCGGCGGGGTGTTCTTGCTGCAGTAGATCTCGATGAACCCCTCGGTCTGCCAGCCGAGGGCCGCCGGGTCCACCCGCACGGTGAAGCCGGTGATTGCGCCCTCGGCGCGCAGCCGGTCCACCCGGCGCTTCACCGCGGGCGCGGAGAGTCCGATGATCGCGCCGATGTCGGCGTAGGAGCGCCGGGCATCTTCGGCGAGGGCGTGGACGATGCGTTCGTCGAGGTCGTTCAGTCGCACGTCGTACGGTCACTTCTCTGCGAGGTCGAGGCTCTGGCGGGGCGGGGCCCGGCTGGTTCCGGGGACGGCATCGCCGCCCCCGGAAGTAGACCATGACCCGCCCCTCGGGGCGCGCTCACCGCAGGTGGTGCCGGATCAGAACGGGAACTGCGAGCGGCCGTGCTGCACGGAGATCCACTTCTGCGTGGTGAAGGCCTCCAGCATCGAGTCGCCGTTCAGCCGCCCCAGCCCGGAGTTCTTCTCGCCGCCGAAGGGGACGATGGGCTCGTCGTGGACGGTGCCGTCGTTGATGTGGATCATGCCGGTGCGGATGCGCTGTCCGACGCGGACCCCGCGCTCGATGTTGGCGGTGTGAACGGCTCCGCTCAGCCCGTACGGGGTGTCGTTGGCGATCCGGACCGCCTCGTCCTCGCCGTCGAAGGGCACGAGGAGGGCGACCGGGCCGAAGATCTCCTGGGACAGCACGGGCGAATCGGGCGCCAGCCCGGTGAGGACGGAGGGGCTCACGACGTTTCCGTCGGCCCGTCCGTGCAGCAGCGCGGTCGCGCCGGCCTCGACGGTCTGATCGACCAGGGTGGAGATGGCCTCGGCCTGGGTCGAGTTGATCAGCGGGCCGATCTGGGTGGCCGGGTCGGCCGGGTCACCGACGCGCAGCGAGGCGACCTTCGCGACGAACTTCTCGGTGAACTCCTGCTCCACCGCACGGTCGACGAGGATCCGGTTGGCAGCCATGCAGACCTGCCCCTGGTGCACGTACCGGCTGAACACCGCCGCGTCGACGGCGTAGTCCACATCGGCGTCGTCGAGCACGATCAGCGCGCTGTTGCCGCCGAGTTCGAGCACCGAGCGCTTGAGGTTCGCGGCGCACACCGTCGCGACGTGCCGTCCGACCTTGTCGGAGCCGGTGAAGGAGATGACCTGCGGTATGGGGTGCTCCAGCAGCGCGTCGCCGATCTCCGCGATGTCGGTGACGACGACGTTCAGCAGACCGGCCGGCAGTCCGGCGTCCTCGAACACCTTGGCCACCAGTGTGCCGCCGCAGACCGGGGTGTTCTGGTGCGGCTTGAGCACCACGGCGTTGCCCAGCGCGAGGGCCGGGGCGACGGACTTCAGGGAGAGCAGGAAGGGGAAGTTGAAGGGGCTGATGACCCCGACCACGCCGACCGGCACCCGGTAGACGCGGTTCTCCTTGCCGGGGGTCGGCGAGGGCAGGATCTGCCCGGTGGACCTCAGCGCGAGCTGGATCGCCTCGCGCAGGAACTCCTTGGCCAGGTGCAGTTCGAAGGCCGCCTTCAGCCGGGTGCCGCCGAGTTCGGCGACGATCGCGTCACCGAACTCGTCCTCGCGCTCCTCGACGACCCGCAGGGCCTTCTCCAGTACCGCGCGCCTGGCGTACGGGTTGGTGTCCGCCCACGCCTGCTGAGCGGTCTCGGCCGCGCGGTAGGCCTGGTCCACCTCGTCGGCCGTGGCGACCGTGATGGAGGCGAGCTTCTCCCCGTCGAACGGATTGAAGTCGATGATGTCCCAGGAACCCTTGCCCGGCCTCCACTCTCCGTCGATGTACTGATGGGCCAGGTCAGTGAAGAAGGACATGAGATCCCTTACCGCAGAGTGGCGGGCAGCTGAGTGGAATTCATATTACTTATTTTTCAACAGAGTTGGCATGCATCCCGGCCTTCCCGGGAGCACCGTTTCCGGCCACGTCCCGGCCTCCGGACGCCCGGAGACAGCCGTGCCCCTTCCGGCGTGAACAGCCGGAAGGGGCACGGTCGGTGCGAGCGGGCGGGATCAGCCCCAGCTGGCGTGCAGCGGCTTGCCCTCCGCGTAACCGGCGGCACTCTGCACACCCACGACCGCCTTCTCGGCGAACTCCGCGAGGGAGCCCGCACCGGCGTACGTGCAGGAGGAACGGACGCCCGCGATGATCGAGTCGACCAGGTCCTCGACACCGGGACGGGACGGGTCAAGGAACATCCGCGAGGTGGAGATGCCCTCCTCGAAGAGCGCCTTGCGGGCCCGGTCGTACGCCGACTCGTCGGACGTACGGTTCTTCACGGCGCGCGCGGACGCCATGCCGAAGGACTCCTTGTAGAAGCGCCCGTCCGCGGACTGCTGGAGGTCGCCGGGCGACTCGTGCGTCCCGGCGAACCAGGAGCCGATCATCACGTTGGAGGCACCGGCGGCGAGCGCCATGGCCACATCGCGCGGGTGACGGACACCGCCGTCGGCCCAGACGTGCTTGCCGTACTTCTTCGCCTCGGCGGCGCACTCCAGGACGGCGGAGAACTGGGGCCTGCCCACGCCCGTCATCATCCGGGTGGTGCACATCGCGCCGGGTCCGACACCGACCTTGATGATGTCCGCGCCGGCCTCGATGAGGTCGCGCACACCTTCGGCGGCGACGATGTTGCCGGCGACGATCGGTACCTGCGGATCCAGCGCCCTGACCGCTCGCACCGCGTTGATCATGGACTCCTGGTGACCGTGCGCGGTGTCGACGACCAGGGTGTCGGCGCCGGCGTCGAGGAGCTGCTTGGCCTTGCCCGCCACATCGCCGTTGATGCCGACGGCGGCCGCGATCCGCAGCCTGCCCGCCGCGTCGGTGGCCGGGGTGTAGAGCGTGGCGCGCAGGGCGGCCTTACGGGTGAGGATGCCGACGAGCCGGCCCTCCGCGTCGACCGCGGGGGCGAGCTTGCGGTTGGCGCCGTCGAGCTTGTTGAACGCGTCGCGCGGGTCGATGTCCGCGTCCAGCAGCACGAGGTCCTTCGACATGACCTCGGAGAGCTGGGTGAAGCGGTCGACGCCGGTCAGGTCGTGGTCGGTGACGACGCCGACGGGACGACCGTCACCGTCGACGACGACCCCGGCACCGTGGGCCCGCTTGGGCAGCAGGGACAGCGCGTCGGCGACCGTCTGGCCGGGGGCCAGCACGATGGGGGTGTCGAGCACGAGGTGGCGCGTTTTCACCCAGCTGATGACCTCGGTGACGACCTCGATCGGGATGTCCTGCGGGATGACGACGAGCCCACCGCGACGGGCGATGGTTTCGGCCATCCGGCGGCCCGCGATGGCCGTCATGTTCGCGACGACGAGCGGGATGGTGGTGCCGGTCCCGTCGGGCGAGGAGAGATCGACCCCCTGGCGGGATCCGACCGCCGACCTGCCCGGAACCATGAAGACGTCGTCGTACGTGAGGTCGTACGGGACGGAGGGGGACTCTGTGTATCGACCGGTGCCGGGCTCAAGAAAACGCATAACACTCATTTTTTCATACGAAATGGCGCAGGTCGCTTCCACGAAGACACAGCAAACGACTCCCGCCTTCGTATGTTCCTCCAAGGAACAAGATCGGGAGTCCCGGGCAAGTGGAACCTGCCTTGCCCACAGACCCTACCCGAGGGGCGTCGGAATCATTCGTGATCACCTTCCCTGGACCTGGTGACTCGGGGTCAGGTAGCTTCAAACGCGCAGGTCCCGCGGGTCACCAGACACCCCGGAGCATCAAGGCGGCGCGGCCACAACTGCCGCCACACGTACGACCGGAGAGGATCACGACCCGCCCGTGGAGAGCGAACTGCCGGACATCTACTGCCCGTTCCCCCAGCGGACGAACCCGCACGTCGGGCACGTACGGGAGCACCTTGACAGCTGGACCCGCAACACCGGTCTGGTGCACCGGGATTCAGCCAGGGACCGCTTCGAGCAAGCGGACTTCGGGGCCTTCGTCGGCATGGTCTACCCGACTGCCGACAGCAAGAACCTGGACCTCGTCGCCGACTGGTTCGTCTGGCTGTTTCTCGTCGACGACCAACTGGACGACGGCCACCTGGGCCGGAGCCCGGACCGCGTACGGGACGTCGTCGCACTGATGCAGTCCGTGGTCGAGGGCACCGGCACGGGCACCCTGGCGAACGAGCGGCTGCCGGCCGCGGTCGTCGCCCTCGCGGACCTGTGGGAACGCACGATGCCGGCCGCCGCGGCCCACTGGCGGCGGCGCTTCGCCTGGCACCTGATCACCTATCTCACGACGGCCACCACCTGGGAGGCCGGGAACCGCGCGGACGGCGTGGTCCCGGCCGAGGCCACATACGTGGAGAAGCGCCGCCACACGGGCGCGATACACGTCTGCATGGACCTGATAGAGATCGTGGCCGGCATCGAGGCGCCCGAGTCCATCCACAACGACCCGCGCTTCATCACCGCGCTCGAAGCCTCGTGCAACGTCGTGTGCTGGGCCAATGACGTGTACTCGTACGAGAAGGAACAGGTTCTCGGCGAGATCCACAACCTCGTGCACCTCGTCCGGCACCACCGCGGTTTCGGCAAGCAGCAGGCGCTGGAACACGTCTGCGCGGAGATCGCCACGGAGACCGAGCGCTTCCTGACGGCGGAGGCCGAGCTGCTGGCCGCCTACCCGCAGCTCGCCTGGATGCTGGAGCCGTATCTGGACGGGATGCGGAGCTGGATGCGCGGGAACCTCGACTGGTCCCGGCAGACCCCGCGCTACAACCCGGCCGACGTCAGCCAGTACAAGGAGCCTGAGCAGTATCTGGAGGCGACGGTGCTGGGCGTCGGGCAGGACTGAGCCCGACGTGGAGCGGGAGGGGGCGGGCGGTGATGACACCGCCCGCCCCCTCCCGCTCCACGTTCCGTGCTCACTCCCCGTCGGGGTCGGCCCGCTCCAGCGCGGGCCGGCGCGGCGCGGCCGAGTCCGTCAGCAGGTAGTCGGCCGCCGCGGTGTCGGTCACCAGGCTGGTGACGAGACCGGAGCGCAGCACGGCCCCGATCGCCGCGGCCTTGCGCTGGCCGCCCGCGATCGCCACCACCTCGGGGATCCGGCGCAGCCGGTCCGCCTCGACGGTGATGCACCGCTCGCCGAGGTCGCGGCCGACCCGGCGCCCGTCCGCGTCGAAGAGGTGGGCCGACATCTCGGCGGCGACGCCGAGCGAGGCGTAGTGCTCGCGCTCCTCGTCGGAGAGCATGTCGTGGACCGTGGAGATCCCCGGCTCCCAGGAACCGATGGAGACGGCCGCGACCGTCACCTTGTCGAAGTACTCGAAGGCCCGCGCGATGCCCGTCTGGTGGCGCAGCGCGGCGGCCGTCGCCGGGTCGGGGAGCAGCATCGGCGCGTAGATGGGGTGGGCCTCGCCCCCGGACACCTGGGCGGCCCGCCGCACGGCCTCGACCGAGCCGCGCTCGGCCGTTCCCGCGTCGTACACCCCGGTGAGCTGCACGACCGTGCACGGCGGCAGCCGGTCGAGGGCCGCCGCCATGTGAATGGTGGACCGTCCCCAGGCGAGCCCGAGCACATCGCCCTCGTTCACCAGTTCGCCGAGCAGGTCGGCCGCGACCTCGCCCAGGTTCTCCGGGTCGGCGGCGTCGTCCTGTTCCTCCGCCGGGGACTCGACCACGACCGCGTGGCGCAGCCCGTAGCGGGCGCGGAGCGCGTCGGAGCGCTCGGCGTCCAGCTCCGCGGGGACCCGGATCTCGATCCGTACGAGGTCACGTTCCAGAGCCGTCTCCAGGACCCGGGCCACCTTGAAGCGGCTGACGCCGAACTCCTCGGCGATCTGGATCTTGGATTTGCCCTCGAGGTAGAAGCGGCGGGCCATGGCCGCCGCCTGCACCAGCTCCGCGGGCCCCATCCGCAGGGCGGACCGGCCCGCCGACATTGCAGACACCGCGTTCTCCTCACTGCTGTTCACGCTCTCGATACGCCGTTCATCCTGTCAGATACGGCGACCCTTGATCGGTCCCGTCGGACCGCGTTCATCTGCACTTGGCCCGGCCGACGTGCGATCGGGGGCCGGAGGGGTGCCTGCGCCGTCATCGGCGTCAGTGGCCGCACGCCCACGCCGCCGAGGCGATGGCCCCGTCGGCCTTGGCGCGCAGGGCCCGGACGGCTTCGGCCGGGTCCTTGGCTCCGTACACGGCGGAACCCGCGACGAAGACGTCCGCCCCGGCCTCCGCGCACCGCTCGATCGTGGACTCGGAGACCCCGCCGTCGACCTGGAGCCAGAGTTCGAGTCCGTGCCGGGAGATCAGCTCACGGGTGCGGCGGATCTTCGGCAGCATGATGTCGAGGAAGGACTGGCCCCCGAAGCCCGGCTCCACCGTCATGATCAGCAGCATGTCGAGCTCGGGGAGCAGGTCCTCGTACGGCTCGATGGGCGTCGCCGGCTTGAGCGCCATGGACGCGCGGGCGCCCTTGGCCCGGATCTCCCGCGCGAGCCGGACGGGGGCGGCGGCGGCCTCCACGTGGAAGGTGACGGAGCCGGCCCCCGCCTCGACGTACTGAGGTGCCCAGCGGTCCGCGTCCTCGATCATCAGATGGCAGTCCAGCGGCGTGCTGGTGGCCCTGCTGAGCGATTCCACGATCGGGACGCCGAGCGTCAGATTGGGCACGAAGTGGTTGTCCATGACATCGACATGGAGCCAGTCGGCGCCTTCGACGGCCTGCGCCTCCTCGGCGAGACGTGCGAAGTCGGCGGAAAGAATACTGGGGTTGATCTGGGCCATGGGGCCAAGCCTGCCATGCTCCGGGGCACTTCCCCGCTTCGGTGCGCTCCAAAGCCTCACGGGATCATTACAGTTCGCGCATTCCCGGCCTTTTCGCCCCCGGTCCCCCCGTCCCGGACCGTCCGCGGTGATCAGCCGGTACGCCGCAGCAGAGCCAGGTACATCGCGTCCGTACCGTGCAGATGGGGCCAGAGCTGGACGTCGGGTCCGTCGCCCAGGGCGGGCACTCCGGGCATGAGCGGGCGGGCGTCCACCCACTCGGCCTCGACGGGTGCGCCGCCGCGCCCCTTGAGTACGTCCTCGACGACCACCCGGGTCTCCGCGAGGTGCGGCGAGCACGTCGCGTATCCGACGACGCCGCCGATCCGGACGGCCTTGAGTGCCTCGCGCAGCAGACCGCGCTGGAGGGGCGCGAAGCTCTCCAGGTCCTCCTTGCGACGGCGCCAGCGGGCCTCCGGGCGGCGGCGCAGCGCGCCGAGGCCGGAGCACGGGACGTCCATCAGGATCCGGTCGAACGTGTCGGGCAGCCACGGCGGCCGGGTGCCGTCGGCGGTGATCACCTGGTACGGGCCGGGGTTCCCGGCCAGCGAGCGCTCGACGAGGCGCGCCCGGTGCGGCTGCTTCTCGGCGGCGAGCAGGGCGGCGCCGCGGCCGGCGGCCAGGGCGGCCAGCAGCGCGGCCTTGCCGCCGGGGCCGGCGCAGCCGTCGAGCCAGCGGGTGTCGCTGCCCTCCAGCGGGGCGTTGGCGAGGGCCGTGGCGACGAGCTGGCTGCCCTCGTCCTGGACACCGGCCCGGCCCTCCTGCACGGCGGTCAGGGCACCGGGCTCCCCGCCCTCGGCCATCCGCACGGCGTAGGGGGACCAGCGGCCCGGGAGGCCGTTCTCCTCGCCGAGGGCGTCGAGGAGCTCGTCGGTGGTGGAACGTCCGGGGCGGGCGACCAGGGTGACCTCGGGCCGTTCGTTGTCGGCTTCGAGCAGGTCCTCGATGCCCGCGCGGCCGCCGCCCAGCGCGTCCCAGAGGGCCGAGACGACCCAGCGCGGATGCGAGTGGACGATGGCCAGATGGTCCTCGGCGTCGTCCTCGTACGAGGGGGCGACCCGCTCCACCCAGCCGTCGAGGTCGTCCGCCGACACCTTGCGCAGGACGGCGTTGACGAACTTGGCGCGTCCCTCGCCGAGCACCACCCGGGCCAGCTCCACGCTGGCGGAGACCGCGGCGTGCGTCGGGATGCGGGTGCCGAGCAGCTGGTGCACACCCATGTTCAGGACGTCCAGGACCGGCGGGTCGACCTCGACGAGCGGACGGTCGATGCAGGCGGCGACGATCGCGTCGTAGGTGCCCTGGCGGCGCAGTGTCCCGTAGACCAGCTCGGTCGCCAGCGCCGCGTCCCGGCTGTCGAAGTCTCCCTTGGCCCGGGCCTTCTTCAGCAGGGGAGGCAGGACGAGGTTGGCGTACGCGTCGCGTTCGTCGACGGCCCTGAGGGCCTCGAAGGCGAGGAACCGGACCGGGTCCTTCTGCGGACGGCGGTGCGGCTTGGCGGGACGGCGACGCGGCTGGTCGTTCACGTGAAAGGTGCTCCGCTGATGGTGAGGGGGCGAACCGTCCCAGCCTACGTCCCCGGCCCGGTCCGCCCGTCCGCACGGCCCCTCGGACGCCGCCCTCAGATGCCGGCGAGCTCGCCGGGGACGATGCGCACCCCGCGCGCCCAGTCCGCGGCGCGCATCGGCTTCTTGCCCTGCGGCTGGACCCAGAGCAGCTCGATCGCGTGCGATCCGGTGCCCACGTACACGTTGTTCTTGGACGCGGACAGCTCGCCGGGCGCCAGATCGGCCCGGTCCACGACGGGCACGGCCTGGATCAGCTTGAGGCGCTCCCCGCGGAAGAGGGTCCACGCGCCGGGGGCCGGGGTGCAGCCGCGGACCACCCGGTCGACGCGCAGGGCGGGCGCCGACCACTGGACCTGGGCGTCCTCGACGGTGATCTTCGGTGCGAGGGTGATGCCGTCGGCGGGCTGCGGCACGGCGTGCAGGGTGCCGTCCTCGATGCCGTCCATCGTCGCGGCGAGCAGCCCGGCCCCGGCGAAGGCCAGCCGGGTCAGCAGATCGCCGCTGGTGTCCGTGGGCCGCACCTCCTCGGTCAGGACGCCGTAGACCGGTCCGGAGTCGAGCCCCTCCTCGATGAGGAACGTGGACGCCCCCGTCACCTCGTCGCCCGCCATGACGGAGTGCTGAACCGGTGCGGCGCCGCGCCAGGCGGGCAGCAGCGAGAAGTGGAGGTTGACCCAGCCGCGGGCCGGGATGGCGAGTGCGGCCTTGGGCAGCAGCGCCCCGTAGGCGACGACGGGGCAGCAGTCCGGCGCGATCTCCCTGAGCCGCGCCAGGAAGTCCTCGTCCCGGGGCCTGGCGGGCTTGAGCACCTCGATGCCGGCCTCTTCCGCCCGCTCGGCGACGGGACTGGCCACCATGCGGCGGCCCCGGCCCGCCGGCGCGTCGGGCCTGGTCACGACGGCGGCCACCTCATGGCGACCGGAGGCGATCAGGGCGTCCAGTGCGGGTACGGCTACCTCGGGGGTGCCTGCGAAGACGAGCTTCATGGGTGGCTGACTGCCTCTCAGGCCGAAACATCTACGGTGACGAGCAACGCACAAGTCTATGGGCCCGGAAGCCGGGTGGGCGCTGGGGGGCGTACGCACGGTTGCGCGCCCCTTGCAGATGCATATGCGCCCCCGGAGCGTGACCAGATCCCCCGGTGAGGCGTTGGTCAAGAGAGATTGACCGAAGCGAGCCGCCCTGGTGCGGCCCGATCCCTTTCAACGCCGGTTCGAGAGGCTTCTTCATGGCCGACCACGCAACCCACGACGCCCAAGCGCGGGCCAGCCTGCATCTACTGGTGCGGGACATCGAGCGGGTTCGGCGGCAGGTGGACGCGCTGCGCACACTCACCGCCCAGCTGGGCAATGTCTACCGTCCACGCCGCTCCGGCCCCTCAGCGGGCTTCGTCGTCTACGGCAGGGCCCCGGCCCCCACCGTCAGGCTGGCCCAGGAACTGCGGGACAGCGTCGAGACCCTGGTCACGGCGGCTGTGGACTTCGACCGTTCGCTGGGATTCTCCTGGGACGCGGTGGGCTCCGCGCTCGGAGTAACCAAACAGGCGGTGCACCGTCGCTACGGGGCGCGCCGCGCCGCGCCGCAGCCGGTGACGGCCGAGGGCGCCGCCGAGGTCGTGGCACAGCGTCCCGGGCCGGTGGCGCCCGGGTCGCCCCCCGCGCTGCCCACCGTCCCGGCCGCACGCACGATGCCGCCGCAGCCGTCGGCGGAGCGTCCGCCGATGCGCGAGGACCTGCGCCCGGGCGCCTTCCCGGGCCCCCGCAACGGCTGACCCACCGCTGCGGGTGCCCGCTGGTCCGGGCCCCCGCAGGTGCGGGGTTCCGTCCTCAATCGCCGGACGGGCTTGAGTGGCGCACGCCACCCGTGGGGTGCGCGTCACGTCCGGTGGTCGGGGGCGGGGTCCCTCCGGGYAGATCTCCTCGGACGCCGCACGTTCCGCCGGTTCGTGAAGGACCCGGGTCGATGTGCGTCGTCCTGCGGGGACTCCCCTGCACGGCCCCGGACCGGCCGCCTCGCGTCTGCGACAGTCGTCACTCCGGTGTGCGGACGTGGCTGATGCCGGGTGGGGGCGTGCAGGGGAGTCCCCGCAGGAAATGGCGTACGACCCGGGTCGTCTGCGTACCCGGGTGAATACGCCAGTTCCGAGGAGATCTTCCCGGAGGGACCCCGCCCCCGACCACCGGACGTGACGCGCACCCCACGGGTGGCGTGCGCCACTCAAGCCCGTCCGGCGATTGAGGACGGAACCCCGCACCTGCGGGGGCCCGGACCAGCGGGCACCCGCAGCGGTGGGTCAGCCGTTGCGGGGGCCCGGGAAGGCGCCCGGGCGCAGGTCCTCGCGCATCGGCGGACGCGGGTCGATGTGCGTCGTCCTGCGGGGACTCCCCTGCACGCCCCCGGACCGGCCGCCTCGCGTCTGCGACAGTCGTCACTCCGGTGTGCGGACGTGGCTGATGCCGGGTGGGGGCGTGCAGGGGAGTCCCCGCAGGAAATGGCGTACGACCCGGGTCGTCTGCGTACCCGGGTGAATACGCCAGTTCCGAGGAGATCTTCCCGGAGGGACCCCGCCCCCGACCACCGGACGTGACGCGCACCCCACGGGTGGCGTGCGCCACTCAAGCCCGTCCGGCGMTTGAGGACGGAACCCCGCACCYGCGGGGAGACCCGCACCACCCAAGCCCGTCCGGCGMTTGAGGACGGRMCCCCGCACCCCGGACCGGGGGCAACCCACACGCTGCCGCCCGCCCAAGGGCCCGTCACCCGATATCCGGCGGGTCCACCCGCATCCGCACCGGGCCCCCCGCCGCGCCGCCGCCCCCGCGGGACAGCCGCGCGGCCTGTGCCGCCTTCAGTGCGGCCGCCAGCGCCGCCCCGCTGCCCGGCGGCACCCTGATCAGGGCCCGCTCCCAGGCCTCGCCGACAGGCGCGTCGGAGGGCCTGCGTGGCTGCCCCGGCCAGCCGCCCGGGACCGGCACGGGACCGAGCAGCTCGGCATCCGCCGGCAGCTCCGCGGCCGCGAGGAAGGCGGCGAGTGCCTCGGCTGTGCCTGTCACCGACGCCATCCGGGACACCGGCGGAAAGCCCAGCTCGGCCCGTTCCGCGAGCTCGCGGCGGGCGTGGCCGACCGGGTCCCAGCGGACCAGGGCCTGCACGGGCCGCAGCGTCGGCTCGGCGACGATCACCACGGTGCCGCCCTCCGGCTGTCCCCGGACCAGCGCGGCGGCGGCCGTCCAGCGGCGCAGGGCCTCCTCGCCGGCCCGCAGGTCGGGGCGGCCGACCATGGCCCAGCCGTCCAGCAGCAGGGCCGCCGCGTACCCGCCCTCGGCGACCGGCTCGGCGCCGGGCGTGCTGACGACCAGCGCGGGCTGATCGGGCACCGAGTCCAGGATGTGGTCGCGGCCGGAGGTCCGGACCGGCACGGCGGGAAAGGCCCGGCCGAGCTCTTCCGCCGTCCGTCGGGCGCCGACGATCTGGGCCCGCAGCCTGCGGCCACCGCAGGCGACGCAGTGCCAGGACGTCTCGGCCCGCCCGCACCAGGCGCAGTTCAGATCCTGCTGGTCGGGCGCTTCCAGCGGCCCGGCGCAGTGCCGGCACCGCGCGGGCTCCCGGCAGCGCTCGCAGGCCAGCCGGGGGGCGTAGCCCCGGCGCGGCACCTGGACCAGCACCGGGCCTGTGCGCAGTCCGTCGCGCACGGTCTGCCAGGCGAGGCTCGGCAGCCGGGCGGCCCGGGCCGCGCCGTCCCGTGCGAGTTCGCCGTCGCCGACGGTGCGGACCAGCGGCGCCGCGATCCGCAGCTGGTCCCGGTCCGCGCGCAGCGGCAGTGCCCACCCGGTCTCGACCAGTTGCGCGGCCTCCACGGTGCAGCTCGTGCCGCCGAGCAGAAAGGCGCACCGGCCGTGTGCCGCCCGCAGCTCCAGGACCTCGCGGACGTGCGGGAAGGGGGCGTTGTCATCACTGTGGCTGGAGTCCCCGTCGTCCCAGATCGCGACCAGGCCGAGATCGGCGACGGGGGCGAACATCGCGGCCCGGGTCCCGACGACCGCCCGGACGGAGCCGCGGCTCACCGCGAGCCACTCCCGGTAGCGCTTCTCGGGCCCCGAACCGGCCGTCAGCATGGCGTGGCGGCCCTCGCCCAGCAGTCCGGTCAGGGCCGCGTCGACACGGCCCGCGGTCCGCCCGTCGGGGACGACGACCAGGGCGCCGCGCCCGGAGGCGAGGGTCGCGGCGACGGCGGCGGCGATCTCCTGCGGCCAGTGCGGTCCCGGGAGCGCGGTCCACACGGCCCGGGGCGCTGCCCCGTCGGCCAGCGCGGACAGGAAGGCGGGTCCCTGCGCGTACCGCTGCCAGGTGCCCGGCGCCGGTGGCGGGGGCGGGGGCAGGGGCTGCGGTGACGGCTTCGCCTCGGCCCGGGCGTTCCTCGGCGGCACCGCGAGCTGGAGGACGTCCGCGAGGCTGCCCGCGTAGCGGTCGGCGACGGCCCGCGCGAGTGCGAGCAGCTCCGGGCCGAGAACCGGTTCGGGTGAGACCACGGAGGCGAGCGCGGCCAGCGCCCCGTTGTAGTCGGACTCGGCGAGCCGCTCGACCAGGAATCCGTCGATGAGCCCGCCGCCCTCGCGCCGCCCTCCCCGGACGTTGCGCCCGCCGGCCCCGAAGCGCACCCGTACCCGCACACCGGGCCGCGCCTCGGCGTCGAGCTCCTCGGGTACGGCGTAGTCGAAGTACTGGTCGAGGTGGAGCGCTCCCTTGTTGACCAGTACGCGGGCGACAGGAAGCTCCTTGGCGAGCGCGGCCCCGCGCCAGGTCCGCGGTTTGGCGCGCGGCACATCGGCCCTGCGCACCGTCTCCCGGATCAGCGCAAGCTGCTCCGGTGCCCCGGCGCCGGGCTCCTCGGACCGCTTGTCGTCGCTGCTCACAGCCAAATTCCTACCAGACAAGACTGACAGCCGACGCCGTCGGCCGTGCGTCCCGCGGTGGCCGGGCCGCCCTCCCGGTACGCGGAACGCGCCGGAGCCCGGACACCGTGACGGCATCCGGGCTCCGGCGTACGGACGAGCCGGCGGACCTACAGGCCCGCGGCCTTGCGCAGCGCGTCCACGCGGTCGGTGCGCTCCCAGGTGAAGTCGGGCAGCTCCCGGCCGAAGTGGCCGTACGCGGCGGTCTGGGCGTAGATCGGGCGCAGCAGGTCGAGGTCGCGGATGATCGCGGCCGGGCGGAGGTCGAAGACCTCGCCGATGGCGTGCTCGATCTTCTCGGTCTCGACCGCGGCGGTGCCGAACGTCTCGACGAAGAGGCCGACCGGCTCGGCCTTGCCGATCGCGTACGCCACCTGCACCTCGCACCGGGCCGCGAGGCCCGCCGCGACGACGTTCTTGGCGACCCAGCGCATGGCGTACGCGGCGGAGCGGTCGACCTTCGACGGGTCCTTGCCCGAGAAGGCACCGCCGCCGTGACGGGCCATGCCGCCGTAGGTGTCGATGATGATCTTGCGGCCGGTCAGCCCGGCGTCGCCCATCGGGCCGCCGATCTCGAAACGGCCGGTCGGGTTGACCAGCAGACGGTAGCCCTCGGTGTCGAGCTTGATGCCGTCCTCGATCAGCTGGTTCAGGACGTGCTCGACGACGAACTCGCGGATGTCGGGAGCGAGCAGCGAGTCGAGGTCGATGTCGCTCGCGTGCTGCGAGGAGACGACGACCGTGTCGAGACGGACGGCCTTGTCGCCGTCGTACTCGATGGTGACCTGCGTCTTGCCGTCGGGGCGCAGGTACGGGATGGTCCCGTTCTTGCGCACCTCGGACAGCCGGCGCGACAGCCGGTGGGCGACGTGGATCGGCAGCGGCATCAGTTCGGGCGTCTCGTCGCAGGCGTAGCCGAACATGAGGCCCTGGTCGCCGGCGCCCTGCTTGTCGAGTTCGTCCTCGTCGCCTTCGACACGCTTCTCGTACGCGGTGTCGACGCCCTGCGCGATGTCGGGAGACTGCGCGCCGATGGACACCGAGACACCGCAGGAGGCGCCGTCGAAGCCCTTCTTCGAGGAGTCGTAGCCGATCTCCAGGATCTTGTCGCGCACCAGCTGGGCGATCGGGGCGTAGGCCTTGGTCGTGACCTCACCCGCGACGTGCACCAGACCTGTGGTGATCAAGGTCTCGACGGCGACACGCGACGTCGGGTCCTCACGGAGGAGTGCATCGAGAATGGTGTCGCTGATCTGGTCAGCGATCTTGTCGGGGTGACCCTCGGTAACGGACTCCGAGGTGAAGAGACGGCGGGACACATCGCTCCCTGGGGTTGCAGCGGCTGCTGGCTGATCATTTGGCGGACGGCCCGGGAGCTGCGCCCGGTACGAACCTGGACCAGTTTATCGGTCGGCTCCGGCTGTCGGACAACGTGTCTCGCCCTTTGGCGGATCTGTGACGTGCGGCACCGGTGCCCGGAAGTCCCCCAAGGGCCGCCCCGGGCACCGTTCGTGCCCGTATTTCAAGGGATCGGGCCCCGGGGGCGGCGACACGCGAAATTCACCCAAGACGCGCCGACACGAGGTCCCAGACCGTGTCGGCAAGCGCTTCCTTGGGCCCGTACGGCACCGGGGTCTCGCTCCCGTCGGCCGCGAGCACGACCGCCTCGTTCTCCTCCGAGCCGAAGGTCTTGCGCTCCCCCACCTCGTTGACGACCAGCAGGTCGCAGCCCTTGCGGAGGAGTTTCTCCCGGCCGTTGGCGAGGACGTTGTCGGTCTCGGCGGCGAATCCGACGACGAGCTGCCCCGGCGCGGCGCGGTCGGCCGCCACCTCGGCGAGGATGTCGGGATTGCGTACGAGGGTGAGGGGGGCCGGTTCCTGGCCGTCCTTCTTCTTGATCTTCCCCGTCACGTACTCGGCCGGACGGAAGTCGGCGACCGCCGCCGCCATCACCACGACGTCGGCGTCGGCCGCAGCCTTCAGCACGGCCTCGCGCAACTGCACCGCGGTGCCCACGTGGACGAGGTCGGCTCCGGAGGGATCGGGCAGCCCGGTGTTGGCCTCGACGAGCGTGACGCGGGCGCCGCGGGCGACGGCGGTGCGGGCGAGCGCGTAGCCCTGCTTGCCGGAGGAGCGGTTGCCGAGGTAGCGGACCGGGTCGAGCGGCTCGCGGGTGCCTCCCGCGCTGATCACCACGTGCCGGCCGGCGAGGTCGGGGGCGACGGGGCCGCGGGCCAGGACGCGGCGGCACACCTCGAAGATCTCCGCCGGGTCCGGCAGCCGGCCCTTGCCGGTATCGACTCCGGTGAGGCGCCCGACAGCGGGCTCGATGACGACGGCGCCACGGCGCCGCAGGGTGGCGACGTTCTCCTGGGTGGCCGGGTGCTCCCACATCTCGGTGTGCATGGCGGGCGCGAAGACGACCGGACAGCGGGCGGTGAGCAAGGTGTTGGTGAGCAGGTCGTCGGCGAGGCCGTGGGCCGCCTTGGCGAGCATGTCGGCGGTGGCGGGGGCGACGACGACCAGGTCGGCGTGTTGTCCGATCCGCACGTGCGGGACCTCGTGGACGTCGTTCCAGACCTCGGTGGAGACCGGGTGGCCGGAGAGCGCCGACCAGGTGGCGGCGCCCACGAAGTGGAGCGATGCCTCGGTCGGCACGACCCGTACGTCGTGTCCCGACTCGGTCAGCCGGCGCAGCAGCTCGCACGCCTTGTACGCGGCGATGCCGCCGCTGACCCCCAGGACGACCTTCGGCTTGTCCACTGCGTCTCCCCGCACTCGGATACGTACGCGCTCCGTACATCCCCCATGCTGCCTCACCGCCGCCCACGCGGGTCCGTCGCCCCGGGACACACCACAGGCCCGGCGGTCACGACCGCCGGGCCTGTGGTGAAGGTGCGTTTCCTGCTTACTGCGCGGGGCCCTCGATGGCCTCGGAGGTGAGCAGGCCCGCGTTGATCTCGCGGAGCGCGATCGAGAGCGGCTTCTCGTGGACGTGGGTGTCGACGAGCGGACCGACGTACTCGAGGAGTCCCTCACCGAGCTGCGAGTAGTACGCGTTGATCTGGCGCGCGCGCTTGGCGGCGTAGATCACGAGGCTGTACTTCGAGTCGGTTGCTTCGAGGAGCTCATCAATCGGCGGGTTGATGATGCCCTCGGGCGTGGTGATGGAAGAGGACACTCTCTGCCTTCCGAAGGGGGTGAAGATCAAAGAAATCTTTGACAGTCAGGGGCTTTGTGGCCGGTGCCCCCGTGTCGGTGCGGTTCGTTGCGCTGGTGTGCGTTCACTCGCCGCCGGCACGGTGGCCGGAAGCCTCCAGCATCAAGGCTAGCAGCTCACGTGCCACATCCTCGACGGAGGTGTTGACGAGCGTCGTATCGAACTCGGATTCGGCGGCCAGTTCGACCTTCGCCGCGCCGAGACGTCGCTCGATCACCTCGGGCGCCTCGGTGCCCCGGCCGGTGAGCCGGCGCACCAGTTCGTCCCAGCTCGGCGGCGCGAGGAAGACCAGCTGGGCGTCCGCCATGGACTGGCGGACCAGCCGGGCGCCCTGGAGGTCGATCTCCAGCAGCACCGGCTCACCGGCCTCCAGCCGCTCCTGCACGGCACGCCGGGGCGTGCCGTAGCGGTTGCCGGCGAATTCGGCCCACTCCAGCAGCTCGCCGTTGGCGATGAGCTTGTCGAACTCCTCGTTGTCCACGAAGAAGTAGTGGACGCCGTTGCGTTCGCCGGGGCGGGGCTTGCGGGTCGTCGCCGACACCGAGAGCCACACCTCGGGGTGGACCTTGCGCATATGCGCGACGACCGTGCTCTTGCCGACCCCCGAGGGGCCGGAGAGCACGGTCAGCCGCGGACGTACGTCCGGGGGTACGGGGGACGTCCCCCGGGATGTTGCAACCATGGAGCGATTATCCCGGTTCTCAGGAGTGCCTGAGACCGTCAGGCGGCGCTGCCGCCGAACTCACGCTCCAGGGATGCGATCTGGTTGGAGCCGAGACCCCGGACCCGGCGGCTCTCGGAGATGCCGAGCCGCTCCATGATCTGCTTGGCGCGGACCTTGCCCACGCCGGGCAGGGACTCCAGCAGGGCGGAGACCTTCATCTTGCCGATGACGTCGTTCTCCTGGCCCGACTTGATGACCTCGTGGAGGGAGGCGCCGGAGTGCTTGAGTCGATTCTTGACCTCGGCCCGCTCCCGGCGAGCCGCGGCGGCCTTTTCGAGCGCGGCTGCGCGCTGTTCAGGGGTAAGGGGCGGAAGAGCCACGCCTACGTCACCTCGGATGTCGATCTGTCGGATACGGACCGGTGAGGCGACGGAATCGCCCCTCACCTGGTGAGCCGCGAACAACCTGTGCTCGTTGGCTCTCGACGGAGACTAGCGGCCAGGGCCGCCGGAGTCAGCGAGAACGAACGAAAAGTCCTGGTCAGCCTCAGCCGACCAGGACATTCCTGGCATAAGTACCGAGATTTTTGGTCAGGATTCCGTCAACAGGCTGTTACGTGACAGTGTCAGCGGTCCGAGACGGCCGCGCGGACCTCGTCCACGAACCGTTCGGCGGCTTCGCGCAGCCCTGACGCGTGCGGCCCGTGGCGCAGCACGCCCCGGCTCACGCTGGGCACCACGTTGCCGACCGCGTCGCCGAAGACACCCGGCAGATCCGCGGGCGTGGCGCCCTGGGCGCCGATGCCGGGCGCGAGCAGCGGGCCGTTGATCGCCAGATCCGCCCGCGCGTCCCCGAGCGTCGCCCCGACCACGGCACCGACCGAGCCGAGCGGGGTGACGTCCCGGTTCTCGGCGGCCATGTGGTCGAGCATCACCTGGGCGAGCGAACGGCCGTCGGCCGCGGTGGCGCGCTGCACCTCGGCACCCTCCGGGTTGGAGGTGAGGGCGAGCACGAACACGCCCGAGCCGGAGACGGCGGCCGCGTCGAGCGCGGGCCGCAGCGAACCGAAGCCGAGGTACGGCGAGACGGTCACCGCGTCGGAGTACAGCGGCGAGTCCTTGTCCAGGTAGGTCGCGGCGTAGGCGCCCATGGTGGAGCCGATGTCTCCGCGCTTGGCGTCCATCAGGACCAGGGCACCGGCCGCCCTGGCCTCCTCGACGGCCTTCTCCAGTACGGCGACGCCACGCGAGCCGAACCGCTCGAAGAACGCGGACTGCGGCTTGAGCACGGCGACCCGGTCGGCCAGCGCCTCGACGACCGTACGGGTGAAGCGCTCCAGGCCCGCGACGTCGTCGGCGAGCCCCCAGGAGCTGAGCAGGGACGCGTGCGGGTCGATGCCCACGCAGAGCTGTCCGCGCGTGTCCATGGCGTGGCGCAGACGTGCGCCGAAGGGTTCCTGGGTCATTTCGCGGCCTTCCTGGTTTCCGCGCCGACCGCGTCGGCGAGGGTGGCGTACGGGGAGGCGGCCAGGCGCGCGGCCAGGCCCTTGTGGATCGCGCGGGCGTAGAACGGGCCCTCGTAGATGAAGGCGCTGTAGCCCTGGACGAGCGTGGCGCCGGCGAGGATGCGCTGCCAGGCGTCCTCGGCGTTCTCGATGCCCCCGACGCCCACCAGGGTGATCCGGTCGCCCACACGGGCGTACAGGCGGCTCAGGACCTCCAGCGAGCGCTCCTTGAGGGGCGCGCCGGACAGTCCGCCGGTCTCCTTGACGAGGGAGGCCGGGGACTTCAGTCCCAGGCCCTCGCGGGCGATGGTGGTGTTGGTGGCGATGATGCCGTCCAGGCCCAGTTCGACGGCGAGGTCGGCGACGGCGTCGACGTCCTCGTCGGCGAGGTCGGGGGCGATCTTGACGAGCAGCGGGACCCGGCGGGCGGTGACGGTGCGGTCGGCGGCCTCGCGGACCGCGGTCAGCAGCGGGCGCAGCGACTCGGTGGCCTGGAGGTTGCGCAGTCCGGGCGTGTTGGGCGAGGAGACGTTGACGACGAGGTAGTCGGCATGTGCGGCGAGCCGCTCGGTGGACTTCACGTAGTCGGCGGCGGCGTCGGCCTCGGGGACGACCTTGGTCTTGCCGATGTTGACGCCGACGGTGGTCCGGAAGACCGGGTTGCGGGCGCCCAGCCGCTCGGCCACGGCGGCCGAGCCCTCGTTGTTGAAGCCCATGCGGTTGATCAGCGCACGGTCGGCGACGAGACGGAAGAGCCGCTTCTTGGGGTTCCCGGGCTGCGGCTCGCCGGTGACGGTGCCGATCTCGACGTGGTCGAAGCCGAGCATCGCCATGCCGTCGATCGCGATGGCGTTCTTGTCGAAGCCCGCGGCGAGGCCGAAGGGGCCGTGCATCCGCAGGCCGAGGGCCTCGGTACGCAGTTCCTTGTGGCGGGGGGCGAGTGCGGCGGCGAGGAAGGTACGCAGGACGGGGACGCCGGCGGCCAGGCGGATCCAGCGGAAGGCGGCGTAGTGGGCGCGCTCCGGGTCCATGCGCTTGAAGACCAGCTGGAAGAAGAGTTTGTACATCACGGTGTCCTCATGAAGAGGGGGACACCGTTTCCGGTGTCCCCCTGCTGGGCTTCTAGTCGCGGGCCGCGGTCAGATGTTCCGCGTGTTCCTGGAGCGATCGGACGCCCACGTCCCCGTGGTTGAGGGCGTCGATGCCCTGCACGGCCGCGGCGAGCGCCTGGACCGTGGTGAGGCACGGCACGGACCGGGCGACGGCCGCGGTGCGGATCTCGTAGCCGTCGAGCCGGCCGCCGGTTCCGTACGGCGTGTTGACGATGAGGTCGACCTCGCCGTCGTGGATGAGCTGGACGATCGTCTTCTCGCCGTTGGGGCCCTCGCCCTCGGACTGCTTGCGCACGACGGTCGCGTTGATGCCGTTGCGCTTGAGCACCTCGGCGGTGCCGGAGGTGGCCATCAGCTCGAAGCCGTGGGCGACCAGCTCGCGGGCCGGGAAGATCATCGTGCGCTTGTCGCGGTTGGCGACCGAGATGAAGGCCCGGCCCTTGGTGGGCAGCGGGCCGTAGGCGCCGGCCTGCGACTTGGCGTACGCCGTGCCGAAGACGGAGTCGATGCCCATGACCTCGCCCGTGGAGCGCATCTCCGGGCCGAGGACGGTGTCGACGCCGCGCCCGTGGACGTCGCGGAAGCGCGACCACGGCATGACGGCCTCCTTGACGGAGATCGGCGCGTCCAGCGGCAGGGTGCCGCCGTCGCCGTGCCTGGGCAGCAGGCCCTCCGCGCGCAGCTCCGCGACGGTCGCGCCCAGCGAGATGCGGGCGGCGGCCTTCGCGAGCGGCACCGCGGTCGCCTTCGAGGTGAAGGGGACGGTGCGGGAGGCGCGCGGGTTGGCTTCCAGGACGTAGAGGATGTCGCCGGAGAGCGCGAACTGGATGTTGATCAGCCCGCGGACGCCGACGCCCTTGGCGATGGCCTCGGTGGAGGCGCGCAGCCGCTTGATGTCGTAGCCGCCGAGCGTGATCGGGGGCAGGGCGCAGGCGGAGTCGCCGGAGTGGATGCCGGCCTCCTCGATGTGCTCCATGACGCCGCCGAGGTAGAGCTCGGTGCCGTCGTAGAGCGCGTCGACGTCGATCTCGATCGCGTCGTCGAGGAAGCGGTCGACCAGGACCGGCCGGGTGGGGCTGATCTCGGTGGACTCGGCGATGTACGAGGAGAGCCGGGTCTCGTCGTACACGATCTCCATGCCGCGGCCGCCGAGCACGTACGAGGGGCGTACGAGGACGGGGTAGCCGATCTCGTCGGCGATGGCCTTGGCCTCGGCGAAGGTGGTGGCGGTGCCGTGCTTCGGGGCCGGGAGACCGGCCTCGGCGAGCACACGGCCGAAGGCGCCGCGGTCCTCGGCGGCGTGGATCGCCTCCGGGGAGGTGCCGACGACGGGCACGCCGTTGTCCTTGAGTGCCTGCGACAGACCCAGCGGGGTCTGGCCGCCGAGCTGGACGATGACGCCCGCGATCGGGCCCGCGAGGGACTCGGCGTGCACGATCTCCAGCACGTCTTCCAGCGTCAGCGGCTCGAAGTACAGGCGGTCGGAGGTGTCGTAGTCCGTGGAGACCGTCTCCGGGTTGCAGTTGACCATCACGGTCTCGTAGCCCGCGTCGCTCAGCGCGAAGGAGGCGTGGACGCAGGAGTAGTCGAACTCGATGCCCTGGCCGATGCGGTTGGGGCCGGAGCCGAGGATGATCACCGCGGGCTTGGTGCGGGACGCGACCTCGCTCTCCTCGTCGTAGGAGGAGTAGAAGTACGGCGTCTTCGCGGCGAACTCGGCGGCGCAGGTGTCGACCGTCTTGTAGACCGGGCGGATGCCGAGCGCGTGCCGCACCTCGCGGACGACGTCCTCGCGCAGCCCGCGGATCTCGGCGATCTGGACGTCGGAGAAGCCGTGCCGCTTGGCGTCGGCCAGCAGCTCGGGGACGAGCTTGTCGGCGGCGGCCAGCTCGTCGGCGATCTCCTTGATGAGGAAGAGCTGGTCGACGAACCAGGGGTCGATCTTCGTGGCGTCGAAGACCTCTTCCTGGGTGGCACCGGCCCGGATCGCCTGCATGACGGTGTTGATCCGGCCGTCGGTCGGGCGGACCGCCTCGGCCAGCAGCTCCGCCTTGTCGCCGGGCTCGCCGGTGAAGGCGAACTGCGAGCCCTTCTTCTCCAGGGAGCGCAGCGCCTTCTGGAGTGCCTCGGTGAAGTTCCGGCCGATCGCCATGGCCTCGCCCACCGACTTCATCGTGGTGGTGAGGGTGGAGTCGGCGGAGGGGAACTTCTCGAAGGCGAAGCGCGGGGCCTTGACCACGACGTAGTCGAGGGTCGGCTCGAAGGAGGCCGGCGTCTTCTCGGTGATGTCGTTGGGGATCTCGTCGAGCGTGTAGCCGACGGCCAGCTTGGCGGCGATCTTGGCGATCGGGAAGCCGGTGGCCTTGGAGGCGAGCGCCGAGGAGCGGGAGACGCGCGGGTTCATCTCGATCACGATGACGCGGCCGTCGGCCGGGTCGATCGCGAACTGGATGTTGCAGCCGCCGGTGTCGACGCCGACCTCGCGGATGATCGCGATGCCGATGTCACGCAGCCGCTGGTACTCACGGTCGGTGAGCGTCATCGCCGGGGCGACGGTGATCGAGTCACCCGTGTGGACGCCCATCGGGTCGAAGTTCTCGATGGAGCAGACGACCACGACGTTGTCGTTCTTGTCGCGCATCAGCTCCAGCTCGTACTCCTTCCAGCCGAGGATGGACTCCTCCAGGAGCACCTCGGTGGTCGGGGAGAGCGTGAGGCCCTGTCCGGCGATGCGCCGCAGCTCCTCCTCGTCGTGGGCGAAGCCGGAGCCGGCGCCGCCCATGGTGAAGGAGGGGCGGACGACGACGGGGTAGCCGCCGAGGGTGTCGACGCCCTTCATGATGTCGTCCATCGAGTGGCAGATGACGGACCGGGCGGACTCGCCGTAGCCGATCTTCGCCTTGACGGCCTCGACGACGCCCTTGAAGAGCTCGCGGTCCTCGCCCTTGTTGATGGCCTCGACGTTGGCGCCGATGAGCTCGACGCCGTACTTCTCCAGGACACCGTTCTCGTGCATGGAGATCGCGGTGTTGAGCGCGGTCTGGCCGCCCAGGGTCGGCAGCAGCGCGTCGGGGCGCTCCTTGGCGATGATCTTCTCGACGAACTCGGGGGTGATCGGCTCGACGTACGTGGCGTCGGCGATCTCCGGGTCGGTCATGATCGTCGCCGGGTTGGAGTTCACCAGGATGACGCGCAGGCCCTCGGCCTTGAGGACCCGGCAGGCCTGGGTGCCGGAGTAGTCGAACTCGGCGGCCTGGCCGATGACGATCGGACCGGAGCCGATGACCAGGACGGACTGGATATCGGAGCGCTTAGGCACGCTGGCCCTCCATCAGGGAAACGAAGCGGTCGAAGAGGTACGCGGCGTCGTGCGGGCCGGCGGCCGCTTCGGGGTGGTACTGGACGCTGAAGGCCGGCCGGTCGAGGAGCTGGAGGCCCTCGACGACCTGGTCGTTCAGGCAGACGTGGGAGACCTCGGCGCGCCCGTAGGCGGTGTCGGACACCTTGTCGAGCGGGGCGTCGACGGCGAAGCCGTGGTTGTGCGCGGTGACCTCGACCTTGCCGGTCGAGCGGTCCTGCACGGGCTGGTTGATGCCGCGGTGGCCGTACTTCAGCTTGTACGTGCCGAAGCCGAGCGCGCGGCCCAGGATCTGGTTGCCGAAGCAGATGCCGAAGAGCGGGGTCTTCCGCTCCAGGACGCCCCGCATGACGGAGACCGGGTGGTCCGCGGTGGAGGGGTCGCCGGGGCCGTTGGAGAAGAAGACTCCGTCGGGCTGGACCGCGTACACCTCGTCCAGCGTGGCGGTGGCGGGCAGAACGTGCACCTCGATGCCGCGTTCGGCCAGCCGGTGCGGGGTCATGCCCTTGATGCCGAGGTCGATCGCGGCGACGGTGAACTTCTTGGTGCCGATCGCGGGGACGACGTACGTCTCCTTGGTGGCGACCTCGGCGGACAGGTCGGCGCCGTTCATCTCGGGGGCCTGGCGCACCCGGGCGAGGAGCGTGCCCTCGTCCGCGATGGCGTTGCCGGAGAAGATGCCGACGCGCATCGCGCCGCGCTCGCGGAGGTGGCGGGTGAGGGCGCGGGTGTCGATGCCGCTGATGCCGACGACGCCCTGGCTCGCGAGTTCCTCGTCCAGGGACCGGCGGGAGCGCCAGTTCGACGGCACCCGGGCGGGGTCGCGGACGACGTAGCCGGCGACCCAGATCTGCTTCGACTCGGGGTCCTCGTCGTTCACACCGGTGTTCCCGACGTGCGGGGCGGTCATCACGACGACCTGGCGGTGGTACGAGGGGTCGGTCAGCGTCTCCTGGTAGCCGGTCATGCCGGTGGAGAACACCGCCTCACCGAAGGTCTCCCCCACAGCCCCGTAGGCGCGGCCGCGGAAGGCGCGGCCGTCCTCCAGGACGAGTACGGCGGGAGCTTTGGCGGCTCCCCGGGTGGAGATCGTCATCGTGCGGTGCCTTCCGTAGTGCTGGTGAGTTGAGTGGTGGTGAGCCCGTTGACGGCGTCGACCCAGGCGGCGTGCTCGGCCGAGTGGTCGGAGCGGAATCCGGAGTCGATCAGCTGGTCGCCGAGCGCCCAGGTGATGACCAGCAGACCGCCCTCGGGCAGGACCTTGCCCGCCAGGGCCTTGTCGGTCCGGGCTTCGCGCAGGTCTGCGGCAGGGACGAAGAAGTCCGTCGCGCCGGGCCGTACGACGTCGAGGCCCTGCTCGGTGAGGGTGAGCTCGACGCGGCTGCGGGTGCCGAGGCCGTGGGCGACGATGCGGTCGAGCCACTGCCCGGCCGTCGTCGAGGCGTGGTAGCGCCCGGTCAGCGTGAGCAGTTTCTCGCCGTCCGCGAAGCCGTCCGGGGTGGTCGCGAGGTCGGTGAGATCCGACTGGAGGCTGCCGCGCCACTTCCATCCCTGGCGCATGAGCCAGTAGACGAAGGCGATGAGGACGGCCAGGCCGATCACCCAGCTGATGCGGGCGGACCAGTCGGTGACCTCCGCCGACTTCTGCTCGGCGGCCAGTCGGTAGAGCTGGTGGGTGGGGCTGAGTGTTGTCACGCGAGTTTCCCGTCGACGACCGTGGCACGGCCCCGCAGGAAGGTGTGGGTCACTCGGCCCGGCAGCTCGCGCCCCTCGTAGGGGGTGTTGCGGCTGCGGGAGGCGAATCCCGCGGGGTCCACGACTCCACGGTATGCCGGATCGACCAGGGTGAGGTTGGCGGGCTCGCCCTCCGAGACGGGCCGGCCGTGTCCGTCGAGGCGGCCGATGGCGGCGGGGCGGAAGGACATGCGGTCGGCGACGCCCGCCCAGTCGATCAGCCCGGTGTCCACCATCGTCTGCTGGACGACGGAGAGCGCGGTCTCCAGGCCCACCATGCCCATGGCGGCCGCGGCCCACTCGCAGTCCTTGTCCTCGTGCGGGTGCGGGGCGTGGTCGGTGGCGACGCAGTCGATGGTGCCGTCGGCGAGCGCCTCGCGCAGGGCCATGACGTCGGCCTCCGTGCGCAGCGGCGGGTTCACCTTGTAGACCGGGTTGTAGGACCGGACCAGCTCGTCGGTGAGGAGCAGGTGGTGCGGGGTGACCTCGGCGGTGACGTTCCAGCCCTTGGACTTGGCCCAGCGGACGATCTCCACGGAGCCGGCGGTCGACAGGTGGCAGATGTGGACGCGGGAGCCGACGTGGGCGGCCAGCAGCACGTCGCGGGCGATGATCGACTCCTCGGCGACGGCGGGCCAGCCGCCGAGGCCGAGCTCGGCGGAGACGATGCCCTCGTTCATCTGGGCGCCCTCGGTGAGGCGGGGCTCCTGGGCGTGCTGGGCGACGACACCGTCGAAGGCCTTCACGTACTCCAGGGCCCGGCGCATGATCACCGCGTCGTCGACGCACTTGCCGTCGTCGGAGAAGACCTTCACTCCGGCGGCCGAGTCGTGCATGGCGCCGAGTTCGGCGAGCTGCTTGCCCTCCAGGCCGACGGTGACGGCGCCGATGGGCTGCACGTCGCAGTAGCCGGACTCCTTGCCGAGCCGCCAGACCTGCTCGACGACTCCGGCGGTGTCGGCGACCGGGAAGGTGTTGGCCATGGCGTGCACCGCGGTGAAGCCGCCGACCGCGGCGGCCTTGGTACCGGTCAGGACGGTCTCGGAGTCCTCGCGGCCGGGCTCGCGCAGGTGGGTGTGGAGGTCGACCAGGCCGGGCAGCAGGACCTGGCCCGCCGCCTCGATCACGGTGGCGTCGCCGGCGTCGAGCCCGGTGCCGACCGCGGCGATGGTCTCGCCGTCGATGAGGACGTCCTGGGGCTCGCCGCCGAGGACCTTCGCGCCGCGGATAAGGATCTTGCTCATGGTTACTTGTTCTCCTCGGTACGGGCGGGAACAGTAGGGCGCGCAGCGCTTCGGTCAAGGGTGGCGGCGGGTGACGGGTGGGAGGTCGGGGCGGCGGGCTCGGAGCCGCCGAGCAGCAGGTAGAGCACGGCCATGCGGATCGAGACGCCGTTGGCGACCTGCTCGACGACCGTGCACCGGTCGGAGTCGGCCACCTCCGCCGTGATCTCCATGCCGCGGACCATCGGGCCGGGGTGCATCACGATGGCGTGCTCGGGCATCTTCGCCATCCGCTCGCCGTCCAGGCCGTAGCGGCGGGAGTACTCGCGCTCGGTCGGGAAGTACGCGGCGTTCATCCGCTCACGCTGCACACGAAGCATCATCACAGCGTCCGACTTCGGCAGCACCTCGTCGAGGCTGTAACTGATGTCGCAGGGCCACTGCTCGACGCCGACGGGGACCAGGGTGGGCGGGGCCACCAGGGTGACGTGGGCGCCGAGGGTGGTCAGCAGGTGGACGTTGGAGCGGGCGACGCGGCTGTGCAGGATGTCGCCGACGATCGTGATCCGGCGGCCGTCGAGGTCCTTGCCGAGCCCGGTGTCGGGCCCGACCAGCCTGCGGCGCATGGTGAAGGCGTCCAGGAGGGCCTGGGTGGGGTGCTCGTGCGTCCCGTCGCCCGCGTTGACGACCGCGCCGTCGATCCAGCCCGAGGTGGCCAGACGGTACGGGGCGCCGGAGGCGCCGTGCCGGATGACGACGGCGTCGGCGCCCATCGCCTCCAGGGTCAGCGCGGTGTCCTTGAGGGACTCGCCCTTGGAGACCGAGGAGCCCTTGGCGGAGAAGTTGATGACATCGGCGGACAGCCGCTTGGCGGCCGCCTCGAAGGAGATGCGGGTACGCGTCGAGTCCTCGAAGAAGAGGTTGACGACGGTACGGCCGCGCAGGGTCGGGAGCTTCTTGATCGGCCGGTCCGCGACCCTGGCCATCTCCTCGGCGGTGTCGAGGATCAGGACGGCGTCGTCGCGGGTGAGGTCGGCGGCCGAGATGAGGTGGCGCTTCATCTGGGTGTTCTCCGGGTGGCTGGAGGGTTCAGGCGTGCGGGCGTGCGGAAGCCGCCGTACGGCAGGTGGGCCGTACGGGAGGGCAGCTAGCGCTCGACCGCCGGGGCGGCCTGCTCGACCCCGAGCAGCACGGCGTCGCGGCCGTCCTCCTCGGCGAGCTGGACCTTGACCGTCTCCCGCAGCGACGTGGGGAGGTTCTTGCCGACGTAGTCGGCACGGATCGGGAGTTCGCGGTGTCCGCGGTCGACGAGGACCGCGAGCTGCACCGCACGGGGCCGGCCGATGTCGCCGAGCGCGTCGAGTGCGGCGCGGATCGTACGGCCGGAGAAGAGGACGTCGTCGACGAGGACCACCAGACGGCCCTCGATGCCCTCGCCGGGGATCTCGGTGCGGGCCAGGGCGCGCGCGGGGCGCATCCGCAGGTCGTCGCGGTACATCGTGATGTCGAGCGATCCGACCGGCATCTTCCGGCCGGTGATCTCTTCGAGCTTGTCGGCCAGCCTGCGGGCGAGGAAGACGCCCCGGGTCGGGATGCCGAGGAGCACCACGTCGTCGGCGCCCTTGGCGCGTTCGACGATCTCGTGGGCGATGCGGGTCAGTACTCGGGCGATGTCGGGAGCCTCGAGAACGGGGCGTGCCGCATTGCCGGTGGCGTCGTGCTGTGCGTCCATAAGAAACGGACCTCCTTCTCCGCCTCACTGGACGGATCTTAAAGGACGTCGAAATTGCGTCATCCACGTTACCAGGGCCTGAGCAGGGCCCTTGCCCCACCCCCGGGAGGTGCCGGTCCGGACCATTCAGCTTGACGCACCCAAGTAACGCTGCGTAACCTCACAGTGAGTTACCAGCCACGCGGCGGAGCCGCACAATGTTCCAGCGTCCGGGGAGCCTTATGTCCAGCGAATACGCAAAACAGCTCGGGGCCAAGCTCCGCGCCATCCGCACCCAGCAGGGCCTCTCCCTCCACGGCGTGGAGGAGAAGTCGCAGGGCCGCTGGAAGGCCGTCGTCGTCGGCTCGTACGAGCGCGGCGACCGTGCCGTGACCGTGCAGCGCCTGGCCGAGCTGGCGGACTTCTACGGGGTCCCGGTGCAGGAGCTCCTGCCCGGCACGACGCCCGGCGGGGCCGCCGAGCCGCCGCCGAAGCTCGTGCTCCAGCTCGAGCGCCTCGCCCACGTCCCGCCGGAGAAGGCCGGACCCCTGCAGCGTTACGCGGCGACGATCCAGAGCCAGCGCGGCGACTACAACGGCAAGGTGCTCTCGATCCGCCAGGACGACCTGCGCACGCTGGCCGTGATCTACGACCAGTCGCCGTCCGTGCTCACGGAGCAGCTGATCAGCTGGGGTGTCCTGGACGCCGACGCGCGCCGCGCGGTCGCTCACGACGAGGGCTGACCACCCCAGCAGAAACGTACCGCCGGGTCGGCGGGGCCCTTTCCGGGCACCCGCCGGACCCGGCGTTTCCGTTTTCCGGGCAGCCCGCACCGGGCGTCCCGGACATGCCGAAGGGCCCACGGTCTCGCGACCGTGGGCCCTTCGTCGGCAGAACGCCGCCGGGGGCTACTGCTCCCGGCGCAGGTTCGGCTTGAGGTCCTTGAAGCGGGCCAGCAGGCCGTTCACGAAGGACGGGGAGTCATCGGTGGAGAACTCCTTGGCGATCTGCACCGCCTCGTCGATCACCACCGCGTCGGGTGTCGCGTCCACCCAGATCAGCTCGTACGCACCGAGCCGCAGGATGTTCCGGTCGACGACCGGCATGCGGTCGATCTCCCAGTCCACGGCGTAGGTGACGATGAGGTCGTCGATGCGGTCCGCGTACTGCGCGTACCCCTCGACGAGCTCCATCGTGTACTCGGTGACCGGCGGCTGACGGGTGTCGGACCGCGAGTGCCGGACCCAGTCCGCGAGGACCGTCTGCACGGACTCACCGCGCTGGTCGGCCTCGAAGAGGATCTGGAAGGCTCGCTTGCGGGCCGTGTTCCGGGCAGCCACGGTTAGCTGTTCACCCGGCCGAGGTAATCGCCCGAGCGGGTGTCGACCTTGATCTTCTCACCGGTGGTGATGAAGAGCGGGACGCCGATCTCGTAGCCGGTCTCCAGCGTGGCGGGCTTGGTGCCACCGGTGGACCGGTCGCCCTGGACGCCCGGGTCCGTGTGCTGGATGGTCAGCTCGACGGCGGCCGGCAGCTCGACGTAGAGCACCTCGCCCTCGTGCTGGGCGACGGAGGCGGTGAAGCCCTCGATCAGGAAGTTGGCGGCGTCACCGACGGACTTGCGGTCGACCATCAGCTGGTCGTACGTGTCCATGTCCATGAAGACGAAGTACTCGCCGTCCATGTACGAGAACTGCATGTCGCGCCGGTCAATGGTGGCCGTCTCGACCTTCACGCCGGCGTTGAACGTCTTGTCGACGACCTTGCCGGACAGCACGTTCTTGAGCTTGGTGCGCACGAAGGCCGGGCCCTTGCCGGGCTTGACGTGCTGGAACTCGACGACGGACCAGAGCTGGCCTCCGTCGAGCTTGAGCACCAGGCCGTTCTTGAGGTCGTTCGTGGAAGCCACGGTTGCGGAATCTCCTGGACTGAAGCTGGTGGAACGGCCAAGGATGCGCGCCGGAGCCTCCGCGAGGAGTTCCCTAGAGCGCGAGCAGCTCCTTGGTCGTAATGGTGAGTAGCTCGGGTCCGCCGTCCGCCTCGGGGCGCACGACGAGCGTGTCATCGATCCGGACTCCGCCCCGGCCCGGGAGGTGGACCCCCGGTTCGACGGTGACCGGCACACAAGCGTCCAGTTTACCCATGGCAGCGGGTGCCAGCTGCGGGTCCTCGTCGATTTCGAGCCCCACCCCATGTCCGGTCCAGGGTGCGAGGCCCTCACCGTGCCCCGCGGAGTCCAGTACCTGGCGGGCCGCACGGTCCACGTCACGGTAGGCGGCGCCGGGCACGAGAGCCTCGCGTCCGGCCCGCTGAGCGGCGAAAACCAGGTCGTAGAGCTCGATCTGCCAGTCGGCAGGAGCCGTTCCGATGACGAAGGTGCGGCCGATCTCGACCCGGTAGCCGCGATAGTTGGCGCCGAGGCAGACGGAGAGAAAATCTCCTTCCTCGACCCGTCGGTCAGAGGGCCGGTGACGGCCCCGGCCGGAGTGGGGGCCGGTGGCGACGGATGTCGCGAAGGCGGGCCCGTCGGCTCCGTGGTCCACCAGCCGGCGTTCCAGTTCGAGCGCGAGATGCCGCTCCGTGCGGCCGACGAGGATCGATTCGAGAAGTTCACCGAGTGCCTGGTCGGTGATCTCGGCGGCGATCCGCAGGCAGCCGATCTCCTCCTCGTCCTTGACGATGCGCAGCTGCTCGACGTTGGCGCCGAGGTCGGCCAGCCGGAGCTTCGGGGCGACCGAGGCCATGGCCCGGTGCCGGGCGACGGTCAGATCGTGCTCCTCGACGGCCAGGGACTCGGCCCCGCCCACGGTCGCCAGACCGGCGGCCGCTACCACGGGATCGCCTCCGGTCATCGACAGGAGGTCGACCCGCAGCTGTTCGTCGGTGCGCCCGTCGGCCGGATCACCGGTCGGGGGGCGGGGGCAGAGCAGGACGTCCTCGTCGGGGCCGAGCAGCAGCACGGCCCCCGGGGGCGCACCGCCCGCCAGGTAGCGGACGTTGGCGGGGCGGGAGACCAGGGCGGCCGCGGATCCGACTGCGGCGCACCGGTCGCGGAGCAGCCCGCGGCGGACGGCGTACACCTCTGACATGCATCGAGCGTACGAGCGCGGGCCCGGGCCCGCGCGGTCAGCGCACCCGACCGGGGGGCGCCCGGCCCTCAGCCCCTCAGCGCCCGGCCCTCAGCGCCCGCCCTCAACGCCCGGCCGTCGGCGCCCGGCCGTCAGCCGGGCCGTCGGCCGGGTGGGCCACTACCGGTTCACCAGGCCGGAGGGCTCGCCAGGGAGCGGGCGAGTATGTCGTCCAGGACGCGGGCGGTGGTCTCCACGTCGTACGTGGAGTTGTCGATGATCGGCAGGCCGGAGCCGTACCAGCCGGCCATCCGGCCGTGGATCCGGGCGACCTCCTCGTCGGAGAGGCGGCGGTTGCCGCTGCGGGCGGCGTTGCGCTCCAGGACGACCTCCAGGCCGGGCAGGAGGACGACGGGGAGCAGCCCGGGGCCGACGTGGCGCTTCCAGCCGCCGAGGCCGACGACGGGGCGGTCCGGGAAGACCGCGTCGTCGAGGATGCAGGAGATGCCGTTGGCGAGGAAGTTGCGGGCCGCGAAGCCGCAGGTGCGGCGGGCCAGCCGGTACTGGGCCTCGGACTGGTCGTTCCACCCCGCCTGCGGGTCGGCGAAGCCGGAGCAGACCCACTCACGGACGTCGTCGAGGCTGACGTGGGCGGTGGGGACGCGGCGGCGGGCGGCCCAGAGCTTGGCCACCGTGGTCTTCCCGGCGCCTGCCGGGCCGATCAGGAGGACGGCGAGGGTCGCGGTGCCGGTGCCGGGCCCGGCGGGCGGCACGGGCAGCGCCACGGGTCCGCCGGGCGGCAGCTGGATGTGCCCGGTGGTCTCCCTGGAGACCGGGGCGGGGGCGGCAGCGGACGGTTCAATTCCGGTCGTTCTCAACCCGGGCGCCTTCACCCACTATTCGTACGGGATGCGGGACGCGGCGGCCCAGCGCACCGCGCCGCTGATCGAGGTGCACATCTCGAACCCGTACGCGCGTGAGGAATTCCGCCATCACTCCGTGGTCGCGCCCGTGGCCACCGGGACCGTGGCCGGGGTGCTSGGCCTGGTGCGACCAGCCGACGGGCCCGTTTCCGGGTCCCTGGGGCGGCGGCAGCGGGGCCCCCACTGCGTGCTGCATCCGGTGGCACTCCGTCTCGTACAGGCAACTGGCGCTGGTGGAACGGCAACCGTACCTTCCCCGGCCGCCATGGAGGCAACGGCCGGGGAGGGTCCACAGTGCCCCGTCGGCCAGCCTGCCTTCCGGTGCGCAGGTGCGTCAGTCCGTCAGCTCGTCCGCCAGCGCGCGCAGGGCGAGCCGGTAGGAGCCGATACCGAATCCGGCCACGGTCCCGGTGGCCACGGGCGCGACCACGGAGTGATGGCGGAATTCCTCACGCGCGTACGGGTTCGAGATGTGCACCTCGATCAGCGGCGCGGTGCGCTGGGCCGCCGCGTCCCGCATCCCGTACGAATAGTGGGTGAAGGCGCCCGGGTTGAGAACGACCGGAATTGAACCGTCCGCTGCCTCGTGCAGCCAGCGGATCAGCTCGCCCTCGTCGTTCGTCTCGCGGACGTCGACGTCGAAGCCGAGCTCCTTGCCGAGGGTGCGGCAGGTGTCGACGAGGCCGGCGTACGAAGTGGCTCCGTAGACGTCGGGCTCCCGGGAGCCGAGCCGGCCGAGGTTGGGCCCGTTGAGGACGAACACCCGGCGGGTCACGCCGAGACCTCGCCGTACGCCGCCAGCAGCACGGCCGGGTCGGGGCCCTCCAGAACGGCCGGCTTGCCGAGGCCGTCCAGGACGATGAAGCGCAGCAGGTTGCCGCGGGACTTCTTGTCGACCTTCATGTTCTCCAGCAGCTTGGGCCACTGGTCGCCGCGGTAGGTGAGCGGCAGTCCGACGGACTCCAGGACGGTGCGGTGCCGGTCGGCGGTGGCGTCATCCAGGCGTCCGGCGAGGCGGCCGAGTTCGGCGGCGAAGACCATACCGACCGAGACGGCCGCGCCGTGGCGCCACTTGTAGCGTTCGTTCTTCTCGATCGCGTGGGCCAGCGTGTGCCCGTAGTTGAGGATCTCCCGGAGCCCGGACTCCTTGAGGTCGCTGGAGACGACCTCCGCCTTGACCCGGATGGCCCGCTCGATGAGCTCGGCGGTGTGCGGCCCCTGCGGCGAACGCGCGCCCTGCGGGTCCTCCTCGACGAGGTCGAGGATCACCGGGTCGGCGATGAAGCCGGCCTTGATGATCTCCGCCATGCCGGAGACGTAGTCGTTGACCGGCAGCGAGTCCAGCGCGGCCAGGTCGCAGAGCACACCGGCCGGCGGGTGGAAGGCACCGACGAGGTTCTTGCCCTCGGCGGTGTTGATGCCGGTCTTCCCGCCGACGGCCGCGTCGACCATGCCGAGCACGGTCGTGGGTACGGCGATCCAGCGCACCCCGCGCAGCCAGGAGGCGGCGACGAAGCCGGCGACGTCCGTGGTCGCGCCGCCGCCGATGCCGACGATGACGTCGGTACGGGTGAAGCCGGTCTGGCCGAGCGCCTTCCAGCAGTAGGCGGCGACCTCGACGGTCTTGGCCTCCTCGGCGTTGGGCAGCTGGATCGCGATGGCCTCGTAGCCCTGGTCCGCGAGGTCCTGGCGGACCGCCTCGCCGGTCTCGGCGAGCGCCTCCGGGTGCAGGACCGCGACGCGCTGGGCGCGCTCACCGATGAGCGCGGGCAGCTCCGCGAGGAGTTGCCGGCCGATCAGCACCTCGTACGGGTCGGTGCCCGCGCTGCCGGCGATCTGGATGCGGGTGGGGGCCTGCTCGGTCATCGTTGTTCTCTCCCGGCCGGACGGTGCGTCCGGCAGCTCCAGTGCGTCGAGGACCGCCTGGGCGACCTCTTCCGGTGTGCGCTCGTCGGTCGCGACGACCGCGCGGGCCACCTCCGTGTAGAGGTGGCGGCGGGCCTCCATGAGCTCGCGCCACTGCCGGCGCGGGTTCACGGCGAGCAGCGGGCGCGCGGTGTTGAGCCCGACCCGCTTCACCGCCTCGTCGACGTCCATCGAGAGGTAGACGACGGCATGGCCGGCGAGCAGGGCACGCGTCGCCTCGTCGAGGACGGCACCGCCGCCGAGCGAGAGGACTCCCCCGTGCTCGGCGACCGCGGCCCGGACGGCCTGCCGCTCCAGCGCGCGGAAGTGCTCCTCGCCCTCGTCGTAGAAGATCTCCGAGATGGGCTTGCCGGCCTGCGCGACGACATCGGCGTCGGTGTCCCGGTAGCCGGTGCCCAGCCGGTCGGCGAGCAGCTCGCCGACCGTGGACTTGCCGACGCCCATCGGCCCGACCAGGACGATCAGCGGACCGCGCGTCGGATCGCTCATCGAATCGCCTGTCGGAGCGCTCATCGGATCTGGAGGTTGTCGAGGTACGACTGGACGTTGCGGTGCGTCTCGGCGACGCTGTCGCCGCCGAACTTCTCCGCGACGGCGTCGGCGAGGACGAGTGCGACCATCGCCTCGGCGACGATGCCGGCGGCCGGAACGGCACAGACATCGGAGCGCTGGTGGTGGGCCTTGGCCGGCTCACCGGTCTGCACATCGACGGTGGCGAGCGCGCGCGGCACGGTCGCGATCGGCTTCATCGCGGCGCGGACGCGCAGCAGCTCGCCGGTGGTCAGTCCGCCCTCGGTCCCGCCGGAACGGCCGGAGGCGCGCCTGATCCCGTCGTCGGTCACCAGGATCTCGTCGTGCGCCTGCGAACCGGGCACCCGGGCGAGGTCGAAGCCGTCGCCGACCTCGACTCCCTTGATGGCCTGGATACCCATGAGCGCGGCGGCGAGGCGGGCGTCGAGCCGCCGGTCCCAGTGCACGTGCGAACCGAGGCCGACGGGCACTCCGTACGCCAGCACCTCGACGACGCCGCCGAGCGTGTCGCCGTCCTTGTGGGCCTGGTCGATCTCGGCGACCATCTGCTTGCTCGCGGTGGCGTCGAGGCAGCGCACCGGGTCGGCGTCCAGCTTCTCGACGTCGGCGGGCACCGGGTAGACGCCGTACGGCGCCTTGGCCGCAGCGAGCTCCACCACGTGGCTGACGATCTCGATGCCGGCCGTCTCCTTGAGGTACGACCGGGCGACGGCGCCGAGGGCGACGCGGGCCGCGGTCTCCCGGGCGCTGGCGCGCTCCAGGATCGGCCGGGCCTCGTCGAAGCCGTACTTCTGCATGCCGGCGAGGTCGGCGTGGCCGGGCCGGGGGCGGGTCAGCGGGGCGTTACGGGCCTGGGCGGCCAGTACCTCGGGGTCGACCGGATCGGCCGACATGACCTGTTCCCACTTGGGCCACTCGGTGTTGCCCACCATCACGGCGACGGGCGAGCCCATGGTCAGGCCGTGCCGGACCCCGCCGAGGAAGGTGACCTCGTCCTTCTCGAACTTCATCCGGGCGCCGCGCCCGTATCCGAGCCGTCGCCTGGCGAGCGCGTCGGCCACCATCTCCGTGGTGACGGGGATACCGGCGGGAAGACCCTCCAGCGTCGCCACCAGTGCGGGGCCGTGCGACTCTCCGGCGGTCAGCCAGCGCAACCTGCTCAACGGTGCTCCTCATGCTCGCGCCTGTTAACTGCAACGGCGCGACCGGGTGCGCGGCCCTGGCCCGCCGCCCTCGATCCTCCCACGCCCGGCCGCTCCGGCCCGCCGCCGGTCCAGCAGACGGACGGACCGGCCGGGCCGGGCATGCGGTCAGCGGGCGGCGAGGGCCTCTTCGCCGGCCCGGCGCATGGCGGCAAGCGGCGCGGGCGAACGGCCCGTCATCTGTTCGACTTGGAGGACGGCCTGGTGGACCAGGAGGTCAAGACCTCCGACGACTGCGCCCCCGCGACTCGTCCAGGCGGAGGCGAGCCCGGTGGGCCAGGGCTCGTACAGCACGTCGAACAGTGTGCCGGGACGCTCGGGTACGGCGACCGTCAGCCCGTCCGTGGCACCGGCCGGGGTGGTCGCGATGATCAGCGGGGCGTGCAGCGCCTGCTCGGCCTCGGCCCAGTCGGCGATGTGCACCTCGACCCCGAGTCGCTCGCCCCAGCCGCGCATCTCGACACCGCGCTCCCGGCTGCGGACATAGGCCGTGACCGGCCCCGTGCAGATCTGCGAGAGCGCGGCGAGAGCGGACGAGGCCGTGGCGCCTGCGCCGAGGACGGCGGCGGATTCGGTCTTCTCGACACCGCGCTCGCGCAGGGCGGCGATCATGCCGGGGATGTCGGTGTTGTCACCGACGCATCGACCGTCCTCGGTGAAGACCACCGTGTTCACAGCCTCAACCGTGGCAGCGGTTTCGCTGATCTCGTCCAGCAGCGGAATGATCGCCCGCTTCAGCGGCATGGTGAGGGAGAGCCCCGCCCAAGAGCCGTCCAGACCTTCGACGAAGCCGGGGAGCGCCGCCTCGCCCACGTCGAACCGGTCGTATGACCAGGTGTCGAGGCCCAGTTCGGTGTACGCGGCCCGGTGGAGGGCCGGGGAGAGCGAGTGGGCGATGGGCGAGCCGAGGACGGCTGCCCGCTGACGCCCGTCAGTCGAGGTCATGCAGTTCCTTGAACTTCTCGTTGAGTTTCTCGTGCTCGGCCACCGTCTTGGTGAACTGGGTCTTCTTGCCGTCGAGCGAGATGAAGAACATCCACCCACTGGCAGTGGGACTGATCGTCGCGCGCAGGGCTTCGTCCCCGGGGTTGCCGATGGGCCCGGGCGGCAGACCGGCGTGATAGTAGGTGTTGTACGGGTCCGGGTTCGTCCGGATCTCGTTCGACCTGATCTTGATCTCGCTCTGGTTCTTGAGGTAATTGAACGCCGAGTCGAATTCGAGCTTGCGGTTGGTCGCCACGTTGTCGGGCTTCAGCCGGTTGTAGACCACCTCCGCCATCTTCCGGAAGTCGTCGTGCGTGAGCCCTTCCGCCTGGACCAGGCTGGCCACGGTGAGCACCTGCCACGGGCCGTCCAGCTTGTACTTCTTGGCAGCCGCTTCGAGGCCGAGGTCCTTGTACTCCTCGTTGGACCTGGAGACCATCTTCTCGAGAATGGCCTCCGGCTTGGTCTCCTTCGTCACCGGATACGCGGCCGGATAGAGGAATCCTTCCAGCGGGTCCTTGATGTCCTTGTTCTTGCTTGCCCAGTCGGGCAGGCCCAGATCCGACTTCTTGGACTTCGCGACGCCCTGGGTCGTGCCCTTCTTGAGACCGAGCTTCTTGTCGACCATCGCGTAGACGGCCACATTGCGCGTGCCCTCCGGAATCACCAGAAGGTTCTGGCTCTTCGGGTCGACCATCATCTTCACGGCCTCGGACGCCGACATCTCCTCGTGGAGGAGATAGACCCCGGCCTGGATCGACTTGCCCTTGGGGTTCTCGTTCTGCGCGGAGACGAACGCGTCGACGCTCTTGACGACGCCGGCCTTCTTCAGGATGTTGCCGATGTCGTACCCGTACGCGCCCTTCGGGATCTCCACCTCGACCGACCCCGAGCCGCTGCCCGCGTAGTCGGGCGCCGAGCCGAACTTGTCCTTGTAGAAGGAGTAGCCGAAGTAGCCCACTCCGCCGAGGCCGCCGGCCAGGACGAGGGAGACGACCAGGCAGGCGCAGCCGCTGCGGCCCTTCTTCTTCTTGCCCTTGCCGCGGCGCTCGCCGCCGCTGTCGCCGCGACGGGACTCGCGTGGGTCGTCCTCGTCGTAGTCGTCGTCCTTGGCCTTGCCGTCGTCCGCCCCCGTGAAGAACGGGTGGGTCTCCTCCGGCTGGACCTCGGGGTCCCAGTCCGGGTTCTGCGCGGGGGCCGGTTCGGCCTCGCGGCGGTTCGGGGGCTGCGGCGGCGGGTAGGCCTCAGGCGTGCCGTAGTAGTCGTTGGTCTGGCCGTAGCCGTACGCGGGGTCCGGCTGGCCCTCGTACGGCATAGCGGCGGGCTGCTGACCGGTGTCCCAGCCACCGTTGTAGGGCTGCTGCTGGGCGTACGGGTCCTGCGGCGTGCCGTACGAAGGCTGCTGCTGGTACTGCGACTGGTGCTGCTGGGCGTAGGGGTCCTGCGGCTGGGCGTACTGGTCCTGCTGCTGGCCGTACGGGACCTGATGCTGCTGCGTGTACGGGTCCTGCGGCTGGGCATACGGGTCCTGCGGCTGCTGCGCGTAAGGCTCCTGCGGCTGCTGCTGGGCATATGGGTCGGGCTGCTGGCCGCCGTACTGGCTCTGGCCGTGGGCAGGCTGCTGGCCTCCCCATCCCTGGTCCCCGTACAGGGGATCCTCGGGATGCCACGGTTCGGAGCCGGGGCCCCGGCCATACTCAGTCATCGATCCCCTTGAGCCGCGAGACGAGGTTCCGTCTCTTTGCTGTGCGGTGTTTGTTCGAACACCGCCGCATCGCGCGGAACGTTACCGTATCGCGATCAGACAACCACTTCGACGCCCTCGCCGGGTGGATTGCCCGAAGCCCGTTCGGACTCCAGAGCGTTCTGGAGGATCACCACAGCGGCAGCCTGATCGATGACGGATCGGCCTTTTTTGGACTTCACACCCGATGCGCGCAGCCCTTGACTGGCCGTCACTGTGGTCATCCTCTCGTCCACCAATCGCACCGGAATGGGTGCAACCGCACGGGCGAGCACCTCGGTGAAGGCGCGGACCTTGGCCGCGGCCGGCCCTTCACCGCCGCCCAGGGAGCGGGGCAGACCGACGATGACCTCGATCGGCTCGTACTCCGCGACGATCTGCCCGAGCCGCCGGTGGGCGGCCGGGACATCGCGTCCCGGCACGGTCTCCACCGGCGTGGCAAGGATCCCGTCGGGGTCGCACGAGGCGACCCCGATGCGGGCGTCCCCGACGTCGATCGCCAGCCGGCGACCGCGGCGCATCGTCATGTCCGGCGTCACGCCGTCTCGGTGACGAGGCGTTCGACAGCGGCGACGGCGTCACCGATGGCGTCCGGGTTCTGGCCGCCGCCCTGGGCGACGTCCGGCTTGCCGCCGCCACCGCCGCCGAGCGTCTTGGCGGCCGTACGGACCAGGTCACCGGCCTTGAGACCGCGCTCACGGGCGGCCTCGTTGGTGGCGATGACGGTGAGCGGGCGGCCGTTGGCCGTGGTGAACAGGGCGACGACGGCCGGCCGGCCGCCCTGGATGCGCCCACGGACGTCGAGGACGAGCTTGCGCAGGTCGTCGGCCGAGGTGCCGTCCGGCACCTGACCGGTGACCAGGGCGACGCCCCGGACGTCCTTGGCGGAGTCGACCAGCCCGGCGGCGGCCGCCAGGACCTTCTCCGCACGGAACTTCTCGATCTCCTTCTCGGCGTCCTTCAGCTTGCCGAGCATGGAGGCGATCTTCTCCGGGAGCTCCTCGGGGCGGCCCTTGACCAGCTCCTGGAGCTGGGCGACGACCGTGTGCTCCTTGGCGAGGAAGTTGTACGCGTCGACGCCGACGAGGGCCTCGATACGGCGCACACCGGAGCCGATGGACGACTCGCCGAGCAGCTTCACCAGGCCGAGCTGGGCGGTGTTGTGGACGTGCGTGCCGCCGCACAGCTCCTTGGAGAAGTCACCGATGGTCACGACACGGACCCGCTCGCCGTACTTCTCGCCGAACTCGGCGATGGCGCCCTGCTTCTTGGCCTCGTCGATCGACATGACCTCGGCCTGGACGTCGAGCTCCCGCGAGAGGACCTCGTTGATCTTCTGCTCGACGTCGACGAGGACCGTGCCCGGTACGGCGGCGGGCGAACCGAAGTCGAAGCGGAAGCGGCCCGGGGAGTTCTCCGAACCGGCCTGGGCGGCCGTCGGGCCGAGCGCGTCGCGCAGCGCCTGGTGCGTGAGGTGGGTGGCGCTGTGGGCGCGGGCGATGGCGCGCCGGCGGGTGTTGTCGATGGCGGCGAAGGCGGAGGCGCCGACCGTCACCTCGCCGACCTGGACCGAGCCCTTGTGCACGGAGACGCCGGGAACCGGCTGCTGCACGTCGCGTACCTGGATCACGGCGCCGTTGTCGAGCCGGATCCGGCCCTGGTCGGCGAGCTGGCCGCCGCCCTCGGCGTAGAACGGGGTGCGGTCGAGGACGACCTCGACCTCGTCGCCCTCGGAGGCGGCGGGCGAGGAGACGCCGTCGACGAGGAGACCGACGATGGTCGACTCGCCCTCGGTGGAGAGGTAGCCGGTGAACTCGGTGATGCCCGAGTTGTCGGCGACCTCGCGGTAGGCGGAGAGATCCGCGTGACCGGTCTTCTTGGCCCGGGCGTCGGCCTTGGCCTTGTCCCGCTGCTCCTGCATGAGGCGGCGGAAGCCGTCCTCGTCCACGGACAGGCCCTGCTCCGCGGCCATCTCCAGGGTGAGGTCGATCGGGAAGCCCCACGTGTCGTGGAGCAGGAACGCCTTGTCACCGGCGAGGACCTGGCCGCCGGCGGCCTTGGTCTCGGTGACGGCGGTCTCCAGGATGTTGGTGCCGCCCTTGAGTGCCTTGAGGAAGGCGGCCTCCTCGGCGAGCGCGACGGTCTCGATGCGCTTGCGGTCGGTGATCAGCTCGGGGTACTGCTGCCCCATCGTGTTGATCACCACGTCGACCAGTTCGTTCACGACCGATCCGGTGGCGCCCATCAGCCGCATGTTGCGGATCGCGCGGCGCATGATGCGGCGCAGCACGTAGCCGCGGCCCTCGTTGCCGGGGGTGACGCCGTCGCCGATGAGCATGACGGAGGTGCGGATGTGGTCGGCGACCACGCGCAGCGAGACGTCGGTGCCGGCGGCGGAGCCGTAGCGGACCCCGGTGAGCTCGGTGGCCTTGTCCATGACGACGCGCAGGGTGTCGGTCTCGTACATGTTCTGCACGCCCTGCAGGATCATCGCGAGGCGTTCGAGGCCGAGGCCGGTGTCGATGTTCTTGGAGGGCAGGTCGCCGAGGATCGGGAAGTCGTCCTTGCCGTCGCCGGCGCCGCGCTCGTACTGCATGAAGACCAGGTTCCAGATCTCCACGTACCGCTCGTCGTTGACGGCCGGGCCGCCCTCGACGCCGAACTCGGGGCCGCGGTCGTAGTTGATCTCGGAACAGGGGCCGCAGGGGCCGGGGACTCCCATGGACCAGAAGTTGTCCTTCTTGCCGAGGCGCTGGATGCGCTCGGCCGGGACGCCGATCTTGTCGCGCCAGATCTGCTCGGCCTCGTCGTCGTCGAGGTAGACCGTGATCCACAGCCGCTCGGGGTCGAGACCGAAGCCGCCGTCCGCCACGGAGCTGGTCAGCAGCTCCCAGGCGTACTCGATGGCGCCTTCCTTGAAGTAGTCACCGAAGGAGAAGTTCCCGCACATCTGGAAGAACGTGCCGTGCCGGGTGGTCTTGCCGACCTCTTCGATGTCCGGTGTACGGACGCACTTCTGCACGCTGGTGACGCGCGGGGCGGGCGGCTTGACCTCGCCGAGGAAGTACGGCTTGAAGGGCACCATGCCGGCCGGGACCAGCAGCAGAGTCGGGTCGTCCGCGATGAGCGACGCCGAAGGAACGACGGTGTGACCGCGCTCCTCGTAGAAGCTCAGCCAGCGGCGGCGGATTTCTGCCGACTCCATCAGTGGTCCTCATTCCGGTTGTACGAGTTGTAGGTGCGTGACGTGGGGGGAAGTCTGCGGGGCGCCTCGGGCTCGGGCGCCTCGACGGCGAAGTGGCGCCGCACGGGGAGATCGGGGTCGACGGGGGCTTCGAGCCCGAGCGCCTCGCCCAGTTCGGCCTCGCGCCTGACCATGCCCTCGCGGACGTCCAGGGCGAAGTCCTTGAGCTTGTGACCGGCCACGAGCGCCTTGTCGGCGGCCTGCGCCGCGAGGCTCTCGGGGGTCAGCTGCTTGATCTTCCGGTTGACCTTGGCGGTGGCCCAGACGCCGGCGGCTGCGCCGGCGGTGAACCAGAACGTACGGCGGAACATCGCTGCGTCAGTCCTTCGATCCGCGGGAGTTTCTGCCGTTGCGCTTCTTCGCGCGCGCGGACGGCACGGTCCGGCCGACGATCACCGCGCGCCGCGAGCGCGCTTCCGGTTCGGGGCTCGCCTTGCGGCCGATGGCCTGCCGGACCCCGTAGCCGAACGCCGCGACCTTGACCAGCGGGCCGCCGAACGTGGAGGCGACGGTGGTGGAGAGGGCCGAGGCGTTGGAGGTGACTTCCTGGACGTCCGTCGCGATCGCGTCGACCTTGTCGAGCTGGGTCTGCGCGGAACGTACGGTCGCGGAGGCGTCGGCGAGCAGCGGGACGGCCTGTTCGGTCACGTCCGCCACGAGTTTCGTGGTCGCCCTGAGCGTCTGGGCGAGCCTCACCAGTACGACGGCGAGGAACGAGACCAGGATCGCCCAGAAGACGGCCACCAGGATCCCGGCCACCTCACCACCGGACACAGTGCACCGCTCTCTGGTTTGTCGTCTGTCTGTCTTGTTTCCTGCTGTTCGGCGGGGCCGTCGCGGCGGCCGGTCGCCGTGCCCCGAGCCTATCGCGCCGGGGCTCGCGCCCTGTACCGCATGACCGGTCGGCCCGGCGGGAGTTCCGGCAACGAGATTGTACGGAGCGCTTTCGGGCCAGTACTCTGCGTGTTTCATGCGACGCACTCAGCGCCCCTTTCCGTCCTCCGACGATCCCGGCCCCCCGACCGCCTCCCCCGGGGCTCCGACGCCCCGTCACCCGGGCAATCTGCCGGCGGAGCTGAACAGGTTCGTGGGTCGCGACAGAGAAGTGGCCGACGTCGCCGGGCTGCTGGAGGAGTCGCGGCTCGTCACCGTCGTCGGGGTGGGCGGGGTCGGCAAGTCCCGGCTGGTCACCAGGGTGGCGGCGCTCGTGGAGAAACGGTACTGCGACGGCGTCTGGCTGGTGGAGCTGTCGGCGGTCCACGACGTGGCGCTGCTGGAGCACGCCCTGGTCGACGCGCTGGGCCTCACGGACCACACGAGCAGGCCGCCCCGCTCGACACTCCTCGAACACTGTGCCGAGCGCCGGCTCCTGCTGGTGATCGACGGCTTCGAGCATCTGGTCGACGCCTGTGCGGAGTTGGTACGGGATCTGCTGCGCCGCGCACCGGGGCTGCGGGTACTGGCCGCGGGCCGGCTGCCGCTGGACCTCGATGGAGAGAGCGGCTACCCGCTCGCGACGATGTGCGACGAGGACGCGTTGCTGCTCTTCGCCGAGCGGGCCGCCGCGGTGCAGCCCGACTTCCGGCTGTCCGAGCACAGCCGGGGCACCGCCCTGGAGCTGTGCCGGCGCCTCGACGGCATTCCGCTCGCGCTGGAACTGGCCGCCGGCCGGCTGCGGGCGCTGTCGACGGAGCAGGTGCTGCAGCGCCTGGACGACCGTTTCCGGCTGCTGACCGGTGGCAGCCGCAGCGCGCTCGGCCGCCATCAGACGCTCCGTACGGCCATCGGCTGGAGCCATGAGCTCTGCGCGCCCGAGCAGCGGCTGTTGTGGGCGCGGCTGTCCGTCTTCGCCGGACAGTTCGACCTGGAGGCGGCCGAGTACATCTGCAGCGGTCCCGATCTGCCGGCCGACACGGTGCTGGACGTGCTGTCCGGGCTGCTGGCGCAGTCCGTGGTCCTGCGCGAGGAGTCCGGTGTGGGCGCCCGGTACCGGATGCTGGACACGGTGCGGGAGTACGGCGCCGAGTGGCTCGCGGCCACGGGGGACACGGACCGGCTGCGCCGGCGTCACCGGGACTGGTTCCTGGGGCTGGCGACCTGGTGCGAGCTGGACTGGTTCAGCCCGCGGCAGGCGGAGGTGGCCGCCCGGGTGGAGAGCGAGCTGCCGAATCTGCGGCGGGCCATGGAATGTTCGCTGGAGAGCCCCGAGGAAGCTCACCTCGCCCAGTACCTGGCGGGCACGCTCTGGTTCCTGTGGGTCGGCTGCGGACGCCTCTCGGAGGGCCGGCACTGGCTGGAGCACGTACGCGAGGAGGAGACGCCGTACGACAGTTCACGGTTGAAGGCGCTGTGGGTGCTCGGGTACGTCGCGGTACTCCAGGGCGATCCGGTGGGCGCGATCTCCGCGCTGACGGAGTGCCGGGAGGAGGCGGATCGGGCGGGGGACGCCGTGGCATCGGCGTACGCGGTGCACCGCACGGGCTGCCTGGCCCTGGTCACGGACGACATGGCGCGCGCGCACGAACTGCTGCAGGAGGCGCTCGGCCGCTACCGGGAGCTCGGCGAACTGAACAGCAACGTGCTGATGGCCCAGATCGAACTGGCCATGACGGTCGGGTTCCAGGGCGATCTGGACGGCGCGGCCGTGATCTGCGAAGAGGTACGGGAGATCTGCGAGGACCACGGGGAGCGGTGGGCGCTCAGCTACGCGATGTACGTCCTGGGCTTCGCGGCACTCCAGCGGGGCCGCCCCGCCCGGGCCCGCGAGCTGCTCGGGGAGTCGCTGGCCATCAGCCACACGTTTCATGACCGCCTGGGCACCGTGCTCACGCTGGAGCTGCTGGCGCTCGTGACGGTGGTCGAGGGCGACGCGGCGGAGGCGGCTCTGCTGCAGGGCGCCGCCGACCGGATCTGGCCGTCGGTGGGGCTGCCGCTGTTCGGCTCGTCGCACTACGGCGGGCCCCGGGCCCGGTGCGAGGAGCTGGCCCGCCATGAACTGGGCGAGGCGTTGTACGCGTCGGAGCGGAGCGCGGGCGCCGGGCTGGGCATCGACGCGGTGGTGGCCAGGGCCCTGTCGGGCAGGCCCGGCGAGCGGCGGCCGCAGCCGCCGGCGCCGTCCCCGGCCGGGACAACGCGAAAGCCCGCCGCCTCCCCGATCGGAGAGGGGCGGGCCTGAGCGCCGGTGTTGAGCGGCTACGCCTGAATCAGCGGGCGTAGTACTCGACGACGAGCTGCTCGTCGCAGATCACGGGGATTTCCTTGCGGTTCGGGTCCCGGTCAAGGCGGAAGGCCAGGGCCTTCAGGTTCACCTGCAGGTAGCGCGGGGTCTCACCGTCGGTGTCGTAACCACCCTCGCGGGCCACCTGGAAGGGGTACTTCTCGCGGCTGCGCTCGCGGACCATCACGATGTCGTCCGGACGGACACGGAACGACGGCTTGTCGACCTTGCCACCGTTGACCTCGATGTGGCCGTGGACGACCATCTGGCGCGCCTGGTAGATCGTCTTGGCGATACCGGAACGCAGGACCAGCGCGTCGAGGCGGCGCTCGAGCTCGACGACCAGCGCCTCGCCCGTCTTGCCTTCGGCCTTCTTGGCGCGGTCGTAGGCGCGCGCCATCTGGCGCTCGCTGATGTCGTACTGGGCGCGCAGACGCTGCTTCTCGAGCAGACGGACCTTGTAGTCCGAGTTCTGCTTGCGGCCACGGCCGTGCTCGCCCGGCGGGTAGGGGCGGGCCTCGAAGTACTTGACGGCCTTCGGCGTCAGCGCAATGCCGAGCGCGCGGCTCTTCTTGACCTTGGGACGCGACTGATTAGGCACGTTCTCCAGACCTCCGTTGTAGGTTAGGTTAGGCTCACCTTACTCAAGGAGATCGCATGTCTCGCCCTGGGAACACCACACACGTCACGGACAGCACAGACAGCGGCAGCACACACAAAGGTGCTGCTACGACGGAAGGCCGATCTGATCGTGGTCAGCCGCGTCCCAGCGGGCTTGAAAACACACGGATGCCGTCAGCAGCCGAGCGCACACGAACTCTCGTACAGAGTACCTGCTCCGCGGTGCTGCTCATCCCCGGGCTGGAGACAGCGGGCTCGGACCAGCTGATGCCGCTGTCCAGGACCGTGGGTCCGGACGGCGATCTCTTCCTCGAATTCCCCGCTGATTCCCCGGCTGTGCGGGCCGCGACGCACGCGCAGGACGACGAGCTGGCGGCCGTGCTGGAGATCACGGACGTCGCCCCCGTCTCCGTCCCGCACCGCATCCGCGGCCGGGCCCGGGTCTGCGGATGGCTCACGTCCGTACCCGGAATGGCGGGCCCCGGCAGGATGCTGCTGCGGCTGGAGACGGGCGAGGCCCACGTCGAGGACCTGTGGGGCGCCGAGGCGGTCGAGCCGGAGGAGCTGCGGGACGCGGCCGCCGACCCGCTCGCCGCCCACGAGGCGGAGCTGCTGCAGCATCTGCACGCGGCCCACGGCGAACGGCTGGGGACGCTGTGCGAACTTCTCGGCGACCGGTCCGCGGCCGGGAGCCGGCCCTCCGTCGTGCCGGTCGCGCTGGACCGTCTCGGACTGCGGGTCCGCTTCTTCGAGCGGAACGGGCCCTGCTTCGACGCCCGCTTCGAGTTCCCCGAGCCGGTGCGCGACATGACGGAACTGCGCCATGCCATGCGCACCCTCTTCGACGCGGCCGCCCACTGAGACCCGCCCGTCCGCTGATTCGTGCCCGTCCTATGAGCCCGGCCCGCCCGACGAGCCCATGCGTGGCCGATGAGCCCTGCCCGTCCGCTGAGTCCTGCGTGGCCGGACCGCTGCCGGAGCGGCGCGGCATCGGGATCCGGCCGCTACGCACCGTCCGGCGCGCTCGCGCCGCCATCGGTGTCCGCACGGCCCAGCCGCTCGCGGACCCGGTCCGCCACATCGGCGTAGCGCGCCTCGGCCCCGTACCGCGTGGGCCGGTAGTAGCGCTTGTCGCGGACGGCGTCCGGGGCGTACTGCTGGGCGGCGATGCCGCCGGGGACGTCGTGCGGGTAGACGTAGCCCTGCGCGTGGCCCAGCTTGGCGGCGCCCTTGTAGTGGCCGTCGCGCAGATGGGCCGGGACCGGGCCCGCCAGCCCCTTCCGTACGTCGTCCTGCGCTGCGGAGATCGCCAGCGTCGCCGCGTTGGACTTCGGGGCGAGGGCCAGCGCGATGGTGGCGTGGCTGAGGGTGAGCGCCGCCTCGGGAAAACCGATCATCGCCACCGCCTGGGCTGCCGCGACCGCGGTGGGCAGCGCCGTGGGGTCGGCCAGACCGATGTCCTCGCTGGCCGAGATCATCAGCCGGCGGGCGATGAACCGGGGGTCCTCCCCCGCCTCGATCATCCGGGCCAGATAGTGCAGCGCCGCGTCCACGTCGGAACCGCGGATCGACTTGATCAGCGCGCTCGCCACGTCGTAGTGCTGGTCCCCGTCCCGGTCGTACTTCACGGCCGCCCGGTCGACGGTCTCCTCCAGGGTGACGAGGCTGATCTCCGCCTCGTGCTTGGACAGCGCCGCGCCGGCCGCCGCCTCCAGCGCCGTCAGCGCCCGGCGCGCGTCGCCCCCGGCGATGCGCAGCAGATGCTCCTCCGCGTCCCCCGGCAGTGTCACCGCGCCGCCGAGTCCGCGCTCGTCGGTCAGGGCCCGGTGCAGCAGTCCGCGAAGATCGTCGTCGGTCAGTGACTCGAGCGTCAGCAGCAGCGAACGCGACAGGAGCGGCGAGATGATCGAGAAGTAGGGGTTCTCGGTGGTGGCGGCGATCAGGGTGACCCAGCGGTTCTCGACGGCCGGGAGCAGCGAGTCCTGCTGCGCCTTGGAGAAGCGGTGGATCTCGTCCAGGAAGAGGACGGTCTCCTTGCCGTAGCCACCGGTGGCTCGACGGGCGCCCTCGATCACGGCGCGCACTTCCTTGACGCCCGCGGTGATCGCGGAGAGCTCGACGAACCGTTTGTTCGTGGCCTTGCTGACCACGTACGCCAGGGTCGTCTTCCCGATGCCGGGCGGGCCCCAGAGGATCACCGACGAAGGGCCGGCCGGTCCCCCGCTCCCCTCGCCGACGAGGCGGCGCAGGGGCGAGCCCGGCTTCAGCAGATGCTGCTGGCCCACGACCTCGTCGAGGGTACGCGGACGCATCCGGACAGCGAGAGGGCTGCTGGACGGGTCCTTCTCCTGGCGGTCTTCGGCAGCTGCGGTAAAGAGGTCGGGCTCCACGTTTTGAAGCCTATGTCACCGCACTGACATCGCTGCCGGGCCCGCTGCCGGCCCGGCAGCGGCGGACGGACCGGTCAGCTGGTCCAGAAGTCCCACCAGCGGGTCAGGATCAGCATGCCGATGATGCCGATCCACAGGACCGGGGGCACCCAGTGGAACTCGGTGAGCCCGTTGCGCAGCCAGCTCGGCGCCGGGATGATCCGGTGCTTGATGTTGTGCGTGGTGACGTAGCAGAACATCAGGATCGTGGCGACCCAGGCCAGGCAGCACCACAGGCACAGCGAGTTGATGTTGTACAGCGACTGGTACTGGAGCCAGGTGCAGAAGCCGACGCCGAACAGCGTGCCCGCGTTCATCCCCAGCCAGTACCAGCTGCGGAAGCGCGCTCCTGCCAGCAGCGCCAGCCCGATGCCGATGATCACGGGATAGGTCGCCATGCCGAGCATGGGGTTCGGGAAGCCGAAGGCCGAAGCCTGGTCGCTCTTCATGATGTTGCCGCAGGCCACCACCGGGTTGAGACTGCAGCCCGGAACGAAGCTGGGGTCCTCCAACAGCTTGAACTTGTCGATGGTGATGACCCACGCGGCGAGGAGTCCGGCAGCGCCCGTGATGACCAGCAGCAGTGCCAGCGCGCGACTGCCGCCGATGGTCCGCTTCCCGCTGTCCTCGTCCTGGTCGGAGGAGGGATGGTCAACCGCTGCAGTCGTCATATCGCCGTTCCGTCAGTGAGTGGCCTGCTGGGGCACGGTCATTGTGCCGCACGGGCGCACCGGTCTTCCGTTCGATGAACATAAAGATGTGCGTCCGGGCGCGGAGCCACACGCCCCGGAACCAGGGGGTGTTGGGCCGTCACCGCTGCGACGAGCGMCTTCGCCGTCGTTCCCGGCGGGTTCCCGCCCGCCCTCGGATGTCACGTCCACCCGCGGACGGAAATCGCCCGGCCGGATGAAGGCGAACCCATCAGGTTGACGGGCCGGGGGGACCACCGCGGGGTCCTCCGTCGTGGGCGGACCAAGCGGCCCGCCCACGACAGGTGGTTCACGCCAGGCGGGTACGGACCGCCTCGGTCACCTCGGCCAGGGGCACGGCCGTCTGCTCGCCGGACTCCATGTCCTTGAGCTGGACGTTCCCCTCGGCCAGATCACGCTCGCCGGCCACGATGGTGAAGCGCGCGCCCGAGCGGTTGGCGCTCTTCATCGCTCCCTTGAGGCCGCGGCCTCCGAACGCGAAGTCCGCGGCCACGCCCTCGCGGCGCAGCTGTGTGACGACGCCGAACAGGACCCGCCGTGCCTCCTCGCCGAGCGGAACGGCGAAGACGCTGGTCGTGGAGGGCAGTTCGAGCTCGATGCCCTCCGCCTCCAGCGCGAGCACGGTGCGGTCCACGCCGAGCGCCCAGCCGACCGAAGGCAGCGCGGGGCCGCCGATCATCTCGGACAGGCCGTCGTAGCGGCCGCCACCGCCGACGGCCGACTGCGAACCCAGACCGTCGTGGACGAACTCGAAGGTGGTGCGGGTGTAGTAGTCGAGGCCGCGGACGAGCTTCTCGTCGTCCTCGTAGACGACGCCCGCCGCGTTCAGCAGGTCGCGGACCTCCTCGTGGTACGCCTTGCAGGCGTCGCACAGGTAGTCGCGCAGCACGGGCGCGCCGGTCAGCTGCTTCTGGACCTCGGGGCGCTTGTCGTCGAGGACCCGCAGCGGGTTGATCTCGATCCGCCGGCGGGTCTCCTCGTCGAGGTCGAGCTCGCGGAGGAAGCCCTGGAGCGCGTCGCGGTAGACGGGCCGGCACTCCTTGTCGCCCAGCGAGTTCAGCAGGATGCGGAACTCGCGCAGACCCAGGGTGCGGTACGCCTGGTCGGCCAGGATGATCAGTTCGGCGTCCAGCGCCGGGTCCTCGGCGCCGATCGCCTCGGCACCGACCTGCGAGAAGTGGCGGTAGCGGCCCTTCTGCGGGCGCTCGTAGCGGTAGTACGAGCCGGAGTACCAGAGCTTCACCGGCAGGTTGCCGAGCTTGTGGAGGTTGGCCTCCAGGGCGGCCCGCAGCACGGACGCGGTGCCTTCGGGGCGCAGGGCGAGCTCCGAGCCGCCCTTGGTGGTGAGGGTGTACATCTCCTTGGTCACGATGTCGGTGGACTCACCGACGCCGCGGGAGAAGAGGGCCACGTCCTCGAAGCCGGGCGTCTCGATGTAGCCGTAGCCGGAGTTCTTCAGCGGTGCGGAGATCGCCTCGCGCACCGCGAGGTACTTCGCGGAGTCGGGCGGGGTCAGGTCGTACGTGCCCTTGGGGGCCTTGAAGGTGCTCACGATGTCGCTCTCGTCACATTCCTCGTCGGGGCGCGTCCATACCGCTCAGATACGGATTGGTGGCGCGCTCGCGGCCGATGGTCGTCTGGGGGCCGTGGCCGGACAGCACCACGGTCGAGTCGTCGAGCGGCAGGCACACACGGGCCAGCGACTCGAGGAGCTCGGCCTGGTCGCCGCCGGGCAGGTCGGTGCGTCCGACGGAGCCGGCGAAGAGCAGGTCGCCCGAGAAGAGGACCTGCGGAACGTCCGCGGCCTCGGGCATCCTGAACGTCACCGACCCCTTCGTATGGCCGGGCGCATGCGAGACGCCGAACTCCATACCGGCCAGCAGCAGCTGCGCGCCGTCACTCAGCTCCTTGACGTCGTCCGGCTCCCCCACGGTCAGTTCGCCCATGAGCGGCATCCCGATGGAGCGGCCGAGGGCCTTCTCCGGGTCGCTCATCATGTAGCGGTCCTCGGGGTGGATCCAGGCGGGGACGTCGTGCGCGCCGCACACCGGCACGACCGAGGCGACATGGTCGATGTGGCCGTGGGTGAGGACGACGGCGACGGGCTTCAGCCGATGCTTCTTCAGTGCTTCCTCGACACCGGAGGCGGCCTGGTGGCCCGGGTCGATGATCACGCACTCCTCACCTGCGGCGGGGGCGACCAGGTAACAGTTGGTCCCCCAGGCCCCGGCGGGGAACCCGGCAATGAGCACGATCGTCCTTAATGGTCGTCCGACGAGGGAGGTCGGCTGCGCGGTCGCAGCAGTTCAGAGCCTACCGGCGCTCCTCATTCCACAGCTAACCCATATACGGTACGGGGCAACCCAGGCCCGATCACACGACGTACAAGGAGATCACCCGGTGGTCAGCAGCGATCAGCGGCGGCGGCAGCTCGCCAGGGAGAAGTTCGAGCGGCAGCAGCAGCGCCGGGAGGACGCCCGTCGGAGGACGAGGCGGCTGACCGTCGTCATCGCCTCCGCAGTGGCCGTGGTGGCGGTCATCGGCGGTGCCACGTACTTCGCCACGAGCGGCGACGACAAGGACAGCAAGGCGGACGCGGCCGCGAGCCAGAGCCCGTCGGCGGAGCCGTCGCCCTCGGCGAGCGAGAAGACGGTGCCCGAGCCCGCGATGAAGATCGACAAGAAGTCGAAGTACACGATGTCGCTCAAGACCAGCCAGGGCGACATAGCGTTCGAGATGGACGCCGCGAAGACCCCGCACACCACGAATTCCTTCAAGTCCCTGGCGGACAAGAAGTTCTTCGACGGCACGAAGTGTCACCGGCTGACCACGGACGGCATCTTCGTCCTGCAGTGCGGTGACCCGAAGGGCGACGGTACCGGTGGTCCGGGTTACACGATTCCCGACGAGAACCTGACCGCGCTGGGCAAGGCGGGCGCCGACGGCACGGTGACGTATCCGGCCGGCACGGTGGCGATGGCCAACACCGGCCAGGCGCACACCGGCGGCAGCCAGTTCTTCCTGGTCTACAAGGACAGCAAACTGCCGCCCAGCTACACGCCGTTCGGCACGATGGACAAGGACTCCCTGGAGGCCGTCGAGGCCATCGGCAAGGCGGGGGTGACCGGCGGCGGAGCCGACGGGGCGCCGACGAAGGCCGTGAACATCTCGAAGGCTGCCGTCGACAAGGCCTGAGCCTTGGCAGAACCGGCAGGATCCGCCCGGCGGTCGTCCGGTGCGGCCGGACAGGACCCGTCGGTCCAATTTCGGCCGTGCTGAGTGCGGACAGCCGGGCGGCCTGTCGCCTAGATTGGCGTTGTGCAGGGCGGGCGCGCAGCCCGCCCCAGGAAACTGTGGACGATGCCAGGGGGGCGAACCCCCTCACAGGTATCAGGTGGAGGAGGCGCTGTGAGCAGCGACCCGTGGGGCCGTGTCGACGAGACAGGCACCGTGTACGTGCGTACAGCCGACGGCGAGCAGGTCGTCGGATCGTGGCAGGCCGGTTCTCCGGAGGAGGCCCTGGCTTATTTCGAGCGCAAGTACGAGGGCATCGTGGTCGAGATCGGCCTCCTCGAACGGCGGGTGAAGACCACCGACCTGTCGGCGAAGGACGCGACGACCGCCATCGAGCATCTGCGCGGGCAGGTCGACGAGCATCACGCCGTCGGCGACCTGGACGCGCTGCGCAAGCGTCTTGACGCGCTCGTCGCGACGGTCGACGCGCGGCGCGAGGAGCGCAAGGCCCAGAAGGCGAAGCAGACCGACGAGGCGAAGCACGCCAAGGAGGCGCTGGTCGTCGAGGCCGAGGAGCTGGCGCAGAGCGAGCAGTGGCGCTCCGCGGGTGAGCGGCTGCGCGCACTCGTCGACACGTGGAAGGGCCTGCCGCGGCTCGACCGCAAGTCGGACGACGAGCTGTGGCACCGCTTCTCGCACGCGCGCTCGGCGTTCTCCAAGCGCCGCAAGGCCCACTTCGCCTCGCTGGACGCCCAGCGCGAGGAGGCCCGCAAGGTCAAGGAGAAGCTGGTCGTCGAGGCCGAGGCGCTCTCCGGGTCCACGGACTGGGGCGCGACCGCGGCCCGCTACCGCGACCTGATGACCGACTGGAAGGCGGCGGGCCGCGCCCAGCGCGAGGCCGAGGACGACCTGTGGGAACGCTTCCGCGGCGCCCAGGACGTCTTCTTCGCCGCGCGCAGCGGGGTCTTCGCTGAGCGTGACGCGGAGCAGGGCGAGAACCTCAAGCTCAAGGAGGAGCTCGCCGTGGAGGCCGAGAAGCTGGTGCCGGTGAAGGACCTGAAGGCGGCCAGGGCCGCGTTCCGGTCCCTCAACGAGCGCTGGGAGGCCATCGGCCACGTACCGCGTGACGCCCGTCCGAAGGTCGAGGGCCGGATGCAGGCGGTGGAGCGGGCGCTCCAGGAGGCCGAGGAGTCGGAGTGGCGCCGGACCAACCCGGAGGCACGGGCCCGTGCCGCGGGTCTGACCGGGCAGCTCCAGGCGGCCGTCGACAAGCTGCGTACGCAGATCGACAGTGCTCGCGCCCAGGGCAACAACGCCCGTGCCGACAAGCTGGCCCGTGAGCTGGAGGGCCGCCAGGCGCTCCTGGACCAGGCACTCAAGGGCCTGGAGGAGTTCGGCGGCTGACGGCCGTCCGCCGGCACGAAAGGAGGGCCCCGGTACGCGGCGCGTACCGGGGCCCTCCTCGTCGTCGCTACGGCCGGCGGGCCGAGGTGACCCGGTAGACGTCGTAGACGCCCTCCACGCCGCGTACGGCCTTCAGGACGTGTCCCAGGTGTTTGGGGTCGCCCATCTCGAAGGTGAAGCGCGAGGTGGCGACCCGGTCGCGGGACGTCTGCACGGCCGCGGACAGGATGTTGACGTGCTGGTCGGACAGGATCCGGGTGACGTCGGACAGCAGCCGCGACCGGTCCAGTGCCTCTACCTGGATGGCCACCAGGAAGACCGAGGACTGGGTGGGCGCCCACTCGACCTCGAGGATCCGTTCCGGCTGCTGCGAGAGCGAGTCCACGTTGACGCAGTCGGCGCGGTGCACGGAGACGCCGCTGCCGCGGGTGACGAAGCCGATGATCGGGTCGCCGGGTACGGGCGTACAACAACGGGCCAGCTTGACCCAGACGTCCTCGACGCCCTTGACGACCACGCCGGGATCCGCCTTCGCGCGGCGCTTGTTGCGTCCGTGCGAGGGCGGGGAGCTCTCCGCCAGGTCCTCGTTGGCCGCGTCCTCGCCGCCGAGCGCCTGCACCAGTTTCTGTACGACGCCGGCCGCCGCCACATGTCCCTCGCCGATCGCGGCGTACAGGGACGAGATGTCTGGGTAGCGCATCTCGTGGGCGAGCGTGACCAGGGAGTCGCCCGTCAGGATCCGCTGGATCGGCAGGTTCTGCTTGCGCATGGCCCGGGCGATGGCGTCCTTGCCCTGCTCGATCGCCTCGTCACGGCGCTCCTTGGAGAACCAGGCACGGATCTTGTTGCGGGCACGCGGTGACTTGACGAAGCCGAGCCAGTCGCGGGAGGGCCCGGCGCCGGCCGCCTTGGAGGTGAAGACCTCCACCAGGTCGCCGTTGTCGAGCGTCGACTCGAGCGGTACGAGCCGCCCGTTGACCCGTGCTCCTATCGTCCGGTGGCCGACCTCCGTGTGGACGGCGTACGCGAAGTCGACCGGGGTCGCCCCCGCGGGAAGCGCTATGACGTCGCCCTTGGGCGTGAAGACGAAGACCTCGTTGCGGGAGAGGTCGAAGCGCAGGGACTCCAGGAACTCGCTGGGGTCCTCGGTCTCCTTCTGCCAGTCCAGGAGCTGGCGCAGCCACGCCATGTCGTTGACGGTGTCCTGGCCGCGGCCGGTGTTCTTGGGGACGTCGGTGCGCACCTTGGAGGCGCCCGCGACGGCTTCCTGCTTGTACTTCCAGTGCGCGGCGATGCCGTACTCCGCACGGCGGTGCATGTCGAACGTACGGATCTGCAGCTCGACGGGCTTGCCGCTGGGGCCGATCACCGTGGTGTGCAGCGACTGGTACATGTTGAACTTGGGCATCGCGATGTAGTCCTTGAACCGGCCGGGGACCGGATTCCATCGCGCGTGCACCGTGCCGAGCGCCGCGTAGCAGTCACGGACCGTGTCGACGAGCACCCTGATGCCGACCAGGTCGTAGATCTCGGCGAAGTCCCGGCCCCGCACGATCATCTTCTGGTAGACGCTGTAGTAGTGCTTCGGCCGTCCGGTGACGGTGGCCTTGATCCGGGCGGCGCGCAGGTCGGACTGGACCTCGTCGGTCACTATGGCGAGGTATTCGTCGCGCTTGGGGGCCCGCTCGGCGACGAGGCGGACGATCTCGTCGTACATCTTGGGGTAGAGGATCGCGAAGGCGAGGTCCTCCAGCTCCCACTTGATGGTGTTCATGCCCAGGCGGTGGGCCAGGGGGGCGTAGATCTCCAGCGTCTCGCGGGCCTTCTTCTCCTGCTTCTCCCGCTTGAGATACCGCATGGTGCGCATGTTGTGCAGCCGGTCGGCGAGCTTGATGACGAGGACCCTGGGGTCCTTGGCCATGGCGACGACCATCTTGCGTACGGTCTCGGCCTGCGCGGCCTCGCCGAACTTGACCTTGTCCAGCTTGGTGACGCCGTCGACGAGGAGCGCGACCTGGTCGCCGAAGTCGCGGCGCAGGGTGTCCAGGCCGTACTCGGTGTCCTCGACCGTGTCGTGCAGCAGCCCCGCCATCAGAGTGGCCGGATCCATACCCAGCTCGGCGAGGATCGTCGTCACGGCGAGCGGATGCGTGATGTACGGATCACCGCTCTTGCGCTTCTGGCCCCGGTGCCAGCGCTCGGCGACCTGGTAGGCCTTCTCGATCTGGCGCAGCGTGGCGCTCTCGATCTTGGCGTCGTTGCTGCGGACGGTACGGAGCAACGGTTCCAGGACCGGGTTGTACGGGCTGGAGCGCTGCACGCCGAGGCGGGCCAGCCTGGCCCGGACCCGGTTGGACGAGCCGCCGCCGGTTCGGGCCACCGGGCCTGCGGGGGCGGTCGGCGTCGCCGCGGGCTTGGCGGGCGGCTTCGGCGCGGTGGGGGCGTGCAGCGCTCCAGCCCGTACAACCCGGTCCTGGAACCGTTGCTCCGTACCGTCCGCAGCAACGACGCCAAGATCGAGAGCGCCACGCTGCGCCAGATCGAGAAGGCCTACCAGGTCGCCGAGCGCTGGCACCGGGGCCAGAAGCGCAAGAGCGGTGATCCGTACATCACGCATCCGCTCGCCGTGACGACGATCCTCGCCGAGCTGGGTATGGATCCGGCCACTCTGATGGCGGGGCTGCTGCTTCGCGGGCGTGGCTGGGGCCGCCGCGGGCTTGTCGGGCTGCGGGGCGGCGACTGGCTGGGCCTCGTCTGGCAAGAGCGCTCCTCGTGCGGATCCGGACACCCGGAAAGGCCATCGTATCGACCCTGCGGCCGGAGCTCCCCCGGGGACGGTGGGAGCCCTCACAACGCGGAACGGGCACCCGGTTGTTCCCAGGTGCCCGTCGCGTGGTGCGGCCGGCTGTGGCGACTGCCGTCCGGCGTCCGCTCAGACCGTGATCAGGGCCTCCAGCGGGGCGCCCCGCAGATGCGGTGCCAGGGCTTCCCGGCCGGACAGGAATCCCAGCTCCATGAGGACGCAGACACCGGCGACCGAGGCTCCGGCCCGCCGGATCAGCTCCAGCGAGGCACCGGCGGTACCGCCGGTGGCCAGGACGTCGTCGATGACCATGACGCGGTCGTCGGCCGACAGGTCCTCCGCGTGGACCTCGATCTCCGCGGTGCCGTACTCCAGCTCGTACGCCTGGCCGAGCGTTGCTCCGGGCAGCTTCCCGGCCTTGCGGACCGGAATGAAGCCGAGGCCGGCCCGTACCGCGACCGGTGCGGCCAGGATGAAGCCGCGGGCCTCCAGGCCGACGATCTTCGTGGCGCCGTGCTTCACGCACAGTTCCGCGAGGGCGTCGGTGAGCGCCGTGAACGCGACCGGGTCCGCCAGCAGCGGGGTGATGTCCTTGAACATCACGCCCGGCTTCGGGTAGTCCGCCACATCACGGATCCGGCTGAGCAGCAGTTCCCTGGTGCTCTCGGTGGTGCTGGTCATCGACGCTTCCCCGGAGTCCGGCCGTGGCCCCTCGGGGGCTCCTGGCGCTGTCCGACGACCGCACCGGCGGGCGCGGCGTCCTCGGCGGACCGCTCGTCCTCCTGCTCGGCCTCGTTGAGCTCGCCCTTGGCCGCGGCCGCGGCGCGCTTGGTGAGGATCCGCTTCTTCAGCGCCTTCATCTGCGGTTCGCGTTCCTTGAGGTCGGCGACGAGCGGAGTGGCGATGAAGATCGAGGAGTACGCACCGGCGGCGAGGCCGACGAAGAGGGCCAGCGAGATGTCGTTCAGCATGCCGGCACCGAGGACACCGCCACCGATGAACAGCAGGCCGGCGACCGGCAGCAGGGCGACGACCGTGGTGTTGATCGAACGGACCAGCGTGCCGTTGATGGAACGGTTGGCGATCTCGCTGTACGTCCACCGGGTCTGCTTGGTGATCCCCTTCGTGCCCTCCTTGAGGCTGTCGAAGACGACGACCGTGTCGTAGAGGGAGTAACCGAGGATCGTCAGCAGACCGATCACCGTGCCCGGGGTGACCTCGAAGCCGACCAGCGCGTAGACACCGACCGTGATGGTGATGTCGTGGATCAGCGCGACGAGGGCCGCGATGGCCATACGCCATTCGAAGGCGATCGCCAGGTAGATCACGACGAGGACCATGAAGACGCCGAGGCCGGTCCAGGCCTTGTTGGCGATCTGCTCACCCCAGCTGGGGCCGACCAGGTCCGCCGCGATCTTCTCCTCGGAGACGTCCAGGCCCTTGGCGAGTTCACCCTTGATCTGGTCGGACTTCGCGGTGTCGACCTCGGTGATCTGAATACGCAGACCGCCGTTGCCCAGCTTCTGGACGATGGCCTGGTGCCCCGAGGCGTCGGACGCCAGTGTCTCCGCCTTGTCGACGGACACGCTCGTCTTCGGGGTGGTGAAGACGGCGCCGCCCTTGAACTCGATGCCCATGTTCAGGCCGCTGACCGCCAGGCCGACGATGGCCGTGATGGTGATCAGGATCGAGATGCCGTACCAGATCTTGCGCTTGCCGATGAAGTCGTAGCCGACCTCGCCGCGGTAGAGACGGGCGCCGAGATTGCCGAGTCGCGACATCTCACGCCTCCTTCGGGTCGGTGGGGGCGTTGACACGGCGCGAACGGCGGAGCGGGGGCTTGGCGCCGAGCCGCTTCGGGTCCAGTCCGGACCACGGGTGACCACTCGCGAAGAACTTCGTGCGGGCCATGAGCGTCATGACGGGCTTGGTGAAGAGGAAGACCACGACCACGTCCAGCAGGGTGGTGAGACCCAGCGTGAACGCGAAGCCCTGGACCTTGCCGACGGTGACCACGAACAGGACCGCCGCCGCGAGGAACGACACGAAGTCGGAGACGAGGATGGTGCGCCGGGCGCGCGGCCAGGCCCGTTCGACGGCCGGGCGCAGTGTGCGGCCCTCGCGGATCTCGTCCCGGATGCGTTCGAAGTACACGATGAACGAGTCCGCGGTGATACCGATCGCGACGATGGCGCCACAGACCGCGGGCAGGTTCAGCGCGAAGCCGATGGCCGGGCCGAGGAGCGACATGATCGTGTAGGTCAGGATGCCGGAGACCAGGAGGCTGAGCAGCGCGATGAACGCCAGTCCGCGGTAGTAGGCCACCAGGTAGATGACCACCAGGGCCAGACCGATGGCACCGGCGATGAGACCCGCGCGGAGCTGCTCGCCACCGAGGGCGGCCGTGACGGTGGTGACGCTCTGCTCCTGGAAGGAGAGCGGCAGCGCACCGTAGGAGAGCACGTTGGCCAGTTCCTCGGCGGACTGCTGGGTGAAGCTGCCGGAGATCTCGGCGTTCTTGCTCAGCGCCTGGCTCACGGACGGCGCCGAGACGACTTCGCCGTCGAGCGCGATGGCGAACTGGTTCTGCGGCTGCTGCTGCTGGGCGAGCTTGCCCGTGGTCTTGTTGAACTTCTTGGAGCCGCCGTCGGTGAACTCCATCTGGACGATCCACTGACCGGTCTGCTGGTTGATCGCGGCCTTGGCGCTGTCCACGTCCGTGCCGTCGACCTCGGCCGGGCCGAGGACGTACTTGGCGCTGCCGTCCTGCTCACAGGCGACGACCGTGTCGGTGGCCTTGGTGCCCTGGCTCGCCTTGGAGCGGGAGGCCTTGCTGGAGCAGTCCAGCGCCTCGAACTTCTTCTGCAGATCGGCGGCGGCCGCCTGCTCCTCGGCGGAGGCGGTCGGGGTGGCGCTCGCCTTCGGCGTGGTGCTCGTCTTCGGCGAAGGCGTGGGGTCCGCCTTCAGGGCGCCGGTGACCGCGCGGCCCTGCGTGGTGGCGCTGGTGCTGGGCTTCGCGGACGGGCTCGCCTTGTCCGACGCCGAGGCGCTCGGCTTCGCGGACGGGCTGGCCTTGTCCGTGGACGAGGCGCTCGGCTGGGGCGTCGGCGTTCCCTGGGCGACGGTCAGCACGGGCCGGAAGTAGAGCTTGGCGGTCGTACCGACCTGCTCACGGGCCTGGGCGGAGTTCGTGCCCTTGGGGATGTTGACGATGATGTTGCGATCGCCCTGGGTCTGGACCTCGGCCTCGGAGACGCCAAGACCGTTGACGCGGCGTTCCATGATCTGGACCGCCGTGTCCATGTTGGTCTTGTTGATCGCCGACTCCTGGCCGGGCTCGGCCTTCGCCTCCAGCGTGATGGACGTACCGCCGGCCAGGTCGATGCCGAGTCGCGGCGTCGGCTGGTCGGCCAGGAACATCCCGCCGGTGAGAGCGACCATGGCGATCAGGATCAGAGCCAGGGAACGCCCCGGCCTGCCCTGACCGCCGGCCGGTCCTCGGCCCTTCTTCGGTGCTGCCACCTTCTCGTTTCTCCCTGTCCAACCGCCCCGCGCCGGGTACGCGCCCGAGCGGCCACGAAGTTTAGTGGGGACCCGCCCCCGCAGAAGACCGCACGGTCCGGGGATGGCCGGATGCCTGTGGGCTCACGGCATCCCCGGGTCGTGTGCTACTTCGCGTCGGCCTCGCCGTCGGCCTTGCCATCGGACTTCTTGTCGGCCTTGTCGTCGGCCGGCTCCGCGTCGTCCGCCTCGGTCTTCTTGACCAGGTCGGTCTTCGCGTCCTCGTCGGCGGCCTCGTCGGCCTCGGTCAGCGAGGAGGCGTCGTCCGGCACGACCGTGCCGTCGACGTCGAGCTCCTCGGTGTCGCCGTGGACGATGCGGTTGTACTCCGCGTCGTCGAGGACGGCGCCGATGGCGTTCTTGGCGTAGATGGCGTGGACGCCGGGGGCGACCTCAAGGAGGACCGTGTCGTCGTGAAGCTCCTTGACGGTGGCGTACATGCCCCCGATCGTCCGGACGCCGGTGCCGGGCTGCATTTCATTGCGCATGTTCGCAGCCGCCGCCTGCTTCTTCTTGGCGGACCGCGTCATCAGGAACATGGCCCCGATGAGCACGATGAAGGGGAGGAGAGTCACGGGATTCACGGGACGATTTTCCTTCGCACGACCGCGCTGGAAGGCGGCCTGGTCTACGGGGGTGGGTACACCGACCTTTAAGGGCGGCATCGGCGGAGTCTAAGCGAGTCCGCATCGATGGAACAACGCCCAGCATGGCACCGTGGTTCCTCTGTGGGTCAACCTGTGATGCATCACGCCCCGAACAGGCCCTGTTGTCCCTTTCCGCCGTGCTGCGGAGGAGCCAGCCCGAGATGAGCCCAGGCGGCCGGAGTGGCGACGCGCCCCCGCGGCGTCCTGGCCAGCAGTCCTTCCCGTACGAGGAAGGGTTCCGCGACCTCCTCGACCGTCTCGCGCTCCTCGCCCACCGCTACCGCGAGGGTGGACAGGCCCACCGGGCCGCCGCCGAAGAGTTTCAGCAGGGCGCCGAGCACCGCGCGGTCCAGCCGGTCCAGGCCCCTGGCATCGACCTCGTACACCCTGAGGGCCGCGGCGGCGATCTCGCGGTCGATCCTGCCGTCCGCCTTGACCTGGGCGTAGTCCCGGACGCGGCGCAGCAGCCGGTTGGCGATGCGGGGCGTGCCACGGGAGCGCCCGGCGATCTCGGCGGCGCCCTCGACGTCTATCGCGACGTCCAGAAGGCCCGCCGAGCGGTGAATCACCCGTTCCAGTTCGGTGGGGGCGTAGAACTCCATGTGCCCGGTGAAACCGAAGCGGTCGCGCAGCGGGGGCGGCAGCAGTCCGGCCCGGGTGGTCGCGCCGACCAGGGTGAAGGGCGGCAGCTCCAGCGGGATGGCGGTGGCCCCGGGACCCTTGCCGACGATCACGTCGACCCGGAAGTCCTCCATGGCCATGTAGAGCATCTCCTCGGCGGGCCGGGACATGCGGTGGATCTCGTCGAGGAAGAGCACCTCGCCCTCCTGGAGCGAGGACAGAATCGCGGCCAGGTCCCCCGCGTGCTGGATGGCGGGGCCGGAGGTGATCCGGATCGGCGCGTTCATCTCGGCTGCGATGATCATGGAGAGGGTGGTCTTGCCCAGGCCGGGGGCGCCGGAGAGCAGCACGTGGTCGGCGGTGGCGCCGCGGGCGCGGGCCGCCTTGAGGACCAGGTCGAGCTGCTCGCGCACCTTCTCCTGGCCGACGAACTCGTCGAGGTCCTTGGGGCGCAGCGCCGCCTCGACCGCGGTGTCCTCGCCGTCGGCTCCGGCGTCGACGAGCCGCTCGTCGAGGAGCTCGTCGGTGTCGGGTCCGGTCTCGTCCCAGTTCATCTCGTCAGTCCCGCCTCGGGTGTCTCGGTGCCGTGCCGTGGGGTGCCAGGCCGGGCGTCAGGGGTGGTGCCCGGGTCCGCTCAGCGCGCGCGGTTGAGGGTCTGCAGGGCGGCGCGCAGCAGCTGCGGCACGGGCGGCTGGGCGCCGTCCGCGAGGGCCGCCTCCGCCTGCGGTGCCACGGCGGACACCGCCTCGTCCGCCTCGCGGGTGGCGTAGCCAAGCCCGATCAGGGCGGCCTGGAGCTGGTCGCGCCAGGAGGAGGTGACCGCGGTGCCGATGCCCTGCTGGCCGATGTGGGCGCCGACGGGCTCGCCGAGTCTGTCCTTCAGTTCGAGCAGGAGCTTCTGGGCACCCTTCTTGCCGATGCCGGAGACGGCGGTGAGCGCCTTCTCGTCGCCGGTGGCCACGGCGATGCGCAGGGCGTCCGGGCTGTGTGTGGCGAGCATGGCCTGGGCGAGCCGGGGCCCGACTCCGCTGGCGGTCTGGAGGAGCTCGAAGACCTGCCGTTCGTCGTCGTCGGCGAAGCCGTAGAGCGTCAGCGAGTCCTCCCGTACGACGAGGGAGGTGGCGAGCTTGGCCTCCTTGCCGGTGCGGAGGCCGGCGAGGGTGTTCGGTGCGCACTGGACGGCCATGCCGATGCCGCCGACCTCGATGACGGCCGTGGTCGGACTGAGCGCGGCGACGGGGCCGCTGACGAAGGCGATCATCGGGGGACCTTCCGGACGGGGGCTGCTGCGGTGCGCGGGACGCGCGGGGTGCGGGCAGCCGCTGCGGCCGCCGCGTGCGCCTGCTGGAGGCGGTTGAGCGCGGGGGCGCGCCAGATGTGGCAGATGGCGAGGGCGAGGGCGTCGGCGGCGTCCGCCGGTTTCGGCGGGGCGTCCAGGCGCAGGAGTCGGGTGACCATGGCGCCGACCTGCGCCTTGTCCGCGCGCCCGCTGCCGGTGACGGCGGCCTTGACCTCGCTGGGCGTGTGCAGGGCGACCGGGATGCCGCGACGGGAGGCGCAGAGCATGGCGACCGCGCTGGCCTGGGCGGTGCCCATCACCGTACGGACGTTGTGCTGGGCGAACACCCGCTCCACGGCGACGTATTCGGGCCGGTGCTCGTCGAGCCACTCCTCGATGCCGCGCTCGATGGCCACCAGGCGGTGGCCGAGCTCCGCGTCGGCCGCGGTGCGCACGACGCCCACCCCGATCATCGTCAGGGGCCGGCCCGCGACGCCCTCGACGACTCCGACGCCGCACCGGGTGAGCCCGGGGTCCACGCCGAGTACCCGCACGATTTCGCCCCCTCCCTGCCGATCGGTCAACTGTTCCCGCAGGCTATCGGCTCGCACTGACAATGCGACGGGCCGACGGGGTGTGTCCCCGTCGGCCCGTCCACGGAATGCTGTGCCGGTCGCCCGGCAGCCGTTCAGGCGTCGACCTTCTCCATGACCTCGTCGGAGACGTCGAAGTTGGCGAAGACGTTCTGCACGTCATCGCTGTCCTCGAGCGCGTCGATCAGCTTGAAGATCTTGCGCGCGCCCTCCTCCTCCAGCTCGACCTGCATGGTCGGGACGAAGTTGGCCTCGGCCGAGTCGTAGTCGATGCCCGCATCCTGGAGCGCGGTGCGGACCGCGACCATGTCGGTGGCCTCGCTGAGGACCTCGAACGTGTCACCGAGGTCGTTGACCTCCTCGGCGCCGGCGTCGAGCACCGCGCCGAGGACGTCGTCCTCGGTGAGTTCACCCTTGGGGACGATCACGACGCCCTTACGGTTGAACAGGTAGGAGACCGAGCCCGGGTCGGCCATCGAGCCGCCGTTGCGGGTCATGGCGACGCGGACGTCGGACGCGGCGCGGTTGCGGTTGTCGGTGAGGCACTCGATGAGCACGGCGACACCGTTCGGGCCGTAGCCCTCATACATGATCGTCTCGTAGTCGGCGCCGCCGGCCTCGAGACCGGCGCCGCGCTTGACCGCCGAATCGATGTTCTTGTTCGGGACCGAGCTCTTCTTCGCCTTTTGGATGGCGTCGAAGAGGGTCGGGTTGCCGGACACATCGGCACCGCCGGTGCGGGCCGCGACCTCGATGTTCTTGATCATCTTCGCGAAGAGCTTGCCGCGCTTGGCGTCAATCACGGCCTTCTTGTGCTTCGTCGTAGCCCATTTAGAGTGGCCGGACATCTGCCTTCTCCTTCGCGTCACCAAAATCCGTACGAACCCGAGAGATCCTACCGGGGTCGAGTCAGGTGACCGCGCGCACCATGTCGACGAAGTAGGCGTGGACCCGGTGGTCGCCGGTCAGTTCCGGGTGGAATGACGTGGCAAGGGCGTTTCCCTGCCGTACCGCCACGATGTGCCCGCCGTGCTCGGCCACCACCTTGGCCTGCGCGCCCACGGACTCGACCCACGGGGCCCGGATGAAGACGCCCTCGACCGGGCCGCCCTCGATCCCGGCGACCTCCACGGCCGCCTCGAACGACTCGTTCTGCCGCCCGAAAGCGTTACGCCGCACGATCATGTCGATGCCACCGAGGGTCTCCTGGCCCGAGCGCGGGTCGAGGATCTTGTCGGCGAGCAGGATCATCCCGGCACAGGTGCCGTAGACCGGCATCCCGGCCCGTACCCGCTCGCGGAGCGGTTCCAGCATGCCGAACAGGGCGGCCAGTTTGGACATCGTGGTGGACTCGCCGCCCGGAATGACGAGCCCGTCGACCTCGGCGAGTTCCTCGGGACGCCGGACCGGCCTGGCCAGGGCGTCCGCCGAGGCCAGGGCGATCAGGTGTTCCCGTACGTCGCCCTGGAGGGCCAGGACTCCGATCACAGGGGTGTCGCTCATCAGTGACTACCAGCCGCGGTTGGCGTAGCGCTCGGCCTCGGGCAGCGTGTCGCAGTTGATGCCGACCATGGCCTCGCCCAGGTTGCGGGAGGCGTCCGCGATGATCTTCGGGTCGTCGTAGAAGGTGGTGGCCTTCACGATGGCGGCGGCGCGCTTCGCCGGGTCGCCGGACTTGAAGATGCCGGAGCCGACGAAGACACCCTCGGCGCCGAGCTGGCGCATCAGCGCGGCGTCGGCCGGGGTGGCGACGCCGCCCGCGGAGAAGAGGACGACGGGCAGCTTGCCGAGCTCGGCGACCTCCTTGACCAGCTCGTACGGGGCACGGAGGTCCTTGGCGGCGGCGTACAGCTCGTTGTTGTCGTAGCCGCGCAGGCGGGCGATCTCGTTCTTGATCTGGCGCAGGTGGCGGACGGCCTCGACGACGTTGCCGGTGCCGGCCTCGCCCTTCGAGCGGATCATGGCCGCGCCCTCGGCGATGCGGCGCAGGGCCTCGCCCAGGTTGGTGGCACCGCACACGAACGGGGTGGTGAACGCGAACTTGTCGCTGTGGTTGACCTCGTCGGCCGGGGTGAGGACCTCGGACTCGTCGATGTAGTCGACGCCGAGGGACTGGAGCACCTGGGCCTCGACGAAGTGACCGATGCGGGACTTGGCCATCACCGGGATGGAGACGGACTCGATGATCTCCTCGATCATGGTCGGGTCCGACATCCGGGCCACGCCGCCGTCCTTGCGGATGTCGGCCGGAACCCGCTCCAGGGCCATGACGGCCACGGCGCCCGCGTCCTCGGCGATCTTCGCCTGCTCGGCGTTGACGACGTCCATGATCACGCCGCCCTTGAGCTGCTCGGCCATGCCGCGCTTGACGCGGGCGGTGCCGGTGGCGGGGGCGTCGGCGGACTGCGGGGTGGCGGGATTCGTGGACACGGATCGACCTCACTGGGAGAAAGGGCTGCTGAAGGTGCACGGCTGATGCACGGCTGATGCATTGCTGAGCAAACGCTCCGGCACCAGTCCACAGCAAGGGCCAATGGGAGGCCGGTGGATCGTTTTGGCCCGGTGGATCGTTTTTGGGCACGCGGAATCGGGCTTTGGGCACGGGAAATCGGGCTTTGGCCTGCTGGACCGGTTCGGACCGGCGTGGCGGCGGGCGCATCGGTTCGGACCGGCGTGGCGGCGGGCGCATCGCTTCGGCCCGGCGTGGCGGCGGGCGCGGGCATGCCGAGTCGTGCCGCGCCCGCCGCCGTCAGCCCGCCGTCAGCTCACCGGGCGGTCCGCGAGGGCGACCGGCGGCTCGTCGTCCATCTCGAAGGCCAGGGGGAACGGGGCGTGCCCGGCCAGCCGGAACCAGCGCACGGTGCGGTGGCGGCGCAGCGCCCGCGCCGCCCGTACGGCGTCGTTGTGGAACCGGCGCGCCATCGGGACCCGGCGCACGGCCGCGGCCAGCTCGGAGGCGGCCTCCTCGCCGCCCGGGATCTCCTTCACGGCGTCGACCTGTGCCCGCTCGCCGAAGACCGCGCGCAGGGCGGTGCTGAGCTCGCTCTCGGCCACCTCGCGGTGCTCCTCCTCCGACTGCCGGGCGGCGTGCGCCGCCTCGTACAGCACGATGGAGGCCGCCGGGTCGAGGACACCGGACGTGGCGAGTTCCTGGGTGACCGAGGCGCGGCGCAGGAGCTGGGCGTCGAGGGCGGCCCGGGCCGCGTCGATCCGGGTGTGCAGCCGGTCGAGACGGCCCGCGGTCCAGCTGAGGTACAGGCCGATCGCGATGAGCACGACGGCGGTCCAGATGAGGGTTTCGGTCACGGGCGGCAACGCTACCGGTGAGCGGGGGCCGTCCGGGGCCCGCGGTCCCCGCCCGCCGGCCCGGGATCAGTCCCGGGCCAGCCCGAACCGGGCCCGCAGCCCCGTGCGTTCGTCCGTCGCCACCGACGCGGCACCGTCCGCCACCGTCTCGTACACCGCGAGGATGTCGGCCCCGACCGTCGACCAGTCGAAGCGCCGCACGTGCGCGCTGCCGCGCTCGCGCAGCTCGGCACGCCGTTCCGGGTCCCCCAGCAGCCGGATCGCCGAAGCGGCCAGGGCGTCCGCGTCCTCGTTGGCGAACAGCTCGCCCGCCGCGCCCAGGTCCAGGACCTGGGCGAACGCGTCCAGGTCGCTGGCCAGGACCGGCGCGCCCGCCGACATGGCCTCGACGAGGATGATGCCGAAGCTCTCGCCGCCCGTGTTGGGCGCGACGTACACGTCGACGCTGCGCAGCAGCCGCGCCTTGTCCTCGTCGCTCACCATGCCGAGGAACTCGACGCGTGCGCGCATCTCCTCGGGGAGCGAGGCCACGGCCTCCTCCTCGTCGCCCCGGCCCGCCACGAGCAGCCGGGTGTCCGGGCGTGCCGCGAGGATCGCGGGCAGGGCGCGCATCAGGACGGGCAGGCCCTTACGGGGCTCGTCGATGCGCCCGATGAAGCCGATCGTGCCGCGCTGCCACTCGGGCCTGGGCTCGGCCGCCGCGAAGAAGCCGACGTCCACCCCGTTGGGGATGACGACCGCGTCGCCGCCCAGGTGCTCGACCAGGGTCCGGCGCGCGTACTCGCTGACCGCGATGCGGGCGCTGATCTTCTCCAGCGCCGGCTGGAGGATCGGATAGGCGGCGATCATCGCCCGCGAGCGCGGATTGGACGTGTGGAACGTGGCGACGATCGGCCCCTGCGCCGCCCAGCAGGTCAGCAGCCCCAGCGACGGTGAGGTCGGCTCATGGATGTGGATCACGTCGAACGTGCCGTCGTGCAGCCACCGCCGCACCCGGGCAGCGGACAGGAAACCGAAGTTCAGCCGGGCGACGGAGCCGTTGTACGGGACGGGCACGGCCCGGCCCGCGGACACCACGTAGGGCGGCAGCGGCGTCTCGTCGTCGGCCGGGGCCAGCACGGAGACCTGGTGTCCGAGCCGGATCAGATGCTCGGCCAGATCACGGATGTGGAACTGCACGCCGCCCGGAACGTCCCAGGAGTACGGGCAGACGATGCCGATCTTCACTGCTCGTCTCCGCGGGGTTCGAGGTCGGAGAGCCAGAGCCGTTGCAGCATGTGCCAGTCCTCCGGGTGCTCGGCGATGCCCAGGGCGAACGCGTCGGCCAGGGCCTGTGTCATCACAGACGTCCTCTCCGTGCGGTCACCTGAGCCGGGTACCTCGACAGGCGGATGGATCCGCGCCTTCATCACCGGCGTGTCGTCGTACGAGAGCGTGACCGGCAGCAGGAGCGCACCGGTCTGCTGGGCCAGCAGCGCCGGGCCCGCGGGCATCCGGGCCGTGTCACCGAAGAACGACACCTCGACGCCCGAGGCCGACAGGTCGCGGTCGGCGACCAGGCAGACCAGGCCGCCCTCGCGCAGCCGGCGCGCCAGCGTCCCGAACGCGGTCCCGCCGTTGTGCGCGAGCACCTCCATGCCCAGGCCCTCGCGGTACGCCACGAACCGGTCGTACAGCGACTCGGGCTTGAGCCGCTCGGCGACCGTGGTGAACGGAACCTTCAGGTCCGTGGTGACCCACGCGCCCGCCAGGTCCCAGTTCCCCAGGTGCGGCAGGGCGAGGACGACCCCGCGCCCCGCGTCGAGCCCTTCGGTCAGCCGGTGCGCGTCCGTCACGTCGATGGACGCCTTGATCCGCTCGGGCGTCCAGGTGGGCAGCCGGAACGACTCCATCCAGTAGCGCATGTACGAGCGCATGCCGGCCTTGGAGAGTGCCGCGAGCCGGGCCGGGCTCGCGTCCGGCACGACCCGCGCCAGGTTCGACTCCAGCCGCAGCACGCTCTTGCCGCGCCGCTTCCAGACCTGGTCGGCGATGGTGCGGAAGAGCGCCTTCGCGACGGGTTCGGGCAGCTTCTTGACCGCGGCCCAGCCCAGTCCGTAGAGGCCGTCGCTCAGCCGCTCGCCGGCACCGGGCTTGGTGTCCCCGGCCGCGCCGCTCACTGCGCCGCCTCGCTCCCCCGGTCCCCGGCAGCCGATACCGCGGCGGCCGCGTCGGCCTCGGCCGACTCACGGCGCACGGTCACGACCCGCTGCACCAGCGTCACCAGGCTGCCGACGGCGACGATCCACAGGGCGATCGGGAGCAGGATGTCGATCCCCGGCACACCGAACGCGTGCAGACCGGCCAGACCGGCGGCGACCAGCGAGATCACCAGGCGCTCGGCACGCTCCACGAGTCCGTTGACCGCGACCGGCAGCCCGATCGACTCGCCGCGCGCCTTGGTGTACGAGACCACCTGGCCGCTCGCCAGGCAGAAGATCGCGACCGCGCACAGGACGTTGTCGTCGCCGCTGCCCGCGTACCAGAGCGCGAAACCGGCGAAGATCGCCCCGTCGGCGACCCGGTCGAGCGTCGAGTCGAGGAACGCGCCCCAGCGGCTGGAGATGCCCGCCTGCCGCGCCATGTTGCCGTCGACGAGGTCGGAGAAGACGAAGATCGTGATGACGATCGTGCCCCAGAAGAACTCCCCCATCGGGAAGAAGACCAGCGCACCTGCCATCACCCCGGCCGTGCCGATCAGAGTGACCGCGTCAGGGCTCACGCCCAGACGCAGCAGCAGTGCGGCGAACGGCGTGAGGACACGCGTAAAAAATGCACGCGCGTACTTGTTCAGCATGGCCTTCCCGAGGGTCGGTGGGCCGCATGGCCCCATCGGCCACCGGCTGGCCCATCGTAGTCACGACCGCGGGGATCCACTGTCCGGGCACCCTGGGAGACGCCGTCGACCGGCCGGGGACGTGAGGCCCGGTTCCGTGCGGCGGTGCACGGCGTATGGACGCAACCCGGACACAGTGCCAAGCTCGGAACTACCGCGGGCGTCGTCGTAGCCGCCGCGGCGGCTCTCCTTCGTGCCCGCGCAGCCACTCCCCATCCCGCGCCGGCGGTCCCCCCGCCCGGCGCCACCACCCGGGAGGCACGCGTCATGGGCGACAAGGCACACACGCACATCGGAGCCGCCGGAAGGGCAGCCACGGCCGGCCACCCCTCCGCCATCAGGAACGTGGTACTGGTCGGCCACAGTGGATCAGGCAAGACCACTCTCGTCGAGGCCCTGGCACAGACCGCGGGCGCGGTCAACCGGGCCGGCCGGGTCGAGGACGGCACCACGGTCTCCGACCACGACGGGATCGAACAGCGCAGGCAACGCTCGATCTCCCTCACCCTCGTCCCCGTCGACTGGGACGGAGTCAGGATCAACCTGCTGGACACTCCCGGATACGCCGACTTCGTCGGGGAGCTCAGGGCCGGTCTGCGCGCGGCGGACGCGGCCCTCTTCGTCGTCTCGGCCGCCCAGGAGGCCGACGCCGTCGCCGCCACCACCCGCGCCGTGTGGGAGGAGTGCGCGGCGGTCGGCATGCCGCGTGCCATCGTCGTCACCCACCTGGACACCGCCCGCACCTCCTTCGACGCGATGACCCGGATCTGCGGCGAGATCTTCGGCGGCGACGACCCAGACGCCGTGCTTCCGCTCTACCTGCCGGTGCAGGGACCCGAGGCCGCGGACGGACACGCGCCGCTGACCGGGCTCACGGGACTGCTCTCGCAGAAGATCTTCGACTACTCCGGCGGCGAACGGCGGGAGCAGCCGCCGGCCGACTCCCAGCAGGCGCCCCTGACGGATGCCCGCAACCGGCTGATCGAAGGCATCATCGCCGAGAGCGAGGACGAGACCCTGATGGACCGCTACCTCGGCGGCGCCGGCATCGACATCAAGACACTCGTCGACGACCTCGAACGCGCTGTCGCACGCGGCACCTTCCATCCCGTCCTCACCGCCGCCCCCGCCGCCGAGGGGGCCCGCCAGGGGATCGGCACCGTCGAACTCCTCGACCTGATCACCGGCGGTTTCCCCACGCCGCTCGAGCGCCCACTGCCCGCCGTCACCACCCTGCACGGCGCCTCGCTCCCCGCCCTGGACTGCGATCCGCAGGGCCCTCTGGCCGCCGAGGTCGTCAAGACGGACTCCGACCCGTACATCGGCCGGCTCTCGCTCGTACGCGTCTTCTCCGGCACCCTGCGCCCCGACGACACGGTGCACGTTTCCGGCCATGGACTGGACGACCCCGGTCACGACGCCCGGCCCCTCCACGAGACCGAGATCCGCGTCGGGGCGCTGTCCTCCCCCTTCGGCAAGCAGCAGCGGCCCGTCACCGCGTGCGTCGCCGGCGATCTCGTCTGCGTCGCCCGGCTGGACACCGCGGAGACCGGCGATACGCTCTCCGCCCCCGGCCATCCCCTGCTGATGCAGCCGTGGACGATGCCCGATCCCCTGCTGCCGCTCGCCATCGAGGCACACAGCAAGGCCGACGAGGACAAGCTCTCCCAGGGCCTGGCACGCCTCGTCGCCGAGGATCCGACCATGCGCCTGGAACAGAACCAGGACACGCACCAGGTCGTCCTGTGGTGCCTCGGGGAAGCCCATCTGGACGTGGCGCTGGACCGGCTGCGCAGCCGCTACGGCGTCCAGGTCGACGCCGTCCCCCACCGCGTCGCGCTGCGTGAGACGTTCGCCGGGCCGTCCACCGGACGCGGCCGCCACGTCAAACAGTCCGGCGGCCACGGCCAGTACGCCATCTGCGAGATCGACGTCGAGCCGCTGCCGCCGGGCTCGGGCATCGAATTCGTCGACAAGGTGGCCGGCGGATCAGTACCCCGCCAGTTCGTCTCCTCCGTCGAGAAGGGCGTCCGCGCCCAGGCCGCCCGCGGCCTGACCACCGGACACCCCCTGGTCGACGTCCGCGTCACGCTGCGGGACGGCAAGTCGCACTCCGTGGACTCCTCCGACGCCGCCTTCCAGACCGCGGGCGCCCTGGCCCTGCGCGAGGCGGCGGGCGACGCCCGCATCCGGCTCCTGGAACCCGTCGCCGAGGTCCGCGTCCTGATCCCCGACGACTACGTCGGCCCGGTGATGAGCGACCTCTCCGGCCGCCGCGGCCGCGTGACCGGCACCGAGCAGTCCGGCAGCGGACGCACCCTCGTACGGGCCGAGGTCCCCGAGCTGGAGATCGGACGCTACGCGGTCGACCTGCGCTCCCTGTCCCACGGAACCGGCCGGTTCGACCGCTCGTACGCCCGCCACGAGGCGATGCCCCCGCAGCTCGCCGACCGCCTCCACGGACAGCAGGAAAACGGCGCTAAAGGGACATAGAGCCCCGGGCTGCCCACCGTCGTCCACAGCGTTGTCCACAGGGCCGGACGGGGCGGCGATCCGGACGATACGCTGTGCTGCCAGGTCAGAAAGTGTGCCGGGCCCGGCAGTTGGGAAACAGCCGCAGGAGCGGTTCCTCGGCGGCGAGTGGGGGCGACAGTGGCCAGCAACGGATTCGATTTCTCTCCCGGAGCGCAGATTCCGCTCCAGGGGGCGGCTGGAGCGGCGGTGGCGACCAACGCCCTCGCCTCTGCCGCGTACCGGGACAGCCCGGTGGAGGAGATCCTCAAAGCCAACAGCGAATGGCACAAGTCGGAAGTCAAGGCGGGGCGTTCCAAGCTCTTCAAGTCCGACTACTTCAAACCCAACCTCGGCGAGGCCTTCTCCCGCGCCGTCCAGGAACGCATGCTGGGCGGCGCCCGGAAGGCCCTCATCCAGTCCTTCGGCAGCGACCCCCAGACCGTCGTCGAGCACTGCCTCTCCGCGACCCGCCTGCGCAAGGCACGCGACACCAAACTCACCGCGGTGACCGCCCTGTTCGGCTTCGTCTTCCTGCCCGGGATGCTGCTGTGGGTCATCGCGTTCCGGCTGCGCGACGGCCTCGCCAACACCAAGGACAAGGGCCTCGCCGCCCTCGGCAACGCGCTGCTGCCCATCGTCGGCATCGGCGCCCTGTTCCTCCTGGTCGCCATGCCCCTCGACGGGCTCCTGGCGCTGTACCTCCGCGCGATGATCGTGGCGCCCGTCATCGGCTGGCTGATCGCCAAACGGATCGCCGAGAAGTCGGCCCAGGACATGCGCGCCCGCTGGGAAGGGCTCCTCTCCGGCGGCGGCGTCATCGCGAAGATCCCGGAAGCCGTGCCGAAGAACCCCAACGAGACCGCCCGCGAGGCACTCCGCCAGGGCCTGGAGAAGCTCTCCGCCGAACAGCAGTCCAACTCCGTCTTCTACGCCGGCCCCAAGGGCATCCTCGGCATGGGCACCCGCTGGGGCAGCTGGCAGCTCGCCGAAGACCTCGTCGCCAAGGACCCCGCCAAGGAGTTCCACCAGTTCCGCAGCTGGGACCTGATCAGGGTCATCCATGACCAGCTCAAGATGCTGGAGCGCGGCCCCCTGAACACCGGCGGATTCCCCACCCCGTCCGTCACCCACTGGATCGTGTCGCCCGTCGGGGAGAACACCGACGAGGTGTCCCGCCCCGAGGGCGAGGACGTCGCCACCTTCCAGGTCAAGCCCCACGAGATACAGCGGATCTGCAATCACCAGCAGTTCGGCGGCGGCGACCGCCACTACCTGGGCGTCCAGTTCACCCTCTGGGACGGCCAGCTGGTCATCACCATGATGATCACCGTCACGGTGCTCTTCGAGACCCTGCGCATCGAGGTCACCGGACACGCCCTCGGCCCCGTCCACTCCCTGTTCACCAGCAAGCCCGCCGCCAAGAAGAAGACGGTCAACAAGACCGTCAGGTTCTGGGAGACGCGCGACATCACACTGGCCCTGGTCGAGTCGAAGGAGGTCGTCCGCCTCGCCCTGCGCGCCCCCTTCACCTGGTACCCGCCGCTCCTCGACTACCTGGGCGGCAAGATCGCCCTGCCCGAACCCTTCGGACTGCGGCACGCCTGGGCCGAGAAGCCGTGGCGCCACCGCTTCATGGCCGACGACGCGATGCGGGCCGCCACACCCGTCCTGCGCGTCGTCCACAGCGCCGCCATGAAGGTCCTGGAGGAGAACGGCGTCGACACGGACCGCTTCGACAACCGCTCGTCGATACTGAGCGGACTGGTCCAGGACCCCACCCCGCGCAAGGCCGACCTCTACGACGCCTGACGACAGACGCGAGGGGCGCCTCCGGGTCTTCCGGGGGCGCCCCTCGCGGTGCGGAGAAAAGAAGCCGGAGTCAGACCTCGCGCGGCCAGGCGTCGGCCAGCATCGCGCGGGTGTCCGCCAGCAGCTGCGGCAGCACCTTGGTGTGACCCACCACCGGCATGAAGTTGGTGTCGCCACCCCATCGCGGCACCAGATGCTGGTGCAGATGCGCGGCGATCCCCGCACCCGCCACAGCACCCTGGTTCATCCCGATGTTGAACCCGTGCGCCCCCGACGCCCCGCGCAGCGCGGTCATCGCACGCTTGGTGAAATCGGCGAGCTCCACCGTCTCCGGACCGTCCAGCTCGGTGTAGTCCGCGACATGGCGGTACGGCACCACCATCAGATGCCCGCCGTTGTACGGATACAGGTTGAGCACCGCGTAGACCTTCTCGCCGCGCGCGACGACGAGCCCGTCCTCGTCCGACTTCGAGGGGATCTCACAGAACGGACAGCCGTCGCCGGCCTCCGGGCCGGTCGGCTTGTTCTCGCCCTGGATGTACGCCATCCGGTGGGGCGTCCACAGGCGCTGGAACGCATCGGGCGTCCCCACTCCGATCTGCTGCTCCGGCTCACTCGTCATGCCGATCAGCATATTGCGTACCCCACGCGAAGCGTGTCGCCGGGGCCGATCCCGTCCGCCCGGCGCGATGCTGGCCCGATGCGCGACCGCAGCCCGGCCCGGCCCTCACCCGCTCTGACCCTCTGGGAGCAGCGCACCGAGCTACCCCTCTTCGCCGCCTCGCTGATCTTCCTCCTCGGCTACGCGACCCGCGTCCTCGCACCGCACGACGCCGAACCGTGGCACGACCTCGCCCTCGCCCTGGTCGCCGCCACCTGGCTCCTCTTCGTCATCGACTACGCCGTACGGCTCCGTCTCAGCGGCCTGGGCCACCGCTTCGTCCGGGTCCGCTGGCTCGACACGCTCGTGCTCCTGCTTCCGCTGCTGCGCCCGCTGCGCCTGATCAAGGTCTACACGGCCATCCAGAAGCGTCACGACGAACCGCGGCTGAGCCTGTACGCACGGGTCATGTCGTACGCCGGCCTGGCGGCCCTGCTGCTCGGCTTCTCGGCGGCTCTCGCGGTCTACCACCAGGAGCACGACGCGCCGGACGCGTCGATCCGGACCTTCGGCGACTCGGTCTGGTGGGCGTGCGCGACGCTCACGACGGTGGGGTACGGGGATGCCGTACCGGTGACGCCGTGGGGCCGGGTGGTCGCGGCGTTCCTGATGGCCTGCGGGCTGGCGCTGCTGGGGGCGGTGACGGGCTCGTTCTCGTCGTGGCTGATCCAGGTGTTCCGGCGGGAGGACGAGAAAGGGCCCCCGGTGAGCGGGTAGCTCACCGGGGGCCGGGCCCCGCGTGTGCGGGGAGCAATCAAGCGCGTTGCCAAGCTTGCGGTGCTCGCGCGGGTCACCCCCGCTCACGCGGGGAACGCATCACACCTGTTCGCGACGCTCCACCACGCCAACGAGCTTGGCGATCGCTTCGTCACGGGCGATGCCGTTCTCCTGCGAGCCGTCGCGGTACCGGAACGACACCGTGCCCGCGTTCATGTCGTCGTCACCGACGATGATCATGAACGGCACCTTGGCCTTCTGGTGGTTCCTGATCTTCTTCTGCATCCGGTCCGAGGAAGCGTCCACGTCGATGCGCAGCCCCTTCTTCCGTGCCTCCGCCGCGAACTCCTGGAGGTAGGGGATGTGCGCGTCGCCGATCGGGATGCCGACCGCCTGGACGGGCGCCAGCCACACCGGGAACGCGCCCGCGTAGTGCTCGAGGAGCACCGCGAAGAAGCGCTCGATGGAGCCGAACAGGGCGCGGTGGATCATGACCGGGCGCTGCTTGGTGCCGTCGGGGCCCGTGTACTCCAGGTCGAAGCGCTCCGGCAGGTTGAAGTCGAGCTGCACGGTCGACATCTGCCAGGTCCGGCCGATGGCGTCCCGCGCCTGCACCGAGATCTTCGGGCCGTAGAACGCGGCACCGCCCGGGTCCGGGACCAGGGGCAGACCCTGCTTCTCGGCGACCTGGCGCAGCGTCTCGGTGGCCTCTTCCCAGGTCTCGTCCGAGCCGACGTACTTCTCCGGGTCCTTGGTGGACAGCTCCAGGTAGAAGTCGGTCAGACCGTAGTCGCGGAGCAGGTTCAGGACGAAGGTGAGCGTCCGGTCCAGCTCCTCCGCCATCTGCTCCTTGGTGCAGTAGATGTGCGCGTCGTCCTGCGTGAAGCCGCGGGAGCGGGTCAGACCGTGTACGACGCCCGACTTCTCGTACCGGTACACCGTGCCGAACTCGAAGAGGCGCAGGGGCAGTTCACGGTACGAACGACCGCGCGCGTCGAAGATCAGGTTGTGCATGGGGCAGTTCATCGGCTTGAGGTAGTAGTCCACCCCGTCGTCGAGCTGCATGGGCGGGTACATGCCGTCGGCGTACCAGTCCAGGTGGCCGGACTTCTCGAAGAGCTTGCCCTTGGTGGCGTGCGGCGAGTAGACGAACTCGTAGCCCTCCTCCTCGTGGCGGCGCCGCGAGTAGTCCTCCATGGCCCGGCGGATGACGCCGCCCTTGGGGTGGAAGACGGCGAGGCCGGGACCGATCTCGTCGGGGAAGGAGAAGAGGTCCAGCTCGTTGCCGAGTCGCCGGTGGTCGCGCCGGGCGGCCTCCTCCAGGAACTCCAGGTGCGCCTTCAGCTCGTCCTTGGTCGGCCAGGCGGTCCCGTAGATGCGCTGGAGCATCGGGTTCTTCTCGCTGCCCCGCCAGTACGCCGCCGCGTTCCGCATGAGCTTGAACGCCGGGATGAACCGGGTGGTCGGCAGGTGCGGGCCCCGGCAGAGGTCGCGCCAGCACAGCTCGCTGGTCTTCGGGTCGAGGTTGTCGTAGATGGTCAGCTCGCCGCCGCCCACCTCGACGTCCGCGCCGTCGTCCGAGGAGGCGGAGCCCTTGATGCCGATGAGCTCCAGCTTGTACGGCTCGTCGGCGAGCTCCTCGCGGGCCGCCTCGTCCGTCACGACCCGGCGGGAGAACCTCTGGCCCCGCTTCTGGATCTCCTGCATCTTCTTCTCGATGGCCTTGAGGTCCTCGGGCGTGAACGGCTTCTCGACGTCGAAGTCGTAGTAGAAGCCGTCCTTGACCGGCGGGCCGATGCCGAGCTTGGCCTCGGGGTGCAGCTCCTGCACGGCCTGTGCCATCACGTGTGCGGTGGAGTGCCGCAGGATGTTGAGGCCGTCCTCGGAGGAGATCAGGACGGGCTCGACACTCTCGCCGTCCTTGAGCTCGTACGCGAGGTCCTTCAGTTCACCGCCGATGCGGGCGGCGACGACGGTGCGCTCGCCGGGGAAGAGCTCGGCTGCCGTAGTGCCCGTCGTCACCACGCGCTCTTCCCGCTCGGAATCGCGTTGGATGGTCACACGGACGTCTGACACCGGTCTCTCCTGACTGAGGGGGCGCACCCGCATTCCCATGGCGGACGCAAGGAGAATCGTACCGAGCCGACGGCCCCCTTAGCGAAATGGGCCGCCTGCGCCCCGCTACTCCCCCGTGCATGCCTCCTCGAAGGAGTCGACGTTCTCCTGGAGCGACTTCATCAGCCGGTCCCGCTCCTCCTCGTCGACCTGCACCGGAACCACCTGCGAGGCCCGGGTCAGACGCCGGAAGCCGCCCCGGCTCTCCAGCCTGCCCTCGACCCGCACGGGAAGCCCCACCAGATGGGCCTGCCCCGCGATCCGGTACGCCTCCTCGTCGAGCTCCAGTCGCACGTGCGGCACCTCGGCGCCCGCCAGGACCCGCAGCCGTACGATCCCGGCTCCGCGCGGCCCCGAGCGGCGCAGGCGCACGACGGCGCCGGTGATCCGTACGGTCACCGCGGGCTCGTCCCGGAGATAGCGGGCACCGGCCCGGCGCAGGGCCGGCAGGTCGCCCGGGGAGAACTCGACCGGTTCGGGGCGTGCCGGGCAGCCGTCGGGGGCCCCGGCGGCGGGCGCCCAGTCCAGCGCGATGCCGGCCCCCTCCGAGCCCCGGACGAGCGCGATCACCGCCTCGGTCAGTTCCCGGCTGACGCCCGCCTCGACCGCGGAGTCGAAGGCCTCCATGCCGCCGGTGGCCCGTTGGTAGTCGACGGCCTCCCGGGCGGCATGCAGGGCGTGGTGGAGCCGGACGGCGAGGGGGCGGCCCGCCTCGACGGGGAGGAACGCCGTGAGCTCGCGGCCACCGGGTGCGGGGCCGATGAGGAGCGAGCCGAGCGTCGCCATGGCGCGGCGACGGTGGCGGGCGCCGTGGTAGCCGGCCCGGCCGCGCACGGCGAGTGCGCCGGCCAGCAGGATCTGGCGGGCGGCGCCGTGCAGCTGCTCCGCCCCGGTCCAGCCGGCCGCCCCGGCGGTTCCGGTCCCGGGTTCGGGCACCTCGCGCCACCAGCGGATCTCGTCGCTGGGGACGGCGAGGGCGATCAGGACCTCGCGGGCGGAGGGAGCGGCGCTGCGGGCGAGGGCGGTCAGGGCCTCCGCCAGCAGGTCCTCGCTGTCGGGGAACGCGGTGGTGTCGGGTACGAGCAGGCTGGTGGAGGGGCCGGGCGGTACAGCCGCTGGACCCTCCACCACGGCGCTGCCAGCCGTGGCGGGCGAGCAGGACGCCGAGGACCGCGGGGTCGACGCGTGCGGGGTCGGGGAGGCCATGGGCGGGCGAGGCCGTGGGCCAGGGGCCCGCCGGTTCGGCGGGGTGGGGTCGGACGGCTGACGGGAACACTTCGTGGACGGGCTCGTCCATCGGCCGGTGCATCAGGGTCTCCCTCCCGCCCCGACGCGGGTCATGATCTCGCAGAGGGCTCGGTCGTCGAAGATGCGCGAGGTCGGGATCCGCACGGTCGTCCGGTGCCGGCCGGTCACGGCGTGGCCGGCCAGGTTGGTCCAGTAGCAGCAGTGCCGCAGGTCGAGGCGGTCGTGTCCGGCGCGCAGCCAGTCGTCCTGGCTCCGGGGCACGAGCATCACGACGAGGATCTTGTGCACGGACACGGGGGTCCGGGCGAGCTTCACGAGGTGGGCGTTGTCGAGCGTGAAGGCGAAGGTCGGGCCGGGCGGCCGGGGCGGTATCTGGTAGGTGCACTTCAGCTGGACCTTGATGGTCACCTCGTCGTCGACGACGTGGCCGGGGGCTCCGTGGCTGACGTGCCAGTCGATGCCGTTGTCGGGGAAGGGCTGCGACAGGGAGCACCCCGCCGCGGCCGCGACCGCGTGCAGGTAACCCACCTGGAGGGTCTCCATGCAGGCGGTGGTGGCGAGTGCGCCGCGCAGCGGTGCGGTCCGCTGGGGCAGCAGCCCACTCGGTTCGGGCTGCGCGAGCGCCATGGCTCCGTATGCCTTCCGGGCTGTGCCGATGGGTGTGGGACGTGGCGGTAATTCAACTTCCGTCCCCGTCACCTGTGTTGTCACCGCACAGGACCGCCCTCAAACGGCGTATCAGGCAAAGGGTGCGGGTATCACCGAACCGGGCAGAGGAATCACACCATCTGCCGCTCGGGCGCGAGGAGTTCGGGGATGACTCATTGGTATGAGGGGCCGTTGGCCGCTTTCGACACCGAGACGACGGGAGTGGACGTCGAGCAGGACCGGATCGTTTCGGCCGCGCTCGTCGTCCAGGACAGTTCCGGCGGGCGGACGCACGTCACCCGCTGGCTCGTGAATCCGGGGATTCCGGTGCCCGTGGGGGCGACGGAGATCCACGGTCTGACCGACGACCATCTCCAGCGCAACGGGCGGTGGCCCGCGCCGGTGGTGGAGGAGATAGCCAGGGCGCTGGCCGAGCAGAGCGCGGCGGGCCGGCCGCTGGTCGTGATGAACGCGCCGTTCGATCTGACGCTGCTGGACCGCGAGCTGCGACGGCACCGGGCATCGTCGCTCGGCGGCTATCTGGAGAACGCCTCGCTGTGCGTGCTGGATCCGCGGGTGCTGGACAAGCACCTGGACCGCTACCGCAAGGGCCGTCGTACGCTCACGGATCTCTGCGAGCTGTACGGAGTGGTCCTGGACGGGGCCCATGACGCGGCGGCCGACGCGGCGGCCTCGCTGGAGCTGGTCCGGGCGGTGGGGCGGCGGTTCGCCACCCGTCTGGAGCGGCTGACCCCGGCGGAGCTGCACACCCTCCAGGCGGTGTGGCACGCGGCCCAGGCGCGGGGCCTTCAGGCCTGGTTCGCCAAGAGCGGGACACCCGAGACGGTGGATCCGGCCTGGCCACTGCGCCCGGAGTTCCGTGCCGCGGCGTGAGCGGATGCGCCCGGAGTCCCGCGCTGCGGCGTGAGCGGGCGCACCCGAAGTTCCGTGCCACGGCGCAGGCGGATACGGCGCCGGAGTCCCGTGCTACCGCGTGAGCGCGTGTGCCCGGAATTCCGAGCCACGCCGTAAGCGGGTGCATCCCTGCGCCCCGTGSCACGGCGCAAGCCCATGCGGGTCCCGGTCCCCGGACGCGCAGAGGCCGGTCCGTCGGTGGTGCTGACGGACCGGCCTCTCCCGGGGTGGGCGATACTGGGTTCGAACCAGTGACCTCTTCGGTGTGAACGAAGCGCTCTCCCACTGAGCTAATCGCCCGGGAACGGGTTGAACCATACAGGGCTCGGCGGGTCTGCTTCAAACCGCTTCCGGCCGAGCCGCCGAACCCGGTTCCTCTCGTTCGGACCGGGCCGGGCTCGCGAGGCCCGCTACGCACGTACTCAGCCGGGTATCTGAGTACCTGTGCGCATGCCCGCCCGCGTGGCCCGCACCACACTCGCCTCCATGGAACATGTGCCGCCACCCGCCGAGGAACTGGTCATCCTCGACCGTGAGCTCGCCCGGCTCGATCTGCGCCGGTCCGAGCTGCTGACCCGCCGCACCTGGCTGCTGAGCGTGCTGCAGACACCCGGCCCCCGGGCGGCCGCTCCCCACACGCCTCAGTTCCCGCCGCCCGCGGCGCGTGCCGCGGCGTGGGGTGCGGGCTGGATCGGGACTCCGGCCTCGTCCGGTTCGCCGTCCGCGCCGCCCGCTCCCCCGGTCCGTACCCGCAGCGCGCAGAACGTGCTGCTCACCCTCGGTGGTCTGCTGCTGGCGATCGCCGCGATCGCGTTCACCCTGGTGAGCTGGGGTCAGTTGGGGATCGGAGGGCGTTCGGCGGTCCTGACCGCCGTGACGGTGGCGGCGCTGTCCGCGCCCGCGGTGCTGCTGCGACGGGGTCTGTCCTCGACGGCGGAGGCGCTCGGGGCGGTGGCCTCGGTGCTGATGGTGCTGGACTCCGTCGCGCTGTACCTGGTCGCGGTTCCGGACACCGGCGGGCTCGGGTACGCGGCCGTGGCCTCGGCCGTGCTCGCGGTGCTCTGGGCTGCCTACGGTCTGCTGCTCGACCGGTTGCGGCTCCCGCTGCCGCTGGCCGTGGTCAGTACGCAGCTGCCGCTGGTGCTGTGGGCGTGGGCCGCGGAGGCGGACGCTCTGGTCTTCTCCGTCGCGCTGCTGGCGACGGCGGCGCTGGACTGTGCGATCGCGGTGTGGTTCAAGGGAGTTGCGGTGCGGGTCACGGCCTGTGCCGGTCTCTGCGTCACCGGCGGTGCGGGTCTGCTGGTGGCTCTGGTGGAGTCGTTGTCGGCCGGTGGACCGGCCGCTGCGGTGGTGCCGGGGGTCCTGCTCCTGGCCGGTGCGGCGATCGCTCTCGCGGGAGCCCGCCGGGCGCCGGTGACGGTCGCGGTGGCCGCGGGCGCGGTGGCCGGACTGGCCGCGGTCGCCGCGGTGGGCGGGGTCGCGGCGGCCGGGGTGCCCGGTGGCTGGGCGGTGCAGGTCTACCTGGTGTGCGGCGGCCTGGTCCTGCTGGGCGTACGGGCTCCGCTGGGGCGTCCGGCCGGGCAGGGGCTCGTGTGGGCCGCGGGTGCGGTGGCGGCCCTGTCGGTGCTGTACGCGGCCGCCCCGGTGGCGGTGGTGCTGGTGGGTCCGGTGAGCCGGCTGGGCGGGCTGTGGG
>NZ_RDBK01000008.1:617583-625250 GCF_008042275.1 Streptomyces sp. OR43 | reverse complement strand
GCGTCCCCTGGGCCAAGGGTCGCTACCCGGCCGACCAGAAGTTCGCCCTCGCCACCGCCGACGGCAAGGACATCCCCGTCCAGACCTGGGCCACCGCCAAATGGCCCGACGGCTCCCTGAAGTGGACCGCCCGCGCGGTGGCCGTCCAGGGTGTGCCGGGGTGCCAGGCGGCGGCCGTACGCAGTCCCCAGACGGCCACGGCCGGCAGTCCGAGCAGGCTCACGGCGATGAGCGGACGGCCGCCCGGGAGCAGACCCGACCGGGCGACCTGCCAGTCGAAGGCGAGCAGCGCGAGCGCCGCCCACCACAGCAGGGAGATCCGCCAGCCGCTGCGGAACGCCTCCCGTACGTCGGCGGCGAACTCCCGCATCCCGCCCGTCTCCCCGGCCAGGTAGCGGCGCAGGTGCCGGCTCCCCGCGGCGAAGGCCGCGGGGAACGTGACGAGCGGCAGGGCGGCGACGGTGATCCACACGCCGGTGAGCAGGCATTCGGAGAAGACGCTGAATCGCTCCCGGACGAAGGAGGTCCTGGGCGCGGCGGGGGATTTCGTCGCCACTGGTGCTCAGCCCTTCAGGCCGGAGGTGGCCATGCCGTCGATGAGGTAGCGCTGGAAGGCCAGGAAGAAGGCGAGGACCGGCAGCAGGGCCACCAGTGACATCGCGATCATGCCGCCGTAGTCGGCGACGGCGTCCTGGTCGATGAACATCCGCAGCCCCATGGAGACGGTGTACTTGTCCGGCTCGTTGAGGTAGAGCAGAGGGCCCATGAAGTCGTTCCAGGCCTGGATGAAGGTGAAGATGGCGCTGGTGATGAGCGCGGGCCGGCACAGCGGCATCACGATCGACCAGTAGATCCGCAGGTGCCCGCAGCCGTCCAGCCGCGCGGCCTCGTCGAGTTCCTTGGGCAGCCCGCGCATGAACTGGACCATGAGGAAGACGAAGAACGCGTCGGTGGCGAGGTACTTGCCGATCAGCAGCGGAGTGAAGGTGTTGATCAGCTCCAGCTTCTGGAACATCACGTACTGCGGAATGATCAGTACGTGATACGGGAGCAGCAGTGTCCCGATCATGATGGCGAACATCGCGTTGCGCCCGGCGAAGCGGACCTTGGTGAAGGCGTAGGCCGTGAGCGAGCAGGAGATGACGACACCGATCACGGAACCGACCGAGATGTAGGCCGAGTTCAGGAAGAACTTCCAGATCGGGATGTCGGCGATGCCGTCGGCGAGCCGCCGGTAGTTGTCGGTGATCGGGTCGGTCGGCAGGAGGTTCAGCGCGCCGACGATGTCCTCGCTCGGCTTGAACGAGGCGCCGATCGTCCACACGACCGGGTAGAGGACCACCGCGAGGATGGCGAGGGCGCCGAGGTGCCAGGCGAGGGAGCCGGGGAGCCGGCGTCGTACGGCGGTGGTGTCCATCGGGGTCATCGGCCCCCCTCCTCGTAGTGCACCCAGCGCTTCTGGGACCAGAACAGCACGGCGGTGACCAGGCCCACGGCGACGAGCAGCAGCCATGCCATGGCGGAGGCGAAGCCCATGCGGCTGTTCGCGAAGCCCTGGTCGTACAGGTAACAGGTGTAGACGAGCGTCGCGTCGGCCGGGCCGCAGCTGCCGTTGCTGACGATGTAGGCCGATCCGAAGATCTGGAAGGAGTGGATCGTCTCCAGCAGGACGTTGAAGAACAGCACCGGCGAGATCATCGGCAGGGTGATGCTCCAGAACTTTCGCCAGGCACTGGCCCCGTCCACGTTCGCCGCTTCGTACAGCTCCCTGGGGACCTGCTTGAGACCGGCCAGGAAGATCACCATCGGGGCGCCGAACTGCCAGACCGTGAGGCCCACCAGCGCGTAGATGATCATGTTCGGATCGCCGATCCAGCCGCCCGCGTCGATGCCGAACAGCTGCTGTCCCCGGTCGACGACGGCGTCGTCGGAGAACAGGGCGCGCCAGACGATGGCGGCCGAGACGCTCGCGCCGATCAGCGACGGCGCGTAGAACGCGGCCCGGTAGAAGGACTGGCCCCAGCGCTTCTGGGCCAGCAGCATGGCCACGGCGAGCGCGGCGGCCAGCTTGATCGGGGTGCCGATCACCACGTACCAGGAGGTCACCTTGACCGACTGGCGCCAGCGGGGGTCGGCGAACATGTCGGTGAAGTTCTTCAGGCCGACCCACTTCGGGGCGTCGAACAGGTTGTAGTCGGTGAACGCGAGGTACAGCGAGAAGACCATGGGCCCGGCGATCAGGAACAGGAAGCCCGCGATCCAGGGCGACATGAAGAGATAGCCGGTCAGATTCTCGCGGTGGCCCCGCGGTCGCGGAGCAGGGCGGGTCGTGCGTCCCGGGCCGCTCCGCTCCACGGCGGCGAGGTCCTTGTCGAGGACCGGGCCGCTCGTGGAGGTCTGGATGTGAGTCACCGCGTCATTCCTCTCAGTTCGAGGCGAGGGCGGTCTTCGCCTCGGAGAAGAACTGCTTGACGGAGTCCTCCGGCGAGGCCTTGCCCAGGGACATGTCGCCGGCGATGCGCAGGAACGCCGCCTCGACGACGTCGGCACCGGCCGGGTGCGGGGTGATGGGCTCCAGCACACCGGCCTTGGCGATCTCGGTCTCGTAGGCGCCGATCGCCTTGCTCGGGGCGTCGGTGGGCTGGAAGGCCTCGAACTGCGCGGTGGTGGCGGGGACTCCGCGGTCGTAGCCCATGATGCGGGCGACCGCGGGGTCGTGGGTCATGAAGCTGATGAAGGTGGCGACCTCGGCGGGGTGCTTGGTGCGGGCCGTGCCGCTCAGCATCAGCGAGCCGAGGTACTGGCCGGTCTTCTTGCCGTCGGTGGTCGGGATGGGCGCGAGGCTGTAGCTGCTCTTGCCTTCCGCGCTGTAGCGGACGGAGAAGTTGTCCCAGGTGAACTCACCGGCCGACAGGCCCTTGGCGAGCGCGGAGGCGGGCTTGATCTGCTCGACCTTCTGCTGGTCGGCGTAGATGCCGGCCTTGACCCGGGCGAGCGCCTCGGTCCAGTAGGGCAGCAGTTCGTTCTCGCCGAAGCCCATGCCCTCCTCGGTGAAGAAGGCCTTGCCGTTCTGCCGCAGCACCAGGTCGTACAGGTACATGACTCCGTGGGGACCGGAGTCGCCGGCTATGCCCTGGCCGGACTTGATCTTCCGCAGGCCCGCGTACCAGTCGTCCCAGGTCCAGCCGAGGCTGTGGTCGACGCCCGCCTTCTCGAAGACCTTCTCGTCGATGACGAGGGACATCGAGTTGCTGCCGACCGGGACGCCGAGCAGCTTGCCGTCGATCTCGGCGAACTTCTCAAGGCCGGCCCGGAAGCCCTCCAGCTGGAGGTTGCCCTTCTTCGCCTGCGGGTTGAGGTCGAGCAGGACGTTCTTCGCCTCGTACTTGCGCAGGAACGTCACCGCGTTCTGTATGACGTCCGGCGGGTTGCCGCCGGCGGCCTGGGTGTTGAACTTCTTCCAGAAGTCCGGGTACTGCTGGAAGTCCGTCTTCACCTTGATCTTCGGGTGCTTCTTCTCGAAGAGCTTGACGCACTCCTGGACCTTCTTCGCCCGGTCGTCGGCGCCCCACCAGGCGTGCCGGATGGTGACCGGCCCGTTCGAGCCGCCGCCCGAGCCGCAGCCGGCCGCGGTCAGCCCGAGACCGGCAGCCGAGAAGCCCGCGAGCTTCAGCATCTGCCGCCGGTCCATGCCCTGGTTCCGAGACATAGTTCGCCCCTACGCTTGATTGAATCGTTTTAGAAAGCGCTTGCCGGGTCAAAGTAAGGAGCGGCACCGGCGACGTCAATGGCTGGGACGAAAATCGATCGAAGCGCTTGAACGGGACACCCGGAAATGCCGACGGCCCGGAAGCTTCTGGAAGCTTCCGGGCCGTCGGTCCGGGGTGGGCGATACTGGGTTCGAACCAGTGACCTCTTCGGTGTGAACGAAGCGCTCTCCCACTGAGCTAATCGCCCGGGCGCACGCCAAACATTACCCCATGTCAGCGGCGTTCCCCGACCATCCCCAGGTCACTCGTCGATCTTCCACGGCATGACGATTCCGAACTTCCACACATAGATCCCCACCAGCACCGCGATGATCACGAGCCCCACCGCCGTGAGGGCGATGTTCCGCCGCCGCACCTTGGGGTCGAGCGCGCGCTGGGCGGCCTCGGTGACCTTCCGGCGCGTCCAGCGCAGCACCAGCTGAGCCCAGACGAACTCGGTCGCCCAGATCGCCATACCGCCGAAGATCACCAGCCAGCCGGGGCCGGGCAGCGGCAGCATCACGATGCCCGCCGCCACGACCGCCAGGCCGACCACGAACACACCGACCTGCCAGCTCAGGTGCAGGGTCCTGGACGCCTTGATGAACCCGGGCGCCCGGGATCCGAGCTCCCGGTCCTCCTTGGCCACACCCTCCGTGACGTCCCCCGTCACGCTCGCGCGCTCTTCCCCCGCCGCGGGCGCCGGATCCGCCGGTGCGGCAGCCCCGTCCCGCTCGTCACTCTCCGCATTCATGGGGGTCAACCTACCCGAACGCTTCTCGTCACCGGAATGGCCGCATGACTCAAAGTTACACACCCCTGTACGAGCTACCTGAAGGATCACAAAACGGTCAGAGGGGTTTACAACGCCACCGTAGGTGGCATGTCGATTTCGCCGACGTGCGAATCCCCGAGCGCACACTGAGCGAAAGGCCCTGGCGCTTATGAACACCACGGTCAGCTGCGAGCTGCACCTGCGCCTCGTTGTGTCGAGCGAGTCCTCACTGCCTGTACCCGCGGGCCTGCGGTATGACACGGCCGATCCGTATGCCGTGCACGCCACCTTCCACACCGGAGCGGAGGAGACGGTCGAGTGGGTTTTCGCCCGTGACCTCCTTGCCGAGGGGCTGCACAGGCCCACCGGCACCGGAGACGTCCGCGTCTGGCCATCCCGAAGTCACGGCCAGGGCGTCGTCTGCATCGCACTGAGTTCTCCAGAGGGCGAAGCCCTGCTGGAGGCCCCCGCGCGGGCCCTGGAGTCGTTCCTGAAAAGGACCGACGCCGCGGTTCCGCCCGGGACCGAGCATCGTCACTTCGATCTCGATACGGAGCTCTCACACATCCTGGCCGAGAGCTGAGCCAGGCCGAGAGCCGCACGGTGCCGTCCGACTCGGGGAGACGGCGCCGCGCGGACAACCTCATACGGCTGACACCGGCGCCATCCTCACGGAATCCACCGTGGGGGCGGCGCCGGTCCGCGTTCTCCCGCCTCTGGCGCACCCTCGGCACCCTCGCGAGGTCCGTCAGGGCCTTCACGCGCCGTCCAGGCGCTTGTCCGTGCCGTCGAGGCCCATGGGGCCGCCAGGCCTTCCTCGCGGGCCTCACGGGCCCCTCGCGCCCCGGCGCACCGGGGGTGAGCCAGTAGAGTCAGCCGGCATCGGCGGGTGTCCGGTCCCGCCGGAGCCAGGGAGCGGAAGCGTGCTGATCCCCCACGACACCCGGATCGCCCTCGAAGTGGTGGTCGATCTGGTGAACACCGCGCCGGAGAGCGGGCAGCCCGAGGGCGGCGAGCCGCCCGACGGGCTCGCCGACACCGAGTCGCTGTACGCGTTCGCCGGACGCCACCGGGTGAGCGGGGTGAAGGAACTCGACGAGAAGGACCTGCGCGCCGTCCACGACGTGCGGGCGCGGTTCGCCGAGGTCTTCGCCGCCGCCGACGCACAGGTCGCCGCCTCGCTCGTCAACACGCTGGTGGCCGCCGCGGGCACCACGCCGCAGCTCAGCAACCACGACGGCTACGACTGGCACGTGCACTACTTCGCACCGGACGCCTCGCTCGCCGACCACCTGGCGGCCGACTGCGGGATGGCCCTCGCCTTCATCATCGTGGCGGGCGAGACGGAACGGCTGCGGCGCTGCGAGGCGCCGGACTGCCGACAGGCCTTCGTCGACCTCTCGCGCAACCGTTCCCGCCGCTACTGCTCCAGCCGTACGTGCGGTAACCGCTTGCACGTGGCCGCGTACCGGGCGCGCCGCAGGGAAGCGGCCGGCTGACGGCTCACAGCACGAAGAGATCGTGCAACGCGGCCATCAGCAGCAGGCCGCCGATCACCGTGAGGAAGATCATCAGAGGGGGCTGGGAAAGCGCGAAGAGGCAGCCACGCGGCTCTTCGGCTGGGGGTGCGGGGGCATCGCCCCGGGAGGTGTCCACCATCTCGGGACGATCATGACGCAGAGGGACCCCGGTTGGCGATCAACACACCTTTTCGTGACGGGAGTTCACCCCTGACACGGTGGGCCGAATCGCTCCGGCGTCCGATCACCCGTCAGGCTTTCGGAGTTCCGCTCCCTCGTGGGGCTTGCGGGACTCCGCCACCCCGCCGGGCGGTCGGAGCTCCGCTCCCCCGCTTCCCCGGGCCGTACCCGGTCAGCCCAGGTCGCGCAGCATCCGCAGCTGCGCGGCGCGGTGGACCGAGGTGCCGCCCTCGTGGCCGTTCCAGGGGTACACCTCGATCGCCTTGGGACCGGCCCAGTTGTTGTAGGCGGCGAAGACCGTGGACGGCGGGCAGATGGGGTCCATCAGGGCCACCGAGTACAGGGCCGGCATCTCCGCCCGGGCCGCGAAGCTGATTCCGTCGAAGTAGGAGAGGGTCCGGAACACCTGCTCGGCGTGGCCGTGCTGGGTGGCCAGGAAGCGCACGATCTCCTGGTACGGGTCCTTGTCGGTGATCTCGACGGCCCGCCGGTAGTGCGTCAGGAACGGTACGTCGACGAGCGCGGCCTTGACGTGGGGGCTGAGCCCCGCGACGGCCTGGGCGATGCCGCCGCCCTGGCTGCCGCCGTGCACGACGATCCGGTCCGGGTCGACGGACGGGTGGGCGCGGGCCACCTCGACGGCGCGCACGGCGTCGGTGAACACCCGACGGTAGTAGTAGTCGTCCGGGTCGAGGATGCCGCGGGTCATGAAGCCCGGCGACTGCGGTCCGGCGCCACCGTGCGGGTCGGCGGTGGAGCCCGCCGAGTGACTGTTGACGGCGCCCTGGCCGCGGGTGTCCACGACCAGGGTGGCCCAGCCGGCGGCGGGCCAGACCAGGTGGTCGAGAGGCAGTCCGCGCCCGCCGCCGTAGCCGAGGTAGTGCACGACGGCGGGCAGCGGGCCCTCGGCTCCGGCGGGCAGGTTCAGCCAGGCGCGTATGCGGTGGCCGCCCCAGCCGGCGAACGACACGTCGTGGACCTCGACGTTGCTCAACGCGGCGTCGTAGGACATGAATTCGGCATCCAGCGGGTGCTCGGCGGCCTCGTCCAGGGTGCGGCGCCAGAAGGCGTCGAAGTCGTCCGGCTCGCCGGACTCCGGCCGGTAGGCGCGGAGTTGGTCCAGGGGGAGGTCGAACAGGGACACGGCGTCCAGACCGAGTTCCCCCGCCACCTCGATCAGCAGGGGCTCGCCGGCGCGGTCGAGCTCGGCGGTGCGGGCGAGCACCGCCTCGATGTACGGCCAGGCCCTGCCCTGCGCCGCGGCCTCCTCGGCGGCCTGCGCGGCGGCGAAGACCGTGGACGGCGGGCAGATGGGGTCCATCAGGGCCACCGAGTACAGGGCCGGCATCTCCGCCCGGGCCGCGAAGCTGATTCCGTCGAAGTAGGAGAGGGTCCGGAACACCTGCTCGGCGTGGCCGTGCTGGGTGGCCAGGAAGCGCACGA
>NZ_RDBK01000008.1:570136-617483 GCF_008042275.1 Streptomyces sp. OR43 | reverse complement strand
GTGCTTCTCCAGCGGGAAGTGCCGGAACCGGATCTCGACGCGGTCGCCGTAGCGGGCACGCAGGGCGTGCACGTCGCTGAGGGCGTGGTGGCAGGGCTCAGCGCGGGGTGGAACTGGATGCGCGCACGACGAGTTCAGGCTGGAGCACGACGCTGCGGTGCTCGTGGGTACCGCCCTCGTCGTCCGCCTCCTCCAGCAGGAGCTCGGCGGCCATCCGGCCCATCACGACCGCCGGCTGGCGGACCGAGGTGAGCGGTACGGCAGCGGCGGCGGCGAACTCGATGTCGTCGTACCCGACGATGGCGATGTCCTGCGGGACCCGCACCCCTGCCGCGTACAGGGCCTGGAGCACGCCCAGGGCCAGCAGGTCGTTGGCGCAGAACACGGCGGTGGGGCGCGGGACGAGCCCGAGCAGCCGGGCTCCGGCGTCCCGGCCCGCCGCCACGTCCAGGCGGTCGGAGGGGATCTCGACGAGCGCCCCGGGCGGCAGTCCGGCCTCGGCGAGCGCGGACAGCGCGCCCTCGCGACGGTCCCTGATCTGGTGCAGGTCGCCGGGTCCGCTGACGTACGCCACCGAGCGGTGCCCGGCCGAGACCAGGTGGCCGACGGCCAGCGCACCGCCGCGTACGTCGTCGACGGAGACCGCGCAGCTGCCCGTGCCGGAGGCGACCCGGTCCACCAGGACGTAGGGAATCCGATGGCGGCTGAAGGAGTCGAGGTTGCGGCCGGTGGCGTCGGCCGGGGTGACCAGCACGCCGCACACCCGCTGCTCCGCGAACATGCCGAGGTATTCGGCCTCCTCGGCGGGGCTCTGGCCGCTGTTGCAGACCATGACGCCGAGGCCCGCCTGACGGGCGGCGCGTTCGGCGCCACGGGCCACGTCGACGAAGAAGGGGTTGCCCATGTCCAGGACGAGGAGCGCCATGATCCGGCTGCGGCCGGCCCTGAGCTGGCGGGCCGACTCGCTGCGGACGTATCCGAGCTCCTCGATCGCGGCCAGCACCCGGGCCCGGGTCTCGGGCAGCACGGCCTCGGGGCGGTTGATCACATTGGAGACCGTGCCCACGGAGACGCCGGCCTCCCGGGCCACATCCTTGATGCCTGCCACACGCGCCACTAGTCCTGCCCCACTGCCCTTGGCCGCGCTCGTCCAGCGGCGTCACCCCATCGTACGGACGGCGGTGAATGAATTGTTTCAATCCGGGTGGGACGCTAACCCGCTCGCCGAACGCCGTCAAGGATCATGGCTGAATCGATTCATGGGAGCGCCGCCCCCGCGTGTCCTCGTGCTGTCGCGGGTGGGCCGGACAGGAGGCCCCGAAGCATGCCCGGACGGCGGGCCCGGACGGAAGAGGTCCGGACGGAACGGGACCGGGACGGAAGGGGTCCGGACGGAACGGGACCGGGACGGAAGAGGTCCGGTCAGATGCCGTGCTTCTTCAGGATGGCCTCGATGTCGCTGAAGTCGTCGCCGGGCCCTGCGTCGGCGGACTGCTTCTTCGGCTTCTGCCGCGGCTCGGTGGCGGTGACTCCTGCCCCCAGCGAGGGCGCCGAGGCCGCGGGCGCCACCGCGCCGGTCTGCGCGGCACGGGCCGCCGCCTTGCGCTCCTTGCGGGTGCTCCCGCCGCGGCGTTCGATCGCGCGGGTGGTCATGAACAGCAGCCATGCCACTCCCAGCACCCCGAAGCCCAGCCAGACACTCGGCTTGAAGGCGATGTCCGACACCCACTCGACGACGCCGGTCAGCACCAGGCCGATCGGAACCAGCGAGTACGCGGCGATCCGGGTCGCCGTGAGGAACCGCTTCCGGTATGCGGTGACAGCGGCGATGCCCAGGCCCGCCGCGGACACCGCGGAGCAAATGGTCTCGGCAAGCATCGGTGCCTCCAGGCGCAGGGGAAACGTCCCTTCCATCCTGCACCGACGACCGGGCGGGCGGCCATGCTCCGAGCCCACATCAGGGACATTTCAGGGCCGGGATCCTCCCCAGGTGCCGCACGGCCCGCGCCCGGACCGCGTGCCGTCCGCTCCCCCGACGCCTGTCGTGGCACCTCCGCACACCCTGGGAGACTGGTCCCCATGAGCGATTCCACCCCCGCAGCACCGGTCGTCCTCGACGTCTGGTGCGAGCTCCAGTGCCCCGACTGCCACCACGCCCTCAGCGACGTGCACGCCCTGCGTGCCCGCTACGGCGACCGCGTCGAGATCCGGTTCCGGCACTTCCCGCTGGAGAAGCACAAGCACGCCTTCGCCGCCGCGCAGGCCGCCGAGGAGGCCGCGGCGCAGGGCAGGGCCTGGCCGTACATCGAGGCGGTGCTCGCCCGCACCGCCGAGCTCGACCGCGCCGGCGAGCCCCTGCTGATCGAGGTGGCGGGGGAACTCGGTCTGGACGCCGAGGAGTTCGACACCGCCCTGATCGACGGCCGGCACATGCTGATCGTCGACGCCGATCAGGCCGAGGGCAAGGCGATCGGGGTCACCGGCACGCCCACCTACGTGATCGGCGGCGAGCGACTGGACGGCGGCAAGAGCCAGGACGGGCTCCGCGAGCGGATCGAGACGATCGCCGACCGGCTGCTCGCCGAACAGGGCTGAGGCCGGGGCCGGGCCTTGGCTGGGGCGGTGGCCGAAGAGGGCTGAGGCCGTAGCCGGGCCCGGCTGGGCCGGAACGGGGTCCCCGGCTGAGGCCGCAGCCGAGCAGGCCTGAGGCCATAGACAGGGCTGAGCCGGGCCAGGGCCGCTATCGAAGCCTGGCCGGGGCCGGGGCGGCGACCAGGCATCGGGGCGGTCTACGGCTCAGCTTCGAACCGGTCGGCGTCCCAGCTGCTTCAAGCCGGTTGGCGGCCCGGCATCAGCCCGGTCTGCGGCCCGGCTTCAGGCCGAGGCCGCCCACCGGAAGGGCGTGGCCGACACACGCCGAAGCTGCCGGCGGGTCCCCGGTGCGGCTCGCCAACACGGGCGGAGCAGCTCGCCCGCACGGGCTGGGCTGATCCCAGGGCTCGGCCGCGGCTGGGCGGCGGGTCAGAGCGGCTTGGCCAGGTTGTACCGGGTCGGCTCGTAGCCCAGCGACTCGTACAGCCGCAGTGCGGGCGTGTTGGCCGTGACGACGTGCAGGCCCAGCCGCGTCTCCCCCGCCGCGAGCGCGAGGCGTTCGGCCTGGAGCATCAGCGCACGGCCGTAGCCCCTTCCCCGGAAGCGCTCGTCCACCTCGACGTCGAAGACGTAGCCGACCACCTGGCCGGGGTGCATCTCGAACCGCGCCACCCAGAGGAACCCGACCCTCTCGTCCTCGTGGATGAGGTAACTCAGCCGGGCGCCCTCGGTGGCGAGGCCCTGGGGCAGATGTCCGGCGTGCGAGGCGCGGGCCGCCCGCAGCGCCGACTCCGGCGGGGTGCCGCGGGTCACCAGGCTCTCCGCGTATCCGGCGATCGCGCCGTCCTCCCAGGCTGCGTACTCCTCGGGCGTCATCGGCCGCGCGGTCAGCCCGGCGGGCAGTTCCGGAGGGCCGGCGGGCAGCTGTTTGATCATGTTCCGGCTGCGTTCGGTGTAGCCGAGTGCGGCGGTCAGCCGCTGCCCCGCGAGGTTGTCGGCGCCGACACTCGTCCGCACCTGCGTGCAGCCCCAGCCCCGCAGCACCTCCTCGGCCGCCAGTGCCGCAATGGTGCCGCGACCGCGTCGCCGCACCGGTTCGTCGATCCGCAGGGACCGCAGCGCTCCTGTCGCGCCGTCCGAACCCGGCTCGGTGCCGATCTCGACGGCGCCGACGGGGCGTCCGTTGTCGCACACGTCGTAGGCGCGGCTCTGTGCGCCGTCGGCGCCTTGCTGGATCGGCCCGGACGGCCGGAGTGTCGTGGTCATCAGAGGATTTCTATCCCCTGCCCGGGTGTGCGTCATCCGCTTTTGCGGCGACGGACCGGCCGGGCGCGGACGTGATCACGGGTCCAGGTCGTCGCCGGCCCGCTCGTCGAAGACGCGCATGGCCTTGGCGGTCACCGGTCCCGGCGCGCCGGGCAGTTCCCGGCCGTCGACCCGGTGGACGGCCTGGATGTCGCGGAGGGTGGAGGTCAGGAAGATCTCCTCGGCCCGGTCCAGGACGTCGAACGGCAGGTCCGTCTCCTGCGCCCCGGTCCACTCCACCGCCAGTGCCCGGGTGATTCCCGCCAGACAGCCGGAGGCGACCGGCGGTGTGTGCACCTGTCCGTCCAGGACGACGAAGACGTTCGAGCCGGTGCCTTCGCAGAGGCGGCCGACGGTGTTGGCGAACAGCGCCTCGGAGGCGCCGTGCTCGTGGGCGCGGGCGAGGGCGACCACGTTCTCGGCGTACGAGGTGGTCTTGAGCCCGGTGAGCGCGCCTCGTTCGTTGCGCGTCCAGGGAACGGTGATCACGGCCGTGGTGTCCGGGCGGCGCTTCACCTCTCCGAGGGCGACGACGAGGCCGGGGCCCGCCGTGCCGCGGTCGGAGCCGAGCGGCGAGATCCCGCCCGTGTAGGTGATGCGGAGCCGGCCGAGCGGGACCGGGTTGGCCTCGATGACGGCGGCGCAGGCGCGGCGCACCTCGTCCAGGTCGGGCGCGGGCAGTCCGAGGCCGAGAGCGGAGCGGGTCAGCCGGTCGAGATGGCGGGTGAGTGCGAAGGGCCTGCCGTCGGCGGTCCTCAGCGTCTCGAAGATGCCGTCGCCGACGGTCAGCCCGTGGTCGAGCACGGACACGCGGGCGTCATCGGCGGCCCGCAGTCCCCCGTTGACCCAGATCTTCATGGTGCGGTCCTTCCGGTTGCCTCGTATGCGCCCGACGCTACCGCGAGCAGCCTGGACGCCTTCAGTTCGGTCTCGGCCCATTCACGTTCCGGATCGGAGCCCCAGGTGATGCCGGCTCCGGTGCCGAACCGCAGCACCGGAGCGCCGTCCGTGCGGTCGGTCCAGAAGGTGCGGATCCCCACCGCGAGGGAGGCGGTGGCCCGGTCGGCGTCCACCCAGCCGATGCCTCCGCAGTACGGGCCGCGCGGGGCGGTCTCCAGTTCCCCGATGATCCTCAGCGCGCTGGACTTGGGTGCCCCGGTCACCGATCCGGGCGGGAAGGCGGCGGCAAGCAGTTCCGGCCAGCCCACACCGTCGGCGAGCCGGCCGCGCACGGTGGAGACGAGGTGGACGAGGCCCGGGTGCTTCTCCACGACGCAGAGGCCGGGGACCGTGACCGATCCGGTGGCGCAGACCCGGCCCAGGTCGTTGCGGACCAGGTCGACGATCATGACGTTCTCGGCGTGGTCCTTCTCCAGCAGATCCGCCTCCGTGCGCCCGGTCCCCTTGATCGGCCCGGACTCGACCGTGCGGCCGCCCCTGCGCAGGAACAGCTCCGGCGAGGCGGTGGCGATCTCCACCCCGTGACCGGGAAGCCGAATCGTTCCTGCGTAGGGGGCCGGGTTGCCGCGCGCCAGCAGCGCGGTGAGGGCGTCCACGTCCGCCGCGGCCGGATCGGGCAGCGGCGCGGTCATCACACGGCAGAGGTTGGCCTGATAGACCTCGCCCCTCGCGATGTATGCGCGGATGCGCCGTACGCCCTCCGTGTAAGCGGCGCGGTCGAGGGACGAGGTCCAGTCACCGGCGGCCGGGCCGCGCCAGGCGCCGCGCACGGGCGCGGGCACGGCCGCGGTACGCACGGTGGCGAACCGGGCACAGACGAGCCGGCCCTCGAAGTCAGCTGATAGCGCCCAGAATCCGGACGAGTCGAGGGCTGCGGGATCACTGGTCACATCCTGTAGATCGGAGGCGACGAGGCCGCCGAAGCGGGCCATTGGAGCGAGGTCGTGCACGTCGGTGAGTCTAGGACGGCGCGCGGTGACCTGCGCCGGGGCGAGCGCACCTCAGCACGCTGCACAAACGCGTTTTTGTACTGGCCCCGGAATCCGCTAGAGTTCAACACGTCGCCGGGACGCGCAAGCGGACCGGAACCGACAAGCGGACGTAGCTCAGTTGGTAGAGCGCAACCTTGCCAAGGTTGAGGTCGCCAGTTCGAACCTGGTCGTCCGCTCGCAGAAGATGGGGGATCCTTCCCGAACCCCCATCCCTGGTGGAGTGGCCGAGAGGCGAGGCAACGGCCTGCAAAGCCGTCTACACGGGTTCAAATCCCGTCTCCACCTCCAAGGACGATTAGCTCAGCGGGAGAGCACTTCCCTGACACGGAAGGGGTCACTGGTTCAATCCCAGTATCGTCCACTGATCCGCAAGGATCCCCGCGCGATTAGCTCAGCGGGAGAGCGCTTCCCTGACACGGAAGAGGTCACTGGTTCAATCCCAGTATCGCGCACGCAGTACACGCAGGTTCACCCTGCGCGATTAGCTCAGCGGGAGAGCGCTTCCCTGACACGGAAGAGGTCACTGGTTCAATCCCAGTATCGCGCACCGTTCGAAGCCCCGGTCGTCTCGACGACCGGGGCTTCGCCGTTGTCCCGCGGGCCGTCTCCGCGGCCCGGACGTATCCGTGCGGGCCGCGGGGACGGGAGTGCGGGGTGCCGGGGGTCAGGACGAGAACAGCATCCGGCCGAAGCTCTTCTGCCGGTAGTGGCCCTGGTGGTGTCCGCCGTGGTGCTGCGGGGCGCCCCAGGCGGGTGCCGGGGCCGCGGGGTAGGCCTGCGGGGCGGGCGGCGCCGGCGGAGCCTGCTGCGTCCACTGCGCCTCCACGCGCGTCAGGGACTCCAGCTCGCCGTAGTCCAGGAATATCCCCCGGCAGCCGCTGCACTGCTCGATCTGAATGCCGTTGCGGTTGTACGTCTGCATCTGTGCGTGGCACTTGGGACACTGCATCTGCGGGCTCACTCCTCGCCGTCGGTTAGCCGTCGCCGGAATGCGTGCCCGGCGGCGGTCGGTTCACCCTACGACGAGTGTTCGGCGGTCAACTCGGGCGGGAGAGCGGCAATTCGGGCACAGGCGTCGATCATCACCTGTTCCACCTCATCCGGAGCCCTGTGCTCCGCAGCGGACTTGGCGAGGGCCAGCGCCGCCGTCTGCACGGTCAGCGCGCGGGCCGCGACGTCCAGCCGGGGCCACGGGTCACCGTCGGCGCGCACCGCGGGGCCGCCCGCGGCCCGGTAGGCGTCCAGGAAGCGGAACCACACCTCGGGGGGCAGCAGGCCGGCCGCGTACCAGGCGGCGGGCCGCGCGAGGTCCCACGCGGGATCACCAGGACCGGCGTCGTCGACGTCGATGAGCAGCCACGGGCCGTGCGGGGCGGGGTACCGGACCAGCTGGCCCAGGTGCAGGTCTCCGTGGCAGAGAAGGTGGGCGCGGTGCTCGGGTGCGGGGGCCTCGTCCCGCGCCCAGGGCGGCAGCCCGTGCCAGGCCGCGAGCACGGGAGCGGTGGCCTGATCGCCGGGCCTGGCCGCGCGCATCCGGGCCACGGCGAGCGCGGCCTTCGCCGGACCGCGCATGCCGGGCACGGCGGGTGCGTGCATGGCGGAAACGCCCGCTGCGGGCACGGCGGGTGCGTGGAGGGCAGCGGCGCGCATGCCGGGCACCGCGGGCGCTTGGACGGGTGCGCGCACGGCGGGCACCGCTGACGGACCGGACGGCTCCCCGGGTGTGGAGCGGCCCGTACGCGTCCCCGTCCCGTGGAGCCGGGCCAGGAGGACGGCTGCCGCCTCCCAGGGTGCCGCGTCGGGATCCCCGGGGTCCACGGGCTCCCCGTACGGCCACAGGGTGACGGGGCGGCCGTGCAGCTCCGTGAGGTACGGCGAGGAGGCGCCCCGCCCTGCCCGGTTCTCGGCGGGCCTTACGGGAAGGGGTGCGAGCAGGACACCCGCGAGGCCGGGGCCGGCGGCCAGGCCGAGGCGGGCGGAGAGTGCTGCGGTGTCCGTGCCGGCGGCGTGGGCCTTGGCGACGACGGGGCCGCAGCGGACGACCGTGCCGTCCGCCCGGTCCGCGAGGACGACCGGCGCCGGGCAGGCGCAGGGGGACCCGGGACGGGCGTGTGCCGATTCGTGGGCGAGGGCGCCCAGTGCGCGTACGACTGCGGTGGTCACGGACTCCCCGGGTGGCACAGGATCGGCGGACCCGGCCGGCGCCGCGCCCGCCGGAGAGCGTACGCGGATCGTGCCGGGCGAGGGGGCGCACGGGGTGTGCGGCTCCGGCGCCGGGCACCGGGCAACAGGGCGGCGTCCGTCCGTGGCCGCACGGCCCCGGACAGCGCGATGTCCGGTCAGCTCCCCAGCTGACCGGACAAACGCTGCCGTCCGCCGCACCCCCGTCCCCACGGGGTTGTTGGCCGGATGTCCCGGTCCGGACCGCTCTTCCGGACCCGGGGCGCCGCTCAGCGCCCCAGCATCACGCCCACGGACGACGCCTGTGTGACCACCGCTTCCCAGCCGCCGAAGACGACTACGAGCAGGGCCGCCAGAGGAAGAACCATGGCCGTCGCCACCAACGGGTGGCGTGTGCCGGACGACGGGCGGCTGCCGAACGAGGCGAAGGCCTTGCGTCCCTGCGTACGGACCATCGTCCGCGCTGCCGTGTCCGCCATGGTTCCTCTCCTGACCTGATGTGGGGCGGCGGGCGTTTGACCTCGGGGGACGAGTGCGACGCCCGCCGCTTGACTTCAACATTAGGGATCCGGGAGGCGGGCGGCGTCATGCCCGCGTACCGAATGCCGGGCCTCCCGGAGGATGAGCCGAGGGTGGTCGGCGTACTCCCCTGGGTGGAGACGGGTCTATCGGACGTTGGGGTCATCCCGGAGGGGGCGCTCGGAGGCATCCTCCCTGGGTACCGGTTGTTCGACCAGGGCGAGAACCCTGGTCGCCATGAAGCGGGCGGTACGCACCACGGAGCCGTTCCTCGTGACTTCACTCACTTCGACCACCCCGCGGCGAACCGCCGTCTCCACCCTGCGCCCTGCTCTGGAGGCCACCATTTCGTAGGTTCGGGTCGTGTCTCCGGCGTCCACGACTATCTCGACTCGATCGCCCTTCATTGATCCAATCCCCCTTCTGCGACGGACCTTTGAGATCTCGCACGGGCCGGGGAGCGTGGATCCGCGGCTCCCTGACCACTCCTCAAGTTTCCCACCCGGCACTGACAATCGAATCTCCGGCGAGGGCGCGGCCTCTGAGCGCCCCGGGCGGCGGGTACGTAAGCTGTGCCTCGTCAGGCGGACCAGGCAGCGGGGATGGGCAGACATGGCGATGATGCGGCTCCGGCGCGAGGACCCGCGTGTCGTCGGCTCGTTCAGGCTGCACCGGCGGCTCGGGGCCGGCGGCATGGGTGTCGTCTATCTGGGCTCGGACCGGCGGGGCCAGCGGGTGGCGCTGAAGGTGATCCGCCCCGACCTGGCGGAGGACCAGGAGTTCCGCTCGCGGTTCGCCCGCGAGGTGTCAGCGGCGCGGCGGATCCGCGGTGGCTGTACGGCACGCCTGGTCGCCGCCGACCTGGAGGCGGACCGCCCGTGGTTCGCCACGCAGTACGTTCCCGGCCCCTCGCTGCACGACAAGGTGGCCGAGGAGGGCCCGTTGTCGGCTGCCGAGGTGGCCTCGATCGGCGCCGCGCTCTCCGAGGGCCTGGTGGCGGTGCACGAGGCCGGGGTCGTCCACCGGGACCTGAAGCCCTCCAACATCCTGCTGTCCCCCAAGGGCCCGCGGATCATCGACTTCGGGATCGCCTGGGCGACCGGCGCCTCCACGCTCACGCACGTGGGTACGGCGGTCGGTTCGCCCGGCTTCCTCGCGCCCGAGCAGGTACGGGGCGCGGCGGTGACGCCCGCGACGGACGTCTTCTCCCTCGGGGCCACGCTGGCGTACGCGGCCATGGCCGACTCGCCTTTCGGGCACGGCAGTTCCGAGGTGATGCTGTACCGCGTGGTGCACGAGGAGCCTCAGTTGTACGACGTGCACGACGCCCTCGCCCCCCTGGTGAGCGCCTGTCTGGCGAAGGACCCGGAGGAGCGTCCCAGCACCCTGCAACTCTCCATGCGGCTCAAGGAGATCGCGGCCCGGGAGGCGCAAGGGCTGCACGAGAGCCGCCCGCCCGCCCAGCGTTCGGCGCAGGAGGCCGACCGGCCGACCGGGCGTCTGGACGGCCCGTACACCGAGCAGCAGACGCGTCGCGCGCCCGGCCCCGCTCCGGCGTCGCGGGCCCAGAGCCGGCAGGCGGCATCGCCGCGGCCGGCGTCGCCCCGCACCGGGGGTTCGCGCCCCCCGCAGCAGCAGCCGCGCAATACGACGCGCTCGGGCAGGAGGCCGCAGGGCGCGGCGGGGACGAACGGCCGGCCGGGTACCCGGCCCGGCACGCGCTCGACCTCGACCGGCAGGCGTCCCGCCAACCCGCGGCTGCTGCGTCAGCGGCTGGTGGTCTTCGTCGTGGTGACCCTGCTGGTGGCGCTGGGCATCGCGGCGGCTCAGGGCTGCCAGGGCCCGGCCCGCGGGCTCGGCGCGGGCGAGAGCCAGAGCCAGAGCGGGCAGTAGGCCGTCCCCGGGCGCTGTCGGCTCTCCGGGCGTCCGTTGACGACCGCGTGGAAGGCGACCGCGGCGGCCCCGCCGCCGTTCAGCGAGTCGACACCGTGAGCACACGGACGGCCGCGGCGGTACCGGACCCACGGGCACATCCGCGCCTCCCGAGCGGCCGTCGCTCCGGAGGCAGGTCCGGAGCGACGGGGCATCGGCCCGCGGTCGGGCAGGCGTCCGTGCGGCTCAGTAGAGGCTGCCGACGAGCCCCAGGTGGAACGGGTTGAGTTCGTCGACGCGTCCGGCGAGCACCTTCTGCAGCCACTCGGGGTCCCCGAGCAGGGCCCGGCCGACCGCCACGAGGTCGAACTCGTCGCGCTCCATTCGGTCGAGCAGCTCACCGATGTCCGTGACGGTGGACTGCTGGCCCGGGACCATCTGGAGGAACTCGTTGCTGAGGCCCACGGAGCCGACGCTGATGGCGGGTCTGCCGGAGAGCTTCTTCGCCCAGCCCGCGAGGTTGAGGTCGGAGCCCTCGAACTCGGGGAGGTGGAATCGCCGGGTGGAGCAGTGGAAGGCGTCGGCGCCCGCGTCGGCCAGCAGGCCGAGCATGGTCTGCAGTTCCTGCGGCGTCTCGGCGACCCGCGCCTGGTAGTGGTTCACCTTCCACTGGGAGAACCGGAAGGAGATCGGGAAGTCGTCGGAGACGCTTTCCCGGCAGGCGGCCACGACCTGGGCGGCGAAACGGGTGCGGGCGACGATGTCGCCGCCGTAGGCGTCCGTGCGCCGGTTGGTGTGTCCCCACAGGAACTGGTCGATGAGATAGCCGTGGCCGCCGTGGATCTCTACGCCGTCGAAGCCCAGCGCCTCGGCGGAAGCCGCGGCCGTGGCGTAGGCGGCGACCACGTTGTCGATGTCCGCCTGAGTCATCTCCTTGCCCGACTTCGTACCGTCCAGGGCGATGCCCGAGGGACCGATCCGCGGGGCGTCGGGGACCGGCGGACTGCCTGCGGTGCGGTCCATGCCGACGTGCCACAGCTGCGGCATGATCCGGCCGCCCGCCTGATGGACGGCCTCGGCCACGGCCGACCAGCCGGCAAGCGCCTCGTCGCCGTGGAAGTGGGGGACGCGGGCGCTGCTGCCCGCCGAGTCGTGACCGACGAAGGTACCTTCGGTGATGATCAGGCCGACCCCGGCGGCTGCCCGCCGGGCGTAGTACCGCGCCACGTCGTCGCCCGGCACGCCGCCGGGGGAGAACTCGCGCGTCATAGGGGCCATCACGACGCGGTTGGGCAGCGTGAGGCCTCCCAGGGAAAGCGGACGGACCAGGATGTCCCTGACACGTTCGACGAAATTCGTGGGCATCGGTGTTCACCTTCGATAGGAGCCGACCGCACGGCGACGGGGGAATCGGACCGTGCGGCCGGCGGCTTGGATGGGTGCGGGACCGGTTGCGGTGCGGGGCCGCGCTCAGTCCCCCGGAGGGGTGCGGGCGGGGTCCTTCCCGGCATCGGCCCCGGCGATCGGCGTCCAGACGGCCGCCGGGACCGGGAGCGGCGCCGCACGGACGAACCACGCCGTGCCGAACGCGATCGCGGACAGGACGGCCGCGCCGATCAGGACGCCGTGCAGACCGCTGTTGACTGCTTCCCGGACCGCGTCACGCATGGCAGCCGGCATGTCCTTCAGCAGCGCCGGGGTCAGACCACCGCCCGCGGTCAGCCGCTCCTGCGCGGCGGATCCGAGCCGGTCGGTCAGCACCTCGCTCATGCGGCTGCTCTGCAGGGCGCCGAGCAGGGCGACGCCGAGGGAGCCGCCGATGGTGCGCACCAGGGTGACCGTGCCCGTGGCCGCGCCCATGTCCCGCGGGTCCGCGTTGTTCATGGTGGTCAGCAGGGTGCTCTGGATCAGGGCGCCGACTCCCACCCCGATGACCAGGGTGAGCGCGGAGGCGGCGATGAGCGGGGTGCCCGTGCCGAGCATCAGGAGCAGCAGCGCCCCGGCGAAGGTGGCGGCACCGCCGGCGAGCGGCACGACGCGGTCCAGACCGCCGCCGTCCATCAGTCGCCCGGTGGCCAGCTGGGCCGTCAGCATGCCGAGCATCAGCGGCAGGATGAGCAGTCCGCTGGCCGTGGACGAGGAGCCCTGGACGAACTGCATGTACTGCGGAAGGTAGTTGACGACGGAGAAGAGGACGGCCCCGACCAGGAAGCTGAGGATCTGGGCGAGGGTGAAGTCCCGGCGGGCGAAGAGCCGGGGCGGCGTGATCGGCTCGGCGGCGCGCCGTTCCACGGGCACGAACCAGGCCATGGCCAGCACGACGACCACGCCGAGTCCGACGATCTGCCAGGACGTCCAGGCGTAGGTGGTGCCGGCCCAGCCGGCCAGCAGGGTGAGGGCCAGGATGCCGGTGGTGAGCAGGGCCGCGCCGAGCCAGTCGATCCGTCCCGTGACGCGGCCGGCGGGCAGGCGTACGCCCTTGGCGACGGCGAGCAGCGCGATGAGGCCGACGGGCACGTTGACGTAGAAGGCCCAGCGCCAGCTCATGTAGTCGGTGATGAACCCGCCGAGCAGGGGGCCGCCGACGAACGCGACCGGCATCATGACGCCCACCATCGACTGGATACGGCCGCGGTCCTGCGCGGGTACCACCACTCCGATGACCGCGAGTGCGCCGACCATCAGGCCACCCGCGCCGAGGCCCTGGAGGCCGCGGAACGCGATGAGCTGTCCCATGCTCTGCGCCATGCCGCAGAGCACCGTCCCGGCCAGGAAGAGCGTCACGGAACTCATACAGGCGCCCTTGCGACCGTACAGATCCCCGAGTTTCCCCCAGAGAGGAGTGGACGCGGCCATGGTGAGCAGGTACGCCGTCACCGACCACGAGAAGTGGTCGAGGCCGCCGAGGTCGCCCACGATCGTGGGGAGCGCCGTGCTGACGATCTGCCCGTCGAGCGTGGCCAGGAAGATGCCCAGCATCAGTCCGAAGACGCCCAGTCGGGGCAGACCGGGCCGGTCGGGCGCGGGAGCGTCGGTAGGGCGGTCGTTCATCGCTGCCCCCCAGGGCACGAGTAGAGGGATGTCAGACGGGATACGGGCGCACGCGCCTGGCCTCGCGCAGGGACTGCCCCCACCAGGTGAGCTGGTCGAGCATGGCCTTGGCGGCCACGTCACACCCCGGGTCGGTCGGCTTGCCGTCCGCGCCGAAGATCTCGCCGTAGTTGTGGAAGCTGACGGTGTTGCGGATCGTGACCGCGTGCAGCTCCGCGAGCACGACACGGAGCTGTTCGACGGCGCGCAGGCCGCCCGCGAGTCCGCCGTAGGAGACGAAGCCGACCGGCTTGGCGTGCCACTGCTCGTTGTGCCAGTCGACGGCGTTCTTCAGCGGCGCGGGGAAGCTGTGGTTGTACTCGGGCGTGACGATGACGAAGGCGTCGGCCCGGGCCAGCCGCGGTGACACCGCGCCCAGCTGGGCCACGACCTCGTCGCTGGGGGTCTGGCCGAACGCCGGGAAGACGGTGGGCAGAGGCGTCTCCACGAGGTCGATCACGTCGGCCTGCACGTCCTCACGCTCGGCGATGTGTCCGGCGATCCAGTCGGCGACGACCGGACCGAACCGTCCGTCCCGGGTGCTGCCGATGATCACCGCGGTCCGGAGAGTGTCGTCAGTCACGTCGGCCATAGGGAACCCCTCAGTGGTGTGTACGTCGTACATTTCTCGTACAACGTACACGGCGGCGTGTACGTTGTCTACTCCTGATACGCTGTACACAGCACCGTTCGTCGGAAGGAGCCGAAGCGATGGCCGCCCAGGAGAGACAGGCAGCGAACGAGGACAAGGACAACGCCTCCGTGTGGGAACGCCTCGAACGGCCGACGCCCGCCCCCCGCACCACCCTCACCCCCTTGCGGATCGCCAAGGCCGCCGTCGGCGTCGCCGACGCGGAGGGACTTGACGCGGTCACCATGCGCCGACTGGCCACCGAACTCGGCGTCGCCCCCATGGCCGCGTACCGCTACGTCACCGGCAAGGACGAGCTCCTGGAGCTGATGGTCGACTTCGTGTACGCGGAGCTGGAGCTGCCCGACGGCAAGGAGGGCTGGCGGGCGACCATGCGCTCCGTCGCCCTGCGGATAAGAGAGGTCCTGCTGCGGCACTCGTGGGTGACGCGGGCTACGTGGTGCGCGCCGACCCCGAACCAGCTGGCCGTGCCGGAGGCGGTCCTGGCCGCGCTCGACGGCCTCGGGCTCGACGCGGACAACGCCATGGCGGTCTACAACACCCTCACCGCCTATGTGCACGGCGCGGTGGACTCCGAGGTCGCGCTGACGCAGATGCTGCGCGTCCGCGGCTGGTCCACCCGCGAGGAGGCCCGCGCCGGCCTGGCCTCGCAGATGGCCTGGCTCATGACCACCGGCCGTTTCCCGATGTACGCGCGCTACATCGGCGAGGCCCGGCGCAAGGACGATCAGCAGTGGCAGTTCGAAGCCGGCCTGGACTCCGTCCTCGACGGCATCGCGGCGCGCCTCTCGCTCTGAGGACATCACCAGGACAGGTCGGTGCGGAAAACCGAAGGCCCGCTACAGAAGAAATACACGTAGCGGGCTTTCGCTTGCCGGTTCCTGAATCCGAGAAATAGATTCGCCGCACTTCGATGCGGTGGGGGAAATGACTTACGGATTCACGGACACCACGGATACCGCCCTGACGACGACAACGGAACCGACGGAGTGCAAGGGCGCGGCGTGCCTGCACAGCGAGCGCGCAGGCCGCGCACCGGAACTGGCGGTCGCCGGCAGCCGGCTCTGCCCGAACTGCCGACTCCGTCTCACCCACGATCTGCGGCGGCTGCCGCGTCTGCACGACGAGTGCGGACAGTTGCTCACCGGCGTCGACCGGCCGCGCGACCGCACGTCGGGCGGCGGCTCCGTGCCCGGTCTGCCCTTCAACACCGCTGCCGCCGAGGCCCGTTCGGGGATCATCGGAGTTCTGCGGTCCTGGGCAGCGCTGGTGATCGCGGAGCGGGGCGTCGGCGTTCCGCACGACACCCCGGCAGGGATCGCGGACTTCCTGTTGCGGCACTCCGCATGGCTCCTCGCACACCAGGCCGCCGGTGAGCTGTCCGACGAGGTGGCACGGTGTGTGCGCCGGGCCCGCCGGGTGATCGACCCGGCCCCGCGGCGTCGTGTACCGGTCGGCGACTGCGTCGTGCCGGACTGCGAAGGCGCCCTGACCGCGGCGGTCCGGCCCGGCGGCTCCGGCCCCGCGGTCGAGGTGGGCTGCGACGCGGAGCCCGCCCACCGCTGGTCCGGGCAGGAGTGGATGCGAGAGAACGGCCGGATCGGCGCGGAGCGCACAGAGCCGGCTGTGCGCTGGATGACCGCCCGGGACATCGCCGTGCTGTGGGGCGCGGCGCCCGGCAGCGTCTACCGGCGGGCCAGCGAGGGCCAGTGGCGCCGCCGCGCCGTCAACGGCCGCACCTACTACCACGAGCAGGACGTCAACGCGTCATTCGGCGACCGCTCCTGACATACGGCCACAGCCGCGGCCGTCAATGGCTCCACCAGGGTGAACCACCCCTGGTGGAGCCATTTTTCGTGGCCCCCCGGGCATTTGATTTAACAAAGGTCTGACTCAAGCATGTCGTTGAACTGGAATTCGGGTATTGACATCCACCGGGATTCCGAAGAAGCTCTACATCAGCTTCCGCAGCACTGTCTCGATTCATCCGACAGGAACGTCACTGCGGGAAAGCATCAAGCGGCGCACCGATGATCCATTCCGGTGCGCCGCTTCGTCGTATCGACTATTCCGAAGCCCCCGGAGGAAACATCCATGGACGCTTCCGTCATCGTCGCCGGCGCAGGTCCCACCGGGCTCATGCTGGCCGGGGAACTGCGCCTTGCGGGCATCGACGTCATCGTGCTGGACCGGCTTGAGGAGCGCACCGGCGAATCCCGCGGCCTGGGTTTCACGACACGGACGATGGAGGTCTTCGACCAGCGCGGACTGCTGCACCGCCTGGGCGACATGGGCACCAGCAACGCCGGCCACTTCGGTGGTCTGCCCGTGGACTTCGGCGTCCTCGACAGCATCCACCAAGCCGCCAAGACCGTGCCGCAGTCGGACACCGAGACGATGCTCGAAGGCTGGGTGCGTGAGCTGGGCGCCGACCTCCGACGCGGCCACAGCCTCGTCACCCTGCACGACCACGGCGACCACGTCGAGGCCGAGGTGCGCGGCCCCGATGGCGAGGAGAGCCGGCTGACGGCTTCCTACCTCGTGGGGTGCGACGGCGGCCGCAGCACCGTGCGCAAGGCCTCCGGCTTCGACTTCCCCGGTACCGCGGCGACCATGGAGATGTACCTGGCGGACATCAGGGGCGTGGACCTGGCACCGCGGCTGATCGGCGAGACGTACTCCGGCGGCATGGTCATGTGCGGTCCGCTCGGCGACCGCGGCGTCACCCGCATCATCGTCTGCGAACGCGGCACGCCGCCGCGTCGGCGCACCGAGCCTCCCTCGTACGCGGAGGTGGCCGCGGCCTGGCAGCGGATCACCGGCATCGACATCTCGCACGCCGAGCACGAGTGGGTCAGCGCGTTCGGCGACGCGACACGGCTCGCCACCGAGTACCGGCGGGGCCGGGTGCTGCTGGCCGGGGACGCCGCGCACATCCATCTGCCGGCCGGCGGCCAGGGCATGAACACGGGTATCCAGGACGCCGTGAACCTCGGCTGGAAGCTGGCCGCCGTGGTCCGGGGCGCCGCGCCCGAGGAACTGCTGGACACCTACCACGGCGAACGGCACGCGGTGGGCGAGCGGCTGATGATGAACACCAAGGCGCAAGGCCTGCTCTTCCTCAGCGGCGACGAGGTCCAGCCGCTGCGCGACGTACTGGCGGAGCTGATCCGGTACGAGGAGGTGAGCCGCCATCTCGCCGGCATGGTGAGCGGGCTGGAGATCCGCTACGACGTCGGCCCGGGCCGCCACCCGCTGCTGGGCCTGCGGATGCCGCACCTGGAGCTGGTCGGTGAGCGGCGTAAGACCAGCAGCACCGAACTGCTGCGCGCGGGGCGGGGTGTGCTGCTCGACCTGGAGGACAACGCCGTCCTCCGCGACCGCGCGGCCGGGTGGTCGGACCGGGTGGACATCGTGACCGCGGACCCCCACGGAGTCCTGGCCGGCAGTCCGCTCTCGGGCACGTCGGCGGTGCTGGTCCGTCCCGACGGGCACGTGGCCTGGTCCGCCCCGGGCAGCCATCACGATCTGCCCATGGCACTGGAGCGCTGGTTCGGTCCGTCCCGGATCCAGCAGGCCTGACAAGGAGAGATTCATGCACAGCACATTGATCGTGGCCCGGATGGAACCCCATTCGGCTGATGACGTATCCCGCCTCTTCGGCGAGTTCGACGGCACGGACATGCCGCACCGAATGGGCACCCGGCGGCGGCAGCTCTTCACCTACCGGGGCCTCTACTTCCACCTCCAGGACTTCGAATCCGAGGACGGCGGCGAGCGGATCGAGGGGGCCAAGACGGACCCTCGCTTCGTCGGCGTCAGTGAGGACCTCAAGCCGTTCATCACCGCATACGACCCCGCCACCTGGCGCTCCCCCGCCGATGCCATGGCGCAGCGCTTCTACCACTGGACCGCGCTGTGAGCGGCCCGTACGGCAGGCGGGTCGTGATCACCGGCATCGGCGTCACCGCACCGGGCGGCGTGGGCGCCAAGAACTTCTGGAGCCTGCTGTCCGACGGGCACACCGCGACCCGGCGGATCAGCTTCTTCGACTCCTCCCCGTTCCGCTCGCAGGTCGCCGCCGAGGTCGACTTCGACGCCGAACTGCTGGGTCTCGGCGCCCAGGAGATCCGGCGGATGGACCGGGCCGCGCAGTTCGCCGTGGTCACCGCGCGGGAGGCGGTGGCCGACAGCGGACTCGAGTTCGACGCTCTCGCCCCGCACCGCACCGGCGTGACCATTGGCAGCGCGGTCGGCGCGACGATGGGGCTCGACGAGGAGTACCGGACCGTCAGCGACAGCGGACGGCTCGAACTCGTCGACCACGCATACGCTGTCCCGCACCTCTACAACTACATGGTGCCCAGTTCCTTCGCCGCGGAGGTGGCCTGGGCGGTCGGTGCGGAGGGCCCGGCCACGGTGATCTCCACCGGCTGCACCTCGGGCCTCGACGCCGTGGGCTACGCCGCCGAACTGATCCGGGAGGGATCGGCCGACGTCATGGTGGCCGGTGCGGCCGACGCCCCGATCTCACCCATCACCGTGGCCTGCTTCGACGCGATCAAGGCCACCACATCGCACAACGACGACCCCCAGCACGCCTCCCGCCCGTTCGACGGGACCCGCAACGGCTTCGTCCTGGGCGAGGGTTCGGCCGTCTTCGTCCTGGAGGAGCTGGACAGCGCGCGGCGGCGTGGCGCGCATGTGTACGCGGAGATAGCCGGGTACGCCACGCGCAGCAACGCCTTCCACATGACGGGGCTGCGCCCCGACGGACGCGAGATGGCCGAGGCGATCCGGGTCGCCCTGGACGAGGCGAGGCTCGCCCCGCAGGCGCTCGACTACATCAACGCACACGGTTCCGGCACCAAGCAGAACGACCGGCACGAGACCGCCGCGTTCAAGCGCAGCCTCGGCGAGCATGCGTACGCCGTGCCGGTCAGCTCCATCAAGTCGATGGTGGGGCACTCGCTGGGTGCCATCGGCTCGATCGAGATCGCGGCGAGCGCGCTGGCGATGGAGAACCACGTCGTGCCGCCCACCGCCAACCTGCACACGCCCGACCCCGAGTGCGATCTCGACTATGTGCCGCTCACCGCTCGGGACTGGAGGACCGACACCGTGCTGACCGTGGGCAGCGGCTTCGGCGGATTCCAGAGCGCCATGGTGCTCGCCCGGCCCGATCGGAGGGCCGCGTGAGCGCGTCCGGCGTCCGGGTCGCCGTCACCGGACTGGGCGTGGTCGCGCCCAACGGCCTGGGAGTTGACGCCTACTGGACGGCGACCCGCAAGGGGATCAGCGGCATCGGCCGCGTCTCACGGTTCGTCCCCGACCGCTATCCGGTCCAGCTGGCGGGTGAGATCGAGGGGTTCGCCGCACAGGAGCATCTGCCCGGCCGGCTGCTGCCGCAGACCGACCGAATGACCCAGCTCGCCCTCGTGGCCGCGGACTGGGCGTTCGAGGACGCCGCGGTGCGGCCGGGGGAGCTGCCCGAGTACGAGATGGGTGTGATCACGGCCAGTTCGTCGGGCGGCTTCGAGTTCGGCCAACGGGAGTTGCAGGCCTTGTGGAGTCAGGGGAGCCGGTACGTCAGCGCGTATCAGTCGTTCGCCTGGTTCTACGCCGTCAACAGCGGCCAGATCTCCATACGCAACGGCATGCGGGGCCCGAGCGGTGTGGTCGTCAGCGACCAGGCGGGCGGGCTCGACGCGGTCGCCCAGGCGCGGCGGCAGATCCGCAAGGGCACCCGGCTGGTGATGTCGGGCGCCGTCGACGCCTCGATCTGCCCCTGGGGGTGGGTCGCCCAGATGGCGAGCAACCGGCTGAGCACCAGCACCGACCCGGAGCGGGCCTATCTGCCCTTCGACGCCGCGGCGAACGGCCATGTGGCCGGCGAGGGCGGTGCCCTGCTCGTCATGGAGGAACTGGAGCAGGCCCGGGCCCGGGGCGCGAAGCAGATCTACGGCGAGATCGCCGGGTACGGCTCCACGCTCGACCCCCGGCCGGGCAGTGAGCGTCCTGCGGGTCTGCGCAAGGCGGTCGAGCTGGCGCTGGCCGATGCCGGGGTCACGCCGGGCGAGATCGACGTGGTGTTCGCCGATGCGGCCGCGATCCCCGAGCTGGACCGGATCGAGGCCGCGGCGATCACCGAGGTGTTCGGGGCCGGGGCGGTGCCGGTGACGGCGCCCAAGACGATGACCGGGCGGCTCTACTCGGGAGCGGCTCCCCTGGACCTCGCCGCCGCGTTCCTCGCCATGCGGGACGGTGTGATCCCGCCGTCCGTCGGCGTCACCCCCGCCTCCGAGCACGGCCTCGACCTGGTCGTCGGACAGGAGCGGTGTGCCACGGTTCGCTCCGCCCTGGTGATCGCCCGCGGCCACGGCGGTTTCAACTCCGCGATCGTGGTGCGCTCCGCCGCATAGGGCCCGGCCCGCCGACGGGCGGCGCCCGCCGGGCCCCCGGCGCGCGGAGGACCGGGCGGAACGGCTTCCCACCCCAGCAACGAAAGGACACTCACCCATGCCTGCTCACGAGTTCACCATCGACGACCTCAAGCGCATCCTGCGCGAGGGGGCCGGCGCGGACGAAAGCGTCGACCTCGAGGGGGACATCACCGGCGTCGACTTCGAGTCGCTGGGCTACGACTCGCTGGCGATGCTGGAGACCGGCGGCCGCATCGAGCGCGAGTTCGGCGTCACCCTTGACGACGACACGCTGACCGACGCCAAGACGCCGCGCGCGCTGATCGAGTCCGTCAACGCCCTACTGGTGCCCGCCGAGATCGGCTGAGCCCAGCCCCGGACCGCGCCTCCGGTTCCCGCCGATGCCTGAGGCGGGAACCGACGGCAGGCTTTCCCCTCCTCACACCTCCCGCCTCCCACCCTTCTGCAGGAGACAGACATGAAGCAGCAGAATCCGAAGGTCGCCCTCGTCACCGGCGCGACCAGCGGCATCGGCCTGGCGGTGACCAGGCTGCTGGCCCAGCAGGGCCACCGGGTGTTCCTGTGTGCCCGCACCGAGGACGGCGTGACCCGTACGGTCAAGGCACTCCTCGACGAGGGGCTGGAGGTGGACGGCACCCCCTGCGACGTCCGCTCCGCCGACGACACAGGACGGTTCGTGCGGCAGGCGGTCGAGCGCTTCGGCACGATCGACGTACTCGTCAACAACGCGGGCCGATCCGGCGGCGGGGTCACCGCCGACATCACCGACGAACTCTGGTTCGACGTCATCGACACCAACCTCAACAGCGTCTTCCTGATGACGCGCGAGGTGCTCACCACAGGCGGCATGCGCGACAAGGACCGCGGCCGCATCATCAACATCGCCTCCACCGCGGGCAAGCAGGGCGTGGTGCTCGGCGTCCCCTACTCGGCCTCCAAGCACGGTGTCGTCGGCCTCACCAAGGCGCTCGGCAACGAGCTGGCGCCCACGGGCATCACCGTCAACGCGGTCTGCCCCGGCTATGTCGAGACGCCGATGGCGCAGCGCGTGCGCCAGGGCTACGCGGCCGCGTACGACACCAGCGAGGACGCCATTCTCCAGAAGTTCCAGGCGAAGATCCCGCTCGGCCGCTACTCGACGCCGGAGGAGGTCGCGGGCCTGGTCGGCTATCTGGCGTCCGACACCGCCGCCTCCATCACCTCCCAGGCACTGAACGTCTGTGGCGGCCTGGGCAACTTCTGAGACACGGAGGAGAGCACATCATGACGACTCAGGTCGAGCACACCATCACCGTCGAGGCCCCGGCCGTCGCCATCTACCGGCTGATCGCCGAGGTGGAGAACTGGCCGCGGATCTTCCCGCCCACCATCCACGTCGACCACGTCGAGCGCGGCGCGGGCGAGGAGCGCATCCGGATCTGGGCCACCGCCAACGGTGAGGCGAAGAACTGGACCTCGCGCCGCACCCTGGACCCCAAAAGCCTGCGGATCACGTTTCGCCAGGAGGTCTCCACCCCGCCGGTCGCGGCCATGGGCGGCACGTGGATCATCGAGCCGCTGTCCGGGACCTCGTCGCGGGTGCGGCTGCTGCACGACTACCGGGCCGTCGGGGACGACCCGGAAGGCCTGAAGTGGATCGACGAGGCCGTCGACCGCAACTCCCGCTCGGAGCTGGCCGCGCTGAAGACCAACGTCGAACTGGCCCACGTCTCCGAGGAGCTCACGTTCTCCTTCGAGGACACCGTGCAGATCGCCGGCGCGGCCAAGGACGCCTACGACTTCGTCAACGAGGCCGGGCTGTGGGTGGAGCGGTTGCCGCACGTGGCCTCCGTCCGCTTCTCGGAGGACACCCCGGGGCTGCAGACCCTGGAGATGGACACCCGCGCCAAGGACGGCTCGACGCACACCACGAAGTCGTACCGGGTGGCCTTCCCGCACCACAGGATCGCGTACAAGCAGGTCACCCTGCCCGCGCTGATGACCCTGCACACCGGCTACTGGACGTTCGCGGAGAACGACGGCGGCGTCGCCGCGACCTCGCAGCACACCGTTGTCCTCAACACGGCGAACATCGCCGCGGTCCTGGGAGCCGACGCGACCGTCGCCGACGCCCGGGAGTACGTCCGCAGCGCGCTGAGCACCAACAGCCGCGCCACCCTGGGCCATGCCAAGGACTACGCCGAGAACAGGCGCTGACCATGGCCGCGCTGGACACCGATGTGCTCGTCGTGGGCGCCGGACCGGTCGGCCTGCTGCTCGCCGGGGAACTGCGCACCGGCGGGGCACGGGTGACCGTGCTGGAGCGGCTGACCGAGCCCACCGCCGAGTCGCGGGCGTCGATCCTGCACGCCCGCACCATGGAACTGCTGCACGAGCGGGGCCTGGTCGAACGGTTCGGGCCCCCGCCGGACGCCGGGCCCGGCCACTTCGGCGGCATCCCCCTCGACCTGACCGAGGCCGGCGACAGCCCGTACGCCGGCCAGTGGAAGGCGCCGCAGACCCGCGTCGAGGCCGTTCTCGCGGACTGGGCGACCGGGCTCGGCGCCGAGGTGCGACGCGGCCACACGGTGACCGGTCTGGTCGAGGCGCCCGACCGGGTGCACGTCGTCGTGACCACGTCGGCGGGTGAGCGGCTACGGCTGAGCGCCGCGTACGTCGTGGGCTGTGACGGCGAGGAGAGTGCCGTACGGCGGCTGGCCGGCTTCGCGTTCCCCGGTGCCGGTCCCACCAAGGAGCTGCTGCGCGCGGACCTGGCGGGCATCGACCTGCGGGAGCGGCGCTTCGAGCGGCACGCGGCCGGGGTGGCCAACGCCCGCCGCGGACCGGACGGCATCACCCGCATCATGGTGCACGCCTTCGACCGGGCACCCGGCGCGTCGAGAACCCCCGCCTTCGAGGAGGTCTGCGCGGTGTGGGCCCGGGTAACCGGCGAGGACGTCAGCGGCGCCGAGCCGGTCTGGCTCAACGCGTTCCACAACGCCCGTCGGCAGGCGGCCCGTTACCGCGTAGGGCGGGTTCTCCTCGCCGGGGACGCCGCCCATGTCCAGCTGCCGGTGGGAGGACAGGCCCTCAACCTCGGCCTGCAGGACGCGGCGGACCTCGGCGGAAAGCTCGCCGCCCACCTCACCGGCCGGGGCGGTGAGGAACTGCTCGACACCTACCACGCCGTCCGCCACCCGGTGGGCGCACGCGTACTCGGCCACATCGAGGCTCAGGCTCAGCTGCTGTTCGGAGGGCCCGAGGTGGACGGCGTACGGACGGTGTTCCGAGAACTGCTGGGCATCCCGTCGGCCCGCCGCCATCTCGCCGCGTTGATCAGCGGGCTCGACGGCGGCGGCCCTGCCGTGACGGAGCCCGTCGGCCAAGCCGCTCCCGGACCGAATCGTCAGCACACCACGCACAGGAGGACCACCATGGGCAAACTGACCGGAAAGACCGCGCTCGTCACCGGCTCCAGCCGCGGCATCGGCCGGGCCACGGCGATCCGGCTGGCGCGCGAGGGGGCGCTCGTCGCGGTGCACTGCTCCAGCAACCGCGAGGCCGCCGACGAGACGGTCACCGCCATCGAGAAGGAGGGCGGCCGGGGCTTCTCGGTGCTGGCCGAGCTCGGGGTGCCCGGCGACGTCCACAAGGTGTTCCTGGCCCTGGAACGGGAGCTGAAGGAACGCACCGGCACCGGCACCCTCGACATCCTGGTGAACAACGCCGGCGTCATGGGCGGCGTGGCCCCGGAGAACCTCACGCCCGAGGCGTTCGACCGGCTCTTCGCCGTCAACGCCAAGGCTCCGTACTTCCTCGTGCAGCGTGCGCTGGAAAACCTCCCCGACGGCGGCCGGATCATCAACATCTCCTCCGGGCTGACCAGGGTCGCCAACCCGCAGGAGGTGGCGTACGCGATGACCAAGGGCGCCATCGACCAGCTCACCCTGCACTTCGCCAAGCACCTCGGCCCCCGCGGCATCACCGTGAACAGCGTGGGTCCGGGCATCACCGACAACGGCGCGCCGGTCTTCGACGACCCGGAGGCGGTGGCGGCCATGGCGGACTACTCGGTCTTCGGGCGGGTCGGCGAGACACGGGACGTCGCCGACGTGGTGGCCTTCCTCGCGAGCGACGACTCCCGCTGGATCACCGGCTCCTATCTGGACGCCAGCGGCGGCACGCTGCTCGGCTGAGCGGGCGGACGGCCAAGCAGATGACGACGCTGTCCTCGCAGCCTGCCCCCCGGATCGGCGCGGGACGGCGGGCCCTGCTCTTCGTACTCGCCGGCAACATGCTCGTCGACGCCCTCGAGGTCTCCGTCGTGCTGGTCGCCCTGCCGGCGATGGGGCGGAACCTCGGTCTCTCGATGCTCGGCAGCCAGTGGGTGATGAGCGGCTTCGCCGCCGGCTTCGCGGCGCTGCTGCTGCTCGGTCCGCGTCTCGTCGCCCGGTGGGGCCGACGGCGCGTGTACCTGGCCGCACTGCTGGTGTTCATCGTCGCCTCGGTGGCCGGCGGCCTCGCCGACCAGGGCGCCGTGCTGGTCGCCACCAGGGTGGTGAAGGGCATGTGCGCCGCGCTGACCGCGCCCACCGGCCTCGCGATCATCAGCACCTCGTTCCGCCCGGGAGCCGAGCAACGCCGGGCGGTGACGGTGTACTCGCTCTTCGGGGCGGCCGGGTTCACCGCGGGACTGCTGTGCTCGGGGGCGCTCACCGAACTGAGCTGGCGCTGGAACCCGGTGTTCCCCGCCCCGGTCGCTCTGCTGTTGCTGGCGGCCGGATCCCGGCTCATCCCCCGCGATGCGGCGCCGACGCCCGCCGCCCCGCTCGGGGCGACCCTGGCGCGGCTGGCGCGCAACGGTCCGTTCCGGCGCTCGGCGATGTGCGCGGCCACGCTCAACGGCACGTACCTGGGTTTGCTGATGCTGCTCAGCTACCGGCTGCACGACCAGTGGGGGTGGAGTTCCTGGCGCACGGCGCTCGCGTTCCTGCCGGCCTGTCTGCCCCTGGCGCTCGCGCTGCCCTTCGCCGGCCGGATGGTGGCGCGCTTCGGCACCGAACGGCTGATCAGGGCCGGAAGCTGTGCCGCGGCGCTCGGCTGCGTGACCGCCCTGCTCACCGGGGCGCCCGCGACGTACGCCACCGGAGTGCTGCCCGCGCTGCTGCTGGTGGAGGCAGGCTTCGTGCTGTCCTTCGCGGCCCTCAACCTCCAGGCCACGGCCGGGATTCCGGCCGAGCACCGGGCTTCCGCGGTGCCGGTCTACCAGACGGCCGTACAGCTCGGTGCGGTGCTCGCGCTGCCGGCCGCGTCGGCGGCCGCGTCCTCCGGCGCCGGTTACCGGGGCGCGCTGGCGTTCCTCACCGCCGTGTCGGCGACGGGCGCGCTCGTCGCCTGCACGGCCCGCACCCGCGGGGGCGACGCCGCGCCCTGACGGTGCAGGTCCTCACACCGGCCCCGTCCCCACACGTCCACCTCCCTGTGCACCCGAACACGAACGGAGTTTCAACGATGCGTGTCCTGTTCACCATCTTTCCGGCGACGGCACACCTGTATCCCATCGTGCCGCTGGCCTGGGCGCTGCAGAGCGCCGGGCACGAGGTCGTCGTGGCGAGCCATGCGGGCGTCGTGGACCCGGAGGTGATCGCGAACATCGGCGCGGCCGGGCTCACGGCCGTACCGCTGGGAACGCCGGAGGAGTTGCCGGAAGCCCTGAGCAAGAACACGGGCGACGCCAAGCCGGACCGCCCGACGCTCGCTTTCGACGCGTGCGAACCGGAGGAGTCGGAAGGCTGGCGCACGGCGCGCATGATCCTCAACGGCATGTTCAGGATGCACTACCCCGAGCCTGCGGAGCCGGGCGGCCGCAGGCCCGTTCTGGACAACCTGGTCGACTTCGCCCGCGCCTGGCGGCCCGATCTCGTGCTGTGGGACCCGTTGATGTTCCCCGCGCCCATCGCCGCGCGGGTCAGCGGCGCCGCCCATGCCCGCCTGGTCTGGGGCGTGGACAACATCGCGCTGATCCACGAACGGACGAAGCGGGAACTGGCCGACCCGGAAAAGGAGCTGACCGAGCACCCCTGGCTGAGCTGGTACGGCCCGGTGCTGGAGCGGTACGGGCTGGAGTTCAGCGACGAGATGCTGCTCGGTCAGTGGACCCTCGACCTGACCCAGTCCAGGATGCGGCTGCCGCTCGACCTCACCCACGTCCCGGTGCGGCGGGTCCCCTACAACGGCGCGGCATCCCTCCCGGCCTGGCTGCACCACCGGCCCGAACGCCCGCGCGTGGTGCTCACCCTCGGGGTGAGCCGCCGCAAGATTTTCGGCAAGTACAGCGGCTTCCCCATGCGCGAGTTCTTCGACTCGGTGTCCGCCCTGGACCTCGAGGTCGTCGCCACCCTCAACAGCGACCAGCTCGCCGCGGTCGGCACCCTGCCCGACAACATCCACACGGTCGAGTACGTGCCGCTCAACCAGGTCCTGCCGACCAGTTCGGCGATCATCCACCACGGCGGGGGCGGGACGTTCTCCGCCGCCGTCGCCTTCCAGGTGCCCCAGCTGGTGGTGCCGCTGCCGATGTGGGACGAGATGGTCACGGCCCGGTACGTCGAGGGCATGGGGGCGGGTCTGGTCGCCGATCCCGAGTCCCTGGACGTCGCGGGACTGCACAAGCAACTCGTGCGGCTCCTGGAGGACCCGTCGTTCTCCCTCGGCGCGCGCCGTCTCTACGACGAGATGCTCGCCGCGCCCGCGCCGAAGGACATCGTGCCCCTGCTCGAGCGCCTGACCGCCGAGCGCCGCTGAACGCGCCCGTAGAGGCCGGAGAGGACTGTCCGTCAGATGCGCGTACTGGTGATCACCACCCCTGTGCCGTCCCATTTCCTGCCTCTGGTCCCCCTGCTGTGGGCCCTGCGGTCGGCCGGTCACGAAGTGACGGTGCTCGGCCAGCCCGATGTCCTCGGCGCGGTCCGGGCCTGCGGGCTCACCGGCGTCGAGGTGGGAAGGCCGTTCGACGTCGACGCCATGCTGCTCAGGAACCTGCCCGCGGAGCAGCGGCCCCTGCAGGCCCGGCCCCGGCCGGACCCCGAACTGCTCGGCGGGTACGGCAAGGTGTGGTGGGCGCACGCCGCCCCGCTCCTCGACCGCTACACCGCCCTGGCCGAGGAGTACGGCCCCGAGCTGATCGTGGCCGACCCGTTGGAGTACTGCTCCCTGGTCATCGGCGCCCGGCTGGATGTGCCGGTGGTGCACCACCGGTGGACGGTGGACGCCATCTCCGGCCCGGCCCGGCGCTTCGTGCGCGCCGACGCCCCGGAGCCCTCCGGGCTACCGGACCCGACCGTGCTGCTCGACCCGTGCCCGCCGGGCCTGCGGATGCCGGACGGCGAAGCGGGCGTGCCGATCAGGTACGTGCCCTACAGCGGGGGCGCCGAGACGCCCGCCTGGGTGCGGGCGGGTCCCGGAGCCGGACGGCGACGGGTCGCCGTCTCGCTGGGCAACACGCCGGCCCTGCACGGCGGGCCTTTCGTCCGCGGCCTGCTGCACGCCCTCGCCGCCCGCCGTGACGCCGAGATCCTCGTGACGCTGCCGCGGCCGTTCCGTGCGGCCCTCGGGACGCTGCCCGGGAACGTGACGGTCGTCGACCCGCTGCCCCTGCACCTGTTCCTCGGGACCTGCGACGCGATGGTCCACCACGGCGGCGCCGGCACGGCGATGACCGCCACCGCGTTCGGACTGCCGCAGCTGGTGCTGCCGCAGCTGGCGGACCACTTCCCGTTGGCCGACCGGCTCGCCGCGACCGGGGCGGGACTGTCCTTCGACACCGCGGCGCGCCAGGACGACCCGCAGGTCGTCGGCCGGGCCCTGGACGAACTGCTGTCCGACCCGCGCTACGCCGGGTCGGCCCGCCGACTGGCCGTGGAGATGGCCGCGATGCCGTCCCCCGCCACCGTGGCCGCCCGTCTGGAGCGTCGGGCGCGAGCAGCCACAGAACCGAGAGAGGCGAGCGTGTAGTGCACATCGAGGAAATGCCCCTTCCCGGGACCTACCTGATCACGCCCGACCAGATTCCGGACGAGCGCGGGACGTTCTACGAGTCCCTGCGCAGCGACGCACTGGAGAGCGTGACCGGCGTCGCCTTCCGGCCCCAGCAGATCAACTACTCCGTGTCGAGACGGCACACACTGCGCGGGATCCACAGTGTCCGCATTCCGCCCGGGCAGGCCAAGTTCGTCACCTGCGTCCGCGGTGCGCTGCGCGACATCGTCGTGGACCTGCGGATCGGCTCCCCGACCTTCGGCGAGCACCAGGTCAACGAACTGGACGCGGACTCCGGCAGGTCCGTCTACGTCCCTGAGGGCGTGGGCCACGGATTCCTCGCGCTCAGCGACGACGCCTGCATCTGCTACGTCGTCTCCACCGCGTATGTGCCGGGCACCCAGATCGACATCAATCCGCTCGATCCGGATCTCGCTCTGCCCTGGAACTGCCCGCAGACCCCACTCATCTCGGACAAGGACGCGAAGGCGCCGACCGTGGCCGAGGCCGTGCGGGCAGACCTCCTGCCCCGATTCAGCAAAGCAGGGACACCGTGAGAATGCTCTTCGTGGCGGCGGGCAGCCCGGCGACGGTCTTCGCTCTGGCCCCGCTGGCCACCGCCGCCCGCAACGCGGGTCACCAGGTCGTCATGGCCGCGAACGACGACATGGTTCCGGTCATCACCGCCTCGGGCCTGCCCGGCATCGCGACCACCGCCCTGCCGATCCGGCACTTCATCACCGCGGACCGTGCCGGTCTCCCCGTGGAGATCCCCTCCGATCCGGGCGAGCAGGCGCTGTTCACCGGGCGCTGGTTCGCGCGCATGGCCGCCTCGAGCCTGCCGCGGATGCTGGAGTTCGGCCGCGCCTGGCGGCCCGACCTGATCATCGGCGGCACGATGAGCTACATCGCCCCGCTGCTCGCCCTGCACCTCGGCGTGCCGCACGTGCGCCAGACCTGGGACGCCATCGACGCAGACGGCATCCATCCCGGCGCCGACACCGAACTCCGGCCGGAGCTCGCAGAGTTCGGCCTCGACCGACTGCCCGACCCCGATGTGTTCGTGGACATCTGCCCGCCGAGCCTGCGGCCGGCGGGCGCCGCCCCGGCCCAGCCGATGCGGTATGTCCCGGCCAACGCCCAGCGGCGGCTGGAGCCCTGGATGTACAGCCGGGGCGAACGCCGCCGTGTCCTGGTGACGTCCGGGAGCCGGGTCGCCAGGGAGAGCTACGACAAGAACTTCGAATTCCTGCGCGGCCTCGCCAAGGACGTCGCCGCCTGGGACGTCGAGCTGATCGTCGCCGCGCCCGAAGCGGTCGCCGACGCCCTGCGCGACGAACTGCCGGGCATCCGGGCCGGCTGGGTGCCGCTCGACGTGGTGGCACCCACCTGCGATCTGCTCGTGCACCACGGGGGCGGTGTCAGCACCCTGACCGGGCTGAACGCAGGTGTGCCCCAACTGCTCATTCCGCGGGGCGCCGTGCTGGAGAAGCCGGCCCGGCGCGTCGCCGACCAGGGGGCCGCGATCACGCTGCTGCCCGGCGAGGACGCGACCGACGCGATCGCGGACTCCTGCCATGAACTGCTGTCCAAGGACACCTACGGCGAGCGGGCTCGCGAACTCTCCCGGGAGATCGCCGCCATGCCCTCGCCCGCGAGCGTGGTCGACGCGCTCGAACCGGCGTGAATACACGAAGCGAGAGGACCTCTCGATGAAGGCTCTGGTGCTCGCAGGCGGATCTGGTACCCGCCTGCGGCCTTTCAGTTATTCGATGCCCAAACAACTCATCCCCATCGCCAACACGCCCGTGCTGGTGCACGTGCTGAACGGCATCCGGGAGCTGGGGGTGACCGAGGTCGGTGTCATCGTCGGCAACCGCGGCCCCGAGATCGAGGCCGTGCTCGCCGACGGCGCCCCGTTCGGCGTGCGCATCACCTACATCCCCCAGGACGCACCGCGCGGACTGGCACACACCGTGTCCATCGCCCGCGGCTTCCTCGGCGACGACGACTTCGTGATGTACCTCGGCGACAACATGCTGCCCGACGGAGTCGCCGGGATCGCCGAGGAGTTCACCCGGCAACGCCCGGCCGCCCAGGTCGTCGTGCACAAGGTCCCCGACCCGCGCTCCTTCGGCGTCGCCGAACTCGGCCCCGACGGGGAGGTGCTGCGCCTGGTGGAGAAACCGCAGCGGCCGCGCAGCGACATGGCCCTGATCGGCGTGTACTTCTTCACCGCCGCCATCCACGAGGCGGTGGCCGCCATCGGACCCAGCAGCCGCGGCGAACTCGAGATCACCGACGCCATCCAGTGGCTGGTCACCTCCGGCGCGGACGTGCGCGCCAGCGTCTACGACGGCTACTGGAAGGACACCGGGAAGGTCGAGGACGTCCTGGAGTGCAACAGCCACCTCCTGGACAACCTGACCCCGCGCGTCGACGGACAGGTCGACGCCGACAGCGTGCTCGTCGGCCGGGTCGTGGTCGAGGCGGGGGCGCGCATCGTGCGGTCGCGGATCGAGGGACCGGCCATCATCGGCGCGGGCACGGTCCTTCAGGACAGCCATGTGGGTCCGTACACCTCCATCGGGCGGGACTGCAGAGTGACGGGAAGTCGGCTGGAGGGCTCCATCGCCCTGGACGAGGCGTCGGTCACCGGAGTCCGCGGACTGCGCAACTCGCTGATCGGGCGCGCCGCGTCCGTCGGCACCACCGGACCTGGCACGGGCCATCACTGCCTGGTCGTCGGAGATCACACCCGAGTGGAGGTCGCGGTATGAGGATCCTGGTCACCGGAGCGGCAGGCTTCATAGGCTCGCACTTCGTGCGCAGCCTGTTGGCCGACAAGTACACCGGCTGGGAGGGCGCCCGCGTCACCGCCCTGGACAAACTGACCTACGCGGGGAACCGGGACAACCTGCCCGCCTCGCACGAGCGGCTGGAGTTCGTCCGCGGCGACGTGTGCGACAGCGGCCTGTTGCGCGAACTGGTGCCCGGCCACGACGCCGTGGTCCACTTCGCGGCCGAGTCCCACGTCGACCGCTCCCTGGAGGGCGCCGGCGAGTTCTTCCGCACGAACGTCCTGGGCACCCAGACCCTGCTGGACGCCGTACTGGAGAGCGGGATCGAGCGGGTCGTACACGTCTCGACGGACGAGGTGTACGGCTCGATCGACGAGGGCTCCTGGACGGAGGAGTGGCCACTGGCCCCCAACTCCCCCTACGCCGCCTCGAAGGCCGGTTCGGACCTGGTCGCGCGGGCCTACTGGCGCACCCATGGCCTGGACCTCTCGATCACCCGCTGCTCCAACAACTACGGGCCCTACCAGCACCCCGAGAAGGTCATCCCGCTGTTCGTCACCAACCTTCTGGAGGGCCGCCAGGTCCCGCTGTACGGCGACGGCCGCAACGTCCGCGAATGGCTTCACGTGGACGACCACTGCCGTGGCATCCACCTGGTGCTCAACGGGGGCCGGGCGGGCGAGGTCTACAACATCGGCGGTGGCAATGAGTACAGCAACCTCGCCCTGACCGAGCGGCTGCTGGAACTGACCGGCGCGGGCGAGGAGATGATCCGCCGAGTCGCGGACCGCAAGGCACACGACCTGCGCTACTCGATCGACGAGTCGAAGATCCGCAAGGAGCTCGGCTACGCGCCGCGGACCGACTTCGAGACGGGCCTGGCCGACACGGTCGCCTGGTACCGGGACAAACCCGACTGGTGGAAGGCCGTCAAGCACGGAACGAGCCGTGCGCTCTGAGCACCGGCCGGTGACCGGGCTCTCGGTCGTGGTCCTCGGCGGCACCGGTTTCCTGGGCAGCCGCATCGGCACGGCGTGCGCCGCGGACGGCGCCCGGGTGCACCTGGTCTCCCGCAGCGCGCCGGCGGTCCCCGCGCCGGCCCTCGGGCCCGGCGTGTCGACCGTCGGCCTCGACCTCGTGAAGGCGTCGCCGCGGGAGATCGCCGCGGTCCTCGCCGCCGCCGGCGCCGACGTCGTGGTCAACGCGGCCGGCCGGGCCTGGCAGGCCGACGAGGCGCAGATGACCGCGGGCAACGCCGAACTGGTCGAGCGGGTCGTCGCAGCACTCGCGGCGCTGCCCGGTCCTCCGGTACGGCTGGTCCAGCTCGGCACCGTCCACGAGTACGGAGCGGGCGCCCCGGACGCCGCCACCGGCGAGGAGCATGAGCCCGAGCCGGTCACGCCGTACGGCTACACCAAGCTCCAGGGCACACGGGCCGTGCTGCGCGCCCGTGAGCAGGGGGTCGACGGCGTGGTGCTGCGGCTCGCCAACGTGATCGGCGCCGGGGTCCCCCAGGGCAGCCTCTTCGGCCGGGTCGCGGCACACCTCGGTGCGGCGGCCCGCGCCGAGGCGCGCGGCGAGAAGGCCTCCGAACTGCGCCTTCCGGCGCTGCGCGCGGCCCGCGACCTGGTGGACGCCCGCGACGTCACCGCGGCGGTGCTGGCCGCGGCCACCGCGCCGAAGGCGGACACAGCCGGTCAGGTGATCAATGTGGGCCGTGGCACGGCGGTCCCGATGCGCGGGCTGATCGACCGGATGATCGAACTCAGCGGGCTGGAGCTCCCGGTGGCCGAGGCGGCCGAGGGACCGGGATCGCGCACCGACGTCGCGTGGCAGTGCCTGGACGTCGCCCGCGCGCAGCGCCTGCTCGGCTGGCGCCCGTTGCGCAGCCTCGACGACTCCCTGCGCGAGCTGCTCGTCTCCGTACTGCCGCCGGAGCACCACCGGCCCGGCACACCACTCGGGATCACGGCCGACGTACCGGCCGACGAAGGGAAACGATCATGAGCGACCGCAAGGACCTGGTACTCGAAGGCGTTCGCGCGTACCACCGGGAGTCCTCCCCTGCCCAGGAGTTCATCCCCGGTACGACCGAGATCTGGCCGTCCGGCGCCGTCCTGGACGAGAACGACCGGGCGGCGCTGGTGGAGGCGGCGCTGGAGATGCGCATCGCCGCCGGGACCAGTTCCCGCAAGTTCGAGTCGGCCTTCGCCCGGCGCCTCAAGCGCCGCAAGGCCCACCTCACGAACTCCGGTTCGTCGGCCAACCTGCTGGCCGTGTCGGCCCTCACCTCGCACACCCTGGAGGACCGGCGGCTGAAGCCGGGCGACGAGATCATCACCGTCGCGGCGGGCTTCCCGACCACGGTCAACCCGATCCTGCAGAACGGCCTGGTCCCCGTTTTCGTGGACGTGGACCTCACCACCTACAACGCTACCGCCGACCGGGTGGCGGCGGCGATCGGCCCCAGGACGCGGGCCATCATCGTCGCTCACGCGCTCGGCAACCCCTTCGAGGTGACCGAGATCGCCCAGCTCGCCGAGCAGCACGACCTGTTCCTCATCGAGGACAACTGTGACGCGGTCGGTTCGCTGTACGACGGAAAGCTCACCGGCACGTTCGGCGACATGACGACCGTCAGCTTCTATCCGGCGCACCACCTCACCATGGGCGAGGGCGGCTGCGTCCTGACGTCCAACCTCGCCCTGGCCAGGATCGTGGAGTCGCTGCGGGACTGGGGCCGGGACTGCTGGTGCGAGCCGGGCGAGAACGACCGGTGTCTGAAGCGCTTCAAATACCAGCTGGGCACCCTGCCCGAGGGCTACGACCACAAGTACATCTTCTCGCATGTCGGTTACAACCTGAAGGCCACCGACATCCAGGCCGCACTCGGTCTGACCCAGCTGGCCAAGCTGGACTCCTTCATCGAGGCGAGGCAGCGCAACTGGCGGCGGCTGCGGGAGGGCCTGGACGGGGTTCCGGGGCTGCTGCTGCCCGAGCCCACCCCGCGCTCCGAGCCCAGCTGGTTCGGCTTCGTGATCACCGTGGATCCCGAGGCGCCGTTCCGCCGCGCCGAACTGGTGGACTTCCTCGAGGAGCGCAAGATAGGCACCCGCCGGCTGTTCGCGGGCAACCTGACCCGCCACCCGGCCTACATCGACCAGCCGCACCGGATCGTGGGCGAGCTGACCAACAGCGACCTCATCACCGAGCACACCTTCTGGATCGGGGTCTACCCGGCGCTGACCGACGAGATGCTGGACTACGTCACCGCCTCGATCAAGGAGTTCGTGGCCGCGCGCGGCTGAGCTGAACGGCCCTCCTACTCCCCCAGAGATCGGGACGACGACGTATGGACATTGTGGGAACCGGTTTCCTGGCGCGGAACCTGCGTCCGCTGGCCGGCCGGCATCCGGAAACCGTGGCCCTGGCGGCGGGGGTGTCATGGGCGAGCGGCACCTCGGACGCGGATTTCGCCCGCGAGGCCGCGCTGGTGGGCGACGTCGCGAAGCGGTGCGCGGCCGACGGGCGGCGGCTGCTGTTCTTCTCCACCGCGGCGACCGGGATGTACGGGCTCGCCGAGGGGCCCGGCAGGGAGGACGTCCCGGTGACGCCCTGCACCCCGTACGGCGCGCACAAACTCGCCCTGGAGGAACTGCTGCGCGACACCGGGGTCGACCACGTCATTCTCCGGCTGGGACATCTGGTCGGCCCCGACCAGCCCGAGCACCAGTTGCTGCCCACGCTGGTGCGGCAGTTGCGCGAGGGCGTGGTCCGCGTGCACCGGGGGGCGGCCCGCGACCTGATCGACGTCGGCGACGTCATCACCGTCGTCGACCGTCTGCTCGCCACGGACCTGCGGGCCGAGACGGTCAACGTGGCATCGGGTTTCGCGGTTCCGGTGGAGGACATCGTCGACCATCTCGCCGAGGCCCTCAACCTCGAGGCGCGCCGGGAGTACCACGACGCGGGCGGCCGCCAGCACATCATCTCCACCGAGAAGCTGCACGCGCTGGTTCCGCAGGTCGCGGAGATGGGCTTCGGACCCTTCTACTACCTGCGGATCCTCGGCGCCTTCTCGGCATCCGTGTACATCTGACAAGAGAAGGGCAACGACGGATCCCGCCATGAATCACCCCAGGACAAAACGCACGACGACCCTTCTGTGCGGTGCCACGCTGCTCCTGGCCTGCGTCCAGGGGCCCGCCCACGCGGCCCTGTCGCTCCCCGCCCAGAACCTCCGGACCGCCCGGGCCGCCCACGCGGTCCAGGCGTCCGAGGCCTCCCACACCGTCGACCTCGTCTCGACCGCCGACGGCTTCACCGCACCGGCGACCACCCGGTCCGGCCTGACCACCTTCCGCGCCTCGACCACGCAGACGGGCAAGGGCTGGATCGGGCTGGCCCGCCTGAAGGACGGCGCCGGCTGGGACGACTTCCTGGACGCCCTCGCGGGCGCGCTGTCCAACACGCCGTCCGACGTCCCCCAGGGGGCGAAGGACCTGGACGCGACCGCGACCTTGCTCGGCGGGCTGGTGCTCCAGCCCGGCCGGCCCGGATCGTTCACCCAGCACCTCGATCCGGGCAGGTACCTGCTGTTCGACTATCTGGCCGCGGGCGACGCGGAGCCGCGCTATCGCTGGCTGACCGTCTCCGGCGACGCCGTCGCCCAGGGCCTGGCGCCGACCGCGACGATCGTGTCGAAGAACGTGCCGGGAACGGGTCCGCGCTTCGAGGTCCGCGGCACACTGCGAGCCGGCCGGCCTCTGCGGTACGTGAACGAGATCCCCGGCCAGGTCAACGAACTGATCTTCGTGAAGATCGCGGAGGGCACGGCCGAGGCCGACCTCAAGGCGTACTTCGACGCCATGCCCGACGACGGCACGTTCCCGCCGGACTCCCCGTTCGTCTCAGCCGGCCTGGGCAGCCTGCACCTGTCCACGGGCCGGTCGTCGGTGGTGCAGGTCCCCCTGGAAAGCGCCCGATACGCCGCGCTGACCTGGTCGAAGGACGCCACGGACGGCATCAAGCTCGTCAAGAAGGGCCTGTTCACCATCGTCGACGTCAGATGAACGGCACGTCACGCACACCGGACACAGGTCACATCAGACACATCTGACACATCGAACACGGGGAGTTCCCTGATGCTGCCTCTCACCCTTCAGCCACGCGACGACGCGAAGCTGCTGGCGGACCGGCTCGCGCTGTCGTCCGCCACCACGCGGGGCGCGCACCTCCCGACCGCCGGCTTCTCCGCATGGCTCACCGAGCGGGGCCGCGCCAACGCCTTCCGCGTGGACCGGATCCCCTTCGACCGCCTGGACGGCTGGTCGTTCCACGACACCACCGGCAATCTCGAGCACCGCAGCGGCCGCTTCTTCACGATCGAGGGCTTGCACGTCATCGAGAGGGGCGCTCCGTACGGCGACGGCCCGCACGCCGAGTGGTACCAGCCCATCATCAAGCAGCCCGAAGTCGGCATCCTGGGCATCCTGGGCAAGGAGATCGACGGGGTCCTGCACTTCCTGATGCAGGCGAAGATGGAGCCCGGCAACCCGAACCTGCTCCAGTTGTCCCCGACCGTGCAGGCCACCCGCAGCAACTACACCAAGGTCCACCAGGGCGCGGACGTGAAGTACCTCGAGCACTTCGTCGGCCCGGGCCGCGGCCGGGTCGTCGCGGACGTCCTGCAGTCCGAGCACGGTTCGTGGTTCTTCCACAAGTCCAACCGCAACATGATCGTGCTGACGGACGACGACGTGCCGCTCCTCGACGACTTCTGCTGGCTCACACTCGGGCAGATAGCGGAACTCCTGCACCAGGACAATGTCGTCAACATGGACTCGCGTACGGTCCTGTCCTGCCTGCCCGTCCCGGAGACGGCGGCCGGCGCCCTGCTGTCCGACGCCCAGCTGCTGTCCTGGATCACCGGCGAGCGCTCCCGGCACGACGTACACGCCGAGCGCGTACCGCTGGCCGGGCTGCCCGGCTGGCGGCGCGACGAGATGACCGTCGAGCACGAGGAGGGCCGCTACTTCAAGGTGGCGGCGGTCGCCGTGCAGGCCGGCAACCGTGAGGTCACCGGCTGGACCCAGCCGCTGTTCGAGCCGGTCGGCCTGGGCGTCACCGCGTTCCTCACCCGCACGTTCGACGGTTTCCTCCATGTCCTGGCGCACGCCCGCGTCGAGGGCGGTTTCCTGGACACCGTCGAGCTGGGCCCCACGGTGCAGTACACGCCCGGAAACTACGCCCACCTGTCCGCGACGCAACGCCCGTCGTTCCTCGACACCGTGCTCGCGGCGCCGGCGGACCGCATCCGGTACGAGGCCGTGCACTCGGAGGAGGGCGGCCGGTTCCTCAACGCCGAGAGCCGGTATCTGATCGTCGACGCCGACGAACACGACGTCCCCGTCGATCCGCCGGCCGGCTACACCTGGGTCACACCGGACCAGCTCACCTGGCTGGTGCGCCACGGCCACTACCTCAACGTCCAGGCCCGCACGCTCCTGGCCTGCCTCAACGCGGCGGCGGCGAGGGCCCGATGAGCGGGCCGGTGCGGATCGGGGTCCTCGGCTGCGCGGACATCGCGGTGCGGCGGATGCTGCCCGCGTTCGCCGCCTCCCCCGGTCTGGAGCTGGCCGCGGTCGCCAGCCGCGACCGGGCCAGGGCCGAGCGGGTCGGCCGCCGCTTCGACTGCCGCCCCGTCCACGGGTACGACGAACTGCTCGACGCCGACGACATCCAGGCCGTGTACGTGCCCCTGCCGGCCGCGCTGCACGCCCCGTGGGTGGAGTCGGCGCTGAACGCGGGCAAACATGTCCTGGCCGAGAAGCCCGTGACCATGGACCCGGGAAGCACCGAGCGGCTTCTGGACCTCGCGGCGAAGCACGGTGTGGCCCTGATGGAGAACGTCATGTTCGTCCACCATCCCCGGCACGAGGCGGTGCGGCGACTGGTCACCGAGGGGCGCATCGGTGAACTCCGCTCATTCCGAGCGGAGTTCGCCATCCCCCCGCTCGACGGCGACGATATCCGGTACTCCGCCGAGCTGGGCGGCGGCGCACTGGTGGACGTCGGCCTCTACCCGCTGCGGGCCGCCCTGCACTTCCTGGGCCACGAACTCGACGTGGTCGGCGCCCGTCTCACCCGGGGCGCCGGGCGGCAGGTCGAGACGTCGGGGGCCGTGCTGCTGGCCGCTCCCGGCGGGATCACCGCACACCTCACGTTCGGCATGGAGCACTCCTATCTCTCCCGGTACGAACTGTGGGGCAGCGAGGGCCGGATCACCGTGGACCGGGCTTTCACCCCGCCGGCGGACTTCGTGCCCTCGATCGGACTGCACCGGGGCGCCGAGACGGACCAGATCCGACTGGAGCCCGCCGACCAGGTCGCGGCCACGGTCGCCGCGTTCGTCACCGCGGTCCGCGCCGGGGCCGCCCCGCGCGCGGACACCCTGCGGCAGGCCGTCCTGCTGGATGACGTACGTCGTCGCTCCGTATGACGGCCGCCCCCGACAGCAGCGAGCTCACCTTGCAGGACGGGGACTTGGCACTGTGGCTGCTGACACCGCCCGATCGGGGACCGCTCGCGCTCGACGAACTCGACGAGACCGAGCGGCGCCGCGCAAACGCCTTCCGGCTGCCCGGCGACCGCACGTTGTACGTGACCGCACACATCGCGCTGCGCCGGCTGCTGGGCGGGTACCTGCGGACGCCGGCGAAGGAACTGGTGTTCGCCCGTGCGCACTGCCCCCGGTGCGGCGGTCCGCACGGCCGCCCGGTACTGGCCGGCGCCGGGCCCGACGCCCCGCACTTCTCGCTGTCGCACAGCCGGGGAGCGGTACTCGTCGGCGTCGCCCGCGCACCGGTGGGTGTCGATGTCGAGAGGGTGCCGGGCCCGGAGCGGGTCGACGTCTGCCGCTCGGCTCTCCACCCCTATGAGCAGCAGGAGCTGGCGGGACTCCGGCCGCCGGACCGCCCGGCCTTCTTCGCCCGGCTCTGGGCCCGCAAAGAGGCCTGTCTGAAGGGGATGGGCGTCGGAGTGGGTGGCTGGACGTCCGAGGTGTACCTCGGCAACGGAGGACCGGACGCCCCACCGCGGCCGGACGGCTGGAGTGTCCTCGACGTGCCGTTCGGCCCCGGCCATGCGGCGGCCGCGGCCATCAGGGGACCGGCTCCCCGGCCCGTGGTACACCGGCTCCCGCCCGATGCGGTCCGCATCGGCGGCCACGTCCCCGGCACGGGCCGACGGCGGCTGTGCTCCTGATCGACGCCGGGCAGGAAGCCGGGTACGCCCAGGCCTTCCGCCGGCAGATCGCCGACGCCGAGGACCCGGAGGCCATGCGCGGACCCGCATGGTCATGGAGTACAAGGCCGAACTGACGCACCCGTACTACGCCGCCGAGCGCGGCCTGGTCGACGACGTCATCGACCCCGCCGAGACCCGCGAGGTCCTCATCCAGTGCCTCGCCGTGCTGCAGACCGAACACGCCGGCCTTCCCTCCCGCAAACACGGCAACCAGCCATAGTAAAAGGGCACTTGAAATCATCAGCCCAAGGGAGGCAACACCCGTGGAGAAGCAACCGCCGAAGAGCACGACGCTGCGTGTACGGATCGCGCTGGACGTGATCTGCGTGCACTCCTACCTCGGCTACACCCGTTTCAGCCGTGCGGCACACCGGATGCGCGCCGAGGGCCACACGCTCCGGGTGGAGTTCCTGCCCTTCGAGCTCGCGCCGGGCGCGGGCACCGAAGGGGAGCCCCTGCTCCCCGTACTGGAGCGGGTGTTCGGCCCGCAGGCCGTGCAGCACACGCTCCAGTTCGCCGAGCAGGTGGCCTCGGAGGGGCTGGAACTCCACTACGAACGCGCTGTGGCCACCGGCACGTTCGAGGCGCACCGGCTCATCGGCCGAGCCGCGCGGCAGGGCAGGGCCGAACAGATGGTGGAGCGCCTCTTCCGCGCGCACTTCACGGACGGGCTGCACATCGGCGACCCGCCCACGCTTGCCCGGCTCGCCGGGGAGGCCGGTGTCACGGTGAACGACTCCGGCTCGTGGCCGGCGGAAACAGCCCCCGCTTCGGCTTCGGAAACGGACCGGCTTCAGGCCGAACTCGACCGTGTGCGCGGGCTCGGCGTCAGCGGTGTGCCGGTGTTCTTCATCGACGGCGTGCGGCCACTGACCGGATCCCAGTCGGAGGCCGCGCTGCTCGCGGCCCTTCGCGAGGCGCCGCGGACCACCTCGGACGGCTGACCGGAGCATCGGAACCTCAACTTTCGTATCGAGGCACGACAGATCCGTGTCAAGCACGTGGTGACGGCTCCCGGGAACTGATTGGCTGAAGTCCACCCCCCGGTCCGCATCCGTCAATGCGGTGACTTATCGGCATCCCAGCAGAGATAGGGCTCCATATGGTTTCGCGACGCAGGTTTCTGGGCTCCGCAATAGCGGTGGCCGGTGCCACGGTGGGGTTCACCGCACAGCCCTCCTCGGCCCAGGCGGCCGCTCACGTCGATCCGGAGGTGATCGTCAGACCGGGAGACGCACGGTACGCCGTGCTCTCCGGCCGCGGTTACAACACCCGCTTCGCGGCCACGCCGGACGAGATCTGGCTCGTGCACTGCGCCTCCCAGGTGGAGAAGGCGGTGAACAAGGCCCGCGCCAACAATCAGCGCATCACCGTGCGCAGCGGCGGTCACTGCTTCGAGGATCTGGTCGCCAATCCCCAGGTCCGTGTTCTCGTCGACATGTCCGAGATGAAGAGCGTGGGCTTCGACCCGTCGATGAACGCCTTCGCCGTCCAGCCGGGTGCTCGGCTCGGCGAGGTGTACAAGGCACTGTACGAGGGCTGGGGCGTCACGGTCCCGGGCGGCGTGTGCCCGGAGGTCGGCGTCGGCGGTCACGTCGCCGGCGGCGGATACGGCCCGCTGTCCCGCCGCTTCGGCCTCGTCGTGGACCACCTGTACGCCGTCGAGGTCGTCGTGGCAGACAAGGGCGGCAAGGCACGCACCATCGTCGCCACCCGCGACGCGAACGATCCGAACCGCGAACTGTGGTGGGCACACACCGGCGGGGGCGGCGGCGGGTTCGGCATCGTGACGAAGTTCTGGTTCCGTACCCCGGGCGCCACGGGCAGCGCGTCCTCGCTGCTGCCCAAGCCGCCCGCGCGGATGCGCAATACCGTCGTCACCTGGCCGTGGGCGCAGCTGACCGAAGCGGGCTTCACACGTCTGGTGATGAACCACGGCGCCTGGCATGCCGCGAACAGCGCTCCGGGATCCGTATACCAGGCGATGCACAGCTCGCTCCAGCTGTACTCGTCGATCGCGGGGACGATCCAGATGGAGATCCGTATGGACGCCACGTCGGCGGACACCGCCAGACTCCACGACGACTACATCGGCGCGCTCTCCGCGGGCGTGGGGGTGCAGCCGACGATCGACGTCACGGAGGGCACGTGGCTGGAGATCGCTCTGGAGCCGACCGCCGACTACGGTGCGTACTCGCGCCAGAAGTCCATGGGCGGTCATCTGCGCAAGCCGCTGACGGTAGATCAGGTCGGCGCGATCTACCGCTCGCTGACAGACCCGAACCACTACGGCGTCGGCCTGGTGTACCTGGCGGCGTACGGCTGCCAGATCAATACCATGCCGTCGGAGGCCAGGGCGATCCCGCAGCGGGACTCCGTCATCAAGCTCTGGTACTCCAACAGCTGGTCCGATCCGGCCTCCGACGAGGTCGAGGTCGACTGGCTGCGCACGCTGCGCAAGAACGTCCACGGCGCGACCGGCGGCTTTCCGGCGCCCAACGACCAGCAGGACGGCGGCTACATCAACTACCCGGACAGCGATATGCGCGATCCGGCGCAGAACACGTCCGGGGTGCCCTGGTACTCGCTCATATGGAAGGGCAACTACCCCAGGCTGCAGCAGGTCAAGAACACCTACGACCCCAAGAACGTCTTCCGGCACGGCCTGTCCCTGACCCCCTCCTGACGCACCGCTCGGGCGGCCGGTCCCCCCGCCGGAAACGCACGCTCCCCATTTCGACGATCACCGTGCCGGGGCCCGGACAGAACCCGGTCCCGGCACGGTACGACAGCCCGGAGGGCTCCATGACCAGCAGTAACCCCGCCGCCACCAACACCGCTCCAGGACGGCGGGCACTGCCCGCGTGGCAGGCGGTGGCAGCGGCCGCCGCCCTCGCCGCGGTCGTCGATCTGATCGTCCTGTTCATCGGTGACGCCGCCGGCGCCTCGATGGTCCTGGAGCTCAACGGCAAGCCCGACGATATCGGCGCCGGCGACGTGATCTTCATGTCGATCGCCGCGCCGGTGATCGGCATCACGGCCGTCGTGCTCCTGGCCCGCTGGAAGCCGGTGTTCCTGCGGGTGGGGCAGATCGTGAGCGGCGCGGTGGCGGTGCTCACGGCCATCGGCCCGCTGGTCCAGGACACCGACGGCGGCACCGCCGCCACGCTGATCACGATGCACCTGTTCGTCGGCTTCGTCGCGGTGGCCGCGTTGGAAGTGATTCGCCGGTCCCGCGTCTGACCCAACGGGATCACCGGGCGGCCCTCCGGAACCCGGWCCGGGTTCCGGAGGGCCGCCCCCGTTCCAGGAGAGGAACCCATGGCAGCGGAGCAGAACACCACAGGCGAGGCCTCCTGCATACCGACCGCGCGCTCCTGGCGTATCACCAGCGGCGCTCCCACGCCCGAGGAGCTCGCCGCGGTCTCGGTGGCGCTCTCCACCGTCCTCGCCGCGCGCACTGTCCAGGCGGCGCAGGAGACGGGCTCGGGCTTTCGGAACAAGGCCCCCTGGGGGCTGTTCTCGGCCAGGAGCAGGACGGTCACTTCCTGGGCCGCCGACCCGTTGCCGGGCTGGCGCGGCGCAGTGTGAGGACGGCCCCGCCGAGGAGGCCTTCGCAGACGGGGGAGTGATCCCGTCTGCACGTCACGACGGGCCAGGGGAGAGGAGGACCGCCGGTCGCCGTTGACCGAGCGTCCTCGAATTCAGGCCTTTGGTCCAGGAGTTTCGGGAGTCGGTTGCATCCTGGAACAAAGGGTGAATTCCCATGGAGGGAGACGGCCATCGCCCGGGTATCCCGGGATGACCGCCATAAATGCTCAGGCGTACCCGATGCGGAATCCGACACCGCGGGCCGTAATGATCCAACTGCTCGATCCCAGCTTGCTCCGCAAGCTGCTGACATGCGTGTCGATGGTGCGCCCCGGCTCCGACCGGGAATCTCTCCAGACCTGCGCCATGATCTGTTTACGGGTAACGACGCTACCCGGGCGCGAGGCAAGCAGATACAGCAGATCGAATTCCTTGCGTGTCACCTCGACGGGCCGGCCTTCGAGGCTGATCTGCCGAGCGCGCGGGTCGATTCCGAGCGGACCGACAGCAATGTTCTCCTCAATGGAGACCGGCTGCCGCAGAGCCCGGCGCATGACCGCTTCGATCCGGGCGATCAGCTCGGCGAGACTATAGGGCTTCGTCACATAGTCGTCCGAGCCGGCGCGCAGACTGAGCACCCGGTCCAGTTCGGAGTCACGTGCCGTGACGACGATGATCGGGATGTCGCAGACGGCCCGGATACTGCGGCAGAGTTCGACCCCATCGAGATCGGGCAGGTCCAGGTCGACGAGGAGCAGATCTACGTTCCGGTACTTCTGCAGCGCCTGAGCCCCGGTCGGCACGCTCTCCGCCTGGAACCCGTGCCGGCACAGGTTGTGGATGAGCACTTTCGCGACCTGCGGCTCGCTCTCGACGGTGAGCACGCGTAACGCTTTGCGGGCTCGCCTTGCCTCAGGCCTGACGGACGCACCCCGCGTGGCACGTTGCTGCGACATGCGCGGTTCTGCAAGCCTTACGTTCTGATGCCCCATCCGTGAAATCCCCCATATTCATCCGGTAAAACGAAGCGTCGCACCAATCCATAGAGGGTCACGATGAGGGTACAGACCATGCCTTCAATGCGTCAAACATTGATAATTAACTGCCAGTGAATAACGAGAACCGGAAACGCCGCCGAAACACGCGGGAACTCAAGCGGAACACGAAAGGAAACCAAAAGAACGTCCGGCGCGTGTCCATTTCCGCCCCACGAGGAAACATCACGCAGACGCAGGCCAACCACAGAGCTTCCGGCCCTTTCCGATTCCTCGACCCACGGGCGCGGTCACGCCCGACACGCCCAGCGGTTTGACCTGCACCCCCCTTGCGCAGCCGTAACAGACACACCACGATACACCGTACACGCTGAACGTACGACGTATACGTGTGCCAGGTCACGCTGGCCCGAAAGGAGTACATACGGTCTCGGCCCAAAAGGGCACACTAATCGAGACGCTTTATGAAGAAGCAGAGATGAACCGGCCAGCCCATGGCCGACACGCGCCTGGCTCGATCTTGACATCGCCTCGGGGAGCGGGAACGGGTCCATGGCCTGGGCACAACCCGCGGAAAGGTCCTGATCGCCTGGTCCGCCAGGAAGAGCCGGCCTGTTGCGCCGGGAGCAGTCACGCCTCAGGCAGCGACCTCGTGCCCTTGCCGTCCGTCACCTCGGAACGCCGCACCGGGCGGGCTCGTGATCCTCGCCTTCGGGGTCAGTCGGACCTCGGCCGGGTGGCATAGAAGGCGACAGCCGAGGCAGCGGCCACGTTCAGCGAGTCGACACCGGCGTCCATCGGGATGCGTACATGCTCGTCGGCAGCCAGTAGCGCTCCGGCCGACAGCCCCTCCCCTTCCGTGCCCAGCATCAGCGCAAGTTTCTCGTAACGGCGGTCGGCGAGCTCGTCGAGCGTGATGGAACTCGGTGAGAGGGCGAGGGCCGCGAGTACGAAGCCGTCCTTCCGGATGACATCGGCATCACGCGGCCATGACTCGAGCCTGGCGTACGGGACCGCGAGGACAGCTCCCATGGACACCTTCACGGCCCGTCGGTAAAGAGGGTCGGCACAGCGCGGGGTGAGGAACACGGCGTCCACTCCCAGAGCCGCCGCATTGCGGAAGGCCGCACCCAGATTGGCGTGGTCGACGATGTCCTCGAAGATCGCGATACGGCACAGCCCAGCACGCCCTTGTGAACCCGAAGGCAACATCTCCCCGCTGTTCGCATGGTCGTCGACGGCCTCAGCGACGACCACACGGCGGGTCGTGCGGAGCAGTTCGTCGGCCGTCGGCAGCGGCTTGCGCTGCATGGAGGCGAGCGCGCCGCGGTGCACGTGGTAGCCGGTGACGCGTTCGGCGAGCTCGGGGCTGACCGCGTAGACGGGCGCCGGGACCTCGTCGATGACGTCGCGCATCAGGTCGACCCACTTCGCCGAGAGCAGCATGGAGCGCATCTCGTACCCGGCGTGCCTGGCGCGTCTGATCACCTTCTCCCCCTCGGCGATGAAGAGTCCCTCCGCGGGCTCTCGCCTGCGCCGGAGCTCGACGTCGGTCAGACCGATGTAGTCGCTCAGGCGGGGGTCGTCGGGGTCGTCGACGGTGATGAGATCAGCCACAGGTTGATACTGCCTTGTCCGGTGTGTGGTGCCAACGGTCTGGCGGAAGATCCGTTACCGCTGGTTACTCAGTGGTTCGCGCGGCTGCTTCCGGGCCGACCGCGACGACGTCGCCGATGACGATGACGGCGGGCGGGCGGACGTCCTCGGCCACGGCACGTTCGCCGGCCGTGGCGAGCGTCGCGTCGACGCGCCGCTGGGCGGCCGTGGTCCCTTCCTGGACCAGTGCGACCGGGGTCTCCGGGGACTTGCCGTGGGCGATGAGCGTACGGGCGATGGCGCCGATCTTGTCGACGGCCATCAGGAGGACGAGGGTGCCGCGCAGCCGGGCGAGGGCCTCCCAGTCGACCAGCGAACGCTCGTCGTCGGGGGCGACATGGCCGCTGACCACGGTGAACTCATGGGCGACACCGCGGTGGGTGACGGGGATACCGGCCGCGCCGGGGACCGAGATCGAGCTGGAGATGCCGGGCACGACGGTGCAGGGAATGCCTTCGGCGGCAAGCGCCTGGGCCTCTTCCATGCCGCGCCCGAAGACGAACGGGTCGCCGCCCTTGAGCCGGACGACGGCCTTGCCCGCCTTGGCGTGTTCGATCAGCGCGTTGTTGATGGCCTCCTGCGCCATGTAGCGGCCGTACGGGATCTTGGCGGCGTCGATCACCTCGACGTGCGGCGGCAGTTCGTCCAGCAGGTCGCGCGGGCCGAGCCGGTCCGCGATGACGACGTCGGCCTCGGCGAGGAGACGGCGGCCGCGGACGGTGATCAGGTCGGGGTCGCCGGGTCCGCCGCCGACCAGGGCGACGCCGGGGGCGCGGGTGCGGTGGTGGGGGGCGGCGAGGGTGCCGTCGCGCAGGCCCTCGACGATGGCGTCGCGGACGGCGGCGGAGTGACGCGGGTCGCGGCCGTGCGCGTCGGTGGTGAGGACAGCGACCGTCACGCCCTCGCTGCGGCCGGTGGCGGGGGTCCAGGCCGTGGCGGCGTCCGCGTTGTCGCTGCGGACGCACCAGGTGCGGGTGCGCTCGGCCTCGGCGGAGGCGGCGTCGTTGGCCGCCGTGTCGTCGGACGCGATGAGGGCGTACCAGGTACCGGCCAGGTCCCCGTCGGCGTACGGGCGGCGCTCCCAGCGGATCTCGCCGGCGTCCGCCATCGCCTCGACGGACGGGGTGGCGGCGGGCGACACGAGGACGATGTCCGCACCGGCCGCGATGAGGGCGGGCAGCCGGCGCTGCGCGACCTGGCCGCCGCCGACGACGACTACACGGCGCCCGCTCAGGCGCAGTCCGACGGGGTAGGCGGGGTGATCGGCGTGCTCGGCCATGGCGGTGCGGGCTCCTCGTGCGATGCGGGGGCTGCGGGCCGCTGCGGCGGTGGAGCGGCTGTGACGTGCGGTGTTATGGGACGGGGTTCACGATAC
>NZ_RDBK01000008.1:482403-570036 GCF_008042275.1 Streptomyces sp. OR43 | reverse complement strand
CCGCTCGTCGACCTGGACCTCCGCCTCGGCGAAGGCACGGGCGCGCTGCTGGCGCTGCCGATCGTGCAGAGCGCGGCCCGCGCGATGCACGAGGTGGCGACGTTCGACTCGGCGGGCGTCACGGAGAAGTAGTCCGCACCCCCGCTCCTCAAGCGCCGGAGGGGCTGCACATCAGCCTCGCCGGCGCTTGAGGAGCGGGGGTGCGGACTACTTCTCCGTGACGCCCGCCGAGTCGAACGTCGCCACCTCGTGCATCGCGCGGGCCGCGCTCTGCACGATCGGCAGCGCCAGCAGCGCGCCCGTGCCTTCGCCGAGGCGGAGGTCCAGGTCGACGAGCGGGCGCAGGCCCAGCTTGTTGAGCGCGGCGACGTGGCCGGGCTCGGCGCTGCGGTGGCCGGCGATGCAGGCGGCCAGGGCCTCCGGCGCGATGGCGCGAGCCACCAGGGCCGCGGCGCCCGCGCTCACGCCGTCGAGGATGACCGGCGTACGGAGCGACGCCCCACCGAGCAGGCACCCGGCCATCGCGGCGTGCTCCAGGCCGCCCACGGCCGCCAGTACGCCGATGGGGTCGGCCGGGTCCGGCTGGTGCAGGTCGAGGGCGCGGCGCACCACGTCGACCTTGCGGGCGTGCATCTCGTCGTTGATCCCGGTGCCGCGACCGGTGACCTCGGCCGGGTCCATCCCCGTGTAGACACAGATCAGGGCGGCCGACGCCGTGGTGTTGGCGATGCCCATCTCGCCGGTCAGAAGGCCCTTGTTGCCTGCGGCCACCAGATCGCGGGCGGTCTCGATGCCGACCTCGATCGCGGCGAGGACCTCCTCGCGGGTGAGCGCGGGGCCGGTCGTGAAGTCCGCGGTTCCGGCGCGCACCTTGCGGGGCAGCAGACCGGGCTGCGCGGGAAGTTCCGTGGCCACGCCGACGTCGACGACGCAGACCTCGGCACCGACCTGGGCCGCGAAGGCGTTGCAGACCGCGCCGCCGCCGAGGAAGTTGGCGACCATCTGGCCGGTGACCTCCTGCGGCCAGGCCGTGACGCCCTGGGCGTGCACTCCGTGGTCACCGGCGAAGATCGCGACGGCCGCGGGCTCCGGGATCGGCGGCGGGCACATCCGGGAGAGCCCGGAGAGCTGCGCCGAGATGATCTCCAGCATGCCGAGCGCACCGGCCGGCTTGGTCATCCGCTTCTGGCGCTCCCACGCCTCGCCGAGCGCCTTGGCGTCCAGCGGCCGGATGCTGGAGATCGTCTCCTGGAGCAGGTCGTGCGGCTCCTCGCCGGGCAGGGCGCGGCGGCCGTACGTCTCCTCGTGGACGACCCAGGACAGCGGGCGGCGCTTGGACCAGCCCGCCTGCATCAGTTCGGGCTCCTCCGGGAACTCGTCGACGTAGCCGACACAGAGGTACGCGACGACTTCGAGGTGCTCGGGCAGGCCCAGCGCACGCACCATCTCGCGCTCGTCGAAGAAGCTGACCCAGCCGACGCCGAGGCCTTCGGCCCGGGCCGCGAGCCACAGGTTCTCGACGGCGAGCGCCGAGGAGTACGGGGCCATCTGCGGCTGGGTGTGCCGGCCGAGCGTGTGGCGGCCGCCGCGGGTGGGATCGGCCGTGACGACGATGTTGACCGGGGTGTCGACGATCGCCTCGATCTTCAGTTCCTTGAACTGCTTCGCCCTCGCCTTGGGGAGCGACTTCGCGTACGCCTCACGCTGGCGCTGCGCCAGTTCGTGCATGGAACGGCGGGTCTCCGCGGAACGGATGACGACGAAGTCCCAGGGCTGGGAGTGCCCGACGCTGGGCGCCGTGTGCGCGGCCTCCAGGACCCGCAGGAGCACCTCGTGCGGGATGGGGTCGCTGCGAAAACCGTTGCGGATGTCGCGGCGCTCACGCATGACGCGCAGCACGGCCTCGCGCTCGGCGTCGTCGTAGCCGGGGGCGGGGGGCGAGACGGGCAGGTCGTCCTCGGCCTCGGAGGTCGGGGCGTGCGTGTCCTGCGGGACTTCGGACGCGTCGGCAGGCCCGGGAGCGGGCGTCTCGGCGGTCACCGCGGGCTCGGTGGCCGGGGTCACCGACTCGAACCCGGACTGCGGCTCGGGCTGCGGCTGGGGCACGGCCTGCGCCGCCGGTTCCTGCTCGGTGACCTGAGCGATGACGGGCTCCGGCTCGGTGGCCTCGGCTCGTACGGGCTCCGGCCGGCCGTCCGTCAGGTCCGGCGTCTCGATGAACTCGGGGCCCGTCCCGGGCTCGGGCGCCGGTTCGACGACGGGTTCCGGTACGACGGTCTCAGCGGACGGCGCGGCTTCCACCGTCTGCGCTTCCACCGTCTGCGCTTCCACCGGCGGGGCTTCCACCAGCGGGTCTTCCACCGGCGCGGTTTGCCTCGTCTCGGCCGGTACGGACTGCGCGACGACCGCGGCAGACTCCGCCTCCGGAGCCGCCTCCACCGGCTGTTCGGCCGCGGGGAGCGTGCCCACCACGGGTACGAACGGGCCCGGGGCCGGCCCGTCGGGAACCGCCTCCACGGGCGGCTCCACAGCTTCCGAGGCCTCGGCCGGGACTTCGTCCGTCCGGACGTCCACGGCGGGTGCGGTCTCGGCGGGCACGGCCTGGGCCGGCGGCGCTTCGACGGCTACGGCTTCGGCAGCCTGCTGACCGGCGGGAGCGGCCTCGGCCTCGGCCTCGATGGGGGCGACGAACTCGGCCGGTGCGACGGGCTCGGCCGGGGCAACAGGCTCCGCGGGCGCGACGGCTTCCGCGGGCGCCGCCTCGACGGGCACCGTTGCCGCGTGCGCGGGGGCGTGCGCGGGTACGGAGTCTGCCGGGACCTCGGGCTGAGCGGCCTCCTCGGAAGCCTCGGCCGGCACCTCGACCCCTGCGGGTGCGGGCATCGGCACGAGCGGCGCGGGGATCTCCGCCTGCGTCTCGGCCACTGGTTCGGGCGCGGGTTCGGCCACGGGCTCTTCGGCGACCGGCTCCGGAACGATTGCCTCCGGAACGGCGGTGGCCGGGACGACCGTTTCTGCTGCCGGCGCCCCCGGGACTGCCGGCTCCACCGCGGCGGGCTGGGCGGGCTGCTGCGGCGCCCGGGCCGCCCACTGGCCCGCGCCCTGCGGCGGGATCTCGCCGAGCTGCGGGCCCGGGAGCGCGGCCACCTCGTCGGCGGGCAGCTCGAAGTACTCGGGTTCGGCGGTGGCAGGGCCGGCATGTCGTGCGGGCGTCTGCACCGCTGCCTGCGGCTGCGGCTGGGCCTGCGGCTGCGGCGTACCCGCCGGACCGCGGTCGGCGAGGGAACGGACCACGCCGCCGCCGGACGTACCGCCGTAGGAGGGGCCGGATTCCGGGGAGGCCGGGCCGCGGTGCAGCGGGCGGCGCACGGGGGTCTGGGCCACCGGAACCTGGGCCCGCGCCGGGGCCGGGACGGACGACGGGATACGCACGCCGCTGAGGTCGACATGGCCGGAGTCACGGCCGCCGGTCTCATGGGTGCCCTGGCCGGTCTCCTGGAGCGCCGCGGAGGCCTGCTGCATGGCGTACGCCGGAACCTGGGCCTGCTCCTGGAACTGGACGGGGCCCTGCGCGCCGCCGTCGCCCTGGGGCACGGTCTGCGGCTGCGGGACCGGGGCTGTGCGGTATCCGCCCTGCTCGGGCAGCGGCGCCTGGCCGGCGTGCGGTTCGCTCCACGCGCCCTGGGCGCTCGGCATCAGCAGGAGATCGTCGTCCTCGGACGCGTGCTCGGAGGGGTCGAGGAAGGTGTAGGCGCCCGGGGCGGGGGCGCCCGGCTGCTCCACCATGCCTGCGTTCTCCGGCAGTCCCTCGCCCGGGATCTGGCCGGTGTCACTCATGCGTACCCCTCGCCCATCGTCAGTGCTCCTTCGGCCCTTCGCCCGGGACGCCCCGACACGGCACGCCGGTGCTCGTCCCATGGAACGAGCGGGCGCGCCGCGCGGCACGAGTCGGTCGCGGACATACTGCATTCTCGCGGCCGTTCGCCGCCGCGGCAGGTCATTTCGCCACGGCTCGCTGTGGACTGCGCCACGTTGCGCGTCCCCCGGTTCTGCCGTACCACAACGGGGGCCAAAACGGTCCCCTTTTCCGGACATTGACGAACGAAGCGACGAACGTCCGGGCGCGGTGCAACGATCGGCCAGCCTACCTCGCACCGCATGCCGACCGGGTCAGGGGGCAAGGTCCGAACGCAGTGCGGACAGCAGAAAGACGACCGTGCGTTCGCGCTCCGCCCATGCGGCCGTGTCCAGTTCGACGGACTGGAGGAGCGAGCAGGAGACCGTGTATCCGTTCCCGGTGAGGGCCGCGCCCAGTGCCTCGGCCTCGTCCCGGGTCGACGCGTGCGTCACGATCCGTTCGGGCCTGCGGTCGGCGACGGCGGTGACGACGGGGGCTCCGCCGCCCCCGATCCGTACGACATCGGGCTCGGGCAGCCGTTCCAGCACGTGCGGAGCCCGGCCTTCGACGACCTGGAGCTGGACTCCGAAGGCCCGGGCCGCCGCGGCCGTGCGGGCGCATGCCTTGGGGTCGCTGTCGACGGCCAGGACGGCGGCGCCGAAGCGGGCCGCTTCCACGGCCAGGGCGCCGCTGCCGGAACCGATGTCCCAGAGCAGGTCGCCGGTCCGGGGCCCGAGGTGGGCGAGTTGGGCGGCGCGCAGTCCGGGGCCCTCGCCCTCGCCGCTCCCGCCGTGGGCGTCGGTTCCCCCGCCGCGGTAGGCGTCGGCGGGGAGCGCCCAGCCTCGTACGCCCTGGGGGTAGGCGGGGTGGCGGCCCGCGATCCAGGCTCCTTCGGCCCGCTGTTCGGGGCCTCCCCCGATGACGATGACGACGTTGGGGTCGCGCCAGACGTGGTCGGCGGCGGCGTCCGAGGTGACGACGGTGACCTGTTCGCGATCGGTGCCGAGTTCCTCGCAGATGACGAAGGTGCGGTGGACACCTTCGAGCAGCAGGGCGAGTTCGGCGGGGCCGGCGCCGGGCGAGGTGAGGACGGCGACCTTGTGGTGGGCGCGACAGACGTTCACGGCGCGGCGCAGGGTGCGGGGGTGGGCGACGACCGTCTGGGCGTCCTCCCACGGCATGCCGGCCCGGGCGAAGGCGGTGGCGACGGAGGAGACGGCGGGCACGACTTCCACTTCGAGGCCGTGCTCGGGGGCGCGCAGGGTGCGTACGACGCCGAAGAATCCGGGATCCCCGTCGGCGAGGACGACGGCGCTGCCGCGGTGACCGGCGATGCGGCGGGCGGCGAGGTCGACGGAGCCGAGGCGGATCCGCTCCGCGCCGTGCGGGACTTCGGGCAGGGCGAGATGGTGGGCGGCTCCGGCGACGAGGGTGGCGGCCGAGAGCGCGGCGGTGGCCGCTCTGGTCAGCGGCGAGCCGTCCCAGCCGATCACTGTGACCCGGTCGGCCATCTGTCGTCAGTCTCCTGGAGTTGTCGCAGGTGGGGCTGGTTGCCCGGGGTGAGGGCAGGGTGAGGCTACCTGGTCCGGACCAGTACGGCGTCGGTGCCCCGGGAAAGCCGGATGTGCTCAGTTCCAGTCGCTGTAGGTGCCGTAGCCGCCGGCGTCGGCGAGCTCTTCGGCCACCCCTTCGAGGTCCTCGGGGAGCAGACCCCAGACGATCAGATCGGTCCTGATGTCGGTCCATCCTCCGTCCTCGGTCTGCGAGCGGGCTATCCGGGCGTTGCGCAGCACTCCCTCGCTGATGCAGCCGAGCTTCTGCGCGACCTGCTGGGAGGCGGTGTTGTCGGCGGCGGTACGCAGTTCGATGCGCTCGAAGGCCTGGTCGCGGAAGAGCCACTGGGCCAGGGCCAGGACCGACTCGGTGGCGTAGCCCTCCCCGCGCGCCCACGGGGCGGTGACGTAGGCGGCCTCGGTGGCGCGGGTGCGCCAGTCGGTGTTGCGCAGCCGGACCGAGCCGACGAGGCGCTGGGTGAGGAACTCGGTGACGGCGAGCACGATGCCGTCACCCTTGGTGCGCTGCGCGGGAGCGATCCTGCGGACCCAGCGTTCGGCGTCGACCTGGGTGTAGGGGTAGGGCGCCTCGGTCCAGGCGACGACGAGTTCGTCGTTCATCATCTCGATGTACGCGGGAATGTCCGCCATGTCGAACGGGCGCAGCACCAACCGGTCCGTGCTGATGGAGATGTCCGGAAAGGTGGAAGTCATGCGCAGCTCCATGCCGAAGACCGTGTAAAGGCACAGCATGCAGCATCGGGCTGACCTTGTGCATGGCCGGGTCGGCACGGCGGAGCCCCGCGCACCCGGGCGGGGTGTGCGGGGCTCTGTGGGCAAGTGCCGTGCGGGGGTCAGGACTTGGCTGCGGTACCGAAGGCCGGGATGACCGAGCCCTGGTAGCTGTCCTCGATGAACTTCTTGACCTCGTCGGAGTGGAGGAGCTTCACGAGCTTCTCGACGCGGGCGTCCTTCTCGTTGCCCTTCTTCACGGCGATGATGTTGGCGTACGGGTTGCCTTCGGCCTTCTCCAGCACCAGGGCGTCCGTGGCGGGCTTGAGGTCGGCCTCGATGGCGTAGTTGCCGTTGATGACGGCGGCGTCCACGTCGTTCAGGGCGCGGGGGACGGTTGCGGCCTCCAGCTCCTTGAACTCCAGGCCCTTCTTGTCGGTGATGTCGCTCAGCTTGGCGCTGGTGCCGACGCCGGCCTTGAGGGTGATCAGCCCGTTCTCGGCGAGGAGCTGGAGCGCACGGCCCTCGTTGGTGGTGTCGTTGGGTACGGCGATGGTCTGGCCGGACTTGATGTCGCCCAGGTCCTTGACCTTCTTGGAGTAGAGGCCGAGGGGCTCCAGGTGCACGGTGCCGACGGAGACCAGGTGGGTGTCGTTCTTCTTGTTGAAGTCGTCCAGGTAGGGCTGGTGCTGGAAGAAGTTGGCGTCGACCTGGCCGGTCTCGGTGGCGGTGTTCGGCAGGACGTAGTCCGTGAACTCCTTCACCTCCAGCTTGAGGCCGGCCTTGGCCGCCAGGTTCTTCTTGACGAAGCCCAGGATGTCGGCGTGCGGCGTCGGGGACGCGGCGACGACGAGGGCCTTGGAGGTGTCGGCGCCGGTGCCGGACTTGGCCGCCGGGTCGGAGTCCGTGCCGCAGGCGGTGAGGCCGAAGGCGAGTGCGGCGGTGGCGGCGGCAGCAGCGGTGATCTTGATGTTCTTACGCACGAAGAGTGCCTCTTTCAGGTGGTGATGGTGGTACGCCCGGACAAGGAGTGCGGGCTCATGGGGAGGAGAAGTCTCAGGTGGTGGTGCGGCCGCGGCGGGCCAGCAGGCGTACGGCTCCGTCGCCGATCAGCTGGATCACGGTCACGATGACGACCAGCAGCACGACGGTGATGAGCATGAACTGGTTGTCGAAGCGCTGGAATCCGTAGGTGACGGCCTTGGAGCCAAGCCCTTCGCCGCCGACCGCTCCGGCCATCGCGGAGTAGCCGATGAGCACGATGACGGTGGTGGTGACGCCGGAGACGAGGGACGGCAGGGCCTGCGGGAGGAGGACCTTGCGGACGATCGTCGGGATGGAGCCGCCCATGGACTGGACCGCTTCGACGAGCCCGTGGTCGACCTCGCGGACCGCCGTCTCGACGAGCCGGGCGAAGAACGGGATGGCTCCCACGGCGAGCGGCACGATCATCGCGGTCGGGCCGATGAAGGTGCCGACGACCCAGGTGGTGAAGGGGATCAGGGCGATCAGCAGGATGATGAACGGCAGCGAGCGGCCGATGTTCACGATCACGCCGATGACCTTGTTCACCGGGGTGTTCTGCAGCAGTCCGCCCTTGTCGGTGAGGACGAGCAGGACTCCGAGCGGCAGTCCGGCCAGGACGGTGACGACGGCGGACCACAGGACCATGTAGAGGGTGTCGACGGTGCCCTGCGTCAGCAGCGGCTGCATTTCGGACCAGGTCACTTCGCCACCTCCTTGGTGAGCGGTGCGGGGATGATGACGGGTTCGGTCTCCGTGCCCTCGACGAGCTCGGCCTGCAGTCCCTGCTCGCGCAGGAAACCGATCGGGACGACGTTCTCCTCGAACCGGCCGGGCAGCTCGATCCGCATCCGGCCGATCTGCTTGCCGCCGACGGTGTCCATCGCGGCGCCGAGGATCGAGATGTCGATGTTGTAGGTACGGGAGAGCTGCGAGATCACCGGCCGGGCGGCCGCGTCGCCGTGGAAGGTGACGTCGACGACGGTGCGGTCGGGGCCGGAGGCGCTGCCGCCGACCGGGAACAGCTCGTGGGCGAGTGCGGAGCCGGGGGTGGCGAGCAGGTCGCCGACGGTTCCGGACTCGACGATGTGCCCCTTCTGCATCAGCGCGGCGGAGTCGCAGATCGTCTTGACGACGTCCATCTCGTGCGTGATGAGCAGGACGGTGAGGCCGAGCTGCTGGTTGAGGTCGCGCAGCAGCTGGAGGATGGAGCGGGTGGTCTCGGGGTCCAGCGCCGAGGTCGCCTCGTCGGAGAGCAGCACCTTGGGGTCGCCGGCGAGTGCGCGGGCGATGCCCACGCGCTGCTTCTGGCCGCCGGAGAGCTGGCCCGGGTAGGCCTTGGCCTTGTCGGCGAGGCCGACCAGGTCGAGGAGTTCGAGCGCCTTGCGGGACCGTTCGCGGCCGGTGACTCCGAGGATCTCCAGCGGGAGTTCCACGTTGCCCTGCACGGTGCGGGAGGCCAGCAGGTTGAAGTGCTGGAAGACCATGCCGATGCGACTGCGCGCCTCGCGCAGTTCCTTGCCGGCCCGGCGGCCGCGGCCGGCGAGCGCGGTGAGGTCCTGGCCCGCGACGGTCACGGTGCCGCTGGTGGGGCGCTCCAGCAGGTTGACGCAGCGGATGAGGGAGGATTTCCCGGCGCCGCTCTGCCCGATGACGCCGTACACCTCGCCCTCCCGGACGTGCAGGTCGACGCCGTCCAGGGCGGTGACCTCACGGCCGCGCGACTGGTAGACCTTCGTGAGGCCCGTAGTGGTGATCACAGGGTTTCCGTCACTGTCGAGTGCGCGGCGCGGTGTCCGCCGGGCACGGGGAAGTCGTCCGATGAGGCTGTCCGGACGTTTCGATCGGACGTGGCGAGCGGGATCCCGGCACGGCCGGGCGCGGCGGGACCGCGGGGCAACGTGCTGGAAGGGCGCGTTCCGCTGGGTGCGGACGGCTCCGGCTCGCTCTCGCTTCGGGGCGCGAGGCTCAGGCGTGGGCCCTCAGAAGGCGCGCATTCGACCCATACAACGAGCACCGGGCGTCGTGATCGCCTCGGTCGCAAGGATGCGGCTGCTCGTCGTGGTCATGGGCCAAGTAAAACAGACGTGAGGTTCACACCGAACCGGGTGTCCGGAATGCGGACGGCCGTGGACGGTGCGCCCCTTCCACCCGGCGGGCCCGGAAAGCCTCTGACTCCAGGGCCGTGACCTGCGCAGATGCCGGAGATGGGCGTGGCCCGCGACCAGCTCCCACCGGCCCGGTCAGCGCGGATGTGTGGCCAAGGCCACGACCTCGGCCCCGGCCGTCCACACCCGCGCGAAGGCCGGGTACGGCTCCGCGCGTGGCCCGGTACACCGGCGGCGCGAGGCCCGGTACGGCTCTGAGCGAGGCCAGGTACGGCTCTGAGCGAGGCCAGGTACGGCTCTGAGCGAGCCCTGGTCCCCCGCGGCGCGAGGCCCGGTACCGCTCCGCGCCGCGTCCGGTACGCCTCCGTACGGGGCCGCGGCTGCGCCTCTCTCCTCCGGCCGGCAACGGCGGGCGGGCACGGGGGCGCACGCAGCGGCCCCGGCGGCCCGTAATACCCTCGGCTCATGCTTGACGCCCTGACGATCGCGGTCGGCGTGGCCGCCCTCGCCCTCGCCGCCTGGTGCGGATTCGCCGCCTACCGGGACCAGCCGACCAAGGACTGGCACTTCATCGGGATGGCCGTGGTCACCCTGCTGGCGCTGTCCCAGCTGGTGGTGGGGATCGTGCAGCTGGCCCGTGGTGAGCGGCCGGAGCAGGGCATGACCATCTTCATCGCGTATCTGATCGGGGCCTTCCTCGCCGTACCGGCGGCGGGCTTCCTGTCGCTGAGCGAGCGGACCCGGTGGGGTTCGGTGACGGTGGCGGCGGGCGCGGTCGTGCTGGCCGTTCTCGAAGTACGGCTCTACGACATCTGGGGAAACTGACCGTGACCGACACCGATCGCACCCCCGCAGCGGCCCCCGGAGAGAAGCAGCCCTTCGACCTGGGCACCGGCCCCGGACGGGTCCTGGTCTGGTTCTACGGCGTGTTCACCGTGGCGGCGGCGTCCCGGGCGATCGTCCAGATGATCCTGGACTTCGGGAAGGCCCCGCTGTCCTACGTACTGTCGGCCGCCGCCGCGGCGGTCTACGGCTTCATCACCTACTCGCTGGTGCGCGGGGGCGAGAGGGCGCGGCGGACGGCGCTGGTGTGCTGTGCCGCCGAACTCGTCGGAGTGCTGATCGTGGGCACGTGGACGCTGGTCGAGCCGTCGGCGTTCTCGGACGCCACCGTCTGGTCGTACTTCGGCCGGGACTACCTGTTCATCCCGGTGATCCTTCCGGTCACCGGGATGATCTGGCTGCGCCGCGCCCAGAGCGCGTGACTCCTACGCGCTCGTCACATAGGCGGGCGCCGACGCCTCCTTCTCCAGGAGGATCATCCGGACGCCGTCCTGACCGGTGGAGTCGCCGATGCGGGCATAGCCGGCCCGGCGGTAGAGCCGCAGATTGCCCTCGCTCCGGTGTCCGGTGTGCAGGCAGTAGCGGGTGGCCGAACGCTGGTCGGTGAGTCCTGCCTCCACCGCTCCCAGCAGGCGGGCTCCCAGGCCGTGTCCCCGGAGCCGGGGGTGGACGCAGAGCCGGCCGATCTCACCGGCACCGTCCTGCCCCATCGATCCGCGTACCGAACCGACGACCTCCTCGCCGAGCCGTGCCACGAACACGAGGTTCGTGGCGATCTCGGCGCGCATCGCGTCGAGGGTCTCGACGAGCGGGTCGATCCGGTAGTTCCCGTACAGCTCCGCCTCGCTCTGAAAACAGAGGTACTGGAGTTTCAAGATCTGTTCGGCGTCCTGTGCCTTCGCCGCCGAGATGATCACGCTCATGCCCATCTGCGCATGCCTCTCGCTCACCTGATCCGCCGGTTGTCTACCGCTCCTTTCCCCGCAGTTCAGGAGCTACAACCTCCGCCGCCAGCATTCTGCGCAGACATCCAAGGCATCGGGAACGGATCGGACCCAAACTCCCCTGTGACATACCCAACTCCCCTGCGATTTCCCGGTAGGTGGGATCGCCCGGCGCGAGAAGAGCGTGCAGTAAGCGGGCGCAGGGGCCGGGGAGCCGGTCCACCGCGGCGTGCAGCATCCGGCGTTGGTCGGCGCCGAGAGCGGCGCGCTCCGGGCCGCCGAAGAGGCCGGCGGTGAGGTCGGCGGTCCTCTCGTCGCGGTAGGGGCGCTCGCGCCGGGCGGTACGGCGGGCCCTGCGGGCCTCCGCCCTCACGGTGTCCCGCACCCAGCGGGCGGTGTCCGGGGGCGGGCCCTGACCGGCCGGCCGCTCCAGCAGCCGCAGCCAGACGGCCTGTTCGAGGTCGGCGGGGTCGACGGCCGCGCCGGTGGCGGAGGCCGCGGCTTCCGCCCTTGCCTCGGCTCTGACCAGGGGGTACAAGGTGCGGACGAGGTGCGCGGCGCCCTGGGCGGGCAGGGTCTGCGGAAGATCGACAAGCGTCATGCCCCCACCCGATCCGCAATACCGCCCGCAGGCCGCCGAATCTGCCGGGACCACCCGACCGGGGCACGCCCGGCCGGGTGCTGACGACGCGGCTCCCGGGAAGGTCCGCTACTGGCCGGCGAAGTCCGCCGCCGCGAGCAGAGCCGTGTCCGGGTTGTCGGAGAAGATCCCGTCGATGCCCGTGGCGAAGTACGCGGCGAAGGCGCCGAAGGCGTCCCCGTAGGCGTTGGGATCCGTGCCCCGGCGGAAGTCCGCGGGCAGGAAGCTGTTCTCGTTGCGCATCGTGTAGGGGTGCAGGACCAGGCCCTGCGCGTGTGCGTCCCGCACCAGGGTGGTGGGTGTGGTGAGCCGGCCCGCGCCGTCCTTGGGGATGATCAGGTCCAGGGTGGGGCCGATGCCCTGCGCGAAGGACGCCATCCACTTCAGGCCTGCGGGCGTCACCAGGTCGTCGGTGGTGCGCGGGTCGCCGGACGTCACGAAGTCCCAGGGCCTGGAGCCGGCGCCGGAGAGCAGTACGACGCGCGGCGTGGCGACGAGCTTCGCCAGCCGCTGGATGCTGCCGGGCTCGAAGGACTGGAGGATGAGCGGCGACTGGGCGCGGTGCCGGTTGTAGCGGCGCAGCAGCTTGGCGAGCGGCTCCTCCAGGCCGAGGCCCAGTCCGCGGAAGTAGGTGGGGTGCTTGGTCTCGACGTACAGCCAGACGGGCTTTCCGCGCCGCCGGCCCTCACGGTCGGCCCAGCGCAGGACCTCCTCGAAGGTGGGGACCTCCCAGCGGCCGTCGTACAGCGTGTTCTTCTGGCGGTTGCCGGGGATGCGCTCCTTGGCCCGCAGCGTCTTCAGCTCGGCGAGGGTGAAGTCCTCCGTGAACCAGCCGGTCAGCGAGACGCCGTCGACCTTCTTCGTCGTCCGGCGGCTCGCGAACTCGGGGTGGGCGGCGACATCGGTCGTGGCGGTGATGTCGTTCTCATGACGGCATACGAGATGGCCGTCCCTGGTCGGCACGAGGTCCTGCTCGATGATGTGCGCGCCCATGTCGAGGGCCAGCTGGTAGGAGCCGAGCGTGTGCTCGGGGCGGTATCCGCTGGTGCCGCGGTGTCCGATGACGGTGGGCACCGGCAGGTCGAGGCGGTGACCGCCGTGCCCGCCGGACCTGTCTGCCGCCTGCGCCGTTCCGGTGACTCCGAGGGCGGCGGTGCCGAGTACGGCGGCCCCCGCGCCCATGACGGTCCGTCGTCCGGGACGGGCCTGCGCACGCTCTGTCATGAATGCTCCTCGCATGTGATGTCCGGCACCTGTCGGGCGAGGACCGAGCGTAGGCAGCGGTGCGGTCCGGACGGCGCCATCCGGGCGAACATGGCGCAAACACACGTCAACACTGCGTATCCACTGAGTGAACCCGATGTGCGATCAGCGAGTACCCGCGAGTATCGTCCTCACCTGCATGGACCCTCACCATCCGTCGCCTCGGCCGGCCCGGCCACTACACCGGAGGAACCGTTGTCCCGACTCGCACTCATCAAGGCAGTGCTCGGACCGATCCTGCGTCTGATGTTCCGTCCGCGGATGGAGGGCATCGAGAACATTCCGGGTTCCGGGCCGGTGATCCTGGCGGGCAACCACCTGACGTTCATCGACTCGATGATCATGCCGATCTGCTGCGACCGTCCGGTGTTCTTCATCGGCAAGGACGAGTACGTCACGGGCAAGGGGTTCAAGGGCCGGCTGATGGCCTGGTTCTTCACGGGTGTCGGCATGATCCCGGTGGACCGGGACGGCGGCCGCGGTGGTGTCGCGGCGCTGATGACCGGCCGCCGCATCCTGGAGGAGGGCAACGCCTTCGCGATCTACCCGGAGGGCACCCGCTCCCCCGACGGCCGTCTCTACCGGGGCCGTACGGGCATCGCGCGCCTGACGCTGATGACGGGCGCCCCGGTGGTGCCCTTCGCGATGATCGGTACGGACAAGCTGCAGCCGGGCGGTTCCGGTCTGCCGCGGCCCGGCAAGGTCACCGTCCGCTTCGGAGAGCCGATGGAGTTCTCGCGTTACGAGGGCATGGACCGCGACCGCTATGTGCTGCGGGCGGTGACGGACTCCGTGATGGCCGAGGTGATGCGGCTGTCCGGCCAGGAGTACGTCGACATGTATGCGACGAAGGCGAAGGCCGCCTGAGCCGGAGCCCGACGGCACGGCACAGCGGCACACGCGGCACACGCGGCACACAAGAACATGCGAAGGGCCCGTACCCCGGTCGGCGGTACGGGCCCTTCCGCGTGCGGGCGTCAGTCGTGCACGATGCCTTCCTCCAGCTCCTGGCCGCGCAGCAGGAACCAGGCGGCGACCGCCGTCGCCATCAGCACCACCGCGCCGATGGCGGAGGCGGCCCCCAGCCCGTCGACGAAGGCGTCCTGGGCGGCGGAGACCAGGGTCGTCGCCTGCTGTTCGGGCAGCGCCTCGGCCGCCTCGACCGCGCCGCCCAGCGACTCGTGGGCTGCCGCCGCGATGTCGGGCGGGGTTCCGGCGGGGGCGTTGAAGCCCTGGTACACCCCGGTGACGATGGAGCCGAGCAGGGCGATGCCGAGGGCGGCTCCCAGCTCGTACGCCGTCTCGGAGACCGCGGACGCGGATCCTGCGTGCTCCTTCGGGACGCTGGAGAGGATCACGTCGGAGGTGATCGTGAAGGCGAAGCCCGCCCCCACGCCGACGACCAGGAGGAGCGCGCCGATCAGCGGATAGGCGGTGTCCTTGTGGACGGCGGAGACCGCGGCCAGTGACAGGCCGATCCCGGCGAGGCCGCCGGTCACCACGACACGTACGGAGTAGCGGCGGGCCGTCGTTCCGGCCAGCAGACCCGCCGTGACCGCGCCGACCGCGGCGGGGAGTTCGGCGAGCCCGGCCTCCAGCGGACCGCGTCCCTGGACCAGTTGCAGGAACTGGGAGAGGAAGAAGACCAGGCCGGAGAGGCCGAGGATGGTCAGCAGGTCGGCGAGGACCGCGCCGGAGAATCCCCGGTGGTGGAAGAGCCGCATGTCGAGCAGCGGGGCGGGGAGCCGGAACTGCCGGCGTACGAACCAGATGAGCAGCGCCAGGCCGCCGAGGCCCGAGAGGGCGACCTCCCAGCTTCCGCCGTGTGCGGCGAGCTCCTTGATGGCGTAGACGAATCCGATCATGCCGACCAGGGAGAGCGCCACGCTCGGCAGGTCCCACGGTCCGGGCGCGGGGTTCTTCGACTCGGGGATCATCTTGATGCCGACGACGACGAGCACCGCCATGACCGGCAGGTTGATCAGGAAGACCGACCCCCACCAGAAGTGCTCCAGCAGGAATCCGCCGACGACGGGACCGACGGCCGCGCCCGCGGAGGCCATCGCGCCCCAGATCCCGATGGCGAGGCTGCGCTCCCGCGCGTCGTGGAAGAGGTTGCGGATCAGGGCGAGGGTGGACGGCATCAGAGTGGCGCCCGCGACGCCCAGCAGGGCCCGCGCCAGGATCATCATCTCGGGGGAGTTCGCGTACGCGTTGAGCACCGAGACCGCGCCGAAGGCGGTGGCTCCGCACAGCAGCAGCTTCTTGCGGCCGATGCGGTCACCGAGGCTGCCCATCGAGACCAGGAGCCCGGCGATGACGAAGGAGTAGACGTCGCCGATCCAGAGCAGCTGGGTGCCGGTCGGTTCGAGGTCCTCGCTGAGGAACGGGGTCGCGAGGCCCAGCACGGTGGCGTCGACGGCCACCAGGAGTACGGCGAGCACGAGCACGGCCAGCGCGATCCACCGCCCGGGACGGTACAGCTCGGGCGCGGGCTCCGGTTGCTGTTCCATGCTGCTCATTGCTCCACGCTCCGGCGTGCGCCGCCGAGCAGCAACTCGACGATCATGTACGCGAAGTCCTGTCCGGCCACCCGGCCCGCCTGAACGGCCCATGCGGCGCTGCTGATGAGCCCGTAGAGCGCTTCGGTCAGCCAGGCCGGGGTCAGGTCGATGCGGATCTCGCCGCGCTCCTGGCCGCGCCGGAAGAACGCGGCGACGCGGGCGTCCAGCCGGTCCCAGCCGTCGTTCTGTCCGTCGCCCTCGAAGAGCTGATTCTCGGTCACGAGGAAGGAGAGGAGCCCGGCACTGGGCTCGATCGCGGCGACGAACCGGCGCAGCGCCTCCTGCGAGGTGCCCTCGTCCAGCATCGCGGCGTCGAGGGCCGCTTCGAACTCCTGGATCCCCAGCTCCTCCAACGCCCTGACCAGGGCGTCCCGTCCGGCGAAGTGCCGGTGCAGGGTGGCACGGCCGATACCGGCGGCTCTGGCCACCTCGTCCATGGTGGCCGTCGATTTGCGGGTCAGCAGGGCGGCGGCACTGCGCAGCACCTGCTCACGGTCAAGAGTCATGAGACGAGACTAACCCACATGAGACGCAGGCGTCTCACCGGAAATGAGTTCGCGCCGCCCGCCGCGCGCGGAGGACCATGGCCGCATGAAGCCGCTGCTGCTGATCGACATCGACGGTCCGCTCAATCCGTACGCGGCACTCTCCCGCCGCCGTACGCCGGACGGATACGCCAGGCACCTCATGCGGCCGTCGGGGTGGACCGAGGGCGCGGCGCTGCCCGTTCTGCTCAACCCGGAGCACGGCACGGAGCTGCTCGCGCTGGCCGGCCGCTACGAGCTGATCTGGGCGACCACCTGGAAGGACGAGGCGAACGAGTGGATCGGGCCGCGTCTGGGGCTGCCCCGGCTGCCGTTCATCGACTGGCCGGACATGCACGGCGCCGCACCGGCCGGGACGTACTGGAAGACGCAGTACGTCGTGGAGTACGCGGCCGGGCGGCCGTTCGCATGGGTCGACGACGAGATCACCGACCGGGACCGGGCGTGGGTCGCCGAGCAGGGTGCGGGCGACGGGAGCCTGCTGCTGATGACGGATCCGCGGATCGGTCTGGGGCGGGCCGACTTCGACGCCCTGGCCGCGTGGGCGGACGGCCGGGGAACGGCCGGCTGACCGCCCCCGCCGCCCGTCGCTCAGTCGCCCGGGAGGACCGGGCCGGGCCCGCCGCCCGTCGCTCAGTCGCCGATGAGGACCAGGTCGAGCCCGGGCAGCTGCGCCGGGTCGTTGATGACGAACAGCTCGACGACCTTTCCGCGTTCGATCGTGAACCGCATGACCGAGAAGCGCCGCCCCTCCACCTCCGAGACGACGGCCGGCGCGCCGTCGAGCAGGGCGAACCGCGCCGACCGGCCGTACGGGGCGAACATGATCGCCTGCCGGGCCACGTTCGCGGCCCCGCGCACGTGCGAGGCGGCTCCGTCCGCCCCTTCGGACCGGACGACGACGTCCGGGTCGAGCACGGCGACGAGCGCGTCGAAGTCGCCGCTGCGGGCGGCGGCGAGGAACGCGTCGACGACCTCCCGCCGGCGGGCCGCGTCCGGGGCAGGCACCGGATCTGCGCCCTGGACCCGGCGACGGGCGCGGCTGGCGAGCTGGCGGGCGGCGGCCGGGGTGCGGTCCACGATCCGGGCGACCTCGTCGAAGGGCACCGCGAACATGTCGTGCAGCACGAAGGCCAGGCGCTCGGCCGGGTCCAGCGTCTCGAGCACGACGAGCAGGGCGAGGCCCACCGAGTCGGCCATCAGCGCCTGCTGCTCCGGGTCGGCCCCGGGCTGCGGGCCCAGGGCCGGTCCGGGCACGTCGGCCTCCGCCGCGCCCGAATCCAGGGGTTCCTCGCGGCGGGAGCGGCGCGAACGCAGGATGTCCAGGCAGACCCGCCCGACGACGGTGGTCAGCCAGCCGCCCAGGTTGTCGATCGCCGCGCTGTCGGAGCGGCCGAGACGGATCCAGGCCTCCTGGACGGCGTCCTCCGCCTCGCTCTCGGATCCGAGCATCCGGTACGCCACCGCCTTGAGACGGCCCCGGTTCTCCTCGAAGCGCGCCGCCAGCAACTCGATTCCGTCCACCGGTCCTCCTGCGTCGTGTGCCGTCACCACACTGACGTACCGGAGCAGTCCGATGTGACAGAAGTGCGAGGGGGGTGTTCACCTCCCGTTGCTCAGCTCCGGTTGCTCAGCTCCAGGGGAGCGACGCGCGGTACCGCCAGTAGGCCTCCGGCTCCTCGACCAGCGCGTCCAGTCCGGCCCTGCGCTCCTCGTCGAGGTCGAGGACGGCCGCGTGGAGGTTGCCCGCGAGCTGGGTGACGGTCGCCGCGCCGGAGAGCACGACACCGGCCCAGGGCTGGTGCAGCACCAGCGCCAGAGCGACCGCGTCGCTGCCCAGCCCTTCCTCGGCGGCGATCTCCCGCATCACGGCGGGCGCCTCCGTCCCGGCGAGCCGGCCGTTGGCCATGGCTTCCTTGACGATGACGGTGAGCCCGGCGGCATGGGCCTCGGCGAGCGCCGGTCCCGCCGAGGTCTCCAGGGCGTTGTAGGTCGCCTGGACGGTACGGAAGAGGGGTTCGCCGTCCACCGTGACGGCGAGGGCGGCGCGGATCGCTTCGGCCTGGGCCGGGCCGCTGGTGGAGAGACCGACGCTGACCCCGTCCGCGGCGAGTTCGGCGAGCCGGGCGTGCAGTTCCTTGTCGGTGAGAGCCGGGCTGTCGGGGGTCACCGAATGGATCTGGTAGAGGTCGAGCCGGTCCCCGAGGAACTCGCCGGTCTCGGCGCGCTGGCGCAGAAACGTGTCGAGGCCGTGGTCCTTGACCTCGTGCGCCTCGGCGTCGACGCTCCAGCCGGCGGTGTACGTGTAACCCCACTTGCTCCCGATGACGACGTCGCGGACCTCGGGCCGGGCGGTCAGCCAGTCGCCGAGGAACTCCTCCGAGCGGCCGTAGGAGCGGGCGGCGTCGAAGTACCGGACGCCCTGCGCGTAGGCGGCGTCCAGCAGTTCGTGCGTCCGGGCGCGCAGCTCGTCGACGGTCCGCTCGCCGGGCAGGTCGCGGTCGCGGTGCAGATTGATGTAGCCGGGCCTGCCGACCGCTGCCAGGCCGAGCCCGATGTGAGCGGTCGGGGTGGTCGCTGTGGTCAGTCGGGCGAACGGCATCGCGGGCTCCTCGTCGTCGGCAGGAATCTCCCCTACCCCCAACGTAGCCCGCGATGCACCCGCGGCTACTTGCGGGCGGCCGCCCAGGCGTGCTGGGCCGCCAGGTCCGCCTTGAGCTCGGCCAGCTGGACGGCGACGGCCGACGGAGCCGTACCGCCGCGCCCGTCGCGGGAGGCGAGCGCACCGGCCACGTTGAGGACGGTGCGGACCTCGGGGGTGAGGTGCTCGGAGATCTTCGCGAACTGCTCGTCCGTCAGCTCGTCGAGCTCGATGCCGTGGTGCTCGCACTCCTTCACGCACTCACCGGCGACCTCGTGGGCGACCCGGAACGGCACGCCCTTCTTGACCAGCCACTCGGCGATGTCGGTGGCGAGCGAGAACCCGGCCGGGGCCAGTTCCTCCATGCGCGCGCGGTTGACGGTGAGCGTGGCCATCATGCCGGTGAAGGCGGGGAGCAGGACCTCCAGCTGGTCACAGGAGTCGAAGACCGGCTCCTTGTCCTCCTGGAGGTCGCGGTTGTACGCGAGCGGCAGGGCCTTGAGCGTGGCCATGAGGCCGGTCAGGTTGCCGATGAGCCGTCCGGACTTGCCCCGGGCCAGTTCGGCGATGTCGGGGTTCTTTTTCTGCGGCATGATCGAGGAGCCGGTCGAGAAGGCGTCGTGCAGGGTGACGAAGGAGAACTCCTTCGTGTTCCAGATGATGATCTCCTCGGCGATCCGGGAGAGGTTGACGCCGATCATCGCGGTGATGAAGGCGAACTCGGCGACGAAGTCCCGCGAGGCCGTTCCGTCGATGGAGTTGCCCACCGAACCGTGCTCGAAGCCGAGGTCGGCCGCGACCGCCTCCGGGTCGAGCCCGAGCGAGGAACCGGCGAGGGCTCCGGAGCCGTACGGGGACACCGCGGTGCGCTCGTCCCACTGCCGCAGCCGCTCCGCGTCCCGGGACAGGGACTGCACATGCGCCAGGACGTGGTGGGCGAAGAGCACCGGCTGTGCGTGCTGGAGGTGCGTACGGCCGGGCATGGCCACATCCGGATGGGCCTCGGCGAGGCCGACGAGGGCGTCCTGGAGCTCGGCGATCAGACCGCCGATGATGCGGGCGTGGTCGCGCAGGTACATCCGGAAGAGCGTGGCGATCTGGTCGTTGCGGGACCGCCCCGCACGCAGCTTGCCGCCGAGATCGGGGCCGAGCCGCTCCAGCAGCCCGCGCTCCAGGGCCGTGTGGACGTCCTCGTCGGCGATCGTGCCGGTGAAGGAGCCGTCCGCGACATCGGCCTCCAGCTGGTCGAGGCCGGCGGTCATCCGCTTCAGCTCGTCCTCGGTGAGCAAGCCCGCCTTGTTGAGGACGCGCGCGTGGGCGCGGGAGCCGGCGATGTCGTACGGCGCGAGCCGCCAGTCGAAGTGGACGGACGCGGACAGCCTGGCCAGCGCCTCGGCCGGACCGTCCGCGAAGCGGGCGCCCCAGAGACGTACGTCGCCGTTGCCGTTGCCGTTGCTCACTGCGTGCTCCTCGGAAGAACCAGGGGGTTGGATGTGCGACCGCTTGCCCGTGCGAGTGCGGCACACCCGGTCACGAACGCCTGCTCACGGCGCGATCCACGGTGCAGCCACTGCCGCAATCACTAACAGGCATAACTATGCGGTCCTCTGTATGTTTTGTCAAAGCTGGTGGCGGGGCGCTACCGCCGGACAATTCGCGGGCGCCGGCGCTACTCCCCCACTACGGTCTGCGTCTCCTGCGCGACGGCCCCGGCGCACAGGTCGAGGCCCTGCTGACGAGCCCGGACCGCGCCACCCGTCGCTTCGCCCACCGCATCGCCGTCGCCCGCGGCCTCCTCACGCCTGGCCGGCCGGCCCGCCTGGCCGCGGGGTCCGACGACGCGTCCTTGCAGGACCTCTGCGCGGACGCGGCCATCGCGTCGATGCGGGACGAGGACCATGACGACGTGCTCGGCGTCCTGCTGAAGGCCAGGAACGGACGCGTGCGGACGCGGAGACGCTGTGGGCCCTGGTGAACCATCCCGACGCCGCCGTGCGCGTCCACGCGGTCACAGGACTGAGAGCCCTCGACGCCGTGACGCGGGACGGGCTCGCCCCACTGGTCGACGACCCGTCATCCGCGGTGGTCAGGGCGGCGACCCGTGCCCTGCTGCCCCACGCGGCGGGCTTCTCCCGGGAATGGCTGTCCGTGCGGGACGCGCCCGACCGGCCGCGGGCGGTGCGGGTGGCGGCGCGGCGACTGCTCCGGGCGGCGGGGTACACCCGTCCCACCGGCTGAAACTCTCCCGCCCTGCCGGGAATCGGCGCGGATAATCGCGGCATGGGAAAAACATACGAACGAATTGATGGGCGACTGCGGACCTTCATCGAGGAGCAGCGCATGTTCTTCACCGCGACGGCGCCCCTGGACGGGGAGGGCACGGTCAACCTCTCCCCCAAGGGCCTCAGCGGCTCCTTCACCGTGCTGGACGAGCAGCGCGTCGCCTATCTGGACTTCGCCGGGAGCAACGCCGAGACGGTCGCCCACCTGCGCGAGAACGGGCGGATCACCCTGATGTGGTGCGCCTTCCAGGGACCGCCGAACATCGTGCGGGTGCACGGCCGCGGTGAGCCGGTCTTCCGCGACGATCCCCGCTTCCCGGAACTCCTGGCACGGTTCGACGGGGTGGATCCCTCCCGTCACGGGCTGCGGGCCGTCATCGTGGTGACGGCCGAACTGATCCGGGACACCTGCGGATACGGCGTGCCGTTCATGAGCTACGACGAGGACCGGACGCTGCACGGGCAGCGCTTCGCGCGGGAGGACGACGCCTCGCTCAGCGCCTACTTCGAGAAGAAGGAGCACATCGCCACCAGCATCGACGGCCTGCCCGGACTGCCGCTCCCCTTGCCGGTGATGCCTTCCGCGTCCTGAGCCAGGTCGAGGCGGCCCGGCCCGGGACACGCTGTCCGTACCGCCGGGCCGGCGGCTTCCTCCACGCCGGCGGACGCGGCTCGGCCGCCGGCCGTGTGTCCGTGCCGGCGGCCGCGATGGACCGGATCCTGACCCGGGCCGATCCGGTCCGCCGTCCGCATATCGCGATCGGGACCGGCTCGGGCCCGACCGCGATCACCCGTTGCCGAGCGGCCGTCAGCGGTCGTTCTGGGCGAGCCGCAGCAGGTGGTCGGCGAGCGCCTGTCCACCGGCCGGGTCGCGGCTGATCAGCATGAGGGTGTCGTCGCCCGCGATGGTGCCCAGGATGTCGTGCAGTTCGGCCTGGTCGATCGCCGAGGCGAGGAACTGGGCGGCGCCCGGCGGCGTACGGAGCACGACGAGGTTGGCCGAGGCCTCCGCCGAGATCAGCAGTTCGGCGGAGAGGCGGCGCATCCGCTCCTCCTTGGCGGAGCCGCCCAGCGGGGCGTGCGGGGTGCGGAACCCGCCCTCGCTCGGCACCGCGTAGATCAGCTCGCCACCGGTGTTGCGGATCTTCACCGCGCCCAGCTCGTCCAGGTCGCGGGAGAGCGTCGCCTGGGTGACGCTCAGCCCGTCGTCGCTGAGGAGCTTGGCCAGCTGGCTCTGCGAGCGCACCGGCTGCCGGTTCAGGATGTCCACGATCCGGCGGTGGCGTGCGGTGCGGGTCTGCGGCACGGAGGGCCCGCCGTGCTCGGAATCCTGCGCCTCGGTCATCGTCGTCGCCTCATTCTCCGGTGCGTCCTGCCCCGGATCGTCCGTCCCCGTATGCCGCGTCGAGGGCACCGGGCAGTGCCTGGAGGAACGCGTCCACGTCCGCCTCACCGATGATCAGCGGCGGCATCAGCCGTACGACATCGGGGGCGGGTGCGTTCACCAGAAGTCCGGCACCCTGAGCCGCCTGCTGCACCTGGGGTGCGAGGGGCTCGGTGAGCACGATACCCAGCAGCAGTCCGGAGCCCCGGACGTGGGAGACCAGGGGGTGCCCGAGGGCCTCCACGCCGTTGCGGATCCGCTCGCCGTGCCGCTTCACGTTGTCCAGCGCACCGTCGGCGGCCAGGGTGTCCAGGACCGCGAGACCGGCGGCGCAGGCGACGGGATTGCCGCCGAACGTCGTGCCGTGCTGGCCGGGCGCGAGCAGGTCGGCCGCCTCGCCGAACGCCACCGTGGCGCCGATCGGCAGTCCGCCGCCCAGCCCCTTGGCGAGCGTGACGAGGTCCGGCTCCACGCCCTGGTGGGCCTGGTGCTCGAACCAGGTGCCGCACCGGCCGATGCCGGTCTGCACCTCGTCCAAGACGAGCAGGGTGCCGGTGGCGCGGGTGATCTCACGGGCTGCCTCCAGATAGCCCTTGGGCGGCACGACCACGCCGTTCTCGCCCTGGATGGGCTCGATGATCAGCAGCGCGGTGTCGGTGGTCACCGCGGACCGCAGCGCCTCGGCGTCCCCGTACGGGACGTGCGTGACGTCACCGGGCAGCGGGACGAACGGCTCGCGCTTCTTCGGCTGGCCGGTGAGCGCGAGGGCGCCCATGGTCCGGCCGTGGAAGCCGCCGTCGGTGGCCACCATGTGCGTACGCCCGGTCAGCCGGCCGATCTTGAACGCGGCCTCGTTGGCCTCGGCACCCGAGTTGCAGAAGTAGACCTTGCCGGTGCGGCCGAAGAGCTGGAGGAGCCGTTCGGCGAGCGCGACGGGCGGCTCGGCGACGAAGAGGTTGGAGACGTGGCCGAGGGAGGCGATCTGGGTGGAGACCGCCTCGACGACCGCGGGGTGGGCGTGGCCCAGGGCGTTCACCGCGATGCCGCCGACGAAGTCGAGGTACCGGGTGCCGTCGGCGTCCCACACATGGGCGCCTTCGCCGCGGACGAGGGACAGCTTCGGGGTGCCGTAGTTGTCCATCAGCGCGTGCTGCCACCGCTGCGAGAGCTCGGCGTTGGTCATGCTTCCCCCTGTGCGTCGGGCACGACCATCGTGCCGATTCCTTCGTCGGTGAAGATCTCCAGCAGGATCGAGTGCTGGACCCGGCCGTCGATGACGCGGGCCGTCTCCACGCCGTTGCGCACGGCGTGCAGGCAGCCCTGCATCTTGGGCACCATGCCGCTGGAGAGTTCCGGCAGGAGCTTCTCCAGCTCGGTGGCGGTGAGGCGGCTGATCACGTCGTCGCTGTTCGGCCAGTCCTCGTACAGGCCCTCGACGTCGGTGAGGACCATCAGCGTCTCGGCGTTCAGCGCGGCGGCCAGGGCGGCGGCCGCGGTGTCGGCGTTGACGTTGTAGACGTGGTTGTCCTCCGCCGAGCGGGCGATGGAGGAGATGACCGGGATGCGGCCGTCGTCCAGCAGCGCCTGGATGGCCCCGGTGTCGATCGCGGTGATCTCGCCGACCCGGCCGATGTCGACGGCCTCGCCGTCGATCAGGGGACGATGCTGGATCGCGGTGATCGTGTGGGCGTCCTCGCCGGTCATGCCGACGGCCAGCGGGCCGTGCTGGTTGAGCAGACCGACGAGCTCGCGCTGGACCTGTCCGGCCAGCACCATCCGTACGACGTCCATCGCCTCGGGCGTGGTGACGCGCAGCCCGGCCTTGAACTCGCTGACCAGCCCCTGCTTGTCGAGCTGGGCACTGATCTGCGGGCCGCCGCCGTGCACGACGACGGGCTTGAGGCCGGCGTGCCGCAGGAAGACGACGTCCTGGGCGAAGGCGGCCTTCAGTTCCTCGTCGATCATGGCGTTGCCGCCGAACTTGATGACGACGGTCTTCCCGTTGTGCCGGGTCAGCCAGGGCAGCGCCTCGATGAGGATCTGCGCCTTCGGGAGTGCGGTGTGCTTCCGCGCGGCGGTCATGAGCTGTACGCGCTGTTCTCGTGGACGTAGTCCGCGGTGAGGTCGTTGGCCCAGATGACGGCCGACTCGGTGCCCGCGGCGAGGTCGGCGGTGATCTTGACCTCCCGGTAGCGCATGTCCACGAGGTCGCGGTCCTCGCCGACCCCGCCGTTCTTGCAGACCCAGACGCCGTTGATGGCGACGTTCAGCTCGTCCGGCTCGAAGGCCGCCTGCGTGGTGCCGATGGCGGAGAGGACCCGGCCCCAGTTGGGGTCCTCGCCGTGGATGGCGCACTTGAGGAGGTTGTTACGGGCGATGGAGCGGCCCACCTCCACGGCGTCGTCCTCGGTCGCGGCGTTCACGACCTCGATCCGGATGTCCTTGGACGCGCCCTCCGCGTCACCGATCAGCTGCCGGGCGAGGTCGTCGCAGACGGTCCGTACGGCCTCGGCGAACTCCCCCTGCTCCGGCGTGATGCCGCTCGCGCCGGAGGCGAGCAGGAGCACGGTGTCGTTGGTGGACATGCAGCCGTCGGAGTCGACCCGGTCGAAGGTGGTCCGGGTGGCGTCGCGCAGCGCGGCGTCGAGCGCGGGGGCGGCGACGTCGGCGTCGGTGGTGAGGACGACGAGCATCGTGGCCAGGCCGGGGGCGAGCATGCCCGCGCCCTTGGCCATGCCGCCGACGGTCCAGCCCTCACCGCCGGCGACGGCCGTCTTGTGGACGGTGTCGGTGGTCTTGATGGCGATGGCGGCCTTCTCGCCGCCGTGCTCGCTCAGGGCCGCCGCGGCCTTCTCGATGCCGGGCAGCAGCTTGTCCATGGGGAGCAGCAGGCCGATGAGCCCGGTCGAGGCGACGGCGATCTCACCGGCACTGTGGCCTTCGAGGACCTCGGCCGCCTTCTCGGCGGTGGCGTGGGTGTCCTGGAAGCCCTGCGGTCCCGTACAGGCGTTGGCTCCGCCGGAGTTGAGGACGACGGCGGAGACCTCGCCGCCCTTGAGTACCTGCTCCGACCAGAGGACGGGAGCGGCCTTGACACGGTTGGAGGTGAAGACGCCCGCGGCGGCGCGACGCGGACCGTTGTTGACCACGAGGGCCAGGTCCGGGTTGCCGCTCTCCTTGATTCCCGCGGCGATGCCCGCCGCGGTGAATCCCTGTGCTGCCGTGACGCTCACGGTGCCACTCCGATCGTGGAAAGTCCGGTGTCCTCGGGGAGTCCGAGGGCGATGTTCATGCTCTGCAGGGCCCCGCCCGCGGTGCCCTTGGCGAGGTTGTCGATGGCGCTGATCACGATGATCCGGCCGGCCGCCTCGTCGTACGCGACCTGGATCTGGACGGCGTTGGAGCCGTAGACGGCGGCGGTCGCGGGCCACTGCCCCTCGGGCAGCAGGTCGACGAAGGGCTCGTCCGCGTAGGCCTTCTCGTACGCGGCGCGCAGGGACTCGGCGCTCACGCCGGGCTTCGCCTTCGCGCTGCACGTGGCGAGGATGCCGCGGGGCATCGGGGCGAGGGTCGGGGTGAAGGACACCGTGACCGGTTCACCGGCGGCGGCGCTGAGGTTCTGGATCATCTCGGGCGTGTGCCGGTGGACACCGCCGACGCCGTACGGCGTCATGTTGCCCATCACCTCGGAGCCGAGCAGATGCGGCTTGGCCGCCTTGCCGGCGCCGGAGGTCCCGGAGGCGGCGACGATCACGGCCTCGGGCTCGGCGAGGTGGGCCGCGTACGCCGGGAAGAGCGCGAGCGACACGGCGGTCGGGTAGCAGCCGGGCACCGCGATGCGCTTGCTCCCCGCCAGCGCGGCCCGTCCGCCGGGCAGCTCGGGAAGGCCGTAGGGCCAGGTCCCGGCGTGCGGCGAGGCGTAGAACCTCTCCCAGTCCGCGGCGTCCTTGAGCCGGAAGTCGGCCCCCATGTCGACCACGAGCACCTCGTCACCGAGTTGCTCCGCGACGGCGGCGGACTGCCCGTGGGGCAGGGCGAGGAAGACCACGTCGTGCCCGGCGAGCACCTCGGGCGTGGTCGGCTGGAGCACCCGCCCGGCCAGCGGCCGCAGATGCGGCTGCAGGGCGCCGAGCGGCTGGCCCGCGTTGGAGTTCGCGGTGAGGGCCCCGATCTCGATCCCGGGGTGGACCAGCAGAAGGCGGAGCAGCTCCCCGCCGGCGTATCCGCTCGCCCCTGCCACCGCTGCACGTACCACCATCGAAATCCTCCTCGTCGATGGCATGACTATACGCAAGCCTGCACTTTTATGCAAAGACTTGCGATCATCCGGTGGCCTGCGGGCCGGGACGCCGGGACGGCTGCCCCGCCCCCGGTGGGCGGCCCTGGGCGCTCGCGAACACCGGTGAAATCACCGATGCCGCCCGAGCCCCGCGCCCCGACCCTGATCCAAGCAGGCATCCGCATCCCCACACCCCTGTCAGGAGTGCCCCATGCGTCGTCGTTCACCCCGCCGGCTTCTCGGCGTTCTCGCGGCCGTCACGGTCGCGTTCACCCTGTTCGGCTCGACGTCGGCGGCCGGTGCGGCCGAGCCCCGGGCCGCCTCGACGGCGCAGTCCGCGCAGGCAGCCGTTCAGCCGCTGTCGACCAGCACCCCGGTCGTCTTCGTCCACGGGTACACCGGCAACGCCTCCAACTGGGTCACCGCCAGGAGCGTCTTCCAGCTCAACGGCTGGTCGAGCTCGAAGCTCTTCGCCTACGAGTACAACTCGTACGGCAACAACATCACCAACGCCCAGGGCCTGGCGACCTTCGTCAACAACGTGAAGTCGCAGACCGGTGCGAGCAAGGTCGCGATCGTCAACCACTCGATGGGCGGCCTGGTCAGCCAGTACTACCTGAAGGTCCTGGGCGGCCACACCAGCGTCAGCCACCTCGCGTCCATCGCCGGCGCGAACCACGGAACGACGTTCGCCGGTGCCTGCCTGATCTACACGACCTGTCAGCAGATGTACCCGGGATCCTCCTTCATCTCCCAGATCAGCGCCGGTGACGAGACGCCGGGCGACACCAAGTACGCCACCTGGTACTCCGCGTGCGACGGCGTCATCCTCCCGTACACCAGCACCCGGCTGAGCGGAGCGACGAACAACAACGTGCTCTGCCAGACCCACATCGGGTACCTGGCGGACACGATCGTGCTGGGCCAGATCGCGCGCTTCGTCGCCTCCTGAAGCGCCGTACGGACCGGACATGTCCCGTCCCCGCCCCCGCCGGGCACCGGGGGCGGGACACCGGCGCCCGGCGGGGGCGGGCCGGACTCAGCGCGCCGGGGCACCGAACCACCGGGGCAGCCGGCCGAGCAGCTCCCGCTGGTCCTCACCGGCCCACACCACATGGCCGTCCGGACGCAACAGGACCGCGGGCACGTCCAGGTCCTCGCTGCCGTCCACGACGTGGTCGACCCGGTCCGCCCAGCCCGCCACCGAGAGCCGGCCCGTCCGGTCGACGAGCAGCCCACGCCCCTGGTGCATCAGCGAGTAGAGGCGTCGCCCGTCCCTCAGTTCCACGTCCGGCATCCGGCGGCCGAGCAGCGCGTGGCCCTCGCCGACGTCGTAACGGATGTCGAGCGCGGTGATCATCCCGGTCATGTACCGGTTCACCTCCTCGAAGCCCATCAGCTTCGTGTACAGCGCCCGCAACGCGGTCGCACCCGGGTCGGTCCCCAGGAGCGTGATCTGCGCACGGGTGTGGTCCAGCACGGCGGCGCCCACCGGGTGCCGTTCGCGGTGATAGCTGTCCAGCAGGCCCTCCGGCGCCCGGCCCTGGACCTCGGCGGCCAGCTTCCAGCCCAGGTTGAAGGCGTCCTGGACGCCGAGGTTGAGCCCCTGCCCGCCGGTCGGCGGATGGATGTGCGCCGCGTCTCCGGCCAGCAGCACCCGGCCGGCGCGGTAGCGCTCGGCCTGCCGGGTGGCGTCGCCGAAGCGGGACATCCAGCGCGGCGAGTGCACGCCGAAGTCGGTGCCCGCGACCGCCCGGAGCCGCTGCCGGAAGTCCGCCAGCGTCGGCGGGGACGTACGGTCCTCGCCGACCCCGTCGGCGGGCACGACGACGCGGCACACCCCGTCCTTCTCCGGACCGACGCCGAACCGCAGCTGGGTCCTGCGGACGTCCGCGACGACGGCGGCGACCTTCTCGGGGTCCTCGGTCACCTCCATCTCGCCCAGCAGCGTCTCGACCGTGGCCGCCTCGCCGGGGAAACCGATCCCGGCCAGCTTGCGCACCGTGCTGCGGCCGCCGTCGCAGCCGACGAGGTAGCGCGAGCGCAGCCGTGTGCCGTCCGCCAGCCCGACGCTCACACCGGCTTCCTCTCCCGCCTCGCACTGGCTCAGCGCGACCACTTCGCAGCCGCGCCGGATCTCCGCGCCGAGTTCGGCCGCCCGCTCCTCGAGCAGCCGCTCGGTGACCGGCTGCGGGGTGGCGAGGCCGTAGGGATGGGCCGTGTCCAGCCCCTCCGGCCACGCCGTGGCGATTCCTCCGAAGAGGCCGCCGACCTGGAACTTCTCGCTCACCGCAAGGAACCGCTCCAGCAGGCCGCGCTGGTCCATCACCTCGACGCTGCGCGCGTGCAGACCCTGCCCGCGGGACTCCCCCGTCGGTCCGGTCAGCCTCTCCAGCACGACGACGTGGACATCGTGCAGCCGCAGCTCGGCGGCCAGCATCAATCCGGTCGGTCCGGCGCCGACCACGATCACATCAATCATCGAAACACCCGTTCAAGAAAGCAGCGGACTCCAGCCGTGGCCGGTCATTCTGCTGCGCACCGGGGGCCTTGCCGCAAGGCCCCCGGTGCGCTATATCTTGAAACCGGCAGGGAGCATCGCGCTCCTTGCCCTTTTGTTTTCTCAGAGCGCGCCGGTGACCGCGCCCTTGCTCAACTCCAGCCGGGTGCCGCTGAACCGCGCCCGCATCCGGCGGTCGTGGGTGACCAGCACCAGCGCCCCCGCGTAGCCGGTCAGCGCCGCCTCCAGCTCTTCGACGAGCGCGGGCGAGAGGTGGTTGGTCGGCTCGTCCAGCAGGAGCAGGTCCACCGGTTCGCTGACCAGCCGGGCGAGTTCGATACGCCGCCGCTGGCCGTACGAGAGGTCCCCGACGCGCAACCGCAGGGCGTCCGGCTCGAACAGGCCCAGCGACAGCAGCCGGTCGGCGTGCTCGTCCCGGTCTCCGGGGCGGCCGTGGGCGAAGGCCTCCGGCACGCTCAGGTCCGGCGGCCACGGCGTCTCCTCCTGCCGCAGGTGTCCCACCCGCCCGGCGACGGCCACCACGCCCGTGTCCGGGACGAGTTCCCCGGCCAGGACCCGCAACAGCGTGCTCTTGCCCGCGCCGTTGGGGCCGGTGACCAGCACGCGCTCGGCCGGAGCAATGCGCAGCTCCGGCACCGTCAGCCGGTCCTTGACGACCACGTCCTCCAGGACCGCGGCGGGTGCCTCGCCGGGGCCGGCCGCGGTGGCGATGCGGGCCGTGAACGCCAGCGGGTCCGGCGGCGGTGTCACCGGGTTCGCGGTGAGCCGCTCGACGCGCTCCTTCGCGTTACGGATACGGCTCATCGCACCGTGGGCGCGCCCGCGCGCGCGGAACGCGCCGGCCCCGGAGCCGGGCTTCGTCAGCTTGCGCGGGATGGCCCGCAGGCGGGCGGCGTTGGACTCGGTGAGCCCGCGGCCTCGGCCGAGTTCGGCCCGCCACCGGTCGTACCGCTCCTGGCGTCGCCGGCGTTCGGTGGCCTTGGCCGTGAGGTATCCGGCGTAGCCGTCGCCGTGGCGGGAGACCCGGCCGCCTTCGACCTCCAGGACCGTGCTGGTGATCCGCTCCAGGAAGACGCGGTCGTGGGTGACCGCGACGACCGTTCCGCGGTGGGCCCGCAGATGGTCCTCCAGCCAGCCCACCGCCCGGTCGTCGAGATCGTTGGTCGGCTCGTCCAGCAGCAGCAGTTCCGGGCGGGACGCGAGCGTCGCGGCCAGGGCCAGCCGGGACCGCTCGCCGCCGGAGAGCGTTCCCAGCGGCCGGTCCCTGGAAAGCCGTGGCAGTCCGAGCCCGTGCATCGCGGTGTCCACCCGGGTGTCGGCGCCGTAGCCGTCTCGTGCTTCGTACTGCTCGGTCAGGCGTGCGTACGCGGCGAGGGCCGCGTCGAGTTCCGGTCCGGCCGAGGCTACGGCCAGCGCGGACCCGGCCCGGCGAAGCTCCGCCTCGAGCGCGCGCAGTTCGCCCAGTGCCGCGTCCACAGCGTCCTGGACGGTGGCGTGCGGGGTCAGCCCGATGGCCTGGGCGAGATAGCCCGTACCGCCGGGCGAGACGACGGACACCTCGCCCGCGTCGGGCGTCTCCTCGCCGGCGAGAAGACGGAGCAGGGTGGACTTGCCGGCCCCGTTGTCGCCGACGACGCCGGCCTTCTCCCCGGGGGCGAGGCTGAAGGAGATGTGGTGCAGCACGGTGCGCTCGCCGTAACGCTTGGTGACGCCGTGCAGAGAGAGTTGTGCGGAGTGTGATGGGTGCATGAATGAGCCCCTGTTCCCGGCCGCGCCGACAGAACGGATTCGTGGACGAATCGGCACCACGACGGCGGAGCGGAGCTCTACGCGGTCGTGGGCGGGGCGATCACAGCGTTCCCATACGGACCAAGGTACGCGGGGCCCGGTGGGCCGTCACCCGGTTTTCCGGGCCGTCGGACCCGGCGCGGAAACGACGCGTGGGCGGCCTCCGTCCCGGGCTGCGAGAAGACGGAGACCGCCCACGGCGGACTTCGGGGTGGCGAACGCTAGGAGGCGTCCTTGCGCTCCGCGTTCCGCTCCTTGATGCGTACGGTTTCCTTCCGGACCTCCGCCTGGGTGGCGCGCTCCTTCTGCAGCCACTCGGGGTTGTCCTGCTTCAGCGCGTCGATCTGCTCCGTGGTGAGGGCGTCCGTGACTCCCCCGCGGGCGAGGCCGGAGATGGAGACGCCCAGCTTGGACGCCACCACCGGCCGCGGGTGCGGGCCGTTGCGCCGCAGTTCCTGCAGCCACTCGGGCGGATCGGTCTGGAGGGCCGCCAGCTCGGCGCGCGAGACGACACCCTCCTGGAACTCGGTGGGGGTGGCCTCGAGGTACACACCCAGTTTCTTCGCCGCGGTCGCGGGCTTCATGGTCTGGGTGGTCTGGTGCGACGTCATGAGGTCAAGAGTATCGAGCGTGTGCGCCACCTCTGACCACGACCGGTAACCTGGCGGGGTGACAGGCTCGGAAGCATCCCCTTCATTCCGGCTCGCGTACGTCCCCGGGGTGACACCCACCAAGTGGGTGCGGATCTGGAACGAGCGCCTGCCGGACATCCCCCTGACGCTCGTCGCGGTGCCCGCCGCCGAGGCGCCGGCCCTGCTGCGCGCCGGCGAGGCCGACGCGGGCTTCGTACGGCTGCCGGTCGACGGGGCGGACCTCAGCGCGATCCCGCTCTACACCGAGCAGACCGTGGTCGTGATCCCCAAGGACCACGTGGCGGCGGCGGTCGACCAGGTCTCGCTCGCGGAGCTGGCCGACGACATCGTGCTGCATCCGCTCGACGACACCCTCGGCTGGGAGGAGCTCCCCGGCAAGCCCGCGATCGAGCGCCCGGCCACGACGGCCGACGCCATCGAGCTGGTGGCCGCCGGGATCGGTGTCCTCGCCGTTCCGCAGTCACTCGCCCGGCTGCACCACCGCAAGGACCTCACCTACCGTCCGCTGTCGGAAGCCCCGGAGTCGCGGATCGCCCTGTCCTGGCCCGAGGACAGGACCACCGACCTGGTGGAGGACTTCATCGGGATCGTCCGCGGACGGACCGTGAACAGTTCCCGGGGCCGCGGCACGGCGCCCGCCGAACAGCCGAAGGCAAAGGCAAAGGCCAAGGCGAAGCGCACCGACGGGAGCGGCGCCGGGCGCAAGCCCGCGTCCGGTTCGTCGGCGGGGAAGAACTCCCGTGGCGGTTCGGGCGGAGCCAAGGGAGCGAAGGGCGCCCGCGGCGCCAAGGGGGCCGCCGGCGCGAAGCGCGGCAAGCCCCGACGGCGGCCGTAGGCCGCGGGGCCGCGGGGTGACGTCGCGGCGGCTCGATGTCAGACCCTCATGGCAGCATCGGTGATCATGACGCACACCGAACGGCCGATGCCGCCCCTGAACGCCGACGAACGAACGAACCTGGCCTCCTGGCTCGACTTCTACCGGGCCACCGTGGCGATGAAGTGCGAGGGCCTCACCGACCAGCAGGTGCGTGAGACCTCCGTGGCACCGTCGACGCTGACCTTGATGGGACTCGTCCAGCACCTCACCGAGGTCGAGCGGAACTGGTTCCGCCGGGTGCTGACCGGCGAGGACGTCCCGCCCGCGCATGGAGGACCGGCCAAGACCGAGGGCCATGACGGAGGGTTCGAGCTCTCCGGGGACGAGACCTTCGCGGGAGCCTGCGCGCGCTGGCAGGAGGAGATCGCCGTGTCCCGGGCCAACTGCGCCGCACGGTCACTGGAGGACACGGCCCCGTTCATGGGCGGCGAGGTGAATCTGCGGTGGATCTACACGCACATGATCGGTGAGTACGCCCGCCACAGCGGCCACGCCGACCTGCTGCGGGAGCGGATCGACGGCCACACGGGGGTGTGACGGTGCGGGGCACGGCGGGGCGGGCGCCCCGGGCAGGGTGTCGACCACAGGCCCCCGGCCCTCACTCGTGAGCGGTGTTTGGACGCGCCCGCCCGTCGGGTCCGGCCGGGCAGATGTCAGGATGGTTCCATGACGAGCAAGGTTTACTTCGACATCACCATCAACGACGAGCCCGCCGGGCGGATCGTCTTCAACCTGTACGACGACGTGGTCCCCAAGACCGCGGAGAACTTCCGCCAGCTGGCCACCGGCGAGCACGGCTACGGCTACAAGGGTTCCTCCTTCCACCGCGTCATCCCCGAGTTCATGCTGCAGGGCGGCGACTTCACGCGCGGTGACGGCACCGGCGGCAAGAGCATCTACGGCGCGAAGTTCGACGACGAGAACTTCAAGCTGGCGCACACCAAGCCCGGCCTCCTCTCGATGGCGAACAGCGGCCCGAACTCCAACGGCTCGCAGTTCTTCATCACGACCATCGTGACCTCCTGGCTGGACGGCAAGCACGTGGTCTTCGGCGAGGTCGCCGACCAGCAGAGCATGGACCTGGTCACGAAGATCGAGGGTCTCGGTTCGCAGAGCGGCCGCACCAAGGCGAAGGTCACCATCGCCGACTCCGGGACGCTCTGACCCGGTCCACCCGCACCGAACCTCACCGCAACGCGTCGGCCGACGAACAACGTCGGCCGGCGCGTTGCGTCGTTGCGGGACGCGGTTCCCGGGAGGTCGTCGCACCTGTGATCGCGCACCGAGCACGCATGTCAACCTTCGGTTGACAGCTACCTACTGTCAACCTACCGTTGACACATGACGAATCCCGTAGGCATGACGCAGCCCGTCCGTCTGGACGACCTCATCGCAGCCATCAAGAAGGTCCACCCCGACGCACTCGACCAGCTCCAGGACGCCGTCATCGCGGCGGACCACCTCGGCGACGTCGCCGACCACCTGATCGGCCACTTCGTGGACCAGGCCCGGCGGTCCGGCGCCTCCTGGACGGAGATCGGCAAGAGCATGGGGGTGACCCGGCAGGCCGCCCAGAAGCGGTTCGTGGCCAAGGACCCCGGCGAGCTGTCCGAACTCGACCCCAGCCAGGGCTTCAGCCGCTTCACGCTGCGCGCGAAGAACGTGGTGATGGCCGCGCAGAACGAGGCGCGCGCCGCCGGCAACGCCGAGATCGGCACCGAGCACATCGTGCTGGGGCTGCTCAGCGAGCCGGAGGCCCTCGCGGGGGCGTTCATCAAGGCGCAGGGCATCGCCCTGGACACCGTGCGCCAGGCGGCCGAGCAGGCGCTCCCGGCAGCCGCGGAGGGCGAGGTGCCCGAGCTCATCCCGTACAACGCCGATGCGCGCAAGGCCCTGGAACTCACCTTCCGGGAGGCCCTGCGCATGGGGCACAACTACATCGGAACGGAGCACATCCTGCTGGCCCTGCTGGAGCACGAGGACGGCGCGGGGCTGCTGACCGGCCTCGGGATCGACAAGGCCACCGCGGAGACGGCCATCACCGAGGCGCTCACCCTCATCGTCGACGCACAGCAGAAGAAGAACTGACCGGACCGGGGCCGTTCGCGGCGAGGCCGCGAACGGCTCCCCGCGGCGACTACCGGCCGTGCGGCGGAACGGGCACGCCGTGGCACGTGTCGCGGGCCGAGGGCGCCGCACGCACCTCTACCTTCGCGAAGTGGACCCCGGGGTGCGCAACGCCCTCCTCAACGGCAGGTCCCCTTCCCCGGGAGAGCGCATGGTCCCGCCCAGCGGCAGCAGCACGTACGCACCACCCGCCCGCTCCGGAAGGGGGTGGCTGCTGCSGCTGGGCGAATGGTGCGCGCGCCACTTCGTCGTCGTGATCGTGCTGTGGGTGATCGCCCTCGGCGGGCTGCACGCGCTGCAGAGCGCCTTCGGAGGCACGTACTCCGACGACTTCGGCCTGCCCGGCACCCAGTCCAACACCGGCGCCGAACTCCTGAAGGCCCACGATCCGGCAGCGGGAGGCACCGGGGCGCAGGTGGTCCTCCACGACGGGCAGAAGCCCCTGACCGACGTGCGGAGCCAGGTCGACCAGGTGGTGGGCAACCTCCAGAAGCTGCCGCACGTCCTCTCCGCCCAGAACCCGCTGCCCGCGTCCTCCTCGTCGACGTCCACCTCGCTGTCCAAGGACGGCATGACCGGGTACATCACCGTGCGGTTCGACGTGAACCCGACCTCGCTGGACGACGCCTATCTCGACCAGGTCGACACGGCGGTGAAGCCGCTGCGCTCCGCCGGCGTGGAGGTCGAGTACGGCGGACCGCTGGGAGAGCTCGCCCGGCCCGAGACCACGGACCTCACCAGCGAGGCCGTCGGATTCGCCGTCGCGGTGGTGGTGCTGCTCATCGGTTTCGGCAGCGTCATCGCCGCCGGTGTCCCGCTGCTCACGGCGCTGATCAGCGTGATCGTCGGGCTGAGCTGTCTGTCGTTGGTGGCCGCGGCCACCACCTTCGCCAGTGTCTCGCCCACGCTCGCCACCATGATCGGGCTGGGTGTCGGCATCGACTACGCGCTCTTCCTGATCACCCGGCACCGCCAGCTCGTCATGGACGGCGCCGACCCGGTCCGGGCCGCCGGCCGCGCGGTGGCCACCAGCGGACGGGCCGTCCTGGTCTCCGGCTGCACCGTCATCGTCGCGCTGGCCGGTCTGTACGTCTCCCGGGTGAGTTTCATCGGCAAGCTGGGGGCCGCGGCCGCGGTGACCGTGATCACCGCGGTCATCGGCGCCATCACCCTGGTCCCGGCCCTGCTCGGCCTCATCGGCCGGCGGATCGACCGCTACCGGGTACGGCCTCCGGTCGCCGAGGGCGGAGCGGGTCCCGGCACCGAGTCGGTGGGCGGCTGGCACCGCTACGCCCAGCGGGTGGAGCGGCGGCCCTGGTGGTTCCTGCTCGGCGGGCTCGTCGTGGTGGGCGTCCTCGCGATCCCGCTGTTCTCCATCCGGCTGGGCCACATCGACGACGGGGCCGATCCGACGAGCTTCACCGACCGGCGCGCGTTCGACCTGATCTCCACGGGTTTCGGGCCCGGGGCGAACGGCCCGTTCACCCTGGTCGTCGATCAGCGGTCGGTGCCGGGCGCCGACCGCTCGGCGCTGGCGAGCAGCCTCCAGAAGGCGCTCACCGGCGTGCCCGGCGCGGCGAGCATCAGTCCGTTGCAGCCGACGGACGACGGGGCGCTGCTCGTCGGCACCGCCCTGTCCAAGGAGGCCCCGCAGGACGCCGGCACGACCACTCTCTTCAACCACCTCAAGGACGACGTCCTGCCGCAGGGCATCGCCGGCACAGGCGCCTCCGCCTATGTGACCGGCACGACCGCCGCCCAGGAGGACTTCCTGGACATCATCGCCCGCAGGCTCCCGCTGATCATCGCCGTCGTGGTGGGGCTCGCCTTCGTCATCATCCTGATCGTGTTCCGGGGCGTCCTCGTCGCCGTCAAGGCCGCCGTTCTCAACCTCCTGTCCATCGCGGCCTCGTACGGAGTGGTGGTGGCGGTCTTCCAGTGGGGCTGGGGCGGGCCGTCCCTGGGGGTCTCCGGAACCGTGCCCATCGAGAGCTACGTGCCGATGATGATGTTCGCCATCGTCTTCGGCCTGAGCATGGACTACGAGGTGTTCCTGATCGCGCGGGTGCACGAGGCCTGGCTGCGGACCCGGGACAGCAAGGGCGCGGTGGCACACGGGCTGGAGATCACCGCGCGGGTGATCACGTGTGCGGCGCTCATCATGGTCAGCGTCTTCGCGGCCTTCGTCATCAGCGACAACATCGTGGTCAAGATGCTGGGGCTCGGGCTGGCGGTCAGCGTGCTCGTCGACGCCACGATCGTGCGGCTGCTGCTGGTCCCCGCGGTGATGACGCTGCTGGGCCGCAGCGCCTGGTGGATGCCCCGGTGGCTGGACCGGGTGCTCCCCCGCGTCGACACCGAGGGCGAGTCGGTCCCGCCGCTGCCGGCCCCGTGATACGGCCGTCGCGGTGCGGGCCGGTCACAGGGACGCGTACACCGCCTCGACCAGCGCCGTCTTGCGCGGGTCGTTCGCGATGTGGGGGCCCATCCGGTTCATCACGTAGCCGAGGGCGATCCCGTTCTCCGGGTCGGCCAGGCCGCAGGAACCGCCCGCGCCGTCGTGGCCGAAGGCCCGCGGATTGGGCCCGTAACTGGCGTCGGGTCCACTCAGCCACAGACCGAGCGCGATCTCCGTCTCGTGGACGAACCCGGCGCCCAGCACCAGGTCGCGGCAGCTGCCCTGACCCTCGCGGACCCGTTCGGCCGCCTCCTCGGACAGGATCCGCAGCCCGCCGGAGCTGCCGCGTCCCGCGAGGATCCCGTAGAGCGACGCGACCGCGCGGGCCGTGCCGTGGCCGTTGGCGGCAGGGATCTCCGCCTCCCGCCACTCGGCGGTGTTGGCGGCGGCCGCTCCCGTGGGCGGATTGAGCAGCGAGGCGACGGCGACCGGCTCCATCTGCGCGAAGAGCGCTGCCTGCTGGGCCCGGTCCGTCTTGGGGACGACGAGTTCGGCGACGCGCTCCGCCTCCTTCTCCGGCAGTCCGACGGTGAAGTCGATGCCGAGCGGACCGGTCACCTCCTGCCGGAGGAACTCCCCCGGCAGCAGTCCGCTGACCCTCCGGATGACCTCGCCGACCAGGAAGCCGTACGTCAGGGCGTGGTAGCCGGACCGGGTGCCGGGCTCCCACCACGGCTCGGTCGCGGCGAGCCGGGCGGTCGTCAGCTCCCAGTCGTAGAGCTCCGCCAGGGTGTGCGGTGCGCGCAGGCCCGCGAGGCCGGCGCGGTGGGAGAGCAGATGCCGTACGCGTACGTCCTCCTTGCCGGCTGCGGCGAATTCGGGCCAGTACGCGGCGACCGGGGCGTCGAGGTCGAGCAGGCCGCGGTCGACGAGGATGTGCGCGCAGAGCGCGACCGGGCCCTTGGTGGTGGACCAGACGTTGACCAGGGTGTCCTGTTCCCAGAGGCGGGTACGGGCGCCGTCCGCCCAGCCTCCCCAGAGGTCGGCGACGGGCTGCCCGTCGACCAAAACGGTGACCGCCGCGCCCAGTTCGTCACGCTCGAGGAAATTCGCCTCGAACGCGCCGCGCACCGCGGCGAACCGTTCGTCGCAGTGGCCGTGGATCTGCGGCACGATGGCCTCCCTCGCCTGGAACACGCCTGGTCGGACTCGGACCCAGGTCAACATACCGACTGGTCGGACCGGCGGGAAGACGTGGCACGCACCGAACCTTCTCCTGCGGGCGGCTCCGGTCAGCGGGCCCCGGTCTCCAGACGGAAGCTCCAGCGGCGCGGCAGACCGGTGAGCGTGACGGTGGAGAGCGGGCGGACGTCGACGTTCCAGTACGTCGACGGCGGGGCCTTCAGCGCGTAGACCAGGGCGGCCCGGACGACGGCGGGTTCGGCGACGGCGACGATGGATCCGTCGCAGGCGGGGCGGGTGTCCAGCCAGTTGCCGATCCGGGAGATGAACGCGAGCAGGGGTTCGCCGCCGTGCGGCGCGGAGCGCGGGTCCGCCAGCCAGGCGTCCACGGCGGCCGGTTCGCGCGCGGTGACGTCGGAGAGCGTGCAGCCCCGCCAGCGTCCCATGTCGCAGTCGCGCAGGGCGGGCTGGACCAGCGGCGCGAAGCCGAGCAGCTCTCCGGTGGCGCGGCTGCGGGCGGTCGGCGAGCAGTAGCGCAGTTCGGCCGCGCCCAGGGGCACCAGGGCGGGCGCGGCGAACTGCACCTCGTGCCAGCCGGCCTCGTCGAGCGGCCGGTCGTCGTCGAAGCGCTCGCCGAGCAGGGAGGAACTGCGCGCCGCGGCGACGAGCGAGACTCGAACACTCATGGCCGCGATCGTGGAGCCGATTGCCGCGCAGGTCAAGAGCGCCGCCGCGGGCGGTTCCCGTTCAGTGGAACCGCAGGCCCATCCACTGGTCCGGGTGGTCGAGCGGCTGGAAACCGGCCTTCTCGTACACACCGTGCGCATCGGCCGTGGCGAGCAGGAACCTGCGCACACCGGTCGGGGCGAGGTGGTCGCGCGCCGCCGCGACGAGCCGTCCACCCAGGCCGTGCCCGCGGGCCGCGGGGTCGACGTACACGTCGCAGAGCCAGGCGAAGGTGGCCAGATCGGTCACCACGCGGGCGTACCCGGCCTGTTCGCCGGAGGCGAGGTCGTAGGCGCCGAAGTTGAGCGAGCCGGCGATGGCCCGGTCCTGGTGTTCCCGGGTGCGCCCTTTCGCCCAGTAGGCGTCGTTGGAGAGCCAGTCGTGGATGCGGGCGGCGTCCAGGCGGGCGGGGTCGGACGAGATCTCGTAACGTTCCTGAGGCGTTTCGGTCATGGCCGGAGACTAACCGGCGAAGCGTCGAGCACACCTTCCCAGGCAGTGCACAGGCGCCGTACGCCTTCGGTGATCTCGGCGAGGCCGGCGACCGCGACGAAGCTCAACCGGACCTGGGGCGAGGGGGATTCGGCGCAGAAGTAGGGCCGGCCCGGCGCGATGGCGACGCCGGCCCGCAGCGCCGCCGCGACCATGGCGGACTCGTCCGCACCGGCACCCGCATCGGGCAGCCGCACCCAGAGGTTTCCGCCGCCTGCGGGGAGGTGGGGCAGCGCGAGGCCGGGCAGTCCGCGGCGCAGCTCGGCGACCATGGCGGTGCGGCGGATACGCAGCTCCGCCGAGACGGAGCGCAGATGGCGGCCCCAGGCGGGCGAGCCGACGAGCTCCAGGGCGGCCTCCTGGAGCGGCCTGGGCACGAAGAGGCTGTCCACGACCTGGATGGCCCGCAGCCTTTCCAGGACCGGCCCCCGGGCGGCGAGGGCGCCCACCCGGAAGCTGGGCGAGGTGGCCTTGGTCAGCGAACAGACGTGGACGACGACACCGTCGGGGTCGTCGGCCGCCAGAGCCGCGGGGAGCGGTCCGGCGTCGTCGTGGACGAGATGGCGGGCGAAGTCGTCCTCGACGACGAACGCCCCCGCCTCCCTGGCGATCCGGACGACCTCGCCGCGCCGGGCTTCGGCGAGGACCGTGCCCGTCGGGTTGTGGAAGAGCGGCTGGCACACCAGGACGCGGGCGCCGGTGGCCGCGAAGGCGGCCGCCAGCAGTGCGGGCCGCACACCGTCGGCGTCCATGGGCACGGGTACGGGCCGCAGGCCGGCGGCCCGTGCGGCCGCGAGCATGCCGGGATACGTGGGCGATTCGACGAGCACGGGCGCGCCGGGCTGGGCGAGCGCCCGCAGCGCGGTGGCCAGGGCGCTCTGGCCACCCGCGGTGATGAGGACATCGGCCGCGGTGACCGCGGGCCCGATCTGCTGGGCGAACCAGGCCCGCAGTTCGGTGAGCCCGTCGGTGGGCGGGCGGCTCCACGCTCCGGGGCGGCGCCCGGCCCGGGCGAGGGCCGCCGCCATCGCCCGCTCGGGCTGGAGCGAGCTGTGCAGATAGCCGCCGTTGAACTCGACGACGCCCGTGGGCGGAGGTGTCAGGGTGACCAGCAGCCCGGAGGCGTCGACCGTGCGGGGCACCACGTCGGGGCCGCCGTCACCGTTGAGCGAGACCTCCTGCCAGGAGGTGTCGGCGGGCGGCCGCGTCCCGGTCCGGGGATGCGCCCGGAACGCGCCGGATCCGGGACGGGTGACGACGAGGCCTTCGGCGGCGAGCTGCGCGACAGCGCGCGAGACGGTGACGGGGCCGGCCCTGAACCGTTCGACCAGAGCGCGACTCGACGGCAGCTTCTCACCCGGCGAGTAGCGGTTGAGCTCACTCCGCAGCACTGCGGTCAACTCGGCGACACTGCTACGCTCTTGCATGACAGCACAGGATAGCGCTACTCCGGGCCCCACGATAGCGGTCGGCCCGACGATGAACGGGTCCTCGCCCCTCGCCGCCCCCGACTCCCCCGGCCGCGTCCCGGCAGGCCGGAACGGCACGCTGCTCGCCCTGCTCGGAGTCGTCTCCTTCTCGCTGACCTTCCCCTCCACCGCCTGGGGCCTGGAGAGCTTCGGCCCCTGGTCGCTGGTGGCCCTGCGCACCCTGCTGGCTGCCGCGATCGCTGGTGCCGTGATGCTCGCGGCCCGGGTGCGGGTGCCCGAGCGAAAGCACTGGGCCGGGCTCGCGGTGGTGGCGGGCGGAGTGGTGGTGGGGTTCCCCCTGCTGACCACGCTGGCTCTGCGGACATCGACGACGTCGCACGCGGCCGTGGTGGTCGGCCTTCTGCCGCTGACCACCGCGGTGTTCTCCTCGCTCCGCACCGGATCACGGCCTCCCCGCGCCTTCTGGGCGGCGGCCGTCGCCGGGGCGGCGGTGGTGATCGCCTTCACCGTGACGCAGAGCGGCGGCGGCCTGTCGGCCGGGGACGCCTACCTGTTCTGTGCGCTGCTGGTCTGTGCGGCGGGGTACACCGAGGGCGGCAGGCTGGCGAAGGTGATGCCGGGCTGGCAGGTGACCGGCTGGGCGCTGCTCCTCACCGTGCCGCTCGCGGTGGCGGGCGCGGCCCTCGCGTTGCCGTCCGAACCGGTGCGGTGGACCGGGCACGGGGTGATCGGACTGGTCTGGGTGTCCGTCGCCTCGACCTTCTTCGGCCTGTACGTCTGGTACCGCGGCATGGCCGAGATCGGTGTCGCCCGGGCCAGCCAGCTTCAGCTCGCCCAGCCCCTGCTGACGCTCGTCTGGTCGTTCCTGGTGCTCGGCGAGGAGGTCGCTGCGGCGGCCCCGGTGGCGGCGGTCGCCGTCCTCCTCTGCATCGCCGTCACCCAGCGCGCCGCAGCCGGCCGGTCATAGACTTGTCGACATGGAACGCCACCCGTGAGGAGGTCACTCCCGATGGAGGCACACACGGGCGACCGGCTGCTGACGCACGGCAGGACCGTGGGGCAGCACGACCGGGTCGCAGAGATCCTCGAAGTGCTCGGGGACGGGGGCACTCCCCCGTACCGCGTCCGCTTCGAGGACGGACACGAACACCTGATCGCACCCGGCCCCGACAGCGTCGTCCAGCACACTCCCGGCCGGGACCCGGGAACCCGATGACGGCCGCCGGTCAGCGGGGCGGGCGCGCCCGCGACCGGTAGTGGTCGGCCACCACCCGGTCCATCGCACCGATCCGGTCCGCGACCACGCTCTTCCCCGAGAAGTAGGCGTGGCCGCGGACCTGGTCGTATCCGGCGGCGAAGTCGATGTGCCGGGACAGTTCGGCGGGGTCCTGCCAGGCGGCGGGCTGGGCGGGGTCGCCTGACTTGTAGAGGGCCTCACCGATGAAGAGGTCGACGCCCGTGCCCCGGACCACGTCGTCCCACCAGGGCACCAGGGCCGCGTAGTCGGCGGCCGCGAAGCCGATGTTCCAGTACAGCTGCGGGCAGACGTGATCGATCCAGCCCTTCTTGACCCAGCCCCGGGTGTCGGCGTACAGATCGTCGTACGTCTGCACACCGGCCTCGGTCCGTGAGCCGAGCGGGTCGGTGGAGGCGTTGCGCCACACGCCGAACGGGCTGATGCCGAACCGGACGTCCGGCTTGAGCGCCTTGATCCGCTCGGACATCTCCCGTACCAGCTTGTCGGTGTTGGAGCGCCGCCAGGCGGCCCGGTCGGGGAAGCCCGCTCCGTACTTCGCGTACGCCGCGCCGTCGGCGAAGGTCTGGCCCGCCACGGGGTACGGATAGAAGTAGTCGTCCCAGTGGACGGCGTCGATGTCGTAGCGGCGGACCGCGTCGAGCATCGCGTCCTGGACGAACGCACGGACCTCGGGCAGTCCCGGGTTGTAGTAGAGCTTCCCGCCGTACGGCAGGACCCATTCGGGGTGCAGCCGAGCCGGGTGGCCGGCCGACAGCCGGGACGGGTCGGTGTGGTTGGCGACGCGGTACGGGTTGAACCAGGCGTGCAGCTCCAGGCCGCGGTCGTGGGCCTCCTGGACCGCCGTACCCAGGGGGTCCCAGCCGGGGTCCTTGCCCTGGACGCCGGTGAGGTACTGGGCCCACGGTTCGTACGGTGAGGGCCACAGCGCGTCGGCGCTGGGACGGACCTGGAGGATCACCGCGTTCAGCCGCCGGGCGACGGCCTCGTCGAGGTACGCGATCAGCCCGGCCCGCTGCTCCGCGGCCGGCAGACCCGGCTTCGACGGCCAGTCGATGTTCGCCACGGTGGCCACCCACATGCCCCGCAGCTCGCGCCGCAGCACATCACGGGGCCCGCCGGGCGCGCCCCGGCCGCCACCGCCCCGCGGGATCGCGGCGGCGTCACCGGCCACCGCGACCGGGGCCAGCACCCCAGCGACCGTCCCGGCCGCACCCGTCACGAATTTCCGTCGGTCCATTTGCCGCATTCCGCCGTACCTGCCGTTTCCATACGTGTCCCGCGCCCCGGAATTCCGGGCCCGGAGGTGAGCATGCCCGCCCCGGCCCGCAAACCCCGGCAAGGCGCGGAGTAACGTCGTGGGGTCGTGGTGGAGCCCGGAATCGTACGGAAGCCGCCGACCGGAGAACAGCGAAAGGCACGAGGTGACGGACTCTATGGCCGACATTGCACGCGTCGGAGTGGTGGGCTGTGGCCAGATGGGCGCAGGCATCGCGGAGGTGTGCGCCCGCAGCGGCCTCGACGTCAAGGTGGCCGAGACCACGGGCGAGGCGCTGGAGATCGGCCGCACCCGGCTCCACAATTCCCTCTCGAAGGCCGCCGAGCGCGGCAAGATCACCGAGGAGGAGCGCGACGAGACCCTCGGCCGCCTCAGCTTCACCACCGACCTCGGCGAGTTCGCCGACCGCGACCTCGTCATCGAGGCCGTCGTGGAGAACGAGCAGGTCAAGACCGAGATCTTCCAGGTGCTCGACCAGGTGGTGACCCGGCAGGACGCGATCCTGGCCTCCAACACCTCCTCGATCCCGCTGGTGAAGCTGGCCGTCGCGACGTCCCGGCCGGACCAGGTCATCGGTATCCACTTCTTCAACCCGGCGCCGGTGCAGAAGCTCGTCGAGCTGATCCCCGCGCTGACCACCTCGGACGAGACGGTCAAGCGTGCCGAGGCGATGGTGCAGGACATACTGGGCAAGCACCCGATCCGCGCCCAGGACCGCTCCGGCTTCGTCGTCAACGCGCTGCTGATCCCGTACCTGCTCTCCGCGATCCGGATGTTCGAGTCGGGTATCGCCAGCCGCGAGGACATCGACAACGGCATGGAGATGGGCTGCGCCCACCCGATGGGCCCGCTCAAGCTCGCCGACCTGATCGGTCTGGACACGGTGGCCTCGGTCGCGGACTCGATGTACGCCGAGTACAAGGAGCCCCTGTACGCCGCTCCCCCGCTGCTGCAGCGGATGGTCGACGCGGGCCGGCTCGGCCGGAAGACGGGGTCGGGGTTCTACCCGTACGGCTGATCCGCTCAGCCGTGTGTGCGAGGGGTCCGCGGCCCCTCGCACACGAGCGGGACGGTCTCAGCCCAGCCGTAAGTGGTGCAGCATCATCAGCCCGGCGGCCATCCCCGCGGCCGGGACCTCGCCGCGGGCGATCATGTCGGGCACCAGCTTCAGCGGTATCCACTCACGGCGCGAGGACTCGAAGCCGTCGACCGGGTCACCGGTCCAGTCGGCCTCCTCGCCCCAGTAGAAGTGGTGCCGGGCGTCGGTGAGGCCGTTCGACGGCTCCACGGTCAGCAGCGGCTGGAGCGGGCCGGGACGCCAGCCGGTCTCCTCCTCCATCTCCCGGGCGGCCGCGGCCGCCGGCTGCTCACCGTCCTCGACCACTCCCGCGGCGATCTCCCAGCCCCAGCTGTCCGTGATGAACCGGTGCCGCCACAGGAGCAGGACCTCGTTCGCCTCGTTGACCACGGTGGCCGCCGCGACGGCGCGGAGCCGGATCACGAAGTGGTCGAGGTGGTGACCGTCCGGCAGCGCGACGTCCGCCAGATTGACCCGGAACCAGCGGTTCTCATACACAGTTTGTTCGTTCATATTCGTCCACTGCACAGTTCTGCCACCTTCTGACTAGTAGGTGGCCATATCGCAGCAGACCGAGGCTCACAGCGGTACGCGCAGAGCGCCGTCGACGAGATCCGCGGCGCGTGCCGCCTCCGCGCTGCCGCTCGCGACCAGGCGTTCGCGTACGGTCCGCAGCCGGTCACGCAGCCGCTGCGACTCCATCCCCCGGGCGCACTCCGCCATCTCCGCCGCCGTGACCGCGGCCCGGTCGGCCTCGCCCTGCCGCAGCTCGATCGTGGTCAGCATCGCCAGCCGGTGCACCCTGCCCCGGTCGTGCGCGGGGGTCCGCACCGCCGCCGCGGCGTGCTCCCTGGCGGCCGGCAGGTCCCCGAGACGAAGCAGCGCCTCCGCCACCTGGACGTTGACCAGTCCGGGCTGGACGTACCCCGTCTCGTCCGGCTCCTGACCGGGACGGATCCGATCCGCCTCGCACTCCGCACGCCGGATGCACCGCAGGGCGCTCGGCCCGTCGCCGAGATGGGCGTACGCCTTGGCCTGCATCGCGTGGAGGTCGGCCGCGAGCGCGGGCGTGATGTCGCGCCCGGCGGCCCGCAGCGCCGCTTCGGCGAAGGCGACGGACTGCCGGAAGTCGGCGAGAAAGAGCGACTGGTTCACCAGCAGGGCGATCACATAGCCCCCGAGGCCCCGGTCCCCGCTCGCCTTGGCCAGCCGCAGCGCCTGGTGGAAGTAGCGCTGGGCCAGGCCGTGCGCGTCGGAGTCGTACGCGCAGATACCGGCCACGGCCACCAGACCGCCCGTGGCGCGGTGCAGTTGACGCCCCATCGCGTCGCTGTAGCCGCCGCGCAGCAGCGGGGCCGTCTCCGCGTTGAGGAAGCCGACGATGCGCGAACGCGTCGCGATTCCGCCCGCCCTGCGATACATCAGTTCGTAGTGGGCACGGGCGGCACGCAACGTTGCTATGTCCGCCGGACCGACGCGCTGCGGGCCGGTACGGGACACATCCGTGTCCTCCGGCGGGTTCTCCCACTCCCAGACGGGCATCACCGCGGTGGTCCCGGTGACGGCCGGGGCGGCGACGACATGGGGGCGCTGCTGTTCGTCGGAGCGCCACAGAGCGGTGGCCCGCTCCACGAATCCGGTGAGCGAGGAGCTCCGCACGGCCGGGTGACCGCCGAGGGCCGTCATGCCGATGTCGTCGAGCGAGAGCGCCCTGCGCAGCCGGTTCCCCAGCACCTCACAGATCAGGTCGGGCACCTGGCCGCGCGGCCGCTGGCCCTTCAGCCAGCGGGCGACGGCGGTGTGTTCGTACCGCAGGCACAGCCCCCGGGCACGGCCGGCCTGGTTCACATGCGCGGCGAGCCCGGCCCGGGAGACACCCGCCTCGTCGATCAGAGCCTCCAGCATCGTGTTGGGCTCCATTGCCCCCATTGCCCCTCCGACGGTTCGGCACGCCAGGACGTGTCGCCCCAGTGGAGCACGATTCACACGGGGTGTGAACGGAATGCCCGAACCGTCCCGCTGCGCACCCTGCCGCACCGGTCCGCGAATCGCTTGAATGAGTCCCTCGCAAGAGGCGGCCGGGTCGTCTGCTCCCCCTCGTACAGCACGACGACCCGCTCCCGCGCCGTCCGCTCTGCCGACCTGCCCGACACTCCGTGGCAGAACGGACGGCGCCGGATCGCACGACCCACTGCCCACGGATCGGAGGGTTGTTGCGGGGCCGGCCGGGATCCGGGTTCTCCCGGGCCGGGCCGGAGCCCGCGTGCGGTCCACCGCCTCTGGGCGAGCACACAGGAGGGGCGTATCCGGTGGCCGGATACGCCCCTCCTCAGTGTGCGGATGCGCCGTTACGCGCCGCGCAGCACCGCGCCCGTACGCTCGGCGGCCAGCGCCACCGCCGCGTCACGGGCGGCGCTCGCCTCGTCGACGGTCAGCGTGCGGTCCGCGGCACGGAACCGCAGCGCGTACGCCAGGGACTTGCGGCCCTCGCCGATCTGCTCGCCGGTGAACACGTCGAACAGGCGCAGCGACTCCAGGAGTTCCCCGGCGCCTTCGCGGAGCGCCTGCTCCACCTCTGCGGCGGGTACGCGCGCGTCGACGACGAGCGCGACGTCCTGGGTCGCCACCGGGAAGGTGGAGATCCGCGGCGCCTGGAGCGCGCCGTCCACGGCCTGCTCCAGGACGTCGAGCTCGACCTCCATGGCGCAGGTGCGCTCGGGCAGGTGGAGCTCCTTGATGACGCGCGGATGCAGCTCGCCGGCGTGCCCGAAGAGGGTCTCCTCGCCGGCGACCGTCACATACAGCGCGGCGCAGCGGCCCGGGTGCCAGGGCGCGTGCTGGTCGGCGCGGACCGTGAGGTCGACACCGGCCTCACGGGCGATGGTCCGGGCGGCCTCGACGGAGTCCGCCCAGTCGGCCGGGCGGCCCTTGCCCCACCAGCCGGCCTGCTCGCGGGCGCCCGCGAGGACGACGGCGGCGCGGCGCGGCTGACGCGGCAGCGCGGCGTCGAGCGCGGCGATCTCCTCGTCGGAGGGGCGCCGGTCGACGGGCAGCCGGACGGGCTTCGTCTCCTGGCCGGTGGGCCGGAAGACCAGGCCGGTCTCGAAGAGCGCGAGGTCGTGGCTGCCGCGGCCGTCGTTGCGCCGCAGTGCGCCGAGGAGGCCCGGCAGCAGCGTGGTGCGCAGCGACGGCTCCTCGTCGGAGAGCGGGTTGACGAGCCTGACCGTGCGGCGGCGGGCGTCGTCCGCCTCCAGGCCCAGCTGGTCCAGGACCGCCTCGCCGGTGAACGGGTAGTTCAGCGCCTCGACGTAGCCCGCGCCCGCGAGGGCCCGGCCGACGCGGCGGTGGAGCCGCTGGCGGTCGGTGAGCCCGCGGCCCGACGGCGGGGTCGGGAGCGTGGACGGGAGGTTCTCGTAACCCTCCAGCCGGATGACCTCTTCGGCGAGGTCGTTCGGCTCGTTCAGGTCGGGCCGCCAGGACGGGGCGGTGACGAGGAGCTCGTCCTGCCCGTAGACGTCGCAGCCGACCTCCTGGAGGCGGCGTACGACGGTCTCGCGGCCGTACGCGACACCCGCCACCCTGTCCGGGTGGTCGGCGGCCATCGTGATGGTGCGGGGGCCGGACGGGGCGCTCACCTCGGTGACGCCCGCCTCGGCGGTGCCGCCGGCGAGCAGCACCAGCAGGTCGACGGTGCGCTGCGCCGCCGCTGCCGCGGCCTGCGGGTCGACGCCGCGCTCGAAGCGCTTGGACGCCTCGGAGGCCAGCTTGTGGCGGCGCGCGGTCCGGGCGATCGAGATCGCGTCGAAGTGCGCGGCCTCGATGACGACCTCGGTGGTGTGCGCGTCCTCGGAGGCATCGGCGATCTCGGTGTTGGCACCGCCCATGACACCAGCGAGGCCGATCGGACCGCGGTTGTCGGTGATGACGAGGTCGGCGGCGTCCAGGACGCGGACCGTGCCGTCGAGCGTGGTGAGCTTCTCGCCCTGCTCGGCGCGGCGCACCCCGATCGGACCGTCGATCCGGGTCCGGTCGTAGGCGTGCAGCGGCTGGCCGAGTTCGAGCATCACGTAGTTGGTGACGTCGACGGCGAGCGAGATCGGGCGCATTCCGGCCTTCTGGAGCCGGCGCTGCATCCAGATCGGGGACCGGGCCTCGGGCTGGAGACCGACGACGGTGCGCGCGGTGAAGCGGTCGCAGCCGATCGGGTCGGCGACCTTGACCGGGTAGCCGTACGCGTTGGGCGCGGGCACGTCCAGGAGCGCCGGGTCGCGCAGCGGCAGGCCGTAGGCGATGGCGGTCTCGCGGGCGACGCCGCGCATCGACAGGCAGTAGCCGCGGTCGGGCGTGACGGCGATGTCGAGGACCTCGTCGACGAGCTCGAGCAGCTCGATCGCGTCGGTGCCGGCCTCGTGCTCCGGCGGCAGCACGATGATGCCGTGCGTGCCGTCGTCGCCCATGCCGAGCTCGTCGGTGGAGCAGATCATGCCGTGCGAGGTCCGGCCGTACGTCTTGCGAGCGGCGATCGCGAAGTCGCCGGGCAGCACGGCGCCGGGCAGGACCACGACGACCTTGTCGCCGACGGCGAAGTTACGGGCGCCGCAGACGATCTCCTGCGGCTCACCGGTGCCGTTGGCGGAGCCGACGTCGACCGTGCAGAAGCGGATGGGCTTCTTGAAGCCCTCCAGCTCCTCGATGGTCAGTACCTTGCCGACGACGAGCGGGCCCTTGAGGCCGGCGCCGATCTGCTCGACGGTCTCGACCTCCAGGCCGACCGCGACGAGCTTGGCCTGTACGTCACGGCCGGTCTCGGTGGGCGGCAGGTCGACGTACTCCCGCAGCCAGGAAAGCGGGACGCGCATCAGATCTCCATCCCGAAGGGCCGGGTGAACCGGACGTCGCCTTCGACCATGTCTCGCATGTCTTCTACGTTGTGGCGGAACATCAGCATCCGCTCGATGCCGAACCCGAAGGCGAATCCGCTGTACTTCTGGGGGTCCACGCCGCAGGCGATGAGCACCTTGGGGTTGACCATGCCGCAGCCGCCGAGCTCGATCCAGCCCTCGCTGCCGCAGGTGCGGCAGGGACGGTCCGGGTTGCCGACGGACTCGCCGCGGCAGACGTAGCAGACCATGTCCATCTCGGCGGACGGCTCGGTGAACGGGAAGAAGTTCGGTCGCAGCCGGGTCTTCATGTCCGGGCCGAAGAGTGCCTGGACCATGTGGTCGAGGGTGCCCTTCAGGTCGGCCATGGTGAGGCCCTCGTCCACGGCGAGCAGCTCGATCTGGTGGAAGACCGGGGTGTGCGTGGCGTCGAGCTCGTCGGTCCGGTAGACCCGGCCGGGGCAGACTACGTACACGGGGGGCTCGCGGTCGAGCAGGGTGCGGGCCTGGACCGGCGAGGTGTGCGTACGCAGTACGACACCGGACTCGTCGTTCTTCGCGCCGTCGGCGCCCTCGACGAAGAAGGTGTCCTGCATCTGCCGGGCCGGGTGGTCGGGCACGAAGTTCAGGGCGTCGAAGTTGAACCACTCGGCCTCGGCCTCGGGGCCCTCGGCGACCTCGTAGCCCATGGCCACGAAGACGTCGGCGACGCGCTCCATGATCGTCGTCAGCGGGTGGCGTGCGCCGGCCGGGGTGCGGTCGTACGGCAGCGTGACGTCCACCGCCTCCTCGACCAGGACCCGGGCGTCCCGCTCGGCCTCCAGCTCCGTCTGGCGGGCGGCGAGCGCCCTGCCCACGGCGGCGCGGGCCTGGCCCACGCGCTTGCCGGCCTCGGCCTTGGCCTGCGGCGGCAGCGCGCCGATCTCGCGGTTGGCGAGTGACAGGGGCGAGGTTCCACCGGTGTGCGCGGTCTTCGCCTGGGCGAGCGCGTCGAGGTCGCCCGCGGCGGCGAAGGCGGCGAACGCCTCGTCCCGGATGCGCTCGATCTCTTCCGGTTTCAGTGCCTCGACCTCGACTGGGTCGTACGACTTGTTCGGTGCCGACATCTCTTCCCGTACTTCCGATTGGCTGGTGGCGCGGCCCCGCTCGACGACTGGAGGACGCAAAGGTGCCAAAGGTCGAGTCTAAGGGCCACAGGATGTGTGGGCCGCCCGTGGTCCGCTCAGGCCCCGCTACTTCATGTAGGCCGGCGTGCTCACGGGCAGAATAAATCGGAACTCGGCGCCGCCCCCGGGGCCGCGGCCGACCGTGATGGTGCCGCCGTGCGCCTCGACGATGCCCTTGACGATGTAGAGGCCGAGGCCGGTGCCGCCGCGCTTGCTCCCCCGCCAGAAACGGGTGAAGACACGGGCCATCGACTCCTCGGGGATGCCGGGGCCTTCGTCGCTCACGGTGACCGCCGTTCCCTTCTCGTCGCTCTTGGCCGGTGCGGGTGCCACCTCGATGGTGACGGTTCCCTCGCCGTGGCGCACCGCGTTTTCCAGCAGGTTGCCGAGGACCTGGTCGACCTTGTCCGGGTCCGCCCACACGACGGGCAGCGGCTGGCAGGTGCGGACGAGGAACCGGCCGGGGTCCTGACCGGCGGCGGTGAGCGCCTGGACGTGGCGTTCCACGGCGGCGGAGAGGTCCACGGGCTGGCGGCGCAGCTCCAGGCGCCCCGAGTCGATCCGGGAGATGTCCAGGAGTTCGGTGATCAGGCGGGTGACCCGGTTGGCGTCCGCGTAGACGGTCTCCAGCATCAGCCGCTTCTGGTCGTCGGTGAACCGCTCCCACTTGGCCAGCAGCGTGGCGGTGAAGCCCTTCACGGACGTCAGGGGCGAGCGCAGTTCATGGGCGACGGTCGCGATGAGTTCGGCGTCGCTGCGTTCGTTGCGGCGGCGGGCCTCGGTGCCGCGCAGGCTGACCACCAGCCGCCGTACGGGGCCGGTCGGGCTCTCGCGTACGTAGCGGGCGGAGACGAGGACCTCGCGGCCGCCGGGCAGCAGCAGATTGCGTTCGGGCTGGCCGACGCGGGTGGCGAGGCCGCCGTAGGGGTCGGTCAGCTCCCACCAGCGCCGGCCCTTGAGGTCCTCCAACGGGAGGGCGTGTTCCAGTGGGCGGCCGAGTGCGGCGGCCCGGGGCACGGCGGTGATCCGCGCGGCGGCGGAGTTGAAACAGATGACCCGGCCGGTCTCGTCCGCGACGACGAGTCCGTCGGGCAGGTCGTCCGGATCCACGGCCTGGCCACCGGATCCGATGCCCGCGACGGTGTCCCCGTCCGGCTCCTCGACGGGGCGCACGACGGCCTCCGCGCGCGCCCTCGGCCCGCTCATGCCGACAGCCATATTCCCGTACCCCACCTCTCGAACCGGTGCAGTGGGCCCCCGAGTTCGTCACCCTACTAGTCGCCGGTGACGGAGCGACACCCTGCGGGGGACCGTGGGCCGGTGGCGTGGGCGCGGGACGGTTCAGACGGCGCCGGGGCGGGTGCGCTGGGCGCGTGCGGAGGCGTACAGGCAGACGGCGGCTGCGGTGGCGAGGTTGAGGCTCTCCGCCTTGCCGTGGATCGGTACGCGTACGACGGCGTCGGCCAGCGCCCGGGTCTCCTCGGGCAGCCCCCAGGCCTCGTTGCCGAAGACCCAGGCGGTGGGCCCGCCCATGGTGCCGGCGTCGAGCTCGTCGTCGAGGTCGTCCTCGCCCGCGCCGTCGGCGGCGAGGATCCGGACACCCGCGTCCCGCAGCCCCTGCACGGCCTGCTCGACGGGCACACCGACGGCGACCGGCAGATGGAAGAGCGAGCCGACGGACGCGCGCACGGACTTCGGGTTGTACAGGTCCACGGAGGCGTCGGTGAGGACGACCGCGTCGGCGCCCGCGGCGTCGGCGCAGCGCAGCACCGTGCCGGCGTTCCCGGGGTCGCGGACGTTCGCCAGGACGGCCACCAGCTTCGGCCGGGCGGCGATGACCGCCTCGAAGGGCGTGTCCAGGAAGCGGCAGACTCCGATCAGGCCCTGCGGGGTGACGGTCTGGGACACGTCGGCCAGGACCTCGCTGTCGGCGAGGTGGATCCGGGCGCCGGCCGCGTGGGCGGCGTCGACGATGGCTTCGTACCGCTCGGCGGCCTCGACGGTGACGAAGAGCTCGATGAGGGTCGGCGCGCCGTCGCTGCCGCGGTGGTCCGCGGCCTCGCGTACGGCCTGCGGCCCCTCGGCGATGAACCTGCGCTCCTTGCCGCGGAAGTTGCGCCTGGCCAGCCGCCGGGCGGCGGCGACCCGTGGCGATCGCGGGGAGATCAGTTCGGGGGTGCCCATGTCGGCGGCGAGCCTCTCTGCGTACGAAGGTGCTGGATCTGCAACGCACCGGACCCGCAGGCGGCGTGCGCCTGCGGGTCCGGATCGAAAGCCAGGAAGTGCAGCCTGGATCAGGCGGCCTTCGGGGCGTTGACGTCGCTCGGGAGGGCCTTCTGGGCAACCTCGACGAGAGCGGCGAACGCGTTGGCGTCGTTGACCGCGAGCTCGGCCAGGATCTTGCGGTCCACCTCGATGTTGGCGGCCTTCAGACCCTGGATGAGGCGGTTGTACGTCATGCCGTTCTGGCGGGCAGCGGCGTTGATGCGCTGGATCCACAGCTGACGGAAGTCGCCCTTGCGCTTCTTGCGGTCGTTGTAGTTGTAGACCAGGGAGTGGGTGACCTGCTCCTTGGCCTTGCGGTACAGGCGCGAGCGCTGACCGCGGTAACCGCTGGCGGCCTCGAGGATTGCCCGGCGCTTCTTGTGGGCGTTGACTGCCCGCTTGACGCGTGCCACTTGTTAACTCCTTGTAGCGGGGCCGTGGTCGTACTCACACGGCCCGGAAACGAATTGGTCCCGGTCGGATCGAGGGCGCGTCCCCGGTGTCACCGGGGACGACGGCCTCACTTGCCGAGAAGCTTCTTGATCTTCTTGGCGTCGGCCGGAGCCACGACGACCGTGCCGGTCAGCGAGCGGGTCTTCTTGGACGACTTGTGCTCGAGAAGGTGGCGCTTGCCGGCCCTCTCACGGAGCACCTTGCCGGAGCCGGTGATCTTGAAGCGCTTGCTGGCACCGCTGTGCGTCTTGTTCTTCGGCATCGCGCCGTTCTCTCCTCGTCAGTGGCGCCCCTCTCGGTGCGGGCACCGGACTGCAGGGGCGTCAGATCTTGGTGGGATTCCGGGGGGACCCGGGGGCGCCTGGATGGCAGCCCCCTGAGGTCACGCCTCGGAAGGTGTCTCGGCCGGAGCCTCGGAGGTCGTCTCGGCCGGAGCCTCGACTGCCTCGTCCGCAGCTTCGGCATCGGCGTCGGGGGTGTATCCCTGACGCTCCGCCTTGCGGGCGGCCTGGGCCTCGCGGGCCTCGGCCATGGCTTCGGTCTTCTTCTTGTGCGGGCCCAGAACCATGATCATGTTCCGGCCGTCCTGCTTCGGGTTGGACTCGATGAAGCCGAGTTCCTCCACGTCCGAAGCCAGACGCTGAAGCAGTCGGAAGCCAAGCTCGGGGCGGGACTGCTCACGACCACGGAACATGATCGTGATCTTGACCTTGTCGCCCTGCTTGAGGAACCGAACGACGTGACCCTTCTTGGTGTCATAGTCGTGCGGGTCGATCTTCGGCCGGAGCTTCATCTCCTTGATGACCGTGTGCGCCTGGTTCTTGCGCGCCTCACGGGCCTTCATGGCCGACTCGTACTTGAACTTCCCGTAGTCCATGAGCTTGCACACGGGCGGACGGGCGGTAGCCGCCACCTCGACCAGGTCGAGGTCGTACTCCTGTGCGAGTTCCAGGGCCTTGGCAAGCGGAACAATCCCGACCTGCTCGCCGCTGGGACCGACAAGTCGCACCTCGGGTACGCGAATCCGGTCGTTGATGCGGGGCTCGGCGCTGATGGATCCTCCTCGGTAGCACCACGCGGCCGCCTGGCGGACAGCCACGTAACGTCTGTTTCGACAGACCAACCGTGCAGGACCATGAAAAAAGCCCCACCGGGACACAGGCGGGGCTCCTGAACAACCGGAACACCGCCGCGGTCAACCGCGGGGCGCATCGGGCGGCTCCATCGTCCGTACGGAACGATGGGCGCCACCTGACCGGATGACCCGCCGTCCTGGGGACGGTCAGGTGGGAGATCGGAGCCTCCACTTGTGGGCCGGGCACATAGATGCCCAGCCGGTCGTTACACAAGGTTAGCAGCTCCGCCGGGCGTGCGCTAACCAGTGGTGGTACGGCACTCCCGCGGACGGAACGGGTCTGCCGTGGGCCTATCGTATGGCGCATGAGCGACGCGACCCCCACCAGTGATTCCCCCGGCTTCGACGAGATGGCCCGCGACATCGCGGAGGTGCCGGCGGTCGAGGTGATCGTGACGGTCGCGGTCAATCTGATGAGCGCCGCCGCCGTGAAACTCGGACTGACCGAGGACGGCGACGACCACAAGGACCTCGACGAGGCCCGCAAGCTGGTCCACGCGCTGGCCGGCCTGCTGGACGCCAGCACGACCGAGATCAGCTCCTTCCACGCGGCACCGCTGCGTGACGGCCTGAAGTCCCTGCAGCTCGCGTTCCGCGAGGCCTCGCTCGTACCGGACGAGCCCGGCCACGGCCCCGGCGAGAAGTACACCGGCCCGGTCTTCGGCTGATCCTGCTCCGTTCCGCCTCTTCCACCCCGTGAGCCCCCTGCCCGATCCGGGCAGGGGGCTCACGGCGTCCGCGGCGGGGTCGGGACCGGACTCCGCGCCGGATTGACCGGAATGCCGGTGAGCGGGATGCCGGCCGGCCGGTTCACGGCGAGCGCGATGCCGATGGGCCGGCCGTCGAGCCCCATGACGGCGGCCTCGTGGGTCGCGTGGGGCCGGCCGGGAGATCAGCGCGTGAAGAGTGCCTCACCGGGCGTGTGCGTGTCGGCCGGGAGCAGCGCGAGGTCCAGGCCGCGGACCAGCCGGGCACGCAGCACCTCGTTCGCCGCCAGCGACCGCGCGACCCGGCCGGCCGCCTCCGCGGGATCGGCGTCCGCCGCCAGCACCAGGGCGAGGGTGCCGTCGGCACGGCCCGGTCCGAGGTGGGCGCGCAGCACCGCCGGCTCCGCGGCGACGGCGTCACGCACCGCCTCCGTGACGGCGGGGTCGTCGAGCGGGTCGGCACTGGTACGGCCCTCGGCGAGGGCGCGCAGGGCGGATCCGGCCAGCTCGAAGGCGACCGGCCCGGCGAGGTCGAGCACCACCGTGTCGGCCTTCTCGTGCGCGGCGGCCTGGAGCGCCTGGTGCAGGGGTACGGCGACGGGGCGGGCCTGCGGGTCCCAGCGGGCCAGCGAGGCGGTGGAGGTGAAGGCGGGCAGGGCGCGGCGGTCACCGGCCTGGAGGGTGGGGACCGCCATGTCGCTGGTCTTCTCCCGGCGCAGCCCCTTCTCGTCCTCCTCCACCTCACCGAGGACGGCCACCACGGGAACGAGGAGGCGGGCCCCCTTGAGGGCTTCGAGTACCGGGCCCACGGCCTTGCGGTCCTCGGCCCAGGCGGCGAGCGCCGCGGTGAGGGCGGGGTCGGCCGTGCCGTCGTCGTCGGAGTATCCGGGGTCCGGAATGTTCTTCTGCGCCACAGGGCGAGCGTAGTGCCTGGGCATTCTCATCCCGCCGACAGGTCGGACTCAGCCCGCTCTCAGCTGCGGTTCCTAGCGTCCGGGTCATGCCCCGACACAGAATCCGCAGATCCGCCCTGTCCGCGACCGCGGCGGCCACGGTCGTGCTCGCCGGTTCGGCCGCCGGAGGCGCCTTTCTGGCCGGCCGGTCGCCGGATCACGCGCCCGCCGCCGCCACTTCCGTATCGTCCGTCCCCTCGGCCGCGACCGCTCCGGTCGCGGCGGCGAACGAGGAGCCGGTGGTGGAACTCGACGCGGAACTGGCCGGGGCCGTCGAGCCGCTGCTGGCCGGTTCGGGCACGGCGGCCGTGTCGGTGGCCGTCCTGGACGGTGACAGCGGAACGCGGGCGGTGTACGGGGGCGAGGACGCGACGTACGACACCGCGAGCATCGTCAAGGTCGACATCCTCGCGGCGCTGCTGCTCCGGGCCCAGGACGAGGACCGGGTGCTGACGGCCGGCGAACGCGCCCACGCGGTCGCGATGATCGAGCGGAGCGACAACGAAGCCGCCACCGCGCTGCTGGCGGCCGTGGGCGGGGCGTCCGCCCTGGACGCGGCCAACGAGCGGCTCGGTCTCACCGCGACGACCGCCGCGCAGGCCTGGGGGCTGACCCGGACGACCGCGGCCGATCAGCTGACGCTGCTGGAGGCGGTGTTCGGCACGGCCCCGGACACGGAGCTGAGTCAGGCGTCCCGGACGTATCTGCGGGGGCTGATGACGCAGGTCGAGGCCGACCAGCAGTGGGGGGTGTCGGCGGCGGGCAGTGCCTGGGCGCTCAAGAACGGCTGGATGCCGCGTACCGCCACCGGGCTGTGGAACATCAACAGCATCGGGCAGGTGACGGCGGACGGGCGGACCTACCTGGTGGCGGTGCTGTCCGGCGGTCAGCCGTCCAAGGAGGCGGGCGTCGCGCTCGTGGAGTCGGTGGCCAAGGCGGCTGTGGACGTGGTGCGGACCCGCGCCGCCGGGTGAGGCCCGGCCCGGTCAGCGTCGGAAGGCTCGGAAACGGCCGCGCCACAGGACGACGGCCAGGGCCAGCAGGACCGCGCCGAGTCCGCCGGCCGCCGGGGCGAACCAGCCGGCGGGGCCGCCGTCCGCGCGGGCCGGGGTGGGGCCGGCACCGAAGTACCGCTCGCGGTAGCCGGCCGCGGCGGAGTCGGTACGCAGCGCGGCGCGGGGCAGCGAGCCACCCGCCTTGATGGCCGCGGCCGGGTCGACGATGCCGTAGCCCCGGGCGTCGTCCCGGCCGGCGGACGGGGAGTTGCGGGCGGTGTCCGTGAGGAGCTTCTTGATCTGGGCGGGCGTCAGGCCGGGGTGCGCGGCACGCACCAGCGCGACCGCGCCCGAGACGAACGCCGAGGCCGCGGAGGTGCCCCACTCCACGTAGTACTTGCGGTCGGGTGCGGGGACGACGATGTCGACCCCGGGCGCGCTCACGGTGGCGTACCAGCGGCGGGTGGAGAACGAGGCGTGGGTGCCGTACCGGTCGACCGCGGCGACCGCGATCACGCCCGGGTAGGCGGCCGGGTAGGAGATGTGGTCGCCCTTCTCGCCCCCGTTGCCGGAGGAGGCGACGACGACCGCGCCCTTCTTCAGCGCGTACTGGATGGCGGCGTCCTCGCCGGGTTCGGGGTGGGCGGACTCGCTGTCGTCGCCGAGGGAGAGGTTGATGACGTCGGCGCCGTGGTCGGCGGCCCAGCGGATGCCGTCGGCGAGGGCGGTGCCACGGGTCTTGCGGGCCTTGGCGCGGGCCGGGTCGCTCGCTTCGAGGATGACCCGGACGGGGAGGATCCTCGCCTCGGGCGCGATGCCGATGACGCCCTCGCCGTCGCCGCTGCCGTGGCCCCGGCCTGCGATGATCCCGGCCATCGCGGTGCCGTGCCTGGCCCATGACCGGTCGCCGCGTCCGGCGCCGAATCCGATCAGGTCCTTGCCGGGGAGCACCTGGCCCGCCAGATCGGGCAGGCTGCCGTCGACCCCGGTGTCGACGACGGCGACGGTGATGCCCTTGCCGCGGGTGGTCTGCCAGGCCCGGTCCGTGTGAAGGGCGTCCAGGCCCCACTGCTGGGCCCGGATGGTGTCCGCTCCGGCCGGGGCGGCGGGCAGCAGCGCGAACGCGGTGGCGGCACAGACCGCGCCGAGGAGTCTGCGGGGGCGGACGCGGCGGGTCATTCGGGCTTCTCCGTGAGGTCGGCGACGGTTCTGCGCAGTCCCCGCTCGACGCGGTCGGCCACGCCCTTGGCCTCGTGCCCGAGTCCGGCCTGGGCCGCCGCCGTCGTCGCGTTCGCCGCCATGGCCTTCTCGGCCGGCTGCGGATCGGCGACCTTGCGCCCGTCGGCGAAACCGGACACGGCGAACACCACGACGGGTACCTCGGTCAGTACGTGCACGGTCCAGCTGGCACGCTGCCGGTCGCCGAATCCGGCAGCGGGGCTGTTCTTCACCGGGTACGCGCGCGGCATCAGGTCGGTGCGGGCGTCGAGGTGTTCTGCGGCGTACCGGGAACCGAGCGCGCGCATCGCGCCGGTGTCGCCCTCGGTGAAGACGAGTCCGACCGTGGTGACGCTGCTGCTCGTCGCGTCGGTGTACGTGGCGCGGAGCAGGCGGGCGCAACCGACCGGTCGGAGGGCCTTGAGCAGCAGCGGGTCCAGTGCGCCCGTGCATCCGCTGTCCGGGGCCACGGCGATCCTGGTCCAGACCCGGTCGGCGCCGCCGGGACCCGCGCCGTCGCCCTTGAGCGTGCGGGGGAAGAGCGTGTCGACCGGGACGCTGTGCCAGGCCTCGCGGCCCACGGTGTAGGCGCTGTCGGCCGCGGGATCGGCCGAGGAGTCGCTGATGAGCCAGCTGCCCGTGGCGGCCCCGCCGATCAGCCCGAGGCCCAGCACGACGCAGACCGCGGCGGCCGCCGTCCTGAAGGGGTGCCGGGTGCGTACGGGCCGGAGCCGGGCGGTGGTCTCGGCGGGCGTCTCGGCCGGCGGGTGGGTGTGCGGGGGCCGGTACGGGTACGTCGGGCGTGGCGGGACGGGAGCGCGCTGCGCCTCGGTACTCATCCGCCCCCCTGGTCCGTTCCGTACCGCACGCGGATCGGCTGCACCGGCAGGCCTGTTGCTCGCCGCGTGTCCGTCACTCTACGGGCTGCGCAGGCCGTGGTGGGAGCGGGCCGCCGGGCCGGCGAGCGATCTGCACAGATCGTCCCCCTACCCAGCGGTACAGCCGTCTGGCAAGCTGCGGCCATGACTGCCCGTGCCGCTGACCGGACCCGTTACAACCGGGCCACCGCCCATCTCGACGCCCCGATCGCCGTCGTCGATCTGGAGGCGTTCGACGCCAACGCCGACGACCTCGTCCGGCGTGCGGCGGGGAAGCCGATCCGGGTGGCGAGCAAGTCGGTGCGCTGCCGCGCCCTGTTGGAGCGGGTGCTGGCCCGTCCCGGATTCGCCGGGATCATGTCCTTCACCCTCGCCGAGTCGCTGTGGCTGGCGCGGGCCGGGTTCGAGGACGTCCTGCTCGCCTATCCCTCGGCCGACCGCTCGGCCTTCGCGGAACTGGCCGCCGATCCGAAACTGGCCGCCGCCGTGACCGTGATGGTGGACGACCACTCCCAGCTGGAGCTGATCGACGCGGCGCGGGCCGGGGGCACGGAGGAGATCCGGGTCTGTCTGGAGCTGGACACCTCGTTGCGGATGCTCGGCGGCCGGGTCAGGATCGGGGCGCTGCGTTCGCCGCTGCGCTCCCCCGCCCAACTGGCGGAGCTGGCCAGGTCCGTCGCCCGCCGGCCCGGTTTCCGGCTGGTGGGGCTGATGGCGTACGAGGGGCATATCGCCGGGGTCGGCGACTCGCTCGCGGGACGGCCGCTGCGCTCGCGTGCGATCCGGCTGATGCAGGCCACGGGCCGCCGGGAGCTGGCGGCCCGGCGGGCCGAGGTGGTGCGGGCGGTACGGGCCGTGGCGCCGGACCTGGAGTTCGTGAACGGCGGTGGCACCGGGAGCGTGCAGCACACCGCGGCGGAGGCCGCGGTCACGGAGATCGCGGCCGGTTCCGGCCTGTACGTGCCGCGGCTGTTCGACAACTACACCTCGTTCACGGCGCGTCCGGCGGCCCTGTTCGCCCAGCCCGTGGTGCGCCGGCCCGGGGTGGGCGTGGTGACGGTGCTCGGTGGCGGCTATCCGGCGTCCGGGGCAGCGGGCGCGGACCGGCTGCCGGTCCCGTATCTGCCGGAGGGCCTGCGTTACGACCCGCAGGAGGGCCCCGGCGAGGTGCAGACCCCGCTGCTCGGCGCCGCGGCCGACGATCTGCTGATCGGCGACAAGGTGTGGTTCCGGCACGCGAAGGCCGGTGAGCTGTGCGAGCGGTTCGACGAGCTCCAGCTGATCGAGGGGGACCGGGTGACGGCGACCGTGCCGACGTACCGCGGCGAGGGCCGCACGTTCCTCTGAGCCGCCCGCCGGTTCCTCAGGGGCCGACGGAGCTGCCGACACCCCCGCCCGTCCCGCTGTCGCCGATCGGCCGGATGCCCTGGGTGAGGGTGTCCATGAGGGCGAGCGGCGGACCGTCGGGGCCGGCGTCGAAGGCGTAGCGGACGACGACGGGCGACTCGCTGCCGACGGCCGACGGGAAGACGAGCGACTGCACGTAGCCGCCCGGCCCCTTGGCGGTGACGACCCGCCGGCGCACCCGGTAGCCGGTGCGTCCGGCGACGCTGACCGGGCCTGCGGCCATCTCCCGGTGGGAGACGATGCCGCCGTGGATCCGCCGGCCGACGGCGTCCTCCTCGTACGCCCGGTCGGCGGCGGCTCCGATGTCCTGCCCCCGCCGTCGCCCCGGCCGGACACGTTCCGCTGGATCACGGTGGCGGACGGGCGCGTGTGGGCGGTCCAGGCGGTCCCGTCCCACCACCGCTCGTTGCCGGGAGCGGCCGTGTCCGGGTACCAGCCGGGCGGTGTCGCGTTGCTCATCGCCCCACCTTGGGTTCCCGGCGCCGGGGCCCTACAGCGGTGTGACGTACGCCCCGGAGATCCCGCCGTCGACGAGGAAGTCGGTGGCGTTGACGAACGAGGAGTCGTCGCTCGCCAGGAACGCGACGGCGGCCGCGATCTCGGTCGCCTCGGCGAACCGGCCGAGCGGGATGTGCACGAGCCGGCGGGCCGCGCGCTCCGGGTCCTTGGCGAAGAGTTCCTGGAGCAGCGGGGTGTTCACCGGCCCCGGGCACACGGCGTTGACCCGGATGCCCTCGCGGGCGAACTGGACGCCCAGTTCGCGCGACATCGCCAGCACGCCGCCCTTGGAGGCGGTGTACGAGATCTGGGAGGTCGCGGCCCCCATCCTGGCGACGAAGGAGGCGGTGTTGATGATCGAGCCCCGGCCCTGGCGCCGCATGTAGGGCAGGGCCGCCTTGCAGCACAGGTAGACGGAGGTGAGGTTGACGTCCTGGACGCGCTTCCACGCCTCCAGTCCGGTGGTGAGGATGGAGTCGTCGTCGGGCGGTGAGATGCCCGCGTTGTTGAAGGCGATGTCGACGGAGCCGTAGGTGTCGTACGCCGCCTTGAACAGGGCCTCGACCTGTTCGGGCTCGGTGACGTCCACCCGTACGAAGAGGCCGCCGACCGCTTCGGCGGCCGCCTTGCCCGCGGTCTCGTCGATGTCGCCGCAGACCACGTGCGCCCCCTCGGAGGCGAGCCGGTGGGCGGTGGCGAGGCCGATACCGCTGCCGGCGCCGGTGATGACGGCGGTGCGGCCTACGAGGCGGCGGCAGATGTTCCCGTGGTCCGTGGTCATACCGGTTCAGGCCTCCGTACTGAGGAAGACGTTCTTGGTTTCGGTGAAGGCGGTGAGGGCGTCCGGGCCCAGTTCGCGGCCGAGTCCGGACTGTTTGAAGCCGCCGAACGGGGTCCAGTAGCGGACGGCGGAGTGGGAGTTGACGGAGAGGTTGCCCGCCCGGACGGCTTGCGCGACGCGCAGGGCGCGTCCCACGTCACGGGTCCAGAGAGAGCCAGCGAGACCGTACTCGGTGGCGTTGGCGAGCCGGACGGCGTCCGCCTCGTCCTCGAAGGGCAGGACGACGGCGACCGGTCCGAAGACCTCCTCGGTGGCGACGGGCGCGTGTGCGGGCACGCCGGTGAGGACGGTCGGCGGGAACCAGAAGCCGGGGCCCTCGGGCGCGCTGCCACGGAGCGCGGCGGCGTCCTCGGGAACGTAACCCCGTACTCGTTCCAGCTGGGTACGGGAGATGAGCGGGCCCATCTGTGTCTTCTCGTCGGCGGGGTCGCCGACGACGACCGCGGCGAGGGCCGGGGCGAGCAGTTCCAGGAAGCGGTCGTAGGCGGAGCGCTGGACGAGGATCCGGGTGCGGGCGCAGCAGTCCTGGCCGGCGTTGTCCAGGAAGGACAGCGGGGCGGCGGCAGCGGCGGTTTCGAGGTCGGCGTCGGCGAAGACGATGTTGGGACTCTTGCCGCCGAGTTCGAGGGTGATCCGTTTCACGTGTCCGGCGCACTTGGCCATGATCTGTTTGCCGACGCGGGTGGAGCCCGTGAAGACGATCTTGGCTACGTGGGGGTGCTCGACGAGGGCGTTGCCGGCCTCGTCTCCGGCACCCGGCAGTACCTGGAAGAGGTTCTCGGGAAGGCCCGCCTCCCGGGCGAGTTCCGCGAGCCGGAGCGCGGTCAGCGGCGTGGTCTCGGCGGGTTTGAGGATCACGGCGTTGCCCGCCGCGAGGGCGGGGGCCGTGCCCCAGGCGGCGATCGGCATGGGGAAGTTCCACGGGGCGATCACCCCGATGACGCCGAGGGGTTCGAGCAGGGTGAGGTCGATGCCGCCGGGGACGGGGATCTGCCGCCCGCTGAGCCGCTCGACTCCCCCCGCGGCGAAGTCGAGCAGATCGCGGACGTTGCCCGCCTCCCAGCGCGCGTTGCCGATCGTGTGCCCGGCCTCGCGGACCTCCAGCCCGGCCAGTTCCTCGGTGTGGGAGTCGACGGCGGCAGCGAACCGGCGCAGCAGCCGGGCCCGGTCGGCGGGGGCGAGGGCGGCCCAGACGTGCTGGGCCGCGGCGGCACGGGTGACGGCTGCGTCCACCTCGGCCGCCGTGGTCGCGGGGACGGTGGCGAGGAGTTCCTCCGTCGCCGGGTTCAGTACCTGGTGCTCGCGGATCAAGAGGGTCCTCACAGGCGTTCGAAGGAGCGTCGGAGCTCCCAGTCGGTCACCGCTGCGTCGAAGGCGTCGAGTTCGACACGTGCCATGTTGCGGTAGTGGGCGACGACTTCGTCGCCGAAGGCCTCGCGGGCGATCTCGCTGTGCTCCCAGAGTCCGGCCGCCTCGCGCAGAGTGGTGGGGACGTGGTCGTACGCGGCGGCGTAGGCGTTGCCCTCGCACGGTTCGGGGAGTTCCAGCGCGTGTTCGATGCCGTACAGGCCCGCGGCGACGAGTCCGGCGACGGCGAGGTACGGGTTGACGTCGCCGCCGGGAAGGCGGTTCTCCAGGCGCAGGGACGGACCGTGGCCGACGACGCGCAGCGCGCAGGTGCGGTTGTCGTGGCCCCAGGCGACGGCGGTCGGCGCGAAGGAGCCCGGCTGGAAGCGCTTGTAGGAGTTGATGTTCGGCGCGTACAGGAGCGAGAAGTCGCGCAGGGCGGCGAGCTGGCCGGCCAGGAAGTGGCGCATCACCGGGGCCATGGTGCCGTCGGTGTCCGCCATGGCGCTGCGGCCGGGTTCGGCGGTGGGCCGGAGCGAGAGGTGGATGTGGCAGGAGTTGCCCTCGCGCTCGTTGAACTTGGCCATGAAGGTGAGCGCGACGCCCTCCTGCGCGGCGATCTCCTTGGCGCCCGTCTTGTAGACGGCGTGCTGGTCGCAGGTGACCAGGGCCTCGTCGTAGCGGAACACGATCTCGTGCTGGCCGGGGTTGCACTCGCCCTTCGCGGACTCGACGGTGAGTCCCGCGCCCGTCATCTCGTTGCGGATGCGGCGCAGCAGCGGCTCGACGCGGCCGGTACCGAGGACGGAGTAGTCGACGTTGTACTGGTTGACGGGGGTCAGGTCGCGGTAGCCGCGGTCCCAGGCCTGTTCGTAGGTGTCCTTGAAGACGATGAACTCGAGCTCGGTGCCGGCGTGGGCCGTGTAGCCGTGCTCGGCCAGGCGCTCCAGCTGGCGGCGCAGGATCTGGCGGGGCGCGGCGGTGACGGGTGAGCCGTCGGCCCAGGCGAGGTCGGCGGTGACCATCGCGGTGGCCTCGTTCCACGGCACGATGCGCAGGGTGGTGAGGTCGGGGCGCATGGCGAAGTCGCCGTAGCCGCGGTCCCACGAGGACATGGCGTACCCGTCGACGGTGTTCATGTCGGTGTCGACGGCGAGGAGGTAGTTGCAGCCCTCGGTGCCGTGTGCGACGACTTCGTCGAGGAAGAACGCGGCGTCGAAGCGTTTGCCCTGGAGGCGGCCCTGCATGTCGGGGAAGGCCAGGACCACGGTGTCGATCTCACCGCTGTCGACGAGGAGGCGGAGTTCCTCGACGGCGAGCGGGGCTGTTCGGTCGGACACGGATGGATCCTCTCCTCGCGGGCCGACAGATGATCCAAATCTACGGGCGGGGCAAGGGATTTGGATACGGTGCCGGTTCGTTCCGCGTGCCGTGCCAGTGAAGTGAGGCGTCCGATGAACCGTCCTGTGATCGGGATCAGTACCTATCTGGTGGCTTCGGCGCGCTGGGGCGTCTGGGACCTTCCGGCGACGCTCCTGCCCGCCGGTTACGCCCGGCTGGTGCGGGAGGCGGGCGGGCTGGCGGTGCTGCTGCCGCCGGACGCGCCGGAGTGCGCGGCGTCGGTGGTGGCCCGGCTCGACGCGGTGGTGGTGGCGGGCGGGCCGGATGTGGATCCCGCGCGGTACGGGGCGGAGCGCGACCCGCGGACCGGGCCGCCCGCGCCGGAGCGGGACGGCTGGGAGGCGGCACTGATCGGGGCGGCGCTGGAGTCGGGCACGCCGCTGCTCGGGATCTGCCGCGGGMTGCAACTGCTGAACGTGGCGCTCGGCGGCACGCTGACGCAGCATCTGGACGGGCACACGGGGCCGGGCGGGGCGGCAGGGGTGTTCGGTACGCACACGGTGACGCCGGTCGCGGGAACGCTGTACGCCTCGGTGGCGCCCGGCCCCTGCGACGTACCCACCTACCACCACCAGGCCGTGGACCGGCTCGGCGCGGGGCTGGTGGTGTCGGCGCATGCGGCGGACGGCACGGTGGAGGCGGTCGAGCTGCCGGGGCCGGGGTGGGTGCTCGGGGTGCAGTGGCATCCGGAGATGGGCGACGACGTGCGGGTGATGGAGGCGTTGGTGGCGGCGGCGGCCGACTGAGGCGGGTGGACCCGCGGAAAAGGCCTGCGGCCCGGGCGGCCGCCGGCGCCCGTGCGGCGTAGCGTGACGGGAAGAAGAGCATGCGTCGCCGTCTCGTCGGGCCGCCCGCCGTGAGCGCGGCCGCCCGTATGGTGCGCCTCCTCCCCGTGGCCCGGTGCCGAGAGGAGGAACGATGTCCGTCACAGCACCGGACGCGGTGAAGCAGGAAGCGTTCGCGGGCCGCATGGTCCAGGTGGTGAACGACACCTGCCTGGGTCTGATGGCGGGCCTGGGCCACCGGAGCGGTCTGTTCGACACGATGGCCGGGATGGCGCCGGCCACGAGTGCGGAGATCGCGCAGGCCGCCGGTCTGAACGAGCGATACGTCCGGGAGTGGCTGGGCGCGATGGTCGTCGGCGGCTTCGTGGACTACGTGCCCGAGCAGGAGACGTACGCGCTGCCGCCCGAGCACGCCGCCTCGCTGACGCGGGCGGCCGGGCCGGACAACCTGGCCAGGATCGCGCAGGACTTCGGCATGATGGGCGAGGTCGAGCAGCAGGTGCTGGAGGCGTTCCGCACCGGGGACGGGCTGCCGTACTCCGCGTATCCGCGGTTCCAGTCCCTTCAGGCGGAGGAGTCCGGCGAGGTCTTCGACCTGGCTCTCGTGAACGGCATCGTTCCGCTGGTGCCCGGTCTCACGGAGCGGCTGCGCGCGGGCATCGAGGTGCTGGACATCGGTACCGGTCACGGTCACGCGGTCAACGTCCTGGCGAGGACCTTCCCGGCGAGCCGTTTCCAGGGGCTCGACATGTCCGAGGAGGGCATCGCCGCCGCGCGTGCCGAGGCCGCCGCGCTGGGGCTTGCCAACACCGCCTTCGACATCGGCGACTGCGCCGAGGTGTCGGGCTCGTACGACCTGATCACGGCGTTCGACGTCATCCACGACCTGGCCCGCCCGGCCCGCGCGCTGGCCTGCGTCGCCGCGGCCCTGGCCGAGGACGGTGTCTTCCTGATGGGGGACATCGCGGCGTCCAGCCGTCTGGAGGAGAACATCGACCACCCGCTGGGCCCGGCGCTGTACACGTTCTCGGTCTTCTACTGCATGAGCGTCTCGCTGGGCGAGGGCGGTGAGGGTCTGGGCACCGTATGGGGTGAGCAGAGGGCCCGGAAGATGCTCGGCGAGGCCGGGTTCGGCCGGATCGACGCCCAGCGGGTCGAGGGCGACATCCTGAACGTGTATTACGTGGCGCGGCGCTGAACGGTGTCCACGCGGTCAGCCGTCGAGCCCGTGGCCGGGCCGGGCCCGCAGCCAGTCCACCGCGGCCGCGCCCTGGGCCGCCTGGAACGCCCTGAGCGTCGGCAGGCCCGGCGGGTCCGGGCGCAGCGAGTGCGCGACGAAGTAGCCGGCCAGCGCGGCGAGTACGGCGGTGACCCCGGCGGGGTCGGCGTCCCGGCCGAGCGGGTGGGCGGCGAAGGTGGCTTCCGGGTCCGGGCCGCCCTGGGCCGCCACGCACGGCAGCATCGTCACCAGGTCGAACCAGGGCGCCGCGCGCAGGGCGTGGGGCCAGTCGACGAAGACGACGCGGTCCTCGGTGAGCAGGATGTTGTCGGCGCGCAGGTCGCCGTGGACGAGGGTGTCGCCGCTCGCGGGCTCCTCCCAGCCGGACTCCAGTTCCGCGAGTGCGCCCAGCCGGCGGGCCACCCAGGGATCGAGCCGCGCGGTGTCACCCGCCGCGTGCAGGGTCCGCCAGCCGGTGAACATCGTGGTCTTGCCGGTGGCGGCGGAGGGTGCGTCGACCGGGGCCGGTGTGAGGGTGCGGGACAGGTCGCCGACAGCCGACAGGACGCGCTCCAGTTCGGCCGGGTCCCAGGGGACGCGGGGCTGGCGGCCCTCGACGTCCTCCAGGACGAGGGCGACGCAGCTGCCGTCGTCGTACGAGCCGAGCAGTTCCGGTACGGGGGCGTGCGGCGGGAGCGCCGCGGTGTTCCGGGCCTCGGCACGGTGCTGGTCCGGGCTGTCGGGGTTGACCTCGGCGCTCACGGCCTTCACGAAGGCACGGCGTCCGTCCGCGAGCCTGACCCGGGCGGCGACCCCGGGCGAGAAGCCGCCGCTCTGGCTGCGGGCCTCGACGACCGGCGACCCGAGGATGTCCTGGACGGCGTCGCGCACGGTGCCGGGCAGATCGGCCCAGTGATGGCGGACGCCTGTGGCGGGCGGTGCGGTCACGGTCATGGGCCCATCCTTCATGTCCGGCGCAGGGGCGGGCCAGCGCTTTTCCGAAGGCCGGACCGTGCCGCTCAGTCCCCCGACGGGCCCGACCGTGTCAGGGAGAGCAGGTCGCGGGCCGGGCCCGTGGGGCGGTGGCCTGCGGGCCAGACGGCGCGGAGCTGGCGGCGCAGGCGGACCCCGGCGATCGGGATCTTGACCAGCCGCCGGGCCGAGAGTTCCTCGCCGAGGGCCAGTTCGCTCAGGACGCAGGGCCCGGCGCCGCTCTCCGCCGCGCCCTTCACCGCCGTGGTGGAGGAGAGCTCCAGGAGCGGCTGGGCCAGTCCCCCGTGCACGGCGAGGGCGGCGTCCAGGACCTGGCGGGTGCCGGAGCCGCGCTCGCGCAGGATCAGCGGGGTCGCGGCCAGCTCGCCCGGGGTCAGCGGGGTACGGCGGCGGGCCCAGGCGTGCGAGGGGGCGACCACGACGACGAGGCGGTCGTGCGCGATGACGGTGCCGTCGAGACCCTCGGGCACGGACAGCCCTTCGACGAAGCCTAGGTCGGCCTCACCGGCGAGCAGGCGCTGCGCGACCACCGCGGAGTTGCCGGCGAGCAGCGAGACCGCGGTGCCGGGGCGTGCGCCGCGCAGCGCGATCAGCCAGCCCGGGAGCAGGTATTCGGCGATGGTCATGGACGCGGCGACCCGCAGCCGGGAGTCGCGGCGGTCCCGCAGCGCCTGGGCGCCCGCGTCGAACGCCTCGGCGGCCTCGACGACGCGGCGCGCCCAGTCGGTGACGAGGGCTCCGGCGTCGGTGAGCCGGGAGCCGCGGGGCGAGCGGTCGAGGAGGGCGAGGCCCAGCTGTCGTTCCATCGAGCGGATGCGGCTGCTGGCGGCGGGCTGGGTGATGCCGACGTCCCGGGCGGCCCGTCCCAGGCTGCCGTGCCGGGCGACGGCGAGGAGCAGTTCCAGGGCGCCGAGGTCGGGTACCCGGTGGGAGAGGAGCGCGGGCGCGTCGCTGGTCATAAGTCCACCTTATGACCTCATAGGGCGGGACTCCCTGGTGGGGGGCGGCCCGGGTGCCGAGAATCGTGGCATGGCCACCTTTCCGCAGACCCGCACCGCGCCCCCGTACTCCGCCGCCGCCCGGCGGCCGGCCCTGCGGCACTTCGGCCCCAACTGGTACGCGACCGTCATGGGCACCGCGATCGTGGCGAGTGCGGGCGTCGCCCTGCCCGTGCGCATACCCGGGCTGCGGGCGGCCTGCGCGACGGTGTGGCTGCTCTCCGCTGTTCTGCTCGCCGCCGTGCTCGCGGCCCGCGCCGGACACTGGTCGGCCCACCGCGACCAGGCCCGCGCCCACCTCATGGACCCCGCGGTCGCACCCTTCTACGGCTGCCTCCCGATGGCGCTGCTGGCCGTCGGCGGGTCCGGGATGGTGGTCGGCAAGGACGTGATCGGGCATCGGGCGGCACTCGCCCTGGATGTGCTGCTGTACACCGCGGGCACCCTGACCGGGCTGGCCGCAGCCGTGGCGATCCCGTATCTGATGATCGTGCGCCACCGGACGGAGCCGGGCACCGCGTCCCCGGTGTGGCTGCTGCCGGTGGTGGCACCCATGGTCTCGGCCGCGCTCGGGCCGCTGCTGGTGCCGGAGCTTCCGGCGGGCCAGTGGCGGGAGGCGCTGCTGCTCGCCTGCTACGCGATGTTCGGGATGAGCCTGCTGGCGACGCTGGTGATGCTGCCGCTGGTCTTCGCCCGGCTGGTCCACCAGGGGCCGCTGCCGCTCGCGCTGACGCCCACGCTGTTCCTGGTGCTCGGGCCGCTGGGCCAGTCGACGACCGCGGTCAACGCGCTGGCCGATGTGGCGCCGGGTGCGATCCAGGCACCGTACGCCTCCGCGCTCGGCGCGTTCGCGGTGCTGTACGGGGTGCCGGTCATGGGGTTCGCCCTGTTGTGGCTGGCCCTGTCCGGCGCCCTCGTGGTGCGGGCGGTGCGGGGCGGGATGACGTTCGCGATGACGTGGTGGGGCTTCACCTTCCCCGTCGGTACGTGTGTGACGGGGGCAGCCGGTCTGGCCCGGCACACCGGTCTCGTGGCGTTCACCTGGCTGGCGGTGGCCCTGTACGTGCTGCTGGTGGCGGCCTGGGCGGTGGCCGGGGTGCGGACCGTGCGCGGGCTGCTCAGCGGGGCGCTGCTCGCGCCGCCGCGGGTGGCCGCGAGCCCGGCGTGACAGGCTCCGGGCCTCAGCGCCGCGGGTCGAAGGTGGCGTCGATGTGTTCGGCGACGGCGACGAACAGCAGCCGGGTGCCGGGAACGGTGGCGCGCCAGCGGTGGCGTACCCCGCCCGAGAGGAACAGGGTGTCGCCGCGCTCCAGCCGGTAGGCCTGGCCCTCGGCCTCGACCTCGGCGGCGCCCTCCGCGACGTACAGGACCTCGTCGTTGCGGTGCTGGAACTCGCGCCCCAGGTCGAGCTCCCCGGTGAATTCGAGGGCACTGAGCTGATGGCGGCCGCGCACCACCCGGCGCACGCCGTCCTCCTGCCCGCCGCGCACGACGTCGACCGCGCGCGCCGAGTCCGCCGCCGCGCGCAGGCGCGCGGTAGTGGTCTCCAGGGCCTCGGCGACCCGGTCCAGGGAACGGGCGCTGGGCCTGGCCCGCTCGTTCTCGATCTGGCTGAGGAACGGCACGGACAGGCCGCTGCGCGCGGCGACCGCGGCCAGGGTGAGTCCCAGGGATCTGCGCTGTCGGCGGACCGCGGCACCCACCCGGAGTGTTTCCTTGTCGTCCATTGTCCGGCTCCCTCCCGACTCGCCATCCTTCCGGCTGCGAGCACCTTACGCACACCGTTGGGCGAGGAAGGCCGGTAAAGAGACGTTCCGACAGCCCGAAAGGGGTGGGCACCGCCACCGGCGGTGCCCACCCCTTTCCGTGCCGCGCCCCTTCGTGAGGGCCCGGCCGCGGCTACTGCTGAGGAGCGATCTTGTCCGCGATGCCCGGATTCTTGTCCATCCAGGCCTTCACGGCTTCCTCCTCGTGACCCGCGCCGTGCTTCTGGATCTGGTTCTCCAGGCCGGCGAGCTGGTCCTCGCCGAGCTTGAAGTCCTTGAACCACTTGGTCAGCTGCGGGTAGTTCCGGGGGAACTCCTTGGAGGCGATGGTGTGCAGCCGGTCGCCGTCACCGAAGGCCTTCTTCGGGTCCTGGAGCTTGGTCATGCTGTACTCGCTGTAGGCCCAGTGCGGGGTCCACAGCATGACGGCGATGGGCTCCTTCTTGGCGTACGCGCGCTTCAGCTCGGCCAGCATCGCCGGCGTCGAGCCGTCGACGACCTTGTACTCCTTGTCGAGCCCGTAGGCCGGCAGCACGTTCTTCTTGAGGTTCTCCATCGTGGCCGTACCCGGTTCGATGCCGACGATCCGGCCCTTGAACTCCGAGGCCTTGCCCTTCAGGTCCGCCAGGGACTTCACGTCCTTGACGTAGTCGGGCACCGCGATCTCGAGAGACGTCGGTCCGTACCACGAACCGATGTCGGTCAGCTTGGGGCCGTACTTGTCCCAGTAGTTCTTCTGGGTGTACGGCAGCCAGCCGTCGAACTGCACGTCGATCTGGCCGCGGGACATCGCGGCGTACATCGGTCCGACCTCGAACTGCTTGAGGTTGATCTTGTAACCGCGGTCCTCCAGGACGGCCTTCCACAGGTACGTGGCGGCGATGTCCTCCTCCCAGGGGAACCAGGCCATCTCGACGGCGCGGTCGCGCTCGTCCTTGCCGTTGGCGCCCTTGGAGGTGGTGGCCTTCTTGACGGGGGTCCACTTGTCGGCGACGCCCGGGTTGGCCTTCAGCCAGGTCTTGACGGCCTCCTGCTCCTTGCCGGAGCCGCTCTTCTGGATCTGCGCCTCAAGACTGGTGAGCTGGTCCTCGGTCATCTTGAAGTTCTTGAGCCAGTTGCCGACCTCGGGGTTGTCGGCCGCGAAACCCTTGCGGGTCAGCGTGTGGATCCCGTCACCCTGGCCCCAGAGGTTCTTGGGGTCCTTGAGCTTGGTGAGCTCGTACTGGTTGTAGGCCCAGTGCGGCGACCAGAGGGGAACGACGATCGGTTCCTTCTTGGCGTACGCGCGCTTCAGCTCGGCCAGCATGGACGGCGTGGAGCCGTCGACGACCTTGTACTCCTTGTCCAGGCCGTAGCCCGGCAGGATCTTGTCCTTGAGCAGGCCCGTCTCACCGGCGCTCGGCTCGATGCCGACGATCCGGCCCTTGAAGTCCGACGCCTTGCCCTTCAGGTCGTCGAGCGAGTCGACGCCCTTCACGTACGAGGGGACGGCGAGCTCCAGGGAGGTCGGGCCGTACCAGGAGCCCATGTCCTCCAGGCGGTCCTTGTACTTCTTCCAGTACGCGGCGTGGGTGACCGGCAGCCAGGAGTCGGTCTCGAAGTCGATCTGACCGCCCGCCATACCCGTGTACAGCGCGCCGGCCTCGTACTGCTTGACGTCGACCTCGAAGCCGCGCCGCTCCAGCATCTCCTTCCACAGGAAGGTGGAGGCGATGCCTTCGTCCCACGGGATGTAGCCCATGCTGATCTTCTTGCCGGCCCCGATGTTCTGGGAGTCGGAGCCCGCGGTGCTGTCCTTGTCCGAGGAACCGAACATGCCCATGCCGCCGGCGACGAGGGCGAGGACCACGATGCCGACCAGGGCGACGACGGGCTGCGGGCGGTAGTTCCACACCTTCAGCCCACCGGTCACCGCCTGTGCCTTGGCGAGCGCGCGGCGGGCGAGCGGGGAGACCTCGCGGCCCAGGGCGCTGGTCATGCGGTCCAGGTACATCGCCAGGACGACGATGGAGACGCCGGCTTCGAAGCCGAGGCCCACGTCGACGTTGCCGATGGCGCGGTAGACGGCGCCGCCGAGGCCGCCGCCGCCGACCATGCCTGCGATGACGACCATGGACAGGCCCAGCATGATGACCTGGTTGATGCCCGCCATGATCGTGGGCAGCGCGAGCGGCAGCTGCACCCGGATCAGGGTGTTGCGCGAGGTGGTGCCGAAGGCCTCGGCCGCCTCGACGAGTTCGCCGTCGACCTGGCGGATGCCGAGCTCGGTCATCCGGACGCCCGGGGGCAGCGCGAAGATGATGGTGGCGATGATCCCGGGGACGACGCCGACGCCGAAGAAGATGACGCCCGGGATCAGGTAGACCATGGCGGGCATGGTCTGCATGAAGTCGAGGACCGGCCGGGTCACCGCGCTGACGGCCTTCGAGCGGGACGCCCAGATACCGAGAGGGATGGCCAGGACCAGCGTCACGATGGTCGCGACGAGCACCAGGGTGAGGGTGTCCATCGCCTCGTCCCACAACTCGACCGAGTCGATGAGGGCGAAGCCGACGAACGCGAGCACACCGGCGAGCAGGCCGCGCAGCCACCAGGCGATGACGGCGACGATGCCCGCGAAGAGCAGGGGTGCGGGAGCGGAGAGCACGGCGGCGATGCCGTCGAACATGCCGCTCACCACGGAGCTGATGGCGTCGAAGAGCCAGGCCAGGTGGGTCTGGAGCCAGTCGACGGCGGAGTCGACCCAGTCGCCGAGATGGAGCCTAAACACTGGCCACCTTCTTCAGCGGGGCAGCGGCGTCCTGGGGAGCCTCGGTGGGGGTCATCGGCTCACCGAGCACGGCGAGCAGCCGGGCCCTCGGCACGACGCCGACGAGCTTGCCCTTGTCGTCGGTCACGGCGACCGCGACCCCGCTCTGCGAGCAGGGGGTGAACAGCTCGATGATCGGGGTGGACTCGGCGACGGTGGCCGGTGCCTCCCGCAGCACGTCGGCGGGGGTACGCAGTTCCTTGCCGTCGTCCGTCTTCGTGCCCATCACCGTGTGCGGTTCGGCCATGATGGCGCCGGCGGTCAGCACCCGGGAGCGGTCGACGTCCTGGGTGAAGGAGGCGACGTAGTCGTTGGCCGGGGTGACGAGGATGTCCTCGGCGGTGCCGAGCTGGACTATCTCGCCGTCGCGCATCACCGCGATGCGGTCGCCGAGGCGCATGGCCTCGTTGAGGTCGTGGGTGATGAAGACGATGGTCTTCTTCAGCCGCTTCTGCAGTTCCAGGAGCTGGTCCTGCATATCGCGGCGGATCAGCGGGTCGAGCGCGCTGAAGGACTCGTCCATGAGGAGCAGGTCGGCGTCGGTGGCGAGCGCGCGGGCGAGGCCGACGCGCTGCTGCATGCCGCCGGAGAGCTCGTCGGGCCAGGACTTCTCCCAGCCGGCGAGGCCGGTCATCTCCAGTGCCTCGGTGGCCCGGCGGTGGCGCTCGGCGCGCGGCACACCCTGCACTTCGAGGCCGTACGCGGCGTTCTCCAGAACGCTCCGGTGGGGGAAGAGCGCGAAGTGCTGGAACACCATGCTGATCTTGGTGGAGCGGACATGGCGCAGTTCGGCGGGGCTCAGGGCGGTCAGGTCCTGGCCGTCGAAGAGCACCTGGCCGGCGGTGGGCTCCAGCAGCCCGTTGAGCATGCGCAGCAAGGTGGACTTGCCGGATCCGGACAGACCCATCACGACGAAGATCTGGCCCGGTTCCACGGTGAACGATGCGTCGATCACCGCTGCGGTCGTTCCGTCGGCGCGCAGCGCTTCGCGGTCCGTGCCGCTCTTCAGCTTCTGCACGGCTTGATCGGGTCGTCTGCCGAATACTTTGTACAAGTGTTCGGCTTGCAGCCTTGACACATACACCTCACGCGTTGAACCGAAAACGGTCTGCCACCCCCTCCGGCAGACCGTGGAGCGGTGCGGATTCGGTCCGCATGGCACGTGCACCAGTTGAAAATGCGACGTGGTCCGCTCCGGTGCCGCGCCTGCCCCCGCTTACACAGGGCAAACACAAGAGTGACCCAGGTCACAGAAGAGCGGCGCTGGTTCGGGAACCACGCCCGCGGCGGCCGGCGTCCGTGCGGCAAGGCATCAGGTGTCAGTGGGGTGCGGCATCATCGGGGTGTGACGCGACGCCTGATGCTCCTCGACACCGCCTCCCTCTACTTCCGCGCCTACTTCGGGGTGCCCGACTCGGTGCGCGCACCGGACGGGACCCCCGTCAACGCCGTGCGCGGACTGCTGGACTTCATCGGCCGCCTCGTGCACGACCACCGGCCGGACGATCTGGTCGCCTGCTGGGACGCGGACTGGCGGCCGCAGTGGCGGGTCGACCTGATCCCCTCGTACAAGGCTCACCGCGTCGCCGTGGAGACGGGCGCGGGACTGCCCGACGAGGAGGAGACGCCCGACACGCTGGCCCCGCAGGTGCCGGTGATCGCGGACGTCCTCGACGCCCTGGGCATCGCCCGGGTCGGCGTCGCGGGATACGAGGCCGACGACGTGATCGGCACGCTGACCGGCCTGGCGACCGGCCCGGTCGACATCGTCACCGGCGACCGGGACCTCTACCAGTTGGTGGACGACGCCCGCGGAGTGCGGGTGCTCTACCCCCTGAAGGGCGTCGGCACCCTCCAGATGACGGACGAGGCCTGGCTCCGCGAGAAGTACGGAGTGGCCGGCTCCGGCTATGTCGACCTGGCGCTGCTGCGCGGCGACCCGAGCGACGGCCTGCCGGGCGTTCCCGGGATCGGCGAGAAGACCGCGGCGAAGCTGCTGGACGCGTTCGGCGATCTGGCCGGGATCATGGCGGCGGTCGACGATCCGGCCGCCAAGCTGACGCCCTCGCAGCGCAAGCGGCTCGACGAGGCCCGTGACTACGTGGCCGTCGCACCGACCGTGGTCCGGGTCGCCGCTGACGTACCGCTGCCGGAATTCGACCCCGCGCTGCCCGCCGAACCCCGGGACCCCGCGACACTCGAAGCGCTCGCGGACCAGTGGGGACTGGGCGGGGCCCTGACGCGTCTGCTCTCCGTCCTCGCCGCCTGAACGCATCGCCGGGCGGTCCATCGTCTCCACACCGCCCGCCCGAGGTGTTAGGTTAGGTAACCCTAAGACCAATCGTCGCGTGTATGGGCCATCGGTCCGGCATCCGGAGCAGGGAGACAACCTCGTGGCAGAACGACCGGCGCGGCAGGCACCCACGGCGCAGGGTGCGCAGGTCCTGCGCACCGAGCAGATCACCCCGCACATGATCCGGGTGGTGCTCGGCGGCGACGGTCTCGCCGACTTCGCGCTGTCCGGCTACACCGACCACTACGTCAAGCTGTGCTTCGCTCCCGAGGGCGCCGACTACGCCCACCCCTTCGACATGGCCCGCATCCGCGAGGAGTACCCGCGCGAGCTCTGGCCCACGACGCGTACGTACACGGTGCGCTCCTGGGACCCGGTCAGCCGGGAGCTCGCGATCGACTTCGTGGTGCACGGCGACGAGGGCCTCGCAGGCCCGTGGGCGGCCCGCGCGGCCGCGGGCGACCAGGTGACCTTCCTGGGCCCCGGCGGCGGCTACGGCCCCGACGCCTCGGCCGACTGGCACCTTCTGGTGGGCGACGAGAGCGCGCTGCCGGCCGTGGCCGCGGCACTTGAGCAGATGCCCGCCGGCGCGGTGGTGCACGCGTTCATCGAGGTCTCGGACGCCTCGGAGGAGCAGAAGATCGCGTCGCCGGACGGCGTCGAGGTCACTTGGCTGCACCGGGGCGAACGCCCGGTGGGCGAGGCGCTCACCGCCGCGGTGAAGGAGCTGGAGTTCCCCGCGGGCGACGTGCAGGCCTTCGTCCACGGCGAGGCCGGCTTCGTCAAGGAGATCCGCCGCCATCTGCGGCTCGACCGCGGGATCCCGCTGCCGCAGCTGTCGATCTCCGGCTACTGGCGGCTGGGCCAGAACGACGACGCCTGGCGCTCCGTCAAGCGCGAGTGGAACGCACAGGTGGAGCGCGAGCAGGAGAGCGCCGCGTAGCGCCTGAAGACGAACAGCACTGTGCCCCGGCCCCTCCAGGACCGGGGCACAGTCGTGCCCGCCCATCACGTCGGCCGCCGCGCGCCGCCGGTCGCGCGCCGCCGCCCCGCCGCAGGCCTGGTCGCACCCCGTCACACCACCACCGCGCCGCTGACCCGGTCGCGCGCCGCGGCACCTCCCCCGCGCCGCGAGCTCAGCCCCGCACCCCGCAACACCACCACGCCGCGCACTCAGCCGCGCGCCTCCTCGCCGAACACCCGCGCCGACGCGTCGACATGCGCGAGCCGGCGCAAAGCGGCGAACATGGCCTCACCGAGCACCGTGCCGACGACCACGCTTTCCACCAGGTCCTCCCGCGCCACGCGGCGCCCGACGTAGTCGAGATCGGCGCGCGCGACCTGTTCGGCGGCGGCCGCGTAGTGGTCGAGCAGTTCCACGAAGCTGCCGTGACCGGCCCGGCGCAGCGCCACCAGCACCTCGGCCAGGGACTCCCCACCGGGGCTGCCCGCCTCGCACAGCCAGCCCTTGCGCTTCAGCAGTTCCGCGACGTCCTCACGGGCGTCCTCCAGGTCGGGGCCGGGGTCGCCGCCCCGTGACGGCGCGATGCTCTTCGCCGCCGCGCCCAGCACGTCGAACAGCGGCTGCTGCGGGTCCTCCATCACCCGGAGCACCTCCCCGATGGCCGCCAGCGGGAGCCCTCCGACGTCCAGCAGCGCGCGGATCAGCCGGAGCCTGCGCTCGTGCCCGTCGTCGTAGCTCGCCTGATTCGGGCTGGTCAGCCGCCCGGCCGGCAGCAGCCCCTCCCGTACGTAGAACTTGATCGTCGGTACCGGAACCCCGGACCTACGGCTCAACTCGCCGATGCGCACCGCGCGTTCTCCTTCATCCCGCTTGCCAACCCGCCGCCCATCCTAGATAGTTCCACTATCGGATAGCGGGGAGTGCCACTATCCATAATCACCTCAGGGGGATCTCATGCCGCACTGGCGTACCTGGCACCGTCCATTAGTTCTCTTCGCCGCCGCCATGGCCGTGACGACCGTGGTCTCCGGCGTGGGCCTGCTCGTCGACGACCGGGTCCTGGCGGGCTCGGCGATCTGGTTCAAACCCTTCAAGTTCGCGGTCTCGTTCGTGGTGTACGCCCTCGCGCTCGCCTGGATGCTGACGCTGCTCACCCGGGGCCGGCGCACCGGCTGGTGGGCCGGGACCGTGGTCGCGCTCGCCGGCGTCGTCGAGATGGCGGTCATCGTCGGGCAGGTCGTCCGCGGGAAGCGCAGCCACTTCAACAACGCCACTCCGTTCGACGCGTCACTGTTCGCCGCGATGGGCGTCACCGTGGTCATCCTGTGGGCCGGCACGCTGGTCATCGCGATCCTCCTGCTGCGCGCCCGCATCGCGGACCGCGCCTCCGCCTGGGCCATCCGCTCGGGCGTGCTGCTGGCCCTGGTGGGAGCCGGTTTCGGCTTCCTGATGACGCAGCCCTCCAAGGAGCAACGGGCGGCCGGAAACCTCGACACGGCCGATGTGGTGGGCGCCCACGCGGTGGGCGTGCCGGACGGCGGGCCCTCGATGCCACTGACCGGCTGGTCGACGACCGGCGGCGATCTGCGCATCCCGCACTTCGTGGGGATGCACGCGCTCCAACTGCTTCCGCTCTTCCTCCTCGCCCTGGTGGCGCTGGCGCCGCGCTTCGTCCGGCTGCGTGACCCCGCGGTACGGCTGCGCCTGGTGCGGGTGGCCTCCGGCTCCTATGCCGCGGTCACCGCCCTGGTCACCTGGCAGGCGCTGCGCGGCCAGCCGCTCGTCCATCCCGACGGCGTGACCCTCACGGCCGCCGCGGCCGTCGTGGCCGCCACCGCCGCCGCTACGTACGGGGCGCTGCGGGGGCGCCCCGAAGCGCATCCCTCTGCCTCCACCACGAAGGAACTCGTGTCATGACCGGTGCACTGTTCGAGATCGCGTTCGTCCTGGCGGCCCCGTTCTGGCTGCTCATGATCTTCCTGCCGGGCCGGGCGGTCACGGCCCGGATCGCCACCTCGCCGCTGACCGTCCTGCCGGTGCTCGCCGTGTACCTGGCGATGGCCCTTCCGGTGTTTCCCGAGCTCTGGACGGCGGTGAGCAGCCCGGACATCGACACGTTCCGTGATCTGACCGCGCTGGCGAACGGGGCGGGAGCGGTGTGGGCGCAGGTCATCGCCTGGGACCTGCTGCTGGGTCAGTGGATGTTCCTGGAGAGCCGCCGGCTGGGGATCTCTCCGTGGCTGATGGGCCCGCTGCTGGTGCTGACGATCCTGCTGTCACCGTTCGGACTGCTGCTTTTCCTGGTACTGCGACTGCGCGCGGTCCGGACACGCGGGACCCGGTCCGGGAGCGGGCTCCCGGACCGGGCGGTGGCGGCCCGCTGAGGAACGGGCCGGGCGGTCTCGTACGGGGTGCGAGGATTTCGGTCCCTGACCAATCCGCGCCGCCTTCGGCTCCGAATCACCCCACGAGACCGATGAGCATCCTGGGAGGACGCCCGCGTGAAAGAAGCCGTGCACATCAGCGGACTGGCCTCGGCGGGACCCGATCTCCAGGAACTCCTGGGGAGGGTCGCCCGGGGCGATCAGGACGCCTTCTCCCAGGTGTACGAGGCGGTGTGCGGGCCCGTACTCGGACTGGTGCGCAGCGTGCTGCGCGACCCGGCCCAGTCCGAGGAGGTCGCCCAGGAGGTCCTGGTCGAGGTGTGGCGTACGGCGCCGCGCTTCCAGGCCGCCCGCGGGAGCGCCATGAACTGGGTGCTGACGCTGGCCCATCACCGGGCGGTGGACCGGGTCCGCTCGGTGGAGGCCACGACGGCCCGTGAGCACAAGGCCGCGCTGCTCGACCGAACCCCCGCGTTCGACGACGTCACCGAACAGGTGGAGACCCGGCTGGAGCGGGAGCAGGTCCGCCGCTGCATGCGGACGCTCTCCGAGCTGCAACGGGAGTCCGTCACCCTGGCGTACTACCGGGGGCTGACGTATCGCGAGGTGGCGGAGCTGCTCGCGGCACCGCTCGGAACGATCAAGACTCGACTGCGCGACGGGCTGATCCGGCTGCGCGACTGCCTCGGGGTGAGCGCATGAGCGACGCCGGACTGCACACACTGACCGGGGCCTACGCCCTGCACGCCCTCCCGGAGCCGGAACGGCGGGATTTCGAGAGGCATCTGGGCGACTGCGAGGCCTGCTCCGTGGAGGTGCACGAACTCTCGGAGACCGCGACCCGGCTGGGGCTCGCCGTGTCCGCCGCGCCCCCGCGGGAGCTGCGCGAGCGGGTGCTTCGGGAGATCGCGACCGTACGCCAGGAGCCGCCGCCCGGTGGCCGCCGGGCACGCGACGGGGCCACCGGCCGCAGTGGCGCGGGCCGGACCCGGCGCTGGCCGGCGTTCGCGCTCGCCGCGAGCCTGGCCGCGGCGGCGGGCTTCGGCGGCGTGGCGGTCTGGCAGAACCGGGTGGCGCAGGACGCCCGGCAGGAGGCACGCGCCGCACAGGAGGAGAACGCGCGGATCGCCCAGGTCCTCGCCGCACCCGACGCGCAGTCACGGTCCGGCACGCTGAAGGACGGCGCGACGGGCACCGTGGTGGTCTCGGAGAGCCAGGACCGTGCCGTGTTCCTGGCCTCGGGACTGGCCGAAGCGCCCGGCGGCAAGGTCTATCAGCTGTGGTTCGACGACGGCGGCACGATGCGCCCGGCGGGCCTGATGCGGGCGTCGGGCGACTCCCCCACGACATACGCGACCCTGCTCGACGGGCCGGTGGACGGCGCCACGGGCATGGGCGTCACCGTCGAACCCGCGGGCGGCTCGACACAGCCGACATCGGCCCCGCTGGCCCTGATGAGCCTGCCGGCGTGAGCGGTCCGCCCGGCCTCGTGGCACGAGGCCGGGCGGGGAACGGCTCAGCGGCGCGGCGGGCGGGGCAGGAAGCCACTGGTCCTGGCCCGGTAGGCGGCGAACCCGGGCCGCTGCGCCATGTGCCGTTCCAGGAGCGCCTTCCCGCTGCCGCCGATGAGCAGAAAGCTCATCAGGACGGGCGAGACCACGGTGGCGGCGGCCGGTCCCGGCGCCTGGCACACGATCAGGAACAGGCCCCACCACACGCAGAAGTCCCCGAAGTAGTTCGGGTGCCGGGTCCACGCCCACAGCCCCCGGTCCATGATCTTCCCGCGGTTGGCCGGATCGGACTTGAACCGGGCGAGCTGGCGGTCGCCCACACCCTCGAACAGCAGCCCGACCGCCCACAGCCCCGCCCCGGCCCAGGCCCAGGCGCCGACCGGGCCCGTGAGGTACCCGGCCGCCTGCACCGGGAGCGAGATCAGCCAGACCAGGGCGCCCTGGAGCAGGTAGACCTTCCGCAGGGCGTACACGTCGGGGTTGCCCGGCGCCCTGGCGAGCATCGACTCATACCGCGGGTCCTCGCCATGGCCCCGGCCCCGGCGGGCGATGTGCCAGGCCAGACGCAGCCCCCAGACCGCCGTGAGGACCGCTGCCAGCAGCCGCCGGCCGTCATCGCCCTCACCCGCCGACAGGACGTACGAGACGACGGCGACGACGGTGAACCCGATCCCCCACGCGACGTCGACGACCCGGTGCACGCCCTTGTACAGGCCGACGGCGAAGGTGGCGAGCATGACGGCCAGCGCGGCGCCCGCGCAGGGCGCGAGGCCCTGTGCGAACGCCGCCCACGAGAAGCCGCTCATCCGCCGGCTCCGGCCGTCTCCCCGTGACGGGCGGCAGGGACCTCGGTCGCGCCCGTGTACCAGTCGGCCCGGGTGGCCGGCATCCCGGCCGAACCGGTCGCGTCCGGCCGCACGGCGAGGATCTGGTCCACGCCCATGCGCCGCTCCTCGAAAGCCAGGGCGCCACCCGCCAGATAGAGTCGCCACACCCGTACGGTCTCCTCGCCGACGAGCGCGGCGAACTCCGCCCGGCGCTCCTCCAGGGTGCGCCGCCACGCGTCGACGGTAAGAACGTAGTGCTCACGCAGTCCTTCCACGTCACGCACTTCGAGTCCCGCGCCCTCCAGCAGCCCCACGGTCTCGCCGAGGGGCCGCATGTGCATGTCGGGGGCGATGTACGACTCGATGAACGCCCCGCCGCCCGGGGCCTGACGCCCCCGCGACATCTGCTGGACGAGTACCCGGCCCCGCGGCCGCACCATGCCGTGCAGCGTCCCGGCGAAGGCCGGGTACTGCGCGTCGCCGACGTGCTCGCCCATCTCGACGGTGGACACCGCGTCGTACCCGCCCTCGTGGCCGGGCGCGCGGCCGATGTCGCGGTAGTCGCAGCAGCGGACCTCGACCAGGTCCTCCAGGTGCTGTTCGGCCACCCGCTGCCGGACGTACGCCGCCTGTTCCCGGGCCAGGGTGACGGCGGTGACGCGGACGCCGTGCCGCCGCGCGGTGTACAGCGTCAGCGATCCCCAGCCGCAGCCGATGTCCAGCAGCCGCGCGCCCGGACGCAGAGCCAGCTTGCGGCAGATCAGCTCCAGTTTGTCGCGCTGCGCGTCGGCGGGCCCGTAACCGGGTGCGTCGCTCGTCCAGTAGCCGCACGAGTAGGCCATGGTCTCGTCGAGGAGCAGCGCGTAGAAGTCGTTGGACAGGTCGTAGTGGTGGCTGATGGCGGCCCGGTCGCGGGCCTTGCTGTGCAGGACGCCGTGGAGTCCGGCCCGGGCGGCGGGGACCGGCGGCCGGGGGCCGACGGCGCCCATGCGCAGCGCGGTGCCGACGGCCCGCAGCCGGTCACCGGCCCCGGCGCGCGGCGGGCGCAGGCCGCGCTCGCGCACCGCGTGGCGCATCGCCCGCAGCCCGTCGGCGAGGTCCCCCTCGATGTCGACGTCCCCGGTGATGTACGCCTCGGCGAGACCGAGTTCGCCCGGTGCCCAGAGCAGCCGGCGCAGCGCCCGGCGGGAGCGGACATGGACCACGGGGCCGTCGGCGGCGCCCGTCTCGCTGCCGTCCCACATCCTTGCCCTGACCGGGAGTTCACCGCCGAGCAGTTGCTCGACGAGGGGTTCGAGCCGCTGGGCGGCGCCGGTGGCCACCCGCTTGCCGGTGAGTGTCATCGCGCCGATTCCTGACGGGTCAGCAGCATCTGCCGCACATGGAGGTAGCCGGAGCGGAATCCCGCTTCGGAGTAGGCCAGATAGAAGGTCCACATGCGACGGAAGGTGGCGTCGAAGCCGAGGGCCTCGACGTCGGCGGCCCGTTCGGTGAACCGTTCACGCCACAGGCGCAGGGTCTCGGCGTAGTGCGTGCCGAAGTCGTCGCACCGCTCGACGCGCAGGGCGGTGTGGGCGGCCGTGACCTCGTCGATGGCCTCGACCGAGGGGAGGAGTCCGCCGGGGAAGATGTACTTCTGAATCCAGGTGTAGGTGTTCCGGGCCGCCCGCATCCGGTCGTCGGGCATGGTGATGGCCTGGAGGGCGATCCGTCCGCCGGGGGCCAGGAGCCGGTCCAGTGTGCGGAAGTAGACGGGCCAGAACTCCGCGCCGACCGCCTCGATCATCTCGACGCTGACGACCGCGTCGTACACCCCGTCCACGTCCCGGTAGTCGCAGAGCCGGACGTCGACGCGGTCCTCGAATCCGGCGTCCCTGATCCGGTGGCGCGCCAGGTCCCGCTGCTCCCGGGAGAGCGTGACGGACACGACGCGGGCGCCCCGGGCGGCGGCACGGATGGCGAGTTCGCCCCATCCCGTGCCGATCTCCAGGAGTGAGGTGCCGGGGCCGGCCTCGGCGAGGTCGAGCAACCGGTCGATCTTGCGGTGCTGGGCGGCGGGCAGCAGGGCCTGTTCGGCGGGGAAGCCGCGGAAGAGGGCGGCGGAGTAGCTGAGCGTTTCGTCGAGGAAGAGCGCGAAGAGTTCGTTGGACAGGTCGTAGTGGTGGCTGATGTTGTCGCGGGCGCCTTCCTGCGTGCCGAGCTGTCCGGCGGGGCGGCGGCGGGCCCAGAGTCCGCGCAGCCGCTGGAGGGGCGGCGGGATCAGGGTGGCGACCTGGTCGGCGAGGACGGTCAGGACCCCCACCGGGTCGGGTGAGTCCCACTCACCCGCCATGTAGGACTCCCCGAAGCCGATCAGGCCGTCGGCCCCTATCCGGCGGAAGAACGTGGCGGGGTCGGTCACGTCCATCAGCGGACCGCCGAGACCGAGGTCCCCGCGACCCGCCAGGCGGACCCGGAGCGGGAGGCGGGCCAGGGCGCGGCGGACGAGCCGTTCGGCGACGGCGGTGCGCAGCCGGGAGGCGCGCGGCGGCCGCAGGACGTCGGGCCGGCGGCCGGGGCCGGTGCCCGTGGTGGTGTCCACGGGAGGCGGGACGGAGGGGGACGGGGAGTGGGACGTGGACACGCTCACTGCATTCCTTCCTGGGTGCGGTGGTGGGGACGGGGCTGTACGCGCAGTCCGCCGAGCAGGAGGCGGATGCCGTGCAGCCGGATGGCGGCCGACACGACGGCCGTGGACCAGGGGTGGCGGACGGCGAGGCGGAGCAGTTCGGCCGGGTCTGCGGGCCTTCGTACGCCCCGGACGGTGGCGGTGAAGGGCCGGGTTCCGGACCGTTCCAGATGGACCGTCAGGGTGAGCCGCCGGCCGGGTTCGGGCAGCCGCATCCGGTAGGCGCCGTCGGTACCGAAGAACGGCGACACATAGAACTCCTTGCCGGTGTCCGCCCGTCCGGAGCCGTCCGGCCGCAGCAGGTAGCAGTGGCGTTCGCCGTAGGTGTTGTGGACCTCGGCGACCGTGCAGAGCGGGGTGCCGTCGGCGCGGCGGCACCAGTAGACGGTCAGCGGGTTGAAGACGTGGCCCAGTACCCGGGCCTGGGTGAGCATCCGCACGCAGCCGTCGGCGAGGTCGATGCCGTGGGCGGCCAGGAAGCGGTCGAGGCCGGCCCGGATGGTCGGGGCCGTACCGCCGAAGTGGTCGCGCGGGTCGAAGCCCGCCAGCGGGCGCAGGGCGCGGGGCAGCGGTGGCGGCCGGTCGGGGTCGATCAGCCACAGGTAGGTGCGGTGCCGGAAGGCGTACCTGCCGGGCGCGGTCCGTACGTGCGTGATCGTGCAGGGGTAGAGGGCGTTCACCAGTCCACCCCCAGTGCGGCGGCCGCCTCGGCCCCCGAGCGGCAGCCGTCCTCGTGGAAGCCCCAGCCGTGGTACGCCCCCGCGTAGGCGGTGACGGGGCCCGAGAGGGCGGGCAGTCCGGCCTGCGCGGCGACGGACCCGGGGGTGAAGACGGGGTGCTCGTAGACCATGCGGGCGCGGACCAGGCCGGGGGCGACGCGGTCGGCCCCGTTCAGCGTGACGACGAAGGTCTCGGGTGCGTCGAGGCGCTGGAGCCGGTTCATGTCGTAGCTGACGGTGACGTGGGCGGCGTCGGCGGAGCAGGACGGCATCAGGTAGTTCCAGGAGGCGCGGGCGCCGCGGGCGGCGGGCAGCAGCCGGGTGTCGGTGTGCAGCAGGGTGGGGTTGCGGGAGTAGCGGAAGGCGCCCAGGGTGCGGGTCTCCTCGTCGGTCGGGTCGGCGAGGATGCGCAGCGCCTGGTCGGGGTGGGTGGCGATGACGACGGAGTCGAACGGCTCCGTGGTGTCGTCGGCGGTGACGAGGTCGACTCCGTCCGCGTGTCGGCGCACGGTACGGACCGGGGTCGAGGTGCGGACGGCGCCGAGTTGCTTGGTGACCCGGTCGACGTAGGCGGCCGAACCGCCGGTGACGGTCCGCCACACCGGGGAGCCGCCGACGCTGAGCATCCCGTGGTGGTCGAGGAAGCGGAAGAGGTAGCGGGCGGGGTAGCGCATCGCGGTCGCCGGGTCGCAGGACCAGACCGCGGAGACCACGGGGGTGAGGAAATGGGCGGTGAAGTACGGGGAGAACCTGCCGCGTGCCGCGAAGTCGCCGAGCGTCATCGAGTCCGCGTCCGGGCCGCCGTCCGCCAGCAGGCGCCGGGCGGCCCGGTGGAAGCGGGGCACGGCGGCCAGCATCCGCAGATAGGCGGGGTCGCGGACCGTCGCCGGCCGGGCGAGGAGACCGGCCGGGCCGCGCGCGCCCGCGTACTCCAGGCCGCATTCCTCGCACCGTACGGACATGCTCATCTCCGACTCCTGCGTCGGGACGGCGAGTTCCGCGAAGAGCCGCAGCAGATGCGGATAGGTGCGCCGGTTGTGCACGATGAAACCGGAGTCCACGCGGTGGACCCGGCCGTCGGCCGCGGGCAGGTCGTGGGTGTGCGCGTGGCCGCCCACCCGGTCGTCCGCCTCGAACAGCGTCACGTCGTGCGCCCTGCGCAGGATGTGGGCGGCGGTCAGTCCCGCCACCCCGCTTCCCACGACGGCCGTGCGTCGCCGCCTGTCTGTCATCGTGCCCTCCTCGGCTCACCGGCGCCGGCCGCTCCCCGTGCCGTCACGGAGGAGCGTCGATGCCTTTCGGCTGTGGTTCGTTGCCGGTCGTGCCGCGGATTGGCCCGGGCCGATTCTCATTCGGTCGAGTGAGAGACCAATCCGCCGGGCTTCGGGGAACGAATGCCGGATGTGAGTGAAGATCAGAACGACACGCGGAACGGGGCCCGGGGGTCCCGGCGGTCCCGCTGGGCACGTGCGGCCTTCGCCGCGCTCAGCGGTGTGATCGCCGGGTTCTGTGCCCTGGCCGTCGCCGAGCTCGTCGCGGCGGTCGTACGTCCCGAGGCGGGTCCGGTCGCGGCGGTGGGCGGTGCGGTGATCGACCGCACTCCCCCGGCGCTCAAGGACTTCGCCGTACGGAACTTCGGCACGAACGACAAGCTGGTGCTGCAACTCGGCATCCTGGCCCTGCTGGCGGTCTTCGCCATGGCGGTCGGGGTGCTGGCGCTGCACCGCCGGCTGATCGGCTCGGCGGCCGTCCTGGTCTTCGGGGTGGTCGGGGCAGTCGCGGCGACCACCCGGCCCGAGGGCCGGGTGGCCGACGCGCTGCCCTCGGTGGTGGGCGCCGTGGTGGCCGCGGGAGTGCTGTATCTCCTGGCGGGACGGCTGGCCCCGGTTCCGGGCCCCTCCCCCGCGGCTGGCGGGAGGGACACGGAGCCGGACCACGGCGCCTTCGACCGGCGGCGCTTCGTCATCGCGGCGAGCGCCGCTGCGGCGGCCTCGGCGGGAGCCGGGCTGCTGGGACGGCGGCTCACGTCGGCCGTGCAGGCCGGGGCCGCCGCCTCACGGCGGGACCTGGTCCTGCCCGTGCCCGCCTCAGCGGCGCCGGCCGTGCCCGCGGGCGCGGATCTGGGGATCCGCGGGCTGAGCTCGTTCGTCACGCCGAACAAGAGCTTCTACCGGGTGGACACGGCGCTGGTCGTGCCACGCGTCGATGCCGGCGAGTGGCGGCTGAGGATCCACGGCAAGGGCGTGAAGAGGCCCTTGACGCTCAGCTTCCAGGATCTGCTGCGCCGGGAGATCATCGAGCGCGACATCACCCTGACCTGCGTCTCCAACGAGGTGGGCGGACCGTACGTCGGCAACGCCCGGTGGATCGGCGTGCGGCTGGCCGATCTGCTGCGGGAGGCCGGGGTGAAGCCCCCGTCCCGGGGCGGAGCCGCCGACCAGATCGTGGCGCGTTCGGTGGACGGCATGACGATCGGCACTCCGGTCGAGGACGTCATGGACGGCCGCGACGCGATGCTCGCCCTCGGCATGAACGGTGAGCCGCTGCCCTTCGAGCACGGCTTCCCGGTCCGGATGGTCGTCCCCGGCCTGTACGGATACGTGTCGGCCTGCAAGTGGCTGAAGGACATCGAGCTCACCACGTTCGACGACTACGACGCCTACTGGGTCAAGCGGTCCTGGTCCCGGCAGGCGCCCGTCAAGACCGAGTCCCGCATCGACACCCCCCGCCCCTTCGCCTCCCCGAAGGCCGGCACCGTCCCGGTCGCCGGGGTCGCCTGGGCCCAGCACCGCGGCATCCAGCGGGTCGAGGTCCGGGTCGACGGCGGCCCGTGGAACACCGCGCGGCTGGCCGCCGAGGACAGCCGGGACACCTGGCGCCAGTGGGTGTGGGAATGGCCGGCCACCTCCGGCAGCCACACCCTGGAGGTCCGCGCGACGGACCGCACCGGCGCCACCCAGACCGAAGAACGCGTCGGCACCGTACCCAACGGTGCGACCGGCTGGCACTCCGTGGTGGTCGACGTGTCCTGAACGGGCCCTCCCGGCC
>NZ_RDBK01000008.1:422437-482303 GCF_008042275.1 Streptomyces sp. OR43 | reverse complement strand
CCCCGCACCCCGCAGCACCTCACCCCACAGAGCTGTAAGCCACCACTCCCCGCAACACCTCATCAACCGCCTTCCGCGCGTTCCGCCCCACCGAACTGCCCTCCCGAGGAGCCGCCGCGGCCACCTGCCCCAGCACGTCGATCACCTGCTTGCACCACCGCACGAAGTCCCCCGCCGGCATCTCCGCCTCGCGCAGCACCTCGTCCAGCGTCCGGCCGGACGCCCACATGTACACCGCCCAGGCGAAGCCGAGGTCAGGCTCGCGCTGACCGACCCCTTCCGCCTGGTTGATCTTGAAGTCCTCCTCCAGGGCGTCGAGCCGGCCCCAGATCCGGACCATCTCACCCATCGCGGTCTTCGCCGGACCGGACGGCAGCTTCGGGGCCACCGCGTCATCGGCCTGCCGCGCCTCGTACACCAACGCCGAGACGCACGCCGCGAGTTCGGCCGGGTTGAGGCCCTCCCACACACCGGCCCGCAGGCATTCGCTCGCCAGCAGGTCCAGTTCGCCGTACAGCCGGGCCAGCCGCCGCCCATGCTCGGTGACCTCGCTGCCCCGGAGGTAGTCGAGCTCGGTGAGCAGGGCCACGATCCGGTCGAAGGTGCGGGCGATCGTGTTCGTCCGCCCCTCGATCCGCCGCTCCAGCTGCTGCGTGTCCCGCTGCAGCCGGTGATACCGCTCGGCCCATCGCGCATGGTCCTCGCGCTCGTCGCACCCGTGGCAGGGATGGGCGCGCAACTCGGCCCGGTAGCGCGCGATCTCGCGGTCGTCTGCGGCGACGGACCGGTCGCGGCGGTGCCGGTCCGGCACGATGTGCCCGGCCTTGGTCCGGAGCGCGGACGCCAGGTCCCGACGCGACTGCGGCGAGCGCGCGTTGAACGACTTCGGCACGCGCATCCGCTCCACCGCCTCCACCGGAACCGGGAAGTCGATCGAGGCCAGCCGCTTCACCTGGCGCTCGGCCGTCAGCACCAGGGGCCGCGGCCCGTCGTGGTACTCCATCCCGCGGTGCCCGTGCCCGTTGGTCCGCCCGGCAGGCAGCCCGGGATCCAGGACGAGCGCCAGCCCGGCGAACTTGCCGGTGGGCACATGGATGACATCGCCCGGCTTGAGCTTCTCCAGGGACGCCGCCGCCGCTGCTCGCCGCTGCGAGGCGCCCTGCTTGGCGAGCTCCGTCTCCCGGTCCTTGAGGTCGCGGCGCAGCCGCGCGTACTCCTCGAAGTCACCGAGGTGGCAGGTCATTCCCTCCTTGTAGCCCTCCAGACCCTCCTCGTTCTTCTGGACCTGGCGGGAGATCCCGACCACGGACCGGTCCGCCTGGAACTGGGCGAAGGAGGTCTCCAGCAGCTCACGCGAACGATGCCGCCCGAACTGCTGCACCAGGTTGACCGCCATGTTGTACGAGGGCCGGAAGCTGGAGCGCAGCGGATACGTACGCGTGCCCGCGAGTCCGGCCAGCGCGCCCGGGTCCATGCCGCGCTGCCAGAGCACGACCGCGTGGCCCTCGACGTCGATACCGCGCCGGCCGGCCCGGCCGGTCAGCTGGGTGTACTCGCCGGGGGTGATGTCGGCATGCTGCTCGCCGTTCCACTTGACGAGCTTCTCCAGGACCACCGAGCGTGCGGGCATGTTGATGCCGAGCGCGAGGGTCTCGGTCGCGAAGACCGCCTTGACGAGCCCGCGTACGAAGAGCTCCTCGACGACCTCCTTGAAGGTCGGCAGCATCCCGGCATGGTGTGCGGCGATGCCGCGCTCCAGGCCTTCGAGCCACTCGTAGTACCCGAGGACGTGCAGGTCCTCGGTGGGGATCGACGCCGTGCGCTGCTCGACGATCTCCCGGACCAGCCGGCGCTTGTCCTCGTCGTTGAGCCGCAGTCCGGCGTGCAGGCACTGCTGCACGGCGGCCTCGCAGCCGGCCCGGCTGAAGATGAACGTGATGGCGGGCAGCAGTCCCTCGGCGTCGAGCCGGTCGATGACCTCGGCCCGCGACGGTGTCCAGATCCGGCTGCGCTGGCGCCGCTCGCGCTCGCGGTCCGCCTCGCGCACCATCTTCCCGCGGCGGCGCTCGCGCGGGTTGTATCCGCGCTGGTTCTCCATGCGGGCGAGCCGGACCAGGTCCGGGTTGACCTCACGGCGTCCGGACCCGCGGCCGCCGTGGTCGCTCTCCTCCTCGAAGAGGTCGTACATCCGGCGGCCGGCCAGCACGTGCTGCCAGAGCGGCACCGGCCGGTGCTCGGAGACGATCACCTGGGTGTCGCCGCGGACGGTGTCCAGCCAGTCACCGAACTCCTCGGCGTTGGACACGGTCGCCGACAGCGACACCAGCGTGACGGATTCGGGGAGGTGGATGATCACTTCCTCCCAGACGGCGCCCCGGAAGCGGTCGGAGAGGTAGTGCACCTCGTCCATCACCACGTATCCGAGGCCGGTCAGCGCCTGGGAGCCCGCGTACAGCATGTTCCGCAGCACCTCGGTGGTCATGACGACCACCGGTGCGTCGGCGTTGACGCTGTTGTCCCCCGTCAGCAGGCCGACCTTCTCCGCGCCGTAGCGCTTGACCAGGTCGGCGAACTTCTGGTTCGAGAGGGCCTTGATCGGCGTGGTGTAGAAGCATTTGCGGCCCTGGGCCAGGGCGAGGTGCACGGCGAACTCGCCGACGATCGTCTTGCCCGAACCCGTCGGAGCCGCGACGAGAACGCCCTTGCCGGCCTCCAGCGCCTTGCAGGCCTCGATCTGATAGGGGTCCAGATCGAACTCGTACATCTCGCGGAACGGTCCGAGCGCGGTCGCCTGCTCGGCGGCTCGGATCCGGGAAGCCTGGTATCGCTCAGCTGGTGAGAGGTCCTCTGTCATCTTGTCCACGAGCCTACCCGCCGCCTCCGACAGTCACTCGATCTTTAATCGCCCGTGGTGCGGGACGCCCCCAGCACCCGGGCGGCACCCGGCACACAGGTCGCGGTCAGCGGAAGCGCGCCGAGCGGTTCACCGTCCGCGTACGCGGTGACGCCGACCGCTTCCAGTGCGATGGAGGAGACCCGGTGCACGGTGACGGCGGGGTGGCCGAGGTGCGTTCCCTTGTAGACCTTGGGGAACACCTTGAGGAGCGTGGCGCGGCTGCAGTCGCCGACGACGGTCACGTCGAAGAGGCCGTCGTCCATGACGGCGTCCGCGCAGATCCGCATGCCGCCGCCGTAGGTCGAGCCGTTGCCGACCGCGATGAGCGTCGCCTCGACCTCGCGGAACGGTCCGCCGTCCAGACCCATGCGGTACGTGATCGGCTTGAAGGCGGCGAGCTCGGCGAGGATCGCCAGGTCGTACTTGAAGCGGCCGCCGACCCAGCGCATCCGGTTGCCGCGGTCGTTGACGCGGGAGTCGAAGCCTGAGGCGAGCACGGAGCCGAACCAGCGCTCACCGACCCGGCCGAGGTCGATCTCGCGGACGGCATCTCCCTTGAGCGCCTCGGCGGCCAGCTGCCCGGCCGCTGCCGGATCCCGTATCGGCATACCGAGGGCACGGGCGAAGTCGTTGCCCGTACCGACGGCGACGACACCGAGCGGGGTCAGGGTTCCGGCGACCGCCTGGAGGGCGAGGGACATCATCCCGTCCCCGCCGACGGCTATGAGCGCGCCCGTTCCCCCGGCCACCGCCTCGCGGGCCCGCCGCAATGCGTCGTCGGCGTCCTCGCCGAGCACGGTGCGGACGGAGAATCCGGCGTCCCGCAACGCGGAAGCGGCCGGCTGCGCGGCGTGCGCGCCCCGGCCGCGTCCTGCGGTGGGATTGACGAAAAGGGTGATCTCGCTGGTCACCCGGGGGACCTTACAAGGTCAGGTGATGTCGTCGTAACCGTCTCGGCGGGACGATCGTCCGCCGTCCTGTTCGCCGTCCGCCTGTGCGGGCAGCGAGGCCGACACGTTCTCCATCTCGCCGATGTCCTCGGGGGTGAGATCCAGGTCCGAGGCCTCGTCGTCGTCGAGGTCGGCGTCGGGGTTGCTACGACGCCTGCGGCGGTCGTTGGCGATGCAGATGCCGAGCGCGATGAAGTAGAGCAGCACGATCGGCGCTGCCAGCGACACCATCGTCAGTGGGTCACCCGTCGGCGTGGCCACGGCCGCGAAGACCGTGATGCCCATGACCATGGCTCGCCACCAGGACGCGAGCCGCTTGGCCGTGAGCACTCCGGTGAAGTTCAGCAGGACGAGCAGGAGCGGCAGCTCGAAGGCGAGGCCGAACACGATCACCATGCGCGTGACGATGTCGAGATAGTCGTCGACGGGCAGCAGGTTCGTCGTGTTGTCCGGCGTGAAGTCGAGCAGCACCGCCGCGGTCTGCGGCATCAGGATGTACGCGAGCGCGGCACCCACACAGAACAGCGGCACACCGGCGCCGACGAAGCTCAGCGCGTACTTCTTCTCGTTCTTGTGCAGGCCCGGGGCCAGGAACGCCCAGAGCTGGTACAGCCACACGGGAGTGGAGAACACCACGCCCGCCATGAGGGAGACCTTGAGGGCGATGGAGAACGGAGCGACGAGACCGTTCACCGTCATCTCGGCACACGGCTTGCCGTTGTCCTGCACCTTCCGGCCGTCGGTGCAGCCGACCGACTCCAGGATGGGCCGGATCAGGAAGTCGATCAGGTCCTTGTAGAAGAAGGCCGTGATCGACGTGATCACGACGACCGCCACCACCGCGATCAGCAGTCGGTTACGCAACTCACGCAGGTGATCAGCGAGAGGCATCCGCCCCTCGCCGTCCTTCTCCTGCTTGCGGGCAGACTTGAGCAACCCACTTCCCTCGTCTCGTGCGGCAGCTGTCGGAGAGATCCGTCAGCCGTCAGCTCTGGGTGGTGGGCTTCGCTTCGTTCACCGGGCGGGAGCTCGTCACGTCGCCGGGAGCGGCCTGGATCGTGCGCGCGGCGGCGGGCTGGGCAGCCTGGTCGGCGACCGGTTCCGTCGTGGCCGCGGGCTCGTCGTCCTTCTTCATCGCCTTGGCCTCGCTCTTGAGGATGCGGGCCGACTTGCCGAGCGAACGCGCCATGTCGGGAAGCTTCTTGGCACCGAACAACAGCAGAATGACAGCGATGATCAGAACGATCTCGAGAGGCTTCAGATTGCCCATGATGTGCTTCCTTCTCGCTGAGGCGGCTGGAGGTGGGCTCGCTGCCCTGGGACGGACACACGTCCGACCATTTCGCTGGGAGCGATCGTAACCCGCGGGAGTAAACGCGAGGCAATGCCTATGCATACTTTCGCTGCGGCCCGCACCCCTGCCAGGGCCGTCACCAGCAGCGTACCCCCCGGGCCTGGGAAAGAGGAGGCCGCGCCCGGGCAGATCAAACGGCGGCGCCAGTGCCGTGACCGGCAATGTTTGCCCGACGGGGCAAAGCTTGCCGGGAGGGGTACTAGCGCAGGGTTTCGCCCGTGGCCGCGAGATTCGTGGCCGCGCGCTCCAGGTCCTCGGCCGCCCGGTTGATGCGCTCAGTGGTACTTGTCACCTGGTGACCGAGGCGCTGGGCCTCGATGAAGACCTTGACGGCCAGCACGCCCAGGACGGCGATCCCGAGGAATCCCAGGGCGATGGCGAGCATGGGCCAGAACATGCGCAGTGCCTCGATGTGTCTCGTGTCCGAAGGTTCCGACGGTCCCGGAGGCCCCTGAGGTCCCGGAGGTCCGGAGTGATGCCTCAGGCACCCGTGTGCAGGCGGAGCGTCCGCACGCCGCCGCCGGTGAGGAGTTCCACTATCCGCTCCCCCGCGGGCCGGCGGACGGACACGCCGCACGCGGGGCAGGTGAAGGAGTAGAACGTGGTCCGGCTGCTCGCGCCGATCGCGAGCCGGAACTCCGCCGCCGCCAGTTCGAACCGCGCCCGGCAGTCCGGACAGGCGGCCTTGAACCGTACCGAATCGGGAACGACGACGGTCGGCACACCGGAAACACCGGACACCACAGACATATTGCCCATATCTCCCGCATCCCCTCAGATCAGGCCGTCGTACGCGGCGAGCGCCGCACGGGCCGCTGTCCGTGCGCTGCGCGCCAGTTCCGGCGGCGAGACGATGCGGCCCTCCCCGCCGAGCCGGAGCGCGAGTCTTCGGAGCGATGCCGGGTCGGGGGTGCGCAGGGTGATCCGCAGGCCGCCGTCGGGCAGTTCCTCGGCGCTGTCGTGCGGGTAGTACTCGGCGACCCAGCGGCCGCCGGGACCGACCTCGACCACGACCTCCGGGTCCTCCGCGGCGGGCTGTACCAGCCCTTCCGACAGGTCCCGGAGCTCCAGCTCCGGCGGCGCGGCCGGTTCGTCGAGCAGCCGGATCTCGGCGACCCGGTCGAGGCGGAAGGTGCGCCGGTCCTCGGAGGACCGGCACCAGGCCTCCATATAGGTGTGTCCGACGGCGAACAGGCGGATCGGGTCCACCTCGCGCTCGGTGAGCTCGTCGCGCGCGGGTGAGTAGTAGCGCAGCCAGAGCCGGCGGCGCTCGGAGATCGCCCGGTCCACATCGGCGAAGACGCCGCCCTCGGACTCGAAGGTGACCGAGAGCCGGGAGCTGGCGGCCCCCACCTCACCGGCGGCGGCCTCCAGCTTGGCGGTGGCCCGCAGCAGGGCCTGACGGTCGCTCTCGCGCAGTCCGGGCAGCGTCGCGACGGCACGGGCGGCGACGAGCAGGGCCGTCGCCTCGTCGGCCGCGAGCCGCAGCGGCTCCGCGACGTCGTCCGGGTTGTGCCACCAGATACGGTCGCCGTCGGTGTCGATGTCCAGCAGATCGCCGCCGCGGAAGCTCGTCCCGCACATCGGCAGGACGTCGAGGTCCGAGATCAGCTCGTCCTCGGTGATCCCGAAGGCCCGCGCGACGTCCTGGACATGGGCGCCTGGGCGCTCACGCAGATACGTCACCAGGGAAAGCATCCGGCGGGTCTGGTCGATGGCGTTCGTGGCCATGAGTACGGTCCCCTCAGTCCTTGGCCACGGCGCGCAGCCGGTCCACCACATCGGCCCGCAGATCCGCAGGTTCGGTCACGACGACGTCCGGTCCGAACTCGACGAGCCAGGCGTCCAGGCCGTGTCCGTACGGGATCTCCAACTCCTCCCACCCGTCACCGAGTTCCCGGACCGATATCGCCCGGGCGCGGAGCGGGTAGCCGGAGTCGGCCCGCAGCCTGATCAGCGCGGTACGGGTCGCCGTCTCGCCCGCCCAGCTCTCCACGGTCTCGCGGACGGTGACCACATCGGGGACCTCGGCGGTGAAGGCGCCGGCCCGCGAACGGACCTTGCCCGAGATCCGGGAGAGCCGGAACACCCGCTCCGCGCCCCGCTCCCGGTCCCAGCCGGCGAGATACCAGTGCCCGCGCCAGCACTCCAGCGTCCACGGCTCGACCTGGCGCTGTTCGGGCCGGGCGGCGTTGGCCTTGCGGTAGTCGAAGGTCACCGGCCGGCGGTCGCGGCAGGCGAGCATCAGGGGCTCGAACGCGGCCTCGTGGACGGGGATGCGGGGTTCGAGGGCGCTGTGCACCTCGTAGGCGTCCTCCGCCTCCGGCATGCCCGCGGCCCGCAGCTTCTGCAGGGCTCCGCTGGCGGCTCCGGCGAGGCGGGCCTGCTGCCAGACCTTGGCGGCCAGCCCGAGAGCGGCGGCCTCCTCGGCGTCCAGCGTGATGGGGGGCAGCCGGTTGCTGTCGCGGCGGGCGAGGTAGCCCGTGTCGCCGTCCAGGTTCTCCACGGTCTCGATGACCAGGCCGAGCTCGCGCAGATCGTCCTTGTCGCGCTCGAACATCCGGTTGAAGGCGTCGTCGGATCCCGCCTCGAGGTAGGCCTCGATGGAACCGCGCAGTTCGCGCTTGCTGAGCGGGCGCCGGGTCCCCAGCAGACACAGTGCCAGGTTCATCAGCCGCTCGGCCTTGGCAATCGCCATCGACGCCCTTTCTGTTTTGCTCTACGACCCTCGACCGTACCGCTCCGGGGTGTCCGGACAAAAGCCGGTGCCGGGGGCGGGCGGCGTTCGCGACGGGGCGGACGTCGCCCGCCACGGCACGAGGGCCCGTGCCTGGCGGCACGGGCCCTCGGAGCGCGGAGACGCCGGATCAGACGGCGACCAGGTCGCAGACGAAGATCAGCGTCTCGCCCGGCGCGATGGAGCCGCCGCCGGCGCCGCGGTCACCGTACGCGAGGTGCGCGGGGATGGTCAGCTGACGACGGCCGCCGACCTTCATGCCCTGCACGCCCTGGTCCCAGCCCTTGATGACCTGGCCGGCGCCGAGCTGGAACTGGAGCGGCGTACCGCGGTTCCACGAGGCGTCGAACTCCTCACCGGTGGAGAAGGCCACGCCCACGTAGTGGACGGAGACGGTCTGGCCGGCCTTGGCCTCGGCACCGTCGCCTTCCCAGATCTCCTTGATCTCCAGGTCGGCCGGCGGCTCGCCACCCGGGAAGTCGATCTCGGGCTTCTCGATGCTCACTGACTTGCTCCTCTAAATGATGAACTGGGCAACCGGGACAGTCTTACATCTTCGCGAGGATGTCCACGGCGAAGACGAGCGTGGAGTTCGCGGGGATCGACTGCTGCGCCTTGTCACCGAGGCCCTGGTCCGGCGGGACGACGAGCAGCACACGGCTGCCGATCTTCTTGCCGATCAGGCCGTTCTTCAGACCCTTGAGGGTGACCTGGGCCAGCGGGAAGGAGGCGGTCTTGCCCGTCTTGTACGTGTTGTCGAACTCCTTGCCGTCCTTCCACAGCTTGGCCACGTAGTTCACGACGACCGTGTCGGTCTCCTTCACGACCTCGCCCTTGGACTCCAGCACGTAGTTGGAGACCAGCTTCTTGGGCGGGGTGACCTTGCTGGGGATCGTGAGGGTCGGCGCCTTGCCGTCGGTGTTGGTGCCCACCTTCGGCAGGTCGGTGTTGTCCTGGGCGACCGGGGTGCCCTTGGCCGACGCCGGGATCTGCTTCGCCTTCAGGACGTCCACGACGAAGACGAGGGTGGCGTTCGGCTTGATGTCGCCCTGGCCGTTCGCGCCGTAACCGAGGTCCGGCGGGATGACGAGTTCGACCCTGCTGCCGACCTTCTGACCGACGAGGCCCTTGTCCCAGCCCTGGATGACCATGCCGGCGCCGAGCGTGAGATCGAACGGCTGCTTGCGGTCGAAGCTGTTGTCGAACGGCTTGTCGGAGTCCCAGGCCTGCCCGAGGTAGTTGACCTGGATGGCGTCGCCGTTCTTGAGCGTCGCGCCGTCGCCCTCACTGACGACCTTGGTCTTCAGCTCCTTGGGCGGCGTTCCGGTGCCCTTGGCCAGGGTGGGCTTCTCACCGAACTTCGCGCCCGCGGTGATGGCGGGGAACCCGCCCTCCGTGGGGGCGGACGCGGAGGTGGAAGCGGAGTCGGAGCCCTTGTCGTCGCTGCCGCAGGCCGCTGAAACCAGCAGCAGGGGGACGACGAGAAGGCCGGCAATTCGGCGCACTGGTTCCTCAGATCTCAGACGACACATGTGTTGGGACACTGCCCAGGGGTCCCCGACACTCTAGGGCGTGCGCAGGGCCCCGTACGAGGAACGTACGGGGCCCGGGTCGCACAAGAGCCGAGGCGCGTCCTGCGCCGGCTCACATACCCGCGATCAGCTTCTCCACTCGGTCGTCGACGGATCGGAACGGGTCCTTGCACAACACCGTGCGCTGCGCCTGGTCGTTGAGCTTGAGATGGACCCAGTCGACGGTGAAGTCCCGCCGCTGTTCCTGGGCCCGCCGGATGAAGTCGCCCCGCAGCCGCGCCCTGGTCGTCTGCGGAGGCACCGACTTGCCCTCGAAGATCTTCAGGTCGTTGCAGATGCGGGCGGCCTGGCCCTTGCGTTCCAGCAGGTAGTACAGGCCCCGGCGGCGGTGGATGTCGTGGTAGGCGAGGTCTATCTGGGCGACCCGCGGGTTCGACATGGTCATGTTGTGCTTGGCCCGGTACCGCTCGATGAGCTTGTACTTCATGACCCAGTCGATCTCGGTGCCGATCCGGTCGAGGTCCTCGGCCTCGATCGCGTCGAGGGTGCGGCCCCACAGTTCGAGGACCTTCGCGACGTTGCCCGTACGGATCCCGCGGCGGTCCACGAAGTCCACGGCCTTCTCGTAGTACTCGCGCTGCACCTCTATGGCGGAGGCCTCGCGGCCGCTGGCGAGCCGGACCTTGCGCTGTCCCGTGATGTCGTGGCTGACCTCGCGGATCGCCCGGATCGGGTTCTCCAGCGTCAGGTCCCGCATCACCGTGCCCGCCTCGATCATGCGGAGCACCAGGTCGGTCGCTCCGACCTTGAGGAGCATCGTCGTCTCGGACATGTTGGAGTCACCGACGATGACGTGGAGGCGCCGGTAGCGCTCCGCGTCCGCGTGCGGTTCGTCGCGGGTGTTGATGATCGGCCGGGAACGCGTCGTCGCGGAGCTGACGCCCTCCCAGATGTGTTCGGCACGCTGGCTGACGCAGTAGACGGCGCCCCGCGGGGTCTGCAGCACCTTGCCGGCGCCGCAGATCAGCTGCCTCGTGACGAGGAAGGGAATGAGGATGTCCGCGAGCCGGGAGAATTCTCCGTGCCGGGCCACGAGGTAGTTCTCGTGACATCCGTAGGAGTTTCCCGCCGAGTCGGTGTTGTTCTTGAAGAGATAGACGTCGCCTGCGATTCCCTCCTCGTGCAGACGTCGTTCGGCGTCGACAAGCAGGCCTTCGAGAATGCGCTCGCCGGCCTTGTCGTGGGTGACCAGCTCGGTCAGGTTGTCGCATTCGGGGGTTGCATATTCCGGATGCGATCCCACGTCGAGGTAGAGGCGGGCGCCGTTCCGCAGAAAGACATTGCTGCTGCGGCCCCATGACACAACACGGCGGAAGAGGTAGCGCGCCACTTCATCAGGAGACAGTCGGCGCTGTCCCCTGAACGTGCACGTGACGCCGTACTCGTTCTCCAGCCCGAAAATGCGGCGGTCCATGACTGAACATTACGCCTGAAGGGCCGTGCTGAAACCGGGTTCGACGGCACCGTTTCGATCATTTTCCGATCCTCGCACCACAACAGCACTACGCCCGGGAGCTGCGAGGACCTTTCCGGTGGCCCGCGGAGCCGGGCGGCGCCACCACTCCACCGGCCCTCGCGAGGGCGGCGACGCGGCTCCGGGGGCCGGCGGGGCCCGCCACGCCACGGCGCCCCCGTCACACCGGACGGCCCCGGCTCACGCCGGGTTCGACGGCGTCGTCCCGTTCGCCGCCTGGCTCACGCCGGGTCCGACCGCGTCGTCCCGGTCGCCGCCCGGACCGCGGACCGCGACAGCGCTGTGCCCGGGGACCGCGAGGACCCTTCCGGTGGACAGCAGCACGATCAGCGCGGCCACGCCGCCGGCCCCCGCCACGGCGAAGCTCCAAGCCGTACCGCCCAGCTCCACGGCCGGGCCCGCCACCGCCGTCCCCGCCGCGGCGCCCACGCCGAAGGTCGTCACCAGCCAGGAGAACGCCTCCGTCACCGTGCCCCGCGGAGCGTGCCGGTCGACGACGATGAACGAGCAGGCGATGGCCGGAGCCAGGAACACCCCGGCGACGGCGGCCAGCACGGTCATCGCGACCACGCCCGGCGTCAGCATCAGCGGAAGATAGCCCAGTGCCAGCAGCGCCACGATCACCCGCAGCCTGCGCTCGGGCGGCCCGGACCACTGCCGGGCCCCGTACACCGCTCCCCCGATCAGCGCGCCCAGGCCCAGCGCCGCCATCAGCCAGCCGTAGACGGACTCCCGGCCGTGGTCGTCGGCGTACGCCACACCGGCCACGGTGATGGAGCCCAGCGCCATCCCGACGAAGAAGAACGCGCCGAGCAGCGCCAGCAGCCCACGCGAGCGCAGCGCACCCAGCCAGTGCGCCTCGCGCGGGGCGGAGCGCCAGGTCCTGGAGGGCTCGGACAGGACGACGGAGAGCGCCCCCAGGACCCCTATGACGTTGATGACGAGCAGCGCGGCGGCGGGCGACCAGAGGGACACCAGCAGGGTCACCAGCAGCGGCCCGACCGTGAACATGACCTCCTGGGCCACCGCATCCATCGCATAGGCGCGGTGCACCCGGTCCTCGCTCCCCAGCACGCTCGGCCACAGCGCCCGCAGGCCGCCCTCCAGGGGCGGCGTGAAGACCCCGGCCACGACTACCGCCGCGTAGGCCACCGGCAGGGAATCGAAACCCGCCACGGCGAGCAGGGCCATGCCGAGGGCCGAGAGGACGGAGGCGGGGAGCTGGACCCGGGGCTGGCCGTAGAGGTCGACCGCACGGCCCAGCAGCGGCTGCCCGACGGCCGTGGCCAGCCCGTATACGGCGGCGAGCGCGCCGGCGAGGGTGTAGCTGCCGCCCTCCGCGCGGGTGAACAGCACGATCGCGATGTGCGCGGTGCCGTTCGGCAGCCGGCCCACCAGCGTGCCCGTCAGCAGCCGGGCGGCATGCCGCGCCCGGAGGATGTCCAGATATCCCGCGGCCATGTCCCGCCCCTCTCCTTGGAGCGCCGTTCCGGCCACCCGAGGTTTTACGTATAACTTCGAGGTTCATACGTACCATGGCCCCGTCCGCAGGTCCACATCGTCGCGCCTGCCCGACCGGCCCGGAGGCCCGCGTGACCAGCCCAGCACCACCCGGCCCGCCCCGGCCCACCAGCCGCGACGTGGCACGGGCCGCAGGCGTCTCCCAGGCCACCGTCTCCCTGGTGCTCGGCGAAAAATGGCGCGGCCGGGTCTCCGAGAGCACCGCCGGCCGGGTGCGCGACGCCGCCCGCGACCTCGGCTACCGGCCGAACCTCGCCGCCCGCAATCTGCGCCTCGGCCACACCAGGACCGCGCTGCTGGTCGTCCCCGCCCTGACCAACGAGTTCTTCGCCCGGGTCTACACCGGCGCTGCCGCGGTCGCCGCGGAGCACGGCTTCGGCGTCGTCCTGTACCCCTCACCCGACGGCACGGGCCCGGCCCGGGACCCCTTCGCCTCGGCACGCGCCGCCCTGGACGGGGTGATCGCCTCCTCGATGGCCGCCGACGCCCTGGGCGCCCTGCGCGGCGCCGGACTCCCCCTGGTCATGCTCGACAGCGACCCCGCGGCACCGGGCCCCGCGGCCAGGGTCAACCTCGACATCGCCGACGGGATGCGTCAGGTGGCCGGTCATCTGCTCGCCCTCGGCCACCGCCGCTTCCTCCACCTCGCCTCGGCCGTCGACACCTGGACGTTCGCGGTCCGCGCCCGCGCCCTCCAGGAGGCCCTGCGCGGCGTCCCCGGCACCGAGCTCCGGACCGTGTCCGCCGCGCTGGACGTACGGGCCGGCCGCGAGGCGGCGGAACACGCGCTGGCGCTCCCGGGGCCCCGTCCCACCGCCCTCGTCTGCGACGACGACATCCTGGCCGCGGGTGCCTGCAAGGCCGTCCGCCGGCTCGGACTGCGCGTTCCGGACGATCTCTCGGTCACCGGCTTCGACGACCTGGCCCTGGCCACGGCGGTCGAGCCGGAGCTCACCACGGTGCGGCTGCCCGCCGAAAAGGTCGGCGAGCGGGGCATGAGCGCCCTGCTGGCCGTACTCGAAGGCCGGCAGGCCGAGCCCGGCAGCCTGCCGGTCCACCTCGTCGTGCGGGGCTCCAGCGCGCCACCGCCGGCCGGGCCCACCACATGACGGCGCCCCGGCCCGCCGAGGAGGCGGACCGGGGCACACGGAGCGCGTGGAACCGGCTACTCGACGTCGCCGCCGGAGTCGGCGGAACCGGTGGAGTCACCGTCACCGGAGGAGTCCGGCGCGGCCTTCTTCCCGCCCGGCTTGCCGGTGTCCGTCGTGGCCGCGGGGGTGTCCGCGCCCTCGGCGTCCTCGGTGTCCGAAGGGGCGTCCGTCGGCGTCGCGCCGGCGCCGTCGGCCTCCAGCAGCCGGGCGAGCTGCCGGCCGACGATCCGCTTGAACTTGCGCTGCTGCGGCCGCGTACGGTCCAGGACCGCGACCTCCAGCCGCTCCGCGGGGATCTCCCGCTCGCTGCCGTTGGGATCGCGGGACAGCGCCTGTACCGCCAGCTTCAGCGCCTCGGCGAGCGACATCCCGTCACGGTGGCGCTGGTCGAGGAAGGTGCTGATCTGCTCCGCGTTGCCGCCGACCGCGACCGAGCCGTGCTCGTCCACGATCGATCCGTCGTGCGGCAGCCGGTAGATCTGGTCGCCCTCGGGTCCGTCGCCGACCTCGGCGACCACCAGCTCCACCTCGTACGGCTTCTCGGCCGCACTGGAGAAAATGGTGCCGAGCGTCTGCGCGTAGACGTTCGCCAGTCCACGCGCCGTCACATCGTCGCGGTCATAGGTGTACCCGCGCAGATCGGCGTAGCGCACTCCGCCGATGCGGAGATTCTCGTACTCGTTGTACTTGCCGGCGGCGGCGAAACCGATCCGGTCATAGATCTCGCTGAACTTGTGCAGCGCACGGGACGGGTTCTCGCCGACGAACACAATGCCGTCGGCGTACTGCAGCACAACCAGGCTGCGACCACGGGCGATGCCCTTCCGGGCGTATTCCGCCCGGTCGGCCATGGCCTGCTGAGGTGAGACATAGAACGGCGTCGACACCGGCTATCCGTCCCTTTCTGTCAGTGGCAGGAGCATCGAAGAAGCCTCGGAACGGACGGTCAGAGCAGCGCGGCGCGCGGGCCGTCGGGCTGTTCCAGCCGGCGTTCCAGAATCGAGCGGGCAATCTCGGAGGATTCCGTCTCGGTCAGCTTCCGGAAGCCCTCGTCGGTAATGACGGTGAGGATCGGATAGATACGACGGCCCACGTCCGGTCCACCGGTCGCCGAGTCGTCGTCCGCCGCGTCGTACAGCGCCTGTACGACCAGCGTGAGCGTCTGCTCCTCCGTCAGGTCCTCGCGGTAGAGCTTCTTCATCGAGTTGCGGGCGAAGATCGAACCGGAGCCGGTGGACGCGTACCCGTGCTCCTCGGAACGGCCGCCGGTGACGTCGTAGCTGAAGATCCGGCCCCGCTCGCGGTCGACGTCGTAGCCGGCGAAGAGCGGCACCACGGCGAGCCCCTGCATGGCCATCGCCAGATTGCTCCGGATCATCGTGGAGAGCCGGTTCGCCTTGCCCTCCAGGGAGAGCTGGGCCCCCTCGACCTTCTCGAAGTGCTCCAGCTCCAGCTGGAAGAGCTTGACCATCTCCACGGCCAGACCGGCCGTACCCGCGATGCCCACCGCCGAGTACTCGTCGGCCGGAAAGACCTTCTCGATGTCGCGCTGCGCGATCATGTTGCCCATGGTCGCCCGCCGGTCACCGGCCAGCACCACACCGCCCGGGAAGGACGCCGCGACGATCGTGGTGCCGTGCGGCGCCTCGATGGCCCCCTTCAAGGGCGGCAGCTGCCGGTTGCCCGGGAGCATCCCCGGCGACTGGTCGGACAGGAAGTCCATGAACGAAGAGGACCCGGGCGTCAGGAAGGCAGCTGGTAGACGCCCGGTGCTACGAGTGTTGGCTTCCACGCGTTTCCCTCCAGGTAAGCGATGGCCCTGCGCAAGGTGTCAGGATCATCTCCCAACTTGCCTACGGCCGAATTGCAGTTGAAGCACCGTATGCCACGGACCCTACCCGTCCGACGGCGATGATCCACATGTGTGACGGAGGCATTCGGACCGATCGCGGTCCGAGCCCTCGACGCGTTCCTCCGATGCGTGCGGCCGGCCGTGCGGCACGGGCCGGAGCCCGTGCCGCACGCCGGTCAGCGGTGAGGGCGCCTGGCCGGTTACTCGCCGCCCTTTTGAACGAACGAGCGAACGAAGTCCTCGGCATTGGCCTCGAGGACGTCATCGATCTCGTCGAGGACGTCGTCCACGTCGTCGCTGAGCTTCTCCTGTCGCTCCTTGAGGTCCTCGGAGCCCTGCGCCTCCTGGGCCTGCTCCTCGGTCTGCTCGGTGGAGCGCGTCGCCTTCTGCTGTCCGCCGCCGGTGTCCTTGGTCGCCATATAGCTCACCCCGCTCGGTTCGAAGCACTTGATCAGACCCTACCTACGGGGTCCGACATTGGCCCGGTACTTGTCTCAACGTCCGGAGGTCATCGGAATGATTCCCAGCCGGCGGCCCTTTCAGCCGCCCTGCAGCACCCGGACCAGCTCTTCCGCCGTACGGCAGCGGTCCAGGAGCGCCTTGACGTGGTCCCGGGTGCCCCGCAGCGGCTCCATGGTGGGTACCCGCTGCAACGAGTCATGGCCCGGCAGGTCGAAGATGACCGAGTCCCAGGAGGCCGCGGCCACGTCGTCCGCGTACTGCTCCAGGCAGCGGCCGCGGAAATACGCCCTGGTGTCCTCCGGAGGCGCTGTACGGGCCTTCTCGACCTCGTTCTCGTCCAGCAGGCGGTTCATCCTGCCCCGGGCCACCAGGCGGTTGTAGAGGCCCTTCTCGGGCCGCACATCGGCGTACTGCAGGTCCACCAGATGCAGGCGGGGCGCGTCCCAGTCCAGGCTGTCGCGGCGGCGGTAGCCCTCCATGAGCTCCCGCTTGGCGATCCAGTCCAGCTCGCGGGACAGGCTCATCGGATCGTTCTCCAGCCGGTTGAGCGTGTCCTCCCAGCGGGTCAGGATGTCCTTCGTCTGCTCGTCGGCGTCCGCCCCGTACCGCTCCTCGACGTACTTGCGGCCCAGCTCGAAGTACTCCATCTGGAGCTGGACAGCGGTGAGTGTCCGGCCGCTGCGCAGAGTGATCAGCTGCTGGAGGTCCGGGTCGTGGGAGACCTGGTGGAGGGTGCGCACGGGCTGGTCGACGGCCAGGTCGACATTGATGAAGCCGTCCTCGATCATGGAGAGGACCAGCGAGGTGGTGCCCAGCTTGAGGTAGGTGGAGATCTCCGAGAGGTTCGCGTCCCCGATGATCACATGGAGCCTGCGGTACTTCTCGGCGTCGGAGTGGGGCTCGTCGCGCGTGTTGATGATCGGGCGCTTGAGGGTGGTCTCCAGACCGACCTCGACCTCGAAGTAGTCGGCGCGCTGGCTGATCTGGAATCCGTGCTCGTGACCGTCCTGGCCGATTCCGACCCGGCCCGCACCGGTGACGACCTGGCGGGAGACGAAGAACGGCGTCAGATGGCGCACGATGTCGGAGAACGGCGTCTCGCGCTTCATCAGGTAGTTCTCGTGGGTGCCGTACGAGGCGCCCTTGTTGTCCGTGTTGTTCTTGTACAGGTGGATCGGCTGGGCGCCCGGGAGCTGGGCCGCACGCTCGGCGGCCTCGGCCATGATCCGCTCGCCGGCCTTGTCCCACAGGACCGCGTCCCTGGGATTGGTGATCTCCGGAGAGCTGTACTCGGGGTGTGCGTGGTCGACGTAGAGCCGTGCGCCGTTGGTGAGGATGACATTGGCCAGGCCGATGTCCTCGTCGGTGAGCTGGCTGGAGTCGGCGGTCTCACGGGCGAGGTCGAAGCCTCGCGCGTCGCGCAGCGGGTTCTCCTCCTCGAAGTCCCAGCGGGCGCGGCGCGCCCGGTGCATCGCCGCCGCGTAGGCGTTGACGATCTGGGACGAGGTGAGCATGGCATTGGCGTTGGGGTGACCTGGCACGGAGATCCCGTACTCGGTCTCGATGCCCATTACTCGCCGTACGGTCATGCGGCCCTCCTTGCCCGGCGGCGCTCCCTTCCGGGGCGGCGCTCAAGTACCGCTGCTTTTCCGGTGCGTGCGCGGTTTGCCCGTTCCCGCACTGCGCGACCGGGCGGTACGCCAGAGCCTAGAGCGCCTCTGTGCCGGTGGGGAGATCAATTACGTCATTACTGCGGTGTCGCGGGAGCTGACCGGAAAGCAGCCGGCTGCGGATGCCCGGCCGGGCATCCGCAGCCGGTCCGCGTTCTAGAGGTACTGCCCGGTATTCGCCACCGTGTCGATGGAGCGACCGGTGTCCGCGCCCTGCTTTCCGGTGACGAGTGTGCGGATGAAGACGATCCGCTCACCCTTCTTGCCGGAGATCCTGGCCCAGTCGTCCGGGTTGGTGGTGTTCGGCAGGTCCTCGTTCTCCTTGAACTCGTCCACGCATGCCTGGAGGAGATGGGAGACGCGCAGACCCTTCTGGCCCTGCTCGAGGAAGGCCTTGATGGCCATCTTCTTGGCCCGGTCGACGATGTTCTGGATCATCGCGCCGGAGTTGAAGTCCTTGAAGTACAGGACTTCCTTGTCGCCGTTGGCGTACGTGACCTCGAGGAAGCGGTTCTCCTCGGACTCGGTGTACATCCGCTCGACGACCGACTGGATCATCGCGTGAGCCGCCGCCTCCTTGGAGCCGGTGTGCTCGGCCAGATCGTCCGCGTGCAGGGGCAGCGAGGGCGTGAGGTACTTCGCGAAGATGTCCTTCGCGGCCTCTGCGTCGGGACGCTCGATCTTGATCTTCACATCGAGGCGGCCGGGGCGCAGGATCGCGGGGTCGATCATGTCCTCGCGGTTGGAGGCGCCGATGACGATGACGTTCTCCAGGCCCTCGACGCCGTCGATCTCGGCGAGCAGCTGGGGGACGATGGTGTTCTCCACGTCCGAGCTGACACCGGATCCGCGGGTGCGGAAGAGGGACTCCATCTCGTCGAAGAAGACGATGACGGGGGTACCCTCACTCGCCTTCTCGCGGGCACGCTGGAAGACCAGGCGGATGTGGCGCTCGGTCTCGCCGACGTACTTGTTGAGGAGCTCCGGACCCTTGATGTTGAGGAAGTAGCTCTTCCCGGCCGGCTGGCCGGTGACTTCGGCGACCTTCTTGGCAAGGGAGTTGGCGACGGCCTTGGCGATGAGTGTCTTGCCGCAGCCGGGCGGGCCGTAGAGCAGGATGCCCTTCGGTGGCCGGAGCTCGTGCTCCTTGAAGAGGTCGGGGTGGAGGTAGGGGAGCTCGACCGCGTCGCGGATCAGCTCGATCTGGTCGCCCAGGCCACCGATCTTGTTGTAGTCGATGTCCGGGACTTCTTCGAGGACGAGCTCTTCGACCTCGCTCTTGGGAACGACTTCGTAGACGTAGCCGGACCTGGGTTCGAGCAGCAGGGCGTCGCCGGGGCGGATGGTGATGTCCAGCAACGGCTCGGCGAGCCGCACCACCCGTTCCTCGTCGGTGTGCCCGATGACCAGGGCCCGTTCGCCGTCCTCAAGGATCTCCTTGAGGGTGACGATGTCCCCGGCCCGCTCGAATTCCATGGCGTCGACCACGTTGAGCGCTTCGTTGAGCATGACTTCCTGGCCGCGCCGGAGGTCTTCGAGCTCAACGCTGGGACTGACGTTCACCCGGAGCTTGCGGCCCCCGGTGAAGATGTCGCAGGTGCCGTCCTCGTTCGCATGCAGGAACACACCGAAGCCGGCCGGCGGCTGTGCGAGCCGGTCGACCTCTTCCTTGAGGGCCACGATCTGGTCGCGGGCCTCGCGGAGTGTGCCGGCGAGCCGCTCGTTCTGTGCGGACACGCCTGCGAGGTTGGTCTGCAACTCGACGATCCGCTCTTCGAGAATCCTCGTATGACGCGGAGAGTCGGCGAGCTTACGTCGCAGGACGGCGATTTCCTGCTCAAGATAGGCGACCTGGCCGGCTGGGTCATCGGACCCCCGCCCGGGCCGGATGCCGCGGTTGATGTCGTCGTCGTGGGCTGCCACGGTCCTCACCTCCTCCAAGGGGAGCTGGACGCTTCCTGACCCTACCTGGGTGGGTGATGATTGAAACCCCTAGATCACAAAGACTGTGGGGCGTGTCCGATCTTCACCCTTGCGCTCTCTCCCTCGTGTCAGGTGAATACCCACCCTTCAACCTCCGAAAGCGGCCGGTTGTATCGTCGAAGTGTTCAACACCCGTCAGGGCTGGCTTTTTTTGGTTCGGATACGCAGGAACGGCAGGAGAAATGACCGTGCAGCAGGACGCTCCCACCGGTAGCGGGACTCAGGATCTGGAGGTCTGGATCGACCAGGACCTCTGCACGGGGGACGGCATCTGCGTGCAGTACGCGCCGGAGGTGTTCGAGCTGGACATCGACGGGCTGGCGTACGTGAAGAGCGATCAGGACGAGCTGCTCCAGGAGAAGGGCGCGACCACCCGGGTCCCGCTGCCGATCCTCCAGGACGTGGTCGACTCGGCCAAGGAGTGCCCGGGCGACTGCATTCACGTACGGCGCGTTTCGGACAGGGTCGAGGTCTTCGGTCCCGAGGCGGCCTGACCGCGCGGACGGCGGCCGGCCGCGGGCCGCGACGGCGGACTCGCCGGGTGGCGGCGGTCAGACGCCGGCGCCTGCGGGGTCCGCCGGCCGGCTGCTGCGGACGAAGGCGCCGTTGCGCCACTGCCAGCTGACCTGCTCCTGCTCGTCCGGGCAGCAGGACGGAACCGAGGGCGAGGAGTAGCCGAGGAGCGTGGCGGAGACGACGCCGTCACGCACCGCGAAGTCACCGACGCTCATTTTCTGGACGGGGTCCACCAGGGTCGCCACGATCCGTGGTGCGGCCCCGTTCCCCTGTGTGAGGACGTAGACGCCGCTGGGCGGGGTACCGGATCCGGCCGCGCAGTGGACCACCGCGACGGTTTCCGGACGGCCGTCGCCGTCGAGGTCGCCGGGGGCCTGTTTGGCCACGGTGTGGCCCGCCCCGCCGCATTCGAGGGGGAAGTCCGCACGGGCCGGGTCCGGCGCGACGGCGGGGGCCGTGCCGTGCTGTGCCACGGTGCGGTGGGGGGTGGTGGAGGCCGAGGCGCTGGCGTCGGGCTGGAGCAGACCGGCTGCCGCGACGACGGCGGCCATGGCTGCTGCCGTGGCGAGCCAGTGCATCGGCGTGGTGTCGGTGTGCGCGAGGTCCGGGAGCGCGGAGGTCTGCACGCGGGATGTCTCCTGTGGTTCCTGTGGTGCGGGATGCCGGGAAGGCGGTGCCGTCGGCGGGACGTCGGCGGCGGGGTGGGGGTGGCCAGCATCGTGCCACACCTCACACGGCAGCGGAACGGTGGGGTCGCTACGGATCCCGCCCGGCGTCCACGCGCGCTCCCGGGCGCCGGTACGACGGGGTGCGCGCCGAGCACGCGGACCCGTTGCTCGGGCCGGCGGGCGGTCCGAGTCGTGGGCAGATGTCAGTCGCGGGCCGCGGAGCCGCTCTGGCTGCCGGGGCCCGTGTAGTCCTCGCCGTAGGCGCCCTTGGAAGGGCGACGGCGGCGCGGCGGGGGCTGGACGCCGTCGGCCAGCCGGCGGGCGGTGACCAGGAATCCGGTGTGGCCGATCATGCGGTGGTCCGGACGCACGGCCAGGCCCTCGACGTGCCAGTTGCGGATCATCGACTCCCAGGGCTGCGGTTCGGCGAAGCAGCCGATCTCGCGGATGGACTCGACCGTCCGTGAGAGCTGGGTGGTGGTCGCGACGTACGCGCAGAGGATGCCGCCGGGGACGAGCGCCTTGGAGACGACGTCCAGGCACTCCCAGGGCGCGAGCATGTCCAGGACGACGCGGTCCACGTCGGTCTCCGACAGGTTGTCCTGGAGGTCACCGACGGTGAGCTGCCATGCGGGGTGCGGGCTGCCGAAGTAGCGCTCGACGTTCTGCTGGGCGATCTCGGCGAAGTCCTCGCGGCGCTCGTAGGAGTGCAGCATGCCCTGCTCGCCGATGGCGCGGAGCAGGAAGGTCGACAGTGCGCCGGATCCGACGCCGGCTTCCACGACGCGGGCGCCGGGGAAGATGTCGCCGAAGGCCAGGATCTGCCCCGCGTCCTTGGGGTAGACCACGGCGGCGCCGCGGGGCATGGACAGGACGTAGTCGGGGAGCAGGGGGCGCAGCGCCAGGTAGACGACGTTTCCCGTGGTACGGACAACACTGCCCTCGGGAGCACCGATCAGCTCGTCGTGCGAGAAAGAACCCTTGTGGGTGTGGAAGTTCTTTCCGGCTTCGAGCGTGAAGGTGTAGTGGCGTCCCTTGGGATCCGTGAGCTGGACCTGGTCCCCGACCTTGAAGGGCCCACGTCGGCGGGCGGCACCGGTCGGTTCAGACATGTGACCAGCGTACCGGTGTTTCCGGGGCCTCCGACCGCCCGCCCGGGCGGGGCGACGGCCTTCAGGCGGCGGGGCGGGCCATGGCGGCGACGAACGCACGCTCGACGTCGGCGGTGGAGAGCACTCCGTAGATCTCGCCGGTCTCCTCGACGACGAGGTACTCGGTGGCGGGGCTGGCCTTGAGGCGGTCCAGGAGGGCCTCGCCGGCCAGTTCGGCGGAGACCTTCATGCCGTCGGTGAGGTCCTGGGCGAGCCCGCCGACGGCGACCCAGGGGCGGCGGTGTTCGGGGACGCCGACGATGGCGGCCTCCCGGACGAGGGCCTGGGGCTCGCCGGTGCCGTCGACGACGACGAGGGCGCGGGCTCCCGCCTCGTTGGCCCGGCGCAGGGCCTCGGAGAGCGGGGTGCCGGCCTCGACCGGGACGGCGCGCCGGGTGAGGGTGCGGGCCTGCAGGTCGGGGAGGTGTTCGCGCAGCCGGGCCATGCGCAGGCTGTTGCCCGCGCCGGTCCAGATGATGGCGGCGAGGATCGCGGCGAGCAGGGCGTCGGTGACCGTGTCCATGCCGCTGATCTCGCGGTCACCGCTCCCGAGGACGTCGGTGTGCGTGAGGAGGGGCAGGCCGACGAGGGTGATGACGGCGAGGGCGCGGCCGACCCAGGCGGCGGCGACGGTGCCGCTCATCGGGCGGCCGGTGATCTTCCAGACGACGGCGCGGAGCATCCGGCCGCCGTCGAGCGGCAGGCCGGGCAGGAGGTTGAACGCGGCGACGATGAGGTTGGAGATCATCAGTCCGCCGAGCAGCACGCCGGGCACGGTGCCGGCTTCGACGAACTTCATCGGGACGTAGAAGACGCCCGCCAGGATCAGGGAGAGCAGCGGGCCGACGAAGGCGAGGACGAACTCGCGGCCGGGCGTCTCGGATTCCTTCTCGATCTCGGAGACGCCGCCGAAGAACTGGAGCTGGATCCGGCGGACCGGGAGCTTGTAGTGCAGGGCGGCGACCGTGTGGGCGAGTTCGTGGACGAGCACGGAGGCGTAGAACGCGATCGCGAAGAAGAGGGCGACCAGGTAGCGCGCCGCGCCGAGGTCGGGCAGGACACGGTCGAGCTGGCCGCCGAAGACCCAGGTGATCAGGGCGGCCACGACGAACCAGCTGGGCGCGACGTAGACGGGCACTCCGAAGGGGCGGCCCATGAGGATGCCGCCTCCCGGATCCTCCTTGCGTCCCGGTGCGCCCTTGTCGGGGCCGTCGCCGGGGCCCGTACCCCCTGGGCCGGGCCGCGGCCGCCCGCTGTTGCCGCTCTCGTCCACGAGGTCCCTTCGGTCGGTGCCGTTTCGGCACGATGATGCAGTGTTCGAGGGTCTGTGGTCGATGGTATGCCGATCGGTGTCAGTGGCGGGTCGTAGGGTCTTCGTCATGACCTCAGTACCGCGGCCGCCTCAGCCGCCCTCGTCCCTTTCGCCGTCGCGGGCGAGCGATTTCATGCAGTGCCCCTTGCTGTACCGCTTCCGGGTCATCGACAAGCTGCCGCAGAAGCCCAGTGAGGCGGCTACCCGGGGCACGCTGGTGCATGCGGTGCTGGAGCGGCTGTTCGACAATCCCGCGCCCGAGCGCACACCGGGCCGGGCCACCTCGTTGATCCCGGCCCAGTGGGACCGGCTGCTGGAGTCGAAGCCGGAGCTGGCGGAGCTGTTCGCCGAGGACCCGGAGGGCGAGCGGCTCGCGCGATGGCTGTCGGAGGCGGAGCGGCTGGTGGAGCGCTGGTTCTCGCTGGAGGATCCGACGCGCCTGGAGCCGGCCGAGCGGGAGATGTTCGTCGAGACGGAGCTGGAGTCGGGTCTGCGGCTGCGCGGGGTGATCGACCGGATCGACGTGGCGCCGACGGGCGAGGTCCGGATCGTGGACTACAAGACGGGGAAGGCGCCGCGTCCGGAGTACGCGGAGGGCGCGCTCTTCCAGATGAAGTTCTACGCGCTGGTGATCTGGCGGCTGAAGGGCGTGGTGCCGCGCCGGCTCCAGCTGGTCTACCTCGGCAGCGGCGACGTGATGACGTACGACCCGGTGGTGGCGGATCTGGAGCGGGTGGAGCGCAAGCTGCTGGCGCTGTGGGACGCGATCGCGCTGGCGACGGAGACCGGCGAGTGGCGGCCGCGGCCGACGAAGCTGTGCGGCTGGTGCGACCACCAGGCGCTCTGTCCCGAATTCGGCGGGACTCCCCCGGTGTATCCGCTGTCGGTGCGCCCGGCGGAGTCGGCGCAGGATGTCCAGGGCAGAATGGACCCGGTCCGGGCTGAGACCGGCCCGCCCGGTGCCCTTGAAGGACATTGAGGAGATCCCGTGGCAATCCGCGTCCTACTGGTCGACGACCAACCACTGCTGCGCACCGGCTTCCGGATGATTCTGGAGGCGGAGGGCGACCTCGCGGTGGTGGGCGAGGCCGGTGACGGCCTCCAGGCGCTCGACCAGGTGCGGGCGCTGCAGCCCGATGTGGTGCTGATGGACATCCGGATGCCGCGGATGGACGGCGTCGAGGCGACGCGTCAGATCACCGGACCGGGCCGGGACGGCCCGGCGAAGGTGCTGGTGCTGACGACGTTCGATCTCGACGAGTACGTGGTGGAGGCGCTGCGCGCCGGCGCCAGCGGCTTTCTGCTGAAGGACGCCCCGGCCAATGAGCTGGTGCAGGCGATCCGGGTGGTCGCCGGTGGCGAGGCGATGCTCGCGCCGAGCATCACGCGCCGGCTGCTCGACAAGTACGCGGACCATCTGCCGTCCGGCGAGGAGCCGGTCCCGGACACCCTGCACACGCTCACGGACCGCGAGGTCGAGGTCCTGAAGCTCGTGGCACGCGGTCTGTCGAACGCGGAGATCGCCGCCGATCTCTTCGTCAGCGAGACCACGGTCAAGACGCATGTGGGTCATGTGCTGACGAAGCTGGGGCTGCGCGACCGGGTGCAGGCCGCGGTGTACGCGTACGAGAGCGGACTGGTGCGCCCCGGCGCCCAGTGACCCTTCCGGGGGTCACTGGGCGCCGGGGCGGCATCGCGTGTCAGCTGCGGCCGAGCTCCCACAGCTGGAGGTCGGCTGAGGAGTTGACCGCCCATTCGACGCCGGTGAGTCCCTCGCGGGAGGCGACGTACTGCTTGCCCTGCCAGACCGGGAGGACGGGGACGTCCTCGGCGACGATGTCCTGGAGCTGCTGGAAGGTCCTGGTGGCGGCGCTGCGGTCGTCCTCGCGGCGGGACTGCGGGATCAGGGTCTTCTGGGCCAGGGTCGACCGGTAGGGCGAGTTGAGGAAGTTGTCCTTGTCGAGGAACGGCGCCGTGTAGTTGTCCGGGTCCGGGAAGTCGGGGAACCAGCCCATGCCGTAGGCGGCGTAGTCGCCGCGCACCTCGGCCGGGCGGTACTTCGCCCAGGGGGTGCCTTCGACGGAGATGTCGAACAGCCCGGAGTCGTTGAACTGCTTCTTCAGCGTCCGGAACTCGGCGGCGGTGGCCTCGCCGTAGTGGTCGGTCGTGTAGTGCAGGGTGAACTTCACGGGTGTGCGGATCTTGGCGTCCTTCAGGATGGCGGCGGCCTTGGTGGTGCTGGGCTCGCCGTACTTGTTGAAGAACGAGTTGGTGTGCCCGGTGATGCTGGACGGGATCAGCGAGTACAGCGGCTCGGCCGTCGTCCCGTAGACCTCGCTCGCGATCTGACCGCGGTCGATGATCTGGGCCATGGCCTGGCGGACCGCCTTGTTCTTCACGGCGGGGTCCTCGGTGTCGAAACCGAGGTAGCTGATCGCGAGGCCGGGCATCTCGGTGAGCTTGACGTCGTCCTTGGGCTTTTCCAGCATCTGCTGGGCCTGCTTGGGCGACATCGTCCGGGTCATCATGTCGATCTTCTTCTCGTCGAGCGCCTTTCCCATGGCGGTGGCGTCGGGGAAGAGATCGAGTTCGACCTTGTCGTTCAGCACCTTCAGGTCGCCCTTGTAACGGGGGTTCTTGGTGAAGACGACTTTCACGACCTGATCGTTCTTCACTTCGGGCTTCATGGTGTACGGCCCGGAACCGTCCACCTGGAAACCGTCGCGCGCCGAGTCCGCCGGATATTTGCTCTTCTGCACAATTCCGGCGGGAGGCGTGGAGAGCTTGTACGGGAAGGTCGCGTCCGAGGTCCGGAGATGGAATATGACTTCGCGCTCGCCCTTGGTCTCGACGGTGTCGATGTTGTTGAGCAGGGACACGGGTCCGTTGGTGGACTTGATCCGGACGACGCGGTCGATGGAGTACTTGACGTCCTCGGCGGTGACCGCGCTGCCGTCGGCGAATTCGAGTCCCGCGCGCAGCTTGCAGCGGTAGCTCTCGTTCGCCGTGTCCGTGAAGGTGCAGCTCTCGGCCGCCTCGGGCACCGGCAGGCCGCCGCCCCGGGGCACGTGCATGAGGGTCTGGACGGTCTGCCGCAGCACGTTCCAGACGCCCGCCTCGTAGCCGATGGCGGGGTCGAGGGGTGCCGGGGCTTCCTCGGAGGCGACGAACTGGTCCGTAGTGCCGACAACGATGGCGCCGTTGCCCTCGCTCCCGCCGTCCGACGCGCCGCAGGCGGCGAGTACGGGCGCGAGCAGGCCGACGACGGCCGGCAGCACCAGAGTCTTGCGGTTCATCGTGGACGTTCTCCCTCATGCGGTCATGGAGAAAACGACATTAGTAGCAGCCGCAGGTGGGCCCGGACCGGTTCCCCGTCCCGGGTAATCAGAGCGCCCGGGAAGTCAAAGGGGAGTAAATTTCCCGCTCCCGGTATCCCCCGGAATGATTCGTACACGCATTCACGAATCGGGACACTTGGGTACGCCCGGCGGGCGGCCCGGCGGATTCGGGCCACTCCTCGATCCCGGGACGAGTGACGAAGGTCACGCGGCGGGCAGTCCAGGCATTGACATGTCCCCGCCTTTTCGACACCACGGCGCGACATAAAACGCACGCCTTTCCGCGAGAGCTTTTCCATTCATTCACAGAAGCACTCTCGGTGTGCGCATCACCGCATTCCGGTGACCAGGCCCCGGAGAAACGCGAGATCGACTTCTTCGAGCGACCCGACGACGACCCGGCCGGCAGCCGGTGCGATCGGCGACACGGACGGCACGGCGACCACCCGGCACCCCGCGGCCTCCGCGGCGGCCACGCCGGTCGCGGTGTCCTCGATGACGGCACAGAGCCGGGGGTCGGCCCCGAAGCCACTCGCGGCCTTGAGGTAGGGCTCCGGGTGTGGCTTCGTGCGGGTGACCTCGTCGCCCGCGACGGTGAGCGCGAAGTGGTGTCGGCCCACCGAGTCCAGGACCCGGTCGATGATCCGGCGGTGCGAGGCGGAGACGAGCGCGGTGGGAACCTCGTGTCTCGCGAGCTCGGCGAGCAGCCGGGCCGCCCCCGGCATCAGCGGCACACCGTCGGCGATGCGCTTCTCGAAGCGGTCGTTGAGCAGCACGGTCAGTTCGTCGAGGGTGACGTCCGCCCCGGTGACGTCCATGAGGTAGCCGGCACTGCGGGTCATCGGACCGCCGACGACGACGTCCTTCCACGCCTCGTCCAGCCGGTACCCCAGATCGGCGAAGACCGACACCTCGGCGTCCCACCAGAAGCCCTCGGTGTCGACCAGGGTGCCGTCCATGTCGAGGAGGACGGCCTGCAGGGCGCCACCCTCGGCCGTTCGGGTCGGGGACGCGGGGATCGTACTGGTCATCCGGCACACCTTCCATGAGGGACGAGAAGGCCGGCCGCCTTTCCCGGAGGAGGGCGACCGGCCTGCACTGGACCGACCAGTGTACGACTCGTGCTGCTACCGCGCGTCGAACGGAGCCTTACCGCGCGTTGAAGTACTTCGCTTCGGGGTGGTGGATGACGATCGCGTCGGTGGACTGCTCGGGGTGGAGCTGGAACTCCTCCGACAGGTGGACCCCGATCCGCTCGGGCTGGAGCAGGTCGGCGATCTTCGCCCGGTCCTCCAGGTCCGGGCACGCACCGTAGCCGAGGGAGAAGCGCGCACCGCGGTACTTGAGCGCGAACATGTCCTCGACGTCGGCCGGGTCGTCGCCCGCGAAGCCGAGCTCGGAGCGGACCCGGGCGTGCCAGTACTCGGCGAGCGCCTCGGCGAGCTGGACGGACAGGCCGTGCAGCTCCAGGTAGTCGCGGTAGGAGTTGGCTTCGAAGAGCTTGGCGGTCTCGCCGCCGATCTTCGAGCCGACGGTGACGACCTGGAGGCCGATGACGTCCGTCTCGCCCGACTCCTCGGGGCGGAAGAAGTCCGCGAGACACAGACGGCGGCCGCGGCGCTGGCGCGGGAAGGTGAAACGGGTGCGCTCGGAGCCGTCCTCGTGGAGCAGGATCAGGTCGTCGCCCTTGGAGACGCAGGGGTAGTAGCCGTAGACGACGGCGGCTTCGAGCAGGTTCTCGGTGTGGAGCTTGTCGAGCCAGCCGCGCAGGTGCGGGCGTCCCTCGGTCTCGACCAGTTCCTCGTACGTCGGTCCGTCGCCGGCCCTGGCCTGCTTGAGGCCCCACTGGCCCTTGAAGAGGGCGCCCTCGTCGAGCCAGGAGGCGTACTCCTTGAGCTGGATGCCCTTGACGACGCGGCTGCCCCAGAACGGCGGGGTGGGGACGGGGTTGTCGACGGCGACGTCGGAACGCACGCCCTCCTCCGGCTCCTCGACCTCCAGCACGGCCGTGTCGCGCTTGGGCACACGGCGCTGCTTCAGCTCGGGGAGGACGGCGCCCGGAACGCCGCGCTTGACCCCGATGAGCGCGTCCATCAGGCGCAGCCCCTCGAAGGCGTCCCGGGCGTAGCGGACCTCGCCCTCGTAGATCTCGTGGAGGTCCTGTTCGACGTAGGCGCGGGTCAGGGCGGCGCCGCCCAGGATGACGGGGTACTCGGCCGCCAGCTTGCGCTGGTTGAGCTCCTGGAGGTTCTCCTTCATGATCACGGTGGACTTGACCAGGAGGCCCGACATCCCGATGACGTCGGCCTTGTGCTCGTCGGCGGCTTCCAGGATCGCGGAGACGGGCTGCTTGATGCCGATGTTGACGACGTTGTAGCCGTTGTTGGACAGGATGATGTCGACGAGGTTCTTGCCGATGTCGTGGACGTCACCGCGGACGGTGGCCAGCACGATGGTGCCCTTGCCCTCGGCGTCGGACTTCTCCATGTGCGGTTCCAGGTGGGCCACCGCGGCCTTCATGACCTCGGCGGACTGGAGCACGAACGGCAGCTGCATCTGGCCGGAGCCGAAGAGCTCGCCGACGACCTTCATGCCTTCCAGCAGGGTGTCGTTGACGATGTCCAGAGCCGGCCGGGTCCGCAGGGCCTCGTCGAGGTCGGCCTCCAGGCCCTTCTTCTCGCCGTCGATGATCCGGCGCTGGAGGCGCTCGTCCAGCGGCAGGGCGAGGAGTTCCTCGGCCTTGCCCTCCTTCATCGACTTCATGTTGACGCCCTCGAAGAGCTCCATGAGCTTCTGGAGGGGGTCGTAGCCCTCGGCGCGGCGGTCGTAGACCAGGTCGTGGGCGACCTTGACCTGCTCCTCGTCCAGGCGCGCGATCGGAAGGATCTTCGAGGCGTGCACGATCGCGGAGTCCAGACCGGCCTTGACGCACTCGTCGAGGAAGACGGAGTTCAGGACGACGCGGGCGGCCGGGTTGAGGCCGAAGGAGATGTTCGACAGGCCCAGTGTCGTCTGGACGTCGGGGTGGCGCTTCTTCAGCTCGCGGATCGCCTCGATGGTGGCGATGCCGTCCTTGCGGGACTCCTCCTGCCCGGTACAGATGGTGAAGGTCAGGCAGTCGATGAGGATGTCCGACTCGCTGATGCCCCAGTTGCCGGTGAGGTCCTCGATCAGCCGCTCCGCGATGGCGACCTTGTGCTCGGCGGTGCGGGCCTGGCCCTCCTCGTCGATCGTCAGGGCGATCAGCGCGGCACCGTGCTCGGCGGCCAGCCGGGTGACCTGGACGAAGCGCGACTCGGGACCGTCGCCGTCCTCGTAGTTCACCGAGTTCAGGACCGCGCGCCCGCCGAGCTTCTCCAGGCCGGCCCGCAGCACGGGCAGCTCGGTGGAGTCCAGCACGATCGGCAGGGTGGAGGCCGTGGCGAACCGTCCGGCCAGCTCCTTCATGTCGGCGACACCGTCGCGGCCGACGTAGTCCACGCAGAGGTCGAGCATGTGCGCGCCCTCGCGGATCTGGTCGCGGGCCATCTCCACGCAGTCGTCCCAGCGGGCCTCCAGCATGGCCTCGCGGAACTTCTTCGACCCGTTGGCGTTCGTACGCTCACCGATCGCGAGGTACGACGTGTCCTGGCGGAACGGCACGGTCTGGTAGAGCGAGGCGGCGCCGGGCTCGGGGCGGGGGTCGCGGACCGCGGGGGTCAGGGCGCGGGACCGCTCGACGACCTGGCGCAGGTGTTCGGGCGTCGTACCGCAGCAGCCGCCGACCAGGGACAGGCCGTAGTCGGTGACGAAGGTTTCCTGCGCGTCCGCCAGCCCCTCGGGGTCGAGCGGGAAGTGCGCGCCGTCCTTGGTCAGCACGGGCAGGCCCGCGTTCGGCATGCACATCAGCGGGGTGCGCGAGTGCTGGGCCAGATAGCGCAGGTGCTCGCTCATCTCGGCCGGGCCCGTCGAGCAGTTCAGCCCGATCAGGTCGATACCCAGCGGCTCCAGCGCGGTCAGCGCGGCGCCGATCTCCGAGCCGAGCAGCATGACGCCGGTCGTCTCGAAGGCGAGCGAGCAGATCAGCGGCACGTCGAGGCCCAGGGCGTCCATCGCCCGGCGTGCGCCGATGAGGCTGGACTTGGTCTGCAGCAGGTCCTGCGTGGTCTCCACGATCAGGGCGTCCGCGCCGCCGGCGAGCAGGCCCTCGGCGTTCTGCTGGTAGCCGTCCCGCAGCACGTCGTACGCGATGTGGCCGAGCGAGGGCAGCTTGGTGCCGGGACCCACCGAGCCGAGGACCCAGCGCTGCCGGCCGTCCTTCGCGGTGAACTCGTCGGCGACCTCGCGGGCGATGCGGGCGCCCGCCTCGGACAGCTCCACGATCCGGTCGGCGATCTCGTACTCGTTCGCAGCCGAGTGGTTCGCGCCGAAGGTGTTCGTCTCCACGCAGTCCACGCCGACGGCGAAGTACTCCTCGTGCACCGAGCGCACGATGTCGGGGCGCGTGAGGTTCAGGATCTCGTTGCAGCCTTCGAGGTTCTCGAAGTCCTCGAGCGTGGGGTCCTGTGCCTGGAGCATGGTGCCCATGGCACCGTCGGCCACCACGACTCGGGTGGCGAGCGCCTCACGGAGGGCTGCGGCTCGGTTCCGGCTGTCGGCGGAAGGGGTCGGCGACGAGGCCATGGATGTACTCCCTGGGATGCGACGGCTGTCGGCTTTGCGGCTTCGGCGGAAGGCGCACCCGGCCAGGGTAGCCGGGCGGCGTCCCGGGCCGTCACTCTGTCCCACGAATCGGACCGCATGCTGTTCAGGCGGTCGTCCCGGGGTGTCGGAGTGCCGCAGAATTCCCTTGCGATCGAGCATGGGTCGGCATCGACCGATAGTGTTCAGCATTGTCGAACAAGGTGGAGGAGTACGGCGCGATGGCCAAGAACATCCAGTCGCTGGAGCGGGCGGCGGCGATGCTGCGCCTGCTCGCGGGCGGCGAGCGGCGGCTGGGACTGTCCGACATCGCCTCCTCCCTCGGCCTGGCCAAGGGCACCGCGCACGGGATCCTGCGCACCCTCCAGCACGAGGGCTTCGTCGAGCAGGACGCGGCGTCCGGGCGCTACCAGCTGGGGGCCGAGCTGCTGCGCCTGGGCAACAGCTATCTGGACGTCCACGAGCTGCGGGCCCGCGCACTGGTCTGGACGGACGACCTGGCCCGCTCCAGCGGCGAGAGCACCCACCTGGGCGTGCTGCACCAGCAGGGGGTCCTGATCGTCCACCACGTCTTCCGGCCCGACGACAGCCGCCAGGTGCTGGAGGTCGGGGCCATGCAGCCACTGCATTCCACGGCCCTGGGCAAGGTCCTTTCGGCCTATGACCCGGTGGCCCACACGGAGGCCCTGGAAGCGGAGAGACAGCCCTTCACGCCCCGCACGGTCACCGACCCGGAGGAGTTCGAGTCGATGCTCGACCTGATCCGCGCGCGCGGCTGGGCGGCCGACGTGGAGGAGACCTGGGAGGGCGTGGCCGCGGTGGCCGCGCCCATCCACGACCGGCGCCGGATGCCGGTGGGAGCCGTGGCCGTGACCGGCGCGGTGGAACGGGTGTGCGCGGGCGGCGAGCTGCGGCCGGAGCTGGTGGCGGCGGTACGGGACTGCGCCCGCGCGGTCTCCCGGGATCTGGGCGCCAGGCGCTTCTGAGCCCCGTGCGCGATCATCCGAGTCACCGGTAACGATCGAGTTATAGAACACACAACCCTTGACGCCTCATTCACCTGGGGGAAACACTGCCGTTCACCGGTCGGCATTGTCGAACGCCTAACGGAAATACGCGTTAGGGTGTGACAGAGCCAAGGCCGGCAACGCCCTCACATGAGGGCGCGGACCACCGGAGGGACCCGGGGTTCGGCTTCCCTGGACGAAGGACAAAGGAGTCGCGGGTGTCCAGCTCCGACATCTTCATCGGCGAGACCATCGGTACCGCCGTACTCATCCTGCTCGGCGGCGGTGTCTGTGCCGCCGTCACGCTCAAGCGCTCGAAGGCGCAGAACGCCGGCTGGCTCGCCGTCACCTTCGGGTGGGGTTTCGCGGTGCTGACCGGCGCGTACATGGTCGGCGGCGTATCCGGAGCGCACCTCAACCCGGCGGTCACCATCGGCCTGGCGATCGAGGGCGGCACCAAGTGGAGCGACGTACCGCTCTACCTCGCCTCCGAACTGTTCGGCGCGATGATCGGCGCGGTGCTGGTCTGGCTGGTCTACTACGGACAGTTCCGGGCCCATCTCACCGATCCGGAGATCCTCGGCGCCCATTCGGGTGAGGAGGGCATGGTCGACAAGGCCGCGGCCCCCAAGGCCGGACCCGTGCTCGGCATCTTCACGACGGGTCCCGAGATCCGTAACGCCGTGCAGAACGTCGTCACCGAGATCATCGCCACGCTCGTGCTGGTCCTGGCGATCCTCACGCAGGGCCTCAACAACGACGGCAACGGGATCGGCACGCTCGGCGCCCTGATCACCGCCCTGGTGGTCGTCTCCATCGGCCTCTCGCTCGGCGGCCCGACGGGCTACGCGATCAACCCGGTTCGCGACCTCGGTCCGCGTATCGTGCACGCGCTGCTTCCGCTGCCGAACAAGGGCGGATCCGACTGGGGCTACGCCTGGATCCCCGTCGTCGGACCGCTCGTCGGCGGCGCGCTCGCCGGCGGGCTCTACAACCTCGCCTTCGCGTGAGCCGCAGGGCCCACAGCCGCCACCCCCACGACCACACAGACCTCCGGGAGCACACCGTGACCGACGCACACACCACCGGCACCCACGGCACCGGGCCGTTCATCGCGGCCATCGACCAGGGCACCACCTCCAGCCGCTGCATCGTCTTCGACAAGGACGGCCGGATCGTCTCCGTCGACCAGAAGGAGCACGAGCAGATCTTCCCGAAGCCGGGCTGGGTCGAGCACGACGCGACCGAGATCTGGGAGAACGTCCAGGAGGTTGTGGCGAGCGCCATCGTCAAGGCCGGCATCACCGCCGCCGACGTGAAGGCGATCGGCATCACCAACCAGCGCGAGACCACGCTGCTCTGGGACAAGCACACCGGTGAGCCCGTCCACAACGCCCTCGTCTGGCAGGACACCCGCACCGACGCGCTCTGCAAGGAGCTCGGCCGCAACGTGGGCCAGGACCGCTTCCGCCGCGAGACCGGTCTGCCGCTCGCCTCGTACTTCGCCGGTCCCAAGGTCCGCTGGCTGCTCGACAACGTCGAGGGGCTGCGCGAGCGCGCCGAGCGCGGCGACATCCTCTTCGGCACCATGGACTCCTGGGTCATCTGGAACCTGACCGGCGGCACCGACGGCGGCGTCCACGTCACGGACGTCACCAACGCCTCGCGCACGCTGCTGATGAATCTGCACCGCATGGAGTGGGACGAGAAGATCCTCTCCTCCATGGACATCCCGGCGGCCCTGCTGCCCGAGATCCGTTCCTCGGCCGAGGTCTACGGCAACGCCAAGGGCGGTGTGCTCGACGGCGTGCCGGTCGCCTCCGCGCTCGGCGACCAGCAGGCCGCGCTGTTCGGCCAGACGTGTTTCGCCGAGGGCGAGGCCAAGTCCACGTACGGCACCGGCACCTTCATGCTGATGAACACCGGCGAGACGCCCGTCAACTCCTACAACGGGCTGCTGACCACGGTCGGCTACCGGATCGGCGACGAGAAGCCGGTCTACGCCCTGGAGGGCTCGATCGCCGTCACCGGTTCGCTGGTGCAGTGGATGCGCGACCAGATGGGCCTGATCCAGTCCGCGGCCGAGATCGAGACCCTGGCCTCGTCGGTCGAGGACAACGGCGGCGCGTACTTCGTCCCGGCGTTCTCCGGACTGTTCGCCCCGTACTGGCGCCCCGACGCCCGCGGTGTCATCGCCGGTCTCACCCGCTACGTCACCAAGGCGCACATCGCCCGTGCCGTGCTGGAGGCGACCGCCTGGCAGACCCGCGAGATCAGCGACGCGATGACCAAGGACTCCGGCGTCGAGCTGACCGCGCTCAAGGTCGACGGCGGCATGACCTCCAACAACCTGCTGATGCAGACGCTCGCCGACTTCCTGGACGCACCCGTGGTGCGGCCCATGGTCGCCGAGACCACCTGCCTCGGCGCCGCCTACGCCGCCGGCCTGGCCGTCGGCTTCTGGCCCGACACCGACGCGCTGCGCGCCAACTGGCGTCGGGCCGCCGAGTGGACCCCCCGCATGGACGCGGACACCCGCGACCGCGAGTACAAGAGCTGGCTCAAGGCCGTGGAACGGACCATGGGCTGGCTGGACGACGAGGAGTAGACACACATGACCACCCTGCAGAGCGTCCCCGCCCTCGGGACGCACCCGGCCTCCGGCTCCCTTCCGAGCCGCGCCGAGACACGGGAGCAGCTCTCCAAGGCGACGTACGACCTCCTGGTCATCGGTGGCGGCATTCTGGGCATCTCCACCGCCTGGCACGCCGCACAGTCCGGACTGCGGGTGGCCCTGGTGGACGCCGGCGACTTCGCCGGCGCCACCTCCTCCGCCTCCTCCAAGCTGCTCCACGGCGGTCTGCGCTACCTGCAGACCGGCGCGGTGAAGCTGGTCGCGGAGAACCACTTCGAGCGCCGTGCGGTATCCCGTCAGGTGGCCCCGCACCTGGCCAACCCGCTCACCTTCTATCTCCCCGTCTACAAGGGCGGGCCGCACGGCGCGGCGAAGCTCGGCGCGGGCGTGTTCGCGTACTCGGCCCTGTCCGCCTTCGGGGACGGAGTCGGCCATGTGATCAGCCCGGCGAAGGCGCAGCGCGATGTGCCGGAGCTGCGTACGGACAACCTGAAGGCCGTCGCGGTGTACGGCGACGACCAGATGAACGACGCGCGGATGGCGCTGATGACGGTCCGCGCGGCCGTCGAGGCGGGGGCGACCGTCCTCAACCACGCGGCGGTGACCGGGCTGCGGTTCACCAGGGGCCGGGTGACGGGCGCGGACCTGGAGGACCGTACGGACGGCACGGAGTTCGGCGTCAACGCCCGGCTGGTGCTGAACGCCACCGGACCGTGGGTCGACCACCTGCGGAAGCTGGAGGACCCCGACGCGGCCCCGTCGATACGTCTGTCCAAGGGCGCGCACCTGGTGCTCAAGCGCACCCGCCCCTGGAAGGCCGCCCTGGCCACGCCGATCGACAAGTACCGCATCACGTTCGCCCTGCCGTGGGAGGACATGCTGCTGCTCGGTACGACGGACGAGGAGTACGAGGGCGACCCGGCGGACGTCTCGGTGACCGAGAAGGACACCGCGCAGATCCTGGACGAGGCGGCGTTCTCCGTCCGGGACCAGCAGCTGTCGCGCGATCTCATCACGTACTCCTTCGCGGGGCTGCGGGTGCTGCCGGGCGGTCCCGGTGACACGTCCAAGGCCAAGCGCGAGACGGTCGTGACCGAGGGCCGCGGCGGGATGCTGTCGGTGGCGGGCGGCAAGTGGACGACGTTCCGCCACATCGGCCGCACCGTGATGACCAAGCTGGCCGCGCTCCCCGGGCATCCGCTCGGCGAGGACATGGAGCCGGTCTCGCGGCTGCCGAGGAAGCTCCCGCTGCCCGGCATCGCCAACCCGAACGCGGTGGCGCACCGGCTGCTGGTCGACGGCGGTACGCCGGGCCCGCGGATGTCCGCCGACACGGCACGGCACCTGGCCACGCACTACGGTTCGCTGTCCTTCGACATCGCCCGGCTGGCCAACGAGAACCCGGACCTCGCGAAGCGCGTCCACCCCGACGCACCGGAGATCTGGGCGCAGGTCGCCTACGCGCGGGACCACGAGTGGGCCGAGACCGCGGACGACGTGCTGCGGCGCCGGACGACACTGACGATCCGGGGTCTGGCGACGGACGAGGTCCGGGCCGGCGTCGAGTCGGTGCTGGGCGAGCGGAGGAGCTGACACGGGTGAACGGGGGCGGCGGCCGGCGGGGCGCCGCCCCCTTCGCGTGCGCCGATTCCTCCGATGGGCGTACCGGCTGTCCGTGGGCACGCATAATGGTGCGATACATCGGATGTCTGGAGGTCGCCCATGGCTGTCACTGACGAGGCCATCGAGAAGATCAAGGGAATGATCGTCTCGGGTGCGCTACGGCCCGGCGATCGCCTCCCCAAGGAGAGCGAACTCGCCGCGGAGCTCGGTCTGTCCCGCAACTCGCTGCGGGAGGCGGTGCGCGCCCTGTCGCTCATCCGCATTCTCGACGTACGGCAGGGCGACGGCACGTACGTCACGAGCCTGGACCCCCAGCTGCTGCTGGAGGCGCTGAGCTTCGTGGTGGACTTCCACCGCGACGACACGGTGCTGGAGTTCCTGGCGGTCCGCCGGATCCTGGAGCCGGCGGCGACCGCGATGGCGGCGAGCCGCATCGGCGAGGAGCAGCTGGACGCGCTGAGCGCCCAGCTGGACGCGCTGGGCGAGCACCCCTCGGTCGAGGAGCTGGTGGCCTGCGATCTGGAGTTCCACCGCGGCATCGTGCAGTCGTCCGGCAACTCGGTGCTCTGCTCGCTGCTCGACGGCCTTTCGGGTCCGACGACCCGGGCGCGGGTGTGGCGCGGGCTGACCCAGGAGGACGCGGTGAGCCGCACGCTCCACGAGCACCGGGCGATCCTCTCGGCGCTGCGGGACCGCGACGCGGAGGCGGCGCGGGCGTGGGCGACGGTGCATGTCGCCAGCGTGGAGCAGTGGCTGCGGTCGACGCTGTAGCCGCGCGTGCGGCAGCGGGAAGGGGCGGGCGGGGTTTCCCCGGCCCGCCCCTTCCCGTCACCGGGGCTCCGCCCCGGACCCCGCGCCTCGAACGCCGGCGAGGCCGGACGGTCAGTCCTGTTCCTCGCGGCTGGCGTAGCGCGAGGCGACCAGGGCGACGAGGATGATGGCGCCGTTGAGGAACTTCTCCCACTGGCCCGGGACACCGGCCAGGGTCATCACGTTGACGACCAGCCGAAGGGTGAGGACGCCGGTGAGCGCGCCGAAGATGGTGCCGCGGCCTCCCTTCAGACCGATTCCGCCGATCACGGCGGCCGCCATGACGTCGAAGATCATGTCCTTGCCCTGCGTGGCCCCGACCGATCCGTAGTGGCCGGTGTAGAGGATGCCGGCGAAGGCCGCGAGCAGCCCGCCGATCGCCAGGACGATCCAGGTGACACGGTCGACGCGGATACCGGCGGCCCGCGCGGCCTCCGGGTTGCCGCCGATCGCGTAGAGCGAGCGCCCGTGCCGCGTCCAGGCCAGCACGGCGCCGCCGACGGCGAACAGCGCCAGGCAGATCCAGACGGCCGCCGGTGCGCCGAGCCAGGAGGCCTTGCCCAGGTAGCTGAAGGAGGCGGGGACGTCGATGATCGACTTGCCCTCGGTGATGCCGTTGTGGAGGCCCCGCAGCATCATCAGCATGCCGAGCGTCGCGATGAAGCCGTTGACGCGCAGTTTCAGCATCAGGAAGCCGTTGAAGGCGCCGATCGCCACTCCCGCCAGCAGGCAGAGCGGGACCGCCGTCCAGCCCGGCATCACCCCCAGACCGGCGAACCGGTCACCACCGCCGGGCAGCACCAGCCACAGCGCGATGACGGGCGCGATGCCGATCGTCGACTCCAGTGACAGGTCCATCCGCCCGCAGATCAGGATGAAGGCCTGGGCGAGCACCAGCAGGCTGAGCTCGGAGGACTGCTGGACGACGTTGATCAGGTTCTGGGAGGTCAGGAACACCGGCGAGACGATGAATCCGACCAGCATCACCACCAGGATCACCGGTACCAGCGAGAAGTCGCTCCACCGGATCAGCTTCAGCCGGTCCAGCGGGCCGTCGCCCGCGAGCGGACCCTTCAGCGCGCTCTCGATCTCTTCGGCCGCCGGGGGCCTTACCGTGCCGGTCATTCCCTTTCCCCCACACCTTCCATGGCGGCGACGAGTTCTCCGTCGGCCCACCCGCTTGCGAATGTCTCGACCACCCGGCCGTGGAACAGGGCGAGTACGCGGTCGCAGACCCGTAGGTCGTCCAGCTCGTCGGAGATGATCACTGCGGCGTTGCCCTCGTCGGCGACCTGCCGTACGACTCCGAGGAGCGCGTCCTTGGACTTGATGTCCACCCCCGCGGTGGGCCGGACCGCGACCAGCACGCTGGGCTTGCGGGCCAGCGCCCGGGCGACCACCACCTTCTGCTGGTTGCCGCCGGAGAGCCCGGAGACGGCCTGTTCGGGTCCCTGGGTCTTGATGTCCAGCGAGCTGATCATGGCCCGGGCGAACTCCCGGGTACGGGAGGGCAGTACGGTCCCCCACGGGCCGAGCTGGTCGGTGACCGTGAGGGTGGCGTTCTCGGCGACGCTGCGCCCGAGGACGAGTCCCTGGTCGTGCCGGTCCTCGGGGATGTAGCCGATCCCGGCGTCCAGCGCGTGCGGCACGCTTCCCGGCCGCACGTCCTTGCCGTGCACCCGCACTGTGCCGCCGTCCGCCTTGCGCATGCCCGCCAGTACCTCGCCCAGCGCGGTGTTGCCGCTGGCCGCGGAACCGGCCAGACCGAGCACCTCACCGGGGCGGACCTGGAGGTCCACCGGTGCGAACCAGCCGTCCAGGGTGAGCCCCTGGGTCCGCAGGACGGGCTCCGCCGACGGGCTGGGCGGCGTGGCCGTGCCGGAGGCGTGCCAGGCGACGGCGCCGCCGGACGCCTCTCCCGTCATCGCCGACACCAGATCGTCCTTCGTGACGTCGGCCACCGGGGCGGTCATGACATGGCGGGCGTCGCGGTAGACGGTGACCGCCGTGCACAGCTCGTAGACCTCCTGCAGATGGTGCGAGATGAACAGGAACGCCACTCCCTGGTCCTGCAGTTCCCGGAGCTTGTCGAAGAGCCGGCCGATGCCCCGGGCGTCGAGCTGGGCGGTCGGTTCGTCGAGGATGATCAGCCGGGCGCCGAAGGACAGCGCGCGGGCGATCTCGACGAACTGCCGCTGCTCGACCGCGAGATCGCGCGCCCGGGTGTTCGGGTCGACCTGGACGCCGTAGTCGGCGAGGAGCCGCTCCGCACGTCTGCGCAGCCTCCCCCAGCTGATCCAGCGGGACTTCTCGTCGAACCGGTTGAGGAAGAGGTTCTCCGCGACGGTCAGCTCGGGGACGACCATGGACTTCTGGTAGACACAGGCGACCTTCGACTGCCAGGCCGCGGTGTCCCCGAAGGCGGGCGCGGGTTCCCCGCCGAACGTGACCGTGCCCGCGTCCGCCTTGTGGAGGCCGGTCAGCACGCTGACCAGCGTCGACTTGCCCGCGCCGTTGCGTCCGACGAGCGCGTGCGACTCCCCGGGCCGCACCGTGAGCTTCACCCCGTCGAGCGCCACGGTCGGCCCGAAGCGCTTGACGACGCCTTCCGCCTGTACGGCAGGTGGTGGTCCCTGGTCCATGACTAGCTCTTCTTTTCCAGCTGGTTGGCCCACAGCTTCGGGTCGTCGACGTTGTCCTTGGTCACCAGGGGCGCGGGGAGCTGGTCCTCGAAGCCGTTCGGGATCTTGATGATGTTCGAGTCGTGGTCGGTGGGGCCTTCCTTGAAGGTCTTCCCGGCCAGGGCCGCCTTGGCGTAGTACAGCGCGTACTTCGCGTACAGGTCGGCGGGCTGGGAGATCGTCGCGTCGATCTTCCCGGCCTTGATGGCGTCGAACTCCTCCGGGATGCCGTCGTTGGAGATGATCGTGATGTGGCCCGGGGTACCGGCCGGCTTCAGCAGCTTCTTCTGCTCCAGAAGCGCGAGGGTCGGCTGCAGGAAGACGCCGCCGGCCTGCATGTAGATGCCGTTGATGTCGGGGTGTGCGGCCAGCGTGGACTGGAGCTTGGCGGAGGCGACGTCGCCCTTCCAGTCGGTGGCCAGCTCGAACACCTTGATGCCCGGGAAGTCCTTGTCCATGCAGGCCTTGAAGGCCTCGGACCGGTCGCGGCCGTTGATCGAGGACAGGTCGCCCTGGAACTCGACGACCTTGCCCTTGCCCTTCAGCTGCTCGCCGAGGTACTTGCAGGCGTTCGTCCCGTACGCCTTGTTGTCGGCGCGCACCACCATGTAGATGTCGCCCTTGTCCGGGCGGGTGTCGACGCTGATGACGGGGATCTTCTTGTCGTTCAGCGTGTTGAGCGACTCGGCTATCGCACCGGTGTCCTGCGGGGCCATCACCACGGCCTTGGCGCCCTGGTCGGTGAAGGTCTGGACGTTGGCGACGAGCTTGCCGATGTCGTTCTGGGAGTTGGTCAGCGGCAGTGCCTTGACGTCTCCGTCCTTCACCCCCTTCTCGACGTAGTTCTGGTAGGAGTTCCAGAAGTCGCTGTCACTGCGCGGCAGGTCGATGCCGATCTTCTCGCTGCCCGCCCCCTTGTCCGATGATTCGCGGTTGCAGCCCGCAAGGGCAGTGACGGCCAGCAGCACGGCGCAGGCCGCCGCACTCGTCGTACGCACTCTCATTGGTGTCCCGTTCCTTTGTGGAGTACCGGCTCGAAGGATCTGATGGCGTTGCGGGGGTGCGTGGTACAGGTGGTGCGGATGCTGTGAGAAGTGCGGTCCCGGCCGTCCCGTCCGGACCGCGCCTCCCGGGTCAGCTGTCGGCGGGGCGCAGGCGCAGGCCCTGCATTCCGCCGTCGACGGCCAGGGCCGTGCCCGTCACGGAGGCCGCGGCGGGGCTGGCGAGGTAGAGGATCGCGGCGGCCACCTCGTCGGCGGAGACCAGCCGGCCCAGCGGCTGCCGGGCGTTGAGCGCCGCGCGTTCGGCGCCCGGGTCGTCCGCCTGGCCGAGCAGCCGGCCGATCCACGGGGTGTCCGCGGTGCCCGGGTTGACGCAGTTGACGCGGATGCCCTCGCGGACGTGGTCGGCGGCCATGGCCAGCGTCAGGGACAGGACGGCGCCCTTGCTCGCGCTGTACAGGGCGCGCTGGGGCAGTCCGGCGGTTGCGGCGATCGAGCAGGTCTGGGTGATCGATACGGCGCCCGGGCGCTCGGCTGCGGCCCTGCGCAGGTGCGGGAGCGCGTGCCGTGCCGTACGGACCATGCCGACGACGTTGATGTCCAGGACGCGGGTCCACTCGTCGTCGTCGTTGTCCTCGACGCTGCCGATGGAACCGATGCCCGCGTTGGACACGAGCGTGTGCAGGGAGCCCAGTTCGGCGGCGGCCCGGTCGACGGCCTCGCGGACCGCGGCGTCGTCGGTGACGTCCGCCTTCACGGCCAGGACGCCCTCGGGTGCCCCGGCGGTCTCCCGGTCGAGTACCGCGACGCGGGCCCCGCGCTCCAGCAGCATGGTCGCGACGGCTGCCCCGATACCGGAGGCGCCGCCCGTCACCAGTGCGTTCATGCCCTCGAAGTCGCGTGTGGCGGTCATCGGCCGTCCTCCTCGTTGGTGCGGCGGGCCTGCCATACGGGGCCCTCCGGGTAGCGGTGTGCGGCGATCGACTCGGGGTGCATCCGGGCGGAGAAGCCCGGCGCCGCCGGAGCGGTGTAGCGCCCGGACTCGATCACGGTGGGCTCGACGAAGTGTTCGTGGAGGTGGTCGACGTACTCGATCACCCGGTCCTCCCAGGTACCGGAGACCGCCACGTAGTCGAACATCGCCAGGTGCTGGACGAGCTCGCAGAGTCCGACGCCACCGGCGTGCGGGCAGACGGGCACGCCGAACTTGGCGGCGAGCAGCAGGATCGCCAGGTTCTCGTTGACACCGGCGACACGTGCCGCGTCGATCTGGACGAAGTCGACGGCGCCGGCCTGGAGCAGTTGCTTGAACACGACGCGGTTGGCGACGTGTTCACCGGTGGCGACCTTGACCGGCTGGCCGGCGCGCACGGCGGCGTGGCCGAGGATGTCATCGGGGCTGGTCGGCTCCTCGATCCAGTGCGGGTCGTACGGCGCGAGCGCGGTCATCCACTCCACCGCGTCGGCGACGTCCCAGCGCTGGTTGGCGTCGACGGCGATCCGGACACCGGCGCCGACGGCGTCCCGGGCGAGGGCGAGCCTGCGCACGTCGTCGGCGACGTCACCGCCGACCTTCAGCTTGATCTGGGTGAAGCCGTCGGCGACGGCCTCCTTGGCCAGCCGCACCAGCTTGTCGTCGGAGTAGCCGAGCCAGCCGGGCGAGGTGGTGTAAGCCGGGTATCCCTCGGCGCGCAGCCGCTCCGCGCGCTCGGCCCGGCCCGGCTCGGCGGCGCGCAGGATCGCGAGCGCCTCCTCGGGGGTGAGGGCGTCGGTGAGGTAGCGGAAGTCGACGAGGGAGACGAGCTCCTCGGGTGTCATCCCGGCCAGGAACTGCCAGACGGGTCTGCCCGCGTACTTGGCCGCCAGGTCCCAGGCGGCGTTGAGGACCGCGCCGGCGGCCATGTGCATCACGCCCTTCTCGGGTCCCAGCCAGCGCAGTTGGGAATCGTGCGTGAGGTCCCGGTACAGCTCGCCGAGGTCGGCCGCGGTACGGGGCACCGGCCGTCCGGTCAGATAGGGCCGCAGCGCCTCGATGGCGGCCGCCATGACCTCGTTGCCGCGCCCGATGGTGAAACAGAAGCCATGCCCCTCGATGCCCCCGCCTTCACCGTCCGCCCCCTCGGTACGCAGCACGACGTAGGCGGCCGAGTAGTCGGGATCGGGGTTCATGGCGTCCGAACCGTCCAGTTGTTCCGAGGTCGGAAAACGGATGTCGTGGACCTCGAAATCCGTGACGGTCTGACTCATGTGCGCCCCCAGGGGAAATAACATCGGACCTCTGCTCTGGTCATCCGATGTATAGCGCCCTGAAGGCTCCAACGTCCAGAGTTGAGGGGAAATTGACCCCACACAGCTCGGATGTATAGCGGGACCGATGCCTCGCTGCGGCCGATGAGGCGTCCCCGGCCTGCCGGGTTCGCCCCGGCGTGCGCAAGGGCTGCGGCGGGAGTGGCCGGAAGCCGTAAGGTTGTTCCGTACGCAAGGGAACTTCGGAAGGAGGCCTGGGTGATCGAGCTCGAGGGGGTTCCCGAGCTGATCGACCCGGTCATGGTGGCCGCGTTCGAGGGATGGAACGACGCAGGTGACGCCGCCTCCACGGCGGTCGCGCATCTGGACCGGGAGTGGAAGGGCGAGGTGTTCGCGGCGCTGGACGCGGAGGACTACTACGACTTCCAGGTCAACCGCCCGACCGTCTTCCTGGACGGCGGGGTACGCAAGATCACCTGGCCGACCACCCGGCTCTCCGTGGTCCGTATCGGCGGCGACAAGCCCCGCGATCTCGTCCTGGTCCGGGGCATCGAGCCGTCGATGCGCTGGCGCTCGTTCTGCAACGAGATCCTCGGATTCGCCCATGAACTGGGCGTCGAGATGGTGGTGGTGCTCGGTGCGCTGCTCGGCGACACCCCGCACACGCGGCCGGTGCCGGTCAGCGGAGTCACGTCCGACCCGGATCTGGCGCGGACCATGGACCTGGAGGAGACCAAGTACGAGGGGCCGACCGGCATCGTCGGGATCCTCCAGGAGGCGTGCACGCACGCGGGTGTGCCGGCGGTGAGTCTGTGGGCGGCGGTACCGCACTACGTCTCGCAGCCGCCCAACCCGAAGGCCACCCTGGCACTGCTGAACCGCCTGGAGGATCTCATCGGGCTGCGCATCCCGCTGGGTGAACTGCCCGAGGACGCACGTGCCTGGCAGCTCGGGGTCGATCAACTGGCCTCCGAGGACAGCGAGGTGGCGGAGTACGTGCAGACGCTGGAGGAGGCCCGGGACACCGCGGAGCTGCCCGAGGCGAGCGGTGAGGCCATCGCCCGGGAGTTCGAGCGCTATCTGCGGCGCCGGGACCCCGGCCCCGGCCAGGCCCCCGGCGGGCACGCCACGGAGGGCGGTGACGGCTCGTATCTGCGGGATCCGTCGAGCGGCCGGACCAGGCCGCCGAAGCCGCCCAGGCCGGAGACCGGACCCGGAAAGGGCGCCCCGCCGGCCGGCGGTTCCGCAGCCGGCGGACCGGCGGAGGACTCGTCGGACGACTCGCCGGACGACTCCTCGGAGGACTGATCCGGGCAGGGTGGAGCCGGACGGGTGCGTACCCGCCCGGCTCCCCCGCTTCGCTGCCGGCATTCAGGAACAGACGAAGCGCGCCGCGCCCCAGTCCCCGTGGTCGCCGGTCTTGGACCCGTTGGTGTCCGTGACCTTCAGCCGCACATGCCGCGCGCCGTCGAGCGGCACGTCGACCGGCACCGTCGCCGACGCCCCGGTCACCTTCGGCGAGGTCCACAGCACCTTGCCGTCCGCCTCGACGGAGAACGCCACTTCGCCGTAGCCGTTGATCTCGTCGTCGATCCCGGCGTCGGCGGTGAACTGCGAGCACCGTCCGCCGAGATAGACCTCGATGTCCGAGTCGGCGTGGGTGCCGATCCCCTTCTCGTACACCTTCCCGGCCAGGGTCAGCGGGTGTCCGTCGGCCGCGCCCGACTCGCCGTTGCTGCGGTCGCGCTCCGCCGGTCCGTACCCGTTGGCGGAGGTCAGCCACGCGAGGTCGCTCGCCCACACCTCGCCGGTGGGCGGCGCGGGCATCACGGCGGTGGCGAAGCGCTGGACGGCCGTGCGGGACTCGCCCGCCGACCGGTAGCGCGTGAGCGCGGTGATCCGGGCCTCTCCCGCCTCGGCGCCCTTCGCCGGGGTGACCTTCACCTCGACGCGCCGGGTGGTGCCCGCCGGAATCCGGTCCACGGCCGCGGCCGGCGTGGTCTGCCAGCCCTCGGGGACGTCGAGCGAGACCACGGCGTCCGTGACGTCGGCCGAGCCGGCGGTGACGTCGACGGCCACGGTGCTCGCGGCACCGGCGCCGGTCTCCTGCCCCCGCGGTGCGGAGAGGGTGGCGGCCGCGGCGGCGTCGCGCCCGCCGACCGCACTGGTGTTCTCCAGCTTCACGGAGAACTTCCTGCCCGTGGACAGCGGGACGGTCTTGATCTTCACCACGCCGCCTCGGTCGTCGCGGTCGTACCACCAGCCCTGCTTCGCCGAGGCGTAGGCGGCGGCCGAGTCCAGCCGGGGCAGCTTGCCGGCGAGCTTCACGGCGCTCGGCGCGGAGCCCGTGTGCACGCTGAACTCGTACGGGCGGCTGCTCTGCTTGCCCTCGAACTTCCCCTTGCTCTCACCGATGTTCACGGTGACGTCGCCCGCGCCCTTGACCGGCGCCGAGACCTCGGCCGTCTGGGTGGCGTACGCGCCGTCGCGGTGCCGGCGGGTCACGCCGTCGTCCTCGTACAGCGTGAAGGAGGAACGGCCCTGCGGGTAGATGTCCCAGGCGAGCGGGGAGGTGGCGGTGCGGTCCTTGTACGAGCGGATGCCCGGCCACATCGGCACGGCGGCGCCGGCCCTGACGAAGAGCGGCAGGGTGTCGAGCGGGGCGCTGTAGTCGTCGACCGTGACCGGCCCCTCGTACGTCCGCCCGCTCCAGTAGTCGGTCCAGGTGCCCTTCGGCAGGTAGATGCCGTCGCGCTCGGTGCTGTCCTGGTACACCGGGGCCACGAGGAAGTCCTCGCCGGACATGAACTCGTACTTGGCGGCGTCCGTCGCGGCCTTCGGGTCGTCCGGGTACTCCAGCACCAGCGGGCGGACCATGCCGACACCGGTCTTCGTGGCCTCGTGGGCGTACGAGTACTGGTAGGGCAGCAGCGACTCCTTGAGCTTGAGGTAGTCGCGGTTGACGGAGGTGTACGGCTCCCCGTAGCGGAAGGGCTGCTTGTCGCTGGCCGCCCAGCCGTCCATGGTCATCGTGGTGCCCAGGAACATCTTCCACTGGAGGTCGCGGGTGTACGTCTTCGCGCTGCCGCCGAAGATGCCGTCGACGTCGCCCGTGGTGTAGGCGAGGCCCGACATCGTGGCGCCCGCGTAGGTCGGGATCTGCCAGCGGATGTAGTCCCAGGTGCCGTACTGGTCGCCGGACCACTGGACACCGCAGCGCTGTGCGCCCGACCAGCTCTCGGGTGCGTACGTGAAGCCGCGGGCGTCGCTGTTGTCCTCGATGCCCTTGTAGGCGTCCTTGCAGCCGTCGAGGGCGAACTTGTAGCCCTCGCCGATCCAGGCGACGTCGAGCTTGGCGACGCGCTGGCCGGCCTTGACCTGCTCGGCGATCTTCTCGATGCCGTCCTGGGTCCACAGGCCGAGCTGCATGTCGCGGTCCTGGAGGCCCTTGGCGGTCTCGGCCAGGTCCTCGTGACCGCAGCCGTAGCCGTCGTTGACGAGCATCCAGCCGTTCGGCATGTCGTTCTCGACGTAGCCGTCGGCGACCTTCAGGGCGTCCAGGGTGTGGCGCTCACCGCGGTTGGCGTTGTGCAGGTAGCAGTCGGCGTCGCCGATCTCCAGCCCGTACACCGGAGGCAGGAAGGGCTTGCCGGTCAGCTTCGTGTACTGGCCGATGACGTCCTTGGCGCTGTCACCCGCGAAGTAGTAGGCGTCGAAGCGCCGTTCCTGCTCGGTGGTGGTCACCGGGTCGGTGAAGGCGTAGGTGCCCGGCGAGAAGGTGTTGCGGAAGACGCCGTAGCCGGCCGACGAGAGGTAGAACGGCACCGAGTTGGGGTGCCCGCCGTCGTCCCAGTCGTAGTCGACGCCGACCTCGACGGTCTTGTCCCGGTGCGAGGTGTTGCCCCGGCCGTTCTGCATGCCGGCACCGTAGAACTGCTCGTCGGCGCCGCGGGCCAGGGTCTGGGTGGTCTTCTCGGCGTCCCAGCTCAGCCCCTTCGCCTCGGACCAGACCTGGCTGCCGTCGGCCCGGTACAGCGCGAACCGCAGGGGCGACTTGTAGACACGCAGGGTGACATCGCCCGTGGAGAGGTCGTAGCGGTCGCCGCGCTCCTTCCACCGGGTGCGGGGCGGTGTGCCCTGCGGCAGGACGATGGCATCGCCCGCGGGGTCCTCGAACGTTCCGTCCGGGGCGAGTTCGATCCGGAAGATCTCCTCGGACACGAAGCTGACGCGGGCCTTCGAGGCCCCCGCGGTCAGCCGGTACACCGGCCCGTCGGCGGTGAAGCCGGTGAGATCGCCGACCGTCGTGCCGGCGGGTTCGGCCGGGTCCGCCGCCTGTGCGCTGCCCGGTCCCGAGACCGCGGCGAGCAGCCCCAGCAGTGCTGCAACTACTGCCCCTCTGATGCGCGTTGATGATTGCATAGAGCGCTTTTAGCGCAGCATCGAGCATTTGACCATGGACAAAACGGAACCGGCCCCGAACTTCATCAAGAAGTTCGGGGCCGGTGAAGGGACGTAATACAGCGGGCGGTTACAGCGCGACACCGAGCAGGGCGTCGACGGTGCGCGAGACGAGTCCCGGCGCTCCCTCGTCCGTCCCGCCCTCGGCGGTCTGCCGCTCGGCCCAGCGGTCCACGGCGGCCAGGGCCGCCGGGGCGTCCAGGTCGTCGGCGAGGGCCGCGCGGACCTCCTCCACCAGGGCGTCGGCGGACAGCCCGTCCGGCCGGGAGACGGCGGCGCGCCACCGGGCGAGCCGCTCCACCGCGTCGGCGAGCACCTGATCGGTCCACTCCCAGTCGGAGCGGTAGTGGTGCGAGAGCAGCGCGAGGCGGATCGCCGCCGGGTCCACGCCGTCGCGGCGCAGCACCGAGACGAACACCAGGTTGCCCCGGGACTTGGACATCTTCTCGCCGTCCAGGCCGACCATGCCGGCGTGCACGTAGGCCTGGGCGAACGGGTGCTCGCCGGTCAGCACCTGGGCGTGCGAGGCGCCCATCTCATGGTGCGGGAAGGCGAGGTCGGAGCCGCCTCCCTGGATGTCGAAGCCCATGCCGAGGTGGTCGAGGGCGATGGCCACGCACTCGATGTGCCAGCCGGGCCGGCCGGCGCCGAGCGAGGCACCGTCCCAGCTCGGCTCGCCCTCGCGGGCGGCCATCCAGAGCATCGGGTCGAGCGGGTTCTTCTTGCCCGGGCGGTCCGGGTCGCCTCCGCGTTCGGCGGAGAGCAGCCGCATCGCTTCGGCGTCGAGGCCCGAGACCTCGCCGAAGTGCGGGTCGGTGTCGACGGAGAAGTACACATCGCCGTCGAGTTCGTAGGCGGCGCCCGCGTCCCGGAGCCGTTCGACGAGCGGCACGATGCCGGGTATCGCCTCGACGGCTCCGATGTAGTGCTGCGGCGGGAGCATGCGCAGGGCAGTCATGTCCTCACGGAACAGGGCCGTCTCGCGCTCGGCGAGCTCGGTCCAGTCCTGCCCGTCGCGCACGGCCCGCTCCAGCAACGGGTCGTCCACGTCGGTCACGTTCTGGACATAGTGAACCTGCCGCTTGGTGTCGAGCCACACGCGCTGAACGAGGTCGAACGCGTTGTAGGTCGCCGCATGACCCATGTGGGTCGCGTCGTACGGCGTGATGCCGCAGACATAGATGCGGGCGACGGGACCGGGGTCAAGGGTGATCCGTCCGCCGGTCGCGGTGTCGTGGATCCGAAGGTCGCGGCCCTTGCCAGGCAGGGCGGGGACCTCAGAAGCGGGCCAGGCATGCATGCCACGAGCGTAACCGGACGCGGCTTCCGGATACGAACCGGAGGGGGCATCCTGACCGAAGAGGCACTCTTGCGCCCCGGCCCGGAAGGTGCATGCCCCGGCGGTTCCCCGGGGCCCGCGGCGGTCACCGCGGCCTGATCACACCGGTGGCCACGGGATGGCGGGCCACTCGCCGCTCGGCTCGCGGTGCAGACCCGTACCCCGCAACGCCTCCACACGGGCCCTCAGGGCCTCGATCTCCGCGGCGGTGATCAGTTCCCCCAGCCGGGTGAGCAGCGCCGCCCCCGGCTCCAGTTCCGCGGCCAGCCGGTCCAGCACCCCGACGGCCTCCGCAGGCAGCGGCTCGCCCGCCCAGCCCCACAGCAGCGTGCGCAGTTTGTCGTCCGCGTTGAAGGTCACACCGTGATCGATGCCGTACAGCCGGCCGTCGGGCCCGGGCAGCAGGTGACCGCCCTTGCGGTCACCGTTGTTGATCACGGCGTCGAGCACCGCGAGCCGGCGCAGCCGGGGATCGTCCGCGTGGACCAGCAGCGCCGTCCTCCCCTCCCCCACCTCGGCGAGGACCACGGGCTTCCAGCCCTCACCCGGCTCCTCGTCCTCGACGAGCGCGAGGAGGCCGGGGGCGTCCTCGTCCTGGGGCGCCGCCTCGATCCAGAGCTGGCACATGCCCTGGCCGTACGGCCCGTCCCGCAGCACGGTCGGGGGCACCAGGCCCCACCCCGTCACCTCGGACACCTCGTAGGCGGCCACCTCGCGCTGGGCGAGGGTGCCGTCGGGGAAGTCCCACAGGGGCTGCTCGCCCGCGACCGGCTTGTAGACGCAGTGCGCCTGCTCGCCCTCGTACGCGACCGAGCAGTAGAGCACCGCGTTGGAGGCCCCGCGGACCTGTCCGAGGACCGTGAGCTGTCCCTTGCCGAGCAGGGTGATCAGCTCGTCGTCGCTCAGGCGCCGCGACGGTATCCGTTCTGGCGCGGGCATACGTGTCCTTCCGGATCGAGCGGCAGGCTGCAGAGCGGGCACGGGGGGCGGCCGGCGTTCACGACGTCCAGGGCGCGTTTGGCGAAGGCCCTGGCCTGGGCGCCGCTGAGCCGGACCCGGAGCATCGGCGGGCCGTTCTCCTCGTCCTGGAGCAGCCGCTCCTCGGCCTCCGCGAGGTCCTCGACGGAGTCCGCGTCCAGTTCGACCAGGGCCTGCGCCTCGACGATCATGCGCTGTTCCTCGCCGTCCCAGGCGAGCGCCATGGTGCCGACCCGGAACTCCTCCTCGACGGGGACGTCGAGCGGGGCGGTGTCGGTGACGTCCATCGGGGCCACGGCCGGCACCGGCGAGTTCCCGCCGGTGCGCCGCACCACTTCGTCGAGCAGTTCGTCGACCCGCTCGGCGAGCGCGGCGACTTGGGTCTTCTCCAGGGCAACGCTGGTGACACGTCCGCCTGAGGATGCCTGCAGGAAGAACGTACGACGTCCAGGCAGCCCGACCGTGCCGGCCACGAAACGGTCCGGGGGGTCGTAGAGGAACACCTGACGGGACACGTCCTGTCTCCCTTGAAAATTGACGGCATATGAGGGGTCGGCCGGGCCGGGCCGGGAGAGTTCCCCCGGAAAGGCGCCTACGGCGCGTCCACCCTACTGCGCGGAGCGATCACGGTGCCCCAGCGCCGCCCCCGACCGCCGCGTCCTCCTCGTCGCCGCCCGTCCCGGCGCTCGCGTCGGGAGCCGGTTCGCGGGGTGCCAGGGAGGCCAGCTCGCCGGTGTCACCGAGGCGCAGCAGGAACGGGCGGAGCCTGGTGTAGCGGATCGCGGTGACGGAGCACGGGTCGGCCTGGACGCGCTGGAAGAGGTCCAGATGCATGCCGAGGGCGTCGGCGACGAGGGACTTGATGATGTCGCCGTGGGAGCACATGACGTAGACGGCGTTCTCGCCGTGCTCCTCCTCGATCCTCGCGTTCCAGTCGCGTACCGCGTCGACGGCGCGTGCCTGCATCGCCCGCATCGACTCGCCGCCGGGGAACGCCGCGGCGGACGGGTGCTGCTGGACGACCTTCATCAGCGGCTCGTCGGTGAGCTCGGCGAGCTTGCGCCCGGACCAGTCCCCGTAGTCGCACTCGCTGATCCGCTCCTCGGTGTGGAGCGTCAGCTCCGGCCGGGCGGCGAGCAGCGGCCGGAGTGTCTCCCGGCAGCGCTGCAGGGGGCTGCTGACGACGGCGGCGAGCGGCAGGGCGGCCAGCCGTCCGGGGAGCGCGGCGGCCTGCTCGGTGCCGCGCTCGTCGAGTGCGACACCGGGGGTGCGGCCGGCGAGCACTCCGGACGTGTTGGCGGTGGAGCGTCCGTGGCGTACGAGGATCAGGGTCGGCATACGGCCAGCGTACGCAAAGGTGCGCGCGGGGCCGGAGCAGGGAAGAATGCGCGCGTGATCGTGGACTGTGCCATCTACCGGGACGGACGCCGCACCGACGGGCCCGCCGACTTCTCCGACGCCCTCGCCGAGGCGCGGGCCGGCGGCGACGCCTTCCTGTGGCTCGGCCTGCACGAGCCGACGGAGAAGGAGTTCGACCTGGTCAGCAGCGAGTTCGGGCTGCACCCCCTGGCGGTCGAGGACGCACTGTCCGCGCACCAGCGGCCGAAGCTGGAGGTGTACGACGACTCGCTGTTCGCGGTGATCAAACCGATCGTGTACGAGCACGAGAGCGACACGGTCAGCGCGGACGAACTGATGGTGTTCATAGGCGATTCGTTCGTGGTGACGGTCCGGCACGGCGAGGGGGCGCCCCTGGCAGCGGTCCGGCGCCGGCTGGAGGCCGAGGTCGATGTGCTCAAGCACGGGCCGACGGCTGTCCTGTACGCGATCAGCGACGCGGTCGTGGACCACTACATCGATGTCGCGGGTGAGCTCCAGGTCGACCTGGAGGAGCTGGAGACGCAGGTCTTCGCCCCGAGCGGAACGGGCGATTCCAAGAACACCGCGGCCCGCATCTACACCTTCAAGCGCCAGGTGCTGGAGTTCCGCCGGGCGACGGTCCCGCTGGCGGTGCCGATGGCCCGGCTGGCGAGCGCCGGCGTGCCGTTCGTCCACGAGCACTCGCAGCCGTTCTTCCGGGACGTCCAGGACCATCTGACGCGCGCCAACGAGCAGGTGGAGGGGCTGGACCGGCTGCTCTCGGACATCCTGTCGGCGCATCTCGCGCAGATGGGCGTGCGGCAGAACGACGACATGCGCAAGATCTCGGCCTGGGCGGCGATGGCGGCCGTGCCGACCATGGTCGCGGGGATCTACGGCATGAACTTCGAGCACATGCCCGAGCTGGGGTGGGTCTGGGCGTACCCGGTGGTCGTCCTGCTGATGGCGGGCGCGGTCCTCGGCCTGTACCGCCAGTTCAAGCGCCGCGGCTGGCTCTGACACCGTGGCCGGCCGGGCCGGCCCCGCTCAGGCGAACTCGGGTGCCGGTACGGCCGGCCCGCCCAGCGCGTCCCGCCGCTCGGGGGGTGTCAGGCTGACCATGCGCCGCCAGCCGAGGACCCGTTCGTACGCGTGGACGGCGTGGATCCCGGCCGCCAGCACCGCGGCCTTCGCCCGGGACCAGCCGAGGACGCGGCCCATGTGGTCCATCACGGCCAGGCTGACGTCGCGGTAGACGCGGATCTCGGCGAGGGCGCACTCGCGCAGGATGTGCTGGATCGTCCGGCCGTGCCCGGCCGCGGCGAAGCGCAGGAGTTCCTCGTGGCAGTACGCGAGGTGGTTGTCCTCGTCGTTGGAGATCATCCGGACCGCCCGGCCCAGGTCGGGGTGGTCGGCGAAGTGCTTGCGCAGCAGCCGCATCTGCTCGGAGGCGCGCTGTTCGGTGACCCGGCTGTGGGCGAGGTAGGTGATGATGTCGCGCTCGGTGAGCGGTTCCTCGCGCCCCAGCTGCTCGTGGGCGAGTCCGATGCCGTGCTTCTCCAGCAGCATCGTGTAGTCGGTCTCGTGCGGGACCGGGACTGCGGTCAGACCGCGCTTCCTCAGCAGGGCGTTGAAGATCCGCCCGTGCTTGTCCTCGTCGGCGCCGTGGCGGGCGATCTTCGGGGCGAGCGCGCGCTGGCTCGCGGGCACGAGCGCGGCGATGCGGCCGTTCTCCCAGCCGCCCTGGGACTCCCCGCTGGCGGCGATCGAGCAGAACAGCCGGAACGCGTCGTCGTCGTCGAGCATCTCCTGGAACAGGTTCTTTGCCGAGAGCATCACTGCCACCTCCGTGCCGGCGTCTGCCGAGCGCCAGTCAAGTGCGCCTGGCTCCGACGGGCAACAGGAGCGCTCCCGCACTGGGCCGGACGGGGGACCGTCCCCGTCGCGGCCCACCGCTGGCGAACCGTTTCCGCATGACCCCGTAACCCAACCGTCCCGCCCGCGTTGTTCCCGGTGACGGCCGTGGCGGGGAGGACCCCGAGCCCCCACCACGGCCGTAGTGCTGCCCGGCGCCGGGAGGGACTACGCGAGCCCGGAGCGCTCCAGCGCGTCCGTGCCGGCCCGCAGCGCGGCGAGCCGCTCGTCGAGCGTGAAGCCCGCCGGGGCCAGGGTCAGGGTCGTGACACCGGCCGCCGCGTAGGCCTGCATCCGGTCGGCGATCCGCTCCACCGACCCCAGCAGCGTGGTCTGGTCGATCAGCTGGTGGGGCACGGCGGCGGCGGCACCGGCCTTGTCACCGGACAGGTACTTCTCCTGGATCTCGGCGGCCTCCTTCTCGTACCCCATGCGCTGGGCGAGCTGGTTGTAGAAGTTCTGCTTGGGGCTGCCCATACCGCCGACGTACAGCGCGGTGTACGGCCGGAACATGTCGGCGAGGCCCTTGACGTCGTCGCCCACGGCCAGCGGCAGTGTCGGGCAGACGTCGAAGCCGTCCATGGTCTTGCCGGCCTTCTCGCGCCCGGCCCTCAGGTACCGCATCGCGGTGTCTTCCAGATGGTCCGCGGACGGGAAGATCAGCAGGGCGCCGTCGGCGATCTCGCCGGTCTGTTCCAGGTTCTTCGGCCCGATCGCCGCGATGTAGAGCGGGATGTGCTCGCGCTCGGGGTGCACGGTCAGCTTGATCGGCTTGCCGGGGCCGCCGGGCAGCGGGAGCGTCCAGTGCTGCCCCTCGTACGAGAGCCGCTCACGGGCCATCGCCTTGCGGACGATCTCGACGTACTCCCGGGTGCGGGCGAGCGGCTTGTCGAACTTGACGCCGTACCAGCCCTCCGAGACCTGCGGCCCCGACACCCCGAGGCCGAGGCGGAAGCGGCCGCCGGAGAGCGAGTCGAGCGTGGCCGCGGTCATGGCGGTCATGGCGGGCTGGCGGGCCGGGATCTGCATGATCGCGGAGCCGACGTCGATGGACTCCGTCTGCGCGGCGACCCAGGACAGCACGGTCGGCGCGTCGGAGCCGTACGCCTCGGCCGCCCAGCAGACGTCGTAGCCGAGCCGGTCGGCCTCCTGCGCGACGGCGAGGTTGTCGCCGTCCATTCCCGCGCCCCAGTAACCGAGATTGATGCCGAGCCGCATAGCCGCTCCCCTTACTGATCAGTAACGTCCCTGTGCTCCGGACTCTAGCGCGCGGGAAGGCGATACGGCAGGGGCCACCCGGGCCCCGGTTGTCCACAGCCCTGCCCTGTGCGCGGCTGTGGCCAGTAACCTCAGCGCCCATGGAGCAGAGGCATCTCGGCCGCACCGGCCTTCGAGTGTCCCGGATCGGGCTCGGCACCCTCACCTGGGGCCGGGACACCGACGAGCACGACGCTGCCGAGCAGCTGAAGGCGTTCTGGGAGGTGGGCGGCACCCTGGTCGACACGGCGGACGTGTACGGCGGCGGGGAGGCGGAGTACCTGCTCGGGCAGCTGGTCGCCGGTCTGGTGCCGCGGCAGGATCTGGTCATCGCGACGAAGGCCGGCAGCGTGGCCGATCCGTACCGCAGGTTCAACGGCTCGCGCGGGCATCTGCTGGCCGCCCTGGACGCCTCGCTGGCCCGGCTGGGTACGGACTACGTGGATCTGTGGCAGGTCCACGCCTTCGACCCCATGACCCCGCTGGACGAGACGCTCCAGGCGCTGGACATCGCGGTCTCCAGCGGGCGGGCCCGGTATGCGGGCGTGTCCAACTTCTGTGGCTGGCAGCTGGCGAAGGCCGCGACCTGGCAGCTCGCCTCGCCCGGGGTGCGGACCCGGCTGGCCAGTACGCAGATGGAGTACTCGCTGCTGCAGCGGGGCGTGGAGCGCGAGGTGCTGCCGGCCGCGCTCGACCTGGGCGTGGGGCTGCTGCCGTCGTCCCCGCTGGGCCGGGGCGTGCTCACCGGCAAGTACCGCACGGGGACCCCGGCGGACTCCCGCGGCGCCTCCGAACTGCTGGCCCCCTTCGTCGAGCCGTATCTCGACGACCCGGCGAGCCGCATCGTGCACGCGGTGGCGACGGCGGCCGACGGGCTGGCCACCACGGCGCTCCAGGTGGCCCTGGCCTGGGTACGGGACCGGCCGGGAGTGGTGGCCCCGATCATCGGCGCGCGCAACGCGCAGCAGCTCACGGAGGCATTGTCAGTGGAGACGCTTAGTCTTCCTGACGAGATCTGCCAGGCGCTCGACGATGTGTCGGCGCCCGTGCACCGCTATCCCGACCAGGACTGGAGCACGCTGTGACTGCGCTTCCCCGGGGGGAATCCCCCGGCCCCTCGGCCACCGACGACGACGTCGTCGCGGACGAGCCCGCCACCGCGCCCGCACCCGCCGAGCAGGCGGAGGCCGGCCACGACGGTGCCGACGAGGCGACGGCCGACGGACCCGGGGAGGAGCCCGACGGGTCCGCGCCCCAGGAGGACGCCGCCGCGGACCTCAGCAGCGAGGGGGACGCGACCGCCGCCCCGGCACCCACCGAGGCCGAGGCGGAGCTGGCCGCCCAGCGCGAACTGCGCGAGCGGATCGAGAAGCGCAAGGCCGAGAAGGACCTGGACCGGCTCCCGCTCCGCCGCCGGTTCGGCGCCCCCGTCGCCCGCGTCCGTTGCCTCGCTCTCCTCGTCCGCGTCCCCGTCGGCGTCCTCGTCCTCCGGGCCGTCCTGGAAGACCAGGACGACGCCCTCCGCGATGGCGTGCTGCACCGCTGCGCCGGGGTCGGTCTGCGGGGAGAGATCAGGTCCTGTGGGCAGGAATCAGGTCCTGTCCCTCGTCAGGCCGTCCAGCTCCTCGTCCAGATCGTCCTCGTCGAAGACCGCGCTGACGTCGAAGCGGCAGACCACCAGCTCCGGGTCCGCGTCGTCGAACGGGGCGCCGAGCCACTCCCCCGGCTCCGGCAACTCGTCCGCGGCCGCGACCCAGAGCGTGGAGTCGCCCTCCTCCAGACCGAACTCCGTGTGCCGGGAGGCGATCTCGTCCGCCTCGTACTCCCCGAAGAGCACCCCCAGCGCCGCGTGGACACTGCTGCCGACCACGGCCGCGCTTCCGCTGCCGCGGTCCTCGGGGTCCACGTCGGCGAGACGCTGTGCCTGCGCGAGCAGCCGCTGCGGCTCCACCACCGCGTAGTCGCGGCGGATCAGCACGCTGACGGCGTTCGGCTCCTCCGGGCCGCTGTACGGCGGCAGGGAGTCCTCCACCCCCGGAATCTCGAAGGGCGTGACCTCGTCATGGCGGTCGTAGAGGAGTTCGTCGTAGACCTCGGCCGCAGCGGCCAGTGCGTTGAACGCGTCGTAGACAGCGGGGTCGTCGTCCCCGGACCGGCGCTCGACCGCCGCGAGGTGGTGGTCGATCGCGGCTTTGACCGCATCGGCGGCGGCGCGTACCTCGGCAGCGGTGGGCTGCGCAGCATCAGACATAGGGCAGACGCTATCCGTACACGGGCTCTGCCCGCACAATAGATGCGATGCCGGAATACGAATTTGTCGATGTGTACGTGCCGCGCGGGGTGTCCCGGAAGGAGACGGCCCGCCTGTTGACCGACCATGCCGAGTACGGGCACTGGGAGTTGGACCGGCTGACGCTGCGCCTGGACGGCAGTCGCCGGGTGCGGCTGCGGCGGCGGATCATCCGCCAGTTGCGGGCCACCTGGTGAGACGGAAGGGGCCCCGCGTCGCCGCGGGGCCCCTTCCCTTCGCCGTGCCGACCGCTGCCGTCAGGCGGCGGCCCTGGCGCGGCGGTACAGCACCGTGCCCGCCCCGGCCAGCAGCAGACCGGCGCCCGCCGGGACGAGCAGGTCGAGCCCGCCCGCTCCGGTGTGCGCGAGCTGCGGCGTGCTCGCCGGCAGGGTCTGCGGTTCGGGCGCGTTCGGGATGGTGCGCGGTCCGGGCGTCGGCGGTGTCACATGGGTGACGGGAGTCTCCGGGACGACCGGGGGTGTGCTGTCGTTCTCGCACGTGTTGCCGAGGGCGGGGTTGAGCAGGCCACCGATGGTGACGCTGTTCCCGCAGGCGTTCACGGGGATGTCGATGGGTACCTGGATCTGGTTCCCCGAGAGCAGACCGGGCGAGCCCTTCGCGGTCCCCTCGGCGGTGGCCCCTCCCCCGTTGTCGCTGCCGGCGGCCCGGTGCTTCCCGGTGCCCGCCCGCACCCCCTGACCGCGGTCGCCGGACGCCCGGCCGTGGTCGGAGGCGTGGCTGCCCGAGCTCCCGGCGGTCGAACCGTGACGGCCTGCGGCCGCACCGTCCGAGGTGTTCGCGCAGGCGTTGCCCGCCGCCGGGTTGAGCAGCCCCACGACGTTCACGGAGTTGCCGCAGACGTTGACCGGAACCTCGACCGGGATCTGTACCGAATTCCCTGAAAGCACCCCCGGGGAATTCGATGCGCCGCCGGCCGCTCCCGCGTCGGCGTGCGCGTAACCGCCACTGAGCGCGAGAACGCCGCCCGCAGCCGCCATGGTGATCAGGCCTTTACGCGTGACCTGTCGCATAGGTTGTTTCCTGCCTTCTACCTTCCGGAATACCCCCGGACTTGACCGTGCGGGGGCAAAGGACCCGACGGCCCCGGAGCACATGGCGTGCGCTCCGGGGCCGAGCGGGCTCAAACCCTTACGGGTTGACGCACAACGTCAGGCGTTGACGCAGGTGTTGCCGAAGGCCGGGTTCAGCAGCCCGATCACGGAGATCGTGTTGCCGCACACGTTCACGGGAACGTGGACGGGAACCTGGACGACGTTGCCCGAGAGCACGCCGGGGCTGCCGATGGCGGCACCCTGGGCGCCCGAGTCGGCGACGGCCATGCCGGCACCCGCGAGAACCAGACCACCGGTGACAGCCGCAGCGGCGACGATCTTCTTGATCATTATTCCTCCTAGTTGGCAAATGCGGTCCCAGCCGCGGACCGCATCACCTGTAACGAGGAAGAAGTAATCGGGCTACGAGTGATCCGCGCCTTTCACTCGTTCCGGTTAGGTGCGTACAAGCTGGCGATTATGGCGACGCGTATCGACTTTTCAGCTGTTGTCGATGAAACGGTCGAGCACCCGGGCGCCGAACTTCAGGCCCTCGACCGGTACGCGCTCGTCCACACCGTGGAACATGCCGGCGAAGTCGAGCTCCGGCGGGAGCTTCAGCGGAGCGAATCCGAAGCACCGGATACCCAGGTCGCCGAAGGACTTGGCGTCCGTACCGCCGGAGAGCATGTACGGCACCGCCCGCGCGATCGGGTCCTCGGCCTTGAGCGCGATCTGCATCGCGTCCACGAGCGAGCCGTCGAAGTCGGTCTCCAGCGCCTTGTCGCCGTGCACGTCCTCGCGCTTGACGCGCGGGCCGAGGATCCGGTCCAGGTCGGCCAGGAACTCCTGCTCGTACCCCGGCAGGAAACGGCCGTCGACGTGGGCGGTCGCCTGTCCCGGGATCACGTTCACCTTGTAGCCGGCGCCGAGCATCGTGGGGGCCGCGGAGTTGCGCAGGGTCGCGCCGACCATCTTGGCGATGCCGCCCAGCTTGGCGAGCGTGGCGTCCATGTCCTCCGGGTCGAGCGGGGTGCCGAGCGCGTCGGACAGCTCGTCCAGGAAGGAGCGCACGGTCTTGGTGACCCGGACCGGCCAGTTGTGCCGCCCCAGCCGCCCGACCGCCTCGCACAGCTCGGTGATCGCATTGTCGTCGTTGGTCATCGAACCGTGGCCGGCCGTACCGTCCACGGTCAGACGCATCCAGTGCATGCCCTTCTGCGCGGTCTCGACGAGGTAGAGCCGCAGGTTCTCGTTGACCGTGAAGGAGAAGCCGCCGACCTCCCCGATGGCCTCGGTGACGCCCTCGAACAGGTCCGGGTGCTTGTCGACGAGATACCGGGCCCCGTACGTACCGCCCGCCTCCTCGTCCGCGAGGAAGGCGAGCACGATGTCGCGCGGGGGCTTGCGGCCGCTGCGCATCCGGTCGCGCACGACCGCCAGGGTCATCGCGTCCATGTCCTTCATGTCGACCGCGCCCCGGCCCCACACGCAGCCGTCCGCGATCTCTCCCGAGAAGGGGTGGTGCGTCCAGTCGTGCGCGTTGGCCGGGACGACGTCCGTGTGGCCGTGGATCAGCAGCGCCGGCTTGGACGGGTCCTCGCCCTCGATCCGCGCCACCGTGGAGGCACGGCCCTTGTGGGACTCGAAGATCTGCGGCTCCAGTCCGACCTCCGCGAGCTTTTCCGCGACGTACTCGGCGGCCAGCCGCTCGCCCGGTCCCGAGTGATCCCCGTAGTTGCTGGTGTCGATCCGGATCAGGTCACGACAGAGGTCGACGACCTCGTTCTCGGCACTCTCACCCGAGCCGGTCCTGGCCGCTTTGGTCTCACTCACGCTGGTTCCCTCCGCTGTCGCTGTGGTGCTCCCCCACATCCTCCCGCGCCCGGCCCTCGCGCCCAAGGC
>NZ_RDBK01000008.1:303822-422337 GCF_008042275.1 Streptomyces sp. OR43 | reverse complement strand
TGATCGGCGTGGTGGTGGGCCTGGCCCTGCTGCTGACCGCGTTCGCCAAGCGCGCGCGGTCGGGGGTGTCGCCCGCGCTGCTCGCGGTGGCGGCGGGACTGCTGTACGGACTCCAGGACGCCCTGACCCGGGTCAGCGGGCAGCGCCTCTCGGACGGCGGCTGGGCGGCGCTCGTCACCGGCTGGCAGCCGTACGCCGTGCTGGTCCTGGGGGTGACGGGGCTGATCCTCGTACAGAGCGCGTTCGAGACGGGCCCGCTGCGGATGTCCCTCCCGGCACTGACCGCGGCCCAGCCGCTGGCCGGGATCGCCTGCGGAATCGGCTTCCTGGGCGACCAGGTGCGTACCGACACGGGCGCGCTGGCCTGGCAGGCGGCGGGACTCGCGGCGATCGTGGGCGGGATCGTGCTGCTGGGGCTGCACCCGGCCATGCCGGAGGGCCCGGTGGGCGGACGCCGTACGCAGAGCCTTCAGCCGCACTGAGGGCGCGGGCGGGGCCGGTTCCGGGCGGGCTCGGTTCCGGGCGAGCCTGCTCCCTCCCGGACTGTGCCGGTTACGGACGGGGCCACTCCTGGGCTGTCCCAGCTCCGGGCGGGGCCGGTTCCGATCAGCCCCGGTGATGTCCGGTTCCTCACAGTCGCCCGGACCGGCCTGGCAATTAATAATGGCCAGCATTACATTGGATTCATGGCGAGAACGACGGGACAGTCGGGACAACAGACCAGGGACAAGCTGATCCGCGCGGCCGAGGAGATCTTCGCCGCGCAGGGCACGGACGGCGCCCAGTTGCGCGACATCGTCGCCCTGGCGGGCCAGAGCAACCCTTCGGCGGTGCAGTACCACTTCGGCTCGCGTGCCGGGCTGCTCGACGCGGTCATGGCCGGCCGGCAGGAACGTACCGAGCGGGTCGTCGCACCGCTGCTCGACCGGCTCCCCGGGGACTGCGGCGTACGGGAGCTGCTCACCGCGCTGGTGACGGCGGAGGCGAGCCTGCTCGCCGACGACCGGGGCCGTCGCTGTCTGCGGATCTCCGCACAGCTCAGCCATGAGACCGGACTGCGGACCGGCCGGCCGCACCCCGCACTGGACGGCACCGCCTACGGACGGCTGATCGGCCGGATCGCGGACCGCCTGGGCGCGCTGCCGCAGCCCGTACGCCTGGAGCGCCTCGACCTGGCCCTCACCCTGATCGGCGCGGCGCTGGCCGACCGGGCCCGCCAAGGGCTCGACGGCACGGAACCACTGACCGGACAGGAGCTCTTCCTCGCCGACCTCGTCGGCACCACCACCGCGTTTCTGCTCGCCCCCGCGCCGCACGGCGCGTGAACCACCCGCACCACAAGCCGCACCACAAGAAGGACATGTCATGAGCGACAAGAACAGCCTCGCCGGCCGCACCGTCATCATCACCGGCGCCGCCCGCGGCCTCGGCGCCGAGGCCGCGCGCCTCGCCGTGGCCGGCGGCGCCGACGTGGTGATCACCGACGTCCTGGACGAGGAGGGCGAGGCCACCGCGGCCGGACTCGGGCCGAAGGCCCGCTTCCTCCACCACGACGTGACCTCGGAGGAGGACTGGCAGCGCGTCGCCGCGTTCACGCTCGCCGAGTTCGGACGGATCGACGGCCTGGTCAACAACGCCGGGGTCTCGACCGGTCAGCCGCTGGAGACCGAGTCGGTCGAGCACTTCCGCAAGGTCATCGACATCAACCTGACGGCCGTCTTCATCGGCATGAAGACGGTGATCCCGGTGATGAAGGAGAACGGCGGCGGTTCGATCGTCAACATCTCCTCGGCGGCCGGGCTGATGGGCCTCGCCCTGACCTCCAGCTACGGCGCGTCGAAGTGGGGCGTGCGCGGGCTGACGAAGGTCGGCGCGGTGGAGCTGGGCACGGCGGGGATCCGGGTGAACTCGGTGCATCCCGGCATGGTGTACACGCCGATGACGGCCTCCGTCGGCATCCAGCAGGGCGAAGGCAACTACCCCAACACCCCGATGGGCCGGGTCGGCGAGGCCGGCGAGATCGGGGAGGCCGTCGTCTTCCTGCTCTCGGACGCCGCCTCGTACGTCACCGGCGCCGAACTCGCCGTGGACGGCGGCTGGACCACGGGCCCGACCGTCAAGTACGTCATGGGGCAGTGAGCACCGTCAGGGTCTGATGTTGGATGAGGGGCATGAACCCTTCTGACGAGATCCTGGACATCGTCGACGAGAACGATGTCGTCGTGGGCCGGGCCCCGCGCGGCGAGGCGACCGCGCGGGGCCTGACCCATCGCTGCGTCTTCGTCGAGGCCCGGGACGCCGAGGGCAGGATCTTCGTGCACCGCAGGACCGCCACCAAGCTCGTCTTCCCGTCCCACTACGACATGTTCGTGGGCGGGGTCGTGGGCGCCGGTGAGTCCTACGACGAGGCGGCGCTGCGGGAGGCCGAGGAGGAACTGGGCGTGACGGGCCTGCCCCGCCCGGAGCCGCTGTTCAAGTTCCTCTACGAGGGCGGCGGGCACAGCTGGTGGTCGTACGTCTACCGGGTACGGTGCGTGCTGCCGGTGGAGCCCCAGGTGGAGGAGGTCGCCTGGCACGCCTTCCTCACGGACGAGGAGCTGGAGCAGCGGCTCGGCGACGGGCCGTGGGTGCCGGACGGCATGGAAAGCTACCGGCGGCTCAAGGCGTTCCGGGCATCGTCCTGAAGCGACCGAGGAGAGGCACCAAAGCAGCAGATAAGGTCCGTACGTGAACGAATTTGTGCAGAGTCTGCGACTGTGGTGCGCACCGCAGCGGATCCGCGAAGAGGGCGACACCCCTGACTACCGCTTCTCGCTCGCCAACGAGCGGACGTTCCTCGCCTGGATCCGGACGGCTCTCGCCCTGATCGGGGGCGGTTTCGCGGTCGACCAGTTCCTGCCCGAGCTGGCGTGGGGCGTCCGCGCCGGTCTGGCGCTCGCGCTGCTGGCGGCGGGCGTGCTGTGCGCGCTGCGGGCCGTCAACCACTGGGTGCGGTGCGAGCGGGCGATGCGGCGCGGGGAGGACCTCCCGGTGTCGCGGTTCCCGACGCTGCTGAGTCTGGCGGTGGCCGTGGTGGCCGTGGCGATGGTGGTGGTGGTCCTGTTCGGCTGGGAGGGCCGGTGACCGCGGCGGAACGCGATCCGGGGCTCCAGCCCGAGCGGACCAGGCTCGCATGGCGGCGTACGACGCTGTCCTGCACGGTCGTGGCGCTGCTGGCCGGGAAACAGGCCCTGCACGGCGGGGCCACCCCGGCCGGGGTCGTCGCCCTGTCGCTGAGCGTGCTGGCCTGGCTGGGTTTCCTGCGGGTGGCGAACCGGCGGGTGCAGGGCATGGGCACCTCGCGCCCGCAGCCGCTGGAGGTCGGCGCGGCACTGATGACCGCGGCGTGCACCGTCGCGCTGGCGGTGTTCGCCGCGGCGATGCTGTTCTGAGCGGCGGGGTTCGCGGCGTGGGCACCGTCCCGGGCGGCGGGTTCGCCGCGGCGTTGCCGTCCCGGTCGGCGGGGTTCGCCGCGTGGGTGCCGTCCCGGGCGGCTGGGCCCGGTGGTCAGCTCTCCCAGTCCACGGTGACGACGATCTTTCCGCGGGTGCGGCCCTGCGCGTTGAGCCGGTGGGCCTCCGCGGTCTCGGCCAGCGGGAAGACCCGGTCCACATGGACGGAGACGATGCCCCGCTCGGCCAGCTCCGCCAGATGGGCCAGATCCTTCGCGTCGGGCCGCACGAACGCGTACGTGCCGCCGTACGAGAAGACCTCGCTGTCCACGATGGAGGCCAGGCGCCCGTCCGGTGCGAGCGTCTCGGCGGACACCCGCAGGGCCTCGCCGCCCACGGTGTCGAAGGCGGCGTCGATCCCGTCCGGGGCCAGCGCCCGCAGCCGGTCCGCGAGGCCGTCCCCGTACTCCACGGGTTCCGCGCCGAGCTGCCGCAGATGGTCGTGGTTGCGTTCGCTCGCGGTGCCGATGACCCGGCATCCGGTGTGGCGGGCGATCTGCACGGCCAGCGAACCGACGCCGCCGGCCGCCGCGTGGACGAGGACGGTGTCGCCGCTGCCGATGTGCAGCGAGCGGTACAGCACCTGGTAGGCGGTGAGACCGGCCAGCGGCAGGCCCGCCGCCTCCTCGAAGCTCAGGCTCAGCGGCTTGCGGGCCAGGGTGCGCACCGGCGCGGCCACGTACTCGGCGAAGGTGCCGCGGCTGAGGAAGTCCTCCCGCACGTATCCGATGACCTCGTCGCCGACGGCGAACTCGTCGACGGCGACGCCGGGCTGGACGACGACCCCCGACACGTCCCAGCCGGGGATCACCGGGAACACCGTGTCCAGCGAGGCGTCCAGGTATCCCTCTCTGGCGACGCGGTCGACCGGGTTGACCGCCGCCGCCCGTACCTTCACCAGGACGCTGTCGGGGCCGACCTTGGGGTCGGGGCGCTCCCCGTACTCCAGGACGTCGGCCCCGCCGTACCTGCTGTAGCTGATCGCCTTCATATATCCGACCCTCGGGGCGCGCCGGGGTGCCCGCAACTCAGGCGGGCGTGGAGCCCGCCGTCACCAGCGCGGAATCGCGGGCGTCGACCACCCCGGTTCGGCCTTGCGCATCGCGGCGGCGTCGTCGCGCTCGCGCATCGTGCCGTCGTCGTCGAGCCAGCGGCGGTGCAGCGCGGCGAGGCGGTCCCGGTCGAGTTCGACGCCGAGGCCCGGGGCGTCGGAGACGGCCAGCCGGCCGTCGGCGAAGACATGGCGGGTCGTGATGACGTCCTCGGTCTGCCAGGGGTAGTGGCTGTCGCAGGCGTAGTCGAGGTTGGGGACGGTGGCCGCGACGTGCGTCATGGCGGCGAGGCTGATCCCGAGGTGGGTGTTGGAGTGCATGGAGAGGCCGACACCGAAGGCGCGGCAGATGCCGGCCAGTTCACGGGTGCGGTGCAGTCCGCCCCAGTAGTGGTGGTCGGAGAGGACGACCTGGACGGCGTCGCGGGCGAAGGCCTCGGGGACCTCGGCGAGCGTGGTGACGCACATGTTCGTGGCCAGCGGGACGTCGGTGCCGGCCGCGACGGCGGCCATCAGGTCCGTGCCGCTCGCCGGGTCCTCCAGGTATTCGAGTACGTCCTTCAGCTGCTCGGCGACGTACAGCGAGGTCTCGACGGACCAGGCCCCGTTGGGGTCCAGACGCAGCGGCTGCCCGGGGAACGCCTCGGCCAGGGCGCGGACCGCGGCGATCTCCTCGTCGGGCGGGAAGACGCCGCCCTTCAGCTTGAAGGAGGAGAAGCCGTACTCCCGGGCGAAGCGCCGGGCCTGGGCGACGACTCCGGCCGGGTCGACGGCCGCGCCCCAGTCGTCGCGTTCGCCGCCGTCCGGGTGCCCGGCCCAGCGGTAGAAGAGGTAGGCGCTGTACTCGACGCTGTCGCGGACCTTGCCGCCGAGCAGCGCGTGCACGGGCAGGCCGAGGGTCTTGCCCAGGGCGTCCAGACAGGCGACCTCGAAGCCGGAGACCACCGAGAGCCGCAGCTTGTCGGCGGTCTGGACGCCGCGCAGTCCGCCCGCGTCGACGCGCTCGTCGGCCGCGCGTGAATCTCCGCACACCTCGTCGGCGAGGGCGAAGAGGCCGTTCACATCGCTGACCGGGCGTCCGGGCAGTGCCGCGGCCAGGGGTTCGGCCAGTTCGAGGTACTTACCGTCGCCGTAGGTCTCCCCGATGCCGGTTACTCCGCCCCGGGTGACGACCTCCACGATGAGCCGCGGAGTGTAGGGCTGGTGAACGCCCTGGGTGTTGAGGAGCGGCGGGTCGGCGATGAGGATCGGGGTCAGCCGGACTTCGTCGATCAACCAGTCTGTATTCATACGTGAACTCTATTCAGCCATGCGACTGAATGCCAGGGTCCGCCCACCATTCGGGCTGGAGTCACACATTCCGTTGCGGAAGTTCACTGGACGACATACCGACTGGTCGGCATCATGAACACCGACGATCCATTCACCCGGAGGTGCGCACGATGAGCCCAGTCCATCCGCCAGGTCTCGACCTCGACCGCTTGCGCGGACATCTCGACCGCGAGCGGCCGGGGCTGGTGAACGGACCGCTCGAAGCCCGGCTCATCGAGGGCGGCCGCTCCAACCTGACGTATGTCGTCACGGAGACGGACGGCACCGGCCGATGGGTCGTCCGCCGGCCGCCGCTGGGTCATGTGCTGGCCACCGCGCACGACATGAAGCGCGAGCACCGCGTGATCAGCGGGCTGCACCCGACGGCCGTCCCGGTCCCCGAACCGCTACTGCTCTGCGAGGACGACTCGGTCATCGGCGCGCCGTTCTACGTCATGGAGTACGTCGAGGGCACCCCGTACCGCACCGCGGAGCAGCTCGCCCCGCTGGGCCCCGAGCGCACCCGCAAGGCGGTGCTGGGTCTGGTCGACACGCTCGTGGAGCTGCACGCCGTCGACCCGCAGGCCGTCGGCCTCGGCGACTTCGGGCGCCCCGAGGGGTTCCTGGACCGGCAGCTGCGCCGCTGGGGCAAGCAGCTGGACGCCTCCCGCAACCGCGAACTCCCCGGCATCGACGAGCTGCACGCGGCGCTCGGCCGGCAACTGCCCGAGTCGCCCGCCCCCACGGTCGTCCACGGCGACTTCCGCCTGGACAACGTACTGATCGGGGCCGACGACGAGATCAAGGCCGTCCTGGACTGGGAGATGTCGACGCTCGGCGACCCGCTGACCGACCTCGGCCTGCTGGTCATGTACAGCTCCGATCTGGATCTCCCCGACTCCCCGGTCTCCACCACCAGCGGGGCGGCCGGCCACCCCTCCCCCGCCGAGCTGATCGAGCGCTACGCCGAACGCTCCGGCCGGGACACCTCCGGCATCTCCTGGTACACGGCGTTCGCCTGGTTCAAGCTCGCCGTGATCCTGGAGGGCATCCACTACCGCTACACCCTGGGCCAGACGGTCGGCGGCGGCTTCGACCGCATCGGCGACCTCGTCCCCGTCTTCATCGAGCACGGCCTCACCACCCTCCAGGAAGGCTGACCCACCCCATGGACTTCGCATTCGACGCCCGTACCGAGGAGCTGCGCGCCAAGCTGCTCACCTTCATGGACGAGCACGTCTACCCGGCCGAGCAGACCGCGGAGGAGCAGCGCGCACTGCTGGCGTCGCCGTGGGACACCCCTCAGGTGGTGGAGGACCTCAAGGCCGAGGCCCGTAAGCAGGGGCTGTGGAACCTCTTCCTGCCGGACGCCGAGTACGGCGGTGGGCTCACCAATCTCCAGTACGCCCCGATGGCTGAGATCCTGGGCCGCTCCCCGCAGTTGGCGCCGACCGCGCTGAACTGCGCGGCGCCGGACACCGGGAACATGGAGGTGCTCGCCCAGTTCGGCACCGAGGAGCAGAAGAAGCGGTGGCTGGAGCCGCTGCTGGCCGGGGAGATCCGGTCCGCGTTCGCGATGACGGAGCCGGAGGTCGCCTCGTCGGACGCGACCAACATCGAGACCCGCATCACCCGCGATGGCGATGACTACGTCATCAACGGCCGCAAGTGGTACATCTCCGGGGCGATGAACCCGGACTGCGCGATCTTCATCGTGATGGGCAAGACCGACCCGGACGGTGAGGACATCCGCCGCCAGCAGTCGCAGATCCTGGTCCCGCGCGACACCCCGGGCCTGACGGTGAAGCGGGCCATGAAGGTGTACGGCTACGAGGACCACTACCACGGCGGTCACGCCGAGGTGGTCTTCGACAACGTGCGGGTGCCCGCCGCGAACCTGATCGGTGAGGAGGGCGGCGGCTTCGCCATCGCCCAGGCGCGGCTGGGTCCGGGCCGGATCCACCACTGCATGCGGCTGATCGGCATGGCCGAGCGCGCCATCGAGCTGATGTGCCGGCGCGCGGTGGCCCGTACGGCCTTCGGCAAGCCGCTCGCCCAGCAGGGCGTCGTGCAGAACTGGATCGCCGACGCCCGGGTCACGGTGGAGCAGTTGCGGCTGCTGGTACTGAAGACGGCCTGGCTGATGGACACGGTCGGCAACCGCGGCGCGCACACGGAGATCCAGTCCATCAAGATCGCCACCCCGCGCGCGGTCGTCTCGATCCTCGACCAGGCGGTGCAGCTGCACGGCGCGGGCGGGGTCAGCCAGGACTTCCCGCTGGCCGAACTGTGGGCGGCGGCGCGGACGCTGCGGCTGGCCGACGGTCCGGACGAGGTGCACCAGCGGTCGCTGGCCCGGCGGGAGATCAAGAAGTACCTGTAGGAAGTGGTCCGGGGCGGGGCGGGGCGGCGGATCAGTTCAGTGTCCGCCGGCCCCGCCGGCCCCGATCCGGTCAAGTACCTCCGTGTACCGGGAGCGCCGGTCGGGCCGGGCACGGGCGGTGGCGTGGCGGAGCGCCGGGACCGCCGCACCGCCCAGCCCGACGAGGCCCTCGGCCGCCGCCTCGCGCACGACGGCGTGCGGGTGCCCGAGCAGTTCCGTCACCGCGGGGAGCGCCGGCTCCCAGCCCGCCCGGCAGAGCGTCAGGACCGCCATGCGGACCACGTCGGGCCGGGGGTCGTCCAGCAGGAGTGCGGTGTGGCGCAGATGGGCGCTCCGGCCGAGCATCGTCCGTGAGGTCCGGTGGGCGCGCAGCCGGACCCTGGGCCTGGGGTGCGTGAGCAACCCGCCGAGCAGGTCCAGGAGTTGCGGGTCCCGGTCCGGTTCGGGGCCGGGGTGCTCGGCTGCGAGTTCGGTGAGCGCGCGGCAGATCTGGTCCGGGGTGCCGGTTCCGGCGAGGTCCAGCAGTTCCTGACGGGTCGGGCGGTGTGCCGTCGTGGTGGGGCCGGCGGCGGCACGGTCGCGGAGCGCTGCCAGCGCCTCCGCGTCCTGCTGCCCGGCCTCCGGACCCCGCAGCCGTCCTTCCACGAGGCGCAGCCGGTCGGCGAGTTCGGTGCGGCCTTCCGTACGCAGGCGGCCGCGGGTCCGGGTCAGAGCCGCGGTACGCAGGAGCGGGCGTCCGGCGAGCAGCTCCAGGTATCCCCAGGCCCCGGCGTCGAGGCGGTCGCCGAGSGCCTCGGCCAGCGCGTCGGCGGGATACGCGCGGAGCGCGTCCCCGATGGCCCGGGCCACGGCGGGCGGTGCGTCCTCCCACCACTCCAGCAGCAGCGGGACCAGCCGTTCGAGCTCCCACGGGCCGAGCCCCGCGGCCGCCCGTGCCACCCGGTCGCGCAGGATCCCGTCGTCCCGGAGCTCCGTCTCGCCGAGGGCGCCGAGCAGTCGAGTGGGTCCGGCTGCCGCGGGCAGGGTGACCCGGCCGCGGAGGTACGCGCGAAGGACCGCGAGCCGGGCCTCCGGCTCGGGCCACCGCGCCAGCGCTTCGGCGGCGGTCTGCCTGCCCTCGGCCCCGGCCGACCCCAGCATGGCGAGCAGCCGCTCGCGCAGGGCCGCCGAACGCGGCTGGTCCAGGTCGTCGACGCGGACCCGGCGCGGTGGCGGCTCGGGTACGCGGGCGCTCTCCGCGAGGGTCCAGGGCGGCGCGTCGACGGGCTGGAGCCACGTCATCCAGTCGATGAGGGCGGGACGGACCCCGGGAGCGGCGCCGCGGTGGGCCTCGATCAGCGCGGCCAGCCGGTCCCGGGAGGAAAGCGTGCCGTCGTCCGTGCGGCGGAACCCGGCCAGGGCGTCCGGTGCCCTGACCGCTTCGGCCAGGGCGGACCGCCAGGCCCGGGCCCCGGCGGGCACGGGTGCGGCGTCGTCGGGCTCCGGTACGGCGAAGGCCTCCCGGAGCACGGCCGTCTCGGCCCGCCAGGGGTCGGCGCCGGTCCGGGCGGCCGCGAGGGCCCGGTCGAGATCGGCGCGGACCGGTACCGCGCCGAGGCGGCGGAGCAGGGTCAGCGTGGACCGGTGCGGCGTCGCCGGTGCGGGTGCCAGGGCTCGCACCGCGGCGACGGCGGCCGGCGTCGCGGTGGCCGTCAGCAGGGGCGCGATGCCTTCGAGTATGGCGATCAGATCGTGCCGGTCCACGTCACGGGCCTCGGCCAGCGCGTCCAGCAGGAGCGGGGCGGACCGGGAGAACGCCGTGAGCTCCTCGGCGCTCCGGGGCTCGGGGCAGAGCCCCAGCCCGAACCGCAGCAGCTTGTTCCGGAGGGCCTTGTCCCGCTGCTCGGGCAGGGAGCCCGCCAGCGCGAGCCAGTTGCCCGCCATGGGCCGCAGCCGTTTCGCCGGGGCGGGGCCGAGCGGCTCGTCCCGCACGGCGAGGCGCCGCGCGGCCTCGGGATCCCAGCCTCCGGTGACCAGGGCGTCGATGTCATGGTCCGCGGCACCGGACGCCGCTGACGGGCCCGTGGCGGCCGGTGCGGCGATCTGGTGCCGGGCCATGGCCGGCACCAGATCCTTCACGGTGCCGGAGGCCGGTGCGACCCGGCGGGCGGCCACCAGAGCGAGGAGGGCAGGGGCCACCGGTGACGCCTGCTCGTCCAGTGCGAGGACCGACCGTGCGGCGAGGACGCCGTCGAGGCCCTCCAGCAGCAGGCGCCGGGCGGCCTCGTCGCGGCTGTGCTCGGCGGCGGCGATGAGGGTGGCCGCGTAGGCGTCGCCGAGGATGGCGCGCAGGGCCGCGACGAGGGTGGCGCGCAGACCGGGGTTGCTGTCCTGACCGAGCCGGGCGAGAAGCTTCGGGAGCGCCACCGGTGTGCCCGCCCGGACCAGCGCCTCGGCCGCGGTCTTCCGGATGTTCATGTTCGGATGGTCGAGGCATGCGGCGATGGCGGCGCTCGCCCACCGGGCCCGGGCATGGCCGAGGGCGAGGAGGGCCTGCCGGACGGTCTGGATGTCCTGGGCCCGCGTCAGGGTGATCAGCGTCGCCGAGAGTGCCTGGGCGTCCTCGCCCGTGGTGTCGTGGGCGAGCACGGCGATGACGTGCTTGCGCACGTGCCGGTCCCGGTGGCGCAGCAGCCGGTGCACCCGCGCCCGGGTTCCCTTCCAGGGCGCCCTGAGCAGCACTTCGAGCAGGACCACCTGCTCGTCGTCGGAGAGTCCGGGGCGGTCCAGCAGGTCCAGCGCCACGGTCGCGACCAGCGCGTTTCCGGCCTCCCGCGCGTCCGCGGCACCGAGCAGGCAGACGGGCCGGATCGCGCCGCGCCCGTGGAGCCGGCGGCCCAGGGCGCTCACCGCGTCCAGGACCTCCTGCGGCACGACCGGCTCACCGGCCGGCTTCCCGTGCTCCGCCGTCCGGGAGACCGCCGCGTCCGGAGTCCTCGCCGCGGCCTGCCCGGCCACGATGCGCAGCAGCAGGTCGGCGATGACCGGGAGGGTGCCGGCGTCGCCGTGGGCCGCCAGCCGGCACAGCGCCGCCACGGGTGCTTCCGGGTCCAGGTGGGAGCTCAGCAGGGCCAGTTCGCGCGCGTCCGGTCCGCCGAGGTCCGCCGCGATGCGCGGCGGCAGACCGACGGGGTCGAGCCGGGCGAGGAGCTCGCCGCGCCGCGCCGGATCGCGGTTCAGCTGCCACAGCAGTTCGAGGGCCCGGTCGCGTACGGGGCGCAGGTGGGGCGCCGTCCCGTCGGCGGCGAGGCCCAGGCCGTCGTGCAGGGCCCGTACCGTCGGTTCCCCGCCGATGGCCTCCAGCGTGTCCAGGGCCACGGCCGGCGCCGAGGGCAGCAGGGCGATCACGGCTTCCTCCGCGTCGGTGTGGCGCAGGGCCCGGATCGCGTCGAGGAAGGGCGCCGGGTCCGGGGCCGCGGGGAGGACGCGGGCGACGGCTTCCCCGATCGGAAGGTCCCCGGCGCCCTGGCCGGCGAGGGCGACGAGCAGGTCGAGCCGTCGTGGCCAGCCCGGATCGCCGGCCGGTGCGTCCGTCAGGACCCGGAGCATCTCCGTGCGGGAGGTGTAGAGGATCGTCGCCACGTCGCGGGGAAGGATGGAGTGATCGGCCAGGGCCAGTTCGATGACGGTGCGGACGGCGGGGCCGTCCGGGAAGTGTCCGCGGCGGTGGAGGCCGCGGAGGCAGGCCACGGCCGGGGCGCCGAGCAGCAGCGGGTCGCGGGCCGCGGCGGCCGTCAGGCCGTCGATGTCGTCGCGGTCCGCCGCCTCGCCGAGCAGTTCCATCGCGCGCCGCCGGAGGCCCGGGGCGAGGCGGGGGTCCGCGACGGCCCGTCGCAGCAGGTCCCGGTGGCCGTGGCGCGCGGCGGCCACGAGGGCTGCCCCGGCCACCACGGACGCCGGCCCCTCGGACGGGTCGGGACCGTGGCCGGGGAAGAGCAGGGGAACGAAGAGGCCGGGCGGCAGGGGGTCCGTGGCCGCCCACGGTTCGGCGAGTCCGTCCAGCGCGCCCGCAACGACCGGGGCTCCGGACGCTCCCAGCAGAGCGGTCAGCGTCTCCCGGACCTGCGCCGGGGCCAGGAGCGCGGCGTGCAGTCCGTCCCGGGCCAGCCGCAGTGCCTCGGCCCGCAGCACCGGGTCGCCGCTGCCCGCCAGTTCGTCCACGAGCCACGCCGGCCGGTGCGTGGCGGCGATCCCCGCCCCGCGCACGGCCTGGTAGAGGAGTTCTCCCGGGGCCTCGTCGCGGAGCAGTCCGGGGTCGTGCAGTACATCGGCGCGCAGCCACGCGATCCGTACCCGTGCGGGCAGTCGCCCTGCCGCCGCGCGCCACGGCGGCCGGGGGCGGCCGGTCAGGCGGTGGCCGAGCCGCTCGTACAGCCCGGCCAGAAGGAGGTCGGCCTCCGGCGGTCCGGTGAGCGTCGTGGGCAGCAGTCCGGCGAGTACGTCCATCGTCTCGTCGTCGGCCGGAGGGCATGAGGCCACGTGCTCGGCCAGCCGGATCAGCGCCGCGTGACGTCGCCCGGGGTCCGTGGGCCCGAGCAGCCGGCCCAGGGCGTGGAACTCTTCGTCGACCGGTGTCCGCATCGTCGGATGCTAGCGGGAGCGCCGGCGCTCCACCCACGGCATTTCCGGGCCTTCGTCAGTAGCCGCCGTACGGCACGTGGTCGGCGAGCGCCAGTTCGCGGGCGAAGGCCCGCACCCGCAGCAGGCTGCGGGCGAGGATCCGGACGGCCCTCGGGCGGTGCGGCCCGTAGGCCACGTTCCACAGAGGGGGAACGTGCGTCGAAACCTGGATATGTGCCATATATCCAGCTTCGACCCGTCGCCGGATTCGGCACAACCGAGGGATGCGCCGCCGGTGACCGCCACCGTGGACGGGCCCTGGTGCTCATCACGTACGTGGGCATCGGGCAGCCGGACCGTGGTCCTGGTGGGCCGGGCGGCCCGGCCGCGCGGTCCGGCGGCGGCGCTGCTGGGGCGGGCGGCCGGTGGCGGGCCGTCCTGCCGGATCAGGGCCGCAGGGCGCGCAGCAACAGGTCGGCGAGGTGGTCGGCGACCTCCTGCTGGGACAGCGGGCCGTCCGGCCGGTACCAGGTCGACAGATGGTGGACCGAGCCGAAGTGGTAGTCGACGATGAGGTCCGCCGGGGTGGCCGTGGAGAACACCCCGCTGCGCTGCCCCTCCTCCACGAGGGCCCGGAAGCGCTCGTGGTAGCGGCGCCGCTCCACTCGTACCTGCTTGTTCTTCTCGGGGCTCAGGTGGTGCATGGAGCGGAAGAAGATCGAGGCGTCGTCAAGGTTCTCGATGGTGGTGACGACGACGTCGGCAGCGGCTTCGCGCAACCGCTGCTCGACGGGGGCGTCGGCCTCCGCGAAGGCGTCGAGCCGCTCCTGCTGGAGCCGCAGGACCCGGGCGTAGACCTCCTGGAGAAGGTCCTCCTTGGAACCGAAGTAGTGGTAGAGCGCGCCCTTGGTGACGCCGGCCGCCTCGACGATCTCCTGGACCGATGTGCGGTCGTACCCCTGCTCGGCGAAGAGCCGGGTGGCGGCGGCCAGCAGCCGCTGGGGGACGGGGGTACCGCTCCCGTCCGTCGCCTTGGCCATAGCCGCCACCTTCCTTCCGTGAGTGTGCGTGAACCGTCTAGCGGGATGAACGCAGTTCCCGCCTGAGGATCTTCCCACTTGCGGTCTTGGGAAGTTCCGTCAGGATCTCGACTTCGCGCGGATACTTGTACGCGGCCAGCCGTTCCTTGCAGTACGCACCCAATTCGCCGGGTTCGACCGAGGCGCCGGGCCGCAGACTGACGTAGGCGCGGACCGTCTCGCCGCGGTAGGCGTCCGGGACACCGACGACGGCGGCCTCGCGCACGGCGGGGTGGGTGTAGAGGACGTCCTCGACCTCGCGCGGCCAGACCTTGAACCCGGAGGCGTTGATCATGTCCTTCTTGCGGTCGACGACGTAGAGCCAGCCCGCGCGGTCCATGAAGCCGATGTCGCCGGTGCGCAGCTCGCCGTCCGGGAAGGCGGCGGCGGTGGCCTCCGGCAGCCGCCAGTAGCCGCTGACGACCTGGGGACCGCGCACCGCGATCTCGCCCTGCTCGCCGAAGGGGACCTCGGCCCCGTTCTCGTCGATGATCCGCACGACCGTGTCGGGGCCGGGCACGCCGACCGAGAGCGTGCCGGAGACCGGGTCGACGGGCGCCTCGCGCTCGGGCGGCACGGCGGCGCAGGGTGCGGTGCACTCGGTGAGGCCGTAGCCGTTGCGGATGTACGGGCCGAAGCCCGCCCGGAACTTATCGACGAGCGCGGGCGGCAGCGGTGCGCCGCCGGAGGAGATCACCTGGAACGAGGAGAAGTGCTCGGGCGTGACACCGGGGGTCGCGGCGAGCGCCATGAAGGCGGTCGACGGGCCGACGGTGTACGCGGGCCGGTGCTCGGCGAAGGCGTCGAGGACGACGCCGGGGTGGAAGCGGTACGCCAGGACCAGGGTGCCCGCGTTGGCGAGGCAGGCGGCCAGCTGGCAGACCATGCCGGTGATGTGGAAGAGCGGCGCGAGGGCGAAGTAGGCGGAGCCTTCGGCGACGGGGTGGCCGGTGCGCTGGCGCTCGGCGTTGACCATGATGTTGCCGTGGGAGTTCATGGCGCCCTTGGGGGTGCCGCTGGTTCCGGAGGTGTAGCTGATCAGCGCCACGTCGCCGGCGGTGAGCTCCCGGCCGGCGGGGGCCGCGAGGCCCTGCCGGGCGACGGCCACCAGGTCGTCGGCGTCGTGGGCGGCGGGCAGGCGCTCGAAGTCCAGTACCCGCTCGTCGCTCGAAGTCTGGAGGTCCAGCTCGCAGGCGGTGACGGCGATCCGTACGGACGGGGCGCCCGCGGCGGTGTCCCGCAGATACGCCTCCCAGGCCCGGTCCGCACAGATCAGTGCCGTGACCTCGGCGTCCTTCAGTACGTGACCGACCTCGGCGGACTTGTACATCGGGTTGAGCGGGACGACTGTCGCCCCGGCCTTCCAGGCGCCGAGCAGCGCGAGCACGAACTGCGGCGAGTTCTGCAGCATGATCGCGACCCGGTCGCCGCGCTCCAGGCCGCGGGCGGCGAGGTGCCCGGCCACGGAGTCGGAGAGCTCGTCGGTCTCGCGGTAGGTGAGGCGTCCGTCGAAGTAGGCGAGCGCGGGATGGCCGGGAGCCCGGCCGACGGAGTCGCGGAAGGCGTGCACCAGGGTCTCGGCGGGGTGGACGGGGGCCCGCTGGGCCTCGCTGAGCAGCGGGAGCCAGGGCTTCGCCGCGTAGATCGACTCGCTCATGCGCCGGCCTCCTCCCACTTGCGCTGGAGGCGGTTCATACTGCCGAGCCAGTGGTCGGTGTCCTCGGTGCGGGCCCGGTAGTACCCGGCGACCTCGGGGTGCGGCAGGACGAGGAAGCGGTCCTCGGCCATGGCGTCGAACAAGGCGTCGGCCACGTCCTCGGGCTCGATCGCGGTGGGCGCGAGGACGAGCTTCCCGGCCGATCCGGCGCCGGTGAGCATGTCCGTACGCACGCCCTGCGGGCAGATCGCGTGGACCTTGACGCCGCGGTGGCGGTAGGTGAGCGAGAGCCACTCGGCGAAGGCGACCACGCCGTGCTTGGTGACGCTGTACGGCGCGGCGCCGATCATCGTCAGCAGTCCGGCGGCGGAGGCCGTGGAGACGAACCTGCCGCTGCCGCGCTCCAGCCAGTCCGGGACGAGCGCCTTGGCGGCGCGGACGTGGGCCATCACGTTGACGTCCCAGGCCGCGGCCCAGACCTCCTCGTCGGCGAGGACGTCACCGGGCGAGGCGAGGCCGGCGTTGGCGCAGTAGACGTCCACGGTGCCGTCCAGCGCGTCCCGGGCGGCTTCGACGATCCGTGAGGCGTCGCCGGCGACCGCGGTCCCGCCGATCTCCTCGGCGAGCGCCTTGATCCGGCTCTCGTCGAGGTCGTTGACGACGACCCGTGCGCCTTCGGCGGCGAATCTGCGGGCCAGCGCGGCTCCGATGCCGCCTCCGGCTCCCGTGACCACTACGCCCGCGCCCTGCACCGTACTCATCGGTCCCGCCTCTCTCAGCCGACTGCACCGGCAGACTAACCGGTCGGTATGTCGTCGGGGAAGGGGTGGGGGCGAGTCATCCGCCCCGGGAAGCACAGCCGCACCGTCCGGCTCGTTCCCTGCGGCCGTCACGCGCGCTAGCGRGCGTGACCATGACAGACGTCGCGATCATGGAGGTAGCTGAATGAGCCTGTCCAGACGTGGATTGCTGGCCGCCGGCGGTGCGGTGGGGGCGCTCGCGGCGACTGCCGCGTCCGCCGGACCCGCGGCCGCCCTTCCCGCGCACGGCAAGGGGCACGGCGGTGGACACGGCCGGGTCCGCACCGGCTTCGACCGGCTCGCGGCGGACGGCTACGCCCTGCTGAAGGGGCAGCGTGTGGGCGTGGTCACCAACCCCACCGGGATCACGCCCGATGTGCGCCACATCGTCGATGTGATGCACCCGGACGAACGCGTGAACCTGACCGCCGTCTTCGGCCCCGAGCACGGTTTCCGCGGCACCGCGCAGGCGGGCGGCTCGGAGGGCCGGTACGACGACCCGGCGACCGGGCTGCCGGTCTACGACACCTACCTGAAGAGCGGGCAGGCGCTCGCCGACGTCTTCACCGCGTCCGGCGTGGACACCATCGTCTTCGACATCCAGGACGCGGGCGCCCGCTTCTACACGTACATCTGGACGCTGTACGACTGCCTGGAGGCGGCCGCCCTCGCGGGGAAGAGGTTCGTGGTGCTGGACCGGCCCAACCCGGTGACGGGACGGGCGGCGCTCGGCCCCGTGCTCGATCCCGCGTTCGGCACCTTCGTGGGGCGGCGGGAGATCGCGCAGGCGCACGGCATGACGGTCACCGAGCTGGCGCTGCTGTTCAACGGCGAGTTCCTGGCGGACCGTCCGGCCGAGCTGGAGATCGTGAAGATGTCGGGGTGGTCGCGCTCGGACTTCTTCGACGGGACCGGGCTGCCCTGGGTGCCGCCGAGCCCCAACATGCCGACGCCCGAGACCGCGCTGGTCTACTCGGGCACCTGTCTCTTCGAGGGCACGAACCTCTCCGAGGGGCGCGGCACGACCCGGCCGTTCGAACTGCTGGGGGCGGAGGGCGTCGACCACACCTGGGCGGCGGCGGCGAACGCGCTGGACCTGCCCGGAGTGGCGTTCCGCGAGGCGTACTTCGCGCCGACGTTCTCCAAGTTCCAGGGCAAAACCGTGGGAGGGGTCCAGGTGCACGTCCAGGACCGCGAGGTCTTCGACCCGGTACGCACCGGGATCGCGCTGCTCGTGACGGCGAAGCAGACCTGGAGCGGGTTCGCCTGGCGGCCCGACAACTGGATCGACAAGCTCACCGGCAACACCCGGGTCCGCACGATGATCGACGCGGGCGCGGACACGGATGAGGTCGTGGGTGCGTGGGCGGAGGACCTGGCCGCGTTCCGGGCGGTCCGGAAGCGGTACCTGCAGTATCGGTGAGCGGGGCGGGCGGGGCCGAGTGCGGGCCCGCCCGGCCCACCGGTTCCGTCCCCGAACGCCGGACGGGCCGGAAATCGGCGCGGCATTCAGCGGTGTGCCGGGAACTCCACCACCTGCTGGTACGTCGGGCGGTTCTGCCAGTGGATCGCCTTCTGCGCGATCCCGCCCAGCGCCCGGTGGATGATCGAGTCGGTGCACCACTGCTCGCCGGCCCCGCAGTTGTCGTCGGCCGGGTAGACCTCGGCCGCCGGCACCGCCGCCGCCTGCTTCAGCGTGGACAGCAGCGCCGCGCGGCAGCTGCTCAGATCACCGTTGCCGCAGTAGGACCTGGCCAGCGGCCCCTTGACCGGCTGCCCCAGCACCTGGCGCAGGTCCTTGTCGGCGAAGCCCCACCAGCCGTACTGGAACGCCGAACCGCTGTGCGCGCCGCTCGGCCCGTGGCTGGCCGCCGGGGACTCGTCGGTGGCGAGATTCGCGGTCAGCGCCCCGTACAGGTCGTCACCCAGTCCCGGCTTGAACTCGGCCTCGATCAGCTTCGGCCACCAGGCGTCCATGACGCGTACGGCATCGGCGTAGGTGTACGTGTGCGAGCCCGGGCTGCTCTCCTTGCGCTGGGCGCCCGCTGCCCGCCAGGACTCCAGCTGCTGGACCACCGCGTCGAGGTCCGGGTCGGTGACCGGCTGGGAGCGGATCACCTTGAGCAGTTCGGGGAGCAGTTGCTCGCCCCGCAGATCGGTGAGCGCGGCGTCCGCCATCGCCCGGGTGAGGGAGGCGCGGGTCACGCCGCCCTCCTCGACCAGCTTCGAGACGCGGTCGTCGAGCAGATCGGCCCGGTGCACGGCACTGAGGCCGAAGCCCGCGGAGGCGTATCCCTCGGCCTGCTTGTTGTTCCAGGAGACGTAGTAGTCCTGGCCGCTGGAGTGCGGGTGTTCGGCGAAGGGGGTGTAGGCGGCGGTGTTGGCCACCGGGTCGTAGCCCTGCCACTCGTACGCCTTCTCGGCCCGGACGGGCAGCGCCGGGTCGACGCCCGTCGCCCGTACCGGGTTCATGCCGCTGTTGTAGTAGGCGGCGGTGCGGGAGTCCGCGTAGAACCAGTTGAAGGCGTAGTCGATGTTGCTCGCCGCCCGCTGGAAGGAGGCGGCGTCGGTGACGTAGGACGGGTCGTTGAGCATCTGGAAGCCGATGATCGAGTCGGCCTCGTGCCGGTAGGTGGTGCGCAGCGTGGTGTAAGCGACGGGCTTGCCGCCCACGGTGGCCCGGTGCGTGACGATGCCGTACCCGGTGCGCCACACCTGCATCCGGTAGGAGCCCTTCGCCGTGGAGTCGGCGACGGTCGGCTTCCAGGAGTTGGACTTCTCCAGCTTCTCCATGGCGGTGCAGGCGCCGCGGTAGAGGTAGTGGGTGGAGTCCTTGGTGGGCGTGGAGCCGTCGGGTTCGCACAGGTCGACGGCGTACGTGTCGGTGATGTCCTGGCCCGCCGAGGTGGCGCTCCAGGCGTAGTCCTGGCCACGGCCCATCTGGATGTACATGCCGACGCCGGCGAAGGAGACGCCGCGCGCGCTGATGCCGGGTCCCTGGAGTTCCTGGAGCATCATCAGCTGCGGGGCGAAGTAGCCGGTCTGCGGGCCGAACACGGCGACCGGGTTGCCGCTCGCCGTGTGCGCGCCGGACACCAGCAGGGCGTTGGACATGCCGCGTTTCTGGGCGCCGGAGCCGGAGCCGGGGAGCGATCCCTCCGGTATGACTCCGTCGTCGTAGATGCCCTGGGCCTTCCGGAGCGTGGCCGGGGCCTTGACGGGGGCCTTCGCGTCGGTGCCCGCGGAGCCGGTGCGGTCGTGGATGAGCGGCTCGGTGGTGACGGATCCGGGGTCCGGGAGCGCCGTGCCGACGGCCTTGCCGGGCTTGTTCGCGTACGGGAAAGCGGTGCCGTCGTGCACGGTCAGCACGGCCTCGGGGTCGTTGCGCTGGCGGAACGACTCCCAGACCTTCGTGCCCTCCTGGACGCCGTACTTCTGCTGGGCCGACAGCAGGGAGAGCGCCGCCTGCACCTCGCCGCCGCCACCGCCACCGAACTGGCCGCCGACGACCGAGGCGATCGAGATCAGGTCGGTGAGCTTGAACGGCTGGATCTCGCCGATGTTGGTGATCGCGTCGATCTTTCCGGTGAGGACGTACTCGCCCGGAAAGTAGCGGCCCTTCTTCGACTTCTCCCGGTAGGAGTTGATGCCGTCCACATAGGCCTGGGCATCGGCCATCGCCTGTTCGCCGCGGGGCCCCTCATGGGTCCGGATGTGCTCGACCTGGGCCTCCAGGTCGGCCTCGGTGTACGGGGCCTGCGGCCAGAACTGCTGTTCCAGGCCCTGGTTGGCCAGCGCGCCGCCGGCGAAGGAGGTCAGTTCCCCGCGCCCGATGTGGCGGAAGAGGTCCATCAGCCAGAGCCGGTCCTGCCCGGCCGCGAAGCCGGCGCCGAACTCGGTGCCGTAGCGGGTGGTGCCCTTGATGTGCGGGACGCCCGACACCTTGTCGCGGGTGATGGTGACGTCGTCGCGCGGCGAGGTGACGGATTCGATCTGGTCCTTCGCGACGCCGAAGGAGGCATCGTTGAAGAAGTCGTTCAGCTTCTGGTCGGTGAGGCCCGTGTGCCCGGCCACCAGACCGTCGTACCGGTCGAGCTGGTCGTCGCTGTGCGCGGGATGGGTGCCGAACGCCTTGTTGCCGAGGATCTCGACCAGGGTGGCGTTGCCGTTCTCGCCGGGCGGCAGGATGTCGTCGCACTGCCCCTGGCAGTAGTCGACGACGGGATCCGGCTCGGCGGCGCCGGCGTGGGGTGCGGAGGCCAGCAGGGATGCGCCGAGGGCGAGAACGGCCGCGACGGTGGCGGCTCCTGTCCTGCCGGTGCGTACGGACATGCGGGTGCGTGGGGGCATGCGTGCTCCTCGGAGAGACCGTGCGCCGGAGGTTACCGACGGTATGACCCGCCGGTAAGGTGAACATCGGTCACCTTTTCCGAATCACCACATCCCGGTGCATGACGATCCGTCATCTCACTCCGTGGACGGTATGGCCTTGAGAGGGAGCCGATCCGGGCAGGCGTACGTCCACTCAATGACGCCGAAGTACGGGCAACGGAGTACGAGCGACGGAGGTGGCGGCGCCATGGCCGGTTTCCGGAGTCTGGCGAGACAGGTCCGCGATCCGCGGAGCGATCTGGCACTGCGGCGGTACTCGCTGCGCAAGTGCCTGGAACGCTTCGCACCGTACGGACACCGGGCGACCTGGGACCATCTGTGCGCCCGGCACGGAATGGGCCCCGAGGACCGGGCGCCCGACCCTGCGCGGCTGATGCGCGCGCTGGAGGAGCTGGAGACCGCACGGGCGGTCTGGCTCGGTTACGAGGCGGGGTTCGCCGAGCGCCGCAAGCGGGAGAAGCACGAAGGGCGGCGCCGCCCGGCCGCCTTCGACGACTGGCACCGGCGCACCTGGGGCGGGAACGGCGTCGCGCGGTGCGAGGACCCGGCGGTCCATCCGGCGGCGCCGCTCGCCGAGGTCCTGGCCCGGCTGATCTCGGCCCTGGAGTCGGAGCCGGGCGCCGGCTGCCCGGTGTGCGCGCAGGCGCGCATCGCCTGGCGGCAGGACCTGGACAGCGAACCGTGGTCCGGCCCGGTCTGCACCGGCTGCGGCATCGTGGTGCCGCAGCCCGTGCTCACCCCGGACGCGCTGGCGAGGGCCAGGCGGACCCGGCTGGGCGACCTGGCGACGATCGCCTGAGGAACGGAGCGGCCCGTCCGGCGCCCACGGCCGCCGGACGGGAACACCAGGACCGGCTGCTCACGCCTTGCCCGCGGCCCTGCCCTCCGGCATCAGGCGCGAGCCGCTGATCCGCTCACCGGAGATGTCGTCCGGGTTGGAGAGCACACAGGTCTCCAACGACAGGCAGCCGCAGCCGATGCAGTCCGTGAGGTGGTCGCGCAGCCTGGCCAGCTGCCGGATCCGCTCGTCCAGCTCGGAGCGCCAGGCCGCGGAGAGCCGGGCCCAGTCGTCCCGGTTCGGGGTGCGCTCCTCGGGGAGCTCGGCCAGCGCGTCACGGATGGTGGCGAGCGGGATGCCGACCCGCTGCGCCGCCCGGACGAAGGCGACCCGGCGCAGCGCGTCCCTGGTGTAGCGGCGCTGGTTGCCACTGGTGCGGCTGCTGGTGATCAGGCCCTTGGCCTCGTAGAAGTGCAGGGCCGAGACCGCGGCACCGCTGCGCGCGGAGAGCTGGCCGACCGTGAGTTCATGGAGTGTGTGTGGGATCTGGGGCACTCATCGAACCCTACGTGGCCCATTCGCGCCCGGTCCGTCGTTGACAGGAACGCACCCGCCAACCATGCTGAGCAAGCGCTTAGACAGGCACCCGATGGATGGTCGAGAGCGGGAAGGCAGGGACATGGCAGAGCCGAGGATCTTCACGTCCGCGCAGGAGCTGCGTGACGGCGTGGGCGAGCAGCTGGGACACAGTGACTGGCTGGAGGTCGACCAGAAGAGGATCGACCTCTTCGCCGACGCCACCGGCGACCACCAGTGGATCCACGTCGACCCGGAGCGGGCCGCGGCCGGGCCCTTCGGGACGACGATCGCGCACGGCTACCTCACGCTCTCGCTGCTGCCGGCGCTCGTACCGCAGGTCATGCGGGTCGAGAACACCAAGATGGGCATCAACTACGGGACCAACAAGGTCCGCTTCCCCTCCACCGTGCCCGTGGGTTCCCGGCTGCGGGCGACGGCCGTCCTCAAGAGCGTCGAGGAGGCGGGCGGCGGTGTGCAGGTCACCGCCGTCGTCACGGTCGAGCGCGAGGGCGGCGAGAAGCCCGCGTGCGTCGCCGAGTCGGTGTCGCGCTTCTACTTCTGAGCCGTAGGCGGGTGGGGGTCCCGGCCCCGCGGGGCCGGGACCCCCACCCGCCTACCGTCAGCGCCCGGCCGCGACCATCCGCAGCACGAGCCCGGCGTACAGCTCGCCCACCTCGTCCGGCGTACGGCTGCCCTGCGCGTTGAACCAGCGCGCCACGTCGATGCAGAGGGAGAGCACGGCGAGCGCGGTGCCGGGCACGTCGGAGACGTCGAACTCCCCCGCCGCCACACCCTCACCGATGATCCGGCGCACCGCCGCGTCGCTCCTGCGGCGCAGCTCGACGATCTCGGTGCGGTGCTCCTCGGCGAGCGCGTCGAGCTCGTACTGGACCACTCGCGCCGTGGTGTGCCGCTCGGCGTGCCAGCGGACGAAGGCCCGCACGGCTCCGGCCAGCCGCTCGGTGGCCGTACCCTCGCCGTCGGCCGCCGACTCCAGCAGGGTCAGGGCACGGTCGTGTCCGATCCTGCTGATCCGGTGGAGCAGCTCTTCCTTCGTCTTGAAGTGGATGTAGAGCGCCGCGGGGCTCATCCCGGCACGGCCCGCGATGTCCCGTGTGGTGGTCGCGTGGTAGCCGCGCTCGGCGAAGGCGTCGACGGCCGCGACGAGCAGCCGTCGGGCGGCCTCGGGCGTCACTTCGGACCACGGCGTGTTCTCGCCGTCGGTCTCCTCCGCCGTGCTCATCGTCGGTCGCCCCTCTCAGTCAGCAGGACGAACACCATACCCCGATCCTGAGCAAGCGCTTAGCGGTGAGGGTGTGGGGAGATCGTCAGAGCTTCTGAAAGGGGTCGTGCTCGGCGAGGATCTTCTCCAGCCGGGCCTGGTCGACCCGGCTGATGATCTGCCCCGCCTCCTGCCGGTCCCGGATGACCTTGGCCAGCGTGAAGGCGGAGGTGACGAGGTAGAGGACGCCGATAGCGAGGAAGGCGCGCACCCACACGTCCGCGTCGAGGAAGTAGATTCCGAGAGTCACCGCTCCCATCGCGATCCCGAAGGACGCGACGGCCTGGCCGTAGAAGGCGGCGGTGTTCTGCTGCTTGACCGTGGTCGTCTCACTCATGCCGCCCAGCATCGGGCGATGTGGCGCACGGCACATCCGTCCTCGTACTCAGACGGGTACTCAGACGTCCGTTCGGGTCATGCGGGGCTCAGAAGGCGGAGACACCCGTCAGGGCGCGGCCGATGATCAGCTTCTGGATCTGGCTGGTGCCCTCATAGAGCGTCATCACGCGGGCGTCCCGCAGCAGTTTGCCGACGGGGTATTCGTCGATGTAGCCGTAGCCGCCGAAGACCTGGACGGCGTTGTTCGCGGCGCGGACGGCGGCCTCGGAGGCGAAGAGCTTCGCCTGGGAGGCGGCGGTCGCGAAGTGCTCACCGCGGTCGATCAGGTCGGCCACCCGCCAGGTCAGCAGCCGGGCGGCGTCGACGTCCACGGAGATGTCGCTGATGAGTTCCTGGACGAGCTGGTAGCTCGCGATGGACCTGCCGAACTGTTCGCGCTGCCCGGCGTATCCCACGGCCGCGTCCAGGGCCGCCTGCGCGATGCCGACACAGCCCGCCGCGACCGACATCCGGCCCTTGGCCAGCGCCGACATGGCTATGGAGAAGCCCTTGCCCTCCGGGCCCATGAGGGCGCCGGCCGGTACGCGGACGTCCTCCAGGACCAGTTCGGCGGTCGCCTGGCCGCGCAGACCGAGCTTGCCGTGGATCGTGCGCCGGGTGAGGCCGGGGGTGTCGGCGGGGACCAGGAAGGCGGACACGCCCTTGTGTCCGGGGGTCTCGTTGGTGCGGGCGAAGAGCAGCACCACGTCGGCCCAGGTGCCGTTGGTGATGAACATCTTGCTGCCGTTGATGACGTAGTCACCGCCGTCCCGGACGGCCCTCGTCGTCAGGTTCCCGGCGTCCGATCCCGTGCCCGGTTCGGTGAGGCCGAAGCAGCCGACGGCGTCGCCGGAGGTCAGGCGGGGCAGCCACTGCCGCTTCTGCTCCTCGTCGCCCCACGCGGCGACGGTCTTGGCGACCAGACCGAGCGAGACCGAGACGATGCCGCGGACCGAGGAGTCCCCGCGGCCGAGCTCCTCGGTGACCAGGCAGTACGCCAGATGGTCACCGCCCGAACCGCCGTACTCCTCGGGGACCGTCAGCCCGAGGAAGCCGAGGGAGCCGAGCTTCTTCACGATCGACTTGTCGACGTTCTCGGCCCGGTCCCACTCGACGACGTACGGGGCGATGTCCCGGGCCACGAAGTCCTTGGCGAGCTGCCGGACGGCTTCCTGCTCCTCGCTGAGCTCCAGGTTCATCCTTCGACCCTCACTTTAATTAGCACTGCTAGTTTTAGGGATGCAGGGCCTACTATGTGCCGCATGGCCCGCCCGCGCAAGCCCCTTCTCAGCAGAGACCGCATCGTCGAGACGGCGAGCGCCCTCGTGGACGCCGAAGGGCTCGACGCCGTCTCGACCCGCCGCCTCGCGGCCGAGCTCGGGGTCAGCGGACCGTCGCTCTACAACCACTTCCGGAACAAGGACGAGATCCTGGACGCGGTCGCCGACTCCGTCTCCGCACAGGTCGACCTGTCGATGTTCGACGCGTCCGACACCCGTGACTGGCGGGCCGCCCTGCACGACTGGGCCGTCTCCTACCGTGCGGCGCTCAGCGCGCACCCGCACATCGTCCCGGTGCTCGCCCAGGGCCCCGGCCGCCGCCCGGCCGGCCTGCGGGTCGCCGACGCGGTGTTCGGCGCCATGGTCCGCGCCGGCTGGCCGCCCGCCCAGGCCACGTACATCGGCGCCCTAATGCGCTACTTCATCACCGGCTCGGCCCTCGGCTCCTTCGCCCGGGGCTTCGTGGACGACGAGACGGCGTACGACCCGGCCGACTACCCGCACCTGGGCCAGGCCCACCTGCTCGCGGAGCGCCGTCAGCAGGTCGACGAGGGCGCCTTCGAGACAGGACTGCGGGCGCTGATCGACGGACTCGCCCTCCAGTACGCCCCGCCCCCGCGGCAGATGCGGTAGAGCGCTGCGCCGGGCCCACGACTATTCGGTGGGCACCGAACCGTCCTGGCTCTACGGTCGGGTCCATGACGACGCTCCCCTCCCCCGCCGCCCCTGCGGAACACCGTGACTGGCGGGCCACGGCCGCCGCCTGCACCACCGTGGTCCTGTGGGCCTCCGCCTTCGTCTCCATCCGCAGCGCGGGCGAGGCCTACTCCCCCGGCGCACTGGCCCTCGGACGGCTGCTGGCCGGCTCCCTGGCGCTCGGCACCCTGCTCCTGGTACGCCGGGAGGGTCTGCCCCCACGGGCGGCCTGGCCGGGGATCCTCTGGTCCGGGCTGCTGTGGTTCGGCCTGTACATGGTGGTGCTCAACTGGGGCGAGCAGCAGGTGGACGCCGGGACCGCCGCGATGGTCGTGAACATCGGCCCCCTGCTGATCGCCCTGCTCGGCGCCCGGCTGCTCGGTGAGGGGCTGCCGCGCCGGCTGCTGCTGGGCATGGGCGTGTCCTTCGCGGGCGCCGCGGTGGTGGGGCTCTCCATGTCGGGTCACGGGAGTTCCTCGGTGCTGGGTGTGCTGCTCTGCCTGCTGGCGGCGGTGGCGTACGCGGGCGGAGTCGTCGGCCAGAAGCCCGCGCTGCGGCACGGCTCGGCGCTCCAGATCACCACCTTCGGGTGTCTGGTCGGCACCGCGGCGTGCCTGCCGTTCGCCGGTGCGCTGATCTCCGACGCGGCCGACGCGCCCCTCTCGGCGACCTTGAACATGGTCTACCTGGGCCTCTTCCCGACCGCACTGGCCTTCACCACCTGGGCCTACGCGCTCGCGCGCACCACGGCGGGCCGGATGGGCGCCACCACCTACGCGGTGCCGGCGCTCGTGGTGCTGATGTCGTGGCTGCTGCTGGACGAGGTGCCCGCGCTGCTCACGGTCGCCGGCGGACTGCTCTGTCTGGCCGGGGTGGCGGTCTCCCGGAAGCGTCCGCAGACTGGTGCGACGCGGAAGCATCCCGCCCAGCCTGTGGAAGGACCTCCTCATGACGCGGAGCGCCAAGCAGCGGACCGGCCGTAGGCAGGCGAAGGGGGCCGACGGGCCGGCGGTGCCGACGGCCCCCGCGGGCCGCGACCGTGACGCCTGGCGCGAGGACTATCCGTACGACTCCAAGCTCGGCCGCAAGGAGTACGACGTGTCCAAGCGCGCCCTGCAGATAGAACTGCTCAAGCTCCAGCACTGGATCAAGGAGCACGACGAACGGCTCGTCATCCTCTTCGAGGGACGCGACGCCGCGGGCAAGGGCGGCACCATCAAGCGGTTCACCGAGCATCTGAATCCCCGTGGTGCGCGGGTGGTGGCGCTGGAGAAGCCCACCGAACGCGAGCGCTCGCAGTGGTACTTCCAGCGGTACGTGGCGCATCTGCCGGCCGCCGGGGAGATCGTGATGTTCGACCGGTCCTGGTACAACCGGGCCGGTGTGGAGCGGGTGATGGGCTTCTGCTCGACGTCCGAGTACCTCGAATTCATGCACCAGGCCCCGGGGTTCGAGCGGATGCTCGCCCGCGACGGCATCCATCTGGTGAAGTTCTGGTTCTCCGTCTCGCGCGATGAGCAGCGCAGGCGGTTCATGAGCCGGCAGACCGATCCGGTGCGGCAGTGGAAGCTGAGCCCGGTCGACCTCGCGTCGCTCGACAAGTGGGACGCGTACACCGAGGCCAAGGAGCTGATGCTCTTCCACACGGACACGGCGGACGCCCCGTGGACCGTGGTGAAGAGCAACGACAAGAAGCGGGCCCGGCTGGAGGCCATCCGCCATGTCCTGCACCGCTTCGACTACCCGGACAAGGACGTGGCGGTGGCCGGGGAGCCGGACCCGCTGATCGTGGGTCCCGCCTCCCGGATCTTCGAACAGGGCGAGAACCAGGCTCGCTGATCCGGACGGAAGGACCCTGGGGCCTCTCGTTCGGATCATGCCGGGCTCGCGGGCCCCGGCCCCTTACCCGGCCTGATCCAAGCGAAAGCCCCTAGAACACCACCAGGGCGCGGCCGCCCTTGCCGGCGATCATGTGGTCGAAGGCCGCCGGGATGCCGTCCAGGCCGATCCGTTCGGTGACCATCATCGAGAGGTCGAAGCGGCCCGCGCGGATGTGGTCGGCCAGCACCGGCAGATCGCGGGCCGGGTCGCTGTTGCCGTAGACGCAGCCGGTCAGGGACCTGCCCCAGTGGAAGATCTCCAGGGCGTTGAACGTCACCTCCTGGTCCTTGCCGCCGATGCCGACGACCGTGGCGCGGCCGCCGCGGCGGGTGGACTCCCAGGCGGCACGGATGGTGGCGGCCCTGCCGACGCACTCGACGGCCACGTCCGCGCCCTGCCCGCCGGTGAGCTTGCGGATCTCGCGGGGCGTGGTCGCGGAGGCGATCACGTAGTCCGTGGCACCCGCCCGGCGTGCGAGGTCCTCCTTCTCCGGGGAGACGTCCACCGCGATGATCTTCGAGGCGCCGGCGATCCGGGCGGCGTGGAGTACGGCGAGGCCGACGCCGCCGATGCCGAACACGACGACGGACTCGCCGGCGCGGACCCGGGCGCTGTGGTGGACCGCGCCGTACCCGGTCAGCACCGCGCAGCCGAGCAGGGCCGCGTCGGTGAGCGGGATGCCGTCCGGGGCGGGCAGCACGCAGTTCGCCGCGACCACGGTCTCCTGCGCGAAGGCGGCGACGTTCAGTCCGGGGTGCAGTGCGGTGCCGTCCGCGGTGTGGGCGTGGACGTTCGCCGCACCGGCCAGGGCGTTGACGCAGAGCCAGACCTCGCCGATGCCGCAGTGGTGGCAGCTGCCGCAGGACGGTGCCCAGTTGAGGACGACGCCGTCGCCCGGGGCGAGATGGCCCACGCCCTCGCCCACCGAGACGACGGTGCCCGCGCCCTCGTGGCCGAGGACGGCCGGGACGGGCAGCCGCATGGTGCCGTCGGACAACGAGAGGTCGGAGTGGCAGACCCCGGCGGCGGCGAGACGGACGCGCACCTGGCCGGGGCCGGGCTCGGGCAGGGTGATGTCGGTGATCTCCAGCGGAGCTCCGACGGCGGACAGTACGGCGGCTCGGACCACGGACTGGCTCCTTGCTGATCGGGGGCGCGGACTCGGTGGGCTGGGCGGGCGGTTCAGAACTGGAGGGACTTCGTCTGGAGGTACTCGGCGAGACCGTGCTCGCCCAGTTCGCGGCCCACGCCGGACTGCTTGTAGCCGCCGAAGGGGGCGAGCGGGTTGAAGCGGCCGCCGTTGATGTCGACCTGACCGGTGTCCATCCGCCGGGCGAAGGCGACGGCCTCCTCGTCGTCGGCGGCCCAGACGGCGCCCGCGAGCCCGTACACGGTGCCGTTGGCGATGCGCAGCGCGTCCGCCTCGTCCTCGTACTTCAGGATCGAGACGACCGGGCCGAAGATCTCCTCCTGGGCGATGGTCATCTCCGGGGTGACGTCGGCGAACACGGTGGGGCTGACGTAGTACCCGGTGGCGAGCGGCGCCTCGGGGCCGCCGGCCACGACGCGGGCACCCTCCTCGATGCCCTTCTCGATGTAACCGCGCACCCGCGCCTGCTGCTGGGCGTTGACGAGCGGTCCGACGCGCTCGCCGGGTACGTACTTGGCGACGGCCGCGGCGGCGAGGGCGACGGCCTCCTCGTACCGCTCGGCATCGACCAGCATCCGGGTCCAGGCGCTGCACGTCTGGCCGGAGTTGGACATCACGTTGGCGATGCCGACGTTGACGGCCCTGGCCAGGTCCGCCGAGGGCAGGATGACGTTGGCGGACTTGCCGCCGAGCTCCAGCGCGACACGCTTGACCGCGCCGCCCGCCGTGGCGCCGATCCGCCGGCCGACGGCGGTGGAGCCGGTGAAGGAGACGAGGTCGACGTCCTGGTGCTCGGCGAGCGCCTGTCCGGCGACCGGACCGAGGCCGGTGACCAGGTTGAAGACACCGGCGGGCAGGCCGGCCTCCTCGGTGGCCTCGGCGAAGAGCTGCGCGGTGAGCGGGGTGTCCTCGGCGGGCTTGAGGACGACGGTGCAGCCGGCGGCCAGTGCGGGCGCCACCTTGGCGACGATCTGGTGCAGCGGGTAGTTCCACGGGGTGATCGCGCCGACCACGCCGACGGGCTCCAGGAACACGGTGGAGTTGCCGTGCCGCTGCTCGAAGGCGTACGTCGCGGCCAGTTCGGCGTACGAGCCGGCGACCAGGACCGGCACGCCCGCGTGCACCATCTGCGACATCGGCAGCGGCGAACCCAGTTCGGCGGTGACCGTCGCGGCGATCTCGTCCTTGCGCGCGGCGAGCACATCGCGCAGCGCGCCGATCCGGGCGGCCCGCTCGGCGGGCGGGGTCGCGGCCCAGCCGGGGAACGCGGCGCGGGCGGCACGTACCGCGGCGTCGACGTCCTCGGCGGTGCCCGCCGGGACGTGCGCGATGACCTGTTCGTCCACCGGGTTCACCACCGCGAGGGTGTCCGTGCCGGCGGCGGGCCGCCAGGCGCCGCCGATGTACATACCGTCATGGGCCTTCATGGCTGTTCCTCCCGGACGCGGTGACGGACGAGGTCGTCCGCGCCCTAAACTAGCGCCGTTAGTTTTCCGGCGCCAGAGACGTCCGTCACGTGCCCGGGCCGCCCCGCCGGAGACGCCCCTCACGTGCCGGGGCCCGCCCGTCGCTCAGGGGAGGCGAGCGGCGGGCGGGCCCGGGTGTGCCGTCTGCCTACACCTCCAGGCCGGGAACGTCCTTGGGCAGTGGGCAGATCCGGCGGCCCTGGTGGTCGAAGACGTACAGGTGCGCCAGGTCCACCAGGAGCGGGACCTGGCCGCCGGTGCGCAGCCGCATGTCCGGACCCGTGCGGACGACGAGGTCGCTGGAGGTGACCGCGGGGCGGTCGGGGCTGTGCACGCCCGGCGGAAGCGGGTCGGTTGCGGGGTCGTCGAGGACGGCGACGGACGATCCCGTGAGTCCGGTGGCGCGTTCCCTGAGGCGCTCCAGGACACCGGTCCCGCCCTGGCCGCCGCGGCGCCTGCGTACGGTGCCGCGGTCCGGGCGGGCCGATTCGAGGTCCGGCACCACAGCGGGCTGCGAACCCGTGTTGAGGTGGACGAGCGCCTCGTGCCCCTGGTACTCGACGTGCTCGACGATGCCGCTGAGCGCGACCTCGCCGGGACGGGCCTGGCTGGGCGGGGCGATCCGGACCGCCTCGGAGCGCAGTCCGACAATGATGCGCCGGCCCTGCTGGATCCGCAGCAACTGGTGGTCGGGGCTCAGGGGCTCGGGCAGCGGGAGACGCTGGCGGCCGAGGTCGATCGACATCCGGCCCTCCAGCGGCGCGTGGACGACGGCCTGGAGCAGGTTGATCCGCGGAGTGCCGATGAACGCGGCGACGAACACGTTCTCCGGCAGCGAGTACACCTCGCGAGGCGGGCTCACCTGCTGGAGGACCCCGCCGCGCATCACGGCGACCCGGTGGCCCAGCGACATCGCCTCGGCCTGGTCGTGCGTCACGTAGACCGTGGTGACGCCGAGTTCCTTGGTGAGCTGGGATATCTCGGCCCGCAGGTGGTTGCGGAGCTTCGCGTCGAGGTTGGAGAGCGGCTCGTCCATGAGGAAGGCCGAGGGCTGGCGCGAGATGGCGCGGCCCATGGCGACCCGCTGGCGCTCGCCACCGGAGAGCTGGCCGGGCAGCCGGTCCAGGACGCTCTCGATGCCGAGCATCCTGGCCGTGTTCTCGATGCGCTCGTTGTGGTCCTGGCGGGGGTTCTCCAGCTTCAGCGGGAAACCGATGTTGGCCCGGTTGGTCATGGTCGGGTAGAGCGCGAAGTTCTGGAAGACCATGGCCATGCCGCGTTCGCGGGGGGTCAGGTGATTGGCCGGTTCACCGTCGAGCAGGATCTCGCCCTCGGTGACGTCCTCCAGGCCGGCGATCATGCGGAGCACGGTCGATTTGCCGCACCCCGAAGGGCCCAGCAGGACGACGAACTCGCCCGGGTCGATGGAGAGCGAGACGCGGTCCACGGCACGCGTGGAGCGTCCGTAGGCCTTGCTTACGTTGTTCAGAATGATGGCGCGAGTCATGTGGTTCCGCCCGGGAGGATGAAGGTGGAGCGGTGGGGAGCGGCAGCAGTGGCCTGAAATTAACCCACTGCGCAGGGTGAGGGAATGACTCGCGCAAAGGTTGCGCCGTACTGGGGCTGCGGAGACGTAAGTGTCAGGCGGGATTCCGGTTGAGGCCGGCCCGCGCCGGTCCGGTCCCGGGGGCGTCCCGGTCCGGTTCCGGGGTCCCGCTCCGCCGCGGTGCGCGGCCGTCCCTGCCGCGTGCGCCGAGTCCGGCCGCCACGATCAGCAGCGCGCCGAGCATCACGAACGGGGCCGCGGCTCCCGCCACGCCGGCGACGAGTCCCGCGGCCGCGGGCGTCGCCACCTGGCCGAGCCGGTTGCCGGTCAGCCGCAGGGCGAGCGCGGTGGAACGGGCCGCCGCCGGGGCGGCCTGGACCACGGTGGTCATCGACAGGGGCTGCCCGGCTCCGAGGCAGAATCCGAGAACGGCGAGCATCAGCGCCAGCACCGGCACGGGTACGGGCAGGGCGAGGGCGGCGCAGAGCAGCCCCGCCAGCAGGCAGGTGGAAGCGAGCAGGCCGGCGCGGCCCAGGACCCGGAGCATCGGGGTCATCACCAACCGGCAGGCGATGGTGGCGGCGGCGCGCAGGCTCAGCAGCAGGCCGACCGTGGCGGGGGCGATGCCCCGGTGTTCGCCGACGACGGGCAGGTACGCGGTGAGGATGTCGGTCGCGGAGAGCACGGCGAGGCTGATGAAGATGCCGGCGGGGACTCCGCGGGCCCGCAGAATGCCGCCCACGGGCACCTTGGCCGCCGGGGTCCTGCCGCGGCGTGCGGGAGCCGCCCGGTGCTCGATGCGCCACAGCGAGGTGAAGGAGACCGCGGCGACGGCGGCCGAGACCATCAGGGCGAGCGCGCTGGTGCGGCCCAGGGCGCCGTCGCGTTCGGAGATCAGGTAGCCGGCGGCGATCGGGCCGATGAGCTGGCCGAGGGAGGCGCCGATGGTGAAGTGGCCGAAGTTGCGGTCCTGTTCGGCCGGGGCGGACTGGCGGGCGACGATCGACTGGGCGCCGATCACGAAGCAGAGGTGGCCGAGCCCCATGACTCCGCTCCAGGCCGCCATCGCGGTCAGGGAGTCCGCCCGGCCGCTGAGGGCGCAGCCGCCGGCGATCAGGACGACGCCGAACGGCAGCAGCGGTGCGCATCTGCCGTGGTCCGTCCGGCGCCCCAGCGGTACGGCGGCGAAGAGCGGGAGGAGCGCGTACACGCCGGTGATGACGCCGATCGCCCGCTCGTCCGCGCCCAGCGCCAGGGCCCGGTAGGAGACGGCGGGCCGCGCCATCGACACCGCCCCCTGCGCGAAGGCGAAGGCGATGACGAGGCGCAGCAGCCAGTTCCGGCCGGGCCCGGTGGTGTCGGTCATGGTCAGTGTGTCCGGGAGCTCTCTCAGATGATCCCGAACAGGAGTCCGGCGCCGAGCACCACCAGGGAGGTGAGCGCGGCCCACTTGACGGTGAAGCGGGTGTGGTCGCCGAACTCGACCTTGGCCATGCCGACGAGGACGTAGACGGCGGGCACCAGCGGGGACGACATGTGCAGGGGCTGGCCGACCAGGGAGGCGCGGGCGATCTCCAGCGGGGAGACACCGTGGGCGGCTCCGGCCTCGGCGAGCACGGGCACGACTCCGAAGTAGAAGCCGTCGTTGGACATGAAGTACGTCAGCGGGATGCTCAGCACGCCGGTGACGAGGGCCATGTGCGGCCCCATGCCCTCCGGGATCGCGCCGACGAGCCAGTCGGCCATGTGGTCGACCATGCCGGTGCCGGTGAGCACGCCGGTGAAGACGGCGGCGGCGAAGACCATGCCGGAGACGTTGAGGACGTTGTCGGCGTGGGCCGCGATCCGCGCCCGCTGGTCGGGCATGTGGGGGAAGTTGACGGTGAGGGCGAGGGCCGCGCCGAGGAGGAAGAGCACCGGGATCGGCATCAGCTCCATGATCATCGCGGTGAGCAGGGCGATGGTCAGACCGGCGTTGAACCAGTAGAGCTTCGGCCGCAGGGTGGCGCGTTGGGGGTCGAGGCCCTTGAAGCCCTCGTCGGCCCCGGTCTCCGCCTCCTCGTCGGGCGCCGTGCCGCCCGTACCGGCGGAGCCCGTGCCCTTGCGCGAACGGTCGCCGCCGCCCGCGGCGACGAGAACCGGCTCGGATTCCGTGACGGGGACGGCCGTCCGGGGCCCGTCGAGGGTGAGGGTGCCGAGCCGCTTGCGCTCGCGCCGGCCGAGGACCACGGCCAGCAGGATCACGGCGAGCAGTCCGACGCCGAGCGCCGGGATCATGGGGACGAAGATGTCGCCCGCGTCCAGCTTCAGGGCGGTGGCGGCACGGGCTGTGGGACCGCCCCAGGGCAGGGTGTTCATGACGCCGTTCGCCGTGGCGGCGACTCCGGTCATCACGACCAGGCTCATCTTCAGGCGCTTGTAGAGCGGATACATCGCCGAGACGGTGATCATGAAGGTGGTGGAGCCGTCACCGTCCAGCGAGACGATCGCGGCGAGCACCGCCGTACCCACGACGATCCGCATGGGGTCGGCCTTGCAGAAGCGCAGGATGCCCCGGACGATCGGGTCGAAGAGCCCGACGTCGATCATCACGCCGAAGTAGACGATCGCGAACATCAGCATGGCGGCGGTCGGCGCCAGATTGCCGACGCCTTCGATGACGTAGTCGCCGAGATGCGCACCCTTCCCCACGGCTACGCAGAAGAGGGCGGGGATCAGTACGAGCGCCGCGATCGGCGACATCTTCTTCATCATGATCAGGACCAGAAAGGTCGCGATCATGGCAAAGCCGAGGATGGTCAGCATATGGATACCTATCGTTCACCCTTGAACTCCCACCGGAGCCGGCGGTGCGGATGACGTTAGGGCGCGCCATATGGCGTTAACAAGACGTTGACATGCGAGCAATACGAGCAAAACCCCAGGTCAACGCGGAGGTCACGCGCAGGTCAACGCGCAGGTGTCACGGTGACGGGGATGGCGTTGAGCACGGCGGTGCCGGAGAGCGGGTCGAGGCGGCTGCCGTCGAGGAGCTGGTTGACGTTGACGCCGGGCTGCGCGGAGGCGACGGACATCCGGGTGCCCGGCCGGTTGTGCCCCCAGCCGTGCGGGAGGCTCACCACACCGGTCCGTACGCCGTCGGTGACCTCGACCGGGACCGTGAGCTCGCCGCCGTCCGCCGTGACCGTGGCGGATGCGCCATCGGTCAGCCCGAGCCGGGCCGCGTCCTCGGGGTGGATCTGGAGGGTGCAGACGTTCGATCCGCCGCGGAGCGAGGCGACGTTGTGCAGCCAGCTGTTGTTGGAGCGCAGATGGCGGCGGCCGACGAGGACGAGCGCTTCGGGGTCCGTACGTCCGTCGAGGGCGCGGCGCAGCCGCGGCAGATCGGCCGCGATCGGCGCGGGGAACAGTTCGACGCGCCCGCTGCGGGTGGTGAGGACTTCCGGGACGCGGGGAGCGAGGGGGCCCAGGTCGATGCCGTGCGGGTGGGCGAGCAGCCGCTCCAGGCTCAGCCCGTCGGGGGCCGCGCCGAAGCCCTCGCCGTACGGGCCGAGGCGGAGCATCAGGTCGAGGCGCCGCTCCGCCCCGGTGCGGCCGGCGAGTTGGGCCCAGAGGCCGGCGGGGTCCCGGCCGTGGACGGGTGAGAGCGGGTCGGCGACCGCCTTGCCGAGGGCCCGGTCGATGATGCCGGTGTCCACGGCGTCCGGCTCGGCGCCGTGCGTCCCGGAGACGGCGAGGACGAGCCGGGCGAGGATCTCGGTCTCGTCCATCAGGCCTTCGGCCAGCGGCAGGGCGGGGCGGGTGTAGCGGACCTGGTTGCGCACGGCCAGGGTGTTGAACGCGAAGTCGAAGTGGGCGCTCTGCGAGGGCGGCGGCGGGGGCAGCACCACGTCCGCGTGACGGGACGTCTCGTTGAGATAGGGGTCCACGCTCACCATGAAGTCGAGCCCGTCGGCCAGCGCTCCGTCGAGCCGGTCGCCGTCGGGGGCGGAGAGCACGGGGTTCGCCGCCAGGACGATCAGCGCACGGATCCGCCCCTCGCCCGGTGTGCCGATCTCCTCGGCCAGGGCGGACATGGGCAGTTCACCCTTGGCCTCGGGGTGCCCGGAGACCCGGCTCGTCCACCGTCCGAGGGCGAACCCCTTGCCGGGGGCGGCGGGGCGCGGGGCCCGGGCGGTCGCGGAGAGCGGGAAGAGGGCGCCGCCGGGGCGGTCGAGGTTGCCGGTGAGGACGTTGAGTACGTCGACGAGCCAGCTGGCGAGGGTGCCGTGCTCGACGGTGCAGCTGCCGATCCGGCCGTACACGGCGGCGGTGGGGGCGGCGGCCAGCTCCCGGGCGAGCGTACGGATGGTCGCGGCGTCCACGTCGCAGGCCGCGGCGACGGCTTCGGGCGTGAAGTCGCTTACCGCTTGGGCGACTTCGTCGAACCCCTCGACGTGGTCCGCGAGCGCGCCGGGGTCGGTGAGCTTCTCCTCGAACAGGACGTGCGCCATCGCGGCGAGCAGGAGGGCGTCGGTGCCGGGCCGGATGGCCACGTGCCGGTCGGCAAGGCGCGCGGTGCGGGTGCGGCGCGGGTCGATGACGGTGAGGCTGCCGCCGCGGCGGCGCAGCGCCTTGAGCCTGCCGGGGAAGTCGGGGGCGGTGCACAGGCTGCCGTTGGATTCGAGGGGGTTGGCGCCCAGCATCAGCAGGTGGTCGGTGCGGTCCAGGTCCGGCACCGGGATGCTGTTCGGGTCGCCGAAGAGCAGTCCGCTGGAGACGTGCTTGGGCATCTGGTCCAGCGTGCTCGCGGTGAACAGCGCCCGGGTGCGCAGGGCGGCGAGCAGGGCGGGCGGGTAGAGCGCGCCGGCCATGGTGTGCACGTTGGGGTTGCCCAGGACGACGCCGACGGCCTGTGGCCCGTGCTCCTGCGCGAGAGCCGGCAGGGCGCGGGCGATCGCGTCGAAGGCCTCGCTCCAGCTCGCCTCGGTCAGCACGCCGTCCTTGCGGACCAGCGGGGTGCGCAGCCGGTCGGGGTCCTCGTCGAGACCGCCGACGGAGGCGCCCTTGGGGCAGATGAACCCCTTACTGAACACGTCCTCCCGGTCGCCACGGGCGCCGGTGACCCTGGTCCCCTCGATGGTGAGGGTGAGCCCGCAGGTGGCCTCGCAGAGGGGGCAGATGCGCAGGGCGGTACGGGAGCTGCTGGGGTCGTGCGGCATGGGCCCTCCCGGGCGGCGGCAGCGGTGGCGCGCGGACATGAGCAAGCACGGCCGAGCATACCGACCGGTACGCATGCTGGGGAGGTGCCGGGAGGAGAAGGTTGGCCTCCGGGTGGGTGCCCGAACGGGAGGACTCCGGGTGGCCGTCCGAACGGAGGACTCCGGACGGAAGTCAGCGGCTTGCGTCGTGGAGGGGCGCCCGAAGGAACTCCCCGGCCTCGTCGAGATCGGCCGTTCGGTCAGCGGGGCGTGCGCACCTCGCCGACGACAGGACCGCATGGCGGGCTTCGGACCGGCAGCGCGGAGGGCGCACCCCGAGGGATGTACGGAACGAACGGCCGGCGTGGGGCCTGCGGGATCATGGAGTATGCGCCCGGATGACTGGCACCTCACTGACGACGTCGACGACTTCCTCGCCCGAGCCGGGGACTTCCTCCGCTCGCGGCCCGCTCTGCACAACACTCCGCTGACGGACATCGAGAAGCTGCGGCTGCGCGCGGTGGCCGGGCAGGACGGCGAAGCTCCGGTCTTCGGCCGCCTGGAGTCGGGGAGCGGTGTCCGCGCGGTGTTCCACCTGACTCCGTACGGCCGCCTGGGTCTCACCTCCCTCTCCGCCGAGCAGACCGACGCCCTCGCCGCCCGCCTGGCCGGCCTCGGCCACTCGCCCGCCCACGTCATCGCGGACCGCGACACCGCCGCCGCTTTCGCCGAGTCGTGGCAGCGGCATACGGGCGCGGTACCCGTGCCCTTCTGGCGGACGCGTCTCTACCGCCTCGGCACGCTCACCCCGCCGCAGCCGAGCCCGGAAGGCCAGGGACGCGCCGCGGGCAGGGAGGACCATGAGCACGTCGTGCGCTGGTGCCGCGCGTTCTGTGTCGATGTCGGGGAGCAGCGCTCCATCGACCTGATCGACGCCGGTTCCTGGGGCGACTCGCGCTTCGGCGACAGGCACTTCACGCTCTGGGAGACCCCTGACGGCAGACCCGTCTCCATGGCGGCCGCGACCTCCGTCATCGGCGGGATGGTCCGGGTGGACCCGGTCTACACCCCGGCCCGCCTTCGGGGCCTCGGTTACGCGGGTGCGGTGACGGCCGAGGCGAGCCGGACCGCGCTGGCCGCGGGCGCGTCGGAGGTCGTCCTGTTCACGGACCCGGACAACCCCACGAGCAACGCCCTCTACCAGCGGCTCGGATACGTCCACCTCGCCGACTTCGCCGGGTACCGGTTCACCTGAGGCGCACGCGAACCGGGGCCGATACGGCTCGGCCCGGGGCCGATAGGGCTCGGCCCGGAGTCGATACCGCTCGGGCCGGTCTCGTCGCGGCGCGCGGTCTCATTCCAGTACGCGCGCGAGGTAGGCCCGGAGCAGCACCCTGGTCTCGGCGACGATGGCCCGGTCGCCGGACGGGTCGGCGCGGAAGGCGAGTTGGAGGAGGGCGTCGGCGGCCTCCACGCAGACCAGGATGGACCGCAGGAGAGCGTCGTCGGGTTCGCGGTCCAGATGGCCGGCGAGCAGTTCGGTGAGCCGGCCCGCGACGCGCTGGTTGGCGTCGTCGGCCGGGTCGCCGTCGGGTGCGGGGGCTCCGAAGTCGATGAGGGAGAAGCCGGGGACGGAGCTCTTCATCGCCAGGTACTCGTCGAGCACGGCGTCGATGGCGCGGCGCCAGTCGCCGGCCGGGAGGGCGGCCAGCCGGGCGGTGATGCGCTCGGCGTAGCTGTCCAGGTTGCGGCGGGCCAGCGCGTCGGCCAGGGCCCGCTTGTTGGAGAAGAACCGGTAGACGGAGCCGATGGGGACTCCGGCGCGCACGGCCACGGCCCGGGTGGAGAGCTGCTCGTAGCCGGTCTCGTCGAGGAGTTCGGCGCAGGCGTCGAGTATCCGGGCGAGGCGCTCGGCGCTGCGCTGCTGAACGGGGGCGCGGCGGAGGTTCGTGTTCGCATGGGGCACGGGTTCCATGATGCCGTGGGCCTCCTCGGCCGGGGGCGGGGGTGCGCCCCCGGACTCGGGCTCGGGCTCCGGGGCGAGGGCGGCCCGCCTCAGGCGATCAGCAGGGCCAGTCCGCCGATCGTGTACGCGACCATCAGGACCAGGAGCGGCAGTTGGCCGGCGACGGCGCGGCCGGGCGGGAAGAGCCGGACGGAGCGGTCGTGGGCGGCGACGACGCCGAGGACATGGCCGACGACGATCGCGAGGACCTGGAGCGTGGCGGTGCCGCCCGGGCCCAGGGGCGGTTCGGGCGGTGCGGGATTGTCAGTGCCGAGTGCCATCATGACGGTACGTGGCCCTTCGGTGACGAAGAGTGTGAAGTAGTGGGCCACCAGATAGCCGAGGGCGATCGGGATGAGGGAGTGCGCGAAGGCGGTGAGGGGGTGCGGAAGCCGGCCGGAGAGAAGCCGGGTGGATCCGGCGCACAGGGCGTAGAGGGCGGCGACGAGGGCGACGGCGCCGAGGAGTCCGAGGGTGGCGGTGGTGGTACGGCCCAGGGCCGAGGTCTGGACGGTGCTGATCCAGGAGGGCGCGTCGGAGAAGCCGTCGTAGGCCGTGGAGCCGAGCATCACGCAGACAGTGGCGACGAGCCCGGGGAGCTGGGGCGTGGCGTCGAGTCCGTTGAACGGGGAGCGCAGCACGAGGCGGCGGTCGGCCGGGCGGCGGCCGAGCGGCGAGAGGCGGGCGAGGAGGCCCGAATAGACCTCGAAGGCGTCGGCGTGGTCGAACCAACTGGCGCCGTACAGGGCGGCGCCCGCGAGGTGGGCGGCGCAGTAGAGGGCGAGGAAAAGGAGCAGGGCAGTGGATGAGGCGGGGTCGGGGGCCACGAGTTCGAGCCAGGTGAAGGCGAGGAGCCCGGCCGCCGCGGGCCACATCCCGACGCGCGGGGGCAGGGGCCGGCCGGCGGCCGGGTCGCGGCGGAGCACGCGGCAGCCGAGGAGGTGCAGGGTGCGCAGTGGGTTGAGCAGCCGCCAGACGGGGCCGAGCAGCAGCGATGCGGGGACGAGCCCGACCCACAGGAGTACGTAGACGGCGCCCGGGGCTGGGTTGCGGTCCGGGTCGGCCGGGCCGAGGACGAGGCACAGCGCGACCAGGAGCGCGGCGGCCACGCCCAGCGCGCGGACGGTGATGCGGGTGGGGCGGGCGTCGGCCGCGCGCTGGACGGCGGCCGGCAGGGGGCGGCCCGCCCGGTCGCCGCGGAACCGGGAGGCGGACCAGAGCAGGCCGAGCGCGAGGAAGGAGACGAAGAGCGCGGCGAAGGCTCCCGCGAAGGCGTAGAAGGGCGAGAGGGGCAGGTCGTGCTGGGCGCCGATGCCATGGGCGAGGACGCTCACGGCACCGGGATCGTCGAGGGCCGTCACCGTACGACGAGTTGGGTCAGGAGCAGGTCGGACTCGTGCGTCTCGACCTCGAAGAGCCCGGTGCGGTCGGCGGTGAAGGTCAGGGTGACGGCCCGGCCGGCGGGCAGCCGCGCCTCCTTGTCGTAGCCGTGGACGTGCAGGGTGTCGTCGCGGTCGCTGCGCACGAGGAGGCGCACGGTCCGGCCCTTCTTGACCTCGGTGCGCCCCGGGGCGGGGTCGACCTTGCCGTCGCGGATCGATATCTCCGCGGTGGCGTCGGGGGTGGCGGTGGGCGCGGGTGCGGGTGCCGAGGTGGCGCCGCCCAGGGTGGTGACGGCCTGGACCGGGGCGGTGCCGACCGCCCAGGCGGTGTGGTCGTCGGCGTAGAGGCGGGCGGTCAGCCGGGTGCCGCCCCCGGCGGTGCGCAGGAGCGACGTCGGGAGATGGAACCAGGTGCCGTAGATCCTGGCGAGGGGGTGGCCGTCGAGGAAGAGCCGGGCGTGGCCGCGTCCGAGGAGTGCGGCGCCGCCGACGCTGTCCGGGGTGAACCGGAAGTTGCGTACGGAGAGGTGGACGTTCCAGCCGTCCTCCGAGTCGGGCCGCGCGGCGACCGTGACCTCGGGGGCGCCCTGGGCGTCGACCTGGCGCAGCCGGTTGCCGGAACCGTCGTCCGCGGTCAGGAGCCTGCCGTTGCTGCCGGTGGCCTGCTCATGACTGGTGCCCGGCTTGTGGTGGGTGGCGGCCCGCCCCCCACAGGCGCTCGCGCCCAGCAGGAGGGCGGCGGCGAGCAGAACGGCCGCGGACCTGCGTCCGCGGGGCGGCGCCCACGCCCGGTTCGGGTGTCGGTTCACGACGGTTCCCCGTTCGGTTCCGCGGACGGCGGGGTGGGCGAGGCAGGCCGGACAGGTTCGCCCTGAACCACCGCGCCTTCGGAACCGGTCGCCGGATCCGCAGCGGGCTCCTCGCCGGTGCGCGGACTGCTCGGCCTGGTCTGGGTGGTGTGGGCCGTCGTGGCCGCGTCCGGCGTCCCCGTCGCGCGCTCACCGTGGCGGGCGGCGGCCACGACGGCCCACACCACCCAGACCAGGCCGAGCAGTCCGCGCACCCAGGCCGGGCTCAGCGGGATCCACGGGATGATGAACACACCCTTGTCCAGCGCGTCGAGCAGCGTCAGCCCGCCCAGCGCCACCGTGGTCCAGCCCAGTCCCGGCCGCTCCCGGCGCAGCACCAGCCCAATGCCCGTCCACCAGACCCCCGTCAGCAGCAGCGCGAGTGCGGGCACATAGGTGGCGGCCAGGCCCGTGGTCGACCCGGCCACGTCCAGTACGAGGCCGATGAGGCCGAGGACCGTGGCGGCCGTGGCGAGCCGGTCGGCCCGCAGCCGGCGCCACCACAGCACCCCGCCGACCAGCACCAGCACCACCGCGATTCCGAGGGACGCCTGCACCTCGATGCGCTCGATGCCGCGCGCCCCGTACCAGTCGCAGCCGGCCGGCAGCCGCCGCGCCTGCACGTTGTAGTCGGCGCAGACCAGCAGCTGGGCGAGCTTGACGGGCTCCCCCACCAGCCGGTCGGTGCTGCCCGTGACCGAGCCGCGCCCGGATCCGCACGAGGGCAGGGAGCGCGGGGTGGACGCGCCCGCGTCGGACTGCCAGCAGTTTCCCGACCCCTGGCCGTCCCACCACACATCGGTGCCGTTGGGGCGCGAGCGGCCCTGCTTGTCGGTGCCCAGGTGGTTGTTCGCGTACCGGTTGTGGTGCGAGGTGTCGGTCTGCTTGCCGAGGGCGTCCTCGCCACGGATGAAGGCGGGTACGGCGCTCAGGAAGAAGGCGGCGCGCTTCTGTCCGTAGACCCAGTTGTTCTCGTAGAGGTTCCAGTTGCCGCCGGCGGTGATGATGCCGGTGCCCGGGGGCATGGAGATCTGCGGGCAGACCACCCCGCCCTCGTAACCGCGCTCGACGGGCGGCTTGGCGCAGGTGCCGTCGGCGACGTACGGGTAGTAGTCGGCGTTGTTGTCGTGGATCAGGTTGCGCTCGAAGCGGGCGTGGTTCTGCGGCAGTCCGGGGTGGCCGGGGAAGGCGCTGTCCATCGAGGCGCCGCCCATGTTGTGGTCGAACTCGTTGTCGTGGACGTAGACGGAGTCGCCCGCCGTGCCCGAGTAGCCGACCATGTTGTGGTGGCTGCGGCAGCCGGTGATCTCGATCGAGTAGCGCGGCACCGCGTAGCCGTAGCCGTCGTTGATGTCCGACGCGCTGCCCGGATAGATGCCGGAGTCGCCGTTTCCGTACGACTCGCAGTTCTTGTACAGGCCGTGGTCACTGGCGAAGGTCAGGAAGCCGTACTCGTCGTTCCACCGGGTCAGGACGTCGTCGATGACGAAGCCGTCCTGGGCCAGGATGTACAGCGAGTTGAACGTGGTGCGCTGGGCGGTGAAGTTCTTGAAGTAGACCCCGTCGGAGCCGTCCGCGCGGACCGCGTTGAGCTTCTGGTACTTGGCGTCGATGACGACGTCCGTGCGCGCGGCGCCCGTGCCCTCGATCTGGAGGTCCTTCTTGCCGAGGATCGCCACCAGGTTCTGGTTGTGCGGGCACTTCGCCTGCTGTTCGTAGCTCAGGATCTGGTAGCCGAGCTGCGAGTCGGGGGCCTTCAGCCGCTCGCACTCCCCCTTCGGCGCCGGGAGCGAGGGCTCCTCCTCGTAGAGTCCGGGCAGGATCGCGATGTTCTTCCCGGGCCCGGTGACGGCGTCGACGGCCTGCTGGAGATGGCGGTAGCCGGACTTCCGGCACCGGTCGAAGAGCGTCAGGTTCCTGGCCCGCAGGGCGTCCGGGAAGCCGGATATCCGGCGCTCGAAGTCGGCCCGGTCGCTCTTGCAGACCAGGAGATCGGGCTCACCCGTGCGGTACGTGGGAACGCTGCCGGTGCCGTCGGGCAAGGTGACGGGCCGTTCCTCGTGCGCCTGGGCGGCCGGGGCCGCGAGCAGGGCGGCCGCGAGGGCCGCCAGAACCACCAAAAGTCTTCGTGTCCACGACATGAGCCGGAGAGTAGAGCATTGTTCACCTTCTGGAACCCCCCTGTGCCGCACGAATGCCGTTGACTCTCGCCGCTTCGATTCCTACGGTTGAGCATAGGATTCCAGGATTCTCATGCACCGGGAGCACATATGAGCGGCATCGAGCAGGCGCGGAAGACGGCGGAAGGGCTCGCGCACTCCGCCGGATTCGGCAATCAGCACAGCTCGGAAGCGGTGCCGGGAGCGCTGCCGCACGGCCGCAACTCACCCCAGCGCGCCCCGCTGGGGCTCTACGCGGAACAGCTCAGCGGTTCGGCCTTCACCGAGCCGCGCGCCCACAACCGCCGCTCCTGGCTCTACCGGATCCGCCCCTCCGCGGCCCACCCGCCGTTCACCCGTACCGACAACGGCACCCTGCGCACCGCCCCGTTCACCGAGACCGTCCCGGACCCCAACCGGCTGCGCTGGGACCCGCTCCCGGAGCCCGCGCCCGGCACGGACTTCCTTTCCGGTCTGTGGACGCTGGGTGGAAACGGCAACGCCGCCGAGCGCAGCGGCATGGCCGTGCACCTCTACGCCGCCAACACCACGATGAACGACCGGGTGTTCAGCGACAGCGACGGCGAGCTGCTCATCGTCCCCGAGCACGGCGGTCTCCTGCTGCGCACCGAACTGGGCCTGCTGCGCGCGGAACCGGGCCACGTGGCACTGATCCCGCGCGGTGTCCGCTTCCGGGTCGAACTGCTCGACGCCACCGCCCGGGGCTATGTCTGCGAGAACTACGGCAGTCCCTTCGTTCTCCCCGACCTCGGCCCGATCGGCGCCAACGGCCTCGCGAACGCACGGGACTTCCTCGCCCCGGTCGCCGCGTACGAGGACGTGGAGCGCCCGGTCGAGGTGGTCAACAAGTACTGCGGCAACCTCTGGTCGGCGACGTACGACCACTCGCCACTGGATGTGGTCGCCTGGCACGGCAACCACACCCCGTACGTCTACGACCTGCGCCGGTTCAACGTCATCGGCTCGGTCAGCTACGACCACCCGGACCCGTCGATCTTCACGGTGCTGACCTCGCCCACGGACACCCCCGGTCTGGCCGGGGTCGATTTCGTGGTGTTCGCGCCGCGCTGGCTGGTGGGCGAGGACACCTTCCGGCCGCCGTACTTCCACCGCAACGTCATGAGCGAGTACATGGGCCTGATCGAGGGCGCGTACGACGCGAAGACGGCCGGCGAGGGCGGTTTCGTTCCCGGCGGCGGCTCCCTGCACAACATGATGTCGGCGCACGGACCGGACCGGGAGACCTTCGACCGGGCGAGCGCGGCGGAGCTGAAGCCGCAGAAGATCGACGACGGCCTGGCCTTCATGTTCGAGACCCGCTGGCCGGTCACCGCGACCGGGCAGGCGGCGACGGCCGGACACCTTCAGCACGGATACGACGACGTGTGGCAGGGTCTGACCCGCAACTTCAGGCCGTAAAGGGCCTCGTATTACTTCAGGCCGCAAGGGCTCCGTGCCGCAGCGACGACGAACGCAGGTGACCAGGTGCCGCAGCCCTCTGAGACGCCCCCCACGGCCCCCGGAGCCGCCTTCGCACCCGACTCACTGGTCCTGAACCGCAAGCTCCCGCTGTGGTATCAGGTCTCGCAGTCGTTGCGGGCCTCGATACTGGGCCGCACCGCGGACGCCACGCTGCGGCTGCCGACGGAGGAACAGCTCGCCGCGCACTACGGCGTCAGCGTCCTCACGATGCGCCAGGCGCTGAAGGAGCTGGAGACGGAGGGGCTCATCAGCCGGCACCGGCGGCGCGGCACGTTCATCGAGCCCCGCGCACGCCGGGTGTCGCCGGTGCGGCTGATGGGTTCGATCGACGCGATCGTCGCCCAGCAGTCGGGCGAGCGCACCACCCTGCTCGACCACGGCCCGTCCCCGGTGCCGGGCGATGTCGCGGAGCACTTCCCCGGCTGCGCCGAAGTCGTCGGCTACCGGCGCCTGCGGTGCGAGGAGGACACCGGCGAGCCGACCAACTGGGCGCAGAACTGGGTCCATCCGGAGGCCGCGGCCGGGATCGACCCCGCCGACCTCGAACGCTGGCCGATGACCAAGGTGCTGCGCGACCGCGCCGGCGTCCCGATCGCCCGGATCACCGACACGGTCGAGGCCCGGCTCGCCGACCCGGCCACCGCCGGACTGCTCCGGGTCCCGCTGCTCAGCCCGATCCTGTACTACACGGGCGTGGCGTACGACGAGAGCGGTCGGGTGGTCGATGTGGCGCAGATCCGCTACCGGGGCGACCGGTTCTCCTTCTCGGTCACGGTGGAGACCCACTGACGGCGCCACCCCACGCTCCGGCGGGCGCCCTGCCGGGCCGCGGGACTCCGCCGTTACGATGCCGGGGAAGGCGGCAGACGTGGCGACGGGGAGGACGACACGGTGGCAGCTCCGGCAGCGGCCGGCTCCGGCGAGGGCCCGCACAGCCCGCTCCTCGACGACCTCATGCCCTGGTCGGTGCGGCCGCTCAGGACCGGGCGGCCGTGGGTGACCGCCCCCGACGCGGGTTCCCTCAGGGCCCGCTGGGAGCGTCTCGTCCGGGCCCCGGAAGCCGAACGCGAGCAGCTTTTCGGGCCCACCCGCACGCGCGGTCCGCAGACCCCGGTGGCGGCGCTGCCCGGCCAGTCCAGCGGCACCGGCCAGTTCGCCCGCGATCCGGGGCCGTGCCCGAAGCCCGTACGGATCCTGCACGGGCCCTTCGACGAGCAGTGGCTGCTCCCCGACCACCGCCTGATCGACGTGGCCCGGCCCGAGCTGTGGCGGGTCGCCGACGGGCATCAGTTCTTCCTCGTCGAGCACGGCCGGGTGCCCCAGGACACCGGCCCCGCCCTCTCGGTGACCGCACTGCTCCCTGACGGCCACTCCCCCGCGGGGCGGCCCGGCCGGATCCGCCCGCTGTTCCGGCGCCCCGGCGGCGTCGAACCCAACCTGGCCCCCGGACTGCTCGGCCTGCTGCGGGCCCGCCACGGGGACGCGGTCACCGCCGAGTCGGTACTGGCCTGGATCCTCGCGGCGGCCCGCCGCACTCCGGACGGCTGCGCGGTGCCGCTGCCCGCGGACACCGCGCGCTGGTCGGCGGGCGTGGAGCTGGGGCACGAGCTGCTGAGGGTCCAGTTGCGCGGGGCCCGGGGCGGGGAGCGCCCCCGGCTGCCGGGCGGCCGGCGCCCCTATGTGCGGGCCGCCGTGCCGGCCGCCCCGGCGGAGCTCTCCTACGATGCCGGGGAGCAGGTGCTGAGCCTCGGTACGGGCCGCATCTCGCCGGTGCCCGCCGGTGCGTGGGAGTTCCGGGTGGGCGGCGTACGGGTACTGGAGCTGTGGTTCGGGCGCCGGACGGCGGCGCCCGGGGCCGGCGGCCTGGAGGCCGTGCTGCCCCGCGTCTGGCCGCAGGAGTGGACGTCGGAGCTGCTGGAACTGATCACGCTGCTCGCGCTGCTCGCCGAACTGCGGCCGCGGCAGGAGGAGCTGGCGGAAGGTCCGGAGATCGGCGTGCCCGAACTGCGGGCGGCGGGTGTGCTGCCGGTTCCGGTGGCGGCCCGGCGTCCGGCCTCCGTGCTCGACCACCAGGAGGAGGGCCCGGACGGCCAGTTCGCCCTGCTGTGAGCGGGGCCGTTCGGCGCGCCCGCCCTGCTGCACGCGACCGAAAGAGCCCAGCACCGCCCTGCTACGCGCGGCCGAACGAGTCCAGCACCCGCCGCCCTACGCGCGCCCGAAAGAGCCCAAAACCCGCCGCCCTACGCGCGCCCGAACGAGTCCAGCACCCGGGCGAGTGCCCGGTCGAACACGGCATCCAGATCGATCGGTCCGGGGTCCTCGGCGAATCCGGCCGCCATCCGCGGATACTTCCCGGTCATGATCTGGCTGATCAGGTACCCGGTGCGGGCGGCCTGCTCCTGTTCCTCGGACCAGGGCAGCGACCGGCTGCGCTCCGCCGTGGCGATCTCGTTGGCGGTGTAGGTGGTGACCACGCCGTTGAGCATGGCGATGAGTTCCATCTTCTCGCCGAACCGCGCGTCGACCCCGTCCAGACAGCTCAGCGCGTACTCCAGGTACCGCAGGGCGTTCGGGCTGAACCCGTACACCGGTGACATCAGCCGGGGCACCCAGGTGTGTCGGCGCATCATTCCGCGGGCCTGGTGGGCGAGGGCGAGGAGATCGGCGCGCCAGTCACCGGACGGGTCCGGGAGGTCGTAGCCGGCGCTGACCGCGTCGAGCATCAGCTCGTACAGGTCCTCCTTGCGGGGGACGTAGTTGTAGAGCGACATGGTGCCGCAGCCCAGTTCGGCCGCCACCTTCCGCATCGACACCGCGTCGAGCCCTTCCGCGTCCGCGATGCGCACGGCTGCCGCAGCGATGTCCGCCCGGCTGAACGCGGGCTTGGGGCCACGCCCCGCACGCTCGGGACGCGCCCAGATCACTTCCGGTACTGCGGGTCGCCCCACCATTGATCACCACCTCGGTCACCATGGTAGTTACGTACACCGTACGTAGTGCGGTACCGTTGCGGCATGACAACTACGTACGCTGTACTTAGTGAAGGTCTGGAGAAGCGCTACGGCGACGTCCACGCGCTGCGCGGCCTCGATCTGGCCGTCGCCGAAGGCACCGTCTGCGGGGTGCTGGGGCCCAACGGCGCCGGCAAGACCACCGCCGTCCGCGTCCTCACCACGCTGACCGCGCCGGCCGGCGGCAGCGCCCGGATCGCGGGCCACGACGTGGTGCGGGAGGCCGGGGCCGTACGGGCGGCGATCGGCGTCACCGGGCAGAGCGCCTCCGTCGACGGGGAGCTGTCCGGCCGGCAGAACCTGCGGCTCTTCGCCAGGCTGCTCAAGTACCGGGGCGAGGTGGCCCGTACCCGGGCCGACGAGCTCCTCGAACGCTTCGGGCTGACCGACGCCGCCGACCGCCCGGCCCGCACCTACTCGGGCGGGATGCGCCGCCGTCTGGACCTCGCCGCCAGCCTGCTGGCCCGCCCGCAGGTGCTGTTCCTGGACGAGCCGACCACCGGACTCGACCCGCACAGCCGCAACCAGATCTGGGCGGCGGTACGGGAGCTCGCGGGCCTCGGCACCACCGTCCTGCTCACCACGCAGTATCTGGAGGAGGCCGATCAGCTGGCCGACGACATCGTGCTCGTCGACAGCGGGCGCGCCGCCCACAGCGGCAGCCCCGCCGAACTGAAGGCCAGGATCGGCAGTTACGCCGAGGTCGTCGTCGCGCACGCCTCCGCGCTCGATCTCGCGGCGGCCGTGCTGGACCAGCTGACGGGCACCGAGCCGGTGCTCGACCACGAGCGCCGCACGGTGGGCGCGGTCACCACGGACGTCTCGCTCACCCTGCCCCGGATCGTCCGCGAACTGGACGCGGCGGGCGCGGCGGTGATCGACGCGAGTCTGCGCCCGCCCACCCTCGACGAGGTCTTCCTGCGCCTGACCGGCCGCAGCACCCCCATCAAGGAGACGGCAGCATGAGCACCGACGCACTCGTGACGGAACGACGGACAGCGGACGCCACCGCGCCCGCGCACACACCCGTCGCGGACGGCCTGGCCGTGCTCGGCCGCCATCTGCAACGGATCAAGGCGGCCCCGGGCGTCCTGATCCTCACTCAGACCATGCCGATCACGATGCTGCTGTTCTTCGGGTACGTCTTCGGCAGCGCCCTGGCCGTCCCCGGCCAGGAGTACCGCGCCTTCCTGGTGCCGGGGCTGCTGGCCGCGACCGCGGCGAACGGCATCATGACGGGCATGTTCCAGTCCGCACAGGACTGCCACCGGGGCGTGATGGACCGGTTCCGCACCCTGCCGATGAGCCGGTCCGCCGTGCCGTTCGGACAGACCGCGGCCGATGTGCTGACCACGGCCGTCGGCCTGCTCCCGCTGATGCTGGTCGGCCTGGCCGTGGGCTGGAGGATCGAGGGCGGCCCGGCCGCCGCGGTGGGCGCGTTCGGACTGCTGCTGCTGTTCCGGTTCGCGACGTCATGGGTGGGCTGCTGGCTGGGACTCCTGATCCGGAACGAGGAGGCCGCCGGACAGCTGGGCGCGGCCACGTTCATCCTGCCGCTGCTCTCCAGCGCGTACATCCCGACCGACAACCTGCCGGGCTGGCTGCGCACGCTCGCGGAGTGGAATCCGATCAGCGCCGTCGCCGCGGCCGCCCGCGACCTCTTCGGCAACGCCGTACCGGCCGCCGACGCCGCCTGGCCGGTCGCCCATCCGGTGGCCGGAACGCTGCTCTGGTCCGCGGTGCTGCTCGCGGTCGCCGTGCCGCTGTCCGTACGCCTCTACTCGCGCGGCGGCGAATGACGGTACCGGCGCCCACCGGCTCAGCCGGGCAGCGCGACCGGCCGGTCCAGCGTGCCCAGCAGGGCGATGAAAGCCGACTCCAGGAAGGCGCCGAGGGCGTCGAGGGCGTCCGGCTCGTCGAGCGGCCAGTTGGTGACGGCCTCCTCGGCGAAGGCCATCCAGGCCCGGGCGGCGACCATCAGCCGGGGCGAGTCCGGCATCCCGAGCCGCCGCTGGCCCTCCGCCACGCGCCGGGCCACCAGGGTGCGCGTGGACTCGACGATGTCCTCCACGGCGGGATGGCTGCCGGCGGCGCCCCGGACCAGCGCGAGATAGACCCTGCGATGCTCCGTGACGTACGCCGTGAAGCCGGCGATGAACGCCCGCAGCCAGGCGACGGGCTCCAGCGAGACGTCCGGATCCATGGCTGCGGCGAAGTCGTCGCACTCCCGCTGCACCATGGAGCGGTAGAAGTCGCGCTTGGAGTCGAAGTAGTGGAAGAGCAGCCCCCGGGAGATCCCGGCGCGGCGTGCCACATCGTCGGTGGAGAGTTCGTCCAGCGAGCGATCGGAGAGCATGTCCACGCCAATCGTGACCAACTGCGCCCTTCGCTCGTCGGGACTCAGGCGCGCAGCTCGCTTCTCGGACATGCGGACAGTGTAGAAGTACTTCGGGACCGAATTACCTCGGAGTCCCCTCCACCGGCGGGCGAGAGGCTCACGCGGACATGGCGACGCGCCACTGCCGGCTCCGGGGATGACGGAAGAGCGGGCAGCAGCGCGAGGCCGGGACCGGGCGTCGGATCAGCGGCGGCTGCCGAAGAGCGAGCGCCGCAGTCGCCGCAGCGGGGCGAAGAGCGAGACCCTCGCACTTCTGCTCCGGCGGGTGTGCGCGACATCGCGCGAGGTGAGCTCGAGCATCAGCAGCGTCGCCTCCGCGGACTCACGCTGCGGGACGGCGGGGCCGCCCAGCACTGCGAGATGGCGGTCGAGGCGCGAACTCGTCGCACCGCTCCCGCATGTGATGGCAGGCACACGCGGCCTGCTACGCATCGTTATCTGTTCCATGTCACTCCCCACCCGTACGAGGGCACCCGGCCCGGGCAGGTTAACCCTATCGCCCCGCGGCGACACGCGTGTATCCCGGGCGCAGGATTGAGCACACACATACGGAGGTTGACGACCTGTCCGCGAATCTGCCCGATTCCAGGGCGAGTTGGACAGATCGTCAACGTCCGTACGGATCAGACCCATCGGGCCCGCCCACCGGAAAAGGCCCTGACCTGCAAGGCTCCTACGGCAGGCGGCATGACGGGCAGCCGGACAGCGCGGACGAAACCCGCGCCGGTCAGTCGAGCGAGTTGAGGACGGGCAGATAGCCACCGGACTGCCCGGCGGCGAAGGGGTGGTAGGACTCGCCGATGTTGAGCCAGTTGAGACTGTGCAGCCAGACACTCCCGGAGCAGATCTCGTGCCCGGTGAACGCCCCGGTGACATCACCGAAGGTGAAGCCGTGGTCGGCGGCACGTTTGGCGGTGGCCGCGTTGAGGTAGTCGGCGGCGCCGTTGATGGCGGTGCGCACCTTGTCACTCAGGCCGACGACGCAACTGCCGCCGATCTTGTAGAAGCGGGGGTAGCCGAGCACGACGACGCGGGCGGACGGAGCCTTGGCACTGATCGCGTCGTACACCGAGTCGAGCCGGCCGGGCAGCGTGGAGTCCACATAGCTGCGGGCGGTGGCGATCCGGTTGAGGCAGGTGGCCTCCGACTGGAGGACACAGGTCGTCATGACATCGGCGAATCCGGCGTCGTTGCCGCCGACGGAGATCGAGACGAGGTCGGTCGAGGCAGTGAGCGGTCCGAGCTGACTCGCGGTCACGTCGTTGGTGCGGGCACCCGAGCAGGCCGTGAAGGCGAAGGAAGCGGGCGCGTGGGCGGCCGCCCAGAGCGAGGGGTAGGCGAGGGTGCTGCGCTTGCAGTCGCCGCTGGAGCCGATGTAGCTGCCGGAGCCGACTCCCGAGGAGTAGGAGTCGCCCAGCGCGACGTAGTCGACGGCTTGGACGGACGGTGCGGCGTTCGCGGTGGCCGCCCCGGTCAGGGCGATGACGGCGCCGAGCAGGAGTGAGGACGATAACGCCATGAGTCTGGACATTTTCATGGAAGCTCCCTTGGACCGGCCGACAGGATCTCTGCCACATCCGTGGTAGCAGCAGCGAAGCCCCTTTCGGAAGTGTCCATGCCAAGTCGATCGGATGAGCTTTTGCCTCCGGCTCCCTGAGTTCGTGTCATATCGGCGCACCGGGGGCGCGCCTCGGCGCGTGCCGGACCGGAACAGCAGGTCACGAAACCTGGGTGCGCCGGGTGCGCACGTGCCGGATCATGGGCGGCATGTCTGCCAACCCCGAGTCCGCGCTGCCGATCCGGCTCACCGTCGACGACAGCGACTCACCGTCCGATGTCGTCGACGCACTGTTCCTCGGCCGCTTCGCGACGGGCGAGCAGCCGTACTCGCACAGCTCCTCGCTCGACCGGGTGAAGAAGAGCGCCACGCTGTTGCCCGAGGGCGCGAAGGTGCTGCGCGCCGCCCGCGACGACGACCGCAGTGCCACGCTGGCCGAGGGCGAGGGCTGGACCCTGCTCATCTCGCGGTGGAGCCGCGGCGCCGATGTCACGGTCACCGCGACCAGCCCGGAACTGGCCGGCAAGGTGCTCGACGAGGCCACGGAAGGCGCCCAGGACGAGCCGGAGCCCCAGCCCGAGAACGTGACGATGGGCTTCTGGTACGTGTCGCCGCGCCGCGGCCCGTACCGCACGACCCGTCAGATCGCGGCCGGCACCTGGGACGAGATCCGCTCCAACTACACCGCGCCCGTGGCGGGTGCCATGGACCGGCTGATGAAGGTCACCCCCGACGACATCGCGGGCCGGCTGCTCCTGCTGCACGGCCCGCCCGGGACCGGCAAGACGTCCGCCCTGCGCACCCTGGCCCGGTCCTGGCGGGACTGGTGCCAGGTCGACTGCGTGCTCGACCCCGAGCGGCTCTTCAACGACGTCGGCTATCTGATGGACATCGCGATCGGCGAGGAGGACGGCAGCGCGAAGGGCCGCTGGCGCCTGCTGCTCCTGGAGGACTGCGACGAGCTGATCCGCGGCGAGGCCAAGCACACCGCCGGCCAGGCGCTGTCGCGGCTGCTGAACCTCACGGACGGGCTGCTGGGCCAGGGCCGCAACGTGCTGGTGGGCGTGACGACCAACGAGGACCTGGAACGGCTGCACCCGGCGGTCGTCAGGCCCGGCCGCTGCCTGGCCCGTATCGAGGTGGGACCGCTGACCCGCAAGGAGTCGGTGGCCTGGCTCGGTACGGAGGAGGGCCTGGGCCGGGACGCGGCCCGCGAGGGCACGACCCTGGCGGAGCTGTACGCACTGCGCCGCGGCACGGGCCCGGCATCGGTCCCCAAGCAGGACTCGGGGGCGGACGCGGGTCTGTATCTCTGAGCCCCGTCCCGGCCCTCACCTCAGCCCTCGTACACCGCCCGCACCGCGTCCTGCGCCAGCTCCAGGGCCCGCGCCCGGGACGTCCCCAGCCGCCGGGCCTGCTCCGCGTACTCGCGTGCGGCGGTGGCCGCGTGGCGTTCGGCGGCGTCGCCCGCAGCGGCGACGAACGTCCCGTTGCGCCCCCGCGTCTCGATCACCCCGTCCGCCTCCAGGGCCCGGTAGGCCTTGGCGACGGTGTTGGCGGCCAGGCCCAGCTCCTCGGCGAAACCGCGAACGGTCGGGAGCTTGTAGCCGACCGGCAGCGCGCCGGAGCGGGCCCGTTCGGAGATCTGCGTGCGCAGCTGCTCATACGGAGCGGTGCCGGAATCCGGGTCAACGGCGATCTTCAGAGTCACGGGCCGATTCTGCCCCACCGCCGGAAATTCGGGGGCGGACGGGCCGGACCCGCGGGTACGGTCCGGGCCATGACTGTCATCGTTCGCGACTTCCGGCCCGCCGACGCCGAGGACTGGGTGCGGGTGAGGCGCGCGGCGCTCCCGTTCATGGTCATCACACCGGAGCGGGTGGTCTTCGACCTGGCCACCGCCCATCCCGGCAAGCGCTACCGGATGCTCGTCGCGGAGGAGGACGGCGAGGTCATCGGGACGGCGCAGGTGGGGCTGGCGCACGAGAGCCCCACGCCTGGGCAGGCGTTCTGCAACACGTTCGTCCACCCGGAGCGGACCGGCCGGGGCGCGGGCACGCTGCTGATGCGCACGGCCGAGGAGTACCTGGCCGTGGCCGGCGCGACCTCGGTCTACACCTGGGTGGTGGACACCCCCGGCGACCTGGCGTTCGCGGCGAAGCACGGCTATGCGCCGAGCCGGTCCTCCCACTTCTTCCGTCTGGGCCTGACGGGCTCCACGCTGCCGCCCCGTCAGGAGATCCCGGCCGGTGCCGAGCTGCGCACCGCCGCCGACTTCGCCGACGATCCGCGCCCGCTCTTCGAGGCGGACGCCGAGGCCACCGCGGACGAACCCAGTGACACGCCGGCCGTGCTGTCGGACTACGAGGAGTGGCTGACGGAGACCTGGCGCAGTCCCAGCCTCGACCACCGTCTCACCTCGGTCGTGGTGGCCGACGGCGAGGTGGCGGCGTTCAGCCTGGCGGAGACCGACGGGGTGGACCGCTACTGGTCGGGGATGACCGGCACCCGCCGGGCGTACCGCGGCCGGGGGCTGGCGAAGCTCGCGAAGAACGACTCGCTGCACCGGGCACGCGCCGCCGGGTACACCGACGCCTACACCGGCAACGACGCCGGCAACGGGCCGATGCTGGCGATCAACCGCTGGTTCGGCTACGAGCTCTGTACCACGGAGGTGCGCCATGTCCGCAAACTCGTCTGAGCCCGGCCTGACGTCTGGATCCGGACCGACGGCTGAGCCCCGACTGACGGTCGTCCTGGTCAAGGCCGGAAAGACCAAGATCAGGTATCCCGTGACCCTGGTCGCCGACGACGGAAACCGGATCACGGTCCGGGCACCCTGGGCCGCCCCGGGGGTCCGCGACTTCGGCTTCGTACGCTTCGAGCCGGGCGACGTCTTCACCGAGCACTACTGGCGCGACGCCTGGTTCGCCGTGAAGGAGGTGCGCAGCGGCGGCGGCGTACTCAAGGGCTGGTACTGCGACATCACCCGCCCCGCGGAGATCCGGGACGGGACTCTTCTGGTCGAGGACCTGGATCTCGACCTGTGGGTGTCGGCGGACCGCTCCGCCGTACTGCGGCTGGACGAGGACGAGTTCGAAGAGAGCGGACTGGCCGGGCGCGATCCGGCGGCGGCCCGGGAGGCCGTTCGGGCCCTGGACGGCCTGGAACGGATGGCCCGCGCGGAGGGTCTGGCCGGACTGCTCTCCCGGCCTTCGGAACGCGCCTGCGAGGACGATCAGTTGACTTAGAGTTCTCAGGTCGTTGCCCGCCCGGTGACCTGAGAAGGATGCACGGACTATGCCCACTGAGACGTTCGAGTTCCAGGTGGAAGCGCGTCAGCTTCTGCAGATGATGATTCATTCGATCTACTCGAACAAGGACGTGTTCCTGCGTGAACTCGTCTCCAACGCCTCCGACGCGCTCGACAAGCTGCGGCTCGAAGCGCTCCGCGACGACGCGCTCGGCGCGGACGTGTCCGACCTCCACATCGAGCTCGAAGCCGACCGCCCGAACCGGACGCTGACCGTGCGGGACAACGGCATCGGGATGTCGCACGACGAGGTGGTCCAGCTCATCGGGACCATCGCGAACTCGGGTACGGCCGCGTTCCTGAAGGACCTCAGGGAGGCCAGGGACGCCGGGGACGGCGCTGCGGCCGAAGGCCTGATCGGCCAGTTCGGTGTCGGCTTCTACTCCAGCTTCATGGTGGCCGACGAGGTCGTCCTGCTGACCCGGCGGGCGGGCGAGGACCGGGGCACCCGCTGGACGTCGACCGGTGAGGGCACGTACACGATCGAGACCGTCGACGAGGCCCCCCAGGGCACCACGGTCACTCTCCGGCTCAAGCCGGAGGACTCCGAGGACCAGCTCCACGACTACACGTCTCCATGGAAGATCAGGGAGATCGTCAAGCGGTACTCGGACTTCATCACCTGGCCGGTGCGCATGGTTCCGGAGCCCGCCGGCGTGGGCTCCGGGGAGGGGGACGAGGGCGGTGACACGGCGCGCGAACCCGAGACCATCAACTCGATGAAGGCACTGTGGGCCCGCTCGCGCGACGAGGTCACGGACGACGAGTACCACGAGCTGTACAAGCACATCAGCCATGACTGGATCGCCCCGCTCGAAACCATCCGGCTCCAGGCCGAGGGCACGTTCGAGTACCAGGCTCTGCTGTTCGTCCCCTCGCACGCGCCCCAGGACCTCTTCGTTCAGGGGTACAAACGCGGCATCCAGCTCTATGTGAAGCGCGTCTTCATCATGGACGACTGCGAGGCGCTGATGCCGTCATACCTGCGCTTCGTCAAGGGCGTCGTCGACGCGCAGGACCTGTCGCTCAACGTGTCGCGCGAGATCCTCCAGCAGGACCGCCAGATCCAACTGATGCACCGGCGGCTGGCGAAGAAGGTGCTGTCGGCGGTCAAGGACATGATGTCCGGCGATCCGGAGCGCTACGCCACGTTCTGGCGGGAGTTCGGCCGCGTGGTCAAGGAGGGGTTGCTGAGCGACTTCGAGAACCGCGACGCCATCCTCGGTGTCGCCTCCTTCGCCACGACCCACGACAAGGAGGAGCCGGCCACGCTACGGCAGTACGTGGAGCGGATGAAGGACGGCCAGGAGCACATCTACTACCTCACGGGCGAGTCCCGGGAGGCGATCGAGAACTCCCCGCACATGGAGGCGTTCCGGGCCAAGGGCGTCGAGGTGCTGCTGCTGACGGATCCCGTCGACGAGGTGTGGGTGGAGGCGGAGCCCGAGTTCGACGGCAAGAAGCTGCGGTCGGTCGCCAAGGGCGAGGTCGACCTCGGTACGGAGGAGGAGAAGAAGGAGGCCGCGACCGAGAGGGAGAACCGTCAGCAGGAGTACGCGGATCTGCTCAGCTGGATGACGGAGCGGCTGAGCGGGACCGTCAAGGACGTGCGGCTCTCCTCGCGCCTGACTGTCTCACCTGCCTGCATCGTCTCGGACACGCACGATGTGACACCCGCCCTGGAGAGCATGTACCGCGCCATGGGGCAGCCCGTCCCCCAGGTGAAGCGCATCCTCGAACTCAACCCCGAGCACCCGTTGGTCGGCGGCCTCAACCGGGCGTACGCCGGGCGAGGCGGGGACACCGGCTCCGGTCTGGAGGAGACGGCCGAACTCCTCCACGATCTGGCGCTGCTGGCCGAGGGTGGTGAGCTGGGCGACCCGTCGCGCTTCGTCCGGCTGATGGCCGACCGTCTGGAGCGCACGCTCTGAAGCCTGCCGGTCCCTGATCCGCCGGACAGCCGGGCCGCCCCGGACACCGGGCGGCGCCACAGCACCCTCGGACGCCGGTAGGGGGCCCGCACACCCGGTGGCGTGCTCCGCCTCGCGCCGGAGCACGCCACCGGGTGTCAGTGCCGCCGCCGCGCCCAGCCATCGGTGTGCGGTGCCGGGGCCGACGGCCCGGGGCGGGTGGGCGCGGCGCCGGCCACCAGCTCCACCTCGTACCCCGCCGTGTCCTCCAGGTACGCGGCCACGTGCCCGTCACCGCCCGCCCGCGGATGGCGGTCGCCGAAGAGCAGCCGCCAGCCGTGCTCCGGGGCCCGGGCCACCAGCGCGTCGAGCCTGGCCCGGTCCTCGACGTGGAACGCCAGGTGGTTGAGCCCGGGGCGGCGTCGCTCATGCCCTCCGGGGACCAGGTCGGGCGACTGCTCGATCACCACATAGCTGTCGCCCCGCCGCCAGCTGCGGCCGTGCGCCCACTGCTGGTACGGGACATGGCCCAGCTCACCGAGGAGCCAGCCCCAGCCGGACGCGGCGGCCGCCAGGTCGGGCACCCACAGCTCGATGTGGTGGAGCCGCCCGGTGCGGGCCCCGCCGGCCGGCAGCGGAACGGCCCGCCGGACGCCCCGCGGCTCGAACACGACGGTGTCGCCGTCCTCGTGCCAGTGGATCAGGAAGTGCTCCCCCGTCCGGTAGCCGTCCAGGCCGGCGCGGCAGTACGCGACCATGTCGTCCGGCAGGGCGTCCAGCGGGAACCACGCCAGCTCGGAACACTTGTCCGGTTCGCGGTTGTGCGGGGGACGCTCGGGGTCGTACGCCGCCTCGAAGAACCAGCCCGTCCTGGGGTTGCCGCCCGGTCCCCGGTGCTGCATGACCAGGGCGGTGCGCAGCTCTTCCGGCTCCAGCGCCACCCCGATCTCCTCGGCCGTCTCGCGGATCACCGCCTCCCGGACGTCCTCACCGTCCTCCACGTGCCCGGACGGCGCGTGCAGCAGCCCGTCCGCGTACCCCGTACCGGCCCGTCGGGCGAGCAGGACGTCCGGGCCCCGGCGGAGGATCAGATGCACATCGACGACCTCGGTGTGCCGGCGGGGAGGTTCGGCACGCGCCACCAGGGCGTAGCGCTCGTCGTCGACCTCCTTGCCCCAGAGGTCCCGGTCGCCGGAGAGCGGCTCGTGGTGGACGCGCTCGGTGAACGGGGCGAGCAGCGCGGAGAGCCGCCGGGCGGACAGACCGACCCCGTTCCACACGCCCTCCACCAGGACCAGTCTGCCGCCGGGCCGGAGCAGGCCGAACCAGTGGGCCAGGACGGCGGCCGGATCGGGGAGCAGCCACACCACGTGCCGGGCCAGGATCACGTCGAACCGCTGCTTGCCGACCGGCGGCGCGGCGGCGTCCCCGACCAGGACCTCCGTCCCCGTACCGGCCAGCTTGGCGCGCGCCTGCTCGACCATGCGGGGCGAGCGGTCCACGGCGGTGACCCGGTGGCCCTGCCCCGCGACGAGCAGCGCCAGACTTCCCGTGCCGCATCCCAGGTCGAGCACCTCGGACCGATCCCGGGGCAGCCAGTTCTCCAGCCGCTGCGCCCAGGCATGCCGGACCACGGGGTCGAGCAGGCCGTGGTCCGGCTCGTCATCGAAGGATCCGGCGGCTGCGTCCCAGTCGATCGTCGTCATGGACCGATCGTGCCAGCTGCCACTGACAACGGCGGAGGTCTCTCTCGGGAAGGCAGGTCTTAAGCGTTCTTGAGTGGCTCCTTAAGCCCGTCATAACGATGGCCGGCAGCCCCTCTCCAGGGCCTTTCCGGGACTGGGCGCGGGCTAGCTTGCTGTTCCCCGGACGTCCCGCAGACCGCCGTGGACCGCTGAAGGAGTACCTCACCATGCCCGCCATCACCCCCGCCCGCCGCCGGACCGCCGCCGTCGCCGCGCTCGCCGCGACGCCGCTCGTCGTCACTGTCCTGACCGCTGCTCCGGCCTCGGCGCACGGGTCGCTGACGGACCCGGTGAGCCGGGTCTCGGCCTGTTTCGCCGAGGGTCCGGAACACCCGCGGTCCGCCGCGTGCGTGGCCGCGGTCGCGGCCGGCGGCACACAGGCGCTGTACGACTGGAACGGGGTCAACATCGCCAATGCGGCGGGTAAACACCGGCAGTTGATCCCGGACGGCAAGCTGTGCAGCGCGGGCAACGACAAGTTCAAAGGGCTCGATCTGCCGCGCGCCGACTGGCCGGCCACCGCTGTGAAGGCCGGCTCCCACACCTTCCGCTTCCGGGCCACCGCACCGCATCGGGGCTCCTTCGCGCTGTATCTCACCACGGCCGGCTACGACCCCACGAAGCCGCTGAAGTGGTCGGACCTGGAGGAGAAGCCGTTCGCCGAGGCCACCGACCCCGAGCTGGTGGACGGTTCGTACGTCTTCGACGGCACCGTTCCCGAGCGCTCGGGACGCCAGCTGGTCTACACCGTCTGGCAGCGGTCGGACTCCCCCGAGGCGTTCTACGCGTGCTCCGACGTGGTCTTCGACGGCGCGGGCGGCAGCGGAACGAGCGGCAGCGGCTCGGTCGCCGCCGTGCCCGCGCCGTCCGCTTCGGCGCCTTCCGAGCAGGAGATCACCGAGGGTGCGCAGAAGTCCTCGGTCGAGCACGGCGGCCACGGTGACGACGACGCCGGTACGGGCGCGGCGGTCACCGAGGCGGCCGGTGCGCCGGCTCCGGCCAATGCCCCGGAGCCGGACAGCGCGTCGGCCGGCGTCCCCGTCGCCGGGTCCGACCACCTCGCCGAGACGGGCGGCAGCGCCGCCACCGGCCGGCTGGCCATGGGGGGCGCCGCCGCGGTCGCACTGGGCGCCGCCGCCCTGCTGGTCTCGGTCCGCCGCCGGGCCACCGCGGCGGCCCGGCGCGGACGCTGACGGACGGTCCGGTCAGTGACCGTTGCTGTCCGGCGCGTTCCCTACCCGATGACCGAGGCGCACGTGGTCGGGGTGGCGTGCGCCGGGTCCAGGGCGTTCGCCACCTCGTGGTAGGCGATCCGGTCGATGGTCCCGATCGCCACATGCTCGGACAGGTCGACCGGGCACAGGTCCTGGAGCAGGACGTTGCGTACGTCCGGCCCGTCCAGGAACTGTGTCCGGTACGGGGTCACGACCTCGTCGTACCGGGTCGCGATGACGGTGTAGTGCACGCCGGGCACGGTGTCGGGGAGCGAGTTGAGCTTGGTGACGAAGGGCGATCCGGCCACCTGGTCGGCGAGTCCCGGCGTACCGGCGTTGAGCAGGTCCCCGGCGCCGGGGAAGTACGGAAGCAGCTTGGTCAGGCCGAGGAGGGTGGTGCCGTGGTTGTCGGGCGCGAGCCCGACCAGGGCGTTCACCTTGGGCGCTCCGCCGAGGAACTTCAGGTAGTAGTTCGGCATCATGCCGCCCTGGGAGTGGCCGACGAGGTCGGCCTTGGGGGCCCCGGTGGAGGCGAGCACCTTGTCGACGAAGGCGGCGAGCTGTCCGGCCGACTTGTCGATCGGGCCGAGGCCGTTGAAGAGCGGCACGCCCGGGAGCTGCCCGTAGTCGAGCGAGTAGACGCAGTAGCCCCGGTTGACCAGGTAGGGGGCGAGGACGAGCCAGTTGTCGACGGAGTTCCCGAAGGTCCCGTGAACCAGGACGACGGGCCGCGGGTGGGCCGCGGAGGGCTTGCAGGAGTAGTCGTTCCAGCCACGGGAGGTGGCCGTGACGGCGGTGGGGGCGGCTGCAGCAGCGGTGGCCGTGGGGGTGGCGACTGCGGCGACGGCGAGGAACAGTGCGGCGAGGGCGGTCCGCGCACGTGGGGTACGCGGCGCACGGGTCCAGGGCAGCATCGTGTGGTCTCCTTGCGGCTCAAGGGAGTTGCGATGTCTGTGCACCCTGCGGCCCGGACCACAAGTTCTGACGACGTTCTATGTGCTCATGCCAACTTACGCACGAGTAAGGTTACGTGGGAAGTTACGCGTCGGTAAAAACTGACCCGGGAGTAACCGTGGCTTCAGGACAGTTCAGGACGGTGTCCGGCACGCGGCTCAGGCCGCGAGCCGCCCCGGCATCACGGCCCGCGGCCCGAACTTCTCCCGCAGCCGGTCCGCGACCGCCTCGATCCGCCGGACCCGCTCGTCGACCGGGTCGAAGGTCAGCTGGTGCGCGGCCCGCCCGGCCTCGCCGAGCCCCTCGGCACGCAGCGCGATCCCCCGCACCCGGGCCCGCTGCAGGGCGAACGAGTCATGGATCCGGTAGGCGAGTGCGGTGAGCTCCGCGGAGTGCGCGGTGGGCTCGCGGAGCGTACGGCTGCGGGTCAGCGTCGCGTACCCGGTCCGGTCGGCGTAGCGCACGGAGACCGCGAGCGAGCGGCACACCTGCCCCTCGCCGCGCATCCTCGCCCCCAGCTCCTCGGTGAGCGACATGAGCGCACGCCGCTGCCGCTCGCGGTCCAGCTCGTCGCGCGGAAAGGTCCGTTCGGCGGCGAGCGAGCGGGCCGCGGCGTTCGGTACGACCGCCGTACGGTCGATGCCGTGCGCCCGCTCCCACAGCTCGCGCCCGGTCCGCACCCCGGTGATCCGTTGCAGGGTGCCGAGCGGAGCGGCCGCGATCCGGCCGACGGAGTCGAGTCCGTATCCGCACAGGGTCCGGGCCGTCGCCGCCCCGACGCCGTCCAGCGCGGCGGCCGGCCGGTCCGCGAGGAAGGCGGCGGCCCCGCCGGCGGGCACCACGAAGGTCGTCCCGGGCGCGGCCTGCCGCAGCGCCATCCGGGCCAGCATCGGGTTCCCGGCGGCCCCGATCGCGCAGTCCACGCCGTGCAGGGCCAGCGCGCGGACCCGGATCACCGAGGCAAGGCCCGCCACGTCCCGCCCGAAGTAGCGCAGCGCGCCCCGGACATCGGCGAGCGCGCCGTCGGGCGGCGCCGCCTCGACGAGAGGGGTGAACGAACCGAGCAGGGCGAGCAGCCCCGTGTAACCGGCGCCGTCCGGGAGGCCGCCGCCGACCCGGCGGAACCGCAGGCAGAGGATTCCGGGCTGCTCGCTCATCCCGCTCATCTCACCCACCCTGCTCAACCCGCTCATCTCACCCACCCCGCTCATCCCGCTCATCCCGCTCGTCCCGTTCATCCCGCACTCCCCGGGCTCTGATGCCACAGCTTCCGTCCGGTGGGTGCGCCCTCGCCGGGCGGCTGGAGGTCGGACCAGGGGTTCATCTCGTAGCCGGTGGGCATCCGGATCCGGCGGCCGTCGTCCGCCGGGGACTCGGAAGACGCGGCGCCCTCCTCCTTCTCCGGAGCGGGCACCTCCGCCAGCCGGGCCGCGACCGCGTCGAGTCCGCCGGTGCGCCGCAGCTCGGCCAGCTCGGCCAGGTTCCAGGCGGCCGCGCCGACCACGCTCAGGCTCCGCGGCCCGCGCCGCTGCACCACCCCGCGCACCAGCAGCAGCCAGGAGTGGAAGACGGTGTACGCGCAGGCGGCATGACTGTCGTCGAAGAAGGCCAGGTCGACCAGGCCCGTACCGTCGTCCAGGGTCGTGAAGACGACCCGGCGCCCGGAGCGGACGGGCGGGGTCTGGGTGGCCGCCTTGGCACCCGCGACCAGCACGGTGTCTCCGTGCCGCGCCTCACGCAGCCGCTTGGCCGAGACCGCGCCGAGCTCCTCCAGGAAAGCGTGGTGATCGCCCATCAGATGGCGCGAGACGTCCATGCTCAGCACACCCAGTTCGGCGCTGAGCCGTTCCGCCTCGTTGAGGTCGGGCAGACCGATGGACCCGGTCCGGTGCCCGCCGCCGAGCGGAAGCTGCGCGCCCGAGCCGCCGGAACCCGCGCCGCGCTGGGCCCGGTGCAGTTCGGACAGGTGGAGCAGCAGATCACGCCGGTTGGCGCCGAACGCGTCCAACGCGCCGACCTGGGCCAGCCGTTCGGCGGCGGGCTTGCCCGGACGGGCCCGCTGCCAGAAGTCCAGCAGCGAGGTGTAGGGCTGCCCGGCCTCGATCCGGCCGACCTCGGCCGCACTGATCCCATGGACGTCCGAGAGCGCCAGCCGCAGCCCCCAGGCCTTCCCGCCCCCTCTCTCCTCATCAGACACCAGTTCGATTCGATGGACGGCCGCCGACCGGTTCACATCCAGTGGCAGCACCGGAACCCCGCGCCTCCGGGCGTCCGCGAGCAGCAGCCGCTTCGGGTACATCCCCGGGTCGTGGGTGAGCAGCCCGGCGTAGAAGGCCGCCGGGTGATGCGCCTTCAGCCAGGCCGACTGGTAGGTCGGCACGGCGAAGGCCACCGCGTGCGCCTTGCAGAAGCCGTAGCTGCCGAACGCCTCGATGATCTCCCAGGCACGGGCGATCACCTCGGCGTCGTACTTCCGGGCTGCCGCGTGCTGCGCGAACCAGAGCCTGATCCGGTCCTGCGACCCGGGGTCGGAGAGCCCGCGCCGGACCCGGTCGGCCTCACCCCGGCCGCAGCCGGTCATGAGGTCGACCATCTCGATGATCTGCTCGTGGAAGACCACTACTCCGTACGTCTCGCGCAGCGGTCCCTCCAGGTCGGGATGCGGATAGCGGACCGGCGCCCTGCCGTGCCGGGCCTCGATGAACGGGCGCACCATGTCGGCGGCGACCGGACCGGGCCGGAACAGCGAGATGTCGACCACCAGGTCGTGGAACGTGGCCGGCTGGAGCCTGCCGACCAGGTCACGCTGGCCGGGCGACTCGATCTGGAAACAGCCCAGCGTCTCGGCGGACCTGATCAGCCGGTACGTCTCCGGGTCCCCCGGCTCCACGGCGTCCAGGTCCACTTCCTCGCCCGAGGCCCGCTCGACCTCCGCGACCGCGTGCGCCATCGCCGACTGCATCCGTACACCGAGCACATCGAGCTTGAGCAGCCCGAGGTCCTCCACGTCCTCCTTGTCGAACTGCGCCATGGGGAAGCCCTCGCCGCTGGTGGGCATGACGGGGGTGCGGCGCAGCAGCGAGGCGTCGGAGAGAAGGACCCCGCACGGGTGCATGGCGATGCCGCGCGGCAGGGCGTCGAGCGCCTCCACCAGTTCCCACAGCCGTCCGTACTTCTCCTTCGTCCTCGCCACTTCCCGCAGTTCGGGCAGTTCCTCCATGGCGGCGAGGGCGTCGCGGGCCCGGATGTGCGGGAAGGCCTTGGCGAGCCGGTCGGTCTCGGCCGGGTTCATGGAGAGTGCGGCGCCGACGTCGCGGATGGCGTGGCGCACCCGGTAGGTCTCGGGCATGGCGACGGTGGCGACCCGTTCGGCGCCGAAGCGGCCGATGATCGCGCGGTAGACGTCGAGGCGGCGGGCCGACTCGACGTCGATGTCGATGTCGGGCAGCACGAAGCGGCGCTTGGAAAGGAAGCGCTCCATCAGCAGCCCGTGCTCGACCGGGTCGGCGTGGGCGATGCCGAGGAGATGGTTGACCAGGGAGCCGGCCCCGGAACCGCGCGCGGCCACCCGGACCCTCATCTCCCGTACGTCGTCCACCACTCGGGCGACCGTGAGGAAGTACGAGGCGAAGCCGTGGTGGGCGATGATGTCCAGTTCGTGGTGCATCCGGTCCCAGTACTCGCGCCTGCGGTCGTAGCCGCGCAGCACCATGCCCGCGGCGGCGCGGGAGGCCAGCACCCGCTGGGCGGTGCGCCGGTCCGCGCCGACGAGGTGCGGTTCGGGGAAGTGGACGGAGCCGAGGCCGATGTCGCCCCGGGGGTTGACCACGCAGGCGTCGGCGGTGTGCCGGGTCTCCGCGAGCAGTCGCGCCCCCGCGCCGGGGCCGAGTCCGGCGGCGGAGGTGATCCGCTCGGCGGTCTCCGCCATCGCGTGGGCGTCCTTGAGCCAGCGCTCACCGCTGTCGAGCGGGGCGCGGCGCGGGTCGACGGGGACGAGCCTGCGGGCGGAGTCGAGTACGTCGGCGACCGGGCCCTGCCCCGGATCGGCGTACCGGACGGCGTTGGTCAGCACGGCCCGTATCCCCTGCTCGGCGGCGAAGCCGACGGTACGGGCGGCGAGCCGCAGCGAACCGGGTCCGGTGCCGTCGCGGCCGTGGTGGACGGCTTCGAGCCGCAGGTCGTCGCCGTACACCTCCCGCCAGGGGGCGAGCAGGGCGGCGGCCCGGTCGGGGCGGCCGGCGGCCAGCGCCCTGCCGACCTCGGAGTCGGGTCCGAGCAGCACGGTGAGCCCTTCGGCGGGCAGCGCGGAGCGGTCGACCAGGGGCCGGCCGCCGTCGGGCACGGCCGCGTGGGCGGCGGTGACGAGGCGGCAGAGCTCGGCCCAGCCCTGGGCGCCGTCGCGGGCGAGGAAGGTGACCCGGGGTGCGGATTCATCGACAAAGGCACCACCACGGACCGGGGTCCGCAGCCGGTGCGTACGCCCGTCGCCCTCCGCGCGCACGGCGGGGGCCACGGCGAGATCCACCCCGAAGAGCGGCCGCACCCCTGCCCGCTCACAGGCCTTGGCGAACCGGACCGTACCCGCCAGGGTGTCGCGGTCGGTCAGCGCGAGGGCGTCCATCCCCCGTTCCGAGGCGCGCTCCGCCAGCCGCTCCGGGTGCGAGGCCCCGTACCGCAGGGAGAACCCGGAAACGGTATGCAGATGCGTGAACCCGGGCACCCGCACCTCCTGAACCAATCCGTACTCACCACCCCCTCGCTCTCCACCATAGACCAAGTTTCGAACATTCGTACGATACCCGGGTGTGAGCCATCCCCGCCCTTTCCACCATTCGGCCCGGCCCCGACTGCGTGAACGCCGGGAACCCCGGAGCGTGGGGGCATGACTTTCGTCGACGAGGTGAAGAACGCCGTCACTCCACGGGCCGCACTGCTCGTCATCGGAGTACTGGCCCTGCAACTGCTGTTCATCGCGTCCTACATCGGAGCGCTCCACAACCCGAAGCCGACGGATGTCCCCTTCGGCGTCGTCGCGCCCCAGCAGGTGTCCACCCGCCTCGTCACCGAACTGAAGAACCTCCCCGGCGACCCCCTGGACCCCCGCACGGTCAGCGACGCGGCGACCGCCCGCCGGCAGATCCTCGACCGCGAGATCGACGGCGCCCTGATCGTCAACCCCAGGGGCACGACCGATACCGTGCTGGTCGCCTCCGGCGGGGGAACCGTCCTGGCCACCTCCCTGACGAAGATCATCAAGGCGGCCGACTTCACCCAGCACCGCACGGCACGCGCCGTGGACGTGGCCCCCGCCTCGAAGCAGGACTTCGACGGCCTCTCCTCGTTCTACCTGGCCGTGGGCTGGTGCGTGGGCGGCTACCTCTGCGCCTCGATCCTGGCGATCAGCGCGGGCAGCCGCCCTGCCAACCGTCAGCGCGCGGTGATCCGGACCGGCGTCATGGCGCTGTACTCGATCGCGGGCGGGATCGGCGGCGCGATCATCATCGGCCCGATCCTCGGCGCCCTGCCCGGATCCTTCTGGGGCATGTCGGGCCTGGGCGCCCTGACCGTCTTCGCGGTCGGCATGATCACGCTCGCCCTGGAGGCGCTCACCGGCATCGTCGGCATCGGCCTGGCCGTCCTGATCGTGGTGATCGCGGGCAACCCGAGCGCGGGCGGCGCCTTCCCGCTCCCGATGCTCCCCGACTTCTGGCGGGCGATCGGCCCCGCCCTGCCCCCGGGGGCCTCCACCTGGACGGCCCGCTCGATCGCGTACTTCAGGGGCAACGCGGTGACCGGGCCGCTGCTGGTGCTGTCCGCGTGGGCGGTGGTGGGCACGGTCATCACCCTGCTGATGGCGATGCGGAAGAAGCCGGAGGCGGCGGATGCCGCGGACGCCCCGCTCACGGGGGCGGCTGGTGGGGGCTCGACGTCGGCCTGACGGCGGGGCGGGCCCGCCGCCCACACTCTTCGCTGCCGCCCCCGCCCGTGAGCGGGGGCGGCAGCGGTGTCCTCCTGCCCATCACCCGACGAACACTCGGTTACCGGCGCCCAGTCGGCTCAACGACCAGGCACGGCAGGTACCAGGCATGGCAGGTGCATGGCGGCCCTACGCTACGTCCGGCCGCGTCATCAGCGGCGACCGCACATGCAGCTCCAGACCGGGGCCGGTGAGCGGCAGACTGCTCCACAGCGCCGTGGCGGTCCCGGCGCCGGCATCGATGACCAGGCGTACGCGGTGCGGGGTGGTGATGACGTACAGATCGGCAACGAACATGTCGCCCTGCCAGGCTCCGGCCGCGACGACAGGCCGGCCGAGCGGGCAGCTTTCCCGCCACTCCTCGTGGCCCACCTCGATGTCGAAGAGCGACTCGAACCGTACGAGCCATCCACCGCTGCTGTCGGGGTCGACGGTCACCGCCGTTCCGTCGGGCAGAGCCGATTCCTCGACCGAGGCATCAAGCCGCGCGCCGACCGACCGCTCCGGGTCGGCGGACCCCCGCACCGGCGGCAGCGACAGACGACGCAGCCGATCGGCAAGCACCTCGTCGTCCTGAACACTGCCCGCATCGCCCACGCCGGGCAGCAGACACTCCCACATGGCGTCGAGCACTTCCTGAGATTCCCCCTGGGCGGTCACGGCGACGACGAGGTCGTGCGACGGAACCACCACGCACTGCTGCCCGAAGGCCCCGTGGCCGTGGTACCCGTGACGGGACATCCAGAACTGGTAGCCGTAGCCGCAGGAGAAGTCGGCGTCGTCCGTTCCGTCCTCGAACGGCAGGCAGTCGATGTGCCGCCGGGTCGCGAGCTCCACCCAGTCGCGCGGAACCAGCCGCCGGCCGCCCCAGACGCCTCCCCGCAGCAACAGTTCACCGAAGGCGGCGACGGCCTCGGTCGTGAGGTGCAAGCCGTGGAACCCGAAGGCGGCACCGCTCGCCACCCGGTCCCACTCGGCGTGATCGACGCCCATCGGCCTGAAGAGCCGCTCGTCCAGGAACTCGGGAAGGCCGCGGCCCGTGACCCGTTCCACCATCCTGGCCAGGATGAACGTGGTCGAGTTGTCGTACGTGTGCCGCGTCCCCTCCGCCGCGGAGAACGGCAGCCGCAGGAAACCCTTCACCAGGTCGTCGGGCTCCAGCTCCCACGCCTCGGCGAGGCTGTCCACGGGGTGCCCGGCCGTCATGGACAGCAGGTGGTGAACGGTGATGCGGCTTCCCTGCTCCGAGACGTCGGCCGGGACGTGGTCGGGCAACACGTCCACCACTCGGTCGCCCAGCGAGAGCAGCCCGTCGGCGATCGCGAGCCCCACGGCGATCGACGTGAACGACTTGGTCAGCGAGTAGAGGAGATGGGGGCGGTCGGCCGCGTACGGCGTCCACCAGCCTTCGGCGACGACGTGACCGCGGTGCACGACCATGAGCGAGTGACACTCGACGGATCGTTCTTCGAGCCGGTCCAGCAGCAGGGCGATCGAACGGGACGATATTCCGGAGGCGGCCGGGGCCGCCCGTGGGAGCAGATGCTGTCGAGAGGGCATTCCGGCTTCCTAGCAGGTCCGCGCGGACCTGTGCGACCGAGTTCTGCAAGCAAGGCGGTGAAGAAGGCGCAACGGAGCGACGGGCCGGCCCGCATCAGGTGAGCGATGCGGACCGGCCCGTCGCAACGCGGCAGGCTCAGAAGAGGACTACCTCGCCGTGCGGGAGAACCGTCACCCGATCTCCGCCCCGAACGCCGACAGCGCCTCCGGCACCGGCTGGAAGAAGGTCTCGCCGCCCGAGGAGCAGTCGCCGCTGCCGCCCGAGGTCAGGCCGATCGCCGTGTCGCCGGCGAAGAGCGAGCCGCCGCTGTCGCCGGGCTCGGCGCAGACCGTCGTCTGGATGAGGCCGTTGACGATGTCTCCGTTGCCGTAGTTGACCGTGGCGTCGAGGCCGGTGACCTCGCCGTCGTGCACCTGGGTGGTGGAGCCGCTGCGTGTCACCGTCATCCCGACGGTCGCCTCGCCCGCCTTGGTGATCGGCTGGGCGGAGCCGTTGTACAGGTCGACCTCGCTGGGGTGCGCGGTATCGGAGGTGTACTTCACCAGGCCGTAGTCGTTGTCGGGGAACGAGGAGCCCGCGTTCGTACCGATCTCCGCGCCGCCCTGGGAGTCCGACCAGCTGGAGATCGCCTCGGTGCAGTGGCCGGCGGTCAGGAAGTACGGTTCGCCGTCCTTGACCACGTTGAAGCCGAGCGAGCAGCGCCCGCCGTTGCCCCAGATCGCGTCGCCGCCCGCGATGAAGGGTTTGAACTCCCCGGCGGACCGCTTGAGCTCGGCCTTGCCGGCCAGCCCCTCGACCACCGAGCTGAGCTTCTGCCAGGCCGCGCCCTTGACCGTGCGGTCCGCGGTGACGACCACCTTGTTGCTGACCGGGTCGACGGCCCATGAGGTGCCGGGGATCGTGGCCTTGCCGGTCAGGGTCTGCCGGGCCGACTTCAGTTCGGCGAGCGAGTTCTGCACGACTCTCGCCCTGCCGCCCGCCTGCCGGACCTGCTCGGCGGCGGCCTCGTCGACCACGTTCATCACGAGGTTCTTCGACGAGGCGTCGTAGTACGCGCCCGCCGCGTCGGTGCCCAGGTCCTTGCCCAGACCGGTGGCCAGCTTTCCGGCCGCCACCGCGTCGAGCGTACGCGCGGTGAACTGCGGTACGTCGTCACTGGCGTTCGCACTCTGGAACGTCACTCCTGCCGCGACCAGGGCGACCACGGCCGACCCGGCCAGCACTGCGCGCTTCCTGGACATGCGTCGATGCTTCAACTTCGACCTCCTGTGGGGCCGCGCACGGATGATGTGGGGTCGCCCGTACGCGGAGGATGGGGCGCCCACTATTCCGACCGGGCAGATAGCACACAAGGCCGACTTCAGGACGCACACACGACACCACCGGTTCGGTCGTGTCACGTTCACTTCCGGAGGTCGGAGCCCGTCGGTTCCATCTGCGAACACCCGGTGCGACCGTCGGGTCGGCAACGGGTGAGGACTAGTCCTGTCCGGTATTCGCCCCTGCCGATCCGATTCCCGGCGCACCCGGTCCCCCGCCTCCTCGCCGGCCGACCGGATTCTTCCCACGCGCCATGCCGGGATCGACTCTGATGGGTCATCATCGGATGGTGCGGGGAAAGCCGGGCACGTCGTGCCCGCAGGAATCGCGAGGAGGCACGGAGTGCGCAGTCGGGTGCGCGCGGCCGACGGGCGGCAACTGGTGGTGGAGCGTCTGGGGGATCCTCGCGGCAGACCGGTCTTCCTGCTGCACGGGATGCCCGGCAGCAGGCTCGGTCCGGCGCCGCGCGGCATGGTGCTGTACCAGCGCAAGACACAGCTGATCACCTACGACCGGCCGGGATACGGCGACTCCGACCGGCTGCCGGGCAGATGCGTCGCCGATGCCGTGCAGGACGTACGGGCCATCGCCGACCACATCGGGCTCGACCGGTTCGCCGTGGTGGGCCGGTCAGGTGGCGCCTCGCATGCGCTGGCCTGCGCCGCGCTGATGCCCGAGCGGGTCACCCGTACCGCCGCCCTGGTCGGTCTGGCCCCCCGGGATGCCGAGGGCCTCGACTGGTTCGAGGGGATGGCCCCCTCGAACGTACTGGCCTACACCACGGCTCGGTCCGACCCGGACAGCCTCGCGGAGTCGTTCATCTCGCGGTCCGCGGTGATCAGGAAGAATCCCGTGCGGCTGATCGACGATCTGCGCCGGGAGCTGACCGACTCCGACCGGATGGTGGTCAACGACGCCGGGGTACGCACCATGCTGTTGCGCAACTACCGCGAGGGGCTGCGCACTTCGGCATACGGCTGGATCGACGACGCGCTCGCGTTCAGTCACCCATGGGGGTTCGACCCGGCCTCCATCACTGGCCCCGTACTCCTGTGGCACGGCGAGAAGGACGTGTTCTCACCGGTCGGGCACACCCGCTGGCTGGCGAGCCGCATCCCGGGTGCCAAGGTCGTGGTGGAACCGGCGGCTGCGCACTTCGACGCGCTGCACGCACTCCCCCGCATCCTCACCTGGCTGCTGGACACGTCCACGGCCTGAGCGTCGGGAGCGTCCGGCCATCGGCCGGACGCTCCCGCGTGCCTCACACCGCCTGCGGTTCCAGTTCACGCTGGAAGCGGCGGTCGTCCCGGGCGATCCGGGTGAGCGGATGCTCCTCACCGAGCTGACGGGTCAGCTCCTCGACGGTCTCCGCCCTGACATGGAGCGCCTCGTCCTTGCGCCCCATCGCGCCGAGGGTGACCGCCATGTTCGACTTCATGGCCAGCGTCTCCGGATGGTGTGCGCCCAGCACGTCCCGGAACTGCACCGCCAGTGACCGCTCGGTCTTCAGCACCAGGTCGATATCGCCGCGCTCCGCCGTGGCATTGGCCAGGTTCATCACGCTGAACAGCGTGTTGGGGTGCTCCCGCCCGTACACCTCACGCATCGAGGCGACCACCCGGGTCAGCACCTGCTCCGCCTCCTCGGCCGCACCGGACCCCCAGAGGTAGACGCCCAGGTTGTTCAGGGCGGCCAGGGTGTACGGGTGCTTCTCGCCCGGCACCTTCATGTACTGGTCGACGACCTCCTGGGCGGTGGCCCGCGCGTCGGACGTCTCACCCGCCGCGAACAGGTCGGCCGCCAGATTGAGGTCGCAGGCCAGCGACTCCGGGTTGGCGGAGGTGTACTTGGCCTTGTACCGGGCCCTGGTCGCCACCGTCAGCCGGCGGGCGTCCTCCAGCCTGCCCGCCCGGCGCAGCGAGACCGCCAGGCTCTTGGCCGCGCTGAGCGTGCCGGGGAAGGACCGGCCGAGCGTGGCCTTGTAGCTGTCGTACGTACGGCTGAGGATGCCGACCGAGTCCTCGTACCGCCCGACGTCCCGCAGGTCGCGGGCCAGGTTCATGGCCGAGGAGAGGCTGTACGGGTGTTCCTCGCCGAGCACCTCCCGGCGCCGGTCGAAGACGTCCTGGTCGATCTCGCGGGCCTTGGCGTACTGGCCGATGGACCGCAGGGTGAACGCCAGGTTGTTGGCCGCGGCCAGCGCCCTGGGGTGCGAGTCGTGGAAGATCTGGTTGAACCCGTCGGTGGCCTCGGTCGCCAGCTCGATCGCCCTGGTGTACTCGCCGAGCGTGCCGAGGTCCGTGGCCAGGCTGCTGGTGCTCATGTACGTGTGCGGATGCTCCGGCCCGAGCACCTCCCGCTGCGTCGCCAGGGTGATCTCGTCGAGCTCCATCGCCTCCACGTAACGGCCGCGCGAGCGGTAGATGTTGGAGAGGTGGAAGCAGAGGTAGAGGTACTGGATGTCCCGCTCCCCCAGCGTCTCGCGCCAGATCTCGCGCAGTTCCTCGCAGAGCGTCGTGGCCGTCCTGAAGTCACCGCGCTTCCACAGGTAGCGCACTCGGTCGATCAGGAGCCGGCGGGCCTCGGGTTCCTTGCAGTTGCGGGCGTCGGACGGGCCCAGGTGCGGCCATATCGTGGCGAACTGCGGCCAGTTGGCCGGGTTGTCGATCGGCTCGTCGTCATCGGGCCTGGCACCCGCCAGGATGCGGTGGACGGCGTGCCGGGCGTCCTGCTGCTCCTCCTCGGTGAGCTGGGCCCGGATGACGGCCTGGACGAGCCGGTGCACCTGGATGGAGTTGGAGACCTGGTCGACCTTGGCGAGGGCGAACCGGCCGATCTCCCGGATGACCCGGCCCAGCACCAGCTTCTCCTGGAGCGAGGCGTCGTACGGCTTCAGCGCCTCGATCATCTCCTTGCTGTACAGGAGGTTCCCCGAGATCGGCTCCGGGGCGAAGAAGGCGCAGAGCTGGAGCAGGCGCACCGCCGCGGGCGAGCGCTCCTTGAGGCGCTGGATGGAGATGTTCCAGGTCGCGGCGACCGGCTCGGGGTAGCCGGCCGGCTGGTTGAGCGCCAGGACCTCTGGGGCCTGCTGGGCCAGCTGCTCCAGGTAGGTGTCGATCGGGGTGGCGGTCTCCGCGATCCACGCCGCCGCCTGTTCGACGGCGAGCGGCAGGTCGCCCACCGCGGTGGCCACCTGCGCGGCGTCCTCGTCGCTCAGTCCCGGCGCCCGGCGCTGGAGGTGCTCGATGGACTCCTCGCGGAGGAAGACGTCGACGGGCAGCGCGTCGCCGTGCTGGGACCATGCCTGGTTGCGGGAGGTGACCAGGATGTGGCCGGAGCCGCCCTGCGGGAAGTAGCGCCGGAGCCGTTCGGGGTCGTCGGCGTTGTCGAAGACCAGCAGCCAGCGGTCCGAGGGCACACCGCGGCGCAGCAGGTCGACGGCCTCCTGGGAGGCGGCCGCCATGTCGTCGCCGCCCTGGGCGCCGAGCCGGACGGCGAGTTCGGCGAGACCGGCGACCACGTCGTCGGTCTGCTCGGACGATATCCACCAGACCAGGTCGTAGTCGGCCATGAACCGGTGCACGTACTCCAGCGCGACCTGGGTCTTGCCGACGCCGCCGAGTCCGTACAGGGTCTGCGGCTGTGGCAGCACGACGGCCATGCCGCCGCCGAGCTGGTCGCGCATCCGCTCCAGGACCAGGGAGCGGCCGGTGAAGCCGGGGTTGCGCGGCGGCGCGTTCCAGATCCGGGGGACGGTGCCGGGGAAGCGCGGTCCGGGCGAGACCGCGTCGGTGAGCTGTACGGGCCGGTCCAGGGCGCGTAACAGGGCGGCGGTGGCGTGCACCTCGTCGAGCCGGAACAGGTCGACGGGGTTGCGGTCGATGTACGGCGCCGAAAGCCGTACGTCACCGACCCTGAGCGGCAGCAGATGGCGCCGCCCGCCGCCCGGATCCTCGGCGACGGCGCGGTCCCAGAGGTTCACCGCGCGCTGCGACTTCAGATAGGCGCTGGAGAGCAGGACCACGGTCCGGACCGCGTTCTCGGCGGCGACGGCCGTCGCCTCCTGCGGATCCCGCTCGGCGGACACGTCGCGCGGCACGACACGGAAGCCGGCCCGGGTCAGCACGGACTCGATCCAGTCGGCCCACATCCGGTTCTCCGCCACATAACTGAGCAGGAGATCGGCGGGCAGGGCGGGCCTGCGCCGGGTGAACGCGTCACGGATGCGCAGCCGGACCTCTTCGCCGACCGCCGGCATCGAGGTGATCTGCTGATCGGTGATGACGGAGGTGAGCCGTTCGAAGGCGGAGAGGAGGGAGTTGGTGAGACCCGCCTCGTCGCCGAAGGTGGCCAGCGTCTCCTCGTACGCGTAGTAGGGGCGGTACGGAATCTCCACCGCACCCCAGTAGGCGGTGAGTTCGTCGCCCGACAGATCGCGCGGCAGCCGGTCGAACTTCAGCCGGGCCAGGGCCCGTCCGGCGTCCGCCTTCTCCTTCTCGCCCTCGTCGATCCGCATCGGGACGGGGAAGATGGAGATGGGACGGCCGGTGTACCGCTCGGAGATCTGGCGGGCGACCGAGGCGGCGCCGTCGATGGACTGGTCGCTGAGCGTGAAGCAGTCGACGAGCACATCGGGCAGGTGGACGGTGCAGATGTCGGCGATGTCGCTGAGGCCGGTGCGGCTGTCGATGAGGACGTAGTCGTAGTTGGCCTTCATGTCGTCGCGCAGGGCGTCGAAGAAGTGGCCGCCGCCGAGCCGGTCGTAGAAGTTGTCCCAGTCGAACGTGGAGACGGTCGCGGAGTACTCGCGGTTCTGCCGCCCCGCGGACACGAAGTCGAGCGTGCCGCCGTGCGGGAACTCCCAGCCGAGCGCCTCGGGGGTGAGCGAGACGGCGTGCGGCTGGATCCGGGCGTAGTCCCGGTGCCAGTCGTCGGCCCGCTGCACGGGACTGGTCGCGGCCCAGGCGTACTCGGTGATCAGGTCGATGACACCGGTGGTGGCCCCGAGCGTCGAGGGGTCGAGGAACGGATGGAAGAACCGGTGCAGTCCGGGTGCCTCCAGGTCCCAGTCGACGGCCAGTACCCGTTTGCCGTTGGCGGCGAGGATCCAGGCGGTGTTGGCCAGGGCCATGGTGCGCCCCGTACCGCCCTTGTACGAGTAGAAGGTGACGATGCGCCCGTCACGACTGGCCGTCATCCGTGTCCTCCGCATCCGTCGAAGCGTCATGTGTCCCGGGGATGTACTGGGTCTGCGCCATGGGTCCCATCAGGCGGGTCCGTTCGGTGGGGCCTCCGCCGCCGGTGGCGGGCAGATAGACGGCCGCGTGTCTCAGGTACTGCTGGGCGGCCACCTCGACCACCTGCGGCAGGATCTGGCCGAAGGCCTCCATGCTCGGTACGCCCTTGGCGGCGGCCCGGCAGTAGGCCCGGCCCTGGCGCATCTTGGTCGGCATGGTCCGCTCCAGCTTGGCGGTCAGTTCGGCCTCCGCGGCTCTGCTCTCGTGGTCGTCACGGTTCCAGGGGACGACCATCGTCACCCAGGGACGGTTCTCCGCGTCGAAGGCGGCCAGCCGCCTGCACCGGTCCTCGTCCTGGAGCGCCCAGCGGTCGACCAGGAGGATCTCCGGAGTGGTCGGGGGCTGCTTGCCGACCGGAAGGCCGGCCTCCTCGTCGAAGGAGGCGATGGTCGCCTGGTAGTTGAGGGAGCGCACCAGGTCCTCGGCGACATAGGCCAGGGGCCGCGCGGCGTCCGGGTGGTAGGGGTTCCAGTCCTGCGGGTTGTCGCCGTAGTAGTCGGCGTTGCGCCCCTCGGGCAGGTCGTGGCGGGTGGCGGCGGCGATGGTCACCTGCATCGGCCGGGGGCCGCCTGCGGCCAGGCTGCTCGGTGAGCCGAAGGCGCTGGGCGCGAGCCGGTAGTCGACGGGGCGGCCGGTTCCGATCCGTACGGTGTCCGCGACGCTGACGATACGTTTGGCGAGCTCGTACACCGCACGCTCGTACTCCTCGTTGAAGAGTTTGAGCTTGATCAGTCCGTACAGTCCGTCGCTGACGTAACGGTCCCCGAAATCACGGTGGTTGAACTGTAATCGCTCGGCCGGTCCGGGCAGTTGGCTGGGCGGCACCGGCACCCAGAGAGCCGGGACGATCGCCTCGGCGGGCTGGTTGGAGCGGGCCCGGTGGTGGATGGCCCGCTGGGCGAACGCGTACCACTCCTTGCCGCACATCTCGCTGGCGAAGTAACGCGGCGAGAAAAGCGGCACGAACACCCGGCAGGTGGCGAGGACTTCGCCGAGCCGCTCCGACCAGCCCTCGCCGGAACGTATCTCACGGTCGATGAAGCCGGCGGGCGCGCCCGCGGGCAGATCGGTCATGGCCATCACATGACCGCAGAGGTCCTGGAAGAGCCGTTCGACCCACATGTCGGGGTCCGTGCCACCGCCGTACCCCGGTGTGTGGGCGTAACTCAAGAAGAAGTACGGCCGATGGTCCGCCGCTCGCTGCTGCGTCGTCGCGTGCACACGACCCCCGTCCTGTGTGAGCACCCGCACCCGAGGAGTGAAGAGAATGCGAGCGAATTCATCATTCCGGAGCGGACCTTGCTCCACCCCCATGACGTTCGGTCAATCAACGCCACTTTTCAGTCATCTGTTCCCGGGTCGTGTCGATCACACTCCCGCATGGATGCGGTCTGCGGCTGTTCCTCCCGGTTGTCCCGAGTCTGCGCCCACCGTCCCGGTCGAACCGGAATTCGGGATTCAGAATTCTTTTCGCATCAGAGTCAGCAGTCGTTTCCCGCCGACGGTGAGTTCGGCGGCCCCTTCCAGTGTGTCGAGCGCCTGCGGGATACCGTCCCTGAACCGGTGATCGAATACCGCGAGCGCCAGCCGTTCATAGGCAGCTTCCAGCAGCCCGGAAAACGGAACCAATTCGTCCCCCCAGGGCATTCGATGTTCCCAGGAGCCGTCCGCCGCGTAAAGATCCGTGACGTCCACAAGTGCCCGGAATCTCGCCCGCCGCACGCCGCGCAGCAGCGTGAGCGCCAGCGTGCCGGCGTCCCCGTCCGCCCCGATGCCGAGTGCGCCGTATCCGTGCCGTCCCACCGAGGGCTCGCCCGGCATCGCCCCGCGGAGCGGGGTCAGGGTGAGCGGACCGTCGAGCGACCGCGCGCCGTGGGCGGGAGCCCGCTCCTCGATCAGCGCCCAGGCCTCGGTCAGCGCGTCGCCCAGACGCCCGGCCGCCGCCGCGTCGAGCGTGGCCGCGGCAGGCGTGCCGAAGCAGTCGCGGTACGGGTCGACGTCGTCGATCACGAAGCCGTGGCCCGCGAACGGGGCGCCCGGCAGGGCGAACCCGCGCACCGGCAGCCAGCCGGGTCCGGCCGTGTCGGACCGCCGGATCCGCCGCTCGGCCGATCCGGCGGCGGGACCCGCCAGGAACCCGTCGCCTGCCGCGCGGACCAGCACGGTGCCGTGCTCCCCCGGACCGGCGACCGTCAGCCGGCCCAGGGTGGGCAGGACGAGCCCGCCGTCCCGGTAGGGCACCGGCACCCTTACGTCGAGGCCGGCCCGTACGGCCGCCGCCGCGAGCAGGGTCTGCAGACCGTCCGCCGCACCGGATGCCGCCCCCGCCCGGCCTTCGTGCAGGGCGTCCAGCGCGCCGAGCAGCCAGGTGCGCGTGTACGGATGGGCGAGTACGCCGTCCAGCCCCCGGGCCCCTTCGTCCGAGCCCTCCAGGACGGCCGCCAGCTCCCAGGCCCGTGCCCAGCGTTCACCGCCCCCGCCGTCCAGGTCGGCGTGCAGCCGCGCCAGCAGCGTGCGGGTGAGGTCTTCCTGGGCCGCGAGCAGTTCGGCCGGATCGGCCACCTCGGGCGCCACGGTGTCCGCCGGTGTCCGGGCCTCGATTCCGCGTACCAGGGCGGCCAGGTCGTGGCAGTACACCGACGGGTTGTCGAATCCCTCGCCGGCGCCGACGGAGCTGTAGCGGTGGGTGTACAGACCTCCCCCGCACGAACGTACGACAGGGCAGCGGCGGCATGTCTCGCTGACCCCTTCCAGGCCGAGCTGTCTGGCCCGTACGCCGGGGTGCGCAGCCACCTCGTCGAAGGCGTGCGCGAAGACGTCGAAGCCGGTATTCGCCGCGCCCTCGTAGGCGCTCTTCAGCGAATCGACCTGCTCCAGGCTGCCGTCGGTCTCGACGACGACGAGGTCCGTCGGGGCCAGGCCCAGCGACTCGGTGAGGCTGGGGCCGCCGTTGAGTGTCGAGGCGACCGAGGAGAAGATCCGCACCGGCACCGGGCGCCCCCGCTCCTGCCAGCGGTCGAAGACCGCGAGGAGCCAGTCGGCGTAGGCGGTGGGCGATCCGTCCGGCCGCGGCGGCGGGTCGTCCCAGGTGGCATGGGGAAGCAGGAAGTCGATGAGCGGCGGTTCGAGCTCCGTGAGCGCGTCGAGGACCGCGACCGGGTCGTTCTCGATGTCGACGGTGCACAGGAGGCCGAGGTTGAGATGGCGGTAGCGCTCCTGCCGGAGCAGCTCGACGGCCTTGAGTACCAGCGGGTGGCTGCTGCGCCCGTCGGCGAAGCGGCGGTGCCGGTCGTTGGCCGCGCGGTCGCCGTCGAGGGAGATACCCACCTTGACGTCGTATGCGCGGAAGAGGTCGAGATAGCGCGGGCTGAGCTGCAGTCCGTTGGTGTGGATCCGGAGATCGAGGGCGGCGATGCCGTCGAAGGCGGAGGTCAGCTCTTCGCAGATGCGCCGCAGCCGGGCGGGGCCCGCCAGCAGAGGCTCCCCTCCGTGCAGGATTACTGACACGGAGGGCAGTGCGTGTGTCTTGGCATGCTCAGCCAGGCGCTGAGCAGTCCGGAAAATGACTTCGTCAGAGATTGTTTTCGGACGGGTTCGCCAGCTCTGATCGGCATGTTCGTAGACATAGCAATGGTCACAGGCAAGATCACACCTGCTGTGAACCTTGAGGACTACTTCACGGAAAGGGACCAGGGGTCCTGTCATTCCACCAGTCTAGCCAGCCCGGAAGGGTGATCCGGCAGGCGTGCCGTCCCGGAGGATTGATCCGTTGGAGAGGATTCAGAGGGAGGAGTTGAAGGTGGATGCCTGGTTGGGGCGACCGGCGGAAGCGACGTGCACCCGACCGAGCTTCCTGGCTGCTTCGCCGCCACGCGCGTCGATCGCGGCGAGCGGCACACGGCTCTTCTTCGCAACGGCGAAGGAGAGGGAGGATTCAGTGGTCTTCACGGCCGTCCTTGAGGGGATTCGTTCCGATGGAATGGTTCCGGACAGGAAACCAGCGTTGGTACCTGCACCATTGCAGTGTCCGGCGGCACGACTTTACTCTCATGGCCTCGGTTGGCAACTGAGGACGCCCACTTGGAACACGAGCGTCACACGGGACCGGCGCCGATCGAGCGGAACAACAGATTCCGCCATCAGGGTGACGACATAACCGCAGACGGGAGTGAACATGACGGCGATTCCCGGACCACTGCAGAGCATGGTCTTCAGGAACGCTGATCTGCCGGAACTCTTTCACCACACGGACGCCATTGCGGTCTCCCGCCAGCGGGAGGCGGTGAATACCACCCGATGGCAGCTGATCCTGCTGGTCGGGGGCACGATCCCGGCCGCACTGCCCTGGCGTGCGGAGGTCGGCGGCTCCCTCCAACTGACGGACTGTGCGGCCGTGTTGGCCTACCTCGGCGTCCTGGTCGCCACCTTCCTCACCTCCCGGCGGAAAGCAAAGTCGCATTGGCAACTCAATCGCTCCGCGGCAGAGTTCATCAAATCGATGTGCTGGCGCTACTCGGTGCACGGCTCACCTTTCGACACCGGCACACAGCACCCCGAAGCGGTGTTCGCCAACCGGCTCGAAGAAGGGCTTCAGGAGCTCCGCAAGGTGGGCTGGTCCGACCCCAGGGACCGGACGGCCGATTCCGGTGGCCTCATCACCGATTCCATGCGCACGCTGCGGGAGAAGGCATTCACCGTGCGCAAGGAGACGTATGTACGTGACCGGCTGATCGAACAGCGCAGCTGGTACCGCCGCCGCCAGGAGGTTTCCCGGCGGGCCACCCTGGTCTGGTCGACCACCATCGCCGTGCTGACGGCCCTCGCCCTGCTGCTCGCCCTGCTCAGGGCCTTCTCGGTGGGCCAGTCCTTCGCACTGACCGGAGTGCTCTCGGCCGCGGCCGCCGCCTGTCTGGCCTGGGCCGAGATGCGCCGCCACCATCCGCTGATCTCGGCCCACTCCCTGGTGGAGAAGGACCTGGAGTCGATGCAGATAGCGATGGAGACGACGCTGAACGAGCGCCAGTGGCCGCGCGCGGTGTTCGAGACCGAGCGCATCGTCTCCCCGCAGCACACCGACTGGCTCGCCCGGCACCAGATGTGAGACCGCCGGCGTCCGTCCTCCGTGACGGCCGGCCGCACGCGCGGGGCCACGCGTCGCCCGTGACGGCCGGTCAGTTCCGTTCGACCCCGTCGCGCCAGATCACCGTCACCGGGCGGCCGAGCCCGCGGGCGTACGTCACGATGTCGCCCGTACCGCCGAGGCCGCGGGCGGGGCGGCCGTCCCACACGGCGATCAGCCGGTCGCAGTGATCGGCGATGTAGGCGCCGGCGGCGTAGTACGCCTCGTCGGTGGAGTGCGGGTAGTCCAGCCGGACCTCGCGTACGGCCCGGGCCTTCAGCGCCCGGTAGCGGGCCAGTTCCGCACCGTCGGCGAAGCAGGCCTCGTAGTCGCCGCTGGGGATGACCACGGTCAGCTGGGCGCCATGGGCGAGCGCGAGGTCGGCGAAGAGCTGGTCCGCCCCGACGGCCAGGCTGGACAGCGCCTCCACCGAGCCGTCGAATCCCCGGAACGCCGCTCGCATCGAGGCCAGCACATGGTCATGGACTTCCTGCGGAATGCTGCGATGACCGGTCACTCCGATGCGTTTCACGGATCTGGAACCCCCTGGGGTGTCTGCCGGGGGTTCCCGGAGGGCATCCCTCCGGGAGGCGCAGCATCCGCCCCCGTTGCTCCTGCGTGACCGTTCTGTGTCACATCCTCTCAAAAGCCGCGGGGTCAGCGGGAGCCCCCGCCCACAATTCGGGCGGGGGCTCGGCGTGTTCGACTTGCGTTTTCGAGGGACGGGCCGGTTCCGGGGGGCTGGACCGGCCACCCGGCGTGTCAGTAGACGCTGACGCCGTACGCGCTGAGTGCCTCGGTGACCGGCTGGAAGAAGGTCGTCCCGCCGGAGCTGCAGTTGCCACTGCCGCCCGAGGTGAGCCCGATCGCCTTGGAGCCGGAGTAGAGCGGACCACCGGAGTCGCCGGGCTCCGCGCACACGTTCGTCTTGATCATGCCGTAGACGACGTCGCCGCCGCCGTAGTTGACCGTGGCGTTGAGCGCCGAGACGGTGCCGCTGTGGATGCCGGTGGTGGAGCCGCGGCGGGTGACGGACATCCCGACCGTGGCATTGGCCGCGCTGGTGATGTCGACGCTGCCGACGGTGCCGGCGTGGGCGACGGCGGTGTTGTCGTAGCGGACCAGACCGTAGTCGTTGGTCGGGAAGCTGGAGCCGACGGTCGGGCCGATGTAGGTGGTGTTGGCGGAGTTGGTGTACCAGGGCGGGTTGCCGTCGGTGCAGTGACCGGCGGTCAGGAAGTAGTACGTACTGCCGCTGCGGACGTTGAATCCGAGGGAACAGCGCCAGCCGGGTGCGTAGATGGCGTCACCGCCGGAGAGCAGCTTGCTGAACTTCCCGGAGGTGCGCTCGATGCGCAGGGCGCCCGCGTTGGCGCCCGCGGAGTCCTTGATCTGCTGGATCTCCGAGGCGGAGACCGTACTGTCGGCCGTGACCACGACCTTCTTCGTCACGGGGTCGACGTTCCAGGCCGTACCGGCCACGTCGGCGCCGAGCACGGCGTCGCTCGCGGCGGAGAGCTGGTTCGCGCTGTACGTTCCGGTGGAGCTGGCCTGGGCGCTGGGGACGGTGAGTGCGGCGACGGCCACGAGACCCGCGGCTATGCCGATGGCCCTGCTGCGTCTCGCGGCGGTGCTGAGGGGGGTGGTGCGCTTGATCCTCACTTGTTTCCTCCCGAGGGGAGTCGGGGGTCCGCCTGTGGGGTGGCAGGACCCGTGAGGCGCAGTCGGGGGCTCGGCCATCCGTCCGTATTCCGGATGTGCCGTGCTCCTGACAAGCGCTGCTCGGGAGTATTCAAGGCGTCAACTTCTGGCGCAAGGGCGCCTTTTGGCCTGAGCTTGCCGGACCTCCCCTTCGCCGCAGCCGCGCCCGGCCCCGGCGCAGGACGGTCTGCCGGGGCCGGGCGCGGCCGGGAGGAAGGGGTGGGTTCAGCTGTCGGTCCTGCGCCGCTCTCCGGCCTCGACGGCGATGGGCAGGGTGTTGCCCGGCGGCGGGAAGGGGCAGATGAAGTGGTCCGCGAAGGCGCAGGGCGGCAGCAGTGCGCGGTTGAGGTCGACCGTCACCGAGCCGTCGGCGGCCGGGGCGGCGGGCCGCAGGAACCGGAAGCGGTAGCTGGTGTCCCCGCTGGTGGCGTCGGCGAAGACCGCCCAGAGCGAACCGTCGGCCTCCACGGCCACCTGGAGCGTGTGCTCCACGCCGTCCAGCTCGAAGGCGATCTCACCGCCGAGCCCCAGCCCGCGCTCGACACCGTCCGCGTTCTCGACCCGGACGGTACGGGAGGTGTCGTACGGGCGGAAGCGGCCCGGCACGGCCCAGTGCGGGTCGTACGGTGTCGCCTCGATCGCGCGGAAAGCGCGCCGCGCCGCGGAGTCCGGGTCGAAGTCCCGTACCGCCCACAGGCCTTCGCGGCTCAGCACGACGAGCCGTCGTCCGCCGTGCGCCACCCGGGAGCCGTCGATCGGCCCGCGGTCGGCGCCGAGGCGGACCTGGCCGGTGAACGGCTTCCCGTCCACGCTCAGCCCGTCCTCGGGACCCGCGGTGAGCACCACCTCGTCGCCGTCCTCCGCCCAGTGGCCCGGGACGGCCGGAATTCGACCTTCCGGGTAGTCGGAGAGCCAGTGGGTGCCGGTGAGGGACAGCGGCCCGTACGGAGCGGAGACCGTGGCGGTCCGCTCCTGGTGCCAGTGGTTCCAGTCCCGTGCTGCCTGCTGCTGTGCGTCCGTGCTCATGTGGTCAACCTTTCCATACCGGCGCGGCGAGCCCGAGGTGCGACCGCAGCGTGGAGCCGGTGTACGCGGTGCGGAACACTCCCCGTTCCTGGAGGAGCGGGACGACCCGGTCGACGAAGTCGTCGAGGCCGCCGGGGACGAGATGGGGAACGAGGACGAAGCCGTCGGCGGCTCCCGCGGCGYCGCGGCGGGTCATCTCCGCGGCCACGGTCTCCGGGCTGCCGACGAGGGGCCGGCGGTCCGTCGCCTCGATGACCGTTTCCCGGATGGACAGCCCCTTCTCCCGGGACAGCTCGCGCCAGCGCGATGCGAGGGCGAGGGCGTCACCGTGCCCGGCCCGCGCCGCCGCGGGGTCCGGATCGCACGCGGGGAGCGGCCCGTCGGGATCGTACGAGGAGAGGTCGCGGCCCCAGACGCGCTCCAGGGCGGCGATCGCGTGCTGCGGCGAGACCTGTCGCAGGCGGATGCCGGCTGCCCGCTCCCGAGCCTCCGCGTCGCTGTCGCCCAGCACCACACCGGTACGGGGCATGATCCTCAGTTCGCCGGGCTCCCGGCCGTACTTCGCGAGTCGGCTCCTGACGTCGGCACAGAACACGCGGCCCGCCCGCGGGGTGCCGTGCCGGGTGAGAACGACGTCGGCGGCGGCCGCGGCGAACTCGCGGTCCTGCGCGCCGTCCGCTGCCCGGATGACGACGGGGTGCCCCTGCGGGGGGCGCGGGACGGTGAACTCGCCCTCGGCCGAGAAGTGCCGTCCGTGGTGGGCGAAGGCGCGCGGGGAGCCGTCGGGTGTCCAGGAGTCCCACAGCTCTCGGGCCGTGGCGACGAACTCGGCGGTGCGGGCGTACCCGTCCCCGTCGGCCCGGTCGGGCCGGCCGGCGCGCCGGAAGTTCTCACCCGTGAAGGGGTCTTCCGAGGTGACGACGTTCCACGCGGACCGGCCGGCGCTGAGATGGTCGAGGGTGGCGAACCGGCGGGCCAGCTCGTAGGGCTCGTGGAAGGCGGCACCGGCGGAGGCGGCGAGCCCGAGCCGGTCGGTGACCGCGGCCAGGGCGGGCAGCACCGTGAGGGGGTCGGGGCGGCCGGCCACGTCCAGGTCGTGGACCAGGCCGTCGTGCTCGCGCAGCCGTAGTGCCTCGGCGAGGAGGAGGAAGTCGAACAGCCCTCGTTCGGCGGTCCGGGCGAGGTGCGCGAACGAGGCGAACTCGATCTGGCTGCCGGAGCGCGGGTCGTCCCAGACGGTCGTGTCGTCCACCGGGAAGTGGGCGGCGAGATGCATCTGCCGCGGGGCGTCCGTCATGCCCGCGCTCCCTGGAGGGCGTACCGGTTGGCCGGGCGGGGCAGGCCCAGATGCTCGCGGAGGGTGCCGCCGGGGTAGAAGGTGCGGAACAGGCTGCGGTGCTGGAGCAGGGCCACGGTGCCGTTGACGATCCGTTCGAGGTCGCGCCCGGGGGTGATCGGGGTGAGATGGAAGCCGTCGACCGCTCCGGCCCGGTACCACTGGGTGATCAGGTCGGCGAGGTCGACCGGGCCGCCGCGGTAGTACGTTCCGTGCCCGGCGAGCGGCGGCCCGCTCTCCAGCCCGGGTTCCGGGGCGGATTCGGCGTCCCCCAGGTCGACGGTGAGCGCGACGAGCACCCGCAGCGTCCCGGGGTCGCGTCCGTGGTCCGCCGCGCGGCGGTGCACGTCGTCGCGGATCCCGGCGGCCCGTTCGGGTGTGCCGGCCCGTACGAGCACCACGTCCGCGTGGCGGGCGGCCACCTCCCGGGCCGGGCCGGACGTGCCGTCGACGACCGTGACCGGGTGGCCCTGCGGAGGCCGGGGCACGACGGCGGGGCCACGGACGTGGAAGGCCGCGCCCTCGAAGTCGGTGCGGTGCAGCCTGCCGCGGTCGAGGAAGCGTCCGGTGGCGGCGTCCCGGATCTCGGCACCGTCCTCCCAGCTGTCCCACAGACGCGCGCCCACGTCGACGGCCTCGCCGGCCTCCCGCCAGAGTTCGGCGGCGGGCGCGGCGGAGCGGCGGCCGAACAGCCGGGCCTCGGCGGCGGTGCCCGACACGTCCACGCACCAGCCGGCCCGGCCGCGGCTGACCCAGTCCAGCGTGGCCACGGCGGACGACACGTGGAAGGGCTCCGTGTGGGTCGTGGTGACCGTCGGGACGAGACCGATCCTGCGCGTCTCGGGCGCGACCCGGGAGAGCACGGCGAGCGCGTCCGGCCCCGGCCGGGCGAACGAGTCGTCGAGGGAGACGAAGTCGAGGGACCCGCCCTCGGCGAGCCGGGCGAGGCCGGTGTAGTGCGCGGGGTCGTAGCGGGGCGGGCCACCGACACCGGCGGCCAGGTGGAGCGGACGGAGAGGCGGCATGGGGGGCTCTTTCGGACGGTACGGACATGGCTGATGGCCCGGAGTTCCGGGGAGTGCCGGGTTCGGGAGTGCAGGGGTTCCGGTCACAGCACCTTGGAGAGGAAGGCGCGGGTGCGTGCGTGGCGTGGCCGGTCGAGCACCTCGGCGGGCGGGCCCTGTTCGACGATCCGTCCCTCGTCCATGAAGACGACGGTGTCGGCGACCTCGCGGGCGAACCCGATCTCGTGGGTGACGACGATCATCGTGGTGCCCTGCTCCGCGAGGTCCTTGATGACGTCGAGGACCTCGCCGACCAGTTCGGGGTCGAGCGCGGAGGTGGGTTCGTCGAAGAGCAGCAGTTTCGGTTCGAGGGCGAGGGCCCGGGCGATGGCGACGCGCTGCTGCTGGCCGCCGGAGAGCTGCCTCGGGTACGCCGCCGCCCGGTCGTCGAGCCCGACGCGGGCCAGGAGCCGGTGTGCGGTGGCTGCTGCCTGCTGTTTCGTCCGTCCGAGTGCGGCCACCGGGGCCTCGGTGACGTTGTCCAGGACGGTGAGGTGGGGGAAGAGATGGAAGTTCTGGAAGACGAAGCCGATCCGGGTACGGCGGCGCAGGACCTCGCGCTCGGGCAGTTCGTACAGCCGGTCGCCCTTCCTGCGGTAGCCGACGAAGTCCCCGTCCACGGTGATCGAGCCCCGGTCCGCCTTCTCCAGGTGGTTGACGGTGCGCAACAGGGTGGACTTGCCGGACCCGGAGGGGCCGAGGATCACGGTCACCTCACCCGGTCGCACGGAGAGGTCGATGCCGCGCACAGCTGAACGACTCCCGGGGGATGGTCGTGTTCGGAATCGTCAGGCCCTGCACTCACCGCTTGTCGGAGGGGCTCAAGGCCGAGTGGATGGCCCATCTCTGCGGGCTCTGTCTGGCACTTCGCTCGGATCACGGGCACACGACCGTCTGGGACGACCCGCGCTCCGGCAGCCAGATCGAGTTCGCCTCGTTCGCGCACCTCGCCCGGACCGCCGAACGAGGGCTGTTCGACTTCATGGTGGTGTCCTCGGGGGCTTTCGCTCGGGAGTGCGCGTGCCGGTCAGTCATCGGTGCCGTCGAGGCCGTGCAGGAAGGTGAGGGCGGCGCGTGCGGTGGCGTCGTTCTGCCCGAAGGCCGGGCCGCCGGTGCGTGGCCGGGTGAAGGCGCCGCTCGTGCGGGCGGCCGTGTGCGGGCCGAGGGCGAAGCGGCGGGGGTGCGGGCGGCCGTCGTGGTCCAGGATCCGGCCGTCCCCGGGGTCGACGGCGAGCAGTCCGGTGGCGGCGGCCCCGTCCTCGTACAGCGCCCGGAGCAGGGTGCTGCGGGTGTGCCGTGGTGAGGCGTCGGGGAGCCGGGCCTCGACGAGGGCGCGGGACTCCAGCCGTTCCCCCGGCACGGTGGCGCCGGCCGCGCGGAACACGCCCCGTTCCTCGTCGGTCCGGACCGTCGTCCCGGCACCGAGGAAGCGGACGACACCGGCCCGAGAGAGCGCGAGCAGTTGCCGCAGGCGGGGACCGGGCGGTCCGGACGCGAGGTAGCTGAAGAAGCCGTGCCACCAGTCCCCGATGTCGGGGAACCGGACCAACTGGCCGTACACGGAGAGCAGTCCGAGGAAGACGGCGAGGTCCTCGCTGTGCCCGGGATCGTGCCGGCGGTCCAGGTCGGCGGTGATGTAGGCGCGTGTCGCCTCCTGGAACGAGGCGGCCGAGGAGTGGCGCACCCCGTCCAGCGGGTGGTCGAGCGCCGCCAGGTCGAGCCGGTCGGCGGGGTCGGGAACGGCGGCGGCGATCACCGCCCGCAGATCGGCGCTGCCGGGGTCGGCGGCCGCGTACTTCTCCTCGAAGGCGCTCCAGTCGGCCGTGGTGCGTTCCGGGTGGGAGGCGAAGAGCCGGTGGTAGTGGGCATAGCCGAGCTCTTTGTCGACATGGGGCCATATGTCCCGGCGGAAGTCGGGCGGCTCCGGACGGTTCAGGAGCTCCTCGGTCCGGTCGGGGCCGAAGAAGCGCGGGAGCGGGGGCCGTTCTCCTGGCCGGACGTATCCGATCTTGGAGTGGTACGGGACACCGCGCCGCGATCCGACGTACAGGACGGGTTCCCTGCCGGAGGGCAGGTACGTGCCGTTCTCGTACCGTCCGCCGCGGCCCTCGGTGAGCAGCACCATCAGATCGATGAAGGCGAGCCCGAAGCCCCGCACGATGACGGGTTCGCCGGCGGGCAGGGCGCCGAGGTCGCTGTCGGCGGTGAAGTCGGGCGGCAGATGGATAAGGCCGTGCCGGTCCGCGAAGCGGGACAGCCGCCGCTGTTCGTCGTCCGGTTCGGCGTCGAGGTGGCCGAGGGTGAGAACCACGAGGTCGGCGGTGAGCGGTTCGGCGCGGCCCTCCAGGTGGACGGTCTGGCGGCCGTTCCGGGGGCCGGTGACGCGCAGGGCCCGGCCGCGGTGTTCGTGGACGGTGACGGTGGACGGGAGCGCGGCCACCGACTGCTCGTACACCCAGCGCAGATAGGCACCCTGCAGCCGGCGGCTGGGGAAGTCCTGACCCGTCAACGCGTCGATCTCGGCACGGAGTCCGGAGTCGGACGCGATGTCCGGGCCCGGTGCCGTCCGTCCCTCGCGCACGTCGGCCGCCCAGGCGTCGAGCGCCGGACCGGGCCGTACGGGGCCCTCCAGGCGGACGGTGTCGTCGGTGAACATGGTGACGTCCTCGGCCATGGAGTTCATCCACAGCAGCGGCGACTGGTCGTGGCGCCATATCCGGCCGCCGCCGGGCGGGAAGGGGTCGACGAGATGGATGTCCAGCGGCCTGCCGGCGTAGAGCGAGGGGGCGTTGGCGGCGATGCGCTCGATGACGCCGGTGCCGCGCGGTCCGGCGCCGATGACGACGAGCGTCGGGACGGCGCTCACCGGGCGTCCCCGGTGCCGCGCGCGTAGTACCGCTCGACGTAGTGCTGGCCGACGCTGAGCAGCGAGGTCACGACGACGTACCAGAGGGTGGCGACCAGCAGCAGCGGGATGACCTGGTACGTGCGGTGGTAGACGAGCTGCACCGAGTACAGCAGGTCCTGTACGGCGATGATGCTGACGATCGACGTGCCCTTGAGCGTGCCGATCAGCATGTTCCCGGCGGGCGGCACGATGGACCGCATCGCCTGCGGCAGCACGATGCGGTACAGCCGCCGCCACGGGCCGAGGCCGAGCGACTGGGCGGCCTCCAGTTGTCCGCGTTCCACGGACAGGATGCCGCCGCGGACGACTTCCGCCGCGTACGCGGCCTCGTGGAGGGTCAGTCCGACGACGGCGACCGTGACGGGGCCGAGGAGGTTCACCGTGCGGACACCGAGGATCTCCGGGTAGAGCGCCCCGATGTTGAACCAGAACAGCAGCTGGACCAGGATCGGGGTCGACCTGAAGAGCCACACGTACCCCCAGCCGACCGCTTGGAGCACGCGGTTGGCGGAGAGTCTGAGGACGGCGAGGAGGGTCCCCAGCGCGAAGCCGAGTGCCATCACGAGCGCGGTGAGCCAGAGCGTGAGGCCGAGGCCGCGCAGCACCGCCGTGGTGGTGAAGTACGCGCCGACGACGTCCCATTGGAAGGCGTCGTTGCGGATGACGGAGTTCAGCGCGAGGGCCAGCAGGACCAGCACGGCAGCGGCCGCCGTCCACTGGCCGGTCCGGCGCACCGGAACGATCCGCAGCCGGTCGGCATCGTTGTCTTCGAGTGGGCCGGCCGGAGCGGCAGGCGGAAGGGTGTCTGTCTGTGCGGACATGCGAGGGCTCCGTGGATGCGGCGATCGAACACGGGGCGCGCCCTCGGCACGGAACACAACGGTGGAACACAACGGGGAGCGGGCCCCTCAGCCCGATCCGCCTTTGAGGTAAGCCCTGTTCGCGGCAGCTTGTCAAGCGTGTCCACACTGTGAGCGTTACGTCTCACATCAGTTGACGGACCACCGGATGCCTGTTCCACTTGGGCCATGCATTCGCAGCAGTGGCTGGTCAAGCGCTCCCACATCGACTTCGGTCGCGTGTGGTCCTGTTCCTGTTGAGCCTTCGCCCTGCTCCGTCCCGCATTCCCGCTCGCGCCGTGACCGGCGTCTGAGCTCTTCTCCCCGCGTGCCCTCGCGTACACAACGCCGCACCACCCTCCCCTCGCACCGGTCCCGCCTCGTGTTCCGCCTTTCCTCCGCCCCGTCCGCGGGCCGTCGCGCGCTGCCCCGCGCCCGTCCGCGGCCGATGAATCTGGAGAACCATCCCTCATGCCCCGTACCCGGCACACCGCTGCCTTCGCGCTGATCACCGCCGCCACTCTGACACTGACCGCGTGCGGGTCCGGCGATCCGGCGGCCTCCCCCGCGGGTGCGGCCGGTTCCGCCGCCAAGGGCGCCGTCCCCACCGCCGATGTCGTGTCGGGAGTGAAGAAGGACGCGGCGGCGGCCGCCCTGCTGCCCGCCGGCGTCCGTTCGTCCGGCACCCTGAGCATCGCCTCCAGCGTCGGCTCGCCGCCCGGCGCCACCTATCTCGCGGACGGTACGACCCTGGCCGGCGTCGACATCGACTTCGGGGACGCCGTGGCCCGGGTTCTGGGGCTGAAGCCGAAGCGGGAGGTCGCCGCGTTCGAGGCGATCCTGCCCGCGCTCGGCAGCGGGAAGTACGAGGTGGGCACCGGCAACTTCGGCGTCACCGACGAACGCAGCCGGACGATCGACTTCGTCACCTACCTCAACGACGGCCAGGGCTTCGCGGTCCGCGACGACAGCAAGCTGGGCGAGGTCACCGATCTCACCCAGCTCTGCGGCCTGACAGTGGGGACCGCGGCCGGCACCACCTTCGAGGTGACGCTGGAGAAGAACCGGCACCTGTGCTCCGAGGCGGGCAAGAAGCCGTACGACGTGAAGACGTACTCCGACGCGTCGGCGGTCTGGACCTCGCTCCAGCAGGGGCGTACGGATGTGCTGATGTCGACCATCAACGGGCTGCGGTACGCCGTGGGGCAGCAGGAGGGCGTGCGCTTCCTCAACGAGTTCAAGCGGCTCGACGTCGGTTTCGCCTTCAAGAAGGGCACCCCGCTGGCGCCCGCCTTCCAGGCAGCCGTCAACCGTCTCAAGGCGGACGGCACCTACGACCGGATCCTGAAGAAGTGGGGCATCTCCGCCTCGGCGGTCGCGACCTCGCAGATCTCGCCGCCGGAAATCAAGTGACGTGGAGTCAGTGACGGCAGGGCGGACGCCGTTTCGGCCGCCGGGTCAGCAGCCGCGGTCGCAGCCGCCGTTCCGGCCGCCGGGTCAGCAGCTGCAGTCGCACCCGCAGCAGTCGCAGCCGTCACAGCAGTCCCCGCAATTACTGCAGCAGTCGCAGGCGTCGCAGCAGTCGCCGCAGTCGCATTTACTGCACAGCCCTTCGCGGCGCTGGTGGCTCCACGGGTCGTCGAAGGTGCCACAGCACATCTGGCAGGTGCAGGCGAGACCCGCCCACACCAGGCACCCCATGATGAGCCCCCGCCGGTCGCGCGGGGGCTCCGGCGGCGGCGGACCGAAGGGGCCGGACGGGCCCGTGGGGGCGTACGGATTGCCCGGGGGCGGTCCGAAGGACCCTGTGGGCCTTGCTCCTGACGCATGGCCGGCTTCGGCCGCGGGCCCGCCGCCCGACACGTGGCCGCCTTCGGCCAGCAGGCCACCGCCCTGATGGGAACAGACCTCCGTGGCGAACGCCCGGTCCACCGAGCGTCGAAGTTCGTGCGCCAGCAGCACATGGGCGAGCTTGCCGTCGGCGAACTCCGCGTCGCGCAGCGCCAGCCGTACACCACGCAGTGCGTCGTCGCACAGCCGGCGGGCCTCGGCGCGCGAGGTACCGGTCGCGGTGAGGGGGTTCCAGGCCCCCGACGCGGCGTCAGCTTCCTGGTCCTCCACGGCATCCAGCAGATGGGCGAGGCGTCCGAAGAGCCGTCCGGCCTCCGCGAGCGGCTCCGCGTTCTGCGGCTTGCCCGCGAGCACGGCGGTGTGCGCGAAGGCCGCGGCGGTGGCGGTCTCGGTGGGCTCGGTGACCGTCAGCAGCGGGGTGCCGGGCCCCGCGAGCAGCTCGATGCCGGTCTGCCGGTCGACGGCGTCGACGAGCAGCGCGGTGTCGAAGCCCAGCCGCGCGCCGGTGCGCGCCCCGGCCCGGTCCCAGCCCGCGGCGACCCGGCGCGCGGCAGCGGCCACCGGACGGCGGGCCAACAGGCCGTCCCGGTCGGCCACGTGGTCGCGCACCTTGGCGGAGGCCAGCACCAGCGACACGGCTGCCGCGAGCCTGGCGCCCTCGCCCCGCGCCACCGGGGCGGTGCGCATGCCGCGCAGGGGGCAGGGTCCGGCCGTGCGCCGCTGCCCGGGGGTGCGCTCGGTCTGAGCCTCCGTCAGGACCGAGACGATCAGACCGTCGTAGTTCGTGACGATCCGGGCGAACTGCCCGTGATCCGAGCGAAGTGCCAGACAGAGCCCGCAGAGATGGGCCATCCACTCGGCCTTGAGCCCCTCCGACAAGCGGTGAGTGCAGGGCCTGACGATTCCGAACACGACCATCCCCCGGGAGTCGTTCAGCTGTGCGCGGCGCTCGGCCGCCTGCGCGACGTGCATCGTATCGAGTGACCCGTTCACCCGTACGTCCCCCATGTCACCCGTACGGACCGGAGGAGCATATTTTCTTATCTCCAGGGCCCTTATGCAGGAGGAACCTTGACGAATCGCCACATCTTCTGCACCAGTACCGTCACGAATGCCCTGCGCGCCGCCTATCCCCTTGGCGCACGATCCGCATCATGGACGACCATAGGGATACGAAAGACATGCGGAACGCCAAGGAACCGCGGTGAGAGGAGGCGTCCATGGGATCGGTGCGCAAGGCGAGTGCCTGGCTGGGCCTCGTAGAGGACAACGACGAGCGGTACTACGACGACGACGAGTACGCCGAGGGTGCACGGACCGGGACCGGTCAGGCCTGGGTGACCGATCCGCGGGTGCGGGTGGCCACGGAGACGGCCGAGGAGACGGGCCGCCGGATCGCCACGGTCACCCCGGACAGCTTCCGGGACGCCCGGAGCATCGGAGAGCTCTTCCGGGACGGGGTCCCGGTGATCATGAACCTCACGTCCATGGACTCCGCCGACGCCAAGCGCGTGGTGGACTTCGCCGCAGGGCTGATCTTCGGGCTGCGCGGCTCGATCGAGCGGGTGGCCACCCGGGTCTTCCTGCTGAGCCCCGCCGACACGCAGGTCGTCACCGGCGAAGCCGTCGGCCGGCCGGCCGACGGCTTCTTCAACCAGAGCTGAGCAGGGCGCTCACGGCGGTCAGGTCGCGGACCCGGGTCTACCGGAACGCGTCCAGGCCGGTGAGCGCCTTGCCCAGCACCAGCTGGTGCATCTCCACGGTTCCCTCGTAGGTGAGCACCGACTCCAGATTCGTCGCATGACGCATCACCGGGTACTCCAGCGAGATCCCGTTGGCGCCGAGGATCGTGCGCGAGGTGCGGCAGATCTCGATGGCCTCCCGCACGTTGTTCAGCTTCCCGAAACTGACCTGCTCCGGGCGGAGCCTGCCCGCGTCCATCCGACGGCCGAGGTGGTGGGCGAGCAGGATGCCCTTGTGCAGTTCGACGGCCATGTCGGCGAGCTTGGCCTGGGTGAGCTGGAAGCCGCCGATCGGCTTCCCGAACTGCTCACGCGTCCTCGCGTACTCGACGGCCGCCTCGAAGCTGGACCGGGCGGCGCCCATCGCTCCCCAGACGATGCCGTAGCGGGCATGGCTGAGACAGCTGAGCGGGCCGCGCAGGCCGGTGACGCCCGGCAGCACCGCGTCGGCCGGCAGCCGCACGTCGCCGAGGATCAGTTCGCTGGTCACCGAGGCGCGCAGGGACCACTTGTGCCTGATCTCCGGGGCGGAGAAGCCCGGGGCGTCGGTGGGCACCACGAATCCGCGGATGCCGCTGCCCGCGGTGGACTCGTCGGTCTGCGCCCAGACCACGGCGACCCCGGCGACCGAGCCGTTGGTGATCCACATCTTGCGGCCGCTGAGGACCCAGTCCTCGCCGTCGCGCCTGGCGTGCGTCCGCATGCCGGCCGGGTCGGAGCCGTGGTCCGGTTCGGTGAGGCCGAAGCAGCCGATGATCTCGCCGGCCGCCATCCCGGGCAGCCACTGCCGCTTCTGCTCCTCCGAGCCGAAGCGGTGGATGGCGTACATGGCGAGTGAGCCCTGTACGGAGACGAGCGAGCGGATCCCGGAGTCGGCGGCCTCCAGCTCCAGGCAGGCCAGCCCGTACTGGACCGCGGTGGCACCCGCGCAGCCGTAACCCTCCAGGGACATGCCCAGGGCCCCGAGCGATCCGAGCTCGCGGGCCAGCTCGCGGATACCGGGCAGCTCGCCGTTCTCGTACCACTCGGCGATGTGCGGCAGGACCCGGTCGGCGGCCCAGACCCGGACGGTGTCGCGGATCGCGAGATCCTCGTCGCCCAGGAGATCGTCGATGCCGATCGGGTCGCGGGGGTCGAAGGGCGGGAGTTTCGAGGACGGAGCGGTGGACATGAGGGGGTGCCTCCGGCGGCTCGCACGGTACCGATGTCGGTGGGGAACGCCGAAAACTAGCAGTGTTAGTTACGGCGTCGTGCCGACGTTACGACTCAGTGTGCCGCGCGTCCAGAGCCCGTCGCCTCGGCCGGCGTGCGCCGCGCGGGCAGCCGGAGCAGCACCTCGGGCCGCTCCCGGTCCGGCAGCTCGTGCGGATGCGGGACCTCTTGATGGCCGAGCGCCTCCCGGGGGCCGGGTACCTCATGACCGTCCACGGGTTCCCGGGCCTCGCAGAGCAGTGGCGGGCACTCCATCGCGCGGGGCAGCCTCAGTGCCGCCAGGGCCCCGAGGAGCAGCAGACCCGCGCTGACCAGCAGCGTGATGTGCAGCCCGTCGACGAAGGCGTCCCGGGCGGTGGACCGCAGTACGGCGCCGAGCGGACCGCCCAGTTGCGCGGCGACCTGATAGGCCTCGCCGAGCGAGTGCGCCGCGGCGGCGCCCGCGGCGGCGGGGACCCCTTCGTCGGGGAGCTTGGCCAGACCGGGGGCGTACGCGGCGTTCATCACGCTGCCGAGCAGGGCGATGCCCATGCCGGCGCCCAGCTGGTAGGAGGTCTCGCCTATGGCGGCGGCCCCGCCGGCCCGGTCGGCGGGCGCCTCGCTGAGCATGGACTCGTACGCGCCGAAGAGGGTGGACTGCAGGCCGAAGCCGAGCAGGACGAAGGACACGGTCAGCAGGCCGGGCCGGTCGTGCTGGCCCATGGCGGTCAGCATCAGCACCGCGGCCGCCGTCAGGACGAAGCCCCAGCCGACCATCCGGCGCGGTCCGACCCGGCGCAGGGTGTACGAGCCGGTGGCACCCGCGGCCATCGCGGCGAAGGTGAGCGGCAGCAGCCGCAGGCCGGTCTCCAGCGGGCTGAGGTCCAGGACCAGCTGGAGGTACTGGACGGCGATCAGCTCCAGGCCGACCAGGGCGAGCATGGCCAGGACGATGCAGCCGACCGCGGTGGTGAAGGCGGGCCTGGCGAACATGCCCATGTCGATCAGCGGATGGGCCCGGCGCTTCTGGCGGCGGACGAACGCGGCCAGCAGCGCGACCCCGGCCAGCAGCGGCACGAGCGTGCCCGGCCCGAGCAGCCCTTCCCCGGTCCCCGCGCGCTTCACCCCGAGGACGACGCCGAGGACGCCGGCGGCGGCCATCAGCGCCCCGAGCACGTCCCACGGGCCGTCGCTGCTGCCGCGGGATTCCGGGAGCAGCAGCCGGCCGAGCGGCAGGATCAGGGCCATCAGCGGGATGTTGATGAGGAAGACCGAGCCCCACCAGAAGTGTTCGACGAGGAAGCCGCCGATGACAGGGCCGGTGGCGGCGCCTACGGCGGCGACGGCCGACCACACGCCGATGGCCACGGCCCGCTCGCGGCGGTCGGGAAAGACCTGCCGGAGGATCGACAGGGTCGCCGGCATGATCATCGCGCCGCCGACGCCGAGCATGGCCCGTGCCGCTATGAGCACGCCCGCGCTGTCGGCCATGGCGGCGACGGCGGAGGCGACCCCGAAGAGCGCGTAGCCGAGCAGCAGGATGCGCCGGCGTCCCACGCGGTCACCGAGCGTGCCGAAAAGGATCAGCAGGGAGGCGCAGACCAGTGGATAGACGTCGACGATCCACAGCAGACCGACGGCGCTGGGCCGCAGGTCCTCGGTGACGGCGGGGACCGCGACGTGCAGCACGGTCGCGTCGAGCGCCACCAGCAGCAGGCTGAGGCAGAGGACGACCAGGACGACCCATCGATTGGCTCCGTCGGCGGCTTCGCGCAGACGGATTCGGGCTGTGGTCGTCCCGGACATGCATCTACCTCCCAAAAGGTCCCTCGCGCTCGGCAGGCCCCCCGGGGATTCAGCGTCCGCTGTCCCTCCGGGCCCGGCATCGACGGGCGAGTGATCCGTCAGCGTACGCGAGTTCGGCAGGGCCACACGTGGTCCATCTCATACCGGCCGACGCCGACGAGTGTGGCGTACGCCACTCCGGGCGCCCGACCCGGCCCCTGTCCGGGCACCACGCCGACCTGCGACGACCGTCCCTCCAGCCGCACGGACCACGGGCTCCGGAGCCCCCGAGGACCTCCGGCGCGCGCCATCCGAAGGCGTCCAGTAACCGGACCGACACCGTCCGTTCCCTCTCGTGAGGGGTCGCGGCGAATACGCTTCGCCGCACGGAACACCTTTCCGTTCCTCACCGAATGCAGGGACGGAAACATCTGCCGAATGAATGCGTCGAAAGGAATTCCGGACTCCCGGAAACTCAGAAAATCGGCTCGGGCTGAGACATAGTCCACATCACATCGTCATCACAAAGCGGCCGGATCGACAGGCTCACCCACTCACTCGCTGTAACGTCGATTGGGTGCGTACCGACATCTTTGCCCGTCTGGACCGGGAGCCGGAACCGCCGAAGATAGAGACACCGCGGATGAGCCCTCACCGCATCGCTCTCTTCGGCGGGACGTTGGCGTTCTATCTGGCCATCGTCATTGCCGTGCTCATGTCGTCCTGGCTGGTGACCCTGGACTGGAAGGTCATGCTCTTCCGGCCGTACCAGCAGTGGCCCGGCATCCACGCCTTCCTCGACTACTACGTCGTCCTCGGCCAGCGCGGACCGACGGCCGTCATGGTCGCCTGCTGGCTGGGCTGGCGCTCCTGGCGGCAGCACACCCTGCGGCCCCTGCTGACGCTGGGCGCCTCGCTGCTGCTGCTCAACGTGACGGTGGGCGCGGTCAAGATCGGCCTCGGCCGGCTGGGCCCGCACTACGCGACGCAGATCGGATCGGCCGAGCTCTTCGCCGGCGGCGATATATTTCCCTCGGGCCACACCGCCAACGCCGTCGTGACCTGGGGAATCCTCGCCTATCTGGCCGCCACTCCGCGCGCCAGGCGCTATCTGTCGGCCATGTCCGCGATCGTCTCGCTGGGCGTCGGCCTGACCACGGTCTACCTCGGTACGCACTGGCTCAGCGACGTGGTGCTCGGCTGGGCGGCGGGGCTGCTGATCCTCCTGGGCCTGCCCTGGGTCGAGCCGTTGATCACCCGGGCCGAGGACTGGATCTTCGCGGCCCGCGAGCGGCTGAGCGCCCGCGGCAGGACCGCGGCACCGGAACCCGCCCCGGCCGGCGCTGTCCGGCCGGTACCGGCAGGCCTGTCGGCCAGGGGTGACGCGGCACAGGGCTCCGCCCGCGAACCTTCCGGCACCGGCGGACACCAGACGACGGTGGTCACGGCCACCGGCGGGCGCCCCCGGGCGCACACGGCCCCGCCCGCGCATCCGGGCCACACCGCGCGCTCCGAGCGGCCCCCGGTCACCCCGGCGGGCAGCCGCCGCCCACCGCACACGGAGCGCACGCCCCGCGGCGGCCCGGCCCCCGCCCGGCCGGTGGCCGGCGGCTGAACCCGTGGAACCCGGGCACAGCGCGCACCATGCCCGTGCATGACGGAAGGCCCCGACTCCGGTCGGGGCCTTCCGTCATGCACGGGGCGGGCGGTCGCCACCCGGCATCGCGTCCTCAGCCGGTCCAGCAGCGCCTGACGACGCCCGCCTCGACCTCGAAGTTGATCCGGCCGCTCTGGAACTCCATGGTGATCACGGTGCCTGGCGGCAGGGCTCTGACCGTGGTCCAGCCTCGCTCCCGGGCCCGCCGTTCGGCGGCCTCGGAAGCGAGGCCGACATAGGCGCCGGGAGTGTCGTCGGGCTGGGCGGAAGGAGTCGGTACGGGTGCCATGCCTCTCACCGTAGGCGGCTCCCGACCGCGACGGAAGCGGGGGCGCCACCCTGTCGCACCGCATCCTCACGTACCTCGCCGGTCACACTTGTGTCACAGGATCACTACACGCGTTCTCCACATGGTCATTCGTTCGGACGCATGAGTCGCCATCGAACGCACAGTAATCACACAGGACAGAAAACGATCAGCGAAGCGATCAAAAAAGAGCTGAAAAACGAGCGGAATAATCACGCCCAGAGCGTGCCGACTTTCCGCCGGAGTGGCTATCCGTAAAGGAACGCACCACCAGGAATTCACCCTTCCTTATCGCACCCTTATCCGTAGGTGACGATATCCACACCATCCCACCACGCCGTCGGCCCACCCTCCTTCCGCCCGTATAGCGGACACGCCGGCCCTCCGCATTACGGCCTCGCACGGGCCGCCGGGAGCCGCGCCGAGCGGCTCCCGGCCCGAGCGGCCGTAGACGACCGCGTTCCGGCCCGGCGGGCCGCCCGCGGGCGGGCCGGCGCCTCGCCGCCGGGCGGCTCACCTGCATACGGCACGCTTCACCCCGCCTGCGGTCTGTCCACGTTTAGCAGGGTTTCGCCGATTCGAACACGTTGCGCGGTTCGATTCCGTTCCCCTTCCCGCGTGACCCCGGCAGCGGCTCACCCGTTGTCTCCTTCATGAGCCGGGAACCGCCCGGCGCACGTACCGAGTTCGAGGAGCCACCCGTGCCGCGCATGCTCGACGTCAGCGAGGACGTACGCGCCGAGATCGGCGACGCCGAAGCCGACCGGCTGCTCGTCGGCGACAACGCCCCCGGCAGTTACGACTGCACCTCCTGCCGCACCCCCGGCGACTCCGAGCAGGAGCGCACCAGCACGGTGCTGTTCGTCGGCGACGAGACCGCCGTCCTGGCCTTCGCCCACGCGAGCTGCATCCCCTCGCAGGTGGTCCAGGTCGCCGAGGAACAGCTGCAGGGCGCCGTGCGCAGCATCACCGGCAGCGAGCAGGAGGCCCCGGAACGCCTGACGCCCGAGCAGGCGGTGCTCGGGATCACCAGCGGCCTCGTCCTGATCGACGACGAGCTCCACCCCGCCCTGGTCGTCGAGCCGACCGGCGCCATCGCCCGCCCGGGCACCGACGGCAGTGCCGGTGACGAGTTCCTCCAGCTGCTGCTGGAACAGAACTTCCGCCCGGTCCACCGGATGGACCAGGTCCCCGAGGTACTGCACGGCTGGTCGATCCTGCTCGCCATGGGACAGCTGCACGCCGTGCTCCAGCCGGGGACGGGCGGCGGGGCCCCGGTGGCCTGGTGGCAGGCGCACGCGCCGCTCCAGGTCACCGAGGGCTGGCGGACCGCGGCCAACAAGTCACAGACCGTGCTGGTCTACGCCGCCCCGGCCGGCTCGATCGGCCAGCAGCCCCGCGAGGACCTGCTGCGCGACGCCCTGGAGAAGGCCGCGGCCGGCGGGCTGCTGGTCGCGGCCGCGATGCCGCTGGCCGGAACCTGATCATGACCGCGCACCCCGCGCACCCGCGGCGAACAGCTATTTCTCCCGCGGGCCCGCATCCGACGGGCGGCAGGGTCGTTGGCACATACGTGCACTCATACGACCCCTCCCACCAGCGTCCGAGCCCGATCCCTGCCATGCGTCCCGCGCAGGACCCCTCGGGCGGCCCGTCCCACACCCCCATCTACGACGCGCTGTACTCCGAGTACCGCAGGTCGTTCAGGGCGCTGCCGGGTGATCGGAGTGGCGAGGAGAGTCTGGGCCTGCCGGCCTTCGGCTCCGGGTTCTTCGGCTCCCGCGCCCCGTTGAGCGGCCATTCGGGGCACTCCGGGCACGGTGGAGCGGGGAGTACCGCGAGCGGTACGGGCGGACAGAGCAGCGGCCCGAGCAGCCACACGGGGAGTCTCGGCTCGTGGCAGCGGGTCGGACGGCACGCGGGCGGGGGCCGGACGGCGGCGGCGCTGCCGCCGGGCTCACGGGGAGCCTGACCGCACGACGGAGCCCCGGACCGCTCGTTGGACGAGCGGTCCGGGGCTCCGTCGTGCGCCCAGGAGGCCGTTGAAGGCCCCTCGGAGGCCTCAGCGGTCTCGCGGGGGCGCTGGGAGACCTTGGAGGGCCCTGGAGGCCTTGGAGGCTGTGCAGTGCGCCGCCCTGCACCTGCGCCTTCCGCAGGCGCAGGGCTCCCGGCGCTCCGCAGCTGCCTACTTGTTGCGGCCGCGCTTCTCGCGGACCCGCACCGAAATGTGGATCGGCGTGCCCTCGAAGCCGAACTCCTCACGCAGCCGACGCTCGACGAACCGGCGGTACCCGTGCTCCAGGAAGCCGGAGGCGAAGAGCACGAAGCGCGGCGGCGTGGTGCCCGCCTGGGTGCCGAACAGGATGCGGGGCTGCTTGCCGCCACGGATCGGGTGCGGGTGGGAGGCGACGATCTCACCGAGGAAGGCGTTCAGCCGGCCGGTGGGGATACGGGTCTCCCAGCCGGCGAGCGCGGTCTCGATCGCCGGGACCAGCTTCTCCATGTGACGGCCGGTGAGGGCCGAGACATTGACCCGCGGGGCCCACGCGACCTGCGCGAGCTCCGTCTCGATCTCGCGCTCCAGGTAGTAGCGGCGCTCCTCGTCGAGGGTGTCCCACTTGTTGAAGGCGAGGACGATGGCACGCCCGGCCTCGACGGCCATGGTGACGATGCGCTGGTCCTGGACACTGATCGACTCGCTGGAGTCGATCAGGATCACGGCGACCTCGGCCTTCTCGACGGCGGCCGCGGTACGCAGTGAGGCGTAGTAGTCCGCGCCCTCCTGGAGGTGGACGCGGCGCCGGATGCCCGCCGTGTCGATGAACTTCCAGGTGATGCCGCCGAGGTTGATCAGCTCGTCGACCGGGTCACGGGTGGTGCCGGCCAGTTCGTTGACGACGACGCGGTCCTCGTTGGCCACCTTGTTGAGCAGCGAGGACTTGCCGACGTTCGGACGGCCGATCAGCGCGATGCGGCGCGGGCCGCCGACCGCCGTGCCGAACGACTGGGCCGGGGCCTCGGGAAGCGCCTCCAGCACGGCGTCCAGCATGTCGCCGGTGCCGCGGCCGTGCAGCGAGGAGACCGGGTGCGGCTGGCCGAGGCCGAGCGACCAGAGCGCGGTGGCGTCCGCCTCGCCGCTCTGTCCGTCGACCTTGTTCGCGCAGAGCACGACCGGCTTGCCGGACCGGCGCAGCAGCTTGACGACGGCCTCGTCGGTGTCGGTGGCGCCGACCGTGGAGTCGACCACGAAGACGACCGCGTCGGCCATCTCGATCGCGTATTCGGCCTGGGCGGCGACGGAGGCGTCCAGCCCGAGCACGTCCTGCTCCCAGCCGCCGGTGTCGACGACCTTGAAACGGCGGCCCGCCCATTCGGCCTCGTAGCTGACGCGGTCACGGGTGACGCCGGGCTTGTCCTGGACCACGGCCTCGCGACGGCCGATGATCCGGTTCACCAGGGTCGACTTGCCGACGTTGGGGCGGCCGACAACGGCGAGCGCGGGCAGCGGGCCGTGACCGGCCGCGCCGATGGCACCCTCGACGTCCTCGGGGTCGAACCCCTCCTGCGCGGCGAGCTCCATGAACTCCGCGTACTCGGCATCGCCAAGCGCTCCGTGCTCGTGGTCCGAGCCGCCGGAGTGAATCTGGTCGTTCATGAAGTCCGTTCCTCTTTGCATCATCATCGATGGACCACGCAGCACGCGGTCCACTACTCAAGTCTTACGCGGTGCGCCCGGTGAGGCGTCTGGCCTGCTCCAGGTGGCCGGTCAGCCGTCCCTGGACGCGCACCGTCGCCTCGTCCAGCGCCGTGCGCGTCCGCCGGCCGCTGCCATCACCCGCGTCGAACGCTTCACCGAACACGACATCGACACGGCTGCGCAACGGCGGCAGTGCCGATATCAACCGTCCGCGGCGCTCCGTGCTTCCCAGTACGGCCACGGGCACGATCGGCGCCCCGCTGCGTACCGCGAAATACGCCAGTCCGGCGCGCAGCGAGGCGAAGTCTCCTTCGCCCCTGGTGCCCTCGGGGAAGATCCCGAGCACTCCGCCGTCCTCCAGCACGCCGAGGGCGTGGGTGATGGCGGTGCGGTCGGCGATCGAACGGTCCACCTTCAGCTGACCGATTCCGCGCAGGAACGGGTCCAGGGGGCCGACGAACGCCTCTTTCTTGATCAGGAAGTGGACGGGCCGGGGCGCGGTGCCCATCAGCATCGGCCCGTCGATGTTGTGCGAGTGGTTCACCGCGAGTATGACGGGTCCGGAGGCGGGGACCCGCCAGGCGCCGAGTACGCGGGGCTTGAAGAGCCCGTACATCAGCCCGATCCCGATGCCGCGCCCGACCGCCGCTCCGCGCAGCGTGGGCGCGCCCGTGGCAGGTGTCACCGGGCGGCCTGCTTCTCCCCGACGAGGGTGACGACGCACTCGATGACCTGCTGGAGGGTCAGCTCGGTGGTGTCCACCTCGACCGCGTCGCCCGCCTTGGCGAGCGGCGAGGTCTTGCGGCCGGAGTCGGCGGCGTCCCGCTTGATCAGTGCTTCCTTGGTGGCGGCCAGATCGGATCCCTTGACCTCGCCGCTGCGACGGGCCGCGCGGGCCTCCGGGGACGCGGTCAGGAAGATCTTGATGTCGGCGTCGGGCAGCACCGTCGTGCCGATGTCGCGGCCCTCGACGACGATGCCCTTCGCCGCTCCGGCGGCGATGGTGCGCTGCAGCTCGGTGATGCGGGTGCGCACCTCGGGGACGGCGCTGACGGCGCTGACCTTGGAGGTGACCTCCTGCGTACGGATCGGGCCGGAGGCGTCCTCGCCGTCGACGGTGATCGTCGGGCCGGTGGGGTCGGTGCCGGAGACGATGACCGGCTTGGCGGCCGCGGTGGCCACCTCCGCCGCGTCGTGCACGTCGATGCCGTTGTTCAGCATCCACCAGGTGATCGCCCGGTACTGGGCACCGGTGTCCAGGTAGCTGAGGCCGAGCTGGGCGGCGACGGCCTTGGACGTGCTGGACTTGCCGGTTCCGGAGGGGCCGTCGATGGCGACGATCACTGCGGCCGCTTCCTGGTACACGGGGCGGGCGGGACGGGACGCGTGAACCCGCCCCGCACAAGGTTACCGAGTGCCGGGGCGGGCCCGACCACCCCTGTGGAAAAGTGCCTCCCGGCCCGGCGCCCCAAGGGCCCGGGAGACGGTCCTACTGCCGGATCGACCAGCCCCGCTCGCGCAGGGCGGCGCTCAGGGCCGGGGCGGCGCTCGGTTCGACCATCAGCTGGACGAGGCCCGCCTGCTGGCCGGTGGCGTGCTCGATCCGTACGTCCTCGACGTTGACCCCGGCCCGGCCTGCGTCCGCGAAGATCCCGGCCAGTTCGCCGGGGCGGTCGCTGATGAGGACGGCCACGACCTCGTACGAGGCGGGGGCGGCCCCGTGCTTGCCGGGGACCCTGACCCGGCCGGCGTTGCCGCGGCGCAGGACGTCCTGGATGCCTTCGGTGCCCTCGCGCCGCTTGTCCTCGTCGGCGGACTGCATCCCGCGCAGCGCGGTGACGGTCTCCTCCAGATCGGCGGCTACTCCCGCGAGGACGTCGGCGACCGGGCCCGGGTTGGCGGACAGGATCTCCACCCACATCCGGGGGTCGGAGGCCGCGATCCGTGTGACGTCCCTGATGCCCTGGCCGCACAGGCGCACCGCGGTCTCGTCGGCCTCCTCCAGGCGGGCGGCGACCATCGACGAGATCAGCTGCGGGGTGTGGGAGACGAGGGCGACGGCACGGTCGTGGGCGTCGGCGTCCATGACGACCGGGACGGCGCGGCAGAGCGCGACCAGCTCCAGCGCGAGGTTGAGGACCTCGGTGTCGGTGTCCCGCGTGGGCGTGAGGACCCAGGGCCGGCCCTCGAAGAGGTCGGCGGTGGCGGCGAGCGGGCCGGACCGTTCCTTGCCGGCCATCGGGTGCGTACCGATGTACGGGGTGAGGTCGACGCCGAGCGCCTCCAGCTCGCGGCGCGGTCCGCCCTTCACGCTCGCGACGTCCAGGTAGCCGCGTGCCACGCCGCCGCTGATGGCGGTGGCGAGCACGGTCGCGGTGTGGGACGGCGGCACGGCGACGATCGCCAGGTCGACGCGGCCCTCGGGCTGCTCGTCCGTACCGGCTCCGAGGGCGGCCGCCGTACGGGCCGACTCGGGGTCGTGGTCGACGAGGTGGACCTTGATGCCGCGCCCGGCGAGGGCGAGGGCCGCGGAGGTGCCGACGAGGCCCGTTCCGATGACGACGGCGGTTCTCACTGGGCGATGTCCTTGCGAAGGGAGGCGGTGGCGCCCAGGTAGACATGGGCGATCTCGGACTTGGCGAGATAGGTCTCGACATGGGCGAGGATCCGCACCACCCGGGGCATGGCCCCCTCGATGTCCAGCTCCTGGGCGCAGATCAGCGGTACGTCGACGATACCGATGCCGCGTGCCGCGGCGGCCGGGAAGTCGCAGTGCAGATCGGGTGTGGCCGTGAACCAGATGCTGATCAGATCGTCCGCGACCAGGCTGTTGCGCTCCAGGACGGTGGTGAGCAGGGCACTGACCTGCTCGTCCATGTGTCCGGCCTCGTCCCGCTCCAGCTGGACGGCTCCACGGACCGCTCGTACCGCCACGTCGTGCTCCTTGCCTGTTCCTGCCGCGCCTGCGCTTGCCTTTTCAGCCTACGGTGGCAGCGGCATGCCGCGCCGGGGCGCCCTGTCCGTGAGACGCGGCGGCGGCGCGTGGTCATGCGGGGCGCGTACCCTCCCCGCATGATCTCCCCCGACGTCGAGTCCCTGGTCCGCGACCACACGGTCTACTCCTGTGTGATGGGCTCGCGCGCCTTCGGGCTCGCGACGGAGGGCAGCGACACGGACCGGCGCGGGGTGTTCCTCGCTCCGACCCCGTTGTTCTGGCGGTTCGACAAGCCGCCGACCCATGTCGAAGGCCCGGCCGACGAGCAGTTCTCCTGGGAGCTGGAACGGTTCTGCGAACTGGCTCTGCGGGCCAACCCCAATGTGCTGGAGTGCCTGCACTCGCCCCTGGTGGAGCGGGTCGACGCGACGGGCCGTGAGCTCCTCTCCCTGCGCGAGGCGTTCCTGTCCCGGCAGGCCCATCAGACCTTCGTCCGGTATGCGCTGGGCCAGCGCCGGAAGCTGGAGGCGGACGTCCGGCAGTACGGGGCGCCGCGCTGGAAGCACGCGATGCATCTGCTGCGGCTGCTGGCGAGCTGCCGGGACCTGCTGCTTACGGGAGAGCTCACGATCGACGTGGGCGCGGCCCGGGAGGAACTGCTGGCCGTCAAGCGGGGCGAGGTCGCCTGGCCGGAGGTGGAGCGGCGGATGGCGTCGCTGGCCGAGGAGAACGACGAGGCCGCCGCCGTCTCCCCGCTGCCCGACCGGCCGGACCGGGCGCGGGTCGAGGACTTCCTGATCCGCGCCCGGCGGGCGTCGGCCCTGGCGTGCGAAGCGGGCTGACAGCGCCGGGCGGCCTGCTCAGCCGGCCGGGACGTGGGTCAGGCGCGCCCGCACCACCAGTTCGTGCAGTGCGTCGAATCCGCTCGCCCCGTCCGGAAGGCCCGACTCCGCCTGGGCGCCGTCGAGCACGCGGTGCAGCGACTCGACGTCCCGGGCCACCGCCTCGGCGTCCACCCCGTCCGCTCCCCCGTGTTCGGCGGCGGCCTTGGCCGTGATCAGCCCGGGGAGGTAGGACGGCGCCGGCACCCGGGTGAGCAGCGTGGGCAGATGCGCCAGCACCTCGCCGCTGCGCATCAGGTGGATGCCGGTGAGCAGCGCCCGGAAGGTGTACAGGAGCGGTTTCAGTTCGCCGGTCTTCTCGAAGAGCCGCCACTGGGTGTTCGCGAATCCGCGGTAGTGGTGCGCGTGGTTGCGGGTGAGGACGGCCGGCGAGAGGGCCACCAGCTCGGCGTGCAGGGCGCTCGTGTGCACGACGAGCGGTGACAGCAACTGCTCCAGCACGTAGCCGTTCGGCTTCAGCATCAGCCGGACGAACTTGCGGAGATCGTGGGTGACCAGGTCCATCTCCACCCCTTCGTCGCTGTCCCACATCCGCGAGCGGGTCTCCTCGGGCTCGCGGAGGCCGACCAGGTCCTCGGCGGGCAGGACGTGGACCCCCCGCAGGTCCACGTCCGAGTCCCGGGAGGGGAACCCGTACAGATGCGCGCCGGAGACCGTGGCGAACAGCAGCGGGTGGCGTTCCCCGGCGATGACCGGGCCGAGGTCGGTGACCGGCAGCCCGGCCTCCTGGAGGAGCGCGGTGTTCGTGAGCATGGCTCAAGCGTCCCAGAGCGCCCCCAGGGACAGGAGGTCGCTCCGGTACTCGATCCGCTCCGACCACTCCTTGGGCCAGGCCGCCGAGCCCAGATGCGCGCCGGCCAGGGCGCCGGTCAGGCAGCCGAGCGAGTCCGAGTCGCCCCGGGTGCAGGCGGCGCGGCGCAGCGCGGTGACGGGCTCGTCGGGGAAGAGCAGGAAGCAGTGCAGGGCCGTGGCGAGTGCCTCCTCGGCGACCCAGCCGTCGCCGGTGCTCTCGCAGGGGTCGGTCTCCGGTGACGGATGGCGCAGGGCGTCCTGGACCCGGGCCAGGGCGGTGAGGCACTCGTCCCAGCCGCGCTGGATGTACAGCTCCGGGGACGCGTCGCCCGCGTGGCGCCAGAGGTCGCCGAGCCAGCGGGTGAGGTAGCGGTTGCTGTTCTCGTACGCGTAGCTGCGCAGCTGGCCGACCAGGCCCATCGGCTCCGCGCCCTGGGCCAGCAGGTACACCGCGCGGGCTGTCAGGTCGGACGCGGCGAGTGCGGTCGGGTGTCCGTGGGTGAGGGCCGCCTGGAGCTGGGCGGCGCCGGCGCGCTGTTCCTCGCTCAGCCCGGGAACGAGTCCGACGGGCGCGACGCGCATGTTGGCGCCGCAGCCCTTGGAACCGGTCTGGCTGGCCTCCTGCCAGAGGCGGTCGCTGTCGAGCAGACGGCAGGCGGTCATGCAGGTGCGCCCGGGGGCGCGGTTGTTGTCGGGCGAGTGGTACCAGTCGACGAACTCCTCGCGCACCGGCCGCGCCAGGCGCAGCGGAGTGAGCAGTCCGCGGTCCATGGCGGTACGGATTCCGCGTCCGAGAGCCAGGGTCATCTGGGTGTCGTCGGTGACGAACGCCGGCTTCGGCAGCCGCATCTGGCGCCACGGCCCGCACTTGGCGAGGATCGACGGCACGTTGTTGAACTCGGTGGGGAAGCCCAGGGCGTCGCCGAGCGCGAGCCCGGTCAGCGCGCCGGTGGCGGCCTGTTTGGTGAGGGTCCTGGTCACGATCACGTGCTTCTTCCTTCCGGTCGCAGCAGTGGAGGGTGCAGGGCGGTGGCGGCACCCGCCCGGTGGAGGGCGGCCGGTTTTCCCCGTCCTCCGGTGCGGCGCGGCGGTCCCTCCACGGCCTGGACGAATCCGGGTGTGGCGAGGACCTTGCGCCGGAAGTTGGGCCGGTCCAGCTCGACGCCCCAGACCGTCTCGTACACCTGCTGGAGCTCTCCCAGGGTGAATTCGGGCGGGCAGAACGCGGTGGCCAGGCAGGTGTACTCGAGTTTGGCGCCGATCCTGGCCCGGGCGTCGGCGAGGATGACGTCGTGGTCGAAGGCGAGCGGCCCGAGCCGCCCGGCGTCCCACCACCGGGCGCCGGCCGCGTCGCCGCCGCCGCGCGGTTCGGGCAGATCGGGCACGAGGGCGGCGTAGGCGACGGAGACGACCCGCATCCTCGGGTCGCGGTCCGGTTCGCTGTAGGTGCGCAGTTGCTCCAGGTGGAGGGACGGGACGGCGTCCTCGGTCAGCCCGGTCTCCTCGGCCAGTTCCCTGCGCGCCGCGGTCCCCGCCGACTCGCGGGGCAGCACGAAGCCGCCGGGCAGCGCCCAGTGGCCCTTGTACGGCTCCTCGCCCCGTTCGACGAGCAGGACGTGGAGCCGGGACTCGCGCACGGTGAAGACGGCGAGGTCGACGGTGACGGCGAACGGTTCGAAGGCGTGCGGGTCGTAGCCCTGGGGCGCGGCGGCGTTCACCGTCGCTCCGGGAGGGGCGCGGCGAAGTCCCAGCCGTCGGCGAGCAGGGTGTCCACGGCCGCGACGGCGGCGGCCAGCCGCTCGGTCCTGCTGCCGGTGACTTCGGTGAACGTCCTTCCCGTGCGGGTGAGTTCGGCCCGGAAGCGGTCGGTCATCCAGGGCCGCAGCTCCTCGCCGTCGCGCAGTCCGTCGTCCTCGAAGGCGACGCCCTCGTGGTCGGTGAGCAGCCACAGATGATGGGTGACCCGGTCGGCCGTCCGCTCGACCAGGGGGTTGCGGCCGCCGACGTACCGCTCGTGCCACACGGTCGTGGCGAAGGAGTCCGTGTCGCAGACGAGGAGCGGGGAACCGGCGCGGGCCGCGGCCTCCTCGCGGGCGTTCTGGGTCTCGGCGATGAGGGGGAAGTCGTGCGTGGTGAAGGAGACGTCCTCCCACTGGGCCCCGGGCCACCGGGCGCGCAGCGCGGCGAGTTTCTGCTCGCTGAACTCACGCCCGTACTCGGCCACGTAACCGGTGTGCGCCCAGATGCCGCCGCGCCGCCGGTAGTGCGCGGCGAGGTCACGGGCCAGGGTGGTGGTCCCGGTGGACTCGGCGCCGAGGACGACGACCCGCCGGGTGAGCGCCGCCCTGACCGGGGGTTCGAGGAAGTCCCAGCAGCCGGCCGGATCCGCGCGGACGGCGGTTCCGGAGACCGGGAAGACCGTGCGGTCCGGGTCGACGCAGACGGACTCGGCGCCGAAGCGGCGGGCCAGTTCGTCCCCGTACTCCTCCGAGGTGAAGACGGCGTCCACGGGCTCGGGCACGGCCCCGGTGAAGACGGCCATGTGGGCGTCCCAGATCGCCGGGTCGTGGAGATCCATCCGGGTGTCGTCCATGGCGCCCACCACCGTCACGTCCGGGTGCACCTCGCGCATCCAGGCGACCCGGTCGGCGAGCGGCACCGATTCCACCGAGGCGGCGCAGACCAGCACGGTCAGCCGCTCGCAGCGGTCCCGGGCGGTGCGGACGAGGTGGTGGTGGCCGGCGTGCGGCGGATAGAACTTCCCGAGCACCAGCCCGTGTGCGAAACGCTTCATGCCACGGCCTCCACGGGCTCCGGGGCGCGGGCGGCGAGGTCCCGTGTCCAGTTGCGCAGGCCGATCAGGCACAGCGTCAGGAATCCGGCGTACAGCAGCGAGGTCAGATAGAGCTCCTTGTACGCGTACAGCGGGATGTAGACCACGTCCGCGGCGATCCAGAGCCACCACGACTCGACGAGCTTCCCGCACTGCCCGTACGTCGCCGTGAGCGACAGGGCGGTCGTCAGGGCGTCCCAGAAGGGCACCGTCGAGTCGGTCGCCCGGTCGAGCAGAACGGTCAGCGCGAGGGTCCCCACCGCCCCTGCCACGAGCAGCCCGGTCCATTCGGTGCGGGTGGTGCGCCGCACCGGCAGGCCGTCCGTCCCTGGTCCACCCCCGTGGGTCCAGGTCCACCAGCCGTACGCGGCAAGGGCGATGAAGACGATCTGGAGTCCGGCGTCGGCGTACAGACCGGACTGGGCGAACAGCAGGATGAAGAAGACGTTGTTGGCGATGCCGATCGGCCAGTTGGCGAGATGCTGGCGGGCCACGAGCCAGACGCACAGCGCACCGCTGCCGAAGCCCAGCACCTCGGTCCAGCTGACCGGGGTGTCCAGAACCGTCACCAGGGGCCGCTGCAGAGGGTCGAGTACATCCGCGAGACTCACGCCCGCCTCCTTAATAGTCACTCTGACTATAAAGGCGGAACGGTGGCAGCAAAAGACCCGCGGCCGGTTCCTGTTCGAAAATCGGAAATCGAAAACCGGAACCGGCCGCGGGCCGTGAGCGGGGCCGGCCGGTCCGCGGAAGCTGCGGACCGGCGGGGTGATCTACAGACCGACCTCGCGCATCAGCATGCCCACCTCGGTGTTGGTGAGGCGGCGCAGCCAGCCCGACTTCTGGTCGCCCAGCGGGATCGGCCCGAACGAGGTGCGCACGAGGCGCTCGACGGGGAAGCCGGCCTCGGCCAGCATCCGGCGGACGATGTGCTTGCGGCCCTCGTGGAGGGTCACCTCGACGAGGTAGTTCTTGCCGGTGTTCTCGACGACGCGGAAGTGGTCGGCGCGGGCGTACCCGTCCTCCAGCTGGATGCCGTCCTTGAGCCGCTTGCCCAGGTCACGCGGGAGCGGGCCCTGGATGGCGGCGAGGTAGGTCTTCTTCACGCCGTACTTCGGGTGGGTGAGACGGTGGGCCAGCTCGCCGTGGTTGGTGAGCATGATGATGCCCTCGGTCTCGGTGTCCAGCCGGCCGACGTGGAAGAGACGCGTCTCACGGTTGGTGACGTAGTCGCCGAGGCACTGACGGCCGTCCGGGTCCTCCATGGAGGAGACGACACCGGCCGGCTTGTTCAGCGCGAAGAAGAGGTACGACTGGGTGGCGACGGTCAGGCCGTCCACCTTGATCTCGTCGTGGTGCACGTCGACGCGCATGCCCTGCTCGACGACGATCTCGCCGTTCACCTCGACGCGGGACTGCTCGATGAGCTCCTCGCACGCGCGGCGCGAGCCAATGCCGGCCCGGGCGAGGATCTTCTGCAGCCGCTCGCCCTCCTGCTCGGCGCCCGGGTGGGTCTTGGGCGTCTTGATCTCGGGCTTGTCCGCGTACCTGTCGCGGTTGCGCTGCTCGATCTTGGCGTCGAGCTCGCGCGAGCGGGCCGGGGAGCCGTACGGGGCACGCCGGCCGCCGCCCCTGGAGCCGCCCGACGCCGCCTTCGGACCGCCCTTGGCGCCGCCGCGGGCAGCGTCGCCGCGGCCCTTGCGGGTGCCGCCGTCGCCGCCCGGCTTGTCGTTGCCGACGTCGTAGCGGCGCTCCTCGGGGCGGGGGCGGCGGGGACGCTGCTCCTGCTTGTCGTCGCGCCCGGAGCCCGAGGTCCGGGGGTTCGGGTTGCTGTTGCGGCCCGTGCCGGTGTTGTTCCTGCTGCTCCTGCCGCCGCCGCTGCCGCCGCTCCTGGAGCCGCCGCCGCTGTTGCCGCCGCTCCTGCCGCCGGCGCCGCTGCTGCCGCTGTTCCTGCCACTGCTTCGCATCAAAATTCCGTCTTGTCGTGTGCGTGAGTATCCGGGGTGTCCGGTGCGTCCGGATCGAACGACGGCACACCCTCTAGCGTCTCAGCCTCGATCGCGTCCGCCTCGGGGAGGAAGGGCGCGAGCTCCGGGAGCTCGTCCAGGCCACGCAGGCCCATTCGCTCCAGAAAGTAGTTCGTCGTCCTGTACAGGATCGCACCTGTTTCGGGTTCCGCGCCCGCTTCCTCGACCAGACCCCTCTGGAGCAGGGTCCGCATGACCCCGTCACAGTTCACGCCGCGCACCGCCGAGACCCTCGACCGGCTCACCGGCTGGCGGTACGCGACCACCGCGAGGGTCTCCAGTGCCGCCTGCGTCAGACGGGCGTGCTGCCCGTCCAGGACGAAGCCCTCGACCGCGGGCGCGTACTCCGGGCGCGTGTAGAAGCGCCAGCCGCCCGCGACGAGTCTGAGGTCGAATCCGCGGCGCTGGACGGTGTACTCGTCGGCCAGTTCCCGCAGCGCGTCGGCGACGGCCCGCCGGGGCCGTTCCAGCACCTTGGCCAGGTGCTCCTCGGTCGCGGGCTCGTCGACGACCATGAGGACGGCCTCCAGCGCGGGCTTGAGGTCGAGGTCCGCGACGGCGGTGCCGGTGATGTCCTGCTCGCTCATTCCTTCACGTCCCGCTGTGCGTCCTGCACGTTCTGTGCCTCCTGATCGAACTCGTCCGTCACGGTGGGCCCGGCTCCCTCTCCCCCGGCCCAGCGCACCGTGAGCTCGCCGAGCGCCTCCTCCTGGTCCAGGACGACGGCCTTCTCCCGGTAGAGCTCCAGCAGGGCGAGGAACCGTGCGACGACGGTGAGGGTGTCCGGAGCGTCCTCGGTCAGCTCCCGGAAGCTGATCTCCCCCGCCTCGCGGAGCCGCTCCACCACGATCCCGGCCTGTTCGCGGACGCTGACCAGGGGGGCGTGGATGTGGTCGATGTAGACCTGCGGCCGGGGCTTCGGCTGCATCGCCTTCACCGCGAGCCGGGCGAAGCCCTCGGCCCCGATGCTGATGACGACGTCGGGCAGCAACTGTGCGTGGTGAGGCTCCAGCCCGACGGTACGGGGGAAGCGCCGGCCCTCCGATTCCAGGCGGGCACTGAAGATCTCGGCGATGCGCTTGTACGCGCGGTACTGCAGCAGCCTTGCGAAGAGCAGGTCCCTGGCCTCCAGGAGCGCCAGGTCGCCCTCGTCCTCCACCTCGGCGGCGGGCAGCAACCGGGCGGCCTTCAGATCGAGGAGGGTCGCGGCGACGACGAGGAACTCGGTGGTCTGGTCGAGGTCCCAGTCCGGCCCCATGGCCCGGATGTGGGCCATGAACTCGTCGGTGACCTTGGACAGAGCGACCTCGGTCACATCCAGCTTGTGCTTGGAGATGAGCTGGAGCAGCAGATCGAACGGGCCCTCGAAGTTCGCCAGCCGGACGGTGAAACGCCCGTCGTCGGGGGCGGGGGCGGAGGCGGGGCCGGGGCCGAGGACCGGAGCCGGCTCGGCTGCGGGATCTACGGTTTCGAGCACCTCGCCCGCTGCCGGAACCCCGTCCGGAACAACCTCGTCCGCTGCCGGAACCATGTCCGGAACAACCTTGTCCGCTGCCGGAACCTCGCCGGGAACAACCTCGTCCTCTGCCGGGACCGGCAGCGGGGCAACGTCCCGCGCTGCCGGCCCGTCCCCGGGCACGGGTCCGCCGCCCGGCCCGCGGCCCAGGGGGCGGCGGGAGGCACGGGCGGACTGGTCGGGTGTCGGCATGGAGATCCAGGGTGCGAGGGGAGACGGGCGGCGGGCGGCGGCCCGTACGGATACGGGCCGCGCCGCTCGGCCGGCGGCCGCCCTGCGGGCAGGCTACCGGCGCCGCACCGCTCAGCGGCCGCGCAGCCGCCGGACGAGGATGCTCGCGTCGCCCCGTGACTCCAGGTCCGCGAGGACCACGGCGACGGCCTCACGGACGATCCGCCCGCGGTCGACGGCGAGGCCGTGCTCGCCGCGCAGTACGAGACGCGCGTGTTCGAGGTCCATCAGCTCCTCGGCGGAGACGTAGACCGTGATCTTCTCGTCGTGGCGCTCCCGGCCGCTGGGCCGCCGGTTCGCGCCGCGCCCGCCGCCCCGTCTGCGCTGCTGCTGGACGACGGGGGCCGGCACCGGTTCCTGCGAGGACGGCGGCTGCGGGCGGCGGCCCGCCTGGGCGGCCACCGCGACGCGGTCGTTCTCGCCGCCGCGGCTGCGCGATCCGCCGGCGTTGGCGTCGGTGTCCGCCGCGGAGTGCTCCTCCTGCGAGGAGGGAGCCGGGCCCTCGGAGGCTTCGGAGCCCTCCCCCGGCGTGCCGTCCGCGGAATCGGCCTCGCCGGCCGGAGCCGGTACCCGGGTCTCACCGTTCGCCTTGCGCCGCCGCTCCGCGGGGGACGAGGACTGCAGGCCCATCCCCCCGGTGGTACGGAACAGTTCGTCGGCCCCGGGCAGACTCACTCGGCGTGACACCGGGCGAGCACCTCCCTGGCGAGCTGGCGATAGGCGGCGGCACCGACCGAGTTGGAGGCGTACGTGGTGATGGGCTCCCCGGCGACCGTGGTCTCCGGGAAGCGGACCGTGCGCCCGATGACCGTGTGGTAGACGTGATCGTCGAATGCCTCGACGACGCGCGCGAGGACCTCGCGGCTGTGCACCGTACGGGAGTCGTACATGGTGGCGAGGATGCCGTCGAGCTCCAGGTCCGGGTTGAGCCGCTCCTGGACCTTCTCGATGGTCTCGGTGAGCAGGGCCACTCCGCGCAGCGCGAAGAACTCGCACTCGAGCGGCACTATCACCTTGTGCGCGGCGGTCAGCGCGTTCACGGTGAGCAGTCCGAGCGAGGGCTGGCAGTCGATCACGATGTAGTCGTAGTCGGCCATCAGCGGCTTCAGGGCGCGCTGCAGCGTGGACTCGCGGGCGACCTCGCTGACCAGCTGGACCTCGGCGGCCGACAGGTCGATGTTGCTCGGCAGCAGGTCCATGTTGGGCACGGCGGTCTTCAGGAGGACCTCGTCGGCCGCCATGCCCCGCTCCATGAGCAGGTTGTAGACGGTGAGGTCGAGCTCCATCGGGTTGACGCCGAGGCCGACGGACAGGGCTCCCTGCGGGTCGAAGTCGACGAGCAGGACGCGCCGGCCGTACTCCGCGAGCGCGGCACCCAGGTTGATGGTCGACGTCGTCTTGCCGACGCCGCCCTTCTGGTTGCACATCGCGATGATCTTCGCGGGGCCGTGATCGGTCAGCGGGCCCGGGATCGGGAAGTAGGGCAGGGGCCGGCCGGTCGGGCCGATCCGCTCGCGGCGCTGCCGGGCGGCGTCGGGCGCGAGGGTGGCCGCGTACTCCGGATCGGGCTCGTACTCGGCGTCTGGGTCGTAGAAGTGCCCCTGGGGCGCTTCGTCGAAGTCGGCGAAGTGGGCGGTGTCCCGGCCACTCTCGTTGCCGGCCATGGCGTTCACGTGTAGGCCGTCCATCATCTGGGGGGCTGTCGTCATGTGCTGGTGGGTGGCGAAGGTGCGGACAGCGACGGAGCCGACAGCCTCCAGCCCGTTCGGGCTCTGGCCCCGCGCCGGCATCCCTGGATGAACACCCCCGGGAGTAAATGTCGACTCATTCACAAGTCGTCTTACCTCCTTGGACGTGACCAGGAAACTTATCGATAGGTCAGCGTGGCACCATGCCGACGATTGGCGACTCTATGGCGTGTCACCGGTCCGCAGCAACACAATCCGCCGGACCCGGCCCGTTGTGTCGGCAATCGAACACCCCGCTGTCAAGGGCGCGCAGCCCCTCGGGCGTACTTTTCGCAGGTGCACGAATCGGTTAAAGGGTTACGTTCGAGACGAGTTGCGCGCGGCCCCGGGAAGGCCCGACACGCGTCCGGCCGGACCTTGCTCGGCAAGGTCCGGCCGGACGCGTGAGGTTGACGAAGGCTGTTGACCCGTCAGCCGAGAAGCGTGCCCAGTTCGACGTGGTCGAGACCGTGCGCCTCGGCCACCTCGCGGTAAACGACCTGTCCGTCATGGGTGTTGAGGCCCTTGGCGAGCGCGGCGTCACGACGCAGCGCATCGGCCCAGCCACGGTTCGCGAGCTCCACGATGTAGGGAAGCGTCGCGTTGGTGAGGGCGTAGGTCGAGGTGTTCGGGACCGCGCCCGGCATGTTCGCGACGCAGTAGAAGACCGAGTCGTGAACCATGAAGGTCGGCTCGGCGTGCGTCGTCGGGTGCGAGTCCTCGAAGCAACCGCCCTGATCAATTGCAATGTCGACAAGTACACTTCCGGGCTTCATCTTGGCGACGAGCTCGTTGGTGACCAGCTTCGGGGCCTTCGCTCCGGGGATCAGCACGGCACCGACGACGAGGTCGGCCTCGATGACGGCCTTCTCCAGTTCGAAGGCGTTGGAGACGACGGTCTGCACCTTGGTGCCGAAGATCTTGTCGGCCTCGCGGAGCTTGTTGATGTCCTTGTCGAGCAGCGTGACGTGGAAGCCGAGGCCGACGGCGATCTGCGTGGCGTTCCAGCCGGAGACACCGCCGCCGATGACGACGGCCTTGCCGGCCGCGGTGCCCGGGACGCCGCCGGGCAGCACACCGCGGCCGCCGACCGAACGCATCAGGTGGTACGCGCCGACCTGCGGGGCCAGCCGGCCCGCGACCTCGGACATCGGGGCGAGCAGCGGCAGCGCGCGGTTCGCGGTCTCGACGGTCTCGTAGGCGATGGCGGTGGTGCCGGACTCCAGCAGCGCGTCCGTGCACGCCCGGGACGCGGCGAGGTGCAGGTACGTGAAGAGGGTCTGGTCCTTGCGGAGGCGGTGGTACTCCTCGGCGACCGGCTCCTTGACCTTCAGCAGCAGGTCGGCGGTGGCCCAGACCTCGTCGGCGGTGGGCAGGATCTGCGCCCCGGCGGCGACGTACTCCTCGTCCGTGATGGAGGAGCCGGCCCCGGCGTTCTCCTCGACGACGACCTGGTGGCCGTGACGGACGAGTTCGTGCACACCGGCAGGCGTGATCGCCACGCGGAACTCGTTGTTCTTGACTTCGCGGGGGATGCCGACCTTCACGTCGATCACGGTCCTTGGCTCAGAGGGTTATCCGGGCATAGCTATACATACCCGGATAGACACAGCGTAAATGGAGACACCGCGAACGCCCGCGGCAGAGCCAGTCTAATGAAGGGCTTCTCGCTGTCTAGCCTTACAAAGCATTAATTTTCTGTCGTCGCACTACGGATTTCGTAGGCTGCACGCTCCTCGCCCAGCAATCTCTCGGCCGCACCCCTGTGCAGCCCCGCCGCCGCGGGGTCTCCGAGGCGGTCGAGAGTGTCGGCCAGCCGGAGCTCCAGTGCGGCCTGCAGCCGCAGGTCCTTGGCCTGCCGCGCCCATTCCACGGCCTCCCGGCAGGTCTGCAGCGACTCCTGCGGACGGCCCGCGTACTCCTGGACCCGGGCCACCTCGCTGAGCGCCCGGGCGTGGGCGGGCAGATCGCCGAGCCTGCGGTAGCCGGCAGCCGCCGCGCGCCAGTTCCGCAGCGCCTCGCCGTACCGCCCCGCGTAGGTGTGGACAGTGCCGAGGCGCCCGTAGAGCCTCGCCTCGTCGGCACGTTCGCCCTGGGTGAGGCGCTGGGCCAGCGCCCGGCCGTACCAGTCGGAGGCCCGGTGGAAGTCGCCCAGCTCCGCATAGGCGCCGCCCACGGATTCCATGGCCCGGCCGGTGGCGTACGGGTCCTTCGCGGCCCGTCCGGCGTCCAGGGCAGCCCGGTAGCGGACCAGCGCCTCCCGGGTCCTGCCGGTCCCGGCGTCCAGATCGGCGAGGTTGAGGAGGGCGGCTGCCCGCTCCCGGGGCAGATCGCGCCGCTCCGCGACGGCCAGCACCAGACCGTGCAGCCCGTAGAGCTCGGGCGCGGCCGCCTCGGTGCCTTCGTGCGCGGCCAGCGCCCGTACGAGTGCGGCCACCAACCGCCGGGCCAGGGTGTCGAGTTCACCGTCCTCGACGGCGATCCGAGCGGAGGCCACCAGGGCGGGCCTGCGGATCCGCAGCCAGGCGGCGGCCGCCTCGGGGCCGGGGAACCGCAGGGAGCGGGGCAGCCCGGCGAGCTTGCGCCGGGACGGGGAGCCCTCCGGTTCGGTGACCGCGCGGCAGGACTGGAGCAGGCGCACGGTTCGCTCCAGCATCCGGGCCTGCGCGAGCTGGATCTCGGCCGGGCGGTCCCGGTCCTCCAGCAGCGCCCGCAGCAGCTCCGCGAGGCAGCCCGGGACCTCGTACTGCGGCTGCTCGGCCCCGTCGCTGCGCAGCAGCCCCAGCCGCACGAAGTCGTCGAGGGTGGTCCGGGCGGCCGAGACGGAACAGCCGGCGAGCGCCGAGGCCGTGTGGGCGTCGGCGAGTCCGGCCGGGGCGAGCGAGAGCAGCCGCAGTATCCGGGCGGCGGTCGGCGGCAAGGAGTCGTGGACCAGCCGGAAGGCACGGGCCAGCGGGCGGGCCCCGGCGGACTGCTCGGTGTCGTCCGGCAGCTCCCGCAGCTGTTTGGTGACATCGGCGACCGAGGCCGTCGGGCGGGCGGCCAGCCAGCCCCCGACCATGACGAGTGCGGCGGGCTGCCCGCCGCACTCCTCCGCCAGCGTCTCGGCCGTCAGCGGGTCGACGGTGATCCTGACCTGCCCGATCGCTCCGGCCAGCAGTTCGACGGCGGAGCCGGCGTCCAGGCCGCCGAGGGTGCAGGGCCGGACGCCGGGGATCCCGGTCAGCGGGCCCTGCGCGGTGGCGATGACGAGACAGTCCGGGTTGTCCGGCAGCAGCGGGTCGACCTGTTCGGCGTCGGGGGCGTCGTCGAGCAGGAGCAGGACACGGCGTACGGCGAGCGCCTCGCGGACCATCTCGGACAGTTCGTCCGCGTCCGCGCCAGGGGGTCCGGCCACGCCCAGTCCGCGCAGCAGTTCGCGCGCGGCGCGCTCGGTGGGGACAGCGCCGCCACCGGGCTCGGTGAGCCGGACACGGATCATCCCGTCGGGGTAGTCGCCCGCGGCGAGCAGTCTGCGGGCGAGTTCGTCCGCCAGCGCGGTACGGCCGGACCCGGGGCGCCCGGCGATCAGCAGGACCCGGGCCCGTCCGCTCTTGCGACCGGCCATGGTGTCCAGTCCGGCCCGTTCGATATCGGCCCGCAGTTCCTTCAACTCGCGCTCGCGGCCGAAGAATCGGGGTGGTTCGACGGCGGCCGGCTCCTCGGTCCCCGCTGCCTCGGCCGGGCCGCTGGTGTCCACCGCCTGATCCGTCACGGGCCACGCTCCACTTCGCTGCACGCGTCGCCCGCCGGGACTCCGGTCAGGGCGTTCCGAGCGTAGTTCAGGCGGGTGGGCGAATCGGATGGAGCGCGGCGGAGAGGTCCCCCGATCGGATCAGCATCTTTTCCGATCGGGGGCGCGAAGACGTAGCGGCCGGCCTGCGCCAAGCATCGCCGGGCGTTCCGTCAGGCCGACGTACCGACGTACCGACGTACCGTCAGGCTGCCAGACCGACGCGCCGCCTGACTGCCAGGCAGGCCGGCAGTCAGTCAGGCCTCGAACGGCCGGGCGGGCCAGGGCGCCTCCGCGGGCCGCAGCGAGTCGACCCCGTCGCCCGCGAGCGCCGCCGTGAGCGCGAGCGCCCCCACCACGAGGCAGTTGTTGTGCAGATCCCCGGCGAGGGCGCCCCGCACCAGGTCCTGGAGCGGCACCCGG
>NZ_RDBK01000008.1:277437-303722 GCF_008042275.1 Streptomyces sp. OR43 | reverse complement strand
GCGCGAAGACGTAGCGGCCGGCCTGCGCCAAGCATCGCCGGGCGTTCCGTCAGGCCGACGTACCGACGTACCGACGTACCGTCAGGCTGCCAGACCGACGCGCCGCCTGACTGCCAGGCAGGCCGGCAGTCAGTCAGGCCTCGAACGGCCGGGCGGGCCAGGGCGCCTCCGCGGGCCGCAGCGAGTCGACCCCGTCGCCCGCGAGCGCCGCCGTGAGCGCGAGCGCCCCCACCACGAGGCAGTTGTTGTGCAGATCCCCGGCGAGGGCGCCCCGCACCAGGTCCTGGAGCGGCACCCGGGCCAGCTCCATGTCGGCCTCCTCCTCGGAGACGGCGAAGCGCTCCCCGTCCGCCTCGGAGATGTTCCGGGCGAGGAAGATGCGTACGGCCTCGTCGCAGCCGCCGGGCGTCGTGTAGACGTCGGTCAGCACCCGCCAGTCCTCGGCCTTGACGTACGCCTCCTCGTAGAGCTCGCGCTGCGCGGCGTGCAGCGGGTTCTCGCCGGGTACGTCGAGGAGCCCGGCCGGGATCTCCCACAGCTTGTGGCGCACCGGGTGCCGGTACTGGCGCAGGACGAGGACGCGGTCCTCGTCGTCGAGCGCGAGCACGGCGACCGAGCCGGGGTGGACCTGGTAGTCGCGGCGCGCGATCGTGCCGTCGGGCATCTCGACGTCGTCGGTGCGGACGCTGGTCTTTTTGCCCCGGAACGGCGTCTCGGTCGCGGTGACCGGCCATTCCTCGGGCGTGTCCTGGAAACCCATCTACGTCCTCCCACAAAAAACAGTGACCGGGGTACGCGTCCTCGAAGGATGCGTACCCCGGTCAACCGTAACGCTTGCGGGGATGCGGTTACTTAACCGGCTTGGCGCCCGTCTTGCGTGCGACGGCCGCCTTCACCAGGCCCGCGAAGAGCGGGTGCGGGCGGGTCGGGCGGGAGCGCAGCTCCGGGTGCGCCTGGGTGGCGACCAGGTACGGGTGGACCTCGCGCGGGTACTCGACGTACTCGACGAGCTTGTTGTCCGGGGAGGTGCCGGAGAAGACCAGACCGGCCTTCTTCTCCAGCTCGGCGCGGTAGGAGTTGTTGACCTCGTAGCGGTGGCGGTGGCGCTCGTCCACGTACGGCTGGTCGTCGTAGGCCTCACGGACCAGCGAGCCCTCGGCGAGCTTCGCCGGGTACAGGCCCAGGCGCATGGTGCCGCCCAGGTCGCCCGCGCCCTCGACGTACGCCAGCTGCTCCTCCATCGTCGAGATGACGGGGTGGGCGGTGGCGGCGTCGAACTCGGTGGAGTTGGCGTCGGGGATCTCGGCGAGGTTGCGGGCCGCCTCGATCACGATGCACTGGAGGCCCAGGCAGAGACCGAGGAGCGGCACCTTGTTCTCGCGGGCGTACTGGATGGCGCCGACCTTGCCGATGACACCGCGCTCGCCGAAACCGCCGGGGATGCAGACGGCATCGACGTCGCCGAGCTGCTTCTTGGCACCGGCCGGGGTCTTGCAGTCGTCGGAGGCGACCCACTTGACCTTGACGCGGGCCTTGTTGGCGAAGCCGCCGGCCCGGATGGCCTCGGTGACCGAGAGATAGGCGTCGGGCAGGTCGATGTACTTGCCGACCAGGGCGACGGTGACCTCGTGGTCGGGGTTGTGGACCCGGTCCAGCAGATCGCCCCAGGTGGTCCAGTCGACGTCGCGGAACGGCAGGTCGAGCTTGCGCACGACGTAGGCGTCCAGGCCCTCGGAGTGCAGGACCTTCGGGATGTCGTAGATCGACTTGGCGTCGGGGCAGGCCACCACGGCGGCCTCGTCGACGTCGCACATCAGCGAGATCTTGCGCTTGATGGCGGTCGGTACGTCACGGTCGGCGCGGAGCACGATGGCGTCCGGCTGGATACCGATGTTGCGCAGGGCGGCGACGGAGTGCTGGGTCGGCTTGGTCTTGAGCTCGCCGGACGGGCCGATGTAGGGCAGCAGCGAGATGTGCACGACGAAGACGTTGTCCCGGCCCACCTCGTGGCGGACCTGGCGGACGGTCTCCAGGAACGGCAGGGACTCGATGTCGCCGACCGTGCCGCCGACCTCGGTGATGACGACGTCGACGTCGTCGGTGGCCATGCGGCGGATGCGGTGCTTGATCTCGTTGGTGATGTGCGGGATGACCTGCACGGTGTCACCGAGGTACTCGCCGCGCCGTTCCTTGGCGATGACCGTCGAGTAGACCTGGCCGGTGGTGACGTTGGCGGAACCGTCGAGGTCCACGTCCAGGAAGCGCTCGTAGTGGCCGATGTCCAGGTCCGTCTCGGCGCCGTCGTTGGTGACGAACACCTCGCCGTGCTGGAACGGGTTCATCGTGCCCGGGTCGACGTTCAGGTACGGGTCGAGCTTCTGCATGGTGACCCGGAGGCCGCGCGCCTTGAGCAGGGCACCGAGGCTGGAGGCAGTCAGACCCTTGCCGAGGGAAGAGGCGACACCCCCGGTGACGAAGATGTGCTTGGTCGTCGTGGATGTGGGCTGCATAGCCAAAGGGGGCTCCCGTGGTCGCGATCGTGAGGTGCGTACCGGCGTTCCCGTCCGGAGGGTTCCGGAGGTGCCGTCGCTGCGGTTCGGGGGCCTCGTCTGCTCTCGCTGACGACCACCGTCCACGGGCTACCAGGGTAACAGCGACGACGGGAGCCTGCTTCCGGCCACTCCCGGCACACTGGGGTCACGGGATCACCGCACGTCTCTCACACCCCACTCGTTCGGCTCATCCCGGTTGTCAAGAGCGTCGCGCGGATCACCCGGGTGCGTCGTATCCTGCTCGGATACTCGCTCCGGGCGAGGTACGCGTTCGCAGGTACCCCCACATCAACCCCTTGCAACGACCTCTTGACCCGCAGTAATGCCCCACGGGGCGACATGGCCGTTCGACTGGAGATGCACGTGGCCGGGCGCATCGAGGATTACGCACTCATCGGAGACATGCAGACCGCCGCCCTGGTCTGCCGGGACGGCACGGCCGACTGGCTGTGCCTGCCCCGCTTCGATTCACACGCCGTCTTCGCGGGACTGCTGGGCACCGAGGAGCACGGCTTCTGGCGCCTGGGACCGGCCCGCGCGGAGGGCACGGAACCGCCGTCGGCGGACCGTCGCCGCTATCGCGGGGACTCACTGATCCTGGAATCGGAATGGGACACGCCGCGCGGCACGGTCAGAGTGACCGACTTCATGCCGCCGCGCGACGGCGCGCCCCAGCTGATCCGGATCGTGGAGGGAATCAGCGGCCGGGTGCCGATGCGCTCGGAGCTGCGGATGCGGTTCAGCTACGGGCGCGTCACCCCCTGGGTGCACAAGGTGGACGGCCGTACGGTCGCCGTCGCGGGCCCCGACTCGGTCTGGTACGACACCCCCGCGGAGACGTACGGCGAGAACCTGACCACGTACTCCGACTTCACCGTGGCCCCGGGTGACCGGATCGCGTTCACCATCAGCTGGCAGCCCTCGCACCGCGAACCGCCCGCACTCCCGGACCCGGAGGGCTCCCTGGAGGCCACCGCGGACTTCTGGCGCGCGTGGGTGGACCAGTGCACGTACCACGGCCCCTACCGCGAGGCCGTGGTCCGCTCGCTGATCACCCTGAAGGCCCTGACGTACGCGCCGACCGGCGGCATCGTCGCCGCGCCGACCACCTCCCTGCCGGAGGACATCGGCGGCTCCCGCAACTGGGACTACCGCTACACCTGGCTGCGCGACGCCGCGATCACCCTCTCCTCGCTGCTGCGCACCGGCTACCGCGAGGAGGCCCGCGCCTGGCGCGAATGGCTGCTGCGCGCGGTGGCGGGCGACCCCGAGAACCTGCAGATCATGTACGGGATCGCGGGCGAGCGCGAGCTGGGCGAGGCCGAGCTGGAGTGGCTGCCCGGGTACGAGAACTCCGGCCCGGTCCGCGTCGGCAACGGCGCCGCGGGCCAGCTCCAGCTGGATGTGTACGGCGAGGTCACCGAGGCGCTGCACCTGGCACACATGACGGGCCTGACCCGCAACGACTACGCGACCGGTCTCCAGCTCAAGCTGATCGAGTACCTGGAGAAGCACTGGGACGAGCCGGACGAGGGCATCTGGGAGGTCCGCGGTCCCCGCCGGCACTTCGTGCACTCCAAGGTGATGGCCTGGGTCGCGGTCGACCGGACCATCAAGCTGATCGAGTCCGGCGACACGGACGGGCCGCTGGAACAGTGGCGCGAACTGCGCGACGACATCCACCGGGACGTCTGCGAGCGGGGCTACGACAAGGAGCGCAACACCTTCACCCAGTCCTACGGGTCGAAGGAGCTGGACGCCTCACTGCTGCTGATCCCGCAGATGGGCTTCCTGCCGCCCGACGACAAACGGGTCATCGGCACCATCGAGGCGATCCAGCGCGAGCTGTCCACCGAGGACGGCTTCGTGCTGCGCTACCCCACCTCGGGCGAGAACGCGGGCGTGGACGGCCTGGAGGGCGACGAGGGCGCGTTCCTGGCGTGCTCGTTCTGGCTGGCGGACGACCTGGCGATGATCGGCCGGGTCGACGAGGCCCGCCAGCTCTTCGAGCGTCTGCTGTCCCTGCGCAACGACCTGGGCCTGCTGGCCGAGGAGTGGGACGCGCGGCTCCAGCGCCAGGTCGGCAACTTCCCGCAGGCCTTCAGTCACGTGCCGCTGATCGACACGGCGCTGCGGCTGACGGCGAGCGGGGCGTACGTGGGCTGACGGCGGGCGGGGCGTACGGGCCGGCGGCGGGCGGGGCGCACCCGGGCCGGCGGCGGCCCAACGCCGTGCCCGGGCCGGGTACGCGGTGGGCCGGGTACGCGGTGGGCCGGGTGCGCGAGGGGCCGGGTACGCGGTGGGCCGGGTACGGGTCCGCCGCGGTGCCACCGCGTCTGCCGGCCTCCGCCTCCGGGCCGTCACGACCGGGCGGATCCCCAGGGCAGCCCCCGCCCGGAGCCGCGCGCGCCCCGGGCCGGTACCTTCCTGACCAGGGCGGCCGCAATCGCGTGACCGCCCGGTCCGGACGACGTGAAGCGCGAGGCCATAGTCAGTGGAGACCCGAGGCGGCATCACCGTGCAGCGTGCCCTTGAGCTGCCGGGGCTGCGCAGCGGACTCCCCGAGGTGGTGACCGGGGCCGAGCGGCTGGGCCGCACCGTGCGCTGGGTGCACGCGGGCGAGGTCCCCAACATCGCGTCGCTGCTCAAGGGCGGCGAACTGCTCCTCACCACCGGCCTGGGGCTCGGCACCCGCCCCGCCGAGCAGCGCGCGTTCGTCCGCCGGCTCGCGGACCGGGGCATCGCCGCCCTCGTGGTGGAGCTCGGTCCGCGCTTCAGCAGGCTGCCGTCGTCGATCGTGGACGCCGCCCGCGCGGCCGGACTGCCGCTGGTCCAGCTGCACCGCGAGGTGCCGTTCGTGACGGTGACGGAGGAGATCCACACCGAGATCGTCAACGGTCACTACGCGCTCCTCCAGCAGGCCGAGGAGGTCCACCGCCGCTGCACCCAGGCCCTGCTCGGAGGCGGCGGGGTGCCGCAGGTGCTCGGCATCCTGGCGGACTTCACGGCCAATCCGGTCTTCCTGGAGACGGCGGACGGCCAGCTGCTGTACGCGGCGGGCACCGAGTCGGGCCCGGTCTCCGCCGATCCGCTCCAGGTCTGGGACGGGATGCGCGGCGACCGTGCGGCCCGCGAGTCGCCGCCCGTCGGCGCGGTGCTCGTGGATGTGCCGGGCGGCGGTCCGGGGACCGGTTCGGTACGGGCCAGGCTGGTCCTGCTGGCGGTGGACGGCCCGTTGGTGCCGGTGCACCGGATGGCGGCGGAGCGGGCCGCGGGCATCCTCGCGGTGGTACTGATGCAGGCCCGCCAGGAGGAGGAGCTCGCGGCGCGCGGCCGCGGGGACTTCCTCACCGATCTCGCGGAGGGCCGGATCGCCCCCGAGGACGCGCCGGCGCAGGCCCGCGTGCTGGGCTTCAGGCCGGGCCAGATGCCGCTGCTTCCCGTGGTGATGCGGCTGGCTCCCGAGCTCTCGCCCTCCGGCAACTGGGCCCTGCTGGCGCGCGCGGTGCTGGAGGAGCTGTCCTCGGTCGGTGTGCCGGTGCTGCTCGGCGTGCGGCCGGTGGAGGGCCGGGTACCGCTGCTGCTGGGGCTGCGCACGGAGACGGAACGTACGGCGGTGGCCGACCGGGTCGCCGCGGCGCTGCGGGCCGGGGTGGCGCGGGTGCCGACGTCGTGCACGCGCACGGACTGCACGCCGCCGTCCGGGCCGCACTGGCGCTCGGCGGCCGGCAGGTACCGCTCGTCGTCACCTGGCACACCAGGACCCACGCCGAGGGCGCGCGCCGCCGACTGGTCCACCTGCTGGAGCGGAGAGCCGCCCGGGCGGCGTCCGTGGTGCTCGGCGCCTCGTCGGACCTGGTCGACCGGGCCCGGCGCCGGGGTGCGCGCGACGCCCGCCTCGCGCCCGTCGCCGTACCCGCACCCCGGCATCCCCCGCCCGCTCCCGACGGAAAGGTGCGCGCCGAACTCGGGGCGGTGGAGCGGCCGTTGATCATGGCGGTGGGCAGTCTCGTACCGCATCACGGGTACGGCACGCTGCTCGACGCGGCCCGGATGTGGCGGCGGCTCGACCCCGTACCCCTGCTGGTCGTCGCGGGCGAAGGACGGGAGCGGGCGGCGCTCCGGCGCCGGATCAAGGCCGAGGACCTGCCCGTCTCGCTGATCGGCAGCCGCACCGACATCCCCGAACTCCTGGCTGCCGCCGACCTGGTCGTGATGTCCAGTCGCTGGGAGGCGCGGTCGCTGCTGGCCCAGGAGGCGTTGCGGATCGGTGTGCCGCTGGTCGCCACCGCCGTCGGTGGCGTACCCGAACTCGTGGGCGACGCCGCGGAACTCGTGCCGTACGCGAACGCGGAGGCGCTCGCCCGGGCCGTGGCCCGCCTGCTCGGCGATCCGGCGGAACGGGACCGGCTGGCGGCCGCCGGCCTCCGGCAGGCGGCGAGTTGGCCGACCGAGGACGACACGATCGCCCAAGTGCTCAGCGTGTACGACGAGTTGATTCAGCCGCTGGCAACGGCCCGTACCCGCTGAGACCGCCGGTCAGGTCGCGTGGCGGCGGGCGCGCAGGGCCAGGCTCAGTGCCAGGACGGCCTGCGGGTCGTCGAGATCGGTGCCGAGCAGCTCACCGATGCGGGCCAGCCGGTTGTACAGGGTCTGACGGTTCAGATGCAGCTCACGTGCCGTTTCCGCCTTGCGGCCCGCGTGGGCCAGATACGTCTCCAGCGTGGGCAGCAGCGGCGGGCGCGAAGTGCGGTCGTGATCGCGCAGCGGGCCGATCGCCCGCTCGACGAACGCGGCCAGGTCCGGGTGGTCCCGCAGCCGCCACAGCAGCAGATCGATGTCGAGCCGCCGGGCGTCGTACCAGGGCCGGTCGCTGAGCCCGTGTGCGGCCGTCGCCGTCTCGGCCGCGTGCCGTACCCGTGATGCGGTACGAGACTGCCCACCGCCATGATCAACGGCCGCTCCACCGCCCCGAGTTCGGGCTCATCCTTCACCGCCGGAGCTTTTAACCTTCCCCCATGAGAGAGAAGGTATTATCCGGTATTAGACCCCGTTTCCAGGGCTTGTCCCAGAGTGAAGGGCAGATTGCCCACGTGTTACTCACCCGTTCGCCACTAATCCACCCCGAAAGGCTTCATCGTTCGACTTGCATGTGTTAAGCACGCCGCCAGCGTTCGTCCTGAGCCAGGATCAAACTCTCCGTGAATGTTTTCCCGTAATCGGGTAGACACCACGAGAGCGGAACAACCAAGTCGGAATAGGACCGGTCGTTCGCTATGTCCTCGCTGTGTGCATTGCCTGCCAAGCCCGAAGGCCTGCCAGGACTTTCAAAGGAACCTCGAACCTGCCGAAACAGGTCGGGGTATCAACATATCTGGCGTTGACTTTTGGCACGCTGTTGAGTTCTCAAGGAACGGACGCTTCCTTCGTACTCACCCTCTCGGGCTTTCCTCCGGGCGCTTCCCTTCGGTCTTGCGTTTCCGACTCTATCAGACTCTTTCGTGTCCGATTCCCGGTCGAAGCGGGTCTTGCATTTCCGCTTTCAGTTCTTCGCTTTCGCGTTTCCCTTTCGGCGTGTCCACTACTTTAGCCGAATTCCTCGGTGACTCATAATCGAGTCCTGGAGAAGAATTTCGGCATGCCGAAACTCGCACCCTCAAGGGTGAGTCGTAGGTAGTGGTTGGCCGCTTCGAGTTGCCCGGCGTGCGATCCGATGGACCGAACCAAAAGCTGTACTCGTGTCAAGCGGCTCGGACTACATTAGGCGTCCCCCAAGGGCGAGTCAAGTCGGCCGACGGAGTGGTGCGTGGGCGCGGTACGGGCTCACCGCCGGGCCCCTCGGTCCGGAAGCGCCACCGGAGCGCCGCTCCGTCACCGCCCACGCCCGTGCGCGGACCGTTGCGTGCCTGGTCGGGGGGTGGAGAAGAGCCGTGCAGTAGGAAGAGGTGTGCACCGGGGTGCGCGACGGCAGCGGTGCCGTCGAGTGCCCGGTCGATGTCCAGCGCCGCCGCGAGGCGGGCGGGGTCTTTGGCCGGATCCCGGTCGCTGCGGGCCGAGAACCGGCCACAGGTTCCGAGCCGCGCGCTCACCGCCGGCCGTGCGCAAGGCGCGCAGTGGCTCAGGCTCCGGCGGGCGGTTTGGCACGCGGGCTCAGTCGGTACGCCGAGACCGTCGGATCACCGGCGAGGTAGAACCGGTGTTGCCAGTCGTGGGCCTTGCTCACGCCTACCCGCGGACCGATCTGGATGAGCGCGGCCGATACCGATTCCCCCTCGGACAACATGACCGAGGAACCTGCCAGGAGATCCGCGCCGTTGTGCTCTCCCGTGATGCCCAGTGCCTGGCAGAAGTTCCCCGGACCTCGGGCGAGACGCGGACTCTCGACCTTCTGCCCTCGCCGCTTGCGTGCCAGGTCCTCTCCCTCGATGACCCTGCCTGCCCGGATGAGGACGGCCGAGGCGATGCCGTCCGTCCCGGTGACGACGTTGGCGCACCAGTGGAGGCCGTGGGAGCGGTACACGTACAGATGACCTGCGGGTCCGAACATGACCGCGTTACGGGGGGTCCGGCCCCGGTAGGCATGGGAGGCCGGGTCGGCCGCGCCGGAGTAGGCCTCGGTCTCCGTGATGGCGATGCTCACGGTGCCCTCCGGGGTCTTGCAGCTGAGCACGCTCCCGAGCAGCTTGGGAGCGACGTGTTCGGCAGGGTGGGCGAGGAGATCGACGTTCATGCCGACTGCCTTGACGTGCCGGAGGTGAAGTAGACGTACGCGTGGCCCGGGGGCCCGTACATGACACCATCGCGCCGCGTCCGGACGCGGCCCAGGGGATCCGGTGCCACCTCCGGTACGGGGCGGTCGGAGAGGTCCCGCGTCAGCGGCGTACGGTCCTGGCCATCGATCATGACGTTCGAGGTTACCGGGAACCGACTACGGTCATGGCGCGTATGTAGGGGTCAGGACCTAGGAGGAGAAAACATGGGCTTCAAGCGGCTGCTCGCGAGTATGGGTGCCGGTGGCGCCTCGGTGGAGACGGAGCTGACCGAGCTCAACGTCGTACCGGGTGGGGTCGTCCAGGGCGAGGTGCGGATCCAGGGCGGGTCCGTGGACCAGCAGATCGAGGGGCTCTCCGTCGGTCTGCAGGCCCGGGTCGAGGTCGAGGGCCAGGACCAGGAGACCAAGCAGGACATCGAGTTCACCAAGCTGCGTCTCGGCGGCGCGTTCGAGGTGCGGGCGGGTGCGGTGCACGTCGTGCCGTTCGGGCTCGAGATCCCGTGGGAGACGCCGATCACGATGTTCGCGGGCCAGCACCTGCACGGCATGAACATCGGGGTGACCACGGAGCTGGAGATCGCGCGGGCGCTGGACTCGGGCGACCTCGACCCCATCAACGTGCACCCGCTGCCGGCGCAGCAGGCCATCCTGGACGCCTTCGGGCAGCTGGGCTTCGGGTTCCGCAGCGCGGACATGGAGCGCGGCCACATCCGCGGCACGCGTCAGCGGCTGCCGTTCTACCAGGAGATCGAGTTCTTCCCGCCGTCGCAGTACCGGGGGCTGAACCAGGTCGAGCTGACGTTCGTCGCGGACGACCGCGAGATGGACGTCGTTCTGGAGATGGACAAGAAGCCTGGGCTCTTCAGTGAGGGCAGCGACTCGTACCGTGCGTTCAAGGTGGGCCTGAACGACTTCGGGGGGACCGACTGGGCGGCGTACCTCAATCAGTGGCTGGCGCAGGTCGGCGGGCAGCGCAACTGGCTCTAGGGTCGGAGGGAAGGAGCCGTTCCGGCTCCTTCCGAAATCCTTCCGGGAGCAGAACCGATCAGGAGAGGTGCTGACGTGACCGAGCCGAAGAGGGCCCCGCTGCCGCACGACTTCCATCCCGAGGTCCCGTCGTTCACCGTGGTGAGCGAGGACCTCGCGCCGGGGGCCGTGCTCGCGGACGCACAGGTCTACGCGGCGGGGAACACCTCGCCGCAGCTGCGGTGGGAGGGTTTCCCCGCGGGAACGAAGAGTTTCGCCGTGACGTGCTTCGATCCGGATGCCCCGACGGGCAGCGGGTTCTGGCACTGGGTGGTCTTCGACATTCCGGCGTCGGTCACGGAGCTGCCGGCGGGCGCGGGCAGCGGGACGTTCGAGGGACTGCCCGCGGGGGCCGTGCAGGCCCGTAACGACTACGGGTCGAAGGAGTTCGGCGGAGCCGCTCCGCCAGCCGGGGAGAACCACCGCTACGTGTTCACCGTGTACGCGGTGGACAGCGAGAAGCTCGGTCCCGACAGCGACACCCCTCCCGCGGCGGTCGGCTTCAACCTGCGGTTCCACACGCTGGGCCGTGCCCAGCTGATCGGTGAGTACGCGGAGCCCGCCGCGAGCGAGTGAAGCCAAAGGTTCCACCCCTGTTTGCCCTGCCCTGGTCTTGGAGAGATCAGGGCAGGGCATTTTTTATTGCGTTGTCCATCACGGCCGGCCCGGCCAGAGTTGATCCGGGCCTGCCAGGGGGCGGGCGGCACACGGGAGGTGGGCGAAATGCGGGACACACTGGTGCTGAACGCGAGCTTCGAGCCGCTGTCGACGGTGACGCTGAACCGTGCGGTGGTGCTGATCCTTCAGGACAAGGCCGTCGTCGAGCAGTCGCACCCCGATCTCCGTATGCGTGGTGCCGCCGTGGACATCCCGGTGCCCCGGGTGATCAGGCTCTGCCGGTACGTACGGGTGCCGTTCCGAAGACAGGCACCGTGGTCCAGAAGGGGTGTGCTGATCCGGGACCAGCACCGGTGCGCGTACTGCGGGCGGCGGGCGAGCACCGTCGACCATGTGGTGCCGCGGGCCCAGGGCGGTCAGGACACATGGCTCAACACGGTGGCCTCCTGCGCCGAGGACAACCACCGCAAGGCGGCGCGGACGCCGGAGCAGGCGGGGATGCCGCTGCTGAGGCAGCCGTTCGTGCCCTCGCCCGCGGACGCGATGCTGCTGGCGCTGGGGGCCGGCGACCGGTCGGCGCTGCCGGAGTGGCTGGCGCAGTCCGCGGCGTAGCCGCCGTACGGCTGGTGACGTAGGGGAAGCCCGCTCCGGTGCGGAGCGGGCTTCCCCGCGTCAGCGGAGTACCAGCTGGACGATGGCGGCCGTGCCGACCGTGACGATGAGGGCGCGCAGGAACGTGGGGCTGAGCCTGCGGCCGATCTTGGCGCCGATCTGGCCGCCGAGCGCGGAACCCACCGCGATCAGTACGACGGCCGTCCAGTCGAAGTCCGCGACGAAGAGGAAGAAGAGCGCGGCGATGCTGTTGACGACGGCCGCCAGGACGTTCTTCACGGCGTTGAGGCGCTGCATGGTGTCGTCGAGCAGCATGCCCATCAGGGAGAGGTAGATGATCCCCTGGGCGGCGGTGAAGTAGCCGCCGTACACACTGGCGAGCATCAGGCCGATGAAGAGCAGCGGGCCGCCGTCGGAGCGGGCTGGGGTACCGGTGTGTTCACGGCGGCGCTGGACCGCTTTGCTGATGCGCGGTTGCAGGATGACCAGGACGAGGGCCAGCGCGACCAGGATCGGGACGATGGTCTCGAAGGCGGTCGACGGCAGCTTCAGCAGCAGGGTGGCGCCGGTGAGGCCGCCGATCAGGGCGCCGACGGAGAGCTTGAGGACGCGGCGGCGCTGTCCCTGGAGTTCCTTGCGGTAGCCGATCGCGCCGCTGATGGAGCCGGGGATCAGACCGAGTGCGTTGGAGACCGTCGCGGTGACCGGGGGAAGGCCGGTGGCGAGCAGCACCGGGAAGGTGATCAGTGTCCCCGAGCCGACGATCGTGTTGATCGTGCCCGCGCTGATGCCCGCGACGAAGACGGCGAGCATCTCCCAGGTGTTCACGTCGAATCCCCCGTGCATGATCGGTGCTTGGTGCACTGATCATGCACGAGGGTATGTACACGTCAGTCGACCGGGGGCTCCTCGCGGCGCTCCTTGCCGCCGGTGTCGAAGCCGGGCATGCCGGTGCCGAGGTTCCCGAACGCGCCGCTGAGGCCCTTGAGGGCGTCGCCGATCTCGCTGGGCACGATCCAGAGCTTGTTGGCGTCGCCCTCGGCGATCTTCGGGAGCATCTGGAGGTACTGGTACGAGAGGAGCTTCTGGTCCGGGTCGCCGGCGTGGATCGCCTCGAAGACCGTACGGACGGCCTGGGCCTCGCCCTCGGCGCGCAGGGCGGCCGCCTTGGCCTCACCCTCGGCGCGCAGGATCGCGGACTGCTTCTCGCCCTCCGCGGTGAGGATCGCCGACTGGCGGGTTCCTTCGGCCTGGAGGATCGCGGCGCGCTTGTCACGGTCGGCGCGCATCTGCTTCTCCATCGAGTCCTGGATGGAGGTGGGCGGCTCGATCGCCTTCAGTTCGACGCGGTTGACGCGGATGCCCCACTTGCCGGTCGCCTCGTCGAGGACTCCGCGCAGCGCGGCGTTGATCTCCTCGCGGGAGGTCAGGGTCCGCTCCAGGTCCATGCCGCCGATGATGTTGCGGAGCGTGGTGACGGTGAGCTGCTCGATGGCCTGGATGTAGCTGGCGACCTCGTACGTCGCCGCCCTGGCGTCGGTCACCTGGTAGTAGATGACCGTGTCGATGTTGACGACCAGGTTGTCCTGGGTGATCACCGGCTGCGGCGGGAAGGGAACGACCTGTTCACGCAGGTCGATCCGGTTGCGGATCGAGTCGATGAACGGGACGACGATGTTCAGGCCCGCGTTGAGGGTGCGGGTGTACCGGCCGAAACGTTCCACGATGGCGGCGCTGGCCTGGGGGATGACCTGGATCGTCTTGATCAGAGCGATGAAGACGAGCACCACCAGAATGATCAGGACGATGATGATCGGTTGCATCGTTTTCCTCGTGCCCTTCGGTTGCCGACGGATCGCGATGAGCGAGGTCGAGATCGGATGGGCCGTGGGTCAGGTCGGTTGTCCTGCCGGTCCGGTTTCCATGATGATCGACATCGAGTCTCGCAGAACGGGCGCTGCTGTGGGGGTCGTTCGGTCACATGACGACAGCCGTCGCCCCGTCGATGTCGACGACATCGACCTGTTGGCCCGGTTCGAAGCTCAGCTCCGCGTCGAGGGCGCGGGCCGACCAGATCTCCCCGGCCAGCTTGATCCGGCCACCGCTGCCGTCGACCCGTTCCAGCACGACGGCCTGACGGCCCTTCAGCGCGTCGATGCCGGTGGCCAGGTGGGGCCGGTCCGCGCGATGCCGGTTGGCGATCGGACGGACCACGGCGATGAGGGCCACCGAGACGATGACGAAGACCAGGACCTGGGCCACGATTCCACCGCCGAGGGCCGCGACGACCGCCGCGACGACCGCTCCGACGGCGAACATGCCGAACTCGGGCATCGCGGTCAGGACGAGGGGGATGCCCAGTCCCACCGCGCCGATCAGCCACCACACCCACGCGTCGATGTCCACGTGGTCATCGTATGACCGCGAGTCCCTCCGGGGACAGTGCGCGAGCGGCCGGGTCCGGCGGTGCCGGGAGCAACGCCCCTCAGCCGAGCGGCAGTCCACGGGCCGTGTAGCGATCGCCCTGGTGCTCGACCACGAGCGGGAGGCCGAAGCAGAGGGAGAGGTTGCGGGAGCTGAGCTCGGTCTCCATGGGGCCGGCGGCGAGGACCTTGCCCTGACGGATCATCAGGACGTGGGTGAAGCCGGGGGCGATCTCCTCGACGTGGTGGGTCACCATGATCATGGACGGCGCGTACGGGTCGCGGGCCAGCCGCCCGAGGCGGCGGACCAGGTCCTCGCGGCCGCCCAGGTCGAGACCGGCGGCCGGCTCGTCGAGGAGGAGCAGCTCCGGGTCGGTCATCATGGCGCGGGCGATCAGGGTGCGCTTGCGCTCGCCCTCGGACAGCGTGCCGAACTTCCGGTCGAGGTACTCGGTCATGCCGAGCCGGTCGAGGAAGGCGCGGGCGCGGTCCTCGTCGACCTTGTCGTAGTTCTCGTTCCAGGTGGCGGTCATGCCGTACGCGGCGGTGAGCACCGTCTGCAGCACGGTCTGGCGCCTGGGCAGCTTCTCGGCCATGGCGACGCCCGCGATGCCGATGCGGGGGCGCAGGTCGAAGACGTCGGTGCCGACGCCGCCGAGCTGCTCGCCGAGGACCGTGGCGGTGCCCTTGGTCGGGAAGAGGTAGCTGGACGCGATGTTGAGGAGGGTGGTCTTGCCGGCGCCGTTCGGGCCGAGGATGACCCAGCGCTCACCCTCCTTGACCGACCAGGAGACATCGTCCACCAGAGCGCGTCCGTCGCGGACCACTGATACGTCCACCAGCTCCAGTACATCGCTCATGAGCGCGTTGTCTCCCCATGCAGTCTCGAGATCGTCGCGTGCCTGTGGGCACAGCTCCCAGGGAAAACCTACGCCACTGCGCGAGCTCTTCAGGCGCTGGGCCCGTCGTCGCCCCGCTGTCCCCTGTCCGACAATGGCGAGCGCCGCGTCGTCCGGCGACACGAGCCCGGCCAGCAACGCGTTGCCCCAAGCGGCCAGCAGCCCTGAGCGTGGTTCCGAAAGCATGGCGACAGCCTAGGGGCTGTCCGGCGGGTCACGGCCGGGGTCGCGGCGTCTGGTGGGGTGCATCGCAAGGCGCCGGAGCGTCCTGGCACCGGAGCTGTCCGGTCGTTTCGGCGACGCCGCGAGGTGCCGTGCCAGACGCCGCGACCCCGGCCGTGACCCGCCGGACAGCCCCTAGGCTGTCGCCATGCTTTCGGAACCACGCTCAGGGCTGCTGGCCGCTTGGGGCAACGCGTTGCTGGCCGGGCTCGTGTCGCCGGACGACGCGGCGCTCGCCATTGTCGGACAGGACGCGGTGCACCGCGTCGAGGGGCTGCCGGGTGAGGCGGGACCGGTCGGTCTCACGCTCGCCCTGGGGCGGCTGCGCGGGCTGGGGGTGACGGGCTTCCGGGTCGCGCTGCCGGTTCCCGGACACCTGCTGGGCCTCAGCGGCCCGGCGGACTTCAACGCCCGGGCGCTGGAGGCCGAGGAGGCCGTGGTCACCTTCGGTGCTCCGTACGGGCTGGTGCCCGAGGTGCGGGAGGCGGGGCCCGCCGGGGACCTCCACGTCGATGTGGTGTGGCAGTGCCTGGCGGTACGCGAGGCTCCGCCGGCCGACGTGCCGTCGCTGGGCGAGGCGGAACGGGAGCTCGCCGAGGCGTTGCGGGATGCGACGGCGCTGCTGTCACGGCTCGATGTGGCCGGGTCGGGGCCGGTGGCCGAGGCGGCGGTGGACGCGTACCGGGCGCGGGCGGAGCGGGGGCGTGAGGTGCTCGCCCCGGGGTATCCGCCGCGGGCGGTGCGGGTGCTGGAGCTGGCCCAGCGGGTCGGGCTGCTGGTCTCGGTGGCGCAGGAGAACGGGCACGGCGGCGCGGTGAGCGCGTCGGAGATGGCGGCGCGCGGGGAGGCGCTGCGGCCGGTGGAGCGGGTGGCCCGGCGGGCGCAGGTGGCGGCGTACAACGCGTATGTGGAGGAGCGGGCGCGGTAGGCGCACGGGGCCGGGCCGCGGGTCCTCAGCGGGGCGCCGGGAAGGCATGGTCCGGCCGTCCCGGTGGCTGCGCGCAGGGAAACCCACAGGCGGACGGCGTGATGCCGCCGCCCGGTCCCGCATGGGGCCGGGCGGCGGCATCACCGTGGACGCGGCGCGTCAGCCGTTCAGGCCGAAGTTGCCGAAGGCCGGGTTGAGCAGGCCGACCACGTTGACGGTGTTGCCGACCACGTTCACCGGGACGTGGACCGGGACCTGGACGAGGTTGCCGCTGGCCACACCCGGGGAGTGGGCCGCGACACCGTGGGCGCCGGCACCGCTGTGACCGGTGGCGGAGGCCGCGCCGGCACCGGCGGCGATGATGCCACCGGCGATCATGGTGACGGCGGCAGCCTTCTTCAGGTTCTTCACTTCAGGATCCTCCTAGCGTCGCTGCGGCCAGCCGCCGCAGCACGCCATGAAGAACGCCCCGGGCCGGAAGAGGATGCGCCGTTCGGGTGACGTACACACGGGAGTGTGAAACCCGGGCCCGGAGGGTGACGCCCGGATTAGGTCAGCTGTTTCGGTCGGGCGGGTGTTGCGGTCGCGCGGTCGATTGGGTCGCGCGGGTTGTTTCGGTCGGGCGAGCCGGTCGCGCGGTTGATTCGGTCGCGCGGTCAGCCCGCAGCCCCGTGCCTGACCGCCCAGAGCGCTGCCTGGGTGCGGTCGGAGAGGTCCAGCTTCATCAGGATGTTGGAGACGTGTGTCTTGACGGTCTTCTCGGAGAGCACCAGGGCCCGCGCGATCTCCCGGTTCGACCGGCCGTCGGCGATGAGCCCCAGGACCTCACGCTCCCGCTCGGTGAGGGTGCTCCCCCGGCCCGTGCCGCTGCCCGGCTCGTCCTGCGCCAGCAGCGCACCTGCCACTTCGGGCTGGAGCAGGACGTGGCCCGCGTACACCGAGCGGATGGCGCCGGCCAGCGCGTCCGGGTCGACGTCCTTGTACACGTAGCCGGAGGCGCCTGCGCGCAGGGCCGGGACGACGGTGCGCTGTTCGGTGAAGCTGGTGACGATCAGTACCTTGGCCGGGTTCTCCAGCTCGCGGAGCCTGCGCAGGGCCTCGATGCCGTCGGTGCCCGGCATCTTGATGTCCATCAGCACCACGTCGGGCCGCAGCTCCTCCGTCCTGGCCACCCCTTCGGCGCCGTCGGCCGCCTCGCCGACGACCTCTATGTCGTCCTGGATCTCCAGGAACGTGCGCAGACCGCGGCGGACCACTTGGTGGTCGTCGACCAGCAGCACCCTGATGAGCCTGTCAGCCACCGGGCACCTCCATCTCGATCGTGGTGCCCGTGCCGGGCGCCGATTCAACGGTGAGCTTGCCGCCGACGCCGTCGGCGCGGTCCCGCATCGAGACGAGGCCCAGATGCCGGCCCGCCCGGCGGGTGGCCGCCGGGTCGAAGCCGTGGCCGTCGTCCGAGATCCTCAGCACCGTGGAGCCGTCGCGGCGGGTGAGGGTGACATCGACGTGCCCGGCGCCGGAGTGGCGCAGCGCGTTGTGCAGGGCCTCCTGGGAGACCCGGAGCAGCGCCTCCTCCTGGGCTGCGGGCAGGGCACGTACCGCCGCGCTCGCGAAGGTGACGCGGGCGGTGTGGGCGCGGTCCAGGACCTGGATCTGGGTCCGGAGGGTGGCGACGAGGCCGTCCTCGTCCAGGCCCGCCGGGCGCAGTTCGACGACGGCGGCGCGCAGCTCGTCGACGGCCTCGGCCGCCAGGGCGGCGACCTGCTGGAGCTCGCCCTTGGCGCGGGCCGGGTCGCGGTCGACCAGGGCGGCGGCGGCCTGGGCGGTGAGCCGGAGGGAGAAGAGCTTCTGGCTGACCGCGTCGTGCAGCTCGTGGGCGAGCCGTGAGCGTTCCTCGGCGATGGTGAGCTCGCGGCTGCGCTCGTACAGCCGGGCGTTCGTGAGAGCAATCGCGGCGTGCTGGGCGAGGATCCCCAGCAGCTCCTCGTCCTCGGCGGTGAATCCGCAGGTGCCCTCGGGCTTCGGGCAGCGCTTGTTGGCGAGGAAGAGGGCGCCGATGATGTCGTCGCCGTCCCTGATCGGCAGCCCCAGGAAGTCGGACATGTCGGGGTGGGCGGCCGGCCAGCCCTCGAAGCGCGGGTCCTTGCGGACATCGGCCAGTCGCTCGGGCTTCGCCTCGTGGAGCATCGCGGCGAGGATGCCGTGCTGGCGCGGAAGCGGGCCGATGGCCTTCCACTGTTCGTCGCTGACACCGTCGACGACGAACTGGGCGAAGCCGCCGTGATCGTCGGGGACCCCGAGGGCCGCGTACTCGGCGTCCAGCAGTTCGCGGGCCGAGGCGACGATCGTTTTCAGGACGTCCCGCATTTCGAGGTGCCGGCTCATGGCGAGCAGCGCGGCACTCACCGCAGCGAGGCCCGACGGAGGGCGATGGCTCATGGCCTCAAGGTACCGGCGGGCCCCCTGCCCCGTATCGGGCTGTGGACGGCCCTGACCGGGGCGCTGGGACTAGGACCATGAGCCGAGCCGCTCCCCCCGCGGACGCCGGCGGCGTTCCCACCGGCGCCCGATCGCTCCGCACCCGCCGCTCCGCACCCGCCGCTCCACAGCCCCCGGAACCTAACATTCCGCATTGCTGGAGCAACGGACGGTGAGCTTATCGCCCGCCCGATGTGAGGCCACGCATAGGACCCACGTCACTTACGAAGCCCCCTAGTGGAGCGAAAAGGGCGATTTGGGTGGTCATGGGCAGGGATCAATGGCCTCAAACGGCTTCCTGTTCCACTATCTGGCTTCGTACGTCACACCTTTGCCACGCCGTTTTGCTGCCGCTAACAATTGCACTCGTCCCCGACGGAGAAGCGAAGCCGCCTCCCGTCTTCGTCCTCCGTGAGGACCTTCCGCGATTCGAAGAGGTACGCCTGATATGACCGCGTCCAGCATTCCCGGCCGTCTCCGACGCCTGAACAAGACCCAGAAGCTCTCCGCCGCCGGCATCTCCGCCGTCGCCGCCGCTGCCCTCTCCTTGTCCCTGGTGCCCGGTAACGCCGAGGCCGAGACCGAGCCTCAGGCACTCTCCGCAAGCCCCGTCGTCTTCGGGTCCGCCGCCGCCGCCCCGCAGGCCCGGACCATCCAGAACAGCATCCTCGAGCAGCACTCCACCGCCGAGCAGCTGGTGAAGGCCGCCGACGCCGCGAAGGCCAAGAAGGCCGCCGCCGTACAGGCGAAGGTCGACGCCGTCGCCAAGGCCGACGCCCAGAAGGCGAAGAAGAAGGCCGCCGCGAAGTGGAAGGCCAAGAAGGCCGCCGAGAAGCGCAGCTCGCACGCTGCCAGCCGTTCCGAGTCCCGTGCCCCCGTGTACGCGAACAACCTGGACGGCTGGATCAAGGAATCCCTGTCCATCATGAAGAAGAAGGGCATTCCTGGCACGTACGAGGGGCTGCACCGCAACATCATCCGTGAGTCCAGCGGCAACCCGAACGCCATCAACGACTGGGACATCAACGCCCAGAACGGCGTGCCGTCGATCGGTCTGCTGCAGATCATCAAGCCGACCTTCGACTACTACCACGTCAGTGGTACCCCCCACACCCAGTACGACCCGGTCGCCAACCTGACCGCCGCGGCCAACTACGCCGCCGACAAGTACGGCTCGATCGACAACGTCGACAGCGCGTACTGAGCAGCTCCTGTATGACGCCGAAGGGCGGCACCCCGTGGGGTGCCGCCCTTCGGCGTCGTGCTGTGCGCGGGACAGCCGCTACTTGCGCATGACCTCGGGCTCGTGGCGGCGCAGCAGTCGCGCGACCGCCACACCGCAGATGATGCCGAGGACCAGCAGCACCGCGACGTTCATCCCCCACTGTCCGGCCGAGTGCTCCCACAGCGGGTCCAGGTCCGTGGGGTTCTTCTGGTCCCACGGCGGCATCAGGTGGGCGAGGTCGAGCGTGGAGCCCGCGCCCGCGATGGCCCAGCGGGACGGCATCAGCCAGGCGAACTGCTCCAGGCCGGGCGATCCGTACACCTGGAAGAGGATGCCGGTGAAGACGACCTGGACGATCGCGAACATGACCAGCAGCGGCATGGTCTTCTCGGAGGTCTTCACCAGCGAGGAGATCACCAGGCCGAACATCATCGAGGTGAAGCCGAGCGCGATGATCGTCACGCAGAGTTCCACGGCGGGCGGCATGATCAGGCCCTCGGCGGGCAGATCGCGGGTGGCGAAGCCGATGCCGCAGATGATGACGCCCTGGATGGCCGTGATCACGCCGAGCACGATCACCTTGGACATCAGGTAGGCCGAGCGGGAGAGGCCGGTGGCCCGTTCCCGTTCGTAGATGACCCGTTCCTTGATCAGCTCTCGTACGGAGTTGGCGGCGGCGGAGAAGGTCATCCCGATCACCAGGATCAGCATGATCGTGCCGGCGTCGCCGTTGAACCGGGACGGCGGCTTCGGCGGGGCGAGGCCGAAGTCGGCGGGGATGACCACGCTGACGATGCCGAGCACCGCCGGCAGGATCACCATCAGGCCCATGAAGCCCTTGTCGGACGCGATCACCGAGACGTAGCGGCGCATCAGCGTCCACAGCTGGGTCATCCAGCCCTGCGGCTTCGGCGGACGCATCTGCTGGTGCGGCGGCATGTGCACGGGCTGCGCGGCGACGGCGTCGATGTCCGCGGCGTACATCTGGTAGTGCTGCGAGCCGCGCCAGCGGCCCGACCAGTCGTAGTCGCGGTAGTTCTCGAACGCCGAGAAGACGTCGGCCCAGGTGCTGTAGCCGAAGAAGTTGAGCGCTTCCTCCGGCGGGCCGAAGTAGGCGACGGAACCGCCCGGCGCCATCACCAGGAGCTTGTCGCAGATGGCCAGCTCGGCGACCGAGTGCGTGACGACCAGGACGGTACGGCCGTCGTCGGCCAGGCCGCGCAGCAACTGCATGACATCGCGGTCCATGCCCGGGTCGAGGCCGGAGGTCGGCTCGTCCAGGAAGATCAGCGAGGGCTTGGTCAGCAGCTCCAGGGCCACGGAGACGCGCTTGCGCTGGCCGCCGGAGAGCGAGGTGACCTTCTTGTCCTTGTGGATGTCGAGCTTGAGCTCGGCGAGGACCTCATGGATCCGGGCCTGGCGCTCCGCCTCCGTGGTGTCCGCGGGGAAGCGGAGCTTGGCGGCGTACTTGAGGGCCCGGGTGACCGTGAGTTCCTTGTGCAGGATGTCGTCCTGCGGGACCAGACCGATGCGCTGGCGGAGCTCGGCGAACTGCTTGTAGAGGTTTCGGTTGTCGTAGAGGACGTCGCCCTGGTTGGCGGGCCGGTATCCGGTGAGCGCCTTGAGCAGGGTCGACTTTCCGGAGCCGGACGGGCCGATGACGCCGATCAGCGACTTCTCCGGGACGCCGAACGAGACGTCCTTGAGGATCTGCTTCCCGCCGTCGACCGTCACCGTGAGGTGGCGTGCGGCGAAGGAGACCTCACCGGTGTCGACGAACTCCTCGAGCCGGTCGCCGACCAGCCGGAAGGTCGAGTGACCGACGCCGACGATGTCGTTCGGGCCGATGAGCGCGGAGCCCGACTTCGAGAGCGGCTGGCCGTTGACGTAGGTGCCGTTGTGGGATCCGAGGTCGCGGATCTCGAACCGGCCGTCGGGTGTCGCGTGGAACTCGGCGTGGTGACGCGAGACCTGGAGGTCGGAGACGACCAGCTCGTTCTCCAGCGCACGGCCGATCCGCATCACCCGGCCGAGCGCCAGCTGGTGGAACGTGGTCGGGCTGCGGTCGCCGTACACGGGCGGCGCCCCCGCCGCGCCGCCCGGGCCACCCGCGTGAGGTGCCGCTGCTGCCGGTGCCATGCCCTGCTGCTGCGGCACATGGGGCTGCTGAGGCTGGGCCTGGGGCTGCTGCGGCCAGGCCTGCTGCTGGGCCGGCGGCTGCTGCCCGCCCGGTCCCGGCTGGTGCAGTCCCGGGTACGGCTGCTGCTGCGGCGCCTGCTGCGGCTGCTGGGCCGGGGCCTGGGCGCCCGCGGCCGCCTGCCCGCTGTACGCGTCGGCGCCGCTGAGGCTCAGCCGGGGGCCGTCCGTGGCGTTGCCCAGGTTCACGGTGGAGCCGGGCCCGATCTCCATCTGGTGGATCCGCTGGCCCTGCACATACGTGCCGTTGGTACTGCCGTGGTCCTCGATGAACCAACCGCGTCCGCTCCAGCTGATCGTGGCGTGCCGCCACGACACTCTGGCGTCGTCGATCGTCATGTCACCCTGCGGATCCCGCCCGAGGGTGTACGACCTGGACGGATCGAGCGTCCAGGTCCTGCCATTCAATTCCAGTACGAGTTCCGGCACTCCGCGCCCCACTAGTTGTCCCCCGAATTACCCCCGTTGCAGGGAGTCTAGGGATGCTGAACATCGTGGCGAACTATTCCAGGAGCAGTCCCCGATGCGAAAGCCGGGCGGGAGGTTGACCGAACCGAGACCGCACCGTTGCGAACGACCCGGACCAATTCATGAGGTATCACCACAACAGCCAACGGGCCGCCGCAGACCTCACCGAAGGCGGATATCCCCGGCACCCAGCCGGCTGTCCGGCCCTCGGGACGGGCCGTCGGGGGCGTACCGCGGACCGATACGGTGGGAGCACCATGAGCGCATCTCAGCCCCCTCAGTCCTCGCTGTCCCCTGAGCCTCCTGAGTCACGTCGGGACGCGGACACGCCGACCCTTCTGGTAAAGATCTTCGGGAAGGACCGGCCCGGCATCACCGCCGGGCTCTTCGACACCCTCGCCGCCTACTCGGTCGACGTCGTCGACATCGAGCAGGTCGTCACCCGTGGCCGTATCGTCCTGTGCGCGCTGGTCACCGCCCCGACCGCGGGCGGGACCACCGAGGGCGACCTGCGGGCCACCGTGCACAGCTGGGCCGAGTCGCTGAAGCTGCAGGCCGAGATCATCTCCGGCACGGGCGACAACCGTCCGCGCGGCGACGGCCGTTCCCATGTGACGGTGCTCGGACATCCGCTGACCGCGGAGTCGACCGCGGCCATAGCGGCCACGATCACCTCGACCGGCGGCAACATCGACCGTATCTTCCGGCTGGCGAAGTATCCGGTCACCGCCGTCGAGTTCGCGGTGTCGGGCACCGGGACCGAGACACTGCGCACCGCACTGGCCGTCGAGGCCGCCGGGATCGGGGTCGACGTGGCGGTCGTCTCGGCCGGGCTCAGCCGCCGGGCGCAGCGCCTCGTCGTGATGGACGTCGACTCCACGCTCATCCAGGACGAGGTCATCGAACTCTTCGCGGCCCATGCCGGCTGCGAGGCCGAGGTCGCGGCCGTGACCGAGCAGGCGATGCGCGGCGAGCTCGACTTCGAGCAGTCGCTGCACGCGCGGGTGGCGCTGCTGGCGGGGCTCGACGTGTCGGTGGTGGAGAAGGTGCGTGCCGACGTCCGGCTGACGCCGGGTGCCCGCACCCTGATCCGTACGCTGAAGCGGCTCGGCTACCAAGTGGGCGTCGTCTCCGGCGGGTTCACGCAGGTGACGGACGACCTCAAGGAGCGGCTCGGGCTCGACTTCGCCTCTGCCAACACCCTGGAGGTCGTCGACGGCAAGCTCACCGGCCGGGTGACCGGGGACATCGTCGACCGGGCGGGCAAGGCCCGGCTGCTGCGCAGCTTCGCCGCGGAGGCCGGGGTGCCGCTGGCGCAGACGGTGGCGATCGGTGACGGGGCGAACGACCTGGACATGCTGAACACCGCGGGACTCGGGGTCGCCTTCAACGCCAAGCCGGTGGTCCGCGAGGCCGCGCACACCGCGGTGAACGTGCCGTTCCTGGACACCGTGCTCTATCTGCTCGGCATCACCCGCGAAGAGGTCGAGGCCGCCGACGGCCTCGTCGAATAGCGGCGCACGCGACAGGGCCCGGGTGCGCACGCTTCGGCGTGGGCACCCGGGCCCTGTACATGAACCGGGGGCGGTCAGTCGTTCGGAGTCCAGTACTCGACGAGCTTGCCGACGCCGTGCTCCACGCTCTTCCAGCTGCCGGGCACCTCGACCACGGCGAACGCGGCGGTCGGGAAACCGCCGCGGGTCATCCGCGCCAGGGCGTCACCCTCCGTAGAGCCCGCCAGGGCGTCGGCGACGGCGTGCATGCCCGGGTTGTGGCCGATCACCAGGAGGTCGCGGACCTCGTCGGGGGTCTCGTTGATCAAAGCGATCAGCTCGCCGAGCGAGGCCTCGTAGAGCCTCTCCTCGTACACGGTCCTGGGGCGCTCGGGCATCTCGTGCACGGCCAGCTTCCAGGTCTCGCGCGTCCTGGCCGCGGTCGAACAGAGGGCCAGATCGAAGACGATTCCGGAATCGGCGAGTTTGCGGCCTGCCACGGGGGCATCCTTGCGGCCGCGCTCCGCGAGCGGCCGCTCATGGTCGGAGTCCTGCGACCATTCCGCCTTTGCATGCCTGAGAAGGACGATCCTGCGAGGTGTATCGACGCTCATACACCTCAGCTTCGCATGAAATGTGCCACCTGGCGCAGGGTGTTGGAGGGCTCCCCCGCCCCGTGCTCCGGACCTCAGGGAGTCAGCAGCTCCACGATTCGCTGCAGCAACCGGCCGACCGCGGGATCGCCCGTGGCGGCGTGCGCCTGCCCCGGTCCGGCGATCAGCAGGAGGAGCGCGCCGAAGGCCACGGCGGGCAGCGCGACGGCCCACCACGGCAGCCGGACCTCGACGCCGGCGGTGTCCGGGCGGGTGGAGCGGGTGTGCGTACGGGCCGGCATGTCCGCCTCCGTGGGTGCTGGATTCCGATACCCAGAACCTACGGATCGGGGGGCGCCGCTCCCATCCGGTGACCCACCCACTTCACCCTGACCCTGGCCCCCTAGGGGATGGTGGGGCTAGCCCCACCATCGCGCCGGGGGCCGTGCGTCACGGGGAGGCGAGGGAGGCGATCACGCCGATGACGACCGTGATCAGCAGCATGGCCCCGAAGACCATGAGCAGCTTCTTCTGACCGTTCTGGGGATTCGGATCGAGCACAGGAGACATGGCCCCAGTCTCGCATCTCAGCATTCGTCCTCGATCGTCCGGTCCCGGCCCGCCAGGATGCCGGCCACCATCTGCGGCACCATCAGGGCCGCCATGAGGGCGATCGGCAGCCCCCAGCCGCCGCTGTGCTGGTAGAGCACGCCGACCAGGAGCGGGCCGGGGATCGAGATGAGGTAGCCGGTGGACTGGGCGAACGCGGAGAGCCGGACCACTCCGGCGCCGCTGCGGGAGCGCATGCCGATCATGGTGAGGGCGAGCGGGAAGGCGCAGTTCGAGATGCCGAGGAGCAGCGCCCAGGCCCAGGCCCCGCCGGACGGGGCGAGGTAGAGGCCCGCGTAGCCGATGAGGCCGCAGGCGCCGAGGAAGACGACGATCGGGCCCTGGTTCCTCATCCGGGCGGCGACCCTCGGGATGACGAAGGCGAGCGGCACGCCCATGGCCATGGTGAGGGCGAGCAGGACTCCCGCCGTGCCGGCCGGGACACCGGCGTCGCGGAAGATCTGGGGCATCCACCCCATGGTGATGTAGGCGGCGGTGGCCTGGAGCCCGAAGAAGCAGGCGAGAGCCCAGGCGGTGCGGCTGCGGGTGATCCGGAGCGCGGGGGCCTCGGTCCGGTGGGCCGCGGGATGTCCGGCGGCGCCGCCGCGGTCCCGTACCAGCGGGATCCACGGCAGGATCGCGGCGGCGGCGAGCGCGGCCCAGACGCCGAGGCCGGCCTTCCAGCTGCCGCCCATCGCCTCGGTCATGGGTACGGTCACGGCCGCGGCCAGCGAGGTGCCGAGGGCCAGGGCCATGGAGTAGAGGCCGGTCATGGAGCCGACGCGGTCGGGGAACCAGCGCTTGACGATCACCGGCATCAGGACGTTGCTGACGGCGATGCCCATGAGGGCGAGCGCGCTCGCGGCGAGGAAGCCTGCCGTGCCGCCGACGAGGGGCCTGATCACCAGGCCCGCGGTGATGGCGACCATGCCCGCGCAGACGACGGCGCCCGGTCCGAAGCGGCGGGCCAGGCGCGGGGCCATGACGCCGAACACCGCGAAGCAGAGCGGCGGTACGGAGGTGAGTACGCCGGCGACGCTGCCGCTCATGTGGAGGCCGTCGCGCACCTCTTCGAGGAGGGCGCCGAGGCTGGTGATGGCGGGGCGGAGGTTGAGCGCGGTGAGGACGAGTCCGACGGCGACCAGGCGGAACACCCACGGGGCGGGGCGGC
>NZ_RDBK01000008.1:234027-277337 GCF_008042275.1 Streptomyces sp. OR43 | reverse complement strand
GGCCAGTGTCCTGGTGGGGGTCCGGGGAGGGGTCTCGTCGTCAGGCATGGGGTCATCATAGAATCATGGGATGATTGCTTGTCCAATCCTCTGAGAAGATGCGGATACCTCCGCGAGACGGCGGCGGCCACCGCCGTCCGCCGCCCACCCGAGCAAGGAGCACCATGGCGCTGACGTCCCCGCGGCGTTCGGCACTCGCCGACCAGGTGATTGCCCAGCTGCGGAACCAGATCACGTCGGGCGAGTGGCCCGTGGGTTCGCGCATCCCCACCGAGCCGGAACTGGTCGAGCAGCTGGGGGTGGCCCGCAACACCGTCCGTGAGGCGGTGCGCGCGCTCGCGCACAACGGGCTGCTCGACATCCGGCAGGGTTCGGGAACCTATGTGGTGGCCGTCAGCGAGCTCGCCGGGGTGATGCACCGCCGGTTCGCGTCAGCCGATCCGCGCCATGTGGCCGAGCTGCGCTCGACGCTGGAGTCTTCGGCGGCACGCCTGGCCGCCGGGCGGCGCACCGAGCGGGACCTGAAGCAGCTGGACGCGCTCATGCGGCGCCGCGAGGAGACCTGGGCGGCGGGCGACGCCGAGGCGTTCGTGGCGGCGGACGCGACGCTGCATCTGGCCGTGGTCGCCGCCTCGCACAACGAGGTGCTCACCGGGCTCTACGCCGACCTGGGTGACCTGCTGAAGGATTACCTGCGAAGCGACGTCGGCCCCGAACTGGGGCCGGAGAACCTCATGGATCACGGCCGGCTGGTCGAGGCGATCCGGGCCGGCGACGCGGAGGCCGCCGCGGCGGAGGCCGCGAGCCATGCGCTGAGCTGCCTGGTGGACCGGGTCTAGGGGCGCGTTTCGTACGTCCCGCCTGCCCGGCGACGCCACTTCCGACCCCCTGCCCCGGCACCCGTCCCCCCGTGGGTCAGGTGTGCGGGCCGGCGCACGTACGCCGGTCCAGGTCCCCGTGACCCGGGCGGCGCATCATCGTGGACACGCTCCCGCGCGCCCTGCCCTCTCCCGTCACACCCCCTTATGCTGCGGTTCGCTCGGTCCGTTTCGCCCTGTCCGGTCTGTCCGCCCACCGCGGGAGGTCCTGTGCAGCCCCGTCAGATGTACTGCTTCACCTGCGATTCCGACGAACAACACCGTGCCCTCACCACCGATGAGAAGGTGTGGCTCAGAGCCCACACGGGCCGCCGGAGCGTCGAGGAGTTCTTCATGTGCGCCGCTCCCGAATGCCGCAACCTGCGCACCGGCTTCAACAAACGCCCGTTCACACCGGTGATCCGCGTCCCTCTCCCCGACTGACGGCATCCTTCCGGCCTGGGCCGTCTTCAGGAGTCGGACGGCCAGGACCGGGGCGGTCCGGCGGTGGGAACAGATAGCCGGTGTACGGACCCGCGTCCCGGGTCTCCGCCAGGAAGACGGGCGGCCCCGAGGGGGCGTACGCCGGCCGGTGGCCGCCGCCGGAGACGAGAACGGCCGTCGGGACCCGTCGGGCGGTCTGTCTGAGACCCGCGGGGGTGATGCTCCCGTCGTGCCCGGCGGTCTGCCGTGAGGCGCAGCCCGCGTAGTAGGCGATCGGGACCGCCCGGTCGCCGCTGATCACGCAGGGCGGGCGGATACCGCTGCGGTGGAGCGCGGCGGCCACGGCCTCGAAGTCCGCCGTGGTCGACTTGCTGCTGGCGGACACCCTGCTCGTCACCTGGAACTGCACGGCCAGGTGGGCGGCGAGGACGGCGGCGAGCGCGATGACACGCCACTGCCGCGCGGCGGTACGCCCCGGCCGCCCGGCGGGACGCCGCGCCCAGCCGTACAGGCGTACCAGGCACTCCGCCACCGGCAGGGACAGCAGCGCGTAGGCGGGCAGCAGGAAGCGGGGTGCGGCGTACTCGATCAGGAAGAGGTACGGCACCGCCAGGGACACCGCCGTCCCGGTCGCCAGCAGGATCGCCGTTCCCCGGCCCGCCCTGCGCGCGACGGCCGCCCCGCCCGCGGCCAGGAACGGCAGCAGGGCCCACCAGACCGTCGTACCGGGCCGCTTCCACGGGATGGTGCAGGGACGGCAGAGCGTGCGTCCCTCCAGCGCCTTGGCCTGGTCGTCGACCGCCATGTTCCAGCCCAGACCGCCCTGGATCTCGCTGGCCCGGTGCAGCCGGCTGAGCGGACCCCCGTAGTGCGCGAACGCCTCCACGACCCATGGTGCGGCGCCCGCGAGGAGCCCGACGGCCAGCGCGGCGAACATCCGCGGCCTCACGACCGTGACCAGCAGCAACGGCAGCGCGAGCCACACCCCGTCGGCCGGCCTTATCAGGACGACGACCGCGACCGCCGCCCCCGCTCCGAGGAGCTCGGCCCGGCCCGCCCCGCGCTGCACGGCGCGCGCGACCCACCCGGTGGCGGCCAGGGCGCCCAGCGCGCACCAGAGGTTCGGCATGGCCATGGAGCCGTAGAACAGGGTCGGCCACAGGGTGGCGAACAGGGCTCCCGCGCAGACCAGGACACGGCCGGGCACCAGGGTGCGCCAGACCCGGAAGGCGACGACGAGCGCGCCGGCCGAGAGGACGGCGAGGTAGATCCGCAGGACGGTCGTGGACGCGGTGAGGCCGGCGACCGGAGCGACCAGGTAGGAGATGCCGCGGGCGCGCGGGGCGCTGAAGAACGCGGCCGGGGCGTCGCCGCCGGCCTGGCTGACGTAGACGGTCTCGTCCCAGCCGAGGCCCGATCCCGGTACGACGACGACCAGTTGGACGGCGACGCAGAACACCGCGATGGCCGCCAGCCAGGGCAGCGGCCGCGGCGAGGACCCGCGGGCCGGCTCCGTGGACGCGCGCACCGGGGCAGGGCTCGGGGCCCGCAACTCGTACATGACCGCTCCTCGGCAGGGCGGTCGGGATGAGCCCCGACCGGGGCCAGCCTGCCCGATCCCCGCGTGCCGAAGGAGCCGGGCGCGCCGTACGGCACGAAGCCCTCTTCCTTTGCCCGGAGCGCCGCGGCTTCGTCCTTTGCCGGGACGCCGCGGCTGCACGCGGCTAGGACGCCGTGGCCCGGTGCGTCTCGGTGGCGTGGGTGACCCAGGCGGAGCGGACTTCCTTCCAGCAGCGGTCGTCCAGCCGTACGGTCCGGCCCGCGGGGACCTCGACCGGCCTGGAGTCTGCGTCGATGTCCCACCAGCGGGCGCATTCGGTGTGCAGCTGGACGCGGTCGGCCGTGGGGTACGGGTTGTGGCAGTACGCGACGACCCGGGAGCCCTTCACCGACGTACGGCATTCGGCGCCGGAGGGCTCGGGGTCCGGCGCGGGAGGCGCGCCCGCGCCGGCGGCTCCGCCCTGCCCCGCCGCGTACAGACCTACGGGCACCAGCAGCCCGGCGACGACGACGGAGGCCACCAGCAGGGATCGGGTTCGGGTTCGGTGACGAGTACCGCGCACAGCGATCTCCTCCCCTCAGCCTGACCAGAAGTCCGGTTCCTCCACATTCTGCGGTGGATCAACCAGCTTTTCGACCTGAGCGCCGGGAGGCCGGGCGGGGCAAGGGAAACGGCCGCGCACCACCCCCGGAGGAGGCGGTGCGCGGCCGTGGTGCGCGAGAGGGTCAGGCACCCATCATGTGCACGCCACTGTCGACGTGGATGATCTCGCCCGTGGTCCGCGGGAAGAAGTCGGAGAGCAGCGCGACGATGCCGCGGCCGGCCGGCTCCGGGTCCTTCATGTCCCACGCCAGCGGCGCACGGGTGTTCCACACGTCGGCGAGCTCGCCGAAGCCCGGGATGGACTTGGCCGCCATGGAACCGATCGGTCCGGCCGAGATCAGGTTGCAGCGGATGCCGTCCTTGCCCAGGTCACGGGCGAGGTAGCGGGAGGTGGCCTCCAGCGCGGCCTTGGCCGGGCCCATCCAGTCGTACTGGGGCCAGGCGTACTGCGCGTCGAAGGTGAGGCCGACGATCGAGCCGCCCTCGCTCATCAGCGGCTTGCACGCCATGGCGAGCGACTTCAGCGAGAACGCCGAGACGTGCATCGCCGTGGCGACCGACTCGAACGGGGTGTTGAGGAAGTTGCCGCCCAGCGCGTCCTGCGGGGCGAACCCGATGGAGTGGACGACACCGTCGAGGGAGCCGAGCTCGTCGCGCACCAGACCGGCCAGCCGGTCCAGGTGCTCGGCGTTGGTCACGTCCAGCTCGATGACCTTGGCCGGCTTGGGCAGCTTCTTGGCGATGCGCTCGGTCAGCGTGGGCCGCGGGAAGGCGGTCAGAATGATCTCCGCGCCCTGCTCCTGGGCCACCTTGGCGGTGTGGAACGCGATGGACGACTCCATCAGCACCCCGGTGATGAGGATGCGCTTGCCGTCGAGAATTCCGCTCATGGTGATCAGTGACCCATGCCCAATCCGCCGTCAACGGGGATGACGGCTCCAGTGATGTACGACGCGTCGTCGGAGGCGAGAAAGCGCACGGCGGCGGCGATCTCGTCGGGCTGCGCGTAGCGGCCCAGCGGCACCTGGGACACGATGCCCTTGCGCTGCTCCTCGGTGAGCGCCTGCGTCATGTCGGTGTCGACGAAACCGGGCGCGACGACGTTGAACGTGATGTTGCGCGAGCCGAGCTCGCGCGCCAGCGACCTGGCGAAGCCGACCAGACCGGCCTTGGACGCGGCGTAGTTGGCCTGTCCGGCCGAGCCGAGGAGGCCGACGACCGAGGAGATGAGGACGACGCGGCCCTTCTTGGCCCGCAGCATGCCGCGGTTGGCGCGCTTGACGACGCGGAAGGTGCCGGTGAGGTTGGTGTCGAGTACGGACGTGAAGTCGTCCTCGGACATCCGCATCAGCAACTGGTCCTTGGTGATACCGGCGTTGGCGACCAGTACCTCCACGTTGCCGTGCTTCTCCTCGATCTCCTTGTAGGCCTGCTCCACCTGCTCGCTGTCGGTGATGTCGCAACGGACCGCGAGAACACCGGCCTCGGTGAGCGCCACGGGCGGCTCTCCGGAACGGTAGGTGATCGCGACCTTGTCGCCGTTGTCGGCGAAAGCGCGGGCGATGGCGAGGCCGATGCCCCGGTTTCCTCCGGTGACGAGAACCGAGCGGCTCAACGGATCACCCTTTCGGTAGCGGTCTGGTACCTCGAAAACCTATCGGTACCGTCCGCCCCACGAGGAATCGGCCCCTGACAGCGCCTTCGGCCGGGCACTGTGGGGTTCCTACAGTGACGCGCCCCTCGTCCGGCCGCCGGCGGCCCGTGCCGGGCGGGGCGGGAAATCGGCCGCGACGCCGCTGCGGCCGTGCTTCACTGCCTCGTAAACGATCCGAGGGTATGTGAACGCAGAGGAGAGGCCGCCCGTGCCCCATGAGGTAGATCAGTCGTTCCTGGCCCTCCCGCTACGGCCGCTGGCCGACGCGGCGCTCGCCCGTGCGCGGGCGCTCGGGGCCGTGCACGCCGACTTCCGGTTCGAGCGGGTGCGCAGCGCCACCTGGCGGCTGCGGGACGCCCGGCCGGCCGGGTCGTCGGACACCACCGATCTCGGGTACGCGGTGAGGGTGGTGCACGGCGGGGCGTGGGGGTTCGCCTCCGGCGTGGACCTGACGATGGACGCGGCGGCGAAGGTGGCCTCGCAGGCGGTCGCCATGGCGAAGCTGTCGGCGAAGGTGATCGCGGCGGCGGGATCGGACGAGCGGGTGGAGCTCGCCGACGAGCCCGTACACGGGGAGCGGAGCTGGGTCTCGGCGTACGAGATCGACCCCTTCGCCGTACCTGCCGAGGAGAAGGCGGGGCTGCTCGCCGAGTGGAGCGGCCGGCTCCTGGGGGCGGACGGCGTCGCGCATGTGGACGCCTCCCTGATGACCGTCCACGAGAACAAGTTCTACGCCGACTCCGCGGGCACGGTCACCACCCAGCAGCGGGTGCGGCTGCATCCGCAGTTCACCGCGGTCGCCGTGGACGCGACGACCGGCGAGTTCGACTCCATGCGCACGATCGCGCCGCCGGCGGGACGCGGCTGGGAGTACCTGACCGGGACCGGCTGGGACTGGGACGCGGAGCTGGAGAGCATCCCGGGGCTGCTGGCCGAGAAGATGCGGGCGCCGAGCGTCGAGGCGGGGACGTACGACCTGGTCGTCGACCCGTCCAACCTGTGGCTGACCATCCATGAGTCGATCGGCCACGCCACCGAACTGGACCGGGCCCTGGGATACGAGGCGGCGTACGCGGGGACCTCGTTCGCCACGTTCGACCAGCTGGGCAAGCTGGCGTACGGCTCCCCCGTGATGAACGTGACCGGCGACCGCACCGCCGAGCACGGCCTCGCGACGATCGGGTACGACGACGAGGGTGTCGAGGCGCAGTCCTGGGACCTGGTCAAGGACGGGACGCTGGTGGGCTACCAGCTGGACCGCCGGATCGCGAAGCTGACGGGTCTGGGCCGGTCCAACGGGTGCGCGTACGCGGACTCGCCGGGCCACGTCCCCGTCCAGCGCATGGCGAACGTGTCGCTCAGGCCGGATCCGGGCGGGCTCTCCACGGAGGACCTGATCGGCGGGGTGGAGCGCGGGATCTACGTGGTCGGCGACCGGTCCTGGTCCATTGACATGCAGAGGTACAACTTCCAGTTCACGGGACAGCGGTTCTTCCGGATCGAGAACGGCAGACTGGCCGGGCAGCTGCGCGATGTCGCCTACCAGGCGACGACGACGGACTTCTGGGGCTCCATGGAGAAGGTGGGCGGCCCGCAGACGTACGTCCTGGGCGGCGCCTTCAACTGCGGCAAGGCCCAGCCGGGCCAGGTCGCGGCCGTCTCCCACGGCTGCCCCTCCGCCCTCTTCCGGGGCGTGAACATCCTCAACACGACGCAGGAGGCCGGGCGATGAGCGGCGACCACGGAACCGGTGGGTCCGGGGGGCGGCCCCCGGGCAGGCACAGTCTCAACACGACGCAGGAGGCCGGGCGATGAGCCGCGTCAGCAAGCCGTACGAGATCGTCGAGCGCGCGCTCGCACTGTCCACCGCCGACGGCTGTGTGGTCATCGCCGACGAGGAGTCGTCGGCCAATCTGCGCTGGGCGGGCAACGCGCTGACCACGAACGGGGTGACCCGGGGCCGCACCCTGACCGTTATCGCCACCGTCGACGGATCCGAGGGCACCGCCTCGGGTGTGGTCTCCCGGTCGGCCGTCACCGCGGCGGACCTGGAGCCCCTGGTGCGGGCCGCCGAGGCCGCCGCGCGCGGGGCCGGGCCGGCCGAGGACGCGCAGCCGCTGGTCACCGGGGTGCCGGAGTCTCCGGACTTCACGGACGCGCCCGCGGAGACGGGCTCGGACGTCTTCGCGGCGTTCGCCCCCGCGCTCGGCGACGCCTTCGCCCGGGCTCGTGCCGGTGGCCGTGAGCTGTACGGCTTCGCGAACCACGAGATGACCTCGACCTACCTGGGGACGTCGACGGGGCTGCGGCTGCGCCACGACCAGCCGAACGGGACGCTGGAACTGAACGCCAAGTCGCCCGACCGGTCGCGCTCGGCGTGGGCGGGGCGCTCGACCCGCGACTTCAAGGACGTCGACCCGGCGGAGATGGACGCCGGACTCGCGCGGCGGCTGGGCTGGGCGGAGCGCCGGATCGACCTGCCCGCCGGGCGCTACGAGACGCTGCTGCCGCCGACCGCCGTCGCCGATCTGCTGATCTACCAGCTGTGGTCGGCCACCGCCCGGGACGCCGTGGAGGGCCGGACGGTGTTCTCCAAGCCGGGGGGCGGGACGCGGCTCGGCGAGACCTTGTCCCCGCTGCCGCTGACCCTGCGCAGCGATCCGAACGCGCCGGGGCTCGAATCCGCGCCGTTCGTCATCGCGCACTCCTCCGGGGACGGTGCGTCGGTCTTCGACAACGGGCTGCCGCTGGGCCGGACCGACTGGATCGGCGACGGCCGGCTCGACCGGCTGACGACGACCCGGCACACGGCGGGCGAGACCGGGCTGCCGGTCGCCCCGGCGATCGACAACCTGTTGCTGGAGGGCGGCGGTGAGCGGTCCCTGGAGGAGATGGTGGCCGCGACGACCGGCCGCGCACTGCTGCTGACCTGCATGTGGTACATCCGGGAGGTCGACCCGGCGACGTTGCTGCTGACCGGGCTGACCCGCGACGGGGTCTATCTCGTGGAGGACGGCGAGGTGGTCGGTGAGGTGAACAACTTCCGCTTCAACGAATCGCCCGTGGACCTGCTGTCGCGGGCCACCGAGGCGGGACGGACGGAGAAGACGCTGCCGCGCGAGTGGGGCGACTGGTTCACCCGGGCCGCGATGCCCGCGCTGCGCATCCCGGACTTCAACATGAGCTCGGTGAGCCGGGGCGTATGACCCGCCTAGACTGACGGTTGCCTTGCGACACACAGATCGGCAGGGCATCTCGAGACACGTAGCTGAGGAGACACGGAACCGTGACGGACATCGTCGACGAGCTGAAGTGGCGCGGGCTGTTCGCCCAGTCCACTGACGAGGACGCACTGCGCAAGGCTCTCGCGGACGGTCCCGTCACGTTCTATTGCGGCTACGACCCCACCGCGGCGAGTCTGCACGTCGGCCATCTGGTGCAGGTGCTCACCATGCGTCGGCTCCAGCAGGCCGGTCTGCGGCCGCTCGCGCTGGTGGGCGGGGCCACGGGCCAGATCGGTGACCCGCGGCCGACCGCCGAGCGCACGCTGAACGACCCGGAGACGATCGCCGCCTGGGTGGCGCGGCTGCGGTCCCAGATCGAGCCGTTCCTGTCCTTCGAGGGCGAGAACGCCGCGGTCATGGTGAACAACCTGGACTGGACCGCGGGCATGTCCGCGATCGAGTTCCTCCGGGACATCGGCAAGCACTTCCGGGTCAACAAGATGCTCACCAAGGAGTCCATCGCGCGGCGGCTGGAGTCCGACGAGGGCATCAGCTACACCGAGTTCAGCTACCAGCTGCTCCAGAGCATGGACTTCCTGGAGCTGTACCGGCGTCACGGCTGCACCCTCCAGCAGGGCGGCAGCGACCAGTGGGGCAACCTGACCGCGGGTCTCGACCTGATCCACCGCCTGGAGCCGGGCGCCGAGGTGCACGCGCTGGCGACCCCGCTGATGACGAAGGCGGACGGCACCAAGTTCGGCAAGTCCGAGAGCGGCGCCGTCTGGCTCGACCCTGAGATGACCACGCCGTACGCGTTCTACCAGTTCTGGCTGAACGTGGACGACCGGGACATCTCGCGCTACATGCGCATCCTCAGCTTCCTGAGCCCCGCCGAGCTGGAGGAGCTGGAGAAGGTCACCGAGGAGCGGCCCCAGACCCGGGCCGCGCAGCGCGCGCTGGCCGAGGAGCTGACGACGCTGGTGCACGGCGCGGACCAGTGTGCCGCGGTCGTCGCCGCGTCGAAGGCGCTGTTCGGTCAGGGCGAGCTCGGCGAGCTGGACGAGGCGACACTGAGTGCCGCGCTCTCCGAGGTCCCGCACGCGCGGGTCACCGAGCTCGGTCCGCTGGTCGACCTGCTGGTCGAGGTCGGGCTGGCACCGAGCAAGTCGGGTGCGCGCCGCACCGTCAAGGAGGGCGGCGCCTACGTGAACAACGTGAAGGCCGTCGACGGCGAGGCGGCTCCGTCCCGCGAGGAGCTGCTGCACGGGCGGTGGCTGGTGCTGCGCCGGGGCAAGAAGAACCTCGCGGCGATCGAGGTCACGGCCGGCTGAGCCGTCACGGCCGTACGACGGCGGGGCACGCGCGACGCGTGCCCCGCCGTCGCGCTGTCCGGCGCGTGGGTCAGGTCTTCTGCCTGCTGCCCCGGATCGAGGCCCAGAGCATGTCGCCGACTCCGACCACGACCACGGCTCCGATCAGCTGGAGCACATGGCGTGTCCAGTCGATGCCCTTGGTGTCGTTGACGCCGATCCAGGTGGCGACAGCATTGCCGAGGATGCTGCCGATCATGCCGAAAATGACCGTCAGCCACAGTGGGATCTCCTGCTTGCCCGGCAGGATCGCCTTCGCGATCAGACCGAGCACCAGGCCCACGATGATTGCCCACAACCAGCTCATGTCGCCTCCTTGTGCGACGCGGTGTCGCGCATGTCCGCCCAGTCTCATTCCTGGGCCGGTACGCCGCATGTCGGACAGGTCCGTACGTGCGACGGGGTGGTCGGGCGTACGTATGCGGCGCGCCCCGGTCTCGAACCCGGGGGAGGCCGGGCGTACCGTGGGATCCGGTCCGGTCCGGGGAGCGTCCGGCGCAGGAACGGGGTCTCCCCCGGTTCGTGATGAGCTCGGGGAAGGGTGGTGGAGACGTGTTGGGGAAGCAGAGCGGTGCGGAGGTCTTCCGGATCACGGGGGCGCGGCAGGGGCTCGCGGAGGATGTGCGCGGCAGGCAGCGGCGCTATGTGATCTCGATGTCCGTGCGCACGGTTTCGGTGGTCGCCGCCGCGGTCCTGTGGAACGTGGAACGCCATGTGGCGATCGTGGCGCTCGCGTTGGGGGTTCTCCTCCCCTACGTCGCGGTCGTCATCGCCAACGCGGGCCGGGAGAACAGCCCGTCCATCCCTTCGACCTTCGTGCCGGCCGCTACGCGCCCCGTGCTGGAAGCCGCGCCGATGGCCGGTCCGGCGGAGTCGGGTCCGGAATCCGGACACGTTTTCCGAAGCCCGGATCCGCGGGAGCACGGCTGAGCCCACGACGGGCCCAAGCTCAAGAAAAGCTCAGATCAATCATGAAGTTCCAGTGCACCGCGGCCCGGTCTGCGTGACATACTTCGTGAGCGCTCCGCATCCCCCGTCGGAGCGACGGACCGACGCCGGGCAGCTCCCCCCGTGGCTGCTCGGCGTCGCCATTTCTCCGGCGGGGATGCCGCACGGTCTGCCGTGCGGCTCAGGCTCTAGGCTTGAGTCCGTGAACTCCCCCGAACCCGATTCCGCCGGACCCGATCGTGCTGGACCCGATTCCACCGATTCCGCGTCCGCGCGTGCTGCCGTCGCGCCCGTCTGCTCGGCCAAGGGCTGCCGTGCCGATGCCGTGTGGGTGCTGGCGTGGAACAACCCGAAGCTGCACACTCCGGAGCGCCGCAAGACCTGGCTGGCCTGTGACGCTCACCGGGAGCATCTCTCGTCGTTCCTGGGCGTCCGGGGCTTCCTGAAGGACGTGGTGACGCTGGCCGAGTGGGAGTCGCGGGACTCGCCGCCCGCGTAACGATCGGGACAGGTCTCTGTCAACGCACGCCCTAGCCGCCGATCGCCGACATCGGGCGGTCGGGCTGGAGGAACGACGGGTCGTCGAGGCCGGAGCCGGCCTTCTTGCCCCACATGGCGACCTTCCAGAGCCGGGCGATCTCCTCGTCCGGGGCCTCGGAGCGCAGGGCGCCGCGCAGGTCGGTCTCCTCGCGGGCGAACAGGCAGGTGCGGACCTGGCCGTCGGCGGTGAGCCGGGTGCGGTCGCAGGCCCGGCAGAACGGCCGGGTGACGGAGGCGATGACGCCGACCCGGTGGGGGCCGCCGTCCACGAGCCAGCGCTCGGCGGGGGCGGAGCCGCGCTCGCCGTCCTCCTCGGCGGTGAGGTCGAAGCGGGTGCGCAGCGACTCGAGGATGTCTCCCGCGGTGATCATTCCGTCGCGCTTCCAGCCGTGCTGGGCGTCGAGCGGCATCTGCTCGATGAAGCGGAGCTCGTACGCGTTGTCCACGGCCCAGGCGAGGAGGTCGGGTGCCTCGTCGTCGTTGAGCCCCGGCATCAGCACGGTGTTGACCTTGACGGGCGTGAGCCCGGCCTCGCGGGCGGCTTCCAGTCCGGCCAGGACGTCGTGGTGGCGGTCGCGGCGAGTGAGGGTCTTGAACACCTCGGGGCGCAGGGTGTCCAGGGAGACGTTGACCCGGTCCAGGCCTGCGGCCTTGAGGGCGGCGGCGGTCCGCTTCAGTCCGATGCCGTTGGTCGTCAGCGACATCCTGGGGCGGGGCTCGAGGGCCGCGCACTGCTCGACGATGGAGACGAGTCCGGGGCGCAGCAGCGGCTCTCCGCCGGTGAAGCGGACCTCGGTGATGCCGAGCTGTGTGACGGCGATGCGGACGAGCCGGACGATCTCGTCGTCGCTCAGCAGGTCGGGCTTGGCGAGCCACTGCAGGCCCTCTTCGGGCATGCAGTACGTGCAGCGCAGATTGCACCGGTCGGTGAGCGATACACGCAGGTCGGTGGCGACCCGGTCGAATGTGTCGATGAGCATGGTGGCCCCCCTCCCCCGGTGACTTCCCGGTTGCGGATTCTGACTCTTCCGAGACTACGCGAGACCAGTGACAACGGAGGGGCCCGTTTGACACGAGGAGCGGCGCGGCCGCGTCGTAGGACTCTACGACGCGGCCGCGGGAAGGAAGGGTCCTGGAACCGCTTCCCTGGATGAACGTGTGTGAATTCCTGCTCTCAGTGGGCCCCGATGCCGGTGAGGGACTTGACCTCCAGCTCGGCGTACTTGCCCTTGTCCGGCTCCTCCTTGGACAGCAGGGAGCCGATCCAGCCGAGCAGGAAGCCCAGCGGGATGGAGATGAGGCCCGGGTTCTCCAGCGGGAACCAGGCGAAGTCGACGCCCTTGAACATCGAGGTCTTCGCGTTCCCGGAGACGACCGGCGAGAACAGCACCAGGATCACCGAGCTGGCCAGGCCGCCGTAGATCGACCACAGCGCGCCCTGGGTGGTGAACCGCTTCCAGAAGAGGCTGTAGAGGAGCGTCGGCAGGTTGGCCGACGCGGCGACGGCGAAGGCGAGCGCCACCAGGCCGGCGACGTTCATGTCGCGGGCGAAGGCGCCCAGGACGATCGCGGCGGCGCCGATGAAGACGGTGGCCCAGCGGGCGGCCCTCATCTCCTCCTTCTCGGTGGCCTTTCCCTTGCGGATGACGTTGGCGTAGATGTCGTGGGCGAAGGACGACGAGGAGGCGAGGGTGAGTCCCGCGACGACGGCGAGGATGGTGGCGAAGGCGACGGCGGAGATGACGGCGAGCATGACGGCGCCGCCGGTGGTGCCGACCCCGCCGAGGTACTCGGCGAGCTGCGGGGCCGCCGCGTTGCCTGCCGGGTTCTTCGCCTTGATCTCGTCCGGGCCGATGAGGGCCGCGGCGCCGAAGCCGAGCGCGATCGTCATCAGGTAGAAGGCGCCGATGATGCCGATGGCCCAGTTGACCGACTTACGGGCGGCCTTGGCCGTGGGCACCGTGTAGAAGCGGATCAGGATGTGCGGCAGCCCGGCGGTGCCCAGCACCAGGGCGATGCCGAGGGAGAGGAAGTCCAGCTTCGAGGTTCCCGTGGCCCCGTACTTGAGTCCGGGCTCCAGGAACGAGGCGCCGTGGCCGCTCTTCTCGGCGGCGGTGCCCAGCAGGTCGGAGACGTTGAAGTCGAACTTCCACAGCACCATGAAGGTCATCAGGATGGCGCCCGCGATGAGGAGCACGGCCTTGACCATCTGCACCCAGGTGGTGCCCTTCATGCCGCCGATGGTGACGTAGACGATCATCAGTACGCCGACCAGCGCAACGATGAGGATCTTTCCGGCGTCGCTCGTGATTCCGAGGAGCAGCGAGACCAGAACTCCCGCTCCTGCCATCTGTGCCAGCAGGTAGAAGATCGACACGATGATGGTGGAGACACCCGCGGCGGTACGGACCGGGCGCTGGCGCATCCGGTAGGCGAGGACGTCGCCCATGGTGTAGCGGCCGGAGTTGCGGAGCGGTTCGGCGACCAGCAGCAGCGCCACCAGCCAGGCGACGAGGAAGCCGATCGAGTAGAGGAAGCCGTCGTAGCCGAAGAGGGCGATGGCTCCGGCGATGCCGAGGAACGAGGCGGCGGACATGTAGTCGCCGGAGACCGCGAGGCCGTTCTGGAAGGCGGTGAACTGGCGGCCGCCCGCGTAGAAGTCGGAGGCGCTCTTGGTCTGGCGGCCGGCCCAGACGGTGATGCCGAGGGTCGCGGCGACGAAGACGGCGAAGAGGGAGATGATCAGCGGCCGGTGCTCGCTGGTCGACGAGGCGGCGAGCGTCACGACGGTGTGGGAGTGGTACGCGGCGCTCATGCGTCGGCCTCCATACGGGACTTGATGGCCTCGGCCTTCGGGTCGAGCTTCGCGTTGGCGTGCCGCGAGTAGAACCAGGCGATGAGGAAGGTGGTGAGGAACTGGGCGAGGCCGAAGACGAAGGCCACGTTGAAGTTGCTGTACACCTTGGTGCCCATGAAGCCGCCGGCGTAGTTGGAGAGCAGCACGTACAGCAGGTACCAGAGGACGAAGGCGATGGTCAGCGGAAAGGCGAACGAGCGGTACGAGCGGCGGAGTTCGCCGAATTCCTGGCTCGCCTGCTCCGCGACGAACGCCTCGGTCGTGGGCTGGGCGGGGCCGGTCTCCGTACTGCCCTCGGGCGGCGGTGCATCGGTAGCCACGGAATCTCCTCGCGACGCGGGTGCGGTGGTGGTGGGGACGGTGGATTTCACTGGGGACCTCGGTATCGGGGAGTGATGTACGCCTCCCCTGACAACGGCACGCAGCGCGCGGCGAAGCGGTTCACCTCGGTTTCCGCCGTCTTCGTGTCACCCCTTCGGACGCTCCGGCCGGAATCGGTTCTCTCGAACTCATTGATGAGCCGGGATGATCAGCGATAGCTTCACTCGTCATGTACGCGACTGGACACACCGCGTGTCCGTCGACTGACACGGATGAAGTGGAGACCCCATGGCTCATCTGGGATCCAGACGGAAGCGTGCACTGACGCTGCCTGTCGGATTGGCCCTCACCGCATCGCTCGGCTTCCTGCCGACGGGCACCGCCTCCGCCGCCCCGGCGCAGGAGACGCCCTCGGCGGCGGTGTCGACGGACGGACCGAAGCTGTCGTACGTGGTCAACACCCGCGGCGGTCACGGCACCGTCAAGCAGGTGAGCAAGGCCATCGAGCGGGCCGGCGGCACGGTGGTGATCGCCTACGACCGGATCGGGGTCATCGTCGCCCACTCGTCCAACCCGCAGTTCGCGCAGTCGATGCGCCGCGTCAGGGGCGTCGACTCGGCGGGCGCCACCCGTACCAACCCGATCGTTCCGCAGGCCACGAAGGACATCGGGGTCGATCAGCCGCTGACCGCGCAGCAGGAGGCGGCCGCGGCGGCGCGGGCCACGGCGGGTCAGGACCCCATGGAGCCCCTGCAGTGGGACTTGCCCGCCATCAAGGCGGACAAGGCGCACGAGAGGTCGCTGGGCAGTTCCAGGGTCACGGTCGCGGTCATCGACACGGGTGTCGACGACACCCACCCGGACCTCGCCCCGAACTTCGACCGCCGCGGCTCGGCGGACTGTGTGTCCGGCGCACCGGACACCACGGACGGCTCCTGGCGCCCGAAGACCGGTGAGAGCGACCACGGCACGCATGTCGCGGGGACCATCGCCGCCGCGAAGAACGGCATCGGGGTGACCGGAGTCGCGCCGGGCGTGAAGGTCTCCGGTATCAAGGTGGGCAACCCGGACGGCTTCTTCTACACCGAGGCCGTCGTCTGCGGGTTCATGTGGGCTGCGGACCACGGCGCCGATGTCACGAACAACAGCTACTACACCGACCCGTGGCTGTTCAACTGCAAGGACGACCCGGACCAGGGCGCGCTGGTCGAGGCCGTCGCCCGGGCCACGCGGTACGCCGAGGGCAAGGGCACGGTCAACGTCGCAGCGGCGGGCAACGCGGCCGAGGATCTCGCGGCCGACACGATCGAGGACGTGACGAGCCCCAACGACACCACGCCGGTCACCCGGACCATCGACCCGAAGGTGTGCCTCGACATCCCGACGATGCTGCCGGGGGTCGTGACGGTCTCGGCGACGGGCGCGAAGGGCCTGAAGGCCTCGTACTCGAACTACGGGAACGGCGTCATCGACGTGGCCGCGCCGGGCGGGGACTCGACGGCCTACCAGACGCCCGAGCCGCCGGCGACCAGCGGTCTGATCCTGTCCACGCTGCCCGGCGGGAAGTACGGCTACAAGGCCGGTACGTCGATGGCCTCCCCGCACGTCGCGGGCGTCGTGGCCCTGATCAAGTCGACGCACCCGTACGCGTCGGCCGCCGCGGTCAAGGCCCTGCTGACGCTCGAGGCCGACGCCACGGCGTGCGGTGACCCGTACGACATCAACGGCGACGGCAAGATCGACGCGGTCTGCGAGGGCGGCAAGAACCGCAACGGCTTCTACGGGGCCGGAGTGGTGGACGCGCTCGACGCGGTGCGCTGGTAGCGGCGACGCGAGGGGCCGGCACGTGCACGTGTGCCGGCCCCTGTCCTACGTATGGCACCCAGTGCCATAGTGCGGGGATGACGCGCATCTCCGCCTCCGCCACCGGGCAGGCCTGGGCCGCCCTCGGCGGCGACCCCGTACTGCTCTCCCGGATCGAGACACAAGGACCGGCCGGACTGCTTGCCGCCCGGCTGCCCGTGCGGGAGCTGGCCCGCGCCGCGGTCGGGGTCTGTTCGCTGGCCGCCGCCGAGCTTGCGGCGCGCCGCACCGGCGGACCCGTGCCCCGGGTCCGGATCGACGACGGCGCGGTGGCCACCGCGTTCGTCAGCGAGCGCCATCTGCGGATCGACGGCCGCGCCCCGGCCGGTTTCGCCCCGCTCTCCCGGTTCTGGCGCACGGCCGACGGCTGGGTCCGTACGCACGCCAACTACCCGCACCACCGGGCCCGGTTGCTGGGCACGCTGGGCCTGCCCGCGGACACCGCCGACGGCCTGGCCGTGGATGCCGTGGCCGCGTCCTTCGCCGGGCGGCGGGCGGCCGAGATCGAGCAGACGGTGTACGCGGCGGGTGCGCTGGCCGTGGCCGCCAGGACCCCGGGGGAATGGGCCGCCGACCCGCGCCGTGCCGCGCTCTCCGGCGTGCCGCTGGTGGAGCGGGAGCGGCTGGACGACGCCCCGGTACGCCGGACGGCCGGCCTCGCGGGCACACCGCTGCGGCCCGCCGCCGGACTGCGCGTCCTGGACCTCACCCGGGTCACCGCGGGCCCGGTCGCCACCCGTACGCTCGCGCTGCTCGGCGCCGACGTCCTGCGGATCGACGCCCCGCAGCTGCCGGAGAGCCAGGAGGCGCACAACGACACGGGGTTCGGGAAGCGGTCGGTGGACATCGACCTGGCGAGCGGGGCCGGCCGCGAGGTATTCGACGGACTGCTGGCCGGGGCGGACGTGGTCGTCACCGGATACCGGCCCGGTGCGCTCGACGGGTTCGGCCTCGCACCGCAGTCGCTCGCCGCGCGCAGGCCGGGTCTGGTGATCGCGCGGCTGTCGGCCTGGGGAAAGGGCCCCTGGGCCGGCCGCCGCGGCTTCGACAGCGTGGTGCAGGCCGCCACCGGCATCGCCGTGACCGAGGCCGGACCGGGAGGGCCCGACGGTCCTCCGGGTGCGCTGCCCGCCCAGGCGCTGGACCACGGCACCGGCTATCTGCTGGCCGCGGCGGTGCTCCGGGCGTTGACCGAGCAGCACGACGAGGGCGGTTCGCGGCTGGCCACCTTCTCGCTCGCCCGAACCGCGCTCTGGCTGACCGACGAGATCCCGGCCGCGCCGGAACCCGCGGCGCCCGGGGACCATGACCCGCGGAAGTGGCTCACCGAGACCGACAGCCCGCTGGGACGCCTGCGCCACGCGTGTTCGCCGGTCGCCTTCGACGGGGCGCCCGCCGGCTGGTCGCGCCCGCCCGGACCGCTGGGGACGGACGCGGCCGTCTGGCTCACGGCTTGATGAGAACCTTCAGCGCCGTGCGCTCGTCCATCGCCTTGTAGCCGGCCGGTACCTCGTCGAGGCCGACCGTCAGGTCGAAGACGGGCGACGGGTCGATGGTGCCGGACAGCACGTCGGGGAGGAGTTCCGGAATGTACGTCCGTACGGGGGCGACGCCGCCGCGCAGGGCGATGTTCCGGTCGAACATGATGCCGAGGTCCAGTCCGGTTCCGCTGCCGTGCGGCACTCCGACGTAGCCGATCGAGCCGCCGTCGCGGGTGATGCCGACGGCGGTTCGCATCGACTGCTCGGTGCCGACGGCCTCGATGACCGCCTGGGCGCCCTCGCCGCCGAGCAGTTCCCGTACCGCCTCGACGGCCGCGTCGCCGCGTTCGGCGACGACGTCCGTGGCGCCGAAGTCGCGGGCGATGTCCGTGCGTACCCGGTGGCGGCCGAGCGCGATGATCCGCTCGGCGCCGAGCCGCTTGGCGGCCATGACGCCGCACAGGCCGACGGCGCCGTCACCGACGACGGCGACCGTGGAGCCCCGCTTCACACCGGCGCCGACCGCGGCGTGGTGGCCGGTGCCGAGGACGTCGGAGAGGGCCAGGAGCGCGGTGAGCAGGTGGTCGTCGGAGGCCGCGGCGGCGGGGAGCTTGACCAGCGTGCCGTCGGCGAACGGAACGCGCACGGCCTCGCCCTGCCCGCCGTCGGAGCCGACCGAGCCCCAGAAGCCGCCCTGCGGGCAGGAGGTGGTCAGCCCTTCGGCGCAGTAGGCGCAGGTGCCGTCGGACCAGACGAAGGGCGCGACGACGAGGTCACCGACGGCGAAGCCGTTGACCTCGGAGCCCGCCTCCTCGACGATTCCCAGGAACTCGTGGCCGATGCGCTGGCCGGGCTGCCGGGCGGACTCACCGCGGTAGGCCCACAGGTCGCTGCCGCAGATGCAGGCCCGCAGGACCCGCAGCACCACGTCGGTGGGCTGCTGGATCACCGGGTCCGGGACCTCCTGCACGCGGATGTCGTGGGGTGCGTGGATGACGGTGGCGCGCATGCGTGGGGGTCCTTGCTGATCTCAGATGCTGATACTCCGCTCACGGTACGCCCCGAGGAGCGCACCGGCCCCTCTCGCCCCGGGCGCGAGCACGCCCAGGGTCAGCAGGAACTGCGCGGCGACATAGGTGAGCATGACCCAGAAGCCGGGGGCGGGCGGCTGCGGCCAGTCGGCGATGCCGGTGGCGATCAGTGCGTCGGAGAGCAGGAAGAGCGCGCCTCCGGTGGCCGCGTACCGGCCGAGGACGCCGGAGCGGTAGGCCATGGTGGTCAGCAGCAGGCTGTAGCCGGCCATCGGGACCCGCAGCCCGGCCGGCAGCCCGTCCCAGATCAGCACCACGAAGAGCGTCAGGACGGTCGCGTACCCGATTGCGGGAAGCAGCGCGCCCCGGGCGCGGCCGAAGAGCCGCAGGTAGCAGAGGTGTCCTGCCGCGAAGCCGCCCATCCCGACGAGGAAGGCGAGGTCGGCGTCGGCCAGCAGGAACACGTCCCCGATCCAGCCGCAGAGCAGGGCGGCGATCAGCAGCCGGGGCCCGCGCCGGGCGGCGGCGTACGCGGCGAGGAGCGGCATCAGCAGCGGCTTGGCGACGAGGTGGACGGGTCCGGTGTCGGTGAGGACCCCCACGAGGTCGGCCGCGCACGCGAGGAGGAAGGCGATGAGCAGGGGGCGTACGAGACGCTCCCGCCGGTCCGGGGACGGGCCGGCGCTCATCCGGTGCGTTCCCGCGCGGGGGCGGCCGTGACGCTGCCCACGGCCTCGGCGGGCTTCCAGCCGGGTCCGCGGAAGACCCGCCCGGCCCGCTCGCTCCAACTGCCCGCCGCGCGGACGTCGCGCGCGATGGCGGCGTACTCGTGGGTGGCGACCCGCAGCGGGTTGAACGTGTCGATGTTCTTCGTGAGCCCGAACACGGGCCGCTCCGTCTCCTTGGTGAAGGACCCGAACCACCGGTCCCACACGATCAGGATGCCGCCGAAGTTCCGGTCGAGGTAGCCGCCCTGGGAGGCGTGGTGCACCCGGTGGTGGGAGGGCGTGTTCAGGACGTACTCGACGGGCCGGGGCAGCTTGTCGATCCGCTCGGTGTGCACCCAGAACTGGTAGACGAGATTGACCGAGGAGCAGAAGGCCAGCGCCGCCGGGTGGACGCCGCAGGCGATCAGCGGGAGGTAGAACGGCCAGACGGTCAGTGAGGTCCAGGGCTGGCGCAGCGCGGTGGAGAGGTTGAACTTCCGGCTGGAGTGGTGGACCACGTGGCAGGCCCAGAGGATCCGGATGACGTGGTGCCCGCGGTGGGACCAGTAGTAGAAGAAGTCCTGCCCCAGCAGCATCAGCGGGACGGTCCACCACAGGAGGGGAATCCTGAGCGGGGTCAGTTCGTAGACCGCGGTGTAGATCGCGACGATGGGCACTTTCCACAGCAGGTCGAAGGCCAGACTGCCCAGCCCCATGGTGATGCTGGTGGTGGCGTCCTTCGCCTCGTAACCGGCGGCGTCCTCGTCGGGGTGGAAGTGGTGGAGCGCCATTTCCAGAACGGTGAGCAGGACGAAGGCCGGTATGGACCACAGCACTACATCGGGCAGGTTCGTCGGCATGCCTGCACCGTAGAGCCGCAGGTCGGCCCCCGACTAGACGTTGTTACCAATAAGTATGCGAGACATGCTGTCAGCAGTCTTTGGCACCTTTCGACAGGGCGACCGTCGTACGATTCCTCCACGGAGTCCGACAGGGGGAGGAACTGCCGTGCAGGGTCTGGAAGTTGCACTAGTCCGGCTCGCGACGACGGTGGTCGGCACGGTGGCCCGGTCGCTGGTCTCGCCGAAGCCGGGCGCGGGCACGGTTCCGGACCCGGTGCGCCCGCTCCCGCGCCCGGCGAAGCCGGACCGGCTGGCGAAGGTGCTGGGCGGACGGCTGGAGGAGTCATACGCCGGACTGCCGGAACACGAGCGACTGGCCGCCGTGGACGCCGTACGGGACACCTTCGCGGCGGCAGGCGAGCTGACGGCGGAGCGGCTGTTCGCCGCTGACCTGGCCCCTGAGCGGCTGGCCGCCGGCCTGCCGGCGCCCCCGGCAGGCCTGTCGGAGCGGGCGGCCGGACTGTACAAGGAGTTGCTGAGCCGGTGCTGCGCGCACGTCGTGGAGCAGCTGACCGCGGAGCCGTCCTTCCCGGCACGGGCGGCGGTAGAGCAGGTCCGCGCGGCGGAGCGGACCCGGGAGCTGGTGGAGGACGTACGGGAACGGATCGGCCCACGCCCGGACGTGGTGGCCCTGGACTTCGAGCGGCGCTACACGGAGTTCATGGCGGCGACGCACAGCCGGATGGGGCTGTTCGGGCTGACGCTGGGGCGCTCGGCGGGTGAGTGGCCGCTGGAGACGGCCTACATCAGCCTGGCGGTGAGCTCCCAGGACAGCGGCCAGGAGTGGTGGGAGGTGCCGGCACCGGAGCGGGTGACGGTCAATGTGGAACAGGCCCTCGCGGAAACCGACCGGCTGCTGCTGCACGGGCCCGCCGGCTCGGGGAAAAGCACCCTGGTGCAGTGGCTGGCGGTGAACGCCGCCCGGCAGACCTTCGGCAGCGACCTGGCGGACTGGAACCGCTGCGTGCCGTTCGTCCTGCGGCTGCGCGCGTTCACGTCGGACGGGAAGCTGCCCGGCCCGGAGGACTTCCTGCGCGCGACGGGCGTCCCGCTGCACGGCGCGGAGCCGAACGGCTGGGCGGACCGGCTGTTGTCGCAGGGCCGGGCGCTGGTCCTGGTCGACGGGGTGGACGAGGTTCCCGCAAGGCTGCGCAACCACACCGAACGCTGGCTCAAAAACCTGATCGCGGCCTACCCGCAGGCTCGGTACGTGGTGACGACCCGGCCCTCCGCCGTCCCCGAGGGGTGGCTCGGGCAGCAGGGCTTCGTCACGCACTCGCTGCTGCCCATGGAGCGGGATGACATCCGCGCGTTCATCGAGCACTGGCACGACGCGGCCCGGCTGGAGTGCCCTTCCGGCGAGCGCGAGCAACTCGACCTGTACGAGGCTTCGTTACGCCGCGCGGTCGGCATGCGGCGCGATCTCGGCCGGCTGGCGACGAACCCGCTGATGTGCGCACTGCTGTGCGCGCTGAACCGGGACCGGCGCACTCAGCTGCCGCGCGCCCGCAAAGAGCTGTACGACGCCGCGCTGGACATGCTGCTGGTACGGCGGGACACGGAACGCGAGATCGTGAACGTCGAGGGGGTCGACCTCACCCGGGAGGAACAGACGGCCCTGCTCCAGCGGCTGGCGTACTGGCTGATCCGCAACGATCAGCTGGAGGTGGTGCGCGAGGAGGCGGTCGCCATGGTGGCGGAGTGGCTGCGGTCCATGCCCCAGGTCCGGGGCACGGCCGCTCAGGTGTTCTCGCATCTGCTGATCCGCACCGGACTGCTGCGCGAACCGGCTCCGGGAGCGGTGGACTTCGTGCACCGGACGTTCCTGGACTACCTGGGCGCGAAGGCGGCAGTGGAGGCGCGTGACTTCGGGGTACTGGTGCGCAACGCCCACGACGCCGGATGGGACGACGTGGTCCGGATGGCGGTCGGGCACGCACGGGTGGACGAACGGGCCCTGCTCCTGAACAAGTTGCTGCACCGTTCCGAGGAAGAGCCCGAACACCGGCACCGCCTCGTGCTCCTGGCTGCCGCGAGCCTGGACCACGCCCCGGAACTCCGTCCCGATGTGCGCTCCGAGATTCAGGCGCGGACGGAGGAACTGCTGCCGCCGCTGCGTATCGAGGACGCCGACGAACTCGCCAAGGCGGGTGAGCTGGTGCTGGACCTGCTGCCGAGGCCCGGCACCCTGAGCGAGGGCACTGCGGCCGCGATCGTACGGACGGCGTCACTGATCGGGGGAGACGCCGCGTTCCAGGTGCTGACGGGGTTCCGAGAGGACGAGCGACCCGAGGTGTCCCGCCAACTGGCCGAGGGGTGGGGCGGTTTCGCGGCCGATGAATACGCCCGAGAGGTGCTCTCCGCCAACTCCTGGACCACGTCGTATCTGTACGTAAGAACGGCGGATCAGCTCGACGCTCTGCGTCACACGCGCGGGGCCCGCCAGATCCATGTGAGCGGTGGCCATCCCGATCTCCTCCCCCTGCTGTGGCTGGACGCCCCGGAAGCACTCTTCCTGTACGACAACCATCGGTTGACGAACCTCTCCGTCCTGGCCTCCATGCCCTCGTTGACCGACGTGGGGCTGAGCCTCTGTCCCCGGATACGTGACCTGAGCCCGCTGGCCACCCCGGGACTGAGGAGCCTCCTGCTGTACGAGATCGACCCCGGCGTGTCCCTCGATCCGCTGCGCGACATGACGGGGCTCAGAGACTTCACCGCACAGCACCCTCTGCTCATCGATGACGTTGACGAACTGCCCATCGGACCTCAGCTCGTCAACCTGTCACTCTCTCGTCAGWCCCGGTACGTGAGCCTCTACGGCATCGAGCGATGGCCGAGCCTGGACTCACTGACGGTCGGGGGCCGGACGCAGCTCAGCCAGCTGGAACGTCACCCGTCCCTCTCCGCACTCACAGGACTGGGAGTACACGAGGTCGACCACTTCGACCCCCGGTCGATCGCCACCCTCACCGGCTTGCAGCGGCTCTTCCTGTTCCGCTGCGGGGCCGTCGGCGATCTGGCTTTCCTGGACGGACTGCCCGACCTCACATCGCTCCGGCTGAGCAACTGCGCCGAGGACGCTCCCCCCATTGATCTGAGACCGCTGGCCCGCGTCGAGCGCCTCACCGTCACCCTGCTGGGCGGCACGCGGACCATCGGGCACGAACTCTTCCCGCCCGAACGGATCGTGCGCCTGCACTGAGAAACATGTCCTACACCCCCGCCGCCCCCAGCAGCTCTCCCGCCACATACGTCACGGCCATCGCCACCGCTCCCCCGCCCATGTTCCGCAGCACCGCCGGGCCCGCCTTCGCATCGCCCAGCCGGGCGCTCCACCAGCCCGTCAGGGCCAGGGCGGCGAGGACCGACAGCACCGTCACCAGAAGGCGCGCCGACGCGGGAGGCAGCACGATCGCCAGCAGGGGCAGCAGCGCGCCCACCGTGAACGCGAGGAAGCTGGCGCCTGCCGCGTGCCAGGGGTTCGTCAGGCCGTCCGGGTCGATGCCCAGCTCGACCTCGGCGTGGGCGCGCAGCGCGTCGCGTGCGGTGAGCTGGACGGCGGCCTCGCGAGCCACTTCGTGGCTCAGGCCCTTGCCCTGCAACAGACCGGTGAGTTCGATGAGTTCCGCCTCGGGGGCCTCCTGGAGCTCGCGCCTCTCCGTCGCCAGCGCGGCCTTCTCCGAATCGCGCTGGGTGGAGACCGAGACGTACTCGCCCGCCGCCATCGACATGGACCCGGCCAGCAGCCCGGCCAGGCCCGCCGTCAGCAGCGTGCCGCGGTCGCCGGTTGCCCCGGCAACGCCCACGACGAGGCCCGCGGTGGAGACCACACCGTCGTTGGCCCCGAGGACCGCGGCACGCAGCCAGTTCAGCCGCGCGCCGAGGCCGGTGCCGTGCGGTTCGTCGTGTGCCGGGGTATCCGTCATCCGGGGATGGTCTCACCCCGCGGTGTCACCAGACGCGTACCGACCCGCCCGGCGCGAAGGCGGGGCTGGTCGCGTCCGCCGGGACCTCCTTCAGCGGTTCGGCGATCTCCGCGACCGTCGGGCCGACGGTCGCGGCGATCCTGTCCAGCGCGGGCAGGTCGAACCCGTAGACGCGGGCCGCGTTGCCCCCGGTCATGGCGGCGATCTCCGCGGGCGGCAGTCCCGCGTACGCGATCCGCAGGCCCTCCCGTGAGTACGGGGCGGTGCCCTCGTCGTGCGGGTAGTCGCTGCCCCACATGATCTTGTCGAGGCCGATCCGGTCGCGCAGCGGCACCTCGTGCGGGCGCATGAAGCTGGCGCCGACGAAGCAGTTGTCACGCCAGACCTCGCTGGGAGGCGCGCCCATGGAAGCGGCGAGTCCGGCACCGAACTTGGACTCGGCGGTGGCCGCGCGGGTCGCCGCCGCGACCAGCCGGCCGTGGTAGTAGTCGAGCATCTCCACGATGCCCGGGATCCAGCCGGAGCCCTGTTCGGTGAGGACCAGTTTCAGGGCGGGGTGGCGGCGGAAGGCACCGCCGAAGATCAGGTGCCACAGCGCCCGGTGCGAGAACCACGTGGTTTCCACCATGAACACCGCGCGCGCGGCCGGCTCCTCGCCGAGCGGCGGGGAGGCGGAGCCGCCGTGGTGGTTGACGGGGACGTCCAGCTCCGCGCAGACCGCCCAGAGCGGGTCGTACGAAGCGGAGTACAGCTCCGGGAGGCCGGAGCCGGGCGGGGTGCCGGGCAGCAGGATGCCGCCGGTGAGGCCCGCCTCCTTGGTCCGCCGGACCTCGCGCGCCGCCTCGGCCGGGTCGTTGAGGAGGATCTGGGCGACGCCCGCGCGCCGGCCGGGTGCGGCGGCGCAGAAGTCGGCGAGCCAGCGGTTGTGGGCGCGGAGGCCCGCCCAGCGCTGTTCGTACTCCTGCCGGGAGGGCGCGGGCGCCATCAGGGAGGCGGAGGGGAAGAAGGGCGGGATGGTGTTGGGGAAGACGACCTCGGCGACGATGCCGTCGGCCTCCAGTTCGGCGAGGCGGCGGTCGGAGTTCCAGTTGCGGTCGGCGGTGTCGGCGACGAGGTCCTCGTACGGGTTGACGTAGGCCGCCGCCCAGGCGTCGAAGTCGTCGTGGTGCTTCGACTCCAGGTACGGCTTGTAGTCGAGGAGGTCGGCGCCGGCGTGGCAGTCCGCGGAGATGACGGTGTAGCGGTCCGTCATGACGCCCCCAGGACAGGGAAGTCGTGGTCGGTCAGCCAGTGGCGGCCTACCTCGCGCGAGCGGGCCCAGGACGCCTCGACCGGGGCCTGGTCGGCGCTCTGGCCCAGGTCGGCGGGGGTCGGACCGATGCGTGCGGCGATGGGGGCGAGCTCGGCCGTGTCGAAGCCGAACACCTCGGCGGCCGCGAGGCCCAGCATCACGCGGGTCTCGGCGACGGGGATGTCGTGGAAGGTGTTGCGCAGCCAGTTCGCGGTGTTCGGCCAGGTGCCCTCGGGGTGCGGGAAGTCGCTGCCCCACAGGATGTTGCCGACACCGATCTCGTACCGCTGGGCGAGCTCGCGGCGCTTGGTGTTGGTGGCGCAGACGAACACCTGCCGGTCGAGGTACTCGTGCGGTGGACGCTTCAGTTCGGCGAACGGGGAGAGCTTCTTGCCGCCGTGGGCGCCGAGGTAGAGCCGGTCCATGAACCACAGGAGGTTCGGCAGCCACCAGCAGCCGGACTCGGCGACGCCGAACTTCAGCCCGGGATGCCGTTCGAAGGCGCCCGACCAGAGGAGGAACCAGAGCGGGCGGGACGGCCACCAGGTGACCTCGGAGACGTAGATCCCGAGGTGGTCGCCGTACTCGTGGCGCGGGGCCGCGCCGGAGTGGGTGACGACCGGCATCCCGGTCTCGGCGGCGGCCGCCCACACGGGGTCGTAACGGCGGTCGTGGTACGGCGCCTTGTCCACCCACATCGAGGGGATCATCAGGGCGCCGAGGCCCGACTCCTTCGCCCGGTGGATCTCGGCGACGACCCGGTCGGTCTCACCGGTGACGGGCAGCAGGGCGACACCGCAGTGGCGTTCGGGGTGCTGTGAGACGAACTCGGCGAGCCAGCGGTTGTGGGCCTGCGCCCCGGCCATGCCCAGTTCGGGGTCCTGGTCCCCGGACAGGCCGAGGCCGACCCCGAAGGGGGCCGCGGTGCGGCTGTCCACGGCGTCCGCGTCGGGGAAGACGACCTCGGCCGCCACGCCGTCGCCGTCGAGCTCCTTGAGGCGCTGCGCCGCGTCCCAGCCGCCCCTGAGCCCTTCCTCGTTGTCGTGGAACCACTTGTCGGCGAAGGCCTCGTTGCGTACGCCGAGGCGGGTCATCTCCTCGCGGCGGCGGTCACGGCCGGCCAGGAAGTCGTCGAACTCGCGGTGGAAGCGGCTGTCCAGGTAGGGCCGGTACTCCTCGGTGGGAAGTCCGGCGTGGCAGTCGGAGGAGATGATCAGGTACGGGTCGTCGTCGGTCATCGCTGGGTCCTGTCCCCTCAGTCGAGTATGAAGTTCTCCAGGTAGGACGGGTTGGACCGCTCCAGCATCGACTGCGACCTGGCGCGGATCTGCCGGTCGCTGTGCTCGCTGTCGGGCAGCATCCAGAAGCGGTCGGCACGGATCCCGTCCACGACGGTGGCGGCCACGTCCTCCACGGGCGTGAACTCCACCTCGTGGCCGCCCGCCTTCATGGCCTTCTCCCACTGGTCGAGGCTGCGGTAGGGAGTCCTGCGCGGGCGTTCCTTGGCGTACCGTTCGGGCCGGTTGCGGTGCGACTCCCACAGTCCGGTGCGCAGCATGTGCGGGCCGGGGAAGAGGACCGAGGCGCCGACCGCCGCGTCCTCCGCCTTCAGGTGCGCGTACAGCGACTCCGTCATCGTGACGACGGCGGACTTGGTGACGGCGTACACGGACGCGGTGGGCAGCGGGGCGATCCCGCCGTCTCCGGACGAGGTGTTGACGACGTGGCCGGGGCCGCCGTCCGCGAGCATGCGCGGCAGGAAGGCCTGGATGCCGTGGAAGACGCCCCACACGTTGACGGCGAAGGCCCATTTCCAGTCGTTGGGCTCGTGCTCCCACATGCGGCCCTCGGCTCCGGAGCCGACCCCGGCGTTGTTGCACAGCACGTGCACGGCGCCGAAGGTGTCGTACGCGGCCCCGGCCAGTTCCTGTACGGAGTCGCGCTCGCTGACGTCGACGCGCCGGGCCAGCACCTGTGCGCCCTCCGCGCGCAGTTCACCGGCCGCCTTGTCGAGCGCGCCCTCCTCCACGTCGGCGAGGACGACCTTCAGTCCCTCGGCTGCGAACCTCCGGGCCATCGCGAGTCCGATGCCGCTCGCGGCGCCGGTGACGACGGCGACCTGACCCTCCTGAAGCCTCATCGGACACTCCCCTGCGGCGGGCCGTCGTGGATCTGCTGCGGGTCGTCGTAGCGCTGGTGGATGTACGGCAGGAGCGCGTCGGCGCTCACCCGTTCGACGGCCCGGCCCTGCTGGTCGCTGGTCTTCTCGCCGATGGTGATGTCGAGGACGCGCAGGACGGGGAGGTCGGCGACCGGGTCGTACATGGACTCGCGCAGCACCACGTCGCCGGTGATCCGCTCCAGCCGGCGGACCTTCTCGTGGCGGGTGCAGTGGATCAGGACGGGGTCGGCGTCGAAGCCCTCGCCGTCCACCGCGGGCAGGAACTTGAAGTAGAAGTCGAGCTTGGTGGCCGGTGCGGGCAGCGGGAGCGGTTCGCCGACCGCGCCGCGGATCTCGACGAAGGCGATGCCGTGGCGGGCGAGCGAGGCGTGCACGACGAGTCCTTCGCGCTCCACGCTCACCTCGCCGAGCTTCTTCGGCTCGCCGAACACCTCGCGGCCGCCGGTCAGGGCCCGTTCGTGGGTCATCGGCATGACCAGCGGGTACCAGCCCTCGTGCCCGTCGTGGACGGCGGCGACGGCGACGGAGCCCGCGCCCAGCGGGTAGCCGGGCAGATCGACCTTGCTGATGTTCGCCCGGACGAGCGGGCGGGCCGAGGGTTTCAGGGGCGGTGGGAGGACGGCGGCCACCGCGTCCGGGTCGCTCTCCCAGACGGCGGCGACGCCGGTGGACCAGATGTCGGGAAGCCGGGAGCGGGCCTCGCGGGCCTGGGCGATCTCGGCCTCGGTGCGCGCGCCGTACCGTACACGTGCCATGCGGTGCCACCCTTCTCGGTTGTCCGCGCCGGGTTCTGTAACACAGTTACACCGGAGCCCGTGAAGGGTAAATAGCCGTGCGTGTAACGGAGTTCTGGAGACCGGAGGAGCTGTGGCTCGATCGTCGCTGACCCGTGAGGAGGTCCTCGCGGCCGCTGCGGGACTCGTACGGCAGCACGGTCCGCCGGCCCTCACCATGCGCAGACTGGCCGCCGAACTGGGCACCGCCGTCACGTCGATCTACTGGCACGTCGGCAACCGCGAGTCGCTGCTGGACGCCCTGGTCGAGCGCACCGTCCAGGAGATGGGCACCCTGCGTCCCACCGGCCGCACCCCGGCGACCAGGATCGTCTCCGTGGCCCGGGGGCTGCGCCGCGAGCTGCGGGCCCGGCCGCATCTGATCGCGATGGTCCACGAACGGGGACTGACGGAACGCATGTTCCTGCCGGCCCAGCGGGCGCTCGCCCATGAGGTACATGCCGCCGGGCTGCGCGGCGCCCGGGCGGCGGCCGCGGTACGGGCGGTGCAGTTCCACACCGTCGGCTTCCTGCTCGTCGAGCGCAACCGGGAACGGTCGCCCGTGCAGTCGCCCGCCGAGGGCGATCTGTGGAGCGCGTCGACGGAGGACGGCGACCCGGCACTGGCCCGGGCACTGGCCCGGCCGGCCGACCAGGAACGGCTGTTCGTCACGTCCCTGCGGGCTCTGGTGGACGGGTTGCTCATCGGCGGCAGGCCCTCGGGGGTGACGGCCGAATAGGGGACTGTCGGTGTCGGCCCGTATTCTCTGTGACCATGCTCGACGACCGCCAGACCGCAGCACCGTGGCCGACCGCCTACCCGCAGGGGTACGCGGTCGTCGACGTGGAGACCACCGGCCTCGCACGGGACGACCGGATCATCTCCGCCGCCGTCTACCGCCTCGACGCACGGGGCAACGTCGAGGACCACTGGTACAGCCTCGTCAACCCGGAGCGTGATCCCGGCCCGGTCTGGATCCACGGGCTGACGAGCGATGTCCTGGAAGGCGCCCCGCTCTTCCCCGAGGTGGCCGCGCAGCTCTCCGAGCGGCTCGCCGACCGCGTGCTCGTCGCGCACAACGCCGCCTTCGACTGGTCGATGCTGGCCCGGGAGTACGCACGGGCCGCGGTGATCGCCCCCGTGCAGCAGCGGCTGTGCACCATCGCGCTCTCCAAGGAGCTGCGGCTGCCGCTGCCCAACCACAAGCTGGAGTCGCTGGCCGCGCACTTCGGCGTGGTGCAGGAACGCGCGCACCACGCGCTGGACGACGCGCGGGTGCTCGCCGAGGCGTTCCGCCCCAGCCTGCACGCGGCGGCGCGGGACGGCGTGCGGCTGCCGCTGCTGGAGTGCCGGCCGCTGACCGAGTGGTCGGACTCCCCGGTCACCCCCCGGATCGGCTACCAGTCCTCGTACGGGGCACAGAACAGCTGGCGGCCCTCGCGCAAGCGCCCGGCCTGCCCGTATCCGAACCCGGGAAGGTACGAAAAGGAGAAACCTCTCATGCAGGGCATGCGGGTGGCGTTCTCCGGCGACACCTCGGTCGACCGCGAGCTGCTGGAGGACCGGGCCGTGGAGGCCGGGCTGCATGTGGCGACGAGCGTCTCCCGGCTGACGAGCCTGCTGGTCACCAACGACCCGGACGCGGCGACCTCGAAGACCGTGAAGGCGAAGTCGTTCGGTACGCCGATCGTCGACGAGAGCGCCTTCACCCATCTCCTGCGGGACGTGGCCGCGTCCACCAAGGTGCCGGCGCCGACGCCGTCATCGGAGTGAACCGGGGGCGACTCGCCCGCCCACGGCTCGCCCGCCGCAGCCCCGGCGTCCCACCCTGTGGCGCATGGCACGTTGCGAGGTATGCGGAAACGACTACGGGATGTCCTTCGAGGTGCACGCGCAGGGCGCGGTGCATGTCTTCGACTGCTTCTCCTGCGCCATTCACCGCATGGCGCCCATCTGTGAACACTGCCGGGTCCAGGTCATCGGCCAGGGTGTCGAGGTCGACGGGCACTGGTTCTGCGGCGGCCACTGCGCCCGCGCGGAGGGGAAGGTGGGCATCATCGACAAGGTCTGAGCGCCTGCGGCCCTTCGTTTGGATCATGCCGGGCTCCCGCCCCCCACCCCCTCCGCGATGCACCCCATGACGCAGTTGTACCGTCATGGGGTGTACCGCTTCCTGTTGACCCGGCAGTGGCTGATTCTCGCCCTCATCGCCCTCGTCCTGATTCCGACGATGGTCGAACTGGGCTTCTGGCAGCTGCACCGGCATGAGCACAAGGTCGCGCAGAACGCCCTGATCACGCGGAACCTCAAGGCGAAGCCCGTGCCGGTCGCGGGACTCACGTCACCCGGTCATGTCGTTCCGCGCGCGGACTACTGGCGTGCGGTGACGGCCACCGGGACGTACGACGAGAAGCACGAGGTCGTCGTCCGGCGCCGCACCGCCATCGACGGCTCCATCGGCGTCCATGTGCTGATCCCGTTCGACCTCAAGGGCGGCGGCACGGTCATGATCAACCGCGGCTGGGTCCCGTCCGCCGCCGACCAGCACGCCTTCCCCGACGTACCGGCCGTGCCCAAGGGAGAGGTGACCGTCACCGGGCGGCTCAAGGCCGACGAGACGACGGGCGCCAGCGGCATCAAGGACATCTCGGACCTGCCGGACCGCCAGGTGATGCTGATCAACAGCGCCCAGCAGGCGAAACTGCTCTCCCGGCCGGTGCTCGGCGGCTACATCGAGCAGACCGGGCCGGAGCCGAAGGGCGACTCCCCCGAACTGATCGAGGCTCCCGACGACAGCTCCATCGGCCCGCACATGGCGTACGCCGTGCAGTGGTGGCTGTTCGCCGCCGGTGTCCCGGTCGGCTATGTGGTGCTGGCCCGCCGGGAGAAGCGCGACCGGCTCGCGGCGGCGGCCGAGGCCGCCGAACAGGCGGATGCGGCGGAGCCCGAGCCCGCGAAGGCCTGACGGCGCGTCGGGGACGGCGTCCGCGGGGGTGACACCCGCCTCTCCTGACCCCGTGGCTGCTTAGCGGGCGCCAGGTTCGGGAACACGCCAGAACGTGACCCCACGCATCGAGGACTACGCCCTCATCGGCGATCTCCAGACAGCCGCCCTGGTCGGCAGGAACGGTTCTGTCGACTGGCTGTGTCTGCCCCGCTTCGACTCGGGCGCCTGCTTCGCCGCGCTGCTCGGTGACGAGGAGAACGGCCACTGGCGCATCGCCCCGAAGGGCGCGGACACCTGCACGAGCCGCGCCTACCGCGGTGACTCCCTCGTCCTGGAGACGTTCTGGGAGACCCGCACCGGCACCGTCAAGGTCATCGACTTCATGCCGCAGCGCGACCACGAGCCCGATGTGATGCGGATCATCGAGGGCGTCAGCGGCACCGTCGACATGGCCTCGGTGATCCGGCTGCGCTTCGACTTCGGCTCCGTCGTACCGTGGATGCGCCGCGCGGAGGGCCAGCGGGTGGCGGTCGCGGGGCCCGACTCCGCCTGGCTGCGCAGCGAACCACCCGTCAAGACCTGGGGCCAGCAGTTCTCCACGTGTTCCTCGTTCAGCGTCTCCGCGGGCGAACAGGTGGCCTTCGTGCTGACCTGGCATCCCTCGCACTCGCCGCGCCCCGATCTCGTCGACCCGTACGAGGCGCTGGAGAACACCCTGTCCGACTGGGCCGAGTGGTCCGCCCGGTGCACGTACGAGGGGCCCTACCGGGAAGCCGTGATCCGCTCGCTGATCACCCTGAAGGCGCTCACCTTCGGCCCGACCGGCGGCATCGTGGCGGCCCCGACCACCTCGCTCCCGGAGGACCTCGGCGGCGTACGGAACTGGGACTACCGCTTCTGCTGGCTTCGGGACTCCACGCTCACCCTCGGCGCGCTGACCTCGGCCGGCTATCTGGAGGAAGCCGCCGCGTGGCGGGACTGGCTGCTGCGCGCCGTCGCCGGGGACCCTGCCGACCTGCAGATCATGTACGGGCTCGCGGGCGAGCGCCGGCTGCCCGAGGCGGAACTGCCGTGGCTGCGCGGTTACGAGAACTCCGCCCCGGTCCGGATCGGCAACGCCGCCGTGCGCCAGCGCCAGCTCGACGTGTACGGAGAGGTCATCGACTCCCTCCGGCTGGCCCGGGCCGCGGGCCTGGACGACGCGCCGCACGCCTGGAGCCTCCAGCTCAGCCTGCTCGGCTTCCTGGAGTCCACCTGGCGCGAGCCGGACGAGGGACTCTGGGAGATCCGCGGCCGGCGCCGCCACTTCGTGCACTCCAAGGTCATGGCCTGGGTGGCGGCCGACCGCGCGGTACGCAGCCTGGAGGAAGATCCCTCGCTGTCCGGCGACGCGGACCGCTGGCGGGCGATGCGGGACGCCGTGCACCGTGAGGTGTGCGAGAAGGGCTACGACCCGGAGCGCAACACCTTCACCCAGTCGTACGGGTCGCGGGAGCTGGACGCCGCGACGCTGCTGATCGCCCGGACCGGGTTCCTGCCGCCGGACGACCCGCGCGTCATCGGCACGGTGGACGCCGTCCGTGACGAATTGGGCAGCGACGGGCTGGTCCGCCGCTACAGCACGGACAGCACCGCGGTCGACGGACTCCCGGGCGGCGAGGGCGCGTTCCTCGCCTGCTCGTTCTGGCTGGCGGACGCGTTGCGGATGACCGGACGCACCGACGAGGCCACCGAACTCTTCGAACGGCTGCTGGCGCTCCGCAACGACGTGGGGCTGCTCGCCGAGGAGTACGACACCGTGGCCATGCGCCAGCTCGGCAACTTCCCGCAGGCCTTCAGCCACATCGGGCTGGTCGGCACGGCGGTGGCACTGGCCGAAGGCCGGGCCGCCGAGGACGCGGCACAGGGGCAGGAGGCAGGATAGGACCATGGATCTTGGACTGAAGGACCGTGTGTACGTCGTCACCGGAGCGACCCGGGGGCTGGGCAACGCCACGGCGCGCGCCCTGGTCGCCGACGGCGCGAAAGTGATCATCACCGGCCGCGACGAGAAGAGCGTCCGGGAGGCCGCCGACGAGCTGGGCCCCGACGCCGTCGGGCTCGCGGCCGACAACGCCGACCCGGACGTCGCACAGCGGCTGGTGGAGTCCGCGCAGGAGGGGTTCGGCCGGCTCGACGGCATCCTCATCAGCGTCGGCGGCCCCGCGCCGGGCTCCGCCGCGGACAACACCGACGCACAGTGGCAGTCGGCGTTCGAATCGGTGTTCCTGGGCGCGGTGCGCCTGGCCCGGACGGCGGCAGCGGCGCTCGGCGAGGGCGGGGTCATCGGCTTCGTGCTCTCCGGCTCCGTCCACGAGCCGATCGCCGGACTGACCATCTCCAACGGACTGCGTCCCGGCCTGGCCGGCTTCGCGAAGTCGCTGGCCGACGAGCTCGGGCCGCGGGGCATCCGCGTGGTGGGCGTGCTGCCGGCCCGCATCGACACGGACCGGGTCCGTGAACTGGACGCGCTGTCCGGCAACGCCGCGGCCTCGCGCGCCGCCAACGAGGCGGCCATCCCGCTGCGCCGCTACGGCACCCCGGATGAGTTCGGCCGGACCGCGGCCTTCCTGCTCTCGCCTGCCGCCTCGTATCTGACGGGCATCATGGTGCCGGTCGACGGCGGGGCCCGGCGCGGCTTCTGAGCCGCTCCCGGAAGCGGAAGCGTTGAGGCGGAAGCGCTGGGGCGGAAGCGCTGAGGGGCCGGACGCGGAAACGCTGAGGAGCAAGACACCGAACGCGCGGGGCGGCCGTACGCGCGTACTCGCGGGCAGCCCCGTACGCGCAACGCGCCGGGAGACCGAACGCGCAGGGAAGCCGTACGCGCCACGCGCCGGGGCCGGACGAGTTCCGCCGTCCGGCCCCAGCGCGTGGCGTAACGGCCGTCAGTTCACGCGCTCGGCCCGGTGCTTGACCGCCTTGAGCCGCACCTCGGCCGGCAGCTTCGCCAGCCCGGCGGAGTCCCGGGCATGGGCCAGCGCCTCGTCGGTGAGCCGGCCCAGCGCCTCGTCCGGAGCGGCGTGCGGTTCCATGAGGAGCCGGATCCTGGCCTGCGGCTCGCTGCGCCTGCCGGTCAGGACGACCTGGGTGCGGGCCACCCCGTCCAGGGCGCCCGCCTCCTGTGCGAGCACGCCCTCCAGGGCGCGGCCGCGCAGCAGCGCGCCCTCGCCGTCGCCGCTGTCCACGAGTACCTCGGCGAGGCGGGCCCGGCGCAGCTGGGCAAGCAGCCACCACAGGGCAAGGACCACCAGGACCGCGAGGACGGCGATCACGACCGGCCACCACCAGCCCTCGGAGCGCCAGCGGTCCCGGTCCGCGTCACTGAGGAGGACGTCGCGCTTGCCGTACCACGGCCACCAGGACGGCACGGAGAGGCCGAGCGCCGCGGCCAGCACCCCGCCGCCGACGCAGACCAGTACCAGTCCGGCCAGGCCCAGCAGTACCCGGTTGACGGTCCGGATCACTCGGCTCACCCCTTCTTCGCCGGACGGCGGACATGGACGGACAGGCTCGGCTGCCTGGCCAGTCCGAGTTCCCTGATGCCGGTGGAGAGCACGGTGTCCAGATCGGCCCGTACGTCGTCGAGTTCACGGAAGTGCGCGACGGCCCGTACGCCCACCTTGCGGCGGCCCATCCGGACCCGGACCGACTGCACACCGGAGACCTCCACGGCCCGGTCGCGCAGGACCATGGCCGCCGCGGTCCGGTCGAGGGCCGCCCGTACGTCCGGGCGTTCGCGGCGCATCGGCAGCAGATCGCGCAGTCCGGGCGTGAGTGCGAGGACGAGCAGCCACAGGCCGACGGCCACCGCGACCGAGGCGCCCGTGAGCACCCAGACGTCGTCCAGCCGGCGCTCCGCCAGTTCGTCGGCCAGCGAGCGGCGCCACTGCATCGCCGGGTGGTCGGCGCGGACCGCCGCGACGTCGTAGAGGAGCAGTCCGGCGGCGCCCAGGACCACGAGGGCGGTGATGCCCGCGGGGATGCGGCGGGCGGACCAGAAGCGGCCCGCTCCGCCCTCGCTCCGTTCCTTGTCCGGGACCGGGTCGTAGGCCGCGGACGACGCCGACTGGTCGAGCGCGAGCACGTTCCCGTGTTCCACGGTGTGCTCCGCGCCGTTCTCCGGGTCCGGGTTACGGGGCTCGGTCATCGGATCCTCCCCTGCGCCGCGAGGCTCGCTCCTGAGGGATGCAGGCGCTCGACCTGTACGGCCACTTCGGGCACCTCCATCCCTGCCAACGCCTCTACCCGCTCGGCGACCCGACGACGCACGGCACCGCACTGGCGCCCGATGTCGCTGGGATATCCGAGCTCCAGACTCACCCGTACGCGGGCGGTGTCACGGTGCACCGTGACCGTGGCCCGCGGCGACGCGGCGTCCTTGGCGGGCTCGTCGACCGCCTCCTTCGCCGCCTGCGCGGCGATCTTCGCGACGACCCGGTCGGCGATCCGGGTCTCTCCCCGCTCCGCGGCGGCGACCCGGCCGCCCGCCCCCGACAACGCCGTCACCGCCGTCGGTCGCCGCGATCGCGACTCCGGAAGAAGTCGCCCGGCTCCAGGTCACCGTCGAGGAAGCGACCGGCGATGAAGCCGATCGCCCCCAGGGCGGCCACCAGCAGAAAGGCTCCGAATCCGCCGAAGTACCCGGCGAACCCGAGCGCCATGCCGGCCACCATGCCGACCACAGCCATGCTCATCTGCGCTCCTCAACTGCCTTTGACGGAGGACTACTGGACACGTGGCTCGGACTGGTCCTCGTCGTCGTCCTCGTCGGGCAGCTTCACATCGCTCACCGCGATGTTGACCTCGATGACTTCGAGGCCCGTCATCCGCTCGACCGCCGCGACAACGTTCTCCCTCACATCGCGGGCGACTTCGCTGATCGACACGCCGTAGTCGACGACGATCTCCAGGTCGAGCGCCGTCTGGGACTCGCCGACCTCGGCCTTCACGCCGCGGGTGACCGACTTGGAACCGCCGGGGACGCGGTCGCGCACCGCGCCGAAGGTCCGCGAGAGTCCACTGCCCATCGCGTGCACACCGACCACGTCGCGTGCCGCCATTCCGGCGATCTTCTCGACGACGCCGTCGGCGATCGTCGTACGGCCGCGGGTGGCGGGGTCTCCCCCGCCGCGCCTGGTCAGCGAGTTGCTCCTGCTGTCGCCACCGGCCGAGTCCTTGTCGGGGTTCTCGGGGCGGTTCCGCTGTGGGGTCTCGGTCATCGCCGTTCTTCCCTTCGGGGCAGATTGGACTTCCTTGCCCAGATTAAGTGCGGTTGCCCGGTCTCGCGCCGTGGATGCGGCAGGCTGGGGCCATGACGACGGCTGACAGCTCGCGCAGGGCTCAAGGATGGACGGCCGCGGTTCGGCAGCGGCTCGGTCTGGGCCGGCTTCTCCCGCTGGGCGGCCCGGCGGACGGGGCCTGGATCTCGGAACGGGCGGCGGCGGCCGTGCTGCGCCGGGCGGTGGGCGGTTCGGGGCCGGTGCTTCTGGAGCTGCGCATCGACGTGGCCGATGCCGAGGCGGCGCCCGCTCCGCAGGTGCCACCGCCGCCGAGCGCTCTGCCACCAGGGCCGCTGCGCATCGAGGCCACCGTGGCGGCGACGGCGCAGCTGCCGATTCCGGCCGCTGCCGCGGCGCTGCGCTCCGCTCTGCTGACGGCTGCCGCCCGGCGGCTCGGGCTGGTGGTCGACGAGGTGGATGTGCAGGTGGCGGCATTGCTGGAGACCGAACCGGACCGGGTCGAACCGCCCCCGGCCGAGGTGTTCCCGACGGACCCGGAGGACGTGGCGGGCCGTGCCGCCGCTGGAGTGACGGGGGTCGCGACGCTGACGCGGGTGCTCGGCGCGTCCGTGCACACGGGCCCGGACCACGTCCGGGTCGAGCTCGCGACGGACGGCGGCCACCGGGCGCTGGACGTGGCCCGCTCGGTGCGGGCGGCCGTGACCCAGGCAGTGGACGGGAATCCGCCGGTCGCGGTGCTGGTCACGGCGGTGACGGAGGGACAGGTCCCACCGGGAGGCGCCACGGTGGCGGGCCCGGGGTGACGCACCCGGGCCCGCTGCCGGACGTTCTCAGTCGGACGCGCCCGAGAGGTCGCGGAGCCGACGGCCCTGCGCGGCACGCTCGGCGGCACGCTGCTCCTCGTACGTACGGGAGACGGCGCCGCCGATCAGGGCCTTGGTCTCGATGACGGCGTCGCGCGGGGCGGCGATCAGGGCGCCGGCCAGATCGCGGGCGGCTCCTTCGAGCTCCGCTGCGGGCACCACGAGGTTGGCCAGGCCGGTGCGTTCGGCCTCGGCGGCGTGCACGAAGCGGCCGGTGGCGCAGATTTCGAGCGCGCGCGCGTACCCCACCAGGTGCACCAGGGGGTGCGTGCCGGTGAGGTCGGGGACCAGTCCGAGGCTGGTCTCGCGCATGGCGAACTGCACGTCCTCGGCGACGATCCGGAGATCGCAGGCGAGGGCGAGCTGGAAGCCGGCGCCGATGGCGTGCCCCTGGACGGCCGCGATCGACACGATGTCGTTGCGGCGCCACCAGGTGAACGCCTCCTGGTACTCGGCGATGACCGCGTCGAGCTCGGCCTCCGGGCCGCGTCCCATGTCGAGGAACGACGGCTCGCCGTCGAAGCCCTCGGGGGTGAACGCCTGGCGGTCGAGTCCGGCGGAGAAGGACACACCTTCGGCGCGCAGCACGACGACCCGCACACTGCCGGGCAGAGCCCGTCCGGCCTCTGTCAACGCCCGCCACAGAGCGGGGGACTGAGCGTTGCGCTTGGCCGGATTGGTGAGGGTCACCGTGGCGACCGCGTCGTCGACGGTGAGTCGTACGCCGTCCTTGTCGAGCACAGTGTCGAGCGAGGTCATGGAGCGCCTCCGGATCGGGTGCAGTCAGCACAGAGCTAAGTGACTGAACAGTAACCACCCGGTCGACCGCACGATCGACCGGGTGGCCACCACCGAAACCGGTGAGCCCCGGGACAGGTCCTGCGACCTGCCCCGATCCGTGGACGGCCGTCAGGCCGCCGCGGCCTTCTTGCCTCGTGTCGCTCCGCCACGTCCCCGCAGCGTCACTCCGGACTCGCTGAGCATCCGGTGGACGAATCCGTAGGAGCGGCCGGTTTCCTCGGCCAACGCCCGGATGCTCGCACCGGAGTCGTACTTCTTCTTCAGGTCTGCCGCGAGCTTGTCGCGCGCGGCGCCGGTTACCCGGCTGCCCTTCTTCAGAGTCTCGGCCACCCGTGCCTCCTCATGGGAAGTGCGCTCTGGACTCTCATGATCACCCCTCGGGGCCGTCCTGGCCACCCATTCGGCAAGGTCCGTGCAAGCGGATCGGCGCCCCGGGAGGGCGACGACACGAGCGGAATCCAGGATTCCGCGAGGCTGTGGAGCCGGCGGGGCAACCGCGCCGGAGGAACGGCCAGGTCAGGGCCGCACAGGGCCCGGAGCCCCTCATGCGTGCATCCGGCAGCTGACTGCCGGGTGCCGCGCCGGGGTACGAGACGTCCTCACACAGATGATGGATCACGCATAGGCCGAATGATCCAGGACAAGTGGATCAGCGGGCCGCGACGGCCGGAAAACGGCCGCCGCGCGTGTGATCGGCGGCCGGGACGGGCCCCGGCTCGCGCCCGGACCGGGTCAGGCCAGCGAGACCAGGTCCCGGTAGTCCGCACCCCACAGGTCCTCGACGCCGTCGGGCAGCAGGATGATGCGCTCGGGCTGGAGCGCCTCGACGGCGCCCTCGTCGTGGGTGACGAGGACGACGGCACCCTTGTACGTGCGCAGCGCGCCGAGGATCTCCTCGCGGCTGGCCGGGTCGAGGTTGTTGGTGGGCTCGTCGAGCAGCAGCACGTTGGCGGAGGAGACGACCAGGGTCGCCAGGGCGAGCCGGGTCTTCTCACCGCCGGAGAGCACTCCGGCGGGCTTGTCCACGTCGTCGCCGGAGAAGAGGAACGAGCCGAGGGTCTTGCGGACCGCGACCAGGTCGAGGTCCGGTGCCGCCGAGCGCATGTTCTCCAGGACGGTGCGGTTCGGGTCGAGGGTCTCGTGCTCCTGGGCGTAGTAGCCGAGCTTGAGCCCGTGACCCTCGATGACGTCGCCGGTGTCGGGCTTCTCCGCGCCGCCGAGCAGCCGCAGCAGCGTGGTCTTGCCGGCACCGTTGAGGCCGAGGATGACGACCCGGGAGCCCTTGTCGATCGCGAGGTCGACGTCGGTGAAGATCTCCAGCGACCCGTAGGACTTGGAGAGGCCCTCGGCCATCAGCGGGGTCTTGCCGCACGGCGAGGGGTCGGGGAAGCGCAGCTTGGCGACCTTGTCGGAGACCCGGACGGCCTCGAGACCGGAGAGCAGCCGGTCGGCGCGCTTGGCCATGTTCTGCGCGGCCACGGTCTTGGTGGCCTTGGCGCGCATCTTGTCGGCCTGGGCGTTGAGGGTCGCGGCCTTCTTCTCGGCGTTCTGCCGCTCGCGCTTGCGGCGCTTCTCGTCGGCCTCGCGCTGCTGCTGGTAGAGCTTCCAGCCCATGTTGTAGACGTCGATCTGCGAGCGGTTGGCGTCGAGGTAGAAGACCTTGTTGACGACCGTCTCGACCAGCTCGACATCGTGGGAGATGACGACGAAGCCGCCGCGGTAGCTCTTGAGGTAGTCGCGCAGCCAGACGATCGAGTCCGCGTCGAGGTGGTTCGTCGGCTCGTCGAGGAGCAGGGTGTCGGCGTCCGAGAAGAGGATCCGGGCCAGCTCGACACGGCGGCGCTGACCACCGGAGAGCGTGTGGAGCGGCTGGCCCAGCACCCGGTCGGGAAGGCTGAGGGCCGCGGCGATGGTGGCCGCCTCGGCCTCGGCCGCGTAGCCGCCCTTGGTGAGGAACTCCGTCTCCAGGCGCTCGTACTTCTTCATCGCCTTCTCGCGGGTGGCGCCCTTACCGTTCGCCATCCGCTCCTCGTTCTCCCGCATCTTGCGCAGGATCTCGTCGAGGCCGCGGGCGGACAGGATGCGGTCGCGGGCGAGCACGTCGAGGTCGCCGGTGCGCGGGTCCTGCGGCAGGTAGCCGACCTCGCCGGAGCGGGTGATGGTGCCGGCCGCCGGGGTGCCCTCGCCCGCGAGGCACTTGGTGAGGGTGGTCTTGCCCGCCCCGTTGCGGCCGACGAGGCCGATGCGGTCGCCCTTGGCGATGCGGAAGGAGGCGGACTCGATGAGCATGCGGGCGCCGGCGCGCAGCTCGATGCCGGAAGCGGTGATCACGGGGAAAAACTCCAGAGCGGTATGGACGGCGGAGGAACGACTAGCGATTCACGACTCGACGCCGTTACTCACGCACACGCACAAGGAGAATTGCCATGAGAACCAGTCTACTGGCGGTGTCCAACCACTTTTCCGCCTGCTCCCGCCGCAGTTGCCGAAAGCCCACCCCGCGCGCCGGGTCGGCCCCGCCCCACAGGCAAAAACGGGCATTGCGGTGTGAATTATCTGATACTCGGCGCATGGCTGTGTGGCAGCCGCGCGCGGAGCAGAGGGTGGTGCCATGCAGTTCGACGACGACGCCGGTCTGGACACGTCCGAGGTCCGGGACACGCGCGGCAGCCGCATCCCGGGCGGCAGGGCCACCGTGGGCGGTGGGATCGCGGGGGTCATCGCGCTGATCCTGGGGCTGCTCTTCGGGGTCGGCCCCGATCAGCTCGGGCTGTCCTCCGGCGACTCGGGCACGACCGCGACCGCTTCGTCGGCGGCACAGGTCGAGCAGAACTGCCGGACCGGCCGGGACGCCAACACCAAGGACGACTGCCGGACGGTGGCGGTGGTCAACAGCGTGCAGGACTACTGGGGCCAGGAGTTCCAGCGGCGCGACGCCACGTACGGCAGCGCCCGCACGGTGCTGTTCACCGACCGGGTCGGCACGGCCTGCGGGTCGGCGACCTCGGCCGTGGGGCCGTTCTACTGCCCCGGCGACCGGCAGGTCTATCTGGACCTGGGCTTCTTCGACGAGCTGCGGACCACGTTCGGGTCGAGCGGCGGACCGTTCGCCGAGGCCTACGTCGTCGCGCACGAATACGGACACCATGTGCAGAACCAGATGGGGACGCTGGCCCGCTCTCAGGACGGACGGACCGGCGAGAACAGCAACGCGGTGAAGGTGGAACTCCAGGCGGACTGCTACGCCGGGGTCTGGGCGCACCACGCGACGACCACGCCGGACGAGTCGACCGGCCGGCCGCTGATCACCGAGCTCACCCGGGCGGACATCCGGGACGGACTCGACGCGGCCGCGTCGGTCGGGGACGACCGGATCCAGGAGAGGTTCCAGGGGCGCGTCACCCCCGAGTCCTGGACGCACGGCTCGGCCGCGCAGCGCCAGCAGTGGTTCACCACCGGCTTCACCAGCGGCGACATGGAGGCCTGCGACACCTTCCGCTGACCTGCCCGCACGACGGTGCCCGGGCGTTGCGCAGGTCGTTGTCAGCACCCGGTGGAAGACTGAGACGCAGATCACAGCCGGGTCGTGCGGTGCCCGGTTCGGCGCGAGAAGGGAATGAGCACGATGGCAGAGGCGACGGCAGGCGTACCGACGATCTATCCGACGATTCTGTACGACGACGCGAAGGCCGCGATCAGGACGCTGACGCAGGGCCTCGGCTTCACCCAGGAGGCGGTGTACGAGGGCGAGGACGGCACGGTGTTGCACGCGGAGCTGTCCTGCGGCAACGGCAGGGTGATGCTGGGCTCCAAGGGCCGCGAGGGCGTCTTCGCCAAGGCGATGCAGGGGGCGGGGCCGGCCGGCGTCTACGTGGTGGTCGACGAGGTGGACGCCCACCACGCACGGGCCGTGGAGTTCGGGGTGGAGATCCTCATGCCGCCCACCGACCAGGACTACGGCTCCCGGGACTACATGGCGCGGGACGCGGAGGGCAACGTGTGGAGCTTCGGGACGTACGCCCCGGGATCGGGCTGAGGGGGCCGCGGCGCCCGCGGCGGGGCCGCTGCCCCCGCCGCGGCACATGTGCGGCGGCGGGGGAAGAGTGAAGCCCCTCCGGCGGTGGAGACGGTCGAGACGCGGGGTGGGCGGAGCCCCGGGTCAGGCACCGCCCGTGTGCACCTGGAACGCCGCCTTGCGGACCGCTTTGGCGAGCGCGGGGTCGGGGTGCGCGGCGGCGAGGGCGACCAGGACCTGGACGGTACGCGGGTGGCCCACGGCCCGTACCTCGTCCAGCAGCGCCGGGACGCTGCCCTGTACGGCCGAGTCGAGGTGGCGGACCAGCAGTCCCGTCTCGCCGTGGTCGGCGACGGCCGCCGCGGTGTCGACCCAGAGCCAGGTGGCCTCCTCGCGGCTGAGGACCTCCTGGGCGTCCTCGGGGTCGGTTCCGTCGTACTCCGCGAGCCAGAGCAGTGCGTACGGGCGCAGTGACGGGTCGGCGACGACGGAGCGCACCTCGGGCTCGGCCGGTGCGCCGACGACCCGGAGGGCCTCGAAGGCGAGCCCGCGCAGCAGCGCGTCCTCGCCGCGGGCCACCCCGAGCAGTTCGGCGACGGCGCTGCCGACGGGCCGGGCGGCCAGCCAGGCCCGGTATTCGGCGCGGGCCGGTCCGGGCGTGAGGCGGGCGCAGCCGAGCAGCATGTCGGCTGCGGACTGCTCGATATTGCCGGCCGGGCTCTGGGCAGCGACGCAGATCTGTTCCAGCTTGACCCAGACCGCCCAGTTGCCGAGCGGGGTCAGGGTGGCGGTCCCGGCGCCGAGGGTGAGCGCGCCAACGGCGGCAAGACCTTCCAGGGCCCAGTCCAGCAGGAGCGCGACCAGGGC
>NZ_RDBK01000008.1:216548-233927 GCF_008042275.1 Streptomyces sp. OR43 | reverse complement strand
GGCCGCGGCGGCGCTGTCGCTGTCCCCGGCCCAGGTGCGCTCCGGCTGGGACCGGGCCCGGCTCGCCGGGTGGTCACGGCCTTGCGAGCGGTGGCGAGGGGTCGCGGGCGGACAAGTCGCAGCCTGGAGTCGCGCGGGGTACGGGACGTCACGGGGAGCAGTCTTGCCTCTGACGGCCCGAAAGCCCAAACGGAACCCGGATCACCGGTGTCGGGGCCGCCCCGCGCCGGCCGGGACCAATCGGCCGAAGCGGCGCATCAGCTCACATCAGGGGCGTGAGGAACCGTCGCAGCGTCTCTTCGTAGTGGGTCGGGCCGGCGTTCCACATCGCCGCATGCGGAGCCTGGGGCACCGCGTGCAGGGAGATCAGGTCCGGGCGGCGGGCGGCGAGCTCCCTGGACGGCTGCCAGGGGGCCAGGGTGTCGTCGGGCCCGTGGAAGATCAGCGTCGGCACGTGCAGGGTCGCGGGCAGCGACGTGTCCAGAAGCCGGGCTCCGTGCAGTCCGGTCTTCCCCTGGGCGGCACGGACGGCGAGGGGCAGCAGGGCGGAGGGGACGCCGTGGGCGGCGGCCAGGGCGCGCAGCGTGGCCTGCCAGTCCAGCACCGGCGAATCGAGGACGAGACCGCAGATCCGGTCGCGCAGCGCGGAGTTCACGCAGGCGTGCAGGGCCATCGAGGCGCCGGTGGACCAGCCGTGCAGGACGACCTTCTCGGCGCCGTAGCGCACGGCGAAGCGGATGGCCGCGTCCAGGTCCCGCCACTCGGACTCACCGAGATGGGCGAGCCCGTCCGGGGAGCGGGGGGCTCCGGGGTCGCCTCGGTAGGCGAGGTCGAGCACGGGCAGCTGCTGCCCGTGCAGGAAGGCCGTCACGTTCAGCGGGTGTTCCCGGGTGGTGCCGAGGCCGTGTGCGGTGATCACCCAGGTGTTGCGAGGTCCCGGTACGAACCAGGCGGGCAGGCCACCGAGTTCCCCGGGGATCTCGACCTCGCGGAATTCGAGGCCGAGGGAGGTGGCGGGGTCGCCGCTGTGGAGCTCCGGCGTGATGCGGACCTCGGCGCCGGGGCGCAGGATGCCGTGGTTCACGCGTTCCAGCCGGCGGACGACGGTGTCGGCCGCCTCGTGGGCCTGGTCGATCACCGGGCCCACGACGGCGTGGACGTCGTCGCCCACCAGCCCGTAGGTCCCCGGCCGGAGCGAGGTGAAGGACCGGGTGAGGGTGACCTGCCCGGCCGCCGTCGCGTGCACGGTCAGCCGGCGGTCGGCGGGGAGGGGGCGTCGGGACGGCGCCTTGAGGGCGACGTCGCCGGCGTACCGGCCGGCGGCGACCGCCGCCGCCGCGCCGACGCCGAGGATCGTGGTGACGGCTGCTGCCGTTGCTGTAGCGGGGCGCACGGCTTCAGTGTCCGGGGACACGCCCCACACTGCCAGCGGACGGGGGCCGTCCGGTGCGCCGGCCGGATCCCTCCGCCGCCAGCGGACGGGGCCGTCCGGATCCCCTACCGGTTTCCGCGCGGCTGCCCGTAGCCCTTCAGCGCTTCCCCCACGTCGCTCAGCTGCTCCGGCGTGAGCAGGGCCGGGGTCCGGCCGGGCACCGAGCTCGCGGTGAGCCAGAGGCGGCACAGCCATTCGAGCTGGGCCGTGCGGTCGTACGCCTCGTCGAGGGAGGCGCCGTAGGTGACCGTGCCGTGGTTGCCCAGCAGGCAGCCGGTACGGTCGCGCAGGGCCGTGAGCATGTTTTCGGCCAGTTCGTCCGTTCCGTAGCGGGCGTAGGCGGCGACCCGGACGGGGCCGCCCAGCATCGCCGCGGCGTAGTGCACGGACGGCACCTCGGCGACCAGCGTGGAGACGGCCGTGGCGTGCACCGCGTGGGTGTGCACCACGGCGGCCGCGTCGGTGTTCCGGTACACCGCGAGATGGAGGGGGAGTTCGCTGGTGGGGGCCATGGTTCCGAGGACCTGGTTACCTTCCATATCGACGCCGGTCAGGTCCTCGGGACGGAGCCGCTCGTACGGCACTCCGCTCGGGGTGGCCAGGACGGTTTCGCCGACCCGCGCCGACACGTTGCCCGAGGTGCCCACGACCAGTCCCTCGGAGGCCGTCCGGCGGGCGGTGGCGACGACCGCGTCCCAGGCCCGTTCGATCGAATCCCGCCACTCACCGCTCATGCCGGCGCTCACGTCACGCCTCATGTCACCGCTCATACGAAGATCCTTTCAACGGATGAGCGGCCCACTGCCACCCCTCCCGTGACAGCCTCCCCGGACGCCGGATTCCGGGCCCACACCGGCCCGTACCGGAATCCCGCCGTCGCACGGCGGACGAAAAGGGCGGCGGCACTCCGGTTGGGGTCACCGCAGCGCCCTGCCCAGTTCATCTTCCGTTCACTCAGGTTGCCTACGGTCCACGTGCCACTGACGTCGAACGATTGCCTGGGTAAATGGAACACATCACGCTGCTGCTCGCGATTGTGATCGTGACAGCTCTAGTGTTCGATTTCACGAACGGTTTCCACGACACCGCCAACGCGATGGCCACCACCATCTCGACCGGCGCACTCAAACCCAAGACAGCGGTGGCCATGTCCGCCGTTCTCAACCTCGTAGGCGCGTTCCTGTCGGTGGAGGTCGCCAAGACGATCTCCGGCGGGATCATCAACGAAGACGGGCTCAGAACCGAGGTCATCTTCGCGGCGCTCGTCGGCGCCATCCTGTGGAATCTCCTGACCTGGCTGGTCGGCCTGCCGTCCAGCTCCTCCCACGCACTGTTCGGCGGCCTGATCGGCGCCGCGGTGATGTCGGCGGGCTGGTCGTCGGTCGACGGCGGCACCGTCGTCACCAAGGTGCTGCTCCCCGCGGTCGCCGCACCGGTCGTCGCCGGTCTGGCCGCGCTGCTGGCCACCAAGCTGACGTACCGCATCGGCGGTAAGGTCACGGGCGGCGCCCAGGAGAAGGCCACCGCGAAGGGGTACCGGGCCGGCCAGATCGCCTCGGCCGGTCTCGTGTCGCTCGCGCACGGCACCAACGACGCGCAGAAGACCATGGGCATCATCACGCTCGCCCTGGTCACCGGCGGCGTCCTCTCCCCCGGCTCCAACCCGCCGGTCTGGGTCATCGTCTCCGCGGGCCTCGCCATCGCACTCGGCACCTATCTGGGCGGCTGGCGGATCATCCGCACCATGGGCAGCGGCCTGACCGAACTGAAGCCGCCGCAGGGCTTCGCCGCCCAGACCAGCGCGGCGACCGTCATCCTGGCTTCCTCCCACCTCGGCTTCTCCCTGTCCACGACCCAGTCGTGCTCCGGCGCCGTCATGGGCGCGGGCCTCGGCCGCAAGGGCGGCGTGGTCCGCTGGTCCACCGCCACCCGGATGTTCGTCGCCTGGGGCCTGACCCTGCCGGCCGCCGGTCTGGTCGGCGCGGGCGCGGAGCTGCTCACCAAGCAGGGGACCTGGGGTGTCGTGGTCGTCGCGGCGCTGCTGGTCGCCGGCTCCGGTGCGATCTGGATGCTGTCGCGGCGCAAGCCCGTCGGCCACGACGACGTCGCCCCGGCCGGTGCGGACGCCGAGCCCGCGGGCGTCGTCACCACGGCCATCGCGGCCGTCAGCCCGCCGCCCACCGCGGCCGCACAGCCCCACGACCTCACGGCCACCATCCCGGCCCCCGCCGGGCCGGTCACCGACCCGGCCCGACCCGCCACGGTCTAAGAGCCTCCGGTAAGGACAGATCCCCATGAACATCGACTGGGCAGCCCTCGGCACCGTCTTCGGCGTCTCGCTCGTCGCCACCGTCGCGCTGGTGGGCCTCTTCACCCTCGGCATCGTCGGCCTCTCCAAGCAGCCCGAACCGGCCGCACAGGGCGGCTCGACGGGCGGTCCCGCAGGCGGTTCGCTCGTGCTGGCCCGCGCCGGCGCGTACGTCTGCTTCGGCCTGTGCGCCGCGGCCGTGGCCTACGGCATCTACCTGATCGTCGCCTGATCACCGCCTGAGTCCCACCGGTCCCACCCGCATCGGGCCGGACGCACCTSAGGTGCGTCCGGCCCGATGTGCGTCTCAGCACACTGCGCCGCCGCAGGTCAACGGCAAGTTGACGGGCGTTCGCAGAGCGTGGTGGACTGCCGGAGCCATTACGGCGACAGCAGAGGAAGCCGGTGCGAATCCGGCGCGGTCCCGCCACTGTCACCGGGGAGCAGTCCCCCACCACTGGAAGTCACGGTCCACGCAAGCGGACTGGAAGGCCGGGGGAGCTGCGGATCCGGAAGCCAGGAGACTCTCGTCGCCGTCTCGTCGAACCAGGGCGCGGACCCTGAGTGAGGACATATCGCCATGCCCGGCTGCCGTGCGTCCCTTCCTCTGCAACGCAGAACAGGTCCTGAGGTCCTTCGAGGCGCAACGGCCGGCTGAACCGTGCGTGCCGATCGCATCTTCGCGTACGGCGCCACGGCCGGTCTGATCGGCGATCTGCTGCTCGGTGATCCCCGCAGGGGGCACCCGGTCGCCGCCTTCGGGCGGGCCGCGGCAGGCGTCGAACGCCGTCTGTGGCGCGACCACCGCGGGTGGGGCGCCCTGCACACCCTGGTCTGCGCCGGAGGCGCCGCCGGGGGCGCCGCGCTGGTCTCCCGCGCCCTGCGCCGCCACCCCGCCGCGTCCGTCGCCCTGACCGCCGCCGCCACCTGGTCCGTCGTCGGCGGTACGTCGCTGGGGCGCGAGGCCAGGGCCATCGGTGGCGCGCTCGCCGCCGGGGACACCGAACTGGCCCGGGAGCGGCTGCCGCGTCTGTGCGGCCGCGACCCGCAGGCCCTGGACGGTCCGCAGATCGCCCGCGCCGTCGTGGAGTCCGTCGCCGAAAACACCTCGGACGCCGTGGTCGGCGCCCTCGTGTGGGGCGCGCTGGGCGGGGTCCCCGGACTCGTCGGGTTCCGGGCCGCCAACACGCTCGACGCGATGGTCGGTCACAAGTCGCCCCGCTACCGGCGTTACGGCTGGGCCTCGGCCCGCCTCGACGACCTCGCGGGCTGGCCGGGTGCCCGGCTGACGGCCCTGCTCGCCGTGACCGCCGGGGGGCGGCCACGGGGAGCGGTCCGCGCCTGGCGGGCCGACGCGGCGAAGCACCCGAGCCCCAACGCGGGCCCCGTGGAAGCCTCGTTCGCCGGCGCGCTCGGCGTACGGCTCGGCGGGACGCTCGCCTACGGCGGCCGGGTCGAGCACCGTCCCGTGCTCAACGGCGGGACCGGCCGCGCGGTGGAGCCCGCCGACATCGAGCGGGCCGTACGGCTCTCGCGCCGGGTGAGCGCGCTGGCCCTCGGCGTGAGCGTGGCGGCCCGGCTGGGCGCGGGGTTCGCGGCACGAAGGATCGCGGGGACCCGCACGGCCGGATCCCGCGGCACGGCACCCCGACTCTCAGGACGGAGACCGACATGAGCGGCGGACTGCTGGTCGCCGGGACCACATCGGACGCGGGCAAGAGCGTCGTCACGGCGGGCATCTGCCGCTGGCTGGTGCGCCGGGGCGTGAAGGTGGCGCCGTTCAAGGCGCAGAACATGTCGCTCAACTCCTTCGTCACCCGCGAAGGCGCCGAGATCGGCCGCGCCCAGGCCATGCAGGCCCAGGCCGCCCGGGTGGAGCCGACCGCGCTGATGAACCCGGTGCTGCTCAAGCCCGGCAGCGACCGCTCCAGCCAGGTCGTCCTGATGGGCCGCCCGGTCGGCGAGATGAGCGCACGCGGCTACCACGGCGGCCGGCAGGAGTCGCTGCTGTCCACCGTCGTGGACTGCCTGGAACAGCTGCGGGGCACGTATGACGCGGTGATCTGCGAGGGGGCGGGCAGTCCGGCCGAGATCAATCTGCGGCGCACGGACATCGTGAACATGGGCATCGCACGGGCGGCGCGCTTCCCGGTGGTGGTCGTCGGCGACATCGACCGCGGCGGGGTCTTCGCCTCGTTCTTCGGCACGACGGCGCTGCTCTCGGCCGAGGACCAGGCGCTGATCGCCGGCTACCTGGTCAACAAGTTCCGCGGCGACGTCTCGCTGCTGGAGCCCGGCCTGGACATGCTGCACGACCTGACGGGACGGCCGACGTACGGAGTACTGCCGTTCGCCCACGGCCTCGGCATCGACGAGGAGGACGGTCTGCGGGTCTCGCTGCGCGGCGCCGTACGCGAGTCCGTCGTCGCTCCGCCGCACGGCGAGGACATCCTGCGCGTCGCCGTGTGCGCCGTGCCGCTGATGTCCAACTTCACCGATGTGGACGCGCTGGCCGCCGAACCGGGCGTCGTCGTGCGGTTCGTGGACCGCGCCGAGGAACTCCACGACGCCGACCTCGTCGTCGTGCCCGGCACCCGCGGCACGGTGAAGGCCCTCGCCTGGCTGCGCGAGCGCGGGCTCGCCGACGCCCTGCTGCGGCGCGCCGCCGAAGGCCGCCCGGTCCTCGGCATCTGCGGCGGCTACCAGATCCTCGGCGAGCACATCGAGGACGACGTGGAGTCGCACGCCGGGCAGGTCGACGGGCTCGGGCTGCTGCCCGTACGCATCCGCTTCGACCGCGAGAAGACCCTCGCCCGCCCGGCCGGGGAGGCCCTCGGCGCCCCGGTCGAGGGGTACGAGATCCACCACGGCGTCGCGGAGGTGCGCGGCGGCGAACCGTTCCTCACCGACAGCCACGGGCAGCGTCTCGACGGCTGCCGGGCCGGCGCCGTGTGGGGCACCCACTGGCACGGCTCGCTGGAGAGCGACGCCTTCCGGCGCCGCTTCCTGACCGAGATCGCGAAGGCCGCCGGCCGCCGTTTCGTACCCGCCCCCGACACCTGCTTCGCCGGACTGCGGGAGGAACAGCTCGACCGCCTCGGCGACCTGATCGAAGAACACGCGGACACCGATGCGCTGTGGCGACTCATCGAGTCGGGCGCACCGGCAGGACTTCCCTTCATCGCCCCCGGAGCACCTGGAGCACGCGCATGAACGCGCCACTGACCGCCCCCATGAGCACCGTGCTGCTGTTGTCGACCGCCGACACCGACCTCCTCGCCGCGCGCGCCTCGGGCGCGCCGTACCGGATCGGCAACCCGACCCGTATCGACGTCCACGACGAACTGCCCGCCCTGGTCGAGGGCTCCTCCGTCGCCGTGGTCCGCCTGCTGGGCGGCAAGCGCGCCTGGGAGGACGGTCTCGCGGCGCTGAAGGCCTCGGGCATCCCCACCGTGCTGCTCGGCGGCGAGACCGTGCCGGACGCCGAGCTGATGGCCGAGTCGTCCGTACCGGCCGGGGTCGTCGCCGAGGCGCTGCGCTACCTGGTGGAGGGCGGCCCGGGCAACCTCGTCGAGCTGGCCCGCTTCCTCTCCGACACCGTCCTGCTGACCGGGCACGGCTTCGCCGAGCCGCAGAAGATGCCCGAGTGGGGGCTCCACGGCAGCCGTACGTTCACCGAGGGCCGCCCGACCGTCGGCGTGCTCTTCTACCGGGCGCACCATCTCTCCGGCAACACCTCGTTCGTCGACGTGCTGTGCGATGCCGTCGAGGCGCGCGGCGCCAACGCCCTGCCCGTGTACTGCGGTTCGCTCCGCGGGGCCGACGCGGGCCTGTACGAGCTCCTCGGCCGGGCCGACGCCCTGGTCGCCACGGTCCTCGCGGCCGGCGGAACCCGGGCGTCGGACGCCTCCGCCGGGGGCGACGACGAGGCCTGGGACATCGGCGCGCTCGCCGATCTGAACGTGCCGGTGCTCCAGGGGCTGTGCCTGACGTCCTCACGGGCGGCCTGGGACGCGTCGGACGCCGCGCTCTCCCCCATGGACGCGGCGATGCAGGTCGCCATCCCGGAGTTCGACGGCCGGCTCATCACCGTGCCGTTCTCCTTCAAGGAACAGGGCCCGGACGGCGTGCCGGTGTACCGCGCCGACCCCGAGCGCGCGGCCCGCGTCGCCGGGATCGCCGTCCGCCACGCCGTCCTCAAGCACAAGACCAACGCCGAGAAGAAGCTCGCCCTGGTCTTCACCGCCTACCCCACCAAGCACTCCCGCGTCGGCAACGCGGTCGGCCTGGACACGCCCGCGTCGGCCGTCCGTGTCCTGGACGCGTTGCGCGACGCCGGCTACGGCGTCGAGGGCCACCCGGACAACGGCGACGAGCTGATCCACCGCCTCATCAACGCCGGTGGCCACGACGTGGAATGGCTGACCGAGGAACAGCTCGCGGCAGCTCCCGCGCGCGTCCCGCTGGCGGACTACCGGGAGTGGTTCGCGAAGCTGGAGCCGGGGCTGCGCGACTCGATGCTGGAGCACTGGGGCGAGCCGCCGGGCTCGCTGTACGTGGACGGCGACGACATCGTCCTCGCCTCGCTCCAGTTCGGGAACGTGGTGGTGCTGATCCAGCCGCCACGCGGATTCGGCGAGAACCCGATCGCGATCTACCACGACCCGGACATGCCGCCCTCGCACCACTACCTGGCGACGTACCGCTGGCTGGAGAACACGTTCGGCGCGGACGCCGTCGTCCACATGGGCAAGCACGGCACGATGGAGTGGCTGCCCGGCAAGGGCCTCGGCCTCTCGGCGGGCTGCGGCCCGGACGCGGTGCTCGGCGAACTCCCGCTGATCTACCCGTTCATCGTCAACGACCCGGGCGAGGGCACCCAGGCCAAGCGCCGCGGCCACGCCACGGTGGTGGACCACCTCGTCCCGCCGATGGCGCGCGCCGACACGTACGGCGACCTGGCGAAGCTGGAGCAGCTGCTCGACGAGTACGCGCTGGTCAGCGATCTGGACCCGACCAAGGCGCCGACGGTGCGGGCGCAGATCTGGACGCTGGTCAAGGCCGCGGAGCTGCACCACGACCTGCATGTCCACGAGCAGCCGGGCGACGACGACTTCGATTCGTTCGTCATGCACATCGACGGCTACCTCTGCGAGATCAAGGACGTCCAGATCCGCGACGGTCTGCACATCCTGGGCGGCGGCCCGGTCGACGAGGCCCGGGTCAACCTGGTCCTCGCGGTGCTGCGCGCCTCGCAGGTCTGGGGCGGCACGGCGAACGCACTGCCCGGTCTGCGGGCGGCCATCGCCGAGCACTTCGGGCTCAGCGAGAAGGAGCTGCTGGGCGAGCCGGGCGCGGCCGTGAAGGTGCCGGACGGGCTGAGTGAGCTGGTGGACGGTCCGGCCAGGACGGGCGCGGACGCGATCGACCTGCTGGAGCAGCTGTGCCGCCGCCTCGCGGAGGGCATGGAGGCGCGCGGCTGGGACGTGACCGCGGCGGCCGGTCTGGTACGGGAGGTGCTGGGCTCCGAACTCCCGGACGCCGTCGCCGTCCTGGGCTTCGCCTGCGAGGAGGTCGTGCCCCGGCTGGCCCGGACGACGGACGAGATCGACCACATCCTGCTGGCCCTGAACGGCGGCTTCGTCCCTGCGGGTCCCTCGGGTTCGCCGACGCGCGGACTCGTGAATGTCCTGCCGACGGGCCGCAACTTCTACTCCGTGGACCCGAAGGCGATTCCGTCCCGGCTGTCGTGGGAGGTCGGCCAGTCCCTCGCGGACTCGCTGATCGCCCGGTACCTCGCGGACACGGGTGACTATCCGAAGTCGGTCGGTCTGACCGTGTGGGGCACCTCCGCCATGCGCACCCAGGGCGACGACATCGCGGAGATCCTGGCGCTGCTCGGCTGCCGCCCGGTGTGGGACGACGCCTCGCGCCGGGTGACGGGTTTCGAGGTGGTGCCGGTGAGCGAGCTGGGCCGGCCGCGCATCGATGTGACGGTCCGTATCTCGGGCTTCTTCCGGGACGCGTTCCCGCACGTGGTGGGCCTGATCGATGACGCGGTGCGCGCGGTGGCGGAGCTGGACGAGCCGGCCGACGCCAACTACGTACGGGCGCACGCCGACGAGGACACGGCGGAGCACGGCGACCGCCGACGGGCCACGGCACGCATCTTCGGCTCGAAGCCGGGTGCGTACGGGGCGGGGCTGCTGCCGCTGATCGACGCGCGGAACTGGCGCAGCGATGCGGACCTGGCCGAGGTGTACGCCGTCTGGGGCGGTTACGCGTACGGGCGGGGGCTGGAGGGACGGGCAGCGCGCGGGGACATGGAGACGGCGTTCCGGCGGATCGCGGTGGCGGCGAAGAACGTGGATACGAGGGAGCACGACCTCGTCGACGCGGATGACTACTTCCAGTACCACGGCGGCATGGTCGCGATGGTGCGGCATCTGACCGGGGAGTCGCCCGAGGCGTACGTGGGGGATTCGGCGACGCCGGATCAGGTGAAGACGCGGACGCTGGGCGAGGAGACGCACCGGGTGTTCCGGGCGCGGGTGGTGAACCCGCGCTGGATGGCGGCCATGCGGCGGCACGGGTACAAGGGCGCCTTCGAGATGGCGGCGACCGTGGACTACCTGTTCGGGTACGACGCGACGGCGGGGGTGGTCGATGACTGGATGTACGAGAAGTTGTCGGCGGAGTACGTGTTCGACGAGACCAATCGGGACTTCATGAAGAAGTCCAACCCCTGGGCGCTGCGCGGCATTTCGGAGCGGTTGTTGGAGGCGGCGGAGCGGGGGCTGTGGGCGGAGCCGGACGCGGAGACGCTGGAGCGGTTGCGGGCGACGTATCTGGAGCTCGAGGGCGATCTGGAGGGGGACGCGTGAGGGCGCGACGCGCGATGCGGGCGGCGCCTGCGGCGGGCTCTCTCCCCTGGCCCGCCCCTTCCCGTAACCGGGGGCTCCGCCTCCGGACCCCCGCTCCTCAAACGCCGGAGGGGCTGGAGTGTGCCCCGCAGGCGCATGGATCCGCCCTCGTCAAGGAGGTCTTGTGAGTACGCCTTATCCCTTCACCGCCCTCGTCGGGCAGGACGATCTCCGGCTCGGGCTGCTGCTCAACGCGGTGAGCCCCGCCGTCGGCGGCGTCCTCGTGCGCGGCGAGAAGGGCACCGCGAAGAGCACCGCCGTGCGCGCGCTCGCCGCGCTCATGCCCGAGGTGTCCGTCGTCCCCGGCTGCCGGTTCTCCTGCGCCCCGGACGCGCCCGATCCGGCGTGCCCCGACGGGCCCCACGAGAGCGGATCCGGCGTGTCGCGGGCCGCGCGGACCGTCGAGCTGCCCGTCGGCGCGTCCGAGGACCGGCTCGTCGGGGCGCTCGACATCGAGCGGGCGCTGGCCGAGGGCGTGAAGGCCTTCGAGCCGGGGCTGCTCGCCGACGCGCATCGCGGGATTCTGTACGTCGACGAGGTCAACCTTCTCCACGACCACCTGGTCGACCTGCTGCTGGACGCCGCCGCCATGGGTGCCTCCTACGTCGAGCGCGAAGGCGTCTCCGTACGGCATGCCGCCCGCTTCTTGCTCGTCGGGACCATGAATCCCGAAGAGGGCGAACTGCGGCCGCAGTTGCTCGACCGGTTCGGGCTGACCGTCGAGGTCGCCGCGTCCCGTGAGACCGATCTGCGGGTCGAGGTCGTACGGCGGCGGCTGGCGTACGACGACGATCCGGCCGGGTTCGCGGCGCAGTGGGCCGACGAGGAGGGCGCGTTGCGCGCCCGGATCGTGGCCGCGCGTGCGCTGCTCCCCCAAGTCCGGCTCGGCGACGGCGCCTTGCGCCAGATCGCCGCGACCTGCGCCGCCTTCGAGGTCGACGGGATGCGGGCCGACATCGTCATGGCCCGGACCGCGACGGCGCTGGCCGCCTGGGCAGGGCGCAGCGACGTGCTCGCCGAGGACGTCCGGCAGGCCGCCCTGCTCGCGCTCCCCCATCGGCGCCGGCGCAATCCCTTCGACGCGCCGGGGCTCGACGAGGACAAGCTCGACGACACGCTGGAACAGAACAGCGGCGAGGACGACGATCCGGACCCGGACGGCCCGGGTGGCGGGGGCCGGCCGCCGGAGGGCGACGGGCCGGACACGCCGCCGCAGGGCGAGGGCGGCGCCGACGACACGCCCGCGCAGTCCGTCCCCGAGCAGGGCGGGGAGAAGGAACAGGGGCAGCCCGGCGGCGGAAGCGGTGAGCAGCAGCCCGTCCGGGCCGGTGAGCCGTTCCGTACGAAGATGCTGAGCGTGCCCGGTCTCGGCGAGGGCGCCGCGGGGCGGCGGTCCCGGGCGCGTACCGAGCACGGGCGGACGACCGGTGCGCGGCGTCCGCAGGGCGCGCTGACCAAGCTGCATCTGGCCGCGACCGTGCAGGCCGCCGCCCCGCATCAGCGGGCGCGGGGCCGGTCGGGCCGGGGTCTGGTGGTGCGGCGGGACGATCTGCGGCAGGCGGTGCGGGAAGGGCGCGAGGGGAATCTCGTGCTGTTCGTCGTGGACGCGTCCGGGTCGATGGCCGCCCGGCAGCGGATGACCGCCGTGAAGGGTGCGGTGCTGTCCCTGTTGATGGACGCCTACCAACGACGCGACAAGGTCGGGCTGATCACCTTCCGGGGCAAGGACGCCGAGGTGGTGCTGCCGCCGACGTCGTCGGTGGACGCTGCCGCCGCGCGGCTGGAGATGCTGCCGACCGGCGGGCGTACCCCGGTGGCCGCCGGGCTGCTGAAGGCGCATGACGTGCTGCGGGTGGAGCGGCTGCGTGATCCTTCGCGGCGGCCGTTGCTGGTCGTGGTGACGGACGGGCGGGCGACCGGCGGGCCGGAGCCCGTGGCGTTGGCCGCACGGGCCGCACGGCTGCATGAGGTCGAGGGCACGGCGTCCGTCGTCGTGGACTGCGAGTCGGGGCCGGTGCGGCTCGGGCTCGCGGTGAGTCTCGCGGGCGAGCTGGGCGGCACCGCCGTCACGCTCGACGAGCTGCGCGCCGACTCGATCGCCGGGCTGGTCAAGGACGTTCAGGGCTACAGCAGGAGGGCCGCGTAATGCCGCAGGGACAGCCGGTCAGCGTGCCGGACGACGGACTCACCACCCGTCAGCGCCGCAACCGGCCGCTGCTCGTGGTGCACACGGGCATCGGCAAGGGGAAGTCGACGGCCGCCTTCGGGCTGGCGCTGCGTGCCTGGAATCAGGGGTGGCCGATCGGGGTCTTCCAGTTCGTGAAGTCGGCGAAGTGGAAGGTCGGCGAGGAGAACGCGCTGAAGGTCCTCGGCGCGAGCGGCGAGGGCGGGTCCGTCGCCTGGCACAAGATGGGCGAGGGCTGGTCCTGGGTCCAGCGCGACCAGCAGCTCGACAACGAGGCGGCCGCGCGGGAGGGCTGGGAGCAGGTCAAGCGTGATCTGGCCGCCGAGACGTACCGGCTGTACGTCCTCGACGAGTTCGCCTACCCGATGCACTGGGGGTGGGTCGATACCGATGAGGTCGTCGAGGTGCTGCGTGAGCGGCCGGGCAGCCAGCACGTGGTGATCACCGGGCGGAACGCGCCTGCCGCGCTGGTGGACGCCGCTGATCTGGTGACCGACATGTCGAAGGTCAAGCACCCGATGGACGCCGGGCAGAAGGGCCAGAGGGGCATCGAGTGGTGAACGTTCCGCGCCTGGTCATCGCCGCGCCGTCGTCCGGCAGCGGCAAGACCACCGTCGCGACGGGCCTGATGGCCGCCTTCGCCGGGCGGGGGCTCGCCGTGTCCGGGCACAAGGTGGGGCCCGACTACATCGATCCGGGCTACCACGCGCTCGCCACCGGGCGGCCGGGGCGCAATCTCGACGCGTACATGTGCGGTCCCGAGCTGATCGCTCCGCTGTTCGCGCACGGTGCGCAGGGGTGTGATCTGGCGGTCGTCGAGGGCGTGATGGGGCTGTACGACGGAGCGTCGGGGCAGGGTGAGCTCGCCTCCACGGCGCAGGTCGCGAAGTTGTTGCGGGCGCCGGTGGTGCTGGTCGTGGACGCGTCGTCGCAGGCGCGGTCCGTGGCGGCGCTGGTGCACGGTTTCGCCTCGTGGGACACCCAGGTGCGGATCGGCGGGGTGATCCTGAACAAGGTGGGCTCCGACCGGCACGAAGCGCTGTTGCGGGAGGCCCTGGACGAGTCCGGGGTGCCGGTGCTGGGGGTGTTGCGGCGGGCCGAGCAGGTGGCGGTGCCTTCGCGGCATCTGGGGCTGGTGCCGGTGGCTGAGCGGCGGGGCGATGCGGTGGCCGCTGTCGCGGCGATGACCAGGCGCGGAACGTTCACCACTCGATGCCCCTCTGGCCCTTCTGCCCGGCGTCCATCGGGTGCTTGACCTTCGACATGTCGGTCACCAGATCCGGTCCGCCCGGTCTCCCGCAACGCCGTGGCGACCTCCGCGGCCAGCCGCCCGAACTTGTACGCGACGACCGTCCCGGGCCCTTCCAGCGCCTCCCTCAGCACCTCCGCCCCGGACCCCGCCCCTCAAACGCCGGAGGGGCTGGGTTTCACGCGGGAGGGGCTGAAGAGTGCGCCTGAGAGGCTGAGAATCGCCGTTGCGTCCGGTGCCGCCTTCACCTTCTCGTACGCCGAGCACAGCGAGCTGCTCGCCGCCGCCGGGGCCACCGTCGTGCCGTTCGATCCGTTGCGGGACGAGGCGTTGCCCGACGGGACCCGGGGGGTCGTCATCGGGGGCGGTTTTCCCGAGGTCTACGCGCCCGAGCTGTCCGCCAACGAGCCGCTGCGCAAGGCCGTGGCGGAGCTCGCCCGCTCCGGGGCCCCGGTGGCCGCCGAGTGTGCGGGGCTGCTGTACCTGGCGCGGTCGCTGGACGGGCTGCCGATGTGCGGAGTGCTGGATGCCGAGGCGCGGATGTCGGAGCGGCTGACGCTCGGGTACCGGGACGCCGTGGCGGTCTCCGACAGTGTGCTGACCGCCACGGGTACGCGGATGCGGGGGCACGAGTTCCACCGCACCGTGCTGGAGCCGGGGGCGGGCGACACGCCGGCCTGGGGCATGCACCAGCCGGAGCGGCGCGTCGAGGGGTTCGTGCGGCAGGACGTGCACGCGAGTTATCTGCATACGCACTGGGCCTCGGCGCCCGGTACGGCCCGTCGGTTCGTGGAGAGGTGCGAGGGATGAACACGCTGGTCGGGGTCGGAGTCGGACCCGGTGATCCGGAGCTGGTGACCGTCAAGGGCGTCAACGCGCTGCGTGAGGCAGCCGTCGTCGTGGTGCCCGTGATGGACACGGGTGAGCGGGGGCGCGCCGAGGCGACGGTGCTGCACTACGTGGGGGCGGAGAAGGTCGTGCGGGTCGTGTTCGCGCTCAACGAGCGGACGGACCGGGCGCGCCGGGAGGCGGCGTGGGACGCGGCGGGTGCGCGGGTCGCGGAGCTGCTGCGTACGCATGGTTCGGTGGCGTTCGCGACCATCGGGGACCCCAATGTGTACTCGACGTTCACGTATCTCGCGCACACGATCGGTGAGCTGCTGCCGGGTACGGCCGTGGTGACGGTGCCGGGGATCACCGCGATGCAGGACCTGGCCGCGCGCAGCGGCGCGGTGCTGACCGAGGGCACCGAGCCGTTGACGCTGGTTCCGGTGACCGCCGGGGCGGAGGTGCTGAGGGAGGCGCTGGAAGGGCCCGGGACGGTCGTCGCGTACAAGTTCGGGCGGCTGGCCGCGGAGGTCGCCACGGCGTTGCGGGAGACCGGGCGGACCGGGGACGCGGTGTGGGGTTCGGCGCTCGGGCTGCCGGAGGAGTCGATCCGGCCGGCGGCGGAGCTGGCCGACGGGCCGCTGCCGTACCTCTCCACGCTGATCGCGCCGGCGCCGCGCGACGGCGGGCGGGGCGGCAAGCTGTGAGGCGGTCGGCCCGGGGGTCACTGCGCCAGGCCCACCACCAGCCAGATGAAGCCCACTCCGGCGACCGTGAACAGCAGGGTGGAGCGGGCCGGGTGTTCGTGGTGTGCCTCGGGCAGGATCTCGGCTGCGGCGAGGTAGAGCAGGGCGCCGCCGAAGAAGCCGAGATAGCAGCCGAGCAGTTGCTCCGGAAGGGTGAACACAAGCGTCGTCGCCGCGCCGATGACGGGCGCCGCCGCGTCCGCGAACAGCATCATCAGGGCCTTGCGGCGGGCGTTCCCGTACAGGCTGGTGATCGTGTACGTGTTGAAGCCGTCCGCGAAGTCGTGGGTGATGACGGCGAGGGCGACGGCCGCTCCCATGCCGCCGCCGACCTGGAAGGCCGCGCCGAGCGCCACACCGTCCATCAGGCTGTGCAGGACCATGGCGGCGGCCGCTGTCAGTCCGACCTGGGGCACCCGTTCCTCGCTCGCGCCGTGTGCCGCCTGGCGTACGGCGAGCAGACGTTCCACCAGGTGCGCGAAGAGGAAGCCGCCCACGAACAGCAGCAGGGCGGCCGGTACGCCGAAGACGAGGCCGCCCGCGGCCTCGATGGCCTCCGGCAGCAGGTCGAGGCCGACGACGCCGAGCATCAGTCCGCCGGCGAGTCCGAGCACCAGGTGGCGGCGGTCGGTGACGCGCTGGGCGACCCAGCCGCCGACCAGGGTCATCAGGAACGCGCCGAGCGCGACGAACACCGCCATGGGCTCTTGCTAGCCGATTGACCCCGGTGTGCGCATCCCCGAATCCCACGATCCACGTTCTCGAAAGGACCCGTTCCATGTCCGAAGCAGTCGACGCAGCCGCCGCGCCCGCCCGTGGCACCGTGACGTTCGTCGGTGCCGGCCCCGGCGCCGCCGATCTGCTGACCTTCCGGGCGGCGCGGGCCATCGCGGACGCCGACATCGTCATCTGGGCGGCCAGCCTCGTGCAGGAGGAGGTCCTCGGACACGCCAGGGAGGGTGCCGAGATCCTCGACTCGGCGCAGATGTCCCTGGAAGAGGTCGTCGCGGTGTACCGGCGGGCGGCGGAGGAAGGGCTGAAGGTCGCCAGGATCCACTCCGGTGACCCGGCGCTGTGGGGCGGCACCCAGGAGCAGGTCGACCGGTGCGGCGAGCTGGGGGTCGCGGTCGAGATCGTGCCCGGGGTGTCGTCGTTCTCCGCGGTCGCGGCCATCGCGCAGCGCGAGCTGACGATTCCCGAGGTGGCGCAGTCGGTGATCCTGACCCGGCTCGGTGGCGGCAAGACGCCGATGCCGCCCGGCGAGGAGGTACGTGAGTTCGCCCGGCACGGCACGACGATGGCGCTGTTCCTGTCGGCGGCCCGGTCCGGTCAGCTGACCGAGGAGCTGCTGGAGGGCGGCTACCCGACGTCGACGCCTGTGGTGATCGCGTACCAGGCGACGTGGCCGGAGGAGCTGATCCTGCACTGCACGATCGAGACGCTGGAGGCCACGGTCAAGGAGCACAAGCTCTGGAAGCACACGCTGTTCCTGGTCGGGCCGGCCCTGTCGGCGTCCGGGACGCGTTCGCATCTGTACCACCCGGGCCACTTCCACGGGTACCGCAAGGCCGACAAGGCCGCGCGGGCCGAGTTGCGTGCCCAGCGGTCCGGCTCGTGATCCGGGTCTTCGGTACGGGGACGGGGGCGCCGCCCACGCCCCCGTCCCCGTACCGAAGACCCGGATCACGAGCCGGACCGCTGGGCACGC
>NZ_RDBK01000008.1:150389-216448 GCF_008042275.1 Streptomyces sp. OR43 | reverse complement strand
CCACACCCGCGTAGCCCCGGCCCTCCCAGAACAGCCGCGCGGCCTTGTGCACCTCGGCGTTGGCGTCCGGGTCGGTGGAACCGCGCCCCACCAGCAGAATCGTCACCTCGGACCGGTCCGTGTCGCCCAGCACCTCGTCCACCCGCCGCTCCCCCCATGAACACCCTGGAGCATCCGTGAACACGCCGTCCGCCCAGCCCGCCCTGCTCATCGCCGGCCACGGCACCCGGGACGAGGGCGGGGCCGCCGCCTTCCGTGACTTCGTGGCCGAACTCGGCGCACGCAATCCGCAACTGCCCGTCGCGGGCGGTTTCATCGAACTGTCGCCGCCGCCGCTGGGCGACGCGGTGACCGAGCTCGTCGAGCAGGGGGTCAGGCACTTCGCCGCCGTCCCGCTGATGCTGGTGTCGGCCGGCCACGCCAAGGGCGACATCCCGGCGGCGCTGAGCCGCGAGAAGGAGCGCCACCCGGGTATCTCGTACACGTACGGGCGTCCGCTGGGTCCGCATCCGGCGCTGCTGAAGGTGCTGGAGCGGCGGGTGGACGAGGTGCTGGGCGACACGGACCGGTCCGAGGTGACGATTCTGCTGGTGGGGCGCGGTTCCACCGACCCGGACGCCAACGCCGAGGTGCACAAGGCCGCGCGGCTGTTCTGGGAGGGCCGGGGCTACGCGGGTGTGGAGACGGCTTTCGTCTCGCTGGCCGCCCCTGATGTGCCGTCGGGTCTGGACCGTTGCGTGAAGCTGGGTGCGGGGCGCATAGTCGTTCTGCCGTACTTCCTCTTCACGGGCATCCTGCCGGACCGGGTGCGTCACCAGACCACGGAGTGGGCCGCCGCCCACCCGGAGCTGGACGTCCGGCCGGCCGAGGTGATCGGTGCCGCGGAAGAACTGCTCGATCTGGTCATGGAGCGCTACCGGGAGGCCGTCAAGGGCGATCTGCGGATGAACTGCGACTCTTGCGTGTACCGGATCGCACTGCCGGGCTTCGAGGACAAGGTGGGACTGCCGCAGCAGCCGCACTTCCACCCTGACGACGACGGCCATCACCACCACCCCCACCATGGCGGTCATGCACACTCCCATTGAGAGTCCCGACGCTACAGGCGCGGGCACGCACGATCTGCGTCATCACGGTGACGCGGAGGTACGGGGACGGGGCCGGGATCTGACCGATCTCGCCGTCAACGTACGGGCCGGGACCCCACCGGCCTGGCTGAAGGAGCGGATAGCCGCGTCCCTGGGCGCGCTCGCCTCGTACCCGGACGGGCGCGTCGCGCGCGCCGCGGTCGCCGCCCGGCACGGGCTGCCGCCCGAGCGGCTCCTGCTGACGGCGGGGGCGGCGGAGGCGTTCGTGCTGATCGCCCGCGCGCTGCCGGCCCGAAGACCGGTCGTGGTGCATCCGCAGTTCACCGAGCCGGAGGCGGCGTTGCGCGCGGCCGGGRACGAGGTGGGGCGGGTGCTGTTGCGGGCCGGGGACGGCTTCCGGCTGGATCCGGCGCAGGTGCCGGCCGACGCCGATCTGGTGGTGGTCGGCAATCCGACCAACCCGACGTCGGTACTGCATCCGGCGGCCGTGCTGGAGCGGCTGGCGCGTCCCGGGCGGACGCTGGTGGTCGACGAGGCCTTCATGGACGCGGTGCCGGGCGAACGCGAGGCGCTGTGCGGCCGTACGGACATCCCCGGGCTCGTGGTGCTGCGCAGCCTCACCAAGACGTGGGGGCTCGCCGGGCTGCGGATCGGGTACGTGGCGGCCGCGCCGGAGACCATCCGCACGCTGGAGGAGGCACAGCCGCTGTGGCCGGTGTCGTCCCCGGCGCTGGCGGCGGCCGAGGCGTGCGTGGAGCCGCGGGCGCTGGCCGAGGCGGCCGCCGCGGCGGACCGGATCGCGGTGGACCGGTGCCATCTGGTGGCGGGTCTGCGGGAGTTCACCGAGATACGGGTCGTGGAGCCAGCGCAGGGACCGTTCGTGCTGATCCGGCTGGAGCGGGCCGCGGAGATACGTGAGCGGCTGCGGATGCTGGGTTTCGCGGCGCGGCGCGGCGACACGTTTCCGGGGCTCGGCGACGAGTGGCTGCGGCTGGCGGTACGGGACCGCGCGACGACCAACCGGTTCCTCCAGGCGTTCGACCAGGCCCTTCAGGCCCTGTCCGCGGTCAGCCGCTGACGACGTCCGGCTTGAGTGGGACCACCTTCGCGGCGATCAGCCCGATGGCGGCGGCGCCACAGCCGTCTGGAGGGTCTCCGGTTCCGGTTCGTCGCGGGCTGCCCGCTCTGCGGTCTGGTCGATGGCAGCCGGACATGACCTCGGTCCCCGCCGCCCGGGAGCGGTCGTCCGAATCCGGCGGCGCCGCCGTACACATGGGAAGCGGCGCTCCGGCTGCCGGAACGCCGCTTCCCTCCCCTCCTACGGCCCCCCTCGGGCCTCGGGCGTCAGCCCTGCGTACGCCTCCGGGCCACGACCATGGCGCCGGCGCCGACCGCCAGCAGCAGGGCCGCGCCTCCGGCGACGTACGGCGTGGCGGAGCTGCTGCCCGTCTCCGCAAGGTCGGCGTCGGTGGTGGTCTGCGGGGCGTCACCGGTGCCGGTCTGGGGCTTCACGTCGCCGCCGGTGCCGCCGGCCGTGTCACCTGCCGTGGAGCCGGCGGTGGAGCCCGCGGTGCTGGATCCGCCGTCGGTGGAGCCTCCGTTGCCGGAACCTCCGTTGTCCGAGCCGCCGTCACTCGAACCGCCGTCGCTGGACCCGCCGTCGGTCGAACCTCCGTTGTCCCCGCCTCCGTTGCCGCTGCCGCCGTTCCCGCCGCCACCCGTGGACGCCGCCTTCGGCGTCTCGCAGGTGGCCTCGGCGAGCGTGACCTCGCCCTTCACGTCGGCGACGTTCAGCTCGCCCGGGTTGACCGAGACCTTCAGCTGGAGGGCGACCGCAGCGGCGGTGCGCGAGGTGGTGCTCGTCCTCGACAGGTCGAGCGTCACCGAGCCGACGCCGGGAACCGCGATCTGCGTGGTGCCTCCGGCGGTCAGGGTGACGCGCTTGCCGAGGACCTTCACATGTCCCAGCACGTTCGACTCGGCGACCGGTTTGTGGCCCACCTCGCAGACCGCCTTGGAGGTGACCTGCTCGACCTCGACCAGTGAGAGCAGCGGCAGGCCGGGCAGGTGCAGCTTCGCCTTCACCACGTTGCTGTAGCCCTCGGCACGGTGCTTGTTCACGGTCGCCTTCGCCGTGGCCACATCGGCGCGCAGCACGCGGACCGGCGATCCGCCCTCCACACCGTCCAGCTTCACGCTGAGCGCGGTCTTCTCCGCGCTCCGAGGCGCCTGCACTTCGTTGAGCGTGGCCTCGAGCGGCACATCGATCGTCTTGTTCAGGAGCGAGACGTCGAGTGCGGTACGGAGCACGACCGCGCTCGCCTTCCCGTCGCCGGTGGTCGTGGTGGTCGTCGCGGTGGTGGCGTGCGCCGGGACGGCGACCAGCAGGGCGACGGGAGCGGCGGCGACCGCCAGGGCGGCGAGACGGAAGGTGTTGCTGTTCAAGATGGTGGAACCCCCACAAGAGACATGGAGCCGCCGGCGCCGTCCAATGGGGGACATCGCGGGCACCGGTGGCCTCGACTCCGTGAATCTTTACGCACAGAGGGTGAACTGGCAGACACCTGACGTGAGTTCACCCCAAAGGGGGGTTTCCGTGTCTGTATTCGAATAATCCGGCACGTGCGTTCCTTGAGTTCACCCGTTTCACTGAACGCGGGCGGCTCGGAAGGCTCTCGAAGCGGGGCGCCCGGAGTTCGCGGAGGTGATTCAACGAGCGCGCGCGCTCCGGGTCACTGCCGGTCAACACGGCGCCCACCGGGCCCGCCCGGGCCCGGGACACCCGGATCAGCCGATCACGCGCCCGTTCAGGACGACCCGGCGCGGGGCCGCCAGCACGCGCACGTCCGCCCGCGGGTCCTCGTCGTACACCACGAGGTCGGCCGGCTCGCCCTCCTCCAGCCCCGGCCTGCCGAGCCACGCGCGGGCCGCCCAGGTCGTCGCCGACAGTGCCTCCAGGGCCGGGATGCCCGCCTTGACGAGCTCCGCGACCTCGTCGGCCACCAGACCGTGGGCGAGCACCCCGCCGGCATCGGTGCCGACGAACACCGGCACGCCCGCGTCGTACGCGGCGCGCACGGTGTCGTAGCGGCGCTCGTGGAGCCGGCGCATATGGGCCGACCAGCGGGGGTACTTGGCCTCGCCGCCCTCGGCGAGCGTGGGGAAGGTGGCGATGTTGACCAGGGTGGGCACGATCGCGACCCCGCGCTCGGCGAAGAGCGGGATGGTGTCCTCGGTCAGCCCGGTCGCGTGCTCGATGCAGTCGATCCCGGCCTCGACGAGATCGCGCAGCGAGTCCTCGGCGAAGCAGTGCGCGGTGACCCGGGCCCCCAGCCGGTGCGCCTCGGCGATGGCGGCCCCGACCTCCTCGCGCGGCCAGCAGGCGGTCAGGTCGCCCACCTCGCGGTCGATCCAGTCGCCGACGAGCTTCACCCAGCCGTCACCGCGGCGCGCTTCCTGCCCGACGTACGCCACCAGCTCGTCCGGCTCGATCTCGTACGCGTAGTTCCTGGTGTACCGCCGGGTCCTGGCGATGTGCCGGCCGGCCCTGATGATCTTCGGCAGGTCCTCGCGGTCGTCGATCCACCGGGTGTCGGCGGGTGACCCCGCGTCCCGCAGGAGCAGCGCGCCCGCCTCCCGGTCGTCGAGGGCCTGCTTCTCGGTCGTCGCCGGGTCGACGGCGCCGTGGTGGTCGAGCCCGACGTGGCAGTGGGCGTCGACCAGTCCGGGCAGGGCCCAGCCGGTGACGACGACCGCCTCGTCCGCGCCCGGGGGCCGCTCGTACGTCACCCGCCCGTCGACCGCCCAGATCTCGTCCCTGACGTCCTCGGGGCCGACGAGCACCCGGCCCCTCACCTGCAGCACCCGCGGCGCCTCGTGATCACTCATGGACAGCACTGTACGAGGCGCCGGGCCGGGCGCCACGCCCTGCCGGATCCTCGCCGGATCCCTTCCGGCGGACGGGTCGGGGCCTTCCCCGGAGGGCTCGGTACCCTCGGTGCAGGCCTGGCCCGCAGGCCGGTCCGCACACCGATCCGATCCCGAAGAGAGCACCACCGTGACGCACCCCTTCCTCGACCTGACCCCGCTCACCGCCGCGCACTTCGCGGCGATCGAGCGGCAGGTGGCCGGTCTCCTCGCCACCGAGCAGGACGTCGTCATCATGCAGGGCGAGGCGCTCCTCCCCCTCGAAGGCTGCATCAGGGGCGGTGCCCGGCCCGGATCGACGGCGCTGAACGTCGTCACGGGGCCGTACGGTCAGACGTTCGGCAACTGGCTGCGCGACTGCGGCGCCGAGGTCATCGATCTGGAGGTTCCCTTCCACACGGCGGTCACCGCCGGCCAGGTCGCCGAAGCGCTGGCCGCGCACCCGGAGATCGACTTCGTGTCCCTGGTGCACGCGGAGGCGGCCACCGGCAACACCAACCCGGTCGCGGAGATCGGTGAGGTCGTCCGGGCGCACGGGGCGCTGTTCATGCTGGACGCCGTCGCCTCGGTGGGCGCCGAGCCGCTGCTGCCGGACGCCTGGGGCGTGGACCTGTGCGTGATCGGGGCGCAGAAGGCGATGGGCGGTCCGGCCGGGGTGTCCGCGGTGTCGGTGAGCGCGCGTGCCTGGGAGCGGATGGCCGCCAACGCGCAGGCGCCGCGCCGCTCCTACCTCTCCCTGCTGGACTGGAAGGAGCGCTGGATCGACGGCGGCCGACGGGCGCTGCTGCACGCCCCGGCCCAGCTGGAGATGCTGGCCCTGGAGGCCTGTGTGGAGCGGATCGAGGCGGAGGGACTGGACGCGTTGATGGCGCGCCACTCCGCCGCGGCCGCGGCGACCCGGGCCGGCGCGGTGGCGCTGGGCGGTGGCCTGACGCCGTACGTGCACGAGGCGCGGGATGCCGCTCCGGTGGCGACCACGCTGCGGACGCCGGACGGCGTGGACGCCGCGGAACTGGTCGCGCAGGCACGGGCGGCCGACCCGTCGCTGCCGCTGATCGCGGGGGGCGGGTCGCTGTCCAAGGAGATGATCCGGGTCAATCACTACGGTGTGGATGCGACGCGGGGCGCGGTGCTCTCCTCGCTCGCGGCTCTGGGGGCGGCGCTGGCCGATACGGGCCGGCAGGTCGATCTGGAAGCTGCCCGGAAGGCCGTTTCGGAAACCTGGACCGCCGCATAAATTCAGGCCCCATCAACAAATGCGGGGAGCTGCCTTATTCAGAGCAGCTCCCCGCATTCTTCTGCCCGCTTTCCCGAAGGCTAAACACCCCAGTTTCCGCGGCGGCCGATCTCCACAATTCGGTTGCGTCGCGCGAGAGTTACGACCTTGTGACCGACTCCACACACAGGGGCGTTATGCCGGATAAATGCGTACCAAATCGGAAGAAAGCGTAGCGGTTTCGCGCCGGTGCGCACGCTCGCGTGATAACACAGCACCTGGCTTCACCCAACCCCTTGGGCCGATGCAATTTCGAAATTTGCTGGGTAAATTCAATTCGCATGACCGCCGCACCAGCAGATTTTGCACGTGCCCGAAGCGAATTCATCACCATCGACACCCCACGAGTGGAGGACGGAGCCGCGATCTGGCGTATCGCCCGCGATTCCGAGGTCCTGGACCTCAACTCCTCGTACAGCTACCTGCTGTGGTGCCGTGACTTCGCGGCGACCTCCGTGGTCGCCCGCGACGAGACCGGCTCCCCGGTCGCCTTCGTGACGGGGTACATCAGGCCCGACCGCCCCGAGACGCTCGTCGTCTGGCAGGTGGCCGTCGACCACGGCCACCGGGGTACCGGCCTGGCCGCGAAGCTGCTGGACGACCTGACCGCACGCGTCGCCGCGGAGCAGGGCCTCGCCTCGGTCGAGACGACCATCACCCCGGACAACAAGGCATCGGACCGCCTGTTCACCTCCTACGCACAGCGCCACGACGTGGCACTGGAACGCGAGGTGCTCTTCGACGGCGGCCTGTTCCCCGAGGGCACCCATCTGCCGGAAGTGCTCTACAGCATCGGCCCGTTCCACGCCTGAGCAGGCCCTTCCGGCGGGTGCCGCCCGTCGTAGCCACCTTCACCGCCGCCCGTCACACCCCCCTCACGCAGGAGACCCGCTGTGACCATCACCCCGCCCGCCCTCAGTGTCTTCGAGACCCTGGAGTCCGAGGTACGGAGCTACTGCCGAGGCTGGCCCGCCGTCTTCGACCGCGCGCAGGGCGCCCGGCTGACCGACGAGGACGGCCACACGTACCTCGACTTCTTCGCCGGGGCCGGTTCGCTCAACTACGGCCACAACAACCCGGTCCTGAAACGCGCGCTGATCGACTACATCGAGCGCGACGGCATCACCCACGGCCTGGACATGGCGACCACCGCCAAGCGCGCCTTCCTGGAGACGTTCCAGAACGTCATCCTGCGGCCCCGCGACCTGCCGTACAAGGTGATGTTCCCCGGCCCGACCGGCACCAACGCGGTCGAGTCGGCGCTGAAGCTGGCCCGCAAGGTCAAGGGCCGCGAGTCCGTCGTCTCGTTCACCAACGCCTTCCACGGCATGTCGCTCGGCTCGCTCGCCGTCACCGGCAACGCCTTCAAGCGGGCCGGGGCCGGCATCCCGCTGGTGCACGGCACGCCGATGCCGTTCGACAACTACTTCGACGGCCAGGTCCCCGACTTCCTCTGGTTCGAGCGGCTCCTGGAGGACCAGGGCTCCGGTCTCAACAAGCCCGCGGCCGTGATCGTGGAGACGGTCCAGGGCGAGGGCGGCATCAACGTCGCCCGCGCCGAGTGGCTGCGCGCGCTCCAGGACCTGTGCCACCGCCAGGACATGCTGCTGATCGTCGACGACATCCAGATGGGCTGCGGCCGTACCGGCGGCTTCTTCTCCTTCGAGGAGGCCGGGATCACGCCGGACATCGTGACGCTGTCCAAGTCCATCAGCGGCTACGGACTGCCCATGTCTCTCTGCCTGTTCAAGCCCGAGCTGGACATCTGGGAGCCGGGCGAGCACAACGGCACCTTCCGCGGCAACAACCCGGCGTTCGTCACCGCCGCCGCGGCGCTCGACGCCTACTGGGCGGACGGCCAGATGGAGAAGCAGACGCTGGCCCGCGGCGAGCAGGCCGAGCAGGCCCTGCTGGCCATCTGCGGAGAGCACGACAGCGCGCAGTTCCGCGGCCGCGGACTGGTGTGGGGACTGGAGTTCAACGACCCGGCCCGCGCTTCCGCCGTCTGCGCCCGCGCGTTCGAGCTGGGGCTGCTGCTGGAGACCTCCGGCCCGCAGAGCGAGGTCGTCAAGCTGCTGCCGCCGCTGACCATCACTCCCGAGGAACTGGACGAGGGCCTGCGCACGCTGGCCCGTTGCGTCCGCGAGACCGCCTGACCCGGGCCCGCCCCGGGCGGGCCCGACGAGAGACACCGTAGAGAGAAAGGCACCGACCCACCGTGATCGTCCGATCGTTCAGTGACATCGAGAACACCGACCGGCATGTGAAGGCCGCCTCCGGCACGTGGGAGAGCAAGCGCATCCTGCTGGCCAAGGAGAAGGTGGGCTTCTCGCTCCACGAGACCACGATGTACGCGGGCACCGAGACGTCGATGTGGTACGCCAACCACATCGAGGCGGTCCTGTGCGTCGAGGGCGAGGCCGAGCTCACCAATGACGAGACCGGCGAGAAGCACTGGATCACTCCCGGCACGATGTACCTGCTCAACGGCCATGAGCACCACACCATGCGTCCGAAGACGGACTTCCGCTGCGTCTGTGTCTTCAACCCGCCCGTCACCGGACGGGAGGAGCACGACGAGAACGGTGTCTACCCGCTGCTGACCGAGGAGGGCTGAACCCCCATGACCACCGAAGTACGCGCCGACCTGTACCCGTCGCGCGGCGCCGCCGAGATGACCACTCCCCGCCAGGACCCGGTCATCTGGTCCGCGCCGGGCGCACCGGGTCCGGTCGCCGCCAAGGAGCTCCAGGGCTTCGAGCGCGACGGCTTCCTCACCGTCGACCAGCTGATCACCCCGGACGAGGTGGCCGGCTACCACGCCGAACTGGAACGGCTGATCGCCGACCCTGCGGTGCGGGCCGACGAGCGCTCGATCATCGAGCCGAAGTCGGACTCCGTACGGTCGGTCTTCGAGGTCCACCGGCTCAGCGAGGTCTTCGCCCGTCTCGTCAGCGACGAGCGCGTGGTGGGCCGGGCCCGTCAGATCCTCGGCTCGGACGTGTACGTCCACCAGTCGAGGATCAACGTGAAGCCGGGCTTCGGGGCTTCGGGCTTCTACTGGCACTCGGACTTCGAGACCTGGCACGCCGAGGACGGTCTGCCGAACATGCGGACCGTGTCCGTGTCGATCGCGCTGACCGAGAACTACGACACCAACGGCGGGCTGATGATCATGCCCGGCTCGCACAAGTCGTTCCTCGGCTGCGCGGGCGAGACGCCGAAGGACAACTACAAGAAGTCCCTGCAGATGCAGGACGCCGGCACCCCGTCCGACGAGGCGCTGACGAAGATGGCCGACCGGCACGGCATCAGGCTCTTCACGGGCAAGGCCGGTTCGGCGACCTGGTTCGACTGCAACGCGATGCACGGGTCGGGCGACAACATCACCCCGTACCCGCGCAGCAACGTGTTCATCGTGTTCAACAGCGTGGAGAACACGGCCCAGGAGCCCTTCGCGGCTCCGATCCGCCGCCCGGAGTTCATCGGGGCGCGGGACTTCACGCCGGTGAAGTAAGGCTGTACGAAAGCTGGTTGGGGCGGGACGCAGCGATGCGTCCCGCCCCGTCCGCATGCCCTCGACCCGCCGCGAATCCACTGGCCCCACCCTCGTGAACCGCGTGAGGATCAAGGAATTTCCGGAGCGGGGGCAGCATGGTGCGACGGGCCAACCAACGTGAACACCTTCGGCGGGTGTCCGAACGACGACGTGCCGGGGGAAGACCGGAAACCGACCGGAACTCGGCGCGCACGGTGATCGCGGCATCGGTTCTGGCCGGCGTCTCCGCCGTGATCGTCAGCTTCATCACCGGCCTGGGATCGTCGGTTCAGGGATTCGTCACCGACGTGCTGACGGACGAGAAGAAACCGGCGGCTACCGCGCCGCCGCACACGGAGCCCGCGGTACCGCTCAAAGTGGTGGCCATACCGGAGAAGGGCGGCTCGTTCCTGGTCTCGGAGCAGCGCGTGACAAGCCCCGAGGACAGAGCCGAGGTGATCCGTGGAGCGGAGACGCCGGAGGAGTGGGAGCGCCTGCTCCGGAAGATCAAGGCGACCTCGATCCACATGACCGCGTACAAGGTCGCTGTCACCAACGTCTCCTCCCCGGTCAGGGTGGTGGACATCCTCCCGGTGATCACACGCCGCACCGCGGCGATCGACACCACGCTGATCGAGCCTCTGGGAGGGATGGCGTCAAACAGCATCCCGGTTCGGTTGAACCTCGACAACCGCTACCCGAAGTTCACCCAGAACGGAAAGCCCTACTTCACCCGTCAGTCGCAGGTCCTCAAGGCGGGGGAGGGTTTCGTCATGGCCGTCGAGGCGAAACTCCTGGGCAGGGAGTACGTCGAATACCACCTGAAGGTGAACTACCTCGACAAGAAGGGCAGTCAGCACTCTCTCGTCGTGAACGAGCCCGGTACCGGCGTCGGTGTCTTCCGGGTCTCCGGCATGGTCGACGACAAAGAATACGCCGACTACTGGGGGGCGGACGAGAGCGGGCAGGGGCGGCGGCTGTTGAGCCGGGAGGAGAGGGAGTGACCGGGCCGGGGCACCCCGTGGTTCAACTCGCTGGACCCCGGCGCGGGCAGCGGAGACAGTGACCCCATGACTTCACACGTACACCACGTCACCATCGACTGCGCCGACGCCTACAAGCTCGGCACGTTCTGGGCGCAGGTGCTGGGTTCCTCCCTCGCCGACGACGACTTCCCCGGCGATCCCGAGGCTCTGGTCGAAACCCCCGATGCCGCCCTGCTGTTCGTCACCGTGCCCGAGCCGAAGAGCGTCAAGAACCGCATCCACTTCGACATCCAGCCCGACGACCGCACCCGTGACGAGGAGGTCGAGCGGCTGCTCGGCCTCGGCGCCACGCTGGTCGGTGACCACCGCAGGCCGGACGGGCGGGGCTGGGCGACCCTGGCCGATCCGGAGGGCAACGAGTTCTGTGTCGAGTGCAGTGCGCGTGAGCGGGCGCGGCTGACCGGGAAGCGGCTGCCGGTCACCGCGGACGACGTGACATCGGCGGTAAGCCTGGCGGTGGACACGCTCGCGAACTCGCCGGCCGAGGACTGGCGCATTCCCGCAGGCACGCTCACCTGGGACTGCTGGGAGACCGTGGAGCACCTGAGCGACGACCTCTTCGCGTACGCCGTCCAGCTCGGCCCGCGCAGGCCCCCGTTGGAGACCGAGGTTCCCTACCGCTGGGCTCCGGAGCGTGAGGGCGGCCCCTGGAACGCGATCTTCGCGGACCCGGAGGCGGGAACCGCCGGGCTGCTCCAGACCCTGGAGGCGAGCGGCGCCCTGCTGTCCGCGATGGTGCGGACGGCCTCCCCCGGTGTCCGCTCGTACCACTCCTACGGCGTCTCGGACCCGGAGGGGTTCGCCGCGATGGGCATCGTGGAGACCCTCGCGCACACCCACGACATCGCCGAGGGTCTCGGCGTCACCTGGACGCCGCCCGCCGACCTGTGCGACCGGGTGCTGGCCCGGCTCTTCCCCGACGCCCCGGACGACGCCGACCGGTGGACCGTCCTGCTGTGGTCCACCGGCCGCGCCGATCTGCCGGGCCGCGAGCGCGTGACGTCGTGGAAGTGGCACGGGGCCCCGCCGGCCTGAGGGCCGTCCACCAGGATCACTGGGAGGAGACCTTGTGGACGGTGGTGTCCTCGGGGTTCAGCCGTCGCCCGTCCGCCGCCCGGACCTCCAGCGCGCGTAGACGCTGTCCCTGCCGGCGGTCGAGCAACTGCGAGTGCGGTTCGTCCGGGGCGAAGAAGTTCTGCTCCCCCCATTGCCGCAGCGCCACGATGACGGGGAAGAGCGCTTCGCCCTTCGGAGTCAGTACGTACTCCCGGTAGGCGCTGCCGTCCGAGGCGGGGACGGATTCGAGGACACCGCCGGCGACCAGGGCCCGCAGGCGTGCGGTGAGGATGTTCTTCGCCACGCCGAGGCTGCGCTGGAACTCCCCGAAGCGCCGGCTCCCGTCGAAGGCGTCCCGCACGATCAGAAGAGACCACCAGTCGCCGATCGCGTCCACCGACCGCGCGACGGGACAGTCGCTGTCGTCGAAACGCGTCCTTGTCACCATGCCGTCCTCCATATCCACGCCGGCACATTCATGCTAGTTGCAAGATGCTACCAACAAAGCTATGGTCCCGCACTGGTAGCAAGATGAAACCATGTGTGCGGAGGAGTGCTGATGCTCAACGACTGTGAGGATGCGACACCACCGCGGACCGCGGACCTCGGCGGTGCAGGCTCCGGGTTCGTCCTGTCCCGCGGCGTCACACTGCTGTTCGCCGTCGCCTGTGGAACCGCGGTGGCGAACGTCTACTTCGCCCAGCCGCTCCTGGTGACCGTGGGCCACGACCTCGCCATGCGCCCGGCACTCGTCGGCAGCGTCGTCACGCTGACTCATGTCGGATACGGGCTGGGGCTGTTCTTCCTCGTACCGCTGGGCGACGTGGCCGACCGCAGACGGCTCGTCGTGGCCCAACTGCTCCTCCTGGTGGCGGCGCTGGCCGTGGTCGCCACCTCCCGCACCGCGGCGGTCCTGCTCGCGGGCATGGCCGGGACAGGGCTGCTCGCGGTGGTCACGCAGACACTGGTGGCCTTCGCCGCGGCCCTGACCGCGCCCGCCCGGCGCGGACGCGTCGTCGGCACGGTGACCAGCGGCGTGGTCGTCGGGATCCTGCTCGCCCGCACCGCATCGGGTGTCCTGGCCGACCTCGCGGGCTGGCGCTCCGTCTACCTCGCCTCGGCGGCGCTCACCGCGCTGCTCGCCCTGGTCCTGTACCGCGTGCTGCCGCGCGACAACGCCGCCCCGCCGGCATCCCTGCGCTACGGACAGCTCCTGCGCTCCACGGTCACCCTGTTCGCACGGGAACGGCTCCTGCGGCTCCGCGCCCTGCTCGGCCTCCTCGTCTTCACGGCGTTCAGCACGTTGTGGAGCAGTATCGCCCTGCCTCTCAGCGAGCCCCCGTACTCCTTCTCCCACACCGCGATCGGCGCGCTGGGCCTGGTCGGAGCAGCCGGCGCCCTGGCGGCGGCCTGGGCGGGCCGCCTCAACGACCGCGGACTCTCCCGACCGACCACCGGCATCGCCCTGGCGCTGCTCGCCGCCTCGTGGCTGCCCCTGGCCTTCACCCGCAGTTCGCTCTGGGCCCTGGTCGTCGGCGTGATCCTCCTGGACCTCGCCGTACAGGCCGTCCATGTCACCAACCAGACCCTGATCCACGCGCTGCATCCGGACGCGGGCAGCCGGTTGATCGGGGGATACATGGTCTTCTACTCGATCGGCAGCGCGACCGGCGCGATCGCCGCGACCTCCCTCTACACGGCGGCCGGCTGGGGTGCCGTGTGCGCGCTGGGCGCGGCGGTCAGCTGCCTCGCGCTCGCACTCTGGGCGCTCACGCGAGACAGCGTCCCGGACCCGGCACACCAGGACCTTCCCCGCCCGTGAACCCCGGCCGGTCAGCGTCGGCGGGTCAAAGTGGCCGGGCACACCTCCGTCGAAGGGCTACCGGTGGGAGAACCAGCGCGCCGCCGGGAGCAGCTTGCTGTCGTAGCCGAACAGCGCCTGGTTCTCCCAGGCGTTGCCCGAAGCCGGGTCGGCCGGGTCCCAGCCGCTGCCGCTCACGGCGGTCCAGGCCGGCTCCCAGTAGACGGCGCCCAGGCCCCGGCCGCCGGGGACCGCCTCGACGACGTTCATCACGTCACGGAGATTCGCCGTTTGGCCGGCCGGGGTGGCCGGGTAGCCGCTGACGAGCTGGTCCGCGGTGGCGATGTTGTTCTCCAGGCCGTCGGCGTCGGCCAGGGTGTGCGCGTACGCCGTCTCGGCGACCAGGACCGGCTTCCCGTAGCGGGCGGCGGCGTCGTCGAGGTTGGTCTGGAGGTCGTTCAGCGGTCCGTGCCAGTAGCCGTAGTACGAGAGCGCGATGACGTCGAAGGGCACGCCGTACGCGACGGCGTTGTCGAACCACCAGCGGGTGCCGGCGTTGTCGCCGCCCTTGGCGAGGTGCAGGGCCACCTTCGTACCGGAGGAGACTGCCTTCGCCGCGTTCGCGCCGGAGGTGAGCAGCCCGGCGAGCTGGGACCAGTGGTCGGCGGAGCCCTCGGGCCAGAGCATTCCGGCGTTGGTCTCGTTGCCTATCTGGACCATGTCGGCGGTGGTGCCCTGGGCCTTGAGGGCGCCCAGCACGTCGTACGTGTGGTGGTAGACGTCCGTGCGCAGCTGCGCGTAGCCGTGGCCGGACCAGGCGGCGGGCTTGTTCTGCTTGCCGGGGTCGGCCCAGGCGTCGGAGTAGTGGAAGTCGACGAGGGTCTTCATGCCGAGGGCCTTGGCCCGTTTGGCCATGGCCAGGACATGGGCCTTGTCGTTGTACCCGTCGGCCGGGTTCACCCACACCTTGAGGCGGACGTAGTTCATCCCGGCGGACTTCAGGAGGCTCATCGCGTCGCCGGTGGTGCCGCTCGCACTGCGGTAGACGGCGCCGTGCGCCTCGTTCTTCGGGAGGGTGGAGAGGTCACCGCCCCTGACGCTCAGGCCGGTGGCCCCCTTGGTGAAGGCGATGTCGTCGAAGTTGGCCCACTCCCCCGCGTGCGCGTCCGAGTTCAGGCTGATCGTGCACGAGCCGCCGGTGACCTCGACCGAGGTGACGAGGCGGATCCAGCCGCCGTTCGCGGTCGGCGGCAGGTCGGTGCGCTGTTCGGTGCTGCCGCAGTTGCGCAGGGCGAGGTACGCGGAGTTCTGGCCGCCGCCCGACCTGACCCAGGCGCTCAGGGTGTACGTGCCGTCGGTGAGGCCGGTGAGGTACTGGTAGGTCTCCACCTTGTAGGCGGAGGCGGACCAGTGGCTGAGCCGGGCGCTGCCGCTGTGGCCGCCGGCCTCGGTGAAGGAGGCGGCGTTCTGCCCGCCGGCCGAGTAGGTCGACCAGCCGGTGGTGCCGGACTCGAATCCGGTGTTGGAGGGGGTCGTGGCGGCCGTGGCCGCGTGGGCGGGGAGGGCGGGGAGCGCTGCCAGCAGGAGGCCGGAGAGCGAGGCCGCCAGCACCCCCGCTCTCTTCTTGCCGTGCGTCGCTGCGTACATCGTCGATGTCCCTTCGACCGTTGCGCGGGAGGTGCGGGGGAAGCGGTCGTGCGTCCTCAGCTGTCGAGGCGGACCACGCGGACGGCGCCCGCCGGGACGGCGAGGTGGCCCGTGGCCGGTTCTCCGGTGAGGAGTTCGGTTCCGGGGGCGTCGAGCGGCACCTTGGTGTCGCCCCCGGTGTGGTTGATGACGAAGAGATACGTGCCGGCGTCACCGGTGCGGGTGACGACCTCGACGTCGTACGGGAGGCCGGTACGGGGCGCGATGCGGGCGTCCTCGCGGGCCCGGTCCAGGACGGCGTCCAGGCCGGCGCCGGTCAGCCGGGTGGAGACGTACCAGGCCGTGCCCTCGCCGAGGCGGTGGCGGGTGACGGCGGGCCGGCCGGCCGGGATGCCGTCGGCGTAGGACCACATGGTCTCGGCGCCGCGCGGGATCACCACGTCCGACCAGAGGTCACCGGTCAGCTCCGGGCCCTCGGGTGCGCCCTCGGGGGTGATCAGGCGGACCGTGCCGCCCTCGGCGAGCGGGGAGAACTCCTCGACGGTCAGCCCCAGGACGTCCCTGAGCGCGCCCGGGTACGGCCCGGGGTGCACGGCGTCGTGGGCGTCGACGATGCCGGAGAAGTACGAGACGACGAGCGTGCCGCCGCCCTCCACGTACCGCCGCAGGTTCCGGCCGGACTCCTCGGTGGCGAGGTAGAGGGCCGGGACGACGACGAGGGGGTAGCCGGACAGGTCGGCGTCGGGGTGGGCGAAGTCGACGGTGAGGTGGCTGTCGAAGAGCGAGGCGTAGAAGGCGTCGGCGCGCTCGCGGGCGTCGTGGTCCTGGCTGGGACGCCACTCCAGGGACTGGGCCCACCAGGACTGCCAGTCCCAGACCATGGCCACGTCGGCGACGGTCCGGGTGGTGCGGATCCCGTTCAGCAGGCCGAGATCGGCGCCGAGCCGGGTGACCTCGCGCCAGATGCGGGAGTCCGTGCCGGCGTGCGGGAGCATCGCCGAGTGGAACTTCTCCGCGCCCCGCAGGGACTGGCGCCACTGGAAGAACATTGCGCCCTCGGAGCCGCGGGCGACGTGGGCGAGGCTGTTACGGGCCATCTCGCCGGGGCGCTTGGCGGGGTTGCGGGGCTGCCAGTTGACGCCGCCGGCGGAGTGTTCCAGGAGCAGCCAGGGGGCTCCGCCCGCGACCGAGCGGGTCAGGTCGGCGGCCATGGCGAGGTTGACGTGGGTGCGGCGGCCGTCGGTGATCAGGTAGTGGTCGTTGGTGACGAGGTCGACCTCACGGCCCCAGGCCCAGTAGTCCACCGAGTCGCACTGGCTGAGCGCGGTCATGAAGTTGGTGGTGACGGGGATGCCGGGGGCAAGCCGGTGCAGGATGTCGCGTTCCGCGCAGAAGTTCTCGCGCATGGTGGCGTCGGCGAAGCGGGCGTAGTCGAGCTGCTGGGCCGGGTTGCCTACGGTGGGCGTGGTGCGGGGCGGGTCGATCTCGTCGAGGCCCCGGTAGCGCTGGCCCCAGAAGGCGGTGCCCCAGGCCTCGTTGACGGCCTCGACGGATCCGTGACGGGCGGTGAGCCAGCGGCGGAAGTGGGCGGCGCAGTTCTCGCAGTAGCAGGCGCTGACCGGGACGCCGTACTCGTTGTGGACGTGCCACAGGGCGAGGGCCGGGTGTGTACGACTTCGGCTGGCTCGACCGGCTCCTGGACCTGCTGCACGTCAACGGCATCCGCGCCGACCTCGGTACCCCCACCGTCGCCCCGCCCGCCTGGTTCCAGCAGCGCCCAGGAGAAGATCCCGACGCTGACCATGGTGACGCCGGCCTCCCGCATGAGGCGCATGTCCTCGTGCCAGACCTCCTCGGGCCACTGCTCGGGGTTGTAGTCGCCGCCGAAGGCCAGCTGGTGCAGACCCTGCGGTCCAGTCGCGCGAGAGGTGTGCGGCATGGGCGTCTCCTGGGCTCTTTGGTACAACTTCTGGGAACGTGCACACACACTCTCGGTGGCGCAGGCCCAACATAACCGCACAGCATCAACCATTGACAAGTGTCGGTTTCGTTTCTCTACTGTGAACGCTCACAGCGCACATCAGCGCTGCACCCTCGCTTCTCGTCAGGGGAGACCTCCATGAAGTACCGCATCGTCGCGGCGTCCACGGCCGCCGTGCTCGCCGCCACCGCACTGCTCACGGGCTGCGGCTCGTCGGACGACGACGGCAGCGGCGACGGCCCGGCCGCCTCCGGCCCCGCATCGCTCACCTACTGGGCCTGGGCCCCCGGCCTGGACAAGGTCGCGGACATCTGGAACAAGGGCGAGGGCAAGAAGGCCGGCATCACGGTCACCGTGAAGAAGCAGGCCTCGGGCGACGACCTGGTCACCAAGATCATCACCGCGGCGAAGGCGCACAAGGCCCCCGACCTGGTGCAGGCCGAGTACCAGGCGCTCCCCACCCTGGTCTCCAACGATGTGCTGGCCGACATATCCAAGGAGGCGGGCGACGCCAAGGGGAAGTTCGCCGACGGTGTCTGGCAGCAGGCGACGCTGGGCTCGGACGCCCTGTACGCGCTGCCGCAGGACTCCGGCCCGCTGATGTTCTACTACCGCCAGGACCTGTTCAAGCAGTACGGCCTGTCCGTGCCCACCACCTGGGACGAGTTCGCCGAGACCGCCCGGGCGCTGAAGAAGAAGGCTCCGGAGAAGGACCTCACCACCTTCTCCTCCAACGACTCCGGTCTCTTCGCCGGCCTCGCCCAGCAGGCCGGCGCCCAGTGGTGGACCACCTCGGGCGACCAGTGGAAGGTCGCCATCGACGACCCGGCCACGCAGAAGGTCGCGGGCTTCTGGGGCGGCCTGGTCAAGGAGGGCGCCATCGACAACCAGCCGATGTACACCCCGGCCTGGAACAAGGCGCTCAACACCGGCAAGCAGATCGCCTGGGTCAGCGCGGTCTGGGCGCCGGGCACCCTGACCACCGCCGCTCCCGACACCGCGGGCAAGTGGGCCATGGCCCCGCTCCCCCAGTGGACGTCCGGTGAGAGCGTGACCGGCAGCTGGGGCGGCTCCTCCACCGCGGTCACCAACGACTCGAAGCACAAGGAGGCCGCCGCCGCCTTCGCCAAGTGGCTGAACACCGACCCGGCGGCGCTCGCCGCGCTCGTGAAGGAGAGCGGGATCTACCCCGCCGCCACGGCCGCCCAGACCGGCGGCGCGCTCGCGAAGCCGCCGGCCTACTTCGCCAACCAGCCCGGCTTCTACACCGAGGCCGCCAAGATCGCCCAGGGCACCGCCCCGGCCGCCTGGGGCCCGAACGTGAACGTCGCGTACACCGCCTTCAAGGACAACTTCGCCAAGGCCGCCAAGAGCAGGTCCGACTTCGCGCCGGCCCTGACCGCGATGCAGGACGCCACCGTCTCCGACCTGAAGAAGCAGGGCTTCGGAGTCTCCGAGTGACACGCGCACGCCGCCGGAAGCCGTACGGGGTCAAGAGCGCCCCGTACGCCTTCCTGATCCCCGCCACCGTGCTGTTCCTGCTCTTCTTCGCCCTGCCCATCGGCTACGCGCTCTACCTCAGCTTCCGCCGGACCGAGGTCAGCGGACTGGGTCTCGGCAAGGGCGCCCGCAAGGAGATCTGGGCCGGGTTCGCCAACTACACCGACGCGCTCTCCGACTCGGAACTGCTGCACGGCGCGCTGCGCATCCTGGGCTACGGCGCGATCGTCGTCCCCGTGATGCTGGGCCTGGCCCTGCTCTTCGCCCTGCTCCTGGACACCGAACGGCTCCGGCTGCGCGGCTTCACCCGGCTGGCGATCTTCCTCCCGTACGCGATTCCGGGCGTCGTCGCCGCGCTGATGTGGGGCTTCCTCTACCTGCCCGACGTCAGCCCGTTCTACTTCCTGCTGGACAAGGCGGGTCTGCCGCAGCCGGATCTGCTCGACGGCGGACCGCTCTACCTCGCGCTCGCCAACATCGCGGTCTGGGGCGGCACCGGCTTCAACATGATCGTGATCTACACCTCGCTGCGGGCGATCCCCGCCGAGATCTTCGAGGCGGCCCGGCTCGACGGCTGCTCGCAGTTGCAGATCGCGCTCAGGATCAAGATCCCGATGGTGGCGCCGTCCCTGGTGCTGACGTTCTTCTTCTCGATCATCGCCACGCTCCAGGTCTTCAACGAGCCGACGACGCTGAAGCCGCTCACCAACTCCCTGTCCACCACTTGGAGTCCGCTGATGAAGGTCTATCAGGACGCCTTCGTCAACAACGACATCTACGCGGCGGCCGCCCAGGCGGTCATCATCGCCGTCGCCACCCTGGCCCTGTCCTTCGGCTTCCTGAAGGCGGCCAACTCCCGTACGAAGCAGGGGGCCTCCCAGTGACCACGCCGCACCTGAGGCCCCTGACCGCGGCCCCCCGCCGGTTCGCCCTCGTGCCCACCGCCGCCCTGCTGCTCGGCGCGCTCTACTGTCTGCTGCCCGTCGCCTGGATCCTGGTCGCCTCGACCAAGTCCGGCAGCGAGCTCTTCTCCACCTTCACCTTCCTGCCCGGCTCCGGCTTCGCGGACAACGTCGCCGACCTGTCCGCGTACCGGGACGGCGTCTACTGGAAGTGGATGGCCAACTCGGCCCTCTACGCCGGGGTGGGCGCGCTGCTGTCCACGGCTGTCTCCGCCGTCTCGGGATACGCGCTGGCGGTGTACCGATTCCGCGGCCGGGAGAGCATCTTCAACATCCTGCTGGCCGGGGTGCTGATGCCGCCGGTGATCCTGGCGGTGCCGCAGTACCTGCTGATGGCGAAGGCCGACCTGACCGACTCGTACCTGTCGGTGATGCTGCCGGTGATCCTCTCCCCGTACGGGGTGTACCTCGCCCGGATCTACGCGGCGGCCGCCGTGCCGGGCGATGTGATCGAGGCCGGCCGGATGGACGGCGGCGGGGAGTGGCGGATCTTCCGGACCATCGCGCTGCCGATGATGGTGCCGGGCCTGGTGACCGTCTTCCTCTTCCAGTTCGTCGCGATCTGGAACAACTTCCTGCTGCCGTACATCATGCTCGGCGACGACGAGAAGTTCCCGGTCACACTGGGCCTCTTCACCCTGCTCCAGCAGGGTTCCACCACTCCGGCCCTCTATACGCTGGTGATCACGGGGGCGTTGCTGGCCATCGTCCCGCTGATCGCCCTGTTCCTGGTCATCCAGCGGTTCTGGAGCCTCGACCTGCTCTCCGGGGCCGTAAAGTCCTGACGGGCCCCGCCAGGACGTCACTTGATGAAAGATCACGCACCATGAGCCGCACAGAACAGACCGGTACGGGACGCCGACGGCCGCCGACGATCCATGACGTGGCGCGGGAGGCCGGGGTCTCCCGGGGCACGGTCTCCCGGGTGCTGAACGGCGGTCACAACGTCAGTCCGGCCGCGCTGGACGCGGTCAACTCCGCGATCCGCAAGACCGGTTACACGGTGAACCGGCACGCCAGGTCGCTGATCACGGGCCGCTCCGACTCGGTGGCGTTCCTGCTCACCGAGCCGCAGGAGCGGTTCTTCGAGGACCCGAACTTCAATGTGCTGCTGCGCGGCTGCACGAGCGCGCTCGCCGCGCACGACATCCCGTTGCTGCTGATGATCGCGGGCACGGAGGCGGAGCGCCGCCGGAACATGCGCTACATCGCCGGCCATGTGGACGGGGTCCTGCTGGTCTCCAGCCACTCGGGCGACCCGGTCGCCGCCCAGCTGCACGAGGCGGGCGTCCCCCTGGTCGCCTGCGGAAAGCCGCTCGGACAGGGCTCCAAGGTCAGCTATGTGGCGGCCGACGACCGGGACGGCGCCCGGGAGATGGTGCGTTTCCTGTACGAGTCGGGGCGCCGCCGGATCGGTACGGTCAGCGGACCGCTGGACACCCCGGGCGGTGTGGAGCGGCTGGCCGGCTACCGCGAGATGCTGGCCGACTGCGGACTGCCCGCCGACGACGCGCTGATCGTGCCGGGCGACTACAGCCGGGCGGGCGGCGAGGCGGCGGCCGGGCTGCTGCTGGAACGGGCGCCCGACCTGGACGCGGTGTTCGTCGCCTCGGACCTGATGGCCCAGGGCGTGCTCGCCGCTCTGGAGAAGGCGGGGCGCCGGGTGCCGCAGGACGTCGCGGTGGGCGGGTTCGACGACTCCCCCGCGGCCCTCGCCTCCCGGCCCGCGCTGACGACGATCCGTCAGCCGTGGGACCGGATCAGCGCCGAGATGGTGCGGGTGCTGCTGGCGCAGATCGGCGGGGAGGACCCCGCCGCGGTGATCCTGCCCACGGAGCTGGTCCGCCGCGAGTCGGCGTGAGGTGGGCGCCCCGGCGCCCGTGACCACGGCCCGCCGGAACGGCCGCGGCCACACCCCGGCGGCACCTCCCGAAGGCGCCACCCTGCGGGTGCCGCGATGCGGTCTAGACCAATAGGCACGAGGTGGACCCCGGCCGCACGAACGCACCCCTCCGTACGTCACGGGGACAGCGGGACCGCGAGGCCCGGCCCCGCGAACCGGACACCTCCCCTTCCACCTTCCGCATTTCCATCCAGAAACCCTTCGAACCGGGTTTGACTCCCCCGGCTCGCCGGTATCTTCACCGGGCCGCCGCGGATAAACATTCCACCCACTCCCGCTTTCGGCTCTTTTCCGCCCGATCGGCAAACCGCCACACGGAACCCGCAAGCGGAGCGGAATTTCCCATGGACACCCGCAAGCAGATATCGACCACACCCGTGCCGCCTACACAAATCATGTCCGAAACCAGTCGCGAAATCATTCCCCCATCAGCGAGTGCGCCGGTCACGGGCGCCACCCCGGAACCTCCGCCCCGATGAACCATGATCACGTGGCTGGAACGGAACTCCCCATACTGGCGAGTTCGGACTACTCCCCGAACGCACACCGCCGAGCACGGCCGCCCCGACCCTGCCAACCCGGACGTCACTTTTGACCGGTGATATCGCGGCTTAACGGTAGATGGGTTCACCCTCGGCAACGCCACCCCAAACCCCACGCATCCCGCCATCGCGCGAGTCGAACGGTGGGCGGCCCGTCAGGCCTAGACCACTGGAATCGACCGAACGCCTCTTTCCGCTCGATTCGCTCGAAATGATCCACTTCGGCCCGCGAGAAATAAACAATTAACGATCGCATCATTGACATATGCCTCCCAAATACCGGCTAAGTGGTGACCGGCGAATACCATTCGCCGTCGACCTGAAAAGCGTGTGGTCGACCCGTGCATCACATGGGAGACACGCAATTGACTGTCACCGGCATATCCAGACCGGCTGCCAGACGGACAAGATCCGCCTGGACCGGGCTGACCGCCCTGGCCGGCGCCTCAGCCATCGCATTACTGGGACTCACCGCTCCGGCAGCGACCGCGACGGCTTCCGCGAGTACTGACCCGACCACGAAACCGTCCGTGGAGGCTTCCTGCGCCGATCCCGGTCCCGGCCACGTCCGCTGCTTCGCCCTGCGCCGCACCGACGTGAGCGCCAGGAAGGGCGTCCAGCCCGACGCCGCCACCCCGGACGGGTGGGGCGCCACCGCGCTCCAGGGGGCCTACAACCTGCCGGCCGACGGCGGGGCGGGTCAGACGATCGCCATCGTCGATGCCTACGACGGCCCGACGGCCGAGGAGGACCTCGCGGTCTACCGGGCGCAGTACGGACTGCCGGCCTGCACCACGGACAACGGCTGCTTCAAGAAGGTCGACCAGCGCGGTGGCACCGACTACCCGGCGGCCGACAGCGGCTGGGCCGGCGAGATCTCGCTCGACCTGGACATGGTCTCGGCCGCCGCGCCGTACGCGAAGATCGTCCTGGTCGAAGCCGACTCCGCCAGTTTCGAGGACATGGGCGCCGCCGTGGACCAGGCGGTCGCCCAGGGCGCCAAGTACGTCTCGAACTCCTACGGCACGGGCTACTCCAGCGTTCCGGGCAGTGGTGAGGACCCGGCGGAGACCACCGAATTCGACGCCCACTACAACCACCCGGGCGTCGCCGTGGTCGCCTCCTCGGGCGACAGCGCGTACGGCGTCTCCTACCCCGCAGCCTCCCAGTACGTGACCTCCGTGGGCGGCACGGCCCTGGAGCAGGACTCCTCCACCGCCCGCGGCTGGTCCGAATCGGTCTGGTTCAACAGCTACGGCGGACCGGGCTCCGGCTGCTCGCTCTACGAGGCCCGGCCGGCCTGGCAGGAGGGCGTCAGCACTGATTGCGGCAAGCGAGCGGTCTCCGATGTCGCCGCGGTCGCCGACCCGTTGACCGGTGTCTCGGTCTACCAGACCTACGGCGGGGACGGCTGGGCCGTCTACGGCGGCACCAGCGCCTCCTCACCCATCATCGCCGGCGTGTACGCGGCCGCCGGCACCCCGCCCGCGGGCTCCTACCCGGCCGCCTACCCCTACGCGGCCGGCGGCAGCGGTCTGAACGACGTCGTGGACGGCACCAACGGTTCCTGCACCCCGGCCAAGCTGTGCGGCGCGGGTACGGGCTGGGACGGTCCGACCGGTCTCGGTACACCCAACGGCGTGCAGGCCTTCCGCAGCGGGCCGCACGGCGTGCTGAGCGGGGGCGTCACCGACGCCGCCACCGGCGAACCCCTCGCGGGCGCGGAGATCACCGCGGGCGACTCCCGGGCCGCGTCCGGTGCGGACGGCAGCTATTCGCTGACTCTTCCGCCGGGCACCTACGACCTGAAGGTCGCCGCCTACGGCTACACCACGGCCACCTTCCCCGGCGTCGAGATCACCGACGGCACCGCGGTGACCAGGAACCTCGCACTCACCCCGGTCCCGACCCGGACCGTGTCCGGCAAGGTCACCGACGGCTCCGGCCACGGCTGGCCGCTCTACGCGGCCATCAGCGTCGAGGGGGCGCCCGGCACGCCCGTCGAGACCGACCCGGCCACCGGCACCTACGCGCTCGACCTCCCGGCCGGCAAGTCGTACACCCTTAAGGTCACGAGCAACTACCCGGGCTACCGGAGCGCCACCAAGGACATCACTGTGGGCGCTTCGGCGGTCTCCGCCAATGTGGCCCTGCCGGTGGACGTCTGGGCGGGCACCGCGCCCGGTTACACCGTCACGGACGAGGGCGTCACCGAGCCCTTCGACTCGACCACATCGGCACCCGAGGGCTGGACCGTCGACAACGCCGAGGGCACCACCGGCGGATGGGAGTTCGACGACCCGGGCAAGCGGACGAACACCACCGGCGGCAAGGGCGCCTTCGCCATCGTGGACAGCGACAAGGCGGGCAGCGGGAAGGTCCAGGACTCCACACTGACCAGCCCGTCCTTCGACTTCTCGGGCACGGAGCTGCCCGAGCTGAGCTACCGGACCAGCTACAAGCCGTACTCCGGCCAGAAGGCCGACGTCGAGGTGAGCTCGGACGGTGGCACCACCTGGTCCAAGGTCTCCTCGCACACCACCGCCGTCACCGGCTCCAAGGTCACTCTTGCGCTCACCGGCCAAGCCGGCGAGTCCGACGTCCGGGTACGGTTCCACTTCACCGGCAAGTTCAGCTGGTGGTGGCAGCTCGATGACGTGTTCATCGGTTCGCGCGGTCTGTCGGCCGTCCCCGGCGGCCTTGTCGTCGGGCAGGTCACCGACGCCAACACCGGTTCCGGCATCGCAGGCGGGACTCTCACCGGTACCGGCGACGGCGCCGTGAGCACGACCTCGGCCGCCACCCCGGACGACGCGGCGCTCGGTGACGGCTTCTTCTGGGCCTTCGCGCCGGTCGGCAAGCAGACGGTGACGGCCGCGAAGGCCAAGTACACCAGCGCCTCCAAGGCTGTGACCCTCGCCGCCGACTCGACCGTGACCAAGAACTTCTCCCTCAAGGCGGGACGTCTCAAGGTCACCCCCGCCGCGGTCACCGCCCCGCTCGCCTGGGGCGGTGCGGCCACCAGAACCGTCACGATCAAGAACACCGGTGGCGCCGACGCCACCGTCAAGCTGGAGGAGAAGAGCGGCGCCTACACACCGGCCGCCTCGGGCGCCCCGCTGATCAGCGAGAAGGGGTCCTACTCGCCCCTGTCGTCGAAGAGCCGGAAGGCCGGCAGAACCGCCGGTGCCACGGCCTCTCCGGCCGAAGGCGGTGACGCCTGGCAGACGGTGGCCGATCTGCCCGAGGCCATCATGGACAACGCGGTCGCCGTGAACGACGGCAAGATCTACTCGGCGTTCGGGTACGACGGTACGGACGACACCAGGTCGCTGTACTCCTACGACGCGGCGGACGGCTGGACGAAGCTGGCCGACGCGGCCGACACCCGGGAGGCGCCGGCCCGCGGCTTCATCAACGGGAAGCTGTACATCGCCGGCGGCTGGGGCGCCGGCGGGGATCCGGACGCCAAGCTGGAGATCTACGACCCCGCCTCCAACACCTGGACGACCGGTGCCTCCTCGCCGGCTCCACTGGCGGGCGCGGGCTCCGCGGTCCTGAACGGCAAGCTGTACTCCGTCGGCGGCTGCACCACCGCGTGCGGCTCCACCGCGGTGACGGTGTACGACCCGTCGGACAACTCGTGGTCCACCGCGGCGGACTACCCGGAGAACGTCGCCTGGGAATCCTGCGGCAGCATCAGCGGGCTGCTGTACTGCGCCGGCGGTACCAACAGTGCCGGTGAGCTGAAGTCCGCGTACGCCTACGACCCGTCCGCCGACTCCTGGTCGGCCCTGCCGGACATGCCGGAGACCGTGTGGGCCTCGTCCTACACGTCGGCCAACGGGCTGCTGCTGGTCTCCTCCGGTGTCAGCGGCGGCGCCCTCACCAATGCGGGGTACGCCTACGACCCGGACGCCGGGACCTGGTCGTCCCTGCCCAACGCCGACGTGGCGACCTACCGCGGCGGCGGTGCCCCCGGCTTCTACAAGGTCGGCGGGGCGGACGCTCCCAGCTCCCCGTCCACCGCGGTGGAACTGCTGGCCGGTTACGACCAGGCCGGCGGCTCGGACGTCAGCTGGCTGTCGCTGGACACCTCGGAGGTCAAACTCCACCCGGGGGACAGCGTCTCGGTCGCGGTGGCGTTGAACGCCTCGGTCGAGGAGATCACCCAGCCCGGTGAGTTCACGGCCCAGATCGGCATCTCGGCCAGCACCCCCTACCCGGTGGCACCGGTCCCCGTCACCATGACGGTGGCCCCGCCGAACACCTGGGGCAAGATCACCGGAACGGTGCTCGGCAAGTCGGCCACCGGCGCCACGGCACCCCTCAAGGGGGCGACCGTCCAGATCGACTCATGGGCGTCCTCGTACACCCTGATCACGGACAAGGACGGCCACTACTCCCTCTGGCTGGACGCCCGTAACAACCCCCTCACCGTGATCGTCGCCAAGGACGGTTACGCCCCGACGGTGGCCACCGTCAAGGTCGTCAAGAAGGGAACGGTGACCACCGACTTCACCCTGAAGAAGGCGTAGGGACCGCGGCGGGCCCACCCTCGGGCCGGGCCCGCCGCACACCGAGGTGCCGGAACCGGCGGACGGCGTCCACGCCGGCCGGCCGAAACACCGAGTCCGCCGGGGCCTCGGGACGGCTGACGCGTCGGGGTGACGCGTCAGCCGTCCGGCGGTGAGGGCGCGCACAGCGGAACCCGTGCCTTCCCCAGGCCCCTGCCGCCCGGCGTCACGCTCCCAGAACCCGGTAGTCCGTGTACCCGCGGTGGTCGCCCCCGTAGAAGGTGGTGGCGTCCGGGGTGTTGAAGGGGCCGCCCGCGCGCAGCCGCTCGGGCAGGTCCGGGTTGGCCAGGAACAGCACGCCGTACGAGACGATGTCGGCCACTCCCTCCTCGATCAGGGCGAGCGCCTCGGGTCCGGTCGGACCCTCACTCGCCGGGTTGAGGACGAGGGTGCCGTTGAACTGCTTGCGCAGGGACTCGGTCAGCCCACGGTCGCCGGCCGCGCCCTCGACGAGGTGCAGATAGGCGAGCCCGAGCGGCTCGATCGCCTGCACCAGCGCGCTGTATGTGGCCTCGGGCGCGGGCTCGACGATGTCGTTGTACCCGTTGCCGGGCGAGAGGCGGATCGCGGTGCGGGCGGCACCGATCTCGGCGGCGACGGCGCGCACGGTCTCCAGGGCGAACCGGATCCGGCCCTCGACGGAGCCGCCCCACGCATCGGTGCGGAGGTTGGAGTTGGGCGCCAGGAACTGGTGGATCAGGTATCCGTTGGCGCCGTGCAGCTCCACGCCGTCGAAGCCGGCGTCCACGGCGTTGCGCGCCGCGGTCACGAAGTCGGCGATCGTCGCCCGGATCTCGGCGTCGGTCAGCTCGCGCGGGGTGACGAAGTCCTTCGGGCCCTCGTGGGTGAAGACCTGCCCGGTGGCCGCGACGGCGGAGGCGCCTACGGGGACGAGCCCGTCGGGCAGCAGGACCGGGTGGCCGATGCGGCCGGTGTGCATGACCTGCGCGAATATCCTGCCGCCCCGGGCGTGCACGGCGTCGGTGACCTTGCGCCAGCCGGCGATCTGCGCGGCGCTGTGCAGCCCCGGGGTGCTCGGGTAACCCTGGCCGACGGCGGACGGCTGGATGCCCTCGGTGATGAGGAGCCCGGCGGAAGCGCGCTGGGCGTAGTACTCCGCGGCCAGCTCGCCCGGTGCCCCGCCCTCGCCCGCCCTGCTGCGGGTCATCGGCGCCAGGGCGATGCGGTTGGCGAGCGGGGTGCCGGCCAGGTCGAGCGCGTCGAATGCGGTGGTCATGAGAAGCCCCCCAGAAAGAGATATATGGCCGGGCAACCAAAACTATGTGGTCGACCAAGCATCTGCGACGCGTGCCACTGTAACTCATTACTTGGCCGACCAAGGTAAAGTTGGTGAGACGCCGCGTCCGGCGGCCCCGGAGCCGCCCCGCACCACCAGAGGAGCCCCCGATGACCTCCGATCCCGCCTGTACCGAGCTGCCCAGCGCCGCACGCGGCGGCCCGGTCAGCCACGCCGTGTCCCGGGTCGCACGGCTCCACCGGATCGCGGCGGGCAAGCTGCTCAAGGGGGCGGGCCTCTACCCCGGCCAGGAGTTCCTGATGATGTACCTGTGGGACGCGGGGGCGGTCCGGCAGTCCGAGGTGATCAAGGCGGTCGACCTGGATCCGTCCACCGTCACCAAGATGCTCCAGCGCCTGGAGCAGTCCGGACACGTCCGCCGCAGCCCCGACCCGGCCGACCGCAGGGCCGTCCTGGTCGAGGCCACGGACAACAGCTGCGCGCTGCTCTCCGACGTGGAGCGGGCCTGGACGAGCCTGGAGGAGCACACGCTCGCGGGCCTGGACGGGGGCGAGCGCAAGGAGCTGGCACGGCTGCTGGCCAAGGTCGAGGAGAACCTCTGCCGGGATACGGCGGACTGCCCGGAGAACCGCTGACGGCCTGAGGCGGGAGACAGCGGGAGACGGCGGGCCGCCCCGTGAACCGCTGACTGCCTGACCGTCCGGAAAACCGCCGGCGGCCACCGCCGGGGACGGCCGGACCGTCCCGAGGGCCGGTGAAGGCAGGGCACCTGCCGAAACCACCGGGCCGCCCCCGGAACCGCTGACCGCCGGGGTCAGCCCCCGAGCACGTCCAGCGCCCGGTCCACGTCGGCCTCGGTGTTGTACAGGTGGAAGGCCGCCCGAAGATTGCCGGCCCGGTCGGAGACCATCACCCCGGCACGCTCCAGTTCCGCGGCCCGGTCACCGAGCCCGGGCGCGCCGACGACGGCCGTCGTCCCCGGCACCGGCTTGTGGCCCAGCCCTTCCAGCCCTTCCCGGAACCGGGCCGCGAGCCCGGTGGCGTGGTCGTGGAGGGCGTCGATGCCGATCTCGTTCAGCAGCGCGAGGGAGTGCTCGGCGCCGTGGTACGGAAGGAACGCGGGGGGTTCGTCGTAGCGGCGGGCGTCGGGGGCGAGCGTCCCGACCGGTTCGTACAGGCTGTTCCACGCGTCCGCGGCCGCGACCCAGCCCGCGAAGACGGGCGGCAGCGAGCGCTGCGCGTCCTCGGTGACCGTGAGGAATGACGTGCCCCGCGGGCAGAGCAGGAACTTGAAGCCGGCGGTGACCGTGTAGTCGTACGCCCCGGCGTCCAGCGGCAGCCAGCCCGCCGACTGGGTGGCGTCGAGCAGCGTACGGGCCCCGTGGGCGGCGGCAACGGCCCGTACCGCGTCCAGGCCGGCGAGCCGGCCGTCGGCGGACTGCACCGAGGAGAAGGCGACGAGTGCGGTCTCGGGCCGCACCGCGTCGGCCAGCTCCGCCAGCGGTACGTACCGCATCCGGAGGTCACCACGGACCGCGAACGGACTGGTGACGGAGCTGAACTCACCCTCGGGCGCCAGGACTTCGGCCCCGGCCGGCAGCGAGCAGGCGATCAGGCCCACATGGACGGCGACCGAGCTGCCGACCGCGACCCGGCCGGCGTCGACCCCGGCGAGCCGTGCGAAGCCGGCCCTGGCGCGGTCCACCGCGTCGAAGTCGCCCGCACCGGCCCTGCGGCCGGTGGCGTTCTCCTCGGCGAGCGCCTTCACGGCGTCGACGGTACGGCGGGGCAGCAGCCCGCAGGAGGAGGTGTTGAGGTAGGCGGTCTCCGGCGCGAACTCGGCGGCCACCGCACGGCTGAGCGAAGAGATCATCATGGGCCCAGCCTGGATCCCCCTTAACTCATAGTCAATCACCAAGAGTTAAGGGGCAAACCCAAGCAAACCTTATGGGTGCAGCTCACGCCCACCCTCAGGCGGTGCCGCCGGCCTGCGGAACCTCGCACGCCCCGTCGGCGTCACAGGCCGCCGCGTCCCCGCCGATCGCGGTCAGCGGGCGGTCCTTCCACGCCTGCTCCAGCGCCTGGGCGAAGACCTCGGCGGGCTGGCCGCCGGAGATGCCGTAGCGCCGGTCGAGCACGAAGAACGGCACCGCGTTGGCGCCCAGTTCGGACGCCTCCCGCTCGTCGGCCCGCACCTCGGCCGCGTACGCCTCGGGATCGGCGAGCACCGCGCGCGCCTCGTCCACGTCGAGACCGGCCTCGACGGCCAGCTCGACCAGTACCTCGTCGTCGTAGACGGAACGCTCCTCGGCGAAGTTCGCCCGGTAGGCCAGGCTCAGCAGCTCGTCCTGACGGCCGCGGGCCTTGGCCAGGTGCAGCAGCCGGTGGATGTCGAAGGTGCTGCCGTGGTCACGGCCCTCGGCGAGGTAGCCGAGCCCTTCGGCCTGCGCGTTGGCCGCGACGTTCGCCTCCATGGAGCGCGCTTCCTCGGGGGTGCGCCCGTACTTCTGCGCCAGCATGTCGATGACCAGCCCGGTGTCGCCCTTGGCGCGCCCGGGATCGAGCTCGAAGGAGCGGTGGACCACCTCGACGTCGTCGCGGTGGGCGAACCCTGCCAGGCCCTTCTCGAACCGGGCCTTGCCGATGTAGCACCACGGGCAGGCGATGTCGCTCCAGATCTCGACGCGCATGACTCTTCTTCTCTCCAGGCTCTCGTGCGGCTGCTCCCGCAGCACGGAGGGACCCTCCGCTCACGGGGGAACACCCGCCGGGGTGGTCGTCATTCCCCCGGTCCGCTCGTCGGCGCAGAGGCCCGCACCCGGCGCGCCTTCTACAGGTGGGTGCGGTTCATCGGGCGGGGCAGGGGCTCCAGGGCGCCGGCTTCCCGCAGGCGCACATAGGCGTCCACCACGGCCCCGGCGTCCCCGGGCGGGGCGATGTCGAGGAGCACCCCCTCGCCGCGCAGTTCCTTACGCGCCGCGCCCACCCCGTCGGGAGCCAGCGCCGCGCGCCCCGGGGAGAGGTAGCCGAGCCGGCCGACGCACAGCTGGGACTGCGTGTAGTCGTAGCCGGCGTCGTCCTCCAGGGCGTCGAGAAGGTCGTCGTCGGTCACATCGCCGATGTCCGGCTGCCACGTGTCCGCGATCAGCGCGAGGAGTGCGGCTTCGGGGACCTCGGTGCCGTCCGGGGAGACGACCGCCAGCACGACGGCCTGGGTCACGTACTCCGACTCACCGCCGCCGCGTCCGGAGATGCTGATCTCCCAGCCCGGCCCGCCCCTGCTCGACAACCTCAGTCCGGCCCCGTCCGAGGTCTGCGGGGAATCGCGGTCGGCCCGCAGCGCGGCGGACAGCTCCGCCTCCTCGGGCCGGAGCTCCGCGGGGCGGCCGGAGGTGTGGTGCCGGGTCCAGGTCCACGGCTGCCCCTCAGGGGCGGAGCCACCCTCCGGAAGCAGTGCGGGCAGCGCGTCCAGCATCGCCTTCCAGCGTCCCGCGAGCTCCTGGGGTGTCTCCTTCCGGGGGCCCCAGAAGACCCGCACCACACATCGCATGTCCTGCCTCCACCCTAGTGAGCCGTCGCGGGCCGCCCGTCAGCCCGCCCGGCGACGGTACTGCCCGGGGGGCACGCCGTACTCGCGCTTGAACGCCTTGGCGAAGGCGAACTCCGATGCGTAACCCGCTCGTTGGGCGACGGAACGCAAGGGTGCGTCATCGGCCCGCAGCATCCGGCCCGCCGTCGTCATCCGCCACCAGGTCAGATAGGTCAGCGGCGGTTCTCCGACGAGGGTGGTGAACCGGCGGGCGAAGGCCGCCCGGGAGAGACCGCTCAGGGCTCCGAGTTCTCCGACGGTCCAGGGGCGGGCCGGGTCGTCGTGGACGGCGGTCAGGGCGGCCGACACCGCCGGGTCGGCCAGGGCCGCCGCCCAGCCCGCTGCGCGACCATCGGTACGGGACGACGCATGCTCGCCCAGCCACCAGGTGCGCAGGATGTACAGCAGCAGAGTGTCGAGCAGTGCGGGTATCACGGCGTCGGAGCCGGGCAGCGGGGTCCGGAGCTCGCCGCCGAGCAGGTCGATCGCCGCACGCAGGGCGGGCTGTGCGCCGACCCCGGCAGGGAGGTGAACCACGTCGGGCAGGCGCGACAGCAGCGGATGCCCGCGTGACCGGTTCAACTGGTAGGCACCGCACAACAGTTGCGTGGCCGGAGCCGACGCGTCGGAGGGCGGCTCGTCGGCGGGTGTCGGCCAGGTGCCGTCCGGACCGGGAAAGACGTCGGCCAGGGGTGTGCCGGGGTCGTCGGCCAGCGCGTGCCCGCGACCGTGGGCCAGGAACACCACGTCGCCGACGCCCAGTCGCACCGCGGGCGCCTCGCCGGGAGGGATCAGCCAGGCCGAACCCTGGAGCACCACATGGAATCCGGCACCCTCGGACGCGGGGAACCGCATGCCCCAGGGGGCGTACTTGCTGCGCCGGGACGAATGCGGGCGCCCTGCCCGCACGGCCGTGATCACGTCGCTGAGGACATCCATGCCGTCAGGCTATACATAGGCGCGACGGAGGAAAGACGATCGGGCATGAAGCGGCGCTTCTGGGATATGGATCGTCTCCGAAGGGCTTCGTACGGTGGGCATCATGACTGAGATGAACACATCAACACCCAGCACCACCAAGGCCGTTCTCTTCCACACCACCGGTGGTCCCGACGTCCTCACCGTCGAAGAGGTGGCCCTGCCCGCACCCGGACCCGGCGACGTACTCATCCGGGTCGAGGCGCTGGGCCTCAACCGGGCCGAAGCGCTCTTCCGCGCGGGCACGTACTTCTACCCGCCGACGCTGCCCTCCTCCCGCAACGGCTACGAGGCGGCCGGAGTCGTCGAAGCGGTCGGCGCGGGGGTGAGCGAGCCGGCGCCCGGCGACCTCGTGATGGTCGCCACGGATGCGGAGCTGAGCGGGCATGGCCTCTACGCCGAGCGCGTGGTCGTGCCGGCCGGGCAGGTACTCCCCCGGCCCACGGGCGTCGACGCGGTGAACGCGGCCGCCGCCTGGCTGACGTACTCCACCGCCTACGGCGCTCTGCTGGAGAAGGCCGGGCTGCGGGCCGGCGACCATGTGCTGGTCACCGGGGCGTCGAGCGGGGTCGGCACGGCGGCGCTTCAGGTGGCCGGGCTGACCGGGGCCATCCCGATCGCCACCACCCGTACGGCCGCGAAGAGGCAGCAACTGCTGGACGCGGGGGCCGCCCATGTCATCACGACGAACGATGAGGACGTGGTGAAGGAGGTCCAGCGCATCACCGGCGGCAAGGGCGCCGAGGTGATCTTCGACGCGATCGGCGGACCCGGACTGGCCACGTTGGGCGAGGCGGCGGCGCACGACGGGACGCTGATCGTGTACGGGTGGCTGGACGGGCGGCCGAGCGTGCTGCCGATGAACTGGCCCCTGACGGTGATCGGTTACAACAACCTCAGCCTGACGGGAGACCCGGCGGGCCGCCGCCGCGCCGCCCACTTCATCGGATCAGGTCTGCGCAGCGGTGCGCTGGCTCCCGTGGTGGGTGCGACGTTCGACGGTCTGGAGCGGATGCCGGACGCGCACCGGTTGATGGAGTCGAACACTCACACCGGCAAGATCGTGGTGACGATCCGGCACTGAATCCGCGTCGGGCATGGGGACTCCACCGACCGAGACCGCGGGCGCGGCATGGATGATGGCGCGGTGCATCAGCTCCCGATCACGTGGACGACAGGGGAATCGTGGCCTACCAACTCAGCTTCTTCTGTCGCTCCGGCGAAGAGAACGGCGACGAGGCGCTTGATCGCCTGCTGGACTACTTGCTGGAGAGCGGCGACGGTTTGGTGGGCGAGTGGTTGGGTCCATTCGACGATTCGGTGGCCGCGTTCAGGCTCGGTACTCGCAGTGAGGAGACAGACAGGCCGGTCGCGGACTTGCTGACACTGGAACTGCACGTAGGCGTGGCCGAGATCGCGGAGTCCGTCATCGCCGCATCACCCAATGACGAGTGGGGTGTCTGGGGATGCGACCTGCTTGCCATCGTCACCCTCAGCGGGGACAACCCTGACTGGAGTCTCGTGCACCGCATCTGGGCCGCTGTGGTGAGACTTTGGAAGGCGGTTCCCTGGGATGAATCCTCCGGATTCAAGGTTGCTTCCGGGAAAGCGCCGCGGGACTGACCCCACCAGGGCTTCGCCGACGGTTTCGGCGGCCGAAGGAGTGCGGTCCCGGCGGCACGGCCACGCGCGCCACACACACCGATGCCCCGCCCTCCCGACAAGGAAGGAGAGCGGGGGCATCGAGGTGCGGCCTCGGTCAGCTGCCGTCGCGGAGGTCCGCGATCCCCGTCGGGCGGAACGCGATCCGGTCGAAGGAGACCTCGCAGCCCTCACCCGTGGGTGACTGGGCGAGGAAGCCGATCGACGCGGTGGCGGCCGCTTCCGCGTCGCCCAGGGCGAAGACGCGGACGAAGGTCCACTTCTCGCCGTCGGGTGAGGCGTGGCAGGCGAAGGCGTTGCCGGTGCGGCTCAGACGCAGCCAGTAGGTGTCGCCGTCGACGACGAAGGAGTTCACGTCGTCGGAGTGGCCTCGGGTGACGACGGTGCAGACGGTGGGGCGGTCCGGGGAGAGCTCCAGGCAGATCTTGGCCCACTCCCGGTCGCCGACGTGGAGGTAGAGGACCCCCGCGTCAAAAGCGGCGGCGAAGCCGACACGTACCCGGGCGATCAGCTGGAAGTCGCCCGCCGGGGCGGGGCCCAGGAGGCGGGGCGCGTCGCTCTCCGTGTCGAGGGCGGCGCTGCCGGGCGGCACGAAGCGGTCCTGGCGGGCGCCCGCGCTGCCGGTGAGTACGCCGTCCTCGTAGGTCCAGCCGGCTGCGGGGCCGAACGGTGCCAGTGCAAAAGGCAGTTCGGGAAGCGTCACGGTCATGCTCGGCGTCCGTTCACGCGGCGGGGCAGGCCCTGCGGGTTGTCCTCGCGCAGCTCCGGCGGGAGCAGCGCCTCGGGGGTGGTCTGGTAGGTGACCGGGCGCAGCCAGCGCTCGATCGCGGTGGCGCCGACCGACGTGGACGTGGAGGTGGTGGCCGGGTACGGGCCGCCGTGGTGCTGGGCGGGCGCGACGGCGACGCCGGTCGGCCAGCCGTTGACCAGGACGCGTCCGGCGAGCGGGGTGAGCGCGGCGAGGAGTCCGGCCGCGCTGCCGTCGGCCTCCTCGGTGGCGATCTGGAGGGTGGCGGTGAGGTTGCCGGGCAGCCGGGACAGGATCGCGGTGATCTCGTCCTCGGAGGTGTAGCGGGCGACGACGGTGACCGGGCCGAAGCACTCCTCCAGGAGCGCGTCGTGCGGCCCCTCGGTGGCGAGCAGGTGCGCCGGTACGGTCAGGAAGCCGGCCGCGACGGTGTGCTCGCCGCCGGCTCCGGGGGTGACCGGGAGCTCGACGTCCGGGAGTGCGGCGCGCTCGCTCACTCCGGCGAGGAAGGCGTCGCGCATGCGGTGGTCGAGGAGGACTCCGGCCTCGGTGTCGCTGACCGCGCCGGTGAGGGACTTCAGCAGCCGGTCGCCGCTCTCGCCCGCGGGGGCCAGGACGAAGCCGGGCTTGGTGCAGAACTGGCCCACGCCCATGGTGATCGAGCCCGCGAGCCCCGCGCCGATCTGCTCGCCGCGCTCGGCGGCGGCCGCCTCGGTGATGACGACGGGGTTGAGGGAGCCGAGCTCGCCGTGGAAGGGAATGGGGACCGGCCGTGCCGCCGCCGCGTCGAAGAGCGCGCGGCCGCCGCGGATGGAGCCGGTGAAGCCGGCGGCGCTGACGAGCGGGTGCCTCACCAGTTCGACGCCCGCCTGGAAGCCGTGCACCAGGGTGACGACGTCCTCGGGCAGCCCGTGCTGCGCCGCGGCCCGGCGCAGGAGCGAGGCGCACAGCTCGGAGGTCGCCGGGTGGTCGGGGTGTGCCTTGATCACGACCGGGCAGCCGGCCGCGAGGGCGCTGGCGGTGTCGCCTCCGGGTACGGAGAAGGCGAGCGGGAAGTTGCTGGCCGCGTAGACGGCGACGACGCCGAGCGGGATCTTGTAGCGCCGCAGGTCGGGCCACGGCGGGGTGCGGGTGGCGTCCTCGTGGTCGATGTGGATGTCGAGGTACGCGCCCTCGTCGACGACCTCCGCGAACGCCCGCAACTGGGCTGCGGTGCGTGCCAGTTCGCCGGTCAGCCGGGCGGGCCCGAGCGCCGTCTCCGCGTCGGCGGCCTCGATCACGTGCTCACTGGCCCCGGCGAGCAGATCGGCCGCGGTACGCAGGAACGCGGCGCGCACCGCGCGGTCCGCGAGACTGGCCCGTACGGCGTGGGCGGCCCGGACCGCGCGGTCGACCTCCTCCGCTGTAGCCTCCACCGCAACCTGCTCACGCGGGTTCCCGGTGCGGGGGTCGACGCTCCAGACTGGTGCTGCTGCCACCGTGTTTCCTTCCGCTCCACTGCCACACATCAGAAGTTGTTCGGTATTCTGAACAGAGTTCCTGATCGTGAATATGAAGCGACTCTATTTCCGGGCGTTCGGTGTTGGCAAGAAGTCGCAGGGTTTCCCAAGTGGGCTGGAAGGGGCGTTGGGCATGTCGGTTGCCGAGTCTGGTGGGGCACAGGTCAAGTCCGCGGTACGGACGGTGGAGTTGCTGGAGTACTTCGCCGGGCGGCCGGGCATGCACTCCCTCGCCGCGGTGCAGGAGGCCGTCGGCTACCCCAAGTCCAGCCTCTACATGCTGCTGCGCACGCTGGTCGAGCTGGGCTGGGTCGAGACGGACGCTACGGGGACGCGATACGGGATCGGGGTGCGCGCGCTGCTGGTCGGCACCTCGTACATCGACGGCGACGAGGTCGTCGCGGCCGCCCGCCCGACCCTGGACCGGCTCTCCGACGACACCACGGAGACCATCCACCTCGCCCGGCTCGACGGAACGAACGTGGTCTACCTCGCCACCCGCCAGTCCCAGCACTACCTGCGCCCCTTCACCCGCGTCGGCCGCCGGCTGCCCGCGCACTCGACCTCGCTCGGGAAGGCGCTGCTGGCCACCCACAGCGACAAGCAGGTGCGCAAGATGCTGCCCGAGACACTGCCCGCGCTGACCGAGCACACCCTGACCGACCGGGAGAAGCTCATCGAGGAGCTGCACCTGATCCGCGAACAGGGCTACGCGGTGGACCGCGAGGAGAACACCCTGGGGCTGCGCTGCTTCGGCGTCGCCGTCCCGTACCGCACCCCGGCCCGGGACGCCATCAGCTGCTCGGTGCCGGTCGCCCGGCTCACCCCGGCGCACGAGCAGATGGTCAAGGACGCGCTGTTTGACGCGCGGGACCGACTGACGCTGGCGACCCGGAGGCTCTGACCGGCAGGCGCCTCGCCGCGGGCGCCTCGCCGCAGATGCGTCGCCGCAGATGCGTCGCCGCGCGCGGCGCAGGACACACCGGAGTGCACGGGGCGCGTGACGACGCCACGGTCCCGTACGAACGAAGAAGACCGCCCGACGGCCTCCAGGTGCTGCTACGGGCGAGGACCGCCCGACGGCCTTCGGGTCCCGTACCGGCGAGGACCGCCCGAGGGCCTTCAGGTCCCGTACCGGCGAGGACCGCCGGCCCGTCCCACGCCGCAGGCAGGCCGGCCTGCGGCGTCATGTGCCATGTCCATCGGGGCCTCGAACACCGCTCCGATAACATGCTCGAATTCATGGCGATTGACCTCATCGTCCACACCGCACCGGCGAACCGCGCCACCCGTCGCGACAAATGACCCATGTCGCGACGTACTCCACCAGCATCTAACAAATCGGCCAAACTCTTGATACCTATAGCATCGCGGGTGTTTTCGCGAATAACCAACGGAATCACGTCCGGTACCTGGCGTCGGCCGAAGACGGTTCTGTGGGCCACGGCGGGAGTGGCGGGCCTCGGATTCCTCGTCGCTCTCGAAATCGCCGCGCGTCACTACGGACTGCCGGGACCGATCGCCACCCAGGCGCGAGAAGTGATCTTCGCGCCCGCCTCGGGGTTCCTGCTGTACGCCAGCATGGGACTGATGCTGGTGGTGCTCACCTGGCGTCAGCGGTTCATCGCGGTGGGGACCGCGATCGGCATCGACCTCGTCATCCTGCTGGTGCGCTGGGTCGCCGACGCCCCGGTGACCCACGGCCACCCCTTCGGCAACGGCGCCCTGTGGGTGATCCTGGGGTGCGCGGTCATCGCCGTCACCCGCCGCACCGGCGCGGAACGCCTCCTGCTGCTCAAGGGTGTCGGGCTGGGCCTGCTGCTGGTGACCGGCCGCAAGACCGGCGACACCTGGTTGCTCATCACCTCGAAGACCCGCCCGCTGGTGCTCGACCAGTACGTGGCGACCGCCGACCACGCGCTGGGCAACCCCTCCTGGCTGGTGGGCCGGATGGTCAGGGCCACCGGTTCGTTCGGCGAGGTCTTCCTCGACTCCGTCTACACGCAGCTCGCGGTCGCCGCGGTCGTCGTCGCGCTGTACCAGCTGCGCAACGTGTCGGCCGAACGCCGCTTCCCGGCCCACCATCTGGTGCGCACCTTCCTGGTCATCGGCCTCCTCGGGCCGGCCATCTACATGATCTACCCGGTGGTCGGACCGGTCTTCGCCTTCGGCGCCGACGGCGGGCACTGGGCCGCGGCCAACCTGTGGCCCGACACCCTGCCGCCGCGCAGCGGCCCCGGCCACATGCCGTTCGACGACTTCACCCCGCGCAACTGCATGCCCAGCCTGCACACGGCGTGGGCCACCACGATCTTCATCCATTCCCGCAAGGGCCCCCGGTTCCTGCGGTACGCGGGCACGTTCTGGCTGATCGCCACACTCGCCGCGACGCTGGGCTTCGGCTACCACTACGGCATCGACATCATCACCGGTGTGATCTTCACCCTCACGATCGAGACGGCCCTGCGCTCGCTCGAACGCGGCTGGGACCGGTCCGGAATCCAGCTGGTCGCCTACGGCAGCACGGTCTTCGCAGCGATCCTGGTGGCCGCCCGCTGGATACCGACGCAGATGGCCGCCCATGCCTGGGTGTTCGGCCCACTGCTCGTCGGGGCGCTGGTCTCGGTGATCTACGCGTATGTGCGGACCACCCGGCAGTGGGATCCGAAGCCCGCACCGGTTCGGCAGCCGGAACTGCGGCCCGAACTGGTCTGATCCGCCACGACGGTTCGCCACGACCGATCGCCGCAACCGATCACCGCGGTTCGCCACGACCGTCGCCGCAGCCGTTCGCCGCGACGAGCCGCGACGAGCCGCCCAGCCGATCCGTCTCCGCCGTCCGGCGGAGACGGATCGTCGCCCGGCAGGACGTGCCCCGCCCCGCCGCGCGGCAGCGTGGGTGCCATGACGCAGACACCTCTCGCACCCGCTCCCCCACCCGCTCCCGGACCGGCCGCCGCCGTTCCGGTGACCGACCGCCTCCGCACCGCGCTGCGCTGCGTCGCGATCGTCTCCTGCCTGCCCTACATCGTGCTCAAGGCCGCCTGGATCTCGGGCAGTCACGTCGGCATCCCGGACGGCAGCCCGCTCCTCGACCACCGCGCCACCATGGCCGTCGCGAACGGCGCGTCGGTCCTGATGGACAGTGCGGTCGTGGTGATCGCCCTGCTGCTCACCCAGGCCTGGGGCCGGCGCGTGCCCGCCTGGCTGCTCGCCCTGCCGATGTGGGTGGCCACCGGTCTGCTGCTGCCGATCATGACCGGCTATCCGCTCCAGCTCCTGGTCCGGCTTCTGGGCGGGAGCACGGTCAACAAGGCTGATGTGGGCCGGCCCTTCCTGGACGAGTGGGTCTTCGGCGTCGTCTACACCGGCTTCATCATCCAGGGGCTGGCCCTCGGCACCCTGTTCGCGCTGTACGCCGGGAACCGCTGGGGCCACCTCTGGCAGGGCACGCTGCGCGAACTGCCGGACAGTCCCACCGCTCCCGTGCTGCGGGCCGCCGCCGTCGCGGCCTCACTCATCGCCCTGGTGCCCGGCACCCTGCATCTGCTCTGGGCCGCCGGTTCGACGGCCGGACTCAACGAGGGCCGGATCGAGGAGCGCACCAGCGGCTCCGCGGTACTCGAAGCGGTCTACGTCCTCTTCGTCGTCGTCACCGTCGCCGGGGTCCTGCTCCTCGCCTTCCGCCGCGACTCCGCGCTGCCGCTGCGGGTGCCGCTCGCCCTGGCCTGGGGCGGTTCCGGAGCGACGGCCTGCTGGGGCGGCTGGATGAGCATTGCCTCGCTGGGCCGGGCCGACGAGATCGCCGATCGGCCCACGGCCACCATGGTGCTCATCTACGCTGTCCAGATGCTGGTCGGGACGCTCGTGATGACGCTTGGCGCGTACTTCCTGGCGGAGCGCGCGGCCGCGACGAGACCGGCGAGCCCCCGGGCGTGACGTCCCTGCTCGGCCGGCGGGCCCGGCAGCGCTGGCTGCACCTGATCATCGGCGGCGCCCTGCTGATGCCGTACTTCCTGGTCGGCACGGTGATCGTCGGCCTGTACCGTCCGGACGCCGACGTCTTCAGCTCGCCGGCCAACCAGCTGACCGCGTTCGCCTACGCCCTGCCGATGGCCGCGGTCACCGCGCTCGTCCCGCTCGCCCGGCCGCTCTCGGTGGCCGTCGCCCGCGCGCTGTGCGGGCTGCCGCCGGACCGGCCGCTCGCGGACGGGCCTGCCAGGACCCGGCAGGCCAGGGTCCGTTCGGCGGCCTGGTTCACCCTCCACGTGGGGCTCGGCGGCGTCATCAGCGGGATGACGCTGTCGCTGGTGCCGTTCGCCATCGGGGTCATGGGGCTGCCGTTCCTCTCGGGTCTGCGCGACCCCCTTGCGCTCTATCTGCCCGAGGCGCTGGACCGGACATGGGTCCTGGTCCTGGCGCCCTTAGCCGGGATCGCGATGCTGGCGGCCCTGGCGGGCTGCGCGGCGGCGGCCGGGGCGCTGCTGGCGAACCGGGCGCCGGTCCTGCTGGGCCCGACCCCGGACGACCGGCTGGCCGCCGCCGAACGCCGTGCGGCCGAACTGGCGGTCCGTAACCGGCTGGCCCGCGAACTGCACGACTCGGTCGGCCACGCGCTGAGCGCCGTCACCCTCCAGGCGGGCGCGGCCCGCAGGGTGCTGGACAGCGACCCGGAGTTCGTCCGGGCCGCGCTGACCGCGATCGAGGAGACGACCCGGCGCACCGTCGGCGAGCTCGACACCGTGCTGGGGCTGCTGCGCCGGGACGACGACGGGGGCGGGGCGCCGGACCAGCCGTCCGGCCCGGGGCTCGACGCGCTGGACGGGCTGCTCGCGCACTGCGGGCTGCCCGTCCGGTACACCGCCGAAGGCGATCCGGACGGCGTCCCGGGGACGGTGTCCCGCGAGGCGTACCGGATCGTGCAGGAAGGGCTGAGCAACGCGCTGCGGCACGGCGGGCGCGGCGCGCCGGTGCGGCTGCGGATCACGGTGCACGCCGCCGGGGAGCTGGAGATCGTCCTGGTCAGTCCGCTGCCCGGACAGCCGGTGGTGGTACGCCCCGGAGGCGGCCGCGGGCTGCGCGGCATCACGGAGCGGGCCGTCCTGCTCGGCGGCCGTACCGAGGCAGGCGAACACGACGGCCACTGGCGGCTCACCGCCCGCCTTCCCCTCCACACCCCCGTACAGGAGCAGCGATGAGCCCACCGGTCCGGATCGTCCTCGCCGACGACGAACGCATGGTCCGCACCGCCCTGCGGGTCATCCTGGACGCGGAGACCGGCCTGGAGGTCGTCGGCGAGGCGTCCACGGGTGCCGAGGCCGTCTCCGTGGTGCGCGAACTGCGGCCCGACGTGGTGCTGATGGATGTGCGGATGCCGGAGACCGACGGGATCCGGGCGACGGAACAGATCCTGGCCACGCTCGACCCGGCCCCGCGCATCGTCGTCGTGACCACGTTCGAGAACGACGCCTATGTGTACGACGCGCTGCGTGTCGGGGCGGCGGGCTTCCTGCTCAAGCGGGCGGCGGCCGAGGAGCTGGTGCAGGCGGTACGGCTCGTCGCCCGCAGCGACTCGCTGCTCTTTCCCTCCGCGGTACGGGGCCTGGCCGCCGCGTACGGGAAGCGGCAGCCGGCCGCCGCGCCGCCGTGGGTGGCCAGGCTCACCGACCGGGAGGCCGACGTGCTGCGGCTGATGGCGAGCGGGCTCACCAACGCGGAGATCGCCGCCCGGCTGCGGGTGGGCCCGGCGACGGCGAAGAGCCATGTGGCGGCCGTCCTCGCGAAGACCGGGACCAGGGACCGCACCCAGGCGGTCATCGCGGCGTACGAGTCCGGTTTCATCACGCCCCGCTGACCGTTCGGATCAGGCCGGACCCCGCGAGCCCGGCATGATCCGAACGAAAGACCCCGGGACCGCTTTCATGAGGAATCGGTGAGAAGCGGCACAACCGGGAACGCGGCGCGCCGTCCCGCTCGTCCCTCCAGCGGGATGAACAAGACGATCAGGCGCGCCTCGGTCTTCTCCCTGCTGCTGGTCCTCGCCCTTCTGGGGCGGGCGACCTGGGTGCAGGCGTACCAGGCCCGGGCGCTCGCAGACGACGACCACAACCGGCGGAACACCATCGCGCAGTACGCGCAGCCGCTCGGCGACATCATCGTGGCCGGCTCCCCGGTCACCGGATCGAAGAGGACGGAGGGCGGTGATCTCGCGTACAAGCGCACCTACAAGGACGGCGACCTGTACGCGGCCGTCACCGGTTACGGTTCGCAGGCGTACGGCTCCACGCAGCTCGAAGGGATCTACAGCGAGGTGCTGGACGGCACCGACACCCGGCTGAAGAATCCGCTGGACGCGCTGACCGGCAAGCGGAGCGCGCCCGGCAACGTGCTGACGACGATCGACCCGGCGGTCCAGAAGGCGGCCGCCGAGGCGCTCGGCGACGACAAGGGCGCGGCCGTCGCGATCGACCCGAAGAGCGGGCAGATCCTCGGGATGGTCTCCTCCCCGTCCTACGACCCGTCCACCATCAGCGGGACGACGGACGGCGACGCCTGGCAGAAGCTGCTCGCCGACCCGGACAAGCCGCTGGTCAACCGCGCGCTGCGGCAGCCGCTGGCGCCGGGTTCGACGTTCAAGCTGGTGGTGGCCGCGGCCGCGCTGGAGAACGGGCTGTACGGCTCGGTCGACGAGCCCACGAAGAGCCCGGTCCCGTACACGCTGCCCGGGACCAGCACCGTCCTGAAGAACGAGAGCGCCARCGCCCCCTGCCAGAACGCGACGCTGCGCGTGGCGCTGCAGTACTCCTGCAACAACGTCTTCGGCAAGGTCGCCGCCGATCTCGGCCAGGAGAAGGTGCGGGCGATGGCGGAGAAGTTCGGGTTCAACACCGAGAAGCTCGACGTGCCGGTCCGGGCCTCGAAGAGCGTCTACCCGTCCGGGATGGACAAGGCGCAGACGGCGCTGAGCGGCATCGGCCAGTTCGAGGTCACCGCGACGCCGCTCCAGATCGCCCTGGTCTCCGCGGCCCTGGCCAACGACGGCGAGCTGGCCGCACCGCACATGGTCTCCAAGGTGACGGACGCGGACGGCGGCACGCTGGAGGACTTCGAGGACGGCGACATGAAGCGGATCGTGTCCTCGTCCACGGCCGCGCAGCTGCGCAGCGCGATGGTGACCGTGGTGGAGGAGGGCACCGGCACCAACGCCCGGATCGACGGGGCCGAGGTGGGCGGCAAGACGGGCACCGCGGAGAACGGGGTGGACAACAGCAACACCCCGTACGCGTGGTTCACCTCGTACGCGAAGGACGACGGTGACGGCCAGGAGGTCGCGGTCGCCGTGATCGTGGAGGACTCGGGCTCGGCGGCTTCGGAGGTCAGCGGCAACGGCCTCGCGGCCCCGATCGCCCAGAAGATGATGAAGGCCGCGCTCCAGCGGTAAGCGGGACATGAGAGACGTCCCGGCACCCCGCCTCGGGTGCCGGGACGTCTGCCATGTCCCGGGCCCCTTCAGGTTTTCGCCCGGTTACGTCTTACTTGGTTACGCACCCACGTCGAAGCGCTTCCGTGACGCGCTGGTACGCTCTCGCCCCGCCCGCCCGCTGTGGGCGGCGGGTGGGAACGTACACAGTCCGACCGTGCGGGCACCGGGATTCGAGCGCTGAGATGAGGTAGCTGTGGGCACATCCATCGACCACGCCGATGCCGCTGCCGCCGAGTTCCATGAGTTCTTCGAGGCCCATTACGCCGAACTCGCGCGGCTGGCCCATCTGCTGACCGGCGAGGCCGACGCCGCCGACGATCTGGCGGCCGACGCCCTGCTGGCGCTCTGGCACCGCTGGGACCGGGTCAGGGACGCCGACCATCCGGTGGCGTACGCGAGGGGTGTCGTCGCCAACATGGCGCGGTCCCGGATCCGCAGCGCGGTGCGCGAGCGACGGCGGATCGCGCTGTTCTGGGCCCCGCGCGGGAGCGGGGACGCGGTCGACGATCCGGACGTGTCGGCGGTCGTCGACGTCCAGGGAGCCCTGCGCAGGCTGCCGTTCCGCAAGCGCGCGTGTGTGGTGCTGCGGCATGCCTTCGACCTCTCGGAGCGGGACACCTCGCTGGTGCTCGGGATCTCGGTGGGTACGGTGAAGAGCCAGACCTCGCGGGCCGTCGCGGAACTGCAGCGGCTGCTGGGTCCCCAGGCGCCCGCCGCCTCTCAGGTCCAGGCGGCCGTCGCGGCGCAGCGCAGCGGAGGAGACCGGTGAAGGACGAGGAGCTGTCCGTGCGGCTGCGGGAGGCCGCCGAGGCGCACCGCCCCGACCGGGAGCGGATGCTGGCCCGGGTGGAGCGGGGCATGGCCGAGGGCCGTCCGCCGGCCCGGGTGGTGCGCCCGCGGCGTGCGGCGGCTCCGTGGCTGCGGGTCGCGGGGGCGACGGCCGCGGTCTGCGGGGTGCTGGCGTTCGGCGCGGTGGCCGTCACGTCCGCCGGGGAGGGCGGCTCGCACGGGGAGCAGGCCGCGGCGCCCGCGGCGTCCTCCCCCGCGCCGTCCGTGACCCCGCCCGCGGGCCTCGGTTCGCTGCGTACCGAGGACGGGCCGCTGTGGACGGACGGTGCCGTGGACCCGCACTCCAACGCGTACTGGGCGCAGAGCGAGGTGACGCTGCGGACGTCCGAGCCGCTCACCTCGCTCACCGTGGAGCTGCGGATCGCCCTCACCGGCGGGGTGAACAGCACCGGTTCCTGGCGCTCGCTGCCCGCGAAGGACTTCACCGTGTCGGTGACCGAGAACAGCGGCCATCTCGTCTACCGGTGGGCGCTGCGGGCGGGCCGGACCGTGCCCGCCGGCACCCACACGTTCGCCGGGCAGTACAACCACGCGGAGGGCGACCGGGACGCGACGGGCGACTATCTGACGGTGCACGCGGTCCGCGCCGACGGTGAACGGGCCTCGGTGGGCGACTCCTTCGGCCGGGCCCGCTGACGGGCAGGACCGGACGGAAAGAAGGCGGCGGAACCCGGCAACCCTTGTGCCCCGCGGTGGCGACCAAGAAGCGCAACGCTCCCCCCACCACCAAGGAACGGGACACCGACATGAAGAAACGAGCCGCACTGCACGGCAGCCACGCCCGGCGCACCGGCCGCCGCCGCATGATCGCCGCATCGGCCACCGCGCTGGCCGTCACCGGCGCCGCGCTCACCACGGGCCTGCTGGTCCAGTCGGCCGGGGCGGCCCCCAGCGCCGCCGCGGCCGCCGCGTGGCCGACGCCCTCGGGTTCGAAGGCCGTCTCGGCGACCATCAAGGTCTCGGGGACGTACGACGGCGGGCTCAAGCGCTTCTACGGAAGCGGGGACCTGGGCGACGGCGGGCAGGACGAGGGCCAGGACCCGATCTTCGAACTGGCCGACGGGGCGGTCCTGAAGAACGTGGTGGTCGGTTCACCGGCCGCCGACGGCATCCACTGCAAGGGCAGCTGCACGATCCAGAACGTGTGGTGGGAGGACGTCGGCGAGGACGCGGCGTCCTTCAAGGGCACGTCGTCGGGCGCCACGTACAAGGTGACCGGCGGCGGCGCCAGAAAGGCCGACGACAAGGTCTTCCAGTTCAACGGCGCGGGCACCCTGACCATCAGCGGCTTCCAGGTCTCGGACTTCGGCAAGCTCGTGCGGTCCTGCGGCAACTGCTCCAAGCAGTACAAGCGCACGATCGCGGTCAGCGACGTCGATGTGACGGCGCCCGGCAAGGCCCTGGTCGGTATCAACACCAACTACGGCGACACCGCGACGCTGAGGTCGGTCCGGATCCACGGCGACAGCGGCAAGAAGATCAAGCCGTGCGTGCGCTACACGGGCAACGACGACGGTGACGAGCCGACGGAGACCGGCAGCGGGCCGGACGGCACGTACTGCAAGTACAGCAGCTCGGACATCAGTTACGGCTGAGCGACGGTGACGGGAGCCCCGCCGGACCGGTCCGGCGGGGCTCCCGTCATGCGTGGCGTTCCTACCGGTACGGGCGCCAGTCGCCGAACCAGGCGGCCGGGGTGTGCAGGCGCGCCTCGGCCGCGGTCAGCCGGGGGCGGTTGGCGGGCACGGTGACGCGCGCGCCGGGGCCCGTGTTGCGGTACTCGGCGAACCGCTGCTCCTGCCAGGGGAAGCCCGAGGACATGGTGCCGTACGGCTCGTCCGTGTCGATCCCGGCGCCGAGGTGGCTGTCGCGCACGGTCAGCATCGGGTGTGCGGTGAGGTCGGAGGAGGGCACCCAGGGGCGGGCCAGTTTGAAGTAGCCGTCCGGCGCGGTGCTGGTGAAGCGGGAGCGCCGCACCAGGTAGCCGTGCGGATTGGCGCCGGCGGTGCTGGGCGCGAAGACGAAGCCGTACGGTGCGGCCGCCAGGTCGGTGCGGGCCAGGGTGCGGAAGTGGCAGCCGTCGAGGACGGCGGTGGCGCGGCCGAAGACGAAGTCGACGTCGCCCTCGACGTAGCAGTCGCGGTAGTACTGGCGGGCGAAGTCGGTCAGGGCGAGGGAGTCGGCGTACAGGGTGTCCTGGTGACCGAGGAAGCGGCAGCCGTAGAACGCCGAGCGGTCGCCCTGCACCTTGATGGCGACGGCCTGGGTTCCGGTGTATTCGGGGTGGTCGGCGCGCAGCCAGTCGTTGGCGAAGGTCAGGCCGTGGGCGGCGAGTTGGGCGGGGCGGGCGGTGACGGTGGCGGAGCCGCTGGTGCCGTAGGTTCCCGAACCGTCCGGCCGGGGGGTGCCGTTGGCGTTGGCGTACACGATGACGGTGTCGTGGGGGTCGTCGCTCGCGCCGATGAGGGTGAGGCCGGTCCGGTCGGCCGGGATGTCGACGGTCTCGCGGTAGGTTCCCGGGGCGATCACCAGGGTGCGGCCGGGGCCGGTCGCGGCGTCCACGGCGGACTGGACGGTGGTGTGGTCGCCCCGGCCGCGTGCGTCGACGTACAGCGTCGCGGCGTCGAGGCGGCGGGACGGTGAGCCGTGGCGTCCGAAGGGGCGGGCGCCGGGCCGGCCGTGGGCGTGCGCGGTGGGGGCCGCGCCGAGGGCGAGGGCGGCGCTGCCGCCCGCGAGCAGGGCCAGGGCACTGCGTCTGCTGGGCATGGCGGTACTTCCTTACTTCCGTGCGCGGGGTGTGCGGCGGGGCCGTGCCGGTACCGGAAAGGCACCGGCACGGCCCCGCCGCTACGGGACTGTCGCCGCTCAGGCGCCGGGAATCCGGCCGGCGCCCGCCTTGAGGCCGACGACCAGGGGGACGAGCAGCGGGTGGTCGACCCGGGTACGCAGGGCCGGCGTCCATCCGGCGCCCGCGGTGAGCTGCTCGGCGGGAACGCCCGCGTTGTGGACGGCGATGAGGTCCGTCCGGCGGCCGTTGACGTAGTTGTCGGCGGCGGTGACCGAGGACTCGGACCACTTCTTCAGGATCTTCGCCTTGTCGAACTCACCGCTGAGGCTGAACGCGTTGTGCTCGGCGACGAGCTGGGACTTCGAGCCGATGCCGTACGTGTAGCCGTAGACGCTGCCCTTCGTGGCGACGAAGTGGTTGTTGTACGAGTCGACCTGGCCGAAGCGGACGCGGGGAGCGCGCTCGTTCACGTCCTTGAAGAGGTTGTGGTGCAGGGTGACCCGGAGCTTGCCGCTGTCGGTCGCTCCGGCACCGTCGCTGTTGCCGATGAGCATCGTCTTGTCGTGGTCCTTGAGGACGTTGTACGAGACGGTGACGAGGTCGGCGCCCTTGACGATGTCGAAGAGCCCGTCGTGCTGCTGGTACAGCTCATTGAAGTAACGCGGCTGGGCGGCGTCGGGTCGGTCCCCGTCGCTGAAGGTGTTGTGGTCGACCCAGACGTGGTCGGAGCCGTAGACGACGAGGTTGTCGTACTCGGAGTTCCAGTGGCCGGTCTCGCCGTCCGTGGGGTCCCACTGGGGGAAGCAGTCGTAGGTGTCCTCGAACGAGATGTTCCGGACGATGACGTTGGAGACGTTCTGGATCTGGAGGCTGGCGCCGATGACCGTCGCGTCCTTGCCGACGCCGACGAGCGTGGTGTTGGACGGGACGTAGACGTTCACGGCTGCCTTCTGCAGCTTGGCCGAGGCCAGCCGGGCGTCCTCCAGGGGGCCCGCGGGAACCTCGGTGCGGCCCCAGGTGGCCGGGTCGTAGGCGGCGAGGTACTTGTCCAAGGTGTAGCCGTCGGTCTGGTACGCCTCGCAGTCGATCGGGGTGCCCGCCGCGTCGGAGTTGCCGTGGACGGTGCCGTCGATCCTGATGATCTTCGGGGCGTCGCCCGCGTCCTCGAAGGCGGCGATGAGTTCGGCCCGGTTGCTCACGGTGTAGATGTGGTCGGGGGTGGCGGCGGCGCCGCCGGTGGTGGAGCCGTCGGCGGCGGCCCAGCCGTCGCCCTGGGCGAGGACGGCGCGGTCGATGCCCTTCTGGTGGCCGGCTCCGCCCGGGTGCGCGGTGGCCTGGGCGGGGACGGACACGGCGAGCGCCAGGGAGGCGCAGCCCATCACCAAGGCAATGGCGCGGGCATGACAGATGCGTGCGGGCATGGCGGATCCTTCGGTGGTGAGGTGAGGTGAGAAGAAGGAGGGAGGTACGGGGTGGCGGCCGGGGTCAGGCCTGCGGCCAGGTGATCCATTCGAGCGGGATCGCGGAGTCGGTGCGTCGTACGTCGCGCGGGGCGAGCACCTTCCCGGTCACCAGGGCCCGGGCGACGAGCCGCGCGGCCTCGACGGCGCCGCGGGGCTGGAAGTGCGTGTTGTCCTGTCGCCCGTCGGGGTAGTTGGGCGACTGTCCCGGCTCCAGCCAGTTGAAGTACTCCAACGTGCCGTCGYGGCCGAGTTCCTGCCAGCGCGCGAGCGTGAGCGCCTGGAGGTCGAGCAGCGGTACGCGCTCCTCGGCGGCCAGCGCGCGCATCGCGGCCGGGTACGCGCCGTGGGTGGGCTTGGCCGTACCGTCGTCGGCGAAGCGGCGCCGCTCCACCGGGGTGAGCAGGACCGGCCGCGCCCCGCGCGACCGTGCGCCGTGCACGTACTGGCGCAGGTGGTCCTGGTAGGTGGTGTACGGGTCGGTGCCGCGGGCGGGGTCCTCGGTCTTCTCGTCGTTGTGCCCGAACTGGATCAGCAGGAGGTCGCCCCCGCGCACCTCCTCCAGCAGGGCGGCGAGCCGTCCCTCGTCGATGAAGCTCTTCGAACTGCGGCCGTTCATCGCGTAGTTGGCGACAGCCAGCGTGCGGCCGAGGAAGAACGGCAGGGCCATGCCCCAGCCGGTCTCGGGTGCCGCGTCGGCGTACTTTTGCGCGGCGGTCGAATCGCCGGCGATGTGCAGGGTGCGGGGGCGGGGACGGCCGCCCGGGCCGTGCGCCGCCGCGGTGGTGGCGGTGGCCAGAGCCAGGGGCAGTGCGGCGACGGCGGCCGCGGCCTGCCTGCGGGTGAGTGACACGGTGAAGCTGCCTCTCTCGTGGTGCGTAGCGGTGCGTACGCGCGGGGCGTACGGCGGTACGGGGTGCAGGAGGAGAAGTGCAGGAGGAGGGGGACCGGCGGCGGGACGCGACCCGGACCGCCACCGGTCCCCGGTCACCGGGGTGGTCGGCCGCGCCTGATCAGCCGTTGCCGATCTCCTTCCACTCCTTCTGGGCCGTGTTCAGCTCGTCGGCGATCTTGTCCAGGAAGTCCTTGGCCGTGACCTTGCCGAGCAGCAGCTTCTGGAACTCGGGCTCGTTGTCCGCCTTGCTGATGTTGTTCCAGTCCGGCAGGTAGTACGGCAGCTGCACGATCTTCGTGGAGCCGTCGGTGAGGGCCTTCGCGGCGAGCTCGGTCGACTCGGTGGCGCTGATCCACGGGTCCTTGGCGGCCTCGGTGTTGGCCGGGATGGCGCCCGCGGACTCGTTCCACTTGCTGTTCCACTTGTGCGAGGCGGCGAACTCGATGAACTTCCAGGCCGCCGTCTTGTTCTTGCTCGACCGGAACAGGCCGAGCCCGTCGACCGGGTTGGAGACCTGGACCCGGGTGCCGCCGTCGCCGATCGGGTTCGGTATGCCGGCGAACTTCTCCTTGCCCAGCGCCTTCAGGTGGTCCTGGTAGGAGCCGAGGTTGTGGCTCAGCATGCCGATGGTGCCGGTGTCGAACTGGGCGACCATCTTGGTGAAGTCGTTGTTGACGTCGGCGGCGGGCGTCGCCTTCTTGTACAGCGCCACGTACTTCTCCACCGCGGCGACGTTCTTCGGGTCGTTGAGCGTCGTCTTGTCGCCGTTCCAGAACTCCGTGATGCCGGACTGGCCGTACGCGGCGTCGATCGCCTGGGCGATGGAACCGGCGCCGCCACGGATCGTGTAGCCGAACTTGTTGTCCTTGGAGTCGGTGAGCTTCTCGGCCGCCTTGTAGAAGTTGGCCCAGGTGGTGGGCGCTTCGAGGCCCGCGGTCTTGAACAGGTCGGTGCGGTACCAGAGTGCGCCGTTGTTGGCGGAGGTCGGCACGGAGTACATGTCGTCGCCCCGGCCTCCCGCGACCTTGACGCCGTCGACCATGCTCTCGACGAGCTTGCCGTTGAGGGAGGAACCCTTGATCCGGTCGTTGAGCGGGTCGAGGGCCTCCTGCGAGACCATGTTGGCGAGGTAGGCGGTGCCGACGCCACCGACGTCCGGCAGCCCGCCGCCCGCGATGGCCGTGTCGTACTTGGACTGCACGTCGGCGATCGGGATCGGCACGTACTTGACCTTGATGTCCGGGTACTTCTTCTCGAAGTCCTTGATGATCTCGGTCCAGATGGCGGTACGCGGTCCACCGTTGTTGTCCCAGAAGGTGATCTCGCCCTTACCGCTGCCCTCGGTACCGGTGTCGCTGCCGTCGTCACCACAGGCGGTCGCGGTCAGTGCGAGCACCGCGGCAAGGGAGACAGCCGCCGCGGCACGCCCCCGCTGCGTCTTCGAGATGTTCATGATCGGCTCTTCTCTCTCGGTTCTCTCGGTTCGTGCGCATGAGTGGGGGGTTCGGTGGTCCGGTGCCGGCCGGCCGTCGTGCTTCGACGGCCCGGCCGGTACGCGTTTCAGGGGGTCGTGCGGAATCCGGTGAAGCAGGCCGTCCCGGCCGGCCCCGTTCCCGGCGGTGCGGTGGCGAACAGGCCGAGCAGCGCGCCGACCCAGCGCCACGGTGTGGCGGCGAAGACCTGGCCCGATGCCCTGAAGCCGGCCCCGTCCCCGGTGTCGGCGAAGAAGCGGCAGCGGGCGCCGGCGGCGACCTCGATCCGGAGCCGGGCCGTGCCGTCGGGGGCCGCCCTGGCGTGCGCGGCGTCGCGTTCGTGCTCGGCGACCGTCTCGGCGTACCGGTGCACGAGCCGTATCCCGCCCGCGCCGTCCGCCGGCCGCTCCAGGCCGATCCAGCTGAACGCGTCCCCGAGCACCGCGAGACCGGACTTGGCCCCCGGCACCTCGCTGCCGAGCGCGAGATCGGCCTCGACGGTGAACGTCTCGGCGGGCAGCCGCTGGACCAGCACGTTGGGCAGGGCCCGCAGATCGTGCGCGTACGCGGTCCGTACGCAGCTGAGCCGCAGCCCGTCCCCGCCGTGCTCGACGGTCCAGCCGGGACGGGGATTGGCCGTCCACTGCCACTGTCTGCCGAACCGGCCGCCCGGGAAGCTGTCGCCGCTGGCCGGGGCCGCCGCGGACTGCTCGGGCGCGGCCGGTTTCGTGTGGACGGTGACGGGCTCGCCCCCGTCGCCGATGACCGGCCAGCCGCCGTCCGCCGCGTCCCAGCGCATCGGCTGGAGGTGCACCACCCGGCCGTAGGCCCCGCGCTCCTGGAAGTGCAGGAACCAGTCCTCACCGGCCGGGGTCGTGACCCAGCCGCCCTGGTGCGGCCCGTTGACCTCGGTACGGCCCTGGGAGAGGACGACGCGTTCCTCGTACGGCCCGAAGAACTCCCGGGAGCGGAAGGCGCCCTGCCAGCCGGTCGCGACCCCGCCGGCCGGGGCGAGGATCCAGAACTCACCGTCCCTGCGGTAGAGCTTGGGGCCCTCCAGGGTGAACCAGCCGGGGATCGTGTCCGCGTCGATCAGGGTCTTGCCCTCGTCGAGGAGCTCCCGTCCGTCGGGGCTCATCCGGTGGCCGGTGAGCCGGTTCTTGATCCCGGAGCGCGACTTGGCCCAGGCGTGCACGAGATACGCCTCGCCGGTCTCCTCGTCCCACAGCGGGCAGGCGTCGATGAGTCCCTTGCCGGCCTTGGCCAGGTGCGGCGCGCTCCACGGTCCGCGCACGTCCTCGGCGTTGATCTGCTGGATGCCGTGGTCGGGGTCGCCCCAGAAGATCCAGAACCGTCCGGCGTGGTGCCGCAGCGACGGCGCCCACACCCCGCAGTCGTGCCGGGGCACGGCGAAGTCGGCGGCCGGTTCGAGGCGGTCCAGGGCGTGGCCGATCAGGGTCCAGTTGACGAGGTCGCGCGAGTGCAGCAGCGGCAGTCCGGGGACCCGCCCGAAGCTGGAGGCGGTGAGGTAGAAGTCCTCGCCGACCCGCACCACGTCGGGGTCGGACCAGTCGGCGTTCAGCACCGGGTTGCGGTAGGTGCCGTCGCCGAGGTCGGCGGTCCAGGGCCGCTCGGCCGGGGCGCTCACGCGGTCACCGCCCGGCGGACATGGGCCGCGGCCTCGTCCCGGCCGAGCCGGCCGTCCGCGATGACGGTGACGACCCGGCGCACGATCGTGGCGCCCGCGGGGACGGGGAGGCGGCGGTCGGCGGCGAGGGAGGAGCCGACTCCCGGGTACTCGGTGGTCCGCACGAACCACGGGTCCCGGCGGGTCTCCTCGGTGGCCCCGGCGAACACCAGGGTCCAGCCGTCGCCGCTCATCGCCACCCAGTCGGCGGCCTTCCCGTGCACCGCCTCCTCGCCGTCCGCCGTCCCGCTGAACACGGCGGGCGCCGAGGTCTCCTTGGGCGCCCGCCAGAAGAAGCCGCCGTATCCGGCGCCCGGACGCCCGTTGGTCGCGGGGCTGCCGATCGACAGGTCGGAGGTGCCCCGGTTGGTGAGCGAGAAGGAGAAGTCCAGCGCCCAGGCGGCCGGGGACAGTTCCGTGGCGGCGACCGTGCGGTGCTCCCGCAGCAGTTCGGTGTCGCCGGCCTCCCAGCTGAGCTCCTCGACGAACCCGTCCGGGTCGCGGAGCTTCCAGCCGAGGTGGCGCTGGACCCCGTGGTTGTCGAGCACGGTGGGGCCCTGGCCGCGGACGAAGGTGCGGCCGCCCCAGAAGTTGTGCCCGGCGACGTCGGGGACGGCGACGGAGGTGCCCAGGTGGTGCACGTGGTCGGCCGGGCGTTCCTCGGTGACGGGGGTGCCGGCGAGGGTGGTGACCGGGTGCTCGTCCAGCGCGCCGGACACGGTCCGGAGGAGGCGGTGCACCGGCGGACCGACCTCCTGGAGAACCTCGTCGAACACCTCGTACGGGATACCGCACTGCTCGTCCAGGTAGGGGCGGCCGTCGGGGGCGGGGAGGTAGGTGTAGCGGCCGACCGGTCGCCCGGCGCAGCTCAGCAGTGCGGTGGTCGTCACGATGAACTCACCTCAGTGGTAGGTCCTGTCCCCAGGCCGGACCTGAGCGCCCAGCGGGCGCCGAGTTCGGAGAAAAGGGTGAGGGTGTCGGCGCCCGCCGCGACCAGTTGGCCGATCCCGCGCACCACCCGGCGGGGGGCGGCGGATTCGGTCGCGGGCACGGTGTACCAGGCGTCGGCAGGCAGGGCGCGCGGCTCGTCGGCGGTCCGTACGGCCTCGACGACCTCCATGAACGCCCCGGTGCGGTGCGGCGGGACGAGCAGTGCGGTATCCCGTACGAGGTGTTCGACGAGGTTCTCCAGGAGGTCGGTCCGCCGGTGCACCGCCTCCTCCGGACCGTGTCCGGCGCGCTGGACGAGCACCCGGTCCTGCTTGTACCAGAAGGTGATCCGGCCTCGGTCGCCGTGGACGATCACATAGGGTTCCCCGGCCTGTTCCGCGCAGAGGGTGACGGCGGCGGTGACCGGGACGCCGGAGGCGGTGGTGATGCGGACGCAGGAGGTGTCGTCGGCCTCGATGTCGTGGGCCCGGAAGAGCTCGGTCTCGATGGAGGCGATGTCCTGGGCGGTGCCGCTGCCGGCCAGTTCGAGGGCGGTGGCGACGGCGTGGGCGAGCGGGTTGGTCAGGACCCCGTCGACGACGTCGGTGTCCCCGATCCGGCGCCGCCCTGCCCAGGGCGCCCGCCGGTAGTAGGCCTCGTCCCGGACCCAGGCGCCCGCGGCCCCGTAGCCCCGGACGGTACCGATGGCGCCGGAGCGTACGAGCTCGCGGATGGCGGGCACGGCGTGCGAGCCGAAGGACTGGAAGCCCACCTGGCAGGCGATACCGGCCTCCTGCACCCCGGCCAGGATCCGTTCGAAGTCGGCCCGTGTCGCGGCGGGCGGCTTCTCCAGCAGGAGGTGCACGCCCCGGCCGGCGGCGGTCAGCGCCAGTTCGGCGTGGGTCTGGATCGGGGTGCAGATGACGGCGGCACGCGCCCCGGTGGAGTCCAGGAGCGCGCCGAAGTCGGCGGACTGCTCCGGGAGTTCACCGGCGAAGGCGTCGAGTTCGCCGTCGTCGAGGGGGTTCAGTTCACAGACTCCGGCGAGCCGGACGAGGCCCTGGTGCTGGAGGCGGCGGATATTGGCGAGGTGCCAGCGTCCGTGGCCGCGGGCGCCCGCGAGGACGATCGGGACGGGTGTGGTGGGCAGGGACGGCATGTCCGTCACCCCTTCACTGCGCCGGCGCTGAAGCCGGTGATGAGCCACTTCTGGATGAAGGCGAAGACGATCACCACGGGGACCGCGGCGATCACTCCGCCGGCGGCGAGCGCGCCCAGGTCGACGCTGTCCGCGCCGATGAGGGTGTTCAGGCCGACCGGGATCGTCTGCTTGTCCTGCTCGCTGAGGAACATCAGGGCGAACAGGAAGTGGTTCCAGCTGTGTACGAAGGCGAAGGAGCCGACCGCGATGAGGCCGGGCCGCAGCAGCGGCAGCACGACCGCGCAGAAGGCCCGGAAGCGCGAGCAGCCGTCCACCCACGCGGCCTCCTCCAGGGTGACCGGCACGTTCTTGATGAAACCGCTGATCAGGATGATGGAGAGCGGCAGCTGGAACACCGTCTCCGCGATGACCACACTCCCCAGTGAGTTGATCATCTGGAGGTTCTTGAAGATCTCGAAGAGCGGTACGAGCATCAGCGCGCCCGGGATGAACTGCGAGCAGAGCAGCGCCAGCATGAAGCCGTTCTTGATTCTGAAGTTGAACCGGGCGAGCGCGTAACCGCCGGCCAGCGCGACGAGCGTCGTGCAGACCAGGGTGCAGACCCCGACGATCATGCTGTTCTGGAAGAAGACGGCGAAGCTGCGCTCGTTCCAGACCTTGGAGAAGTGCTCCCCGGTCATCGGCCACGGCACCAGCGAGGTGGAGCCCGCGGGGCGCACGGCGAACAGGAACATCCAGTAGAACGGGATGAGGGTGAAGACGAGGTAGATGCCCAGCGGTACGTAGATCTGCCAGCGCGGTACCTCGTCGAAGGCGCGTTCACGGCCGGGCTTGCCGCGTCGGTGCGCGGCGGGTGTGCGGTGGGGGTCCCGGACGGGCTGTCGTGCTGCGTCGGTGCCGTTCTTCTCGGCCAGTGCGGCAGTCACTTGTGTTCGCCTCCGAACTTGCTCAGGCGCAGATAGACGATCGAGCAGAAGAGGAGGATCACGAAGGCGACGGTGGTGAGCGCGGAGGCGTACCCGAAGTCGTGGCCCTCGATGCCGGTGTTGGCGACGTAGAGCGGCAGCGTGGTGGTCTCGCCGGCCGGTCCGCCGCCGGTGAGGGTGTAGAGCAGGTCGACGTTGTTGAACTCCCAGACACCGCGCAGCAGCGTGGACAGGATGATCGCGTCCCGCAGGTGGGGCAGGGTGATGTGGAAGAACTGGCGCAGCCGCCCGGCGCCGTCGACGGACGCCGCCTCGTACAGCTCCTTGGAGACGGACTGCAGGTCGGCGAGGATGAGGATGGCGAAGAAGGGGACTCCGCGCCAGAGTTCGGCGACGGTCGCGGCCCAGAACACGGTTCCGGTGTCGGAGAGGACCGAGGTGCCGTAGTCACCGATGCCGGCGTCCGCCAGGTAGCGGCTGAACCCGGTCGAGGAGTTGTAGAGCAGGATCCAGATGGTGCTGGTCAGCACGCCGGAGACGGCCCACGGCGAGAAGACCATGGCGCGGGAGATGCCGCGGCCGATGAAGCTCTGGTTGACGATCAGGGCGAGCGCGAGCCCGAGGGTGAGCTGGAGCGCGACCTGCACGACCACCCACTGGGCGCTGAAGCCCAGCGTCGTCCAGAACTGGTCGTCCTCGGTGAAGATCCGGGTGAAGTTGTCGAAGCCCGCGAAGCCGTTCCGCCACGGCTTGGTGACGTTGTAGTTCTGCAGGCTGTAGTAGAAGACGCTGATCACCGGGTAGGCGATGAAGCCAAGCATCAGCAGCCCCGCGGGGGCGATCAGCAGATACGGCAGTCGGCGGGGGCTCGCGGAGCGGCGCCTGGGCACCTTGGGCGGTGTGGCCACAGCGGCGGCTTGGGCCATGACACGTCTCCGTTCTCTCAGGTACGGGGTGCACGGTGGTGCTGAGGGTGCGTGAGGGTGTTGGACGGTGCGGTGATGCGTGTGATGCGTGACGTGCGGTGATGCGTGTAGTGCGCAAGCGCTTGCCGCATGGTGTTCGATATACCGAACGCTGCGGGGCGCCCGAATTCTGCTGGGCCGTTCAGCCGGCGTACGGGTCCGGGACTTCTCCCGGCCGGGCCAGGAAGGCGAAGTCGCAGCCGGTGTCGGCCTGGGTGATCTGGTCGTGGTAGAGCGCCCCGTAGCCGCGCTCGTACCGGGTGGCGGGCGGCGTCCACTCGGCCCTGCGCCGCTCCAACTCCTCTTCCGTCACGGCGAGATGGAGCAGGCGCGCCTCGACGTCCAGGGTGATCGGGTCACCGGTCCGCACCAGCGCGAGGGGCCCGCCCACGTACGACTCGGGGGCGATGTGCAGGACGCAGGCGCCGTAACTGGTGCCGCTCATGCGGGCGTCGGAGATCCGCACCATGTCCCGTACGCCCTGCTTCAGCAGGTAGTCGGGGATCGGCAGCATCCCGTACTCCGGCATCCCCGGACCGCCCTTGGGCCCGGCGTTGCGGAGCACCAGCACATGGTCCGGCGTGAGGGCCAGGGCCGGGTCGTTGATGGTGCGCTGCATCTCCTTGTAGTCGTCGAAGACGACCGCGGGGCCGGTGTGGCGCAGCAGGTGCGGCTCGGCGGCGATGTGCTTGATGACGGCGCCGTCCGGGCAGAGGTTGCCGCGCAGCACCGCCACGCCGCCTTCCTCGGCCAGGGGGTTGTCGCGTTCGCGGATGACGTCGCTGTTGTGCACGAGGGCGCCGTCGAGCTGTTCGCGCAGGGTGTCGTGCGCGACCGTGGGCCGGTCCAGGTGCAGGACGTCGGTCAGCCGGGCCAGGAAGCCGGGCAGTCCGCCGGCGAAGTGGAAGTCCTCCATGAGGTACTTCCCGCCGGGCCGCAGGTTGGCCAGCACGGGTACGGTGCGGGCGATGCGGTCGAAGTCGTCCAGGGTGAGCTTGATGCCGGAACGGCCCGCCATCGCGATCAGATGGATGACGGCGTTGGTGGAGCCGCCGAGCGCGAGGACGGTGGCGACGGCGTCCTCGTACGCCTCCGCGGTGAGGATCGACGACAGCTTCCGCTGCTGCCACACCAGTTCGACGATCCGGAGACCCGACTGTGCGGCCATCCGGTCGTGGCCGGAGTCGACGGCCGGGATGGAGGAGGCTCCGGGGACGGTGACGCCGAGCGCCTCGGCGGCGGCGGTGAGGGTGGAGGCGGTGCCCATCGTCATGCAGTGGCCGGGTGAGCGGGCGAGGCCGTTCTCCAGTTCGTCCATCTCGCAGTCACCGATGAGGCCGGCGCGCTTGTCATCCCAGTACTTCCACATGTCGGTACCGGAGCCGAGGACCTCGTTGCGCCAGTGCCCCGGCAGCATCGGCCCGGCCGGTACGAAGACGGCGGGCAGGTCGACGGAGGCGGCGCCCATCAGGAGCGCGGGCGTCGACTTGTCGCAGCCGCCCAGCAGCACCGCACCGTCGACGGGGTAGGAGCGCAGCAGCTCCTCCGTCTCCATCGCCAGCATGTTGCGGTAGAGCATCGGGGTCGGCTTCTGGAACGTCTCCGAGAGGGTCGAGACGGGGAACTCGAGCGGGAATCCGCCGGCCTGCCAGACTCCGCGCTTGACCGCCTGGGCGCGATCGCGCAGATGGACGTGGCACGGGTTGATGTCCGACCAGGTGTTGAGGATCGCGATGACGGGCTTGCCCAGGTGCTCCTCGGGGAGGTAGCCCAGCTGACGGGTGCGGGCCCGGTGGCTGAAGGAGCGCAGCCCGTCGGTGCCGTACCACTGGTGGCTGCGCAGCTCCTCGGGGGCGATGCGACCGGTCATATGGACCACCCGGCGACCTGGTCGGCGACCTCGGCGCGCTGGGACTCGGGCAGCACCCGGCTGGGCGGGCGGACATCGCGGCCGCACAGGCCGAGGGAGGCCAGGGCTTCCTTGACGACCGTCACGTTGTTGGCGGACTGCCGGTCGGCGCGCAGTTCCTCGAAGCGGCGGATCTGTTCCCAGACCTTCATCGCGGCCGGGTGGTCACCGGCCCGCAGCGCCTCCAGCATGGCCAGCGAGACGCCGGGCGCGACGTTGACGAGGCCGGAGGTGAAGCCGGTGGCTCCCGCGGAGAAGTAGGCGGGGGCGTAGAGCTCGGCGAGACCGGCGACCCAGACGAAGCGGTCCAGGCCGGCGTCCCGGGCGAAGGCGGCGAAGCGCGCGGCGTCCGGGACGGCGTACTTGACGCCGATGACGTTGGGACAGCTGTCGGCGAGCACCGCCAGGCACGCGCCGTCGAGGTGCGGGTTGCGGATGTAGGGGACGACACCGAGGCCGGGGACGGCCTCGGCGATGGCCCGGTGGTAGTCGATCCAGCCGTCCTGCGAGACGTACGGGTGAACGGGCTGGTGCACCATCACCATCTCGGCGCCGGCGTCGCGGGCGTGCTCGGCGGCGGCGACGGCGGTCGGCACGTCGTGCCCGACACCGACCAGGATCGTGGCGCGGCCGCCGGCCTCCTCGATGGTCAGCTCGGTGACGGTACGCCGCTCCTCGGGGGTGAGCGCGTAGAACTCCCCGGTGTTGCCGTTCGGGGTGAGGATGCGCACGCCGCCGTCGAGCATCCTTCGCAGCAGGGCGCGGTGCGCCTTGGTGTCGATGGTGCCGTCCCCGGCGAACGGGGTCACCGGGATCGCCACGACGTCTGCGAGGGCCGCCTTCAGCGGTGTGAGGTCCATGCGGACAGGCCTTTCGTCGATGTGCTGCTGGTTCACGCCGCCCCGCCCCCGTCTTCGTCGTCGGGGAACGCGCGGCGCACGAACGACGCGATGTGGTCGTGCAGAGCCCCGGCCGCCGCGTCCGCGTCGTCGGCGAGCGCGAGCCGCAGGATCTCCCGGTGCTCGGCCGCCTCCCGCTCCCAGGACGGGATCGTCGACCAGGCGACCGTCGACACGAGCGCCGCCTGGTCGCGGACCTCGTCGAGCATCCGGGCCAGCAGGGGGTTGCCGCAGGGAAGGTAGAGCGCCCGGTGGAAGTCCCGGTTGGCGAGCGACCGGTCGGCCTTGTCCCCCGCCGAGTCGGCGCGCTCCAAGGCCTCCTGGGCCTCGTCGAGCGAGGCCCTGCGGGTGATGGAGCGACGCAGCGCCTCGGGTTCGAGCAGCAGCCGCACGTCGTACACCTCCCGGGCCATGGTCGCGTCGACCAGCCGCACGATGGCGCCCTTGTACTGGCTCATGACGACCAGGCCGGTTCCGGCGAGCGTCTTGAGCGCCTCACGGACGGGGGTCTTGGACACCCCGAACTGTGCGGCGAGTTCGGTCTCGACGAGCGCCTGCCCTGGTCTCAGCTGCGCCGTGAGGATCGCGTGCTTGATCGCCTCCAGCACGTACTGGGTGCGGGACGGAATCGGGGTGGGCGCAAAGGTCATGAGTGAAGGGCTCTCGCATCTCGCGTATCGCGTCTCATATATGACGTACGAAGTACGACGCGATGAAGCTAGAGGCGCCACGAATGTTTCGTCAACGCTTCTGACAGAAGAACTTCACCGGACTACGACGTGTGCCGTACACCGATCTCCGCGGCGGCCCGCACCCGCCCCGCCGCCTACGGCACCTTCCCGATGTCCGGCAATGGCCTTACCCGCCAGCCTGATCGGGTAACGAACGTGCAGGTCGGGGAGGTTCGATGGGTGAGTCGGCAACGGGGCGGGTACTGCGGGACCGGACGGCCGGGCTGCTGCTCACCTCGGTGGTCGTGTCCGGTTTCGGCAGTTCCGCGATGTCACTGGCCGCCGGGATCTGGGTCAAGTCGCTGACGGGCTCGGACAGTCTGGCGGCGCTGGCCCTCTTCGCCGTCTGGCTGCCGGTGCTCTTCGGGCCAGTACTCGGAGCGGTGGCCGACCGGCTGCCGATGAAGCCGCTGCTGGTCGGGGCGAACGTCGTCATGGCGCTGCTGCTGACGACACTGACCGCCGTGGACCGGTCGGGGCGGATCTGGATCCTGTTCGCCGTCCTCCTGCTGTACGGGGCCGGCTCGGTCCTCATGGACGCGGCCGAGTCCGCCCTGGTCGCGCAGGCCGTGGACGCCCGGCTGCTGGGCGACTTCAACGGCCTGCGGATGACAGCGAACGAGGGCATGAAGCTGGTGGCCCCGCTCACCGGCGCGGCGCTCTACGCCCGCTTCGGCGGCGCCGCGGTGGCCCTGCTGGACGCGGCATCCTTCGCCCTGGCCGCAGCCCTCTACGGCTTGCTGCGGGTGCGGAGAGCGGCACCGGCCGAGGTCCGCCGCTCCTCCGGGATGCGGCAGGTGTGGGGGTCGCCGGTGCTGCGGCCGCTGGTACTCGCCGGATCCGTCACGATGCTGTGCGCCGGGCTCAACGGGGCGATGCTGTACGCCGTCGTGGACGGGGTGCTCGGCCGCTCCCCCGCCTACGCCGGAGTGCTCTACGCGGCGCAGGGCATCGGGTCCGTCACGGTCGGACTGCTGGCCGGACCGCTGCTGCGACGGCTGCCGGAACGGGTCTTCGCAGCGGCGGGCATCGCCGTGTTCGCGGTGGCGGTGGGCCTGCGGGCACTGCCGTACGACCCCGTGGCGCTGACGGCGTGCGCACTGATCGGTCTGGGCCTGCCCTGCGTGCTGATCACCGCGATGACTGCGGTACAGCGGGAGACGCCGGACGCGGTCCTGGGCCGGACGTCAGCGACCGCGGGCACGCTGATGATGGCGCCCAACGCGGCGGCGCTGGCGCTCGGCGCGGGGCTGCTCGCGCTGGCGGACGTGCGGGTGCTGCTGCCGCTGGTGGGCGCGATGGCGCTGCTGACGGCCGCCGCGCTGGTCACGGGCCGGCGGGGAAGACTCCCCGCCGGCCCGCGGGCGTCAGCGGCCGAGGCGTGAGAGCGCCTCGGCGACTGCTTCGAGGTCCGGCCCCGAGGCCAGCCCCGCGTGGTACAGGCGCAGTTGGTTCGCGCCGAGCGAGGCCGCGTGGGCGGCGTCGCGCTCCAGCGTGCCGGGGCTGCCGCCCATCCCGCGCACCACGGTGAGGTTGGCCGCGAGGACACCCCCGCGTCCGGCGAACGGGCCGAGCACCGCCTCGCGCGCCGCGTCACCGCCGGTGCACGGCAGCACCACGCCGTCCGCCACGGACAGGATGTGCCCCGGGTCGACGCCCACGTTGGCGCCGGACCGGTAGGGCGCGGGGTCCGCGTGCAGCAGCACCTGGAACCCGGGGGCGGCGGCCGCGCGCACCGCGGCGACCACCGACTCCTGGAGCCCCCGGGCCACTTCGGTGCGATGGCGGAGCGCGGCCCCGGCCTGATCGGCGCCGAGCAGCTTCTCGACCCCGCCCCAGCCCGCTTCCGGGGTGCCGGAACCGGCCCAGACCGGCTCCAGCGCGCCCCGCACGGCACGGCCCAACTCCTCGGCGTCCAGCCCCTGCCCTTCGTATCCGGCCCGGCAGTCCGGGCAGAAGCACAGCGACATCAGGTACTGCGCCGCGTCCCCGAGACCGACGCCCCCGACCTTGTCGTGGGCGTGCAGATGCGCGAAGCCGTACCAGCCGCAGGACTCCAGCTCGGTCCCGCGCGCCCCGTCCCGTACCGCCGCCTCGGCGGCCAGGTCCACCAGGTACGCGCGGACCGCGGGCTGCGCGATGCACGGGGCCCACGGGTAGCGGTCCCCATAGGCGTTGACCACGGAGGTCTCCGGATGCTCCGCGCCCAGCCGGGAGCTGTGCGCGAGCACGACCCAGCTGTGCACATCGAGCCCGGCGCCGGTCAGCGCCTCGGCGGCCTCGGCGTAGGCGTCGTCCGAGTCCACCCAGGACTGGGTGAACGGCCGCAGCGCGCGTCCCGCCCACCGCTCGGCGTCCGGTGGGTACAGCACCGCGGCGTACTCGGCCGTGACGATGCGGCGCGAAGGATGGCGCGGGGTCAGCGCCCGGGTGGAGTGGTAGGCGGCGGCGAGCGTCACCTGCTGGACGCCGAGGTCCCGGACGCGGGCAGCCGCGTCCGGATCCCCGACGACGTCCCAGGGGTAGAGGAAGGCGGAGGTCTTCACCCGCGCTCCCCCGCGCCGGCGCTCTCCAGCAGTGCCCGGCCGGCCCCGATGATCTCCGTCAGCTCCTTGATGTGCGCGGCCGGCGGCTCGGTGAGCGGGCTGCGGACCTCGCCGACGTCCAGACCCTGGAGGCGGACGGCCGCCTTGACCAGGGAGACGGCGTAGCCGCGGCCCTTGGCGCGCAGTTCGACGAGCGGCCGGTAGAACGAGTCGAGCAGCGCGTTGACGAGGCCGTCGTCGCCGGACTCCAGAGCGCGGTAGAACGCCAGCGCGATGTCGGGCGCGAAGGCGAACACGGCGGAGGAGTAGAGCGTGACGCCGATGCCCCGGTAGGCGAGGCCGGTGAGCTCGGCGGTGGGCAGCCCGTTGAAGTACAGGAAGTCCTGGCCGGGCAGTCCGGTGCGGACGGCGCTGACGATGCGCTGCATCAGGTCCAGATCGCCGTAGCCGTCCTTGAGGCCGATGATCCCCGGCGTCTTCGCCAGCGCGACCACGGTCTCGGGGGTGAAGACGGCGTTGTCGCGCTGGTAGACGATCGTCTCCAGGCGGGTGGCGGCGGCCAGCGCCGCGTAGTGCGCCAGCAGCCCTTCCTGTCCGGCGACGACCAGGTACGGCGGCATGGCGAGGAGCCCGTCCGCGCCGGCCTCCTCCGCGAGCTTCGCGAACTGGACCGCCAGGGCGGTGCCGTATCCGGCGCCCGCCACGACGGGCACCGCACCGGCGGTCTCCTCGACGGCCGCGGCGACGACGAGGCGGAACTCCTCGGGCGTCAGGGCGTGGAACTCGCCCGTGCCGCAGCAGGCGAAAACGGCCGCGGCACCCGCGTCGACGCCCGCGCGCACGTGCGCGCGGAAGACGTCGAGGTCGACGGAGCCGTCCGGCCCGTAGGCGGTGACGGGGAAGAAGAGCGGCCCGGCGACAGCGGTGAGTCGGGCGGCAAGTGGGGCTGAGGTCACGGGCGCTCCCTGAGCGGATTCAGGCGTGCACAATTCTGATTGACGTCCATATTCATGAACGCTCTTACGCTAAGGCAGCGGCTGGGGCGGGTCAAGGCGGGGCCCTTGGGCGGGCGGCAGTTGGGGGTCCTGGGGGCCGCAGGGCCCCTTGCCGTTGCCCCTTTCCGGGGTGCCGGCTTCCGTCCTCAATCGCCGGACGGGCTTGAGTGGTGCACGCCACCCCCAGCCCGTCCGGCGATGGAGGACGGAACCCCCAGCCCAGGGGAGGGACAACACCCCTTGACGCCACCACACACGCTCCGTAACTTGTCCACGCATGTGAATGCCATCCACGCATCGGGCGAGCGCCCGCTCGCCACGCTCGCCGGCCTACCGAGGAGATCCGCGTATGTCCGCTCCCCGCACCGTCCTGCTCACCGGCGCCGCCGGCGGTCTCGGCACCCTGATGCGCGGACTGCTGCCCGCCCACGGCTACGCGCTCCGCCTGTTCGACATGGTCCCCGTCGAGGGCGAGCCGGACGCGATCACCGCGGACCTCGGCGACAAGGAGGCGCTGCGCGAGGCCGTGCGGGGCGTCGACGCGATCATCCACCTTGCGGGTATCTCCCTGGAAGCCTCTTTCGACAAGATCCTCCGGGCGAACATCGAGGGCACCTACAACCTGTACGAGGCCGCTCTCGCGGAGGGCGTCCGGCGCATCGTCTTCGCGTCCTCCAACCACGCGGTCGGCTTCACCCCCCGGCCGCTCCCCGGCGACCCGCTCATCCCCATCGACACGCCTCGCCGCCCGGACACCTTCTACGGGCTGTCCAAGTCCTTCGGCGAGGACCTCGCCCAGCTGTACTGGGACCGGCACGGCCTGGAGACCGTATCCGTACGCATCGGCTCCTGCTTCCCCGAGCCGACCTCCGTACGGATGCTGTCCGTCTGGATGAGCCCCGGCGACGGGGCCCGGCTCTTCGACGCCGCGCTCACCGCGGAGAACGTGGGCCACACCGTGATCCACGGCTCCTCGGACAACACCCGCCTGTGGTGGGACCTGACGACGGCCCGCTCCCTCGGCTACGAACCCCAGGACGACTCGGAGGAGTACGCCGCGAAGCTCATCGCCGAACACGGCGAGCTCGACCCGGACAACCCGGACCACGCCCACCTCGGCGGCCACTTCTGCACCAACCCGCCGATCTGGCCGCACTGAGCCCACCCGGAAGGGCTCGCGCCGCCGCCGTACGGGCGAAGCCGTCCGAAGGTAAGGGAACGGCAAAGCCGGGTCAGTCGTTACCCCTGGCATGACCGCTATGACACCCGGCTCGAACATCCCCCTCTCCGCCCCCCGCGTGGCGGTGGACGTCGCCGCTCCCGTGCGGCTCGACGTATCGGGCCTGCTGCTCACCGCCGACGGCAAGGTGCGCTCCGACGACGATTTCATCTTCTACAACCAGCCCGCGGGCCCGGGTGTGACCTACCGCTCCGGCGGCGGCACCGCACCCGACGCGATCGTGGTGGACACCGCGGCCGTGCCGCCCGGCATCGAGAAGATCGTCGTCACCGCGAGCCCGGACGGAGCGGGTCAGACCTTCCAGGGCATCGAGCCCACGGCCACCGTGCGCAACGCGGACGACGGCACTGCGCTCGCCACGTTCACCCCGCCGCGGCTGGGCGCCGAGACCGCGCTCGTGGTCATCGAGGTCTACCGCCGCGGCGGCGCCTGGAAGGCCCGCGCGGTCGGCCAGGGCTATGCCAACGGGCTGGCCGGCATCGCGACCGACTTCGGCGTCTCGGTCGAGGAGGAGCCGGCCGCGGCGCCCGCCCCGGTCACACCC
>NZ_RDBK01000008.1:123931-150289 GCF_008042275.1 Streptomyces sp. OR43 | reverse complement strand
CCCCCGGCCCCCGTCGCCGCACAGCCGGTCCCGCCCGTCGCACCCCCGGCGCCTCCGGCGCCCTCCGCGCCGCCCGCCTCCGGAAAGATCAACCTCGACAAGGGCCGGGTCAGCCTGCAGAAGAACCAGACGGTGTCGCTGGTCAAGGGCGGCCGCCCGCTGCTCTCCCAGGTCAAGATGGGTCTCGGCTGGGAGCCGGCGTTCCGGGGCAAGGACATCGACCTCGACGCCTCGGTGATCGCCTACGGCCCCAACCGGAATCATCTGGAGAGCTGCTACTTCGGCAAGCTCTCCATCCTGAACGGCGCCATCAAGCACTCGGGCGACAACCTCACCGGTGAAGGCCCCGGCGACGACGAGGTGATCGTCGTCGACCTGGGCCGGATCCCCCCGGAGGCGACCGGTCTGGTGTTCACGGTCAACTCGTTCACCGGCCAGAAGTTCACCGAGGTGGCCAAGGCCTACTGCCGGCTGATCGACGGCGCCACCGGCGAGGAGCTGGTCCGCTTCGACCTGACCGGCGCCGAGCCGCAGACCGGCGTGATGATGGCGAAGCTGATCAGGCAGTTCTCAGGGGAGTGGGAGATGACCGCGATGGGCGACTTCGTGAAGTCGCGCACCGTCCGCGGCATGGTCAAGCCCGCCGCCCAGTCCCTCTAGGCCCTGGCGACCGGCCGACGCCACAACGTCTTCAGGGGCACCCGGCTGGCTGCGGGTGCCCCTGAAGACGGTCGGCGAGAGAGGTACGGCGTACGCGGCGCGTGCTCGTCGCTTCTCTCAGAGCTTGGTCAGCTTGGAGTACGGGCTCAGGATCCTCCCCTGTCGCCCCGAGAAGTCGATGAGCACTGCGTCGTTGTCGCCCTCGACAGCAAGGACTCGCCCGAGTCCGAACTGGTCATGCGACACCCTGTCGCCCACATCGAACAATTCGACCGGTGGGGCCGCCTGGGCCGGGCGGTTGAAGGGACTGGAAGGCAGGTGACGCCGGGATCCGGCTGACTGTTTCATTACCTTGAGTATGCGCCCTGGAAACGCCCGACGCCATGCCCGACCGCTCCTGGGGACCCACTGATGCCGGATTCGTAATCAGCGGTTCCGGTGCCGGCCGGTGCCCGGACCCGCTGCGGGCCGGGCACCGGCTGACCGAAAGGCCTTACTTGTCCCGTCGCGGCTGACGCTTCCACGGGCCGGTGATCGCCAGCATGATGCCGGGTGTCTGGATGTTGGCGAAGAGCGTCTTGCCGTCGGGCGAGAACGTCACACCGGTGAACTCGCTGTACTCCGGGTCGGCCTCCGTGCCGGCGTTCAGCTCGTTGCGCGCGATGGGATAGGTGCGGCCGCTCTCGGTCGCCCCGAAGAGGTGCTGGACGCCCTCGCCGTCCTCGGCGATGACCAGGCCTCCGTAGGGCGAGACGGTGATGTTGTCCGGACCGTCGAAGGCACCGTCCTTGGAGGGGTCGGCGTTGACGCCGAGGAGCACCTTCAGGGTCAGCGTGCGGCGCTTCGGGTCATAGAACCAGACCTGGCCGTCGTGCGGGACGGGGCTCTCCGCGCGGGCGAACGAGGAGACGATGTAGGCGCCGCCGTCGCCCCACCACATGCCTTCGAGCTTGCGGGCGCGGGTGACGGCCTGCTCGCCGAACTGCTTGCGCACCGAGACGCTCTTGGCGTCGCGGTCGGGCACGTCGACCCAGTCCACGCCGTACACGGTGCCGATCTTCGTGGCCCGGGAGAGGTCGTCGACGAACGTTCCGCTCTTGTCGAAGCACTTGGTGGCCTGCAGCACACCGGCGTCGTCGGCGAGCGTGCGGAGCTTGCCGCGGCCGTGCTTGAAGCCGTGCGGCGGCACCCAGCGGTAGAGCAGTCCGTTCGGGCCGGACGCGTCCTCGGTGAGGTAGGCGTGACCACGCTTGGGGTCGATGACGACGGCCTCGTGGGCGTAACGGCCGAACGCCTTGATGGGACGCGGGTCGCGGTTGGCCCGCTTGTCGTACGGGTCGACCTCGAAGACGTACCCGTGGTCCTTGAGCAGGCCGTTCTTCCCGGCCTTGTCCTCGGTCTCCTCGCAGGTCAGCCAGGTGCCCCACGGGGTGGAGCCGCCGGCACAGTTGGTGGAGGTGCCGGCGATGCCGACCCATTCGGCGGTGCGGCCGTCGCGGCGGGTCTCCACCACGGTGCAGCCGCCGGCCGCGACCGGGTCGTAGACGAGGCCGTCGGTGAGCGGAACCGGGTGCTCCCAGCCCGCCCGGGTACCGCTCAGCTCGTGGTTGTTCACCAGCAGGGTCACGCCGCGCGCGCCTTCGAAGGCGGCGGTGCCGTCGTGGTTGGAGGGGGTGGACTCGCCGGTCTCCAGCTTGGTGACGCCACTGTGCGTGATGACCTTGTACGAGAAGCCGGCGGGCAGCGCGAGTATGCCCTTCGGGTCGGGCAGCAGCGGCCCGTAGCCGGGCTCGTGGCTGTGCCCGTGTCCGTCGTGGTCGCCGTGGTCGTCGTGGCCGTGCTTCGAGTCCCCGGCGGCGAGGGCGCCGGGTGCGGTGGCCAGCGCGGCGACGGATCCGGTGAGGGCGATGCCGGCACCGGTGAGGGCGGACTGTCTGGTGAATTCCCTGCGCGTGAAGGCCATCACGTACTCCTGGTGCAGCTGGGGCGGGTTGTTGGTGCGCTCACCGTCCCGCCCCTGCGCCAACATCAGTTGAACTGAGGACGACTTCGAGGGAATCCCTTCCGTGAACATCCTCGGCGGCGGGCGGCCGAACGCACCGGTCCGGCCACCCGCGCCGCCAGGTTCCTCAGCTGCCCGAGCCGGCCCGGGAGCGGGCCTTGAACGCGGCCTTGCGGGCGTCCTTCGCCTGCTTCTTGTCGCTGTGCAGCCGTCCCATCGCCTCCAGCACGTCCCCCGTCGCCGGGTGGTCCACCCGCCACGCCTCGTCGAAGAAGCCGCTGTGCTGGCCGGACAGCCCCTCGACCAGTTCCTGGAGCTCGTCCAGATCGCCGTCCGCCTCCAACTGCGCCGCGATCGTGTCGATGGCGAGCCAGAAGATCATCGCCTCCGAGGGAGGCGGGACGTCGGCGGCGCCCCGCTCGGCGAGCCAGACCCGGGCGAGTCCGCCGAGCTCCGGGTCGCCGAGCACCGCGCGCACCGCGGGTTCGGCGTCCGCGCCGACCAGCGCGAGCGCCTGCTGGCAGTGCAGCCGGCGCAGGGGTGCCCGCGGGTCCTCGCCCCGTGCGGCGTCCAGGAGTTCACCGGCGGCCCCGTCGGCGCCGTGGCGCGCGAGCCACAGCTCGATCTCGCCGCGGGCCGCCGCCTCGGGGTAGTACGCGATGCCGCCGAGCAGGACGTCGGCGCCCTTGTCGGCCAGGTCGCCGATGGCCGGGGCGTCCACACCGGCGTCCAGCATCCGGGCCCGGATGCCGTAGACACCGAGCGGGGTCAGCTTCACCATCCCGTACCGGGTGACATCGTCGTCGTCGGCGGGCGGCACGGACTCCTCGCCCTCCTCGGCCAGCAACGTCTCGTCCACCGGCCGGTACTCGACGATGCCGATGGGTTCGAGCACCCGGAACTGGTCGTCCAGGCGCATCATCGCGTCCGACACCTGTTCCAGGACGTCGTCGGTGGGCTCGCCCATGTCATCGGGGACGATCATCGAGGCGGCCAGCGCGGGCAGCGGCACGGCCTCGCCCCCGGCGCCCTCGCCGACCGTGAGCAGATAGAGGTTGCCGAGCACCCCGTCGAGGAACTCCGCCTCGGTCTCCGGGTCCCAGTCCAGTGCGTCGAAGTCGATCGACCCGTCCTCGCCGACGAGGTCGGCGAAGTCGTCGAAGACCGGGGCGGTGGCGTCGGCGTGGGCGGCCTCCAGGCCGTCGAGCCAGATCGACAGCACGTCCTGCGGCGAACCGCCGGTCAGCAGTGCCAGGTTCTCCCCGGCGGTGACGGTTCCCTCCGCGTCGTCCGCGAAGCCCTCCTCGTCCGCACCCGGCTCCGTCGCCGGGTCCTCGACCTCGACCAGGCCGGTGTCCACCGCGAGCCGCCAGGCCTCGCTGGCCTCCGCCGCACCGTCCTCGTCCGCGGCGAGGCCCAGGTGCGCGGCCGCGGCGGGCAGCTGGGCGTCGACGAGTTCGCCGCCGGCGCCGACTCTCGTGTCGGGGCCGGCCCAGCGGGCGAGCCGGACGGCGCGGGCGAGCAGCGGTGCCGCGAGCGCGTCCCGTGCCAGCTCCGCCTCGGTGTGCAGCCGTACCGGCGGCAGGATGGGGCGCTCTGCGGACATCAGGGGGTCTCCTCGAAAACGTGCGGGCGTACACGTCGCCGGGGCCACGGCTCCGGTCGCGTACGGGGTCAGGCGGCCCAAGCCTAGACGCATCGCACCCCCTGCCGCCCGGTGCACAGGACAGAAGGAGACCGGCTGCCCGCGGCACCCGGGCAACTGATCTCCGCACCCGGGGGATTGCCGCGCCCCGAAGGCGTTGAACCCTAACCGTCCTCCCCCGGACGCAGGCTGAGCGCCGGGGTGTAGCGGCGCACACGACCGCCGGTGACCCCGGGGTAGGTCTGCACCCGTTCCCACTGCGGCGTCCGCGAGCCGAAGCCGTCGCCGGGCGCGGCCAGTGCGTCGACGTGGGCCTGCGCGCTCTCCCACTCCGCGTAGTTGAGCACCCGGGTCCCGTCGGTGCTGACGTGGAAGTGGCCGGCGAGTCCGCCGGGCGCCGGGGCCGGATCCGTACCCAGCGCTTCGAACACACTGTCCACCCAGTCGCGTTGGCGGGCCTTGTCGGCCCCGTCGAACTCCACGTCGACGACCACCACGCAGCCGGGCTCCCGGCCGCCGGGCGAGGAGGAGCGGTAGAGCTCGTAGGTGTGCAGTCCGAGCCGTTCGATGTCCGGCACGGCCGCGTCGATCTCGGCGTTGCGCACGTCCCGGCCGTCCCGGACGAAGTCCCGGTAGCTCTCCTCGCCGGTCCACTGCGAGTAGTGGAAGAGCGTTCCGCCGTCCTCCCCCGCGTACACGCTGTACGAGAGCAGGCCCGGATGCGGCCATCGCCTGGTCCCCCACGCGGCACGGATGGCCTCGACGGTCTGCCGCAGGCGCTCCGGTGTGCCGACGTCCCAGGTACTGGCCTTCACCAGTCCCGCATCCGCACGGGTGACATCGGGCCGGGACACGAACTCCACTGTCATGACTGCTCCCCTCACCGGCGCACCCTTGCGGTGCGCCCGTGACAGCCACCCTGATACGTCAAGCGCGCTTGAGGTCAACCGCGGCTCGCGTACCTCTCCTGACGCTGACGCATCGGACAACGAACGGAGTACCGCATGACGCTGCGGGTCGAGGAGATCACGCGCGAGCAGCACCTGGCGTTCGTCGCCGGCCGGGGTTCGGCCAGTCATATGCAGGTCCCTTCGTGGGGTGAGGTGAAGCCCGACTGGCGCGCGGAGAGCATCGGCTGGCTGGACGGGGGGCTCTGGCATGATCGGCCGCTCAGGCGGGCGGGGCGACGCGGGGCTGGTGCTGTACCGCCCGGTCCCCAGGCTGAAGCGGTATCTGGCCTATCTGCCGGAGGGGCCGGTCATCCCGTGGCACGAGGGCGAGCTGCGCCCCTGGCTGGATCCGCTGGTGGCCCACGCCAGGGCCCGGGGCGCGTTCACGGTACGGATGGGCCCGCCGGTGGTCGCCCGCCGCTGGGAGGCTCCGACGGTCAAGGACGCCATCGCCGACCCGGCCGCGGGCCGGCTGCGCGACGTCGGGGCGGACGGGACCGAGCCCCGGGCCGCCGAGGTCGTGGAGCAGCTGCGCCGGCTGGGCTGGCAGCAGGGGGCGGACGGGGACACGGACGGCTTCAGCGCCGGGCAGCCCCGGTACGTGTTCCAGGTGCCGTTCGCCGGACGGTCGCTGGAGGAGATCCGGGACGGTCTGAACCAGCAGTGGCGGCGCAACATCAAGAAGGCGGAGAAGGCGGGTGTGAAGGTCGTGGAGGGCGGCCTCGACGACCTTCCTGTCTTCTACGAGCTGTACCGGGAGACCGCCGAGCGGGACCGCTTCATCCCCCGGCCGCTCGGCTACTTCCAGCGCATGTGGACCGCGCTGCGGGCCGAGGACCCGGACCGGATGCGGCTCTATCTGGCCCACCACGACGGGGAGGTGCTCTCCGCGGCGACGATGCTGACCGTGGGGACCCACGTCTGGTACTCGTACGGTGCCTCGACGAGCCGTCGCCGCGAGGTGCAGCCCAACAACGCGATCCAGTGGCGGATGATGAGCGACGCGCACGAGCGGGGCGCCGCCGTGTACGACCTGCGGGGCATCACCGACACCCTCGACGAGAGCAGCCATCTGCTGGGGCTGCTGCGGTTCAAGGCAGGTACCGGAGGGCATGCCGCCGAGTACGTCGGCGAGTGGGACTACCCGGTCAGCAAACTGCTGCACAAGGCGTTCGGCCTGTACATGGCCCGGCGCTGAACGGCGCGGATCTCACCCGGGCGTGACGGCCCGCCAGCCCGTCATGGTGAACTCGTCGAGCAGCCGTACGTCGCTGCCCTCCAGCGGGAAGGTGCGGGGCTCCAGGCCGGGGGCCGGGGCGATCTCCAGGGCGTCGCCCTCGATCAGGTCACCGCCGGTGGGGGTGGAGACCCAGACCAGGAGCGAGCGCATGGTCTTCCCGGGTGCCAGCATGACCTCTTCGGGCCCTTTGTCGTTCCCGAAGTACGACGAGCCCGGGTTCACCTCGACCGGGAGCGCGTCGCCGTTCTCGTCGAGGGCCCGGACCGAGGGATAGCCGTTGACGCGGTGGGGCCCGGCGCCGCAGTTGGTCAGCGTCAGCCCGACGGCCCGGTGCCCCAGCGCGGCCTCCACGGGTCCCATGTCGACCACGAGGCCCGAGGCCGGGCAGCCTCCGGTGGCGGTGGGTGCGGGGGCCTGCCGGGTGACGGGCGCGGACGCGAGGGCCGGCGCCGACGGCGTTGTCGCGCGCGCTCCCCCGGCGGCGGTCCGTGAGGGGCTCGGCCCCGGCTCGCCCTCACCGGCCGGCACGAGGAATCCGGAGCATCCCGACAGGGCGAGCGTCCCCGCGAGCACGAGGGCCGCTGTCGCAGGACCCGTGGTCGCCGTCTTCCGCATCTTCATGTGCCCCGCCCCGCGTCGCCCCGCCCGCCTGAGCGGCCGATCATGCCAGAGCAAGACCATAGTTGAGTGTTGCTTCACCTTCACCCGGAGAAGAACTAAGTAGACCTTCACGGTCCGGGCGGTCGACACTGCGGACATGACGCCGCCCGCATCCTCACGTCCCCGCCCCTTCGGCCGCACCCTCTGCGCCATGATCACGCCGTTCACCCCGGCCGGCGCCCTCGATCCGGACGCCGCGGCCGCACACGCCGTGACGCTGGTCGCCGGAGGCTGCGACGGTCTGGTGCTCAGCGGCACCACCGGCGAGTCCCCGACCACCTCGGACGCCGAGAAGGCAGCCCTGGTGCGGGCCGTGCGGGAGGCGGTGGGCCCGGACGTGTCACTGGTCGCGGGCGTCGGGACGGCCGACACCCGGCACACCGTGGAACTGGGCAGACAGGCGGCGGAGGCGGGCGCCGACGGGCTGCTGGTCGTCACCCCGTACTACAGCCGCCCTCCCCAGGCCGCCGTCGAGGCGCACTTCCTGCGGGTCGCCGAGTCGACCGGGCTCCCGCTGATGCTGTACGACATCCCCGGCCGCACCGGGACCCGCATCGAGCCGGCGACGATGCTCCGGCTGGCGGAGCACCCGCGCGTCGTGGCGGTGAAGGACTGTTCGTACGACCTGCTGGGGGCGACGAAGGTGATCGCCGCCACCGCGCTGGCGTACTACTCGGGCTGCGAGGAGCTGAATCTGCCGCTGTACGCGGTGGGCGGCTCCGGATACGTCAGCACGGTGGCCAACGCGGCGCCGCGTCCGCTGCGTGCCGTGCTCGACGCGTTCGACGCCGGGGACACGGCCGGGGCGGCCAGGCTGAACGGTCTCCTGGCCCCGCTCACGGAACTGATGATGGCGTCCGGGCTGCCGGGCACGGTGACGGCGAAGGCCCTGCTGGACGCGGGCCCGGTCCGTGAACCGCTGCAGCCCGCCGGGCGCGAGGCGGCCGACGGGCTGCGCAGGGCGTACGAGGAACTCCTCGCCGCTGCCGCTTAGTCGTTGCTGTGCAGGACGTCGTTGAGGCCGCCCCAGACCGCGTTGTTCGGGCGGGCCTCGACGGTGCCGGTCACCGAGTTGCGGCGGAAGAGGATGTTCGAGGCGCCGGAGAGCTCGCGCGCCTTGACGACCTGACCGTCCGGCAGGGTGACGCGGGTGCCGGCGGTGACGTACAGCCCGGCCTCCACGACGCACTCGTCGCCGAGTGCGATCCCGACACCGGCCTCCGCGCCCACCAGGCAGCGCTCGCCGATCACGATGCGCTCCTTGCCGCCGCCGGAGAGCGTGCCCATGGTGGAGGCGCCGCCCCCGATGTCGGAGCCGTCCCCGACGACGACACCGGCCGAGATACGGCCCTCGACCATGGAGGTGCCGAGGGTGCCGGCGTTGAAGTTGACGAAGCCCTCGTGCATGACGGTGGTGCCGGCGGCGAGGTGCGCGCCGAGCCGCACCCGGTCGGCGTCGGCGATGCGGACGCCCTTCGGCGCGACGTAGTCCGTCATGCGCGGGAACTTGTCGACGGAGGTGACCTGGAGGTGCAGGCCCTCGGCGCGGGCGTTCAGCCGCACCTTCTCCACGTCGTCCACCGCGACCGGGCCCAGCGAGGTCCAGGCCACGTTGGTGAGGAGGCCGAACAGGCCGTCCAGGTTCTGCCCGTGCGGCTGGACGAGGCGGTGCGAGAGCAGGTGCAGGCGCAGGTACGCGTCGTGCGCGTCGAGCGGCTTGTCGTCGAGCGAGGCGATGACCGTGCGGACGGCGACGACCTCGACCCCGCGGCGGGCGTCCACGCCGATGGCCTTGGCGGCGCCCTCACCGAGCAGGTTGACCGCGCGGTCGGGGGTGAGCCGCTCGGTTCCGGCCGGTCCGGGCTCGGCGGTGAGCTCGGGAGCGGGGAACCAGGTGTCGAGAACGGAACCGTCGCCGGCGATGGTGGCGAGGCCGGCGGCGACGGCGCCGGTGGAACGGGGAGAAGTCGTGTCGGTCATGCCCCGAACCTAACCGGCCGGGGGCGGCCCGGGCCAACCGGTCTCAGCGTCCGGGCGTCGCGGACACCGCGCCGAGGCGCCCGGCTCCGCCCTCCGCCCGGCGGCCCGCGGGCCGGCGTACGGGAACCACCCCCGTGGACTCCCCTACGACGGCCGGCACAGGCCCCGTGTCAGGAACGCCGCCCCTTCGCGTCGACCACGGCGGCCTTCACCCGGGCGGTCACGAGGAAGCCGGACGGCGCGTCCAGATCGCCCCCTCCCGCGTACAGCGAGGTCTCCGCGTCCAGGAGCAACAGGTCGCGCTCGCCCGGCAGATGGATACCGATGACCGGCCGGTTCAGCACGTCCTGGGTCTGGACGGCCTGGATCCCGGGGATGGTGGCCATCGCCCGGTAGACCGAGGCGAGGCCCTCCGGGTCGGCGGGGTAGGACATCGCCAGGACGGAGAGCGCCCGGAAGTCGTGCTCGGCGACGGTCTCGTCCTCGCCCGGGTAGAAGGCGCGGGCCCGCTTCCTCACCTCGGCCGGGTCGGACGGCAGGTCCGCCAGGAAGTCGAACCGCTCACGGGGCGAGTGGTCGTCGCCCGACCTCCCGTTCTCGAAGGCCGGGTCCGCGTAGCGGTACCAGTGCTCGATCACCCGGAGGCCGCCGGCCTTCTCCCCCGATCCGCCCTCGCGGGCCAGGGCCATGAGGTCGCGTTGCACGTCCTCGGTGTAGGCCTGCCCGGTCCTGCCCGGGCGCGGGGCGTCGTCCGCGTCCGCCACCAGCACCTTGGTGTAGACCCACTGCCCCGCCCGCGGCGCCGGCACCGGATCGTCCGCGACCTCACCGGCCGCGTCCCTGAGCACCTGTACGGCGCTGACCGGTTCGGACACGACGACGGGGGACGCACCCTGTGAAGCGCCCCGGTCGCCGCCGAGGACCTGGGTGCTGATGACGGCCCCCATGACGACCGCCGCCGCGGTCGCCACCGCGGCGAACCGCCAGTCGGCGCGCAGCCGGCGGCGGCGTCCCGCGGCCTCCGTCAGCCGCTGCCGGCCCCCGGCCAGGGCCGTCCGGTCCGGTGCCGGCGCTTCGGCACGCAGTTCCCGCAGCAGCGACATCTCATCCGTGCCCATGGGCCACCTCCAGGCCTTCGGTAACGACTGTGGGATCTGTGCCGAGGGTCTGGCGGACCTTGCGGCGAGCCCGGTTGAGCCGGGAGCGGACCGTACCGACGGGCACGGAGAGCGCGTCGGCCACCTCCTGGTAGCTGAGGTCGGCCCAGGCGATCAGCAGGAGTACGTGGCGGTCGCCGGCGGACAGCGAGGCCAGGGCGCCCGCGAGCAGGCTGTGGGCCGCCTGGGCGCTGACCCGGTGGTCGGCGCGTTCGGTCCAGGACTCGGCCACCGGGTCGGTTCCGGTGCGGGCCAGCGCGCGCAGCGCCCTGACCTCGGTGCGGCGGTGCTTGCCGATGAGGTTGGCCGCGATGCCGTACAGCCAGGGCCGTGCGCTGTCCCGGCCGGTGTCGAAACGGGCGCGGGAGCGGAAGGCGACGAGGAAGGTGTCGGCGGTGATGTCGTCGGCCGCCCCTTCGCCGAGGCGGCGGGCGGCGTAGCGGTGGATATCGGCGGCGTACCGGTCGTAGAGCAGCGCGAAGGTCTCGGGCCGCTCCAGCGACTGGCTGACCACGGCCGCGTCGTCGTCTCTCGGTGGTCCGGTCACGGTGTCTCCGTCTTCTTCAGCAGTTCCGCACGAGGCGTGTCGTCTGCTGTTGCCCGCAGCGGCCTTCCGGGTTCACGGGCCCGGTCGCGGGGACGGGTTCATCCGCAGATCCGGCCCAGCATCTCCTTCGCGTACGCCTCGTCATAGTCCCCGCCGGTGAGGAGTACCTGAAGACAGATCCCGTCCATCAGGGCGATCAGCGCCCGTGCCGTGGCCGGGCCGGTGCACGGTGCCAGGAGCGCGGCCGTGTCGTCGGCCCACTCCGCGGCGACGGGACGCAGCGCGGGCCGGCGCAGGGCGGCGAGGTAGAGCTCGTACTCCAGCTCGGCCGCGCCGCGTCCGGCGCCGAAGAACTCCCCGAGCAGCCGGGCGAGTTCGCCGGCGAGGTCGGCGGCCGGATCGGCGAGCGCGGGGCACTGCCGCATGAGCGCGGCGAAGTTCTCGTTCGTGCGGCGCAGGGCGGCGATCAGCAGTTCGTCCAGCGAGGCGAAGTGGTACGTCGTCGAGCCGAGCGGCACATCGGCCTCGGCGGCCACGGAGCGGTGGCTGAGCCCGGCGATGCCCTTGGCGCCGACCACCCGGATCGCCGCGTCGATGATCCGCTCGCGCCGCTCGGGGTCGTACCTGCGGGCCATCAGTGCGCGCCGCCCAGGTTGAGGACCACCACACCGGCGATGACCAGGGCGATGCCCGCCGCCTTGACCGGGCTGCCGGACTCCCCCATGAACAGCATGCCGATGACGGCGACGGCGGCCGTTCCGATGCCGGCCCAGATCGCGTAGGCCGTACCCATCGACATCGTCTTGAGTGTCTGGGCGAGCAGTGAGAAGGCCAGCAGGTATCCGACGACGGTGATCAGAGAGGGCCACAGCCGGGTGAATCCCTCGCTGTACTTCATGGCGGTCGTCCCCGCCACCTCTGCCGCTATGGCCGCGGCCAGCAGTCCATATCCCATGTGTACGAGTGTACGCATGATGTGTACGGGTGTACGCAAGGAATGCCGAGGGAGGCTCTGGGCCGAACGGGTGACGGGGGCGCTACCGTGGTCCGTCCAGTACATGCCAGACCATGATCGACGGACCGACGGAGCAGCAGTGGCGCAGGACGCAGGGTGGGGTGGCGGTGCGTACGGGGGTGCGCCGTACGGGGGGCCTCCGGTGCCGCCGGGGTGGGGCGGATGGGGCGGTGGCTGGGTGCCTCCGAAGCCCGGGGTGGTCCCCCTGGGCCCGATGCGGCTCGGGGACGTCATGGGCGGCGCGTTCGCCACCGCCGGCCGCTACGGCAAGCAGTTGCTCGGCGTCGGTGCCGCCGCGTACGGCGGGGCGCTGGCCGTGGTCCTGACCGCCGCSGCGATCGCGTACTCGGCGGTCGCGGACCATCTCGACCGGATCCTGGCGCTCGGCGCCGACGAGGACCCGCGCACCGAGGACTGGGTGCCGCTGGTCGTCGCCTTCGGCACGGTCGCACTGGTGGGCCTGATCGCCGCGGCGGTCTCCACGGCCCTGATGTACACGGCGGTGCCCGCGGTCCTCCAGGAGGCGGTCCTGGGCCGCCCGACCACGTTCTCCGCCGTCTGGCGGCGGGCCTGGAGCCGGCTGCCCGCCGTCATCGGGACGGTCCTGCTGACCTGGCTGATCGTGCTGGTCCCGGTCCTGCTCGCCTGGGCCGGATTCGTCGCCATCCTGATCGCCACGCTGAGCACGGGCAGCGGCGGCTGGCAGATCGCCGTGACGGTGATCGGCGTCCTGGGCGCGCTCGCGACGGCCCCGCTGGCGACCTGGCTCTGGGTGAAGTACAGCCTGGCCCCCTCCGTCGTCGTCTTCGAGAACCAGGGCCCGATCGGAGCGATGCGCCGCTCGTCCGTGCTGGTGCGCGGGGACTGGTGGCGGATCTTCGGGATCACGCTGCTGGCCGGCGCCGTCGCCGGGTTCGCCGGCTATCTGATCCAGATCCCGTTCTCGATGCTCGGCATGTTCTCCGGCATGCTCGGCACGGTGAACCTGGGCGACGACCCGAATCCGGCGGCGGTCATCGTCGCCGTCGGCGGCTATGTGCTGTCGATCCTGATCGGCCAGCTGGTCTCGCAGCTGGTCGTGGCCACCTTCCCGCCGCTGGTGACCGGACTGCTGTACGTCGACCGCCGGATCCGCACCGAGGACCTCGGCCCCGTACTCGCCGAGGCCGCCGCGATGCCGCCCCAGTACACGGAGTAGGGGCCCCGGAGGCAGGTCGCTCGCCGGCGGGAGACTCAGTCGATGAGCGAGATCTTCGGGGACAGCACACAGAACTCGTTGCCCTCGGGGTCCTCCAGCACCACCCAGGTCGCGCCGGCCGCCTGCCCGACGTCGGTGCGCCGGGCGCCGAGCGCGATGACGCGTTCGACCTCGGCGTCCTGGTCGTCGGGGGCCAGGTCGATGTGCAGCCGGTTCTTGGTCTCCTTCGCCTCGGGCACGGGGACGAAGGTGATACCCGGCAGCGCGTCCTTGTCCGCGCCGATGACGATCTCGTCGTCCGCCTCGAAGAGCACCTCCCAGTCGAGCACCTCGCACCAGAAGCGGGCGAGCGAAGGAAGGTCACGGGTGTCGACGACGATGCTGTAAAAGGAAACGGCCATGCCCGCCAGTCTGCCTGGCGGACATGGCCGTCCGGGTACGAAACGGCGGGATGGACCCGGAAGGCCCAGCCGGTCGCGTACGAAGTGCTCAGACGTTGAAGCCCAGCGCGCGCAGCTGCTCGCGGCCGTCGTCCGTGATCTTGTCCGGGCCCCACGGCGGCATCCAGACCCAGTTGATCCGGAGCTCGTTGACGATGCCGTCGGTGGCGGACTTCGCCTGGTCCTCGATGACATCGGTCAGCGGACAGGCCGCGGACGTCAGGGTCATGTCGAGCGTCGCGATGTTGGCGTCGTCGATGTGGATGCCGTAGATCAGGCCCAGGTTGACGACGTCGATGCCCAGCTCGGGGTCGACGACGTCGTACAGCGCCTCGCGGACCTCCTCCTCGGAGGCCGGCTTGGTGGTGAGAGTCTCGTTGTCGCTCATGCGGTCTTCCCTTCGGACAGCGCTTGCGCCGTCGCGTCCTTCCACGCCATCCAGCTCAGCAGCGCGCACTTGACCCGGGCCGGGTACTTGGAGACACCGGCGAACGCGACCGCGTCCTCCAGCACCTCCTCCATCGCGTCGTCCGGCTCCAGCTGTCCCTTGGACTGCATCAGCTCCAGGAACGCGGCCTGGATCTTCTGGGCCTCGCCCAGTTCCTTGCCGACCAGCAGCTCGTTCAGCACGGAGGCGCTGGCCTGGCTGATGGAGCAGCCCTGGCCCTCGTAACTCACATCGGCGATCGTCTCGCCGTCGTACCGCACCCGCAATGTGATCTCATCACCGCACGTCGGATTGACGTGATGCACCTCGGCGTCGCCGTCCCGCAGGCCACGCCCGTGGGGGTGCTTGTAGTGGTCCAGGATCACTTCCTGGTACATGGAATCAAGCTTCACCAGTCAACCCTCAGCCGCTGTCTAACCGAAAAAGTTCCGGACGTGGTTCAGACCGTCCACCAGGGCGTCGACCTCGGCGGGCGTGGAGTACAGATAGAACGACGCTCGCGTCGTCGCAGGAATTCCGTACCGCAGGCAGACCGGCCGTGCGCAGTGGTGTCCGACCCGGACCGCGATGCCCTCCTCGTCGAGCACCTGGCCCACGTCGTGCGGGTGGATGTCGCCGAGCGTGAAGGAGATCGTGGCGCCGCGGTCCTCCGCGGTGGCCGGACCGATGATCCTGAGGTCCGGGACCTCCAGCAGACGCTTCACCGCGTACGCGGTGATGGCCTGCTCATGGCGGTGGATGTTCTCCATGCCGATCGCCGAGAGGTAGTCCACGGCCGCACCGAGGCCGACGGCCTGGGCGATCGGGGGCGTACCGGCCTCGAACTTGTGCGGCGCGGGAGCGTACGTCGACGAGTGCATCGACACGGTCTCGATCATCTCGCCGCCGCCGAGGAACGGCGGCAGGTCCTCCAGGAGTTCCTGCCGTCCCCAGAGCACGCCGATGCCGGTCGGGCCGACCATCTTGTGACCGGTGAAGGCCACGAAGTCGGCCTGGAGCGCCTGCACGTCGAGCACCATGTGCGGGGCGGCCTGCGAGGCGTCGATGCAGACCAGCGCACCGACTTCCTGGGCGCGCCGGACGATCTGCTCGACCGGGTTGATCGTGCCCATGATGTTCGAGACCAGCGTGAAGGAGACGATCTTCGTCTTCTCGGTGATGATCTCGTTGATGTTGGACAGGTCCAGCCGGCCGTCGTCCGTGATGCCGAACCACTTCAGCTTCGCGCCGGTGCGCTGCGAGAGCAGCTGCCACGGCACGATGTTGGAGTGGTGCTCCATCTCCGTGGTGACGATCTCGGTCTCGTGGTCGACCCGGTAGGGCTCGTCGGCCCAGCCGAGCATGTTGGCCACGAGGTTGAGCGACTCCGAGGCGTTCTTGGTGAAGATCACCTCGTTGCGGCTGGGCGCGTTGATGAACGCGGCGACCTTGTCACGGGCGCCCTCGTACAGCGCCGTGGCCTCCTCCGCGATCGTGTATACGCCGCGGTGCACATTGGCGTTGTGCCGCTCGTAGTACTCGTTGAGGGCGTCGAGAACCTGGCGCGGCTTCTGCGAGGTCGCGGCGCTGTCCAGATAAACGATCTTCTTCCCGTCGTGGACCGTGCGATCCAGCAGGGGGAAGTCCTTGCGGATCGCCTCGGTGTCGAGGAGGCCCGGCAGCTGTGTCACGCGGAAGCGCCACCCTTCACATATGCCTCGTAGCCCTCGTTCTCCAGCTTGTCGGCGAGCTCGGCGCCGCCGGACTCGGCGATGCGGCCGTTGGCGAACACGTGCACGAAGTCGGGCTTGATGTACCGGAGGATCCGGGTGTAGTGCGTGATCAGCAGGGTGCCGACCTCGCCGGTCTCCCGGACCCGGTTGACTCCCTCGGAGACGACGCGCAGGGCGTCGACGTCCAGGCCGGAGTCGGTCTCGTCGAGGATCGCGATCTTCGGCTTGAGGAGCTCCAGCTGAAGGATCTCGTGGCGCTTCTTCTCACCGCCGGAGAAGCCCTCGTTGACGTTGCGCTCGGCGAAGGACGGGTCCATCTGGAGGCCGGCCATCGTCTCCTTGACCTCCTTCACCCAGGTACGCAGCTTGGGCGCCTCGCCGCGGACGGCGGTGGCGGAGGTGCGCAGGAAGTTGGAGACCGAGACACCGGGGATCTCGACCGGGTACTGCATGGCGAGGAACAGGCCGGCGCGGGCGCGCTCGTCGACGGTCATGTCCAGGACGTTCTCGCCGTCCAGGGTCACCGTGCCGCTGGTGATCGTGTACTTGGGGTGACCCGCGAGCGAGTACGCGAGGGTGGACTTGCCGGACCCGTTGGGGCCCATGATGGCGTGGGTCTCGCCCTGCTTCACGGTCAGGTCGACGCCCTTGAGGATCTCCTTCGTGGCGTTGTCGGCCTCGACGGTGACGTGCAGGTCGCGGATTTCAAGCGTTGCCATGGGTGACTCAGGACTCCTGGGTGACGGAGACGAGCACATCGTCCCCTTGGATCTTGACGGGGTATACGGGGACGGGGCGCGTCGCGGGAAGGCCGGACGGCTTGCCGGTGCGGAGGTCGAAGCTCGATCCGTGCAGCCAGCACTCGATCATGCAGTCCTCGACCTCGCCCTCGGACAGCGACACGTTCGCGTGCGAGCAGATGTCGTTGATCGCGAACACCTCGCCCTCGGTACGGACGACGGACACCGGCGTGCCGGCGAGTTCCACCCTCTTCGGGGTGTCGTCCTCCAGCTCGCTCAGCGCGCACGCCTTGACGAAGGTCATCAGACCGACGCCTTCAGCTCGGTCTCGATCTTGTCGAGGAGGCGGGCTTCGACGTCCGGCAGACCGATCTGCTGGACCAGCTCGGCGAAGAAGCCGCGCACGACGAGGCGGCGGGCCTCCTCGGCCGGGATGCCGCGGGACTGGAGGTAGAACAGCTGCTCGTCGTCGAAACGGCCGGTCGCGGAGGCGTGACCGGCGCCGACGATCTCGCCGGTCTCGATCTCCAGGTTCGGCACCGAGTCGACCCGCGCACCGTCCGTGAGGACCAGGTTGCGGTTCATCTCGTAGGTGTCGGTGCCCTCGGCCGCGGCCTGGATGAGGACGTCGCCGATCCATACGGCGTGGGCACCGTCGCCCTGCAGCGCGCCCTTGTAGGCCACGTTGGACTTGCAGTGCGGGGTGTTGTGGTCGACGAGGAGGCGGTGCTCCTGGTGCTGGCCCTTGTCGGTGAAGTACAGACCGAAGAGCTCGGCCTCACCGCCGGGGCCCGCGTACGCGATCCGCGGGTGGAGCCGGACCAGGTCGCCGCCGAAGGTGACGACGATGGACTTGAACGAGGCGTCACGGCCGACCAGCGCGTTGTGCTGGCCGACGTGGACGGCCCGCTCGTCCCAGTCCTGGACGGAGACGACGGTCAGCTTCGCACCATCGCCAAGCACATAGTCGACGTTGGCGGCGAGCACCGCGTCACCCGTGTGGTCGATGACGACGACGGCCTCGGCGAAGGCTCCCAGCTCGATGACCTGGTGCCCGTAGGCCACACCGCCCTCGCCGTGCACGGCGATCCGGATCGGCTCGGTGAGCACGGCTTCCTTGCCGACGGTGACGACGGAGGCCTGCTCGAAGGACGAGTACGCCTGCGCGGCGACCCGGTCCACCGGCGTACCGGCCTTGCCGAGGCGTGCGTCGTCGCGGCCGACGGTCTCGACCGTGACGCCCTCGGGCGCCTCGATCGCGACCTTCACGCCGCTGCCGGTGGCGACGGCCGTGCCGTCGTGCAGCCCGCGCAGCCGCTCCAGCGGCGTGAACCGCCACTCCTCCTCGCGGCCGTGCGGGACCGGGAAGTCCGCGACGTCGAAGGACGGGGGCGCGCTCATGCGCGTGGCGACGGTCGACTCGGCGGCCACCGCGATGGACCCGGCGGTCGTGGAGCCCGCAGGGATGTTCTGAGCCTCAGCCATGGCTGTCGTGGTGCTCTCTTTCTCAGTCGGACAGATATCAGGGGGATCCGGGCGATCGGCGTGCTGCCGTGACCGGCGTTGTCCGCCCCGTACGGAGCGTCGTCCGGTACGTCCGGTCGCAGGGCGGCCGAAAGTCCTTGGAGGCGGCGCCTCCCCTGCCCTTCGGGCCGGGGAGGGCGGAGCTGCCAGGGCTTCGGGCCGGCGCGGCGAGCGCGCGTGCCGGGCGGCGCGACGGGGCAGAGCCTGCCGGAAGTGGCACTAGCCGACCGAACCCTCCATCTGCAGCTCGATCAGCCGGTTGAGTTCGAGGGCGTACTCCATCGGGAGCTCCTTCGCGATCGGCTCGACGAAGCCGCGCACGATCATCGCCATCGCCTCGAACTCGGTCATGCCGCGGCTCATCAGGTAGAAGAGCTGGTCCTCGGAGACCTTGGAGACGGTCGCCTCGTGACCCATCGACACGTCGTCCTCGCGGACGTCGACGTACGGGTAGGTGTCGGAGCGCGAGATGGTGTCGACCAGCAGCGCGTCGCACAGCACGTTGGACTTCGCGCCGGGCGCGCCCTCGCCGATCTCGATCAGACCGCGGTAGGAGGTACGGCCGCCGCCTCGTGCCACCGACTTGGAGACGATGTTGGACGAGGTGTTCGGAGCCATGTGGACCATCTTGGCGCCGGCGTCCTGGTGCTGGCCCTCGCCCGCGAAGGCGATGGACAGCGTCTCGCCCTTGGCGTGCTCGCCCATGAGGTAGACGGCCGGGTACTTCATGGTGACCTTGGAGCCGATGTTGCCGTCGACCCACTCCATCGTCGCGCCCTCGTAGGCCACGGCGCGCTTGGTCACCAGGTTGTAGACGTTGTTCGACCAGTTCTGGATCGTCGTGTAGCGGCAGCGGCCGCCCTTCTTCACGATGATCTCGACGACCGCGGAGTGCAGCGAGTCCGAGGAGTAGATCGGCGCGGTGCAGCCCTCGACGTAGTGGACGTAGGCGTCCTCGTCGACGATGATCAGCGTCCGCTCGAACTGGCCCATGTTCTCCGTGTTGATACGGAAGTAGGCCTGGAGCGGGATCTCCACGTGCACGCCCTTCGGCACGTAGATGAACGAGCCACCGGACCACACGGCCGAGTTCAGCGAGGCGAACTTGTTGTCACCGACGGGGATGACGGTGCCGAAGTACTCCTTGAAGAGCTCCGGGTGCTCCTTCAGCGCGGTGTCGGTGTCCATGAAGATGACACCCTGCGCCTCCAGCTCCTCGTTGATCTGGTGGTAGACGACCTCGGACTCGTACTGCGCGGCGACACCGGCGACGAGGCGCTGCTTCTCCGCCTCCGGGATACCGAGCTTGTCGTACGTGTTCTTGATGTCCTCGGGCAGGTCCTCCCAGGACTCCGCCTGCTTCTCCGTGGAGCGCACGAAGTACTTGATGTTGTCGAAGTCGATGCCCGACAGGTCCGAGCCCCAGTTCGGCATGGGCTTCTTGCCGAAGAGCTTGAGGCCCTTGAGCCGCAGCTTCAGCATCCACTCCGGCTCGTTCTTCTTCTCCGAGATGTCGCGGACGACGGCCTCGGAGAGGCCGCGCTTGGCCGCCGCGCCTGCCGCGTCGGAGTCGGCCCAGCCGAATTCGTACGTGCCCAGGCCATCGAGCTCAGGGTGGGCAGTCTCCGTAGGGAGCGTCATGCGGGGTTCCTCCCGGCCGTTCTTGCAGATGCTGAATCAGTGGTCTGTGGGGTGGGGTGGCCGCTGCGCGGAATGTACGTCGTGCACACCCCGTCGCCGTGGGCGATGGTGGCCAGACGCTGCACATGGGTCCCCAGGAGGCTGGAGAAGAACTCCGTCTCCGCCTCGCACAGCTGCGGGTACTGCTCGGCGACATGTGCGACCGGGCAGTGGTGCTGACACAGCTGCTCACCCTGCTGCGGGCCCGGCGCGCTGCGCGCCGTAGCAGCGTACCCGTCGGCGGACAAGGCCTTGGCCAGCGCCTCCGTACGGGCTTCCGGCTCCGCGGCCTCGACGGCCGCGCGGTAGGCGGCCGACTGGCCGGCGATCCTCGCCCGGGCGAAAACCATGACCGCTTCGTCGCCCGAGGTCTCGGCGATCCAGTGCAGGGCGTCCGCGGCGAGCTTGTCGTACGACTGGTCGAAGGCGTCCCGGCCGCAGTCGGTCAGGGCGAACACCTTGGCCGGACGGCCCCGGGTCCGCGCCCCGTAGACCCGCTGTTCGCGGGCCTCCACGACATCGTCGGCGACGAGGGCGTCGAGGTGGCGGCGGACCGCCGCCTGGGTGAGCCCCAGCCGCTTCGCCAGGTCGGCGACGGTGGACGGGCCGTGGTCCAGGATGGAGCGCGCGACCCGGTTGCGCGTCGAGCGCTCACCGGTCGCGAGTTCCTCCTGCGGAGCCTCGCCCATGTATTTCACAACGCCATTGTTGCGTAATTCATCCGGCCCTGACAACCACGGTCCGGAACGATCACGGGTGGAATCCATCACTTAGGGTTACCTAATCAAGCCCCCGGACCGGGGACTCACGGGCGGCTGCCTAGACTTACCGCCCATGAAGAGCGAGCCCGCCCCACCCCCCTCCGGCCCGGTCGTCCAGGTCCGCGGCCTGGTCAAGCGGTACGGCAGCAAAGCCGCGGTGGACGGCCTCGACCTGGACGTCCGGGCCGGTGCGGTCACCGCGGTCCTCGGCCCCAACGGCGCGGGCAAGACCACCACGATCGAGACCTGTGAGGGATACCGCCGTCCGGATGGCGGGACGGTCCGGGTCCTCGGCCTCGACCCGGTCACCGACGCGGCGCGTCTTCGCCCCCGCATCGGCGTGATGCTCCAGTCCGGCGGCGTCTACTCCGGCGCCCGCGCCGACGAGATGCTCCGCCACATGGCGAAACTGCACGCCCACCCCCTGGACGTGGACGCCCTCATCGAGCGTCTGGGCCTGGGCGGCTGCGGCCGCACCACCTACCGCCGGCTCTCCGGCGGCCAGCAGCAGCGGCTCGCCCTGGCGATGGCTGTCGTCGGCCGCCCGGAGCTGGTGTTCCTGGACGAGCCGACCGCCGGCCTCGACCCGCAGGCCCGCCGCTCCACCTGGGACCTCGTGCGCGAGCTCCGCGCCGACGGGGTCTCCGTCGTCCTGACCACCCACTTCATGGACGAGGCCGAGGAACTCGCCGACGACGTCGCCATCATCGACGCCGGCCGGCTCCTCACCCAGGGCAGCCCCGAGGCCCTGTGCCGCGGCGGCGCCGAGAACACCCTGCGCTTCACCGGCCGCCCCGGCCTCGACCTCGGCTCCCTGCTGAAGGCCCTGCCCGACGGCACCGAGGCCGCCGAGCTCGCCGGCGGCGCGTACCGCATCACCGGCGACGTCGACCCGCAGCTGCTGGCGACCGTCACCTCCTGGTGCGCGCAGCACGGCGTGATGCCCCAGGGCATCTCCGTGGAGCGCCACACCCTGGAGGACGTCTTCCTCGAACTGACCGGCAAGGAGCTGCGCGCATGAGCGCCGGTACGTACGCCCCCCGGCCGGGCGCGGCCCCGCTGGGCCGCATGATCGCCGCGCAGACCGCGCTGGAGACCCGGATGCTGCTGCGCAACGGCGAGCAGCTGCTGCTGACGGTGATCATCCCGACGCTGCTGCTCGTGCTGTTCAGCGCGGTCGACATCGTGGACACGGGCTCGGGCGAGTCGGTCGACTTCCTGACGCCCGGCATCCTCGCCCTCGCCGTGATGTCCACGGCCTTCACCGGCCAGGCCATCGCCACCGGCTTCGAGCGGCGCTACGGCGTGCTCAAGCGGCTCGCCGCCTCGCCGCTGCCCCGGTGGGCGCTGATGACCGCCAAGACGCTCGCGGTCCTGGTCACCGAGGTGCTCCAGGTCGTGCTGCTGACGGTGATCGCCTTCGCGCTGGGCTGGTCACCGCACGGCAACCCGTTCGCCGTGCTGCTGCTCCTGGTGCTCGGCACCGCCGCGTTCTCCGGGCTGGGCCTGCTGATGGCCGGGACGCTGAAGGCGGAGGCCACGCTGGCTGCGGCCAACCTGGTCTTCCTGCTGCTGCTGGTCGGCGGCGGGGTCATCGTGCCGCTGGACAAGTTCCCGGACGCGGTGCAGTCGGTGCTGGGCCTCCTGCCCATCGCGGCCCTCTCGGACGGTCTGCGGGACGTGCTGCAGCACGGCGCCGCGATGCCGTGGGGCGACCTGGCGATCCTGGCGGTGTGGACGGTGCTGGGGCTGGGCGCGGCGGCGCGGTTCTTCCGCTGGGAGTGAACCCGCGAACGCGTTCCGTAGACGGTTCGGGGTAATCGTCCCCCTCGTGAAAGCTTGCACAAGCGGCCCCCTACGATGGTGCGCGTGCCCAAGCTGACCCGAGCCGAAGTCGCTCAAGCCGTGCGGAACCCGCTCCTCTACATCGCCGAGCGCTGGACGCCGTCCCCCCGGACCGTCCGCCGTGCGGCGATGTCGGCGGTCGTCATGGCCGTCGCCATCGTCGTCACCGGCGGTGCCGTGCGGCTGACCGGTTCCGGTCTCGGCTGCCCGACCTGGCCCAAGTGCACCGACGACAGCCTGACGGCGACCAGCGCGATGGGCTTCCACGGTGCCATCGAGTTCGGCAACCGGATGCTCACGTACGTCCTGTGCGCGGCGGTCGGGTGGGCGATCATCGCCGCCCGGTCCGCCAAGCCGTGGCGCCGCAGCCTCACCCGGCTCGGCTGGGCGCAGTTCTGGGTGGTCATGGGCAACGCCGTGCTCGGCGGCATCGTGGTGCTCGTCGGCCTCAACCCGTACACCGTCGCGGCGCACTTCCTGCTCTCCACCGCACTGCTCACGATCGCCCTGGTGACCTGGCAGCGGGTCGGGGAGGGTGACAAGGCGCCGCGTCCGCTGGTGGGCAAGGCCGTCGCACAGCTCACCTGGCTGCTGGCGGTCGCCGCCGGGCTGCTGATCGCCGTCGGCACGGTGGTCACGGGGGCCGGGCGGCACGCCGGTGACTCCAGCGACGTCCACCGCATCCCGATCGACTGGAAGATGATCGCGCAGCTCCACGCCGACCTGGCGTGGGTCGTGGTGGCACTGACGGTCGCGCTCTGGTTCGTCCTGAAGGCCGTCGACGCCCCCATCGGCCCGCTGCACCGCACCCGGGAGCTGTTCGTGATCCTGATGGCGCAGGGGCTGGTGGGGTACGTGCAGTACTTCAACGACACCCCCGAGATCCTGGTCGGGGCGCACATGTTCGGCTCGTGTCTGGTCTGGATCGGCGTGGTCCGCGTCGTGCTGTCGCTGCGCGAACGGCCGGTGGCCGTGGCCCCGGTGCCCGGCCCGTCGGCCGAGCGGCCGGAGCCGGCGACGGCGGGCTGAGGCCCCGCCCGCACCGCTCAGCACACACGTCAGGGGCTCCCTCACGGGACGGCTTGTACGCCGTTCTGCGAGGGAGCCCCTGTTCGCGTCGTGTGTGGCCCCTCAGGCCCTGTTCGCCGGGCCGCCGATCTGGATGCCGGCCATCCGGGTCCACTCGTACGGGCCCGTGTGGACCTTCGCGGCGAACTCGCCGTCGAAGGACTCGTGCATCGTGATCCCGGACTTCTGCGCGGCGCTCTCGGCGACCGCGTACGAGGGGGCGACGAGGTCGCCCCAGCCGCCGTCCTCACCGACGAGGACGATGCGGGTGCCCATCTGTCCGATGTAGGCGAGCTGCCCCTCGGCACCGCCGTGCGCCTTCGCGAACGCACCGATCTGCTTGGCCAGCCTGGCCGCCCTGCGCTCCGCGCGCGCCGCCTGCTTGCTGTCCACCTGCTGGGTCTCAGCCGTCTCTGCCATGGACAAGATGCTACCGATGGGTAGATCAACGTGCGACGGGCGGGGAGCGTGGCCTGTGCCACGCGCCCCGCCCGTCGGCAGGTCGTACGGAGGAGGTGCTACCGCAGGAAGGGGTCCACCGCCACGGCGACGAACAGCAGGGACACATAGGTGATCGACCAGTGGAACAGCCGCATCTCCTTGAGCTTCCCGCCGGTCACACCGGACTTGGCCCGGTTCAGCAGGGCGTGCGCCTCCCAGAGCCAGAAGCCGCCCGTCAGCACCGCCACCGCCGTGTAGAACCAGCCGGTGTAGCCCAGCGGGGTCAGCAGCAGCGAAACCGCCACCATCACCCAGCTGTAGAGGACGATCTGGCGGGCCACCACCCGATTGGAGGCGATGACCGGCAGCATGGGAACGCCGACCCGCGCGTAGTCGTCCTTCACCTTCATGGACAGCGGCCAGTAGTGCGGCGGCGTCCAGAAGAAGATGACGGCGAAGAGGATCACCGCGGCCCAGGACATCGAGTTCGTCACGGCGGACCAGCCGATGAGGACCGGCATGCAGCCCGCGATGCCGCCCCAGACGATGTTCTGCGAGGTACGGCGCTTCAGGATCATCGTGTACACGACGACGTAGAAGAGCAGGGCGCCGAGCGACAGCGCCGCCGACAGCCAGTTCACCAGCAGCCCGAACCAGACCGTCGAGATCACCGCGAGGGCGATACCGAAGGCCAGGCACTCGCGCGGGCTCACCATTCCGGTGACCAGCGGGCGCTGCGACGTACGGTCCATCAACGCGTCGATGTCGCGGTCGATGTACATGTTCAGTGCATTGGCACCGCCGGCGGACAGGTATCCGCCGACCGTGGTCGTGAGTACGAGCCACAGGTCGGGTACACCCTGAGCGGCCAGGAACATCACCGGAACAGTGGTGATCAGCAACAGCTCGATGATCCGAGGCTTGGTCAGCGCCACGAATGCCTTGACACGGGCCCCGAACGGGCGATGGCCCCCCGGGCTCGGAGTCAAGGCGACCCCTGCGGGTCGGGACTCGACGGCCGTCACGCACACCCCTGACAGAGAAATCCCAGCAAGCTCCGGGCGTGAAGGCCCGGTAAAGACTTGCGCGAACCAGACCACTGTAGACGTTGGGGACAGGCCGCCCTTCGCGGGGGTGGGGTCGTGTTGATGTGGCGCGGGGCGTTGCCGCGGCACAGGTGCGAACGCCCGCACGGGCCGACGCGGACCGCGGGGCCGCACGGGTCCGCGCACGCTCGTACAGATGTGCTCCGGGCCACTCGTCGAGAGGGGTCTCAGCAGTGGCTGCGGGCGCTCATCGGAGGCCTCAGGAGTGAGCCCTCACGCTCATCGGAGAGGGCCCATCGGTGAGGCTCCGCGCTCATACGGGAGGCGGATTCGGCGGGCCGCCCGCACCCTGGAAGGAGCCGGAAATCGCGGGTCCTGACGGGGGTAGGCTCGGCAATGCCCGGTGCGGTCACAGTCACCGGTTTACGACAGTGGAGAGGAGCCCTGACTCAGGGTGAGCACCAAGCCGACCACCACAGACCTCCAGTGGACCGAATTGGACCAGCGGGCCGTGGACACCGTCCGCGTCCTCGCCGCGGACGCCGTACAGAAGGTCGGAAACGGCCACCCGGGTACGGCCATGAGCCTGGCTCCCGCCGCGTACACCATTTTCCAGAAGGTGATGCGGCACGACCCCGCCGACGCGGAGTGGACCGGCCGCGACCGGTTCGTGCTCTCGGCGGGCCACACCAGCCTGACCCTCTACATCCAGCTCTACCTGGCCGGGTACGGCCTGGAGCTCGATGACCTGAAGGCCTTCCGTACCTGGGGCTCGAAGACGCCGGGTCACCCGGAGTACGGCCACACCACGGGCGTGGAGACCACGACCGGCCCGCTGGGCCAGGGCGTCGCCAACGCCGTGGGCATGGCCATGGCCGCCCGCTACGAGCGCGGCCTGTTCGACCCGGAGGCGGCCCCCGGCACCTCCCCCTTCGACCACATGGTGTGGGCCATCGCCGGTGACGGCTGCCTCCAGGAGGGCATCTCCGCGGAGGCGTCCTCGCTGGCCGGGCACCAGAAGCTGGGCAACCTGGTCCTGCTGTGGGACGACAACCACATCTCCATCGAGGGCGACACGGAGACCGCGGTCTCCGAGGACACCCTGAAGCGCTACGAGGCGTACGGCTGGCACGTGCAGCGCGTCGACCAGCTGCCCAGCGGGGACCTGGACCCGGCGGGTCTGTACAAGGCACTGCTGGCCGCCAAGGCCGAGACCGCGCGCCCGTCGTTCATCGCGGCCCGCTCGATCATCGCCTGGCCCGCCCCGAGCGCCCAGAACACCGAGGCCTCGCACGGCTCCGCGCTCGGCGACGACGAGGTCGCCGCGACCAAGCGGGTGCTGGGCTTCGACCCGGAGAAGACCTTCGAGGTCGCCGACGAGGTCATCGCGCACACCCGTGAGGCGCTGGACCGCGGCCGCGAGGCCAAGGCCGAGTGGGAGAAGACGTTCGCCGCGTGGCGCACCGCCAACCCGGAGCGCGCCGCCGAGTTCGACCGGATCTCCGCGGGCGAGCTGCCCGAGGGCTGGGAGGACAAGCTCCCCGTCTTCGAGCCCGGCAAGGGTGTCGCCACCCGCGCCGCCTCCGGCAAGGTGCTCCA
>NZ_RDBK01000008.1:117684-123831 GCF_008042275.1 Streptomyces sp. OR43 | reverse complement strand
GCGCTCGGCGACGACGAGGTCGCCGCGACCAAGCGGGTGCTGGGCTTCGACCCGGAGAAGACCTTCGAGGTCGCCGACGAGGTCATCGCGCACACCCGTGAGGCGCTGGACCGCGGCCGCGAGGCCAAGGCCGAGTGGGAGAAGACGTTCGCCGCGTGGCGCACCGCCAACCCGGAGCGCGCCGCCGAGTTCGACCGGATCTCCGCGGGCGAGCTGCCCGAGGGCTGGGAGGACAAGCTCCCCGTCTTCGAGCCCGGCAAGGGTGTCGCCACCCGCGCCGCCTCCGGCAAGGTGCTCCAGTCGCTCGGCGAGATCGTGCCCGAGCTGTGGGGCGGCTCCGCCGACCTCGCCGGCTCGAACAACACCACGATCGACAAGACGTCGTCGTTCCTCCCGGCCGGCAACCCGCTGCCGGAGGCCGACCCGTACGGCCGCACGATCCACTTCGGCATCCGCGAGCACGCCATGGCCGCGGCCATGAACGGCATCGCGCTGCACGGCAACACCCGCATCTACGGCGGCACCTTCCTGGTGTTCTCCGACTACATGCGCAACGCCGTACGGCTGTCCGCGCTGATGCACCTGCCGGTGACGTACGTGTGGACGCACGACTCGATCGGTCTCGGCGAGGACGGCCCGACCCACCAGCCGGTGGAGCACCTGGCCTCGCTGCGCGCCATCCCGGGCCTGAACGTGGTCCGCCCGGCCGACGCCAACGAGACCTCCCTCGCCTGGCGCGAGATCCTGCGCCGCTACACCAAGGTGTTCGGCAAGGGCGCTCCGCACGGTCTGGCGCTGACCCGCCAGGGCGTACCGACGTACGAGGCGAACGAGAACGCGGCCAAGGGCGGCTACGTCCTCTTCGAGGCCGAGGGCGGCGAGCCCCAGGTCCTGCTGATCGGTACCGGCTCCGAGGTGCACCTCGCCGTCGAGGCGCGCGAGGAGCTCCAGGCCGCCGGCATCCCGACCCGTGTGGTGTCGATGCCGTGTGTCGAGTGGTTCGAGGAGCAGGACCAGGCGTACAAGGACAGTGTCCTGCCGCCGTCAGTGAAGGCCCGTGTGGCCGTCGAGGCGGGCATCGGCCTGACCTGGTACCGGTACGTCGGGGACGCCGGGCGGATCATCTCGCTGGAGCACTTCGGTGCCTCGGCCGACGCCAAGGTCCTCTTCCGCGAGTTCGGCTTCACCGGCGAGGCCGTCGCGGCCGCCGCCCGGGAATCTCTCGCCGCCGTCACGCGCTGACGCCGTTATACGACTAGTAGGAGATGCAATTCTCATGACAGACGCACTCAAGCGCCTCTCCGACGAGGGCGTGGCGATCTGGCTCGACGACCTGTCCCGCACACGGATCACCTCCGGCAACCTCGCCGAGCTGATCGACCAGAGTCACGTCGTGGGTGTCACGACCAACCCGTCGATCTTCCAGAAGGCGATCTCCCAGGGCCACGGTTACGACCAGCAGCTCACGGACCTCGCCACCCGCAAGGTCACCGTCGACGAGGCCATCCGCATGATCACGACGGCGGACGTCCGTGACGCCGCCGACATCCTGCGTCCGGTCTTCGACCGCACGGACGGCCAGGACGGCCGGGTCTCCATCGAGGTCGACCCGCGTCTGGCCCACCACACGGCGGCCACGGTCGCCGAGGCCAAACAGTTGGCCTGGCTGGTGGACCGGCCGAACACGCTCATCAAGATCCCGGCGACGAAGGCCGGTCTGCCGGCGATCACCGAGGTCATCGGCAAGGGCATCAGCGTCAACGTCACGCTGATCTTCTCGCTGGAGCGCTACCGCGAGGTCATGGACGCCTACCTGGCCGGTCTGGAGAAGGCGAAGGCCGCTGGCCTGGACCTCTCCAAGATCCACTCGGTGGCTTCGTTCTTCGTCTCCCGCGTGGACACCGAGATCGACAAGCGTCTCGACGCGATCGGCACCGATGAGGCCAGGGCCGCGAAGGGCAAGTCGGCTCTCGCCAACGCGCGCCTGGCCTACGAGGCGTACGAGGAGGTCTTCGCGGGCGAGCGCTGGGCCGCCCTCGACAAGGCGCACGGCAACAAGCAGCGTCCGCTGTGGGCGTCCACCGGCGTGAAGGACCCGTCCCTCAAGGACACCCTGTACGTCGTCGACCTCGTCGCGCCGAACACGGTCAACACCATGCCGGAGGCGACTCTGGACGCGGTGGCCGACCACGGCGAGATCACCGGCAACACCGTCGCCGGTTCCTATGACCAGGGCCGCGCCGACCTCGAAACGATCAAGAAGCTCGGGGTCAGCTACGACGACGTCGTCCAGCTCCTCGAGGACGAGGGCGTCGAGAAGTTCGAGGCCTCCTGGATCGACCTGCTCAACTCGACCGAGGCAGAGCTCAAGCGCCTCGCCCCTTCGGAGGGCTGACCACTTTGTCTGGTGTTCCCGGAGCCAACCCGCTCCGTGACGCCCAGGACCGACGGCTCCCGCGCATCGCGGGGCCGTCGGGCCTGGTCATCTTTGGCGTCACGGGCGATTTGTCCCGTAAAAAGCTGATGCCCGCCGTCTACGACCTGGCCAATCGCGGCCTGCTGCCGCCGGGCTTCTCGCTCATCGGTTTCGCGCGCCGCGAGTGGCAGGACGAGGACTTCGCCCAGGAGGTCCACGACGCCGTCAAGCAGCACGCCCGTACGCCGTTCCGCGAAGAGGTCTGGCAGCAGCTCATCCAGGGGATGCGCTTCGTCCAGGGCAACTTCGACGACGACGAGGCCTTCGAGACGCTGAAGGCGACCATCCAGGAACTCGACCAGGCGCAGGGGACGGGCGGCAACTTCGCCTTCTACCTCTCCGTGCCGCCGAAGTTCTTCCCCAAGGTCGTCCAGCAGCTCAAGAAGCACGGGCTGGCCGACCAGAAGGAGGGTTCCTGGCGGCGTGCCGTCATCGAGAAGCCCTTCGGTCACGACCTGACGAGCGCGCAGGAGCTCAACCAGCTCGTGCACGACGTGTTCCCGCCCAACGAGGTCTTCCGGATCGACCACTACCTGGGCAAGGAGACGGTCCAGAACATCCTGGCGCTGCGGTTCGCCAACACGATGTTCGAGCCGATCTGGAACCGGAGCTACGTCGACCACGTCCAGATCACGATGGCCGAGGACATCGGCATCGGCGGCCGGGCCGGGTACTACGACGGCATCGGCGCCGCCCGTGACGTCATCCAGAACCACCTGCTCCAGCTGCTGGCGCTGACGGCGATGGAGGAGCCCGGCTCCTTCCACCCGAAGGCCCTGGTCGCCGAGAAGCTCAAGGTGCTGACGGCCGTCGAGCTGCCGGACGACCTGGGCAAGCACACCGTGCGCGGTCAGTACGCGCACGCGTGGCAGGGCGGCGAGGAGGTCCTCGGCTATCTGGAGGAGGACGGTATCGACCCCAAGTCGAAGACCGACACCTTCGCCGCGATCAAGCTGACGATCAACAACCGCCGCTGGGCGGGCGTGCCGTTCTACCTCCGTACCGGAAAGCGGCTCGGCCGCCGGGTCACGGAGATCGCGGTCGTCTTCAAGCGCGCCCCGTACCTCCCGTTCGAGTCCGGGGCGACGGAGGAGCTGGGCGGCAACGCCCTGGTCATCCGGGTCCAGCCGGACGAGGGCGTGACCGTGCGGTTCGGCTCCAAGGTGCCCGGCACCTCGATGGAGGTCCGGGACGTGACGATGGACTTCGCCTACGGCGAGTCCTTCACCGAGTCCAGCCCGGAGGCCTACGAGCGGCTCATCCTCGATGTGCTGCTCGGCGACGCCAACCTCTTCCCGCGCCACCAGGAGGTCGAACTCTCCTGGAACATCCTCGACCCGATCGAGCAGTACTGGGACAAGCACGGCAAGCCCGCGCAGTACCCGGCGGGCACCTGGGGCCCGGCCGAGGCGGACGAGATGCTCGCACGAGACGGACGGAGCTGGCGCCGGCCATGAAGATCGATCTCACGGAAACCACTTCCAGCAAGATCAACCAGGCGCTGGTGTCGGCCCGCCGTGCCATCGGCACCCCGGCGATCGGCATGGTGCTCACGCTGGTCATCGTCACCGACGAGGAGAACGCCTACGACGCGCTCAAGTCGGCGGGCGACGCCTCGCGCGAGCACCCCTCGCGGATCATCGCGGTGATCAAGCGGGTCAGCCGTTCGCCGCGCAACAGGCGTGACGCCCGGCTGGACGCCGAGGTACGGGTCGGCTCCGACGCGGGTACCGGCGAGACCGTGGTGCTGCGGCTCCACGGCGAACTGGCCAACCACGCCCAGTCGGTCGTCCTGCCGCTGCTGCTGCCGGACGCCCCGGTCGTGGTCTGGTGGCCCGAGGCGGCGCCCGCCGATCCGGCGAAGGACCCGCTGGGCGCGCTCGCCCAGCGCCGGATCACGGACGCGTACTCGGCGGAGCAGCCGAGCGCCGAACTGTCGGTGCGCGCGAAGTCGTACACCCCCGGGGACACGGATCTGTCCTGGACCCGGATCACGCCGTGGCGTTCGATGCTGGCCGCCGCACTCGACCAGCAGGCCGTGGACGTCGTCTCGGCGACGGTCGAGGGCGAGTCCGAGAACCCGAGCTGCGAGCTGCTGGCCATGTGGCTCGCGGACCGGCTCCAGGTCCCGGTCGAGCGCACCATGTCCGGCGGCCCCGGTCTGACGGCCGTCCGGATGGAGACCAGGTCCGGCACGATCGTGCTGGACCGGGCCGACGGCTCGCTGGCCACGCTCTCCATGGTGGGCCAGCCGGACCGCGCGGTGGCGCTCAAGCGCCGGGAGACCGCGGAACTGCTCGCCGAGGAGCTCCGCCGGCTCGACCCGGACAACACGTACGCGTCGTCGGTGAAGTTCGGCGTGGAGCGGCTCGGGGAGGCGGCGAAGCCCAAGGACGCCGCCCCGTCCGGTCAGACCGCGCCCGCCGCCAAGAAGACGGCCGCGCCGGCGAAGAAGGCGGCGTCGAAGTGAGCGTCGTCCCGCAGCTCGTCGTGCACCGCGACAAGGAGCTGATGGCGCAGGCCGCGGCGGCCCGGCTGATCACGAAGATCGTGGACGCCCAGGCCGCACGCGGTTACGCCTCGGTGGTGCTCACGGGCGGCCGCAACGGCAACGGCCTGCTGGCCGCGCTCGCCGGTGCGCCCGCCCGGGACGCGATCGACTGGTCGCGGCTCGATCTGTGGTGGGGCGACGAGCGGTTCCTGCCGGACGGCGATCCGGAGCGCAATGTCACGCAGGCCCGTGAGGCCCTGCTGGACTCGGTGCCGCTGGACCCGGCCCGGGTGCACGCGATGCCCGCGTCGGACGGGCCCTGCGGCCCGGACGCCGACGCGGCGGCGGCCGCCTACGCCGCCGAACTGGCCGCCGCGGCCGGTCCGGAGGACCACGGTCCGGTGCCGGTGTTCGATGTGCTGATGCTGGGTGTCGGCCCCGACACCCACGTGGCCTCGCTCTTCCCGGAGCTGCCCGCGGTACGGGAGACCGAGCGCACCGTCGTCGGTGTGCACGGGGCGCCCAAGCCGCCGCCCGTCCGCGTCTCGCTGACGCTGCCCGCCATCCGGGCGGCGCGCGAGGTGTGGCTGCTCGCCGCGGGCGAGGACAAGGCGGAGGCCGCGGCCATCGCCCTGTCGGGTGCCGGGGAGATCCAGGCCCCGGCCGCGGGTGCGTACGGTCGCAGCCGCACGCTGTGGCTGCTGGACGCGGCGGCGGCCTCGCGGCTGCCGCGCGCCCTGTACCCGCCGGCGTCCGCCTAGGACGTGTTCTGAGAGCAGCGCCGTCCGCCCGTAGGGCGGGCGCGACGCTCGAACCACGCCCTGGTGTCGTACCGAACGGCCCGGCCCGTCCCTGGAGTTCGCCAAGGCGGCCGGGCCGTTCGCATGCCCGGCCCGTCCCTGGAGTTCGCCAAGGCGGGCCGGGCCGTTCGCATGCCGCGCCGACTGGGCCGTCGCCCGTACGGCGGAAGCGTCAGAACGCGGAGGCGCAGTCGGGGCGGCGCGCGGTCGCCGGGTCGAGTGCGTTGCGTACGAGCCGCAGGACGACCGGGTCGTAGGGGCTGCCCATGTGGCCCGTCCGGTCCTGGGGGCAGATGTCCTGGACGGTGATGTTGGTGACGCGGTCGGCGGGGCGGGCGGGACGGAGGTACTGCCGCTCGAAGGGGGTCACGATCCTGTCC
>NZ_RDBK01000008.1:79956-117584 GCF_008042275.1 Streptomyces sp. OR43 | reverse complement strand
GACCCGGCGACCGCGCGCCGCCCCGACTGCGCCTCCGCGTTCTGACGCTTCCGCCGTACGGGCGACGGCCCAGTCGGCGCGGCATGCGAACGGCCCGGCCCGCCTTGGCGAACTCCAGGGACGGGCCGGGCATGCGAACGGCCCGGCCGCCTTGGCGAACTCCAGGGACGGGCCGGGCCGTTCGCATGCCGCGCCGACTGGGCCGTCGCCCGTACGGCGGAAGCGTCAGAACGCGGAGGCGCAGTCGGGGCGGCGCGCGGTCGCCGGGTCGAGTGCGTTGCGTACGAGCCGCAGGACGACCGGGTCGTAGGGGCTGCCCATGTGGCCCGTCCGGTCCTGGGGGCAGATGTCCTGGACGGTGATGTTGGTGACGCGGTCGGCGGGGCGGGCGGGACGGAGGTACTGCCGCTCGAAGGGGGTCACGATCCTGTCCCGCCGGGTGACCACCGTCGTGTACCGCACGCCCGGCAATGTGTCGCCGCCCTCGTCCAGCCGGGTGTTGACGGCCGATCCGATGGTCTGGTCGGCGAGCGCCTGGCCGCCGAACCGGGCGGCCGGGGCGAGGATCCGCAGCCGCTGCGCGAGGGTGGCCAGCCCGGAGACGGTGCTGCCGTGGTTGGCCGGGGCGATGCCGATCAGGTGGCTCACCTTGTTGCGGGCGGGGTCGGCGGCATCGGTGCCTCCGGCGAACCTCAGGTAGTAGCGCGGCAGGATCCCGCCTCCCTGGGAGTGGCCCACCAGATCGGCCTGGCGGGCGCCCGTCCGGTCGAGGACCCGGTCGACGAAGCGGGCCAGCTCCCGGGCCGAGCGTGGGACGGCGGACCTGCCCTTGATGACATCGCCCGGCGGGGCACCGAGGTTGGGGGCGAAGACGCAGTACCCGTCGGCCCGGAGCAGGGGCGCGAGGGCGCTCCAGTTGTTGTACGCGTTCTCGTACGTGCCGTGGACGAGGACGACCGGGCGGGGATGCCGGGAGCGGGGTTCGCAGGTCCAGTCGTCGGCGCCGGGCGGCGGGGCGTCGGGATGCTCGGTGGAGGCCACGAACGCCCGCTCCCAGAGGAGATGGGCCATGCCCGGCCCGTCTCCGGACGCGGTCGTGCGCGGGGGCCGGTCCCGCGGTGCGGTGGCGGCCGCCGCGAGGAACACGGCGACGAGGACGGTCAGCACGGCGGCCGCCGGCCGGAACCGGCGGCGGCCGGCCCGGCCGTGCGGACGGTTGACGTGCGCAGGCCTTGTCGAGTCGTTCGAGTCGTTCGGGTCGCTCACGTCGTGGGGATCGTTCGGGTCGTTCGGGTCGTTCGGGCGGAGGGACGGGGACTGCATCGAGGGGCCTCCCGGACGGTTTCCCGCGGCCCGGACCGGGACGCGAGCTGAGGTGGGGTCATCCGTTGCGTTGGTGCGCCGCCGCGCCGGTGGCCCCCGGGCCCGGACCCCGGTGCGTTCCCGTCCGGGTCCTGCGCGGTGCGCGCCCCGCGCGCCGGACGAGGGCCGGCGCGCGGAGCACTGCACGTTCGAGTGACACCTGACCTGGCTTTGTTCACACTGAGTGACAACTCGGGTACGGTGAGATCGTCGTGTCCGGGCCGGTGCGCCCGCTCCGTTCCGTGACGCCGGACACCAACTCGTACACAGCCGCAAGGAGATGGCATGCCTGCGAACTCGGTCGTCTTCGGCGCCGGCGGCTTCATCGGCCGCTCCTTGGTGGGGGAACTCCTGCGCCGGGACCAGGACGTCGCGGCTGCCGTGCACGGCAGCGGGGACCGGCTCCTGCGGTGGCTCGATGAGCAGCGGGTGGACACCGCCCGGCTCACCGTCGTGCCGGCCGACATCACCCGGCCGGGGCTCGGCCTCCCGGAACACGGCCTGGACGACGTACGGGACGTGTACAACACGGCGGCACGCTTCGCCTTCGGGATGACTCCGGCCGAGGCCAGGTCGGTCAATGTCGACGGGGCCGGGCATGTCGTCGACTGGGCGGCGGCCCGTCCGCGGCTGCGCCGCCTGGTGCACATCAGCGGCTACCGGATGGCCGCGGCCGACGCCGCGTCGCCCGACTACCGGCGCGACGGCGCCTACGAGGCATCCAAGCGCGAGGGCGACGCGGTGGTGCGGGCACGCGCCCGCGAACTCGGCGTCCCGCTGAGCATCGCCAACCCGAGCACCGTCATCGGCCCCGGCCAGTCCGTCGGGCTGGCGGATCTGGTCGGGGAGCTGTGGCGGGGCCGGCTCGTGGCGCTGCCCGGGGGGCCGGACATCTTCCTGCCCGTCGTGGTGCTCGACTACTTCGTACAGTTCCTGGCCTCCCTTCCTGAGCGGCGCGAGAGCGCTGACGGCACCTACTGGCTGCTGGACGACGCCACACCGGAACTGCCGCGGCTCGTCGACCTGTTCGCCGAGCACATGGGCGTGCGTGCTCCGCGCCGCTCGGTCCCCGTCGGTGTCGTCAAGCGGCTGCCCCGCGCGCTGACGAGGGCGAACCCGGAGACCCTGTCCTTCCTCTCCAGCGACCGGTACGACACGGCGTCCGCGCGGGATCTCGCGGACTCCTTCGGCCTGGCGATGCCGCCGGTGCGCGACGCCCTGCGCGACTGGGCCGACGACCTGGTCGCGACCCGCTTCGGCCGTGTCCGGGCACCACGGGCGGCGTACGGGTTCCAGCAGGTCGGCACGGACCGGACCTGGGTGGTGGGCGAGCGGGAGCGACCGGGTTATGTGTTCCTGCACGGGCTTCCGGTCGACGCCGACTCCTGGTCACCGGTGGCCGAGCGGGTGGACGCCCCCGCCCTCGCGGCCGACCTGCCGGGGTTCGGACGGTCCACGCCCGAGCCCCGGCAGTCGCACGACGACTGGCTCGCCGCCCTGCTGGCTCCCGTGCGGGGACGGCCGGTGCTCGTGGCCCACTCGTTCTCCTGCGGGCCCGCCCTGCGGTATGCGCTGCGGTATCCCGAGCGTGTCGCCGCGCTGGTGCTCGTCTCCCCCGCCTTCCTCCAGCCGGCGTCCTCGTGGCTGACGCGCTCTCCTCTGGCCGTGCCGGTACTGAGCCGGATGACCGCCGACCGGCTGGCCGGCTCTCTCGGTCTGCCGGACGACGCCTGCCTCCAGGGGCCCGTGGACGACCTGAGGCGGTCGGGGGCGGCGCTCAGGGTGGTCTCCGCCCTGCGTGCGGCGTACGGGCACCGCGATGCCCTGCGGAGCGCCGTACACCGGGTCGCGATTCCCGTGGAACTCGTCATCGGGTCGCAGGATCCGCTGGAGGAGCCCGTCGAACTGCCCGTCACCGAGATCGCGTCGGCGGGCCACTACCCGCAGCTGACCCATCCCGACGCGGTCGCGCGGCACCTCGTCGCGGCACGGGAGCATACGGCGGTCCGGTAGCGACGGCGTCGGTCACACACGGGTGAACGCCAGCACGATGTTGTGGCCGCCGAATCCGAAGGAGGTCGACAGGGCCGCCTCGGCGTCGGCCTTGCGGGGCAGCCCTCTCACCAGGTCGAGTTCGATGCCGTCCCCGATCTCCTCCAGGTTGCGCACCGGTGGCACCACGGACTCCTTGAGTGACTGGACCGTGAGGATCGCCTCCACGGCGCCCGAAGCTCCCAGAAGGTGGCCCGTCGAGGACTTGGCGGCGGTGACCACCGGATGGCCGCCCACCGCGCTCATCAGCGCCCGGGACTCCGCGACATCGCCCTGGGGCGTGCCCGTCGCGTGGGCGTTCACATGACCGATGTCCCCGCCGGAGAGCCCGGCGTCGCGCAGGGCCTCCTCGATGGCGCGCACCTGTCCCTCGGCGTCGGGCAGGGTGATGTCGTGCGCGTCGGAGGTGACGCCGGCCCCGGCCAGTGCCGCGTGGACGCGCGCGCCGCGTGACCGGGCGAATGCCGCCCGTTCCAGCACGACCATGCCCGCGCCCTCGGACATCACGAACCCGTCCCGCCTGCGCTCGAACGGCCTGGAAGCCTGCTCGGGCGCGTCGTTGCGCAGGGAGAGCGCCCGCATCTGCGCGAACGCGCCGAGCGAGAGGGGGTGCAGGCAGGCGTCCGTACCTCCGGCGACCACCACATCGGCGCGTCCGGCGCGGATCAGCAGAGCGCCCACCGCGATGGCCTCGGCCCCCGACGCGCACGCGCTCGTCGGCGCATGGGTGCCCGCCCGGGCTCCGAGCATCAGACTGACCACCGCGGAGGCGCCGTTGGGCATGAGCCGCGGCACGGTGTACGGGGACACGGCGCGCCGTCCGCGCTCGTTCATCGCGTCGTACTGGTCCAGCATGGTCAGCGCGCCCCCGATGCCGGTGCCCACCACGACCGCCAGCCGTTCGGGCTCGACCTGCGGCGGTCCGGCGTCGGCCCACGCCTCCCCGGCGGCGACCAGCGCGGCGGCCTGGCTGCGGTCCAGCCGGCGCCGCTGTACACGTTCGACCTCGTCGTAGGGGTCCCGGTACATGGCGCCCGCGATGCGCACCGGGAGGCGGCCGGCCCACGGGGCGTCGATCGGCGCGATACCGGACCTGCCCGCCAGGAGTGCTTCCCAGGTAGCGGCGACATCGGCGCCGAGCGGGGTGGTGGCTCCCATGCCCGTCACCAGTACCTCCTCCGGCCGGGCACGCGGACGCGTGGTCTCACCCGAGGTGCGCCGCACGACCGCCTCCGTCTCCCGGTCCGGCCGCCACCGGGGCGCGGTCCTTCAGTCCCGCCACCGTGAGCGCCATCACCGCCCGGAGCAGGTCACCCGCACCGGCAGGCGGGTCGCCGGCGGCCTTCGGCGCCCCCGCGACCACCACGCCGGCCGGACCGGCGTCTTCCCCGCGTTCCTTTGTATTCAATTCATCGGTGGCACACACACGGTCTCCCTATTTCCTTTACGCCGGACATGGCTTGAATTTGCCGTAGGTCCGAACGGGGCAAAAGAATCCTGCCAGGTGTGAACGAGTCGGCCGCTGAAGATTAGCCGCTCCACCCGGAGGCCAACCTATGCGCCACCGACCGAAGGCCGCGTCGGGCGTTCTGCCGATTTCCCCTTCCCCACTCCGGGGGATCCCTCACCCATTGGGAGGGTGACAAACGCGCCGGTCACAGCAGCAATGAGGAGGAGGTGAACCCTTTCCTCACAAAGAAGTGCGACGACCCCAGAACCATGATCAAATACTTTCTTATTTGTCGTACAATGCCTTCGTTCATTGCTTATTGCCACGACGCTCGAGTGTGCTGCATAGTAAACAAAGGTGCTGCAGAGAACAGTTTCCGACCTCACTCAGATCCCCATTCGATTCAACAATAAATTACGTGACGAATGGCGCGACGCCCAGGCCGGTCAAATTTTGTTCTCCTGCAGAATCCGGAAAGGGAGCTTCATGTCACACACCAGAACGGCCCGCACGTCCTCCGCCGAGGAGAAGGTCCACGTACTCCGCTGGCCCCTCGAGGCGTCGAAGCTGGAACATCACCGTCGCACGGGCGCCCTGCGCCTCCTCGTGATCGAGAACGGGGGAACGCCGCCCACGTCCACCGATGTGCGGGAGGACTGGGTCCGGTCCCCGATCACGCGTGAGGACTTCACCGCTCGCATCGAGGCCCTGCGCGCCAGGGCCTCGTCGCAGGACCTGCCGGCCCTGGACCATGACGGCCTGCTGCGGTACGGCAGCCGCGTCGTGCCCGTGTCCCCGACCGAGACGTACCTGTTACGGCCCCTGGTGCAGCGCTTCGGAAGCCTCGTGACCCGGGACGAACTGCTGACCCTGCTGAGCACGCGTGGTTCCACCGCGAGCAGAAACGCCCTGGACCTCCATGTGATGCGGATCCGCAAGCGCGTCCTGCCGCTGGGCCTGCGCCTGCGCACGGCCAGCCGGCGCGGCTATCTCCTGGAGGGGCCGGCCTGACGGAGGGCCGGAAGGCCCCCTGCCGGACCTTCTCCGGCAGGGGGCCTTCGCGGTCCGTCGTCAGACCGCCGTATACCGCGGGCCACAACGGCCGCAGGCGGCCGGCACCAGCCCCGTCCGGAGGGCGTAGATCACGGCGTGGACCCGGTTGCGCAGTTCCAGCTTGTCGAGCACGTGCTGCACATGCGATTTGACCGTGCTCTCGCCCACGACCAGTTCGGCCGACATCTCGGCGTTGCTGAGGCCGCGGGCGAGGAGCGCCAGCACCTCCCGCTCCCGGCGCGTCAGCAGTTCGGCGCGCGCCCGCTCGTCGGCGGTCCCGTGTCCGCAGGACGGCGCCGGCCCGCGGTCCGCGTCCGGGGCGGGCGGCACGGACCAGGAGGCCTCGAAGACCGCGTACCCGGCGGCGACCATGTGGATGGCGGACAGCAGTTGCTCGGGGGTCGCCCGGCTCAGCACCGCACCCCTGGCGCCGGCGCGAAGGGCCTGCCGCGCGGGGTCGTCCGTCTCCTGGACCATCAGCAGGACCCCCGGCATCGCTCTCCCCGGCCGGGCGGCCAGCCCGGCAACCAGGCGGACGACGTCCAGACCCGGTGACTGCGCGTCGACGAGCACCACCTGGGGGCCGAGGGCGGACGCCCGCCGTTCGGCGTCGGGGCCATCGGCTGCCTCGCCGACCACCTCGATGGTCCGGTCCCGGCCGAGAACGGCCCGGACGCCGGCCCGGGTGATGGCGCGGTCGCCGACGAGCAGTACGCCCACGCGTGCGGTGATCGGTCTCTCCTCTCGTTCAGGACGTGGAACCACGGTCTCTTCTTCGAAGCGTGGCTCCACGGCCACCTTCTTCCTCGGGGCGTGGAGCCACGGCCCTCTCCGTCGGAGCCCGGGCTCCACGTCCCTCCGTCTGGGAGTGGCTCCACGACGTCAGGCCGCGGTGCCCTCGGTGCCGGGAACGGCCGCGGTGCCCTCGGCGCCAGGAACGACCGCGTCCGTGTCCTTCCGCGCGGGGCGCCCGGGCCCGTGGCGCCTCGGTGTCGCGAGGACGGCGAGGGCGCCGACCGCGATCAGGCACGCGCCGGTCCACAGCGCGGGAACCATGCCGTCGGTGAAGCTGCCCGGTGTGGCGAGATCACCGTGCGCGGTGAACACGGAGGCCAGGACGGCGACCCCGAGCACCCCGCCCAGTTCCCGCAGCGCGTTGACGGAGCCCGAGGCCATGCCCCGGTCCCCGGCGGCGACCGAGCTCATCACCAGGTTCGCCGTCGGGGAGAAGTAGAAGGTCATGCCGAGCCCGCACAGGACCAGCGCCGGGACCAGGGAGGGGTAGCTCACCTCCGGTGACACGCGGGCCGCGATCCAGCCCAGCCCACAGGCCTGGAAGGTCAGTCCGAGCGCCACGATGGAACGGCCTCCGATGCGGTCGGAGAGGTAGCCGACCACCGGCGCGACGAAGACCGGCACCACCGTCCACGGCAGGATCCGCAGGCCGGCCTCCATCGGCGAGTAGCCCCGCGGGCCCTGGAAGAACTGGGTGAGCAGGAAGACCGAGCCGAACATGCCCGCGAACATCAGCAGCCCGGCCGCGTTCATCCCGCTGAAGGTCCGGTGGCGGAAGAGCCGCATCGGGAACATCGGCATCGGGGTGCGCAACTCCCAGACGACGAAGGCCGCCAGGACCAGGGCGCCGCCGGTCAGCGCGGCCAGGACCCGCACGCTGGACCAGTCGTCGGCGGGGCCCTGGATCAGGCCGAACACGATGCCGAACAGACCGGTGCCGGCCAGGGCGGTGCCCACCAGGTCCAGCCGGTTGTGCATACCGCGGCTCTCCGCGAGCTTGCCCCGGGCGAGCGGGAGGACGACCAGCCCGATGGGCACGTTGACCCAGAAGATCCACTGCCAGGCCAGGTGTTCCACCATGAGTCCGCCGATGAGGGGGCCCATCGCGATGGCGAGACCTTCGACGGCGCTGAGCGCTCCGAGGACGGCTCCGCGGCGGGCCGCGGGTGCCACCGCCGTGAGCAGGGTCAGGTTGAGCGGCATCAACGCGGCGGCGCCCAGGCCCTGTACGGCACGGGCCGCGATCAGGGCGCCGATGCCGGGGGCGAGCGCCGCCGCGGCGGAGGCCGCGGTGAAGAGGGACAGGCCCACGAGGAACATACGGCGCCTGCCGAACCGGTCGCCCAGGGCCGCGCCGGGCAGCATCAGGACCGCGTAGGTGAGCGTGTAGGCGTTGACCGTCCACTCGAGTTGCTGGATGTCGCCGCCGAGGCTCTCGCGGATCGCGGGCAGGGCGGTGATGACGACCAGGTTGTCGAGGGACACCATGGCCACGCCCAGGCCACAGCACAGGAACGTCCACAGGACGTTCCGCTTCGAGACGTTCATGGTTGCCTCTTCCTGAGGGTGTGCCGCGCCGGATGCCGGGGCGGGGCGCGCCCGGTGCGGCGCGCGCCCGCCCCGCCGCCGCGGGGCGGGCTTCGTTCAGCGCGCGTCTTGCCGGCGCATGAGGCGGAGCATCGGCGGCACCAGGGCCGCCAGTTCGACCGGCCACGACAGACGGCTGAGCCAGCGCTCGCCCAGCGGCCGGGCCAGCTGGTGCACATCGACGCGGATCTCCGGGCGTACGGGTTTCCCGGCGAGGATCCGCACCGCCATGTGGGAGCTCAGCACCCCGAACGCCGTGGCGGTGTACGCCACCTGAGGGAAGCTGTAGTCCGTGCGCAGGTGGTTGGCGCGGATCTCGGCCAGCATCTCGGCCGGGACCCTGCGCAGCGGTACCGCGCGTCGCAGCAGGTCCCAGGTGTCCATGCGCACGATGTCGTTCACGGTGATGTCGCCCGCGAACGGCTCCCGGACACGCCGGTAGTCGTAGCAGCGCACGTACTGGGTCCCCGCCATGTCCCAGCCGGTGACCAGGGGCAGTCGCCGCTGTACGGCCACCCGGTGCAGCAGGTGTTTGGCGCGCCAGCCGTCGGGGGTGGTGACGTCGACCCCATCGATGATCATCTGGCAGGTCGCGGTGAGCCGCTGGACGGTCTGCGTGGTCACTCCCTCCGGGAACACCGTCACCCGGGCGTGCGGATTGATCGACATGATGCGTTCGGCGGCGCCCGCGGCCTTGTTCTGGTCGAGGTCGGCGGCGACCGCGCTCTGCCGGTTGAGATTGTTCAGCTCGAACGTGCCGGGATCGGCCACCAGGAAGCGCTGTACGCCGAGCCGGGTCAACGGCTCCACCGCGGCGCCGCCGATCGAACCGCAGCCCGCGACGAGGACCGTCGCGGCGCGGAGCGCCTGTTGCTCCTGGTCCGATACGACACCGGCGTTACGGGTGACCAGCTCGTCGTAGAAGGCCCGGTGCGACGCCGACTCCTCGTCACCGTCCGGCTGCCGGATCATGTCATCGGCCGTCATCGGGAACCTCCGCGCTGGCGGGGGATCATGGGGCCGGGGCCCTTCTGCCGGCGAGCGGCGAGCCTGGCGACCATGTCGTGGTACGAGGTCAGGTCGCTGGTGCCGTCCAGGTAGGAGCGGACGACGTCGCGGTACCACGCCAGGTCCTCGGGCACCGGAGCGACGAAGGGCTTGGCGACGACGCCCTGTTGGTAGATCGGCGCGAGCGGATCGGACGGGGGCAGGCTCGGGGACGTGTCCTCGACCACGTGGAGGTCGAAACCGGCCAGCCGCAGGTGGCGCAGGGCCACGTGTTCCTTGGCGTCGCCGAGCACGATGCCGATGGCGTCGCCCAGCTGGATCATCGCCTCGCCCATGCCCAGCATGAGGTGCCACGGCACCCGGTCGTGCTGGATGCCGAGCGGCATCGACTGATCGCGCAGGAAGCGCTTCAGCTCGAAGACCTGGTGGGTTCCCAGGCCGGGGCGGGCGTACGGTCCGAGCAGGTCGACCCCGTGCGCCGCCTCGGTCGGGAACAGGGTGCGCCGCGCCGAGTCGAGCGGGAGGCTCACGGTGTCCGACGAGCAGCTCAGTCCGACGTAGCCGCGGATCCTGCCGGTACGCGAGCAGAGGGTCACGGTGTGGATGCTCTCGGTCTCACCGGCCCGGGGCAGAGGCTCATGGAACGCGGCCGTCCGGTAGACGAGGTCGGCCGAGATCCAGCTCAGCCGCAGGTACTGGGCGAGCCGGAAGCCGAGGATGCCCCTGAGGTACCGGGCGGGGAACTGGCTGTCCCGCGCGGTGAGGGTGAGCAGGCCGCTCTGCGCGTCCTCCGCGTAGTAGACCGGCGGACCGGCGATCTCCGAGGGAAGCCGCCGGTAGCTGAGCCGCTCGTGGAGTTCGATGATGTCGGCGACGTAGCGCAGGGCCCGGGATCCCGTGGGGTCGGCGGAGGTCGGGATGACGGTGCGCCCGTGACGGTCGCCGCTCGCACGCGACGAGGGCGCGTTCACGCGGCATCGTCCTCGGCGTAGAGGCTTTCGGTGATGGCGAGCGCCAGCACCTCGGGGGTTCCTTCGTAGATGCGGGTGCCGTAGGCGTCGCGGAGCATCTTCTCCACTCCGTGGGAGCGCAGGTAGCCGCGTGCGCCGACGAGGGAGCAGGCGGCGTCGGCCACGTCGATGGCCGCCCGGTCGGCGAACAGTTTGGCCACCGCCGGCTCGTAGGCGGGCGGGGGCAGTTGGGTGTCCACCGTGTTCGCTGCGTGCAGGTAGAGCAGGCGGGCGGCGTCGACCTTGGCGCTCATGTCGGCCAGCTTCGCCGCCGTGAACTGGTGCCGGTGCAGCAGTGTGCCGCCCTGGACCCGCTCTCCGGCCCAGGTGACGGCCTGCTCCAGGGCGCCCCGTGCCACACCGGTGGAGATGCCCGCGACCGCGGCCCGGGCCATGTTGCTCTGCGCCATGTTGATGGCCATGCCCTCGCCCTCGCCGCCGATCATGTTCTCGGCCGGCACCCGGACCTCACGGAAGGTCAGCTCACTGCCGAGGCAGGCCCGGTAGCCCATCTTGTCGGCGACCGGGCCGCGGACCACGCCGGGGAGATCCAGCGGCACGATGAAGGAGGTGAGCCCGGTCGCCCCGGGGCTGCCCTCCATGTTCGCGAACACCGAGGCGAACGCGGCGAAGCGGGCGTTGGTGATGAACCGCTTGCGGCCGGTGAGCACATAGGCGTCGCCGTCCCGGCGTGCGGTCATGACGTGGCGTGCGTGCTGCGCGTTCGAGGGGATGATCAGGTCGCAGCCCGCGTCCTCCTCCGTCACGGCGTTGCAGGCGAGCACCGGTTCGTCACCGGAGAACAGCGGCAGGTAGCGCGCCTGCAGGCGGGGATCGCCGGAGAGCAGGAGCGGGGCCTGGCCGAGCATGGTGGCGCCGAAGACGAGTGCGGTGCCGGGGCACACGGCGGCCACTTCCTCCAGGGCCGTGGCGACCCCGAGCATGCCGAGGCCGAGACCGCCGAAGTCGGTGGGGACGGCCGCCCGGGTCAGGCCGGCCTTGTGACCGCGTCGGACCAGGTCCCAGTCGAAGTCCTCGGCCGGCGCCCGGTCCAGTTCCAGGACCCGCGGCCGCACCTCCTCCTGGGCGAACCGGCGTGCGGCGTCCTTGAGTTGGCGCACTCCGTGCGGCAGTTCGTCGAAGTTCAGCTCCGGGGAGAGGTCACCCGGCACGTCGATGGTCATGGTTCTCGGGACTCCTTGAGGGCGAGGGCTGGGGGTCGGGGTCGGGTGCCGCGGATCAGAGGCCGGCTTCGGCCGCGATGTCCGGGTAGCGGTCGAAGGCGGGCTGGAGCAGCGGCACGAGCTCCAGCACCTTGGCGATACGTCCGCGGATCCGGAGCTTGCCGGTGGCGATGGCGGTGGGAACCGGCAGCCGTCCCAGCCACAGCGCGTGCGCGGTGTCGCAGGTCATCTTGAGAGTGATCGCGGGCTTGAACGGGGCCGCGTCCCCGAGGACGACGCCCTCGGGCGAGACGAAGATCCGGCAGTCCGGCTTGCTGTGCACCAGCTGCACGGACAGCGACTCCTTACGGGCCTTCTCCACGAACTGCTCGTTCTCGAGCAGTACGGAGAAAAGCCGCGCGAATACATCGCCTGCCATTTCTCCGGACGGAAATACGCTCATGCTCTTCCTTCGCGAGATACGGGGCCGGCGCCTGCTCTTTGTGCGCCGGTGACAGCACGCTATGACACCTCTCGGAGGGAATGCCGCACGCCGACAGGTCGCCGAAAAAAGACGGAAAGAAAACGGCAAGCACATCTAGAAAACCGCCCCTGACCAGCAATGATGCCGACCCTTGACTATCACCTCGTCCGCACGACGCCGAATCACCGTACGTGACATCGCAACCCACGAATGCTACGCAAAGGAATATTCGAGGCCACGGAAAGAGCCACGAACGAGTGATTGGATAAAACCCTTCTTGCATTTCAAGAATTCATGCTGCGTCATGAAGGGGTCACCGCCGCGACCCACGTGGCGACCGTTACAGAAAGGAGGTGACCGACGATGCGCAGGATCGACATGAAGCACCGGGCAGCCGTTCGGGCCGACCGGCCCAAGGCCGGCGAGGGTTCCAGCTGGAACTGGACGTGGGCCTACCGACAGGCCTGATCCCGCCCGCGTGGGGCCGGCCTCCCCCACCACCCCCGGCCCCACGCGGGTATCCGCAGCTCTCCCGTATCCCTTCGCTCCCCTCCCGTACCGCCGAGGAGTCACCTTGCGTCTTCGCCGCTCCCGTTGCCTGACGTGCTACTGGCACGACGGCGAGTTCGTCGTCCACCCGCACCCGCACGGCACCTCCCTGGCCCTGCACCCCGCCGCGGCGGAGATCCTGACCGCGTTCGAGGACTGGAGCACCCCCGGGGACGCGACCGGGCGCCTCGGACATCTGACCCGCGACACGGTCGACGAGGCCGTCGCGACGCTGACCGGCGCCGGGGCGCTGCTGGCCCAGGGCAGCCCGGCCGCCCGTCGCGACGAGCAGATCGCCGCTCAGTGGGGCGCGTGGATGCCCGAGGCCTCGTTCTTCCACTACGCCACCTCGGACGTGTACGACGCGGGCCCGGCCGAGGACGTACCGCACGCGGTCGGCGGAGGCGGGGACCTGCGGAACGCGGTCGGCACCGGAGCCGAGGACGCACCGCACGGCACCGGAGCCGAGGACGTACCGCACACGGTCGGCAGCGGAGCCGAGGACCTGCCGGACGCGGTCGGCCGCGAAGCCGGAAACAGCGGTGCCGAGCCGGCCGAGGGGCCGCTGCCCCCGCTGTTCACCAGCCATCCGCACGCTCCCCGGCTCCTGTTGCCCCGCAGGCCGGCCCCTCTGCGGGCGCCGCTCGGGGAGGTCCTGTACGACCGTCGTACGCACCGCGACTTCAGCGGTGTCCCGGTGCCGTTGGACACCCTGGCCGCCCTGCTCGCCACGGTGTTCGGGCCGGTCGACTTCATCGACTGCGGCCGGGGCGCGCTGTACCGCCGCACCAGCCCCCAGGGCGGCTCTCGGCAGGAGATCGATGCCTACGTCGGCGTCCTCGGCGTCGACGGCCTGTCCCCCGGCTGGTACCACTACGACGGGCTGTCGCACGCACTGGAACTGCTCTCCGAGGGCTTCACGCCCGAAGAGGCCGCCCATCTCTGCGCCGACCAGGCATGGGCGACGCGGCCCGCCTTCTTCGTCGTCCTCGCCGCACGTCTGGAGCGGATGAGCGTGAAGTACCCGACGCCGCGGGCCTACCGGGTCTGCCTGCTCGACGCCGGGCACCTGGGGCAGACGTTCGCCCTGACCGCCACGGCCCTCGGGCTCGGTCCGGCGCAGACCGGTGCCTTCAGGGACTCCGCGGTCGCCGGACGCTGCGGCCTCGACAACGCGGGCCGCACCCCGCTCTACGTCCTGGCCGCCGGGCATCCCGCGCCGGTGCCCCGGGACGCGCCTCCACCGGCCGGCGTCACCGCCTTCGGCACGACCGCCCTGACGGCACCCTGACCCGGGCGGTCGGGCCGGAAGGACCGCGTCCGCCCGGCGGACGGCTCACTCCGGCTCGACGAACGGCGCCAGCAGGCCCGGCACCGCCTCCACCGCGAAGGCCAGCCCTTCGGACGCGTCCGCGTCGTACACCGTGTACGCGCCCGCTCCCGCGGCCGTCGTCGCCGTGATGTTCAGCAGCCCGGCCCGTCGCTGGAAGTACGACTGCCGGACCGTCCAGCCGATCACCCCGGCCCGTTCCAGCGCGGCCGTGGAACGGCGCAGGGAGCCCGAGCGGGTCACCAGGTAGCCGCCGCTGAGCGCGTGCCCGAGACCGCGGTAGGCGTCACGGGCCAGCAGCACCCCGGCGGGCAGCCCGACGACCGCGCAGCCGAGCGCGGTCCAGAGCAGGACGGGTGTCAGCAGCGCGCCGAGCAGGGCCTGGACCAGGACGGGCGCGCCGACCGCCCAGCAGGCCCTGCGCAGTCGCCGGCCGCGCGCGGCGGGCGGGTGCGGGGTCAGCGCGACAGCCGTCGGCGACAGCGTCTCGCGCAGCACGGCGGCGGCGGCCCCGTCGGCGACCGGGCGGGGCGCGGGCGGCAGCAGGGTGTTGTGGTCGCCGTGCTGTTCCTCGTCGTCCTTGGCCAGTCCGGTGGTGATGGCGTCGACCCGGGCGGCGCCCAGGAGCCGGACGCCGAGCGGCTCGACGAGGTCGACGCCGCGCAGCCGCCGCTCCTCGATGGAGACGGACCGGGAGGTGAGCAGTCCGCGCCGGATGCGCAGGGTGCCGCCCGGCTCGCGTTCGAGGCGGTAGTTCCACCACATCTCGACCCAGAGACCCAGGGCTCCGACGGCGCCGGCGAGTGTCGCGGCGACGGCGAGGAGCAGAATCACGGAGGGCAGGGAGAAGTCCCGGAACCGCTCGCTCGCCCACTCGATGACCTGGCCCTGCGCCCCGAACCAGTCGCTGACCTGCAGCACGGCCCCGGCCGCGGCGCCACCGAGTGCCGGTGCGACGAACGAGACCGGTGCGTAGCGGATCCAGCGCGGGTCGAGCGCGACGAGTTCGCCCTCGCGGTGGCTGCCGGACGCCTCCGTGAGGCCGCGCTCCAGGAGCGCACGCCGCAGCCGTTCGCCCTCGGCGCGCCGGACCGGGTCGAGTTCCAGGGTGGAGTCGTCGCCGTGGTGCTCGCCGGTGCCGATCCGGACGGTGACGAGGCCCAGGACACGCTGGAGCGGATGGGCGGTGAGGTCGACGCTGCGGATGCGTTCCCGTGCGAGGGAGCGCTTCCTGATGAGCAGGAGGCCGGTGTGGAGATCGACCCGGTCGGCTCCGATCCGGTAGCGGGTGCGGCGCCAGCGTACGTAGTCGGCGCCGGTGCTGCCCGCGATCAGCAGGGCCGCGCCCGCCACCACCCAGGCGACGGCGGTGGCGAACCCGAACCGTCCGGACAGCCCGAGGGTGGTCGGTACGGCGGCTCCGGCCGCCACGCCCGCCGTGACGAGGGCGGTGGCCAGGACCGTACGACGGTCGAGCCGGCGCCAGTCCCCCGCCGGGGCGGCGGTGCTCATGTGGCGTCGCCGGGGGTGTCCCGGGTGATGCGGGTCAGGCGCTCGGCGAGCTCGGCGGCCAGCTCGTGGTCGAGGCCTTCGATCCGGACGGCGCCCTTGGACGAGGCGGTGGTGACGGTGACCGTGGCGAGCCGGCAGAGCTGTTCGAGGGGGCCGCGCACGGTGTCCACGGTCTGGATCCGGGACATCGGCGCGATCCGCCACTCCTGCCACAGCACCCCCGTCCGGACGTACACCGCCTCGTCGGTGACCTCCCAGCGGTGCGTACGGAACCACCAGAGCGGGACGAGGACGGCGCAGCCGGTACCGAGGGCCGCGAGCGCGGCGGCGGACAGCAGCAGCCAGAACCTGGCGGACGGGACGAACACGCCCAGCACCACCAGGACCACCACCACCACCGCCGTCAGCAGCAGCCACTGCGCCCGCCACCAGCCGACCGCCCGCGGGTCCAGCGTGTTCGCCGGAGCCCTCAGACCGGCCCCGCCCCCCGTGGCCATCGGCTCAGCGCCCCCGCAGCTCGCGGTAGGCGGCGACGAGCGCGGCGGTCGAACTGTCCAGCTGCTCGGCGCCCTTGCCCTCGGTCAGCACCGGCTCGATCTTCTTGGCGAGGACCTTGCCGAGCTCGACGCCCCACTGGTCGAAGGAGTCGATGTTCCAGACGGCGCCCTGGACGAAGACCTTGTGCTCGTACAGCGCGATGAGCTGGCCGAGCACGGACGGGGTCAGCCGGTCGGCGAGGATCGTCGTCGTCGGGTGGTTGCCGAGAAAGGTCTTGTGCGGCACCAGTTCCTCGGAAACGCCCTCGGCGCGCACCTCGTCCGGCGTCTTGCCGAAGGCGAGGGCCTGGGTCTGGGCGAAGAAGTTGGCCATCAGCAGGTCGTGCTGGGCGACCAGGCCGGGCAGCAGTGCGTCGACCGGCTCGGCGAAGCCGATGAAGTCGGCCGGGATGACCTTGGTGCCCTGGTGGATCAGCTGGTAGTACGCGTGCTGGCCGTTGGTGCCGGGGGTGCCCCAGACGACGGGACCGGTCTGCCAGTCGACCGGATTGCCGTCCCGGTCCACGGACTTGCCGTTGGACTCCATGTCGAGCTGTTGCAAGTACGCCGTGAACTTGGAGAGATAGTGGCTGTAGGGCAGCACGGCGTGCGACTGGGCGTCGAAGAACGCGCCGTACCAGACGCCCAGCAGGCCCAGCAGCAGAGGAACGTTCTCCTCGGCCGGGGCGGTACGGAAGTGCTCGTCGACGAGGTGGAAGCCGTCGAGCATCTCGCGGAACCGGTCCGGGCCGATGGCGATCATCAGCGAGAGGCCGATGGCCGAGTCGTACGAGTAGCGGCCGCCGACCCAGTCCCAGAACTCGAACATGTTGGCGGTGTCGATACCGAAGTCGGAGACCTTCTCCGCGTTCGTCGACAGGGCCACGAAGTGCTTGGCCACCGCGTCCTGACCGGCCCTCAGACCGGTCAGGAGCCAGTCACGGGCCGAGGTGGCGTTGGTGATCGTCTCGATCGTGGTGAAGGTCTTCGACGCGATGACGAAGAGCGTCTCCGCCGGGTCCAGGTCGTGCAGGGCCTCGTGCAGGTCGGCGCCGTCGACGTTGGAGACGAAGCGGAGGGTGAGCGAGCGGTCCGTGAAGGAACGCAGCACCTCGTACGCCATCGCGGGTCCGAGGTCGGAGCCGCCGATGCCGATGTTGACGATGTTCTTGATCGGCTTGCCGGTGTGACCGGTCCACTCGCCGGACCTGACACGGTCGGAGAAGGCCGCCATCTTGTCGAGCACCGCGTGCACGGCGGGCACCACGTTCTCGCCGTCGGCCTCGATCACGGCATCGCGCGGGGCGCGGAGCGCGGTGTGCAGGACGGCGCGGTCCTCGGTGGTGTTGATCTTGTCCCCGCGGAACATCGCGTCGCGCAGCTCGGCGACCCCGGTGGCCCCGGCGAGCTCACGGAGCAGCCGGAGCGTCTCGTCGGTGACCAGCTGCTTGGAGTAGTCGACGTACAGGTCACCGACGCGCAGGCGGTACTCCGTGCCGCGCTCGGGGTCGTCCGCGAACAGCTGCCGCAGATGGGTCTTCCCGAGCTGCTCACGGTGCTTGCCCAGCGCGGTCCATTCCGGCGTCTGGTTGAGCCTGCTTCGGCTTTGTGCGTTCATCCCGGACATCAGCCCACTTCTTCTCGTAACCGCAGTTCCCCGCTGCCCCTCCAACTTAATTGATCAGGGCGGCGGACGGGACAACGGCGGGCTGCGGCACGGCAGAAGCGTTCCGGCCGGGCACCCTGGGGGTGTCCGGCCGGTGAACAACTTCTACTGAGGCACGAGCGGTGTCAGATCTCGCCGCGGAGTTTGGCGAGGGCCTCCGCGAGGATCGCCTCACCGTCCGCGTCGCTGCGGCGCTCGCGCACGTACGCGAGGTGCGTCTTGTACGGCTCGGTGCGCGGCGGGTCCGGCGGGCTGTCCCGGTCCTGGCCGGCCGGGAATCCACAGCGCGGGCAGTCCCAGGTCTCCGGTACCTGCGCGTCATGGGCGAAGCTCGGCTGCGTCTCGTGCCCGTTCGAGCACCAGAAGGAGATGCGGGCCCGGGGCGCGGACTCGCCGCGCTCGGCCTCCCCCATCGGCCCCGCTCCGACCCGGCTTCCCCGGATCGCGTTGCCACTTGCCACGGTCGTAACTCCCTGCGTGATGGTGCTCGAAGATGCCCCAGTCTACGTAAGGCCCAACGCGCGTCCAGTGGTTGGAGTTACACCCTCACCGGAATCGCGTACGACGGGTCAGTTGTCCAGCTTGATGAGCAGACCAAGCACCACGATGCACGCGAACCAGCCCAGACCGACCACGACGGTGATCCGGTCGAGGTTGCGCTCGGCGACCGAGGAACCGCCGACGGAGGACTGCATTCCGCCACCGAACATGTCGGAAAGTCCGCCGCCCTTGCCCTTGTGCATCAGCACCAGCAGCATCAGCAGCAGGCTGAAGACGATCAGGGCGATCTCGAACCCCAAAATCACGGCTGGTCCCTACTTTCCGGAAATTCCTGGCTGCATGTGCGAACAACGGGGGCCGGGAGGCTGCCCTCCTGGCCCCCGCAAGGGTACGACGGATCCGCGCTAGCGCATACTCACTGGTCGCGGAAGCGGACGATCTTGACGAACTCGTCGGCGTCCAGTGCGGCGCCGCCGATCAGCGCGCCGTCCACATCGGGCTGCGCCATGATCGCGGCCACGTTGCCGGACTTCACCGAGCCGCCGTACTGGATGCGGACCGCGTCGGCCAGCTCCTGCGAGTACAGCTCGGCGAGGCGGACGCGGATCGCACCGCAGACCTCCTGCGCGTCCTCGGGGGTGGCGACCTCGCCGGTGCCGATGGCCCAGACCGGCTCGTAGGCGATCACGATCGTCTCGGCCTGCTCGGCCGGGATGTCCTTCAGCGCGCCGTCGAGCTGGGCGAGCGTGTACGCGACCTGGTCACCGGCCTTGCGGATGTCCAGGCCCTCACCGACGCAGAGGATCGGGGTCAGGCCGTGCTTGTAGGCGGCCTTCACCTTGGCGTTGCAGACCTCGTCGGTCTCCGCGTGGTACTGGCGGCGCTCGCTGTGGCCGACCGCGACGAAGGTGCACTTCAGCTTGGCGAGCATGGGACCGGAGATCTCACCGGTGTACGCGCCGGAGTCGTGCGCCGAGATGTCCTGGGCGCCGTACTTGATCTTCAGCTTGTCGCCGTCGACCAGCGTCTGCACGGAGCGCAGGTCGGTGAAGGGCGGCAGGACGGCGACCTCGACGGCGTCGTAGTCCTTGTCGGCCAGGGCGAAGGCGAGCTTCTGGACGTGTGCGATGGCCTCGAGGTGGTTGAGGTTCATCTTCCAGTTGCCCGCCATCAGCGGGGTGCGGGTGGTCATGAAAGGTCAGTCCTCCAGTGCGGCGAGGCCGGGAAGCGTCTTGCCCTCGAGGTATTCGAGGCTGGCGCCGCCACCGGTCGAGATGTGTCCGAACGCGTTCTCGTCGAAGCCCAGGATGCGGACCGCGGCGGCGGAGTCGCCACCGCCGACCACGCTGAAGCCCGAGGAGTCGACGAGGGCCTGGGCGACCGCCCGGGTGCCCTCGGCGAAATCGGGGTGCTCGAAGACGCCCATCGGGCCGTTCCAGAAGACGGTGGCCGCGTCGGCGAGCTTCGATGCGTAGAGCTTGTTGGTCTCCGGGCCGTTGTCCAGTCCCATCTGGCCGGCCGGCATGGCGTCGGCGGCGACGGTGGTGGGGTGGGCCGGGGCCTTGGTCTTGAGGTCGGGGAACGCCGGGGCGACCACGACGTCGACGGGGAGGACGAACTCCACGCCCTTCTCCGCGGCGCGCTCGAGGTACTCCCGCACGACCGGGATCTGGTCCTCCTGCAGCAGCGAGCTGCCGACCTCGTGGCCCTGGGCCTTGAGGAAGGTGTACGCCATGCCGCCGCCGATGAGGATGCGGTCGGCGCGCTCCAGGAGGTGGTCGATGACGCCGAGCTTGTCGGAGACCTTCGCGCCGCCGAGCACCACGGCGTACGGGCGCCGCACGTCGTCGGTGAGCTTCTTCAGGACGCCGACCTCGGTGGCGATCAGGTCGCCCGCGGCGTGCGGGAGCCGGGCAGGGAGGTCGAAGACCGAGGCGTGCTTGCGGTGGACGGCTCCGAAGCCGTCGCCCACGTACAGATCGGCGAGCTCGGCCAGCTGGTCGGCGAAGGCGCCGCGCTCGGCGTCGTCCTTCGAGGTCTCGCCCGCGTTGAACCGGAGGTTCTCGATGACGGCGACCTGGCCGTCGGTGAGCGCGGCGACGGTGGCGCGGGCGGACTCGCCGACCGTGTCGGTCGCGAAGGCCACGTCGGTCCCGAGCAGCTCACCGAGGCGGGTGGCGGCGGGTGCCAGCGAGAACGCCGGGTCCGGGGCGCCCTTGGGACGGCCCAGGTGAGAGGCGACGACGACCCGGGCGCCGGCCCCGGCCAGCTTCGCGACGGTCGGCTGAACGGCGCGGATGCGGCCGTCGTCGGTGATGGTGGTGCCGCTGAGCGGCACGTTGAGGTCGGCGCGGACGAATACGCGCTTGCCGGTGACCCCTTCGGCGAGAAGTTCGTCGATCGTCTTCATCTGTCTGGACTCCTTGGAGGACGAGGGAGCATGCAGCGGGGCCCGAACGGCGCTGCGTTGCGCTGTCCGAGCCCCGTGCTCACATCGAGGTGCCTGCCGATCCGAGGATCAGAGCTGGCCGCCGACGAAGACGGTCAGGTCGACGAGGCGGTTGGAGTAACCCCACTCGTTGTCGTACCAGCCGAGGATCTTCACCGTGTTGCCCTCCTGGACCATGGTCAGGGAGGAGTCGAAGGTGCAGGACGACGGGTCGCCGACGATGTCCGAGGACACGATCGGGTCCTCGGTGTACGTCAGGAAGCCCTTCAGGTCGCCGTCGTCGGACGCCTTCTTGAACGCGGCGTTGACCTCGTCCTTGGTGACCTCGCGCTGCAGCGTCACGACGAGGTCGGTGGCGGAACCGGTCGGGACCGGAACACGCATCGCGATACCGTCGAGCTTGCCCTTGAGCTGCGGCAGGACCAGGGCGGTGGCCTTGGCGGCACCCGTCGTGGTCGGGATGATGTTCTCCGCGGCGGCGCGGGCGCGACGCAGGTCGGAGTGCGGGAAGTCCAGGATGCGCTGGTCGTTCGTGTACGCGTGGACCGTCGTCATCAGGCCCTTGACGATGCCGAAGTTCTCGTCGAGAACCTTGGCCATCGGCGCCACACAGTTGGTGGTGCAGGAGGCGTTGGAGATGACGTGGTGGTTGGCCGCATCGTACTTGTCCTGGTTGACGCCCATCACGATGGTGATGTCCTCGTCCTTGGCCGGAGCCGAGATGAGGACCTTCTTGGCGCCACCCGCGATGTGCTTGGCGGCGTCGGCCTTCTTGGTGAAGATGCCGGTCGACTCGATGACGATGTCGACGCCCAGCTCACCCCACGGGATGTCTGCCGGGTTGCGCTCCGAGAGCACCTTGATGGTGTGACCGTCGACGGTGATGGTGTCGGCGGTGTGGCTGACCTCTGCCTTGAGACGACCCAGAATGGTGTCGTACTTCAGCAGGTGAGCCGTGGTCGCAGTGTCACCCAGGTCGTTGACAGCCACGATCTCGATGTCCGCACCCTGCTCCAGCAGCGCGCGGAAGTAGTTACGACCGATGCGGCCAAAGCCGTTGATGCCTACGCGGATCGTCACGAACCGATCTCCTCGTTAGGTACGCCGGTTTTCGACGCCGGCGAGTTGTATGGGATGTCCCCGACCGCCTCCGACCCTACCTCTCCGAAGCCTTCGGGGTGACATCGAGCGGGGCCGTAGGAACGGCGGAAGCCCGTACTCCCCAGTAGGAGTACGGGCTTCCGGTTGTCCGGTGCCCCGCGCTGCGGCGATTACGCAGCGTCAACGCCCGCGGGTGCGCGGCGCGTTCCCCCCGCAGCGCGTCGGCAGGGGGTGCGGATCAGCCGACCAGGCCGTCGGCCAGCTCTTCGCTGAGAGTGGATTCCGTGCTCGGGATGCCGAGGTCCTGGGCCCGCTTGTCGGCCATCGCCAGGAGACGGCGGATCCGGCCGGCGACGGCGTCCTTGGTCAGCGGCGGGTCGGCGAGCGCGCCCAGCTCCTCCAGGGAGGCCTGCTTGTGCTCCATGCGCAGCCGTCCGGCCGCAGCGAGGTGCTCGGGGACCTCCTCGCCGAGGATCTCCAGCGCGCGTCCCACCCGGGCGCCCGCGGCGACCGCGGCCCGGGCGGACCGGCGCAGGTTCGCGTCGTCGAAGTTGGCGAGCCGGTTGGCGGTGGCGCGGACCTCGCGCCGCATCCGCCGCTCCTCCCAGGCCAGCACCGACTCATGGGCGCCCAGCCGGGTGAGCAGCGCGCCGATCGCGTCGCCGTCCCGGACGACGACGCGGTCCACGCCGCGCACCTCACGGGCCTTCGCCGCGATGGAGAGCCTGCGGGCAGCGCCGACCAGCGCGAGCGCGGCCTCCGGGCCCGGGCAGGTCACCTCGAGGGAGGAGGAGCGGCCGGGCTCGGTGAGCGAGCCGTGGGCCAGAAACGCCCCGCGCCAGGCGGCCTCGGCATCGCAGGTGGCCCCCGAGACCACCTGCGGGGGAAGTCCGCGGATGGGACGGCCCCGGCCGTCCACCAGGCCGGTCTGGCGGGCCAGCTGGTCGCCGCCCGCCACCACGCGCACGACGTAGCGCGAGCCGCGCCGCAGCCCGCCGGGTGCCATCACGATCAGCTCCGAGCTGTGCCCGAAGATCTCGAGAATGTCCCGCTTGAGCCGGCGCGCCGCCATCGCGGTGTCCAGCTCCGCCTCGATCACAATCCGGCCGCTCACCAGGTGCAGCCCACCAGCGAACCGAAGAATCGCCGAGACTTCTGCCTTCCTGCAGCAGGTCCGGGTTACGGGAAGCCGAGAGATTTCGTCCTTCACCGCTGGCGTCATCGCCATGGGCCGATCCTTCCATGCATCCGAAAAATACGGTCGTACGCGGCGGCCAACAGCTCCGGATCATGAATCGGATCGCCGTCGGGTGAGGCCACGGGCGCCAGCTCGACTGCGGCGCCGAGCCGTTTTGCGGCATCGGCGAGGGACTCGCGGTCGGGCACGGCGGCCTCGTCGGCCAGCACCACGTCCAGGGCGAGTTTAGGGGCGTGTCGTCCCAAAACCTCCAAATGACGCTGCGGAGAGAAGCCATCTGTTTCACCGGGTTGCGGTGCGAGGTTCAGCGAGAGGACCTTCCGGGCCTTCGTTTCGATCAGCGCGTCCAGCAGATCGGGCACGAGCAGATGCGGAATGACCGAGGAGAACCAGGACCCGGGACCGAGTACCACCCAGTCCGCGTCCAGGACCGCGGCGACCGCCTCGGGGACGGCCGGCGGGTCGTGCGGGACCACGTGCACGGACTGGACCTCGCCCGGGGTGAGCGCCACGGTGGCCTGGCCGCGCACCGTGTCCACCCGGTCCGGATGGTCCGGGTCGTGCCCCTTGACGAGGGCCTGGAGCTCCAGTGGCACGGCGGACATGGGCAGCACCCGGCCGTGCGCGCCGAGGAGCTTGCCGACCAGGTCCAGGGCCTGTACGTGGTCGCCGAGCTGCTCCCACAGGGCGACGATCAGCAGATTGCCGACCGCGTGTTCGTGCAGGTCGCCCTGGGACTGGAAGCGGTGCTGGATGACCTGGGCCCAGGTCTGGCCCCAGTCGTCGTCACCGCACAGGGCGGCCAGCGCCTTGCGCAGATCACCGGGCGGCAGGACGCCCAGCTCCTCGCGGAGCCGGCCGCTGGATCCGCCGTCGTCGGCGACGGTGACCACGGCGGTCAGGTCGCCGGTGATCCGCCGCAGCGCGGTGAGCGAGGCCGACAGGCCCATGCCGCCGCCGAGCGCGACGACCTTGGGCTGCGCCCCGCGCTTGCGGCCCGACAGCGGGGTGCCCCTGCGCAGTCTGCGCAGGCGCATGTTGCGACTGGTCACTCGCGCCCCATGTCCCGGTGCACGAGCACGGTCTCGATGCCCTCGGTCGCGAGCCGGGCGGCCAGCTTCTCCGACATGGCCACGGAACGGTGCTTGCCGCCCGTGCAGCCGACGGCGATGGTCACGTACCGCTTGCCCTCACGGCGGTAGCCCGCGGCGACGAGCTGGAGCAGTTCCGTGTACTGGTTGAGGAACTCCTTGGCGCCCGGCTGGTCGAAGACATACGCGGACACCTCCTCGTTGAGCCCGGTGAACGGGCGCAGCTCGGGAACCCAGTGCGGGTTGGGCAGGAAGCGGCAGTCCACCACGAGGTCGGCGTCGACGGGCAGCCCGTACTTGAAGCCGAAGGACATCACGGTGGCGCGGAGCTCCGGCTCCTCGTCGCCCGCGAACTGGGCGTCCATCTTGGCGCGGAGTTCGTGCACGTTGAGGCTGGAGGTGTCGATCACCAGGTCGGCGTCGCCGCGCAGCTCGCGCAGCAGGTCGCGCTCGGCTTCGATCCCGTCCACGATGCGGCCGTCGCCCTGGAGGGGGTGCGGCCGGCGGACCGACTCGAAGCGGCGGACCAGGGCGTCGTCGGACGACTCCAGGAAGACGATCCGGCGGGTGACGCCCTTGGACTCCAGGTCGGCGAGGGACTCGCGCAGATTGTCGAAGAAGCGGCGGCCCCGGACGTCGACGACGACGGCGATCCGTGCCACGTTGCCCTGCGAGCGGGCACCGAGCTCCACCATGGTGGGGATCAGCGCGGGCGGCAGGTTGTCGACGACGAACCAGCCGAGGTCCTCCAGACACTTGGCCGCCGTGCTGCGGCCGGCGCCCGACATTCCGGAGATGATCACCAGCTCCGGGATGGCCACCGTGCTGTCGCCCGTCTCGATCGAGGTGCCCGTACTCACGTCTGCTGCTCCGTCTGCTCGGTCTGTGCGGTCGTGCCCGTGTTCATTCTCGTGCTCGGTCATGTCGTGCTGCCCCCGTCGTCCTCTTCAATGATCTCTCCTGTGGCCGTGTTCACGGCGGGCGTGGCCGGGGCGGCCGCGGCGAGGGCGACAGCCACTGATTCCGCCGTCCTGCGGCCTATCCCCGGAACCTCGCAGATCTCGTCGATTGTCGCCTGCCTCAGCTTCTTCACGGAGCCGAAATGCTTGATCAACGCCTGTTTCCGGGTCTCGCCCAGACCGGCGACGTCGTCCAGGGGGCTGGACCGGATGCGCTTGGCCCGTTTGGCGCGCTGGTAGGTGATGGCGAAGCGGTGCGCCTCGTCGCGGACGCGCTGGAGGAGGTAGAGGCCCTCGCTGGAACGGGGCAGGACGACCGGGTCGTCGTCGTCGGGCAGCCAGACCTCTTCCAGCCGCTTGGCCAGCCCGCAGACGGCGATGTCGTCGATCCCCAGCTCGTCCAGGGCCCGCTTGGCCGCCGCGACCTGGGGCTGCCCGCCGTCGACCACGAGGAGCTGCGGCGGGTAGGCGAACCGCTTGGGCCGGCCGTCGTCCTCACGGGGCTCGGCGGCCGCGTCCTGGTCGGGGACGACGGGCGCCGAGCCCCGTGAGGACGGCCGCGTCCTGGTCGGGGACGACGGGCGCCGAGCCCCGTGAGGACGCGCGGGGCCGGTCGGGGCGGGGCCCTCCTCCCACTCGCCCGTGCGTTCCTTCTCCTGGAGGTAGCGCCGGAAGCGCCGGCTGATCACCTCGTGCATCGAGCGGACGTCGTCCTGTCCCTCGAAGCCCTTGATCTGGAAGCGGCGGTACTCCCCCTTGCGGGCCAGACCGTCCTCGAAGACCACCATCGACGCCACCACGTCGTCGCCCTGGAGATGGGAGATGTCGAAACACTCGATGCGCAGCGGGGCCGTGTCGAGGCCGAGCGCCTCGGCGATCTCCTCCAGCGCCCGGGACCGGGTGGTCAGGTCGGAGGCGCGCTTGGTCTTGTGCAGCCCGAGGGCCTGCTGGGCGTTGCGCTGGACCGTGGCCATCAGGTCCTTCTTGTCCCCGCGCTGCGGGATGCGCAGGCTGACCTGGGAGCCCCGGCGGCCGGCCAGCCACTGGGAGACCGCGTCGGGGTCCTCGGGAAGGGCAGGGACGAGGACCTCCTTGGGAACGGAGTCGCCGGTCTCCTCGCCGTACAGCTGTTGCAGGGCGTGCTCGACGAGGCCCGAGGTGTCGACGTTCTCCACCTTGTCGGTGACCCAGCCGCGCTGGCCGCGCACCCGGCCGCCGCGGACGTGGAAGATCTGGACGGCGGCCTCCAGCTCGTCCTCCGCGACCGCGATCAGGTCGGCGTCGGTGGCGTCGGCGAGGACGACGGCGCTCTTCTCCATGGCGCGCTTGAGCGCCTCCACGTCGTCGCGCAGGCGGGCCGCGCGCTCGTACTCCATCTCCTCGGCCGCCGCCATCATGTCCTTCTCCAGGCGGCGGATGTACGTGCCGGTGCGGCCGGCCATGAAGTCGCAGAAGTCGTCCGCCAGTTCCCGGTGCTCCTCGGGGGTGACCCGGCCGACACAGGGGGCCGAGCACTTGCCGATGTAGCCGAGGAGGCAGGGACGGCCGGTCCTGGCGGCGTTCTTGAAGACGCCGGCGGAGCAGGTCCGCACCGGGAAGACCCGGAGCATCAGGTCGACCGTCTCGCGGATCGCCCAGGCGTGCCCGTACGGACCGAAGTAGCGCACGCCCTTCTTCTTGGCACCGCGCATGACCTGAACGCGCGGGAACTCCTCGTTGAGCGTGACCGCGAGGTACGGATAGCTCTTGTCGTCGCGGTACTTGACGTTGAACCGGGGGTCGAACTCCTTGATCCAGGAGTATTCGAGCTGGAGCGCCTCGACCTCCGTGGAGACGACGGTCCACTCCACGGACGCGGCGGTGGTCACCATCGTGCGCGTACGCGGATGGAGGCCGGACAGGTCCTGGAAGTAGTTGGCCAGGCGCTGGCGCAGGCTCTTCGCCTTCCCGACGTAGATCACCCGGCGGTGTTCGTCGCGGAATTTGTAGACCCCCGGGGAGTCGGGGATCTGTCCCGGCTTGGGGCGGTAGCTGGAGGGGTCTGCCATGGCTCCCACCCTACTTGCGGGCAGTGACAGCAGGGTGGCTCAGGGATGGTGCCGCGCTCCGGGACACGGCGTGGGGGCACGTGTCCCGGAGTGCGGGGTCATCGGGTCCGCACAGATCCCGCGGTCACGTCGTCCTGCGGCGGTGCCGGGTGCGCAGGACCGTGACGCCGCAGAGGGCGAGTACGGCGACGGCGCCCGCGGCCGCCGCCCCGGAGGTCGCGGTCAGGGCGGTGCCCGCGGCGGTCGTGGCGGTGGCGTCCGCGGCGATGGCGGGCCCCGCGGCGGTGGCCCCGTAGCCCCCGGCACGGCCCGCGCGGGCGTAGCCGGAACCGGGGAGCTTGTCCGCGTACGCGCTGCGCACCCGGGTGCGGTAGGCGGCCAGCGTGGTGCCGCCCGCGCCGACCGCACGCACGGCGTCCCCGTCCAGCGGGAGCACCCGGCTGCCCTTCTGGACGTACCAGGCGTCGATCTGCGGTTCCCGGAAGACGATGCCGCCGGGCAGTTTGCGGGCGCCTGCGGCCGCGTACCGGGTCTCGTCGTCGCCGGTGGCGATGTTCACCACCTGCCAGCTGCCGTCCTTCCCCGGTTCGGGAAGCGTCCACAGGGATGCCTTCTGGCCGTCCGAGGAGACCGCCGTGCTGGCCAGGTAGTCCAGCGCGGCGACGGGCGCCCCGGGCTCTCCCCCGACGAAGTCCGCGGACAGGGTGCGTACGGGCACGGCCGCGCCCTCGATCCGGGGGGCGGCCGCCGCCCTGGTGACGGCGCCCTCGCGGGCGAAGAACCGGGACAGCGTGTTCAGGGTCGTGGCGTCGGTGGCCGCCTCGTGGGCCGCTGCCAGGGCCGCGGGGCCGGCCGAGGGCCCGGTGGCGGCGGCCGCCTGCGGGGCGACGGTGAGCAGGGCCGCGCCGGCCAGCACGCCGGCCGCGGCCAAGGCGGCCGCGACGGGACGAGCGCGGCGCGCGGCGCGGGCAGTGGGGCGGGCCTGCGAACGGGTGGAGGTCATGCCGTCACGCCCCTATCCGGTAGAGCGAGTGGGTCCAGGAGAACTCGCTGTTGTTGACGTACCAGGCGTGCGAGGCCCAGTTGTAGCGGTTGCTGGAGGGCCAGGGATCGCCCCAGTACACCCAGCTGTTCGCGTCGTCGTACCCGTACAGGACGTGCATGTGGCCGCCGCCGGAGGACCACTGGATGCGGGTCTCCACGGGCCGTCCGGCGGTGATCTCGGCCTGCACGGTCGGGTAGCGCAGCCAGCCGGTGACGTAGGAGCCGGGGTTGATGCCGGCCCAGTACAGACCGTCCTGGACGTTGCCGAGCGAGGCCTGCGAGTTGGGGCACTCATAGCCCTGGGCGCGGCCGAACGCGGCGTTGCAGAACTGGTTCTGGGTGTAGTTCCGGCCGAACCAGGTGGCGATGGTGTTGCCGGCGGCGGCCCAGCACCAGTTCGTCTTCTGCTGGGCCTGCATGCTGATGTTCAGCCTCTGGGCGGCGGCGAGGGTGCCCGTCGCGGTGGAGACGGCGGTGGACCGGCCGGTGGCGGTGGCGGAGGCCGCACGGTACTGACCGGCGGCGGTGGCGGTGTGGTGCTGATCGGCGGCAGTGGCGGTGACGGTCGCCGTGGGTGCGGCGAGCAGTACGGCGGCGAGTACGGCTGTCACCGACAGCCGTACCGGCCGGAATCTTCGGTTGCGCATGGCGTTCCTCCCGTGGCGGGGGGTGGGGGATCCAAGGAGCGCGTCCGGACGCTGACGAGGAGCATCAACCGTTGTCGGGAGCGGGTCAACACGCTTCAATGCGGGGGAACACCGCGGTGTGAACGCCGGTGGCGGGTGCGTGAACGCTCTCCCCCGGCCACCTGCGGCCCCACACCCGCCGGCGCGGCCCGGCCGTCGCCCGTCGTGAACGTTCACCTGGAGGACGCATGCTGCACACCGAGGCCGAACTGGCGCAGGTGCTGCACACCGGCCCGTTCCATCTGGCGCTGCGCACCGCCCTCTCGGTACGCGGACTGCCGCTCCAGCGGGTGCAGCACCATCTGGCGCACCGCGGGGTCAAGGTCGGTGTGACCAGTCTCAGTTACTGGCAGCAGGGCGCCCGCCGTCCGCAGCGGCCGGAGTCCCTGCGGGCCGTGAAGGCGCTGGAGGAGGTGCTGGAGCTGCCGGGGAACTCCCTGCTCGGGCTGCTGGGGTCCGGGGAGTCCGGCGGCGACGCCGACCGCCCGCCGGCCCGCTCGTACCGTTCCCTGATGGAGGCCTCCGGAGCGGTGGAGCGGCTGCTCGCGGCGATGGAGTCGCCCTCGGACGGCGGGCTGCACACGGTGGGTCACCAGGAGCGGGTACGGATCGGGCCCGGCCGCCGGATGGAGGTCCGCGGCTCGCAGCACGTCGTGCGCGCCCACCGCGACGGCGTCGACCGCTATCTCGCCGTGTACCGCGGCGACCCGGGCTGCGATCCGGCACGGGTAGCGGTGAGCGCCCGGGAGAACTGCCGGACGGGGCGGGTCCGCTGGGACGCGGAGACGGGGGTGCTGGTCGCGGAGCTGCTCTTCGACACCCGGCTGCGGGCCGGTGAGACGTACCTCTTCGGCTATGGCTTCGAGGACGGTACGGGCGGGCCGTGCGGTGAGTACGTCCGCGGCTTCAGCTTCGGCGGCGGGCAGTACGTGCTGCAGGTCCGGTTCGACGAGGAGGCGCTGCCGGTACGGTGCCGGCGATTCGCTCAGGTCTCGGCGGGGGCGCCGCGCGGGGCCCGGACCGATCTCACGCTCACCGGGCGGCACCGGACCGTGCACCTGGTGGAGCAGGGGGTGCGGCCCGGTCTGGTCGGCATCGACTGGGACTGGGACTGAGACGGGCCCGCCGTCAGGCGTCGGGGCCCGCGATCAGGCGGCGGGCCGGCGATCAGGCGTCGGGGCCCGCGATCAGCTTTCCGCCTTCGACCTTGACCGGGACCGCGGGCAGCGGAACGGTCGCGGGGCCGTGGAGTGCCTTGCCGGTCGTGGTGTCGAAAAGGCTGCCGTGGCAGGGGCAGTGGCCCTCGTTCTTCTCGACCTTGTCCAGCAGGCAGCCCGCGTGGGTGCACTGGGCACTGAACGCCTTGTACTGCCCCTTGGCCGGGCAGCTGACGATGACGCGCTGCTCGCGGTAGAGCTTGGACTCGCCGACCGGGATCTCGTCGGGGGCACCGAGCTCCACGGGCGCGGTCGGGGTCGGCGTCTCGGCGTGCCCGAGCTTCGATTCGGTCGAGCAGGCGGCCACTCCCAGCCCGGCGACGCCGGCGAGAGCGGCGCCCTTCAGCACGGTGCGGCGGGCGGTGGGCTGGCCGGACATGCGGTCTCCACGGGTCAGAGGGGTAGAGGTGCCAGGGCTGCCCGGAGCGCCTGAACAGCGGGGCGGCGGTGACGTATCCGACGATACCGGCGGAGCCGGGCGCCCTTGCGCGCGGGCCGGTCGCCCGCGGTCGTGCCTGGTCAGGGCGGGTGCGGTAAGCGACGGTGCACGTCGTGGGAGGAAGGGACGGGCGGGGCCCTGTCGGGACGCGGCAGGGCGAGGCAGGACGCGGCGGGGCAGGACGCGGCGAGGTGGCGGTCCCTCGGGAGGGACCGCCACCTCGCACCGCGCGATCGTGGTGTCAGGCCTTGCGCGCGCGGGCCGTCTTCTTGGCCGCGGTCTTCTTGGCCGCTGCCGTCCCGGTGGCCTTCGCCGTGGCCGCCTTGGTCGTGGCGGTCTTCGCCGTCGCCGTCTTCCGCGCGGGAGCGGACTTCGCGGAGAGCGCCTTCTTCGCAGCCGTCTTGCGCACGGGCTTGCGCGCCGCGGGCACGGCCGCCTCGCTGACCCGGTCCGCGTCCAGGATGCCCTGGAGGAACTTCCCGGTGTGGCTGGCGGGAACGCCCGCCACGAACTCCGGGGTGCCCTCGGCGATGACCAGGCCGCCGCCGTTGCCCCCCTCGGGGCCCATGTCGATGACCCAGTCGGCGGTCTTGATGACATCGAGGTTGTGCTCGATGACGATCACCGTGTTGCCCTTGTCGACCAGGCCGGAGAGCACCTTGATCAGCTTGGAGATGTCCTCGAAGTGCAGACCGGTGGTCGGCTCGTCCAGGACGTAGACCGTGCGTCCGGTGGAGCGCTTCTGGAGCTCGCTGGCGAGCTTCACCCGCTGGGCCTCACCGCCGGAGAGCGTCGGCGCGGACTGGCCGAGCCTGACGTATCCGAGACCGACCTCGTTGAGCGTCCGCAGATGACGCGCGATGGTCGGGACGGCCTCGAAGAACTCCAGGCCCTCCTCGATCGGCATGTCCAGCACCTCGGCGATGGACTTGCCCTTGTAGTGGACCTCCAGGGTCTCCCGGTTGTAGCGCGCTCCGTGGCAGACCTCGCACGGGACGTACACGTCGGGCAGGAAGTTCATCTCGATCTTGATCGTGCCGTCACCGGAGCAGTTCTCGCAGCGGCCGCCCTTCACGTTGAAGGAGAACCGGCCCGGCAGGTAGCCGCGGACCTTGGCCTCCATCGTCTCCGCGAACAGCCGGCGGACGTGGTCGAAGACGCCCGTGTACGTCGCCGGGTTGGACCGGGGTGTCCGGCCGATGGGCGACTGGTCGACGTGCACCACCTTGTCGACGAGGTCGTCTCCGTCGACCCGCGTGTGCCGGCCGGGCACCGACTTGGCGCCGTTCAGTTCGCGGGCCAGGTGGGTGTAAAGGATGTCGTTGACCAGGGTCGACTTCCCGGAGCCGGAGACGCCGGTCACGGCGGTCAGCACGCCGAGCGGGAACGAGACGTCGATGTCCTGGAGGTTGTTCTCCCGGGCGCCGTGGACCGTGAGCAGCCGCGAGGGGTCGACGGGCCGCCTGATCTCGGGCATCGCGATCGACTTCTTGCCGGTCAGATACTGACCGGTGATCGACTTGTCGTTGGCCAGCAGTTCCTTGAGCGATCCGGAGTGGACCACCTTGCCGCCGTGCTCCCCGGCGCCGGGGCCGATGTCGACGACCCAGTCGGCGACCTTGATGGTGTCCTCGTCATGCTCGACGACGATGAGCGTGTTGCCCATGTCGCGGAGGCGGACCAGGGTCTCGATCAGCCGGTGGTTGTCGCGCTGGTGCAGGCCGATGGACGGCTCGTCCAGCACGTAGAGCACGCCGACCAGACCGGAACCGATCTGGGTGGCGAGCCGGATGCGCTGCGCCTCGCCGCCGGACAGGGTGCCTGCCGCGCGGTTCAGCGAGAGGTAGTCGAGGCCGACGTCGACCAGGAACTTCAGCCGCTCGTTGACCTCCTTGAGCACTCGCTCGGCGATCTTCTTGTCGCGGGCGTTCAGCTTCATGCGGCCGAGGAACTCGGCGCACTCGCTGATCGACATCGCGGCGACCTGGGCGATGGACTTCTCCATCACCGTGACCGCGAGGACGATCGGCTTGAGCCGGGTGCCCTCACAGGTCGGGCAGGGCACCTCGCGCATATAGCCCTCGAAGCGCTCCCGGCTGGAGTCGCTCTCCGCCTCGGAGTGCCGCCGCTTGACGAACTGCACCGCGCCTTCGAAGGAGGGCGTGGTGTAGGCGCGCTCGCGCCCGTACCGGTTGCGGTAGCGGACCTCGGTCTGGATCTTGTGGCCGAAGAGCAGGGCCTTCTTGGCGCGCTGCGGCAGACCCGCCCAGGGGATGTCCGTACGGAATCCGAGGGCTTCGGCCAGGGCGTTGATCTGGCGGCCGAAGTACTCCTTGGTGTGGCCGTGCGACCAGGGATGGATCGCGCCCTCGTCGAGGGACTTCTCCTCGTCCGGGACGATCAGCTCCGGGTCGACCTCCATCCGCGTGCCGATACCCGTGCAGTCGGGGCAGGCTCCGAAGGGGGAGTTGAAGGAGAAGGAGCGCGGCTCCAGCTCCTCGAAGGAGAGGTCGTCGTACGGGCAGTAGAGGTGCTCGGAGTACATCCGCTCACGCTCGGGGTCGCCCTCGGGGAGGTCGACGAAGTCGAGCACGACCATGCCGCCGGAGAGGCCCAGCGCGGTCTCGACCGAGTCGGTCAGCCGGCGCTTGGCGCTGTCCTTCACCGTGAGACGGTCGATGACCACCTCGATGGTGTGCTTCTCCTGCTTCTTGAGCGTGGGCGGCTCGGAGAGCTGGATGGTCGCGCCGTCGACCCTGGCCCTGCTGTACCCCTTGGTCTGCAGGTCGGCGAAGAGGTCGACGAACTCGCCCTTGCGCTCGCGGACGAGCGGCGAGAGCACCTGGAAGCGGCTGCCCTCGGGCAGGCCGAGGACCTTGTCCACGATGGCCTGCGGCGACTGGCGCGAAATGGGACGGCCGCACTCGGGACAGTGCGGCTTGCCGATCCTGGCGAAGAGCAGCCGGAGGTAGTCGTAGACCTCGGTGATCGTGCCGACCGTCGAGCGCGGGTTGCGCGAGGTCGACTTCTGGTCGATGGAGACGGCGGGCGACAGGCCCTCGATGAAGTCGACGTCCGGCTTGTCCATCTGGCCGAGGAACTGCCGGGCGTACGAGGAGAGGGACTCCACGTAGCGCCGCTGGCCCTCGGCGAAGATCGTGTCGAACGCGAGCGACGACTTGCCCGACCCGGAGAGCCCGGTGAAGACGATGAGGGAGTCGCGGGGGAGGTCGAGCGAGACGTTCTTGAGGTTGTGCTCGCGAGCGCCACGGACGATGAGACGGTCGGCCACGCCGGTCCGCACCTTTCTAGAGAGAAGCGGGGGAACTGAGCCCCTGCCCCAGGGTATGGGGGGTGCCACAGCGATGTACGAAGCTTTCGACTCCGAGCGTATAGCACGCGCATTCGATTTACGGACGGCTGATGACTCCTTCACCCGAATGAGTGGCCGACGCTAGGCTCGACCCATGACTGATCATGTGCACGACCTGGCCGCACTGCGAGAAGCGACCGACCGGCTGCTCAGCGCTATCGGGAAACTGGACGACGCGGCACTCGCCGAACCGTCGCGCCTCCCGGGCTGGAGCCGGGGTCATGTCGTCGCGCACCTCTCACGTAACGCCGACGCGCTCGTAAATGTTCTCCAGGGCCGGCCCATGTACGCAGACAGCGAAACCCGCGACGGCGACATCGAGCGCGACGCGCCCCGGCCGCGGACGGATCAGCTCGCCGACCTGGCCGCGAGCGCGGACCGCTTCGCGGCTGCCGCCGCGGCCCCGGCCGACTGGTCGCGCACCGTCACGCTGCGCAACGGTGTGACGGACTCCGCCTCCCGGATCCCCTTCCGCCGCCGCGGCGAGGTCGAGCTGCACCACGTCGACCTGGGCATCGGCTACGAGCTGGAGGACCTGCCGGACGATTTCGTCGCCCGCGAGATCGACTTCCTGGCCGAGCGCTTCGGCCGGCACCCCGCGGTCGTGTCGACGGGCGTGGCCGACGACCGGGGCCGGACCTGGACGACCGGTGGCGGCGCGGAGGGCGGCCCCGTCGGCGTCCGCGGTACCGCCCCCGAGCTGCTCGGCTGGCTCAGCGGGCGCCGCGACGGTTCCGCCCTGACCGTACAGGGCGGAACCCTTCCCGCACTGCCCCCGCTATAGGCTGAGAGGCATGACGTACAGCGGAACGGTCAAGGTCGGCGGGCGCGCGGACGTACACGAGTTGACGGACCTGATGATCTCCAAGGTCGCCGTCGGTCCGATGAACAACAACGCCTATCTCCTGCGCTGCCGGGCGACCGGAGAGCAGCTCCTGATCGACGCGGCCAACGAGGCCGGGACCCTGCTGACGCTGATCGGTGACGACTCGATCGCCTCGGTGGTCACCACTCACCGGCACGGCGACCACTGGCAGGCACTGGGCGAGGTGGTCGCGGCCACCGGCGCGCGTACGTACGCCGGACGGTTCGACGCCGAGGGGATCCCGGTCCCGACGGATGTGCTCGTCGAGGACGGCGACACGATCCGGGTCGGGCAGGTCGCACTGACCGCCCGCCATCTGACCGGCCACACCCCGGGCTCGATCGCTCTCGTCTACGACGACCCGCACGGGGCTCCGCACCTGTTCACCGGCGACTGCCTCTTCCCGGGCGGGGTCGGCAACACGCACAAGGACCCCGAGGCCTTCGCGAGCCTGCTGCACGACGTGGAGACCAAGCTCTTCGCCCCGCTGCCCGACGAGACGTGGGTCTACCCCGGACACGGGCACGACACCACGCTCGGCGACGAGCGCCCGCGGCTGCCCGAATGGCGCGCGCGGGGCTGGTGACGACGGTGGGGTGTGGGCGCGCGGTCCGCGCGCCCACACCCCCCACCTCTGCTCAGGCGTCTATGCCGGCGCTCTTGTCCGCGGGATCCGCGGCCTTCCGCTCCTCCGCGGCGTCCGCCTCGGCCTGCTTCTTGTTGGCGATCAGGCTGGTGATGGTGGTGATCACCAGCACCCCGCAGATGACGCCGAGCGAGACCGGGATGGAGATCTCGGGGACGTGCACCCCGGACTCGTGCAGCGCGTGCAGCACCAGCTTGACGCCGATGAAGCCGAGGATGACCGAGAGCCCGTAGCTGAGGTGGACCAGCTTCTTGAGCAGCCCGCCGATCAGGAAGTACAGCTGCCGCAGCCCCATCAGCGCGAAGGCGTTGGCGGTGAACACGATGTACGGGTCCTGGGTCAGGCCGAAGATCGCGGGGATGGAGTCCAGCGCGAACAGCACATCGGTGGTGCCGATGGCGAGCATGACGACCATCAGGGGCGTCAGGACGCGCTTGCCGTTGTTGCGGATGAAGAGCTTGGTCCCGTGGTACCGGTCGGCGACGCCGAAGCGGCGCTCGATGTTCTTGAGGAGGCGGTTCTCCTCGAACTCCTCTTCCTCCTCGTCGGCCCGCGCCTCCTGGATCAGCTTCCAGGCGGTGTAGATCAGGAACGCCCCGAAGATGTAGAAGACCCACGAGAAGTTGGCGATGACCGCGGCGCCCGCGGCGATGAAGATCGCTCTCAGCACCAGGGCGATCAGCACGCCGACGAGCAGCACCCGCTGCTGGAGGTGGGAAGGCACCGAGAACTTCGCCATGATCAGCACGAAGACGAAGAGGTTGTCGACACTCAGTGATTTCTCGGTGATGAAGCCGGCGAAGAACTCGCCCGAGGCCTGGCTCTCGCCGAACACGAGCAGGCCGAGCCCGAAGAGGGCGGCCAGCGCGATCCAGACGATCGTCCAGATTCCGGCTTCCTTGGTCGACACGTCATGAGGCTTGCGCCCGATGAAGAAGTCGACGGCGATGAGGGCGCTCAGACCAAGAATGGTCAGCGCCCAGAGGGTCCATGAAACGTCCACTGCGCCTCCGGCAGTTCGCTACGGCTACTGATCAGCGTCGTCGCTGCCGGAGGTCTCTTCCACCTGGGCGCGCGGGCTGCGCGCCTGGGCCGGCGCCCCGGGACCGGTCACAGTCCGTACTGACGGGAACGCCGCGATCGGGAGTACTCCCCTCCGCCCAATGAACAGTACAGGGAACACCAAGGAAAGGTAAAGAGAAGGCTAAAGATGATCCAAAATGCCAGGTGGGAGTGGGTGCGGCCGTTGCCGCCGAGTCCGGCGTGTCAGCGATGCCCGGTGCGGCGCGCGGCGGCGACTCGTTCCAGAACCTGCTCCAGCACACGGCTGCCGGGCGGCGTCGCGGGCGGCTCGTACGTCCAGGCGTGACCGACCCAGGGGTCGGCCAGATGGTCGTCGGCGACTGGGGTGACGCGGAGCAGGGACCGCCACAGCGGGTCGAGCACCGGACCGTACGCGGAGGCGTCCTCCCGGTCCGCGACCATCATGAGATGCACGCCGACGGCGGGCCCCTCGTCGGCGAGGTAGCGCAACTGGGTGACCGCACGGTCGTCGAAGCCGTGCGGGAAGTCGTTGACGATCAGCAGTTGCTCGGCCGGGTCCAGGTCGGGCGGCAGCGAATCCGCGGCTCCGGCCCTGATGGCCATCTGCACGAGGTCGACGCGCCGGGTGAGGTGGGCGAGAACGGAGGACACTCCCCCGGGGCCGGACGCGGGCGGGCTCGCGAGCACCCCGGCGGTGACCAGCGGCGCCAGCGCCGTGGCGGCGGAGCCCGCCGGGTCGATGACATGGACCGAGAACTCGTTCGGCGGGTAGACGGCAAGCATCCGCGCCGCGTGCAGGACGGCGCTCTCCATGGCCAGCCGGCGCAGCTGGTCCGTATCGGTCAGGGCCGCGGCCTCGGAAGCCGTCCGCCCGCTGTCGATCCACATGCCGCGCTCCAGCGGCAGCCGGACGAGCAGCGGAATGCTCATCCCGCTGCTTTCCGGCAGGTGGAGGTCCCCGATCCGCAGGGCCATCGGGATCTCCATCGGGACGCGGTAGGCGTGCCAGACGGGGTTGTCCCAGCCCGCGTACGCGGCAGGCAGCGCCGGCTCCACCACAGCGGACTCGGCGGCGAGCTGGGCGAGGTCGCGGTCCAGTGCCTCGCGGGCCCGGCCGGTCAGCTCGTCGCGCTTGGCCCGGGCCTGTTCACGGGCCCGGTCACCCGCGCCGCCGATCCGGCTGCGCGGATCGGACAGGGTCCGCTCCAGCTCCTGGTCCATCCGGGATTCGGCGAAGTCGACGGCGCTGCGGTATGCGGCGGTCGCCCGGGCCAGGTCCTCGAACATGCCCCACACCTGGTTGTAGAGGCGCTCGTCCATCGACCAGCCGGTCGCGTCGCCGGCCACGGGGGTCGCGGGCCTGCCGGGCTGGGCGGGCCCGCGACCCCCGTGGCCGGCGACGCGACCGGC
>NZ_RDBK01000008.1:27850-79856 GCF_008042275.1 Streptomyces sp. OR43 | reverse complement strand
CCCTGAACGAGCCCTCCTCGCCGTCCTCCGCACCCACCACCCCGTGTCGGACCCGGCCGCCCTCCGCGGTGCGGGGCGGGGGCGGGGTCACCGAGCGGGCCAGTCCGCGGGCGACCGCTTCCTGGATCGAGCCCGCCAGTTCGGCCGCCCCGGCGACACCCTGGTCGGCGAGCATCGCGGCGAGACCGCCGGCGTAGCCCTGCCCGACCGCGCGGACCTTCCAGGCACCCTGCCTGCGGTAGAGCTCCAGGGCGGCGACGGCGGACTCACTGTCCAGACCGGTCAGGGTGAAGGTGGCGATCTCCGTGCCGTCGAGTCCGGTGACGGCGACGAAGGGCGAGGCGACGGCCCCGAACCGGGTCGGGCCACCCGCCTCCAGCGGCAGCGCCAGCAGCACGGTGACCCGGTGCACCGCCTCGGGCAGGGCGTCGAGGTCGACCGCGAGCCGGTGCTCGGCCGCGGCCTGCCTGGACACCTCCAGGCCGGGCAGCTGCGGGGAGCCGGGATGGGCTATCCACTCGACGCCGTGCACGGTGCCGTGCTCGTCCCCGAGCGTGGCACCGGCCACGACGGACGCGCCGGCCGAAACCCGGATCTCCAGACGGGTCTGGGGCAACGTGTGGTTCTGCCCCCGGACCAGCTCGGCCGTCATTGCCCTGTCCCCTCGACGAGTTACTGCTGCGCGATGCGGTGTCGTGCGTGATGCGGTGTCGTGCGTTGTCGTATGCGGTGCGTGATGCGTTGTCGTATGCGGTGCGTGGTGCGGCGTCGTCATACGTGGTGCGTTGTCGTACGTGGTGCGGCGCCGGCGGTACCGGTCCCGCGATGTGGTGCAGCTCCCGGCGGCCGATGCTGCCGGGAGCTGCGCGTCGTGATGCGGACCCGTGGGTCCGGCACTGCCTACAGGTGCGGCAGGATCGCCGGCATGAGGTCCTGGAAGGTACGGCCGTTGGCCGGGTTGCCGATGGCGGTCATCTGCCACCCGCTTCCCGAACGGTGGACCTTCGCCATGATCTGGGCGGTGTACTGCCCGCCGCCGTCCAGCGTGTAGCGGGCGAGCTCCTGGCCGTTGGTCTCGTCCACGATGCGGCAGAAGGCGTTCTGCACCTCCTGGAACGTCTGGCCGGTGAAGGAGTTCACCGTGAAGACGATCTGGTCGATGTGGACCGGCACCCGCTGGAGGTCGACCAGGATCGCCTCGTCGTCGCCGCCCGAGCCGGCGCCGCCGACCAGGTTGTCCCCGGTGTGCTTGACCGAGCCGTCATCGCTGACGAGGTGCCGGAAGAACACGACGTCGACCGGCTGCTTGTCGGCGAACAGGACCGCCGAGGCGTCCAGGTCGATCTCCCGGGTGCGCGAGCCGAACAGACCGCGGCGCGGAGCCGCCTGCCAGCCGAGCCCCATCCGTACCGCGGTCAGGGTCCCCCCGTCGCTCTTCTGCAGGCTGATGGCCTGACCCTTGGTCATATTGACCGTCACGCGCTGTCCCCTCTCCGCTGTCCCCGCAACCGTCCTTGCGCGGTTTTCCAGCACCCTACGCACGCACACCGCTGACACAGCCACCGCGGGCCGTTTTGTGTCGGTCCTGCAACACACCGGCTGCCGCGGGGTCAGGCCAGACCCGCCTCCCGCATCTGGCGCAACTCCTTCTTCAGCTCCCCCACCTCGTCACGCAGCCGGGCGGCCACCTCGAACTGCAGGTCGGCGGCGGCGGCCCGCATCCGGTCGGTCATCTCCTCGATGATCCCGGCGAGCTCGGCGGCCGGGCGGTCGGTGACCGTCGCCTTGCCCCCGTCCGCCTTGCCCTTCGCGGCACCGGTCTTGATACCCAGCGTGGGCACCGGCGCCTTGGTCCCCCTGCCCTGGCGGTAGCCGGTGCCGAGGAGTTGCTCGGTGTCGATCTCCTCGCGGGCGATCGTCGCGACGATGTCGTTGATCTTCTTGCGCAGCGGCTGCGGGTCGAGTCCGCGCTCGGTGTTGTACGCGATCTGCTTCTCGCGGCGGCGGTTGGTCTCGTCGATGGCCTGCGCCATCGCCGGGGTGATCTTGTCCGCGTACATATGGACCTGCCCCGACACGTTACGAGCCGCGCGCCCGACGGTCTGGATCAGCGAGGTCGCCGAGCGCAGGAAGCCCTGCTTGTCGGCGTCGAGGATGGCCACGAGCGACACCTCGGGCAGGTCGAGGCCCTCGCGCAGGAGGTTGATCCCGACCAGGACGTCGTACTCGCCCGAGCGCAGCTCCCGCAGCAGTTCGATGCGGCGCAGGGTGTCGACGTCGCTGTGGAGGTACCGGACCTGGATGCCCAGCTCCAGGAAGTAGTCGGTGAGGTCCTCCGACATCTTCTTGGTGAGGGTGGTGACCAGGACCCGCTCGTCCTTCTCGGTGCGCTTGCGGATCTCGTGCACCAGGTCGTCGATCTGGCCCTCGGTGGGCTTGACGACGATCTCCGGGTCGACGAGGCCGGTGGGCCGGATGATCTGCTCCACGAAGCCGTCGCCCCGGGAGAGCTCGTACTTGCCGGGGGTGGCGGAGAGGTAGACCGTCTGGTTGATCCGTTTGAGGAACTCCTCCCACTTCAGCGGGCGGTTGTCCAGGGCCGAGGGCAGCCGGAAGCCGTGGTCGACGAGGGTCCGCTTCCGGGAGGCGTCGCCTTCGTACATCGCGCCGATCTGCGGGACGGTCACGTGCGACTCGTCGAGGACGAGGAGGAAGTCCTCGGGGAAGTAGTCGAGGAGGGTGTGGGGAGCGGTGCCGGGGTCACGGTCGTCGAAGTGCATCGAGTAGTTCTCGACGCCGGAGCAGGTGCCGATCTGGCGGAGCATCTCGATGTCGTACGTCGTACGCATGCGCAGTCGCTGGGCCTCCAGCATCTTGCCCTGCTTCTCCAGCTCGGCGAGGCGCTGCTCCAGCTCCTTCTCGATGCGGCCGACCGCCTTCTCCATGCGCTCGGGGCCCGCGACGTAGTGGCTGGCGGGGAAGACGTGGAGCGACCGGTCCTCGCTGATGATCTCGCCGGTGAGCGGGTGGAGCGTGGAGAGGGCCTCGATCTCGTCACCGAACATCTCGATGCGGACGGCGAGCTCCTCGTAGACCGGGAAGATCTCGATGGTGTCGCCGCGCACCCGGAAGGTGCCGCGGGTGAATGCCAGGTCGTTGCGGGTGTACTGCATCTCGACGAAGCGGCGCAGCAGCTGGTCGCGGTCGATCTCGTCACCCACCTTGAGCTGGACCATCCGGTCCACGTACTCCTGCGGGGTGCCGAGGCCGTAGATGCAGGACACGGAGGCGACCACGACGACGTCCCGCCGGGTGAGCAGCGAGTTCGTGGCGGAGTGGCGCAGCCGCTCGACCTCCTCGTTGATCGAGGAGTCCTTCTCGATGTAGGTGTCCGACTGCGGGACGTACGCCTCGGGCTGGTAGTAGTCGTAGTACGAGACGAAGTACTCGACGGCGTTGTTCGGCAGGAGCTCGCGGAACTCGTTGGCCAGCTGGGCGGCGAGGGTCTTGTTCGGCGCCATCACCAGGGTGGGGCGCTGGAGCTTCTCGATCATCCAGGCGGTGGTCGCCGATTTACCGGTGCCGGTCGCGCCGAGCAGCACGACGTCCTTCTCACCCGCCCGGACGCGCCGCTCCAGCTCGGCGATGGCCGCCGGCTGGTCGCCACTGGGCTGGTAGGGACTGACGACCTCGAAAGGCGCCACCGAACGTTCGATCTTCGAAACGGGCCGCATACAACCACCGTACGACCCCCCACTGACAACGGGGCCGGCTCAGCGCTCGCGGCGGCCCTCCGGTCACCAGTCCTGCGGCTGCGTGGAGTCCTGGCGATGCTGCGAGTGGAACGAGGCCGGGTCGGCGTGCGTTCCGAACCGCGGAACCTGGCGCTGGGCCGGGATGCCGGGCATCCGGTCTCCCCGGCCGGCCTCGGGGTCGTTCCAGTCGGGGGTGCCCATGACCACCAGGGGGTCGAACATCACGACGACGGCGGCCAGCAGCAGGAAACACGCCGGGCCGATCAGCATGGGGACGAGCAGCGCGGTGGCGCTGTCGCCGGAGCCCGCGGAGGAGCCGCTGAGGGCGGCGGCGGGGTGGAGGTGGACCCTGAGGGCCGCCATGCCCGTGTAGTGCATCCCGCTCACCGCGACACCCATCACGACGCTGGCGCCGAGGCTGGGCAGGAAGCCGTGGATGGAGACCGCGGCCCAGAGCGCGGCGGTCGAGGCCACCACGGCGATGACGACCGAGAGTGACACGGTGATCGTGTCGTACTCGAACTGCCCATCAAGTCGCATACCGGCCATGCCGAGGTAATGCATGGAGGCCACACCGAGTCCGGTGATCGTTCCTCCCGTCACCAGAGCCATGCGGGTGGCGCCGCGGTACCCGACCAGGAAGATCCCGATACCGACCATGACGATCGCGACGGCGAGGCTGGCGAAGGTGATGGGTTTGTCGTAGCCGATCGGCACCTCTTCGACGGTGAACCCCACCATCGCGATGAAGTGCATCGTCCAGATCCCGGAGCCTATGGAGGTCGCGCCCAGAGCCAGCCACCCGGCCTTGAAGGAACGCTCGGTACGCAAGGACCGGGTGGTGCAGCGCAGGCCCAGGGCCGCGCCGAGACAGGCCATGAGGAAAGCGGCCACGGGAGTGACCGCCCCATAGCCGAAACCGTCGATTGTGCCCTGCATGCTCGTACGCCCTTCGCAGAAGCCCGGGTTCGGATGACCCTAAGGCGCAAGGCCCGGCAAACAAACAGAAGAGCTGCATTTTATCGACAGGGACGGCGGCCCGTGACCTGGTCCCCGAGGTGCGTTCACGTCGTGGCCATCCGTCGCCCCTTCCCTGTTCGGGGACGGCTGGGACCCTCGGGCCGTCCGTCACTCTGACGCAAGGAGTCCACGTGTACGCAGGCACCGCAACCGCCTCCGCCGCTGCCGCCGCCCTGCTGGGCGCCGGCGCGTTGCTGTTGTCGAGCACGGCCGCCGGGACGCCGGGCACGGACACCACCCCGGCCGGCCGCACCGCGACAGTGGCCCACACCGTCGCCGCACCCTCCGCGACGGCCGTCGGCACCGGCGTCCGGACGCCGGCCGGCATGGCCCGGGGCCGGACGGACGACCCGCGCGTCATCGCCCACCGAGGTGCCTCGGCATACGCTCCGGAGAACACCCTGGCGGCCGTGGACAAGGCCGACGTCCTGGGCTTCGACTGGGTGGAGAACGACGTCCAGCTGACCCGGGACGGCGTGCTGGTCGTCATCCACGACACCGATCTGAAGCGGACCACGGATGCCGAGGAGGTCTTCCCCGACCGTGCTCCGTGGGCGGTCAAGGACTTCACGGCCGCCGAGATCGCCCGGCTGGACGCGGGCAGCTGGTTCGGTCCGCTGTACGCCGGTGCCCGGGTGCCGACACTGCGGCAGTACCTGCACCGGATCGGGCGCAACGACCAGAACCTGCTCCTGGAGATCAAGAGCCCCGAGACCTATCCCGGAATCGAGCGGGCGACGCTGCGTGTCCTGCGCCAGGAGGGGTGGCTCGACCGCGAGCACGTCCGCGGCCGTCTGGTGATCCAGAGCTTCGGCGCCGGCAGTGTGCGCAAGGTGCACGAGCTGCGCCCGGACGTCGTCACGGGCTTCCTCGGCACTCCGGCCGTCGCGGATCTGCCGTCGTACGCGGAGTTCACCGACCAGATCAACCCGGCGTACACCTCGGTCTCGGGCGAGTACGTGGCGGCGGTACACGCGCTGAAGGGCCCGCACGACAAGCGGCTCCAGGTCAGCGCCTGGACGGTCAACGACGCCGAGCACGCGCTCCAGGTGGCCGGCTACGGGGTGGACGGCATCATCACCAACACCCCCGACGTGGTGCGTGAGGCCACCGGCTGACCGGCCGGGACACCGGGAACCGGCGTCCGTTGTCAGTGGGCGGTCGTACCGTGGTGACCATGAACAACGACGGGGTTGTCGAGTGGGCCGTGGTCGACAGTGACATCGGCCCACTTCTGCTGGCCGCGACCGAGGCCGGGTTGGTGACCGTGGTCTTCCACGCCGGGCCGGCGGTCCGGCACCGGGCGCTGGACCGGTTGCGCACCCGGCTCGGCGCCGAACCCGTGGAGTCGCCCGGCTCCGCTCGCCTGGCCGAGCCGATACGCCAGCTCGCGGCGTACTTCGCGGGCACGCTGCGGGAGTTCTCGCTCGACCTCGACTGGTCGCTGACGAGCGGCTTCAACCGCCAGGTGCTCCGCGCACTGGCGACGGGCGTGCCGTACGGCGCGGTCGCCGGGTACGGGGACCTCGCCGACCGGGTGGGCCAGCCCGGAGCGGCCCAGGCGGTCGGCGCCGCGATGGGGTCCAACCCGCTGCCCGTGGTGGTGCCCTGCCACCGGGTGGTGGAGAGCGACGGCGGGCTCGGCGGCTTCGGCGGCGGGCTGGAGACCAAGCGGCAGTTGCTGGCCCTGGAGGGTGTGCTGCCGCAGCCGTTGTTCTGACCGACGGGCCCCGCGGCGTCGTCTCCGGATCCGGCATGACTGCCATTGACCCGCGGCGTCGTCTCCGGATCCGGCATGACTGCCATTGACCCGCAGCGTCGTATCCGGGTCCAGCACGACTGCCACGACCTGCGGCGTCGTCTCCGGAGCCGGCGTGACTGCCACGACCTGCCGCGTCGCGTCCGGGGCCAGCACGAGTGCCATGACCTGCGGGGATCGAACGCGGGGGTTCGGGCGCCGTGTGGCGCCTGGCACACTGCGTCGGTGCCCCACACCATCAACGCTCCCGACACCCCCGACGAGCCGGTCTCCGCCGTGCCGGTCACCGCGGCGGACCTGCCCGCACTCCGGCGCAGGACGTCCGGTGTGCTCATCGCCAGTCAGATACTCGGCGGCCTCGGCGTGCCCATCGGTATCGCCCTGGCCCCCGTGCTGGCGACGCGCGTCAGCGGATCCGAGGCGCTGTCGGGCCTCGCGCCCACCGCGTCGGTGACCGGCACGGCGCTGCTCTCACTGCCCCTGGCCGCGCTGATGACCTCGCGGGGCCGCCGCCCCGGACTCGTGCTCGCGTATCTGATCGGGGCGCTCGGCGCGGGCCTGGTGGTGCTGGCGACCGTCGTGGAGAGCTTCCCGCTGCTGCTGCTCGGCATGGCCGGGTTCGGTGCGGGTTCCTCGGCCAACCTCCAGGCCAGGTTCGCCGCCGCCGATCTCGCCGAACCCGAACGCCGCGGCCGGGCAATCTCCACCGTCATCTGGGCCACCACCATCGGCTCGGTGCTCGGGCCCAACATCGCGGCCCCGGCGGGCCGGGTCTTCCGGGACACGGCCGTATCGGAGACGGCCGGCCCGTTCGTCTGGGCGGCCGGCATCTTCCTGCTCGCCGCCCTCGTGGTCGCGGTGCTGCTGCGGCCCGATCCGCTCCTCACCGCGCGCGCCCTGGCACCGCAGGAGAACCGGTCGGCCGGGGGCCGTTCGCTGCGCGCGGGTCTTGCGGCCGTGCGGGCCTCGCCCATGGCCCGGCTCGCCCTGGTGACCGTCACCGTCTCCCACACCGCGATGGTCTCGATCATGGTGATGACGCCGGTCGACCTCGGCCACCACGGCGCGGACCTCCAGCTGATCGGGCTGGTGATCAGCGGCCACATCGCCGGGATGTACGCGTTCTCGCCGGCGATGGGCTGGCTGGCGGACCGCTTCGGCCGCCTCACCGTCATCGGCCTGGTCGCCGGGCTGCTCGCCCTCGCCGCACTGCTGGCAGGCACCGCGGGCGCCGCGCACGGCAGGACCGCGGCCGGCCTGTTCGTACTCGGTCTCGGCTGGTCCGCGGGGCTGGTGGCGGGTTCGGCGCTGCTCACCGACTCCGTCCCGCAGGCGGCACGCGCCGCCGTACAGGGGCTGTCGGACCTCACCATGAACGCGTCGGCGGGCATCGGCGGCGCGGTCGCCGGCGTGATCGTCTCCCAGGCCGGCTACGGCTGGCTCAACCTGACCGGAGCGTGCCTGCTGCTGCCGATGGCGGCACTGGCGCTGCGCCGAAGCCTCACCCGTCGCGCCACGGCCTGAGAGCGGGAGCGGCCCGAGGCGGCCCGCCCCGCCCGCGACCTGGCCCAGGACTGCTCAGAGGCTGATGTGGTACGCCTTGCGCAGCGTCTCGTGCACGGTCCATGTCGTCCGGTCGCCCTCGCGCAGCACACAGGCGTCGCCGGGTCCGATCTCCAGCGTGGCGCCGCCCTCGACCGCCACGCTCGCACGCCCGCTGACCACCACGAACAGTTCGTTGGCCTCGGTGTCCGTGACCACGCCGGGCGTGATCTGCCAGATCCCGCGCAGCTGCTTGCCGTCGGCCGACTCCCACAGCACCTTGCCGGTGACCTCGGGTTCGCCCGACACGATCTGCCCGGGTTCGAGCGGTTCCGGTTCGAGGTCGGCGTCCGGGATGTGCACGGCGAAGGAAGCGGGGACTTGATCAAATGTGGTCATGGCCGGTCACCTTAGCCAGCGCCCCTGGTCGTCTCGCCACCAGGACGGGCTGAAAGAAGCCCGACTCGTCGGGCTCGTGCCACATCGGCTCCCGCAGCCCGGCCCGCGTCGCGAACTCGACGAGCTGCTCCTGCGACAGCGCCCAGTACGAGACGCGCCGCGTGCGCACGTTCCAGCCGTCCCCCGGGCCCCTCTCCCCCTGGGAGTCCGCCGGTGCGTCGGGCAGCAGCCGGAAATGCTCCAGGTCGTACCGCTCGCCGTCCGGGTGCCAGTGCCACAGCTGGAAGGTGACCACCCGTCCCCCTTCGCCCTCCCTGACCTGCGGAGGCGTGGACGTCGGCCGTTCGCGGCGCAGCCGGTCGTACGGCCGGGTGGACAGCAGCAGCATTCCGCCGGGCCGCAGCACCCTGCGCATCTCGCCGAGCGCGGCCAGCACCGCCTGCGGAGTGAGCAGATGCGGCAGGGAGTTGTCGGCGCACACGACGACGTCGAACGAGCTGTCGCGAAACGGAAGCTTCGTCATGTCGGCAGCGGTCACCGGCAGGGTCAGCCCGCGCGAGGCCGCCTCCCTCGCGGCACGGGTCACCGCGACGGGGCTCAGATCGCTGCCGGTGACCCGGTACCCCAGCTCGGCCAGTCCCAGCGCCTGGGTCCCGATACCGCAGGCGCAGTCCAGCACGTCGTACCCGGCGGACCCGTTGCCGGAATCGGCCGATCCGCCGATGAGCGCCGAGAGCGCGTCCGCCTGCCGCGCGATGCTCGCCTCCCAGTCCTTGTAGATGAGGTCGTAGTCCGCGGCCAGGTCGTCGTAGAAGAGCCGAACCATGGGCGGCAGGCGGTCGGTCGGACGGTTCATGGCCCGACGGTAACGGGGCGTCGGCGTCTTCAGGCCGCCCGCGCCGGCACACGTTTGAGCCCGCTCCGTCCGCGACAGGGATGTGAACATGTCACTGACTGAGCCGTCCGCCACCACCCCCCGCCCTCCCGTACTCTCCGCGGAGGTACGGGACGCCCTCGCCGGGCGCCGGCCCGTCGTCGCCCTGGAGTCGACGATCATCGCGCATGGTCTGCCCCGTCCGCGCAATCTGCGGGTCGCCGAGGAGCTGGAGGACATCGTGCGGTCGGCCGGCGCCGTGCCCGCCACCGTCGCCGTGCTGGACGGCAGCGCCCGGGTCGGCCTGGACAAGGCCCAGTTGGAGCGGGTCGCCGAGGACCCGGCGATGCGCAAGCTGGGACACCGGGACCTCGCCCCGGCACTGGCGACCGGCGCGAGCGGTGCCACGACGGTCTCGGCGACCGCGTTCCTCGCCGCGCGGGCGGGCCTGCGTGTCTTCGCGACCGGCGGGCTCGGGGGTGTGCACCGGGGCTGGACGGAGACCCAGGACGAGTCCGCGGATCTGCGGCTGCTGGCCCGGACGGGCATCACCGTGGTCTGCGCGGGAGTGAAGTCGATCCTGGACGTGCCGGCCACGCTGCAGCGTCTGGAGACACTCGGGGTGGGGGTACTCGGGTACGGCACCGACCGGTTCCCCGGCTTCTATCTGAGCAGTTCGGGCGAGCCGGTCGACTGGACCGTCCGGTCGCCCGAGGAGGTGGCCGGGGTGATGGCGGCACAGGACGCGCTCGGCGGCCCCGAGGCCGCGCTGATCGTGGCCAACCCCGTACCGCAGCACGAACAGCTGGATCCCGGTCTGCACGACCGGGTGCTGGCCGAGGCGCTGGACGCGTGCCGGGAGCGCGGGATCGCCGGCCAGGCCGTCACGCCCTTTCTGCTCGATCATCTGATGCGGGGCACCGAAGGGGCGTCGCTGGAGGCCAATCTGGCGGCCGTCCGCGGCAATGTGGCGCTCGCGGCACGGATCGCCACGGCCTGGGCGGCCCGGTGACCGGCGGCCTCCTCGTCGTCGGGGACGTGGTCACGGACGTGGTGGCGCGGCACGGTCCGGCGCTGCTCCACGGCACGGACACGACGGCCCGGATCCGGACGCGGGCCGGTGGCGCCGGGGCCAACGTGGCCTGCTGGGCGGTTCGTTCGGGCTGCCGTGACGTGCGGCTGGTGGCGCGCGTCGGCAGGGACTCCGCGGACTGGCACCGGGAGCGGCTCCGGCGGGCGGGCGTACGCGACCTGCTGGCCGTGGACGACGAAGCGCCGACGGGCACGGTCGTCGCCCTGGTCGACCCGTCCGCCGAGCGCACCTTTCTCACCGACAGCGGGGCCGTGCTGCGGCTCTCCCCTGCGGACTGGTCGCCCGCGATGCTCGACGGCATCGCCCACCTCCATCTCTCCGGCTACCTCCTCTTCGCCGCGACCAGCCGTGCGACGGCCCTGCTCGCCCTGCGGGAGGCCGGGCGGCGGAACGTGCCGGTGAGCATCGACCCGGCGTCGGCCGGGTTCCTCGCCGAGCTGGGCGTCGACCGGTTCCTGGCCCTGACCGGGGGCGCGGATCTCCTGCTGCCCAACGCGGACGAGGCCCGGCTGCTCACCGGGCTCCCCGAACCCGCGGACGCCGCGGCCAAGTTGAGCCTGCTGGTCCGTCAGGTGGCCGTGACCCTGGGCGAGGGCGGCGCGCTGCTCGCCACCGCGGGGACGGTCACCGCCCGCGTTCCGGCCGAACCCGTGCCCGTGGCCGTGGACTCCACCGGGGCCGGTGACGCGTTCACGGGGGGCTTCCTGGCGGCCCGGCTGGCGGGGGCCGACGACGCGTCGGCCATGGCGGCGGGGTGCCGGGCGGGGGCGGAGGCCGTCGCGACCGTGGGCGGCCGGCCCCCGCTGCCCGCCGGGTGACGTCTCCCGCTACCCGTCCCGCCGCAGCCCCGTCCAGGCGGGATGGTGCGGATCGTCGGCCCGGACGACCGCGTCAGCGTTGTCGGAGGGCGCCGCCTCGTCCTCGTACCGGGCGAATGCGGGCAGGGTCCACTGCTCATCCTCCGGCGTGCGCCGCCGCAGCGCTCCGGCCGACAGCCGCAGATGGACACTCAGGTCGAACGGAAACCAGTGCCCCAGCAGCAACGGCCCGTGCAGGACCAGCACCCCGCCTTCCGGCAGGTGCCGGTACGGGCTCCGCGTGGCCCGGTCCGTGACCGGATCCCACAGGTCGGGCAGCACCCGCCCGCTTCCGCCCGGCTCCAGCGGACCGAACACCTCACGCCACAGGGCCCCGGTGTCGAACCAGCTGCCGTAGTACGAGTCGGGGTCCCGCCTGCCGTACTCGTACCGCAGACTCGCCGGCCGCAGGAACCCCGCCGTGGACACCGGGAGCACCGCCCGGCCGCGCAGCCGCAGCCCCTGGGCGACGGAATCGGCCAGCTCGGCGGTACGGGCCGCCGGAGCGCCGTCGACCGCGATCCTGAGCCAGGGCCCGCCGTCGGCGGGCTTCAGCGCGTCGGCGTACGCGGCCAGCTCGTCCGCCAGCCGTTCCCAGGTGATCGCTTCGAATCGCACGGGTCCATCGTGCCCTCTTGCGGAGAATGCGCGGCGCCTCCCGGTCCTGCCCGCTACGGTCCTGCTCATGGATCTTGAATTCGCCCGCACGTTCGCCACGCGGTGGCAGGACGACTGGAACTCCCACGACCTGGAACGCATCCTGGCGCACTACCACGAGGACGTGACCTTCAGCTCGCCCATGATCGCAAGGTTCACCGGCGACGTCTCCGGCACGGTCCGCGGCAAGAGCGAGCTGCGCGCGTACTGGGCCCGCGGCCTGGAGCTCATCCCCGACCTCGCGTTCGAGGTGATGGACGTGCGGGCGGGCGTCGACACGCTGGTGATCGACTACCGCAACCAGATCGGGGGCCGGGTGTACGAGGTCCTGACCTTCCGCGACGGCCTCGTGAGCGCCGGCCTCGGCGCGTACGGGGAGACACTCGCCCGCTGACGGTCGGCGCCCGGCGGTCCCGCGACCGTGCCGGGGCGCCAGAGGGCGGTGCCTCGCGCTGCTACTTCTTTCCGCAGTCCACCGCGTCGGCGTCGTCGGAGAGCGGGCTGCCCTCGGGCAGCAGATAGGTCACCCAGAGGACGACGGGTTCGCTCCCCAGATTGCGTCCGACGTGGCGGTGGGCCGCACCGGACGGCTCGATGAAGGACGTGCCCGCGGGGGTCACTTCGACCGTGCAGTCGTCCAGGGTGCGGGTCAGCGTCCCGGACTTGACGACGGCGATCAGCTGGCCGCGGTGGGTGTGCCATCCGGTGGAGCCGCCCGGCTCGACCGTGATCGTCCGGAAGGTGACGTCGGTGCGCCCCTTCGGTGCCTTCACCTTCAGTTTGCCCACCGAGGTGCCTTCCGCGACCACGGTGCCGCTCACCCCGCTGCCGGGGGTGGCGACGGCCGCTGCGGGGACGAAGCCGAGCGCGGCCACGCAGCCCCCGATCACCAGCGCCTTGCCCAGCCGCCGCTGCTGTCCCTGCTGTCCCTGCTGTCTGCCAATTCTCACGGGCAACTCCTTCTCATCGGTGTCCCGGACATCCCAAATGCCCCGACACTACCCAGGAGTTGACCGCTCGAATCACGCCATCGCACTCCTCACGCGCCGCGCAGCGCCACGGCCAGCGGCCCCTCGCCCGACACCTCGATCCGTCCGTCCTTGACGGCCTCGGCGAACGTCAGCTCTCCCCGGCCCAGCGCCAGACAGAGCTCGGCGTCGAGGGCGATGCGCGCGTCGGCACGGACGGCGGGCCCGTCCCCGTAGACCGGTTCGCCCGGCGCCTGCCTCCCCGTACGGACGTGGAACTCGCCCTCGTCCAGGCGCACATCGACCACCCCGCCGTCGCCGGCTCCGCCGAACCCCTCCAGCGCACGCAGCAGCGGAAGGGCGAACCAGTGGGCCCGGACCGCGTCCGTGGGCCGCCGTTCCACGAGTGCCGGCGCGCCCCACTCGGCGAGCGCCGCGAGGACGGGCAGCAGCCCGTGCCCCCGCCCGGTCAGTTCGTACACCGAGGCGGCGGCGGGCGGCGGCAGTCTGCGACGGGTGACCAGCCCGCCCTGCTCCATGTCCTTGAGTCGCGAGGCGAGAACATCCGTGCTGACTCCGGGCAGGTCGGCATGGAGATCGGTGTAGCGCCGGGGACCGGCCAGCAGTTCACGGACGATCAGCAGGGTCCACCGGTCACCGACCGCGTCCAGCGCCCGGGCGCCGGCACAGAACTGGTCGTAACTCCGGCGGCGGACCGGGCGGGTTGCGGGCTGTTGCTGACGTGGCATGCGACGCAGTCTAGACATGTTGTTGGACTTTCCAAGCCCGAGCTTGGTAAAACCAAGTATCGCAATCGGGTCGGGGAGGCAGCACCGCATGGAATTCCGCCAGTCCAGCAAGCTCAACGAGGTCTGTTACGAGATCCGGGGCCCGGTCATCGAGCACGCCAACGCCTTGGAGGAGGCGGGCCACAGCGTGCTGCGGCTCAACACGGGCAATCCGGCGCTGTTCGGCTTCGAGGCGCCGGAGGAGATCGTCCAGGACATGATCCGGATGCTCCCGCAGGCCCACGGCTACACGGATTCGCGCGGCATCCTGTCCGCCCGCCGGGCCGTGGCGCAGCGCTATCAGGCGATGGGGCTCACCGGGATCGGCGTCGACGACATCTTCCTCGGCAACGGTGTCTCCGAGCTGATCTCCATGGCGGTGCAGGGGCTGCTGGAGGACGGCGACGAGGTCCTCATCCCCTCCCCCGACTACCCGCTGTGGACCGCGGTGACGACGCTGGCCGGCGGGAAGGCCGTGCACTACGTGTGCGACGAGGCGTCGGACTGGAACCCCGACCTCGCCGACATGGCCTCGAAGATCACCGACCGCACCAGGGCCGTCGTGATCATCAACCCGAACAACCCCACGGGCGCCGTCTACCCCCGCGAGGTTCTGGAAGGCATCCTCGACCTGGCCCGCCGGCACGGCCTGATGGTGTTCGCCGACGAGATCTACGACCAGATCCTGTACGACGACGCCGAGCACCACAGCGTGGCGGTCCTCGCCCCCGACCTGGTCTGCCTCACCTTCAGCGGGCTGTCGAAGACCTACCGCGTGGCCGGGTTCCGCTCGGGCTGGATGGTGGTGTCGGGCCCCAAGCAGCACGCCCGCAGCTATCTGGAAGGGCTGACCATGCTCGCCTCCATGCGCCTGTGCCCCAACGCGCCCGCGCAGTACGCGATCCAGGCGGCCCTCGGCGGCCGCCAGTCCATCCGGGAACTGGTGGTGCCCGGCGGCAGGCTGTACGAGCAGCGCAACCGCGCCTGGGAGAAGCTGAACGAGATCCCCGGCGTCTCGTGCGTGAAGCCGAAGGGTGCGCTGTACGCCTTCCCGCGCATCGACCCGAAGGTGCATCCGATCGTCGACGACGAGAAGTTCGTCCTGGACCTGCTGCTCCGCGAGAAGATCCAGGTCGTCCAGGGCACCGGCTTCAACTGGCCGCGGCCCGACCACTTCCGGATCCTGACCCTCCCGTACGCTGACGATCTTGACGCGGCGATCAGCCGCATCGGCCGCTTCCTGGCCGGATACCGGCAGTGAACCCTCGTCGGCGATGAACGGAGACCGATCGTGAGCTGTCCGGCCTGCCGGGTCCCCGTGCACACCCAGTTCGCCTCGTTCGACCTGGTCGGGCCGATCGTCGAGGACGGGCTGGACCCGGCGACCGATCCCGCCTGGGCGGAGTCCGGCGCGAAGTCGCCCGCGGAGTACGCCCGCTGGGCAGGCCATCTGTGCGGGATGACCTGTCTGCGCATGGCGCTCGGCGCCGACGCCCCGTCGCTGTTCGCACTGCGGGACGGAGCGCTGGAGTACGGCGCGTACACCGAGGACGGCGACGGCGGGATCCGGGGACTGGTCTACGCCCCGTTCGCCACGTACGTACGCGAGAAGCACGACCTGGAAGCCACCGTCCACCGGCATCTGGCACCGGCGGAGATCCTGGACCTGCTGGATGCGGGCCGGTCCGTCATCGCGTCCGTGCACTACGCGATCCGGCACCCGCGGCGGCCCGCACCGGGACGAGGCGGCCATCTGGTGCTCCTGACGTCGCGCACGGCCGATGGGGCGGGTGTGCACTTCCACAACCCGTCCGGCACATCGGCATCGACCCGGGCGGCGGAGCTGCCGCTGGCCGACTTCGAGCGCTTCTTCGCCGGGCGCGGGGTGTCGCTGCGCGCGACGGGGTGACGCGGACCCGGGAACGGGAGCGGGCCCGGGGGCGTAGCCGGCCCCCGAGCCCTGTGATTGCCGCCTGTACGGCACGCCGGCACTTTTAAAGGTCCCGTGTCAGTTTGATGTCGCCGCGTCCTGCCTTTAGACGACCGCAGACCGAAGCTCCGCGGGCCGGAGTCGAACCGGCATCTCGACGCGCACGGGCACGGGCCCGGTTGATCCGGCGATAGGCGGCGCATGCTGAGTCTGGAGCAAGAGTCTGAGATTGATCGCGGTCTGCCTCTGCCATGTGGGCCACCCCGGCCCGAATCCGTACGGGACGTACGGATGGGAGCAAGTGCCGGGGGGAGGACTCGAACCTCCACTTGGACCGCGTCGTCACGACAAACTTCAGTTTCAGCTTTGCGCTCCTCGCGCACCCCGGCCGCGTCGACCGCCGCCGGGGATTCCATGGTCGGTCACCTCATCCGAAGAGGTAACCGAAGACCGCATCACCCACCCGCTGGTCCGTGACGTCCACACCGTTGGCCTCCTCGCGGGCGAACTTCACGGCCTGCTGGAGCTTCTCCACGCGGTCGAGCAGTTCGTTGATCCGCCGCGCGGGCAGCGCCCCGGAGAACTTGACCGTGGTCCAGTAGCCGATGGGGATGTCCTCGTAGTACACCTCGACCTGCGCCGGGTGCTTCTCGGTGGCCTCCGCCTTCACGTGGTTGCGGGGCACCTTCTTCGTCCGCAGGGTCCGCACCGGCTCGGTCTTCCACGAGTCGGTGGAGGGGTCCTGGGACCACGCCTCGGAGGCGTCGAGCACCGGGAGCTTGCGGACGAAGGTGTTGATGTCGGTGAGCTGCTTCTCCAGGAAGAGCAGATACGACACCGGCACGTCGCTCACCAGTACGCGTCCGTCGACCGAGACATCGGCGCGGGCCGCGCAGTTGGCCCAGTCCTTCGTGGCGGTCACGTCGAAGAGGCGGGTCAGCGTCGCCGCGGTCTCCCGCAGCACGTCCTCGGCCTTGATCTGCACCAGGGTCGACTCGGGCGGCAACTGCTCGCCCTCCTCGTCCTTCGGCTGGTATGTCCGGGAGATCCCGGCCAGCAGTCCCGCCTTCTGGAGGCCGTGATGCGCCGCCGTCAGGTCCTGGTGAGCCTTGGACTTGACGCCCTTCTCCACTGCGATGATCTGATTGAGTTTCGCCACGTCCAGGAAGCTAGCAAGAGCAACACAGCCCGCACCAGCGGTTTTTGACGCCCCGGAATGGCCCGGGGACCGGCGCCCGCCCGTTCGGGTGGTTTCCGCGCGACGCCCCTGCGCCGCCGCTGCCGGACGTGGGCGGCTTGCCACAGTGAGCCCCGCGCGTCCGCGCCTGCCCCGATTCCGGAACGAAGGGCCTCTCCCATGTCCCGCCTGCCCCATCCCACCGCCGCGAACGACCCGGGCTCGTCCGACCGCTCCCCGGCTGGCCGCCGTCGCCCGCGTCGTCGTGCCGCGTTCCCCGCGGCCGCGGCGGGTCTCGCCGTCCTGGCCGTGGGCACGCCCGTCGCCTACGCCGCCCTGGGCGCCGACTCCCCCGCGGGCGCCCGGCCGGCGGCTGCCGCGCGCGGCAAGGCGTACATCGAGACCCGGCTGTTCTTCGGCACCGAACGTCCCGACGGCGGGCCGGATGTGACCGACCGGCAGTTCCTGGCCTTCATCGACGCCGAGGTCACCCCGCGCTTCCCCAACGGGCTGACCATCCAGGACGGCCGGGGCCAGTGGCGGGACTCCAACGGAGTCATCGAGCGGGAGCGCAGCTACGAACTGACCCTGCTCTACCCGGCGTCCGAGGCCCGGCTGCGCGATCCGCAGATCGAACGGATCCGCAACGCGTACGAGAAGGCGTACGCCCAGGACTCGGTGGCGCGGCTGGAGGAGCGCACAACGGCCGACTTCTGATCCCTGACCGTTTCCCCTTCCCTCGCCCTCGCCCCCTTCCCTCTCCCCTTCCCTCTCCTCGTCGCCGCGGCCCGGCCCGCTCCCTGCCGCCGTCCCCGATGGCGCCCTCGGACGACCCGCTCGGAACGGTGCCCGCGCTGTCGGGTACTGTTCCGCGGCCGGACGCCTGACACCGTACGTCGACCTCCAGGGAGCACACCGGATGGGCACGCCTGTACGTCGTTTCACCGCGACGACCGAGGAGGGGCAGGTCTTCACGGTCAACATCGAGCGGGACTTCAGATACGACCCGTACCGCGACTTCCTCGTCTGTACGCACTGCGACTGGTCGCCGTCCCTCCTGACGACCCGGCGGCTTCTCGACATGGCCGGGGAGCACCTGGCGTCCGCACACGGTGCCGGCCGTGGGCTCGCGCAGCAGGACGACGAGTCGTTCCGCAAGGCCCGGATGATCGTGCTGCCCGTCGTCGCGGTGCTGCTGATCGGCCTGCTGGTCTTCCTGAACAGCTGATCGACCGTCTGCTTGTCTTCCTGGACAGCCGATCCGCGGGCGGGGTCAGCCGCCGCTGAGTTCCAGCAGCGCGCCCACCGGGTCGGAGTCCGGCGCGGCCCTGGGCCACCATTCGTCCTCGCCGGGGTCCGATTCGTAGCCGTACCACCGGCCGTCGTGGCCGAAGCGGAGCTGGAGTGTGCCGCCGGGGTGGGTGAGGTGGTTGCGCCAGGGCTGGAAGCGCGGGAAGCCGGCCGCCGCGAGGGCCGGGCGGGCGCGGTCGAACGGGCCGGCCGGGGGGTCCCACGGTGTCTCCAGGACGGCGAGTCCCTCGGCTCCGCCCTGACGCCAGGCGGCGACGGCACGGGCCAGGTCGGTGGTGTTGCGGCCGGTGGCCGAGGCCAGTTCGCGGTAGAGGGCGCGGGTGGTGGCGGTGAGTCCTGCCGTGGGGCGGGCGGCTGCCAGCCGGACCGCGTCCTGCCAGGCGGTGAACCCGGCGAGCGGGTCGGTTCCGGTACTGAGCAGCGCGTGGGCGCGGGCCGCCGCGTCGGTGGCGAGCTGGTCGAGGGCCAGGGGGTCCCGGGCGCCGGGGAACTCGGGGTACGAGGGCGGCTGCCCCGGATGCGGCTCCACCGGGAACGGGGCGGGCAGAGGAGGCAGGAAACGGTCGGAGAGCGCCTCCTGGGCGGGTACCGACGGGGTGGCGGGTGCCACGGGCCGCTCCCGCGCGGAGTGGGCGGCGTTACGACGGCCGAGGTCCTCCACGAGTTCGCGTTCGCCCCGGCCGCGCAGCAGCAGGAGGACGAACGGGTCGGCGTCCAGGAGCCGGGCCATCTGGTAGCAGAGCGCCGCCACGTGCTTGCACGGCCAGCCGCGGTCGGGGCAGGAGCAGCCGGGGTCGAGGTCGTCCGCCGCGGGGAGCAGGGTGATGCCGGCGGCGGCCGCCGTGTCGGCGAGGGAGTGCGGCATCTCCTTGGCGAGCAGTGCGGCGAGGTGGCCGGGGCGGGCGGCGACCGCGTCGAGGAAGGTGTCCCAGTCGGGGTCGGTGAGCGTACGCAGCCGGAGCTCGGCGCGGTAGGGCCGGGGGCGGCTGCCGTGCACGTAGGCGACGACACGGCCGGGCGTGACGGTGATCGCGGCGACGTTGCCGCTGTCCGCGTACGCGCGGCCGCGGGCCAGCCGGGGCGCGTCCATCGAGAGGTCCTCCAGCGCCGTCACCCATGCCCGGCCCCACCAGCTGTCCGCGAACGGCTGCTCGTCGCCGGAGGTGCGCGCCGGCACGGCCTCGAAGGTCCGCCGCAGGTCGTCGGGACCGGGGCGGGACCGGGCGACGGGCCGTGCGCCGGAGGAGTGGGGGCGGGGGCTCATGAGGGCCTCCGGAGCGAGACGAGGTCGGCCAGGTCACGGTCGCTGAGCTCGGTCAGCGCGGTCTCGCCGGTGCCGAGCACGGCGTCGGCCAGTGCCCGCTTGGCCAGCAGCATCTCGCCGATCCGGTCCTCGACGGTGCCTTCGGCGATCAGCCGGTGCACCTGGACCGGCTGGGTCTGCCCGATGCGGTAGGCGCGGTCCGTGGCCTGCTCCTCGACCGCCGGGTTCCACCAGCGGTCGTAGTGGATGACGTGGGCGGCCCGGGTGAGGTTGAGCCCGGTGCCCGCTGCCTTGAGGGAGAGCAGGAAGACCGGCACCTCGCCGGACTGGAAGCGGTCCACCATCCGTTCCCGCTCCGGCACCGGCGTACCGCCGTGCAGGAGCTGGGAGGGGATCGCGCGCGAGGTGAGGTGGGCGGAGAGCAGCCGGGCCATCGTCACGTACTGGGTGAAGATGAGCACGGAGCCGTCCTCGGCGAGGATCGTGTCGAGGAGTTCGTCGAGCAGCGCGAGCTTCCCGGAGCGGCCGGTGAGGCGGGTGGGCTCCTCCTTCAGATACTGCGCGGGGTGGTTGCAGATCTGTTTGAGCGAGGCCAGCAGCTTCATGACCAGGCCGCGCCGGGCGATGCCTTCCGACGCCTCGATGTACGCCATGGTCTCGCGCACCGTGGCCTCGTAGAGCGTGGCCTGTTCGCGGGTGAGGAAGACGGGGTGGTCGGTCTCCGTCTTGGGCGGCAGCTCGGGGGCGATGCCCGGGTCCGACTTCTTGCGGCGCAGCAGGAAGGGCCGGACCAGCCGGGAGAGCCGCTCGACCGCTTCGTCGTTGGCGATGCCGGCGGCCGTTCCGGTGTTCTCCACGATGCGGGCGTGGCGTGCCCGGAAGGCCTTGAGGGGTCCGAGCAGGCCGGGAGTGGTCCAGTCGAGCAGGGCCCAGAGCTCGGAGAGGTTGTTCTCGACGGGGGTGCCGGTCAGGGCGACCCGGGCCGGGGACGGAATGGTGCGCAGGGCCTTCGCGGTGGAGGAGTGCGGGTTCTTCACGTGCTGTGCCTCGTCGGCGACGACCAGTCCCCAGTTGTGGGCGGCCAGTTCGGCGGCGCTGGAACGCATCGTGCCGTACGTGGTGAGGACGAAGCCGTTGTCGGGCTCGGCGAGGGTGCGGTCGGTGCCGTGGAAGCGCCGCACGGGGACGCCGGGTGCGAAGCGGTTGATCTCCCGGTGCCAGTTGCCCAGCAGCGAGGCGGGGCAGATCACGAGCGTGGGTGCGGGGTGGGCGCGGTGCAGGTGGAGGGCGATGAGGGTGATCGTCTTGCCGAGGCCCATGTCGTCGGCGAGGCAGCCCCCGAGGCCGAGCGACGTCATCCGGTCCAGCCAGGCCAGACCGCGCAGCTGGTAGTCGCGCAGGGTGGCGTCGAGGCCGGGCGGCGGCGGGACGACGGCGTCGTCCTCGATGATCCGGGCGCGCAGTTCGGCCAGCGCGCCGACCGGCACCGCCTCGACCTGCTCGCCGTCCACTTCGGCGCTGCCGGTCAGTGCGACGGCGAGGGCGTCCACCGGGTCGAGCAGGCCGAGCTCGCGCTTGCGTGCCTTGCGGACGAGCGCGGGGTCGACGACGACCCACTGGTCCCGAAGCCGCACCACGGGCCGGTGTGCCTCGGCGAGCACGTCCATCTCGGCCTCGGTCAGCTTCTGGTCGCCCAGCGAGAGCTGCCAGTTGAACGCGAAGAGCTGTTCGGCGTCGAAGAACGAGGTGCCGTCGGTGGCCGAGCCCGGAGCGGGCCGCACGACCGCCTCCGCGGTGAGCGAACGGGCGAGCTCCCTGGGCCAGTGCACGCTCACCCCGGCGGCGGCCAGCCGCGCACCGCCGACGCCCAGCAGTTCGTGCAACTCGTCCTCGGTGAGGGCCAGTACGTCCGGGACCGGCTGGTCCAGCAGTCGTTCCAGCGGGGCCCAGACGCGGGCGGCGCGGCGCAGGGCGAGCACGGCGTCGATCCGGGCCCGCGGGCCGAAGGGCTCGCCCGCCGAGCCGTTCCACAGGGCGGCCGCGTCGACGACGTAGGTGGGATCGGCGAGGCTGTGCACCTGTGTGATGGCGGCGCCGGCGTGCCGCGCGGGGGCCGGCGCGCCTTCGTCCCGGTCCTCCGCCGGGCCGGCCGGGTCCTCGGTGTCGAAGAGCTCGTACGCGGAGAGGTCCAGGCGCAGCGACACCCGTACGCCCGCGTCCAGCCCGGCCGCGACCTCCACGGCCCACTCGCGGACGCCGGGCAGATGGCGGCCCTCCCGGGCGGCGAAGGGCGCGCCCATGGCGAAGGCGGCCGCGGGGGTGCGGGGCAGGGTGTCGGCCACCGCGTCGAGGAAGGAGCTGGCCCATCCGCACCCGCCGAGGCGGACGGCTCGGGACCCGTCGGGGCCGCGACCCGGTGCACGTCCGCACCCGGCGTCCGCTGGATCGGCGGCTCAGTGCACGGTGGTGAAGCTGCGCCACGGCAGCGCGCTGGGCGCGTTGACGTCGGAGAGCGTGGTCGCCAGATACGTCGTGCCCGGACCGGTGCAGTCCCGCGTGCGGTACAGGATGATGTCGATCAGGGTCTCGTTGACCACTTCCTTGGCTCCCGCGGCGACCGCGCGCAGATGGGCGACGTCCTCGGCGTCACGCGGTCCGGCCCGCCAGGCGTCGTGATCGTCGGCCGTCAGGCCGGGCAGCATCCGGCCGCGGGAGACGAGGTGGAGCGCGTGCAGCGCGGCGGCGCCCCAGCAGCGGGTGGCGGGGTGCGCGGACCGTAGGTGGCGGGCCCGGGCCAGCAGGGGTACCGCCTCGGCCAGGGGGAGCAGCAGGGCGGGCACGGTGCTCGGCCGGATGTCCCCCTGCGCGCCGTGGCGCCGGACGACGGTGATCTCCGAGGTGCGCACGCCCGAGCCGTCCGCCTCGGCGGGTGCGGATGGGCCAGCTCCGCTCCCGGTGGCCGGGGCCCAGAGGTCACCCCGGTCGGGCAGGGGGTGTCCTTCCGGGTCCCAGAACGCGATGCGGCCGTCGCGCGGGAGCGCGGCCGGGAGGAAGACCGCGGCGCAGCGCAGCAGGCGGCCGGCGGCCGCGTCGTGCGGCGGCGGTGCAGTGCCCATCGGCCCCTCCCTCTTCCCGTCCGGGCCCGGTCGTGGGCCGTGGTGTCCTCGGTCCTCCGTGCCTGGTCAGCGCGGCGGTCACGGGAACCCTTCGACTCGCGAGTCTAGGCGGGGGGTCTGACAGCGGACCGGCCGCCGCCGGGCCCGCGACTCGTACGGGGTCCGGCGGCGGCCGGAGCGTGACCCGGCATGACCGGGCGTGACCGTGCGTACGGCGGGCCCGACGCCGACGGGCCGGCGGGTCAGTGCCTGGCGAGGGGCTTCGAGCCGGTGGAACGGGGCTGCCCCGAAGCCGGGGCCGAGGCCGCCCGCGGGGCGGGACGCAGATGCCCGGGGGCCGACGGGGCGGAGGGCTCGGCCTGTGTGGAGGGCTCGGCCTGTGCAGGCGGGGCGGGCGCCTCCGGCGCGCGGTCCACGGCCTCTGGCGGCGCAGGCTGCTGGGCCCGTTCCAGGAAGCGGAGGAGCTCCACCGGGAACGGCAGCACCAGGGTGGAGTTCTTCTCCGCCGCCACCGCCACCACCGTCTGGAGCAGCCTCAGCTGCAACGCTGCGGGCTGGGCCGACATCTCCGATGCCGCCTCGGCCAGCTTCTTGGACGCCTGGAGCTCCGCGTCCGCGTTGATGACCCGGGCGCGCCGCTCACGGTCGGCCTCCGCCTGGCGGGCCATGGAACGCTTCATCGTCTCCGGCAGCGAGACGTCCTTGATCTCGACCCGGTCGATCTGCACACCCCATCCCACCGCGGGGCTGTCGATCATCAGCTCCAGCCCCTGGTTGAGCTTCTCCCGGTTGGAGAGCAGATCGTCCAGATCGCTCTTGCCGATGATCGAACGCAGCGACGTCTGCGCCATCTGCGAGACGGCGAACCGGTAGTCCTCGACCTCCACGACCGCGCTCGCGGCGTCCACCACCTTGAAGTAGATGACCGCGTCCACCCGCACCGTGACGTTGTCCCGGGTGATCCCGTCCTGCGCCGGCACAGGCATGGTCACGATCTGCATGTTGACCTTGCGCAGCCGCTCGACGCCGGGCAGCACCATGGTGAATCCGGGCCCGCGCACATCGTTGCGGAGGCGGCCGAGCCTGAGCACCACGCCCCGCTCGTACTGCTTGACGACCCGGGCGGCCGCCGCCGTGTAGACAGCACCCGCCGACACCGCCGCGACCGCTGCGATCAAGAGCTCCTGGACCATGACGGCCCCCTGCCATCCGGAGATACCGGAACGAACGTGCGCCTCACACCAGACAAAGCGCTATTACCACGTTATGCCCCCTTTGGGCAGCGGGCGAACCTCCGCCCGCGCTCCCGTCCCCCGCCCGGCCTCCTCCCGGATGCCGGGCCCGCCGGGAGCGGGCAGGGTGACCAGCGTCAGCACGTCGCTCCGCCGCGTACGGGGTGGCGTGACGGAGTGCGTACGGATGAGCCGGACGAGACAGACGAGGACCCGCCCATGCCCGTGATCGACCACCGACGCCGCCGTCTCGGCATCGCCGCCGGGACCGCGCTCCTGACCCTCACCGTCGCAGGCTGCTCGGGCCTCGGCCGGACCGCTGTCGGCCCGGTCATCTACACGACCGAGCGGGACGCCGTGATCATGGTGAACAGCCCTTCGGTGAAGGGATGCCACCGGCTCGCCCCCGCGGGAGCCAAGGAAGTGGTCAACGAGACCCTGATCGACATCATCCTGTACCGCACGCGGGACTGCACCGGTCCGGGCACGACGTATCTGGCGACCACGCTCTCCGACGTCAACGCGCCCAGCGCGCTGCCGTGGCGCAGCTTCACCACCGTGCACTGAGCCGCCGATCCAGCGGACGCCGGGTGCGGACGTGCACCGGGTCGCGGCCCCGACGGGTCGCGACCCGGTGCACGTCCGCACCCGGCCGGCCTCACGCACCGCGGCGGACCCGTGCGGCCAGTGCCGCCGTTCCGTCCCGGCGGTCCCGGGCGATGAGGACCATCACCACGATGAGCACCGCGGGCATCACCGCGTTCGGCGGGTCCAGCAACGTCAGCTGGACGACCGACGCCCCCGCGAGCAGCCCGCAGAAGGCGATGGCCGCCACCCCGGCCAGGACGGGGATCAGCAGCGCGACCGCGCCGGCCGTCTCCAGGCCTCCGATGACGTACATCGCACCGTGGCTCCAGCCCATCCGGTCGAAGGACTCGATGGCGGACTCATGGGCGATCAGCTTGGCGATTCCGCTGAAGCCCAGGAACAGGGCGAGGACGTAGCGCGACACGCTCAGCGCGACGGCACCCCGGCCACGGTGGCCGGCCGCGGCAGAGGGCGGAGCAAGAGCGGGACCGGCCGCGGCAGAGGGCGCGACAGGAACGGCGGACGGGGATACGGGCATCGGGTTCTCGGACATGGCGGTCTCCTCGGGAATGGGTGTGCGGTGTCGCTCACACCAGGTCAGACCGGTTCCCCGCCGAAAACTCATCGCCGCGCCGCCCATGGATTCGCCCTGGCTCCCCGCTACTTGGGCACGGCCCTCACCCAGGTGCCGTCCTCGGTGAGATAGCGGTCCACCCGCAGCCCGGCCGCGTCCAGGTAGCCCTCGAACTGTTCCTTCGACAGCGGCCGGGAGAGGAAGGTCTGCGTCCAGCGCGCATCCGGGAACTCGTACACACAGAGCACCGAGTCCACCCCGTCGCCGACGGGGTCCGCGGAGACGATCCGGACCGTGTACCCCGCCGGGTGGACGCGCTCGCGCGGCAGACCGACGCGGGAGTCCTCGCCCTCGCGCTGGATGAGGACCACTCCGCCGTCGCGCACGTACCGGCGGCAGGTCCGCAGCAGTCCGTCCCTCACCCGGTGGTCGCCCGAATGGACCAGGAACGACGCCAGCATGACCACGTCGAACGTCTCGTCACCGAGGTCCAGTGACTCGATGGGGCTGCAGACCGTGCGCGCGCCGCGCACCTGCTCCAGCATCTGCGCCGACTCGTCCACCGCAGTGACGTCGAACCCGCGCTCGACCAGAGGACGCGTCACCCGGCCCGCCCCGCTGCCCAGTTCGAGCATGCTCGATCCGGCGGGGACGGCCGCGGCGATGATGTCCGGCTCGTCGGCGACGGCCAGTCGTCGGTACAGCTCGACCGCGCAGCCGTCCGGGGTGATCTCACCGGGCCCCGTCCCCGAATAACCCTCACGCACCACTCGTTCGCTCATACCCGGCCGAACGAACGGTCGGTGGCCGCCGTTCCCCGATCCGCGGGAACCGCTTGCGGCCGCCGCCCCCGCGCCTCATACCGAACGGCGGGCGACCAGCGCCGCGCTGAGGTGCTGGAGGTCCGCCGGCCGGGCCGGGGAGAGGCCCGTCAGCCGGCCGATACGCCGGATGCGGTAGTCGACGGTGTTCGGGTGGACGTGCAGCGCGGCCGCCGCCGCCCTGCGGTCCAGGCCGTGCGCGAGGTACGTCTCCAGCGTGTGCAGCAACTCCGGTTTGGCCTCCAGCGGGTGCAGAAGCCGAGCGAGGCCGTCCAGGGCCTCGCTCGGCCTGCTCAGCTGGTACTCCAGCAGGACGTCGGCCAGCCGGTACAGACCCGCAGGCCGTCCGCTGCGCGCGACGAGTCCGACGATCTCGGCGTTACGGGCCACGGCGGCCGGCACCGCCGCCGGTTCCGTGGTCTCGGCCGCCGCGGTGACCGGTACGCCCGCGGCCCGGGCCGCTTCGGCGATCAGGCCGGCCAGCCCGCCCGGCCCGCTCCACGGCGGCGGCTCGGCGACGGGCAGCAGGACCGTGCCGCCCGTCTCGTCGAGAGCGGTCAGCGCGGGCGTACCGGCGAACCGGTCCAGGGCCGTGCGGATCCGGCGGATCTTCCGGCGGGCCGCCACTGCCGCACCGGGACCCGGGGCCTGGACCACCTCGTCGTCGTGCGTGCCGAGCGCGAGCGTCATCGTCAGATACCGGGCGGCCGGGCGCAGTCCGGTGCGCCGGGTGAAGCGCTCCAGGTCCTCGCCCGTCAGCAGGGCGGCCATCAGGGCGTGCCGGCCGCCGTGTTCCTGGCTGTCCAGTATCTGGCGGGCCTCCAGATAGGCGCCGCTCACCGCGGAGATCAGCTGCTGCTGGAGGACCATGATGCGGCCCATGATCTCCAGGACGGCGGGCAGGTCACCGGGGCCGGCGTCCTGGGCGGTCTCCTCCCAGCACATCGCGATCCCCACCTGGTACGCGGTGAGGATGGCGTCGAGCGGCACACCCTCCTCCGCGCGCTGGGCCGCGGAGTCGCGCTGCTGGGCCAGTTCTGTGTCGGTGGCGGGTCTGCGGTGTTCGACGACGTCGGCGAAGAGCCGGAGATTGTGCTGGACGATGTCCGCGATGTCGCCCGCGATCTCCTCGTGCGGCAGCTCCGCGTAGACCGGCAGATCGCTGAGGAGCCGGGCGACGACGCGGATGGTCAGGGCAGGGGCGCGGGCCCTCAACTGGGCGGCCACCGGGCGGTCTCCGATGCACAGCGGATGCCGCGCATCGGCTCCGCTCCACGCCGCCGGGCCCCGCACGGCGGCCCGCTCCTTGTCATGCGTCACAAAAGCCCCCGCGGAAGTCTGCGTTACCCACCAGTTAAACGACGGCGTCCGAGTCTGCATGATGACCGGCGACACCCGCCATGCCTCGCCCGCCCCCACCGGAGGTTGCCGTGAACTCAGCCCGTACCCAAGCTTTCTGTCGCAGTGTCAGAATCTCGGCGGTCGCGCTCGCCCTGGCCGGTCTGGGCCTCGCCACCGGCGCGTCCGGCGCCTCGGCCGCAGCCGGCGACTCCACCTCGTACGTCGCGCTCGGTGACTCGATGGCCTCCGGGCCCCTCATCCCGGACATCACGGGACCCGTGGCCTGCGGCCGCTCCACGCACAACTACGCGCACGAGCTGGCGGCGAGCATCGGCGCCTCGCTGCGCGACGTCACCTGCAGCGGAGCCAAGTCCAAGCACATGACGGAGAAGCAGTCGCTCTCCCTGCTGGACATCCCGATGGGGTCGGCGGCCCCCCAGTTCGACGCGCTGCGCCCGGACACCGACCTGGTGACCCTGACGATCGGCGGGAACGACGCCGGTCTGGTCGGCATCGCGCAGGACTGCATGCAGCTCGACCCGACCGCCACCCCGTGCAGGGACAAGCTGACCGAGGGCGGCGTCGACCAGGTGGCGCAGCGCATCGCGGAGTTCGCGCCCCGGCTGGCCGCCGTACTGGACGGCATCCACCAGCGGTCGCCGCAGGCCCGGGTGATCGTCACCGGCTACGGGCTCTACATCAAGCCGGGCGGCTGCTGGCCGCTGCAGCCCGTGCTCCCGGTGGACGCCGACTTCCTCCAGGGCAGCGTCAACCGGATGAACACGGTGATCGCCGAGCAGAGCGCCGCACACGGCGCCGAGTACATCGACCTCGTCACCCCGAGCAAGGGCCACGACGCCTGCCAGGCACCGTCGGACCGGTGGCTGGAGGGGTACGTGCCGACCGCGGCGGCCGCCCCGCTGCACCCCAACCGGCAGGGCGAGGCGGCCTACGCCCGCATCATCGGCGCACACCTCCAGGGGAGCTGACCCATGCGGCAGCGGCTGCTCCACGGCCTGCTCGCGGCGGCGCTCGGCGCGGCCGCCCTGTTCGCCCCGCCCGCCCACGCGGCCCGGGCGGGCCACCCGTCAGCCACGGGCTGCGATCCGCTGGCACCTGTGGAGTGCCTGCTGCCGTTCCCCAACGACTGGTACACCCGGCCGGACCCGGACACCGACACGGGCCGCCGGGTGGACTTCGCCCCCGCGGTACTGCCCCGCGCCACGACCGGGCCGGCCATCGACCCGGCCGCCTGGAACCGGTCCGACGGCTTCTCCCCCGGCTCCGCCCTGATCGCCCAGGTGCCGGGCCTGGACCTGGCGGCGACCGGCGCGGCCCCGCTCACCGACCTCGGCCGCTCCCTCGACCGGGACGCCCCGGTCGTCCTCCTGGACACCACCACCGGTGAGCGGTGGCCGTACTGGGCCGAACTCGACGCCAACGCCACCGATCCGGCACGCCGGGCCCTGCTGATCCACCCGGCCCGCAGCCTCCACGACGGCCACCACTACGCCGTGGCCCTGCGCCACCTCAAGGACAATGCTGGCCGCACGATCCCGGCGGGCGCCCCGTTCGCCGCCGTCGCCGGGAAGCGGCTTCCCGCGCACGACCCGCTGCGCGCCCGCCAGGACCGCCTCCGCCCCGCCCTCGCGGCCCTGCGCAGGGCCGGGGTCACCACCGCGGGGCTCCACCTGGCCTGGGACTTCACCGTCGCCTCCACCCGCAGCCTCACCGGCGACCTCTTCACCCTGCGCGACGACGCGTTCCGCCGCCTCGGCGACCGCTCACCCGGCTTCGCCGTCACCGGCGTCACGGACTTCACCGCCGCCCAGGACGCCCGGATCGCCCGCGAGGTCACCGGGCAGATCACCGTACCCAGCTATCTGGATCTGCCCGGCGGTCCGCCCGGTTCCGTACTGAACCGGGACCGCGACGGCGTCCCCCGCAGAATTCCCCTCAACACCCAGCTCGCCACGTTCCGCTGCGAGATCCCCCGCTCCGCCTTCCGCCGGCCCTCCCATCCCTCGCTCTACGGGCACGGGCTGCTCGGCTCCCGCTCCGAGGTCGGCGCGGGCAACGTCAAGGACATGGCGGCCGAACACAACTTCACCTTCTGCGCGACGGACTGGATCGGCATGGCCAAGGAGGACATCCCCGTCGTCCTCGCCGCGCTCGCCGACCCGAACCTCTTCCCGGCCGTCCCCGAACGCAGCGAACAGGGCATGCTGAACGCCCTGTTCCTCGGCCGCGCCCTGATCCACGCCGAGGGCCTGGGCACCGACCCGGCGTTCCGTACGGCAGCGGGCCGCCCGCTCGTCGACACCCGGCACGGTCTCGCGTACGACGGGAACAGCCAGGGCGGCATCCTCGGCGGCGCCCTGGTCGCCGCCTCGCACGACATCCGGCGCGGGGTGCTGGGCGTCACCGCCATGAACTACGGGCTGCTGCTGAACCGGAGCGCCGACTTCGCACCGTTCCAGCAGGTCCTGGACGTCGCCTACCCGGACAAACTGCGCCAGCAGCTCGTCCTCCAGCTGTTCCAGATGGTGTGGGACCGCGGTGAGACGAACGCGTACGCGAACCACCTCACCGACCATCACCAGGTGCTGATGCACATCGCCTACGGGGACCACCAGGTCGCGAACGCGGCCGCCGACGTCGAGGCGCGCACCATCGGTGCCCGCCTGCTGTCCCCCGCGCTCACCGCCGGCCGGAGCCCGGACACCGTCCCGTACTGGGGCATCCGCCGCATCGACGCCGGCCAACTGCCCTACCGGGGCTCGGCCATGACCGTCTGGGACAGCGGCACCCCCACGCCTCCGCTCACCAACACCCCGCCCGCCGGGCCCGGGTACGGGCACGACCCGCACGAGGATCCCCGCAACTCGCCCGCCGCACGTCAGCAGAAGGCCACCTTCCTGACCACCGGCCGTGTCATCAATGTCTGCGGCACCACTCCGTGCACCGCCACGCCCATCTCCTGACGCCCCCCTCCCCGCCGGAAGCAGACGGGAACAGACAAGGAGCACCATGCGTACGCACCGCATCGCCGGAGCCGCCGTCGCGGCCGCCCTCCTCGCCGGAACGGCACTGGCCCCCTCCGCCCTCGCCGCGCCGCCCGCGGCCACGGCCACCGCGCAGGCCGCGGTCCCGTTCACCTCGGCCGGCGCCGTGCGCGCGGCCGACGGCGGACACACCCTCTCCTGGGCCTCACCGGCCGCCTCGGTGACGGTCACCGCCGTCACCTCCCCCGACGCCACGTCCGGTGTCGCGCTCGGCACGGCTCCGGGCACCGGTTCGCTGACGGTGCCCGCCGGAACGCTCCCGGAGGCCGGGCGCTGGTACTTCCGCCTGGCCCCGGACGGCGGCAGCCCCCTGGTCGTCGCCGACCGTTCCCTGGGGCTCGCCTCCGCCCGCAACTTCCGTGACATCGGTGGCTACCGCACGACGGACGGCCACTGGGTGCGCTCCGGCCTGGTCTACCGGTCCAACAAGCTGAACAGCCTCACCGACGCCGAGCAGCAGCGCCTGCTCTCCCAGCGCCTGACCCTCGACGTGGACCTGCGCAACGCCCAGGAGCGCCATGACGCCCCCGACCGGCTGCCCGCGGGGGTCACGTACCAGGTCTCCGATGTCGTCTCGCTCAGCCATGGCATCCGGTTCCACGACTCGGCGCTGATGACGCTGGCCGAAGCCATCGCCGCCGGTCTCTTCTCCGGCTCCTCCGACCTGGGCCAGTCCATCGGCTACCCGTTCATGGTCAACTTCGTGGGCGCCGACTACGCGTTCCACGACCTGGTCACCGCCGTCGCCACGAACAACTCCGGGGCCACCGTCTTCCACTGCAGCGCCGGCAAGGACCGCACCGGCTGGGGCACCGCCGTCCTGCTCACCCTGCTCGGCGTACCCCGGGCCACCGTCGAGGCGGACTTCCTCGCCAGCAACCAGTACACCGGCGATCCGGAGGCCGTCGAACTGAGCTGGCTGCGCGCGGCGTTCGCCGAGGCCGACCAGATCTACGGCGACTTCGACACCTACGTACGCGAAGGGCTGAAGCTCGACGCGGCGACCGTGGAGACCCTGCGCGCCAAGATGCTGGCCGGCTGACCGCACTGCCCGGTCAGCATCCCGGGTAGCGGCCCTCCGGCCACGCGGGGGCGTGGACGAACTCCAGGGACAGGTCGTCGGCCACCTCGGTGATCACGGCCCGTCCCTCGGTACGCACCAGCCACGACGGCGGAAGACAGGTGTCGCCGTGGTGGGCGCCGAGCAGGTTGCCGCAGACCGCGCCGGTGGAGTCGCTGTCGCCCGAGTGGTTGACCGAGAGCAGCAGCGACTCGTCGGCCTGGCCGGGCCCCGGCAGGGCCAGGGCGCAGTACACGGCGATGGCCAGGGCCTCCTCGGCCACCCAGCCGGCGCCGAGCGACTCCACCTTCTCGGCGCTCGGCGCCCCCTGCGCGGCCAGCTCGACGGCGCCGCGCAGGGCCGCGGTCGTCTCCTCGTGCCCGGGGTGGCGGGCCAGCAGGTCCATGGCGCGCAGGACGGAGCCCGGCAGGGAGTCGCCCTCCAGCAGATGGGCGACGATCGCCGCGAGCGCCCCGGCCGCGTAGGCGCCGGTGGGGTGGCCGTGGGTGATCTGCGCGCACCGGGCGGCGAGCTCGAAGCAGCGGGCGGGGTGCTGCCCGGTGAGGCCGAAGGGGGCGGAGCGCATGACCGTGCCGCAGCCCTTGGAGTCTCTGTTGACGGGGCCCGGCTTCCCGACGGGGCCCCTGGGGTCGGGGGTGTGCCCGGAGGCGAGTCCGGTCAGGCAGGCGTTTCCGGGGGCCCGGCGTGCGTACAGCCAGGGCTGCTGCCTGAGCCATCCGGTCCTGACCGGGTCGTCCCCGCCGCTGACGGGCGGCGCGGGATGGTTCTGGGTGTCGAGCCAGCGCAGGTAGGCGTGCTTGATGATCGCCGTCTCGGCGCCGCCGATGCCCTTGGACATGGCCCGGGAGTGCGCCCTGATCAGCCCCTCGGCGGTGAAGAGGGTCATCTGGGTGTCGTCCGTGACGCGTCCGGTGACGCCGTCCTCGTCCGCGGTGAGGTCGCGTACGCCCTGCTCCCCGTGTGCCCGGCGGATGCCGGTGAGCGACAGGAACTCCACCGGGTTGCCCAGCGCGTCCCCGATCGCCCCGCCCAGCAGACACCCACGGACGCGGGACCTGCGGGCTGCGGCGTCTCCCCATGCTGTGCCGTTCACGGCCGTCCCCCACTTTCTTCCGTCGGAACACCGCACACGCGCCGTCGCGGGTCCATGCTGGTAGGAGAGGCGATCGCCATGCGTACCGGTAGTGAACCGACGACTGCCCGCAGTTCCCTGCGGATGCGGCTCTGGCTGAGTCTATGGGGCCTGGCCTGGGCCGTCTTCGGCCTGGCGGCGTTCACCTGGACCGGCAGGCCGGGGTGGGCGGCGGCCTGCGGGGTGCTGCTGGTGCTGGTGCTGGTGGATCTGGCGGTGATCGTCCACCGCCTGCACCAGGGCCCGCACTACCAGCCGGGCCGCTCCATCCCGCCGTACGAACCCGATCACGGGGGCCGGGGGCGGTACGGGCCCTGAGCGTGGACCCCTTAGCCCTCCGGGTCGAAACGGGCCGCCTTCAGGTACTCCGGGTTCGGGTCGAGCGCCGCCGCCAGCCGGAAGTGGCGGGTGGCCCGCTCCGGGTGCCCGGAGCGTTCGAAGGTGCGGGCGAGGGCGAAGTGCGCGAACGCGTTGTCCGGCTCCCGTTCGAGGACCAGCTCGAACTCGAGCTCGGCGGGGCGCAGCTGGGCCGCCGCGAAGAAGGCGCGGGCGCGCAGGAGCCGGGCCGCGGTGTTCTCCGGGTGCGAGGCGATCACCGAGTCGAGCAGCTGGACCGCGCCACGCGGGTCACGCGCCGCGAGCAGTTGCTCGGCCGCGCGGAAGTCGATGACGTCGGTTTCCGGGTTCCTCTCGGGCACGGTCACATCCTTCCCTCGTCCACCGTCAGATGAACGTCTGCCCGGCTGCCGGTGTTCCGGCCCGGGGGCCCTGGCCCGCTCGCTGCGGGGCGGGRTGGWGCGGAGCGGGGTGGTGCGGAGCGGGGTGGTGCGGAAAGTCGGTGAGGACTCAGCCGGCCGCCGCCCGGCGTTGCAGCTCCGCCCAGACCTCGCGGACCTGCGGTTCCAAAGCTTCGATCGGTCCGTCGTTGTCGATGACCAGATCGGCCACCGCGCGCCGCTGCTCCCGGGTGGCCTGCGCGGCCATCCTGGCGCGCGCCTCCTGCTCCGCCATCCCGCGCAGGCGTACGAGGCGGTCGAGCTGGGTCTCTGGCGCCGCGTCGACCACGATCACCAGGTCGTAGAGCGGGGCGAGGCCGTTCTCGGTGAGCAGCGGCACATCGTGGACGACGACGGAACCGGGTTCCGCGGCACGTTCCAGCTCGGCGGAGCGGGCGCCGACCAGCGGGTGGACGATCGCGTTGAGGGCGGCGAGGCGCTCGCCGTCGGAGAAGACGATCGAGCCGAGCTTCGGCCGGTCCAGTGTCCCCTCGGGGGTGAGGACGCCGGTGCCGAACTCCCCGACGACGGCGTCGAGCCCGGGGGTGCCGGGCTCGACGACCTCGCGGGCGATCCGGTCGGCGTCGATGAGGACGGCGCCGTATCCGGCGAGCATCCGGGACACTTCGCTCTTGCCGGCGCCGATACCGCCGGTCAGGCCCACTTTCAGCATGGGCGGCAGCCTAGTGCCGGCAGCCCGGCACTGCTGAAGCAGGCCCGACAGGCCGAAAGGGCCTGGCAGGAGGCGCGGCCCGACTCAGCTGTCGCCCTCGCGCTCCGCCAGGAACTTCTCGAATTCGAGACCGATCTCGTCGGCGGACGGCAGGTCGACCGGCTCGGCGACCAGGTTGCCGCGGGTCTCGGCACCCGCGACGGCGTCGTACTGGTGCTCAAGACCCTCGACCAGCGAGACGAGCTCCTCGTCGCCCTGGCCGATCTGGCGGTCGATCTCCGTCTGCGTGCGGTGCGCCTCGGTGCGCAGGGTGTGGGCGACGGACGGCAGGACGAGTCCGGTCGCGGCCGTGATCGACTCCAGTGCGGTGAGCGCGGCGTCGGGGTAGGCGGAACGGGCGACGTAGTGCGGCACATGTGCGGCGACACCGAGGACGTCGTGTCCGGCCTCCATCAGCCGGTACTCGACGAGGGCCGCGGCCGAACCGGGCACCTGCGCCTCGTCGAACGGGCTGCGGTGGCCGGGCATGAGGTCGGTGCGGTTGCCGTGCGGCGTGACGCCGACCGGACGGGTGTGCGGAACACCCATCGGAATGCCGTGGAAGGTGACGGCGAGACGGACACCGAGCCGCTCCACGATCTGCTCGACCGCGGCGGCGAACCGCTCCCACTCCACGTCGGGCTCGGGCCCGGACAGCAGCAGGAAGGGCGCACCGGTGGCGTCCTGGACGACCCGGACGTCCAGCGTCGGGGTCTCGTACGACGACCAGCGGTCACGCTTGAACGTCAGCAGCGGGCGCCGTGCGCGGTAGTCGACGAGGCGGTCGTGGTCGAAACGGGCCACGACCTGATGGGGCAGCGATTCGAGCAGCCCGTCGACGATCTGTTCACCGGTCTCACCCGCGTCGATGTAGCCCTCGAAGTGGTAGAGCATGACCAGACCGGCCGACTCCTGGGCGAGCGCCATGTCGACGACAGCCAGGCCCTTCGGCTCCCATTCGTACAAACTCTGCGGATCAGGCACGGTTACCGCTCCTCCTTGTGTTCCTGAAGAAGAACGTCCCGGGGGGCACGGGCATTCCCGCCCGTGCCCCTTCACATGGTGTTTACCCAAGTACCCGCGTGTGCAGTGCCGTGACCGCCTTCCGTGCGGAAGTGAACGCTCCGTGCTGCCAGGCGTCGGCGTAGCTCAGGTAGTCGCCGGCGAAGTAGACCCGTCCCGCTGCCTGGTTGAGCGGTGCGAAGACCGGGGCGTCGGGGCCGCCGGACAGGGAGTGCCAGGAGGCCTCCAGGTACGGGGTCTGGCGCCAGTGGTGGGAGAACGAGGTGGCCAGTTCCGTACGGTACTTCTCGCCGTGGATCTTCACGCCCTGCGCGACGGCCCGTGCCTCCCGCTCGCTCGGGGTCAGGGCGGCGTACGCGTCGGCGTTGGAGCCGGTGTTGTAGTACCCGATGAGGGTGCCGCGGCGGCCCTGGTGGCCGTAGGACGGGTACCAGATGTGGGCCAGGTCCATGTCCGTCTCGGTGATGCCGCCGTAGATCTGGTGGTCGCTCTCCCACCAGCGGTTCCGGTACTCCAGCCCGATCTTGCCGGCCGAGGACGGCTTGCAGGCCTCGAGCGCGGTCTGGACGGCCGGGCCCAGGTTGTGGGCGGTCTTGGCGAGGATGTTGGGCGGCAGGGCGGCGACGCAGTAGTCGGCCTCGATGCGGTGGGTGCGGCCGGACTGGGTGTACGTGACGGTGACGCCGTGGGCGGTGTCGGTGATCTCCGTGACGGCCGCGCCGGTGCGGATCCTGCGCTCGCCTATCGCGCGGGTCAGTGCGGCGGGTATCCGGTCCATGCCGCCGACCGGCTGGAACATCAGCATCGCCTGGTCGTACTCGAACTCGAAGGCGAAGTAGCGTCCGACGCCGCTGGCGAAGACCTCGGACGCGGAGGGGACGGAGCCGAGCTCCTCCCCGGGGGTTCCGGCGGCGGCGGGGTCGACGCGGTAGCCGCGCCGGGGGCTGCCGGTGTAGTCGAGGGTGTCTCCGATGTCACCGAAGTCCTTGAGGAAATCGAGCAGCCGCTCCTGGTCGTCGGCGGTGATCTGCCGGTCGAGCGCGCCCTTGTCGGTGGCCTTGGAGAGGAGTTCGGCGACGTAGCCGTACACATCGGCCTTGGCGGTGCGGTAGCGCACCGGGGCCTTCATGCCCGCCTTCTCGTTGTAGAGGTAGGCGTTGGCGTTCACGTTAGTGAACACCTCGATGGGAACGCCGAGTTCGCGGCAGTAGTCGAGGGTGACCATCCACTGCGGTATCCGGCCGGGCCCGGCGTTCATGTACTGCCCGTCGGAGAACCGCGCGGTCTGCTTGACGCCGTGGATGTCGGTGGTGGAATCACCGCCGCGTACGGTGAAGTTGCGGCCGCCCGTGCGGCCCCGGGCCTCCAGGACCGTACAGTCGTAGCCCGCCTTGCCGAGCTCGTAGGCGGTGGCGAGGCCGGCGATGCCGCCGCCCACGACGACGACCTTGGCGGCGGCCTTCCCCTTCAGATGGAAGTCGCCGCTGCTGGGGGCACGGAAGGCCGGTTCGCGGCTTGCGGCCTGGGCGGTGGGGGCGAGGCCGAGTGCCCCCATGGTGGCGAACATCGCGCCCGCCCCGCCGGAGAGTCCGACGTTACGGAGGAAGGTACGGCGGCTCGCGCCCGGTGTCGCGGGCGAGTGGTGCGAAGCATGCGTCATGTCCCGGCTCCCCTTCGGATCTTGAGGTTGCCGGGATCCTGGCAAGGGTGTGTTTCGGGCCGTCAGCTGTTCGTGTATCTCACACGTTTCCCTGTGTTCACCGCGCCCGGGATCCATCGGGCAATGGTCCAGACCTTGACACGCCCTCACCCCATCCCTACCGTCACTGGGCAGCAAGTTCAGACACTCGCCCCACATTCATGTACGAGAACGTCCTGAACCTCTCACGGGAAGGCACCCCATGCGCACCCGCACCCCGCTCCCCGCCCTGCTGGTCACCGCCCTCGCCACCGGCACGCTCGCCCTCGCCTCCGCCGGTCCGGCAGGCGCGGCGACGGTCATCGAGGTGAGCACCGCCGCTCAGCTCAAGTCGGCGCTCACCGCCGCCGGTCCGGGCGACACGATCCACCTCGCGGACGGCACGTACACCGGCAACTTCAAGGCACTCGTCCCCGGCACGGCCTCCGCACGCATCACCCTGACGGGCTCCGCGGCGGCGGTGCTCACGGCCGGCGGCGGCTACGGACTGCACCTCAACGGGGCCTCGTACTGGACGGTGAAGGGCATCACCGTCACGGGCGGCCAGAAGGGCATCATGGCCGACGGCGCCAACGGCGTCGTGATCGACTCGGTGACCGTGCACGACCTCGACATGGAAGGCGTCCACTTCCGCAGGTCCAGCAGCGACGGCATCATCCGGAACTCCCGGATCTACGACACCGGGCACGACGGCCGCGGCATGGGCGAGGGCGTCTACGTCGGCACGGCGGGCGACCTCTCCGACCGGAGCGACCGGGTGCAGATCCTGGACAACACCATCGGGCCGGGCGTCGGCGGCGAGAACGTCGACATCAAGGAAGGCACCACGGGTACGCGCATCGTCGGGAACACCTTCGACGGCAGCGGGCTGACCGGCGCCAACTACGACGACTCCTGGGTCGACGTGAAGGGCAACGACGTCCTGGTCCAGGGCAACCACGGCTCCCGTACGACCAACAACGGCTACGAGACCCACACCCAGCAGAGCGGCTGGGGCTGCGGGACCGTCTTCGAGGACAACGCCTCGGACCTGTCCGGCTCGACGGGTGACAAGCGGCTCGCGGTCAACGTCACGAACCACAGCGCGAGCTGCGCCACGACGGTCCACGCGAGCAACACCGTGACCGGCGGCAACGGCCTGACGAACATCACCGTCACCCCGTAACAGCCCGCCGCGGAACGAGCCACGCAACGAGCGGGGAAACGCATGAGGCCCGCCCCCCGAAGGGAGCGGGCCTCACCGTCATCTACTGCAGCCGATGACCGGCCGGAAGGTCAGAGCGTCAGCTCTGGCCGCCCGCCAGCTTCTCGCGCAGGGCAGCCAGGGCCTCGTCCGACGCCAGGGCGCCGGAGTTGTCCGCGGACTCCGAGGAGTACGAACCGCCGCCACCGCTGCCGCCCGAGGCAGCCGGAGCGCTGCCGGCCGGGGCGGCAGCGCCCTCGGCAGCAGCGGCCTCGTCGGCCTCGCGGGACTTGATGACCTGGGCCTGGTGCTGCTCGAAGCGCTGCTGCGCCTCGGCGTACTGGGTCTCCCAGACCTCGCGCTGAGCCTCGAAGCCCTCGAGCCAGTCGTTGGTCTCGGGGTCGAAGCCCTCGGGGTAGATGTAGTTGCCCTGGTCGTCGTACGACGCAGCCATGCCGTACAGCGTCGGGTCGAACTCGACCGAGGCCGGGTCGCCACCGAAGGACTCGTTGGCCTGCTTCAGCGAGAGGCTGATGCGACGACGCTCGAGGTCGATGTCGATGACCTTGACGAAGATCTCGTCGTTGACCTGGACGACCTGCTCCGGGATCTCCACGTGGCGCTCGGCCAGCTCGGAGATGTGGACCAGGCCCTCGATGCCCTCGTCGACGCGCACGAACGCACCGAACGGAACGAGCTTGGTGACCTTACCGGGAACAACCTGCCCGATCTGGTGCGTGCGGGCGAACTGCTGCCACGGGTCTTCCTGCGTCGCCTTGAGCGACAGGGACACGCGCTCGCGGTCCATGTCCACGTCGAGAACCTCGACGGTGACTTCCTGGCCGACCTCGACAACCTCGGAGGGGTGGTCGATGTGCTTCCAGGACAGCTCGGAGACGTGCACGAGACCGTCGACGCCACCCAGGTCCACGAAGGCACCGAAGTTGACGATCGAGGAGACGACGCCGGAGCGGACCTGACCCTTCTGGAGGGTCGTGAGGAACGTCTGGCGGACCTCGGACTGGGTCTGCTCGAGCCAGGCACGGCGGGACAGGACCACGTTGTTGCGGTTCTTGTCCAGCTCGATGATCTTGGCCTCGAGCTCCTTGCCCACGTACGGCTGGAGGTCGCGGACGCGGCGCATCTCGACGAGCGACGCCGGGAGGAAGCCACGGAGGCCGATGTCGAGGATGAGACCACCCTTGACGACCTCGATGACGGTACCGGTGACGATGCCGTCTTCTTCCTTGATCTTCTCGATGGTGCCCCAGGCACGCTCGTACTGAGCGCGCTTCTTCGAGAGGATCAGGCGGCCTTCCTTGTCCTCCTTCTGGAGAACCAGGGCCTCGATCTCGTCGCCGACCTTGACGACCTCGTTCGGGTCGACGTCGTGCTTGATCGAGAGCTCGCGGCTCGGGATGACACCTTCGGTCTTGTAACCGATGTCGAGGAGAACCTCGTCGCGGTCAACCTTGACGATGACACCGTCAACGATGTCGCCGTCGTTGAAGTACTTGATCGTCTCGTCGATCGCCGCGAGGAACGCGTCCGCGTCGCCGATGTCGTTGACCGCAACCTGCGGAGTGGTGGCGGTGGTCTCGGTGCTGCTCGTCATGTGGGAAAGGGCTCCGGTACGGACAGTGAGTCGAAGTTACTGCTACGCCGTGAGCCCGTATCGCCTCTGCAGAAGCCGGACAGCCTGGGAAGCGCCGACCCGTGAACCGGGAGGCGCCTCTCGTGAACCGAGGGGACATACATACAGATGCGAGCGCGGCCTGCTAGGTCTGAGGCGCGCAGGCTCGCAGCGCAACTTGTAGCATACGGGGGCAGCAGGGCACGGTCAATGCGCGAAGGCGCACACCAGGGGCGGAACGGCCCATACCCGGCACAACTCAGGTTCACCGAGGCCACATCGGCCCCGGAGACGTTCCGGACACGCGGGTTCCGTGCTCACAGGTCTCCCCTGGTACGTACCGCGCACCACGGGGTGAAGGCAAACTACAACGACGGACACGATGAGCCAAGAGATCTACGCGGCCGAACCCGAGGCGACGCGCCGCGACGCCGGCGAGGCCGAGAGCAGCCGGGCCAGCCGCGGCTGGTGGGACCGGAACGCGGACGAGTACCAGAACGACCACGGCGGCTTCCTCGGCGACGACCGCTTCGTCTGGGGCCCGGAGGGCCTCGACGAGGCCGAGGCCGGTCTGCTGGGCCCCGCCGAGTCGCTGAAGGGCCTGGACGTCCTGGAGATCGGCGCGGGCGCCGCACAGTGTTCGCGCTGGCTGGCCACGCAGGGCGCCCGGCCGGTCGCCCTCGACCTCTCCCACCGCCAGCTCCAGCACGCCCTGCGGATCGGCGAGGGCATCCCCCTGATCGAGGCGGACGCCGGGGTGCTGCCCTTCCGGGACGGCTCCTTCGACCTGGCCTGCTCCGCCTACGGCGCGGTGCCGTTCGTCGCCGACCCGGTCCAGGTGTTCCGCGAGGTCCACCGGGTGCTGCGCCCCGGCGGCCGCTGGGTCTTCTCCGTCACGCACCCGGTCCGCTGGGCGTTCCCGGACGAGCCGGGGCCCGAGGGCCTGTCCGTCGCCGCCTCCTACTTCGACCGCACCCCGTACGTGGAGCAGGACGAGCGGGGCGAGGCGGTGTACGTGGAGCATCACCGCACGCTCGGCGACCGGGTGCGGGACGTGGTGGCGGGCGGCTTCCGGCTGGCCGACCTGGTCGAGCCGGAGTGGCCCGCGTGGAACAACCAGGAGTGGGGCGGCTGGTCGCCGCTGCGCGGCAACCTGATCCCGGGGACCGCGATCTTCGTCTGCGTACGGGACTGAGTACCGGGCCGCGGTCCCGGCCTTCGTACGGGACTGAGGCCGGAGCCTCGGCCCTGGCCTTCGTGCAAAACAGAGGCCGGGGCCCTCGGCGGCTCCCTCCGCACGGGGGGCGGACAGACCCGCCGGTGCGGGACGCGGCGCCCCGCCGTACGAGACTGGGGGCGTGATCCGTACCGACGCCCTGGACCAGCTGCCCGTCCGCACCGCCGTGCCCGCGCTGCGGCAGGCGCTCGACGACCGCGGGTTGGCGGTGCTGTGCGCGCCGCCCGGCACCGGCAAGACGACGCTCGTCCCCCTGGTCCTGGCCGGTCTGACCGGCGAAGGACCGGTGCGCCGGGTCGTGGTCGCCGAGCCGCGGCGCATCGCCGCCCGGGCCGCGGCCCGGCGGATGGCATGGCTGCTCGGCGAGCGCCCGGGCGAACGGGTCGGCTTCACCGTGCGCGGGGAGCGGGTGATGGGCCCGGACACCGTGGTCGAGGTCGTCACCACCGGGGTGCTGCTCCAGCGGCTCCAGCGCGACCAGGAGCTCGCCGGCATCGACGTGGTGATCATCGACGAATGCCACGAGCGCCACCTGGACGCCGACACCGTGGCCGCGTTCCTGCTCGACGTACGGGAGGCGATCCGCCCCGACCTGCGTCTGGTCGCCGCGTCCGCGACCACCGACGCCGAGGGCTGGGCCCGGCTGCTCGGCGACGCCCCGGTGATCGAGGCGCAGGGCGTCTCGCACCCGGTGGAGGTGGTGTGGGCCCCGCCCGTCCGCCCGGTGCGGCCGCCGCACGGGATGCGGGTCGATCCGGCGCTGCTGGCGCATGTCGCCTCCGTGGTGCGCCGGGCGCTGGCCGAGCGGGAGGGCGACGTGCTGTGTTTCCTGCCCGGGGTCGGCGAGATCGGCCGGGTGGCGGGGCAGCTGTCCGGAGTGGCCGCGGAGGTGCTCCAGGTGCACGGGCGGGCGCCGGCCGCGGTGCAGGACGCGGTGCTGGCGGGTTCGTCCGACGGGCGGCGGGTGGTGCTGGCGACGTCGGTGGCGGAGTCGTCGCTGACCGTTCCGGGAGTGCGTACCGTCGTCGACTCGGGGCTGGCCCGGGAGCCGCGCACCGACCACGCCCGCGGGCTGAGCGCGCTGACGACGGTACGGGCCTCGCAGGCGGCGGGCCGCCAGCGGGCGGGCCGGGCCGGGCGGGAGGCTCCCGGGACGGTCTACCGCTGCTGGGAGCAGGCGGAGGACGGGCGGCTCGCCCGGTTCCCCTCCCCCGAGATCAAGGTGGCAGATCTGGCCGCGTTCGCCCTCCAGGCGGCCTGCTGGGGCGATCCGGACGCCGCGGGGCTCGCCCTGCTGGACCCGCCGCCGGCCGGGGCGATGGGCGCGGCCCGCGAGGTGCTGACGGCGGTCGGCGCGGTGGAGGCCGACGGGCGGGTGACGGACCGGGGTGTGCGGATGTCCCGGCTGGGGCTGCATCCCCGGCTGGCCAGGGCACTGCTGGACGGGGCGGCCGAGGTCGGCGGGCGGCGGGCCGCGGAGGTGGTGGCGCTGCTGAGCGAGGAGCCGCCTCGGGACTACGGCGACGACCTGGCCGCGGCGTTGCGTACCGCACGGCTGGGCAAGGACGGCTACGCGGCCCGCTGGCGGCAGGAGGTGCGGCGGCTGTCGTCCTCCCTCAAGGGTTCCGGGACCGGCGGTGCGGGCACGGACGACGCCGCCGTGGGACTCGTCGCCGCTCTGGCGTTTCCCGAGCGGGTGGCGCGGGCCCGGGGCGAGGGGACGTTCCTGATGGCGTCCGGCACGGGCGCGGAGCTGCGGGAGGGCTCGCGGCTGCGCAGCGCGCCGTGGCTGGCGGTCGCGGTCGCGGACCGTCCGGCGCACGCGGCGTCGGCGCAGGTCCGGCTCGCCGCGGTCATCGACGAGGACACGGCCCGGGTGGCGGCCGGGCATCTGCGGTTCGCGGGCGAGGAGGTCCGCTGGGACGGCCGGGACGTGGTGGCCCGCCGGGTGGAGCGCCTGGGCGCCGTGGAGCTGTCGGCGCGCCCGCTGAAGCGGCCGGATCCCGCCCTGGTGCGGGAGGCTCTGGTGGAGGGGCTGCGGCGGGAGGGCCTCGGGCTGCTGCGCTGGAGCCGGGACGCGGAGCAGCTGCGGGAGCGGCTGGCCTTCCTCCACCGAGAGCTGGGCGGGCCCTGGCCCGAGGTGTCGGACGAGGCGCTCCTCGGCCGTACCGAGCAGTGGCTGGAGCCCGAGCTGTCGCGGGCCCGGCGCCGTTCGGACCTGGGCGGGATCGACGCGGGGCAGGCGCTGCGCAGGCTGCTGCCCTGGGCGACCGGCGAGGCGGCCCGGCTGGACGAGCTGGCTCCGGAGCGGATCGAGGTGCCGAGCGGTTCACGGATCAGGGTGGAGTACGGGGGCGCCCAGCCCGTGCTCGCGGTGAAGCTCCAGGAGCTGTTCGGTCTCCAGGAGACCCCGCGGGTGGCGGGTGTACCGGTGCTGGTGCACCTGCTCTCGCCCGCGGGGCGTCCGGCGGCGGTGACGGCGGATCTGGCGTCGTTCTGGCGGGAGGGCTACAAGGCGGTGCGGGCGGAGCTGCGCGGCCGTTACCCGCGGCATCCGTGGCCGGAGGACCCGACGACGGTCGAGGCGACCCGGTTCACGAAGGCGCGGCTCAGGCGGGAGTAGGCGCGGGTTCCGGTTCCTTCCGTCCGACCGTCTCCGCCCCGCCCGGCCGCCGCGAGCGCGCCTCCAGCCACAGCGACAGGGCCAGCAGCCCGGCGCCCAGGACGAGGAAGCCCCAGGGCAGGTAGGAGGTCAGCAGGAGGACGAGGACCCGCTGGGACTTGACCAGGTCGACGATCGAGACGATGTAGTCCTCGCGCATCTTCACGTGCCCGGCGAACACGGTGACGGTGTCCGTCGCCATGCCCATCGCCTTCGCGTTCCGCAGCTCCTCCTTGTGGACCTCCTCGCCGTTGACCGGCGCCCCGGTGACGGGGTCGACCCAGAACATCCGCTTGGTGGTGTACCAGCGGGTGATGCCGGTCTTGGCGATCTGCGCGGGGGTGATGCCCTTGATCGGCATGGTCTTCGGCATAGGGACCTTGGTCCACGGGATGGTCTGCTCGAAGTAGTAGACCTCCATGCCGCGGAAGTCCTGGGTGCCCTTGTAGTGGATGGGCGAGCTCGTACGGGTCTGGGCGTCGAAGTACTCGTAGTCGCGCTTCTCGGTGAGGAAGGGCCACTTGAACTCGATGCCCTCGCGGTTCACCGGGTCGCCGTCGACCATTTCGCCCGTGGCGTGGACCGGGTCCTGGCTGTGCGCGTCGAAGATGTAGCGCTCGGGGATCTTGGAGACCATCTTGCCGTCGGGTCCCTGCACATAGGACAGGGCGTCCCAGACGACGACGTCGCGGCCGGCGCTGCGCTCGATCTTCTCGGACTCCTCCACGTTGCCCTTGAGGGTCTGCACGATGGTGATCTTGTCGACCTTCTTGGCCTTCAGGGTGCTGTAGTCGAGGAGAGTCGCGGGCTTCGCCTCCAGCACGGTCTCCTGGTACTGGTTCGGCGGGATCTTCGCGAGGCGCGGGAAGGCGTACCAGCGCAACAGCGGTGACAGCGCGGCGAAGAAGACGGCGAAGGCCAGGAGTACGAGGCTGGCTCGGCGGCGCATGGGGTGTCCTCCCTCTGCATTCCGTGGTGCGGACGGCTAGTTCTTCGGGCCCGGGACCGTGGTCAGCAGGGGTTTGGGCGAGGTCTCGCCGGGCGGCGCACCGATCGCACTGATGGTGAGTACGAGGGCGAGGGCGGCGGCCAGTCCGATGGCTGCGGCAATCAGGGCGCGCATGCTCGGCCTCCCGGAAGCTCGGAACTGATGGGTCGTCAGGGCTGGGGCACCGTAGCAACCCGGGCCGGAGATGAGAACACGTAGAACAGCCCCTTGGCCGGGTGCCGGGCAAGGGGCTGTTCCGGGCCTCTGGTGGGCCCTGGTGCGGGTGGGTCAGGCTGCGGGGGCCTCGACCGTGAGCTCGATGACGGCGGTGGCGCCGCCCGCGGTGGTCAGGCGCAGCTTGTATGTGCCCGCGGCGCCGTCGGCGTAGATCTTCGGCAGGGTGAGCGTGCCGTCGGCGTCCGTGGTGAACACGAAGGTGCGGACCGGGTTCCCGTCGTCATCCGTGAAGTACGGGCCCTTGTCGTTCTCGGCCGGCTTCTCGGCGTCCGTGATCATGGTGGCGGCGACGGCGACCCGGGCGGCGGCGGCGCCCTTGAACGTGGCCCGGGCCGTGACGTCGGCGAACGTCTGGCCCGCCACGGCGGTCAGCTCCGCGGTACCCGTCCTGGCGATGGCGTCGGCCTGCCGCGCGGTGACGGCCGCCGTGTAGGTGACGGCGGGCAGCGACGTGCCGGTGGCCGTCGCACGGACGGTGAACGTGCCCGTCTTCTCGCCCGCCTTCAGCACCGGCGCGGTGACCGTGCCGTCGGTCCCGGTGGGCAGGGTGACGGTCTTCTTGCCGCCGTCGAACGCGGCGTCCGTGTCACCGACGACGGTGAAGGTCACGGAGACCTTGGCGAGCGGCTTGCCGAGGTTGCTCTTCGCCAGCACCTTGATCCGCTCGGCGAAGGCGTCGCCCGCCGTGGCCGACAGCTCGCCGGTGCCCGCGTTCTGCACGGCGGCCAGGGCCGGGGTCGGCGTGGGCTCGGGGGTCGGGGTCGGCGTCGTGGGCGTGCCCGGCCCGCCCGGGTCCGAGGGCGTCGGGCTCGGCTTCGACGGCGGCGTGGGCGTCGGGGTGGGCGACGGCGAACCGGAGGGCGAGGACGACGGGGAGGAGGACGGAGAGGAGGACGGGCTGCCGCCATGGGTACCGGGGCCGGTGCCCGGGTGCGTTCCGGTACTGGATTCGACCGGCAGGACGCCGGTGCCGTCCGGCACCTCGTGCGTGCCGCGGTTGTAGTACTCGAACCAGGTCCGGACGGTACGCAGGTACTCGTCGGAGTGGTTGTAGCTCAGGACCGCCCGGTCCAGGTCGGCGGCGAGTGCCAGATCGCGCGAGCCGGCGCACAGGTACCGCCCGGCGGCCAGCGCCGCGTCGTAGATGTTGTTGGGGTCCTTGCGGCCGTCGCCGTTGCCGTCCTGGCCCCAGGTCGCCCAGGTGGACGGGATGAACTGCATCGGGCCGACCGCCCGGTCATGCGTCGAGTCCCCGTCAAAGGCACCGTTGTCGGTGTCCTTGATCAGCGCGAAGCCCTGGCCGTTGAGGGCGGGGCCGAGGATCGGGGAGAGCGTGGTGCCCTGCGCGTCGACCCGGCCGCCGCGGGCCTGGCCCGACTCGACCTTGCCGATCGCGGCGAGAAGCTGCCACGGCAGCCGGCAGGCGGCGTCCGTACCCGCGACGGTCTGCTGGGCCTTCTTGTACGCCGCCAGGATCGAGGCCGGAATGCCCGATTCGGCACTGCCCGTCACGGGCAGATTGACCGAGGTGCCCGGCTTGTTGGGCGTGTTCAGCGGCGGCAGGTCCGTGAAGTAGGGCGAGTTGCCGGACGCGGCAACGTCACCCGAGGGCGTCGAGCCCGCCGTACCGGTGGCCGGCTGGTCCCCGTCGGACGCCACCAGGGGCGAGCCGGGGGCCTGCGAGGCGGAAAGCGCTGCCACAGCGGCCGCGGCCACGGCAGCCGTGGTCGCCCCTCTGCGCAGTCGGCGACCGAATTGCGCTGCCATAACGTGTGGGCCCTCCCCCTCGTCGGCTGTCCGCGCTCCCCTGCGCCTGGACTCAGGCGACCCTACGGCAACTTGTGCCGCGCGAACACAGCGGCCGGACCGCTTCTTACCGGTTTCTCACGTTCGGGTCCGCAAGTTGTCCAGTCGGTGAAAAGCCCGCGCCGGCTGCTCGCGCATACTTCCCCCATGCCGTTCACGCTCAGCCACGCCGCAGCTGTCCTTCCCGGTATCAGCCGCAACGGAACAGGGCGCGGACCGCTCCTGGCCTCGGCACTCGTCGCCGGTTCGTTCGCCCCCGACATGACGTACTACGCGGACACGGCGATCCCCGGCGCCATGGAGTTCGGGCAGGTCACCCACGCGTGGTGGGGTGTGCTCACGGTGGACGTCCTGATCACCGCGGCGACCGTGGCGCTGTGGCTGCTGCTGCSCGAACCCCTCGTGGCGCTGCTGCCGACGCCCTGGCAGGGGCGCGTGCACGCCTGGGTCCGCGGGGCCCGGCGCCCGCCCGGACGAGGGCTGCGGGGCCTTCGGGGCGGTGGCTGGTTCGTCGTGTCGGCCGTCATCGGAGCCGCCACGCACGTCACCTGGGACGCCTTCACCCACCACGACCGGTGGGGCGTGCGGCTGGTACCCGTGCTCGGCCGGAACGCGGGCGACTACCCGGTGTTCCAGCTGGTGCAGTACGGCAGTTCGGCCCTGGCGCTGACGGTGCTGGCGTGGTTCACCGTGTCGGGGCTGCGCCGGGCCGGGGCCCGGCCGGCGCCGGCGTCCGTACCGGTCCTCGACCACCGGGCACGGATGCGGGCAGCGTCGTTGCTCGGACTGTGCGTACTGCTGGGCACCGTGCACCGCTGCGCGCGCTGGTACGCACACTTCGGGCACGTCGACACACCGCTCGACATCATTCCGACCGCCTGCTTCGGCGCGGGCGCCGGGCTCGCCGTCGGGCTCGTGCTGTACGGCGTGTGGATGCGGCTCCGGGCCCGGGGCACCCCGGCGGGCCTCGTCGCCGGTCCGGCCCGGGACACGAGCCGGACCGGCGACTGAGAACGCCCCGCCCCGGGGCCCGCGTCAGTGCGCGGCGGACTCCCAGTCGGTGCCGACCCCGACCGACACGTCCAGCGGCGCCCGCAGTTGGACCGCCGTCGCCATCTCGTGGCGCAGGATCTTCTCCACCTGCTCCCGCTCGCCCGTGGCGATCTCCAGCACGATTTCGTCATGGACCTGGAGCAGCATCCGTGACGTCAGCTTCGCCTCGGTCAGCGCCCGGTCGACGTGGAGCATGGCGACCTTGACGATGTCCGCGGCCGTGCCCTGGATCGGTGCGTTGAGCGCCATCCGCTCGGCCGTCTCGCGGCGCTGGCGGTTGTCGCTGTTGAGGTCCGGCAAATAGCGGCGGCGGCCGAAAATCGTCTCCGTGTAGCCGGTGGCCCGCGCCTCCTCCACCACCCGGTGCAGATAGTCGCGGACCCCGCCGAACCGCTCGAAGTAGGTGTCCATCAGGCCCCGGGCCTCGCCCGCCTCGATGTTCAGCTGCTGGGACAGGCCGAACGCGGACAGCCCGTACGCCAGTCCGTAGCTCATGGCCTTGATCTTGCGCCGCATCTCCGGGTCGACCGCGGACTTGTCGACGCCGAAGACCTGCGAGGCGACCGTCGTGTGCAGGTCCTCACCCGACGTGAACGCCTCGATCAGGCCCGCGTCCTCGGACAGGTGCGCCATCACGCGCAGTTCGATCTGGCTGTAGTCCGCCGTCATCAGCGTCTCGAAACCCTCGCCGACGACGAAGCCGCGCCGAATGGCCCGGCCCTCGTCCGTCCGGACGGGGATGTTCTGCAGATTGGGGTCGGTGGACGACAGCCGGCCGGTCGCCGCCACGGTCTGATTGAACGTGGTGTGGATACGGCCGTCCGCCGCGATCGTCTTCACCAGGCCCTCGACCGTCACCCGCAGCTTCGCCTGCTCACGGTGGCGCAGCATGATGACCGGCAGCTCGTGCTCGGTCTGCGCGGCCAGCCACGCCAGCGCGTCCGCGTCCGTCGTGAACCCGGTCTTCGTCTTCTTCGTCTTCGGCAGGCCCAGCTCGCCGAAGAGGACCTCCTGGAGCTGCTTGGGCGAACCGAGGTTGAACTCACGGCCCACCGCCGCGTGCGCCTCCTTCACCGCCTGCTGCACGGCGCCCGCGAACTGCTGCTCCATGCCCTCCAGATGAGCCCGGTCCGCCGCGATGCCGTGCCGCTCCAGACGGGCCAGCAGGATCGACGTCGGCAGCTCCATGTCGTGCAGCAGCCCGGCCGCGCCGACCTCCTTCAGCCGTGCCGTGAACGCGTCACCGAGGTCCAGGACCGCACGGGCCTGGGCCATCAGCGCGTCCGCCTCGGCCCGGTCGTCCGCACCGAACGCCAGCTGCCCGTCCGACGCCGCCGCCGGAGCGAGCTCGCGGCCCAGGTACTCCACGGCCAGCGCGTCCAGCGCGAACGAGCGACGGCCCGGCTTGACCAGGTACGCGGCGAGCGCCGTGTCCATCGAGACGCCCTCGGTCCGCCAGCCGTGCTCCGGGAAGACCCGCATCACGCTCTTCGCGTTGTGCATGACCTTCGGCCGGTCCGCGTCCGCGATCCACGCCGCGAACGCCTGCTCGTCGGCCGCGTCGAGCAGCGCCGGGTCGAACCAGGCCGCCGCCCCGCCCGCCGCGGCGAGCGCGATCTCGGTGACCGTGCCACTGCCGAGCGCCCAGGTGTCGACCGTGGCGACACCGAGCGGCTGCGCACCGTGCTCCGCCAGCCACGGAGCGAGCTCGCCCGCGCCCAGCACCGCACCGTCCAGCTCGACGCCCGCGGCCGGCGCCGGAGCCTCGTCCTCGGCCTTGCCCGGGTCCACCGCCAGCAGCCGCTCACGCAGGCTCGGGTTACGGATCTCCAGCACGTCGAGCACCCCGGTGACCGCCGTGCGGTCGTACGGAGCACGCTCCAGATCGGACGGGGTCTTCGGCAGCTCCACATCGCGGACCATCTCGGTCAGCCGACGGTTCAGCCGCACCGCGTCCAGGTGGTCGCGGAAATTCTGCCCGGCCTTCCCCTTGACCTCCTCGGCCCGCGCCACCAGCTCGTCGAACGAACCGAACTGGTTGATCCACTTCGCGGCCGTCTTCTCACCCACCCCAGGGATACCCGGAAGGTTGTCCGACGGGTCACCGCGCAGCGCCGCGAAGTCCGGGTACTGCTGCGGGGTGAGCCCGTACTTCTCCTCGACCTTCTCCGGCGTGAACCGCGTCAGCTCCGACACGCCCTTGGTCGGGTACAGCACCGTCACGTTGTCCGTGATCAGCTGGAAGGAGTCACGGTCACCGGTGACGATCAGCACCTCGAACCCGGCCGCCTCCGCCTGCGTGGCCAGCGTGGCGATGACATCGTCCGCCTCGAAGCCGTCGATCGCGAAACGGTCCGCGTGCATCGCGTCCAGCAGCTCACCGATCAGCTCGACCTGACCCTTGAACTCGTCCGGCGTCTTCGAACGGTTCGCCTTGTACTCGGGGAACTCCTGCGAGCGCCACGTCTTGCGCGACACGTCGAACGCCACCGCGAAATGCGTCGGCGCCTCGTCACGCAACGTGTTCGCGAGCATCGACGCGAAGCCGTACACCGCGTTCGTCGGCTGCCCCGCCCCCGTCGTGAAATTCTCCGCAGGCAGCGCAAAGAACGCCCGGTACGCCAGGGAGTGCCCGTCCATCAGGAGCAGGCGCGGTCGGTTGTCTGCCGTCTTCTTCGATGCCGTCTCAGCCACACCCCGATCCTGCCACGTACCACTGACAATCCGGACCGGCCACCGCCCGCCGGTGCCCGGCGGCCGCTCACCGGGCGGCCCGCCCGCCCCGCGTGCCAGGATCGGAGGAGACGGAAACACGCGCCGCGGACCACGCGAGGTCCGCGGCAGGCTCGAAGGGGAGCACGATGGCCACCAAGCCGCCCGCAGGAGACCCGGTCCAGGACGCACCCCGGATCGAACCGGCCCCGCACGCCGCCGCCGGGCTGCCCGCCGTCGCCCACAGCCTGCGCATCGCCCAGCAGCAGATGGGCGTCCGCCGCACCGCGCAGACCCTCCTCAAGGTCAACCAGAAGGACGGCTTCGACTGCCCGGGATGCGCCTGGCCCGAGGGCGACAAGCGGCACACCGCCGAATTCTGCGAGAACGGCGCCAAAGCCGTCGCCGAGGAAGCGACCCTGCGCCGCGTCACCCCGGACTTCTTCGCCGCCCACCCCCTCGCCGACCTCGCCACCCGCAGCGGCTACTGGCTCGGCCAGCAGGGACGCATCACGCAACCTATGTATCTGCCCGAGGGCGCCGACCGGTACGAGGCCGTGACCTGGGAACGCGCCTTCGCCGTCATCGCCGAGGAGCTCGGCGCACTCGCCTCCCCCGACGAAGCGCTCTTCTACACCTCCGGACGCACCAGCAACGAGGCCGCGTTCCTCCTCCAGCTGTTCGCCCGCGAGTTCGGCACCAACAACCTGCCGGACTGCTCCAACATGTGCCACGAGTCCTCCGGCTCGGCCCTCACCGAGACGATCGGCGTCGGCAAGGGATCCGTCTCCCTGGAGGACCTCCACCACGCCGACCTGATCATCGTCGCCGGACAGAACCCCGGCACCAACCACCCCCGGATGCTCTCCGCCCTGGAGAAGGCCAAGTCCGCCGGAGCGAAGATCATTTCGGTGAACCCGCTCCCCGAGGCCGGACTCGAACGCTTCAAGAACCCGCAGACCCCGCTCGGCATGATCAAGGGCGCGGCCCTCAACGACCTCTTCCTCCAGATCCGCATCGGCGGCGACCAGGCCCTCTTCCGGCTCCTCAACAAGATGATCCTCGCGACCGAGGGCGCCGTCGACGAGACCTTCGTGGCCGCACACACCCACGGCTACGAGGAGTTCGCCGCCGCGGCCGCGGAAGCCGACTGGGAACAGACCCTCGCCGCCACCGGCCTGGAGCGCTCCGCCATCGAAGAGGCCCTCGCCATGGTCCTCGCGTCCCAGCGCACCATCGTGTGCTGGGCCATGGGCCTCACCCAGCACAAGCACTCCGTGCCGACCATCCGCGAAGTCGTCAACTTCCTTCTGCTGCGCGGCAACATCGGCCGGCCCGGCGCCGGAGTCTGCCCCGTACGCGGCCACTCCAACGTCCAGGGCGACCGCACCATGGGCATCTTCGAGCGTCCGTCGACAGCGTTCCTCGACGCCCTCGACAAGGAATTCTCCATCACCTCACCGCGCCACCACGGCTACGACGTCGTCCGCTCCATCCGCGCCCTGCGCGACGGCGACGCCAAGGTCTTCTTCGCCATGGGCGGCAACTTCGTCTCCGCCTCCCCCGACACCGACGTCACCGAGGCCGCGATGCGCACCGCACGCCTCACCGTCCACGTCTCCACCAAACTCAACCGCTCCCACACCGTCACCGGCACCCGGGCCCTGATCCTGCCCACCCTCGGCCGCACCGACAAGGACATCCAGGCCGGCGGCAAGCAGTTCGTCACCGTCGAGGACTCGATGAGCATGGTGCACGCCTCCCGCGGCAACCTCACCCCCGCAAGCCCCCACCTGCTCTCCGAGCCCGCCATCGTCGCCCGCCTCGCCCGCGCCGTACTCGGCCCCTCCTCCACCACCCCCTGGGAAGAGTTCGAGAAGGACTACGCCACGATCCGCGACCGCATCTCCCGCGTCGTCCCCGGCTTCGAGAACTTCAACC
>NZ_RDBK01000008.1:14175-27750 GCF_008042275.1 Streptomyces sp. OR43 | reverse complement strand
GCTTCCCCACCGCCACCGGCAAGGCCAACTTCACCGCCGCTCCCGTCGAGTACCCCGAACTCCCCGAAGGCCGCCTGCTGTTGCAGACCCTGCGCTCCCACGACCAGTACAACACCACCATCTACGGCCTCGACGACCGCTACCGCGGCATCAAGGGCGGCCGCCGCGTCGTCCTCGTCAACCCCGACGACGCCACCGCCCTCGGCCTCACCGACGGCACCTACACCGACCTCGTCAGCGAGTGGAAGGACGGCACCGAACGACGCGCCCCCGGCTTCCGCGTCGTCCACTACCCCACCGCCCGCGGCTGCGCCGCCGCGTACTACCCCGAGACCAACGTGCTGGTCCCCCTGGACTCCACCGCCGACACCAGCAACACCCCCGCCAGCAAGTCCGTCGTGGTGCGCTTCGAGAACGCCCGCTGACACCCCCCGGGAACGGGCGCACTAAGCGCCCGCTCAGTCGTCTGATAAGAACAGTGCACACAAGAACGTGCACACAGCAGCGAACCACCGCAGACGATCGGAGCCGGACCCATGGGCGAGCACACCACACCCCAGTTCCCCCAGGAGATCATCGACGAGTACGCCGCCCTCGGCGTCGACCTGCCCGCGCTCTTCTCCGCAGGCCACCTCGGCGAACGCATGGGCGTCACGATCCTCGAAGCCTCCGCGGACCGGGTCGTCGCCACCATGCCCGTCGAAGGCAACACCCAGCCCTACGGACTCCTGCACGGCGGCGCCTCCGCCGTCCTCGCCGAGACCCTCGGATCCATCGGCTCCATGCTCCACGGCGGCGCCACCAAGATCGCCGTCGGCGTCGACCTGAACTGCACCCATCACCGAGGGGTACGAAGCGGCCTCGTCACCGGCACCGCCACCCCCGTACACCGCGGCCGCACCACCGCCACGTACGAAATCGTCATCACCGACGAACAGGACAAGCGGGTCTGCACCGCCCGCCTCACCTGCCTCCTGCGCGACCTCCCCAGGACCGAACCCTCCTGACCCCCCACCACCCCGCACCACCCCTGCCCGGCCGGATCCCGAATCCGGCCGGGCAGTGCCATACCCGGGCACAACCACCGCCCCACACACAGAACTTGCACAACAGCCGCGGCCAACACCCTTGACCACCCGACCCGTTCCATGGCCCACTCAGCTGCCACCACCAGCCTGCACACCCACCACACCGCGTCGACCACACCACCCCGGATGTAACACTGCGTAACAAACCCGCAATGTGCAGCCGCCCGACGCCACCCAACGAACCCGGCCCCGCAGGCACCGGGCACTCAGGCGCGCCCACCCGCGCCGCCACACACCCCCACCACGCGACAGCACCAAGATCGCCTCAAGCCCCTTAACAGAGCTGCGCGTTCTCACCATGCGGTCATTTCACCGTCCGGTAAAAAGCCGTACATGTCCACACAGCCACCTCAAGCCTTGCTCAAGGGCATAACAAGACAGTCACATCCTGCTCCACCCCCATCCCCGACCCCCACCCCTGCCCTTAGAGTCACCGCCAGTCACCGCGCCGCCGGGCGCGTCTGCAGCACGGCCCTGTACCAACCAGTACGGCCCGGCGAACGACACGGCACCTCAAGCAGAGGAGGCCGCGCCAGGGAAAGGACTTTTCGTGCGACACCGTTCTTTGCTCATCCTCACCACAGTGCTCACCACAGGAGCACTGACACTCACCGCCTGCGGGTCGCGCGACGACGACAAGAAGGGCAGCGAGAGCAGCGGCAACCAGACCGTCGTCATCGGCGTCGACGCCCCGCTGACCGGCGACCTCTCCGCCCTCGGCCTCGGCATCAAGAACTCCGCCGACCTCGCCGCCAAAACGGCGAACAAGGACAAGACGGTCCCGGGCATCACCTTCGAGGTCCAGCCCCTCGACGACCAGGCCCAGCCCTCCGTCGGCCAGCAGAACGCCACCAAGTTCATCGACAACAAAAAGGTCCTCGGCGTTGTCGGCCCCCTGAACTCCGGCGTCTCCCAGTCGATGCAGAAGCCGCTCAACGACGCCGGCCTCACCCAGATCTCCCCCGCCAACACGGGCACCGAGCTGACCCAGGGCGACAACTGGAAGACCGGCGACAAGAAGCGCCCCTTCAAGACCTACTTCCGCACCGCCACCACGGACCAGATCCAGGGCGCCTTCGCCGCGAAGTACCTGTACAACAACGCGAAGATCAAGCAGGTCTACCTCATCGACGACCAGAAGCCCTACGGCGCCGGTCTCGCAGCCTCCTTCAAGGCCACGTTCACCGGCCTCGGCGGCAAGATCGCCGGATCCGACCACGTGAACCCCGACGACCGCGACTTCAACGCCGTCGTCACCAAGGTCAAGAAGTCCGGCGCCAAGGCCGTCTACTACGGCGGCGAGTACCCCGCCGGCGCGCCCCTGAGCCAGCAGCTCAAGGACAGCGTCCAGATCCCCCTCATGGGCGGCGACGGCATGTACAGCGCCGACTTCATCAAGCTCAACAAGAAGGCCCAGGGCGACATCGCCACCTCCGTCGGCAAGCCCGTCGAAGAGCTGGAATCCGCCAAGACCTTCATCGCGAACTACAAGACCGCCGGATACAAGGACGCCTACGAGGCCTACGGCGGCGGCACCTACGACGCCACCTGGGCCATCATCGAGGCCGTCAAGGCCGTCGTCGCAGCCAACGACGGCAAGCTCCCCGACGACGCCCGCGCCAAGGTCCTCGAAGCCGTGAGCAAGGTCAGCTTCGAAGGCGTCACCGGCCCCGTCTCCTTCGACGAGTACGGCGACACCACCAACACCATGATGACCGCCTACCAGGTCGACGGCGGCAAGTGGGTCTCCAAGCTCAGCGAGGCCTACAAGCCGTAACAAGCTCCCGGTCACTCCCTGACTGACACCAGACCGCGCGGGAGCGCTACGAGCGCTCCCGCGCGGTGCCATATCCGAACCACTCCACGGAGGCCCTGCGGTGCACGAACTGCCGCAACAGCTGGCCAATGGACTCATCCTCGGCGCGATGTACGGACTCATCGCGATCGGCTACACGATGGTCTACGGAATCATCCAGCTCATCAACTTCGCCCACGGCGAGATCTTCATGATCGGAGGCTTCGGAGCTCTCACCGTGTACCTCTGGATGCCGGCCGGCTCCAACCTCCTCGCAATCGTCCCACTCATGATCATCGGCGGCGTCATATGCTCCGTCGCCATCAGCGTCGCAGCCGAACGCTTCGCGTACCGGCCCCTGCGCACCGCCCCCAGGCTCGCCCCGCTGATCACCGCGATCGGACTCTCCCTCGCACTCCAGCAGGCGATCTGGAAGTGGTACCCCAACGCCACCAAGGACCGGCCCTTCCCCCAGTTCAAGGGTGAGGCGTTCGACCTCTTCGGCGCCCACATCCAGCGCGGTGACCTCTTCGTCCTCATCGCCGCACCCATCTGCATGATCGCCCTCGGCCTCTTCGTCTCCAAGACCCGCTCCGGCCGCGGCATGCAAGCCACCTCCCAGGACCCCGACACCGCCAAGCTCATGGGCATCAACACCGACCGCATCATCGTCATGGCCTTCGCCATCGGTGCCGCGTTCGCCGCCGTCGCCGCCGTCGCCTACGGGCTCAAGAACGGCCAGATCGGCTTCAAAATGGGCTTCATCATGGGCCTGAAAGCCTTCACCGCAGCCGTACTCGGCGGCATCGGCAACATCTACGGCGCCATGCTCGGCGGAGTCGTACTCGGCGTCGCCGAATCCCTCGCCACCGGCTACATGAGCGACGTACCCGGCATGGACCTCTTCGGCGGCGGCGCCTGGAAGGACGTGTGGGCCTTCGTCCTCCTCATCGTCGTCCTGCTGCTCCGGCCCCAGGGCCTGCTCGGCGAACGCGTCGCGGATCGGGCGTGATACGGATGACCACCCAGAAAGCACTCATCCCGCTGCCCACGCCGATCGCCAGGATCGCCACCGCCACGGGCGCGGCCGTCGCACTCGCCGGCACGTTCCTCCCCTGGACCTGGACCTCCGAATTCCCCGGCGACCTCACCGTCACCGGCTACCCCGGCGGCCTCCAGATCCTCACCCTCACCGCCGCCATCCTCACCCTCCTCTTCACCCTCTGCGGATACGGCATCCGAGGCCTCCGCTGGCTCACCCCCGGCGGCACCAACAGCCCCGTACGCCTCCTCGCCCTCGCCACCCTCGGCACCACCGGCTACACCATCGGTGCCATCGCCTACGAACTCGGCGGCGTGGTCAACCTCGAACCCGGAGCCTGGGTCAGCGGCATCGGCGCACTCCTCGCCTTCATCGCCGCCCTCGGACTCCCCAGCGACGAACCACTCCCCACCACCGGCACCCCGGCCAACGCCTGGCAGCGCTTCCGCAACAGCCTCGCCGCACCCTCCGTCGGCCGCGCCAAAGCCCTCCCCGGCTGGGCCGAAATCCTCATCATCGCCGCCTCCTTCGGCGCCGCGCTGTACTTCTTCACCTACGGGATCGACATCCCCACCGAGGAATCCGAACAGTTCATCGGCTTCCTCATCACCGCGGGCTTCACCTTCACCGCACTGACGCGGGCCGGCCTCATCGCCCGCATCACCGCGCTGACCACGAAGCACCGCAACGTCACCCTCACCGCAGCCCTGGTCGCAGCCTTCTGCTTCCCCTTCACCCAGGACACCGCGGAATACGCCCTCATCGGCGCCAACATCCTCATCTTCGCCACCGTCGCACTCGGCCTCAACGTCGTCGTCGGCCTCGCCGGCCTCCTCGACCTCGGCTACGTCGCCTTCCTCGGCGTCGGCGCCTACACCGCCGCCCTCGTCTCCGGCGCACCGCTCTCCGCCATCGGCGTCCAGTTCCCGTTCTGGGCCGCCGTCCTCACCGGAGCCGCCGTCTCCCTGATCTTCGGCGTCCTCATCGGCGCCCCGACCCTGCGACTGCGCGGCGACTACCTCGCCATCGTCACCCTGGGCTTCGGAGAGATCTTCCGCGTCACCGTCAACAACCTCAACGGCAACAGCGGCCCCGACCTCACCAACGGCTCCCAGGGCATCCCGAGCATCCCCGACCTCAACCTCTTCGGGATCGACTTCGGACTCAGCCACGACATCGGCCCCTTCACCCTCAGCAGGCCGGCCAACTACTACCTGCTGATGCTCGTCGTCACCGCCGTCGTCGTCCTGGTCTTCCGCCGCTCCGGCGACTCCCGCATCGGCCGCGCATGGGTCGCCATCCGCGAGGACGAGACCGCAGCCACCGCCATGGGCATCAACGCCTTCCGGCTCAAGCTGCTCGCCTTCGCCCTCGGCGCCACCCTCGCCGGACTCGCCGGCACCGTCCAGTCGCACGTCAACTACACGGTGACGCCCGAGCAGTACCAGTTCGCCGGCTCCGTACCCCCGAACTCCGCGTTCCTCCTCGCCGCCGTCATCCTCGGTGGCATGGGAACCCTCAGCGGACCCTTCGTCGGCGCCGCACTGCTCTACCTCATCCCGGCCAAGCTGCAGTTCATGCAGGACTACCAGCTCTTCCTCTTCGGCGTCGCGCTCATCCTTCTGATGCGCTTCCGGCCCGAAGGCCTGGTCGCCGACCGGCGGAAGCAACTCGAGTTCCACGAGAACGACGAACCCGTTCTCGTACCCGAACCACGGCAGCCCGAAGAAGCCGACGCCGGCATCACCAAGGCGGGGGCGTGAACACCATGACCACCACCACGAACACCACGACGACCGTCCTCGACGCCAGCGGCGTCACCATGCGCTTCGGCGGACTCACCGCCGTACGCAACGTCGACCTCACCGTCAACGCGGGCGAAATCGTCGGACTCATCGGCCCCAACGGCGCCGGCAAAACCACCTTCTTCAACTGCCTCACCGGCCTCTACGTCCCCACCGAGGGCAAGGTCAGCTACAAGGGCACCGTCCTGCCGCCCAAGCCCCACCTCGTCACCAAGGCAGGCATCGCCCGCACCTTCCAGAACATCAGGCTCTTCGCCAACATGACCGTCCTGGAGAACGTCCTCGTCGGACGCCACACCAGGACCAAAGAAGGCCTCTGGTCCGCACTCCTGCGCCTCCCCGGCTTCACCAAGGCCGAACAGGCCAGCCACGAACGCGCCATGGAGCTCCTGGAGTTCATCGGCCTCCAGGACAAGGCCGACCACCTCGCGCGCAACCTCCCCTACGGAGACCAGCGCAAGCTGGAGATCGCCCGCGCACTCGCCAGCGACCCCGGCCTCCTCCTCCTGGACGAGCCCACCGCCGGCATGAACCCCCAGGAAACCCGCGTCACCGAAGAACTCATCTTCGCCATCCGGGACCAGGGCATCGCCGTCCTCGTCATCGAGCACGACATGCGCTTCATCTTCAACCTCAGCGACCGCGTCGCCTGCCTCGTCCAGGGCGAGAAACTCGTCGAAGGCACCGCCGAAGTCGTCCAGAGCGACGAACGCGTCATCGCCGCCTACCTCGGCACCCCCTTCGAAGGCGCCCCCGGCGCCGAAGAGGTCGCCGAGGTCGAAGCAGCGGAAGCAGTGGCCGAAGCAGAAGCCGCAGCACCCACCACCGAGGAGGAGGACACCCGATGACCGCACTGCTCGAGGTCGAGGACCTCCGCGTCGCCTACGGCAAGATCGAAGCCGTCAAAGGCATCTCCTTCAGCGTGGACGCCGGCCAGGTGGTCACCCTCATCGGCACCAACGGCGCCGGCAAGACCACCACCCTGCGCACCCTCTCCGGACTGCTCAAGCCCATCGGCGGACGCATCCTCTTCGAGGGCAAGCCACTCGCCAACATCCCCGCACACAAGATCGTCTCCCTGGGCCTCGCCCACTCCCCCGAGGGCCGCCACATCTTCCCCCGGCTGACGATCACCGAGAACCTCCTCCTCGGCGCCTACCTCCGCAACGACAAGGCCGGCATCGAGAAGGACGTCCAGCGCGCCTACGACCTCTTCCCCATCCTCGGGGAACGCCGGAAGCAGGCCGCCGGAACCCTCTCGGGCGGCGAGCAGCAGATGCTCGCCATGGGACGCGCCCTCATGTCCCAGCCCAAACTGCTCATGCTCGACGAGCCCTCCATGGGCCTCTCCCCGATCATGATGCAGAAGATCATGGAAACGATCGTCGAGCTCAAGGCCTCGGGCACCACGATCCTGCTCGTCGAGCAGAACGCCCAGGCCGCCCTCTCCCTCGCGGACCAGGGCCACGTCATGGAGATCGGCAAGATCGTCCTCTCCGGCACCGGAGCGGACCTCCTCCACGACGAGTCCGTCCGCAAGGCGTACCTCGGCGAGGACTGACGTCCGTACGAAGAAGGCCCGCGCCCCGGAGCAGATCCGGGGCGCGGGCCTTCTTCACGTACGCGTGCGAGTACGGCTACTCGGCCGCGCGCTTCTTCTCCTCGGCGTCCTCGATCAACGCCTCCGCCAGCTGCTGCATCGACAGCCGCCGGTCCATCGACGTCTTCTGGATCCACCGGAACGCGGCCGGCTCCGAGAGCCCGTAGTCCGTCTGAAGGATGCTCTTCGCCCGGTCCACGAGCTTCCGGGTCTCCAGCCGCTGCGACAGGTCCGCGACCTCGCCCTCCAGCGCCTTCAGCTCCGCGAACCGCGACACCGCCATCTCGATGGCGGGCACCACGTCGCTCTTGCTGAACGGCTTCACGAGGTACGCCATCGCCCCGGCGTCCCGGGCCCGCTCCACGAGGTCGCGCTGCGAGAACGCGGTGAGCATCAGGACGGGCGCGATGGACTCCTCGGCGATCTTCTCGGCGGCGGAGATGCCGTCGAGGACCGGCATCTTCACATCGAGGATGACCAGGTCCGGCTTGTGCTCCCGGGCCAGCTCGACGGCCTGCTGCCCGTCTCCGGCCTCACCGACGACCGAGTACCCCTCTTCTTCGAGCATCTCTTTGAGGTCGAGGCGGATGAGCGCCTCGTCCTCGGCGATGACGACGCGGGTCGTCAGCGGCGGGACGTGCGACTTGTCGTCGTCGGCGACGGGCTGGGGCGACTCGGGGGTGGTCACGGGGCTCCTTGGTTCAGGGCAGGTACTGCTCCCTTGAGCCTACCCAGCTGCGGTATGGTGGTCGCGCAGCGGGTCGAGGGAAACCTTCAATTCCGCTAGCCCCGGTAGCCCAATTGGCAGCAGGCAATGGATTCAAAACCCATACAGTGTCGGTTCGAGTCCGACTCGGGGCACTTTTCCTTCGATTCCAAGGTCACAGGGAAACGCTAAAGATTCACATGATCGTGTGACTGCATTCTCGTTTCTCCCCATGAGCCAGCTGATCCTCCCAGGCTCAGTCGTGTGTACGACCTTGAAACGCGTAAGCACGCGCTGTCCCTCCTCGATCAGGGCCTCAGCCAGAACACCGTAAGCACGCAAACCGGCATTTCCCGAGCCGCCATCCGTTCCTGGCTCGAACGAATAGAGCCCCTCGGATACAACCGTGGCTCCGAATGCCCTCGGTGCGGAGATACCCCAAAGCCACCCGACGCCCCCGCCGCATACTCGTACCTACTTGGCCTCTACCTCGGTGACGGCTGCATCAGTGCGAACAAGCGCGGCGTGTACTCCCTCCGCATTGCGTGCGCCGACGCCTGGCCGGGCCTCATTGAAGCTTGCGTAGAAGCCGTACAGACTGTGCGACCGGCCAACAAGGTCTGCCGCGTATCAAGCCCTGGCTGCCAGTACGTCACAAGCTCCAGCAAGCACTGGCCTTGCCTCTTCCCTCAGCACGGCCCCGGCAAGAAGCACGACCGCAGGATCACTCTCGCCGACTGGCAGCAGATCATCGTGGATGCGCACCCTTGGGAGTTCGTCCGAGGCCTCATCCACTCCGACGGCTGCCGGATCATCAACTGGACCACACGCCTCGTCGGCGGCGAACAACGACGGTACGAGTACCCCCGCTACTTCTTCACCAACCTGTCCGCCGACATCCTGGGACTCTTCACCACCACACTCGACCAGGTAGGAGTCGAGTGGAAGCGCACCAACGGCAAGAACATCTCCGTCGCCCGACGGGCATCCGTAGCCCTCATGGATGCACACGTCGGGCCGAAATACTGAGCCAGCCCCCTACTTCGGGCTGTCGTCCTCGCCGATGTGGTGCACGCGCACCAGGTTCGTCGAGCCCGCGACGCCCGGCGGGGAGCCTGCCGTGATGACGACCACGTCGCCCTTCTGGCAGCGGCCGATCTTCAGCAGCTCCTCGTCCACCTGCGCCACCATCGCGTCCGTCGAGTCCACGTGCGGCCCCAGGAACGTCTCCACGCCCCACGTGAGGTTCAGCTGGGAGCGGGTGGCCGGGTCAGGGGTGAAGGCGAGGAGCGGGATGGGTGAGCGGTAGCGGGAGAGGCGCTTGACCGTGTCGCCGCTCTGGGTGAAGGCGACCAGGAACTTCGCGCCGAGGAAGTCGCCCATCTCCGCTGCCGCGCGGGCGACCGCGCCGCCCTGGGTGCGGGGCTTGTTGCGGTCGGTGAGCGGGGGCAGGCCCTTGGCGAGGATGTCCTCCTCGGCTGCCTCCACGATGCGGGACATCGTGCGTACCGTTTCGATGGGGTACTTGCCGACGCTCGTCTCGCCGGAGAGCATCACGGCGTCCGTGCCGTCGATGACGGCGTTGGCGACGTCGGAGGCTTCGGCGCGGGTGGGGCGGGAGTTGTCGATCATCGAGTCGAGCATCTGAGTGGCGACGATGACCGGCTTGGCGTTGCGCTTGGCCAGCTTGATGGCGCGCTTCTGGACGATCGGGACCTGTTCCAGGGGCATTTCGACGCCGAGGTCGCCGCGGGCGACCATGATGCCGTCGAAGGCGGCGACGATGTCGTCGATGTTGTCGACGGCCTGGGGTTTTTCGACCTTGGCGATGACGGGGAGGCGGCGGCCTTCCTCGTCCATGATGCGGTGGACGTCCTCGATGTCGCGTCCGCTGCGGACGAAGGAGAGGGCGATGACGTCGGCGCCGGTGCGCAGGGCCCAGCGGAGGTCTTCGATGTCTTTTTCGGAGAGGGCGGGGACGGAGACGGCGACGCCGGGGAGGTTGAGGCCTTTGTGGTCGGAGACCATGCCGCCTTCGATGACGGTGGTGTGGACGCGGGGGCCGTCGACTTCGGTGACTTCGAGGGTGACGCGGCCGTCGTCGATGAGGATGCGTTCGCCTGCGGTGACGTCGGCGTTGAGGCCGGTGTAGGTGGTGCCGCAGGTGTGGCGGTCGCCTTCCATGGGTTCGACGGTGATGGTGAAGTCGTCGCCGCGTTCAAGGAGTACGGGTCCTTCGCGGAAGCGTCCGAGGCGGATCTTCGGGCCTTGAAGGTCGGCGAGGATGCCGACGCTGCGGCCGGCTTCGTCGGATGCTTTGCGTACGCGGTGGTAGCGGTCTTCGTGTTCGGTGTAGGTGCCGTGGCTGAGGTTGAGGCGGGCGATGTCCATTCCCGCGTCGACCAGGGCTTTGATCTGGTCGTATGTGTCGGTGGCGGGTCCTAGTGTGCAAACGATTTTGGCTCGGCGCATAGGGCGAGCCTAAACCTTACCTACGGGTAGTTAATTGGCTGTGTATGACGGGGCAACGGCCTTTGGGTGAAGGGTTTTTGACAAGTGTTGAATTGTGCGGCGGGGTGCTCGGATGAGCGTTCGGTGGTGGGTGGAGTGGGCTGCGGGGCGGGGTCGCGGGTTGGCCGGTTCGCGGTGGCAACCGGGTGGGGGTGTGGAGGTCATCGAATAGAAACCTGTCGGGGGTGTTGCCGGGGGCGGTGCGTGGGTGATTATCTACGCGCGTTGTCCACGCGTGCGTGGGGTCTACGCGCGTTGTGTACGGACAGAACTGTGCACGGAGAGAACAGAGATGTGGGAGACGAGATGCCGCTGAACCGAAGGACGTTCCTGGGCACATCGGCCGCGGCCGGTGCCGGCGTGGCGATCGCGGGCGGTACCGCGGTGCCGGCCGAGGCGCATGGCCGGGGGCACGGGCGTCCGCCGAAGCGGTACTCGTTCACCGTGATGGGGACGACGGATCTACACGGGAACGCGTTCAACTGGGACTACTTCACCGACAAGGAGTTCGACGACAAGGACCACAACGACGTCGGCCTGGCGAAGATCTCGACACTGGTGGAGCAGGTGCGCCGGGAGAAGGGCCGCGGCAACACCCTGATGATCGATGCGGGTGACACGATCCAGGGCACGCAGTTGTCGTACTACTACGCGAAGGTCGATCCGATCACCGCGAAGCACGGTCCGGTGCATCCGATGGCACAGGCGATGAACGCGATCGGTTATGACGCGGCGGCGCTGGGCAACCACGAGTTCAACTACGGCATTCCGGTGCTGCGGAAGTTCGAGGAGCAGTGTGATTTCCCGCTGCTGGGGGCGAACGCGCTGGACGCGAAGACGTTGCGGCCGGCGTTCGCTCCGTATGTGATCAAGAAGCTGCGTACGCCGCACGGCCGGGATGTGAAGGTGGCGATTCTGGGTCTGACGAATCCGGGGATCGCGATCTGGGACAAGGCGAACGTGAGCGGGAAGATGGTGTTCCCGGGTCTTGAGGAGCAGGCGGCGAAGTATGTGCCGCGGCTTCGTTCGATGGGTGCGGACGTGGTGATCGTGTCGGCGCACTCCGGGAGCAGTGGGACGTCGTCGTACGGGGATCAGATTCCGTATGTGGAGAACGCGGCGGGTCTGGTGGCGGAGCAGGTGCCGGGGATCGACGCGATTCTGGTGGGTCATGCGCATTCGGAGATTCCCGAGTACTTCGTCGAGAACAAGCAGACCGGTAAGAAGGTCGTGCTGTCGGAGCCGTTGAAGTGGGGGCAGCGGCTGACGTTGTTCGACTTCGATCTGGTGTGGGAGAAGGGGCGCTGGGTGGTCGAGAAGGCTGGTTCCCAGGTGCTGAACTCCAACACGGTGGCGGAGGACCGGAAGATCACCAAGCTGTTGGCGGACGAGCACAAGAAGGTGGTGGCGTACGTCAACCAGGTGATCGGTACGTCGGCTTCGGAGATGACGTCGGCCGAGGCGGCGTGGAAGGACGAGCCGATCATCGATCTGATCAATGTCATCCAGGCGGAGACGGTGAAGGCGGCCCTGGCGGGTGGCGAGTATGCCACGTTGCCGGTGTTGTCGCAGGCGGCGTGCTTCTCGCGTACGGCGCGGATTCCGGCGGGTGATGTGACGATCAAGGATGCGGCGGGTCTGTACACGTTCGAGAACACGCTTGAGGCGCGGTTGCTGACGGGCGCGCAGATCAAGGACTATCTGGAGTTCTCGGCGCGGTATTACGTGCAGACGGCCGCGGGCGCTCCGGTGGATACGGCGAAGTTGACGAATGCGGCCAATACGCCGGATTACAATTATGACGTGGTGTCGGGTGTGACGTATGACATCGATATCGCGAAGCCGAATGGTTCGCGGATCGTGAACCTTTCCTTTGAGGGGAAGGCGATTGATCCGGCGGCGCAGTTCGTGCTGGCGGTGAACAACTACCGGGCGAGCGGTGGGGGCAATTTCCCGCATGTGGCGGCTGCGAAGCAGTTGTGGGCGAATTCGGAGGAGATCCGGACGACGATGATTGCGTGGGTGCAGGCGAAGGGTTCGGTGGATGGTGCGGAGTTCGCTTCGGTGGACTGGCGTCTGACGCGGGATGGTTCGCCGGTGTTCTAGTCGGGTGCCGGCCGGTGTGTGTGGCGGCCGCTCTGCTTCCTTTGCGGGAGGTGGGCGGCCGCCTTTGTGTGTGGGGGGGGGTCAGTTGCCTTGGACGAGGGGGACGAGGAGGCCGAAGGTGGTGAAGGCGGTGCGTTGTGGGAGGGGGTAGGGGGTGGTGCCGGTGAGGTGGTTGAGGATGGTGGCGCTGCGCCAGGCGGCGAGGCCGAGGTCGGGGGCGCCGACTCCGTGGGTGTGGCGTTCGGCGTTCTGTACGTAGATGTTGCCGGTGATGGTGGGGTCGAGGTCGAGGCGGTAGTGGTGGTCGATGCGGGGGCGTCCGGCGGTGTCGCGGCGTAGGTGGGTGCCGAGGGTGTCGAGGATGGGGTCGAGGGGGCGTTCGCGGTAGCCGGTGGCGAGGACGACGGCGTCGGTGGTGAGGCGGCTGCGGGTGCCTTGTTGGGTGTGTTCGAGGTGGAGTTCGACGCGGGTGGTGGCGACGCGGCCTGCGGTGCGGACGGTGACGCCGGGGGTGAGGGTGGCGTCGGGCCAGCCGCCGTGGAGGGTGCGGCGGTAGAGCTCGTCGTGGATGGCGGTGATGGTGTCGTGGTCGATGCCTTTGTGGAGTTGCCATTGGTGGGGGACGAGTTGGTCGCGTACGGCTTCGGGGAGGGCGTGGAAGTAGCGGGTGTAGTCGGGGGTGAAGTGTTCGAGGCCGAGTTTGGAGTACTCCATGGGGGCGAAGGCGGGGGTGCGGGCGAGCCAGTGGAGTTTTTCGTGGCCGGTGGGGCGGGCGCGGAGGAGGTCGAGGAAGATTTCGGCGCCGGATTGTCCTGAGCCGATGACGGTGATGTGGTCGGCTTCGAGGAGTTGTCGGCGGTGGTGGAGGTAGTCGGCGGAGTGGATGACGGGGACGGTTCCGGCGTCGGCGAGGGGTTTGAGG
>NZ_RDBK01000008.1:12395-14075 GCF_008042275.1 Streptomyces sp. OR43 | reverse complement strand
GTAGAAGGTGGCGGTGATGGGGTGGGGGAGGCCGTGGGTGAGGGCGGCGAGGGAGAGGTTGAAGGGGCCGATGCCGATGCCGACGAGGTCGTGGGGCTGATCGGTCTCGGGGGTGGGCCGGTCGGTCCGGGCTGTCATCGGTTGGGGCTGCTTTCTGTGAGTTCGGTGGTGAGGTGGGTGACGAGGTCGAGGAGTTGGCTGAGGTCGTCGGGGGTGGTGTGGGGGTTGAGGAGGGTGGCTTTGAGCCAGAGGTGGCCGTGGGTGTGGGTGCGGCCGAGTACGGCGTGGCCTCGGGTGAGGAGGGWGCGGCGGATGGTGGCGACGGTGTGGTCGTCGGCGTTGGTGGGGCGGAAGAGGACGGTGGTGATGGTGGGGCGGTCGTGGAGGTCGAGGGTGGGGTGTTTGGTGATGAGGTCGGCGAGGTGGTGGGCGGCGGTGCAGGTGCGGTCGATGAGGTCGGCGAGTCCGGTGCGGCCGAGTGCTTGGAGGGTGACGGCGATTTTGAGTGCGTCGGGGCGGCGGGTGGTGCGCAGTGAGCGGCCGAGGAGGTCGGGGAGTCCGGCTTGGGTGTCGTCGTCGGCGTTGAGGTAGGGGGCGTGGTGGTGGAGTGGGTGGAGGTGGTGGTGGTCGGGGACGGCGAGGATGCCGGCTGGTGCGGGTTGCCAGCCGAGTTTGTGGAGGTCGAGGGTGACGCTGTGGGCGCGGTCGAGGCCGGTGACTTTGTGGCGGTGGGTGGGGCTGAGGAGGAGGGGTCCGCCGTAGGCGGCGTCGATGTGGAGTTCGGCGCCGTGGGTGTGGCAGAGGTCGGCGATGGCGGTGAGGGGGTCGATCTGGCCGGTGTCGGTGGTTCCTGCGGTGGCGGTGACGAGGAGGGGGTGGTGTCCCTGGTGGTGGGTGAGGGTGTGGTGGAGGGCGGTGAGGTCGATGGTGCCGGGGGATATGGGTGTGCCCGGCCTGCCCTCGGGGTGAGGGCRGGCCGGGCACGGGTGGTGCGGGGTTGTGTGAGGGGGGAGGTCAGTGGGCGTTGCGGACGGTGAGGGCGCGGCGCAGGTCGTCGATCTGGTCGGTGAGTTTGCGGCGCAGGGCGGGGATGAGCGCTTCGTCGTCGAGGGCCTGGTTGCCGAGGTGGAGGCTGTCGGCGTCGATGGCGTAGGCGGGGAAGGCGTAGCGGCCGGCGGCCTCGGCGATGGCGGGGCCGCGGCGGACGGCGAGTGCGGTGGCGTCGGGGTAGTAGCGGGGCACGTATGCGGCGACGAGGTCGGTCTGTTCGGGCTGCCAGAAGCCTTGGGCGGTGGCGGTGAACAGGTAGTTGGAGAGGGTGTCGTCGGTGAACATGGCGTGCCAGGCGGCGGCCTTGGCTTCGGGGGTGGGCAGGGCGGCGCGGCAGCGGGCGGCGCCTTCCTGGCCGGTGGCGCTGGGGTCGGCTTCGAGTGCGGTGGCGATGGCCTGCTCGTCGGTGGCGCCGAGGACGGCGAGGCGGGTGAGGATGCGCCAGCGGAGTTCGGGGTCGAGTTCGGGGCCGCCGGGGACGGTTCCTTCGGTGAGCCAGCCGTGGATGGTGTCGGGCTGGGTGGCGGCGTCGATGAAGTGGCGTACGGCGGTGAGGCGGAGGCCGGGCCGGCTGCCGTCCTCGGTGCGGCGGATGAGGTCGCGGGTGAGGGCGGTGAGGGTGGCGAGGGC
>NZ_RDBK01000008.1:0-12295 GCF_008042275.1 Streptomyces sp. OR43 | reverse complement strand
GGTGGAGGGGCGCTGGTCGGCGTCGTATCCCCAGCCCTTGCGGGCGACGCCGAAGTCGACCCAGGTGTCGGTGAAGCGGGTGGCTTCGGCGAGGGTCTGGTAGCCCATGTACTCGGCGAAGGACTCGTTGAGCCAGATGTCGTCCCACCAGGCGAGGGTGACGAGGTCGCCGAACCACATGTGGGCCATTTCGTGGGCGATGACCATGCCGCGGGTCTGGCGTTCGGTGTCGGTGACGGCGGAGCGGTAGATGAATTCGTCGCGGAAGGTGACGAGGCCGGGGTTCTCCATGGCGCCCGCGTTGAATTCGGGGACGAAGGCCTGGTCGTAGGAGTCGAACGGGTAGGGCTCGTCGAACTTCTCCTGGAACCGGTCGAAGCAGGCGCGGGTGATGTCGAGGATCTCGTCGGCGTCGGCGTCGAGGTGGGGCGCCAGGGAGCGGCGGCAGTGGATTCCGAAGGGCAGTCCGGCGTGTTCGGTGGTCACGGAGTGGAAGGGGCCTGCGGCGACGGCGACGAGGTAGGTGGAGACGGGGGGTGTGGGGGCGAGGGTCCAGCGGCCGTCGCCGGTGTGCTGGGCGATGCCGTTGCCGAGGACGGTCCAGCCTTCGGGGGCGGTGACGGTGAGGGCGAAGACGGACTTGAGGTCGGGCTGGTCGAACGCGGCGAAGACGCGCTGGACGTCCTCCATGAAGAGCTGGGTGTAGACGTAGGTCTCGTTGTCGCTGGGGTCGGTGAAGCGGTGCATGCCTTCGCCGGTGCGGGAGTAGCGCATGGCGGCGTCGATGCGCAGTTCGTGGGGGCCCGCGGTGAGGGCGGTGAGGGGGAAGCGGTTCCCGTCGAGGTCCGCGGGGTCCAGTGTGTGTCCGTCGAGGCTGATGGAGCGCAAGGTGGCGGGCTTGAGCTCGACGAAGGTGTCACCGGCGGCGAGGGCGGTGAACTGGATGACGGTACGGGAGTCGAAGGTCTCCTCCCCCGCGGTCAGATCGAGGTCGATCGTGTACCGCTGTACGTCGAGGAACTGGGCTCGGGCCTGCGCTTCATCGCGCGTCAGTACGGACATGGGAGCCATGCTGCCGTATGCGGCGGGCGGTGTGCAGGCGGGTTCTCGCAGGGCTGACGAGGCCCGTGGAGGTCCTTTGAGGGCTAAGATTCTTGATGACGTTGTACGTGTGTGGAGGGGTGCGGGATGGCGAAGGACCAGGACGCGGTGGCGTCGATCGTCGCGGACTGGCGGCGGGAGCGGCCCGAGCTGGATACGGCTCCGCTGGAGGTGTTCGGCCGGCTGCACCGGGCGTTTCTGCGCTACAGCGCGGCGATCTCGCGGCCGGTGGAGCGCAAGGGTCTGTCGATGGCCGGTTTCGATGTGCTGACGGCGTTGCGGCGGGCGGGGGCGCCGTTCCGGCGTACGGCGGGTGAGCTGGCCGATTCGGGGCTGATCAGTTCGGCGGGGGTGACGTTGCGGATAGACCGTCTGGAGAAGGACGGGCTGATCCGGCGGGAGCGTGATCCGCAGGACCGCCGGGTGGTTCACTCGCGGCTGACGGACGAGGGTCTGTCGGTGATCGACGCGTTGTTCTCGGAGCATCTGGACAATGAGCGGCGGATGCTGGCGGGGTTGTCGCCGGCGGAGTGCGCGCAGTTGGCGGGGCTGCTGGAGAAGCTGGAGCGGTCTGTGCTGGCGGCGGAGTCGGGCGAGTAGGCGGGGTGGGGGGCCCCGCCCCCACCGCCCAGGAACCCGGGGCAGCGACCACCGCCACCCCCGCGGAACGCGCCGCGACCGGTGTCCGCGGCCTGTTCACGGGCCGCTACCGGCGCCGCACACTCGTCGTCGGCGCGATCTGGTTCACCGGCTACTTCGTCAACTACGGCGTGACGTCCTGGCTGCCCAGCATTTACAAGGACGCGTACGGCCTCACCCTCTCCGACGCCCTGCTCTACTCCACGGTGACCTCGGTCGCCGGCCTGCTCGGCTGCCTGGTCGTCGCCCTCACCGTGGACGTCCTCGGCCGCCGCCGGATCTTCGCGATCTGCCTCGGCGCCTCGGCCGCGCTCCTGCTCACCCTGGCAGCGCTCGGCGCCGGCACCCCCGCGCAGGTCCTGATCTGGACCTCGCTCTCGGCGGTCGGCTTCTTCGGCTCCAACATCTGCCTCTACCTGTACACACCCGAGCTCTACCCGACCCGGATGCGCGCCCTGGGATGCAGCGTCGGTGGCGCGGTCAACCGGCTGGGCGTGATCCTCGGCCCGGTCCTGGTGGGCGTGGTCTACGCGGCCGGCGACAGCGTCGCCGCGGTGTTCGTGATGCTCGGAGCGGTGTCCCTGGTGGGCGCGGTGGTGGCGGGGACCCTCGCCGAGGAGACGGCGAACCGGCCGCTGGAGGAGATCTCGCCCTGACAGCGGCCATCGCCCCGACGACGGCCGCAACCGCCGGGGCTTCTGTCGCGTCCCGCGTTGCGACGGAAAGCGACAGGAGCGGCAGACCGGCTCTCTCGCACGGATCGGGGCGGGACGGAGTGGGCAGTGACCGGACAGGTGAGTGGGATCGCCGGGGCGCATGTCCCGGGCGCGCGTGAAAGGCCGCCCCGGATCACGGGGGTCGTGCCATGGGCAGTGGCAGCGGGCGCCATCGCCTGGGGTGTCGCGGGAAGCGTGCGCGCCGCACACATGGCGAACTATCCCTGGAACGTATGGACACCGATCGGCTACGGGGCGGTCAAGGGCGTGTTCCTGGGACTGCTGGCCGGCTGGTGCGCGGTGCTGGGCGTTCGGGCCGGACGGACAGTGCACCGGGCGAAGGGTGGCACAGCGGTCCGGTGCTCGGTGCCACTCTTCACCGGCGGGCTGCTGGGCGGGCTGGTGCCCGGGTCACTGCGCGATTTCCTGGGGCCGCCGCAGCCCCGTACCTTGCTCTACTTCGACGGCCCGAGGCCCGCAGCCCAGTGGTACTGGCGGCCCCTGTTGTCCGAGTGGCTGATTTACACGGTGCTCCCGGCGCTGGGCTGTGCGGTGCTTCTGACGGTGGGCGCTGTGGTGTGTGCCCGGTCCTCGCGCCGCGCCGGCGCCGGCTGGGTGGTGCCCGCCCTGGTGGGTACGGGCCTGCTGCTCCTCCCCCACTACGCGGCAGCCGGTCTGCCCGCCCCGCAGGGAAACGGTGATCACGTCAACGAGTCGGCGACGGCCGGGATCACCGTCATGGCTACGGGAATCGGTCTGCTGGTATGGGCCTGGGTCGCCCGGTCGCGGCGCAGGCGGCCGGACCAGCGGTCCGGAGGACGCCCCTGCGCCCCATGAGTTCCGGTCCACCCGGAACGGCCGGCTGGGGACGGGCCTGCCTCAGGCCGCGCCGCCCGCCGCCGACTCCTCCGCGATCCGCTCATGGTGGCGGATGACCTCCGCCACGATGAAGTTCAGCAGCTTCTCGGCGAACGCCGGGTCCAGATGGGCGCTCTCCGCCAGTTGACGGAGCCGGGCGATCTGGCGGGACTCGCGGGCCGGGTCGGCCGGGGGGAGCTGGTGGGCGGCCTTGAGGTGGCCGACCTGCTGGGTGCACTTGAAGCGCTCGGCCAGCATGTGGACGACAGCCGCGTCGATGTTGTCGATGCTCTCGCGCAGCCGGTTCAGTTCGGCGCCGACGGAATCGTCGATGTTGCTCGTGGTCATGGTCAGCGAGCTTAGACGGAACGGGCTACGGGATGATCGTCGGCGGGTGTTCCGGGTCCGGAACACGGTCGCTCCAGCCGCCCGGCACGCTGCGCCCCTGCTGTTCGCGGAAGCGGACCGGGGCCATGCCGACGCGGCGGGCGAACAGCCGGGAGAAGTACGCCGGATCGTCGTACCCCACCCGCCGGGCGACAGCGGCGACGGGCAGATCGCCGGTGGCCAGGAGTTCCTTGGCACGGCCGAGGCGGATGCCGAGCAGGTAGTCCTTCGGGCTGCACCCGGCCCCCCGCCGCACCGCCGTGCGCAGTTCGGCGGGCGTCATGCCGTGCCGGGCGGCGTGCTCGGCGACGGAGAACGGCTGGAAGGCGTCACGGGCCAGGGCCTGCAGCACCGGGTCTCCGTCGGGGCTGACGTCGGCGCGCGCCCGGCGGAGCGCGACGAGGAGTTCGTGGACGGCCGCCCCCGTCTCCACCTCCAGCAGGGGGTTGCCCCGCCGGGCCGCCCGTACCATCCGGCCGATCGCGGCCCGCGGCGCCGCGGTGTCGGCGAGCGGGACGAGCGGGCGTTCGGGTTCGATGTAGCCGAGTTCGGTGTACGTAGTGGTGGCGGGCCCGCTGAAGTCGACGAAGCTCTCGTCCCAGCCGGTGACCGGGTCGGCGCCGTAGTGGTGCGGGGTGCCGGGGGTCAGCCAGATCAGGCTGGGCGCGGTGACGGGCACCCGGCGCCCGTCGGGACCGGCGAACCATCCGCTGCCCGCGCTGATGACGACGGCCACGTGGTGGTCCAGGGTGCGGGGGCCGACGGTCGGCAGCGTGCCGTGCTGCAGGCCCACCCCCAGGCAGACCAGGCCGAGGCGGTGGTGGAGCGGGCTCGGGGTGAAGAAGCGCATCCAGGTGTGGTACATCGGTCTTCGTTCCTCCGTCCGCGACCGTGTGACGTGCGGCGTCGTGTGCTGCATCGCGTGCTGCGTCCAATCAGCAGTGATCTTTGTCCATGGACCGCCCGCACGCCAGGGGTGAGGCTGGGCCGTGACCTTGCTCCCGGATTCGTCCGCTCCGTCCCACGTACCGTGTTCCGTTCGTACCGGGCCGCGCGGCGCGGCGTTCACGGGACCGCGCGCATCAGGAGAGAACGAGCACGATGGCTGACTTCACCGTGGCGGACGACCACTTCCGGATCGACGGGAAGCCCGTACGGCTGCTGTCGGGGGCCCTGCACTACTTCCGGGTGCACGAGGCGCAGTGGGAGCACCGGCTGTCGATGCTGCGGGCGATGGGCCTGAACTGCGTCGAGACGTACGTGCCGTGGAACCTCCACGAGCCGCGGCCCGGCGAGTTCCGGGACGTCGGGGCGCTCGGCCGCTTCCTGGACGCGGCGGGGCGGGCCGGTCTGTGGGCGATCGTCCGCCCGGGGCCGTACATCTGCGCGGAGTGGGAGAACGGCGGGCTGCCGGCCTGGGTGACCGGGCGGTTCGGCCGGCGGGTGCGGACCCGGGACGCCGGGTACCTGGACGCGGTGGAGCGGTGGTTCGCCGCGCTGCTGCCGCAGGTGGTGGAGCGGCAGAGCGACCGCGGCGGGCCGGTGATCATGGTGCAGGCGGAGAACGAGTACGGCAGCTACGGCACCGACGCCGCCTATCTGCGCCGGATCACGGCGATGCTCGGTGAGGCCGGTGTGAACGTCCCGCTGTTCACCTCCGACGGTCCCGAGGACCACATGCTCACCGGCGGTTCGGTGCCCGGCCTGCTCGCCACCGCGAACTTCGGTTCGGGCGCGCGCGAGGCCTTCCGGGTGCTGCGCCGTCATCAGCCCGGTGGCCCGCTGATGTGCATGGAGTTCTGGTGCGGCTGGTTCGAGCACTGGGGCGCGCCGCCGGTCCTGCGGGATCCGGCGCAGGCCGCCGACGCGCTGCGGGAGATCCTGGAGTGCGGGGCCTCGGTGAACATCTACATGGCGCACGGGGGGACGAACTTCGCGGGCTGGGCGGGCGCCAACCGCTCCGGACCCCTCCAGGACGGGGACCTGCTGCCGACGGTGACGTCGTACGACTACGACGCGCCGGTAGACGAGTACGGCCGGGCCACGGAGAAGTTCCGCCTGTTCCGGGAGATCCTCGCCCCGTACGCGGACGGGCCGCTGCCCCCGCTGCCCGCCGAGCCCACCGGCCTGCCCCCGGTGCGGGCCGAGCTGGCCGAGTGGGCGCCGCTGCCCGACGTCATGGCGGCGCTGGGTGACGAGGAGACGGCGGAGTCCGGTGTGCCGCCCACGTTCGAGGAGCTGGGGGTGGACCGCGGCCTGGTGCGCTACCGCGTCGCCGTTCCGGGGCCGCGCGCCCCGTACACCCTGGGGGTCTCGGGCCTGCGGGACCGGGCTGTGGTGTACGTGGACGGGGTCCGCCGGGGCGTGCTGAGCGAGACGGACAGCACGCTGGCGGAGCCCGTGGGCGGGCCCGCCGAGGTGGAGCTGTGGGTGGAGTCGCTGGGCCGCGTCAACTACGGGCCCCGGCTGGGCGAGCCGAAGGGGATTACGGGCGGCGTGCTGCACGAGCGCCAGTTCCTGCACGGCGTACGGGCACGGGCGCTGCGGCTCGACGCGTTCGACGGGCCGGACGCGTTGGAGGGTGTCCCGTTCGTGCCGGTCGACGGGTCCGGGGGGACCGGCCTGTACCGGGGCACGTTCGAGGTCGCCGACGTGTCCGGGACGGGGCACGCGGGGTTCGAACTGCCGGGCTGGACCCGTGGGTTCGTCTGGGTGAACGGGTTCTGCCTCGGGCGCTACTGGGCGGCGGGCCCGCAGCGAACGCTGTACGTGCCGGGCCCGGTGCTGCGCGACGGAACCAACGAGGTGTGGGTGCTGGAGGTGGAGGGTGCGGCTGCCCCGTACGCCCAGCTGGGACCGGGGGCGCCCGTGCGTGCGGCCGGTCCGGCGGACGCGGACGTCTGACTGGCCCCGCCCCCCGCCCCGGCGGACGCGGACGTCTGACGGGCCCGCCGCCCAGTAGCGCCCGAGGCAGAACCCGTTCACCCAGACGAACCCACGGGTCCAGCCCGGCAGTTCGAACCCCGCGTGCCCCGTCCCGGACACGTCGGCGACCTCGAACGTGCCCCGGTACAGGCCGGTCCCCCCGGACCCGTCGACCGGCACGAACGGGACACCCTCCAACGCGTCCGGCCCGTCGGCCCTGGGAGCTGTCCGCCACGTCCCCACCCCACTTCGCGACGCTCGACTCCGCTCCACTGTAGACCGGGGAGGGCGGGCGCGGACATCTGACCGGCCCGCCCTCCCCGGTCTACAGTGGAGCGGAGTCGAGCGTCGCGAAGTGGGGTGGGGACGTGGCGGACAGCTCCCAGGGCAGCCCGGTGGTACACGGTTTCCCGCATCTGGACACCGTCCGCTCCGCGATCACCGCGCTGTACCGCCGCCTGTCGTACGACGGCGTGCACCGCTTCGCCCCGAGTCTCGCCCCCGCCGACGCGGCGTTCGCCGACGCGGACGATCTGCACCTCGGAGCGCAGCGGGTGGCGCGGGCGATGGTGCAGCACCTGCGGCTGCCGGACGCGCGGATGATCGTGGCGTTCCGTGCGATGGAGCACGCGGGAAGCGTCGAACTCGCGGCGGGACCCGAGTACTTCATCGAGCTGAACGACCGCTTCCGTACCCATCGCCGGGACATCGGCGCCGCGCTGTCGCACGAGGTCATGCACGTGCTGCTGCACCGGCTCGGTCTGGAGTTCCCCGGGACCCGGGACAACGAGATCCTCACCGACACCGCGGCGGCGTATCTGGGGGCGGGCTGGCTGCTGCTGGACGCGTTCCGGGAGGACGCCACGTCCAGCCAGAAGCTCGGCTACCTCACTCCGGAGGAGTTCGGGTACGTGCTGGCCAAGCGGGCGCTCGCCTTCGACGAGGATCCCTCGCCGTGGTTCACCAGCCCTCAGGCGTACACCGCGTACACCAAGGGCAGGGCACAGGCCCTGCGCGAGAGCGCGCAGCCGCCGCTGACGGCCGCGGGCTGGGCGGGCCGCCGCCGGTACGCCAAGGACCGGCGGTACGCCCAGGAACATCCCGGTGCGGCTCCGGTCCCGGGCCCCGGGGTGCCGTACGCGTTCGAGGCGGGCGGGGACGGGCTGCGGGTCGCGTTCGCGTGCCCGACGTGCCATCAGCGCAACAGGGTGCCGGTCCGCGGCCGGGTGCGGGCACGGTGCGCGCTGTGCCGGACCGTGCTGGACTGCACCACCTGAGAACGGTCCGCTGCCGCACCGTCCGAGAACGGTCCGCTCCGGGCAAGTGGCCTTGCCGCGCGGCGTATTACAGTCGAAATGTGACAGAAGATCCGATGACGGCAGCGGCGGGCGGACCCCGCCTGTCCGATGCGTTGTACGAGGGCGAGAACGCCGTCGTACAGCTGCTCCGCAGCGGCGTGTCCGCCGAGTCGGTCGACGAGGACGGGGCGAGTGCGCTCTATCTCGCGGCGGTGTCGGACCGTCCGGGGGTGGTGCGGCTGCTCCTCGCGGCGGGCGCCGACCCCGACCGGGCCTGTGGTCCGGAGGCGGGTGATCTGCCGCTGTGCGGGGCGGCGTGCGGCGGGCACACCGAGGTGGTCGAGGCCCTGCTGGCGGCCGGGGCGCGGCCGGATCTGCGGGAACAGTTCGGATTCACGGCGTTGCGGTGGGCCGTGGGGCTCGGTCACGCGCGGACCGCCGAGGTGCTGCTGGCGTACGGCGCCGACCCCTGCCTGCCGGGCCCCGAGGGCGAGTCGCCGCTGCTGCTCGCGGCGCGGCGGGGCTCCCTGCCGACGGTCCGCGCGCTGCTGAGCCATGGCGCGGGAGCGGTGGAGGGCGCCGTCGAGGAGGCGCTGGGCGAGGCGCGGCGCATGCTGGACACCGACCTGGAGCAGGAGATGCGGGCGGGTCTGCGGGAGTTGTACGGGGACGGTGACGCGCACGAGGTGGTGGTGCGCCGGAGCGTGGTCGACGGCGGTCGGACGCTGACCGCCGAACTCGTCCGCGACGGCCGGCCGGCCGCGGGCCGGGACCAGCAGACGGGGCACGGTGCGATCGCCACGGTCCTGGAGGCGGAGCTGGGTGTGCGCGCCTCCTTCGAGGAACTGGCGCGGCGGGCTCTGCGGTCCGGGGAGCCGGGGCTGGACAACTGGCAGGTATCGGCCGAGGCGCTGTGCGAGCGCGGCGACGAGGAGACCCGCCAGGCGGCGGCCGCGTGGTGTGCGGCGGACGACCTGTTGCTGCGGGCGTTCGGCACGGAGGTGCTGGGGCGGCTGGGGGCGGCTGAACGAACCCGTCCGGGCAGCACAGACCCGTCCGCGCGATAGAACAAGCCCGTCCGGCGTTCGAGGACGGAAGCGGCGCTCCGGGCGAACCCGGCTGCCGCTCCGTCCTCGAACGCCGGACGGGCTGAAACGTGACCGCTACGCGGCGCGACGACCCCGCGCAGGCGCGCCACCGCGGCCGGCGCCACCGGCGCGGCCCGCGCCACCGGAGCCTCCGGAGCGACCGGCACCACCCGCACCGCCGGTGCGTCCGGCACCACCGGAACCTCCGGAGCGACCCGTGCCACTGCCGCCCGCACCACTGCCACCGGCAGCAGCCGCGCCGCCGGTGCCACCGCGCCGGCCCCGGCCGCGGCTGCCCGAGCGGAACCCGCCGCCGGTGCCGGTGCCCGTACCCGTGCCGCCGCCGGACCGCGTGCGCGGCTTCGGCGGGGTCGGCTGCGGGACCTCGATCACGATCGCGATCCCGGACGGTTCGCGCGCCCCGGTGATCCGGGTGAGCTCCTCGTCGCTGGACCTGATGCGCGTGGTGCGGGGGGCGATGCCCGCGTCCTGCATCAGCCGGGTCATCTCCCGCTTCTCCTCGGGCAGCACCAGCGTGACGACGCTGCCGGACTCGCCGGCGCGCGCCGTGCGCCCACCGCGGTGGAGGTAGTCCTTGTGGTCGGTGGGCGGGTCCACGTTGACCACCAGGTCGAGGTCGTCGACATGGATGCCGCGGGCCGCCACGTTCGTCGCGACGAGCACGGTGACCTCACCGGTCTTGAACTGGTCCAGGGTCCGGTTGCGCTGCGGCTGGGAGCGCCCGCCGTGCAGCGCGGAGGCCCGGACACCGCTGGCGAGCAGCCGCTTGGCGAAGCGGTCCGCGGCGCGCTTGGTGTCGACGAACATGATCACGCGGCCCTCGCGGGCGGCGATCTTCGTGGCGACGGCCTTCTTGTCGGTCTCGTCGAGTACATGGAGCACGTGATGCTCCATGGTGGTGACGGCGCCGGCGGACGGGTCGACCGAGTGCACGACGGGGTCGGTCAGGAACATCTTGACCAGCCGGTCGATGTTCTTGTCCAGGGTCGCGGAGAACAGCATGCGCTGTCCGCCTTCCTCGACCTGCTTGAGCAGGGCGACGACCTGCGGCATGAAGCCCATGTCGGCCATCTGGTCGGCCTCGTCGAGGACGGTGATGGCGACGTCGTCCAGGCGGCAGTCGCCGCGCTCGATGAGGTCCTTGAGCCGGCCCGGCGTGGCGACGAGCACTTCCGCGCCGCGGCGCAGCGTGCCGGACTGCTTGCTGATCGACATGCCGCCGACGACGGTGGCCATCCGCAGGTTGACGGCGGTGGCGTACGGCGTCAGCGCGTCGGTGACCTGCTGGGCGAGCTCGCGGGTCGGGACGAGGACGAGCGCCAGCGGCGCCTTCGGCTCGGAGCGGCGCCCGGCGGTGCGGGCGAGCAGGGCGAGGCCGAAGGCGAGGGTCTTGCCGGAGCCGGTGCGGCCGCGGCCGAGGATGTCCCGGCCGGCGAGCGAGTTCGGCAGGGTGGCGCCCTGGATCGGGAACGGGTCGGTGACGCCCTGCGCGGCAAGGGTTTTCAGCAGGGCGGCGGGCATGTCCAGCTCGGCGAACGCCTCGACGGCGGGCAGTGCGGGGGTGATGGTTTCGGGCAGGGCGAACTCGCCCTGCGGCGGCGTGGCCCTGCGACGGGGAGACGCCTTGCCGGATCCCTTGCCGGAACCCTGTGCGGTTGCCTTTGCCTGGGCCGTGCCACGCCCCCTCGACGGGCGATTGCGGGCGGGACGGTCCTGACGTTCGGAGCGGGTCATACGGAATTGCCCTCCTGGGGGATTCCTGGGAATACGTGGGACTGCTGGGGACTACGGGAGAGTTCCGGGGCTGCGTGGACATGCGGTCGTACCGCCGTACGCGGAGCGCGGAACGCCCGGGACTCCCGGGGTGCTTCGTCGCACCCGGTGCGGGGCGCCGGCCGGCGCCCGTCTTTGCGCTACTTCCCAGGGACAGCACAAGCCGGGACCCGCACCTTCACGGTGCGGGCCCCGGCTGCGAGGTACGCGTCCGGCAATTAGGCCGGGACGATGTTCTCCGCCTGCGGGCCCTTCTGGCCCTGCGTGACGTCGAAGGAGACCTTCTGGCCCTCCTGGAGCTCACGGAAGCCCTGGGTGGCGATGTTGGAGTAGTGGGCGAAGACGTCGGCGCCGCCGCCGTCCTGCTCGATGAAGCCGAAGCCCTTTTCCGAGTTGAACCACTTCACGGTTCCAGTAGCCATGTCATTCTCCTAAAACAGGTGCAGTGCCGGAAATCCGCACTTTACGAATTCCAAGTCGCCGCATTGAGCCCCACCCGGAGAAAGCCGGAAAACAATAAAGCGCCTGAGGAAGCATTCCCGTCAGGCGCACATAAAGTTCATGGGTACCAAAACTGCAACCGGACCACCGTAGCACGATCTGCCGACCAGCGGTGGGACACGCCGCGCCGATGGCCGGAGGACTCCCGGGAGATCCCTTGGGGCGTCCGGCCGGGGGGCCTTTCGAAAATGTTCGGACCCGTCCGGGGGACCTCGTCCCCCGGCGGTATCAGTGACGCGACGCGATGCCGTCCAGGACCATCGAGAGGTACTGGCGGGCGATCTCCTCCGGGCTGTGCCGCCCGCCCGGCCGGTACCAGGACGCGGCGACCCAGACGGTGTCGCGGACGAACCGGTAGGTGAGGCGGATGTCGAGGTCGTCCCGGAAGGTCCGGTCGGCGACGCCGCGCTCCAGTGTGCCGAGCCAGGCCTTCTCGAACTTCTCCTGGGACTCGACGAGGTACTGGAACCGGGGCTGGTCCGCCAGGTGCCGGGCCTCCTTCTGGTAGATGGCGACGGCGGCACGGTGCCGGTCGATCTCGCGGAAGGACTCGGTGACGAGTGCCTCGATGGTCTCCCGGGGTCCGAGCCCCGCGTCGAGGACGGCGTCGTACCCCTCCCAGAGTTCGTTGAGGAAGGTGGAGAGGATCTCGTCGAGCATCGATTCCTTGGAATCGAAGTGGTAGTAGAGGCTGCCCGCGAGCATGCCGGCCGCGTCCGCGATCCTGCGGACGGTCGTGGCGTTGTATCCCTGGGCGGCGAACACCTCGGCGGCGGTGGCGAGCAGTTCGTCACGACGCTCGGGCGAGGGGGTCCCCTGGGGCTTCTTCTTGGTAGGCACCCGCCCATTCTCCGCCCGGCCGCCGAGGTGTTCGCCGCCCAGGGATACAACGCCACGACCGTCCGCAGGATCGCGGACGCGGCCGGCATGCTCGCGGGCAGCCTCTACTACCACTTCGATTCCAAGGAATCGATGCTCGACGAGATCC
>NZ_RDBK01000079.1 GCF_008042275.1 Streptomyces sp. OR43 | reverse complement strand
CGCCAGGAGTTGGGTCCCATGACGCCGTCGATGGGGCCGGTGTAGCCGTGTGCTGCCGAGAGTCGTTGTACCGCGGCCCAGGTGTTGGTTCCGGGGACTCCGTCGAGGGGTCCGGTGTAGCCCCAGTTCCGCATGTTCAGCTGGAGTGCGGTGTAGGTGCGGGGGCCGGGAACGCCGTCGATCGGTCCGGTGTATCCGGACTGGATCCGCAGCCAGTTCTGCGTCCGCTGCCACATCACCGGGCCCGGGACACCGTCCTGCTCCGTCGACGTCTTCGGCAACCCGCCACCGCCGCCCAGGTAGTTCAGCGGGTTCACGCGCGTGCCGCCCGGGGTGATCAGGTGCCAGTGCACATGTGGCCCGGTGGAGCTTCCGGAACCGGGCGCGCCGACTGCGCCTCCGGAACGGCCGACGATTCCCCCCTTGCCCACCGACGCGCCGTTGGCCAGCAGGAACTGCGACAGGTGCATGTACTGCGTCCGGTACCCGTCGCTGTGGGTGATCGTCACCGTGTGCCCGCCGGTGCCGTTGTCCGGAATGTTCGTGACGACTCCGGCGCCCGCGGCCGGCAGCGCGGTGCCGACTGCCATGCCGTAGTCGATCCCGCCCAGCGAGCCGCTGTCCAGGTGGTCCTGCCAGGTGCCGGTGACCTGATAGCCGCTGAACGGGTTGTAGATGTCCAGCGCCTGGGCGGGGTCGCCCGAGAACAGCACGCCGCCGGCCGCCAGGCCGAGCGTGGTGAACGAGCCGCGCAGCAACGTGCGCCTGCTCATCTCGGCCCGAGGCCGAGCCGTCCGGGCGTCTTCGGAACGATGCTTCTCACACACGGTAACTCCCTTGTAAATGAGGCGACTTGGCCTGGCAGAGGGATGTGGGTCACGGTAGCCTACGCGCATAGATTTTGATAAGCGCATGACATTTCCGTCCCTGGCGCGCCCGTGCCGGGACCCTCGCCCCACCGGAGGAGACATGCGCTGGAGAACGCTGATTCGCGGCGTCGTGGCGACGGCACTGGCCCCGGCCGAAATCGCCCTGTCCACCGGCCCGGCGCACGCGGACGACCCGGCCCGCACGCGGGCGGCCGACCTGGAAGGCCCGCACGCGGGCGGCCGACCTGGAAGGCCTGGACGTCTCGAACTATCAGGTGGGCATGGACCATGCCCGGGCGGCTGCGGAGGGCCGGCAGTTCGTCATCGCCAAGGCCGGCGGGTGCCAGCTCGCCGAGGGCCCGTACACCACGTCCTCCTATGCCGGCCATGTCGCCGGAGCCCGCGCCGCCGGACTGCGGGTGGGGCACTACTGGCTGTCGGGAGACTTCCTCACGCCCGCTGCCGCCGCCGACTACTTCGTGGACCATCTGCACGACTACCGGACCGGCGACGTGCTCGCGCTGGATGTCGAGGTCCTGGACGACTCGACCCGGCTGTGGGACGACACGGACGTGGCCGCCTGGTTCAACCGCGTACGGGAGCGAGTCGGAAGCTACGTGCCGTGGTTCTACATCAGTACCGCCGCACTGCGGTCCGGGACCTGGGACCGCACGATCGCGGCCGGTGCCCATCTGTGGGCCGCCTCCTGGGGGCCGAACGACGGCACCTGGCCCGGCGAGCCCGACCTCGGGGGCCGGTACCCGGACTGGGCGGCG
>NZ_RDBK01000078.1 GCF_008042275.1 Streptomyces sp. OR43 | reverse complement strand
CACCGCATGCCCCTGCCACCACCCGGCACGCTCCTCGTCCTTCGATTCGGTGCGGGAGTGGCTTTCTTTGCCTCCCTATTGCATAGTGAGGGTTCGGCCATGCCTCGCTATGTGCGGGTCAATGGGTGTGTGTGAACGGCCGCCTGAGCGGGCCGGGGGTGAGGGGCGATGCGTTCTTTGCGCGACGGACAGCGACAGGCTCGCTCCGTTCACCGGCACCACGGGCAGCACCCGCAGCACCGGGGTCTCACCCGCGGTCTCGCGCTCGACCTCGGCAGTTCCCGCACGCGCGCCTGGATCCCCGGGCAGGGCGTCGTCGCGGACACCGGAGCCGATCCTGCCGGTGAATACGGGCACGGCGGCCGCCCGGTCCGGCGCGGACGCATCATCGACGCGGAGTCCTGCGGCCGGATGCTCGGCCGGATCGCCGACACGGCGCTGGGCGCCGACCGCAGCGACACGGTGATCGTCCTCAGCCACCCCGTTCTCGCCGGATCCGGGCACCGCGCCGCCGCCCGGGACCTCCTCACCGCGCTCGGCCCGTCGCGCGTCATCGTCCTGGACAGCGCGAGGGCCGCAGCGGCCTGCGCCGGACCGCAGGACGGCGGCCCGCTCCTCGTCGTCGACATCGGCGCCGACCTGAGCGAGGTGACCCTCCTCGTCGACGGTCGGGTCCGTGACGCGCGTCTGGCCGAGACCGGGACCAGCGACCTGGAACCGGGCGAGGCACCCATCTCCGTCGTCCGGGCCGTCGTCGACATGGTCATGGGGATGTGGCAGCAGGACCGGCACGGCGCGCTGATCGGAGCCCTGCGCAGGGGCCCGTTGCTCGCCGGAGGCGGTGCGCTGCGCCCGGACGTCACCAACCGGATAGCGCTCCGCCTCGGCGTCCCCGTCCGCCTCACGGACGACCCGGCGACCACGGTCGTACGCGGTGCCGGGCTGATCCTCAGCTCCGTGCTCCGCCACGCCTCGGCCGCACCCGCCCTGCCCGGCCGATCCGGGTGACCCCACTCCCGGGGCCGCCCCCGGGCAACGCGCCTCCCGGGAGCAGACAGGACGCCCCGGCCCACCGCGGACACACGGCGGCGGCACGGCAGTTCCTCGCCGCGCTCCTCCTCGCCGTCCTCGCCGTCGCGGGCGGCGCACCCGTGGCCGCCGGAACCGGGCTCCCCGTCCGCTCACCGGCCGGACCGGCAGCCACGGCCGAAGGCCCGGCCGGAAGCCCTCCGTCCACCGCCCACACCGACCGCTCCCCGCGTACGGACCGCACCGTGCGCCCCCTCCCGGCAGGCCGGACGCCGGGCGCGCGTGACAGGCGCGACGCCCGTGACACACGCGACGCTCTCCGCCGTGCCGGTGCCGCCACCGCCGCGGGCGCCCACCGCCCCGGACCGGCGGCGGCACCGCAGCCGGCAACGGGACCGCAGCCGTGGGCCGCCGCCGAGCACCCCCGTACCCCGCAGCATCTTCCGCCGCCCGGTCCCGGCGGCCACGGGTGCGCCGCCCGCGACGGCGAGGACGGCGAGG
>NZ_RDBK01000077.1 GCF_008042275.1 Streptomyces sp. OR43 | reverse complement strand
ACCGCCGCCCGCACCCACCGGAGAAGCGCGCCCCCGGGACAGCTCCCTCGCAACCCCCGCCCCCCGTCGCGAGCAAGCCCTGCCCACCGGTCGCTCCGGAATCCGATGCCCCCTCAACACGGCTTGTCGATAACCGAGTTCACGGCACACCCCTCCACGCGCGGCCACGGGGGCCGGCCGCGTGTGCGGGCCCGCCGCGCGAGCGGCGGCGGCCGTACGCAGGGCGCGAGGACAGGCTGCCCCACCCGGCGACCGTTGACAGCGCACTGCCCCCGTGCCACTTTCGAAGCGCTTCGACGACCGTGGCGGTGCGGCAGTCAGCCCTACCGCCGCCCGGCCATCCACACCCTGGGACGGACATGGCGCTCTTCGACAACCCCGTGATACCCGGCTTCAGTCCGGACCCGAGCATCTGCCGGGTGGGCGACGACTACTACGTGGCGACGTCCAGCTTCGAGTACGTGCCGGGGGTGCCTCTGTGGCACAGCCGCGATCTGGTGAACTGGCGGCTGATCGGCCACGCGCTGGACCGGCCGGGCCAGTTGGAGCTGCCGGAGTCGGTCCCGGCCTCGTGCGGCGTGTACGCGCCCACCCTGCGGCACCACGACGGGCTGTTCTGGATGATCACGACCGTGGTCACGGACGCCGGCACCGTCCTGGTGACCGCGAAGGACCCCGCAGGCCCCTGGTCGGACCCGGTACCGGTCGGCGTGCCCGGCATCGACCCCGATCTCGCCTGGGACGAGGACGGCACCTGCTGGTGCGTGTACTCGGACGACGGCATCCACGGCGTGCGCCTCGACCCGGAAACGGGCCGGCCGCTGGGCGAGCCGGTGGCGTTGTGGTCCGGCAGCGGACTGCAGTACCCCGAGGGACCGCACCTGTACCGGATCGGCGACTGGTGGTACCTGCTGCTGTCGGAGGGCGGCACCGAGCGCGGGCACGCGATGTCGGTGGCCCGGGCCCGCAGCCTGCCGGGGCCGTTCGAAGCGCATCCGGACAACCCCGTGCTCTCCCACCGCAGCACCGGTCACCCCGTGCAGAACATCGGCCACGGTGACCTCGTGCAGGCGCAGGACGACACCTGGTGGATGGTGCTGCTGGGCACCCGCCCCCGCGGCGACACCCCGAAGTACCACGGCCTGGGCCGGGAGACGTTCCTGGCGCCGGTCCGCTGGGAGGACGGGTGGCCGCTGCCGGGGCCGGTGGACCTGCGGGCCGAGGCCCCGGCCCTGTCGCCGCACCCATGGCCGGAGGAGGCGGACCGGGACGACTTCGACTCCCCCGCGCTCGCCCCGCACTGGGTGTCGATGAGGCGGCACGACCCGGCCGCCGTCCGCCTGGACGAGCGACCCGGGCACCTGGTGCTGCACGCCCGTGCGGACAGCCTCGACTCGCCGGGCGCGCTCGTCGTGGGGCGGCGTCAGCAGGACCCCGACTGCACGGCCCGTACGCGGATCGAGGCGCACGCCGTGGATGCCGTCGTCCGAGTACACGCACCAGCAGGTGCCGTCCTCGTCCCAGGCGAGATCGGGGTCGATGCCGGGCACGCCGACCGGTAC
>NZ_RDBK01000076.1 GCF_008042275.1 Streptomyces sp. OR43 | reverse complement strand
GGATTTGTTCTTCGGTGGCTTCGATGGCGGTCATGGCTCCGCCGGGTGGGGCGGATTGCATGAGTTGGGCGCGGGTGGTGATGTTGTTGTGGTGGCGGACGGTGTTGCGGATTTGGTTGGTCCAGTGGTGGGGGGTGGTGGGGTCGCCGTTGGTGATGAGGGGGGTGTGGGGTTGGTGGTAGGTGAGGGTTTGGGCTGTTTCGTGGAATTGGTTGAGGATGGGGTCCATGTGGTGGGAGTGGAAGGCGTGGCTGACGGTGAGGGGGTGGGTGCGGTGACCGTCTCGCTTGAGCGCACGGGTGGCGTGCTGGATGGCGTCGGTGTCGCCTGAGATGACGAGGGAGGTGGGGCTGTTGACGGCGGCGAGGGCGATGTGTGCGTTGAGGTAGGGCTGGATTTGTTCTTCGGTGGCTTCGATGGCGGTCATGGCTCCGCCGGGTGGGGCGGATTGCATGAGTTGGGCGCGGGTGGTGATGAGGAGTGCGGCGTCTTCGAGGGTGAGGATGCCGGCGGTGTGGGCGGCGGTGAGTTCGCCGATGGAGTGTCCGGTGAGGTAGTGGGGGGTGACGCCGTGGTGTTCGAGGAGGTGGTGGAGGGCTGTTTGGAGGGCGAAGAGTGCGGGTTGGGTGTAGCGGGTTTCGTTGAGCAGCTCAGCTTCGGGGGTGCCTGGGGCGGCGAACATGATGTCGCGCAGGGGGTGTTCGAGGTGGGGGTCGAGTGCGTCGCAGGCGTCGTCGAGTGCGGCGGCGTACGGCGGGTGAGCCTCATAGAGTGTCTGGCCCATTTGGGGGCGTTGGCTGCCCTGGCCGGTGAAGAGGTAGGCGATGCGGGGTGTGGGTGCGGCGGTGCCGCGTACGAGTGCCGGGTGTTCCTGGTCGGTGGCGAGTGCGGTCAGGGCGTCGAGGGCCTGGTCCCGGTCACCCGCCAGCACCACCCCACGGTGCTCAAGGCCCGCTCGGCCTCGGTACAGCGCCGAAGCGAGCCGGCCGGGGTCGACCTCCGGGTGCTCGTTGACGTACGCGCGCAGCCGCACGGCCAGCTCGCGCAGCGAGTGGGGGTTCTGAGCGGACAGCGGCCACAACACCGGTTCGGGGCTGTCGGGTGCAGGCGTGTCCGGGACTGAATCGGCAGCCGCCGGGGCCTGTTCCAGGATGACGTGGGCGTTGGTCCCGCTGATCCCGAACGACGACACCGCCGCACGCCGCGGCCGGTTGTGCTCCGGCCACGGCGCGTCCTCGGTCAGCAGGCGCACGGCGCCCGCCTCCCAGTCCACATGCGGGGACGGCGCGTCCACGTGCAGGGTGCGGGGCAGCACGCCATGGTGCATCGCCTCGACCATCTTGATGATGCCGCCCACCCCGGCCGCCGCCTGAGCATGCCCGATGTTCGACTTCAACGATCCCAGCAGCAGCGGCTGTTGGGCCGGGCGGTCCTGTCCGTACGTGGCCAGCAGGGCATCGGCCTCGATGGGGTCGCCGAGCCGGGTGCCCGTCCCGTGCGCCTCCATCGCGTCCACATCGGAGGTGGCGAGACCGGCATGGGCCAGAGCCTGGCGGATGACGCGTTCCTGCGAAGGGCCGTTGGGCGCGGTGAGGCCGTTGCTCGCACCGTCCTGGTTGACGGCGGAGCCCCGTACGACCGCGAGCACCTGATGACCGTTGCGCCGGGCGTCGGACAGCCGCTCCACGAGCAGCAGCCCCACCCCCTCCGACCACGCGGTGCCGTCGGCGTCTGCGGCGAAGGCCTTGCAGCGCGCGTCCGACGCGAGGCCGCGCTGCCGGCTGAACTCCAGGAACATCCCCGGGGTCGGCATCACGGTCACGCCGCCGGCGAGTGCCAGATCGCACTCGCCCTGCCGCAGCGCCTGGGCCGCGAGATGCAGCGCCACCAGGGACGAGGAGCACGCCGTGTCGACCGTCACCGCCGGGCCCTCAAGACCGAAGGTGTACGCGACCCGCCCCGAGGCGACACTCGCCGTGCTGCCGGTGAGCAGATAGCCGTCCAGACCCTCGGCCGGTTCGTGCAGGCGGGGCCCGTAGTCCTGGGCCGTCGCACCGATGAACACACCGGACGCGCTGCCGCGCAGACTGTCGGGTGCGATGCCGGCCCGTTCGAAGGCCTCCCACGCCGTGGTGAGCAGCAGCCTCTGCTGCGGGTCCATCGCCGCCGCCTCGCGCGGACTGATTCCGAAGAGCGCGGCGTCGAACTCACCCGCCCCGTACAGGAATCCGCCCTCCCGGACATAGGAGGTGCCGGGCCGGTCCGGGTCCGGGTCGTACAGCGCTTCCAGGTCCCAGCCCCGGTCCGTGGGGAACGGGCCGATGGCATCCGTGCCCCCGGCGACCAGATTCCACAGGTCCTCGGGCGAGGCCACCCCGCCCGGGTAGCGGCATGCCATACCCACGATGGCGATCGGCTCGTCCGCGTGGGACGCCGTACCGGTGCGGCCGGTCGGCCGCAGGGCCCCGGCCCTCCCCGCAAACCCGTCGAGACGTTCGCGCAACAGCCGGACCACGGCCTCCGGCGTCGGGTGGTTGTAGACCAGGGCCGAGGGCAGCGAGAGTCCGGTCGCGGTCCCGAGCCGGTCGCGCAGTTCCACCCCGGCCAGTGAGTCGAATCCGAGGTCCTTGAACGCATGGCCGGGATCGACCGCGTCTCCGGTGACGTGTCCCAGCACGATCGCGACCTGCGTCCGGACCAGATCCAGCAGGTCCGTGCCGGACACCGCCTCTTGTGCGGGTGCGGGTGCGGCTGCGGGTTCGGCCTCGTGCACCGGCACCGCCGCGTCCGGCGCCGCGACCGGGCCGTCCATCCAGTGCCGGTCCCGCTGGAAGGCGTACGTCGGCAGCGGGACGGTCCTGCCGCCCCGTGCCGCGAGTGCGTCCGCCCAGTCCACCCGGGCACCGCGCGCGTGGGCCTGGGCCAGCGCGGTCGTCAGGGTCTCCGGCTCGGGCCGCCCGCGCCGCAGGACCGACAGGGGCGCGGGCTGCCCGTCACCGAGTGAGGCACGGGCCAGGGCCGTCAGGACGGCGTCCGGGCCCAGCTCGACGAAGACACCCACACCGTCGTCCCGCAACGTGCGCAGTCCGTCATGGAAGCGGACGGCGTCGCGGATGTGCCGTGTCCAGTACTCGGGTGAGGCGAGTTCCTCGGCGGTAGCGAAGTCACCCGTGACGTTCGAGACGACCGGAATGCTCGGCGCACGGAACCGCAGCTCCCCGGCGATCTGCCGGAACGCGTCGAGGACCGGGTCCATCAGCGGCGAATGAAAGGCATGGCTGACCGTCAACCGACGGGTGCGGCGCCTCTGGGCGGCGAAGGTGTCCTTGATCCGCAGGACATCGGCCTCGTCGCCCGAGACGACGACCGCGCGCGGACCGTTGACCGCGGCGATCGAGACCCGGTCGGTGAGATGCGGGATCATCTCCTGCTCGGTCGCCTCCACCGCGACCATCGCACCGCCCGCCGGAAGCTCCTGCATCAGCCGGCCCCGGGCCGCGACCAGACGCGCGGCGTCGTCGAGTGAGAGGACACCGGCCACATGGGCGGCGGTCAGCTCGCCGATCGAATGCCCGGCGAGCCGGTCCGGTCGCAGGCCCAGGTGCTCCACCAGCCGGAAGAGTGCTGTCTCGACCGCGAAGAGCGCGGGCTGCGTATAGCGCGTCTCGTCCAGCAGCACGGCCTCGGGCGATCCTTCCGCCGCGAGGACGAGGTCCCCCAGCGGGCGGTCGAGATGCGGGGCGAAGGCCGCGCAGACGCGGTCGAAGGCCTCGGCGAACTCCTCGTACGCGGCGTGGAGTTCGCGTCCCATTCCGGCGCGCTGACTGCCCTGCCCGGTGAAGAGGAACGCCGTGAGGGACTGCGTGTGCACGCGGCCGCGTACGAGAGCGGGGTCGTCCCGGCCCTCCGCCAGGGCCTCGACCGCGCGCAGCAGCGCATCCCGGTCGGCCGCCACCGCGACGGCCCGCTCGTCGAAGAGGGTGCGGGTGGTGGCGAGGGAGTACGCGGTGTCGAGGGGCGAGGCGTCGGGGCCGGCGGCCGTGAGGTGGTCGCGGAGCCGGGCGGCCTGACCGCGCAGGGCCCGGCCGTCCCGGGCACTGAGCAGCCAGGGCACGGGCGGCCGAGGCGCATCGGCCCCCGGCGGGACCACCGCTTCCCTGGAACCTCCGGTTGCCGCACCGGGGTCGGCCTCTGCCGCATTGCGGGCTTCGCGGGGGCCGCCGGTTGCCGTACCGGGGTCGGGCTCTGCCGCGTCCCGGGCTTCTCCGGGGCCGCCGGCCGCCGCACCGGAATCCGACTCCGGCGCATCTGCCACCACCACATGGCAGTTGGTACCGCCCATCCCGAAGGAGCTGACCCCCGCGATCAGGGGCAGCTCCTCCCGGGGCCAGGGCCCTTCCTCGGTCCGGACCCGCAGGCCCAGGTCCGCCAGCGGGATCGCCGGGTTGGGCACATCGAAGTTGAGGCTGGCCGGGATCCGGCGCCGGGACACGGACAGCGCGGCCTTCAGCAGCCCCACCAGACCGGCCGCGCCCTCCAGATGCCCGACGTTCGTCTTCGCCGACCCCACATGAAGCGGCGCGTCGGCGGGCCGGCCGGTACCGAGCGCCGCACCCAGCGCGGCGGCCTCCACCGGGTCGCCCACGGGTGTGCCCGTGCCGTGCAGCTCGACGTACTGGACCTCACCGGCCGTGACACCCGCGCGGGTGTACGCCTCGCGCAGCACCGCTTCCTGCGCACCCCGGTCGGGGACCGTGAGCCCGTCGGACGCGCCGTCGTTGTTGACCGCGCTGCCCAGGATCACGCAGTGCACCCGGTCACCGTCGGCCCGGGCCCGGTCCAGCGGCTTGAGGACGAGGGCGACACCGCCCTCGCCGCGTACATAGCCGTTGGCGCGCGCGTCGAACGTGAAGCAGCGGCCGTCGGGTGACAGGGCCCCGAACTTCGCGCTGTCCGCGCTGCTGCCGGGGGAGAGGATCAGATTCGCACCGCCGACGACGGCGAGATCGGACTCACCGCTGCGCAGGCTCTCGCAGGCGAGATGGACCGCGACCAGCGACGAGGACTGGGCCGTGTCCACGGTCAGGCTCGGACCGGTGAGACCGAGCACGTAGGAGAGCCGGTTGGCGAGGATGCCGCGGTGCAGCCCCGTCATGGCGTAGCGGTCCCCGTCCGTGCCGCCCCTGCGGTGGTGGAGCGCCGCGTAGTCGTCCCAGATGGCGCCGGCGAAGACGGCGGTACGGCTTCCGGCGAGCACACCGGGAACGATCCCGGCCTCCTCCAGAGCTTCCCAGCCCAGCTCCAGCAGCAGCCGTTGCTGGGGGTCCATCGCCGCCGCCTCACGGGGCGGGACACCGAAGAATCCGGCGTCGAACCGGTCCACCTCGTCGAGGAAGCCGCCGCGGGCCGGGGCTCCCGCGGACCGGCGGCCCGCGGGAGCCTCCCCGACGGCGTCCTCCCCCCGGCTGAGCAACTGCCAGAAGGCGGCGGGATCGGGTGCCCCGGGGAGGCGGCAGGCGAGACCGATGACGGCGATAGGTGCGGAGTGGGCGCTACGCATGATCTGTGACGTACTCCCTCGTCGAGAACGACCCGGCGAGACCCACCCTCCCCAGCCGCGCTAACGGCGGCCTTTGCGCGTTCTAAATCGCCCCGGAGCCGTCCGGGCGTTCCCCGGCCCCGTGCAGCCCGCGCCGCAGCGCCGTCAGGTGCTCCAGCGCGACGCGGTGCTGCTCGTCCGGGTCCGGTGTGCCCGCCGACCCGCCGAACGCGTGGTACGCCCCGGGGAAGTTGTGCAGCTCGACCGGCACCCCGGCCTGCGCCAGGCGGAGCCCGTACAGCAGTCCCTCGTCGCGCAGCGGATCGAGACCCGCGGTGGAGAGGTACGCCGGGGGCAGCCCGCCCAGGTCCACGGCCCGTGCCGGGGACGCGTACACCGGAGCCCCGCCCCGGTCCGGGCCCAGATAGAGCTCCCAGCTCTCCTGCGCCAGCCGGCGGTTCCAGACCGGCGTGTCCACGTACGCGGTCATCGAGCCCGTCTCCAGCCGGTCGTCGAGCACCGGAGTACTCAGGTGCTGGAAGACCAGTCCGGGCCCGCCCCGGTCCCGGGCGAGCAGGGTCAGCCCGGCGGCGAGACAGCCCCCGGAACTGGCCCCGGCCACCGCGAGCCGCGCCGGATCCGCCCCGATATCCTCCGCGTTCCCGGCGGTCCACTCCAGCGCGGCCCAGCAGTCGTCGAGCCCGGCGGGAAACGGATCCTCCGGCGCCAGCCGGTACGCCACCGCGACCACCACCGCCGAGGCGAACGACGCCGCCTGGGCCGCGGAGTGGTGAACCGAGTCCACATTGCCGAGGACGAAGCCCCCGCCATGGATCCACAGCACGGCAGGCAGCGCGGGCCCCGCCCCGGCCGGGCGGTACACCCGCACCCGTACCTCCGGCGAACCCGGCCGCCCGGGCACCCAGCGCTCCGTCACCTCGACCCCCGGCACCGCCGGGAGTTCACGCAGCGGTCGCGGACCCGCCCGATGGTCCACGACCGCGTCGGCCAGCCGTCCCGTCACCGGCATGCTCAGGCCTCCAGCGCGATGGCCTGCGAGGGACAGAGCGCCACGGTGTCCCGCAGCCTCGCCTCCTCGGCCGCGCCCTCCACCCGGTCCTCCAGGACGAGGACGGTGCCCGCGTCGGACTGGTCGAAGCGGTCGGGGGCGGACAGGACGCACTGACCCGCGCCCAGACACCGCTGTGTATCGGCCTTGATGTGCATGGCTTCCGGTTCCCTTCTGATCACCATGTGACAGGCAGGCGCCAGATGCCCTGGACACCGCCCGGTTCCTTGACCGGCAGCTGCCCGGAGGGTTCGGCGAGGCGCAGCCCCGGCAGCCGGCGGAAGAGTGTGGACAGGGCGATCTCCATCTCGGCCCGGGCCAGGTTCTGGCCGATGCACTGATGGACGCCGTGTCCGAAGGAGATGTGGTGGCGGGCGCCGCGCCCGACGTCGAAGGCGTCGGCCGCGGGGAACGCCTCGTCGTCCCGGTTGGCCGACGCGATCACGACGATCACCCCGTCACCCGCCCGGACCCGGTGCCCGCCGAGCTCCGTGTCGACCGTCGCGAACCGGGCGACGCCGTCCGCGATCGCCATGTACCGAAGCAGCTCCTCCACCGCGCCCGGCAGCAGCGACTCGTCGGCGCGCAGGGCCGTGAGCTGCTCCGGGTTCTCCAGCAGGGTGAGGACGCCGAGCGCGATCGCGCTCGCCGTGGTCTCGTGTCCGGCGACCAGCAGCAGCAGCGCGATGTCGACCAGATCGCGGCGGGTGAGCGCACCGGTGGCCAGCTGCTCGGCGATGAGGGTGTCGAGCAGTCCGTCGCCCGGTTCCTCCTCCTTGCGCCGGATCAGCCCGTCGAGATACGAGGCGAGCTGCGCGAACGCGTCGGCGCTGTCCTCCAGACTCGTCGTCCCGGTGACCACCCGGCGGGACTGCTGCTCGAAGAACCCGTGGTCGGCGTACGGGACGCCGAGGAGCTCGCAGATGACGACGGACGGCACCGGCAGAGCGAAGTCCGGAACCAGGTCGGCGACCGGGCCCTTGGCCTCGATCGCGTCGATCAGTTCGTTCACGAGCCGCTGGATACCGGGCCGCAGCGCCTGAACCTTGCGGACCGTGAAGTTGGTGAGCAGCATGCGCCGCTGCACGGTGTGCTCCGGCGGGTCCATGCCGATGAAGTTGCGGACCTTGCGCGCCGACTCGAAACGGGGAGCGGTGGCCGGGTAGTGCGGATGAACCCGGTCCGACGAGTACGTGGCCGCGTCGAGCAGGACCTGACGCGCCTCCGCGTGTCCGCTCACCGCCCACACCCGGCGCCCGTTGTACAGCTCGACCAAGGAGACCGGTCCCTGCTCGCGGTACGTGTCGTAGCCGGCGGGCGGCTGGAAGGGGCAGCCGCGCGCCTGCGGATACGCGGGCAGCTCCTGGCCCTCAGCCGAAGGAGAAGTACTGATCCCGGTCATTCCCCGGCCTCCAGGACAGTGAGCGGAACGACGGCAGGTGCGGGTGCGGCCGGTGGAGCCGCTTCGGACCCTGCCGGATGCTTGGCGCGCGGCGCGCTGAACCGGCGTACCGCGGGTGCCTCGACCCAGGTGAACAGGGCGTGGGCCAGGGCGAGTGCGGCCAGCAGGGCGGCGAGCAGCAGGGCGGCCGCCGCGGCACCCGACAGGTCCTCGCCGGCGACGAGCCACTTGTGGCCGTACGTCACCACCAGCCCGTGGACCATGTAGAACGCGAACGACAGCTCGCCGAGCCGCACCAGCACTCGCCCCCGGAAGGGCGATGCGGTCTGACGGACATCGGCCTGCGCGGCGGCGACGACCAGGGGGGTGAGCCACAGGGCGCCGGTGCCCGCGACACCGTACAGATACGGCACCGACGCGTTGAGGACGTAACCGCCCACCGCGATTGCGGCGGCGGGCAGCAGCGCGATGCGCGGGATCGCGCCGGTCAGCACCAGCCGGGCGGCGATCATGCCGAGCAGGAACTCGATGGCCCGGACCGGCGGGAAGAAGTAGACGGACCAGATCTGCTCGAAGGACAGCGAGCCGTCGGCGATGAACGGTAGGGGAGTGCCGGCCACCGCCCAGCTGCTGACCGCCGGCACGAGCAGGGTGAGTGCGGCGAGCACACCGGCGAGCGTCCACAGCCGGCGAGCCGTCAGCCGCTCCAGGAAGGGCAGCAGGAACGGGAAGGCGAGATAGAAGAACAGCTCGCACGACAGCGACCAGCTGACCGCGTTCATCGTGTTCGGCACCTGGATCTCGGGTATCCACGCCTGCACGAGGAAGAGGTTGGCCAGGACGCCCTTCGTGGTGAAGACCTCGGAGGCGGCCGCCATCAGGGCGGCGGCGGCCACGAAGGTGACCAGGTGGTTGGGGAAGATCTTCACCAGCCTGCGCCGCCAGACACGGGGCGCGCCCTCCGCGGGCCGCGCCGACCAGGTCAGGACGAAGCCGCTGAGGACGAAGAAGAACGTCACCCCGTAGAAGCCCGCGTTGGCGAACGTGTCGCCGAGCGTGTCGCCCAGCCTGCCCTCGAAGAACCGGGTCTGGAAGGTGGTGTGGAACGCGAAGACCAGCAGGGCCGCCAAAAAGCGCATCCCGGTGAGGGACGGCAGTCTGGCGGCCCGCGGCAGATCCGGGACGGGCGGTGGCGGGGTGGACGGTGCTGGGGAGCCTGGCATGGCTGATGACCTCCGACTTGTCCGAAACTGGCCCGTCGAGGCTCGCAGTCGCGTGTTGGCCGGTTCTAAAGCCGCTCTTGTGCGGTACGCGCACGCCGTGGCACCGCCTCCAGCAAGGCCCGGGTGTACGGATGCGCGGGCTTCGCGAACACCTCGTCGACCGGTCCGGACTCCACGATCCGGCCGTCCTTCATCACCAGCACCCGGGCGCAGATCTCCCGGACGACCGCCAGATCGTGCGAGATGAAGAGCGTCGCCAGACCGAGGTCCTCCTGCAACTGCCGCAGGAGATCCAGCACTTGTGCCTGCACGGACACATCGAGCGCCGAGACCGGTTCGTCGCACACCAGCAGCCGCGGCGAAGGCGCCAGGGCGCGCGCGATAGCGACTCGCTGGCGCTGCCCGCCGGACAGCGCGAGCGGCCGCCGCTCCAGATGCTGCGCCGACAGGCCCACCTGCTCCAGCAGTCGTACGGTGCGGGCCTGCCGCTCACCGCGCCCGATGCCGGCCGTGGCCAGCGCCTCGCCCACGATCCGGGCGACGCTCCAGCGCGGATCGAAGGCGCTGAGCGGATCCTGCGGCACGAGTTGCAGGGTGTGGCGTTCCTGCCTGCGCTCACGCTCCCGCAGGGTGCTCCACGGGGTTCCGGCCAGCCGTACCGCGCCGCTGTCCGGTGCCACGAGACCGAGGACCATCCGGGCCAGGGTGGACTTCCCCGAGCCGGACTCGCCGACCAGGCCCAGGGTTTCCCCCGGCCGCAGGGCGAACGACACCGCGTCGACCGCGGTCCGGCGGCTGCCGCGCGCACCTCTGAACACCTTGGTGACAAGGGAGACATCGAGGAGCGGCTCCCCGTCGTCCGAGTCCACCGCGGTTCGGGGCCGACGCGGGCGGCTGCCCGGGATCGCGGCCAACAGTGCCTTTGTGTAGGGGTGTTCAGGTGCTTCGAGGACCCTGTCGACCGGGCCCGACTCCACGATCCGGCCGTCCTTCATCACGGCGACCTCGTCGGCGAGCGCCTCCACGACGGCCAGGTCGTGGCTGATCAGGAGGAGGCCGGTGCCCGCGCTCTTCAGCTCGCCGAGGAGCGCGAGGATCCGGGACTGGACCGAGGCGTCCAGCGCGGTCGTCGGCTCGTCCGCGATCAGGACGCCGGGCTCGGCGGCGATCGCCGAAGCGATCAGGGCCCGCTGCCTCAGCCCTCCCGACAACTGGTGGACGTACGCCCTGGCCCGCTCGGCGGGCTCGGGCACACCGACCCGCTCCAGCAGGGCGAGGACGCGCGCGCCGGCCTCCTTGCGCGGGACGAGCCCGTGCGTGAGCAGCGGTTCCGCGATCTCCTTGCCGACGGGCCGCAACGGGTCCAGGGCGACGAGCGCGTCCTGGGCGACCAGGCCGACGCGCCTGCCCCGTACCGCACGCCATTGGCGGGGACCGAACTCCCGGGCCTCCCGGCCGGTAACGCGCAGTCGGTCGGCCGACACCTCGGCGGTCGGCCCGGCGAGCCCCAGCAGACTGCGGGCCAGCGCGCTCTTGCCCGAACCCGACTCACCGACGACGGCAAGGCACCGGCCCGCGGCGAGGGAGAACGAGGCGTCCCGCACGGCGTGCACCTGACCGGGCCCCGTGCCGAACCGCACGTTCAGGCCGGCGACGTCGAGCAGCGGGGCCGCCTCCCGGGCGGGCACACCGGCCGACGCCTCGGTGGAGCCCGGAGCCGTACCCCTGGGCGATGCGGTGGTCATGAGGCGGCCCGTCCTTCGGCTCGTGCCTGTGCGTGGCGGCCCACGACGGTGACCGCGAGAACTGTGCCGACCAGCAGCAGGCCCGGGAAGAGCGCGATCCACCAGGCCTGGTCGAGGAACCCCTGGCCCTCCGTGAGCATCGCGCCCCACTCGGGCGTCGGCGGCTGGGCGCCGAGCCCCAGATAGCTCAGCGCCGCCCCGGTGGAGATGGACGCCCCGAGCGTGACCGTCGCCAGCACCAGGAGCGGCCCCAGCGTGTTGGGCAGCACATGCCGCAGCACGATCAGCGGACGCGGAACACCCAGCGCCACCGCGGACTCCACATATCCGGACCGCCTGACGACCAGCGCCTGGGCCCGCACCACCCGGGCGAACCCCGGTGCGGTCCCCACGGCGACGGCGATCGTGGTGCCCAGCACCCCCTTTCCCGCGATGAGGACCACCATCAGGGCGAGCAGCAGCCCCGGCAGCGCCAGCAGCGCGTCGGCGGCGCGCATCAGCACGGCGTCACCGAACCGGCCGGACAGTGCGGCGGCCAGCCCCCACACCACCGCGAGCCCGACTCCGGCGCCCGTCGCCGCGGCCCCGATGGCCAGCGAGTACCGGGTGCCGTGCACCACCCGGGTGAAGACGTCACGGCCCAGTTGATCCGTACCGAACCAGTGGGCCCCGCCCGGTGCCTGGAGCGCGTGCACCGGGTCCGTGTCGGTCGGACTGCCGCCCGCCAGCAGCGAGGGCGCCAGCGCGGCCAGCAGGATCAGCCCCAGCAGGACGGCGGCGGCCAGCACCCCCGGCCGCACCCGGCGCCTGCGGACCCCGCCGGCCGCCGCGACCGGTACCCCGGCCCGTACGGCCTGTTCCACGCTCATGCGGCGGCCACCCCCGTCCCTCTGCGCAGCCGGGGATCCACGACCGCGTACAGCACTTCCACCAGCGCGCCGACCAGCACGAACACCACGGCCGACAGCGCCACCACGCCCTGCACGACCGGAAGATCGCGATCGCTCACCGCCTGCAGGGTGATCCGTCCGATGCCCGAGCGCGCGAACACGTTCTCCACCACCACGGCCCCGCCCAACAGCGTTCCGGTGAACCAGCCGGTGAGGGTGAGCGCCGGCAGCGCGGCATGGCGCAGCGCGTGGTGCGAGCGCACTGTGTGTTCGGCGAGCCCCCGCGACCGGGCGGTGAGACTGAACGGCTGTTCCAGAGCGCCGAGCAGCCCCTCCCGCATCACCTGCGTGAGCACCGCCGCGATCGGCAGCGCGAGCGTGATCACCGGAAGGACCAGTGAGCGGGCGTCGCCGCTGTCGGAGACCGGCAGCCAGCCCAGACGGAACGAGAAGACCGTCAGCAGCATGATGCCGAGCCAGAACGACGGCGTGGACACCACGATCAGCTCCACCGTCGTCGAGACCCGGCGCGGCCACCGGGAGCGCCCGGAGGTCAGGACGGTCACGGCGGCCGCCAGGACCACGGCCACCAGCGACGACCACAGGGCGAGCTGCGCGGTCGCGCCGATCTGGTCGGCGAGCAGCGAGGACACAGACTGCTGCAACTGGTACGAGTCACCGAGCTCGCCCGAGACCAGCTTCTTCAGATACGAGCCGTACTGGACGGCGAGCGGCCGGTCGAGACCGTAGTGGTGGCGTATCTCCTCGCGCTGTTCGGCGCCGACCAGCGCGTTCGAACCGACGATCGCGCTGACCGGATCGCCGGGGATCAGCTGCAGCGCCAGGAAGGCGCAGGTGGCGGCTCCCCAGACAACGAGGACGGCCGCCACGACCCGGGCCGTGACGGCCCGGATCGTGGCGGGTATGTGCGGGACCGTCATCGGCCCGCCTCGACCCAGGCGCCGTAGAACTCGGGCCACGCCGACAGCGAGAGCCGCAGCCCGTGCACCTTCTTGTTCACACCGACCGACGCCTTCTGGACGTAGGCCGGGACCACCGCGGCCCGGTCGATCGTCCACTTCTGCACCTGTGCGTAGTACTCGGCGCGCCGGTCCGGGTCCGTGGTGCCCTGTGCCTTCTTCAGCCAGGCGTCGACCTGGGGGTCGGCGACCCTGGCGAAGTTGTGGCCGCCGCCCGCCGACGATTCGGTGGAGAGGAAGAAGCTGCTGAGAATGTCGCCGTCGCCGCGCGCCCAGGACGTCTCGACCACGTCGTAGCGGCCCTCGTCCAGCTGGGCGGAGACCGCGGTGGCGTCGGTGGAGGCGGCGAGGTCCAGGTGGATCCCGGCCTTCTTCAGATCACCTTGTACGGCCTGGGAGAAGACCGAGGCCGTACCGTAGACCGGGGCGACCACGGTGAGCCGCTTGCCGTTCTTCGTCCGGTAGCCCTCGGAGTCGCGGCCCGTCCAGCCCGCCTGGTCCAGCAGCCGGCCGGCGAGCGCCCGGTCGTAGGGCCAGCTCTTCTCCAGCGCGGAGTCGTAGCTGTGCGGGGTCGCGGGGGACAGGGTGCTCCAGGCCCGGGTGCCGGTGCCCTGGAACACCGACTTCACCAGGGCCTCCAGATCGATGGACCGCTGGAACGCCTTGCGCACCCGGGCGTCCGAGAACAGCGGGCTTTTGGTGTTGAGGTAGAACGTGTCGACCGCGCCCGGGACGTCCTTGCCGGCGACGTCGAGCCGAGCGTTCCTGCGGACCGTGGCGATCTGGTTGGCCGGGATCGCGGCCGCCGCGTCGACCTGACCGGAGGTCAGGGCACCCACCCGGGTGGCGTCCTCGGTGAGGAAGCGCACGGTGAAGGAGTCCAGACGGGCGGGCCCGCTGTGACCGGCGTCCTTCGGCGCCCACGCGTAGGCGGCGTTCCTGGTGTATCCGCGCTTCTGGCCCCGGGTGTAGGCGCCCGCCTTGAAGGGGCCGGAGCCCACGGAGTCCGTACCCGCGCAGAGCTTGTCGGCTCCCGCCTTCAGCGAGGCGGGCGAGGCTATCCCCAGATAGGTGGTGCTGGCGGCCTGGAGGAACGGCGCGTACGGCCGGCTGAAGCGGACCTCGACCTCGTACTTCCCCTTGACGGTGGTGCCTGAGTAGGGGCCGAGCAGGCCCGCCGCGTACTGCGACTGGGTCGCCTTGGCGGTGATGTGGTCGAAGTTGGCCTTCACCGCCGCCGCGTCCAGGCGCTTCCCGTCGTGGAAGGTGACGTCCTCGCGCAAGGCGAAGGTGTACGTCCGGCMCCCCTCCGAGGTCTTCCACGACTTCGCCAGCCACGGCTCCAGCTCACCCTCCGGTGTCTGGTAGACGAGCGAGTCGAAGACGGGCCGCTGGACGAAGGCGGTCACGTCCTGCGCGCTGGTGTGCGGGTCCCAGCAGTCCGGTTCCTGCTGCGCCGCGTAGGTGAGGCTGCCGCCGCTCCGGGGTTTCGCCTGCGCGGCGGGGGCGGAGCCGTCGTCCGAGCTGCACGCGGTGACGGCGGCCAGCAGCAGGACGGACAGCAGAGCGGCTCTTCGGGGGGTACGGCGCGGGTGCATATGGGGACTCCGGAACATGGAAACGAGGTGAGGGGTGCCGGACGTACTGTCGCGAGTACGTCTAAAGCCGGGCTGAAACGCCCTCGGAGGAGCCGGGACGGACCTCCCGGGCCGCCTGCGCCAGCAGTTCGAACGAGCGCAGCCGCTCCGCCTGGTCCGGCACGACGGTCAGAGCCATCAGCTCGTCGGCCCCGGTGCGCTCCACCAGCTCGGCCAGCTTGTCGCGCACGGTGTCCGGTGCGCCGATCAACTGGCGTTCGGCCAGCTCCTCCAGGAACTCCAGCTCGGCCTCCGCGTACGCGTACCCGGCCGCCGTGTGCGCGGACGGGAACGCGTCGAAGCGCCGTACCGTACGCATCCTTATCTTGCCGAGCAGATAGGGGGCGGCGACCTCACGGGCGGCCCGGTCCGTGTCGGCGACGGTGGTCAGCGCGGAGATCAGGGTGCGCGGCCGGTCCAGGTGGGGCGAGGGCCTGAAGGCCTCGCGGTAGCGGTCCAGCGCGTAGGCCGTGGCGTGCGGGTTGATCTGGTGGGCGAAGGCGTACGGCAGCCCCAGCGATGCGGCGAGTTCGGCGCTGGCCGGGCTGGAGCCGAGCATCCACAGGTCCGGCCTGCCGTCGGCCGCCGGCACGGCGGTGATCGGGGAAGCGGGGTCGGCGGGCGCGAAGTAGCCGCTCAGTTCGGCGACCTGGTGGTAGAAGTCGTCCCCGCCCCGCTCGGTCGCCCGGCGCAGCGCGCGGGCCGTGTGCGGGTCGGTGCCGGGGGCGCGGCCGAGGCCCAGGTCGACGCGGCCGGGGTGGAGCGCCTCCAGGGTGCCGAACTGCTCGGCGACCACCAGCGGGGCGTGGTTGGGCAGCAGCACGCCCCCGGMRCCGACCCGCAGCGTGGTCGTGGCGGCGGCGAGGCGTCCGGCGAGGATGGCGGGCGCCGAGGTGGCGAGGCTGGGGGTGCTGTGGTGCTCGGCCACCCAGTAGCGCAGATAGCCGAGTTCCTCGACGCGCGGAGCCAGGGCGACGGTGTCGCGCAGTGCCTGGGTCGCGGAGCCGCCCTCGAAGACGGGCACCACGTCGAGCACGGACAGGGGGATGCCGAGGGGTCGGCTCATGGAGACCTCCGGAAGGAGCGCGCCGCCGGACCGGGGTCCGGCGGCGCGGGCTGGACGGACACGCACATGGGGGAGGAACGGACGTGCACCGCGTGCCCCGTGCGGGGGCGCGCGGCTCAGGCGTGGTCGGTGACCGGCTCCGACGCGGCCGGTGCTTCGGCCGCGGCCGGTTCCGCCTTGGGCTTCCCCGGCAGCAGCAGACCCGCGGCGAAGACGACGACGGCGGCGGCGACCGGCCACCAGAAGGCGTTGCCGAAGGAGTCGGCGGTCGGGGCCGCGTGGGAACCGCCGCCCTGGAGGATCAGCGCCACCACCGCGATGCCCAGCGAGGCGCCGATCTGGTTGAGGATGAACACCGCGCCGGTGGCCCCCGCGACCGCCTCGCCCGGCACCGTCTTGTAGACCGATCCCATGGTGGGCGCGCCCACCAGGCCCATGCCGAAGCCGGCGGCGAACTGGGCGGCGGTCAGCGCGATCTGCGAGGTGCCGGCGTCCGAGCCGGTGAAGACCAGGGCGCCGAGTCCGATGAGCAGAGCGCCGGTGGGCACGAGCCGGCGGGCGCCGACCTTGTCCGCGAGGTTGCCGGCGATCGGCATGCCGATCAGGGTGCCGAGGCCCAGCGGGGCGAGCAGCAGGCCGGATTCGAGGACGCTGTGGTGGTGCACCTGCTGGTAGTACAGCGGCAGCAGGAAGAGCAGCGAGAAGAGGCCGCCGCCGAGCAGGAACATCGTGGTCACGCTCGCGCTGAAGCCCTTGCTGCTGAACAGCCGCAGATCGAGCAGGGGCGTGGCGGTGGTGCGCAGGGCGTGCACGGCGTACGCGACGAACAGGGCCACACCGACGGCCAGCCCGACGATCACCTTGGTGCTGCCGAAGCCGTCGCCGCCGGCCTGGGACAGGGCGTAGACGAGCGCGGCGAAGCCGGGGGAGAGCAGCGCGACACCCAGGGCGTCGAGCGGCACCGGATCACCGCTCGGCGGCGGATCGGCGGGCAGCACCCGGATCGCCAGCACGATCGCGGCGAGCGCGAAGGGGATGTTGACCAGGAACATCCACTCCCAGGAGAAGTTGTCCAGCAGCAGCCCGCCGATGACGGGGCCGAGCACCGGGCCGAGCGTGATCGGCACGGAGACCAGGCCCATGACCCGGCCGATCCTGGCGGGCCCCGCGGCCCCCGCGACGACGGTCATCATGATCGGGTCGACCATGCCGCCGCCGAAGCCCTGGACGATGCGGAAGGCGATCAGGCTCTCCGCGTTCCAGGCGAAGGCGCACAGGGTCGAGCCGATCAGGAAGACCGACAGGCCCAGCAGCCACATGCGTTTGGCGCCGAACCGGACCACGGCCCAGCCGGCCAGCGGGATCGCGAGGGCGACCGCCAGCAGATAGCCGGTGGTCACCCACTCGATGGTGGCCAGCGTCGCGTGGAACTCGCCGCCCAGCGTGCTGATCCCGACGTTGACGATCGTCGCGTCCAGGTAGGACATCATCCCGCCGAGCACCATGACGCCGACGAGCGTGAGCAGAGCGGCATCGAGCCGGGCAGGCCCGCTCCCCGCCGACTTTGTTTCAGACACGGCAACTCCTTTTAACCACTCCACCCAGAAAATTTTACTGGGTAGTTAAATTCTGTGGCTGGCACGGTAGCATGGCCTCATGAACGTTGGCGAGAACGAACAGACGGCCCAGGCCCCGGTGGACCGAGGGCGGCTGGACAAGCGCCGGGCGATCGTGGAGGCCGCCCTGCGGGTCTTCGCGCAGGTGGGATACGCGCAGGCGAGCCTGGACGTGATCGCCGCCGAGGCCGGGGTGTCCAAGCCGACGATCTACAACCACCTGGGGTCGAAGGAGAAGCTGTTCCGGCATGTGATGACGGAGACCGCCGCCCGTTCCAACGCCAAGACCCTCGACGTCCTCACCGCCTTCCCGACCGATCCGGACCAGCTGCGCCCGGGTCTGGAGGACCTCGCCACGAAGCTCGTCGACTGCTACTGCGACGAGCAGTCCGAGTCCGTGCGCCGGCTGCTGTACGCCGAGGCCGTGCGCTTCCCGGACCTCTTCGACGCGGTGCGGGCCAGCGGACCCAACCAGTTCACGGAGGCGCTCGCGGGGCGGCTCGCCCGCCTCGCGAACGCCGGACACCTGCGGGTCGAGGACCCGGTCAGGGCGGCCAACCAGTTCATCGCGCTGGTGTACGAGGAACTGCCCGGGATGAGCGCGCTGGGCACCCGGCCACTCGACCCGGAGGACGTCGCGAAGGTCGTCACCGCCGGGGTCGACACCTTCCTGCGGGCCTTCGGCACGGACCCGGCCGGCGGCCCCGACGGGGTCAGCGGCTGAGCCGTCCGTACGATCCCCGGAAGAACAGCAGCGGGTCCCCGTCCTCGACCGCGTCGAGCCGGTGCACCCGGGCGACCACGATCACATGGTCGCCCGCCGGGTGCTCGGCCTCGACCGAGCACTCCAGCCAGGCGAGCGCGCCCTCCAGGACCGGCGCCCCGTCCGGAGAGGAGCTCCAGGGCATGCCGTGGAACTTGTCGCCGCCGGTCACCGCCAGCCGGGACGCGGCCTCCCGCTGCCCGACCCCCAGGATGCTGATCCCCAACAGTCCGCCCGCGCGAATGCGCGGCCAGCTGGTGCTGGTGTCCGCCACGCAGAACGAGACCAGCGGCGGATCGAGCGAGACCGAGCAGAAGGAATTCGCCGCGAGCCCCGACCGGCTCCCGGTCGCGGGGTCCTGCGAAGCGACGGCGACCACACCCGTCGCGAACCGTCCGAGCACGTTGCGCAGACATCGAGTGCCGCCGTCGAGAGCTCTCGTCCCGGTCATCACCGCTTCCCCCCGCCATACCGCAACCGTGCGAACTCCCTGGTCAACGCCGTCCGCTGGTCGCCGAAACCACCGCGCATCCGCAGCACCGACAGCAGCGTCCACAGCCGCGTCTGCGCGAAGTGAAGCGGTGATCCGTGCACGTCGTCGTGGGTCAGCAACCGGACTCCGCGCACCCGCTCCCGCAGCAGCCGGGCGTCACCCGGCGGGATGATCTCGTCCCGCAGGCTCGTCACGTGCGCGACCGGAATCCGCAGCGCCGCCAGCTCCGCGGGCGTCAGGGCCCAGTCCCGGATCAGCCCGTAGACCTCGTCGGGCTTCGACCGGGTGAGATGGGCCAGCGTGTCCGTCGTGACCCGGGGGACCGTGCGCTGCCACGCGGTGTCCGTGAAGAAGTCGTGCAGCGGAGCCCCCGCGCCGACGACTCCGCTGATCCGCGCGTCGTGCAGGGCGGCCCGCAGGGCCAGATGCCCGCTGAAACTGAGCGCCAGGGCGTACGTCCGGGAGGTGTCGGCCCGGTCGCCGACCGCGTCCAGGACGGCCGGGAACATCTGCCAGCTGTCCGCCCCGTACAACAGGGAGTTCTCGCCCACGCCCGGCATCTCGGTGACCACTCCGGCGAATCCCAGCGCCCCGAGCTGCAGCAGTACCGGCGCCCACTGCTCCTTGACGGAGACGATGCCGCCGGTCATCACCAGCAGCGGCTTGGGGTCCGACGCGTCGAGCCCCGCCGTCCAGCAGCGGATCCGGCCGCCCGCGAGGTCGACGTCGAGGCGCTGCACGGCCGGGAAGTCGGAGCGCCAGGTGTCGAAGGAATCGGTGCACCGCTCCAGCGCCTCCTGCCGCGCCGAGCCGTCCACGAACGGGAAGCGGGCCATGTTGTAGTGGACGGAGGCCTCCAGGGGCTTGCCCTCGGCCTCCAGCCGGGCCCCCTCGGCGCTCCACTCGTGCACCCAGGAACCCGGGGTGCCGTTCTCGTCGTCGCCGATCCGGGCCAGCAGCGCATCGTAGTGCTCGGGCGGCAGCCCCTGCGAACGGGTGTGGGCGACGACGAAGTTCTTCAGTTCCGCGATGTCGTTCATACGCTCTCCAGCGCCTCCTTGACCTCGGTCAGTACGTCCGCCGCCTCGGCGCCGTCGATGACCCGGTGATCGAAGGCGAGACTGAGCCGCAGCACCGGTGCCACCACGATCCAGCCCTCCCGCACGACCGGCCGGTCCAGCACCCGGCCGACCCCGAACGTGGTCGTGGTGCCGCCCACCGAATGGAAGGAGTCGACCGCGCGGTGGCCCAGCGAGGTCACCGCGAAGGTACCGTTGAGGTGGGGACGCAGGGCGAGCGAGTCCGCCGCGGCGCGGAAGGCCTTGCGGCCCTCGGACCAGGGGGCCCGGTGCAGTTTCCGTACGCCTTCGAATGCGGGCAGCTTCTCCGGGTCGCCGTCCCGCACTGCCGCCAGATGTTCCTGGATGGCGGGCAGTTCGGACGCGTGGACGTCGGGCACGATCGTGCCGAGCACCACCCGGCGCCCGTCCAGGGTGCGGTCCAGGGCCACCTTGCCGTTGACGAACGGATAGTGCGCGATCCTCAGCCGGCCGGGCCGGCCGCGCACCGCCGCGTTGGCGTCCGGGTGCTTCGCCAGCACCCGGCCGGCGGCCCTCAGGACATAGGAGGTGGTCGAGTAGCGGACCCCCTCGCTCTCCAGCGCCGACGCGCGGTGGGCGAGCACCCCGCTCATGTCGACCTCGGTGTCGAGGAACACGGGCGAGAAGTCCCGGATCACCTCCAGGAAGAACAGCGTGTGCCTGCGCTGGCGGGGGAGCGGCTCACCGGCCTCGGGAGCACTCACGGCGCCACCGCCAGCAGATACACGTCCTTCAGACTGGCCGCCTCCAGCACATCGGCCAGCGGCAGCGAGCGCCCGGTCTCCCGCTCCAGGACCGTGCACAGCGCCAGCAGATGCACCGAGTCCCAGGACTCCACGGTGTCCAGCCCCCGGCCGAGGTCGTCGGCGGTGACGGGCAGGGCGAGTTCGTCCCGCAGCAGCGTGACGAAATCATCGACGGTCTTCACTGGGGGTCCTCTCGAAACGGGCGGTCAGACGGATGTGATCGACGGCTGCGGCGGCGGCCGGCCGGGACACGAGCCGGAAGTCGGCCGATTCCGCGTCCTCGCGGACCGTCTCGAATCCCGCCCGCGCATAGAAGTCCGCCACCTTGCCGTTGCGGGGGGTACGCGTGTACGCGGCCCGCACCTCGGCGGCGCCGCTGGCGAAGGCGTGCTCCACTACGGCGCCGAGCACGGCCTGCTCGATGCCGCGCGAGAAGACCCGGCAGCTCAGCAGGAAGTTCTCGATCCGCAGCACCCCGGCCTCGCGCCGCAGCAGCACCACGCCGACCAGGCCGTTGTCCCCGAACCGGTCGGCGGACTCGATCGCGAGCACCTGCGCCGCCGGGTCGTCGTGCAGCGCCCGCACCTCGGCGGGCTGCAGCCGAATGGTGGTGAGGTTGAACTGATTGGTGCGCAGCGTCAGCTGGGAGACCCGGTCGAGCCGCCCCGCGTCCACGGGTGCGAGCGTCACGGAGATGGCCAGCTCCCGCAGGTAGCCGTCGAGGGACTCGAAGGTCTGGAGGAAGTCCTGCCGGGCCTGTTCCTCGCGGTAGCGCGCCGGGCGGGCACGGTCCTCCGCGGTGACGGCCCGCACGTCGAACCAGCCGTCCCGCAGCAGCCGTTCGACATGGAGCGCGGGCTCCCGGCCCACCTGGAGCACCGACACGCCGGGCAGCTCGCGGCGTACGAGGCCGCACTCGAAGGGGCTGTCGTCGACGAAGACGAAGCTGTCCGTGCCCAGATTGAGGTCGGCCGCCAGCTCGGCGATGTTCTCGTGCTTGGGACGCCAGTTGGCCCGGATCTGCACGAAGTCATCCGCTCGCAGGGTGAGTTCGGGGTGGTCGTGCAGCGTCTTCAGGACCGGTTCCCGGTCGTTCTTGCTGACGGCGGCCAGGAGCACCCCCTGGGACCCCAGTTGCTTCGCCACCGCCTGGAAGCGCCGGAAGGCCTCTCCGCGATAGCCTCCCGCCACCTCGATGCCCTCCGGACCCGCCTCGCCGAGCACGCCTCCCCACACGGTGTCGTCCAGGTCCAGGGCGAGCACCTTCTTCGCCCCGCCCGCCGCCTGCCGCGCCAGGTGGCCGATCTCGCGGGCGTAGCCGGCCAGCACCCCGTCGGACAGATGCGCCTTGGCGTACACGCTCTGCCGTACGTCCTGGGCGGCGACCCCCTCCGCGAGCAGCGGGTCGAGATCCACGGTGACCACCTCGGGCCGGGTCTCCACCAGACGCAGCAGACGGGCGTTGGCCTCCCGCCACACGGCACCCAGCCGGGCGCGTGAGCCGAGGCCGACGAGCTGCGCGGTCAGCGTGCGGGGCAGCGGGAGGGTGTTGAGGACCAGCGTGGCGCCCCGGGCCGTCGCGGCGAACACCCCGGCGGCCCGCTCGATCAGCGTGGTCTTCTCGTCCAGGACCCGCTCCACGTCCTCCACCCGCCACGGCAGGGGCAGCTCGTCGGCCACGAGCGCCGGGTCGAGGACACAGAGCACCAGTGAGGGGGCGGCTGCGTACAGCTCGCTGCCCGGGTCCACGAGGTCGAAGACCCAGCTGTCGAAGTCGGAGAGCCGCACCCGTGCCAGCAGCCCGTGCCGGGCCAGCTCGCCGGTGAGTGCGGGAATCAGGGCCGACAGGGTGCCGTGCCCGGTCACCGCGATCAGCGGCGCGGGGGTGCCGGGGTGCGAGGCGAGGACCTTCTCGGGGTCCAGCCGGGCGAGGACCCGGCCCGCCCGGACGAGGGCGTCCCCTTCCAGGCCGGCCACCAGACCCCGTACGGCGGGGTAGTCCTCGGCCGCGATCTCCCGCAGGTCCGCGGTGGTCTCGCTCACGGTGTCAGTTCCCTTCCAGTGCGAAGCCCGCCTTGAGCCATTTGCTGGACTCGATCGAGATGCCCACCGCACGCCGGCCGCCGGCCAGCCGGGAGAGGGCCCGCTCCAGCTGGAGGAAGACGATGGCGTTGCCGCAGTTGCCCGCGTCGTCGACGCAGGAGACGGGCTCGGCGCCGGGCAGGCCGAGCCCTTCGGTGATCAGCCGGGTCATCCGGCCGGACAGCTGGGGAGGCAGCAGCAGGTCCACGTCCTCACGGGCCCAGCCCAGGCCCTCCAGCAGCTCCTCCAGCACCTCGCCGGCCATGGCCGGAACGTGCTTCTCGATGGCCTTGTAGTCCTCGGTGGCCGCGGGCCGGTCGCTGTCCCGGTCGGCGGGGCCGAACCATTCGAGTACCGCGCCGGGCTCCCTGCCGAGCCCCACCAGCCGGGTGAACAGCGCCCGTACGGACACGGCGCCGGGCCCCGGCTCGGTGGACAGGACCGCCGCGCCCGCCGCGTCCCCGAACAGGACGTAGTTGACCAGCTCGGCGGGGGCCGTGCTCCGCAGATCGGCGTCCAGGTCGTAGAACCGGGCGATCACGTCACCGCCGAGCACCAGCACCGTACGGGCGCTCCCGCTGCGCAGCAGTTGCTGGGCGACGTCGAGAGCCTGGACGGCGCCGGAACATCCCGACTGGAGCTGGAAGCTCCGTACGCCGTCGACACCCAGCCGGTCCGCGACCACGTTGACGGT
>NZ_RDBK01000075.1 GCF_008042275.1 Streptomyces sp. OR43 | reverse complement strand
GTACTTCCCCGATCCGCGTGAGGCGGACACCCTGGGCAGATCCGCGTGAGGCGGACAGGCACTCGACGCGCTCGGGCCGGACGACACCTGGCGGGCCGGCAGCGTGCGGCGCGGGCTGCACCGGATGCTCCGCCACGGCACGACCGCGGCGACGGCCGCTCCCACCGCACCGCCCGCCCTGATCACGGCCATGCGCCGCTCCGGGCTGCTGGTCACCCATGCGCCGCTCCGGGCTGCTGGTCACCCCCGCTCCGGACCGCTCGCCGAGTACCGTGCCCTGATCATCAACCACGAGGTCGGCCACTGGCTCGGCCACGGCCACGAGACCTGCCCCGGCAAGGGCCGCCCCGCGCCCGCGATGATGCAGCAGATCGACGGCCTCAAGGGATGCGTCGCCAACGCCTGGCCCTACGACGCCGAGGGGCGGTACCTCGGCGGTCCCTCCGTGCCGTGAGCCTCCGCCGGTCCCGCGTCCGGCGGTCACCCTGGCGATCAATATGGTTGTGGACTGAACCAATCCGTCCCGGCGCCGGTCCTTATAGCGGGGAAGCCAACCGCAGAGGACCGGGGCGGGGAAGCCAACCGCAGAGGACCGGGGAGGGG
>NZ_RDBK01000074.1 GCF_008042275.1 Streptomyces sp. OR43 | reverse complement strand
CCGCCCGGGCCTGGTACGTCGGCGACAACTTCGACCGCGACGTGCTGTGCGGGCGCCGCGCGTGCCGGGGCTACGCGTCATCGGCCGGTCCCGGGCCCTGCTGGGTGCACGCGGTGATCAGCAGGTCGCGGAGCCCGTACGGGTCGGCGACCACGGCATCCGGCTCGGCCCGGACCACGTACGGGCGCTCGTACGTGCCGCGGGCCTCCATCAGCACGCTCGCCCCGACGCCCGCCCGGCGCCCGCACAGCACGTCGCGGTCGAAGTTGTCGCCGACGTACCAGGCCCGGGCGGCGGGCACGTCCAGGGCGCGGGCGGCGAGGTGGATCATCTCCGGGTTGGGCTTACGGACGCCCGCCTCGTCGCTGTAGACCTGGAGGGCCAGCCGCTTGTCCAGGCCGGTGTTCCGCAGGTAGTCGCGGTGCACGGAGCCGCTCAGCGCGTTGGAGACGATGGCGGCCGGGACCCCGAACCGGTCGGCGGCGTCCAGGAGTTCAACCGTGCCGGCCCGTGTCTCGCGGTCCTGGCGCAGCTCTCCCTGGCGGTGGCACAGCACCAGGGCGTGGGCGGTGACGAAGGCCAGGGCGGCGGGGGGCCAGTCGGCGGCGACGAACTCCGTCCAGTAGCGGTGGGCGGTCATCTCGACCGGTGCGGCCGGCCGGGACATCGCGTTCTTCCAGTGCGAGTCGGCCGTGGCCGCCGCCCTGAGATCGCTGACGATGTCGTCGTGCGTCAGTTCGTGGCAGCCCGCGGCCTGGAGGTCGTGGTGCAGCTCGGTGGCCAGTTCCTCCGGCCAGGAGGGGCGGTTGGTGGTGGCGACGACGACTCCACCGAAGTCGAGCAGCAGGGCTGCGGGGCGGATCAGCTGGTTCACGGTGCGGTGTACTCCTTGGAGGGCGCGGGGACGGCCGAAGGCTCCGGGAGCCTGGCCCCGTTGCCGTCGAACAGATGCAGGTCGCTCAGGTCAACGGAGCAGCGGACGGTCTCGCCCGGCGCGGCGGTCACGGCCTTGAAGGAGACCAGGTACAGCTCCGTGWCCGCCGCGTCCAGCGACACCGTGGTGCTGGAGCCGGTCGGCAGCACGGTGGTGACGGTGGCGTCGAACTCCAGGACGCCGTCCGGGACGGGGCGGGGGGACGCGGGGCGCGCGGCGAGGCGGATCGACTCCGGGCGGACGCCGACCGTGCGCAACTTCCCGTTCAGATCGCGGCGTTCGGACACGACGCGGTCGTGGACGGCCCCGCGGAACGGGCCGTCGTCGTCGGTCCCCGCGTCGAAGAGGTTCATCGGGGGGCTGCCGACGAACTGGGCCACGAACGTGTTGGCCGGGCGGTGGTAGACCTCCAGCGGCGGGGCCAGCTGCTGCACCTCGCCCTTGTTCATCACGACGACGTGGGTGGCCATCGTCATGGCCTCCAGCTGGTCATGGGTGACGAAGACGATGGTGTGGCGCGTCTCGTCGTGCAGCCGCTTGAGTTCGGCCCGCATCTCCAGGCGCAGTTGGGCGTCGAGGTTCGACAACGGCTCGTCCAACAGCAGCACTTCGGGGTTGATGACGAGCATGCGGGCCAGGGAGACGCGCTGTTGCTGGCCGCCGGAGAGCTGGGCCGGATAGCGGTCGGCGGCCCAGTCGATCTGCATCATCTTCAGGGCCTTCATGGTCCGTTCGGCCCGTTCGGCCGCGCGGACCTTGCGTACCCGCAGCCCGAACTCGACGTTCCTGGCGACCGTGAGGTGCGGCCACAGGGCGTAGTTCTGGAAGACCAGCCCCATCTCCCGTTCCTCGGGCGGCACGAAGATGCCCTGCTCCACGCTGTCGCGTACCTTCCCGCCGACCGCGATGGAGCCCGAGTCGAGGTGCTCCAGGCCGGCGATCATGCGGAGCGTGGTGGTCTTGCCGCAGCCGGACGGGCCGAGCAGGCAGGTGAAGGACCCATCGGGTATCTCCAGGTCGAGGTTGTCGATGGCGGGGGGATGGGAGCCGTAGCTCTTCCGCACCGCGGTGAGCGCAATGGTGGGCATGGCGTCAGCCTCCGAGTCCCGATGAGAGGTTGGTCTTGGTCAGGCGCTGGGTCAGGTACGTGGCGAGGAAGGAGATCAGCGAGATGACGAGCACCACCGCGTTGGCCATCTGGTCGTAGGCGTAGTCCACGAGATTGATGGAGAGCGTGGTGAGCAGCTGGGTGCCGGTGGTGGTCAGCATGATCACGATGCTGAGTTCCTTCAGTCCGGAGATGAAGGGCAGCACCACTCCGGTGACCAGGGCCCCGCGCTGGATGGGAATGACCACCTTGCGCATCCGGGTGAACCAGCCGGCCCCCGTCACCTGCGCGGCCTCCTCCGGTTCCGGGCCGAGCTGCATCATGGCGCTGATGCCCGAGCGCGAGGAGTACGGGAGATGGGTGACCGCCAGCACGATGACGAGCAGGGTGATCGAGCCGTACATCGCCGGGACGGGCCCCCGCTGCACGGCGAAGAGCGTCAGGAACGCGGCCGCGAAGGCGATGCCGGGCACCATGTACGGGAGGAAGCTGATCTGGCGCAGGGCGACGCCCAGTCTGCTGCCGTTCGAGCGGACCACGACGTAGCCGATCAGCAGCCCGACGGCCCCGCAGATCAGTGAGGCCAGGCCGACGATGCGCAGGCTGTTCCACGCGGCGTCCCACAGCTGGGTTCCGCGCAGCACGCCGTGCGGGAAGCCGGGGGCGCCGGCGATGTGCTCGCCGATCCAGTACTTCAGCGTGAAGTTGTCGAGGCTGAACACGCCGGGGGTCTTGCTGATGGTGGACAGCGCCAGGGTGGCGACCGGGACGATCACGCCGATGGCGAAGATGGAGAGTGCGACGCCCAGCGCTGCCGGGCGCCAGCGCCCGAGCGGGCTGACGCGGTCCATCGCGCCCTTGCCGCCGACGGTCACGAACTTGCGCTGCTCCCGCACCAGTCGGGTGTCGATGACGATCACGATGATGCCGATCGCCACGATGACGCCGGCGAGCACGGCGGTGACGCCCTGCTGGTGGTCGTGGACGGCCCGGAACAGCGAGGTCGACAACAGCTCGTAGTTGACGGGGAGCCCGAGGATGTACGGCGTACCGAACGTGCCCAGGATGCGGCCGAAGACCAGCAGCACGGACGAGGACATGGCCGGCAGCATCAGGGGCAGGGTGATCCGCCCGAGGACCGTGCGGCGTCTCGCTCCGAGGACGCGTGCGGAGTCCTCCAGCTGGCTGTCGATGCGGCGCAGGGCGTTGCCGAACAGCAGCAGGACGAACGGGTAGTAGTGCAGCCCGAGGCAGATGACGATGGGGACGGCGCCGTAGGCGAGCCAGTCGGGGGTGTGGACGCCCCAGGCCTCCAGCAGGCCGATCTGCCCGCCCGAGCTGTCGTTCTTGAACAGCGCCAGCCAGGCCAGGGCGAACGTCCAGGACGGCAGCATGTACGGCACGACCAGCGCGGTCGACAGCCACTTGCGGCCGGGTATGTCGGTACGGGTGAGGAGCCAGGCGGCGGTGCCGCCGAGGATCACGGCGAGCAGGGTGACGCCGAGGGCGACGACCACCGTGTGCCGCAGCGGCTCCCAGAACAGGAAGTCGCTGACCGGTGAGCGGAAGACGCGCCACAGGTAGTAGCCGGTGAGTGCGCCGACCGACTGGCCGGACTTCCCGTCGTCGCCCACCTGCACCCGTGCGGCGTCGGAGAGTACGGCGACGAGCGGCGCCACCACGAGGTAGGCGAGCAGGAGGACGAGTACGCCCCCGACCACGTAGGTCGGCTCGTGGCGCAGCACGTTCAGGCGGTAGCGCAGTCGGTTCAGTCGTCCGGAGCCGCGCTTCCCGTTCGGGCCGCCTCGCCCGGCGGGGGAGGCGGCGGGGCGGGGCCGTCGGGCTGCTGATCGGCTACGTCGTGGTCCGCTCGAACGGCAGCAGACTGGGCGTCGCCCTGCGCCAGATCAGCTTCCTCCCGTACATGGCCAGATCAGCTTCCTCCCGTACATGG
>NZ_RDBK01000073.1 GCF_008042275.1 Streptomyces sp. OR43 | reverse complement strand
GGGCTGGGGGTGCGGCGTCATGACCGGCCCACCGCCCGCAGCCCCGCCCCGGAGCCGGTCACCGCGATCGCGCCGTCCCTGTCCGTGCGGAGCACCACCGCTCCCCCGGACCTGAGCGCCTCGACCGTCCGCGCGGCAGGATGCCCGTACGGGTTGTCCCGCCCCACGCTGACCAGCGCCAGCCTCGGACGGGTGCTGCGCACCAGGGCGGCGTCCTGATGCGCGGAACCGTGATGGGCGACCTTGAGGACGTCCACCCGCGGCAGCGTCGGATGGCTGCGCAACAGACCCTGCTGCGCCGGGGGTTCGAGGTCGCCGAGGAGCAGCAGCGTGAGCCCGCCGGTCCGTACGAGCAGGGTGACGCTCGCGTCGTTCGGCTCCCGGGGTACGGGACCGGCGGCCGGCCCCGTCGCGCTTGTCGCGTCGCCGGGCGGCCACAGCACCTGCCATGCGAGCGCGCCGGTCCTGCGCCGCTCACCGGGCACTGTGCGCAGCAGCGGGATGCGGGCCGCGGCGGCGGTTCTCCTGACGAACGCGGCTTGTTCCGGGGGTTCGTCCAGGCCCGTCGTCTGGATCGCCCCCACCGCTCTGCCCCGCAGCACCCCGCTCAGGCCGCGCACGTGGTCGGCGTGGAAGTGGGTGAGCAGCAGCAGCGGGACACGGGTGATGTCCAGGTCGCGCAGGCATCGGTCGACCAGCCGGGGATCGGGCCCGGCGTCGACGACCACGCCTGTGCCGGGTCCCGCCGCGAGCACCAGGGCGTCCCCCTGGCCGACATCGCACATCGCGAACGCCCAGCCCGGCGGCGGCCATCCCGTCAGCACCCGGGTCAGTGGCACCGGCCGCAGCACCGCGAGGACGAGCAGCAGCGCGGCGGCCGAGCAGATCCAGGGGCGGTGTCCGACGCGCCGGGCGAACAGCACCAGCAGCACCGTCAGCGCCGCCAGCAACAGGGCCCCCGGTCGGCCGTCGGGCCAGTCGACCTCCGCCCCGGGGAGCCCGGCCCCGGTACGGGCCACGACCGCGATCCACCCCGCCGGCCATCCCGCCACCCGGGCGAGCAGTTCGGCCACCGGTATGGCCACCGGAGCCACGCCCAGCACGGCGAATCCGAGCACCGTGGCGGGCGCCACCGCGAACTCGGCCAGCAGATTGCACGGGATGCCCACCAGGCTGACGCGTGAGGCGAGCAGCACCACGACGGGCGAGCACACCGCTTGCGCCGCGGCAGCGGCCGCCAGCGCCTCCGACAGCCGCGGCGGCACCCGACGCCGTTGCAGCGCTTCGCTCCATCGCGGGGCCAGGGTGAGGAGGGCTCCGGTGGCCAGCACCGACAGGACGAAGCCGTAACTGCGCGCCAGCCACGGGTCGTAGAGCACCAGCAGCAGGACGGCGGCGGCCAGCGCCGGAATCAGCGTCCTGCGCCGCCCGGTGCCGATGGCCAGGAGCGTGATCAGACCGCAGGCAGCGGCCCGCAGCACGCTCGGCTCCGGCCGGCAGACAAGCACGAAGGCGAGGGTGAGCCCGCCGCCGAGCAGAGCGGTACCGCGCAGGGAGATCCCCAACACGGCTGCCAGACCCCGGCGTTCGGCACGCAGGGCACGCCCGGGCGGCCCGATGAGCAGCACGAGCAGGATCGCCAGATTGGCACCCGACACCGCCATGAGATGAGTGAGATCGGTCGCCCGGAAGGCCTCGTGCAGTTCCGGTGTGACCCGCGTGGTGTCGCCGACCACCAGTCCGGGCAGGAGCGCCCGCGCATCGGGGCCGAGGCCGTCCGTCGCCGTACGCAGTCCGGCGCGCAGCCCGCCCGCGGTGCGCTGGAGCCGGGTGGGCGGGCCGATGACGCGGGGCGGCCCCTTTCCCCCGGCGCGCAGCACGGCGGTGGCGCGCTCCCCGCCGCGCAGCGGCGGTGCCAGCCTGCCGCTCACACGCAGCCGGGTGGACGGAAGCAGTAGCTGCCACCGCACCGCCGCGGCCCCGGGTGTGACGATGACCAGGACCGGCGTACGCAGTCTGACGGCCGCTCCGCCGGGCCGCTCCAGCCGGACGACCTCGGCGTCCAGGAGCAGCGAATCGGGAGTGCTGTGGTCGCCCCGCACCCGGGGGGCCGTGCGGCGGGCGTCGGAGGTCAGGACGATCTCCGCGTCGATGCCGGCGAACTGCGCGGCCAGCCCGGGCACGGGCCCCTGCCGCGCATCGGCCCTGTGCAGCCCCGCTGAGGCCGCCCCTGCCGCCGCGCACAACAGCGCCGCCGCGGCAGCCGTGGTGCGCAGCCGGGTGGGCGACCGCCATCGGCTCCCCGCGCCGCTGCCCTCGTGGCCCGTCCCTGCCGGATGTGCCGTGCGGAAGGGCCGTAAGCCGGGCAGGGCGAGGAGGATCATGGCCGCGCCGAGACAGAGCCCCACTCCCACGGCCGCCCAGCGGCCGGGAACGTCCAGGGCCGTCGCGGCGCCGGCCCAGGCCGCCAGGGCCGGCGGAACCAGTCGGAGATCGACCGGGCCCTCCTGCCGGGGGTCGGAGGCCCCCAGCCGGCTGCCCGCCGCCGCGTGGACGTCCTGGGCGCTCACGGCCGTACCAGTGGGCGGAGGTCGGCGAACCGGCGGTCGCCGATGCCGTTGACCTCGCGGAGCTCGTCGACGGACCGGAATCCGCCGTGCCGCGTGCGGTAGTCGACGATGTGCTGGGCGAGGACGGGCCCGACGCCGGGCAGGGTGTCGAGCTGCTCGACCGTCGCGGTGTTGAGACCCACCGGGCCGGCCGCCCCGCCCGGCCCGGCCGCCGCCGTGGGACCGCCGACGGCTCCTGCCGTACCGCCTGCGGCCGCCGGGCCCGGCGGGGCGCCCACAATGATCTGTTCCCCGTCGATGAGGACGCGGGCCCGGTTGAGGCTGTCGAGGCTCACGCCCGGCCGGGCCCCTCCCGCCACGCGCAGCGCGTCGGCGACCCTGGCTCCGGACGGCAGCCGGTGGATCCCCGGCCGCCTCACCTTCCCGCTCACGTCCACCACGACCTGCCCGCCCGGCCCGGCGACGGGCGGCGTGCCGGGCGAGGGCTCCGGCGTCCCGGCCCCGCCGGCCGCGTCCGCGTGGGCTTCCCCGTTCGCGTCCGTCTCCGCCTCGGGCATGCGCACGGCCTCGCCCACCCGCTCCGGAGCGGGTACGGAGCCGGGGCGCGCGGACCAGAAGTGCATCGCGGCGAACACCGCTGCCGCGACCAGAACGACGCTGAGCGCGGCCAGCGTCCTCGGCTCCAGGCCGCACCTGAGCTGGAGCCACACCGGGAGCCGCTCCCGCAACGCGGGAACGGCCCGCCCCCACCGGTCCCCGGCTGCCGGACCCGGCGAAGGCCGCGCCGACGGGCCCGCCGCAGCACCCGCCGAACGTCCCGGCGCAAGGCCCGGGGGCGAGGTGCCGTGCGGGGGCGCCCCGGACGGAGGCGGGACTGTCGTCGCAGGGCGCGAGGCGGTCGCCACTGCGGAGACGGAGGCGGCCCCAGCGCGGTGCGGCACGGAGGCGGCCCCAGCGCGGTTCGGCACGGGGGCCGCCCCCGCACGGTTCGGCGCCGACGCATGAGGCGCTGTCGGAGCCGTCACAGCAGGACGCAGGTCCGGGACCGGTCGCGCAGGCCACGGCGTACGCCCGGCCGACGCGGTATCCGCGCCCACCCCCGCCACCGGCCGCGCGACCCGTTCTGCAACTCGTTTTGCAAGCAGTCGTGCAAGCCGTCATGCAAGCAGTCGTGTCGACCGTGGCGCGGCCGCAGGCGCAGGCGTGGGCGTGGGCGTGGGACGCGTCGGGCGTGGGCGTGATCTCAGCCGGTTCGCCGGCGCCGGAACCGGGGAGTCCGGGCCGGGCCGTATGCGGGGAGGCGC
>NZ_RDBK01000072.1 GCF_008042275.1 Streptomyces sp. OR43 | reverse complement strand
GCGTACCGGTCGTGGGAGGGCGGGATGCGGTGGGCCGGGCCGGTACTGTCGCCCCGGCCCGGGTGGCGGACGGCCGTCGGCGTGTCGGCCGTGGTGCTCGGCTGGGCGGGTCTCACGGTGCTGCCGCCCGCGCTGGACGTCTCCTTCACGGCGGCTGTCGCGTCGCAGTCGGTCCTGGTCGCGGGGGTTCTGATCGTGGCGGTGGCCGCGCTGCGCCGCGGAACGCCCGGGGTGGCGCCGGCCGCGGGCGTGTGTGGCTCGGTCGGTGCGGTGGGTGTCGCGTTGCTGTCGCTGGGCTCGGAGCCGGCCACCTACGCGGTGTTCGGTGCGCTGCTGATGATGTTCGCGGGTGCCGCGACGGCGCTGGACGGGCCGCCCGAGGACTCGTCGCGTACGCCGGTACTGCGGAGTGTGCAGGCGGTGGTGGTGTGCGCGGCGGTGGTGTGCGCCGGGGTTCTGGCCCTCGCGTTCGGTGCGTCGCTGGGGCTCGCGTCGTACGAGGCGGCGCCCGTGATGCTCGTCGTCCCCGCGATGACGGCCGGTCTGGGTGCGCGGCTGAGAGCGCACGCGGTGGCTCTGCCGCTCGAACTGACCGGCGGCGCGGTGGGCCTGGCCGCGATCGTGGCGGCGGTGGAGGACCCGCCGTTCCTGGCGCTGGTGCTGGCTCTGTGCGGGGTGCTGGCCGCGGCGACGGCGCTGCGCCCTGAGCGGCGGGAGGCGGCCGGATACCTGGCTACGGCGCTCTTCGTCCTGGCGTCCTGGGTGCGGCTGTCGGCGTCCGGGGTGTCGTCCCCGGAGGCGTACACGCTGCCGGTGACCGTGCCGGCGCTGGTGATCGGTGTGCTGCGCCGTCGTCGTGATCCCGCCGCGTCGTCGTGGACGGCGTACGGGGCGGGCCTGGCGGTGACACTGGTGCCGTCGCTCCTCGCCGCCTGGGGCGATCCGCACTGGCTGCGGCCGTTGCTGCTCGGCGTGGCGGCGCTGGTGATCACGCTGCTGGGGGCGCGCTTGCGGCTCCAGGCGCTGCTGGTGCTGGGCGGGGCGGTGCTGGCGCTGGACGCGTTGCACGAGCTGGCGCCGTATGTGGTGCAGGTGGTGGGCGCGATGCCGCGCTGGGTGGCTCCGGCGCTGGCCGGGGTGCTGCTGCTTGCGGTGGGGGCGACGTACGAGAAGAGGCTGCGGGACGCCCGGCGGCTGCGGGACGCCCTGGGCCGGATGCGGTGACCCGCACGCCGGCCCGGGGCGCCCGCGCGTGCCTCAGGCCGGCATGCGGTCGCCGACCAGGGCGAGGTTCTCGATGGCGGCGAGTCCGTACAGCGCGGTGTCGTTGGTGTACACCCAGTTGGCCTCGCTGCCCGGGACGGTGGTGACCGGGCCGCTCACCTTCTCGGTCTTCCAGGGGGCGGATTCCTTGTAGCCGTCACTGTTGTAGAACTTCTCCCAGGCACGGGCGGCGAGCTTCTCGTCGCCCGTCTGCACGGCCGCGTACGCGTCCATCCGGGAGTGGCCCTGGAAGAGCAGCAGGGAGCCGAAGTTGGAGCCGTAGCGGGCGGCCTGCTCGGTCTTGCTCGCGTTGAAGTAGCGGCAGTAGTCGAGGTACGCCTCCTTGAACTTCGGCATGTCGATCAGGCCGATCAGTTCGGCGCACAGTTCGTTGAGGCCGAAGACTCCGGACAGGTGGGAGACGCTGACGACGGGTTCGGTGGCGACGGCGAACCGGCCGGTGTCCAGGTCGTAGAGACCGCTGCCCTGGACGAATCCGTTGGGCTGGGCGGCGATCGTCTCCATGGTGCCGAGCACCCGGGCCTTGGCCTTCTCGGCCTGCGGTCCGCCGCGCTCCCATTCGGTGAGCCAGGCGGAGACGAGTCCGCTCCAGTCGGTGCCGAAGCCGACGGACAGGGCGTGGCGGTCGGGGGTGTAGGGCTCGGTGCGGATCTTGCGGAGCGGGTCGAGGCCGAGGAAGGTCTCGTCGGAGTCGACGTTGGCGCGCATCAGGTCGCCGACGCGTTCGTCCGCGGTGAGGAAGTAGTAGAAGCGCCGGTAGGTGGTGTTGGCGATGCGTTGCTGCTTGGCGCTGTCGGCGTAGTGCTGGACGCCGTGGCGGGTGCCGAGGCCGGCCCAGTCGCCGAGGTGGTAGACGTCGACCTCGCCGGTGTGGCGGGTCATGGCCTCGGCGAAGCGGAAGATGTCGGCGCGTCCGGAGCGCAGGTAGGCGTACCAGAGCCAGAGGTCGGGCGAGAGTTCCGAGTTGTCCCAGGCGTAGCCGCCGACGTCGTAGCGCCACTGGTGCCGGGCGGGGTCGTACGAGTGCATGATGTCGCCGTAGTCCCAGAAGCCGTACCAGCGGCGCATCTCGACCTGGTCCTTGTAGTACGTGAACAGGAAGTCCAGGTGGTCCTCGATCTTCGCCTTGGCGGGCGTGGAGCGGTCGACCGGCGAGAAGAGTCCGCCGAAGACGCCGGCGCCGACGAGCTGGGAGGGCGGGGCGACGAGCTGCGGGAGCGTGCGCACGGTGCGGGTCTGCTGGGCGAGGGCCTCGGCGCTGGGGGTGGAGTCGTTGGCCCAGAAGACGAGTTCGCTGGTGCGGGCGATGCCGTACGGGGTGCCGAACCCGGGCTCGTAGTCCTCGTAGGTGATGTTGAGGCCTTCGAGCTGTTCGGGATACGTGTCCTGGCCGAGGCCGTCGTGGTAGAAGCGCAGGTCCATCGGCTCGGCCTCGGGCGACCAGAGCCAGAGGGTGACTTCGGCGGCGTCGGTGTCGGCGCCGCGGATGTCGAGCTGGGCGGGGAACTTCTCCCAGAAGTCGCGCAGTCCGAAGGAGAGCCCGCCGCTCGCGCCGCCCACGTACCCGAAGCCGGAAGCGCGTCGTCCGCCGCCCGCCGCGATCCAGCCGTGGCCCTTCTTGGTGCGCTTGCGCAGCGAGAAGCCGTCGGCGGAGAGCTGGCTGAGGGTGTAGTCGCCCCAGGTGGGGATGAGCGGCAGGCGCGTGGTGACGCGCTGGTCCCAGGTGGCCGGGTCGGGCAGTTTCGTGCCCTCGAACTGGGCTGCCTGGACGGCGGCTCCGGGGTCGCGGCGCAGTCCGGTGATGCCCTTGACGGCTTCGCGCAGCATGCCGGTCTCGTCACCGCCGATGCGGATGTGGCGGTCGTACGTCTCGTCGCGCAGGGGGACGGTGAAGCGGACGCCGAGGCCGCGGATGAAGTCGCCGCTCGCCTTGCCGGGTTCCTGGGTGCCGTCGAAGGTGATGGTGTGCATCATGCGGAACGACTCGGCGCCCGCGTAGAAGTAGAGCCGGACGGAGAACGGCAGCCAGGAGCGGTTGCCGTGGCGGTGCTTGCCGTCGATCCGGACGACGGCGCGGACGGGCCCGCTCTGCTCCACCTCGGTTTTGCTGATGGCGCTCTCGAAGCGTTCGTACTTCTCCTGTCCCTGGTCGCCGTCCTCGATCTCGCCCTGGCGGATGAGGACGAGGCGGCCGTTCTTCGCGATCTCGGTGGAGCCCCGGGTGAGGGAGGTGACGAGCGAGGAGCCGGTCTTGCCGATCTTCGCGGTGATGACTCCGGTGGAGACGGTGATCGAGCCGCCGCTGTTCTTGACCGTCACCTTGTGGGCGGCGGTGGCGGGTTCGCCGGTGGTGAGGGTGAACTTCTTGGCGGCACCGGCCTCGGGGCCGACCGCGTGGGCGGTCCACTTCAGGGAGCCGTCGGGCCATTTGGCGGTGGCCCAGGTCTGGACGGGGATGTCCTTGCCGTCGGCGGTGGCGAGGGCGAACTTCTGGTCGGCCGGGTAGCGACCCTTGGCCCAGGGGACGCCGAAGGTGGATCCGGGCGAGGCGCCCAGGCCGTCCTCCTCCAGCCAGGTGATCTCGACGGGGCCCTCGTCGGCCTTGCCGGTGGCGGCGGCCGCCTGCTGGGCGGGGTCGTTCAGCGCCCAGGAGAAGGTCGTGGCGGCGCCGGCGACGGCGGCTGCCTTGAGGACGGTACGGCGGGGGATCGGGGACATCACGGCTCCAGTTCGTGGCGAGAATGGGCATGACTGATCGCACGCTGACGCGTGGTGGGAGGTGGTGCGGTGGGTGGGGCCGGCCGTCGGCTCAGCGTCGGTCGGCGGCGACCGCCGCGGCAACCGCTCCTGGCTGCCGTTCTCCGTCCGGCTCTACTTCTACGCGGG
>NZ_RDBK01000071.1 GCF_008042275.1 Streptomyces sp. OR43 | reverse complement strand
GTCGTGGCCCGGGCGGTCCCATCCGTGCCGTTCGAGGCGGGCGTCGTACTCCTCGCCGCCGAACCAGGCCGACAAGGTAACGGGGCCCCCGGCGGCATGCCAGGCCCCGTCGGTGACCAGAGTGGTGGAGGTGCCGTCGGCGAGGACGGCGTGGAGCACGGCGATGGCCCGGGGGCGGCCGTGGTCGATGTGGAGTTTGGCGTAGCGCCCCGGGACCCTCGGCGCGTGCGCGATGCCGTTGCCGAGGCTCAGCCCCACGGTGTTGTCGCCCGGGCGCAGTGCGTCGGTGATGTCGTGGGTGGCGTAGATCAGACGGGTTCCGTAGTCGGTGTAGCCGGGTTCGAGGAGGGCGCTGCCTGCGCGGACGCCGTTGACGGAAGCCTCGTAGGAGCCGAGGGCGGTGGCGTGGAGACGGGCCGTGACCGGGGCGGACGGCAGGTGGAAGTCCACGGCCAGGAGCGGGAGCCGGGCGGGCCCGCCGGTGTCCGGGGCGGTGATCCACCGGGCGCCGGACCAGTCGGCCGCTGTGGGCAGCCCTGTCTCCCACGTCGCGGCGGAGCTCCAGGGCGAGAGTCCGTCGTCGTACCGGACCCGGACCCGCCACCAGACACGTCGGCGGGCACCGGGCGGTTTGCCGTCGTAGCGGACGCAGGTGCTCCGCGGGTCCTCCACCGGTCCGCTGTCCCAGAGGTCGCACGCGCCGGAGGCCAGCAGGCCGGGGTCGGTGGCGGCCTGGATCCGGTAGGCACGCTGCCGGCCGGCGGGCCGCCATGACAGGTCCGGGTGCTGTTCGTCGATGCCGAGCGGGTCGGCGAGATGGGCCGTACGCAGAGTGTGGGGTGCGGTCGTCACGTCCCGGGCTCCCTGGGTGGGTCGGTGGTCGGTTCGGTGGAGCGGACGCGTCCGGCCACCCGGTCGAAGAGGTCGACCGGGCCGGCCTGACCGCCCTTGAGGACGGCCGACACGCCGTCGAGGCGCGGGTCGTCGAACGTCAGCCGGCACAGGGCCGCGCCAGGGGCGAGCAGGGTGTCGATCTGGGCGGTGCGGGTGCCCAGGCGAGCCGCGACCCGTCCCGCCGTGTCACCACCGGCCACCACCACGCGGCGCACTCCGGCGTCGACGGCGGCCCGTACGGCGTGGACGAGGATGCCGCCGAGACGGTCCGCGGGGTCGGTGCCCGGAACGTCGCGGCGGCCGGCCGGCACGGCGTGCACGACGACCCCGGGTGCGTGGCCGCCGAGGGCGCGCAGCACCGACTCGCGGAGCCGGGCCAGGGCGGCGGGCGAGGTGTCGCAGCCGTGGTCCGGGTCCACCGGGACCGGCACGTCTGTCCAGCCGTGGTCGGTGGCGTGGCGGATCTGGGCGGCGGTACGCAGGGCGCGGCTGCCTGAGACGACGATCACACGGGCGGGTTCCGGCGCGCCGTAGGGGTGTGTCCGCCCGGTGCCGGCGAGGACCTGGCCGGCCGCGAGGCTGAGGCCGCCCGAACCGAGTGCGAAGACGGGGGACGGGCCGCCCTGGAGCGCCAGCCGGGCCGCGCGCCGGGCGTGCGCGGGCGTCAGCGCGTCGAGCACGACGAGTCCGGGGCGGCCGGCGGCCGCCGCCTCGTAGACGAGCCGGGCCTCGGCGAGGGGCAGTTCGTACACCGTCAGGTCGAGGCCGCTGACGGGAAGTCCGGTCTGCCGGGCGAGGTGCTCGCGCAGGTCGGACTCGCCCATGGGGGTGACGGGGTGACGGGACATGGTGGGCTGGCGGTCGAGGCGGTGCACCCGGCCGTCGTCGTCCCGGGCGAAGTGGTGGCCGAAGGCGGTGTACCGCCCGAAGTCGGGCTGCGCGGCCAGGACGGGTACGGGCGCCCGGCCGAACACCTCGTGGCCGGTCTCGGCGGCACGGCCCAGGCTCCCGGTTCCGGGTGAGGAGTCAGCCGTGGAGCAGATCTTGTACTGCACGAATCCGGCCCCGGTGGCGCGCAGTTCCTCCAGGACGGGCCGGATCACGTCGGCCATCTCGGCGGTGGGCAGCGCGCGGGCGGCGCCCGCCACCCCGATCACGTCGAACCCGCCCGTGGCGGTGGCCTTCCGCACCGCGCCGGGGTCAAAGAGCAACACACCGCGCAGACCTGCCCGGTGGAACTGGGCGAGCGCGTCGGTGGACCCGGTGACGTCGTCGCCGTAGAACGCCGCCAGGGGCGGAGTCACGCCGGGGGCCGGGCCGTGGCCGGTGGGTGCGGCCGTCATCCGCGCATCCCGCCGAACCGCTCGATGGCGAGGGCCAGTGCCTGGTCCCGGGCGGCGGCCTCGGCGAGCGGTTCGCCCGCCGCCGCCGCCCGCCACGCCGAGCGCATCGCCGCGACGCCGGCGCCGGGGCCCTGCGGGTGGGCGTGGATGCCGCCGCCGGCAAGGACGAGCAGGTCGGGCGTGCCGGTGAGTTCCAGGGTGCGGTGGGCGAGGCCGGGCCACTGGCCGGAGGAAAGCACGGGCAGGGCCTCGTAGCCGCCGAGGAACGGAGTGCGCATCGCGTGGACGGAGGCGACCACATCCTCGTCGGTCTCGTAGAACTTGCTGTCGATGCCGCCGACGTGGAGCTGGTCAACGCCGGAGAGCCGGGCGAGTTTCTGGAACACCAGGGGGCCGAGGCCGAGCTGGGGGCTGCGCAGCAGCGCCCCGCTCATGGCGCGGTGTCCGTGGATCGGCAACGTCGCATGCTCGCGCAGATGTGCGACGCCCGCCAGGCCCACGGTCTGCACGCACACCATCACGCAGGTGCCGCCGGCCTCACGCACCAGGTCGTGGTTGGCTTCGAGGCGTCCGATGTCGTCAGTGATGTTGAAGGCGTACATGGTGCGGCGGCCGGTGAGGTCGGCGGCCCGGTCGAGCTCCTCGTTGACGACCTTGATCCGCTCGGGCAGGGGGGCGTGCGGCGGGTTCCCGTTGAGTTCGTCGTCCTTGACGAAGTCGATCCCGGCCATGGCCAGTTCACGCACCAGGGTGCGCAGCACATCGAGCCGGAGGCCGACCCCGGGCTTGACGATCGTGCCGATCAGGGTGCCGTCGGGGGCTCCCATGAGGCGCCGGGTGCCCGCCGTACCGAAGGCCGGGCCGGGATAGCGTCCGGCGAACGCGGCGGRCAGGTCGAGGTCGACCAGACGCACGGCGGCCATCTCGCGGAGTTCGAAGAGGTTGCCCGCGACCGCCGCCAGCAGGTTCGGTACGGATGGGCCGAAGTTGTGCAGCGGGAAGGCGATCCGGACGCGGGCACGGTGGGGGCGCGGGCCGGCGTCCGGATCGCCTTCCCGCTGCACAACTT
>NZ_RDBK01000070.1 GCF_008042275.1 Streptomyces sp. OR43 | reverse complement strand
GCTTCACCGGGCAGCTCACCGTCAATGATCCGGCCACCACCGGCATCGTCGCCTACGAGGGCACGGACTGGGACGCCGCCAAGGGCGCGGGCCCCCAGGCCTACACCGTCACCACGGGCGGCGGCGAGATCCCGGACGGCAGCCAGCAGCTGATGTCCACCGTCAAGCCGGGAACGCTCACGGGATCAGTGGTGCTCAGGTGAGGGTGAGCGTGAGGACCCCGGTGTACGCGCCCGCGGCGGTGAACGCCGGTACGTCCAGCGACAGCTGGGCGTCGACGGTGAACTCGCCTCCGGTGAACGCGCCGTCGGGCGTGGACGCCAGGGTGGCGCCCGCGCTGCCGACCGTTCCCTCGGATCCGGCCGCACAGGTGCTCGGGCTGCCGGACTTCGTCGCGCAGGCCGGGCTCCAGCCGAGCGCGGACGCGCCGATCGTCGCCCCTCCCGGACCGGTGAAGTCGGTGACCTTGCCGGTCAGGGACCAGCCCGCGGGTCCGCCGCGGAAGTCCTGGACCGTCACGGTCTGCAGGGCGCCGGTCGAGGCGCCGCCCTGCCCGAAGTCGACCGCCGACAGTGCGACGGAGTCCCCGGCCTGGGTCATGGTGAGCGTTCCCGGCTTGACGGTGGACATCAGCTGCTGGCTGCCGTCCGGGATCTCGCCGCCGCCCGTGGTGACGGTGTAGGCCTGGGGGCCCGCGCCCTTGGCGGCGTCCCAGTCCGTGCCCTCGTAGGCGACGATGCCGGTGGTGGCCGGATCATTGACGGTGAGCTGCCCGGTGAAGCCGCCCGAACCGTCCGCCGTGGCCGTCGCCGTGTCACCGGTCTGGGCGTCCCCGGCCCGGCCGGCGAGCGTGACGGACGCGCCCGCGGTGAACTTCGACCCGGTCACGGTGACCTGGTCACCGGCAGCGCCGGAGGCCGTACCGAGCTGGATGGCACGTTCGTTGACCTGGCCGCCGCCGTCCGTGGCGATGATCGTCTGGGAGACGGGAGCGGGCGGATCGGTGACCGTGCAGGGTGTGTCCAGTTCCATGATGTAGCTGGTGTGGATGTTGTAGTCGCCGGGCGAGAGCGTGATCTCACCGGGCGCGGTGACGGTGAAGGTGCCGGTCATGGAGAACGACGGGAATTCGCCCTTGCCGGGCACCGGTCCGTTCTTCTTCGGGCCCGCCACCGTGACGTCGGCGGACTGCGCTCCGCCGACGGTGACCTTGCCGGTCGGCGTCATGATGTCGGCGGGCAGCGCCAGGTCGACCGGGTTGCTCGCGGCCGGTTTGACGACGGTGTACGTCACCGTGACCGTGTCGCCGACCTTCGGCGCGGCGTTGTCGACGGAGATCTGGGCCGACGTCGTCCCGTCGATCGGCGGGATGCCGGCGATGGCGGGCGGGATGCAGTGGGTCGGGAAGTCCACCGCGACCGAGGCCGTCGCACTGGCCTGCGCGGGTCCGGCGAGCAGCCCTCCCCCGGTGACGACGAGCGCGCCGACACCGAGTGCGGCGGCCCAGCGGCGGCCGCGGACCGGTCGCCCCCGGTGACGGGATCTCCGGCTGTCGGATCTTCGAATGGCTTGGCGCATGGAGCCCCCTCCTGCGGGATCCGGCGCGGCGGCTCTTCCGCGTCGGCAGGGAGCCATTGATGACGTCGGTCGAGAAGAAGTCAATGGGAGCGAAATGCGCTGACTGATGGCCCATCAGATGGTGTCAAGATCCAGGGTTCTCGCCCATTGGGTACGAACGCCCCGCGCCGGGGGGCGCGGGGCGGTTCGTACCCACGCGGGTGGTCCGGCGGAGGTTCAGCCCGCGGTCACGGTGACCCGCAGCACCCCGTCGGGCCCGGCGAGCAGCACGGGCGTGCCGGCCCCGCCCAGGTCCCGTACCGCCGCCCGGTCCTCGTCGGACGGGGTCTGCGCCTCGGAGACGACCGCGGCCGCCTCCAGGGACGTGGCCCCGCTGGCCACGGCCATCGCGACGGCGGTCCGGAGCGCGCTGAGGCGCAGCGATTCCAGCTCCACCGTGCCCGCCACATACGTACGTCCGGTCTCGTCCCGCACGGCCGCGCCCTCCGGCACACCGTTGCGGGCGCGGGCGCTGCGCGCCAGCGTGACGATCTTGCGGTCCTCGGCGCCGAGGTCGGTGCTATCGGTCATGTGCCGAGCATACGAAGTACGGCGACGGGCGCGGCACGCGGGCGCCCGGACGGCTCACGCCCGTACCTGGTGCATCGAGCCCCGCCGGCCCTCCGGCGAGGCCAGCCACCGCAGCTTCTCCTCCGTGCCGGTGCCCGGCCACGGGTGGTGCACCACGACCGCGAGATCCGGGCGGGCCGGAATGCGCAACTGGGTGGCCTCCATGACCAGATTGCCGACCGCCGGGTGCGACAGCTCCTTGCGCATCTGCCCGCCCGGCGCGACGTCCCGGCGCGCCCAGAGCTCGGCGAACTCGGGGCTGCGCTCGGTCACCTCGGCCACGATCGCCCGGAACCCCTCGTCGTCGGGGCACTCCGCGCACGCGGCCCGGAACTGGGCGACGACCCGGGCGGCGGTCTCCCACCACTCCCGGTCCCCGCCCCGGTGGACGGGATCGGTGAAGAAGGCGAGCACACAGTTCTGCGGCCGGTCCGGCCGCAGCCCCATCACCATCGAGGCGGCGCCGTTGTAGAGGATGACGTTCCAGTACGCGTCCATGATGTGGGCCGGGAACGGCATCCAGCCGTCGAGCAGCCGCTGCAGCCCCGCGCACATGTCCGTGTGCGCCGGATCGACCTCGGGCGCGGGCGGGTTGAGCCCCGCCAGTACGTAGAGATGGCGGCGTTCGGCGCTGCTGAGCCGCAGTACCCGGGCCACGGAGTCCAGCACCTGGGGCGACACGGTGATGTCGCGGCCCTGCTCCAGCCACTGGTACCAGGAGACGCCCACTCCCGCGAGGACCGCGACCTCTTCGCGCCGCAGCCCCGGGGTGCGGCGCCTGGCCCCGCCGTCCGGCAGACCCGCCTCGGCGGGACTGACCCGCGCCCGCCTGCTTCTCAGGAACTCCCGCAGCTCGCCGAGGCGGTGTGACTTGCCCGCCTCCGCGGCGGTCCGGGCCGGTGTGCCCACGTAACTCCCCCTGGTGTCCGGGCCCGCGCCTGCCTGGTGGTGCGGCCAACAGGATAAGTTCCGGCTCCCCACGGATATTCCGGCGGCCGCAGGCTCATGCCCATGGCGATCGATTCACCCACCCCAGCAG
>NZ_RDBK01000007.1:39426-56669 GCF_008042275.1 Streptomyces sp. OR43 | reverse complement strand
ACCGACGCGGCGGGCACGATCCAGGGGCCGAGCGGGGTGAAACCGGGCGCGTTCTTGCTGCGCAGCCAGTCCGTGCCGATCTGCGGCATGTCGCGGCGGAAGACCGTGGCGCGGTCGGTCAGGTCGTTGGCGATCGTGTACCCGGCGACGTACTCCAGCGCCTCCTCCACGGACACCTGGTGGGCGGTCCGGCCGATGACCGCCGCCACCTCCAGCTCCCAGTCGGGCTTCTTGGCCCAGGCGGGGAGCACGACGTCGTCGTACGGGCCCGTGATCGCGCTCGGCAGACCGATGAAGACGTACGGCAGGTCCTCGGCCGCGCGGCGGTCCATGATCTCCGCCGCCTCGGCCCGGCGCACCTCCTCGGAGCGATCGTCGGCCGGGTCCCGGTGAGCGACGTGCAGGTCGATGACGTGCTGCCGGTAGTTGGCGCCGGACTGGAACACCTGGCGCGGCTCGACCGGGGCGTGCACCCGGAAGCCGGACAGCGGGCTGAACTCCGAGCCGTCGCCGCCCGACACGGCCAGCGCGGCCAGCCGGGGCGCGGCGGAGTCCCAGACGTCCAGCAGACCGCGGACGGTCAGACGGGGGTCGCCGAAGGCCACGCGCAGGTCGAGTACCCGTGCGTCCGCCGTGACGAGCGCGGGGAACCGCGCTCCGTCCGGTTCCGACAGCGTGGCGAGGGCGAACGGTCCGGCGAACAGCGCGGACGCGGATTCAGGTTTCACGAACATGTCCTCCTGATTGCGATGGGACCAATCTGTCTCAGCCCGAGCAATCAGGGAAATCGATTCTGTGGATGGCCGTCATCCATGTCGTTTATTCCGGCCGGTCGGTGTCCCGCGGCGCGAGGACGCCGGTGCCGGCCGGTCCAAGGCATACCGCAATCACAACGACCCCCGGAACAGAAGCAATTACGGGCTTCGGGCCGGGGGCGGGGCTGAAGTTTCGTACGCTGCGGGAGTCGGACCGGGTCACCGAGGGGGACTTCCATGTCGTTGCGCAAGGGTGCCAACACGCCGGTGCGGAGTGGCCGTGTACGGGTGGAGCTCGGGTGGCGCGCGGGACCCGGCGCCCCTGATGTGGACGTGTCGGCTCTCCTGCTGACGGCCGCCGGAAAAGTGCGCTCCGACGACGACTTCGTGTTCTACAACCAGCCCGTTCACCCCGGTGGCGCCGTCCGCCATGAAGGCAGGCGCCAGGACGGTGACCGTGCGGTCGAGACGATCGACGTGGCCCTGTCGGCGGTGGAGCCGGAGATCGGGGCCGTCGTGGTCGCGGCGTCCACGGAGGGTACGTTCGGCCAGGTGCCCGGGCTGTTCGTGCGCGTGCTCGACGCGGCGAGCGGCGCCGAGACGGCGCGGTTCGACGCCACGGACGCCACGACGGAGACCGCGTTCGTGCTCGGTGAGCTGTACCGGCGCAACGGTGCCTGGAAGTTCCGGGCGGTGGGCCAGGGGTACGACTCCGGCCTGGCGGGGCTCGCGACCGACTTCGGGATCAGCGTCGACGAGCCCGCGCCGCCCGCCCCGGTGTCCCTGCCTCGGCCGGCCGCACCCGCGCCACTCGCCTCGCCTCTGCCTCCTCCGCCGCCCGTCCCCGCCCAGCCGGTGCGTCTTTCGAAGATCACACTGACGAAGACGGCGCCTGTGGTGTCGTTGACCAAGCAGGGGGCTACGTCGGGAGGGATGCGGGTCAACCTGTCGTGGAGCGCGCGCCGGCCGCCGCGCGGCTGGATGAGAAAGGGGGAGGAGGCCGTCCGGCTCGAGGACGTCGACCTGGACCTCTCCTGTCTGTGGGAGCTCCGGAACGGGGCGACGGGGATCGTCCACCCCATCAACAACCAGTTCGGCTCGTTCGGTCAGCCGCCGTACGTCCAACTCGACCAGGACGACCGGACGGGCACGAGCGACACCGGCGAGAACCTGATGATCAACCTTGATCACGCCGCCGAGATCAAGCGCCTTCTGGTCTTCGTGGTCATCTACGCCGGGGCGTCGAGCTTCGCGGGGCTGAACGGTGTCGCCACGTTGTATCCGCCCGCCGGCCCGCCGATCGAGATGCACCTGGACGAGTGCACCGTTCCCTCCCAGGTGGCCGCGATCGCCCTGATCGAGAACGTCGGCGGGGAACTGATCGTCCGCCGGGAGGCGAAGTACCTGTTGCCGCCGCCCGGCATCTTCAAGCAGCAGGCCGCGGATCTCGAGTACGGCTGGGGGCTGACATGGCAGGGGGCGAGCAAGGACTGACCGGGACGGGCCCCCGTCTTTCCGGTGGGGGCTCCCCGCGCTGATTCGGCAGCCTGATGTAGACAGTGTCTACCGTGTGCTGGTAGACACTGTCTACATGGAACCTGAGAGCTCTCTGAGGGAACGGCTGATCGACGTCGGCGTGGACATCGTCATGACCGACGGACCCGCTTCCCTCGGGCTGCGCGAGATCGCCCGCCGAGCAGGGGTCTCCCACGGGGCGCCACGCCGCTACTTCCCGACCCACCATGCCCTGCTCTCGGCGATCGCACGACGGGGCTTCGCGGATCTCGCCTCCCGGTTCGAGGCGGCGGCGGACGAGGACGCGTCGCCGCGGGACCGGCTGGAGGCGCTCGCGCGGACCTATCTCCGCTACGCCTCGGAACACCGCGGCATGTTCGAGCTGATGTTCCGTCATGACCTGCTGTACAGCGGCGAGACGCAACCGGCCGGCCGGCCCCCGCTGCGTGAGTCGACCCTCCCGCTGTTCTCGCACTTCGTCGAGCTGGTGTCGCGCCACACCGCGGGGCGCGCGACGGCCGCGCCCACCGCGCCTGCCGCCGTCACCGCGGCGGCCCTGTGGACCAATCTGCACGGCGTCGCCCAGCTGGGGGCATGGGGCAGTCTGCAACTCGCCCTGGACGGCGCTTCCCAGGGTGCCGCTCCCGAAGACGACCCGGTCGACGGGCTCCTCATGGTGGTGCTCGACGCCCATCTCGGCCCGGTGAACGCGTGACGGGGGCGGCGGCCGGGAGGCCTCGCATCGCGCTCCTGGCCGCCGTGGCCGGAGCGATGATCGTCGCGCTGGACGGCACCGTGCTGCTCGTGGCACAGCCCGACCTGCAACGTGATCTCGGGGCGACCGTGACGCAGGTTCAGTGGACCAGCACCGGCTACCTCCTGGCCGTGGCCGCCTTCCTCGTCATCGCGGGGCGCCTGGGGGACAGGTACGGCCACCGGCGCCTCCTGTTCGCCGGAGTGCTCGGCTTCGGGGCGGCGTCGGCGGGCATCGCCTTCGCACCGGAAGCCGGCTGGGTGATCGTCCTGCGCATCGCCCAGGGCGTGTTCGGGGCACTCCTGCAACCGGCCACGCTCGCCCTGCTCAGGCTCGTGTACCCGCCCGACCGGCTCGGCGCGGCGGTCGCCCTTCGGACCAGCGCGATCGGGGTGGCGGCGGGGGCCGGCCCGCTGCTCGGGGGTTTGCTCGTCGCGCATCTGGGCTGGCGGGCCGTCTTCCTGGTCAACGTCCCCGCCGCGCTCGCCATCGCCGCGCTCACCCTGGCGGTCCGGGTGCCGGCGGCGCCACGTGCCGGGGGCGGGAGGACTGACCTCGTTGCCGCGGCGCTCTTCGCAGTGCTTCTCGCCGTGTTGGTCCACAGCCTGGCCGGTGTTCCGGAGCACGGCTGGGCCGCACCGCGGACGTTCCTCGGACTTGTTCTCGTCGTGTGTCTGGCGGTGGGGCTGGTCCTCCGTGAACGCCGCAGTGCGCAGCCCTTCGTGCCGCCTGCCGTGGCGCGGTCGGTGCCGGTGGTCGCCTCGATGACGATCCTGCTGGTCACCTCGGGCGGGATGTTCGGCGCGCTGTTCGTGTCCACCTTCGTTCTGCAGAACGGCCTCGGGCTCGACCCGCTCACCACCGGCCTGCGCGTGCTTCCGCTGACCGTGCTGATGGTCCTCGGCGCGCCTGCCGCCCACGCGACGCTCCGCCGGTACGGCGCCCGACGCGTCGCGATCACCGGGCAGGCTCTTGTCGTACTGGCCATCGTGGGACTGTCCGCGCTCGGCCCGGCCAGTCCATGGGCGTGGTGGAGTGCGACGTTCGCCGTACTCGGTGCCGGCTTCGCCGTCGTGATGGTCACCGCCACCGGGACCGTCGTCGGCGACACGCCGCCTGGCTACGCGGGGGTCGTCGGCGGACTCAAGCAGACCGCCATGAACGTCGGCCCGACGCTCGGCATCGCCGTGGCCGCCGGCACGATGCCGCCGCATCCGTCCGCCACCCCGCTCCCCGGCGCGGGGCTGCCCGCATCCGGTCCCGCCATGGGTACGGCCCTGCTGGTCCTGGCCGCCCTCGCCGGGCTCGGCCTGCTGCCGGCGTCGCTGCTGCCGAAGGCGCGGAACGCCGTGCCCACCGCCGCTGGTCAACCCTGCCGGCGCAGGTCCAGCATGCAGAAGACCTTGTCGTAGCGGAGTTCACCGACGGCTACGAAGCCGGGCAGACGGCCGTATTCGCTGAAGCCCAGCGAGCGGTAGAGGTGCAGCGCGCCGACGTTGTCGCCACGGGCATCCAGGGTGAGGACCTCGATCCCCGCCCCCCGGGCGTCAGCGATCAGGGCACCGGTCAGTGCCCGGCCGATGCCACGGCCATGGGCGGCAGCATCGACCGCGACCTTCTCCAGGTCGGCGTGGGGCCGATGGGTCGGCCGGGCGTAGCGGAGCCAGTACCCCAGACCGACAAGCCGACGGCCCAGGTAAGCGGCACGCAGGGCCGCGTCCCCGGCCTGGGCGGCGGAGACGACATGGCCGAGAAGTTCCGCCACCTCATCGCGCGAGGGAGGGGTGACCCAGCCGAGCGCGGCACCTCCCCTCACCAGGTCCGCCAGGATCCGGTGGGAGGACTCCGCGAACCGGGACTCCAGATCCGGATCGGACGTCAGCGCCGAGGCGTCAAGGAGGGCGGGCTCAGAGGTCGCTTCGCTGGTCATGGCCGGATTCATGACCGGCAGCCTAAGGGCTGTCACGCCTGGAACGGCGAGGCGGCTACCCGGCCCAGGGGACCTCGGTGGTGGCGATGTACAAGCAGGCCGACCCGGCGCTCGAGTTCTGCCTCAACAACGCGCCCGGTCTGATGGCGAACCCCAAGCAGTTCGCCGGGGCGACAGCCTCACGACGACGCCTTCTTGGCGTCGGAGCGGTCGGCGAGGGCCGAGGCCACCAGGATCAAAGCCGGTCCTTTGCCCGATTGTTCGAACGCGATGGTCGTGCAGTCGCTCGACACGGTCGTCGACTTCACGGCGGCGCGGTCGGGGCTGTCGGACATACTTCCTCGGATTCACTCGGTGGGCCCACCCACATGGCGGCTGTATGGGAGACGGGGAACGGACCGAGAACTCATCGGTTGATCGAAGGCCGGAAAAACGCTTGGACTCGGTGGGTGCGACGACGGGACACTGGAGCCCCTCGCCCGACTTCTTCCCGTACTCACCCGGCACACCGCCGAGCGCCGTGTGCCGCAGGACCACCCCGGCGAGGGCACTCCACTCGAAACCGAAGCTCCGCGCGGCCGGTGGGGCAAGCGCCTCCTCCCGCAGCAGAACGTGGCGGGCGGCCGCACGACCACACAAGGTTGTTATGGGATCGCCTGAATCGCACGAAGCGCCGGGCAGGGGCTCCGTGCTCCTCGCACTTCGTTACTACGGAAAGGAACTGACCCGCCGAAAACGGCTGACCTTACCCGCGATGCTGATGCCCGCACTGGGCAACATCGGCATCAGCTACGTCGCGCCGCTCGTCGTCGCGAAGCTCGTCGGTCACCTCGCCGGTGACGGAGACGACGACCTCGGCTCGATGCTCCCCTACGTCCTCGCCTTCGCCGGCGTGCTGCTCCTCGCGGAGACCTGCTGGCGCGTCGGAGTGCACTTCCTCAACCGCCTCGCCGCCCTCGGCATCGAGCACCTGTACGTGCAGGGCATGGACGAGCTGTACGCCAAGGACACCGCGTTCTTCCACGACAACTTCGCCGGGTCGCTGACCAAGCGGGTCCTGAGCTTCGCCTCCCGCTTCGAGGAGTTCGTCGACACGCTCACGTTCTCCGTCGTGGGCAGCTTCGTGCCGCTGATCTTCGGCTCGGTGGTGCTGTGGCGCTACGAACCACTCCTCGTCGTCGTCCTGTTGACGATGATCGCCGTCACGGCGCTGTGCGCGGCCCCTCTCATCCGCCGCCGGCAGGCCATCGTCGGAAAGCGCGAGGAGGCCATCGCCCGGGTGTCCGGACATGTGGCCGACAGCCTGATGAACATGGATACCGTCCGGGCGTTCGCCGCCGAGGGGCGGGAGGCCGCCGAGCACCGTTCCCGCGTCGCGGAGTCGCGGCGGCTCACCCTGCGTTCCTGGGACTACGGAAACCTCCGCATCGACACGCTGGTCGCGCCGATGTCCGTGCTCACCAACGCCCTGGGCCTGCTGCTCGCCGTCGCTCTCAGTGGAGGCGGCAACGGTGTGGAGGCGGTGGTGGTCGCCTTCACGTACTACTCCAACGCGACGCGGATCATGTTCGAGTTCAACCAGATCTACCGCCGGCTGGAAAGCTCGATGACGGAGGCCGCGCAGTTCACCGAACTGCTGCTGACGCCGCCCGCCCTGCGTGACCCGGAGTCGCCGGAGCCACTGCGGCCCCGGGCCGCCGACGTCCGCTTCGAGCAGGTGACGTTCGCCCACGCGGGAGCGCCGCCGCTCTTCGAGTCCCTCGACCTGTCCGTGGACAGCGGTACGAAGATCGGCCTCGTCGGGCGGTCGGGCGGGGGCAAGACCACGCTCAGCCGACTGCTGCTGCGGATGACGGACATCGACGAGGGCCGGATCCTGATCGGCGGTCAGGACATCAGCAGAATGCGCCAGGCGGACCTGCGCAGCATGATCGCGTACGTACCGCAGGACCCGGCGATGTTCCACCGCACGCTGCGGGACAACATCGCGTTCGCCCGGCCCGACGCCACCGACGCCGAGATCCGCCGCGCGGCCAAGGCCGCCCATGTGACCGAGTTCGCCGACGCGCTGGCCGAGGGATTCGACACGATGGTGGGGGAGCGGGGCGTGAAGCTGTCGGGCGGACAGCGTCAGCGTGTCGCCCTGGCCCGGGCGATCCTGCGCGACGCGCCGATCCTGCTGCTCGACGAGGCGACGAGCGCCCTGGACTCGGAGAGCGAGATCCTCGTCCAGGAGGCGCTGTGGCGGCTCATGGACGGGCGGACGGCACTCGTGGTGGCGCACCGTCTGAGTACGGTCGCCACCATGGACCGGCTCGTGGTCCTGGACCGCGGGCGGATCATCGAGCAGGGCACGCACCATGAACTGCTCGCGTCGGAGGGTGCCTACGCCAAGCTGTGGCAGCACCAGTCCGGCGGTTTCCTCGAAGACCCGGCCCAGCCGAAGGCCGGCCTGGTCTGAAGCCGAGCGGACGCGGCCCGGCCGCGTCCGCTCACAGCCACCCCGAGCGCTGCGCCTGCAACGCCATCTGGAACCGGTTCGCGGCACCCAGCCGCGCCATCAGCACCGACAGGCGGCGGAACAGCGTCCGGCGGCTGATGCCCAGCTCGCGGGCGATCACGTCGTCGCTCGCGCCACCGGCGAGGAGCCACAGGAGCCGGCGGTCGGCGGGGGGCAGCCCGCCCGGCCGGGTGGCCCGGCCGTGGAACGGCAGGGCGCTCTGCCAGGACTGCTCGAAGAGCGCCACGAGAGCCGAGAGCAGACCGCAGGGCTGTACGACCAGCATCGTGTTGTGCACGTCGGCCTCCTTGATCGACGGCGACACGAGCGCGTACGCGTCGTCGATGATCACGAGCTTGACCGGCACCGACGCCAGAACCCTCGCCTGCTCCCCGGCCCTCACACACGGCTCGACGACGTCCTGCAGATACCCCGGATGCTCCAGGGACGCCCGCGAGTACACGACGCGCTGCGTCACCCCGCGAGCGAGGGTGGCCAGCGCGTCGTCCGTCGCCCCGGGCAGCGGGAAGTACGGAGGCGACTCGAACTGCCGGATCTGGTCCCGGGCACTCGCCCAGGCCTGCCGGATCCTCGGGCCCACGGCGTCCCCGGTCACGACCTCGACGAGATGGTCGTTGTACGCGGCGAGCCGCTGCCGCCGGAACGAGTCGAACGCGCCCCCGACCGCGATCCGTGACTCCTCGACCTCGGCCGCGCGGTGCCGGGCCAGGACCTCCAGGCCCGCGGTCGGCGGCACCGGGGCCACCACGTCCTCGTCCTCCTCGGCGGCGCTGGCCAGACCGGCGTCCACCAGCGCCGCGTACGCCGTGGCGACCTCCGCACGGCCGAGGCCGGCCGCGGCCCCGATCGCTTCCAGCGGGGCGGGGGACAGTTCCAGCAGCGCCAGATAGACCTCGCTCGCCGCCCGGCCGATGCCCAGAAGCCGAAGGGCCTCCCCGAGTTTCACGTTCGTCATACCCGTCATTATCGGCCGCTTCCGACCCCACCCTGGCCGATCTGTGCCAGTGGCGGCACTGGGCGCCACCTGCCGGGCCTGCGGGATACCGTCCGAGAGCCGCCGGCGGCAGCGAAGACGCACATCCGGAGGTCGCCCTCCGCCCCACCGGCCGGGGAACGTCCCGAGGAACGTCCGTCCCGAGGAACGTCCGTCCCGAGGACGTCCGTCCGGAGGAACGTCCGTCCCGAGGAACGTCCGTCCGGAGGAACCCGTGCGAAGAACCCGTCCCGAAGAACCCGAAGAAGGAGCATGACGTGGCGAAAGGCCGAAAGAACGGTCTCTACTCAGGGATCTCCGAGGAACTGTCCGCCCTGATGCGCACCGGATGGGCCGACACCGAGCAGCACGACCTGCTGCCCGACGAGCAGGCCCCGCACGCGGCCCTCCGCCGCGCCGCGCTCTCCGCACGCTTCCCCGGCGAACGCCTCGTGATCCCCTCGGGCAACCTCAAGGTCCGCTCCAACGACGACACCTATCCCTTCCGCCCGCACTCGGCCTACGTGCACATGACGGGGGACCGTGCCCGGGACGGCGCGCTCGTCCTCGAACCGCGCCCGGACGGGGGCCACGACGCCTACTGCTTCCAGCTGCCGCGGGACAGCAGGGAGAACGACGAGTTCTGGACCGGCCCCACCGCCGAACTCTGGATGGGCCGGCGCCGCTCCCTCGCGGAGTCGGAGCGCGTGCTCGGCCTGCCCTGCCGTGACGTCCGCACCGCGGCCGGCGACCTGGCGGCCGCGGCCGGTGTGCCGACCCGGATCGTGCGCGGAGTCGACCCGGTCCTGGAAGCCGCGGTCAGCACCGACGAGGAGCGCGACGACGCCCTCGAAGAAGCGCTCAGCGACCTCCGCCTCGTCAAGGACGCGTGGGAGATCGGCGAGATGCGCAAGGCGGTGGACTCCACCGTGCGCGGGTTCACCGATGCCGTCGGCGAGCTCTCCGGCGCGGTGGCCTCGTCCGAGCGGTGGATCGAGGGCACCTTCCTGCGCCGTGCACGCCTCGAGGGCAACGCCGTGGGCTACGGCACCATCTGCGCCGCCGGCGACCACGCCACGATCATGCACTGGACGGACAACGACGGCCCCGTGCGCCCGGGAGAACTGCTCCTGTTCGACGCCGGCGTGGAGACCCACACCCTCTACACCGCCGACATCACCCGCACGCTGCCGATCAGCGGAACGTTCACACCCGTGCAGCGCAGGGTCTACGACGCGGTGTACGAGGCCCAGGAAGCCGGCTTCGCCGCCGTCAAGCCGGGCGCCGCGTACCGCGACTTCCACGACGCGGCCCAGCGGTACCTCGCGGTACGGCTGGTCGAGTGGGGCTTCATCGAGGGCCCGGCCGAGCGCGCCTTCGAGCTCGGCCTCCAGCGCCGCTTCACCATGGCGGGCACCGGGCACATGCTCGGCCTGGACGTCCACGACTGCGCCCAGGCCCGGAACGAGGAGTACGTCGGCGGCGCCCTGGAGCCGGGCATGGTCCTGACCGTCGAGCCCGGTCTGTACTTCCAGCCCGACGACCTCACCGTCCCCGAGGAGTGGCGCGGCATAGGCGTCCGGATCGAGGACGACCTGCTCGTGACCGCCGACGGCCACGAGAACCTGTCGGCCGGTCTGCCGCGCTCGGCCGGCGACGTCGAGGCGTGGATGGCCCGGTTCGCGGGCTGAGCTCCGGCGAGGAACCCGGCCGCGCCGACGGGCCACGGCCTGTGCACCGGCGCGGCCGGGTCCCTCGTACCCTGTGTCCCGTGTCAGCCTCCCGTCTCCACCGCACCGCCGTCCTCGTCCTGGAGGGCGCGAAGCCGCTCGATGTCGGGATCCCCGCGCAGGTGTTCACGACGCGCGCGAGCATGCCGTACGAGGTACGGGTCTGCGGCGCGGCGCCCGGGCTCGTGACCGGCGGCGACGGGCTGTCCTACCACGTCGCCGACGGTCTGGACGCGCTGGAGTGGGCCGACATCGTCTTCATCCCCGGCTACCGGTTCCCGGACCGCGAGGACCCGCCGCAGCCCGTCGTCGACGCGCTCGTCGCCGCCCACGACCGGGGCGCACGGCTCGCGGCCATCTCGACGGGGGCCTTCGCTCTCGCCGCCACGGGTCTGCTCGACGGCAGGCGGGCGACGACCCACTGGCACTACGCGCGGGCGCTCGCCGCGAAGCACCCGCTCGTCCAGGTCGACGAGAACGTGCTGTTCGTCGACGAGGGCACCGTCCTGACCTCGGCGGGCGCCGCGTCCGGCATCGACCTGTGCCTGCACATCCTGCGCGGCGACCTCGGCGTGGCCGCGGCCAACCACGCGGCCCGGCGCCTGGTGGCGGCGCCCTACCGGAGCGGCGGCCAGGCGCAGTACGTGCCACGCAGCGTGCCCGAGCCCCTCGGCGAGCGCTTCGCCGCCACCCGTGAGTGGGCCCTGCACCGCCTGGGCGAGCCGCTCACCCTCGACGCGCTCGCCCGGCACGCGGCGGTCTCGCCCCGCACGCTCTCGCGGCGCTTCGTCGAGGACACCGGCTACACGCCGATGCAGTGGGTCATGCGGGCCCGCATCGATGTGGCCCGCGAGCTGCTGGAGCGCTCCGGGCAGAGCATCGAGCAGATCGCCGCCGAGACCGGACTCGGCACGGGCACCAATCTGCGGCTCCACTTCCAGCGCATCCTGGGCACCACCCCGAGCGAGTACCGGCGCACCTTCGCCCGGGCCGAGTAGCCCGGGCGCACCGGTGGCGTGATCCTTTCGAACCGTGGCGCTCACGCCGCTGCCACGACCGGGTGCGGCGAGCGAACCTTGGTGACGAACCGCAGGGACGAAGGGACACCCCATGACTCGCATCGCCATCAACGGATTCGGCCGCATCGGACGCAACGTGCTGCGCGCACTGCTGGAGCGCGACAGCGACCTCGAAGTCGTCGCCGTCAACGACCTCACCGAGCCCGCCGCTCTCGCGCGGCTGCTCGCCTACGACTCGACGTCCGGCAGGCTCGGGCGCCCGGTGACCCTCGACGGGGACGTCCTCGTCGTCGACGGCCGCCGCATCCAGGTGGTCGCCGAGCGCGATCCGGCGCAGCTCCCGTGGGCCGCGCTCGACGTCGACATCGTGCTGGAGGCCACCGGCCGCTTCACGTCGGCGAAGGCCGCCCGCGCCCACATCGACGCCGGAGCGAAGAAGGTGCTCGTCAGCGCACCCTCCGACGGCGCGGACGTGACGCTCGCGTTCGGGGTCAACACCGACGCGTACGACCCGGACCTGCACACGATCGTCTCGAACGCCTCGTGCACGACCAACGCGCTCGCGCCGCTGGCCAAGGTCCTCGACGAACTCGCCGGTATCGAGCACGGTTTCATGACGACGGTGCACGCCTACACGCAGGAGCAGAACCTCCAGGACGGCCCGCACCGCGATCCCCGCCGTGCCCGCGCCGCCGGTGTGAACATCGTGCCGACCACGACCGGTGCCGCCAAGGCGATCGGCCATGTGCTGCCGAACCTCGAAGGCAAGCTGTCGGGCGACTCGATCCGGGTCCCCGTTCCGGTGGGCTCCATCGTCGAGCTCAACACCACCGTCGCCCGCGACGTGTCGCGCGAGGACGTCCTGGCGGCGTACCGCGCCGCGGCGGACGGGCCGCTCGCCGGGATCCTGGAGTACTCCGAGGACGCCCTCGTCTCGTCCGACATCACGGGCAACCCGGCCTCGTCGATCTTCGACTCCGAGCTGACCCGTGTCGAGGGCCGGCACATCAAGGTCGTCGCCTGGTACGACAACGAGTGGGGCTTCTCGAACCGTGTCATCGACACGCTCCAGCTCCTCGCCAACGGCTGACCGGCCATGGGGCCCCGCGGCAGGCGCTCGGCGCCGGCCACCGGGGCCCCGGCCGTTCGCGGACGGCGCTCAGGAAGTGATCGCCATGTCGAAGAGGTGGACGTTCCCGTTCGAGGGAAGCACCACGAACTCGACCGTCCTGGACGGGTCCAGCGCGATGGAGTGCGCGAACACGCGGTACTTCACGGTGGCGTTGCCGTACCCGTCCGGCCGGTTGCGGCCGTCCGTCGAGGCGACCAGGGTCGCGCCGTGGGCGTCGGCCGGGTCGAACGACCAGTTGGGGAAGCCGAACGACCCCGTGGTGGACGTGCCGTCGGAGTAGTAGACGGTGGCCTTCCCGGTGGCGCCGCTTCCGACGCCCGAGCCGAGGAACACCAGCTTCGACCCCTGGCCGGCCAGTGAGACGGCCTGCCCGGCACTCGACACGTTGTCCTTCGTGCCGGCCGGCACGTCCGGCCAGGTCAGGGCGGCGCCCAGTGCGTCTACCTTCGCTCCGGGTGTGAGTCCGACCGCCGCGAGCTTCTGTGCCGAGAAGCTGTTGCCCTCACCGTCGTAGTTCCCGGCCGTCGTGGCGGACTCGTCGGTGATCGCCACGCCGTTGTACGCCGCCGCGAGGTTCGCCTGCGGCGAGCCGGAACGGTCGGTCCGGACGCCCGTGGCCGTCCCGAGGCCGTCGCCGCCCTGGTACGTGGCAGTCGCGGTGAACGTACGGATCACGAACCCGGACCGCTTCTCCGGCACCTGGATGCGGAACGTGGCGGTGGCCGAGGCGCCCGTCGCGTAGGAACCGGACACGCTCTGCACGGACGGCTGGACCGCCCATCCGACCGGCCCGGCGAACGCCACCTTGAGCGAACGAAGGCGCTGCGGCGCGGAGTTCTTGACCGTGACCTTCACCGTCGAGATGACGGGCCCGTCGAGGTCGACGGGAGAGACGGTCACTTCGGTCTGCGACTCGGCGGCCGTGGCCGGCGGCGCGGGCYCGGCGGAGGCGGCCTGCGCGGGAACCAACAGGACCGCTGCCGCCACGGCGGCTCTGAGGGGGTTGATCAGTCGGGCCGTTCTCATGGTGTGCTCCTTGGAGGGGGCGGTCATGGGGCGACGGGGGGCATCTCGGTGGTGCGCGAGTCGAGGCCCATGCGCAGGTTGACCCAGGAGCCGCGGGTGAAGTCCGGGATCTCCACCGGACGTCCCTGCGCCGCCAGGGACTTGACGCTCAGGGGAACCGCCGCGCACCACGAGGCGGAGTCGTACACGTCGATGTCGGGGACAAGACCGGCCCGCATCAGCTGGACCGTGCGCCACTGCAGGACGTAGTCCATGCCGCCGTGACCGCCGTTCTCGGCCTCGTCACCGAGCTCCTTCCACAGCCAGTGGTCGAACTCCTTGCGGTACGTCTCGAAGTCGCGCCAGGTGTCGCCGCCGTGGTCCGGTTCGAAGTAGACGCGCGCGTCGGTCGTCGAGGTGCCCGCGTAGTCCTCGAAGATGCCCCGGCTGCCGACCAGCGAGTTGATCCGGCTGTACGGACGGGGTGCGCTCACGGCGTGCTCGGCCCGGATCGTCCGGCCGTTCGCCGTCCGGATCTGACAGGTGACCAGGTCACCGTTGATGTACGTCTCGTTCCAGGACGGGTGGGACTTCGGCATGAAGCGCTCGCGGTAGTCGGCGAGTCCCTTCGGCGCCGTCGCGGTGGCCGACAGGGTCGTCATCCGGTCGCCGCGGTTGATGTCCATGGCGGCGGCGATGGGCGCCAGTCCGTGCATGGGGTAGAAGGACGCGGTGGAGCGGGTGTGCCACAGCCGGCGCCAGGCGTCGGTGTAGTAGGTGTCGGAGAACAGCAGCGCGCGCAGGTCGTGGAGGTAGCCGCCGTGACCGTTGGTGAGTTCGCCGAACACCCCCTCGTGGCCCATTTTGAGCATGGCCAGCTCGTTGCGGCCGTAGCTGCAGTTCTCGGACAGCATGAGGTTCTTGCGGGTGCGCTCCGAGGTGTTGACGAGGTCCCAGAGCTCGTCGAGCTCGGTCGCGATGGGGAGCTCGACGATCACGTGCTTGCCGGCCAGGAGCGCGGCCTTGCCCTGTTCGTAGTGGAACTCCCAGGGCGTGGCGATGTAGACGAGGTCGATGTCGTCGCGCTTGAGCATCTCGGCGTAACTGCCGTCGGATCCGCCGAACTCCCGGGGGCGCGGCTTTCCGGCCGCGACGAGCCCGTCGGCGGTGCGCTTGGCACGGTCGGCGCGGATGTCGCAGACCGCGGTGACGACGCAGCCAGGGATAACGGACCAGCCCGTGGTCATCCCGGAGCCCCGGTTGCCGAGCCCGATCACCCCGACGCGCACGGTCTCGTAGGGCTCGAAGGGGACGTTGACCATGGACTTCTGACCCGCTGCCCGGCGGGGCGCGGCGCTCTCGGTGAGCAGGGAGGCGGCCGATCCGGGAGCGGCCGACGCGGATGCGGCCGATCCGAGCCCGACGGCGAGGGCTCCGGTGGCCAGCGTTCCTCCCAGGACCAAGCGGCGTGAGACTTCAGGGATTTCAGGCATGCGACAACGCTCCTCGTTACGCGACCGGCATCACTGGCGGGACGACTCTCGCGGGAACGACAGTGACATGTCAAGAGTTGTTCACCATCACCGAGTTTCGAGCATTAGCGAACATGTGTCGTGCGAGAGTGGTTCGGGTGTGTGCAATGCGCCGGTGGCTCCGCCCGGCTGTCGGCAACCGCTCATTCCCGGCAGGGAATTGTCGGCACACCGGATCCGGCGCAGGATCTCGTCCGAAGCGATCCACCGGGCAAGGAGTACGACGTGAGCGAGACCGACCCTCAGGACCTGGCCGACCGATACATCGCCCAGTGGGTGGTGCCGGATGCCGACGAACGCCGCGCAGCGATCGAGCAGCTCTGGGCGGAGGACGGCATCCATGTCCTTCAACCGCCCGTGGAGATGAGAGAAGTGGCCGCAGGACTGGGCTTTGACCGCTCGGTCTTGCAGGCCCAGGGGCTCGACGCGTTCGAGACCCGAGTGGCGCGCAGTCACGAACAGTTCGTCAAGGAGGCGGGCCTTACCTTCCGTTCGGCAAACGACGCCGTGCGCCTGCACGACATGGTCAAGTTCTCCTGGGAGACGGTGTCCACCGGTACCGGCGAAGTGGTCGGTGGCGGACTGGAGATCCTGGTACTCGACGAGCACGACCGGATCAAGGCCGACTACATGTTCCCCGGGGCCTGATCCGCCGCGGGCTCTGCCTGCCGGGCAGCCGCCGAGAGGGCCTCTGCCGTCTCCTGGTCGGCCGGCAGGAACGCCTCAAGTTTCAGCTCGGCGAGCGTCACATCGATGGCGGTGGCGAAGGTCGTCACCGTCGTCATGAGGCGCAGTTCGCCGAACGGCGAACACAGATGGAGCGGAACCGCGAATCCGAGCTGGCCGGCGGACGGCTCCAGGCCGGGTACATAGTCGGAGAGTTCGTCGCGCAGGTCCTCCAGGTGGCCGAGGCCGGCCAGGATGTGGCGGGCCCATTCGGCCAGATTGCGGATACGGGGCGCCACCCCGTCGGGGTGCAGGGCGAGTCGGTAGACGTTCCGGCCGGGGCCGACCAGTTCAGGAGCCGCGCCCTGCGTGATCAGACCGAAGGCGGAGTTCGCGGCGACCAGGTCACCTGCCCGGTTCACGACGATGGCGGGGCAGGGCAGATGGCCGCGCAGAATGCGGTCGATCGCGGCCCGCACGGGGGCCAGCACCGGACCGTCCAGTGAACTCTCGGGGTAGACGGGCGCGTACCCGGCCGCCAGTAGCAGTTCGTTGCGCTCGCGCAGCGGCATCTCCAGTGACTCGGCCAGCCGCACGACCATGGTCCGGCCGGGAGCGGACCTGCCGGATTCGATGAAACTGAGGTGGCGCTGCGTCGTGCCTGCGCGCAGCGCCAGGTCGAGCTGGCTGAGACGGAGACGGGTGCGGCGGTCGCGTAACGCGCGGGGGAAGTCCACGGAACCGTTGTACCGGCGCCCGAGGATTCAGGTCCAATCCCCCGGGGGAATGGACCGCGGTGCTGGCGGGCGGGCAGGAGGCCGTTCGTACCGCCCGGCTGCCCCAAGAGGCAGGGCCGGATGCCCCTGGCCCGTCAGGGGCGGGCTGGACGGGGCAGGGGCGTGGCCGTGAACGTGGAAGACCGGCAGGAGGGCGTGGTGCGCGCGCCCACGACGGTGCGGGTCAGGGAGACGCCGATGAACGCACAGGACCACAGCCAGGAGTACGCACAGGATCACCACGGCCCCACGCGGGAGAGCGGGCACGGTCACGAGCAGCTGCACGGCGAGGCCCCCGCGGTCCCGGACACTCGCGAGACCGGAGCGGACACCCACCACGTCTTCCGGGCGGCGGCCACCGGCCGGACGGACGTGCTCGGAGCGGCCGGCATGGGCGTGCTCCAGCGAAGCGTCGGCAACGCCGCGCTCGGCACCGTACTCCAGCGTTCCGGGGCCGGAGCGCCGGGACAGTCCGACGAGGAGCCGCGGTCGCCGGTCCACGACGTCGTCTCCTCGGGCGGCGGCGCCCCACTGGACACCGAGACCCGCACGGATCTCGAGGCCCGGATGGGAGCGGACTTCTCCGACGTGCGCATCCACAACGATTCCTCGGCCCACGAGTCGGCGAAGGGCGTCGGCGCGCACGCCTACACCGTGGGCAACAACGTGGTCTTCCAGCGCGACGCGTACGACCCGTCCTCACTGCGGGGCCGGACGACGCTGGCCCACGAGCTGACCCATGTGATCCAGCAGCGCAGCGGCCCGGTGGACGGCACGGAGGCCCCCGGAGGCATCCGGGTCAGCGACCCCTCGGACCGCTTCGAGGTGGTCGGTGCGTGCGCCGCCTGGTCCGCGGTGGAGCCTGCGGTGCTGTCGCTGTATCCGGGCGACACCCGGACCGTCTCGCTCAGGCTGCGCCCGCCCCGGGATGCGAC
>NZ_RDBK01000007.1:0-39326 GCF_008042275.1 Streptomyces sp. OR43 | reverse complement strand
TCCGCGGCCGCTGTCACCTGCGCTGCCCGGGACACTGTCCCGGTGTTCCGGGCAGCGTCCGGGCCGACGCCCCGGACTTCGCGGGCCCGCAGCACCCAGTTCCGCAGGGTGTTCCTGTTGATGCCCAGGTCGGCGGCGATGCTCTTGTAGGTCGCCCCAGGTGTGGACTCGAACAGGTCCACGGCATCGGTCTTGAACTCGTCCGAGTAGTCCTTCATCGCCATCGGCGGTCTTCTCGCTTCCTCCGGATCAAGCAGATCCAGTATCAGCGTGTCCACCACTCAGGGGGAGGCTCCAGGTCGTGTCCGGCGAATCTTGAGCAGTCGGCGCACATAGGGCAGTGCTGAAGCGCGGAAACTGCCTGGTACCGGCATGGTCAGGCACCACCAGGTGCTGCAACCATGTGGGCATCTTCGGGCCGGGAGTAACTCGCGTTTCTGGCCTGTTAGCGGTCGGAGCGGAGCGACACCATGGCATGGGCAGTAGGAACAGGCGGGTTCTTGGGGCTGCTGGCAATCGCCTTGGGAATCGTGACACTGCGGACGGGGTGGATCCTGCCCACGGCGCGCCGCCACGTCACCAGGCCGAGGCTCCACGGCCTCGGTGGCCTGCTCACGGGCGCGTCCGCGCTTCTGCAGAGCCTCCTCTACTTTGGAATCTTGCCGAGCGTTTCCTGGGATGTCCGCTTCTTCGGCGGAATCGCCTTCCTGTTCGCTGGGCTCTTCTTCATCGCTCTCAGCCAACTGCTGCCGCTCCGCCGAAACCGGGACCATGCCGATCCCTCACGCGCCTGAAGGATGTCGATGGATCACGGCCGAAGCCATAGCCGGATCGCTGCGACGGTGACGGTGCCGTAGAAGGCGCAGGCCCTGGTGCGCCGCGGCGGCGGACACCTCAACGGCGGGTCATGGCCGTCCCGGAGGCGGTCGGCACGCCTGACGCAGTGCTCGCCTACAGCGGGCCGCGACCGCTGTACGACGCCCAGGAGTCCTGCCTGGGCAGTCTCGGTACCGGGCCTCTACTTCGGTGACGACCCCGGAACGTCTGCCACACACGAGATGACCACGCTTGTCCTCATGTGGAGCATGCTCGACGGCTTCCTCAACGGAGCCGCAATCCTCGGCTCGGCCGGTGTTTCAGCCACGGCGTACCTCCCCGTGCTGGTGGCAGGATCACCGGCATGGTTCTCGTACGTACTACTCCGCCGCGGCGCGTGGACGTGGCCGCGGTCTTTCCCGAGCTGGCGCCGTTGGCGCGTGTTGCGGTTCGGCTGCACCCTCGTCCCGGCGCGCCTTCTGTCGAGGACAGCTCGGTCGGGGGGCCGTTGCTGTGGCCGGCTGGAGAGCCGTGGCCGCACTGTGAAGCCTCGCACCTGCACGTGGACAGCGGGTTCCGCCAGTCGCCGGCCGACGTGCGACTCAAGAGACGCATGCAGGCCCGGTGGCACCGCGATCACCATGGCCGTGGGACAACGCCCGAGGAGGCGGCGGTCAAGGAGCAGAACGCCGCGATGCTCGCAGAGCGATTCGCCGTGGGCCCTCCACCCGCGGACTGCCCGGTCCCCATGCTGCCCGTGGCCCAGCTGTATCTGCGCGACGTACCCCTGTTGCGACTGCCCGGACAGGCCGATCTGCTCCAGGTTCTGTGGTGCCCCTACGACCATGATCCGCATCACAAGCCGTCAACCGCACTGTTCTGGCGGTCCGCCGCCGAGGTCGTCGACATCCTCGTCACACCGCCCGAACCATACGAGGTGAACGGTGACGGCTATCTGCCGGAGCCGTGCGTGCTGGCACCGGAGGCAATAACCGAATACCCCAACAGCCTCGATCTGAGCCCGCAGATGCTGCTGATGGTGGAGGACTGGAGCAGATGGCGGGCGACCGACGTCGACGTGGACGGCTCCGAGCACGCGGACTGTCCGCGGGACTTCTATGATGTCCATCTGGCTGACGCGCCCGGCTGGAAAGTCGGCGGCTGGCCTCCGTGGGGCCGCACCGACCCCATACCCCGATACTGCACTGTCTGTGATGTGCAGATGGTTCCGCTGCTGACCATCGCCTCCTACGAATGGGACGGCGGTGAGGGACACAACTGGGCGCCTACCGAAGACCAGCCCGTCGCCAATGCCGCCGGGCGTTGCTGTGGCCAGGACCCCTCGCAGCCGACCAAGGTCGAAGTCGGCAGCACCGACAACATGCAGATCTACGTCTGCCCGGCCTCCCCCGAGCATCCGCACACCGACCTGATCCAGTGAGCGTTCTCAGCGTTGTTTCTCCAGGGTGAGGACAGCTTTGGTGATAACGCTCATGCGGTTGGGGCTGATCCGGGAGCAGCGGAAGATCTGCCATGACTTCAGTCGTGCCATGCCTCGTTCGACGGGTGCCCGGGCCTCGGACAGGGCCCGGTTCTCGGTTCGCTCGGTGGTGGTGAGTTCGCCGCCTGGTGGGAGGCGCTTGGCGGTGGTGACCCAGTCGCCCGCACCGATATAGGCCATGTCGGCGAGGACCGGGACCCCGTGGCGTGCGCAGATCCGGAGGATCTTGTGGGTGCGGGCGGCCGTCAGATCGTGGGTCCGGCCTGGCAGCGTTGGCGACAGCCACAGACTCTGCCCGGCCGGGTCCGTGACGACCTGCACGTTCACACCTCCCTCAACGGCACGGGAGCCCTGTTGGTTCCATATCCTGACCCAACATCGCCCATCACCCGATCGGTGGCCACGCTGAAAACGCTCATTGTCGCCTCAATGTCAGAGGTCGCTGTCGATCCCGGTGACGGCAGGCGTTCCCAACGGGGCGTCCTCCTCCGAGAATCCCGTCTCCTGCAGCGCCGTCGATACGAGCCCCACGGCATTCAGTTCCGCCTGGTACCGGTCCGCGGCTTCGACTTCGAGGCGGATGGAGAAAGTGCCGTCGTCGTTGACACTGAGCAGATCGAGCCCCTGACTTTCGCTCAGGTTGGTGTGCTGCTCAGCCAGCTTGCCCTCCAGAGTCGCGCAGGACGTATCTGTGACGCCGACAACAAAGGTTCCCGGCACAGTGATGACAAAGGTGGTCATGACAGCTCCTCACATACGGCAGGGACTTTTTCAGATATCGCTCCGGCTTCCCTGATTCTCAGAAGTTATCGAGGAACCCGCCCGTGAGGCCGTTGATCAGGCGCCGCAGCCTCCCGCTGCCGCATGACCCGACCTGATCGCCGGATGGCGTCACTACAGCGGCCCGCCCCTCGGGCGTACCCCCTGTCTCCCCCTCGGCCGCGTCTTTCCGCCCGCCACACGCGTCACCTGTCGCGCCCACCGCTTCGACGCCACCCGGCGGGGCCATACCGACTGCAGCAATGCCGGAGAGAAGGTGGCCGCCAGGGAGGAAGCTGACTGACCGCGCAGCCCGTGGAAGGCTCGGACCGGCGCGCGCGGTGGGCGCCGAACGATGCCTCTGCCGGCCCACGTCTCCTTCCCGGGGCAGGAGTGACACCACCGATGCGGGGGCCCGCAAGGCCCCGCTCGCGCGAGCGCCGCTGCTCGAGTGTGGAGTGGTCCTGAGTGACCCCGAGCATATGGATGGGCAACGGCGCGTCACGGATGAGAACGTCGGCGCTGCAAGATCTCGGATTGCAGTTGCCCCACCCAGGAACGGGCTCCCGGGGCAGCCAAGCCTTCGCGCGCTGCAGGGGCGGCTGGATGGGGAGAAGCTGGAGGTATGGCTATCTCACTGACTCCACCGGGAGAGACACCACCGGCCGAGGGCTCCATAAGCGAAGTCCATCGGCAACCGGCAGACGGAGGTATCTGGGAACACCCCAGGCTCTGGGCAGGACTGATCCTCTTGGGATCGGTCTTCTTTGCCGCGTACTTCATAGGGCGGATATTCGGCTACGGATGACTCCTGGCGCTTGGCGAGGTACGGAGACTCATGCCTCCAGCCGCAGAACCCTGACAGTCGCAGCCGCCGACCCCCGGCGCAGTCGCGGCTGGCTTCGGCTTCGGCTTCGGCTTCGGCTTCGGCTTCGGCTTCGGCTTCGGCTTCGGCTTCGGCTTCGGCTTCGGCTTCGGCGCACCCCTACCGGAACGTGGCATGCATGGAAGCGATGTCCGCGCGGCCCCGCGCTTCGGCGACCACAGCGTGATCGACGTGCTTCTGCGGGGGTGGTTCTGCAAGCCCCGCCCTCCCGTCTCCGCCGAGCATGTCGCAAGGCCCCGCCATCCTCCTTGCCTCAACCGGCCGCGATCGCGCCTGCACATCCCTGGCGCATGATGACGGACTGCGCCAATCCGCTTGACTTGCCGCGGAGAGGCCGGGACAGGTCTGTGCGGTGAGCGAGGCGTGTTGCGCCGACGACGCGGCTGCTGCCGCGGCACCGGATCCGCCTTCAGTGACGGCGCAACAGGGTGGCACCCGCGTCCGATACGGAAAGTCCGATCTGTGCGGGCCGGGCGCACCGATGTGGGGGGGTGCGCGGCTGATGACGGACCTAGCGAAAGCCATCACACGGGCAAACTCGATGAGAGAGTTTTTCACCGTGCGAGTGGGTAAGGGGTCAATGATCGCCGCAGGCGACAAATCGGCAGAAACATTCGAACGATGCAGATCAAGGAGAGTTTGATGTCCTCGAAACGACGTCGCAAGAAGAAGGCCCGCCGCAAGAACGGCGCAAACCACGGCAGCCGTCCGCAGACCTGAGGGACACCACGCATCCGGGGGCGCCGTTCCCCGGATGCGTGCCCGCTGACGGCGTACGCGGCATCAATCGGGCCACACCCCTGCCGGCCGGACTCAGGGCAGGATCGCATCCGCGTAGCCGCCGTCCACTCGCAGGGTGCCGCCCGTGGTCGCTGATGCGCACGAAAAAGCAAGGGAGACCACCATGACCACCATGTGGGCGATCTCCTCCGGTTCGATGAGTCGCTGCAGCAGGGACTGCGGCCTATGGATACGCATGAACTCGCGTTGCGCCTCGTCCCACGAAAGATCCTTGTCGAGCAACTCGTAGACGAGTTTCTCGACACCGCCGGTGCGCGTGGGCCCGGCGATGACGGAGCTAACCGCGGCCCGGATGCCGACCGCGACCGAAGACTTGCCAAGGGCTGTCCCACGCCCCCGTCTCCCCCGGCCAACAGCCCGGGCTGCCTGCTGTGCGGACTGATCGACTTCCATGTCGGGGAGATCCACAATGAGGTCAACGTCGACAGCCACAATGTGACGCGCATCCACAAGTGAGCCCGGCCCGCCATGTGCCGGACGCGTGCGAGGGGTGCCACGGACCATTGGTCCCCCTCGTCCGTCCGTTAGGAGCACCATGGGGGCAGATGTCCGGGCCGGCCGGGCAGGTGAACGCGTGCAGGTCGCACCAGCAGCGACATGATCAACGCGTCCCGCCGCAGGCGAGCCGAGCCGGCACGGCCCGTGCTCCGGACCGGATCAGCACTCTCGTCAGCCCGCCGCCGGCCGGCGGCGGGCTGACAGGCCCGTGGCCATGGCCTTCCGCCCCAGCGGCCGACGGCGTTGCCGAGCCCAAGGTCACTGGCAGGCGTCCCACGCCTGATTCCCGGCGCACGAACCGCGATCACCGCAGCCACCGGCCACGGCCCGCAGATCGACCACCCCGACCTCGTCAACGCCCAGCTGCTGAGCTTCATGGAGGACATCGACTCCCCCGCTGCGGACGCGTAGCCGCGAGGGCCGTAGACCCGAACTGTCCAACCACGCATAGCCGAAGCACGACGGGCACGGGGCCGCCTGCCCCGCGTGAGTACGGAATTCCAGAACTCGTGGCACCTCGACGGCGAAGGGCTGCGTCGGCCGTGTCCGGTGGAGAGCCGGGCGGAGATCCGGGCCGGGGCGGACGGTGTTGTGGCCGGGCCACCCGCTCACCATGCATCTCGGCACTCCGGGCCGCAGGTTGGGGCGCCGTCGCCGCTCCCGTCGCGACCCTGGTCAGTGAGAGGTGTGTGTGCGGCGGGGCGTCACGGTGTCGGGAAGTCACGGCCTTTCAGCTTGGCCAGGCGGCCATCGTCGTGATGCCAGACGATCCCCTCGTACGGCCGGGCGCGCAGCCAGGCTCGGAGGCCTTCGTAGTCCCGGGGGGCGGTCGCGAAGTCCTGCCGGACGGACAGGACGGACCAGCCGTGGGGCATGAGGACGTGGCCGACGTAGCCGTCCGGGTTGCCGTTGATCTTCGGGCCGAGGAGTTCGTAGGTACCCGGCTTCTCGGTGCTCCGGTTGTCGAGGGCTTCCGCGTGGAACTTCGCGAACGCGGCCTGCTCGATGGGTTCCCACCCGACGGCCTTGCCGGTCTCGGCATCGGTGCTGACCGTCAGGTAGTGGGACGGTGGGGTCTTGCCGGGCTTGACCTCACGGCGGGCCCACCAGCGCCCGGCCTCGTCGAGCATGACGCACGTGCCGTCGTACTTCCTGGTTGCCGTGCCTTCCCCGTCGACCACCCACTCGCAGCCCGGGGTGACCTGCGGCAGCACGACGGCAGGGCGGGCGCTGAAGTTGCGGACAAACAGGGTCGGGATCTTCTCCATGCCGCTGACCGTACCGGTCTCGGTGACGGACAGTTGAGAATTTCGTGAGCGTCGAGACGGGGATGTGGCGCGTGGCTTCCGCGAGGTTGCGGAGACGGGCGGAGCGCGTTGTGCACGCGGACCCGTTGGGCGTACTGCCCGTCGGCGACCTGTGCAGGGGCGCATCCGCAGTGAGCAGGCATCGATCGCGGGCGGCTGTCGCGCGGAACGCGTCGGCCACGGCGGCCGCCCCTCTCACCCCCTCTGCGGAACGGGCAAGGATCCAGGGGGCTTTGCGGGAGGTGCACGTCACCTTCGTCGGCCCGTCCCGCAGGCGGGTGCGCCGCCCCAGGGCCGCCGGGGCGCCGCGGTGTGAAACCGCCAGGCCGTCGTCCCGACCGCCGTGTGCCCGCGCGCACCACGAAGGGGCTACTGGTCAGAGGGGATCGGTGAACGAGACCGGCTTGCCGGTGGCGTGGGCGTACGCGATCTCCCTGCTCGTGGACTCGCCGACATACCCACCGGGGTTGACGACCAGAACCCGGTCAGCCAGGTCGATCTTGCGCAGATGGAGGGCGTCCAGCGCGGTCTTCTGCTCGTTGGTGATCCACTCGTCCGCGCCGCGATCCTCGGCGCGCAGGAAGACGCCCGGCGCGACGACGATGACACCCGCGAAGGTCAGATCACGGTTCGCCGCGCTCATCTCGTCCACGAACCGGGTGGAGCCGCAGATGCAGACAATCTCAGGTCGGTCGGGCACAGCTCGGTCCTCCGGGTCGAACGAAAAGCCGTCCCTGTGCACGTGGACACCGCAGACGGACATACGAGCCGACAGCCTACGCAGTGAGATGCACACCACGCGGCTGCGCCGTCGCAGGTGGGAGGCGTGGTCCGTGGCGGGAATGACCCTGCTCCACGCCGAAGTCCGGGATGCGCCCGGCTCACCGGCTTCCTTCGGCCGCTCGCGGCGCCCAGGCCGCCGCCCCGGTCCCGCCACCGGTAGACCTCGTCAAGTACTCATGTCTGTTTGACAGTTGACGCATCACGCTATTCACTCCCATCTCAATGGCGTGAGGTTTCAGTAGTGGGGGCGACATGCACAGAAGTCGGAAGTGGTGAGTACTGGCCGCGGCCGTGCTCAGCCTGGCGGCATCGGGGACAACCCCAGGTGCTCCCCAGATCCAGGACGAGACCTACGCCGAGGTCAGACCCCTCTCCAGCACCACGGAGGCAGCCGAGCTCCGGCTCGAAGAGCGCAGGGTCTCCAGCGCCACTCGCAGAGCTCGACTCCCGCCTGGACAACGTCGGGGTGGCCGAGGTCCTGGCCGGCGCCAACCACACGATGAGGAACTCCGCCGCCTGCTACCCGCAAGAGGTGAAGGCGTTCCCCGTGAACCCGGCCCCCGCTTCCGCCTACTGCTGGGACACGGGCGACGCGTATACCCAGCGCTGGCTCCCGCAGTGCGTGACCTCCTCGGGCGATGCGGACGACGACGGCCTGTGGGGTGACGACAAGGTCCTGCTGTCCGGCTGGAAGTCCAACGACGGTCTGTTCACCGACTTTCCCGCCATGCTGAACAACGATCCCAACGGGCAGCATCTGGCGCGCGTGGCCTTCATCAACGCCAACGACCCCAGCGCGCTCTCCTATCGCTGGGTGCTGCTCGTGATTCCCACCGAAGGCGGTGCCAACTTCGACAACGCCGGGGTCCAGCTGGGCGGCATGGTGTGGTTCGGGGACAAGCTGATCGTCACTGCCAAGGGCGGGGACCCCAGCACCAACGCCCTGTACGTCTTCTCCATGAACCACATCCTGCAGGCCACCGTGAGCAGCAATGCGATCGGCAGGGTTTCCGGGGGCTACTCGGCCCACGGCTACCAGTACGTCATGCCGGCCATCGGCTCGTACGGCCTGAGCAAGAAGTGCGGTTCCACCACGGGCATCGTCTGCCCCGCCCACGTCTCCCTCGACCGCAGTGCCACTCCGGACAGCATCGTCCTGAACGAGTACCAGCCCTCCGGCACCCCCAAGACCGGCAAGATGTGGGGCTACCGACTGGCTGCGCCATCGGAGTCGGGTAAGGCGCTGGTGAAGGACTCGTCGGGGTACGCGAATGTGTCGGAGATGTTCACGGCCGACATGGCTGGAGCGCAGGGCGCCCTCTCCTACCGGGACCCGGCGACCGGACAGCGGTCCTGGTACCTGCCCAGGCACCGTGGCGGTGTCGGCCAGCGCGGCGTCTACCAACGTCGTGACGCCACCGGCGTGAAGACCACGACGTGCACCGGCACCGACGCACCGACCGCGTGCTGGGCCGCGAAGTCCCAGGGGCTGTCGCTCTGGTGGAGCACGAAGACGGTGTGGAGCCAGACCGAATGGGCTGCTGACAAGAATGCCAAGTGGGTGAACGAGGACGCGAGCAGCACCTGGAAGTCCCAAGTGATTCCCGAACGGCTGTTGTTCTCGGTTCCGTTGTCCCGCATGCCTTGACCTTGACCTGGAGCGGCGGCGGGGCAGGAAACTTCGCCGCCGGTCCAGGGCCGAGCGCACATCTGCGTGGGCCTTCGGCAGGAGACCGGCCCTGCGGGGCCGGTCCAGCCCGCCTGCCTTGAGCACGGACGGGTCCCGGCAGTCGGTCCGCTTCTTGCTGGTCTGCGCCCGGCCGTATGTGATCACGCGATGGCCCGGCCGATGGTCCCCTCAGGCCAGGTCGGACATGTCGAGGACGAAGCGGTAGCGGACGTCGTTGCGCCGGAGGCGGTCGAGCGCCGTGTTCACCTGTGCTGACGGCAGTACCTCGACGTCGGCGGCGACACCGTTGTCGGCGCAGAACTGGAGCATCTCGGCCGTGGCCGGACGGCCTCCGCTGCCCGCGGAACTGAGCTTCTTGCGGCCGATGAGCAGGTCCATGGCCTCGACCGTGAGCGGGCCCAGGTACCCGAGAAGGCTGAGGGTGCCGTCCATCGCCACCAGCTTCAGATAGGGGGCGAGGTCGTGAGGGGCGGAGATGGTGTCGATGACGACGTCGAAGGTGTCGCGCGCCGCGGCCATCTCCCGGGTGTCGGTCGAGGCGATGAGGTCGTGAGCGCCCAGCGAGCGGGCGTCGTCGCGCTTGTCCCAGCTACGGCTGATGACGGTCGTGGTGGCGCCGAGCGCCACGGCCATCTTGACGGCGAGGTGACCCAGGCCGCCCAGGCCGGCCACCGCGACGCGGCTGCCGGGGCCCACACCCAACGAACGCAAGGGTTCCCAGACGGTGATGCCCGCGCACATCAGCGGGGCGGCTGCGGCCGGATCGAGGTTCGAGGGGAGCGGGTAGGCGAAGGCGTCGCGCACGACGTACTCGCGGGAGTAGCCGCCCAGGGTGGCCGCCCCGTCCTGCCGGTCGGTGCCGCCGTAGGTCAGCGTCGGGAAGGAGTGGCAGAAGTTCTCCTGTCCGGCTTGGCACATGGCGCACATGCCGCAGGAGTCGACGATGTTGCCTACCGCGACGCGGTCGCCTGCCGAGAAGGCGGTCACCCCGGGGCCGATATCGGTCACCACGCCGGTGAATTCGTGACCGGGCACCAGGGGCGCTTCCGTGTCCTGGTCGTAGGCGTGCAGGGCGTGCAGGTCCGTGTGGCACACGCCGCAGTAGTCGACCCGCACCGCGATGTCGTCCGGACGCAGGTCACGGCGCTCCAGCGCCGTGCGCCGCAGCGCTGTCGGGCCGGCCGCCCGCCATCCGATGGTCGTTCGCATACCTGACTCCTTAAACAGACTGTTCTGTCTGTTGCAGCGTACGGGCGACTGCAGCCCACAGGCAAACCAACTGTTCTGTTTGGTAGAGTGCGGACATGCCGGAACAGCCCCAGACCTCGCGAGGCGCCGCGACCTACCAGCGCATCCTGGACGCCGCCACCGAAGAGTTCGCCCAGCACGGCATCGCCGGGGCGCGGATCGAACGCATCGTGACGGCAGCGCGCACCAACAAGGCACAGCTCTATGCCTACTTCGGCGACAAGGAACGGCTCTTCGACGCGATCTTCCTCAGCTCGCTGGAGCGCATCACCGATGTCGTGCCCATCGACGCCGACGATCTCGCGGACTGGGCTGTCCGCCTCTACGACGAATACCTGCGCCGCCCCGACCTCATCCGGCTGGCAACCTGGACGCGGCTGGAGCGCCGCCCCGACGGTCACCTCGTCGAGATGCACCAGCACTACGACGACCGCAAGCTCACCGCCATCGCCGAGGCCCAGGCCGCCGGGCGGGTTCGCGCAGGCGACCCCTTCGACATCATGGCCATGGTCATCGCCATGTCCATGGCCTGGTCACCGGTCAGCAACGTCTACGCGGCCAACAGCCAAGAACCCGATGACGTACACGCCCGGCGCCGCGACCTGCTCCGCGACTGCGTCCACAGCGCCATCGCGGCCGGTCGAGGCGACGCATCCCCCGCCTGACTGTCACTGGGCGATCGCACAAGGCCCGGCAGCACGCTGCCCCGACCAGCTCGGACGCAGTGATCACACCAGCCACGGGGGGCGTCCCACCGTTGCGCACGGTTCCGGGACTGCCCCGACTCCCCGGAACACGCCTCTCGCGCGGTGAGAGGATGCTCGATTCGCGTTCCCTGGGATCACCTCAGCAGGAAGCCCGACCGCGCGGCCGAGGCCATGACGGAGCACCTGACGCTCAGTCTCCGCCGCCGGCTCGCCGAGGAGAGCGAAGCCCGAGGAACGTTGCGCCCACCGGGCACCACACCCTGCGGGCACGGCCTGAGACCGCGGCAGACCGCCGTACAGGCGCCTCGCGGTCGGGGACCGTGCCGGTGAAGTCCGTCCGGGTCAACGGCCCTTGCGTACCCGAGCGGCCGCGCGTGCTTCCGCTGTCCTGCGGGCGTCGGCCGTCTTGCGGGACTCCTTCGGGCGGCCCGGGCGTGTGCCCATGCCCCGGAAGGGGGCGTTGCCGCTGCCCTTGCCCTCGATCGGCGGGCGCTTCGCGCCGGTGATGGCTGTCAGCTTCTCCTCGCCGGAGCGCACCTGGGTGACGGTCGGGCGGATTCGGGCCTCGGTCATGATCCGGTTGACGTCCCGCCGCTGGTTGGGTGTGACCAGGGTGACGACGTTCCCGGATTCGCCGGCGCGCGCCGTACGCCCGCCACGGTGCAGGTAGTCCTTGGCGTCGGCCGGCGGGTCGACGTTGACGACGAGGTCGAGTGCCTCGATGTGAATGCCTCGCGCCGCGACGTTGGTGGCCACCAGTACGGTGATCTCGCCGTCCTTGAACTGGGCGAGGGTATGGGTGCGCTGCGGCTGCGACTTCCCGCTGTGCAGGGCGCCGGCCCGTACACCACTGGCCCTCAGGTGCCGGGTGAACTGGTCCACGCCGGCCTTGGTGTCCAGGAACATCAGGACCCGGCCGTCCCGCGCGGCGATCTCGGTCGCGGTCGCGTACTTGTCGGCGGGGTGAATGTTCAGCACATGGTGTTCCATCGTGGTGACCGAGCCCGCGACTCGGTCGAGCGAGGCCACGGCCGGCTCGTGGAGATGGTTCCGCACCAGCTGGTCGACATTGCGGTCGAGCGTGGCCGAGAACAGCAGCCGCTGTCCGTCGGGACGGACCTGGTCCAGGATTTCCGAGACCTGGGGCAGGAACCCCAGGTCGCACATCTGGTCCGCCTCGTCGAGCACGGTGATCCGGACCTGCTGCAGCTCGCAGAACCGACGCGATACGAGGTCGGCGAGCCGCCCCGGAGTCGCGACGACCACTTCGGCGCCGGCCCGCAGCTGGGCCGCCTGCCGGTTGATCGCCAGCCCGCCCACCACGGTCGCCAGCCGCAGGTTCATGGCCTGCGCGTACGGAGCCAGCGCGTCGCTCACCTGCTGCGCGAGTTCCCGGGTCGGGACTAGGACGAGTGCGAGCGGTCGCTTCGGCTCCGCCCGCAGGCCTGCCGTCCGCGCCAGCAGCGCCAGCCCGAAGGCGAGCGTCTTACCGGAGCCGGTCCGCGCGCGGCCGAGGACATCACGCCCGGCCAGCGCGCTGGGCAGGGTGGCCGCCTGGATCGGGAAGGGTTCCGTCACGCCGAGGCCGGTCATCGTCGCCGTCAGCTCCGGCGGCAGCCCCAGCGCGTCGAAGGACTCGGCCGGGGGCAGGCCGGGGGCAGCCGTCCGCGGCGTTGTGGGGCCGCCCTTCGGGGCAGACTGCTTCGCGTTCATGGGGGAACCTTCCTCGGCCTGGCGCCCGGCACGCGCCGGGGCCCGTACCTCTTGGTACGGGCCCCGGCGGTCTCGAAGCGTGCGTTCAGTTTACCAGCGGGCGCCCCGGCCCATTCCGGTCCTGCCGACCTGCCCGTCGGCGGGACCGCGCGTCATCGGGAGCTGCGTGGCCGCGGCAATCGCACGGTCCGGTCGGCGTCGCGCATATCCCTATTCGGCCATTCGCATGGCGTGGCACCCGGCCGTGGATCATGGACGCCGCGTTGCGGACGGTGCTCGATCCGCTGCTGTCACCGTGGCCTGAGCGGGCGGGGCGGGCCGGGAGGTCCGGGCCGGCCCAGGGCGCACAGCCGTCAGAAAACAACAAAATCTGACGTTGTCATTGTGGTGGTTGTGTTCCCTTTCTAGGGTGGGCGCGTCTCAACAGGTGTCACCCCTCACACCAGTTGCACGTCCTGGCGCACTAGGAAGGCCCTGCCATGGCCCACCCGAACTCGTCCCCCCACTCCGACCCTCAGCGCGGATACGTGAGCCGTCGCCGTCTCATCGAGGCGGGCGCCGCCGTGCTGGGCGGCCTCGTTCTCTCCGGCGCACCGCCCGTCGCCCGCGCCTTCGCCGCCACCGGCGACATCCCGGCCGGCGGCGACGAGTGGAACGGCCACATCGACGTCTTCCGGCTCGGCACCGAGCCCCCGCACGCCACGCTCATGCCGTACGCGAACCTGGAGCAGGCTCTCACCACCGACCGCACCACGTCTCCCTGGCGTCAGAGCCTCGACGGGACGTGGAAGTTCGCGTACGTGGACCGGCCCGCCGACAAGCAGGCGGACTTCTACCGCACCGATCTCGACGACTCCGCCTGGGAGGACACCCCGGTCCCCTCGGCCTGGCAGCTGCACGGCCATGACTATCCGGTCTACGTCAACATCACCTACCCGTGGTGGGGCCCCAACGGGCTCGGCGAGGACGCCCAGCCGCCGGCCGCGCCGACCCGGTACAACCCCGTCGGCCAGTACCGGCGCTCCTTCACGGTGCCCGGAGGCTGGGCGGGCCGGCGCACGTTCCTGCACTTCGAGGGGGTCAAGGCCGCCCACTACGTGTGGATCAACGGCTATCTGACCGGCTACCACGAGGACTCGTACACCCCGGCCGAGTACGACATCACCCCGTACCTGAAGGACGGCACCAACCAGATCGCCGTCGAGGTCTACCGCTACTCCGACGGTGACTGGCTCCAGGACCAGGACATGATCCGGCTGAGCGGCATCTTCCGGTCGGTGTATCTGTACTCGACGCCAGGTGTCCAGCTGCGCGACTTCAAGCTCGACACCCCGCTCGGGGACGGGTTCACCACCGCCGCACTGTCCGTCACCGCCCACGTACGGGACTCCACGGGCGACGCGGGCTCGGGGGCCTACACGGTCGAGACACAGCTGTACGACGCCGGCGGGCACGCGGTGTGGTCGCGTCCGCTGGCCCAGCGCGCCTCGCCGGCCGGCGGCGAGGTGACCGTCACGGGCGCCAGGGCCGTACCTTCACCCCGCCTGTGGTCTGCGGAGGACCCGTATCTGTACACCGCCGTCCTTCAGCTCCGCGATCCCTCCGGCAAGGTCGTGGAGACGCTTTCGCACCGGGTGGGCCTGCGCGAGTTCGCGATCAAGGACGGGCTGATGCGCATCAACGGGCAGCCGGTCACCTTCCGCGGCACCAACCGTCACGAGATGCACCCCGATCGCGGTTCGGCTCTCAGCCGTGCCGATCTGGTCGAGGACATCACGCTCGTCAAGCGGCTGAACATCAACTCGGTCCGTACCTCGCACTACCCCAACAACCCGCTCTGGCTCGAACTCGCCGACGAGTACGGCCTCTACCTCGTCGGCGAGACAAATCTGGAGACGCACGGCGTCCGCGACCGGTACCCGACCGACCGGGCCGACTGGACCGAGGCGTGCGTGGACCGTGCGCAGAACATGGTCCACCGCGACAAGAACCACGCCTGTGTCGTGATCTGGTCGCTGGGCAACGAGGCCGGCTCCGGGTCCGCGTTCCGGGCCATGCATGACTGGATCCGCTCCTACGATCCGACCCGCGTCATCCAGTACGAGGGCGACGACGGTCCCGCCACCAGCGACATCCGTTCCAGAATGTACGAGTCGCCGAGCCGGGTGGAGGCCCGGGCGAAGGACACCTCCGACACCCGGCCCTACGTCATGATCGAGTACGCCCACTCGATGGGGAACTCGACCGGCAACTTCAAGGAGTACTGGGACGTCGTCCGCCGCTACGACGTCCTGCAGGGCGGCTGGATCTGGGACTTCGTCGACCAGGCGCTGACCTGGCCGACGCCTTCGCGCAAGCTGCTCACCGAGACGGGGCCCACGGGTCTGAAGGGCGAGGTCATCAACCCCTCGGGCTCGTTCAGCCGCGAGCAGGGCGTCAGCGGCGCGACCGTCTTCGCACGCGACGACCGGCTCGATCTGACCGGGTCGCTCACCCTCGAGGCCTGGCTGACCCCGCACGTCCGCGGCTTCCACCAGCCGATCCTGGCGAAGGGCGACACCCAGTACGCGCTGAAGCAGGCCGACAAGGGCCTGGAGTTCTACATCTACGCGAACGGGCAGTGGATCGCGGCCTCCTGGACGACCCCGGACGACGGCTGGACGGGCAGGGAGCATCACGTCGCGGGCGTCTTCGACGCGGACGCGGGAACGCTGACCCTGTACGTGGACGGCGAGGCCAAGGCCACGAGGAACACGGACCGCAAGCCCAGCAGCAACACGGCCTCGCTCTCCCTCGCCGGTGAAGTGGAGAACCCGACACGGGAGTTCAGCGGAACGATCCGCATGGCCCGGGTGTACGCGCGTGCCCTGAAGGCCGCCGAACTCGCCGACGACGGGCGTGGTCCCGGCGACGCCGGCGTGCGCTTCTGGTTCGACGCGCGGACCGCCCAATACGAGCAGAAGAAGGCGGGAGCGAAGACCTTCTACGCCTACGGCGGCGACTGGGGCGACAACCCGAACGACGGTGCGTTCGCCGGCGACGGCATCGTCCTGCCCGACCGACGCCACACGGGCAAGGCGGCCGAGGTCAAACGGATCCTCCAGACGATCCACGCGACCCGTGCGGACGACGCCGCGCCCGGCGAAATCACCCTCAGGAACGAGAACCTGTTCACCAATCTCCGTACGTACAACGGCTCCTGGGAGCTCTCGGCCGACGGCGAGACGGTGCGGCGCGGCAGCATCCGCCGCGACCAGCTCGACGTATCGCCGATGACGGGGAAGACCATCACGCTGCCGGTGGAACTGCCGCGCAACCCCGCGCCCGGGACCGAGTACTTCCTCCAGCTGTCCTTCACGACCAGGGAACGCACACCGTGGGCGGACGAGGGCTTCGAGGTGGCGCGGGTGCAGCTGCCCCTCGGCGGGAACAGCCCGGAGATCGTGCCTGTTCCGCTGGCCGGGGTGCCCGAGCTGTCGTTCCGGGACGGTGACCCCGGCATCACCGTCACCGGCCGCGGCTTCGAGGTCGTCATCGACAGGTCGACCGGCGTCATCACGTCGTACGAGGCGGCCGGCACGAAGCTCCTCGACTCCGGCCCGGTGCCCAACTTCTGGCGTGCCCCGACCGACAACGACCGCGGCAACGGCCAGCACACCCGCAATCAGACCTGGCGGGACGCGGGGGCACGGCGCAAGGTGACCGAGGTGACGGTGCGCGGGCTGCAAGGGCGTGCCGTCGAGATCGCGGTGCGGGGAACGCTGCCGACGAGCACCGCATCCGCCTTCGCCACGACCTTCACCGTCTTCGGCAACGGCGAGATCAAGGTCGACAACACACTCGCTMCGGGCGACCCCTCCCTCCCCTACATTCCCGAGATCGGGACGATCCTGCGCCTTCCCGCGGCACTGGAGCAGTTCCACTACTACGGTCGCGGCCCCGACGAAAGCCACTGGGACCGCAAGGACGGTACGGACGTGGGGCGTTGGTCCGGAACCGTCACCGGGCAGTGGAGCCCGTACCTGCGGCCGCAGGAGAACGGGAACAGGACCGACGTGCGCTGGGCGGCGCTCACCGACCGGCACGGTCGCGGCCTGCTCGTCAGCGGCGACGAGCTGCTGGAGGTGAACGCCTCCCACTTCACACCGGAGGACCTGTCCGTCGGAGCCCGCCACGACTACCAGCTCACGCCGCGTGACGAGGTGATCCTGCGGGTCAACCACCGGCAGATGGGCGTCGGCGGCGACAACAGCTGGGGCGCGCACACACACGATGCGTACAAGCTGCTCGCCGACCGGAACTACACGTACACGTACCGGCTGCGGCCGCTCACGGACGTGCGGGCCGCGACGAGCCTGTCCCGCCGGCCGACGGCTGTGAGGTAGCCGATGCGGCAGGTGCCGGCGCCCGCCGCCGGGCGCCGGCACCTGCCCCCGGGCACCCTGGGCGGATCACCGCGGGCGGGGCCCGCCCTGGGGCACGTCGCCCGCGGCGGTCCGCTCGGCCAGCTTCTGGAACTCACCGAGGTCGTAGTTGGCCAGGACCGAGTCCAGATTGGTGAGGGCGCCCAGGTGCTCCACGAATCCCTGGGGGTCATATTCGATCTGCAGGGTCAGCCGACTCGACTCGTCGTCCAGCCGATGGAAGGTGACCACACCGGCGTGGTGGACGCCCTCCGTCGTCTTCCAGGCGATCCGGTCCTCCGCCACGACCTCGGTGAGTTCAGCGACGAAGCTCTTGTCGACCCCCGGCAGCGCGAGCTGCCAGGCGAACCGTCGGTCGTCCAGCGGATCGACACGCTGGACATGGCTCAGGAAGGTGGGCCACTGCGTCACATCACTCCACAGTGCCCAGCTGATGGACACCGGGGCCTTCATATCTACGGTCTCAACGATCGATGAGGACATACGGACTCCTTCGTGGGTTCGTGGGTTCGTCAGCGGCGCGCAGGCCCGCCCGGGGAATCAGCCGGGTGGGGCGAGCGTGAAGGGGTGTCCGGCCGGATCGGAATAGAGACGCGCGTCACGGACACCCTCGGTGTCCTTCGCGCCCAGAGGACGCGCGCCGAGGCCGACGGCCTCACGCTCCGCCTCGTCGAGATCCTCCCGTGCCACCAGGATGCGCAGATGTGCCTGCTGGGAATCATCGGGCCGCGGCCAACTCGGCGGCGCGTAACCGTGGTCCCTGCGGATCGCGAGATGCACCCCTCGGTGGCCCACGACCTCGACGATATCGGGCTCGTTGCCGACGTGGACTTCCGCGTTGAGCAGCATGGCGTAGAAGTCGGCCAGTTCCTTCGGCTCCGCACAGTCCAGCACCAGCACGCTCGTCTTCGGCACTGCCATGGCCTTCCTCCTCCTGCTTCGCGGGCATCCGGGTTCCGGACGTCGTTTCGACTACCCGCGTCCCGAGGCAGCACACCCGGGCCCTCCACCTGCGCGTGGCAGTCGGCCGCGCGGCGCCGGGTGCCTCATGCCGTGTCCTCCCCGGGTCTCCGCCCCCAGGCCGTGAGCATGCCGGCCGACAAGGCGGCACACTCGTCCGACCTCACGTAGCGGACCGCCGCGTCCACGGCCGCATCGTCGACCAGCCCGGTGGCGAGCATCGCGGCCCTGCTGCGCTCCCAGGTGTCCTCCCAGAAGCGGCTGATGGCACTGCCCGGCAGCAGCGGTGGCACGTGGATCTCGGCGGCGACGGACGTGAGCCCCGCCCCGCGCAGCAGCTGCGGGTACGACGGAACCCAGGAGACATCGGTGCCGATCGCGGTGCGCAGACCCTGCCACATGGCGCGCATGGCCGCGGTGTACGGGGTGCCGGGCGTCCGGTCACTCGTCAGGTCGACCGCGTCGCTGAGCACCAGTACTCCGCCGGGCGCGACCAGTTCGGCCAATGCCGTGATCATGCGTTCGTGCTCGGGCAGGTGCATCAGCACGAAGCGGGCATGGACGAGCTCGAAGCGGCCGGAGGCAAAGCCCGGCAGTGTGATGTCGGCCTCCCGTACCTCGAGCCCGGGCAAGGACCGGTCCCCGAGGAACCGTACGTCGCGGTCCACGGCGAGCACGCTCTCCACCCCGGCCTCCTGCAGCAGCCGGCAGGACACCGTGCCCGTGCCGGCACCGACGTCGAGGCAGCGCCAGCCCGGGCCGGCCCCGACAGCCCGCAGGCGCGCCATGGTGAAGTCGTCGTAGGCGAGGGACCCGAAGTCGATGCGCTCCCGCTCCCCCGCCTGCTCGGGACGGAAAAACGCCTCCCCGTAGCGGCCGTCGTCCAGGGGTTCGCTCCATGATGTCAAGGCCGGGCCTCTCCACGCGGTGTGTATGGTGCCGGCCCGTCCCGAAGCGGCAGGGCCCGCCCCCCTGCCGATCCTCCACCCGTGGCCGTCGCCTCGGCCGAGGCGCGCCGCACCGGGTCGACGACCACTCCTTGCGCACGCCGGGCGATGAGCCGCATGCCTACCGTCACAACCGACGGCGGAGCGGAGGAGGGCGCTGCCGACGGGCGAGCGGGTGCCGCCACCTGTTCCGTACCCTGGAGAGATGCGTATGCGCCCCACCCTGAGCTGGGCCCCCACCGAGGATCTGCCTCCCGCCACCACCGACCTGGCGCCGGTCGCCGACGCGCTCCGCACCGGCGGTGTGCTCGTGCTCAGCGGGGCGGGCATCTCCACGGAGTCGGGCATCCCCGACTACCGGGGCGAGGGCGGGAGCCTGAGCCGGCACACTCCGATGACGTACCAGGACTTCACCGCCGGAGTCCAGGCCCGTCGCAGGTACTGGGCACGTAGCCACCTCGGCTGGCGTACGTTCGGGCGGGCCCGCCCGAACGCCGGACACCGGGCCGTGGCCGCGTTCGAGCGGCACGGCCTCCTCTCGGGTGTGATCACCCAGAACGTCGACGGGCTGCACCAGGCCGCGGGCAGCGAGGACGCGGTGGAACTCCACGGAAGCCTGGACCGGGTCGTATGTCTTTCCTGTGGCGCCGTGAGCCCGCGTCGCGACCTTGCCCGGCGGCTGGAGGAAGCCAATGCGGGTTTCGAGCCGGTGGCCGCCACGATCAATCCGGACGGTGACGCCGACCTCACCGACGACCAGGTCGGGGACTTCCACGTGGTGTCCTGCACGAACTGCGGCGGCATCCTCAAACCCGATGTGGTGTTCTTCGGCGAAGCCGTGCCCCCGCAGCGGGTCGAGCACTGTCGCGGCCTGGTCCGTGAAGCGGCCTCGCTGCTGGTCCTGGGTTCCTCGCTGACGGTGATGTCCGGGCTCCGGTTCGTCCGCTACGCAGCCCAGGAGGGCAAGCCCGTGCTGATCGTGAACCGGGACCTCACCCGGGGTGATCGGCACGCCGTCGCCCGTATCGCGCTCCCGCTCGGAGCGGCCCTGACCACCGTGGCGCGCCAGTTGGGTATCGCCGCCGGCGAGGAGGCGGCCGGGCCTTCCTGAACGGGTGGCGGAGTCCTCTGGTGCCGTCGCGGTGTATCAGGTCCGGTCGTGGAGCGTGACGTGGTAGCCGTCCGGGTCGGCGAAGGTGAAGGTCCGGCCGAAGGGACCGTCGACCGGTGCGGAGACGATGGTGCGACCTTCGGCGACGAGAGCATCGTGGATGGCCTGGACGTCGGTGGCGTGGAGCCAGATCGCGGCACCGATGCCGGGCTGCGCAACGGCTGCCAGATCGGTGCCGGGAATGACGTCGCGGAGTGCGAACGCGATCGGCTTCGTCTCGAAGACGACGGCGTGCGGAGGTCCTGCCTGTGAACGGACGAGGCCGAGGTACTGCTCGTAGAACGCCTGTGATGCGGCGAGGTCGCGCACCTGGAGCGAAATGAAGTCGGGGCCGGTGGCGGGCATGATGACGCTCCTTCTTTTCATGTCAGATTCCTGACACGAACCACGGTATGTCAGAATACTGACATGAGTCAAAGCGGCGCCGGCATCGACCTGGACACATCACTGGGGTACCTGCTGAAAGAGGCTTCGAGCGCCCTGCGCACAGCCATGGAGGGGGTGCTGCGGCCGCTCGGGATGAGCGTGACGCACTACTCCTGCCTCGAGCTGCTGGCCCAACGGCCGGGTTTGTCGAACTCCGAGCTCGCGCGGGGCGCGTTCGTGACTCGGCAGTCGATGAACGTGCTGCTCCAAGCCCTGGAACGGGACGGCTACGTGACCAGGCCCGCAGAGGCATCCGTCGGCAAGGTCCTACCCGCACGGCTCACGCCTCGCGGCAGGCAGAGCCTGGAGAAGGCGACCGCCGCGGTCCGGGCCGTCGAGGTCAGAATGCTGGCCGGCCTGACCGAGCCCGAACAGGCAGGCGCGCTCCGCATCCTGCGGAGCATGATTCATTCCCTGCGCGAGGGCGACGACGGCGCATAGCCCGTTCCTCGGCGCATGCCTTCCATAAACAATTCGCCTTCGGTCATTCCGGAAAAATGACCGGTGACGTGTGGGTGGGCCGCGACGATATACCGTCGCGGCCCACCCACACGTCACTGCCTTCAGCCATTGCCGGCCGGCCGGCGGGAGAGGATCAGAAGTAGTGCCTGCGTCCGCCGACCTTGCGCCCACTGGCACCAAGGATCCACAGAACGGCGCCCACCACGACGAGCACACCGCCGATAGTGGTCAGCAGGGACACGCCGACCAGCAGGCCGATTATGAGCAGTATCGCACCGAGAAGAATCATGTCAGTTCCCATCATCAAGTCTCTTAGGCGATTACGAGGAAGTCGCTCTGCAGCGGCTTCCTCGCATTCGACCGGTACTACCTGGCTGACCTGAAATTGACAGCCACACGGTTCCTGTCGCGACCATCCTCGTGCCCCGTAATTCGGCGTTCACTCACGACTTGCTGAAACAACCTCCGCTGTCGGCGTCGGAGAGGACGCCGAAACCCGCCCGCGGGCCGGTCCGCATAGAATCCGCTCCACAAACAGGCGGCATGGATGAGCAGTTGGGGGCCAACGTGTTCGGGGGCAGGAAGAAGGAGGGCGGGCTGCCGAAGATCCCGCGGAGCGTGGATCCTCGACGAGCCCGCAGTCTGCCGGTTCCGGCCGAGGCACAGGCCGACGCGCGCATGTTCATGCTGGGCGGCGACACGATGCGCGCCCTCAAGGTGATCCTGGACGCGACGGGCTACGACCTGCGCCAGGCCCGGGACATCGTGTACGCGCTGGTCTACGAGATCGAGGTGCCGAGGGCGACATGAGCCGGGGCGCGAGCCGGACGAGGATTCGGTGGTTCCGCGGTCGCGTGCGTCGAAGACGTCTCCTGCGCGGGTGGCGGCAGTGCCACGAGGAGATGGGATACCCGGGCGTTGACGGTGGAGCCGGGCGCGACGGTGGAGCCAAAGCGGGCTCTCCGGTTGCTGGGCGGGTTCTCGTCCTGGCCCAGCTGGTTCGATCGTCCGGCGCACTTCGGTGGGCCTCGGGCGCATGCGCTTCAGCGTGAGAGGGCAGGCAGCCTGCGGGGCTCGACGCGCCCCTCCACCGCCTTGTCGCCCTCCCGTCCGACCACGTAGGCCCCCTTTCCCGGAACCTCGGTCACCGCTTCCACCAGCTCCGTTCCGCGGTAGACCAGACCTACTCCGTCATCGGTGCAGTGAGAGGTCGGCAAGATGCCGTCCGCGACGAGCCGGTGGATCAGCGGGCGCCGGCCCTCGTCCACGTCGTAGTGCACCCCGTTGCCGTAGGGCAGGTATCCCAGAGCATTCGTCAGGGGGCGCAGCTCCGGCCCGAACGAGTCGGTCGCGCCCCCTTCGAACCAGCAGATGTTCGAGGCTCTCCGCGTCCCGTCGGCCGGTGCGGTGGCGGTGCGGTCAGCGGGCCGCCGCGAATGCGTCGACGCCCGTGAGTCCGGCCGAGAGCGCCCACAGGCGGGCGGCCTGTTCGGGGTCGGTCGCGTGTGCGTGCACGCCGCCTTCCATGCCTTCGCGGGCCGGCTCGGCCACGTCGCAGTCCTCGCAGTACACGCCGCCCTTGCCCGTGAGACGGGGCGACGTCGCCGCCCACACCTGTGTCGCGGCGCCCTGTGCGGGGGTCTTGAAGGTGGGATCGGTCGGGTTGCCGTGTTCGTCGATCCAGCCCGCGTCCACCATGTCCGACTTGGCCAGGTGGCGCTGAAGAGGGGTGAGGATGCTGCCCGGGTGCACCGCGAACGCCCTGACTCCGGCGTCGCGGCCGAGTGCGTCGAGCTGCACGGCGAACAGTACGTTGGCAGCCTTCGCCTGCCCGTATGCCTGCCATCGGTCGTAGCCGCGTTCGAACTGCGGGTCGTCCCAGCGCACGCCCATCCCGTGGGCGCCGGAGGACACGGCGACCACGCGTGCGCCGCCACGTGCGATCGCCGGCCACAGGTGGTTGATCAGCGCGTAGTGTCCGAGGTGGTTGGTGGCGAACTGCGCCTCCCAGCCGGGGCCGACCCGCGTTTCGGGGCAGGCCATGATCCCGGCGCTGTTGATCACGAGGTCGATCGTGCGGCCCGAGGCCAGGAACCGCTCGGCGAAGCCGCGGACGCTGTCGAGGTCGGACAGGTCGAGGTCGTCGGTCTCGGCGTTGTCGATGCTCTCGATCGCCTTCCGCGCGGCGGCAGGCCGACGGGCGGGAACGACGACGTGGGCGCCGGCTGCCGCCAGAGCTCGTGTCGTCTCCAGGCCCAGCCCCGAGTAACCACCGGTGACCATCGCTGTGCTGCCGGACAGGTCGATGCCGCTCAGTACCTCGCCCGTGGTGCTGCGGGCACCGAAACCCGACCCGATGTTGTGCTGAGGTGTCGTCATGACGGTGACGTTAGGAGCTGGATCGCGCTCCAAGTCAAGGCCGTCGGTGGCGAGTGTCCATGGGCAAGTGGTCCGGAACGCACGACGGGCCGCCGGAGCRYGCTCCGGCGGCCCGCGTCAGCCCGAAGGTCAGGCGGACGTGATGTTCTCCGCCTGCGGGCCCTTCTGGCCCTGCGTGATGTCGAAGGTCACCGCCTGTCCCTCCTGAAGCTCACGGAAGCCGGTGGCGTTGATGTTCGAGTAGTGAGCGAAGACGTCCGGCCCGCCGCCGTCCTGCTGAATGAAGCCGAAACCCTTTTCGGCGTTGAACCACTTGACGGTTCCGCTGGCCATGCCGGTGCCTCTCGTTCGTTCCAGGATCCGCACCACACGGACCCGTGCATGCCATGGCCCCGCACAGCAAAGCGCCCGCGGCGGAGCGCGGGCAGCTGAGGAACCACGGCATCTGGAAAAGACGCTACATGCCGAAGCCCGCTGCCACCAGAGATTGACGGAGTGTTGCGGCCGGACCCGCGGCACGATCACCGCGACAGCGTCCATAAGTGACCGGCCGGCCGGTCTTCGCCGCGCCCTCGACTCTCCCCGCGTCGCAGCAAGTCCGGATCTGATGACGCAGAGCAGACCTCAGGCCTAAGGTGTGCCGGTGATCTTCAACAGGAAGCGGAAGGCTTCGCGTCTCGCCGCCATGGTGTCCGAGCTGGAGGAGGCGGTGGCCGCTCGCGACGGTGACCGCACGGGGCGTGCCTTCACCGCCGTGATCAACGGTGTACAGGCGGCATCGGAGGCCGAGTGCGTTCTGGCGGGGCCCCGGCTGGCGGCCCTGCTCCCCGAGTTCCCGCCCACCGGGCCGCGGCCGATGCTGGCCACGGCAGCCGGCTTCTGCGCTGAGCGCGGGGCCGACCCGGCGGCCTGCGCCGAACCGATCCTGGACGGCGTCCACCAGGACTTGCTCGACGCCCTGGAGTTCGCCCGCCTCTGGACTGCCGCGGGCGCGGCCGGGGACGAACTGCCTGAGCCTGACGAGAAGATCATCGACGACGCGTTGCCCGCCCGCCTGGGCTGCGATGCGCCGGAGGCCACGCGGCTCGCGCTGGCCTGGTGCTCGGTCGAGGAGTGGCAGCCTCCGGCTCTGGCCGTGCTGTGCCGCAGCTCCGAGGTGCGCCGTCGGCACGCCTCCGCGATCCTCCCCTCCTGCCGCGCGTTGGAGGCCCTGGAGCGGCACGACCTGAAGTGTCTGTCCTACGCGCTGGCGGTTCTGGACGACGAGCCCGTGATCGTGCTGCACCGGCCGACCAAGACGGCGTACGAAGTCCGCATCGGCGGCATCGGGGACAACTTCCAGTTGCACACGATGCTCGCCCATCTCCTCGTGGGCGGCGGCCACGTCCCCGGCATCACGCCGTCCGCGGAGAGCGTGCGTCTGGCCACGGATCCCGAGCCCGCCAGGGGGCGTACCGGGACCGTGGCGACCGGAGCCTTCGAACTGCTCGCCCCGGACGGCACGCGCCTATGGAACGAAGGGCTGCCCGACGACATCCCTGTGATAGAAGGACACCGCCTGCTCGTGCTCGACGAGCCGGCGTACCGGCGCAGTTGGAACGCCGACCGGTTCTTCCCGCAGCTGCCGGGTACGGCCGAGCTCGTCCGTGTCCTGAGCGCGGACGAGACCCGGACCTGGTTCGCCCGCACGTCCGCCGGAGACGGGACCGACGGGCCGTCCTGATCCGGGTGCGCCGGGCTGTCGTCGTCGCCACCGGGCCGCTGTACGCCTTCCCGGGGCCCCCGCCGCGCGTGCCGCCGACGGCCGTCGTCAGGGCGAAAAGCCGGTGGCCGTCCGGGCCCTGTTCTGCGTACGTTCGCACGCATGGCTGACGACTGCTTCGCGCATCCACGACTCGCCGCTCTCTACGATGTGCTCGATCCCGACCGCGGCGATCTCGCCGCATATCTCAGGATCGCGGAGGAGTCCGGGGCACGCCGTGTCCTGGACATCGGATGCGGAACAGGGGTGTTCGCACTTCTTCTGGCCGGCCGCGGGATCGATGTCGTCGGCGTTGATCCCGCTCTGGCCTCCCTCGAAGTCGCCCGGGCCAAGCAGGACGGTGCACGGGTCCGATGGATCCATGGCGACGCGACGGGCCTCCCCCCGCTCCAGGTCGATCTCGCGACGATGACCGCGAACGTCGCCCAGGCCATCGCGGCCCCGGCAGCGTGGGAGGGGACGCTGCGGGGAGCGTACGAAGCGCTACGGCCCGGCGGGCACCTGGTCTTCGAGACCCGCGATCCGGCCGGTCGCGCCTGGGAGGAGTGGACCCGCGAGCACTCGTACCGCGTGACGGAGGTCCCGGCCGTCGGCCCGGTCGAGAGCTGGGTCGAACTGGTCGAGGTCAGTGGGCCGCTGGTGACGTTCCGCTGGACCTACGGGTTCGCGGCGGACGGACAGGTCCTCACGTCGGACTCGACGTTGCGCTTCCGGGAACGGGAGGAGGTCGAGCAGGACCTCATCGAGCGAGGGTACGTGGTGGATGAAGTCCGCGACGCACCCGACCGGCCGGGAAGGGAGTTCGTCTTCCTGGCACGCCGTCCATGATCTTGGTTCTTCCGACCCGGCGCATCTGCGCTGAGCGCGCCTCGCGGGGCCACACATCCGTGGACGGCCCCTGGGGCGGCCGGAACTAAGGGAGTTCCTTGCACATCAGCGTGCACATCGTCTCGTGGCGACGCAGTGATCCGTCCGGCGCCTGCTCGTCCCACGCGTCGGGGCGGCGGTCGTACGCGACGTAGCCCAGGCGTTCGTACAGCGCCCGGGCCCGGGGGTTGCTCTCCTCCACACCGAGCTCGGCGTGGCGCAGACCGCGGGTCCTCATCCGGAGTTCCGCTGCTTCGACGAGGAAGGTGCCGATCCCGCACGACTGCAGGGCCGGATGGACTGCCAGCTGCCAGAGCGTGCCGACGCCTTCCCTGACCTGGTAGTCGATGCCGGCCTTCGCGACGGGAACGTCCGTCGGAGTGCAGACCGCGAGGTAGTCGACCTCGCCGCGGCGGGCACGCTCCAGCTGCTTCGCGACCCCGGCCAGGTGGTGTGCGGACCCCGACCACCCGCAGGACGCGAGGTCCGCGTGCACCAGGTCGCGCACCGACAGCTTCAACACCACGCTGATCATCTTCATCGCCTCCGGCCAGTCAGCATCCCCGCGGACCACCCGGCATGCAATGCGGTTCTTTCGCACCTGCCGCCACACGGCTCTTGCACGCGGCGTCATCCGAATGCCACATCGGGCGCCCCTCCGCGGCGCGCCGGGGGACGAACCTCTCCTCGTTCGTAACTCTTTGCATCAGGACGTGGCGTCGGCGGGACGAGAACAGGCGGCGCACGGCTCTCCGAATTCGGCCGTCACCCAGGAGGACTGCGTTGTCATCTCGAATCCACCGCCCCGGAACCATGCGGCGCAAGCTGATGGCGGCCGGCGCGTTCAGCCTGGTCATGGCCCTCGGTCCAGGAGTTCCCTCCGGCACGGCGGCAGCGGTGCCGCGGCCCTCCGGCAGCACCATCCCCCTCGGCGACGGATACATGGGCGCCGGATATCTTGCGGACGCGGAGGGCTTCACGGCGGACACGCGGCAGATCGAGTTCGGTGCCGAGGGCAGCGCGTCCACTCAGGCCACCCAGGCGGGCATCGACGTCTCCCACTACCAGGGAACGATCAACTGGTCGTCGGTGAAGTCGGCCGGCATCAAGTTCGCCTACATCAAGGCCACGGAGTCGACCACGTACAAGGACCCCACGTTCAGCGCCAACTACCTCCACGCCCACCAGGCCAAGGTGATCCGAGGTGCCTACCACTTCGCCCGTCCCGCTCTGTCCAGCGGCGCGGCGCAGGCGACGTACTTCGCCGGCAACGGCGGAGGCTGGTCGCGGGACAACCTGACGCTGCCCGGCATGCTCGACCTCGAAGGCGGCTGCTCCGGCAAGTCGGTCTCGGCCATGCGGTCGTGGATTCTCGACTTCTCCGCCATGTACAGGGCGAAGACCGGACGTGATGTCGTCATCTACACCGGTCCGAGCTGGTGGAACACCTGCACGGGCGGGTGGGGCGGCATGTCCGCCCGGAGTCCTCTGTTCGTCGCGCACTGGACCGGCGCCTCCAGTCCCTCCATCCCGGGCGGCTTCCCGTACTGGACCTTCTGGCAGTACACCGACTCCGGTTCGGTGGGCGGGGTCTCCGGCGCCGTGGACCGCGACCGGTTCAGCGGTGACAGCGAACGCCTCCTGGCCCTGGCCAACAACACCCTCTGACGGCCGGACGGGTGTATCGCCCGCCACGTGGGAATAGTCGGCGCGATTCACTGTTGATCGCAGTATGACTTCTGACACACGTGGCGCATTCGGACAGATCGGCATCTGGAGCGGGTCCCTTCACCGGTCGCGGGCGGACGACGCGGGGAAGGCGGCCATCACGGAGGCGGTGACCGAGCTCGAAGACCTCGGGTACGGCACCGTTTGGATCGGGGGAAGTCCCTCGCCCGACGATGCCGCCGCTGTCGTCGAAGCCACCCGTTCGATCACCGTCGCCACGGGGATCCTCAGCATCTGGGACCACCCCGCGGCGGATGTGGCGGCCCGCATCGCGAAGCTCGACGCGGACGCCCGCGGGCGCCTCGTCCTCGGCCTGGGTGTCAGCCACGGTCCGATGGTGCCGCAGTACGCGAAGCCGTACAGCGCGATGGTCGCCTACCTCGACGCGCTGGACTCCGCCACCCCGCCGGTGGAGCCCGGCCATCGCGTGCTGGCGGCGCTCGGCCCGAAGATGCTGAAGCTCGCGGCGGGGCGGGCGCTGGGTGCCCATCCCTATCTCGTCACCACCGAGCACACGGCGGAAGCCCGCGAAGCGCTGGGCCCCGATGCTCTGCTCGCCCCGGAGCTCTCCGTCGTGCTCGACACCGACCTCGACCGGGCGCGCACCACTGCGCGGACCATGCTGGCCATGTACCTGCAGCTGCCGAACTACACCGACAACCTGCTGCGGCTCGGGTTCGCGGAGAGCGACTTCGAGGGCGGTGGGAGCGTTCGTCTCCTGGACGCGCTGTTCGCCCTGGGCGACGCCGAGCACGTGAAGACACGGGCGAGGCAGTACCTCGACGCCGGTGCCGATCACGTCGCTCTTCAGGTACTCACCGCGGCCGAGGGCGGCGCGGGGCTGCCGCGAGCCGAGTGGCGCGCCCTGGCCGAGGCCTTCGCGGGCGAGTGGTAAGCGACGGTTCCGGAAGGCGGCGGTCCGCCGGTCGTGACCGCCGCCTCGCATCCCGTCGACCGGACGGTGCGAGGCGGCGGCCGGAACCGGCGGGACGGTCGGCATCAGCCGCGCCGCCCGTGGGCCGGAGCGTCCCTTCGTAGACCGGTTCAGCGGATTTCGGTGACCCGGTGTTCCGTGCGCGCGGCGCAGTTGGAGTTGTCCACGGACACGTACACGTTGGCGATGTTGCCGCCCCAGCTCACGCAGTGGCCCTTGCCGTAGACGTAGGCCGGCCCCGCGTACGACGTGTAGTTCCCGGAGTCCCCGGCCCACTCGTCGGTGTCGGGCACGTAGATGTACGTGGACATGTCCTTGGCCGTACCGGGGTTGGTACGGATCGTCGCGACGCAGTTCTTCCCGTTCTTGGAGTTGTACGTCAGGTAGACGGTGCCCAGTGAGCCGACGGGCACCGAGTTCACGGTCTTGTAGGCACTGCCGCAGACGCCCTGAGGTGTGACGTTGGGTGCGGCAGAGGCTGCCGTGGCGCCCATGACCGTGGCACCCGCCACGAGCGCGCCCACCGCCCCGACGACCGCGACATTACGCAGGCTTCTCATATATCCCCCTTGTGTCTCCAGGAGCGGTTTGCTCCCACTTGATGGGACTCGCGGGCGGCAGGGATGGTTGTGCCGGGTACATCCGCGGGTTCCGCGGGAGGGGATGCACGCGGTTCGGGACATCTCGTCCCGTCCGGGTCACCGCTTGCGCAGGAGTGCGCAGACGAAGTTCTCCTCGACGGTGCGCAGCCGGCTCAGCAGTTCCGGCTTGTTCGTCTTGTTCACCTGGGTGGTGAGGGAGAAGGTCAGCGACCGCTTGCCGTCCGGTGTGGCGGCGACCAGTTGGGTATAGCCGGGGAAGTTACCCGTGTGGCCGTAGACCACACCGCAGCGGGTGGTGTACCGGAAGAGGGCCAGACCTGCTTTGTTCGCGCCCGGGCCCGCGGGCTCGGAAGCTCCGTCCACCCAGTTCAGCTGCTGACGCCGGGTCCGGTCGGAGATCAGCGTCCCGCCGGCGTAGCCGCGGATGAACGACGTCATGTCGTCCGGCGTCGAGATGATCCCGCCCGACGCCCACACACCCGACGCGCCGAGTACCTCGCTGACGTCCTCGGGCGGGTTCGGCGGGGTGACGTCGTAGCCGTGCATGTACGGCCGGGGCATCCGGTAGCCCTGCGGAAGGCTGGTGCTGTGCAGCCGCAGCGGGCGGTACACGAGCTGGGCGAGCAGTTCCTCGTACCGGCGTCCTGTCGCCGCCTCCGCCATGAGCGCTACGGCGATGTTGTCGGAGTTCGAGTAGGCGTAGCGGGCCCCGGGACGGAACGCCAGCGGCTCGGCGGCCACGAAGTCCAGCAGCCGCCGGGAGTCGAAACGGCGCCGGGGGTCCGCGGTCACCAGGGACAGGAACTCCGGGTCCTCGCTGTAGTCCGGCAGCCCGCTGGTGTGGTTCAGCAGCTGACGCAGGGTGACCCGGTGCCAGGCACGCGGCAGTCGGGGCAACAGCCGGCCGATGGTGTCGTTCAGCCGCAGTCTGCCCCGGTCTACGAGCTGGAGCGAGACCGCGCCGCTGTACGCCTTGGCCGTACTGGCGATACGCATGTGGTCGGTCGTCCGGATCGGACGGGCGGCGCCGGTGTCGGCGGCACCCGCCCGGAAGACCTCCGTGCGGTGCTCCCGTTCGAGGACGGCGATCACTCCGGGCGGCCCGCCGGGCGCGTCGGTCAGTTCCCGCAACTGCCTGCGCAGCGCGCGGTCGTGATCGGCGGGGGCGTCCGCGGCCTGGGCGGGGGAAAGCATCAGCCCGGCCGTGCAGGCGGCGGCCAGCAGGGCGGCGAGGGGCAGGCGGACCTGCGGGGAGCCTGGAAGCGGCACGGGAGTACTCCTGAGACGTGAGCCCGGTGGAGAACCCAGCTTCGCCCGCTGCTCCGCAAGCCGCCCGTCGCCCTGCGCCATCCAGCCGAGGCCACGCAGCCACCGCCCGTTGCGGGGCCTGCCGCCCGCTGCGGGGCCGCTGCCCGTTGCGGGGCTGTGGCGTGGTGCTTGACGTCCGCGCCCGCGGGCCGCGACGTGGCGACCCGGCGCCCGCGCGCGACGTCGGACTTGGTGTCCGCGCCCGCGGGCTGTCAGCGTCGTCCGCCGAACTCCCAGGTGTGCACTTCGATCCCCGCGTACCGGTCCGGCGTCAGGACGGCGCGTGCCGTGTCCGGATCCGGTGCCCGTATCAACGCCGCCGTGCCCACCCAGGTCGCACCGTCGTCGGAGAGCAGCGGCCCGTACGCGATCAGCTCGTCCTGGCCGGATGGCACCCCGAGATCGGCGGGCTCCCCCGCACCGAGGCCGATCACCAGGTACCGGTTGCCGCCGCTGTGCCCACCGGGGAAGTCCCACATGGTGCGCCCCAGCAGATTGCGCCACCTCCGCAGCAGCACGTCACGGTAGACGCCGGCCTGGTAGTTCGGCTCGTCGAAGGCGAAAGCGCGGGCGGCGGCGGGGCCGGGAAGGTCGACGATGTGCACGCTTCCGGTGGGCACCTCGTCGTCGGCGTGGGCGAAGGTCGGGCCCCTGGCGATCAACTCCTTCGCATACCGGTCCATGTAGGACCAGTGCTCTTCCAGCAGCTCTTCACGCAGCGGAAGGGAGCCGGGCCGGTCGCGGTGGTAACAGAGGAACTCCATGACCAGAGGATCTCTGAACCGAGGCAGCCAGGTCGAGCCGGTTTTCCGCCCCGAACGCCCGGCCCGGTGGGTGGGTGCGCTGCCGTCACACGGTGCCGAGCCAGGTCAACGCCGCGACGACCAGCGCTTCCACGCCGGTGCTCAGTGTCGGCTCGACGACCGGTGCGAAGGCCGAGGAGTGGTTGCTCGGCAGCTCGTCCATGCGTCCCTCGGTGAACGCGGCGATCGTCGATTCGGCCTCCAGCCCGCCCCAGAACCAGAACACCGTGGGCACTCCGAGCGCCTCACCGAACACACCCACGTCCTCGCTCGCGTTCACCTGAGGCATCGGCAGCAGTCGCTGGGCGCCGAAGTGCTCGGAGAACGCCGCCACCGTCGTCTTCGTGGCCTCCGGCTCGCTGACGAGCGCGGGCGCTGACGCGAACCAGGTGAAGTCCGGCGGCTTCGGCGCGCCGCTCGTCCGCGACTCCCCCGTCACGATGCGCTCCACCGCGCTGCGGACGAGGTCGCGTACGGCAGGCGTGAAAGCGCGGATGTTGACGCCCAGTTCGGCGGTTTCCGGGATGATGTTGTCCTTCGTGCCGGCCTTCAGTCGTCCCACCGTCACCACGGCCGTCTCCGCCGGCGGTACCTCGCGGGCGACGATGCCCTGGAGCCGGGTGACCACGTTGGCCGCCATGAGCACCGGATCGACGGACGCTTCCGGCCTGGATCCGTGGCCGCCCCGGCCGTGGAGGGTGATGTTCACCGAGTCCGCGGCCGCCATCACCGGCCCGTTGCCGTAGCCGATGAAACCGGCGGGCAGGGGTCCGACGTGCTGGCCCAGGACGATGTCCGGCTTGGGAAAGCGTTCGAAGAGGCCGTCGTCGACCATGCCTCGGGCACCGACCGCCAGTTCCTCGGCCGGCTGGAACACCACCAGCAGTGTGCCGCTCCACTGCTCACGGGCCCCGGCGAGGAGGCCGGCGGCGCCTGTCAGGCAGACGGCGTGCATGTCGTGACCGCAGGCGTGCATCACGGGCACGTCATGGCCGTCGCCGTCCACGGCACGGACCGTGCTGGCGTACGGCAGTCCTGTCTTCTCCTCCACCGGCAACGCGTCGAAGTCCGCGCGCAGCATCACCACGGGGCCCTCGCCGTTTCGCAGTACGCCGACCACGCCCGTGACGCCGACCTTCTCGACGACCTCGTCGAAGCCCCCGTCGCGCAGGCGCTGCGCCAGCAACGCGGCGGTCCTGGTCTCCTGCAGCGACAGCTCCGGGTGGCTGTGCAGGTCCCGGTAGAAGTCGGCAAGGTCCTCGCGTATGTGCTGCAAGCCCTCGGTCACCGTACTGGCCATGTCCCATTCCTCCTCCGAGCCGGTCCGGGCACCGTACCTTCCGGCCGGACGTCCCGCACGGCGGAACCTGCCGCCGCGGACCACCCCCGCCTGCGGAAACGCCGCAGGTCACTCAGCCCGCCGGGGCGGGGTCCCGCGCCTGCCGGGCGTACGCCAGTGCCTGGACCTCGGCGTAGGACGGCGCATCCGGGACGGCCGGCCGCCCGTCCCGGATGTCGGTCGCCGCACCGATGGCCGCCGCCAGTGCCGTGCGGTAGAGCAGCGAGCCGAGGCTGACCCTGCGCACGCCGAGCAAGGCCAGTTCGGTAAGCGTCGGCCCGGCCGGGGTGTACAGGATGTTCAACGGAACGACGAGCGCCGAGGTCAGCTCGGCGATCGCGGCCGGATTCGACAGCCCGGGTACGAACACCCCGTCGGCGCCGGACTGCTCGTAGAGGGCCAGGCGCGTCGCGGTCTCGTCCTCGTGGCGGGACGACCAGTGGGTATCGGTCCGCGCGTTGACGAACAGCGCGGGTGCCGCCTGCTTGACGGCGGCGATCTTGGCCGCGTGCAACTCCATCGGCGCGAGGGTGCCGTCGGGGCGGCCGTCCTCCAGGTTGATGCCGGCCGCGCCCGCCTCGTACAGGGCTCGTGCCAGTGCGGCCACTTCCGCCACGTCGTCGCTGAACCCGCCTTCGGCATCGACGGTGAACAGGAACCGGCCCTTTCCCAGGTGACGGGCCAGGCTCATGGTCGCCTCGGCCGTCGCGGCTGCCCCGTCCGGCAGACCGGCCGCGGCGGCGACACCCAGGCTGGTGGTGCCGACGGCGGCGAAGCCCTGTTCCGCCAGCGCGGCGGCGGAGGCGTAGTCCCAGGCGTTGGGCAGCAGCAGTGGGTGCGCCTGCCGGTGCAGGCGGGCGAACGGGGTGGCTGGGCGCCGGAGGAGTCCGTCGGCCAGCGCGAGGGCGTGGRCCCGGCCGGGGCAGACGCGGGGCGGGGCGCCGAAGGTGAGCGGCACCGGGTGGGCTCGGTTGGCGGCCGCCAGGTCGAGGAGCACCACATCGCCCTCGGCGATCTGCCGGCCGGCGACCCGGGTGGCTCCGGCGGCGACGCGGCGCATGGTCCGTACGGGAGGCAGGTCCCGCAGGACCCGGGACAGCGGGAGCCGGTCGTCGCCGGCTGCGGCTTCGACGAGCGCGGCGGTCGCCTCGCACGCCTGGACCAGCAGCCCGATGCGACTGGCTGCGGACTCCAGAGCGGCGTCGTCCAGGACCGGCACCGATTCGGTCGGGGGCTCGCATCCGGCCGACGCCGTGCCGGGTCCGTCGTGCGTGGCCGGTCCGTTGGGAACGGCCGGCCGTCTCACCAGCCTGGCCACCGCCTCGTCGGCAGCCGCGTCCTCGCCGCCGAAGTAGACCCCGGCCACCGCGATCACGTCCTGCGCCACGGCTGCGGGCTGCGGCATCCCCAGGGCTTCGGCGAGCGTACGCACCACCGTGGCCCGAGTGTCCTCACCGGGCACCACGGCTGCCGCCTGTCGCAGCGACTCAGGAGCGATACGGGCCAGCTCGGCCTCGACCAGGGCGCGCCGCCGCCGGTGTGGCTCTCCGTGGCTGAACCGGGCCACGGTGGCGCGCAGCCAGGCGGCACTCGCCCCGGGAGGGCCGTCTGCCGCGGCCGGCCGTTCCGGGACGAGCGCCGGATCGGCCAGGGCGGACCGTACGTCCTCGAAGCGATCGAACCGGTGCGTCGTATGCGTCATGGTTCCGACGGTAGGGCCGCGACGGTTCGGTGCGGCCCGAACCGTCGTCGCGGCATCATGGGCGCATGTCCTCAATCGCCGAGACCGCGTCCCTGCTCGCCGACCGCACCCGGGCCACCTTCTGCCAGGCCCTGCTCGACGGCCGGGCCTGGACCGCGGGCGAGCTCGCGCGGAGCGCCGGGGTCAGCGCGTCCACGGCCAGCGAGCAGTTGTCCCGGCTGATCGAGGGCGGCCTGCTGGCCGAGGAGCGGCAGGGCCGGCACCGCTATGTGCGGCTCGCGGGCCCGGAGGCGGCCGCCCTGATCGAGGCCGTCGCCTCGTACGCTCCCGCCGCTTCCGCCGGCCCGGGGAACGTGCGCCGGTCCGGTCGGGCGGGTGCCGAGGCGCGAGCCCGGACCTGCTACGACCATCTGGCCGGTGAGCTGGGTGTGGCCCTGGCCGATGCCATGATCTCCCGGGGCCTGGTCTCCGCGGACGCGGGGCTCTCCGTCACCCCGGCGGGCCGGGACTGGCTGGCGGACGCCCTGGGGTACCGGCACCCCGCGGGTGCGCGCCGGCCTCTGGTGCGCAGCTGCCTGGACTGGACGGAGCGCCGGTCGCATCTGGCCGGGGCGGTGGGAGCGGCGCTGTGCGCCACGTCGCTCGAGCGGCAGTGGGTGCGGCGGATCGGCTCCGGCCGGGCGGTGAAGGTGACACCGGTGGGCGCCGTGTCGTTCCGGGAGCTGCTGGGCGCGGAAGTCGGCTGAGCGGCGCGACGGGTGCGCCCGGCGGCGGATTACCTCCGGGGTAATCGACCGTTCCGCTCCCCCGCGGCAGGATCGGACACAGCGGCGGGGCCCCCGCCGGCATCCCACTGACCTCAAGGAGCCCGCCATGGCCGTCGAGCCCACCTCCGACAAGCCCAGTCCGGCCGGCGACTCGCGTTCGGTCGCCGACGCAACCCGGGCCGTCGTGGAGGCGTTCCTCGCGGCCCGGCTCGCCGGGGACACCGAGCGGATCGCCGCGCTGTTCGCCGACGAGGTCGACTGGCTGCTGGCGCCGAACCCTGTGGTCCCATGGATCCGCCCGCGGTCCACGGCCGCCGAATGTGCCGCCCAGTCCGCGGAGTTGGCGGCGCACACGGTACCGGAAGACGCCCGGGCTTCCGTCGACACGTTCCTTGTCGACGGCGCGGATGCCGTCCTGATGGGACACCTGTCGGGAACCGTACGGGCGACGGGCAAGTCCTTCGCGGGCCCGTTCGCTCTCCGCCTGACCGTCGAGGACGGCCGCGTCACCCGGCACCATCTGTACGAGAACAGTCTGTCGATCGCCGCGGCCTGTACGTCGTAGCGCGTCCCGGGCGCCGCTCCGCCCGGGACGCGTGGCCTGCCGGGTCAGCCGAGGGCGGCCGGGGCCGGCCGGGCGAGGTGGCTCCACAGGAAGGTGTGCATGAGGGCGTTGTTGTGGGCGGACTGCTCGTTGTCACCCGCGCCCGCGTGGCCGCCACCGGTGTTCTCGTGGAGCAGGACGCGGTGGCCGAGTTCGCGCAGCCGTGCGGCGGCCTTGCGGGCGTGGCCGGGGTGGACCCGGTCGTCACGGGTGGAGGTCGTCAGGAACAGGGGCGGGTAGGCCTGGTCCGCGGTGAGCCGGTGGTACGGGGACAACGCGTTCAGGTGCTCGCGGTCGGCCGGGTCGTCCGGGTCACCGTACTCGGCGATCCAGGAGGCACCGGCCAGGAGTTCGTGGAAGCGGAGCATGTCCAGCAGGGGGACCTGGGCGACGATCGCGCCGAAGAGTTCCGGGTACCTGGTGACCATCGCGCCCATGAGCAGTCCGCCGTTGCTGCCGCCCGCCGCCCCCAGCATGGCGGGGGTCGTGATGTCTCGTCGGACGAGGTCGGTGGCCACGGCCGCGAAGTCCTCGAAGGCCCGTGCCCGGTCCGCGCCGAGTGCCGCCCGGTGCCAGCCGGGGCCGTACTCGCCGCCGCCCCGGATGTTCGCGATCACGTAGGTGCCCCCGCGCTCCAGCCAGGCCCGGCCCGTCACCGCGCCGTAGAAGGGCGTGAGCGAGACCTCGAAGCCGCCGTAGCCGTAGAGGAGGGCGGGGCCTGGCTGGAGCGCGGGGGCACCTACGTGATCGCGAACTCCCGCCCCTGACCACGCAGGCCGAGACGCTGATCGAGCTCGGGGTGCACGGGATCGCCGGCCTGTCGGCCGACGAGATCCGTGCGTTCGCCAAAGCGGCCGAGGACAAGGACCAGGACGAGGAGCAGGACGGGGACGGAGAACGCGGCGGCCTGCTCGCCGTCCACCCGGAGCGGGCGCCCGCGTCCGCCCTCGCGCCGCTGCTCCGTCGCGACGGCAAGCCTGGCTTCGTCGTCGTCGACATGCCCGATGTCGACCTCTTCACCCCGCTCGACACGGTCCCGGTCCCCGACGCCCCGCTCTACGTCCTCAGCGGCGTCGACCGCGGCGACCACATGGCCAACTGGAGCCCGGACGAGGCACTGCCCGCCCTCACCGCCCAGAACCGCACACCGCTGCTTCTCAGCGAGGGCATCCACTGGGTGCTGCAGCAGCCCGCCGCCCTGGAGCGCAACCACTGCTTCATGACCATCGGCTCCCGGCTGCGCAAGGCCAACGGCGCCCTGGACGCCCGTACACCCGCGCTCTGGATCAGCAACGGCACCGGCCGCGACGGCCGGGAGCGGCGCAACGCCCCGAAGGCCGGATGGTGCTGGGCGGGCAACCGTCACACCTGGCTGGGCTTCGGTTCCACGACGGGCCGCCGCCTCCCGCCCGCGTAGCGCGGCAGCCGCCCCGGACCGGCTGTCACACCCCCTCGCTACGCTCACCGCATGACCGCCTTTCGCGACTTCAACTTCAAGCTCCTCGTCATCGAGCAACTCATGTACACCGACGGGACCCTCACCCCCGCGTTCCGCATCGCGGACTGCCTGAAGGCGAAGGGAATCGACGACCCGCAGGGTTACGCGTACGAGAACGACCTCGCCCACACGGTGCTCGCCGAGGCCCGCGCGCACTTCGAGGCGCTGGAGATCAGTGAGGAGCTGCTCGCGACGGTCGAGGAGCTCACCCTCGACGGCGGGCTCGAGGTGTACCAGGAGTGCTCTCCCGTCTGGGACGGCGAGGACGAGCTCTACGACGTGGGGTCGCTCGACGACCTCGACCTGCTGCCGAACCTGCGGCTGATCTCGGGGGTCGACGACTGCGGGATGGGCGCCGCCTTCGACCCCGAGGTGCTGGCGGCCCGCGGCATCGCCACCGACTGACCCGGCCGGCCGACCCGTACCGGAGACTCATGCCATGCCTTACACCGGACACCCCGGAACACGCCTCGGACGGACCGCCACGGCAGCTGCCCTCCTGGCTCTCGCCGTGACCGCGTGCGGCACCGAACACCCCGGGCAGCCACAGGCCCGTTCGGCCGTTCCGCAGCCGTCGTTCAGCCCCCGCCCGAAGTGCGCCCAGCCCACCGAGGCCCCGGCGAAGCAGCCGCCCTCTCCCACGCCGACGGCGAACACCGTGACCGGAGCACCGCACGAGGGAAACAGCGAGGACCGGCCGCCCAACTACGCCGACAACCACGCCTACCGCATGGCGGGCGAACTCAGCCCCGACAAGCGCGCCAAGGGCGAGGCATCGGCGAAGCGCATCCGGTACGAGCTGGAGAAGGCCCGGAAGGAGGGCGATGTCAGCGAGAAGCGGATCGCGGCGGCACTGGCCCACCTCGGCTGCGGCAAGGAGCACGGCGTCTACATCTGGGACGGGCTCTACAGCGTGCACACGGGGGACGTGTGCGTGTCCGGCCGCCTGACGGCGCAGGAGCTGACCATCGAGGTGCACGGCGCCTACGCCGAACCGCAGCCGGGGACGGGGCCGTGCGTGGAGAACCGGGGCGGCCACTGACAAGGTGGCCGGGCACGTGTCCGGGGCGGTCTCCGCGGGCATGATCAATTGCATGAAAACGGGCAAGAAGGGCGCCGTCGGCAACGGCGCAGGAACCGGGACGAGAACCGGCACGGAAACGGACGGCACCGGAGCCGACGCACGCAACCGCGTCAGCACCCACCTCAGCGGTGAACCGGGGCAGATCCTGCACTGGAACTTCTTCATAGGCGGCCACCTGAGCGCCTCCGTACCCGTGCGCCTCGTCGAACGCACACCCGCGGGCCAGCTCGTCTGGATGGAGACGGGCACCCCGATGTGGCGCACGGCCCTGCCGCGCGGCGCCACACACCTGCGGGACATCGCCCCGCACGAACGCCCCGCCGAGGGCTACCCCGTGGTCGCCGGCCGGTGGCCGATGGGCAGCGCGCTCTTCTACCAGCCGACGGGGGCCGCGCACTCCGTCCTGTGGCTCTTCGGCCGCAGACAGAAGTTCCGCGGCTGGTACGTCAATCTGGAGCGCCGCGTCCACCACGGCGAGGACATCGACATCGCCGACCACGAGCTCGACATCAACGTGGCACCGGACCGGACCTGGCAGTGGAAGGACGAGGCCTCGTTCGCGGAGAAGACCGGTCATCCCGCGTACTGGAACGCGGAAGAGGCCACAGCCATCAGGACCGAGGGAAACCGGGTGGCCCGGCTCGCGGAGGCCGGAACCTTTCCCTTCGACGGGACCTGGTGCGATTTCCGGCCKCCGCGAGCCGGGCCACCCGGTTTCCCTCGGTCCTGATGGCTGTGGCCTCTTCCGCGTTCCAGTACGCGGGATGACCGGTCTTCTCCGCGAACGAGGCCTCGTCCTTCCACTGCCAGGTCCGGTCCGGTGCCACGTTGATGTCGAGCTCGTGGTCGG
>NZ_RDBK01000069.1 GCF_008042275.1 Streptomyces sp. OR43 | reverse complement strand
GGGCTGGGGGACGGGGTGGTGGTGGCGGCCCGGTTCACGAAGCCGCCTCCGGCGCCGTGGCGGCCGTGGCCGACTGCCATCGGTAGCCGCGCGGGGTGACCATGCGGCCCGCGATCTCACGGGTGGCGGTGTTGCCCACGGTGACGACGGTCATCATGTCGACGACCGCCGGGTCCAGGCCCGCGAGCGAGGTCACCCGGCTGGACTCGTCGGGCCGGGAGGCGTTGCGTACGACCCCGACAGGAGTGGCCGGATCCCGGTGTTCCGACAGGATCGACAACGCCTTCGGGAGCTGCCAGTCGCGGCCCCTGCTGCGCGGGTTGTAGAACGTCACGATGAGGTCGGCCTCGGCCGCGGCCCGGACCCGGCGCTCGATGACCTCCCACGGAGTGTGCAGGTCGGAGAGGCTGATCGAGACGTGGTCGTGGCCCAGCGGGGCGCCCAGGATCGCCGCCGCCGCCAGCGCCGCCGTCACCCCCGGCACACCCACCACGTCGATGTCGGCGCCCGCCTCGGCCAGCGCCGGCGACGCCATCGCGTACACCCCCGCGTCACCACTGCCGATCAGCGCGACCGCGTGGCCCTTGCGCGCCTCGGCGACCGCCGTACGGGCCCGCTCCTCCTCGGCCCCGAGGCCCGATTCCAGAACCGTCGTACCCGGCCGCAGCAGATCCCGGATCTGGTCGACGTACTGGTCGAGCCCGACCAGCACCGACGCCCGCCGCAGCTCGTCGCGAGCCCGCGGCGTCAGCAGGTCGCGCGCCCCGGGCCCGAGCCCCACGACCGCGAGCCGCCCGCGGGGCGCCCGGCGCACCACCGCACACGTGGCCATCGCCGCCCGCCCCTCGGGGGCCGACTTCCGCTTCGGTACGAGGAGTTCACCGCCGCCCGCGAGCGCCGCGGCCTCCGCGACCGAGGGCGTGCCGACCGCGGCGAGGGGCGCGTCGGACGGATGCGGGACCTCGATCCGGGCCAGCTCCTCGGCCGGGTACGTACGCAGCGGCACGCCGAGCCGTGCCGCGGCGGCCACGATCCCCGGCTCCTGCGCCTTCGCGTCCACGGTCACCAACTCCGCGATGCTCAACGGTGAGAGACCGGCCCCGGCCAGCGCGTCCCGGATCAGCCCGCACACCTCGTCCGCGGGAGCGTCCCTGGACGCACCGACCCCGACGACGAGCGAGGCCGGCCGCAACACGGCCTCCCGCGAACCGAGTTCCACGACCCGGTCGGTCAGGTGCAGCACCGCGGATCCGGTCGCGCCGGGGCGCACGTTCGGCGGCAGGGCCGGCAACGGCCGTACCGCGTCCGCCCGCAACGCCACCGGAGCACCGTCCAGCATCGCCCGCGACACCCCGGCGACGTCCCCCTCCACGGGAAGGCCCAGCATGTCCAGACCGGGCACACCCACCGCGTCCGTCGCCGTCGTCACCACCGGCGCCGCGCCCAGCACCTCACCGACCGCCACCGCCAGGGCGTTCGCCCCGCCGCCGTGCCCGCCGAGCAGCGCCACCGCGTGGCGCCCCGCCTCGTCGACGCAGACGACACCCGGGTCGGCCGTCTTGTCCGTGAGCAGCGGCGCGACCAGCCGCACCGCGGCCCCCGTCGCGAGGAAGCACACCAGCTGCTCGCACTCGCCGAACGCCCGCCGCACGGCCTCGCCCACCGGACCGTCGTAGACCACGGCACGGCCGGGCCAGGCCGCGGCCAGCCGGTCACGGGCGACGGCGCCCGCCGCCGTAGCGGAGATCAGGCCGATCACTGGTTCGCTCCTTCACTTGCACCAGCCGGAGGGCGGACGCCCCACAGCAGAAAGACCGGGTTGGCCGCGGCGAGCCGGGTCACGTCACCGGGCAGGGGCGCCAGCCGCGACGACTGCAGCAGCACACCCTCGGGCTCCAGCCCGGCGGCGGCCAGTGCCGACCGCACCGGCCCGACCCGGTCCAGGGCCGCCACCGCGACCACGACCGCCCGCCGGGCCCGCCGGGCGCACGCCGTCACGATCGCGGGCAGCTCATGACCGCCGCCGCCGATGAACACCGCGTCCGGGTCCGCCAGATCGGACAGCACTATGGGCGCGGCACCGTGCACCGCCCTCACGTGCACCCCGTGCGCGGCGGCGTTCGCCCGGATCCGCTCGACTCCGTCCGCCGTCTTCTCGACAGCCACGGCGGCCGCGCCGAGCCGCGCGCACTCCACCGCCACCGAACCCGAACCGGCGCCGATGTCCCACACCAGATCACCCGTGCGCGGCCCGAGCCGGGCCAGCGCCAGCGCCCGCACCTCGAACTTCGTGATCATCGAGTCACGGTGCTCGAACTCCGCCTCGGCCAGCGCCCAGCCGGCGGGGGAGACCGCCGGACCCGCCACCGTGCGGACCGGGGACAGGGCCCGCGACTCGTCCAGGCACAGCACCACACTCACCGGATCGGGCCACGCACGGCCCGCCGCCTCATGCAGCGTCAGCCGCTCGACGCGCTCGTGCTCCGGATCCCCGAGCGCCGTCGCGACGACCAGGGTCCGCTCCTCGCTCCCGTACAGCAGCCCGGCCGCCAGCTCGGCGGGCCCGGCGCCCGGCCCCGTCAGCACCGCGACCTTCGGGTGCGCGAAGCACACGTTCACCGCGGTCCGCGGATCACGTCCGTGCGCGCTCACGACGACCGCGTCGTCCCACGGCAGGCCCAGCCGGGCGAACGCCACCGCGATCGACGGGGCCCCCGGCCGCACGTCGAGCGCCGCAGGCCCGAACCGTTCCGCCAGCGCCCGCACGATCCCGAAGAACCCCGGATCACCGGAGGCCAGCACCACGACCCGTGCCCCGTCGTCCTCGGCGAGGTGCTTCCCGATCCGGTCGAGGGCCGGGGCCAGCGGCCCCACCACCACCCGCCCGGCGCCCGCCGGAAGCGCGGCGGCGTCCAGATGACGCCGGGCTGCTGTACGGGAGCGAGGAGCGGACCCTGGTCGTCGCGACGGCGCTCGGGGATCCGGAGCACGAGCGCGTCGAGCGGCTGACGCTGCATGAGGCGGCGGG
>NZ_RDBK01000068.1 GCF_008042275.1 Streptomyces sp. OR43 | reverse complement strand
GCTGTCTCCCCAACCCCACCCACCACAGCGGAGCAGACCGTGACCGTGCCCCTTCGTCCCACCTCCATGGACTTGACCATGCATGCCATGGCTCAGACCCATCCCTCGGTCGCCCAGACGATCGGAGTCGTCCTCCACCTGGACGGCGATGCTCCTCCTCTGGCCGAACTCCGCCGCCATGTCGCCTCCCACCTGGACCACGAGCCGCGCCTGACCCACTACCTCCGCGGCCCCGGGCTCAAGGCCCGCTGGTTCCACGACCCTTCGCCCGACCTCAGCATCCGAGTCCGTGAACAGCGCTGCCCCACAGGCGCGCAGCACCTCGAGGCGGCCCTGACCGACCTCGTCGCACGGCCCTTGCCCGACGCGGGACCCCTGTGGGACATCTGGCTGCTCAGCGGATACGCGCCCGGCCGGTACTCCCTCTGTCTGCGCGCACACCACAGCACCCAGGACGGCATGGGCATGGTGGGTACGCTCACCACGTTGTTCGGCACCGTGCCCGCGCCGGCCCGGCAGCCCTTGATCCGGGCAGGGGCCGGAGCCTATCTGGGCACCGTGCGCGACATGCTCTCCGCGAGCGCCACCCACGACGTGTGGAACCACTCCGCCCTGCCCCTCGCAGGCAGCCGCGCCATCGGCTGGACGGAGGTACCCACGCAACACCTGCGGAAGGCCGCCACCGCCCGCGGCGGCGACACGAACGACGGCTTCCTGGCGGCCCTCGGAGGAGCCCTGCGCACATGGACGTCCCAGGCCTGGCCCCGAGGTGCCGACCGGCGGCTGCCTGCCATCACCATGGTCAATCTGCGCCGCGCCGGGGAACGGGACCGGCCCGGTAACTACATCGGCTTCGCCCCCGCACCGCTCCCCTGCCACGAGCCGACGGCTGAAGGCCGACTCGACCACATCATCGCCGCCACCCGTTCCTCGAAGGACCCGGGCCGCCTCACGGCCATGCGTTCCCTGATGGACGTCCTGCCCGCACGCGTGTTCCAGGCTCTGGCGACCCGGATGACCACCCCCGGCCGTTCTGCCGTCACCACCTCCTACCTCGCCATTCACCGGCCCCTCGGCTACGGACTGGACCCCGTCACGCACATCCAGCCGTTCAACTGGCTCCCGCGGCACCAGCCGGCCTCGGTCGTGGCCTGCAGCTACAACGGCGTGACGAGCGTCTGCTTCGTCACCGACACCGCGCTGCCCGGGCTGGACCAGTTGCCCCGCCTCTTCCGCGACGCCGTGGACGAACTCCCGCAGGCGGACAAGGTGCGGGGTCCGTCTCCCCGCACCGGCGTGGTCCTCCCGGCGCCCGGCGCCGAAATCGATGCGTCGTCCCTGGTCGATTTCGGGCTCATCAAAGACATCCTGGTCCAGCAGGGAGGCCTGCCGCCTGCACCGATCACTCCACAGGCCACTCCGGAGCAGGCCGGCATCGACTCCTTGGCCGTTGCTGTGCTGTCGATGACGCTCGAAGACCTCATGGGCATCGTGATCACCGAGCCGGAGCTTGCGCAGGCGACCACCGTGGCCGACCTGGCCGGCCTGGTGGCCCGACGGGCGGCACCACGCTCCAGCCATGGGAGGCCAGACGGGCGTGGTCCCCAGCCGTCATCGGACCGCACACGCGCCGTACCTCAGGCGTGACCCGTCCCCGGTATCACCGGGGCGACCGGCTCTCCGTCGCCGAAGGCGGCTCTCCCGTCTTCGGTGACGCCCATCAACAAGCACAGAATCGAACGGATCCGTTGATCTTCGGACGCACCTCCACGGCCTCCTCGGCGGAACACGCCTCGCGACTCATCGGCCTGGGGTCGTACCTGCCCACGCGCAAGGTGAGCAACGCCGATCTGGCTTCACGCCTGGACACCACCGATGAGTGGATCCGCACCCGTATCGGCATCGCCGGGCGTCATGTCGCCGATCCAGCGACAGCCACGAGTGACCTGGCGGTGGAAGCAGGACTACGGGCGATGGAGTCGGCGAGGATCCGGCACGTCGACGCTGTCGTCCTGGCGACCAGCACTCCGGACCATCACGTGCCCGGCACCGCGCCACTGGTGGCCCACCGCCTCGGCCTGCGTCAGGTCCCGGCCTTCGACATCGGTGCCGGCTGCTCGGGGTTCGTGTACGCGACGACCGTCGCAGCCGGGCTCATCCACGCCGGATCGGCACGCACCGTTCTGGTCATCGGAGCGGAGAAGATGTCAGCCGTCATCGACCCCGCCGACCGGTCCACCGCGCCGATCTTCGGAGACGGCGCGGGCGCAGTCGTCCTCACCACCGGGGCCGCCGGCGAACCGGGAGCCCTCGGGCCGGCCGCGTGGGGCAGCGACGGCGACCACGCGGACGCCATCCAGATCCCCGACGGAGGCTCCCGTCGCCCCGCACACACGACCGGCGACCTGCACAAGCGGTACGTCCACATGAACGGCAGCGAGGTGTTCCGGCACGCGGTGCGCCGGATCACCGATGTGACCCACGCATCAGCTACCGCTGCGGGCTGGCTCGTCCAGGACGTCGACAGACTGATCATCCACCAGGCCAACGCACGCATCAGCGCAGCCGTGGCCGGCAGGCTGGGCCTCCCACCGGAGCGCGTTCCGTCCAACATCACCCACGTCGGCAACACTTCGGCGGCCTCGATCCCCCTGCTGCTGAGCCACTGTGCGCGCGACGGGCGGCTCGAAGCCGGGCAACGAGTCCTCGTGTCCTCCTTCGGCGCGGGTTTCACCTGGGCGGCCACCTCGCTGGTGTGGCCCGTCGGCCTTCAGGCACTCGCCTGAGCATCGACCCGGGCGTCGCCGGGAAAACCCTCGCTCCGGCCCCTCACGGGTGAGCCCCCGCGCCCCCGGACCAGGACTGGGGCACGGCGGTTCACCCGAGTTCCCGCACCGACTGCTCCGGTTGCACTCAGCGGCCGCCTCCCACCCGCACGGACGCGAACATTCACCGCAGGAACGACCCGCGACCCTGACCGGCTCCGCCACCCCACTACTCCCTGAGCAGCAGCCCGTTCGACGCGCTCCCGTGCGCTGCCCAGGGCCTCGGACGTATGAGCGCCGCCCAGCGAGCCCGCCTTCGCGTCAGCGCTCGGCGAGCACGATCACCTCGTCACCCGCACGCCAGTGCCGGACTTCGGCCTTGGCCGGGTTGATGCGCACCTCATGGTCGTCGCCCACGCGTGCGCTGCCTCGGTTGCGGTATCCGAGGGCGCACTCGCCGCGGCGCGAGGCGGCCTCGACGACGGTGGCGAACGACGCCCGGTGCCCCGGGCGGACGTAGTCGCCTGCGGGCTTGAGGTGGATCGCGTTGCCCTGCGGAGCCAGTAGTTCCCCGAACAGGGCGGCGAGATGCCAGTTCTGGGAGATCTGGGCCATCAGAAGGCCGACCAGTTTTCCGCTCACGATGAAGTCGGCGCCGACGCCGGCGGGTGCGAGGACTCTGTTGCGGTCGTCGGTCATCTCGGTGGCCACCCGGACCGGGACCCCCGACACGCGCTCGCGCTCACGCAGGAGCAGCAGCGTGACCAGGGTCCGGTCGTCCGGTGAACCATGACCGGGCCCGTGGTCGGGGCCGAGCACGATGACGCCGTCGTGAGCGGAGAGGTCCAGCTCGTTCACCGTGCCCGGAAGGGTGGGGTCGCCCGGTCCGTAGGTGACGGTCAGCGCGGGAGCGGCTTGAGCGGCGGCTCGTACCTCCGCTGCCAGGTTCTCGCTGCCGCGGGCCACGACATGGAGAACGGAACCGGCCGCGACATGGCCGGAGAGATGCCGGACGATGTGGCGGGCGCGGCGGTTCCATCCCAGGAGGAGTACCCGTTCGGGGCGGGCTGCTGCCGGTGCCCGGTTCGCCATCACCGACTCGTCGAACGCGGCGGGTTCGTGGGTGGTGACCGTGGTGTCGTCGTCCTGGGCGATCACGACGAGCCGGTCGCCGCGACCCAGGACCGAGGTGGCCGGCGGGTTCAGACGGAGGGTCCCGTCCGCCCGTACGACCCCGACCACACTGGATACGGGGCACGCCCTCAGTGCTTCGGCGAACACACGACCGGTCTGGTCCGGTGCGTCGACGACGTAGAACTCGTCACCGGCGAAGTCGAGCAACTCCTGGTAGACGAGGGACAGTCCGGGCTGCCTCACGCACTGGGCGACGAGCCGGGCGGTGACGTCGTCGATCTCCAGCACGACTGCGCCCGGGCCGGCCGCGAGTTCGGCGGCGAGGCGGTACTGGGCATCTCGCACCACCGCCACGGTCCGCACCCGGCTGTCGCCGTCCACCGCGGTCCGCAGGGCCAGCAGGTTCTTGACGATCTCCGCGTCCTCGTGCGGATGGTCACGCGGCAGGACCATGACGACGTCCGCCGTGGCGGGGCTGACCCGCGTGAGCGCGGCCGGATCGGTGGGGTGTCCGTTGCGGAAGATGACCCTGGTCCGGCCGGTGTCGCCCACCTCGCTGCGCAGTTCCTCCTCCATTTCGGTCACGTCCCGGTCGGCCAGGATCGCGATCGCGCTGCGGTGCTGGTTGGCGTTGGCCGCGACGAGCTCGGCCACGACGGTGAAGATGTGGTCCGACCAGCCGAGCACCACGGTGTGTCCGCTCTCCAGCACGGTGGAGTGGCCACGCCGCAGGGCGACCAGTTCCTCGGTGATCGCCGTGGTGATGAGGCCCACGATGGTGGAGACGTAGAAGAGCGCCATCAACGCCAGCAGGACCGAAAGAATGACGCGCAGCGGTGAACCGACCTCTCCGCCCAGCCTGAGCGTCTGGCCGACACTCCGCCACACCGCCGCCGTCTTGGCCCAGGCCGTGTCCGGGGCCCTGTCGTCCGTCCACACCAGCAGTGCGCTGACCGGGACCACGACCGCCAGGCATGCGACGGCCAGCCATCCGATGAGGGCGGTGACCCCCCTGGCCAGGGTGTTGTCGAACCAGTACCGGGCGCGCTCGTACAACGGAGCCCGTGGCGGCGGTGTCTCCCGCTCCGGGCCCGGTACCGGGGTCGCTGTGCCCCGTGGCTGTCTCTGCTTCCCCACGCGGACGCCGGCCGCGCTCCGGCGCCGGCCCTGGTCCTTGATCATCCTGTACACAGCAGCAGCGTGCGGAATCAGCTCCTGCGCCACACGGGTATCGGGCGGCCTTTCATCCATTAGGGATCGGATCCGGGGAGGCGAGCGCGCGGCCTGTGCCTCCGTGCCCGCCTCCGTTCCGCGCGAGACGGAGCCCTCGTGCGTTGGCCCCCGCCCCTGGCC
>NZ_RDBK01000067.1 GCF_008042275.1 Streptomyces sp. OR43 | reverse complement strand
GTCATGGGGTCCGTCCGTCCTTCGGCTTGGCTGGTGGGGTGAGGTCAGGCGGAGGGGGTGGTGGCGGTCGCCCGGTCCGGCCGCCCGAGGACCGTGAGTGCGACGAGGAAGGCGGTGGCGAGCAGTCCGGTCCCGACGGCGAACGCCAGGTGGTAGCCGCCGGTCAGGGCCTCGGCCCGGCTGCCGCCCGCCGCGAGCAGCGTGTCCGTACGGGAGGCCGCCAGCGTCGACAGGACGGCGACGCCCATGGCCATGCCGATCTGCTGGGTGGTGTTGAACAGGCCCGAGGCGAGCCCGGCGTCCTCCTCGCCCGCCCCCGACATGCCGAGCGTGGTCAACGCCGGGAGGGCGAGGCCGAATCCGGCGGCGAGGAGCATCACGGGAAGCAGATCGGTGGCGTAGTGCGCGTGGACCGGGAGCCGGGTGAGGAGGCCGAGCATCCCGATCAGCAGGGCCAGCCCCAGGAGCAGGACGTTGCGGTCGCCGAACCGTGCGCTCAGCCGGGCCGAGATCCCGAGCGACACCGCGCCGATGACCGCGGCCGCCGGCAGCATGGCGAGCCCGGTGGCGGTGGCCCCGTGACCGAGGACCCGTTGCAGGTACAGCGCGACGAGGATCTGGAACGAGAACAGCGCGGCCACCATGAGGATCTGGACCAGGTTGGCTCCGGCGACACTGCGTGAGCGGAGGATGCGCAGCGGCAGGAGCGGGGTGGCGGCCGTGGCCTGCCGGACGACGAACGCGGCGAGCAGGGCCAGTGCGAGGGCGCCCAGGCCGAGCGTGTGCGCCGACAGCCACCCGTACGACTCGACCTCGACGACGGAGTAGATGCCCAGCATGACGCCCCCGGTGACCAGGAGCGCGCCGGCCGCGTCGGCCCCGGCCGCGCTGCCGGGTCCGCGGTCGGCGGGCAGGACGCGCACCGCGACGAGGAGGACCGCGAGGCCGATCGGCAGGTTGATGAAGAAGATCCAGTGCCAGCCGAGCGCGTCCGTCAGCACCCCGCCCAGCACCTGGCCGATCGAGGCCCCCGCCGCGCCGGTGAAGCTGAACACGGCGATGGCCCGGGCCCGTTCGCGGCCTTCCGTGAAGAGGGTGACGAGGATGCCCAGGCCGACCGCGGAGGCCATGGCGCTGCCGGCGCCCTGAAGGAAGCGGGCGATGACGAGGAGGGCGGGGGAGCCTGCCGCCCCGGCCAGTACGGAGGCGGCGGTGAAGACCGCGGTGCCGGCCAGGAACATCCGCCGGCGGCCGAGGAGATCACCGAGCCGTCCGGAGAGCAGCAGCAGACCGCCGAAGGCGATCAGGTAGGCGTTGACGACCCAGCTGAGGCCGGCGGGCGTGAACCCGAGGTCGTTCTGGATGGCGGGCATCGCCACCGTCACGATCGAGCCGTCGAGCACGGTCATCAGCAGACCCGTGGCGATCACGCCGAGGGCGAGACCGCGCGAACGGGCGGCGGGGGACGGGGTGGTGGGAGCGGGAGCGGTGGGCGTGGTGGCAGACATCGGGCTCTCCTGTCGGTGGGTGCGACAAGAGAGAACGTAGCAGATGGTTTTGTTGCAGACTATTTCTTTCGGATCTGTTTTCTGCGGATGGCGCGGCCTGCGCCCTCGGGTGGTGCTGCCTACTTCTGGCTCTGGCGGGCCCGGCGGGCCGCTCGCGGATGTTCGGCCGGGGTGGCCAGATGCTCGCCGGCCAGCTGGTTCAGGGCGCGCAGGAGGGCCTCCCGGCCGGTCCGGGGCAGGCTGCCCAGGGCCTCCTCGTGCACCCGGTCGACGATCTCCTGGCTCTGCGCGGCGAGCGCGGCGCCCCGCTCGGTGACGGCGATGATCCGCGCCCGCCGGTCCCGGCTGGAGGGCCGGCGCTCGGCGAGCCCCGCGCTTTCCAGAGCGTCCACCGTGACCACCATGGTGGTCTTGTCCATGTCGCCGATCTCGGCGAGCTGGATCTGGGTGCGCTCCTCCTCCAGGGCGTGGACCAGGACGCAGTGCATGCGCGCGGTGAGCCCGATCTCGGCGAGCGCCGCCGACATCTGGGTCCGCAGGACGTGACTGGTGTGGTCCAGGAGGTAGGAGAGGTCCGGTGCGGTGCGGGTGGGTGCCATGGCGGTCATGTCCGCCAGCCTAACCATTCGGTCTGTGGCAGATCGTCCGCAAACGGACTTGTCCTGCCTTCGCGGCGTCCGTCGTCGGTCGGCAGACCCGGCCGATATTCGTTGGCCGACCGGCCGCGCCGCCCGCACAGTGGCCGTATGACCTCTGCCGAAGCCGCGTTCCTGCCCGGTCTGGAACTCTCCCGGATCCTGTACGAGGAGGCGGTGCGGCCCGTCCTCGACGACGCGTTCCCCGGCCTGCCGTACGCCGCCGCGCGGATCGGCCCGGGCTCGGAGGTGCTCGGCTTCGACACCGCCCGGTCGGCCGACCACGACTGGGGCCCGCGCCTGGACCTCTTCCTCGCGCCGGACGACGCCGCGGCCCACGGCGGGGCGATCCGGCGGCTGCTGGCGGACCGGCTGCCGAAGGAGGTCCGCGGCTGGCCCACCCACTTCCGGCCGGCCGCCGACCCGCTCGACCCGGTCGGCCACATGGCGGCGACCGACGGCCCCGTCGACCACCGCGTGGTCGCGCACGACACCGGCGCCTGGCTCACCCGGGAGGTCGGCCTCGACGCCTCGACGGCGGAACCGGGCGTACGGGACTGGCTCGCCATGCCGCAGCAGAGGCTTGCCGGAGTCACCGCCGGCGCGGTGTTCCACGACGGCCCCGGCCTCCTCACCACCGCACGCGCCCGACTGGCCCGCTATCCGGAGCAGGTGTGGCGCTATGTGCTGGCCTGCCAGTGGCAGCGGATTTCCCAGGAGGAGGCCTTCGTCGGCCGCTGCGCCGAGGTCGGTGACGTACTCGGTTCGGCCGTCGTCGCGGCCCGGCTGGTGCGGGACCTCATGCGGCTCAGCCTGCTGCTGGAGCGGCGCTACCCTCCGTACGGCAAATGGCTGGGCAGCGCGTTCGCCCGGCTGGAGGCGGCCGGGGAACTGATGCCGTCACTGAGCGGAGTGCTGGCGGCGACGGACCACCGGGAGCGGGAGCGGTTGTTGTGTGCCGCGTACGAGGCGGTGGCGATCCGTCAGAACGCGACCGGGCTAGTCGGTCCGGTGGACCCGGCGCCGCGCCCGTACCACGGCCGTCCGTACCTCGTCCTGCACGCGGAACGCTTCGCCCGCCCGCTGGCCGGCTCGCTCACCGAGCCGGACCTGCGCGGTCTGCCGCTGACCGGGGTCGTCGACCAGTGGGCGGACAGCACGGACCTGCTCATGGGGAGGGACGGGGACGCGCTGAGGGCGGCGAGTGCGGCGGTGGCCGGACGGTGAGGGGCTCAGTGTCCGAGAGCCCACCACCGGCGTCGGCGGCGCGGGCGCGAGGTGCGGGTCCTCCGTGCGCTCCCTGCCTCCGGCCGGCTGTCGGGCCGGTCGCGCAGCGGCCGCCACGGATCGTCGGGGGAGGCCATCGGGGCCTGCCGCTCCACCTGCGCCTGGATCTCGTAGTACGAGTCGTGGGCCGTGACCCGGAACGCCTCGTCGTACGACGCCATCGCGGCCCGCATCGCCGCACCGGCGAGGCCGCGCCGGCGGACCCGCGAGGCCAGCAGGGCGAAGCCGCCCAGGACCGCGGCGAGGGCGCCGGCGAACACGAGGAACGGCAGCAGCTCATCCATGCGGTCGAGCGTAGGCCCGCAGGGGTGGGGCCTGGCAGCACGGGTGCGGGCGCAATGGGTGGGGCCCGGCAGGGTACGGGCGCCACGGGTGGGTCCGGCAGCATGCGTGGAGGGCGGCGCGAAATCCAGTGGCGGGCAGTCGCGCGGCCCGCCTAGCTTGAACGCCCGTGACCCATGATCCGAATGTGTGTGTCCACGCGCATGCCCTGCGCGGCGACGGGAACGACACGTCTGCGACGGGCGGTTGGCGATGACCGGCCCGGCGACGACGCGTCCGGCACCCGGGGGTGCGGAGGAGCGGCTGTTCTCGCGGACGTACGCGGCCGCCACGATCGGTTTCGCCGCGGTCATGTTCCTGACCGGATTCGCCGCGCTCGCCGTCGTCCCCATGCTGCCGGTGGCCGCCCGCGAGCTGGACGGCGTGCCGCTCTACCCGCTGGTGGCGGGCTGCTTCGTCGCGGCGAGCCTGTTCGGCGGGGTGCTGGGCGGCGACTGGGCGGACCGGGCGGGCGCGGGGCGTCCGCTGGCGGCCGGTGTCGTGCTGGCGGTGGTCACCCTGATCGTGTCGGCGACCAGCACCACCATCTGGCAGTTGGCGGTCGGGCGGTTCCTGGACGGAGTGGCGGCCGGGATGATCGCGGTCGCCATCAACACGGCCATCGCACACGCCTATCCGGACCGGCTGCGGGCACGCGCCCTGGCGCTGATGAGCACCTGCTGGATCATCCCCTCCCTGGCCGGTCCGCCGCTGGCGGGGCTGGTGGCCGAGTGGTGGTCCTGGCGCGCCGTGTTCTTCGGCCTGGCCGCTCTGACGGTGATTCCGTCGCTGGCCGTGGTCCTCCTTCTGCGCAGCCGTTCCTGGCAGGCACCCCCGGAAACCGACACAGCCCATCCGTCGGCGGAACGCGCGTCACGGCCCACGCTGATGGTCGCCGCGGCGGTGAGCGTGGGCGCGGCGCTGGGCCAGTACGCCGTGTCGGGCTGGGACGTACGGCATCTGCTGTGCGGGGTGGCGGGGCTCGCCCTGCTGGTGGTGTTCGTGCCGCGACTGCTGCCGCCGGGCACCTGGCGTGCCGCGCGCGGACTGCCGGCCGCCGTGTTGTTGCGCGGGCTGACGTCGGGGGCGTACTTCACGCTGGAGGCCTTCGTCCCCCTCCTGCTGACCACCGCCCGGCGCGTTCCGCCCGTGCAAACGGGACTGGCCTTCACGGGGGCCGCCATCGCCTGGGCCGGCTCCTCCTGGGTGCAGGGCCGCCTCCAGGGGCGTGTGTCCCGCCACCGTCTGGTCACGGCCGGCGCTGTGGTGATGGGGGCGGCGGTGGCGGTCGCCGCGGTGGGGACGCTGCCCGGACTGCCCGCGCTGACCGCCGCCGGAGCGATGGTGCTCGCGGCCGTGGGCATGGGCATGGCCGCACCGTCCCTCACCCTGCTCTCGCTCTCGCACAGCCCGCCGGACCGGCAGGGATACGCAAGCAGCGCGATGCAGACCAGTCAGAACCTGGGCCAGATGGCGGTGATGGGGGTGGCCGCCGCCCTGTTCAACCTGCTCCTGGGCTTCGGCTCCGCCGATCTGTCCGCCTACGCCGCCGCGTTCGGCCTGCTCCTGGTGCCGAGCGTCCTGGCCGCGACCCTCGCGGTCCGCGCCCGCAGCGCCTGAGCCTCAGCCGGTCCCGCGCTTCAGCCGGTCCCGCTCCTCAGCCGGTCCCGCTCCTCAGTCGGTCGCGCCTCTCAGCCGGTCGCGCTGGATGCGGTGGGCGAGGGCGCGTCGTACGGATGCCGTCCCGGGCGGTGCGGCGTCCGGCCGCCGGGGCGGCAGGTCGAGCGCGCGGCTGATCTCGTCGTACGCGCTCCGGTGTCCGCCGGGCAGCTCGGCTCCGTGCAGCCGGAGGTCCTCCTCGACGAGCCGGCGCAGTCCGTCGACGTTCTCGGGAGTGAAGCGCTTCCTGCCGCGTGCGAGCGCGTCGATGCTCCGTGAGCAGCGGGCGGTGTCCGCGTACGTCTCCGCGATGTCCTCGGCGAGGCCCCAGAGGCGGCCTTCGAGCCACGGGACGTCGCGCTGGTCGAGGGAGAGGTCCATCGGGGGTCCGGGGTCGGCGTCCCGGTACTTCGTCACCTGCTTGGACACGGCGGGCTGGCTCATGTCGGTGAGCCGGGCGATGCGGTCCTGGGTCCAGCCGAAGCCGACGAACACCTTGATCATCTCGGCGCGGAGCCTGCGCATCTCCTCGCCGGCCCGGATGACGTCGTTCATCCCGGCGAGCATCCGCTCGGCCTGTTCCTCGGTCAGCGTCGCGCTCTGGCGGGTGTTCTCTCCGGCTGCCACACCACAGTTATATACCGGGCCGCCGCTCGATATAACCAGGTTGTACAACCTGGTTATGGCTGGCAGCATCGCCGCATGCCCACCTTCAGCGCACCCGACGGAACGCGGCTCGCCTATCGCACGTACGGAGAGGGCGACCCGGTCCTCTGCATCCCCGGGGGGCCCGCGGACTCGCGCTACCTGGGCGACCTCGGCGGGCTTTCCGCGCACCGTCGCCTGGTCGTCCCCGACCTGCGCGGCACCGGCCGCTCCGCCGTTCCCGATGACCGGTCGGCCTACCGCTGCGACCACCTCGTCGACGACATCGAAGCCCTCCGGCGCCACCTGGACCTGTCCCGTGCGGACCTGCTCGCTCACTCCGCGGGTGCGAACATCGCGGTGCAGTACGCGGCCCGCCACCCTTCACGCGTCGGCCGGCTCGCCCTGATCACCCCCGGCTCCCGGGCCGTCGGCATCGACATCAGCGGCGAGGAACGCCGCGCGCTCGCACGGCTGCGGAGCGGCGAGCCGTGGTTCCCGGCGGCGTTCGCGGCACTGGAGGCGATCACCCGGGRGGCGGGGCAGGTGTCCCACGACCGTCGCGCGGGCCGTCGGGTGCGGTTCACGGACGGCGCTCTGCGCTACCACCGGGACGAAGTGACGCGGGGCGAGTGGCTGTTCCCCGAGCCGCTGGGCAGACGCGCGGTGATCGAGGAGTTCACCATGGCCGATGTCGTCACGGTGCCCAGCCATGTGAAGGTCCCGGAGGTCCGCACCCATATGTCCG
>NZ_RDBK01000066.1 GCF_008042275.1 Streptomyces sp. OR43 | reverse complement strand
CGTTGACCGCCGCACCTCCCCCGGCCACCCGCCCGGCCGACGTAACCGTCCTCGGACGCGGGGCGGGGCCCGCCGCCCAGGCCCGTGCCGCCTACGGCGCCCTGAGCGCCCGGCTGCCGGACCCGGGCGGCGCCCAGCTCACCGAGTTCGTCACCGTCGCCGCGCTCGACGCCCACCAGGAGCTCGCGGCCGCCCGTGCCGCCCGCTTCCCGGACGCGGCCGCCTGTGCGCGCACCGTGGTGGTGGAGTCCCTGCCCGATCCGGACGCGCTGCTCGCGGTGCGGGCCGGGACCGGAACCCCTGCCGGGGACGGCACCGTGCGCCTGCCCACCGTGCTGCCGGTCGACGACCACGGGGACGTCGCCCACCCGGACGACTTTCCCGCCCAGTACGCGTACTGCCTGCGCAAGGCCGGCCGGCTACTGAAGAGCGCCGGGCTGAGCCTCGACCACGCCGTGACGACGTTCGACTACACCACCCCCGCCACCCGCCGCGCCTATCCGGCCTGCTCCGGACCGCGTCGTGAACTGCTGGGCGGAGCAGGGGTGTTCCCCGGGGCCGGGGGCATTCTGATGAGCCGGCTGCACGCACCGGGCATCCTGGTGGCGCTCGACGTCACCGCGTCCCGGCACCCGCTGAGCTCCGTCAACCCCGGCTGGAGCCGCTACGACACGCTCACCTACAGCCCCGGTGTGCTGGCCGGCCGCACCCTGCACATGTCGGGGTTCGCCGCACTCGACATGGAGACCCAGCAGGCGCTGCACCCGGGCGACGTGGTGGCGCAGACCGAGACGGTGCTGCGTGCCGTCCTGGAGGTGGTCGCGGCAGCCGGCGGCGGTCCGGAGCACCTGGTCTCCGTGGAGGAGTACCTGTGCCCGCCCGCCGTCGCGGACCGGGCCACCGTCGCCGCCGCCCGTGCGCGGGTGCTGGGCTCCGCGTCCCGGCCCGCCGTGACCTCCGTCGGCTGCGCGACCCTGCTGCGGCGGGAGTTCCTCACCGAGGTGTTCCCCACGGCCGTCCTGTCCACGCCCGCAGAGGGAGGTACGAGGTGACCACGCCCACCCTGCTCACCGAGGAGCTGCGCGCCCGGCTTCTGGGACGCACCGCCGTCTACACGGCCCCCGAGGTCCTGGGGCGGGCCGCGATCCGCTACTTCGCGCTCGCCACCGGCAACGCCGACCCGCTCCACCTGGACCCCGACTACGCGCGCGCCCACGGCCACCCGGACGTGATCGCCCCGCCCACCCTGGTGTGCGAGACCAACCAGTACGCGGACCTGCCCCCGGACGAGGACGGCTACCCGGGACACACCTGGGGCATCTCCCTGCCCGGCACCCGGACCGTGCGCGGCGGCAACTCCTACACGTTCCACCGGCCGGTGGGCCCGGACGACCTGATCACCGCCACCTGGACGGTCACCTCCGTCACGGAGCGCACGACGGGCGACGGGCTGCCGATGCTCGTGGTCCGCTCGCACTGCGCCTACACCAGTGGTGACGAACTGCTGGCGGAGAACGAGGAGACCGTGCTGTACATCGCCCTCGCCCCGGCCGATGACGTGCCCGCGACGGATGACGGGAGCAGCCGATGACGGGCCCGCAGCTGATGCCCGGTGCCGTGGTCCCGCCGCTGCGGCGCGACTTCCCGCTGTCCCGGATGGTGGCCTACGCGGGCGCCACCTGGGACTGGCACCGTCTGCACTACGACACCGCGTACGCGCAGGCACGCGGGCTGCCCGCGCCGGTCGTCGACGGACAGGTCCTGGGCGCGCTCCTGGCCGAGCAGTTGCAGCGCTGGCTGGGCCCGCAGTGCGTCCTGCGCACCCTGCACTTCCGGTTCTCGCAGCCGGTTTTCGCCGGGGAGAGCGTGGTGTGCACCGGCCGGGTCACGGAGGTCGGCGACAACGGCCTCGTGACCGTCGAGCAGCGCGTCGAGGTCTCCGGGCCGAAGGCGCGCACGGCCGTGGCGACCGCCGGGGCCACCCTGACGCTCACCCCGCCGCCGGATCCTCCGGTCGCCGGCGGCCCCGCGTGAGGGCCGCGATCGTCGGGGCGGCCACCTCCGATCTGGGCGTCACCGGCCGGCCCGCCCTCGCCCTGCTCGCCCAGGGAGTCACCCGGGCACTGGCCGACGCCGGGCTCGCCCTGTCCGATGTGGACGGTCTGGCCACGGCGGGCACGGGCCGGTTCGCCGCCACCCAGGCCGCCGACTACCTCGGTATCCGGCCCGCCTGGACGGACTCCACGTTCGCGGGCGGCAGCGCCTTCGAGATGTACGTGGCGCGGGCCGCGCAGGCACTGGCGGCCGGGCAGTGCCGCACGGTCGTCATCGCGTACGGCTCGAACCAGCGCTCGGCCCGCAGCCGTTCGCTGGCCGGGCCGTACGACGCGGCGTCCCCGGAGGCGCAGTTCGAGGCACCGGCCGGTCCGCTCTTCCCCGCCTCCCACTACGCCCTGGCCGCCCGTCGCTATCTGCACGTGCACGGCCTGGACCGCAGCGTGCTGGCCGAGGTGGCCGTGGCCGCGCGGGCGTGGGCCCTGCTCAACCCGGAGGCGTACCGCCATACGGCCGGACCGCTGACGGTGGAGCAGGTCCTGGCCGCGCCGATGCTGTCCACTCCGCTCACCACCGCCGACTGCTGCCTCGTCACCGACGGCGGCGGCGCCCTGGTCCTCACCACCGACGAGCGGGCCCGCGACCTGCCGCGCCCCGGTGTGCTGGTGCTGGGTTACGGCGAGGCGACCTCCCACGCGGGGTCGGCCGGCCCCGCCGACCTCCTGGACACCGGCGCGCGGGCCGCCGCGGACCGGGCCTGGGCCACTTCCGGTCTCGGCCCGCACGACATGGACGTCGTCCAGGTGTACGACTCCTTCACCATCACTACGCTGCTGTCGCTGGAGGCCCTCGGTCTCTGCCCGCCGGGCGGCGCCGGCGCGCTCGTCGCCGACGGGCGCACCGGCCCCGGCGGGGAGCTGCCCGTCAACACCTCGGGCGGCGGGCTGTCGTACGGGCATCCGGGCATGTTCGGGCTGTTCCTGCTGATCGAGGCGGTACGGCAGTTGCGCGGGGAGTGCGGTGCCCGTCAGGTCCCCGGGGCGCGGACCGCTGTCGCCCACGGCACCGGGGGCGTCCTCTCGACCCACGCCACCGTGGTGCTCGGCCGGGAGGACACATGGTGAACGCGCTTCTGCCCGGTCCTCCGCCCGCCCCCGCCGACGCCGTCACCGAGGAGTACTGGCGGGCGACCCGGGAGGGGACACTGACGGTCCAGCACTGCCCGGCGTGCCGAGGCCACCAGCATCCGCCGCGCGTGCTGTGTGTGCACTGCGGCGGCGTCGAGGGACTGCGCCAGGCGCCGGTGAGCGGGGTGGCGGTGCTGGACTCGTTCACGACCGTGCAGCGGGCGCCGGACGGCCGCGCGGTGCCGTACACCGTGGGCCGGGTGCGGCTCGCCGAGGGGCCGGTGCTGCTGGTGCCGCTGCTCGGCGATCCCCTCTCGTTCCGGTGCGACCAGCCCGTACGCCTCGTCTGGCTGCCTCTGCCCGACGGGCGGCGCCAGCCCGCCTTCACCCCGGCGCCCGACGCGCCGCCCGACGAACCGGAGCCGTGAACCGTGGACTTCACCCTCAGCCCCGAGCAGGAACTGTTCCGCCGCACGCTGCGCGACTTCGTCACCCGGGAGATCGAGCCGGTCGCCACCGAGTGGGAGGAGTCGGGCCGGCATCCCGCCGAGATCATCGAGACCATGCGCACGATGGGCCTGTTCGGGCTCACCGTCCCGGAGGCCTACGGCGGCCTGGAGGCCGACATGGTCTCCTTCGCGCTGGTCTTCGAGGAGATCTCCCGGGGCTGGATGGGGATCGCGGGCATCCTCGGCTCGCACTCCCTGGCCTGTCTGCTGATCGCCCGGAACGGCACCGAGGAGCAGCGCTCGCGCTGGCTGCCCCGGATGGCGACCGGTGAGTGCCGCAGCGGCATCGCCCTGACCGAGCCCGACGCCGGCACCGACCTCCAGGGCATCCGGACCACCGCCCGCCTCGAAGAGGGTCATTACGTGGTGAACGGCGCCAAGACGTGGATCACCAACGCCCGGCACGCCGGTGTGCTGCCGGTGCTGGTGAAGACGGACCCGCAGGCCCGCCCCGCCCACCGGGGCATGAGCATCCTGCTGGTGGACACGGCGACCGAGGGCTTCACCGTCACCCGTGACCTGCCGAAGCTGGGGTACAAGGGCACCGAGACGTGCGAACTGCTGCTGGAGGACCTGCGGGTGCCGGCGGACTGTCTGCTCGGCGGGGTCGAGGGGCGGGGCATGCAGCAGGCGCTGTCCGCGCTGGAGACGGGCCGGATCAATGTGGCGGCGCGCTCGGTGGGCATCGCCCAGGCGGCGCTGGACGCGGCGCTGTCGTACACCGCGGGACGGCACGCCTTCGGCAGCCCGATCCATGACTTCCAGGCCGTGCAGCTGCGCCTGGCCGACATCGCGACGCGGCTCCAGGCCTCGCGGCTGCTCGTGTACTGGGCGGCGTCCCGGTCGGACGGCGGGGAGCGGGTGGACACCGAGTCCGGAATGGCGAAACTGTTCGCTTCCGAGACGGCGATCACCGCGGCGCTCGACGCCATGCGGCTGCACGGCGGATACGGCTACTCCAAGGAGTTCGTGGTGGAACGGCTGTACCGGGACGCGGCGTTGATGAGCATCGGAGAAGGCACCAACGACATCCTGCGCACCGTGATCGCCCGTCGGCTGACCTCCGGCGCCACCAGGATCGGGTGACCCGGTGGCCCGTTCCTATCTCTATGTGCCGGCCGACCGGCCGGCGATGCTGGCCCGCGCCCTGGAACGCGGCGCGGACGCGGTGATCGTCGATCTGGAGGACGCCGTCGCCCCGGACGCCAAGGACGCTGCGCGAGGGGCCGCCGCCGACTGGCTGGCCGGCCTCTCGCCCGGCGGGCCCACCGAGGTGTGGGTCCGGGTCAACCCCGGCCCGCTGGGCCTCGCGGACGCCGCCGCCGTCGTCTCGCCCGCCCTGCACGGGCTGTGCCTCGCCAAGTGCGAGGGCCCGGCCGATGTGGCGGACGTGGACGGGGTCGTGAGCGGGCGCGAGGCCGCGCTGGGTCTCGCGCCGGGATCCGTCGCGCTGTCGCCGCTGCTGGAGTCGGCCGGAGCCGTGCTGGCGGCGCCCGCGCTCGCGGCGTCCCCCCGGGTGGCGCACCTCCAGGCGGGCGAGGCCGACCTGAGGGCCGAGATCGGCATGGAACCCGGCCCGGACGAGCGGGAGTTGCTGCCGATCCGGGTCTCGTTGGTCCTGGCCTGCGCCGCCGCCCGGGTCGGCCCGCCGGTCGGTCCGGTGAGCACCGACTACCGCGACACCGGGGCGCTGCGCCGCTCCACCATGGCGCTGCGCGCGCTCGGCTACCGGTCCCGGGCCTGTATCCATCCGGCGCAGATCCCGGTGGTGCATGAGGTGTTCACCCCGTCCGAGGCCGAACTCGGCGCCGCAAGCGACCTCGTGGAGCGGTTCGACGGCGCGGTACGCGCCGGACGCCCGGTCATCGTCGGCGCGGACGGCCGGATGATCGACGAAGCTGTGGTGCGCGCGGCCCGCCGCACACTGGCGGCGGGCCGCTGAAGGGCCCGGCCCGGGGGTGCGGGCGCCCCCGGGCCTGCCCCGTCTCCGGTTCAGCCTCGCGGCGGTTCCGGAGAGTCCGGTCGGCACCCGTCGACGAGTGCCCGGGCGCACCCCTTGCCCGCGCCCGGCAACGCCCGCACATACAGCGCCAGTCGCGCCGCCCGCACGGCCCCGAGGACGGGTTCGGCGCCCAGCCGGTACTTGGTCTCCAGCTCCCGCGCAGTCAGCGGGGCGGCCGGACCGCCGCGCGAACCGGGCACGCGGTGCTCCCAGTCCGTGCCGTCGTGGGTGGTGACCCGCAGGACGGCGCTGAAGGAGTGCGGGAACTCATCGTCGCAGACGGCGTCCTGGACGACCCCGACGCGCGCGGCCAGCGCCCGGCGCCGCGGGTCCTCGAACGCGCCGGGGCTGAAGTCGGCCAGGTGCAGGCCCAGTCCTGAGTCCTCGCCGGCGAGCAGGGCGGCCGCGACGGTGTACGGGCCGGAGAACTTGGCGTGGTACGGGGTGCGGGGGCGGGTCTTCTCCTCGCGCGGTTCACCGATGGTACGGCGGGGAGCGCCGGCGACGCCGAGTTCGGCGGTCGCGATGGTGTCCGGGTCCAGGCCGCGGGCCCGCAGGGCGAGGGCGCAGTCGATTCCGGGGTGGGTGAAGTGGTTGGAGGGGTAGGGCTTGTAGACGGTGCGCGGATACTGCCAGTTGCCCGCGTCGTGCATCGCGTCCAGGCCGTCGGTGAGGGGTCCGGCGTGCCACTGGTCGCCGAGGAAGGCGGTGAGGAAGCCGAAGCGTCCCTCGATGACGGTGGGCGGGCCGGTGACTCCCTCGGCGGCGAGCTGGGCGGCGGTGACGCCGCAGTGGGCGGCCCAGCCGCAGTGCACGCGCTTGACGCTGCCACCGGTCCGGTTCGCCTCGATCACCCCGGCCCCCATGGAGCAGGCGATGCCGATGGCGTCGGCGATGCCGTCCGCGGAGAGGCCGAGCAGCATCGCGGAGGCCACGGCGGCCCCGACGGTCCCGCAGATCGAGGTGGCGTGCAGTCCGCGTTCGAAGAAGACCGAGTTGCGCAGCGCCGGATCGTAGGAGGCCATGCCCAGGCGTACGCAGACCTCGCCGCCGGCCGCGAGCGCGGCGGTGAGGGCGGCGCCGTCCGCGCCCTCGGCCTCGGCGACGGCCAGGGCCGCGGGCAGCACAGCGGCCGTGGGGTGCAGGACGGACGGCAGATGTGTGTCGTCGAAGTCGAGGGCGTGCGCGAGGGTCCCGTTGACGAGCGCGGCCCGGTCGGCAGGGAACCGGTCGGCTGTGCCGATGACGCCGGCCTCGGGGTGTCCGCCGGACCGGCGGGCGGTGCGCAGGGCGGCCCGGTGGGGTGCCGCTTCGTCGTTCTCGCCGGTGTCGGGGCCGAGGGCGGCGAGGCAGTTGCCGAGGAAGTCGACGATGCGGCCGGTGGCGTCGGCGGTGACCGTCTCGGGCACACCGTCGCGGCAGCCGGCGGCGAACACGGCCAGCCGGGCCGCCAGGCCGGGGGGTGTGGTCGGGGAGCTGGTGGCGTTCACCCGGCGGCGTCCTCGGGGCCGTGCGGGCGGCGCGACTGGCGCTGTATGTGCGGGCGTTGCCGGGCGCGGGCAAGGGGTGCGCCCGGGCACTCGTCGACGGGTGCCGACCGGACTCTCCGGAACCGCCGCGAGGCTGAACCGGAGACGGGGCAGGCCCGGGGGCGCCCGCACCCCCGGGCCG
>NZ_RDBK01000065.1 GCF_008042275.1 Streptomyces sp. OR43 | reverse complement strand
GGGGGACATACGGCCGATTATCGCCGCCGCCGGGTACGCGGCCGGGCGCGGCCCCTCCTCGGCGTCTCCCTGCTACCGGAGGAGGCCGCGCGCCGGAGCCCGTAGGCGATCGCCGTCACATGGTCGCGGTAGTGCCCGGTCCGCTCCATGAAGAGCCGTTCCCCTCACGTCGCGCACGTCACAGGCGGTCAGGATCCGGGCAACCCGTCCGCGGCGAGTGCCCGCAATTCCGCACCGACCGCCGGGTCGGCGGCGATCCGCTTCAACGCCGTAACGCTTTCCGGTACGTCCACGGTCCAGCGAAGCATCCACACCGCCTGCTCCGCCGCACAGCGGCGCTCGACGAAGCTCAGTGCCAACTCCATCGCCCACGGCACGATCCGGTCCTCCTCGTCGACCTGTGCGATCCACTGGAAGGCAGCATCGGCGAACTGTTCGCGCACGTAAGGCAGCCAGAGGCCGACGAAGGAGTCCACCGCATCCGGCACGCCGGGAACCGCCAGCACCTCGGCCTCCGCCCGCGCTGCTGCCATCTGCTCACGGGTGACCCGCCGGGTGTCCCGCATCAGGCGCCGCAACACGTCGGGCACTCCGATGCGCCGGATGCCCGTATCGGCATCCCGGTCGGGCACGTCCCAGACCGCCCGCACCTCGCGCGGGACGGGTTCGGCCGGCAGACATGCCTCCAGGACCGTACGCGCATGGGCGACGCTCTCCGCGTTCTCGTCGGCGTAGCGGTCCGAGGAGGGAAGCGTCCAGCCTTCCCAGAGCCAGGGCGTCGGCACACTCAGGAACACCTCGGGCAGCAGCAGCTCACCGCCCTCCGGGGTCGCGTCCCCTCCCCGGGTCCGGCGCGTGCGCCAGAGCCGTTCCCGTGCCAGGTCCCGTTCGTCGTCGCCGAGCCGTTCGTGCCGCACAGCCGTCACCTCCGTTCCTCGGTCCCGCCTCCACGCCCAGCAGCTCGCCGTTGACTACTGGTTGCCGCTCTCGATCCCGCTCGCACCGCACTTTCGACGGACTCCCCCCAACCCCCCGCCCACACCACTCACGCTCGTACATTATGGCGAATAGCCCGCTTTCCACCTGGGCCTTTGGATCCGACATGACTGAAACGCGCGGCAGTTCACGTGCCGCGCCCGAGCCGGGCGTCCGGGACCCCACCCTGCGCCTGGGCCCAACTTTGGGGCCATAGGCCCAGGTCAGGCTGCTCGGGCCGCCTTACGCTCATGCCACACCCGTTGTTCGGGGCACGTCAGGAACGGATCGGGTGAGTGGACGTCGGAGAGGGAGAACCGTGAACGGTGGCAGCGGCTGGGAGAACGGAAGCGAGGGGCGCCGGCCCCCGGGGTACGGGCCCGGTCGTGCGGGAAGACCTGACGGCTCCGGAGGAGGCGCGCTCCTGGCGCTCGCCCGGTGCTGGGCCGTCGGGGCCGTCGTCCACGTCATCGCCGGATACGTGATCTCCCGAGGACTCGTCGACCTGCTGGCCACCGACGAACGGCTGGACGTGTTCACGTGGCGGCTGGCGCTCCAGCACGTACCCGCCGTCCTCACCACCGTGCTGACCGTGCTGGCCGCCGCCCGGGTCCTGCCCGCGGAGCAGCGCACCTCCTGTCCCCTGTATCTGTCGGCCGCCCTCGGCGTGCCGCTGGCCGCGCTCGGCTACGGGTACGCGGTGCTGTGGCAGCTCGCCGACATGGAGGCGGTCCTGCTGCCCGTCGTCACCCTGGCGACCGGAGCGGCGGCGGGCCTGGCCGTGGACCGGCTGCTGGACGACGACGACCCGGGGTCGCCGCAGGCCGCCCCGTACTACTGGCGTGACGGCGGCGCCACCGCCACGGGCTACGTCGGGGGCATCCTCGTGGCCACCGGCATGGTCGCGGCACTCGCCACGGCGGGGGTCGTCGGCTAGCACGGCGAGGTGCGGGGCCGGGCAGCGAGGTGCGGCGAGGGCCGGGGCCCAGGCCCGGGACGTGCGGCGAGGGCCGGGGCCGGGCAGCGGCCTCCGGCCCTCGCCGCACGTCCGCCGCCCCGCGTCTACCGGTTGGGCACATCACTTCCGTACACCACCCACGGCGACTGCTCGAACGAGTTCACCCCGCTCAACTGCGGCTGTACGGACGCTATTTCCGGCCGCACCGCGAGCGTGTCCGGCCAGTGGTCGAAGTACACCGTCCCCCGCACGATGAACCCTCTCCAGTCGGTGGCCGCCGACGCGCCCTCCCGGTCGACCACGAAGCCGACGCACAGCAGTGACGCCCTCCCGATCGCCTCCCGCACCGCACGGACGACCGTTTCCCGCTCGTCCCGTCTCAGGCCTCCGAGGGCGAACCGCAGCTCCACCGTGCCGTCGTCCGTCCGCCGGACCCGGGCGGGCACCTCGGAGCCGCCGGGCAGCCAGAGCAGGAAGTCGACCTGGTCCAGGCGTTGCAGGCCGGCCAGGAGGACGAGTTGGTCCCGCGTCACCCAGGACTGGGTGACGGACGGCCGGGACCCCGGCCCGAGCAGCGTGATGCGCCGGGTGACCGGATGACCGGGCCGCACGCCCGCCGCCTCCAAATCGCTGAGCAGCGACTCGGCGTCGGGGCGGCTCCAGCCCAGGTGGTACGAGTAGAAGAATCCGTCACTCATCGACACGTCACCTCATGAAGAGAATCCGGGCACCCCGGATTCACCCCGGCCCATGCCGGATGAGAGGTGGCCGCCCTGCTGGTCAGGTAGAGCGTGGAGATCCCTGCGCACGTGAGCGCACCCGTCACACCGCCGGTCGGGCGGTGTCGCGAGGGGCTCACGCCTGGTCACCACGAGCGTAATGAGCGCCGCCGCCCGGTGCGTGGGTCCACGGGCCCACGACGGACCCCAATGCCACGCGGGTCCGGCACAACGGCCACTTGGACGTCACCCGGGAGAGGATCGACGGTCGACGTCATCCGAGGAGACCGTAGCCGGCAAAGGGACAAGCCCTCAGCGCTCGTCCGGCCGGTCCGGCCGGTCAGGCCGGTCAGGGCTCTCCGGCCGGTCAGGGCTCTCCGTTGCGCCGCGCCGCGCCCGCTCCAGTTCGACGTTGAACTGGGCACCGGTCAACAGCGCCAGGTTGGTGAACCACACCCAGATCAGGAACACCACGAGCCCGGCGAGTGACCCGTACAGCCGGCTGTAGGACCCGATGTACGTCGCGTACAGCGCGAATCCCGCCGAGGCCACCAGCCACAGCAGCGCCGCCAGCACCCCGCCCGGCAGCCCCTGCCGCGTACCGCGCGCGGACGCCGGTCCGGTCCGGAAGAGGACCATGATCAGGCAGGCGACCAGGCAGAGCAGCACGGGCCACTTCAGTACCGCCCACACCGCGTCCCCCAGGTGCGCGAGCCCCATGCGGTGCCCGAGCCAGCGGGCCAGCGGCCCGGACAGCACGAGGGCGAAGGCGCTGGTCATCAGGAGCAGCAGCAGCCCTATCGCGGAGGCGACGATGATGTGGGCCTTCCGCAGGGCGGGCCGGGTGTCGGGCACCCCGTGCATCGCGTGCAGCGCCCGCCGGAACACGGCCAGGTAGCTGGACGCGGACCAGACCGCGCTGAGGGTTCCGGTCGCGACCAGCAGCCAGACCGCGGTGCGCTGCTGGGTGGCCGCCTCCAGCGGCTGCCGCAGCGCGGCGCCGGACTCCGCCGGGGCGAAGGCCGTGATGTCGGCGATCAGCGCCTTCGTGGCCCCCGGATCGGTCAGCCCGATCACGGACACCGTCACCAGCAGCGCGGGGAGCAGCGCGAGGATGGCGTAGTACGTGAGGGCCGCCGCCCAGTCGGAGAGGTCGTCGTTCCACAGGGAGACGGGCGTCCGCCGAAGCGCGACGGGCCAGCGCCGTGGCGTTCCGGTCCGGCCGGGCGCCCGGACCGGCGCGCCGGGGAGGGCGCCGTTGAACTTGGTGAACACGGGTGGGCTCCGGGGACGTAGGAGGGTCGGCACGGTCGGGTGCCTCGTGGGGGACGACGGCGGGAAGGCCCGCGGGGACGCCGTGCACTGCCCTTCCTCTTCTGCTCCCGTTCGGCCCCGGCACACCCGGTTCGTCCGGGTGGCGGACGTGTGCGGCACCCGCGGACGGATACCGGGCACCCATGGCTACCGACCGCGCGACGCGCCTTCGCCGACTCGCCCGTGTGCTCACCGTACGGTTCGGCCTCGACCGCCACCGGCGCGGGGAGGCCGTCGAGGCCCGGCGGGCCCGTTCCGCGAGGACGTGGACGTTCGCGTGGACGGACGGGCCGACCGTCGCGCAGGTGTCAAGGCCCGGCGGGCCCGTTCCGCGAGGACGTGGACGTTCGCGTGGACGGACGGGCCGACCGTCGCGCAGGTGTCAAGGCCCGGCGGGCCCGTTCCGCGAGGACGTGGACGTTCGCGTGGACGGACGGGCCGACCGTCGCGCAGGTTACGAGGCCCACGACGCCCGTCACGGCAACCGTGCCGAGGCCGAGGAGATCTGCGCGCTGGTGAGCCAGTACGGTCTCGCGGTGTTCCTGCGCCGGTGCGGCACCCCGTTGTCTCCCGTCGAGATCCTGGCCGCCCCCTATGCGGCGACGCACGCCCACCCCGCGCGGCGCCACCGGCTGGCCCCGATGGAGGCGGACGTGCTGGTCCGGGCGGTCCGGGCCGACCCGAGGGCGTCGGGAGAGCTCGTCTCGGCCGCCCTCGCCCTCCTGCCCGGCGTCTCCGGTAGGCCCGGCCTGCCCGGCGCGTCCGAGGAAGGGGACGAGGCTGAGGACAGGGCTGACGACGGGGACGGGGACGAACTCCGGGCCCGGCCGGGGCGTACCGCGCCCGGGGCGTAGATCCCGGCCGGCGTTGTCACACCCGCGTCGTACGCTCCCGCCATGAGCGTCTCCCTCTACTACCACGCGCGGCGCGCGACGCCGCTGACCGACGCCGAGTCCGCGTCCGTCGAGCGCGTCGTCGCCGCGCACATGGCGTCCTTCCCGTACGAGGAGGAGGAAAGCCTGTACCTGTACGAAACGCCCGGATCCGAGCCGCTGGAGATCGTCGCCGGCTCCACCAAGATGCCGTTCGACCCCGGCCGCCTGCTGCCCGTGATCGCCCATGTGCTGGATTCCGTCACGGAGTTGCGCCGGGCGCTTTTGGGCGCGGAGTGGCGCGTGCACATGGACGACCTCGACGTCCCATGGGACGAGGCCGAGGGGTACGTCCTGCCGGGGATGCGGGACGCGGCCCTGATCGCGGAGCTCGCGGCGGTCCACGACGATGACGGAGTGGCGGGATGAGCGAGGCGAGCGGGGAGGCAGCTGCGGAGTCCGCCCCGCCCACGCCCGAGCAGCGACAGCTCATCGAGTTCGGCGAGGGGCTGTACCGCCGCATATCGCCCGACGCCGCTCTCGGCCATGTGCTGCTGCCCGAGGACGACGCGGTGGCCGTCGTGCACCAGGTCCGCGGCGGCGGGACCATCATCGTGGCGGCCGACCGGTCCGTGCTGTTCGCCGGATCGGCGTACGACATCGGGGTCGCCCTGACCGAATTCCGGGCGGGCGCGCGGACGCCCGTGGAGCGGTTCGGATAGCGGGACGCCGTCGGCGGCCGGACCGGACCGGGTGGCCGTGACCGGACCCGGCCGGCCTCACGCCGTCAGGTCACTCCGCCGTACCGGCGGCCGCGCCTCCTTCCGCCGCGGGCGGTGGTGCGGGCGGCCAGGGGACATCGGCCAGCAGGGGCACGATCTCCTTCTCCTCGTAGTCGAAGTGCGCGTTCAACTCATCCGACATCGCGGCCAGTTCGGCGCGGAAACGCTCGGCGTCGGCGACGCCGACACCGGCCAGCAGGGCCGCCAGATCGCGCTGGATGCGGGCCACGGCGCGGTGCTCGTCGCGCAGCCGGTCGAAGACGGCCCCCAGCTCCGGGTGGTACCGCGCGATGCCCGGGAAAAGGTGGTCGTCCTCGCTGGTGTGGTGGAACTCCAGGGCCTGGCAGAACGCCAGGCAGCGCTGCCGGATCTGCAGCCCGAGCCCCGGAGCCGGCGGCTCGCCGGGCCCCTGGTGGGCCGCGCGGGCGGCGAAGTGCGCATCGGTCTCCGCCTTCACCTGCCGCAACTGCCCGCGCAGCCACGTGTGGACCTCCATGACCTTGTCGGCGAGGGTCCTGACCTCGCGGGGCCGCCCCTCCCACACCTCGGGGTCGGCGGCCTCCAGCACGACGACCAGCGGAACGCGGGCTGCCGACGCGGGCAGGGCGTGGCCGAGCGGTTCCCCGCTGGGCGCGGTCCGGTCGGGGACGGCCAGCATCTGGCGGTTCCAGGTGCCGATCTCCACGCCCACCACCGGGTGGGCGAGCAGATCGCGGTACCAGGCGGGGTGACTGGGCGCGCCGGACCCGGACGCGACGACCAGGAGCGATTCACCCCGGCGTACGTAGTCGAGCACGGTGGTCCGCGGGGTTCCGGACGCCGCGGAGGTGGTCGTCAGCAGGACCAGGTCCCGGCCCTCGAAGGGGCCACCGGCCTTCCCTCGGTGGGCCCGGAACTCCTCGATGACCGTGGCGTCGGCCGATGCGTCGGGCGTTTCGTTGTCATGCGTGGGCATACGGATTTCTGTCTCCGGAAGATCATGAGAATGCGATGGGGCCGCTGAGGTCGCCATGGCCAGGCGAGGACGCAGGCCTCGCACGCGCCGCCACCGGACCCGGCGGACGGACAGCACGCCACCCGCGCAGAAAGCGGCGGGAAGGACGAGCAGCAACGCGCGGCTGCGCTACGTCAGGTGCTCAGGTGCTCAGATGCAGAGCGCGGAGTATGAACTCATCACGGGCCCCTCAAAGAATGATGCTCACCCGACTACCGGCCGGCCCACTGCTCTTGGCCGGCGTCACGTGGCACCGCGTCCATTACAGACAGGCGTCCGGCGAGCTGTCAACGCGGCGGCCCGTGACCCGCGTATCGCCGAAACGCCCATGTGAGCACGGCGCACAGTGTCAGACCCCCGTGAGAGGCTTTCGTTCAACGACAGCACGCACCATGTGCTGTTGAGCACCAGCGCAGATCCCAGGGGGGATTCTCCATGATCAGCAATCGACGCCGCCGTACGGTTCGCGGCGCTCTCGCCGCCGTCGCCGTCACGGTCGCCATGGCCGCCACGGCCGGTACGTCGTTCGCCTCCGGCGACCCCGCCGGTGCGGCCCAGCGGGCACGGGCCGCGGCCGGTGCCGAGCAGCAGCAGGCCGGAAAGGCCCAGGGGGCGGCTTCGGCCGCACCCGCCGACGGAGCGGTCGAGACGCCCAGCTTCCCCATGCTGGGCGTGCACAAGACGACCACCGAGCTGTACATGTACTGGACGGACGACCAGGGCGGCTTCAAGCCCCGGGAGTACGTGACATCCGGCTTCGACGCCTTCGCCGACTCGATCGACGTCGACAACGACAAGGACGGGTGGAGCGACCACACCTGGAATGTCTACAAGGACGGGAAGCTGACCTACAGCTGGGTCGACGACGACCTCGAGTACCACAGCAATCAGGTCGGCACGGGGTGGAACATCTACCCCACGGTCCTCTCCCCCGGCAGCATCGGCGGAGCCCCGGAGGCCGACCTCATCGGCCTGGACAAGGCCGGCGTGCTCTGGGGCTACCTCGGCTACGCCGACGGCACCCTCACCCCGCGCATGCGGATCGGCGGCGGCTGGGGCCAGTACACCCAGCTCGCCGGCCAGGGCGACCTGACGGGCGACGACAAGCCCGACATCGTCGCCCGGGACACGTCCGGCGTGCTGTGGCTGTACAAGGGCACCGGCGACTACAAGGTGCCGTTCGCGACCCGCACGCGGATCGGCGCCGGCTGGAACACGTACGACCGTCTGCTGTCGGTCGGCGACCTCAACGCGGACGGCGTGGCGGACCTGATCGCGCGCAAGCCGAACGGTGACCTGTTCCGGTACTCCGGCACGGGCAACGCCGGCAGCGTGTTCGGGAGCCCGGCCAAGATCGGCCACGGCTTCCAGATCTACAACCTGCTGTAGGCGGGCAGGCCGACGAGCCGGACGGATGACACACCGGGCCGCTCTCCCCGACCGGGAGGGCGGCCCGTTTCGTCCGCGTCATCCTGCCGGACGTACCTGCGCGAACTTCGCCGCCATCACGGGCCCCAACTCGCCGACGATCTCGTGCCCCGGCTTCCCGGGAAACGGCAGGTACTCCAGGAACGACGTCACCACGACCTCGTCGATCTCGGGTACGTCCCGTGCGCTCTGTTCCTCCAGGAACCGCAGGGTGCTCCGCCAGTCCGGCGCGTCCGCGTCGAGGCCGAGGTAGGACTGCACCGTCTCCTGGGTGACGTCCCAGAAGAAGACGTGGGGCAGCACCCCGTCCTGGTTGAACACATGCGTCTCGTAGAGGTCCTCGAAGGCGGGGATCCCGGCCACGAGGTCCTTCACCAGCCGCACGTCCGGGGCCATGTCTGGAGCCGTGTCAGGGGTCATCAGCATTCCTCGAGCCCGGGTAGTTCTTGTACTCCTTGTACTGGCCCATCTGGGCGTCGTCGATCGCCTGGATGAGCGCCTTCGCGGTCCTGATGCCCTTCTCGCTCCTGACCACGGTCTCCGTCTTACCGCCCTTGAGGCGGATGACGTCCGTGGTGAGGAAGTTGTTGAGGGCCGCCTTGAGCTGGGCGGGCTGCTCGTCAGCTGGTTCCTGCCTTCGTACGGACGACCGCGCCGGGCCTCCCGGCACGGAACGCGGTGG
>NZ_RDBK01000064.1 GCF_008042275.1 Streptomyces sp. OR43 | reverse complement strand
GCGTCACCCACGAGGTCCGCGCGTACGAGGGCCCCGACGCCGAGGCACCCGGTGTGCTGCGGGCGCTGCTGCACGACGGGACGGCTCTGGACGTCCGGATCGAGGGCGGCCCGGTACGGCCGCCGGACACCGCACGTGTCGTCGCCGGGTTCCACGCCAACGCGGGCGGCGAGACCGCCGAGGCGAGGGCGGGTCACGCGACGGGAGGGGCGGCGAGGACCGCCGAGGCGAGGGCGAGCACGGCGTCGATGCCGTCCTCGCGGTCCAGGCGCAGGACGCGTTCGGCGAGTTCACGGGTGAGGGCGGTCTCGCCGCCCGCGTTGGCGTGGAACCCGGCGACGACACGTGCGGTGTCCGGCGGCCGTACCGGGCCGCCCTCGATCCGGACGTCCAGAGCCGTCCCGTCGTGCAGCAGCGCCCGCAGCACACCGGGTGCCTCGGCGTCGGGGCCCTCGTACGCGCGGACCTCGTGGGTGACGCGGGCGGCGAGCGCCGTCACGTCCGGCCGGAGCAGGGCGTCGGCACGGTAACTGCCGAGGGACAGCGCGCCGTCGCACAGCATCAGCGCGGTGCTGAACGGCAGCGAGAACTTGGCCTCGTAGGCGGTGCGCGGCGCGACGCGGTGCTCGCACGGCACGCAGACCACGGGCTCGGTGCCCGGGGGGACCTCCGCGACGACCGAGGCGAGCGCCGCCGTGCCGCCGTACGGGATCAGCCGGGTGCGCAGCACGGCCGCCGCGTCGAGGGTGCGGTGCAGCAGGTGGCAGCACGGGTGGAGCTTGCTCTGCACCGCGCTGACGTGCCACATCTCGCCCAGATCGCCCACGACCTCCTCGGCGGTGACGGTGTGGCCGGCCAGGGCCGCGTAGACCCCGTTGCGTCCTTCGAGGACGGTCGCCGGACCCTCGGCGCCGGCCGCGGCCAGGCGCGCGGCGAGGAGCCCGGCGTGCGCGGCGAGCCCCGGGTGCAGGGATTTGGTGTCGCTGCCCGAGTCCAGGAACTCCAGCAGTCCGCCCGCGCTGCTGCCGGCGATGCCCAGCGCGTGGGCGGTCACCCCGGCGGACCGGCCCTGAAGGACCGAGGCGGTGACGGCCGCGGCGAAGACGGCAGCGACCTGGGTGGCATGCACGCCCCGGGCGTGGAAGCGGTAGGGGGCGCCGAGTCCGACCCGCAGCGCGGTCTCGTAGCCGGCCGCGGCGGCGGTCAGCAGGGCGGGACCGTCCGCGCGGGCCGCCGCGGCCGAGGCGAACAGCGCCGGCAGCACGGAGGCCGTGGCGTGCACGAGCGCCCCTGGGTGGGTGTCGTCGCAGTCCAGGGCGTGCACGAGCGCGCCCAGCGCGAGCGCCGCCGCGGGTGCCCCGACCGGTGCGGCCAGGCCCGGGACCACGGCCTCCGGCGGGCCGCCGAGCGCGGCGGCGACGGTCAGTGCGGGTGCGGCCTGCCCGTCGCGTGCCGCGGCGAGTACACAGCCGAGGCCGTCGAGCAGTTGGCGGCACAGGACGCGGCGGATCACGCTGGGGATCTTCGCCGGTGTCAGTGCCACGGCCCAGCGGGCGAGTTGAACGGCCGCGGGCTCGCGTGCCGTTTCGTCGGGGTGCGTGTGGGGGTGGCCGTGCCCGGACTCGTGAGCATCGTGCGGGTGCGGGTGCGGGTGCGCCGGCCCGGTCGCCTCGGCGGTGGCCGGTTCCGCCGCGGCCGGGACGGCGGGCGGCCGCTGGGTGTCAGTCACCGAAGGCCCCTTTCGCGCGCAGGCCCGCCGCCCGGTCGGCGTCGTAGCCGAGCAGGTCGTGCAGGACGGTGTCGGTGTGTTCGCCGCGCTGAGGGGCCCGGGGCGCCTTGCCGGGGAGGCGTTCGCCGACCCGGACGGGGCTGGCCACGGAGCGCACGGTGCCGTAGCGGGGGTGGTCGCTCTCCACCAGCAGGCCGCGCGCTGCGGTGTGCGGGTCGGCGAGAGCCTGCGGCACGGTGTGCACCGGCCCGCACGGCACCTTCGCCGGGGTGAGGATCTCCAGCCAGGCGGCCACGGTCCGGGTCGCGAAGATCGCCTCCAGCTCGGGTACGAGGGCGTCGCGGTGTTCCCCGCGGCCCGCGAAGTCGGCGTAGGCGTGGCCCGGTTCGGCCCATTCGGGATGGCCGATCACCGTGGCGAGCCGCTGCCAGAACTTCTCCTTCGCGCAGCCGACCACCAGCCAGCCGTCCGACGCCTCGAAGGCCTGGAAGGGCACCAGCGACGGGTGGGCCGAGTGCCGGGTGCGCCGGGGCTCGTAGCCGGCGCTCAGGTGCCACGTCGCCGGGTACGTCAGCATGGAGACGGCCGTGTCGTACAGGGAGACGTCGCAGTCGCAGCCCACGCCGTCGCGTCGGGCGGCGTGCAACCCGGCGAGCAGCGAGAGCGCGGCGACGAAACCGCCGGAGTAGTCCACCAGCGACAGGCCGGACTTGGCGGGCGGACCGCCGGGCTCGCCGGTCAGGTCCATCCAGCCGGCCAGGCCCTGCAGGACGTAGTCGTAACCGGGCTGGGCCGACCGCGGCCCGGTCAGCCCGAAACCGCTGAGCGAACAGCAGACCACGGCCGGGTTGAGGTGGCGCAGATCGGCGTACGTGATGCCGATCCGGGCCGGGACGTCACCGCGCAGATTGGAGTAGACGGCGTCGCTGTTGCGTACCAGGTCCTCGAAGACCTCCCGGCCCGCCGGGTTGGCGAGGTCGAGGCGGACGCTGCGCTTGCCGCGGTTGAAGGTCTCGAAGAACAGCGAGTCCTCGCCGTCCTGGTACGGCGGGACGTAGCGTCCGACGTCGCCGCCGGAGTGGGGTTCCTCGATCTTGATGATCTCGGCGCCCAGTTCCGCCAGGTGCCAGGTACCGAACGGTCCGGCGCCGTACTGCTCCACGGCGATCACCCGGACGTCCTCCAGGGGGCGTCGGRCGGGGGAGGGGGCGGTGGTCATGGGCGCAGCTCCCGGATGAGGTCGAGGACGTGTTTCTGGGACTCGCGGATCTCATGGCCCGTCAGGCCATGGACGGGCACGGTGAGTTTGAGGCTGTCCGCAAGACCCGCGTAGCCGTTGAGGAGCTCGGCGACCTGGTCGCTGGTTCCGCACAGGGTCAGCGCGCGGGTCATCGCCGGGTCGACGGCCGCGGCCAGCGCGCCCGCGCGGGCGCCCGGCCGGCGGAACTCCTCCACGACCCGGCGCTGCGGCTCCCGCAGACCGTGCGCGGCGAACAGCGGTGCGTAGGTGCGGACCGAGGCGTAGAAGCCCACGTTGCCGGCGGCGCGGCGCAGGGCCTCGGCGGGGTCGGGATGGACCGAGACGCACACCGACGCCACTACCTCCAGGTCCTCCGGCCTGCGGCCCGCGGCGGTCAGTCCGGTGTGCAGGGCGGGCAGCACGGTGTCCCGCAGATGCTCGCGGGAACCCAGTTCGTGCCCGATCCAGCCGTCGGCGACCTCGCCCGCCAGCCGGAAGGTCAACGGGCCGGCGGCTGCCAGGTGGACCGGGACACGGGTGCGTACGGGGCGGGGCCGGCGGTAGCCGCGCACCCGGAGTGAGGCGAGCGGGCCGCCTGCCTCGAAGGGCTCCCCGTCCGCGCAGCGGGCGATGAACGTCCGTACGCAGTCGACGGTTTCGCGCAGCCGCTGTGCCGGGTGGTCGAACGGGACGCCGTGCCATTCCTCGTTGAGCCTGCGCACGCCCGTGCCGAGGCCCAGTACGGCACGGCCGCCGGAGAGTTCGTCGAGGTCCATGACCTCCAGTGCGCAGATCATGGGGGAGCGGGTGAAGGCGAGTGCGACGGCGGTGCCGATGCGGGCGGTGGAGGTGGCAGCGGCCAGCGCGGCGGCGGTGACGGTGGCGCTGCGGTGGAGTTCCGAGGCCCACAGGGTGTCGGCGCCCGCGTCCTCGGCGGCCCGGCCGGCCGCGGTCAGCTCGGCGAGGTCCTCGCCCCACGGGGCGTAGCCGAGGCGGGGCGCGGGCGGGGCGCTCACGTCGCGTTCCCGGCGGCGGTACGGGGG
>NZ_RDBK01000063.1 GCF_008042275.1 Streptomyces sp. OR43 | reverse complement strand
GACGATCCCCGCGCCCGCCGCACCGCCGAAGCAGACGACCGCCGCCGCAACCAGCTCGCCCTCCGCCAGTCCAAGGACCCGAGGCGGTGGCGCTACACCGGCCAGCGCACCGCCCCCCTCGCCGCCCTCTGGCTCCTCGCCCGCACCCAAGGCGTACGCGGCCCCTGGCGCCCCCTCACCGCCGACGAACAGCACCGCATCGACGTCGTCGCCGCGATGTCCGCCCGCCTGGTCGAGCGCGCCCTCGACATCGGCGACAACCAGGCCCGCCTCGACATCCAGTGCCCGATCTGCGACGGCCCCCTCGACCTCCACGGCGGAGCCGGCACCGCACCCACCGTCCACTGCACCAACTGCGGCCGCACCTGGACCCAGGCGCCGACCTGATGCGCCTTTGAGCCCTGCCTCTGGCGAGCGGCACCCGTTGTCGGTGGCTCATGTCACCCTGCCATCAGCCCACTTGACCCACCACGAGAGGTGCAACCATGGCCGACCAGCTGCTCGAACGCCTTATCAAGCGCGTCAACCTGACCGGAACGTTTTTCGACATCACCATCATTGTCGGCGGCGCAATGATCACAGGCCGGATTGCGCCACGCGTCCAATGGCTCGACGGCAACATCACTCACCTGCAAGGGATCGACTTGGCGGAGTTCGCCGACGACTTCGCACAGGAGGGAGCAGCGCTCGATCACGAGGACTACCTGCTCCTCAGCCAAGCCAGGTACGTGCATGACACCAACATGTTGCCGCCGCACGGCGCAGCATTTCGTGTCCGCCTGAGCGAGGTTCAGGGCTGGATGCTCGGCCGCCTGGCAAAGAGCCCGCGGGCCTGACAGAGCAGCAATCAGGCCGCGTCCCAGATGTGGGCGCGGCCGCCTCGCCACTCGACCCACCGCGGGTCGTCGATCAATGTCTCCGAGTCCGGGAGTCCGGCTCGGCGGAGGAACTCGATCAGGTCGTGGTCGTCGTGGGCCAGGCCGAGGATGTGTCCGTACGCGGTGACGCGGCGGCCGCCGGTCGGTGATGGCTGGTGCACGACGATCGGTGCGGAGCGCATGTCTCCATCGTGCGTCGGCCGGGCGGTCACAGCACGCCGAGCTCGGTGTCCGGCCGGCACTGCTGGCAGGCGAGCCGCCCGTCCTCAGCGAGCAGGCGCAGCACCTGGTCCCGTGGGATCGCCTTCGTCCGGGATCCGGCCATCGTGCACCAGCCCTGGTGCACAGCGACGGTCCGGCGGCCGACGCCGATGCCCTGCTCAACCACGAAGGCCGGCGGCGGGGGCGGGGGCCGGCGCGCGGCGAGCTCCGCCAAGCGCCGCTCCTCAGCGGCGAGCCAGTCGCGGGCCCGGACCAGGTCCTGCTCCCGGACGCGGACCAGGAACTGGAGCTGCTCAACCCTCGAGAAATCTTCGGACACATGTTCGAGTGTACGACCGAAGGCCAGGCAGCACGAAGCCCCCACCCACTGACAGGAGGGTGAGGGCTCGACCATCCAACGCTACTCGGCCAGCCCCTCTTGCTGGCGCCGGCCATCTGACGCTTCCTCCTGCGAGGGCTTCAGGTCGTTCCGCTCCCCTTGCCGGATGGGCCGCGTACGGAAGAACCGCTCGATGGCGCTCCACTCGAAGATCCGCGTACGCCCGTCCTCGAAGACCGGCTTAGGCCAGTCCTCGTTCTGAGCCAGCTGACGGATGCGCGCCGCCCCGACCCTCTTCAGGCCGGCAGCTTCCAGGAGCTCGGGGATTTGGGGGATCGTCACCAACTTCGGCGCCTCCTGGTCGCGCGCTTCCTCCCGTGGGGAGCTGGACATAGCGTCATCCTCTCACAACTTATTAGCGTCAGCGCAAATAAGTGCTACGGTCGTTCCTGTCAGATGCACCACGGCCCCGGTCAGAGGTACGAACTCTGGCCGGGGCCAGCCATCCCCCTGTGTCACCAGGAGGTATGACCATGTCCGAGCCTACCGACCGCACCCAGCCCGACGAAGGGCTCCGCAGGGCCCAGACCGAGCCCGACACCACCACCCGAACCCTGCTCCTCCGCATCGCGACCCGCCTCAGCACCGAGCGCCCCAGCCTCGCCATGCGCGAGGTCACCCGCCTCGCCCTCGCCCTTCGGTTCGCCACCGAGCAGCACGGCTTCGACACCCCCGAGACGAACGCCGCCGAGCAGGAGCTCCTTCGCCACATGCCGCAGGTCGACGACCGCGACATCAGCCGCGGCGAGTACGCGCTCCTCCTCCGCGGCCGCGCCGGCCGCCGCGCCACCCCGACCGAGCGGGTCGCCGAGCTCCACCGCCAGGCCCGCGCGGACTACGCCTGCCGTTCCAAGTCCGGCGCCCGCACCGCCCTGGCCAATGCCCGCATCCACGGCAACGAGGCAGGCGGCACCCGGTGAGCGCCGCCAGCCGCCGCAACGGCTGACACCACCCCGTCACCGGGCCTGCGCCCCCATCGCAGGCCCGGCCACCCGCGCCCACCCGGAGCAGCAGCGTGACCACAGACCAGCTCATCACCTGGGCGGTCGCCCACCCGTGGCCGACCGCCGGCATCACCGCGGCCGCCCTCACCACCCTCATCGCCACCGCGTGGGCCGCCGCCCGCGCCGCGCGCCGCCTCGCCCTCCCGCCCGGCTCGATCCTCGTGGCCGGCCTCGGCGCGATGGTGTGCACCGCCTACAGCGCGGACACGTCCTGGCGGTTCGCCGAGCACCGCCTCGGCATGGCCGACAGCACCGAGCGGGCCGTCATGTTCGCCGCCGGGGAGCTCGCGCTCCTCGCCTGCGCCACCATGGCCCGCGCCACGAAGGCCGCCACCGCCACCGACACCGCGGCAGGCACCACCGGCGTCCCCGGCGTTCTCGTCTGGTGCATCACCGGCGTACAGGTCATTCCCGCGTTCACCGAGTCCGGGCTCGTCGGCGGGCTGGTCCGCGCGTTCTTCGGCCCCGTCATGGCTGGCCTGCTCTGGCACCTCGCCATGGGCCTGGAGATCCGCGTCGCCCGGCCCGAGGCCCTGTCCACCGGTCTGCCCGCGGTCATCAGCCGGGAGCTCCGCGAGCGCCTGCTGTCCCGGTTCGGCCTCGTGACCCGGGACCGTACCGCGGAGCAGATCACCCGCGATCGCTGGACCGGCCGCGCCGTCGACCTCGCCGCATACCTTGCGCACCGCCCCACCGGCTGGGCCTGGTACACCACCCGCCTCGAACGCCGCCTCTCCCGTGCGGTCGGCCGCGCTCAGGTCGGAGCGCACCCGCAGCAGCGGCGCGCGCTCCTGCAACTCCTCTCCGCCCGACTGCACTCCACCGCACTCCCCACCCTCGACCTGCCCTCTCCGTGGGAGATGCGCGAGCCCGCCTCACCGCCCCGGTCGGCCCCCGTTGTGGCGTACGAGCAGCTGCGCCAGATGCAGCCGCTCGACGCAGTCGTCACCGCGGCGAGTGCGCACCCCAGCCTCGGGCCGGACGAACTGCGCCAGGTCCTCCTCGACCACGGCGTGATCGTGTCCGAGACACAGGTCTCCATCGGGCTCCGCGCCAGTGCATCCGCGCACCCGCGCGCACTCAACAGCGCATCCGCCGCAGCTCAGAACCTGTTCGCCGTCCACGCCACGTGGGACGGCAACGACGCAGGGGAGTCGCCCGACGACGGCCCGGATGCGGACTGCGAGGACGTCACGGATGCGGATGCAGACCGAGCGCTCCTGCCCGCTGCACGCCTCATCGACGCCGACCACCGCGCCCGCCACGGACGGCCCGCCGGGCTGCGCGCACTCCAGACAGGGATGCGCATCGGCCAGGCCCGAGCCCAGCGGATGCGCGCACTCCTCGACCAGGAGGTCACCCCGTGACCGACCGCCCGCTCACCCCGACCCGCATCATCCCGGCGGGCGCGCCGCTGCCCGCCCGCGGCCCGCTGCCTGGGGAGGTGCGCAAGGTATGCGGCGAGGTCGACGGCGCGGCCGGTCCAGCGATCGCGGGTGATCTGCTCCGCGGTACGGTCCCGGGTCACGAGGCCGAACCGGGACAGCAGGCGCTCGCGGAGCTCCCGGCTGATGACCG
>NZ_RDBK01000062.1 GCF_008042275.1 Streptomyces sp. OR43 | reverse complement strand
CACCAGAACGTTGACGTACCGGTGAGTGAGGTCGTAGCCGGCGGAGCTGGCCGCGACGGACAGCTCACTGGCCGGGATCGCGGCGCACTCCTCGGCGAGCAGGGCGAGCTCCGCGGTCAGCTGCTGTCCGACGCGATGGATCTCGCGCCGCTCGTGATCCGGCCCGGTGATCGCGTCGAGACCCGGGGCGAGTGAGCGGCTGAGCCGCTCACGTCCACCGGCGCTGACGGTCAGCCGGTCGAAGGGGATGCCCGGCAGGTCGGCGTCGAGCCGGAAGAGGTCCGCGGGCGCGGCCGGGCCGTCCCGCCACGAACGCTTGGCGAGCAGGGGGAGCTGGGGCAGCAGGGAGACCTGGCAGGCAGCACGCGCGGCGTGTCCGAAGCCGGCCGGCTGGATGTCGCGCAGCAGCTTCTGGAAGATCGCGTTGTCGCCCTCGCGCATGTAGAAGTGCGCCCCGAGCAGCGTCGAAAGACGGTGCATCGCGTCCATCAGCACCTTGGACACGAAGAACTTGACGGCCTGCGCGTAGATTCCCGTCTCGGCAGGCACCAGATGGATGGCCCGGGCGGCGACGGTGGAGAACGCCTCGCAGAGCAGCAGGTCGGCATGGACCCCGGCGAGGACCGAGCGCACCTGGGGGATGTCCGCGGCGGTGCGCCCGTACAGCTTGCGGGACTTGAGGTGGCGCAGCGTGGTGCGCAGCCCGGTGTCCATGCCGACCTGCTG
>NZ_RDBK01000061.1 GCF_008042275.1 Streptomyces sp. OR43 | reverse complement strand
GCTCTGTACGAGGATCAGCCCCGTCACCCCCAGGACCAGCACGGCGTACGGCTGCCAGCCGGTGACGAGCGCCGCCCAGCCGCCGTCCGAGAGGCGCTGCCCGCTGACCCGGGTCAGGGCGTCCTGGAGTCCGTACAGCAGTCCCGCCGCCACCGCGAGCAGCGCGGGCGACACCCCCGACCGCGCGCGCTTGGCGAACGCGGTCAGCAGCAGGGCCAGGCCCACCACCACGCCGATCACCAGCCAGTGCCGCAGCGGATTCGACACCGCCTGCCCGCCCGTCGGCTCGCCCGCCACGAGGAACGCGGCGACCCCGCCGGCCAGCAGCCAGAGCCCCGCCCAGCCCTGCCGGCCCAGCCGCTGACCGGTGCGGTGACGGGACAGGGCCATCGCGAAGAGCAGATTGGTGGCCAGGAGCGGTTCGACGACGGAGACCTCGCCCTTGCCCAGCGCCAGCGCGCCCAGCACCATGCCGCAGACCATGAGTCCGATGCCGGCCAGCCAACTGCGCACCCGCATCAGGTCCAGCAGCAGCCGGGGCGAGAGGTAGTCGCTCTTCGGGGCATGGCGGGCGGCGGGACTCGCGGCGATCGTGGGCGGGATCGTGCTGCTGGGGCTGCACCCGGCCATGCCGGAGGGCCCGGTGGGCGGACGCCGTACGCAGAGCCTTCAGCGGCTGCACCCGGCCATGCCGGAGGGCCCGGTGGGCGGACGCCGTACGCAGAGCCTTCAGC
>NZ_RDBK01000060.1 GCF_008042275.1 Streptomyces sp. OR43 | reverse complement strand
GGCGGCGGAGTTCCGGGTGCCGGTGGTCGTGGAAGCGATCCTGGAGCGGGTCACGAACATCGCGATGAGCGGGACGGACATCGCGTCGGTGAACGAGTTCGAGGACGTCGCCTCGGACCCGTCCCACGCCCCGACGGCGATCCGCCCGTTCGCGTCTGCCTGACCGGTCCGGGCCTGCGGCCCCGGTTCCCGTTCGACGGGGGCTGGGGCCGCATCGTTGTGTCCTCAATCGCCGGACGGGCTGAAAGGTGTCCTCAGTTGCCGGACGGGCTGGAAGGATGTCCTCAATCGCCGGACGGGCTTGATTTTGCCGGGCGTCCGCAGGATGGATCCGGCCCGCCCGGCAGGCAGTCCCAGCCGCCCGGCAGCGCAAGCCGAACCGTCCGGCGGTGGCAATCCGAGCCCGTCCCCGGTGGCAACCCAGTCCTTCCGGCGGTGGCACCCCCCGGTCCACGGCGGCAAATCCAGTTCCTCCGCCCGTCCAACCCCAGCCMGTCCGGCGATTGAGGACATCCTTCCAGCCCGTCCGGCAACTGAGGACACCTTTCAGCCCGTCCGGCGATTGAGGACACAACGATGCGGCCCCAGCCCCCGTCGAACGGGAACCGGGGCCGCAGGCCCGGACCGGTCAGGCAGACGCGAACGGGCGGATCGCCGTCGGGGCGTGGGACGGGTCCGAGGCGACGTCCTCGAACTCGTTCACCGACGCGATGTCCGTCCCGCTCATCGCGATGTTCGTGACCCGCTCCAGGATCGCTTCCACGACCACCGGCACCCGGAACACTCCGCCGCCAG
>NZ_RDBK01000006.1:67475-124658 GCF_008042275.1 Streptomyces sp. OR43 | reverse complement strand
ATCCGGGAGCCGGCGTCGGTGCCGGCCCCCGGGCGGCGGAGGTCAAACCCGGCAGAGGATCTCGCCGTGCGGGACCATGAACCAGCCGTCGCCCTGCTCGCCCCAGGTGCGCCACGCCGTGGAGATCGCGTCGAGTTCTTCGGCCGTGGCGTGCCCGCCCTCGACCGCCAGCTTCGCGTAGACCGAGCCGACCGTGCGGTCCGCCCACAGGCCGCTCCACCACTCCCGGCTCTCCGGGGTGGCGAAGCACCAGGAGGCGGCCGTCGGCGTGATGTCGGTGAAGCCCGCTTCGCGGGCCCAGGAGAGCAGCCGGCGGCCCGCGTCCGGCTCGCCCCCGTTGGCCCGTGCCACCCGGCGGTACAGCTCCAGCCAGCCGTCCATCACCGGCGACTCGGGGAACCAGCTCATGGCCGCGTAGTCGCTGTCGCGGGCCGCGACGATGCCGCCGGGACGGCAGACCCGCCGCATCTCACGCAGTGCCTGCACGGGGTCGCCGACGTGCTGGAGCACCTGGTGGGCGTGGACCACGTCGAAGGAGTCGTCGGGAAAGTCCAGGGCGTGCACATCGGCTACGGCGAACTCGACGTTGTCCAGGCCGCGTTCGGATGCGGCGTCGGCCGCCTGGGCGAGGATCTCCCGGGTGGTGTCGACCGCGGTCACCCGGCCCGGGGCGACCAGTGCGGCCAGGTCGGCGGTGATGGTGCCGGGCCCGCAGCCGACGTCCAGCACGCTCATGCCGGAGCGGAGTTCACCGATGAGGTAGGCCGCGGAGTTGGCGGCGGTGCGCCAGCGGTGCGAACGCAGCACCGACTCGTGGTGGCCGTGGGTGTAGACGGCGGTCTCCTTCGGCATGACCGTGCATCCTCTCTCGGGAGCGAACCGCGAAGCGCGGGCCGCGAAGCGCTGATCGGTACGGTCACCGTAGGCCCTGATGCCGAATGATGAGATGGGTATCTTGCTATCTGGACAGCTCGGGAAGTGGGCCGACGCGAAAAGGGCGGCCGACTCGGCGTCGGCCGCCCCTCGCTCACCCGGATCGGGCCGGTCTCACACCGGTCGCGGGCAGTAGACCGTCAGCGCCTCCGGCAGCTTGTCGATCATCAGGTCGCCCGTGCTGTGCGCCACTTCGCCGTCGTACGCGTACGGGGTTCCGGGCTTCAGGCCGGAGACGCGGATACGCCGGCGCCGTTCCGCCGCATGAATGGGGGAGCGGGTCAGGGGGCCGGCTACGGCGGCCGCCAGCAGCCTGAGCCCGGGCGTCCGGCCACCGTGCACGACGCGTACGTCCAGCAGCCCGTCCGCGAGATTGTGCCGCCGGCCGGGCGCCGGGCCGACCCGCTGGAACAGGCCGTTGCCGACGAACAGCAGCCACAGGGGCCGTCTGCGGCCCTGCAGTTCGGCCTCCAGCGGACGCTGGCCGCGCAAGGCCTCGGCCGCCGCGAGGACACCGGCCGGCCAGCCGCCGATCCGTGGCGCCCAGCGCTCGCGGGTCCGCACCAGTTCCGGGTAGACGCCCAGGCTGAAGGCGTTGAGGAAGTACCCGTGGGCGCCGCCGGGTCCGTCCGGGCCGGGCCGGAACCGGCCCAGGTCCACGCGCACCGCGCTTCCGTCGGCGAGGGCGGAGCAGACGTCCGCTACCGTCTCTATGCCCAGGTCGTACGCGAAGTGGTTCAGCGTCCCGCCGGGGAACACGGCGAGCGGCAGCCCGTGCACGGCAGCCACCGCCGCCGCCCGGTTGACCGTACCGTCGCCCCCGCACACCCCCAGTGCTCTGCCGCGGCCGGCCGCCTTCTCCAGTGCGGCCGAGAGCTCCGACGGCGGGCACTCCACCACGTCCGCGTGCGGCAGTGCGTCCCGCACCAGCGACGCCGTCGCCGTGGCGGTACCCGACTCCTGGTTGACGACGACGACCAGGCCCTGCCCGTCCGGCAGCGCGGGCGCGTCGGCGGGCGGCCTGCCCGGTGCGGGCAGCTGGCCCCGGGTCGGTACGAGGCCGCGCAGGGCGAACGCCGCCCCTATCCCGAGCGCGGCACCGGCCAGCACATCGCTCGGGTAGTGCACGCCGGTGTAGACGCGGGAGGCGGCCACCGACAGCGCGACGGGCGCGACGACCGCACCCCACCCCTTGGACTCCAGTGCCACCCCGGTGGCGAACGCGGCAGCCGAAGCGGCGTGCCCCGAGGGGAAGGACGTGGTGACGGGCTGGCGCTTCAGCTGCCGTATGACCGGAACGGCATCCAGTATCGGCCGCTCACGGCGCACCGCGCCCTTGCCGACCGTGTTGATCGCGGCCGAGGCCACCGCCAGCGAGGCGATTCCGCGCAGCGCGGCCCGCCGTGCCCGGGCGCTGCCGCCGAACGCGGCGATGCCGGCTGCCGCGCCGACCCACAGCAGCCCGTGATTCGCGCTGCGGCTGAGCCGCGGCAGCACAGGGCCTGCGGCCGGCCAGTGCCGCTCCGCCAGGTTCTGGAACACGGCCAGGTCGCTCCGCTGAAGGGCGCCCCGCAGCCCGGCGGGCCGCGGCAGAGGTGAAGAGAAGCTCGGTGAAGACATGGAACAGCGAATACCCTGCGCGCCCCCGCCGAACCGGCAGGCGCGCCCGAACCGTGCGCGCGGGGGCCTGCGCGGCGGTGCCATGTGGCGATCATTCCCGTCCATACCGGGGCAAAAGCGCCTCGTCCGCCACCGCCCTGGGTGCCGCACATCACCTCGTCATTGCCCCGGCAAGTGCGCCGCGCTTAGCCTGTGTTCGTGATGCCGGTCACTGGCCGGAATGTCGAACACGAGAGGGTGGTGCACGACCATGGGGCGACTCGTCCCCGCGGTGACCCGGGCGCTGGACGTACTCGAACTCTTCCTCCACGGCGACGGTACGCTCTCCGCGCCCGAGGTGACCCGCAAGCTCCAGCTTCCGCGCACCACCGTCCATGAGCTGCTGACCACGCTCGCCGCCCGCTCGTACCTGGTCACCATCCCCGACCAGCCCGGCCGCTACCGGCTCGGTGTCCGCACCTACCAGCTGGGCAGCCGGTACGCCGAACAGCTCGACCTCGCGGCCGAGGGGCAGCAGGTGGCGCGGCAGGTCGCGGAGACCTGCGGCGAGACCGTCCATGTGGCGATCCTGGAGGGCACCGACGTCATCTACATCGCCAAGGTGGACTCCACCCACGCGGTCCGCATGGTGTCGGCCGCCGGCCGCAAGCTGCCCGCCCACTGCACGTCGGTCGGCAAGATGCTCCTCGCGGCCCTCCCCGAGCGGGAGCTGGACGCCCGCCTCGACGGGCTCGAACTCACCGGGATGACCCCCGACAGCATCACCGACGAAGGAACCCTGCGGGCGGCGCTCGCCTCCGTACGGGAACGGGGCATCGCGGTCGAGCACCGGGAGTCCAACCCCGATGTGAGCTGCGTCGCCGCGCCCGTACGGGACCGGTCCGGCCGGGTCGTCGCCGCGCTCTCCGTCTCCGTACCCATGATCCGCTGGACCGAGGAGCGCGAGGCCGAACTGGCCGCGCTCGCCGCCGAGGGCGCGCAGGCGCTCTCCGGCCGGCTGGGACACCACCGGAGGGAGAAGTGAGCCGACCGCACCTCGATGTCGCCGTACGGGAGCACGCCGCGCTCGGGGAGGGCCCGACCTGGGACCCGGTCGCCGAGCGGCTGATCTGGGTCGACATCCTCTCCGCCCGGATCCACACCTACGACCCCGCGGACGGCCGGCGTACCGTCATGGCCACCGAACAGCACGTCGGCGCGGCCAAGCCACGGGCCGGCGGCGGCCTCGTCGTCAATCTGCGCGACGGGATCGGGCTCTACGACGCGGACGGCGCCTTCCGCTGGCTCGTGCACGACGCCGAACCGGGACGGCGCGGGAACGACGCCGCGGTGGCGCCGGACGGGGCGCTCTGGGCCGGCACCATGCGCTACGACGAGTCGGAGACCGGCGGCAGCCTCACCCGGGTCGCCCCCGACGGCACGGCCACCCGGGTGTTGCCATGGGTGGCGTGCAGCAACGGCACCGGATGGAGCCCGGACGGCCGGCTGATGTACTACATCGACACCCCGACCCGCCGGATCGACGTCTTCGACGTGGACGGCCACCAGGTCAGCGGACGCCGCCCGTTCGCGACCGTGGAGGAGGGCGCGGGCTACCCCGACGGTCTGACGGTGGACGCGGAGGGCGCTGTCTGGGTGGCCCTCTGGGACGGCGCCGCGCTGCGCCGCTACACGGCCGACGGCCGGCTGGACCGCGTCGTCGGACTGCCGGTGCGACGCCCGACGGCCTGCGCCTTCGGCGGCCGGGACCTGCGCGACCTCTACATCTCGACCGCCCGCACCGGCCTCGGCGCACCGCACCCGCTCTCGGGTTCGCTGCTGGTCCTGCCGGACGTGGGCCGGGGCCTGCCCGGCACGGCCTTCGCGGGCTGAGCCCCGGGCGCCGGGGATGCCGGGCGGGTCCGGACGACGCACCCGCCCGGCGGTGGATCAGCGCGTCGGGAAGCGGCGCAGGGTGCCCGGCAGCCGGGAGCCCAGCGGCGACATGTTCCCGTCGGCGCCGTGCCGGGCCAGCAGATCCAGGACCAGCCGGCCGCGCCGGACCCGCTCGCGGGCCGTCTCCAGGGCGACATCGCGCAGATGGGCACCGTACGGGTAGATCCCGGGCGCCTTGGACAGGCCGAACTTGAGGTAGAGCGGGGCGCCGCGCCGGATCAGCTCGGCCGCCTCGTACATCCGCACGTATCCGCCGAGATCGTCCGGGGCCTCGATGTACAGGTCCATCGGGGCCGCCGACGCACGCCGGATCTCGGTGAAGTGAGCGAGCGTCAGGTCGGACGGGATGTTCACCGAGTCGGCGCCCAGCTGCTCGTACACGGCGAACGACGCGGGGTTCACCGGGCCGACCAGGGCGGACACCTTGAACGTCGTGTCGGCGGGCAGCACGCCCTGCTCACGCAGCCGGTGCAGCGTCCACAGCACTCCCTCGTCCGCCACCAGCAGGCACTTCACCCCGAGTTCGCAGGCGCGCAGCGCGTCCTCGACGCAGCCGGCCAGGGCGTCGTGGCCGCGGGCGCGCAGCCCGGCCCCGCCCGAATCGGTGCGGAACGAGGCGCCGGTGTCCCAGCTGCCGCGCGGACCCGTGAACAGACAGAGCTCGATGGAGCGTTCGGCGCAGCCCTCGACCATGTCGGTGATCTCGCTGTCACTGAGCATCCAGACGCCGCTGCCCTGGCTGACCCGGTGGACGGGGACATCCAGCCGCGCGCTCTCCTTCAGTACGACGGACAGCGCTTCGGGGCCCTCCACGGACGGGATCTCGGTACGCCAGGTGCCGCCGTCGGGAAAGGAGTGCGGGGACGCGTCGGCCGGGGAGGCGGCGGGAGCGCCGAGCCCGAGCGCGCTCAGCGCGGGCTCGCCCGGACGCCGGCCGCCGGTACGGGATCGGGACGGGGCAGGGGATACGGAGGTCATGGGCGACCTTTCGTGTTCGGTGGGTCGGACGAGGTTCGGCGAGAAGGGTGACGGGCGGGACGGCCCCGCGGCCCGGCGTGGTCCGGGCGAGAGCGCGCCGGGCCGCCCTCAGGGGCGCATCAGCACCTTGCCCGTCCCCGCGCCGCCGCCCCCGACCAGCGCCACGGCCTCCGCGAAGCGCTCCAGCGGGAACTCGTGCGTGATCAGGGCCGCCGGATCGAGCAGTCCCGCGGTGAACGCCCGCACCGCGTACGACCAGGAAGCGGACGACGCCCCGAACACACTGCGCACCGTGAGCTGGCTCAGCGACAGATGCACCGGGTCGATGCCGACGGCCCCCGGCGCGAACATCCCCGTGAGCACGACCCGGCCCCCGCGCCGCGCGAGCAGGCAGGCGTCGGCGGCGGTGGTCGATGCCCCGGCCGTCTCCACCACCAGGTCGTAGCGGCCCCGCACCTCCGCGGCCTCCTTCGGCGCCAGGGCCTCGCCCGCCCCGAAGCGCAGCGCCTGGCGCGCCCGTTCGTCCCGTGGGTCGATCACCGTGAGCTCACCGGGAGACACCGCGGCCAGCAGCTGGACCGCGAGCAGCCCGAGCGTGCCCGCGCCCACGACCGCGATCCGCTCACCCGGCTCCGGGGCCCCGGCCCGTACGGCCGCGGCGACCACGGCCGCGGGCTCCAGGAGCGCCGCGGCGCGCAGGTCCGCGTCGTCGGCCAGCGGGTGCAACAGCCGTGCGGGCAGCACGACATGGTCGGCGAACGCGCCGGGCAGGGTGAAGCCCGTCTCGTCGTACCCCGCGGTGCACAGCGAGGTCTCACCGCTGCGGCACCGCTCGCAGCTGCCGCAGGAACGGAACCCCTCCGCGACCGTACGCCGGCCAATCAGGGCGGGGTCGACGCCGGCGCCCACCGCCTCGACGGTGCCCGACCACTCGTGGCCGGGCACCACGGGGTAGCGCACGTACCCCGGGTCGCGATGACCGTCGTACACCTCGCGGTCGCTCATGCAGATCCCGGCCGCGGCCACCCGCACCCGGACCTCGCCGGGGCCGGGCTCCACGACCGGCCCGTCCGTCAGCCGGTGCTCGCCCGGCCGGTCGATCGTGATCGCCCGCGAGCGGGCAGGTGTGCCGCTCACTTGGGCTGCCTCTTCTCCCAGCCGTCGGCCCACAGGTCGAACCGGGCCTGCTGCTGCGGGAATTCGGCGGCCGCGTCGACGTCGAGCTCCACTCCGAGACCGGGAGCGTCGGAGAGCTCGAAGCAGCCGGTCTCCGGGTCGACCTGCGGGGCGCCGCGTACGACCTTCTTGATGTCGGCGTCCGCGAAGTCATTGAAGTGTTCAAGGATCTTGAAGTTGGGGGTGCAGCCCGCGACCTGGAGGCTGGCGGCCGTCAGCACCGAACCGCCGACGTTGTGCGGGGCGATCAGCGTGTAGTGGGTCTCCGCCGTCGCGGCGAGCTTCCGGGTCTCCAGGATGCCGCCGATGTGGCCGACGTCCGGCTGGATGATGTCGGCGGCCTGCGACTCGAAGAGCTCGCGGAACTCGATGCGGTCGTGGATGCGCTCACCCGTCGCGATCGGCAGGTCGACCTTGCCCGCCACCTTGGCCAGGGCCTTCAGGTTCTCCGGCGGCACCGGCTCCTCCAGCCAGGCCGGCCGGAACGGGGCCATCTCGTGGGCGATCCGCACCGCTGTCGAGGGGCTGAAGCGGCCGTGCATCTCCAGCATCAGCTCGGTGTCCGGACCGATGGCGTCCCGGACCGCCTCGATGAGCGACACGGAGTACCGGGTCTCCTCCTGGCCCAGCTCGAAGTGGCCCGTCCCGAAGGGGTCGATCTTCAGCGCCCGGTAGCCCCGCGCGACGACCGCCGAGGCCGCCTTGTGATAGGCCTCCGGGGTCCGCTCGGTGGTGTACCAGCCGTTGGCGTACGCCTTGACCCGGTCGGTGACCTTTCCGCCGAGCAACTGCCAGACGGGAACGCCGAGCGCCTTCCCCTTGATGTCCCAGCAGGCCATCTCGACGACCGCGATGCCGGACATGACGATCTCACCGGCCCGCCCGTAGTCGCCGTACTTCATCCGGCGTACGAGATCCTCGACGGCGAACGGGTCCGAACCGGAGAGGTGATTGGCCTCCGCCTCGCGCAGATAGCCGATGAGCGCGTCGGTGCGGCCGAGCATCCGGGTCTCGCCCACACCGGTGAGGCCCTCGTCGGTATGGACCTGCACATAGGTGAGGTTGCGCCACGGTGTTCCGACCACATGTGTGCTGATTCCGGTGATACGCACGGGAGTTGCCCCTCGACTTGTTCGATATCTCGGCACTCGTTCGAAATCCTGGCGTGACCGTAATGACGCGGCGGGGCGAGTGTCAATGGGCCGTCGCGTCGCGGTGCGGTTCGCGGGCCGCCGGGCGGCCTCGCCGAGGCCGTGCTACGACCGTCCGGACGGCTTCGCGTCAGGGCCTGTCGTCGCACTGCCGTCTGCCGTGCGACGGCAGTGCGACGACAGGCCCTGGCGCAGGCGCCCCGCTCCATTCCCTCGTATAAAGGAGCGGACACGGCCCGGTCGACGGGCACGGTGACCGAGCGGCGGCGAAGGAGGCCCGGATGGGCCGGGAGCGGACCGGACGTCAGGGGCGCGGCGGGCCGGGGGTCCGCGAGGACCGCGGGCCCGTACGGTACGGACCGCCCGCGCCGGACCCCGGCCTGCCCGTGCTGCCCGAACTGGCCGAGGTGCTGGCGGCCGCGGCGGGCCGCGGCGAACCCGAACCGGCCGGCGGCTCCGCCGCCCTGCGCGAGGCGGCCCGCGCCTACTGGGACCGCCGCGGACTGCACGGCGGACCCGAGCACATCGCCGCCGCGCCGGGTACCTCCCCGCTGGTGCTCGCCCTGATCGCCGCGCACGGCGGCGACGTACTGGTCCCGCGCCCCTGTCCCGCCTCCTGGATCCCGCAGGCCCGGCTGCTGGGCAGGCCCGCCTACCAGGTCCCGACCCCCGCCGAATGCGGCGGCGTGCCCGACCCGTACGCGCTCCTGGAGACCGTACGAAGGGTGCGCGCAGAAGGCGGCAGACCGCGGCTCCTGCTGATCTCGGTGGTGGACGACCCCACGGCCACGGTCGCCCCGCCGGAACTGGTGCGCGAGGCGTGCGAGGCGGCCGTCGCCGAAGGACTGCACATCGTCAGCGACGAGACGTGGCGCGACACCCTGCACCGCCCGCACGACACGGTGCTGCTCAGCCCGGCCGAGATGTGCCCCGACGACGTCACGGTCGTCACCGACCTGGCGGGCGCGCTGACCCCGTCGGCCTGGCCCGTCGCCGTCGCCCGGTTCCCGGACACCGCGCGGTCCGCGGTGCGCCACGCCCGTACGCTCGACATCCTCACCGCGCTCGGCGCCCTCGTCGCGGGTCCGGTCGCGGCCGCCGCCGCCCACGCGCTGCACGAACCGGACGCCGTCACCGAACGCGTCCGCCGCGCCGCGGCCCTCCAGGCCCGGGTCGCCGCGGCCGCCCACCACGCGGTCCTCGCCTCCGGCGCGCTGGCCAGACCCCCGCAGGCGGGCCGTCACCTGTACGCGGACCTCGGCCCGCTGCGCTCCCGGCTCGCCGCCCGCGGGGTCACGGACTCGCTGGAGCTGGAGGAGTACCTGACGGACCGCCTCGGTGCCCCCGCTCCGGGCGGCCACCGCTTCGGCGACGAACTGGGCGCCCTGCGGGTGCGGCTGGGCACCGGTTCGCTGCTCGGCTCGACACCGCGGCAGCGGACGGAGTCCCTCACCGCGGCCGAACCCCTCGAATTGCCGCATGTCGCGGCAGCGCTGAGCATGTTCCGGGCAGCCCTCGACGAACTGCGCTGACACGCTGCGCCGACGCTCTCCGAGACGGGAGTCCCTCGATGACGGAACGGACAGAGCGCTCCCTCGCCCGGGAGCCGCGCATGGTGTCCTGCGGCGAGGTCGTGCACCCGCGCCCCCTCGGAGAGCCGCGGTCCTGGCCCAGCAGCTTCGCCGACCGGCTCACCGCGCCGCTCCCCGGCCTGACGGGCATGTCCCGGCTGGCGCGCGAACACTCCATCCGGCCCAACGCCGAGGGACTGCGTGGCATCCACCGGCTGCCGTACGCCCCCGAACCGCTCCCCGCCATCCAGGCCGGAACCACCTGCGTCACCTGGGCCGGGCACGCCAGCTGGATCATCCGCACCGGCGGACTGACCGTGCTCGCCGACCCGGTCTGGTCCCGCCGCATCCTCGGCACCCCGGCCCGCATCACCCCCGTCGGCGTCCCCTGGGACGACCTGCCGACGGTCGACGCCGTCGTCATCAGCCACAACCACTACGACCATCTCGACGCACCGACCCTGCGCCGGCTGCCCCGGCACACCCCGCTGTTCGTCCCGGCCGGACTGGGCCGCTGGTGCCGCCGCCGAGGCTTCGGCTGCGTGACCGAACTCGACTGGTGGGAGTCGGCGGAACTGGACGGCGTCCGCTTCGACTTCGTGCCCTCGCACCACTGGTCCAAGCGCACCCTCACCGACACCTGCCGCTCGCTGTGGGGCGGCTGGGTCATCGAGGACACCACCGGGCCCGGCCGCGGGCAGCGGATCTACTTCGCCGGCGACACCGGATACGGCCACTGGTTCACCGAGATCGGCCGCCGCCACCCCGGCATCGACCTCGCCCTGCTGCCCATCGGGGCGTACGAGCCCCGCTGGTGGCTCGCCGATGTGCACGCCGACCCGGAGGAGGCCGTGCAGGCGTACGAGGATCTCGGCGCCCGCGCCATGGCACCCATGCACTGGGCGGCCTTCCTGCTCTCCGCGGAGCCCGTACTCGAACCGCTCACCCGGCTGCGCACCGCCTGGCGACGGGCCGGCCACCCGCGCGAGCTGCTCTGGGACCTGCCCATCGGAGGCTCACGCATCCTCGACACCACGAGCGAGCCCCGTCCGGTCAGCGGCTGAGACTGTCGGGAGTCACCGGCCACGCAGCCGGTGCCACAGGGCCGGTGCCCCGCTGATCAGCAGCGTCAGACCCACCGCCGCCACGACGCCCTGCCACGGCTCCGGGAACAGCGAACCGCCGAGGATCCCGATCAGCTGGTACGTGGCCGCCCAGGCCAGACACGCCGGCACATCGCCCCGGGCGAACCGCCGCAGCGGCATCCGGCCCAGCAGACACGCCAGCATCACCGGGATCCGCCCCGCCGGCACCAGCCGGGACAGCACCAGCACCATCGCGCCGTGCTCGTCCAGCTTCCGCTGCGCCTGCGCGAGCCGCTCCGGCGCGGCCCGGTCGCTGATCGCCCGCAGCCACCGGGAGCCGTTCTTCGACCGCACCCCGCGCTGCCCCAGCCAGTACAGGCAGACGTCCCCGAGGAACGCCGCGGACGACGCCACCCCGAACACGATCAGCAGCGAGAACGGCGACGACTGGTGGAAGGCCACCACGGCCGCCGAGCTCACCAGCGCGCCCGTCGGCACCACCGGCACCAGAGCGCCCAGCGCCACCAGCAGGAACAGCGAGGGATAGCCGACGGCCTGCTGTGTCGACTCGGGCGGCAGCTGTGTCGTCTGCCGGACGAACTCGTGTATCACCCGGTGGCCCCCGGCCGCACATGCTCGCCGTGCTCCAGCCGGTGCACCGCCACCCCGGGCGCCCGCATCGCCGCCTGGCGGACGAACTCGTCACCCGGCGAGTGGAACTCGTGGGGCCGGACCCCGTCCATCCCGATCGGCCAGTACGTGCCGTAGTGCACCGGCACCGCGGCCCGCGGCGCGATCCTGACCAGCGCCTCGGCTGCGCGCGTCGCGTCGAGGTGGCTGTGGCCCAGATACGGCCCCCAGCCGCCGACCGGCAGCAGGGCCACGTCCACCGGACCGACCGCGTCCGCCATGTCGTCGAAGAGCCCGGTGTCCCCGGCGAAATACGTCCGGGCCTCGCCCTCGACGACGTATCCGAGCGCGGGGGAGCGGTGCGGGCCGACCGGGAGGCGCCGCCCGTCGTGCAGGGCCGGCACGGCCCTGACCCGTACCGCACCGACGCGCACCTCGTCGCCCGCCGCCACCTCGGTGATCCGCAGCCCGCGCATCCTGCGCAGCACCCGGAGCCCCGGCACCGCCCGGACCGCCCCCAGCGGGACGATCAGACGGGCGCCCGGCGCGATGCGGGCCAGGGACGGCAGATGCAGATGGTCGGAGTGCAGATGCGAGATCAGCACGACATCGGCGACCGCGGCCACCGGTCCCGGCAGCTCACCGCGCCGCCGCCGCAGATGCGCGAAGCGCCGTACGAAAAGGGGGTCCGTCAGGACCCGCACCCCGGAGTCCTCGATCGTGCACGTGGCATGACCCCACCAGGTGATCTCCACCGGCACCTGCCGCCTCCCGCTCGTCGGACCTGCCGACGAGCCTACGGGGCGGACGGCGCCCACAGCGGCCCCCGGCGCACCCCGGCCGCCTCCGGGCGCCCCATCCCCGCCCCGACGTGCGCCTTCTGCAACGGGAATCAGGCCGGTAGGGTCGCAGAACGCCTAGCACGGGGGACAGTCAATGGGGGACGTACGCGTGGCGGCCATCGCCAGTCTCACGCCGCTGGAGGAACTCGACAGCGAGCCGTTCCTCGTGGACACCCGCAGCCAGCACGCCATGTGCGCCCGATGGGCCGCCGACCAGGGCTACGTCGTCACCCGGCAGCTGCGCTTCTACGGACTGCGCCCCGACCACCACGGACTCTGGGCCGACGTCGAGGGCGGCGAGGTCGAACTCTTCGTCGCGCCCACCCACCGGGTGCTCGCCCGGGCCGTCGCCTCGGTCCCGCAGTTCGCCGCCGAGTGCGAGCGACGCGGCGTACGCCTGGAGATCGCCGGTCTCGACGAACCGCGGTACAGCGCCCGTACGAAAGCCAGTGTGCACCGCAGGCTCTCCATGCCGACCGCCGGCTACGACGGCTGCTGACCGCCGGGCCGCCCGCCACCCACGGCTCCGCGGCGCACCGACCTCGCTGTGAAAGGCTGGGGCGGGGCCCGGAACGGGAGGGCCCGGACGTGAGGTGGCAGCGGCGTGGGTGACGGGCGATGGCGGACAGCCGGAAGCGCCCTGATGCGAGTGATCGTGGTGTGGGGGGTCTCGACGGTCACCCTGCTGGCGCTCGCCGGGATTCTGCCGGACGTCCAGCTCCAGTCGGACGACGGCGACAGCGTGACCAAGACCGCGTTCACCGCGGCGTGGGGCGCGGGCGCGTTCGGCCTGCTCTCGGCACTGGTCTGGCCGGTGCTCGTGCGGGCCCTGCTCATCGTGCCGGCCTTCGTCCTCGGCATGCTGGTCTTCTTCCTCAACGGCTCGCTGCTCCTGATCGCGCTGTGGCTCATCCCGGACGGGCGGGGCGCCGCGGCCCCGGAGACGGCCGTCGTCGTCGCGGCCGTCATGTCCGCCGTCGCCTCCGCGACCTCCACGGCGCTCGCCGTCCGTGACGACAACGCCTACCGCCGCAGACTCTCGCGCCTGGCCCAACGGCGCCGCCGCCGCAGCGGCACGGGCGGCGCGGGCGGCGAAGGACCGCCCGGCACCGTCTTCATCCAGCTCGACGGCGTCGGCCACGACGTCCTCGCGCAGGCCGCCGCCGACGGCGTCATGCCGACCGTCGCGCACTGGCTGGCCGACACCCAGGGCCACCGGCTCACCCCGTGGCGCACCGACTGGTCCAGCCAGACCGGTGCCAGCCAGCTCGGCATCCTGCACGGCAGCAACCACGATGTCCCCGCCTTCCGCTGGTACGAGAAGGAGACCGGCGACGTCATGGTCTCCAGCAGACCGGCGAGCGCCCTCGAACTCCAGCGCCGCGCCATCGTGCGCACCCACGACGGCGGACTGCTCACCGTCGACGGTGCCAGCCGCGGCAACCTCTTCAGCGGCGGCGCCGACCAGCTCGCCCTCGTCCTGTCCATGGCCGCCCGGCGGGGCAAGGGCCGCCGCTCCCGGGCCGGCTACTTCGCGTACTTCTCGGACCCCGCCAACGCCGTCCGGACCGCGCTCTCCTTCGTCGCCGAGGTCGGACGCGAGATCGGCCAGTCGACCCGGGCCAGGATCCGCAAGGAGACGCCCCGGATCAAGCGCGGCGGTCTCTACCCCTTCATCCGGGCCTTCGCGACCGTCGTCGAACGCGACGTGGTGGTCTCCGCCGTCATCGGTGACATGTTCGGGGGACGGACCGCCGTCTACGCCGATCTCGTCGCGTACGACGAGGTGGCCCACCACTCGGGGCCGCGCAGCCGGGACGCCGAGAAGGTCCTCGCCCGGCTGGACCGCTCGCTCGCCCTGATCGTCAAGGTCGCCGAACACACGCCGCGGGACTACCGCGTCGTGCTCCTGTCCGACCACGGGCAGAGCCCGGGGGTGACCTTCGCCGGGGTGTACGGGCTGACGCTCAAGGACCTGGTGCGGGCGGGCAGCGGACTGCCGGTCCCCCGCAGGGCCCAGCGCACGCGGAGCGGTTCCGAGGCGCGTGACGCGGTCCGGATCGCGCTCCACCGCCCGGTCGCCGGCGGCGAGGAGAAGCAGCCGGCGAAAGCCTCCGACCCGGTCGTCCTGGCCTCCGGCAACCTCGGCCTGATCTCCTTCCCCGACATCGCCGGCCGCGCCTCGCAGGAACAGCTCGACCGCCGCCACCCGGCGCTGCTCGGCACGCTCGCCAACCACCCCGGCATCGGCTTCCTGCTCGTCCACAGCGAGCGCGACGGATCGGTGGTCCTCGGGCGGGACGGCACACGGATCCCCGTGGCGGAGCTGAAGGACGGACAGGGCCCGCTGGCGCCTTTCGGCCCCGGCGCGGCCGACGCGATCCGGCGCACCGACACGTTCCCGCACGTCGCCGATGTGATGGTCAACTCGATGTACGACCCCGCAACCGGCACCGTGCACGCCTTCGAGGAGCAGATCGGTTCACACGGCGGTCTCGGCGGCGAGCAGTCCCGGCCGTTCCTGCTGTGGCCGGGCGACATGACGGACCCGCTGGAGGCGGTCGCCGCAGAGGGCGGCCGGCGGGCGTCCGAACTGGTCGGCGCGGAAGCCGTGCACCGGGTTCTGCGACGCTGGCTGCGCGAGGTCTCGGGGCCGCAGGTTCCGGTGCGGACGACGGATGCCGTACGGGACGCCGGTGGCGGCCTCACCGGCGCGGAGGAGGAGGCGGGCACCGGCACGGGTGCCTGACCGCGGCAGGGGTCCCGGGTCAGGCCGACTGCCGCCGGACCAGCGTCGGATGGAAGATCACCGAAGGCGCCGGCGTCCCCGGCTTGCCGATCTGCTTCAGCAGCAGCCGCGCCATCTCCGCGGACATCTCCTCCACCGGCTGCCGCACGGTCGTCAGCGGCGGATCGCAGGCCAGGGCCGCGCTGCTGTCGTCGAACCCGACGAGAGCGACGTCCCCGGGGACGTCCTTGCCGGCCCGCAAGAGCACGGGAACGGCACCCAGGGCCATCAGGTCCGACGCGATGAACACCGCGTCCAGGTCCGGCCGGTCCGCGAGCAGCCGCCGCATCGCCGCCGCGCCGCCCGCATGCGTGAAGTCGCCCTCGGCGGCCGCCACGTCCCGGATGCCGTGAGCGGCGAGCGCGTCCAGGAATCCGCTGAGCCGCGCCTGACCCGCCGGCATGTCCTGCGGGCCCGCCACGGTGCCGATCCGGTGACGGCCCAGTGAGGCCAGGTGATCGGCCGCCAGCTGGGCCCCGGCCCGTTGGTCCGCCTCGACATAGGTGATCGGGGTCGGCCTGCGGGGCTGCCCGGCGAGCACGGCGGGCAGCCGCGTGTCGTGCAGCAGCCCCGGGAGCGGATCCTCGGCGTGCGACGAGATCAGCACCACCCCGTCGACATGGCCGTGGCGGAGATAGGACAGCAACTGGTCGCGGGACTCCTGGTCGTCGGCCAGCATCAGGACCAGCTGGATGCCCGCCGGACGCAGGACCTCCAGCAGTCCGCTGACCACCCGCCCGAAGTACGGGTCGGAGAACATCCGGCCGACGAAGGGCTCGGACACGGTGCGCCGCTCCCGTTCCGAGACGACGAGCGCGATCGAGTCGGTGCGCCGGGTCACCAGCGAGCGGGCCGCACGGTTGGGCACGTACCCGGTGGTGCCCACCGCCTCCTCGACCATCCGCCGCAGCGCCGGGTCCACGGTGGTCGCCCCGTTGATCACCCGGGACACCGTCGCCCGCGACACCCCGGCCACCAGTGCGACGTCCTCCAGCGTGGCGRGACGGGCGGGCAGGGGCACGTCGGCAGTCATGCAGTCTTTATACCGGGTGGTACGAGCGGTGCGGAAACGGCCGTGGAAGCCGTGGGCATGCGGTGGCCGGGGCATCACCCGGTCCGTGACGACAGGCCCGCGAGCCGGTCGAGTCCGGCCCGGCGGGCCGACACCAGGGCGGCGGCGAGCCGCCTGGCGTCAGGGCGGGTGCCGGCCTTCGTCTCGGAGCGCGACACCTGCGCGGACTGGCGCAGATGGTCGCCGATCTGCGCCACGAGAAAGCGGTCGAAGGCCCCGCCCTCGACGGTGCGGGCCCGTGCGAGATCGTGCTCCGTCACCATCCCTGGCATGTCGTGTCCCTCGTGCACATTGGTGTCCGGCAGTCCCATCCGGGCCAACAGGGCTCGCAGCTGGGCCAGTTCGCCGTTCTGTGCCGTGCGCAGGGCGGCCGCCCAGGTCCGGATGCGGGGATCAGCGGCCCGGTTGCCGGCGAGTGTCAGCAGCGCGACGGCCTGCTCGTTCATCGGTGTCATGAGCTGGACCCAGGCGGCGTCCGTCGGATCGGCCGGGACCGTGAGCGGGGGAGCGGACGCGGTGGCGCTCGGCCCGGCCGGCGGCCGCTCGGCGTCCGCCGGGGCCGCACAGCCGGTCAGGAGCAGCAGCAGCGACAGGGCTGCGGTGGTGCGGGCCGCCTTCATCACGAGGTCCTCGGGGAAGGGGCCCGCCCCAGGACGCGCTGTCCCGGGACGGGCGTCGGACGGGTGCCGTTCGGTCAGGGGGTGCCGTCGGCACCGCACTTCACGATGGCGTTGATGCAGTCGCGGACGCGCTGCGCCATTTCGGCCTCGGGCCACACGTTGAAGAAGTCGCCGTGCATCGTGTAGCCCCGGCCGGACGCCAGTCGCAACCGGGCCGGGTCACCGTTGACGGGGTACCGCAGCACCTGGCGGAGCTTGGGAACCGGCACCGGGTGGGTCGACGGGCAGTCACCGCCGACGGGGTACGCCATGTGGCTCTTGTGGTCGGCCGAGTCGAGGTCCCGGCCGTTCCAGCACTGCGGGAAGTCCAGATACGACTCCAGCATCGCGCCCGCCGGACAGTTCACGAAGTCGTGGGACGGGTCGACCTCGCCGTGGTGCAGGCACGACCACCGCGAGATCGTGTTGTCGTCGGGGCCGGTCGCCTTCGCGTTCCCCGCGACGATGCGCAGACCGCGGGGGAAGGGCCGGATGCGCTGGATGACGTCGTCCCGGACCCCTTCGCCCAGGTAGTAGAAGGTCGTGCCGGTGGGTTCGACCTCCTTGTCGCCGTCGTACAGGGTCGGTACCCAGTAGGACGACAGGTCCGTGTCGGGGGCGCAACTGGTCCTGGCCTTCTCCAGGGAGGCGAGGTCGGAGTTGCCGTTCGTCGAGTCGTTGCCGAAGAAGCTGTGCATGTGCGAGGCCCCGGGCAGACCCGGGAAGACGATCGGGTCGTCGGGGGCCCGGTGGGTGTACGGGCACTCGGCGAGGAACTCGGCCACCCGGACCACGTCGGCAGCCGCCTTGGGAGAGGCCGGGGCCCCGGCCGCCGTGCTGGGCCCGACGGACGCGTTGCCGTTGGCGGCCTGGAGGAAGGACAGGGCGAGCGCGGCGGCGACGAGCGCCGCGGTGCGGTACCGCCGGGGTGTTCCGCGGTGGGTGTCTTCACCGGTGCGTCGATGAGGGAAGAAGAGCACGGCACTCCTGTTCGGGGGAAGTGGGGTTCCTTGACGATGCGAGAGAGCGCTCTCTCGAAGGAACGTAGAAGTGCGTCGGGAGCATGTCAATAGCAGGCGCGGACCTGCAACTTCCTTCCCTTTGAATCTAGTTGAAGGAAAGTTGATGTGGGAGAGCGCTCTCTGTCGTGAGGTATCGATGGAGGGCACCGCATAGGCGGACGAACGGTGCTCCGAGGCCGGCCCGGAGGGGGCCGTGGAGGCCATGACCAGGGCGTTGTCAGTGGTGGACGGCAAGATGGGGGCCATGACGAACTCAGCTGTTGTGCTCGCCGATACCGCCGCCTACGCCGCCGCGGTCGAAGAAGCGTCGCAGGCCGCCGCCGCGTACTACGCCACGGGCGAGAGCGCGCTCGACGACGATGCGTACGACCGGCTGGCGCGCGGGATCGCCGCGTACGAACAGGACCACCCGCAGGACGTGCTGGCCCAGTCGCCGACCGGCAAGGTGGCCGGCGGCGTGGCGGTCGGGGACGTGCCGCACACGGTGCCGATGCTCTCCCTGGACAACGTCTTCTCGGCCGAGCAGTTCGCCACCTGGACCACCTCGCTGGAGCGCCGGATCGGCCGGCCGGTCAGCGCCTGGAGCGTCGAGCCGAAGCTCGACGGGCTCGCCGTCGCGGCCCGTTACCGCGCCGGCCGGCTGGAGCAGCTGATCACCCGCGGCGACGGCACCGCCGGCGAGGACGTGTCGCACGCGATCGGCACCGTCGTCGGGCTGCCCCGGCAGCTCGCCGAGCCGGTCACGATCGAGATGCGCGGCGAGATCCTGATGACGGCCGAGCAGTTCGAGCAGGCCAACACGCTGCGCACGGAACACGGCGGCGCACCCTTCGCCAACGCGCGCAACGGGGCGGCGGGCACCCTGCGCGCCAAGGACCGTCCCTACACGGTGGAGATGACGTTCTTCGCGTACGGCGCACTGCCGCTGCCCGACTCCGAGGAGCTCACCGCCACGCTGGCCGAGCTGCCCCACAGCGAGACCCTGGGTTACGTCGCCGGCCTCGGTGTGCACACCGCGGCGGACACGGCAGTCGCGCCGCGCACCGTCGCCACCGTCGAGGACGTCCAGGCGCGGGTCGAGGAAGTGGCTTCGCTGCGTGCCTCGTTGCCCTTCGGTATCGACGGCATCGTCATCAAGGCGGACCTCGCCGCCGACCGGCGTGACGCCGGATCCGGCACCCGGGCACCGCGCTGGGCCATCGCGTACAAGCTGCCGGCCGTCGAGAAGGTCACCCGCCTGCTCGGCGTCGAGTGGAATGTGGGCCGTACCGGCATCATCGCCCCGCGCGCCGTGCTGGAGCCGGTCGAGATCGACGGATCGACCGTCAGCTACGCCACGCTGCACAACCCGGCCGACATCACCCGCCGTGATCTGCGGATCGGTGACCATGTGATGGTCTACAAGGCGGGCGACATCATTCCCCGCATCGAGGCCCCCGTCGCCCATCTGCGGACGGGTGACGAGCAGCCGGTCGTCTTCCCCGAGGCGTGCCCGCAGTGCGGTTCCGAGATCGACACGAGCGAGCAGCGCTGGCGCTGCGTCCGTGGCCGCGACTGCCGTCTGGTGGCCTCCATCTCGTACGCGGCGGGGCGCGACCAGCTCGACATCGAGGGCCTCGGCGCGACCCGGGTGGTCCAGCTCGTCGACGCCGGACTGGTCGCCGACTTCGCCGACCTGTTCACCCTGGAGCGCGACCAGTTGCTCGCCCTGGAACGGATGGGCGAGACCAGCACCGACAACCTCCTGGCCGCGATCGACGCGGCGCGTGCCCAGCCGCTCTCCCGGGTCTTCTGCGCCCTCGGCGTGCGGGGCACCGGGCGCTCCATGTCCCGGCGGATCGCGCGCTACTTCGCGGACATGGACCGGATCAGAGCCGCCGACGTCGAGACGCTCCAGCGGGTCGACGGCATCGGCAAGGAGAAGGCCGCCGGCGTCGTCGCGGAGCTGGTGGAGCTGGCCCCGCTGATCGAGAAGCTGGTCGCCGCCGGGGTCACCATGACCGAGCCCGGGGCGACCCCGCCGCCGGAGCCGGGCGAGGAGGGCGAGGCGGAAGAGGGCGGCAGCGCGGACGGGCGGCCGCTGGACGGGATGACCGTGGTGGTCACCGGAGCGATGACGGGGGCCCTGGAGAAGCTCTCGCGCAATCAGATGAACGAGCTGATCGAGCGCGCCGGCGGGAAGTCCTCCTCCAGCGTCTCCAAGCGCACCACACTCCTGGTCGCCGGCGAGAAGGCGGGGTCCAAGCGCACCAAGGCGGAGGACCTGGGTGTGCGGATCGCCGGCCCGGAGGAGTTCGCCGAACTGATCGCGGAGTTCCTGCCGTCCGAGGGGTGACGGCGCGAGGCCGCCGGACAGGGAGGGGGAGTCCGGCGGCCGGAGGCCCGGCCGCCGGCCGCGGGTACGGAACCATTACTGCTCCCGCCGCGTTTCCCTGCCACCAACCACCACGTTCCCCAGCCACCAACCACCGCGTTCCGCTGTCCGTCGCGCAAAGAACGCATCGCCCCTCACCCCCGGCCCGCTCAGGCGGCCGTTCACACACACCCATTGACCCGCACATAGCGAGGCATGGCCGAACCCCCCCGTCCTCCTTTCCGCGCCCGCCCCGCCCTCCGTAGCCGCCGAGCGTTTCCGTGTGGCGCTTCCGGGCGTGCGCGGGCCTCCGAGGGCCGCCGTTCCCCGGCCCGGGGACCACTCACCGGTCCCGCTCACCGACACCGTGCCGCTTCCGCCGTCCTGACGCCCTTCGCGGCGGCCGGGGTGGGGCGGGTGCGGCCGCCCCTCGGAGGAATCACGCATGACCCGCGCCACCACGGTGCGGGCAGTTCTGGCTGCGGCCGTGCTGCTCGTCTCCGTGCTCATCACGCTGACCATGTCCCCCAGACTCGGCCTCGATCTCCAGGGCGGCACCCGCATGGTGCTGCAGGCCAAGGACTCCGACACCGCGAAGGCCGACCGCGAGAGCACCGACCGCACCCTGGAGGTGCTGCGCAAGCGCATCGACTCGCTCGGTGTCACCGAGCCGACCCTGACCCGTTCCGGCGAGGACCGGATCATCGTCGAACTCCCGGACGTCCAGGACCCGCGCAAGGCCGCCGACGTCATCGGCAGGACCGCCCAGCTCACCTTCCACGCCGTCCAGGGCCCCGGCGACGCGGCCGGCGACGGAACGGTGCTCCCCGACGAGGAGGGCCGCACCCTCGCGCTCGGCCCCGCCGCGATCTCGGGCGCGGGGGTCAAGGAGGCATCCGCCGCGTTCGACGCCCAGCAGGGCGCCGGATGGTCCGTCTCCCTCGGCTTCCACAAGGACGCAGGCCGGGACTGGACCCGGCTGACCGGGGAGGCGGCCTGCCACCCCGTCCAGGACGAACGTCGCCGCGTCGCCATCGTCCTCGACAAGAAGGTGATCTCCTCGCCGCAGGTCTCCCCGACCGTCGCCTGCAACACCGGACTGCCTTCCGGATCGACTCAGATCACCGGCTCCTTCAGCGCCGACGAGGCCCGTGAACTCGCCCTGCTGATCCAGGGCGGAGCGCTGCCCGTGCCCGTCGAGATCGTCGAGCAGCGTACGGTCGGCCCGACGCTCGGCGCCGACGCCATCGAAGCCAGCGCCCGCGCCGCCGTCATCGGCGCCGCCGCCACGGCACTGTTCATCACCGTCATGTACCGGCTCTTCGGCGCCCTCGCCGCCGTGGCCCTCGGGGCGTACGGGGTGATCTCGTACGCCGCGCTCGTCGCGCTCGGTGTCACCCTCACCCTGCCCGGCCTCGCCGGGTTCGTCCTGGCCATCGGGATGGCGGTCGACGCGAACGTGCTGGTCTTCGAGCGGGCCAGGGAGGAACACGCGCTGCGCCCGGGCAAGCCGCTGCGCACCTCGCTCACCGCCGGGTTCCGGCACGCCTGGAGTGCCGTCGCCGACTCCAACGTGACGACGCTCATCGCGGCGGGCCTGCTCTTCTTCCTCGGCTCGGGACCGGTCAAGGGCTTCGGGGTCACGCTCGGCATCGGCGTTCTCGCATCGATGTTCTCCGCGCTCGTCATCGCCCGCGCCCTCACCGAGACGGCGGCCCGTTCCCGGTTCGTCAGTGACTACCGGGGCGTCAACGGCATCGCGAGTCCGGGCAGGGTCCGGACCTGGATCAACCGCCGTGATCCGCAGCTGATGCGTGCGCCCCGGCGCTGGCTGCTGATCTCCGCCGTCCTGATCGCCGTCGCGGTGTCGGGCATCCTGGTGCGCGGCGTCAACCTGGGCGTCGAGTTCACCGGTGGCCGGCTCGTCGAGTACTCCACCAGCCGGCCCGTCGACGTGGAGAGCGCGCGCACCGCACTGGCCGGTGCGGGTTTCGGTGACGCCGAAGTCACCACGGCGGGCGCCGGCGACATCTCCGTGCGCACCGGAGACCTCGACAACCACGACGAGTACGCCCTGCGCGCCGCCCTGGCCGAGGAGGGCGGCGAGACCACCAAGGTCCGCGACGAACTCATCGGGCCCAGCCTGGGCGACGAGCTGCGGCGCAACGCCCTGATCGCCCTGGCCATCGCGGTGCTCGTCCAACTGGGCTATCTGGCGATCAGGTTCCGCTGGACGTTCGCCGTCGCCTCCGTCGGGGCGCTCGTCCACGACGTCGTCATCCTGGTCGGGGCCTTCGCCTGGCTGGGACGCACCGTCGACGGCATCTTCCTGGCGGCGCTCCTCACCGTCATCGGGTACTCCGTCAACGACTCCGTCGTGGTGTTCGACCGGGTCAGGGAGCTGTGGGCGAAGGCTCGTGGAAAGCCGCTGTCCGATGTGGCGAACCGGGCCGTCCTGCAGACCGTCCCCAGAACCGTCAACACGGGCATGGGTGCCCTGTTCATCCTCGTCGCACTGGCGGTGCTGGGCGGCGACTCCCTCGCGGACTTCGCCCTCGCCCTGCTGATCGGCATTGTCGTGGGGACGTACTCGTCGGTCATGACGGCCGTGCCTGCCGCCCTTCTCCTGGAGCGCGCCAGCAAGGCCCCGCCGCCCGCGCACACACCGCGCAAGAAGTCCGGGGCCGGGCGCCGCGATCCACTCGACAACGGGGCCCGTGTGTAGCTCCGAGCCCTGCCGGGCCGTCGTCCCTGCGCCGTTCGAGCGGTGCGGGGACGACGCGCCCGGTCGCGCCCATGACGGGGGACACGACGGGGACCATCCTGATCAACCGTCCCGTGATCGGAGCGCGCCCGTGCCGATGCCCGTGCCCGTAGTGCTGCGTGAGGCATGGACCACCCTCGTACCGGACATGAGCGACCGGCACGGGCCGCTGCCGCCGCTGATGCTCGCCCTGACCGTCGTCACCGGGCTGGTCGACGCCGTCAGCTATCTGGAACTGGGCCGGGTCTTCGTCGCGAACATGACCGGGAACGTGGTCTTCGCCGGGTTCGCCTTCGCCGGAGCCCCCGGATTCTCCCTGGTCGCCTCGTTCGTCGCGCTCGGTGGATTCGTGGCCGGGGCGGTGACCGGGGGACGGTTCGTCCACCGGTCCCACGCGCACCGCGGCCGCATGCTGCTGCACGCACTGGGTGCGGAGACGGCATGTGTCCTGGCCGCGCTCGTCGTCACGCTCGTCTCGGGCAGCCCGTACACCGGCGGTGTGCGCTTCACCCTCATCGCGCTGCTCGCCCTGGGCCTCGGCCTGCAGAACGCCGTCGCGCGGGCGCTCGCCGTTCCCGACCTCAAGACGACCGTGCTCACCCTGACCATCACCGGTATCGCCTCCGACGGGCGGCTCGCCGGAGGCCCCGGCAGCAAGGCGGGCCGCCGGGTCCTCTCGGCGGCAGCCATGCTGGCCGGAGCTCTCGTCGGCGCCATGGGCGTCCTGCACGGACACCCGGTCCTGCCGCTTGTGCTGGCCGTGGTGATCCTCGCCGTGGCCTCCCTGGCCGCCTGCGTCCTGGCCCGGGCGGATGCCCCGTGGACCCGGCCCGTCGTCAGCCGATGAGCGCCCGCAGATACGCGGCGGTGGCCGCGTCCGCCGGCAGCAGCGTCTCGATGGCCAGCTCCGCGACCGTCACGTCCATCGGGGTGTTGAACGTGGCGATGGAGGCGACGAAGGAGAGCACCTGCTCTCCGTGCTCGATGACCAGGGGCAGGGCGAACGGCACGGAGGACGAGGGCGAGGACCCGTCCACTCCATCCGCCGGCCCGTCCACGGGATAGCCCGCGACCTCCTCGTACAGCGCGCGCAGCTCCGCCGAACGGACCAGCGCGATCTGACGCTCCATCTGGGCCAGCAGATCGGCTCGCCACTCCCGCAGGTTCCGGATGCGTGGGGCCAGGCCCTCCGGGTGCAGGGTGAGCCGCATCGCGTTCAGCGGCGGGGCCAGCAGATGCTCCGCCACCCCGTCCAGCATCCGGGTCATCCCCTGATTGGCCGCCACGACGGTGTACAGGCCGTCGACGACGAACGCGGGATACGGGTCGTAACCCTGGAGCAGCCGGTCCATACCCTCCCGCAGCGCGCCCATCGCCGGGTCGTCGAGCGCCGTCTCCGTGAAGCGCGGGGCGTAACCGGCCACCACCAGCAGGGCGTTGCGTTCCCGCACCGGCACGTCCAGATGGCCGGCCAGCCGCAGGACCATCTCCTCGCTGGGGCGGGAGCGGCCCGTCTCGATGAAGGAGATGTGCCGGGCCGAGGAGTCGGCCCGCAGCGCCAGCTCCAGCTGGCTGATCCGGCGCCGCTCCCGCCAGCTGCGCAGCAGCGGCCCTACCCCCGTGTCAAGCGCGACAGTTGTCATACCGAGACCGTAACGTCACCGGCATCGTCGACCGATGCCCCCGAGTAAGGCCGGTACCTCCGAGTACGGCCGACAGCCCGAGTACGGCCGACGCCCCGAGTACGGCCGACACCCCGAGTACGGCCGACACCCCGGCCAAGACCGACACCCGCTAGTGAGGGAGCCACCGTATGCCCGCCGCACCCCTGCCGAAGGACGAGATCGAGCGCCGGCTGCGCGACCTGCCCGGCTGGACGCTGGAAGAGGACCGGATCATCCGCACCTACCGGCTCCCGTCACATTTCGCCGCCGCCGCACTCACCGTGCACGTCGCCCGGATCCAGGACGAGCTAAACCACCACTCCGACCTGAGGCTCGGCTACAACACCGTCGCCCTCTCCGTGAACTCCCACGACGCGGGTGGCAGGGTCACCGAGAAGGACCTGGCCCTGGCCGCCGCCGTCGAGGACGTCGCCCCCGGACACGGCGCGGAGTAGGCCCGCCCGGCGGTCAGGACGCGGCACCGAAGCGGGGGTGCGCGGCGAGCCAGCGTGTGTAACTGGCGCTGCGCTCCACCGCCTGGGCGTACGCCGCCCGGGTGTGCCCGCTCACCGCTCCCGCCGCCGCCGACGCGGCAGCGGACCGTGGGTGCCAGCCCAGCAGATGGCGCCAGCTGAGCGGTGAGCCGGTCACCGGGCGGGTCACCACGCCCGGCGTCGGCGGGAACGTCGCCCGGCACAGTCCGACCGCCCGGCCCACCTGCACGAGATGGACGACGGACGCGGTGTCCGTCTCGTACACCGACACCGGGCTGAAGCCGGCGCGTGCACAGGCGGCCACGAAGCAGTCCGCGAAACAGCCGTCGCCGGGTACGTCCACCCAGCACTCGTCGGCCAGCGCGGAAAGCTCCAGTTCGGCCTCGCCGGCCAGCGGATGGTTCTCCGGCAGCATCACGAAGACCGGGTCGACGCCGATGACCTGCCACTCCAGCCGGTCGGCCACCGGCGGTGGACTCTCCCCGCACGCCCCGATGAGAACGAAGTCCAGGCGCCCATCGACCAGTTGGGAGGCCAGCTCGGTCACCGACCAGGCGGTGTACGTGGACACCGGTGCCGTGGGGTGCGCCGCGGCCAGCCGGTCGACGAGCCCACCGAGCAGCGGGCCGTGGGTGCCGCCCAGCCGGAAGCGCTCCATGGCGCCCCACGCGTTGGCGAACCGTACCGCCTCCGCCTGGAGCTCGCTGACCGCGGGCAGTACCACCCGGGCCCGCTCCAGCACCAGTTCGCCCAGCAGCGTCGGCCGGGCACCGGTGTGGTCCCGGTCGAACAACGGGCCGCCCAGCGCCTTCTCGATCCGTCGCAGCTGCGCGCTCAGCGCGGGCTGGGCGAGACCGAGCGCGGCGGCCGCCTTGGTGAGGCTTCCGGTGTCGGCGATGGCACGTACCGTTCGCAGATGGCGCAACTCCAGCTCCATAACCGCAAGTTATGGCCCCGTTGGCCCGCTGGCAATCGGGACCGGTGTTTCGGCGGTCAGGCTTTCCCTCGACGAATCGCCGGGCCCTGCGGATCGGGCCGACGGGCGCGACCGGGAGCGGCGAGGGCTCGGGGCCAGGTGGGTCGGGAGCACCGCCGTCGGCCGCCCGCCGGCGTCGGACCGGCGGCCGTCGGGACCGGAGCACGGGGCGGCGTCACGCAGGGACGGCGAGCGGCGGGTGCTCGAGCACGCGGGGCCTGTACTCGACCAGTTGGATGCGGCCGTCGAAGGTGCGGTGCTCGATCATGTCCAGGGCGACGTCCGGATAGCCGTCGTAGATGCGTTCTTCACCCGTGGCCCCGGTGATCACCGGGAACATCACGACCCGGAACCGGTCGACGAGTCCGGCACGCAGCAGGGACCGGCACAGGCTGAGGCTGCCGATCGTGCTGAGGAACCCCGAGCCACTCGACTTCATGGCGCGGACCGCCTCGACGGCGTCGTCGCGGACGAGCGTGGAGTTGGCCCACGTCAGGGGCTCCTTCAGCGAGGAGGAGAACACCACCTTGGACGCTTGCGTGAGCTCGTCGACGGACGCCTCCTCCTCGGGGCGGAACTCGTCCTGACCAGTCGGGACCTCGCCTGCGGCGAAGCCCGACATCAGACGGTAGGTGTTCGCTCCCATCAGGTAGGTGGCCTTGGGCTGCTCGCCGAGCCACGCGAGGTACTCCGGGCCCTCGAGGCCCCAGAACCCGGGCCAGCCCTCTCCCGATGCGTAGCCGTCGAGGGAGGTGATGAAGTCGACAAGAAGCTCCGGCATGGCGGTGTCCTTTCCTGAGGTCTCACGAGTTTGGACCGGCCGGGAGCCACAAACTCATCGGCCACGCTGTGGAGTGATGAGAGAACCGCCCGGCCGACCGCCACGCTCACCCGGGCCGGGGCGCAGATCGCCCAGGGGTCACCGACGGAGCCAAGTCCCAGCCGCACCAGCCCCAGCTGTTCACCGCAGCACGTCGACACCCTGTTCTAGAGTCGTTCGAATGTTGAACTACGACGACGAGGCGGCCGTCTACGACGCCACGCGCGGCGGCGTGCCCCGGGCGGAGGCGGCCGCGGGTGCGGTGCTCGGCCTGGTCCCGCCCGCCGCCCGGACCCTGCTCGACATCGGCTGCGGTACGGGGATCGTCACCGAGCGGATCGCCGGTGGCCGCCCCGGTCTGCGGGTGCTCGGCTCCGACGCCGCGCACGGCATGGCCCGCGTCGCCCGGCAGCGGATCGCCGGTGTCGTGCTCGCCGACGCGCGCCGGCTGCCGCTGCCCGACGCGGCGGTCGACGCGGTGACGGCCGTCTGGCTGCTGCACCTGCTGCGCGAGGAGGGCGCCGCGCGAGCGGTGGTGGCGCAGGCGGCCCGGGTGCTGCGGCCCGGTGGCGTGTTCGTCACCACGGTCGACAAGGATGCCGGGCACGACGTCGGCAGCGACATCGACGAGGCGTTCGCGCCGTACCTCGCGCCGGCCCCGTCCGACGGTGCGGAGCGGATCATCGAGTACGGCGCCGCGTACGGCCTCGACGTGGTGGGCAGTGCGGTGTTCCGGGGGCACGGGCAGGGACGGACCCCGCTGAGCGCCGCACGCGGGGTGCGGCGCGGTTACTACGCCTCGCGCCTCGCGCTGCCCGGCGCGGCGGCCGAGCAGCTGGGCCGGGTCCTGGACGCGCTGCCCGGACCCGACCGCCGGCGCGCGGACCCGCAGTACCGGCTGCTGGCGTTCCGCCGCCGGTAGGCGCGGCGGGCGGCGCCCCACCGGGCACAAGTCACGCGTTCCAGGCACCGTTCCGCGCCGCCTCGGCGGCGAACGCGGCGAACGGCTTCGGGTCGCGGCCCAGAGCCTGCTTGATCCCGTCGGTCACCCGCGCGTTGTGCCCGTCCAGCAGGTACGTGAACAGCCCGGCGAGGAACTCCGCTTCGGCCTCCGGAACCCCGTACTGCCGGAGCATCGCCGCGTACTGATGGCCCGTCACCGCGACGTAGCGCACCTCGCGCCCCGTCGCGACGGTGAGCTCGGCGGCGGCCTCGGCGAAGGTCAGCGCCCGGGGGCCGGTCAGTTCCAGGACCGTGCCCCCGCCGCCGTCCCCGCAGAGCGCCGCGACGACCACATCGGCCAAGTCGTCGACGTCCACGAACGGCTCGGCACATCCGCCCGCCGGGAACACCACCTCACCGCCCAGCACCCCGTCCAGCAGCGCCCCCTCACTGAAGTTCTGCGCGAAGAACGCCGAGCGCACGACCGTGAGTTCGGCATCACCCGCAGCCGCGCGCAACGCCTCCTCGGCCACCACGGCCTGCGGCTCGCCCCGCCCCGAGAGCAGCACCAGCCGCCGCACCCTGCACCGCCCGGCGATCTCCCCGAAGGCACTCATCGCCTCCGGTGCGCCGGGCGACGCGAGATCGGGGTAGTACGCGACGTACGCCGCGTCCGCGCCGCTCAGCGCGGCCTCCCACCCGGACGGTTCCGCCCAGTCGAACGGCACCGCGCCGCTGCGCGATCCGGCCCGCACCGGCACCCCGCGCGCCGCCAGGCGTGCGGCAACCCGGCCGCCCGTCTTGCCCGTCCCGCTCGTCACCAGCACCGGGCGCGCGCCGGGGAATTCCTGCTTCTGGTTCTCCGTGTTCCGTGTCATGACCCAAGCCTCTCCGCCCTGCCCCGCGCACTCCATCCCCGAGCCGCTCACCTCCCTACGCGTGCGTCTACGCTGCCCTGCATGGACGCACTCGCCGGACTGCTGGACGGGCCGCGGGCCCGGGGCGCCTTTCTGCTGCGCATGGTGATGGAGCCGCCCTGGTCCGTACGGATCGAGGACCGGGCCCCGCTCTGTCTGATGTCCGTGACCGCCGGCGAGGCCTGGATCGTTCCCGCCGCGGGCGCCGAACCTGCGCTGCTGCGCCCGGGAGACCGGGCCGTCGCGCGCGGACCGGAGCCGTACACCGTCGCGGACCTGCCGGACACCGAACCCCGCGCACGGATCGGCCCGGGCGGCACCTGCACGACCCTGCACGGGGAGCCCCTGTCCCAGTCGATGGATCTGGGGGTACGAACCTGGGGCAACGCGCCTGACGGTTCGACGACCGTGCTCGTCGGCACGTACCTGCTGGACGGCGAGATCAGCGGACGGCTGCTCGACGCGCTGCCCCCGCTGCTCGTCCTGCCCTCCAGCGGCCGGCCGGGACCGCTGCCGGCGCTCCTCGACGACGAGATCGCGCGGGACGAGCCGGGCCAGAGCGTGGTGCTGGACCGCCTCCTGGACCTTCTGCTGATCGACGCCCTGCGTACCTGGTTCTCCCGGCCGGGCGCAAAGGCCCCGGCCTGGTACCGGGCCCTGGGAGACCCCGTCGTCGGCCAGGCGCTGCGGCTGCTCCAGAACGAACCCGCCCACCCCTGGACGGTGGCGGCGCTGGCCGGGCGGACCGGGGTGTCCCGCGCCGGTCTGGCCCGGCGCTTCACCGAACTCGTGGGAGAACCCCCGATGGCCTATCTGACCGGCTGGCGCCTCGCCGTCGCGGCGGATCTGCTCCGTGGGACCGACGCCACCGTCGAGGCGGTGGCCCACAAGGTCGGCTACAGCCAGGCGTTCGCCTTCAGCACCGCCTTCAAACGCGTCCGCGGGGTCAGCCCGCAGGAGTACCGCAAAGGCGGCGGCTTGCCGTAACGGCAACAAAGTTTGCCCGACGGCCACACAGTAGTGAGGCTGTTCCCATGAGCAACCACACCGGGCACGGCCACCACCACGACGCCGGCCACGCGCACGACCACCAGCACGGCGGGACGCAGGGACACCACCACGGACCCAGCGACCCCGACTGGGACGTCATGGGTCCGCTGCTGGAACAGAACGCCGAACTCAGCAGCGAGCAGTACACGCAGGCGGCCCGCTGGATCGCCGGCCTGCCCGACGCACCGAAGGTGCGCAGGGTCCTGGACATCGGGAGCGGACCGGGCGTGATCTCCTGTCTGCTCGCCGAGGCGTTCCCCGACGCGGAGGTCGTCGCGGTCGACGGCACCCCGGCCCTGCTGGAGCGCACCCGCGCCCGCGCCGAGCGGCTCGGGCTCGGGGACCGGGTCGCCACCCGGCACGCCGAACTCCCCGGGGAACTCACCGGGCTGGGGCAGGCGGACCTGATCTGGGCGGGCAACACACTGCACCACATGGGCGACCAGCGCGCCGTGCTGGCCGGCTTCGCCGCGCTGCTGAACCCCGGCGGCACGGTCGCGCTCGTCGAGGGCGGGCTGCAGCCGCGTCAGCTCCCGCGCGACCTCGGCTTCGGCCGGCCCGGCCTGGAGGCCAGGATGGAGGCGGTGCAGGCCGAGCTCTTCGAGGAGATGCGCGCGGACCTGCCCGGCGCCCGGCGCGAGAACGAGGACTGGGCCGCCCTCTTCACCGCGGTGGGACTCGCCCCCCAGGGCACCCGCAGCTTCCTGCTCGACCTTCCCGCGCCGCTCGGCGACGTGGCGCGTGAGCACGTGATCGCCGAACTCACCCGCCGCCGCGACGGGCTGCGCGACCGGCTCGCCGCCGACGACCTCACGGTGCTGGACCGGCTGCTCGACCCCGAGGACCCGGCCGGACTGCGCCGGCGCCCCGACACCTACCTGCTGCTGGCCCGCACGGTCCACCTGGGCCGCCGCGCCTGAGCGGGACAGCTCACGGGGAAGCCGTGCCGGACACCGGCTCCAGCCGCCACCACTGGCCGGGGGAGTCGGTGTCCTCCCACTGCCGGACGGGCGCCGCCTTCGCCGTACTGCCGTCGGCGACCTCCAGGACCAGTCCGCTGACGAAGCTCACCAGCGTCACCGTGCCGGGTGCCTCCAGGTGTCTTTCGACCAGCCACTCCTGGGCGCCGAAGTTGTTCGCCCGCCACTGCTGGATCACGGCGCCGTTCTCCGTGGAGGCTCCGCGCACGTCCAGCCGTTTGCCGCTGTGGGCGTTGACCACGTGGTGCAGAGCTGCGCCCTCGTGGACGGGGGTGAACGCCCAGTGCTGGGCGGCCGATCCGTCGACGTCGTTCTGCTGCACCGGTGCGCCGCCGCCCTTCGCGGCGTCCCGCACCTCCAGCACGAGCCCGCTGCCCACGTTGCGCAGCCGGTAAAGGCCTGTCCCGACAACGGGCGTGTCCCCGGTCATCCCCGGTATTCCCTTCGTACGCCTCGTACGGCGAAAACCGCCGCCCGGCTCCGGGCCGGGCGGCGGTCACAGGTGGTTCGGCGGCGGTACGTCAGGCCCTCAGGCGCCGGCGTTGAACTCGCCCGGGTTCGGGCCGAGCCGCTTGCCCTCGTCCAGCGCAGCGAACGCGGCCAGGTCGTCGGCGTCCAGCTCGAAGCCGAACACGTCGATGTTCTCCGCGATCCGCGACGGCGTCACGGACTTGGGGATCACCACGTTGCCCGTCTGGAGGTGCCAGCGCAGCACCGCCTGGGCGGGGGTGCGGCCGTGCTTCTGCGCGACCGCGACGACCGTCGGGACCTCCAGGAGGCCCTTGCCCGAACCGAGCGGGGACCACGCCTCGGTCGCGATGCCGTGCCGGGCGTGCAGCGCACGCGACTCGGCCTGCTGGAGCTGCGGGTGCAGCTCGATCTGGTTGAGCGCCGGCACCACGGAGGTCTCGCCCAGCAGGCGCTCCAGGTGCTCGGGGAGGAAGTTCGACACACCGATGGCCTTCGCGCGGCCGTCGGCGTAGATCTTCTCGAATGCCCGGTACGTGTCGACGTAGGCGTCCTTGGCCGGCACCGGCCAGTGGATCAGGTACAGGTCGACGTAGTCGAGGCCCAGCTTGTCGAGGGAGGCGTCGAAGGCGCGCAGCGTCGCGTCGTAGCCCTGCTCCGAGTTCCACAGCTTCGTGGTGACGAAGAGCTCCTCGCGGGCGACACCGGAGGCCGCGATGGCCTTCCCGGTGCCCACCTCGTTCTGGTAGATCGCGGCGGTGTCGATGCTGCGGTACCCGGACTCGATGGCCGTGGCGACCGCCGCCGTGGCCTCGTCGTCCGGCACCTGCCAGACTCCGAAACCGAGCTGCGGCATCTCGACGCCGTTGTTGAGGGTGAGGGAGGGGACCTGGCTCACGAGCGGTCGATCCTAACGTTGTGGGATGGGACTCCCAGGGGGAACGATCAAGGCGGCCCGCACATTCCCGTACGGGCGCGGTTCTCAGCGGAAACGGTACTCCCGCGGCGTGCCGCCGGAGCGGCACTCGCCCCGAGCCGCAGGCAGGTCCGCGCGGCGGCGCACCGAGCAGCGCACCGGCCGGGGCCGGTCAGCGGTAGAGCGCGTCCACCTCGGAGGCGTACGCCGTCTCGATCGCCTTGCGCTTGAGCTTCAGTGACGGTGTCAGCAGGCCGTGCTCCTCGGTGAACTGGTGGGCCAGGATCCGGAAGGTACGGATCGACTCGGCCTGGGAGACCGCCGTGTTCGCGGCCACCACCGCGCGCCGGACCTCCATCTCCAGGTCCGGGTCCCGCACCAGTTCTCCCGGGGTCAGCGCCTGCCGCCCCTGCATCGCGAGCCAGTGCTCCACGGCCTCCTGGTCGATGGTGACCAGCGCCGCGATGTACGGCCGGTCGTTGCCGACCACGATGCACTGTGCCACCAGCGGATGGGCCCGGACCCGCTCCTCCAGGCCCGCCGGCGAGACGCTCTTGCCGCCGGACGTCACCAGGATCTCCTTCTTGCGCCCGGTGATCGTCAGATAGCCGTCCTCGTCCAGCGCGCCCAGGTCGCCGGTGGCCAGCCAGCCGTCGTTGAGGACCGCGGCGGTGGCCTTCGGGGCGCCCAGGTAGCCGCCGAACACATGGGCGCCGTACACCCACACCTCGCCGTCGTCGGCGATGTGCACGGTCGTGCCGGGGATCGGCTGCCCCACCGTGCCGTACCGGGTGCGCTCCGGCGGGTTGGCCGTGGCCGCGGCCGTCGTCTCGGTCAGGCCGTAGCCCTCGTACACGGTGACGCCCGCGCCCGCGAAGAACAGCCCGAGCTGCCGGTCCATCCCCGAGCCGCCCGACATGGCGTGCCGGATCCGGCCGCCCATCGCGTCGCGCACCTTCTTGTACACGACCTTGTCGAAGAACTGGTGCTGCATCCGCAGCCCGGCGGACGGTCCGGGACCGGTGCCGAACGCCCGTGCCTCCAGCGCCTCCGCGTACTTCACCGCGATGTCGACGGCCTTGTCGAAGGGACCGATCCGTCCCTCCGCCTCGGCCTTGCGCCGGGCGCCGTTGAAGACCTTCTCGAAGATGTACGGCACCGCCAGGATGAACGTGGGACGGAACGACACCAGGTCCGGCATGAGCGCCTTGGCCGACAGCTCCGGCTGGTGGCCCAGCTTCACCCGGCCGCGGATCGCCGTGACCTCCACCATCCGCCCGAAGACGTGCGCCAGCGGAAGGAAGAGCAGCGTCGCCGCCTCGTCACCCGGCTTGGAGTGGAAGACCGACTCCCAGCGGGAGGCCATCGTCTCCGTCTCGAACATGAAGTTGGCGTGCGTGATCACGCAGCCCTTCGGGCGTCCCGTGGTGCCCGAGGTGTAGATGACGGTGGCCACCGACTCGGGGGTCACCGCGCGCCGGTGCCGGTGTACCACCTCGTCCTCGACATGGGCGCCGGCCTCCACGAGCTCGCTCACCGCTCCGGCGTCGAGCTGCCAGAGCCGCTTCAGCTGCGGCAGCCGGTCGATCACCGAAGCGATCGTCATCGAGTGGTCCTCGTGCTCGACCATGACCGCCGAGACCTCGGCGTCGTGCAGCATCCACAGGACCTGCTCGGCCGACGACGTCGGATAGACCGGAACGGACTGGGCACCCACCGTCCACAGGGCGAAGTCGAAGAGGGTCCACTCGTACCGTGTGCGCGACATCAGGGCGACCCGGTCGCCGAACCGCACGCCGTGCGCGATCAGCCCCTTGGCCAACGCCAGCACCTCGTCACGGAACGTCGCCGAGGTGACGTCCCGCCAGCGTCCGTCCGCGTCTTTCCGGCCGAGCGCGACCCGGTGCGGATCCTCCTCGGCGTAGTCGAACACGACATCGGCGAGGCCGCCTACGTGGGGCGCGGCCGCCATGGGTGGGACAGTGAACTCACGCAATGACCTGCTCCTTGTGGCGCTCCGCACAGCGCCGTGACGCTACCCCACGGGACGCCGCGCCGGGAGTGCCGGGAGAGGCCCGTACCAGGTTCGATATGCACGGGTCAGGTGGTGAAATCCGGCCAGATGGGCAAGGCCCGGGCATGCTTCTGACCATGGGGTAAGTGGCTCGCGCGGGAATCTCCACCGAATCTGTACGCCGCGATCACGCGGTTGTGTGCGGATATGGGTGATACGTCCGCCGTTGTCGGGTCGACCGGACCGGACCGACGGGACCAGGCCGCTCGGGACATGGCCGACCGCCCAAGGCCGCTCGGTCAGGGCCGACCGCCCAGGGCCGCTCGGTCAGGGCCGCTCGGTCAGAGCCGGACCGGTCCGGGCTGCTTCGGGGAGGAGCCGAGGCGTCGCCGTGCCCCGTTGATCCTCCCCCTCCCGGCACACCGTCATGCGCGGTCCTGCGGACCGATCGCCCCCACACCGCCGCGCGGACGGATCAGCCGGTCGCCGCCCGCCAGGATCGCCGCGGCCAGTGCGTCCGCCGCCTGCTGCGCACCGTCCCGCCGCCGCCCGTGCAGCAGGACGAAGTCGACGTCGCCGAGGTCCGGGAGCCCCGCCCGGGCCGCCACCGGAACGAGCCCCGGCGGAACCAGGCCGCGGCTGTGCGCCATCACTCCGAGCCCCGCGTGGGCGGCGGCGATCAGGCCGCTGAGGCTGCCGCTCGTGCAGGCGACCCGCCACGAGCGGCCCTGCTCCTCCAGCACCTCCAGCGCGCGGGCCCGGGTGATGCCGGGCGGCGGGAAGAGGATCAGCGGTACCGGCCCGTCCGGGTCGATCCGCAGCCGCGGGGCGCCGATCCAGACCAGCGCGTCCTGCCAGACCAGTTCCCCGTGGGTGTCCCCGGTCCGCCGTTTGGCGAGCACCAGGTCGAGACGGCCCGCGGCCAGCTGCTGGTGCAGCGTCCCGGACAGCTCGACGGTCAGCTCCAGCTCGACCTCCGGATGGTCGCGGCGGAACGACTGGAGGATCTCCGGCAGCCGGGTCAGCACGAAGTCCTCCGAGGCCCCGAAGCGCAGCCGCCCGCGCAGCCGGGTGCCGGTGAAGAACGCCGACGCCCGTTCGTGGGCCTCCAGGATCGTCCGCGCGAAGCCGAGCATCGCCTCGCCGTCCACCGTGAGGTCGACCCGGTGCGTGTCCCGGGTGAACAGCTGACGCCCGGCCGCGTCCTCAAGCCGCCGCACATGCTGGCTGACCGTGGACTGCCGCACCCCGAGCCGGCGCGCGGCCGCGGTGAAGCTGAGGGTCTGGGCGACGGCGAGGAAGGTGCGCAGCTGTGCCGGGTCGTACATGGCGCCAAGTTATCGCGAATCGTGATGACAGTCAGAGCGGTATACGGGATTCCCGATGTGGCTGATCGGGCGCAGGATGGGGGGCGCACGCTTCTGAACGAGAGACACGTGGAGCACATGAGCCGCCGAACCCCGCGATTGCCGTCCTGGCTGCCCGTCGACCCGTACATCATGGCCTTGATCGGTACCGTCGTACTGGCGGCTCTGCTGCCGGCGTCGGGTGCCGCGGCCGACGTGGCGGGCGGGGCCTCCACCGGAGCGGTCGCGTTCCTGTTCTTCCTCTACGGCGCCCGGCTCTCCACCGCCGAAGCGGTCGAAGGGCTCAAGCACTGGCGGCTCCACCTCACCGTCCTGGCCTGCACGTTCGTCGCCTTCCCGCTGCTGGGCCTGGCGAGCCGGGGGCTGGTGCCGTACGTCCTGACACCCCAGCTGCAGAGCGGCCTCCTCTTCCTCTGCCTTGTCCCCTCGACCATCCAGTCGTCGATCGCGTTCACCTCGATCGCCCGCGGCAACGTGCCCGCCGCGATCTGTGCGGGCTCCTTCTCCTCGATCGCCGGCATCTTCGTCACCCCGCTGCTCGCGGCGGCGCTCCTCGGGAACAGCGGGGGCGGCTTCTCCGCGGACGCGCTGCTGAAGATCGGCGTCCAGCTGCTGCTGCCGTTCCTCGCGGGACAGCTGCTGCGCCGCTGGATCGGCGGCTTCCTGACCCGCCACAAGAAGGTCCTCGGCCTCGTCGACCGGGGCTCGATCCTGCTGGTCGTCTACACCGCGTTCAGCGAGGGCATGGTCGCGGGCATCTGGCACCAGGTCACCCCGGCCCGGCTCGGCGCGCTGCTCGCCGTCGAAGCGGTGCTGCTGGCCGTCATGCTGGCGCTGAGCTGGTACGGGGCGAAGCGGCTCGGCTTCGGCCGCGAGGACCGCATCGCGATCCAGTTCGCCGGCTCGAAGAAGAGCCTCGCGTCGGGACTGCCGATGGCCAGCGTCCTGTTCGGCGCGCAGGCGAGCCTCGCCGTGCTGCCGTTGATGCTTTTCCACCAGATGCAGCTCATGGTGTGCGCCGTGATCGCGAAGCGTCGGGCCCGGGATCCCCTGGAGGACACCTCCGGCAGCGCGGCGTCGCGGGAGGCCGCCCCGGTGGGCTGAGCGGCCGTGAACGCCCGCGGGGCACCTCAGCCCTGGACGGCCGGCTCCTCCAGAGCGATGCGGTGCTCTCCCGCGTACACGTTCATCGAGGGCCCCCGCAGGAATCCGACCAGGGTCAGTCCGGTCTCGGCCGCCAGGTCGACCGCGAGGGACGACGGCGCCGAGACGGCCGCCAGCATCGGGATTCCGGCCATCACCGCCTTCTGCGCGAGCTCGAACGAGGCCCGGCCCGAGACCAGCAGGATCGCCCGGGACAGCGGCAGCCGGCCGTCGGTCAGGGCCCGGCCGACCAGCTTGTCGACCGCGTTGTGCCGGCCCACGTCCTCCCGTACGTCGATGAGCTCGCCCGTCTCGGAGAACAGGGCCGCCGCGTGCAGGCCGCCGGTCCGGTCGAAGACCCGCTGCGAGGCGCGCAACCGGTCGGGAAGAGCGGCCAGCAGTGCGGGTGCCACCCGGACCGGGGGAGTGTCGGCGACCGGGTGCCGGGTGGTGGTGCGGACCGCGTCCAGGCTGGCCTTGCCGCAGAGCCCGCAGGACGACGTCGTGTAGACGTTGCGCTCCAGCGTGATGTCGGGGACCGCGACGCCGGGCGCGAGCTTCACGTCCACCACGTTGTACGTGTTCACCCCGTCGGCCGTCGCTCCGGCGCAGTACACGATCGACTGCACCTCGGACCCCTCGCCGATCACGCCCTCGCTCACGAGGAAGCCGGCCGCGAGCGCGAAGTCGTCGCCCGGGGTGCGCATGGTGATGGCGAGCGGCTTGCCGTTCAGCCGGATCTCCAGGGGCTCCTCGGCGACGAGGGTGTCCGGGCGAGTGGTGACGGCTCCGTCCCGGATGCGGAGGGTGCGGCGGCGCTCGGTGACCCGTCCCATGACAGTCAGCCCCGATTCTGTGCGTGAGGGAAGCCGAAACGGCCCTTGGTGCAGAGGATGTCGTGGATCACCGGGTCCCGTGCGGCGGGGTGACCTCGACGAGGTCATTGTCCCGCACCCGGAGCGGCGGGCCGGCGGCACCGTGAAGTCGACAGAATTCTGCCTACAGTATGCCTTGACGTCGGTCGGGGCTGTTGTCAAGCCTCCAAGCTCCGGGCGGTATTCCTGTGGGATCACGTGCCCTTGTACCGGACGGTAGCGACCAAGACTGGATGGTTCCTGCCATATGTAGCGAGGGGAACCTGAACATGACCGGCTCACGTGTCGTGGCGCTCGGCCACTATCAGCCCGCCAAGGTGCTCACCAACCACGATCTGGCGGCCATGGTCGACACCAGTGACGAGTGGATCACCAGCCGCGTCGGTATCAAGACCCGGCACCTCGGCGGCCCCGACGAGCCGGTGGACGAGCTCGCCGCGCACGCGGCGGCCAAGGCGCTCGCCGCCGCCGGGCTCCAGCCCGCCGACATCGATCTGGTCCTGGTCGCCACCTCCACCGCGATCGACCGCTCGCCCAGCATGTCGGCCCGGGTCGCCGCCCGCCTCGGCATGTCCTCGCCCGCGGTGATGGACATCAACGTGGTCTGTTCGGGTTTCACCCACGCCCTCGCCACCGCCGACCACGCCGTCAGGGCGGGCGCCGCCACCCGCGCGCTCGTGATCGGCGCCGACAAGATGGGCGACATCGTCGACTGGACCGACCGCTCCAGCTGTGTGCTGATGGGCGACGGCGCCGGTGCCGCGGTCGTGGTCGCCGACTCCGGGGCGGCCGGCCGGCCCGGGATCGGGCCGGTCCTGTGGGGTTCCGTGCCGGGGATGGGGGACGCGGTACGGATCGAGGGCACGCCGCCGCGCTTCGCCCAGGAGGGGCAGTCCGTCTATCGCTGGGCCACCACCCAACTGCCGCCCATCGCGCGCAAGGTGTGCGAGAAGGCGGGGATCACGCCCGAGGACCTCGCCGCGGTGGTGCTGCATCAGGCCAATCTGAGGATCATCGAACCCGTCGCCCGGAAGATCGGTGCCGTCAACGCGGTCATCGCCCGGGATGTGGTGGATTCCGGTAACACGTCCGCTGCCTCGATCCCGATGGCCCTGTCCAAGCTGGTGGAGCGGGGCGAGGTCGCGACCGGCGCCCCGGCGCTGCTTTTCGGCTTCGGCGGGAACCTGAGCTACGCGGGACAGGTCATCCGCTGTCCCTGAGGGGAGCGAGATCGGTAGACTGTAGACGATAAGCAATTGCTCGTCGCCCGGAGGGGGACCGCGATGTTGTCCACAGGACTGCCGCAGGGGGCTGTGCCGAAGCTGGAACGGCCCGGTCCGCTGCGCGAGCGCGTCTACGAGGCGCTGCTCGAACTCATCACCACCCGGGCACTCCGTCCCGGCCAGCATCTGGTCGAGAGCGAGCTGGCCGGGCACCTGGGCGTGTCCCGGCAGCCGGTGCGTGAGGCGCTGCAACGGCTCAACACCGAGGGATGGGTCGATCTGCGGCCCGCCCAGGGCGCGTTCGTCCATGAACCCACGGAGCAGGAGGCGGACCAGCTGCTCTCGGTCCGGATGCTTCTGGAGGCCGAGGCCGCCCGCCTCGCAGCCGCCCACTCCACTCCGGCGGGCATCGCCGCGCTGGAGGAGCTCTGCACCAAGGGCGAACAGGCCGTCACCGACGACGACGTGGACCTTGCGGTGGCGACCAACGCCGCCTTCCACGCCAAGGTCATGGAGCTGGCCGGCAATGTCGTCCTCGCCGAACTGGCCGGGCAGGTGGACCGGCGGGTCCGCTGGTACTACACGCCCGTCGCCCGGCAGCGCGGTACGCAGTCCTGGATCGAGCACCGTTCCCTGATCGCCGCGATCTCCTCGCACGACGAGCAGCGGGCGACGGCGATCATGCGGACCCACACGGAGCACACCCGGCAGACGTACCACCAGCGCGAAGAGGCGTAGAACCTCCCCGCTCACGTCCTCGATCGCCGGCGCCGCCGCGGTCGGGGACGTTTCCATGTCCGGGGGCCCACCGCCCCCCTTTGTCCTCGGGGTGGAGAAAGTTGTGGTGGATTCCTGCGCAACTTCTTCCCACTCCCGGCAACCGCTGCTACGTTCCCCTCCAAAGCCCGACGGACAGGCCGATGTGGCGGGGAGGGGCGCGTGAGACGGATGACGGCACGACCCGCGAATGCGCATCAGGCGCGACTGCTCCGGCTGTTGCGCGACGGCGGGCCCAACTCACGGGCACAGCTGGGGGATCAGGTCGATCTCTCCCGCTCCAAGCTCGCCGTCGAGGTGGACAGACTGCTGGAGACCGGCCTTGTCGTGGCCGACGGACTCGCCGCATCCCGCGGCGGGCGTCGCTCGCACAACATCCGGCTCGCCCCCGCACTGCGCTTCCTCGGCGTCGACATCGGCGCCACCTCGGTCGATGTGGCGGTCACCAACGCGGAACTGGAGGTCCTGGGGCACCTCAACCACCCCATGGACGTACGCGAAGGCCCCGTGGCCATCTTCGAGCAGGTGCTGTCCATGGCGGCCAAGCTCCGGGCCTCCGGGCTCGCCGAAGGGTTCGACGGCGCGGGCATCGGCGTACCGGGACCGGTCCGCTTCCCCGAAGGCATCCCGGTCGCACCGCCGATCATGCCCGGCTGGGACGGCTTCCCGGTCCGCGAGGCGCTCAGCCAGGAACTGGGCTGTCCCGTCATGGTCGACAACGACGTGAACCTGATGGCGATGGGGGAGCAGCACGCGGGCGTCGCCCGTTCCGTGGGCGACTTCCTCTGCGTCAAGATCGGCACCGGCATCGGCTGCGGCAWCGTCGTCGGCGGAGAGGTCCACCGCGGTACGACGGGCAGCGCCGGCGACATCGGCCACATCCAGGTCGAACCCGACGGCCGTCCCTGCGCCTGTGGCAACCGGGGCTGCCTGGAAGCACACTTCAGCGGCGCCGCACTGGCCCGCGACGCCGAGGACGCGGCCCGCGCCGGTCAGTCCCTGGAGCTCGCGGCCCGGCTGGAGGCGTCCGGGAAACTCACCGCCGCCGACGTCGCCGCAGCCGCGGCCGCCGGCGACCCCACCTCGCTCGACCTGATCCGTGAAGGCGGCAACCGGGTCGGACAGGTCATCGCGGGACTCGTCAGCTTCTTCAATCCCGGTCTGGTGGTGATCGGCGGCGGGGTGACCGGACTGGGCCACACGCTGCTGGCCAGCGTCCGGACCCAGGTCTACCGGCAGTCCCTGCCCCTGGCCACCGGAAACCTCCCGATCGTGCTGGGCGAGCTCGGACCCGCCGCCGGAGTCATCGGCGCGGCCAGGCTCATCAGCGACCACCTCTTCTCACCCGCCTGATCCCGCTTGTCGTCCCACCTGCCTGATCCCGCACGATCCCGCACCCGCCCCGCCCTCCACCGGCCCGCACAAGGCCCGACGGCACCAAAGGCACCGCCCCGCGCCCCGGCCGGGGCCCGGGGAACACCCCCGGGACCGCACTGCGTCCTGCCCGCTCACCGGCCCTTCCCCCTGCTTCCGGACTCGCCCGCGCAGGGGCACCCCATCCGCCGAGGGGATTCGTCATGGCTCCAGAACCACCGCTGCTCACCATGTCCGGCATCACCAAGTCCTTTCCCGGTGTGCGCGCCCTCGACGGCGTGGACCTGGAGGTCCAGGCCGGCGAAGTCCACTGCCTCCTCGGCCAGAACGGCGCCGGCAAGTCCACGCTCATCAAGGTCCTCGCCGGGGCCCACCAGCCCGATGACGGCGAGATCACCTGGTGCGGGGCGCCGGCGGTACTCAAGTCGCCCATCACCGCGATGCGCCTCGGGATCGCCACCATCTACCAGGAACTCGACCTGGTCGAGGGCCTGTCGGTCGCCGAGAACGTCTTCCTCGGCCATGAACCCACCAGTGCCGGCTTCGTCGTCCGCACCCGCGAGGGCCGCACGTCGGCGGCCGCCCTGCTGGAACGGCTCGGCCATCCGGAGATCGACCCGGCCCGCGCGGTCGGTGAACTCTCCGCGGCCCAGCAGCAGATCGTGTCCATGGCCCGGGCGCTCTCGCACGACGTACGCCTCATCGTGATGGACGAGCCGTCGGCCGCCCTGGACCCCGACGAGGTCGACAACCTCTTCAGGATCGTCGCCTCGCTGACCGCCGACGGTGTCGCCGTCGTCTACATCTCGCACCGCCTGGAGGAGATCCGCCGGATCGGCGACCGGGTGACCGTCCTCAAGGACGGCCGGGCCGTCGCGGTCGGGCTTCCCGCCGAGTCCACGCCGACGCGCGACATCGTTGCCATGATGACCGGCCGCAACGTCGAGTACGTCTTCCCGCCCCGGCCCGAAGCCACCCCCGAGGACGCCCGTCCCGTGCCGGCCCCGGTCCTCACGGTCCAAGGCCTCACCAGGAAGGGCGAGTTCGACCCCGTCGACCTGGAGCTGAGGCCCGGCGAGATCGTGGGCCTCGCCGGACTCGTCGGCTCGGGACGCTCCGAGATCCTGGAGACCATCTACGGCGCCCGCAAGGCCACCGCGGGCCGGGTCACGGTCGCGGGCAGGCCGCTGCGGCCCGGCAGCGTACGCGCCGCCGTCGCCGCCGGTATCGGCCTCGCCCCCGAGGAACGCAAGGCGCAGGCCCTGCTGATGCTCGAATCCGTCACCCGCAATGTCTCCGTGTCCTCCATGTCCCGTTTCTCCAGGGCCGGTTGGGTGGACCGGGGAGCCGAACGCAAGGCGGCCCGCGCCGCCACCCGTGAACTCTCCCTGCGCCCCGACAACCCGGACACCCCCGTGCGCACCCTCTCCGGCGGCAACCAGCAGAAGGCGGTCCTCGCCCGCTGGCTGCTGCGCGGCTGCCGGGTGCTGCTGCTCGACGAACCGACCCGCGGAGTGGACGTCGGCGCCCGCGCCGAGCTCTACGCCGTGATCCGCCGGCTGGCCGACGAAGGCCTCGCCGTTCTGCTCGTCTCCAGCGAAGTGCCCGAAGTCCTGGGCCTCGCCGACCGGGTGCTGGTCCTCCGCGAAGGGCGTGTCGTCCATACGGCGGACGCCGGGGAACTCGACGAGCACCGCGTACTCGACCTCGTGATGGAAGGGAGCCCGACGTCATGACGCAGCCCGTCTCCTCGGCGCAGCAGAGCGGGCCGGACAAGGGCGCCGTGCCCGTGTCCGTCCCCGCGTCCCCGAAGAAGGACCGGCCCCCGCGTGCCTTCGGGCTGCGCGCGGACGTCCGCAACCTCTCCCTGCTCGGCGTCCTCGCCGCGCTCGTCGTCGTCGGCGGCATCACCGAACCCGACGCCTTCCTGGACACCGGGAACCTCCAGCTCATCCTGACCCAGGCGTCCGTCATCGGGGTCGTCACCGTCGGCATGACCTTCGTCATCATCGGCGGCGGTATCGACCTGTCCGTCGGCGCCATGGTGGCCCTCGCCTCCGTCTGGGCGACGACGCTCGCCACGCAGGACTTCGGGTTCGCGGGCATCCTCTTCACCGCCGTCCTGGTCGGCCTCGGCGCCGGACTCGTCAACGGTGTGCTGATCGCGTACGGCAGGCTGGTGCCGTTCATCGCGACGCTGGCGATGCTCGCCTCCGCGCGCGGACTGGCCCTGAACATCACGGACGGCAAGACGCAGATCGTCACCGTCAAGTCGGTCCTCGACCTGGGGCTGCCGGACGCGTACGTCCTCGGCGTCCCGCCGCTGGTCATGATGTTCGCCCTGGTCACCGTCGTCGGCTGGCTGGTGCTGAACCGTACGACCTTCGGCCGGCGCACGGTCGCCGTCGGCGGCAACGCGGAAGCGGCCCGGCTGGCCGGGATCGACGTTCGACGCCAGCGGCTCTACCTCTACCTGCTCTCCGGGCTCTGCTGCGGCATCGCCGCCTTCATGCTGATCATCCTGTCCGGCTCCGGCCAGAACACCAACGGCAACCTGTACGAGCTCGACGCCATCGCCGCCGCGATCATCGGCGGCACCCTGCTCAGCGGCGGCCGCGGCACGATCGTCGGCTCCGTCCTGGGCGTCCTCGTCTTCACCACGATCACCAACATCTTCGCGCTCAACAACCTGCAGAGCGACGTCCAGCAGATCGCCAAGGGCGCGATCATCGTCGCCGCCGTCCTCGTCCAGCGCCGGACGTCGGCCCACGGGGAGACCTGACCCCCCGTCACCCCGCCTCTCCACCGTTCGACCCCCGCCTGTTCCGCATCCCGTGCCGCATCGGATGAAGGGTTTGACAGCCATGCCAGAAACCAGCCGCAGAGGACTGCTCTTCGGTACCGCCGCAGTCTCCGCAGGCGCCCTGCTGACCGCCTGCACCAGCAACGACCCCAAGGAGAAGGACACCGCCGCGCAGAGCAACGCTCCCGCCGCGGACAACAAGCCCGGCAAGCCCGTCACCATCGGCTTCGCGGGACCGCAGGCCGACCACGGCTGGCTCAACGCCATCAACGAGAACGCCAGGTCGCGGGCGAAGAAGTACTCCGAGGTGACCCTGGAGACCACCGAGGGCTCCAACGACACCGCCGCCCAGATCGGCCAGGTCAAGACCCTCATCAACAAGAAGGTCGACGTCCTCGTCATCCTGCCGGCCGACGGCAAGGCACTCACCCAGGTCGGCCTGGAGGCCATGCGGGCGGGCATCCCCGTCATCAACCTGGACCGCATCTTCGCCTCGCCCCAGGCCTACCGCTGCTGGGTCGGCGGGGACAACTACGGCATGGGGCTCAACGCCGGCACGTACATCGGCGAACAGCTCAAGGACAAGTCGAGCGCCAAGGTCGTCGAGCTCGCGGGCATCGACAACCTGGAGCTGACCAAGCAGCGCAGCAAGGGCTTCGCCGACGCGCTGAAGAACTACTCCAACATCGAGCTGGTGGCCCGTCAGGCGGCCGACTTCACCGTCGAGTCCGGCCAGGCGAAGATGTCCCAGCTCCTCCAGGCCCAGAAGCAGTTCGACGCCCTGTGGAACCACGACGACGACCAGGGCGTCGGCGCGCTCCGCGCCATCCAGCAGGCCGGCCGCGACGAGTTCCTGATGGTCGGCGGCGCCGGGGCCAAGTCCGCGATGGACGCCATCAAGGCGGACAACAGCGTGCTGAAGGCCACCGTTCTCTACCCGCCGACCATGGCGGCGTCCGCGATCGACCTCGCCCGGGCGCTCGGCCAGGCCAAGGGGGTGGCCGGGCTCGCCGAGCTGGAGATCCCGACCAATCTCACCCTGTACTCGGCCGTGGTCACCAAGGACAACATCGACCAGTACCTTCCGACGGGCTTCAGCTGAGCCGTCTCGCGGGAGGGTGCTGACCCTCCCGCCGCACCCACCGAACCACCGACGAGGAGGAAGCCCGGATGGCCCGTAGGGAAGAGACGGAGCAGGAGGCGGCCGCGCCGCCGACGTACCGGCCGATGGCGAGCGCACCGACGCTCGGGGTCGGCATGGTCGGATACGCGTTCATGGGCGCCGCCCACTCGCAGGGATGGCGCACCGCGGGCCATGTCTTCGAGCTGCCGATGAGGCCGGTGCTCGCCGCGATCTGCGGACGCGACCGGACGGCGGTCCAGGCCGCCGCCGACCGGCACGGCTGGGCGGCGGCGGAGACCGACTGGCGGGCGTTGATCGCCCGCGACGACGTCCAGCTCGTCGACATCTGCACCCCCGGCGACAGCCATGCGGAGATCGCCATCGCGGCCCTGGAAGCGGGCAAGCACGTGCTGTGCGAGAAGCCCCTCGCCAACACGGTCGCGGAGGCGGAGGCCATGACCGAGGCGGCGGCGCGCGCCGCCGCACGCGGCCAGATCGCGATCGTCGGCTTCAACTACCGCAAGGTTCCCGCCATCGCCTACGCCCGCACGCTCATCGCGGCAGGCCGCCTCGGCACCCTGCGGCACGTGCGGGCCACCTACCTCCAGGACTGGCTCGTCGACCCCGCCTCCCCGCTCACCTGGCGGCTGGAGAAGGAGCACGCCGGCTCCGGCGCGCTCGGCGACCTCGGCGCGCACATCGTGGACCTCGCCCAGTACCTGGCGGGCGAGCCGCTGGTCGGTGTCTCCGCGGTGAGCGAGACCTTCGTCCGCGAACGCCCGCTGCTCGCCGGCCCTGCGGGCGGCCTCGGCGGCGCCGCGGCAGCGGAGGAGTACGGCACGGTGACGGTGGACGACGCGGCGCTGTTCACCGGCCGGCTCGCCTCGGGCGCGCTGGCCTCCTTCGAGGCGACCCGGATGGCGGCGGGGCGCAAGAACGCGCTGCGTCTGGAGATCAACGGCGAGCTCGGTTCGCTCGCCTTCGACCTGGAACGCCTCAACGAACTGTCCTTCCACGACCACACCGAGCCCGCCACCACGGCAGGTTTCCGGCGCATCCTGGTCACCGAGCCCGAGCATCCGTACCTGGAGGCCTGGTGGCCGCCGGGGCACGCGCTCGGCTACGAGCACACGTTCATCCACCAGGCCCGTGACGCGGTGCGGACGATCGCCGAAGGCGCCGCCCCCGTACCGTCGTTCGCCGACGGACTCCAGGTGCAACGGGTGCTGGCGGCGGTGGAGGAGAGCGCCGCGAAGAACTCCGTACTCACCCCCGTCCAGCTCTAGGAGGTCCTGCGCATGCCCCGTCCCTTCACCCTGTTCACCGGTCAGTGGGCCGATCTGCCCCTGGAGGAGGTCTGCCGGTACGCGCGTGACTTCGGCTACGACGGCCTCGAACTGGCATGCTGGGGAGACCACTTCGAGGTCGACAAGGCGCTGGCCGACCCCGGCTATCTGGAGAGTCAGCACCAACTCCTCGACAAGTACGGGCTGAAGTGCTGGGCGGTCTCCAACCACCTGGTCGGCCAGGCCGTCTGCGACAGTCCGATCGACGAACGCCACCAGGGCATCCTGCCCGCCCGGATCTGGGGCGACGGCGAGCCCGAAGGGGTGCGCCGCCGGGCCGCCGAGGAGATCAAGAACACCGCACGGGCGGCCGCCGCCTTCGGCGTGGACACGGTCATCGGTTTCACCGGCTCGTCGATCTGGCACCTGGTCGCGATGTTCCCGCCGGTCCCGCCGCACATGATCGAGCGTGGGTACGAGGACTTCGCGGAGCGCTGGAACCCGATCCTCGACGTCTTCGACGCGGAGGGTGTGCGCTTCGCCCACGAGGTGCACCCCAGCGAGATCGCGTACGACTACTGGACGACGCACCGTGCTCTGGAGGCGGTGGACCACCGTCCGGCGTTCGGGCTGAACTTCGACCCGAGCCACTTCGTCTGGCAGGACCTGGACCCGGTGGGCTTTCTGTACGACTTCCGGGACCGGATCTACCACGTGGACTGCAAGGAGGCGCGCAAGCGCCTGGACGGCCGCAACGGCCGGCTCGGATCCCACCTCCCGTGGGGCGATCCGCGCCGCGGCTGGGACTTCGTCTCGGCAGGACACGGGGACGTGCCGTGGGAGGACGTGTTCCGGATGCTGCGGTCCATCGGCTACGAGGGTCCGGTCTCGGTGGAGTGGGAGGACGCGGGCATGGACCGCCTCGCGGGCGCGCCGGAGGCCCTGACGTCGCTGAAGCAGTTCGACTTCGACCCGCCGAGCGCGTCGTTCGACGCGGCGTTCGGCGGTAAGGACTGAGCGTTCTGAGGGGCTCCGCCCCGRACTCCCGCGCATCAGGCTCGGTTTTCAGCCTCGCCGGCGTTTGAGGCGCGGGGTCCGGGGCGGAGCCCCTCAGAACGCTCAGTCCTTACCCGGCCCGGCGGCGTGTGCGGGGGCCGCSGGGCCGCTCCGCCCTGCCCACACCCCCCTTTGTCCTGAGCAAGGAAAAAGTTCGACATGCCGCTGCACAAGGGCTTTCCGTCCCGGACGAACAGGTCTACCGTCCAAGACGTGTACATGACATAACCCACTGTCATACCCCCGTCACCGGAGCCGCTCAGGCCCCGCTGACCTGCGCGGCAGTCCCCGCGCTTACGGCACGGCAGTACCCACCCGTACCACCGGCACTCTCCGGAGGACACTCGTGCACAGAACCCGCAGCAGGACCAGAACAAGGCTCCGCCTCCGCAAATCCCTCGCCCTGTTCACCGGTGGCCTTCTCGCCGCCGCCACTCTCAGCCTGAGCGCCACAGCGGGCACGGCCGCCGCCCACGACGACCATCCCGCCCCCGCCCCGGCCGCCGAGGACTTCCAGCAGGTCACCCTCGCCAAGGGCGCCGCCGAGACCGGCGAGCCCATGTCGCTGGCCGTGCTCCCCGACCGCAGCGTGCTCCACACTTCGCGCAGCGGCGAGCTCCGCATCACCGACAGCGCCGGCAACACCCGGATCTCCGGTGTCATCCCCGTCTACTCGCACGACGAGGAAGGCCTCCAGGGGATCGGCGTCGACCCGGACTTCAGCGAGAACCGGGCGATCTACCTCTACTACGCGCCCCCGCTGGACACCCCCGCCGGCGACGCCCCCGAGACCGGTACCGCCGCCGACTTCGCCCCGTTCGACGGAGTCAACCGGCTCTCCCGCTTCGTCCTGAACGAGGACGGCACGCTCGACCTCGGCAGCGAGAAGAAGGTCCTCGACGTCCAGACGTCCCGCGGCATGTGCTGCCACGTCGGCGGCGACATCGACTTCGACGCGGACGGCAACCTGTACCTGTCGACCGGCGACGACTCCAACCCCTTCGCCTCCGACGGCTACAGCCCCATCGACGAGCGCCCCGACCGCAACCCGGCCTTCGACGCCCGCCGCTCCGCGGGCAGCACCAACGACCTGCGCGGCAAGATCCTCCGCATCAAGGTCGCCGACGACGGCTCGTACACCGTCCCGGACGGCAACCTCTTCGCGCCGGGGACGGACAAGACCCGCCCCGAGATCTACGCGATGGGCTTCCGCAACCCGTTCCGCTTCTCCGTCGACAAGGCGACCGGCATCGTCTACGTCGGTGACTACGGACCGGACGCCGGCGCGGCCGATCCCAAGCGCGGCCCGGCCGGCCAGGTGGAGTTCGCCCGGGTGACCAAGGCCGGCAACTTCGGCTGGCCGTACTGCACGGGCAACAACGACCCCTTCATCGACTACGACTTCGCCACCAAGACCTCCGGCGCGGCCTTCGACTGCGCCGCCCCGAAGAACACCTCGCCGCACAACACCGGCCTCGTCGACCTGCCCCCGGCCCAGGCCGCCTGGATCCCGTACGACGGCGCGTCCGTACCGGAGTTCGGCACCGGCTCGGAGTCCCCGATGGGCGGACCCGTCTACCACTACGACGCCGACCTCGACTCGCCCGTGAAGTTCCCCGAGGCGTACGACGGCGACTTCTTCGCCGGTGAGTTCGGCCGCCAGTGGATCAAGCGCATCGAGCAGGACGCCGACGGCAAGGTCCAGTCCATCAACGACATCCCGTGGTCCGGCACCCAGATCATGGACATGGCCTTCGGGCCCGACGGGGCGCTGTACGTCCTGGACTACGGCCTCTCCTGGTTCGGCGGCGACGAGAACTCCGCCCTCTACCGCATCGAGAACGCCACCGGGGGACGCTCCCCGATCGCCGAGGCCGCGGCCAACAAGACGTCGGGCACCGCACCCCTCAAGGTGCAGTTCTCCTCCGCCGGCACCGCCGACGGTGACGGCGACGCCCTCACCTACGCATGGGACTTCGGCGACGGAGGAACCTCCACGGCCGCCAACCCCGCGTACACGTACAAGAAGAACGGCACCTACACCGCGACCGTCACCGCCGAGGACCCGTCCGGCCGCACCGGTTCGGCCAGCGTGCATGTGACCGTCGGCAACACGGCACCCACGGTCAAGCTGGAACTGCCGGGCGACGGGCAGTTGTTCACCTTCGGTGACGACATTCCGTTCAAGGTGACCGTCACCGATCCCGAGGACGGCACGATCGACTGCTCCAAGGTCGAGGTCCGCTTCGTCCTCGGCCACGACAGCCACGGACACCCCATCACCACGGAGCACGGCTGCACCGGCACCATCAAGACCGAGATGGACGGCGGGCACGACCCCAACGCCAACATCTTCGGCGTCATCGACGCCTCGTACACCGACGGCGGAGGCGGCGGCCAGGCCGCGCTGAGCGGCCACGACCAGTCGCAGCTCCAGCCGCGCCACCGCCAGGCCGAGCACTTCAACGCCTCGTCCGGCATCAACACCTTCGACAAGGCCAACGCCGAAGGCGGCAAGACCGTCGGCGACATCCACAACGACGACTGGATCTCCTTCAAGCCGTACATCCTCGGAGACTCCACCAAGCTCACCGCCCGGATCTCCTCCGGCGGCGTAGGCGGCTTCCTCGAGGTACGCACCGGCTCGGCGACCGGGAAGATCCTCGGCTCCGCACCGGTGCCGGTGACCGGTGGCTGGGAGACCTTCCAGGACATCGACGTTCCCCTGCGCGGCGCTCCGAAGAAGGCCACCGAGCTGTTCCTCGTCTTCAAGGGAGGCGAAGGAGCGCTCTACGACATCGACGACTTCGAGCTCTCCAACACCCCGCCCGACAAGACCGCCAAGCGCGTCCTGGTCTTCTCCAAGACCGCCGGCTTCCGCCACGACGCGATCCCCGAGGGCATCGCGGCACTGAAGGAACTCGGCAAGGGCAGCAACATCACGGTCGACGCCACCGAGGAGGCCGGCCAGTTCACCACGGCGAACCTCGCCCGCTACGACGCCGTCGTCTTCATGTCGACGACCGGTGACGTACTCAACGCCGACCAGCAGAAGGCCTTCGAGAACTACATCGCCACCGGTGGCGGCTACATGGGCGTCCACGCCGCCGCCGACACCGAGTACGACTGGTCCTTCTACGGCGGACTCGTCGGCGCGTACTTCTCCGGCCACCCCGCCATCCAGCCCGTCACGGTCCGCGTCGAGGACCACAAGCACCCGGCCACCGCCCACCTGGGCGACACCTGGGAGCGGACCGACGAGCTGTACAACTACCGCACCAACCCGCGCGACAAGGTGAAGGTCCTCGCCACGCTCGACGAGACGACCTACACCGGCGGCACCATGAAGGGCGACCACCCGATCACCTGGTGCCAGGCCTACGAGGGCGGCCGCTCCTTCTACACCGGCCTCGGCCACACCAAGGAGTCGTACGCCGACGCGGACTTCCGGCAGCTCCTCCTCGGCGGGGTCCGGTACGCGGCCGGCCAGGTCAAGGGCGACTGCAAGCCGAGCACCGGCTACCGGTCGATCTTCAACGGCAAGACGCTCGAAGGCTGGAAGCAGGCCGGGCCCGGGAAGTTCGACGTGGTCGACGGTGAGCTGCGCTCCCAGGGCGGGATGGGTCTGCTGACCTACCAGGCCAAGGAGCTGAAGTCGTACTCCCTGAAGCTCGACTGGAAGATGGCGGGCGACGACAACTCCGGCGTCTTCGTCGGCTTCCCCGAGTCCGACGACCCCTGGTCCGCGGTGAACAACGGCTACGAGGTCCAGATCGACGCCTCCGACGCCGTCGACCGCACCACCGGCTCCGTCTACACCTTCAAAGCGGCCAACACCAAGGCACGCGACCAGGTGCTGAGGCCGCCGGGGCAGTGGAACAGCTACGAGATCAAGGTGCAGGGTGAACGGCTCCAGATCTTCCTCAACGGAGTGAAGATCAACGACTTCACCAACACCGACCCGGTCCGCAGCCTCAAGGACGGCTACATCGGCCTCCAGAACCACGGGGCGGACGACCAGGTGTCCTTCCGCAACATCCAGCTGAGGGAACTGCCCTCGGCGTAGGCACTCACCCGGCCGGCGGCGGGCGGGGCAAGCACACCCCGTCCGCCGCCCGCGGCCCCTCACGTACCTACACACTCCGCCCGCGGCCCCTCACGTACAGGCAGACCCCGTCCGCCGCCCGCGGCGCTCTCACATACACGCACCCGCCGTCCGACACCCGAGGCGGCCCCTCACGTACAGCGCCACCAGCTCTGCCCAGCCAGGACCCCCAGCCAGGGAGGCAGCCCGTGTCAGCACACGCCGTTCGTACCGGAGTCTGGTTCATCGGAGCACGCGGCTCCGTCGCCACCACCGCCACGGCGGGATGCGCAGCGGTCGCGGCGGGACTCCACCCGGCCGCCGGCATGGTCACCGAGACCGCCCCGTTCGCCCGCAGCGGCCTGCCACCCGTGGCCTCCCTCGTCTTCGGCGGTCACGACACCCTGGACTGCCCGCTCCCCAAACGGGCCGAGGCGCTGGCCGCCGGGGGAGTGCTGCCGCACGGACTCCCCTCGGCCGTACGGTCCGAACTCGCGGCGGCCGACGCGGAGATCCGCCTCGGCGGCCCCCTTCCCGGTGACACCCGCACCGACGAGGAGCTCATCGCCGCGTTCGCCGCCGACCTCACCGACTTCGGCCGCCGGGGCGGTCTGGCCAGGACCGTCGTCGTCAACGTGTCCTCCACCGAGCCGGCACCCGCCCCCGACGCCGCACGGCTGCCCCCCAGCTCGCTCTACGCCGCCGCCGCGCTCCGGGCCGGCTGTCCGTACGTCAACTTCACCCCCTCCACCGGACTGCGCGCGCCCGCCCTCCAGGACGCCGTCGCGGCCGCGGGACTTCCTCACGCGGGCCGCGACGGCAAGACGGGCCAGACACTGCTGCGCTCCGTGCTCGCCCCGATGTTCGTCCAGCGCGCCCTGCCCGTACGCGCCTGGTCCGGCACCAATCTGCTGGGCGGCGGGGACGGGGCGGCGCTCGCCGACCCGGCCGCCGCCGCCGCGAAGAACGCCGGCAAGGAACGCGTCCTCGCCGACACGCTCGGCGCCGCACCCGAGGGCGAGGTCCACATCGACGACGTCCCGGCGCTCGGCGACTGGAAGACCGCCTGGGACCACATCGCGTTCGACGGGTTCCTCGGAGCGCGGATGGTGCTCCAGACCACCTGGCAGGGCTGCGACTCCGCCCTCGCCGCGCCCCTGGTGCTCGACCTGGCCCGACTGCTGGCCCGGGCCCACGAGGTGGGGCTGACCGGCCCGCGGCCCGAACTCGGCTTCTACTTCAAGGACCCGGACGGCGGACCCGCCGCACTCTCCGAGCAGTACCTGGCGCTGCTCGCCTTCGCCGAACAGCTGCGAGGCGAGCGGTGAGCGTACGCGCCTGGGCGGAACTGCTCAGAGTCTCCGCCCTGTTCACCGTCCCGGGCGACGCCCTCGCGGGCGCGGCGGCCGCCGGACGGCGGCCCAACCGCTCCACCGCCCTGGCTGTCGGCGCCTCGCTCTGCCTGTACGAGGCGGGCATGGCGCTCAACGACTGGGCCGACCGCGACGAGGACGCCGTCGACCGCCCGCACCGGCCGATCCCGTCCGGCCGGATCTCGCCCCGCGCGGCCCTCACATCGGCCGGCGCCCTGACCGGAGCCGGCCTGGTGCTCGCCGCCCGCGCGGGTCGCCCGGCCCTCGCCGTGGCCACCGGCCTCGCTGCCACCGTATGGGCGTACGACCTGCGCCTGAAGCACACCCCGGCGGGCCCGGCGGCGATGGCGGCGGCGCGAGGTCTGGACCTGCTGCTGGGCGCGACGGCCACGGCGGCAGCCCCGTCGCCCCGAGCGGCCCGCGCCGCACTGACCGCCGCCGCCCTGCTGAGCACCCACACCTACGCGGTCACCGCCGTCTCGCGCCACGAGACGCAGGGCGGCTCCACCACCGCGCCGCTCGCCGCCCTCGCGGCCGTGGCCGGAATCGGCGGCGCCGTGGCGTACGAGGGGCAGCCACCCCGGAACGCCCCCGCCCGGCTCCTGATCACCGCGCTCACCGGCGCCTACCTCCGCACCGCCGCACACCCCCTCACGCACGCCGCGCTCAACCCGTCGCCGCCCCTCACCCAGCGCGCCGTCGGCAGCGGCATCCAGGCGATGATCCCGCTCCAGGCCGCGCTCGCCGCCCGCGCCGGAGCAGCCGGTTCCGCGCTCGCCGTCATGGGCCTCGTCCCGCTCGCCCGCGCCCTCTCCCGGAAGGTGAGCCCCACATGACCCCGTCCTGGGCCTCGCCCCGTTCACGCGCCCTCCCCCGGAAGGTGAGCCCCACATGACGCTGCGCCTCGGCTACGGAACCAACGGGCTCACCGACCTCCGCCTGGACGACGCCCTCGGGCTCCTCGCCGGCCTCGGCTACGACGGCGTCGGCCTGACCCTCGACCACATGCACCTCGACCCGATGGCCCCGGACCTGGCCACCCGCACCCGCCGCGTCGCCGCCCGGCTCCAGGAGCTCGGGCTCGGCGTCACCGTGGAGACCGGCGCCCGCTACGTCCTGGACCCGCGCCGCAAGCACGGCCCCTCCCTCCTGGACCCGGACCCGGACGCCCGCGCGGCCAGGACCGCCCTGCTGGTCCGCGCCGTCGACGTCGCCGCCGACCTCGGCGCCCACGCCGTGCACTGCTTCAGCGGCGTCACCCCGCCGGACACCGCACCCCACACCGCCTGGCAGCGGCTGACCGGCGCCCTCGCCCCGGTCCTCGACGCGGCGGAACGCGCCGGAGTGCCCCTCGCGATCGAACCGGAGCCCGGCCACCTCCTCGCCACCCTCGCCGACTTCCACCACCTGCGCGTACTGAGCGGCGACCCGGAACCCCTCGGGCTCACCCTCGACATCGGCCACTGCCAGTGCCTGGAGCCCGCCCTGCCCGTCGACTGCGTACGCGACGCCGCCCCCTGGCTGCGCCACGTCCAGATCGAGGACATGCGCCGCGGCGTCCACGAGCACCTCCCCTTCGGCGACGGAGAGATCGACTTCCCGCCCGTCCTCGCCGCACTCGACGCCCTCGGGAGGAGGGGATACGCCGGCCTCACCGTCGTCGAACTGCCCCGCCACTCCCACGCGGGTCCCGAACTCGCCCGCGACTCGATCGACTTCCTGAACAAGCACCGCCCGCCGCGTGAGGCCGAGACCGCCGAAGGGAGCACATCATGACCCGGACCCCCCTCCTGTCCCGCAAGGAACTCGACACCTTGCTCGGCGGTGCCGCGCGCGCCTGGCTCGACGAAGCCCTCGCCGAGGCCGCCCACGCCGCCAGCCACCCGGACGGCGAACCCTCCGGCACCGCCTACGCCGTACCGCCGTGGGAACTGCGGTACGCCGCCGCCGGCCGGCACTGCGGACTCGAACACGCCGACTCCGTACGCGTCCTGCTGCTCACCGAGGCCCGCGCCGGGCTGCCCGCCCTGACCCGCCTCTACGACCAGGGCACCGCCGCCGAACGCCGCGCCGTCCTGCTCGGCCTGGCCGCGCTGGACCTGGGCGCCACCGCCCTGCCGCTCGTCGAGGACGCCCTGCGCACCAACGACACCACGCTGATCGCCGCGGCCGTCGGCCCCTACGCCGCCGCCCACCTCGACCCGCACCACTGGCGCCACGCCGTCCTCAAGTGCCTGTTCACCGGCGTTCCCGTCGAGGCCGTCGCCCAGCTGGCCCGAAGAGCGCGCGGCGACGCCGAACTCGCCCGGATGCTGGGCGACTTCGCGTCCGAACGCATCGCGGCCGGACGCCCCGTACCCGCCGGACTGCACCACGTACTCGCCCTCACGGCACCCGGCCCCGTCGCACCCCCGGTCCCCACGGCCTCGACGCAGGAGTCCTGATGCGCATCTTCGACCCCCACATCCACATGACCTCCCGCACCACGGACGACTACCAGGCGATGTACGACGCCGGGGTCCGCGCGCTCGTCGAACCCTCCTTCTGGCTCGGCCAGCCCCGCACCTCGCCCGCCAGCTTCTTCGACTACTTCGACGCCCTGCTCGGCTGGGAGCCCTTCCGCGCCGCCCAGTACGGCATCGCCCACCACTGCACGCTCGCCCTCAACCCCAAAGAGGCGAACGACCCACGCTGCACGCCCGTCCTCGACGCGCTGCCCCGCTATCTCGTCAAGGACTCCGTCGTCGCCGTCGGCGAGATCGGCTACGACTCGATGACCCCGGCCGAGGACCACGCCCTGGCCGCCCAGCTCCAGCTCGCGGCCGACCACGGCCTGCCCGCCCTCGTCCACACCCCGCACCGCGACAAGCTCGCCGGCCTGCGCCGCACCATCGACGTCGTACGCGAATCCGGCCTGGACCCCGAACGGGTGCTGCTCGACCACCTCAACGAGACCACCGTGAAGGACGCCCGCGACAGCGGCTGCTGGGCCGGGTTCTCCATCTACCCCGACACCAAGATGGACGAGGACCGCATGGTCGCCGTCCTCCAGCTCCACGGAACCGAGAAGGTCCTCGTCAACTCCGCCGCCGACTGGGGCAGAAGCGATCCGCTGAAGACCCGCCGGGTCGGTGACGCCATGCTCGCCGCCGGGTTCACCGAGGACGACGTCGACCAGGTTCTGTGGCGCAACCCCGTCGCCTTCTACGGCCAGAGCGGCCGCCTCCACCTCGACACCGCGGCCCCCGAACCGCTCCACGAGGGCAACTCCATTCTGCGCGGCGGGGAATGAGGCCATGCGCTTCCGCCACCCCGACGGCTCCGTCGTCCACCTCGCGTACTGCACCAACGTGCACCCGGCCGAAACCCTCGACGGCGTCCGCGCCCAACTGCGCGACCACTGCGAACCCGTACGCAGACGGCTCGGCCGCGACCGCCTCGGCATCGGTCTCTGGCTCGCCCGGGACGCCGCCCGCTCCCTGATCAACGACCCCTCCCAGCTGCGGTCCCTGCGCGCCGAACTCGACCGCCGCGGCCTCGAAGTCGTCACCCTCAACGGCTTCCCGTACGAAGGATTCGGCGCCGAGGAGGTCAAGTACCGGGTGTACAAGCCCGACTGGACCGACCCCGAGCGCCTGGCCCACACCACCGATCTCGCCCGGCTCCTCGCCACGCTCCTGCCGGACGACGTCACCGAGGGCACCATCTCCACCCTCCCGCTCGCCTGGCGCACCCCGTACTCGGGCGACCCCGAAGCGGGCCGCACCGCACTCGCCGCGCTCACCACCCTCGGCGAACGCCTCGACGCCCTCGCCGAACTCACGGGCAAGTCCATCCGGATCGGCCTCGAACCCGAACCCGGATGCACCGTCGAGACCACCTCCGACGCCATCGCGCCCCTCACCGCCGTCGGCCACCCGCGCATCGGCGTCTGCATCGACACCTGCCACCTCGCCACCTCCTTCGAGGACCCGGGCACCGCCCTCGACGCGCTCACCGCCGCCGGGATCCCCGCCGTCAAGACCCAGCTCTCCGCGGCCCTGCACGCCGAACACCCCCACCTCCCCGAAGTGCGCGCCGCCCTCGCCGCCTTCGCCGAACCCCGCTTCCTGCACCAGACCCGCGTCGCCACCGCCGCCGGACTTCGCGGCACCGACGACCTCGACGAAGCCGTCGCCGGCGAGGCCCTGCCCGACAGCGCCCCGTGGCGCGCGCACTTCCATGTGCTCACCTCCACCCTTCCCGTGCTCCGGGCCACGCTGAGCCGGCTGGTCGGCAGTGCACGCCCCCTCACCCGGCACCTGGAGGTCGAGACGTACACCTGGCAGGCACTCCCGGCGGAACTGCGCCCCCGCACCCGCGCCCAGCTCGCCGACGGCATCGCCGCCGAACTCACCCTCGCCCGCGACCTCCTGACCGACCTCGGCCTCAAGGAGCTGCCATGACCACCACCGGGACGACCGGCGCGCCCACCCCCCTCCTCGTCCTCGACGTCGTCGGGCTCACCCCGCGCCTCCTCGACCACATGCCCCACCTCAAGGCCCTCGGACAGTCCGGCACCCACGCCYCGCTCGGCACCGTGCTCCCTGCCGTCACCTGCGCCGCCCAGTCCACCTTTCTCACCGGCACCACGCCCGCCGAGCACGGCATCGTCGCCAACGGCTGGTACTTCCGCGAACTCGGCGACGTCCTCCTGTGGCGCCAGCACAACGGACTCGTCGCCGGCGACAGACTCTGGGACGCGGCCCGCCGCACCCACCCCGGCTACACCGTCGCCAACATCTGCTGGTGGTACGCCATGGGCGCCGACACCGACTACACCGTGACCCCACGCCCCGTCTACTACGCCGACGGCCGCAAGGAACCCGACTGCTACACC
>NZ_RDBK01000006.1:54724-67375 GCF_008042275.1 Streptomyces sp. OR43 | reverse complement strand
CGCCCGCCCTCCACGACGAACTCACCGAGAAACTCGGCACCTTCCCCCTCTTCCACTTCTGGGGACCCGGCGCCGACCTCGTCTCCTCCCAGTGGATCATCGACGCCACCCGCCACATCCTCGACACCCGCCACCCCGACCTCGCGCTGTGCTACCTCCCGCACCTCGACTACGACCTCCAGCGCTACGGCCCCGACGACCCCCGCGCCTTCAAGGCTGCCGCCGACCTCGACCGGGCCGTGGCCCCGCTCCTGGACGACGCCCGCCGCGAGGGACGCACCGTCGTCGCCCTGTCCGAGTACGGCATCACCCGCGTCGACCGCCCCGTCGACATCAACCGCGCGCTGCGCCGCGCCGGACTCCTGGAGGTCCACACCCAGGACGGCATGGAGTACCTGGACCCGATGGCGTCACGGGCCTTCGCCGTCGCCGACCACCAGATCGCCCACGTCTACGCACGCCGTCCCGAGGACCTCGAAGCGGCCCGCGAGGCCCTGGCCGGCCTGCCGGGCATCGAGCAGCTCCTCGACGACGAGGGCAAGAAGGCACAGGGCCTGGACCACCCGCGCTCCGGCGAACTGGTCGCCGTCGCCGAACCGGACGCCTGGTTCACGTACTACTACTGGCTCGACGACGACCGCGCCCCCGACTTCGCCCGGCTCGTCGAGATCCACCGCAAACCCGGCTACGACCCCGTCGAGCTCTTCATGGACCCCCAGGACCCGTACGTCCGGGTCAAGGCGGTCACGGCCGTCGCCCGCAAGAAGCTCGGCATGCGCTACCGCATGGCGGTCGTACCGCTCGACCCGTCACCCATCCGAGGCAGCCACGGGCGCCTCCCCCCGAGCGACGAAGAAGGGCCGCTCATCCTCTGCTCCACCCCCCACGCGTTCACCGGCCCCGTCCGGGCCACCGAAGTGAAGTCCCTGCTCCTCACGCTGGCCGGCCTCGCATGAGCCCGGTCCGTGCACAGCGCTGCGAGCAGCTTCGAGAAGGAGAGAGACCGTGACCGTGTACAACGACGCATCCGGAACGGACGGCGCCCTGCGCCGCAGCCTCGGCATCGACCGCCGCCGCTTCCTCAGCACCTGCACGGCCGTCGGGGCGGCGGCGATCGCCGCCCCCGTCTTCGGCGCCTCGCCGGCCTTCGCCCAGCCCGCACCCGGCCCCGGGCACCACAACGGCCACGGTCATGGCCAGTCCCTGGTCCCGGCGCACAAGCGCGGAATCATCCTGTACACCGTCCGCGACGCCACGGGCCGCGACCCGCTCAGCACGACCCTGCCCTCGGGCTTCCGCGCGGTCTTCAAGGAGCTGGCCCGCTACGGATACAAGCAGGTCGAGTTCGCCGGCTACGGCCAGCACGCCAACGCACCGGGCGGAAACAACCTCGAATCGGTGGAAGGCGCGAAGCTGCTCCGTTCCTGGCTGGACGACTACGGACTGCGCGCTCAGGGCAACCACGGCTTCATCCCGGGATCCTGGCCCCTCAGCCAGAGCGACCTCGACCAGTTCAAGCGGCACCTGGAGATAGCCAACATCCTCGGCATGGACCACATGGGCACCGGTGGCGACCCCACCGGCAGCGCCTACCGCGCCGACTGGGACGTGGCCGCCGACAAGTGGAACGCGCTGGGGCAGATCGCCCACCGCGCGGGGATCAAGCTGTACACGCACAACCACGACGCGGCCTACGGCTTCCTGCTCGACGGCGGTCCGCTGGACGCCCAGGGACGGCCCACCCGCAGCTCGGGCATCCGCAAGCTCGAGTACTTCCTCAAGGTCACCGACCCGAAGACCGTATGGCTGGAGATGGACGTCTACTGGGCGCACGTCGCCCAGTACAAGTTCCACACCTACACCGCGCTCGACGGATCGGTGCGGGAGAACGTCTTCGACCCCGCGGCCGTGGTCCGCCGCCACAACAAGCGCTACCCGCTGTTCCACGCCAAGGACGGCGTCATCAACACGGCGAGCGGCGACGGCTACGACATGGTCCCGTTCGGCACCGGCGTCATCGACTACCGGACCTTCTTCCGCCGCGTCGGAGAGGCGCAGTACCGCAACCCGATGGTCGAGCAGGACACCGCACCGAGCTCCACGGACCTCGCGCAGTCCCTGAAGCAGGCACGGATCAGTTACGAGGGCATGGCGGCACTGCGCAAGTAGAACCGTCGTGCCGACCGTCCCCGCGCGGATGCGGGGGCGGCCGGCACCCCTCAGCCGATCCCCTGCCGGTCGGGCAGCAGGGCGAACTCCCGCTCGGCGGCGTCCGGCACCGCGCGCTCGACCGCCTGGACCAGCAGCGCACGGTGCCGGAGCAGCGGACCCTGCCGCTCCGGCCCGGCCAGCGCCACCAGGTCATCGATCCCCGCCAGCAGCCGCCGCGTCACCTGCGGGCTTTCCGTCGCGCACCGCCGGATCTCCTCGAACCCCAGATCGACGAGGTCCGCCCACTCCGGCACATCCTGAATGAGCCGTACTGCCCCCTTCCGGTCCCGATGGTGGACGACACCGAGAGGGAGCTTCGCCACGGCCGCGAGGAACTGGACGATCCGGTCGAGGCACTGCACGGCGGTGGTCGGATCGTTCACCGCCGGCGACAGCGCCCGCAGAGCGATGTCCGACAGCTGCCGCAGCCCGAACGCCAGATCCTGGTGCAGCGTGCGCTCGACCCCGACCCACACCGTGTAGCGCAACGCGTGCCGGGCCGGCGCGTCCCCGCCGTGCACCGCCAGCACCGGAGTGCCCGGCACGACGAAGTCCCCGAGGCGCGGGATGAGCCGCAGCACCACACCCTGTCTCCGCGCGATCCGGACCAGCCGTGCCACGTTCACGTCCCGCAGCACACCGGCGTGTCCGGCGTGCGGGATCTGCCCGCTCTCGGCGGGAAGCACTTCTTCCTCCTGCGGCCCGCCGACGGGCATCCGCCGCAGCACATGGAAGGAGTCCCGGGTGATCCGGTCGACGACGGGCCCGACCTGCATCAGGCGCAGCGTCGAGCTCACGTAGGCGATGAAGAGCAGCAGGCTGAGCCCGACGAGCACGGCGGTCAGGATGCTCTGCAGAAAGGGGACGGACACGACGCGGCGCGGATCGACCGTGCTCTCGTACGAGCTCAGGACCAGCAGCGAGAACACGAAGGTCGCCAGGAAGACGGACAGCGTGAGTTTGCTGATCCGGCTGCGTACGAAGATCCGGACCACCCGGGGCGTGAGCTGCCCGCTCGCCATCTGGACGGCCACCAGCGAGATGCTGAAGACCACACCGATGAAGGTCATCATCGCCGAGCTGACGGTGACGACGATCGTCTTCGTGTCCTCGGCGATCGAGACCAGGTCCGCGATCTCGTCGTACGCCCGCTCGTCCTGGAGGTAGGCCACGATCTGCTCGTCGAGGGCCGAGGCGACGAGCCAGAGCACGACGGCGCAGACCAGCGTCAGGGCCGGAGCGAACCAGAACGTCTCGCGCAGATGCTCGCGCAGGGGCGACAGCGCGCGGGGTGGCCGGTAGCCGCGATGACTCATCCCGCGAACGTAACCCGGCCCGCCCGCACACCGGCGGACGCCGTCGCCGACCCTCCGGCCGTACGGTGTGTGCGCGACCGTCGACGCAGGGTGCGCATGCGGCGACCGAGAGCCCCCTTTACGCCCCACCGAGGCCCGCGCACCGCACTGACCAGGGCGAAGACCGGCGGATATGCAGGTGAGAGCCACCCCAAACCCCTGGTATTGTTTTCTTTGTCGCCGCGGGAAACCGGGGCCGACCACCTGGTCCGGGTGGCGGAATGGCAGACGCGCTAGCTTGAGGTGCTAGTGCCCTTTATCGGGCGTGGGGGTTCAAGTCCCCCCTCGGACACCAGCTGGGACCCCTGTTCGTCAGGGGTCCTTTTGCTTGCCCCGGCGTTGCCCTCCAGCACGCCCCCCGGCAATGCCTCACCAGGGCCTGCGGCACACCACCTCAGGTCCAGGGAAGCGTCCGCCACGGGCCGGCCGGGTCCCCGGTCAGGGCGCGGTGGGTCGCGAGGGCGGTCTGGTACCACTCGCCGAACTCCTCTTCGTCGAAGTGCAGGCAGCGTCCGAGAACGTAGGCGGCGGAGAAGTTCTCCCACGAGCGGTAGTTGAGCTGGACGAGACGGCCGGCGCGGACCACGGCCGCCTCCGCCTCCTGCAGGGAGCACAGGCGGGCGGCGAGGCCCCAGCGGGCCATGCCGGAAGCCCGGCCGTAGTCCCAGGCCTCGACGCTCTGGACGAAGCCTCCTTCGGGAAGCAGGCCGTCGGCGCGGAACCGCGCCTCGTAGCGGGCGATGCGACCGATCAGCCGCTGCACGCCGGTCACCTGACCCTCCAGCTCCGCGGCGCTGACGGTGCGGCCGCGGGTGACACCGTCCGCGGTCAGGGAGGGTTCGGTGGCGGCCTCGGTGCGCCGGCGCACCACGTTCGCCGCGGCCTGGCGCCAGTGGTCGACGTCGATGGGCCCGGCGAAGTCCAGGGCCATGGAGCGCCGCAGTTGCAGGACGAACTCCCAGACGCTGCTGACCATCCCGGCGCTCAGCAGCCGCTCCTGCGTGTCCTGCCAGTCCTCGCGGGTGCTGACGCTCCACCAGCGTTCCAGCGTGCGCTTCTCGTCGCGGTAGCCGCTGCCGTGATAGGCCATCGAGTTCCAGTAGTGGCCGTTGCGCACGTTGATGTGCGCGCCGACCGCGAGACCGAAGGCAACGGGTCCGCTGCGTGGGCCGCCCACCTCCAGGGTGTGGACGGCGCCCTGGGCCAGCCCCGGCCGTTCGACCGGGGCGGAGTGGCGCTTCCACAGGGCGCGGCCCTCGGGCCCGGCCGGCAGTATGCCCTCGCAGGGGCTGCCGGGATTGACGACGAGGTAGGGCGGGTCGTTCTGTTCCCAGGTCTCCGCGAACCAGCCCAGGTCGTAGCAGTTGTAGACCGGGTCGGCGACGGGCGGCGGCAGCATGCCGCCGGTGTGGACGGCCAGGCACAAGGTCCGGGTCTGCGGGCTCCAGTAGGGGTGGAAGCGGGTGTTGCCCGGGTTCGCGTCGACGTACGCCCGCGACTGCATCATGTACAGGTCGGCCCGGGCGACGAGGTCGTAGTAGGCGGGCCAGTCGCCGCGTGACTTCGCCTCGTACAGCCCCCGCTCGACCGCGCTCGGCGCCTGCCAGCCCTGTGCTGGGGCCGTCGGACCGGGCAGGGCTCCTCCTTCGTGACCTGCTGTCAAACCCATGGGCAAACCTTAAGGGGTGGTCCGGCGCGGCCGGCGTGCCCGGGCCGCGAGGCGGGGCGGACCTGACCGAGGGCGGCGGGGGCGGCTCCGTCCGGCACGAGCACACACGCCACTTCTCCGCGCACGACGCCGCCTCGGACGCACGACTGCGCGGCTGCACGACGCCCGGCCGCACGGTGGTCGATCGACGGCGGCGCGGCGGTGCCCCGCGATCAGGCGGAGGAGAGCTGCTCCGCTATCTCCTTGATCCAAGCGGCACTCTTCGCCGGATCGTTGAGGGAGTCCGCCCACTCCTCCGCTGTCAGCCGCTGCTGAGCGGGGCCCGCCTTGAGCGCGACGAGAAGGGCTCGGGCCGAGTCCCGCATCCCGGGGGCCGTGTCGCCGCTCCCCTTGATGTTCGTGCCCGCCGCCAAGCCGTAGATCTTGCGTGCCATGGCCTGGCGCTCACCGTTCTCCACCTTCTTCCAGAACTTCAGGGCCTCTTTCAGCGCGTCCTCGCGGGAGGCGGGCTTCTTCTGGGACTCACCGTCCGCCCAGCGTTCGGGGTGGCGGGCTCCGTCGTAGCGCTTCACGCCCGCACGCCCGGCCTTGTAGGCGGCGACTCCGAGGATGAGGCCGGCCGCACCCGCGGCGAGGCCCCAGCCGACCGGGTTGCTCGCCAGGCCCGCTCCTCCCGCGGTGGCGGCGACCGCCGTCACGATGCCGCCGGCGGCCTTGGTGGACTCGCCCACGGCGGTGAACGCCTGCTTGCCCATCTTGTTGCGCTGCTTGCCGAGCGCGTACGTGTGCACGGTGTCCAGCGTGTTCACGTCCTCGGCCTGCCGGAGGTCCCTGGCGGCGTCCCGGACGGTACCCATCGCTGTCCAGGCCACATCGATGGCCTCGGAGACCCGCTCCACCCGGTCCTCGCCCTCATGGTCCCAGTGGGCATCCATCGCGACGTACGCCTCGGCCGCGGCCCACTCGGCCGTCTGCCGGGCCTGGTCCAGCCGGTCCAGTGCCGCCTCGTCCGTACGACCGGGCTTCTCGAGCCCCTTCAACGCGCGGTATTTCCGGGCCGTGAGTCCGACGCGGCCCGCCGCGCGGGCGCCCTTCACCGCGCCGACGACGCTGGAGCCGATACCACTGGCCTCACTGGCTGCCATGGCGTGCGCCGCCTTCTGCGCTTTGGTCAGCTCCTTGGCGATTCCGAGGGCGTAGTTACCCGCCCCGGCGGCGCCGATGACCGCGTCGGCCGTCTTGGTGTTGGCCTTCTTGTCCGCACTGTGGAAGGCCGCCCCGCTCTTGTGCTGCGCGGCGTCCTTCCTGGCCTTGGCCGCCTCCATGCCGCTGAGCACGGCCCCGGCGGTCTCCGTGACGAGGTTCTCCGACGCGGCGGCGGTACCCGAGGAACCCGCGGCGTGCTTGAGGCCGTCGTTCGCCGTCGCGGAGGCCTGCTGGGAGAAGCCCGCGTTGGCGGGGACATGGATGCCCTTGACGAAGGTGTCGATGAATTCGAGGTGCTTCTTGGCCTTGTCGAGGGCCGCGGCGATCCGGTCGCGATAACTCTTCGCCCCGGTGGCCGCGTTGCCGCTCTCCGGTGCTTTGCCCTTCGCCGCGTCCTTGGCCCGCTGCACCGCCGCGGTCGCGGCCCGGTTGCCGATTCCGGCCTGGATCTCGAGGAGAGGACGTTCCAGCGGCACACGGGACGCACTTGTGGCCCGGCTCTGGTTTCCGGCCTGCCGGGACGGAATCGGGGCAGCCGCGGACTGCCGGGTCGAGGTGCGGTGGACGGGGGTGCTCATGACGTACCTCTCCTGTGCCGGACCGGGCGAGTGGAGAGTAGTCAGCCGGGGCGAACAGAAGGGGAACGGCGGGAAGATCGTTCGGGTACGCCGGCCCGAGCGGATTACCGTGCGGGTACCGAGAGAGCCGTGAGGTAGCCGGACACGGCCTTCGAGGTGCCCGAGAGCGGGAAGCGCGCGCCGAGCTGCCCGTCCGGCCGCACGAGGAAGCCGGTCGGGCCTTCCGGGCGGTAGAGCCTGGCGAACTCACCGCCGGCATCGCGGTACGCGGGCGTGCCCGGCGGGGAGTCACGCCCGACGACGGTGACCGTGTGGAGCCCGCCTGCGTCCTCTTCCTCGGTCTTTTCGGTCTCCTCGATTCCCTCGATTTCCTCGATGTCCGAATACGTCCGCGCGTACCGCACCAGGACATGCCCCGTGAGCCCGCGCAGGACGTCGAGCAGGCGCAGCGGATAGGTGGCCACCGGAGTGGACAGGCCCGCGCAGTCCGGGGCACGGTCGCCGGGCTGGGGTGCGTCGGCCGGACCGTACGGGGCCGTGGCGAGCGGCCCGTTCCGGTATCCGACGAGCAGCTGGGCCTCGCGGAGCATCAGCGTCTTCATGTCGTCGGCGTCGTTCTCGATGCCCTTGGTCGCATGCCGGACGGTCCTGCCGACGACCTCCTCGCCGACCGGGCGGCGTTCGGCGTCATAGCTGGTCAGCAGGGCAGGAGCGGCTTCCCCGCGCACGACGAGGGCAAGCTTCCAGGCCAGGTTGCAGGCGTCCTGGATGCCGGTGTTCATGCCCTGCGCGCCGGTCGGCGGATGGATGTGGGCGGCGTCGCCCGCGACGAAGACCCGGCCCGCGCCGTACCGGTCGACGATGCGGTGGCTGATGCGGAAGACGGAGGCCCAGCGCATCCGGGACAGGGACGCCGGCCGGGGAGCCAGGCGGTCGACGACGGCCTGGATGTCGGCGAGCTCCGGAACGCGTCCGCCTTCCAGCCCGTGCGCCACCTCGCTTCCGCCCGTCGCCCCGGCGGCGAGTCCGGGCGGAACCAGCATGGACATCCGGTAGCGGCCCGTTCCGGGGAGCGGGATGCAGACCAGCAGGTCATCGGTGGAGCCGTCGTCGCGCGTGTGGCTCGCCCGCACCCCGTAGCCGTACGGCAGGTCCCAGTCGGCCACGACGTCGGCCAGCATGTACTCCTCGGCGAACGCCCCGCCCTCGAACGCCAGCCCCAGCCCCTTGCGCACGGTGCTGTGCGCCCCGTCGCAGCCGACGAGGAACCGGCAGCGGACCTCCTCGTCGCCGCCCGGACCGGTGCTGAGCCGTGCCGTGACCCCGTCCGCGTCCTGGGTGAACGACACCAGCTCGGTCCCGCGCTCGACGCGCGTGCCCAGGCCCGCCACGTACTCCTCGAGGATGCGCTCGGTCTCGTACTGCGGCAGCGCGGCGAAGCCGTAGGGCACCTCGGGCGGCAGCGCGAGTTCGATCCGCGCCACCTCGCTCCCGTTGACGTGGATCAGCTGGCCGCGCATCGGGACGGCGGCCTCCAGCACGGTCCGCACCAGGCCCATCCGGTCCCAGATCTCCAGCGTGCGCGGCTGGATGCCCACGGCCTTGGCGTACGGAAGGCGGGCCGCCAGCCGCTCGACGACGCGGCACGACACTCCGCGCCGGCGGAGCTCGGCGGCCGCGCTCAGCCCGACCGGACCGGCGCCGACGACGAGCACGTCAGTGGTGTGGTCGTGCGCCACGGATACCTCCCACGCCTCGCCCCCCGGCCGGTCCTCCTCCATGGTCGCCCGGCGGGGCGGGGGCGGCGAGCCGGGGGAGTGGTGCCGGTGGCGGCGGCCTTCATCAGCGAGATCACCCGGAGCTTCAAACGGGGCCGCTTCGTCCTGCTGTACGAGCTCGTCTTCCCGGCCGGTCTCACCATCGGCGCCCTGGTCGCGGCCTGGGTGGTTCCGGCGGCGGGCTGGCGCGTGATGTTCGCGGTCGCCGCCGACACCTTGGCCTCGATCTCGGTCATCACCGCGTCGGCCTCCGCGAGCCGGCCGCGCTCCGCCAGCCAGCGCGGCGACTCGGGGACCTTGCGCTGGACGAGGAAGGCCAGCAGGCCGGGCACGGCGGCGACCGCGAACATCACGCGCCAGCCCGCCGCCGGAACCACCCAGGCCGCGACCAGGGCGCCGATGGTGAGACCGGCCGGGAAGACGAGCTCGTACAGCAGGACGAAGCGGCCCCGTTTGAAGCTCCGGGTGATCTCGCTGATGAAGGCCGCCGCCACCGGCACCTCGCCGCCGATCGCGAGCCCCTGGACGAAGCGCAGGGCCAGGAACGGGGTGAGCGAGGTGCACGCGGTCAGCGCCAGGCTCACCAGACCGGAGGCGGCCACGCAGTACGCGATCACCTTCACCCGGCCGTAGCGGTCGGCCAGCCGGCCCGACAGCAGCGCGCCGACGAGCATGCCGGCCGAGCCGACCGTGAGGACCGCCGTGGCGTCGCCCGTGGACAGCTGCCACTCGTCACGGAGCTCCGGCAGCGCGTAGGCGATCAGCAGCTGGTCGAAGGCCTCGAAGAAGGTGACGACGCCCACGATCAGACGGACGGTGACGTGCCAGCGCGAGAGCGGCAGGCGCTCGAAGCGGGCGGCGATGGTGGCGCGGGTGGTGCCGGCCGGCGAGGAGCCGGGGGCGGCGGCGTCCTTCGAGGTGTCGGTGCTCATCCAGGGTTCCTCCTGCTCCGCGTGGGGCCGGAGCGGTTGGGGAGCCAGGTGTACGGGGTTACAGAGGGGCGGGGAATGAGCTGAGCGTACGGGTGGGTACGGCCGCACGGTGCTCGTGAGCTTGTGAAGTCACCCACGCTTGCGAGTCGCCCACGCTGTGGAGTCACGCACGCTGCGAAGTCACTCACGTTGGCGAGACACCACGCTGCGACGTCACACGCTGCCGAGTCACCCGCGCACCTCTGTAAGTGCCTAGCTTTTAAGTGCTTAAGTTTTACCGGTCCGGGGGTGCCGGCCGTCAAGCCCCCCGGAGGCAAAGGGAGATTTTGCCGAGGGGGCTTGCGGACAATTACTTAAGCCCTTAGATTTTTAGCTCTGAGGTAATCGATTCGATCGCAGGAGGCCAACTGATGCTTGCCGACGAGGTGTTGGTCGCGGGGCAGTGGCGACAGGGCCGTGGCGCCCTCATCGAAACGGTCGACCCGGCCACCGGCCAGGTCATCGCCACCGTGCACGCCGCATCCCTCGACGACGTCGAGGAGGCCGCCACCGCAGCCGCCCGCGCCGCCCACGACCCCGCCTGGCGCGAGCTCCCCGCCCACCTCCGCGCCCGGCTGCTCCACCGCGTCGCCGACCTCGTCGAGCAGAGCGCCGACCGGCTCTCCGCCCTGCAGACCGCCGACACCGGCAAATGCCGCACCGAGACCCGCGCCCTCGTCCACAGCGCCGCCGGCACCTTCCGCTACACCGCCGCCGCGCTGGAGACCGCCGAGGACACGCTCACACCCTCCCGCGGCCCGTACGTCACGATGAGCGTCCACGAACCCATCGGCGTCGTCGGCGCGATCACCCCCTGGAACTCGCCGATCGCCAGCGACGCCCAGAAGCTCGCCCCCGCCCTCGCCGCAGGCAACGCCGTCCTCCTCAAGCCCGCCGAGTGGACCCCCCTCGTCGCCCTCGCGCTCGGCCGCCTCGTCCACCGGGCACTCACCGAGGCCGGGCTGCCCACCGCCCTGCTCTCCGTCCTGCCCGGCCGCGGCAGCGTCATCGGCGACGCGATCGTCCGCCACCCGGCCGTCGAGAAGATCACCTTCACCGGCGGTACCACCACCGGCCGAACCCTCGCCCACGCCGCCGCCGACAAACTCATCCCCGTCTCCCTCGAACTCGGCGGCAAGTCCCCGACGATCGTGCTGGAGGACGCCGACCTGGAGCAGGCCCTCGCCGGCGTCATGTACGGCGTCTTCTCCTCCAGCGGACAGAGCTGCATCGCCGGCTCCCGGCTGTTCATCGCCCGCTCCCGCTACGAGGAGTTCCTCGGCGAACTCGTCTCCCGTACCGGCAAACTCCGCGTCGGACCCGGCACCGACCCCGACACCCAGGTCGCCCCGCTCGTCCACCACCGCCACCGCGACGGCGTCGCCGCCTACGTCGACCTGGCCCGCGAGGAAGGCGCCACCGTCCGGTGCGGGGGAGCGGCACCGGAAGGAGAGCGCTACCGCGACGGCGCCTACTACCTCCCCACCGTCCTGGACGGCCTGCCCAACACCGCCCGCGTCTGCCAGGAGGAGATCTTCGGACCCGTCGTCGTCGCCCTGCCCTTCGACGACGAGGACGACCTCGTCAGCCAGGCCAACGACAGCGTCTACGGACTCGCCTGCGGCATCTGGACCCGCGACCACGCCAGAGCCTGGCGCCTCGCCCGCCGCATCGACGCGGGCACCGTCTGGATCAACACGTACAAGCAGTTCAGCATCTCCACCCCGTTCGGCGGGCTGAAGGACAGCGGCATCGGCACCGAGAAGGGCCGCGACCTCATCCGCGGCTACCAGCGGCAGAAGTCCCTCTACTGGGCCACCGACACCACCCCCCTGCCCTGGGCCGCCCAGTGAAGCCGAGCCAGACGAACCCGGAGCCTCCCATGCCCCACGAGAACCCCCACCCCATCGCCCGGCTGCGCGCCCTGCGCTCCGTCGAGCTCCGCACTCCCGCCTTCACCGAGTCCGCCGACTTCTACCGCGAGGTCTGGGGGCTGGAACCCGTCGAGCGGGAAACCGACGCCACCTGGCTGCGCGGCACCGGCGAGGAACACCACGTCCTCCACCTCGCCCGCGGCGAGCGGAACGGCCTCGGCCGCATCACCTTCGCCGTCGCCACCCCCGCCGAGATCGACGAGGCCGCCCGCCGCCTCCTCGCCCGGGGCATCGTCCCCGTCGCCGGCCCCGGTCCCCTCGACCAGGTCGGCGGCGGCTACGGACTCCGCTTCACCGACCCCGAGGGCCGGCTGATCGAACTCAGCGCCCAGACGCACGCCGTCACCCCGCGCGGCCGGGACGCCGCCGTCCCCGTCGGCGTCACCCACACCGTCCTCAACACCACGGACATCGACGCCGCCGTCGCCTTCTACACCTCGGTCCTCGGCCTGCGCGTCTCCGACTGGTCCGAACACCAGATGGCGTTCCTGCGCTGCAACGCCGACCACCACTGCATCGCGTTCAACCAGGCCGAGTGGACCTCCCTCAACCACGTCGCCTACGAGATGACGTCCGTCGACCACTTCATGCGCGGCCTGGGCCGCCTGCGCCACCACGGCATCAACCCCCAGTGGGGACCCGGCCGGCACGGCCCCGGCAACAACACCTTCTCCTACTTCACCGACCCCGCCGGACTCGTCTGCGAATACACCTCCGAGGTCGCCCAGATCGTCGAGGACGCCTGGATCGCCAAGGTCTGGCGCCGTACCCCCGACCTCTCCGACCTCTGGGGCACCGCGGGACCACCCTCGCCCGGCATCCGCAGCCGGTCGGTGAGTTCGGGGTCGGTGAGGGCGCCGGTGGAGGCGATCAGCAGGTCGGCGCCGCTGTCGAGGACGCGCTCGGCCCATTCGCGTACGACGGCCTGGCCCGCTGCTTCGACGATGAG
>NZ_RDBK01000006.1:51670-54624 GCF_008042275.1 Streptomyces sp. OR43 | reverse complement strand
CCCCGTGCGCCGCATCGGCCTCGTCGGCTGGGGCGCCATCGGACGCGTCGTCGGCACCGCCCTCGCCGAAGGCCGCGTCCCCGGCGCCGAACTCACCTGCATCATCGACAACCGGCCCCTCGTCGACGCCCCCGCACCCCAGCTCTCCTTCGAGGACGCCCTCACCGTCTGCGACCTCATCGTCGAAGCAGCGGGCCAGGCCGTCGTACGCGAATGGGCCGAGCGCGTCCTCGACAGCGGCGCCGACCTGCTGATCGCCTCCACCGGCGCCCTCACCGACCCCGAACTCACCGACCGGCTGCGCGCCGCCGGACCCGGACGCGTCTACTTCACCGGCGGAGCCGTCGGCGGACTCGACCTCCTCCAGGCCGTCCGCGGACTCGGCCCCCTCACCTCCGTCACCCTCACCACCACCAAGCTCCCCGCCACCCTCCACCAGCCCTGGATGGACGCGGAGCTGACCGAGCGGCTGCGGACCACCACCGAACCCGTCGAAGTGATGCGCGGCACCGCGATCGACGTCCCGGCGAAGTTCCCCAAGTCGACCAACGTCGCCGCGTCCGTCGCCCTCGCCACCGGCGACCCCGCCCTCGTCCAGGTCGTCGTCGTCGCCGACCCGGCCGCCACCCTCACCCGGCACGTCATCGAAGCGGCCGGCCCGCACGGCACGTACCGCTTCGAGGTCGCCCACCGGCCCGACGAAGCCAACCCCGCCACCAGCCAGGTCGTCCCGCACGCCGTGCTCCGCAGCCTCGGCGCCGTCGTCGGCCGGGCGGGACAGATCCTGTGACCGCCGCCGCCGTCGCCGGSKTCCATACGCGGGAMGCCGGCGACCCGGACACCCCGCTGCTCCTGTGCCTCCACGGCATCGGCTCCTCGTCGGCCGCCTTCGCGCCCCAACTCGACGGCCTCGCCGACCAGGTACGGGTCGTGGCCTGGGACGCCCCCGGCTACGCGGACTCCGCCGACCCCTCCCAAGCCCCCGGCCTCGACGACTACGCCGACACCGCCGCCGCCCTCATCCGCGCCCACGGCGGCCCCGCCCACGTCCTCGGCGTCTCCTGGGGCGGCGTCATCGCGCTGCGCCTCGCCACCCGCCACCCCGATCTCGTCGCCTCCCTGATCGTCGCCGACTCCAGCCGCGGCTCCGGCACCGACCCGGAGAAGGCCGAAGCCATGCGCGGGCGTGCGCACCAACTCGCCGAGCAGGGGCCCGAAGCCTTCGCCGCCGCCCGCGGACCGCGCCTCGTCTCCGCCGGCGCACCGCCCGAACTCGTCGCACGCGTCGTCGCCACCATGGCCGCCGCCATTCGCAGCCCCGGCTACGGATACGCCGCCGCGTCCATGGCCGAAGCCGACCTCACCGACGACCTCCCCGCCATCACCGCACCCGCCCTCGTGCTGTGCGGCGAACAGGACACCGTCACCGGCACCGACGAGTCCCAGGCCATCGCCGGCGGACTCACCACGTCCGCCTACGTCACCCTCTCCGGCGCCGGACACCTCTCCAACCAGGAACGCCCCGAGGCCTTCAACGCCTGGGTCCGCGCCCACCTCCACGTCGTCGCCCGCGTTCCCGCGTAACGACGCACACCCCGACCCCCACCACCGAACCAAGGAGCATTCCGTGCCCATCGACAACACCCCGTACGAGACCGACGGCGACCTCGCGAAGTTCACCGACTCCCTCATCGCCACCAAGGACTCCCGCGAACCCGACTGGAACACCCTCTCCTTCCAGGAGAAGGCCGGCGCCCAGTACCGCCGCGCACAGATCCGCTACGTCGGCTCCGGCGCCACCGGCAACCACGAGAACGACAACCGCATCCTGCCCTCCGGCGGCTTCACCCTCTCCAACATGCTGCTCCCGCCGGGCGCCGAGGGCCCCGAGCACACCCACCACGACGTCGAGGAGGCCTTCTTCGTCCTGGAGGGCCAGGTCAAGGTCGGCATCCACCGCGGCGCCGACGAGGCCGAGTACCGCACCCTCGGCTACCGCGACATGATCGTCGTCCCCGCCGGAGTCGCCCGCTCCCTGAAGAACGAGGGCGACACCGACGCCCTGTTCTGCGTCATCATCGGCACGCAGAAGCCGCAGGTCCCCACCTACCCCGCGCACTCCCCGATGCACGGCATCACCCGCGACTGATGGCCACCGACGACACCCCCCGCACGGTCGTCGTCACCGGCGCCGGCCGCGGCCTGGGACTGGCCGCGGCCCGCCGGATCGGCAGCGACGGCCACCGCGTCGTCATCGCCGAACTCGACGAGACCACCGGCCGGCAGGCCGCCCGGGAACTGCGCGCCGAAGGCATCACCGCCGACTACCACCCGCTCGACGTCGCCGACCCCGACTCCACCGCCGCCCTGGCCGCCACCCTCGCCGACGACGGCAGCCGGCTGTACGGCCTGGTCAACAACGCCGGACTCGCCAACGCGGTCGGCGGCAAACCGTTCCACGAGATCGGCATCGACGCCTGGGACCGCATCATGACGGTCAACGCCCGCGGCCCCTGGCTCGTCGCCCGCGCCCTCCTCCCGCTCATGCGGGCCCACGGCAGCGGACGCATCGTCAACCTCGCCTCCGACGCCGCCCTGTACGGATCGCCCCGCCTCGCCCACTACATCGCCTCCAAGGGCGCCGTCATCTCCCTGACCCGGGCCATGGCACGCGAGACCGGAGACTTCGGCATCACCGTCAACGCCGTCGCCCCGGGCCTCACCGAGGGGGAGTCCGCCGTCGACATCCCCGCCGAACGGCACGAGCTGTACCGCCTCAACCGGGCGATCTCCCGTCCCCAGCAGCCGGCGGACCTGGTCGGCCTGATCGCCTTCCTCGTCGGCGACGAGTCCGGCTACATCACGGGCCAGACCTTCGCGGTCAACGGCGGCTTCACGATGACCTGACCCCATCAAGCCCGCCCGGCGATCGAGGACGAAGCGGCACGCCGGGG
>NZ_RDBK01000006.1:50000-51570 GCF_008042275.1 Streptomyces sp. OR43 | reverse complement strand
GTACGGGGTGGAGACGAGCCGGGGCCGCCCCGGCTCGTCTCCACCCCGTACCCCCGACCCGCAAGGAACCCCATGGACCTCCGCCTGAAAGGCCACCGCATCCTCGTCACCGGCGGCAGCTCCGGCGTCGGCCTCGCCACGGTCCGCATGCTGCTCGACGAGGGCGCCCGCGTCGCCACCTGCGGCCGCCGCGCCGACGCCCTCACCCAGGCACTCGACGGCCTCGCCGACCCGGACACGCTCTACCACGCACCCTGCGACGTCCGCGACGAAGCCGCAGTACAGGCCTTCACCGAGGCTGCGGCCGACCACCTCGGCGGCCTCGACGGCCTCGTCAACAACGCCGGCGCCTCCCGGATGAAACCCTTCGCCGAGACCACCAACCACGACTGGCGCGACGAACTCGAACTCAAGTTCTTCGGCGTCCTCAACCCCCTCAACGCCGCCCTGCCCCACCTGCGCGCCTCCGGCCACGCCTCCGTCGTCAACATCAACGCCGTCCTCGCCAAACAACCCGAGACGGCACTGATGACCACCAGCGCCGCCCGCGCCGGCATCCTCAACCTCTCCACCTCCCTGTCCAAGGAACTCGCCCCCGACGGCATCCGCGTCAACTCCGTCTGCCTCGGCCTCGTCGACACCGGACAGTGGGAACGCCGCTACGCCGCCTCCGGCAGCCCCCTCGACTACACCGCCTGGCAGACCGCACTCGCCGCAGACCGCGGCATCGCGCTCGGCCGCCTCGGCAACGCCGACGAAGTCGCGTACGCCGTCACCGCCCTCCTCTCACCCAGGGCCTCGTACATCACCGGCACCACCGTCGACGTCTGCGGCGGCGTCAACCGCGCCGTCGCGTAACCCACATCCCCACACCCCTTCAGGAGCACCCGACATGACCCGACCCAACGGCGGCGACCTGCTCGTCGAGACGCTGCGCGCACTCGGCGTCGACACGGTGTTCGGCATCGTCAGCGTGCACAACCTGCCGCTCGTCGAAGCCGTCGACCGCGACCTCCGCTTCGTCCCCGTCCGACACGAAGCCGCGGCCGTCAACGCCGCCGACGGCTACGCACGCGCCACCGGCAACCTCGGCTGCGCCCTCACCAGCACCGGTACGGGAGCGGGCAACGCCGCAGGATCCCTCATCGAATCCCTGAGCTCCGGCACCCCCGTCCTCCACATCACCGGACAGATCGACAGCGAGTACCTCGGCTCCGGACGCGGCTTCATCCACGAGACCAAGGATCAGCTCGGCATGCTCCGCGCGGTCTCCACCCACGCCGTCACCGTCACCGACGCCGCATCCGCCGGCGACATCCTCCGCGACGCCGCGGSCGCGCAGCGTCTCGACGAGCAGGTCGCCGCCGTTGGGTCGGGTCATGTCGGGTGCTCCTGAAGGGGTGTGGGGATGTGGGTTACGCGACGGCGCGGTTGACGCCGCCGCAGACGTCGACGGTGGTGCCGGTGATGTACGAGGCCCTGGGTGAGAGGAGGGCGGTGACGGCGTACGCGACTTCGTCGGCGTTGCCGAGGCGGCCGAGCGCGATGCCGCGGTCTGCGGCGAGTGCGG
>NZ_RDBK01000006.1:46126-49900 GCF_008042275.1 Streptomyces sp. OR43 | reverse complement strand
CCAGAAGAAGACGGCGCAGCGGTTCTCGTCGATGGGGGTGGCCATGCCGACGATGCCGAAGGGTCCGCCGGGGCCGGCGGCGGAGCCCACACCGCACGCCCCGAACTCGCCGCACTCCTCGACGCCCTGAACGCCGGACTCGTCACCTCCAACTCCGGCCGCGGCTCCGTCCCCGAGTCCGACGACCGCGTCCTCGGCAACTACGCGACCGCACCCGCCGGCCGCGCGCTGCTCGCCGAAGCCGACGTCCTGCTGTCCATCGGCACCCACTTCCGCTCCAACGAAACCGCCGACTACAGCCTCGGACTCCCGCCCGTCCACATCCAGCTGGACCTCGACCCGGCGGCACCCGGCCGCGTGTACCCCGCCACCGTCGCCCTCCACGGCGACGCCACCGCCGTACTCGCCGCACTCCTCGGACGCGTCACCAGCGGCGCCACGGACACGAGCTGGCCCGGCCGCGTACGCAAGGCCCGCACCGACGCCCGCAGCGCCCAACGCCACGCCATCGGACCCCAGGCCGCGATCAACGACGCCATCCGCGACGCCTGCCCGCCCGGATCCGTCATCGCCCGCGACGTCACCATCCCCTCCTCCACCTGGGGAAACCGGCTCCTGGAGATCACCGACCCGGCCACCAACGTCTTCCCGCGCGGCGGCGGCATCGGACAGGGCCTCGCCATGGGCATCGGCGCCGCACTCGGCCGCCCCGACACCCCCACCGTCGTCATCGCCGGCGACGGAGGCCTCGCCGTCCACCTCGGCGAACTCCTCACCCTCGCCCAGGAGAAGCCCGACCTCACCCTCCTCGTCTTCAACGACGGCGGCTACGGCGTCCTGCGCAACATGCAGGACAACCACTTCCCCCGCCGCTCCGGAGTCGACCTCACCACCCCCGACTTCGCCCTCCTCGCCGCCGCCGTCGGCCTCCCGTACGCCCGCATCGCCGCCGAATCCGACGCCGGACCCGTCATCAAGGAAGCCATCGCCACCCCGGGCCCCACCCTCGTCGAGATCGACCTCACCGCACTCGGCCCGATGAACACCCCGTTCACCCCGCCCGTCAAGCTCCCCGCCACCGCGACCGATACCTCTGGACAGGGAGGCAACCCGTCATGACCACCGCCGAGGAACCCCGGCTCGACCTGCTCGTCCACCGCATGACCTGGGAGGCCGACGGCGTCCTGAGCATCGAACTCACCCACCCCGACGGCGAGCCCCTGCCCACCTGGCGGCCCGGCGCCCACATCGACGTACACACCGGCGGACACGTCCGCCAGTACTCCCTGTGCTCCGACCCCGCCGACACCACCCACTGGCGCATCGGCGTCCTGCGCGAACCCGCCTCCCGCGGCGGCTCCGCCCACCTCCACACCCAGCTCCGCCCGGGCCAGACCCTCCACGTCCAGGGACCCCGCAACCACTTCGAACTCGACGCCACGGGCGAGGCCACCGGCTACCTCTTCCTCGCCGGCGGCATCGGCATCACCCCGATCCTCGCCATGGCCCGCGAAGCCACCCGCACCGGCACCCCCTGGCGCCTCGTCCACGGCGGCCGTACCCGCACCTCCATGGCCTTCGGCGCCGAACTCACGGCACTCGCCGAACTCCCCGGCGGATCCGTCGAGTTCGTCCCCCAGGACGAACACGGCCACCTCGACCTCGACACCCTCCTCGGCGACCTCGCCCCCGGCACCCAGGTCTACTGCTGCGGCCCCGAACCCCTCCTCGCAGCCGTCGAGGAACGCCACCCCGACGCCCGTACGGAACGCTTCGCCGCCCCCACCGCCGCACCCCGCGACGGCGAGGACACCGGCTTCGACGTCGTCTGCGCCCGCACCGGACGCACCGTCGAAGTCGGCCCCGACACCTCCGTACTCGACGCGCTGGAGAACGCCGGCATCCCCGTCGCGTCCTCCTGCCGCGACGGCATCTGCGGCACCTGCGAGACCAAAGTCCTCGAAGGCACCCCCGACCACCGCGACTTCCTCCTCACCGAAACCGAACGCGAAGCCGGCGCCTCGATGATGCTCTGCGTCTCCCGCGCCCGCACCCCCCGCCTCGTACTCGACCTCTGACCCGCCCCGAAGGGAGCCGACATGTCCGGCCCGACCACCCCGCAGTACCTCGATCCCCACCAGGCACGCACCGCCGAGCCCACCCCGTACGAGAAGAAGCTCGCCGCAGTGATCGAGGAGGTCTTCGGCAGCGGAGCCCACGACCTGCCCGGCCTCGTCGCCGGACTCAACGCCCGCGACCTGCCCGCACCCGACGGCAGCCCGTGGACGAGGCGCCAGGGGGTGCCGGTGCGGGTGGCTTCGCGGGCCATGGCGAGGATCGGGGTGATGCCGATGCCGCCGGCGAGGAAGAGGTAGCCGGTGGCCTCGCCCGTGGCGTCGAGTTCGAAGTGGTTGCGGGGTCCCTGGACGTGGAGGGTCCCTCCGAAGTCGCCCGCCCCGGCAACCGCACCGCCGACAAGCTCTACGCCACCGGCATCCGCAACCAGTGGTACGCCGTCTGCCCCTCCGACCACGTCCCCGCGGGCGGCATGAAGCGCCTCACCCTCCTCGGCGAGGAATGGCTCCTCTTCCGCCGCGCCGACGGCACCCTCCACATGCTGGAGGACCGCTGCCCCCACCGAGGCGCCCGCCTCTCCCTCGGCAAACACCTCGGCGACCGCATCGCCTGCTGGTACCACGGCGTCCAGGTCGACGGCACCGGCACTGTCGCCGCCGTACCCGGCCTGCCCGGCTGCAACCTCGAAGGCAAGCAGCTCGTCGCCGCACCCCACGTCATCGAGACCGCCGGCGGCATCCTCGCCTACTTCGGCGACAACGAGCACCCCGAACCCGCACCACTCGTCCTGCCCGAACACCTCACCGACCCCGGCACCTCCGCGTTCCTCTGCTACGCCGAGTGGAACGTCAACTGGCGCTACGCCGTCGAGAACCTCCTCGACCCCATGCACGGCTCGTTCCTCCACCGCGACTCGCACAGCATGGCCGAGGGCCAGACCACCGCACGCTTCCGCATCCGCGAGACCGAACGAGGCTTCTTCTTCGAGAAGACCGACCAGAGCGGCGTCAACTTCGACTGGGTCGAGCTCTGCCGCACCGGCGTCGACTGGGTCGACCTCACCATCCCCTACCCACCGACCGCCGGCCCCGGCGGACCCTTCGGCATCGTCGGCATGGCCACCCCCATCGACGAGAACCGCTGCGCCGTCTTCTTCTGGCGCTACCGCAAGGTCACCGGCTGGCAGCGCGACACCTGGCGCTTCCTCTACAAGACGCTCCTGGAAAACCGCCACTGGGACGTCCTCGAACAGGACCGCATCATGCTGGAGGACCTGCGCACCGACGCCGACCAGGCGGAGAACCTCTACCAGCACGACCTCGGCGTCGTCCGCGTCCGCCGCATGTACCGCACAGAAGCGGAAGCCCAGGCAAAGACAGACTGACCCCCGGTCCTCAATCGCCCGGACACTCGTCACATCCGCCGGACCCCGGCCCGTCAAGCCGGACACTCGTCACATCCGCCGGACCCCGGCCCATCAAGCCGGACACTCGTCACACCCGCCGGACCCCGGCCCATCAAGCCGGACCCGGCAAAATCAAGCCCGTCCGGCGATTGAGGACACCTTCACACCGGGGCCCCGACGCCCCAAATCAAGCCCGTCCGGCGCTTGAGGACCCCTTCCGCACCGAGGGTCCCGGTGCCCCGCGGAGCGCCCCCGCACCGAGGGTCCCGGTGCCCCGCGGAGCGCCCCCGCAC
>NZ_RDBK01000006.1:0-46026 GCF_008042275.1 Streptomyces sp. OR43 | reverse complement strand
GCATCGTCCTGCCGGACGACGTGGATCCCGTCCGGATCGCCGCCGCGATGAATCCGGGCATGTCCTCCTGGGTCGCCCTGCGCCGCGCCGACCTCCCGGATCCGGGAGCCCCCGCGCACCTCGCCCCGCCGCAGCCCGAGAGCTCCGGCGCGCACTCGCCCCTGTATCTCCTGGAGCGCCGGGTCGAGCAGACGGTCCCGGCGGGCCGCGCGGCCCTCGGCATGCTCGGCGACGTTACCGCCGAGACCGGCCGCATCCGCCGCGCGGGCCTTCCCACGGCCGCCGGCCTCCTTGCCGCCCTGTGCGCATCGGCGGCCCAACGCGAACGCGACCTCTTCGGCCGTCTGCTCCCTGCCGACACCGACGTCTTCGCCACCTATTGGCTCAGCGCCGCCCGTTATACGGCTGCCGTGGCCGAGTCCCTGTGCGCGGCAGCCTGGAATCCGACGCGAGACGGGCAGCCGGAACACGCAGGGCGGGGGACCTAGGGTCTTTCGTTTGCACGATGCCGGGGGCCCGCGAGTCCGGCATGATCCGAACGGGAGGCGCTAAGGGACGAAGACCAGGCGTGCGTCGGTCGTCTCGGACCATGCCTGCGCGATCCGGGCCAGCGGCACGGCACGGGCCTGGACGTCGATGGCCCCCTCGGTCACCGCTTGCGCCAGCTCGGGCAGTTCGGCGATGAAGTCGCGGGCAGGGACCGAACCGATGCCGCTGCCCACGATGTTCAGCCGCGCCGCCCGCAGGGCCGCGGAAGGGACCGGGGCGGACGCGCCCGCCATGGAGCCGATCTGGATCCAGGTCAGCGGAGCGGAGCGATCGGCGCGCGCGGTAAGCAGGGGCAGCATGGCTCCGGCGGCGGGTTCGCCCCAGACGAAGTCGAGGACGACATCGACATCGGCTGCGGCGGTGACATCGTCGAAGGTGAGCACCCGGTCCGCGCCGAGGCCGGGCAGCGCCGCGAGGCGGGTGGCGTCGCGGCCGGCGGCGAAGACCTGGGCGGCGCCGAACCGCTTGGCGATCTGGACGGCCATGCGTCCGGCGTTGCCGGTGGCGCCGAGGATGAGAACGCGCTGCCCCTCGCGGAAGGTGATGCGGCGGCGCAGGGCGACCCAGGAGGACATGCCCGGATTCATCGCGGCGGCGATCCGGACGGGATCCACGTCGTCCGGCAGGACGATGCTCCGGCGTGAGTCGATCACCGTGCGTTCGGCGAAGGTGCCGAGGTTCGTGTCGTCCAGGGCCGCGTAGCGCAGACGGCCCGAAGGATCGCGCACGACGCCGTCCATGCCGGGGACCAGCGGGAAGACCCCGGAGGCGGAGTAGTGGCTGCCGTTCGCCTTGGACCGGGTCAGGTGGTGCAGGCCCGCCGCCAGGACGTCCACGACCAGGTCGTGCTCGCCCCGTGCCACGGGTTCGGGGTGCTCGCCGTAGACGGGCGGAGCGTCGTACGCCGTGATGATCGCAGCATGCATGAGGAACTCCCACGGGTTGGTTTGTATTACCAATCACTAAGAGAGTTGTTGGTAATGCAAACAATGTCAAGTAGGGTGGCGTGCATGGCTCCCGATGACGACGACTCCACGGACGCCCTGGTCGACGGCCTGGTCCGCAGCGCCTTCCAGGTCATGGGGGTGCTCACCCGGATTGGCGCGGAGTACGACCTGTCCCTCACGCAGCTGCGCGTGCTCGGCATTCTGCGCGACCGAACCCCGCGCATGAGTGACCTCGCGGCGTTCCTGGGACTGGACAAGTCGACCATGTCCGGCCTCATCGCCCGCGCCGAACGGCGGGGGCTGCTGACCCGCGGTACGAGTCCCGGGGACAAGCGCGCCGTCGTCGTCGAGATCACCGACGAGGGACGCGCCCTCACCCAGCGCCTGTACGAGGAGGGCAAGGCCGTCCTCGCACCGGCCACCGGCCGACTCGGTCCGGAGCAGCGCGAACAGCTCGCTCAGCTGCTCGAGCCCCTCCTCTCCCCGCCCCTGCCGGTGGCGCCGCGTCCCGAACGCCCGGTGCACGGGACGTTCTGAGCGGCGCGACGCATCTGCCGGGCCTGCGAAAGCGCTACGCGGGAGACGGCGCGCCCATGATCCACTTGGGCAAACCCTAGGTCGGGGGCGTCTGCTGACCGCGCGGCAGTACGCCCAGGAGCGCCGACGTGAAGGAGGCCCGCAGGGCGTCACGCAGCTCCAGGTGGAGCACGCCGAGGGCCGGCTCGTCCGCGTAGGCGGCGAGGACGCTGGGCGGCGGCGGGACGTACGCCGACAGGGCGCCGGCCGAGACCAGGCTCATCAGGCAGAACAGCTGAGCGCCGTCGCCGAGTTCGGGCACGTGGGAGCGCACGAGGTCGGTCATGGTCGCGAGCCGGCCGAGCGCGGAACGCTTGTGTTCCTTGACCACCTCGACCGAGACGTTGTGTTCGAGGACGCCGCCCTGCGCGCCGAGGAGGTCGCACAGCACCGCCCGGTCCGACAGCGACCGGCTGAGCGTCTCGGCCAGGCGGCCCGCCCGCACTTCCGGTGGCCCGTCGGGCTCGACGTCCGCGGCCAGCTCGTCCGCCAGCTCGGCGAGCCAGCTCTCGAGGAAGACGTCCAGCAGTTCGAGCAGCACTGCCTCGCGCGACTCGAAGTACCGCAGGACGTTCGACTTGGCCAGGCCCACCCGCCGGCTGAGTTCGTTGAGGCTGACCTCGGCCACGGGCATCTCGTCGAGCATCGCCGCCGCCGTGTCCAGGATCGCCCGGCGGCGGATCTCCCGCTGCTCCTCGCTTCGCGCCCGCTGGAATGTCACGCCCCCAGCCTAGCTTAGAGACCGCCGGTACCTTGACAGGAGACCGGTGGTCTCTTAAGTTGACGCTTAACAGACCGGCGGTTTCTTAAAGGAGCATCATGAGCGGCAACTGGACCGAACAGCACATCCCTGATCAGCGCGGCCGGGTGGCGATCGTGACCGGCGCCAACACCGGGCTGGGATTCGAGACCGCCCGGATGCTCGCGGAGCGCGGGGCGGCGGTGGTCCTGGCGGTCCGCGACGTGGACAAGGGCAGGCGGGCAGCTGCCCGTATCACCGGCGACGTCACCGTCCAGGCCCTCGATCTGACCTCGCTGGGCTCGATCCGGTCCGCGGCGGCCGACCTGCGCGCCGCCCACCCGCGCATCGACCTTCTGATCAACAACGCGGGCGTGATGTACACCCCGAAGCAGACCACCGCCGACGGCTTCGAGTTGCAGTTCGGCACCAACCACCTCGGCCACTTCGCCCTCACCGGCCTGCTGCTCGACCGGCTCCTGCCCGTCCCCGGCTCCCGCGTCGTCACGGTCAGCAGCACCGGCCACCGCATCCGGGCCGCCATCCACTTCGACGACCTCCAGTGGGAGCGCTCGTACAGCCGCATCGGCGCCTACGGCCAGGCCAAGCTCGCCAACCTGATGTTCACGTACGAACTGCAGCGCCGGCTCGCACCGCACGGCACCACCGTCGCGGTCGCCGCCCATCCCGGCGTGTCCAACACCGAACTGACCCGCAACGCTCCCGCCGCGCTGCGGGTGCCCGTCACCTGGCTCGCGCCGCTGCTGACCCAGAAGGCCGAGATGGGCGCCCTGCCCACCCTGCGCGCCGCCACCGATCCGGCCGCGACGGGCGGCCAGTACTACGGCCCCGGCAACCGTGGAGAGATCCGCGGCTACCCGAAGCCGGTCGTCTCCAGCCCCGACTCCCACGACCGGGCCGCCCAGCAGCGCCTGTGGACCGTCTCGGAGGAGCTCACCGGGGTGACGTTCCCGGAGTTGGCGCCGCAGCGGAAGGCTTCCTGAGGCGCGGGGGCGGTGCTGGTTCCCGTGCTGGTGTCGTACGCGGCAGGAGCCGCACCGGACGGTTCCCCGCGCCCGGGCCCCGCACCCGCGCGGTCCGCCACCGGGAAGCTGAAGGCGGACTACGAGTCCAACGGCGCGCCGCGGAGCGAGAGCGCGACGGACCTGCTTCCGGCCGGTCGGTTCGAGGTCGGTGACGTGCGGCGCTACGAGTTCAGCGTGCTGCTCAAGGACTGGAAGTCCTAGGCGGCCGGTGACAGCGACGCGGGCGACATCGTCTTCCAGGGCAAGTACGCGGGTGGCAACGTGCCGGCCTTCTACCTCATGGCGATGCGCAACAAGATCGCGTTCAGGTCGCCCCATCTGAACCAGCAGGCCGCGGTGGTGCCGGACCTCCGTCCGTACGTGAACCAGTGGATGAGCTTCCGCGTGGACGCACGCTGGACCACCGACGAAGCGGGCTGCTTCAAGGTCTCCGTACGGCTTCCCGGAGAGTCCGGCTACAAGCCCTCCGCTTCGTACGAGAACGTGCGCACCTACCAGCCGGCCAATCCGGCCGACCACGGCTACATCAAGTGGGGGCTCTACCGGCCCTCGGAGTCGATCGGGAACGGTGACGTACCCACACGCGGATCGTCCAGCACGACGACATCCGCATTCTCGACCTGTCATGACGCGGATTCCCGGACCTCCGGCGCCGGACACCGAGGGCGGCGCCGTCGACGGCAGTCCGTCGCCCTGACCCGCCCCCGGAATCCGCTGCTCCAGGCCATCGTTGACCTTTGATTGATATCTTTCGATGGTCGAGTGAAGAACGATGCCTCACTCGTCATCGAGAGAGGACTGAAGGTGTTGGCTAACGAGCGGCGGGAAGCGATCCTGCGCGCGGTGGAGCGCCAGGGCTCGATCACGGTGAAGGCGCTGGCGGAGGAGATGGGCGTCTCCGCCGTGACCTTGCGTCAGGACGTACGGGAGCTCGCCGGCCAGGGACTGCTGAACCGGGTGCACGGCGGGGCCACGGTGCTGAACCGGCCGCACGGCGGGGCCGCGGCGCCGGCCCCGGACGCTCCCGCTCCGGCACCGACCGATGCCCCGGCGCCCGTCCCCGCCTCCGCGGCCGCCCCGGTTCCCGCCGGGGAGAAGTACTCCGTAGGGCTGGTGGTGCCGCCGGGCGGCTACTACTACGCGGAGGTGATCCGGGGCGTCCAGAACGCGGCCCGCGCGCGTGGCGTCCGCGTCGTGCTGACCGTCTCCGGGGAGTCGCTGGCGGAGAACCAGGAGCAGGTCCGCCAGTTGGTGGCAGGCGGGATCGACAGCCTGCTGCTGATGCTGCACCCGGGCCTGCGCCCGCTGGACGAGGCCGAGCAGTGGCTGAGCACCCTCGAGGTCCCGGCCGTGCTGGTGGAGCGCAGGGCCGGGATACGGGCCGGCCGGCTGGAGCAGGTGGCCTCCGACCACGCCTATGGAGCGGCCCTCGCGGTGCGCCATCTGGCCGGGCTCGGACACGACAAGGTGGCCCTCGTCGCCAGGATCGAAAGCCCCAACACGGCTCTTCTCAGCGCCGGTCACGCCGAGGCCGTGAAGGCCATGGGGCTGACGCCGGGGCCCGAGTTCCTCATCAGCACCACCGGTGACGCGGCTCCCGCCGACGCGCGTTTCGAAGAGGTGGTCCGCGCCGTGGAATCCGGTGAGGTCCGGGCCGCCCTGGTGCACAACGACATCGATGCCATCGCGCTCGTCGGCATCCTGCGCGCACGCGGCAGGCGCGTGCCGGAGGATCTGGCCCTGGTCACCTACGACGACGAGGTCGCCGAGCTGAGCGACGTCCCCCTCACCGCCGTCGCACCGCCCAAACAGGCGGTGGGGGCATGGGCGCTCGACCTGGCGGTACGCCGGCTGTCCGACCCGGCCACCCCGCTGGCCGAGATCCTGCTCCGCCCGGAACTGCGGGTCCGCGCGTCCTGCGGCGCCGACCGACGGAGCGACGCATAGGCAAGTGATGTCATATGGTTTCGATATCAAAAAACGAAAGCATATGCATTGACTCGCTGTCGTACGTAACGAATGATTGCGGTGACACCCAAGCAAACGATCGGTGGCACACCATGTTTCGTAGACGACTGACAGCGCTGGTCTGCTCCGTCGCGGCTGTCGGCCTGCTCGCCACAGGATGTGGTGACTCGGACAGCGGGACCTCCACGGCGGAGAAGGGCACCGGAAAGGTCACCTTCTGGTCCTTCGTCAAGGGCTCCGACGAAGTGGCGAAGGCCTTCAACCGGACCCACCCGGACATCGAGGTGACCTTCGAGGCGGTTCCCTCGGGCCAGGAGTACTACTCCAAACTCACGAACGCCGTGAAGGCCGGCACCGCCCCGGATGCCGCGGTCATCGAGTACCCGCAGCTGCCGGAGTTCGCCACCCAGGGCAAGCTGGAAACGCTCAGTGACTCGCTCGGTCCGCTCGTCAAGGACCATTTCCCCAAGTCGGTAAGGCAGTTGGTCGAGCTCGGTGGCCAGACGTGGGGCGTTCCCCGTGACGCGGCCCCGCTGATGCTGTACTACCGCAACGACTTCTTCAAGAGTCACGGGATCAGCGTCCCCAAGACGTGGGACGCCTACCGGGACATGACCGCCCAGGTGAAGAAGGCGGACCCGAAAGCCCGCGGCGGAGTTCTTTACACCGACAACCCGGGGCTGCTGACCGCCCTCGCCTGGCAGGCCGGTTCGCAGTGGTTCGGCACGGAGAAGGACTCCTGGAAGGTGTCGCTGGACGACGCTCCGTCCCGGAAGGTCGCCGACTACTGGGGTGACCTCGCCCGGAAGGACCTCGTCGCCTCGGTGAGCTCGCTCGACCCGTTCTGGACGAGCGTCCAGCAGAACCGGACCGTCGCCTACGTCTGCGCGAGCTGGTGCGCGGGCGCGCAGCAGGCGACCGTCGCCGACCAGAAGGGCAAGTGGTCGGTGGCCCCCGTGCCCACCTGGGACGGCAAGCCCGCCTCGGCCATGTACGGCGGCTCCTCGTTCGTCATCCCGAAAGGCGCCGAGAACAGCGGCGCCGCCGAGGAGTTCATCAAGTGGATCACCACTGATCCCGCGGGCATGAAGGCGTGGGTATCCTCCGGGACCAGCAGCATGTTCCCCGCCGACCCCGAGCTCCTGCCGGTCACCAAGGCCGCCTTCCCCACCGACTACTTCGGCGGCCAGGACGTGTACGCCCTGGGCAGCGAGTCCTACGCCGCGGTCCGGCCCGGCTGGACGTGGGGCCCCGTGATGGGGACCACGAACACGGCCATCGTCGACCAGCTCCCGAAGGTCGCCCAGGGCAAGGTGAAGCTCTTCGACGTCCTCACCGGCTCCCAGCAGGAGACCGTGAAGGACATGGAGCGGCGCGGGATGAACGTCGCCCCGTAGTACACGAACCCCGGTGAGCCGATGCCCGCACCGCAGGCCGAGGCCGGCATCGGCTCCCGCCCCGACGCTTCCCGCACCCCTCGAGAAAGGCCCGGTATGACAACTCCGTCAGCCCGCGCCCAGCGCCGCACCGCCACCCTGCTCCTGGCCCCCTTCTTCGTCCTGTTCGCCGCCGTCACCCTCGCCCCGCTGGTCTACGCGGGCTGGATGAGCCTGTTCACCACCCACACCTCCGGCCTCGGCTTCGGTGGTACGGAAGAGGTCTTCGCCGGACTCGACAACTACGTACACGCGTTGGCGGACCCGTCCTTCCGCGGCGGATTCCTCACCATCGCCGCGTACGTCGCGATCTACATCCCGGTGATGATCGGCGGCGCGCTCGTCCTCGCCCTGCTGCTGGACTCCGCGCTGACCAGGGCACGGACCTTCTTCCAGCTGGCCCTGTTCCTCCCGCACGCGGTGCCCGGTCTGATCGCGGCACTCATCTGGGTCTACCTGTACACACCCGGACTGAGCCCGGTGATCGACTTCCTCGGCGCCGGCGGCCTCGACATCGACTTCCTGTCGGCGGACAACGCGGTCTTCTCCGCGGCGAACATCGCCGTCTGGGAGTGGATCGGGTACAACATGGTCATCTTCTACGCCGCCCTCCAGGCGGTGCCGACCGAGGCCCTGGACGCGGCGAAGATCGACGGTGCCGGCCAGATCCGTACCGCACTGTCGATCAAGGTGCCGATGATCCGCCCGGCCATCGCCCTGGCCGTGCTGTTCACCGTGATCGGGTCGGTCCAGCTCTTCACCGAACCGAAGGTCATCTACAGCGCCTCCAGTTCGATCGGCAGCAGCTGGACGCCCAACATGTTCGTCCAGACGGCCGCCTTCACCCACAACGACTTCGGACTGGCAGCGGCGGCCTCGCTGCTCATCGCGCTGTTCGCCGCGCTGCTGTCCTTCCTCGTCACCCGCTTTTCGCGCAGCAGGAGCAAGCCGTGACCAAGACCATGACGCGCGTTGCCCCCGCCGGCACCGATCCGGTCCCGGAGCGGACCGACAGGACCCGGCCGGGCGGGCGCGGCCCGGCGAACCGTCCGTCGCTCCTGCTGTCCAGAGCCGGTGTGACCGCGATGCTGGGTCTCGCCGCCCTCTACACGCTCCTGCCGATGCTCTGGCTGGTCCTCTCGTCCACCAAGAGCCGCCAGGACCTCTTCGCCACCAACGGCTTCGCCCCGGGCAAGGACTTCGCGCTCGCCGACAACCTCTCGTACCTGTTCGAGGTCGACAACGGGATCTTCCTGCGCTGGCTGCTCAACACGGTCCTGTACGCCGGTGTCGGCTCGCTGCTGGCGACCGTGTTCAGCGTGGCCGCCGGGTACGCGTTCGACAAACTGAACTTCCCCGGCAAGGAGAAGCTCTTCTCGTTCGTCCTGCTGGGCGTGATGGTGCCCGGAACGGCGATGGCGATCCCGCTGTACCTGATCGCTGCCGAAGCCGGTCTGGTGAACACCTTCTGGGGCGTGTTCATCCCCGGCCTCGTCTTCCCGTTCGGGGTCTACCTGGCCCGCGTCTTCAGCGCCTCGTACATCCCCAATGAGGTACTCGAGGCCGCCCGCGTGGACGGGGCGGGCGAGTTCAGGACCTTCTGCAGGATAGCCCTGCCCATGATCGCGCCGGGCTTCGTGACCATCTTCCTCTTCCAGTTCACCCAGATCTGGAACAGCTTCTTCCTTCCCCTGGTGATGCTGTCCGACAAGGACCTCTTCCCGGTCAACCTCGGGCTGTACGTCTGGTACTCCTCCGCGCTCTCCCAGGGGCACCCACAGGACTACCTCCTGGCCATCGTCGGATCGCTGGTGTCCGTGATCCCGCTGGTCGTCCTCTTCCTGATGCTCCAGCGGTTCTGGAAGTCCGGCATGACAGCCGGCGCCGTCAAGTAGGCCGTCAAGCAGGCCATCGTCCCGAGGAACCCCATGTCATCCACACCGCCCCGCCCGCGCGCCCTGTTCGCGATGGGCCGCCCGCACCGGGACGCCCTCTTCCCGCCCTCCGCGATCGACCGTCTGACCCGTCTCGTCGACATCGAACCGCAGCTCGTCGCCGAGGACTTCGACGATGTGCCCCGCCTGGCAGCCGTCGAGCTCCTGATCACCTCCTGGGGATGCCGCCCCCTCGACGACGCCGTGCTGGCCCGCATGCCGATGCTGAAGGCAGTCGTGCACGCCGCCGGAAGCGTCAAGCACCATGTGACGGAGGCCTGCTGGGACCGCGGAATCCTCGTCTCCACGGCGGCCGCCGCCAACGCCGTACCCGTGGCCGAATACACGCTCGCCGCCATCCTCTTCGCCAACAAGCGCGTCCTGGAGATCGGCGGGCTCTACCGGGACCAACGAACCCCCCTGGACTGGGCGGATCGCTTCCCCGGCTTCGGCAACTACCGCCGGACGGTCGGCCTGGTGGGCGCGTCCCTCGTGGGCCGGCGGGTGCTGGAGTTGCTGCGGCCCCACGACTTCGACGTGCTGCTGGCCGACCCGCACCTCGATCCCGGGACGGCCCGGTCGATGGGCGCCCGGCTCGTCGAGCTCGACGAACTGCTGGCCGGCTCCGACGTCGTCTCGCTGCACGCGCCCGCGCTGCCCGAGACGTACCACCTGCTGGACGCCCGCAGACTGTCGCTCCTGCGGGACGGTGCCACCCTCGTCAACACGGGGCGCGGATCCCTCGTCGACACCGCGGCACTCACCGCCGAGGCGCTCTCGGGACGCATCCACGCCGTCCTCGACGTCACCGAGCCCGAGGTACTGCCGGCGGCCTCTCCGCTCTACTCGCTGCCGAACGTGCTGCTGACCCCGCACATCGCCGGCTCGCTCGGCGGCGAGCTCCTGCGAATCACCCGCAGTGCGCTGGACGAGATCGAACGCTACTGCGCCGGGTGGGAGTTCGCGTACCCCGTGACCCGGGCGGCCCTGACCACATCGGCCTGAGCCGCATCCGGACGGCTGCCGAGCCACCCGCCACATGGGAGTGCCGATCACCGTGACCACACCGCGCGCCAGAACCCGGAGGGACCGCATGCCCCGGACCGACCGCCTGTCGGACGTTCTCGTCTTCACCCGCACCACGGCCTACCGCCACGACTCGATACCTGCCGGGCAGACGGCCCTGCGTGAGCTGGGGGAGGAGCACGGCTTCGCCGTGGAGACCTCCGAGGACCCCTCGGTCTTCACCGACGCCTCGCTGGCAGGCCGCGGTGCGGTGGTCTTCCTGTCCACCAGCGGCGACGTGCTCACCCCGGACGGGCGGACGGCGCTCCGCCGCTGGACCTCGGACGGCGGCGGCTTCATGGGAATCCATGCCGCCGCGTGCACCGAGTACGGCTGGCCGTACTACGGGGAGCTGATCGGCGCCCGCTTCGCCGGCCACCCGGAGTTCCAGTCCGGCACCGTGCTGGTGGAGGACCGGAGCCATCCGGCGATGCGCCATCTGCCGCCGCGGTGGGACTGGAACGACGAGTGGTACGACTTCCGGTGCAGCCCTCGGCGCCCCGGCGTACAGATCCTCGCCACCATCGACGAAGCCGGCTACGAGGGAGGCGCCATGGGCGCCGATCACCCCCTGGTGTGGTGCAAGGAGTCCGGCGCCGGCCGCTCGTTCTACACGTCGCTGGGCCACGCGGACGACGCCTACACCGACCCGGCCTTCCGAGGTCATCTCCTGGGCGGCCTGCGCTGGGCTGCGGGCTGATCCCTCCGGCCACGGGAAATGACGTCGATTCCCCGTGCGCATCCTCAGAAACCCACGAAGGAGTACACACCATGCAGGACGGATCGATCACACGACGTCAGATGATGCAGTGGGGAGCCGCCGGTGCGGGGGCGCTGGCCGTCGCCGGCCTCACCGCGACCGACGCCCGGGCGACGCCGGGGTCGGGCGCGCAGGTCACGGACCTCGGCCCGGGCGTGAACAACTTCTCGCTCGCCGCCGCCATTCCGGTGGGAGACAAGGCATACATCGCCTCGCGCAACATCGACCCGATGCGGATCATCGGCTTCGACTTCGGCACCGCGAAGGTCACCAGTGTCACCGAAGGACCCGGGATCAGTACGCAGCTGCTCGCCGTGGACCCGGACGGCCGGTATCTGTACGCGGCGGTCCGGGAGTACGACTCCGCCCCGGGCCCCGGCTTCATCCGGCTCGATCTCTCCGTGGACGGCGCGCCCAAGGAGGATCTCCACTCGATCCCCGGCCTCGATCCGTACGCGATCACGGTGTCGCCGGACAACAAGATCTTCTTCGGCGGGCGGGAGCCCCGGCCCAGGCTGCGCGAGTACGACCCTGCCACCGGTGAGCTCACCGAGATCGCGATCCCCGATCCGGACGTACCGATGATCCGCTGCCTGCTGGCGACGCGGGACAGGATCTACATCGGCACCGGTGCCTCGCTCGGCGCCACTCCGACGAGCACCAGGGCCGGGCTCTTCGTCATGGACCGCGCCACGAAGAAGATCACGTCGATCCTGCCGAAGGAGTTCGCGGGTCAGGTCGAGGTCCGGGACATCGGTCTTGACGACGGCACCCTGTATGTGTGCTCGACCACCGACGCCGGGGCGGCGGTCGCCGTCATGGACGCGGACGACCCGGCCCGGTACACCCTCCTGCAGAGTGAGCAGCACTTCCTCCGGCTGCCGCGCAAGCTCGGCGACAAGATGTACTTCAACGGCGCCGCGCTGATCGAACTGACGCTGAGCACCGGCACGTTCCGCGAGATCAAGCCCAAGGACGGCGAATTCGGCGAGATCTGGGGCCTGTGGATCCGCGACGACAAGGTCGTCGTCGTCTCGGCCTTCGGCCTGATCTTCGAAGTCGATCCGAGCACGGGCTCGGACACCTCCTGGGACCTGATCGAGGCGGGCGCCCCCATCGGGCCCCAGCTGGCGATGTCGATAGCCGCCGACACGCACAACGTGTACGTCGGCGGGACGAACGCGGTGGCACGGCACGATCTGCGCACCGGGCAGCAGAGCCGGGTGCTGGCGACGAGCGAGGCCAAGGACATCCTGCTGCGCGGTGGCACCGCCCACTTCGCCCAGTACAACGCGATCGGCCTGCTCGCGTACGACCCGCGCACCGACGACGCGTGGGCCCGCAAGCTGGCCGATCTGCCGCCGGAGCAGAACCGCCCGCACCAGATCGTCTGGGACGACCGGCACCGGCTGATGCTGGTCGGGCTGCAGTCCGACTACGCGTCGGGCGGCTCGCTGATGACGTACGACCCGAAGAGCGGCGCCACCACGGTCGCCGTCAATCCCATCGATGACAGGCAGATGATCCGTGCCGTCGTCGCGCACGACGGCGTGACCTATCTCGGCGGTCAGAACGTCGCCGCCACCGCCGGCACCCTGGTCGCGTGGGACCCGGTCCGGAGGCGGGAACTGTGGCGGATGACGCCGCAGTCCGAGCCCACCGGGATCACCGGCCTCGCCGTGCTCGGCCGTCACCTGTACGTCATGTGTCACAGGGGCGACTTCTTCGTGATCGACCTGCGCACCCGAAAGGTGATCCACTCCGCCGACCACGGCCCGGTGGTGCCGAACTACGGGACGCTGCTGGCCGACCGGGGATACGTGTACGGGGCGTCCAGCTCGGACTTCGTCCGCTACGACCCCAGGACGTTCGCGCGCACCGACCTGGTCGCGCTCGATGCGGACTGGTACGGCATTCCGCGAGCCGCGGTGGACGAGCGTGGCAGGTTCTACGCCGTCCGCGGGCGCAACCTGATCCGGATCGACGTCAGCCGCTGCTGAGCGCCCGTACCGGTGAAGTGCCGGGGCTGCGCGCGCCGCGAACCGATGCACGGGGAAGCACCTGCCCGGTCCACCGCCGTGAGGCAGCGGACCGGGCAGGTGGCGGACACGCGAGACCAGTGACCGCCGTGCTCTCCGTAGGCGGGCCTGGGTCAGTCGGTCATGCTGCCCATCTTCCAGACGGTCATGGACTTGATGACGCTGCCGTCGCCGAAGAGGCGCAGGCCCAGCGAGTCCTGGCGGAAGGGGTAGGCGCGGGTGGTGATGGACTTGTGGGAGTTGGCGTAGGCCTCGATCATCGAGCGGTCGAGGAACACGTCGAGGGTCAGCTCACCGTTGGTGAGCGTGAGCGGGCCCTTCTGGATCCCGAGGTCGCCTTCGGCGCTGGAGTTGTTCCCGGAGCGTGTGCGGTCGACGCCCAGCTGTCCGGCGGCGGGGTCGTAGAAGAGGCGGGTGCGTTCCTCGTCCCCGGGGCTGCGCAGCACATCGAGTCCGAAGGTGCCGGCGGTGCCCTGCTGCACGGTCAGCTTGATGTGGAGCATGTCGCCCTTGATGCCGGCCAGGCGTGTGTTGGCGTCGTTGACGGATGCCGGTTCGCTGATGTCCAGGAGCGGGGCGCCGGTGTGGAGGCGGGAGACCTCCGCCACGGGGCCGAAGCCGAGGTCTCCGTCGGGGCGCATGGACAGTTGGACGGGGAGGCCGGCGTTGTGGGCCCACCCGGCGTCGTAGTGGGCGCGTTCCGTGCGCCGGTCCTGCGCGATGCTGAAGACGAGGGACCGTCCCTTGTCGTCGACCGTGCCGCTCGGGCCGGTGAAGTGGTCGCCGTAGTCCATCAGCTTGGGCTCGGTCGTGTCGGGTGTCCAGCGGCGGGCACCGGCGTCCCAGGTGCCGACCCAGTAGTAGACGTACTTGCTGCTGTACTCGCCGGGGCCGGCGGGGAACGCCGGGTTGACGAGCAGCGCCCGGCGCTGGCGGCCCTGGGCGTCCTTTCCGATGGGCAGGAAGGTGGGCAGTTCCCAGACCTGGCCGGTCTTGGGATGGGCCGCGACATCGCCGACCATCAGGGGGCCCGAGTAGGTCCAGTCGGTGAGGTTCTTGGAGGTGTAGAGCAGGGCGGTGCCGCCGACGTCGGTGCCGGAGGCGGTCTGGACGCCCGAGCCCATCAGCTGGAACCAGGTGTCCCCCTCCTTCCAGACGAAGGGGTCGCGGAAGTCGCCGAAGCGGACCTTCCGTCCTTCACCGACGTTCAGGTCGGCTGTCTGGCTGGTGACCAGGGTGGGGTGCATCTTCCACTCGACCAGGTCGGGGTCGCTGGGATCGACGGGACGGGCGAGGCCCGTGGCCTGGTTGGGGCGCTGGGAGTCGTTGCCTGCCGTGAACAGCAGGACGGGGACGCCGTTCTCGTCGAGCGTAGAGTCACCGGACCAGACACCGTCGGGTGCCACGCTGCCCGCGGTGGGGGCGAGGGCGACGGGCAGGTCCCGCCAGTGGACCAGGTCCTCGCTGACCGCGTGGCCCCAGCCGATGTTGTGCCAGTAGGGGCCGTGGGAGTTGTGCTGGTAGAAGAGGTGGTACTTGCCGTTGACCTGGATGGGGGCGTGGGGCTCGTTCATCCAGTGGTTGGGGGCGGTGAAGTGGTAGCCGGGGCGGTAGCGGTCACCGTCGTAGCGCGAGCGGTCCATGGCCATGCGCGCCGCTGGAATGCTGCCCCCGCTGAACGTCTGGAGGTCCTGCTGATGGCTCGTGGCGACCGAGGCGGCGGTGAGCGGGCCGGTGTGGACCTTCACCTCGTCGATCAGACCGTTGAACATGTTCACGGCGAAGGTGCCGTTGATGACGGTCGGCTGGTTGTGGCGCCCGATGATCATCGGGACGTCGGCCTTGGCCATCCGGGCAGTCGTGGGGATGGCGGTCCGGGCGACCTGCTCGCCGTTCAGGTACAGCCTGATGGCGCCTTCGGCCGGCGCGAACACCGCGGCGAGATGGGCCCACTTCCCGGCGGCCAGGGCCGCGGCCCCGGGCACCTTCGTCTCGTACCAGGCATCTCCGGTCCCGACTCCGAACTCCCATACTCCGTGCCGGCCGACGCCCAGGGAGAAGCCGCGGCGTGCGGCCTTGTCCTGCTGGTTGACGATGACGGAGGGCTTGCCGTCGTCGCCCCACTCGAAGGCGCGCGGTGCGACCCACCCTTCGACGGTCATGCCGTCGGTGGGGAGCTGTGTCTGTGAGGCGGCGCGTGTGACCCAGGTCGAATAGCCGTCGAACAGGAGGGCGCCGGAGAGGACGCCTTCCTCCTCGCGCGCGGTGCGCCACAGGGGGTCGCTGTCCGGCTTGTACACCGCGTCGTTGAAGACGTAGCTGATCGGGTCCGCGGCCTGGCTGATCCGCTCCGTGGTCGCGGTGCCACGGCCCTCGGCGAAGTCCCAGTAGGCGGCGAGCCCTTCCTCGGCGGGAGTGGGCGCCTTGTCGACTCCGACGCGTACGTCGTCGAGGTTGATGTGGCCCCAGCCGCCCGTGGCCAGGTCGACCGCGGTGACGCGGAGCTGTTCGCCGAGGTGGTCGCGGGCGTCCCAGGTGACGCGGTGGTACGCCTCGTCGTCGGTGCCGGTGGCCTTGTGGAGGACGGTTCCGTCCGGTGCGGTCAGCGCGACGTACAACTGGGCCTCGTTGCGGCCGCCGGAGACCAGGGCGCTGATCATTCCCGTACCGGTCACGGTGAAGGGTTCGGACGTGACGGTGCCCGTGGCGTCGTCGCCGGCGCCGGCGAATCCCCACAGGTGGTGGGTGCCTTCCTGGTTGAAGCAGCATCCCCACCCCCAGCCCGGATCGTCGGTGACGGCCCCGTCGAAGGCCGTTCCGGTGGTGGTCCAGCCGCGGAGGTCGCCGGTCTCGAAGCCGGGGTTGGACAGGGCGGTCTCGCTTGCGCGGGCGGGCTGCGACATCAGGGGTGAGGTCAGGCCGAGGCATATCGTGAGCGCGAGCAACAGGCGCAGCACGTTGCTTCTGCTCGTCGTCGCGGGTTTCGCTGGGGAGCGGGTTCGCATCCGAACCTCCGGTGGTGTGGGGTCGAGGTGAGCGGGTGGAGCAAGGTGCCGACCCCGGACGCGACACGGTCCGTGGTCAGCGGGTATGGGGGGCGGGGTAGTTACGGGCGTTGCCCGGGGATTCCGGCATCGGTGACGGCGCAGCGTCTTCGGCCCTTGCGGTGCCGTGTACACGGGAGGTGCCTGCGCAGGCTTGTGACCGGCAGTCACCTGACGGTTCGCCAATTCGATTTAGGTCATGGGTCGGCATGGTTCGGGCGCCGCAGCCGCTAAAGCAAGAGCTAACGCAGACGGAATTCGATTGCGCACCCCCTGTAGGTGCATGAATCGCCACATAAGGTCGTCGTTATGCAGGCGAGATGTCCGGGGTGTTGACAGCGCATGACGGGTGGCGCAATCTCGTCACACCTTGCTAATCCGATTTAGCCGAACGGGGCTGATCCTCTGATGTCCGAACGCCGCGTGACCATGGCCGACGTTGCCCGCAGGGCGGGCGTCTCGCCGACGACCGCGTCGTTCGCCCTGTCGGGCCGGACCGATATGCGTATCTCCGACGCCTCCCGCGAACGAGTCCTGGAGGCCGCCCGGGACCTGGGCTACCGCCCGAACGTCACGGCGCGCAGTCTGCGGACGAAGTCCACCCAGACCATCGGGCTCGTATCGGACCGGATCACCACGACCCCGTTCGCCGGCGAAGTGATCCGCGGGGCCATGGAGGCTGCCCGGGAGCGGGACCACCTGCTGTTCATCACCGAGGCGGGCGGCGATCGCGCCGCCGAGTCGTCGCTGGTCCACGCGCTGCTGGACCGGCAGGTCGACGCGGTGGTCTACGCGTCCATGTTCACCCGGTACGTGACCCCGCCCAAGGAACTGTTCGGGCGCCGCGTGGTCCTGCTGAACTGCCTGGCCCCCGACTTCGACGCACCCTCCGTCGTCCCGGACGAGTTCGAGGCCGGACGGGATGCGGCCCGGGCGCTGCTGGCGGCCGGTCACAGTGAGGGCATCTGGGCGATCGGCGGCCACCAGGCCGTGCCGGCCACCCCTGAGGGAATCATCGCCGGCAACGAGCGCATGCGCGGTCTGGAGGAGGTCCTGCGCGAGGGCGGGGCGCGGCTCGAGGGCGTCATCGAGTGCGACTGGGACACGCTCGACGGCCACCGTGAGGTGTCCGCCCTGCTGGCAGCGGGCCACCGGCCCCGTGCCCTGGTGTGCCTGGCCGATCGCGTGTCCTTCGGCGCCTACCAGGCGCTCGGGGAGGCAGGTCTGTCGGTGCCCGGCGATGTGTCGGTCATCTCGTTCGACGACCAGGACATCGCCTCCGTGCTGCGTCCCGCGCTCACCACGCTCCGGCTGCCGCACTACCGGCTCGGACACCTCGCGATGGAGTTGATCCTCCGCCCGGGCCCGCTCGAAGCAGTCGTGCACCGCGTGCCCATGCCGCTGCAGAGCCGCGCCTCGCTCGCCGCACCCACCAGCGGCTGACACCGGCTCCAGAAGACAGTCGTCCCGCCACCCGCACCGCTGATTCCGGGCGGGTGGCGGGACGGCCACCAAGAACAGCGACCGTCGTAACCGGTCGCCGAGGGCGGGTCCTGCAAGACCCGTCTCAGTGAGATGGAGGAACCTCATGCTGTTCAGAACACGACGCCTCGCTGCTGCCAGTGTAGCCGTCACGGCGGCGACCGCCCTGGTCGCCGGATGCACGTCCGGCAGCGCGAGCACGTCCGGCGCCAGCGGCGACACGCTGACGCTGTGGACGCACAACGCCGGAAACTCGGTGGAACTCGACGTCGTCAAGAAGATCATCAAGGACTTCAACGGCTCCCAGGACACCTACAAGGTCAAGCTCCAGGCGTTCCCGCAGAGCGACTACAACAACTCGGTCGTCGCGGCGGCCTCCGCCCGCAAGCTGCCCTGCCTGCTCGACGTGGACGGCCCCAACGTGGCGAACTGGGCGTGGGGCGGCTATCTGGACCCCATCGACGTCTCCGGCAGTGAAGTGCCCGTGCTCAGCCAGTTGGAGAGCACCGTCGGACGGTACGACGACAAGCTCTACGCGTTCGGCTTCTACGACGTCTCGCTGGCCTTCTTCGCCCGCAAGTCCGTGCTGAACGCGAACGGTGTCCGTGTCCCCACCATGGCGAAGCCCTGGACGAAGGCCGAGTTCGACGCGGCGCTCGCCAAGCTGAAGAAGAGCGGCAAGTTCGATTACCCGCTGGAGATGGGCACCGGCGGCACCGGCGAGTGGTGGTCCTACGGCTACTCCCCGCAGCTGCAGAGCTTCGGCGGGGACCTGATCGACCGTGGCGACTACAAGACGGCCTCGGGCACCCTCGACGGCGAGAACGCCGTGGAGTGGGCCAGCTGGTTCCACTCGCTGGTGGCCAAGGAGTACATGGCGAAGAAGTCCGGAGCCGACCCCAACAAGGACTTCCTGGCCGGCAAGAGCGCCATCCAGTGGGACGGCAGCTGGAACGCGGCCAAGAACGCCGAGAAGCTCGGCGACGACCTGGCGATCATCCCGCCGGTGGACTTCGGCGACGGGCCCAAGATCGGCGGCGCCTCCTGGCAGTGGGCCATGAGCTCAACCTGTTCCAACAAGGCCGGCGCGCAGGCGTGGCTGAAGTTCTCCCGCCAGACGAAGTACTTCGTCGACTACGCCAAGGCCACCAGCACCATCCCCGCCACCGACGACGCGGCGCAGCAGATCGCCGACTACCAGCCGGGCGGCAAGTTCGACGTGCTGGTCCAGTTCGCGCGCAAGTACGCCATGGTGCGCCCCGCGACCCCGGCCTACCCCTACATCTCCACCGAGTTCGAGAAGGCGTCCAAGGACATCCTGGCCGGCGCCGACCCGAAGAACGCTCTCGGTCAGGCCGCGAAGAGCATCGACAACAACCTGAAGACGAACAACTACTACTCCAACTGACCCGTCCGGTCCGGTTCGGGCGCCACCACGCCGCCCGAACCGGACCGATTCCCTGGAGATACCGTGCCCACCATGTTCGCAGCCCGCGAGCGGCTGCGTCCGGTCCGGCGAACCCGAACGACCAACGCCCGTCGCCGTGAGAGCTTCACCGCCTTCGGCATGGCCATCCCGGCCGTCGTGCTACTGATCGTCTTCCTCGTTGTACCGGTCGCCCTGGCCTTCACTCTGGCGTTCACCGACGCGAGACTCGTCTCACCCACCCCGGCCCGTTTCGTGGGCCTGAGGAACTTCACCCTGCTCTTCCAGGACCCGACCTTCTACAAGTCCCTGCGCAACACGGCCTACTTCGCCGCCGTCGTCGTCCCGCTCCAGGCCGGACTCGCGCTGGTGCTGGCCCTGCTGGTCAACGCCAAGGTCCGCGGCGTCAACTTCTTCCGTACCGTGTACTTCCTGCCGGTCGTCACCTCGATGGTCGTGGTGTCCCTCCTGTGGACCTTCCTCTACCGGGAGGACGGACTGGTCAACCACGTCCTGTCCACGCTCACCCTCGGCCATGTCGAGGGACCGGACTGGCTGGGCGACCCGGCCACCGCGATGCCCGCCATCATCCTGATGTCCGTGTGGCAGGGCGTCGGCTTCCACATGATCATCTGGCTGGCCGGGCTCCAGACCATCCCCGCCGAGCTGTACGAGGCGGCGGATCTCGACGGAGCCACCCGTTGGCACCGCTTCCTCCACGTCACCTGGCCGGGACTGCGCGCCACCCGCACGTTCGTCCTCGTCACCATCACGATCGCGGCGCTCAGCCTCTTCACCCAGATCAGGGTGATGACGCAGGGCGGCCCGCTCGACTCCACCACCACCGTCGTCTACCAGGCGGTGCACAGCGGCTACGACCAGCAGCAGACCGCCTACGCGGCGGCCGTCTCGCTGATCTTCTTCGTGCTCGTCCTGAGCGTGTCCCTCGTCCAGCGTTTCCTGACCCGGGAGAAGGACTGACATGACTTCCTTCCTCAAGCACCTCGGCGGCCACACCGGCCGCATCGTCCTGGCCCTGGTCTTCGCACTGCCACTCGTCTTCATGTTCGTCTCGTCGTTCAAGCCGGACGACCAGATCTTCGGCGACCTGGACTCCCTGCGCGCCTTCCTGCCGGTCGGGGCCCTGTCGCTGGAGAACTACACCGCTGTGTTCGAACGCGTGCCGGCGGCGCGGTTCCTGCTGAACTCCGTGCTGATCTCCTCGATCACCGTGGTGCTCGGCATCGTCGTCAACAGCATGGCCGCCTTCGCCCTGTCACGGATGCGGTGGCCCGGCCGCAAGCTCGTCCTGACGGCGATCATCGCCACGCTCATCGTGCCGTTCGAGACCTTCGCGCTGCCGCTGGTCTGGTGGGTCAACCAGCTTCCGCTCCTGAACGTCAACGGATTCCACCTGGAGTGGAGCACCGGCTGGATGGACACCTACCAGGTGCAGATCCTGCCGTTCGTCGCCAACGCCTTCTCGGTCTTCTTCTTCCACCAGTACTTCCAGAGCATTCCCAGGGAACTGGACGAGGCGGCCATCGTGGACGGCGCCGGCTGGTTCACCATCTACCGCCGGATCGTCATGCCGCTGTCCGGCCCGGCCGTCGCCACCGTGGCGATCCTGACCTTCCTGCCGGCCTGGAACTCCTACCTGTGGCCGCTGATGGTCGTGCAGAGCGAGGAACTGCGGCCCGTGATGGTGGGCATCTCCTACTTCTTCCAGCTGAACGTGGGATGGGGCCAGATCATGGCGTACTCCTCCATGATCACCGTGCCGATCCTGGCGCTCTTCGTGGCGTTCCAGCGCTCCTTCGTCAACAGCATCGCCTCCAGCGGCGTCAAGGGCTGACCCGCGGCACCACCACGCCGCTCGCCCTCCCCCTGATGACTTCCGTGTGCTCCGCGCACCCCGAGAAAGGCCCTGTGTGTCCGCGTTGCCTGCCGACCCCCATCTCCCGGCCGTACATCTGCGACCGCCCCGCAACTGGATCAACGACCCCAACGGGCTGGTCTTCCACCGCGGTCACTACCACGTGTTCTTCCAGTACAACCCGCACGGACCGCAGCACTCGAACGTGCACTGGGGCCACTTCCGCAGTCCTGACCTGATCAACTGGGAGCCCCTCCCCGTCGCCCTCGCCCCCACACCCGACGGCTATGACGCCGACGGCTGCTTCTCGGGCAACGCCGTCTCCGTCGACGACCGTATGGTGGCCTTCTACTCCGCCCACCGAAACGACCGCTGGTGGCAGCCCATCACCACCGCCGAGTCGCAGGACAACGGACGCACCTGGTCCAAGCGCCCCCACCTGCTCATCCCTGAGCCCCCTGCCGGCACCACCATGTACCGGGACCCCTACGTCTGGCGGCAGGACGACCGCTGGCGGATGCTGGTCGGCTCCGCACTCGACGACGGCCGCGCCGCGGCACTGCTGTACGAGTCCGACGACCTGGAGAACTGGGCGTACCTCGGCCCCTTCCACACCGGCGACGCCGCGGCCGGCACCGGCCCGATCGGCTGGGAGTGCCCGCAGTACGCGACGTTCGGCGACCGGAGTGCGCTGATCGTCAGCGACTGGACTCCGCGGAACGGCCCCAGCCACACCACCGTCCACACCGGCCGCGAGAGCGACGGCCGCTTCGTGGCGGACTCGCCCCCTGCCCCGCTGGACCACGGCCCCGACTTCTACGCCCCCGCGCTGCTGAAGGCTCCCGGGGACGACGAACGGTGGCTGTTGTGGGCGTGGGCGTGGGAGGCGCGTGACGACGCCTGGGCGCATGGGGCGGGCTGGGCAGGTGTCCTCACCCTTCCCCGTGAGGTGAGCCTGACGGCCGGAGGAACGGTCGCCCAACGCCCCGCTCGCGAAGTGCTTGCTCTGCGAGGTGCGCGCACACTGCACCGAACCGGACACGTCACACAGGGCGAGCCGGTCGAGCTCGGCCAGGTCAGCCCCAGCTTCGATCTGACCGCTGTCCTCGTTCCCGACGCCACGGGGACGAGCGGGCTGCGCCTGGTCACCTCCGCAGACGGTTCCGAACACCTCGACATCCTTCTGGATCCAGCGGCCGGGCACCTCGTCGTCGACCGCAGTCACGCGTCGCTCGACAGACGAGCCAGGGGAGGCTCGTACACCCTGCCCCACCCGGCCATGAAGCGCTCCGGCAGTCCCGTCGGACTCCGCGTGATCGTGGACCGTTCGATAGCCGAGATCTACCTGGCCGACGAACAGGTCCTCACCTTGCGGTTCTATCCACTGGGTGAAGGGCCGTGGCGGCTCCAGGCCCGTACGACGGGCACGCTGGGCAGCGAATTCGCGGTCGAGTCCTGGGACCTGGCACCGGCGGACGCCCTGAGAGAGCCGACTCCGGCGGGCCGGGGATGAGCGCCGGACGGCCGAGTCCCTGCCTGACCGGGCACGCCTGACCCGACCCGCTCACCGCGGTGCCCACCGTCCCTCGGTGCCACGACCGTCACGACCGTCACGACGAGGTTCGTCGAGGTTCGGGGGTCCGGGCGGACCGGCGTACCGGCCCGCGCCGCCTCCGTGCTCCTGCCCCTACGAAGCGGTGAGTTCGCCCGATCCCCGGACGATCAGCCTGGTGGGGACGGTGAGGGTGCGGGCGCGGGAACGGTCGCCGTCCAGGCGTGCCAGGGCGGTCTCCGCCGCCTTCCGGCCGATCTCTTCGGGGTCCTGGGCCACGACGGTCAGGGCGGGTTCGAGGGCTTCGGCGAGTGGCACGTCGTCGAAGGCGACCACGGCGACGTCCTTCCGCTTGATGCGGGCCAGTTCGGCGACCACTCCCAGCGCGACGATGTTGTTGCCGGCGAACAGAGCGGTCGGGGGATTCGCCGACTCCAGCAGGCGCGAGGTACAGACGGAGGCCGCGTCCTGGTCGTGGGCGTTGATGACCAGGGCGCGGTCGTGGGGGAGACCTGCTTCCGCCAGGGCCGAGCGGTATCCGGCCAGGCGTTCACGGCGGGTGTAGAGGTTGGTGGGGAGGTCGCCGACGAAGCCGATGCGCCTGTGGCCGTGGGCGATCAGGTGGGCGACACCCTCGTGTGCGCCCGCGAGGTTGGAACTGACGACGCTGTCCGTGGTCAGCCCGGCTCCAGGCCGGTCGACGAAGACGACGGGCAGCCCCGTGCTCCGATGGCTCCGCAGGTGCGCATGGTCGGAGCCGACGGACGGGATCACCATCAGGACGCTGATACGACGGGCGAGGAACGTGTCGGTCAGTCCCCGTTCGCGTGCGGGTTCGTCCGCGGAGGACCCCATGAGCAGGGTGAGGCCGCGGTCCCGCACGACGTCCTCGATGCCGCCGGCCACCGCTCCGAAGAAGGGGTTGCCGAGGTCGGGCACGACGAGCCCGATGGTCGTGTCGGGTCCTCCGACACGGATGTTGCGGGCCATCAGGTTCGGCTGGAAGCCGAGTTTGGCCACGGCGGCGAGCACCTGTTCCCTGGTCCGGGCCGAGGCGGGTCCGTCCTCGTTGAGCACCCGGGAGACCGTCTTGGCGCTGACGCCTACTTCTCGGGCGACGTCGGCCAGGGTGGGGCGGCGGTTCGCTGCCATGGAGCGGAGGTCTCCCTGTGCTCGTCGGTTCCGGCCGCGGCCTCGGCCGGAACCTGTGAGGGTGTCGTCGGATGTCAGGTGGCCCGGACTCCCGCTGCCTTGGCGGCCTCGGAATCCGCTACGACAGTACCTCCGGCATCGTCGAGGGTCAGCGCGCCGGTCATGATGGCGACGACTTCGGCCATGCTGTGGTCGGAGGGCTTGATCACGGCGGCGCGGCGGCCCAGCCGGTGGACGTGGATCCGGTCGGCGATCTCGAAGACGTGCGGCATGTTGTGGCTGATCAGGACCACGGGCATGCCCTTGTCGCGGACCCGGCGGATCAGGTCGAGGACCTGCCCCGACTCCTTGACGCCGAGGGCGGCGGTGGGCTCGTCCATGACGACGACGCTGCGCGCCCAGGCGACGGAACGTGCGACGGCCACCGCTTGCCGCTGCCCGCCGGAGAGGGTTTCGACCGCCTGCGTGAGCGAGCGCAGTCCGATCTTGAGGTCGGCCATGTGCTCCGCGGCCTCCTGGCGCATGCGCTTCTTGTCCAGCATGCGGAAGGCACTGCCGAGGACGCCGGGCCGGCGCAGTTCACGTCCCAGGAACATGTTCGAGGCGATGTCCATCGAGGCGGCCACCGCCAGGTCCTGGTAGACGGTCTCGATGCCATGGGCGCGCGCGCTCTGCGGCCCTGTGAAATGGATGAGTTCGCCGTTGAGGCGGATCTCGCCCGCGTCCGGTGCCACCGCACCGGTGAGGGCCTTGATCAGGCTGGTCTTGCCGGCTCCGTTGTCGCCGATGACCGCGAGGACCTCGCCGGGCATCAGGTCGAAGTCGGCGCCGTCGATGGCGGTGACCTGCCCGTAGCGCTTGACCAGACCGCGGGCCTGGAGCACGGGGGTGGGAGTGGTGGTGGTCATCGGGCCTTCCTCCGGGACAGCTGGTCGACGGTCACCGCGAGGATCACGAGGATCCCGGTGATCAGGGTCTGGTAGATGGAGGCCACACCCATCAGTTGGAGGCCGTTGCGGAAGACACCGACGATGAGCACACCGATGAAGGTGCCCAGGACCGAACCGCGACCGCCGAAGAGGCTGGTGCCGCCGAGGACGACGGCCGTGATGCTGTCGAGGTTCTCGGTCTGTCCTGCCTGCGGGTCGCCCACCCCGGTGCGGGAGATGAGCAGCAGGGCGGCCAGGCCGTACAGCACCCCTGCCACGGTGTAGATGCCGATGGTCAGGCGGGAGGTGCGGATGCCGTTGAGGCGTGCGGCCTCCTGGCTGTTGCCCAGGGCGTAGACGTGCCGGCCCCATCCGGTGCTGCTGAGGGCGTAGGCCAGGAGCAGGAAGAGGACGATGGTGACCAGCGAGCCGTAGGTGATGTCCGTGCGGCCGAGCGGGAAGGTCTCCCCGAGGGCGGTCAGCGGGCCGGGCAGGCTGGTGACGGTCTGCTCTTCGGAGTAGATGTGCGTCAGGGCGAACGCCACGTTGAGCATGCCGAGCGTCACGATGAACGGCGGCAGCGGGATCTTCTGGACCAGAAGCCCGTTGAGAAGTCCGAAGCCGCCGCAGACGACCAGGCCCAGGGTGATGGCGAGGAGCGGCGGCAGGGTGCCCTCGGCCGCCATCTTGGCGATCACGATGCTGCCGAACGCCATCACGGCACCGCACGACAGGTCGATGCCGGCCGTGAGGATGATCAGGGTCTGGCCGATGGCGAGGGTGCCGACGACCATGACCTGCTGCACGATCAGCGAGAAGTTCCCGCCCGTGAGGAACTGGTCCGTGGACAGGGAGAAGAACGCGCAGGCGAGGAGGAGGGCGGCCAGTGGGCCGGTGGTCGGCGCGGTGAGGAGTCTGCGGGCCGTGGCCGGCGTCTTCAGCTCGGCATACGGCGCGGTGGAGGCTGTCATGCGAAGTCCTTGTCGGAAAAGCAGAGGTCCTCGGGGGAGGACGGACGGGGGCGGCCGCCCCGATGGGGGACAGGGCCGGCCACCCCGACAACGGGTTTCGGACGGCGGCTGCTCGGGCGGAGGGCGACTCAGCCCCAGCAGTTGTCCAGGCCGTAGGCGGTGTCCTTCGACGCGGCCCCTGCCTGCGTCTTGTCGGTGATCAGGCTGACGCCGGTGTCGGTGTAACCCGTCGCCTTCTTGCCGTCCTTGGCGTACTTCACGACGGCCCCGACACCTTCGGCGGCCATCTTCAGCGGGTACTGCTGGGAGGTGGCGCCGATCTTGCCGTCCTTGACCGCCTGCGTCCCGGTGCAGCCACCGTCGACGGAGACGATCAGGACGTCCTTCTCCCGGCCCTTGGCCTTCAGCGCGGTGTACGCGCCGAGCGCGGCCGGCTCGTTGATGGTGTAGACGACGTTGATGCCGGGTGCCTTCTGCAGGCAGTTCTCCATCGCGGTCTGGCCTTTTGCCTGGTCGCCTCCGGTGTCCTGGGAGCAGACGATCGCCGGGTCCTTTTCGCCGATGCCGAAGCCCTTGAGGAAGCCGTTGTGCCGCTGGACCCCGACGGCGACGCCCGGCGCCAGGTCGAGGGTGGCGATCTTGGCCGCCTTGCCCTTCATCGAGGCTTTGGCGTAGGCGCCGATCAGCTCCCCGGCCCGGAGGTTGTCGGTGGCGAACAGGGCGTCGACCGCGCTCTCGGGGTCGGTCGGGGAGTCCAGGGCGATGACCAGGATTCCCTTGGCGCGGGCCTTCTCGAGGGCGGGCACGATCGCCTTGGAGTCGCTGGGAGTGATCAGGATTCCCTTCACTCCGGCGGCGACCATGTTCTCGATCGCGGTGACCTGTCCGGCGTTGTCCCCGTCGAACTTGCCGGCCGAGGTGATCAGTTGGGCACCGCTGTCCTTGGCGGCCTTCTCCGCGCCCTCCTTCATCTTCACGAAGAACGGGTTGGTGTCGGTCTTGGTGATCAGGCCGACCTTGACGCTGCCCGAGCCGTCGCCCGCGGAATCCGATCCGGAGCCGGATCCGCAGGCCGTCAGGGTGAGAGCCGCGACACCCAGACATGCGGCGACTCTGATCAGGGAGGTGGTCGGACGAATGGTGCGAGGCATGAACGGCTCCTGCGGGATCGCGTGCGGCTCGGCCGGCATCGAAGCATGCCGTCCCGGGTGTCATCGTTGACTTATGTCATCGTTGACACTGCTTGCCGAGGATGATGGACTCCGTCTCCCGGGCACGTCAATGCCTTGCCGCTGTTACAAATCGGCAACGTCCCCGGCCGTCGCTCACCCGCAGCCGCAACGCCCGTGTCGCGACGTACTCGGTTTGGCCCGTCCGTTCGTCAGAGAAGAGCAGTCCATGAGTCCGCGTCAGATCACCGTCCTGGGCGAATGCGTCGCGGACGCGTTCGCCCGGCCCGCAAGCGCTCCGCACGAGCTCGACCTGCATGTACTGCCGGGTGGCGGGCCCGCGAACACGGCCGTGGCCCTGGCTCGCCTGGGCACTCCGTCCCGCCTTCTCGCACGGCTGTCCGGGGATGTGTTCGGCCGGCTGTTCCGGGCTCACCTCGAGGCTTCGGGAGTGGACCTGTCTCACGCCGTCGTGGCGACGGAGCCGAGCACGTTGGCGGTGGCGGAGCTGGACGCCCAGGGGCAGGCCGCCTATGCGTTCCACGCGCAGGGAACGGCCGACTGGCAGTGGTCGAGTGCCGAACTGGCCGGTGTGGACCTGTCCTCCACCGCTTGTCTGCACACGGGTTCGCTCGCCCTGGTCCGGGAGCCGGGAGCGGCGGCGGTGGAGGAGTTCCTGGCAGCGGCCTCGTCCCGGGCCACCATCAGCATCGATCCCAACGTCCGGCCGCTGCTGGTGGATCCCGAGACCTACCGTGCGAAACTGCGGCACTGGTGCGACCTCGCGGACATACTCCGGCTGAGCGAGGAGGACCTCGGGCTCCTGCTGCCGGAAACGCCCCTGGATCAGGCGTGCGACGTCTGGCACGCAGCCGGCGCACGGCTCGTCGTGGTCACGCGTGGCGCCGAGGGCGCGCTCGTCTCGCTGGACGGAGAGCGGGTGCACGTGCCGGCCGTGGCGACGCGGGTCGTCGACACGGTCGGGGCGGGTGACTCCTTCACGGCGGGTCTGCTGCACCACCTGGGCGCGCGCGGACTTCTCGGGGGGCGGCTGACCGGCCTCCGTGTGGGCGAGGTGGCGGAATCCTGTCTGTTCGCCGCCCATGTCGCGGCCCTGACCTGCTCGGTCGCCGGTCCGAACCCTCCGTGGCAGAGCCAGCTTCCGCAGTACGCCCTGTGACGGGCGGTGCGGTCGAGCCGGGGGAACCGTGTCCCAGCCGTTGACGCGTCGGCCGGAATGCGTCCATCATCGGCCCACCCAATGTCATCGCTGACATAAGTCAACGATGACACTCACGGCCGACGCGGCGCCACGGCGTCGGCAGGGCCTCCCCTTTTCGTTCCGTCCGCGCGCCGGGAAGCACCCGGCTGCGGAAACGGCCGCAGCCCAGGAGACACCATGACCTCAAGACGCGTATCCCGGCATGCCCGCACGCGGATGATCGCCGCGACGGCGACCGTATGTGCCCTGTCCGCCGCCCTGTTGACGCCCCAGGCCGTCGCCTCCGGAACCCGGCCCTACACCGAGACCTACCGGCCCCAGTTCCACTACACGCCGCAGAAGAACTGGATGAACGACCCCAACGGACTGGTGTACTACAAGGGCGAATACCACCTCTTCTACCAGTACAACCCCAACGGCAACTCCTGGGGCGACATGTCCTGGGGGCACGCGGTGAGCACCGACCTCATGCACTGGAAGGAGCTGCCGCTCGCCCTGTCCCACGACGACAACGAGATGGTGTTCTCCGGCAGCGCGGTCATCGACTGGAACAACACCACCGGCTTCGGCACGAAGAAGAACCCGCCCATGGTGGCGATCTACACGAGCTACGACAAGAGCACCGGCACCCAGGCCCAGTCGCTCGCCTACAGCAACGACCGCGGACGGACGTTCACCAAGTACGACGGCAATCCCGTCATCGACATCGGCTCCAAGGAGTTCCGCGACCCCAAGGTGCAGTGGTACGCGCCGACCAGGAGCTGGCTGATGACGGTGTCGCTCTCCACCGAGCACAAGGTGCGGTTCTACTCCTCGAAGGATCTCAAGAACTGGGACCTGCTCAGCGAGTTCGGGCCGGCCGGGGCGACGGGCGGCGTATGGGAATGCCCCGACCTGTTCCCCCTCGCGGTCGACGGGAACAAGAAGAACATCAAGTGGGTCCTGGTCGTCAACATCAACCCCGGCGGAATCGCCGGCGGTTCGGGCGCCCAGTACTTCGTCGGTGACTTCGACGGCACGAAGTTCACCGCCGACGACAAGGGCTCCTACACCCCGCCCACCGGCACCGTCATGCAGGACTTCGAGAACCCGGACTTCGGCACATGGACGGCTGCCGGCACCGCATTCGGCCAAGGGCCGGCGGCCGGGGCGCTGACGGGGCAGGGACCCGTCAGCGGCTTCGAGGGCAAGGGACTCGCCAACAGCTTCCACGCGGGTGACGGCGGCACCGGAACCCTCTCCTCGCCGCCCTTCACCGTCGACAGCCCGTACCTCAACTTCAAGGTCGCCGGCGGACGCCACCCCCACCAGGACGGCACCGTGCAGGAACGAGGGCCCGTGCCCGAGGGGACGACCCTCGCAGACTTCGAAGGCGGCAGTTACGGCGGCTGGACGGTGACGGGCGACGCTTTCGGAACCGCCCCGGCCACCGGCGCTCACGCGGGCCAGCAGGAGGTCACCGGCTTTCTCGGCGGTGGTCTGGCCAACTCGTTCCTGAACGGCGACGCCACGACCGGCAGCCTCACCTCGCCGGAATTCACCATCGACCAGGACTACGTCGACTTCCTCATCGGCGGCGGCAACCATCCCGCACGTCAGGCCGAGCCCACCGCCGTCGAACTCCTCGTCGACGGCCAGGTGGTGCGCAGCGCCACCGGACACGACGGTGAGGCACTCAACTGGGACTCATGGGACGTCCGCGAACTCATCGGCAAGAAGGCGCAGATCAGGATCGTCGACGAGAACACCGGCGGATGGGGCCACATCAACGTCGACCACATCGTGCTCTCCGACACACGGGCCCAGCCCGTCTCCCGGGAGACCGCCGTCAACCTGGTCGTCGACGGCAAGGTCGTCGGCAGTGCCACCGGGGCCGACAGCGAGACGCTGGACTGGGCCTCCATCGACATGCGCGCCTACGCCGGCAAGAAGGCACAGATCCAGATCGTCGACATGAACACCGGCGGCTGGGGCCAGATCATGGCCGACCAGTTCACCGCCGCGGCGACGCCCGCGAAATCGGCCGTGCAGCGTGCCGACTGGGCCGACTACGGCAAGGACTACTACGCGGCCGTGTCCTGGGAGGACGCACCGGGCGACCAGCGGCACATGATCGGCTGGATGAACAACTGGGAGTACAGCGGTTCCCTCCCCACGTCCCCCTGGCGCAGCGCGCAGAGCCTCCCTCGCCAGATGGCCCTGCGCACCGTGGACGGCCGGATCAAGCTGACCAGCGAGCCGGTGAACAGCCTGACATCCCTGCGGGAGGGCCGCCCGGTGGCGTCGGCCGGCACCACGGTGACCAGCACGTCACGGCCCATGGGCCGCGGCGCGGCCAAGGGCAAGGCCCTCGACATCGAGGCGTCCTTCTCCCTCAAGGACGCCGAACGGTTCGGCATCAAGGTGCGCACCGGTGCCAACGGAGAGGAGACCGTCATCGGATACGACACCACGACGCAGGAGTTGTACGTCGACCGGACCCGGTCCGGCGCCGTGGACTTCAGCGACACCTTCGCCGGCGTCCAGCGCGCGCCCCTGCACGCCGTGAACGGCAAGGTGAAGCTGCGGATCATCGTCGACTGGTCATCCGTCGAGGTCTTCGGCGGCAGTGGCGAAGCGGTGATCACGGACCAGGTCTTCCCCGATCCCTCCAGCCAGGGAGTGGAGGTCTTCGCCGAGAACGGATCGGTGAAGCTGGACCACGCCCGCGTCTGGCACCTCGAATCCTCGCGGAAGTGACGCCGGTGATCCCCGACCGCGAAGGGCCGGACGTGAGGAAGAGCCTGCTCGCCGAGTTCACCGCGCGCGAAGGAGCGGAGGACGAGGTCGCACACCTCCTGCGGGAGTACGCCCGGACGGTGCGCGAGGAGGCCGGCAACCTGTCCTTCGAGGTCTGCACCAAGGCGTCCAGTCCTCGTGCCTACCTCGTCTTCGAGACGTACGAGGACGAGGCCGCCTTCCAGCGCCACCTCACGGCGCGGTACGCCGGCCCGTTCAACACGGCCCTCGCCCCGCTGATCGAGGAGGCCGCCTCGAACCTGACCTTCCTCAACCCCGAGTTCTGACGACACGGCGTCRGCCGGACCGGACGCGGGCAACTCCCGTCGTCGTCGGCATGGCCGGTCCGGCYGACGCCGAGACGCTCGGGGGAGGCGAAGGCCGAATATCCACACATCGCGTACGCGGCGCCGCATGCGGGGCGGGCGCGAGGCGGCAAGACGTGCACCGTGACGGATCCGCACCGCTGTGAGGGCAGCGTCTGTCCGGAGGTGCTGCCCGGCCGGGTCCGCCGGGGTGCGTGGCGGACGGTTGGACTTTCCCGTACGACGTGTTGGAGGTTCACCGCGAAGCCGTACGAAATCCTTCCCCGCGCCATCCGGCTTGATTAGCTTCCCGGCTGTACGACAGAACTCGGGAGGATCAACGTGACCACGGACATCTCACGGCGACGGCTCTTCGCGCTCGGCGGCGGTGCGTTCGGCGCTGCGGCGGCGGGGTCGCTGCTGCCGCCTTCCCTGCAGGCCGCGATGGCCGCGCAGCCGGCACATGCGGCGGGGTCCGGAGGCCGTGGCGGGCTCGGAGACATCAAGCACGTGGTGATCCTGATGCAGGAGAACCGTTCCTTCGACCACTACTTCGGGATGCTCCGGGGCGTACGCGGCTTCGGTGACCGCAACGCCGTCGAGCTGCCCTCGGGCAAGCCGGTCTTCGAGCAGCCCGCACCGCTGGGCACTTCCGTTCTGCCCTTCCCGGTGCGCGGCGCCGCCGAGACGCAGAAGAAGGACCTCCAGTACATCGGTGCGCTCGACCACTCCTGGAGCGGCGGCGGCAAGGCGTGGGCCGGTGGGTGGATGAACGGCTGGGTGTCCGCGAAGACGGCCGCCACCATGGCCTACTACGACCGTCGCGACATCCCGCTGCACTACGAACTCGCCGACACCTTCACGGTCTGCGACGCCTACCACTCCTCCATCCATTCCTCGACCAGCCCCAACCGCAACCACCTGTGGAGCGGGAAGACGGGGAACGAGCCGAACGGCAAGCGGGCCGTCGGCAACGACGCGTACGACGAGGGCACCCATCCGGGTTACGACTGGGGCACCTACGCGGAGCGGCTGGAGAAGGCCGGGCACAGCTGGCGCACGTACACCGAGTGGGAGAACTTCACCGACAACCAGATCGAGTTCTTCGCCACCTTCAAGGCCATCGCCCGCAAGGCGCTGGCGAGGACCGGCGGGCACACGTACATGGAGTCGTTCTACTCCGCCGTGCGGGACGCGGACGCAGCCGGGCGGGAGCGGCTGCTCGGCCTGCTGGAGGAGGGCGTCACCACCCTGGACGCGACCGAACGCCGCCTCTTCGACCGGGCGTTGCGCCGGGTGGAGACCGGAACGCTGGCCGACGAGTTCGCCAAGGACGTGGCGGCGGGCACGCTGCCGGAGGTCTCCTACCTGGTGCCCTCCGCCGTCGACTCGGAGCACCCGAGCGTCTCCTCGCCGATCCACAGCGCGACCATCGTCTACAAGGTCCTCGATGCGCTGGGCAAGCACCCCGACGTATGGCGGCACACCGCCGTCATCATCAACTACGACGAGAACGACGGCTTCTTCGACCACGTGCCGCCGCCGGTGGCCCCGCCCGAGGTGACCGAGGAGCAGTGGGACGGCAAGCCCACGGGTCTCGGCGTGCGCGTGCCGATGCTTGTCGTGTCGCCCTGGACCATCGGCGGCTACGTCTGCTCCGAGGTCTTCGACCACACCTCCGTGATCCGCTTCCTGGAGCGCTGGACCGGGGTGAAGGAGCCGAACATCGGGGACTGGCGGCGCACGGTCACCGGCGACCTGACCTCTGCTTTCGACTTCTCGCGGGGACGCAGGCAGCCCGAGGTGGAGCAGCCGGGCGCCATTCCGCCGTTCAGCGGCCGCTGGTCGCCGAGGCCGCCGCTCGTGCAGCACATGCCCGTGCAGGAGCCGGGCGTGCGTCCGGCCCGCGCACTGCCGTACCAGCCCGACGCACAGGCGAAGGTGGCGGACGGCGTGGTGCGGGTGGCCCTCAGCAACACGGGGCGCTCGTCGGCGCACTTCGCGCTGTATCCGTACGCGGGCGAGTTCCCCGTACCGCAGCACCGGGACGTGAAGGGCACGGCGCAGTGGACGGTGCCCGTCACCGGCGCGGCGTACCGGTTCACGGTGACGGGGCCGAACGGCTTCCGCCGCGAGTTCGCCGGGTCCGCGGACGGCGCCCCGGCCGAGGTCGCCTCGCGGGTCGACGCCCGCGAGCGCGATCTGCATCTCACGCTGCGCAACACGGGGCGGACGACGCTCACCTTCATGGTGCGGCCGCGGGGATACGCCGACGAGGCGGACCTGCGCGACTGGGCCCGGACCGTGAAGGTCAAGCCGGGGCGCAGCCGTACGGTGGTGCACTCGGCGGCCGACGCGCACGGCTGGTACGACCTGGACATCACCGTCGACGGGGACGACGCCTTCCGGCGCCGGCTGATGGGGCACATCGAGAACGGCCGGGCGAGCGTCTCGGGCTGACCCGGGCGCGGGCGGCGGGCGCCCCTTGGCACGGGCAGCCCGCCGTTCCGGCGTTAGGCCGGTGAGCCGGCCTGCCCTGTGAGCGTCGTCCTCCCTCAGCAAGGAGTACCGGATCGTGGACGTCGAGATCTCCGCCCACATACGCGACGCCGCCGCACGGCTGGGGGCCGGTGTTCCGCATGCCTTGAAAGTGGTGGCCGGCCAGTTGTCCGACGACCCGGACATGGGGCAGGCATCGGGCCGGCCGGGCGTTCTCACCGTGTCGGTCGACGGCGATCTGTTCGAGGACTGCCTCTCCTCGACTGTTGGCTACGTCCGCGAACACGCCCGCATCGACGTCCGGTACGTGAAGCCGTCGCGTTCCACCGATGCCGTCGAGCGCAAGCGGTGCGGCCATCACCGGTCTGGAACATGACCTCGGTGTTCACGTGCCCGTCGGGCTGCGGGTGCTGTGGTCGCTGTCGGCGGGTGATGACGGGGTCGACGGCGCGGGCTGCCTGCCGGGCAACAACGCCCTGATGACTCTGGATGCCGTGGCGTGCCTCTACCGTCAGCAGGTGAAGTCCCAGGCCCACGAGGACAATCTGTCGCCGACATGCTCGAATGTCCGTCTCTGGCAACGCGGGACAGGCCCGGCCTGGTCGGCGAGGCATTGGTGTGGGGGAGCAGAACCGATCCCCTCCACGAGGGCCGGTGGCAGCCTCTGACCGGCTGACCACAGACGGGGAGGGCCCGGACCCCTCTCCGGCGGGGCGGCGTCGCCGATGAGTTCGCCCTCCCCGAACGGTCTACCCGGCGACACGACCGTTCTCGAGAGGAATTCCATGTCCACCATCCAGCCGGTGATCCTGACTGCCGACCAGGACGTCCTGCTCGGCTTCTATACGAAACTGTTCGGCGCCGAGGAGATCTTCCGGGTACCGGAGGAAGGTGCCGCCTTCTATCGCGGCCTGCGCATCGGCGATACGGACCTCGGGCTGGTGACCAAGGCCCACCCGGGGGCCCCGGCGGCGCCGCGGATCCTGCTCAGCATCGGCGTCGACGACGTCGATGAGACGCTCGCCCGGGTGGAGGCGCTGGGCGGCTCGGTCAGCGGAGGCCCCAACGACATGCCCTGGGGACAGCGCGTCGCCCACATCAAGGACCCCGACGGCAACCCGGTGAACCTCACTCAGCCCATCCCGGCCCGGTGAGGCGCGTTCGAAGCACGTGCTGATTGCCCATCACATCCCATGCGCACAAGTCGTGTTCGACGGGAAGTGTCCGGTAACGCGGATCAGAATCGCGTCAAGACTGCCGGACTCGGCCCCTCGGCCGACGGGCACGTCCGATACTGATCGCAGCACCGTCGCCGCAGCCATGCAGGGAGCCCTCCACCACGCCCTCGGCGCCTCTTCGCCGGCCACGCACGGGCCGGCCGGGACGGGCATCGTTCGGCTGCTGACCCGCTGTTCAGCTCATCTGCCATTCGTCCGTCCGATCGAAGGAGCACACCGCCATGCCCACCGGCCTTGCCGACGAGTACAAAGGCTTTTCGAAGACCGGACTGCGACGCGTGCGCGCGGTGCTGGACCGGCACGTCGAGTCCGGGAGAATCCCCGGACTCGTGGCGCTGTTCAGTCAGGGCGATGAGACGCATGTCGAGACGGTCGGAACGATGCGCCACGAGGGCGGCGCACCGATGCGCAGGGACACCATCTTCCGGATGGCCTCGACGTCGAAGCCGGTCTCGGTGTCGGCGGCCATGGTCCTGCTCGACGAGTGCCGGCTGCGCCTTGACGACCCGGTACAGGAGTGGCTGCCCGAACTCGCCGACCGCCAGGTGCTGAAGCGGATAGACGGCCCGCTGGACGACACCGTGCCGGCGCGGCGGCCGATCACCGTGAGGGACGTGCTGACGTCCACGTTCGGACTCGGCATGGATATGACGGTGCTGGGAACCCCGATCATGGGCGCGGTCTTCGAGCAGGGAATCACCCCCAACCTGCCGGAACCGATGCCCGAGCCCGACGAGTGGATGCGCCGCCTGGCCACGCTTCCGCTGATGCACCAGCCCGGCGAGAGCTGGCAGTACCAGATCGCCAGCGATCTGCTCGGCGTGCTCGTCGCCCGGGTCACGGGCCAGTCGTTCGAGTCGTTCCTGCGCGAGCGCATCTTCGATCCGCTGGGAATGAACGACACCGGATTCCACGTGCCCGCCGACCACCTGGACCGGCTGCCGCCGCTGTACGCTCCCGATCCGGCGACCGGAGAGTTCCACGTATGGGACGAGGCCGAAGGAGGACGTCACAGTGCTCCTCCGGCGTTCCAGGGTGGTGGAGGCGGACTGAACTCCACGGCCGACGACTACCACGCCTACTTCCGGATGCTGCTCAACGGCGGAACGCACGGGAGCGAGCGGATCCTCTCCCGCGCCGCCGTCGAGCTGATGACCACCAACCGCCTCGGCCCGCAGCAGCAAGCGGCCCGGCACGCATTGGCCACCGACAACGTCCACATCTCCTTCGGCCAGGGCCAGCACGGCGGTTGGGGCTTCGGGATGGCGGTACGCACCTATCGCGGTGACTACGCGCCCATCGGCCAGTTCGGCTGGGACGGCGGAAGCGGTACCTCCACGTACGCGGACCCCGGCAACCGGCTCACCGGCATTCTGCTCACCCAGGTCGGAGCGTCCGTCCCCGACCCGGTACGGCTCATGCACGACTTCTGGACCACGCTCTACCAGGCGATCAACGACTGACACCGCTCCGGACGCCGCGGGCCGGGGCAGCACCAGCCCTCGCCCCGCGGCGCCCACGGTCATCACCCGGCGGCCGGGCCCTCGGTGGTTCCGCACGGGTACTCGGCGGTCAGGTTCTGGCGTACCGGGCCTTCGGGCTTGTCTCGACGGCCCGCCGCAGGTACCTGGTCCGGTCAAGGGCCGGCGCCCGGGAAGCAGGGTCCGGGCGCGGGCGCCTCGTCGCCCACAGGTGCCGCCCGCCTACCGGCGGCGTGCGCGGTGTTGTTCCGGTTCCTCGCTGCCGCTGTGCGCGGGCGGCGATGTGAGGTAGGCGCAGATCATGTCCGCGAGCATGGTCCGGTAGTGGTCCCGGCTGTCGGGGGCGACCAGGTCGCGGGCGAAGAGCGCGCCGAACGTGTGGCGGTTCGACACGCGGAAGAAGCAGAACGAGCTGATCATCGCGTGGACGTCGATGGCGTCGACCTCCGCGTGGAAGAGTCCGGCCTGCCGTCCCGACTCGAGGATGCGCTGGAGTACGTCGGTCGCCGGGGAGCCGAGTCGGCTCAACTTCTCGGAGCCGATGATGTGTTCCGCCTCGTGGATGTTCTCGATGCTGACGAGCCGGATGAAGTCGGGGTGTGCCTCGTGGTGGTCGAAGGTCAGCTCGACGAGCCGGCGGGTGGCGGCGACGGGATCGAGATGTTCGACGTCCAGGTCGCCTTCCAGCTGGCGGATCTCCGAGTAGGCGGCTTCGAGCACGGCTGTGAAGAGCTGTTCCTTGCCGCCGAAGTAGTAATAGATCATCCGCTTCGTCGTACGGGTCAGGTCGGCGATCTTGTCGACCCGTGCGCCCGCATAACCGTCCCGGGCGAACTCCCGGGTCGCCACCGCGAGGATCTCCGCCCGGGTGCGGGCCGCGTCGCGCTGACGCTCTGCGGGCGCTGGCTTCTGGGCGTGGGGCATGCCCTGGCTCCTCCGGTGCGTCGTGAGTGTCCCGTGATTGTCCCGCGATTGTAGGAGCAGGCCGTGCCCGGATCCTTCGGTGCGAGGGCTTCTCGACGTGGCCCGCTCTTGCTATAAGTAACGTACTGGTTCGTACATTACTGGAGGCGCGATGGACCGGACCCCTGCGCGGGCGATCGGGAGGGTACTCGTTCTCAACGGGCCCAACCTCAATCTGCTCGGCACCCGTGAGCCGGCCCTCTACGGCAGCGACACACTCGCCGATGTGGAGAAGCTCTGCCAGGAGACCGCGGCCGCCCACGGTCTGGAAGCCGACTGCAGACAGAGCAACCACGAGGGCGCCCTGGTCGACGCCATCCATGAGGCCCGCACCGGATTCGACGGGATCGTGATCAACCCGGGCGCCTACAGCCACACGTCGGTTGCCATCCGCGATGCCCTCGCGGCGGTGGAACGGCCGGTCGTGGAGGTGCACCTGACGAACATTCACCGACGTGAGGAGTTCCGTCACCACAGCTACGTGTCGGGGGTGGCGGCCGCCGTGATCTGCGGGGCGGGCACGGACGGGTACGTCTTCGCGCTGATGCGTCTCGCCACGTTGCTCGGTGAGGGGTCGCGGTGACGACGGGGGCGTACCTGGTGGGGCTGATCGGCGCGGGCATCACCACGTCGCTCAGCCCCGCTCTGCACGAGCGCGAGGCGGACCGGCAGGGCCTGCGCTACCTGTACAGGATCCTGGACCTGGATGATCTCGGCGCCGGCCCCGAGAAGGTGGGCGACCTCGTGCGAGCCGCCCGCGACCTCGGGTACGACGGGCTCAACATCACCCACCCCTGCAAACAGACGGTCATCCCGCACCTGGACGTCCTCGACCCCCAGGCGGAGGCGCTCGGTGCCGTGAACACCATCGTCTTCCAGGACGGGCGGGCCACCGGGCACAACACCGATGTCACGGGATTCGGCGCGGCGTTCGCCCGGGGACTGCCCCGTGCGCCCACCTCGCACGTGGTCCAGCTGGGAGCCGGCGGGGCAGGTGCGGCCGTCGCCCATGCCATGCTCACCCTGGGCACCGGACACCTCACCCTGATCGACACCGACGAGTCGCGTGCCCAGTCCCTCGCGGCCTCATTGAACGCCATCTTCCGCACGGAACGGGTGGCGGCCGGCGGCCCGCGGGATCTCGCCCGTGAACTGGCCCGCTGCGACGGCCTCGTGCACGCCACCCCGACCGGGATGAGCGCGCATCCGGGGACGCCGTTCGCCCCCGAGCTGCTCCACCCGGGGATATGGGTGGCCGAAGTCGTCTACCGGCCGCTGGAGACACGGCTGCTCGCCGAGGCACGCGCCCTGGGCTGCACCACGCTGGACGGTTCGGGAATGGTCGCGTTGCAGGCCGCGGACGCCTTCAGGCTCTTCACCCGGCGTGAACCCGATGTGGAACGCATGCTCGCCGACGTCACCGATCTCACCAGGGTCCCTCCAGCCAGCTGAAGCCAGAAGAAGGATCACGATGCGTACGTCCATCGCCACCGTCTCCGTCAGCGGAACGCTGACGGAGAAGCTCAACGCCGTGGCCCGTGCCGGGTTCGACGGTGTGGAGATCTTCGAGAACGACCTGCTGGGCAGTCCGCTCAGCCCCGAGCGGATCAGGGAGCGAGCGGCGGACCTGGGCCTCGAACTCTTTCTCTACCAGCCGATGCGGGATGTCGAAGGACTCCCCGCCGACGCGTTCGCGCGAAGCATGCGCCGGGCGGAGCACAAGTTCCGTGTCATGCGCCGACTGGGCGTCGACACCGTGCTGGTCTGCTCCAGCGTCTCCGCGCACGCCCGCGACGACGATGCCCTGGCCGCAGCACAGTTGCGCGAACTGGCCGAGCTGGCAGACGAGTACGGGATCCGCGTCGCCTACGAGGCACTTGCGTGGGGACGCCACGTCAACACGTATGACCACGCCTGGCGCATCGTCGAGGCAGCGGACCACCCCGCTCTCGGAGTCTGCCTCGACAGCTTCCACATCCTGGCCCGCGGTTCGGACCCGGCAGGCTTCGCCTCGATCCCCGGCGAGAAGATCTTCTTCGTTCAGCTGGCCGATGCCCCGCTCATGGGTATGGACGTCCTGCAATGGAGCCGGCATCACCGGTGCTTCCCCGGCCAGGGTGACTTCGACCTGGCGGAGTTCGTCCGGTCCGTGGTCCGTTCCGGGTACGACGGCCCGCTCTCGCTGGAAGTGTTCAACGACGTCTTCCGCCAAGCCGACTCCGGCCGCACCGCCATCGACGCCAGACGTTCCCTCACGGCGTTGCAGGAGGCCGCCGGAGTACTGCGACTTCCCGCCGCCGTCGAGCCGATCGGAATCGCCTTTGCCGAATTGGTCACCCTGGACACGGAGCCGGTCACCGCCCTGCTCCGGGCGCTGGGATTCTCCCGCACCGGAAAGCACCTGTCCAAGCCCGTCGATCTCTGGGAGCAGGGCGCCGCGCGTGTCCTGGTGAACACCGAGCCCGCCACCGGCGGCAGCGGGCCGCGTCTCGCGGCCGTCGGCCTCGAGTCACCCGACCCCGGGGCTGCGGCCAAGCGGGCCGAGGCTCTGGGCGCGCCGGTTCTGCCGCGCCGGCGCGCTCGCACGGACGTCCTGCTTGAGACGGTGGCGGCCCCGGACGGCACGGAGCTGTTCTTCTGCGCGTCCGGCCGCCAGGGTCTGCCCGACTGGCTCGACGACTTCGCCCCCGTACCGGCCTCCGCGCCGCAGCCGGAGCTCATCACGGGGGTCGATCATGTCGCGCTCACGCAGCCGTGGCACCAGTACGACGAAGCGCTCCTCTTCTACCGCAGCGTGATCGGGCTCCGGCCGCACGACGGCGTCGATGTCTCCGACCCGTACGGCCTGCGGCGCAGCCGGGCCGTCAGCAACGAGGGCGAGTCGGTGCGGATCGCGCTGAGCATCGACCCGGCACCGAGTGCCTCCTCCCACGCGTCCCAGCACATCGCCCTGGCCACCGACGACATCGTCGCGGCCGCGCGGCGGATCGGAGCCACGGGGCATCTGCTGCCCGTTCCGGACAACTACTACGACGATCTCGGAGCGCGCTACGCCCTCGGCCCCGGTGAACTCCAGATGTACCGTGAGCTGGGAATCCTCTACGACGGCGACGAGCACGGCCAGTTCCGCCACTTCTACACCAGGACCATGGGGGACGTCTTCTTCGAAGTCGTCCAGCGCGACCACGGCTATGCGGGCTTCGGCGAGCAGAGTGCCCATGTGCGCCTGACCGCTCAGCACGCCCAGAGGCAGGCGTGACCGGCCCGGCCACATGACTGGGCCGGCGAAGGCCGAAGAGGGGTTCGGGGAACCCCTCGGGCGCCGGCCACGTGATGTCAGGCGCGGGAGGCGGCTTGCGGGCCCGTGGTCGGACGGCGGGGGACCAGAGCGGCCAGTTCGCCGGGAGTGGCGTGGGTGAGGGCCGTCAGCGCCGTGTGGTCGGGGGAGAGGGAGCAGGCGGGGTCGGTGCGTGCGGCGTCGCCGGTGAGGGCGAAAGCCTGGCAGCGGCACCCGCCGAAGTCCTGGTCACGTCGCTCACAAGACCGGCACGGCGAGGGCATCCAGTCGGTTCCGCGATAGAGGTTGAACGCTGTGGACTCCTCCCAGATCCAGCGCAGGGGATGATCCTTGACGTTGACCGGGTCGAGTCCGGGCAGGGTGGCCGCGGCAGGACAGGGCAGGGCCGTGCCGTCAGGAGTCACGGTGAGGGAGACCGCTCCCCACCCTCCCATGCAAGGTTTGGCCACTCCGTTGAAGTAGTCCGGCGCGACCCAGACGATCTCCAGGCTTCCGGCCAGACGCTCCCGCCATCTGTTGACGGACTCCACCGCACGGGCGAGCTGGTCACGACCGGGCATCAGCGCCTCCCTGTTGAGGAGGCCCCATCCGTAGAACTGGGTGTTGGCGAGTTCGATCCGGTCCGCTCCCCAGCGCAGGGCGAGCTCCACCAGAGCGTCGACGGCGTCCAGGTTGTGCCGGTGCAGTACGGCGTTGACGCCCAGGGGCAGCCCGGCTTCGGTGACGAGTGCCGCCGCGGATTCCTTCGCGGCGAACGCCCGGCTGCCCGCGATGCGGTCGGAGAGGGCCGGGTCCGCGTGCTGCACCGAAAGCTGGACGCTGCGCAGTCCCGCGCCGACCAGGGAACCGAGGCGGTCCGCGGTCAGCCCTGAACCGCTGGTGACCAGCTGGGTATAGATCCCCGATTCCTCGGCACCGGTGACGATGGCTTCGAGATCCTTGCGGAGCAGTGGCTCGCCGCCGGAGAGATGGGTCTGCAGAACGCCCATCTCCGCGGCCTGCCGGAATACGTCCACCCAGTGCCCGGCCGTCAGTTCGCGTGAACGGCGGGTCAGCTCCAGCGGGTTGGAGCAGTAGCCGCAGTGCAGTGGACACGCGTGCGTCAGCTCCGCGAGGAGACCCCAGGGGGGTGGAATCGTCACCGGATCCAGCCTTCCTTGCGCATCCGTTCGACGAACGGACCCACTTCCGCGTCGACAGGGGCATCGGGAAAGCGCGCCCGAAGTTCCTCGCTGATCCGGGCGAGCGTGCGTGTGCCGTCGCACAGTTCCACCACGTGGCGGGCGCTGCCCGTCAGCACGACGACCCGCTCGGGCATCAGCAGGACGTGGTTGCCGCGCGCCCGGTCGTGCCGCATGAGCACGGCGGGTGCCGGTCGCGGGCACCAGTGGTCCGGATCGGGGGTGGTCATCGTGCGCTCCCCGGCCGGCTCCCGTGCTCCACGGCGTCCAGCAGCGACCACAGGATGTCGCACTTGAAGGAAAGCGCCGACAGGGCGGCGAGCTGTTCGGAACGGCTCCGCGCCCAGGCGGTGACCCAGGTCAGAGCCTCCACTCCGTCGCGGCGTCCCTGGGGAACCCTGCTGCGGAAGTAGGCGAGGCCCGGTGCCTCGATCCACGGGTAGTGGACAGGGAAGGTTTCCAAGCGGGTCAGCATGATGTCCGGCGCGCACAGTTCCGTGAGCGAGGAGGCCACGGCTTCCATGACGGGGCTCAGCCGGCAGAAGTTCACGTATCCGTCTACCGCGAATCGCACCCCGGGCAGGACGGACTCGCCCGATTCCAGCTCCGCGCGGTCGACGCCGACCGCCTCGCCGAGCCGCAGCCAGCGCTCGATGCCGCCTTCGCCCTCCGCGACGCCGTCGTGGTCCTGGATCCTGCGCAGCCACGAACGGCGCATGGCCGGCTCGGGCAGCTTGGCGAGGATCAGCGCGTCCTTCACCGGGATGCTGCGCTGGTAATGGAAGCGGTTGACGACCCACGTGCGGATTTCGGCAGGACTGAGCCCGCCCTGGTGCATCCGCACGTTGAACGGATGGGTGTCGTGGTAGCGGCTGTGTGCGAGCCCGCGCAGTTCGTGCGCGAACGCGTCGGCCGGCAAAGGGCTGTCGGCGGGCGGTGCCGTCGTCGTCGCAGCTCGTGTCGGGCGTGCGGGCGCGGTTGTCATAGTTCGATCACCATGCCGTCCTGTGCTACTTCGAGCCCCAGCCCGGCGAGCACGCCGTGTTGGGGGGCGAAGGGATCGACCAGCGGGTTCGTGTTGTTGAGGTGGGTGTAGAGGCAGCGGCCGGGGAGACCTGCCAGCTGTCCGGACGTGCCGCCCGGGCCGTCGATCGGCAGATGTCCCATGCCGGTGGAGGTCCGGGCGGAGATGCCCAGGCGTCTGGGCTCGTCGTCGTCCCAGAACGTTCCGTCGACGATGACGCAGTCGGCTCCGGCGGCCTCGTCGGCGAAGCCCTCGGTCCAGGCCGCGAGTGCCGGCGCGTAGAGGGCCGTCATGCCGGTGGTGGGGTCATGGAGCCGGACAGCGACCACCCAGGTGTCGTCCTCCACGGCGTCGGCGGCGTAGCGGGGACGTTTCGTCGACAGGGGGACGGCGGACACTTCGATCCCGGCGGCCACTGCCGGGTTCTGTGCGGCAGCGGGCAGATCGTGCCAGGTGAGGGTGGCGTACGGGGTGAGGACCGCGTCCAGGGCCAGGCGTTTGCGCAGGGCCTGCCGGACGGGTGCGGTGGCGAAGATTTCGAGGTGGTGGGCCTCGCGCAGTCTCAGAAGCCCCAGGGTGTGGTCGAGTTCGGCGTCGGTGAGCAGGATCCGGACCACGGGGGTGCGCTCGCTGCCCGCCGCGGGGCGGAGTTCGGGGTGCGTCTCCATATGGTCCGTGATGTCGGGACCGGCGTTGATCAGGAACCAGGAGGACGGGCCGCCGTTGAAGACGGCGAGGGAGTCGTGGCTGCGGCGACGGTCGGGGTGCGCGCGTGCCCCGGAGCAACCGGGGCACGCGCAGTTCCACTGAGGAACTCCTCCACCTGCTGCCGTGCCCAGCGTGAGCAACAGCATGACGGGGTCTGCTAGAGGTCGTTGAGGTAGTAGGCGGTGACTTCCATGCCGGTCTCGATGACCGTGAAGTCCGGCGACGACCAGGTGACCACGGGAGTGGTGCCGGACGTGGCCTGGTCCTGCGGGGCGGATGCGCTGGCTTCGAGCATGATCGAGGTCCCTTCGGAAGACGTGCGGTCGATGAGGAGGTGAAGGGCGGAGCCGGGCTCCGCAGAGGGCAGGAGAGCCCTCGCGGCGAGTGAGTTGAGGACCATTCGGGAATCCGTTGTGCGGTTCCTGTGTCCCGCCAGGCGGTTCGCGTCATACGCTAGACACGGCAGTGAGCGGTGGCAAGAGGTGAGCAGGGGTGGATCCACGCGGTTGCCGGCAGCGGGTGAAGCCGCGTGCGGTTCCCGGCTCGGGTTCCGGGACTACTTGCAGAAGGGCTTGATGCCGGAGACGGACTGGATGCCGCCGACGACCAGCTTCTGGAATTCGGCGGCGCCGGCGAAGGAGCCGTCCGTGGTGAATTCCTTGGCGTCGTGCCCCAGGGTGGTGACCCAGGACTTGCCGCCGTCGTAGTACTGGCACCAGGCCACCGCGTGGTTGTCGCCGTGCCCGGGGTGGTTGTAGTTGCCGGTCACTCCCTTGGCGAGGGTGCTCTCGTCGACCTTGGCGAGCACGCGCACCTTGGTGGGTGCGGGCACGAGGTTGTACCACTCGTCGGTGAAGTTCCACCGCGCCGGCAGCTCCTTGGTGGAGACGTCCTTGCGTTCGACGGTCTGCACGGTGCCGGGCTGGGACGCGCCGTGGTCGTAGAAGTTGGCGTTGCCCAGCAGCCCCTCGTACCAGGGCCAGTTGTACTCGGTGCCGAAGGCGTTGTGGATACCGACGAAGCCGCCGCCGCCGCGGATGTACTGCCGCAGCGAGGTCTGGGCGGCGTCGTCCAGCGCGTCGCGGCTGGTGGAGAAGAAGACCACGGCGTTGTACTTGAACAGGGTGTTGGGGGAGGCCAGTTGGGTGACGTCCTCGGTGTAGTCGACCTGGAAACCTCCGGTCTCGCCCAGCTTGATCATGGCCTTCTGGACCACGTTCGCGTCGGTGAGCGGCGGGTTGAGACCGGTGGCCAGGGCGGGGCCGAGGTTCGCGTGCCGGGGACCCGCGGTACGGGTGTACAGCAGGACCTTGTAGCCCTTGGCCGGGTCGAAGTTGCCCCAGTCGTGGTAGCAGTCGGGATCGAGGCCGCGGCAGACGCCGTAGTCCGGATCGCCCAGTTCCTCGGCGCCGGTCCCGATCCGTCCGTGGGCGACGCTGAGGGTGCCGGTGGCGATGAGCGCCACCACCATGGCGACTGCCATCCCCAGGGTGGCGAGGACCGCCGAGCGTGTGCTCAGGGCTCTCGCTCGGAGCGTGCTTCCTGACATGGGTGTGTTTCCTTCTCTGGTAGGTGACGTGCCGGGAAAACGGCATGCCGGAGAGAGGTGGGGCGTCGTGGGGCGGGGTGCCTCGCGCACCGGGTCGGTGCGGGCGCCGGTCGGGCCGTCCGCCGCTGCCGGCGCGATCCACGGCGGGCCGGCCGTGTCGCGCGGGCCATGCCAACGGTGTGGTGATGCGGCGACCGGTGGCCCGGCGGCGCCGGCCGGGCGGTCGCGGTTCCCGGCCGGGTCGATCCGCCCGGCGAGAGGTGCTGTGCGGGAGCCGGCTAGGAGACGACGATCTTTCCGGTGCTCTGCGGTGAGACCGGGTCGTTGTAGAAGAACTCGCCGGGCGTGTTGAAGGTGTACGTGTACGAGTCGCCCGGCATCAGCAGTCCGGTGTCGAACTCGGCCTCGAAGAAGGCGACCGCCCCGTGCGCGGACTTGTTCGCCGCCGGATTGGTGAAGGTCACCGTCGTGCCTCGGGCGACGGCGAGGTGCTGCGGGGACATGGCGTTCTGCGCCCACGATCCGGTTCAGCTCGTCCCAGGTGTCCTGGCCGAACTCGGCCGCCCACAGTTGCTTGTTACCGTCCCAGGCCAGCCCCTGCACATTGCGGTGACCGTACGAATACACCACGGAGTCGGCCTCCGGATTGCCGTGCAGCGGCTCACCGTCCGGGGTCATCCGCAGGATCTTGCCGGCCAGGGACTCCTTGTCCTGCGCGCGGCCGTCGTCCCCCGTCTCACCCGTGCCCGCGTACAGCATGCGGTCCGGGCCGAAGGCGATCCGGCCGCCGTTGTGGATGGCGCCCTTCGGGATGCCCCGCAGGATCGTGTCCGGGGCGCCCAGCAGCTGGCCCGGCGTCGTCCCGTCCTCGTCGTAGAGCATGCGGGCGATGCGGTTGTCCGACGCCGTGGTGAAGTACGCGTACACCAGGTGGTCCGTGCCGTAGTCGGGGGAGACCGCGAGGCCCAGCAGTCCGCCCTCGCCGGCCGGCGCCACCCCTGGGACGGTGCCCAGCAGCGTCTTCTTGCCGCTCTTCGCGTTGATCCGGGTGATCGTCCCCTTGTCGCGCGAGCCCACCAGCAGATCGCCGTCCGGCAGCTTCGCGAGACCCCACGGCGAT
>NZ_RDBK01000059.1 GCF_008042275.1 Streptomyces sp. OR43 | reverse complement strand
GTGCGCGATCCTCTGCCGGGACAACCGCCAGGCTCTGGTGCTGTCGGAGACGCTGTTCTCCCACGGCGTGCCCCACCGACTGCAGCGCGATCTCCAGGACCGCCCCGTGCCTGCCTGGGTGGCCTCGGTACTTCGTGGCACCGGATCGACCACGCTGACGGAGGAGCGTTTCGAGGCTCTGCTCGGCTCCGGGCCCGTTTCCCCTGTCGGAGATCGCGCACGGGTATGGCGCTCGCTGCGCGGTGCGGCGCGGGCACCGCGAGGGCTCATGGATGTGGCCGCGGTGCGGCGGGCCGTGGTCCAGGGCAGATTCCCCGACGACCTGGCGGCGGTCGAGCCGGCCGACCTGGTGGTGTCGACCGTCCACAGGGCCAAGGGCCTCGAATTCGATCGAGTCCTTGTCGTCGAGCCTCCCTCGTTGGCCGAGCTCCGAAAGCAACACACACATATCGATCCCGCGGCAGAGGCCCGCGCACTCTATGTTGCGATGACCCGCCCCAGGGACGATCTGTTCCGCGTCGAAGCGCCGGACACCGCCCTGATCCGCAGAGATCGCAGCACCGGGCGTCATTACGCGGGCGGGTGGAAGTCCTACCAGCGCTTCGGGATCTCGGCCGCGTCTCTCGACGTGTCCCGCGAGCACCCGCCGGGCACGGACGGGTTCGAGCACGACGCCGCGGCTCTGCAGGAATACCTCGCGTCCTCGGTCGCGCCGGGAGATGCCTTGGAGCTCCGTCTGCAGCACGAGATGACCACGGCACCGGATCA
>NZ_RDBK01000058.1 GCF_008042275.1 Streptomyces sp. OR43 | reverse complement strand
GCGCACATCCCCTGCGGACATCCCCGCCCCTCCCCGGTCCTCTGCGGTTGGCTTCCCCGCTATAAGGACCGGCGCCGGGACGGATTGGTTCAGTCCACAACCATATTGATCGCCAGGGTGACCGCCGGACGCGGGACCGGCGGAGGCTCACGGCACGGAGGGACCGCCGAGGTACCGCCCCTCGGCGTCGTAGGGCCAGGCGTTGGAGACGCATCCCTTGAGGCCGTATATCTGCTGCATCATCGCGGGGGCGGGCCGGCCCTTGCCGGGGCAGGTCTCGTGGCCATGGCCGAGCCAGTGGCCGACCTCGTGGTTGATGATCAGGGCGCGGTAGCCGGCGAGCGGGCCGTGGAACTCGGGCGAACCGGTCTGCCAGCGCTTGAGGTTCACCATCACCGTCTCGCCCACCCGGCAGTTGACCTCGCCATGGGTGTTGAGGCCCTGCGCCCCGCAGACGCGGTCGGTGGTCGCGGCCGTGGCGATGCGGATCACCAGCCCGGCAGGGCCGTTCGACACCTGGTGGAACGTGTGCTCCCCGCCGTGGGCCCAGCCGCGAGGCGCGGCCAGGATGCCCGCGACCTGGGTGGCCGCCGCGTCCGGGTCGACGCCGGACCCGTCCTCGACCTCGACCCGGTAGGCGTTCCCGCCGCCCGCGGAGGAGCCCGCGCGGGCGACGGTGAACGTACCCGGGCCGGACGCCGGGACAGGGGGAGGAGGCGTGGCGGTGCGGTGGGAGCGGCCGTCGCCGCGGTCGTGCCGTGGCGGAGCATCCGGTGC
>NZ_RDBK01000057.1 GCF_008042275.1 Streptomyces sp. OR43 | reverse complement strand
CCCCGTAACCCCCGACTGGTGGTCCGTCGTGCCGCCCCCGCCCAGGAGATGAGCGCGACGGACCACCAGTCGGGGGTTACGGGGTGGGCAGGGGGACGTCCGTGATGAAGTGCTGCACGGACTGCGCACCGCCCGGCGCGGCGAGCGCGGTGAACGTCAGCTCGTAGTTGCTGCTGTCGTCGGCGGAGTGCTTGAGCGCGCCGCGGTCGGACACACCCGCGCGGGCGATCATGATGCGGTGCCGCTTCCCGCCGTAGATGACGTCGAGACCCAGCGCGATCTCCACCGTGTCCTGCGTCGAGCCGGAGCCGAAGCTGAGGAACTGCTTCAGCGGGGCCGGTGTCGTCACCGCCGCGGTCGACGTCATGGACGCCATCTGCACCTGGTAGTACAGGGCGAGGAGCTGCGCGGTGGTCTCCCGGAACGTCAGCTTGAAAGTTTGAGTCCTCTTCTTCGCGAGGTCGACGACGGGGGCGTCCTCACCCCATGCGTCGAGCTGGGTCCGCTCCTCGGCCAGGGCCTCTTCGAGACCGTCCGGGGTGATGAACCCCATGTCGGTGAAGTCGGCACCCCACGCGACCTCAGGGCCGAGAGGGAAGGTGCTGCCGACCTCAGCGGCGTAAGCCTTGCCCGCTGTGCCGACGATGATGTTCGCAGAGTCGCCCACGACGGGCCTCCTAGCTGTTCGGGAGGGGTGGGCGGACGCTCATCCCCAGGATCATGCCGACACGGCTGATGTCGGAGTTCGGGTCTTCGGGCCGGTCCTGCGGGCCGGTCTCCTCGGAGATGCCGGTGACGGTGCCGGTGTCGGTGCTGCGGCCGGGCAGCAGCTCCCACTCGGCGCGGACCCGCATCGCGAGACGCATCGCCGCACCTTCGGACACGTCGTAGCAGTCGATGGAGAACCGGGGCCGGTCGCGGGTGGCAGGGTCGGACCAGCCGCGCATGTCCGCTGTCCCGCCCACCCGCAGCACCCGAACCGCCGGGACCGCGCCGTTCAGCGCAGCACCCTCGGGCAGGCGCCCCACCACACGCACACCGGGCATGGCGGCGGTCAGCAGATCGATAGCGACCTGCTTGGAGTCGGGGAGGACCAGCGGGACCGTCATCTACTTGGCGGCCTTCGACTGCTCGGCGGGCGCGGCCGGCGTGCTCGCCTTCGTGGCCGGCTTCGGCTCGTCGACCTCGACGGCGAACCCCTTCCACCGGTGCACCTCGTCGGCGCGGACGTCGACGATCTCGCCGGGCTGCTGCTTGCCGCGAGGGAACGTCAACTTCATCTTGATCAGGTCCGTGTCAGCCATCGTGGGCCTCCTTGAGGGTGTCGCCGTGGGCGGACCGAACGACGCCCTCGGCCAGGAGCTGAGAGACGACGGCGATCATCAGGTTCTTGTTCTGGTCGGGCACGTCCGACCAGGGCTTACGCGAGGCCTCTCGGGTGGTGTAGCCGTGGTCCGGCGCGAGTTCCTCGTAGGTCTCGTGGAAGCGGCGTGCGATGGCCTCTGCGGCGTTCATCAGTGGTCGCCTCCTGCGGCGTCGAGTGCGTTGCCAAGTACGTGGTGAGGCAGATGGATACGCCTGCCGTTGCGGTCGGTCTGGCGGGTGCCGAACTCGACGTAGATCGCGTAGTGGACGGGTGCGTCAACATGAACCGCCCCGTCCTCGTCGGGCTGCGCAGCGCGGTGGATTGTGGCCCTGTACAGGCCGGTGTCGACCGGCGCGTTGGCCTTGGCGACTTCCACCACCCGGTCCATGCGGGCCCCAAGATCCGCCTGCACCTCGGGGAGGAAGACGAGAGTGTCGATGGCGTCGTCGTAGATCTCCACGTCGCTGCTCATCCGGCGACCTCCAGTAGCCGCACGGCCTGCCCGGACAGGGGCCCGGACTGCTGGGTGTCGTCGGGTACGCCGTCGACCTCCCACGTCCGCCCGTCCCACCGCACCCGCTGCCACTCCGAGACCTTGGGGGCGCGGCGAGGCATGAACAGCTCGGCGGTGGTGATGGTCTGGTCGCCTGCCGTCTTGGACTCGGTGGCGGCGGCGTAGTCGATCGTGCAGCCGTACACCACCGTGTCTGTGGCGTGCGCCCAGTCGCGGGTCTCCACGTTGTAGTCGCCCGCCACGAGCGGGGCGTCGAGGAGGATCACGGTCTGGCGGCCGATGTTGCCCGGCATCAGCCCACCACCAGCGGATAGATGACGAGCAGCCCAGCCACCCGCAGCACATCCACAGCGCCCGGCGCCAGGCGCGGAGCGGCCGACGAGGTCGACCCGCCGCTGCGGGCGAAGCGGCTGAATGACCGCTTGCCCGTCGACATGGCCTGCACGTCGTCCTGCGCGCCCGTCTCGTCGTCCCGCTCCATCACCCAATGCGCCTGCCGAACCGTCGCCTTAGCGAGAACGGCCTGCACCTCCGGGTCATCCGGGTCGTATGCGACGCCGTACAGAGCGACGTCGACCGCAGTCGACGCCAGCTCCAGCAGGCGTGCCGCATTCGCCGGCGCAGGCTCAGGGGCGAGCCATGCCGCGAGGTCGGCTTCGGACGCGTAGGCCACCGCTACTCCGTCGTCTCGGTGGTGTCGCCCGACTGCTCGGCGGCGCGGGCCTCTTCGACGACCTGGGCGTAGTCCTGGCAGTCAGCCTTGGTGGCGTCCTTGGCCTGCTCCGGGTCCATGCCGAGGGCGATGGCGTAGGCCTGCCACGTCTCCGCCTTGGCGTTCGCACCCGGCCGCTTCGGAGCCTCTTCGACCGCCGTCTCTGCCTTGGCCGGGGCCTTCTTGACGGGCTCGGCTTCAGGGGCGTCGTCGACGGGGACGAGGTGGCCGCGGGCGATCTGCTTGCGCATCTCGTCGGACAGCGGCTCGTCCAGGTGGAGGCGCAGGCCGCCCGCACCCTGGTACTCGCGGGTCACCATCAGTACGCCTTCGGGAGCTTGAAGACGGTGATGGTGCCGGTCGTGCCGGAAGCGAAGTCGACGTACAACTTCGTGCCCTTCTGCTGGAACCGGGCCGACGTGAACGGGCCGAGCCACTCGACACCGGTCGTGAGGGCGACCGTGGTGACCGAGTCGCCCTGGCCTGCCAACCACGCATGGGAGCCGGCGCCGGCCTTGACAGTGACGGCCTTCGCCGCGCCGGAGGTGTTCGTCACGCGGATGACAGTGCGCTCGGGGTCGGCGGCGTTGATGACGACACCGTTCGTGACGAGCGTGGAGTCGATGGTCGTCCCCGCCGGATCGGTGAGGTGACCGTTGGGGACGAGCGGGGTGTAGTTGACGGCTGTGCGTGCCATGGGAGGGCTCCCGGAGTCAGGGTCGGATGCGGTGACGAGGATCACGCCGGAAGGTCACGGCTGGACGAACGCCACAGCAATGCCGGTCGGGCGCAGGAGCTTCGCGCCGTACACGTGGAGACCACGGATGGCGTCGGCGATCGTCGACTGGAGGCGCAGCGCCTCGGTCTCCAGGATCTGGTCCGCGTAGGTGATGGCGCCCGGGTAGCCGACCTGCATGACCTGGACGGTGCCGGTCGGGTTGGGGGTGTTGTTCGACTTGAGGATGTCGAAGCCGGCCGCGCGCCCCGTCATGCCGTTGCGGAGGCCCTGCTCGCCACCAGAGGCGTCGACGCGGACGAACCGGTCGTCGCGAAGGAGGGCGCCCTCGAACTCGGGGCTCCCAACGAAGTAGCGCCCTTCGGTGGGGACGTTGGCGCGGTCGAGCTTGGCGCGCAGCGGCACGAGGACCTTGTCGTAGGCGTCCGTCGCCAACGCGAGGGAGATGGGGGAGCCTGACGTCCCGACGGTGTTCGCGGCGGCGACGCCGGTGTACAGGTTCGCAACGTAGGCGTCGGCCTTGTCGCGGAGACCGTAGGCGGCGTTCTGCGCCATCTGTGTCATCGGGTTCGTGAGCGCCTGCGCCTTGTCCACGTCGTCGATCTTGAAGGCGAAGTACTTGCCCTGGTCGATGACGAGGTCCGTGCCGGCGGTCTCGATGTCCTCGTAGGAGATCGTGTCGCCGGGCGCGTAGTCACCGATCGTCGGGTCGCCGATCGTCGTGATGTGCACCGACTGGCCCTGAGAGCTGATCTCGCCCTCGTAGTTGCGGTTGACGAGCTGCGGCTGGGCGTAGACAAGCGAGTTGCGGAGCGCGTCGAGGGTGAGCGCACTCCACAGCTCCGGCTTGAAGTTGGCGATGGACAACGGAGGCTCCTAGGGCATGTCAGCCGCCCAGGTAGGACTTGAAGCGTCCGTCCTTTACGGCCTTTGCGAGTTCTTCGGGGGTCATGCGCGCCACATCCGCTGCACCCAGTTGCCGCTTTCCACCGCCAGCCCCGTCCATCGGCGCTCCACCTGCGGGGGTGGGCTCCGGCTCCTGCTTCGGCGCCTTGGCCGCGAGCTTGGAGTTGGCCTCGACTGCCGCCTTCACCGCATCGCCGACCGCGGTGTCGAACCCGTCTGAGCTGGGGTCGAGCTTGGCGATGGCGTTGGCAAAAGCGCGGGAGTCGAGGAGTGCGTCGGGGTCGCCGCCGTGCCTCGATGCCGTTTTGTAGACGGCGAGTTCGACCTCTGTCTGACGGGCGCGATCGTCGGACGCCTTGGTCCGGGTCTGCTCCACGGCCAGTTGCTGGGCGAGCTCTTCGGGGGTGGGCGGTTTCGCTTCGTCGGTTTCCAGCCCGAACGCCTTGGCCACCCGCTTCATGAGGGTGTCCTGGTCGTCCTTGGCCTTCTGCTCTAGGGCTTCGCGCTTGGCCTTTTCGGCTGCGACGTCGCCTCGGAGGTTTTCGACGAGCTTCTCGAACCGTGCGGGATCGAAGTCGCCTTCGAACTTGGGCGCCTTGGCCTTGGGTTCGCTGGTCGGCTCGGTGGCCGGTTCGGGAGTTGTGGCGGTGGTGGGTGCGGCCGGCTCTGGCGGAGTCGGTGCGGCCGGGGG
>NZ_RDBK01000056.1 GCF_008042275.1 Streptomyces sp. OR43 | reverse complement strand
ACCGGCGAGGCTCTTGGCCAGGGCCGGCCAGTCCGCCGGCGACCTCCGCACCGGCTGTTCCGGCGGACTGGCCGGCCCTGGCCAAGAGCCTCGCCGGTTCCCTCGTACGCCCCGACGACGCGGACTACCCGACCGCCCGTCAGCTCTACAACACCCGCTACGACGACCGGAAACCGGCCGCGGTCGCCTACGTCCGCCACGAGGCCGACGTCCGCGAGTGCCTGGCCTTCGCCCGGCGCAGCTCCGTACCCGTCGCCATCCGCAGCGGCGGCCACTCCTACGGCGGCTGGTCGAGCGGCAACGGACGGCTGGTCGTTGACGTCTCCTCACTCAACGGCGTCGACCGGAACGGCACGATCGGCGCGGGAGCCCGGCTCCTCGACGTCTACCAGGGCCTCGCCGCGCACGGCCTGACCGTCCCCGGCGGCTCCTGCCCCACGGTCGGCATCTCCGGACTCACCCTCGGCGGCGGTCACGGCGTCGCCTCGCGCGCCTACGGCCTGACGTGCGACAGCCTCATGGGCGCGACGCTCGTCACCGCCGACGGCAGGACGCTCACCACCGACGCCAAGCACCACCCCGACCTGTTCTGGGCGCTGCGCGGCGCAGGCAACGGCAACTTCGGCGTCGTCACCGAACTCCGCTTCCGTACCCACCCCGCACCGCAGACCGTCGCCGCGTACATGTCGTGGCCGTGGTCGCGCGCCCGGGCCGTGGTGACGGCCTGGCAGGAATGGGGCCCGGACCAGCCCGACGAGATCTGGTCCTCCGCACACGTCGCGGCGGGCCCGGGTGGCCTCAACCCGACGGTGTCGGTGTCGGCGTTCAGCCTCGGCACGTACGGCGACCTGCAGAACGCCGTCGACCGCCTCGCCGACCGGATCGGCGCCTCCGCGACCTCCGTCTCGCTGCGCCGCCGCAGCTACGAGGAGGCGATGCTCGTGTACGCGGGCTGCTCCGGCATCACGGACGCCCAGTGCCGTCTGCCCGGCACCACACCGGGCCGCGATCCGCAGGGTTCGCTCCAGCGCGAGACGTACGCGGCGGCCTCCGACTTCTACGACCGCTCCCTGCCCCCGGAGGGCGTCCGGACCCTCCTCGACCGGACCGAGGCCTTCACCCGGATCCCCGAGGACCAGGGCGGCGGCGGCTCGGTCGCCCTCACCGCGCTGGGCGGCGCGGTCAACCGGGTCGACCCGCGGTCCACCGCGTTCGTCCACCGCGGTTCACGGGTGCTGGCCCAGTACATCGGGGCGTGGCGCGCGGGGACGGCCGGCACCGCGCAGCAGAAGTGGCTGAAAGACACCCATGCGGCGCTGCGTCCCTACGCCTCGGGGGCGGCTTACCAGAACTACGCGGACCCGGCCCTGACGGGCTGGCGCACGGCCTACTACGGCTCCGCGCTGCCCCGGCTCGGCGAGGTGAAGAAGGAGTACGACCCGGAGGGGTTCTTCACCTACCCGCAATCACTGTGACGCAACCCCTCCGGCCTGACCGCCCGTCACCGTTGGGCCACACAGCTGCCCCGTGTGGCTCCGGCTGACCGCCCCTCACCCGGAACGGCGCTCAGGCTGCCAGCCCTTTCTCGCCTTCCGAGCCGCCTCCCGAACCGGGGCGCGGCTCGGGAATCCCGAGCGCCTCGCCACCGTCCCCGGCCGCCGCGGCGAGCGGGCGGCGCGACCTGACCAGCCGGCCCAGCCGGCCCGACCGGGATACGGCGCCCACCAGGGGGGTCAGCAGCATCATGGCGAGCGGCGCGAGGAGCAGCGCGGCGGCCGTGCCGAGCGCGAAGCCGCCGATGACGTCGGTCGGGTAGTGAACGCCCATGTAGATCCGGCAGAACCCTTCCAGCAGGGCGAGCGCGATCGCCGCGATGCCGAACTTCCGGTTCGCCACGAAGAGCCCGACGCCCAGTGCCATCGCCATGGTCGCGTGATCACTGACGAAGGAGAAGTCGTTCTTCCCGTCCACCAGGACGTCGAGCCCCTGATGGTCCTTGAACGGACGCGGCCGTTCCACGAATCCACGGATCGGGATGTTGATCAGCAGGGCGATCCCGGCCGCGAGCGGCGCCCAGACCAACCCCGCGACCGCGCTCACGGAATCCTCGGCCGTGCCGCGCCGGCGGACACTCCACCAGCACCACAGGACCACCAGGACCATGCCGAGCATGATTCCGTACTCACCGACGAACTCCATGACCCGGTCGAACCAGGTGGGAGCGGACTTCGCGAGCCCGTTGATGTCGTAGAGCAGGCTGACATCGGGGTTCGACCCATCCAGTGCGAGTCCAGCCATCTGCCGCGGCCCCTTGCCTTGTCTGCTGCTGCGGCACACACCCATGTGCGCCGCTATGACGAACCCCCGTATTCGGTTCGGTCACTTACGTGCGTAGGGGCGACGCTAGGTCAGTGGCTGCGGCCCCGGTCCAACCAGAGAACGACGCGTCCCGTGCGTACGTTCCACTCTCTACCGAATGATCACCATGACGTTATCGAAGAGTGACTCATCGTCGCAGCTCAGGGCCCAGGCTTCACAGAGAGTTCCGGCCACCGACGCCGCCACGTCAGGCCGCCGGCTGCGCGGTCGGCAGGGCCGCGGCACCGTCCTTGGTGACGCGGGTCGCACCGAAGTAGTCGGGCGTGTCGATCTTGTCGAAACGGATGACGGCACCGGTGTACGGAGCGTTGATCATGTAACCGCCTCCCACGTACAGGCCGACGTGGTGAATGGCCCGCGAGTTGCTGAGATCGTCGGAGAAGAACACGAGATCCCCAGGAAGCAGCTGGTCGCGCGAGGGGTGCGGCCCGGCGTTGTACTGATCGTTCGCCACACGGGGCAGCTCGATGTCGACGGTCCGGTACGCGGCCTGGGTCAGCCCCGAACAGTCGAACCGCCCGCCCTGCTCCGGGGTTCCGTTACCGCCCCAGAGGTACTTGGTCCCGAGCTTCTTCTGGGCGAAGTAGATGGCCCCCGCCGCCTGCTGAGACGGCTGCACCCGCCCGACGGGCCGGGCGAAGCTCTTCTCCAGGGTCCGGATGATCTTGACGTAGTTCTGGGTCTCCGCGATGGCGGGGACCCCGCCGGACTTGATGACCCGGTACGCACCGGCGTTGTAGGCGGCGAGCATGTTGTCGGTCGGATCCCCCGGCACCTTCTTCACGTACCCGGCCAGCTCGCAGTCGTACGAGGCGGCGGACGGAATCGCATCGGCGGGATCCCAGACGTCCCGGTCCCCGTCGTTGTCCCCGTCGAGCCCGTGCGAGGCCCAGGTGCCCGGGATGAACTGCGCGATGCCCTGAGCGGCGGCCGGACTCTGCGCACGCGGATTCCAGCCGCTCTCCTGGTAGAGCTGGGCGGCGAGGAGGGCGGGGTTGATGGCAGGACAGAGGTTGCCCCACTTCTGCACAAGCGGCTGGTACTTGGCCGGCACAGCCCCCTTGGCCAACGCCACGGCCCCACCCCCGCCGCCCGTGAGGCCGGCGGCGGCGGAGTACGTACCGACGACGAGCAGCGCCACGAAGAGCATGGCGGCTCCGACGCCGATCCCACCTGCCATCCAGTATTTCCGCACCCCTCAACCATCCCCCATCGGGGAGGGGTTCATGGGTGTTTTCGACGGTGTGTACGAGTCATTGGGGTCACTGATGAGCCATCAGGATGCGCCGGTGGACCAGAAGTCGGAGTGGACGTTGGGACGGGGGAGCGGGTACACCCCCTCGTAGGACGGCCCGTTGGGCGCCGTGGTGGACTCGGCCACGGCAGACTCCTCCACGCAGGGGCTGTCCACTTCGAAGAAGGCTTGCCCTCCGCCAAAGATTAGGCTCACGCCAAAGCCGCCCTGACTTTGCGCATAGATGGCGGGAGAATCCTGGTCATTATTGACCCCCTTAATCTTGAAATTATGCTTCCGCCAATCCCGCTCCACCAACCCCAGGAAGCTTCCCCTTCGCTCGTCTGACACGATGGTCATAACGGACCGACGTCGCGTCACACCGCAACTTCCCGTAGTGGTGGGGCCGTGAGCCCACTGAACAGGAGGCTCGATGCTCGCCAATGTTGTATCCATGATTCCATCTGCTCGGTCCGCAGCTTCCTGCATATCCATGTCCACCCTCTTCCCGCCCGCAACGCAGCCGGCCAGAGCTACACTCAGGCCAATGGCCACCACGCACCTAAAGACGAACCCCTTCACCGGTACTCCTCCGCCTTGAGCCGACGAGATTGTCCAGCCGCAACCAACGCAATACTGTTAGCCGATGAGGCATCTCGATCTGGATCGAAGTATTGAGAGTGTGCGTCGATTGATAGTCCGTGACCGCCGACTACGCGTGGCCCATCACCTACGGGAAACCGCCTAGCGCCGAATGCCTCGCTGGCTGGGTCCTGACCAAACCAAAGTTCATCATCTTCCTGATCGGCGATCTCGCCAACCAGGTACGCACCACCGGGCCCTGCAACGGCCATGCCTACAGCGCCAACAGCACTCTGTTGCTTGGATGGCAACTTCGTGACAACGTCGTTCTCGGCTGCCCCGACGAAAACATGCTCCTTGCCCACTCCAAGCTCATCCGCACGATCGACGCCAACCCCCGGGCTTCCTACCAAGACGATGTCGTCCACGCCTGGGATGCCGCCCGCTCGCTGCGTTGCGGCACCTACCGTGCGCGAACCGTAGGAGTGCCCAATCGCTGTCATGTGCGGGTCCTCGTTCTCGTTCGTGGCAGACACACCTCCCATAAACTGATGGAAAGCATTTCCACCCCTCTCGGCTCGCTCATCCCCCATCACGTCAAGGCTGCCCCACCCATCTGGCGATTGCGGCGCATCGTAGCCAAGCCAAACAATCGCCGCGCTGGACGGATCGTGCCGCTGCATTCCGATGGCAGTATCGCGCGCCCGCTTAAGATCGTTCTTCGCGAAATCCGCATCCAACGACGTATTCAACCCCGGCACATAAGCCGAAACATTCCGCGCCGTATCCGGATTCCCATAAGAAACGATCGCTCGCCCGTTCCCCTCATCGCCGATGCCGRGCGGGACCGGATCGAGAAGCAGTTGCTGAACGGATTGCGCGAGACGCAGCAGGGCGCGGCGGCGGACGCGGCAGTGGGGCGGTTACGGCAGCTGAGCCGGAACCTGCAGTACGTGTACACGGAGTGCGGCCTCGTCCGTACGACGCTGAACAGCCTCGCGCACGAGATGAAGGCTCAGCAGCGGGCGCTGCGGGAGATCGACCGGCAGTTGCAGGCGGGACGGCAGCCGCCTATGTATTTGCTCGGCATCGGCGATGAGGGGAACGGGCGAGCGATCGTTTCTTATGGGAATCCGGATACGGCGCGGAATGTTTCGGCTTATGTGCCGGGGTTGAATACGTCGTTGGATGCGGATTTCGCGAAGAACGATCTTAAGCGGGCGCGCGATACTGCCATCGGAAT
>NZ_RDBK01000055.1 GCF_008042275.1 Streptomyces sp. OR43 | reverse complement strand
CGGTTCCGGTGACGTCGCCCCAGAAGCCGTCCGCGCCCAGACCCTTGAAGAAGCCTCCGGTCTGATGCCCGACGCAGGAGAAGAACGCCCCGACTCCAGTGGCGCGGTGACCTCGGGCGGCAGCGATGTCGCGGGGGGATCGGGCGGTACGGATACAGGCGGTGCCGGGGGGCCGAGCTCCACCGGCGGTACCGACAGCACCGGCGGTACCGACACGTCGGGCGGCACCGACGCCACCGGCGGCTCCACCGGCGGCACCGACACCACCGGCGGCACCGGCGGTACCGACACCACCGGCGGCTCCACCGGCGGTACCGACACCGTCTCCCAGGACGACGAGGTCGACGACGGTGGCGACGACTTCGACCCCACCGCCGGCCCGGAGGCCGACTACGGCGACTACGACGGCACCGAGGGCGAGAAGAAGGACGAGGGCTGCACATCCGGAGTCGGGGCGTTCTTCTCCTGCGTCGGGCATCAGACCGGAGGCTTCTTCAAGGGTCTGGGCGCGGACGGCTTCTGGGGCGACGTCACCGGAACCGTGGACACGGTCTTCCACCCGGTCAAGGCGTGGAACGGCATCAAGGACTACGGCAAAAGCCTCGGGGACCAGTGGACCAAGGACTCCGAAGGCGCGGGCGACAAGTGGTCCAAGGGTGACTACCTCGGTGCTGCCTGGGACTGGACCAAGGCGTCCGGGTCCACGGGGCTCAAGGTCGTGGACGACATGTTCATCGGCGACGAAGTCCGCGACATGTGGAAGGACGGCAACGAGGGCCAGGCGATCGGGACCGGCTTCTGGAACATCGGCTCCCTCTTCATCCCCGGCTACGGCGAAGCCAAGCTGATCGGCAAGTTCGGGAAACTGGGCAAGCTCGGGAAACTCGGCAAGCTGGGGGAACTGGCCCAGAAGGCCTCGGAAGCGGCGGCGAAGGCCAAGAAACTGGCCAAGGCCGGCGACGTGGAGGGTGCGGAGAAGGCCGCGAAGGAAGCGCGGGAGCACGCCGACGAGGCCGGGGAGAAGGTCAGGAACAAGGGGTGTCCGGTCGGTCTGGCGCCCTTCGGGCCCCGGCAGCCGGTCGCGGGCGCGATGAGCGCGGCCTCCCTGCGGACGGACGCGGGTGCAGGACTCGTACGGACCGGCCACGGCGTGGCGGGCGCGGCCACCGCCTCCCTCGTACGGTCCTCGCCCCGGGCCCGGCCTGCCGGGTTCCGTGCCGAGGGCGGTGACTGCGAGGCGACACCCGAAGAGGTCGACGCCGCCAAGAAGGCGGACAAGGACGCGGACGACGCGGAGAAGGCGGCCAAGCAGGCCAAGCGGGAGGCGGAGAGGAAGCGCCTGGCGAAGATGGCGAAGCCTTCCTGGTACGACAAGCTCACGAACCCGCGTGCCGGCACCAAGGATCTGGGCGACGGGAAGTGGAAGGCGAAGAACCCCGCCACGTACGCCTACCCGCAGGAGATGGGCGCCCGCTACCAGGAACAGGTCTCCGGGGTGCGGCGTGGCAAGGAATACGAGGTCCCGCTCAATGAGCTGGAGGGCAAACCGGTCGAGTTCGACGGCTGGGACTCCGCGAAGCAGACCTTCATCGAGACGAAGTGGGGGTATCGCGGCCCGCGGTTCTACAACGAGGCGACCGGCAAGCTGACCACGCTGGCCACGAAGCGCTGGGTGGACCAGGCGACCCGGCAACTGGACGCGGCGCGGGGCAAGCCGGTGGTCTGGCATCTCTCGGATCCTGATGTGGCCAAGGCCGCCCAGAAGATGTTCAGGGACCGAGGCATGGACATTAAGGTGATCCATACGCCAGAGGTGCCGTGAGGCCGAAGGGGGCCGAAATGCTGGATGTGGTGGTGCGCGGACTGTGGGGTGTGCGTCAGCAGAGCCCCGACCAGCTGGCCGAACGGTGGCTCGTCCTGCTCCGAGGACTGGCCGAGATCGATGACGAGGCATGCGGTCATTGGTACGAGGCAGCTGAGGAGAACGTGTCGCCGCCCGCTGTTGCGCTCACCGTTCCGGCGCTTGCCGAGTACATCGACCGGCAGAACCCCGATTCCGACGCGGACTACATCGGGCGGGTGGCATCGCTGAGCGCGGCCACCGTCCCCGGCCGTCCTCAGGTGGAGACATGGATCAATGCGGGGGGTTCGGCGAAGCGGGTCGCTGACAGCTGCCTCGTCACGTTCCGGTCGCGGGAGCTGGACGAGTCCGTGGAACTGGTGCGGCGCTCCGCGGACGTGCTGTCCGCAATCGGTGCGAGCTGGGATGCCGACTGGGGCGACGCGTACAACGACGACGAGCACGAGGCCGTGGCGGACGCGTTCGGCCTCCGCCCCAGCGCGCCACGCGGCGGCCGGTCCGTGTACCTGTCGCCCGGCCGTGCGGCACTCGCGCCCGAGGGGCTGCCGGGGACGTACACGCGCACCGCGACGGGCGGTCTGGTCATCGACCTCACGCGGGGCGGTACGGCGCAGCCGTCCGCCGAGTCGATCGTCGAAGCGAACCGGGAGCTGCGCGCTGCCGGAGCCCTCGATCCGCTGCCCGTTCCGTTCGACCGCGACACGTTCTGACCCGGGTGGTTGAGAGCGATGTGGCCGCTCTCGGAGCGCATTCGGGACGGGGACGCGCCGCATGTCGCTCTCGCCTCCGGTCCCGGCCGCTCCGCCCCCCCGCCCCCGGGGAC
>NZ_RDBK01000054.1 GCF_008042275.1 Streptomyces sp. OR43 | reverse complement strand
CCGTACATGTTGACCAGGCGGGGGCTGTCCTGCGGGTGCCGGTGGTACCAGTCGGTCAGCCGGCCCGGATCCAGCGCTTCCCCGCCGAAGACCACGTACTCCAGAGCCAGGCGGTCGCCCAGTTCCGGGTTGTCGGTGTCGGCCTGGATGAGCTGGTAGAACGCCGAGGGAGTCTGGTTCAGAACCGTCACCCGTTCTTGGACCAGGAGGTCGAGGAACTGTTCCGGGCTGCGGCTGACCGTGAACGGGACGACGACGAGACGTCCGCCGTGGAGCAGGGGCCCCCACAGTTCCCAGACGGAGAAGTCGAAGGCGTAGGAATGGAACATCGTCCACACCTGCTCCGGCCCGAACCCGAACCACTGACCGGTGGACGTGAACAGCCGCACCACCTGCTCGTGCGCGACCACAACACCCTTGGGCCGGCCCGTGGAACCGGACGTGTAGATGACGTAGGCGGGGTGCTGGGGCAGCAGCGGCGACACACGCTCGTCCTGCGCCAGGTCACCCTCCGCACGACCGGCAAGGTCCGCCATGGTCTCCGGGCCGTCGAGGAGGAGCCAGCCGTCCCCCCCGTTCAGGTCATCGGCGACCTGGGTGGTGGCGATGACCAGGGCAGGGCCGGCGTCTTCGAGCAGGTAGGCGATGCGGTCGGCCGGGTAGGACGGGTCGACCGGCACATACGCCGCACCCGCCTTCAGCACACCCAGCAACGCCACGACCATCTCCGCCGAACGCGGCAGAGCAACCGCCACCAACGACTCCGGACCCACCCCCCGGTCCACGAGCACCCGCGCCAGACGGTTCGCCGCCGCATTCAGCTCCCCGTACGACAACGACACCCCCTCACACGACACCGCGACCCCGCCAGAACCAGCCTGCGCCTCGAACACCTCGACCAACGAAGCGCTGTCACTGGCCGGCTCATCGGATGACGCGGTCCAGGCCTTGACCACCGCGTCCCGCTCATCACCGGAAAGAACCGGCACCGCCCCGACCCCACGCCCCGGCTCCGCAAGCAGCCCCTCCAGCACCCGTACGAACCGCTCGCCCCACACCACAGCCGTGGAACGGTCGAACAGGTCCGCGTTGAACTCCAGAGCGCCCCGCAGACCCGCGGCGCCACCATCGGCCTCACGCACCCCGGACAGGTGGAAGACCAGATCGAACTTCGCCGCACCCGTCGCGGCCTCCTCGACCGCGACCCTGAGCCCGGGCATCCCTGCCGAGGCCGCGAGAGCCTCACGGTTGTCGTCGTTGGCCCAGTTCAGGACGGTTTGGAACAGCGGGTGGCGCGATGACGAGCGCTCGGGGTTGAGAGCTCTCACCAGTCGCTCGAAGGGAACGTCCTGGTGTGCGTACGCCGCGAGGTCGGTCTCCCGGACCCGGGCCAGGAGTTCGGAGAACGTCGGGTCCCCGGACAGGTCATTGCGCAGGACCAGTGTGTTCACGAAGAACCCGACCAGATCCTCCAGCGCGTCATCCGTACGGCCCGCCACCGGCGAACCGATCGGGACATCCTCTCCCGCACCCAACCGGAACAGCAGCACGGCCAACGCGGCCTGCACCACCATGAACGGGCTCGCCTGATGCTCCCGAGCCACTTCCTCCACCCGCCGGTGCAGCTCTTCCGAGACCTCGAACTCGACGGTTCCACCCTCGTAGGAGGGTACGGACGGCCGCGGCCGGTCGGTCGGCAGTTCCAGCTCGGCCGGCAGTCCGGCCAATGCGTGCTGCCAGTAGGCGATCTGCCGGGCGGCGGAGCTCTCCGGGTCGTCCTCGGAGCCGAGGACCTCGCGCTGCCAGAGGGTGAAGTCGGCGTACTGCACCGGTAGTGGCGCCCAAGGCGCACTGTCACCCGCGTGGCGCGCGGTGTACGCCGTCGCGAGGTCACGGGCCAATGGCCCGAACGACCATTCATCGGCCGCGATGTGATGGATCAGCACGAGGAGCACGTGCTCGTCGTGCGCTGTCTCGAACAGGGTGGCCCGAAGCGGGATCTCGCCCGTCAGGTCGAAGGCCCGGGCCGCTGCGGCCTTCAACGCGGCGGGCAACTGTTCCGCCGCGACCTTCTCGACGTTGAGCTCCGGATGTACCTCGGTCCGGATGACCTGGTACGCGCCCTGCTCGTCCTCGGCCATGACCGTGCGCAGGGACTCGTGGCGCTCCACGACGTCGGCCAGCGCCGCCTCAAGAGCCTCACGATCCAGCGCTCCCGAGAGCCGTAGGGCGACCGGGATGTTGTACGTGGCGTTGGGTCCTTCGAGCCGGTGCAGGAACCACTGCCCCTGCTGGGCGAAGGACAGCGGGATCCGGTCGGGCCGGGGCCCTGCCACGACCCCGGCACGCGCTCTCCCGGCCCGCTGAACCAGCGCTGCCACGGCGGCGACTGTGGAGGCCTCGAAGAGCTGGCGTACGGAGAGTTCGGCGTCGAGTGCGGTGCGGATGCGGGAGACGAGGCGGGTGGCGAGGAGTGAGTGTCCGCCGAGGTCGAAGAAGCTGTCGTCGATCCCGACCCGTTCCAGGCCGAGGATGTCGGCGAAGAGTCCGCAGAGGATTTCTTCCTGCGGGGTTCTGGGGGCGCGGCTCTGTGCGGCACCGGTGAACTCGGGTTCGGGCAGGGCCTTGCGGTCGAGCTTGCCGTTCGCGGTCAGGGGCAGTG
>NZ_RDBK01000053.1 GCF_008042275.1 Streptomyces sp. OR43 | reverse complement strand
GAGGGAGGGGCTGCTTCGATGGCCTTGCGACATGCCGTGCTGGCGGCGCTGCTGGACGGCGAGTTCAGCGGGTACCAACTGGCGAAGGCGTTCGACGTCGGCGTGGCGAACTTCTGGCACGCCCTGCCCCAGCAGCTCTACACCGAGCTGGCCAGACTGGAGAAGGAAGGCCTGGTCGAGGGCCGGCAGGTGGTCCAGGAGACCCGGCCCAACAAACGTGTCTTCCAGGTCACCGACGCGGGCCGCGACGAGCTGGAGAAGTTCGCCGCGACCACGTCCAAGCCGTCGTTCATCCGCGACGACCTGCTCGTCAAGGTTCAGTCCGCCGACCGCATCGGTACCGCACAGGTCATCGAGCAACTCGACGAGCGAGTGGCCGTGGCGGACGCGAAGATCGCGCTCCTCGACGATCTGCTGCGGCAGATGCGCGGGGACGCGGACGAGGAGGAGTTCCTCCGCCACGGCGAACGCGTCGGACCGTACCTGACGTGCCTGCGTGGCGTGTCCTTCGAGCGGGGCCACCGGGACTGGTGCCTGCGGATCGCGGCCGTGCTGCGGGAGAGGCAGGCGGCTCATGCCGGGCGGTGAGTACCTGCGGTACGTCGCGCTGGGCGACAGCCAGACCGAAGGGGTCGGCGACGGGGACGACATCGTCGGCCTGCGCGGCTGGGCCGACCGGCTCGCCGAGCACCTCACCACCGTCAGCCCCGGTCTCCAGTACGCCAATCTGGCCGTGCGCGGACGGGTCGCCGGTCAGGTCCGCGCCGAACAGCTGGAGCCGGCGCTCGCGCTCCGCCCCGACCTGGCCACCGTCGTGGCCGGGGTCAACGATCTGCTGCGGCCGCGGGTCGACGTCGCGGAGGTGGCCGGGCACCTGGAGGAGATGTTCGCCGCGCTCACTGCCGCCGGGGCACAGGTGGCGACGCTGACCATTCCCGACGTGGGGAAGATCGCGCCCGTCGCCCGGCCCGTCAGGGCACGGGTGTCGGAGCTCAACACCCTCATCCGCGCCGCTGCGGCCCGCCACGGGGTCGCCGTCGCCGAAATCGCCCAGCACCCCGTCGCCACCGACCGACGCCTGTGGAGCGAGGACCGGCTCCACGCGGGGCCGCTCGGCCACGCGCGGATCGCCGCAGCCGTCGCCCAGGCGATCGACCTGCCCCGGAGCGACGACTCCTGGACGCATCCGCTGCCACCCCGAGTACCCCCCACCGGCTGGCAGTCGGCCGGTGCCGAACTGCGCTGGGCCGCCGCGTTCCTCGGTCCATGGCTCGGACGCCGTCTGCGCGGCCGGTCGTCGGGGGACGGACGCACCGCCAAGCGCCCCCATCTCCTGCCCCTGAGCGCCGGTACGTGATCGCCCGGCCGCGTCGCGGCGGCTGAGGTCCGGACCCGGCAACCGAAGAGGTCCGGACCGCCGCGTCGCGCGGTGGGCCGGACCCTTCCGGTGGGTGGCGGGCCGGTCAGCGGGCGAGGCGGATGCGGTGCAGCTGGTCCTTGCCGTCGGCGCCCGCACCGGACTTGTCGACGACGTAAGCGAAGTCGCCGGCGAGCTCGATGTGGTTGGGGTTGGCGCCCACGGCCACGGTCTGCACGACAGCGCCCTTGCGCGGGCTGACGACGGAGACGCCGGCGTCCGTGCGGTTGACCACCAGCACGTTGCCCGTGCGGGTGTCGGTGGCGACGGACAGCGGGCCCGCGCCCGTGGCGACCGACTTGGTGACGAGGCCCTTGCGCAGGTCCACGACCGAGACGTCCCCGCCGGTCTGGTTGGCGGTGTAGGCGGTGCGGCCGTCCTTGGACAGGGAGACGGAGATGGGGCCGTCGCCGGCCGGGATGAGCCGCGGTGCCGCGGAGCCCGTGGCGACCTGGATGATCTGGTCGTTGGTGAGGTCGGCGGCGTAGACCGTGCCGGACTTCTCGTCCAGGGCCAGGCCGGTCGGGCCCGATCCCTCGACCGTGACGCGCTTCTTCTCCTTCAGGGTGCGGCTGTCGAAGGCGACGAGCGCGCCGTCACCGTACCCGCTCGCCCACACGGTGTCGTGGCGTTCGTCGACGACGACCTCCCGGGCGTGGGCCACGTTCGGGAGCGTGGCGAGGTGCTCGCCGGTGCGCTGGCTGTACACGGCGACCGAGTTGTCGCGGGTGTTGGTGGTCCAGACGGTGTTGTGCTCGTCGTCGACCGCCACACCGTAGACCGCCTCGACGGCGCCGGTGGCCGCGTCGGTGACCGGCGGGGTGTAGGTCGCCTTCACCTTCAGGGTCTGCGGATCCACCTTCGTCAGGGCGGAGTTCGTCACCGGCGGGCGCCCCACCGATGAGGTGGTCCACAGGACGTGGTTCCGCTCCGAGTAGGAGGACTGGTAGAGCCCGTTGGTGACCGGCGCGGTGGTGACGGCCGCAGCGGCCGGCCGGGTCTGGGCGGACGCGGTGCCCGTCAGTGCCACGGTGCTGCCTGCGGCGAGCACGACGGCGATGGCCGCACACGTTCCGGTGCGACGCGGGCTGCGGGTGGGTGAAGTCATGCTGGGGTCATCTCCCTGAAGGCGGGGCATGGCGATCTGTGCTCTTTGAACTTAGCTTAGCCTTACCTAACTAATGCTCCCTCAGGTGTGTGACGTGGCTAACAACTGCGCTGCGTGCGAGGGGGGTTCGGGGGGTCGTTCCTGGTCGGACGGGGCGGACTGCGGAGTCGGCCTCGGGTGCGGCGGTCATGGCCGGGGTCGGCGCCAGGAGGCGCGGCCGGTGAGCGCCTGTCGGAGTGGCCCCGGTTCACGCCCTCCCGAAAGGTAAGGTGACCCTAAGT
>NZ_RDBK01000052.1 GCF_008042275.1 Streptomyces sp. OR43 | reverse complement strand
CGGGTGGGTGGGCCTGTCCGGCGGATCGTGCCGGACAGGCCCTGGACCCGGAGGCGGGTGAACCGTACTCAGCGCTTCAGCGCTTCAGCGTGAAGGTGAAGTCGCCGGAGACCTTGCCGCTCAGCCGGACGGCCGAGACGAGCTTTCCCTCCGTGACCAGCCTTCCGACCTCGCCCCGCGAGAGCCCGCACCCTTCAGCGATCAGCCGCGCCGGCCTGACCGGTATCCGCGCGGCGAAGCGGACCGCGACATCGATCACCTCGCGGTCCAGGTGTTCCGTTCCGCCCGTGTCGAGACGCCAGGCGCCGTCCCAGTCGAGGGCTACGTGATTGCGGCGACGTACGGCGGCGTCCTGCAGCAACCTCCCTGCCAGTGCAAGGGAGTTGTCGTGCATGCGGTCCAGCAGATCAGGCCGTACGGAGCGCACATGCGTCCGCTCGAAGACCGTGAGCTTGGTGGTCTCCCCGCATGCGGTGCAGAGAGCGAGGAGCCAGGCGTCGAGCAGCTTGTGGTTCGCGTTGACGCGAAACTTTCCGTTGGCCCGGAAGCGTTCGGACGCGCACGCGTGGCAGCGACGGATGACGAGTGGCAGGCAAGTGGGCATGACGAACCAGTTGTTGAGCACAGAGGTACACCGGTTTCAGGTGAGAAGTCCGCAGCAGAAAACAGCGCGGCGCACAGGCGCGACGCGCGACAGATCAGCAGTGGGGAGGTCTCACGCGGTGTACAACGGAACGTCCTTGCCTAGACGACGTGGTGGCTCGGCAGCACGGTAGAGGAGCGCGGCAACGGTGATCCACCGGTTTTCGCGCTCCTCGCCGCCAGGCCGATCAGGACGCGTCCGCGGACGCGCGCACGCTGCCGGTCCGCGTACGGACCAGAGGCGCGAGGCCCGCCATGAGGGCGACGGCGGCGACCGGGATCAGGTCGAGGTTCACGGCGATGAGGGCGAAGGCGGCGAGGACGAGCACCGGGCTCCACGCCGGAAGCTGCCGGGGCCGGGACACGACCAGCATGACCAGCAGGGTGAGGATGCCGACCTGGAAGGCCAGGGGGCCCGCGAGCTCCAGCGGTTCGGGCAGCGGGGCGGCGTCGTCGAAGCGGGGGAACAGGTCCCCGAGGATCACCCACAGGAAACACCCGGCGCCGAACACCCCGGCGACCATGGCCGCCCCGGCGGCCGCCGCACTTCGTGCCGTATCGGCGTGGACCAGGCTGCGCAGCTCCACGACGAGCGCGCCGAGCAGGAGGAAGGCGGCGAAGAAGAAGGAGTGCCCGATGTTCCAGGCGGGCCCGGGCCCGTGGTCGCCGTCCCTGCCGTCGATGAGGCGGAACACGCCGTAGAGGAACATGAACAGCGGAACGAGCAGGGCGAACAGACGAGTTGTGCGCGTGGTTTCGGTCATGTGGCTACGGTCGCGGAGGGGCGGGGCCACGGTCCATCGGGGCGAGCCCTCATACAGCCCTGAGGTGTTCCCTAGGCCCCGCACCCCCGCACCCCCGAAGCCGCGACTGACCCGATTCACCGCACTCGCGTCACCGCCCGACCGAGCCGTCGATCTGCTCGCGCAGGATGTCCGCGTGACCGGCGTGCCGGGCGGTCTCCTCGATCATGTGGACCAGCACCCAGCGCATCGACGGCGGCGGGGTCTCGCGCAGCGAGCGGGCCCCGGGCCGGTCCAGGTCGGTGCAGGCGAGGACGGCCTCGTTCGCCCGGGCGATCGCCGCACGATAGGCGGCCGCCACATCCGGCGCGGTGTCGTCGGCGGACACCGCACCCTCGTCGTCCCAGGGCTCGTGCCCGGCGCCGGTGTAGGCCCAGACGAACCAGTTGAGCTCGGTGGCCGTCAGGTGCTTGAGCAACTGGAGCAGGCTGGTCCCGGACGGCACACCGGCCGTGCGGACCGCCGGCTCCGGAACGCCGGCGGCCTTCGCGAGGACGGACTCACGAAGGTAGTCCAGGAAGGTCAGCAGGGTGGTCTTCTCGTCGGTGTTCAGGCCTGGTGGCCGTAGATCGGGCCGGGGCGTCGAAGTCGTCATGGCGGAACCGTAGTTGGTCACCGCCGGCCCTCAGTCGGCTCCCGGGGCCTCCGGGAAGGCCAGGGCGGGTGAGCCGCCCGCCCACCACACGCCGATCACGAACGCGGCCGTGGCCTCCACGTACGCTGCCCGGTCCAGCCCGCCCGCCGGCATCGGGCTCCACCCCATTCCGGTGATCAGCTCCGTGACGTGCCCGGCAGCCCCCGCGTCGTCCGCGCAGAACGGCACGGCGGGCGGGATCGGGCCGAAGGCGCCCGCCGGGTGGTTCCACATGCTCACGTGGGCCAGGTTGAAGGCCTTCACCACATGGGCGCCCGGCGCCGCAGCGCCGATCAGACCGGCCACGCTCTCTCCGGCGCCGGTCGTCAGCATCACCCCGCCGGGCCCGGGAGAGAGCGGGTTCGTGCAGTCCACGACCGTCCGCCCGGCCAGCGCCCCGGCGTGCTCCCGGGCCAGCGCCGGCGCCGCCCCGGCCCGATCTACGGCCACCAGGCCTGAACACCGACGAGAAGACCACCCTGCTGACCTTCCTGGACTACCTTCGTGAGTCCGTCCTCGCGAAGGCCGCCGGCGTTCCGGAGC
>NZ_RDBK01000051.1 GCF_008042275.1 Streptomyces sp. OR43 | reverse complement strand
GTGCCAGCGTCCGGTCTTCGTGGGTGTGGTGGGGGCGATGACGGTGCCGCCGTTGTGCGGGGCSGTGGAGGTGCGGTTCCAGCGCAGGGCCATGGTGCCGCCGTCGCCGGGGGTGCGGTAGCCGGCGACGATGGCCTGGGTGCCGTCGGTGAGGGGGTGGGTGTTCAGGGCGCGCAGTGCGGTGACCGTGTCCAGGCGCAGGACGTTTCCGGTGCGGTCGGGTGCGGCCTGCGCGGGGCCGGTGGCCACGGCCGAACCGGCCACGACCAGACCGGCCAGACCCGAAGCCCGCAGAAGATTCCGGCGGGACGAGGCAGAAGACGAAGCGGCGGATGAGGCAGCGGGCGAAGCATGGACGGACATGACGGAGGTGCTCCTCGCGTTGTCGATGCGTGCGCGGTGGGAGGCGATGCGTGCGCGGTGGGATCCGGCCGCGGGCCGGTCGCGGTCAGAGCGTGGTGCGGTACGGCGGCATGAAGCGCATCCGCGGCATCTGGTCCGCCAGCACTCCCCCGTCGACGACGAGGCGCGTGCCCGTGAGATACGCCCCGGCGTCCGAGGCGAGCAGCAGCAGCGCGCCCACGCATTCGTCGGCTTGCGCGTACCTGCCGAGCGGGATGCGCTCGCGGTACGCGGACTCGAAGGCCTCCCGGTCGAAGGGGAACTCGCCGTCGATGGGGGTCTCGACCATGCCGGGGGCCAGGGTGTTGGCGGTGATGCCGTGCGGGGCGAGCTCGATGGCCAGTGTCTCCGTGAGCAGTTGGGCGGCGGCCTTGGAGGCGTTGTAGTGGGCCAGACCGGCCTCTGCCACCAGTGCGTTCTTCGAGGTGATGGTGACGATGCGGCCGGGGACGGCGTCGGCCGTCATGTGCTCGGCGATCCGCTGGCTGAGGAAGAAGACGGCGTCCACGTTGACCCGCATGATGCGGGACCAGCCGGCCGGGGTGATCTCGTTGAAGCGTTCCAGGGCCGCCGTGCCCGCGTTGTTGACCAGGATGTGCAGCGGTCCGGCCTCGGCGCGCACGGTGTCGGCGAAGCCGGCCAGCGCCTCGGTGTCCGCGAGGTCCTGCCCGTACACACGGCAGCGTCGGCCGAGCGCCTCGATCGCCGCGGCGGTCTCGGCGACGCCCTCGGCCCCGGGCAGGTCGACCAGTACCAGGTCCGCGCCCGCCTCGGCGAGCCCGACGGCGAAGGACCGGCCCAGGCCCCGGGCGGCCCCGGTGACGACCGCGGTGCGGCCGGTGAGGTCGAAGCGGTCGGTGCCGCGGGGCGGGACGGCTGCGGTCATCGCGGGATTCCTTCGGGAGGGGGCGAGGCAGGAGGGTGGTGGGCCGCCGCGCAGGGACACAACAGGGTGGGAGCGCGGCGGCTCGGCTGCGGACCGGCAACCGGGCCGGGGGGCGGCACCGGGCGCCGGGTCCGCAGGCTGTGGGGAACGGCCCGTTCAGGGCCGGTCAGCCGACCAGGGCCGTTCAGCCGATCAGCCGTTCAGGCCCAGCAGATCGAGCGAGGGCCGGTGGATGATCTCCTCCACCGCGTCCGCGTCGAGCGGCGGCAGTCCGGGGATACCGGGGATCCGGGCGATCTCCCGGAGCCCCTTCACGGAGTCGTCGACCGTCGTGAACGGGTAGTCGCTGCCGAACAGCACCTTGTGGAAGACCCCGTAGTCCTGCACCAGCCGGAGGCTGTGCCAGAGCTGGAAGGGCCGGTAGTGCAGGGCGCTGAGGTCGGCGTACACATGCGGGTGCTTGCGGATGACCGCGATGCACTCGCCCTCGAACGGGTGGCCGAGGTGGGCGAGGACCATCCGCAGTTCCGGGTGGCGGATGGCGACGGCGTCCAGGTGCCGGGGCATCGCCCACTCCAGCGGCGCGCTGGAGACGAACGTCGTGCCCGTGTGCACCAGGAGCGGCAGCCCGTGCCGTTCGGCGTACGTGTACAGCTCGTCGTACTCCTCGGCTGCCGGGTCGAAACCCGCGTACATCGGCATCAGTTTGATGCCACGCAGGCCCAGCTCCTGGTGGCCGTAGCGCATCTCCTCCTGCCAGCCGGGCTGGGTGGGGTCGAGCGCCAGGTAGCCGATCAGCCGGTCGGGGTGTTCTCCGGCGTACGCGGCCACGGCGGCGTCGTCGACCCAGAGGCCGCTGCGGCGCGCCTTGCCGCCGACGACGATCGTGCGGGTGGACTCGGGTGCGGTGGCCGCGTAGTCCTCCCACTTCACCGTGAGGTCGACCTCGCCCGCGTGGGCGCGGGCGGAGTCGGAGCTGAACGGGTCGGTGAAGTCGTGGCTGTGCCGGAAGAGATGGGAGTGGACATCGGTGATCATGTGCGGTTCCGCTTCTCCCAGCCGTCCGCGAACATGTTCCAGAAGCGGTGGCTGGGCGGGTGTTCCTCGAAGACCTCGTCGACGAGTTCGACGCCGAGCCCCGGAGCGGTCGGCAGACCGATGCGGCCGTCCTCCATCGGGAGGGTGCCCTTGAGCGCGTCGAAGACGAACGGCTCCAGGAGCCCGTCGAAGGTTTCGAGGATCTTGAAGTTGGGGATTCCGAGCGCCGCGTGCACCGAGACTGTGGTGCAGAGCGGGGAGTTGGAGTTGTGCGGGGCCACGAGCATGCCGTGGGTGTCCGCGATCGCGGCCAGCTTCCTGACCTCGGTGAAGCCGCCGGCCATGGAGAGGTCGGGCTGGATGATGTCGACGGCGTTCGTGGCGAAGAGCTGCTTGTACTCGTAGCGGTTGTGGAAGTGCTCGCCGCCGGAGATCGGGAACGCGGCGCGCTGCCGCAGTTCCGCGTACCGCTCGATGTGGGTCCAGGGCATCGGCTCCTCGAACCAGCCGATGTCGAACGGCTCCAGTTCACGGACGAGACGGGCGGCGGTCGGCATGGCGAAGCGGGCGTGGCCCTCGATGAAGAGGTCGATGTCGGGGCCGATCGCCTCGCGGACCGCGGCGACGAGGTCGAGGGAGCGGCGCAGTTCGGCGCGCTCCAGCTCGTGCAGCCCGGGGCCGAAGGGGTCGAACTTGAGGGCGGAGTAGCCCTTGGCCACGGTCTCCCTGGCCTTGGCGGCAAAGATCTCGGGCTCTCGTTCGCCGGTGTACCAGCCGTTGGCGTAGACGCGGACGTCGTCGCGGCAGGCGCCGCCGGTCAGCCGGTAGGCGGGGACGCCGAGCGCCTTGCCCATCAGGTCGTACATCGCCTGGTCGAGGCCGGACAGGGCGATGCCGCCCATGTCGCCGCCGCGCAGGAAGTCGCCCTGGTAGACGCGGAGCCACAGCTCCTCGATGTCGAAGGGGTCGGCGCCGATCAGGTGACGTGCGGCGATGGCCTCGGTGAGGGCGCAGACCTCGCTCACCCGGTACGGGTGGGTGATCTCGCCGATGCCGGTCAGGCCCTCGTCGGTGTGGACCCGGACATAGCCGAAGTCGCGCCAGGAGGTGCCGAGCATCAGGGTCTCGACACGGGTGATCCGTCCGGCGGGGCCGGCGGGGCGGGTGCGGGTGACGGTCAGCATCAGCGGGTCGCTCCGCCCATGGTCGAGGTGTTCTCCAGGTCGCGGGCGCCGCCGTCGGCGAGGACGGCCTTGACCGCGGCCTCGGTGCCCTCGATCAGCCGGTCCACGTCGGCGTCGGTGTGCGCGTAGCTGATGTGGCTGCGCTTGAGGTTGAGCGGGAGCTCGAACAGGCCGTGGTCCAGGAGTTTGCGGCGGTAGCCGACGAACATCGACGCGTCGTTGTTCAGCAGGTCCGCGTACGTACGGGGGGCCTCGCCCGGCATGAAGTAACTGACGAAGACGGAGCCGTAGCCGGTGACGACGGCGGGCACGCCCAGGCGCTCGTACAGGCCGGTCAGTTCGGTGCGGACGCGGTCGCCGAGCCGGAAGACGTGGTCGTGGACCGGTTCCTCGCGGAGCTTGCGCAGCGTGGCGAGGGCGGCGGCGACGACGGACGGGTGGCCGTTGTACGTGCCGGCGAAGAAGGCGGGCGCGCCGGGGCGCGTGGAGAAGAGGTCCATCAGGTCGGCCCGGCCGCCGATCGCCCCGACGGGGGCGCCGTTGGCGATGGCCTTGCCGAGGGTGGTGAGGTCGGGCGTGACCCCGGAGATCTGCTGCCAGCCGCCGATGCTGTGGCGGAAGCCGGTGATGACCTCGTCGAAGATCAGGACACTGCCCGCCTTCGTGGTCTCGTCGCGCAGCGTGGTGAGGAACTCCTGGTACGGGAGCAGCGCGCCGACGTTGTGCGGGACGGGTTCGACGATGACGGCGGCGATGTCGGAGCCGTGTTCGGCGAAGGTGCGGCGAACGGCCTCGCTGTCGTTGAACGGCAGGACGAGGGTGGCTTCGAGGACCTCGGGAAGGATGCCGGTCGAGATCGGGTCGTGGCCGCCGACCTTCGAAGGCTCGGAGATGACGTTGAGGCTGACCGCGTCGTGCCAGCCGTGGTAGCAGCCCTGGAACTTGACGACCAGGCGGCGGCCGGTGGCGGCGCGGGAGACGCGCAGCGCGTGGAACGTGGCCTCGCTGCCGGTGCTGGTGAGCAGGACCTTCTCGATCGAGGGAATCAGCTCGGCGAGCTGCTCGGCGAGAAGGACCTCGCCCTCGGTGACGCCGACACCCATGTGGCCCAGCGTCGCGCCGGCCTCGGCGGTGGCGCGGGCCACGTCCGGGTCGTTGTGGCCGAGCAGCGGCGGGCCGAACGCCGAGTGGAAGTCGGTGTACTCGCGTCCGTCGGCGGTACGGAACCGTGCGCCGTGGGTCCCGGTGACGACCAGGTCCGTCAGTCCGGGAACGCTGCGCTGACCGCTGTTCACGCCGCCGGGTACGACCTGGCGGGCGCGCTCGGCGAGTCGGGCTCCGGATTCGTTGCCTGCCGGGCCTGAACTCATGGTGCTTGCTCCTTGCGTCGAGAGTCGTCGGTTGTCTCGGGCCCTGCCCGGCCCGTGAGTCCCTGGCGCCATCCGCCCGGCAGTCGCCGCAGGAAGAGGGTGATCCGTGGTGCTTGGTGATGCGTCTCGCTTTTTCAGAACACTGTTCTGTAGAGCAGAACAGTGCCTGGATATTACGTCCGCCCCGAAAACCGGTCAACCCCCTTCCGGCCCGCCAAGGCCGGAAAGGTGCGGGTTGCGCGAATCGGAGGTGCCCTCCGCGCGCCCGGATCCACTACCCTGTTCTGCTATGACGAACAGTGCTGCCCCAGAAGAGCCGAAGTACTGGGTCAAGAGCGTGGCCAGGGCAGCGGACATCCTCGAAGCGCTCGCCGCTCCCTCGCAGGGAAACGGCCTGAGCGTCACGGAAGTCGGCCAGGCCTGCTCCATCTCCAAGAGCGCCGCCTTCGGCATGCTCCAGACCCTGCGCGCCTACGGACTCGTCTCGGACGACGGCGAGGGCATGAACCGCCGCTACCGGCTGGGCATGAGCCTGGCCCGGCTCGGCGACCGCGCCAGGTCCCAGGTCTCCCTGCGCGGCGTCGCCCATCCCGTTCTGCGCGATCTCACCCGGGCCACCGGCATGGCGTCCCGGCTCGCCGTGCCCGAGGACGGCCACGCGGTCGTGGTGGACCAGGTCGAGCTCGACCAGCGCGTCCGGCTCGATCTGCGGATGGGCCAGCGCGAACTGCCGCACTGCACGGGCCTGGGCAAGGCGCTGCTCTCCGCGATGCCGCAGGGCGAGGCCGCCTCGGTCGTCGAACGGTTCGGGCTGCCCCGGCGCACCTCCCGCACCATCACCGATCCGGCGACGTTCCTGTCCCATCTGCGCGACATCGCCCGGGTCGGCTACGCCCTGGACGACGAGGAGGACGCCGAGGGCATCATCTGCATCGGGGCGCCGGTCTTCGACGACCGGTCGGTGTGCGCCGGGGCCGTCTCCATCACCGGTCTCAAGCTCGGTCTGCCGGCCTGGCGCTACCAGGAACTGGGCGGCCAGGTCCGCGACGCGGCCCGCCGGATCAGTGTCTCGCTGGGCTGGGCCGAGGACCCGGAGCCCGACGCCCAGGATGCCGACGCGTCGCATTCCGACGGATTCGGGTCTTGACCGATCGGCTTCACCCGCCGTAGGTTCCCTGCCAACCGAGGTGACTTTCCACCGTCACCGATGATTTACCCCTTCCGGTCCGCTTCCGGCGCCTGCCCACCGCGCCGTGAACACCCGAGGACCGAACCCTTTTCAGCCATCCGCCTCATGGCAGTCCACCGCAGGAACGCTCCCTCACTCGTCGCACTTCTCGGAAGGCGAAGTCCGCATGAGCGTTCCGCACCACAGCACCCCCGCGTCCTCCCGCCGGAATCTTCTGCGGGCTTCGGGTCTGGCCGGTCTGGTCGTGGCCGGTTCGGCCGTGGCCACCGGCCCCGCGCAGGCCGCACCCGACCGCACCGGAAACGTCCTGCGCCTGGACACGGTCACCGCACTGCGCGCCCTGAACACCCACCCCCTCACCGACGGCACCCAGGCCATCGTCGCCGGCTACCGCACCCCCGGCGACGGCGGCACCATGGCCCTGCGCTGGAACCGCACCTCCACSGCCCCGCACAACGGCGGCACCGTCATCGCCCCCACCACACCCACGAAGACCGGACGCTGGCACCAACTCCACACCGGAACCCTCGAYTTCCGCACCTTCGGCCACTTCGACACCAGCACCCCCGCCGACAACGCCCTCGACGCCCTCGTCAACGACCCCGACGTCCACCGCATCGAAGCCCACACCGACCTCCTCYTCACCCGACGCCACCTCTTCGACCGCTCGAACATCGAACTCGACTTCGGCGGCCACCACCTCCACACCACCGGCATCGAGAAGAACACCCACGACAACCCCTTCGGCGCCGTCCTCTCCTTCCGCGGCACCCCCACCGACACCACCGTCACACACAGCCTGAGCGCCGCGATGCCGGACCTCTCGGATCTCTTCGAGGTCGGTGACGCCTCGAAGTTCGCCGTGGGCCAGTGGTGGGCCGTGGAGACCGACGCCCTGGCGGGGAAGTACGAGAAGGAGATCCAGCGCCTGGTCCAGGTCACCGATGTCGTCGATCCGGCGCACATCCGGGTCAACTACCAGATCGGCTGGGACCTGGCGGCCGGGCGCACCCTCACCTGGACCCGGGTCGAGCCCGTCGACCGTGCCCACGTCCGCAACATGGTCTTCGAGGGCTGGGGCGAGGACGAGATGACCGGCTCGCACCCGGTCGCGTACGAGTACGCGGTGCGCTGCGACGTCTCGGGCATCGAGGCCGTGGGCACGTTCTGGCCGGTGGTGATGCGCCGCTGGTGCACGTACTTCCGCACCGAACAGTGCTCGCTCACCAACCCGAAGTCCGTCACCTACGGCGGCGCGGGCTATCTCACCCAGCAGATCTACTGCCTGTACGGGCACGTGGAGGACTGTCACACCTCCAACGCCCGTCACCTCAACGACTTCACGGCCTCCGCCTACTGCTACGTCACCAACTGTCACGGCGACGGTGACGACGAGGGCCCGTTCGTGACGCACGGCCAGTTCGAGCACGACCTCGTCTACACCGGCAACTCCGGTCTGATGACGTTCGCCAACTCGGGCGCGGCCTGGGGCGGCAGAGCCAAGCGGATCACCGTGCGGCGCCACGCCTGCTCCTGGTTCGTCGCCCGCGTCAAGATCACCGATCTGACGCTGGAAGACGTCCTGGTCATCGGCAAGGAGTCCCTGGCCGGCTCCGGAATGCTCTGGGTCAACGCGGACGGTGTGCAGCTGCGTGGCTGTACGGCCACGGGTCCGCTGATCGTCTCCCGGTCCTCGGACCTCTCCGCCCGCCCCAATGTGATCGCGGACTCCTCGTTCGCGTTCGCGGCGGGGGCGGAGGTCACCCAGGCCAGTGTCACCGTGCCGCTCACCCTTCAGCGCTCCACGCTGAAGGGCGTGGACGGCGCGGTGTTCAACGGCACCGGGCCGCTCGTCCTCGACCAGTGCACGCTGACCGGATCGAAGGACAGCGCCCCCGTCTCGCTCGCCCACAGCGACATCACCGTGCTCGGCGGCGAACTGCGCGACAGCGGGCTCAAGCTGACCTCGGCGAAGAACCAGCGCCTGCGCGTCGACGGCACACGGCTGTCCGGCACCAACAAGGACGGCGCCCTGCTCGCCCGTACCGGCTCCGGGCGCACCGTCGACTGGCAGCTCAGCGGCCTCGACTCGACCGCGCCCGAGGGCACCGCCCATGTGCGGGTCACCGACGGTGTCAACCGCTACCGGGCCACCGGCTCCACCTTCACCGGCGGCCGGCTCGAACTGCGGCCGGCCGGGTTCGGCGGAGACAGCCATCTGCTGCACACCGGCTGCGTCGAGGACGGCACCGAGCGCACCGCACTGCCCGACGAGAGCGACCGTGTCGCCCATACGGCGGCCACGCTCCGCTTCTGACCATCTGGCCCAACCGCCCATCGAGCACCAGGGATTCCCCGTGTCCACGCATACCCCGATCACCGGCCGGCCCGTACGGGTCGCCCTCGTCGGCGCCGGCAACCGCGGTCTGACGTACGCCGAGTGGATCAAGGCGCACCCCGAGCGCGCCGAGCTCGTCGCCGTCGCCGACCCGCGCCCCGCCGCACGCGCCGCCGCCGGTGCGCCCGTCGAGTTCGACGACTGGCGGCCGCTCGTCGAGAACCGGATCGCGGACGCCGTGATCGTCGCCACCCAGGACCGCTTCCACGTGGAGCCGGTGCTGGCCCTGGCGGAGGCCGGTTACGCGATCCTCGCCGAGAAGCCGCTCGCCCCGACCGAGGAGGAGACCCGCCGGATCGTCGAGGGGGTACAGCGGGCCGGGGTGCTGTTCGCGGTGTGCCACGTCATGCGGTACACCCCGTACACCGACCTGGTGAAGGAGGCCGTGGACTCCGGTGTGCTCGGGCAGCTGGTCTCGATCGACCATCTGGAACCGGTCGGCTGGTGGCACTACGCCCACAGCTACGTACGCGGTCCGTGGCGCAGCGAGAAGGACTCGTCCCCGATGCTGCTCGCCAAGTCCTGCCACGACCTGGACTGGATCACGTACGTCATGGGCGGCCGGATCGAGCAGGTCACCGGATTCGGCGGGCTGAAGCACTTCCGGCCCGAGAACGCCCCGGCCGGGTCCGCGGACCGCTGCCTGGACTGTGCGGTCGAGTCCGGCTGCCCGTACAGCGCGCTGAAGCTGTACATGCCGACGCTGCGTGAGAAGGGCGCGGTCTGGCCGGTCACCCATGTCACCGAGGCGACCGACGAGGCCGGGCTCGTCCAGGCGCTGCGCGAGGGCCCGTACGGGGTCTGCGCGTACCGGAGCGACAACGACGTGGTCGATCACCAGGTCCTCGCGATGCAGCTCACGGACGGGGTGACCGCGACCTTCCAGATGGTCGCGTTCACCGAGCAGACGCACCGGCAGACCCGGATCTTCGGTTCGCACGGCTGGCTCATCGGTGACGGTGAGCGGGTCACCGTGCAGGACTTCCGGACCGGCGAGTCCACCGTCCACGAACTCGGGGCGTCCGGTTCGAACGCGGCCGACGGGCACGGCGGCGGGGACGCCGCGCTCGTCGAGGCGTTCGTCACCGCCGTCGCCACCGGGGACGCCGGGGCCGTCCGCTCCGGCCCCGCCACCTCGCTCGGCAGCCATCTCGCGGCGTTCGCCGCCGAACGTGCCCGGCACACCGGCACCGTCCAGACGGTCCCGGCTCAGTGACTTCCTCTCTTTCCGCCCTCACGTCCTCGGAGGACCTCCTCATGTCCCGTCTTCTCACCCGCCGTTCCAGAGTCCGCGCCCTGGCCGCCCCCGTCCTGGCGACCGCCCTCGCCGCCGGTGTGCTGGCCGGCTGTTCCGGCAGCGGCGACGACGGCAACACCGTCACCATGTGGACCTACCCGGTCATCTTCGACGAGGCGAAGAACAAGGCGTACTGGGACGGCCTCGTCAAGGCGTTCGAGAAGGAGCACGCGGGCGTCACGGTGAAGGTGGAGACCTTCCCGTGGGCCAACCGCGACACCGCGCTGGCCACGGCCATCGCCTCGGGCAAGGGCCCGGACGCCGTCTATCTGATCCCGGACCAGCTCCCGAAGTACGCCAAGAGCATCGTGCCGGCCGACGACTACATGCCGGCCGACGCCAAGTCCGACTACACCGACTTCGCGCTGAAGTCCGTCACGGTCGACGGCAAGGCGCTCGCCACCCCGATCCTGACCAGCGCCAACCCGCTGATCTGCGACAAGCGCGTCTTCGCCGCCGTCGGTGAGAAGAGCTATCCGACGAGCTGGGCGGACCTGGAGGCGCTGGCCCCGAAGCTGAAGAAGAAGGGCTACTACGCCACCAGCTACAGCGGCGACACCCAGCAGACGCTGAACATGACGTTCTACCCGCTGCTGTGGCAGGCGGGCGGCGACGTCTTCTCCGAGGACGGCAAGAACGTCACCTTCAACGACGCGGCCGGCGTCAAGGCACTCACGTATCTGAAGAAGCTGGTCGACGGCGGCTACACCGACAAGGACCTGGTCACGACCACGCCCAAGCTGGAGCAGACCCCGACGGCCAAGGGCAAGGTCGCGTGCACCTGGCAGAACACCACGGCGGACGTCGAGCCGTTCTGGGGCAAGGAGAACATCGTCGTCCGGCCGCCGCTGAAGGAGACCGCCTCGGTCGGCTACGGCACCGTGGGCGCGCTCTCGATGCTCAAGGGCGCCGACAAGAAGAACACCGGGGACTGGCTGAACTTCGTCGCCGAGTCGAAGAACGCGGCCGGGCTGCAGAAGGCCGCGGGCTACTTCCCGGCCCGTGAGTCCGGCGGTGATCTGTACCCCGGAGACGCGCTCCAGACCGCGGTCGGCGCCACGCTGCCGAGCATGGACGTGGGCCCGCTGCAGGACAAGGCCCGTGAGGTGCAGGGCATGCTCGCGCCGGAGATCCAGGCGGCGCTGCTCGGCAAGAAGAGCCCGCAGGACGCACTCGACGCCGCGCAGAAGGCGGCGCAGGCGATGCTCGGCCGCTGATCCACGGTCGCGGGGCCGGCCTCCGGCCCCGCGACCCCACGGGGGCACACCGCCCCCGAC
>NZ_RDBK01000050.1 GCF_008042275.1 Streptomyces sp. OR43 | reverse complement strand
GCCCTGTGAGGTTGGGGACGCGGCTGGCGGGTGGTTTGCCGGCGAGCGCGGTGTGGCCGCGGTGGTGATTGTAGGAGTGGAGCCAGTAGGGGAAGGCGTCGCGTCGTTCCTGTTCTGATCGGTAGGGCTTTGCGTAGGCCCATTCGTCGAGCAGGGTGCGGTTGAGGCGTTCGACCTTGCCGTTGGTCTGTGGCCGGTAGGGCCGGGTTCGCTTGTGGGTGATCCCGGCCGCCGTCAGGGTCTCGCGCCAGAGGTAGGACTTGTAGCAGGCGCCGTTGTCGGTCAGGACCCGTTCGACGGTGATCCCGACGCCGGCGAAGTAGGCTTGTGCCCGTGTCCAGAAGGCGGTGGCGGTTTCCTTCTTCTCGTCCGTGTGGATCTCGCTGTAGGCGAGGCGGGAGTGGTCGTCGACGGCGGCGGCCACAAGGCCCTGGGCCGCCAGGCAGGCCGCAAGACCCGCTCCGGGGCCGGCTACAGCTACATCCACACCGCCGTCGACGACCACTCCCGCCTCGCCTACAGCGAGATCCACACGGACGAGAAGAAGGAAACCGCCACCGCCTTCTGGACACGGGCACAAGCCTACTTCGCCGGCGTCGGGATCACCGTCGAACGGGTCCTGACCGACAACGGCGCCTGCTACAAGT
>NZ_RDBK01000005.1 GCF_008042275.1 Streptomyces sp. OR43 | reverse complement strand
GCGCGGTCGGGGGTGTCGCCCGCGCTGCTCGCGGTGGCGGCGGGACTGCTGTACGGACTCCAGGACGCCCTGACCCGGGTCAGCGGGCAGCGCCTCTCGGACGGCGGCTGGGCGGCGCTCGTCACCGGCTGGCAGCCGTACGCCGTGCTGGTCCTGGGGGTGACGGGGCTGATCCTCGTACAGAGCGCGTTCGAGACGGGCCCGCTGCGGATGTCCCTCCCGGCACTGACCGCGGCCCAGCCGCTGRCCGGTGCGGTGACGGGACAGGGCCATCGCGAAGAGCAGATTGGTGGCCAGGAGCGGTTCGACGACGGAGACCTCGCCCTTGCCCAGCGCCAGCGCGCCCAGCACCATGCCGCAGACCATGAGTCCGATGCCGGCCAGCCAACTGCGCACCCGCATCAGGTCCAGCAGCAGCCGGGGCGAGAGGTAGTCGCTCTTCGGGGCATGGCGGGCGGCGGCCTGTTGCAGCACGAAGCCGAACCCCAGGCAGCAGGCGGCGCTCACGGAGAGCACGATGACCAGCACCGACACGCTTCCCCACCCCGAGTCAGGCCGTAAGAGGGTGATTTGTGTCGACGATAGCGCCTGGGAACGGCATCGGCGGCCGAAGCGCCGCCGACCGGGCGGTTGACGCCGGGACGGCCGGTACCGAAGATCTGACGCACGAGTAACTTCGCGAGCGGCCGCACGGATGACGTGCGGTCGTTCCGCCGGACCGCGGCCCGGTCACCCCGACAAGGATGGAACCCATGGCGTACGACGCTGATGTGATCGTGATCGGGGCAGGACTCGCGGGGCTCGTCGCCACCGCGGAACTGGTCGACGCGGGCCGTTCGGTCATTCTGCTCGACCAGGAACCCGAACAGTCGCTCGGCGGCCAGGCCCACTGGTCCTTCGGCGGTCTCTTCCTCGTCGACTCGCCCGAACAGCGCCGGATGCGGATCAAGGACAGCCAGGAGCTGGCCCTCCAGGACTGGTTCGGCACGGCCGGCTTCGACCGCGAGGAGGACCACTGGCCGAAGAAGTGGGCCGAGGCGTACGTCGACTTCGCGGCCGGTGAGAAGCGCTCCTGGCTGCACCGGCAGGGCATGCGGTTCTTCCCCGTCGTCGGCTGGGCCGAGCGCGGCGGCTACGACGCGAACGGCCACGGCAACTCCGTCCCCCGCTTCCACATCACCTGGGGCACCGGCCCCGGCGTCGTCGCCCCCTTCGAGCGCCGGGTGCGCGAGGGCGTCGCCAAGGGGCTCGTCACCTTCCGCTTCCGCCACCGTGTCACCGGCCTCGGCCGCACCGGTGGCACCGTCGACACCGTGAGCGGCGAGATCCTGGAGCCCAGCGACGCGGCCCGCGGCACCGCGAGCAGCCGGGGGACGGCCGGCACCTTCGAGCTCAGGGCCCAGGCGGTGATCGTCACCTCCGGCGGCATCGGCGGCAACCACGACCTCGTACGCAAACAGTGGCCCGAGCGGCTCGGCACCCCGCCGCAGAAGATGCTCTCCGGCGTCCCCGCCCATGTCGACGGGCTGATGCTCGGCATCACCGAGGACGCGGGTGCCCACCACATCAACCGCGACCGGATGTGGCACTACACCGAGGGCATCGAGAACTGGAACCCGATCTGGGCCAAACACGGCATCCGGATCCTGCCCGGCCCGTCCTCGCTCTGGCTGGACGCCCGCGGCAAGCGGCTGCCCGTCCCGCTGTTCCCCGGATTCGACACGCTCGGCACCCTCGAACACATCATGCGCAGCGGCCACGACTACACCTGGTTCGTCCTGGACCAGAAGATCATCGGCAAGGAGTTCGCGCTCTCCGGCTCCGAGCAGAACCCCGACCTGACCGGCAAGTCCGTCCGCGACGTGATCGGCCGGGCCCGCGCGGACGTGCCCGGACCGGTGAAGGCGTTCATGGACAACGGCGTGGACTTCGTCGTCGAGAAGGACCTCGGCGCCCTCGTCCGCGGCATGAACGCGCTCACCGGCGAAGCGCTCATCGACGAGGACGACCTGCGCCGCGAGATCACCGCCCGCGACCGGGAGATCGCCAACCCCTTCACCAAGGACCTCCAGATCACCGCGATCAGGGGAGCCCGCACCTACCTCGGCGACAAGCTCATCCGTACGGCGGCCCCGCACCGCATCCTCGACCCCAAGGCCGGACCGCTGATCGCCGTACGGCTCAACATCCTGACCCGCAAGTCGCTGGGCGGACTGGAGACGGACCTGTCCTCCCGGGTCCTCACGGCCGACGGCAGCCCGCTGCCCGGGGTGTACGCGGCCGGCGAGGCGGCCGGGTTCGGCGGCGGCGGGGTGCACGGCTACCGCTCCCTGGAAGGCACCTTCCTCGGCGGCTGCATCTTCTCCGGCCGGGCGGCGGGCCGCGCGGCCGCGGAGGCGGTCGGATAGGGCGGCCGGCGGCGGGGCCGCCTACGGCGCCGCCCGCGTCCGTCCGGTGGGGTTCCGGGCCCGGAACCGTGCCGAAGCGCCGGATCCGGGCAAGGGAAGAAGATGCCAGGAGTAGCCGAACCCGTCATCAACCTCGTCCGGCGCACCACCGAGCCCGTGGCCGCGCAGACCCTGCGTTCCACGGGCGCCGCGGTGATCGCCTATGCCGTGGCGACCGCGACACTGACCGAGCCCGCCCCGCTGACCGCACCGCTGACCGCGCTGCTCGTCGTCCAGGTGACCCTCTACGCCACCGTCAACATGTCGGTCAAGCGTGTGGTGTCTGTCATCGTCGGCGTCCTCATCGCGAGCGGCTTCAGCGCCCTGGTCGGCATTTCCTGGTGGAGCCTGGGACTGACCATCTTCACAGCGCTGATCATCGGCAGACTGGTCCGCGTCGACGAGTTCGTCCCCGAGGTGGCGATCAGCGCCATGCTCGTCCTCGGCGTCACCTCGCAAACCGCGCGGTCCAGCATGGCGTGGGAGCGCGTGTACGAGACACTCATCGGCGCCGGTGTGGGCCTGCTGTTCAACCTGCTGTTCGCCCCGCCCGTCTGGGTGCAGTCCGCGGGGGCGTCCATCGACGGACTGGCCCGTGAGATGGGGCAGATGTTCCGCGACCTCGGCAGCGCCCTCGCCCGTCCGGTCACCGTCGCGGAGGCGGCCGAGCGGCTGCACCGGGCCCGTCGTCTCGACCACGACATCGTCGAGGTGGACGCCTCCCTGCGGCAGGCCGAGGAAAGCCTCATGTACAACCCGCGGGTGCGGCAGGGGCTGCTTCACCGCGTGGTGCTGCGCACCGGTCTGGACACGCTGGAGATCTGCGCGGTCGTCGTGCGGGTGCTGTCCCGGACGCTGACCGACCTCGCCAAGGACCGGGGCGACGAACCTCTGTTCCCCACCGAGGTCGCCGCCCACATCACGGAACTGTTCGAACAGATGGCGGGGGCCATCGAAAGCTTCTCGGTACTCATCACCACTCCGATGGCCGCCAGCGCCGAGGAGGCCGAGGAACAGCTCGCCGACGCGCTCACCGCCAGCCGGGCGACCCGCGACCGGGTGGCGGACATGCTGCTGGCCGCCGTCCAGGAACACCCCAGGAAGTGGCAGCTGCACGGGGCGCTGCTTGCCGAGGTGGACCGCATCCTGGACGAGCTGGACATCGAGAAGCGCGCCGAGCGCCTGGGCCAGGAGCTCGACCGCCGTTCGGCCGACCTGCACGAGCGCCACCCCTGGCTGCTCACGTTCCGTCGCCGGCTGGGCCTCGTCAAGGGCACGGGCCCGGAGAGGAGGGACGAGGCCGAGGTGCGGTGAGCCCCGGCCGGCCGCTCAGCCGCGTGCCGCGCCGGGCCCGATGCGCTCGACGACCCGGAACCGTTCCGCCACGACCAGCGTGTCGTCGTGGACCGTGAACTCCGGGTCGYCGAGCGCGTCCCGCATCTCCTCGCTGTGCCAGAACCGTTCGTGGCCCTCCCGCCACCCGGCCACCGAGGTGTCGCCCTCGCCCTCGTCGAGGACATGCTGGAGATCGACGTCCCCGAGCCGCAGGATCCGCACCTCCGTGATCTCCAGCACCGCGATCTCCCGGCCGTCCGAGTCGATCAGCGCGGACCGCTCGCCCACGGGCGGCGGATCCTCCCGCTCCACCTGGTACTCCGCGAACAGTCCGGTCGTCGACACTTTTCGCCCGTCGAGCACCGAGGCGACCAGCCGGTCGCGCAGCGGTCCGGGGAACGCGAGGAGGAACGGCTTGAGCGCTTCACGGTTCGGCATGGCGCAAGTCTGGCATCCGCTGCCCGCCGGTGGCGGGCAGAATCTGACGGGCCGGTGACGTACCGCCCCCGCCCCTGGCGCCGGGTGGTCCGGAGTGCTCGAATCGAGGGGTGAACAGTTCCTCTACCGGCGCGGAGCCGGATCCGGCGGCCCAGGGCCCCGATCCGGACGGTACCGGCACTCCCGTGGGCCGTCGGCTCGTCCTGACGATGCTGGGCCTCGGCGCCGCCGGGCTCGTCGCGGCCCCCGTACTGCAACGGACCCTGGAGTCCGGCCTGGGCGCGCTCTCCGACAAGGACCCCACCGGGCTGACCGGGCTACTGCCCAACGGCGGCGGCTTCCGCTACTACTCCGTCGCCACGTCCGTACCGAGGAAGAGCGCCACCGACTACCGGCTGACCGTCGACGGCCTGGTCGACCGCCCGGCCACGTACACGCTGGACGCCCTGAAGCGCATGGAGCAGACCCGTATGGTCCGGGACGTCCAGTGCGTCACCGGCTGGCGGGTTCCCGAGACACCCTTCGAGGGCGTACGGCTGTCCGCGCTGCTGGACGCGGCGGGCGTCCGGCCCGGGGCGAAGGCGGTCCGGTTCACCTGCTTCGACGGCACGTACAGCGAGAGCCTGACCCTCGATCAGGCGCGCCGGGACGATGTGCTGGTCGCGCTGCGGATGCAGGACCGGCCGGTGTCCCACTCGCACGGCGGCCCGGTCCGGCTGTACGTGGCCCCGATGTACTTCTACAAGTCGGCGAAATGGCTCTCCGGGATCACCGTCACGGACTCCGTACGCCCCGGATACTGGGAGAAGCTCGGATATGACGTCGACGCCTGGGTCGGCCGGTCCAACGGCCGCGACGATGCCCCCACCACCTGAGACGAGCGGCCGGGTACGGCGTTTCAGCGGTCCGGTGCGCTGGGTGCACCGCACCACGGCCGCGCTGACGCTCCTGTGCGTGGCGACGGCGGCCTGTCTGTACGTACCGCAGCTCGCCGAACTCGTCGGACGCCGCCATCTCGTGGTCACCCTGCACGAATGGTCCGGGCTGCTGATCCCCGTACCGCTGCTGGCGGGCCTGTTCGCGCGGTCGCTGCGGGCCGATCTGGGCCGGCTCAACCGTTTCGGGCCGCACGACCGGCAGTGGCTGCGGGCGGTGCGCCGGCGAGACCACCGGCCGGAGTCCCGCCCGGCCGGGAAGTTCAACGCCGGGCAGAAGCTGTACGCCGCCTGGATCGCGGGCGCGGTGCTCGTCATGGTGGGCACCGGGCTGCTGATGTGGTTCACCGGGCTCGCCCCGCTGGTGTGGCGGACCGCCGCGACGTTCGTCCACGACTGGCTGGCGCTCGCGATCGGCATCGTGCTGGGCGGACACATGGCGATGGCGCTCGCCGACCCGGAGGCACGCCGTGGCATGCGTACCGGGTCGGTCGAGCGCCGGTGGGCCCGTCGCGAGCACCCGCTGTGGCGGGAGCCGGGGGAGCGGCCCCTAGAGGATCAGTGACAGGAGCAGGATGAAGGCCAGCGAGACCACGGAGATGATGGTCTCCATCACCGACCAGGTCTTCACCGTCTGGCCGACGTCCATCCCGAAGTACTCCTTCACCAGCCAGAACCCGGCGTCGTTGACGTGGCTGAAGAAGAGCGAGCCCGCGCCGACGGCGAGGACCAGCAGGGCGGCGTGCGAGGTCGACATGTCGGCGGCCAGCGGGGCGACCAGTCCGGCCGCGGAGATGGTGGCCACCGTGGCCGAACCGGTCGCGAGCCTGATGCCCACGGCGATCAGCCAGCCGAGGAGCAGCGCGGGGATCGACCAGTCCTCGGAGAACTCCAGGATCATCTGACCCACACCGGCGTCGATCAGCGTCTGCTTGAAGCCGCCGCCCGCGCCGACGATGAGCAGCACTCCGGCGATCGGGGCGAGGGACTTCTCCACGGTGGTGGAGAGCCGGGCCTTGGTGAACCCGGCCGCCCGGCCCAGCGTGAACATGCCCACGATGACCGCCGCGAGCAGAGCGATCAGCGGCGAGCCGATCACATCGGTGACTCGCTGGAGACCCTGCTCCGGGTCGTCCACCACGATGTCGACGAGGGCCTTGGCCAGCATCAGGACGACGGGCAGCAGGATCGTCGCCAGGGTGGCGCCGAAGCTCGGCCGGCGGTCCAGGTCCTCGGACGGGCGCTGCGGGATCATCTTCTCGGGCGCCTTGATGTCCACCCAGCGGGCGGCGTACCGGGAGAAGACCGGACCGGCGATGATCACCGTCGGGATCGCGACCAGGACACCGAGGGCCAGCGTGACGCCCAGGTTGGCGTCGAGGGCGTCGATCGCCACCAGCGGTCCGGGGTGCGGGGGAATGAGCCCGTGCATCACGGAGAGGCCGGCCAGGGCCGGGATGCCGATCCGCATCAGGGAGTAGTTGCCGCGCTTGGCGACGAGGAGCACCACCGGGATCATCAGCACGATCCCGACCTCGAAGAACAGCGGCAGACCGATGATCGAGGCGATCAGGACCATGGCCCACGGCATGGCCCGGTGGCTCGTCCTCGCGAGGATCGTGTCGACGATCTGGTCCGCGCCGCCGGAGTCGGCGAGCAGCTTGCCCAGGATCGCGCCGAGCGCGATGAGGACGCCGACACCCGCGACGGTGGAGCCGAGGCCCGCGGTGAAGCTCGCTATCGTCTTCGCCGGCGCGGCGCCGGCGAACGAACCGAGCGCCAGCGAGCCGATGGTGAGCGCGAGGAACGCGTGCATCTTGAGCTTGGTGATGAGCAGAACGATGACGGCGATGCCCGCCAGGACGGCGATGCCCAACTGCGCGTTGCCGGCCGAAGTGATCGGTTCGACGGCGTCCGCTGCCAGCATCTCGACGCTGAGACTGGTCACGGTGATGATCCTTAGTTATCGAGCCGGCGCAACGCGGCGACGGCTCGCTGGGTGATTTCCTCGGGGGTGCCGGACACATCCACGGCGACGCCGGCCTCGTCGTCCTCAAGGGGCTGGAGGGTGGCGAACTGCGAGTCGAGGAGCGCGGTCGGCATGAAGTGGCCCTTGCGGCCCGCCATCCGCTCCTCGATGAGCGACCGGTCGCCGCTCAGATGAAGGAAGACGGCACCGGGGGCCTCGTTGCGCAGCCGGTCGCGGTAGGCGCGCTTCAGCGCCGAACTGCTGACCACGCCGCCGAGCCCCGCACGGCCGTGCGCCCACTGCCCGATCGCGTCGAGCCAGGGCCACCGGTCCGCATCGTCCAGCGGGGTACCGGCCGACATCTTGGCGATGTTCGCCGCGGGATGGAAGTCGTCGCCCTCGGCGTACGGAACGCCCAGTTCGGCGGCGAGCAGGGGACCGATCGTGGTCTTGCCGGTCCCTGCGACGCCCATCACCACGATGACGTGGGGGGTGCTCATTTCGGTGCCTCGCTGTCTTCTTCGATGTCGTCGTCGACATCGGTCCGTCGCGCTACTGAAACCTATACGTACGACTTATTCAAGATGGTGTGACATAAACGTCGTACTTTTTGTTCCCGGCGGGGCCTCCCGGGGCAGCCCCCGTACGCTTGGCCCATGACCACACCTGCCCAGGGGCTGCATACGCATGTGCTGGACGCCCTGGGGCTGGAGATCGCCGCGGGTGAGCATCCGCCCGGCCAGGTTCTGCGTACGGACGAGCTGGCCCAGCGCTTCGACGTCTCCCGCACGGTCGTACGGGAGGTGATCCGGGTCCTGGAGTCCATGCACCTGGTCGAGTCCCGGCGCCGCGTCGGTGTGACCGTACGGCCGACCGAGGCGTGGAACGTCTACGATCCGCAGGTCATCCGGTGGCGGCTGGCCGGCGCCGACCGTCCGCGCCAGCTGCGCTCGCTGACCGTCCTGCGCTCGGCGATCGAACCCGTCGCCGCCTCGCTCGCCGCCCGCCACGCCACCCCGGAACAGTGCGCCGCGCTCACCGAACGGGCCCTCGGCATGGTCGCCACCTCGCGCGGCCAGCAGTTGGAGGGGTACCTGGAACACGACATCGCCTTCCACCGGATCGTCCTCAACGCCTCCGGCAACGAGATGTTCGCGCGCCTGGGCGACGTGGTCGCCGAGGTCCTCGCGGGACGCACCCACCACCAGGTCATGTTCGAGGACCCCGATCCGGCGGCCGTGACCCTCCACGTCCGGCTCGCCGAAGCGGTGCGCGAGGGGGACGCCGCCGGGGCGGAGCGGCTGACGAAGGAGATCGCGGTGGGCGCCCTGCACGAACTGGACGTGCTCGCGCCCTGATCCGGCCCGACTGCCGGCTGCCGCCTACCGCCTGACGTGGCGCGCCCGTCCGAGGGCTGCCGCCTACCGCCTGACGTGGTGCGCCCGTCCGAGGGCTGCCGCCCGGACGTGGTGCGCCCGTCCGACGGCTTCCGCCCGGACGTGGTGCGCCCGACTGCCGTCCGCCGCCTACCGCCTGACGTGCTGCAACCGGGCGGCGGCCGCGGCCAGCATCATCTCCAGCGCCGCCGGATAACCGCTGCGGCTCATCTCCGCGACCAGCACGGGCGCGGTCGCCGCGATGTTCGGGTGCGTGTCCGCCGGCTGCCGGGCGTAGACCTCCGGCCAGGCCTGCACCTCCTGTGCCCTGGCCCGCTCCGGAAGCGCCAGCGTCGACGCGTCCAGCGCCGCGAACGACAGCGTCTGGTCGACGAAGACGTGGTAGATCCGCACCGCCTCCCCATCCGGGAAACCGGCGCCCCGCAGCACCCCGAGGATCGCCTCCACCGACCGGATCTCGTGCGTGCGGCCGGTCACCCGCGCGCACGTCAGCAGCGCCGCCCGCGGGTGGGCCAGATAGTCCGCGTGCATCCGCAGCCCCAATGACCGCAGATCGGCCCGCCAGTCACCCGTCGGCCGCCAACTGCGCAGCGTCCGCCCGATCAGCTCGTCGGCCACCGCCAGCAACAGCTCGTCCGTGTCCCGGAAGTAGCGGTAGAGCGCGCTCGGATCGCATCCCAGTGCGGCGCCGAGCCGGCGCACGGTGAGCGCCGCCGCCCCGTGCTCGCCGATCAGCCGCAGCGCCGTCTCCACGATCAGCTGCTCGGACAGCACGACGCCCTGCTTGGTGGGGCGCCTGCGCCGCCGCGCACCCTCGGGCACCACCCGCTCGCTCGCCTCCATGCCCGGCACCTTACGACAACACCGTTGACGTGCGGAACCCCCGAGGAGTTCGATGTGCCGCCATCGGGGCCGAACAGCGCCCCTCGGTGAAGGAGCGACCGTGACGTCCTACCGCGAGGAACCAGCCGGACCGGCCCGGCCACCCGCTGCCCTGCGCAAGAGCCTCGGCGTCGTCGACGGCTTCGCCATCGCGGCCTCGTCGACCGCGGCCACCACCAGCATCGGCATCGGACTCGGCGTCACCGCCACCGCCGTCGGGCTCCACCTGCCGATCATCATGCTGCTCGCCTTCCTGCCGATCCTGGGCATCGCGGGCGCCTACTCCCGACTCAACCGGGTCGAGCCGAACATGGGCAGCGGCTATGTCTGGGCCGGCCGCTCGCTCAGCCCCTGGCTCGGCTTCCTAGTCGGCTGGATCGGCATCGTCTCCACGATCGTGTTCCTCGCCTACACCACGACGGTCACCGGTTCCGCCCTGCTCCAGCTCGCGGGCGAGGCCGGGCTGCACGAGGTGTCCGGGCTCCGGCTCGACCCGGACTCCACCGCCCAGTCGACCGCGCTCGGCATCGTCGTCCTCGTCGCCGTCACCTTCACCGCGGTCACTGGCCTCCGGTCGGCCGCCACGTTCCAGAAGTACCTCCTGGTCTTCGAGTACGCGGTCCTGCTCGGCTTCTGCGGATACGGCCTGTTCGCGGGCTCACAGCCCTTCAGCCTCGACTGGCTCAACCCGTTCACCATCCCGTCTTTCGAGCAGCTCGCCCAGGGACTGCTGCTCTCCGTCTTCTGCTTCTGGGGATTCGAGTCCACCTTCAGCGTCACCGAGGAGATCCGGGATCCGCAGGACGCGTCCAAGGCCGGGCTCATCACACTCTTCACGATGCTGGGCCTGTTCCTGCTCGGCTCCTTCGCCTTCCAGCGCGTCCTGTCGCTCGACGAGCTGACCGCCCACGGCGCCCAGGGGCTCACCTACTTCGGCAACCAGCTGGCCGGCCAGCCGCTCGCCGCCCTCCCGCTGATCGCCCTCACCCTGTCCGCCGTCGCCTCCCTGCAGTCCGGGGTGATCCCGACGGTGCGCGGCATGTTCGCCATGGGCCGCGACCGCACGCTCGGACCCCTGTGGACCAAGGTCAGCCCGCGGTACGGGACACCCGCCGCCGGGACCGTCGCGGTCGGCTGCATCGCCGCCGCCATCGCCGTGCTCTCCCTCGTCATCCCGAAGGTCGGCGACCTCATCCTGGCGTCCGTGAACGCGATCGGGGTCGTCGTCTCCCTCTACTACGCCCTCACCGCGCTGGCCGCCGCGGCCCGCTTCCGCGGCTCGTTCCGGGAGAGCCGGGCCCTGGCGGTGCGGGCGGTGGTGCTCCCCGTGACCAGCGCCCTCGTCCTGCTCGCGCTCGGCGGATACCTCTGCTGGACCTTCGCCACCTCCGCCGACCACTTCGAGGTCAGCCCGGACAACGGCTGGTTCATGCTCCTGTGCCCGGCCGTCATCCTGCTGACCGGCTTCGTCGCCGCGGCCTGGGCCAAGTGGGCCAGGCGGTCCCCGTACTTCGTCACCGGCCGTTCCGTCGCCCCGGACGCGCTCGCGGAGCCCGTGCCCGACCCGGCCTGATTCCCGCCCGAACCACCCACCGAAGGAAGAAGCATCATGCCCCGCACCCCCGCCGACCTCGTCCTCACCGGCGGCCCCGTCCACACCACCGACGCCGCACGCACCCGCGCCACCACCGTCGCCGTCACCGGCGGCCGGATCACCGCGGTCGGCCACGACGAGGTACGCGCACTCATCGGCCCGCGCACCGAGGTGGTCGACCTCGCCGGACGCCTCCTGGTCCCCGGCTTCCAGGACGCCCACGTCCATCCGGTCACCGCCGGTCAGGAACTCGCGCAGTGCGACCTCACCGGCGCCGGCGACGCCACCGCCACCATCGCCGCCGTACGGGCCTACGCCGACGCGCACCCGGAACGCGAGTGGATCACCGGCGGCGGCTGGTCCATGGACGCGTTCGAGGGCGGCGCCCCCACCCGGCAGCAGCTCGACACCGCCGTGCCCGACCGTCCCGCCTGCCTGCTCAACCGCGACCACCACGGCGCCTGGGCCAACAGCAGGGCCCTGGCCGTCGCCGGCATCACGGCCCACACCCCCGACCCGGCCGACGGCCGCATCGAACGCGACGAGCGCGGCGAACCCACCGGACTCCTCCAGGAGGGCGCCATGGACCTGGTCGCCCGCCACGCCCCCCGCTCCACCGCCGCCGACCGGCTCGCCGGCCTCCTGCGCGCCCAGCGCCTGCTCCACGCATACGGCATCACCGCCTGGCAGGACGCCATCGTCGGCACCTACGGCTCGATGGACGACGTGGCCGACGCCTACCGCGCCGCGGACCGGGACGGTTCGCTCACCGCCCGCGTCACCGGGGCCCTGTGGTGGGACCGCGAGCACGGCAGCGAACAGATCCCCGGACTCGTCGCCCGACGCGAGGAGCTGACCGGCCGGAACTTCCGCGCCGGATCCGTGAAGATCATGCAGGACGGGGTCGCCGAGACCGGCACCGCCGCCCTCCTCGCCCCGTACCTCGACGCCTGCGGCTGCGCCACCGCCAACAGCGGCACCAGCTTCGTCGACCCCCTCGACCTGCGCCGGTACGTCACCGAGCTGGACGCCCTCGGCTTCCAGACCCACTTCCACGCGCTCGGCGACCGGGCGGTGCGCGAGGCGCTGGACGCCGTCGAGGCCGCCCGCGCCGCCAACGGCCGCACCGACACCCGCCCCCACCTCGCCCACCTCCAGATCGTCCACCCCGACGACATCCCCCGCTTCCGCGCGCTCGGCGCCACCGCCAACATCCAGCCCCTCTGGGCCGCCCACGAACCGCAGATGGACGAGCTGACGATCCCCTTCCTCGGCCGCGAACGGGCCGCGCTCCAGTACCCGTTCGCCGCACTGCTGCGCTCCGGCGCCACCGTGGCCGCGGGCTCCGACTGGCCCGTCAGCAGCGCCGATCCGCTGCACGGCATCCACACGGCCGTCAACCGCGTCGTACCCGGCGGTGACCACGGCCGGGCCTTCCTCCCGGAGCAGCGCATCTCGCTGACCGACGCGCTGGCCGCGTACACGGCGGGCTCCGCGTACGTGAACCACCTGGACGACACCGGCAGCATCCGGGCCGGCGCCCTCGCCGACCTGGTGGTCCTGGACCGCGACCCCTTCGCCGCGCCGCCCGAGGAGATCGCAGAGACGCGCGTCCTGGCGACGTACGTGGGCGGCCGCCGGGTGTACGGGGACTGACCCGGGGGCCTCGTGGCGTTACGGTGGTGCGCCAACGCGGCGCGCCACCGGGGGCTGCCGCACCGCGTACCGTTGCTTGTGATCGAGCTCAGGAAAAGTCCTGAACCGGTCCGAGAAACTCCTGATCCGGGCCCAGGGAAATTCCTGAACCGGTCCCAGGGAAAGCCGCACAAGGGAGACCACGGGAATGCCGCAGCACGTACAAGGGGTCATCGCACCGGGAAAGAACGAGCCGGTACGGGTCGAGACGATCGTGATTCCGGACCCCGGCCCCGGTGAGGCCGTGGTGAAGATCCAGGCGTGCGGCGTCTGCCACACCGATCTGCACTACAAGCAGGGCGGCATCAACGACGAGTTCCCCTTCCTCCTCGGCCACGAGGCCGCGGGCGTCGTGGAGTCCGTGGGCGACGGCGTCACCGACGTCGCCCCGGGCGACTTCGTCGTCCTCAACTGGCGTGCCGTGTGCGGACAGTGCCGCGCCTGTCTGCGCGGACGCCCGTGGTACTGCTTCGACACGCACAACGCCAAGCAGAAGATGACCCTGCTGGACGGCACCGAGCTGTCCCCGGCGCTCGGCATCGGCGCGTTCGCCGAGAAGACCCTCGTCGCCGCCGGCCAGTGCACCAAGGTCGACCCCGAGGTCTCCCCGGCCGTCGCCGGCCTCCTCGGCTGCGGCGTGATGGCCGGCATCGGGGCCGCCATCAACACCGGCGAGGTCGGCCGCGGCGACTCCGTCGCGGTCATCGGCTGCGGCGGTGTCGGCGACGCGGCGATCGCAGGCGCGCGGCTGGCCGGCGCGGCGAAGATCATCGCGGTGGACATCGACGACCGCAAGCTGGAGACGGCGAAGAAGATGGGTGCCACGCACACCGTCAACTCCCGCAGCAGTGACCCGGTCGAGGCCATCCGCGCGCTCACCGGCGGCAACGGTGCCGACGTCGTCATCGAGGCGGTCGGCCGCCCGGAGACGTACAAGCAGGCCTTCTACGCCCGCGACCTCGCCGGCACCGTCGTCCTGGTCGGCGTCCCCACCCCGGAGATGCAGCTCGAACTCCCGCTCCTGGACGTCTTCGGCCGCGGCGGCTCGCTCAAGTCGTCCTGGTACGGCGACTGCCTGCCCTCGCGCGACTTCCCGATGCTCATCGACCTGCACCAGCAGGGCCGCATCGACCTCGGCGCGTTCGTCACCGAGACCATCGCCCTCGGCGACATCGAGCAGGCCTTCGCCCGGATGCACGACGGCGACGTCCTGCGCTCGGTGGTGGTCTTCTGATGACCGCCCGCATCGACCATCTCGTCACCTCCGGCACCTTCGCCCTCGACGGCGGCGAGTGGGACGTCGACAACAACGTCTGGATCGTCGGCGACGACACCGAGGCGGTCGTCATCGACGCCGCCCACGACGCCACCGCCATCGAGGCCGCGCTCGGCGGACGTACGCTGCGCGCCATCATCTGCACCCACGCGCACAACGACCACATCGACGCCGCCCCGGCACTCGCCGCCGCCACCGGCGCACCGGTCCTGCTCCACCCCGACGACCTGCCGCTGTGGAAGCAGACCCATCCGGACCGGGCCCCGGACGGTGAACTGGCCGACGGCCAGGAGATCCGGATCGCGGGCACGACCCTGACCGTCCTGCACACCCCGGGTCATGCCCCGGGCGCCGTCTGCCTGTACGCCCCCGAGCTGTCCACCGTCTTCACCGGCGACACGCTGTTCCAGGGCGGGCCCGGCGCCACCGGCCGTTCGTTCTCGCACTTCCCGACGATCGTCGACTCGATCCGGGACCGGCTGCTCGCCCTGCCGCCGGAGACCGCCGTCCGCACCGGACACGGGGACGCCACGACCATCGGCGCGGAGGCCCCGCACCTGGACGAGTGGATCGCCCGCGGCCACTGAGGCCCCGGTCCGACGCCCCCCGGCCACGGACGTCCCGGCTATCGCTCCGGCCACGCGGAGAGCCGCAACCCGCTCTCGAAGCGGTGCGGCTCTCCCGTGACCGGGTCGGTGAACTCCAGGGCCCTGGCCAGGAGTTGCAGCGGGCGCGCGAAGTCGTCGGGGGCGCCCTCCGCTTCGACCACGGGGTAGACGGGGTCGTGGACGAGCGGCAGCCCGAGGCTGTTCATATGGACCCGCAGCTGATGCGTGCGTCCGGTGGCGGGCAGCAGCCGGTAGCGGCCGAGCCCGGCCCGGTGTTCCAGCAGCTCGATCCGGCTCTCACTGTTCGGTTCACCGGGCTCCTCGCGGGCGGCGATCACCCCGCGCTCCTTCACGATGCGGCTGCGTACGGTACGGGGGAAGGCCGGCCCCGGTGCGTACGGTGCCACCGCCTCGTACTCCTTGCGTACGAGGCGGTCCCGGAACAGCGTCTGGTACGCGCCCCGTTCCTCCGGCCGTACGACGAAGAGGACCAGCCCCGCGGTCAGCCGGTCCAGCCGGTGGGCGGGCTGGAGCAGCGGCAGGGCCAGCTCACGCCGGAGCCTGGCCACCGCCGTCTCGGTGATGTGCCGGCCACGTGGAGTCGTCGCCAGGAAGTGCGGCTTGTCCGCGATGACCAGGTGCTCGTCCCGGTACACCACACCGACCGGGAAGGGCACGGGCTCCTCCGGTGCGAAGTCCCGGTGGAACCAGAGGTACCGGCCCGCCGTGTACGGCTCGTCCCCGGTCACCGCACCCCGGACGGAGACGAACCGGCCCCCGGCCAGCATGGCGTCGACCCGCTCCGCGCCGATCGCGTCGGCGAACCGCGCCAGCAGATGATCGCGGAGCGTCGGCCACTGCCCGTCCGGATCCTCCGGGAGCCGCACCCGGACCGGATCGACCCCGTCGCGCTGGGGCAGCGGCGACGGCGGAGGCTTCGCGCGCCCTCTCATCGGGGCCCGCCGGACGCCTTGGTGCCAGGGCCTCTCGTTTGGATCATGCCGGGCTCGCGGGCCCCGGCACGCACATCTGCGGCGTTGTCGTCGGTCGCCAATGCTCCGCAGTGACTCCCTCCTCCGCCTTGCCGCTGCACGCACCGGACCCCGCTCCCTGATCCGACCTGATCCAAACGAAAGACCCTGGTTCTCATGATGCCGGGCATCCTTCCACAGCGGCGGCGTCCTCACGGCTGGGGGCCGCGGCGGGAGAGCGCACGCGACTTACCTGCACTGAAAGGATTCAAAGTGCGGTGTGCCGGGGTAGAAAGCGCTTGCGGTACGGCATGGCTGCCGGTATCGCACCCACACCCGCATCGTCGAAGGAACCCGCCATGCCCGTCGCCCGCAGAACCGCCCCCGCCCTGCTCGCCGCCGTCGCCGCCGTGGCCGCCCTCGCCACGCCCGCCGTCGCCGAGCCCGCCCCGCTACAGCGGCCGGCGGCGTCCGGCCCCGCCGGCTGTACCGGCTCCGCCCCCGTGATCTGCCACTACGACGTGGCCCCCGGCACCTACCGCGTCACCGCGCGCCTCGGCGGCGCCACCGAGGGCCGTACGACGGTCAGTGCCGAGACACGGCGCGTTGTACTCGGCGAGACGCCGACCGTCGCCGGACGTCAGGTGGTCCGTACGTTCACGGTCGACGTGCGCGAGCCCGAGGGCGAACCCACCGGGGCGAGCGGCAGCCCCGGCCTCGACCTCGCCTTCGGCGGCCCCGCCCCGCTCCTCGCGGGCCTGCACGTGGCCTCGGCGCCGCGCACCCCGCAGCTCTTCCTGATCGGCGACTCGACCGTCTGCGACCAGCTCGGCAGCCCCTACACCGGCTGGGGGCAGGAGCTTCCGCAGTACCTCCGGGCCGGCATATCCGTCGCCAACCACGCGGACTCCGGCGAGAGTTCGCAGACGTATCTCGACCAGCCCCAGCTCTTCCCGACGGTCCGCCCGCTGATCCGGCGGGGCGACACCGTGCTCATCCAGCTCGCCCACAACGACAAGCAGACGACCGAGGCGGACTACCGAGCCAACCTCACCACGATGATCGGGGCGATCCGCGCCGAAGGCGGCCGGCCCGTGCTCGTCACCCCGATCGTCCGGCGCTGGTTCAACGCCGACGGCACGCTGGACAACGGCACCGCACTCCTGGTCAACGGCCTCGGGGTCGATCTGCCCGCACAGATCCGCCTGCTGGCCGCCGAGTACGACGTCCCGCTCGTCGACCTGACCGCCCTCACCCGGCAACGGGTCGAGGAGCTCGGCCCCGACGCCTCCAAGGCGCTCTACCTCACCGACGAGAAGCGCGACAACACGCACACCTCGGAGCGCGGGGCGACGGAGTACGCGGCGATGGTCCGCGACGCGCTGCGCGACCAGCACCTGCTGCCGGGCCGTCTGTTCCGCTGACCGGAGCCCTGCCTGCCCTGCCCCGAAGCCGGGGCAGGGCAGGGAGCGGGCTCAGCCCAGCGGCGCGAACACGAACGAGAACTCCGCAGGCTCCACGTCGAGCCGGTGCTCCGGCAGCACGCCCGGCCCGCACGACTGCGAGCCGATGCCCTGCACCGCGTGGTCCAGATTGACCCAGACACGGTCCCCGGCCACCAGGTCCGGCGCGTGCTCCGCCGCGTCCAGCTGCTCGCTCGTCCAGCGCCGCGCGGTGAACCAGAACGGTGTGGAGCCCTCGGCCCGCAGCCCCGCGCCACCGGTCTCGGTAAGCTCCGCCCAGCGGACGTCGGCCCGGGCCCCGTTCTCCTGGGGCCGGACGTACGGGGTCTGGAGCGCGTCCACCTCGCTCTCCCACGTGCCGAGCATCGCGGCGGCCCGGGTGTCCGGGTACGCCTCACCGGGCCCGCCGCCGGACCACCGCGCACCGCCGTACGCCGAGGGCAGGGCGAACCGGATCCCCAGCCGGGGCAGCGGCACCCGCCAGTCGCCCTCCGGCACGACGGACACCGTCAGCCCGAGCCGGTCCCCGGCGGCCGTCCACCGGTAGGTGGTCCGCAGCCCCAGGTCCCAGCCCGCCGGGGCCACCCGCGTCCGCACCGTCAGCGCGTCCCCGTCCGCCTCGACCGCGTCGACGCGGTGCCGCATCCGGTGCAGCCCCAGCTCCCGCCAGCGCAGCCCGTACCGTTCGTCCGGCTGCCAGGCCGCCCCGTTGTCGTTGTCGGTGGGTGCCCGCCACACGTCCAGCCGCAACCCCTCCACCGGCACGTTCCCGACGCGCACCGGCAGCCCGGTCGCCGCGTCGAACACACCCGGCCCGAGCGTGATCACGTCTCCCGCGCGCACCGGGCGTTCGCCGGACGCCGGAGCGGGGACGGCCCGCGCGCCGGTCTCCACCTGGCCCCAGGCCACCACGTGCCCGCGCTCGCCCCACGCGGTGTCCGCGGCGAGCACCGCCCGTACGGTCCACAGGCCGTCGCCCGTGGACGCGCGGTCCGGTGCCACCTCCGCCGATGCGCCCGGCGCCAGATCCGGCACCGCCAGGGTGCCCGAGGCCACGACCGTGCCGTCCACCTCGTGCGACCAGACGAAGTCGAGGTGCCCCAGCCCGGCGAAGTCGTAGCCGTTGGTGACCGTGAACGCACCGGCGGCGGAGCCCGGGCCGATCCGCACCGGCTCGATCACCTTCTTGTACTCGACGAGCCCGGGGGAGGGCGTGCGGTCGGGGAAGAGGAGGCCGTCGCAGACGAAGTTGCCGTCGTGCAGCTCCTCGCCGAAGTCCCCGCCGTACGCGAAGCCGTGCTCGGGATGGGCGAAGCCGTGGTCGATCCACTCCCAGACGAAACCGCCCTGGCAGCGCTCGTACCGCTCGAAGAGCCGCTGGTACTCGCTCAGGCCGCCCGGTCCGTTGCCCATGGCGTGCCCGTACTCGCACATGACGAAGGGCATCGCACGCCGCCGGGCGTCGAGCTCCGGATCGGCCAGCGGATCCTCCGCCCGCTTGCCGATGAGTTCGACCTCGGCGTGCGTCGGATACATCCGTGAGTAGAAATCGACGTCCTCGCAGGACAGATCGCCCTCGTAGTGCACCAGCCGCTCCGGGTCCCGGCCCCTGATCCACCCGGCCATGGCCGTCAGGCCGCTGCCCGAACCGCACTCGTTGCCCAGCGACCAGATGATGACGGAGGCGTGGTTCTTGTCGCGTTCGACCATGCGGGCCGCGCGGTCGAGCAGCGCGGGGGTCCAGCGCTCGTCGTCGACCGGGTTGCCCCGCCACTCCAGGTCGACGAAGCCATGTGTCTCCAGATCGCACTCGTCGATCACCCACAGACCCAGCTCGTCGCACAGGTCGAGGAAGGCGGGGTGCGGCGGATAGTGGCTGGTCCGTACGGCGTTGATGTTGTGCTGCTTCATCAGCACCAGATCGCGCCGCATCGTCCGCGCGTCGACGGCCCGGCCCGTCTCCGGGTGGAACTCGTGCCGGTTCACCCCGCGGAACAACAGCCGTCTGCCGTTGACCTTGATGACGCCGTCCTCGACCACGACCGTACGGAAGCCGATCCGCAGCGGGATCCGCTCGCCGGCCGTGACCAGTTCCGCGTCGTAGAGCCGGGGCGTCTCGGCGGTCCACGGTTCGACCGGCAGCGTCACGGACTCGCCCGCGGCGATGTCGACACCCAGCTCGGGCACCAGGACCCGGCCGTCCGCCCCCTCGCACTCCACCCGCAGCGTGCCGGAGCCGTCCCGGTGGTCGTAGGCCGCGTGCGCGAAGAAGTCCCGGGGCGCGTCGTCCGGGCGGTGGAGCAGCGTCACCTCACGGAAGATGCCCGGCAGCCACCACTGGTCCTGGTCCTCCAGATAACTGCCCGACGACCAGGCGTGCACCCGTACCGCGAGGACGTTCTCGCCGGGGTTCAGCAGATCGCCCACGGCGAACTCGTGGGGCAGCCGGGACCCCTTGAAGTCGCCCAGTTCCCGTCCGTTGAGCCAGGCCCTGGCGCAGGACTCCACCCCTTCGAACCGAAGCACGAGCTCGCCGTCCCGCGGCCGGTCGCCGGGCAGCGTGAACGTCCGCAGATGGTCGCCCGTCGGGTTCTCGGACGGCACCCGCGGCGGATCGACGGGGAAGGGATAGACGACGTTCGTGTACGCGGGAGCGCCACCGGCCCCCTGGAGCACCCAGTGACCGGGCACCACGACCGTCCCCCACGCCGAGGCGTCGAACCCCGGCCGGGCGAACGACTCCTCCTCGGTGGCGGCCCGGGGCGAGAGCCGGAACGCCCACGCGCCGTTCAGGGACATCCGCCAGGCGTCGGAGGTCGCGTACCAGGACCGCGGCGCGAGGCCGCCGGTACCCGGGCTCGGGTCCTCGTACCAGGGCAGCGTGTCGGTTTCGGTGCGGCTCATGCTTCTCCTCGCTCGGAAACGCCGTTCTCCGGAGTGACCGTAGCCAGGAATGAACCGTTTCAACAAGGGGTGGTGCCGAGCCCTGCCCGGCGGCGTACCGGCAGCCGGTGAGTGGGAGATCCTGGCGGAGGCTCGTCGCCGCATACGCGAAATGCCGACCAGGATCTCTCCTGATCGGCATCTGCTCTGTGTCCGAGGGGGGACTTGAACCCCCACGCCCGATAAAGGGCACTAGCACCTCAAGCTAGCGCGTCTGCCATTCCGCCACCCGGACTAGGTGTCTGTCTCGCGGGCCCTGCCCGTTCCGACGTGGAAAACCATAGCAAACATTGGAGGGTGCTCGATCACGCCCCCGGCCGTGTGACGGGCGTGTGACGGGGTCGACCTGGACATCAGGCCGGGCGAGATCGTCGCGCTGGTCGGCGAGTCGGGCTGCGGCAAGACGACGCTGGCCCGCTCGCTGCTCGGCCTGGTCCCGCCGACGGGCGGGCAGGGACGACGCTGGCCCGCTCGCTGCTCGGCCTGGTCCCGCCGACGGGCGGGCAGGGGTCTGCGGCTCGTCGGTCATCGGCGGCACCAGGTCCTGCGGCGGCTCGTCCGGGTCGGCGGGGGAACCGGTCGGTTCGTCCGTCGGCAGCTCCGGGTACTCCTCGGTCGGGCCGTCGGACGGGAGGCCGGTCGGCGTCGGGCAGTTCGTCGGCACCGGCACCGGCGCACCGGTCGGCTCCTCCGTCGCCGCGACCGCCTCGCCCGGCGGGGTCGGGGCAGCGGGCGGCGGGCAGTCCCCCGGATCGACCCCCGGCCTCTACGGCGGCACCCGCTCGGTCGCCTCCTGCGACGTCGGACAGCAGATTCGTCTTCTCGCGGCCGACCCTGCCAGGGAAGAGGCATTCGCGCAGGCTGCGGGCGTGCCCCGGGAAGGTGTCCCGGACTTCCTGCGCGGCCTGACCCCCGTGGTACTGCGCGCCGACACCCGGGTGGGCAACCACGGCTTCCGCGCGGGCTCGGCCACCACGTTCCAGTCCGTGCTCCAGGCCGGAACCGCCGTGATGGCGGACGGTCATGGCCTCCCGCGCGTCCGCTGCGCCTGCGGCAACCCGCTGAGCCGGCCCGCCGGTGCGGGAGACGCGGAGGGCGGACGGGGCGAGAAGTGGGCGGGCTACGACCCGGCGAGGACCGTCGTCGTCGCACCCGCCCCGAAGACGGTTGCGGAGCTGGTCGTCGTGGACGCGGACCACAACAGCTGGATGGCGCGTGCAGTCGGGGACGAGGGCGCCCGGGACCGCACCCCCGAGGTGCCGCCGCCCTACGCTCCCGGCACCGACATCACCGGGCCGCTGCCCGACGTACCCCCGGCGAAGTCCCATGAGCCGAAGCCGCCGAAGCCGCCGAAGCCGCCGAAGAAGCCGATCCCGTCGCGCTCCACACCGGGGCCGGGGGACTGCCCGCCGCCCGCTGCCCCGACCCCGCCGGGCGAGGCGGTCGCGGCGACGGAGGAGCCGACCGGTGCGCCGGTGCCGGTGCCGACGAACTGCCCGACGCCGACCGGCCTCCCGTCCGACGGCCCGACCGAGGAGTACCCGGAGCTGCCGACGGACGAACCGACCGGTTCCCCCGCCGACCCGGACGAGCCGCCGCAGGACCTGGTGCCGCCGATGACCGACGAGCCGCAGACCTCCATCCGACTGCCGTGGCGGGACGACATGGAGGGATCCGTCGACGGTTGAGCGGCCGAGCGCCGGGGATCGGGCAGGCGACCTCGGGCTTACGCCATTGGCGTGGCCCGGTCSCSCGGGTGCGGTGCAACGCCGATCGTGCGCGGGACCCGCCTCCGCGCGGGGCGGCAGTATCTGCGGGAGCGTCGCCACCCCATGGTCCGGGGGCCTTTCACTCCTGTGTCGGCAGCCAGTTACCGTGAAGACCGAGCGGGACCCGGACCGGGATCCGCACCCGGGCGACCGGGCCGGACGCGGGGTCCTCGGCGGGGATGACGAGCAGCCAACTGGTGTCGTCGGTGCGGTCGGTGGCGTAGGTCATCCAGTGGCCGCCCTCGCCCGGCGCGGTGCCGGGCGAGGGGGCGAAGACCGGTTCGCCGACGGACAGATTCCCGGCCCGCCAGACCGTACTCGTACCCGACGCATCCCTTCCGTCGTACCAGCGCAGGGTGTCGAACTCGCCCGGCAGCAGATCCGGGTTCCCGGAATCGGAGGCCACGGCGAGCTGTTGGTGCCGCCGGCCGATCAAGCGGTCGTCCGTGCGGGGGAGTTCCATCCTGGCGTCGTCCAGCACCGTCCGGTGCATCGTGCCGGCCACCGGATCGATGACCGCGCGGACCAGACCGGCGGTGTTGGGGGCCTGCGCGGGGTCCGGCGCGCCCAGGGAGAGGCGGGACCACTGCACGTAGTCCAGCACCACATCACCCTCGGGCCCGGTGTCGTACGCGTTGACCGTGTGCCACAGCCAGAAGGCATCGTCCGAAGCCCACCGCACCGGGCCGCCGTGGCGGGGGACCAGGGCCACACGGGTGCCGCGCTCCGGCCGCCAGTCGATCATGGATCCACCGTTCATCGCGGCGGCGATGTCGAAGAACACCGGCGCCAGCACGATCACCAGGAACCTGGCGGTGAGTGCCGTGTCGTGGATCATCATCGGTTCGTCGAGCCCGTCGACCGGCGTGGGACCGCGGGCGACGGAGCCGTCGGGCGCGATGGCCGACCAGGTGAGGTAAGGGGGCTCCAGGGCGTAGCAGAAGACCAGCATCTCGCCGGTGAGCGGGTCCGTCTTCGGATGTGCGGTGATGCCGGCCGGCAGTGCTCCGCCGAACGTCTCCTTGCCGGCCGTGCCCAGATCCGGCGTGATCAGGAAGGGGCAGTCCGACTCGGCGAGCGCCAGCAGCCGTCCGGCGTGGCGGACCACGTTGATGTCCGGCAGGTCGCGGAACGTACCGGCCAACTCAGGTTCCACATCCGGGACCTGAGGCATGATCATCGATTCGATACCGCCCCACAGGGCCCGGCCCGCGCGTTCCTCGGCCAGCACGGCGGGTGTGCGGACGAAACGGTTGCGGTACCGGGCCTGCCCGCCGGAGATCCACACCCCGTGCAGCATTCCGTCCCCGTCGATCGGGTAGAGGAACGAACCGATGGGGCTGAAGCGGGGGTTGGGCCCGTTGCGCAGGAAGAGGCCGTCGAGCTCGTCCGGCAGTTCGCCCGTCACCTGGAGCCGGGCCTCGTCGACCTCGTCGGTCACCGGGGCGAAACGGCCGGACAGATGGACGACGCGGGCCGGGTCGAAGGCCTGCTGGGCATGTGCGGCCATGACGGCCTCCCCTGGCGTCCGTGCACGCCCGAATGCGTGCCGTGCCGGTCCCTCATTGAATCTCCGGCCCGCAGCCGCCGCAACGCGGGCCCGTGGATGCGGAGATGCGGCTGCGGAGATGCGGAGGAAGAGGCCCGGCTTCACCATGGAGGAAGCGGCAGAGCGCCGCGTGACATGCCCCGGAGGTGTCCGGTGGCCCAAGCCGAATCCGGGCGGCGGACCGGGAATCTGTTCTTCGCGTTCGCCCCGTGGATCATCTTCGCCGTCATCGCGTCGCCCAGCACCTGGGAGTACGCGGCGTTGGCCGGTCTCGTCGCAGCCGTCGTCCTCAACCTCCCGGACCTGCGCCGGGGTTCGTTCAAGGTGCTGGAGGTCACCGGCATCGTCTTCTTCGCCGTACTCGGCATCCTCGCCCTCTTCCTGGACACCCAGGACCTCTCCTGGGTGGAGCGGTATGCGCAGGTGCTGTCCAGCTCGGTGGTCGCGGTGGTGGCGCTCGGCTCGCTGGCGTTCGTCCCGTTCACCGAGCAGTACGCGCGGGAGACCACGCCCCGTGAGGTGTGGGGGTCGCCCGTGTTCCGGCGGGTGAACCAGGTGCTGACCCTGGTCTGGGGCGGTGTCTTCGCCGCCACTGCGCTGCTGGGGCTGGTCGCGGTGCACACGTCGTCCGGGGCCGACTGGTTCAACTGGATCATCCCCGTCGTCCTGCTGGTCCTGGCGGTCCGGTTCACCGAGCGCTATCCGGACCGGGTGCGCGAACGGTCCCGGGGCGTACCCGCCGACCGGTGAACGGACAAGCCGGACACCTTTGGTCCAGACCTATTGACGGAAGGTCTGGACCACTTTACGTTGAGCGCAAGCGCGGCCCCGTCATGAATTGTCAGGGGCATGCTAATCAGGGAAGGGAGTCCGTCATGTTCGGTCGCACCTCACGGCTGCTGGGAGCCGGCCTCGCGGCGGCGTGCATCGTACAGATGCTGGTCGCGGCCACACCGAGCTCCGCGCAGGAGGACACCTGCGCGGTCAAGTCGAAGCCGTCGGGCAAGGTGCTCCAGGGGTACTGGGAGAACTGGGACGGCGCGTCCAACGGCGTGCACCCGCCCCTGGGCTGGATCCCGGTCACCGACAGCCGTATCCCGCAGCACGGCTACAACGTGATCAACGCGGCCTTCCCGGTGATCCTTTCGGACGGCACCGTCCTGTGGCAGGACGGGATGGACTCGACCGTGAAGGTCCCGACGCCCGCCGAGATGTGTCAGGCGAAGGCCTCCGGACTCACCACCCTGATGTCCATCGGCGGCGCCGCCGCGGGGATCGACCTCAGCTCCAGCGCCGTCGCCGACCGCTTCGTCGAGACCGTGGTGCCGATCCTGAAGAAGTACAACTTCGACGGCATCGACATCGACATCGAGACCGGCCTGACCGGCAGCGGCACCATCAAGCAGCTGTCCGCCTCGCAGGCCAACCTGATCCGCATCATCGACGGCGTGCTCGCGCGGATGCCGTCGAACTTCGGTCTGACCATGGCCCCGGAGACCGCCTACGTCACCGGCGGCAGTGTTGCGTACGGTTCGATCTGGGGCGCGTACCTGCCCATCGTGAAGAAGTACGCGGACAACGGCCGGCTCTGGTGGCTGAACATGCAGTACTACAACGGCAGCATGTACGGCTGCGCGGGCGACTCGTACTCCGCCGGCACCGTCCAGGGCTTCACGGCGCAGACGGACTGCCTCGACAAGGGGCTCGTGATCCAGGGCACCACCATCAAGGTGCCCTACGACAAGCAGGTGCCGGGCCTGCCCGCCCAGCCGGGCGCCGGTGGGGGCCACATGGCGCCGAACCTCGTCGCCCAGGCCTGGAACCACTACAACGGCAGCCTCAAGGGCCTGATGACCTGGTCGCTGAACTGGGACGGCTCCAGGGGCTGGACCTTCGGCGACAACGTCAAGGCGCTGCAGGGCCGCTGACGTCGCGCTGACGGCGAGGGCCCCGGAACACTCCGAGCGGTGTGTTCCGGGGCCCTCGCCGTCGTGTCAGTTGCCGGGCTCCGAGGCGTCCAGCATGGCGTCGCGCTCCACGACCTTGACCCGCTCGCGGCCCTGGGCCCCGCCCAGCGCGCGCTCGTGCGCGTCCAGGCGGTACCAGCCCTCACGGGTGGTGTAGCGGACGCCGCGCGACTCCAGGAACTCGGTCACGGCCGCCGGCTCGGGCTGCGCCGGGGCGGGCAGCCGGCCGGCGGTGTGGTCCTCCAGCAGGCAGGCGACCGTCTCGTTGGCATCGCCCTTGGTGTGACCGATCAGGCCGATCGGGCCCCGCTTGATCCACCCGGTGACGTACACCGACTCCATCGGCTCGCCGCCGGCGAGAACCCGCCCGGCGGCATGCGGAACCGTGCCGGACGCGACGTCGAAGGGGAGCTTGGGCAGCTCCTGCGAGTAGTAGCCGACCGCGCGGTAGACGCTCTGCACGTCCCAGTCCTTGAACCGGCCGGTGCCCTTGACGTTGCCGGTGCCGTCCAGCTCGGTGCGCTCGGTCCGCAGGCCGATGACGCTGCCGTCCTCGCCGAGGATCTCGACGGGGGACTCGAAGAAGTGAAGGAAGAGCTTGTGCGGCCGGTCGCCGACGTCGCGGATCGCCCAGTTCTCCAGCGTGGAGGCGACCATGTTGGCCTGCTTGTTGCCGCGCCGCGTCTCGATCGAGCCCGCGTCGTAGTCGATGTCCTCGGGGTTGACGATGACCTCGATGTTCGGCGAGTGGTCCAGCTCCCGCAGCTCCATCGGGCTGAACTTGGCCTGGGCGGGACCGCGTCGCCCGAAGACGTGCACCTCCAGCGCCTTGTTGGCCTTCAGGCCGTCGTAGACGTTGGCGGGGATCTCGGTGGGCAGCAGCTCGTCGGCGGTCTTGGCGAGGATGCGGGCGACGTCCAGGGCCACGTTGCCGACGCCCAGGACGGCGACCTTCTCGGCCTCCAGCGGCCAGGTGCGCGCGACGTCCGGGTGACCGTCGTACCAGGAGACGAACTCGGCGGCACCGTGCGAGCCGTCCAGGCCGCTCCCGGGTATGTCGAGGGCGCGGTCGGCGTCGGCGCCGGTGGAGAAGATGACCGCGTCGTAGAAGGACCGCAGCTCGTCCAGCCCGATGTCGTTCGGGTAGTCGACGTTCCCGAAGAGGCGGATCTGGGGCTTGTCGAGGACCTGGTGCAACGCCTGGACGATGCCCTTGATCCGCGGATGGTCCGGAGCCACGCCGTAACGGATCAGGCCGAAGGGGGCGGGCATCCGCTCGAACAGGTCGATGGAGACGCCCGGGTCGGCGGCGGCATCGGATTTGAGCAGCGCGTCCGCTGCGTAGATTCCGGCAGGGCCGGCTCCGACGATGGCTACGCGGACGGGGCGTGTCATGGCGAGCTGTTCCTTAGGACGAACGAGCAGGAGCGGGGCGGGCCGTGGTAAGGCTTGGCTTACTCCACCCCGACGCACACGTTAGCCGCTGGCTCTGCCCGCTTTCGGGGCGGGTCGGCGTTCTGCGGCGATATCCGGCACCCCGCACCTTTGCCGGACCGGGGAATCCCGCGGAATCTCCGGGGAGAAGGCCCGTTCGAGCGGCTTGGAAATGTGTTCCATCGCACGTTCACCAGATGGACGGCTCGCTCGAAGAATCGGACAAATGATGGCAGAGTGACCCACATGGATGATCGGGTAGCGGGTGCCCTGTCACTCCCGGACGACTGGCCCGCCCACCCGGACCTCAGTCTCGCCCTGAACCGTATGGGCAGCTTCGACTGGGACCTCGACAGCGGCCTCATGCACATGGAACAGGCGGCCCTGGACGTCTTCGACCTGCGGGCCGACGAGTACGACAACAAGCCGACGACACTCGGGACGCGGGTGCCGCCGGACGAGGGCGTACGTCTCGACGCCATGGTCACCCAGGCGCTCAAGTCCGGCCGCAAGAACTACGGGGCGTACTTCCGCATCCTGCGGCGCGACGGCACCCTCCAATGGACGCACACCCAGGGCTTCGTCCAGCGCGACGCCACCGGGCGGCCGCGCCGCATCATCGGGATCGTCCGCGACGCCACGCAGGAGCTGGCCGACGCCACCGCCCGCCACGAGCTGGACGAGGAGCGGCGGCGGCGGACCAGCCTGGTGGAGGCCACCACGGCCGCGCTGGCCCACGCCCGTACCGTGAAGGACGTCATCGACGTGCTCAAGAACTCCCAGGGACTGGCTCACCTGGGGGCGACCAGCCTGGTCATGGGGCTGATCGAGGCCGGACGCATCCACCTGGTGGCCGACGGGCCCGAAGGCGCCTTCGTGCCGGGCACCCGGTACACGCGGACGGACGAGCAGTACCCGATGAGCGAGGTCGTGCGCACGCTCGGGCCCCGCTTCATCGAGTCCGCCGAGGACTTCGCGGACTCGTATCCGGTTCTCTGGCCCCACATCAGCCATCTCGGCATCACCTCGGCCGCCTATCTGCCGCTGATCGCCCAGGCCCGCCCCATCGGCGCCCTCGGCCTCCTGTACAGCGACAAGGACGGATTCACCGCGGACGAACGCAACCTGCTGGTCGCGCTGGGCAGCTCCATCGCCCAGAGCCTCCAGCGCGCCATGCTGTACGAACAGGAGCACGACCTCGCCGAGGGCCTCCAGCAGGCGATGCTGCCCCGCCGCATCCCCGATGTCCCCGGAGCGCAGATCGCCGTGCGCTACCGCTCGGCCCGGCTGGGCCGGGACATCGGCGGCGACTGGTACGACGTCATCCCGCTGCCCGGAGGCCGCGTCGGTACGGTCATCGGGGACGTCCAGGGTCATGACACCCATGCCGCCGCCGTCATGGGCCAGCTGCGCATCGTGCTGCGCGCGTACGCGGCCGAAGGGCACAGCCCCGCCACGGTCATGGCGCGGGCCTCCGTCTTCCTGCACGAGCTGGACACCGACCGCTTCGCGACCTGTACGTACGCCGAGGCCGACCTGACCACCGGGGTGGTGCAGGTGGTCCGGGCCGGCCATGTGGACCCCCTGGTACGCGACGCCGACGGGAGCTGCCGCAAGGTCCTCGTCGAGGGCGGGCTGCCGCTGGGGCTCTCCGCCGAGTTCGGGCGGCTGGAGTATCCGGTCAGCACGGTGGAGCTGGATCCCGGGCAGACCATGGTGCTGTTCACCGACGGCCTGGTCGAGCTGCCGGGCGCCGACCTCGACGAGGGCATGCAACTGCTCACCGCCATGATCAGGAACGGCCCCGAGGACCTTCAGCGACTGGCCGACCGGCTCTGCGAATCGGTCGACGAGCGCGGCGGTGAGGACGATGTGGCGGTGCTGCTGCTGCGCCGCAAGGCCGCCCATGCCCCGCAGCCGGGCGGCCGGCTCCAGCAGCACGTGGGACAGAACGACCCGGAGGCGCTCAGCTCGGCGCGCCACATGATCCGCGCGGCGGTGCGGGCCTGGGGTGCGAAGGAGCGGGCCGACGAGGTGGAGCTGGCCGCCGACGAGCTGACGACCAACGCCCTGATGCACACGGACGGCGGCGCGATCGTCACCATCCGGGTCCTCACCGGGCCCGAACGGCGCCTGCGCGTCGACGTCGAGGACCGGTCCAGCGCGCTGCCGCGCCGCCGTGACGCGGGTGACGCGGGAGTCTCGGGCCGCGGGCTGATGCTCGTCGACCGGCTGGCGGACGCCTGGGGCGTCGAATCCCGGGGCACCGGCAAATGCGTCTGGTGCGAATTCGTCATTCCGCCACGCGGCTGATTGCCGAGGGCGCCGCAGGGTCCTGGAATTGCACACTACTGAAAAGTAACAGAACGTAACATGTCTGTACTTGACCGTAACCGACCGCGCGAGATTGACTGCGGTTCTGTCAGTCTTCGTCTTCCATGACATGAGGACCCGTTGGGCACTGAGCTACTGGCACCTCTCGATCTGGCCTTCTGGCACCTCGAGTCCGATGCGCACCCCATGCACCTCGGCGCGCTCGCCGTCTTCGCGCCGGACGGCGACCGCCTTCCGCGCCCCGACGCACTCCTCGACCTGCTCGGCACCCGGGCCGCCGCCATTCCGCGGCTGCGGATGCGGGTGCGTGACGTGCTGCTGCCCGTCGGCGGCGCCGCCTGGTCGGCGGACAAGGACTTCGACGTCCACCGGCACGTCAAGCGCGTGCGGCTGCCCGAGGCGGCGACCGCCGGTGAGGGCGAGGCCGGGTTCATGGCGGCGGCCACGCTGCTCGCGGGCGAACTGATGGAGCAGCCGCTGCGCCGCGGCCTGCCGCCCTGGCAGATGTACCTCATCGAAGGCGCCCCGGACGGCCCCTTCGCCGTGCTCGTCAAGCTCCACCACGCGCTCGCCGACGGCATGCGCGCGGTCGCCATCGGCGCCGGGATCTTCGACGAGATCGCCTCGGCCGCGGGCCGGGCCCGGCCGGGACCCGCGGCCGGCCGGGCCCGCCCCGTGCCCCCGCGCTCCTGGATGCCCGGACCCCGTCAGGTCGCCGGACTCGCCCTCGGCCGGATCGAGGACCTCGGCCGCGCCTTCGGCGTCGGGGCCTCGCTCGTACGGGCCAGCCGCCTCGATCTGCGCGGCGCGCCGGCCCTCAGCGCAAGCTCGTCGGGCACCCGGCGCCTCGCCACGGCCGATCTCGACCTCGAATCCGTGCGGCGGATCCGCCGGGCGGCGGGCGGCACCGGCAACGACGTGCTGCTCGCGGTCGTGGCGGGTGCGCTGCGCCGCTGGATGCTGGAGCGCGGCGAGCCGCTGCCCGGCTCCGACCCGCGCGCCCTGGTCCCCGTCTCCCGCCGTCGCCCCGGCGGCCCGGCCGCGGCCCACGGCAACCGGCTCTCCGCGTATCTGCTGGGCCTTCCCGTCTCCGAGCCCGACCCCTGGGAGCGGCTGCGGGCCGTCCGCCACGCCATGGACCGCAACAAGTCCGCCGGGCCGCTGCGCGGGGCCGGAGCGGTCGCGGTCCTCGCCGACCAACTGCCCTCGCTGGCCCACCGCTTCGGCGCGCCACTGGCCGGGAACGCCGCGCGCATGCTCTTCGACGTGCTCGTGACCAGCGTGCCGTTGCCGCGTTCGGCCCTTTCGCTGGGCGGCTGCCCACTGCGCGCGCTCTACCCGATGGCGCCCCTGGCCCGCGGCCAGTCGCTGGCCGTCGCGCTGACCACGTACGGAGGCACGGTGCAGATCGGCCTGGTCGCCGACGGCAAGGCGCTGCCCGACCTGGAGCGGCTGGGGCGCTGCGCCGAGGAGGAGGTGGCGGAACTGCTGACGCTGCTGCCCGTGAGCACCGCCCCATAGATCGGACAGATCGACGAGTAATTGCCGTCACTGATGTGCTCCTGGGTGTTGACGCGCCCAAGTGATCCGATGAATATTCGCTGTGTTCAGGCAGCGATCTTCGGGGAGGGCGGCGGACACATGCGGCGCAACAGGCTGGGCAACAGCGCGGTCGAGATCACCGAGCTTTCCTTCGGAGCGGCCGCCATCGGCAATCTCTTCAGCGCCGTGGAGCCCGCGCAGGCCGCGGCGGCCGTCGACGCTGCCTGGGACGAGGGCGTGCGCCACTTCGACACCGCGCCGCACTACGGGCTCGGTCTTTCGGAGCGACGGCTCGGCGAGGCGCTGCGCGCCCGGCCCCGCGAGGCGTACGCGCTGTCCACCAAGGTGGGGCGGGTGCTCGACCCGCTGCCCGGCGGCGGGGCCGCCGCGGCCGAAGGACTCTCCGAGGGCTTCGCCGTCCGTGCGACGCACCGCAGGCGCTGGGACTTCAGCGCCGCGGGCGTCCGCCGGAGCATCGAGGACAGCCTGGAACGCCTCGGCCTCGACCGCATCGACATCGCCTACCTCCACGACCCCGACGACCACGCGGAAGCCGCGTTCGGCGAGGCCTACCCGGAACTGGAGAAGCTGCGGGCCGAAGGGCTGATCGGCGCCATCGGGGCCGGGATGAACCAGACCGCGATGCTCACCCGCTTCGTCATCGATACCGACGTCGACGTGGTGCTCTGCGCCGGCCGCTACACCCTCCTCGACCAGTCCGCCCTGAGCGATCTGCTGCCCGCGGCCGCTGCCCGCGGCCGCAGTGTCGTCGTCGGCGGCGTCTTCAACTCCGGCCTCCTCGCCGACCCGCGCCCCGGCGCGACGTACGACTACGCCGCCGCGCCGCTGAACCTCCTGGACCGGGCCCTGCGCCTGAAGGCCGTCACCGAGGGCCACGGCGTGCCCCTGCGCGCCGCCGCCCTGCACTACCCGCTCGGCCACCCGGCGGTCGCCGGCGTGCTCGTCGGCACCCGGTCGCCCGACGAGGTGCGCGACGCCGCCGCGCTCCTGCGCCAGGAGATACCCGACGCCCTCTGGGACGACCTGCGGGCCGAGGGCCTGCTGACCGAGAACGGACACTGACATGCGGATCGCCCTGCACACCAAGGTCCGCGCGGACCGCATCGCCGCGTACGAGGCCGCGCACCGCGAGGTCCCGGCCGAACTGACCCGCGCGATCCGGGCGGCGGGAGCCGCCTCCTGGACGATCTGGCGCAGCGGCACCGACCTGTTCCATGTCATCGAGTGCGACGACTACGCCCGCCTCCTCGCCGAACTGGAACAGCTCCCCGTCAACGTCGCCTGGCAGGCCAGGATGGCCGAACTCCTCGACGTCGCGCACGACTACTCGTCGGACGGGGCCGAAGCGGGCCTCCCGGTCGCCTGGGAGCTGTGAGATGACCGGCCGCCCGCACATCGTCGATGCCCACCACCATGTGTGGGACCTCTCGGTACGCGACCAGGACTGGATCACCGGCGAGGAACTGGCCCCCCTGCGCCGCGACTTCACCCTCGCCGACCTGGAGCCGGAGGCCCGGGCCAACGGCGTGTCCGCGACCGTGCTCGTCCAGACCGTGACCGTCCCGGAGGAGACCCCCGAGCTCCTCGCGCTCGCCCACGGCAGCGACCTGGTCGCCGGCGTCGTCGGCTGGACCGATCTCACCGCCCCGGACGTCGCCGGGACCCTGGCCGCCCTGCGCGAGCTCCCGGGTGGCGACCGGCTCGTCTCGCTCCGCCACCAGGTGCAGGGCGAACCCGACCCCCGATGGCTGCTGCGCCCGGACGTGCTGCGCTCACTGGCCTCCGTGGCCGACGCCGGACTCGTCTATGACCTGGTGGTCCAGCCCCACCAGCTGCCCGCCGCCGTCCGCGCCGCCGAACTGCTGCCCGGGCTCACCTTCGTACTCGACCACGCGGGCAAGCCGCGGATCGCCGCCGGGCAGCGGCGCCCCTGGGCCGACGATCTGCGGGCGCTCGCCGCCCTCCCCAACACCGTCTGCAAACTCTCCGGACTGGTCACCGAGGCGGACCCGCACGACTGGACCGTCCAGGACCTGCGCCCGTACGCCCGCACGGTCCTCGACGCCTTCGGGCCCGGCCGGGTGATGTTCGGCTCGGACTGGCCGGTCTGCCGGCTGGCCGCCACGTACACCGAGGTCGTCGAGACCGCGCTCGCGCTCCTCGAAGGCCTCGCGGACGACGAGCGGGACGCCGTCCTCGCCACCACGGCCGAGCGCGTGTACGGCCTCCGGTAGGCGCCCGGGCGCGGGCTGCGGCAGGCTGGGAACCATGCCCGAACTGCCGGAAGTCGAAGCCCTGCGGGTCTTCCTCGACGACCACCTGGTCGGCAGGGAGATCGACCGCGTCCTGCCGCTCGCCATCAGCGTCCTGAAGACGTACGACCCACCGCTCACCGCCCTGCACGGCGGGACGGTCACCGGCGTCCGGCGGCACGGCAAGTTCCTCGACATCGCCGTGGGCCCGCTGCACCTGGTCACCCACCTCGCCCGGGCCGGCTGGCTGCACTGGAAGGACAGCTTTCCCGCCGCCCCGCCGCGCCCCGGCAAAGGCCCCCTGGCGCTGCGTACCGTCCTCACCGGCGGTGACGGCTTCGACCTGACCGAGGCGGGGACCACCAAACGCCTCGCCGTGTACCTGGTGCGCGATCCGGCCGAGATCCCCGGCGTCGCCCGCCTCGGCCCCGACCCGCTCGACGCGGCCTTCGACCGGGACGCGTTCGCCGCGCTGCTCGAAGGCGAACGCCGCCAGATCAAGGGCGCCCTGCGCGACCAGTCCCTCATCGCCGGAATCGGCAACGCCTACAGCGACGAGATCCTGCACGTCGCGAAGATGTCCCCGTTCAAACTCACCGCGCACCTCACCGACGACGAGATCACCCGGCTCCACACGGCTCTGCGCACCACCCTGAACGACGCCGTCGCCCGCTCCAGCGGCCTCGCGGCGGGACGCCTCAAGGCCGAGAAGAAGAGCGGCATGCGCGTCCACGGGCGCACCGGTCAGGCCTGCCCGGTCTGCGGGGACACCATCCGTGAGGTCTCCTTCAGCGACTCCTCGCTCCAGTACTGTCCGACCTGTCAGACCGGTGGCAAGCCGCTGGCCGACCGGCGGCTCTCCAAGCTGCTCAAGTAGCGCGCCTCAACGGGTGAGCCGCAGCAACGGCCGGCCCGCCGCCGTACGCACCTCGAAGCGGGCGATGTCCCCGGGCCGCAGGGCCGCGCCCGCGTCGATCCGGAGCGGCGCCTCACCCGGACCGGCCGACGACCAGGTGGCAACGGTCTCCTCGTCCCCGTCCCGCCCCACCGCGACCAGCGAGCAGACCCCGGACCCATGCACCCCCGACACCTCCAGCCCGACCTCGGCACCCCACTCGCGCGCCCCCGCCGTCACGACGGCCGCCATTCCCGAACCCCGGTCCACGGCCGCCCACCGCCCGGTGCCGGACCCCCCGTCCGGCACCGTGAACGGGGCCCCGGCCGCCAGCACCACGGCCGCCGCCCCCATGACCAGGCGCCGCCGCCGCGTCCTGCGCCGCCCGGCCGCCACCGCCCGAGTGGCCCGCCGCACCAGACCGGGACCGGCGCGCGCCACGGGGTCGACGCCCGGCGGCGTCAGCCGTGCGTACCGCCCGAGAGCGGCCGTCACCCCGCCGAACTCCACCACGGCGCCCGCACACCGGGGACAGTCCTCCAGATGCTCCTCGAAACGGAAGGCGTCGGCGGCGCCGAGCACCTCCAGGACGTAGGCGCCGACATCGCGACGGTGTTGCGGGCTGCACATGCGCTCCCGTACGGAAACAGCCCGTGAATCACTCAGCAGACCCCACCGCACCGCGTCGTACAGGCCCTAAACTCCGGCCTCATGCTCCGCGTACTCGCCGTCGACGACGAAGAACCCGCCCTGGAGGAACTCCTGTACCTCCTGCGCGCCGATCCCCGGATCCGCAGCGCCGAGGGAGCCACCGGCGCCACCGAGGCGCTGCGCCGCATCGGCGGCGCCGTCGAGGCCGGTCCGGACGACCCGGCCGCCATCGACGTCGTCTTCCTCGACATCCACATGGCGGGCCTCACCGGACTCGACGTCGCCCAGCTGCTGGCCGGCTTCGCCGCGCCCCCGCTCATCGTCTTCGTCACCGCTCACGAGGGCTTCGCCGTGCACGCCTTCGATCTGAAGGCCGTCGACTACGTCCTCAAGCCGGTGCGCCGCGAACGCCTCGCCGAAGCGGTGCGCCGCGTCGCCGAACAGGTCGGCGGCCGCTCCGCACCCGCGCACGACACCGCGCACGACCAGATCCCCGTCGAACTCGGCGGTGTCATCCGGTTCATCCCGATCGACGACATCGCGTACGCCGAGGCCCAGGGCGACTACGCCCGGCTCCACACCGCCACCGGCAGCCATCTCGTCCGCGTCCCGCTGACCACCCTGGAGGAGCGCTGGCGCACCCGCGGATTCGTCCGCATCCACCGCCGCCACCTGGTGGCGCTCGGCCGGATCGACGAACTGCGCCTGGACGCGGGCAGCATGAGCGTGCGCATCGGTACGGCGGAACTCGCCGTCAGCCGCCGGCACACCCGTGCGCTGCGCGATCTGCTGATGCGGCAGACCGGCCGCTGACCAGCGTCTACCCGCGCCCGGACCCCTTCCCAGCAAGGTCGGGTGCTGCGTACACTCCGGCCCCATGTCCGCAGAGCCAACGCCCCGGCGTGAAGTGGTGACGGGGGAGCCCCGCCGGGTGCGTCCGCTGCCGCGCTACCGCACCCAGTCGGAGATCGACGAGCAGACCGCGCTCGGCGGCGCCTACGTCCGCTCGCTGATGCGCAGCCAGCTCCGCGCCGGGCTGACCGCGTTCACCGGCCTCGCCGTCGTCGTCGGCACCCTGCCCCTCGTCTTCGAGGCCCTGCACAGCTCCGCCGTCGTCTGGGGCGTCCTCGGCTTCGCCGCCTACCCGCCGCTGACGCTGCTCGCCTGGTGGTACGTGCGCCGCGCCGAGCGCAACGAGCGCGACTTCGCCCGGCTCGTGGAAGGCCGCCCCGCACAGTGAGCCGCACGTACGCGGTGGCGGCCGTCGCCACGGTCGTCCTCGCCACCGTCCTCGTCGGCGGGTTCGGGCTGCGCATCTCGCGCACCACCTCCGACTTCTACGTGGCCTCGCGCACCGTACGGCCCCGGCTGAACGCGGCCGCGATCAGCGGCGAGTACCTCTCCGCCGCCTCGTTCCTCGGCATCGCGGGCCTGGTGCTCGTCCACGGACCCGACATGCTCTGGTACCCGGTCGGCTACACCGCCGGGTATCTGGTGCTGCTCGTCTTCGTCGCGGCCCCGCTGCGCCGCTCGGGGGCGTACACCCTGCCGGACTTCGCCGAGGGGCGGCTCGAATCGCGGCAGGTACGCCGACTCGTCAGCGTCCTCGTCGTCGGCGCCGGCTGGCTCTATCTCGTCCCGCAGCTCCAGGGCGCCGGACTCACCCTCAAGATCCTCACCGGGGCGCCCGGCTGGCTCGGTGACGTCCTCGTCGCCTCCGTCGTCGTCCTCGCCGTCGCCGCGGGCGGAATGCGCTCCATCACCTTCGTCCAGGTCTTCCAGTACTGGCTGAAGCTGACCGCGCTCCTCGTCCCCGCCCTCTTCCTGGTGCTCGCCTGGCAGGGCGACGGACGGCCCCGCGTCACCTTCGACGAGCAGCTCTCCGTCTTCCGCGCCGACCATCCGCTGTACGCCACCTACGGCCTCATCGTCGCCACGTTCCTCGGCACCATGGGCCTGCCGCACGTCGTCGTCCGCTTCTACACCAGCCCCAACGGCCGCGACGCACGCCGCACCACCGTCGCCGTCCTCGCCCTGATCGGCGTCTTCTACCTGCTGCCGCCCGTCTACGGAGCCCTCGGCCGGCTGTACGCACCCGAGCTCATCCACGGCGGTGACGCGGACGCCGCCGTGCTGCTGCTGCCCGGCCGGGTCATCGGCGGGCTCGGCGGCGACCTGCTCGGCGCGCTCATCGCCGGCGGCGCCTTCGCCGCGTTCCTGTCGACGGCCTCCGGACTGACCATGGCCGTCGCCGGCGTCATCACCCAGGACGTCCTGCCCTCGCGCGGCGTACGGCACTTCCGGCTGGCCACCGTCCTCGCCATCTCCGTCCCGCTGGCCGGTTCGCTGATCGTCAGCCGGGTACCGGTCGCCGACTCCGTCGGGATGGCGTTCGCCGTGTCCGCGTCCTCCTTCTGCCCGCTGCTGGTCCTCGGCATCTGGTGGCGCCGGCTCACCCCGCCCGGCGCGGTGGCGGGACTCGTCCTGGGCGGCGGCTCCGCGCTGCTCTCCGTCGCCATCACCGTCAGCGGCGCGGTGCGGCCCCCCGGCTGGCCGCACGCGCTGCTCGCCTGGCCCGCCGTGTGGTCCGTCCCCGTCGGCTTCCTCGCCATGATCCTGGTCTCGCTCGCCACCCCGGGCCGGATACCCGCCGGCACCAACGCCGCCATGACCCGCTTCCACCTGCCCGAGGCGCTCACCACCGGGAGGCACCGGTGACCGGGGCCGGATACGCCGTCATCGTGCTCCTCGTGCTGCTGCTGTTCGGCGGCGGCCTGGTGACGGGCCGGCGCACCGCACGCCCCGTCCGCACCAGCGACGTCGGCACGCCCGTCGAACACGCCACCTTCGAGACCCTGCACACCGCCTCGCTCGCCGCGCCCCCGCTGCGCGCCGGGCTGACGGAGGAGAGCGCCCGCAGATCGTCCCGCCGCCTGCGCTCGCTGCTGGGCACCGACGCCCTGTGCCTCACCGACCGGGACCGGATCCTGGCCTGGGACGGCGAGGGCGACCACCACGGCCGGCACATCATGGACCAGGTCCAGGACGTCCTCGCCACCGGCCGCGACACCGCCTTCCGCAGCGAGTGCGACGACCTGGACTGCCCGCTGCGGTGGGCCGTCGCCGTGCCGCTCACCGTCGACCACCGGGTCCTCGGCACCCTGATCGCCTACGCCCCGCGCGAGTCTGCCGTGCTGGCGAGAGCCGCGGGCGAGGTCGCGCGCTGGGTCTGCGTACAGCTGGAACTCGCCGAACTCGACCGCTCGCGCACCCAGCTCATCGAGGCCGAGATCCGGGCCCTGCGCGCGCAGATCTCCCCGCACTTCATCTTCAACTCATTGGCCGCCATCGCCTCGTTCGTCCGCACCGATCCCGAGCAGGCCCGCGAACTCCTTCTGGAGTTCGCCGACTTCACCCGCTACTCGTTCCGCAGCCACGGCGACTTCACCACCCTCGCCGACGAACTGCACTCCATCGACCAGTACCTGGCCCTCGTCCGGGCCCGGTTCGGCGAACGCCTCTCGGTCACGCTCCAGGTCGCCCCGGAGGTGCTGCCCGTCGCCCTGCCGTTCCTCTGCCTCCAGCCCCTGGTCGAGAACGCCGTCAAGCACGGGCTCGAAGGGGCAGTCACCTCCAGCCGCATCACCATCAGCGCCCTGGACGCCGGCTCCGAGGCCGAGGTCGTCATCGAGGACGACGGCACCGGTATGGACCCGGAACGCCTGCGCCACATCCTGCGGGGCGAAGGCGGGAAGTCCACCGGCATCGGCCTGCTCAACGTCGACGAACGGCTCCGCCAGGTGTACGGGGACGACTACGGGCTCGTCATCGAGACCGGCATCGGCGCCGGCATGCGCATCACCGTACGGCTGCCGAAGTACCGCGCCGGGGTGCACGGTTCCTGAAGCGGGGCGGCCGGTGCCTCAGCACAGCGGCCCGTCAAGCACCCCTCAGCACCGTGGCCCCTCAAGCCCCTCAGTACAGGTGGATGGAGAGGTGCCCCAGCGGCAGCCCCAGCTGCCAGGCAGGCGTCCAGACCTGCGCGGCCGCCCGCTCCTCCGCCGCCGCCCCGGAACGGTCGGCCGGCTCCAGCTCCTGCGGACCCAGCGCGTCCAGGTCGGCCGCCAGGAGTTCGGTGTCCTCCAGCCACCGCCAGGCAGCACGGGCCAGAGCCAGGTCCGGCCCGGTGTCGCCCGCCTCCGCCAGCGCGTCGAGCCGCGCGCAGACCCAGCCGCGCCACGGGGCTCCGTACGCGGTCAGCAGCCGCAGCTCGTCCACCCGGGCGGACGGCAGGGACCCGGCCACCGCACCGTCGGAGAGGAACACGGTCAGGGCGAGCGCATCGCGCCCCGCCCGGTACTCCAGCGTCGCCGGCTCCATCAGTTCGCCGGTCCGCAGCAGTTCGTCGGCGATGTACTCCGCGTACATCCAGGCCATCGGGATCAGCAGCCCGCCGCCACTGGATCCGTCTTGACGTTCCGGACGCATCCGGTCTCGCCCCATTCCGTTCTCGGTACGGCCCTACACGCAGCATTGAACCGGGGGAGCGCGCCCCGCGTGGCCAGAAGGACAGGATCCGCCGGACCGGATCCGTCACAGATACGAGGTTGCGATGACCGGCCACCCGGAGGAGGGACCCCATATGCGGCAGTTGCTCGGCGCCTACGTCCTGGACGCGCTACCGGCCGCCGAGGCGCGCACCGTCGCCCGGCATCTCACGAGCTGCGAGCGCTGCGCCGCCGACTACGCGGCGGTCGCGGAGGCGGCGGCTTTGCTGCCGCTGCTCACGGAGGAGGACCTGCTCGAATAGCCGGGGAGGTTACGGGAGAGCAGGCGCAGGGCGTAGTAGGAACGGGATTTCACCGTGCCGGCGGGTATCCCGAGCACCTCGGCGGTCTCGCCCACGCTCAGCCCCCGGAAGTAGATCTGGACGAGCACGGCCCGGTGCTCGGGGCTGAGGGTGCGGACCGCCTCGCGCACATCGAGCGCGGACGCCGCGGTCTCTGCGGTGTCCTCCCGGCCCGGGGCGCTCTCCAGCACCGCGTCGCTGACCTCGGCCGGCCGGGCCAGCCGCGACCTGCGGGCGTCGATCGCCAGCCGGCGTCCCACGGTGAACAGCCACGGCCGCATCGACTCGTAGGGTCCGTCGAAGGCCTCCGGATGCTGCCAGGCCCGCACCAGCGTCTCCTGGAGGAGATCCTCCGCCCGCTGCCGGTCGCCGAAGGTCAGGCCGAGCAGGAAGTGGAACAGGGCGGGTCCGTGCTCACGCTGCAGATCCGCGAGTGCCCGGTCATCGGTCGTCGTCGTGGTCATGATGCACGCCCTTCCCCGCGGAGGTCCCTGCCGCCTCGCTGCTGACTGGCGTATACGAACGCATTCACGCCCCGGGGAACAGGACAAAAGCGGCCCCGTGCGACGAGCGGTCGCACGGAGCGGCGAATGGTGCGGTGAACGGTCGGGCGGCGGCGCGGGAGGGGGCGCGCTACGGGACCACGGTGACGGGCCAGCGCCCGGCCTTCACCAGACGTACGGCCACCGAGCCGATGAACCGGTGCCCCGCCGACTCGGACGCGCCCACCACGACGGCGTCGGCCTTGAGCTCGTCCGCCGCCGTCACCAGCCCGTTGTACGGATCACCGCGGAAGGTGTGGAACTCCCAGCGCACATCCCATATGTCCTTCATCCGTTCCGTCGACTCCCGGATCTCGTTCACCAGGCTCTCCGCCACATCCCCGGTCGCATCGCCGACCGGCGCTCCGAGCGCGGCACCCGCGGTCAGCACGGGCTGGACGTAGACGAGGGCGAGCATGGCCCGCTGACGGCGGGCGAGCCCTGCGGCATACGCGGCTGCGCGCATGGAGGAATCGGAACCGTCGAGGCCCGCGACGATCACTTTCGGGCCGTCTGTGCCACGTTCGAACTGGTGGGGCTGCTGGTCTGTCACGGCAGTGAGGCTATCGGCTCCTTCGGGCGCCCCCGTCCCGGGCTCTCGAGTGCCCCGGCGCGCTGCTGCCGGATGCGCGGACGCGCTCCCTCCATTGGGTGCAGAACCCTCCGTGACCGGTGTCGTTGAGAGGGGTGACAGAGCGGATGTGCGAGCAGTTGGTCATGAAGAATGATCAGATGCCGCCGATGCGCAGAACGCTGCTGAGGCTGGCGGCCGGGCTGGGCGCCGCCACTGTCGTGCGCCTGGTCGCGGCGGACTCCGCGGGCACCCCGTTCCGGCGTCCCGCGCCGCCGTCGGCCGTCGCGGCCGGTCCGCAGGCAGCCGCCCTGCGGACCCGGCCGCTGGCCTACCGGCTGAGGCCCATGACCGCGGGCAACCCGCCCCACTACCGGCCGGCGACGCCACCGGTCCGTACCCGGCCGTTCGAGGAACTGCCGGACATCGGCCGCGCCATGGTGCTGAGCTTCGACGACGGTCCCGACCCGCTCTACACCCCGCACATCCTGGACACGCTGCGCAAGCACGACGTACGGGCCATGTTCTTCCTCTGCGGGGAGATGGCCCATGACAACGAGGACCTGGTACGCAGGATCGCCGACGAGGGGCACACCGTCGGCAACCACTCCTGGACCCACCCGCTCGTCACCAAGCTGTCCCGGTCCGGTGTCACCGACGAACTGGGCCGTACCAGTGAGGTGATCGAGAAGATCACCGGAGCTCCGCCGCTCTGGTACCGGGCGCCCTACGGGGCCTGGAACCGGAACTCGTTCGAGATCGGGGCCGCGCTGGGCATGGAGCCGATGGCCTGGACGGTGGACACCCTGGACTGGACCGTGCCGGGAACCGACAGCATCGTCCGCCGGGTCAGGGAGGGAGCGGGCTCCGGAGTGGTGGTGCTGTCGCACGACGCGGGCGGCAACCGCTCGCAGAGTGTGGCCGCGCTGCGCCGCTATCTGCCGGAGCTGCTGGACGACGGGTACCGCATCACGGTGCCGCAGCGCCGCTGAGGCGGGGCACGGCTGCTGCCGGGGGACGGACAGCGTCCCCCGGCAGCAGGCGCCGAGGGGCCTCAGCGGCGCTCGGCGGGCCTCAGCGGGTTTCGACGAGGCGGGCGAAGGCCACCACGTTGCCGTCGTAGCCGTTGGCCTTCGTGTATCCGCCGCCGCAGGTGATGACCCGCAGCTCCGCCTGCCCCGTGTCGCCGTACACCCGGGCGCCGGGGAAGTCGTTCTTGGAGAAGACCTCGACGCCGTAGACCTCGAACACGGCGATCCGGTCGTCGCTCCGGGTGACCTCGACGCGGTTGCCCTTCTTCAGTGAGCCGAGTCCGTAGAAGACGGCGGGTCCCGCCTGGTTGTCGACGTGGCCGACGATGACGGAGGTGCCGAGCTGACCCGGCGCGATGCCGTTCTGGTACCAGCCGGCCAGGTTGGGATCCTGCGGGGGCGGTGTCTCGATCCAGCCGTTCGCGTCGAGGTTCACGTCGATCACCGGTGCGTCGACCCCGATCGAGGGGATGCCGACGCGTGCGACGGGCGCGTACGCCAGCGGCTTCACGGCCGGGCCGGCCACCGGCGCTCCCGGGGCGACCTTCTGGTGGCCCACCGACGTGGCGGCGACCGGCTGCGGCGGCCCGGGTGAGAGGTCCGCGCCGTTCCGCATCAACGCGAGACCGGTGAGCATCGCCAGTGCGAGTGCGCCCCACGGCGAGTGTCTGATCCGTTCTGGGCGCCAGTTGTCCCGGCCCATGGTTCTCCCTTCGTCGCGACGAGGGGAACGCTAGGCGTGGGTCGGCCGGGCGGCATTCAGGGAAGCGCGAACGGGTGGCGGCGACCCGGCGGGCTGCTTATCGGAGTAGCGGCCGGATAAAAGTTCTGACGGTCTGTGACCTGCGGGTCCATCAGGTTCGCGGTCGTTCGCCCGGTGTGTCGGATCACCGGGGTGGAGCAGTCCCGAAATGCGGTGGATCAAGGATCTGGTGAGGGTTCGTCATGGGAGGCGTTCTCGTCGATCCATCCCGGTGCACAGAGCTCCGGGGCGCTTTCCGCTGGAGGTTCGAACGATGCGTGCTACACGCGCTCTCGTTGTCGCCGCGACCGCCGTCGCCGCTCTCGGGCTCGGTGCCCCGATGGCAGCAGCAGGTGGAGACGTCGGGAACGGCCAGAACAACGGCAACAGCCAGAACGACTGGAACGACCCGGGCGACTGGGACAACGGAGACGGCAACGGCAACGGCAACGGCAACGGAGGAATCGGAGGAAACGGCGGCAACGGCGGAATCGGCGGGAACGGCGGGAACGGCGGGAACGGCGGGAACGGCCGCAACAACGGTCCGAACAACGTGACCGTCGACCCCGAGCGCGTCCACCAGGGCGCGGCCATGCAGGTCAGCGCCGAGGGCTGCGGCCGGGGCGGCAGCGTCTCGTCCAACGCGTTCCGCACCACGAGGCTCTCGGCGGGCCGGGTCGGCCACGCCCGGGTCCGGATCTTCAACGACGCGACACCCGGCTCCTACAACCTGACGGTCCGCTGCGACGGCACCGACCGGACGGCCGGACACCGCTTCACCGTGCTCAACAGCCGGGGCGCGCAGGGCGGCTTCGGCGGCTCGATGGCCGCGAGCCCGGCGGAGATGGGCGTCGGCGCGGGCCTGGTCGCTTCGGCGGCCCTCGGCGGAGGCATGTACGTCATGCGCCGCCGGAGGATGAGCCATGGGGCGGTCTGACCGTAACGACGCACCCACCGGCCCGATAACCGAAGTCGCCCCGAGTCCTCCAAGAGGACCCGGGGCGACTTTCGTTGTGCCGGCGGTGCCGGTCAGTGCGAGCGGCTCTCCTTGCGTCGCCGCACCACGAAGACGGTGCCGGTGGCGGCCGCCACGGCCAGCGCGGTGCCGGCCACGATCTCGCCGGTGTCCATGCTGTCGATGCTGCCGCCGAGACCGCCCTGCACACCGGCCGGGGAGGCGGTGGACACCGCGGAGCTCGTCGAGCTCGTGGTGGGTGTGCTGGTGGCCGCGCTGATCGTGAGGTTCACCTTGGCCGTGGAGACCGGAGAGGTGTTGCAGGTGAACGTCACCTCGTAGGCGGCGCCCGGCTTGGCGTCCGCGTCGACCGTCGCCCGGCCGGTGCCGCCCTGGGGAATGCTGACGGTGTCGAACACCCCCGAGGACGCCGTGGCCGTGGTGGAGCAGGCCCTGGCCGCCAGGGTGACCTGGCCGCCGGGCGCGATCACCGAAGGCGTGACGGTGTATCCGCTTCCGTTGCTGGACGGTCCGCCCGTGGTAGCGGCATACGCGGTCACGGCCGGGGCGGTCAGGGCGAGTGCTGCGGCGCCGAGCAGAGCGACGGGTGTGACACGTATTGCGCGCATGGTGAATCCTCCGGGTCCCCGAGGAGCAGCTGCGGAACGGATTTCCACAAAGCGTCAGAAATGCACCTCGATGCGCGCAACGCTAGAAGTGGTGCATTTCGCCCGCGATCGGGGTGCGCCGCTCGGGGCACCGCTGTCCCCCGAGCGGCGCACCGCCCGGGGGAGCGGCCCGCTATCCGCCGGCCGCGCCGGGGAACAGATCCAGGAACGGCGCGGCGGTGGCCGAGATGCCGCGGCCGAAGGGGGAGTCGAAGTCCCAGATGAGGAAGAGGAGGAAGGCGATGAGCACACTGAAGAGGCCGGCCAGCAGCAGTTCGCGGAACGTCCGGCGGATCTGCAGGGTGAAGATCAGCCCCACCGTCACCAGCGCCCCGGTGATCAGCCCGAACCAGACGACCCCGGGCATCGTGGCGCCCGCGCTCTGCCCCCGTGCGTTGCGGGCGTCGTCCGCCGCCGCGACCTGGTCGACCAGCGGCTGGTAGGCCTGCCCCTCGTGGTCCGTCTTCGGCCGGTAGTCCGTGACGTCGGCGCGTACCCGGTCCAGGAGCACTCCGCCCCGGTCGCTGAGGGTGCCGTGCTCGCTCATGGTCCGCCATTCCTCGTGCACGACGTAGCTGACGTAGGCGTCGACGTCCGCGCGGATCCGGGTCCGGACCTCGACCGGATAGACCGAGGAGCGCGCGCTGACCTCGTGCAGCGCCTGAGCCTCCTGGCGTACGTACTCCTGGGCGGCGCCGCGACCCTCCCAGACGCCCGCGATGGCGAGGCCCAGCACGATCGCGTAGACGACCCCGATCATCATCGTCATGTACTCGATGACGTCAGGTGTCTCGGACGGGTCGTCGTCCTCGGGGAGCCGGCGGTTGTTGAGTACGGCGATGGTCAGCACGACGGTGCTGGCCGCGGCCATGGCGAGGGTGAGAACCAGCCATTCCGACATGGGTGCCTCCGGAGGTCATCGGGAACGGGGCCGCAGTACGGCGACGGCGAACACTGCGGGGGCTGTGATCATCAAAGTGAGCGTGACCAGGGAGGTTTGGCGTTCGACGGCCTTCCGTACGGGTCTGCGGTACGAAGGAAGCGCCACGGMCGCGGGTGGCGCCGGGCGAGCGGACGGGGTGGGGGAC
>NZ_RDBK01000049.1 GCF_008042275.1 Streptomyces sp. OR43 | reverse complement strand
CCGCCGAGGTCGAAGAAGCTGTCGTCGATCCCGACCCGCTCCAGGCCGAGGATGCCGGCGAAGAGTCCGCAGAGGATTTCTTCCTGCGGGGTTCTGGGGGCGCGGCTCTGTGGGGCGGTGGTGAATTCGGGGTCGGGCAGGGCTTTGCGGTCGAGCTTGCCGTTCGCGGTCAGAGGCAGTGCGTCAAGGGTGACGAACGCGGCCGGGACCATGTAGTCCGGGACAGTCTGGGCGAGTTGGTCTCGGATCGCAGCGGTGTCCGGGGTGCCTGTGAGGTAGGCGATGAGGCGGTCGTCGCGGACGATGACGGCTGCCTGCGCGATGCTGTCGAGGCCGGTGAGGGTGGTTTCGATTTCGCCGAGTTCGATGCGGTGTCCGCGGATCTTGACCTGGTGGTCGGCGCGGCCGAGGTATTCGATCTCGCCATCGGTGGTCCAGCGGGCGAGGTCGCCGCTGCGGTACATGCGGGTGCCGGCCGGGCCGTAGGGGTTCGCGACGAAGCGTTCGGCGGTGAGGGCCGGGCGGTTGAGGTAGCCGCGGGCGAGTCCGGCACCTGAGACGTACATTTCGCCGGGGACGCCGGGGGCGGTGGGCTGGAGGGCGGTGTCCAGGAGGTAGAGGTGCAGGTCGGGGATGGGTCGGGGATGGG
>NZ_RDBK01000048.1 GCF_008042275.1 Streptomyces sp. OR43 | reverse complement strand
GGGGACCTGCCGGGACCGTGAGGCCATCACGGCGATGTCGTCCTCGGCGCCCGGGCCGAACCGCTCCAGCACCGCGTCCAGCAGTTCCTCCAGATCGCCGCTCTCCGGCAGGCTCAGTTCGCCGAGTCTGCCGACGGACACGTCGATGTCCTCGCCGCGCCGCTCCACCAGTCCGTCGGTGTACATGAACAGCACGGTGCCCGGTCCGCACTCCACCCTCGTCGTCCGGTAGCCGCCGAAGCCGGTGCCCAGCGGCGGGCCCGCCGGCACGTCGCCGAGCCAGGTTCCGGCCGGTCCGGGGTCGATGAGGAGCGGCGGCAGATGGCCGGCGCTCGACACCTCGCACAGCCCGCCGGACCGGTCGACCACGGCGAGCAGACAGGTCGCCGCCCGGTCGAGCCCGGACCGTTCGACCATCCGGTCGAGCTGCTCCAGGATGCGGTGCGGCGGCAGTTCCTCGTCGGCCAGCAGCCGCAGCAGCGAGCGGTAGTGGCTCATCGCGACGGCCGCCTCGACGCCGTGCCCCATCACATCGCCCATCGCCTTGAGGTGGCGGCCGTCGGGCAGCGGGATGACGTCGAACCAGTCGCCGCCGACCAGCACGCTCCGGTCGGCCGGCAGATAGCGGGTGGCGACCTCGATGTGCGGGTG
>NZ_RDBK01000047.1 GCF_008042275.1 Streptomyces sp. OR43 | reverse complement strand
ACCTGCCGGGACCGTGAGGCCATCACGGCGATGTCGTCCTCGGCGCCCGGGCCGAACCGCTCCAGCACCGCGTCCAGCAGTTCCTCCAGATCGCCGCTCTCCGGCAGGCTCAGTTCGCCGAGTCTGCCGACGGACACGTCGATGTCCTCGCCGCGCCGCTCCACCAGTCCGTCGGTGTACATGAACAGCACGGTGCCCGGTCCGCACTCCACCCTCGTCGTCCGGTAGCCGCCGAAGCCGGTGCCCAGCGGCGGGCCCGCCGGCACGTCGCCGAGCCAGGTTCCGGCCGGTCCGGCGGGCTGTGCGAGGTGTCGAGCGCCGGCCATCTGCCGCCGCTCCTCATCGACCCCGGACCGGTCGACCACGGCGAGCAGACAGGTCGCCGCCCGGTCGAGCCCGGACCGTTCGACCATCCGGTCGAGCTGCTCCAGGATGCGGTGCGGCGGCAGTTCCTCGTCGGCCAGCAGCCGCAGCAGCGAGCGGTAGTGGCTCATCGCGACGGCCGCCTCGACGCCGTGCCCCATCACATCGCCCATCGCCTTGAGGTGGCGGCCGTCGGGCAGCGGGATGACGTCGAACCAGTCGCCGCCGACCAGCACGCTCCGGTCGGCCGGCAGATAGCGGGTGGCGACCTACCTCGATGTGCGGGTG
>NZ_RDBK01000046.1 GCF_008042275.1 Streptomyces sp. OR43 | reverse complement strand
TGGCCGACCTCGTGGTTGATGATCAGGGCACGGTACTCGGCGAGCGGGCCGTCGAACTCGGGCGAACCCGTCTCCCAGCGCTTGAGGTTCACCATCACGTCGGTCCCGACCCGGCAGTTGACCTCGCCGTGGGTGTCGAGGCCGCTCTTTCCGCAGACGCGGTCGGTGGTCGCGGGGGTGGCGATCCGGATGACCAGTCCCGCCGGGCCCTCGGCGACCTGCCGGAAGGCGTGCTCGCCGTGGTGCGACCAGCCGCGCGGCGCGGCCAGGATGCGGGCGACCTCGGCGGCGGCCTCGTCCGCGTCCAGACCGGAGCCCTTCTCCACCTCGACCCGGTAGGCGTCGCCCGTGCCGGTCTCCGTGACACCTTCGCGGGCGACCGTGAAGGTGGCGGCCGCGGAGGAGGTGCTCGGACCGTGGCCACCGCTCCACCGGATGCTCCGCCACGGCACGACCGCGGCGACGGCCGCTCCCACCGCACCGCCCGCCCTGATCACGGCCATGCGCCGCTCCGGGCTGCTGGTCACCCCCGCTCCGGAGCGTCCGGGCGCCGCGCCCCGGCTCGATCCGCTCGCCGGGGCCGCGACCGTGGCCGACGCGATGGCGGCGCCGCTCGCCGCCGGGGCACGGGCGGACCTCGCCGCCTTCGACGTACCGGA
>NZ_RDBK01000045.1 GCF_008042275.1 Streptomyces sp. OR43 | reverse complement strand
GCATCGAGGCGGACGAACTCACCGTCCACACCCCCGACCTCGACGACGTGTTCTTCGCCCTGACAGGCAACGACCAGCCGGCCGCCCAGCCCCACCAGTCCAAGGAGACAGTCCGATGAGCGCCCTCGCTGGGGATCTGGAGCGCGAGCGCCTCGTCGTCCCGGGTGACCTCCTGCAGAGCGGACGCCGCGGAGCGGTAGGCGGCCGGGTCGGTGAAGCGGAGGCGGACGTGCCCGCCCGGAATGAGGCGCTTGAGTTCGTCGGCGGTGCCTTCGGCGGCGATCTTTCCGTCGTTCAGTACGGCGATGCGGTCGGCGAGTTCGTCCGCCTCGTCCAGGTACTGGGTGGTGAGGAAGACGGTGACGCCGCTGGTGACGAGGGCGCGGATGATGCCCCACATGGTGTGGCGGGAGCGGGGGTCGAGGCCGGTGGTCGGCTCGTCGAGGAAGATGATCTGGGGGTTGCCGACCAGGGTCATGGCGATGTCGAGGCGGCGTTTCATGCCGCCGGAGTAGGTGGAGGCGGGCTTCTTCGCGGCGTCGGTCAGGTCGAAGCGTTCCAGCAGTTCGGCGGCGACCCGCCGTCCTTCCTGCTTGGACAGGTGGTGCAGGTCGGCCATGAGGAGCATGTTCTCCTCGCCGGTGATCAGGCCGTCGACGGCGGAGAACTGTCCGGTGACACCGATCGCCGCGCGCACCGCCTGCGGGTCGGTGGCCAGGTTGTGGCCGTCGACGTGCAGGTCGCCGGCGTCCGCGGTGACGAGGGTGGAGAGGATCTTCACCGCGGTGGTCTTGCCGGCGCCGTTCGGGCCGAGCAGCGCGAACACGGTGCCCGCGGGGATGCGCAGATCGATCCCGTCGAGGACGACCTTGTCCCCGTAGGACTTGCGCAGACCGTTCGCCGAGATGGTCGGGTTACTCATGACGGGTGCTCCTTCTACAGGCTGCGGGCGGAGATGTCGCCGTGGCTGGTCGTCGCGTGGATGGTGAGGCCGACGGCGCCGTCGCCGTTCCTGAGCGCGTTCTCGATCCGGCCGAAGGCGGTACCCGCGTCCAGGGAGGCGGAGACACCACGGGCGGCGCCGACGGAGATGTGGCCGTACTCGGTGCGCAGTTCGACCGTGCCGTGGACGGCCTCCGCGACGTGGATGTCGCCCTTCTGGACGCGGATCTCCGCGGGGCCGCCCAGCCGGCCGACCGAGACGTCGCCGGCGAGCAGCGTGAGGCGGGCGCTCGCGGTCTCGTCGAGCTTGACCGAGCCCTGTGCGCAGTCGAGGGCGACATCGCCGAGCCGTCCTACGCCCCGGAGCTCGACGTCGGCCGTCTTCGCCTCGACGCGGGAGCCGGCGGGCAGTTGGACGGTCACCTCGACGGCGCCGGAGTCGCCGACGAGCCGGTTCCTGGCCGGTGCGGACTCGATGCGCAGTACGCCGTCGGCGTACGCGACGGTGGTCTGTTCCGCGGCCTTCGTGTCGCGGCCCTTCGAGGCGTCCGCGGGCAGGATCTCGACCGTGGTGTCGGGCCGGTCGGCGGCGATCAACCGGACGCGTCCGGCGGGGATGTCCAGGATGGCGGAGACGGGGGCGGGGGTGTCGTACTTCTGCATGGTGCTTTCCTTTGACTCGTTGTTTCCGATGGCAGAAACGCTACGTTGCGTTCATCGATCGCACAACGATGTTGTTGCGTTGTAAAGTCATCGAGCCAGTTCAGAGGCGTGTTTTCGTTGCAATGGCCTCACGCCTAATGCAACACCCGTCCCCTCGTTCGTTGCAATGGATTGAACGCGAACGCTATGATCGGGGCGTCGGTACCCACGAGGAACCAAAAAGGAGGTTCGCGATGCCGGGAGGCAGGCTCACCCAGCAGGAGCGGCAGCAGATCGCGCTCGGGCTCGCGGACGGTCTTCCGTACGCGGAGATCGCCCGGCGCCTCGAGCGCCCGACGTCGACGGTCACCCGCGAGGTGATGCGCAACGGCGGTCCCACCGCGTACCGCGCCGACCTCGCGCACCGGGCCACCGAACGCCGCACGCACCAGCGCAGACAGCCCGTACCCGGGGGGCCGCAGACGCCTCCGCAGCCGCACGGCCGTGACGCCGAGGCGGTGCGCGCGTACGAGGAGGTGTTCACCACCGTCCTCATGCAGTCGGGTCTGTCCAACAAGATGATGTCCCGGGTGCTGGTCTGCCTCTACACCACCGACTCCGGCAGCCTCACCGCGGCGGAACTCGTCCGGCGCCTCCAGGTCAGTCCGGCGTCCATCTCCAAGGCGATCACGTTCCTCGAAGGCCAGGGCCTGGTTCGCCGGGAGCGCGACGAACGCCGGCGCGAGCGCTACATCGTCGATGACGACGTCTGGTACCAGTCGATGATGGCCAGCGCCCGGTCCACCGCCCAACTCGTCGAGACCGCACGGCAGGGCGTAGGCGTGCTGGGCCCCGGCACCCCGGCCGCCGCCCGTCTCGAGAGCATCGCCCGCTTCCTCGACTTCGTGAACGAAGGCATAACGCGCGCCGCGGAGCAGGCCCGCGAGGTCCTCTACACGAAACCCGGAACCGCCTCGGGTGGCGCCGTCGAACCGGAAGCGGACCGCCCGTAGGCCGGTCGGAGCTGTGCCCGGTCGATATGGCTCGACAGGCGGGTGGGACCGCTCTTATGATCGCAGGCGGACATCGCGTGTCGGTCACCGGCCGGGTGAGGCATGGAGGTGTCCGGGAGATGCCTTCGGAGGCATTCCACCTTGTCTGTCGAGTTGAATCACACGATCGTCCACGCCCGGTCCAACCGGGAATCCGCCGAGTTCCTGGCCCGTCTTCTGGATCTCGAAGTAGGCGCGGAGTGGGGGCCTTTCATTCCGGTCCTGCTCAGTAACGGCGTCACGCTGGACTTCGCCACCATTCCGTCCGAGTCGATCGCCCCGCAGCACTACGCGTTCCTCGTCGGGGACGCCGAGTTCGACGGCGCGCTGCGGCGTATTCAGGACGCGGGAATCACCTACTACGCCGATCCGCACCTCAAGAAGCCGGGCGAGATCAATTTCCATCACGGCGGGCGCGGGCTGTATTTCATGGATCCCGCAGGCCATGGAATGGAAATCATCACGCGCCCGTACGGAAGTCACGCGGTGACGCCCGCGGCATCGTAGGCCGCAGCCCCTCCCTCGGATCGCAGCCCCTTCCTCGGATCGCAGCCGTTCCCGCCGCCGTGGTGCGACGGTGCCGCCGCTTGTACCCAAGGGCTTGAGTAGTCATATTCTTGAGTATGATGAACGGTGGCCGATGCCACCGGGCGGAAGCCGGTGAAGAGAGGGAGGGGCTGCTTCGATGGCCTTGCGACATGCCGTGCTGGCGGCGCTGCTGGACGGCGAGTTCAGCGGGTACCAACTGGCGAAGGCGTTCGACGTCGGCGTGGCGAACTTCTGGCACGCCCTGCCCCAGCAGCTCTACACCGAGCTGGCCAGACTGGAGAAGGAAGGCCTGGTCGAGGGCCGGCAGGTGGTCCAGGAGACCCGGCCCAACAAACGTGTCTTCCAGGTCACCGACGCGGGCCGCGACGAGCTGGAGAAGTTCGCCGCGACCACGTCCAAGCCGTCGTTCATCCGCGA
>NZ_RDBK01000044.1 GCF_008042275.1 Streptomyces sp. OR43 | reverse complement strand
CGTCCGGGGCCATGTCTGGAGCCGTGTCAGGGGTCATCAGCATTCCTCGAGCCCGGGTAGTTCTTGTACTCCTTGTACTGGCCCATCTGGGCGTCGTCGATCGCCTGGATGAGCGCCTTCGCGGTCCTGATGCCCTTCTCGCTCCTGACCACGGTCTCCGTCTTACCGCCCTTGAGGCGGATGACGTCCGTGGTGAGGAAGTTGTTGAGGGCCGCCTTGAGCTGGGCGGGCTGCTCGTCAGCTGGTTCCTGCCTTCGTACGGACGACCGCGCCGGGCCTCCCGGCACGGAACGCGGTGGTGTGTCGGGCCGGCTTCCGTTCCTGGACATCCCATGCCTGACGGCGCGTGACTACCGCTTCACGACGGAGGGTTCCGATCCTGGAGCGGCCACGACCAGACCACATCGACGGCTTCCCGTTCCTTGAGAATCCGTCGGTAGCGTGACGCCTCGCGCTTTGTTCCCGCATTGATCGGCCGGTACAGAACCCAGTCCTTCGGAACGATGTGAAGGGCCAGGGATTCCCATATGCCTTGCTGATCGACCGAGCGCGCGAGCACCACCGCGAAGCGCTGGATGCACCACACGCACCACCAGGGCGGTTCGGCGCCGATGGCTCCGGCGTCCACGAGCTTCCGGCCGTAGCCGTCCTCGGCATCGAGCTCCAGCTCCGCGTGGAAATCGTCGCCCCCGAAGAGGTGGACACAACTGCGCCGCAGGCTGTGTTCCATGTCCGACAGACCCCGCGCCCCTCCGGGATCGCAGTCCTCCGGCACCCGGGCCACGGCGAGCGGAAAGATCGCGTACCTGCCCCGGTCGATCACGGGAGAGCCGAGCTCCGCCCACTGCGGAGTCCTGTCGGAGTTCCTATGGCCGAGAACGCGCTCAAGCGCGTGCATGATCGACAGACCGTCCGAGATCGTCTGCTTCTCCTGCTCCGTCCCGGCCATGAGGCTCCTGTCCGATGGCGTAACGATGTGGTCGCTGAACGCCCCGATCATGCACCACACCACTGACACACGAGTCCCCCGCACGCACGCCGGCCGCCCCGGAAAGCGGGTGCGGGTCCGTTCGGTCGGGGGACCCTGCCAGAGGTCCGGCTACGACAGCGACGGATCCCGGGCACGCAACGCCGCCAGGTGGCCCCCCTCTCGGACCGACGGGAGATCAGCCCAGGTCGGGCCGGCTCAGGAGGCTCTCCAGCACAGCGCGGTCACCATGGACCCGCAGGCGGTCCGGGGAGAGACGGCCATGGAGCGTGAGCAGCAGGTCGCTTGCCGGGCCGTGCAGGCCGGTGGTCGTCTCGGCCCGGTCGTCGAGGAGATGTGATCCGGACGCCGTCAGGTCGAGTACCCACGTCTCGCCTTCGGTGGCGTGCATACCGATCCGGGCCGGCTCGTGCGGCCAGGGGCCGGCCGTGCCATGGCTGATGCCGAGGAACTCGGCAATGCCGTCGAGTGCCACAAAGCATGACCTCCCGGGGCGGCGAAGCGTTCGAGATCGCTCGGGCCGCCTCCGAGACCGATGAACTGCTGACCCGCCCCCTGCCCGAGGCCGGGCCGACGGCGTATGAGTGGTTGCCGGTCACCGAGGAGTGGACCCTGATCAAGGGAAGAGGATTCCTGATCGCCCCGCTCTGGGAGAGCGACGGTTTCACCGGTCTCCACGGCTCCGAGTGGGACGAGGCGTCGGAGGCCGGCGAGGGCCATCTGGCTTGCCTCGTAGACGAGTTGGAACGGCGATGGGGGCCGCATCGGCGGGTCGGCATGCGGGTGCCGATCCACCGCAAGATCGCGCGTGAACCCATGCCGCTGCTGTTCCGGACGCTATGCGACAACGACCTCCTCGGCGACCTCACGGTGTGGGGGCCGATGGACCCTTCGGCCCTGGGTGCGGAGACGAGGACGGAGGCGGAGGCGGAGGCCGGACGGCGATGGCTCGGCATCTCCCTCAGCCAATGCGACGGCGACGCCCCGATGATCCTGACGGCGACCGTCACTGATCAGCCCATCACGGAACTTCAGAGCTAGTGCGTGCTTTCAGCCGCGCGACGCGGCCACAATGCCCACATGGACGAACAGGACCAGGACCCGGTTCAGCGGGCGGACATCGACCGGATGGTCGAGCCGCTGAAGACGAACATGCCCGAAGCCGGGGACTTCGGCTTCGAGGCGATCCAGCAGCTGGGGAACCCGGTGCCGCTCCTGGTGCAGAACGACGGCAGGGAGCTTCTGCAGTTGTGGCTCGAGCCGTTCGGGCAGGACTACTGGCTGAAGCCCGGGGAAGCTGCGTACGTCACCTCGTACGGGACCTGGGACGGCCACCCGTTCGAGACGATGCATGAGACCGGCAGTCTCACCGTCTGGGCCACGTCCTGGTTCGCGACGGTCTCCGACCTCGACGGCAACGAATTCCCTCCGGGCAGCAGGGAGCCCGCCTGAGTCGTCGGTGTCGGGTCACCTCGGTAAGGGAGGAGGCTGCCTCCACCGGGACGCCCTCGGGTTTCGGGGCGGCCGGTTTCCGGGCCGGGGCCGGCGCAGCGCGGTGCGGTGCTCAGGCGCGCGGGGAAGGGATGATGCGGGAGGGGATGCCCCGCGCTCTACGTGGGGTTGATCGTGTCGAAGTACAGCCGGTCGCCGGTCGCGTCGAGGAAGAACCGCCCGCTGGTGAGCTCGCCCGGCTCGGGCCCCAGCAGGTGCGTGTCGTAGGCCTTGCTGCTCATCCACCGGGCCTGCCCGGGAACGAACTTCCTCAGCGGCTGCGGCACGGCGGCGGGCGCTGCGGGGGTGAAAGAGTACGCGGGGTCGCGCAGTATCTTCGCGGTGCTTCCGGCCGGAAGGCGGACGATGCCCACGGCCCGGTACCGCGGGTCGGGCCTCGGCGGGCCCAGCCGCCCCTCCCCGACGGCATCCCGGTCATAGAGGAGCCAGCGCGGCTCCGACAGGCGGCCCGCCTCACCGAATACCTTTCGCAACGGTTCGACGTCGGTACGCACCCTCTTGTGGTCCGGCAACGGCTCCGCCTCCGGGGTACCGCTGATCGCGTACACACCCCCGCAGACGACTACGAACGCTCCTGCCGCAACCCCCGTAGTGAGCCAAGCGCGTCGGCTCACGTCGAACGACCGTCCCATCAGCCCCAACTCATCGAAGCAGGCGCGACCTTGACCCGCACGTCAGCAGCGAGCGTTACCGCGCGGTGGCTTCAACGAGGCGAGGCGCGAGGGGGGCACGCGGTCCCCGGGGGCGGGGGTGGCGTGTTCGGCGGCCTTCAGCTCCCGGGCGGTGAGCGCGTGGCGCATCTCCATGGCGATCGCCCGCGCCCGGTCCGGAGCACCCGGACGGTTCGCCAGGCGGTCGTACCACCGGAACACCCCGTGCGGATCCGTGTTGC
>NZ_RDBK01000043.1:4642762-4652464 GCF_008042275.1 Streptomyces sp. OR43 | reverse complement strand
CGGAATCCATCATCTGGTTCTGCGCCTGGGCGGACTTGGCACGGGCGACCAGCTCGTCACGCTTGGACTTCAGCTCCGTCAGCTTCGTCTTCATCCGGTCCAGGCCGGACTTCAGCTTGTCCACCACCTCGGTCTGCGAGGCGATCGTGGGCTCCGCCGTCCTCGCCTCCTTCTCGGACTGGAGCTGGCGGCCGAGCGCGACCTTGGCCAGGTTGTCGAACTTGTCGGCGTCCGGGCCCGATCCGCCGGCCCGCAGCTCATCGGCCTTGCGGCTGGCGGCGAGCGCCTTCTCGCCCCACTCCTTGGCCGCCGCCACGTCCTCGCGGTGGTCCTGCTCCATGAGGCGCAGATTGCCGATGGTGGCGGCCACGGCCTGTTCGGCCTCCGAGATGTTGGACGTGTACTCGCGGATCAACTGGTCCAGCATCTTCTGCGGGTCCTCGGCCTGGTCGAGCAGCGCGTTGATGTTGGCCTTCGCCAGCTGGGTGACGCGTCCGAGGATGGTCTGCTTGGTCATGGCACCTCTCCTGTGTGTCCGGTCCTGCTGAGCAACGTGACGGATACGTGTGGGGCGAGAAGGCGCTCGCCGCCAGCCGCAAGGCCGATGAGCTGCGGGCCGGCGGATCGGGCCCGGACGCCGACAAGTTCGACAACCTGGCCAAGGTCGCGCTCGGCCGCCAGCTCCAGTCCGAGAAGGAGGCGAGGACGGCGGAGCCCACGATCGCCTCGCAGACCGAGGTGGTGGACAAGCTGAAGTCCGGCCTGGACCGGATGAAGACGAAGCTGACGGAGCTGAAGTCCAAGCGTGACGAGCTGGTCGCCCGTGCCAAGTCCGCCCAGGCGCAGAACCAGATGATGGATTCCGGCATCCCGCCGCCCGGTCCACCGCGGCCCCCGTACACGCGCACGTCCTGCTCCGCGAGGCTCCGCGCCTCACCGGCCAGCGCGTCCGCCCGCTGCGCCTCGGCCAGCGCGGCCTGGGGATCGTCCGTCCCGGCCAGCTCGCCGGCCCGTTCCAGCCGCCGCTGCGCCTCCGCCAGCCGGGTCCTGGCCTGGCTGCCGACGGCTCCGCGGTTCGTCGTGACGTAGTCGGCGGCGCCGCCGATCGCCGACCGTGCGGTGAGCATTGCCTGGTCGAGCAGGGAGCGGGCCCGCCGGTTGCCCTGCTCCTGTTCGCGCGCACCGGTCAGTGCCTCGTCCAGCACCGCGTCGGCCTCCTCCACCCGGCGCAGGGCGTCGACCGGGTCGTACGCGCCCGCGCTCAGCTCCGCCCGCACATCGCGGGCCACGGTCTGCGCGCGGGCGATCCGGCCGCGCAGGTCCGCGGTGGACACGCCTTCCGCCGTGCCCTCCAGCAGCCCTCCCGCGTCCGCCAGGTCCGTCTCCGTCTCCGTGAGCGCGGCCGGCAGCCGGGCCGCCGCCTCCTCCAGTTCCCGCGCGCGCCGGTCGACGGCGTCGACGAGGGTGGCCGCCTGGCCGACCGCGCCCTCGGTGGCCCGTACGTACACCGCCGCCGCGGCGTGGTCGCCGCTGTCGACCGCCTGGCGGGCCTGATTGAGCGACGACGTCGCGAAGACGAGCCGGTCCTTGGCCTGCTCGATGTCGCCCGCCACGGGGGCTGACGCGGACTCTGCGTAACGGCCGCGCAGCGTGGTCAGCGTGGCATCGGCGGCGGAGGCACGGACGGCCAGCGCACGGAACGCCGTCTCCGCGGCGGCCAGGGCCTGCGGGGCGTCGCGTTCCAGTTCGCGCAGCCGGTCGAAGTCCTCGGAGACGTCGTCCAGGCGGGCGTTGGCGTCCGCGCACCGGCTGATGATCTCGTCCAGCATCCGCCGGCGCGTGGCGTCGTCCTCGGGGAAGGCGTCGTCGAGCTGCTGACGCAACCGGAACGCCGTCGTCAGCTCGCCCTTGGCGTAGCCGACCGCCTCCGTGAACGGTGCGGCGGCCTCCTCGCCGAACTGGGCCGTGGCGAAGCCGAGTTCCTCCTCGCTCGTGCGGACCGCGTCGTCCGTGGCGACGAGCGTCTCCTTGGCCCGCGCGTCGAGTTCCGGGAGCGGGGTGGGAGGCTGCGGCGGTGCGTCCCGGCCGCCGCCGGCCGGCCCCCAGCCCGTCGCGCCGGGCGTCGTACGGGTGGTGGCGCGCCGCTTGCGCCGGGTGAACGCGTACGCGGCGACCGCCGCGGCGCCGCCGACGAGGACGATCGGCAGCACCAGATCCCCGGTACTCGTCCCGCCGGAGCTGCCCGTGCCGGGGTCGTCGGAGCCCGGAGTGATCGCGGGGGTGGGGACGGGCGAACCCGCCAGGACGGCGGAGTACCCGTCGGCGGCCCCGATCGCGGCACCCGCCCAGTCGTTCTCCTTGAGCGCCGGCTCGATCGCGGTGCTCGCCACGTCCTGGAGCTGTGCGTCGGTGAGACGGGAGCCCTGGTCGACGGAGTAGGCGTACTGCCGGTCGTGGGTGGCGACGGCCAGCAGCACGTCGTCGAGGCCGAGCCCGTTGCGGCCGGCCGTCTCGTCGGCCCAGTCCTGCGGGGACCGTCCGGAGAAGTCACGGACGTAGGCCACGAAGAGCTGGACGCGACGCTGGTCGTAGAGGCGGTCGAGCGCGGTCACCACCTGGGCCCTGCGGTCCCCGAGCGCACCTACCCGGTCGGTGATCTGCCCGTCCCGGGACAGCGTGATCGGGTCGTCGGCGCGAGCGGACGGCGCGGTGGGAAGGGCCAGCCAGCACACCGTCAACAGCACGGCGAGCAGGGCCCGGCCCGGTATGAGGATCCGGGTACGGCTCACAGGCGGCATCACGTTTGCGAGGCTATGTCCGCCTCAGGGGCCCCGCGACCCGGCACACGCCCCGCATACCCCGCCCGGGAACGGCCCCCGTACCGGGCAGGTCCTGCGGTTCGTACGGGCCGGGCGCACCGCGGGACGCGCCCTGTCCGTTCGTACAGCCGGAGTACACCGGCCAGGAACCCGAGTGGAGCCGTGATCGCGAAGAAGCACGAGGAGCTGGACCACCTCGACCTGGTGAAGGTCCACGGCCCGCTCGGCGGGGCACTCGACCGGCCGGCCGACGACCCGCGGACCGTCGAGGTCGGCGACATCGTGGAGCGCCTGATGATGCGGGCGGTGAAGGCCGGCGAGGCGGCTGCCGACGAAGGCATCGACGATCAGTTCGTCGGCCTGCTGGACTCGGCCATGGCCGCGTCCTCACCGAGCGCCGTGCGGCCGTTGGCGATGCACTGCCCCGCGGGGCCACGGGGCCGCGTACCGGGAGGGCCGGAACCACCCCCCCGGTACGACCGGCTCAGATGCTGAAGCGCTCCTTGACGAGCAGCGGCCGTACCCGGGAGCGGAACCCGCCGGTCCGGAACGGCTGTTGCAGCAGACCGGGGCGGAGCGCCTGGGCCAGAGCCGCGGCGATCATCCCCTGGTCCAGGGCGAGCAGATGGTCGCTGACCCGTCCGGTGGAGACGTTGACGGAGTCCCGGAACCCGTAGCCCTCGTGGTAGGCGCCGAAATCGCGGTCGAGCGCCCGAAGGTTCGCCACCGCATCGGCCGGCGCGTACGGCAGCGCGAGGAACGAGGCGTGCGGGGTGACGACACCGTTGGTGAAGGCCGAGGCGGGCGGCAGCGGAGCACCGTCCGTCGTGTACGTACGGTCGGTGTTGGAGGCGTAACCGTCGACCTGCATGCCGAGCGCGTCGACGCCGTACTCCTGATAGCCGCCCTCGGGGATATTGGCGGGCGAGAAGCCCCAGTACCCGTACCCCGCCTCCTTCGTACCGTGCTCGATCTGGCCGCGCACATAACGCTGATGGGTACGGCCCCACGACTGCGGCGACCACTCCGGCTCCGGCACGAACAGCGGAACCATCAGCGCCTCGAACATCGACCCGCCCCAGGTGGGGACGAGTTTGCGGCCGCGGTGCGTGTAGTGGCCCTGCCAGACGCGGATGCCGTCCATCGCCACGTAACCGCCCTGCGGCTGCTGCTCCTGTTCGTTGCCCGGGGCCATGGTGCGCAGCAGGTGCCAGTAGTGGTCGGCGGGCAGTGAGCCGTCGGCGATGCCGAGGTAACTGGCCATGCGGGGCTCTGTGTTGAGGGCTCCGTAGTGGTGGCCGGTGGGCTCCTCGGTGTCCGTCCAGAAGCCGCCGCGCAACTGGCCGGGGCCGGCGACCGGGTCGGCCGGGTCGTAAGGCGTGTAGTAGTACGACCAGTCGGCGTCCGACAGGATGCGGTCGATGCGGGGGCGCAGCGCGGGAGCCGCGTCCGCGGCGATGCGCAGGCCGGTGATCAGCCAGGCGTTGTCGACCGACGAGAGGAACGGGCGGACCGGGTCGCCGGTGCCGGGCCACTCGGTCAGCACCGAACCGTCGTGTGCGTCGTACCAGTTGAGCCAGAAGCCGTGGTGGCGCTCCAGCCGCTCGACGGACCGGACGGTGAGAGCGAGCCTGTGCCGCATCGTGGCGTCGCTGATCACGCCGAGTCCGGCGGCGGCGACGGTGGACCAGAGGCCGCAGCCGATGTTGGTCGGCGAGGTCTGACGTGACAGGACCGGGCCGCCGGGACCGCTCACGTCCATCTTGTCGACGGCGAGACCGAGACCGGTCGTCATGGCCTCGATCGAGCGGTACGTGTCGCGGAACCAGTGCAGCAGCAGCGGTGTGACGGCGGCGGGGGCGGCGCCCGCGGTGGGTGCGGTCACGGCTCCGACGGACAGGGCCGCGGCCCCGGTCCCGGCGGCGGTGAGAAACGTGCGACGGTCCATGAAGATCCAGCTCCCGGTGGCAGGGGGGAATGGGGGAGTTCGTGGCGTGCTCGATGCGGCGGAGGCGCGCCTCCGCCGCCGTTTTCGGGTACGGCTGCCGGCACGGCCGGGCTGTGGGGCCCGGACCGCGCCGGTGAAGCGGGTGGTGCGGTGTACCGGTGGTGCGGTACGGGAACCGGCGGAGGTCAGGTTCCGCCGGCTCCCGTACGGGCGGGAGCCGTCAGGAGCTCCCGGTCCAGGGGGGCCGGGTCTCAGCCGGCGTTGCGCGGCAGGGCGCGGGTGCGGCCCATCTCGCCGAGCCAGACGGCGGACGGCTTCGGCAGCCGCTCGAAGGTCTCCGGGTTCCAGCCGATGAGGCCGAAGGTGGGCGCGTAGGAGCCCCACTCGTAGTTGTCGAGCGCGCTCCAGGCCAGGTAGCCCTGGATGTTGAGACCGTCCTCCAGCGCCAAGGCGACCTCGTTCAGCGCACCGGTGTAGTAGTCGATCCGGCGGCTGTCGACGTCGGTGGCGATGCCGTTCTCGGTGACGATCAGCGGCACGTCGGGGCCGACGACGCCGGCCGTGTGGCGCAGCGCGTACCCGACGGCGGACGGGTAGTACTCCCACTGCGTGAGGGTGCGCTCGACGTCGTCCGAGGTCGGGATCGGGCCGTCCGGGCCGATCTTCGTCCGGGTGTAGGACTGCACACCGATCCAGTCGTCGCCGCGGGCGGCCTCGATGAAGACGTCCTCGCGGGGATGACGGTAGGCCGCCGTGACGTCCTCGGCGCCGGGGAGGGACTGGTAGACCTGGTTGGCGATGGTCCAGCCGACCTGGATGTCGGCGTTGATCGCCTTGACCTCCTTGACGGCCGCGTGATGGGCGGCGATCACGGCGACGGTGGTCTCGTCGTCCGGGGTCGGCAGACCGGCGGGCGGGAAGCCGATGTCGCCGCGCTTGGCCTGGCCCGCCATGACGGCGATCATGTTCGGCTCGTTGATGGTGCAGACGTGGCTGACGCCCTCGGCGATGACCGGTGCGCAGGCCGCGACGTAGCGGGCGAACAGCTCGGTCGCGCCTTCGGCGGTGAAGCCGCCGCGGGCCTCGAACCACTGGGGCACGGTGAAGTGGTGCAGGGTGACCATGGGGCGCAGGCCGCGCTCGATGGCGCCTTCGACCATCCGGCGGTAGTGGGCGAGCTCGGCCCGGGAGAAGCAGCCCTCGGCGGGCTCGATGCGGGCCCACTCGATGGAGAACCGGTAGTCGGTGAAGCCCAGTCCGGCCAGCACGTCCATGTCCTCGTGCCAGCGGTGGTAGCTGTCGCAGGCGTCCAGGCTGGGCTCCTGGATGTGGGTGCCCGCGGTGTGCTCCTTGACCCACCAGTCGCTGTTGGTGTTGTTGCCCTCGATCTGGTGGGCGGCCGTGGAGGCGCCCCACAGGAAGCCTTCGGGGAACGGGACCTGGGTGTGCGTCATCGCAGACTGTCTTTCTGGTGCGTGAAGGGGGTGGCCGCTGGAGTGAGGGGTGCGGCCTCGTACGTGTCGGTGGGGCCGGCGGGCTACTTCATGCCCGCGGTGGCGATGCCCTGGGTGAAGTGCCGCTGGAGCGCGATGAAGACGACCAGGACCGGCAGCACGATCAGGAAGGAACCGGCCATCAGCATGCCGTTGGAGCCACCCGCCTTGTTCGGGTCGGTGGCGAAGGTCGCCAGGGCGACCGGGAGTGTGTACTTGTCGGGGTCGTTGGTCGCGATGAGCGGCCAGACGAAGTTGTTCCAGGAACCCAGGAACGTGAAGATCGACAGCGTCGCCAGGGCGGGCTTCACCAGCGGCATCACGATCCGCCAGAAGATGTACCACTCGCCGGCGCCGTCCATCCGGGCCGCTTCCAGCAGCTCGTCCGGGATCGACTGCATGAACTGGCGCATCAGGAAGACCCCGAAGGCGCCCGCCGCGAACGGCAGCACCAGACCGGCGTACGAGTCGATCAGGCCCATCTTGCTCATCAGCACGAACAGCGGCAGCAGCATCAGGTTGCCGGGCACCATGAGGGCGCCGAGCACCAGGCCGAAGATCTTGTTCCGGCCGGCGAACCTCAGCTTGGCCAGGGCGTACCCGAGCATGGAGCAGAACACCAGGTTCGAGACGGTGACCAGGACCGCGACGATCACCGAGTTCATGAAGTACAGCGGCAGATCGAGCTTGTCGAGCAGGTCCCGGAAGTTGTCCAGGGTCCACTCGGTCGGGATCCAGACCGGCGGGCTCGCGGTCAGCTCGTTCGTGGTCTTGAACGCGGACAGGGCCATCCACAGGAACGGCGCCGACATGATCAGCAGACCGACCGACAGCAGGACGTAGACGAGGCCCCGCTTCAGCGAACGCCGCTGCTTGCCGCGACCCGGCTGCCCGGCGTCCCCGGGCTTCTTCGACGGCGCCGTCGAGACGGCGCCCGGTGCACTGGTGGCGCTCATTTCGTGTTGTCCTTCAGCAGTCGGAGCTGCAGCACCGTGATGCCCATGATCACTACGAAGAGGACATACGCCATGGCGCTCGCATAGCCCATGTGGAAGAAGTTGAAGCCCTCGCGGTACATGTTCAGCGAGACGGTGAGCGTCGAGTCCGAGGGGCCGCCCTGCGTCATCACGAAGGGTTCCTCGAAGACGTTGAGGTAGCCGATGGTGGTGATCACCGTGGCGTAGAGCAGCGTGGGCCGCAGCAGCGGGACCGTGATGCCCTTGAACTCCTGCCAGATGTTCGCGCCGTCCAGCCGGGCCGCCTCCCGCACCTCGGTGGGGATGGCCTGGAGACCGGCGATGAAGAGCACCATGACCGTGCCCAGGTTCCGCCAGACCGCCATCGCGATCATCGACGGCATGGCGAGCTTCTCGGAGCCGAGGAAGTCCGGTGCGGTCAGCCCCACTTCGGAGAAGAGGCCCGCGACGAGACCGTCGCTCGGATCGAGGACGAACCGCCAGACGACGGCGACCGCGACGATGGTGGTGACGACCGGGGCGTAGAAGCCGACGCGGAAGAAGGTCCGGGCCCGGTCGATGCCGTTGTTCAGCAGGACGGCGACGATCAGTCCGAGGAAGATCGTCAGCGGCACGCCGATGACCACGAAGTACGCCGTGTTGAACAGGGACTTGAGGAACTTCTCGTCGCTGAACAGCTTGGTGTAGTTCTCGAAGCCGATGAAGTTCGCGTCCAGCGGATGCGTCACGTTGCGCAGCCCGAAGTCCGTGAAGCTCATCACCAGCGTGGCGATGATCGGGACGGCCATGAAGACCAGGAAGAGCACCAGGAAGGGAGTGGAGAACAGCCAGCCGGCCATGTTCTGCACGCCCATCGAGGGCTTCCTGCGGCTTCGCGAGCCCTTCGGCCCGGCGGCCGGGGACGCGGTGGTCCCCGGCCCGGCCTGCACCTTGGCCGGCTGTGCGGCCTTTCCGGTCGTGGTGCTCATGGCTCCTACTTCACGAGGCCTTCGATCTCGGACTGCGCGGTCTTCAACGCGTCCTCGGCGGACGCCTTGCCCTGGGTCACCTTCGCTATGGCCTGGTCGACCTTGTCGGTGATCTCGCTCAGGTTGGGCAGCGAGGGGGAGGACTTGGCGGTGTCCATCTGCTTCTTGAAGATCTGCAGATCGGCGTCGTCGGCGAGGTCGCCGGAGGTCCAGGCGGCGGTGTTGGCCGGCAGGTCCTTGGTGCGCTCGTACCAGTCGGCCTGGCCCTTGGTGTCGGTCAGGTACTTGATGAACTCGGTTGCCGCGGCCTTGTGCTCGCTGTCCTTGGAGATCACCAGGGAGGAGCCGCCGGCCATCGACGTGGAGGACTTGTCGGCGGGGACGGCGGCCACCGCCCACTTACCCTTGATCTGCGGCTGGCCCTCGTTCAGCAGCGTGACGTGCCAGGGACCGCCGAAGAACATCGGGACGCGGCCGTTGCCGAAGTCCTTCACGACGTCGTAGCCGGGCTGCACGGACTTGTTCGAGAGCCCCTTGTCGAAGTACGAGCCGTACTCCTTGAGCGCCCTGACGGCCTCGGGGCTGTCGATGACGGCCTCGCCCTTGTCGTTGACGATCTCGCCGCCGGCCGAGTACAGGAAGGAGTAGAAGTTCTGCACCGTGTCCAGGCCGCTGGGCTGGATGGACAGGCCCCACTTGGTGTCCGCCTTCTTCTGGTAGGCGGTCGCGAGGGCCTGCATCTCCTTCCAGTCGGTCGGAGCCTTGGTGATGCCGGCCTTCTCGGCCAGGTCGGTGCGGTAGTAGAGGACGCGGGTGTCGACGTACCACGGCACGCCGTACGCCTGGCCGTCGACCTCGCCCTGCTTCCAGCCGGCCGGGAAGAAGTCCTTCTTCTGGAAGATCTTGGTGTCGACCGGCTCCAGCACGCCGAGCTCGGAGAACTCGCCCATGTAGCTTCCGCCCATCTGCGCCACGTCCGGCATGGTGCCGGCGGCGGCCGCGGAGACGAGCTTCTGGTGGGCGACGTCCCAGCCGACCGGGGTCACCTTGACGGTGATGTTCGGGTGGGCCTTCTCGTACACCTTGGCCACGTCCGCGAGCTTCTCGCCCTCGGCCCCCATGGCCCAGACGGTCAGCGTCTGCTTGCTGTCCGCGGCGACGTCCTCGCCCCCGGAGCTGCCGCACGCGGTGAGGCCGAGGGAGAGCACGACAGCGATACCGATGCCGGTGGAGGCGGTTCTGGCGGTGCGGGACATGGAGGGCTCCTCCTTGAGCAATCCGGATGTATGCGCTGCCTGTAAGCGCATACATCACTCTGCGGCAGAGATTCGGGAATCCGCAAGAGGGTGCTGGGTCACACTCGTGCAACGTGTTGGACATCTGAATGTTCAACTTGGAACGGTAAGCGTGGTGTGTGCGTAAAAGGTGGGGGTGTGACCGATTCCGCATGGTTGGTTCCGGGGAGTGGGCGGGCTCGGGGACGCGGCCGGGCAGCCA
>NZ_RDBK01000043.1:4633052-4642662 GCF_008042275.1 Streptomyces sp. OR43 | reverse complement strand
TCAGCGGCACCAACGGCCGTTTCTACAGCGCCGGTTCGCTGACCCACACGTCGGAGGGCGAGTCGGGCGGCCAAGAGCTGCATGCCTACCCGTTCGACGGTGATCTGCCGGACTGTCGGAGGGGGTGGGCGTGGGCGAGTCCGTGGGCGTCGGCGTGGGCGACTCCGTGGGCGAATCCGTGGGCGTGGGCGTGGGTGTGGGCGAGTCCGTCGGGGTCGGCGTCGGCGAATCCGTCGGCGTCGGCGTCGGCGACGGCTCCTCTCCGCAGTCCGGCAGATCACCGTCGAACGGGTAGGCATGCAGCTCTTGGCCGCCCGACTCGCCCTCCGACGTGTGGGTCAGCGAACCGGCGCTGTAGAAACGGCCGTTGGTGCCGCTGATCGCGACCGTCGCCACGCTGGACTGCTGGCCGATCAGCACGCTGCCCTGGAACTGCCCGGTGCCCTTCAGCCCGATCGTGGTGGCGTCAGGGAAGTTCCACAGCAGGTTTTCGCGGAGTCCGGACTGCGGCAGCGAGCCCATGTAGGTGCTGATGTTGCGGGTGGTGCCGTAGACGTTGACCAGCACGGTCGCGCCGTCCGGGATGCCACGGAAGACGATGCCTTCCTGACCGCCCGCCTCCGTCATCAGATCGGCGTCCACCGCGAAGACCTGGAGGGCGGCGGTGCCGTCGCCACTGAAGTAGGTCTCGGAGCCGTCCCGCTCCACCGTTCCGTTGGCCGGGCGCCGGTGGTCCTCGTTGTCGTCGTACGCGTAGCAGTGGCTGGCCGCCGTCAACTGGTCGCGCAGCGCGGTGTACGGATCGCTCGCGGCGGCGTCGTGGACCGGGTCGGGGATCACCGTCCCGCTGAGGTCCTGGGCATGGCGGACCACGCCGTGGTTGGCGCCTTCCTCCGCAAGGAGGCGCTGCTCGCTCGCGACGCTCAGATCGCCGCCGACCGTCAGGTAGTCGGAGCCGTCCGGCGGTGTCACCCGCGATCCTCCGCCCGCGACGCCGACGTTGTAGACCTGCGAGACACCCTGCCGCTTGTTCATGTCGAACCGGCCGAGGGTGACGATCTTGCCCTCGGCCTCCGCCGCGGCCTCCCTGACCAGGTAGTCGCCGCCGACGAAGATGTTGATGTTGCTGTCGTGGTAGATGACCGGGTCGTTGTTCGGATCCGGCCAGACGGGAGGGCAGTCGTCCCCCAGGCACGGGCCGAGTCCACCGGGCAGCGGATCGGCGGCGGCGGCGGGAGCGAACGCCCCCACCATGACCGCCGCCGCTGCCACCGTCACCGCCACGCGGTGGTTTTTACCGCTTCTGCGCTTTTTGGTTCCCATATAGCGCAATATGCAGCTTATGGGGGCATTGAGGCGGCTTGCCACGCCGGGCAGTCGCCTTCGTCCGCCGACTGCACTCGGACTGCTGCCGCCGTCGCGGTGCCGGCAGTCGTCGGGGAGGGCGGGCTCCCGCCGTCGCGACTTACCGGCAGCCGTCGGGTCGGCTGCCGCCGCCGCAGCGCCGACAGCCCCAGGATCGGCTGCCGCCGTCAGCGCGCCAGTAGCTTCGCCTCGGTCGCCGGATCGACGCCCTTCAGCGGCCGGTCGGCGCGCTGCGGCGCCGTACCGCCGATCGCGCACAGCCAGGCCCAGGTGTCGGCAACCGTCTCCTCGACCGGCCGGCAGCGCAGCCCCGTCGCGTACGCCTTGCTGACATCGCCCTGGTGAAGGGTGTCGTACAGGTCCCCCGGCGGCAGCCAGACCGGCAGGCCCGTCCAGGGCTCGACGCCTGCCGCGAGGATCTTCTCGGTATCGGTCCAGCGCAGCTCGGCGTCGGAACCGGTGGTCCGCACACAGGCGTCCAACAGCCCGCCCATCGTGGTGTGGCCGGGACGGCTGACCACGTTGTACGGGCCGTGCAGGCCCTTTGCGGAGGCGTCCAGCAACCATTCCGCGAGGTCGCGCACGTCGATGTACTGCAGATCCAGGTCCGGTGTGCCCGGCGCGAGAACGGGGCCGCCGCGGGCGATCCGCGTCAGCCACCACGGCAGCCTGCCGACGTTCTCCCAGGGGCCGATGATCAGCCCCGCGCGCGCCATCAGCGCCCGGTCCCCGAAGGCGTCCAGCACGGCCATCTCGCCGCCGAGCTTGGCCTGCGCGTACGGGACGTCGCCGCCTGCGTCCGGCGAGGCACCCTCCACCAGCGGGCCGTCCTCGGGCAGGCCCGCCGGTGCCGGGTAGTCGTAGACCGACCGGCTGGAGACATACGCGTAGTGCGCGGCGCGGCCGGCCAGCAGCCGGGCCGCGTCCCGTACGGCCGAGGGCGCACCGCTCCAGGTGTCGACGACCAGGTCCCAGGAGTACGTCCCGTCGCCCGGCCCGGTGACCTCGGCGAGCGCCGCGAGCCCGTCCTCCTCGGTGCGGTCGCCGAGCAGCTCGGCCACACCGGGCGGCGGCGCGTGGCGTCCGCGATGGAACACCGTGATCTCCCAGCCGCGCGCGAGCGCGGCCTCGGTGACGGCCCTGCCGACGAATTCCGTACCACCCAGGATCAGAAGCCTCATGGCCCGACTCTGCCCGCCCACACCCCGGTCAGGAATGGTCCTCGCTCTCGGCGGAATCGCTGTCGGCTGAATCGCCGCCCACAGCGGGCCGTTGCCGGGCCGTCGCGGGCCGTCGCGGGCCCGCTCTCAGGAGAGGGCGAGCGGGCTGCGGTGGCGCAGCAGCCACTGGTGATAGCCGGCCGCCCGCCGGGCCGCCTCCCGGTACGCGGCCTCCAGTTCCCCGTACACGATCGTCATGTCGGCGCCCGGCCGGGAGACCAGCAGCAGGCGGACGGCGAGCGGGTCGTCGCGCAGCGGGCGGATCGCCATGTCGTCGCGCGGGCCCGAAGTGGGCTGGCACGGCGCCACCGCCTCGCCGAGGACGACGAGCGAAGCGGCGGTGAGGTAGTCGCCGTGCAGCACGGTCGGCGCGACTCCTGCGGCGCCGAACACCCGGCGCAGACCGTCCCATTCGCCGTCCACCGTGGGGTCGACCATCCACCGGTCGGCGGCCAGGTCGGCCAGGTCCACGACGGGCAGGGCGGCCGCCGGGTGGTCGCGGGCCATGGAGATGAACTGCGGTTCGCGGTCCAGCAGAACGCGCTGCTCCAGCCCCTCGGGAACGGACAGCGGGCAGCCCTCCACCTCGTGTACGAAGGCGACGTCGAGCCGGCCCGTCCCGACCGCGCGCAGCAGGGCGCGGGCCGACACGTCGACCCGCAGCGAGATGTCCGTACCGGGCAGCCGGATCCGCAGTCTGCGCAGCCAGCCGCCGATGACCCGGCTGGCGGTGCAGCCGATCCGAAGCCGCGGCCCGCCGGCACGGGCGGCGTCCGCCTCCGCCTTCGCCTCGGTGACCAGCGCGCTCATGCCGTCGACGAGGGGCCGGGCGCGGCCGATGACGGCGCGGCCGAGCAGGGTGGGGCGGCAGCCGGTGCGTTCGCGGCTGAACAGTTCGGCGCCCAGCGCGTTCTCGATTCGGCGCAGCTGGGTGGTGAGCGAGGGCTGACTGACGCCCAGCGTGCGGGCCGCCCGGTGCAGGCTGCCGGTGTCGGCGATGGCGCACAGCGCCCTGAGGTGCCTCACCTCAAGCTCCATACCGCCGAGGGTAGGACGGCGGAGTCGTGCCGCACCAGACGCCGGAACGCCATCAAATCCCGTCAATTCACCGGCTGTTGACCCGGCCGGCATCGGGCGTGTGTCCACGGGGCCGGGTCGGGTGATAGTGCGGCCCTATCACCGGTTGGCATCATCCGCGCGGAGCCGCGTTCCCCGACACTCACTGCGTACCGCCTCCGCCCGTGTCCGCTGACCGGACGGGGTCCCCCCTCGCAGGTAACGGCAGGAGAACCCCCCATGAAACACCCCAGGACCATCATGTCGGCCGTGGCCGGACTCGGCTTCGGTCTCGCCGCAGCGCTGGGCACCGCCCCGGCGATCGCGTCCGCCGCCCCGGCGCCGGTCGCTCCCCCCGCGTCCACCGTCCACTCGGCCTACACCTCGCACTCCGGATCGCACGAAAGCGCCGCCGCCAACAAGGCGTTCTTCGAGGCGGTGGCGAAGTCGGTGGCCGAGAAGCGGGCCGCCCACCCGGGCGCCCAGGCCGTCACCATCGTCTACAGCGCCGCGAACGCGCCGAGCTTCCGTTCGGAGATATCCAACAGCGCACAGATCTGGAACAGCTCCGTCTCCAACGTCCGGCTGCAGGAGGGCTCGAACGCCGACTTCTCGTACTACGAGGGCAACGACCCCAGTGGCTCGTACGCGAGCACGGACGGGCACGGGAACGGGTACATCTTCCTCGACTACGCGCAGAACCAGCAGTACGACTCCACCCGTGTGACGACCCACGAGACCGGCCACGTCCTCGGCCTGCCGGACCACTACTCGGGCCCGTGCAGCGAGCTGATGTCGGGCGGGGGCCCCGGCCCCTCGTGCACCAACCCCTATCCGGACGCCACCGAGCGCGGCAACGTGAACTACCTGTGGCAGAACGGCTTCGCGGCGGCGCTCGCCCGCAGCGGGTCCTGACCGCGCCGCTCCACGAAGCCCCACTGCTTCGCGGAACCGCGCCGCTCCACGGTCAAGGGCCGAGGGCCACCTCGCAGGACGGGGTGGCCCTTCGCCGGTCACGGACGCGCCGCTGCTGTCACCCTGCCGCGAGTTCGCTACGGACCAGGGCCACCAGTTCGTCCTCCGTCATGCCGAGCTCACGCGCCTCGCCGACCATCTCGCGCACCCGCTCCAGAAGCCTGGCTCGGTGCGGGGAGGCACCGTCCGCGACGACCGCGCCCCGGCCGCGCCGCAGTTCGATCAGACCTTCCTCGCGCAGCCGCTGGTAGCCGCGCAGGGCCGTGTGCACATTCACGCCGAGCGATTCGGCGAGCGCCCGGGCGGCGGGCAGGCGTTCGCCGGGGGCCACGGCCCCGTCGGCGACGGCGCGGCGCACACAGGCCGCGATCTGGTCGCCGAGCGGCACGATGGAGGTGGGATCGACCCTGAAGAGCATGGTCAGTGTTCCGTTCGGCGCTGGTCGATCAGGGTGTTGAGGAGCGCGGCGGCCGTCGCCGAGTCGTCGACCGTGACCGCGAAGTCCCGCCCGTCGGCCAACCGTGCCACGATCCCCTCACCGGAACGAATCATGATGCCGGTGCGCCCCGGCCGGATCCGGTAGCCCCAGCCCCCGTACTCGGTGAGCGGCTTGATGTCCCGGCTGGCCGCCGTCTCGATTCGGTCGAGCGGCACCTGGACGCGCGGCCACGGCAGCATCCCGGAGACGGTGATCCCCCGCCGGTCCACGGCCACGTTCGGGCGGGCGAAGGCCAGCAGGAGCAGCCCGACCAGGACGACCGGAACCGCGGCACTCCAGCCCACGGTGAGCAGCAGCGCCACTCCTCCGGCGCAGGTCAGTGCCGCCGCGGGCAGCAGCCACCGGTTGCCGGTGCTGCGCGCCCACCCCGCCACCTCCCCGGCGGCACTGACCTGCGCCGGAGGAGTGGCGCTGCTGCTCACCGTGGGCTGGAGTGCCGGGAGAGCGACGTTCTGCTCGGCACTGAGCGAGGGAAGCAGGTTGAACGCCTGGAAGACGAAACCGATGCGGGTGCGGCGGAGCAACGTCAGCTTCCGCTCGCTGAGCCCGGTCAGTTCGGTGTCGCCGAGGAACACCTGCCCGCCGGTGGGCCGGTCGAGGCGCTGCGTGAATCCGCCGTCGACAGCGGTTCGATGCCCCTGAGCCGGGTGCTGCTGGGCGCGGCCGTCCTGCTGACCGGGGCCGTGGTGCTGGGTATGGCGCTCGTCCAGGACCCCGGGAGCCTCCTCAAGCGCAAGACGTACGTCACCCAGCCGATGCTCCTGATCGTCGGGTGTGCCCTGTTCGCCCCCGTTCTGGTGCGCCCCGTCACCCGCTTCCTGGCCTGGGCACCCGCTCGGCTGCCGGGCGCCACCGGTGTGCTGGCCAGGGAGAACGCCTCGGCCGGACTCCGCAGGACGTCCGCGGTCGCCGCACCCGTGATCGTCACGGTGGCGCTGGCCGCCTCGCTGATGGGCACCACGGCGACGATCGACGAGGCCCGGGCCGCCGAGGCGCGTACCCAGGTGACCTCGGACTTCGTGGTCACGGCGGCCGGCGAGGGTGCCGCGCTCCCGGCGGAGTTCGTGGAGCGGGCCCGGCGGATTCCGGGTGCCGTCGTCAGCGCCTCGCGGTCCACCACCGTGACCGTGCTGGAGGAGGGCACGGCACTCGTTACCTCCGAGGCGCGGGCGGTGGACCCGGACGACGCGGCGGCGGTGTCGGAGCTCCCCGTGGTGGCGGGCGGCCTCGCCGGGCTCGACGACGGTTCCCTCGTCGTCAACGAGGAGTGGATGACCACGACGGTCGGCGCGCGCGTCGGCGTCTGGCTGGCCGACGGCCGCAGGGTCACGCTGCGGGTGGCGGCCGTGCTGAGGACCGGCACCGGGAACAACGGGGTCTATGTGACCCCGCGCAACGCCGGGGGAGCCGCAGTCGACCGGGTCGACGTCAAGGTCCGGGACGGCGTTCGGCGTTCGGCCGTCGCGGCGCAGCTGGCGGCGGCCGGACGGGCGACCGGGACGGAGGTGGCGACGCGGGCCGGCTGGCTGGCGGAGAACCACCGGCGGACCGGTGGGAACACCCGTCTGGGGCTGCTGATGATCCTTCTCATCGCCGTGGCGTACACGGGCATCGCCCTGGCCGGTACGCAGGTGATGGCCACCGCGGACCGGGTGCGCGACCTGGCGGTGCTCCGGCTCGCCGGGGCGACGAAGGCGCAGGTGCTGCGGCTGGTGGGCGCGGAGGCGCTGGTCGTGGTGGCGGTGGGGGCGGTGCTCGGCGGTGCGGTGGCGGCGCTGAACCTGCTCGGCGTACGGACCGCGCTCGGGCTGCTCGACGTCCGCTCGACGGTGGTCGTCCCCTGGGAGGCCATCGGCTGGGTCGTCGCGGTGAGCGCGCTCCTGGCCGTGCTCTTCGCGGTGCTGCCCGCCTCGCTCGCGCTGCGCGTCAGGCCGGTCGAACAGACGGGCGCGCGGGAGTAGTCGGGGTGGCCGGTCGAACGGGACCTCAGCGGGAGAGCGTGGTGACCAGGGCCCTGCGGCTCAGCGGGAGAGCGCCGTGGCCGGGGCCCTGCGGCTCAGAAGGGAGCGCCGCGGCCGGGATCCGCGGTTCAGCGGGAGAGCGCGGTGACCAGGGCCACCGCCTCGCCGATGAGGTCTCGTTCGGCCGGGCTCATCGTCGGGTTGGCGTCCCGGCGGGCCGCCGCGTCGGCGAGATGGCGGGCCGGGATGCCGCCGTCCGCGATGAGGTGAGGCATCAGCGCGGTCAGGAGTTCACGGCCGCTGTCCGCCATGGGGTGGGCCGGATCGACTGCCACCTGGGCCAGGATCAGCGCCGACATGGCCCGGTCCAGGGCCGGCGGCCCCTCCTCGGCATTGCTCCAGTCGATCACCACCGGGCCGTCGGCCGTCAGCATCACGTTGTCCGGATGCAGGTCGAGGTGGAGGATCCGGTCCTCGGGGTCCGGTGAGAGCCGGGCCGGGACGGTGTGCAGTTCGGCGAGCAGGCGGGCGAGCAGGGCGGAGCATCCGGCGGCGTCGATGCCGCCGCCGAGGAGGGACTCCAGCATCGTCGGACCGGTCAGCCGTTGCAGGACCAGATCGCCGGGACCGGCCGACGGGGGCTGCGGGCCGATCCGGGGGACCGGGTAGCCCGAGGCCGAGAGATAGGACATGACGGGCAGTTCGGGGGTGGCGTCCCGCCCGCAGCGGTAGCGGCGCAGGACCCACGCCTCATCCAGTTCGTATACGTCGGCGTCGCGTCCGCTGCCCAGCAATTGGCCTATTCGCATGGGGGGAACCTACTCGGGACGGGCGTCCACGGGGAGATCGTTCGCGCGTGTCCCCGTATCGCGGCCGGTCAGGACAGCCTCGGAACCGCCCCATAACGCGATGCGATGGGGCGGACGGGATCTCCTGGAGATGACGTGTACGCGGCTACGTTGACGGCAATTCCCCCGAAGTCAAGGAGAGTTCCGTGGAGAGATCCATGCTCCGCAGACGTGCACTGGCCGCGTGTACCGCCACCGTGGCCGTCGGCGCGCTCGGGCTGGCCGGGCTCACCGGCACCGCGTCCGCCGACCCTTCCCCCCGACTGTCGCCGGCCGCGGCGGACCAGCTCTCGCCCGGTCTGCTGAAGGCCATGCAGCGCGACCTCGGACTCACCGCCGACCAGGCGACGGAACGGATCGGCAACGAGTCCCGAGCGGCCGCCGTGGCCGCCGGGCTGCGGCGCTCGCTCGGCGCCGGATTCGCCGGTGCCCGCGTGAGCGGCGACGCGGCGGAGCTGACCGTCGCCACGACCGATGCCAAGGACGCCGGCCGGATCGCCGAGGCCGGCGCCCGGGCCGTCGTCGTCGACCACAGCCTGGCCGAACTCGACTCCGCCAAGGCCGCCCTGGACCGGGTGGCGCTGCGCAAGGCGCCGAAGGACGTGCCCGTCTGGTACGTCGACGTGCGCACCAACCGTGTCGTCGTCCAGGCCGGCCGGGCCACCGCCGCCGACACCTTCCTCGCCGCGGCCGGCGTCGCGCGTGATCTGGTGACGGTCACTCAAAGTGCCGAGCAGCCAAGCACGTTCGCGGATCTTCGCGGCGGCGACGCGTACTACATGAACGGCTCCGGGCGCTGCTCCATCGGCTTCCCCGTCAAGCGCGGCACCCAGAGCGGCTTCGTCAGCGCCGGGCACTGCGGAACGCCCGGCGTCAGCACCAGCGGCTACAACCAGCAGGCCCAGGGCTCCTTCCAGGGATCCACCTTCCCCGGCCGCGACTACTCCTGGGTCGCCACGAACACCGGCTGGACACCGCGCCCGCTGGTGAACGGCTACGGCAACGGCGATGTGACGGTCACCGGGTCCACCGAGGCGCTGGAGGGCTCGTCGGTCTGCCGCTCCGGCTCGACGACCGGCTGGCACTGCGGCACGGTCCAGCAGCGCAACACCAGCGTCACCTACCAGGAGGGCACCGTCTCCGGGGTGACCCGCACCAACGTGTGCGCCGAACCGGGTGACTCCGGCGGCTCCTTCATCACCGGCAGCCAGGCCCAGGGCGTCACCTCGGGCGGGAGCGGCAACTGCTCCCAGGGCGGTACGACGTACTTCCAGCCCGTGAACCCGGCGCTCCAGGCGTACGGACTCACCCTGGTCACCAGCGGCACCCCGACCGATCCGCCGACCGACCCGACGGACCCGCCGACCAACCCGGGCGGCAGCTGGGCGGCCGGGACGACCTACGCGGCCGGTGCCGTGGTGACGTACGGCTCCGCGAGCTACCGCTGCCTCCAGGGCCACCAGGCGCAGCCCGGCTGGACACCCCCGAACGTCCCCGCGCTCTGGCAGGCCCTGTAGGGCGTGCTTCGAAAGCCCCGCCTGCCCGGGCCCGGCCCATCCTTCCAGCGTCCCCGCCCGCGCGCGCTCCGCCTCGCTGTCAGTGCCGGGTGCCAGACTCGAATTCATGACCCAACGCTGGGCTGTGGCCGTGACGGAGAGCGGTGGCGCGCGCCTCGCCCCGCTGGAC
>NZ_RDBK01000043.1:4629583-4632952 GCF_008042275.1 Streptomyces sp. OR43 | reverse complement strand
CCTCTCCCCCTCCCCCGAATCGATCACACACCGCTGACCGGCCAACTACCCTGTTCGGCATGGAAATCCTGGGAACCACGCTGCGTATCTGCGTCGACGACCTGGAGGCCGCGGTGGCCTTCTACGAGGACCTCACGGCCAGTCCGGCGCTGCGCTTCGAGCGCGGCGGGGTGTCCGTCGCCGCCATCGGCTGCTTTCTGCTGATGAGCGGCCCCGAGTCCGAGCTGGAGATCCTGCGCAAGGTGACAGCGACAATCGCGGTGAAGGACGTCGACGAGGCCCACGCCTCCCTGACCCGGGTCGGCGCGCGCGTCATCGCGGGCCCGGTGCCCACCCCGGCCGGCCGCAACCTGATCGCGGTGCACCCGGACGGCTCGGTCTTCGAGTACGTCGACCGCAACCGGCCGGCCGGCTGACCCTGCCCCGCCGTCAGCCCCGCGGCCTCATCCGGTAGTTGTACGCGTCCGGCAGCGGTTCTCCGGTGTGCGCGGTGAGTTCGGCCCACACCTCGTCCAGGATCTCCGCGCCCTCGCGCAGATCGGCGACCTCGAAGCCCTCGTCGAACAGGGCGCGGGCCGCCGCCCGGTCGCCCTCGGCGAGCAGGAGGCGCGCCTCCAGGAGACGGAAGCGGCCCCGGAGACGGATGTCCGGGAGCAGGCCGGTCCAGACCGCGCGGGCACCGGCGGTGCGGCCCGCGGCCAGCAGCGCCTCGATCGCCTCCCGGCCGAGGGCGGCCGTGGCCGCCGTCCATGCCTCGCCCTCGTCGCGCCGCTCCGCACACAGGTCGTCGAACGCCTCCATGTAGTGGTCGGCCGCCCTGTCCCGCTGGCCGCTCTCCTGGGCGGCCACGGCGAGACAGCGCAGCAGCGGCCAGCGGGACGGAGCGAGGGCCAGTCCGCGCTCCCAGCTGCGCACCGCCTGGGCGCGGTCGTCGGCATGCCACTGGGCGACGCCGAGGTGGTATTCGGTGAGCGGTTCGGCGGAGGCCGTCTCCAGCATGTCGCGCCAGTGCGGGGAGACCAGGCTGGGCCCGGGCGGGGCGACGCGGCGCGGTTCGGGGAAGGCGCCCTGCTCCAGGAGCTGGAGCCAGGGTTCCTGCTGTTCGCCGAGCGTCGACGGCGCGAACGGGGTTCCGGGCAGCTTGTAGCCGGCGCGGCGTACTTCGAGGGCGCCCCAGCCCGAGCCGGTGGCGAGCATCTCGCCCGGCTCCGTGTCGGCGCAGCGCCGCCACACCTCGTACGCGGCGTCCACGGCGGCGCGCGGCAGTGCCTCGGCGAGCCGCTGCTCGGCCTCGGCCCGGGCAGCCGCCCAGTCCGCGCCATGCACGGCATCGGGGTCGGCGGCGAGCGGCCCGTACGACTCCAGCCAGCTGAACTCCCCGCCGGGCTCCAGCGGCACGTGCTCCAGCTGGGTCCGGGCCAGCCCGGCCTGGATCTCCGCGTAGCCGGTGGTGCCGGGTTCGGTGAGCCACTCCTGCCAGCGGCGGCCACCGGGCCCGCTGCCCCAGAGGAAGAGCTTGCGGCCGCGCAGCAGGTCGGTGGAGGTCTGGACGAGGCCGCGGCCGTGCTCGTCCAGGGAGGCGATCCAGCGGCGGGCGCCGTCGGGCACCTCGTAGAAGTAGTCCGCCGGGAAGTCGCCGCGCAGCGGGTACGTCCGGTCGACGCCCCCGGTCTCGGGCATCGGGACCCGGGTCAGCGTCCGCTCGTATCCGAAATGCCAGGCCTCCTCGGCGGGCGCGAGGACCCGGGTGTGCTCGCCCTCCGGGACGGCGATGTTGGACCACCAGTAGACGGGTGCGGGGTGTTCGTGCGGGTTGCGTATGCGTACGCCGACGTGAAGGAAGTCGGAGTCCTCCGGCAGCCACAGATCGACCTGGAACGGCAGGTCGCGCAGCCGCTCCCACTCCCAGAGCCGGACCATCTCGCCGCCGTCCGGCGCCGGGACCCGGGCGGCGTGCACCGGGGCGCAGGACAGGGTGGTGTGCCCCGTCGCGCCGATGTTCCACTCGATGCCGCCGGAGAACCAGGCGCCGTTGAGCGCGAAGTCGGCGGGCTGGAGCACGGGGTTGGCGTAGACGAGGTCGCGGCCGTCCGCCTTGTGGACGAGGGAGTGGATGCGCCCGCCGAGCCCTGGGAGCACGGTGGCCCGCAGCCGGTCGTTCTCGATGACGATCGCGTCGAGGTCCGTGGGCGTGCGCTCGCGTCCGTAGCCGTCGAGGATCCTGACGGGAAGGACGGTGGCGAGGGGTTCGTGGCCGATCTGGCGTGCCATGTCGCGGGGCAGTGCCGCCCGGTCCCGGTCGTCGACGACATGCATCTCGTCCAGGGGCCGCAGCGCGGGCAGCGGATTCTCCGGCCCCGTCGCCGCTGCGGGCAGGGTCAGTACGGTGCGTCGTACGGTGGTGGCCACGGCAACCTCGCTCCCTCGCGCGGGCCGCCGCAGGTCCGGGCGCCCCCCGATGACCATGGAACACGCTGGACGCCGCCCGGACCAGGGGATCGGCCGTCAGACTTCGGCAAAAGCAGCGACGACCAGGTCGGTGAGCAGCGCGCCGGCCGTGCCGTCCGGGTCGAGATCGGGGTCGTAGACCGTGACGTTGAGGCCGACGCAGCGGGGCGAGGCGACCAGCGTCCTCAGCAGGGTCCCGAGTTCGCCGGGGAGCAGTCCGCCGTCGTCCGGGCTGTCGACTGCGGGCATGACCGAGGGGTCGAGGACGTCGGCGTCCAGGTGCACCCAGTACCCGTCGAGCTCCGGGCTTTCCAGGCTCCGCACGATGCCGCCCGCCAGTGCGGTGGCACCCTGCTCGCGGATCTCCCCGACGGTCGCCACGGGGATCTTCAACTCGGCGAGCTCGGTGCGGTCCTCGTCGTAGTCGCGGATGCCGAGGACCCGCACGTCCTCGTCCCTGAGATAGGGCCGCAGCCCTTCCAGTCCGGCGAGGTCGTCCTGCCCCCGCCCGGTGGCGATGGCCAGCTCCTCACCGGCGGCGGCACCGATCCCGCCGCCGTTGCCCGCATGCCGGAAGTCGGCGGACCCGTCGACCGACACCAGTCCGTACCGCCCGATCCGGCGCAGAGCGAGCGAGGCGCCCAGCTGGATGGAGCAGTCCCCGCCCAGGACGAGGAGGAAGTCAGCGGCACGCACGTGCTGCTCGACGCGGTCGGCGAGGGTGCGGGTGTACCGGGCGATCGCGGCGGCGTTGAACACCCCGTCGCCCTCCTGCCACGCCCCGCGGTCGTAGCGGGGCGGTACGACGACCCCGCCCTCGGACGCGCCGAGCCGCTGCACGATCCGCTGCTCGCGCAGGGCACCGGCGAGCTTGTAGCAGCCGGGGACGGTGCCCTGCGCGAGCAGCGGATCGTGCAGCGG
>NZ_RDBK01000043.1:4562750-4629483 GCF_008042275.1 Streptomyces sp. OR43 | reverse complement strand
CACCGCCTGCTGCGCGCCCTCGCCGCGTCGGGCTACGCCGAAGCGGCCACCGGCGGCAGCTACCGGCCGGGGCCCCGGCTCAGAATGCGCAGGAGATCATGGACCTCCTGCGGCAGCTCGGCGAACTCCGCGACGCGGGCGTCATCTCTCCCGCCGACTTCGAGGCGAAGAAGGCCGACTTCCTCAGCCGGCTCTGACCCCACGGACGCCCCGGCGCATCCGCACCAGTCCGTCAGACCGGGTTGTCCTCCCCGGTCAGCGGCGGCATCGCGTGGGGACGCAGAACCATGAGCGAGCCCTCCTGGGCCGCCACCATGGCGAACGGGAACCGGTCGAGTTCCAGGCAGAGTTCGACGTCATCGGGGTGAACGCCTTGGCGCACCCCGTCCGTCAGCTCGGTGGCGGCGCGTGACGCGGCACCGCGGCGGAGGAACTCGGCAGCGTCCGGCGCGGTCCCGTCGGCCCGTCCGGCGATGTACTGCGCGCAGGCGAGGTCCTCGTCGGCCTGCCCGTCCTCACCGGTGACGACGAACGTGACACGGTCGCTCCCGCGCGCCCGCAGGAGCCGGGCCGTTGCCTCCGCCACGACGAAGCCGGCGCACAGCACCAGCCCGGCGTCCTTCACCGCGAGTGCGCCGACCGTCCCGGCCGTGGTCTTCTGCACCACGGTCCGGCCGCCGAGGTCGGCGGACCTCAGCAGCCCCGGCGAGTTGACGGCGTCGAACCCCGGCGCGGGCGGGCCGTCCTTGAGCGCGACCCAGTCCGGGTGTTGCGCCTTGAGCGCCAGGGCTTCGTCCAGTGACCCGGCGAGCACGATCCTCTCCGCCCCTCGGGCGAAGGCCCAGGCGGCCACGGTGTACGCGCGCATGACGTCGACGACGACCGCTACCGGGGGGACTTCGGTCAGCTCGGCGATGCCGAGGAATTGAGTCTTCATTCACGTCATGATCACGCATGCCGGGTCCGCGGCCCCCGGAGAGTGCCGCGCATCACAGCAAACGTCTCGGCATGCGGAATCGCGGGCCGCCCGCTCACGCCCCGATCGTGTGGAAGTCCCGCCGCAGCTCCGCGAATCCGCGTTCCTCGCGGCTGGGATGGACGCGGTTCGTGAGCAGGATGGCGTAGCGGCCGGCCTCCGGGTCGATCCACAGGCTCGTGCCGGTGAAACCCGTGTGCCCGAACGACGCCGGGCCGAAGCTCTCGCCCACCGGCGAACCGACCGGGTCCTGGCCCTGCCAGGCCAGTGAGCGGCGCAGGTTGAGGTGGTCCGTGCGCGGGGCGGTCATGACGGTGAGCGTGTCCGGCCGCATGAGCGGCGGGCCGCCGGCGAGCAGACAGCACGCGAGCCGTTCCAGGTCCGCGAGGGTGGCGAAGAGGCCCGCGTGCCCGGCGACGCCGCCGAGTACCGCGGCGTTCTCGTCGTGCACCTCTCCGACGACGGTCCGGCCGCGCCAGGGGCAGGCTTCGGTGGCCACCGCGCGGGCGCGGCCCGCGGGACCCGGCCGGAATCCGGTGTCGGCCAGGCCGACGGGGGCGCTGACGAGGTCGGTCATCAGGTCGTCCAGGCCCTGGCCCGTGGCCTGTTCGGCGATGAGGCCGAGCAGGATGAAGCCCTGGGAGGAGTACGTGACACGGGTTCCGGGCTCGGCCGTGCGCGGCAGCGGACCGAGCGCCGTGAGCAGCGACTCGCGGGTGGGGTGCTCGCGGTAGAGCGGGACACCGCCCGGCAGTCCGGAGGTGTGGTCGAGGAGCTGGGCGATCGTACGGGCGGCGTGCGGGCTGTCGGAGTAGCGGGCGAGGTGCTGCCCCACGGTGTCGTCGAGGCCGAGCACTCCCCGGTCCACGAGGGCCATGACGACCAGGCCGACGATCGGCTTGGTCACCGATGCCAGGTCCCAGAGGTCCCGTCCGTCCAGAGCCGGTCCGTCGAGCGCGCGGGTACCGGTCCAGCCGCGGTCGTACGGCCCCGAGGCGTCGCCCAGCGACCAGGCGGCGCCGGAGAAGAGGCCCCGCGTCCGGCCTTCGTCCAGGAGTCCGCGCCGGGCGGCGGCATGGCGGGTGTCGGCGCTCACCGGGTCTCCCCCGCCTCTTCGAGTCCGCTCACCGGCGTGGTGGCGCTTATCCGGCCGCCGGCGGGGCGCTCCGGGACCAGTCCCAGCCGTACGCCGGGCTGTGCGGCCAGGCTCGTCGACACCGCGGCGGCGGCGGAGGCCACCATCGGCCCGTAGAGCCGCGCGGTCGCTTCGTCGAGCGTGAAGGCGAGTCCGGTCAGTACCAGGGCGCCGACCGCGTGGCCCGTCGCGTCGCGCACCGGGGCGGCGAGCGCGCGCCGGTCGAGCCAGGCGTCGCTGCCGTCGAAGGCGTAGCCGTCGCGGGCTGCCGCGGCCAGGGCCTCGCGGGTCGTGTCATCGGCGGGTACGCCGTCGGGTCCGGCCGACAGGAGTGCGCGCTCCTCGGCCGGCAGAGCGGCCAGGAGGGCGAGGCCGGCCGCTCCGGCGGTCACGTGCTCGCGGGAGCCGGGGCTCAGATCGAGCCCGAGTCCCTGTGCCGGTGCGCGGACGTCGAGATGGATGACGGAGCGGTCGTCACGCACCGCGTAGGAGGCGAACAGACCGCTGCGTACGCGGAGTTCGTCCAGGACCGGGCCGACCCGGCGCAGCACGGCGTCGTCGGCGAGCGCGCCCGCGGCGAGCCCGAGGAGCCGGGGCCCCGGCCGGTAGCTGCCGCCGGTGGCCGCTTCGGCGTAGCCCGACGCGGCGAGGGCGCGCAGCAGGCGGTGCACGGTCGGTTTGGCGAGTCCCGTCCGGCGGGCGAGGTCCGCCAGACGGTGTGGCGCACCCGGGGCGGCGAGGGCGGCCAGCACTTCCATCGCTTTGTCGACCGGTCCGGGCGCGGGCGGAGCCGCGTCCGGACCCGGGCCTTCGGACACGGCGGCTGACGCGGCGGCAGGAGGCTGCTGCTGCGGACGACTGTTGACCGGTTTCCCCATGTGGCCTACCTTACCCGAACTGCATTCCATTCACCGGAACGAGCGTGTTGTCCAATGGAACGAATATGTGAAGGGGGAGGCGGCCCGCGCGCCGGGTACTCCCGCCGGTCGGCGCTGCGCCTGAGCGGTCTCGCGGTGCCCGCCCTCATCGCCCCGGCCCTGCTGACCGGATGCGGAGCGCCGTCCGCGGCCTCCGCCGGCAACGTGCTGCGGGTCTCCCAGACCGGGGACCCCAAGACGATGGACCCGCACAAACAGGGCGACATGACGTCGATGAACGCCCTGATCAACATGTTCGACACGCTCACCACGCGGGGCCGCGACAACTCCCTCCAGCCACGGATCGCCGTGTCCTGGAAGGCCGTCGGGCCGAAGGTGTGGCGGTTCGAGCTGCGCCGCGGCGTCACCTTCCACAACGGCGAGCCGTGCGACGCCGAGGCGGTCCGGTTCAGCATCGAGCGACTGCTCGACCCCGCCACCAAGTCGCCCATCGTGGAGCTGCGTTACGTCGAGCGCGTCACCGTGGCCGACCGCTACACGGTGGATGTGCACACCTCGGTCCACGATCCGATCCTGCCCGCCAAGCTCTCCCTGTTCGGCGGCGTCGTCGTACCCCCGCGCTACCTGGCGAAGGTCGGCGACGAGGGCTTCGCCGCACACCCGGTCGGTACCGGCCCGTTCACGTTCCGGCGCTGGCAGCGCGACCACGAACTGCGCCTGGCCGCCTACGACCACCACTGGCAGGGCCGCCCGCACGTCGACGAGCTCGTCTTCGTGCCCGCCCCCAACTCGTCGTCCGCGCTGGCCGCCCTGCAGAGCGGCGGCGTCGACATCGTGGCGGGCATGACGCCGGACGCCGCCCAGCAACTGGCCGGGTACCCGGGCGTGCGGATCGACCATCACACCGGCATCCGCACCTCGTACCTGTCGCTCGACACCCTGACCGAGGGGCCGTTGCGCGACCGGCGCGTACGGCAGGCGCTCAACCACGCGGTCGACGTACCCCTGCTGATCAAGGCGGTGCTCGGCGGAAACGCCACCGAGGTCCCGGCGATGATCCCGCGCGGCGCGTTCGGTTTCGACACGTCCGTGAAGCCGTACGAGCGTTCGCTCGCGAAGGCCCGCGCACTGCTTGCCGGGGCCGGGCATCCCGACGGCATCAGCACCTCGATCACCGCCTCCAATCTGGACGCGAACGTCGCCGAGGCGATCTCGGGCCTGCTGGCCCGCGCCGGCATCCGCGCCAGGGTGAACCTGCTCGACCCGGGCACGTACTCCCAGCGCCTGACCTCCTCCAACCACGGTGCTCTCGGCCCGATGTACCTGGCCGCGTCCACCGTCTGGACCATGGACGGCGAGAGCATGCTCCAGTCGAACGTGCGCAGCGACCGGCGGCAGAGCCGCTGGCACAACGAGCGCGCCGACCGGCTCGTGGACCGCGAGGAGCTGTCCGTGGATCCGGCCGTGCGCCGCCGCGCCTTCTCCGAACTTCAGCAACTGATCAAGGACGAGGCGCCGTTCGTGCCCCTGTACCAGATCGACAACATCTACGTGCACAACACCCGGCCGAGCTGGACGCCCGGCGCCGCAGGGGTGCTGGACATGGCGAGCGCGAAGGTGGCCGTGTGATGAGCCAGACCCTGACCGCGCCCGGTGTGCGGGTCACCGGCCCCGGCCGAGCGTGGACCGTGCTGCGGCCCGCGGTCTCCCGCCTGGGCACCGCGCTGCTGGTGCTGCTGTGCACCGCGACCGTCGCGTTCTTCCTGGTCCGCCTGTCCGGCGACCCGGTGAAGGTGATGCTGCCGCCCGATGCCACCGCTCAGCAGGAGAACGTGCTCCGGCACAGCCTCGGCCTGGACCGGCCGCTCGTCACGCAGTACCTGGACTATCTGTGGGGCCTGCCGCGCTTCGACTTCGGCAACTCCCTCTTCTACAACCAGCCGGTCCGCTCGGTCCTCGCCGACCGCATCCCGGCCACGCTGCTGCTCGCGGCGGGCGCCCTCGTGGTGACGCTGGTGATCGCTCTGCCCGCCGGCACGATCGCGGCGATGCGGCGCGGCAAGGCTGCCGACCGCGGGGTCATCACGGCCGTCCTGATCGGCCAGTCCACACCCGCGTTCTGGGTGGGCATCCTGCTCATCCTCGTGTTCGCCGTCGGTCTGCACGCGCTCCCCGCCTCCGGATACGGCACCTTCGCGCATCTGGTCCTGCCGTCGATCACGCTGGCCGTCTACTCGGTCGCCGTCGTCGCCCGGCTGCTGCGCTCCTCGCTGATCGACGTGCTCGGCTCCGACCACATCCGTACGGCCCGCGCCCGCGGCCTCGGCCCGGTGCGCACGGTGCTGCGGCACGGGCTGCGCAACGCGTCGCTGCCCGTGGTGACGGTCGTCGGTCTGGAGGTCGGCAGCCTGCTCGGCGGCGCGATCCTCACCGAGCAGGTCTTCTCCTGGCCGGGTGTCGGCCAGCTGACCGTGCAGGCCATCGCCAACCGCGACTTCCCCCTGGTACAGGGCACCGTGCTGCTGTTCGCCGCCACGTTCGTCGTGGTGAACCTGCTCGTGGACCTGTCCTACGGCCTCCTCGACCCGAGGGTGAGGAACTCCCGATGACCACCACCACCGCCCCCGCAGCCACCGCCGCCGCTCCCGCTCCCGCCTCTGCCGCGCCGTCCGTGCTGCGCTCGCTGCTGCGCAACCGGCTCGCCGCCGTCGCCCTCCTCTTCCTCCTCCTGATCGTCGTGTGCGCCCTGTTCGCACCCCTGATCGCTCCCGCGGACCCGGGCGCCCAGAACCTCCTGGGCCGGCTCCGGCCCCCCGCCTGGCAGTCCGGCGGCAGCGCGGACCACCTCCTCGGCACCGACCAGCTCGGCCGCGACCTGCTCTCCCGGGTCATCTACGGCACCCGGGTCTCGCTGCTCGTCGGCGCCGGAGCGGCGCTGCTCGCCGGGGTCATCGGTACCGTCGCCGGTCTCGCCTCCGGCTACCTCGGCGGCTGGACCGACCGGGTCGTCATGCGCGTCGCGGACGTCCAGCTCGCCTTCCCCGCGATCCTGCTGGCGCTCGCCGTCGTCGGCTTCGTCGGCTCGGGCCTCGGCTACGTCATCCTCGTGATCGGCATCACCGGCTGGGTGTCGTACGCCCGTGTGGTGCGCTCCGAGGTGCTGTCGCTGCGCACCCGCGACTTCATCACCGAGGCCCGCGCGATCGGTGTCGGTGACCGGGCGATCATGCGCCGGCACCTGCTGCCCAACGTCATGGCCCCGCTGGCCACGATCGGCACCCTGCACATCGCGTCGGCCATCGTCGCCGAGGCCTCACTGAGCTATCTGGGCCTCGGCGTTCCGAAGGAGACGGTGACCTGGGGTGGGATGCTCTCGGACGGTCAGCTCTACCTCGGCACGTCCTGGTGGATCGCCGTCTTCCCCGGCGTCGCGCTCATGCTCACCTCGCTGTCCATCAACATTCTGGGCGACGCGCTGCGCGACGTCGCGGACCCGAAGGCGTACCGCCGATGACCGACTCCGCACAGACCCCGCCGTCCGCACCCGTCCTCGAATTCCGTGACCTGCGCGTCGACTTCGCGCTCGCCTCCTCGACCGTGCACGCGGTGCGCGGGGTGAGCTTCGCGGTGAACTCCGGCGAGACCCTCGCCGTCGTCGGCGAGTCCGGCAGCGGCAAGTCGGCCACCGCGCTGTCCGCACTGCGCCTCAACCCCGAACCGCCGTGCGTGTACGCCGGAGGGCAGGTGCTGCTCGACGGCACGGACGTACTCGCCCTGCGCGAGAAGGAGTTGCGCAAGGTCCGCGGGGCGCGGATCTCCATGGTCTTCCAGGACCCGATGACCAGCCTCGACCCCTTGCAGCGGGTGGGCGACCAGGTGTCCGAGGTGCTCCGGCTGCACGGCGACCACACCCGCGCCGAAGCCCGCCGGGCGGCGCTGACCGCACTGGACGAGGTCGGGATCCCCGACCCGGAACGGCGCTACGGCCAGTACCCGCACGAACTCTCCGGCGGTCTGCGCCAGCGCGTCATGATCGCTTCCGCGCTCGTGGCCCGCCCCAGCGTCCTCATCGCCGACGAGCCCACCACGGCGCTCGACGTGACCGTGCAGCGGCAGATCCTGGAACTGCTCGTGAGCCTCCAGCGACGCCACGGCATGGCGGTCCTGCTGATCACCCACGACCTGGGCGTCGTCGCCGAGACCGCCGACCGGGTCGTCGTCATGCGGCACGGCGAGGTCGTCGAGACCGGCGACGTGCAGCAGGTGTTCACCCGTCCCGCCGCCCCGTACACCCGCGATCTGCTGGCCGCCACTCCCCGACTGGAGCCCGTCGCATGACCACGAACCCGCTGCTGGAGATCGACGGACTGCGCAAGGAGTTCCCCGGCCGGCCGCCGAGCGTCGCCGTCGACGACGTCTCCCTCACCGTCCGGGAGGGCGAGACCTTCGCCCTGGTCGGCGAGTCCGGCTGCGGCAAGACGACGCTGACCCGGCTGCTGCTGCGGCTGCTCGAACCCACCGCGGGCCGCGTACGGTTCGACGGCACGGACCTGCTGGCGCTGAAAGGCGCCGCCCTGAAGCCGCTGCGCCGGCAGATGCAGGTCGTGCTCCAGGACCCGTACTCCAGCATGAATCCGCGGATGCGGATCGCCGACATCGTCGGCGAGCCGCTCGTCACCCACGAGGAGTGGGCGCGCGGGCGGCGCGGCCGGGCCAGGGTGCGCGACCGGGCCGGCGAACTCCTGGACTCCGTCGGCCTGGACGCGAGCATCCTGGACCGGTATCCGCACGAGTTCTCCGGCGGTCAGCGCCAGCGCATCTCCATCGCCCGGGCCCTGGCCCTGGAGCCGCGCCTGGTCGTGCTCGACGAGCCGACGAGCGCGCTCGACGTGTCCGTCCAGGCGCGCGTCCTCGACCTGCTCGCCGAGCTCCAGGAACGCCTCGGGCTGACCTACTTCTTCATCTCGCACAACCTGGCCGTCGTCCGTCAGATCGCCGACCGGGTGGCCGTGATGCGCCAGGGCCGCATCGTCGAGTCCGGCACCGCCGACCAGGTGTTCACCGCGCCCGAGGACGCGTACACACGACGGCTCCTGGACGCCGTTCCGGTGCCCGACCCGCGCCGCCGGATCCCGGGGAGCGTCCCGGCATGAGCCGCGTACCGGAGCACGCGGGCCGGGCCGGAGCCGGCCCGGCCGGCTCCTGGCTAGAACCGGGGCGCCGACAGGACCAGGCCCGCAGCCCCGAGCAGCGCACCGGTGTCCGCGGGCTCGCCGAGCACCACGGTGGGGACCTCGCCGCCGCCGAGCACATCGGCGCGCAGCCGGGACTCGACCAGCGCCCGGAACGGCTCACCGCCGTCGAGCGCCTCGCCGTGCAGGACGAACAGTCCGCACGCGAAGAGCTGCTGGACGGTGGCCAGGCCGAGCACCAGGTTCTCCGCGTACCGCGCGACGAGACCGGCGGCGGCCGGGGTGCCGGACGCCGTCAGGGCCGCCAGGGTGGCCGCCTCGGGGGCGAGCCCCTGCTCGGCGGCGCGCTCGCGCAGCCAGCGGGTCGTCGCCACGGTCTTCCAGCAGCCGCGCCGGCCGCAGGTGCAGAGCTCGCCGCTCGCGGTGACCGTCATATGGGCGCCGCTGCGACCGCCGGCCGGGGCCAGCACCTCGCCCTCGTACAGGATGCCGACGCCGAGGACCTCACCGGTCGCGACGGAGGCGAACGAGCGCCGGCCGCGCCCCCCGCCGAACCAGCGGTCGCCGAGCACCTGGACCCGTGCCCGGTGCTCGACCCGCACCGGGACGCCGGTCAGCTCCGCGAGCCGGTCGGCCACCGGGTAGCCGCGCAGCGCCGGGGCGTCGTTCACCTCGATGATCCGGCCCGCCGCCGGGTCGACCACACCGGCGGCGGCCACGCCCACGCCGAGCAGGTCCTGCCCGGCGAACACGGCGGCCGCCTCCCGCAGCGCCGCGTCGACGACGGCCGGGTCGGCGCTGCCCGCGTCGAAGCGGGCCCGCGTCCGCTCCCGGACGGCTCCGGCGCGGGTGAGCAGCGCGGCACGCACCAGTCCGGGCAGTACTTCGGCGGCGCCCAGCACACCGACGTCCCGACCGGCCGGCTCCTCCGGCTGCGGATCGGGTACCAACCGCAAAGGAATACGTTCATGCGCCATGCGCCGACTCTGTCATGCCCCCGGACCGGGGAGACAGCGGCATGACCCACCGCAATCTGACCGAGGCCACCTGGCGCGAGACGCGGGCGACGGCGGCGGCCGGCTCGATCGCCGTCCTGCCGATCGGCTCGCAGGAGCAGCACGCCGAGCACCTGCCGATGGGCACGGACACGATGCTCGCCGATGCCGTCGTCTCCCGGGCCCTGGCCCTGCTCGACAAGCGGGCCGCCGCGGGCGAGGACGTGCCCGGTCTCGTACGCCTGCCGACGCTGCCGTACGGGCACAGCCCGCACCATCTGTTCGCGGCGGCGCTGACCCTGTCCGCGCCGGTGCTCGGCCTGGTCCTGGACGAACTGCTCGACTCGCTGGCCGCCTGCGGCTACCGCCGGGTGCTCGTCGTCAACGGACACGGCGGCAACGACGAGATCATGCGCCTGGCGGTCAAGCGGTTCGCGCTGCGCGCCGACGTGACGGCGGCAGCCTGCTCGTACTGGACGCTCACGGATACCGGCGAGCCCGAGGCGGACGCGGACAGCCCGGACGAGGGCCACGCCGAACTGGTACCCGGACACGCCGGCTGGTTCGAGACGTCGCTGATGCTGGCCGCGCAGCCGGCGCTGGTACGCGGCGAGCGGGCCCGGCCCGCGCCGGTCGAGCCGCCTCCCCTGTTCGACAGGCCGCCCTATCCCGGGCTGACCGTGGAGCGGCACGGCGAGTGGGAGCGGGTGGGCGGCGCCACCGACGACGCGGCCGGCGCCGACGCCACGCGCGGTGAGCGGCTGCTCGACCGGCGCGCCCGCGGCCTGGCCCGCGCGGTCCTCGCCTTCGACGCCGCGTCGCGCCCTCTCGCCTGACCTGCCATCCCTCACACGTAAGGAACCGTTCATGAAGATCACCGAGGTCGACGTCCACGTCGTCAATCTCCCGCTGGTCAACCCGTTCACCAGCTCGTTCGAGACGAAGACCGGAGAGACGCGCACCGTCGTGCGCATCAGGACGGACACCGGCGTGGAGGGCTGGGGCGAGACGATGTGGGGCCGCCCGGTCGCCGCGATCGTCCGCGACCTCGCCGAGGACCTGATCGGCACCAGCCCGTTCGCCCTGGAGTCCTTCCACCGCCGCCACCACATGGTGCCGTTCTTCTACGGCTACCTGGGTTACGCCGCGCTGGCCGCGATCGACGTGGCCTGCTGGGACGCCATGGGCAAGGCCACCGGGCAGTCGGTGACCGACCTGCTGGGCGGACCGGTCCGCGACGAGGTGCCGCTGACCGCGCTGATCACCCGGGCCGACGCACCCGGCGCAGCCGCGGGCGACCTGCCGCGGGCCCTGGCCGAGCACACGGAGCGGGTGGTGGCCGAGGGCGGGTTCACCGCCGTGAAGCTCAAGGGCACCAAGGACGTCCAGGGCGATGTCGCGATCCTGCGGGCGGTGCGGGCCGCGCTGCCCGAGGTGAACCTGCGCGTCGACCCGAACGCCGCCTGGTCCGTGCCGGACTCGATCCGGGCCGGCATCGCGCTGGAGGAGCTGGACCTGGAGTACCTGGAGGACCCGTGCGTCGGGATCGAGGGAATGAGCCAGGTCCGCCAGAAGGTGCGCATCCCGCTGTGCACCAACATGTGCGTGGTCCGCTTCGAGGACTTCGCGCCCGCGATGCGCCTCAACGCGGTCGACGTGATCCACGGTGACGTCTACAAGTGGGGCGGCATCGCGCCGACGAAGGCACTGGCCGCGCACTGCGAGACGTTCGGCCTCGGCATGAACCTGCACAGCGGCGGCGAGCTGGGCATCGCGACGGCCGCGCATCTCGCGGTCGTGGCCAGCACCCCGGTGCTGTCGCGCGCCATCGACTCCATGTACTACCTGCACGCGGACGACATCATCGAGCCGCTCACGCTGACCAACGGCAGCCTGCGGGTGCCGGACGGTCCGGGCCTCGGCGTCACCGTCGACGAGGCGAAGCTCCGCCACTACGCCGAGGTCAACGCACGCGAGGGAGACCTGACCAAGTGACGGCCGACCGTCTTCGCACCGGACGCCGCGCCGTCACCACGGCCGGTGCGCCCGCCCCGATCGGCGGGTACAGCCAGGGCATCGCGGCGGGCCCGTACCTGTTCACCTCCGGATTCGGCCCGCAGGACCCGGTCACGGGCGCGCTCGGCGACACCATCGAGGAACAGACCCGCCAGGTCCTCGCGAACGTGGGCGCCCTCCTCGCCACGGACGGGCTGACGCTCGACGACGTGGTCAAGGCGACGGTCCATCTCCAGGACGTGCACCGTGACTTCGCGGGCTTCGACCGGGTCTACCGGGAGCACTTCGGCGACCCGCGTCCGGTACGCACCACGGTCGGCTCCGAACTGATGGGCATCCTCGTGGAGATCGACGTGGTGGCACTGCGCCGGAATCCCTGATCCGGCTACGGGCATGCGGGCCGGACCGTCGTCGGACGGTCCGGCCCGCAGCGTCCGTCAGTCCCCGGGGTGGGCCATCGCGTCGATGGCCACCGCCGCCGCCAGGACGGTGGCGGGGTCGGCGTCGGGCCCGACGTCGAGGCCGTAGGTGTCGCGGACGCGGAACCACTTCTTCGACACCTCGGCCACCTTGTAGCCGTCCCGCTCGATCGTGTACTCGTGGTCGAGGATGTTGCCGACCACGCGCAGGTCCTCGCCGTCCTCCTGCTTGATCCGCCACCGGTCGCGCAGCGGTCCGATGACGGCCTTCTTGACGATGGCCACGCGCCGGCCGTCGGCGTCCTCGATCGCCATCGAGTCCTTGATCCGCAGCGGCCGGCTCTGCACGGTGGCGACGCGCCGGCCGTCGCGGTCCTCGATGTGGTAGGTCCGGCGGGCGCGCAGTGCCTTGCCGTTGACCTTGTACTGATGGTCGCCGGACTCGTCGTCGATCCAGTAGTCGTCGCCGATGGAGATCATCTTCTGCCGCATCCGGAAACGGGTCACGCCCTCGCCGTGGTCGAACGCGCGGTTGGCGTGACGGCGGTCCTTGCGCTCCTGGAACATCGCGCGTCCTTTCCGCCGTCTGTCGAGGAAATCGGACCGGGCTCCGTGACGGCAGTCCCACCTTTCCTATCCCGCTCGCGGCGGACCCGCACCTTTTGGGAGGCGCCTGAGGCGGACGGGCGCCTCAGGCGGACAGGTGTCCCCGCACCGAGCTCATCGCGCGGTGCACCGCCTCGCGCGACTCCTCCGTCCGGTCGAGTGCGTCGAAGGTGTGGCGGCCGTTCGGTACGTCGATCACCTCGGTGTCCGCCCCGTACTCCGTGGCCGCGGTCAGGAACTCCTCGACCGTGGAGGCGATCCCCGGCATCTCCCGCCCCACCCGGGTGATGACGAGGGGCAGGGTGCCCGCTCCCGCCACCGCGTCCGCCGGACGGAACGCGCTGTCCACCGGCCCCCAGGCGGGAATCGGGGCCAGGACCGGGTAGGAGGCCGCGAGGCAGCGCAGCCAGGCCGGGGGCCGGCTCAGCCAGGGGGCCGAGAGCAGGCCGCCGCCCGAGAAGAACCAGAGCGCGATCCGGTCCGCGTCCACCCGGGGATCGGCCCGGACCAGCTCCACCGCCGCCGCCACGTCCGCGGAGGCGCGCGGGTAGCCGGCCATGTCGTGCAGCCGGTGGTCGAGTGTCGCGCCGACCAGGCCCGTCGCGGCCGCGTACCGCGCGTACCCCCGCAGGAGCGGCCAGTCCCGCGGGGTCGGGTCGGCTCCTTCGGGAACCGGGCCGCCGTGCACGAACACCATCGCCGGCCGGGGACCCTCGGCGTCCGGCAGGTACAGGTCGACGTTCCCGTTCCGTTCGCGCGGGTGTTCCGGCACGTCCACCACGAACGGCCGCAGGTGCGCCGGGGGTTCGCCGGATCCCGGCGGAACGAGGTGGTGTCCTTCGCCTGCGGCCGCGCGCAGCAGGACGTCGGCCAGTTCGGCCGGGAGGGACAGCATCGGCCAGTGTCCGGTGGGCAGTTCGAAGAACGAGACCTGAGGACCGGCCAGCGGCAGAAGAGCCGGGTCACCGAAGTCCACCCGTTGCTGGACCATCGCGATACTCGAACCGTTCGCGTCGCACAGCACACCGGTGACGGGCAGCGCACCGGCCGCCCCGGTCAGCCGCAGCGGCTGGAGCAGGGTGCCCAGGGGCTGCGGCGAGGCGAGGGCCGTGAGCCGGTCCAGCGCCGCTTCGGGGATGCCCGCGGTACTGCCCCAGTACCGCCACGCGTCGCGGGCCGGAGGAGCGAGGTCCTCGCCGGTCCCTTCCGCACCGGCCCGGCCGGCCAGCTCCTCGCGCAGTGCCGGGTCCGGCACGGTGGCCAGGGCCGGCGCTCCGTCCTGCCCCGGGCCCGTGTCCAGGCAGACGATCCGGCCGATGCGCTCCGCACGCCGGTCGGCGGCGCCCAGCGCCGGGTAGGTGCCGTAGCCGTGGGCCACCAGGACGATCCCGTCCCCGTGGCCGGTTCCGGCGGCGACCGAGTCGATCACCGCGAGGACGTCCTCGATGTGCGTGTCCAGGTCGATGGCGTCCGCCGCGCCGCCGCGCGGGCCGCCGAGCCCGGCCAGGGCCACCGTGTGGACCCCGGCGCCCGCCGAGACCAGGTGCGCGGCGGTCTCCTCCCACACGTGTGCGCCGGTGAACATGCCGGGCACCAGGATGAATTCGGTCATGGTCCACTCCTTGGCGATGCGTCGTCGGCGGTCCGGGCCCCCTGTCCCGGCCGCCCTCGCCGGTACCGTAGAAGCTCCCTCAGAGGGAGGTTCAAGTGTTCACCTCGCACGACGGCCTGTGCGGCATCGGCGAACTCGCCGAGCGCGCGGGCGTCACCGTCAAGGCCGTCCGCTTCTACTCCGACAACGGCTTGCTGCCGGAGGCCTCCCGCAGCGCGGGCGGACATCGCCGCTACGGTCCCGAAGCGCTCGGCCGGCTGCGGCTGCTCCGCTCCCTGCGCACCCTCGGTCTGCCGGTGCGCGAGGTACGCCGCGTCCTCGACGAGGATGGGGACGGGGCGGACGGTGTGCTGGAGGACGCCGTCGCCGGGCACTTGCGCGCACTCGGCTCGCAGCTCACCGCCCTGCGCTGGCGGGAGGCGGGGATGCGGCTGGTGCTGGAGTGCCCGCCCGGGGAGCGGGCCGACCGGCTGCGTCTGATCGGGGCGGTGACGACACCGCCGAGCACGGCCTCGCTGGCCCGGTTCTGGCGTGCCTGGCTGCCGCCGCGGATGCCGGCCCGGGCGACGGCCGCGTTCCTGGAGGTGGCAGTGCCCCAGCCGCCCGACGCCCCCGAGCCGGCCCAGGTGCTCGCCTTCGCCCGGCTGCACGCCCTTGTGACCCGTCCCTGCCCGGGCGCCGGGCAGCCCCAGCCCGAGGCCCACAGGGCCACGGGTTCCCGTGCTCCGGCCGTCCTGTACGCGGGCCTCGCGCAGGCGTACGAGCTGGCCGGCACCCAGCTGCGCCGGGGGGCGGGGCCGCGCCCCGGCGAGGAGCTGGACAGCTTCGTGGACGCGTACGCGAGCGCGTACGGCAGCCGGGACACCCCGGCCTTCCGTCGCCTGCTCACCGGTCAGCTCGCCGCCGACCCACGGATCGACCGGTACTGGGAGCTGACGGCCGACGTGATCTCCGCGCCCGGCGGTCCGCCCGAGCCGACCCCCGGGACCGCGCACGACTGGCTGTTCGCCGCGCTCGACGCGCAGACCGCGGCGGCCGGCTGAGGCGCGCGGCGCCCACGGCATCCGCGTCAGCGCATGTCCGCCGTGACCGCCCAGCGCTCGTGGTCGCGCCAGGCCCCGTCGATGAACAGGAAGTCGGGCGAGAAGCCCTCCAGCCGGAATCCCGCCCTGCGCACCAGGGCGATCGAACCCGCGTTGCCGGGCTGGATGTTGGCCTCCAGGCGGTGCAGACCGAGCGGTCCGAAGGCGTGCCCGATGACCAGGCCGAGCCCTTCGCTCATCAGGCCGCGACCGGCCGCGTGGGCGAAGCCGCCGTAGCCGAGGGCGCCGCAGCGGAATCCGCCCATGACGATGTTGTTGATGTTGATGAACCCGGCGATCGCGCCGCCGTCCGGACTCCCGGCCGTGCCGTTGCGCTCGCACACCAGGAACCCGGCCCTGGCCGGGTCCTCGATGAGCGCCCCCGCGTAGGCCGCGTACGTATCGGAAGAGGCGGGCGGGAAGAGCCAGGGGTGGTGCAGTTCACGGCTCTCCCGGACCCGGGCGGTGAACTCGCCCGCATCGCCGTGGGTGAAGGGGCGGATCGCCGCGCGCGGCCCCTGGGCCAGGTAGGTCGTGTCGGACATCGGGCCAGCCTAGATCGTCGCCGCCCGGAATGATCGGGGCGGGCGGCGCTACTTGGTGCGCCTGCGGAAGACGTACGCCCCACAGGCCATACCGGCCAGGAACATCACGATCAGCCACACGTACAGCGGCATGGTCACCAGCGGGACGATGAGGCGGACCTCGACCTCTTCGGTGTTCTCCGCGATGAACACGATGGACAGGACCGCGATGATGATGACGAGAATGCGGGCGGGTGTGAACGCACCCGTGCCACTCTTGCTGCCGCTCGACACATCCTTCGGGCTCATGAAGCAGCCCCTTCCCTGGGTCTGATGCGCCACCGCCCCCGGAGCACCAGGATGACTCCGTCCGGGTGCCCGGGGGCGGTGCTGTACGGCCATTCGGGTGACGGCCGTGACCCGTACTACCGCGTCAGTCCCCCGTACCGCCCACCACCGGCAGCTCCAGCACTCCGGTGTCCCCGGGCGCGCTGACGACCGTGACAGGCTTGATGCCGCGGTTGCCGAAGTACGCGCTGTCGCTGGCGGCGATCACGAATTCCAGCCGGTGCCCCGCCTCGTACCGGTGGACGACGCCGGGCAGCTGGACGGTGAAGGGCCGGGTCACGTCCGGCACCCGGACCGGTGAGACGAGCCGGTTCACCAGTGTCCTGCCGCCGTCCGGCGCGACGTCGTACACCTTGGCGAACAGGACGAGCTTGTCGGCGGCGTCGCCGCTGTTCTGCACCCGCTCCGTCTTCGGCGAGACGACCTTCAGCGTGGCCTTCGGCGCTCCGACGACATCGACGGCCGAGCCGAGCGGGGCGCTGGTCCAGCCGAGGTAGGTGCCCTTGGTGTCGTACGGCTTCGGGTCGGGCAGTCCGATGAGCCCGGCGAGCGAGCTCTCCGAGTGGCTGGTGGGGATCAGCCAGTTGGTGTACTGGCGGCTGCCGCGTGCGACCTTGGCGCGGTTGTCGACGAGTTTGCCGTCGCCGGAGAGGTACATCGTGCGCGTCAGGCCGGGGACGGCGCCCGCGGTGCCGTAGCCGCTCTGCCAGTCGCGGTAGTACGCGAACTCCGGTCCGGTGTCCGTCGCCGTCTCGTGGCGGAGGTAGCGGTCGAACCAGGCGAGGATGCGCCCACCGACGTAGCTGCTCTCCAGATTGCCCTGGCCCAGGTCGAGTTCGCCCTCCGCCTGGCCGCCGCTGTGCCCCCAGGCCTGCCAGATCATCTTGGCCGTGGTGCCCTGCGCCTTGAGCGCCCGGTACGTGGCCGTGGCCTCGTTCAGGTTGAACAGGCTGTCGGCCTGCCCCTGGATCAGCAGGGTGGGCGCCTTGACGCGGTTCAGGTACGAGACGGGCGAGACGCTGCGCGCGTAGGCGAGCATCGCCGCGGCCTTGTCGTCCGGGTAGCGGCCGGAGTTGAGCAGCCGGATGGTGTCGCAGGCCTGCGCGGCGAAGTGGAGGCAGTTCAGGCTGCCGAAGCGGGACGGGTCGAGGCTGGGCGCGAGGATCGTCTGCCCCTCCCCCATCAGGTAGAAGCCGTTGGTCCACTGCCACTTGAAGACGCCGGCGGTGTCGGAGGAGACCCCATGCGTCGCGCCGGTGTTGTTGGGGGCGAGCGCGTAGCCGAGGTCGTTCCAGGTGATGAGCGGGACGAGGGCGTCGACTCGGGGGTCGACGGCCGCGGTGGCCATCTGGATGGCTCCGCCGTACGAGCCGCCGATCATGCCGACCGTGGGGTCTCCGGGGCCGTCCTGGGTGACGAAGTCGGCCTTGGTGCCGTCGTCGGCGGCGCGTGTCCCGCCGAGGAAGTCGACGAGGGCGGCTGCCGCCCTGCCGTCCGTCTCCGGGTCGTCGAGCGTGATGAGGCAGCCAGACTTGCCGAAGCCCAGCCCGGAGTAGACGAGTCCGGCGTAGCCGCGCGAGGCGAACGCCTTGCCGATGCCGTCGGTCGAGCCGTCCGACTTGCTGCCGCCGAAGCCGTTGGTGGCGAGGACGGCGGGCACCGGATGCAGGGCGTCGGCTCCGGCGGGGCGGTAGAGGTCGGCGTCCACGGTGCAGGAGCGGCCGCCCGCGGAGACGGTGAACTTCAGCGGGGTGACGGTGTATGCGGAAGCGGCGGCCGTGGTGGCCTGGGCGGTGCCGGCGAGCGCGAGGGGTGCGGCGAGCACGGCCCCGGCGACGAGGGCGAGTGGTTTGCGGGACAGCGACTTCGACGACTTCGACCGGGACCGGAAGAGGGAACCGGGGACAGCACGCGACACGAGGACCTCCACACCGAGGACACCTTACCGACCGGTAAGTACTGGGCCGCGCTCATGCTGTGACACAGGTCATAGCCGTGTCAACGTCCAGGACAGCGTTTCCTGAAGGTTGTTCAGCTTCTTCGCATCCCGGCCCCGTTCGGGGCGCCCGGGGTACGGAGTCCGGACATGGCGAAGGCCCCGGCGCGCTGCCGGGGCCTTCGCCGTGTTCCGTTCGCTCAGGCCAGCGCCGGCACCTCGACCGTGAGGGTGGCCCGGCCGCCGTCCGCCGGCGCGTCCAGCACGGCGGGCACCCCGAGCGGAATGGTCAGCCCGGTGGGGCCGTGTCCGAATCCGAGTTCCTCGACGACGGGCACACCCAGCGGGCCGAGCCGGTCGGCGAGCACCGCGCGGACCCGCTCGTACGGCCCGCAGCCCGCCCAGGAACCGCAGACCACCCCGGCCACGCCGTCGAGCGCCCCGGCCCGCAGCAGCTGGGTGAGGATGCGGTCGATGCTGTACGGATCCTCGGTGGTGTCCTCGATGACCAGCAGTCCGCCGCGGGCCGAGGTACGGCCGTGCGGGGTGGCGAGGTCGGCGGCGAGCAGACTGACGCAGCCGCCGTACGTGATGCCCCTGGCCCGCCCCGGCACCAGGGCCCTCGCGTCGTCGAGTCCCAGGGTCATGACCGTCTCGGGCTCGAACAGGGTGGACCGCAGCGCGTCCTGGGTCCGCGGGTCCTTCAGGAAGGTCTCGGTACCCACCATCGGGCCGTGCAGCGTGGCGAGCCCGGTCCGCAGGGCGAACGCCTCATGGAGCACGGTGATGTCGCTGTAGCCGACGAACACCTTCGGCCCGGCGGCCCGCATCGCCGTCCAGTCCACCAGATCCACCATCCGGTGTGCTCCGTAACCGCCGCGGGCACAGATCACCGCGTCGACGGACGGATCGCACCAGGCGTCCTGGAGGTCCCGGGCCCGCGCCTCGTCCGCGCCGGCCAGGTACTCCAACTCGCGGTGCACGTCGAGCACATGCGGCATCACGAGCGGCTCGAGTCCCCAGCCGCGCAGGAGGTCGAGGCCCGCCTCCAGCCGTTCGGCGGGCACCGGTCCGCTCGGGGAAACGACGGCGACCCGGGCGCCCGGGCGCAGTCGGGCGGGACGGACCAGGGGCGCCAGGGCCACACCGTCGGCGGTCACTTCTTCAGCTCCAGCCGCGGCACGTCGCCACGGTCGATGCCGAACGTCTGCGCGTACAGGGAGAGTTCGGCCTCCAGCGCGCTGATCATGGTCTCCGCGCGCCGGAATCCGTGGCCCTCGCCCGGGTACGTGAGATAGGCGTGCGGAATGCCGCGCCCCTCCACCTCGGCCAGGAACCGCTCGCACTGCACGGGCGGGCAGATCGGGTCGTCCTCCCCCTGGAGGATCAGGAAGGGGGTGGTAAGCCGGTCGGTGCGGTTGATCGGGGACCTGTCCCGGTAGCGGTCGGGGACCTCGGCGAGCGGGCCGACCAGCGACTCCAGGTACTGCGACTCGAAGTCGTGGGTCTCGTCGGTGCCCCAGCCGGTCAGGTCCAGGATGGGGTAGATGATCGTGCCGCAGGCGTAGACGTCCGTCCCCGTCAGCGAGGCCGCGCTCGTCCAGCCCCCTGCGCTCCCACCGCGGACGGCGAGCCGCTGCGGGTCGGCGGCGCCCTCGGCGGCCAGCGCCCCGGCGACGGCGGCACAGTCCTCGACGTCGACGACGCCCCACTGCCCGCGCAGCCGGTTGCGGTAGGCCCGGCCGTAGCCGGTGGAGCCCCCGTAGTTGACCTCGGCGACGCCGATGCCGCGCGAGGTGAAGTAGGCGATCTCCAGGTCGAGCACGAGCGCGGCATGGCCGGTCGGACCGCCGTGGGCCCACACCACGAAGGGCGGCAGCTCGCCGTCCGGACCGGTCCGGTCGGGGCTGTGCGGCGGGTACACCTGGGCGTGGATCTCCCGGCCGCCGGGGCCGGTGAAGGTACGGACGGCGGGTTCCGGGTAGTACGACGGGTCGACCGCGTCCTCGTGCGGCGCGCCGATGATCCGGGTGTGCCCGGTCGCGGTGTCGAGCTCCACGATCTCGTACGCGCTGCGCGGGCTCGCCGCGATGCCGATGACGCGGGTGTCCTGCACGGCGAGGGTCTCGGCCCATTCGGTCCAGGGCCCGGCGATGTCGACGATCTCGCCCGTCTCCGGGTCGAGGATGCCGAGGGTGGTGGATCCCTTGCCGTGGAGTGCGGCGATCATCCCGTTGTCCAGGGCGCAGAACCAGTTGAGCCCGATCTTCCACAACGGACCCGCGAACTCCTCCTCGCGGGCGCAGAGTGCGGCCACGGTGCCGCTGTCGGGGTCGGCGCGGTAGAGGTTCCACCACCCGCTGCGGTCACTGGCGAACAGCAGCTGTCCGTCGGTGGCCCAGCGGACCTGCGGTACGGATTCCTCCGGGCCGCCCACGAAACTCCGGGCGTGGTGGAAGGTGCCGTCCTCGCCGATGTCGGCGAGCATCACCTCGGTGCCGTCCCACGGCATCCGCGGGTGGTCCCAGGCGATCCAGGCCGCGCGCCGCCCGTCGGGCGAGACCTCGGCGCCCGTGACGAACCGGTGCCGGTCGTCGGAGAGTTCGCGTACCGCCGACCGGTCACCGGCCGCCGATCCGTCCAGCGGCACGGCGGCGATGACCCGGCGCACGTCCGTGGGCGCCTCGCCGGTGAACTCCTCCAGGACGCACCAGACCTCGCCCGCCGGTCCCCGGTCCGGGTGCAGCCTCGGGTCGGCCCAGCGCAGTCCGCCGCCGGTCGCGGAGACGGGCGTCAGCGGCCAGGGCTCGCGGGGGCCGTCGGGGGCGTAGGCGTACAGCCGCTGGTCGTCGAAGTGGACGAAGACGATCAGCGGGCCGCCCTCGGCGCGTACGGTGCCGGCCCATGGCCGCCCGCCGTACTCGATGACGCGGCTGCGGACGTTCCACGGCGCGGGCAGCTCCGTGGTGGTGCCGTCCGCCGCGCGGCGGATCAGGGCGCGCCGGCCGGCCTCGGCCGGACGCGGCTCCGTCCACCACAGCTCGTCGCCGACCGCTCCGACGTACTCGGGCCGGCCGTCGCGGGAGGCGGCCAGCGCGGCGTCGATCGGTGACGGCCAGCTTCCGTAGGCCTCAGTGGATGTCATGGTCGGTTCCCCCGAGTGGTTCAGGCGGTGCGCAGGTAGTGGTCCAGGACCCGGACGCCGAAGTGCAGCGCCTCGACGGGGACGCGTTCGTCCACGCCGTGGAAGAGGGCCTGGTAGTCGAAGCCGACGGGCAGCTTCAGCGGCGAGAAGCCGTAGCCGGTGATGCCGAGCCGGGAGAACTGCTTGGCGTCGGTGCCGCCGGACATGCAGTACGGCACGACGTGGCCGTCGGGGTCGAACCGTTCGACGGCGGAGCGGAGCTTGGCGAACGTGGGCGAGTCGACCGGTGCCTGGAGAGGCACCTCACGGTGGTGGAACTCCCAGTCGACCGAGGGGCCGGTCAGCCGGTCCAGCGTGGCGTGGAACTCGTCCTCGCCGCCCGGGACCATCCGGCCGTCGACGTAGGCGGTGGCGTGGCCGGGAATGACGTTGACCTTGTAACCGGCGTCCAGCATCGTCGGGTTGGAGCTGTTGCGGACGGTGGGCGCGACGAGGTCGGCGGCCGGTCCGATCTTGCCGAGCAGTTCGTCCACGTCGAAGCCGGGGGCGTCGAGGTCGGGGTGGATGCCGTGCAGGGCGGCGATCTCGGTGATCGCGGCGCGGACCGTGGGGGTCAGGCGCACCGGCCATTCGTGGTCGCCGATCCGGGCGACGGCCGCGGCGAGCGCGCTGACCGCGTTCGCGCGGTTGACCTTGGAGCCGTGCCCCGCCTTGCCGTGGGCGGTGAGCTTGAGCCATCCGGTGCCGCGTTCGCCCGCGGCGATGGGGTAGAGCGGCATGTTCGGTCCGGCGTGGAAGGTGAAGGCGCCCGACTCGCTGATGCCTTCCGTGCACCCTTCGAAGAGTGCGGCGTGCTGATCGGCGAGGAAGCCGGAGCCGTCGTCGGCGCTGGCCTCCTCGTCCGCGGTGTACGCGATGACGATGTCGCGGCGGGGGCGGATGCCGGCCCTGGCCCAGTACCGGACGACGGCGAGAACCATCGCGTCCATGTTCTTCATGTCGATGGCGCCGCGGCCCCAGACGACCCCGTCGCGCACTTCGCCGGAGAAGGGGTGCACGGTCCAGTCGTCGGCCTCGGCCGGCACGACGTCCAGGTGGCCGTGGACCAGGAGCGCTTCGGCCGACGGGTCGGTGCCCGGGATCCGGGCGACGACGTTGGTGCGGCCGGGCGTGCGCTCCAGCATCGCCGGTTCGAGCCCGGCGGCGGCCAGCCGCTCGGCGACGTACTCGGCGGCGGGGCGTTCGCGGCAGTCGCCGCCGCCCCTGTTCGTGGTGTCGATGCGGATCAGTTCGGAGGTGAACGTCACCGATTCGTCGAGCGCGAGCTCGTCGACACTGTCCTGGGGGATGCTCGCCTCAGCCATACTGTTCCTCCACGGCGGACGACACGATGGTCGTCACCGCCTTGAACGTGCGGATACCTTCGTACATCGTCGCGCTGGTGTAGGCGACACGCCTCTCGCCGGAGGGCGCCGTGCCGGGTACGACCGTGGCCGCCGCGGCCAGGTGTTCGGCGTCGAACTCCAGCTCCACGGTGAACGGGCCGCCGTCCACCGGTGTGTACCGCCCGGCGAGCCCCGCCGCCTCCTTGGCCGCCGCACGGATGTCGGCGGCGGTACGGGCGGGAGTGCGGCAGACCGCGGCGTAGCGCGACACATAGTCCTTGACGGCGACCGTCCGGGCGTCGGGGGCGTACAGCTCCGCGTCCACGCAGGTCAGGTCGTCGCCGGTGACGAGGACGACGGGAACGCCGTACTCCGCGGCCACATGGGCGTTCAGGAGTCCTTCGCTGGCCCTGACCCCGTTCACCCACACGCCGGTGATGGAGTTGGCCAGGAAGGTGTGGGCCAGGACGCCCTCCGTGCCGGCGCCCGTGTGGTAGCCGATGAAGGCCACGGCGTCGACGTCACCGTGCTGGATGCCCTCCACCATGCTGAGCGACTTGTGCCGGCCGGTGATCATCTGGACCCGGTCGTCGAGCTGCTCGAGGAGCAGGTTGCGCATGGTCCAGTGAGCCTCGTTGACGAGCACCTCGTCGGCGCCCCCGTCGTAGAAGCCGAGCGCGGCGGCGTTGACGTCGGAGGTGAACAGGGAGCGGCAGCGCTCCCACTGGGGTGTACCGGGCAGCACATCGGCCGGCCAGGTCACACCGGTGGCGCCTTCCATGTCGGCGCTGACGAGGATCTTCATGCTGCCACACGGTACGCGCCACAGAACGTGCAGGCCAGAGCGGCCCTCCTCTCCAGAGGTCCACACCATTGACGGCCGCGCGACCTGGTGTGCGGGCCCTGGATTCTCAGACGGCGGAACGGGTGCGGTGCTCGTGGACGCGCAGGTTCAGCGTGACGAGACCGAGCAGCGGCGTGTCGACGGACAGGCGCCGGGCCCGGTCCACGAGGTCGCCGAAAACCTGCTCGGCCTCGGTCGGTGCGCCCAGGGTCACGTCGCGGTACAGCGACGCCGTGAGGGGCGATCCCTCCGCGGTGAGCATCGCGGCCACGGCGTCGAGTTCCGTCTCCCGCACCGGGTGGCCCGCGGCGGCCGCGACAGCGGCGCACTCGGCCAGGAGGGCGGTGACGAAACCCGGCCCGCCGGGGACGGCGCGGACATCGCCCACGGTGCCGCGCATCAGGCAGGTCAGACCGGCCAGGGTGCTGATGAACACCCACTTGCCCCACATCGCCCCGACGACGTCGCTGGTCCGGCGCGCGTCGATGCCCTCGACGCCGAGGACGGCGGTGATCGCCTCGGCCCGCTCCGAGGTGCCGCCCCGCTGCTCGCCGATCGTCAGCCCGGCGACCGGCGCGAGCCGCACGATGTCGCCCTCGGCGTTCAGCGTGGTGATGACCCTGGCGACGCCGCCCAGCACCGCCTTCTCACCGAACCGGTCGCCCAGCCGCGCCAGGTGGGCCATGCCGTTGAGCAGCGGCACGATGGCGGTCTCCGGTCCGACGGCCGGCGCGATGTCGTCGAGGGCCCGGTCCAGGGCCGTGGCCTTGACCGAGAGCAGCACCAGGTCGTAGGGGCCGGCGAGTTCGTCCGCGGTGACGAGCCGGGGCGTGAGCGTCTCCTCCTCCCCCAGCCCGGTGAGGCGCAGGCCCCGCTCGCGGAGGACCGCGGCGCGGCGCGGACGGACCAGGAAGGTGACGTCCCTGCCCGCCTGTGCGAGCCGGGCTCCGAAGTAGCCACCGGTGGCTCCTGCTCCTACGACCAGAATCTTCATCTGCGTGCACCTTCCGGGGTCCGTGATCAGGGGCGCGGAACGGGACCGCTCAGCCGCCGATACGCAGGACCAGCTTGCCGGTCGATGTGCGGCCCTCCATCAGCAGGTGCGCTTCGGCTGCCTCGGCCAGGGTGAACTCGGCCGTCACGGGGAGGTCGACGTGCCCGTCGGTGACGGCACGGAAGGCACGTTCCGCGACGGTACGCAGAGTGGCGGGGTCGCTCGCGGCCAGCTCCAGGATCGAGAAGCCGGCCACCGACCTGCTGCCCGGGTAGAGCTCGCCCTGCCCGACGCTCCAGGGCTGTGCGCCGCTCGCGTTGCCGAAGGAGACCAGGCGCCCGAAGACGGCGAGCGCGTCGACGCCGCGGCGCAGCGTGTCCCCGCCGACCGGGTCGAGCACCAGGTCGACGCCCCTGCCGCCGGTGGCGCGGCGTACCTCGTCCGGGAAGGTGTCGCCGAGGAACACCTCGTCGTAGCCGTGGTCGAGGGCGTACGCGGCCTTGGCGGCCGAGGACACCACGCCGTACACGGCTCCGGCCCCCGCGGATCTGGCCAGTTGCCCGGCCACGGTGCCGACTCCGCCGGCCGCGCCCTGCACCAGCACGCTCTCGCCGGCCCGCAGCCGCCCGACCTCGTGCAGCAGGGCGTGCGCGGTCGGCAGCACGGTGGGGAGGGTGGCCCCCGTGCGCAGGTTCACACCGGCGGGGAGCGGGAAGACGGTGTCGGCCGGGGCCGCCACCACGTCCGCGTACCCGCCGCCGTCGAGGAACGCGGCGATCTCCTGCCCGGGGGTCAGGCCCTCGACCCCCTCGCCGAGCGCCCGCACCCGGCCCGAGACCTCCAGGCCCGGCACGAAGGGAAGTTCGGGCACCCGGTATCCCACGGATCTGGCTTTGAGATCGGCGAAGTTGACGCCCGCGTAGGCGACGTCGATGGTGACCTGACCGGGGCCGGGCTCGGGGGCGATCCTCTCGACGAGGGTCAGTACCTCGGGGCCGCCGTACTCCTTGAACTCGATCGCACGCATGACAGAACCGCCCCTGGAGAGATGTGTTCAACGAAAAGCGAACACTCGGAGTGTAAGATATTCATCGAACACTCTGCAAGGGTCACGGACGCGAGGAGCGGAACATGCCCAACCAGCCCGCGGGCAGCGGACATCGCGCGGCGCCGGTGCACACGGACCCCGCGGAGGTCTCGGTCCTCGACGCCCTGTCCGCGGTGGCCGACCCCGTCCGTCTCCAGCTGGTCCGGGAACTGGCGGGCTCCGAGGACTGGACGCGCAGCTGCGGCAGCTTCGACGTGCCGGTCGGCAAGGCCGCACTCAGCCATCACTTCTCGGTGCTGCGCGGGGCGGGCCTGGTGGAACAGCGCGACATGGGCGCCAAACGGGTCAACCGCCTGCGCCGCGAGGAGTTCGAGGCCCGCTTCCCGGGCCTCCTGCACCTGCTGCTCCGTGCGGACGACGCCTGACACGGCCGCCCGCACGGGGCAGCAGCAGCACGCAAAGGGCCGGCACCCCGCAAGGCGGAGGTGCCGGCCCCTTTCGTGGTTCAGCGGCGCTTCGCGCCCTTCAACAGCTTCTCGATCCTGGCGAGTTCCTTGTCGCCGAACTCCAGGTTGCGGATCGCCTCGACGCTGTTCTCCAGCTGCGCGACGCTGCTCGCGCCGACCACCGCGGAGGTGACCCGGCCGCCGCGCAGCACCCAGGCCAGTGCCATCTGGGCCAGCGACTGGCCGCGCGCGGAGGCCAGTTGGTCCAGTTCGCGGAGGCGGCCGACCAGTTCGGGCGTGACCGAGTCGGCCGACAGGAACGGGCTGCTGCCCGCCGCCCGTGAGCCCTCCGGGATGCCGCGGAGGTAGCGGTCCGAGAGGATGCCCTGCTCCAGCGGCGAGTAGGCGATGGAGCCGACCCCCAGCTCGTCCAGGGCCGTGAGCAGACCGTCCTCGACCCAGCGGTCCAGCATCGAGTAGCGCGGCTGGTGGATGAGCAGCGGGGTGCCGAGGTCCTTCAGGATCCGGGCGGCCTGCCTCGTCTGCTCGGCCGAGTAGTTGGAGATGCCGACATAGAGCGCCTTGCCCTGCCGCACCGCCGAGTGGAGCGCCCCCATCGTCTCCTCGAGCGGGGTCTCGGGGTCGGGCCGGTGGGAGTAGAAGATGTCGACGTAGTCGAGGCCGAGGCGGCCGAGGCTCTGGTCCAGCGAGGACAGCAGGTTCTTGCGCGAGCCCCACTCCCCGTACGGGCCGTCCCACATCAGGTAGCCGGCCTTGGTGGACACGATGATCTCGTCGCGGTGCCGGGCGAAGTCCGTCGCCAGCGAGCGGCCCATCGCACTCTCGGCGGAGCCGGGCGGCGGTCCGTAGTTGTTGGCCAGGTCGAAGTGGGTGATGCCGAGGTCGAACGCCCGGCGGAGGATCTGCCCCTGCGACTCCGGTGTCCGGTCACCGCCGAAGTTGTGCCACAGACCGAGCGAGAGGGCGGGCAGCTTCAGACCGCTGCGCCCGGTGCGCCGGTACGGCATGTCCTGGTAGCGGCCGGCGGACGGGATGTACATGCGGGGCTCCACGGGAGAGATCGTTCCGGTTCACGACGGGGTACGACGTGCGGGGTCCAGGCTCGCGCACAACGATCCAGCAGTCCAACAGGAGATTCCGCTGGGATTCAGCACCTATATTTCTCAATCATGGAGTTGCGCCAGCTGGAACATTTCGTCGCCGTCGCCCAGGAACAGCATTTCACCCGGGCCGCCGAGCGCGTCGCCGTGTCGCAGTCCGGCCTGTCCGCCTCCGTCCGGGCCCTGGAGCAGGAGCTGCGGACGCCGCTGTTCAGCAGGACGACCCGCAGTGTGCGGCTGACCGAGGCCGGACGCGCCCTGCTGGTGGAGGCGGAACGCACCCTGGCGGGCGCACGGGCGGCGAAGGACGCCGTCGACGCCGTACGGGGACTGCTGCGCGGGACCCTGTCGGTGGGCGTGGAGCAGTGCGTGGCCGGGCTGAATCTGCCGCGGCTGCTCGCCGCCTTCCACCGCGAGCACCCGCACATGGAGATCCGGCTCCGCCAGGAGGGGACGACGAACCTGGTCGACGGGGTGGCCGCCGGCCGGCTGGACATCGCCTTCGCGGCCACGGTCTCCCCCGTGGAGTGGCGTGGCGAGCTGGTCCCGCTGGCTCGTGAGCCGATGGTCCTGCTGTGCGCGCCCGGTCACCGGCTGGCTCCGGCGGACCGGGCCGGATGGGATGAGCTGGCCGGCGAGGCGTTCATCGACTTCCATCCGGACTTCGGGCCGCGCCGTGCGGCCGACGAGGCGTTCGCGGCCGCCCGGGTGCGCCGCACGGTGGCACTGGAGGTCAACGACGTCCACACCCTGCTGGAGCTCGTGCGCGAGGGACTCGGCATCGCGGTGGTTCCGCACCACTTCTCACGCAAGCCCGAGGCCGCGTGCCTGGTGGCGGTGGCCCTCGACGGGGCGGACCAGCCGTACTACGAGAGCGTGGTGGTGCTGCCCGCCGCTCAGGCGCTGAGCCCGGGAGCACGGGCGCTGATGGCGCTCGTACGGGAGGGAACCGGGCACTGAGGCGCGCCGGCCGGCCGCTCAGCGCCTCGGCGAACGCCCCGTCCTGCCCCCGCTGCTGCCGTGAACGACGCCACCGGCCCCGGACGGATGACCCGCCCGGGGCCGGGGCGCGCCCGGTCAGCGGGCGGCCAGGACGAACCACCGTGCCGGCAGGTCGATCCGGGTTCCGTCGGGCAGGTACTCGGTCTGCGGCAGTGCCGTGTCCCCGCTGTCCAGGGTGACGAGCCCGGCCGCCCGCAGCACCTGCGGCACCTCCTCCTCGGTGGCGCTCGCCGGTTTCAGCCCGTGGTCGAAGACCCGCCGCAGCTTCTTGGGCGGACCGTCCGGGCCCTGCGCCGCCCGCCGCAGCACGTCCTGGGAGGCCGGGGTCAGTTCGGCGACGAACGCCCGGCCCCGGTTCCCCAGCAGGGTCGCCACGGCCGCCGCGACCGCGGGCCTGGCCTCGGGCTCGCTCTGGTGGATAACCGCCCGCATGTACACGTTCGTATCGCCGATCCGCTCGTGCAGGGCACGCACCGCGTCACCGTCGACGAGGTCCAGCTGGACGAACTCTGCGACGCCTGCGGGGTCCGCCCGCCGTGCGTGGCCTATCGCCGCGTGCGAGAGGTCCACGCCGATGGCACGGGCGAACCGGGTGGCCAGGTAGCGGGTCTGGGTGCCGTTTCCGCAGCCGAGGTCGACCACGGGCAGCGCGGGGTCGGCGTACGGCAGGAGCAGCTCACTGTGCGGTGCGGCGCTCAGCGAGGGATCGGCGTCCCAGATCGCCTCGCCGGGTTCGTCCGAGGTGGCGGCCCAGAACCCCTCCCACGACTCACGGTATCGCTGTGACACATCCATGCGCACTCCCAAGTCCGGTCGTACCGAGCCCATTTCGCTCAGCACCGGACTACCGCCCCGCGACGTCCGGGGCAAGGGTGCGCACCACATCAACGGCCCCGGTGAACGTCCTTCACCACGCGTTCGGCCGGGGGCGCGGGAGGCGGGACAGGGCCAGCTCGAACCAGACGGTCTTGCCGCGCGCCGTGGTGCTCGTGCCCCATTCCCGGGCGAGGCTGCTGACCAGGACCAGCCCGCGGCCGGACTCGTCGTCCGCGGCCGCGTCGAGCAGCGTGGCCGGGGCGGGCTCGTCGTCGGTGACCTCGCAGAGCAGGGCGTTGGTGCGCACCAGCCGGAGTCCGATGTGATGGGTCCGGCCGTACTTGACGGCGTTGGTGACGAGCTCGCTGACCATCAGTTCGGCCGCCTCCACCGCGTCGGGCAGGTCCCAGTCGAGGAGCCGGCCGTGGACCAGCCGGCGGGCCCGGGCCACCTCGCGCGGGTCCAGGGCCAGTTGCCATGCGGCGACGTCGCCGTCCGGGATTCCGTTCAGCCGGGCCATCAGCAGGGCCACGTCGTCCTTGCGGCCGCCCCGGGGGTTCAGGGCCCGGATGATCGTGTCGCAGGCGTCGTCCATCGACGCGGCGGGATGGGCGGCCGAGGCACAGAGGGCGGCCAGCCCCGCACCGATGTCCTGGCCGCGCACCTCGACCAGGCCGTCGGTGCAGAGCACCAGCCTGTCGCCGGGGCGCACCCGCACGGTGGCGGTCTCGAACGCGACCCCGCCGACGCCGACCGGGGCTCCGGTCGGCAGGTCGAGCAGTTCCGCCCGGCCGTCCTCCGCCCGCACCAGTACGGGCGGAATGTGCCCGGCGTTGGCGATCTGGAGCTCGGAGCGGATCGGGTCGTAGACCGCGTAGAGGCAGGTCGCGAGGTACTGCTCACCGAGCCGCCGGGCCAGGTCGTCGAGGTTGCGGAGCAGTTGGGCGGGAGGCATCTCCATGGTGGCCATGGTCAGCACGGCGGTCCGCAACTGACCCATCATGGCAGCGGAGTTGAGTCCGTGGCCCATGACGTCGCCGACGACGAGCGCGGTCCGGGAGCCGGGCAGTTTCACCGAGTCGAACCAGTCACCGCCGACCCTGCCCAGCCGGGCGCCGGGCAGGTAGCGGGTGGCGATGTCGCAGCCGGCCATGCGGGGTTCGATCTGCGGCAGCATGCTGTCCTGGAGGGTCTCGGCGACGTTCTCCTGGTATGTGTACATGCGGGCGTTGTCGAGGACGAGCCCGGCCCGGGCGGCGAGTTCGGCGCCGGTGGTGCGGTCCATGTCGTCGAAGGGTTCGCGGCCGGGGCGGCGCATCAGCACCATGAAACCGAGCACCACGTCACGGGCCTTGAGCGGGACGATGAGCAGCGAGCGGTGCGTGATGAGGGGCCGGAGGTCGCGCTTCTCGAACTCGCCCGAGATCCGGTTGCTCAACTCCTCGCTGACGTAGGGCACGATCACGGGCTCGCCGGTGACCATGCACTGGAAGAACGGGGTGTGTTCGGGGAAGGCGATGGATTCGCCGACGGGCACGGTGTCGTCCCAGCGGCCGGGTTCGTCGTTGTGCTCGACCCAGACGCGGTGCCAGATCGTCGTGACGTCGGGCGGCCCTTCGGGGAAGCCCTCGCCGGCCAGGACCGCGGCGCGCAGATGCGTACCGGCGAAGTCGGTGAAGCGGGGGACGGCGGCGCTGGTGACCTCGCGGATGGTGCGTTCCAGGTCGAGGGAGGTGCCGATGCGGCCGCTGACCTCGTTGAGGAACTCCAGCCGCTCGCGGACCGCAGCGTACTCGAGGTCCAGTTCGGGGCGTGGCGCGGCGTGCGGGACGGGCGCATCCCCGGCGCGGGCCTGCAGGCCGTCGGCGTGACGCCGGCCGGCCCGCTGCGGCGCACCCCAGTCGGGAGTCACCGGGATCCGGTCGTGCCGGCTGAACTCCAGTACGGGATAGCCCAGTTCGAGTACCTGGGAGATGATCCTGGTGGCCTCCCGCACGCTCATGCTGGGCAGGATCTCGGGCAGCCGCGAGGAGAGTTCCCGGTAGCCGGGGAAGTCGGTGTGCAGGGCGAACCCGGGGGCGACCGTCTCGCTTCCCTGCCCCTCGCCCTCCCCGCCGCCCCGCAGCGGCCCGGCGTCCGCCGCGAGCACGAGCAGCCGCTCCGGGCCCGGGCCGACCAGCGGATAGGCCCACCACAGCACGTCGATGCGGCCGCGGTCCGGTTCGTCCACGCGGGCCCGGCCCGCCGCCGGGTAGACGACGCTCCCGCTGAGGGAGCTGTCGAGTTCGGGGCCGAAGTCGGCGTACGCACGGTCCGGCAGCGGGTCACCCTGCCGCCGTAACGCCCCGGTCACCGGCAGGAGTTCCTCCGCGGGACAACCGACGGCATCCTTTCGGGAGACCCCGAAGAGTCTTCTCGCGCCGGTCGACCAGTGCGATACCAGTCCGTCCGCGTCGACGACGACCACGGCGAGCGGCACACGGCCCGCCGCGGCGTCGTGCGGCTGTGGTGTCCTCTGCGGCGGCACACCGAGGTCCATGGGTGGAAGGCTCCTTCCCCACCGCAAGGTTCTGCGATGCGTGCGTCCACGGTACGGCCCCGCGACCGGTGTCGCGGGTCATCGGCACAATCACCCCCGAGGGGGTGGTGCGCCCCGCGTACCCGCGTGATCCGGACGGCACACGGAACACCGTGTGTCAGTCCTCGTGTCCCAGCTGGAGGTCCCGTTCGGTGCGCCCGCCGCCCGCGACCTGGAGCACGGTGGCGACCGGCGGATAGCCGGCGGCGATCACGGTGTACTCGCCCGTGGACAGGTCCACGAAGCGGAACGAGCCGTCGGGGCCGGTGGTCAGCGTGTCGACCACGTTGCCCGCCGCGTCCAGGAGCGTCACCCGGGCGTCCTCGACGGGCCGCCCGCCACTGGCCCGGACGATCCCGCGCAGCACGGCGCCGCCGGCCAGTTCGATGTCCTGCCGGGTCTCCCTGGCCGCCTGCACGCTGACCGGAAGCGCGGCGGGCCGGAAGGCGGGTGCGGAGGCGGCGAGGGTGTACTCGCCGGCGACCAGTTCCGTGATCACGTACCCGCCCTCGCGCCCGCTGCGGGTGGAGGCGACGACCTCGCCGCGTACGTCGGTCAGGGTGACGGCCGCGTCGCGTACGGGCACACCGTCCGCGGTCACGACGGTCCCGGCCAGCCGTCCGGCGCCGCCGAGCACCACGTCCAGTTCCACCGGCCGTTCGCCGACCGTGACGCTGACGGCCTGCGGCTGGTGGCCGCCCGCGGCGGCGATGAGCACGTACGAACCGGCCCCGGGCACGCTCAGCGCGTACCGTCCCTCGTCCCCACTGGCGCCTCTGCCGACCTGCTGTCCCTGGACGTCGATGAGGGTGAGGGCGGCGCGCGGGACCTTCGTACCGTCGGGATGCTGGACGCTGCCGCAGACCGGCACTCCGGAGAGGTAGCCGGCGGTGGGCGCGGCGGGGTCGGTGCGGGCTGAGGGGATGGTCGCGGGTTCGGCTGCGGTTTCGGGGCTGTGGTGGGACACCAGCGGTTTCTCCTTGAGGAAGAAGGCGAAGAACAGGCCGAGCACGAGGACCGGCACGAGGTAGAGGAAGATCCGGGGCATCGCGTCGGCGTACGCCTGGATGTAGGCGTCACGCAGCGCGGGCTCCATCGCGTGGACCAGCTGCGGGGTGATCGACTCCGGGTCGGGCAGACCGGTCCCGGAGGGCAGCCGCACGGCGAGCGCGTCGGCCAGCCGTCCGGCGAAGAGCGTGCCGAACACGGCGGCTCCGACGCTGCCGCCGATCTGCCGGAAGTAGTTGTTGGCACTGGTGGCGGTGCCGAGGTCGGCGGGGCGTACGGAGTTCTGCACGGCCAGCACCAGCACGGGCATGATCAGCCCGATGCCGAGGCCGAGGACCGCCTGCGCGATGCTGTATTCGAGGCGCGGGGTGTCGGTTTCGAGCCGGGACAGCAGCCACATGCCCACCGCCGAGACGGCGCTGCCCGCGATCGGGTAGACCCGGTAGCGGCCGGTTCGGGAGATCAGCTGGCCGGAGACGACGGAGGCGCCGACGATGCCGCCCATCATCGGGAGCATGAGCAGCCCGGATTCCGTGGCGGTGGCGCCGTCGACCATCTGCAGGAAGGTCGGCAGATAGCTGGCGGCGCCGAACAGCGCCACGCCGACGACCGCGCCGACCAGGGCGGTGACGTTGAAGATCGAGTCGCGGAACAGCCGCAGCGGGATGATCGGTTCGGGCGCCCGGTACTCGACGGCGAGGAACAGCAGAGTCGTTCCGGCAGCTCCGGCGGCCAGCCCGAGAATGGTGCCCGACCCCCAGGCGTACTCCGTGCCGCCCCAACTGGTCAGCAGGACGAGGCAGGTGGACGCGGCGGCCAGCAGCACGGCGCCGAGGATGTCGAGCCGGGGCCGGACGGTGGGCTTGGGCAGCTTCAGCACGACGGTGATGACGACGAAGGTCACCAGGCCGAACGGCACGTTGATGTAGAAGCACCAGCGCCAGGAGGCGTGGTCGGTGAAGAAGCCGCCGAGCAACGGGCCCGCCACGGACGCGAGTCCGAAGGCCGCACCGATGAGCCCCATGAACCGGCCGCGCTCCCGGGGCGGTACGACGTCGGCGATGATCGCCTGGACGCCGATCATCAGCCCGCCGCCGCCGACGCCCTGGAGGGCGCGGAAGGCGATCAGTTCGTCCATGGTGCGCGACCAGCCGGCCAGCGCTGAGCCGACGACGAAGACGACGATCGCGAACTGGAAGACGCTCTTGCGGCCGAAGAGGTCGCCGAGCTTGCCGTAGATCGGGAGACCGATGGTCGAGGCGAGCAGATAGGCGGTGACCGCCCAGGACATCTTCTCCAGGCCGTGCAGCTCACCGACGATCTTCGGGAGGGCCGTCGCCACGATCATCTGGTCGAGCGCCGCGAGCAGGAGCGTGAGCATCAGCCCGACGAAGACGAGCCGGATGCGCCGGGGGTCCACGGCCCCGTCACCGGCGGGGGCCGGGGCGGTGGGCTCCGTCACGGCCGACGGCGGAGGCGGGACCACCGCGGGCRCCGTCTCGGTGCTCTCCGTATCGCCGGGCTCGTCCTTCACCAGCGTGATCCCACCCACCACGTGCCGCTCCCCTCATCGCACTGCCGCCGCCCATTTCTCGCATTGAGCGACAAGTGAGGGCAAACGCGACGAGGGGGCGCTGACGGCGCACTCAGGGGGCTTATCCCCCGGTGGGAGCCACTACGGCGCACAACCAGAGCGCCGAAAAGACCACCCGAACCGGTGAGGCCGGGCAGCTTCGCCGGAGACTACTTCTCCACCTCGGCGGCGAGGTTCTGCAGCAGCTCGTCGTAGATGCGGCCAAGCCCCTTGGGAGCGAAGGTCTTCTCGAAGAATCCGCCGATGCCACCGGCGCCGTTCCACACGGTGGAGACGACAGCCTTGGACCGGCCCTCGCCGGCCGGGGTGACGGTCCAGGTCGTGACCATCGAGGAGTTGCGGTCCTTCTCCACGAGCTGCCCGTCGGTGGGCTCGGTGACCTCCAGCAGGCAGTCACGCACCCGCTTGCTGGTGGCCTGGAGCTTCCAGTGGACGAGGGTGCCCTCGCCGTCGCCGCCCTCCCGGACCTCGTACTCGCTGAAGTGGCCCGGCAGCACCTTGCCGCGGACGTCCTTGTAGTCGGCCAGCGCGTCGAACACCGCTTCCGCGTCCGCCGCGATGATCCGCTCTGTCGTGGCCTCGACCTGCGCCATGGCTGTTCCTCCAGCACTCGGTTGTTCGGGGTGTGCTGAGCCAACCACCTCGGCAGCCCCGCTCAAAATCCGGTCCGGGACGAAGGGGAGAAAACGATCAAGGGAACAAGTGTTCTATTCTCGGGGCAGTGCTACCGAGGAGGCGTCCATGCGCTGGGACAATCTGGCTGATAACCCCACCGAAACCACCAAAACAGGTACCGGCGCGCTCTTTGCCGCGGACGCGGTGACGACCCGCACCTTCGACACTCCGGAATTCCGGGGCATCACCTTCCACGAGATACGGGCCCGCTCGATCGTGAACCGGGTGCCCGGCGCGTCCCGGATGCCGTTCGAATGGACCGTCAATCCCTACCGGGGCTGCACCCACGCCTGCGTCTACTGCTTCGCCCGCAAGACGCACAGCTATCTGGACCTCGACACCGGGCTCGGTTTCGACTCGCAGATCGTGGTCAAGATCAACGCCCCGGAGCTGGTACGCCGCGAGCTGGCCTCACCCCGCTGGGACGGCGCGCACATCGCGATGGGCACCAACGTCGACTGCTACCAGCGCGCCGAGGGGCGCTACCGGCTGATGCCCGGCATCCTCACCGCCCTGCGCGACCACGCGAACCCCTTCTCCATCCTCACCAAGGGCACACTGATCCTGCGCGACCTGGAGTTGCTGCGGCAGGCCGCCGAGGTCACCGAGGTCGGCGTCTCGGTCTCCGTCGGCTTCACCGACCCGGAGCTGTGGCGGACCGTGGAGCCCGGCACGCCCTCCCCCGAGCGGCGCCTGGACGTCGTCCGCACCCTCAGCGAGCACGGCATCGGCTGCGGGGTCCTGATGGCTCCCGTCATCCCGTACCTCGGTGACCGGCCGGACCAGCTGCGGGCGACGGTCCGCGCGATCGCCGCCGCCGGCGCGACGTCGGTGACCCCGCTCGTCCTCCATCTGCGCCCGGGCGCCCGGGAGTGGTTCATGGAGTGGCTCGGCCACCACCATCCACACCTGGTGCGCCGCTACGAACGGCTGTACGCGGACGGCGCGTACGCCCCCACGTGGTACCAGCGCCGCATCACCCGGTCCGTGCACGAGCTGGCCACGGAGTACGGCATCGGCCCGTCGCACCGCGGAAAGCCCCGCGGCTTCCGTGAGCCCGACAAGCAGCGGACAACGCCGCCCGCCTCCGGGCCCACCCAGCTGACCCTGCTCTGACCCGGGCCGCACCCACGGGGGCAAACGGGTCATCTCTGACCGGAACAGGTCCTTCCGGCCCCGAATACGGGGAGCATGCGGCGGGGGCTGCGCCACGCGCAGCCGTGTTCCCCCACCACGGGAGGCCATATGACGAACCGTTCAGGAATGCTGTTCGCCGTCGGGGCGACGGTCGCCGGTCTGGTGACCGCCGCCCCGGCACCGGCGAGCGCCGACAGCGACGCCCAGCGAGCCGCCTCGGTCAAGTGGACCGACTGCGGCACCCAGTCGTCCCCGACCCTCCAGTGCGCGACCGTGCGCTCCCCGCTCGACCACGACGATCCGTCGGGCCGCCAGGTGACGCTCGCCCTGACCCGGGTCCCGCACACGGCGAAGACGTTCCAGGGGCCGCTGCTGGTCAATCCGGGCGGCCCGGGCGGCAGCGGACTGTCCATGGCCGGTTTCGTCGCCGCCTCGCTGCCGAAGGCGGTGGCCGCCCAGTACGACGTGATCGGGTTCGACCCGCGGGGCGTCGGCAAGAGCCGGCCGGCACTGGACTGCGTCCCGAAGTACTTCGACCCGGTACGGCCCGACCCCGTACCGCGGTCGTTCCGGGACGAGCGGGACAACCGCAACCGCGCCCGCGACTTCGCCGCCGCCTGCGGGAAGAAGTACCCGGACCTGCTCCCGTTCATGGACACGGTCAGCGCGGCCAAGGACCTCGACGTGATCCGGCGCGCGACCGGCTCCCGGCAGCTCAACTACTTCGGCTACTCCTATGGCACCTACCTGGGCTCGGTGTACGCCAAGCTGTTCCCGGAGCGCGTCCGGCGCCTGGTCCTCGACTCGAACGTGGACCCGGACGGGGTCTGGTACGACGACAACATCAGCCAGGACTACGCGTTCGACACCCGCCACAAGGCCTTCGCCGCCTGGGTGGCGAAGTACGACGCCACGTACCGCCTCGGCAGCGATCCGGCGAAGGTCGAGGCGGCCTGGTACCGGATGCGGGACGCGGTGAAGAAGCACCCGGCGGGCAGGAAGGTCGGTGCCGGCGAGCTGGACGACACGTTCCTGCCGGGCGGCTACTACAACGGCTACTGGCCCGATCTGGCCGAGGCGTTCGCCGCCTACGTCCACGACGAGGACGAGCAGGCCCTGGTGAAGGCGTACGAGCGTTTCGCCGCGGTCGACGCGGAGGGCGACAACGGGTACTCGGTCTACTCGGCCGTGCAGTGCCGGGACGCGCAGTGGCCACAGGACTGGAACGTCTGGCGCAGCGACAGCCGACGGGTCCACGCCAAGGCCCCGTTCATGACCTGGGGCAACACCTGGTACAACGCCCCGTGCGCGGACTGGCCGGTGGCGCCGCTGAACCCGGTGCGGGTCTCCAACCGCGCGCTGCCCCCGGCGCTGCTCTTCCAGGCGACGGACGACGCGGCCACCCCGTACGAGGGCGGGGTTACCCTTCACCGCAAGCTCAAGGGCTCCGGCCTCGTCGTCGAGGAGGGCGGCGGCAACCACGGCGTCACGCTGAGCGGGAACGCCTGCCTGGACCGGTATCTGGCGGACTATCTGGCCAAGGGCACCGTGCCGCGCGGGAAGGGCGGCGACGTGGACGCGGTGTGCGCGAAGACGCCCGACCCGAAGCCGGCGACCGCCAAGTCCGCGCGCCCGGCCTCCCGTACGGACGCGAGCGGCGCCACGCTGCACGGACTGCTCGGCTTCCGGGGCTGAGAGAAGGACGTTGCCGCGGTTCGGGGGCGTGCGCGAGGATGGCCGGATGACCTCTCGGCCCGTGCCCGCGCACGCCCCCGTCGTCCTGATCCGGGACATGACCCTCGACGACTGCGAAGCCGTCGCCAGGGTCCGGGTGCGTGGCTGGCAGAGCGCATACGCCGGCCTGATGCCGCAGGCGCATCTGGACGCGATGGACATCGCCGCGGACGCGGAGCGCCGCCGCGGCTTCTTCACCGAGGCGGGCGATGTCGTCAACGTGGTGGCCGAGCGAGCGGGCCTCGGCGTCGTCGGCTGGGCGGCGTACGGGCCGTACCGCGAGGACGGCAGGCGGCTCGCCCGGGGCGAGGTGTACGCGATCTACGTCCTGCCGGAGCAGACCGGGACCGGCGTGGGCCGGGCCCTGATGGCGGAGGTGCTGGCCCGCGGCGCAGCGGCCGGCCATCCCGACGTCGCGCTCTGGGTACTGAAGGGGAACGCGCCTGCCCGGCGTTTCTACGAGCGGGCGGGCTTCCGCCCCGACGGCGCCGAGGAGCCCTTCGACGTGGACGGTGTCGCGGTGCCCGAGGTGCGCTACGTACTCCCCCTCAGCCCGCCGGCAGGCGGCTGAGCGCTTCCTCGGCCGCGCCGCCGAGACGGGGGTGCGCCACGGCGGCCTCCAGGACCGGGCGGGCCCGTACGTCGCCGAGCTGCCCGAGGCCCTCGACGCAGGCAAGCGCCACCCGCCAGTGGGGCTCGTCCGGCCCCAGCAGCCGGGACAGGGTGCTCATGAGGGCGGGCACGGACTCCGGGGCCCTCAGCTCGGCGAGCAGGCGGACCGGGTACAGGGCGTAGGCGGTGCGCAGGGAGTTGGTGGCGAGAGCGGCGGCGGCGCGCGGCGTGCGGGGGTCGCCGAGTCGGGCCAGGGCGTGGGCGGCGCCGACGCAGCGTTCCGGGTCGCGGTGGTTGAGCAGCAGCACCAGGGTCTCGAAAGCACGGCGGTCACCGCCGCAGCCGAGCCGGTACGCGGCGATCTCGCGCGCCCAGAGCGGGCGTTCGCGCTCGATGAGCACCTGGGCCAGTTCCTCGTCGTCATCGGTGGCCAGCAGCCTGCGGTAGGCCGCCGACTCCCCCGCCTCGTCCGCCAGCCGGTGCGTCAGCGACCGGTACTCCTCATCCATGACCGTCAGCGTATCGGTGGACACGCAGCGTGTCGGAGCGGGTGGTTGATGTGAGGCGAGCCACAACAACCGAGGACTGGCGCGCTCGTTACTCGCCGGTTAACCTCATGTGAGCGGGACACTCCCCCGCCGGCTCCGGTGGCCTGGTGACGCAGCCACCCGGAGTGTTTGTCGGTTCGGCAGCTTGTGAGACGTGACTCCGGGACAGAGTCCGTCACCCTTTCCCGGTCCCGGCGTGCGGTTCGCGCCCGGGACCTGAGCACCACGACAGGCAGTTCCCGTACGCCCCGCGCCGGTCGGGCCCTTCGGCCCCTCTCATCGGCCGCGCGCCGCGTGCGTCCCTCAGTCGTCACTCATCCCTGGAGTCCCGTGATGGACACCCCGTTCAGCACCATTGCCGTCGTCGGCCTCGGCACCATGGGCACCGGCATCGCCGAGGTCCTGGCCGGCGCCGGCCGCGAGGTCATCGGCATCGACATCGACGACGCGACCGCCCGCCGGGCCGTCGCCTCCCTGGAGGCCTCCACCGCCCGCGCCGTGCGGCGCGAGCGGATGACGGAGGAGGAGCGGCGCGACGCCCTCGCCCGGTTCCGTACCTTCTCCGACCTCCAGGCCGCGGCCGAGGCGGATCTGGTCATCGAGGTCGTGCCGGAGACGTACGAGATCAAGCAGCAGGTCTTCCGCGAGCTCGACGCGATCGTCTCCCCCACCGCCATCCTCGCCACCGGCACCAACGCCCTGTCGGTGACCCGTCTCGCCGCGGAGTCGCAGCACCCGGAGCGGGTCCTCGGCCTGCACTTCTTCAATCCGGCGCCGGCGATGAAGCTGGTCGAGGTGGTCTCCTCGGTGCTGACCGCGCCGCCGGCCGTGGAGGCCGTCACCGCGCTCGCCCGGGAGCTGGGCAAGGAGCCGGTCGCGGTCGGTGACCGGCCGGGGTTCGTCGCCGACGGCCTGCTGTTCGGCTACCTCAACCAGGCCGCCGCCATGTACGAGGCGAACTACGCCTCCCGCGAGGACATCGACGCGGCGATGAGGCTGGGCTGTGGTCTGCCGATGGGCCCGCTCGCGCTGCTGGACCTGATCGGCATCGACACCGCCCGTACCGTCCTGGAGGCGATGTACTCCGCCTCGCACGACCGGCTGCACGCCCCGGCACCCGTCCTGGGCCAGCTCGCCGCGGCGGGGCTGACCGGCCGCAAGTCGGGCCGCGGCTTCTACACGTACGCGGAGCCGGGCAGCGAGACCGTCGTGCCTGACGCGCTGACTCCGGCGCAGGACGCCGGGGCGGGCGCGGGCCGCCCGGTGCGTTCGGTCGGCGTCGCGGGCTCCGGGACGATGGCTTCGGGGATCGCGGAGGTCTTCGCGAAGGCCGGGTACGACGTGGTGCTCGCCGCGCGCAGCCAGGAGAAGGCGGACGTCGCCAAGGTCCGGATCGCCAAGTCGCTGGAGCGGTCGGTCGCCAAGGGGCGGCTGACGGCCGGGGCGCGGGACGAGACGCTCGCCCGGATCACCGCGGCGGGGTCGCTGGACTCCTTCTCCGGGGTCGACCTGGCCGTCGAGGCCGTGGCCGAGGACCTGCTGGTCAAGCAGCAGCTGTTCGCCACGCTGGACAAGGTGTGCCGGCCGGGCGCGGTGCTCGCGACCACCACCTCCTCGCTGCCCGTCGTCTCGATCGCCCGGGCCACCTCGCGGCCCGAGGACGTCATCGGGATGCACTTCTTCAACCCGGCGCCCGCGATGAAGCTGGTCGAGGTCGTCCGGACGGTGCTCACCGCGGACGATGTGCACGCCACGGTCCGTGAGGTCTGCGGGAAGGTGCGCAAGCATCCGGTGGACTGCGGGGACCGGGCCGGGTTCATCGTGAACGCGCTGCTGTTCCCGTACCTCAACAACGCGATCAAGATGGTCGAGGAGCATTACGCGACCCTCGACGACATCGACGCCGCGATGAAGCTGGGCGGCGGCTATCCGATGGGGCCCTTCGAGCTCCTGGACGTGGTCGGCCTCGACGTCTCGCTCGCCATCGAGAAGGTGCTGCACGGCGAGTTCCGCGACCCGGGCCTCGCGCCGGCGCCGCTGCTGGAGCATCTGGTGGCCGCGGGCTGCCTCGGCCGCAAGACGGGGCGCGGCTTCCGCGAATATGCCCGCCGCTGAGCCGTCCGGGCCGGGCGCCCGCTGGGGCGGGCTGCTCGGCCCCTCGGGCGGCCCGCCCCCACAGGCGCGCTCTCCTGCACCGATGCAGTACGTTCACACCATGTCCCAGCCCGCCAGGTCCCCCCGTGTGTCCGCCGCGCCCGACGTCCCGGAAAGTGCCGCAGGCACCCGTGCCGCCGCCCAACGGCTCAAAATGCGCCGTGAACTGGCCGCGGCGGCGATGGAGCTCTTCGCCACGAAGGGGTACGAGGCGACGACCGTCGACGAGATCGCGGGCGCGGCGGGCGTCGCCCGGCGGACCTTCTTCCGGCATTTCCGGTCCAAGGAAGAGGCCATCTTCCCGGACCACGACGACACGCTGGTGAGGGCCGAGGCGGTCCTGAACGCCGCCCCCGCGCACGAGCACCCGCTCGACACGGTCTGCCGCGGCATCAAGGAAGTCATGCGGATGTACGCGGCGAAGCCCGCGGTCTCCGTGGCCCGTTACAAGCTGACCCGGGAAGTACCCACGCTCCGGCAGGCCGAGATCGCGTCGGTGGCCCGCTACGAGCGGCTGTTCACGCGCTATCTGCTGGGCCACTTCGACGAGCGCGACCACCTCGCGGGCAACGACGATCCGCTGCTGGCGGAGGTCGCGGCATCCGCCGTGGTCACCGCCCACAACCACGTGCTGCGCCGCTGGCTGCGCGCCGACGGCCAGGGTGACGTGGAGGCGCAGCTGGACCAGGCGTTCGCCATCGTCCGGGACACCTTCGGGACGGGGATCGGCGCGGGCCGGACCGCCGGCAGTGAGCCGGCGAAGCCGGCAGCCGCGTCGGTGAGCACGGAGGGCGAGGTGCTGGTGGCCGTGGCCCGGACGGACGCGCCGCTGGACGAAGTGATGCGCACGATCCAGCAGGCCCTCAAGGAGCGCTGAGCGGGGCGCGCCGAAACCGGGTTGCCGGAGCGGCGCCCCGGTGCTGTGGTGTGCGGATGACCGATCAAACGACTGCACGCCGTGAAGAGTTGCTGGCCGCCTTCGACCGCGAGATGCGCGAGGGAGCCAGACCGGACGGCCCCGGTGTCCGTGTCGAGCGCGGCGACGGCTTCGTACGCCAGGTGGGCAAGGACACCGACTGGAACGCGGTCGTCTGGTCCTCGCCCGATCTGGACGCCGTACGGGCGGACGCGGCGATCGCGGCGCAGGTCGCCCACTGCACCGCGCACGGGTACGGGGAGTTCGAATGGAAGCTGTACTCCCATGACCGCCCGGCCGACCTCGGGGCGCGGCTGCTGGCGGCCGGATTCGTGCCCGAGGAGCCGGAGACCCTCCTCGTCGCGCCGGTGGCGGACCAGCCCATGACCGTGCGGCTCCCGGAGGGCGTCCAGCTGCGCACGGTGCGTGACGAGGCCGATGTGGAGCTGATGGCGCGGGCGCACGGGCAGGCGTTCGGCACGGACTGGTCCCGGCTGCGGCACCAGGTGCTGGCCCGGCTGGAGGAGGACCCGGACCACTTCGTCGGGGTGCTGGCCATGGCGGGCGACGAGCCGGTGAGCTCCGCCCGGATGGAGCTGTACCCGGGCACGGGCTTCGCCGGGCTCTGGGGCGGCGGCACGGTCGAGGCGTGGCGCGGCAGGGGCGTCTACCGGGCGCTGATCGCCTTCCGGGCCCGGATCGCGGCCGAGCGCGGCTACCGCTACCTCCAGGTCGACGCGACCGAGGACAGCCGCCCGATCCTCCAGCGCCTCGGGTTCACGGCGCTGGGCACGACGACGCCGTACGTCTACCGCCCCGCCCCCTGACCCTCCTCGCACCACCCAGACAGGGCACATGGCGGCAAATCGCCCGCCGTGTTGCTCATGCGTGGCACCCGGATGACAATTGAGGGAAATTGCTGGCACCCAGTGCCTTGCCAGCTGTCACGGAGTGCCATACGTTGAAGTCGTCCGGGCGGCCGGCGTGCTGAGACCTCACGTACGCCGGCTGTCCCCGCAAACCACGTGTTTGCGCGCCCGGACGCCTGCGTCACAGGCAAACCCTTCTGCTCCACCGAGCAAGCAGCCGAAGCATCATCCGCCGAACCGACGGCACACCTCCACGCAACACCGCTCCCCCTGCTCCGCAGGACCCTCAAGCGTTCCCTCAGACGCCGCACCACCGGAGGCACACCGTGAAGGAAATCCTGGACGCGATCCAATCGCAGGACAGCACGCCCGCAGACTTCGCGGCCCTGTCCATCCCCGAGTCGTACCGCGCGGTGACCGTGCACAAGGACGAGGCCGAGATGTTCGCCGGCGTCGCCAGCCGCGACAAGGACCCGCGCAAGTCCCTCCACGTCGAGGACGTCCCGGTGCCCGAGCTCGGTCCTGGCGAGGCCCTGGTGGCCGTCATGGCCAGCTCGGTCAACTACAACTCCGTGTGGACGTCGATCTTCGAGCCCGTCTCGACCTTCGGCTTCCTGGAGCGGTACGGCAGGCTCAGCGACCTCAGCAAGCGCCACGACCTGCCCTACCACGTCATCGGCTCCGACCTGGCGGGCGTCGTCCTGCGCACCGGCCCCGGCGTCAACGCCTGGAAGCCGGGCGACGAGGTCGTCGCGCACTGCCTCTCGGTCGAGCTGGAGTCCTCGGACGGCCACAACGACACGATGCTCGACCCCGAGCAGCGCATCTGGGGCTTCGAGACCAACTTCGGCGGCCTGGCAGAGATCGCACTCGTCAAGTCCAACCAGCTGATGCCGAAGCCGGACCACCTCAGCTGGGAGGAGGCTGCGGCTCCGGGGCTGGTCAACTCCACCGCGTACCGCCAGCTCGTCTCCCGTAACGGCGCCGGCATGAAGCAGGGCGACAACGTCCTCATCTGGGGCGCGAGCGGCGGACTCGGCTCGTACGCCACGCAGTTCGCCCTGGCCGGCGGCGCCAACCCGATCTGTGTCGTCTCCAGCGACCAGAAGGCGGAGATCTGCCGGAAGATGGGCGCCGAGGCGATCATCGACCGCAACGCCGAGGGCTACAGGTTCTGGAAGGACGAGCACAACCAGGACCCGCGCGAGTGGAAGCGCTTCGGCAAGCGCATCCGTGAACTGACCGGCGGCGAGGACGTGGACATCGTCTTCGAGCACCCGGGCCGCGAGACCTTCGGCGCGAGTGTGTACGTGACCCGCAAGGGCGGCACGATCGTCACCTGCGCCTCGACCTCGGGCTACAACCACGAGTACGACAACCGCTACCTGTGGATGTCACTCAAGAAGATCGTGGGCTCGCACTTCGCCAACTACCGCGAGGCGTGGGAGGCCAACCGCCTGGTCGCCAAGGGGAAGATCCACCCGACGCTGTCGAAGGTCTACTCCCTGGAGGACACCGGCCAGGCCGCGTACGACGTGCACCGCAACCTCCACCAGGGCAAGGTCGGCGTCCTGGCGCTGGCGCCCGCCGAGGGCCTGGGCGTGCGCAACACGGAGCTGCGCGAGCAGCACATCGACGCCATCAACCGATTCAGGAACGTCTGACATGAGCGGCCGTCAGAAGGACCGCCCGTGGCTCATGCGGACGTACGCCGGTCACTCGACCGCCGAGGCGTCCAACGAGCTCTACCGGCGCAACCTCGCCAAGGGCCAGACCGGTCTGTCGGTCGCCTTCGACCTGCCGACCCAGACCGGTTACGACCCCGACCACATCCTCGCCCGCGGCGAGGTCGGCCGGGTCGGTGTGCCCGTCTCGCACCTCGGCGACATGCGCCGGCTGTTCCAGGACATCCCCCTGGAGCAGATGAACACCTCGATGACCATCAACGCCACCGCGATGTGGCTGCTGGCGCTCTACCAGGTCGTCGCCGAGGAGCAGGGCGCGGATCCCGGGAAGCTCCAGGGCACCACGCAGAACGACATCGTCAAGGAGTACCTCTCGCGCGGGACGCACGTCTTCCCGCCGGGCCCCTCGCTGCGGCTGACCACTGACATGATCACGTACACGGTCAACCGCATCCCGAAGTGGAACCCGATCAACATCTGCAGCTACCACCTGCAGGAGGCCGGGGCCACCCCGGTCCAGGAGATCGCGTACGCCATGTCGACGGCGATCGCCGTGCTCGACGCGGTCCGCGACTCCGGACAGGTGCCCGAGGAGAAGTTCGGCGATGTGGTCGCCCGGATCTCCTTCTTCGTGAACGCGGGCGTCCGCTTCATCGAGGAGATGTGCAAGATGCGCGCCTTCGGCCGCATCTGGGACCGGGTCACCCGCGAGCGCTACGGCATCACCGACGCCAAGCAGCGCCGCTTCCGCTACGGCGTCCAGGTCAACTCGCTCGGGCTGACCGAGGCGCAGCCGGAGAACAACGTTCAGCGCATCGTGCTGGAGATGCTGGCCGTCACCCTCTCCAAGGACGCCCGCGCCCGCGCCGTCCAGCTGCCCGCCTGGAACGAGGCGCTGGGGCTCCCCCGCCCCTGGGACCAGCAGTGGTCGCTGCGCATCCAGCAGGTCCTCGCCCACGAGAGCGATCTGCTGGAGTACGAGGACATCTTCGCCGGTTCGCACGTCATCGAGGCCAAGGTGGACGAGCTGGTCACCGACTCGCTCGCCGAGATGGACCGGATCGAGCAGATGGGCGGCGCCATGGCTGCCGTCGAGTCCGGCTACCTGAAGTCCGAGCTGGTCTCCTCGCATGCCGCCCGGCGTGCCCGGATCGAGGGCGGCGAGGAGAAGATCGTCGGCGTCAACATCTACGGGACGACCGAGCCCAACCCGCTCACCGCCGACCTCGACGGGGCGATCATGACGGTCGACCCGGCGAACGAAGCCAAGGTGGTGGCCGCGCTCCACGAGTGGCGCGACAACCGGGACGAGCCGCGCGCCACCGAGGCGCTGACCGCGCTGAAGAAGGCCGCGGCGGGCACCGAGAACATGATGGAGGCCACCGTCGAATGCGCCCGTGCGGGCGTCACGACCGGCGAGTGGTCCTGGGCCCTGCGCGACGTCTTCGGCGAGTTCCGCGCACCGACCGGGGTGTCCTCGGCCCCGGTCGCGGTGACGGCGGAGGCGGGCACCCCGCTGGCTCTCGTACGCGAGAAGGTCGCCCGGACCGCCGAGGACCTGGCGGCGGGCCGGCTGCGGCTGCTCGTCGGGAAGCCGGGCCTCGACGGCCACTCCAACGGCGCCGAGCAGATCGCGGTGCGCGCCCGTGACGCCGGATTCGAGGTCGTCTACCAGGGCATCCGCCTCACGCCCGAACAGATCGTCTCGGCCGCCGTCGCCGAGGACGTGCACTGCGTCGGTCTGTCGATCCTGTCCGGCTCGCACGCCGAGCTGGTGCCGGACGTACTGAACCGGCTGCGCCGCACCGGAGCGGGCGACATCCCGGTGATCGCGGGCGGGATCATTCCCCCCGCGGACGCCGAGGCCCTGATCAAGGCCGGTGTCGCCGCCGTATTCACCCCGAAGGACTTCGGCATCACGGAGATCATCGGCCGTATCGTCGACGAGATCCGGAAAGCGAACAAGCTCGACCCTCTGGAGGTCCCCGCATGACCGTGCCCAGCCCGTCGCCCGCCACCACCCCGCTTTCGGGCGGCTCCGCCGCGCGCCCCTCGGCTCCCGTGAACCGGCTGCGCCCGCGCCGCTCCTGTCTGGCCGTGCCCGGGTCCAATCCGAGGTTCCTGGAGAAGGCCCAGGGCCTGCCGGCCGACCAGGTCTTCCTCGACCTGGAGGACGCCTGCGCGCCGCTCGCCAAGGAGGGCGCCCGCCACCACATCGTCGACGCGCTGAACAACGGCGACTGGACGGGCAAGACCCGGGTCGTGCGGGTCAACGACTGGACGACGCACTGGACGTACCGCGATGTCATCACGGTCGTCGAGGGCGCGGGCCCGAACCTCGACTGCATCATGCTGCCGAAGGTCCAGGACGCCCAGCAGGTCGTCGCGCTGGACCTGCTGCTCACCCAGATCGAGAAGACCATGGGCTTCGAGGTCGGGAAGATCGGCATCGAGGCGCAGATCGAGAACGCCAAGGGCCTCGTCAACATCGACGACATCGCCGCGGCCTCGCCCCGCCTGGAGACCCTGATCTTCGGCCCCGCCGACTTCATGGCGTCGATCAACATGAAGACGCTGGTCGTCGGTCAGCAGCCGCCCGGCTACGGCGCGGACGCGTACCACTACATCCTGATGCGCATCCTGATGGCGGCGCGTACGCACGATCTCCAGGCGATCGACGGCCCGTTCCTCCAGATCCGCGACGTGGACGCCTACCGCGAGGTCGCCGGCCGTGCCGCCGCGCTCGGCTTCGACGGCAAGTGGGTCCTGCACCCCGGTCAGGTCGACGCGGCCAACGAGGTGTTCTCGCCCTCCCAGGAGGACTACGACCACGCCGAGCTGATCCTCGACGCCTACGACTGGTGCACCTCCGAGGAGGGCGGCAAGAAGGGCTCCGCGATGCTCGGCGACGAGATGATCGACGAGGCCAGCCGCAAGATGGCCCTGGTCATCGCGGGCAAGGGCCGCGCGGCCGGCATGCAGCGCACCTCCAAGTTCGAAGCCCCGGAGGCCTGATCATGCAGTTCGGACGCACGTACGAGGAATTCGAGGTCGGTGCCGTCTACAAGCACTGGCCCGGAAAGACCGTCACCGAATACGACGACCATCTGTTCTGTCTGCTGACCATGAATCACCACCCGCTGCACATGGACAGCAACTACGCAGAGAAGACCACCGACTTCGGCAAGAACGTCGTCGTCGGCAACTACATCTACTCACTGTTGCTGGGCATGTCGGTCCCGGACGTCTCCGGAAAGGCGATCGCCAACCTGGAGGTCGAGTCGCTGAAGCACGTGGCGCCGACCTTCCACGGCGACACGGTCTACGGCGAGACCACCGTCCTGGACAAGACCCCGTCACGGTCCAAGAGCGACCGCGGAATCGTTTATGTGGAGACCAAGGGCTACAAGCAGGACGGCACGCTCGTCTGTGTGTTCCGCCGCAAGGTCATGGTCCCCACCGAGACGTACATCAAGGAGCGGGGCGGAGAACAGCCCGGCCGCCCGGAGCTGAAGCAGCCTTCGCCGAAGAACGTGGAGAAGTAGCCATGACGCGACTCGCCCAGACGGCCGGTCTCAACGACATCCAGCAGGAAATCCTCTCCACGGTCCGGGATTTCGTCGACAAGGAGATCATTCCGGTCGCGACCCAGCTGGAGCACCGCGACGAGTACCCGACCGAGATCGTGGAGGGCCTCAAGGAACTCGGTCTGTTCGGGCTGATGATTCCCGAGGAGTACGGGGGGCTGGGTGAGTCGCTTCTCACATACGCGCTGTGTGTGGAGGAAATCGCCCGCGGCTGGATGAGTGTGTCGGGAATCATCAACACGCACTTCATCGTGGCGTACATGCTCAAGCAGCACGGCACGCAGGAGCAGAAGGACACCTTCCTGCCCCGGATGGCACTGGGTGAGGTCCGTGGCGCCTTCTCGATGTCCGAGCCGGCGCTGGGGTCGGACGTCTCGGCGATCAGCTCCAAGGGCGTCAAGGACGGCGAGGAGTACGTCCTCAACGGCCAGAAGATGTGGCTGACGAACGGCGGCACGTCCTCGCTCGTCGCCGTCCTGTGCCGGAGTGACGAAGGCCACCCCGAGGGCACCCCGCCGCACAAGTCGATGACGACCTTCCTGGTGGAGAAGGAGCCCGGATTCGGCGAGGTCCGGCCCGGCCTCACCATCCCGGGAAAGATCGACAAGATGGGCTACAAGGGCGTCGACACCACCGAGCTCATCATGGACGGACTGCGCATTCCGGCCAATCGTGTGCTGGGCGGCACCACCGGCCGAGGGTTTTACCAAATGATGGACGGCGTGGAGGTCGGCCGCGTCAATGTGGCTGCGCGTGGCTGCGGCGTCGCGCAGCGTGCATTCGAACTGGGCGTTTCCTACGCGCAGCAGCGCCACACCTTCGGAAAACCGATCGCCCAGCACCAGGCGATCCAGTTCAAGCTGGCCGAAATGGCCACCAAGGTCGAGGCCGCGCATGCGATGATGGTAAATGCAGCGCGCAAAAAGGACTCCGGGGAGCGGAACGACCTGGAGGCAGGGATGGCGAAGTACCTCGCCTCCGAGTACTGCAAGGAAGTCGTCGAGGACGCCTTCCGTATCCACGGCGGTTACGGCTTCTCCAAGGAGTACGAGATCGAGCGCCTCTACCGTGAGGCCCCGATGCTGCTGATCGGTGAAGGTACCGCCGAGATCCAGAAAATGATCATCGGGCGCCGACTCCTCGAGGAGTACCGTTTCCAGGGTTGATTGTCCCATTCGCGGCGATTTAGCCGCGAAGAAGATCACACCCTGTCATCCTCATCCGGTGCCTTCCAGACGTCCGACTCGGCTGCTGGCTTGCCCAGTTGCGGTCAGCAACCGATAACATCGCCGGAAAAGCCGCCGTCCCCCGTTGCCAGCGCGGCATCATCCGCTACGAAGGTCATCCATGCCCGACAGCCATACCTCTGCACCACGCGGCGGGGTCCGCCTTGCACGCGGAGCTTCGCCGTGGCTCCTGCCGACCGTCGCCACCGCCGCACTCAGCCTGACCCGGGCCCGCAAGTCCGGGCGCTGGGCGGCCGTGGCCGTGCCCACCACCGCGCTCGCGGCGGGCATGCTGTGGTTCTTCCGCGACCCCGAGCGCGAGATCACCCAGGGGCGCGTCATCTCACCGGCCGACGGCGTGGTGCAGAGCATCATGCCGTGGAAGGACGGACGCACCCGCGTTGCGATCTTCATGAGCCCGCTGAACGTGCACGTCAACCGCGCGCCACTGGCCGGCACGGTGACATCGGTCGAGCACATCCCCGGTGGGTTCGCTCCGGCGTTCAACAAGGAGAGCGAGAACAACGAGCGCGTTGTCTGGCACTTCGACACCGAGCTCGGTGACATCGAGATGGTGCAGATCGCGGGTGCGGTCGCCCGCCGCATCGTCCCGTACATCCCGCAGGGCACGAAGGTGGAGCAGGGCGAGCGCGTCGGCCTGATCCGGTTCGGCTCCCGGGTCGACATCTACCTTCCGGAAGGTATCGATGTCGCGGTCGAGGTCGGACAGGCCACCACCGCGGGGGTGACTCGAATTGACCGTGATTGATCCGGACACACAGGCCGGCTGGGTGCCGGAGGCCGAGGCGGAGGACGACGCCGAGGACATGCCGCTCTCGATGCGGCTGTCGATAGCGGACACCCTCACTCTCGGTAACGCCACGTGTGGATTCATGGCGGTGTACTTCACCACCACGGGGATCCTCATCCCGCACCTCACGGGCAGCGACGAGAGCGGCATGGCGCGGCACTCCGCGGCCACCGCCGTGATCCTCATGCTCATGGCGGCGATCTTCGACCTGTTCGACGGGCTCGTGGCGCGCAAGCTGCGCTCCTCGCCGATGGGTGCCGAGCTGGACAACCTCTCGGACCTGGTCAGCTTCGGGCTCGCCCCGGCGTACTTCGTCCTCGTGTACGGCATGGTCGCGGACGACGCACACCAGCGGGTCTCCGCGCTCGCGGCGATCGTGGTGCTGCTGGCGGTGGTGCTCAGGCTTGCGAGATTCTCCTGCGTGACCCTGAAGGACGGCATGTTCCAGGGCATGCCGAGCCCCTTCGGGGCGCTCACGGTCATCTCGATCGTGCTCCTGGAGCTGCCCTTCGTGCCGACGCTGCTCGCGATCGTCGGAGTGGCGTGGCTCATGGTCAGCCGGGTCGAGTACCCGAAGCCGCGGGGCGTTCTCGCGGTGGCGATGCTCGGCTGGATCGTGGCCGCGATGGGACTCCTGGCCGCGTGGGCGTTCGACGCCCCCGGTGGTCAGCTGCTCCTGCAGACCGGCTGCGCGCTCCAGGTGGTCCTCGGTGCGGTCATCCCGCTCTTCGCGACCGCCCGCCGGGTGAACAGCTTCCGGGACAACCGGCGCGAGGCGCGAGCGGCCCAGCTGCCGTAGCCCGCACAGCACAGCAAGTGACGAGGGCCCGGATGCTCCCCAGCATCCGGGCCCTCGTGCGTGCCCGTCCCGGTGTCGCCGTCGCGGTGCCCGGCGCCTCAGCCGGAGCCGTACAGGTCCGTGAGGCTGATGCCCGTCGTGCTGCCCTCGCCGCCGAGTGGGGTCTGGTGGTCCAGGCTCACGAAGGCGCCGTCCTCCTGCCACAGGGCCGGCTTCAGCAGGGCGTACTTCGCCTCGTCCCAGGTCGCCCAGTCGTAGCCGAGCAGGCCGCCGGTGTCGCCGGAATTCGGGTTGAGGCACCAGAAGGTCTGGCTGATGCGGTTCTCGACGATGACGTCACGCAGGGCGGTCATCCACTTCTCGTTGGGCCCGCCGTCCAGGAAACCGCCCCACTCGCCGATCAGCAGGGGCGCCGTGCCGGTCTTGTGGAGGTAGAGCCAGTTCGGGTCCCAGACGTCCCGCTCCAGCGTCGTACGGCTCCACTCGCCCTGGAACCAGGGCTGGGCGAAGACGAGCGGCCCGTAGTCGTGCGGGGAGTAGACGAGCTGGTCCTGCTGGGCCCCGAGGTCCACGGGGTGCTCCGCCGCGCCGCGCAGATTGCCGCCCCACCAGTTGGAGGCGTAGTCCGCCGCGTCGGTGGAGGACCAGTCCGTTCCGTCCCGCGGGTAGACCTCGATTCCCTCGCAGAGGATCAGTACATGCGGGTTGACGGCGAGAATCCGCTTTCCCGCCGTCTCGCACGCGTACTTGAAATTGTCCTGGTCGGTGGAGCCGTCCCATTTCGCCCGAGGGCTGTCGCCCTGCTTGCCGTGCGGCTCGTTCTTGATGTCCATCGCCACCAGCGTGTCGTCGGACTTGTAGCGGTCGGTCACCCATTCCCAGGCCGTGTAGAACTGCTCGGTGGTGATCGAACCCTTCCACCAGACGGGGTGGATATGCCCGGCGTTGTCCGCCTCGGCACTGTGCACGTCAAGCATGACCTTGATGCCGTACTTGTCCGCCACATCGAGAAAGGCGTCGAATACCTGAAGGCTCGTCTTGTCCTTCAGCTCAGGATTCGCCCAGGAATTGACCGCGCTCGGTACGGTCGCCTGTCCGTTCTTCCATTCGAGGAGCAGTTGGGTGGAGATCGGCACCCGGATGATATTGATGCCGCGTTCCGCCATCTGCCGTGTGAGCGTGTCCAGATTGGCCGACCAGAGGCCGTGGAAGACCCGCTCGGTGGCATTGAACCCGAACCAGTTGACGCCGGTCAGCCATACCTCGTGGCCGTTCTCGTCGACGATCCGATTTCCCTCGGTGTGCAGCCAGTCCGCGCCGGTCGTGGCCTGTGTACGGGATTCCGCCCGGGGTTCCGCTTGAGCCCTCTCCCCCGTCCCCGCGGTCACCGGGCCGGCAGCCCGCACCGGCTGCGCGTCAGCCGTACCCGATAAGGCGAACAGAGTGACGGCGGCCAGCCCCGCTGCCACCAGGGTTCCCTTTCGCCCGCGCCTGAACGACTTCATTCGTTTTCGCCTTTCGACCGGAGAGCAAGAAGGTGTGGGAGCGCTCCCAAGCATGAAGCCAGCACACCGCCGCACTGTCAATGGGTCGCGGCGACATCCATGGCGACCGACCGGCGCGAGATCCTGACTTTTCCCGCCAGGACGCACCTTCTCCGTCACGGCCGCCACCGGGCGCCGGGCGTCACGACCTCGGCGCGCAGGTATGGCCGGACCGACCAACCCGTCCAGAACGCCAGATTCTCACATCACTTCGTCGCAAATTTGAGTACTGAAGATAGAATCTTGCGCAGCAGCGTGGACTTCCTTGCGTCACTGCTCCTAGCCTGTGGGGCGTCCGAAGAGCCCCCACGAGCCGCAAGGACGACTGAGACGTGACCCCACCACCCCGACGCCAGTTGGTCAGACGATCCCTGTCCGCCTCTCTCGCGCTGGCCATCGCCGCGTTCGGCACCGCCGCCGCCGTGGTGCTGGCCGGTGCGCCACCGGCCGCCGCCGCGGGAGTCCCGGCCCCCTCCCCCCTGGCCGTTCCCGGTCGCGGTGCGACCGTTCCGTTCAAGGAGCAGGAAGCCGAGTACGCCGCCACGAACGGCACCCTGATCGGCCCGAACCGCCTGTACGGCACTCTGCCCTCGGAAGCGTCGGGCCGGCAGGCCGTGACGCTGGACGCGGTAGGTGAGTACGTGGAGTTCACGCTCACCGCACCCGCGAACGCCATGTCCTTCCGGTACTCGCTGCCGGACAACGCCGCCGGATCGGGCCGGGACGCCTCGATCGACGTGACGGTGAACGGCGCCTCGCCCAAGGCGGTGCCGGTCACCTCGACGTACGGCTGGTACTACGGCGGCTACCCGTTCAACAACAACCCGGGGGACACCAACCCGCACCACTTCTACGACGAGACCAGAACCATGTTCGGGTCGACCCTCGCGGCCGGCACGAAGGTCCGGCTACAGGTCTCCTCCACCGCCGCCTCACCGTCGTTCACCATCGACCTGGCGGACTTCGAGCAGGTGGCCGCGCCCACCGCCAGGCCCTCGGGCGCCCTCGACGTCGTTGCCGACTTCGGCGCCGACCCGACCGGGTCCGCCGACTCGACCGCCAAGATCCAGGCGGCCGTCGACGCGGGCAGGGCCCAGGGCAGGGAGGTGTACATCCCGCAGGGCACCTTCCTGGTCCGCGACCACATCGTCGTGGACCAGGTGACGCTGCGCGGCGCCGGTCCCTGGTACTCGGTCCTGACCGGCCGTGACCCGTCGAACCGCAGCAAGGCCGTCGGCGTCTACGGCAAGTACGCCGCGCAGGGCGGCAGCCGCAACGTCACGCTCAAGGACTTCGCCATCATCGGCGACATCCGGGAGCGCGAGGACAACGACCAGGTCAACGCCATCGGCGGGGCGCTGTCCGACTCGACCGTCGACAACGTCTGGATGCAGCACACCAAGTGCGGCGCCTGGATGGACGGCCCGATGGACAACTTCACCATCAAGAACAGCCGCATCCTGGACCAGACCGCGGACGGCGTGAACTTCCACTACGGCGTCACGAACTCCACGGTCACCAACACCTTCGTCCGCAACACCGGTGACGACGGTCTGGCGATGTGGGCGGAGAACGTCCCGAACGTGAAGAACAAATTCACGTTCAACACCGTGATCCTGCCGATCCTCGCCAACAACATCGTCACGTACGGCGGCAAGGACATCACCATCTCCGACAACGTCATGTCGGACACCCTCACCAACGGCGGCGGCCTGCACATCGCCAACCGCTACCCGGGCGTCAACTCCGGTCAGGGCACAGCCGTCTCCGGTACGACCACGGCAGCGCGCAACACCCTGATCCGTACCGGGAACAACGACTACAACTGGCAGTTCGGCGTCGGCGCGATCTGGTTCAGCGGGCTCAACGAACCGATCAACGCCACGGTCAACATCTCCGACACCGAGGTGCTGGACAGTTCCTACGCCGCGATCCACCTCATCGAGGGCGCGACGAACGGGCTGCACTTCGACCACATCAGGATCGACGGCGCCGGCACCTACGCACTGCAGATCCAGTCGCCGGGCACGGCCACCTTCAACAACGTCGTGGCCACGCACATCGCGCAGTCCAACCCGATCCACAACTGTGTCGGCAGCGGCTTCCAGATCACCCGGGGCACCGGTAACTCCGGCTGGTACGCCGATCCGCCGGCCTGCACCGGCACCTGGCCGGCCCCGGTGTGGACCAACGGGCGGCCGCCGGGGGCAGCTTCAGGACCAGCCGCTTGACCCTCACACGCCGGCGAGGCTGGGATTCAGCACAGTGAGACGCCTCCGCACCCTCGCACCCCGCACCACCGCGCCTCGATCGCCGGAGGCGTCTCACTGTGCTGAATCCCAGCCTCGCCGGCGTGTGAGGCGCGGGGTCCGGGGCGGAGCCCCGGTTACGGGAAGGGGCGGGGAGGTGCGAGGGCGGGGCCCGCAAAGGGTCCCGCCCCGTTACCTCAGCTCAGGAAGTCCCGCGCGATGGACTCCGCCACCCGCTCCAGGAGCGGCCCCGCCTCGGCCATGCAGACCGCGGGGTCCGGCTCCAGCTCCGTGAGCGCGTACGCGCGGCGGATGCCCGCGCCGCCCAGAGCCTCTGGTGCGAGCGCCAGGCGTCCGCAGACCGCGACGACCTCGATACCGGCCGCACGGGCCGCCGCGGCGACGCCGGCCGGGGCCTTGCCGTGCAGCGTCTGTTCGTCGAGTGAGCCCTCGCCGGTGATGACCAGCGTCGCCCGGGCCAGAGCGGGGGCGAAGCCGAGGACGTCGAGCATCACCTCGATCCCGGGCCGGAACCGCGCACCGAGCGCGACGAGCGCCCCGTACCCGATACCGCCCGCCGCACCGGCCCCGGGCAGCCGGGCGTGGTCCGGTCCGAGCACGGAGGCGTAGTGAGCGAGCGCCGCGTCGAGCACCGCGATGTCGTCCTCGCTCGCGCCCTTCTGGCGGCCGTACACCTCGGGAGCGCCCTTGGGCCCGGTGAGCGGGTTGTCGACGTCGCTCGCGAGGATCAGGTCGATCTCGCCGAGGCGTGGGTCGAGCCGGGACAGGTCGGCCGTGGCGAGATCGGCGAGGCCGCCGCCGCCGGGGCCGACGGGCTTGCCGTCCGCGTCCAGGAACCGGGCGCCGAGCGCGGCCAGCATGCCCGCCCCGCCGTCCGTGGTCGCGCTGCCGCCGACGCCGAACACGATGGTCCGCGCGCCCGCTTCGAGGGCGGCGAGCAGCAGCTCACCGGAGCCGTACGTGGTGGCCGTGAGCGGGGCGAACACGCCCGCGGGCAGGTGCTGGAGGCCCGAGGCCTCTGCCATCTCGACCACCGCGGTGGTCTCGCGCACCGCGTACGCGGCGGTCACGGGGTCGCCCAGCGGCCCGGTCACCCGCGCCTCTCGGCGCTCGAATCCGGCGGCCACCGCGGCCGCCACCGTGCCGTCGCCGCCGTCCGCCACGGGCAGGGTCTCGACCCGTACCCCGGGGGCGACGCGCCGCAGCCCGGCCGTCACCCGCTCCGCGACCTGTACGGCCGTGAGCGAGCCCTTGAACTTGTCCGCCGCGACGAGCACGCGTGCGGTCTCCATCACTGCTCCGTCCGTCACCTTGATTCCCTTTGCTTTCGAACAGGCAGTCGCGCCGCCCCGACCTTATCCGCAGCACCCCCTCCCTGCCCATGGGTGTCCGTGCCCTGGACCCGGCCACTACGCTGCCGACGTGACCACCAACGATTACGCCGCGTACATCGCCGGTCTCCCCAAGGTCCTGGCCGGTGCAGCCTGCCTCTTCCGTGACGCGCGGGGCCGGGTGCTGCTCGTCGAACCGAACTACCGGAAGGGCTGGGCACTGCCCGGCGGCACGATCGAGTCGGCGGACGGCGAGACCCCGCGGCAGGGGGCCCGCCGCGAGTCGGCCGAGGAGATCGGCCTCGACCTGGAGCCGGGCCGGCTGCTCGCGGTGGACTGGACGCGCGGCACGGCGCGGCCGCCGATCGTGGCCTACGTGTACGACGGCGGGGTGCTGGACGAGGAGCAGCTGAAGGCGGTCCGGGTCCAGGAGGAGGAGCTCCTGTCGTGGAAGCTCGTCGAGCCCGCGGAGCTCGGGAACCATCTGCTCGGCGCGCTCCACAGCCGGGTCCGGGCGGCGCTGGCCGTGCTGGAGTCCGGCGCGGGCACCGTGGAACTGGAGGACGGGACACCTGTCGCCTGAGCCCGGCGGGGCCACCGGCGGCCGCACGCGAAATGGCCTCGCGGGGTGGGGTGGGCGCTGCGTACGCTCCCCGCATGACACTCGTGGCGATCCTCAGCGGCGCCGGCATCTCCACGGACTCCGGCATCCCCGACTACCGCGGACCCAACGGTCTCTGGCGCAAGGACCCGGAGGCCGAGAAGCTCGTCACGTACGACCTGTACATGGCCGATCCGGAGATCCGCCGCCGTTCCTGGCAGATGCGTCGCACCAGTGCGACGTGGAACGCCGAGCCGAACGCGGCCCACGTTGCGGTGGCCGACCTGGAACGGTCGGGCGTGCCCGTGCGGGTGATCACGCAGAACGTCGACGGGCTGCACCAGGCAGCCGGTCTCCCGGCGCGCAAGGTCTTCGAACTCCACGGCACGGCACTGCACGTGGTGTGCACCCGCTGCCACGCCCGCTCGACGATGGCCGAGGCCCTCGCCCGAGTCGAGGCGGGCGAGCCTGATCCGCCCTGCGGTGTGTGCGGCGGAATCCTCAAGTCAGCCACGATCATGTTCGGTGAACGCCTCGATCCGGTGGTGCTGAACGAGGCGATGGCGGTCGCGAAGGGCTGCGAGGTCTTCATCGCGGTCGGTACGACGCTCCAGGTGCAGCCCGCCGCCTCGCTGGCCGGGATCGCGGCGGAGCACGGGGCGCGGCTGATCGTGGTCAACGCGGAGCCGACGCCGTACGACGCGCTGGCGCAGGAGACGATCCGGGAGCCGATCGGCAAGGCGCTACCGGCACTGCTCGAACGGCTGGCGGACGAGGCGGGTTCGAGGTGACCGCCGCCCTGGTCAGGCCGGCCGACCCGCTGGAGGCCACTCCGCAGGCGTTCCTGCTCGCGCGCAAGCCCGCACAGTAGGCGCACCGGGCCCCTACCGCGAGCCCTCCGCCCCCTCCTCCTCCCCCTTGTGGCGCCGGTAGTAGCGGGCCACCCGCGCACGGTTGCCGCAACGCGCGGCCGAGCACCAGCGGCGGCGGGGGTGGGCGGGCACGAACAGCATCGTGCAGTCCTGCGCCTCGCACTCCCGGATGCTCGCGAGCGCCGGATCCGCCAGCAGTTCGGCCACCTCCTCGGCCAGGGCCGCGGCGACCCGCATCCCGAGCGGACCGGCGCGGCGGGCGTGGGCCACGGCTCTCTCACCGTTCCACTCCAGGTACCGGACGGCGGGGGCGGCGAGCTGGGCCTCGTTGAGTCCGCGCAGGGCCCCTTCCGGCGGGCGCTCGCCGCGACGAGCAGCCGCGACGGCCGCGGCCGCGTGCGCCCGGACCGCGCGCACCGCCGCCAGATCGTCCGGGGTCACCTCCGTCGCCCCGGCGGCCCCGGGCAGCCGCTCGCCCTCCAACGCCAGCCAGGCCAGCAGACCGGCGGCGTCGGCCAGGTGATCGGTGGGAGGGCCCTCGGCCGTGTGCGGCAGCGTGTTGAGCAGGTCCAGGGCGAGCAGCTCGCCGGTCAGAGGCTCATCACCATTCATGGCACTAACGCTAACTCACCCGCTTGACGCATTAGAACCCTCGGGCGTAAAACTAATGCATCGGGCCACTCAGGAGGCATGTGAACATGGCGATTCAAGCTGTTCCGCACATCCGTCACCGGCACATCGAGGTCGACGGCGTCCGTGTCTTCTACCGCGAGTCACTCCCCGTCGGCGATGCGGCCGACGACGCGCCCGTGATGCTGCTGCTGCACGGCTTCCCGTCGGCCTCGCACCAGTTCCGCCGGCTGATGGACGCGCTCGGCGCCCACTACCGGCTCATCGCCCCGGACTACCCGGGCTTCGGCCACAGCGACGCCCCGGCGTCCTCGACCACCGGCGGCCCGTTCACGTACACCTTCGACCGGCTCGCCGACATCACCGAGGGCTTCGTGCGGCAGCTCGGACTGTCCCGCTTCGTGATGTACGTGTTCGACTTCGGCGCCCCCGTCGGCTTCCGGCTCGCCGCCCGCCACCCGGAGTGGATAGCCGGTCTGGTCGTGCAGAACGGCAACGCGTACGAGGAAGGGCTGTCGCAGCAGGCCCGCGACTTCATCGCCCTGCGCCCGGAGACCCCCGGCGCCGCCGACACCGTGCGGTCACTGCTGACCCTGCCCGCGACCCGTGGGCAGTACGAGGGCGGCACGGCGGACCCCGAGCTCGTGGCGCCGGACGGCTGGACGCTGGACCAGCACTTCCTGGACCTGCCGGGCCGCACCCGGCCGCAACTGGACCTGGCCTTCGACTACCACTCCAATGTGACGCTCTACCCGCGGTGGCAGGACTGGCTGCGCACCCACACCCCGCCGGCGCTCATCGTCTGGGGCACGGGCGACATGTTCTTCACCGAGCCCGGCGCCCGCGCCTATCTGCGCGATCTCCCGGACGCGGAACTGCATCTCTTCGCGACCGGGCACTTCGCCCTGGAGGACCACCTCCCGCAGATCGCACCGCTGGTCGCGGACTTCCTGGACCGCACGTGGAAGGCCGAGGACCAGGTGCGGTAACGTTGACGGCTGCGAAGGGGAGTAGCCCTGCAAACCGGTCGTCGACACACTGGAACCTCCGGGTTCCCGGTGGCCGGGCTCGTGGATCATTGCGGGCGGGCGAGACCTTCGGTCAGGTATGACACGCCCACGCCCCGTGGGCGGTGCCGTCATGCCGGGCCGAGTGGTCCTCCGAAAAGGCCCAGCGGCACTTCGCGGAAGATCCGGGGCCCGGCTCCAACAGAAAGCCACCCGGAATGCATCTCGACCCCCTGGCGATCATCACCGCTTTCGGGCTGATCTTCCTCGCGGAACTTCCCGACAAGACGATGTTCGCGTCGCTGGCCATGGGCACGCGCATGCGCCCGCTCTACGTCTGGTTCGGCACGTCGTCCGCGTTCATCGTCCATGTCGCCATCGCGGTCGGCGCGGGCGGTCTGCTCGGCCTGCTGCCCGACTGGATCGTCAAGCTCGTCTCCGCCTCCCTCTTCGCCTTCGGCGCGTTCATGCTGCTGCGGGCCGACGCGGGCGACGACGACGAGGACGGCGGCCCCAAGACGGTCACCGGCTTCTGGCCGGTGTACTCCACCGCGTTCATGGCGGTGTTCATCAGCGAGTGGGGCGATCTCACCCAGATCACGACGGCCAACCTGGCCGCGAGCAACGGCGCCTGGTCCACCGCGATCGGTTCCGCCGCCGCGCTGATGTCCGTGTCGGCGCTCGCGCTGCTCGCGGGACGGTTCATCGCCAAGCGCGTACCGCTGAAGACCGTCCAGCGCATCGGTGGAATCTGCATGCTGGGGCTGGCGATCTGGACGGTCGTCGAGATCTTCACCGGCTGACCGGTCCTGAAGGACGGGCGAAGGGCTCCGCGTGCCGGCCGCGCGGGGCCCTTCGCCGTACGGTCACTGGAAAAGGGTCGGCGAGCCGGCCTCCGTACCGTTCTCGAAGGCCAGCAGCCGCTGCTTGCGGTCGAGCCCGCCGCCGTATCCGGTGAGGCTCCCCGAGGCTCCGATCACCCGGTGGCACGGCACGATGATGCCGACCGGGTTCTTGCCGTTGGCGAGCCCCACCGCGCGCGAGGCGCCGGGCTTGCCGAGGTTCTCGGCCAGTTCGCCGTACGTACGGGTCTCGCCGTACGGAATCCGCTGGAGCTCGGCCCAGACGGAACGCTGGAACGGGGTGCCGGCGAGGTCCATCCGGAGCGCGAACTCCCGCAGCTCTCCGGCGAAGTAGGCGTTCAGCTGCTCGACGGCCTCGCCGAAGGGGCCCGCGTCGGGTTCGCCGAAGGTCTCCTCGGGCGGCCGGTGGCGCTGACCGGTCATGTAGAGGCCGGCGAGGACCCGGTCCGTGGCGACAAGGGTCAGGGGGCCGTACGGACTGTCGATCACCGTGTGCTGCCGGGTCTGTCGGGTCTGCGGGTCCTGCGGGGCCTGTCGGGTCTGCGGGGCCTGCCGGGTCTGTCGGGACGCTGTGGTGGTGCGAGGCGTGGTCACGAGGAACTTCCTTGTGCGGGAAGGTGGTTGATGGGGTGGTCGTCGACGGTCCACAGATACTGGACGGCGTAGGCCCGCCAGGGCCGCCAGCCCGCCGCGCGTGCGGTGAGCGCGGCGGGTGTCGAGGGCAGGCCGAGCTGCTCGGCGGCCCGCCGGATGCCGAGGTCCGTCGGCAGGAAGGCGTCCGGGTCGCCGAGCGCCCGCATGGCGATGACCTCGACGGTCCAGGGGCCGAATCCGGGCAGCGCGATCAGTTCGGCCCGCGCCTTCTCCCAGTCGGTGTCGGTGCCCAGCCGCAGCGAACCGTCCGCCAGGGCGCCGACGAGCGTGGTGAGGGTACGGCGGCGGCTGCGGGGCAGGGCGAGCTGTTCGGGATCGAGTCCGGCCAGCGCCCCGGGCGCCGGGAAAAGGTGCGTGAGACCGCCCTCCGGATCGTCGACGGGCGTGCCGTGCGCCGTGACCAGCCGGGCCGCGTGGGTACGGGCGGCAGCCGTGGACACCTGCTGGCCCAGCACGGCCCGGACGGCGAACTCCGCGCCGTCGACGGTCCTCGGCACCCGGCGGCCCGGCGCCCTGTCGACCAGCGGGGCCAGCAGGGGGTCGGCGCGCAGCTGCTCGTCGACGGCCACGGGGTCGGCGTCCAGGTCCAGCAGCCAGCGGCACCGGCTGATGGCCAGGGTGAGATCGCGCGGGTCGGTGAGCGCGAGCCGGCAGGCGATGTGGTCGGGGTGCGGGGTGAGCGCGACGATGCCGTGCCCGTGCGGCAGGTCGAGCGTGCGGCGGTAGGCCCCGTCGCGCCACTCCTCGACGCCGGGGACGGCCGTCGCGGCGAGGTGCCCGAAGAGGTTGCTGGGGTTGAGCGGGGCGCGGTACGGAAGCCGCAGCGCTATCACCCCGGGCGTGGCCGGCGGCCGCGCCGACCGGGAGGCGCGGCCGCGCAGCTCCCCCGGGGCGAGGGCGAAGACCTCGCGGACGGTGTCGTTGAAGGTGCGGATCGAGGCGAACCCGGCTGCGAAGGCGACCTCTGCCATGGGCAGCCCGGTCGTCTCGATGAGCACCCGCGCGGTCTGTGCCCGCTGCGCCCGGGCCAGCGCGAGGGGTCCGGCGCCCAGCTCGGCGAGCAGTTGCCGTTCGATCTGCCGGGCCGAGTACCCGAGCCGGGTGGCCAGGCCGGGGACGCCTTCCCGGTCGACGACCCCGTCGCGGATCAGCCGCATGGCGCGGGCCACGGAGTCGGCGCGGGCGTTCCACTCGGGCGATCCGGGGCTCGTGTCGGGCCGGCAGCGCTTGCAGGCCCGGAACCCGGCCTGCTGGCAGGCGGCGGCGCTCGGGTAGAAGCTCATGTTCTCGACCTTGGGCGGCACGACGGGGCAGCTCGGGCGGCAGTAGATCCGGGTGGTCAGGACCGCGGTGAAGAACCAGCCGTCGAAGCGGGCGTCCTTGGACTGGACGGCCCTCACGCAGCGCTCGGTGTCGGTGTGCATGGTTCAAGCATGGGCCACGGGCACGGCGCGGGCTGGCGAGAATCCGACATCAGCCTTCAGCTGCCAGGACTTCTCCGGCCGCCGGTCAGAAGGCTCTGAAGTTGACAGCCGATGTCCCGGTGAGAGCCTGGAAAGAGTCCTGACACCTATGGGCGGGTCTCCTGCCCGCCGGCCTGCGGGGACCTGCTCACCGGTCCCGTAGCGCGGAACACGAGAGAGGGCCCGCCATGACGGACACGCCCGCGCCGATCTGTTCGCATCTGGACCAGGTCAGGCGTGTCACTCCGGACAGCCCCGACTCGTGCCCGCAGTGCGTCGCCCAGGGTGACACCTGGGTGCATCTGCGCGAATGCCAGAGCTGCGGGCAGGTCGGCTGCTGCGACTCCTCCCGCAACAAGCACGCCACCGCCCACCGGGAGGCCACCGGCCATCCCCTGATCCGCTCCTACGAGCCGGGCGAGACGTGGTGGTGGTGCTACGAGGACCAGGTGACCTTCGACGTCGACGGCATCGGGCCCGCCAGAGCGGCGGTCTGAGCTCGGCCGGCCGGGCGGTCCGAGCAGGGCCCGCCCGGCCGGTCCCGGATCGGCCGACCGGGCGGTCCGGGACCGGCCCGTCGGCGTGGCGGAAGTTCGCCCACCCGCTGTCAGCCCCGCGCCGCCGCCAGCGCCTCCTCGAACTCCACGTACGCGTGCGCGTCGAAGAGTACGAACCGCACCTCCTCGACGGGTGCCGCGGCCTCCGCCAGTACGGTGCGGACGGCGATGCGGGCGCCGTCGTCCATCGGCCAGCCGTAGATGCCCGTGGAGATCGCGGGGAAGGCGACGGTGCGCGCCCCCAACTCCGCGGCGACGCGCAGCGCTTCGCGGTAGCAGGACTCCAGCAGGCCCGAGCGGTCCTCGGCGCTGCTCCAGACCGGGCCGACCGTGTGCACGACCCAGCGGGCGTCCAGCTTCCCGGCGGTGGTGGCGACGGCACGGCCCGTGCGCAGCCCCTTGCCGTACTTCGAGGCGCGCAACTCCCGGCAGGCTGCCAGGATTTCGGGGCCTCCCCGGCGGTGGATCGCGCCGTCCACCCCGCCGCCGCCGAGCAGGGAGGAGTTCGCGGCGTTGACGACGGCGTCGACGGACTGCCGGGTGATGTCGCCCCGTACGAGGGTGACGGTGACGGCGGAAGGTGTGCGCATCCGGCCATCATGCCGTGGTACGCGGGTCCGTGGCGGCCGACCGCGCGCGGCGGACGTCAACGACCGCCGGACGGCCCCGATCGGCGCAACCGCCGCCACACCGCCTTCGCCGCGTGGTGACCGGACATCCCGTGCACGCCCGGACCGGGCGGGGTCGCCGACGAGCAGATGTAGACGGACGGATGCGCGGTCGCGTACGGAACCCGGGCGAGCCGGGGGCGGATCACGGTCTGCAGCCCGGAGAAGGCGCCGCAGGCGATGTCCCCGTCGACGTAGTTCGCGTTGCGCACCGCGAGTTGGGGCGGGCCCGTGACCGCGCGGGCGAGGACGATGTCGCGGAAGCCGGGGGCGAACCGCTCCAGTTGGCGTTCGATGACATCGGTGGCATCGCCCTCCCAGCCCGCCGGAACGTGTCCGTACACCCAGAAGACCTGCTTGCCCTCGGGGGCCCGGGACGGGTCGGTGAGGCTGGGCTGCGCGCTGATGAGGAAGGGCACGCTCGGGTCCCGGCCGGTCACGGCGGCACGCAGCGCGGTGTCGATCTCGCCGGCCGTGGGGCCGACGTGGACCGTGCCCGCCCGGCGGGCCTCCTCGGCGGTCCAGGGGACGGGGCCCGACAGTGCGTAGTCGATCTTGAAGCAGGAGGCTCCGTAGCGATATCCCCGGTAGGCGTTGCCCAGTCCGGCGATCCGGGCCAGCGCGGTCGGTGAGGTGTCGAAGATGTAGGCGCGGGCCGGCGGCAGCTCGTCCAGCCGCTTGACCTCCGTGCCTGTACGGATGGTGCCGCCCTGCTCCCGCAGGTACGAGGCGAGGGCGTCGGAGATGGCCTGCGAGCCGCCGCGCGGCACAGGCCAGCCGTTCTCGTGCGCGGCGAGCGCGAAGAGCAGGGCGATGCCGCCGGTCGCGAGTCCGCTGGTGGGGGCTATGGCGTGGGCGGCGAGTCCGGCGAAGAGGCCACGGGCCTTGTCGTCGCGGAAGCGGCGGGACAGGAGCGTGGCGGGCTGGATCGCGTCGAGCCCGAAGCGCGCCCAGCGGTACGGGTCCCGGGGCAGTCCGTCCCACGGGGTGCGCAGGAAGTCCTGGGCGATCGTGTCCCAGTGGCCGAGGAAGGGCGCGAGGAGTCTGCGGTAGGCCCCCGCGTCCCGCGGTCCGAGCGCCATGGCCGTCTCCCCCACCGAACTGGCCAGCACGGCCGCGGAGCCGTCCGGGAACGGATGGGCCAGGGCCAGCGGCGGCTGCAGCCACTCCAGGCCGTGCTTCGCCAGGGGCATCGCGCCGAAGGCCGGTGAGCCGATGGCCAGCGGGTGGACCGCCGAACAGGGGTCGTGCCGGAAGCCCGGCAGCGTGAGTTCTTCGGTACGGGCTCCGCCGCCGACGGTCTCCCCGGCCTCGAAGACCTCCACGGCGAAGCCACGGCGGGCCAGTTCGGCTGCGGCGGTCAGTCCGTTGGGGCCCGCCCCCACGACGACCGCATCGAGCATCGATGGCACCTTCGGACTCCTTTGTCAGCCGACGGTCTGAGAGCCCAGGATATTCGCAGGCACCGACAGTCCGGGAGCGGGTACCGTGCCCGTCCGATGAATACCCCGAACCCCGCCCGTCCGGCGCACCCGAACCCTCCTCCCGTCGCCTCCCCGGAAGCGGAGGAATCCGCCCCGCGGCGGAGCATCGAAGAGATGGCGGAGCGGCTGACCGCGGTGCCGGGCGTCCGCGCCGTCGTCCTCGGCGGCAGCCGGGCCCGCGGCACCCATCGGCCCGACTCGGACTGGGACCTGGGCCTCTACTACCGGGGCACGCCGGACCTCGCCGCGCTGACCGCGCTGGCGTCCGGGTTCCAGGGCTCTCCGGTCGAGGTGGCCGGGCCGGGCGGCTGGGGGCCGTGGGTGAACGGCGGGGCGTGGCTGCGGGTGGACGGTGTTCCGGTCGACTGGATCCTGCGCGATCTGGACCGGGTCGAGGCGGTCTGGTCGGATTGCCGCCGGGGCCGTTTCGAGGTGGGGGTCCAGCCCGGGCATCCGCTGGGCTTCTGGTCCCCCGCCTATCCGGGCGAGGTCGCCCTCGGCCGTGTACTCGCCGATCCGCACGGCGAGTTGACGGCGCTTCAGCAGCAGACGTCGGACTATCCGGAGCCGCTGCGCGAGGCGCTCGCCGAGGCGTCCTGGGAGGCGGAGTTCTCGGTCGGGGCGGCCGCCAAGTCGGCACCGGGCGGTGACCGGCTCCATGTCTCGCTCTGTCTGTCCCGGGCGTTCGGCATCCTCGCCCAGTCATTGCACGCCCACCACCGCACCTGGTGCCTGAACGAGAAGGGCGCGCTGGCCGCCGCCGCGGCCCTGCCGGACACGCCCGCGGACTTCGCGGCACGGGTCGGCGAGGCGCTCACGGGGCTGGACCCGGCGGCCCTGGAGACGGCCGCGACGGTCGTACGGGACGTGCGCGAGGTCCTGCGGGACGGAAACCACCGACGGTGACCGGGCGGACCGGTCGCGCTGAAGGACGCGCCCGGTCACCGTGCCCGGACCGCCTCGCTCAGGCCCCGGACCGCCTCTCTCAGGCCCCGGTGCGCAGCGCGGCCAGGACGCGGTCGGCCGTCGCGCGGTCCCGGGCTGCCGTGAAGGGCAGGTCGTTGCCGCCGGCGATACGGAACGGCACACCGGACAGCGTGGCCTGGGTGCCGCCCGCCTCGGTGACGAGCAGGAGGCCCGCCGCGTGGTCCCAGGCGTACTCCCAGTTGAATGCGACGCTATCGAGCTCGCCGCGGGCGACGGCCAGGTATTCGAGGCCGGCCGAGCCGCAGGGGCGGGCGTCGATGCCTTCGGTGCGCAGGCCGAGCAGGGCCTTCTTCTGCGCGTCGGTGGTGTAGTCGGGGTGCGACATGGCCACCCGCAGTACGGCGTCGGGCGTGGGCGAGCCGGAGCGTATCGCCGTGCCGTTGAGCGTGGCACCCCGGCCGCGGACGGCGACGGCCATCTCGTCCAGGGCGGCCGCATACGTCCAGGAGGCCAGCAGCTCGCCGCGGTGGGCCAGGGCGACCAGGGTGCAGAACCCGGGCTCGCCGCGGACGAACTGGCGCGTGCCGTCGACCGGGTCGACGATCCACACGGGGGCCTCGCCGCTCAGCGCCTCGTACACCTCCGGGTCGGCGTGGACCGCCTCCTCGCCGACGACGACGGAACCGGGCAGGAGCCGGCTCAGGGCGGCGGTGAGGTGTTCCTCGGCGAGCCGGTCCGCGGTGGTCACGAGGTCGTGCGGACCGTTCTTCTCGACGATCTCGTGCGCGGCGAGCTGCCGGTAGCGCGGCATGATCTCGGCGGCGGCCGCTGCGCGGACCGCCGCCTCGACCTCGGTCAGGTCCCCGGCGAGAAAGTCATCGATCATGCCCCCAGCTAAGCACGGGCTGTCCGGACGCCGACGACCCGGTCATGACGGGAACGTGGCCGGCCGGTGCCGGCCGGGCGGCCCCCGGTCATGACCGCGCCGGTGCCCGGTCAGCGCCCGACCGCGTACCCCTGCATGCCCCGCGGGTTGGCCGCCGCGGACAGCACCCCGGTCTCCGGATCGCGGGCGACCGCGCACATCCGGCCCTCGGACCACGGGTCGCCGACCGTGACGTCATGGCCGCGCCGGCGCAGCTCCTCGACGACGTCCGGGTCCATGCCCTCCTCGACGGTGACGCTGCCCGGGCGCATCCCGCGCGGGAAGAAGGAGCCGGGGAAGCTGTCGTTGTGCCAGTTCGGGGCGTCGATGGCGCCCTGGAGGTCGAGGCCGCCGCGGACCTCGGCGCGCAGGGCGACGGCGAGGAAGAAGTGCAGCTGCCACTGGTCCTGCTGGTCGCCGCCCGGGGTGCCGAAGGCCATCACCGGGACGCCGTCGCGCAGGGCGAGGGACGGGGTGAGGGTGG
>NZ_RDBK01000043.1:4434665-4562650 GCF_008042275.1 Streptomyces sp. OR43 | reverse complement strand
GTCCTCAGCGAGCACGCCCACGCCGTCGCCGCCGGTGAGTCCGGCTTCGACGCCATGGGGATACCGGCGGCCGGTGCCGGTGAGCCGACGGTCGCGAAGGACGGTGCGGTCTCCGGACCCGGGGGTGAGGGAGTTCGGCAGGCCCTCGTCCAGCCAGGCCATCTGGAGGCGGGTGCCGAGCGGGAAGCCGAGCTCGGGGACGACCGGGTTGGACTGGAGCCAGCCGCCGCTGGGGGTTGCGGAGACCATGTTGCCCCAGCGGTCGACGACGTCGACGTGGCAGGTGTCTCCTCGCGTCGCGCCGTCCTTGGCGACGGCCGGCTCCCCCGGTCCGGAGACCGCACCGTCCTTCGCGACCGTCGGCTCACCGGCACCGGCCGCCGGTATCCCCATGGCGTCGAAGCCGGACTCACCGGCGGCGACGGCGTGGGCGTGCTCGCTGAGGACGGGGGTCCGGCCGTCGGGGCTGCCCGGGCGCAGCTCGTGCGAGGCCCGGTCGGTGACCAGCGCACGGCGGGCCGCGTTGTACGGCTCGGAGAGCAGCGCGGCGAGCGGGACCTCGGTGGCGTCGCCGTACCAGGCCTCCCGGTCCGCCATGGCGAGCTTGCAGCCCTCGATGAGCAGGTGGACGTAGGCGGCGGAGCCGTAGGCCGGCAGTTCGGCGGGCAGCAGGGCGAGCTGCTGGAGGAAGGCGGGGCCCTGGCTCCAGCCGCCGGCCTTGGCGAGCGTCCAGCCGTTCCAGTCGTACGTGGCGGGGGCCTCGTACGACGCGGACCAGCCGGCCAGGTCGGCGGCGGTGAGGGTGCCGGTGTGGCGGGTGCCGCTGGTGTCCATGGTGGGGACGGCGGCCTGGCGGACCAGGGCCTCGGCGATGAAGCCCTCGCGCCAGATCGCACGGGCGGCCTCGATCTGCGCGGTGCGGTCGTCACCACCGGTCTCCTCGGCCTCGGCGATCAGCCGGCGCCAGGTCGCGGCGAGCGCGGGGTTGCGGAACAGCTCGCCGGGGACCGGCGCCTTCCCGCCCGGGAGGTAGACGTCGGCGGAGGACTGCCACTCGGTCTCGAAGAGCTCGCGGACCGTCTCGACGGTCTGGCCGACGCGCTCGACGGGTGCGTGGCCGTCCTCGGCGTAGCCGATGGCGTACCGCAGTACCTGGGCGACGGTCTTGGTTCCGTGGTCGCGCAGCAGCAGCATCCAGGCGTCGAAGGCGCCCGGCACGGCGGCAGCGAGCGGTCCGGTGCCGGGGACCAGGTCGAGGCCGAGCGCGCGGTAGTGGGCGACCGTCGCGCCGGCGGGTGCCGGGCCCTGGCCGCAGAGGACCTGGACGTCGCCGTCGTGGGGCGCCAGGATCATCGGCACCTCGCCGGCCGGGCCGTTGAGGTGCGGTTCGACGACGTGCAGGACGAATCCGGCGGCGACGGCGGCGTCGTAGGCGTTGCCGCCGTCCTCCAGGACCGCCATCGCGGACTGCGAGGCGAGCCAGTGGGTGGACGACACCATGCCGAAGGTGCCCTGGAGGGTGGGCCGGGTGGTGAACACGGATGCGGCTCCTTGCTGCGACGTTCTGTGGTTCGTTGCGGATCGTACGTACGGGAGGCGGGCCCGGGGAACGGGGCCGCCTCCCGTACGGGGTCAGGCGGCCGCGTCCGGGGCCGTACCGTCGTCGTCGACGAGGTGGCAGGAGACCTGCCGGCCGCCGGGCAGCTCCCGCAGGACGGGAACCTCGGTGCGGCAGCGTTCCGTGGCGAGCGGGCAGCGGGTGTGGAAGCGGCAGCCGGGCGGCGGGTCCAGCGGACTGGGCAGCTCGCCGTGGAGCACGATGCGCTCGCGGGAGCGCTGGAGCACCGGGTCGGGCACGGGCGCGGCGGAGAGCAGCGCCTGGGTGTAGGGGTGCTTGGGATCGGCGAACAGCTCGGCGGTGGGGGCCTGTTCGACGATCTGGCCGAGGTACATCACGGCGATGCGGTCGGCGAGGAACTCGACGGCGGCCAGGTCGTGCGTGATGAACAGGCAGCCGAAGCCGCGATCGCGCTGGAGATCGGCGAGCAGGTTGAGGACCGAGGCCTGCACGGAGACGTCGAGCGCGGAGGTCGGTTCGTCCGCGACGACGAGGTCGGGGTCGCAGGAGAGCGCGCGGGCGATGGAGATCCGCTGGCGCTGGCCGCCGGAGAGCTCGTGCGGGTGCCGGTCGGCGTGTTCGGGGCGCAGTCCGACCTGGGCGAGCAGTTCCTCGACGCGCTCGCGGACGGCGGCGCCGCGGGCCCGGCGGTGCAGCCTGATGGGTTCGGCGATGATCTGGCCGATGGTCATGCGCGGGTCGAGCGAGGACGAGGGGTCCTGGAAGACCAGGTGGAAGTCCTTGCGCAGCGGGCGCACGGCGCGGCGGGACAGATGGGTGATGTCGGTGCCGTTGATGTGGACGGTGCCGCCGGTGGGTTCGTCGAGGCGTACGGCGCAGCGGCCGACGGTCGACTTGCCGCTGCCGGACTCCCCGACGAGGCCGACGACCTCGCCGCGGCCGACGGTGATCGAGACGCCGTCGACGGCGCGGACGGTGCCGCCGCCGGACGCGGCGAAGTGGCGTTCCATCGAGTCGATCCGCAGCACGGGGTGCTGCTGGTCCCGGGCGCCCTCGGCGCTTTCGCGGGGGGCGGGGACGGTCTGTGCTGCGGTCACTTTCCGGCCTCCTGGTCGGGTCGCGCGGGCTCTGCGGCAGCGGTGCCCGTGAGGGTGTCGGACGCTTCGTCGGCGGCGTACGGGTGCCAGCACGCCGCCCGGTGGGCGGCGTCCGTCCCCGTACGCGGATCGACGGAACGGAAGCCGGGCCGGCCGCCCGTGCAGGTGTCGTCGGCGCGGCCGCACCTGGGGGCGAAGGTGCAGGCGTCGGGCTGGCTGTCGAGGCTCGGCACCAGTCCGGGGATCTCGGGCAGCCGGCGCTTGCCCTCGCCGCCGGGGCGCAGGACGGCTCCGAGCAGTCCGCGGGTGTACGGATGCCGGGCCGTGGCGAACAGCTCGTGGACGGGGGCCTCTTCGACGGAGCGCCCGGCGTACATCACGAGAACCCGGTCGGCCGCGTCGGCGACGACGCCGAGGTCGTGGGTGACCAGGACGATCGCGGTGCCGAGCCGCTCGCGCAGCGACTGGAGGACTTCGAGGATGCCGGCCTGCACGGTGACGTCGAGTGCGGTGGTCGGTTCGTCGGCGATGAGGACCGAGGGGTCGCAGGCGACGGCGATCGCGATCATGACGCGCTGGCGCATGCCGCCGGAGAGCTGGTGCGGGTACTCGTCGACGCGGCTGCGCGGGGCGGGGATGCCGACCAGGTCGAGGAGGTCCACGGACCGCTCCCTGGCCTCCTTCCGGCTCAGGCCCTGGTGCCTGCGGAGCACCTCGCCGATCTGCCGGCCGATGGTGAGGACCGGGTTCAGCGAGGTCATCGGCTCCTGGAAGATCATCGCGATGTCCTTGCCGCGGATCTTCTGGAGCTCCTTCTCCGGCGCGCCCACGAGTTCCCGGCCGCCGACGCGGATGGAGCCGCCGATGCGTGCCGTGGGCGGGAGCAGTCCCATCGCGGCCATGGAGGTGACGGACTTGCCGCACCCCGACTCCCCCACGACGGCGAGTACCTCGCCGGGGTGCAGGTCGTAGGAGACGCCGTCGACGGCGTGCACGGTGCGGGTGTCGGAGCGGAAGGAGACCGACAGGTCGCGGACGCTCAGGACGGGCTCACCCACCCGTCCCCGTACGGATTCGAGAACGGTCTCGGTCATCGGGTCGCTCCACGGGGGTCGAGGACGTCGCGCAGTCCGTCGCCGAGCAGGTTGAAGGCCAGGGTCGCCGCGACGATCGCCAGGCCGGGGAAGACGGCGAGCCAGGGCGCGGGGGCCAGGAAGGACTGGGCGCCGGAGAGCATCACGCCGAGGGACGGGTCCGGGGGCTGGACGCCGAGGCCCAGGAAGCTGAGCAGCGCCTCACCGATGATGGCGGCGGGGATGCCGACGGTCGCCTGGACGATCAGCGCGGAGGTGGCGTTGGGCAGGATGTGCCGGAAGAGCACGGTCCCGTCGCCGCCGCCGTTGGCGATGGCCGCTCCGACGTAGTCGACGTGCTTGAGCCGCAGCGTCTCGGCCCGGGTGATGCGGATGACGGCGGGGATCTGCGAGATCCCGATCGCGATCGTCGCGTTGGTCAGCGACGGGCCGAGGATCGCGGCGAGACCGACGGCGAGCACCAGGAAGGGGAAGGCCAGCATGGTGTCGGTGAGCCGGGAGATCGCGCCGTCGGCGAACTTCCCGTAGTAGCCGCCGACCAGGCCGAGCGGTACGCCGACGACGAACGCCAGCACGACGGCGACGAGGCCGACCTGCATGGAGGCGCGCGCGCCGTACACGATGCGGGACAGCTGGTCGCGTCCCAGGTCGTCCGTGCCGAGCCAGTGGGCGGTGCCCGGTTCAGCGAGGACGTTCCCGAAGTCCGGCTGGGCGGGGTCGTACGGGGCGATCAGCGGGGCGAGAAGGGCGACCAGGATGAAGACGGCGGCGATGATGCCGCCGGTCATGGCCAGCCGGTTCCGGCGCAGGGCGCGCAGCCGTCCGTTGCCGGCCCCCTTCTTCTTCGCGGTCTGCGGGACGGTGGGGAGCGCTGGGGTCGCTGTGGTCACCGGGCACCTCCGAGCCGGATGCGCGGGTCGATGACCGAATAGACCACGTCGACCAGCAGATTGATGAGGATGTACGCGGCGGAGGTGCAGAGCACCACGGCCTGGAGCGTCGCGTAGTCACGGGTGAAGACGGCGTCGATGGTGAGCTTGCCGAAGCCGGGCAGGACGAAGATCTGCTCGGTGACGACGGCGCCGGAGATCAGGTGTCCGAGCTGGAGCCCGAGCACGGTGACGACGGTGACGAGCGAGTTGCGCAGGGCGTGCCCGCCGACGACGGACCGCTTGGACAGACCCTTGGCGCGGGCGGTGCGCACGTAGTCGGCGGAGAGCGAGTCGAGCATCGCCGCCCGCGTCTGGCGCATCACGACGGCGGCGAGGCCGGAGCCGAGCACGATCGCGGGCAGCACCATGCGGCGCAGGTTGTCGAGCGGGTCCGTCCCGAACGGGACGTATCCGGAGGCGGCGAAGACGGGGACGGCGATGGCGAAGCCGAGGACCAGCACGATGCCGAGCCAGAACGTCGGGATGGAGAGCCCGATCAGCGCGATGACGTTGGCGATCCACTCCTCGGGCTTCCCGCGCCGTACGGCGGCCACGACCCCGGCGCCGATGCCGAGGACCACGGCGAGCAGCAGGGACAGCGCGGCCAGCTCCAGCGTGACGGGGAGTGCCTGCCCGATGGCGTCGGCGACCGGAAGCCCGGTGCGGGAGGAGTTGCCGAGGTCGCCGGTGAGGGCGTGGCCGATGAAGCGGGCGTACTGCACGACGATGTTGTCGTTGAGGCCGTACGCCTCGCGGATCGCGGCGAGCGCCTCGGGGCTGCGCTCCTCGCCGGCCAGGGCGAGCGCCGGGTCGCCGGGCAGCGCCCGGATGCCGGCGAACACCACGATCGAGACCAGGAAGAGGGTGATGAGGGACTGGCGCAGCCGCGTCAGCAGGTATTTCGTCATCGGGTGTACCCCGCATTCGTGACCCGGACCAGTCCGTCGCCGTAGACGCGGATGCCCGCGACGTCCTTGGTGGCGACGACGTAGTTCTTCTGCCGGTAGAGGTAGATCAGCGTGTGCGCGTCCTGCACGCGCCGGGTGAGCTCGTCGTAGATCTCGGTGCGCCGCGCCGGGTCGGCGACGGTGCGGCCCTCCGCGATGAGCTTGTCGATCCCGGGGTCGCCGAGTCCGTAGGCGTTCATGGCGCCCGCGGTCTTGAGGAAGTTGGAGACGTTGCCGTCCGGGTCCAGCCGGCCGGACCAGCCGCTGGTGAAGACGTCGTAGTGTCCGGCGTCGGTCTCCGAGAGCATGGTGGCGTACTCGGTGGGCCGCAGCGAGAGGTCGAAGCCGGCCTCCTTGACCATGGCCTGGAGGACCTGTCCGACGCGTCCCTGCTCGGGGGTGGTGGAGGTCTTGAGCTCGATCTTCAGCGGGGTCTTCACGCCCGCTTCCTTCAGCAGCTTCTTGGCCTTGGCGATGTCGCGCTTCGGGCAGTCCTCGGGCCTGACGCCGGGGGCGATGGCGGACTGGGGCGAGATGGGGCCGCAGGCCGGCTCGTACATGCCCTGGAAGACGACCTCGTTGAGGGTGTCGCGGTCGATCGCGAGCTCGAACGCCTCCCGGACCCGCACATCCCGGGCGATCGGGGTGTCGAGCCTGCCGGGCTTCTGCCCGAGGCCCTTCACGTTGCCGACGTTGAGGCCGATGCCCTGGTAGCCGAGCGAGGGCGAGTTGAAGAGCTGGAGTTTCGGCTCGGTGAGCGCGCTCTGTACATCGACGGGACCCATCTGGTCCCCGACCTGGAGGTCGCCGGAGCGCAGGTTGGCGAGCCGGACGTTTCCGTCGGGGATGGGCTTGTAGACGACGCCGTCGAGGTGGACCTTGTCCGCGTCGTAGTAGTTCGGGTCCTTCTTCAGCACGATCCGGTCGCCGCCGACGCGCTCGACGAAGCGGAAGGGGCCGACGCAGGAGGGGTGGTTCGTGAAGTTCTTCCCGTACTTCTTGAGCGCGGCCGGTGACATCACCATCCCGGCCCGGTCGGCGAGGACGCCGGTGAGCGGGACGTAGGGCTGCTCGAGCTTCATCCGTACGGTGTCGGAGCCGGCGGCCTCGATGGAGGTGACCGGGGCGAGCTCGGTGCCGCGGGCGGATCCGGGGAGATCGCGGTGGCGCAGCAGCGAGGTGACGACCGCCGCGGCGTCGAGCCGCGTGCCGTCGCTGAACTTCAGGCCGGGACGCACCTTCAGGGTGACGGTGCGGCCGTCGGCCGAGGTGGTGGGCAGTGCGGCAGCGAGCTGCGGCACGACGACGCCGTCCTCGTCGATGTCGTAGAGCTTCTCGCACATACCCGCGAAGACCGTGCGGCCGACGAGGGTCTGGGCGAGCGTCGGGTCGAGTTTGTCCGGGTCCGAGTTGAGGGCGACGGTGAGTGTCCCGCCGTCGCGTACGGACCGGTCGTCGGTTTTGCGTACACCGCCGACCTCGGTCGCCGAGGACTGCAGCGACGCGCAGCCCGACGTGAAGGACACCAATGCAACCGCCACCAGGGCAACCGCTTTTCGGCGCACGAGGGCCTACCTCCGCCAAGGGGTGATCAGGGAATATCGCAGACCGTATTTCGCATACAGTCCGCAGGCAAGAGGCCTGCCCACATAGCGGACGGTTTTTACTGACGATCGGATAACGGCCGCGCCCAGGATGCACACAGCGCCACGCGAACCGGATAAAGACAGATTCGACGGGCGGGAACGGTGAAAAACGACGAACGGGGCCTCTCGGTGCACCCGCACCGAGAGGCCCCGTCGGAGCCGTGGGTCAGCCGTTCACCGTCCACTTCTGGTTGGCCGCGCCGGTGCAGGTCCAGATCTGGAGCCGTGCGCCGTTGGCCGAACTGTTCCCGACGACGTCCAGGCATTTGTTCGCCTGCGGATTGACGATGTCGCGCGCTCCGCTGACCGCCCAGCGCTGGGCCGCCGATCCGTTGCAGTCCCACAACTGGACGGCGGTGCCGTCGGCCGTGCCGCCCGATGCCACGTCGAGGCACTTGCCGAGCGCCCGGATCGTGCCGTCCGCGTTCACGCTCCACTTCTGGGCGTTGGTGCCGTTGCAGTCGTAGAGCTGGACCGGGGTGCCGTTGGCGGTGGCCGCCGCGGCGACATCCACGCACTTGCCGGCCAGACCGGTGATCCGCCCGCCCGTCTCCGGCTGGGAGTCGCTGGTGGTGACCCGCACGTGGTCGACGACCAGCTGCTGCGGGAAAGCGGTGTTTCCGTCCGGGTCGCCGGGCCAGTAGCCGCCGACCGCCAGGTTGAGGATGAGGAAGAAGGGCTTGTTGAAGGCCCAGGTGTTGCCGCCGGTGTCGGCGGGCGTGCGGCGCTGGTAGACGTTGCCGTCGACGGACCAGGTCACCGAGTCCGGGGCCCAGTCGATGGCGAAGGTGTGGAAGGCGTCGGCGAAGGCCTGCCCGTTCGGGAGGGTGTATCCGGCGCCGATGCCCGCGGATCCGGAGTAGCCGGGACCGTGCAGGGTGCCGTGGACGGTGGAGGGTTCGAATCCGACGTTCTCCATGATGTCGATCTCACCGGAGTTGGGCCAGCCGACCTGTCCGATGTCGTCGCCGAGCATCCAGAAGGCGGGCCACATGCCCTGGCCGCGCGGGATCTTCATCCGCGCCTCGACGTGGCCGTAGGTCTGGGTGAACTTCCCGGAGGTGTTCAGCCGGGCCGAGGTGTACTGGCAGGTGCCGTACCAGCACTGGTAGTTGGCCGGATTCTCCTTGCGCGCGGTGATGACCAGATGACCCTGGCCGTCCAGTGCGGCATTGCTGTTGCCGGCCGTGTAGTACTGCCGCTCGTGGTTGTTGACGTTGTCGCCGGTCTCGATCTGCCACTTGCTGCCGTTCACCGCCGAGCCGGCAGCGCCGTCGAACTCGTCGGAGAACGTCGTGACCGCGGCGGCGGCCGTGGTGTCCGCCATCGGGGCGGTGGAGGCGGAAGCGGGTCCACCGCCGCCCGCGAGGGCGGTCGTAACCAGGGCGAGCGTGAGAACCGAGAGTACGGAGTGCAGCAGTCGCCGCGTACGGCGTGGGGAGTCCATGACTCTCCCTTCCGGTGTATGAGGGGGGAGGAAGGGCAACACGACTATGAGGCCGCTTAGTTCACTGTGTGATTTAAGAAGTGAACTAAGCGGGTGTCAATACCTTGGTCCATACCACTGACCGTGGCGGCGAGGCCCCGGACGGCCCGCACCGCGCACGAGCGGCACACACCGCCCGGACGGCGGACTAATCCACGCCCCGACGGCGTTATGCCCGGTCGGAGCCGATTCGTAGGCATGAGGCCCGGCTGAACTGGAGGTACGGCAGTGCACGGTGAATACAAGGTCCCCGGCGGCAAACTGGTCGTCGTGGACCTGGACGTCCGGGGCGGGGCGCTGCGGGACGTACGGGTGGCGGGTGACTTCTTCCTGGAGCCGGACGAGGCGATCCTCGCGATCGACGCGGCGCTGGAGGGGGCCCCGGCCACCACCGACACCGTGGGCCTGGCCGCCCGGATCGACGCGGCACTCCCGGAGTCGACGGTGATGCTCGGGCTCACGTCGGAGGGTGTCGCCGTCGCCGTACGCCGGGCGCTGGCGCATGCCACGGAGTGGAGCGACTACGACTGGCAGCTCATCCACGACGCCCCGCAGTCCCCCGCCCTCCACATGGCCCTCGACGAGGTCATCACGGCCGAGGTCGCCGCGGGCCGCCGGCCGCCGACGCTCCGGGTGTGGGAGTGGGACTCCCCCGCGGTGATCATCGGCAGCTTCCAGTCCCTGCGCAACGAGGTGGACCCGGAAGGCGTCGACCGGCACGGTGTCACGGTGGTCCGGCGCGTGTCCGGGGGCGGGGCCATGTTCGCGGAGCCGAGCAGCACCATCACGTACTCGCTCGCGGTGCCCCACTCCCTCGTCTCCGGGCTCTCCTTCGCCGACAGTTACGCCTATCTGGACGACTGGGTGCTCGAAGCGCTCGGCGACATGGGGATCAAGGCGTGGTATCAGCCGCTGAACGACATCGCGACGGAGGTCGGGAAGATCGCGGGGGCGGCTCAGAAGCGTGTGGTCGGGCCGGACGGCGGGCCCGGCGCCGTGCTGCATCACGTGACGATGTCCTACGACATCGACGCCGACAAGATGCTCGACGTCCTGCGCATCGGCAAGGAGAAGATGTCCGACAAGGGCACCAAGAGCGCCAAGAAGCGCGTCGACCCCCTGCGCCGGCAGACCGGTCTTCCCCGTCAGGCCGTCATTGAGCGGATGATCGAGTCGTTCCGCAACCGCCACGGCCTCACCCAGGGCGAGGTGACGCCGCAGGAACTGGCGCGGGCCGAGGAACTCGTGCGTACCAAGTTCGGCACGGCCGAGTGGACCGCCCGGGTGCCGTAGGTCAGGCCCTGTCAGCGCTCACGTGCTGCCGGGTGCCGTAGAACAGGCCCCGATCAGCGCTGCCGCGGTGTCAGGTGCCGCAGGTCGGGCCGCGGTCAGCGATCACGTGGCGTGACGAGACCCGACTCGTAGGCGAAGACGACGAGTTGGGCGCGGTCGCGGGCGCCGAGTTTCGTCATGGCACGGCTGATGTGGGTCTTGGCGGTGAACGGGCTGATGACCATGTGCGCGGCGATCTCCTCGTTCGTCAGCCCCCGGGCCGCCAGCGCGCTGACCTCCCGCTCCCGGCGGGTCAGGGTCTCGAAGCCCGGCGCGGTGCTCCGGTCCGGGGGCCGGGCGACGAACTCGCCGATCAGTCTGCGGGTGATGGCGGGCGAGAGCAGCGCGTCGCCGCGGGCCGCGACACGGACGGCGTGGAGCAGTTCGGCGGGTTCGGTGTCCTTGAGCAGAAAGCCGGCCGCTCCGGCGCGCAAAGCGTCGAACACGTACTCGTCCAGGCCGTAGTTGGTCAGGATCACCACATGGACCCCGCTCAGCAGCGGGTCCGCGGCGATCGCCCGGGTCGCCTCGATGCCCGTCATCACCGGCATCTGTACGTCGACCAGCGCGATGTCCGGCGTGTGCAGCCGGGCCAGCTCCAGCCCCGCCCGGCCGTCCGCGGCCTCGCCGACCACCTCGATGCCCTCCTCAGCGTCGAGCAGCGCCCGGAAGCCCGCCCGCATCAGCGCCTGGTCGTCGACGACGATGACCCGGAGCGGGGCGTCGACTTCGCCGCTCATCCGGTGGATCCGGCGGTGTCTTCGCCGCTCATCCGGTGGATCCGGCTGTGCCCAGGGGAAGTTCGGCGTGGACGGAGAAGCCGCCCGCGCGGCGCGGAGCGGCGGCCAGGGTGCCGCCGAGCGCCGTGACGCGCTCCCGCATGCCGGTGAGGCCCGTTCCCGCCGTGACGGTGTCGCCCGCGGCGCACGGGCCGTGGTCGTCGACGCGCACGGTCAGCGCGCTCCGCCCGTAGGCGAGCCGGACGGTGGTCGGAGCCCGGTCGGCGTGCCGGGCCACATTGGTGAGGGCCTCCTGCACGATCCGGTACGCGGCACGGTCCACGGCCGCGGGAAGCGGCCGTTCGTCGCCGCTGACGGTGACGGCGAGCGCGATGCCGGCACTGCGGGCCCGTTCGGCCAGCTCGCCGATGCGGTCGAGCCCGGTACCCGGTTCGACCACGTCCGTGCGCAACACCTCCAGTGTGGCGCGCAGTTCACGCATCGCCTCGCCGCTCGCCTCCTGGATGGCGAGAAGTGCCGGCTCCACCTCGGTGCCGCGCTTGCGCGCGAGGTGGACGGCGACTCCCGCCTGGAGCTTGACGATCGAGATGGAGTGGGTGAGCGAGTCGTGCAGCTCGCGGGCGATCCGCAGCCGCTCCTCTCCCGCCCGGCGCAGCGCCGCCTCCTCCCGGGTGCGTTCGGCGTCGAGCGCCCGCTGCTCGGTCTGGCGCAGATAGGCCTGCCAGTTCTTGTCGATCAGCCCGGTGACCCCGGCACAGAGGAACCATCCGAGCAACAACAAGGTCCGCTCCACGACGCTCTCGGCGGCGGGTGCGGCGGTCATCAGGACGGTGAAGTAGCCGACGAGGAAGAACGCACCGGCCGCCACGCCCCAGGCGCGGTGTCCGCTACGGGCGGCGGCGTGCACGGCGACCAGCACCGGGAACGCCGCCCAGGTGCCCGGGTGTGCGTGGAGCACGTAGCCGGACAGGGCGAGCGTGGTGACGGCGAGAACCGTACGAGGCGCCCGGCGGTGTGCGGCGAGGGCCAGCGAGCCCGTCGCGACGAGCACCAGATCCAGCGCCCCAGGCTCCGAAGCCACCTGGGCCGCGACGGTGACCGCCGCGCCGATCGCCACCGCGAGCACCGCGTCCAGCAACCGGCCGCGGCGGCCCGAGTCCCCCGCCTTCCCCGTGTCCCCCGTCATGTGCCGCACCCTAACTCCCGGGCGAACGCGGGGTCATCAGCCCTGAGGACCGGACGGGAACTACTCCCCGGGCAGTAGTGCCGGGCGGTCCACGACCGGTGGGGACCAGCGGTGACTGCCTCCGGCGGTACGACGACCCGGCCCCGGTCCGCGGGCGAGCATCGTCGCCATGACCGGACCTTTCCGCTACACCTCACCCGTACCTCCGAAGTCGGCGACCGGAGTGGTCGCCGACGTGTACGCCCAGATGTCCACCGACTTCGGGATCGAGCGCGCCCCGACCTTCGTCGTCCTGTCCGCCTCCCCTCCGCTCCTCACCTCGGCCTGGGCGCTGGCGCGCGAGTCGCTGCTGGCCGGGCAGGTGTCCCGTACGGACAAGGAGGTGGTGGCGGCCGGGGTGTCGCTCGCCAACCGCTGTCCGTTCTGCGTGGACGCGCACACCGTGCTGCTGCACGCCACCGGCGACCACCGGCTGGCGGAGACGATCGCCCGCGGCGAGCAGCCGGCCGACCCCGCCCATCGCCGGCTGCTGGCCTGGGGGAAGGACATGAGCACACCGCAGCCCTTCGGGCCCGCCGCCGCACCCGAACACATCGGTACCGCGCTCACCTTCCACTTCATCAACCGGATCGTCTCCGCGCTGCTGGCCGAGAGCATGCTGCCCTGCGGTCTCCAGCGGATCCGTGCGGTAAGGAGTGCGGCGGGCCGCTCCCTGGCCCGGACCGTGCGCCGCGAGCTGGTGACGGGTCTGAGCCTGCCGCTGCTCGAAACGGAGGGCGAAGCACCCGCCTGGGCGGCGGGCACCGCCGTCGGCACGGCGTACGGGGCCCTGCGCACCGCGGCGGAGCTGGGTGCCGGGCTGCTGAGCGACGAGGACGCGGCGTACGTACGGGAGTCGGTGGCGGCCTGGGACGGTGTCACCCCGCTCCCGCTGCACGGGGCGGACCTCCCGGACCGGGCCGGGCGCCCGGGTGCCCGGCTGGCGCTCCTCGCGGCCCGCGCCCCGTACCGCATCACGGACGAGGACGTGGCCGCCTGGCTCGCACCGCCGTTCACCGATCACTGCCTGGTCCATCTGATCGCATTCGGCGCGATCTGCGCCATGGGGCGCGTCGAGGCCACGCTCACCCTGGAGACGAAGGAGCACGCATGACCGTCGCCGAAGCCTGGAACGGACCGCTCGGGCAGCACTGGGCCGCCCACCCGGACCGCTACAACGCCATGCTGGACGGGTTCGACGCCGCTCTGTTCGACGCGGCGGCGATCGCTGCCGGGGACCGGGTGGTGGACATCGGCTGCGGCAGCGGGCTCACGACGCGGATGGCGGCGCAGCGGGCGCCGGGCGGCCGGGTCACCGGGGTCGACATCTCGGCGCCGCTCGTCCGACGGGCCGGCGAGCTCACCGATTCCGAACAGTTCCCGCAGGTGGTCTACCGGCTGGGCGATGCGCAGACCTGCGCGTTCGAACCCGGAGGGTTCGACCTGGCGATCAGCCGGGGTGGCGTGATGTTCTTCGCCGACCCCGTCGCCGCGTTCACCAACATCGCGGCGGCGCTGCGGCCGGGCGGCCGGCTGGCGTTCCTCTGCCCGCAGCCCGCGCAGGCGGACGGGGAGGAGCGCAAGGCACTGGGCCTGCTGGCCTCGTTGCTGGGACGGGACCACACCACCGAGAACGAGGTGGCCACGGCGATGGCCTCGCTCTCGGAGCCGGAACACATCCACGAGGTCCTGGGCGCGGCGGGCTTCACGGACATCGGGGTGACGGGCGTGGACGCCGAGACCTGCTGGGGGAAGGACGCGGCGGACGCGGTCGGGTTCTTCGTGTCGCGCGCCCCCGGTCTCGCCGTCTCCGACACCACACGGACCGCGATGACCGAGGCCCTGCTGCCGTACGAGACACCGCGCGGGGTCATGCTGCGGGCGGGCGTGTGGGTGGTGACCGCGCACACTCCCTAAGGTGCGGCCGGCGGGCGGTGCTCGTACCACCGCCGGTCGGCCTCCAGCTGGGCGGCGAGCGAGATGAGCCGTTCCTCGCTGCGGGAGGGGCCGAGCAGTTGGGCCCCGACGGGGAGCCCGCCGGGGGTGAAGCCTGCGGGGACGTTGATTCCGGGCCAGCCCAGCACGTTCCACGGCCAGGCGTACGGGCAGGCCTCGGTCATCGCGACATCGGTGCGCCAGGCGCTCAGTCCGTCGAACCTGCCGATCCGGGGAGGCGGCAGGGCGGTCGTCGGGGTGAGCAGCACGTCGAACCCTGTTCCGGCCCTGCCGCGAGGAGGGTGGAACAGGGCGCCGATACGCCGGTGCTGGCGCACCTCCCGCGCGCGTGCCGCCCGCACCACCCGGCCGCCGAGCCGGGTGCCGGTGCGCAGGGCGCTGCGGGTGCGGGGGTCCAGGAGCGCGGGTTCGGGGTGCAGGGCGGCGAGTTCGGCGATGCCGGCGGTGGCGCGGGGCAGGAAGCCGAGGCCGATGAGCCCGTAGCGGGGCCGGGCCTCCTCGACGTGGTGGCCGAGCCGGGCCAGCGCCTCGGCGAGCTCGGTGACCGCGCGGCGCACGTCCGGGTGGGGCGCCGCGCCGGTGAGGGTGAGCGGGGGGCGCCAGGCGAGGGCGATGCGCAGCCGGCCCGGGTCGCGACGGGCGGCGGCCGAGGCCCGGACGGGCGGCGGGCGGTGCGGGTCGTCGGGGTGGGCTCCCGCGACGGCGTCCAGCAGCAGCGCGGCGTCGGCGACGGTCCTGGCCAGGGGGCCGTTGACGGTGAGCCCCTGGAACGCGTCGCTGTGGGGGTGCACGGAGATCCGGCCGCGCTGCGGTTTGATGCCGACGAGGTGGGTCCAGGCGGCGGGGATGCGGACGGACCCCGCCCCGTCTGAGCCGAGCGCGGCGGGCACCAGGCCGGCGGCGACGGCGGCCGCCGATCCGCCGGACGAGCCGCCCGGGGTATGCGCGGTGTTCCACGGATTACGGGTGGCGCCGAAGGCGGATCCCTCGGTGAACGGCCACTGGCCCAGTTCGCAGGAGTTGGTCTTCCCGACGATCACGGCCCCGGCGGCGCGCAGCCGGCGTACGGACTCGCTGTCGGCGGTCGCGGCGGGCAGCTCCCCCGCGCACCCGAAATGCGTGGGCAGCCCCGCGACATCGGTGTCGTCCTTGACCGCGACCGGCACCCCGAGCAACGGCAGCCGCTCCCCCGCGCCGAGCCGGCGGTCGGCCTCGGCGGCCTCGGCGAGTGCGGCGCTCGCGCGCAGGTGCCGGAAGGCGTTCAGGGTGCCCTGGCTCGCCTCGATCCGGGCGAGGGCGTCGGTGACCAGCCGGACGGAGCTGGTACGGCCGTCCGCGAGGGCCCGGGCGCTGTCGGCCAGCCCGGCCGGGGCCCCGACGTCCGTTCCGGTGGATTCCACTGAGGACATGCGCTGCCCGCCTCCCTCGTACCGTCAGGTGCGCGCACCTGTCCGCCCGAACGAAATTACTGAAGGGTAACGAGCCATGGCCGATCGCTCAACCGCTCGCCCGGGCCCCGGGACGGCACCACGGGGGCCCGGGCGCTGCCCGGTCGACGGCTACGGCTACGGCTACGGCTACGGCTACGGCTACGGCTACGGCTGAACGGTGATCTCACCGATTCCGGTACCGAGCCCCGCACAGTGGGCGGTCGACTGACCGGACTGCCCGGGGTTCAGCGTGACGTGCTCACCGTCGACGTCCGGGGACCAGCCGCAGACGAGGTGCACCCAGAAGGTCTGCGCCGTCGAGCCGTTGTTGCGGCAGAGCGCGTAGCCGGTGTAGTCGTCGACGGCATGCTTGCCCGTCTCGCAGGAAAGTCCCGGCGGCGTCTTCGCCGGAGCCGTGGCCGAGGCCGCCGTGGCCAGGCCCGTGGACACGGCGAGTGCCGCGGTCAGCCCTGCGACGGCGGCGGCCCGTGCGGCAACCCTGGAGCGGCTCCCCATGAACATCTTCATGTCTCCCTCTCGGTCGTGACGAGGACGGCTCCTACCACCGTCCCCCGCCCCCTTAACCGATCACAGCACACAACGTCACGCTGTGTACGCACCCAGGTGGGGCGCCGCCACGCCGCCGGGCGACCACCCCCCGCCCGGCGTACGCTCGGAAGATCGGGCCGCAGACCCGGACAGTCCCGCCACGACCCTTCGAGGAGGCGACGTGACCGGTCCACACCTCGGCACACGCCCCGCCGCATGGACTGCGGCGATCGTTCTCTCCGTCACCGGCAGCGGAATCATCGGCGCCGGAACGGCCCACGCGGAGGACATCGACCACCTCACCGCGCAGCAGATCGCCGACCGCTCCCGCGACGCGCTGCTCAGCGCGCAGTCCCTGCACCTGAGTACGCGCGGGGACCTCGGCAAGGGCAGTACGCCCATGTCCCTGGAGCTCACCCTGGACCGGGACGGCAACTGCAACGGTTCGGTGGACCTCGGCAACAGCCAGGGCTCGGCGCTGATCGTGAAGCGGGGCGACGACATCTGGATCAAGCCGGACGCGGACTTCTGGAAGAACCAGGTCCCCAACGGCGGTTCCGCTTTCGCCGCGATCGTGGGCGACCGCTATATGAAGGGGTCGGCCGACGACCCCCGGCTGAGCGCCCTGACCAAGACCTGTGACCTGAACACGTTCCAGAAGCTGGTCAGCGACAACGCGAACGACGACAGGGGCACCCTCAACAAGGGCGCGGAGACCAAGCTCGGCAAGGCGTCCGTCATTCCGCTGACCAGGATGCGCGACGGCTCCACCCTGACGCTGGACGTGGCGGCCACCGGCAAGCCGTATCCGCTGCGCCTCACGATCCAGGGCAACGGAGCGGACGCGGTCGTGGGCTTCTCCGCCTTCGACGAACCGGTGCCCAGGACCACGCCCTCGCCGGCCGACTCGTTCGACGTCAGCGCGCTGCTGGGGCGGACGACGAGCCCGGTGTGACACCGGCAGACGTACACACCGGCAGACGTACCGCTCCGGCGTGTGGGCGGACCTCAGCGGAAATGAACACGACACGGCGTCCGTGATCAGCGCGCCGCCCGGAAGCCGGGGTCCGCTGCCGCCGAAGGGCGCGAACGGGAAGAGGCGCGGGAAGGACCGGTCCACGTGCAGAGGGAGGCGGCCAGGTTCATGCCGCCGCCGAAGGCCGCGAACAGGGTCCGGTCACCCGGTGCGAGGAGGCCCTCGCGGTGAGCCGCGTCGAGGGTGACCGGTATGGAGGCGGCGCCTGTGTTGCCGTACCGCCCCAGCGTCGTCCGCAAGGTGGAGGCAGACAGGCCGAGAGCGGGCACGAGATCGAGCAGCATGACGCCGTTGGCCTGATGCGGGACGAAGTGGTCGATGTCCTCGGGCCGCACGCCACCGGCCTCCAGTACCTCGTGGACGAGACGGGGAACGTGTTCGGTGACGAAGTCGCGCACCCCGCGCCCGTCCATCCTGAAGAAGTGCGAACCGTCGGCGACGGTCCGCGCGGAAGCGGGCAGTCTGCTGCCGCCCGCGGGCACCACGATCAGACTGTGCCCAGCGCCCACCCCGCGCAGGTGCGTCACTCCGAGACCCTGGTGCCCGGGCACCGGACCGAGCAGGACGGCACCCGCCCCGTCGCCGAACAGCACAGCCGTACGGCGGTCGCTGTGGTCGATGACGCGTGAGTACACATCGACGCCGATCACCAGGGCGTACGGCGCCCGCCCGTCGTCCCGTACGAGAGCGTGGGCGACCTCAAGGGCGTAGACGAAGCCGCTGCATACCGCGTTGAGGTCGAAGGCGGCCGCGTGGTCGGCCCCGATCAGATGCTGTACGAGGTTGGCGGTGGCCGGCTGCGGGTGGTCGGGGGTCGAGGTGGCGACCACCACGCAGCCGACCTCGGAGGCGCGGACGCCCGCCTGTTCCAGAGCGTTGCGGGCAGCCCGCGCAGCCAGGTCGGACGACGCCTGGTCGGGGCGGGCGTGCCGGCGTTCGCGGATGCCCGTCTTGCGCTCGATCCACTCGGCACTCACCCCGGCGGCTGCGGCCACCTGCTCGTTCGACACCCGAATCGGGGGCAGGTACGAGCCGGTGCCGCAGATTCCGTACCGCTGCATGCGCGAACGCCTCCGTCGAGTTCCGTGAGCGGTGATGGGCGGTGAGTGTGCGGGTGCCGCGTCCCGCGCGGGACGCGGCACCCGCACGGCTCATGCGTGGCACTGCGGTGGGCCGCCGTTGAACTCGAACATCTCCCTCATGGAGGCCGCCACATCGATCCGGGCGCCCGGAGCCAGGCCCCTGAGCTCCGCGTAGGCGCGGTGCAGATTGCCCACCAGCCGCTCGGAGTCGATCATCGCGCCGAACTCCTCCGGATCGGCCGAACGTGCGGCCTCCAGCGCCGGCACACCCGCAGCGATCCCCTCGCGGGCCAATCTGTCCAGCCGGCGCAGGTAGGTCTCGGTGGCGTCCAGCACCTCGGGCCCGCCGACCCGGCCGTGTCCGGCGACGACCGTGAGGGGGCCGAGGCGACGCAGCCGTTCCAGTGCGTGGAGCGAGCCTCGGACCGATCCCATCAGGACGAACGGCGTCACTCCCGACCAGGCCACGTCGCCGGTGAAGAGCACTCTCCGCTCCGGGATCCAGGCCACCACGTCGTCTGCGGTGTGCGCCGGACCGACCTGGATCAGTTCCACCGTCAGGTCCCCGGCACGCAGCACCAGGGAGTCGCGGAACGTCAGGTCGGGGACCACGAGTTCGAGATCCCCCCATGCGACGTCCGGCCACAGTCCGCGCAGCCCGAGTCCGGCCTCGGCCATGTCCGAGCGGGTGCCCTCATGGGCGACGATCACCGCGCGCGGGGAGAACAAGCTGTTACCGAAGACGTGGTCGCCGTGGAAGTGAGTGTTGACGACCACGTCGGGACCGCCCGGGGCGATTCGCTCCACCTCCGCCTGCAGACGGCGGGCTCGCCGCTCGGTGGCCGCGGTGTCGACCAGCACCGCCCGGCCGCCGCCCGTGATCAGGCCGGCGTTGTTGAGACACCAGCCGCCGGGGGGCTGCTCGAAGGCGTACACCCCGTCGGCGATCTCGCGCAGCGTGGGCTCGGCAGGGGCGAGCGAAGGCGCGCTCATGAAACCTCCTCGATGGGCGAAAGGCCGGAGAACGAACCCTGGTGGAAGACCAGCGGGCGGGTGTCCGGCGCACCCGGATGGATCACGGTCACCCGTCCGACCAGCAGGACGTGGTCACCGGCCGGCACCTCGGCGTGCAGCACGCATTCCAGTGCCGCCGCCGCCGAGGGCATCACCGAGTTGCCGGTGAAGCCCTCGACCGCGCCGGTCCTGCGCATCACCCGCATACCCTCGGGCCGGTCGGGGCGGGCGAATTCGGCGCACAGGTCGCGATGCGCCTGCGTGAGGATGTTGACGGCGAAGCTCCCGGCCCGCACCACGCCCGGCCGCATCCGTCCGCTCCGCTTGACCGACACGAGGATCAGCAGCGGGTCGAGTGAGACGGACACCAGGCTGTTCACGGTCAGCGCCAGAGCTGCGTGCCCACAGCCCTGGGTGAGCAGGGTGACCCCGGTCGGAAAGCGCCCCATCGCGGTGCGCAGCGCTGCGGCATCGGGCTCGACGAGCAGGGCGTTGCCCGGTTCGGTCACGTCACGAACTCCGTCTCTGCGGGCGGGTCGACGCGCATCACAGCACCTTGGCGAAGCGCTCCAGGGTCTCGCCGGGGCTTCGCCCGTCGAGCGCGGTGAAGATACGCATCGCGTCGTCGCCGTGTCGGTAGAGCTTCACGTGGGCCAGCTCCACCACGGTGGTACGCGCGTCCACCGGCCTGAACTCCACCTCGATCTCGCTGGCCCGCTCGTCGTCGGGAATCGACTCGAACCGGCCGTTGACACGCCAGGTCATGGCCAGCCGGAAGGGAGGTTCCCAGACCAGCACGCGGCCCCAGTCGACCTCCGTTCCCTCGACGTCCCACTCGTAGTAGCGGCCGCCCACGCCCGGTTCGAAGGCGAGACCGGCCCGCTCCTTCCGCACCAGTACGTGGGAGGGCGGCCACCAGTCGGACAGGCGCTCGGTGAACGCCTTGAAGCATTCCTCGACGGAGGCCCGGACGGTCACCGACTTCCGTACGTCCGGGATCGGCTGTTCGGGCATGAGCCCTCCTCGCTGTGTGGGGTCCTGACCCGGGTCACCCTCGTGTGCCGCGTTCAAGGTCCCGTAGAGGGCCGCTCGAAGCAGCCCAGCGGTGCGGAGCCGGACGGCCCGCCCACGCCGTCGGGTTCCAGCGTGCCTGGATCGGATGTCGAACCGCGGCCTGCACCCTGCGGATGCGGAGCGGAGCCGGACACCCGGACCGCGCCGTCCCGGACATCGGTACGGACGAAGGAAGCAGAAGACGTGACAGACACGCTGACCAACGACCTGGTGTCCCGCGCCGGCCGTGCCGCGGAGCCGGCAGGACTTCACGCGGCCGAGGCGGACCGGACCGGCGAGCTCGACGCGGGGGTGGTGCGGGCGCTGACCTCGGCCGGGTTCGCGCGGCACTTCGTCCCCGCCAAGTGGGGTGGCAGCGAGGGCACCTTCACCGATATGACCAGGGCGGCGGCCCTGACCGGCCGCTCCTGCGCCTCGGCCGCCTGGTGCGGGACGATGTTCGCCTACTCCGCTCGCTTCTGCACCCACCTGCCGGTCGAAGCGCAGGAGGAGTTCTGGGGCGATACCCCGGACACTCTGTGGGTCTCCGGTCTCGTGCCGTCGGGCCGGACGGAGGCCGTCGGCGACGGGTTCGTCCTCAACGGGCGCTGGAACTACGTCAGCGGCGCCCTGTTCGCGGACTGGGCACTGCTGGCGGGTCCCCGGCCAGGTCCCGGTACGCAACCGCCGCGCTTCTTCGCCGTACCCCGGGCCGACTTCACCGTCGAGCAGACGTGGGACACCGTCGGGATGCGGGGCACCGGCAGCCACACGGTCGTGCTGTCCGACGTCACCGTCCCGGCCCACCGGACCGTCGCGCTGGCCGAGGTCGCCGCAGGAGTCAACGACGTCTCCGACCGCACGCAGCACAACGTGCCGCTGATGGCAGTGGGCGGACTCACCTGTGTGGCCCCGATCCTGGGCTCGGCAGGCGGAATGCTCGAGGCGTACGCCGCTCTGGTGGCGGACAAGCGGGGGGCGGAGCAGCCGGGCGTCCCCGGCGGCGGAACAGCCGTCAACGACGTGGCCCTGGCCCGTGCCGCCGCCGATCTGGACGCCGCCACCTTCCTCACCGAACGGGCGGCCGCCGCACTCGACGCCGGAGAGGCCCGTCTGCACGGCGTCCGCAACGCCAGGGACACCGCGCACGTGAGCCGGCTGCTGGTCGCTTCGGCACAGGAGCTCATGCGGACGGCCGGCACGGGGGGCCAGGACGCGAAGAGCCCGCTGCAACGCCACTGGCGTGACATGTCGGTGGCCTCCACGCACGCGGCGCTGCGCTTCGAGCGCGCGGCGACGGCCTTCACCGACTTCACCGTCAAGAACAAGTGACAGGGAAGGACAGGGCCATGGAGATCGGCGTCGGCCTGCCGACGATGACCGGCGGCTTGACCACTGAACGGCTCCGGGCGTGGGCCCAGGGTGCGGAGGCGTACGGCTTCTCCGGTCTGGCGGTGCTCGACCGGCTGGTGTGCGACGGGGCCGAGCCGCTGGTCGCGCTGGCCGCGGCAGCGGCGGTGACCGAGCGCATCAGGCTTTCCACCCAGGTGCTCATCCCCACCTACCGGGGCAACACCGCCCTGCTGGCCAAACAGACCGCGACGATCCACCGGCTGTCCCGGGGACGGCTCGTCGTCGGTGTGGCAGCCGGTATCCGGGCGGACGACCACGAGGTCTCGGGCACCGAATTCCACAGCCGGGGCCGGGACCTGGACCGTCTGCTGGAGGAGCTGACGAGGTTGTGGGGCGACGCGTCGTTCGGCCCGCCGCTGCACGACGACCGGCCCGAGCTCCTGGTCGGCGGACGCAGCGACGCCGCCCTGGTACGGATGGCACGCTACGCGGCCGGCACCGTCGTCGTCGCCCCGCCGCAGCAGTTCGCGCAGCGGGCGGGTCAGGCGCTGGAGTTCTGGAAGGCACACGGCCGGGAGGGCCGGCCGAGGCTGGTCGCCCAGACGTACTTCTCACTGGGGCCGGACGGGGCGGACGAGGCCCGGCGGCACCTCGGCTCCTACTACGCGTTCGCCGGCCCGGTGGCGCAGTGGATCGCCGCGAGTGCCCTGACGACGCCCGAGGCGGTCGCGGAGGCGGTCGTCGCGTATCGGCGGGCCGGCTGTGACGAACTCACTTTCATTCCGTGCTCGACCGATGTGCGGCAGCTCGACATGCTCGCTGCCGCCGTGAAGGAGTCCCCATGACCCGCAGGGCCGTGATCACCGGGATCGGCGTCACCGCACCGGGCGGCATCGGTAAGAAGCCCTTCTGGGACCTGCTCAGCAGCGGAGCGACGGCAACGCGGACGATCACGCAGTTCGACGCCTCGGGGCACCGCTGCAGGGTCGCCGCCGAATGCGACTTCGACCCTCTGGCGCTCGGGCTGACCCGACAGCAGATCCGCCGCACCGACCGGGTGTCCCAACTGGCCATGGTCTCGGCTGCGGAGGCCCTGGAGGACAGCGGGCTGCGCATCGACGGGCTGAGCGCCGAGCGCACCGGCGTGGCCATCGGCAGCGCGGTGGGCGGCACGACCACGATGGAGCAGGAGTACGCCGTTCTCAGCAACTCGGGGGCGGACTGGCTGGTCGACCCCGCCTTCGCGGGCCCGCACCTGTACGACTACTTCCTGCCCAGTTCGATCGCCGCTGAGGTAGCGCTGAGCACCGGAGCCCTGGGCCCCGCGACCGTGGTCTCGACGGGCTGCACCTCGGGCATCGACTCGGTCGGCTACGCGGCCGAGCTGATACGCGACGGCGACACCGACATCATGATCACCGGAGCCACCGACGCGCCTCTCTCGCCCATCACCCTGACCTGTTTCGACGTGATCAAGGCCACCTCGGCACGGAACGACGATCCGGCCACCGCCTGCCGCCCGTTCGACCGCACACGCACCGGTCTGATCCTCGGAGAGGGTTCGGCCGTCCTGGTGCTGGAGGAGTACGAGCACGCGGTACGCCGCGGCGCCCGGATCTACGCCGAGGTGGCCGGATACGGCACCCGTTGCAACGCCTTCCACATGACGGGGCTGAAACCCGACGGCCGCGAGATGTCGGAAGCCATCAACGCGGCGATGGCCGAGGCCAGGGTCAACCCCGAGGACATCGACTACATCAACGCCCACGGGTCGGGCACCAAGCAGAACGACCTGCACGAGACGGCAGCGGTCAAGCGGAGCCTGGGCCGGCACGCGTACGGGACGTCCATGAGCGGGATCAAGGCGGCGGTGGGGCACTCGCTCGGTGCGATCGGCTCGATCGAGATCGCGGCCTGCGCCCTCGCGATGCGGCACGGGGTGATGCCCCCCACCGCCAACCTGCACGAACCCGATCCTGCCTGTGACCTGGACTATGTGCCTCTGACCGCCCGGGAGAAGCAATTGGACGCGGTACTGACCGTCGGCAGCGGGTTCGGCGGATTCCAGAGCGCCATGGTGTTGGCGGATGCGGAGCGTGACGTGTGATGAGGCAGGACGTCGTGGTAACCGGAATCGGCGTGACCGCACCCAACGGTGTCGGGGCCGAGGCATTCTGGGAGTCGACCCTGAAGGGGGTGTCGGGCATCCGCCCGATCAGCAGGTTCGACGCGGCCGGATATCCGGTCAGCGTGGCGGGTGAGATCCCGGAATTCGAGGCCGAGAAGGCGTTCACCAAGAAGCTCATGCCGCAGACGGACCGGCTGACCCGTTTGTCGCTCTTCGCCTCCGCATTCGCCCTGGAGGACGCGGCGATCCGGCCCGGAGAACTCCCCGAGTTCTCCATGGGGGTATCAGTCTCCAGTTCGACCGGCGGTCTGGAGTTCGGCCAGCGTGAACTTCAGCAACTCTGGGGCACCGGCTGGGAGTCGGTGAGCGCCTATATGTCCTTCGCCTGGTATTACGCTGTCCACACCGGCCAGATCTCCATCAGGAACGGCATGCGAGGCCCCGGTGGCGTGGTCATCTCCGAGCAGGCGGGAGGCCTGGACGCCCTCGCCCTCGCCCGGCGCCGGGTCCGCAAGGGCGTAGCGGTGATGACCGCAGGCGGCATGGACGGCCTCATCTGCCCCTACGGTGCGGCGATCCAGTCCTCCGCCCGGGAGGTGAGCACACAGACCGATCCCGACCGCGCCTATCTGCCGTTCGACCCGGACGCGGCCGGGCACGTGATCGGTGAGGGCGGAGCCATACTGATCTTGGAGAGCCGCGCCGACGCCGAGAGCCGGCAGGCCCCCCGGATCCACGGGACGATCGCCGGCTACGGATCCGCGTTCGACCCGGCGCCGGCGGAGTCCGGCGGCGACGGCCTGCTGCGCGCCGCCCGTGTCGCGCTGGCGGACGCCGGTCTGACGGCCTCGGACATCGACGTGGTGTTCGCGGACGCGGCGGCCACCCCTTCGCTGGACCGTGCCGAGGCCACGGTGCTCTCCGCACTCTTCGGGGACTGCGGCGTGCCGGTGAGTGCCCCCAAGACGATGACCGGACGGCTCCTCTCCGGAGGGGCCCCGCTGGATGTCGCGGCGGCACTGCTGGCCATCCGGGACCGCACGGTGCCACCGGCGGTCAATGTGGTTCCGGGCCGGATCGATCCCCGGATCGACCTGGTCACCGGATCCGGCCGGTCGCTGGACATCCGTGCGGCGCTGATTCTGGCCCGCGGCCGCGGGGGGTTCGCCTCCGCGGTGGTGGTGACGCGCCCTTGACGGCCGACCCCCGGGGCACGCCCTGCGGGAGTTCGGTCCGGGGAGCTCTCGACCTCCGCCCGACCGAGCGCTGAACAGACTGCGGAAGACGTGGAGCGGCAGCCCGCGAGGGACCGGGTTGCCGCTACACGAGAATGTGCGCGTCGCTCGCTTTGTTCACCGCGTCAAGGCGTGACACCGCTCCGAGCCGTCGGAATATCTTGCGTAGATGGCGCTTTACGGTCGCTTCGCTCAACGAGAGCCGACTGGCGATCTGACCGTTGGTCATGGCGGCCGCCACCATTCCGAGGATATCCACTTCCAGTCGGGTCAGACTCCCTTGCTCAGAGCCATATATCCGCCTTACCTCGTCACGCGTGAGAGATATCGTAACCCGGTCCGAATCGGCTACCACAGAGCGCATTGCCGCCTTCAATTCCTCATGAGTGGCACTCACGGGCAGATAGGCGGAAATACCCAGGCGTACGAGTTCAAGCACATGGGGTGGCGATATCTCCGCACCGGTCACCACCACCCTGGTGCCGGACCCGGCCGCCCGGACGCGCTCGGGAATCGCCGCGACCGCGACATCTCCAAGATCACTGCTGACGACGACGATGTCGGGGCCCTCGGCGGCCACCATGCTCAGGGCGCGCTCCGCGGTCCCCGCCGCGCCCACGATCCTCATGTCCTCCTCGTCACGGAGGAGCCGGCACAGTCCTTCCAGGAGCAACATGTTCCTGCTGGCCACGACTACGTCCATGGGATTACTCCCCTGGACACCTCGTCAAAACCTTCAATTCTCTCTGAACTGCGACCCGAACTGCCCCATCTAAGATACGTGTCACTACAAAGCACCTTTTCCCCCAGGGCGCTCGTCGTGCAATCGGACATTCTATCCAAGCAGCTTGGCATAGAGAGGGCTCGAACCGCAATACAGCCTTCTTTAAAGGAGTTGTTGCGGCGGACGCCGGAAACAATCACCGACAAAGCACACGACCACAGGCGTCAGGGGACACCTGCGGCCGTGTGCCACGGGTGAAGGCAGGACGACATTCGGTCAGCGTCGCCTGGCCACCGGAATCACATATCGGGTGTAAAGCAGATCCCGGACGACGTCGTCGCCGCCTTCGACCAGGCCGACGTAGCGAAGGTCGCGGACCAGCTTGCCGATGGGGTGGTCCTCGGTGTACCCGAGCCCGCCGAACATCTCCGAGCCGATGGTGGCCACCGCCCAGCCGGCCTGTCCGCAGTACATCTTCGCCGCCAGGGCCGACCTGAGCGTGCCCGTGCGGTACAGCGTGCCGCCCGGATCACCCGAGGAAACCGCCTCGTCGAACTGCGCGGCCGCGGCTCGGCACTGGTTGCGCATCACGTCGATGTACATCTCGATCTGCCCCAGTTTGCCGGCGAAGACCGCGTTGCCGATCAGCGGGGCGCCCTTGACCGTCTTGGTGGTCGCGTACTCCATCGCGAGGTCCCGGATCCGGCGTGAGACGCCGATGGCGGTCGCCGCGATCAGGATGCGGCTGGCGTTGAGACCGGCCTCGAGATGACGCAGGCCGTGTCCTGGCAGCAGGTTCTCCACTGGGACGGCACAGTTGTCCAGCCGCACTTGGTAGGTGCCGGAACCGCGCATACCGATCATGTCCCAGCGTTTGACGATCTCCACGCCGGGAGTGTCCCGCGGCACGAGGACGACGCTGAACACCGACTCGTCGTGAACCGAACGGGCGGCGACCAGAAGGAAGTCCGCCGCGTCGGTGTTGGTGGAGAAGTACTTGTCGCCGTTGAGCAGCAGGCTGCCGTCACGGACGGTGTACGTCGTAGCGGTGCGGCCCAGCTCGCTGCCCGCCGCCTCCTCGCTCACGAGGATGCCGCAGACACCGCCGTCCCGGGCCATCCGGCCCAGGTACTCCGCCGCCGTCGACGGATCCGCGAAAAGTCGGAGAATCGTCGTGCCCAGGATCGAGAGGAACGACGAGAACGCGAAACCGGCGTCCGCGTAGGCGAGTTCGGAGACGATGTCGACGCTCGTCTCCAGCGAGGCACCGGCGGTGCCGTACTCGACGGGCAGCCACCAGTTGGCGAGCCCAGCCCGGTGCAGTGCGGCCGAGGCCGGAACCGGGACCTCCGGCCGGGTGTCGAAGTAGTTGGCCCGGTCCATGAGTTCCGCACCGGCGAAATCACGTACCCGGTCGAGCAGGTCAGCACTCATCATCACTCCTGGGTGGCCACGTGCGTGTCGGTCGCCGTCACAGGACGCGGAAGCCCCGGCCGTTCTTGCGGCCGAGGCAGCCGTCGTCCAGCATCCGGCGCAGCAGCGCCGGCGGTTCGAAGTCGGAATCCGCGAACTCCCGGTGGAGCCGGTCGAGGATAGCCACCGAGACGTCCAGGCCGATGGTGTCCAGGAGCGCGAACGGCCCCATGGGGAAGCCGGAGCCGGCGACCACCGCCTCGTCGATCCGCGCTGCCTCCCCGTACCGCTCTGCGGGTCCGTCGGCACACCTCTCCAGCAGCCGGACCGCCCGTGCCAGATAGGGGAAGAGCAGGAAGTTGACGATGAAGCCCGCCCGGTCCCCGCAGTCGACCACCACTTTGCCGAGCGCGGCACAGAACGCCCGCGCGGTCGCGGTGCTCGCCGTGGTGGTCGTCGGGGTACGGATCAGCTCGACCAGCTTCATCACCGGTGCCGGATTGAAGAAGTGCAGCCCAAGGACTTCACCGGGCCGCCCGGCCGAAGCCGTTCCTGCGGTGACCGAGAGGCTGGACGTGGTCGTCGCCAGGACGGTGCCCGGAGCGCACACGGCGCCGAGCATGGCGAAGGCCTCCCGTTTCACCTGCTCGTCCTCGGCCACCGCCTCGACCACGAGGTCGCGGTCTCCGAGTGCGCYCCGGGCAACGGTGAAATCCAGCAGAGCAACCGCTTCGGCCGCGGCCGAGGCGGTCGTCCTGCCCCGCCGCACCGATCGCTCCAATGACTGCCCGACACCGGTTCTGGCCCGTTCGGCACTGTCCGTGGAGCGCGCCACCAAGACGGTTGCGACGCCGTTGCGGGCTGCGGCCTCGGCGATCCCCCGGGCCATCGTGCCCGATCCGAGTATGCCCAGGCGACGGACGGGCGCCGCCTCGGCATTCCCGGGCCCGGTGGTGGGCGAAGGGGTTTCCGGGGCCGGGCGGCCGGGCTCCCGGAACCAGGGGGCCGGGGCGTAGGCCTCGTCGCCGGTCGCCACCCACAACTCTGTCAGGGACCTGTGTACCGCGTCGGCCCCGAGCCGGCCGATCATCTCGAACGGCCCCTCGGGCAGCCCACAGCCCAGCCGCATGGCGGTGTCCAGGGCCGCGCGGTCGGCATACCCCTGCCCGTGCAGGGCCGCCGCCCGGTTGAGGTAACCGAGGACCAGTGCCCTCGCGGTCGACTCACGGCCGGCCTCGGCCGGTGTGCGGGAGGGCCGGGTCATGTCCGGCATCCTCTTCTCACCTGGGGCGGCCGCGGTCACGCGGCTGCGGAAAGGGCGTTGTTGACGGCGTCCAGAAGCTCCCGGGGCGTCGTCACACCGGAGGCGACCTCCTCCGGGAGCTTGACTCCGTAGTGCTGCTCGACCTTGCTCGTCGTGTCGATGACCGCCAGGGAGTCGAAGCCCAGGTCGGTCAGACCCTGGTCGAGAATGTCCCCCGCGAGATCGACCGAGTCGTCCTCGCCCACCGCACGCAGCAGAAAGCCCTTGAGTTCGTCGAGTGTCATCTCAGCCATAGTGTTCACCTTTTCTCGTCCGTCGTGGTGGAGTGGTGCAGGGATACGTCTGGTCAGCGGCGCCCGGCGGAGCCGCCGGCCGCCGCGTACGCCTGGGCGGCGGTGATGGTCGCCCTGCTGTTGGCGCCGAGTGCGTTGCGCACCGCCGTCCGGGCCTCGGCCGGCGACGCGGGGGGAACGGGCAGTGCGGCAAGTGCGTCGACGTCGAGAATCACCCGGTGCCGGGAGATGACACGTACACGCCCCTCCCCCACGGCCTCGAAGGCCCACTCACCGGTGTGGGCCAGCAGCAGTCCGGGGAGCCGGGTCTGCTTGTAGACGATCGACTCCGGCTCCACACACACCCGGCCCGATTGTGTGGTGTGCACCGAGCCGTCGGGCGACTTGGTGTCCATCTCCATGTACTGCAGCCCGTGGACGTTCTCGGTGACCTCCATGCGCAGCACGTGCGGGATGCGGTTCGGCCACCTCGCGAGGTCGTAGACGAAGTCGTACACGTCCTCGAGGGAACCGGTGACCGTGTCGGAGTCCTCGAAGGCGACCAGCACCTCGTGTTCGTTCCCGTGCCGTTCGGCAGCCGCCCTGAGAGCGTCCAGTTCGGACTGGCTGTTGGTGTCGACGGCGCGGGCAATGCGTTCGAGGTTCGCCGGGTCGTCCTCGGTGGCCCGGTAGGAATGCTCCAGGGAGACCTGGCACGTCCCTTCGCCACGCTCCTCGATCTGCCAGGTTCCGCCCATCTCGGCGACCGGAGGGCGGGGCTCGGTCTGCGTGAACTCGATACGCAGGGCGCTCCGGTCGAGCCGGCGCCTGGAGATCCAGGTCCGCAACTCACCGTTGGCCAGGGCCCAGATACGGATGTACTCGTCGCTCGCGTCCCCCGACACCCGCTCGGCGCGGACGGTCGGCGGGAAGTACAGGGGCCATGAACCGACGTCGGCGATGATGTCGTAGATCACTGACGCCGGTGCAGGGACGTCGATCCGGTGGATCACCCGGGTGGTGTGCACTGATGTCTCCCTCCTCGTTGTGTGCTGACTGGGTATCGGGCCGGCTGCCCGCGGCCGGCGCGTGGCCGGCTCAGAAGTTGCCGAGTCCGCCGCAGACGTTGATGGCCTGGGCCGTGATGGCGTCTGCGGTGGCGGTCGTCAGGTAGCCGACCAGCCCGGCGACCTCCTCCGCGGTCGAGTAGCGGCCCAGCGGGATCTTGCCGCTGAACCTGGCCAGCACGTCTTCCTCGGTGATCTGCCAGTGCTCTGCGTATCCGGCCCGGATGTGCTGTGCCATCGGCGTCTCGACGTATCCGGGGCACACCGCGTTGACGGTGACGCCGGTGCCCGCGAGCTCCAGGCCGAGGGCCTTGGTGAAGCCGACGACACCGTGCTTCGAGGCGGAGTACGGTGCGCCGTAGACGACACCCTGTTTGCCCGCCGTCGACGCGATGTTGATGATCCGGCCCCGGCTCCGCTCCTGGAGGCCCGCGTTGAGTACGGCCTTCGTCATGCGGAAGACGCTGGTCAGATTCGTCGCCAGCACCTCCTGCCAGAGGTCGTCCGCTATCTGCGCCGTCACGCCGCCCCCGCTGCGGCCGGCGTTGTTGACCAGGATGCCGACTTCGCCGAACGCGCCGGCCTCCTCGACGGTCCGCAGGATGTCGTCCTCGCTGCGCACGTCGCACGCGGTGCCCGCGACGTCGAATCCCTCCGATCGCAGCTTCTCCACCGTGGTGGCGACCCGGTCGCCGTCCCGTGCGCAGAGGAACACCTTCAGGCCGCGCGAGGCCAGCTCATGGACCGTGGCCAGTCCGATGCCGCTGGTCCCACCGGTGACCAGGGCGGTGTTCGCATGCTGGTGGTCCATCAGTAGTCCTCCTTGGGTAGCCGCGCCAGAACCGTGTCAGGCTGTCGTCGAGCCCCGATCCAGGACTCTTTGTGCACGCGGGTCACAGCTCCGCCAGACGGGACCTGATGAAGCCGACCAGCAGCTCGGGCGTCGGGTTCTGGATCACCACCTCGGCGGGCAGCCGAAGCCCCGTGACCGCGTTGAGACGGTTGCGCAGGTCGACGCCGAGGAGTGAGTCAAACCCCAGCTCCTTGAAGCTCAGGTCCGGCAGGATCTCGTCGGTGTTCCCGTAGCCGAGGACCTCGGCGGCCTGCCGGCGCACCAGTGCCATCAAGTCCGCTGCCTGATCGGCCGGCGAGGATCGCCGCAGTGCGTCGACGCCGGACCCGTGGGGCACGCTTGCCGTGACCCGGGCCTGCGATTCCGCGGCGGGCGGCGTACCGGCCCCGGTCCGCTCAGGGAGCAGCTCCTCCAGCACCTTCCCCGCCGGCTCGCCCCGAACGGCGGAGAGGTCCAGCCGGACCGGTACGGCCAGTGCCCTGCCGGAGGCCAGGGCCGCGTCGAAGAGTTCCAGCGCGCGACCGGTGGCCAGCGGCGCGATCCCGGACCTCCGCAGCCGGTCGACATCGGCTTGGGAGAGGTGCGCGGTCATGCCGCCACGCTGTTCCCAGAAGCCCCACGCGAGCGAGGTCGCCTCCAGGCCCAGAGCCCGACGGTGTTGGGCCAGCGCGTCCAGGAACGCGTTGGCGGCGGCGTAGTTGCCCTGACCCGCCTCGCCCAGAACCCCTGCCACCGATGAGAACAAGACGAAGGCCGAGAGGTCGAGATGCTCGGTGAGCCGGTGCAGGTGCCATGCGGCGTCGACCTTGGGCCGCATGACCCGCGCGAGCTGCTTGGCCGTCATGTGGGTGAGCAGGCCGTCGTCCAGGACGCCGGCCGCGTGGACGACGGCAGCCGGCGGGTACTGCTCGATCAGCCGCGCGAGATCCTGCCTGTCACTCACGTCGCAGGCTGCGACGGTCGCCTCGGCGCCGAGGGCCGCCAGGTCCTCCACCAGCTGGGCGGCGCCCTCGGCTGCCTCGCCCCGTCGGCTCACCAGCAGCAGACGCCGGGCTCCGTACGCGGTCGCCAGATGCCTGGCCACCAGTCCGCCCAGGGCTCCTGTGCCTCCGGTGATGAGCACCGTGCCCTCCGGCTCGAGTGACCGGGGCATGGTGAGGACCATCTTGCCCCGGTGCTCCGCACGGCTCAGGACACGCAGTGCGCGCGGGCCCTCCCGAACGTCCCAGGTGGTCAGTGGCAGATGACCGAGTGCCCCGCTCGCATAGAGCTTGATCAGCTCGTCGAGAACCTCTCCGATCCGGTCGGGTGCGATGCCGAGGATGTTGTAGGCCTGGTAGCTGATCCCCGGGTGCTCCGCCAGGACCGGTCCGGCGTCGCGGATATCCGTCTTGCCCATCTCGGCGAACCTGCCGCCCGGTGCGAGCAGCCTGAGGGAGGCGTCGGTCGCCTCCCCCGCCAGCGAGTTGAGCACCACATCCACGCCCCGGCCGCCCGTGGCCTCGCGGAACCGCTGTTCGAAGCCGAGCGACCGTGAGGAGGCGATGTGGTCTTCGGGGATGCCCAGTTTCCTCAGCACATCGTGCTTGCCGGGGCCCGCGGTGGCGAAGACCTCCGCGCCCAGGTGCCGGGCCAGCTGGATGGCGGCCATGCCGACACCACCGGTCGCGGTGTGGATCAGTACCGACTCACCGGCCTTCACGCGAGCCACCTCCACCAGGCACTGGTAGGCGGTGACGAAGACGATCGGGACGGCGGCCGCACGGGCGAACGACCAGCCCGGCGGAACGGGCCGGACCATGCGCTCGTCGGCCACGGCGACCGGACCGAGCGAGCGCTCGAAAATGCCGAACATCCGGTCGCCGACAGCCGCCCCGGTGACCTCCGTGCCGACTTCGGTCACGACTCCGGCGCCCTCGCTGCCCATGGTCTTCTCGCTGGCCACCAGCCCGAGACCGACCGCGATGTCACGGAAGTTGAGCCCCGCGGCCCGTACCTCCATCCGTATCTCGTGCGGGCCGAGCGGCGCATCGGCCTCCGGGTGCGCGAGCAGCGCCAGATTGTCCAGGGTCCCCTTCGCGGTCACGTCGAGCCGCCAGCTGACGTTGTCCGGCGGGCTGTTCAGCTCGGAGGCTGCCGAGGGGGTCAGCCGCCGCCCATAGAGCTTGCCGGCGCGTACCGCCACCTCCGGCTCCCCGCACGCCAGCGCCGTGGGCAACGCGACGAGGGAGGACGGGTCGGCGTCCACGTCGATGAGCAGCACTCGTCCGGGGTGCTCCGTCTGTGCGGCCCGGACGAGACCCGAGACAGCCGATCCGGCCAGTCCCGCCACCTGTTCCCGGCCGGTGACCGAGACGGCTTCCCGTGTGACCACCGCCAGGGTCGAGGATGCGAAGCGGGCGTCCAGCAACCAGCGTTGCAGGGTCTCCAGAGCCTCGGCGGCCGCATCGGCAGCCCCACCCGGCAGCGTTCCCTGCCCGTCGAACGCGACCGCGACGACCTCCGGCGCCGGCTGCGGCACCGCGTCCAGATCGAAGTAGTCGCGCAGACCGCCCAGTTCACGGGAGCCCAGCGAGGACCATGCCTCCGAACCGAGCGCGTCACCGGCGGCCAGCGGCCGCCAGGTCACATCCAGCAGACTGCCCCGGTCGGCTCCCGCGGGCGGCCGCAACGTCAGCGAACCGACGCTGGCCACCACCGCCCCCCTCTCGTCAGTGACCAGGATCGAGCAGTGCCCCCGCTCGATCCGGCCCGACACCCGCAGGGTGGACGCCCCGGTGGGCAGCAGCGTGACGTCCCGCCAGGTAAACGGAATCAGCAGGCCGCCGTCCTGCCGCAAGGCGGCGGGATGCAGCGCCGCGTCGAGCAGCGCAGGATGGACACCGGCGAAGCCGCTGCCTTCCCGTGCTCCGGGGGGCGCCGCCACCTCGGCGAACACCTCCGTGCCCCGTACCCACATGGCCCTCAGGCCCTTGAAGGCCGGACCGTAGTGGTAGCCCCGCTCGGCCAGCCGTCGGTAGGAGTCCTCGACGTCCACCTCGGTCGCGCCGGGCGGCGGCCATGCCACCGGCGCCATCCCCGGAGCTGAGCTCCGCTCGGCCAGCACGCCGTCCGCGTTCCGGGTCCAGGTCTCCGTTCCCCGGACCCGTGAATCGACCGTCAGCGCGCGCAGACCCTCCCCATGCGCCGGCTCGGTCAGAACCCGCAGTTCCACGGCCGTTCCGTCCGAGACCTCCAACGGCCTGCGCAGGGTCAGTTCCGCCACAGCGGCGCAGCCGAGCCGGTCCCCGGCCTCCGCGAGAACCTCCAGGAACGCCGTCGCGGGAAGCAGGGTCGCGCCGTCCACCACATGGTCCGCGAGCCAGGGGAACCGGTCGGTGGAGATCTCACCGGTCAGGACGCACTGTCCGGACGGCAGATCGACTCCGCCGGTCAGCAGGGCCGGGCCCGTTCCGGTGGACCGCACCGGCGCGGCGGTGAGCCAGTACCGGCTGCGGTCGAAGCGGAAGGAGGGCAGGGCGGTGGCCGTGCCCTGCCCGGGAGCCGCGGACCAGTCCACGCGGACGCCGGCGCAATGAGCGGCGGCGGCCGCTGCGAGGAACTGCCCGATCCCACCGCTGCCACGCCGCAGGCTGCCGAGGACCGCCCCCTCGGCACCCATGTCGTCGAGCGTCTGCTGCACCCCGAAGGTGAGCACCGGATGGGGGCTGATCTCCAGAAACACCCGGCTGCGGTCCCGGACCAGCTCGCGTACCGCGGGATCGAACCGCACCGTGTTGCGCAGGTTCTCGAACCAGTAGGAGCCGCCCATCGTGGTGGTGTCGGCGATCTTGCCGGTGAGGGTCGAGTACATCGGGACCGTGCCGGGGTCCGCCGTCACCTCCGCCAGGTCGGCGCCGAGCCGTTCGCGCAGGACCTCCATGTCCGAGGTGTGCGAGGCGTAGTCCACCTCGACCCGGCGTGCCTCGACGTCCTCGCGCGCACAGGCCGCGAGCAGTTCGTCGAGTGCGGCGGGCTCACCGGCCACCACGGTGATCGACGGGCCGTTGACGGCCGCGACACTCGCCCGGCCGCCGAGGGCGTCCAGCACGAACTGGGTTCGGGCGAGCGGCAGCGGGACGGAGACCATGCCACCGCTGCCGGCCACCGTCCGCAGCGCCCTGCTGCGCAGGGCCACCACCTTGGCCGCGTCCGCAAGGCTCAGTACGCCCGCCACGTGCGCGGCCGCGATCTCGCCCTGGGAGTGGCCCACCACCGCACCGGGCTCGACACCGAACGACTGCCACAGCCGCGCCAACGACACCATGACGGCGAACAGCATGGGCTGCACGACGTCCACCGTATCGGCGGTCTCGCCCCGCAGGGCCGACCGCAGATCCCAGTCGCAGTACGGTGCGAGAGCGTCGGCACAGGCCTGCATCGACTCCCGGAACACCTTCGACGATTCCATCAGTTCCAGGCCCATCTCACGCCACTGCGAGCCCTGGCCGGGAAAGACGAACACCGGCCGTTCGTCACCGGCCGCCTCACCACGGGTGAGTGCCGGGGACCTGTAGCGGCCGGGAGCGGGAGGGACGGGTTCCCGCGAGGCCAGTGCCGCCAGCCCTTCCAGCAGGTCCTCCCTGCGGTCGGCGATCACCACGCCCCGGTGACGGAACCGGGTCCGGGCGGCCAGGGTGCGGGCCACGTCCCCCGGATGCGGGGCGGAGGGGCCGCGTACGAAGGAGCCGATCGCGGCGGCCTGGACGGCGAGGGACTCAGCCGTCGGGCCGGACACCGGCCACACGTACGGGCCGTCGGCCGCCTGCGGGTCCGGAGGCCGGTGTGCCGCTTCCTCCAGAATCACGTGCGCGTTGGTGCCGCTGATGCCGAACGACGAGACCGCGGCGCGGCGCGGACGCCCCACGGCCGGCCAGGGGCGGGCCTCGGTGAGCAGCGCCAGGCCGGAGTTCTCCCAGTCGACGTGCCGGCTGGGCCTGCGTGTGTGCAGCGTCGCCGGCAGCATCCCCGCGGACATCGCCTGGACCATCTTGATCACTCCGCCGACGCCGGCGGCTGCCTGGGCGTGACCGATGTTCGACTTCAGGGAGCCGATCCACAGCGGCTCCCTCCCGGTGCGCTCCGCGCCGTACGTGGCGGCCAGTGCCCGCGCCTCGATGGGGTCGCCCAGGGGCGTCCCGGTCCCGTGCGCCTCCACGGCGTCGACATCGCACGGACGCAGGCCGCCCCGCTCCAGTGCGCGCCGTATGACCTGTTGCTGGGCAGCGCCGTTCGGTGCCGTCAGCCCGTTGCTGGCGCCGTCCTGGTTGACCGCGCTGGACCGGAACACGGCCAGGACGCGGTGGCCACGGGCGACCGCGTCGGCGGCACGCTCCAGCAGCAGGAGACCGGCTCCCTCCGCCCAACCGGTGCCGTCGGCGTCGTCGGAGAACGCTTTGCACCGGCCGTCGGCGGACAGACCGTTCTGCCGGCTGAAGTCGATGAACAGGCCGGGTGTCGGCATCACGGCCGCTCCCCCGGCCAGGGCGAGATCGCACTCACCCCCGCGCAGGGCCTGTGCCGCCAGGTGCAGGCTGACCAGCGAGGAGGAGCACGCCGTATCGACTGTCAGCGCGGGCCCCTGGAGTCCGAAGAAGTACGAGATGCGCCCGGACGCGACACTCGTGGTGCTGCCGGTGATCCGGTATCCGCCCGCCCCCTGGCTGTCCTCGTGCAGCCGGGGACCGTAGTCCTGCGCCATCGCGCCGATGAAGACGCCCGTGTTGCTGCCGCGCAGCGTCGGCTGGTCGAGCCCGGCCCGCTCGAACGTCTCCCAGGCCACCTCCAGCAGCAGCCGTTGCTGCGGGTCGATCCCCGCCGCCTCGCGCGGGGAGATGCCGAAGAAGCGAGCGTCGAACCGGTCGGCGTCGTCCAGGAACCCACCGTTGCGGGTGTAGGACTTGTTGTCCGTGCCGGGCGTCGGGTCATACACGTCCTCCAGCACCCAGCCCCGGTCGTCCGGAAAACCGGAGACCGCGTCCTTGCCCGTGAGAGTCAGCTGCCACAGATCCTCGGGAGACCGGACGCCCCCGGGATAGCGGCAGCCCATGGAGACGACCACGATCGCGTCGTCCGGATACGGCCGCACATCATCGGCTTCAGTCATCGCTTCGGCAGTGCCCTTCTGGAATGGGAGATTCGGTCGGCCGTTACCGTGAGAACTCCGGCCTCAGGGCTTCGATCAGCCCGGCCGGAGTGGGGAAGTCGAACAGCAGGGTCGCGGGCAGCGGAGCGCCGAGGTCCTGGGCCAGCCGGTTGCGCAGCGTGAGGGCCATCCGCGAGTCGATACCCATGTCGTTGAAGGACTGGTCCGGATCCAGCCGGGTGCCCCGGGGGCGGCCCAGGACCTCCAGCGTCAGCCCGAGGACCAGTCCGGTCACATCGGCGGGGCGGGCGGGAGCGCCGGTGGCCGCCGGCGCACCTTCGGCGGTACCCAGCCAGTACGGCCTCCGCTGGAACGCGTAAGCCGGCAGATCGGTCAGTGGCACGCCGGAGCCGTACACGGCCCGCCAGTCCACCGGCCGGCCGAACAGGTGCGCCGCGGCCGGTACTTCCGCCACCCCGCCCAGTTCGTCCGTGGTGGCCAGCGGCGTCGTGAACACCTCGCCGCCTCCGCCCGCGACCTCCTCGGCCATGGTGGTCAGGCCGTGACCGGGCCCGGCCTCCGCGAAGAACCGCGCTCCCAGCCCGTGTGCCGTCCGCACCGCGGCGCCGAACCGTACGGTCGCGCACAGGTGGTCCGCCCAGTACTCGGGGGTGCCCAGCTCGCCCGGCCGGCCCACCTGCCCGGTCACGGAGGACACGATCACCGGGCCGGTCGGCTGATGGAACGTCATGCGCTGTGCCGCCGCCAGCAATTCCTCCCGAATCGGATCCATCAGCGGCGAATGGCCCGCCACCCCGATACGCAGCCGCCGAACCCGCCGGCCCAGCGCGCCGAACTGCTCGGCGACCGCATCGACCCCGTTCTCCTGGCCGGACACCACCAGCGAGCGCGGGCTGTTGATGGCCGCGATGCCGACCGACCCGGGCGCCCGCGCCTCGATCGCGGCCCGGACCTCGGCCTCCTCCGCCTGCAGGGCGACCATCGCCCCGCCGGCCGGCAGTGTGCCGATCAGGCGGCCCCGTTCGACCACGAAGGCAGCCGCGTCCTCCATCGACAGGATGCCGGCGATGTGCGCCGCGGTGATCTCGCCCTGCGAGTGTCCGACGAGGTAGTCGGGTGTGATGCCCCAGGACTCCAGCAGCCGGCAGAGGCTCACCTCGACCGCGAACAGGGCGGGCTGGGCGTAGGTGAGCCGGTCGAGCCAGTCGTCGCGATGCCACATCACCTCGCGCAGGCTCAGGCCGAGCGCCGGCTCCATCGCCGCGCTGATCTCGTCGAAGGATCGGGCGAACGCGGGGTGGGCCCGGTGGAGTTCACGCCCCATCCCCTGTCGCTGCATGCCTTGGCCCGGCAGCAGGAAGGCGGTGGCGCCCTTGCCCCGCAGCCCGCCCAGCACCCCCTCGGCCCGCTCGCCGCGGGACACGGCGCGTAGCGCGGCGGCCAGCGTGGCCGCGTCGCCCCCGAGCACGGCGGCACCGTGCCGCAGGCGCGCCCGGGTGGAGGCGAGGGACAGCCCCAGCGCGGCCGGATCCACCGTGGTGTCGTCCTCCACGAGGTCGGCCAGCCGCGCAGCCTGCCCGCGCAGCGCCGCGGCCGTGTGTCCGGACAGCACCCAGGGCAACGTCCCGGGCAGCGTTCGGCCTTGCGGCAACGGAGCCCGGGGGGGCTCACCCAGTACCACATGGCAGTTGGTACCGCCGAGGCCGAACGAGGAGACGCCGGCCGTGAGTGGCCGGCCGGCAGGCCACGGGCTGCGCTTGACACAGACCCGCAGACCGAGCGCCTGCGGGTCGATGGCCGGGTTGAGCGTTTGATGGTGCAGGGTCGGCGGGACTTCCCGGTGGAAGAGGCTCAACGCCGTCTTGACGAAGCCGGCCACCCCCGCGGCTCCCTCCAGGTGGCCGATGTTGGTCTTCACCGAACCCACGAGCAGCGGGGACCCGGCAGGTCGGCCCGATCCGAGCACCGAGCCCAGTGCCGCGGCCTCGACCGGATCACCGGCTCTGGTCCCGGTGCCGTGCAGTTCGACGTACGCCACGTCGCGCGGCTCCACGCCGGCGTGCTTGTACGCCCGGCTGACCACCTGCTGCTGGGGCTCCTGACCGGGGGCGGTCAGACCCGCCCCGTGGCCGTCGTTGTTGACCGCGCCGCCGAGCAGGGTGCAGTAGATCCGGTCGCCGTCCTCCATCGCCCGGCTGAGCGTCCTGAGAACCAGGACGCCACCCCCCTCACCGCGAACGATGCCATCGGCCCGTGCGTCGAACGTGCGGCAGCGCCCCGTCGGGGACAGCGCGCCGAGCGCCTCGACCGCGGCGTCGCTCTCGGCGGCGAGGTTGAGCTGAATCCCGCCTGCGAGCGCCCGTTCGCATTCGCCCCGCCGCAGGCTCTCGGCAGCCTGGTGGATCGCCACGAGGGACGAGGACTGACCGGTGTCCGTGGTCAGGCTCGGGCCGTGCAGACCGAAGGTGTACGAGAGCCGGTTCGCCAGGAACGCCCTGCCGGTACCGGTCAGGGTGTACGGCGACATGGCGGGACTCCCGGCGGCCCGCGACAGGAGCCCGTAGTCGTCCGCGCACGCCCCGACGAACACCCCCGTGTCCGATCCGTGCAGCGAGTCGGGGGCTATCCGGGCGTCCTCCATCGCCTGCCAGGCAAGCTCCAGCAGGAGCCGCTGCTGGGGATCCATGGCGGTGGCCTCCCGCGCCGAGATCCCGAAGAGCTCCGCGTCGAAGAGGTCCACGCCGGTCAGGTATCCCGCGGCCGCACGGCCGGCCCGGTGGTCCACAGGTGCGGCCACGGCGTCCCGGCCCTCGATGAGCAGCCGCCAGAACGCGGCGCTGTTGGCCGCGCCGGGGAACCGGCAGGCGAGCCCGACGACAGCGACGGCTTCACCGGCCGGCGGTGTCGGTGGCAGCTGTGTTGCCTGCATTTTCATCCTCCGTTGGATAGTCGCGACAGGGCAGTCGGCTGTCGCACGGGCCGGGAGGGCGCGTCTGCGCCCGCTCAGACAGGCGAATGCCGGAACCTGTCCCGCACGGCGAGCACCGACGCGAGGTCGGCCTCGTCCCCCAGCTGCCGGTCGGGCAGCAACGGCAGCACCCTGCTGCGGCCCCGCACCACTGCGCGGTGGCGGCGGGCCAGCATGGTGAGACCGTTGCCCGGGCCGGCCTCGACCAGCAGACAGTCCTGATCAGTGAGCAACCGGTCCAGCGTCGGCGCGAAGAGCACCGGCTCCGCGGCCTGCCGGGCCCAGAACACCGGATCACATGCTGTCCGGGGATCCAGCACCGTACGGGTGTAGGCCGAGTAGACCGTCAGTCCGGGCGGACTGAGGGGCGTGGAGCGCCAGTCCGGCAGCGACGCGGCGACCGCGGCCTCGACGACCGGGCTGTGGAAGGCCTGCCTGGCCCGGGCGTCCCGGCACACCAGACCTCTCTTCCGCAACAGGGCCTCCGCCCGGTCCAGGTCCTCGCGGCGCCCTGCCAGCAGTAGTTGCCGAGGGGCGTTGACCGCGGCCAGGTGGACACCGTCACCGAGGACGTCCTCCACCTCCGCCGTCGAGGCCGCCACCGCTAACATGCCGCCCGCCGGTGTATCGGCGAACTGCCGGATCCGGCCCCTCATCAGCCGGAAGCCGTCCTCGGCCTCGAGGACCCCGGCCAGGGTCGCGGCGGCGAGCTCGCCGACGCTGTGACCCAGCAACGCGACCGGCCGTATCCCCCAGCTCAGAACCAGCCGGCCGAGGGCCAGGTCGACCGCGTACAGCAACGGCTGAGCAATGGTCACATCGTCGTACATCGCATGCGGCCGGGGGGACAGCCAGATGTCCCGAAGCGGCTTGCCCTCCTCGCCGAGCAGCTCGAAGGCCTCGTCCATGGCCTCGGTGAAGACGTCCAGCCGCCCGTACAGCCCGGCGGCCATTCTCGGGTACTGGGCTCCCTGCCCGGGAAAGAGCAGGGCGACCCGCAAGGGGTGTTCGTCCATCACCATCTCATCCGCCCGCCTCTCGTCGCGATGAATGCATTGGACGGTGAAGGTTTCAAGATTCGTCGGAGATTCATCGGAGGATGATTCGAGCAGCGGCTTCTCCGCCCGTTCTCGAACCGAGCGCGACAGCCCGGCCCCAGACTCACCGCGATCACGGATGTGTCCGTCGGCCGGGAGGAGAAGCGTTGAGGATCGAAGGCCTTTACATAGCCGGTACGGGGTTGGATCTGCCCGCACCGATGGACATCGCACAGGCCCAGGAGGCGGGCCTGTGCGACGAGCGGACGGCCCGGCGCATGAGAATGCGTTCGGTGTGCGTCTCCGTGGACTCGGGGCCGGAGATGGCGGCCCGCGCGGCGCGCCGGGCGATCGACCGGTCGGGGGCCGCGCCGCAGGACATCTCCCTGGTGCTGCACGCGTGCACCTACTTCCAGGGGCACGATCTGTGGGCGCCGGCCTCGTACGTCCAGCAGGTGGCCGTGGGCAACCACTGCCTGTCCAGCGAAGTCCGCCAGCTGTCCAACGGCGGAATGGCGGCGCTGGAGCTCGGTGCGGCGTACCTCGAGGCCGGCCGGGGACGAAAGACGGTACTGATCACCACCGGGGACCGCTTCTGTCTCCCGGGGTTCGACCGCTGGAACACCGACCCGGGAACCGTGTGCGGCGACGGCGGGACGGCGATGGTCCTGTCATCCGAGGCGGGGTTCGCCGGACTCCGCAGTCTGGTGACGATCTCGGATCCGGGACTGGAGAGCATGGGGCGCGGCGACGACCCGTTCGGTGAGGTCCCTCTGGGCATCCGGTCGCCCATCAGCATCGATAAGCACCGGGCACAGATGTTGCGGGACTCCGGCGTCAGCACGGTGATCGACCGGATCCGGTCGGGCCAGCAACAGGCGTTCCGTCAAGCACTGTCGGAGGCCGCGGTCCGCGCCGAGGACGTCGACTGGTTCGTCCTGCCGCACCTGGGCCACCCCAAGATGGACTTCCAGTTCTTCCGGCCGCTGGGCATCGACCCGGCCCGGACCACATGGTCGTGGGGCAGTGGCGTCGGACACCTGGGAGCGGGCGATCAGATCGCCGGGCTGACCCACCTCGCCGAGACCGGCGCACTCGCGCCGGGGCAGACATGTGTCCTGGTCAGCGCCGGGGCCGGCTTCGCCTGGTCCGTCGCGGTGCTGGACATCCTGCACGAGCCGATGAGCCCCGGAGGAACCCGATGATCAACGAGATCCGCGACGCCGTCGTGAGCGGCAGCCGTTCCCGCCGTGATTTCGCGGCTCTTCCGCTGCCCGACCACTACCGGGCGGTGACGATTCGGCGTGAGGAGGCCGGCATGTTCGCGGGGATGGCGGACCGCGATCGGGACCCCCGCAAAAGCCTGCGCGTCGAGGAGGTCCCGGTCCCCGAACTCGGCCCCGGTGAGGCCCTGGTGGCGGTCATGGCCGGGTCCGTCAACTACAACACGGTCTGGAGCTCGATCTTCCGGCCCGTACCGACCTTCCGTTTCCTGGAGCGCTACGGCCGGACGTCCGAACTGGCCCGCCGTCATGATCTGCCCTACCACGTCCTCGGTTCCGACCTGTCCGGTGTCGTGCTGCGCACGGGTCCGGGCGTCAACGCCTGGAACCCGGGTGACGAGGTGGTCGCGCACTGCCTGTCGGTCGAGCTGGAACATCCCGACGGGCACGGCGACACCATGCTCGACCCCGAGCAGCGGATCTGGGGATACGAGACCAACTTCGGCGGTCTGGCCGAACTCGCGCTGGTCAAAGCCAATCAGCTGATGCCGAAGGCGGCCCACCTGACCTGGGAGGAGGCGGCGGCTCCGGGGCTTGTCAACAGCACCGCCTACCGGCAGCTGGTGTCCCGCAACGGCGCGGGGATGAAAGTCGGTGACGTTGTGCTCGTCTGGGGGGCGGGAGGCGGTCTGGGCTCCTACGCCACTCAGCTCGCGCTGGCCGCCGGCGCGACACCGGTCTGTGTCGTGTCCAGCCCCGCGAAAGCCGCTGTCTGCCGGGCCATGGGCGCCGAACTGGTCATCGACCGCAGTACCCACGGCGGTGAGGGGTACCGGTTCTGGCGGGACGAACACACCCAGGACCCGGCTGAGTGGAAGCGGCTCGGTGCGAAGATCCGCGAACTCACCGGTGGCCGTGACCCCGACATCGTCTTCGAACATCCGGGACGGGAGACCTTCGGGGCAAGTGTGTTCGTGGCCCGTCGCGGCGGCACCGTGGTGACGTGCGCCTCGACCAGCGGCTTCACGCACGAGTTCGACAACCGCTACCTGTGGATGAGCCTCAAGCGCGTCATCGGGACGCACTTCGCCAACTACCGCGAGGCATGGGAGGCCAACGATCTGGTCCGCCGCGCGGTGGTCCACCCCACGGTCAGCCGCACCTACCCCATCGACGACGTGGGCCAGGCCGTCCACGACGTGCACCGCAACGTGCACCAGGGAAAGGTCGGTGTGCTCACGCTGGCACCCGCCGAAGGACTCGGGGTTACAGATCCCGGTCTGCGGGCCCGCCACCAGGACGCCATCAACCGATTCCGGGTCGGCTGATGGGACGGGTCCGCCACGCGCTGGCGGGGTTGGGGCGGGGCTGGGTCGGCCGGGCCCTCATCGCCTGCGGGGCGATGTACGTGACACCGCCGCTGACCGGTCCCGCCGGTACGGACGGGCCGGCGCCGGGCCACCCGGAGCGGCTCCGCCCCGACCTGCCGCTCGGTGCGGCGGAGTCCTTGCTGTGGGCCGAGCTCATGGCCGACCGCCGATTCCGGTCTCTGACGTGACCGGCCGGCCGCAGAGGACAGGACCCTGGTTCGCCCCGGCCGGGGTCCGCCCGGACGGTCCCCGACGCGAGGCCGGCGCGTTCCCGCCCGCGAGCGTCGCCGCCGCCAGGGCCCAGATCACGCGGGCGATCGCCGCTCTCTTCGAGGAGGAGGCGCCCGATCCCCCGGACGAGCTCGATGCCGGGAACTTTGCTAAATGATGACGAATTCTGTGCCAACCCATTCGGACAGACCGAAACCGTTATAGAGTTCAAATACATCGCTCCGCAGGAAAGGCTGACCGGATATGTCCGGTGGGCACCGAAACAGAATCCGGAGCGGGCGCATTCAAACGTCCCGGCGGGGGATCCCTGAGGCACACGGGCACGGTCGAAAGATACGCCCGAGGCCACCCCTGGGGTCAGTTCCGGTATCCGATGAACCGCCCTCGGCGTCCTTCGGCATGATCTCTTGCGATGAACTCCCCATCCCTTTCTATATTCGGGACGTCCTGAAGCTGATCGGGAAGTGGGCTCTATTCATGTTGAGGTTCAGAATCCTAGGTCCGTTGGAAGTCTGGAATGACCACCGTCCGTGTGCTCCGACCGCGCCCCGGGCCCTGGTGACACTCGCCTTGCTGCTCGTCCGCGCCAACCACGTGGTTTCGCTCGAAACGATCATCAAGGAGCTGTGGGAGGACAACCCGCCCCGCAGCGGCGCGACGACCGCGCAGACCTACGTCTACCAACTGCGGCGGCTCATCGAGGGCGATCGTTCTTCGGGCACCGGTAAGGACGTCCTGATCACCAAACCGCCGGGTTACGCCTTACTGGTCGAGCCCGAGCAGATCGACGGTACCCGTTTCCAGCGCCTCACCGCCGATGCGCACCGGCTCATGGAAGCCGACCGGCCAGATCTGGCCGCCCTCAAGCTTCGCGAGGCTCTGGAGATGTGGCCCGGGCCGGCGCTCGCCAACGTGGAACCGGGCCCGGTGCTGGAGGGATACATCGCCGCCCTGGAGGAGCAGCGCATGCAGGCTCTCAACCTCCGCATCGGCGCGGACCTGAAACTCGGCCGTCACCACCAGATGGTGGCGGAACTGCGGTCCCTCACGGTCGAGCACCCCTACAACGAGTGGTACCACGGCCTGCTCGTCTTCACCCTGGGCCGGATCGGCCGAAGGCACGAGGCGCTGGAGGCCTACTCCAGAACCTGCCGCGTGCTGTCCGAGGAACTGGGTCTCAGCCCTTCCAACGAACTCCGGAGGATCCAGGACGCGGTACTGCACGACCGGGCCATCGATCCGCTCCAGTCCATGGCGTCTTCGATCGGTTCTCGAAGCGCGTAGGCGAAGCTCTGACCCGGCCGGGCCACCGGCCCGGGACAACGAGACCGAAGGAGCCTGACCGCCATGACCACGGAGACGAAGCCTGGGACCGACGCCCGCGTGCGGGCGGGGGTTGAGCAGTTCTACGCCCACCACATGCAGTTGCTGGACGACGGCCGCATCAAGGAGTGGGCATCCTTCTTCACGGAGGACGGCACCTTCGCCGTCGGCTCCCGTCCGGAACCCGCCCGCGGGCGCGAGGAGATCATCGCGGGCGCCACCCACACCGTCGAGCAGTTGCGGGCGCAGGGCATCGCGCGACGCCACTGGCTGGGTATGGCGGACATCTCGGCCGACGGGGACGGCCTGCGCGTACGCAGCTACGCCCTGGTCTTCCAGATCACCGCCGCGGACGGACCGGCCCTGCGCGCCAGCACGACCTGCGAGGACGTCCTGGTGCCCGACGGCACGTCGTGGCTCATCAAGAGCCGCCTGGTCGTCACGGATGCGCCCGCCTGACCGGTGGGACGGGCCTCTGTGCCCCGATTCGGCGGGCAGGTTCTCCTGCCGAAGCGGGGCGCGGCAGGGTGCGGATACACCGCGGGCGACTGCTCCTTCAAGCGATCCGGACACCGGAACTCTTCCCGGGCGGGGCCAGGAAGCCCGCCAACAGCGTTCCCTCCTCCTCCAGTTCACCGATTTGAGGAGCCGTCAGCCGGCCGAAGGGGCTGAGGGTGACCACCCCGGCGTCGGCCCGCCAGGTCCCGGCCACCATTCCGTCGACGAGAAAGGAGCCGGGCACGATGCCGTTGCGCAGGAAGAGGCTCTTGCGGTGCTGCTCGGCGACGATCCGGCCGCGGTCGGCGTGCGAGAGGACGGCGTTGTCGAAGTCCGGAAGGAACCGTACCGGAGCCGGAACCCCGGGGTCGGGCCGGGGAGCGTCCGGGAGGTCCAGCAGTTCGGCACCGTGCTCCCCGCTCAGTCGCACCAGGCCGGACATCGCGTCCGTCACTTCCCGCAGCCTGGTCAGCCCGCACCAGGCCTGCACATCAGCGACCGTGGCCGGCCCGAACGCGGCAAGGTAGCGGCGGATCACGTCGGGCAGCCCGGCGGCCAGGAGCTTCTCGCCCAGCCAGGCCTCCGCGGCGGCGTACCGGGTCACGCCGCCCGCCCCCCACACCGCGCGCGGCGGCACCTGCACCAGCGCGAGCCGCGCCCGTGCGACATCGGCGAGCAGCCGGGGCGACACGTCCGGCACTCGTTCGCCGAGCGCCTCGCCCAGCTCCCTGGGCGTCATCGGCCCCTTGTCGAGCAGTTCCAGGGTGTGCTCGGCGATCACCGCGGGATCCCCTGCCTCGCGAACCGCCCTGGCCGTCACGTACATCCGCTCGATGACGGGCTGCATCACCGGCCGGAGCGTCAGGCAGTCACTCGCACTCACCAGGTGCACCGTGCCACGGTGCAGCAGGAGACGGACCGCCGATCGGTCCGTCAGCAGACCGGCCAGTTCCTGGTGGCGGAAGGCCCGCAACCGGCTCCAGAGTCCGGTGTACGGCGGATAGGGCGACTGGGCCTGCATGCCGACCAGGTGCTCGATCATGCGCAGGGCCGTCATGTCGGTGCGCTCCAGCAGATGCTGGCGCGCCAGAGTGGCTCGGTTGAGCGCACGGTCGGTGAACAGGGTCACGCGGCTCCTCGAAGTAGGGGAATGGCGTTACGGAACCGGCCGGCGGCCGTCCGGCACGGACCGGCGACACAGCGGCTCCCGCACTCAGGCATCGTCGTACCGGGAGGCCAGTTCCGCGTGATGGCGTGCGAACTCACGGCAGGCGTCGATCAGTCCGGGAGGGTCGATGACGGTGAACGGCACCTCGAAGACGGCCAGCCACTGAGCGATGTCCCGCAGCGACTCCCCGCGCAGCGATACCACACAGGTATCCGCGTCCTCGGCTTCCAGGGCGCCCCAGTTCTCGGGCACCCTGCCGGCCATCCGGTCGATCGGAGCGTGCAGCCTCACCCGGGCCCGCGCCTGGGTGAAGGCTCTCTCGAACCCCCGCGACACGAACGCCGCCGCTCCTCCCCGGGGCGGGTCCCGCGGTACGAACCGCGGTCCCGTGGGGATCTTGGGTGTCATCCGGTCCACCCGGAACGAACGCCAGTCCCCCCGTCCCAGGTCCCAGGCCACGAGATACCAGCGGGCGTCGGCCTGGACCACACGGTAGGGCTCGACCTCCCGCCGGCTGTACGTCCCGTCCCGCGTGCTGTAGTCGAAACGCAGCCGCTCCCTGGCGTGGCACACCGAGGCTACGGTGGCCAGCGCCTGCGCCCCGACGGCGGACGCGGCCTGGGGGCGGTGAACGACATCGACCTCAAGTGCGTCCAGGCGGTTCCGCAGCCGCGAGGGCATCACCTGACGCAGTTTGGTGAGGGCCCGCAGAGACGGCTCCGCGATGCCGCTCACCGGCCCGGCCGCGGTCGACTGCAATCCGAACGCCACCGCCAGTGCCTCCTCGTCGTCCAGGAGGAGCGGTGGCATCTCGGCACCCGCTCCCAGCTGGTATCCGCCACCGACACCGATCCTCGCGTTGACCGGGTATCCCAGTTCACGCAGCCGGTCGATGTCGCGGCGCAGGGTACGCGTGGTGACGTCGAGCCGTCCCGCCAGCTCCGCTCCCGTCCATTCGCGCCGGGTCTGCAGCAACGAGAGCAGGCGGAGCAGGCGTGCCGAGGTCTCCAGCATGCCTGCGAGCCTAGTCGCGATGGAGGACGCTGCGGGTCCTAAATCCGAACAGGCGGGCCCTGCGCCGCCAGTCGTCCGCCGGGGTCTCATGTAGGTCCATGCCTGTCCTCCATTCCTTCTAGGTTTCCCGTGTCCGAGCCCGAGACCCTAGGAGTGATCTCATCAGATGACCGCCACCGACGATTCGATTCCGACGACCGGCGGCGCCCGGTCACGACTGGGGCTGGTCCTGCTCGCCTGCTGTGTCGGGCAGTTCATGGTGGTGCTCGACGCATCGATCGTGAACGTGGCTCTCCGGCCGATTCAGGACTCCCTGCACTTCTCGGCGAGCACCCTGCAATGGGTGATCAACGCCTACACGATCGTGTTCGCGGGCTTCCTGCTGCTCGGCGGCCGCCTGGCCGACCTGTTCGGCCGGCGACGGGTCTTCGCCCTCGGCCTCGCCCTGTTCACCCTGGCCAGTCTGGTCGCCGGCCTGGCGTGGAGCCCGTCCTCACTGCTGATCGCCCGCGGTATCCAGGGACTCGGCGGAGCGGTACTCGCTCCCGCCACTCTGACCGTACTGTTCACGTCCTTCACCGACCCGGGCGGAAAGGCCAGGGCCTTCGGCACCTGGAGTGCCGTGGCGGCCGCCGGCGGCGCCATCGGCGCACTGGTCGGCGGTGTCGTCACCGAGTGGCTGTCCTGGCGCTGGATCTTCCTCGTCAACGTCCCGATCGGCGTGGCTCTGATCGCTCTCGTCCTCTCCGTGGTCCCCGAATCGCGCGACGAGCGGGCGGACAGGCGGATCGACATGATCGGCGCGATGGCCGTGACAGCCGGGCTGATGGCCGTCGTGCTCGGCATCGTGGAATCCCAGGACAAGGGATGGGACTCGGCCGTTACCATCGTGTCGCTGGTCGTCGGTGTCCTCCTGGTAGCGTTCTTCCTCGTCAACGAGGCGAAGTTCGCCCGGCAGCCACTCGTACCGCTGAGCATCTTTCGCAACCGGTCCGTCTCCGCGGCCAACGTCGTCAACTTCACGACCAGCGCGGCCCTGGTGGGCGTGCTGTTCCTGTTCACCCTGCTGATGCAGTTCGTATACGGATTCGATGCGCTGAAGACCGGGCTGGCCTACCTGCCGCTGTCCCTGGCGATCGTGGTGACGGCCCGCGGCCTGGCACCGCAGCTCATCACCAGGCTCGGCCCGAAGCCCGTCCTTGTGACGGGCAGCGCCCTCTCGCTGGTTGCGCTGATCTGGCTGTCCTTCGTCTCCACCGACGGCGGCTTCGTCCATGACCTGCTCGGCCCGTCCATCCTGTTCGGCGCCGGACAGGGATTCGTCTCGGCCACCGTCACCATGGCGGGCACTGCCAATGTCCCCTACACCCAGGCCGGCCTGGTCTCCGGGCTCCTCAACGCCAGCCGGCAGGTCGGTGGCGCGCTGTGGCTGAGCGTCCTGGCAGCGGTCGTGGCCGGACACGCGGGAAGCCTCTCCGCCGGTGCGAGTGCGGACGGGTACCAGCAGGCATTCCTCATCGCCACGGTCTTCCCGCTCGTCGGCATCATCGCGGGTCTCGCCGTCCCCGGCGTCTCCCCGGCCGAGCTGGCAGCCGCGAAACAGAGCTGGGGGGCGAAGAAGCCCGCCGACTCCGCCCAGGGCGAAGCCGCCAAGAGCTGACAGCAACGGCCCTGCCCGTGACATGACGACGGCCCGCCGGTGCCGGCGGGCCGTCGTCATGTCACGGGCAGGGGGCCGGCGCCTCCGGCACCGGGCCTACCTTTCCGTCCGCAACCCTTTGAAGAACGTACGGATGTCCGCGACGAGATCGTCCGGAGCCTGGAGCGGGGCGAAGTGTCCGCCGGTGGAATGGCGCGACCAGTGAGTGATCTTGTTCGTCTGTTCGGCCAGTCCCCGGATGGCCCGGTCACCGATGAAGTTCGCCACCCCGGTCGGAACCGGAGAGGGCTCCGGGCGGGATCCCCAGGCCTCGTGACCGCTCTCCAGATAGATCCGCGCAGCGGATCCGGCCGTCTCGGTAAGCCACAGAATGGCAACGTCGGTCAGGATGGCGTCACGGTCCACCGGGGCCTGGTCGGTTCGCGAAGGATCCCAGTCGACGAACCACTCCAGGTTCCAGGCGAGTTGCCCGACCGGGGAGTCGTTGAGTGCGTACGCCAGGGTCTGCGGCCGGGTGCTCATCTGCGTCGCGTAGCCGGAATGTCCTTGCCACCACTGCTGGTTGAGACGCGCCTGCGCCTGCTCGGCCTCCGTCAGAGCGGCCAGTATCTCCGGCGTGCTGGGGGTGGAGGCGTTGACCAGTGCATGCACGTGGACCCCCAGGACGTGCTCGGGATCCACCCGCCCCACCTCGGGCGAGACGAGACTGCCGAAGTCACCGCCGTGGGCTCCGTACTGCGGGTAGTCCAGCCGGCGCATGAGTTCGGCCCAGGCGCGTGCCGTGCGCTTGATGCCCCAGCCGGCCTGCCGGGTCGGTCCGGAGAAGGCGAACCCGGGAACGGAGGGGGCGACCACATGGAACGCGTCCGCCGGGTCACCGCCGTGCGCGCGGGGATCGGTCAGCGGACCGATGACCTCCTGGAAGTCGTAGACCGTACTCGGCCAGCCATGCGTCATCACCAGGGGCACGGCCTCGGCTTCGGGGGACCGGACGTGCAGGAAGTGCACGTTCTGCCCGTCGATCTCGGTCGTGAACTGGGGGAAGCGGTTGAGCCGGGCCTCGTGCCGGCGCCAGTCGTAGCCGGAGCGCCAGTACTCCACCAGCGCGGCCAGGTAGTCCTTGTTGACGCCGTACGACCAGCCGGCGTCCGGCAGTTCGTCCGGCCAGCGGGTGCGGGCCAGCCGGTCGTCGAGTTCGTCCAGAAGAGCTTGAGGAATATCTACACGAAAGGGGGTGATTGCGTTCACTCTTCGAGCATGGCGCCATTGCGGACACCTGCTGTCCGCAGTTCCGGTGCGTCAGGAAGATTGACCCGTTCGGGTGTACGGCCGGGGTGGCCCATCAGCTGCGGGGGACGAACTCCACGACGTCCCCCGCAGCTGCGAGTCCGTCCTCGCGTCCGGAGGATCAGGCGCGGGCTTCGGACCTGACGGCCACGACCGGCTCGTGCCAGTCGATGTGGTGCTCGTGCATCCACAGCGTCCTGCGTCCATCGCTGGCGGGCTTCTTGAAAGTGCGGGCGATGAAGTAGTTGCGCACCATGCTCCGGAGCGGGCCGCTCAGATTCCCTTCGATGTTGCGTTTCCCCTGTGCCACGACCGCCTCCACCCGCGTACGGCGGGCGTCCTCGAACCGGCGGAACGCATCGTCGGGTGCGGCGTTGTCGCGAAGGCACTTGGCGAGTGTGACCGCGTCCTCCATCGCTATCGACGCCCCCGACCCCGAGGTCGGCGACGCCGCGTGGGCCGCGTCACCGATGACGATCATCCGGTCGCGGTGCCAGCGGTTCAGACTTGGAAGGTCGCAGTTCAGGAAGGGCGCCGGGACGTCCGGAGTGGCCCTGATGATGTCGGCGACCGGCATCCTGTCCCGTTCGAAGAGACCCGCGAGCTCGTCCCGCCAGGCCGGTCCGCCCCTGAACGAAGCAGGGTCGGGCCGGACCTCGCGCGGCGGGTTCGCGTACCAGCGCAGTTCACCACCGGGAGACTGCGTGTACATGAAGAAGCACTTGCGGCCGAAGAACATCCGGATGACACCGGGCGCTTCGTCGGTCGGGTAGTCGGGCAGCAGACCCCAGGCGTTCAGGACACCCACGTAGCGGGGGTCGGGGGCGGCCGGATCGATGATCGTCCGGACCCGCGAGTTGAGACCGTCCGCGCCGACGAGGAAGTCACCCTCGGCGCTTCGGCCGTCGGCGAAGGTCGCCCGCACCGTCCCGTCGACGGTTTCGGCGTCCACGATGCGTGAGTCGTACTCGATCGGTATGCCGCGCCGTTCGGTCTCCCTGCGCAGGGCCACATAGAGGTCGGAGCGCTGGACCGTCGTGTTCCCGGTCCCGCGGACCCGGTCAAAGGCGATGTCGGCGGTGAGCCGGCGGCCGTCGTGGCGGTAGAACGCCATCGCGGGGGTGTCGAAGCCCGCCTCGCGCACCACCTGGGCGAGATCCAGGCACTCGAGGGCGTTGAGTCCGTTGGGGGCGATGTTCATGAAGGCGCCGACTCCGTCGGCGTTCCGTTCGTAGGCTTCGTAGACGGTCGTCTCGAAGCCGGCCTTCTGCAGTGCCATCGCGGTGACGGGGCCCGCGATGCCACCGCCGATGACTAGGGCGCGCGGCAATCTGGGTACCTCTCTTCGGTCGGAGGACGGTCGGAGGACGGGTGGGGACGCGTGGGGACGCGTGGCTACCAGGTCACCGGAAGCGCGGCCGGCCGGTAGACGAATCCGCCGTCCAGCACCTGGACCTCCTCCGGGGGCACGGCCAGCCGCAGCGCCGGGAGCCGGCGGGCGAGAGCCGTGTAGACGAGCCGCAGTTCAAGCCGGGCGAGGTCCGCTCCGAGGCAGAGATGGCGGCCGAAGCCGAACGCCAGGTGTTTGTGGTTCCTGGGCCGTTCGGGGCGGAACTCCTCGGGGGCCTCGAAAACCTCCGGATCGCGGTTGGCCGCGGCCGTGGACGGATAGACGCCGTCACCGGCGGCGATCCTGCTGCCGCCGATGACCAGATCAGTCGCGGCGACACGTGCGGTCGCCAGGTCAGTGACGTTGACGTAGCGCAGCAGTTCTTCGACGACGGCCTCGGCCGATTCCGGGGCGTCGCGCAATGCCGCGAAGTGTTGCGGGTGCTGGAGCAGCGTCAGGACACCCAACGAGATCATGCTGGCCGTGCTGTCGTGGCCGCCGTTGAGGAGAAGCCGGGTCAGGTGCACCATCTCCGTGAGCGTGAGATCCGGGTTCCTGGCGATGATCCGGCTGACCATGTCGTCACCCGGCGCTTCGTATTTGGCGGCGACGAACTCCTCGAAATACGTGTCGAGGAAGTCGATGGCCTCCTTGCGTTCCTCAGGTGTGCGGGCGTAGTCGAACATGCCCCGGGTGGCGTCGTAGAGCCGCCCCAGGTCCGGCTCAGGCACCGCGAGGAGCTCCCCGATGACCGCCAGGGTGAGCGGCATCGCGAACCGGGACACGAGGTCCTTGGGCCCGCCCCCCTCGACGAAACGGTCCAGGTGCTCGTCGACGAGTCGCTGAACCTGCTGTTGCATTCCGTGCACCCGCTGCAAGGTGAACTCCGCCTTCACCAGCTTGCGGAAGGCGGTGTGCTCGGGCGGATCCATGCTGAGCATGGATCCGTTGGTGCGCATGGCGGCGGGAATCGCAATGGGTGAGGGGTAGTTGGCGTTCCTTCGGTCGCTGCTCAGACCCAAGTCCGACAAGGCGAACCGTACTTCCTCGTACCTCGTGACGATCCACGCCCGACCGCCCGCAGCCATGGGCAGCTGGGGAACAACCTGCTCCTCGCGTAGCTTCGCGTACTCCTCCGGCAGGTCGAACGGGCAACGCCGTCCGAAGGGAAATGTGGGGCTGTCGACACTGCCGTTGACACCGTCGGTGGTCACGATGCACTCCTGACGTCGTCGGGCGCGCAACTGCCGCGCCCACGTGCGGTGCTGTGGGCCGCGGCCGGTCACGCGATGCGTTCCGCCGGTTCGAGGACGCCCGCCGTACGCGGGTGGAGGCGGTCGTGGCACAGGGGAAACGCAACATCGAAGGGAATCTGAGCGGCCCGCTCCGGAGCATGGTGCGCAACTACTTCATCGCCCGCACTTTCAAGAAGCCCGCCAGCGATGGACGCAGGACGCTGTGGATGCACGAGCACCACATCGACTGGCACGAGCCGGTCGTGGCCGTCAGGTCCGAGCACCACATCGACTGGCACGAGCCGGTCGTGGCCGTCAGGTCCTCGTCCCCGAGGCGCTGACCGCGTACATCGCCGGACGCTCGGGATACGACTACAGCCACCACGGCCGCGCCGGGAACCCCGACACCACCTTCGTCCCCGACGAGATCGTCGACCGCTTCTGCCTGCTCGGCCCGCTTACATACGGCCTGACGTCCTCCACGCGGCGCAGCACCCCGGTGCGGCCGACGCCGTCCTTCCGTCTCCGGCACCGGCCGCAGGGCGGCGCGCTCAGTCCGTGAGCGCCGGGATGATCTCGGATCCGTAGGCGTCGATGGTCGCCTCGCGGGCGTCGTGCATGTTGTAGACGGCGAACTGGTCGACGCCGAGGTCCCGCAGGGCCTTGAGCTTCTCGATGTGCGCCTCGGGCGGGCCGAGCAGGCAGAAGCGGTCGACGATCTCGTCGGGGACGAAGGTGGTGTCGGGGTTCCCGGCGCGGCCGTGGTGGCTGTAGTCGTATCCCGAGCGTCCGGCGATGTACGCGGTCAGCGCCTCGGGGACGAGGCCGGAGTGCTCGCCGTAGCGGGAGACCAGGTCGGCGACGTGGTTGCCGACCATGCCGCCGAACCAGCGGCACTGCTCGCGCGCGTGGCCGAGGTCGTCACCCACGTAGGCGGGCGCGGCGACGCAGATGGTCACGGAGTCCGGATCGCGCCCGGCCTCGGCCGCCGCGTCCCTCACCGCCCGCTCGACGGTATTGCGTTTCTTGTGACGATCCTTGTTGAACGCGGGCGGCCGCCCTCCTCCTGAGCCTTTGCGCGGGCGGGCGGCCTGGCTGACCGGCTCCCTGATCGACGACATCGTCCGCGAGGGCGCGAGACGGATGCCGGCCGCCACCCTGGAGGCTGAAGTCAACTGCTACATAGCCGAGTTGCCCGACCAGGGAGACAATAGCGGGCGCCGCCTGGTGGCCCGCAACGGCTACCACCAGCCCAGGAAGGTCACCACCGCGGCCGGGGTGATCGAGGTGAAGGCTCCACGCATCAACGACAAGCGCATCAACGAGGCAGCCGGCGAGCGCAAACGGTTCTCCTCTGCGATCCTGCCGCCGTGGTGCCGCAAGTCCCCGAAGATCAGCGAGGTGCTGCCGCTCCTCTACCTCCACGGCCTGTCCAGGGGGGACTTCGTGCCCGCGCTGGAGCAGTTCCTTGGCTCCTCGGCTGGCCTGTCCCCGGCCACCGTCACCCGGCTGACCACCCAGTGGCAGCCCGACCATCAGGCGTTCAGCGAGCACCATCTGTCGGCCACGGACTACGTCTACGTCTGGGCCGACGGTATCCACCTGCGCATCCGGCTAGAGGAGGCGAAGGCCGCAGTCCTGGTCGTCATGGGCGTGCGCGCGGACGGAACCAAGGAGCTGATCAGGACATCTACAACGCCGAGGACCGCGAGCACGCGGTCGCCGCGGTCATGACGTTCGCCAAGCAGTACAGCGCGAAGTTCCCCAAGGCCGTCAAGAAGATCGTCGATGACGAGGACGAACTGTTGGCGTTCTACGACTTCCCCGCCGAGCACTGGATCCACCTGCGGACAACCAACCCCGTCGAGTCGACCTTCGCGACCGTCCGTCTGCGGACCAAGGTCACCAAGGGTGCCGGGTCCCGGGCCGCCGCCCTGGCGATGGTCTTCAAGCTCGTCGAGGCCGCCCAGGCCCGCCGGCGAGCCGTGAATGCACCCCACCTCGTTGCCCTCGTCCGCGCCGGGGCCCGTTTCGAACGCGGCCTGCTCGTTGAACGGCCGCAGACGACCGCGGCGTGAATAGGGTGGCGGGCCTGCCTCGAAGTTCGAGATCATCCGGTCATGTTGGATGGCACGGCAGGACAGGACCTTCCGGTCGGCTTCGGGTTCCGGCCGTATCGCGGCGGCGAAGACCACGGCGCCATGGCCGCGGTGCGGCGAGGGTGTGCTGAACGGGACCGGGTCGATGCCCATTCGGTTGTGGAAGGGCTCCCGACAGCGGCCGAGATCGCGGAAGCTTCTGCCAAGTTGGAGGAGCCGTCCAAGAACCAGATCCTGGTGGTGTGCGACGGGAGCGTCGTCGGCTACTCGACGATCCGGTGGTGGCAGGAGCGGGACGATACGTGGCTATACCTGCACCGCGGCTACCTCTTGCCCGAGCATCGCGGCCAGGGCATCGGGTCAGCCATGCTGAGTTGGGCCGAAGCGCGGATCCGCCAGCTCGTCAAACAGCATGGAACGGCGCGGACGGCAGTGATCGGCGCGAACGCCACGACCTCCGAGCAGGATGCCACGGCACTTCTGCGTGCAGCCGGCTACCGACGTGTCTTCAGTCTGGTCGAGCTGGAGCTGGGCGATCTGCAGCAGATGCCCGAGCCGGGCGACGAACTGCCGGCCGGGATACGGACGGGGCCGATCGGGACAAGCCACTACGGTGCAGCCTGGAGGACGGTCGTCGATTCGTACGCGGACAGCGGCTTCACTCAGAGATGGCCGTTCCAGGACTTCGTCGACACCGCCGACCCGGCATGCTGGAGGGCTGCCTGGAACGGGCAGGACATGGTCGGCGTCGCCCTCTGCTCCATCCGCCGTCACGACCACACCGTGGGCGAGGTAGAAGAGCTGAGTATTCGGACGGACCAGCGACGCCTCGGAATCGGCCGGGCCCTGCTGCTGGACGGGCTGCAAAGCCTTCGCGAACAGGGTGCAACGACCGCCCGGCTGTTCACGGGCACGGCAAATCCACATCGGTCCTACGACCTCTACGAGAGCGTGGGGTTCCGGCGGCAGAACGAATACGTCCGCTACCGCAAGCCGCTTGCTTGATCGACCGGCCATCGGGCTGTCCGGTCATCCACAGGATTTGACAATAGCTCGGCCGAACCGTCTGTGACCCGGAAGCGACTGGAAGACCGCCAAGCGCTTGAAGCCGTCGGATACATCGTCGAGTCGGAGCCGTTCTCAGGCGCCACAGGCGTGGACGGCCTGGAGGACGTGTTGTCAGGACCGGATCCTCAGGATCGGTGGGTCACCGGCATCGCGGCCAGAAACCCCGTCTTTAAGGCGAATCTGGGGCACCCGGTGCCGCGGCACGCTGCTCCCCGGTGCCGGAACCGCGGTGTGCGCTGGGGGCCGACTCTGACCAGTGCTTGCTGAGTGCTTGCGCTCCCAGCGAGAACATCATTCTGTTGCCGGAAGTCTCAATCGCCTGCACCGTCGGCAGCCCGTCGTCGTCGAGCATTCCCTCTCGGCTAGCGGGCGGCATCGAAAGCAACAACTCACGCATGGTTTCGAGGTCCCCCAGGCTGATTGCCCCGTCCGCGATCGCCTTGCCCCCGAGCATTTTGACTCGCACCTCGAAGATCAGAGACTCGGGTGCAGCTGCGGCTGTAAGACCGCGGGAGTAGACGACTTGCCGGTGCAGCTCGGGAGGTTCGAACAAGGGCCGGGCTTTGGCGAGGAGGCGGGTTCCGTCGAAGTTGCCAGTGTAGAGAGCATCGCGTACTGCGTGGAGGAACGCGCGTCGAAGGTGCGCGGTTCCGAGGCGGCAATCGTCCAGCGGCGCGATCAGGAAGCGGGCGGCCTCCAACGCCCGGGGCTTGCTGCCTCTCGGGTCTCCTACATGGGTCACAAGCGCACGATGGGCCTGCCGGGTGGGAACAGCACCTGATTCTCCGTACATCCAGATGGTCAGAGGAATCCTTGCGAGGTGAGGGATTCGCGAGGAGGCCACTCGCGCTTCGAGGAGAAGCTGAAAGAGTTTGCGCTGGTGGATTGAGTGCAACGCCTTGTCCGAGCCGTGAGGGCCCGTGCGTCGTCGCTGCGGACGGTCCAGCAACCCGAGCGATACCCAGTCGTGTACGAGGCGCTTGGTGACCGTGTGTCCTGCAAGAGCGGCATCGTGCACCAGGTCATCGATGGTGCCCGGTCCAGAGATCATCACCTGTGGAAATTACACCGAACCAAGCGTCGGATGAGGCCCATTGGGGTGCCCTTCGGCGATCTCTCTCTCGTAGGGTCGAAGGCCCGAGGCAGGGGTTCACCGGCGGCCGGAGCTTGGCGGCATGACCGACGGCGACCCCTGCAGCGTTGCCCAGGCTCTGAAAGGGAGACCGATGACCAACACCGTGAACGACCCTAGGCCACTACCGCCCGACCAGCCCAGCGCGGCGACTGGACCAATGCACGGCCGGAGGGCCGAGGCCGTTCAGGATTTGGCGATGAGTGCGCTCCGGGGGGCGGCTTCTGCTGTAGGTGCCGGCCTCGTGACTCTCCTCGTCCTGTGGATCAAGGGAGGGTGACTGGGGGGCCGTGTAGCAGTCACCACAGGCTCACTGGTCTCCCAGCGGCGGCCGCTTCCGGCTCGCCAAGCGCTCGGCCGGCGCGGATCGCAGCGCCGACAGCACGGGCGCGATATGCAGGCCCTCGGAAGTCCGCGAGAGGACTTCCGAGGGCGCACCGGTGGCCCCTTCTTCGGTGGGCCGGCACCACGTCGCGCCGACCGTACAGAGGTCCAGCCGGTCCGCGTCAGGCGTTGGCCGCGGGGATGATGTCGGTTCCGTAGGCGTCGATGGTGGCCTCGCGGTTGTCGTGCATGTTGTAGACGGCGAACTGGTCGACGCCGAGGTCGCGCAGATGGCGGAGCTTCTCGATGTGGGCCTCGGCGGGGCCGAGCAGGCAGAAGCGGTCGACGATCTCGTCGGGGACGAAGGCGGTGTCAGGGTTGTCGGCGCGGCCGTGGTGGGAGTAGTCGTAGCCCTGCCGGCCCTTGATGTACACCGTCAGCTCCTCGGGAACCATCGAGGAGTGTTCGCCGTACTTGGCGACCAGGTCGGCGACATGGTTGCCGACCATGCCGCCGAACCAGCGGCACTGGTCCCGGGCATGCGCCATGGCCTCGGGCGAGTCGTCGGCCGTGACGTAGGCCGGGGCAGCGACGCAGATCGTCAGGGCGTCGGGGTCGCGGCCGGCATCGGTGGCGGCCTGACGCACGGCCTTGATCATCCATTCCGTCAGGAACGGGTCGGCGAGCTGGAGGATGAAGCCATCGGCCTTCTGCCCGGCGAGGGCCAGGGCCTTAGGACCGTACGCCGCCATCCACACCGGCAGCTTGCCGTCCTTGACCCAGGGAATCCGGACCGGCTGTCCGTCGACGAGCGCCTCCCGTCCCTCGGCGAGGTCGCGGATGACGTCGATGGCCTTGCCGAGGCGGGCCAGGGTGTTGGGGCTGCGTCCGGCGACGCGCATCGCGGAGTCTCCGCGGCCGATACCGCAGATGGTGCGGTTGCCGTACATGTCGTTGAGGGTGGCGAAGGTGGAGGCGGTCACCTCCCAGGTGCGGGTGCCCGGGTTGGTCACCATCGGGCCGACGACGAGGCGTTCGGTGTGTTCGAGGATGCGGCTGTAGATGACGAAGGGCTCCTGCCAGAGCACCGCCGAGTCGAAGGTCCAGCCGTAGCGGAAGCCGTTGCGTTCGGCACGTCGCATCAGGCCGACGACGGCCGAGGCGGGCGGGTCCGTCTGCAGGACGAGTCCGAAGTCCATGCCAGGTGCTCCTAGTTGAGGTACTGACAGGTGGCGCGGGGGGTGTACATGCCGTGGCCGGCGCGGCCGGTGTACGTGCGGCGGTCGATGACGACCTCGCCGCGCGAGAGCACCGTCTCCACCTGGCCGGTGAGCTGCCTTCCCTCGTACGCCGAGTAGTCCACGTTCATGTGATGGGTCTCGGCGGAGATGGTCTGCCGGGCCGCCGGGTCGTAGACGACGATGTCGGCGTCGGCCCCGGGCGCGATGGTGCCCTTCTTCGGGTAGAGGCCGAACATCCGGGCCGGGGAGGCGCACGCGATCTCGATCCAGCGGCGGCGCGAGATGTGGCCGTCCACGACCGCCTGGTGCAGGAGGTCCATCCGGTTCTCGACTCCCGGCATCCCGTTGGGGATCTTCGAGAAGTCGCCGCGGCCCATCTCCTTCTGGCCGGAGAAGCAGAAGGGGCAGTGGTCGGTGGAGACGACCTGGAGTTCGTTGTTCCGCAGCCCCCGCCACAGCGCGTCCTGATGCTCCTTGGGCCGAAGCGGCGTGGAGCAGACGTACTTGGCGCCCTCGAAGTCCGGCTCGGCGAGGTTGTCGGTGGACAGGAAGAGGTACTGCGGGCACGTCTCGCCGAAGACGGGCAGGCCCTTGTGGCGGGCGGCGGCGATCTCGGCGAGGGCCTCGTCGGCGGAGACGTGCACGATGTACAGCGGCGCGCCGGCGACGCGGGCGAGCTGGACGGCGCGATGCGTGGCCTCTGCCTCCAGCGCCACCTTGCGTACGTCCCCGTGGTAGCGGGGGTCGGTGCGGCCGGCGGCGAGGGCCTGCTCGACGAGGACGTCGATGGCGATGCCGTTCTCGGCGTGCATCATGATCAGGCCACCGTTGGACTCGGCCCGTTGCATGGCGCGGAGGATCTGCCCGTCGTCGCTGTAGAAGACGCCGGGGTAGGCCATGAAGAGCTTGAACGAGGTCACGCCTTCCGCGACCAGCAGGTCCATCTCCTTGAGCGACGACTCGTTGACATCGGCGAGGATCATGTGGAACGCGTAGTCGATGGCGCACTTGCCGTCCGCCTTGGCGTACCAGGCATCGAGCCCTTCGCGCAGGGAGCGCCCCACGGACTGGATGGCGAAGTCGACGATGGTGGTGGTGCCGCCCCAGGCCGCGGCGCGGGTGCCGGTCTCGAAGGTGTCGGCCGCGTAGGTGCCGCCAAACGGCATCTCCATGTGGGTGTGCGCGTCGACGCCGCCCGGGATGACGTACTTCCCGGTGGCGTCGATGGTCCGGTCGGCGGTCCAGCCTGCCGCGGCTTCGGTGCCGTGCGCGGCGAGCGCCGCGATGCGGCCGCCCTCGACGAGTACGTCGGCGTGGATCTCGTCGGACGCGGTGACGACGAGGCCGCCGTGGATGACGGTGCGGCTCATGTACCCCTCCTCACTGTGGCGGAACGGGTCGGTCTACGCACGTAGACAAAGTGCGTGATGAAGAACGTAGAAGTGGGTTACCTACTGTGGCAATACCGCTGCCGCTAACCGCTGAAGACGTTTCTGTTTCACCCGTCGGGCACTCGACCGGCCCAGCGCGCGGGCCGTCCGCGGGCCGTCCGCGGGCCGTCCGCGGGCCGTTCCGCCGTCCGGGCGGGGCGGGCCCCGCTTCGTATACGCGTGCTCCGCGGTACGGGACCGGCCCGGCCCGTACGGGCGAATGAGCCGGGCCCTCGCGGGGGAACCTGGGGCGACGGGAGGCTGCGCTCCGGCCGGGGCCCCGGGCCGCCGCCTAGCTTCGCTCCATGATCAGAAACGGAATCATCGTCGCGGCGGCGCTCTGCGCGTCCCTGGCCGCCGCACCCCTGAGCGCCACCGCCGCCTCCCCCTCCGCCCCCGGCGGATGGCAGCGGGTCGGCTCCGGGCTCCAGGGCGGCGTGAGCGGCATCGCGCTCGTCGAGGGGGCACCCGCGGGTCCCGGCCTGGCCGATGCTGTCGTCGTACGGGACAACAAGGGCGACCGGGAGAGCAGGCTGGCGACGGTACGCCTGCGGCCCGGACAGGCTCCCGCCGTCGCGGAGCTCCCCTGGCTCGGCGTACTGCCCGCGGACCTGGAGGCCCTTGACGCGGTGCCGGGCCGCCCCGGCCACTACATCGCCCTCGCCAGCAGGGGCGAGGCGTACCACGTGGTCGTCGCGGACGGCCGGGCGACGGCCGAGAAGGATCCCGTTGCCGTACCGGGCCGGCAGGACGGCGACAACTACGAGAGTTTCGCGCTGCACCGCGCCCGGTCGGGACGGACGTTCGCCGTGTGGGCGACGCGGGGCAGCGGTGCGCAGCAGGCCGTCGTGCACGCCGCTTCGGTACGGGTCGGGCCGGACGGCCTCTCCTTCGGCACGGTCTCGGCGCGGCAGGAGTTCGCCGTACCGTTCCCGGACCAGGACGAGGTGCGCCACATCAGCGACCTGAAGGTGCTCGACGACGGCACCGTACTGGTGTCGTCGGCCTCGGACCCCAACGTCAACGACGGGCCGTTCGCCTCCGCCGTCTACGACGCCGGCCGGCTCACCGTGAACCGGGCCAACGACGCGGTACTGCGGATGAAGCCCCGGCACACCCTCACGCCGCTGAGCCGCTTCACCCGGCAGGACAACCGGAAGATCGAGGCCATCGCCTTCCTGCCCGGACGGCTCGGCCTGTGGGGCACCGACGACGAGAACTTCGGCGGTTCCGTGACGTTCGAGCGCGTCGGTTAACGCGGGCGCCCCGCCAGGCGCGGTGGTGCGGTGTCCGGCCGGGCACCGCACCACCTTCCTCATCCCACCGAGCGCAGCGCCTCGGCGAGGATTCCCGCGCCCTCCTCCGCCTCCGGGATGGAGAGCGAGAGGGGCGGCGCGATGCGCAGCACGCTGGTGTCGTGGCCACCGCCCTTCCCGATGAGCAGGCCGCCCTCCCGTGCCGCTTCGAGCACGGCAGCGGCCGCTTCGGGGTTCGCCTCGTCTGTGCCCGGTTTCACGAGCTCGATGCCGATCATCAGGCCGCGCCCGCGCACCTCCCTCACGCACTCCGAGGCCGCGCCGATCGCCCGCAGGCGCTCGATGAGCAGTCCGCCGACGCGGCGGGCGTTGCCCTGGAGGTCGTGTTCGAGGAGGTACGAGAGGTTGGCGAGGCCGGCGGCCATCGTGACCGGGGAGCCGCCGAACGTCGAAATGGAGTTGGCGTCCAGGCAGTTCATGACGTCGGCGCGGGCGACGACTCCGCCGATCGACATGCCGTTGCCGATGCCCTTGGCGAACGTGAGGATGTCCGGCGGGCCGTTCCTCCCATGCGCCTGCCAGCCCCAGAAGTGTTCGCCGGAACGCCCCCAGCCGGTCTGCACCTCGTCGGAGATCCACAGGATGCCGTGCCGGTTCAGGACTTCGCGGAACGCCGCGTACAGGCCGTCGGGCGGTGAGGTGAACCCGCCCACGCCCTGGATGGGTTCGGCGATCAGCGCGGCGGGCGACCGGGTGTGGCCGAGCAGGTCCTCCAGGTCCGCGACGCAGGCGGCGATGAACTCCCCGTCGCCCAGGTGCGCGTACGGTCCGCGGCTGCGGACGCCCCCGTGCACGTACAGGGTCTGGAGCGGCGACAGACTCGTCGGCGACCAGGCGTTGTTGCCGGTGATGGAGACGGCGGAGAAGGACCGGCCGTGATAGCTGTTGCGCATCGCCAGGATCTGGTTCGACCTGCGGTACGTGGTGGCGAGCAGCAGGGCCGTGTCGTTGGCCTCGGTGCCGGAGGTCGTGAAGAAGACCCGGGCGTCCGGGATGCCGGAGAGCGTGACGATGCGCTCGGCCAGTTCGACCATCGGCCGGTTCAGATAGAGCGTGGAGGAGTGGATGATCCGCCCGGCCTGCTCACTGACCGCCTTGGTGACCTCGGGCAGCGCGTGAGCGGTCATCGTGGTGAGGATGCCGCCGAAGAAGTCGAGGTAGCGGTTGCCGTCCGCGTCCCAGACATGGCGGCCCTCGCCGTGGGTGATCTCCAGCGGGTGCCGGTAGTAGAGCGCCAGCCAGTCGGGGCTGACCGCGAGGTGGCGGTGGTGCAGTCCGCTCACGGTTCCACCAGCCCCTCGTACGCGTCGGGGCGGCGGTCCCGGTAGAAGGCCCACTGCTGCCGGACTTCCTCGATAAGGCCGAAGTCCAGGTCACGGACGAGGAGTTCCTCCTCCTTGTCGCTGGCCACCTCACCGACGAACTGGCCGCGCGGGTCGACGAAGTAGCTGGTTCCGTAGAAGTCGTTGTCGCCGTACTCCTCCTGGCCGACGCGGTTGATCGCGGCGATGAAGTACTCGTTGGCGACGGCGGACGCGGGCTGCTCCAGCTGCCAGAGGTAGCCGGAGAGGCCGCGCGAGGTCGCGGACGGGTTGTAGACCAACTGGGCTCCGTTGAGTCCCAGTTGCCGCCATCCCTCGGGGAAGTGCCGGTCGTAGCAGATATAGACGCCGACCTTGCCGACCGCCGTGTCGAAGACGGGCCAGCCGACGTTTCCGGGCTTGAAGTAGTACTTCTCCCAGAACCCCTTGACCTGCGGGATGTGGTGCTTGCGGTACTTGCCGAGGTACGAGCCGTCGGCGTCGATCACGGCTGCGGTGTTGTAGTAGAAGCCGGACTGCTCGACCTCGAAGACCGGGACGACGATCACCATGCCGGTCTCGCGGGCCAGCTCCCGCATCCGCTGCACGGTCGGGCCTTCGGGCACGGCCTCCGCCCAGCGGTAGTGCTCGGGCTCCTGCACCTGGCAGAAGTAGGGGGCGTTGAACACCTCCTGGAACCCGATGATCTTCGCCCCTTGCCGGGCGGCCTCGCGCGCGTGTTCCTCGTGCTTGGCGATCATGGATTCGGTGTCGCCGGTCCAGGTCGCCTGGACGAGTGCGGCGCGTACGACGTGGGACATGAGCTGCTCCTTCGACGCGGCGTCAGAGAGCCTCTTCGCGTTTCTACGCCCGTAGACACGGGCGTAGAGGAGAACGTAAGCCCCGTCACACGGCGGGGCAAGACCATCGCCGTGAACCGGCGGAGTCGATCACGTTTCACACCCGTGCGGTCCATTGCCAGGGCTGGGCCGGATGGCCCCAGGACGTCCTCAGGGCGGGTCCGTCGCCGGGCCGGCGACCGTGAGGTTCTGGCGGCGGACGTCTTCGTGGCCACCTCGGGGTGTACGCGGAGGCAGCTCCCGCCGGTGTTCGGCCCGGCCTGGCAGACGGTCTGCCGACGGTTCGTCCAGTGGAGCACGGACGGGGGGCCTGTTCGCCGACCGGCGCGGACCGGGTCTTCCTCGGAGGACGTTGCTCTATGGTGAGCATCGGTTCGCGTGCGACTACCCCGCCGGGTGATGCTTGATGGGACGCGCACGGCCGGCGCGACCCGGTGCCTCGCAGACAAGGACGGGGCTTCGACCCCGCCCCTCACCCCTGTCCATATTCCGGTCACAGATTCCAGCATGTGGCCACCCCTGTCGCGCGCGATCCAGGGGCGGGCAGGATGCCTCGCATGACTGAGGAGATACGCAATGCATACCTTCTGGGAGCCGAGCGGGCTGTGCACCTGCTGGCCACGGAAGAGGTGGCACTCTGCTGGGGCAGGGACTCCGTGCTGCCGGGGATGACGGTGGGTGGACTGGCCGGCCACCTTGCGCGCAGTGTCCTGCAGGTCGAATGGTTTCTCGACGGCGAGACGGTCGGAGCGGATCCGGTATCGCCAGTGCGCTACTACGCGCGGCTTGTCGGCACGTCTTTGCCGGACTCCGCACTCAACGTCGGCGTGCGTGCCCGGAGCGAGGTGACAGCAGCCGCCGGCCCCGCCGCCGTGGCTGAGCAGACGCACGCCGCATGGCGGACACTGGCGCAACGGCTGGGCCAGGAGCCTGCGGATCGGCGAGTGGCCGTCCTCCACCGGCCCGGAGAGGAGATGCTGCTCGACGGCTACCTCCAAACCCGGTGCGTCGAGTTGGCCGTGCACCTGGATGACCTCGTTCTCAGCGTGGGCGTTCAGAGCCAGACGCCCGAAGCCACGCTCGCTGTCGCAGTCGATGTCCTTGTCGCAGCTGCCCGTGACCGGCACGGCGATCAGGCCGTGCTCCACGCGCTCGCCAGGCGTGAACGTGACGCCGAGCAGTCCTTGCGCGTGCTGTGAGCAAGGATGCCCGTTCCGGCCTTGAGGGCTGCGCGTCGAGGCCCTGCCAGGGCGCGTGGCGATAGCAGGGCTGGATTCCGGGCCAGGCCACGAGCCCGGTACTCAGCGAGGGCCAAGTCCTGTTCGCCCGTCGAGCAGTTCGCGGGCGATGTCCAGATGCCCGGCGTGACGCGCGGTCTCTTCGATGACATGCAGGACGATCCCACGCAGGTCGGCGAGTTCGTCTCCCAGCGGTTCGGGATGGCGGCCCTGTGGGGGTGCGGACAATGGCGTGCGGGCTATCACGGCATCGGAACGGCGGCACTGGTCGTCATAGAAGGCGAAAACCACCTGCGGCTCTCGCGGTGTCGTCAGGGGGGCATGGTCATCGGGCCATGGCAACGGCTCGGCCTCTCCGGTCACGATCTCCTGGAACCAGTGCCTCTCGGCGTGTCCCAAGTGTTCTATGAGTCCGAGGGGTGTCCAGCCGGAGGGCAGAACCACCGTGGTCAGTGCCTGTGCGTCAAGCCCGTCGACGATGGCGAGCACGCTGGCACGCTGTGCTGCGAGGAAGGCCAACAGCGTCTTCTTTTCCGTGCCGTCTGAGTTCATGGGCGCATGGTCGCAGTAGCCACTGACAACCGAGGCAGCAGCCGGCATTGAGGGTCGATGGCACGAATGGTCAGGGGCGCGTCAATCAGTGCCCAGGAGTCTGATAACGGAGTGTTCCACTGTGACGGATCTTCAGAACGAAGAAGTGCTCGCCCGCATCGCCAAGGGGCTCGTCTACACCGAGTCGGAAGCAGCCTTTCAGGCACCTCTGCGCCGCACGGAGCAGATCTTCGAGTACAACCTGACGCCCCCGGGCAATCCGGAGAGGCGCCGGTCGCTGCTCACCGAGATCCTCGGCTCGGTCGGTGAACGCACCGTACTGTTGCCGCCGTTCCACGCCGGGTTCGGCAGCAACGTCCACATCGGCGACGACTTCTTCGGGAACGTCAATCTGACGTTCGTCGATGACGTGGACATCCGTATAGGCAGCGGGGTCATGATCGCTCCCAGCGTGACGCTGGCCACGACGGGGCATCCGGTGCATCCCGCGCGCCGGGCCGACTTCGGTCGCTACTCCGAGCCGATCGTGATCGAGGACAAGGTCTGGATCGGCAGCAACGTCGTGGTCCTGCCCGGCGTTCGCATCGGATACGGATCCGTCATCGGCGCCGGCAGCGTCGTCAGCCGCAGCATTCCGCCGATGACCGTGGCACTCGGAACACCTTGCCGGGTGGTCCGCCACATCACGGACGAGGACCTCACCACACGCACCGCCGCAAGCGAGATCAGCTGAAACGACGTCTAACCGATACCCGCGATACGCAGGGCGTGCTCGATGTCCCGCTCCCGCGCCCCGGACACCGTGCGGGCCGCCGCCAGCAGGTGCGGGACGAGGCGGCGCGGGTCGCTCTCCGCGATCCTGGCCGCGTCCTGCGGTGTCCGTACGCGGACGAAGGCGCCGAGCAGCGCCTGCGCCTGGGGGCCGCGGCCGGCCCGGTCCAGGGCGATCACGGCATCGGCGATCTCGGCGGGCGGCCGTGCGACGCCCTGGCGCAGCAGGTGTTCGCAGTCCTCCGGGCGCCCCGCCCCGGCCAGTGCGTCCGCCGCGGCCGCCAGCTCGGCCGGGGGCAGCGAGGACACCTCCCACAGCAGGGTCGACCAGTCCGCGCCGAGCCCCGCCCGGTGGAGTTCGACGGCCAGGACCGGCAACAGTTCCGCGGGCCGGCCCGCCGCCTCGCAGAGCACGCCGTGGGCCTCGCCGCTGAGCCCCTCCGTCCGCAGCCGGACCAGGGTCGCGACCGTGGCGCGCACGGACTGCAGCGCGGCCTGGTCCTGAGCCGCCGGGGCAGGCGACGGGTCGCTCTCCGTGCGGGGAGCACCGCCGAATCGGGCGCCGCGTGGCTGGGCGGCCGCCACGGGCGGGACCGGCAGGACGGGGGCAGCGGCCACCGGGGCCTCCTCCTCGACCTCCAGCCCGGCGAATCGCGCGCCCCGCGGCTTCGTACGGGACCGCCCGCCCGCGAGGCGCACCGGCGACGGTTCGGCGCCCTCACGTACGCCCACGGGCTGCTGTGGCGGGGCCGTGACCGGGGAGTCCGGTGACTCCGGCACCGGTGCCCCTTCCGCGCGGAACCAGTCCGGCGGCGCCGAGACCGCCGCCAGTCTTCTGCGCAGCTCCATGCAGCGGGCCGACGCCCGGGCGTGGTCGTCGCGGGCCCAGGCGACCGCCTCCGCGTCCGCCCCGCCCGCCTCGCCGCCCGTCCGGGCCGCGTTCAGCCGCCCGGCCGCGTTCGCCTGTTCCCGCAGCATCAGCTCCAGGCGCTCCACGAGCTGACGCTGCCCGCCGGGGCGGCGGTCATGGGTGGCGGCGGAGGCGGCGTAGAGCTCGGCCGCCCGCACCGAGGCGCGCTCCGCGAACGCGGCGCCACGCACCGCGGCGAGGTCCGCGAAGAGCGACTCCATGACGTCCCAGGGCGGGATCTCGGCCCCGGACAGACAGGCCCGCATCCCCTCGGGGTCCCGTCGGCAGAAGACTCCGTACCAACCCCGCGCGGGATCGAGCAGCGCCGCCACCTCCCGCAGATGGTGTGCGAACTCCCCTATGGACACAGCATGCTGATGCACCGTCATCGTCGCCCTCGGCCGCCGTCGGCTGGAACCTTCCAGTCCGCAGGCATTCGACCGCAGTCGTGTTACGGGACGGCTACGCGCATTTTTCGACCAAGGTCCGGGAGGAGCGCGGAAGTTGACGCGAGCGCCCCTGACGCACCGGCCGGGTTTCGAGCGCCCCCGACGCACGGGCCGGGACTCAAGCGCCCCCGACGCACCGGCCGCGGGCTCAGAAGGAGATGGCGATCCCGGTCTGCGGCCGCTTGCCGAGCCGGACGATCATCGCCGGGTAGTCGAGGAGCCAGTACTTCCAGGTGTACTTCCGGGCGATGGCCTTGCGCACACCGGTCGTACCCTGCTCGTCGAGCAGCCTGCCGGTCCCCTCGGCGCTCGGCGCGCCTTCTGCGATCCGGCCGCGCACATCACAGACGGTGACGCGGACGCGGCTGTCGTTGCGCAGCCGCTTGACCTTCCACGAGTCACTCTTGGTCCAGACGAAGAGCTCGTTCCCGTCAGCCGCGGCCCAGACCGGCGTGGCGACCGGAGTGCCGTCCTTCCGGTAGGTGGTGAGGCTGACGTACTCGCTGCGGGCGAAGTCCTGGAGGCTCATGCCCCAACCCTACTCAGGGCCCCCGCCCTTCGCCCCGTTACCCGGCGAGTGGAACGATCTCCGGCTCCGGGGCGCACCGCGCAAGGAGTTCGTCCATGGACATGCCGAGCGCCCCGGCGAGTGCCGCGACGGTGAAGAAGGCCGGAGTCGGCGCCCGGCCGGTCTCGATCTTGCGCAGCGTCTCGGCCGAGATTCCGGCGCATCCTGCGATGTCGGCCATGCTGCGGCGACCGCGCGCCTCACGGAGCAGCCGGCCGAGCCGTTCGCCGCGCAGGCGCTCTTCGGGGGTGAGAGGAGTTCGAACCATGCCGTCATTCTAATACCGCTCGGACCGGTATAGTAATTGGCATGGTGCAGCTCAAGACAGACACATCGATCGAAGCCATGCGCGAGGCCGGCCGCGTCGTGGCGCAGTTGCTGACGGCCGCGCGGGAGGCGGCGACCGTCGGCGTATCACTCCGCGAACTCGACGAAGTGGCCCACGGGGTCCTGCGCGAGGCCGGCGCCGGATCGCCGTTCCTGAACTACCGGCCGCATTTCGCGCCGACCCCCTTCCCCGGCGTGATCTGCGCCTCCGTGAACGACGCGATCGTGCACGGCATCCCGAACGACCTGCGGCTGCGTGACGGCGATCTGGTGAGCATCGACGCGGGCGCGACGCTTGACGGCTGGTGCGGGGACTCGGCGATCAGCTTCATCGTCGGCCGCGCCCGGCCCGAGGACACCCGTCTCGTCGACACGGCCTTCGAGGCGCTGGAGGCGGGCATCGCGGCGGCCGTCGTCGGCAACCGGATCGGTGACATCGCGCACGCGATCGGCACGGTCTGCCGCACGGCCGGCTACGGCATCCCGGACGGATTCGGCGGCCACGGCATCGGCCGGTCCATGCACGAGGACCCGGGCGTCCCCAACGAGGGACGGCCCGGCCGCGGAATGCCGCTGCGGCACGGCATGGTGCTGGCCATCGAGCCGATGCTGATCGGCAGCGGCCGGGACGGATACCACCCGGACCGGGACGGCTGGACGCTGCGTACGAACGACGGCAGCCGGGCCGCGCACGCCGAGCACACGGTGGCCATCACGGACGACGGCCCCCGGATCCTGACGGCCCTCTGAGGGAACGGGCCACCCTCGTCAGTTGTCGCGGAGGAACGCCCGAGCAAGGCCTTCCCCGGCGGTCACCGCCGCGCTGTGGCTCTCGATCGGCGAGACGACGGAGTCCTTGAACAGGATGTACGTGACGCCGGAATCCACGCCGCCGGCCTTCGGGTCCGGGTTGATCCCGAGCGCCTCGGCGGTGGCGTAGGAGGCCTCACCGATGATCCCGGCGGGTCCGGTGTCGCCGACGACGGCGTACTCCACCTTTCCCGCGTGGACGACGGCGACGACACCGCCGCCCTTGATCCCCGAGTCGCTGAAGTCCCAGAGGGAGCTGCGGCTCGGCACCACGACGTACGGGAGTTCCTCCGCGTTCAGCGGCCGGTCGCCGGAGGTGTGGAACGCGGTGTCGCCCTGGAACCACGGATCGGTGTCCACGTTGCAGGCCTTGGTCACCTGGCCGTCGCAGTCGATGTCCAGGTCGGCCTTCCAGAAGACGGCTCCGTTCATGCCGCACACCGGAACGGAGGGCGAGGCACTCTCGTCCGTACGGTAGGAGCCGTTCGAGACCGGCTTGCACGCGGCGACCTTGGCCAGCAACTCGGCCGCGCCCACGGCACCTTCGCCGGCATCGGCAGGAGCGGCGCCGCCGGCAGGGTGGGGCGAGGCGGTCCCGGCCGCAGCGGTGTCAGCGGCAGGGGCGGGGTCGCCCGCAGAGTGGGGCGAGGCGGTCCCGGCCGCAGCGGMTGCCGGRCGGGCATAGGCGGCGGGAGTGAGGTCCACCACCACCGGACGCGCTGTCGGCGCAGGCGTGAACACGTCGGACCGCAGGACCGAACCGCCCCGGGCCGCGGGCGTCAGGGATCCGGCCGCGAGCAGCGCGGCGCCGGAGACCGTGGCGAGGGCAAGCGTTCGCATACGCACCGTGTGGGTGCCCTTCTGTGAGGAGTCTTTCCCTTGCTGAGATCAGCCAAGACGCCCCCCTGCATGCCCCCGTCGAGGCTGCGGGGCCGGTCCGGCGCACATCACCCGCGCCCGACCGACCCCGCCTGTACCGCTACTGACGCAACGTCATTGGTGACGCTTCGTCGCTACCGACTCGTCGTCACTACCGACTCGTCGCCACCTCCCTGACGCGACGGCCTCACCACCATGGCCGAACCGCCGCCGCGCCGCTCCGTCTCGGCCGCGGCCAGCCAACGCCCGTCCGGCAGCCGCTGCACGCCCGTCGCCGCGCCGATCTCCGGGTTGGGCTTGAAGACGTGCCCCAGAGCTTCCAGTCGGGCCCGGACCGGGCTGTTCCACAGGCCCGGTTCGAGCTCCGTGGCCGCCGCGTTGCGCTGGCTGGCGCGGGGCGCCGCGATGGCGTCCACCAGCGGCAGGCCCCGGTCGACCGTGCCGATCAGCGACTGGAGCACGGTGGTGATGATCGTGGCGCCGCCGGGCGACCCCAGGGCCAGCACCGGCTCGCCGTGCTTCAGCACGATGGTCGGGGAGATCGACGATCGGGGCCGCTTGCCCGGACCCGGCAGGTTCGGGTCGTGGACGGCCGGATCGGCCGGCGCGAACGAGAAGTCCGTCAGCTCGTTGTTGAGCAGGAATCCGCGCCCCGGCACCGTGATGCCGCTGCCGCCGGTCTGCTCGATCGTCAAGGTGTACGCGACGACGTTGCCCCACTTGTCAGCGGTCGTGAGGTGCGTGGTGTTCTCGCCCTCGTACGTCGTCGGCGCGGCTGTCCCCGTACCGGCGCAGTCGCCGGGGTGACGCGGGTCGCCCGGGGCGAGGGGGCTGGTGAGCACCGCGTCGTCCCTGATCAGACACTCCCGCGAGTCGGCGAACCGCTGACTGAGGAGTTCCTTCGTCGGCACGTCCTCGAACGCCGGATCGCCGACCCAGCGCCCGCGGTCCGCGAAGGCGATGCGGCTCGCTTCGATGTAGCGGTGCAGGTACTGCGCCTGGCTCGCCTTCGAAAGGTCGGTGGACTCAAGGATGTTGAGAGCCTCGCCCACCGTCGTACCACCGGACGACGACGGCGCCATCCCGTAGACGTCGAGCCCCCGATAGCCGGCCTTCGTGGGTGCCTGCCGCAGCGCCCGGTAGGAACGCAGGTCCTTCGCGGTCAGGTCGCCCGGACGTACCACCCGGGCCGACGCGGGGTCGACGGGCGGGTTGCGTACGGTCCGCACGATGTCGTCGGCCAGCTTGCCCCGGTACAGCGCGTCGACCCCCTTGCGGCCGACCTCCTCGTACGTACGCGCCAGGTCGGGGTTCTTGAAGACGGAGCCGACCTCGGGGAGGGTGCCGCCGGGCAGGAAGAGCTTCCGGGTGGCGGGGAAGTCGGCGAACCTGGCCTGGTTGCCCGCGGTCTGCGAGCGGAACGTGCCATCGACGACGAATCCGTCACGGGCCAGCTTCTCGGCCGGTTTCAGAACCTGCCGGAGCGACTTGCTGCCCCACGCGTCGAGAGCGGCGTCCCAGGTGGCGGGCGTGCCCGGGGTGCCGACCCCGAGGCCGCTGGTGACGGCGGACTCGAAGGCGATGGGCTTCCCGTTCTCCAGGAAGAGCGAGGAGTCCGCGCTGCGCGGCGCGGTCTCGCGGCCGTCGATCGTCTCCACGGTGCGGGTGCGGGCGTCGTAGTGCACGAAGTACCCGCCCCCGCCCAGCCCTGCCGAGTACGGTTCGGTCACCCCGAGCGCCGCCGCGGTCGCGACGGCCGCGTCCACCGCGTTGCCGCCCTTGCGGAGCACCTCGATGCCCGCGGCCGTCGCATCGGCGTCGACGCTGGAGACCGCTCCCCCGTATCCGGCCGCCACGGGTGACTTCGCGGGCGGTGGGACCGGTGGCGCGGAGGAGGACGGGGCTGCTGCCCCGACCGTCACCACAACGGCGAGAACACCTGATAACGACACATTCCGCGCAACGGAACGCCTCATGCGCACCTCCAGTGAAGGATTGTCCGCGCAGGGTAACGCCGCTCCGGCAGCCCCGTCAGGACCGCCTCGAACTTGAGGCCGAATGCCCGCTAACATGCCCGCCCATGACTGACGACGTACGCAACATCGTGCTGGGCGTGATAGCCGTCGGCCTCAGCGCCACCCTCGGCTGGCTCGCGCGCACCTATATCTGGCGCCGCAAGCTCCGCCGCAAGCAGGCGTTCTTCGGGCTGCCCGGCAACTCGGAGTGCCTGCTCGTCGTCAACCGCGACGCGGGCGGTGACGGCGCCGTCCACCGGCACGACGTCTTCGCCCTGCTGGAGCTCTCCGCGCTGATCAAGGACTGTTCGGCGCATGCCCAGATCCTGGCGCACGACATCGCCCAGCAAGGGTTCGGCGAGCGGACCGAGTTCTGCGTCGGCGGCCCCGTCTCCAACCGCCGGATGGCCGCGCACCTGCACTCGCTGCTGCCCGGAGTGAAGATCAACACGGACGCCGAGCCGGGCCCGGACCGCAATGCCTTCCAGATCGGCTCGGAACGCTACCGGGTGGAGAAGGGCGTCGCCGAGTACGTGATCCTGGCCCGGCTGACGGCAGGTCAGGAAGCGCGCCCGGTCTTCCTGTTCTGCGGGCAGCAGGCCATCACCAACCAGGCGGCCTCCCGCTATCTGGCCCGCAACTACGAGCGCCTCGCCCGTAAACACGGCAACAACACCTTCTGCCTGCTGCTGAAGGTGGTCAACTCGCAGGCGTACGGGCCCGATGTGGTCGAGCTGGTATCGGACGTGACCCGCGCCGCGCAGGCCCCCGCACCGGCGCCCGCGCCGCGGACCTCCCACCGCGCCTCGGGCTGAAGGAGCCGGAGACGGTCGGACGGAGCCCCGGCGGGCCGCTCCCGGTCAGTCGCGCGGGGTCTGTGCGAGGAAGGCGGCCACACCCTCCAGCAGCCGGTCGGCGTCCTCCTCGCTGTTGTACGGGGCCAAGCCGATCCGCAGCCCTCCCGCGTCGCCCAGCCCCAGGTGGCGGGAGGCCTCCAGGGCGTAGAACGAGCCCGCCGGCGCGTCGACCCCGCGCGCCGCCAGGAACCGTGACGCGTCCGCCGCCGACCTGCCCCGGAAGGTCACCAGCAGCGTCGGGGTGCGCCGGGCCGCACGCGAGTGCACGACGATGCCGTCGAGAGCGGACAGACCCTTCTCGATCCGGACCCGCAGGGCGTCCTCATGGGCCTCGATCTCCTCGAACGCCGCGGCCAGCCGCTCCCGGCGGGTGCCGTCGACGCCCGGTGCCAGCGAGGCGAGGAAGTCCACCGCGGCCCGGGCCGCGGCCAGGAACTCGTACGGCAGGGTGCCCAGTTCCAGCCGCTCCGGGACCGCGTCGGTCGACGGCAGCAGCTTGTCGGGCCGCAGGGTCTCCAGCAGTTCGGGGCGGCTCGCCAGCACGCCCATGTGCGGGCCGAGGAACTTGTACGGGGAGCAGACGAGGAAGTCGGCGCCGAGCGTGTCCAGGCGGACGGAGCCGTGGGCCGCCAGGTGCACGGCGTCCACGTGCAGCAGGGCGCCCGCCCGGTGGACGAGCTCCGCGATCGCGGGCAGGTCGGGACGGGTCCCGATGAGGTTGGACGCTCCGGTGACCGCCACCAGGCGGGTCCGCGCGGACAGTACCCCGTCGAACCGGGCGGGCGGCAGTTCCCCGCTGTCCGGCTCGAAGTCGACCCACCGGACCGTCGCGCCGACGGCCTGCGCCGCCTGCACCCAGGGACGGATGTTGGCGTCGTGGTCGAGCCGGCTGACGACCACCTCGTCCCCCGGTCCCCAGCCCTTGGCCAGGGTCCGCGCCAGGTCGTACGTGAGCTGGGTGGAACTGCGTCCGAACACGATGCCACGCGGCTCCGCCCCCACCAGGTCCGCGAGCGCCGCCCGCGCCCCGGCCACGATCGCCTCCGCGTTCCGTTCGCCCTCGTTCTGCGTACCCCGTACGGCGAGCGGACGGGACAGGGCCTCCACGATCGCGTCGATCACCGGCTGCGGGGTCTGGGTGCCACCCGGTGCGTCGAAGCGGGCCGACCCTGCCGACAGGGCCGGAATCTGTGCGCGGAGCGCGGGGACGTCGAGTGTCATGCGGTCCTCCTGGACATGAGCGGGGACGGGACCGGGCCCGGACGGCAGCGGCTTCCGGGGTTGATCCTGCCTTGTGTGTGTACCGGGCACGCGCCCGGGTCGGCGACGCGGTGCGCGAGACCTGTGGAGACGGCAGCCGTACACGCCACGGGTCCGGGAGAAGCCGGTCGGGCGGCTCCCTCACGGTGCGGTGCGCGTCCGTCCCGTACCCTCGCTTCGCCTCAGCGCTCGTTCGCGAGCTCAGCGGGGCTCACGAGCCGGCGGTCCGACCGATCACGGCCGGACCCACCGCCTCAGCGCCTCGACCGTGTTCTCCGGCGCCGTGTTGAAGCACAGCCGGATCCCGGGCGAGGCCTCGGTGAGGACGTTCAGCAGTCGCTCGAACAGCAGGGTGTTCTCCGGCAGCATGCGTACGCCACCGCCGATCATCGCCAAGCCGAACGCATGCCGGCCCAGGTGCTCCCGCACGGTCGCCTCGGCCTGGTCGGGGGAGGTATCGATCAGGCACGCGACGACATCGAACCCTGACTCGCGCAGCGCCGCGTTCCCGGCTTCGACCCGGGCGGTGAGCGCCGCCTCGTCGATGCCCCCGGGCATCCGGCTGTAGTCGAGCGCACGCGGATGCACCCCGATGGACAGGACCTTCGTGTCTTTCGGCAGAGGTGCTGGCATCGTCGGCCGGCCCATGGGCGGTGCCCTCCCTGTTCGCGTCGCGTGAGATTTCCGGTCTACCACGGAAGCCGGGCAAAGAGCCCGCTCCGCACGGAATCCCGGCTGCTTCCCTCCGGCACACCGGCGATGGCGCATGCACACACCTTCCGTGGCGGGCCGGCCCCGCTCCTCCATGGCGGTCAGCGCCAGACGGCTTCGCACTGCGGGGCCCAGGTCCACGCCGGCAGACCGGGCATCGTGCCCGAGGGCCGTGTGACGCCGTCCATCGCGTCGCTCCACGCGGAGACCTCCAGGATCAGGTCGGCGCGCGCGGACTTGTCGAGGTTCTTCAGATCGACCGTCCAGGCCTCACCGTGGCAGAGGTCGTTCGTGATCGTCGTGCCGGCACCGGTGAGCGCGGCCGGGGCCAGGCCGGCGGCGGGGAAGACGTCGGCGATGCAGCGGGGAAGCGCCGAGGCTGCTGAGCGGCGGGCGGGGTCACGTTGCGGCTCTGGTCGGCCAGCCCTGCCTGCTGAGAACGTAAATATGCGGGGCGCGAATCGACTCCGTTGTATTGCCGGGCCGGTGCAGCACGCACCACGACAACGCCTCAATATTTGTGCAGTCTTGTTAATTCCTGGGGAACTTAAGGGACGTGCACCCTTCGATGCACCCCAGGCGCCTCGCGGGGGGTGTGGCCTGGAAGCACACAGACACACAGCACCGCGATCACGTAAACATCCCTCTCGGACGAACAAACTCCTCAGCAATCGTGCGGCACACCGTGGTCGCGCTCCCAAATTCCCCGCCAGGACGGATCGGATCTGGTCGAGCACTTGCCACAGCGGTGATGTTTACGCAAACATGACCATGGCAGGCTCTCGACACCGCTACAACGCACTCACCCCAGCACAGGAGCACCCGTACATGCCTCTTCTCCAGATCGACGGCGGCGGCTTCACTCTCGACGGCGAACCGTTCCGGCTCCTGTCCGGCGGGATGCACTACTTCCGTACGCACCCCGAGCAGTGGGCGGACCGGCTGCGCAAGGCCAGGCTCATGGGCCTCAACACCGTCGAGACCTACGTGCCCTGGAACCTGCACCAGCCGCGACCCGACAGCTTCAGCCTCGACGGCGGCCTCGACCTGCCCCGGTTCCTCGACCTCGCGGCCGCGGAGGGACTGCACGTGCTGCTCCGGCCCGGCCCGTACATCTGCGCCGAGTGGGAGGGCGGCGGCCTCCCGTCCTGGCTGCTCGCCGAACCTGACATACGGCTCCGCTCCCGCGATCCCCGGTTCCTCGCCGCGGTCGACGACTACTTCGACCGGCTGCTCACGCCGCTCCGGCCGTACCTGGCGTCCCGGGGCGGCCCCGTCCTGGCCGTGCAGGTGGAGAACGAGTACGGGGCCTACGGCGACGACACCGCCTATCTGGAGCACCTCGCCGCCACGCTGCGCCGCTGCGGTGTCGACGTCCCGCTCTTCACCTGCGACCAGCCGGCGGACCTTCAACGCGGCGCGCTGCCCGGCGTCCTCGCCACGGCCAACTTCGGCAGCCGCTCCGGTGACGGCCTGGCCGCACTGAGGGCCCACCAGCCCGAGGGACCGCTGATGTGCACCGAATTCTGGATCGGCTGGTTCGACCGCTGGGGAGCCCACCACGTCGTGCGCGACGCCGGCCACGCGGCGCGGGAGCTGGACGAACTCCTGGCCACCGGGGCTTCGGTGAATTTCTACATGTTCCACGGCGGCACCAACTTCGGCTTCACCAACGGCGCCAACGACAAGCACACCTACCGTCCCACCGTCACGTCGTACGACTACGACGCCCCGCTCGACGAAGCCGGCGACCCCACGGAGAAGTTCACCGCCTTTCGCGAGGTGATCGCCAAGTACGCTCCCGTGCCGGACAGTCCCGCCCCCGCGCCCGGCCCCAGACTCGCCCCGCGGACCGTGTCCCTCACCGAGACCGCCGCACTGCTGCCGCACGCCGCCGTGCTCGGGGCGGCCGTCGAGGCGCAACGCCCCCTCACCATGGAGGAGCTGGAACAGGACTTCGGTTTCGTCCTGTACGAGACGACCCTGTCGCTCAGGGGCCCGGCCCTTCTGGAGGTCGAACAGGTCCGCGACCGTGCCCAGTTCTTCGTCGACGGGCAGCCCGTGGGTGTCCTGGAGCGCGAGAACCACGAACACGTCATGGCCTTCACGGTTCCCCGGGCCGGCAGCACCCTCACCGTCCTCGTCGAGAACCAGGGACGGGTGAACTACGGGCCGGGCATCCACGACCGCAAGGGCCTGCTCGGCAAGGTTCTCCTCGACGGTGCCGAGCTCGCGGGATGGACCAGCCGTCCCCTCCCTCTCGCGGACCTGGCGGACCTCCCCTTCTCCCCCGCGGCCGCCGCCCCCGTCGGACCGGCCTTCCACCGGGGCGTATTCGAGGTGACCGCCCCGGCCGACACCTTCCTCCACCTCGACGGCTGGACCAAGGGCAACGCCTGGGTCAACGGCTTCGCGCTCGGCCGCTACTGGTCCCGCGGCCCGCAGCGGTCCTTGTACGTCCCCGCTCCGGTGCTGCGCGCCGGAGCCAACGAGGTCGTCGTGCTGGAGCTCCACGCGGCGCACCGGGCCCGGACGGCCGAGCTCCGTCCGACACCCGACCTGGGACCCACGGAGGAGTAGTCACCGACGGTACGCGGACGTGCGGGTGGGCCCGGTACGTGGACCGGGCCCACCCTCTTTCCGCGTCAGCCCAGGCGCAGTTGCTGCGCCCCGGTGCCGTCACAGGCGCGCTGCACGACGGCCGCACCGTCCGTGGTGGCGGCGCCGTCCACCCCCAGGCACTTGGCGCTGTGCCGGGCCGTGAGCGTGAGGTACCCGTCGCCCGTGCCCCGTACCGCCCACTCCTGGTTGCGACCGCCGTTGCACGCGTACTGGAGGACGACCGCGCCGTCGGCCGTGGAGACGTCGCTCACGTCCAGGCACTTGCCGCTGTGGCGCGCGACCACGTTGACGTATCCGTTGCCGGTGGAGCGGAGGGACCACTGCTGGTTCGTGCCGGCGTTGCAGCCGTACTGGACGACGGCCGCCCCGTCGCCGGAGCCCGCGCCGCTGACGTCGAGGCACCGGGAGCTGTGCCGGAAGGCCAGGGTCTTCCAGGTGTCCGCCGCCGCGACCGGGAAGGTCCAGGACTGGTTGGCCCCGGCGGTCGGCCGGTAGACGCCGACCGGCGCTCCGTCATCGGTGGAGGCGCCGGTGACGTCCAGGAGCGTGCCGCTTGCCGCGTTGACCAGGGTGTGGTGGCCGTCGCCCGTGGTCGAGCGGATCCACTGCTGTGCGGTGGACGCGCCGGGTGCGGCGAAGGTGAGCGTGCCGCCCGAGACGGCGAGGGCCTTGCCGGTCTTCGCGTTGGTGACGCGGTAGGCGGCGGTGCTGCTCCAGTCGGTGGCCGACAGTTTGGTGAAGGTCCACTGCTGCGCGGTGTCCGCGGGTGCGGACGTCCGCTGGACGGGCGCGCTCGTGCCGTTGACGGTGGCCACGGGCACGACCACCACGCCGTCCCCGCCCGGCCGTACCGCGGCCAGGGTCTGCGGGTCGTCCGTGTCCACGATGCGCGCGCCGGGGCGTACGAATCGGCTGTAGTTCGCCATCGCCCAGTACTTCTTGTTCTTGCGGAGAGGCTCCGTGGCCGCGTTCTCGGGGGTGAAGTCGGTCTGTATGAGGCCCCAGTTCGAGTTCTCGTGGCCGGGCGTCATGTTCTCGTAGTCCTCGACGGCCTGCCACAGGACCCAGGCGCTCGGCTCCAGCTCCCGGATGTCGTCGTTGATGTGCCGGGCGAGGTCGAGAGCGGGGCTCATGTCGGTGAAGCTCTGCGGGGCGCTGCCGCCGGTGTCCACCTCGGACATCCACAGCGGCGCGGCCTCGCCCTTGGCCGTGTCCCGGGCTCCGGTGCGGCCGTTCGTCCCGTAGGTGTGCGTGTTGAGCCGGCCGACGGCCGCGCGGACCTCGGGGGCGTACGACTCCCAGTCGGAGCGGAACTTCTCCGGGTTCGTCTCGTCCATGGCGGCGATCGGGGTCTTCACGCCCTTGGCGTCGAGGGCGGCGCGCAGGGTCGTGATCATGCGGGCCTGGGAGGCCGGGTCCCAGTGCGAGCCCTCCTGGCGGCCGCCCGCGTGCCAGTAGTCCGTGTCGGGCTCGTTGACGGGTGAGACGGAGTCGAAGGTGACTCCGGAGGCGGACTGGGCACGTTGGAGGGCGCCGGTGAGATAGGCGGCGAAGCGGTCGTACTGGTCGGCCCTGAGGTTGTCCTGCCGGCCGTTGGCGGCGCCGGAGACCAGCCCGCTGTTGGTCATGAAGTACGGAGCGGAGTTGGAGAACGCCTCGAACGTCTTGGCCCCGCGGGCCTTGGCTGCGGTGAGCCACCAGCACTGGCTGGCGTCGGCGCCGGGATTCCAGTGGTCGGCGCGGTTCGGATCCCACCAGTCGGGCGCCTCCGGGCCGGGGCGGTTCCAGTAGCCGGGAACGGCCGCGCCGGGCCTCATGTACGGGGTGGTCTCCGGGCTGTCGCCACCGCCGATGTTGTAGCGGGCGATCGTGAAGCCCAGGCCGTCGGCACCATAGAGCGCGTCGGCGAGCGCGTTGCGCTGTGCGTCCGGCCAGCCTCCGGTGACGTTGGCGAACCAGGCGAGGGCGGTTCCCCAGCCTTCGAAGGCAGGGTGCTGGTAGCTGGGGTCGAGGCGTACGGTCAGCGCCGCGGCGGGGCCTTCCGCGGCGCTCGCCGGCGCCGAACCGGAGCCGGCGGCTGTGACGGCTGTCGCGACGAGGGCCGCGGCGGCCCCGAGGGCGGCCAGGCTCCTGGGTGTACGGCTCCGACGCGACGCCGGTCGGCTGCGGATGCAGAACACGCGTACTCCTTCACGTGGGGTGGGGTCGATCGGGTTGTTCCGTCATTGCGCCTCCCGGCCGGGGCCAGGAGGCGCAATAACGTGTGGTGCGGGGGCGGTTGCCGGACGCGGAGGACGGCTTCAGGCCGCGGACCGCCGCCACTTCTGGTTGTCGCCCGCGTTACAGGTCCACTGCTCCAGGGCCGTTCCGTCGGCCGTCGACTGGTTGACGACGTCGAGGCACTTGCCGCTGTGCCGGGCGACGAACTCGACGTGGTCGGCGGCGTCGGTCGTCCGGACCTTCCACTGCTGGGAGGCGGAGCCGTCACAGGTGTTCTGGACGGCGAGCGCGCCGTTCGCGGCCGAGGCGCCGGCGACACCGAGGCACTTCCCGCTGTGCCGGGCCATGATCTGGACGTAGCCGCTGCTCAGCTTCTTGATCCAGAAGTTCTGGTTCACGCCGCCGCCGCAGCCCCACTGGATCACCTGCGTGCCGTCCGCGGAGTCGAAGTTCGCCACGTCGGCGCACTTGCCGCTGTTGCGGGCGGTCAGGGTCTCCCACGGCACGTTCATTCCGCTCACGGTTCCCGCAGCGGTGTCGACGGTGATCTGCGGGGAGTAGTCCATCTTCATGGTGGTGCGGGTGGGGAAGGTGAGCGGAAGCCAGACGTACTGGGAGTCATTGACCATGCCGCCCATGGAGTTGCCCCAACGGTCTCCCATGTAGAGGAACGAGGTGCCCTGGGTGCCCTGGACGGGGAGGACGAAGGCGGTCTGGCTCCGGTAGGTCGTCGGGTCCCCGACATCCTTCAGATCTGTCCAGGAACCGGTGATGCTGTCGGCGGTGGCGTACTTCTGCTGGTTCGGGGCCCAGCCCGTGGCGCCGGAGGTCAGGAGGAAGTACACGCCGTCCCGCTTGAACATGGCGGGCGCCTCACGCCACTGACCCGGCCACAGCTTCTGGACCTGCGACTCCACCGCGGTGTAGTCCGCGGTCAGACGGTAGACGTGCAGGTCGGCGTTCTCGTTGGCCGCGGAGACCATGTAGCCGGTGCCGTCGGTGTCGACGAAGGTCGTGATGTCGCGGGACATGTGACCGAGCGGCCGGAAGCTGCCGCGCCAGGCGTAGTTGCCGTCCACCGTGGAGGAAACCGCCACGGCGGCCCGCGCCTCGCCGTAGTCGGAGCCGTTCTCCTTGTGCATCCACATCACGAACTGCTTGGTGGATTCGTTGTACATGACCTTGGGCCGCTCGATGTTGGCCCAGTCGAGCTCCGGATCGGTGGCCTCGGTCAGGACGTGGTTGCGGAACTCCCAGGACTTCAGGTCCGTGGAACGGTATGCGGAGACGTACCGGAAGGTGTTGTCGGTGTTGCGGTCCTCTCCGAACCAGTAGTAGTACTGCCCGACCTTGATCACACCGCCGCCGTGCGCGTGTACGGGGTTGCCGGCGGGATCAGTGAACTGTGTGCCGTTGGCGAGGGTCACCGGGGCCGCGTGGGCCGTGCCGCCGGTGGTGAGCAGGGAGAAGAGGAGGGCGCAGATCAATGCCGCCGTCCTGGAGATCGTCAGTCGCATGGCGCGACACCTCATGGTCTCTTGTCGGACTTGTCCGCGCGGTCGGCGCGGCAGACGGCCGCCGCGGAAGCACGGAGCGACGGGGTGGGGGGACGGCCCTTCAGGCCGTGCAGAGCACCGCTACCTACGCAATGTTTTCGTAAACACGGTGTTAACCGGAAGTGTGGAAGCGCCGCGGAGGCCTGTCAAGGAGTCGGACCAAAGCGAGCACCTTTTGACCCGGGGGCCTGTTTGCGTCAACATGCATGCACGGGCCGCAGCCTGCGCGCGCCCTCAGAGTCCTCTGCGAAGGAGCGGTCGAAGGTGGCGGACAAGGCAACAAGGACGCCCCGCTCCCGCCCGCCGCGGAAGTGGCCCTCGATGGCGGAGGTCGCGGCACGCGCAGGCGTCTCGTCACAGACGGTCTCCCGCGTGGCCAACAACCACGACAACGTCGACGAGACGACGCGCGCAAGGGTTCTGGCCGCGATGCAGGAGCTCGGCTACCGCCCCAACGCGGCGGCACGCGCGCTGGTCACGGGCAAGTTCGGGGCGATCGGCGTCGTCAGCTTCGACGTGGGCGCACATGGCAACGCCCGTACGCTCGGCGCCATCGCGGACGCGGCCCGCGAGGCGGGTTTCTCCGTCAACTTCATGGGCATCCGGGCGCAGACCGAGGCTGCCGTGCGCCAGGCCTTCCGTCATCTCATGCTGCAGTCCGTCGACGGCATCGTGCTGGTGGAGTCGCAGATGCTCGACACGCCGTCGCTGCACCTGCCACCCACCATGCCGGTGGTGGTCGCCGACGGCGACACGGGGCACCAGTACCCGAACGTGGACTTCGACCAGGCCAGCGGCACCCGGAGCATGGTCAACCACCTGCTGGAGCTCGGCCATCGGACCGTGCACCACGTCAGCGGTCCGCGCGACTCCTTCGCCGCCCGGCGGCGTGCGGAGACGTGGGAACGGACACTCGTCGCGGCGGGTGCGCCCGTACGTCCGACCCTGTACGGGGACTGGACCCCCGAATCGGGCTACCTGGCCGGCCGGACACTGGCCCAGATGCCGGAAGCCACGGCCGTCTTCGCGGCGAACGACCAGATGGCGCTGGGGGTCCTGCGGGCGATGCACGAGGCGGGGCGGTCCGTGCCGGACGAGATCAGCGTGGCAGGCTTCGACGACGTGCCCGAGGCACCGTTCTTCGAGCCGCCGCTGACCACGGTCCACCAGGACTTCGACGTGGTGGGCCGGCACTGCGTGACCCTGCTGCTGGAGCAGATAGAACGGCGCGACAACGGTCCGCGGCGCCTCGCCGTCGAACCCACCCTCGTGGTCCGGGCCAGCACCGCACCACCACCGCCGCCCGCCTGACACGTTCCGGCCCGCCTCCCGGCGCAGCACCACAGGCGGGGAGGCCGGCCGCTTCGGCACACCACCACAGGCCGGGAGACGGGCCCGATTCGGCGTACCGCCCGGCCGGGAGCCGTTCGCTTCGGCACCCACCGGCTCCTCGCCGAGAACGCGGCCGGCCGACCGGCGCACCCCGCGCCGCTCCCCTCCCACCAGCCATGACACCCGCGGCGGCCGGGACCTCCACGCCCGCGGGCCGTCCCGTAGTGCCCCGCGGCACCTCACGGGCCCACCTGGTCCGCCTTGCCCGGCCGGTGCTCGGGGCGCGCAACTCGCGGCCTTCTTCCCCAAATCGCGTTTGATCGCTGCTTCCTCGTGCTTGACGCCCATCTGGCGGTGATGCAACCATCGGGGCACACCGATGATTACGTAAACATCAAGCATCGGAGCGACCCCTTCCCGGCCTTGCGTTCAAGGCCCCCACTCCCTCCGACCCGTTCCCGACCAGTCGGTCACCGACGCAAGGAAGCACCATGACGCTCCTGTCGACCTCTGCGCAGGCGGTCCCGCCGCCGCGCCGACGAACCCTTATCCGTCGCCGGAAGGAGGCCTTCGTCGGCTGGGGATTCGTCGGTCCGTTCGTCGCGGTCTTCGGGCTCGTGTTCCTTGCCCCGATCGGATACGCCCTGTACCTCAGCGTCTTCCGGGACCGGCTGATCGGGGGCACGTCCTTCGTCGGCCTCGACAACTACAGCGAGGCGCTCTCGGACCCGCGGTTCTGGGAGGGCCTGGCCCGGGTGGGCCTCTTCCTCCTGGTCCAGGTGCCGATCATGCTCGGCATCGCGTTGCTCATCGCCCTGGCGATCGACAGCGGCCGGCTGTACGGCACGGCCTTCTTCCGCGTCTCGGTCTTCCTCCCGTACGCGGTGCCCGCCGTCGTGGCCAGCCTGATCTGGGGCTTCATCTACGGCACCCGGTTCGGCCTCGTCGGCAACATCAACGAGACCCTCGGCGTGACCCTGCCCGACCCGCTCTCCCCCTCCCTGGTCCTGGCCGCCATCGGCAACATCGTGACCTGGGAGTTCGTCGGCTACAACATGCTGATCTTCTACTCCGCGCTCAAGGTCGTGCCGCGCTCGCTCTACGAGGCCGCCGCGATCGACGGGGCGGGCGAGTGGCGCATCGTGGCGTCGGTGAAACTGCCGGCGATCCGCAGCGCCCTCGTCATCGCCACGATCTTCTCGATCATCGGCAGCTTCCAGCTGTTCAACGAGCCGAGCATCCTCCAGAAGCTCGCCCCCAACGCCATCACCAGCGATTTCACCCCCAACCTCTACACGTACTCGCTGTCCTTCGCGGGCCAGCAGCACAACTACGCGGCGACCGTGGCCATCGTGATGGGCGTGATCACCGCGATCATCGCCTACGCGGTCCAGCTGCGCGGCATGCGGAAGGGCTGAGCCGATGACCACCCCCCTCACCACAGAGGCGGCGGCCGAAGCCGCCGAGCCCGCCGGCGGCGCTCCGTCGACCACGTCCGCGCCCACCACGCCGAGACGCAGGAAGCGGCTCCCGCACACCCCGCTCAACCCCCGGCCCAGCCTCCCGCTGACGCTCGTCACCGGTCTGGCCCTGGTCTACACCCTGCTCCCGCTCGCCTGGCTCGTCATCAACTCCACGAAGAACCAGAAGGGACTGCTCGACTCCTTCGGCCTCTGGTTCGCCGACGACTTCAACCTCTGGGACAACCTCACCCGCACCCTCACGTACGACGACGGGGTCTTCGTACGCTGGTTGCTCAATACGCTCCTCTACGTCGCCGCGGGCGCCGGCGGAGCCACCGTCCTGGCCGTTCTCGGCGGATACGCGCTCGCCAAGTTCAACTTCCCCGGCCGCAAGGCGGTCTTCGCCGTCGTCCTTGGGGCCGTGGCGGTCCCCGGCACCGCGCTGGCCGTCCCCACCTTCCTGATGTTCAGCAAGATGGGCCTCACCAACACCCCGTGGGCCGTCATCATCCCGTCCCTGATCTCGCCGTTCGGCCTCTACCTGATGTGGGTGTTCGCCGCCGAGGCCATTCCCACCGAACTCCTGGAAGCGGCCCGCGTGGACGGCTCCGGGGAACTGCGCACCTTCTTCACGATCGCGCTGCCGCTGCTGATGCCGGGCACCGTCACCGTTCTGCTGTTCTCGATGGTCGCGACCTGGAACAACTACTTCCTGCCGCTGATCATGATCAAGGATCCCGACTGGTACCCGCTGACCCTCGGTCTCAGCGCCTGGAACGCGCAGGCCCAGACCGCCGGTGGCGAGGCCGTCTTCGACCTCATCATCACCGGCTCCCTGCTGACGATCGTGCCGATCGTGGTGATCTTCCTGCTGCTCCAGCGGTTCTGGCAGTCCGGCCTCGCCGCGGGCAGCGTCAAGGAATAGACCGCCCCCCTCTCCGCCTTCTCCGCCCTCTCCTCCCACTCCTCCCACTCCTCCCGCATCACCGACCAGGAGCACAGCCATGAGAACGCACACCACCCGCAGACTGCTCGGCGCGCTCGCCGTGGCCTCCGCACTCGCGCTGACCGCCACGGCCTGCGGCTCCGACGCCGAGGACGGCGACGGGGGCAAAACCCCGAAGGACGTCAAGTCCGCCTTGGAGAAGGGCGGCAAGGTCACGGTGTGGGCCTGGGAACCCACGCTCAAGAAGGTGGCGGAGGACTTCGAGAAGAAGTACCCGAACGTCGACGTCGAGCTCGTCAACGCGGGCACCGGCGACAAGCAGTACACCGCCCTGCAGAACGCTATAGCGGCCGGATCCGGCGCCCCCGATGTCGCGCAGGTGGAGTACTACGCCCTCGGGCAGTTCGCCATCGCCAAGTCCGTCGAGGACCTGTCGCCCTACGGCGCCCAGAAGTTCGGCGAGACGTTCACACCCGGACCATGGAACGCGGTCACCCAGGACAAGGCGGTCTACGCCCTGCCCATGGACTCCGGCCCCATGGCCTTCTTCTACAACAAGAAGGTCTTCGACAAGCACCACATCGAAGTGCCGACGACATGGGACGCGTACGTGGAGGCGGCCCGCACCCTGCACAAGGCCGACCCCAAGATCTTCATCACCAACGACACCGGTGACGCCGGAGCCACGACGAGCCTCATCTGGCAGGCCGGCGGCCGCCCGTACAAGACCGACGGCACCGACGTCACCGTCGACTTCGGCGACGCGGGCACCAAGAAGTACACCGCCACCTGGCAGAAGCTCCTCGACGAGAAGCTGGTCGCACCCATCAGCTCCTGGAGCGACGCCTGGTACAAGGGCCTGGCCGACGGATCCCTGGCCACCCTGTCCATCGGTGCCTGGATGCCGGCCAACCTCACCTCCGGAGTCGCGGCCGCATCGGGCGACTGGCGCGTCGCCCCGCTGCCGCAGTGGACGAAGGGCGACAAGGCGAGTGCGGAGAACGGCGGCAGCTCGCTGGCCGTACCGAAGGCCGCCAAGAACAAGGAACTGGCCTATGCCTTCACGGAGTTCGCGACCACCGGCGTCGGTGCCACCACCCGCGTCGCGGAGGGCGCCTTCCCAGCCACCCGGGCCGATCTGGAGTCCGAGAAGTTCCTCGACACCCCGTTCCCGTACTTCGGCGGGCAGAAGGCCAACCAGGTGTTCGCCGAGTCGGCCCGCAATGTCAGCACCGACTGGTCCTACCTGCCCTTCCAGGTGTACGCGAACTCGGTCTTCAACGACACGGTGGGCAAGGCATACGTCTCCTCCACCAACCTCACCGACGGCCTGAAGGCCTGGCAGGACGCGAGCGTCAAGTACGGCAAGGACCAGGGGTTCAGCGTCAACGACTAGCTCACCGCACCCATCCCTGTTCGAAATTGTCGCACCCCCGGTTCACCTGGCACGCCCGCGAAGTCGTTGGCAGGCCAGGCGAACTGGGGGCTTTTTATTGCCCATTGCTGGATATTGACGGTCGCGGTAACGGACTCATCTCGTCGCGTCACACCTCTTGACGTCCCGATCCATGCGTTGTGTTATGTAGCTAAACGTTTGAACCTGTTTGATTCTCAGGATCCAGGTTCCTCCGACGAGGCGCTCTCCCAGCCCTCGCAGCGTCTTCCTTCTCTCCTCCCGTACCGATCTCCGCGCGCCTGCCGGGCGGCAGGCCGCTGTCAGCACCTAGGAGCCCCCGATGTTCCGTTCCACCCCCAGCCGCGCGGCCGCCGCCACCGGTCTGCTGCTGACCCTCGGCCTGAGCACCGCGTGTTCCTCGGGCAAGGAGGCCACGTCCGACGGTCCGGCGGCCAAGGCCGGCGGCGCCCTCTCGATCACGTACCTGCAGAAGCAGGGCGACCAGGAGTACTTCATCGGCGAGGCCGCCGGCGCGAAGGAGAAGGCGAAGGAGCTGGGCATCGGCCTCAAGGTGGTCAACCTCGGCAACGACGCCAACAAGACCGTCAGTGAAGTGCAGTCGGCGATCGCGCAGAAGACGAGCGGCGTCGTCATCGTCGTTCCCGACCCGGCCGTCGGCCCGCAGGTCGTACAGACCGCGAAGGACGGCGGGGTCGCCCTCCTGACGTCCGACGACCAGATCTGCGCCACGGGCCCCGACCCTGCCGCCTGCGGCAAGGGTGACCTCGTGCCGCGGATCGGGTTCAGCGGCTCCCAGATGGGCGAGGAGGTCGGGAAGCGCGCCGCCGAGGAGTACGTGAAGGCCGGATGGAAGGCCTCCGAGACGCGGGTCATCTCGGCGTGGAAGCAGGACGTCACCGTCTGCGGCGACCGGGTCGCCGGTGCCGAGAAGGCGTTCCGGGCGGCCGTTCCCGGTGTGAAGAACATCGACGTCCCCACCGACAACACACCCACCGGCGCCCAGGACAAGATCGCCGCGACGATCACCGCCAACTCCGGCGTCAGGAACTGGGTGGTCTGGGGCTGCAACGACGAGAACGTCATGGGCGGCGTCACCGCGCTCGCCAACGCGGGCATCGGCCCCGACCACGTCATCGGTGTCGGGCTCGGCGCCTACCTCGCCTGCAAGGAATGGCAGTCCGACAAGCCGACCGGCATGAAGGCCGCGCTCTTCATCAACGGCAAGGACGTCGGCGCCCTGGCCGTCCAGACCATGTACGACAAGCTCAAGAACGGCAAGGAGTTCCCGGCCGAGGCCTTCGCCCCCACCACCATGGTCGACCACACGTCATGGAAGGACGCCGGAGTCACCTGCGGCTGAGCAGCCCCCCGCGGGCGATCTCCCGCACCCGCCCGCGAACCGCACCACGCCCCCTGCCTGCACCGTGCCTTCGAGGTGAACCGACCATGAACCCCGCGCAAGACCCGGCCCACGCGCCGGAGCCCCACGGCCATCCGCTGCCGGCGGCGCCCCACCCGATTCCCGTGGCGGTCTCGGGCGTCACCAAGCGCTTCGGCACGGTGCAGGCACTCGGCGGCGTCACGCTCGAGTTCCCCGCCGGCCGGATCACCGCGCTGATGGGTGAGAACGGCGCCGGCAAGTCCACGCTCCTGAGGATCCTCACCGGTGACCATCAGCCCACGGAGGGGAGCGTCGTCGTGAACGGGGAGCCGGTCGCGCTCGACTCCCCCGCACGCGCACGGGCCGCCGGGATACGGATCATCCCCCAGGAGCCCGAGATCATCCCCCACGTCTCCGTGGCGGAGAACGTCTACGCCGGCGCTCTCCCCCGCACCCGCGGACGGCTGCTGGACCGGGCCGAGCTGAACCGGCGCATCAGGGCCGACCTGGACCGGCTGGGCTTCGCCCATGTCCTGGACCCCGCCCTGCTCGGCTCGCAGCTCACCCCCGCCCAGCGGCAGCTGGTGGAGATCATGCGTGCGCTGACCGGCGGCACGACCGCGCGGCTGATCGCGTTCGACGAACCGACGTCGTCGCTGTCGGAGCACGAGGTCGACGCACTGTTCACGCTGATCCGGCGGCTCCGCGACGAGGGCATCGCCCTCGTCTACGTCTCCCATCGCATGCAGGAGATCTTCCAGCTGGCCGACCGCGTCGCGGTGCTGCGCGACGGCAGCCTGGTCGGTGTCCAGGACGCCGCGGCCACCGACGAGAGCGAGCTGGTGCGCCGGATGGTGGGCCGCGATCTGTCTGCCGCGTTCGTCCGCCAACGCGTGGCGGTCGACCGGCTGGTCCTCGACGTCCAGGACCTCACGACCGACGATGTCACGGGCATCTCGCTCCAGGTGCGGGCGGGCGAGGTCGTCGGTCTCGCCGGCCTGATCGGGGCCGGCCGCTCGGAACTCGCCCTCGCGCTCGCGGGGGACGCCCCCATCCGCAGCGGCAGCGTCGCCCTCGACGGCACGCCGCTGCGCAGCGGCCGGCCCGGCGAGGTGATCAGGGCGGGGCTGGGGCTGGCGCCCGAGGAGCGCAAGGCCCAGGCGTTGTTCCTGCGGCAGTCCATCAAGGACAACACCTCGCTCGTGGTGCTGGACCGGCTGCGGCGCTTCCGCTTCGTCCGCCGCGCGGCGGAGCGCCGCCTCGCGCAGGAGTACACCGACCGGCTGCGGGTGCGCGCCCCGTCCATCGACCACGAGGTGGGCAAACTCTCGGGCGGCAACCAGCAGAAGGTGGTCCTGGCCCGGTGGCTCGCCCGCAAGCCGAAGGTCCTGGTCCTCGACGAGCCGACCCGCGGCATCGACGTGGGCGCGAAGGCCGAGATCTACCGGATCATCGCCGATCTCGCCGCCGAGGGAGTCGCGTTGCTGGTCATCTCCTCCGAGCTCCCCGAACTCCTCGGCCTGGCCGACCGCGTCGTCGTCATGCAGGGCGGCCGGATCACGGGCGAACTCGACCGCGGTGATGCCACCGAAGAGTCCATCCTCCAACTCGCCATGGCCGATGACATCGTCGGCCCCGCCCCCGGAGCCTCATCATGACCCTCACCCGTACCCCTTCCCCCGCTGTGAAGGGGTCCCCCGACGACGGCGTCGCTGCGCGACGTCCGAAGCTCTTCGCCGGCACGGGCGGACAGAACATCAGCCTGATCGGCGCGCTCGCCGTCGTCCTGGCCCTCTTCGGAGTCCTCAACGAGAACTATCTGAGCCTGTCGAACATGCAGGTCATCGCGGAGGCGGCGACCATCACCGGGCTGCTCGCGATCGTCCAGACCGTGGTCATCATCTGCGGTGGCCTCGACATCTCCGTCGGATCGCAGGTCGGCGTCGCCTCCGTGGTCAGCGCCATGACCTTCACCGCCACCGGGTCGGGAGCCTTCCTCGGGATGGCCGCCGCCGTCGGCGTCGGGATGCTGATCGGCGCCCTGAACGGCATCGTGATCGTCTACGGCCGGGTCAACCCCACGATCGCCACGCTCGCCGGCCTCGCCGCGTACAAGGGGCTCGCCCAACTCCTCTCCGACGGGCGCGCCCAGGGCTATGTCCTCAACAACGACGTCTTCATCTTCCTCGGGCGCGGCAAGATAGCCGGTCTGCCGGTCATGGTCTGGATCCTGATCGTCGTGGCCGTCACCGTCCACCTGCTGCTCAAGTACACCGACATCGGGCGCAATCTGTACGCCATCGGCGGCAACGACACCGCCGCCAGGCTCGCCGGCATCAGCATCAACAAGTACCTGATCTGCGTCTACGCGCTCATCGGGGTCGTCGCCGCCATCGCCGGCATCCTGCTCACGGCCCGTACCGGATCGGGACAGCCGGTGTCCGGCAGCGAAGGTCTCGAACTCAAGGCGATCACCGCGGCTGCCCTGGGCGGTGCCGCGCTCAAGGGAGGCAAGGGCGGGATCGGGGGCACCCTGCTGGCGGTGGCGCTGCTCGGCTGTCTGGAGAACGGCCTCACCGTCCAGGGCATCAACACCTTCTGGCAGAACGTCGCCCAGGGCGCGCTTCTCGTCATCGCCGTCGTCATCCAGCAGCGGCGCAGCGGCGAGCGGACGGTCGGGCTGCCTCACTGACGCTTCCGCGCGGCGGCGTCCGCCGCGCGGAAGCTCCGGGCGCGATGGCCGGCGGTCTCGGCCACGGCACCCGCTCGGACGGGAGGAGTACGAGCGCCGAGTCGTCCGGACCGGCGTTGGTCCCCCGGCCAGCGACAGAACCACAGGTCAGGCGTTTCCCCAGGTCGCAAGGGGTGGCGTAACACCGGCGAAACATGGAGGCGGGTACGGTCTGCAGCCCTGAACAGGCTGAGGGGGCAGAACATGACCATGACCACGGGCCGGGCGGCACAGGCCCGGCGGGCCGCCGACGCGTTGCGGCAGCGCATCGTCGCCGGTGAGTTCGAGGACGGCAGGCTCCCCGACGAACACGTGCTGAGCCGATCGCTCGGCGCCTCGCGCAACGTCACCCGGGAGGCGCTGAACCTGCTGCGGGACGAGAACCTCGTCGTCCGGCGGCGCGGCATCGGCACCCTCGTCACCGCGCACACCTACCGCCACGGACTCGACCGTCTGGCGGGGCTCGCGGAAGAGCTCACCCCTTATGGCACGGTCTCCAACGACGTATGTGAAGCACACGTCGTCCCGCGGCCGCCCCCGGCCATCGCCGAGCGTCTCGCCCTGCCCGCTGGGTCACCGGCCGTCTACATCGAGCGGCTGCGCCGGCTCGACGGCAGCCCGCTGTCCCTGGACTCCACATGGCTGGCGCCCGACATCGGGCGGCCGTTGCTCGAACGCGACCTGGTGGAACAGGACTTGTTCGCGCTGATCGAGGAGGTGACCGGGGCCGCCCTCGGCAGTGCCGAGGTCACCGTGCACGCGGTCACCGCCGAGCCGGACATCGCCCGGGTGCTCGATGTCACGGCCGGGGCCGCGCTGTTCGCCATCGACCGGCTCACCCGGCTGTCCGACGGGCGGCCGGTCGACGTGGAGTCCCTGCGGGTACGCGCCGACCGGTTCGCGCTGCGCGCCGTACTGCCGAGGAGCTGAACGGATGACGGCCCCTCCGGACGCCGCCCACCTCGTCCTGCTGGCTCTCGCCGGCCTCCTCGGCGGTATCGGGATCACGGCCATCGGACCCGGCGGCGTGCTGCCGACGATCGGTCTGTTCCTCCTCACCGGCCTGTCGCCGTCCGGTGTCGCCGGCACCGCGATCGTCACGCACGTCGCCACCGGCCTCCTGGGCACAGCGGCCTATACGCACTCGGGTCAGTTGAAGGCGGCGGCCACCCGCCGCTGCGCCGCCGTGCTGGCCCTGGCGGCGCTGGCCGGCACCCCGCTGGGCGTGCTGTGCAACACCCTGGTCGCAGGGCGCGGCTTCGGACTGCTGCTCGCCTGCGCGGTCACCGTCGCCGGAGTGCTGGTGTGGGTACGCGACCGGCGCGCCGCGCACGTGCCCGACGACCTCACGGGCCCCGGTGTTCCCCACGTCCGCTCGGCGGTGGTCGGTTTCGTCGTGTCGCTGGCGGCGGGCCTGTTCGGGCTCGGCGGCCCGATGCTCGCCGTGCCCCTGCTCGTCGTCTGCGGACTGCCGGTGCTGGCGGCGCTGGCCGCGGCACAGGCGCAGTCGATCGTGATCGCGGGTGTGGGCACGGTGGCCTATGTGCTGCACGGCGATGTGGACTGGCCGCTGGCCGCTCTGGTGGGCGTGCCGGAACTGGCCGGGGTCCTGATCGGCTGGCGCATCGCCCACCGGGTTCCGGCCCGGCGCCTCAAGTACGCCTTGGTCGCGGGCCTGTTGATGGTGGCGCCTTACCTGGCCCTGCACGGCTGACTCCGCCCTCGGGGCGCGGCCTCGCGGACCCGCCCCGGCGAGTGGGTCATCGTCACGACCGGACACCCGGAGCGACCGGAGCACCGAGCGCACCGAACGACTCGGAACGGGTCCGGCGGAGCCCATGAGCCGGGTTCCGCCGGACCCGTTCCCGGTCTCAGTCGGGAAGTCCGGCCGTGACGACCTTCGTCGAGCCGCCGTCCGTCGTGTCCATGGCGTAGAAGGCGACCTCGCCCCGGTTGTTCACCCCGATGCCCTCGGTGGGCACCCAGTGATGGGTGTCCACCATCGCTCCGAGGTCGTACATCCGGCCCTGGGGGTCCCACATCACAGCGGTCGTGACATCGGGGCCCAGTTCGGCGGTGCCGACGATCCAGCCGGCCTCGTTGATCTGGAGAGCGTCCGCGTCGAACCCGAAGTCGGGCAGCCGGGTCATGGTGCCGCCCGGCTTCAGGACGAACGCGTCGTGCCCGCTGGTGCCGACGACCGTGCCGGCCTCGTTGATGTCCCGGGCGGAGCTGTCGCTCATCCCCGGCAGCGTCCCGAGGTCGGTGACCGTCCCGTCCGGCGCCCATCGGACGGCCCGGCGCAGGCCGTCCTTCCGGGAGTGCCCGACGGTCACTCCGGCGTTGTTCAGGGCGAGCGGTTCGGTGAGGCCGCGCTCGGACGGCGTCAGGTGGGCCAGCTTCGTGAAGCCGCCGTCCTTCGTCCAGGTGAAGCCCTCGTTGACCGTGAGCTTGCGACCGGTGGCGGGGTCGGTGACCAGGCCGGAAGCGTTGCCGACGACCGTGCCGGAGTCGTTGACCGCGAACGCCCGGTCGTAGGTGTACGCCTCCCAGCCGGGCAGCGGCAGGGTGGTGAGCGTGCCGTCCGGTGACCACACGCCACCGCGGGTGCCCTCGGTCAGCGTCAACTGGCCCACGGCGTAGCCCGCGGAGTGGCTCGCGCCCAGGGCGTGGCCCTCGCGGGCGCCCGCGTTGTCGAGCGGGGTGACGCCGGTCGCCGCGTCCCAGCGGATCGGCTGGGAGCGGCCGGCCTGCTGCCGGGATCCGACGACGCGGCCGCGGTCGTCGAGGTCGAAGGCGATGGCGGGGCCGAACGCGCCGATGACCTCGGCCTTCGGCTGGGTGACCGCGCCGATGAGGACGTCGGAGCTGCCGATGACGGTGTTCTCCTCGGTGACCAGGGAGAAGCGCCCCACCAGGCTGCGGCCCGCCGGGGGCCTGGTGTCGGCGACCAGGCGGCCGCGGATGCCCAGCGACGCGCCGGAGGCGAGGTCGACGGGGGTGTCGTCCTCCACGGTCGCGGCGCCGAGGGAGTCGGAGAACATCGTGTCCTGGATGTCGAACTCCGTGCTGCCGGAGGGCACGCTCACCCCGGCGATCTGGAGGAAGTAGTAACCGGGCGTCGGCTTGTCGACCGTGATCGTCTCCTCGGAACCTCCGTTGGTGGACGACGCGATCAGCGCGCCGCTCTGGGCGACCAGGAACAGGTCGAGGTCGGCCTTCGGGTCGGACACGTTGCCCATCGACACCTCGAAGCGTGAGGCGTCGCGCGGAACGGTGACCTGCTTGCCGGTCATCTGCTGGTCGCCGACGGTGGGATGCGCTTCTGCCAGAGCGCCCAGGGCGCCGCCGGCCGCGTGCGCGCGAACGGGCGCGAAGGCGTTGACGGCGGTGACGTTCCGCTCCAGCGGGGCGTGCAGCGCCGCCTCGGCGACGATGGCGGACGGCGGGTCGAGCGTGGCGCCCTGGACGGTCGCGGTCAGCCGGTAGGGGTTGTCCAGCAGCGGTGAGGTACGCCGGCTCTCCACCTCGAACTCCCAGACGCCGGGCATCGGATGCGCGTACACCCGGGTGGTGGGGTCGCACTCCTTCGCGTCGGAGTAGTGGGTGTAGCAGCGGGCGGCCGCGGTGTCGTCGGCCGGCATGCCCTGGGGGTCGACGGCCAGGAAGCGGGTCTGGGAGCCCTCGGCGATACGGGACAGGTCGACCCGTACGGCGGTGGCACCCTTCGGTACGGAGACGAACAGCGACCGGGTGCGGTTGCGGACGGCCTCGCCCGACGCCGTGACGCGGTACGCGGGCTTCGCGGGTAGGTCCGCGACGACCACGGTGACCAGGATCATCCGGTCGACGCCGGGGGTGGCCGGGTCGTCGACGCGCAGGACGGCGGAGTGCGCTCCGGTGGTCCGGGCGCGGGCGCGCACGGGCACGACGGTGCTGTCGCCCTGGTTCAGGCGGACCCGCGCGGGAGCGTCGAAGGTGCCGTCGTTGCCGAGCCAGGACAGCTCGGTGACGGTGCTGCCCGACCCGGTGCGGGTGATCTCGACGTCATAGGTGCGGGCCTTGCCCGTGACCTGGCCGCCGTCCTGGGGCGAGCAGCGGTTGTAGACGCCCTCGCCGCTGTGCGGGGTGGCGAGCATCCCGGACAGGGCGCCGCAGACCGGGGCCTCGACGTCGTAGGCGGTGGGCTCGGGCCGCTTGCCGTGGGGCTTCCCGGCCAGGGTCTTCCAGGCCGCGGGCACCGAGATGAGGCCGGCGCCCTGCGCGTACGCGGGTTCGTCGTCGAGGAAGCGTGCGGAGCCCGTCAGCGCGGCCCGCAGGGCGGCCGGGGTGACGCTCTCGCGACCGGTGCCGGCGGCAGCGGAGAGCAGGAGTGCGGCATCACCCGCCGCCAGCGGGGAGGCCATCGAGGTGCCGTTGAACATGCCGTAGCCCGGCGGGAGTTCATAGCCGGCCTGCGGAACGGGCGAGCCCGGCAGCCAGGTAGGTATCGAGGACACGGCGGCGCCGGGCGCGAGCAGGGTCGGCTTCATCCCGCCGTCCTCACGCGGTCCGCGCGCGGAGAACGGGAAAAGCGCCTGCCGTGCGGAGACCCGCGAACCGTAGTCGGCCCACCAGGTCTCCCGGCTCACCGAGGCGCCGACGCTGACGACGCGGCCGGCCACGGACGGGTCCCCGACGGTGTTCATGCCGGGACCGTCGTTGCCGGCGGAGACGAAGATCTGCACGCCGTACTCGTCGATGAGCCGGTCGTAGAGCACCGCGCGGACGTTCTGGCCGTCGTTGAGCGCGGGCAGTCCGCCGACGGACAGGTTGACGACGTCGACGTGCTTGTTCACGACGGCGTCGATCATGCCCTCGACCAGTGCGTAGGAGGTGCAGCCGGAGCTGAACATGCAGACGCGTTCGGACACGATGCGGGCGCCGGGCGCGGCGCCGTTCATCTTCCCGCCGAACAGGCCGTGCCCGGCGGCGATGCCGGCGACGTGCGTGCCGTGGGCGCCGGAGACGATGCCGATGTTGACGAAGTCGGCGGTCTTGCCGGTGCTGGTGCCGCCACGCGGGGAAAGGTCGACGTCGTCGCGGTACTCGACGGTGAAGGGCAGTGACTCGGCGACGGGGGTGGCGGGGTCGTCGGTGCCGAAGCGGGCCGTAGTGCCGCTCTCGGCGTACGGACGTACGGTCTCGTCCGCCTCGAAGGAGTGGTCGAGGTCGGTGTCGACCCAGATGGTGTGGTCGGCCTTGCGGTACAGGACGCCGAAGCTGTCCGTGTAGTCGCCGTCGCGGTTGACGTCGCCGCCCAGCTCGCTGCCCCAGGTGCCGCTCTCCTTGAACACCTGGAACTGGAAGGCGCCTTCGGGAGCGGTCCAGCTGACGCCGCCGCTGGAGAAGGACGGGCCGGTGACCTTGGTCCGCATCTCCAGCCAGGTCGGATCCTGGTCCGTCACGGGGTCGGTGGCGGTGACCCAGTCGGCGATCTTCGGGGCGCCGGTCGTGGTGGTCCGCAGCGCGGGATGGCTCGCGTCCACGCCGGTGTCGAGGACGCCGACGGTCACGCCGCGGCCGTCCCAGTCCGGGTGGTCCTCGACGAAGTCGACGGCGCCGGTGTCGGCCGTCGGCAGGTAGGGGTTGGCGGCGGGCGTGCCCTTTCCGGGCGCGGCCGCGGGCTTGCCGGCCGCGGAGGCCTTCCGGTCGGCCGCCGAGACGGGGGACGGGTCCGGCAGGTCGAAGGTCTCGCCGAGGTCGATCGCGTCGACGCTGCCGAGCGCCGCCAGTTTCTCGGCCTTCTCCGTCGGCACGGTCGCGCGTACGTAACCGAGCCGGTCGTCCGACGTGGCGACATGTGCGCCCAGCGCGGCGAGGTCGGCACGGAGCTGTGCGGTGCGGCCCTCGGGCGCGGCAAGCAGGACGGTGACCGTCTTCGCCTTGCCGGAGCGTGCCTTCTGCAGCAGCGTGCGGTCGTGGGAGCCCAGCTTGTCGGCCCGGACGTCCTTGGGTACGTCGGCCTTCCGCGCCCCGAGCGGGTGCGGGATCTTCGCGGTCGGTGCGGGTGGCGCGGCGTGGGCGAGCGGGCCGGAGAGGCTCAGCAGTGAGCCGGCCAGGGCGGCCGTGAGGGCGAAGGCGGTGAGCCTTCGCCCTCGGGAGGCGGTGTGTGGTCGCACGGTCCCTCTTTCGGTCGGTTGCGTCCCGGAAGGTCTATGGGACGAAGCCGGACCGAGGGCAGGGGCTCGGGGTGGCGGGTTGTCGACATGGCGTAAGGACGCCAGCGCGAAGCGCTGTTGACGCCTCCTCAGCTACCGGTGCTGTCCGGGCCGAAGTACCGGTTCAGCGGCGGCTCCCGGGCGAGTACGGCACCGATGGTGAACGCGAAGGTGAGCGCGCCGCACACCACGATCAGCCAGGACAGCAGCGTGAGGACGAGTCCCAGCGAGCCGTACTCCCCCAGGGCCCTGTTGAGTGCGCCCGGCATGTAGAGCCGGGCCGTGAGCGCGAGTGCGCTCGTGGCCGCGGCGGCCAGGAGGGCGCCCGGCAGCAGCGGCAGCCACCGGACCCGGTTGGCCAGCAGGAGGTGCTGGGTCCACAGCCACACCCCCGTACTGACGAGGAAGAAGACCGGGGCACCCAGCCACAGGCCGGCCCCGAAGCCGTTACGGAACGGTGCCTGCAGCAGCACCACGAGCAGGAGCACCAGCAGCCACACCGCCCAGCGCCAGGCCGCGATCCTGGTCCCGGCCCTCGGGAGCAGCCAGGCCCGTTCGCACACCCGGGCCATCGCGCGGCTGAAGCTCGTGGCCGAGACCAGCGCCACGAGCACGCCGACGATCCCGGTGGTCTCCCGCAGCCCTTCGGTGGCGGTCCGGCCCAGGACCTGCCGCAGTTCCCGGTCGGACGGGCCGGTCAGACCGAACATGGCCCGCAGGGACTCACCGAGCTGGTCCCGGACGCTCTGCGGGGCGAAGGCCGCGAGGGCGAACAGTAGCGGTACCGAGGCCAGGAACGCCTGGGCGGCGAGCCGGGTGCCCGCGTCAAGCAGGTTGCCGCTCACCAGCCGGCTCGTCAGCTCCGAGAGCACGGGGAACCGGCTCTCCGCCCTGCTCCGGAGGCCCCGCACCCGGCTCGTCCACGACATTGCGCCTCCCGATCCCGCCCCGACGTCCAGCCCCCATTCGACGCAACCCCGCGTTCCGGGGCCACTCCGCCGTGCCGTACGGGGGAGCGCGCCGGTACCGGACGGCGACACCGGCACCGCTCGGGCGTACGGGTGAGGGCCGGGGCGCCGTCAGACGGAGCAGCGGGCCGGCCCGATGACGCCGTCGGGGCCGGTCACCGTCACCGCCTCGCCCCGGTCGGCCGTCCGGGCCTGGGCCGCGGTGCAGAAGAGCTGCTGGCGTGCGGATTCCGACAGCGTGGTGACCGGGGTGTTCAGGGCGACGCGCACGCCCTGCGCGCTCAGCTCGACGCCGATCTTGACCCGGGCTACGGGAAGTTCGGAGCGCAGGCCCGCGTCACGCTCGGCTCCGGTGGGGCCCGAGAAGAGCAGGCCGAGAGCCTTCGTCGCCCCCGCGGGCGGCTTCTCGCCGTAGCCCGCCCCGGATCCGTCCTCCGGCCTTTCGGCGTAGCGCACGACCGGCATCAGCCGGGACGCCGTCGACGAGGACACGAAGTACAGGACCGTGCCCATTTGCCCCGCCGGGGCGACCTGCACGACCGCGGGTTCGCCCGCCTCGACGACCTCCGTGGCCCGGATGCCGCAGCCCGCGGCGAGCAACGCCAGCGGCAGCAGCGCACCGAGCACGCGCGCGCTCCTCATACGCCCTCCAGCGGCAGCTCGACGGTGAACACCGCGCCCCCCGCAGGCCGGTTCGCGGCATGGACCGTGCCGCCGTGCAGCCGGACGTTCTCCCGGGTGATCGCCAGGCCCAGTCCGCTGCCCGTCGACCGGGTGCGGGCCGCGTCGGCCTTGTAGAAGCGGTCGAAGATGTGCGGGAGCACGGCGGCGTCGATGCCGGGGCCGCTGTCCTCGACCTCGGTCACCAGCCGGGCCACCCCGTCCCGCCGCCCGGTCCGCACCCGTACCGTGACGGGCTCGGCTCCGTGCCGGAGGGCGTTGCCGACCAGGTTCGCGATGACCACGTCGAAGCGGCGCGGGTCGATCACCGCCCGTACGTCCTGCGGGAGTTCGGTACGGATACGGTCCTCCCAGTGTCGGGCCTGGAGGGTCTTGCGGATGGTCTCGGCCACGTCGACCTCGTCGCTGTGGAGATCGACGGCCCCGGCGTCGAACCGCGAGATCTCCATCAGGTCCTCGACGAGCGTGGCGAGCTTTCCGGTCTCGGCACTGATCAGCCGGACGGCCGCGGCGGTGTCGGGGCGCAGCCCGGCGGCGTCCTCGTCGAGGACCTCCGTGACAGCGAGCATTCCGGCGAGTGGGGTGCGCAGTTCGTGCGAGACGTCCGAGGCGAAGCGCCGCGCCCGTTCCTCGGCCCGGCGGAGTTCCTCCACGGACTCCTCCAGTTTGGTCGATGACTCGTTGAACGTCCGTGCCAGTCCGGCGAGTTCATCGGATCCGCGGACCGCGATCCGGGTGTGGAGCTCGCCCCTGCCGATGCCGGCGGCGGCGCGGCGCAGATCGCGTACCGGACGCAGGACGCTGCGCGCGGCGAGCAGCGCGGGAACCAGCGCGATGAGCAGGGCGGGCAGGGCGCCGTCGCGGGCCGCGCTGACCATGGCGGCGACGTTCGCCTCCTCCGTCGCCAGGGGCATCACGGCGTAGAGGACGATTCCGGTGGGCTGGCGGCCGTCGCCGCGGTTGAAGAGCGCCGGCATGCCGACGGTCAGCCAGGGCTTGCCGTCCTTGACGACCCGCTGGAACGAGCCGTGGCTGTTCTGTTGGGTAGCCGCTCGCAGGCCGGCCGTGATGACGGTGGAGGTCGGCCGGTCCGAGGAGGAGACCCGCAGGCTCCCGTACTCGGCGAAGACGGTCCAGGCTCGGGCCTTGCCGTCACGAGCCAGTCCCAGACACATGTCCCGCAGCCCGAGGCGGTCCGGTGGCAGGTCGGTGCCCCGTGCGCTGACGCGGTCGCGGAACTGGGCGACGGCGGTGTCCTGCGCCTGCTGCAGGATCGCCGAGCGCGCCTCGCGGTAGGTCAGGGTCGCGGTGGTGGCCGCGCTGACCGCGGCTACGAACAGGAACGCGGCTATCAGGCGGGTGCGCAGGCCGAACCGGGCGGAGATCAGCTTCATCCGAGCGGCCCGAAGCGGTAGCCGAAGCCGCGGACGGTCTGGATGTAGCACGGGCTTCCCGCCACGTCCTCGATCTTCTGCCGCAGCCTGCGCACACAGGCGTCGACCAGCCGGGCGTCACCGTGGTAGCTGTGCTCCCATACGTATTCGAGAAGCTGCTGGCGGCTGAAGACCTGTTCCGGCGCGGCCGACAGATGCAGCAGCAGTTTCAGTTCGGACGGGGCGAGCAGCAGCCGCTCCCCCGCCTTGGCGACGGTGAGGCCGACCCGGTCGACCGTCAGTGCGCCGTGGGTCTCGACGCCGCTGCGCCCTGCGGGTTCGGCGAGCCGCCGCAGCACCGCGCGGATCCTGGCCTCGATGACCTCGGTGCGGGCGGGCTTGACGATGTAGTCGTCCGCGCCCGCCTCCAGTCCCACGACGACGTCGAAGTCGTCGCCGCGTGCGGTGAGCATGATGATCGGCAGCTGGCTGGTCTCGCGGATGCGGCGGCAGACCTGGACGCCGTTCATTCCGGGCAGCATGAGGTCGAGCAGGACGAGTTCGGGCCGGAAGTCGTCGAGTGCGGCGAGGCCCGCCTCGCCGGTGCCGACGGTCCGCATGTCGTGCCCGCGCCTGCGCAGGCCCAGCTCGACCCCTTCCCGTACGGAGGGGTCGTCTTCGATCAGCAGCACGCGAGGCATGGCGTCATTGTCCCAGCGGTCAAGGAGTGGATTCAGAAGTGTGAGCGGACCGGTGGTCCCTCAGCCGCGTCGCAGCCGGCCGCGTACGGCGCCCAGTGCCGTGCTGACCTCGGTCAGCCGCAGCGGGCGGGCCAGCAGGGCCACGACCAGGAACAGGACCAGCACCCCGGCCCCGGCCGCGGCGAAGTCCCCGAGTCCCGCCCCGTCCGTGTCGACGACGCGGGCCGCCCCGTACGCGAGCAGCCCCGCGGGCACGCACGCGGTCACCAGGCGGGCGTGCGCCCACACCCCCGGCGAGCGCAGCAGCGAGGGCCCCGGCGCACCGGAAGCGGCGACCCTGCGGTGCAGTACGTACGCGGTGACGGTGAACCCGGCGAACAGGGCCACGGAGTACGCCCCCGCCATCCCCGTCACCGCCCAGCGTGCGGGCAGCAGCAGATAGGCGGTGACCGAGAGCCCCGCGTTGAGCACGGCGATGACCAGGTTGAGGAGGAAGGGGGTGCGGGTGTCGCTCATCGCGTAGAAGCCGCGGGAGAGCACGTACTGACCGGAGTACGCGATGAGTCCGGGAGCGAAGGCGGCCATCATGCCGGCCATCACGGTGATGTCGGCCGGGCCGGTGTTCCCGTATCCGAAGACGGACCCCATCACCCACGGGGCGAGGGCGAGCAGGGCGGCGGCGGCCGGGATCACGACGGCGGCGGAGGTCCGCAGCGCGTACGAGACGTCGCGCCGCACCCCGGCCAGGTCGCCGTCGGCGGCGGCCCGGCTCATCCGCGGCATCAGCGCGGTCACGAGGCTGACGGTCACGATGCCCTGCGGCACCACCCACAGCTGGAAGGCGTAGCTGTACGCGGTGTAGCCGGCGCCACCCGCGACGTTCTGGTCCGCCGCGTGCTGGCCGGTGGCGGTGGAAAGCCGGGTCACCACCCAGTAGGCGGCCTGGTTGGTGAGCACCATCATCACGAGCCAGCCGGCCGCCCGCAGCGGCCGGGTCAGTCCGCTGCCGCGCCAGTCGAACCGGGGCCGCCAGCGGAATTTCGCGGCGCGCAGGGCCGGCACCAGTGCGAGGGTCTGCACGGCGATCCCGGCCGTGGTCCCCCAGCCGAGCCACTGGGCCTGCGCGGAGGTCAGTTCACCGCCGGAGCTCGCCGCGGTCCAGAGGTAGAGCCCGAAGACCGCGATGATCACGAGGTTGTTGAGGACGGGGGTCCACATCATGGCGCCGAACCGGTTGCGGGCGTTGAGTACTTGCCCGAGCAGGGTGAAGAGCCCGTAGAAGAGGATCTGAGGCAGGCAGTAGCGCGCGAGGGCGATGGTGAGTTCGGCCTGGTCCCCGTCGTACGTGGGGGCGTACACGGAGATGATCAGCGGGGCACCGACGACGGCGAGCGCGGTGAGGGCGAGCAGCCCGACGGTGCAGAGGGTGAGCAGGCGGTCGGTGTAGGCAGCCCCGCCGTCGGAGTGCTCCCGAGCCGCCCGGACGAGTTCGGGGACGAAGACGGCGTTGAGGGCGCCGCCGATCAGCAGCATGTAGAGGATGTTGGGGACGGTGTTGGCGACCGTGTAGCCGTCGGCCCGCAGTCCGGTGCCGAGCGCGGCGACGACGACCGCCGAGCGTATGAACCCGGTCGCCCGCGAGACGACGGAACCGGCGGCCATGACGGCGCCGCTGCGCAGCACGGAGCCGGAGCCCTGGCGTTCGCGCTGTTCGGGGGCGACCGTGCCGGTGGTCGCGTCCGCGGCCGTCACCGGTGCGCCAGGTAGGCCTGGAAGGCCCGGTACAGCGTCTTGTTGGCGGTTCCGCCCACTGGTGTCTCCCACTCTCCGAGCGTCTCCACGACCTGCCCGCCGGTGCCGAGCTTCCAGCGCAGCAGCCCGAAGGGACGGTCGTCGGGATCGAGGGTGGAGGATACCCCGCGCATGTCGTACACCTCCGCGCCCTGGGCCTGGGCGTCGAGCAGCATCTGCCACTGCAGGGCGTTGCTGGGGCGGACCTCGCGGCGGTGGTCGGCGGACGCGCCCGTCTGGTACCAGACCCGGCGCCCGGTGCTGATCATCGTGTGGGCGGCTAGGATCTCGCCCTCGTGCACGGCGAGGCAGAGCTTCATCCGGCCCGGCTGTTCGGCGTTGAGCACGGCGTACTGGCGCTGGTAGTAGGCCAGGGAGCGGCCGAGCCGGAATCCGTCGCGTTCCTCGGTGATCCGCAGCAGGCGGTGGAAGTCGGGGAGTTCGGCCGCGCTCCCGGTGACGATGCGCACGCCCGCCCGGCCGGCCTTGCGGACGTTGCGGCGCCACTCCTGGTTGAGCCCGGCCCACAGGTCGTCCGGGGTCCGTCCGGTCAGCGGCACCCGGAAGACGTAGCGGGGCTGGGCGTCGGCGTCGTCGCCGTCCCCGCCGCAGCGCCGCCAGCCGCGGGCCCGCAGCCGGTCGGCCACGGCCGCGCCGAGCGGGTCGACCTCGCGCGCCAGTACGTCACCGACGGTGCGGCCGGGGCCGGTGGCGGCCTTGAGGCGGGCGGTGTCCCAGCTGCGGTAGGCCGGGGACGGACCGATGCGTACGGCGAATGCCCCCGCGCCGCGCAGATGCGCCATGAGGGGCCGCAGCCAGTGATCGATTCCGGGATCTGCCCAGTCCGCCACCGGCCCTTCCGGTATATAGGCGAAGTATTTGCGGGTGCCGGGGAATTGCCGGTAGAGAATCAGCGCGCTGCCGGCCACCTCACCGCATTCGTCGAGCCAGCCGACCCTTTCCGACGACCACTGGTCCTTCACACCGGCCCAGGACGGGTACTGGAGAAAGCTCGCGTCCGCTCGCGTGGCCAGGTGCGCGCGGTGCTCGGCGGCCGTCAGACCGCGTATCCGTAGGTCCTGATGACGGCTGCGGTCTCCGGTCGCGAGCAGCGCTGACATGTCCGTGGCCCTCCCTCGTGGGCCCCGCGGCGGTTCGGCGGGGCTGCACAGGATGCTCACAGCGGACCATGACCGGGCTGCGCGCCGGATGTGACCGGACGGTGACCGTTGCGCTGCGCTTCCTGTCACACACCGCATTCCCGTATTTCCGCGGATTCACGGAACCTAGGCTGACCGGCAATTGGAGGGCTCTCTCCCCTATTCCCGGCCGGCTCAAGACTCCGGCGCATTCCTCCCACTCGACGACAGAGCAAGGCCCAGGAGGTTTTCCCGTTGATACCCGCCCCTTTCACATCCGCCGCCCGGCGCACCGTCCGTTCCGTGTCGCCCCCGCGCCCCGCCCGGCTCGCCCTGACCGCCGGTACCGCGGTGCTCGGCATCACGCTGACGGCCTGCTCCGGGGGTGCCGCGGCCTCGGGTCATGACGGCAAGACGCGGGGCACGGACTCCTCGAAGGCCGCGGAGACCCGGATCTCGGTGAACCTGCGCGGCACCGCGGCCGCCGCGGGCCGGCCGGTGACGGTGACTCTGGCCGCCGGAAGACTGCGCACCGTCACGGTCTCGGCCGACGGCGGCGACGCCCTCACCGGCCGGCTCTCACCCGACGGCAGGACCTGGACGTCCGACCGGCCGGCGGCGCCCGGCACCACGTACCGCGTCGAGGCGAAGGACAGCGGCGGCSGCGGTGCCACGGCCGGGTTCACCACGGCCGCGGCCGGCAAGGTGAACAAGCTGACCCTCGCTCCCGGCAAGAACACGACGGTCGGCATCGCCCAGCCGCTGTCCATCGTGTTCGACAACCCGGTGAAGAACAGGGGCGCGGTCGAGAAGGCGCTCAAGGTCTCCACGTCGAACGACACCGAGGGGTCCTGGGGCTGGCTGCGGGACTACTCCGGCCGCGACCGCGTGGACTGGCGGCCCAAGGAGTACTGGAAGTCCGGCACACGCATCACCCTGGACGCCGAACTCAACGGCGTCGACTCGGGTTCCTCGGGTGGCCTGTTCGTACGGGACTACGCGACGACGTTCACCGTCGGCAGCAGTCAGGTGGTCGAGGTGGACCTGGACCGCCACCGGCTGGCCCTGAAGCGGGACGGCAGGACGGTCATGGACGTGCCCATGTCCGCCGGGACACCGGGTGGCGACCGGGCCTCGTGGCGGGGCACGGCCGTCCTGATGGCGAAGGAGGGCACGATCAACATGAACTCCGAGACGGTGGGCCTCGGTGACGCGTACGACAAGATGGTCGACTTCTCGATGCGGCTGACCTGGTCGGGCATGTACGCCCATGCCGCGCCGTGGAACGCGGCGTACTTCGGGGTGGCCAACCACAGCTCGGGCTGTGTCGGGATGAGCGACGCCGACGCCGCTTCCCTCTACCGTCAGGCCCGGGTCGGCGACCCGTTCGAGATCACCGGCGCGGACGCCAAGGGCACGGTCGCGGAGGGCAACGGGTACGGGGCGTGGAACGTCTCCTGGTCCGACTGGCGGACCAGGAGCGCTCTGGACTGACGGGCACCACGGCCGTTACGGCCCGCATCACCCGTACGACCGGCACGGCCGGTTCGCAGCTGACCTTCTCCCCCGCCCGGCACGGGCCTTCGCAGGCGTCCGTGCCAGGCGCGAGAAGTGATCACCGGCTGCTGCCGGACGGGCATCACGGCCCGGACCGCACCTCGCGGCAGATCCCGCCTACCGCACTTCCGGCATCAGCGTGCCCGGTTGCGCCGGGCCGACGCCCGTCGCTTCCGTCTTCGGATTGCGCCGCTGCCGCTTCGCCACCCAGGTGGCGAACCACGAGAGCAGCATGCACATCCCGATGTAGATCGGCGAGATCACCATCACCACGGGGATGAAGGGCAGATCGTAGTCGAGGTTGGACGCGATGAGTTTCCCCGCGTGGAGGAATTCCTCGTAGGTGATCAGGTATCCCAACGAGGTGTCCTTCAGTGCCACCACCAGCTGGCTGATGATGGTGGGCAGCATCGCGCGCAGCGCCTGCGGTGCCAGCACGAAGGTCGTGACCTGCGTCTTGCGCATGCCCAGCGCGGACGCCGCCTCGCCCTGGCCGCGCTCCACCGAGTTGATGCCGGTGCGGAACACCTCGGCGAGCACCGATCCGTTGTACAGCGTCAGTCCGGCGACCAGGGCCGGCAACGGCTGCACCTTCAGCGCGACGAAGATGAAGAAGATCATCACCAGGACGGGCATGGCGCGGAAGAACTCGACGAGGACCGTCGCCACCCAGCGCACCGGCCGGTGGTCGGAGAGCCTGCCCACCGCGAGGACCGCCCCGAGCGCCAGCGAGAGCACCGCGGCGTACGCGAACGCCTTGAGGGTGTTGCCGAGCCCGCGCAGCAGCAGTTCCTGAATGCCCTTGTACTCGAAGGGTGTCCATTTGTCGCTGGTGAACTGGTCGGTGTCGAAGAGCAGATAGATCACCCAGCCGACCAGGGCGAGGATCAGGACCGTCGAGACGATCCCGTAGACGAGGTGCCGCTTGCGGGTCTGCGGCCCCGGGATGTCGTAGAGGACGGTCGCACTGGGGGTGGAGTGGGCGGTCATCGGGCGACTCCCCAGCGCTTTTCCAGCACGTTGAAGATCGCGCTGATGGTCAGAGTGATGATCAGGTACCCGACGGCGATCCAGACGAAGGTCCAGATGATGCTGTAGCCCAGCTCGTTGAGCGTTTTGTACGTGCCGAGCAGTTCGGTGACGCTGAACGCCCCGGCGATCGCCGAGTTCTTGGCCAGTGCGATGAGCGTCGACCCGATCGGCGGGATCACCGAGCGGAACGCCTGCGGCAGCACCACGGTGCCGAGCGTCTGGCCGAACGTCATGCCGAGGCTCCGCGCCGCCTCGCCCTGCCCGGTGGGCACGGTGTTGATGCCGGAACGCAGCACCTCGCAGATGAACGCGGAGGTGTAGCAGCCGAGGGCGAGGATCGCGAAGACGTTGAACGGCAGGACCAGGCCGAAGCGCGGCAGACCGAGCAGTACGGCGAAGAACAGCAGCGTGAGCGGGGTGTTGCGCAGCACGGTCACCCAGACCGTGCCGAGCACCCGGAGCGAGCCGACGGGCGCCACACGGAAGGAGGCCATGACGAAGCCGACGACCAACGCCAGGATCGAGGCGTAGAAGGTCAGTTCGACGGTTCCGAGGAAACCCTTGGCGTAGAGCGAGAAGTTGTCGGTGAGTACGTCCATGTGTCGTGGCCGTCCTCTCAGTTCGCCGGGTAGCGGTCGATGGGCGGCGGCTTCGGAGCGGGCGCTCCGGAGAGGCCGAGCGTCGCCTCGAACGCCTTCTTCCAGTTGCCGTTCTTCTCGTTGGCCTCCAGCGCGTCGTCGAGCGCGAACCGCAGCGCGTTGTCGCTGCGCGGGACCCCGATGCCGTACGGCTCCTCGGAGAACGGCTTGCCGACGACCTTCATCTCCTCGGGCGCCTTCGCGGCGAAGCCCAGCAGGATCGCGTCGTCGGTGGTGACGACGTCGACCTGGTACGTCAGCAGGTTGTCGACACAGATCGAATACGTGTCGTAGGCGACGAGCTTCGCCTTCGGGTAGTCGGCGGCGATCCGCTGGTACGGGGTCGATCCGGCCGCCGAACAGACCGTCTTGCCGGCCAGGTCCTGCGGTCCGTGGATGTCGTCCTCGTCCGTACGGACCAGCAGCCCCTGGCCCGCCATGTAGTAGGGGCCGGCGAACCCGACGAGCTTCTTCCGCATGTCGTTGATGGTGTAGGTGCCGACGTAGTAGTCGATCTGCCCGTTCTGCAGGGCGGTCTCGCGGTTGGCGGAGGCGATGGTCTTGAACCGGATCGTCTTCGGATCGAAGCCCAGCGAGGCCGCCATCATCCGGGCGATCTCGATGTCGAAACCGGAGTAGACCCCCGTCGCCGGGTCCTTCTCGCCGAGGTAGGGCTGGTCCTCCTTGGCTCCCACCCGCAGGTATCCGCGCTTCTTCGCCTGCCGCCAGGTCCTGGAGTCCGGCAGGCTGAAGGAGGTGTCGACCTGGTAGACCGGCAGCGCCTCGGCCTTCGGCCCCTTCACCGGCGGGCTGCCCTCCTTGCCGCAGCCCGCGGCAAGGACGGCCAGCAGCAGGCCGGCACAGGCGGCCAGTACTTTTCTCGTACGCAACACAGGGCCTCCCGTCAGTGCTTGAGGATCTTGGACAGGAAGTCCTTGGCGCGGTCGCTCTCCGGGGAGGTGAAGAAGTCCTCCGGGGTGCGGTCCTCGACGATCCGACCGTCGGCCATGAACACGACGCGGTTGGCCGCGGAGCGGGCGAAGCCCATTTCGTGGGTGACGACGACCATGGTCATGCCCTCACGGGCGAGCTGCTGCATGACCTCCAGCACCTCGTTGATCATCTCCGGGTCGAGGGCCGAGGTCGGCTCGTCGAAGAGGAGGGCCTTGGGGTCCATGGCGAGGGCCCGGGCGATGGCCACGCGCTGCTGCTGGCCGCCGGAGAGCTGGGCGGGGAACTTGTCGGCCTGACCGACGAGCCCCACGCGCTCCAGGAGCTCCCGGGACCGCCGGTCCGCCTCGTCCTTCTTCCGCTTGCGGACCTTGAGCTGCGCCAGCGAGACGTTGGCCAGCACGGTCTTGTGCGCGAACAGGTTGAACGACTGGAAGACCATGCCTACTTCGGCCCTCAGCTGCGCCAGTCCCTTGCCCTCCTCGGGGAGGGGTCTGCCGTCGATGGAGATGCGGCCCGACTCGATCGTCTCAAGGCGGTTGATGGTCCGGCAGAGCGTCGACTTACCGGAGCCGGAGGGGCCGATGACCACCACCACCTCCCCGCGGCCGACGGTGAGATTGATGTCCTGCAGTACGTGCAACTTTCCGTAGAACTTATTGACGTCACGCAGCTCGATCAACGGATCGACGGCCATACGCTGCCCTACCCAATTATCGCTTTGTCGAGGTCAGCGCAAACTATCCACCCCGGAAAGGGACTTCACACCCGACACGCGTAAATGGGTCATAAGGCGTTTTATCTCGCCGCACGGCACGCGCGGCCGGCCGTCACCCCTCGGCCGACTCCGAGTACACCTGCGAGAGCTCGGGGCTGCCCGTCATCGCCCAGTCCAGACCGGCCTCGACCACATCGATCTCGCGGCCGGAAGCGAGGCGCACCACGGGCTGGCCGCTGGGCCAGATCTGCCAGTGCGCGCCGTCGACGTTGCGCACCAGAACCGTACCCAGATACAGCCCCGCGTCATTGCCCAGCCAGGGAAGCTCCTCCGGATCGTCGCGCCAGCGCGGCGGCAACTGGTCCAGCGCCGTCAACGAGGCCGGGCTGTCGTCGAGTTCGAGCCCTCTCTCCCCCACCCGGACGCGGAGCAGCTCACATTCGGCGAGCAGCGCGGCCACGCCTTCCGGATCGGCCTCGACGGCGGCCGCGAGCCCCGCCTCCCGCGTTCCGTCGTGACGCTTACGCCAGTTGTCCAAGAAAGGGATGTTCATACCACTCAGGTTCCCATCCCGGCCCGGATCCGCACCACAGGGCGCGCGGCCTGTCGTTCGAGTGCTGAACACCGCGCGTACGCCCCACGTTCACCCGGACACGCTCCCGGATCGGAACGGCACGGGAGCGGAAGCGAGCGGAAGGTCGCGGAAGGTCGCGGAGCGGAGCGAACCGGCGAGAAGGCGGTGGAGGAGCGCGGCTCCGGCTGGTAGGTTCCCCCTTCATGAGCAGCCCCGAGTCCGACAGACGCTAGCCACCGGTCCCCCGGTGGCTCCCCGCGTCCGCGCCCGACCGCCTTCGCGTCGGCACGGCTGTCGCGCTGCCGCCCTCCGGACCCATGCGATGCGGGTCACGCTCGGCATTGCGTACGGGTAGAGCTTCTTCCCGGCGGCCGGCCCCGGGGCGTCGTCCTTCCCGGCGGCCGACCCGAGGCGTCGTCCTTCCCGGCACCACACGGCTCTGCTGCCGCCTCTGCCGTTCCACGGTTCCGCGGCTCCGCCGTTCTGCCGCGTTGCGGAGCTGCCGTCCTGGCGTTCTGCCGTTCTGCCGTTCTGCCGCTCGTCACGACGGGCGGGTGCGGCCCGCGTCCCCGACCGGTTTCGTCCATCAGCCGTCCATGGGGTTCTTCATGCCGTTTTCCGTCTACGCTCTCGGGCTCGCCGTCTTCGCCCAGGGCACGTCCGAGTTCATGCTGTCCGGCCTGCTGTCGGGCATCTCCGAGGACCTGCACGTCTCCATTCCCGCCGCGGGCCTGCTGACCTCGGCCTTCGCCGTGGGCATGGTTCTCGGGGCGCCCGCGATGGCGCTCCTGGGCCGCAACTGGCCCCGGCGCCGTGCGCTGTTGTTCTTCCTCTGCGTCTTCGCCTCCGCGCACGTCGTCGGTGCGGTCACCTCCAGTTACGGGGTGCTGCTGGCCACGCGGGCCGTCGCAGCGGTCGCCAATGCCGGTTTCTGGGCCGTCGCCCTGGTCACCGCGGTCGCCCTGGCCGGACCCGAGGCCCGGGCGCGGGCCACATCCGTGGTGGTCGGCGGTGTCACGGTCGCCTGTGTGGCGGGGGTGCCCGCAGGAGCGTGGCTGGGCGGTCAGTGGGGATGGCGGGCGGCGTTCTGGGCCGTGGCCCTCGTCGCGCTGCCGGCGATCGCCGTGATCGCGGTGACGATTCCGGCGGGGCGGCCCGCTGCCACGCTGCCGAGCGCGTACGCCGAACTGCGGACCCTTGCCGGGCCCCGGCTCCTCCTGGCCCTGCTGACGAGCGCGCTCGTCCAGGGAGCGACGTTCTGCGCGTTCTCCTACCTCGAACCCGTCGCCCGGGAGGTCACGGGACTCGGCGCCGCGTGGGTGCCCGCCCTGCTCGCGCTGTTCGGTGTGGGCTCGTTCATCGGCGTCGCCGTCTGCGGCCGGGTCATCGACTCCCGGCCGCGCGCCCTGACCGCGGCCGGGCTGGTGGCCCTCACCGTCGGGTGGGCTCTGTTCGCGTCGGCCGCCGGCAGCCCCGTGGCGGCGGTGCTGCTCGTCCTCGTCCAGGGCATGCTCGCGTTCGGCACCGGGACCGCGCTGATCACCCACGTGTTCCGGCTGGCCGGTGGCGCGCCGACGCTGGCCGGCTCGTTCTCCACCGCGGCGTTCAACGTGGGCGCCGCGCTCGGGCCCTGGCTCGGGGGGCTGGCCATCGGCGCGGGGTTCGGTTACCGGTCGCCGCTGTGGGTGAGCGCGCTGCTCATGGTCATGGCGCTGGCCACCGCGGCCGCCGCCCTGGGCCGTCGTCGTCCGGTCCGGGCCGAGGACCCGGCGCCGGACTCCGCCGTGCGCGCGTACGAACAGCGGAGTTCGAACGGCTGAGCACCCTGCCGAGGCGGTCGTCCAACGGCGCCCCGGCTGCCCGTACCGGATGAAGCCACGGCTACGGCGCCGATCGCCGAGCCGCGCCGTACCGAGGTCAGCATCCGGCACGCCCCCGCGACCGCCGCGTTCGTCCGCTCCGTGGCGGGGGAACGCGACCGCCGCCGACGGTCACCGGGGGCGGAAGGGCCATGGTGGGTCCGTCGATGCGCGGGGTGCACGAGGCCGTGCGGGCTCAGAGGCCGCAGACGGGCGCCCGAGCCCGTCCCCTGCTCAGAGTTCGAGGTCGACGACCACCGGGGCGTGGTCGGAGGCGCCCTTGCCCTTGCGCTCCTCGCGGTCCACGTAACTGTCCTTGACGGCGGCCGTGAACGGGGCGTTGCCGTAGACGAGGTCGATCCGCATGCCCTTGTTCTTCGGGAAGCGCAGCTCGCGGTAGTCCCAGAAGGTGTACGGGCGGTCGTACTTCAGCGGGCGGGGCATCACGTCGGCGAGGCCCTCCTCGCGCAGGGTCGCGAGGGCGGCCCGCTCGGCGGGGGTGACATGGGTGGCGCCCTCGAAGAGGGCCGGGTCCCACACGTCCTCGTCGGTCGGGGCCACGTTGAAGTCGCCGAGGACGGCGAACGGCTGCGCCCCGGCGGCGTCCGCCGCCACGGCCTTCTGCAGCGCCTCGAACCAGCGCAGCTTGTACGCGTAGTGGTCGTGCTCGACCTCGCGGCCGTTGGGCACGTAGACCGACCAGAGGCGGACCGGCCCGCAGGTCGCGCTGATCGCCCGGGGCTCCTGCACGCCGTCGTAGTCGGGGCCGCCGGGCAGCCCCGTCACGACGTCGGCGAGGCCCACGCGGGAGACCAGCGCCACCCCGTTCCACCGGCCCGTGGCGTTGACCGCGGACTCGTAGCCGGCCTCACGGAGCGCGTCGGCCGGGAACTGCTCGGCCGTGCACTTGGTCTCCTGGATGCACAGCACGTCCGTGCCGGTGCTCTCCAGCCAGGCCAGCAGCCTCGGCAGGCGGGCGGTGATCGAATTGACGTTCCAGGTGGCGATGCGCATGTACGTAAACCTAGCGGCTCCCACTGACAGTGGCCGGGGCGGCGCCCGTCATACGCCGGTCGACTCCCCCGGGGCCAGCCGGGCGTGGTCTGCGCCGGCCAGTGTGCCGAGGGTGTTGTCGTAGATCGGGCGGGCCAGATCCGTGAGCAGCGCGTCGTGGATGTCGATGGCTCGGCGCGGCTTGACCTCGCGGAGGTAGTCGACCACCTCGGAGATCTTGCTCCAGGGCGCCATCACCGGAAGCAGCAGCGTGTCGACCGGCTGCTCGGGCACGGTGAGGGCGTCGCCCGGGTGGAAGACGGAGCCGTCCACCAGATAGCCGACGTTCGTGATCCGCGGAAGGTCCGGGTGGATCACGGCATGGAGCTCGCCGTGCACCTGGATGTCGAACCCGGCGGCCGAGAAGGTGTCGCCGTGCCCGACGGTGTGGACCCGCCCCGGGAACGCGGCCGCGAGCTTCTCGGCCACACTGCGCAGCGTCCAGATCTCGGCGGCCGGGTCGGCCTCCAGCCCGGCCCGCAGCCGCTCCTCGTTGAAGTGGTCGGGGTGCTCGTGCGTCACCAGGATCGCCTCGGCGCCGATCGCGGCGTCCCGCTCCGAGAACCCGCCCGGGTCGATGACGAGCGTGCGCCCGTCCTTCTCCAGTCGGACGCAGGAGTGGGACTGCTTGGTCAGCGTGAGCGCGAGCGGCTCGGAGTTCTGGGCGTTCATACGGTCCATCCTGCTACGCGGGAGGCGTCGTTTCCGCCTGAATCACGGACTGGGCGATCCTGAAAGCGGCGCCGGCGGCCGGGATCCCGCAGTACACGGCGGTCTGCAGCAGCACCTCCCTGATCTCGGCCGGAGTGAGCCCGTTGCGCAGGGCGGCGCTGACGTGGGCGGCGAGGCCCTCCAGGTGTCCGGAGGCGACCAGGGCGGTCAGTGTGACGGTGCTGCGGGCGCGCCGGTCAAGGCCCTCCCGGCCCCAGACCTCGCCCCACGCGTAGCGGGTGACGAGCTCCTGGAAATCACCGGTGAAGTCGTCGGCGGCCGCCATGGCCCCGTCCACATGGGCGTCACCGAGCACCTCACGGCGGATCTTCATACCCCGCGCGTACGGATCGGTGCGCCCACCGGTCTCCGCCTCGGGCTGCGCGGTGGCCGCGGTGAGCTCCGCGACGGGCAGCACGGGGGCGGAGAGCCGCGGGGCGAACGAGGGCGCGGGAATCGCGGCCAGGGTGTCCTGCCAGGCCGTGGAGAAGTGCGTGAGCAGGAGGTCGGTGACGGCTCCCGGCTGCTCGACCGGGGCCAGGTGGGAGGCGCCGGGGACGAGGGCGAGCCGTGCGTCGGGTATGCCCGCGACCAGCGTCCGGGCGTCACCGGGACCGGTGACCTGGTCCTCGGCGCCGACCAGGACGAGCGTGGGAAGACCGATCCTGCCGAGCTCGCTGCGGATGTCGAAGGCCGCCAGGGCCTCGCAAGCGGCGATGTAGCAGCCGGGGTCGGTGGTACGGACCATCTGGACGGCCCATTCGACGATGGCCGGCTGCGCAGCGGCGAAGCCCGGCGTGAACCAGCGCTCCGGCGCGGTGCGCGCCATCGGCTCCAGCCCGTTGGTACGGACGATCACCCCGCGCTGGCGGAATTCGTCGGCGCTGCCGAACCGGGCCGAGGAGGCCACCAGAGCCAGCGAGGCGACCCTCTGCGGGTGGCGCAGCGCGAGGTCGGCCCCGATCGCGCCGCCGATGGAGCAGCCCGCGTAGCCGAAACGCTGCACCCCTAGTCCGTCGAGCGTCGCCATCAGCCGGTCCGCGAGCTCCCCGACGGCGGTGGCGGGGTGCGCGGGGGCGCCGCCGTGGCCCGGGAGGTCGTAGCGGAAGACTCTCCAGTGCTGGGTGAGCTCGGGTATCTGCCGGTCCCACATGTGCCATGTGGTACCGAGGGAGGGGCCGATCACCAGGACTGGTGCGTCTTCCGGCCCGTCAAAGCGGTATTGCAGGGTGTTCGGGGGTGTCTCGCTCACCCGCCCGACCCTCTCATCTGTCACGACAGCCCCTATGATCGGGGGTCTGGTTCCAGCTGTCCGACCAGGTGAAAGACCTCCCGGGCAGCCTAGCGTCTCAGGCAGAGGACGTTTCTGCGTCGGTCCTGCCCTCCTTGATCCGACGCTCAGGTGACCCTCAGCGCGTGGGGCGACCCGCTTGCGCATGTGCATAATGCGGTGGAGTGCAGCATTTTGCTTGACGGCGGCCGCCGGCGGTTGAGGCGACGGGTCCACCGGCTCCCGAAGAACGCTCGACGGACTGGCCACGCGCAGCGGGCGAGGGACGCCTCGCTGTTCAGCCGTGCGTCCCCGATGCGGTCTACTCCCAAGCCACCTCCCGCGCAGGCCGACGGCGGAGGGACTTCGGAGCAGGTGCCGCGCCGGACACAGTTGAACTGAGCATGCCCGCCACCCCTCCGATCGAATGACGCGTCGCGTTGCCGGTACCGGGCCACGTCGGACGGTCAGGAACGTGAGGACGCCATATCGTTCGGCAGGCCCCTATCGGGACACACCCCGTCGGCCCGGCACCGACAACGCACCATCCCCGGTCAACGGCCGACAATGCGACAACAGGACACTCGGTCAGACGAGTCATAAGTCAGACCCCAGACCCGGGACAGCACCCATCTATACTCCCGACCCTCACTGCACGTCGAAGCCGGTGTTCCAACCTGACGGCCAGTTGAGAACATTTGACAGTTGATGCCCAGCACCGACAAGACATGCACGAAGACGAACATCGGCTACGCACCGTGCGGCAGGTCTTCTGACCACGCAGCCGCCTCCTCAGCCAGAGAAGGGGCTTGGGGGGATGCGGCAGTACCGTCGGGCTGACGTGCAGCCGGCAGCGTTGCCCAGCCGGGTCCCTTTCACGTGATCACGCCCGTTGAACGCAACGAACGTTCGCTGCCTCCGGCTCGGCAGACGCGTAGCTACCGGGCGAAGGGATGTACCTCGGGTGCTGCTGGGGTGGTCTCGGTGACCGAACGCTTGGAGGATCCTCCCGCTGCGGCCGGTCAGGGCGAGAGGTGGCCGAACCTGGCTCCGGTGCTGTCCACCAAGACGATCGACTGGGACCTGATCGCCCAGCAGTACGACCAGATCGTGAAGTACGCCACCGCCCTGCGCCTGGGGACGGCCGATGCAGAGCAGGTCCTGCGGCGCTTCACCCCGGGGCGGGCCCAAGCATCCGACGTACCGGGCGGTCGAGGAGCTGGGCCGGGCGGTGCGGACCTCGTTCGTCTGCGACTATCTTGCCGACGTCGAGATGCGCCAGGAGATCCACGAGGGGTTGCAGGTGGTGGAGAACTGGAACTCCTCGAACAAGGACCTGTTCTACGGCAAGGACGGGTGACCTGGCGGGCGCGGACAAGGAGTCCCAGGAGGTGTCCATGCTGGCGCTGCACCTGCTCCAGTCCGCTTTGGTGCACGTCAACACGCTGCTGGTCCAGGGGGTCCTGGCCGATCCGAAGTGGGCGGCACGGCTCACCGCCGCGGACCGCCGGGCGCTGTCCCCGCTGTTCTGGACCCATGTGAATCTGTACGGCCGGTTCGAGCTGGACATGAACAGCCGCCTGGATCTGGACCTGTTCTCCGCCGGGACCTCGGCAAGGACTATGTGAGCATCGGGCTGACGTTCAACAAAGGCGGCATCAACGCGCTGCCCGACCGCACCGCGCAGCAGCCCGCGTCCTAGCCCGTGCCCCCGGCCCCCGGCCCCCGAGGGATACAACGAGCACACCCTGGACCGCGTCCACCCGCACGGCTTCAGCCTCGATCTGCGCACCGCCCCCGCCGCCGCCAAGCAGTGGCTGTCGCAGGCCCGCAACACCCGCTCCTACGGCCTCTACTGGTCGACCGCACCGGCGGAGACCGCCCTCGCCCGCTCCTACGACGCCGTCATCCACCTGCACCGCGTCCGCCCCGCCGACCTCCGCCGAAGGAGGCAGGAAAGGGGGTTGATACTGGTGGGCTCGCGTATTCAACTGTCGCCAGTTGATCAATCTGGCTCCGGAGTCACTACTGACCGTGATGATCCTGGCGGGGATCTGGGGGTGGAGCCCTCAACGTTGACGGGAAGTAGCACCGCGTCGTAACCGCGATGACGCCGTCGTGTTGGCGTCCTTATCCTCAGTGGGTGAGTCTGATCGAGGTGGTTCCTGGGCAGGTCGAGCTCGTCGTTCGGGGAGCGGGGTCACAAGCGCCCTCTATCCGGTTGTTCGACTGGTCGCGGACCGATGAGTTCGAGGTCGTATTCGCCGTGGAGGCCGTCGATGACGGCCTGCGCGCACGGGTCGAGGCCGTGACGGTGTCTGCCTGGGACGGTGCGGGATACCTGACCGAGTTTCTCGACGGCCTTGCGCGCGACTTCCGCGGTTGGGAGGGCGAGCGGTCTTGGGTCAACAACGAGCTGGTCGTGGCAGCGACGTTCGGTTCAGGCGGTCACGTGTGTCTGAGCTGGACTCTGCGAGCCGACGTCTTCTCCAACGGCTGGGAGTGCACTGTGACGACCATGATTGAGGTCGGCGAAGAGCTGACGGCTGTCGCTGCCGACCTGCAGGAATTCTTCCGCCAGGGGTAGCCGTCCCAGGGCCCCGAAGTGGGGCACTCACGCGCTCTCAGGCTCTCGGAACTGGAGGGCTCCCAACTTCGCTGGTTCCCTGTGGAACCCGGCCTGTTGGTGACTTTGCGTGATCTCCTGGGGTGTATCGGCTCCATGTCCCGCCGGTCTCGTTGCGGAGGCGGCTTGTGGTCTTGTCGTGGTAGCCGAGAGCGTCCGCGACGACGGGTGCGGGAAGTTCAAGGAGTTGCTGCCGGATGGCGGCGCCGCGGGCGGCCGCAGTCGGGACCCCGACTTCGTTCAAGAGCGCGGACAGGTGGTCGGGGCCGGCCGGCTGCCCCGCCCGGCGCCCCGGGAAGAGCCGGCGGGACGCGGAGTTGGTGGCAGTGTTCATGTTGTCGCGGTTCGCGATGTGCTCCAGCAGCAGGGCGGCGACCGGATCAGGAACGGGCGAGGCCGGCTCACCGAGCCGCAGCAGCACGGTTTCGCCGTCGCGGATGACGTCGTCGATGCTGAGCCGGACGATGCGGCTCACGGGCTGGGCGTAGAGGAGCACGATGACTCCGGCGACACGGAGGCGCATCGGTATCTCGGTATCGGTCAGCAGCCGGCCAAGGGCATCGAGGCGCTCGTCTTCGCTCAGTGCGGCCCGGCGGGAGACCTTCATCGTGGGGATGGCATGGCCAGGGAGCGTCGGCAGCGTCGGCTCTGCATGGCCCCGTTGAGGAAGGCTCTCAGGCAGGTGCGGGCGTGTTCGGTGTTCTCGGCGAACCATGCGTCGATGTCGATCTGGCCGCATGCCGCGAGGGTGCTGTTCCGCTCGCCGAGCCATTGCAGGAACGCGGTCGCGTACTTGACCTGTTCGGCAGCGAATCGGCGGATGCTGGGTGTGATGTGGCTCCTCTCGGCGCGGGTCCGCAGCCGAGGGAGAACGTGCCAGGTCGAGAAGAGCCGGATCGTCTTGGCGTGCTTGGGGTCGGCGATGCCGGTCAGGTGGCCGGGAAGCCAGCGTTGGAAGGAGCAGAGGTACTTGTCGACCGCGGGCAGGGCTCCGCAGGTCATCAAAAGTTCTTCCAGGTGAGCGGCGGCCCGCCAGGGCTGGAGCTCGTGGAAGGCGTCGTGGGTCAGCGGGATATCGCCGAGACCGAGCCGCCGCAGTAGCTGCGATGCGCTGCCCGGCTGGTCGCGGCGCATCTCCAGCCAGGCCAGGCCGCTTCTGGGCTTGTCCATCGCCACCAGCAGGTCGAACAGCGGGACCAGCGTGGGCCTGATGCGGCTGTCTCCGTCATCCAGGAGCGCGGTGAGGCGGTCGGTGAGGGTGCAGCGTTCACACAGCCGTCCGCCCAGGAGCTTGCCCTCGAAGCCGCAGCGCGAGCAGTCGAAGGTCTGCGAGAAGCAGGCGCAGGTGGTGCAGATCGGCGCTCGGTCACCGGGGCGGAGTCCGGGGAGGGCACGGTCCTGGCCGCATCCCGGGCAGGTGCCCCGTGTCCGGACGGCGCGGTCCGAACAGGTTCGGCAGACGTATCCATCCGGCCAGGTGCCAGCCTTGTGCCTGCGGAGGCCGCACCGGCAGCACTCCGCCATGTACCAGCGTTCGTACTGCTGTCGGCGTACACACGAACGTCCCCAGCTCCGTACGAATGAAAAGGGCAGATCATGCTGCATTCCACCGTCGCGGCCAGCAGCGGCGAGACGTTGCTGGCGACCCATCCTCGGGCGATCGGCCGCGGGGTCCGCGTTGTCGAAGAGACCCACTGGGACGGCCTGCCCACCGGCAGAGGACGTCGCACCGCCACCGGCGACATCCTTGTTCAGAATGACGTACGTCGCCGTCACCGAGGCCGAGGCGAGGTCTACGACGGCCAACCGCTGTTCCCACGTCCCGTTCGTGACCTTGAAGCCGTGGAGCAGCAACGTGCCCGGGTCGGAATTCGTCTCGCCCTTCCACACCGAGGCTGCCGGCAGGCCGGTCACCGTCCGGTCCACGCCCCGGCCCTGGTCGTCCTTGTCGAGCAGCCTCCGCGCGCTTCGAGGCGACGGGTGTGGTCCCTTGGCACTGGACCGCTCCGTAGACCCCGCCGCGGTCGTACGTGACCAGTTCCTCGCCCGTGGCCATGTCGAGGAAGGAGCGTGTGGTGCCGGCGACCCGGACGACGATGTCCGTGCCTGCATTCGCCTGGTACGGGCCGCCTGGCAGCGGGGTCCGGGTGCCGTCGTACCGCGTCCAGGCGTAGACGTCGCTCTCGCCCTCCTTGTGCCGCGACTCATCGAGAGCGCCGCCCGGCTTGCCGTGCAGCTGGAGGAACACGCTCGTGTCGCTCTCCGGTTCGCAACCGGCCGACCGGCAGCCGAAGCGGATGTCCCCCCGTGCGGCACTTGTCCTTCGCATCCGGGTTCTCGAGGTTCACCGAGTTCTTCGTCTGCAGCATGACCACGGGATACGGTTCGGGCCGCGGGTCCCTGGGTGAGGCCGGGGAAGACGATGAAGTCCCGTCCGGACCCGCACCGGAGCCCGGGCCCGTCGAGTCCGCCGCGTTCATCGGGTCGGAGGGGGCCGACGAGGACCCTCGCCCCGGAGCCGACGCCGTCGCGGCCGGCCCCCTGCCCGCCCGCGACTTCATCGCAGCTGAAAGGTGGCCCTAAATCTCTTTGTGGGCTGATGAGATGGAAAGTGGGTACCACCGGCGTCGAGGGGCGGGACGACGTGCCGCGCACCGCCCCAGTCATCGCAGGGCCGCTCGGGCGAAGAAGTGGGCTCCCCCAGTGACCTTCCCGCGCCGGGGGGAACACGTGCTCCATGACCTTCCGATCTGAACTGCCGGGCGTGGCCGAGTCCTACTGGATGGCCACGGCGCCCGTCGCTCCGCGACCCGCCCTGGATTCCGACGCCACGGCGGACGTCGTCGTGATCGGCGGCGGCATGGCCGGTCTGAGTGCCGCCTGGGAGCTGACCGCGGCCGGGAGGAACGTGACCGTACTCGAGGCCGACCGCATCGCCGCCGGGGTGAGCGGATACACGACGGCCAAGCTCACAGCGGCCCACGGCCTCGTGTACGAGCGGCTGCGTCGCACGCGCGGGCGGGAGGGCGCGCGACAGTACGCCCGTTCACAGCAGGAGGCGGTGGAGCGTGTCGGTGCGGTGGCGGACGAACTGGGCGTCGACTGCGACTTCGAACGCTGCTCGGCGCTGACCTACACCACCGATCCGCACCGGCGTGCCCAGTTTGAGGCCGAGGCCGAGGCTTCGTCGGTAGCAGGTCTGGACGCGCGCTTCGTGACGGAGACCGACCTGCCGTTCTCCGTTGCCGCTGCCGTACAGGTCGCCGGCCAGGCACAGTTCCATCCCCGCAAGTACATGCTCGGCCTCGCGGGCGCGATCGTCGCACGCGGTGGCTCCATCCATGAGCGGACCCGGGTGACCGGGCTCAGCGAGGGCTCCCCCTGCCGGGTGCGTACGGAGAACGGAGTGACGGTGACGGCTGCGGACATCGTCGTCGCCACGCATTACCCGGTCTTCGACCGGGCGCTTCTCTTCGCGCGCATGTCGCCGCGTCGCGAACTCGTCGTCGCCGCTCCGCTGCCGGCGGCCGAGGCGCCCGAGCACATGTACATCACCTCGGACATGGGTAAACGATCGGTCCGTTCCGCGCCGCTCGACAGGGAGCGGCGGCTGCTGATCGTCACGGGTGAGGACTTCACGCCGGGGACGGGCGACGCCCGGGAGCGGTTTCTGCGGTTGGACGGCTGGATGCACGAACACTTCGCGGTCGGCGACACGGCCTACCGGTGGGCGGCCCAGGACAATGACGTGAGCGACGGCGTTCCCCTGGTCGGGCCCTTGCACCCGGGTGCGCGCCATGTGTATGTGGCGACCGGGTTCGGGGGCTGGGGCATGAGCGGGGGCGCCATGGCCGGACAGCTGCTGTCCTCGGCTCTGACGGGCGCTGAGCCCGAATGGGCGGGTCTCTACGATCCGCGCAGGTTGTGGTCCACCGTCCGTGAGGGGACGGAGCTGCTGAAGCAGCAGGCCGAGGTGGCCCGGCACTTCATCGGTGACAGGCTGAGAAGCACCCATGTCGACTCCGTCGACGATGTCGCTCCCGGTACCGGCGCGGTGGTCCGCGTCGACGGACGGCGCTGTGCCGTCTACCGCGACGAGGACGGAAAGGTCCACGCCGTGTCGGCGCGCTGCACGCACCTGGGCTGCCTGGTCGCGTTCAACGAGGCGGAGACCACGTGGGAGTGCCCCTGCCACGGTTCCCGGTTCGCCGTTGATGGCGAGGTGGTCCACGGACCTGCTCTCCGGCCACTGCCCCCACGCGCGGTGTGAGCACGGCGGGCGCGGCTCACGCACATCAGGCACGGGAAGCGTGGGCATCGCGCATGCCTTGCACCGGAGTACCCGTCCTGGGGTCTCTGGCGTGGATCAGGCTGGACCAGGGAGCGGGGCCAGTGCTGCCCCGACGGCGGTGGGTGAGCGACGTGCCGACGATGCCGGAGTCTTCATGCCGTCCGATTGCCCGCCTGGACGCCGCGCCTGGTCTGTTGGAAGGGCCCCGCCCGTTCGGCACCAGGCCACAGGCGTCCGGCGGTGCCCGCTAGGCTTCGTACGATGGAGACCAGTCCCACGCCTGACGTGCTGCAACCCCGCGAACGGCACATCGTTGCCGCGGTGCGTGACCACGGCGGCGCAAACCGGCGCGAGCTGGCCGAGCTCACGGGACTGCCGCGCACCACCGTCACGGCCACGGTCTCCTCGCTCATCGCCCGCGGGCTGCTCACCGAATCCGACGGGCAGGCCGGCACCCGCCGGGTGGGCCGGCCCTCCCCGACCGTACATATCGAGCTCGCCACGAGGACCGTCGCCGCTGTCGAACTCGGCCGCAGGCGCCAGTCGGTGACCCTCATCGGCTTCGACGGCCGCGTACGGAACCGCGCCGACATCGAACTCGACCAGGCCCAGCCGTTCGAGGCCGTGGCCGCCGCCCTCGCGGCAGCGGCGGACTCGGTTTCCTCCGGCACGGCCGAGATCAGCGCGATGGTGGTCTCGGTTGCCATGCCGTTCCGTCGAGGCGCCGGAGCCCCGCAGGTCCCCATGTACTCGGCAGGCGAAGCGCCCTTTGCGCGGGTGCACGCCCGACGCCCGGGCTGGCTGATCACCGATCCGTCGGCCGCCCTGACCGAAGCGCTGGGCGTACCCGTCGCGATCGAGAACGACATCAATCTGGCCGCACTCGGCGAATCGGGCCATGGGGTCGCCAAGGGCGCCCACACGGCGGTCTATCTCGGCGTGGTTCCCGGATTCGGCGCGGGCATCGTCATCCACGGACGGCTGTATCGCGGCGCGGGGGGCGTTGCCGGGGAGCTGGCCCACATCAGCGTTCGTGAGGACGGCGACCTGTGTGTGTGCGGCAACCGAGGCTGCTACGCGACAGTGCGATGCAACGGGCCGAGCCTGGGCGACGACATCGCGACCGCCCTGGGCCGGGACGTCTCGCTGGATGAGCTGATCGGGCTGGCCGCACGGGGGGACGTCATCGTGTGCCGCTGGCTGACCGATCTCGGCCGCAGCATGGGCCGGCCGCTCACGGGATTCGTCACCATGCTCAACCCCGACCTGCTGGTGGTCGACAGCGGCCTCGGGGCTGCCGCTGCGCCCGTCGTCGAGGGGCTGCGTGACACGATCGAACGACGTACCTCCCCCATGACGTTTCAAGGTCTCGACATCCGTGCCGGCCAGCTCGCGGAAGCCGCTGTTCCGGCCGGTGCCGCGGTGCTCGCAGCCCAGAACTACGTTGATCGCCTCCTCGGGCTGAACGCCTCGCCGCGTCCCGGCGACGCGGGGGCCGTGCGGTAAGAGCCGTTCGATGCCCGCCCGGCAGCGGCCGGGCGCGGGCAGGGGGACGAGGCCTGTCATGTTGCGTGGGCCCCGGCAGGACGGTGCTGGTGGCCGGCGCCGGCTGCCCCGGCCCGTCTCGCGGCGGCAAGGCGAGGCAGCTGTGCCGAGCTTGGACGACACCAACCTGTGAACGAGGCCAGGACTCATGGGTGCTTTCTGATGTGTCGGCGACCCCTTGAGGTCAGGGCCGCCCGAGGTCGGGTCTGATCGTCGCATCTCTCGAAGAACCTTCTGAACTGCACTTGTAGCAGCTCGGAACGCGTCTGCACACCGGCAGGGTGCGGGAAACGGCCGATCAATCAATTAGCCAATCATCGGCTTAAAACCTCGCCAGATCCCGGATGTTTTAACCATTGACCACAGAAAACCGCGCTCTTAGGGTCAGCTTCATTCGCACCGAGCGGACACCCCTTCAGTGAACTTCCGGGCCGGAGGTCTGCCCGCTCGGCGTGAACTTCCGAGCTGGACAGTGCGGTTGCGAGAGGACCAATGACATGAACTTCACAAGATCGCCCAGAGGCGCACGCCGAGGCCGGGGCATCGCGCTCGCGTCAGCCACCGCGGTCGTTGCGACAGTCGTCTTCACCGGAGTCCCCGCGGCGACCGCGGCGACCTCCGACCCCAATCCGGCCGCGCTGGAGCTGAAGAACGCGGCCCTCTCACGCGAAGCGGCCACCCAGGGCATGGTCCTTCTCGAGAACCACGATCACGCGCTGCCGATCTCCCGCAAGGGGAACGTCGCTCTCTTCGGCGTCGGCGCGTACAAGACCGTCAAGGGCGGCACGGGTTCGGGCAACGTCAACAACCGCTACACGATCTCGGCCCGGCAGGGGCTCACGGACGCCGGATACAAGGTCACGACCAGCGATGCCTACTGGTCCGCGATGACGCAGGCCTACGACACCAAGTATCCGAGCACCAGCGGCAGCATGTTCGGCCCGAGCGTCGACTACGCCTCCGTCGAGCAGCCGCTGACGGCCGGCAGCGTCGCGCCCGCGGCCCCCACCGACACCGCCGTCTTCGTCGTGGCGAGAAACTCCGGTGAAGGCGCCGACCGCTCCTCCGGTCCCGGCGACTATGAGCTCACCTCGACGGAGCGCGCCAATCTGAAGCTGCTCGGCCAGACGTACAAGCGTGTCGTCGTCGTCCTGAACACGGGCGGCGTCGTGGACACGTCGTTCTTCCCGCAGATCAACGACGAGGTCAAGGGAGCCCCGGGCGGCCGGGCACTCGACGCGTTGCTGCTGATGAGCCAGGCCGGCCAGGAGAGCGGCAGCGCCCTCGTCGAGGTGCTGAACGGCACCGTCACCCCCTCGGGCAAGCTGACCGACACCTGGGCATCCGCCTACTCGCACTACCCGGCCTCCTCGACCTTCGCAGGCAACGACGGCGACTCCTTGCGGGAGCAGTACTCCGAGGGCATCTACGTGGGATACCGCTACTTCGACTCGTTCTACAGGAAGATCGACCCCGCCGACCCGGCGGGAGTGGTCAACTACCCCTTCGGCTACGGCCAGTCGTACACCTCCTTCGACATCGAGGCGCAGCAGGTCAAGGCCGACGCCCGGACCGTGAAGGTGACGGCGAAGGTGACCAACACCGGCGGCGGCTACAGCGGCAAGGAGGTCGTCCAGGTCTACGTGTCGGCCCCGCAGAACGGGCTCGACAAGGCGTACCAGCAGCTCACCGGCTACGCGAAGACGGACAGTCTGGCCCCGGGCCAGTCCCAGACGGTGACTATCAGCTTCGACACGACTTCGCTCGCCGCCTACGACGAGTCCCGCGCGGCCTACGTGATGGACGCGGGGGACTACGTCGTGCGGGTCGGCAACTCGTCCCGGAACACCCACGTCGCGGCCCGGCTGAACCTCTCGAAGACCGTCGTCACCGAGCAGGACCACACCGAACTCGACGATCAGGCTCCCGACACGGAGCTGACCAGCTCCGCGAAGGACTTCTACACCTACCGGGGCGAGCAGGCCGAGACCGCGCGGGCCCACCGGATCCGCCTCGACCCCCGTTGGTTCCGCACGGAACAGCGTGCCTCGCCGTATCAGCAGGACACCGCGGTCGACTCGTCCTCCCCGTACCACGCGCTCGACGGCGACACGATCTCTTCGACCACGGTCTACCTCGACCCGAAGCAGAAGGACTGGGAGGGCACCGGCGCTGCCTACCGCCCGAAGACGGGCGAGAAGGTCAAGAACGTGCCGACCAGCACCTCGACCACCCTGTACGACGTCGCCAAGGGCAAGGCGTCCATCGAGCAGTTCGTCGCGGGCCTGAACGTCTCCCAGCTCGCCGACATCGTCGAAGGCTCCAGCGCCGCGGGCAGCACGCTGACCGCCAAGGGCGCCGCCGGCTACACCACGCCGAACTACGAGAAGCTCGGCATCCCCGGCATGGCGCTGGCGGACGGGCCTGCCGGACTGCGCCTCACGCAGAAGATCGACGCGGCCGAGCCCACGTATCAGTGGGGCACCGCCTGGCCCATCGGTACCCTGCTCGCCCAGAGCTGGGACCGCGGCCTGGTCTCGCAGGTCGGCGAAGCCGTCGGCGAGGAGATGGCGGAGTACGGCGTCCAGCTCTGGCTCGCCCCGGGGATGAACATCCACCGCGACCCCCTCAACGGCCGCAACTTCGAGTACTACTCCGAGGACCCCCTGATCGCGGGGCTGACCGCCGCGGCCACCACCGAGGGTGTCCAGAGCATCCCCGGCGTCGGTGTGACGATCAAGCACTTCGCCGCCAACGCGCAGGAGACCAGCCGGAACACCAGCAACTCGGTCGTCGGCGAGCGGGCGCTGCGTGAGATCGAGCTCAAGGGCTTCGAGATCGCGGTCAAGGCCGCGCAGCCGATGTCGGTGATGAGCTCCTACAACAAGATCAACGGTACCTGGGCCGCCAGCAACTACGACCTGCTCACCGACGTGCTGCGCGGCGAATGGGGCTACAAGGGCACGGTCATGTCGGACTGGGGAGGCAGCCACGGCGCACTCACCTCGATGTACGCCGGCAACGACCTCATCGAGCCGGGCGGCAACCCGGCCGAGATCATCAACGCCATCAAGCAGGTGGCGCCGGCCATCGACGTCTCGGGCCTGCCCGTCTACAACAGGACGACCCGCTCCAACGGACGGGTCAGCTACAACTGGCAGTTCGGCGGTCTCACCCCCTCGGCCACCGGTGGCACGGTCGTGAACACGACCGTCGACCGGAACACGGACCTGTCCCGGGTGCCGCGTTCCGGTGAGACCGTCACGGACGCGATCAACAACCAGGTGTTCACGCCGAACGCCAAGTTCACCTCGGTCGACGACGCGTACCGCGCGGTGGCCGCCCTGCTGGCTCCCGACAGCACGGCACTGAGCGCCGCCCAGAAGGCCGCCATCAGCATCACCGGCGTCCAGCACGCCACGGCCGGCGACGTCAACAGCCCGGTGGTCGCCTACACGGTCGCGCTGAAGGGCGACTACCCGGCCCAGGGCTACCCGCTCCGGCTGGGCGACCTCCAGCGCAGTGCGATCCGCGTCCTCACCACCGCGTCGCAGAGCTCGTCGTTCGAGGAACTCGCAGGCCTGAACGGGGTCAAGGGCATCAAGGTCGGCCCGTACACCTCGCAGTTCAAGAACCTGGAGCCCGCGGTCACCGCGACGCTGGGCAAGGTGTCGAAGGCGTCCGGCGGCCACCACGGCTCCGGTCACGACCACCGCGACGAGAAGCCGCACTCGGGCCACTGAGCCCGCCGGGTGACGCCGTCACCCGTCCGACCGTCCTCGGACTGCTCCGTTCAGGCCGGGGACGGCCGGGCCCTCAGCGGGCCGGCGGCGAACGGACATCGCCGCGGCCGGGCGTCAACCCTTTAGGATCTGTCCATGTCCCAGAAGCCAGCGGGCTGCTCGCCCCGGGATCGGACACGCGAGGAAGTCTTCCGGCACATCCGCTCCGCCGACCGCGCGACACGTGCTCGGATCGTGGAACTCAGCGGACTGTCCCGGAGCACCGTCAACCACGCCGTGTCCCGTCTGCTCGCCGAAGAACGCGTCACCGAGACACCGGCCGAGGGAGGAGGTCCCGGGACCGGGAGCGGACGGCCCGCGGCGATTCTGCGTGTCGTCCCCAGGGACGCTCCCGTGGCGGCGATCGACTTCGGCCACAACCATGTCCACGTCGCGCTCGGCGATTCCTGGGGCAGCTCCATCGCCGAGGAACGGGTCGACCTCGATGTCGATCTGCGAGCCACCGAGGCGATCGACTGTGCCGCGGGGCTGCTCGACGGACTACGTGTGGCAGTCGGGATCGGCGACCTCGCCGCGGTCGTCGCGGGCGTCCCCGGTCCGCTCGACACCGACTCGGAGCTCGTACGCTCCCCGACGATTCTGTCGAGCTGGGTGGGACTCGACCCCCGGAAGGAGCTCGCGAGGCGCCTCGGCGTTCCCGTGCACGCCGAGAACGACGCCCTCCTCGGAGCCTACGGCGAACTGCACCTCGGCGCGGGGCGTCGCTACGCGGACTTCCTCTACGTCAAGGTGTCGCACGGCATCGGGGCAGGGCTCGTCGTCGAGGGGAGACCGTACCGGGGATCGCAGGGCTTCGCCGGCGAGATCGGCCACACCCCCCTGCCGGGTCACACCGAGATGTGCCGGTGCGGCAACCGCGGCTGTCTGGAGACGGTGGTGTCCGTGTCCGCCATCGCGGCGCAGATCGCCCACACACACCCCGGAGTGGAGACGGGCCTGCGCTTCCCGCTCCAGGTGAACGACCCCGTCACGGACCGCATCCTGGACGATGCGGGCCGGACGCTCGGCGGAGTCCTCGCCGCCTTCTGCAACCTCCTCAACCCGCAGGCACTCATCGTGGGCGGGGAACTCGGGGCCTCGACCGGTGCGCTCGTCCAAGGCATCTCGGCGGCGGTGAGCCGGAACGCCCAGCCCGCCATCGCTGCCGGCCTCGACATCCTCCCCGCCGACCTCGGCACCCGCGCCGAACTCCTCGGCGCCCTCCGGCTGGCGACGACGCTCGCGTCGCCCTGAACCTGCCCGGAGCCCGCCCTCCGGGCCGGTGCCGCGGTAACACCGGTGCACCGCCCCAACGACGATCGCCTCGACGCCGGGAAGGAGACGGTTGTCGTCACGGGCCAGCCGCCAGCAAGCACGCCGATGCCTAGGTGTTCTGTCCCGGGAGGTTGTGGACGGGTGATGCAGGTCTCGACTGAGGGATCTTGAACGGGTGAGGGCCTTCCGGGTTCGGTGTGGATTGCGACGTCTACACCGACCAGAAAGGCCCTCGTGCCCCACCGTAATGCACCCCTGACCGAGACCGGACGGCTGCGGCTGGCCCGCTGTGTGGTCGAGGACGGCTGGCCGCTTCGCCGGGCCGCGGAACGATTCCAGGTCTCCCCGACCACCGCCCAGCGGTGGGCCGGCCGCTACCGGGCCCTGGGCGAGGCCGGGATGGCGGAC
>NZ_RDBK01000043.1:4358960-4434565 GCF_008042275.1 Streptomyces sp. OR43 | reverse complement strand
CTCGAACTGGCCCGCTGGATAGGGGAGAAGACCGCATGACCGCCGCTCAGTTGCCACCTGTCGCGCCGGAGGTCACGGCCACACTGGTGGAGGACCTCTCACCCCGGCTGCGCAAGCGGCTGGACGCGGCGGTCACCAAGCTCGGTGCCCGACCGACGCACCGCGACGGGGACACGGTGACGATCGCGGTCGACGACGAGACCGAGTTGTGCCTGCACGCCCCGGGCGGCGTGGTGGCGACGGCGGACGCCATCAGCTGCGGCTGCCTTCTCGCACCGGCCTGCGTGCACCGTGCGGCCGCCACCACGCCGCCCGGGGCGTGCAGGCACAACTCGGTCTCGTCGTCGACCGCGATCGTCACCGTGTCCCCGTCGCGGTGCGTCGGTCGGGCACCGAGCTTGGTGACCGCCGCGTCCAGCCGCTTGCGCAGCCGGGGTGAGAGGTCCTCCACCAGTGTGGCCGTGACCTCCGGCGCGACAGGTGGCAACTGAGCGGCGGTCATGCGGTCTTCTCCCCTATCCAGCGGGCCAGTTCGAGTGGGCTGAGGGCCGCCACGGGCATGCCGGCGGCCACGAGCTGCCCGGCGACGCCCGTCGAGTAGCGAGGCCGCCCGGCGTCGTCGAGACTCGCGCACCCGAGGACGTGGCAGCCGGTGGCCACCAGGGCCCGCACCTCGGCCAGCAGTCCGCCGAGCGGCGCACCCTCCTCGAAGTCGCTGATGACGACGACAAGGGTGCGGCTGGGCACCGCGATCAGGCTGCGGGCGTGCCGTAGTCCGGCGGCGATGTGCGTGCCTCCGCCCACACTCACCTCCAGCAGGAGGGAGAGCGGGTCGTGCACATGGCCGCTGAGATCGACGACCTCCGTGGAGAAAGCCAGGAAATGCGTGCTCAGGGTGGGCACCTCGGCAAGCACGGAAGCGGTCAGCGCGGACCAGATCGTGGACGCCTCCATGGACCCGGAGACGTCGGTGACCAGGATCAGGCGCCAGTCGGCCGACCGGCGCACGCGGCTGCGGAACACCGGCTTCTCGGGGATGACCCTGACGGTTCCGTCGGCCGTCCGGCGGGCGGTGGCCAAGTTGGCGCGCAGCGTACGCGGCAGGTCCAGCCGGCCGCCGGGGCGGCGGGTGGGCCGGGGCGACATCGCGCCGGTGAGGGCGGGTCGCAGCCGGGTGGCGAGTTGCCGGGTCAGCTCGTCGACCAGTCGGCGGACCAGGGGCCGGAGCGCCGCAAGGCGGGCTTCGGGCAGGCCGCCCGCGTACCGCAGGATCGTCCGGAGCAGTTCCACGGAGGGTATGGCGGCAGCGGGGTCGAGCTCGGCGAGGACGTCCTGCCGGCCTGTCACGGCTGCGGCGGCCAGGACCTCCTCGCGGATGCCGGGGCCGAACAGCGCGGCCAGTTCCTCGGACCACTCGCGGACGCCGGGGAACGAGGGCTCCCGGCCGCCGTGCGGTCCCGATCCGCCACCCTGACCGGGCAGGCCACCACGGGATCCCTCGCCGTGCCCCGCGCCGTAGAGCTCGTCCAGAGCGGTCGCCAGGCGGGCGGCGCCGGGCGGCAGCCGGTCGGGTCGCCGGCCGAGCACGAGCCGCCACCGGTCGGCGGGCGCGAGCGTCCGCGCGGAGGTGGGCTCGGTGGCGGTGGGCTCGGTGGCGGTGGCGGAAGCGGCTTCCGTGGAGAGTGCGGTGACGGGCGTGCTTGTGGGATGTGTTGTGGCGGGCGTGGCGGTGCGGTGTGCCGTGGCCGGCAAGGCAGCGGGGTGTGCTGTGGCCGACGTGGTGGCGGGGTGTGCTGTGGCCGGCATAGCGGTGCGGTGCGTTGTGGCGGGGTGGCCGGACTGCGGCGTGAACCGGCCGTCGTGCGCGAGTGACGGGACGGGCAGGCCGAGGCCGGTCAGGAGCTCGCGGGCCGCGAGGTCGGCGACGGTACGGCGGGCCAGCTCGGCCGGGTCGTCCGCGCCGAGGGTGTCCACGCGTTCGCCCAGCCGCTCCTCGACGGTGTCCAGCAGACGGTCCCGGGCGGCCGGGCTCATGGTGTCGAAGCCGCCGCGCAGGGCCGGCAGCCGGGCCAGGAACGCGGTGTCGTCCAGCTCGACGACGCGGTGCAGCAACGGGTCCAGGGCGCCGACGCCGACGGTCAGGAGCGGGCCCGCCACCGTCAGGACACCCGTGAGTCGGGCGGTGAGCGCGGCCCGGGCCGTGCTGTCCACGGCTCCGTCCACCCAGGAGGCGACACGCTTCCCGAAGGCCCCGGCCTCTTCGTGGCCCGTGAGCACCCGGACCGCTCCAGCGGCCGCGGCGATCAACGGGGTACCGTCGGCGGCCAGCCGGGCGAGGGCATCGGTCAGCCGGATGCCGCCCAACCGGTCGGCCCGCTGGGACAGTTCGAGTAGGGCCCGGGCGTCCGCGGGCTCCTCGGAACCGGTCAGGCCGTCGACCTGGCGGACCGCGGCCGAGGTCAGCAGTTCGGCCACCTGCGCGGTGTGGGCGGCTCGGGCGGAGGCGGTGGCGTCCGGGGCCGAGAGGTCGTCGGGCGCGCCGGGGCCCGCCGGGTGACCGGCGCCGATGCGATCCAACACATTGAGAGCTGACAGGAGTTCGGGAAGCGTGCCGCTGGCGGGCAGCACGGCCGCCAGTTCCGTCAGCCGTTCGTCGGCGAGGCCGGGGAGCCCGCACGCGGCGGCCTCCGTGAGACCACGGACAACCTGGGCGGCCGTCGGGCCGTCCTGCGCGCGCTCGGCCTCGCGCCGCTGCCGCAGTACGCCCTCGGCCGCCTGGGCCGGGGTGACGCCGCGGGCCCCGGCCGCGGTGAGCATCGCGGCCGTCGCCGGCGTCCACCGCACCTGCCAGCGCGTGGTGAGCCCCTCCGTGCCCGCCGCGCCGGTCACGCCCTGCTCCTGCGCGTAGGGGATGCCGCACACCGCCAGCCTGCGCAGCAGCAGTTCGCGGCGGCGGTCCAGGGTGGAGCGCGCCGGGTCGAGCCGGAGGTCGCGCGGTGTCCTCTCGTGCGCGTCCTCGGGGCCGGGGAGGGAGAGCGCCGCGGTCTCGGCCTCGACCGCGGGGCCCAGTCCGCTGCGCGGAGCGGCGGGGGCGGGCCGCCCGGTGCGGGCTCCGACGAGTACGTGTTCGAGGGCCCGGGCGACGGCGCGGCCCGTGCCATAGGTTTCGCCGCGCCCCAGTACCGTCTGCACGGCTTCCAGGAGTTCACCGCGGCCGGGGGCGGGCAGGTCGCGCAGCCGGGCCAGGTCGCCGGCGACCCGGACGACCTCCCGGCCCTCCGCCGGGCCGTAGGGGTGGCCCCGTTCGCGCAGGGCGGCGCAGACGCGGACCGCGGTGCGGACCAGTGCCTCCTGCAGGGCGGCCGGGKMCCCGGCCGCGTCCAGGACGATGTGCTGCCATTCCGGGTCCCGGATGCCGGCCGGATAGCCGGACCGTGAGTCGAGCAGCGGGTACGTGTACGGGATCAGGGAGACCGTGCACTTCCCCGTCCCGGCAGCGCCGTTCCCGCGGCTGTCCGCCCCAGGATCGGGCGCGGCGGCCGGTGCGGCGGCGAGCGCGTCGTCCGGTGCGTCCGGTAGGTCCGGTACGGGGTCCCCGGCGGGGGACGGCAGGAGCGCCGGGGTGTGGAAGGCGCCCACCACGACGGCGGGGCGACGCCCGTTCGCCAGGGCCTTCGCGACATGTCCGCGCATCCACGCCTCGCGTACCAGGTCCGTGCGGTCCACCCCGCCCCGCGCCTCGGCCTCGTGGCGCAGCGCCCAGCCGGTGAGCAGGGCGGCACGGCGGAGCGCCTCGGGAGTCGAACCGGGCGCGAGGGCCTCCACCAGCCGGTCCCACAGATCGTCGCTGTCCCGACCGGTGAGCCGGGACCGGAGCGCGTCGGACAACCCGTGCGCCTCCGCCGCCACGGGGGCGGGGGCCGGGATGTCCGGACCGCCCCCCGCCCATGCCCGGTCGGCCAACGGCAGGTCGCAGGCCACGGCAGGGACCCCGTTTCTCGCCGCCCAGCGCAGAGCGACGAGTTCGGGCGAGAAGTCCGCGAACGGGTAGAAGGCCGGGCCCCGTTCACCTGCCGGGCCGGTCCCGGCCCCGTCGGCGGGCACCGCGGCCAGCGCCACCGGGGCCTCGGTCTCCTCGTGGGCGAGCCAGCCCAGCCAGGGCTGGAACTCGGCGGGCAGTTCGACGAGGAGGACGTCGGGGGCCGCGGCGTCCAGCAGCGCCGGGAGGGCAGCCGCCAGCGAGGGCGCGTGGTGGCGTACCCCGATCAGGAACGGCACGCCGGGGCCGGTCGCCGCGAGCGCCGCCACCGCGGCTTCCGGCGTGCCGGGACGGGCCGCCGGGTCCTGCACCGGGGAAGCGCCCGGCGTACCCATGGCGGGGTCCGCGTCGGCGCGGGGCTCCGCCCCAGTGGTGGACCCCAGCCCAGTAGTGGGCTCGACGTCGGCGCGGGGCTCCGCCCCAGTGGCGGGCTCCACGTCGCCGGCGGGCCGCGCCTCGCCGGTGGACCGCGCCTCCGGGATGGGCCGCGCCTCGGGGATGGTCGACTCGTTCATCTGTCAGTTCTCCAGCACCGCACGCAGGTCCCACAGCGCACCCCAGGTGGCAGACCCCTGCTCCGCGCGCCTGCGCACCGGCCCGTCCCAGTAGCCCAGCAGCCGTGCCGCGTCGGCGGGGTCGTCCTTGCGGACGACGCCGAGCAGATGGCCGGGCAGGAGAGAGAGCACGTCCCGGTCGCCGGGGAAGTAGGCGGCGGCCAGACCCAGGGCACCCGCGACGGAGACCGCCTCCGCCGTGCTCATCACCGTGGAGGGACGCTCGACCTCCCAGCCCTCGACGGAGCGGCCCTCGCGCAGGTCCCGGAAGGCGATGACCAGCGCTTCGAGGACCGCGTCATCCACCTGGAAAGCGGCACCCACGCGTTCGACGGCCGCCCGCGACTGGCGCCGGACGAGCGCGGTCTCGGCGTCCACGTCCCCGATGGGGCCCACGGTCTCGAAGTTGAAGCGCCGCTTCAGCGCGGCGGACATCTCCGAGACGCCCTTGTCCCGCAGGTTGGCGGTGGCGATGAGGGTGAACCCGGGCGCCGCGTGCACCTGGGCTCCCTCGGCGCCCGCGAGTTCGGGGACCGCGATCCGCCGCTCGGAGAGCAGTGACACCAGGGCGTCCTGGACCTCCGGCAGACAGCGGGTGACCTCTTCGACACGGGCGACGGCCCCCCGGGTCATGGCGGCGAGTACCGGGGAGGGCACCAGGGCCTGTTCGGTGGGGCCCTGGGCGAGCAGCAGAGCGTAGTTCCAGCCGTACTTGAGCTGGTCCTCGGTGGTGCCCGCGGTGCCCTGCACGGTGAGCGCGCTGGTCCCGCAGACCGCCGCCGACAGCAGCTCGGAGAGCATGGACTTCGCGGTGCCGGGTTCGCCCACGAGGAGGAGCCCGCGCTCTCCGGCCAGAGTGACCACGCACCGTTCGACCAGGGCTCGTTCGCCGACGAACTTCTGCTCGATCACCAGGCGGGCCGGCCCCCCGGCTCCGGGGCGGGCGCCCTTCGGCAGGGCCAGTGCCTCGCCCGCGCTGCCCATCACGAAGGTGACGACGGCGCGCGGGGTGAGCAGCCAGCCGGGCGGGCGGGGCCCGGAGTCGTGGGCGGCGAGGAAGGCCAGCTCGGTGGCGTACCGGTCCTCGGGCGGTGTGACCTGGCGGGGCTCCCGGCCGGGAGCCGTCGTCCGGTCCGGGCCTCCGCCCGTGGTGGTGCTGGTCAGGGTGGTCGTGGTGTCGTTCGTCATCGGCGGCGGCCCTTCCGGGGTGCGCGGGTGTCCAGTTCCTCGAAGGCGGGGGCGTCGCCGCCGCGGACCCGTGCCCAGGCGGCCGCGAACAGCGCGGGCACCGGTACGGGCGGCAGGGTCCGGGCGGACCCTGCCACGGGGTACAGGCGTTCCTTCCAGGTCTCCAGCGGCAGCCCCGGGGCGCCGCGTTCGAGCCAGCCGCAGGGGAGGAACAGGGTGCGGCCGGCGCGGGAGCGCTTCGCCTCCACGACCAGGCCGGTGGCCGCGAGTTCCGCCCGGGCCTTCTTGATCCGGGCCGGCTTCCACTCGGTCCAGCGAACGCAGTTGCGGTCCGTCGGGTCGGGCAGGGCGAGGAGCATCAGATAGAGGGCGGCGGCATCCGCGCTCAGACCGAGGACGTCGGCGGCTTCGGTCACCAGCTCCGGCACCGTACGCGTCGGGTCCTGGGCCGGGTGGTGCGGGGCGCCGTCGGGTGCGCCCGACGAGGCCAACGCGTCGGTCTCCACGTCCAGCAGAGCACGCAGGGCGAGCAGATCGCCGGTGCCGTACGGGCCGACGGTGCCCTCGACGAAGCCGAACGCCGGGTCGTCGGGGCCCGTCAGACCGGCCGGGCGGATCAGCAGCTTCTCGCTGTCGGCGTAGCCGGGGGCGAGGAGCAGTGACGTACCGGCCCGGACCAGACCGTCGGCATCGGCGCCGCCGGACTCGGGAAGCCCGTAGGCGGCGCGGACGGCGAGGCCGATCGAGCCCCCCGACTCGGCCCATTCCAGACCGAGGTCCAGCACCAGGTGCGGGTCGGCGAGGCGGTCGCGCAAGGCGGTGAGCCCGACGGGCAGGTGCGCCCGCAGGGGGTCCCCGTAGGGCAGCGTGTAGGCGAGGGTGCGCAGGGCGGTCAGGGCCGAGGAGACCGCGCCGCGTGCGCCCGTCCGGCGCAGGCCCGGGCGGCCGGTGCCGTCCGGGACATCGGTGCCGTGAGCGAGCCAGGTCCGGGTGCCGGCGTTGAGGATCAGGTCGACGGCGTCCGCGGTGGTGCCCGACAGGTCGAGATCCAGTTCCTCGGGGACCCGGACGAGGGAAGCCAGGCGCTTCCGCCACTCCTCGGCGGCTGCCCGGACGTCGGGGCCCGTGGACCACAGCTCGGCCGGGTCGGCGGGCAGCAGTGCCTGGAGCACGGCGTGCCGGTCGTCGCGGGGCAGGGCGTCCAGCCTGGACTGGGCGGCCTCGAAGGCACGTGTCTTCACGCCGAGGAGCGCGAGCGCCTCGGCGCCGGGCTCCTTGACGGCTGCCGACAGCAGGGCGGCGGACTGGAGGGGGCCGATGCCGGTGGCCGTGTGGAACGCCTCGGCGGCCTCCGAACGCCAGGGTGCCGGGCCCTGTTCCCTCACCTGGGCGATGAGCCGGGTGAGCCGGTCGCGGTCGATGCCCTGCCGGTGGACCTTCTCATGGTCCAGGGTGAAGCCGGGCACGGGGCCGAAGGCTCCGGTCGGGTCGTGGTCCAGGACGAGCCAACGCACCGCGTCGTTACGGGAGTTCCATCCACGGCCGGCGAGGACCACAAGGGTGCGGGCGCCCTTGCGCAGCACCTGGCCGAGGCGGTGCACGCTCTCGGGGCGTCCCGATCCGGTCGTCCCCCGGGAGATCGGCTCGACGAGTTCCACCTGCCGGACGGTGCCCGCCGGGTCGGCCAGCGGGCCCGCGGCGAGGGTCTCCAGGAACATGAGGAGCCCGGTGCGGTGCTCGGACGAGGTGGTCGCCGAGGCGGCGCGGTAGGCCAGCTCGGGCAGGTCGTCGAGGAGTTCGGTCCAGGTCAGGGAGTCGACGGGCACGGTGTACTCGTCCCGCTGCCAGCCGTCCACGGGAGTGAACGGGACCGTGGACAGGATGGGTGGGCCGAACGCCGGCTCGCCGCCGAAGACATGGTTGACGGCGAGGATCTGCCGGATCACGGTCCACCGGAGCCCGGCTCCCCACCAGCCGCCCCGCATCCGCTCGGAGTTCCAGGCCGAGGCCTCCTGCAGAGTCCTGTCGTCGCCGTGCTCGGGCTCCTGGTCGAAGAACATGCCCTTGGTGCGTGCGGTGTTCCGGGGCGTGGCCGGCTCCACCGGCTCGGGCGGTGCCAGGTACCGGGCGGCCGAGACGGCCCGGTACACCGCGTCCCGTACGACCGCGGTGACGCCCGCGAGAAGCCGTACGTCGGACAGTTCGGGCAGCACCCGGGCGACGGCTTCCTGGCTCAGCTCCTGCGAGGAGGGCCCGGTGTACTCCTCGACGGCCCGGGACACGTCCAGGTGATGTTCGACCGCGGTGGCGACCTCCTTGAACAGGTCCAGCGCCCGGGAGTCCGTCAGGTTCCGCAGGGCGGTGGAGCCCCGCTCGTCCCTCGGACGAAGGGCGTGCCAGTAGGAGACGGGAGGCACGTACGGGGTACCGGCCGCGCCCTGCCCGCCCGAGGAGCCGGGCGGGACGGACCACAGGCTCCCACCGGCGCCGTCCGTGTCCGCCGGGTACATCTCGACGGAGCGGTGGGTCAGGACCGCGACGGGCCGTGAACCACCGGGCAGCGTGAGCGCGCCGAGCGGCACCGGTGCGTCGCCGCCGGGCAGCGGGTGCGGCAGGGTGACCGTGTGGCCGTCAGGGGTGCCGGCGACGATCCGGTGCCCGTCGGCGGGGGCGGCCGCGCCGGGTTCGGTGACCGTCCGGCGGATCCAGCGGCCGAGGACTTTGCCGTCCGTGCCGAACGGGGTGGTCTCCAGACCGGGCTGGAGGGGCAGCACCTGACAGTGTTCGGTGAGCAGCCGGGTGCCGTCCTGAACCCCGGAGCGGAGGAAGGCGGGGAGGGATGCGCGGCCGTGTGTACCTGCGGCGGGGTCGTACTCCAGCCAGACCCGCTGCGTGCCCTGATGGCCTTCCCGCCAGAGCCCGGTGCCGTCGGAGATGACGGCGCGCTGAGGTGGAAGAGAGGTGTCGCCCGCGTGCAGGGCCTTGCCACCGGTGGCGCGGCCGCCTCCGGGCAGCGGCACGCAGACGTCGTCCGAGGGACCGGAGCCGCCCCAGCGGGGAATCTGCTCGCCGCCGACGGTGAACACGTCAGCGGGCCGGTGCGACCAATAGCCCCGCAGCTTGCCGTCCTCCCACCAGATGACCAGCAACTCGCCGTCGACGTAACGGAGGGCGAGCTGCCGCCAGTGGTCGACGGTGGCGGGCAGTCGCAGGGTGTGCCGCAGCAGAACGCCTTCCGGGCCGACGACGACCGCCCTTTCGAGCGTGTTGAGGATCAGCGCCGGCCAGGCACCGGTGACACCGACGGCCCTCGACCGGTTGTTGCCCTGCCGGCGCGCGGCGGCGTCGGCCTCGGCAGCGAGTTCGGCGTACGTCTCGTCGAGCGCGGCCCAGCCCAGTTCGTCGAAGACGCCGGTGCGCAAGGTGGAGGCGAGCAGCGGCACGACGTCGTGGGCCTCCAGGAGTCGCACGGCTTCCGGGGCGACGTCGGCGACGACCGCGCGGAACGCCGAGAGCCTGTTGAGAGCGGATTCCAGCCCGGGGAGCCCCCGCGCGGCCGTGTACTCCTCGGCGCGGCGGGTCAGCCACTCCCCCAGGATGACGGAGAGCACCGGATGTGCCGCCAGCTTCGCCATTCCGGCATCGCTCAGTTGCTGGCCGCGTCCGCCGCCGAGGCCGCCGACGCTCCGGCTCAGCAGAGCGCGGAAGACCGGTTGTCCGGCGACGGCGGCCAGATCCCGCGCACCGGGCGCGTCGTCGATGAGCCACTGGCCGACCGGGACACCGGCGGGCTGCGCCGTGCCCGTGTCCTGGGCGTCGGGCCCGGCGACGGGCACGCCGGAGGCCAGGCAGAGGTCGAGAAGGTCCAGGTCTGCGTTGCGCTGCCAGCGGCCCTGGAACAGCTCGACCGGGCGCCCGTCGGCGCGCAGCCGGTCTGCCATCCGGGCGGCCAGGCCGAGGGTCTGCGGGCTACGGCCGGAGGTGGCCCGGTGGCGCCGGCGGTGGGCCTCCCAGCGGGCGAGCCAGTCCGCCGGGGAGACGGACGGGTCGCCGGCGGCGGGGCCGGAGGGAGTGGCACCGGCGGTGTCCGGGAGAGCCGTCAGCAGGTCTTCGGCGCCGGACTCGGCCAGCAACGCGAGCCAGCCGCTCTCCCCGTCCGCGTCGCGGCCGCTCTCGCTGAAGCTCTCCGGGAAGAACCCGAGGAGCCGGGCCCGCACGGCCGCGTCCCGTCGGGCGAGCGCGAGGAGCGCCGGGCGGTAGGCCGTCCAGAACGAGGCGGGGGCGCGGACGACTCCCGGAGAGCCGATCAGGTCGGCCATCAGGTCGCGTTCGGCGGCCTCGCGGTCCAGCCCGGCGGTCTTGACGAGTGCCCGCACGTCCTGCGGCAGCGCCGCGTACGGCGGCATGCCGGCCGCGCAGCGCTCGACCAGCAGACGGCGGTACTGCGCCCAGGCGTCCGCCGGTGCGAGCCGGGCCACCAGGTCCCGTACGTACTGCCGCAGTGCCTTGACGGTCAGTGCGCCGGAGAAAGCGAACTCCAGGAACACGGCGCGCTGCCGGTCCTCGTCCACGGCCAGCCCGTGCACCCGCTCGGCCTCGCGGGCCTTGCCGAAGAAGGTGGCGGCGTAGCTGGTGTTCTCCGCCTGGAGGAAGAGGCGCGCCACCTGCTCGTAGTAGGTGGGCAGGAAGTGGGGTACGGCCCGGCCGAGCCGGGTGCCGAGCGCGTCGAAGCCCTCCTTGGCCGCCCCGGCCCGCGTCTTCGCCTGCCGGCCCAGCCGCTCGATGTCCTTGACCAGGGCCAGGGCGTGGTGCCCGTTGGCCGGGTCGTTGACCAGTGCCCAGGCCGGGAAACCCAGTGTCTCGCGGCGTACCTGGCCCACGACGGGGGCCTCGGCGGTCCGGGTCAGCCCGAGGAACTCCAGGGCCAGGTCCTCGGCTTCACCGAGGGTGCCGGGCACGAGCCGGACCACGGGGCGGTCGCCGAGGGCGGTGTGCGTGTAGGTGCGGGCGGTCAGCGCGTCGGCGTCGTCCCGGTCGGTGGTGGAGGCAGGAAGGATCGCGCCCGCGTCCAGCAGGGCCGCGGCGCGGGCCTCGTCGGCGCGTTCCTCGTCGGCGCGGGCGGAAATGGTCTCGCCCCGGTCCTGGGCGGGCAGGAACGCCGCGCCCCCTGTCGTCGTGTTCGCGTTCGTGTGCGTCGCCGTCGTGTTCATGCCGCCCGCTCCTCGTCCTCCACGTCGCGGCCGGCGTAGAGCGCCGCCGCCATGCGCATGCCCTCGGACCACGTGACGGGGCCGACCTCGGCGGCCGTCAGCGGGCGCCCCGAAGGGTCGGTCCAGCCCAGGGCGCCCGTCTCGGTGCCGTACTCGTCGTATCCGTCGTGCTCGCCGATCCAGATGCGTGCCTCGGCGGTGGCGCCGTCCTCGACGACGGGGCAGACCGCGTATCCGCCGCGCGACCGGTACCCGAGCTGCGTGACGCGGCCGTGCAGGAAGCGCAGTTCCTTGAACACGCCGCCGGCGTAGGTGTCCACGGAGGTGGTGTCCGGGGAGAGGCCCGGCGGGCGCCGCCACACCTCGCGGAACAACTGCTCCACGTTCTGGCGCACCCCCAGCTCGACCGCGAACTCCCGCAGGTCGTCGAGGTCGTCGAGGAGGACGGGATGGGGCACACGGACGACGTCCGGAGTGATGCGGACCGTATCGCCGTCCAGGTCGACCAGGCCGAGGCCGCGGTCGGGGTCGACATCGCGGAGGAATCCGGCGACCCCGCCGTCGGCGCCGGTGACCACGACGTCCCGCAGGGCGGCCTGCCAGGACGGGTCGGGCCAGACCCGGGCGAGCACGGCCGTGGGGACGGGCAGCGAACGCACCATCCACTGCTCGACATCGCTCAGGCACTGGTGTGCGTGCCGATCCAGCCATTCGGTCAACTGCCGGAGCCCGACGACCGCCGGGTCGTCCTTCAAACTGGCCGGGACGGATTTCAGCCGCCGGCCCTTCCCGTTGCGGCAGACCACCTTGCCCGCCTCCAGAGCGACTTCGTAGTCGCCCGCCGGAACCCACCCCATGCGCTGTTCTCCCCGCCGTTCCGAACGGCCGCCGAACCGGCGGCACGCTGATGAAACCCGCCGACGGCAACGCACCGTGACGAGTGGGAGAGACTCTAGGCTCCGCCAGTGACAATGCGGCCGGACCCCTCCGCTTCCACGCACGGGCCCGCCTCGCGCAAGGGCCCTCAGGGCCCGGGAACGGCGGGTTCCGCACGCGGACCACCGTCCCGACAGACGCCGAAGAACATCGGGAAGGAAGACATGGGACCGGACAACGCCTGCCGAACCGTCAGCCGGACAGCCGGGCCTTCCAGATCTCCTCGCTGGGCCATTGCCTGGCCCAGTCCGCGGGAGCCTCCGCGTAGTCCCTGTGCGCGGGCCGGGGCGCCTGGATCTCGATCAGGTCTTCCACGACGAAGCCGCAGGACCGCAGGAGGCGGAGCATCTCCCCATGCGGCAGGATGAACTGCACGTGGCTCTGCGCGTCCAGTCGGGTCAGCCCGAACTGGGAGCGGAGCAGCGTGGTGGACACCGGCCCTTCGGCCGGTACGCACAGCGCGAACAGCACGGAGTAGCGCATGAACACCAGTTGGCCGCCGGGGGCCAGAAGCCGGGCCGCCTCCGGAATCCACCGGTACGGGTCGCACCACAACGAGGCGCCGTACTCGCTGATGGCCAGGTCGAACGAGTTGTCCCCGTAAGGCACCGTCTCGGCATTGCCCAGGACCAGGGGGAAGTCGATGCCGAACTCCGTCTGCATCGCCCGCGCGGTGGCGAGCTGTTGCTCGGAGACGTCGATCCCGACCGGGAGGGCTCCCGCTCTGGCCAGCCAGGCCGACACATACGCGGTCCCACAGCCGAGTTCGATGGCACGCACCCCGGCCAGGCTGTCCGGAAGCACGGAGACCTCGGACTCGGGGGTGGCCCACAGGCCCCAGCGCCGTTCTTCCTGCGCCCAGTGGTCGCGGGCCAGCGGCCCGTGCCAGGCAGCCGCCTGCTCGTCCCAGTAACGTCGGTTCTGCTCCAGATGGTCGCCGCTGCCATGAGTCATGGAGGCATTCGACCGAAGCCGCCGGTGTTCCGGCAACGGAATTACGGCGGGACGGAAGTCCGGCCCACTCTCCCGCGGCCCTCGCCGGGCCGCTCTTCGCGCGGGCCGGGATCAGCGTCCGCCGAGTTCTCCGGACGGCTTGTGCCCTCACTTTCCCGATGGAGGCACGCCCGCAACGACCGGGTACAGTGCGCGCCGGCAGTCTGGATTACCTGAGGATGGAAAGCGTGACCGACACCAGCGAAGCCCGATCCGCGGACGGTGCAGCGCACACCGCCCAGCAGAGTCGACTGCGCCGCCTGATGCGCTACGTCCCTCTGATCGCCCCCGTCCTGCTGTGGGCTGTGCCCTGCTGGGTGCTGCTGCACGCCGGGCAGCACTGGCCGCTCCCCGTGGCGCTGGGCGGCACGGCCCTTTTCGCCCTCGGTCTGATCACCATGCCGCTCGCGATGGCGCGCGGCCACGGCCGACGGCAGCAGGACCGGGCGGCGATCGTCGGAGACACCCTCCTCGGGGTCGGCTGGGTGCTGTTCACCTGGTCCGTGCTGCTCGGCGTCCTGCTGCGCCTCGCCCTGGCCGTGGCGGGCGTGGGCGACGGGCAGAGCCGGGCCAGGATCGTCACGTGGGCGATTCTCGGGGTAGCCGCCATGCTGCTCGCGTGGGGGTACGCCGAGGCCCGCCGGGTGCCACGCGTGCGCGAGCTCGACGTGGAACTCCCGCGCCTGGGGGCCGGTTTGGACGGCACGCGCGTCGCCCTCCTCACCGACACCCACTACGGCCCGCTCGACCGCGCACGCTGGTCGGAGCGGGTCTGCGCGAAGGTCAACGGCCTGGAGGCCGATCTGGTCTGCCACACCGGCGACATCGCGGACGGCACCGCCGGACGCCGCCGCGCCCAGGCTGTTCCGCTCGGCACCGTGCAAGCCACCAAGGCCCGCGTCTACGTCACCGGGAACCACGAGTACTACAGCGAGGCCCAGGGCTGGGTCGACCTGATGGACGAGCTGGGCTGGGAGCCGCTGCGCAACCGTCATCTGCTGCTGGAACGCGGCGGCGACACCCTGGTGGTCGCCGGCGTGGACGACGTCACCGCCGAGTCCTCCGGCCTGGCCGGCCACCGCGCCCACCTCGCCGGAGCCCTGGACGGCGCCGACCCCGACCTGCCCGTCCTGCTCCTGGCCCACCAGCCCAAGTTCATCGACCGGGCCGTCGCGGGCGGCGTCGACCTCCAGCTCTCGGGCCACACCCACGGCGGACAGATCTGGCCCTTCCACCACCTCGTGCGCATCGACCAGCCCGCCCTCGCCGGCCTCAGCCGCCACGGCACCCGCACCCTCCTCTACACCAGCCGGGGTACCGGCTTCTGGGGCCCGCCGTTCCGCGTCTTCGCCCCCAGCGAGATCACCCTGCTCGTGCTCCGCTCCCCGCAGCGGCCTTCCGGGCCGCCCGCATGAGCAGGGCCCCGGACGCGCCTGACCGGCCGGGCACCGCGACCGGTCTCTCTCCCCCCGACGGTCAGACCTGTTCGAAGTGGAACGCCTTGATGAAGCAGTCGCGGGGCTGGGCGACGGCGAAGAGGATGCACTCCACGAGTGACTGCGCGGTGAGGTCGTCCCGGGCCTCGCGCGGTGTGGTCTCCCATTCCTCGGAGAGCGGGTCGGGATTGGCGAAGTCGGGCGGGTAGAGGGAGATCACCCGGACCCCCTGGGGCCGGAGACGCTTGGAGAGGATCTCGGTGAAACCCGCCTGGGCGCTCTTGGCCGCGTAGAAGGCGTCGTGCGCCTCCGAGCGGTGGTGGCCCGCCGCCCCGCAGGCGGAGACCATGGTCACCACATCCGGCTTGTCCGAGCGGAGCAGGAGAGGCAGGAAGTTCTTCACCGTGAGAACGGTTCCCGTGGCGCCTGACGCGATCGTGTCCACGATGTCGGCGTCGGAGGCGGAGCCGAGGTCCGGGCCTTCGAGGTAGCGCGAACCGTTGTTGATCAGCACGTCGATGCGGTCGGTGCGCCGGGCGACCTCGGCGGCGAAGTCCCGGATCGAAGCGGGGTCCGTCAGGTCGCAGGAGAAGGCGTGGACCTGCTGATGCCCCCGGTCCCGAATCTCGTCGCGCACCCGCTCGGCCGCGGCGAGACTCCGGGCGGAGAGGAAGACCTCGGCGCCGAGGTCCGCGAGACGGATGGCCAGGGCGCGGCCGAAGTCACGGCCGGCGGCCGTGATGACCACGCGGTGGTTGTCGAATCCCATGTCTTCGCTCCTGCTTCGTGGGTTGCCTGCGGGTTCCGGCCGTGAACCGCCCGGCGACCGCACCGGCCGGCCAACCCGTCACGGCGGTTCCGGCAGCCTGTCAGGACCGGACAAGCGGCGGCTGACCGACTGACGCCACCACGCCCCGCGGTGCGCGGTGCGCGGATGCGTGCCGCAGACGGCACCCGCGCACCCGCCCGCGACCGGTCAACGGCGTCACAGCACCTCGCCCCCCGAGCGGAACAGTCAGCCGGCCGGCCGGGCGCGCGGGTCAGCGCAGTCCGGCGAAGAGGTCGTTCTCCGGTACGGGAGCGTCCGTGGTGTCCTTGACGCGGACGAAGGTCTCCATGCCCATGAACTCGCCGAACCTCTCCTTGCCCATCTTGAGGAAGAAGATGTTCTCGCCCTGACTGGCGTGCGCGGCCAGCGCGTCGAACTTCTGACCGCTGAACGCGGTGGTGTCCACCCAGGTGGTGATCTCGTCGTCGGGGAGGCCGATCTCGGCCATCGCGGCCGTCTCGGCGGGATCCGGCTCCGGCATGTCCTCGTGGAACTCGCGCATGATCTCGCCGAACCGCTGCATTCCCGAGCGGGGCATCGTCGTCCAGTACACCTTCGGCGTCAGCCCGGTCATCTCCAGCGCCGCCATCGTGATGCGGTTGGCCTGGATGTGGTCGGGGTGGCCGTAGAAGCCGTTCTCGTCATAGGTGACGACCACATCGGGCCGGTAGTGGCGCATGAGCTCCGCGAGCCGGGCGGCGCCTTCCTCCACGGGGGTCCGCCAGAAGGAACCGGGGGCGTCGTTGCTCGGCCAGCCCATCATTCCGGAGTCCGCGTAGTCCAGCATCTCCAGATCGCTGATGTTCAACACCTCACAGCTGGCCTCGAGTTCCTGGCGTCGCATCAGGGCGACGGCCGCCGGATCGTGCCCGGGGTCGCCCGGCTTGGCACCTCCCTTCCCGTCGCCGCAACCGCCGTCGGTACAGGTCACCAGAACGGTGCGGATGCCTTCCGCCGCGTACCGCGCGAGGACGCCTCCCGTTCCGGTGGCCTCGTCGTCGGGGTGGGCGTGCACTGCCATGAGCGTCAAAGGCCGGTCGGTCATCAAGGTGTCCTTCTGCAGAAAGTGGGTGGTGGTACAAGTGTGCGGCGAGGCCCGTGCGACGCCGGTCCCCCGCCCGTTGCAACCGTTCCGGACGGGCCCGCTGTTCCCGGACGGGCCCGCTGTTCCCGACCAGGCGCGCTGTTCCCGACCAAGCCCGCTGTTCCCGACCAGGCGCGTTGTTCTCCACCAAGCCCGCTGTTCCCGACCGGGCGCGTTGTTCCCGACCAGGCGTCCCGGCCCGCGTCGGCGTCGGTGACCGGCGTCCGGAGGTGCTCGTCGTCAGTCCGGCGGTGAGCCGTAGCGGGTGGCCAGGGTCCGTACGGTGGCGGCGATACGGTCACGGAGTCCGGCCGGGGCCAGGACCTCGATGTCGGCGCCCAGCCGCAGGAACTCCCCGTGGGCGTGGTCGATCGACTCGATGGGCACCCGTGCCTCCGTCCACCCCTCGCCCGTGGGTGTCACGCCCAGTCGGCGAGCGCCCTCCGCGGTGAGCCGCACCCGGGCCTCCCCGGTGTGCAGCCGGGCCCGGAATCCGGCCAGATAGCCGGTCCAGTAGGTGGCCAGGTCGAAGCCGTCCGGCATGGCGAACTCCTCCAGGGTCCGGAATCCGAGGACTTGGTCGACCCGGTAGGTACGGATTCCGGACTGCCCGCCCGCGATCAGGTACCAGCGCCCGGCCTTGAGCACGAGCCCGTACGGTTCCACCCGCCGCTCGATCTCCTCCGGCGCCCGCCAGCGGCGGTACTTCAGGACCGCGGCACGTCGCTCCCACACCGCGGTGGCGACCGGGACCAGGTGCGGCGTGCGCTCGGCGTCGCCGTACCAGCCGGGGGCGTCGAGCAGGAAGCGTTCCTGGATCCGCCCGGCGTGCTCGCGCAGTTCCCTCGGGAGCGCGGCCCGCAGCTTCAGCCGGGCCGTGGCGAGCGCCTCGCCGAGGCCGAGTTCGGCGGCGGCGCCGGGGAGCGCGGCAAGGAAGGCGGCCTGCGCCTCGTCCGCGGTCAGCCCGGTGAGCCGGGTCCGGTAGCCGTCGAGCAGCCGGTAGCCGCCCGCGTGTCCGGCAGCGCCGTACAGCGGGATACCGGCGGCGGCGAGCGCCTCGGTGTCCCGGTACACCGTGCGGACGGAGACCTCCAGTTCCTCGGCCAGTTGCCGGGCCGTCATCGTGCCCCGGTTCTGGAGCAGCAGTAGAAGGGTGACCAGCCGGCTCGCGCGCATGTCGCCCAGTATCCACTGACACAAGGTGTCAGTGGAGTGCTCGTAGCTTGGGGCGCATGAACGACTTCGACTTCCTGCACGGCTCCTGGGACGTGGCCAACCGCCGTCTCACCACACCGCTCGGACCGGGCCCCGCCCTCTGGACGGAGTTCCCCGGCCACTCGGTGATCCGGCCCCTGTTCGAGGGCGCCGGCAACATCGACGAGATCGTCTTCCCCACCCTCGGCCGCCGGGGAGCGACGCTGCGCCTGTTCGACCGCGAGACGGGACGCTGGTCGATCTACTGGTCCGACAGCAGGACGGGCCGGCTGGATCCGCCGGTATCCGGCACCTTCGACGGCGATCGCGGCGACTTCCACGGCGAGGACACCTACGACGGACGTCCGGTCCGGGTGCACTTCACCTGGTTCCGCCTCGGCCCGGACACCGCCCGCTGGGAGCAGGAGTTCTCCGGTGACGGCGGCCACAGCTGGGAGCTCAACTGGACCATGGACCTCACCCGCACCGGGCGGGCCGGCGTATGAGCGTCGTCGAACTCCGGCAGTACACCCTGCACCCCGGGGCCCGGGAGGCCCTGATCGAGCTGTTCGAGCGCGAGTTCGTGACCGGTCAGCAGTCGGTGGGCATCACCGTCTGCGGCCGGTTCCGCGATCTGGACGACCCGGACCGCTTCGTCTGGCTCCGCGCGTTCCCCGGCATGGCGCACCGCCGACGCTCGCTGGAGGCCTTCTACACCGGCCCGGTCTGGCGGGCGCACCGCGACGCGGCCAACGCCACCATGGCCGACAGCGACGACGTCCTGTTGCTGCGCGGCCCCGGATTCCGAGCGGATCCGGGCATCCGGGAAGTGGTCGCGACCGTCTGCCACCCGACCGGTGCGGCCCCCTTCGACGCCTACGCCGCCCGGCATCTGAGCCCGGCTCACGCGCTGCACCGCACCGAGCACGCGGCGAACGACTATCCACTCCTGCCCGTCCGCACCGGGGAGGACGTCCGGGTCTGGTTCGGCATCGCTGAGCCACCCCCCTGGCCGGCGCGGCGGCTGCGGCTCGAACCGGTGGGGGTTCGGCGTGACTGAGGCGCGCTTCGTCCGGCGTGAAGTCCGGTCATTCGCACGATAGATACCGAATTGCACTATATTTCCTTCGACGGATGCGTGGGGCGCAGGAGTTCAACTCGGCTCATGAACGGGGGTTGCCGGACGACGAGCGGGCGCGGGCCCCTGCGCGGCCTCCTCCTGCCCCGGCGTACAGACGAGGGAAGTCATGAGCGACGCAGAGACCAGCACGCCGGCCGCCACGTCCGGTGACCGGCCCGCGGCCAAGCTGACCCTGGTGACGCTGACCGCGATGGTGGTCGGCTCGATGGTCGGGGCCGGGGTCTTCTCACTGCCGCGCCGCTTCGCGCAGGAGACCGGGGTGGCCGGGGCGTTGATCGCCTGGGCGATCGCGGGGACGGGCATGCTGATGCTCGCCTTCGTCTTCCAGACGCTCGCCGTGCGGCGGCCCGACCTGGACGCCGGTGTGTACGCGTACGCCAAGGCCGGGTTCGGCGAGTACCTCGGGTTCTTCTCCGCGTTCGGCTACTGGGCGAGTGCCTGCGTCGGCAACGTCACGTACTGGGTACTGATCATGTCGACGATCGGCGCGGTCTGGCCCGCGCTCGGTGACGGCGACACCTTCCTCGCCGTGGTCCTCTCCTCGGTCGGCCTGTGGGCGTTCTTCCTGCTGATCCGGCGGGGCGTCAAGGAGGCAGCGGCGATCAACAGGATCGTCACCGTGGCCAAGGTCGTGCCGATCCTGGTGTTCGTCGTCCTCGCGCTGTTCTGCCTCGACACGGATGTGTTCGTGGACAACTGGGGCGGGGCCGACTACGCGGGCTCGCTGTTCAACCAGGTCCGCGGGACGATGCTGGCCACGGTCTTCGTCTTCCTCGGCGTCGAGGGCGCAAGCGTCTACTCCCGGCACGCCAAACGGCGGGAGGACGTCGGCCGGGCCACGGTCCTCGGCTTCCTCAGCGTCTTCGCCGTCTTCGCCTCCGTCACCATCGTCTCGTACGGCATCATGCCGATGGCCGAGATCGCCGAGCTGCGCCAGCCGTCCATGGCCGGTGTGCTGGAACACGCCGTCGGCACCTGGGGGAAGGTCTTCGTCAGCGTCGGTCTCATCGTCTCCGTGCTGGGCGCGTATCTCGCCTGGACGCTGATGGCCGCGGAAGTGCTCTTCGTCGCCGCCAAGGACAAGGACATGCCCCGGTTCCTGGGCCGCGCCACCTCCGAGGACGTGCCGGTCCCCGCCCTGCTCATGACGACCACGCTGAGCCAGGTCGTCCTGGTCGTCACGATGTTCTCCGACGACGCGTTCAACTTCGCGCTCGACCTGACCAGTGCCCTGAGCCTGATCCCGTTCCTGCTCGCCGCCGGGTTCGCCGTGAAGATCTGCTTCGGACCCGACCGTGCGAAGACCTCGGGCCGGAGCACCCGCCCGGAGCTCGCGGTCGCCGTCGTCGCCACGGTGTACACGGCCTTCCTGCTGTACGCGGCCGGGCTGAAGTTCGTCCTCGTCTCCTTCATCCTCTACGCCCCCGCGACCTTCCTGTTCGCCCAGGCCCGGCGCGAGCAGAACCGGCGGCTTTTCTCCCCCCGCGAGGCCCTCATCTGCGCCGTCTCGGTCGCCGGTGCCGTGCTGGGCGTGATCGCCCTGGCGATGGGCTGGATCGAACTGTGACCCGTACCCGACCCGTGCCGTACCCGACCGAAAGGCGCACTGCGATGAGTTCAGCCACCACTCCCGGACCGGCCCTCGGCGTTCACTCCGAGGTCGGCAGGCTCCGCAAGGTGCTGGTGTGCGCGCCCGGCCTCGCCCACCGCCGGCTGACCCCGACCAACTCCGACGAGCTGCTCTTCGACGACGTCATGTGGGTGGAGAACGCCCAGCGCGATCACGCGGACTTCGTCGACCAGCTGACCGGGCACGGAGTCGAGGTCGTCGAGCTCCACGAGCTGCTCGCCCGGACCATGGACATTCCCGAGGCCAGGAGCTGGCTCCTGGACCGCAAGATCGTGGCCAACGAGGTCGGCCTCGGGCTCATCGACGACACCCGCGCCTTCCTGGACTCGCTCGACTCCCGTCAGCTGGCGGAGTACCTCATCGGCGGGCTGTCCACCGCCGACCTGCCGGCCGGATTCCGCTCCGGCTACGTGGCGCTCGCCCGCGAGGCGACCGGGGCCCGGGAGTACCTCATGCCCCCGCTCCCCAACACCCTGTACACCCGTGACACCACCTGCTGGCTGTACGGCGGTGTGACGCTGAACCCGCTCTACTGGCCCGCCCGGCACGGTGAGACCCTGCTGATGAAGGCGGTCTACACCTTCCACCCCGACTTCAGGGACAGCGTGGTGTGGTGGGGCGATCCGGAACAGGACTGGGGCCAGGCCACGTTCGAAGGCGGCGACATCATGCCCGTCGGCAACGGGGTCGTCCTCATGGGCATGAGCGAACGCACCTCCCGCCAGGCCATCACCCAGGTCGCCGCCTCCCTGTTCAGGAACGGCGCGGCCGAGCAGGTCATCGTCGCCGGAATGCCCAGGCTCCGCTCCGCCATGCATCTCGACACGGTCTTCACCTTCGCCGACCGGGACCTCGTCACCCTCTACCCCAAGATCATGGACGCGGTGCACACCTTCTCGCTGCGCCCCGGCGACAAGGGCCCGGGGGTGGAGATCACCGACGAGGGATCGACGCCGTTCGTCGACGTCGTCGCCAAGGGGCTCGGTCTGCCCGGGCTTCGGGTGGTCGGGACGGGCGGCGATGTGTACGCCTCCGAGCGGCAGCAGTGGGACAGCGGCAACAACGCCGTCGCGCTCCGGCCGGGCGTCGTCTTCACCTACGACCGCAACACCCAGACCAACGCGCTCCTGCGCGAGGCGGGCGTCGAGGTCATCACGATCGTCGGCGCCGAACTCGGCCGGGGACGTGGTGGCGGCCACTGCATGACCTGCCCGCTGATCCGCGAGCCCGTCGACTTCTGATCACGGCAGACGGGCGCCGCGCCGCTCCTGGAGCGGTCAGGGCGTCGCCGCGGAGACGACGTAGACGACCGGTGCCGCCGGGTCGGTCATGTTGACGGTGATGTCCTGCGTGGGGCGCGGATCCTTGTTGGTGTGCGTGGTGCCCGCCCACGACAGGCCGCCGTTGAAGTACCAGCCCGCGATCTTCATGTCGCGCTCGCCGATGGTGAACCTGCCGCTCTCCAGTGCGGCCCGGCCCGTGCCCACCTGGGTCAGGAAGCGGTCCAGGCCGTTGGACGACGTGCGGAACTGCACGTACATCCGGCTGGCCTTCCAGTTGTTGGTCTCGTAGTACTGGACCTGAACGGCGTCCTTGGGGATCGGCACCTCGAAGATGCGGCGGAGCATCCGTGACGGCCAGCCCTCACGGAGCCCCTGCGCCGCCGCCTCGGCGGCCTTGTCCTGGCCGGAGCGGCGGCTCTGGCCCGCGGAGATCAGCAGATAGCCGGCCGGGATGCCGATGAGCAGCACGATGATGGTCGCCGTGATCAGGCGCCGGCGGACGGTCCGGCGCCGGTCCTCGGGCGTCGGTCCCCCGCCGGGCGGCGGGGACTGGCGCGGCACGACGGGGTGCTCGACTGCGGTCATGGGTGCGGTGATCCCTAGGAAGTGCGGGTGTTACGCGTGTTACGGATGGTGCTGGCGGCCTGGTCGTAGATCTGGGCGTACCGCTCGTACCGCTCGACGCGCCGGCGGTTGGTGCGCCGGAAGCGCCGTGCCACGAGTCTGGCGAGGTCGGCCGCGCCGACCATACCCGCCTCGGGGCCGAGCTGCGCCTTCGCGATCCGGGCCTCGGGCCGGTAGCCGCGGCCGGTGAGGTGGCGTTTGAAGGCGTCCCTGGCCGGGCCGATCAGGAGGTCGTCGGCGGCGCTGACACCGCCTCCGATGACGAAGCAGGAGGGGTCGAGCGCGGCGGCCAAGTTGGCGATGCCGACGCCGAGCCACTGGCCGATGTCCTGGAGGAGCTCGATGCACATCGCATCGCCCTCGCGGGCCAGTTCGGTGATGAGCGGGCCGGTGATGTCGGGGATGTTGCCCTTGACCCGCTCGATGAGTCCGTGGGCGACCGGGGAGTCCGCCGCGGCCAGTTCCCTGGCCTCCCGGACGAGGGCGTTCCCGGAGCTGTACTGCTCCCAGCAGCCACGGTTGCCGCAGGGGCAGCGGTGGCCTCCGGGCACGACCTGCATGTGGCCGAACTCACCGGCGACGCCGTACTTGCCGCGCTTGACCTGACCGTCCTCCAGGATCGCGCCGCCGATGCCGGTGCCGAGCGTGATCATGACGAGGTGGTCCTCGCCGCGGCCGGCGCCGAAACGCCATTCGGCCCAGGCGGCGGTGTTGGCGTCGTTGTCGACCATGACGGGGACGACGAGCCGGGAGGCGAGGGCGTCGCGCAGGGGTTCGTCACGCCAGGCCAGATGCGGGGCGAACAGCACCTTGGAGCGGTCCGCGTCGACCCAGCCGGCCGCGCCGATGCCCACCGCGTGGACGTCGTGGCGGTCCGAGAGGTCGAGCACCAGCTCGACGATGGTGTCCTCGACGACCTTGGGGCTCTTGGACTTGTCGGGCGTCTCGGTGCGCAGGGTCTCCAGGATGTTGCCGTCGGCGTCGACGACGCCGGCCATCACCTTCGTCCCGCCGATGTCGATGCCGACCGTGGGCACCCGCGGCGCGGTGAGGTGTGAGCGCCGCTCCCTGGTGCCGACGGTCCGAAGGACGGTGGCGCGGGCGGACCCGCGGTGGGTGAAGTCGCGGTACGTGCTCATCGTCCCTGCGGGGTCTGGGGGGCCGGTTCGTCGTGCTTCCGGCGGCGGACGGTGCCCACCGGTGTCGATTCTGCCATTGCCGGCCCCGGTCCGTACGTCGGCCGGCCTGCCGCCCGGAACCCGACGGGACCGGACACCGGTCCCGTCGGGCGCTGGGCAAGGTCCGCGGACGCGGTCGCCCGGAGGTGCCGTCCTAGGGCTTCTCGTCCCGGAGGCCGCCCAGCGGGCCGGGGGCCCGCTCGAGCTCATGGCTGAGCTCCTCCAGCTCGCTGCCGCCCGCCATCTGGCGTGTCAGCTCGTCCAGCGTCACGTCGGCCTTCGTGTGGCTGCCCGCCATGGCGCCCCGCTTGAGCAGCACGAAGCGGTCACCGACGAGGTAGGCGTGGTGCGGGTTGTGCGTGATGAGGACCACGCCGAGTCCCGCGTCCCGGGCGGCGGCGACGTACTTGAGCACGACCCCGGACTGCTTGACGCCGAGCGCCGCGGTCGGCTCGTCCAGGACGAGGACCTTGGCGCCGAAGTGGACGGCCCGGGCGATGGCGACGCACTGGCGCTCGCCGCCGGACAGCGTGCCGATGGGCTGGTCGACGTCGCGGAGGTCGATGCCCATCCGCAGCAGCGCGGAGCGGGTCGTCTGCCGCATCAGCCGGACATCGAGACTCTTGAAGGGACCGGTGCCCTTCGTCGGCTCGGAGCCGAGGAAGAAGTTGCGCCAGACCGGCATCAGCGGGACGACGGCGAGGTCCTGGTAGACCGTGGCGATGCCCCGGTCCAGGGCGTCGCGCGGGTTGGCGAGCGTGGTCTCCTCGCCGTCGATCAGGAAGGTCCCCGTGTCGTGCCGGTGCAGCCCCGCGATGATCTTGATCAGGGTGGACTTGCCGGCGCCGTTGTCACCGAGGACGCAGGAGATCTCTCCGGCGTGGACCTCCAGCGAGACGTCCTGGAGGGCCTTGATGTTGCCGTAGAACTTGCTGACGTGGTCCAGCTCGACCAGCGCCCGGCCGGTGTCCGCGGGCACGCTCGATTCCTTGGGGGCCGTCATTTCGTCGCCTCCGCGCGCTTGCGTACCCATGCGTTGAGCAGGGTGGCCAGGAGCAGCATGGCTCCGAGGAAGAACTTGAACCAGTCCGGGTTCCACTCCGCGTACACGATGCCCTTGCTGGTCATGCCGAAGATGAAGGCACCGACCGCCGAGCCGATCGCGGAGCCGTATCCGCCGGTGATCAGACAGCCGCCGATGACGGCCGCGATGATGTAGATCAGCTCGTTGCCGACGCCCTCGCCGGACTGCACCACGTCGTAGCTGAACAGCAGGTGCTGTCCGGAGACCCAGGCCGCGAAGGCGACCCCGAGGTAGAGGCCGATCTTGGTCCGGATCACGGGGACGCCGACGGCGCGGGCCGCGTCGGCCTCGCCGCCGACGGCGAAGATCCAGTTGCCGAAGCGGGTACGGATGAGGATCCAGGTGGCGATGGCGACGAGGACGGCCCACCACAGGATGGTCACCTTCAGCTCGACGCCGCCGACCGTCCAGTGCGAGGCGAAGACCGCGCGGGCCGAGTCGAAGCCCTCCATGTTGCCGATGGTCTTCGTCGAGACGGTCCCGCTGATCAGCTTGGTGAATCCCAGGTTGAGACCGGTCAGCATCAGGAACGTGCCGAGCGTGATGATGAAGCTCGGAAGTTTCGTCCGGGTCAGCATGAAGCCGTTGAACGCGCCGATGGCGAGCGTGACCAGCAGGGAGACGAAGACGCCGACCCAGACGTTGGCCGTCATCTGGTAGCTGAACATCGACGAGATCAGCGCGGAGCTGGTGACCATCACGCCCGCGGAGAGGTCGAACTCCCCGCCGATCATCAGGAGCGCCACCGGCGCCGCCATGATGCCGATGGTGGAGGCCGCGTAGAGCACCGTGCCGAAGCTGGTGGCGCGCAGGAAGCTGTCGGCGACGACGGCGAAGAAGAGGAAGACGGCCAGCGCGCCGACGACCGAGCCGAGCTCGGGGCGGCCGAGCAGCTTGCGCAGCGGTGAGACGCGAACGAGCCGTTCGTCCGCCACGGCGGAGGACGTACCGGGCCCCGCGGTCATCGGGTTCCCCGGTCCGCGTACTCGGCGAGCTGCGCGGCGTCGTCGGAGGTGATGACCTGCGGGCCGGTCAGGACCGGCCTGCCGCCGCCGAGCACGTTGCGGTTGTAGCGGTAGAGCCAGAGCAGGTCGACGGCCTCGTACCCCTGGAGGTAGGGCTGCTGGTCGACGGCGAAGCCGAGGGTCTTGGCCTGGAGCTCGGCCGCGACCTTGGCGTTCAGGTCGAAGGTGTCGATCTCGGCCTTGCTGCCCGCGGTCTTCTTCGCCTGGACGGCGGCGTCCGCGAAGGGCGCGCCCAGGGTGACGACCGCGTCGATGTCCTTGTCGGCCTGGAGCTTGGCCTCGATGGATGCCTGGACGTCGGGCATGTTGGTGCCTTCGACGTAGAGGTTCTGCATCTGGCCGTCGAAGGTCTTCTTCGCGCCGGCGCAGCGCTGCTCGTGGCCGACGTTGCCCTGCTCGTGGAGGATGCACAGGGCCTTCTTGCGGCCCCGGGCGTTCAGCTCGTCGCCGACGGCCTCGCCGGCGATCGACTCGTCCTGGCCGATGTGGGTGAGCGCGCCGTACGCCTTCGACTCGGCGGAGCCCGAGTTCACCGTGATGACCGGGATGCCGGCCTTGACGGCCTTGGCGACGACGGCCTTCATGGCATCGGGCTTGGCGAGCGTGACGATCAGCCCGTCGACCTTCTTGTCGATGGCGGCCTGGACGAGCTGGGCCTGCTGCTGTCCCTCGTCGTTGTGGGAGTACAGAAAGTTGATGTTGTCCTTGTCGGCCGCCATCTTGGCGCCCTTCTGGACGATGTCCCAGAAGGTGTCGCCGTCGCCCGAGTGGGTGACCATGGCGAACGTCCAGCGGGGCGTGTTCACCGCGGACCGGCCCTCGGCCGCGGCCTGCTCCGCCCGCTCCTCCGCCCGCTTGCCGCCGGTGCTGCTGCATCCCATGAGGGAGGCCCCGAGCACCGCCGCAAGCACGGCGCCCATCGCACGTACCCCTGTCCGAACCCTTGCCACGACGCCGTGCCCTTCTTGTGCTGCTCGCTGTGCTGCTGGTGGAGCCGGGGCCATACGGTCCCGGCCCGGCTGGGCAAGTATCCCCGAGCCCGGGCCGCGCCTGCCCGGCAGGGGCGCGGCGCGTGTGTCGGACAGGGGCGTGTACGGGGGCGGGGGCGGCCGGGTGCGGCCGTCGTCACCGTACGGGTAGCCGGGAAGCCTGTGACACCGTACGAGAGCCGGGGCCCCGTGTCACCGTACGAGGAGCTGAAAATCGAAGGCGTAGCGCGAGGCGCGGTAGAGGTGGGAGGCGAATTCGACCGCTCTGCCGGTGTCGTCGAAGGTGGTGCGCTCCATCGTGAGCAGGGCGGCGCCCTCGCTCTCCCCGAGCGGCCCGGCCTCGTCGGCGGTGGCGAGGCGGGCGCCGACGGTCTGGCGGGCGCTGTGCAGGGTGATGCCCGCGCCGCGCATCATCCGGTAGAGGCCGGTGGCGGCCGGCCGTTCGCCGGAGAGGTCGAGGAGCCCGGCGGGCAGGTGGTTGTGCAGGAGGGCGAGGGGTTCGCCGTCCGCCTCGCGAAGGCGCTCGATGTACCGCACCTCGGCGCCCTCCGTGACGCCCAGTGCCGCGGCGACGGCAGCGGACGCGGGCCGCAGGACGTTGGTCAGGACGGTGGTCGAGGGGTGCCGGCCGGCGGCTTCCAGGTCGTCGAACAGGCTGCTGAGTTCGAGGGGGCGCCTGACCTTGCTGTGCAGCACCTGGGTGCCGACGCCGCGGCGCCGGACCAGCAGGCCCTTGTCGACGAGCGACTGGATGGCCTGGCGGACGGTGGGCCGGGACAGCCCGAGGCGCGCGGCGAGCTGGATCTCGTTGCCGAGGAGTCCGCCGGCGGCGAGTCTGCCGTCCGCGATCGCCGCCTCGAGCTGCTGGGCGAGCTGGTAGTAGAGCGGAACGGGGCTGGAGCGGTCCACCCCCAGGTCGAGGGCGGTCGCGTCGGCGGTGGATTTCGGCACGCCGGGAGCGTAACCCGCACGTCCGCAACTCCGGTAGTCCGGTGGTTCGGTTGTCCTGTTGTCCTGTTGTCCTGACAGTCACACTCGGTGACCGGGCGGGGTCACCCCCGGCCAACCGGCCGAAAGCGCCCGCGATTTGTCAGGACATTCGATTGACATCGATACGGGTGGACGGCACGTTGGAACCATGCGCATCGGACTCCTCGGCACCGGCCGGATCGGCTCCTTCCATGCGGGTGTCCTCGCCCGCCATCCCGCGGTCGAGGCGCTGGTGGTGGCGGACGCCCAGCCGGCCCGCGCGGTCGCCGTCGCCCGCCGGACCGGGGCGCGCGCCGTGGCCACGGCGACGGAGCTGTTCGAGGCCGGAGTGGACGCCGTGGTGATCGCTTCCGCCACCTCCGCCCACGCCGAGCTGATCGGCCGGGCCGCCCGGGCGGGACTGCCCGCCTTCTGCGAGAAGCCCGTCGCGCTGGACCTGGCGGGCACGCTCGGGGCGCTGCGCGAGGCGGAGCGTACGCACAGCGTCCTCCAGCTCGGCTTCATGCGCCGGTTCGACGCCGGGTACACGGCGGCACGCGCCGCGGTGCGCGGCGGGGCGCTCGGCCGGCTGCACACCGTACGGACGGCCACCTCCGATCCCGCGCCGCCGCCCGCCGCGTACCTGCCGCTCTCCGGCGGGCTGTTCCGGGACTGCCTGATCCATGACTTCGACATGGTCCGCTGGGTGACGGGCCGCGAGGTGACGCGGGTGTACGCCACCGGGTCGGACGGCGGGCACCCGATGTTCCGCGCGGCCGGCGACGTGGACACGGCGGCGGCGCTGCTGACCCTCGACGACGGCACCCTCGTCACCGCGACGTCGACCCGCTGCAACGGCGCGGGGTACGACGTCCGGATGGAGCTCGCGGGCGAGACCGACCAGATCGCGGTGGGCCTCGACGGCCGCACCCCGCTCACCTCCGCCGAACCGGAGGGACCCGGCGCCCCGGCCGACCCCTGGCCCGGCTTCCTGGAGCGCTTCGCCGCCGCGTACGAGGCCGAACTCGACGCCTTCGTACGGCTGGTGCGCGGCGAGGCGGCCAATCCGTGCGACGGCCGGGAGGCGCTGAGCGCCCTGCGGATCGCGGAGGCGTGCGAGCTCTCGCGGCGGGAGCGGCGCGCGGTGGAGCTGACGGAGATCCCGTCCGCCTGACCCCGGGGCGCGCCGCCGGCGCCTCACCACCTGACGGGCAGTCCTTCCGGCCCCCGGATGAGCATGCCCGTACGCCAGGTCAGCTCCGCCGGGTCCCCGTCCAGCGCCAGTTCGGGGCAGCGCTCCAGCAGCGATCTGATGGCCACCGCCGCCTCGATGCGGGCCAGCGGCGCACCCAGGCAGAAGTGGATGCCGTGGCCGAAGGCCAGGTGCCCGCGGGCGTCCCGGGTGATGTCGAAACGGTCGGCTTCCGGGTAGCGGTCCGGGTCGCGGTTGGCGTCGGACATCGCGACCAGGACGAGCTCACCGCCGCCCGGGATCACCGTGCCGCCGATGTCGATCGCTTCGGTCGTGAAGCGGTACGTGGGTGTCTCGACCGGGCCCGCCCAGCGGAGCATCTCCTCCACCGCGTTGTCGATCAGACCGAAGCCGGCCCGGAGCAGCGCGAGTTGGTCCGGGTGCGCGAGCAGGGCCAGTACCCCGTTGGAGATCAGGTTCACCGTGGTCTCATGGCCGGCGACGAGCAGCAGCCAGGCCATGCCCATGAGTTCGCCGGCCGAGAGCCGGTCGCCCTCCTCGTCGGCCGTGTGGATCAGTGCGCTCATCAGGTCGTCGCCGGGCTGTTCCCGCTTGTCGTCGAGCAGCCCGGCGAGGAAGCCCGACATCTGGACGGTCGCGTCGCGGCGTACCCCGGCGTCGAGGGAGGACACCACGGTGTTGGACCACTCGCGGAAGACCTGGCGGTCCAGGAACGGCACACCGAGCAGTTCGCAGATGACGGACATGGGCAGCGGGAAGGACAGGGACTCGACGAGATCGGTCCTGCGGTCCGGGCGCGCCAGCATGGTGTCGAGCAGCTCGTCCGTCATCTGCTGGACACGTGGGACGAGTTGCTGCATCCGGCGGGAGGTGAACTCACGGGCCACCAGCTTGCGCAGCCGCGTGTGGGCGGGTGCGTCCGAGCTGAGCATGGAGGTTCCCGAGGCGACCTGGCCGGCACCGAGGGAGGGCGAGGCGTTGCTCCACTGCTTGGAGAACCGCTGGTCCGCGAGCGCGGCCCGGCCCTCCTCGTACCCGACGACGAGCCAGGCGAGGGAGCCCTCCGGGATCCGGACCCGGTGCACGGGGCCGCGGGCACGTAAGTCCGCGTACACGGGGAACGGATCGCGGGTGAACCGCTCGCCGAGCGCCCCGAGGTCGACTATGGCTTCGGTGGTCACGTGGGGCTCCTTCAGGACGGGGTGGCGCTCAGCACGGTGCCCTGGGCGACGGCGCAGAGTGTTTCCGTACCGTCCTGCCCCACGACGGACAGATCGCAACGTGCCACGGCCTGCCGTCGCCCGGTGTGGACGACCTCCGCGCGCGCGACGAGCGAGGCGCCGGTGGCGGGGCGGAGGTACTGGATGGAGAAGCCGCCGGTCAGGACCGCCGGGCCGAGCGTCGTGCCGGCGGCGAAGGTGAGGGCGTTGTCTGCGGCGTAGGCGAGCACTCCGCCGTGCAGGAATCCGTTCTGCTGCCGCAACTCCTCGCGGCTGTCGATCTCCAGCGTGGCCGCGCCGTCGCCGAACGCGGTGATCCGCGCGCCGACGAGGGCGCTGAACGGCTGGCTGTCGAGTACCTTCTGTGCCATCTGCAGGTCGAGTCCGGTCACGACGGGTCCCTTCGGTGTCACCAACGTACGGGGAGACTGCGCACTCCGCGGATCAGCATGCCAGGCAGCCAGTCCGGTGCCCCGGCGTCCGGGTCGGACACGAGGCCGGGGCAGCGTTCCAGCAGCGTACGGATCGCGATGCGGCCCTCCATCCGGGCCAGCGGTGCGCCCAGACAGAAATGGATCCCGTGGCCGAAGGCCAGGTGCCCCTGCGCCTCGCGACGGATGTCGAAGCGGTCGGGACCGGGATAGCGTGCGGGGTCGCGGTCCGCGCCCGCCAGGCAGACCAGGACCGGGTCACCGGCCGCGATGGTCCGCGAACCGATCCTGACGCTCTCCCGGGCGAACCGGAAGGTGGCGTTCTCCACCGGCCCCTCGTAGCGGAGCATCTCCTCCACCGCCCCGTCGAGAAGGCCGAAGTCGGCGCGCAGGTCCGCCAGCTGGCCGGGGTGGGCGAGCAGCGCCCGTACACCGTTGGAGATCAGGTTGACCGTCGTCTCGTGACCCGCGACCAGCAGCAGGAAGGCCATGCCGACCAGTTCGTCGCGCGACAGTGTGTCCGCGTCCTCGTAGCGTGCTGCGATCAGAGCGCTCAGCAGGTCATCACCCGGCGAACAGCGCTTGTCCTCGATCAGTTCGGTCAGGTAGGTGCCCATCGCGCGGACGGCGTCGCCCTCCTCCCGCGCACCGGCCGGGGAGACCACGGCGTTGGACATCACACGGAAGGCGGCCCGGTCCATGTCGGGCACGCCGATGAGTTCGCAGATGACGGTCAGCGGCAGCGGAAAGGCGAGCGCGTCCAGAAGGTCGGCCCGCCCGGCGGGCAGCATCGTGTCGAGCAGTCCGTCGGTGATCTGCTGCACCCGGGGGCGCAGCGCCTCGATCCGGCGCGGGGTGAACTCCCGGGCGACCAGCTTGCGCAGACGGGTGTGGTCCGGGGCGTCCATCTCGAGCATGTTGGCGTTGATCGGGTCGCCCCCGCCCGACTGGCCGGGCAGCTCACGCCAGTCCTTGCCGAATCTCGGGTCGGCGAGGACGGCACGCCCCGCGTCGTACCCCACGACGAGCCAGATCCGGTCGAACTCGTCGGTGCGGACGGTGTGCACCGGACCTGCGGCCCGTAGTGCCGCGTAGTAGGGGTGGGGATTCGCGGTGAAGCCGGCTGCTCCGCGCAGATCGGCATCGACATCGGACATGGGCCCGCCCTCCCGGTCTGATCGGTCCGGTCAGCCTAGGCCGCCCGCCCGGCGGGGTCGACGGGTTCAGGACCGGCCCGTGTCGTCCTGGTCGTCGAGCAGGCCCGCGTCGTGCACCAGCAGCGCGATCTGGACACGGTTGTTGAAGTCGAACTTGGCGAGAATGCGGGAGACCTGGGTCTTCACCGTCGCCACGCTGAGGTAGAGGGCGGCGGCGATCTCGGCGTTGGAGCGGCCGTGTCCGACGGCGACCGCCACCTCGCGCTCGCGGTCGGCCAGCAAGGCGATGCGCTGCCGCGCCCGTTCGGCCCGGCCGGCCCGCTCCTGATGGCCCGCGCCCGTGGCACGGGCCATCAGCTGCCGGGTGACCGCGGGCGACAGGACGGGGTCCCCGGCCGCCACCCGCCGTACGGAGTCGACGATCTGCGCGGGCGGGGTGTCCTTGAGGACGAAGCCGGCGGCTCCGGCACGAATGGCGCGGAGTACCTGTTCGTCGGCGTGGAACGTCGTCAGGACGATGATCTCGGGTGCGTCGGGACGGCCGCGCAGCGCCTCCGTCGCGGTCAGCCCGTCCATGACGGGCATCCGGATGTCCATCAGGACCACGTCCGGCCGGAGCCGGTCGACGAGTTCGGCCGCCTCGCTGCCGTCGGCCCCCTCCCCCACGATGTCGATGTCCTCGGCGCCGCCCAGCATGAGCGTGAGCCCGGCCCGGACGAGCGGGTCGTCGTCGACGATCAGCAGCCGGACGGGACGGGGCGCGGAGGCGGGAGCCGGGATGGTCATGAGGACCACGGTAGCCAGGCCCGCACCCCAAACCCGCCGTCCGGTTCCGGTCCGTGGTCGAGACGGCCTCCGGCGAGGGTGGCCCGCTCGGTCAGCCCGATGAGGCCCTGACCGGATCCCGGTACCTGCTCGAACGGTTCGCCGGGGGCCGGGTTGCGCACCTCTACGGTGATGCCCCGGCCGGGACCGCCGGTGACCCGGACGGTGACCTCGGCGCCGGGCGCGTGCTTGCGGGCGTTGGTCAGGCCCTCCTGGGCGATGCGGTAGACGGTACGGCCGGCGGCGGCCGGGGCGGCGGCGGGGTCGGCGATGCGGTTGTCGAGGGTGACCTTCATGCCGGCCAGGCGGGACTCGGCGACGAGCGCGTCCAGGGTGGCGAGGGTGGGCTGGGGCCGGTCGCCGTCCCCGTCGCGGGGGCTGCGCAGGACGCCGATGATCTCGCGGAGGTCCTGGAGCGCCTCGTGGGCGCTGTCCCGGATGACTCCGGCGGCACGGGCGACCTCGGCCGGGGGCGCGTCGGGGCGGAACTCCAGGGCGCCCGCGTGGACGCTGAGCAGGGTCAGCCGGTGGGCGAGGACATCGTGCATCTCGCGGGCGATGTCCTCGCGGGCCAGCCGCTGGGCCCGCTCGGCCCGGAGCCCGGCCTCGGCCTCGGCCCGTCTGGCCCGCTCCCGCAGGGTCACGACGAGCTGGCGCCGGGACCGTACGACCATGCCCCAGCTGAGCACGAGCAGGACCAGCAGCAACCCGATGATGGTGGACGCGATGAACGAGGTGGACGGGTCCGGGCGCAGATACGGCTGTACGGGGGCGACCAGCAGGGCTCCCGCGCCGATGAACGCCACGGGGCGGAACGGCCGGTGGACGGCCACGCTGAACAGGGCCACCAGCCAGGCCCCCGCCGCGACCGGTTCGACGACGGACAGGAGGGTCAGCGCGACCGCGAGGCCGACCGGCCACCGGCGCCGCACCCACAGCGCGCAGCAGGCCGCGGCCCCGGCGAGCGAGTCGATGAGGACGAAGACGTCGGAGGTGGTCTCGTCGGCGTCGATCGCGGCAACGACCGCCAGCCCGAACCCCGCGGCGCAGAGGAACGCCGTGATGTCGACGATCCAGTCCCGTACGGTGCGGCGCGTCCGGCTGCCCCGGTCGCCCGGCAGCTCGGGGTCGGCCATCGCCGAGGGCTGCAGCCAGGGGTATTCGGTGCGCGTCATATCGACAAAGCTACGCAGCCGTGGCGGGGCTTTCGGGCGTTCCGGGCCGCGAAGCGACCAAAGTCGTGGAAGGCGAGACTTTCGGACCGGCGGCGCAGACCACCGGCCGACGCGACGCCCATGCGCGGCCCGCCAGGCTCGTTGCCATGAAGAAGCTCTGCGAGACGGTCGGCTTCCTGGTCTTCGTCCAGGGTGCGGCCGGGCTGCTCCATGAATGGCTCGACTGGTTCAGGTTCTTCAGCGTGGTCCGGCGGCTGCCGTTCCTCGGTGACCACTCGTTGTTCGTGTGCATCGTGCTGGTGGTGACAGGGGTCGCCATCATGATCGCGTCGGACTCGGTCAAGGAGTGACCGGGTGAAGGCCGAGGAGTGACGAGTGACCGGGGGTGAAGGTCAAGAGGTGACCGGCTCTGCGCTGCGGCGCCCCCACGCCGTTCCGGCCAGCACGAGCGCCGCGCCCGCGACCCCGAGGACGCCGAGGCGTTCGCCGCCGATCGCGATGCCGACGGCGGCGGCCCAGAGCGGTTCCGTACCGAGCAGCAGGCTGACCCGGGACGGCGAGGTGCGGCGTACGGACCACATCTGCACGAAGAACGCGAAGAGCGTGCAGAAGACCGACAGGAACAGCAGCCCGCCCCATTCCCGGGCACCGAACCCGGCAGCGACCGACCACGGTGACTCCCCCGAGCCGGGGGCGGCGGCCAGCAGGGCGAAGACGGCGACCGCGCTGCCGAGCTGGACCGTCGTGAGGGACAGCGAGTCCGCCGACCGGACGGACTTGATGCGCGCCATCAGGAGCACGTGCAGGGTGCGGGCGAGGGCGGCGACGAGCATCAGCAGGTCGCCCGCCGAGGGGCTGGTCAATCCGCCGCCCTGCGTCAGGAGGACCACTCCGGCGACGGACAGCCCGGCGGCCGCGAGAAAGGCCCCGGTCGGCCGGGTCCGCGTCACGGCGGCCTCGGCGAGGGGGGTGAAGATCATGGTGAGGCTGATGATGAGCCCGGCGTTGGTCGCCGAGGTGTGCACGATGCCGTACGTCTCCACCAGGAAGATCCCGCTGAGCACGAGGCCCAGCAGCCCCGCGCCCCGCCACTGGGCGGCGGTCAGCGCCCGCAGCCGGGACCATCCGGCGATCACCAGGACGGGCAGCACGACGGCGAACCGCAGTACGAGGACGGCGATGACGGTCTGCGCCGTGGTGATGCCCTTGGCGGCCAGATAGCTGGAGCCCCACACCACGGCGACGAGCAGGACGGGCAGATCGGTCAGCCACGCACGGCGCGGCGGGGCGAGGACGGGCACGGCGACGGAGGACACCCGGGTCTCCTGGTTCTCCACAGGGCGGATGTGGAGACCTCACTGGCTCGCACGCGGAACGATCACGCTACCCGGCGCCCTCCCGCGAAGGCGAGCCCCCTGCCGGTCCGATCGCTCAGCTGCCGTCCGGGACCGAGCCGAAGGCGGCCCGTCCCGCGGGACGGTAGGTCTGGATCGTGATGCCGCTCGGCGTCGTCCGGGAGCCGGTCAGCCCGAAGGCCGTCGGCAGCCCGCCGTCCCCGAACAGCCGCCGCCCGCGGCCGAGCACGACCGGGAACACCAGCAGGTGGTACGCGTCGATCAGGTCGTGTGCCATCAGGGACCGGGCGAGCAGGCCGCTGCCGTGGATCTGCAGTTCGCCGCCTTCCGTGCGGTCCTTGATCCGGGCGATCTCCTCCGGGACACCGGCGGAGATCACCGTGCTGTTCTGCCAGTCCGCCTGCTCCAGAGTGGTCGAGACGACGTACTTGGGCAGGGCGTTGAGACGGGAGGCGATCGGGTCGCCGGGGTCGGTGACGCCCGGCCAGTACGCCGCGAAGATGTCGTACGTGTGCCGGCCCAGCACGAACGCCGCCGCGCGGTCGAACACCTCGGTCATGAACTGCCCCATGCCCTCGTCCAGGAACGGCGCGACCCAGCCGCCGTACTCGAATCCGTCGCTCGTGTCCTCGTCGGGGGCGCCGGGCGCCTGCATGACGCCGTCGAGGGTCACGAAGGTGGTCAACGTCAGCTGTGCCATGGTCGTGCTCCTCCGGGAGATCCGCCGTTCGCGCTTCCATCTGTTCCGACCGCGGCGACGGCCGAAACTCATCGGCGGCGGACGCCGCCGTACCGGAGTGGGCGTCCGTTTCCCGCCGGTCTCCGGTGCGCGAAAGGACTTTCCTTGTTCCTGTCAGCACGACCGGCGAAGGAACAGGAACCCTCATGAACAGCGACGTCAGCACGAACCGCACCGCGCTCGTGACCGGCGGCAGCCGCGGCATCGGCGCCGCGACCGCCCTGCGGCTCGCCCAGGACGGCGCCGATGTGGCGCTGACCTACGTACGGGACGAGGAGGCCGCCCACGAGGTCGTACGGAAGATCGAGGCGGTCGGCCGTCGCGCCGTGGCCCTGCGTGCGGACTCGGCCGACCCGGAGGCCGTCCCCGGGGCGGTGCACCGGGCGGCGGAGACCTTCGGGCGGCTCGACATCCTCGTCAACAACGCGGGCATCGGGGTCCTCGGCCCGATCGACGGCATCACCGACGCCGATGTCGACCGGGTCCTCGCGGTCAACGTCCGGGCGGTGTTCCTGGCCTGCCGGGCGGCGGCCGGTGTCCTGGAGCAGGGCGGCCGCATCATCTCGGTCGGCACGGCCCTGAGCCGGTACGCGGGCGGCCCCGGCGGCACGCTCTACGCGATGAGCAAGTCGGCACTGTCCGGGCTGACCAAGCCGCTCGCCCGCGAGCTCGGTCCGCGCGGCATCACGGTCAACCTGGTGCAGGCGGGCGCGGTCGACACCGACATGAACCCCGCCGACGGACCGTTCGCCGCCGGGCAGCGGGCCGCCAACGCGCTGGACCGGTTCGGCACGACCGGCGAAGTGGCCGCGATGATCGCCTACTTGGCCAGTGACGAGGCGGCGTTCGTCACCGGTGCGGAATTGGCCGTGGACGGTGGCCACGCGGCCTGAGCGTGGCAGGGTGGCGGCAGCGATCGCGCCCTGAGGAGGCCCACGTGTCCGTGCCGGGCGAGAAGGACGACCGTCCACTGTACGAGCGGTTCGGACTCCGTATCGCCCGGCGCGGATACGACCGCGACCAGGTCGAGGCCTACCTCACCCGGCTTCTCGCCGGCGCCCCGCCCACCGGGGTCGCGGGGTTCGAGCTGGGTGCGGCGCGGCTATGAGCGCGGCCGGGTCGACGAGGTCATCGCCCGGCTCCACCGCGAGGCGGGGCCGGGCGGACCGTCCTAGGCTGGCCGGGCAGTGATCCGCAGAGAAGGGACGACCATGCCCGCGACCCCGGCGCACACCCTCAACGACGGCCGCACGATCCCCGCGGTCGGACTCGGCACCTGGCCCCTGGACGACGACGCGGCCGAGGAAGCGGTCGCCGGGGCGCTGGAGCGCGGCTACCGGCTCGTCGACACCGCGCTGAACTACGGCAACGAGACCGGCACGGGGCGCGGGATCGCCCGCAGCGGCCTACCGCGCGAGGACGTCTTCGTCACCACCAAGGTGCCGGGCCGGCACCACGGGTACGAGAAGACCCTCGCCTCGTTCGAGGAGTCCCGCCGCAACCTGGGCCTGGACTATGTGGACCTGTATCTCATCCACTGGCCGCTGCCCCGGGTCGATCTGTACGTGGACACGTGGCGGGCGCTGATCCGGCTGCGCGAGGACGGGCTCGTGCGGTCGGTCGGGGTCTCCAACTTCACCGCGAACCAGTTGGCGCGGCTGGAGGAGGAGACGGGCGTGCTGCCCGCCGTCAACCAGATCGAGATGCATCCACGGCTGCCGCAGGAGGAACTGCGGGCCGTGCACGCCGCCAAGGGCATCGTGACGGAGAGCTGGAGCCCGCTGGGCCGCGGCCGTGATCTGCTGGCGGACCCGGCGGTCGTCGCCGCAGCCGAGGCGCACGGCGTGACGCCCGGCCAGGCCGTGCTGCGCTGGCACACCCAACTGGGCGCCGTCCCGATCCCGAAGTCGGCCGATCCGGGCCGTCAGCGCGAGAACCTCGATCTGTTCGGGTTCGAACTGGCGCCGGACGAGCTGGCGCGTATCGCGGCCGGCCCGCAGGAGCGGTTCGGCGGCGACCCCGAGGTCCACGAGGAGTTCTGAGCCGGGGCTGCGCGCCGGCGGTTCACGCTACGACCGCGGCTGCACCTCCGCCATGCGCGACCAGCCCTCGCCCGGCACCTCGACGTTGATGATCTCGGGCACCTCGGCCACCAGGTCCGCCATCGTGTCCATCGCCGCGGCGAAGTGCGCCGACTGCACGTGGGCCGCGCCGGCCTCCGGGGACGCGAACGCCTCCAGCAGCACGAACTGGTCCGGGTTCTCGACGCTGTGGGACCAGTCGAAGAACACGTTGCCGGGCTCCTGCCGGGTGGCGAGGGTGAAGTCCTCGACGGCCGGCAGCCAGTTGTCGCGCTCGGCGGTGCGCACGGTGAACTTGACGGCGATGAAGATCATGGCGACTCCTGTGGGGGTGTGCGGGAGCCAGGGCAGGCTCCCGCATCCCTACGGTATCGCCCGAATACGGACAGCTCCCGGCCGGGCCGGTTCAGCCACCCAGTGCGACGTGGCGGGCCGTCAGCCGTGCGGCGCCCGGCGCGGTCAGTGAGCCGAAGAGGCGCAGCCGCGAGATGCCGCCGTCCGGATAGATGTCGATGCGGACCTCTGCGGCCCGTACGGCCTCCGGCAGGACGAAGCGGTGGTTGGTGTCCGGTTGCAACCGGGTCCTGGGCAGCACCTCGGTCCAGTCGCCGCCGCCCGTGGCCCGGGCCGAAAGGCCGGCCCAGCCGGCCGAGTTGCCCTTCAGGTACGCGGTGTCGATCTCGACGGCACGGATATCCGCCTCCTCGACGAGGTGGTAGTGGATCCAGTCGTTGCCCCGGTCGCGCCGGCGCCGGGTCTCCCAGCCGTCGTCCATCTTGCGGGAGCGGCCGGGCTGGATGGTGTTCGTCGCCGGAGAGTAGAAGCGGTCGGACGCGTCCTCGACCCGGCCGCCGTTCTCCAGCGCGACGAGGTCGAAGGTACCGAGCGCCGTCAGCCAGGCCGGGTCCGGGGCGACTTCGCCGTACACCCGGAGCCTCGCTATGCCCCCGTCGGGGTGCTGGCTGACCCGCAGGTGGGTGAAGCGCCGCTCCGCTTCGACGGCGAAGCCGTTGGCCGCGTGGCCGCCGACTGCCGTACGGGGGACGAGCGTCGTCCACTTCACGTCGGGGGCGAGGAGGTCCTCGGGGGACGGCGAGCCCGGCAGCGAGACGCCTTCGACGGAGACCGCCTGCGGGTAGTTGCCGCGGAAGTGGGCGGTGTCGACGACGATGCCGCGCACGACACCGGGCGCGCCCAGGCGGACCAGTGCCCAGTCGTGGTCCTCGTCCGCCGGGTGGGGCTGTGCGGCGCTCACGCCACGGCGGCGGCGGGTCTCCCAGCCGTCCATGATCTTGCCCTTGTGCCCGAAGTGCTCGGGGTCGAAGTGGGCGGGCTCCGGCTTCAGAAGGTTCTCGCGCTCCGCGAAGAACTCGTCGTTGGCGGCGATCACGCCCGCGCCGAGCCGCCGGTCGGCGAGGTCGACGAGGTGGGTGAAGGGGAAGTCGGCGGTGCGGTAGTCGGCGTAGGGGTCGCCGCCGCCGTACGGGTTCGCGTCGCCGGTGAAGTGCGGTGTCGCCGTCATGGTCAGTTGTTCCTTGTCCGGAGTCGGCCGGTGGGTTCGGCGAGGGTGCCTTCGGCGGCGATGCGTACGCCGCGCAGCCAGGTCGAGCGCACGACGCCGTGCAGGGTCCGGCCGGCGTATGCGGTGACCTGGTTGCGGTGGAGGAGCTCGGCCGGGTCGACGGTGAAGGTGGCGTCGGGCGCGAGGACCGCGAAGTCGGCGTCGCGGCCGGCCTCGATCGCACCCTTGGCGGTCAGGCCGGCCAGCTCGGCGGGGGCGGCCGACATCCAGCGGGCGACATCGTCGAGCGAGTGGCCGCGCCTGCGGGCCTCGGTCCAGATGGCGGGCAGGCCGAGCTGGAGGGACGAGATGCCGCCCCAGGCCGAGGCGAAGTCCGGCGTCTTGAGGTCCGTGGTGCAGGGCGAGTGGTCGGAGACGATGCAGTCGATGGTGCCGTCGGCGAGTCCCTGCCACAGCGCGTCCTGGTTGGCGGCCTCGCGGATGGGCGGGCAGCACTTGAACTCGGTGGCCCCGTCCGGGACTTCCTCGGCGGTGAGGGTGAGGAAGTGCGGGCAGGACTCGACGGTGACGCGGACGCCCTCGCGCTTGGCGGCGGCGATCAGCGGCAGGGCGTCGCTGGAGGACAGGTGCAGGATGTGGACGCGTGCGTTCAGCCGCTTCGCGTGGGCGATGAGCCCTTCGATCGCGGTGTTCTCGGCGTCGCGCGGCCGGGAGGCGAGGAAGTCGGCGTAGGCGGGACCGCTGCGCTGGGGCGCGGCCGCCAGGTGGTGCGGGTCCTCGGCGTGCACGATCAGGAGGCCGCCGAAGCCCGCGATCTCGGCCATCGACCGGGCCAGCTGCTCCTGGTCGAGTTCGGGGAACTCCTCGACGCCGGAGGGCGAGAGGAAGCACTTGAAGCCGAAGACCCCGGCCTCGTACAGCGGGCGCAGATCCTTGACGTTGGTGGGGATGGCGCCGCCCCAGAAGCCGGTGTCGACATGCACCTTGGGGGCCGCCACCTTCTGCTTGACGCGCAGGTGCTCGACGGTGGTGGTCGGCGGGAGCGAGTTGAGCGGCATGTCGAGCAGCGTGGTGATCCCGCCGGCCGCGGCGGCGCGGGTGGCGGTGTAGAACCCTTCCCACTCGGTGCGGCCGGGGTCGTTCACATGGACGTGCGTGTCCACGAGTCCGGGCAGCAGGACGTCGTCGCCGAAGTCCTCCACCCGGGCCCCCTCCGGCACCTCGGCGTCGTAGGGCAGGACGGCGTCGATCGTCCCGCCCGCGACGTGGACCGCGGCGGGCCGGGTGCCCCCGGGGGTGACGACGCGCGTCGAGCGCAGAACCAGCTTCACGTCCGTACCGGACACCCGTGCTCCCCACTTCATGAATTCAACGAACTGTTGAAGGAGTCTTCACTCGGGAATGCGACCCGTCAAGACCCCATCCTCTCCTCGGACCGCTCAGCCGACCATGCGCGGCGCGGACTGGAGATTTCCACAAAGTAAAAGTCATATTTCGGAGTGCGGAATGTAGAATGGGCCATACGTGGCACCGCACGAACCGTCGGGCCGGCCCCGGACACCGGGACAAACGAGCCCTGACCGGCCAGGACGGTGCCCCTGCGACAGTGGGCCGATCGGGAAGCGCCCGGTAGGCTGCTGCCTTGCTCTTCCGCTTCGAAAGGACCGTTGACGTGCCGCCGTCCCACGCCAGCACTTCCGACTCCAAGTCCGCCGGTTCCAGCGGTGGTGTGCAGTCCCTTGAGCGCGCCTTCGATCTGCTGGAGCGGATGGCCGACGCGGGGGGCGAGGTCGGCCTGAGCGAGCTCTCCGCGAGCAGCGGGCTTCCGCTGCCGACCATTCACCGGCTGATGCGCACGCTCGTGGTGTGCGGTTACGTACGCCAGCAGCCCAACCGGCGCTATGCGCTCGGCCCTCGGCTGATCCGGCTCGGCGAGTCCGCCGCGCGGCTGCTCGGCACCTGGGCCCGCCCGTATCTGGCCCGGCTGGTCGAGGAGACCGGCGAGACGGCCAACATGGCGCTGCTCGACGGCGACGAGATCGTGTACGTGGCGCAGGTGCCGTCCAAGCACTCGATGCGGATGTTCACCGAGGTGGGCCGCCGGGTGCTGCCGCACTCGACCGGAGTGGGCAAGGCGCTGCTGGCGCACACCCCGCCGGACGAGGTCCGGGCCCTGCTCGCGCGGACCGGGATGCCGGCCGCCACCGAGAAGACGATCACCAGCCCGGACGGCTTCCTGGACGCCCTGGAGCAGGTCCGCCGGGTGGGCTACGCGGTGGACGACAACGAGCAGGAGATAGGGGTCCGCTGCCTGGCGGTCCCGGTCCCCAACTCCCCCACCTCCGCGGCGATCTCGATCTCCGGACCGGCGGGCCGGGTGACCGAGGCGGCCACGGAGCGCATCGTGCCGATCCTCCAGCAGGCCGCGAAGGAACTGTCCGAGGCGCTGGCCAGCAGCGGGTCGGCCGGCTGAGACCGAGAAGGGGCGGCCGGAGCCTTCGGGCTCCGGCCGCCCTTCGCAGTATCCGCCTTCGGGGCGGTCAGGCCAGGGCCGGGGCGGTCAGCCTGCCGTCCTCCATCGTGACCGTCAGATCCATCCGGCCCAGATGGGTCCGGTCGTGCGTGACCATGACGGTCGCCGTGGACCGCTGCCGGGTCAGCGAGACGAGGAGATCGAGCACCGCCGCTCCCCGTTCGTGGTCCAGGGCGCTGGTCGGTTCGTCGACGAGCAGGACCGCCGGGTCGTTCATCAGGGCCCGTGCGATGTTGATCCGCTGGCGCTGACCGCCCGAGAGCTGGTGGGGCCTGCGGTCCGCCTTGTCGGCGAGACCGACCGCGTCCAGGAGCTCCAGGGCCCGGGCCCGGGCGGTCCGCGCCGCGCCGCCCGACAGGTGGGTCATGACCTGGAGCTGTTCGGCGGCGGTCAGCGACGGCAGCAGATTGGGCTGCTGGAAGACGATGCCGATCCGTTCGCGACGCAGCGCCGCCTTGTCCGCGCGGCCGAGCCCGGCCGTGTCCGTACCGGCGACGACGACGGCGCCCTCGTCCGGCGTGACCAGGGTGGCCGCCACGGCGAGCAGACTCGACTTGCCGGAGCCCGAGGGGCCCACGACGGCGGTCAGGGTGCCCGCGGGCACGTCGAGGGCGACACGGTCCAGGGCGGTGAGGCGGCCGTCGCCGTCCGGGTAGGTGAGCGTGACGTCGGTGAGGGTGAGGGTCATCGGGCACTCCCGGGTGAGCTGAGCGGCGGCGTGGTGGTCATCGGGCACTCCCGCGTGGGCCGAGCGGCGGCGTGGTGGTCATCGGGCACTCCCGCGTGGGCCGAGCGGCGGCGTGGTGGTCATCGGGCACTCCCGCGTGGGCCGAGCGGCGGCGTGGTGGTCATCGGGCACTCCCGCGTGGGCCGAGCGGCAGCACGGTGGTCATCGGGCACTCCCCAGTGCGGTGAGCGGGTCGACGGCGGTGATCCGCCGGATGGACAGGGCCGCGCCGACCGCGCCGAGGGCGATCATGACGGCGGCCGGGAACAGGACGGTGGACGCCTCCAGGACGAAGGGCACGGTCCCGCCGCTGACCAGCGCACCGATGCCGGAGGCGAGCGCGGCGCCCACGCCCGTACCGATCGCGAGCATCACCACGGCCTGTCCGAGTGCGTCCCTCAGCAGATACGGCGTGGAGGCACCCAGTGCCTTGAGCACGGCCACATCGCCGCTGCGCTGGATCGTCCAGACGGTGAAGAAGGCGCCGATGACCAGGGCGGAGATGGCGAAGAGGAAGCCGCGCATCAGCTGGAGCGACCCGTTCTCGGCCTGGTAGGAGCCGATCGCGGTGAGGGAACCGTCGAGCGTGAGCGAGCTGGTTCCCGCCGCCCGGTCACCGGCCGCCAGATCGGCGCCGCCGGTGGTGGTCAGCGCGATCACGGTGGCGTGCTCCGTACCGCCGGCGCCCTCCGCCCCGAACCGCTGCCAGTCGGCGAGCGACGTCCACACGACCGGCGTATGGCTGTACGAGGCGTCGCCGGCGACCGCCGCGACGGTGACCTCGTCGCCGCCGATCCTCAGCCGGTCACCGGCGCCGGCCGCCAGGTCCTCGGCGGCCTGCTCGGAGAGCACGACCTCGCCCGGTCCGACCGGGGCGCCCCGGGGTGCCAGGCCGCTCCCCGGCTCGACACCGAACGCCGACACGGCCGCCGTCCGCTCTCCCGCCACCGCGGCGGCGTTCAGCGTGCGGATGCCGAGCGGCTGCGCCGCGGTGACCCCGGGCTGCTTCTCCCAGCTGCGCCAGGCGGTCTCCCGGACGGTCGAATTGGTGAAGGACACCGACTGGCCGTCGGGCGGGGCGGCGAACGCGATGTGGTCGGCGTCCAGCCCCGTCACGGCCGAGGTGTTCTCCCGGGCCAGCCCGGCGGTGAGGCCGGACAGCAGGCCCACGAGCAGCGTGATCAGGACCACGACCGTGCCCATGAGCGCGAACCGGCCCTTGGCGAACCGAAGATCTCTCCATGCGACGAACATGACTCCAGCCTGGGATCTCACAGCCTCGGAAACATCGCCCGCGGGCCGGTCGAGACATCAACCTTTCGATTGACCGGCCCCGCGCACCCCGCGTCTACGCTGGACGAATCATGGAAAAACGTGTCCATCCTCCGGTCGCCGCCGCGCTGCGGCTGTGTCTGCACGCGCTGCTGCTGGGGCTGCTGGCGCTCGCCGCGGTGAAGGCCGTGAGCGACGGCGCACCGCACGCGGAGGCCGTCGTCGTGGTCGCGGCGGTGCTGGCCGCGGCGTACGCGGCGGGCGCTCTCGCTCCCGTCGTGCAGCCGCGGACCCCCGCGGGCGCGCTCTGGCTCGCGGTGCTGTGGGCGCTCTGGCTGGCGCTGCTGGTGCTGTCGCCGGACGCGCTGTGGGTGGCGTTCCCGCTCTACTTCCTCCAGCTGCATCTGCTGCCGATGCGCTGGAGCCTGCCCGCCGTGGTGGTGACGGCGGCGGCCGCCATCACCAGTTTCCTGCTGCACGGCGAACAGGTCACCCCAGGCACGTTCATCGGCCCGCTGCTCGGGGCGGCGGTCGCGGTCGCCACGGTCCTCGGATACGACGCGCTGTTCCGCGAGAGCGAGCGGCGCCGCGAGCTCATCGAGGAGCTCGTCTCGACGCGTGCGGAGCTGGCCGAGGCGGAGCGGACCGCCGGGACGCTCGCCGAACGCGAACGGCTGGCCCGCGAGATCCACGACACCCTCGCGCAGGGCCTGTCCAGCATCCAGCTGCTGCTCCGCGCCGCCGAGCGCACCCTCCCCGCGGACGCCCCCGCGGCGGCCCATGTCCGCAGGGCCCGCGCGGCCGCCCAGGACAATCTCGCCGAGGCCCGTCGCTTCGTACGCGCCCTGACCCCGCCCGATCTGGAGAACGGCTCCCTGGCCGCCGCCCTGGAACGGCTCTCGGCCCGCACCACCACGCCCGGGCTGACGGTCCAGTTCGCCGTGAGCGGCACCCCGGTGGAGCTGCCCACGCCCTACGAGGTCGCGCTGCTGCGTACCGCCCAGTCGGCGCTGGCCAACACGGTGCAGCACTCCGGCGCGCGACGGGCGGAGATCACACTGAGCTTCATGGACACCTCGGTGGCGCTGGACGTCGTCGACGACGGCCGCGGCTTCACCGACGACTCCGCCGCGAGCGCGGGCACGGGGACGGGCGGCTTCGGCCTGCCGGCCATGCGGTCCCGGGCCCGTTCGCTGGGCGGCACCCTGAGCGTCGAATCGGCGCCGGGCCAGGGCACAGCCGTCGCCCTGACCCTGCCGCTGCCCCTCCCCGACGGCCGGACCGGACAGGACGCCGCATGACCGAGACCACCGCGATCCGACTGCTGCTCGCCGATGACCACCCGGTCGTACGGGCGGGCCTGCGGGCCGTCCTGGACACCGAGCCGGACTTCCGCGTCGTCGCCGAGGCCGACACCGCGGAACGGGCGGTGGCCCTGGCCGCGACGGGTGAGTTCGACGTCGTCCTGATGGACCTGCAGTTCGGTGGTGCGGGGATGCACGGCTCGGAGGCGACCGCCGCGATCACCGCGGTGCCCGGCGCGCCCCGGGTCCTGATCCTGACGACGTACGACAGCGACGCCGACATCCTGGCGGCGGTGGAGGCGGGGGCGGCCGGCTATCTGCTCAAGGACGCCCCGCCGGAGGAGCTGGCCGCCGCCGTCCGTACGGCGGCGGCCGGCCGCTCGGCCCTGGCGCCGGCCGTCGCACACCGGCTGATGGACCGCATGCGGATGCCGGCCCAGGCCCTGACCAAACGCGAGCTGGAGGTGCTGCGACTGGTCGGCGACGGCCTGTCGAACCTGCAGATCAGCAAGCAGCTCTTCCTCAGCCAGGCGACGGTGAAGTCCCATCTGGTGCACATCTACGCCAAGCTGGGCGTGGACTCGCGCACCGCGGCCGTGGCGGCGGCGACGGCCCGCAGGCTCATCCGCCGCTGAGTGGCCCCCCGGCGGCCTCAGCGCGGCGGCTCGCCGAACAGGTCGACGGCGATCCGTACGTCCCTGAGCGCCGAGGCCAGCGCGCTGACCGAGCCGACCGCCCCCGCGATCAGCAGCAGCGACCGGCGGAGCCGCGGAATCCCGGGCGCGCCACCGGCCGCCATCGCGTCCAGCGCCGCCAGCTCGTCCTCGGCGATCGCCCGGTCGGGGAACTCCGCGGGATGTCCGGCCAGCTCCCGCCGGAGCCGGGAGACGGCCGTACGCAACTCCGCCACCCTCGGGTCCTCGCCGCTGTTGGTCACCCGCGCCTGCCCCACGCTCTTCAACAAAGCACTCCCCCTCGCACATCTTTGTGCCGGTGTTTCGACCGAGCCCCGAACGGTGGTCAAGTGTCCGGGGGTGCGGGCAAGTTAACGCCATGACAGGTGCCGGGCGCCACTCCGTGGACGGAACCCGGGGTGTCCCCCACATCGACGCGGGCCGGGAGGCCGGCCCGGTCCGTGCGCGAACGGCCGGTCCGGTGTATCCAGGCGGAATGACAAGCACACCGCACACCCCCTCCTCACCCACCCCGTCCGCCCCGTCCGTCGTCGCCGGCCTGCTGCTCGCGGCGGGCGGCGGACGGCGGCTCGGCGGGCGCCCGAAGGCGCTGCTGGAGCACCGCGGCCGCCTGCTGGCCGACCACGCGGTGGCCACGCTCCGGGACGGTGGCTGCGGCCCGGTGCACGTGGTGCTCGGCGCGGCCGCCGACGAGGTGCGGGCCCGCGCCGAACTGTCCGGCTGCACGGTGAGCGTCAACCCGGAGTGGACCGAGGGCATGGGCTCCTCACTGCGGGCGGGACTCGCCGCCCTCACCGGCACGGGCGCGGACGCGGTGGTCGTCCTGCTGGTCGACCAGCCGGGCATCGGCGCCGAAGCGGTGGCCCGGGTACGTGCGGCGTACCGCTCGCGGACGAGCCTGGCGGCGGCCTCGTACGGCGGAGAGCGCGGCCATCCGGTGCTCTTCGGCGCCGATGCCCGGCTGGTCGACCAGCAGGACGACCACCGCGTCCGCGCCCGTGCCGGTGAGGGCGGCGAGTCCCGCCCGCAGTGAGGAGCCCATGCCCTCGGTCCACTCCGGGTTGAGGATACGGCCGTGGTCGCCGTCTGAGGTGCAGAGGGCTTCTGGCCAGTGGATAGTAGTTTCCTCATGGTGGAAGTTCAATGGTTTGTTGATGTCGAGATTCTCCGGGTCGACAGAAGTGGACCCCTGCTGGCGCAGCGTGCCAGTGCGTTCACTCAAGGTGCGCCAGGTCCTCCGCCGTGTCGATGTCGTACGCCTGAGCCACATCGGAACACTCGACGAGCGTGATCGCATCGCGGCGGGGGCGGTGGGCGACCAGGGGGCCCGGTCGTATCTGCGGGCGCACCGCGATGCGATCACGCTCGTCGAGTGTTCCGATGTGGCTCAGGCGTACGACATCGACACGGCGGAGGACCTGGCGCACCTTGAGTGAACGCACTGGCACGCTGCGCCAGCAGGGGTCCACTTCTGTCGACCCGGAGAATCTCGACATCAACAAACCATTGAACTTCCACCATGAGGAAACTACTATCCACTGGCCAGAAGCCCTCTGCACCTCAGACGGCGACCACGGCCGTATCCCGGAGCCCTGGCACGCCGTGCCATTTCAGGCGACCCGGCGGCCGTGAGACGTCGCCCGCACCGCCCGCTGAAGGAGTGACCGCTCATGTCCGCACCAGCGCCGTCCTCGCTGGCCATCGTCGATGCCGAGCCCCTGCCCCGGCAGGACGAGGTCCTCACCCCCGCGGCCCTCGCGTTCGTGGCCGAGCTGCACCGCCGGTTCACGCCCCGGCGTAACGAGCTGCTCGCCCGGCGCGGTGAGCGCCGCGCCGAGATCGCCCGCACCTCCACGCTGGACTTCCTGCCGGAGACGGCCGCGATCCGTGCGGACGACTCCTGGAAGGTCGCACCGGCGCCGGCGGCGCTGAACGACCGCCGGGTGGAGATCACCGGTCCGACCGACCGCAAGATGACCATCAACGCCCTGAACTCGGGCGCGAAAGTCTGGCTCGCCGACTTCGAGGACGCGTCCGCCCCCACGTGGGAGAACGTCGTCACCGGCCAGCTCAACCTGATGGACGCGTACAACCGCGCCATCGACTTCACGGACCCGAAGTCCGGCAAGTCGTACGCGCTGAAGCCGGCCGAGGAGCTCGCGACGGTCGTCACCCGCCCCCGCGGCTGGCACCTGGACGAGCGCCACCTCCAGCTCGACGGCACACCGGTGCCCGGCGCGCTGGTCGACTTCGGCCTCTACTTCTTCCACAACGCGCAGCGCCTCATCGACCTCGGCAAGGGCCCGTACTTCTACCTCCCCAAGACGGAGTCGCACCTGGAGGCCCGCCTCTGGAACGACATCTTCGTCTTCGCCCAGGACTACGTGGGCATCCCGCAGGGCACGGTCCGCGCGACGGTCCTGATCGAGACGATCACCGCCGCGTACGAGATGGAGGAGATCCTCTACGAACTCCGCGACCACGCCTCCGGGCTGAACGCGGGCCGCTGGGACTATCTCTTCTCCATCGTCAAGAACTTCCGAGACGGCGGCTCGAAGTTCGTCCTGCCGGACCGCAACGCGGTGACGATGACCGCCCCGTTCATGCGGGCGTACACCGAACTCCTCGTGCGCACCTGCCACAAGCGCGGCGCCCACGCGATCGGCGGCATGGCGGCCTTCATCCCGTCACGCCGGGACGCCGAGGTCAACAAGGTCGCGTTCGAGAAGGTCAAGGCCGACAAGGACCGCGAGGCGAACGACGGCTTCGACGGCTCCTGGGTCGCCCACCCCGACCTGGTCCCGATCGCCATGGCGTCCTTCGACGCGGTCCTCGGCGAGAAGCCGAACCAGAAGGAGCGCCTGCGCGAGGACGTCTCGGTGGCCGCGGGCGACCTGATCGCCATCGACACCCTGCACGCCAAGCCCACGTACGACGGCCTGCGCAACGCCGTCGCGGTCGGCATCCGCTACATCGAGGCGTGGCTGCGCGGCATGGGCGCGGTCGCCATCTTCAACCTGATGGAGGACGCGGCCACCGCCGAGATCTCGCGCTCGCAGATCTGGCAGTGGATCAACGCGGACGTGGTCTTCGAGAACGGCGAGCACGCCACGGCGGACCTGGCCCGCAAGGTCGCCGCCGAGGAACTGGCCGCGATCCGCACCGAGATCGGCGACGAGGCCTTCACCGCCGGCAAGTGGCAGCAGGCCCACGACCTCCTGCTCCAGGTCTCCCTGGACCAGGACTACGCGGACTTCCTGACGCTGCCGGCGTACGAGCAGCTGCGCTGACGCGGCGCGTGCACGCCTCCGCCCCCGGTGCCGAACGGCGCCGGGGGCGGAGGCGTCGCGGTGCCTACCGCAGCCCGGTGTCGAGCGCGCTCATCAGCGTGCCCTGCGGGGTGTCCCCCGACATCTCCCAGACCATGACGCCCAGCAGGCCCTTGTCCTTGACGTACGCCGTCTTCTTGCCGATGGACCAGGTGTCGTCGAATGACCACCACTGGTTGCCGGTATATCCGTAAGTCGATACGGACTGTTCGTCGTGGTGGACCGCCATCGCCGGGTAGGCGCCGATGAGGTTGGAGTAGCCACGGGTGCCGGCCTCCTCGGCGAACTGGCCGGGGGCCGCGCCGCCTGCGGGCTGCCATTCGCCCGCCGCTCCGCCGTCGGTGACGTTCTGCCAGCCGCGGCCGTAGAACGGGATGCCGAGGGTCAGTTTGCGGGGTTCGACGCCCACGTCGGTGTACGCCTTGATGGCGGCGTCCGCGCTGAAGTGGAAGTCGTACGGGTCCTGGTCGTCGGTGTACAGGTTGGCCTGGTGGCCGGCGCGGTTCGGTTCCCAGGAGTTGTCGCTGCCCGAGCCGTGGAAGTCGTAGCCCTGGACGTTGGCCACGTCGAGGGAGTCGAAGACCTTGGACAGGTCCCAGCCCTCGTCGATCTTCTGCGGGTCGGCGGGGGTGAACGCGGTCAGGAGGCGGTGACCGCCGCCGAGGGCGTCCAGCTGCTTGCGGAACTCCGCGAGCAGCAGGGTCAGGTTGCCCTTGTCGGCCGGGGAGTAGTGGTTGCCGGGGTGCCCGGTGCCGGTGCCGGGCCACTCCCAGTCGATGTCGAAGCCGTCGAAGATGCCGGCCGCGGTGCCGGGGCCGCCCGCGCCGTTGTACGCGGGCAGGTTGCCCTTGATGTACATGTCGATGCAGGAGGAGACGAACTTCTTGCGCGCCGCGTCGGTGGCGGCGACGTCGGAGAAGTACTTCGAGTAGGTCCAGCCGCCGAGCGAGACCACGATCTTGAGGTCCGGGTGGAGCTTCTTCAGCTTCTTCAGCTGGTTGAAGTTGCCGCGCAGCTTGCCCCAGCCGTCGTCCGCGACGCCGTCCACGGACTGGGCGGCGCTGAACGGGCGGGCGTAGTCGGCGTCCGCGTCACCGGCGCCGGTGCCCTGCTCGGGGTCCTGGGGATCGGCGGTGGTGCCCTTGGTGACTCCGTTGAGGCAGGTGAGGTTGTTGGGGTCGATGTTGGCGAAGGCGTAGTTGACGATGTCGAGCTTCCCGGCGGCGCCGGAGTCATGGAGGTTCTTCACGAAGTACTGGCGGCCGTAGATCCCCCACTGGACGAAGTAGCCGACCTTGGCGTAGTTGCCGGCGCCCACGATGTCGTCGGTCTTCACGGTGAGGCTGTTGCTCGCGGGCGAGGCGTTGTCGGCCGCGTCGCGCGCCTTGACGGTGAAGGTGTACGAGGTCGAGGGCGACAGGCCGCCGATGGTGGCGGTGGTCGTGGTGCCGGAGACCGTGGTGGCCAGGGCGGAGCCGCGGTAGAGGTCGTACGCGGCGACCCGCTGGTTGTCCGTCGCGGCCGTCCAGGACAGCGTGACGGACGAGGAGTCCGTCGCGGTGGCGCGCAGGGCGGCCGGGGCCGTCGGCGGGGAGGTGTCGGTGGCCGGGTCGACGGTGGTGACGGTCAGCGGGGCGCTCTCGGCGGAGGTGTTGCCGCGGGTGTCCTTGGCCCGGACGGTGAAGGAGTAGGCGGTGGCGGGGGTGAGACCGCTGACCGTGGCGGAGGTCGTCGCCGTGGCCGATCCCACCACCTTGCCGCCGGCCAGGATGTCGTACGAGGCCACGGGGAAGTCCCCGGCGGTGGCTGCCGTCCAGGAGAGCGAGGCCGTACGGGCGGTGACGTCGGTCCGCTTCAGCCCGCCGGGGGCGCCGGGCGGCGCGTCGGCGGATCCGTCGCACTTGTCGCCGTTGATGCGGCAGCCGGTCGGCGCGGTGATCGGGCCGGTGGCGACGAACCAGAAGCTGTACGGCTCGGTGGTGCTGTGCGCGGCGACCGTCCCGTTGTAGTGGGCGTTGACCGCGGTGAGGTGGCTGCCCTGGGTGGTGACGGTGCCGTTGTACGAGGAGCTGATCGCGACGCCGACGGGCAGGTCGAACTCCAGGCTCCAGCCGGTGACGGCCGTGTCGGTGTCGTTGCGCAGGACGTAGGTGCCTTTCCACCACGGGCCGTTGTCGGCCGAGGTGAAGGTCGCCGTCAGCTTGCCCGCCGCGTGCGCGGGACCGGCCTGGAGGGACAGCAGGGTGAGAAGGAGGGCGAGGACGGCGAGCAGTGCGGTCGCCGTCCTCCGTCTGAGGGGCATGTGCTCGAACATGGTTCTCCCTTGCGGCTGGGACCGGTGAGACGGTCCTCGGGGGGAGCGGATACATGTCGTTCCATGGAGCACAGGGGAGTAATTGGTCTGGACCAACTCGTCAATAGGTACAGACCAATTGCCTGGTCGCCGCCTTCTCCGCCCCCGCAGGAAACCGCTCAGCCGCCGAGCACGACGGTGCGCGCCGCCGAGAAGTCGCCCCACTTCCCGTCGGGGAGCTTGGCGCGGATCTTCATCGAGTAGCGGGTGCCGCGCGGGTCGGTGACGGTGAGCCGGTAGCTCGCCCGGCCCGCGGGCGGTTCGCCGCCCCAGACGATCGTGGTGGTCAGCCGGCCGTCCAGGTAGAGCTGGTAGGCGGGTATCTTCCCGCCCGTCTCCGGCTGCTCCCAGTCCAGGTCGACGGCGTACTCCTTGCCCTGGACGCTGCTCGTGATCCGCAGGTCCGTGGGCGCGGTACTGGCGGGTGCGCCGGGGGCGGTCGCGGTGGTGAGGTCGAAGGTGTTGCTGTCGGGCGACGAGGTGTCGGCCGCGTCGCGGGCGCGGACCGTGAAGGTGTAGACGGTGCCGGGACGCAGCCCTGTCAGGCGGGCCGTGGTCTGTGCGCCGGGGACGCTGTGGATGCGCGAGCCCTCCTGGTAGATGTCGTACGAGGTGACGCCGACATCGTCCGTGGAGCCGCCCCAGGACAGGGTCGCGGCGCGGCCGCCGTCGGCCTTGCCGCGCAGTTTCACCGGCCGCGTGGGGGCCTCGTGGTCGGCGGGGGTGGAGGAGGAGCGCGTACTCGCCGCGGCTGATGTCGCGGTCGTCGACCTGCGGCATGTGGCGAAGGAGCTCCTGCTCGGCGGCGTCACGGGCCCGGACGGTGAAGGTGTACGCGGTGGAAGCGGTCAGCCCGTCCACGTCGATCATCGACTTCACCGCCGGGACGGACCTGACCTTCCGGCCCTGACGGTAGACCTCGTACGCGGTGACAGCCGTGTCGTCCGTGGCGGGCTCCCACATGACATGGGCGGACGTGGCACTGCTCGCCTGGACGGTCACCCCGCGGGGCGCGGTCGGTTTCCCGGTGTCCGCCTCGGCGTCCGAGCCGCAGGCGGTGAGCGTGGCGAGGATCAGGGCGGCGGAACAGGCCAACGCGGCGGTTGCGTGGGGGCGTTGCACGGTGGTGCCTTCCATCCGACGGCAATGGTCCAGACCTGTATCGCATGGTGTGGGGGTCGCCGACAAGGGGACGGAGCGGAACGTTCCGCAATGTGCCGGTGTGCGCCGCACCGGTGTGGCACGACGTGGACACCGTGGCGTGCCGAGCGATGATTCCTGGGCGCTCGGGCAGTCTGCACTGGTATGGATACGCAGACGAACTCCGCACCCCTCCTCGACTTCGAACCCGCGGCCCGGCAGATCGCCGGGATGCTCGACGCCATCGACGACGCCCGGCTGTCCGGCCCGACCCCCTGCCCCGATGTCACCGTGGGCGCGATGCTGGCCCACGTGGAAGGTCTGGCCGTGGCGTTCCGGGATGCCGCGCGCAAGGAGCTGGGGGCGACGACCGACACGGCGCCCTCGGTGGAGTCGGGGGTCCTCGACGGCGGCTGGCGGTCCGCGCTGCCCGCGGCGCTCGACGAGATGGTGGCGGCCTGGCGCTCGTCCGACGCCTGGCAGGGCATGACCCGGGCGGGGAGCGTGGACCTGCCGGGCGAGGTGGCCGGCATGGTCGCGCTCAACGAGCTGGTACTGCACGGCTGGGACCTGGCGAGGTCGACCGGGCAGCCGTACGGCGCCGAGGAGGCGCATCTGCGCAACACGCTGGCGCTGCTGGCCGACGTGGGCGACAACCCGCCGGCCGGCTCCCCGTTCGGTCCGCCGGTCCCGGTCCCGGACGACGCGCCGCTGCTGGACCGGGCGGTCGCCCGCAGCGGCCGGCGCCCGGACTGGCGGCCGGAGAGCTGAGGACCGCCGCGTCAGCTGGTGAAGAACTCGGTGATCTGCTGGGCGACCTGGTCGGCGTGGACCTGGTGGAGCCGGTGACCGCCGCCGATCGTCAGGAGGTGGCAGTCCGGGATCAGGGAGGCCATGTCCTGGAGCCGGGCCTGCGGCATGGTGCTGGCCGGGCCGCCGGCCAGCATCAGCGTCGGGGCCACGATCTCGCCGAGGCCCTCGGCCCAGGCCGGGTCGGGGTCGGCCAGCTGGGTGCGTACGGCACCGATCACGGCCTCGTCGTAGTCGACCGGGCCTTCGGGCGGTACGTCGGGGCCCGCCGCCCCGGGGAACGGCGGCGGGGTCTCCACCAGCACCAGCCGCTCCACCCGGTCCGCGTGCGTCTGGGCGAACAGATGGGCGACGACGCCTCCCATGCCGTGGCCGACCAGGCCGACGCGGTCGAGCTCGCAGGCGTCCAGAAAGCCGAAGAGGTCGTCGAGCATCAGCTCGAAGTCGTACTCGTCGGGCCAGTCGCTTTCGCCGTGTCCCCGCAGGTCGAGGGCGTACACCCGCCATTCCTGACCGAGCAGACTCCCGGCCGCCTCCCAGCTCGCGGCGGAATCGCCGAGGCCGTGCAGCAGCACGACGGGCGAGCCGAACGGGTCGCCCCAGGTCCGGTACGCCAGACGTACGTCGCCGACATCCACAACAGACTGATCATCCATACCCCTGACGCTACAGCCGAATGAGTAAAGATCGTTCCCACGGCCTGGCAGGCTGGAAAGGTGAAGCTCACCGCGCGTTCTCCCGTCATCGCCTCCGTCGCCCTCGCCCTGACCGCCGCCCTGCTGTCCGGATGTGCGGGGGCGGGTCGCGACAGCTCCTCGGGCAAGGGGGACCCCGGTTCCGGGCTGGACGATCCGGCGAAGAAGGACATCGCCATGCAACTGGTCTCCAGCGCGGAGAACTCCTCGCTGGACTGGAAGGCGCAGTACGGCTACATCGAGGACATCGGCGACGGCCGCGGCTACACGGCCGGCATCATCGGATTCTGCTCCGGCACCGGCGACATGCTGAGCGTCGTCGAGCGGTACGCGAGGGCGCGGCCCGGAAATCCGCTGGAGCCGTTCCTGCCCGCCCTGCGCGCGGTGAAGGGGACCGACGCGCACACGGGACTCGGCCGTCCGTTCACCGAGGCGTGGGCGAAGGCCGCGGGTGACGGGGCGTTCCGTGCGGCCCAGGACACCGAGCGGGACCGGGGGTACTTCGAGCCCGCGGTGGCCCAGGCGAAGAAGGACGGGCTGGGCGCACTCGGCCAGTTCATCTACTACGACGCCTATGTGATGCACGGGGCCGCTGACGCGGAGGGCACGGTCGGGTTCCGTACGATGCGCCGCCAGGCACTCGGGGAGGACCGGCCGCCGGCGGACGGCGGCGACGAGGGCACGTACCTCGACGCCTTCCTCGACGCGCGCGTCGAGGCGATCGGCAAGGAGCCCTCGCACAGCGACACCAGCCGGGTCGAGACCGCGCAGCGGGTCTTCGTGCGCGAGGAGAACTTCGGCCTGGAGACACCGCTGCGATGGACGGTGTACGGCGACAGCTATGTGATCAAGGGCCCGGAGGCTTCGTAAACCCATGATCGACAGGCGCGCGAAGCGTTGGCCGAGCGACCCGTGTGCGCCGGTGTGCATGGCATGTGACCTGCGCTTTCACTCCTTCAGGGAAGACTTCCTCCACCCGTGACCCGATGACCGGCCGGCCCGTTGAGGCGGGCGGACGGTCCACGCGCCGTGGACCGGATCACGGAGGAGTTCGCGACATGATGAAGAAGATTCTGCTGGGCGCGGCCATGCTGACCGCCGGTCTGGGACTGGCCGTCTCGCCCGCCGCCCAGGCCACCCCGGGCACGACCGCCGCGCACAGCGTCAAGGCGGCACCGGCCCAGGTCTGCACGGTCAACGACAACGGGGTGAACTTCCGTGGCGGTCCGGGGACGGACTACCCGGTGCTGGGCCAGGTGAACCGCGGCCAGAACCTCGACTACCGGGGCCAGCAGGGCAACTGGGTGATGGGCGACCTGTGGGGCGGCCCCACCGGCGTCTGGATCCACGTGGCCTACCTGGACTGCTGACCCGGCACTCCGCGGCCCCGTACCGGACTTCTGTGCGCCCGGTGCGGGGCTTTCCCCTGCCCGGACCACACGAACTCGCCCTCGTCGCAGGGGTGTACGACCGCCGTTCGACTCTGATAGGAAAGCTTCCTAACAGAACAATCGGAACGACGAACTCCCTTGGAGGACTGGTGCACGCTCCCCACAAGCGCACCGCACGTCGCAACAACCGATCCGTGCGCGTCGCACTCGTCGCGCTCGGTCTGACCCTCACGGCGATTCCCGCCACCGCCTTCGCGGGCACCGCACCCGTCGCCCCCACGGCGGTCCACCACCAGGAGGCAGCCGCGACCGGGCTCGACGATCCGGCGAAGAAGGACATCGCCATGCAACTGGTCTCCAGCGCGGAGAACTCCTCGCTGGACTGGAAGGCGCAGTACGGCTACATCGAGGACATCGGCGACGGCCGCGGCTACACGGCCGGCATCATCGGATTCTGCTCCGGCACCGGCGACATGCTCGATCTGGTGGAGCTGTACACGCAGCGGGAGCCGGGCAATCCGCTCGCCGCGTACCTGCCCGCCCTGCGCGACGTGGACGGCACGGATTCGCACGACGGTCTCGACCCCGGGTTCAGCGAGGCCTGGGAGAGCGCGGCCGGCGATCCGGCGTTCCAGCAGGCGCAGAACGACGAACGCGACCGGGTGTACTTCGACCCGGCGGTCGGCCGGGGCAAGAGCGACGGGCTGGGCACCCTGGGCCAGTTCGCGTACTACGACGCCATCGTGATGCACGGCGACGGCGGCGACAGCACGAGCTTCGGCTCGATCCGCGAGCGCGCCCTCGCGCGGGCGAAGCCGCCGGCCCAGGGCGGCGACGAGGTCACCTACCTCAACGCCTTCCTGGACGCGCGGGTCTGGGCCATGAAGCAGGAGGAGGCGCACTCGGACACCAGCCGGGTGGACACCGCCCAGCGGGTCTTCCTGGAGAACGGCAACCTCGACCTGGACCCGCCGCTCGACTGGAAGGTGTACGGCGACAGCTTCCACATCGGCTGACGCACGGATCGCCATCAGCTGTGGCGCGTACGGCCGCCTTCAGGACGGAACCGTACGCGCCACAGTGCTGGGACAGGCCGTCAGTGAACCGCCAGGGGAGCGGGGTCGACCTTCTCCCGGTCTCCCGGCTCCGCGTCGGGCTCCGCGCCCGGTTTCCGGCCCAGGTGGTTGAAGGCCAAGTTGAGGACGATCGCGACGACGCACCCGGTCGAGATGCCCGAGTCGAGGACCACGAGCAGGTCCTTCGGGAACGCGTGGTAGAAGTCCGGCGCGGCGATCGGTATCAGCCCGACGCCCACCGCGGCGGCCACGATCAGGGCGTTCTCGCCCTTCTCCAGCGCGGCGGTGGCCAGCGTCTGGATGCCGCTCGCGGCGACGGAGCCGAACAGCACGATGCCCGCGCCGCCCAGCACCGGCAGCGGCACCAGCGCGATGACGGAGGCCGCCACCGGGCACAGGCCGAGCAGGATGAGGATGCCGCCGCCGACGGCGACGACGAACCGGCTGCGGACCTTCGTCATCGCGACCAGCCCGATGTTCTGGGCGAAGGCGCTGCACATGAAGCCGTTGAACAGAGGGCTGATGGCGCTGCCCAGGGTGTCGGCGCGCAGCCCGCCCTCGATGGTGCGCTCGTCCGCGGGCCGGTCGACGATCTTGCCGAGGGCCAGCATGTCCGCGGTCGACTCCGTCATGCAGACCAGCATCACGATGCACATCGAGACGATCGCGGCGATCTCGAACTGCGGCGCCCCGAAGTGGAACGGGGTGGGGAAGCCGATGACGTCGGCGTCCTTGATGGCGCCGAAGTCGGTGATGCCGACCGGGATCGCGATCAGCGTGCCGATGACGAGTCCGAGCAGGATCGCGATCTGCTGGAGGAAGCCGCGCAGCAGTTTCCGCAGGGCGAGGACGATCACCAGGGTGACGGCCGCCATCGTGATGTTGGTGGTGGAGCCGTAGTCGTCGGCGGTGGCGTTGCCGCCCTGGGACCAGTTGAAGGCGACCGGCAGCAGGGAGACACCGATCAGGGTGATGACCGTGCCGGTGACGACGGGCGGGAAGAAGCGGACCAGTTTGCAGAAGTAGGGCGCGAGGACGAAGCCGAGGAGGCTGGCGACGATGATCGCGCCGAAGATCACGGCGATGCCGTCGTGTCCGCGGTCCTTGCCGATCGCCACCATCGGCGTCACCCCGGCGAACGAGACGCCGTTGACGAACGGCAGCCGGGCGCCTACGCGCCAGAATCCGAGCGTCTGGAGCAGGGTGGCTATCCCCGCGGTGAACAGGCTCGCCCCCATGAGGAAGGCGGTCTCCTTGGCGTTGAGGCCCACGGCGGGCCCCACGATCATGGGCGGGGCCACCACGCCCGCGTACATCGCGGCCACGTGCTGGAGACCGCTGGTGAACATCTTCAGTGGGGGGAGCGTCTCGTCGACCGGATGCTTCCGGTCGGACGGGGACGATTCCGGGTCGGGTGCTGCACTTGCGTCGTTGCGAAACCTGGGCGTAGCTGCCACGGCGGTTCCTCCGGTCGGGTACACGTCTGCGGCGACGTGGGTGTCAGGGAGGTGGTGCCGGGACCGGTCTGCGGGACATGTGCCGGATGCGTCCCCGGGACCGGGCCCCGTGTGGTGCGTTGGTGCAGGTGGGGCAGGTCGTGCAGCTGGTGCGGGCAGCTCGGATCACCGGTACGGGAGGCGCGTACGTCTGAGGCACGCGCCTCCCCCACCGGTTGCCATGGACCCCGCTCGGGTCCACGGCGGCCGGCCGAGGGCCGTCCCCCTCGGCCGGCCGGTATCGGGGGCCGCGGGAAGCCGTCAGGCTCCGGCGGCGATCTGCGCGAGGCGGCGGGCCTCGTCGCGGGTGGCGCGGGCGATGGCGTCCTCGTCCACGGTGGTCAGGCGGTTGGACTCGACGACCGGCTTGCCGTTGACGAGCGACAGCGTGACCGGGGCGGCGGCGCCGAAGACCAGGGCGGTCACCGGGTCGGCGATGGAGGCGTGGGCGAGGGTGTCCAGCTTCCAGAGCACGAGGTCGGCGAGCTTGCCGGGCTCCAGGGAGCCGATCTGGTCCGCGCGGCCGAGGACCTGGGCGCCGCCGTACGTGCCCAGGCGCAGCGCCTGACGGGCGTTCAGGGCGCGTTCGCGGTGCGGGCCGAGGCGGTTGATGAGGAGGGCGTTGCGCAGTTCGGTGTGGAGTTCGCCGGACTCGTTGGAGGCGGTTCCGTCGACGCCGAGGCCGACCGGGACACCCGCGGCGAGCATGTCCGGGACCCGGGCGATGCCGGCGGCGAGCCGGGCGTTGGAGGACGGGCAGTGCGCGACACCGGTGCCGGTGCGGGCGAACGCGGCGATGTCGGAGTCGTTCATGTGGACGCAGTGCGCCATCCACACGTCGGCGCCGAGCCAGCCGGTGGACTCGAAGTAGTCGGTCGGCCCCATGCCGAACAGCTCGTGGCAGAACTTCTCCTCCTCCACGGTCTCCGAACCGTGCGTGTGCAGCCTGACTCCGCGTCGGCGCGCCAACTCGGCGCCCTCCCGCATCAGTTCGGTGGAAACGGAGAAGGGGGAGCAGGGTGCGACGGCGATCTGGGTCATCGCGTCGAAGGAGGTGTCGTGGTGCGCGTCGATGGTCGCCTCGGTAGCGGCCAGCGCTCCTTCGAGGGTCTCCACGGCGAAGTCCGGCGGCAGCCCGCCGTCCTTCTCGCTGCGGTCCATGGACCCGCGGGCCAGGGTGAACCGCACGCCCATGTCACGGGCGGCGCCGATGATCGCGCCGGACAGGTCGCCGGAGCCCTTCGGGTACACGTAGTGGTGGTCCATGGCGGTGGTGACACCGCCGCGGGCCATCATGGCGAGCGAGCCCTGCGCGGCGGTGCGGGCCATCGGCTCGTCGATGCGCGCCCACGTCGGGTACAGCGCGACCAGCCACTCGAAGAGGTTGTGGTCGGTGGCCAGGCCACGGGTGATCCACTGGTAGAAGTGGTGGTGGGTGTTGACCAGTCCGGGCGTGACGAGGTGCCCGGCGCCGTCGATCCTGCGTACGACGTTCTCCAGGCCGTCCGGTGCCCGGCCCGCGCCGACGGACTCGATGCGGTTGCCCGCGACGACGACGTGGCCCGAGGCGTACTCGGTGTCGTCGGCGTCGACGGTCGCGATCGAACAGTTCTCGATGACGATGCGTTCCACTCGGTCGGCTGCCGGTGCTGCCATGGTGCTTCCTTCTCTCATCAGCGTTGTGGGCACGGCAGGACCCCAGGAGGATTTGAGTGCCACGGCCGTGCGGCCGTGGGTGCCGAGATGGTGGAAGAACAGGTCGAGCAGGTCCGCGCCGAGTGTTCCGGCACTGATGCCGGAACCCGGGACGGTCCGCGCCCGGGACGGGAATCCCGCGCAGAAGCCGGGCGCGGCGAACGGGACGGCGGAGCCGCCGGTGCCGGGCGTCCGGAGGAGGGTGTGGCGCGGGCGGCGATCAGGGCACTCGCCTCGATCGGCCGGGGCATGCCGGACGGGTCGAGGCCCGCCGCCCGTCCGATGATGAGCGGTGGGGTGACGACGCCCGCGTACATGGCGGCGATGGGCCGGTGCGCGGCGGTGACGAGCCGCGACGGGGCAGGCGTCCGGCCCACGGGGTGGACCGGGCTCTCCAGCGGGGTGGAACACGGGCCTTCTGCTTCCGCGGGCCCAAGTGCAGGCTGTGCCATGGGAATTCCCTCCGGACCGCCCGGCCCCCGTCCGCTGTGGACGGACGGGAACCGGCGCGGCACCGCGTCAGAGGTTGGTCATGTCGACCGGGATCTGCGGCTCGACTCCGTCCCGCAGCACGGTGGCCTCGATGAGCCCGTACGGACGGTCGGCCGCGAAGTAGACCTCGTTGTCGTTCTTGAGGCCGAACGGCTCCAGGTCCACCAGGAAGTGGTGGTTGTTCGGCAGCGAGAAGCGGATCTCGTCGATCTCGCTGCGGCTGTTGATGACGCGCGAACCCATCTGGTACAGGGTCTGCTGGAGCGAGAGCGAGTACGTCTCGGCGAACGCCTGCAGGATGTGCTTCTTGACCTGCTCGTACGACTTCTCCCAGTTGGGCATCCGGTCGTCGTCGCTGGTCCAGTTGTAGCGCCAGGCGGCGGCGACGTCGGTGCACAGGATGCGGTCGTACGCCTCCTTGAGCGTCGTGTACCGGTCCTTGACGTAGCCCCAGAACTCCGAGTTGGTGGAGTTCATGACCGTGAGGTCCTTCAGGCCGGAGATGATCTCCCACTTCTCGCCGTCGTAGGTGATCTGCGTGGTGCGCAGTTCCTGGCCCTTGCGGGCGAAGGAGTGGTTGACCTCGTCCGATCCGATGAACCTGGAGCTGTTGTCCGAGGTCGCGATGCGCTCCCAGGAGTACTCCTGGATACGGATGCGGGCGACCTTGATCGGCTCCTGCGATGTCACGAAGTGACGGGCGAGGTGGATGCCGAACTGCTCGGCGGACTCGATGCCGTGCTCCTTGGCGAACGCGAACACCGTGTTCTTGGTGGTGTCGGTGGGCAGGACGTTCGCGTTGGAGCCGGAGTAGTGGACGTCGTCCATGTCGCCGGAGAGGGCGACCGATACGTTCAGGTCCTTGATGTGGTGGGTGTCGCCGTCCCGCGTGATCCTGACGACGCGGTTCTCTGCTTTGCCGTACTGGTTCTGGCCGAGAATCGTGGGCATGTGTCTGCTAGCTCCCTCGGTATACGGAGTAGCCGAACGGGTTGAGCAGCAGCGGTACGTGATAGTGCTCGCCCGGGGTGACGGCGAACGTGATCGCCACCTCCGGGAAGAACGCGCCGCTGTCCCTTACGCGGGGGGCGTCCTGCTGCGCCTCGGCTTGCTTCTGGGCTTGCTTCTGAGCGGTGAAGTACGACTCGGTCTCGAAGTCGAGCCGTACGTGGGTGGTGCCCTCCGGCAGGGCCGGCAGGTCCTTGCAGCGCCCGTCCGCATCGGTCGCGGATCCGCCGAGCGCCACCCACTGCGCGTCGCCGCCCGAGCGGGCGGCGAGCGTGACGGTGACGGCTGCGGCGGGGCGGCCGATGCTGGTGTCCAGGATGTGGGTGGACACCGATGCGGTGGCGAAGGTGCTCAAGACCTTCACTCTCCTTCCGTTACGGGCTCTCCGTCCGTGACGAGCTCTTACGAGCCTTCCGTGACGAGACGGGTGAGGCGGATGCGGTTGATCTTGCCCAGTTCGGTGCGCACGATGGCGCGCTCCTGCTCGGGCGTGTTCCCGGTCCGGGACTTCACCGCGTCGCGCATCTGCTCACCGGTGGCACCGGTGGCGCAGATCAGGAAGACATGTCCGAACCGCTCCTGGTAGGCCAGGTTCAGTTCGAGCATCTCGGCCTTGAGCTCCTCGGTGGCGCCGGCCATCCCCCGCTGTTCACGGGAGGAGGTCGGGTCCCCGGGCTTCGGGCGGCCGATCGGCGGGTGACCGGCCATGGCCTCGGCCAGGTCCCGCGCGTCGAGTGCCGCCGTGGCGGTGTCGCTCGCGGAGAACAGGGCTTCGGCGGTGGCGTACGGACGGCGGGAGAGGATCGCTCTTCCCCAGGCCGCACTGGCACAGATCTCGTGCAACGCGGTCGCCGCCTCGTCGTCCGCCAGGGTGTTGAACCGGGCGAGGCCCGGTGTGGAGCTCGAAGTCACGGGAGCCTCCGTGGCTGTTTTTCGCTGTGCGTCGGTCGGGCTGCGGATAGCTAACGCCCTCCACAACACCACGTCAACACTTTGTTGAAATTCCGTGCATGTAAAAAGCCGTCGCCCGGTGATCCGGACGACGGCTCCCCCGTTCATATGCCGTTTACATCTACCCGAGCGCCCAACTACTCGGCCTTGGAACCGTTTTCCCGGTTCAGGTAGTTGTAGACGGTGAAGCGGGAGACGCCCAGGGCCCCCGCCACGGTCTCGACGCCGTGCCGCACCGAGAAGGCACCGCGTGCCTCCAGGGTGCGGACGACCTCCTGCTTGGTCCTGCGGTCCAGCTCGGCGAGCGGCCTGCCGTGCCGGCGCTCCATCGCGGCCAGGATGTGGTCCAGCGAGTCGGAGAGCTGGGGCAGCCGGACGGCTATGACGTCCTCGCCCTCCCAGGCCAGGACGACGTCGTCGGCCTGCGCCTGCTCGGGTCCGAGCAACTCGGCGCCCATGGCGTCGACGAGCGGCTTGACGGCGGCGACGAGCGGGTGGTCCGCGGCACCGGTCACTTCGGGTCCTCCCCGATGACGTTGACCTGGAGCGAGACCCGGGTGGCACCGGATGCCAGTGCCTGGCGCAGCAGGGAGTCCACCGCGGTGAGCACCTCGTCGGCGCCGCCCTCCGCGGTGTTGCCGAAGGGGCCGACGTCCACCGCGTCCAGTTCGGCCGACTGGATGACCTCGCGGGCCACGACCGCGTGGGCCGGTGCCTCGTCGAGATCGAACGGCTCGGTGGTGAACTCCACTCTCAAGCGCACTGTGTCTCCCTCATGCGTCGCGCCGCGTCCGGGGCGCCCCGCGGCTCGGGCACGACCCTAACCCGCGCACGCGCTGTACCGGCAGCTCACCCGCGCACGCCCTACACCGGCAGCACACAGACCGCCGCCGGGGCGGGGAACGGGCGCCCGGCCGGGCTCAGGGCACCGCTGTCCGCGTCGACCCGGAAGGCGGTGACCGTGCCGGACCGCTGGTTGGCGGCGAAGAGGAGGGCCCCGTCCGGGGAGAAGGCGGTGTGCCGGGGGAAGTCGCCGCCCACCGGCACGGTGTCCAGCAGGCGGAGCGCGGCCCCGCCGTTCTCGACGGCGTACCGGGTGAGGCTGTTGTGTCCCCGGTTGGCGAGGTAGGCGAAACGGCCGTCGCCGGTGACCAGGAGCTGGGCGGGATAGCTGGTGCCCGCGCCGGTTCCGGTGGACTGCGGGGCGCCCGGGGCCAGGGTGCCGGTGGCGGGGTCGTATCCGCAGACGACGACCGTGTTGTCGAGCTCGCAGGCGAGGTAGGCGTGGCGGCCGTCCGGGTGGAAGGTGAGGTGGCGGGGTCCGGCGCCCGGGCGCAGTGCGGCGTACGAGAGCTGCTCCAGGGTGCCGCGGTCCTCGTCGAGCCGGTACGTGTACACCGTGTCGTTGCCCAGGTCGACGGCGAGGACATGGCCTCCGGCGGGAGCGGTGACGATCTGGTGGGCGTGCGGGCCCTCCTGGCCGGGCCCCGGGGCGGGCGCGGTGTGGGCGACCAGGTCGGTGCGCTCCCCCACCGATCCGTCGGCGGCGAGCGGGTGCACGGCGACGCTGCCGGAGGTGTAGTTGGCGCTGAGCAGCCACCGCCCGCCCGGGTGGACCGAGAGGTGGCAGGGGCCGGCGCCGCCGGTCGGCTGTGACCCCAGCACCCGGAAGCCGCCGTCGGCGGCGAGGGCGACGGCCGTGACGCCGCCGTTCTGCTGCTCGTCGACGGCGTAGAGCGTGCGGCCGTCGGGGTGCGCCGCGAGGTACGAGGGGTTCTCGACGCCCATGACGACGGTGCGGGAGGTGATCCCGCCCGTCGCCGCGTCGTACGAGGCGACGCCGATGCCGGTGCCGCCGGGGGTGGTCGAGGTGTACGTGCCCAGGAAGAGCGTCCCGGTCCGGCGCGCCCCGGGTTTCGCCGGGTGCGGCGGCGGGCCGGGGCTGCGCTCGCTCGTGGGAAGGGTGGGGGCGGCGGCGAGGAGGCCGCCCGTCAGGAGTGCGCCGAGGACGGTGCGGCGGCGGGTGGACGATGTCATGCGAGGCACCTCGTGGGGTCGGTGGCGTCGGATGTGTCAGCCACAGTGGTCTCCCGCGGTCGGCCCGCACAAGAGACGCACCGGCCGTGGCGTGGTGCGCGCGGCGGGTACGGGGGCGGCCTCCGGGTCAGTCACCGGACTGGATGTCGCCCCGGGTGGACGACGTGATCGGGTCCCCCTGGGCGAAATCGCCCGGCGGGATCCCCGGGTGGTGTCCACCCTCCACGGGCTCCACGGCGGCCGCCGGGCCGAGGGCCAGACGGGAGACGATCCGGTAGCGGTCGCCGCGGTAGAGCGAGTGCACGTACTCCACGGGACAGCCGGTGGTGTCCGAGGTCAGCCGCTCGAAGAGGAGGGCCGGGGACAGCTCCGGCACGTCGAGGAGCCGGGCCTCGGCCCGGGTCACCACGGTGGGCTCGATGGCCTGGACCGCTTCGTGGACGTGCACGTCGTGGCGTTCGCGCAGATGCTCGTACAGGTCGCCGTGCTCCAGCTCCTGGGCGGAGAGGCCCGGGACCAGCTCGGCCCTGATGTGCAGGTGCTCGATGGCCATCGGGGCGCCGTCGACGAGCCGCAGCCGGGCCACGTACACGATCTCCGCCGCGGGCGACATGCGCAGTTTGCGGCCGACCCGGGCGCCGGCCTGGAGGGTGGTGAACTCCAGCAGCCGGCTCGACCAGGCCCCCGCCGCCTGCGGGACCGTCAGGGCCAGGTCGGCCGAGACGAGCTCCTGGGTGATCTTCGCGGGTGCGACGAACATGCCGCGGCCGTGCTCGCGCACCAGCAGGCCGACGGCCACCAGCTCGTCGATCGCGGCGCGCAGGGTGGGCCGCGAGACGCCGAGCGTGGCGCACAGCGCGCGCTCCGACGGGATGGCGTCCCCCGGGCGGCGCGACTCGATCAGCTCCAGTACGGCGTCGCGGGCCCGTTCCCGTTTGAGCACCGTTCCCGATGCGTCGGCGTCCATGCGCTGCCCCTCCTGACGTTTCTCTCACTTACCAGTTGAGCAACCAGTGCGGCGAACTCGACTACTGGTCAAGGGAAGTGTAGCCGGTCCCCGGTCAATCATCCCGGTCCACATTTCCGAGAGATCACCAAAACCCATAGTTACCAAGGGGGTTGACGGTCCCATTGGTCTATGCCACCTTCATCCACCATCAAGAGGTGAGCTGTCCAGTGGGCTTCACTGGTCAGGTGGTCAGGTCCTTGTCCTCCAGAGGTGAACCGTGAAGTACCGCTTGCTTGCCGGTGGGTCCGCGCTCGTGATGGCCGCCGTTCTCAGTGCCTGCAACTCGTCGTCCGACTCGGCCGGCACGTCCGGCGACGGGCGGACGGGCATCGACGTGTGGCTGATGCGCGACAGCGTCTCCGCCGCGTTCCAGAAGGAGTTCGTGAAGGGCTTCGAGGCCGCCCACCCCACGATCAAGGTCCGGGTCCAGATCCAGGAGTGGGACGGCATCGGCGAGAAGATCACCGCCGCGCTGGCCAGCAACGACGCTCCCGATGTGATCGAGAGCGGCAACACCCAGGTCGCCCAGTTCGCGCAGAGCGGCGGCCTGCTCGACCTCAGCGACAAGGTCGAGGAGCTGAACGGCAAGGACTGGCTCAAGGGCCTCGCCGAGCCGGGGGCGTACGAGGGCAAGCAGTACGGCATCCCGTACTACGCGGCCAACCGCGTCGTCATCTACCGCACCGACCTGTTCGAGAAGGCGGGAGTCGACGCGTCCGCGATCAAGACGCGCGAGCAGTGGATCGAGGCCACCGGCAAGCTCAACAAGGGCGGCACGCAGGGCATCTATCTGCCCGGGCAGATGTGGTACGCCCTGGCCGGCTTCGTCTGGGACGAGGGCGGCGACCTCGCCACCGAGTCCGGTGGCACGTGGAAGGGCGCGCTGGACACTCCCGGGGCACTGCGCGGCATGAAGTTCTACGAACAGCTCCAGGCACTCGGCAAGGGGCCGAAGGACTCGGACGAGGACTCCCCGCCGCAGGCCGACGTGATGGCCCAGGGGAAGGTGGCCCAGGTGATCTCGACCCCGGGCGGCGCGAACGTCGTCATGGAGAAGAACCCGGAGCTGAAGGGCAAGCTCGGCTTCTTCCCGATCCCCGGCAAGAGCGCGGACACCCCGGGCGCCGTCTTCACCGGCGGCTCCGACCTGGTGATTCCCACGGCGTCCGGCAAGCAGGAGGCCGCGCTGGCCTTCGTCAAGGAACTCACCGGTGACGCCTGGCAGAAGAAGCTGGCCGTGGCCATGAGCTACGTACCGAACCGCACGACCCTCGCCTCGGCGGTGGCGGCCGATCCCGGGGCCGCGGCCATGGCGGCCGGTGCGGCGAACGGGCACGCGACGCCCAACACGCCGGGCTGGGCCGCCGTCGAGGCGGAGAACCCGATCAAGGACTACATGGCGGCCGTCCTGACCGGCGGCGACCCGGCGAAGGAGGCCGCCAAGGCCTCCGCCGACATCACCCGGGCCATGAACACCGCCTCCTGACGCCTCCACCCATCCGCCCGACCACCGAGAGGAGGCGTGCCGTGTCGGTCATCCGGGAACGGACCGCACCCCCCAGCCGCCTGCGTCGCCCGGCGACCGGCACGGCAGGACCGCCGCGCCGGCGGCGGTCCGGGGAGCCGCGCGGCTTCTGGCCGTACGTCCTGATCGCACCCGCCGTCGGCGGCATGCTCTATCTGCTGCTCTACCCGCTGCTGCGGGCCGTGCTGATCTCGCTGCAGGACTTCCGGCTGCGCCAGCTGATCATGGGCGACGCGGAGTTCGTCGGACTGCGGAACTACCGGACGCTGCTGTCCGATCCGCGGTTCTGGGAGGTGGTGCGGCGCACCTTCCTGTTCATGGCGGTCAACGTGGTCCTGATCATGGTGATCGCGACCCTGGTCGCGCTGATGACCGAGCGGCTGGGCCGGTTCGGCCGGACGGTGGTGCTCAGTTCGCTGGTGCTGGCGTGGGCGATGCCGGTGGTCGCGGCCACCACGGTCTTCCAGTGGCTGTTCCACTCCGAGTTCGGCATCGTCAACCGGCTGCTGACCGAGGCCGGGTTCGCGTCCTTCGACCGCTATCCGTGGTTCGCGCACGGCACCGCCGCCTTCTCGATCCTGGTCCTGCTGATCGTCTGGCAGTCGGTGCCGTTCGCGGCGATCACCGTCTACTCGGCGCTCACCACGGTTCCGGCGGAGCTGTACGAGTCGGCGCGGCTGGACGGGGCGTCCGGTTCACGGATCTTCCGCTCGGTGACCTTCCCGGTCCTCCGGCCCATCTTCCTGCTGGTCTTCTCGCTCGAAGTGATCTGGACGTTCAAGGCGTTCGTCCAGATCTGGGTGATGACGCGCGGAGGTCCGGGCGACGCCACGACGATCCTGCCCGTGTACGCGGTGCAGAAGGCACTCGCGGGCCAGCGCTACGACCTGGGCTCGGCCGCCTCGATGATCACCGTGGTCCTGATGTCCGGGGTGCTCGTCCTCTACTTCCGTCAGATGTTCCGCCAGGAGGACGAGTACCGATGACCCTGCTGCGCCCGAGACTCCGGCGGATCCCGCTCAACGCCGCCGCCGTACTGACCGTCCTGGTCTGTCTGTTCCCCGTCTACTGGATGATCTCGACCGCCTTCAAACCGTCGCGGGACATCCAGACCGCCGATCCGAAGCTCTTCCCGCACACCTGGACGCTCGACCACTTCCGCACGGCCGTGCAGGCCGACGGGTTCGAGCTGTTCTGGCGCAACAGCGTCCTGGTGACGCTCAGCGCGATCCTGCTGGCGCTGCTGGTCGCCATCGGCTCGGCGTACGCGGTGGCCCGGATGCGCTGGAAGGGGCGCCGGCAGTTCATGCTCATGGTCTTCATCGCCCAGATGGCGCCCTGGGAGTCGTTGATCATCCCGATCTACATCATCTCCCGCGACACGGACATGCTCGACCGGCTGCCGACCCTCACACTCGTCTACTTCATGGTCACGCTGCCGTTCTCGATCGTGGTGCTGCGCGGCTTCATCGCCACCATTCCGCCGGAGCTGGAGGAGGCCGCCCAGGTCGACGGCTGCACCCGGACCGGCGCCTTCCGGCGGGTGGCGCTGCCCCTGCTCGCACCGGGACTGATGGCGACCTCGCTGTTCGGCTTCATCACCGCCTGGAACGAGTTCGCGTACGCCAACTTCCTGATCATCAAGCACCAGGACAGCCGCACCCTGCCGGTCTGGCTGTCGTCGTTCCAGAACACCTTCGGCACCGACTGGGGCGCCACCATGGCCGCCTCGACCCTCTTCGCCCTGCCCGCGCTGGTCGTGTTCCTGCTGCTCCAGCGCCATGTCACCTCCGGCTTCGCGGCCGGCGCCGTCAAGGGCTGACGCCCGAGATCCGAACCCGGAGGCCACCCGTGCCCGCATCACGCCCGGAACAGTCCCTCGTGCCCCGCCCCCGCAAGGTCTCGGTCCGCCCCGGCCGGTTCACCCTCGACCAGGACACCGCCATCCGGGCCTACCCCGGCGCGGAGGGCGCCGCCGACCTGCTGCGCACCCTGCTCGCCCCGGCCACCGGCCTGCCCCTGCCGCCCTCCGCCACCGGCCGCGTCGTGCTGGCACTCGACCCTCAGCTCGGCGGTCTCGGCGAGGAGGGGTACGGGCTCACCATCGGCCCCGACTCCCTGCTCCTGCGCGCCGCGCGGCTCCCGGGCCTGCTCTGCGGCGTGCAGACGATCCGCCAGCTCCTGCCCGCCGAGGCCCTGTCGGGCACCGCCCAGCGCGACGCGCCGTGGCTGCTGCCCTGTGTCGAGATCAGCGACGTACCCGCACACTCCTGGCGGGGTTCGATGCTCGACGTGGCCCGGCACTTCCAGCCGGTGTCCTATCTGCGCCGGTACGTGGACCTGATGGCGTTGCACAAGCTCAACACCCTCCATCTCCATCTCACCGACGACCAGGGCTGGCGCATGCCCGTCCCCGCCTACCCCCGGCTGACCGGCATCGGCGGCCACCGCAGACAGTCGATGTCCGGCCCGCCGGGACGCCTCGACGAGAACTTCGACGGGATTCCGCACTCGGGGGCGTACACCCGGCAGGAACTGCGGGACCTGGTGCGCCACGCGGCGGCGCGCGGGGTGCGGGTGGTGCCGGAGATCGAGATGCCCGGTCATGTGCGCGCGGCGCTGGCCGCCCATCCCGAGCTGGGCAACAACCCCGGCCGGCGGCTGGACGTGTGGACCCGCTGGGGCGTCTGCGACACGGTGTTCGGCGTCCACGAGGAGGTCTTCGACTTCTGCCGGTCGGTGCTGGAGGAGGTCATGGACGTCTTCCCGTCGCCGTACATCCACGTCGGCGGCGACGAGTGCCCGACCGCGGAGTGGGAGGCGAGTCCGGCGGCGCGGGCGCGGGCCGCCGCCGAGGGGCTGCCCGGCGCCCGGGCGCTGCACGGCTGGTTCATGGGCCGGATCGGATCCTTCCTGGCCGAGCAGGGCAGGCGCCCGGTCGGCTGGGCCGAGACGGGCACCGAACTTCCCCCCGAATTCACGGTGATGACGTGGCGCGACCCGGCCCACGCGCTGGCTGCGGCCCGCCGCGGCCATCAGGTGGTCGCCGCGCACTACCGGGCCACGTACCTCGACTACGCCCAGTCCGCCGACCCCGGCGAACCGGCCGCGCAGCCCGGCCCGCCCGTCGGGCTGCGGGCCGTCCACGGCCACCGGCCGGCGCCGGACGGCTGGGACGCGGCGGACGCGGCCCGCGTGCTGGGCACCCAGGCACAGTTGTGGACCGAGTACGCCGGTACGCCGGAGCAGATCGAGTACCTGACCTACCCACGGCTGTGCGCCCTGGCGGACCGGGCCTGGTCGGGCGGTCGCAGCGACTGGCCCGGCTTCGTGTCCCGTCTCGGCCGGCACACGGCACGGCTCGACGCCCTGGGCGTCGGCTACCGCCCCCTGAACCCCCGGTCGCTCCAGGCCGCTTCCCCGGGAAAGGCGCCGCCTCGATAGGACTCCCCAGGAACAGCGCCACCTCCGCAGGAACCACTCCCCCACCACCGTTCCGGAGAGGAACACGTTCATGAAGTCACTCGCGAAGAGCCGGATCCGCGCGATGGCGGCAGCCGCCGCCACCGTGGCCCTGGGCTGTACGGCCCTGGCGGCCGTCCCGTCACCGGCGAGCGCGGCCGGCGGATCGCTCAGCGTGCAGTACCGCACCAGTGCGCCGGGAGCCACCGCCGACCAGAGCGAGCCCTGGCTGAAGGTGCGCAACACCGGCAGCGCGGCCGTACAGCTCAGCGCCGTCAAGGTCCGCTACTACTTCAAGGGCGAGGCGGCGGGCGACGCCTACCGGTTCGCCTGTTCCTGGGCGGTGAAGGGCTGCGCGAACATCACCGGTACGTTCGCCACGCTCGCCTCCCCGACCGCCACCGCCGACCGCTACCTGGAGATCGGTTTCACCTCAGGTGCCGGATCGCTCGCCCCGGGCGCCGACACCGGTGACATGCAGCTGCGCTTCTACCGGTCGAGCTGGCAGACCCTGGTGCAGAGCGACGACTACTCCTTCGACGCGGGCCGGACGGCGTACGGAGACTGGTCCAAGGTGACCGCGCAACTGGCCGGCGCCACGGTGTGGGGCCAGGTCCCGGAGGGCAACGGCCCGACGGATCCCACCGACCCGACCGACCCGACCGATCCGACGGACCCGACCGATCCGCCGGAGGGCGCGCCGACACTGTTCGACGACTTCGACTACAGCGGGCACACGGACCCGCGGATCGCCGCGCACGGCTGGAGCGTCCGGTCCAACTCCGGCGGACCGGGTGTGCCCGGCGCCACCTGGGCTCCGGAGAACATCACGTTCGCCGCCCAGAGCGGGAACTCGGTGATGAACCTGGAGACGTCGACCGCGGGCAGCGGTGAGTCGACGAAGCAGACCGAGATCCTGACCCAGTCGATGAAGTTCCGCAACGGCACCTACGCGGCCCGGGTGAAGTTCGACGACGCGCCGGTCTCCGGGCCCGACGGCGACCACCTCGTCCAGACGTTCTTCACCATCAACGACCTCAAGGCGCCGATGGCGGACGACTACGCGGAATACGACTTCGAGTACCTGCCGAACGGCGGCTGGGGCGAGAGCGGCAACATCCTCTACACGACCTCGTGGGAGACCTACCGCCCGGACCCGTGGGAGGCGGTCAACGCGCACAGCGAGGCCCGGCAGAGCTTCGCGGGCTGGCACGACCTGGTCGTGACCATCGACGACAGCGCGATCACGTATTACGTCGACGGTCAGCTGTTCGGGACCCACGGAGCGGCGTATCTGCCGGAGCGGGGCATGTCGATCAACTTCAACCAGTGGCTGATCGACCTGGCAGGCCAGACGAGCACGGCGCCCCGCTCGTACGACCAGCAGGTGGACTACGTGCTGCACGTGAAGGACCAGGTCCTCACCCCGGCACAGGTCAGCGCCAAGGTGAGCGCGTTCCGCACGGCGGGGACGACGTTCCAGGACACGGTGCCGGCCGGGTGATCCGGTAGCGGACACGCGGGGCGGGGCGGAGGGCCGGGCAGGCCTCCGCCCCGCCTTCGGTCTGTCCGGGGCCCGATTTCCGGACACCCCCTTGACATCGCCCCCACCCGCCGGGCAATCTTCCGTTAAGCAGAAACTAACTTCCGCAATACGGAAGGAGCGCCGAAACCCTCATGGGCTACCCGGACCAGCGCTTCGATGTGAACCTTTCGATCCTCTTCACGGAACTCCCGCTCCTGGAGCGACCCGCGGCAGCCGCCGCGGCGGGCTTCACGGCGGTCGAGCTGTGGTGGCCATGGATCGAGACCCCCACCCCTCCGCAGGCCGAGCTCGACGCGCTGAAGAAGGCGCTCGACGAGGCGGGCACCCAGCTGGTGGGGCTGAACTTCTACGCCGGACAGCTGCCCGGCCCCGACCGCGGCGCGCTCTCCGTGCCCGGCACGGAGTCGGACCGCTTCCGGGCCAACATCGAGGTGGCAGCGGATTTCGCCGCCTCGGTCGGCTGCAAGGCGCTGAACGCGCTCTACGGCAACCGGGTCGACGGCGTCGACCCGGCCGCGCAGGACGAACTCGCCCTGGAGAACCTGGTCCTCGCCGCCCGCGCGGCCGACCGGATCGGGGCGGTCCTGCTGATCGAGACCCTGAACAAGCCGGAGTCGCCGCGCTACCCGCTGGTCAGCGCACCGGCCGGGATCGAGGTCGTGGACCGCGTCAACGCGGCGACGGGCCTCGGCAACGCGAAGTTCCTCCTGGACCTGTACCACCTGTCGATGAACGGCGAGGACCTCAGCCAGGTCATCGCGGCGTACGCCGACAGGACCGGTCACGTCCAGATCGCGGACAACCCGGGCCGCGGGGCGCCCGGCACCGGCTCGCTCCCGCTGGAGCAGCTGCTCGACGAGCTGACGAAGGCCGGTTACGACGGCTGGGTCGGCCTGGAGTACAAGCCGGGCGACCGGACGGGCGCCGAGTCCTTCGCGTGGCTCCCGGCCACCGCGCGGGCCGCCCGCTGAGGGCAGCGGACTCCTCCTCGTACACACGCTGAATCGGAAGGCACCCTCATGAGCAACAACCTCCCCAAGGTTGCGTGGATCGGGCTCGGCATCATGGGCTCGCCCATGTCCGAGAACCTGATCAAGGCCGGTTACGACGTCACCGGTTACACCCTGGAGCAGGACAAGGTCGACCGGCTGGCCGCGGCCGGCGGGACCGGCGCCTCCTCGATCGCCGAGGCGGTCAAGGACGCGGACGTGGTCATCACCATGGTGCCCGCCTCCCCGCAGGTCGAGGCGATCGCGTACGGCCCCGAGGGCATCCTGGAGAACGCGAAGCGCGGCGCGCTGCTGGTCGACATGTCCTCGATCACCCCGCAGACCTCGGTGGACCTCGCGAAGAACGCCGCCGAGAAGGGCATCCGCGTCCTGGACGCCCCCGTCTCGGGCGGCGAGGCCGGCGCCATCGAGGCCGTGCTGTCCATCATGGTGGGCGGCGAGCAGGCCGACTTCGACGCCGCGAAGCCGGTGCTCGACGCGCTGGGCAAGACGATCGTGCTGTGCGGTCCGCACGGCTCGGGCCAGACGGTGAAGGCGGCCAACCAGCTGATCGTCGCGGTCAACATCCAGGCCTGCGCCGAGGCCGTCGTCTTCCTGGAGAAGTCGGGCGTCGACCTCGCCGCCGCGCTCGACGTCCTCAACGGCGGGCTGGCCGGCTCGACCGTGCTGACCCGCAAGAAGGACAACTTCCTGAACCGGAACTTCGCTCCGGGCTTCCGGATCGACCTGCACCACAAGGACATGGGCATCGTCACGGACGCCGCCCGCAACGTCGGTGCCGCACTTCCGGTCGGCGGCGTGGTCGCCCAGCTCGTCGCCTCGCTGCGCGCCCAGGGCGACGGCGGGCTGGACCACTCGGCACTGCTGCGCTCGGTCGAGCGTCTGTCCGGCCGGCCCGTCCAGGACTGACCTCCGTATACGGCCGGGCCCCGCGCGGGCCCGGCCGGCACCACCCCCGCCGGGTGCGTATCCCCCGGCCCACAGACTTCCGGGCGGCGTCGGCGCTGACACCTGTCCTGTCGCGCCCAGGCGCCGGCGCCGTCCGGAACACCTCTCCACGCACCAGCCCCACCACCATGAATTTCAACAAACTGTTGACGTCGGGTTCGGAGCGTACTTACGCTCCTGGAGCCCCCGAGCCCTCAGGCCGTCGCAGTTCAGCAGCTCCCGTACGGAAGGTCGCCCCGACACCATGACGCAGCGCGTGCTTACGACCGAGTCCGGCGCCCCGGTCGCCGACAACCAGAACTCCGCCACCGCCGGCGCCGGCGGCCCGATCCTCCTCCAGGACGGTCACCTCCTGGAGAAGCTCGCCCGTTTCAACCGGGAGCGCATCCCGGAGCGCGTGGTGCACGCCCGGGGGTCCGGCGCGTACGGATACTTCGAGGTGACCGACGACGTCACCGGCTTCACCCGCGCGGACTTCCTCTCGGAAGTGGGCCGCCGCACCGAGACGTTCATCCGGTTCTCGACGGTCGCCGACTCGCTCGGCGGCGCGGACGCGGTACGCGACCCGCGCGGCTTCGCCCTCAAGTTCTATACGAACGAGGGCAATTACGACCTTGTCGGCAACAACACCCCGGTGTTCTTCATCAAGGACCCGATCAAGTTCCCCGACTTCATCCACTCGCAGAAGCGCGACCCGTTCACGGGCCGTCAGGAGCCGGACAACGTCTGGGACTTCTGGGCGCACGCACCCGAGGCCACGCACCAGGTCACCTGGCTGATGGGCGACCGCGGCATACCCGCCTCGTACCGTCACATGAACGGCTACGGCTCGCACACCTACCAGTGGACGAACGCCGCGGGCGAGGCCTTCTTCGTCAAGTACCACTTCAAGACGAACCAGGGCGTGCGCTCGCTCTCCGCCGACCAGGCCGCGGAGCTCGTCGGCAAGGACGCCAGCTCCCACCAGACGGACCTGCTCCAGGCCATCGAGCGCGGGGTGAACCCGTCCTGGACGCTGTACGTGCAGGTCATGCCGGCCGCCGAGGCCCCGGACTACCGCTTCAACCCGTTCGACCTCACCAAGGTGTGGCCGCACAGCGACTACCCGCTCCAGCGGGTGGGCCGGCTGGTCCTGGACCGGAACCCGGACAACGTCTTCGCCGAGGTGGAGCAGGCCGCGTTCTCCCCGAACAACTTCGTGCCCGGCATCGGCCCGTCCCCGGACAAGATGCTCCAGGGCCGGCTGTTCGCCTACGCGGACGCGCACCGCTACCGGCTGGGCGTCAACCACACCCATCTGCCGGTGAACGCGCCGCGCACCGCCGTCGTCGACAACTACGGCCGCGACGGGCTGCACGCCACGCGCAACGGGGCCCGGCACGACAAGAACTACGAGCCCAACTCGTACGCGGGCCCGGCCCAGACGGACGCGGCGTTCTCCGCCCCGATCGCCGTCCAGGGCTGGACCGGCACGCACGAGGCGCCCGCCCACACCAAGGATGACGACTTCTTCCAGGCGGGTGAGCTGTACCGGCTGATGTCGGACGACGAGAAGGGCCGGCTGATCGCCAACATCGCGGGGGGCCTGTCGCAGGTCACGCGCGATGACGTGATCGAGAAGAACCTCGCCCACTTCCACGCCGCGGACGCCGAGTACGGCAAGCGCGTGGAGGAGGCCGTCCGCGCCCTGCGCGAGGACTGAGCGCCTCCTGTACAAGCCCTGCTCGCGTCGTCGCGCCCACCCGGATGAGGGGTTGTGCGGGGCGCGGGCAGGACGAGGCCGCGGCGGTGGTGCGATGCCAGTGCGGTGGTGTGGGTGGTGGTCCGGCCTCCTGACCTGAAGGAACCGGCCCCTGCCCCCTCTCGCACCTCGCCGCGGCCCCTGTCATTCCCCTGTTCCAGGGCGTGGATTACGGATTACGGTCCCGTGCTCCACGCCTTTTCGCGTGCGCGGACCCCCTGGGTGGCCGGTTCCGTCCTCAATCGCCGGACGGGCT
>NZ_RDBK01000043.1:4149093-4358860 GCF_008042275.1 Streptomyces sp. OR43 | reverse complement strand
GTCCGGCGATTGAGGACATCCTTCCAGCCCGTCCGGCAACTGAGGACACCTTTCAGCCCGTCCGGCGATTGAGGACACAACGATGCGGCCCCAGCCCCCGTCGAACGGGAACCGGGGCCGCAGGCCCGGACCGGTCAGGCAGACGCGAACGGGCGGATCGCCGTCGGGGCGTGGGACGGGTCCGAGGCGACGTCCTCGAACTCGTTCACCGACGCGATGTCCGTCCCGCTCATCGCGATGTTCGTGACCCGCTCCAGGATCGCTTCCACGACCACCGGCACCCGGAACTCCGCCGCCAGCTTCTTGGCCTCCTCGAACGCCGGCAGCAGCTGGTCCGGCTCGGTGACCCGGATCGCCTTGCAGCCCAGTCCCTCGACGACCTTGACGTGGTCCACGCCGTAGACGCCCAGCTCCGGGGAGTTGAGGTTCTCGAACTCCAGGTTGACCTGGAAGTCGATGTCGAAGTTGCGCTGCGCCTGGCGGATCAGCCCCAGGTAGGAGTTGTTCACCAGGACGTGCACGTACGGGATGCGGTGCTGCGCGCCGACCGCGAGCTCCTCCAGCATGAACTGGAAGTCGTAGTCGCCGGACAGGGCGACGACGGAGCCCTCGGGATCGGCCGTCGCGACGCCCAGGGCGGCCGGGATGGTCCAGCCGAGCGGGCCCGCCTGGCCGCAGTTGATCCAGTGGCGCGGCCGGTAGACGTGCAGCATCTGCGCGCCGGCGATCTGGGAGAGGCCGATCGTGGTGACGTACCGGGTCTCTGGTCCGAACGCCCGGTTCATCTCCTCGTACACGCGCTGCGGCTTCAGCGGCACGTTGTCGAAGTGCGTGCGTCGTTGGAGCGTGGCCCTGCGTTCCTGCGCGGAGGCGGCCCACCGCGAGCGGTCCTTCAGTTTGCCGGCTGCCTTCAGCTCGCGCGCCACCTCGATGAACAGCTCCAGCGCGGCCTTCGCGTCGGAGGCGATGCCGAGGTCGGGGGCGAAGATCTTGCCCAGCTGGGTGGGCTCGATGTCGACGTGGACGAACGTCCGGCCCTTCGTGTAGACGCCCAGCTTGCCGGTGTGGCGGTTGGCCCAGCGGTTGCCGATGCCGAGGACGAAGTCGGACTCCAGGAAGGTCGCGTTGCCGTAGCGGTGCGAGGTCTGGAGACCGACCATGCCGGCGTTGAGCGCGTGGTCGTCGGCGATGATGCCCCAGCCCATCAGGGTGGGAACGACCGGGATGCCGGTGAGCTCGGCGAACTCCACCAGGAGTTCGGGGGCGTCGGCGTTGATGATGCCGCCGCCCGCGACGAGCAGCGGGCGCTCGGAGGCGTTCAGCAGCTCCAGGGCGCGCTCGATCTGCTTGCGGGTCGCGGCGGGCTTGTGCACCGGCAGCGGCTCGTACAGATCGGGGTCGAACTCGATCTCGGTGAGCTGCACGTCGATCGGCAGGTCGATGAGGACCGGTCCGGGACGGCCGGTGCGCATGAGGTGGAAGGCCTGCTGGAAGACACCGGGGACCTGCGCGGCCTCCAGGACGGTGGTGGCCGCCTTGGTGACCGGCTTGGCGATCGAGGCGATGTCGACCGCCTGGAAGTCCTCCTTGTGGAGCACCGCGGTCGGGGCCTGTCCGGTGATGCACAGGATCGGGATGGAGTCCGCGATGGCGGAGTACAGGCCGGTGATCATGTCGGTGCCGGCCGGTCCCGACGTGCCGATGCAGACGCCGATGTTCCCCGGGCGGGCCCGGGTGTAGCCCTCCGCCATGTGGGAGGCGCCCTCGACGTGGCGGGCGAGCGTGTGATGGACCCCGCCGGAGGCCTTGAGGGCCGCGTAGAAGGGGTTGATCGCCGCGCCCGGCACACCGAACGCGTTGCTGACGCCTTCGCGCTTGAGGATCTCAACTGCCGCTCGGGCAGCGGTCATTCGAGGCATTGAGTGCTCCTGCTCGGACCTGGGTGGAGTCGGGCTCTGTCGCGCCACCTGAGAGCACCAATTCCGCATTACGGAAAATTGATTCTGCTATACGGAAGCAAATCTAAAGCGCGCCCGGACAGCCGTCAAGAGAGGCAGCCCGGGAGGCCCGGTCCGGCGGACCGAAGCGGCGAAGTACCCCAAGTCCCTCCCGGGGGCCTCGCTCTTGGTGGAGCATGGGGGCACGGAGCGGAGCCGGCCCGGAATCCGGGCGCCGGCCGCGTGGTCGTCGGCCGTAGGGAGTCCGAGGGTGGAATCAGTGCCGGTACGGTGCCCGGCCTGCCGCCGCGACCACGCCTACGTGACGCCCGTCTACCCCTGTCCCTGCGGCGCACCGACCGCCCCGCCCCTGCTGCGCGGCGCCCCGGTCACGCCGATCACCCACCGCACCTGGAACGACGACTGGGTGACCGTGCGCTGCCGCGGCTGCGGCCGGCACGACCAGTGGCCGCAGCCGGAGCTGTGCTGTCCGTGCGGGGCCGTCCTGCGGATCCCGGTCCGCCCGGTGGCGGCGCCGGGCCGCGGCCGCTCGTCCTCCCGGGCCGTACGGCCCTCGCACATCCCGCTGCCGCGTACGGCACCGGCGCCGCGGCCTCCTTTCCGGCCGCTGACGATCCGTACCGCGCGCGACGCGGTCGGCGCCGCCGCGCTGTACCTGACGTGGCTGGGCTACCGCGACGTCGTACAGCCCGCCGGGCACCCCGCCTCACGGATCGATCTGCGGGCGGCCGGACTGATCGCGCAGGTCGACTCCACCACCCGGCCGACCGCGCTGCGCGATGTGGAATGCCTGTGGCTCAACGCCCTCAGCGCCTCGGTGTCGAGCGTCTTCTTCTCGCTCGCGGGGTACGCGCCGGACGCCCGGGAGCGGGCGGACGGGCTCTTCCTTCCGCTGTTCGTCATGGATCTCGCCGGGACTCCGCAGCCGGTGAACAGTCCGGCGGACGAACTGCTCAGCACCGGCGCCTGAGACCGGTACACCACCGCCGGACCGGCCTCACGCGCGCCATACTGAAGCATGCGCATCCGTCCCGCCCGCCGCTCGGATCTCCCGCTCCTCCAGGACATCGAGCGCGCCGCAGGCGAACCCTTCCGCACGGTCGGCATGGCCTGCGTGGCCGACGACGACCCCCCGCCCCTGGACCTGCTGGACGGATACCGCGTGGCCGGCCGCGCCTGGGTGACCACGGGCGCCGACGACCTGCCCGTCGGCTATCTGATCGCCGACCCGGTCGACGGCGCCGCCCACATCGAGCAGGTCTCCGTCCATCCGTCGGCCGCCCGGCGCGGCCTGGGCAGCGCCCTCATCGACCGCGCCGGGGCCTGGGCCGCGCACGAGGGGCTGGCCGCGCTGACCCTGACGACGTTCGCCCACGTCCCGTGGAACGCGCCGTACTACGCGCGGCTCGGCTTCCGCGTCCTGACGGAATCCGGCCTCACGGACGGTCTGCGCAAGATTCGTGCCGAGGAGGCGGAACACGGCCTCGACCGGTGGCCACGGGTCTGCATGCGGCGCGACGTGCCGCACCTCACAGAAACCGACCGGCCACAGTGAGTGCTATCGGTCACGTTCGAGCCAGGGGCCACAGATGTTCGGTCGGTTGTCAGTGGCGGGCCCTAGAGTGGGGCGCATGGTCTTAACTCCACGGCTTTCTCCACCCACGAAACCGGCGCAACCCGCCCTGCCTGTCACCACGGTCACACCTGTCGCACCCACGGCATCCGTCCCGGCCGCGGCCCCGTCGCACCGCACCCTTCCCGCACAGCCGGCCCACCCCGCCGCCGTCGAGGCGAACGAGGCGATCCGCGCGCTCGTGGACGCGCAGGCCGGCCAGGACTGGTCCCCCGTGGAGTCCGCGGCCTACGAGGTACTGCTGATCGAATGGGCGGCCGCGACCCAGGGCACCGCCGGCGACATCATCGAAGCCGCCTGACGGTACCCGTCCCTCTGGCCGTACCCGTCCGTCGGCGGTGCCCGTCCGTCCGGCGGCTACCGGCCGTAGTTCTCCCGCAGTTCGACCTTCCGGACCTTCCCGCTGACCGTCATCGGGAAGGTCTCCATGATCCGGAGCAGGCGCGGCACCTTGTAGTACGCCAACTGCTCGGCGCAGAAGGCCCTGAGCTCCTCCAGGCTCGGCGGATCGTCCGCGTCCGAGGGAATGACGCAGGCCAGGATCTCCTCGCCGTACCGCTCGTCCGCGACACCCACCACCTGCACGTCGGCGATCTTCGGGTGCCGGTAGAGGAACTCCTCGACCTCCCGGGGATAGACGTTCTCACCGCCCCGGATGATCACGTCCTTGATCCGGCCGACGATCTGCACATAGCCGTCCTCGCGCATCACCGCGAGGTCCCCGGTGTGCATCCAGCGCCCCGCGTCGATCACCTCCGCGGTCCGCTCGGGCTGCTCCCAGTAGCCGAGCATCACGCTGTAGCCGCGGACGCACAGTTCGCCCGACATCCCGCGTTCCAGCGTCGCCCCGGTCGCCGGGTCGACGACCTTGACCTCGATGTGCGGCATCACACGGCCGACCGTGCCGGTGCGGCGCTCCAGGTCGTCGTCGCGGCGGGTCTGGGTGGAGACCGGCGAGGTCTCCGTCATGCCGTAGCAGATGGACACCTCGTCCATGTGCATCTGGGCGACGACCCGCTTCATCACCTCGACCGGGCAGGGTGATCCGGCCATGATGCCGGTGCGCAGCGAGGAGAGGTCGTACGAGGAGAAGTCGGGGAGGTTCAGCTCCGCGATGAACATGGTCGGGACGCCGTAGAGCGAGGTGCAGCGCTCCTGTTCGACGGCAGCGAGCACGGCGGCCGCCTCGAAGGCGGGGGCGGGGATCACGATGCAGGCGCCGTGCGAGGTGATGCCGAGGTTGCCCATGACCATGCCGAAGCAGTGGTAGAACGGCACCGGCACACAGACCCGGTCGTGTTCGGTGTACGCGACCAGCTCCCCGACGAAGTAGCCGTTGTTGAGGATGTTGTGGTGGGAGAGCGTGGCTCCCTTGGGGAAGCCTGTCGTGCCGGAGGTGTACTGGATGTTGATCGGGTCGTCGCAGGACAACCCGGCTTCGCGGTCGGCGAGTTGCTCAGCCGTCACCGATCCGGAGACGGTGAGGAGCTCGTCCCAGGACCGGTCACCGATGTAGTGCACGGCGCGCAGGGCGGGGCAGTTGGCGCGGACCTGGTCGACCAGGGCCCGGTAGTCGCTGGTGCGGTGGGCGAGCGAGGCGGCCAGGAGGGAGATACCGGCCTGCTTCAGCACGTACTCCAGCTCGTGGGCCCGGTAGGCGGGGTTGATGTTGACCATGACGGCGCCGATGCGCGCGGTCGCGTACTGGACGAGCACCCACTCCGGGCAGTTGACCGCCCAGATGCCGACCCGGTCGCCCCGTTCCACGCCCGAGGCCATGAGCGCGCGGGCCAGTTCGTCGACGGCCGCGCCGAACTCGGCGTAGGTCCAGCGCCGCCCGGACGGTACGTCGACGAGCGCCTCCCGGTCCGGGTACGCCTGGACCGCCCGGTCGAGGTTGCGTCCGATGGTGTCGCCCAGCAGGGCGGTGGTGCCGGTGCCGTGGGCGTAGGACGGCTCGGTCATGCCAGGTCCCCCTCGCTGTACTCGGTGCCGCCGCCCTGGGCGGTGCGCTCGCGCAGCTCGATGCGGCGGATCTTCCCCGAGACGGTCTTGGGCAGCTCGGCGAACTCCAGCCGGCGGACCCGCTTGTACGGGGCGAGCACCGCCCGGGAGTGGGCGAAGAGCACCTTGGCGGTGTCCGGTCCGGGCTCCCAGCCCTCGGCGAGCACGATGTAAGCCTTCGGGACGGAGAGGCGCACCGGGTCGGGCGCCGGTACGACGGCGGCCTCGGCGACCGCCTCGTGCTCCAGCAGCGCGCTCTCCAGCTCGAACGGGGAGATCTTGTAGTCGGAGGCCTTGAAGACGTCGTCGGCACGGCCGACGTAGGTGATGTAGCCGTCGGTGTCGCGGGCGCCGATGTCGCCGGTGCGGTAGTAGCCGCCCGCCATGGCTTCGGCGGTACGGTCCGGGTCGCCGTGGTAGCCGGTCATCAGGCCGACGGGGTGACCCGAGAGGTCGAGCGAGATCTCGCCCTCGACGGCGCCGGGCTCGCCGCTGACCGGGTCGAGGAGGACGACCTTGAAGCCAGGACTCGGGCGCCCCATCGAACCGGCCTTCAGGACCTGACCGGGGGTGTTCGCGACCTGGACGGCGGTCTCCGTCTGCCCGAAGCCGTCGCGGATGGTGACGCCCCAGGCGCGCCGGACCGTCTCGATGACCTCGGGGTTCAGCGGTTCGCCCGCCGCGACGACCTCGCGCGGCGGGGTCGTCAGCTGGGAGAGGTCGGCCTGGATGAGCATGCGCCAGACGGTGGGTGGGGCGCAGAAGCTGGTGACGCCCGAGCGGTCCATCTCGGCCATCAGCCGGCCCGCGTCGAAGCGGGTGTAGTTGAAGATGAAGACGGTCGCCTCGGCGCTCCACGGGGCGAAGAGGTTGGACCAGGCGTGCTTGGCCCAGCCGGGTGAGGAGATGTTGAGGTGGACGTCGCCGGGCTTGAGCCCGATCCAGTACATCGTCGACAAGTGGCCCACGGGGTAGGAGACGTGGGTGTGCTCGACGAGCTTGGGGCTGGCGGTGGTGCCCGAGGTGAAGTAGAGCATCAGGGGTTCGTCGGCGTCGGTCTCGCGGTCCGCCGTGAAGGTATCCGGCTGCTCGTCGGCCCCGGTGTAGGAGATCCAGCCCTCGGTGTCGGCGCCCACGGAGATCCGGGTGTAGTCGCCGGGCACCTCGTCGAACTTGGCGGTGTCGGCGTCCCGGACCAGGACGTGCCGGACCCGGCCGCGCTCGACCCGGTCGCGCAGGTCGACGGGGCCCAGCAGCGGCGTCGCGGGGATGACGACGGCGCGCAGCTTCATCGCGGCGAGCGCGGTCTCCCAGAGTTCGGTCTGGTTGCCGAGCATGACGAGGATGCGGTCGCCCTCGCGTACGCCCTGGGCGCGCAGCCAGTTCGCGGCCTGGTTGGAGCGGGCGGACATCCGGGCGAAGGACACCTCGGTGCGTCCGCCGTCCTCCTCCACGATGTGCAGGGCGGTGCGGTCGTTGCCCTCGGCGATGACGTCGAACCAGTCGAGCGCCCAGTTGAAGTGGTCGCTGCGGGGCCAGCGGAAGCCCTCGTAGGCCGCGGTGTAGTCCTCGCGGTGCCGAAGCAGGAAGTCCCGGGCGGCCCGGAACGTCTCCGTCGAGCTGGATGCCGACATGTGCCCTCCTCATTGCGGACCGGACCGGTCACGGTCTCGGGCCGGTCGCTTAACATCATGTAAACAGTGACCCAGCTCTCACCACCCCCGAACGGGGGTGGGGCGGGGAACGCGGTGTTCCCGGAGCCGGGCGGAGAGGCGTCAGCGTGCCGGAATCGGTCGATGCGGTCGAGATGCAAGCGGCGCTGCTGCGGCTGCGCCGGACGAGCGGGCTGCCCGTGGCGTTCGGCGGGCTGCTCTCCGACACCCGTCATGCCAGGATCGCGGAGCTGAACGGGGCGCAGACCACGGCCCTGCGCGGGCTGGTGATCTCGGCCGGCAGCGGCCTCGGCGGCAAGTCGATCGCCCTGTCCCGGCCCTGCGCGGTGACCGACTACCCCTCCTCGCGCCACATCAGTCACGAGTACGACCTGGCCGTGGCCGCCGAGGGCCTGCGCTCGGTGGTCGCCGTGCCCGTCGTCGTACGCCGCAGGGTGCGGGGTGTGCTGTACGGGGCGCTGCGCGAGCCCCTCGGCCTGGGGGACCGTACGTTCGACGCGGCCGTCGCGGCGGCCCGCGACGTGGAGCAGGCGCTGGTCGTACGGGACGAGGTGCAGCAGTTGCTCGCTGTGACGCGCGAAGAGGTCACCGACCCGCGGGCCGTGCCCGGGGCGTGGGAGGACGTCCGGGAGGCGCACCGTGAGCTGCGCGCCCTCGCGCCGAAGGTCCTCGACCCGGCGCTGCGGGAGGAGTTGCTCGCGGTGTGCGGGCGGCTCGCCGCCGCGGCGGGTACCCGGGTGCCCAGGGCGCGCGACGTCCAGCTGGCGCCGCGCGAGGTGGACGTCCTCGCCTGCGTCGCCGCGGGCGCCACGAACGCGGTGGCGGCGGACCGGCTCGGGCTGCGGCCGGAGACGGTGAAGGGGTATCTGCGCGCGGCGATGCGGAAGCTGGGCGCGCACACCCGCCTGGAGGCGGTCGTCGCGGCCCGGCGGGCGGGCCTGCTGCCGTAGGGTTCAGTCGCCGAAGTCGACGAACGAGGCGAAGCGGACGTCCCCGGCCCCGCCTTCGGCGGTCGCCTTCGTCATCACGGAGAGCAGGGCCACGGCCTCGTCCGTGACGTCGTCCCGCTCGGCTGCGGTGAACGGGCGCAGCTCCTGCACGGTGACCGTCGCCGGCGTACCGGCCCCGCCGGCCTCCAGTCGCCAGATCGCCGCGAGGAACCCGTCGACCAGCACGCTGCCGTACGCCTGGTTCCCCATCCCGTTGCGCCCCTTGAGCGGCGGCGGAATGACGCGGGTCCGGTTGCAGTACGAGGCGTGGCACAGGTAGGAGCCGCCTCGGATGACGCGTTCGCCGGCCCCGTAGGTGTCGGCGCACCACTCCCAGACGAGCAGGTCGTGCGTCCGGATGCAAGGCGCACGACCTCTTGGTGCTCGAGCAGGTCGTGCGTCCGGATGCAAGGCGCACGACCTCTTGGTGCTGTGCCGGACCGGGCCGCCGTCCCTGAGACCGATGGCCTTTATCACGGCACCGCACCCGACGGCATCATGCCGGCGCAGGACAATTCGCCCGGAGCCGTTCGAAGACCTCGCGCAGCCTTGTCAGCCCGGCCCAGGACTGCATGTCCTTGACCGAAGCGGGTCCGAAGGCGGCGAGGTAGCGCAGCACGGTGCCGTCGGGCGCGGGGGCCGGTGCGGAGGGCCTGCCGAGCCAGTGCTCCGCGGTGGTCAGCGCGACCTGGCCGCTGCGGCCCCATACTCCGCGCGGGGTGACCTGGACGAGGGGCAGCAGACAGCGTGCGGCGGTGCTCAGCGCCTGCGGGTCCGCGGCGGGCCACTCGGTGAGCAGGCGTTCGCGGATCTCCTTCGGGGTACGGGGCGCCTCTTCGACGTACGCCCTGCTGAGGTCCCTCAGCCGGTCCAGGTCCACACCCACGAGCCCCTTGCGGAAGATCCTCAGCTCCCGGTCGCGGGCCTCCTGGACCAGCGGGCGCAGGGTCAGGGCGTCGTCGGCGGTGTGGGTGTGGATGGTGGAGCGCAGGGTGACGATGCGGACGACCCGGCGCGACTCCATCAGCGCGGCGAGCCGTTCCGGTGCGAAGCCCTCCAGCCGGGCGAGGAGCTGGAAGTACGGCGGCCTGGTGTTCTGCGCCTGGAGTCCGACGAGATGCCGCACGGCGTCCTCGGCGCTCATCGCCGTACGCCTGAGCAGGAGTTGGCGCTCCAGGGTCGCGCGTCCCAGCGCCCGCGGCGTGAGCACGACGGCCGGGGCGGCGGCGGAGGTCTTCTTCTTCACGGCCATGGACGGCACGCTACGCGGCCATGCGGTCAGGTCCCGTCCTGATGGCGGATTCCCGCGTCACGTGCGGTCCCCGGTGGGGGCTACCCGCGTCAGATCCGGCCCCGGTGGCGGCTTCCCGCACCGGTACGTCCTGCGCCATGCCGCTGCCGGCGGGTTCCGGCCATTCGCGCCGGGCACCCGCATCATGGTCCGGTGATCAGCGTCCTGTTCGCCGTCCTGACCGCGCTCAGCAACGGCGCGGCCTCCGTCCTCCAGCGCCGTGCCGCGAGCACCGCCCCCGACAGCGAGGCGATGCGGCTGTCACTGATCGGCCATCTGCTGCGCCAGAAGGTGTGGCTGGCCGGCATCGGCCTGGTGATCGTCGCCGCCGTCTGCCAGGCCGTGGCGCTGGCCACCGGTCCCATCGCCGTGGTGCAGCCCATCTTCGTGATCGAACTGCCGGCGACGCTTCTGATGGCCGGCTTCGTGATGCGGGTGCGGCTGCCCCGGCCGGTGTGGTCCGGCGTGGCCGCCGTGACGTTCGGTCTGGCCCTCGGCATGGCGTCGGCCGCTCCGGGCGGGGGCAGCGCCACGGTGCACGGGGCCGCGTGGGTGCCTGCCCTGATCCTCACGGGCCTGTTCGAGACGGCCCTGATCGCGGGCGCCCTGGCCATGCGCGGCAATCCCCGGGCGGCGCTGCTGGGCCTGGCCGCCGCCTGTGCGTACGCGCTGACCGCGGCCCTGATGAAGGACGCCATGGCCCGGCTCGACGAGGGCGGGGCGGCGGCGCTGTTCACGTCCTGGCAGCTCTACGGCACCGCGGTGGCGGGCGTCGGCGCGTTGTTCCTGCTGCAGAACGCCCTGCAGGCGGGCACGCTGGTCGCGGTCCAGCCGTGTCTGACTCTGGGCGACGCCCTGATCAGCATCCTGTACGGGGTGACCCTGTTCGGCGAACACCTGCGCACCGGCTGGTGGGTGGTTCCGGAGCTGCTGGCGCTCGGCCTGATCGCCGTGGGTTGCGTGCTGCTGGCGCGCTCGCCGCTGGCCTCCGGGAACGCGACGGCCCCGGCCCGTGCGCGGCGCGTCGACTGAGACGCCGCGTACGGGCCGGGGCCGGGGCGCTCACGCCGGGCGCCTGCCGGTAGCCGGTGGCTACTTGCTGACCGCGAAGCGCATCAGGGCCTGCTCGTCGCCCTGCTTGATCTTCCCCGTCTCGTTGATGACCTCAAGCTTCCAGCTGCCGCCGACCCGCATGGCCTTGGCCACGGCGCAGCCGTTGTCGTTGCTGAGCAGGCTCGGCCAGATGTCGGCGACCTGCTGGGTGGTGCCGCCCGTCGCGTCGTACACCTTGAAGCTGATGTTGCGCGCGCTCTGGAAGGAGCTGTGCTTCTTGTACGCGGCGGCGATGAAGACGATGGACGTGATGTTGGGCGGCACCCGGGCGAAGTCGACGGTCACGGTCTCGTCGTCGCCGTCACCGTGCCCGGTCTGGTTGTCGCCGCTGTGCACGAGCGCGCCGTTGGCCAGCGGGTCGAGGGAATCCAGGCCTGCCAGCCGCACGGGCTCCGCGCCCTGCATCGCGATGGCGATCAGGTCGAGGTCGGTGCCCTTCTTCTGACGGAGCTTGCCCATCAGTCCGCCACTGGCCCCGACCGTGGGGTCCCAGGACACCCCGATGGACAGGTGGGTCACCCCGTCCAGATCCGCCGGGCCGTCTTCCTTCTTCAACGTGATCATGCGTGATCCTCTTCGTGGCGAGATTCCTACAGGTCGAGTGTGCCTGGTGTCCTCCGGATGCATCCCATCAGGGGCAAAATTTCGACCAAGTGTTGGACGGCTCAGGGCGAATTGTCCTGCGCCGGCATGATGCCGTCGGGTGCGGTGCCGTGATAAAGGCCATCGGTCTCAGGGACGGCGGCCCGGTCCGGCACAGCACCAAGAGGTCGTGCGCCTTGCATCCGGACGCACGACCTGCTCGTGCCGCAGCCGCTGGCCGTGCACGGTGGTGCCGTAGCGGCGGGCGCAATCACCGCCGCAGGGGCGCTCGACCTTGATGACGCGCGCGCCGGGGAGCGGCCGGCTCGGGCCGCCGGCTCAGGTGGTCGGCCCCGGCGCGACCAGCGGTGTGCCGAGGAGCTGGTGCCCGCCGCTGGCGAGCATACGCACCTCTCCGCGCTCGCTGATCTCCGCGCGGACGATCCCGGTCTCGTCCTCGTAGACCGGGTATCCGCCCGCTCCGGACCGGGCGGTGCGGCGGACAACCACCGTGTCGTCCTCCACGGCGGACGACTGGAACACCAGCTGATACGTCTCCGGGTAATCCATGACGGCCTCCCCACGACGGCCTTCGGCGGGCTGTGCGGACCGGGCTGCGAACGGGCCTCGCCTCGCGCGGCGCCCGCCCGTCCGGCCTGCACCTTCCATGGTCTCGCACACCGGCCGCCCCCGCCCGCGCACGGCCGCACGGTGCGGTCCCCGGCCCCTGCTGCCTATCCTGAAGGGGTAGGGGAAGTCCAAGGCAATCGGGCCGATACGGCCCCTTGCTCCCGCGTCGTACGGCAGGCATGGCCCGGGATCCCGACACCGGGAAGGGAAACGTCATGGAAGGTGCCGACCGGGGCGACGATGTGTACCAGCCCCAGCAGCCGGAGGCCTCCGATCCCGTCGAGCAGCTGGACGCGGCGGACACCCTGGACAACCGGCAGCTCGCGGACGTCCTGGACGAGGGGTACTCGCCTCCCGAGCGGCCATGGGTCGTGGAGGACCGGGGCACCACCGGGTCCGAGCAGCTGAGCGGGGAGACGCTGGAGGACCGGCTGGCCCGGGAGCTGCCCGAGGCCGCCGATCCGCCCGGCGACGACGACGGCGACCTGTCCGACGGGGACGGCGAGCCGCGGGACGCGGAGGTCGGGGACGTACGCGCCGGACGGCTCACCCGCGAGCTGGACCTGAACGAGCCGGACAGCATGGCCGGCGAGGACGTCGGGATCGACGGAGCGGCGGCGTCCGCCGAGGAGGCGGCCATGCACGTCATTCCGGACGCCCGGCCGTAGGGCCTGCCGGACCGCCTCCGCCGCCCTTACCCCGGAGGTAATCGACGCCCTCCGCCGCCCTTACCCCGGAGGTAATCGACGCCCTCCGCCGCGTCCGGCATCGTGTTCCTCACCAGCACAGCGCTCCCGGCCAGCGGCCGGAGCCGAAGGAGAGGACCGCACGATGACCGCTTACGACGAGGCCGTCCAGCGCTACTTCGCCGCCTGGAACGCCGCCGACGCCGAGGAGCTGGACAAGGCCGTCGCGGCCGCCTTCACCGAGGACGCCACGTACACCGACCCGCTGGCCGACGTTCGGGGACACGAGGCCCTGGCCGCCGCCATCAGCGGCGCACAGCAGCAGTTCCCCGGGTTCTCCTTCCGTCCGGCCGGAGCGGTGGACGGGCACCACACCCTGGCCCGCTTCAGCTGGGAACTGGTCGCGGCCGCCGACGGCTCGGCGCCCGTCGCCGGTTCGGACGTGATCACTCTGGCCGACGACGGGCGGATCAGCTCGGTCAGCGGCTTCCTGGACCGTGTGCCGGTGTCCTGAGCTACCCGACCGGGCGCGAACGGCGGCGCAGCGCCGGGTCGGTGAGCTCCTCCGGGTGGTAACCGGCGTCCCGGGACGAGAGGTTGGTGCCCGGCGGGACGATCTTGTCGATCCGGTCGAGGACGTCCTGGCTGAGCCGCACCCGGTCCGCGCCGAGCTGGCTCGTCAGCTGGTCAGTCGTCCGCGGGCCGATGATCGCCGAGGTGACCCCCGGGTGCTCCAGCACGAAGGCCAGGGCCAGTTGGACGAGGGTCAGCCCGGCCTCCTCGGCCAGCTGGGCGAGCGCCTCGGCCGCGTCGAGCTTGGCGGTGTTCTCGGGCGACGCGATGTCGAACCGTTCGGCCTGCCGCTCGGCGCGGCTGGACGGGGGCTGGCCGGCGCCCCTGCGGTAGCGGCCGGAGAGCCAGCCGCCGGCCAGCGGGCTCCAGGAGAGGACCGCGAGTCCGTACCGGCGGGCCGTGGGCAGTACCTCGCGCTCGATGCCGCGGGCGAGGACCGAGTACGGGGGCTGCTCGGCGACGACGCGTTCACGGCCGCGGCGTTCCGCGATCCACTGGCCCTCCACGATGGCGGACGGTTCGAAGGTCGACGTGCCGATGTAGCGGATCTTCCCCTGATGGACCAGGTCGGAGAGGGCGCCGAGCGTCTCGTCGAAGTCGGTGCCGGGCTCCGGGCGGTGCACCTGGTAGAGGTCGATCCAGTCGGTGCCGAGCCGGCGCAGACTGTTCTCCACCTCCCGGATGATCCAACGACGGGAGTTGCCCCGCTGGTTGGGGTCGGCTCCGAGACTGCCGTGGAACTTGGTGGCGAGCACGACGTCGTCGCGGCGGCCACCCGCCAGGGCCTTGCCGACGATGGTCTCGGACTCACCGGCGGAGTAGACGTCGGCGGTGTCGACGAAGTTGATGCCGGAGTCCAGGGCCTGGTGGATGATCCGGATGCTGTCGTCGTGGTCGGGGTTGCCCCGGGCGCCGAACATCATGGTGCCCAGACACAGCGGGCTGACCTTGACGCCCGTGCGGCCGAAATCGCGGTACTCCGTCATCCTGCGTTCTCCTCGACGAGTTCACTTGCGTGCCGGTGGTCGGCCGGGGCTGCGTGGCCGCTCTCCCGGTTGGCGTCCCGCAGCGCCGGTACGGGGCATCGGCGGCGAGCGGTGCGGTGGGGATGCCGGTCTCGACGACGCTGCCCCCGCCGAGCACCACCGCCCGGTCGGCGCGGACCGCAGTGGTGAGCCGGTGGGGCGACGACGACGGTGGTACGGCGCCGGGCGAGCGCCTCGGTCGCCGCGGCCACCCGGCGTTCCGTGGCCGGGCCCGGCGAGGCGGTGGCCTCGTCGCGCGGCAGGACGTCCGGGCCGACGGGTTCGGCCCGGGCAAGGGGCGGGCATCAGGCGCTGCCCGGCGGAGAGTTTGCGGCCCCGCGGCACCGGGGGCGAGGAACAGGCCCGCGCGGTGCCGCGGGCGGTGGACCGGCAGCTGCCGCGCCCAGCCGGGCGGCGGCTGCCGGTGCGTACCGTTCTCCGGGTCCGACAGTCCGTCACTCACCCGGCCTCCGCCAGACCGATACCGAAGTGGCCCTCACTGCGGTCGACGGTCTCGAACAGGCGGTTGACGGGCCGCGGCAGCCCGTAGTGTCCGCGCAGGGTGCTCGCGGTGTACTCGGTACGGAAGAGGCCGCGTTCCTGGAGGATCGGGACAACCCGGTCGACGAAGACCTCCAGGCCCGAGGGGAGGACGGCGGGCATGATGTTGAAGCCGTCGGCGGCCCCGCTGTCGTACCACTGCTCGATGGTGTCGGCGACCTGCTCGGCGGTGCCGGCGAAGGTGCGGTGGCCGCGGCCGCCACCGAGCCGGCCGATCAGCTGACGCACGGTCAGCCTCTCGCGCCTGGCGAGCTCCACGATGAGGGTGTAGCGGCTCTTGGCGCCCTCGATCTCGTCCTCGGTGGGGATGTCCTCGGGGATCTCCGCGTCGAGGCGCAGGTCGTCCGGGGCGATCTTCAGCGTCCGGGCGAGCTGCCGCTTGGCGTACTCGGGGACGATGAGGTTCTCCAGCTCGGCGTCGAGCGCCAGGGCCTCGGCCTCGGTGTCGCCGATGACGGGCACGATGCCGGGCAGGATCTTGATGCCGTCGGGGCTGCGGCCGATGGCCTCGGCGCGCTGCTTGACGTCCTTGTAGAAGGCGATGCCTTCCTCCAGGGTCTGCTGGGCGGTGAACACCGCCTCCGCGTACCGGGCCGCGAAGTCCTTGCCGTCCTCGCTGGACCCGGCCTGTACGAGCAACGGGTAACCCTGCGGGGGCCGTTGTACGTTGAGCGGTCCGTCGACGCGGAAGAACTCCCCGTTGTGCCCGATCTTCCGCACCCGTTCGGCGAGGGCGTGGACGCCGCGTTCCTTGTCGGCGATCACGGCGTCGTCGGCCCAGCTGTCCCAGAGCTTGGTGGAGACCTCGACGAACTCGCCGGCCCGCCGGTAGCGGTCGTGGTGCAGCGGGGTGTCGTCCAGACCGAAGTTGCGGGCCGCGTCGGCGCCCGCGGTGGTGACGATGTTCCAGCCGGCCCGGCCGCCGGAGACGTGGTCCAGCGAGGCGAAGCGGCGGGCCAGGTTGTACGGCTCGTTGTAGCTCGTCGACGCGGTGGCGATCAGGCCGATGTGGCGGGTGGCCCCGGCCAGCGCGGTGAGCAGGACGGTGGGCTCCAGCTTGGCGGCGGGGCGCCGGCCGGGGTCACCCATCAGGACGGGGCTGTCGGCGAGGAACAGCGAGTCCAGCCTGCCGCGTTCGGCGATCCGGGCGAGGTTCTTGTAGTGCTCGATGTCGGAGTCGGCCTCGGCCGGGCTCTCGGGAAGCCGCCAGGACGCCTCGTGATGACCGGTGGACATGAGGAACGCGTTGAGGTGCAGCTGCTTGCGGTCAGGCGTGCGGGGCATGGGATTCCTTCTCTTCGGAAAGGGCCGGGGGCTGCGCGACACCGAGAGCCGTGAGCAGCGTGTCGCGGTACTCCTGGAACCGGGGGTCGCGGCGGGAGCGCGGGGTGGGCAGGTCGACGGTGAGGTCGACGGAGATCCGGCCGTCCTCCAGGACCAGCACCCGGTCCGCGAGTTCGACGGCCTCGTCGACGTCGTGCGTGACCAGCAGCACCGCGGGGCGGTGGCGTTCATAGAGCTCGCGCAGCAGGCCGTGCATCTTGATCCGGGTCAGCGCGTCCAGGGCACCGAACGGCTCGTCGGCCAGGAGGAGTTCGGGTTCCCGGACCAGGGCGCGGGCCAGTGCGGCGCGCTGCTGCTCGCCGCCGGACAGCTCGTGCGGCCAGGACCGGTCACGGCCCTCCAGGCCGACCTCGGCCAGGGCGGTGAGGCCGCGCTCGCGTGCCCTCGGTCCGCGCAGTCCGAGGGTGACGTTGTCGATCACCCGGAGCCACGGCAGCAGGCGGGAGTCCTGGAAGGAGAGCGAGACCCGGTCGGGGACGGTGAGTTCGCCGGAGCCCTCGACGGTGTGGTCGAGCCGGGCGACGGCCCGCAGCAGGGTGGACTTGCCGGAGCCGCTGCGGCCGAGCAGAGCGGTGAACTCGCCCGGTGCGACGGTGAGATCGAGTTCCTTGAGGATGTCGCGGTCCCCGAACCGGCGGACGAGCCTCCTGGTGCGGATGGCGGGGCGTTCCCCGACCGTCGTCGTCCCGGTCCCGTGGGCGGGGTTCAGCCCGCCAGAGTGCGTCGCCACGACAGGACCTTCCTCTCGACGGCGCGTACCGCCGCGTCCGATGCGAAGCCGAAGATCCCGTAGGCCACCAGGCCCACGATGATCACGTCGGACTGGGCGTACTGCTGGGCCTGGAACATCATGTAGCCGATGCCACTGGTGGCGTTGATCTGCTCGACGACGATCAGTCCGAGCCAGGACGCGGTGACGCCGAGGCGCAGTCCGACGAAGAAGCCGGGCAGCGAACCGGGCACGACGACCTTGCGGATGAACTGCGCGCGGCTCAGGTCGAGCCCCTCGGCGAGCTCCACGTACCGGCTGTCGATGCCGGTCAGCGAGGCGTACGTGTTGATGTACATGTTCACCGCCACGCCGAGCGCGATGACGGTGACCTTCATCTGTTCGCCGATGCCGAGCCAGAGGATCAGCAGCGGGAGCATGGCCAGGGAGGGGATCGCGCGCTTGATCTGGAGCGGCCCGTCCAGCAGGTATTCGCCGGTGCGGCTGAGCCCGGCGGCGACGGCGAGGAGGACTCCGGCGGTCACCCCGAAGAACAGGCCCAGTCCGGCACGCTGGAGCGAGATGAGGACGTTGTCCTGGAGCCGGCCGTCGGCGACGAGGTCGGACGCGGTGGAGAGGACCGTGCCGGGTCCGGACAGGATCCGCGGGTCGAGGTAGCCGACGGCCGAGGCGAACCACCACAGGGCGATGACCAGCGCCGGGCCGATCAGCCGCCCGAAGGGAACGGCGCGGCCGGGGCCGAGCCGCCGGCGGTTGGCGCGGGGTGCGGGCGGTGCGGGCTTCGTTGCGGCTGCCCGCGCGTCGGTGGGCTCCCCGGCCTTCTTCAGCGGCACACCGCCTGTGGTGCGGATGTTCGTCAGCAGTTCGGTCATGACGTCTCCCGGTACCGGGCGGCCACGGCCTTGGCCGCGATCCCCTCGAAGCGGCGGTCGAACAGCTCGGCGGCATCCTGCTTCGGTACGAAACCGCCCTCGGCCAGCAGGTCGGCGGTCTCCTGCTCCCACGCGATCGCCTTGTCCCAGTCGACCGGGAACTGCGGCTTGTGGAGCGAGGCGACGATGCGCTTGCCGTCCTCCCGGGTGACGCCCTGGTCCTTCACGTAGTACGTGTCGATCCACTCGTCGGTGTTCTCCCAGGCCCAGGTCACACCGCGGGCCCAGAGCGGGATGAAGCTGCGGACGGCGGCCACCTTGGCCCGGTCGTTCAGCACCTCGTTGGGCGCCCAGAGGACCGACAGCAGGTCCACGACGTCGGTCTTCACCCCGCGCGCCCCGTCCTTCTCGTACTGGGTGAGGTACTTGGTGAAGGTCGGTTCGCCCAGCGGAGCCACGTCGACCTGCTTGGACTGGAGGGCGGTGAGGAACTGGGTACTGGGCAGGGCGACCAGTTCGACGTCCTTGTTGGCGATGCCCGCCTGCTTCAGCGCGCGCAGGACGACGACGCCCTGAGCCTGGCCCTGGGAGAAGCCGATCTTCTTCCCGCGGAAGTGGGCCACGGACCTGATGTCCGAGCCGGGCGCGGTCGCGAAGACGTACGAGGGATGGTTCCGCACCTGCACGGCGACGATCTTCGCTCCGACGCCGATGGCGTGGGCCTGGATCGGCGGAATTCCGGCATTGACCGCGAGATCGATGGAATGGGCCCGGAATCCCTGGATGATATCGGGACCCGCAGACAGATTGGGCCACTGCGAAACGGTGAAGGGAAGCTCCTTCTGCAATCCGGCGGGACCCAGCTGGAGTTGTGTGGACCGGACGGCTATCGAGAGTTTCGTCCCCGGCGGCGGCGCCCCCGAGGGGAGTTTCCCGGCGGGCTCGGCGCTTGCCGCCGTTTTGACCTGGGGCGAGCAGGCGGCGAGAGTTCCGATGACCGCTCCGCCGGCCAGGGCGAGAAATGACCTGCGGCCGACCGTCCGGTATGCGTCGTGGCGTTCCATGGTGAATTCCTGATCCGTAGTTTTCGAGCTGGGCGGGCTGTCAGAGGGAGTGGTAGGCGCCGTCGTGGAAGAGCAGCGGGCTGCGTCCCTCGTCGAGCCGGGCGTCCACCACCCGGGCGATGACGATGCGGTGGTCGCCGGCCGGCACGATCTGCTCGGTCTCCAGCCGCAGCCAGCCGGCCACCCCGTCGAGCACCGGCTCGCCCTCGGGCAGACGGCGCCAGCGGGTGGGGGCGGCGAACCGGTCGATGCCGCTGGTGGCGAAGGTGGTGGCCAGGGACTGCTGTTCGGCGCCGAGGAAGTTCACGACGGCGGTGCCGGCCCGTTCGATGTGCGGCCAGGACGAGGTGCCGGTCCCGATACCGAACGAGACGAGGGGCGGGTCGAGCGAGAGGGAGCTGAGCGAGGTCGCGGTGAAGCCGATCGGTCCGTGGCCCGCGTCGGCGGTGACGACGACCACTCCGGCGGGATAGCGGCGGAACGCCTGCTTGAACCGGTCCGGGGCGATGCCCTTCGCGGCGGGCGCCAGATACGAGTGCGCGGTGATGGTCAACGTCTCTCCCGTGATGGAAAGCGAAAAGCGACAGGGAAATGGTGCAGGGGTATGCACCTGGGCAGGGCGAGGCGCGCGACGGCGCGGAACTCTCAGCCGAATTCAGTGAATGGTTATCGGGGACCCGGACAGGGGCGACAACACCGGCATCCTGCGCACACGCGGGACGGCACGACCGGGCGGAAGGCGCGCGTCACCGAGGACGCGTCTCCTGAATTCCGCTGTCGGCTGGTCATGAATCCATCATCCCGTTCCGATTCGGGCCCGGTCAACAATGCAACTGCCTGAATTAAGTCGGATACGGGACGCGTGATCGAGAGTGCGTCAGGAGACGGCGGGCAGCGCCGGCCAGGGGCCGAGCGGGTCCACGTACAGCGCCCCGAGCGCCACCGCGCCGCCCGCTGTGGCCAGCACGGAGCCGGTGAAGCTGGATGGGACGACGGCTCGCTCCGGGTCGTCGCAGACCCACGAGCGCTCCGCCACCTCCGCCCGCAGATCGGCCAGACACTCCGGGATACGGCCCGCCCCCGGCTCGACCACGACGAGCACCTCCGGGTCGAACATGTCCAGCAGCAGGGCCGCGGCCCGGCCGACCAGCCGCGCCCGCCGGCGAAACAGCGCCACCGCCCGCGCCTCACCGGCCAGCGCCTGTTCCAGGAGTTCGGGGAACGAGCCCACGAACAGCCCCTGCGCCGCCGCACGCCGCACCATGGCGCGCTCCGACACCTCCGACTGAAGGCACCCGGACCGCCCGCAGGAGCACGGCTGCGCGCCGCCCGTCCCGCCGGCGCCGAGCGGCAGATGCGCCACGCTGCCGGCCCCCGAGCGCGGGCCCCGGTGCACGGCCCCCTCGGTGGCGAAGGCCGCGTCCACGACGGCGCCGACGAAGAGCAGGACGGTGCTGCTGCGGGTCGACTCCTCGCCGAACAGCTGCTCCGCCCGGGCCAGCGCCCGGGAGTGGCTGTCCACGTGGACCGGCAGCCCGGTCGCGGCGGAGAGGATGTCGCGAGCCGGCACATCGCGCCAGCCAAGCTGCGGATGGGCCACGATGACCCCGGTCACGGGATCGACCCGGTGGCCGGTGGCCAGGCCCAGGGCGAGCACGGTGCGTCCGCCGGCGTGCGCGGCCACCAGTCGGGGCAGCCGGGCCGCGAGTCCGGCCAGCAGGGCGCGGGGTTCGGTGGTGCGGTGCGGCTGCCGGTCCTCGGCGACGATCCGGCCCCGCAGATCCATCAGGGCGACGGTGGAGTGGGCCACGGCGATGTGTGCTCCGGCCACCAGGAAGCGCGCGGTGTCGACCTCGACCGGGACGTGCGGCCGGCCGAGCCCCGTGGGGCCGGCGGTCTCCTCGTTCTCCCGGACCAGACCGCGGGCCAGCAGCCGGCCCACGTGCCCGCTGACGGAGGCGGGCGAGAGGCCGGTGAGGCGGGCGACGGTGGAGCGGGCGACCGGCCCGTGGTCGAGGATCGCCCCGAGGACGGAGCCGGTGCCGGTGAGCCGGCGGCCGGGCCCGGCGGCGGGTATGTCGGAGCGGCGCAGCGGGGTGGGGCGGTCCGCGTGAGGGCGGCGGACGGGTGCGGACAGACTCTTCACAGTGTCTTCCAGGTCCTCGGTGGCAGCGGTTGACGCGGTGCGTGCGTGCTCCGGTACGGAGCTCGGGGCAGACCGTCCGCGGCGCGGGGCCGGAGCGGGTGCTGCCTCTTCCGTGGAGAGGGACCGGGCGAGGGACCGGGGCGGATAGGGGCCCCTCGGCGCGGGCGTGGAGCTCTCAGGCGCGGTGACACACGGCGGAGCACACACGCTTCAGGTCGATATGACCTCGCGTCGTCAGGTGTGCGGATCGCTGCATGCCGCGCAACGTATCCGGACCGGCTCAACCCGGTCAAACCCTCGCCGCATCCTGGACACCCTTGCGCAGGAGGGGTGTTGTCCCGGTGTTGCGGCAGCATGGCGGGGGTGCGGCGGGCGCGTGAACAGCCGGTCCGGAAGCGGGCGGGGCGGCGTCGGCGGGCGGCCCCGGCCACGCACACCCGGCAGGACCGCGGAACGATTTCTGGAATTAACCTCTGATGCCTTGTCATCGCCGGTTCTACGCGCATAGCTTGTGCTCCCTCACCACACTCTGAGGGGCCGTTTCCGTGCGCATATCCAGATCCCGTTCCGTCCTGCTGGCCGGCGCGGTCGCCGTGACCCTCTCGGCGACCGCGCTGCCCGCCGCCTTCGCGGCACCGTCCTCGTCCGCCGTGATCTCCGAGGTGTACGGCGGTGGCGGGAACTCGGGCGCGACGCTGACCCGCGACTTCGTCGAGCTGGCCAACTCCGGCTCCGCCCCGTACGACCTGTCCGGGTTCAGCGTCCAGTACCTCCCCGGCGCGCCGTCCGCGGGCTCGCTGTGGCAGGTCTCCGCACTGACGGGCTCCGTCGCGCCCGGCGGCCGCTACCTGGTCGCCCAGGCCGCGGGCACCGGTGGCACCGTCGCCCTGCCCACGCCGGACGCCACCGGTACGGTCGCCATGTCCGCCGCGAGCGGAAGCATCGCGCTGGTCTCCGGCACCACGCCGCTGACCTGCAAGACGGCGGCCGACTGCGCGGCCGACACCCGCATCGTCGACCTGGTGGGCTACGGCTCCGCGGTCGTCCGGGAAGGCAGCGGCCCGGCCACCGGCGCCTCCGCGACCGCCTCCGTGGCGCGCGCGGCCTCCCTCACCGACACCGACGACAACGCCACGGACCTGTCCGCCGCGGCCCCCACGCCGGTCAACGCCGCCGGCCAGACGTCCGGCGGCGGCACGGACCCGGGCGACCCGGGCAACCCCACCGAGCCCGGCACCGTGCGCGTCCACGACATCCAGGGCACCACCCGCCTCTCCCCGCTGGACGGCAAGGCCGTGACCGGGGTGCCCGGCATCGTCACCGCGGTCCGCACCACGGGTTCGAAGGGCTTCTGGATCCAGGACATCGCCCCGGACGCGGACCCGCGCACCGGCGAGGGCGTCTTCGTCTACACCGGCTCCACCGCCCCGGCGGTCGCGGTGGGCGACTCCGTCCTGGTCAGCGGCACGGTGGACGAGTACTACCCGTCGGCCACCACGCAGTCCATCACCGAGATCACCTCCCCCCGGACCACGGTCCTCTCCTCCGGCAACGCGCTGCCGGCGCCGGTCGTGCTCGACGCCGCCGCGCTGCCCGCCGCGTACGTGCCCTCGGCGGGCGGCGGCTCGATCGACGCGCTGCCCCTGGAGCCGTCGGCGTACGCCCTCGACCTCTACGAGTCGCTCGAAGGCACCCGCGTACAGATCGCCGACACCCGGGTCACGGGTGCCACGACCGCGTACGACGAGATCTGGGTGACCGTCGCCCCGGAGCAGAACCCGACCCGGCGCGGCGGCACGCTGTACTCCTCGTACACTGACCAGAACACCGGCCGGATCAAGGTGATGTCGCTCGACACCACGCGCCCCTTCCCCGTCGGCAACGTCGGCGACGTGCTGTCGGGCACCACCACCGGCGTGATCGACTACGCCTCGTTCGGCGGCTACAACCTCCAGGCGACCGAGCTCGGCACGCTCACGGACAACGGTCTGCGGCGCGAGGTCACGCGGAAGCAGAAGGGCGGCGAACTCGCTGTCGCCACCTACAACGTGGAGAACCTGGACGCGCTGGACGAGCAGGCCAAGTTCGACACGCTCGCCGAGGGCGTCGCGGTGAACCTCTCCTCGCCGGACATCGTCTCGCTGGAGGAGATCCAGGACGACAACGGCGCGGTCAGCGACGGCACGGTCGGCTCCGAGGCGACGCTGAAGCGGTTCACCGACGCGATCGTCGCGGCGGGCGGGCCCCGGTACGCCTGGCGCTATGTCGCCCCGCAGGACGGCCAGGACGGCGGCGAGCCCGGCGGCAACATCCGCAACGTCTTCCTCTTCAACCCGCACCGGGTCTCCTTCGTGGACCGCGCGGGCGGCGACGCGACGACCGCCGTCGCGGCGGTCCCGACGAAGAAGGGCGTGACCCTGTCGGTGTCGCCCGGCCGGATCGACCCGGCGAGCGCGGCGTGGGACGACAGCCGCAAGCCGCTGGTGGGCGAGTTCCGCTTCCACGGCAAGCCGGTCTTCGTCATCGGTAACCACTTCGCCTCCAAGGGCGGCGACCAGCCGCTGCACGGCCGTTACCAGGAGCCGTCGCGGAGCTCCGAGACCAAGCGGGTCCAGCAGGCCGCGGAGGTCAACACCTTCGTGAAGTCCCTGCTGGCGGCGGACAAGTCGGCGCGGGTCGTGACGCTCGGCGACCTGAACGACTTCGCGTTCTCGCCCACGATGTCCGCGCTGACCGCGGGCAAGGCCCTCAAGCCGCTGATCACCACGCTGCCCGCGAACGAGCAGTACAGCTATGTGTACGAGGGCAACTCCCAGACGCTGGACCACATCCTGACGAGCCCCGGTATCCGGCGGTTCGACTACGACGTGGTGCACATCAACGCCGAGTTCGCCGACCAGGCGAGCGACCACGACCCGCAGATCGTGCGGATCAAGGTCGACGGCCGCCGCTGATCCGGCCGGCCGGGCGGCGCTCCTTCGAGAAGGCGCGTCAGCTGCCCGGCCGCGGCAGGACCGGACCTGCCGCGCCCGTCCGCGGGCGCGGCAGCGAGGGCAGCGGCCGCAGTGCGGGCGCGGCCTCCAGCGGACGGTCGGTGAAGAAGCGGGCCACGAGGTCCGCCACGTCGTCGGGCCGTTCCAGCACGACCCAGTGGTCCGAGTCGCCGATCGTCAGGAAGCGGCTGCCCTCGATCGTCTCCGCGAAGGCGCGCTGCCGTTCGGGAGAGGTCACGGTGTCGTGCTCGCCCGCGAAGACGAGCGCGGGCACCCCGCACAACCCGCCGGAGAAGTCGGGCCGGTGCCCCAGCGCCCGGCGCAATGACCGCGCGGCGTGCGGGGAATGGGTGAGCGCGTGCACGAACGACCGCCGGACGTAGCGCCGGGCGAGCTCCCCGCGGTGGACCGTTCGCCGCGGGTCCTGGCACATCAGCGCCTCGGTGGTCAGGGTCGCGAGCCCTTCCGTGTCCCCCTCCTCCAGCCGCTCGACGGCCCCGCCCCACTGGGCACGCTGGGCCTCGCTGATGTGCGCCGGTACGCCGCCGAGGGCCAGGCGGGCGATCCGGCCGGGGTTCCGCCGGGCGCAGCCGAACGCGATCGCCGCACCGTAGGAGAAGCCGAAGAGGTTCACCCGGGCGGCGCCCAGGTCGTCGATGATGCCCGCGACGGCGTCGTACAGGAGGTCGTCGCCGGTGCCGGGCGGCAGCGGGTCGGCGCCGCCCATGCCCGGCAGGTCGGCGGTGACGACCCGGGCGTGCGGGCCGAGGTGCTCGTCCATCTGCGGCCAGCCGTACATGCCCTGGAGCGCGCCGCCGAGGACGACGACCGGCTCGGTGCGGGGCGAGGGCTGGGCGAGGACGCGGTAGCTGTAGCGCAGCCCGTGCACCGCCAGGTGCCGGATGATCTCGTCGGGCATGGTCATCGGTCCTTTGTCCGTCTTCAGGCCCGGGTGAGGACGAGTGCGGCGTTGTGCCCGCCGAAGCCGAGCGAGGTCTTGACGGCCGCGTCGAAGGCGCCGGCCCTGGCCTCCTTGCTCACCACCTCGATGGGGATCTCCGGATCGGGGGCGTCGAGGTTGACCGTGGGCGGCACGAGCTGGTGCTGGAGGGCGAGCACGGTCAGCGCGGTCTCGATGCCGCCCGCGGCGCCGAGGGTGTGGCCGGTCATCGCCTTGGTCGACGTGACGAGGGGGTGTTCGCCCAGGACCCGGCGCAGCATGGTCGCCTCGATCAGGTCGTTGGCCACGGTCGAGGTGCCGTGGGCGTTGACATGGCCGATGTCGGCGCCGGTCAGTCCGGCGTCGGCGAGTGCGGTGCGCAGGGCCCGTTCGATGCCGCGCCCGTCGGGGTCGGGGGCGACGGGCGAGTACGCGTCGCTGGAGGCGCCGTAGCCGGCGATGTGGGCGCGGACGGTGGCGCCGCGGGCGGCGGCGTGTTCGGGGCGTTCCAGTACGAGGAGGCCGGCGCCCTCGCCAACGACGAAGCCGTCGCGGTGGGTGTCGAAGGGCCGGCAGGCGGCCTCGGGGTCGTCGCGCCGGGTGGAGACGGCCTTCAGCCGGCAGGCGCTGGCGATCAGCAGCCGGGAGCAGACGGATTCGGCGCCGCCCGCGACGACGATGTCGCAGGCGCCGGTGCGCAGCATCTGGTGGGCGGTGCCGATGGCGACGGTGCCTGAGGAGCAGGCGGTGGAGACGGCCTGGCTCGGGCCGTGGGCGCCGAGGTCGGTGGCGACGCTGCTGGCGGCGCCGTTGACGACGGTGAGCGGGGCCAGCTTCGGCGAGACGCGGCGGGCGCCGCGCTCGGTGAGGGCGGTGTGCTGCTCGTCGTAGAAGGGCAGTCCGCCGTGGGCGGAGCCGATGACGACGGCGACACGGCCGCTGTCCCAGACCGAGGGGTCGAGCCCGGCGTCGGCCACGGCCTCGCGGGCGGCGATGACGGCGAGCTGCGAGAAGCGGTCCATGAGCCGCTGGGCGGCGACGCCGAGCAGGGCCTTCGTGTCGAGACCCGTAATGGTGTACATGAAGTCGCAGGGCAGGTCGTGGAGTTCGGGCCGGTGCGGGACCGAGGGCGCGTCGTTGGCCTCGGACACCCCGCGCCAGGCGGCGGCGGTGCCCACGCCGGCCGCGGTGACCAGGCCGATGCCGGTGACGGCGGCGGAGAACGGCTCGGGCCGGTAGCCGGCCGTCATGCCGCGGCCTTGCTGTGCACGGCGTCGACGAGTTGGCCGACGGTGTCGCGCGAGGTCAGCTGGACGTCGTCGAGGTCGACGCCCATCCGGTCCTCGATGAGGAGCCGCAGTTCCTCCAGGGCCAGGGAATCCAACCTGAGCTGACGGAGCGACGTCTCGGGCCGGATCGCCACCGGGTCGGTTCCGAAGTTCGCCACCAGCAAGGTGCTGATCTCGTCTGCCGTGCTCATGGGGCACTCCTCCGCTGTCGTACGCGGTGACGCCTTGCCGCGTGGGGTGTGCGTGCCATCGGGGGACGCCGGCTGGTCCGGAGGAACCTTTTATACGCCCTGCCGACGGCGGGTCCGGTCCGCGTTCCCCCGTGCGGTGGGGGGCTGTCCAGGTGTGCGAATCCGCCGTGCCGGCGGGCCGGCGCCGCGCGGGCCCTTCACGGGCCGGCCAACGGGCCTCCTCATGGCCGGGATTCGCCCGTAAACTCCGCGATCATGACGATCGAAACGACTCAGCCGGCCGGAACGGCCGAGGCCGAGGCCCTGTTCTCCACGATGTCCACGATGCGCGCGATGCGCCGGCTCAAGCCGGAACCCGTCCCGGAGGAGACGCTGGATCAGCTCATACAGGCCGCCGTCTGGGGCCCCAGCGGCGGGAACATGCAGTGTTACGAGTACGTGGTCGTGACCGACCGCGAGGTGATGGCCCGTCTGGCCCCGCTGTGGAAGCGGTGCGTGGACGCCTATCTGGCGACGACCGGGAAGTACGCGCCGAAGGGCATGGACGACGCGGCGTACGGCCGGATGGTCGCCGCGATCGAGTACCAGCGCGACCACTTCGCCGACACACCGGCGCTGATCATGCCCTGCTACCGGTTCCCGGAGCCCCGGATGGAGGAGGAGGGCCTGGCCGCCTACGCGCAGGCGCTCGGCCCGGCGGGGGTCGAGCACATGATGAGCACGCAGACCCGCTTCCAGGCACTCGCCGAGGGCTCCTGCGTGTACCCGGGCGTCCAGAACGTCCTGCTCGCCGCCCGGGCGCTCGGGCTCGCGGCGAACATCACCATCTGGCACCTGATGCTGGAGCAGGAGTGGAAGGAGGCGCTCGGCATTCCCGAGGACATGCAGACCTTCGCGGCCATTCCCGTCGGATGGCCGCAGGGCAACTTCGGGCCGATCAGGCGCCGCCCGGTGGCCGACGTCGTCCACCGCGACCGCTGGTAGGACCAGCCGTCCGGACCACGCCCCGGCGGCGGGGTCCGGACGGCGCCCGCCCTGCTCGCGGGGCGCTCAACTCCATTGGGATGAAAGGGAGTTCGACACGCTGCATATGTTTGTCATGCCCTTGGCAGGTGGATAGCCTGAGCGGGCTTCGCGGCCGTCGGTCCATGCCCGCCCGGACCCGGCGCCGTTCTTCTCCCCCACAGAGCAGGAGCAGGTATGCCCACACGCGCCGCCGCCCACACCAAGGCCCGCGCCACCGTGCTCGCGACCCTCACCGCCACCGTCCTGGCCGCCACCGGCACCCCGGCCCTTGCCTCGACGGACACCGGACGCCCCATGAACCGGGCGTTCGAGCGGGCCGCCGAGACATACGACGTACCCCGCGATCTGCTCGCCGCCGTCGGTTACGGCGAGACCCGGCTCGACGGCCACTCCGGGCGCCCCAGCCAGGCGAACGGCTTCGGGGTCATGCACCTGGTCAGCAACCCCGCCCACCGGACCCTGGAGCAGGCCGCCGGCCTCACCGGGAAGCCGCCGGCCGAGCTCCGCGGCGACACCCCGGCCAACATCCTGGGCGGCGCCGCCGTACTGCGCGGGTACGCGGACACGCTCGGGCTCGACGCCGGGGACCGCGACGACCTCGGCGCCTGGTACCCGGCCGTCGCCCGGTACAGCGGCGCCGACGGGCCGGCCGCCGCCCTCTACGCCGACACGGTCTACACCTTCCTGGCCGACGGACTCGACACCGTCACCCCGGACGGCGAGCGCGTCTCGGTGACGGGCCGTCCGGTCTCCCCGGACAAGGACGGCCTCACCGCCACGGACACGAGCGTCCGGAGCGCCGACTACCCGTCCGCCCTGTGGGTGCCGGCCAACGCGAGCAACTTCGCTCCCGGCCGCTCGGCGGCCGTCGACAAGGTGGTCATCCATGTCACGCAGGGCTCGTACGCGGGGACGATCAGCTGGTTCCAGGACCCGGTGTCCGAGGTGAGCTCCCACTACGTGGTGCGCTCGTCGGACGGCCAGATCACCCAGATGGTGCGCGACAGCGACACGGCGTACCACGCGCGGAGCGCCAACGCCTCGTCGCTCGGTATCGAGCACGAGGGCTTCGTCGACGACCCGTCCTGGTTCACGGACTCGATGTACCGGTCCTCGGCCGCCCTGACCGCCTACCTGTGCGACCGGTACGGCATCCCGAAGGACCGCGCGCACATCATGGGGCACGTCGACGTGCCGGGCAACGACCACACCGACCCCGGACCGTACTGGGACTGGACCCGCTACATGGAGCTGGTCGGCGGGAGCGACGACGGCGGTACCGGCGCCGACGGGGTGAGCTTCACGGCGTACGCGACGCAGCGCAGCGGTTCGACGGGGGCCCAGGTACGGGCCGTGCAGACGCTGCTGAACGCGCAGAAGTACCCGGTGGGCGAGGTGGACGGCAGCTTCGGCCCGGACACGGAGGGTGCGGTGAAGAAGTTCCAGACCGCGCGCGGTCTGGACCCGGACGGGGTGGTGGGGGCGAAGACCTGGACCGCACTGCTGGCCGCGGGCGCCACGCCCGAGATCGCGGAAGGCGCCTCGGGCGACACCGTCAAGCGGCTCCAGCGCGCACTGACCGCGGCGCTCGGCTCGACGGTCGGCATCGACGGGAGTTTCGGCCCGGGAACGGCGACCGCGGTGCGGAGCTATCAGACGAGCCGGGGCCTGAAGGCCGACGGCATCGTGGGGCCGGGTACCTGGGGAGCGCTCCAGGCCGGCCGCTGACGGCCGGCCCCCGGGGCAGCGGGCCGGCCCCGGGGGCTCTTCGTCACGTTTGGGTAACCTGCCGGAAACCCTTGACGTTTCTCCTGACGCCTTCCTAACCTCCTCGTGTAGTCGCACTTCACGTGCTGCGGCGCTTTCCGCAGTGTTTTGACAGGCACAGACATAGACCACCTGTCGGTGGTTTCGTCATGCCTGTTTTTTTGTGCTCCCCGTGCCGCCGATGGGTCTTCCTCGAAGGCGGATTCATGGCACAACGTCCGAGCGTCAAAGGCGTCGCCGACGTCGTTGCGCTCATCGATGGGCTGGGAAAGATCACCGGCCGGGCGCAAGTCATCTGGTTCCTCGTGTTCGGCGGGCTGTTCCTCGACGCCTACTCGAACGCGGCGCTGAGCGCCGGTCTGGGACCGATGACGTCCCAGATGGAGCTGACCAGCACGCAGGTCTCGATCCTCACGGCCACCGCTCCGGCCCTGGCGATCATCTTCAACCCGGTCGGCGGCTGGCTCGCCACCCGCATCGGCCGGGTCCCCCCGCTGCTCATCGCCAAGGTCTTCGCCATCGCGGGCGCCCTGCTCGCCGCGTTCGCCGGTGACTTCACGGTCGTCTGGCTGGGCCGCGTCCTGGTGGGCGTCGCGTACGGCATCGACTTCGCCGTCGCCATGGCGCTGCTGGCCGAGTACACCCCGGCCAAGCTCGGCGGCCGGCTGAACCTCTGGCAGGCCGTCTGGTACGTCGCCACCACCAGCAACCTCGCGCTCGCCCTCGTCTTCTTCAACCTGGACGTCGGCTCGGACATCTGGCGCTGGTCGGTCGGTTCGGCCGCCGTCGTCGCCGGCGCGCTGCTCGTGGGCCAGTGGCTGATGCTCAGGGAGAGCCCTGCCTGGCTGGCGAGCAAGGGCCGCCTGGACGAGTCCGTCCTGAACCTGGACCGGATCTACGGCATCAAGGCCGTCGCCGGGAAGCCCGACGAGGCGACCCGCGCCGCGACGGCCGCGCCCGCCATCGGCTTCCGCCAGGCCGGACTGCTCTTCAAGGGCGAGTACCTGCCGCGCACGATCCTCTCCTCGGTCATCTCGCTCGGGCAGTCGATGCAGTACTTCGCGGTCGGCTGGTACCTCCCGCTGATCAGTCTGACGATCTTCGGCGAGAGCTTCGAGAAGGCCACGATCGGCTCGATGGTGTTCAACGCCTTCGGTATCGCGGGCGGGCTGCTGTCCGCGTACTTCGGCCGCCGACTCGGGCTGCGGCTCAGCTCCGCCGCCGGTTTCGCCGGGGTGTTCGTCGCGCTGATCGCGATGGGGCTGACCTTCGAGAAGGTCCCGACGGCCGTGGCGTTCCTGCTGCCGGTGCTGTTCATCCTCTGCCACTCCGCCGGTCCCGGCGCCAACGGCAAGTCCATCGCGGCGCTCTCGTACAGCAGCGATGTGCGGGCGCTCGGCACGGGGGTCACCGGGATGGTCGGCAGCTTCGGCAGTGTCGCGGGGCTGTACCTCTTCCCGCAGATCAAGGAGTCGCTCGGCCTCGCCGACACCTTCCTGGTGCTCTCCGTCGTCCCGCTGCTCGGCATGATCACCTGTCTGGCCATCAAGTGGGACCCGATGAAGGCCGCTTCGCCCGACGAGGCCGCGGCGCAGCGGGCCACGGGCGCGGCGGAACACGCGGAGTCCGTCACCGCGCGCTGACCGTCCGCCGCTCCTGCCGCACCCCACGATGGTCCCTCTCCCCCTCCGTACAGCTCGCGATGCTCGCAATGAAAGGGCCGCAATGACGCAGACGCTCCCCGGCGCCGCTCCCCGGCGCGGTGTGCTGGCCATCGACGAGGGCACCACCGGCACCCGGGCCGGAGTCGTCCTCGACTCCGGCGCGGCGCACGAGGTGTTCTACCGCTCGATCGAGGTCAGCCATCCGGACGACCTCTCGGTCGAGCAGGATCCGATGGAGATCTGGACCGCCACGCTCGACGTGGCGCGCCGGGCCGTCGGCGCCGCCCGGGCGGACGGCATCGCCGTCACCGCCGTCGCGCTCTCCACCCAGCGGGCCACCGCGATGCTCTGGGACCGGGTCACCGGGCAGCCGCTGCTGCCCGCCGTGGTGTGGCAGGACCGGCGGTACGCCGCAGAGCTCACCGCGTACGAGGCGCGGTGGGACGCCGTTCTCACCGCCCGTCAGGGCCGTCCGGTCGGCGCCCGCGCACCGTTCCTCTGGGCCGCCCGGCAGATCGCCGCGCATCCGGAGGCGGCCGCCGCCCACCGCGAGGGCCGGCTGCTGTTCGGTACCGTCGACACCTGGCTGATCTGGCGCCTGACCGGCGGCGCCGTGCACGCCACCACCCCGACCAACGCCGCGTCCAGCGGGGGTTACCTGCTGGAGCGGCACGCCTGGGACGAGGAGTGGATCAGCCATCTCGGCTTCCCCCTCGACCTGCTGCCCGAACTCCGCTCGGACGACGCCGGATTCGGCACGACCGACCCGGCCGCCCTCGGCATCGCCGTCCCGCTGGCCGCTTCCATGGGCGACCAGCACGCCGCACTGATCGCGCTCGGCGGCCTCGCCGCCGGGCAGGGCATGTGCATGTACGGGACCGGCGCGTTCGTCGACGCGGCGACCGGCACCACGCCCGCCCTGCCCCGGCCGGACATCTCCGGGGTGCTCGCCCAGCCCGGCCGGCGGCAGGGCGACATCAGCCACTACAGCCTGGAGGCCTACACCTCCACGGCGGGTTCGGCGCTGCGCTGGCTCTGCGACGACCTGGGCCTGTTCGCCTCGCCGAAGGAGCTCGGCGAGGAGGCCGGCCGGGTCCCCACCCGGCCGGGCCGCACCCCGCGCTTCGTCCCGGCGCTCGCGGGGGTCCGCACACCGGTCTGGCACCCGGAGGCCACTGCCGCCCTCACCGGGCTCACCCTCGCCACCACCCGCGCCGATCTGGCCCGGGCCGTGCTCGACGGGATCGCGCACTCCGTGTGCGACCTCGTCGACGGGGTCGCCGGCACGATGGGCGCCCCGTTCACCCGGCTCCGGGTGGGCGGCGGTGTCGCGGGCAGCGACCCCCTCATGCGGATCCAGGCCGACCTGACCGGGCTGCCGCTGGAACGCGTCGCCGACTCGGCGACCGCCAGTCTGCGCGGGACCGCCTATCTGGCCGGGGTCGCCCAGGGCCTGTGGGGCTCGCTCGAAGAGGTCGTCGAGGCGCAGCCGCGCGGCCAGGTCTTCGAACCCGCCACCGGTGCGGACGAACGCGCCGAACAGCGGGCCGCCTGGCGCGAGGTGCTGACCGGCCACCTCAAGGACCCCGCTCACACCCCCCACTGACGGCCCCTCACCGTCAGCAGGCGGCGGCCGGACACCCGACCACGCGGCCGCCGCACCGAACCACCAGGAGTTGATGTTGTGATCACCATGCCCGCCCGGAAACCGCGGCGCAGCGCCGCGGCGACCCGCCGCACGCCCCTGCTGCTCGACCGCGCCGCGGCCAAGCGGCAGCTGGCCGACGACACGTACGACGTCCTCGTCATCGGCGGCGGCATCACCGGGGCGTACGCCGTGCTGGACGCCGCCTCGCGCGGGCTGCGCGCGGCGCTGGTCGAGAAGGACGACTTCGCCTCGGGCACGTCGTCGAAGTCCTCGAAGATGGTGCACGGGGGGCTGCGCTACATCGAGCAGGGCAACGTCAACCTCGTACGCCACTCGCTCCTGGAGCGGCACCGCTTCCGCAAGAACGCCCCGCACCTGGTGCACCGGCTGCCGTTCCTCTTCCCGATCCTGGAGAAGGAGGGCATCTTCGACGCGCGCCTGGCCAAGGGCTTCGAGGGGCTGCTGTGGACGTACGACCTGGTCGGCGGCTGGCGGATCGGCAAGCTCCACCAGCGGCTGACCGTCCCGGAGGTCCTCGCGCAGGCGCCGACGCTGCGCGCGGAGAACCTCCAGGGCGGGCTGATGTACTTCGACGCCCGTACCGACGACGCCCGTCTCGTCCTGACCATCGTGCGTACCGCCGCGGCGCTCGGCGCGACCGTCCTCAACGGGGCGAAGGCCGAGGGCCTGCTGATGCGCGCGGGCAAGGTCGCCGGGGCCCGGGTCGAGGTGGACGGTGACAGCGTCGACATCCGGGCGCGGGCGGTCGTCAACGCCACCGGCGTGTGGACCGACGAGCTGGACGCGAAGGCCGTCGACGGCCACCGGCCGCAGGTCCGCCCCGCCAAGGGCGTGCACATCGTGGTGCCGTGGGACAAGGTACGGATCAACTGCACGGTCACCGTGCCGATCCCCGGCCGGGCCCGCCGCGCGACGTGCACCCGCTGGGGCAACAGCGTCGTGCTGGGCACCACGGACGAGGACTACCAGGGCTCCCCCGACGACGTGCACTGCACGCGCCAGGAGATGGACTTCCTGCTGGAGGGCGCCAACACCGCCTTCGAGGGCAAGCTCACCCCGGACGACGTGGTCGGCTCCATCGGCGGGCTGCGTCCCCTGGTCGGCGGCAAGGAGGGCGCGACGCTCGACATGCGGCGCGACCACCACATCAGCATCGGCCGCACCGGCATGGTCACGGTGACCGGCGGCAAGCTCACCACCAGCCGGCACATGGGCGAGCTCGTGATCGACAAGGTGATGACCGTCCTCGGCCGCAAGGCGAAGAGCCGCACCACGGACCTTCCGCTGCTCGGCGGCGCCGGTTACGACGCCGAGGCCGTGGCCGCCTCCGGCGGCATCGCCGCGCACCTGGGCGAGCGCTTCGGCACCGAGGCGCGTTTCGTCGGCGACCTGATCCAGGAGGACCCGGCGCTGGCGGAGCCCGTCGTCACGGGACTCCCCTACACGAAGGCCGAGGTCGTCTACGCGGCCCGGGCCGAGCTGGCCCGCTCGGTCGACGACGTCCTCTCCCGACGGCTGCGCGCCCGGCTCTTCGCCCGCGACGCCTCCGCCGACGCGGCGGGCGCGGTCGGCGCGATCCTCGGCCGCGAACTGAACCTCACGGAGGCCGAGGTGGAGCGTTCCGTCTCCGACTACCTCGCGGCCGTCCGTCACGAAAAGTCCGTACTCCTCGAAGGGGCAGCAGCATGATCAGCCGTCAGACCATCACCCACCCGTTCAACCGGGGCAACTACACGATCGGCGCGCCCAGTTTCGCCAAGTGGGCGCGGAACACCCCCATCGGCGACGGCGAGGCCGCGCTCCAGAACAACCCGGTCGAGGTCCCCGGGTCCGTGGTCGAGGCGCTGCGCGACGTCGCGCACGCCGTGCACGTGGAGCGCGACGAGGTCGTCACCCGGACCCGTGACTGGTGGGCCGGTTCGATGATCGGCGAGACCGAGGGCCGTCCCGCGACGCCGGACGCCGTGATCGTCGAGGCGGCCGACGCGGACCAGATCGCCGCCGTGCTGCGGATCTGCCACGCGGCGGGCATCCCGGTCACCCCGTCCGCTGGCCGCTCCAACGTCACGGGGGCGGCGCTGCCCGTCTTCGGCGGGGTCGTCCTGGACGTGTGCGGGCTGAACCGGATCACCGGCTTCGACGCCGAGTCGAACGTGGTGGACGTCCAGGCCGGTATGTTCGGCGACCTCTTCGAGAAGCAGCTCCAGGAGGAGTACGGCGTCACGACGGGCCACTGGCCGTCCGCGTTCGCCGTCTCCACGGTCGGCGGCTGGATCGCCTGCCGCGGCGCCGGCCAGCTCTCCACGCGCTACGGCAAGATCGAGGACATGGTCGTGGGCGTGGACGTGATCCACGCGGACGGCACCCGCGCCACTTACGGCGACTACGCCCGCGCGGCGGTCGGCCCGGACCTGCGCCAGCTGTTCATCGGCTCCGAGGGCACCCTCGGCGTCATCGTCGGCGCCCGGCTGCGCGTCCACCCGCTGCCCGAGTACGCGAACGCCGTCGCCTTCGGCTTCGAGACCTTCGCCGAGGGCCTGGACGCGTGCCGCAAGATCATGCAGCGCGGCGCGACCCCGGCCGTCCTGCGGCTGTACGACACCCTGGAGTCGGGCACGCACTTCGGCCACCCGGAGACCAACCTCCTGCTGATCGCCGACGAGGGCGACCCGGCGATCGTGGACGCCTCGATCAAGGTGGCGGCCGAGGTCTGCTCGGAGTACGGCCCCGAGCTGGACTCCAAGGCGGTCTTCGAGCGCTGGCTGGACGAGCGGATGATCGTCGGCAAGTCCGCGGACGGCTTCACGCCGGGTCCGGGCTTCGTCGCCGACACCCTGGAGATGGCCGCTTCCTGGGCCGGCCTCCCGGTCATCTACGACGAGGTGGTCGCCGCGATCCAGGCGGTGCCCGGCACCCTGGCAGCGTCCGCCCACCAGTCGCACGCGTACACCGACGGTGCCTGCGTGTACTTCTCGCTGCGCGGCGACGTGGCGCCCGAGGCGCGGCGCGACTGGTACCGCTCGGTGTGGGACGCGGCGAACGCCGTCCTGATCAGGCACGCGGCGGCGCTCAGCCACCACCACGGCTGCGGACTGCTGCGCGGCCCCTACCTGCAGGAATCGCTGGGCGCGGGCTTCGCGACGTTCGTCGCGGTGAAGGCAGCCCTGGACCCGGCCGGCATTCTCAACCCTGGCAAACTGGGCCTTCCCAGCCGATTCGGTACGTCTCCGCTGAACTGACCCAGCCCTCTTCCAGGCAGGCTTTGCCATGACCCCTTCCCCGTCCCGGTCCGGTGTCCCGCTCGATCCGCGGCTCACCTCGGCGWWCGCCGAGGTGCCCGTGATCGCGTCGGTCGTCGGCACCCAGCCGCTGCGGCAGTTCCTGACCGCACCGGCCAGGGTGTGCATCCTCGCGTCGTTCGCCGTGGGGCAGCTGCCCCAGGTCGTGCCGGCGCTGGGCCGGGCGGGGAAGCTCGTGTTCGTGAACGTGGACAGCAGCCCCGGTCTGGCTCAGGACCGGGGCGCGCTGGAGTTCATCAAGAACATGGGCGCGCACGGCGTGGTCAGCACCCGGCTCTCGCTCATAGAGAAGGGCCGGCCGCTCGGCCTGCTGACGATGATGAAGGTGTTCGTCACCGACCGGTCCAATCTGCGCCGCTCCACGGACGCGATCTCGCGCGGGGCGCCGGACCTGGTCGAGATCATGCCCGCCCCGATCATCGCCCGGATGAGCGCGCAGGCCCAGCGCGCGATGTCCCCGTCGGTGGCCGCGGGCTTCGTGGAGTGCCCCGCGGACGTGGCGCTCGCGCTGGCCCTCGGGTCGGCCGCGGCCGCCACGTCCGACCCCCGCCTCTGGCATCTGCGCCGCGACCAGCTGCCGCCGGTCCCGCCGGCCGCACTCAAGAGGCCCGTCCCACCCCAGGAGTAGTACCACCGTGACCTACGTAGTCGTCGCCCGTTACCGCACAAAGCCCGGCGAGCAGGACACCGTCCTCCCGCTCCTCGACACCATGGCCGCCGCCTCCCGCGAGGAGCCCGGCAACCTCGGCTACCGGGTCCATCAGGGGACCGAGGACCCGCGGGCGATCGTGCTCTACGAGGAGTACGCGACCGAGGCCGACTTCACCGCGCACTGCGCGACGCCGCACTTCCAGGAGATCGTGCTCGGGAAGGTCGTCCCGCTCCTGGAGAGCCGCGACGTCCTGCGCTGCGCGCCCCGGGACGGGGTGACCGCGTGAAGACCCGCGCGGTGGTGCTGCGCGGGATATCGACGGACCGGCCCTACACGCGGACCCGTCCGGTCGAGGTGGAGGAGCTGGACCTCGGGGCCCCGCGCGAGGGCGAGGTCCTGGTCCGGGTCGCCGCCGCCTCCCTGTGCCACTCGGACCTCTCGGTCGTCAACGGCGACCGCGTCCGGCCGCTGCCCATGGCCCTGGGCCACGAGGCGGTCGGGGTGGTCGAGGAGACCGGGCCCGGCGTCCACCGGATCGTTCCCGGTGACCATGTGGCCCTGGTCTTCGTGCCGAGCTGCGGCTTCTGCGCCGACTGCGCGGCGGGTCGCCCCGCCCTGTGCGCGCAGGCCGCCGCGGCGAACGGCTCCGGCGCCCTGCTGCACGGCCCCTCCCTGCTGACGGACGCCGCCGGCGCCACGGTCCACCACCAACTGGGCGTCTCGGCGTTCTCCTCGTACGCGGTGGTGGCCCAGGAGTCCGTGGTGCCGATCCCCCGCGACATCCCGTTCACCGTGGCCTCGATGTTCGGCTGCGCGGTCCTGACGGGCGCCGGCGCGGTCATCAACACGGCCGCCTTGCGCCCCGGCCAGTCGGCCGTGGTCTACGGTCTGGGCGGCGTGGGCCTGTCGGCCGTGCTCGGGGCACGGGCGGCCGGCGCGTACCCGATCGTCGCCGTCGACCCGGTCCCGGAGAAGCGCGCGCTGGCCCTGCGGCTGGGCGCGACCCACACGTACGCCCCCGACGAGGCGCTCGTGGCGATCCGTGAACTGACGTCCGGCGGGGCGGAGGTGGCGGTGGAGGCCGTGGGCAGCCCGAAGGTCATGGCCGAGTGCCTGGCGGCGGTGGCCCGCGGTGGCAAGGTCGTCTCGGTGGGCCTGCCCGCCCCGGACCGGGTGCTGGAGGTCCCGGCCCTGGCCTTCGCGGGCGAGGGCAAGTCGCTGCTGGGCTCGTACATGGGTGACGCGGTCCCGCGCCGCGACATCCCCCGGTTCCTGGACCTGTGGCGGGCGGGGCTGATGCCGGTGGAGGAGATGCACACCGGCACCCTCGTGCTGGACGAGGTCAACCACGCGATGGAGGAGCTGGCTTCGGGCCGGGCGATCCGTCAGGTGCTCGACACCTCGGGGCTGCTGGGGGTGTGAGACGAGGGTCCCGGCCGCCCTTCACCGAGGCCCCGGCCGCCCTTCACCGAGGGGCCGGCCCGCGCCGCCGGGGCCCGGTGCCGGGGTCGGGGTCGGCGGCCTGGAGGTCGGCCAGCAGTTCGGCCTGGCCCGTCAGCACGCCGGACAGGATGGTGCGCGCCACCCGCAGCAACTCCGCCGTCTGCGGGTTGGTCAGCGAGTAGTACACGGCGGAGCCCTCACGACGGGGGACGACCAGGTTGGCCCGGCGCAGGACGGCCAGTTGCTGGGAGAGGTGCGCCGCTTCGACGCCGATCTCGGACAGCATCTCGGAGACGGCGTGCTCGCGTCGGCTGAGGAGTTCCAGCACGCGGATGCGCACCGGGTGGCCGAGGGTCTTGAAGAACTCCGCCTTGAGCTGGTACAGCGGCGCGCTCACCGGCCGGACCCCGCCCCGGCCCGGTCCGCCGGCCGGCCGGGGGTCCGGCCGGCCGCTGACGGGCGAGTACCGCGCACCGCATCCACCTCAGAACACTTCACCATGGGACCATCATCGCGCCCTCACACCGAGGCCGTGACCTCGGGACCGCCGGGAACGGCCGTGCCGGGTGCCGCCCGTCGGGGCGCGGCGGCGAAGCGGCGCCCGTCCCGCCGCCGCGTGCCGGGAGGCCCGGTCAGGCCTTCCTGACCACGGCGGACTTGAGCTGCATGGCGCCGAAGCCTTCGATTCTGCAGTCGATGTCGTGGCCGTCCACACCGTCCACCAGGCGGATGTTGCGTACCTTGGTGCCGGCCTTGATTCCGCCCGGGCTTCCCTTGACCTTCAGCGTCCTGGTCACCGTCACCGTGTCGCCGTCGGCGAGCACGTTCCCGACCGCGTCCCTGACGAGTCCGTCGTCCGCGGTGCCGGCCGCGGGTCCGGCCGAGGCGGGCGACCACTCATGACCGCATTCGGGACAGACCAGCAGCGCGCCCATCTCGTAGGTGTACACGCCGGAGCACTCGGGGCACGGCGGCAGCGTCTCGGTCACATCGCTCATGGTGGTTCCTTCTCTGATCGTTCTTGTGCGGGGATCGGTGGCTGTCGTTCACAGCGGGAGGGTGATCCAGATGCTCTTGCCCTGGCCGTCCGCGTCGCCCCGGACGACTGCGGTGCCACCGAGGCCGAGGGTGAGTTCCATGACGGTGCCCAGCCCGCCGCCGCGCGTACGGGTGGTCGCCGCGAGGAGCGGAGGCCGGCAGGGGTGCCGGTCGTGCACGGCGAACGCGAACGTGTCCGGACCGGCCGCGTAGATGACGGTGACGTTCGGGGACAGCGCGGCGGCGTGCCGGACGCTGTTGGTGACCAGCTCGGACAGGATCAGCAGCGCCGGATCGACCGTGGGGTGATGCCGGCTGACGCCCCACTCGGTCAGGACCTGTTCGGTGGTCTCGCGGGCGATCCGCACGGCGGAGCCCATCGCGGGCAGCGTCAGTACATGCCGCAACGGGAGACCCTGGAGTCGGCTGCTCACCGGGCGGCCCCGGCGTGGGCCGGGCGCGACGCCGCGGCGGTCTGCGGGCGGATGCGTACCGGGATGTCGTACGGCCGGCGCGTGGGCATCAGGAGGCCTCTTCGGTGACGAGTGCGGTGGCGGGCACGGCGGGCAGGAGCCCGGCCTGACGCAGATGGGCGCGGGCCCCGGCGATCGCCTCCGGTGTGGTGGCGTACTCGCGCCCGTCCCGGCGCAGCAGGTCCAGCGCGCCGACCGAGGCGAGGGCGCGGCGCTGGCCGGGACGGATGCCCGAGGTCAGTACGGCGATGCCGCGCCGGTCCAGCTTCTCCACGGCGTCCTTGAGGACCAGGGCCCCGGTGGCGTCCATCGTCGAGATCCGTGACATGCGCAGGATCACCACGCGGACGTCGGCGACCTCGGAGAGCTCCAGGAGGAAGCGATGGGCACCCGCGAAGAACACCGGTCCGTCGATGCGGTAGGCGACGACGTGCTCGGCCGGCAGCGCGTGCTCCTCGTCGCTGTGCTGGCCCGGCACATCGGCCGTGAAGTCGACCTGGTCCATCCGGGCGTGCTGGGCGACCGCCCTCAGCGCGAGGGCGCCCGCGACGAGCAGGCCGATGACGACCGCGTGGACGAGGTCGAGGACGAGGGTGGCCACGGCCGTCAGGACCAGCACGACCGCGTCCGAACGGGTCGCCCTGACCATGGCCCGGAGCGCGCCGATCTCCACCATGCGGATCGCGGTGGCCAGCAGCACCCCGGCGAGCGCGGCCAGGGGAATTCTGGAGACGAGCGGGGCGGCGGCGAACACGATCACCGCGAGGACGGCGGCGTGGGTCAGGGAGGCGAGGCGGGAGCCGGCACCGCTGCGGACGTTGACGGCGGTACGGGCGATCGCCGCGGTGGCGGGCACACCGCCGAACAGCGGGGCGGCCAGGTTCGCGACGCCCTGCCCGAAGAGCTCCTTGTCCGGGTCGTGCTTCTGGCCCACCGTCATGCCGTCGGCGACCGTGGCCGACAGCAGCGACTCCAGCGCGGCGAGCGCGGCGACCGCCACGGCCGGGCCGAGCAGCGAGCCCAGTGCGGACAGGTCGAGGAAGGCGAGCGACGGCGCGGGCAGCCCGGACGGCAGGTCGCCGATCGGGGCCGCGTCCAGGTGGAAGATCTGGGCGGCCAGCGTCGCGGCGACGACGCCGACGATCGAGAACGGGACGGCGGGCCGCCACCGGGCACCGAGCAGCATCACGGCCGCCACCGCGAGGGCCAGCGCCGTCGCGGTCCAGTCCGGTGTCCGTACGAACGCCTCGACGGCCCTCCACGCCACCACCAGGACCTTGTCGCCCTCGGGTTGGGGCACCCCGAGGGCGTTCGGGACCTGCTGCAATCCGATCACGCACGCGATGCCGAGGGTGAAGCCCTCCACCACGGGCGCCGGGATGTAGCGCATGGAGCGGCCGGCCTTCAGGAGGGCCAGCGTGATCAGCAGCACGCCGGCCATCAGCCCGACGGTCAGCACGCCGCCCGGCCCGTACTCCGCGACGATCGGCACCAGCACCACCGTCATCGCGCCGGTCGGCCCGGACACCTGGAGGTGGGAGCCGCCGAAAAGCGCGGCGAGCGCACCGGCGACGACAGCGGTGGCCAGTCCCGCCTCGGCGCCCAGGCCGGAGGAGACCCCGAAGCCGAGCGCGAGCGGCAACGCCACGATCGCCACGGTGAGGCCGGCGAGCAGATCGCGCCGCGGGTCGCGGGCCATGACGGCGAAGTCCGCGCGGGCGGGCAGCAGTGACCGCACCCGGTGCCATGACCGGGCCATCAACAGGCTCACCGCGCCGGGACCTCGGCTTCCCGCAACTCCGCCAGCAGCTGGTTCTGCCCGGCCAGCATCTCGGTCAGGATCCGCCGCGCCGCACGCATCAGCTCCGCCACGTCGCCGCCCGCCAGCTCGTAGACCACCGTCGAGCCCTCCCGCGCGGAGGAGACGATGCCCGAACGGCGCAGCACCGCCAGTTGCTGGGACAGCGCCGAAGGCTCCACCCCGATCGCCGCCAGCAGGTCGCGGACCGGCATCCGGCCGTCCTGCAACAGCTCCAGAACCCGTATCCGCACGGGGTGCCCGAGCATCCGGAAGAACTCGGCCTTGGCCTGATACAGCGGAACCGGCACGGTCACGGACTCCCTTCGCCCTCGGCGCTGTGCCCGCGGATACCCGCCGGCGCAGCCACCACAGCATGTAGTGAATTGCCGAATTTCGCAATTCATAGATTCACTGTATGCGCTTGACCGAGCACGAGAGGGAGGCCCTTCCCGCGGACCGGAACGGACATCGGCCCCACGCCCGGCCATGCCCCACTCCCGGTCATGATCTGGAACGGGCCCCTCAGGACAGCCGGCCGGGCCGCCTGTCCTGAGGGGCCCGGACGCCTACCCTGGTCCGGCTTCCCCTGACCGCGGTACCCGCCGTGCGGCAGGACGACGAGGAGGGACGACGATGAGCCTCAGCGCGCTGATCGACGACGCCCAGGGCAGCGCACGCGCGGGATCCGCCGCCGCGACCGACGACCCGCGGGACATGGCGACGGCCTGCGGGGCCGCCGCCGGCCGGGCCGAAGCCGGACGGCGCGACCGGGTCGGGGCGACGGTCCTCGCCCACGGCCCCGGACCCGCCCGGCCGGACCGGTCCCGGGGAGTCCCGTCGTGAAGGTCGGGACCGCACGCGCCGCCGCGGTCCGCTGGGTGGCCGCCCACGCCCGTCCCGCCCCGGGCTACCGCGGGGCGTACTTCAGCGGGTCGACCGTCGGCCGGCCCGACGACGCCGAGCTGCCCGCCTCGTCCGACGTCGACGTCGTGGTCGTCACGGAGCAGGACGCGCCACCGGCCAAGCCCGGCAAACTCCGTTACGGGAACGCGCTGTTGGAGATCACCTACGTACCGTGGGCCGAGCTGCGCGACCCGGAGGCCGTGCTGGGCTCGTACCATCTGGCGGGCAGCTTCCGTACGGACACGGTCATCGACGATCCCACCGGCGGGCTGCGCGCCCTGTACGCGGCCGTCGCGCCCCGGTTCGCCGAGCGGAGCCAGGTACGCCGCCGGTGCCTGGACGCCAGGCGCCGCGTCGTGGGCCGCCTCGCCGCGTTCGACGCGTCCGCGCCCCTTCACGAACAGGTGCCGGCCTGGATGTTCCCCACCGGGGTCACCACCCACGTCCTGCTCGTCGCCGCACTGCGCAACCCCACCGTCCGGCTGCGCTACCGCGCCGCGCGCGACGTCCTCACCGCGTACGGACAGCCGGAGCTCTACCGGGAGCTGCTGGCGCTCCTCGGCTGCGCCGATGTCTCCGAGCGCGTGGTGCGCCGGCATGTGGACGAGCTGACCCGGACGTTCGACGCCACGGTCCCGGTGGCGCGCACCCCGTTCTTCTTCAGCAGCGACCTCACCGGGCAGGCGCGGCCCATCGCCGTCGACGGCAGCCTGGAGCTGATCGACCGCGGTGAGCACCGCGAGGCGGTGTTCTGGATCATCGCGACGCTGGCCCGCTGCCACGCGGTCCTGGCCGTGGACGCTCCCGCGCTGCACAGGGCGCGGCTGCCGGCGTTCGAGGCGGCCCTGGCCGGACTCACCGGGATCACCGGTACCGCCGATCTGCTGGAGCGGCGTTCGGCCGTCCTCGGGTTCCTGCCCCGGCTGGACGCGGCCACGGAGGCCGTACTGGCGGCCAATGAGGACATCACCGGCTAGGGAGCCCCTGCCGCCGCGTCGCGCGCTCTGCTAATTTGCCCGCATGCTCCTTCCTCGTGCGTAGGACCCCGCACTGACCGCACCCCTCGTCCCGGGTGCGGCACTCCGGTGTCCCCGCATGCCCGCGGCGCCGCGTCCTCGCGCCGCCTTCACGAGGAAAGTCATCGTGCTCGCTCCTTCCGCGCCCTCGCGCGCGCCTTCGTACGCCGCCGTGCTCCGCACCCCGCACGCCGCCCGCACCTTCGGGGCCGCGCTGCTGGGGCGGCTCTCGTACGGAATCGTCCCTCTCTCCCTCCTGCTCACGATCAAGGACGCCACCGGCTCGTACGCCGCGGCCGGCGGGGCGATGGCGGTGTTCGGGGCCGCGAGCGTCGCCCTCTCCCCCGCGCGTGCCGCGCTGATCGACCGGCACGGGCCGCGCCGGGTCCTGCCGCCGATGGCCGGGCTGTACGCCGCGCTGCTCACCGTGATCGCGCTGGCCGCCTGGCGGCCGGGGGTGCCGCCGCTCGTCCTGGGTGCCCTGGCCGTCGCCGCGGGGGCCTGCACGCCGCCGCTCGGGCCGGTGATGCGGACGCTGTGGAGCGCCCTCGTTCCCGACCGCGAGCTGCTGCAGCGCGCGTACAGCCTGGACGGCGTCGCCGAGGAACTGCTGTATGTGACAGGCCCGTTGCTGGTGGGGATCGTGGTGACGACCGCCGAACCGGCCGTCGGCGTCCTGGCCGGTGCGGTGCTCGTGTTCGTGGGGGCGTCGGCGCTGGTGTCGTCACCCGCGGTGTCCCGCGCCCGCACGGTGCGGCCCCCGACCGACGGGCCGGCCGCACCCCGGCTGCGCTTGCACGGCATCGTCGCGCTGCGCCACGCGGTCGTGGTGACGGCCGCCGTGGGCCTCTGCCTCGGAGCGCTCGATCTGCTGGTGGTGGCGTTCACCGAGCAGCTCCAGCGTCCGGCGGCGGTGTCCTGGGTGCTGGCGGCCCTCTCGGCCGGGAGCGCCGTCGGCGGCCTGGCCTACGGGGCGGTGCGGTGGAAGTCGGCGAGCGGGGTGCGGCTTCCGGTGGTGGCCGCCGCGCTGGGCGCGGCGCTGATGGTGGCCGGTGTGTCGCCGCATCTGTATGTGCTGGTCGCCGTCGTCGCGGTCGCCGGGCTGTTCGTCGCCCCGGCGCTCACGACCGCGTATCTGATCGCCGACGAGTCCGTGGACGCCGCCCGGCGCACCCAGGCGGGCGCCTGGGTGAACACCGCGTTCAACGCCGGTTCGTCGGGCGGTACGGCCGTGGTCGGCCTGCTCGTGGACCGGCTGCCGCTCTCCCTGTGCTTCGCACTGGCGGCGGCCCCGGCACTGGTGTGCGCGGGGGCGGTGGCGCGCGCCGGGGCCCGCCGCTCCCGGGTCGCGGAGGCGGCGGGCCCGGACGCGGTCAGCGGAGCTTGATCGCGCCGCCGTCGGCCATCAGGGTCTGGCCGGTGATGTAACGGGCGTCGTCGCTCGCCAGGAACGCGATGACGGGGGCGACGTCCGTGCGCGGGTCCCCGAAGCGGCCGAGCGGGACCTTGGCGGCGGAGAGGGCGTACTGCTCGGGGTTGGCCTCGGCCCAGGCGGCGACGCCCGCGGTCCTCGCCATCGGCGCGACGACGTTGACGCGGATCTGGTCGGCCGCCCACTCGTTGGCGACGACCCGGCTCAGTCCGCGGATCGCCTCCTTCGCGGCGGCGTACGAGGCCTGGTTCGGCTGGCCGTCGATGCCCGCGCCCGAGCCGAAGTTGATCACCGCGCCCCGGTTCTTGCGGAGCTCGGGGTACGCGGCGAGCATGAAGTTGCGGGTGGCGAAGAGCCCGGAGTCCAGGGCGAGCTTCCAGTCGTCCTCGGTCTGCTCGGTGAAGGGCCGTACGCGCGAGGCGCTGGCGTTGTTCACCAGGATGTCCAGGCCGCCGAAGCGCTCGACGGCGGTGGCCACCGCCAGGTCGGCGACCGCCCGGTCGGAGACGTCGCCCCGGAGGAACGTCACCGCGTCTCCGAGATCGGCGACGACGGCGTCCCCGGCCTCCTGCTGGAGGTCGACGACCACGACCCGGGCGCCCCGCTCGACGAAGAGCCGGGTGACGGCCTCGCCGATGCCCGAGGCTCCTCCGGTGACGACGGCGACCTTGTTCTCCAGTGTCATTGCGCTGTTCCTCCGACTCGATGGGTCGGGCGCGGCTCCGCACACCGCGACCGTTGATATGCACCATACAGCCCATATGCATGATGCATATCAAGGGTGCAGCCAGGACTCCCAGACCGCGCTCAGCTCCGCCTCGACGGCCGGGGCCCCCGTATCCAGCAGCCGCACCTGAGCACCCGGGCCCGCCAGGTCCGTCCGGTAGGGATGCGGCGGGCCCGCCGGGGTCGCGCCGAGTGCGGTGACGGCGCCGATGACCCGGTGGGGGCCGAGGACGCCGGGCAGTTCACGCAGGTCCGGATCGGTCAGGTCGAGGTCCTCGACGAGGAGCTCACGCCCCTCGTACGTCACCCGGGTGGTGGCCCGCAGACGGCCGCCGCGTTCGCCCGAGCGACCGAGGACCAGGGTGTCGCGCCACAGCATCCGGGCCCCGGCGGCGAGCCGGGCATCCATCGTACGGACAACGTCCGCCCCGTCCGAGACGACGAACGGCAGTCCGTTCCACAGGAGTTCACCACCCTCGGCGATGTCCACCCGGGCCTGCCAGCGGGAGCTGCCGCCCCGGTGGTCGTAGGCGACGAGACCGGCCGGTTCCACGAGCTCCAGACGCGCGCCCGGGCCGACCGAGATCCGCAGTCCGAGGTCGTCGCCCGCCAGCAGCCCCGCCCGAGTGCCGACCAGGGCGATCCGCATCCGGTCGGGGGCCGGCGCCAGAGGGCGGGGGGCGAGGAACGCGCCGGGCCGCAGCTCGCGCGCCAGGTGGCGGCCCGAGGCGTCGCGCTCGACGCCGACCACGACCGGTTCGTTCACGAGTGGCTGTGGGGCGCCATCGGGCCCGGGTCCGTGGGCACATGGCTGCCCGCACGGTGACGGGCGAGCAAGGACCTTACCCAGTCGGCGAGTTCGGCGACGGAGGCCGGGTCCTTCCGGGACAGGGCGAGCACGGGGAGTCCGCCGCGGGCCGCTTCGGCGTCGGCCACCATCGCGGCCACGTCCACCTCCACGTAGGGCGCGAGGTCGGTCTTGTTGATGATCAGGAGGTCGGCGCCGGTGATGCCGGGGCCGCCCTTGCGGGCGACGTCGCCGCCGCCGGCGACATCGATGGAGAACAGCTGCGCGTCGGCGAGGGCCGGGCTGAACGTGGCGGTGAGATTGTCGCCGCCGCTCTCGATGAGGACCAGGTCCAGGGGCCCGTACGCCTCCTCCAGGTCCTCGACGGCGTCCAGGTTGGCGCTGACGTCGTCGCGGATCGCGGTGTGCGGGCAGGCGCCGGTCTCGACCGCCCGGATCCGTTCGGTGGGCAGGACGCCCGCCGAGCGCAGGAAGCGGGCGTCCTCGTCGGTGTAGATGTCGTTGGTGACGACCGCCATGGACAGTTCACCGGCGAGCTCGCGGCACAGGGTGGCCAGGATCGAGCTCTTCCCGGTACCGACGGGACCCGCGACTCCCAGGCGCAGCGCGCGCGGCTGGTTGAGCGGCTCGTGGAAGTGGGGGTTCGGCTGCGGGGCGGGGGTGGTGTGGCTGTCGGGCAGGGCGTTGTCAGGCAAGGAAGAGTCTCCGTTCGCGTCGTGCGTGTTCGAGCGCCCACTGTTCGGTGAGCGGGGCCGTACGGGCCGGCAGTCGGTCCGGGCCCGTGACGGCGAGGGCGGCGGTCACCGCCCGTGCCGCGTCGGGTGCGGCGGCGAGGATCCAGGCGACCGAGTCGAGCGGGTCGCCCGGCAGGAGTTTCAGCGCGGCCGAGGCGATGGTCTGGAGCTCGTCGTAGACGACGGCGTGCGCCAGTTCCTCCTCGGAGACCTCCAGTACGGCTCCGAGTGCGCCGAGCGCGACCGGGCGCAGCGGCCGGGGCCGCAGTCCGGCCAGCGCGGTGACCGCCGGGTGGTCCGGCGCCAGCCGCCGGGCCAGCCGGTGCACACCCCGGCCGAGCGCCGCCGACGCCTCGCGCTGGGGCGCGGCCGGGGTCCGTGCGGTCAGGGCGTGCTGTACGGGTCCGTAGTCGGCCGGGTCCTGGCCGGCGGCCCGCAGCGCGAGGACGGCGGCGGCCGCCTCGGTGACGGCGGTGGTGTGCAGCCGGGCCCGGAGCAGTGCGGGGATCCGGTCGCGGGTGAGGCCGGCGGCGACGGCGGGTTCGAGTCCCGCGCTGTAGGTGTACGCGCCGACCGGGAGCCGTCCGTCGCCGAGCAGGAGAGAGGCGAGCGAGGCCATCAGAACATGGAGTACCGCTGGGTGAGCGGCAGTTCGGTGGCGGGCGAAGGCTCGACGAGCTCTCCGTCGATCCGGATGGCGAAGGTCTCCGGATCGACCTCGATGACCGGGAGCGCGGTGTTGTTCGGCAGATCGGCCTTGGTGAGGTGCCGGGTCGGGCGCACGGCGACCAGTTCGCGTACGAGACCGAGCCGTTCGGCGAGCCCGTCGTCCAGGGCGGCCGGGGAGACGAAGGCGACCGAGAGGTGAGGGGCCGCTCCGGCGGCGGCTGTCGGGCGCAGCAGCACGGGCTGGGTGGTGGGGATCGCGGCGTTGGCGTCGCCGAGGGGCGCGTACACGACCATGCCGCCCTTGATGACGGCGGCGGGGCGGATGCCGAAGAACGCGGGGTCCCAGAGCACCAGGTCGGCGAGCTTGCCCGGTTCGACGGAGCCGATGACGTGGTCGATGCCATGGGCGACGGCGGGGCAGATGGTGTACTTGGCGACGTAGCGGCGGGCGCGTTCGTTGTCGGCGGGCAGGGCGCTGCCGCGGTCCCCGAAGCGCTGCTTCATGACGTGGGCGACCTGCCAGGTCCGGCAGATGACCTCGCCGATGCGGCCCATGGCCTGGGCGTCGGACGAGGTGATGGAGAGGGCGCCGATGTCGTGGAGGATGTCCTCGGCCGCGATGGTGGTGGCGCGGATGCGGGACTCGGCGAAGGCGAGGTCCTCGGGGACCCGCGGGTTGAGGTGGTGGCAGACCATCAGCATGTCGAGGTGTTCGTCGACGGTGTTGACGGTGTGCGGGAGCGTCGGGTTGGTGGACGCCGGGAGGATGTGGGGGTGGGAGGCCACGGTGATGATGTCGGGTGCGTGGCCGCCGCCCGCGCCCTCGGCGTGGAAGACGTGGATGGAGCGGCCCGCGATGGCGTCGAGGGTTCCCTCTACGTAGCCGGCCTCGTTGAGGCTGTCACCGTGCAGGGCGACCTGGAGGCCGTAGGTGTCGGCCGCCTTCAGGGCGGCGTCGATGGCGGCGGGGGTCGCGCCCCAGTCCTCGTGGACCTTGTAGCCGCCCGCGCCGCCGAGGGCCGCCTCGCGCAGGGCCTCCTCGCCGACGGTGGAGCCCTTGCCGAACAGCATCACGTTGAGCGGGACGTTCTCCAGGGACCGGAACATCATCGCGAGGTTCCATGCGCCGGGCGTGACCGTGGTGGCCTTGGATCCTTCGGTGGCTCCGGTGCCGCCGCCGATGACGGTCGTGGTGCCGGTGGCCAGGGCCTCGTGGAGGGTCTCCGGCATCAGGAAGTGGACGTGGGTGTCGACGGCCCCGGCGGTGAGGATGCGGCCCTCGCCGGAGACGACGTCGGTGCCGGGCCCGATGACGAGGTCCGGGTGGACCCCGTCGGCGATGTCGGGGTTGCCGGAGCGGCCGAGGGCGACGATGCGCCCGGCCCGGATGCCGACGTCCGCCTTGACGACGCCCCAGTGGTCGAGGACCACGGCATTGGTGATGACCAGGTCGAGGGCACCGTCGGCGCGCGAGGTGGTCGCCTGGGCCATGGATTCGCGGATCGACTTGCCACCGCCGAAGACGGCCTCCTCGCCGCCGAAGCAGCGGTCCTCCTCGACCTCGATCCAGAGGTCGGTGTCGGCGAGCCGGATGCGGTCGCCGGTGGTGGGTCCGTAGAGCGACGCGTAGGCGGCGCGGGTCAGTTGTGCCATGTCACACGGCCTCCTCTGCCGCGACGTCCGTCCGGGGTGCGACGGACACGACGATGCCGGGCACCGTCCCGTGTCCGCCGAGCGCGACGAGCGTGATCTCCGCGCCGACGCCGGGCTCGAAGCGCAGCGACGTACCGGAGGGAATATCGAGCCGGAATCCCCTCGTCGACCACCGGTCGAAGGAAAGCGCGGGATTGACGTCGAAGAAATGAAAATGGGATCCGACCTGAATGGGACGGTCCCCGTCGTTCACCACGGTCAGCTGAATTTTCGGACGGTCGGAATTGATGTGCAGTACGCCGGATCCGGTCCGGATCTCGCCGGGGATCACGGGATCGGCGAGGTGATCGTGACAAGCTTGCGCCCATCCGGGAAGGTCGCCTCGACCTGGACGTCGTGCAGCATCTCCGGAACACCTTCGAGCACGTCAGCACGGGTGAGCACGGAACGTCCCGCCGTCATGAGGTCGGCGACGCGAGCCCCTTCCCGGGCCCGCTCCATCGCCCAGCAGGCGAGCAGCGCGACAGCCTCGGGGTAGTTGAGGCGAACGCCCCGCTCCCGCCGGTCACGCGCGACCATTCCGGCCACACTCAGCAGCAATTTCTCCGTGTCGGACGGAGTCAGAAACATGGGAAACCTCCATGGCGGCAGTCCCCCGGAATTCCCGGAATCGCCTCGGCCACCCTCCTCTTATAAGCCTCCGGGTGGAACCGTGGCAACTTGCACCGCACCGCAAAAAGTCCCTTTCTGGCGTTATCGCCTGCCATATACGGGCAAAGCAGACAAATTTTGGTCACCCGGAGGGCAATGAGAAGGCGGCCGCACACCCTGCGAACGGGGTGCGCGGCCGCCTCAAGCGGAGCTCTCAGCAGCTCACTTCAGGCCGAAGGCCCGGATGATCTCCTGGTCCACCGCGAGACCGTCGCCGGCCTCGGCGTGCGCCTTGAGCGAGACGGCGGTGGCGCCCTGCTTCGGGGTCTTGAACCGGGCGGTCCAGGAACCGGCCCCGTCCTTCTTCAGCTGCACCGCGCTCCAGGTCTTCCCGTCGTCGTAGCTGACCGACAGCGAGGCCTTCGTCGCCTTCACGGCGCCCTTCAGCCACTCCTGCGTGGTGGACGACAGCCCGATCTCGGTCCACTTCCCGGCTCTCACGTCGCCGGCCAGGTCGGTCGCGACGTCGTAGTCCAGCTGAAGCATCGGGATGTCGACCTGGTACGGGCCCTCGGGGTCGAGTGCGCCCGAGACGAACGACCACTCCGAGTGCGTGCGGACGGAGGTCTTCCAGACGTCCGCGTCGCGCGTGGCGTCGAGCACCAGCCGGTAGGGCAGCTCCTCGGCGGCCAGGTTCCCGACGTAGCCGGCGCGGCCCGGGGACTCGTCGAGCAGCTTGTCGCCCTGGTACACCGCGACCGTCCCGGTGTCGTACTCCTTGTCCGGCATGGAGCCGGAGTGACCGGCGCCCCCGTCCGTCCACGGCGTGATGTTGTACTGGATGTCGCCCCACTGCGAGCGGAACGGGCCCCAGAATCCGGTACCCAGACGCGGCCGGGTGATCGGCGCGAACCAGTCGGCGGGGTAGGTACGGCCCGCCGTGTAGTCCAGATCGGCGCTGCGCTCCTCCAGTGAGGTGTCCGTACCGGTCTCGTTGTACACCGCGTGGTCCTCGTACCAGAACGAGTCGCCCGGCAGCGGGTTGACCCATTCCGTGCGGGTGGCGGGGTACTTCTCGTACTCGGCGAAGCCGATGCCGAATCCGTAGTCCGGGATGTCGTAGCGGTAGCCGCCGCCGACGACGTCCCGGTGGCCGTAGAAGGTGTTCTCGACCTTCGCCAGCTGACGGGTGGCCGGGGCGAACGCCAGCGAGCGGTCCGGGATCGTACCGTCGTGGCGGTCGACCAGGTCGTACACGTAGCTCGCGTACTTGTGCTGGTCGACGGTCAGCGGCCTGCCCCGCTGGGCGGCCTTCACGAGGCCCTCTCCCGCCAGGCGCCGGACGGAGGCGACCGGGATGGGCAGCGTGGTGCCGTAGTCGGCGTAGGACTCCATCAGCACGCCGTCGCCGCTGTTGACGACGAACAGGGCCTCGGCGCCCGCGGCGATCGCGGCGGCTGCCCGGTCGGCGGGGGCCACCGTGTCGCTGCTGTGGATCACGACGGCCTTGCCCCTGGCGTCGAGGCCCGCGTAGTCGGCGTGGGCGCCGTTGCCGGCGAACACACTGCCGAACCGCTCCTTGCTGTCCTCGGCGACGGGCGAACCGCCCTGCACCGCCACGGGAACGTCATGGCCGTCGGCCGTCAGGTCGATCAGCTTCTCGCCCTGCCGCCAGCGGGTGAGGAAGGAGAAACTGCCCTGGGTGACCTTCTTCGTGGGGCTCGCCCACAACTGGTCGTACGTCAGCGGGATCTGGTACGCGTCGCGCTGGACGGTGCCGTCCGGTGCGGTGCGGGCCATGTCGTAGCGCAGCTGACGGGTCTCCGTCTCCTGCGGCGTCCGCACGGCGACCTTGTGGGCCTCGGAGGCGTCGAGGGTGACGGTGGTGGGCTTGTCGAGGATGATCTCGGGGGCCGCCAGGAAGGCCAGGGCCTGCGAGTCGGCGGTGTCGCCCTTGATGTCGGCGGCGGACCAGGCGGTGTAGTTGCCCGGGGGCATCCGCAGCGTGGTCGTCCCGGACACCTGGACGGGGGTCAGGTTCGGGTCGCCGAGCGCGGCGAGGACGACGACTCCGTCCATCGGCTTGCCCGCGCGGTCACGCAGCTCCAGCGTGAGGTCGTAGAGCTCCTGCTCCTTGTTGAGCGCGAACCCGGTGTGCGCGACGGCCGTGCCGGAGGCGTCCTTCGCGATCACCTGGCCGGAGAAGGTGGTGTTGTTCGCGACCTTCGACGGGTCCAGCGAGAGGACGGCCTCGGCGGTCGAACCGGCCGGGACCGTCAGCTGCTTCACGGACAGCGTGTACGCGTCCGCCGCGCTGTCCGTCGCCAGGTCGAGCGTGACGTCCTCCGTGCCGCTGTTGCGGTACGTGATCGTCCGCTCGGCGACCGGGTCCGAGGCGCTGTGCGGCCAGGCGTACGTCGCGACCTCGACGGAACCGGTGGCCTCGATCGTCGTGTCGATCGCGGCCTTCACATCGAGCCGCCCGGTGCCCTGCTCGTACGGGGTGTAGGCGGGCAGCACCTTGGACGAGGTCATCAGCGCTTCCTTGATGCGCTGACCGGACCAGTCGGGGTGCCGCTCCTTCAGGATCGCCGCGGCGCCCGCGACGTGCGGGGTCGCCATCGACGTACCGGACATCGACTGGTACATGCCCTCCACGCCCGGGACGGACTGCGAGGCGGCCGCGTTGATGTCGACGCCCGGGGCGGAGAGGTCCGGCTTGAGGCCGTAGGAGCGCACCAGGGGGCCCATGGACGAGAAGTCCGCCCGGCCGTCCTGCTTGTCGACGGCGGCGATGGTGAGCGCCTTCTCGGCGGAGCCGGGCGATCCGATGGTGCCCGCTCCGTACGCGTTGCCCGCGGCGATCACGTACAGCGGACCGCCGTCGGCCGAGAGGGAGTTGACGGCCTGGGCCATCGGGTCGTTGCCGTCGTCCGGGATCGGGGAGCCGAGGCTCATGGAGACGACGTCGGCGCCCTGCGCCTTCGCCCACTCCATCCCCTCGATGATGCCGGAGTCGGCACCCTCACCGCCGTCGCTCAGCACCTTGCCGACGAGCAGACCGGCCTGCGGGGCGACGCCCTTGTTGACGCCGTCGGAGGCGGCGCCGGAACCGGCGATGGTGGAGGCGACATGCGTGCCGTGGCCGTTCTTGTCGTCGACCTCCTCGCCCGGGACGAAGCTCCGGGTCTCCAGGACGCGGTCCTTGACGTCCGGGTGGCCGGCGTCGATGCCGGTGTCCAGGACGGCGACCTTGATGCCCTTGCCGTCGTACCCCTCGGCCCAGGCCTGCGGGGCGTTGATCTGCGGGACGGAGTCCTTGAGCGCGGCCTCGACGCGGCCGTCGAGCCAGAGCTTCGCGATGCCGTTGTCCAGCGAACGGGCCGTGGAGGTCCGCGCGATGTCGTCCCAGAAGGCACGCGCGGTGTCCTTGGTGGCCTTCAGCGCCGCGCCGTGGATGGACTCCAGCGCCCGAACCGCCTTGCTGCCGCGCGGGGCGGCGGGCAGCGAGCGGGCCTTGCTCGCCGGATACGTGGCGATCAGCGGGATGCCGCCGGTCTTCGCGTCGTCGTAGCCCATCTTCGCGAGGGCGGTGACGTTGAAGAGGCGGCGGTCCAGCTTGCCGGCGGCGATCAGGCTGCCGGCCTCGTCGGGCAGGACGTAGAGGTCGTCCCCGGCCTGCTGGACGTGGACCCCGCCGACCGCGCCGTCGGGGCGGTCCACGGTGACGGTGTCCTGCTTGCCCGCGCCGTCGGCGTAGTGGACGACGTCACCGGTGATCAGCGTGATGTCGTACGTGTGGACCGGGGCGTTGCGGCCGGTGGGCTGGGCGGTCCCGGTCGCTGCGGAGGCGGCACCCGTGACGGGCAGCAGCGCGCCGCTCACGAGGGCGACGGAGGTCGCTATGAGGAGGGCTCGGCGCCGCGCGCGAGCGGGTCTCGCCCGGCCGGTGGCGGTGGAGGGTGTGGATGTCATGCAGCTGATCTACCGGTTGACGCACCCGTTCGTCATCGGCCATCACTGGCGGAAAGCCGCCGCGGCGGAGAACCGCCGTCGCGGGGAGGGCTCCGGCGAGCCGGTTTCAGGCCGCGGAGGCGATGCGCCCGGCCGCTGCCGGGGTGGCGCGGCGATGGATCGGGGTGTGGGCGCCGGTCAGCGGGACGCCGCTGCCGCCGCGGCGGCAGGCGACTATCTCGGCGGCGATCGACAGGGCCGTCTCCTCGGGCGTACGGGCACCGAGGTCGAGGCCGATCGGCGAGTGCAGCCGGGCGAGTTCCCGTTCGGTGACGCCGACCTCGCGCAGCCGGTCGTTGCGCTCCAGATGGGTGCGGCGCGAGCCCATCGCGCCGACGTACGCGACCGGCAGCTTCAGGGCCGCCTCCAGGAGCGGGACGTCGAACTTGGCATCGTGCGTCAGGACGCACAGAACGGTACGGGCGTCCACGCCGGTGGTGGCCAGATAGCGGTGCGGCCAGTCGACGACCAGTTCGTCGGCGTCCGGGAACCGGGCCTTCGTGGCGAAGACGGGGCGGGCGTCGCACACCGTGACGTGGTAGCCGAGGAACTTCCCCGCCCGCACCAGCGCGGCGGCGAAGTCGATGGCCCCGAACACGATCATCCGGGGTGGCGGGACGCTGGATTCGACGAGCAGGGTCAGCGGCTGTCCGCACTGCGAGCCGTCCGCGCCGATGGTGAGGGTGCCGGTGCGCCCGGCGTCCAGCATGGCCCTGGTCTCGGCGGCCGCGGTGCGGTCCAGTGCCGGGTGTCCGCCGAGCCCGCCCTCGTGCCCGCCGTCGGGGTGGACCAGCAGGGGCCGGCCGAGGAGTTCGGCCGGTCCCTCGGTGATCCGGGCCAGCGCCGCCGCCCGCCCGCGCGAGGCGGCGGCGAGCGCGGCGGCGAGCACCGGGCGGGCGGGGTCGTCCGCCCGGACCGGGGTCACCAGGATGTCGATGACGCCCCCGCAGGTCAGTCCGGCCGCGAAGGCGGTCTCGTCGCTGTAGCCGAACCGCTCCCGTACGGTCGTGCCGTCGTCGAGGGCCTGTTGGCACAGTTCGTACACCGCGCCCTCCACACACCCGCCGGAGACCGATCCGATCGCCGTACCGTCACGGTCGACGGCCAGTGCCGCACCCGGCTGGCGGGGCGCGCTGCCGCCGACGGCGACGACGGTGGCGACGGCGAAGTCGCGTCCCTGCACGGCCCACCGGTCGAGTTCCTCGGCGATGTCCAGCATCTCGGTCTCCTTGGCGGATGTGTGGAGCGGCGGCGTCAGCTGACGCCGAGCCAGCTCTCGATCGGGTTCAGGGCGAAGTAGATGACGAAGATCACCGTCAGCCCCCACATGAAGGCGCCGACCTCACGCGCCCGGCCCTGGGCCGCCTTGATGGCGACGTAGCTGATGACGCCCGCGGCGACACCGGTGGTGATGGTGTACGTGAACGGCATCAGGACCACGGTCAGGAAGACCGGGATGGCGACGGAGCGGTCGCTCCAGTCCACGTGCCGGGCGTTCTGCATCATCATGGCGCCGATGACGACCAGGGCGGCGGACGCCACCTCGGCGGGCACGATCGCCGTGAGCGGGGTGAAGAAGAGGCAGGCGGCGAAGAAGAGTCCGGTGACGACGGAGGCGAGCCCGGTCCGGGCGCCCTCCCCGACCCCGGTCGCCGACTCGACGAAGACCGTCTGGCCGGAGCCGCCGGCGACGCCGCCGATCGCCCCGCCCGCGCCGTCGATGAACAGCGCCTTGGACAGGCCCGGCATCCGGCCCTTGTCGTCGGCGAGCTCGGCCTCCGTGCCGACCCCGATGATGGTGGCCATCGCGTCGAAGAATCCGGCCAGCACCAGGGTGAAGACGATGAATCCGACGGTCATCGCGCCGACGTCGCCCCAGCCGCCGAACTCGACGTCGCCGAAGAGCGAGAAGTCGGGTGAGGAGACCGCGGAGCCCTTGAGCTCGGGCGGGCCGCTGCTCCAGATCTTCGGGTCGACGTCCGCGACCTTGTTGATCACGACGGCGACGACCGTGCCGACCACGATGCCGATGAGGATCGCGCCGGGGATGTTGCGGGCCTGCAGCATGAAGATCAGCAGCAGGGTCACCGCGAAGACGAGGACGGGCCAGCCGGCGAGTTCACCGGCGGGGCCGAGGGTGACCGGCGTGGCGGTGCCCTTCCCCACGAAGCCGGCCTTGTAGAGGCCGATCAGGGCGATGAACAGGCCGATGCCCATGGTGATGCCGTGCTTCAGCGGGAGCGGGATCGCGTTCATGATCAGCTCACGCAGACCGGTGACCACCAGGAGGCAGATCACCAGGCCGTACATCACGCACATGCCCATGGCCTGCGGCCAGGTCATCTCCGGCGCGACCTGCGAGGACAGGACACCGGAGACGCTGAGTCCCGCGGCGAGCGCGAGGGGGACCTTGCCGACGAAGCCCATCAGCAGGGTGGTCGCCGCGGCCGCGAGCGCGGTCGCGGTGATCAGGCCGGGCTGGCTGAGGAGGTTGCCGTCGACGTCCTTGCCGCCGAGGATCAGCGGGTTGAGCAGCAGGATGTACGCCATGGCCATGAAGGTCGTGACGCCACCGCGCACTTCGGTGGCCACGGTCGATCCGCGTTCGGATATGTGGAAGTACCGGTCGAGCCACGATCTGCCCGCGGGGACGCGCGAGCCTGGGCCCGCGTCCTCCGCACCGGTCTTCGGTTCCACTGACTGCTGGGTCATGATGCCTGACTCCCAAGGTTCACAGGGGCACCCGCGATGGTGAGTGGAGATGCGGGATTTGGGATGAATGCTCTGGCTGCACGACCCGGGGGACGGCCCGAGACGAACTGGTTCATGCATGAGGAACGAGAACTGCGTACATCAGGTCAAGGGCCGCTAGTGGTGCGGGACTTGGGGTCTCCGGGCGGTGCGGGCGAAGGAGGTGTGACGTTCCCTGGTGGCCACGCACCGCCCGGAGAGCGGAGGGGGAGCTCCGGTCAGGTGCCGGTGAGGTGCTCCGGGCGGACCGGGGTCCGGTTGAGCTCCAGCCCGGTCGCGTTCCGGATCGCCGCGAGGACGGCCGGGGTCGACGACAGGGTGGGGGCCTCGCCGATGCCACGGAGCCCGTACGGGGCGTGGTCGTCGGCGAGTTCGAGCACATCGACCGGAATGGTCGGGGTGTCGAGGATCGTGGGCAGGAGGTAGTCCGTGAAGGACGGGTTGCGCACCTTCGCGGTCTTCGGGTCGACGATGATCTCCTCCATGACGGCGATGCCCATGCCCTGGAGGGTGCCGCCCTGGATCTGGCCGAGGACGGAGAGCGGGTTGAGCGCCTTGCCGACGTCCTGGGCGCAGGCCAGTTCGATGACCTTGACCAGGCCGAGCTCGGTGTCGACCTCGACGACCGCGCGGTGCGCGGCGAAGGAGTACTGGACGTGGCCGTTGCCCTGTCCGGTCCGCAGGTCGAAGGCCTCGGTGGGCCGGTGGCGCCACTCCAGCTCGACGTCGACCGCCTCGTCCTCCAGCACGTCGGCCAGGTCGGCGAGCACCTCGCCGCCGTCGGTGACGACCTTGCCGCCCTCCAGGAGGAGTTCGGCGGTGGCCCAGGCCGGGTGGTACGTCCCGAACTTGCGGCGGCCGATCTCCAGGACCTGTTCCCGGACGGCCTCGCAGGAGTTCTTGACCGCGCCGCCGGTGACGTACGTCTGCCGGGAGGCGGAGGTCGAACCCGCCGAGCCGACACGGGTGTCGGCCGGGTGGATGGTGACCTGGGAGACGCCGAGTTCGGTACGCGCGATCTGGGCGTGCACGGTGACGCCGCCCTGTCCGACCTCCGCCATGGCGGTGTGCACGGTCGCGACGGGTTCGCCGCCGATGACCTCCATGCGCACCCGGGCCGTGGAGTAGTCGTCGAAGCCCTCGGAGAAGCCGACGTTCTTCAGGCCGACCGCGTAGCCGATCCCGCGCACGACGCCTTCGCCGTGCGTGGTGTTGGAGAGTCCACCCGGCAGTGCCCGCACGTCGGGGTGCTCGCCGGCGCTCTCCCACTGGCGCTCGGGCGGCAGCGGCCTGGCCTTGACCCGGCGCAGCAGTTCGGCGACCGGGGCGGGCGAGTCGACCACCTGGCCGGTCGGCAGCGCGGTGCCCTGCTCCATGGCGTTGAGCTGCCGGAACTCGACCGGGTCCATGCCGAGTTCGGCGGCGACCTTGTCCATCTGAGCCTCGTAGGCGAAGCAGGCCTGGACCGCGCCGAAGCCGCGCATCGCGCCGCACGGCGGGTTGTTGGTGTAGAGCGCGACCGCCTCGATGTCGACGTCGTCGATGACGTACGGGCCCACCGCGAGCGAGGAGGCGTTGCCGACCACGGCCGGGGAGGCGGAGGCGTAGGCGCCGCCGTCGAGCACGATGCGGCACTTCATGTGCGTGAGCTTGCCGTCACGGGTGGCGCCGTGCTCGTACCAGAGCTTGGCGGGGTGACGGTGGACGTGGCCGAAGAAGGACTCGAAGCGGTTGTAGACGATCTTGACGGGCTTGCCGGTACGCAGCGCCAGCAGGCAGGCGTGGATCTGCATCGACAGGTCCTCGCGGCCGCCGAAGGCGCCGCCGACGCCGGAGAGCGTCATGCGGACCTTGTCCTCGGGCAGACCGAGGACGGGGGCGATCTGGCGGAGGTCGGAGTGCAGCCACTGGGTGGCGACGTACAGGTCGACGCCGCCGTCCTCGCCCGGCACGGCGAGGCCGGACTCGGGGCCGAGGAAGGCCTGGTCCTGCATGCCGAAGACGTACTCGCCGCTGACCACCACGTCGGCGCGGGCTTTCGCGGCCTCGGCGTCGCCGCGGACGATCGGCTGGCGGTGGACGATGTTGGGGTGCGGTACGTGCCCGATGTGGTGGTCGTCGCGGTCCTCGTGGATGAGGGGCGCGCCGGGCGCGGTCGCGGAGGCCTCGTCGGTGACGACCGGCAGCTCGCGGTAGTCGATCCTGATCTTCGCGGCGGCGCGGCGGGCCGTCTCCGGGTGGTCGGCGGCCACGAGGGCCACCGGCTCGCCGTGGTGGCGGACCCGGCCGTGGGCCAGGACGGGGGTGTCCTGGATCTCCAGGCCGTAGTTCTTCACCGCGGTCGGCAGGTCGTCGTAGGTGAGGACGGCGTAGACGCCGGAGGTCGCGAGGGCCTCGGAGGTGTCGATCGAGACGATCTCGGCGTGCGCGACGGTGGAGCGCAGGGTGTGGCCCCAGAGCATGTCCTCGTGCCACATGTCCGAGGAGTACGCGAACTCGCCGGTGACCTTCAGGATCCCGTCGGGGCGCAGCGTGGACTCGCCGATGCCGCCCTTGGTGCGGGTGCCCTGGTTGATGCTGTTGGGGGAACCGGTAACGCCCATCGTCTAGACCGTCTCTTCCGCGCGGGCGGCCGCGAGGCGGACCGCGTCGAGGATCTTCTCGTAGCCGGTGCAGCGGCAGAGGTTGCCGGAGAGCGCCTCGCGGATGTCCGCGTCGGACGGTTCCGGGTTGCGCTCCAGCAGCTCGTCGGCGGCGACCAGCAGGCCGGGGGTGCAGAAGCCGCACTGGACGGCTCCGGCGTCGATGAACGCCTGCTGGATCGGCGAGAGCTCCCCGGTGTCGCGGGTCTCCTCGCCGGTCGGCTTGGCCTTCCACCGCTGCGCCTGGTCGACCGTGGTGCCGCAGGCGCCCGACGCGCAGCCGGTGCCGGGGTGGGCCTCGGAACGGTGGGCGGCGAAGTCGGCGAGACCTTCGACGGTGACGACCTCGCGGCCCTCGACCTGGCCGGCGGCGACCAGACAGGAGCAGACCGGGACGCCGTCGAGGCGGACCGTGCAGGAGCCGCACTCGCCCTGCTCGCAGGCGTTCTTGGAGCCGGGCAGGCCCATCCGCTCACGCAGGACGTACAGGAGGGACTCGCCCTCCCAGACGTCGTCGGCCTCGTGACGGCGGCCGTTGACCGTGAAATTGACGCGCATGATCAGGCGGCTCCTTCGGTGCTGCGGCCGTTGCCGCGGTACGACTCCCAGGTCCAGCCGAGGGTCCGGCGGGCCATGATCCCGACCGCGTGCCGGCGGTAGCTCGCGGTGCCGCGCACGTCGTCGATCGGGTTGCAGGCGCCCGCGGCGAGCGTGGCGAACTGCTTGGCGACGGAGGGCGTGATGATGGTCCGGCTGTCCCAGAACCCGCCCTCCTCCAGCGCGGCGTTCAGGAAGTCCTCCGCCTCCTTCGCCCGTACGGGTGTCGGGGCGGCGGATCCGATGCCGGTGCGGACCGTGCGGGTCTCGGGGTGCAGGGCCAGGCCGAAGGCGCAGACGGCGATGACCATCGCGTTGCGGGTGCCGACCTTGGAGTACTGCTGCGGCCCGTCGGCCTTCTTGATGTGCACGGCCCGGATCAGCTCGTCCGGCTCCAGGGCGTTGCGCTTGACGCCGGTGTAGAAGTCGTCGATGGGGATCAGCCGGGTTCCGCGGACGGACTCGGCCTCCACCTCGGCGCCCGCGGCGAGCAGGGCCGGGTGAGCGTCGCCGGCGGGCGACGCGGTGCCGAGGTTGCCGCCGACGCCGCCGCGGTTGCGGATCTGCGGCGAGGCGACGGTGTGCGAGGCGAGCGCCAGTCCGGGCAGTTCGGACCGCAGGTGCTCCATGATGGCGCTGTACGGGACCGAGGCGCCGAGCCGTACGTTCTCCTGGCCCACCTCCCACTCGGACAGCTCACCGATGCGGTTCAGGTCCAGGAGGTACTCGGGCCGCCGGTGGTCGAAGTTGATCTCGACCATCACATCGGTGCCGCCCGCGATGGGTACAGCCGTCGGGTGCTCGGCCTTGGCGGCGAGCGCCTCCTCCCAGCTGGCGGGGCGAAGGAAGTCCATGAGTGGCTCTCTTCTTCTCAATCGGGTTGTTCGCTGGGGCTGGAGACGGCCGGCCCTCGACTTGTTCATGTCTTGTTCACGCGGTGTGTGACTCAGTACACAAGCCCTGCTCCACCTGGTGCAGTCACCGAAACCATGAAGGAGTTGGCTGGTCTCCTCGCTCGTCTTGTAGATTCGAACGAATGGCGGGGATCGGTGACCTCACCGCAATACCCAGTTTTCACCCGCACCAACGAAAGAGAACGGCGGCGACGAGATGCGGCTGCGCGCACTGCTGGAGACCGACGCGCTGGGCCTGCGGCTGCTCGGCGGCGATGAGGAGCTGGACCGCTCGGTCCGCGGCGTGATGACCACCGACCTGAAGGACCCCAGCCGCTACCTCACGGGCGGCGAGCTGGTCCTGACCGGGCTGGCCTGGCACCGGGACGCGAAGGACTCCGAGCCGTTCGTACGGATCCTGTCGGCGGCCGGGGTCGCCGGGCTCGCGGCGGGCGAGGCGGAGCTCGGCGCCATCCCGGACGACCTGGTCGAGGCGTGCCGCCACCACCGGCTGCCGCTCTTCGCCGTGCATGAGACCGTCGCGTTCGCAACGATCACCGAGCATGTGGTCCGCCAGGTGTCCGGCGAGCGGGCGGGTGACCTGGCCGCGGTGGTGGACCGCCACCGCCGGCTGATGACCTCGGGCCCGGCGGGCGGTGGCCCCGAGGTGGTCCTCGATCTGCTCGGCTCCGACCTCGACCTGCACGCCTGGGTGCTCTCGCCCACCGGCCGGCAGATCGCGGGCGCGGGCGCGCCGCTGCCCGGGCCGGCGGGCGCTGAGCTGGCCGGGCAGCATCTGGCCGCGGTGCGTTCCGGCCGGCGTGCACCGCACCGGGTCACCGTCGACGGGGTGACGTATTCGCTCTTCCCGATCCGCAACAACGGCCGGGGCGCCGTGCCGGCCTCCCGCGACGTGCGGGAGTCGGTGCTGTCCGACTGGCTGCTGGCCGTCGAGGCCGACGCGGGCGACTGGCCGGCCGCCCGGCTCGACCTGCTCCAGGGCGTCACCCAGCTGATCGCGGTGGAACGGGACCGGCGCGACGCGGCCCGTACCGTGCGCCGCAGGCTCGCCCAGGAGGTGCTGGAGCTCGTCCAGGCGGGCGCCCCGCCCGCGGAGATCGCCGCCAGGCTGCGGGTGGCCGCCCCGGTCCTGCTGCCCGGCGTCGGCACCGCGCCGCACTGGCAGGTGGTGGTGGCCCGGGTGGAGTGGGACGCGGCGGACGCGCCCGGCGGTGCGGGCTCCGGGGTCGCGGGCGGCCCGGTCGCCCAGGCGCTGCTGGAGGAGATCCTGGTCGACCCGACGGTGACCGGCCCGGATTCGGCCGACCGGATCGCGGTCGCCCACACGGGTGACGAGGCCATCGCGCTCGTACCGCTGCCCGCGCTGTCCGACGCCCGGCCGGAAGCGGAAGGGGACGCGGACGGGGAGGGCCCGGCGCAGGACCCCGCGCTGCACGCCGACGCCCTGCTGTCCGCCGTCCGCGCGCCGCTCTCCGCGGGCCTGGCCGACGACGGCCGTCTGACACTGGGTGTCAGCGCCTCGGTGCACTCTCCGGAGGGGCTGCGGGGCGCCCTGGAGGAGGCCCGGCACGCCCGCCGGGTGGCGGCGGCGCGGCCGGGACGGGTCTGCGCGGCCGGCCACCACGAGCTGGCCTCGCACGTGCTGCTGCTGCCGTTCGTGCCCGACGACGTGCGTCGCGCGTTCACCGCACGGCTGCTCGACCCGCTGCGCGACTACGACCGTCGCCATCGCGCGGAACTGATCCCGACCTTGGAGGCGTTCCTGGACTGCGACGGTTCGTGGACCCGCTGCGCGGCCCGGCTGCACCTCCACGTCAACACGCTGCGCTACCGCGTCGGGCGTATCGAGCAGTTGACGGGACGTGACCTTTCGCGGCTCGAGGACAAGCTCGATTTCTTCCTCGCCCTGCGCATGAGCTGAATTCCGGGGGCCACGACGGCTCCCACGGGGTCCCGCCGATTGTGAAAAGTTTCACCTGACATTGCCTCGACCTCTTGGCCCGGCGTGCCATTCCGTGCTGTGATGCGGCCAGACTCAGAGCATCCGGCCCCTCGGCCGGACGCTCTCCACAGCTCGATGGCGCGCTCGGGGAGGGCAATGTGGCGGATACCGCCATGTCTGGTTCCGGAACGACAGCTGATGACGATCCGCCGCTCCAGACAGCGGTATGGCGGCTGCGGTCACGCGCCTGCTGGACGGACGCCGCGGCGCTGCTCGAACACGACGCCGCCACCGACCCGGCAGCCGCGCTCCAGCGCACGGCACTGCTGACCGAGCGGTGTCTGTACACCGGGCAAGGCTGGACCGAGGCGGAGGACGCGCTGCGCATCTCCGAGGCCATGGCCCAGGACGACGCCGCGCGGGGGGCCGCCGCCTGCGAGCGCGGCTATCTCGCCTACGCCTCGACCCTGCTCGGCGTACGGGACCGGGCCGACGAGGCGCGGGTGGCGCTGAGCCGCGCCGCGGCGCTCCTGTCCCCTGCCGCTGCGGGCCGCCCGCTGCTCGACTTCCGGCGGGGCCTCATCGCGCAGAACATCGCGGACTCTCCGCAGGCCGCCCGCGCCGCGTACCGAAGGGCCCACGCGGGTGCCACCGCACAGGGAGACGCGCTGCTGCTCTCGTCCACCTGGCGCCACCTGGCCCTGATCGCCCTGCGCGAGGGCGAGCTGGCGGAGGCCAGGCACGGCTTCTCGGAGTCGCTGCGGATAAGGGAGGAGCTGGGCTATCTGGTCGGTACGGCTCCGGCGCTCATCGCGATGGCGGACGCCGAGCCGGAGCCGGAGGCCGCCACCAGGCTGCGCGCCGAGGCGGGCCGGCTGTTCCGGCTGCTGGGCGGCGTGCCGACGTGGCTGGCACCGCATCTGGATCCGCCGGGTCCGGAAACGGCCGAGGCCAACTGACGACGACGGGCGCGGGTCCGGGGGCAGCGTCGGTGTCCCCGGGCGCGTTCTCCCCCACCGTGCCCCGGCTCAGCCGCCGGAGCCCGCGAAGTGTTCGCGTACGAGTGACTGGACGACGGCCAGGTCCTGGGCGATCAGCGCGTCCAGCAGGGCCGTGTGTTCGGCCGCGTCCGCCAGCAGGTCGGCACGGCGGGTGACCGGGTTGCCCTCCAGGGGCCACTGGGAGCGGCGGTGCAGTTCGTCGGCCACCAGGACCAGCTGGGCGTTGCCCGCCAGCGTGAGCACCGCTCCGTGGAACGCCCGGTCGGCCTCCGCGTAACTCGCCCGGTCACCAACGGCCGCCGCCGCGACGGTGGCGTCGGCCAGCGGGCGCAGGGCGCACCAGCCGGCCGGCGGGACGGTGCGGGCGAGCCGCAGCATGACGGGGACCTCGATCAGCGCCCGGACCTCGGCCAGCTCGGCCAGCTCGCCCGGCCCGCGCTCGGCGACCCGGAAGCCGCGGTTCGGCACCACCTCGACGGCGCCCTCCACGGCCAGCTGCTGCATGGCCTCGCGCACCGGGGTGGCGGAGACCCCGAAGCGGGCGCCGAGCGCCGGGGCGGAGTAGACCTGCCCGGGAACCAGCTCGCCGTCGACGAGGGCGGCGCGCAGGGCGTCCAGGATCTGACCACGTACGGAGTGCCGCTGCACCGCGGCCCGGGGAGCGGGCGTCTCSCTGTGGGTGTGCTCGCCGCGGGCCTGCTCGGGCACCCGGAGCGACGAGGAGGCGGACGCGGCAGCGGACGCATGCGGCGCCCACACGTCGTCGCGGGCTCTGCCCTGCTCCACGGGTACCTCCTCGGCCGGTCGCGGGCGCCGCTCGCATGCGCGGCGCCTCCTGTGCACGATAGGCGGAGGAGGCCGCAGTTCAAACATCGATCGCGTCGGGTAAGGTAAGGCTTACCTGCAAACGATCGCGATTCGGTGGTCCCTGCATGACCCTTCCCACTCTCCTTCCGGGCACGACGACCTCGGCGGTCACGGACGCGTACCTGCGTCTGACCGAGGTCTTTCCCGGTCTGCGTGCCGAGGCGCTCGACGACGGCGAGCCGGCCCCCGGTGGCGCCGGCTGGGTGGGCGCCCACGAGCTGGCGGCCGGGGGAAGCGGACTCGACGCCTTCCTCGCCTGGGACGAGGCGCAGGTGCTGCGGGACTACGGGCAGCCGGCCCGCCCCGATGTGATCGCCGGTTTCGGACTCCACCGGTACGCCTGGCCGGCCTGCCTGCTGGTGACGGTCCCGTGGTTTCTGCACCGGCGGGTGCCGAGGATCCCGGTCGAGGACGTCGCCTTCCAGCGGGCGCTGGGCCATCTGACCGTACGGGTGAGGGAGTTCGCCTGCCTGCCCGGCGATCCGGCGGCGGAGCTGCCCGGCGCGCGTGTGGTGGCCGACGAGGCCGCGCTGCGCGCCGAGGTGCTCGCTTCCGTGGCAGAACACCTCGGCCCGGTGCTGGACGGCTTCGGCCCGCGGATGCGGCGTGGCAAGCGGGCCCTGTGGGGCATGGCCACGGACGAGATCGTCGAGGGCCTCTGGTACATCGCCCACCTTCTCGGTGAGGAGCGGCGCGCGATGGCCGAGCTGGAGGCGCTCCTGCCCGGCACCACGAAGCCGTACGTCGGCACCGCGGGCTTCCGTGAGCTGACCGGACCGGGCGGTGAGTCGCTGCCCACCCGGGACCGGGCGAGCTGCTGCATGTTCTACACGCTGCGGCCCGAGGACACCTGTGTCACCTGCCCACGCACCTGCGATGCGGACCGGGTCCGGAAGCTGACGCCCGCCCCCTGATCCGTGCGGTGGACCAAGGCCGGACGCCCTCCTGATCCGTGCGGTGGTCCAAGACCGGACACCCCCGGTCCCTGCGGTGGATCAAGACCGGACACCCCCCCGGCCCCTGCGGTGGATCAAGGTGGGACAGCCCCTGATCCACACCGCCCGCAAGGGTGGCGCGAATCGAACACAACTTGCCTTCGACATACGGGCATTCGACCAGATCGTGGCAATCCGTCGACTCTGCCACCCCATTGGCGTTCTCTTGCCCCGAAACCGCCTGAACGCGAGGAAATCCCCGGCACGATGGCGGCCGAAACGCCCTATCGCAACGCAAGGGACCGCGCATGAGACTGACCGACATATCGCTTGACTGGCTGCTTCCGGCTGCCGTGCTGCTGGCGGGGGTCATGGCGGCGGTGGCGGTGGTCGCGCGCGGCAAGCGCGCCTCTGACACATCCGCGACCGAGGACTCCTGGGAACGCAGCGAGGAACGGCGCAGACGCAAGGAAGCCCTCTACGCCACCGCTTCGTATGTACTGCTGTTCTGCTGCGCGGCGGTCGCCGCCGCGCTCTCCTTCCACGGGCTCGTCGGCTTCGGCCGGCAGAACCTCGGCCTCTCTGGGGGCTGGGAGTACCTGGTGCCCTTCGGCCTCGACGGAGCGGCGATGTTCTGCTCCGTGCTCGCCGTGCGCGAGGCCAGCCACGGCGACGCGGCGCTCGGCTCACGGCTGCTGGTATGGACCTTCGCCGGTGCCGCCGCCTGGTTCAACTGGGTGCACGCACCTCGCGGTCTGGACCACGCGGGCGCTCCGCACTTCTTCGCGGGGATGTCGCTCTCGGCGGCCGTGCTCTTCGACCGGGCGCTGAAGCAGACCCGGGTGGCCGCGCTGCGCGAGCAGGGTCTGGTGCCCCGCCCGCTGCCGCAGATCCGGATCGTACGGTGGCTGCGCGCACCCCGGGAGACCTTCGGCGCCTGGTCGCTGATGCTGCTCGAAGGCGTACGCACGCTGGACGAAGCGGTCGACGAGGTACGCGAGGACCGCCGGGAGAAGGAGCAGAACCGTCTCCGCAGGAGGGACCAGGAGAAACTGGACCGGGCGCAGATCAAGGCCCTGAACCGGCAGAACAGGGCCTGGGGACGGGTCGGCCGGGGCGGCGCCCAGGTCGACGTCCAGGCCATCGCCCCCGCGACGGGCTCCGCGCAGTCCGTCGCGGAGCCCGCCATATCCGAGCCGGGTCAGCTGCCCCTACGACCCCGGCCATCCCTGCAAGCCGTGAGCGGCCCCACATCCAGGGACGTACCGGAACTGAACGCGACTGATCCGAGAACCGTCGACCTCACCGTCGAGGACGACACCCAGGCACTGCCCCGGCTCGACTCGCTGGAGCAGAAGCTGAAGGATCTGGAGCAGCAGTTCGGCTGATGCGGCGGCAGGCGGACCTGCGGGACCCGGCCCTGACGATCCGKMCGGATCGTCAGGGCCGTTCGCCGTCCAGTTCGAACCAGACCACCTTGCCCAGGGGGTCAGGTCGTATCCCCCAGGCGTCCGCGAGGCTCTCCACCAGGACGAGTCCCCTGCCGTGCGTACCGTCGTCGGCGTCCGGTACGTGCGACACGGGCATGTCCGGGACGAAGTCCCGTACCTCCACGCGCAGCTTCCGCGGTGCCACGCTCACGGCGACGACCGCTCCGTCGTCCGTGTGGACCAGCGCGTTGGTCACCAGCTCGCTGAGCAGCAGCTCGGCCACCTGCGCGGGTTCCTCCTTCCATCGGTACCGCAATAACTCCCTTACCGCGTCCCGCACTTCTGACACGGCCGCCACATCGGCGCGGCCGACTCTGCGATGCAGCCGGGCCAGTTCCTGACGCTCCATCGTTTCCCCCGCCCACACAGTGAATCGCCCCCTGTTCTCGAAGGTGCTCACGCAATGCATGCCCCGCCTACGGGCTGTCACGCTTCCGGCGGGTCACCGGACGGGATTCCGGGTGCGGCCGAACGGCCCGCGGCCGTCCGGAACTCAGGCCCGCTTGTAGTAATAGCCCACGCCACCGCTGACGTTGTGCTCGATGCCACTGCCGTTGAGAGTGAAGTTGCTCGCTTCGAGTGCCATGTGGCAGTAGCCGGGGTTGGCGCCGATGAGCCTCGGAGCGCTGATGTCGATACGACTGCCACCGTTCGACGTGGAGGTCACCTCGGCCTCGTACGGGCAGGGGTTGTAGGGGTAGTCGGACAGACGCACCGCGCCCCCGCCCGAAATGGTGATGGTGCCGGGCTGGCCCGTGTTGTACGTCTCGCCCAGCTTCCAGGTGCCCACGAACGACGCCGGGACGGTGCTGCCGCCGCCCGATCCGCCCGCGGAGCCGGAGGTGCCCGAACCCGTGCTGCCCGCACTCGAGCCGCCCGCACTCGAGCCGCCCGCACTCGAGCCCGAACCTGTGTCGCCGGAGCCTCTGGTGGAACCCGCGGTGCTGTCCGATGCGGTGCCTCCGGAACTCGTGCCGCCCGGGCTGCCCTCTCCTGTCGCTCCGGTGGCGCCACCGCCCGACGCGCCTCCGGAACCGGATCCGGAGCCACCCGAGGCCGCCGAGCCCCCGTCCCCTTCCCGGCCGTCCTTTCCGCCGTCGCCCGCCTTGTCCTTGCTGCGGGAGGCCGCGGGGCTCCGTTCGCCCGCCGGGGACGCGCTGCCGGCGGGCGACGGCGAGCCGGGGGCGGAAGGGCTCGCCGACGCGGTGGCCGGCGGGGACGCGTGGGCGCCGCCGCCGCCGAACGGCTGGAGCATGACGACCGTGCCGCCTCCGCCGGCCAGGACGACGACCAGCGGCACGGCCACGATCACGCGCCGTCGCCGCTTGCGCACGGCCTTCGGCCCGCCCTCCTCAGCGGGGGAATCCGCCTCCGGCGTCTCCTCCTCCTGCCCCCGGAGGCCCACGGTCGCGCGGTCGGCCTCCTGCCGTATCGGGGCCGCCTCGGCGTCCAGCAGACGCGCCGAGCGGCGTGCGAGGTGGCCGACCACGGCAGCCGGCAGCCATGACTCCGCCGCGGTCTCGCGGCCCGGCTCGGCCAACAGGTCGTCCACGGACGGCCGGTCGGCCGGTCGCTTGGCCAGGAGTCGCCCGATCAGGGTGCGCAGGCCCTCGTCCCGGACCCGCGCGAGGTCGGGTTCCGCCTCCACGATGTGGTACATCACCGCGTGCTGATTGCTCACCCCGTCGCCGAACGGGAGCACACCGGTCGCCGCGTACGTCAGTACGCAGCCCAGGGTGAACACATCGCTCTTCGGCCCAGCGGTCTCCCCGCGGATCTGTTCCGGGGCCATGAAGCCGGGCGAGCCGATCACCATGCCGGTGCTGGTGAGCAGCGACTCGACGGAGGTGCCGACCGCGCGGGCGATGCCGAAGTCGATGACCTTGGGCCCCTCGACCGTGAGCATCACGTTCGACGGTTTGAGGTCACGGTGGACGATGCCGGCGTCGTGGATGTCCTTGAGCGCGTGCAGAAGCCCGTCCGCGAGGGTGAGCACGGACGCGGTGGGGAGCGGCCCGTGGCCCCGGACGACCTGTTCCAGGGAGAGGCCCGGAACGTAGCCCGTGGCGATCCACGGGGATTCGGCGTCGGGCTCCGCGTCCAGTACGGGCGCGGTGTAGCGCTCGCCCACCCGTCGCGCCGCGTCCACTTCGCGACGGAACCGGGCCCTGAACTGCGGGTCCGCGACATGTTCCGCGTGCACCACTTTGACCGCGACCGTGCGGCCGCCCTCGGAACGGGCGAGGTAGACCCGGCCCATGCCGCCGGCACCGAGCCGGCCGAGCAGCACGTAGGGCCCGATGCGCGGCGGATCGGTCGCGGTCAGCGGCTTGATGCCGCCGTGGAGTTGGTCCTCGTGATCGTGCTCGTGCCCGCCGGTCATCTTCGAGCGCTCCCCGTGTGTCCCGCCGCGCAGACCTGCGGGACCGTATCCGTATGCTGAATTACCCATGAACTGAAGCGACTTGGTGCAGTCGGCACTCAGTCTGGAGTACGACGCCCCGGGGCTGGAACCAGTTCCGGAGAAAATTCCGGAAATAGTTCTAAGCTGTTACCCGCGCGCCGTGCAGGCCGTTTCCGAACCGTGGACCGGGGTGGCATCGATGAGTCCGAAGCAACAACGGGGCGAGGCCACCGCGGCGCATGTCCTCGACTGCGCGCTGGACATCTACGCGTCGGACGGCGAGGCCGGACTCACCCTCGGCGCGATCACCTCGGCGGGCGGGGTCAGCGCGGGAAGCATCTACCACCACTTCGGCAGCCTCCAAGGGGTGGTGATCGCGCTGGCACAGTCCTGGCTGGGGCGCCTGCTCGACGAGCTGGCCGGGGAGCTGACGCGGTCCGAGGACGCACGCGGCGGCATCCACGCCGCCGTGCGGGCGTACCTGCGCTTCATCCAGGTCCACCCCGACGCGGCCCGGCTCATACACTCCGTCACCGTGGACCGCGAGTTCACCGCTCGCGCCCAGCAGATCCGCGGCGCGCAGGAGGCCCGGCTGACCCCCCTCGCCGCCTGGCTGCGAGCCCGCCAGGAGGCGGGGCAGCTCGTCGACCTCCCCCTGCCCGTGGTGGAATCGCTGATCCTGGGCCCGGTGACGGGCATCGCGCGGCGCTGGCTCTCCGTCGGCGACATCGACATCGAGGAGGCGGCGCGGACGGTCCCGGACCGTATCTGGCGCTCCGTCAGTCCTTGAGCGGTCTGCCGGGGAGCGGCCGCCGCTCGGTGGCCACGGCGGACGCGGAGAGGAGCGTCGCGCCGGCGAGGCTGCCCCAGAGGGCGCCCGGGCCGTGGGGCGCGAGAGCGGTGATGACGGCCGGGGAGACGGCGAGGCCGAAGCCCGTGGAGAGCTGGAAGCGCGCGAGGGAGCGTCCGAGGACGTGGGCCGGGGCGAGGGCCGTGACGAGAGCCGTGGCGCTGCCGGCGTAGATGATCTCGCCGAGGGTGCAGACCACGGACACCGCGGCGACGGCCGGGGCACTCCGGCCGAGCCCCAGCGTGGTGGCCGCGAGGAAACCGAGGTACGACGCGGCGAGCACCACGCCGGCCAGGGCCAGCACCGCCCGCCGGGGGAAGCGGGACATCAGGACGGTGACCGGGACCTGCAGGGTGACCACGAGGACCGTGTTCGCCACGAAGACGGCCGCCGGCCACACCGGGGACGCGTGCAACTGGGTCACCAGAACCAGGGGCAGCGCGATTTCGGGGACGTTGAGGCAGAAGACGTAGATCACGTTGGCGCCCAGCAGCACGCGCAGGCGGGGCGCCGACCCGTCGTCCGTCTCCTCGGCCGCGGAAGCGGCCGGACCTGCGTGCACATGGACGGACCACGCCAGGGCCGCCGCCGCGAGGTAGGCGAGCCCCGTGACCGCTGCCAGCGCTTGCAAGGCCGTGGTGCCGCCCGCCAGGCACGCGGTGGCGAGGAGCGCACCGGTGCCGAGGCCGGCGTTGCGCAGGGCGCGGCCGGCCGCGAGGGCGGCATCGCGTTCCCGGCCGTGGGCGACGGTGGCCACGAGAGCCGCGTGGGCGGCCGGCCAAGCCTGGTTGCCCATGCCGAGGAAGAGCGCCGCCGCCGCGAAGAGCCGCACGTCTCCCGCCGGGGTCATCATCAGCAGCGCCACGCCCCACACCCGCACCAGCATCGACGCCGCCACGACCGTGCTGCGTGCGCCCCGGTCCAGCCAGCGGCCGACCGCGGGCATGCACACCAGGCCCACGACGACGCCGACCGTCATGGCGATGCCGGTGGCGGGCGCGGACAGTCTCAGGACGGTCACCCCGTAGAGCAGCAGGAAGGGCCGCAGCAGACCGGTGCCGAGCGCGTCCACCGCGAGGGCGACGGCATAGCGGGGGCCTCCGGAGGCCCGGACGAGGGCGCGCGGCCGGAGCTTCGTGGTGGTTGCCATGGCGCCCACGGTCGGTTCCAGCCGCCGCACCGGGCACGTCGGTTGACGGACCTCGTCAACCGGCGCGGTTCCCGGCCGATGGGCCGGTGACGCTGGGGGATGACGTTTCGGTGATGATGAGGGGGTGACGTTGAGGATCGACATCAGCGGTCCGCCGTCCGGGCGGCTGCGGTTCGCCGCCTCCCCGCTGGCCGAGCTGACCGCGATGCTGCATGTGCTGGCCGAGCCGGGGCATCATCCGGGACTCGCCGGCTGGGCCGGGGATGTCCGGGCGCGGCTGCGGCCCGAGCTGGCCGAGCGGCTCGGGGAGGCGGAGTTCCTCTGGCGTTCCTCACGAGCCGATTTCCTGGTCCCGGCCCGTCCCCGGCCGACGCTCGCCGCGGAACTGGACGACGTGGACCGGATCGACGACGAGACGTATGTGAGGTCCGCGCTCGTCACGACGTGCGGCAGCAACCGGGTCCGCTTCGGCGCGCCGTCGCCGCTCGCCGACGCGACCGCGCGCGGGCGTGCCCTGGACCTGGCCCAGGCCCGCGGCCCGCTTCAGGAGGCCTTCGCGGAACGGCTGCTCGCGGATCCGGCCGCCGTACGGGCGCGGGTGCGCCGCACCCTCGAACAGTGCGCCGACGCCTTCTTCGACGCCGCCTGGACGAGCGTCGCCGTGCGCATCGCCACCGACCTGCGGCTGAAGAACGATCTACTGAGGCGCCAGGGCCCCGGCGCGGCACTCGCGTCGGTCTCCGACGCGGTCACCCTGGCCCCGGACGGCGACAGCATCGTCGTGGACAAACTGCAGGACAACGCGACCGCCGCCCATGGCGCCGGGACCACCTTTCTCCCCAGCGTCTTCGGCCATCCGCACCTGGTGGTGGTCCACGCGCCCGGCTGGCAGCCGGTGGTGCAGTATCCCGTGGACCGGCCGAGTCCGGCCGAGCCGGTCCCGCTGGAAACCGTCACGCTGAGGCTGACGGCACTCGCGCATCCGGTACGGCTGCGCCTGCTGCGCACGCTGGCCCGCGGCCCGCACACCACGGGCGAGCTGGCCCATGCCTGGGAACTCTCACCCCCTGAGGTCTCCCGCCACCTCGCCGTACTGCGCCGAGCCGGACTGCTGACGGCCCGGCGGCGGGGCCGCTACGTGCACTACTCCCTCGACCTGTCCGCGACGGCGGCGCTGGGTACGGACCTGCTGTCGGCCGTGCTGCGCTGAGCGGCGCTCGGCCCCACGGAACGCGGTGTGTGCCGTCTCCTCGGTTAACTCCAGGAAAATTCACTCTTGTTGGCGTTGACGGGAGGGTATCTACGCGCGTCATCATGGTGGTTATGCGAATCCCCCCACGGATCACCACGCTCGGCGGCGTCGCCGCCCTCCTGTCTGTCCTCTTCGTCGGCGGGCCGGTCACGGCGACCGCGACCGCCGCCACCACCTCGGTCGGCAGCGTCTGTTACTCCGCGCTGCCGTCCCAGGCCCACGACACCCTCGACCTCATCGACGCCGGCGGCCCCTTCCCGTACGACCAGGACGGGACCGTCTTCCAGAACCGTGAAGGCGTCCTGCCCGGACAGAGCACCGGGTACTACCACGAGTACACCGTCATCACCCCCGGCTCCCCGACCCGCGGCGCGCGACGCATCGTCACGGGCGAGGAGGTCCAGGAGGACTACTACACCGCCGACCACTACGAGACCTTCGACCTCGTCGACCACGGCTGCTGAGCCGCTCCCCCGGTCCGGTCCGCGCCGCGGCCCCCACCCCCCACCTGCGGCGCGGATCACCGGACCGACGTCCTTGTACGCTTCGCCCCATGACCGTGACCTATGTGATCGACGGCTCCCGGGTCACCGGCCTGGACAGCTTCTGGCACGAGGTCGGCGAGGCGGTGAACGGGCCGGGCGGCTACTTCGGCAAGGGCCTCGACTCCTTCGCGGACTGTCTGAGAGGCGGGATGGGCACGCCGGACGACGGCGACTTCGTCATCGAGTGGCGGGACCACACCCTGTCCGCGCGCGCTCTGTCCCACGACGAGACCGCGCGCTTTCTCCGCGGTCTGGCCGGCCGTGCCCATGCGAGCAACCTGCCGCGGCTGCGGCAGGAACTGGCCCGGGCGGAGGCCGGCCTGGGGCCGACGCTGTTCGACCGGCTGCTGGAGATCATCCGGGACGAGACCGCCCCCGGCACCCTGCGACTGCGCTGAGGGCCACGGATGCGGCGGGCCGCGTCCATGGCCCTCAGGGACCGGTCAGTACTGCGTGGAGACCTTCACCCCGCCGAAGTCCTGCACCGCGTGGAGGCTGATGTAGTGCGCTCCTTCCGCCGGGTGATCGACCGTCAGCGTGTGGGCGTTGCCGCTGCCGGTGGACCGTGAGGTGTAGGCACCCGTGGTGGCCCAGCCGTTGGCGTTGTAGTAGAGATCGGCGTCGCCCGTCCCGCCGCTCGTGGTGATGGTGAGCCGGGTGGTGCCGGCGGGCACGTACAGGTAGAGGTAGGAGTAGTTGCCCCGGGTGGCCTGCCGTCCGCTGCGGGCACAGTCCTCGCCGAGCTCCCGGACGTCACTCGCGGTGCACTCGGCCGTCGGATCGGTCGGCGGGTTGGTGGTGGTCCCGCAGCTGCCGGCCGCGCACGCCGTCAGCCAGGTGTTCCAGTCGGCGTCGTAGCGGCTGCCGATGGTGGAGGTGAGCAGGGTGCGGGCACCGTTCCAGTCACCGCTGCGGTAGCGGCCCAGAAGCGCGTCCACGTCGGCCCGGTGCGACTGGAGCATGTAACGGACGGCCAGGTAGCCCCAGTTGTAGATGCGCGTCTGGTCGGCGTTCTCGTAGGTGGTGTCGAACAGGGAGCGCAGGGTGTAGGTGTGTGCGGCGGCCCGGGCGACGGCGTCGTCGTAGATCACGTCACGGTAGGAGTAGGAGACGTACTCCGCGAAGCCCTCGACCCACCAGATGGTCGGTGTGGTGAGGCCGGCCTCGAAGTCGCCGGACATGTTGAACCGGCCGTCGAGGTAGTGCGTGTACTCGTGGTTGAGGTTCCAGATCTGGAAGGCGGGGCGCACCCATTCGGCCTCGTAGGCGATGAAGCGCGGCTGGTTGCCGGCCGCTGCCGGGTCACCCTCCAGGTACATGCCGCCGTTGTTGGTGTCGATGCCGTAGATGGCTCCGGCGTAGGTCTGGTAGTCGGTGCTCGAATCGAAGACGACCACCTCGATGGTGGTGTTCTTGTCGTTGGCGACCGGTCCGCTGTCGCGGGCGATCCCGTGGAAGTAGGCGTCCTGGCCCTTCAGGCTGGTGCAGGCCGCCGAGAGGTCGGACGAGGACATCTGCTGGGCGAGGATGCGGATGCTGGCGCTGCAGGTGTACGCGACGGGAAGGACGGCGCTCTTGATGCGTGCCGCCAGGTCGCAGGTGTTGTACGCGCCGCAGTTGGCCCGGTCGTAGTAGTCGGTCATCTCGGCGAGACCGACCCAGAGCGGTGCGGTGGGACCGGTCAGGGAGCTGCGGCCGAGCAGGTCGATGACGAGCGGGCGCGCCTTGGGCCGCAGCGGCTCCTCCTGGAGGAAGCGCCCGAGCTCGCGCCCGGCGTTGGAGGTCAGGTAGGAGCGGGCCGTACCCAGCAGGCCGAGGTGGTCGCGGGCGAAGCCGGCGAGCGAGTCGAGCAGGCTGGGGTCGGCCTGGACGGCGCTGACGAACTCCGGCACCTGATGACCGCGGAAGGTCACCGTGTAGACGCTGTTGACGGCGTTCAGCATGTACCAGGAGCTGTCGTACGAGGAGTCGTAGTCGGCGAGCAGGCGCTTGACGACGGACAGGTAGCGGGCGTTCTGCACGGCGCTGTCAATGAGGATGACGGCTTCGGACAGGGTCTCTCCGTTGGCGTCCGTGACGTCGTAGGCGTGCGCGGAGGCGAAGAAGGCGTCGAGCCCGCCCTGGATGGCAGTGCGGAGCGCGGTGCCGTAGCCGCCGACGGTGCCGGGGTCGTAGTACTGCACGTAGTAGCCGGCCCGGAGGAACAGCACCAGCTGGGTCATGCCGGTGCTGCTGTCACCCGGGTACGCCGCCGATCCGTCGCGCAGGGCGTTGGCGACGCTGACCATCTGGGCCTCACGGAAGGCGAGGTAGCCGTCGTTGCCCTTGACCGAGAAGAGGGTGTTGACACAGTCCGTCGTCGACGACTTGATCTGCCGCACCAGTTCGCTGCCGGTGCGGCTGGTGAAGTCGGCGACGGAGCAGGCGGCTGCGGGGGCGATGCCGGCGGCCTTCGCGGCGGAGCGGGCCTTGGCCTTCATCGAGGGGGCCGGGTGGCTCGGCGCGGTGGCGCGCGGGTCGTCGTAGTCGCGCTTCAGCGCGTCCTTGGACGCGGTCTGCGGTGCCCGGTCGGCGGGCTTCAGGGCCGTCTCGCCTATGTGACCGGAGTCCTGGACGGGCGCGGTGAGCGCCTGCGCGGTGGGGCCGCCCGGCTCGGGCACCCCGGGAGCAACGGCCGTGCCCGCGGCGGCGGTCGTGGTGACGGCCGCCGGTGCGGAGGGCCGGGGCTCGGCGGCCCGGCTCGGTGCGGCCAGCATGCCGACACCCAGACAGGCCGCCAGGACCACAGTGGACAAACCGGTGAATCTCTGTCGAACCGAACGGTTCTTCACGTGCCGCCTCCCAGCGGTGTGGTGCCGCGCGACGGTGCGCGGCGTGGGGGATGGCGCGGTCGGGGACGGAGGACCGGTCCATGAACCGACCCATGACATGAGCACGACCTCAACCGCGGCCGTCTGTACAATGGCACATGTCACATGTTCTTTGGAAGGCGCTGGGCGCACATTCATCTGCGCGCCAACTCCCGCCCGGGGCGCTCTGCTTGCGGGCGATTCCGCTTCAGCCCGAGGAGTTCCGCTCGTGACCGAGCCCCGACTTCGCCCGTACACCGGCAGCCACGACCTTCCGGTGTCCCCGGCCCTGGACGCCTTCATGCGCACCGGCTGGGCCAAGGGCCCGCGCCCCGCCGACGCCCGCGTCCCCGCCCACGCCCTCACACCGGCCCGCCGCGCCCGTGCCGCCGCACGGTTCCCGGGCGAGCGGCTCGTCGTTCCGGCGGGCTCCCCCGCCGTCCCCTCCCTCGACGCGGCCCACCGCTTCCGTCCGCACACCGCGTACGCCTGGCTCACCGGTCTCACCGGCGAGGACCAGGCCGGCCACGTGCTGGTCCTGGAGCCGGACGGGGACGCGCGCCACGAGGCGGTCCTGTACATGAGACCCGGCTCGCCCCGCAGCGGCCAGGACTTCCACCGCGACCGCGGGCACGGGGAGTTCTGGGTGGGCCGCAGACCGGGCCTGGCCGAGGCCACCGCGCTCACCGGCATCCGGTGCGAGCACCGGGACGCGTGGGACAAGCTCCTGACGGGCACCCAGCCCCCGACCCGGGTCCTCACCGGCGTGGACCCGTCCGTCGACGCGTGGCTCGGGGACGCCCGCCGGCTGCCCGCCCTCCGGTCCGCACCGGCCGGGCTCGACGCCGTGATCGACGAGCTCCGGCTCGTCAAGGACTCATGGGAGCAGGCCCAGTTGCAGCGCGCCGTCGACGCGACGACCGCCGGGTTCGAGGACGTCGTCCGCTGCCTTCCGCAGGCGATCGCCGACCCGCGCGGGGAGCGCCGGGTGGAGGGGGTCTTCGGGCTGCGGGCCCGGCTCGAAGGCAACGGCCCGGGCTTTCCGACCGTGGTGGCCGCCGGCGACCACGCGTGCGTGCTGCGCCGGACCCGCAACGACGGCCCGCTGGAGCGCGGGCGACTGCTGCTGCTGGACGCGGGTGTGGCGACCGACTCCCTCTACACGGCCGACCTCACCCGCACGATCCCGCTGTCCGGCGCCTTCACCCCCGTCCAACGCGCCGTGTACGAACTGGTGCTGGCCGCACAGGACGCGGGCATCGCCGCGCTGCGGCCGGGCGCCCGCTTCCACGACTTCCACGACGCCGCGATGCGGGTCATCGCCGAGGGCCTGCACGACTGGGGCGTACTCGCGGTCCCCGCGCAGGAAGCGCTCGCCCCCGAGAACGGCCTCCACCGCCGCTACACCCTGTGCGGCACCGGCCACATGCTCGGCATGGACGTGCACGACTGCGCGCGGGCCCGCGCCGGGATCTACCCGGACGGTGTCCTGGAGGCGGGACAGGTCCTGACCGTGGGTCCGGGGCTGTACCTCCGGCCGGACGACGAAACGCTGCCGCGTTCGCTCCGGGGCAACGGCGTCAGGATCGAGGACGACCTCGTGATCACCGGAGACGGCGCCCGCCTCATGTCATCCGCGCTCCCCCGCACCCCGGACGGGGTCGAGGCCTGGATGGCGGCGCTGCTGGACGGCTGAGCGCGCGAAGGCTGCCGCCCCCGGGCAGGAGGAGGCAGCCTTCGTCGCACGGCTCAGTGCCTCAGCCGCCGTCGCGCGGCACGGGGCTTCAAGCCGCCGCCGCACAACTCAGCGCTTCAGCTGCCGCCGCGGGGCTCGGCGCTTCACCCTCCACCGCACGGCTCAGGGCTTTTCGTCGGCCCACAGCGAGCGGACATGCGACATATGGGCGAGCATGCAGGCCTCGGCCCCCGGCGCGTCACCGGCGGCCACCAGGTCCAGCAGCTGTACGTGCTCCTGAGCGGAGGCGATCAACTGGCCCGACTCGGCAAGGCGGTTCAGCCCGAACAGCCGGGATCGCTTGCGCAGTTCACCGACCTCCTCGACCAGCCGGCGGTTCCCGGCCAGCGCCAGCAGGGCGAGGTGGAAGCGGCGGTCCGCCTCCAGGTATCCCAGGATGTCGTGCCGCCGGGCGGCCTCGACGATCTCCAGCGCGACGGGCCGCAGTGCCTCCAACTCCTGGGTGAGGCCCATCCGGGCAATCCGGCCCACGGTGGGGACCTCGATCATGGCGCGGAGTTCGGTGAAGTCGTCGAGGTCCTGTTCGGTGAGTTCGGTGATCCGGAAACCCTTGTTGCGGACGGCCTCGACCAGGCCCTCCCGGGCCAGGTCGAGCATCGCCTCACGGACGGGCGTCGCGGAGACCCCGAACTCGGAGGCGAGCGCGGGCGCGGAGTAGACGGTCCCGGGCTTCAGTTCGCCGGAGATGAGCGCGGCCCGCAGCGCGTGCGCCACCTGGTCGCGCAGATGCTCCTGCGCCGAGATCACATTGAGCGACGTCAGGCGGGCCATGTCTGTTCCTCCAGGACCGTGCGGAGCCCAAGAATACAATTTGACATCCTCCCCCAGCTGAAGCAGGGGGATTCCTGGCTCAGGCTGCCTCTGGGAGCGGCGCTCCCGGAGGGCTTCCGGAGTCGGCACCAGCCGGGTTGAGACCTGCCCGACGAGCATCACGTGGGCGGAGTTCTTGTCCCGGGGGGACACGGCTCCGCACGCGGTGCACGCGTACGTTCTTTCGGAGAGGGGGAGTGCGTGCTTGGCTCTCGCACCGCACCGTGCGCAGTCCATCGTGGTGTGGGCCGGGTGCACGAGGTGCACGATACGGCCGTGCTTGCGGGCCATCTCGGTCAGCGCGGTCCTGGTCGCGCCGATCGCGGCGTCGGCAGCCTTGCGGGCCATCGTGGACTTCGCGAGGAACTTCGGCTTGAAGTCCTCGACGGCCAGCTGGTCGAAGTCACGCACGACCGTCTTGGCCCACTTCCGGCCGGTGTCCTGCCGCTGCCGGGCAACCTTCTTGTGCACCTTGGCCGCCGCGCGGGACGCCGTCCGGTAGCCCTTCGACGCGGCCTTCCCCCGTGCCGGCTTCCGCCTCGCCATCTGCTTCTGGTACCGGGCCAGCTTCACGCCGGCTCTCCGCCTGCCCGCCGACCTGCATGAGTGGCTGGCCGCTCAGGCCAAGTCCGCCCGCCGGTCCCTCAACTCCGAGATCGTCTACCGCCTGGAGGTCGAGCGTGACGCCGCCGTGGCGGGCGCCGAATCGCCCTGACGGCGATTCGGTTCTTCTGCCCTGCTCCGCAGGACTCCGATTCCCCCAGCCTGAAGGCCGGGCATCCTCGAAGGAATCAGGTGACGTTGTCCGCCCCCGGACTTGACGGGTCACAACAGGAACCCCTCGGGGAACGGGTCGGCCGGGTCGAGGAAGTACTGCGCGGTCCCGGTGATCCAGGCGCGGCCCGTGACGGTGGGCACGACGGCGGGCAGCGGTCCCACGGTGGTCTCGGCGACCAGTCGGCCGGTGAACTCCGTGCCGATGAAGGACTCGTTGACGAAGTCGGTCTCCAGGGGCAGTTCCCCGCGCGCGTGCAGCTGGGCCATGCGCGCGGAGGTACCGGTGCCGCACGGCGAGCGGTCGAACCAGCCGGGGTGGATGGCCATGGCGTGCCGCGAGCGGGCGGCGTCCGAGCCCGGGGCGATCAGCTGGACGTGCTTGAGGCCGTGGATGTCCGGGTCGAGCGGGTGGACCGGGCGGTCGGCGGCGTTGACCGCGTCCATCAGGGCCAGCCCGGCGGCCAGCAGGTCGCCCTTGCGCGACCGGTCGAACGGCAGGCCCAGGTCGTCCAGATGGACCATCGCGTAGAAGTTGCCGCCGTACGCGAGGTCGTACGGCACGGTGCCGTATCCCGGGACCTTCGCCGTGAGCCCGAGGCCGGCGCTGAAGGCCGGCACGTTGGTGAGCGTGACGGAGGTGGCGGCCCCGTCCTCCACCCGCACATCGACGCTCACCAGTCCGGCGGGGGTGTCCAGCCGCACGGTGGTGACCGGTTCGGTGACCTCCACCATGCCGGTCTCGACCAGGACGGTGGCCACCCCGATGGTGCCGTGCCCGCACATCGGCAGACAGCCGGAGACCTCCATGAACAGGACCCCGAAGTCGGCGTCGGGGCGCGTCGGTGGCTGGAGCACCGCCCCGCTCATGGCGGCGTGACCGCGCGGCTCGTACATCAGCAGGGTGCGCACCGCGTCCCGGTGCGCCATGAAGTGGGCACGGCGCTCGGCCATGGTGGCGCCGGGCAGCGTGCCGATGCCGCCGGTGATCACCCGGGTCGGCATGCCCTCGGTGTGCGAGTCGACGGCGTGGAAGATGTGACGCGTGCGCATGGGTCCCCCTCGGTCGTCCGGCCGGTCCGCGACGACACTGCGGCCGGCCGGCTTCTGCTGTGGCGATGGGTGGTGCGGGAGGTTCGGAAGGTTCGGACGGATGGCGCGGGAGGTTCGGAAGGTTCGGACGAGTGGTGCGGAAGGCGGGGAAGGGCAGGGCGGGAGGTTCAGTCGAGGCCCTCGGCGAGGGCCTTCTCGGTGGCCGCCCGCACGGCGGCCAGGGAGGCGGCGTCGAGCGGCGTGCGCGGCGGCCGGGTGGGGCCGCCGTGCCGGCCGACGATGTCCATCGACGCCTTGATGGCCTGGACGAACTCGGGCTTGGAGTCCCAGCGCAGCAGCGGGTGCAGCCGTCGGTACAGCGGCAGCGCCGTATCCAGGTCCCCGGACACGGCGGCCCGGTACAGCGCGACGCAGCCGGCGGGCAGCATGTTGGGGCAGCCCGCGATCCAGCCGACGGCCCCGGCGAGCGCGAGCTCCAGCAGCACGTCGTCGGCGCCGACCAGAAGGTCGAGCCCCGGCGCCTCCTCGGCGATCTCGTAGGCTCTGCGGACGTCCCCGCTGAACTCCTTGACGGCCACGATGGAACCCTCCGCGTGGAGCCGGGCGAGCAGCCGCGGTGTCAGGTCGACCTTGGTGTCGTACGGGTTGTTGTACGCGACGACCGGCAGGCCCGCCGAGGCGACCTCCGCGTAGTGCGCGCGGACCGCCTCGTCGTCGCAGGCGTATCCGTTGGGCGGCAGGAGCAGGACGGAGCCGGCGCCCGCCTCGGCCGCCTGTTCGGCGCGGCGCCGCGACTGGGTGCTGTCGTACGCGGAGACCCCCGGCATCACCCTGGCCCCGTCCCCGGCCGCCTCGACGGCGACCCGGACGACCTCGTCGCGCTCCCGGTCCGTGAGCGTCTGGTACTCCCCCAGTGAGCCGTTGGGCACCACGCCGTCGCAGCCCGCGGCGACGAGGTCGCGCACATGTGCGGCGTACGCGTCGAAGTCGATCGACCGGTCCTCGCGCAGGGTGAGCGGGGTGGCGACCATGACGCCCCGCCAGGGGCTGGTGCGTGCGGGCGTGTTCGTGGTCATGAAAGCTCCTCGATAGGTGGGACGAAGGAAGGGGGCGGCGAGGGCGCGGGCGCGGTGTGCGTGCTCACGCGTCCTCGGGGCGGTCGGCACGGGCGAGTACGGACAGGGGAACGGGGCAGGCGAGCGGCCGGCGGTCGGGGGCCCCGGTGTCCGTGGCGCAGCCGGCGAGTTCGCGCACGGCGAATCCGCACGTCCGGCCCTGGCACCAGCCCATGCCGGCCCGGGTGAGGAGTTTGACCGTGCGGCTGTCCCCCGCACCGAGTTCCCCGACAGCGGTGCGGATCGCGCCGGCGGTGACCTCCTCGCACCGGCAGACCTCGGTGTCGGCCGCCGTCCAGTCGGCCCAGCCGGGGCCGGGCCGGTGGACGGCGCCCATGAGTGCGGCGAAGGCGCGCATCCGGCGCCGGGACCGGAGCAGCGCCGCGGTACGGGCCGTGCCCGGGCCGCCGCGGGCGTCCGCGATCACGGAGCGGGCGGCGAGTTCGCCCTCGGTCAGGGCGAGATGGACGCCGCCGATGCCGCCGGTCTCGCCGGCGGCCCAGACTCCGGGCACGGTGGTGCGCAGTTCGTCGTCGAGCGCCAGCGCTGCCGAACCGTCCGCGCCGCACCGGGTGGCGCACCCGATCCCCACCGCGAGGTCGAGCTGGGGCACCAGACCGTGCCCGACGGCCAGGACGTCGCAGTCGATGCGGCGCCCGGTCCCGGGCAGCGGGCGCCAGTCGCGGTCCAGCCGGCTGACCGTGACCCCCTCCACCCGGTCGGTGCCGTGCACGGCGGTGACCGCCCGGTGCGTCAGCGGCCGGATCCGGTGGCGGGCCAGCGCGGCGCCGTGGCGGGCGCCTTCCGCGAGCCGGCCGGGGTTGGCGGCCAGCACCAGCGGTGCCCGCCCGTACGCCCCGTAGCCGGAGGCCTCGACCAGGGCGGGGACCCGGGCGCCCGCCCTGGCGAGGGAGACGGCGACGGCCTGGAGCAGGGGGCCGCTGCCGGCGACGACGATGCGGCGGCCCGGGAGCACCAGGCCCGACTTCAGCATGGCCTGGGCCCCGGCGGCTCCGACGACGCCGGGCAGAGTCCAGCCCGGGAACGGGAGTTGGCGCTCGTGGGAGCCGGTCGCGATCAGCAGGCGGCGTGCGTCGAGGGTGGTGGCGCCGTCGCGTCCGTCGGGTCCGGTGACGGCGTGCAGCGTCCGGTCCGCCCCGCTCCGCTCCACGGCCCAGACGTGGTGTCCGGTGAGGTGGCGGATCCGGCCCGCCGTGCGGTGCCGGTCGAGCCGCGCGGCGAGGGCGGCGAACTGCGCCCAGCCGTGGTGCAGCGCCTCGGGCCGGGTGGCGCCGAGGCCGGGTGCGGGGGCGCGGTAGTACTGGCCGCCCGGTGCGTCCGCGGCGTCGAGCAGGACCACGTCGAGTCCGCCGTCGGCCGCGGTGACGGCAGCGGCGAGACCGGCGGGTCCGGCGCCCACGACGGCGAGTTCGGTGCGCTCCGGCCGGGCGGCGGGCCGGTCAGCGGACGGGGCCGGCATGTCCGTTCCCTTCCTGCGGGGTGACGACGTCGCCGGGGCGGGCGGGGAGCAGGCAGGCGCGCCGGTTGGGCTCACCGTTGACGGTGGCCAGGCAGTCGAAGCAGGAGCCGATCCCGCAGAAGGCGCCCCGTGGCCGTCCGTTCACCCGGGTGGTGCGCCAGGTGAGGACGGAGGCGGCCCAGAGGGCGGCCGCGATGCTCTGGCCGGGCAGGGCCCGGACGGGTCGTCCGTCGAAGGTGAACTCGAAGGCGGGGCCGGGGCCGGCTCCGGCCAGGGTGGCCGGGGTCCGTCCGGCCGGGCGTATGCGGGGACGTCTCACCAGGGCTCCTGCTCAGTCGTCGGCCGGTCGGTCCGGCCCGTCAGCGGGCATCTCGGGGCGTACGGCGGCACGGCGGCGGCCTCAGCCGCCGGTGCCGGTCCGGGGCGCCGCGTCGAACCGGTCCGGGCGGAACGGCTCCGGGTCCAGGGCTGGTTCCTCGCCCCGGATCGCGGCGGTGACCAGCGCGGCGGTGGCGGGTGCGAGTCCGATCCCCGCGCCCTCGTGACCGCAGGCGTGGAAGAGGCCGGGCACCCGGCGGTCGGGCCCGATCGCGGGCAGGTGGTCGGGCAGGTAAGGGCGGAAGCCGTGGTAGGTCCGCAGTACCCGGGCGTCGGCCAGCACCGGGAAGAGCGCGGCCGCCGCCGCGGCCAGCCGGCTGACCACCGGAACGGACAACGTCCGGTCGAATCCCACCCGTTCGCGGCTGGCGCCGATGAGGACGGGGCCTGCCGGTGTGCCTTCCACCACGGGTGAGGTCTGCAGGGCGGCCGATGTGCTCGACACGTCGGCCACGTACTCCGCCGCGTACACCTTGTGCCGGATCAGCCGGGGCAGCGGCTCGGTCACCAGGACGAAGCCGCGCCGGGGAAGCACGGGCAGCTCCACGCCTGCCAGGGCCGCCAGTTCGCCGCCCCGTACGCCCGTCGCGTTGACCACCGCCGGGGCGAGCAGATCGCCCGCGGCGGTCCGTACGCCGCGCACCGCGCCCGTCGGCCTCCTGAGCACGGCCGTGACCGCCTGTCCGGAGTGGAGGCTCGCTCCGGCGTCGCGGGCCGCGCGGACGAGATGGGCCGCCGCCAGGGCCGGCTGGACCTGGGCATCCTGCGGATAGAGGAAGCCGCCGGCGAGGCCAGGCGCCAAGTGCGGTTCGAGTGAGCCGAGTTCGTCCGCCGCCACGGCGGTGGCCCGTACCCCTGCCGCCAGTTGCCCGGCAGCGGTCGCGGTCAGGGTGGCCAGCGACTCGGGACCCGCCGCGACGACCAGGCCGCCCTTCTGCTCGAACTCGATCGCGCGGGGCAGTTCCTGCGCCAGTTCGCGCCAGAGCGCGGCGGACAGGAGCGCAAGGTCCAGCTCCGGCCCGGGCACCTTGTCGGAGACGAGGAGGTTGCCCTCACCCGCTCCGGTGGTGCCGCCGGCGACCGGTCCGCCGTCCACCACGGCGACGTTGAGTCCGGACCGGGCGGCGTAGTACGCGCAGGCGGCACCGACCACTCCGGCGCCGACGACGACCACATCCAAAGGCTGTCTCGTGAACACGTCAGTAATATGTCACATTGCTCTGAGGTCGCCAAGGGGACGTCAAGGACCGTCCTTTGACGCTCCGTCAGCTGGCCGTCCCGGCGCCCTACGGGCGGGGCACGTTGCGCAGGTTGGACCGGGCCATCTGGACCATCCTGCCCACGCCGCCGTCCAGCACGATCTTGCTGGCAGAGAGCGCGAAGCCGGTCACCATGTCGGCGCTGATCTTCGGCGGGATGGAGAGCGCGTTCGGATCGGTGACGATGTCGACGAGGGCCGGGCCCTTGTGCTTGAAGGCGTCCTTGAGGGCGCTCTCCAGCTGCTTGGGCTTCTCGACGCGGACGCCGTACGCCCCCGAGGCCCGCGCGACGGCCGCGAAGTCCGGGTTCTTGTTGGTCGTGCCGAACGACGGCAGCCCTCCGACCAGCATCTCCAGCTCGACCATGCCCAGCGAGGAGTTGTTGAACAGAACGACCTTCACCGGCAGGTCGTACTGGACGAGGGTCAGGAAGTCCCCCATCAGCATGGTGAACCCGCCGTCCCCGGACATCGACACGACCTGCCGGTTCCGGTCGGTGAACTGGGCGCCGATCGCCTGCGGCAGCGCGTTCGCCATCGAGCCGTGGCTGAACGAGCCGATCACCCGCCGCTTGCCGTTCGGCGTCAGATAGCGGGCGGCCCAGACGTTGCACATGCCGGTGTCGACAGTGAACACCGCGTCCTCGTCCGCGAGTTCGTCCAGGACCGAGGCCACGTACTCCGGATGGATCGGAACGTGCTTGTCGACCTTGCGGGTGTACGCGCTGATCACACCCTCCAGCGCGTCCGCGTGCTTCTTGAGCATCCGGTCGAGGAACTTGCGGTCGCTCTTGGCCTTCACCCGCGGCGTCAGACAGCGCAGCGTCTCGCGGACATCGCCCCAGACCGCGAGATCGAGCTTGGAGCGGCGGCCCAGGTGTTCGGGGCGCACATCGACCTGGACGATCTTCACGTCGGTGGGCAGGAAGGCGTTGTACGGGAAGTCCGTGCCGAGCAGGATCAGCAGATCGCACTCGTTCGTGGCCTCGTACGCGGCGCCGTAGCCGAGCAGTCCGCTCATGCCGACGTCGTACGGGTTGTCGTACTGGATCCACTCCTTGCCACGCAGCGCGTGGCCCACCGGGGCCTTCACCCGCTCGGCGAACTCCATCACCTCGGCGTGCGCGCCCGCCGTACCGCTGCCGCAGAACAGCGTCACCCGTTTGGCCTCGTCGACCATCCGGCAGAGCTTCTCGATCTCCGCGTCGCCCGGACGCACGGAGGGCCGCGAGGTGACCAGGGCGTGCTCGACGGACTTCTCCGGCGCGGGCCGGGAGGCCACGTCGCCCGGCATCGAGACGACGGCGACGCCGCCCCGCCCGATCGCGTGCTGGATCGCCGTCTGGAGCAGCCTCGGCATCTGCTGCGGGTTGGAGATCATCTCGTTGTAGTGGCTGCACTCCTGGAAGAGGAGCTCCGGATGGGTCTCCTGGAAGTAGCCGAGGCCGATCTCGCCCGACGGGATGTGCGAGGCGAGCGCGAGGACGGGAGCCATGGAGCGGTGGGCGTCGTAGAGGCCGTTGATGAGGTGCAGGTTGCCCGGTCCGCACGACCCTGCGCAGGCCGCCAGCTCCCCGGTGATCTGCGCCTCGGCACCGGCGGCGAACGCGGCCGTCTCCTCGTGCCGCACCTGGATCCAGTCCATGGCGGGATTGCGGCGGATCGCGTCGACGACCGGGTTGAGGCTGTCGCCGACCACCCCGTACAGGCGTTTGACGCCCGCCCGGGCGAGGATGTCGACGAACTGCTCCGACACGTTCTGCTTGGCCATGGGTGCGCACTCCCTCTGCCTGTGCTCCGTGCACGATCGGCTGTCCGGATCCCGTGGCGCGAAACCCCCGCCGGCCGGGTTCTCCGGAGTCCATCAACCCATGGCCCGGGCGGTTACGCCTCCCAGACGCCGACCGCCGTCCGGTCGTCGGCGTACCCCTTCACCCGCAACTGGGTGTCGGCGAGGAACGCCCCGAGGCCGGGCGCACCGGCCGGTGACCAGCGCTCGGCGAGTTCCGCGGCGAGGGCCGGCTCGCCGCGCATCGGCTCGGCGAGACCCGGGCTGCACAGCAACAGGGTGTCGCCCGGCCGGGCGACCGACGCACGGAAGCGGAACGGCTCGGCGGGCGGCGGGACCGGTTCCTCGATGTACGGGGCCGGGGCCGTGGTGACCCCCAGGTCCATGGTCAGCCGGTCGCCCTCGGGCCCGCTCTCGGGCACCGGCGAACCGAAGCCGACCACGGCCTCACCGGTGACCGCGCCCGCCTGCGGCACGATCGGTTCGAGGTCGTGCCAACTGCCGTCCCGCAGCCGGAACAGCCCGCCGCCGCCCACCCCGAAGAAGACCCGGGTGCGGCATTCGGGGTCGGCGGACAGCAGGAGACAGCGCAGCCCCACCGTGTACTCGTGCGGTTCACGGCCGAGTTCGGCGGCGCGGGCACGCAGCTTGCCGTAACCGCGGTCGGTCAGCCGGTGCAGCCCCGATTTGAGGTCGGCGCGACGGCCCGCTCTTATGTCGTCGGAGAGGCGGGCGTGGCTGCGTCCGACGGCTTCGGCGATCCAGCGGCAGGCGTCGGCCGCGGCCAGATGCCCGTTCTCGGCGGACCGGGCACCGCCCGCGACGGCGACCAGGACGAGCGCGGCCTCCGCGGTGCCGAACCGTGCGGTCAGCAGCGCGTCGCGCCGGGGTTCGCCCCGGAAGCGGGCGGAGTCGCCCCGCACGGAGGCGGCCCGCAGGGTGTACGTGCCGTACCGGGCGCCGTCGAGCACCGTGTCGGCGACGAGGCCGTCCAGTGCGCGCGGGTCGCTCTCGGGCAGCGCGGTGGGCTCGGCGTCGTACGTGGGCGGTCGTGCGCCCACGTGGCCGGCCGGCGGGCGAGGCGCCGGCGCCTCGGGGACGGGGGCCGGCTCCGGGTCGGGTTCGGGCGGAGCCGTGTCGGAGGTCCGCTCGACGACCGGGCGCCGGGGCAGCGGCGGCACGGCCTCGTCGGGCTCGACCGGCGGCCGGACCGCGACGGCGGGTGTCTCGGCCGCCACCTCGGCGGGCGCCTCGGCGGGTGTCTCGGCGGCCGCATCGGCGGGTGTCTCGGCGGGCGCCGGCGGCTCAGGAGGCGCGGGCGGCGCGGCGGGGGGCGATGGCACCGGCTCCGGCTCTGCCGCTACCGGGAGGCGCTGGGCGATGCGGGGATCGGCGAGAGCGGTCCGGCCGCCGCCGCCGAGGTGGCGGCCGAGACACCCGCCGTCGCGGTCCGGCCGCCGGTCGAGCCCGACGAGGCCGTGGGAGGGACGCGGGGGTCTGGGGGTGGACGCAGTGCCAGCGGTGTTCGCCGGACCCGAAGGTCTCCGCCGGGAAGACCGTGGAGCACGCGTCGTCGGCCTTCCAGCAACGGGTGCTGAAGGGGCAGCCGGGCGGCGGGTTGGTGGCGGAGGGCACCGGGCCGGWGAGCACGATGCGCTCCGTCGTCTCCAGCAGGCTGGGCGTGGCGGAGAGCAGGGCCTCGGTGTACGGGTGGCGGGGGCTGCCCGCCACGTCGGCGGCGCGCCCCTCCTCGACGATGCGGCCGAGGTAGAGGACGGCGATGCGGTCGGCGAGGTAGCGCACGGTCTGGATGTCGTGCGAGATGAACACCATGCCGAGGCCCAGGCGTTCACGCAGGTCCACGAGAAGGTTGAGGACCTGGGCGCGGACCGAGACGTCGAGCGCGGAGGTGGGTTCGTCGGCGACGATCAGCTCGGGTTCCAGGGCCAGGGCGCGGGCGATGGCGACGCGCTGGCGCTGGCCGCCGGAGAGCTGTCCGGGCAGCGCGGCCATGGTGTGGGCGGGGAGGCCGACCAGGTCGAGGAGTTCCTCGACGCGGGCCTCGCGCTCCTCGCGGGTGCCTCGGCGGTGCACGTCGAGCGGGTCGCGCAGGATCTGGCGGACCGTGAGCCGGGGGTTGAGGGCGGTGGACGGGTCCTGGAAGACGACGCCGACGGCGGAGCCGAAGTCCTTCCGGCGCTCGGCGCCCGACATCTCCCACAGGTCGCGGCCGTGGAAGAGGACCTCGCCCTCGGTCGGCTTCTGGAGGCCGGTCAGCACCCGCGCCATCGTCGACTTGCCGCAGCCCGACTCGCCGACCAGGCCGACGATCTCGCCGCGCTTGACCTCCAGCGTGGCGTCCGTCAGCGCGTGCACGGCGTCGCGGCTGAAGAGACCTCCGCTGCGTGCCTTGTGGCGTACGTGAACGCCGTTGAGCCTGATCACAGGGCGCTCCCTTCCAGCTTCTTCGCGGCCGCCTCGGCCGGGTGGTGGCAGGCGAAGCCGTGGTCCTTCGCCGTGCCGCGCGCGGTGAGTGCGGGGGTGGTGGTGCGGCAGAGGTCGGTCGCCGCACCGCAACGGCCGGCGAAGCGGCATCCCGCGCCGAAGCCCTGGGGTGCGGGCACGACGCCGCGGATCTGGTGGAGCCGCTCGGCGCCGGCCTCCAGGGAGACCACGGAGCCGAGAAGTCCGCGGCTGTAGTGGTGGGTGGGGTCGGTGAGGACCGACCGGGTGTCGCCGACCTCGGCGAGCCGTCCCGCGTACATGACGGCGACCCGGTGGGAGAGGTCGCCGACGAGGGCGAGGTCGTGCGAGACCAGCACCATGGCGAAGCCGAGCTCGTCGCGGAGCCGGATGAGGAGTTCGACGACCTGGGCCTGGACGGTGACGTCCAGGGCGGTGGTCGGCTCGTCCGCGATCAGGAGGCGCGGGCTGCGGGACAGGGCCATGGCGATGAGCACGCGCTGGCGCTGGCCGCCGGAGAGCTCGTGCGGGTAGCTGCGCAGGGTCCGCTCGGGCGAGAGGCCGACGAGCTCCAGGAGCTCGGCGGGCGTCTTCGTGCCGCCGCGCGAGGTCAGCTGCTTGAGCTGGGTGCCGACAAGCACGGAGGGGTTGAGGGAGGAGAGCGCGTCCTGGTAGACCATCGCGATCTCGGGGCCCATCAGGGCGCGGCGTTCCTTGGGCGGGAGCTTCAGCAGGTCCCGGCCTCGGTAGAGGATCTCGCCGCTGACCTCGGCGTTGCGGGCGAGGAGGCCCATGACGGCGAGGCTGGTGATGGACTTGCCGCAGCCGGACTCGCCGACCAGGCCGAGGGTCTCGCCCTCGTGGACGGTGAAGTTCAGCTTGTCCACGACGGGTATCTCGCCGTAGCGGTCCGGGAAGCGGATCGCCAGGTCGCGGACGACGAGGAGTTCGTCGGCGTCGGCGCGGACCGGGGTGATGGTGGGCTCGGTGGCGTTGATGTGCTCCGCGAGCTTGGTGAGCGCGGCGTCGATGTCGACGGTGGCGGCGGCCTCGACCGGGTCCGGCGCGGTGGCGGCGGTGGGGTCGACGGCGGCGCGGGCGCTCTTGGGCGCGGCGGAGGCGTCGGTGAGGCCCTCGGAGAGGATGTTCAGCGCGAGGACGGTGATCAGCAGGGCGAGGCCGGGGAAGAACGTGGCCCACCAGCCACCGGCCAGCAGGATCTGCCGGCCGTACGCGAGGACGCTGCCCCAGCTGGGGTCGGGGTCCTGCACACCGGCGCCGATGAAGGAGAGGCTGGCCTCGAAGATGATGGCCTCGGCGACCATGACGGTCGCGAAGACCATGACCGGGGCCATGCAGTTGACGGCGACGTGCTTGAGCACGATGTAGCCGCGCCGGGCGCCGATGACCTTCTCCGCGGCGACGTAGTCCTCGCCGTACTGAGAGAGGACATTGGCGCGGACCACTCGGGCCAGCGACGGGGTGTACACGAAGGCGATCGTGAAGATGATCACCGGGATGCTGGTGCCGAACACGGCGACGAGGACGGCCGCGAGCGCGATCGGCGGGAACGACATGACGACGTCGAGGGTGCGCATGACGGATTCGTCGCCGAGCTTGCGCGAGGTGGCGGCGAACGAGCCGAGCAGGGACCCGGCCACCAGGGCGCACGCGGTCGCGCCGAGGCCGATGACCAGCGAGTAGCGCGAGCCGTGCAGGACACGGGCGAACACGTCGCGTCCGGCCCGGTCGGTGCCGAACCAGTGCTCGCCGCTCGGGGCCTGGACCGGGGTGCCCGTGGTCAGGGGGTCCTGGGTGAGCAGGGGGGCGAGAACGGCGCCGAGGATGACGACGATCAGGACGCCGAGGGCGACGCGGGAGGTGACCGGGAGGGCGCGGAAGGCGACGCCCGGTCGGGAGAGCTTCTTGGCCAGACGGCCCGTGGCGAACATGTCACACCGTCCTGATGCGCGGGTTGACCAGCAGGTAGAGCAGGTCGACGATGACGTTGACCACCAGGAACGCGATGGCGATGGTCAGTACGGTGCCCTGGACCAGGGCCATGTCGCCTCCGGTGACACCTTCGAGGATGAGTTTGCCCATGCCGGGCAGGTCGAAGATCGCTTCGATGACGACGGCACCGCTGAGCAGGTAGCCGACCTTGACGCCGAGCACGGTGAGCGGGGTGACGAGCGCGTTGCGCAGGACGGAGCGGATGACCAGGAACACCGGCAGGCCGTTGCCCTGGGCGGTGCGCACGTAGTCCCGGTCCAGTTCGGTGACCATCGACGTGCGGATCAGGCGGGCGAGCGAGGCGGCGACGGGCACCGCGAGCGAGACGGCGGGCAGGATCATCGTCTTGAGCCAGCCGCCGAACGAGTCGGCGATGTTGGTGTATCCGCCGGTCGGGAAGATCTGGGTGTTCAGGGCGAACTGCTGGATGAGCAGGACGCCGAGCCAGAAGGACGGGATGGCGACCCCGGCCATCGACAGGACCCGGAAGAGCTGGTCGGGCCAGCGGTCCCGGTACATCGCGCCCAAAACGCCGCCGAGGACGGCGAGGACGATGGCGATGACGAGCCCGAGGATGGTGAGCTGGAGGGTGAGCGGGAAGGCGGCGGTGATCCGGTCGATCACGGGCTGGCTCGGCGGGACGGTCGACCCGAGATCGAGGTGGATCAGTTGGCCGAGGAAGTGGAAGTAGCGCACGATCAACGGGTCGTTGAGCCCGTTGGCCTCGGCGAAGGCCTCCCGGGCCTCAGGGCTGGCGCTCTCCCCGAGCGCGTTGTAGGCCGGGTCGACCGGCGAGAACTGCAGCACCACGAAGACGAGCAACGCGATACCGAGGATCATCACCGGCATCATCGCGACGCGGCGCAGCGCGAGCCGGAGAAAAGCAACCATCGTCGGGTTCCTTGCGGTTGGGCGGTCATCCGGTCCGGGGCACCGGGGGTGCTCGGTGTCCCGGACCGGGTTATCGGGCGCGCGCGGCGAGCGGCGCCGGTCTGTGGTCTCCCGTCCGGACCGGACCGGGTGGTAGGCCTGTGCCGGTCCGGACGGGAGGTGCGGGGGTACCGGGTGGTGGGTGGGTACCATCCGGCGGCCGCGGGTCAGGCGCGGGCCACGTCCAGGAAGGAGAGTCCGGTGGTCGGGAGCGGCTTGAAGCCGGTGAGGCCCTTCTCGTTCCAGGCGGTGGGCAGCTTGCGGTGCAGGACCGGATAGAGCGGGACCTCGTCGGAGAGGACGTCGGTGATCTGGCCCCACAGCTGCTTGCGGGTCGCCTCGTCGCCGGACTGGGCGGCCTTGTCGAGGAGCTGCTTGACCTTCTTGTACTCGGCGGTCTTGGACCAGCCGTAGCGGTTCTCCGGCCAGAAGCCGTAGTAGAACCAGCGCATCAGCAGGTCCACGTCGTTGCCGAAGACGGAGGGGTCGCCGGGGGCGACGAGTACCTCGAAGTCACCGCTGTCGACCTTGGCGTACTGGGCGGCGGACTGGGCGATGCCGAGGGTGGCCTCGATGCCGGCCGCGGCCCAGCTCTCCTTGATCAGCGGGGCGATGTCCTTGACCCAGCCGGTGTCGGTGGTCAGGACGGTGAACTTGAGGTCCTTCACCCCGGCCTCGGCGAGCAGCTTCTTCGCCTTGGCCACGTCGTGCGTGTAGACGGTGGCGGCCTTGTGGTAGTCCGGGTGCGTCGTGGGGACGTAGCCCGTGGCGGCCGCGGCGTTGCCGACCATGGCGGTCTTGATGATCTTCTCGGTGTCGAGCGCGTAGTGCAGGGCCTGACGGACCCGCTTGTCGGCGAACCGCTTGTCGGCGGTGTTGAACATCAGGAAGAGCAGGCCGAAGGACTGCACGGACTCGGTCTTCGCCGAGCCGGAGAGCCCCTTCACGTCGATGTAGGGGACGTCCTCGATGGCCTGGACGCGGCCGGACTGCATGGCGCTGACCCGGGCCGACTGGTCGGATATGAGGCGCCAGATCATCTTCTTGGCCTTGGCGGGGTGGGCGCCGTTGTACTTCTCGTACTTCTCGAAGACGATCTTGTCCTCGCGGGTCGCCGAGATGAACTTGTACGGCCCCGAGCCGACGGGCTTGGCGTCGAACGCCTTGACGTCCGCCTCGACGATCTTCTTCGGCACGATCCGGGCCACGGCGATGCGGGACGGGAAGAGCGCGAAGGGGTACTTGAGCTTGAACTCGACCGTGCCGGCGTCGACGGCCTTGACGGTGTCGATGAAGGGCACGAACTGTGCCATCAGCGAGGCGTTCTTCGGGTCCAGGATGCGTTCGAAGCTGAACACGACGTCGTCGGCGGTGACGGCCGAGCCGTCGTGGAAGGTCGCGCCCTTGCGCAGCGTGGCGCGGTAGGTGGTCGCGTTGATCTTCTTCGGCATCTCGGTGGCGAGCGCGGGCCGTGCCACGAGTGTTGCCGGATCGAGATCCACCAGACCCTCGAAGATGTGCATATTGGCGGCGTACGGCGTCGCACCCGACGTGATCATCGGGTCGAAGCCCGTCGACAGCGGGTAGGACATACCGGCCTCGATGAGACCGGTGTCGCCGCCCCCGCCCGTCGAGCCGTCGGAGGTCGAGGACGGGCCTCCGCACGCGGAAAGGCCCGCCGTGAGGGCGGCCGCGGCACCGACGGCACTGGTGTAACGCAGGAAGGTGCGGCGCTCGACACCGGCTGATCTCAGCTCGGGCACGGGTCCTCCAGGGACTTGAGGTGGGGCGTCAGGGGTAAGAACGGTGGGTCCGGCACAGGCCCACGGGAGACCGTGGATCCTTACGCATCAGACGTCAGATGTCTGATGCCTTGATAGCGTGGGAACGTAGCTTGACAATCGATGGGGGTCAAGAGGTGGGGAGTTCACATATGTCCGGAACGAGGCCCGGGCGACAGCTGCTCCGGCAGGAAGTCGTCGACGGCATCAAGCGGTACATCCTCGAGAAGAGACTTCGTCCCGGAGACCCGCTGCCCACGGAGCCCGCCCTCTGCGAGGCGCTCGGCGCCAGCCGCTCCAGCGTCCGCGAGGCCGTCAAGATCCTCAACGCGCTGGACATCGTGGAGGTCAGGCACGGACACGGCACCTACGTCGGCCGGCTGAGCCTGTCCGCCCTGGTGGAGAGCCTCACCTTCCGCGGGCTGCTCTCGCCCGACGACGACTTCCAGGTGATGTCCGACCTGGTCGACGTGCGCGAGCTCTTCGAGCGCGGGCGGGCCGACCGGATCGTCTCGCTGCTCACCGCGGAACAGCTGGACGCCCTGGACGGCCTGGTGGCCACGATGCGGGCGACCGGGGCCCAGGACGGGCACGGCTTCGTCGCCGCCGACCGCGCCTTCCACGCCCTGCTCGTGGCGCCGCTCGACAACGATCTGATCGGCCAGCTGTCGATGGCCTTCTGGGACGTGTACGCGATCGTCGCACCGCACCTGGACGGCTTCACGCACAGCGACGAGACGGAGACGATCGCCGCCCACCAGGCCATCGTGGACGCCGCCCGGGCCGGCGACATCGACGGGTTCATCAAGGCGCTCGGCGAGCACTACGCCCCGGTCAGGCGCCGGATCTCCGAGGCCCGCGCCCGGGGCTGAGCCGCCCGCCCGGACCATCCGGAGCCGCCCGCCCGGACGATCCGGAGTCGGCAGGACCGGCGGAACGGACCCTTGACGCCCACCTGGGTGGGTGCCTAGGGTCCGTGTGCCGACAGGACATCTGACGTCTTCTGTCTGATGGCCGGTGCACCCCCTCGCACCCGGCACTTCCCGCTGCGCCCCCAGGAGGGCACCTCCATGCCGTTCACGGACCTCTCGCTCGCGGACTGCCGCGACTACCGGCCCACGCTTCCCGTTCCGGCGGACTTCGACGCCTTCTGGTCGCGGACCCTGGACGAGGCCCGGTCCTGTGCGGCGGACAAGCCCTCGTTCACGGCGGTGGACACCGGGCTCACCCAGGTCCGTACATACGACGTGACGGTCCCCGGCTTCGCCGGGCAGCCGGTGCGCGGCTGGCTGCGGGTGCCGGCCGGGGCGAGCGAACCGCTCGGCTGCGTCGTGGAGTTCCTGGGGTACGGCCGCGGACGGGGCCTGGCACACGAGAACCTGCTCTGGGCGTCGGCCGGTTACGCGCATCTGCTGATGGACACCCGCGGCCAGGGCTGGTCGGCCGCGGGCGGCGACACCGCCGATCCGGACGGCGGCGCGGCCGGAGTCGTACCCGGCTTCCTCACCCGGGGCATCGAGAGCCCCGAAACGTACTACTACCGGCGGCTGTTCACCGACGCGGTGCGCTGCGTCGACGCGGTGCGCGACCGGCCGGAGATCGATCCGGAGCGGATCGTGGTGACCGGAGTCAGCCAGGGCGGCGGGATCGCGCTGGCCGTCTCGGGGCTCGTGCCCGGGCTGGCGGGGGTGATGCCGGACGTGCCGTTCCTCTGCAACTTCCGCCGTGGGGCCGAGGTCTCCGGGCGGCCGCCGTTCACCGAGATCGCCGAATACCTCAAGCTCCACCGCGACCGGACCGAGTCGGTCTTCGCCACCCTGTCGTACTTCGACGCCGCACTGCTCGCCACCCGGGCCACGGCCCCCGCACTGTTCTCCATCGCGATGATGGACGACATCTGCCCGCCTTCCACCTGCTTCACCGCCTACAACGGCTACGCCGGACCCAAGGACGTGACGGTCTACGCGTTCAACGGGCACGAAGGCGGCGCCGAGTACCAGCAGCGGGAGCAACTGGCCTGGGTGGCCTCACTGTTCGCAGGCCTGCCGTCGGGGCAGGCCGGCCACTCCTGACCGGAGGCACCTTCCGTGCGCAGACGATCCATGCTTTTCGCCGCAGGCGCGGCAGTCCTGAGCACCCAGCTCGGTGGCCGCGCCTTCGCCGCCACCCCGGGCAGCGGCCCGGTCCTGGACCACGACACCCCGGTGGACCTGGACGGCAGCGGGTACGTCGATCTGTCGAACCAGGTCGGCGCACTCACCCCGCTCACCACGGGAACCATCGTCGTCACCTTCCGCACCACCAGCCACAACCAGGCGATGACGCTGCTCAGCGCCTCGGATCCCACCGCTCCCTCCTCGAACATCACGCTGAACCTGAGCGGCGGCGCCCTTCAGTTCTCCGTGCGCGAGAAGGGCGCGGTCCTTATTAATGTCATGACCAGGACACGGTACGACGACGGGCTGCGCCACACCGTCGCCGTCACCGTCGACGGGTCGGGCACCAGGCTGTCCGCGGGCGGGCGCACCGTGTTCGAGACGGCGCAGCACTCCTTCTTCGGGAACGTCTCCCGGTTGAGCGCCCTCGCGCTGGGGCGCAACACCGACAGCGACCACCCCGGCGGCGAGTGGTTCTGTACCGGCACCATCGAGCGGGCCGCCGTCTGGGACCGGGTGCTGAGCGAGTCCGAACTGGTCGCGCAGAGCCCCCGCCCCGATCTCGCCGACCTGGGCCGGATCTCCACGATCCTCAACGGCAACACCCCGGCCACCTGGGTCGTCACCGGCGACAGCATCACCCACGGGGCGCTGCACACCCATGGCTGGCGCAGCTACCCGGAGCACTGGATGGAGCGGGTGCGCTGGGAGCTGGGCAAGCCGAAGAACCGCGATTTCATGGTCGATTCCGGGGTGAGCGGCGCGACCAGCGCCGAACTCGTGGCGCAGTTCGGGGAGCGGGTCACCACCTTCTCGCCGCACGTCGTCTCGATCATGATCGGCACGAACGACATCGCGACGTCCGGACTGGGCCTCGACGCCTACCGGGCCAACCTCGTCTCGCTCGTTCGCTCCGTACGCGCTCTGCCCGGCTCCCCCGTGCCGGTGCTCCAGTCGCCCAACCCGGTGGATCCGGCGAAGTGGCCGGGCCGGGTGAACCTCTCGCAGTACGCGCGGGTCATGGGCGAGGTCGCGGCGCAGGAGAAGGCCGCCTTCGTCGACCACTACAACGACTGGCTGAGCGGCAACGGCGGCCAGGTCCCCCTGTCCCTGCTCAGCGACGGGCTCCACCCCAACGAACGGGGCCACCACCGCATCGCGCTCAAGATGATCAAGGATCTGCGGATCTTCGACGCGAGCAGCGCGGTCTGCTCCCTGAACGTCCCGTAGCCCGGCGCCTTCGTCCGTCTCCGCCCTTCGAGAAGCCCCACCCCTTCCGAGAAGAGAGATCGTCCATGAAGAGAACCGTTCCTGTCGCCCTGCTCGGTGCCGCCCTCCTGGTGGCCACCACGACCGGTACCGCCCAGGCCGCGTCACCCGCCCCCGGCACGCTCACCTCCCAGGACCTGACCGTCAACGGCGTGGGCTCCCCCTACTACCGGATCCCGGCCTTGACCACCTCGGTCAAGGGCACCGTGCTGGCGGCGTACGACGCCCGCCCGACCCTCGGCGACCTGCCGTCCAACATCGGCGTCGTACTGCGGCGCAGCACCGACGGCGGTACGACCTGGCAGGCGCAGCAGGTGGTCCGCAAGGACGCCGCGCCCCAGGGATACGGGGACCCGAGCCTGCTCGTCGACCGGACCACCGGCCGGATCTTCATGTTCTACGCGGCCGGGGTGAACCAGGGCTTCTTCGGCTCGGCCACCGGCAACGACGAGAGCGACCCGAACGTCCTGCAGGCCGACTACAGCTACTCGGACGACGACGGTCTGACCTGGACCCACCGCCGCATCACCCAGCAGATCAAGAACCCGGCGTGGGGCGGCATGTTCGCCTCGTCCGGCGAGGGCATCCAGCTGCGCAACGGGGCCCACAAGGGCCGACTGGTCCAGCAGTACGCCATTCGCAACAACGGGGCCAACTACGCGGTCAGCGCGTACAGCGACGACCACGGCGCGACCTGGAAGATGGGCACGCCCGTCGGGCCCGGCGGCGACGAGAACAAGACCGTCGAGCTCAACGACGGCACGATCATGCTCAACAACCGCTCGGCGCCCTACCGGACGATCGCGTACTCCAAGGACGGCGGGGTCACCTACACCCCGTTCGTCCAGGACACCGAGCTCCCCGACCCGGCGAACAACGGCTCGATCATGCGGTACGCCCCCGACGCCCCGGCCTCGAACCCGCAGTCGTCCTGGCTGTTGTTCAGCAACACCGAGGCCACGTCGCGCAAGAACCTCACGGTCAAGATGTCCTGCGACAACGGGAAGTCCTGGCCGATCAAGAAGGTCGTCGACGCGGGGGCCGCGGCCTACTCGACGCTGACCCGGCTGCCCGACGGGCGGCTCGGACTGCTGTACGAACGGGGCAACTACGAGCACATCACGTACTCCTCCTTCGACCTGAAGTGGCTCGGCGGCACCTGCGCCGACATCACGATCACCCCGCCGGCGGCGCTCAAGGCCGGGACGAGCACCGAGGTGACGGTCCGGGTCGTCAACCGGATGGACGTGACCCGCAGCGCGGGCACCGTCGATCTGACCGTGCCGAGCGGCTGGACGGCCACACGGACCGCGATCCCGGCGACGCGTCCGGGTGAGGGCGCCAACGTCAAGGTCCCGGTCACCGTGCCGGCGGGCGCTTCGGGGAACGCCACACTGACCGCCACGTACCGGGCGGACGGCAAGCAGGCATCCGGCAGCACGACGGTGACGGTCACTCCGTAGCCCGAAGGATGGCCCTGCGTCCAGTCGCCACGGGGCGGTTGGACGCAGGTTGCCGCCACCCCGTTCAATGGGCGCCACGCACAGTGACGGGGAAGGACGGTGGCGGACATGGCGGGAGCCGGATTACGCATCGGAGTGGTCGGCGGGAGTGTCGCCGGCTGCGCGATGGCGATCGCCGGTGCCAGGGCCGGGGCCGAGGTCACGGTGTACGAGCGCAGCGGCGGGGCGCTGGAGGACCGGGGTTTCGGCATCGTCGTCCCGCCGCCGCTCCACGCGGAGCTGGTCGCGGCCGGCTATCTGGACTCGGCGATGCCGACGGCTCCGGTGCCTTCGCGCGTCTGGCTCGCCCGGGAACCCGGGCAGCGGTCCGCGCGTGAACTGGCGCGCCAGGAGGCGGCGGTGACGCCCTGTCACTGGGGCCTGCTGTGGCGCGCGCTGCGGGCCAACGCCGAGGGGGTGACGTATCACCGGGGCCGCCCGGTCACGGAGGTGCTGCGCCATCCGGACGGCGGCGCGGTGATCCGTACGGCGGAGTCGGCGGAGCGGTACGACGTCGTCGTCGGGGCGGACGGGCCGCGGTCCGTCACCCGGGCGGCCCTCGCGCCGGGCGTTCGGCCGGCTCCGGCGGGGTACGTGGTGTGGCGCGGCACCCTGCCGCTCGACGCGCTCGCCGGACATCCGGACCAGCTCCGACTGGTGCGGACTGCCTGGATCACCCTGGGATTCCGTGGCGGGCACGGCGTGTTCTACCTGATCCCGGGGACCGTGGTCGGTTCCCGGCTGCTGGCCTACGCCATCTACGGCCCTCCTCCCCCGCCGTCGTGGACCGCCGGGCGCGAAGAATACGTGCGGCGCGTCGCCGAGGAGCACTTCCCGGCGGGCTGGGCCGAGATCGTCGGCGTCGGCGCGCACACCTCCCTGGCCTGCCACGACGTGGCCGACTTCCATGTGCCCCGGGTCGCTGAGCCGCCGTTCCTGCTGGCGGGCGACGCGGCGAGCATCACCCGGCCGCACACCGCGAGCGGCGCGACCAAGGCGCTGCAGGACGCGCTCTGCCTGGAGCGGGTCCTGCGCGCCTCGTCGTCGGCCGCCGAGGCGCTTGCACGGTACGCCGACGAGCGGTCGGACGAGGGCGCCCGCCTGGTCGCCCTGGGCCGGAGGCTGGGCCACGCGATGGTCGAACGGACGCCGGACTGGGCCGGGATGGGCCCGACGGAGGTCGCGGAGTGGAGCCGTGCCACGCTGGACGGCGCCGGCAGCTATCTGTACGGCAGCGTCCAGCGAGGGTGACGTCGCGGGGGTAATTCAGCGGGCGGCCGGTACCGCGTCCGTGGCCAGGGTGGCCATGTCCACGACCCGGTCGGCGGCCTCCGCCACGACCGGGTCGTGCGTCGCCACGACCGTGACGCAGTGGTCCTGGTGGGCCCGTTCGGCGAGGAGCGCGGCCAGGTCACCGGCCTGGGAACGGTCGACGGCCGCGGTCGGTTCGTCGATCAGCAGCAGTTTCGGCGAGAGGAAGAGCGCACGGGCGAGGGCCACCCGCTGGCGTTCTCCGCCGGAGAGCTGTTCGGGGCGGTGGCGCAGCCGGTGGCCGAGCCCGACCCGGGTCAGGGCCTCCTCGGCGCGGGAGCGGTGCGCGCGCGGGCGTGCGCCGCTGATGTAGACGGCGGCGAGCAGTTGGTCGGTGGCGGTGAGGCCGGAGAGCAGGTTGCCGCTCTGGAACATGTAGCCGATGCGTTCCCGGCGGGCCTTGGCGCGCTGGGAGTCGGTGAGCGCGGCGAGGTCCTCGCCGTCCAGCAGGACCTGCCCCGCGGTGGGCCGCAGCAGGGCGCCCGCGACGGCGAGCAGGGTGGACTTGCCGGAGCCGGACGGGCCGACGAGAGCGGTCATGCGGCCCGGTTCGAAGGTGACGTCGAGGCCGTCGAGGACGGGGGCAGGGTCGTCGGTGCGGCCGAACGTGACGGTGACGCCGGACAGTTCGAGGCTCATCGGTTGGCTCCCAGCATGGTCAGCGGGTCGGCTCGGGTGACCCGGCGCAGGGTCAGGGCGGTGCCCGCGAGGCCCACGGCCGCGACGGTGCACATGGTGAGGGTGAGGGTGGCGGCGGGCAGGCTGAACGGGACCTGTTCGCCGACCAGCAGCCCGACCGCCCCGGCGAGCCCGGCGCCGGCCGCGGTGCCGAGGACGACCACCAGGGCCGCCTGGAGGACGGTGTGGGTGAGGAGCCGCCGGCGGGAGGCGCCCATGGCGCGCAGCAGGGCGAGTTCGGGCTGCCGCTGCACGGTCCACACGGAGAAGAAGGCGCCGACCACGAGCGGGGCGATCAGGTAGAGAAAGACCTGGATCGAGTTCATGGTGAGGCGTTCCCCGGTGTATCCGGGGGCTGCCTCGTACGCCTTCTCCTTGGTGAGGGTGGTGGTGGAGTACCGCGCGTCGAGGGCGGCGGCGGAGGTCCCGTCCGGCCCGGTGCGCAGGGCGAGGGCGCTGAACTGGCCGGGGATCTCGGCGGTCGCGGACGCCGGGGCGCCCGGGGTGCTGAAGCGGATTTGCTGCCAGGTCTTCAACGGGACGTAGGCGACGGGCACATGGCCGTAACTGGAGCGCTCGGTGCTGCCGACGACACGCAGTTCGATGCCGAGCCGGTCGATGACGAGGGTGTCGCCCACGCGCACGCCCTCGTCGGCGAGTTTGGCGGACATCACCATGCTGTTGGCGGGCGCGCCGGCGAGTCCGTCGCCCTCGGTGACGGAGGGTGCGAGGAAGGAGCCGGGTTCGACGCCGAAGGCGGCGAGGTCGACCTCGGCGCCGCGGTCCGTCGTGCCGCGGGTGATGGAGACGCCCAGCGGGGTCGTCTCGGTGCCGGCGTCCTTGCTCCACGCGGCCGCGGTCTTCTCGTCGAGGAGGCTGCGGGCGAACTGGTCGGAGCGGGCGTCCGAGGAGAAGACGAGCTGCGAGGCGGGCAGACGGCGCAGCGCGGAGATGGTGTCGTCACCCAGGCCGGTGGTGAAGCCGGAGACGATGCCGACGAGTGCGGCGACGAGCACCACGACGGATCCCATGAGCAGGAAGCGCCCTCGGGCGGCGCGCAGCTCCAGCAGAGCGAGGAACACGGCGGTTCCCTTCGGAGGATCGAGGTTAGGGACGGTGTGTCGCCAACATAGATGATGGGGACGCGCCGTCCCCAAGTGGGGTCCGGTCCGGAGATCCGGGCTTCTAGACTGGGGCGGTGCCCAGGATCCGAGCCGCCACGGTTGCCGAGCACCACGCCCAGCAGCGACGGGCGCTGGTGCGGGCGGCGCGCGAACTCCTGGAGGGCGGCGACGCGGATGCCGTGACCTTCACCGCGATCGCCAAGGCCACGGGCCTCGCCCGTAACAGCGTGTACAAGTACTTCCCGGGCCGCCCGGAGCTGCTCGCCGCGGTCGTCGAGGACGTGATGCCGCGCTGGACGGACGCCATCCGGGCCGGCATGTCGGCGGCGGGTACGCCCGAGGAGAAGATCGCCGCCTACGTGTCGTCGCAGCTGGATCTGGTGCGCGGCGGGGAGCACCGGATCGCCCAGGCGCTGGCGGGGGTGCGGGACGCGGCGGTGGTGCGGGAGAGCGCGGTGCGGGTCCACCGGGAGCTGCTGACACCGCTGACCGGCGCGCTGACGGAGCTGGGCGAGGAGGATCCGCGGCGCACGGCGGTGCTCCTCCAGGGAATCGTCAACGCGGCCACGACGGCGATCGAGAACGGCGACGACGCGGCCGCGGTGACGGCTCGGGCCGTACGCATGGCCGTCACCGCGATCACCGGGACGATGCCGGAGCGCTGAAGGCCCCGCAGGCCCACCGGGACGATGCCGGAGCCGTGATGCGCGCTCGGGCCCACCGGGACGATGCCGGAGCCGTGATGCCCGCGCAATGCCGGAGCGCTGAAGGCCCACCGGGACGACCCCGAAGCCGTGATGCCCGGGCAGGCCCACCGGAACGACGCCGGAGCGCTGAGCGGCCGGGGGCTCAGCGGACCGGGGCCGGTTCCAGGCGGTCGCGGATGCCGTCGAAGTGCGTACGCATCGCCCGTACCGCCCGCAGACCGTCCGCCGCGGCGACCGCCTCGACGATCTCGCGGTGCTGGGTGCAGGTGACCGACGGGTCCTGGTGACCGTCGTCGAAGTCCTCGCGAACCCGGTCCATGGCCGCCCAGAACGCGTCGAGCACCTCGCTGAGCAGGTGGTTGTCCAGCGAGGCGTAGAGCGCGAGATGGAACGCCCGGTCGGTGGAGCGCGCCACCCGGCCCGCGCCCGCCTCCTCCTCCATCTTCGCGACCAGGGCGCGCAGGACGTCGAGGTCATCGTCCGGGACGCCGGCCGCGACGGTGCCGACGAGCCCGGCCTCCAGCGCCTCGCGCACCTTCATCAGCTCGGCGAGCCCCGGCTCGCCCTGGCGGTGGCGGACGGCCGCGCGGAAGGCGAGCGCCTCGGCGAACGGTGACAGGGAGAGCGAGCCGACGAAGGTGCCGTAACCCCGGCGGATCTCCACGACGTTGACCGCCTGGAGCGACTTGAGGGCCTCGCGCACCGACACCCGGCCGGCCTCGAAGAGGTCCATCAGTTCGGACTCCGTGGGCAGTGCGTCGCCCGGCGCGAGCCGTCTTTCCAGGATCAGTTCCTTGATCCGGCGCTCGATGTCCTGAGCCATGGTGGGCCGCGCCACAACGTCCTCCTGAGGTGCCGTTGCCCCTTGACCGTTCCCAGGAGCATCTGTTTAAGGTGAGTCAGACATAGGACATCTTACGTCTCACGTCTCGATCCGGGTAGCCACTCAGGCCGCGGATCGGTGTCCCCATCAGCTGGAGCCTCACCATGTCTCTGACCGCACCGTTGCGCGGCGTCGTCCCCCCGGTCTGCACTCCGCTCGACTCCCGCGGGGAGATCGACACCACGTCGCTCGTCCGCCTCGTCGAGCACCTCATCGGCGGGGGCGTGCACGGACTCTTCGCACTCGGGTCCACCAGCGAGGTCGCCTACCTCACCGACGAACAGCGCGCCACGGTCCTGGAGACCGTCGTCAACGCGACCGACGGCCGCGTCCCCGTCCTCGCCGGAGTCATCGACACCACCACGGCCCGGGTCGTCGAGCATGCCAAGTCCGCCGCCGCCCTGGGCGCCGACGCGCTGGTCGCGACCGCACCGTTCTACACCCGCACCCACGCCAAGGAGATCGCCGGGCACTTCCGCCGGCTGCGCGCCGAAGTGGACCTGCCGCTGTTCGCGTACGACATCCCGGTCGCCGTGCACAGCAAGCTGTCCGCCGCCCTGGTCCGCGAACTCGCCGAGGACGGCACCCTGGCCGGGCTCAAGGACAGCAGCGGTGACGAGGGCGGACTGCGCCGTCTCATCGTCGAGCTCGGCGGCCGCGAGGGCCGGGGAGACGGCCCGGTCCCGGACTTCAGCATCCTCACCGGCTCCGAACTGACCGTCGACGCGGCCCTGCTCGCCGGCGCCGACGGTGTCGTCCCCGGCATCGGCAACGTGGACCCGGCCGGTTACGTACGGCTCTACGAGGCCGCGCGGGCGGGCGACTGGACGCTGGCCGCCAAGGAGCAGGAGCGGCTGATCGAACTGTTCGCCATGGTCGACGTCGGCCCCGAGGCGGACATGGGCCGCAGCTCCTCGGCGCTCGGCTCGTTCAAGTCGGCGCTCCAGCTGCTCGGCATCATCGAGTGCGGCGACACCGCGTTCCCGCAGATCCAGCTGTCCGCCGAATCCGTCGCGCTCGTCTCCGGACGGCTGCGCGACGCCGGTCTGCCGCCGGTCCGATGACCGCCTCGGCACGGCCGGCACCGGCCGCGGGGCCCGTCGTCGGCCTCGACCTCGGCGGTACGAAGATCGCCGCCGCGCTCCTCGGGGCGGACGGCACGGTCCTGGCCCGGCACAGCAGGCCCACCCCGGCACGGGAAGGCGCCGCGGCGGTGCTCGACGCGCTCGCCGCGGCCGCCGCCGAAGTCGACCCCGGCCACAGCGCCGCGATGCTCGGCATCGCGGCGGCCGGCGTCATCGACCCCCGTACCGGCATGGTCACCAGCGCCACCGACTCGCTGCGCGGCTGGGCGGGCACCCCGCTGGGCGTCGGGCTCGCCAACCGCACCGGCTACGCGGTGGCCTGCGACAACGACGTGCGCGCCACCGCCGGGCCGGAACTCGCCGCGCTGAACGCGGAGACGGAGGGCCACGGCTCGCTGCTCTTCGCCGCCATCGGCACCGGGGTCGGCGGCGCCATCGCCGTGGACGGCCGGATGCTGCACGGCGCGGCCGGCATCGCCGGGCACGTCGGCCACCTGCCCAGCCCCGAGGCGGCCGGGCTGCCCTGCACCTGCGGTGCCACCGGCCATCTGGAGGTCATCGCCTCCGGGCCCGGGATCGCCGCCCACTACGCACGGCTGAACGGCGCCCCCGTGGACCGTCTGGAAACCGTCGCCGCGCGCGCCGCGCGGGGCGACGCCCACGCCGTCACCGCCATCACCACCGGTGCGGCCGCCGCCGGCCATGTCCTCGGCGGGCTCGCCAACGCGTTCGGCCCCGACCGGGTCGTGATCGGCGGCGGGGTCCCACGGATCGGCGCGCTCTACGAGGACGCCCTGCGCGCCGCGTTCGCAGCGGAGCTGATGGGGCCGCTGCGCAGGCTCGTCCCGCAGGCCCCGCTGCTCGGCCACGACGCGGCCGTGCTCGGCGCGGCCTCCCTCACCACCACCCTTCCCCTCCACCACCCGGGAGCTCTCCGATGACCGCGCAGGAACTGGCCACCACCCTCCGGGGCAAGCTGATCGTGTCCTGCCAGGCACCCCCCGGGGACCCGATGCGGGAGACGTCCACGCTGGTGCGGATGGCGCTGTCGGCCGTCGCCGGTGGCGGCTCCGCGATCCGGGCGAACGATCCGGAGGTCGTGGCCGCGATCACCGCCGTCGTCGACCTGCCGGTCATCGGTCTGTGGAAGGACGGCGACGTCGGCGTCTTCATCACCCCGACCGTCCGGCACGCCCTGGCCGTCGCCGAGGCGGGCGCGGCCGTGGTGGCCGCCGACGCCACCGACCGGCCGCGCCCCGACGGCTCGACGTTCGCCGAGCTCGTCGAGGCGGTCCACGCGGCCGGCGCTCTGGTCATGGCCGACGTCTCGACCCTCGCCGAGGGCGTTACGGCGGCCTCGCTCGGTGCGGACTTCGTCTCCACCACCCTGTCCGGCTACGTCCCCGGAACGCCGAAGCAGACCGGCCCGGACCTCGAACTGGTCGCGGCGCTCTCCGCCGCCATCGACGTACCGGTGGTCGCCGAAGGCCGTATCAACACCCCCGAGGAAGCGGCCGAGGCCCTGGCACGCGGCGCCCACAGCGTCGTCGTCGGCACCGCCATCACCGCTCCCACGGCTCTGACCGCCCGCTTCGTGGCAGGCATCACCCGGCCCTGACCTGTCCCCACCCGCGGGACGGCTGTTCAAATGACCGGGCACCGTCCCGCACCCTGGAGTCACCGTGCAGACCTCGTCACCCCCCACGCTCCCCTGGTACCGCCAGGTCAGCCGCACCCAGTGGAAGTCGTTCTTCGCCGCCTGGATCGGCTATGTCCTCGACGGCTTCGACTTCGTGCTGATCACCCTCGTCCTGACCGAGATCAGTGACGAGTTCGGCCTGAGCACGGTGCAGGCGGCCAGCCTGATCTCCGGTGCGTTCATCACCCGCTGGCTGGGCGGCGCCGTGCTCGGCGCCATCGGCGACCGCTACGGCCGCAAGCTCTCCATGGTGCTCAGCATCCTGCTGTACTCGGTGGGTACCTTCGCCTGCGGGTTCGCCTGGAACTACACCAGTCTGTTCGCCGCCCGGCTGGCCATCGGCATGGGCATGGCCGGTGAGTACAGCGCCAGTTCCACGTACGTCATGGAGAGCTGGCCCGCCGCCCTGCGCAACCGGGCCAGCGGCTTCCTGATCTCCGGCTTCTCGGTCGGCTCGGTGCTCGCCGCCCAGGTCTACGACTGGGTGGTCCCCTCACTCGGCTGGCGCTGGATGTTCTACCTGGGCCTCATCCCGATCGCCATCGCGCTGTGGATGCGGCGCGCGCTGCCGGAAGCCGAGGAGTGGACGGAGTCCGTCGCGGACAAGGGCGCGAAGCCCCATCCGTTCCGGCCGCTGTTTCTCACCCGGGCCCGGGCCACCGCCAACACGGTCCTGGTCGTCCTCGCCACGGTCTCGCTGTTCCTCGTCTTCACCCCGGGCGGGGCCGGGATGGTGCCGGTGCTCTCCGTGATCGCCGGACTCTCGCTCGCCGCCTTCGCGGTGCAGCTGGGCGGGAAGCGCGGCTGGGTGCTGTACCTGTCGATGATCGTGACGCTGTTCTTCGCGTTCCTGTACTCGTGGCCCATCCAGGCCCTGCTGCCCACGTATCTGAAGACCGAGCTGGGCTACACCACGGAGCAGGTCACCGACGTCCTGTACTTCGCCGGCTTCGGCACGATGGCCGGCTGCTGGGTCGCGGGCTTCCTGGGCGACTGGATCGGCACGAAGAAGGCGTACGCGCTGACGCTGCTGGCCTCACTCGCCTTCGTCTATCCGGTCTTCGCGGTACGGGACAACCTGATGCTGCTCGGCATCCTGCTCTTCCTGCTCCAGGCGACGAGCTTCGGCATCTCCGGGCTGCTCCCCCGCTACATCGGCGGCCACTTCCCGACCGCGAGCCGGGGCGCGGCACTCGGCTTCACGTACAACGTGGGCGCCCTCGGCGGGGCGGTCGCCCCGGTCCTCGGGGCGCATCTCGCCTCCGGGATGGACCTGGGGCAGGCGCTGGCGGTGCTGACGTTCGCGGGCACGTTGATCGTGGTGCTGCTGGTGGGCTTCGACGTACCGGCGCGGCTGAACCGGCTGACGGACCCGGACGCGGAACGGGACCACCTGGCGGACGTGGCACCGGCGCCGGCGGCCGGCGCGCGCGTGCCGGCGAAGCGCTGATCCGCAAGCCCGAGGAGTCCGGGCCCGGGGCGGACGGGTCCGCCGCCGGGCTCGGCAGGTCTCAGACCGCGAGGCGCTCGAAGACCGCGGCGAGGCCCTGGCCGCCGCCGATGCACATGGTCTCCAGGCCGTAGCGGGCCTCGCGGCGGTGCAGTTCCCTGGTGAGGGTGGCGAGGATGCGGGCGCCGGTGGCGCCGACGGGATGGCCGAGCGAGACCCCGGAGCCGTTCACGTTGATCCGCTCCTCGTGGTCCTTCTCGCCGAGGCCCAGTTCGCGGGTGCAGGCCAGCACCTGGGCGGCGAAGGCCTCGTTGAGCTCGATCAGGTCGAGGTCGGCCAGCGTGAGTCCGGCGCGGGCGAGCGCGGTGCGGGTGGCCGGGACGGGGCCGATGCCCATGGTGGCGGCGGGCACGCCCGCGCGTGCGAACGAGACCAGCCTGACCAGCGGGGTGAGGCCGAGGCGCTCCGCGGTGGCCGCGCTCGTCACCAGGCAGGCCGCCGCCGCGTCGTTCTGGCCGCTGGCGTTGCCCGCGGTGACCGTGGCCTCCGGGTCGGACTTGGCCAGGATGGGGCGGAGCCCGGCGAGCTGTTCGGCGGTGGTGTCGGGGCGGGGGTGTTCGTCGGCGGTGACGACGGTTTCGGCCTTGGGGGTCTTCACGGTGACGGGGACGGTCTCCGCCTCGTACCGGCCCTCGGCCATGGCGCGGCCGGCGCGCTGCTGCGAGCGCAGGGCCAGGGCGTCCTGGTCGGCGCGGCTGATGCCGTACTCACGGCGGAGGTTCTCCGCCGTCTCGATCATGCCGCCGGGCACCGGGTGGTGGACGCCGCCCGCGGTGACCCGGCCCCGCGCCAGGGAGTCGTGGAGCTGGAGGCCGGGGCCCTTGATGCCCCAGCGGCCGTCGTGCGTGTAGTACGGGGCCGCGCTCATCACGTCGACGCCGCCGGCGATCACCACCTCGCTGAACCCGGCCCTGATCTGCATCGCCGCGTCGAGGACGGCCTGGAGACCGGAGCCGCAGCGGCGGTCGGTCTGGAGGCCGGTGACCGTCTGCGGGAGCCCGGCGTCCAGAGCGGCGACCCGGCCGATGGCAGGGGCGTCCGAGGACGGGTAGGCGTGTCCGAGGATCACCTCGTCGACCCGGTCGGGATCGATCCCCGTGCGGGCGACGACCTCGGCGATGACGCGGGCGGCGAGGGCGGCGGGCTTCTGCCCGGCGAACGCCCCGCCGAAGCGGCCGATGGGGGTACGCAGCGGTTCGCAGATCACGACATCGTTCGGGTCGGGCACAGCGGGGCCTTTCCGGGAGCGGGACGGAGTCCGGAAGCAGGACAGAGTCCGGGAGCGGGACAGAAGAAGACAGAGGTCTGACACGACCCTCGCACCCGCGACTGAGTCGGTCCAATATCCAGTTCCCCCTGATTCAAGACGCTGCGCGTCTCAATCGGCCGGGCGAGGGGTGGGCAGCGCGTCCTCCGCCACGGCGAGCACCGCGCGCAGGGCGGCCGAGGGGTTGTCGGCCCGCCAGGCCAGAGCCGCCTGCCGTCTGATCGGCGGTCCGGCGAGAGGCCGGTAGACGAGACCGCTCTGCTGGATGTGCTGGACGGACGTGACGGTGAGGGTCACCCCGACGCCCGCGGCGACCAGGGCCAAAATCGTGTACGAGTCGGGGGCCTCCTGCACCACCCGCGGGTTGAACCCGGCGGCCTCGCAGGCCCCGACCATGGCGTCGCGGACGGTGGAGCCGGTGTTGGCGGGGAACGAGACGAACGGCTCCCCGGCCAGCACCTCCAGCGGAACGCTGTCCCGGGCGGCGAGCGGATGGTCGGAGGGCAGTGCGCACACCAGCTCCTCCTCGTCGATCACCCGGAAGGTCACACCCGGCTGCGTCACCGGCAGCCGCACGAACCCCAGGTCCAGCGAGCCGTCCGCGACCCGGGCGAGCGCGACGTTGGCGTACGTCTGGCCGGTCATCACGAGCTCGATCCCGGGGTGGGCCGCGCGCACCGCCCGGGTCAGCCGGGGCAGCGTCTCGTGGCTGGAGGCTCCCGCGAAGCCGATGCTGACCCGCCCGTACTCGCCGCGGCCGGCCGCCTTCGCGGCCCGTACGGCGGTGTCGAGGTCCTCGATCACGGTCCGCACCGGCTGGAGGAAGGACTCCCCCGCACTGGTCAGCCGCACCGAGCGGGTATTGCGCTCGAAGAGCTGGACGCCCAGTTCCTTCTCCAGCTGACGGATCTGCTGGCTCAGTGGCGGCTGGGCCATCTGCAACCGCTTGGCTGCCCGGCCGAAGTGCAGTTCCTCGGCCACGGCGACGAACGCGAACAGATGGCGCAGTTCCATGCCCGTACCTCCCTCGACACCTTGGCAGCTTGGCAGCTTGGCACCCATTGATAGCTCGTTCGTCTTGATCCGAGCTTAATTCGGTATTGGACGCCGAACAATGAGCGCTGGCACCGTGGGGCGACGCGCGCGCCCGCACACGCAGAGGAGCACCGTGGCCCTGACGGACCGGACCGACAAGTCGATGTCGATGAAGGAGGCGATCGCCGCCTTCGTCCAGGACGGCGCCACCGTCTGCCTCGAAGGCTTCACGCATCTCATCCCGACCGCCGCGGGTCACGAGATCATCCGCCAGGGCCGCCGCGACCTCACCGTCGTACGGATGACCGCGGACATCGTCGTGGACCAGATGATCGCAGCGGGCTGTGTGACGCGGCTGGTCTCCTCGTTCGTCGGCAACTCCTCGGCGGGATCGCTCGGTGAGCTCCGCCGACGGGTGGAGAGCGCGGACCCGGCGCCCCTCGCGTTCGAGGAGTACAGCCACTACGGCATGATCTGCCGCTATCTCGCCGGCGCGCAGCGGCTGCCGTTCCACCCGCTGCGCTCCTACGGCGGCAGCGATCTTCCCTCCGTCAACAGCGATATCCGCAAGGTCACTTCGCCCTATCCCGGCCCGGACGGCGAGCCCGAGCAGATCTACGTCGTACCGCCCGTCAACCCGGATGTGACGATCATCCACGCCCAGCGCGCCGACCGCCGGGGCAACACCCAGATATGGGGACTGACGGGCGTCCAGGCCGAGGCGGTGTACGCGGCGGACAAGGCGGTCGTCGTCGTGGAGGAGATCGTGGCCGACGAGGTGATCCGCTCGGACCCCAACCGCACGCTCGTCCCCGCGCACGCCGTCGACGCGGTGGTCTGCTGCCCGCGCGGGGCGCATCCCTCCTTCGCCCAGGGGTACTACGACCGGGACAACGCCTTCTACCGGGCCTGGTCGCACATCAGCAAGGACCCGCGGCGGCTCCAGGACTGGCTGGACGAGTGGGTGCGCGGCACGGCGGACCACGCGGAGTACGTCGACCGGCTGGGCGAGGAGTTCTGGGCGGGGCTCGCGGTGGGCGAGGCGCTCAGCGAGCCGGTCGACTACGGGCGCCGGCTGTGAGCGGCTCCGGAGGAACTGCCGCCGCAGAGCACGGGAAGGGACCGGCCGTGACCGTCACCGCACCGGACGCCGTCACCTCGTCCGAGCTGCTCGCCGTCGTCGCCTCCCGCGAACTGGCCGCGCGCCGGACCGTGTTCGCCGGAATCGGACTGCCGACCCTGGCCACCGAACTGGCCCATCTGACGGTCGCCCCGGACATCGAGGTGGTGTACGAGTCCGGGGTCTGCGGCGCCCACCCCGCGCGACTGCCGGAGACCATCGCCGACGCCGTCCTGATCACGGGGGCGGAGGCGGTGATCTCGATGCCGATGCTCTTCGGCTGTGTCCTGCAGGGCGGTCACATCGACGTGGGCTTCCTCGGCGCCGCGCAGATCGACCGCTGGGGCAGCCTCAACACGTCGGTGATCGGCGACTGGGCCGCCCCGGCCGTCCGGCTGCCCGGGTCGGGCGGCGGTGTCGAGGTGATGGCGAACTCCCGCGAGGTCTTCGTGGTGATGCGCCGTCACCATCCGCGCTCCTTCCCCGCGGAGCTCGACTTCTGCACCACTCCGGGGCCCGACCGCGCGCTCGCCGACGGCATCCGCCCACTGGGCTCCGGCGTCACCCGGGTCATCACCGAACTCGGCATCCTGGCCCGCGAGGGCGTCGGAGAGGAACTGCGGCTGGTCGCCGTCCAGCCGGGGGTCACCGTGGAGCAGGTGCGGGCCGCGACCGGCTGGGAGCTGCGGGCCGCCGACACGGTCGACGAGGTGCCACCCCCGACCGCGGCGGAGTTGCGGCTGCTGCGCGAGGATGTCGACCCGGACCGCGTGTACCTGCGCTGATCCGCAGTCGCCCGTCCGTCACCCGCCCCATCGAGAGGACCATGACCACCATGCGTATCAGGATCGTCGGCGCCGGAGCCATGGGCCGCGGCATCGCCCAGTGGGCGGCCGTCGCCGGACACACCGTGGAGCTGTGCGACGTGCGGGCGGAGGCGGTGGCGGAGGCGGCCGCTTTCGTACGGTCCATGCTGGAACGGGCCGTGCGGAAGGGCCGGATGACGGCCGAGGAGGCGGCCGGCGCCCTGGAGCGGCTGGTCGCGCTGGACGACCCGTGGGCCGCAGGCCCGGACGTCGAGCTGGTCATCGAGGCCGTACGGGAGGACCTGGCCACCAAGACGGAGGTCTTCGGCAGGCTGGAGGCGGTGCTGCCCGCGTCGGCCGTCTTCGCCACCAACACGTCCTCGCTCTCCGTGACCCGGATCGCCGCCGCGCTGAAGGACCCGACGCGTCTGGCCGGGCTGCACTTCTTCAATCCGGTCCCGCTGATGCGGATCGTCGAGGTCGTGCCCGGTGCCGCGACGCGGCCCGGGATCCCGCCGCTGCTGACCGCGCTCGTGGAGAGCTGCGGGCACCGTGCCGTCACGGTCGCCGACACGCCCGGCTTCCTCGTCAACCATGCCGGGCGCGGGCTGGTGACGGAGGCGCTGGCGCTGCTGGAGGAGACGGTCGCCGACCCGGCGGACATCGACCGCGTCGCGCGGGACGTGCTGGGTCTGCGCATGGGTCCGTTCGAGCTGATGGACCTGACCGGACTCGATGTGACCGCCGCCGTCATCGACTCGATCTGGGACGGCTTCCGGCACGAGGACCGGCTCCGGCCCTCGTATCTGACCCCGAACCGGGTGGCGGCCGGGCTGCACGGGCGCAAGACGGGACGCGGCTGGTTCCCGTACGGACCCGAGGCCGCCGCGCCCGCATCGGAGGCCCCGGTCACCGGTGACCGGGACCGGCCGGTGCACATCGTCGCCGCGTCCCCGGCCACGGACGACGCGGTGGCCCTCCGGGAGGCTCTGTCGGCGGCGGGCGCCACGGTGGTGACCGGCGCCGACGTGCCTGCCGGGGCGCTGGTCCTGGTTCCGGTCTGGGGCACCACGGTCGCCTCGGCCGTGGCCGCGCACGGGCTGCCCGCGGGGCGCACCTTCGGGGTGGACCCGCTGCCGCCGGCCGGGCGCCGCCGGGTGCTGGCCGTGACTCCGGCCGTGGAGGCCGCGGCGGCACGGGACGCCCGCGCGGTGCTGGCGCGGGCCTCGGACGGCGGCGAGCCGTTCGCGGTGTCGGTGGTCCGGGACACCGCGGGCTCGGTCGCGCAGCGGCTGCTCGCGTCGATCGTGTCGGTCTCGGCGTCGATCGCGGAACGCGCGCTGGCGACGCCGGGCGACATCGATCTGGCGGTGACGACCGGTCTCGGCTATCCGGTGGGCCCGCTGGCCTGGGGCGACCGCATCGGCGCTGCCCGGATGCTGGAGCTGCACCGGGCGCTGCACGCCACGACGGGCGACCCGCGCCACCGCCCGACCCGCTGGGTCACCGAACGCGCGGCGCTGGGGCTGGCGCTGACGGACCCGGGCACCTCGCCGGCGGACTGCCTGGAGGCTTGAGGCGTGCCGTTTCGACCGGATCGGGGAGCGGGGCCCCGCAGTGTGAGGACTGGGGGCCGGGTGAGGCGTCCGATTCGTTCAAGACCGTGGGCCGGACCCCGGCCTACGGTCGTCCCATGACACCACGACTCGACGCCTTCTCCCTCACGACTGCGGATCTGGCCGCGTCACTCGCCTTCTACCGCCGGCTGGGCCTCGGTATTCCGCTCGGCGCGGAGTCCGCACCCCATGTCGAAGTGACGCTTCCGGGCGGGCAACGGCTGCTGTGGGACACCGAGGACGTCGTCCGCTCCTTCGATCCTCGGTGGGCGGCGGCAGACGGCGGGGAGCGGCTGGGTCTCGCCTTCCTCTGCGACAGCCCGGCGGAGGTCGACGCCGTCTACGCCGAGTTGACCGGCGCCGGGTACCGGGGCCATCTGGAGCCGTGGGACGCGGAGTGGGGACAGCGGTACGCGGTGGTCCTGGACCCGGACGGCTGCGCGGTGTCGCTGTTCGCCGCCGCCGACGGGACCCCTTGAGGCCTTACGTTCGGATCACGCCGGGCTCGGGCGGTCCGGCCTGATCCAGAACCTGGGGAGCATCCGCGAAGTACGCGGTCAGGGTGGTACCGCCAAGCTCGCGCATCTCCCGGGCGAGATGTGCCTGGTCGGCGCAGCCTGCCAGGAGAGCGGCCTCGGCGTACGGCTTCCCCGCCCGGACGAGGGCCAGTGCCCGCTGCAGCCGCAGGACCCGGGCGAGCGTCTTGGGGCCGTAGCCGAAGGCGGCCAGTGAGCGGCGGTGGAGCTGACGGGCGCCGAGGCCGACCGTCTGCGCGGTCTGTGCGACGGTGCGGCCGCCGTCCAGTTGCGCGGCGACGGACCGCATCGCCGGGTCCGGCGGCCGGGTGTGCGCGGCCCGGCGCACGGCGATGTCCTCCAGCGCGGCGGCCGGATCGGCGGCGCAGGCGACCCGCTCGGTGAGCTCCCGGACCAGGGCCGACGGCCACAGATCGGCCAGGGCGACGCGGCGGTCCCGTAGCTCGTGCGCCGCCACGCCCAGCAGGGCGGGCGCCGTGCCGGGGGCGAAGCGGATGCCCGCGTAGCTGCCGCCGTCCGCTCCGGAGGGGGCTTCCGCGCGGGTGTCCGGGCCCGCGACGAGGAGCCTGCCGCCGATCCAGAGCAGGTCCATGCAGCCATCGGGGAGCACCGGGTGGAACGTTCCCCGCGGCACGGTCAGGGTCCAGACCTTGGCACCGTCCACCCGTGACCCGCGCTCTTCGTAACGATCGCCCATGGCACCAGTGTCGCCGACCGGCGGGGAGCGGGCGCAACGGTCATCCCGGGGCGGTCATGGCGGCGCCGATGGAGTTCACCGCCCGCAGCGCCGCGACGGTGACAGCCGGGGCCGGCCGGGATGCTCCGGTTGCGCGGCCGGACGGGGCGGGGCTCAGTCGCCGTGCGGCTGCGGCTTGTCCGCTTCCTTCTCGCGGCTCGGCTGCAGCCGGGACTTCACGTCGTCCGGCGGCAGGAACCGGGACCAGCGCTCGGGGAACTCGGACGGCATGTACGGGCTGTCGCCTTCGTCCCCGTCCCCTTCGTCGTCCCAGTCGCCGTACCGGCTCTCCGCCTGGGTACGGGCCACGAACTCGGCGGCCTGGGCCGCGCGCACCCGGTCGTTGGCCGCGCGGGCCGCCGCTGTCGCCACCGAGGGCCACACCCGGTCGATGGCCGCGTTGACCGCGGCGCCCACCAGCACCGCGAACGCGGAGATGCCGATCCACAGCAGGACCGCGATGGGAGCGGCCAGGGATCCGTAGATCGTGGGCCCCTCGACGGTGCTGGTGAGGTAGATCCGCAGCAGGAAGCTGCCGAGCACCCACATCGCCAGCGCCATCAGGGCGCCCGGCATGTCCTCGATCCACGGCGAGCGGACGGGGACGGAGACGTGGTAGAGCGTCGTCAGGAAGGCGATGGACAGCAATATCACCAGGGGCCAGTACAGGACGCTTATGAGCTCGGTGCCCCAGGGGATGAACTCCACGACCCGGTCGGGACCGACGACCAGCAGCGGCAGTACGACCGCACCCAGCAGCAGCGCCACCACGTACAGCAGGAAGGCGAGCATCCGGGTCTTGACGATGCCGCGCTGGCCGTCGAGCCCGTACATGACGGTGATCGTGTCGATGAAGACGTTGACCGCGCGGGAGCCGGACCAGAGCGCGATCGCGAAGCCGATCGAGATGACATCGGGCCGGGCCCCGGTGGTGACGTCCGCCAGGAGCGGTTTGGCGAAGTCGTTGACGCCGCGCTCGGAGAGCACCGTGTGGGCGGCGCTCAGGATGTTGCGCTCGATGGAGGCCACCGTCGCGGTGCTGGTCCACTCGTCGACGTACCCGAGCAGGCCGATGAGTCCGAGGAGCAGCGGGGGCAGGGACAGCAGGGTGAAGAACGCCGCCTCGGCGGCGAGTCCCAGAATGCGGTACTCCATGCACGAGTTCACGGTGTCCTTCAGCAACTGCCAGGCCAGTTGCCGCTTGGACACGTTGCGGTAGAGCACTCTGGCCCGGTGGAGCCGGCCCGGTGGCCGCTCGGGTGTTTCATTTGCTGCCTGCACGTCCTTACCGTATCGGCATGGCAGCCACCACCCACACAGTGTCCAACCAGGCCCCTCCCCTCCTCGGCTACGACGTCTTCGGCGCGGACCGGGTCCTCACCGAAGCCGTGGAACGGCACCTCCCGGCCGACCTGCTCGACGATGCGCGCGGCGGTCTCGCCGAGCTCGGCAGGTCCGCCGGATCCGCCCAGGCCGCGGAGTGGGGGACGCAGGCCAACGACAATCCGCCGCGGCTGCGCACCCATGACCGCTACGGCAACCGCGTCGACGAGGTCGAGTTCCATCCGGCCTGGCACCGGCTGCTCGGCCACGCCGTCACCGCCGGTCTCACCGACGCCTGGGACCGGCCGGGCGGGCATGTACGCCGGACCGCCGGCTTCCTGGTGTGGACGCAGGCCGAGGCGGGCCACGGCTGCCCGCTCTCCATGACGCACGCGGCGGTACCCGCGCTGCGGACCGATCCGGCGGTGGCGCAGGAGTGGGAGCCGCTGCTGACCTCCCGGGTGTACGAGGAGGAGCTGCGGCCGGCCGGGCAGAAGGCCGGGGCGCTCCTCGGGATGGGCATGACGGAGAAGCAGGGCGGCACGGACGTGCGGTCCAACACGACGCGCGCCGAGCCGCTGTCCGGTGAGGGCGAGTATCTGCTCACCGGGCACAAGTGGTTCTGCTCGGCTCCGATGTCCGACGGGTTCCTGGTGCTGGCGCAGGCCCCCGGCGGGCTGACGTGTTTCCTGCTGCCCCGGGTGCTGCCCGACGGCACCCGCAACGTGTTCGCGATCCAGCGGCTCAAGGACAAGCTGGGCAACCGGTCCAACGCCTCGGCCGAGGTCGAGTTCGACGGTACGTGGGTGCGCAGGGTCGGTGAGGAGGGGCGCGGGGTGCGCACCATCATCGACATGGTGGCGGCGACCCGGCTGGACTGTGTGACCGGTTCGGCGGCGCTGATGCGGCAGGCGGTGGCGCAGGCGGTCCACCACTCCACGTACCGCAGGGTGTTCGGCGGGCCGCTGGCCGACAAGCCGCTGATGCGTAACGTGCTGGCCGATCTGGCGCTGGAGTCGGAGGCGGCGACGGTGCTGGCGATGCGTCTCGCCGCGGCGTACGACGCCGGGACCGAGGACGAGTCGGCGTTCCTGCGGATCGCGGTGCCGGCGGCGAAGTACTGGGTGACGAAGCGGTGCGCCCCGCTGGTGGCCGAGGCGCTGGAGTGCCTGGGCGGCAACGGCTATGTGGAGGAGTCGGGGATGCCCCGGCTGCTGCGCGAGGCGCCGCTGAACTCGATCTGGGAGGGCTCGGGGAACGTACAGGCGCTGGATGTGCTGCGTGCGCTGCAGCGTGAGCCGCTGGCGCTGAACGCGTTCCTCCAGGAGGTCGGGCGGGCTCGGGGCGCCGACCACCGGCTCGACCGGGCGATCAGGGACCTGCTCACCGAGCTCGCCGATCTGCAGGGCATCGAGGCGCGGGCCCGCCGGCTCGTGGAGCGGATGGCGCTGGTGCTGCAGGGTTCGCTGCTGGTGCGCTGGGCCCCGCCGGAGGTCGCCGACGCGTTCTGCGCGTCACGTCTGGGCGGGGAGTGGGGTGCGGCGTTCGGAACGTTGCCGCACACGCTGGACCTGGCCTCGGTCGTGGAACGGGCCCGGCCCGTGGAGCGCTGATCCGGGCGGGGCAGCAACAGGGGGTGGTGCTGCGCCGACACGGCACCACCCCCCATGCTGTACACACCGGACTTCGGGGCCGAAACCCCACCGTGCGGTGTACCGCCACTCTCGTACGGCCGGGGGACCGTCGCCAGAGTTGCAGAGGGTTGCAACCATTGTGTGGAGTTGCGACACCGGGAACCGCGACGCGGCAGGATGACCCCGTGGCCCTTGGCACGGTCCTGGTTCTGACGCTGGCACTGGCACCTAGGGGGATCCGGACGTGGAGACAAGTCCTGTCGATGTGAGGCGCCCTGCCGGGCGGGAGGAGCGGGCCACGCGCCTGCTCCACCGCGCCCGGGAGGCGCGGATGGCCGGCCAGAGGATGCCGGTCCAGCCGCGGGCGGAGATCGGGGCCTCGTGGGACCGGGTGCTGCGCAGCGGAATCGATCCGGAGCAGACCACGCAGAGCGTGCTGCTGGAGCTGGAGGAGATCGAGCACCGGCGCCGGAGTTCCGCGCTGGGCGAGGTCATGCCGCTGCTCAGTGACGGCCTGGTGAGCATCGCCGACGCCTCGCAGCAGATCATGGTGGTCACCGATGTGGAGGGCCGGGTGCTGTGGCGCCAGGGCAACACGGGCATCCTGCGCCGGGCGGACGACATCTGTCTGGCCGAGGGCGCCGCCTGGTCGGAGGAGATCACCGGAACCAACGCGATCGGTACCGCGCTCGCCTCGCGCGCCCCGGTGCAGGTCCACTCCGCGGAGCACTTCGTCCGCAGTCTGCACGGGTGGACGTGCGCGGCGGCCCCGGTGCGCGATCCGCGCGACGGCCGCCTGATGGGGATCGTCGACATCAGCGGTCCGGCGAACACCTTCCATCCCACGACGCTCGCCCTGGTCGGGTCGGTGGCCCGGCTGGCCGAGAGCGAGATCAGGACCCGGCACCTCCAGGCCATCGACCGGCTGCGTTCGGTGGCGGCGCCGATGCTGTGCCGGCTGGGGGGCCGGGCGCTGGCAGTGGACGCGAACGGCTGGCTGGCCGCGGTGACCGGGATGCCGCCGGTGGACCGGCTGCCACTGCCCAAGTCCGTGCAGCCTGGCCGTGTGTGGCTGCCCTCGCTCGGGATGTGCCGGGTGGAACCGCTGCCGGGCGGGTGGCTGGTGCAGGTGGCCGACGGTGCGATGGACACCCCGCCGCGCCGGGTCGTGCTGGATCTGAGCATGCCGGGCCGCCTGACGGTGAACGTGGTGAGCCCGGTGGGCACGTGGACGCAGCGGCTGTCCCCGCGCCACGCCGAGCTGCTGTACGCGCTGGCCCGGTGCCCCGAGGGGCGTACGGCGTCCGAGCTGGCCGAGGACATCTTCGGCGATCCGACCAGGACGGTGACGGTCCGGGCCGAGATCTCCCGGCTGCGCCGCCATCTCGCGGAGGTGCTGGCCCACCGCCCGTACCGTTTCGGGGAGGGCGTCGAGGTCGAGGTGATCGGTCCGGAGCATCCGGGCGATCTGCTCCCCCGGTCGAAGGCGCCGGTGGTGGTGGCGGCCCGCAGCGCCTCATGAACCCGTGTCCCCGCAGGCCCGGGGCGCCTGGGGCCGGTACCGGCTTGGGCCGGGCAGGCGGGGCATGGTTTTCTGGCCGTCATGAGCAACCCCGAGCGTCCCTCCGACCCCGCCCTCGCCGAGGTGACCGTCTGGTCCCTGGAGCAGACCTCCCCCGACGATCTGCAGCCCTCGGCCGTGCCCGGCCCGCAGGTGCGGATCGTCAGGTCGGAGGTGCCGCTGCCCGAGTTCAGCCGCTTCCTCTATACGGCCGTCGGCGGCGACATCCAGTGGACGGACCGGCTGTCGATGACGTACGCGCAGTGGCAGGAGGTGCTGGACCGGCCGGGCGTGGAGACCTGGGTGGCGTACGTGGACGGGACGCCGGCCGGGTACGTGGAGCTGGACCCGCAGGACGACGGCGCGGTCGAGATCATGTACTTCGGTCTCCTCCCGGCCTTCCGGGGCCGCCGGATCGGCGGGCATCTGCTCTCGTACGGGGTCGCCCGCGCCTGGGACCTGGCGGAGCGGTGGCCGGAGCGGCCCGCGACGAAGCGGGTGTGGGTCCACACCTGTTCCAAGGACGGGCCGCACGCGATGGGCAACTACCTGCGCCGCGGTTTCCGGCTGTTCGACACCAGGACGGAGCTGGAGCCCGACGTCGCCACCCCGGGTCCGTGGCCCGAGTCCGGCCGGGCGCCGCTTCTGTAGGACCTCTCGCAGGAACCCTTCATCGGAGCGCCCGGAAGAAGCGCTTGTAAGACATGTAAGAAATGCACATGGTTGTCCGGTATTCCGGCCACCAGGCGCCCGTCATCCACGTGACGGGCGCCACATCATCTCACGTGTCGGGACAGTCTCGTCCACATCATGGATAGTGGTGGACTGCCCGGAGACCCGCGTGACACGCTTCCGTCATGTCTGGAACTGGAATTGCCTTGGTGAGTCGACGCCACGTCGACCTCGGCCGCATGTCCAGCGCCATCTGTCCGGCGAGCTGAGAGTTCCAGCACCGCCGCGATCACCCTTTCTCTGCAAACCCTGCGCACCGCCGCGCCCAGACGCGAGTGTGCAGTTCAGAGCCGCCCTCCTGCAGTCCCGAAGGACGTACTGTCATGGCCGCTACCCCGGAACAGCCCGCGCCCGCCGCGCCCCGCCGTAAAGCGGGCCGCCACCGTGGCGAAGGTCAGTGGGCCCTGGGGCACTACACCCCGCTGAACGGCAATGAGCAGTTCAAGAAGGACGACGACAGTCTCAACGTGCGGACACGCATTGAGACGATCTACTCCAAGCGCGGGTTCGACTCCATCGACCCCAACGACCTTCGCGGACGCATGCGCTGGTGGGGGCTGTACACCCAGCGCAAGCCCGGCATCGACGGCGGCAAGACCGCCGTGCTGGAGCCGGAGGAGCTGGACGACCGCTACTTCATGCTGCGGGTCCGGATCGACGGCGGCCGGCTGACCGTGGCCCAGCTGCGGGCGATCGGCGAGGTCTCCGAGAAGTACGCGCGGGGCACCGCCGATGTCACCGACCGGCAGAACATCCAGCTGCACTGGATCCGCATCGAGGACGTTCCGGCCATCTGGGAGAAGCTGGAGGCCGTCGGCCTGTCCACGACGGAGGCCTGCGGCGACTGCCCCCGAGTGATCATCGGCTCCCCGGTGGCGGGGATCGCCGCCGACGAGATCATCGACGGGACCCCGGCGGTCGACGAGATCCACGACCGCTACATCGGCAGCAAGGAGTTCTCCAACCTGCCGCGCAAGTTCAAGACCGCGATCTCCGGCTCGCCCGTGCAGGACGTGGTCCACGAGATCAACGACATCGCCTTCGTCGGCGTCGTCCACCCCGAACACGGCCCCGGCTTCGACCTCTGGGTCGGCGGCGGCCTCTCGACCAACCCGCGGCTCGCCGAACGCCTCGGCGCCTGGGTGCCGTTGCACGAGGTCTCCGACGTCTGGGCCGGCGTGGTCGGGATCTTCCGGGACTACGGCTACCGGCGGCTGCGCACCCGTGCCCGGCTGAAGTTCCTGATGGCCGACTGGGGCCCCGTCAAGTTCCGTCAGGTACTGGAGGACGAGTACCTGAAGCGTCCCCTGCTCGACGGCCCCGCGCCCGAGCAGCCCAGCAGCCGCTGGCGCGACCACGTGGGCGTCCACGAGCAGCAGGACGGCCGCCGCTACGTCGGCTTCGCGCCCCGTGTCGGCCGGGTCGACGGTCCCACCCTCACCAAGATCGCCGATCTGGCGGCCGCGCACGGATCGGACCGGCTGCGCACCACGGTCGAGCAGAAGATGCTGATCCTCGACGTGGAGCCGGATCAGGTCGACTCCCTGGTGGCCGGCCTCGAGGAGCTCGGCTTCCAGGTGAAGCCGTCACCCTTCCGCCGCGGCACGATGGCCTGCACGGGCATCGAGTACTGCAAGCTGGCGATCGTCGAGACCAAGGCGCGCGGCGCCTCGCTCATCGACGAACTGGAGCGCCGCCTCCCGGAGTTCGACGAGCCGCTCACCATCAACATCAACGGCTGCCCCAACGCCTGCGCCCGTATCCAGACCGCTGACATCGGCCTCAAGGGCCAGCTCATGCTGGACGACGAGGGCAACCAGGTGGAGGGCTACCAGGTCCACCTGGGCGGCGCGCTCGGCCTGGAGGCCGGCTTCGGCCGCAAGGTCCGCGGCCTGAAGGTCACGTCGGCCGAACTGCCCGACTACGTCGAGCGGGTGCTCGGGAACTTCCAGAAGGAGCGCGAGGACGACGAGCGCTTCGCGACCTGGGCGGCCCGGGCCAGTGCGGAGTCGCTGTCATGAGCGAGCGCGCCGCACCGTTCCACTGCCCGTACTGCGGCGACGAGGACCTGCTCCCGCACGAGGCCGGTCACGGAGCCTGGGAATGCGCCTCCTGCAACCGGGCGTTCCAGCTGAAGTTCCTGGGCCTGCTGGCCCGGGGGCTGGAGCGCAACAACGGTGAAGGGGACGGGATATGACGGACACTCTGCAGGCCGACAAGCTCTCGGCGGCCGAGCTCAGGGAGCTGGCCGAGCGCGCGGGCCGCGAGCTGGAGAACGCCTCCGCCCTGGAGATCCTCCAGTGGGCCACCCGCACCTTCGGCAAGCGGTTCTGTGTGACGTCGTCGATGGAGGACGCGGTCGTCGCGCACCTCGCCTCCCGGGCGCTGCCCGGGGTGGACGTCGTCTTCCTCGACACGGGCTACCACTTCCCCGAGACGATCGGCACCCGTGACGCGGTGGACGCGGTGATGGACGTCAACGTCATCACACTCACCCCGCGGCAGACCGTGGCCGAGCAGGACGCCGCGTACGGCCCGAAACTGCACGACCGCGACCCCGACCTCTGCTGCAAGCTGCGCAAGGTCGGGCCCCTGGAAAAGGGCCTGACCTCGTACACGGCCTGGGCCACCGGGCTGCGCCGCGACGAGTCCCCCACCCGGGCGAACACCCCGGTGGTCGGCTGGGACGAGAAGCGGCAGAAGGTCAAGGTCTCGCCGATCGCCCGCTGGACCCAGGACGACGTCGACGCGTACGTCGCCGAGCACGGGGTGCTCACCAACCCGCTGCTGATGGACGGTTACGCCTCCGTGGGCTGCGCCCCCTGCACCCGGCGGGTGCTGGAGGGCGAGGACGCACGGGCCGGACGCTGGGCCGGGCGCGGCAAGACCGAATGCGGGCTGCACGACTGATGACGACTGATCAGGAGACTTCGATGAGCGTGACGGAGACGGGAGCCACCGTCTGGCTGACCGGTCTGCCGAGCGCGGGCAAGACCACCATCGCGTACGAACTCGCCGGGCGGCTGCGCGGCGAGGGCCACCGGGTGGAGGTGCTCGACGGTGACGAGATCCGCGAGTTCCTCTCCGCGGGCCTCGGCTTCACCCGCGAGGACCGCCACACCAACGTCCAGCGGATCGGCTTCGTCGCCGAACTGCTGGCGGCCAACGGCGTGAAGGTGCTGGTCCCGGTCATCGCCCCGTACGCGGACAGCCGCGACGCGGTCCGCAAGCGGCACCAGGCCGAGGGCACCGCCTACCTGGAGGTGCATGTCGCCACTCCGGTCGAGGTGTGCTCGGTGCGCGATGTGAAGGGGCTCTACGCCAAGCAGGCGGCGGGCGAGATCAGCGGGCTGACCGGGGTGGACGACCCCTACGAGGCGCCCGAGTCGCCCGATCTGCGGATCGAGTCGCACCAGCAGACCGTGCAGGAGTCCGCGGCGGAGCTGTACGCGCTGCTGAGCGAGAGGGGTGCAGCGTGACGACCGTCGCGACTGTGTCGGAAGGCACCGACAATCCGTACGCACTCAGCCACCTGGACTCCCTGGAGTCCGAGGCCGTGCACATCTTCCGTGAGGTGGCGGGAGAGTTCGAGCGGCCGGTGATCCTCTTCTCCGGCGGCAAGGACTCCATCCTGATGCTGCACCTGGCGCTCAAGGCGTTCGCGCCCGCGCCGGTGCCGTTCACGCTGCTGCACGTGGACACCGGGCACAACTTCCCCGAGGTCCTGGAGTACCGCGACCGCACGGTCGCCGAGCACGGGCTGCGCCTGCACGTCGCCTCCGTCCAGGAGTACATCGACGCCGGCAAGCTCCGCGAGCGGCCCGACGGCACCCGCAACCCGCTCCAGACCGTGCCGCTGACCGAGGCGATCCAGCAGCACCGCTTCGACGCCGTGTTCGGCGGCGGCCGCCGCGACGAGGAGAAGGCGCGCGCCAAGGAGCGGGTCTTCTCGCTGCGCGACGAGTTCTCCCAGTGGGACCCGCGCCGTCAGCGCCCGGAACTGTGGCAGCTCTACAACGGCCGGCACGCCGCCGGTGAGCACGTGCGGGTCTTCCCGATCTCCAACTGGACCGAGCTCGACGTGTGGCAGTACATCGAGCGCGAGGGCATCGAGCTCCCCCAGATCTACTTCGCCCATGAGCGCGAGGTCTTCAACCGCTCCGGCATGTGGCTGACCGCGGGCGACTGGGGCGGCCCCAAGGAACACGAGACGGTCGAGACCCGTCAGGTGCGCTACCGCACCGTCGGCGACATGTCCTGCACCGGCGCCGTCGACTCCGACGCCACCACGCTGGACGCCGTGATCACCGAGATCGCCGCCTCCCGGCTCACCGAGCGGGGCGCGACCCGCGCCGACGACAAGATGTCCGAGGCCGCGATGGAAGACCGTAAGCGCGAGGGGTACTTCTAAAATGACCACACCCACCCAGTTGGCCGAGCAGTTGTCGACCACCACCCTGCTGCGGTTCGCCACCGCGGGGTCCGTCGACGATGGCAAGTCCACCCTCGTCGGACGGCTGCTGCACGACTCCAAGTCGGTCCTCACCGACCAGCTGGAGGCCGTCGAGGACGCGTCCCGCAAGCGCGGCCAGGAGGCGCCGGACCTGGCGCTGCTGACCGACGGGCTGCGGGCCGAGCGCGAGCAGGGCATCACCATCGATGTCGCCTACCGCTACTTCGCCACCACCCGCCGCCGGTTCATCCTCGCCGACACCCCGGGCCATGTGCAGTACACCCGCAACATGGTGACGGGCGCCTCCACGGCCGAGCTGGCCGTGGTCCTGGTCGACGCCCGCAACGGCGTCGTCGAGCAGACCCGCCGGCACGCCGCCGTCGCGGCGCTGCTCCGCGTCCCGCACGTGGTGCTGGCCGTGAACAAGATGGACCTGGTCGCGTACGCGGAGCCGGTGTTCGCCGCCATCGCCGAGGAGTTCACCGCGTACGCGGCCTCCCTGGGTGTCCCGGAGATCACCGCCATCCCGATCTCCGCGCTGGCCGGCGACAACGTCGTGGAGCCGTCGGCGCACATGGACTGGTACGGCGGCCCGACCGTCCTGGAACACCTGGAGACGGTCCCGGTCAGCCACGACCTCACCGCCTGCCACGCCCGGTTCCCCGTCCAGTACGTGATCCGTCCGCAGACCGCCGAGCTCCCCGACTACCGGGGCTACGCGGGCCAGATCGCCGCCGGTGTGTTCCGCGTCGGCGAACCCGTCACCGTGCTGCCCTCCGGCCGTACGTCGACGGTCGCCGGCATCGATCTGCTCGGCGACAGCGTGGACATCGCCTGGGCCCCCCAGTCGGTCACCCTGCGCCTGGCCGACGACATCGACGTCTCGCGCGGCGACCTGATCGCCCCGGCGGACGACTCGCCCGCCGTCACCCAGGACGTCGAGGCGACCGTCTGCCACGTCGCCGACCAGCCGCTCACCGTGGGCCAGCGGGTGCTGCTCAAGCACACCACCCGCACGGTCAAGGCGATCGTCAAGGACATCCCGTCCCGGCTGACGCTGGACGACCTCTCGCAGCACCCGGCACCCGGCCGGCTCGTCGCCAACGACATAGGCCGCGTCGTGATCCGTACCGCCGAGCCGCTCGCGCTCGACGCGTACGCCGACTCGCGCCGCACCGGGTCCTTCCTTTTGATCGACCCGGCCGACGGCACCACGCTCTCGGCCGGCATGGCGGGCGCCTCGTTCGCCGCCGTCCCGGAGACCGGGACCCCGGTGGACGACGACGCCGAGTGGGACTTCTGATGAGTCGCGACGTCTTTTCGACCTTCGCGAAGGAGGGCGGCCGCGTCGGCAGCGGCGCCCTCGGCAGCGGCCAGGGCGGGGTTGCGCGATGTGCGCGTTGACGTACGCGCACTGCCTGCGCGCCCGGCAGCACCAACCGCACCGCCTGTACCGCCAGTTCAGACGAAGACCTGCCGACCTCCCGGCCGCGTCCCCGGACTTCCGAGGGACGTGAGCACCGGGCCTCCGAGAGGAAGACCTCCCGTGTCTGCCCCCCGTACCACGCTTCGCCGCAGCCTCGCCGCTGCCGCCGCACTGCCGCTGCTCGCCGTGGCGCTCACCGCCTGCGGCTACGGCTCCGACGCGAAGGACGACGACGCCAAGAAGGCGAACGTCGCCGCCGACGGAAAGAAGCTCTCCGCCGACACCGTGCGGATCGGGTACTTCCCGAACCTCACCCACGCCACCGCGCTCGTGGGCGACCAGGAGGGTCTGTTCCAGAAGGAGCTCGGCGGCACCCAGCTCAAGACCTCGACGTTCAACGCCGGTCCTTCCGAGATCGAGGCCCTGAACGCCGACTCGATCGACATCGGCTTCATCGGCCCCTCGCCGTCCATCAACGGCTACACCAAGTCCCAGGGCAAGAACCTGCGGATCATCGGTGGTGCCGCCTCCGGCGGCGTGAAGCTGGTCGTCAACCCGGACAAGATCAAGACCCTGGACGACCTCAAGGGCAAGAAGATCGCCACCCCGCAGCTCGGCAACACCCAGGACGTGGCCTTCCTCAACTGGATCTCCGAGAAGGGCTGGAAGGTCGACGCCCAGAGCGGCAAGGGTGACGTCTCCGTCGTCCGTACGGACAACAAGGTGACCCCGGACGCCTACAAGTCCGGTTCCATCGACGGCGCCTGGGTCCCCGAGCCGACCGCCTCCAAGCTGGTCGCCGAGGGCGCCAAGGAACTGCTGAACGAGTCGACGCTGTGGCCCGACGACAAGTTCGTGATCACGAACATCATCGTGTCGCAGAAGTTCCTCAAGGAGCACCCGGACGTCGTCGAGGCCGTGCTGCGCGGCTCGGTGAACACGAACGCCTGGATCAACGCCAATCCCGACAAGGCGAAGGCCTCCGCGAACGCCGCGCTGAAGAAGCTCACCGGCAAGGCGCTGCCGGCCGAGATCATCGACCCGGCCTGGAAGTCGATCCAGATCACCGACGACCCGCTGGCCGCCACGCTCGACGCGCAGGCCGAGCACGCGGTGAAGGCCGGTCTGCTGGAGGAGCCCGACCTCAAGGGCATCTACGACCTGAAGCCGCTGAACAAGATCCTCAAGGCCGCGGGCAAGCCCGAGGTCGCCGACGCCGGTCTCGGCGTCAAGTAACCAGCCGCTCGAAGACCCCAGGAGGTGACGACCATGGCGAACACCCTCACCAAGGCCGAGGACCGTGTCGAGGCCGGGCACGCCGCCCGCATCGCACATGTCTCGAAGTCCTTCGCCGGACCCACGGGAGCGCAGCTGGTCCTGGACGACATCACGCTCGATGTCGCTCCGGGCGAGTTCGTCACCCTCCTGGGAGCCTCCGGGTGCGGTAAGTCGACGCTGCTCAATCTGGTGGCCGGACTCGACCGCCCGACCGGGGGGACCATCGAGACCCCCGGCGGGCGGCCGGCCCTGATGTTCCAGGAGCACGCCCTGTTCCCGTGGCTGACCGCGGGCAAGAACATCGAGCTGGCCCTGCGTCTGCGCGGCGTGCCGAAGTCGGAACGCCGTACGGAGGCGGAGCGGCTGCTGGAGCTGGTGCGGCTGGGCGGGGCGTACGGCAAGCGGGTACACGAGCTGTCGGGCGGCATGCGGCAGCGGGTGGCGATGGCCCGAGCGCTCGCCCAGGACAGTCAGCTGCTCTTGATGGACGAGCCGTTCGCCGCGCTCGACGCCATCACCCGGGATGTGCTGCACGACGAGCTGACCCGGATCTGGCGCGAGACGAACGTCTCGGTCCTGTTCGTCACGCACAACGTGCGCGAGGCGGTACGTCTCGCCGAGCGCGTGGTGCTGCTCTCCTCCCGCCCCGGCCGGATCGCCCGCGAGTGGACGGTCGACATCGAGCAGCCGCGCCGCATCGAGGACACCGCGGTCGCGGAACTGTCCGTCGAGATCACCGAACAACTGCGTGGGGAGATCCGCCGTCATGGCCAGCACTGATATCACGTCGGGCGCACCGGGGTCCGGCGGGGCCGGGCCGGATGCGGTGAAGCCGGACGACCTGGCCGGTCTGGAGGCCGGCCTGGACGCGCTGGACGCCGTGCAGGTGCACCGTGCGCCGGTGCGCGAGGTACTGCTGCGCAAGGTCCTGCCGCCGCTGCTGGCGGTCGCCCTGGTCGTCGTCGTCTGGCAGTTGCTCGTCTGGGCGCAGGTGACCGAGGACTACAAGCTGCCCTCGCCCTCCGCGGTCGCGGAGAGTCTGAGCGACATGTGGCGGCAGGGGACGCTGCTGGAGGTGGTGTGGACCAGCGTCTCGCGCGGTCTGCTCGGCTTCCTGCTCTCGGTCGCCATCGGAACGCCGCTGGGACTGCTGGTGGCCCGGGTGAAGTTCGTCCGTGCCGCGATCGGCCCGATCCTGTCCGGGCTGCAGTCCCTGCCGTCCGTGGCGTGGGTGGCGCCGGCCGTGATCTGGCTCGGTCTCAACGACTCGATGATGTACGCGGTGATCCTGCTGGGCGCCGTGCCGTCGATCGCCAACGGTCTGGTGTCCGGTGTCGACCAGGTGCCACCGCTCTTCCTCCGGGCGGGCCGGACCCTCGGCGCGACCGGTCTGCGCGGTACCTGGCTGATCGTCATGCCGGCGGCCCTGCCCGGTTATCTGGCCGGTCTGAAGCAGGGCTGGGCCTTCTCCTGGCGCTCGCTGATGGCCGCCGAGATCATCGCCTCGTCGCCCGACCTCGGTCTGGGGCTCGGCCAGTTGCTGGAGAACGGCCGCAACAACGCGGACATGCCGGGGATCTTCCTCGCCATCCTCCTGATCCTGTTCGTCGGCATCGCGATCGATCTGCTCATCTTCAGTCCGCTGGAGCGGTGGGTGCTGCGCAGCCGCGGTCTCCTCGTCAAGAACTGAGCCTCTGATGCCTTCTCCGGTCCTTCTCGTCATCGCCCACGGCAGCCGCGATCCGCGGCACGCGGCGACCGTGCACGCGCTCACCGCGCGGGTACGGGCGCTGCGGCCGGGGCTGCGGGTGGAGACCGGGTTCCTGGACTTCAACGCGCCGTCGGTGCCACGGGTCCTGGAACGGCTGGACGCGGAAGGGGCGGGTGCGGTGGTGGCGCTTCCGCTGCTGCTCACCCGGGCCTTCCACGCCAAGTCCGACATCCCCGCGGTCCTGCGGGAGGCGCGCGCCCGGCTGCCGCGGCTGCGGGTGCGGCAGGCCGAGGTGCTCGGCCCGTCGCCGCTGCTGAACGCCGCCCTGGAGCGGCGGTTGCACGAAGCCGGGGTACGCCCCGGCGACAGAGGCTCGACCGGGCTCGTCCTGGCCTCGGCGGGCTCCACGGACCCGGAGGCGATCGCAGTGATCGCTGAAATCGCGCGGGAGCTGCGGCACACCGGTTGGTGTTCCGTGCGGCCTGCGTTCGCCTCCGCATCTCAACCCCGCACCGAGGACGCGGTGCGGGCCCTGCGGGCCGACGGGGTGCGCCGGGTGGCGGTCGCCCCGTACGTGATCGCGCCCGGCCGCCTCCCGGACCGCATCGCGGCGGGGGCGGCCGAGGCCGGGGCCGATGTGCTGGCCGGTGTGCTGGGCCCGTCGCCGGAGCTGGCGCGGCTGTTGCTCGACCGGTACGACGAGGCCCGTGCCCGGGTGGCCCGGACCGCCCGGGTCAGCGCGTAGGCCCTTTCGCTCGACCCCTGTCCAGGCTGTTGGCTCAGCCCATGTCCAGGCTGCCCGTGCGGGTCCGCTTGAGCTCGAAGAAGTCCTCGTGGCCGGCGAGCACCCGGAAGCTGTCGAACAGCCGCGCCGCCTCCTCGCCGCGCGGCACCGCCCGCAGCACGGGGCCGAACCACACGGTCCCGTCGACATGGAGGGTGGGCGTGCCCACGTATCCGTCCGCCTCCGGGTCCTTGCCCGCGTCGTGGCTCCGCCGCACCGCCTCGTCGTAGGCCGGATCGTGCGCGGCCCCGGCCAGTTCGGCGGGCAGGCCCAGTTCGGCGAGGGACTGGGCGACGACCTCGTCGAAGTCCTCGTTCTTCTGCTGGTGGATCCGCGTTCCGTAGGCCGTGTACAGGTCGCGCAGCACGGCCTCGCCGCGCAGTCCGGACGCGGCGGCGGCGACGCGTACCGGGCCGATCGACTTGTCGACGAGGGCGCGGTACCAGTCGGGGAGTTCGTTGCCCGTGTTGTGCAGGTAGAGGCTCATCACGTGGAAGCGGAGCTCGATGTCGCGCTGCTGCTCCACCTCCAGCATCCAGCGGGAGGTGATCCAGGCGAACGGGCAGGCCGGGTCGAAGTAGAAGTCGACGACGGCCCTGCCCGTGCCCGGGGTGCGGTGAGAGGTCATGCGAGGAGCCTAGCCAGCCGGTGGCTCATTCCCGCGGGCCATTCGGCACCCGCGGGAATGGGCCATTCACTGCGCGGCGGTCCACTGCGGATCACGGCCGCTCAGGGCCAGGGCGCGGGTGAAGTCGTCGGCCCCCGGGCCGACCGTGAGCTCGTCGGCGAAGCCTTCGTACTGGCGGTAGAGCGCGGCGGTGCTCTCGACGATCGCCAGGACGTGGGCGGCCGCCTCGTCGGAGAGCCGGAACTCCTGGCCGGTGGCCCGGGCCACGTCCCAGCCGTGCAGGGCCGTCTCCTCGATGAGCATCGCGGCGGTGTCCGCGGCCGGGGTGGCCGAGTCACCGCTGCCGATCTCGCCCTCCCAGACGGCGGGGTCCGACCAGGCGGCGACGGCGCGGTCCAGCTGGGCCGCGTACCGCTCGGCCCAGTCGGCGTCCGCCGTGAAGTCCCGGGTGGTGAGTTCCTCGGGGATCTCCGTGCGCAGGGCGCGGTGCTCCATGCCGTGCGAGGTGTAGAGCACCCAGTGGTTGACGAGGCCGCGGACGTCCCAGCCGGCGCAGGGAGTGCCGGGGGCGTCGAGCTGTTCGGGGCGGATGCCGCGGGCCACACGGGCGGCTTCGGCGGCGCATTCGGTCATATGGGCGTGCTCGGTCTTCATGCTCGTCAGCTTAGGAAGGATCACCGCGCCCGGTCTTGAAAAAACGCGACAGCGACCGGCCGGCGGGGGTGCGGGGCCGCCGGACTACTGTTCCTTCATGCCCGCATCGCCCACCTCCCCCAGCAGCTCGTTCCTCCTCGGCGGCGAACTGCCCGTGCGCCGTCTCGGCTACGGCACCGCCCAGCTGACCGGCCCCGGCTACTGGGGCCCGCGCGGCGAGCGCCGGGACGCGCTGGCGGTGCTCCGGTCGGCGGTCGAGCAGGGCGTCACGCTGATCGACACCGCCGACAACTACGGCCCCGGCGTGGCCGAGGAGCTGGTGGCCGAAGCACTGCACCCGTACCGCGACGACCTCGTGATCGCGACGAAGGGCGGGGTCGTACGGACCGGTGACGACGCCTGGCACATCGCGGGGCGGCCGGAGCAGCTGCGGGCGATGTGCGAGGCCAGCCTGCGCCGTCTGCGGACCGACCGGATCGACCTGTACCAGCTGCACCGGCTGGACCCCCGGGTGCCGATGGCGGAGCAGCTGGGCGCCCTGGACGCGCTGCGGCAGGAAGGTAAGATCCGCTGCATCGGTCTGGACACCCTCACCGCCGACCAGCTGGAGCAGGCGCTCTCCCTGACCGGGATCGCCTCGGTGCAGAACCGCTTCAACCTCCTCGACCGCGGCTCGGACGCGGTGCTGAAGGTGTGCGAATCCCATGACCTGGCGTTTCTCCCCTGGTTCCCGCTGGCCAACGGCGCGCTGACGGGCGAGGCCGCCGCCGCCCTCGACACGGTCGCGCGGAGCCACGGTGCCACCCGCGGGCAGATCGCCCTCGCCTGGCTGCTGCACCGCTCCCCCGTGCTGTGCCCGACACCGGGCACCGGTTCGCCCGTCCATCTTGCGGAGAACCTGGGGGCGCGGGAGGTCCGGCTGACGACCGAGGACATGAGCCGCCTGGAGGCGCTCGCACCCGCATGAAGGAGTACCCGCACGTGACCATGACCGCCGCCCACGACCGGCCCGCCCCGGCTGCCGGAGTACCGGTGATCCGGGCCGATGGCGTCTCGCTCGTACGCGACGGGAACGTCCTGCTGGACTCGGTCTCGCTGACCGTGCGCGGCGGGGAGCACTGGGCCCTGCTCGGTGCCAACGGGGCGGGCAAGAGCACGCTGCTCAAGCTGCTCGGCGCGGTCGCCCACCCGACCCGGGGCACGGTGGAGGTGCTCGGGCGCAGGCTCGGCCGGGTGGATCTGCGGGAGCTGCGCACCCTGCTGGGCCATGTCGATCCGCGTCATCCGCTGCGTTCTCCGCTGACCGTGAGCCAGGTGGTGCTGACCGGCCTGACCAACTCCGTCGAGCCGCTGCCGCGCTGGGCGCCAGGGGCGGAGCAGCGGGAGCGGGCCGAGCGGCTGCTGAGGATGCTGGGGATGGGCGGGAAGACGCACGCGCGCTGGCCGGCCCTCTCCCAGGGCGAGCGCGGCCGTACGCTCATCGCCCGTGCGCTGATGCCGCAGCCCCGGCTGCTGCTGCTCGACGAGCCGGCCACCGGCCTGGATCTGGCCGCCCGGGAGCAGTTGCTGGACAGTCTGGACGCGTTGCGCGAGGAGAATCCGGAACTGGCGACGGTGCTGGTCACGCACCATCTGGAGGAGCTGCCCGCCTCCACGACGCATGCGATGCTGCTGCGCGGCGGGCGCTGTACGGCCTCGGGGCCTGCCGACGAGGTGGTGACCACGGACCTGGTCAGTGACTGCTTCGGTCATCCCGTACGGATCGCCCGCACGGACGGCCGGTGGACGGCGCGTGCCCAGCGGCCGGCCCGGGGCTGACGGCCCGCGAGGTCACCTGCCGGCCTCCGGCTCGTCGGCGTCCGCCGGGGTGACGAAGGGGGTGGCCTGGTGGTAGTAGAGCAGCCAGCCCGCCTCGGTGAGCCGCCACAACGAACTGCGGTGGGCCCGTTTTCCCTTGGCCTCGGTGTCGAAGGTGACGTGGACGAGCTCGTCGGCGAGCTGGACGCCGCGCATCCGTGAGGCGGTGAGCTGTCCGGGCCGTGGGGCCTCGTCCGAGATCAGCGAGGTGATGACCATCGCGCGGTCCCAGTGGCGGCCGGTCGTGTCGACCTCGTGGAAGTCGGGGTGCAGGACCTGGACGAGGAGTTCGGTGGAGGCCCGGACCATCGGGTCCATGAGGCGGAGTTCGCCCTCGACCGCCGCGGCCACTCCGGGGGTCGGCTCGCTCATGCGCCGCGTCCGGGGGTGGCGGCCGGTCCGGTGGGCAGCGTGCGGGGCCCGGCCGCGGCGGGCCTCCGGTGGCCGCTCCCGCTCGTTCCGGGTGACGGCACCGCGTACATCATCATGGGCACACCATAGGACGATCTGCCCGAGCCGTACGGCCGCCGCGCCCCGTGGGGGAGAGCGCGGCGGCCGCCGGGTCAGCGGGTGCCCGTGTCTACTCGACGATCTTCAGCAGCTTGTTCGCCGTGCCCTCGGTGGCGTTGCCGATGGCGTCCGGAGTTGCTCCTTCGGTGAGCGCCGTGGCGACCTCCGCCGGGGTGGCCTCCGGGTGGCCCGCCAGGTAGACGGCGGCGGCACCGACGACGTGCGGGGTCGCCATGGACGTGCCGGAGATGGTGTTGGAACCGTCGTCGCTGTCGTTCCACGACGAGGTGATGTCCGAGCCCGGGGCGTAGATGTCCACGACCGAGCCGTAGTTGGAGAACGACGACTGCTCGTCGTCCACCGTGGAGGAGGCGACCGTGATCGCCTCCGGGACGCGGGACGGGGAGCCCTCGCCGGCGTCGCTCGAGTCGTTCCCGGCGGCCACCGCGAAGGTGACTCCGGAGGCGATGGCCTTCTGGACGGCCGCGTCGAGCGCCTCGTCCGCGCCGCCGCCGAGGCTCATGTTGGCGACGGACGGGCCCTGGTGGTTCTCGGTCACCCAGTCGATGCCGGCGACGACCTGCTCGGTGGTGCCCGAGCCGGAGTCGTCGAGGACACGGACGGCGACGATCTTGGCCTTCTTGGCGACGCCGTACGTCGCCCCGGCTATGGTGCCGGCCACGTGGGTGCCGTGGCCGTTGCCGTCGTCGGCGCTGTCGTCGTTGTCCACCGCGTCGAAGCCCGAGCTCGCCCGGCCCTCGAACTCCTGGTGCGTGGTGCGGACCCCGGTGTCGATGACGTACGCGGTGACGCCCTCGCCCGCGCTGTCCGGGTAGGTGTACGCGTTGTCCCCGGCGGTCTCCGCCTGGTCGATGCGGTCCAGGCCCCAGGACGGCGGGTTGTCCTGGGTGGCGCTCGCGTGGAACTTCTTGTTCTGGACGACCTTGGAGACGGCCGGGTCGGCGGCGAGGCGCTTGGCCTCGGTCTCCGAAAGGCCGCTGGCGGAGAAGCCGTTGATGGCGGAGCTGTAGTTGCGCTTCAGCTTGCCGCCGTACTCCTTGGCGAGCTTCGCCTTGTCGGCCTTGTGGTCCAGCATCACGATGTAGCTGCCTGAGACGGCGGTCGCCGCGTCGGCACCGTAGATCTTGCCCGTCGCGGGAGCGGGTGCCGCTCCCGCGAACGGGCTGGCCATCAGGGTGACTCCGGCGGCGGCGGCCACCGCGGTGATGGAGGCGGTCAGCTTGAACCGGCGTGCACGCTTGTGAATTGCCATGAAGAGGGATCTCCTCGTCATTCTTTGTGGGGGGATTGGCCCTCGGCCGGAAGATCTCCGGGGGCTGATTCGAAACCCTTACCGATTGACGCGCGCAGATCAAGACCTGCTCTGCGCCTGAGCCGTCCGGACCACGGTTTCGTCACAGGAAGTCGACCACCCGCACCCAAGTCCGTCACAATCACTGCCCGTTACCGGACGCACACCGCGGGCCGGGGGCCGCGGTGTGCGGCGCGGCGCCGGCGGTGTCACCGCTGATAGCGCGCCAGGACCCGGTTGCCGTCGTCCACCAGACGCTTCCTCAGCTCGTCCGCCCCGATCGCCCCGCTGTAGTACTCCTGGAGGGCGGGCGTGGCGACCTTGTCCTTCCACTCGGGATATCCGCGCACGGACTGCGCCGGCGCCGGGCGCAGCGCGGTCGCGAGCGCGGCGCCGGTCGCCCAGCCCAGGTCCGTCGTATGCAGCGAGGGGTCGGCCAGCGCGGCCGTACCGGTCGGCAGCATCCAGTCCCCCTTGGCCAGGCGCACCATGTTCGCCGGCAGCAGCAGGAAGTCGATGAACTCCACGGCCTCCTTCTTGTGCGGGCTGTCCTCGGCGACGGACAGGGTCTGCGGGCTCACTCCCTGAGCCAGGCCCCCGCTGCCGGCCGGAGCGGGCAGCACGGTCCACTCGAAGCCCTTGGGGGCCTGTTCGGCGACCTGCTGGCGGTAGGAGAACCCGAGCGGCACCATGGCGTACTTCCCGCCGAAGAGGCCGGGCAGCGTGTCGCCCCCGCCCATGCCGAGCGCGGTACGGGCGGCGCTGTGGTCGGTGTTGACCTGGTCGTGGACGGTGCCCGGGACCACCTGGTCGCCCTCGCCCGACTCGATCGTCACCTTTCCGTCGGCGTCGCGGTGGAACAGTTCGCCGCCCGCCGAGAGGCCCAGGTTGAGGGTGACGGAGACCGGCTCCTTCAGCGGCCAGGCGATCCCGTAACGGCCCTTGCCCGTCAGCTCCTTGGTGATCCGGCGGAACTCCGGCCAGCTCCAGGGCCGCTCCGGGGTCGGGATGCGGACCCCGGACTCCCTGAGGATCTTGGTGTTGGCGATCAGGACCCGCGGCTCCTGGAGGAACGGGACGCCGTAGACCCCGCCGTCGAAGGTGGCGGTCTGCCAGCTCTGTGCGGGGATGTCGTCGTGGAGCCGGTCCGGCAGGAGCGTGCGGAGATCGGCGAGATAGCCGCCGTACGCGAAGTCCGCGAGGTCGTCGGACGCGTCGTGGATGACGTCGGGTGCCTCGTCCCCCTCGAAGGAGGTGAGGAGCTGGTCGTGGACGCTGTCCCAGCTGCCCTGGACGTACTGGACCTCGACACCGGGATGGCTCGCGTTCCACTCCTTCACCAGTTGCCTGTTGATGTCCACGGACTCCTTCTGCCAGGCGAGCGACTGGAAGCGGATCCGGATCTTCCCGTCCGCGCCGTCGTCCTCACCGGAGCAGCCGGTGAGCAGCAGGGCGAGCGCGGTCGCCGCCGCCGCTGCCGTACGTGCCAGTGCGCGCATCAGCTCTTCACCGCCCCTGCGAGCATGCCGCCCGTGATCCGCCGCTGGATGACGGCGAAGAGGACGAGTGAGGGAAGGGTGGCGAGGAACGCGGCGGCGGCGAGCGGTCCGAGGTCGCTGGCGCCCTCAGCGCCGAGGAAGTGGGTCAGTACGACCGGCAAGGACTGCTTCTCCGGTGTCTTGAGCAGGACGAGCGCGAAGAAGAACTCGTTCCACGCGGTGATGAAGGCGAAGAGCGCGGTGGCGACGATCCCGGGTGCCAGCAGTGGAGCGGTGACCGAGAGCAGGGTCCGCAGCCGGCCGGCCCCGTCGACCGCCGCCGCCTCCTCCAGTTCGGGCGGTACGGCCCGTACGTAGCCGACCAGCATCCACAGCGCGAACGGCAGGGCCCAGACGACGTACACCATGATCAGCCCCCACAGGGTGTTGATCAGATGCAGGTTCTTGAGGACCAGGAAGAGCGGAATGATCAGCAGGACGAAGGGGAACGCCTGGCTGACCACGACCCAGCCGGTGGCGGCCGTGGAGAGCCGTGAGCGGTGGCGGGCCATCACATAGGCCATCGGGGTCGCGATGACGACGGCGATGACACCGGCGGAGAGCGCGGCGATCAGCGAGTTGGCGGCGGCCCGCAGCAGCGGCTGCTCGTCGAAGGCCTGCCGGAAGTTGTCCAGCGTCGGGTTCTCGGGGATCCAGGTGGGATGCAGGGAGCCGAGTTCGGCCGGCGGCTTGAAGGCGGTGGAGATCAGCCACAGGAACGGGAAGGCCAGAAAGACCAGATAGCAGAGGAGTGCGAGGTACTGTCCGGCGCGCACCGGCCGGCTGGTTCGCGGGCTCATCGCTCCTCGCCTCCCCTGAGCCGTCCGGCGAGGTACACGGCGAGGATCACGGAGATCACCGCGACCATCACACAGCCCATCGCGGCGGCGTAGCCGAACTGCCCGTAGCGGAAGGCCTCTTCGTACGCGAAGAGCATCGGCAGCCGGGTGCGGCCGCCGGGGCCGCCGTTGGTCAGCACGTAGACCAGGGCGAAGGCGTTGAAGTTCCAGATGAAGTTGAGCGCGGTGATGGAGAGCGCGACGGGCCTGAGCGCGGGCCAGGTGACGGTACGGAACCGGCGCCAGGCGCCCGCACCGTCCAGGGCGGCGGCCTCGTGGAGTTCGTGCGGGGTGTTCTGCAGTCCGGCCAGCAGGGCGACCGTGGTCTGCGGCATGCCGGCCCAGACGCCGACGAGGATCACCGCGGGCAGTGCGGTGGCCAGACCGGTCAGCCAGTCCCGGCCGTCGCCGAGCCCCAGGTCGCGGATGGTCTCGTTGAGGATGCCGGCGTCCGGGTTGTAGACGAGGCGCCACATGATGCCGACGACGACCTCGGGCATCGCCCACGGGATGATCGCCAGGGCGCGGGCCAGCCAGCGCATCCGGAGGTTCTCGTTGAGCAGCAGGGCGAGGCCGAGGGCCAGCACGAACTGCGGGACGGTGACGCCGACGGCCCAGACCAGTCCGATCCGGAACGACTCCCAGAACAGGCCGTCGTGGAGCAGGTCCTGGAAGTTCAGTACACCGACCCACTGGGTGGACCGGGTGCGACCGGACTGGGCGTCCGTGAAGGCCAGCGCGATGCCGTAGAGGAGTGGCCCGACGCTGAGGATCAGGATGGGGATCAGGGCGGGCAGGACGAGGAACCAGGTTCCGGCGTTCCGGATGAGCGGCCCGGACCGTTTCTCGCGCGGACCGCCCGGCGGACCATGCCGCCCGGACCGCACGGTTGCACTAGCCAATGTCATGAATACGACCCCCTTGCGTCATTCGACCGGCTTTATACCGTTCTGGCCGCTCAGGTGGCCTCCGCCATCGTGCTGACGGGCCGTCGGTTCGTCAAGACAACCTGCACGGATGCGAAAATCGGATCCATGAACGAGATGCGAGCGCGCGAGGTGCTGAACGCCGCCGGACTGCCCGGTGACGCGGAGCTGATCGCGCTGGGCGAGAACGCGGTGTTCGCCGTGGGCGACCTGGTCGTCAAGATCGGCCGGGACGCCGTGCGGAGCCCGGAACTGCGGGACCGGGCCGAGCGCGAGGTGGCCGTGGCGCGGTGGCTCGCCGCGTCCGGCGTCCCCGCCGTCCGGGCGGCCGAGCCGGAGGCCCGGCTGGTCGGGGGCCACCCCGTGACGCTGTGGCACCGGCTGCCGGACGCGGTGCGGCCCGCCGAGCCGCGGGATCTGGCGCCGTTGCTGCGCGCGGTGCACGCCCTGCCGGACCCGGAGGGCCTCGCTCTGCCCCGGCGGGAGCTGCTGGGCGGCGTCGAGCGGTGGCTGAGCCTGGCGGGCGAGGCGATCGATCCGGCCGACGCCGCGTATCTGCGCGAGCGCCGCGACGGCTTCGCGGCGGCGGCCGCCGGCCTCGTCCCTCAGCTGCCTCCGGGCCCGATCCACGGCGACGCGCTCGCACGCAACGTCCATGTCGGTCCGGACGGGCCGGTCCTGGTGGACCTGGAGACCTTCTCCGCGGATCTGCGCGAGCACGACCTGGTGGTGCTCGCCCTGTCCCGCGACCGGTACGGCCTGGCGGCCGAGGCCTACGACGCGTTCACTTCGGCGTACGGATGGGACGTGCGGGAGTGGGACGGCTGCGCGGTGCTGCGCGGGGCGCGGGAGACGGCCAGCTGCGCATGGGTGGCGCAGCACGCCCCGGCCAACCCGAAGGCCCTCGCCGAGTTCCGCCGCCGGGTGGCGTCGTTGCGGGACGGCGACCCGGCCGTGCGGTGGTATCCGTTCTGAGCCGGCCCGCTAATCGCCGAAGGGGGTCGACCGCGCTTCGAGCGCCGGCTCCCGGACCGGCCAGCGGCCGTCGATGACCGCGTCCGCCGTGCCCTTGCGGCGCAGGAACCGCTGGAAGTCGGCGGCCCACTCCTCGTACCAGACGATCTGGCGCTCGTGCAGTTCCTGTGCCGACAGCGCCGCCACCGAGCCGTGCCGGGCCGCTATCGCGTACGCCACGCGCACCGCCGCCAGTGCGTCCGCCGCCGCGTCGTGCGCTCCCTGGTGGACCACGCCGTATTCGATGCAGACCGCTTCGAGATTGCGCTTGCCCTTGCGATAGCGGTCGACGGACCGGTCGATCGTGTACGGGTCGATCACCGGCCCGATCCCCGCGCCGTCGAGCCGGTCGCTGAGCGAGGGCAGCCCGTGGCGGTGCAGCTCGGCCGTCAGCAACGTCAGGTCGAAGGCCGCGTTGTACGCGACGACCGGGATGCCGCGACGCCAGTACCCGGTCAGGGTGTCGGCGATCTCGTCGGCCACCTCGCGCACCGGCCGGCCCTCCGCCGCCGCCCGCTCGCTGCTGATGCCGTGGATCGCCGAGGCCTGTGCGGGGATCCTGATCCCCGGATCGGCCAGCCAGGTGTGCCGGCTCACCGGCTCACCGTCCTGACCGTCGACACGGATGACCGCGGCCGTCACGATCCGGGCCTCCAGCGGTTCCGTACCCGTCGTCTCCAGGTCGAAGCCGACCAGCGCATGCCGGTGCCAGCTCATCCCGTACCTCCTTCGTGGTGCTCCCCCAGATGACGACCACCCTCGCACGGGGCACTGACAACGAGGAGGGACGGCCCCTCAGGAGACGGGCCGGGAGTCCGTCCACACGGACTCGAACTCCTCGCGGTACGTCTCGAACAGCCCGTGCTCGCTGTCCTGGCCGGCCCGGACCACCGCCCGTCCACCGCCCCGCAGCACCAGCACCGGCGCCTCCATGCCGCGTGCCCGGCGCAGATACGTCTGGACGACCCCCACGGCGTCGGCACCGTCGCCGTCCACCAGGTAGGCGGTGAAGCGCGGTGTCTCGTCGAAGACATGGATCTCGAAGGCACCGGGGTCACGCAGCTTGGAGCGGACCCGGCGCATGTGAAGGATGTTCATCTCCACCGACCGGCTCAGCTCGCCCTTCTTGAGCCCGAGCTCCCGCTCCCGGCGCTTGACCGCGCTGCTGGCCGGGTTGATGAAGAGCAGCCGGATCCGGCAGCCCGACTCGGCCAGCCGGATCAGCCGGCGCCCGGAGAAGTTCTGCACCAGCAGGTTGAGCCCTATCCCGACCGCGTCCAGCCGGCGCGCTCCGCCGAAGAGGTCCTCGGCGGGCAGCTGACGCTGGAGCCGTACCCGGTCCGGGTGGACGGAGACCACGTCCGCGTAGCGGTCGCCGACGAGCTCCTCCACGGCGTCGACCGGAAGCCGGTCGGCGGACGGGACGGCGGCGCCGCTGCCGAGGATCTCCAGCAGCCGGGCGGAGGCCCGCTCGGCCTGCGCCAGCACCGCCTCGTTGAGGGCGCGGTTGCGGGAGACCACATTGCGCGCGACCTCCAGCTCGTCCAGCGCCAGCTCGACATCGCGGCGGTCGTCGAAGTAGGGCTCGAAGCAGGGCCAGTGCTGGATCATCAGCTCACGCAGCTGCGGCAGCGTGAGGAAGCTCAGGACGTTGTCGTCGGCCGGGTCGAGCAGATAGCCCTTGCGCCGGGACACCTCGCGTACGGCGACGGCGCGCTGCACCCACTCCTGGCCGGCGGGTCCCGCCGCGGCCACCACCCAGTCCTCGCCGTGGACCGGTTCGTAGATCGGCCGGAGCACCGCGGCGACCACGGCGCGCAGCCGCTGCTCGACGAGATTCAGCCAGATGTAGGCGCGCCCGGCCCGCTGGGCGCGCGTGCGCACCTCGCTCCAGGCGTCCGCGCCCCAGTCCAGTTCCGCACCGATCTCCAGGGGCTGCGCCAGCGAGACCGCCCCGGGCGGGACATCGGCCTGATCCCCCTCGTGACCCGTGTCACCTGGGGGCAGCTCGAACCCTCCCGAGCTCACCCGCGCACCGCCTTCCACTCCCCCACCAACGATCAAGGAAGGGTACTCCGCGAGCGGGAGCCGGTGCAGCCGGATGCACAGGCTCCTTTCCCAACTCCCCTATGGCACACGCATGTTCCGTGCGCCGAGATCTGCCGGAGTGAGCGGATTCATAGTGATTAAACACCCCACCTCAAGCCGCATTCCGGACAACCGGCCGGGCGAGGTGCCGGATTCCGGTTCCGGGCGACGCGAAGGGGCCCGATGTTGACCGGGCCGCGCGGCGTCCACGACGCCGCCCCCGTTAACCGGCCGGTCCTAGGTAAGGGCCGCTCTTTCGGGGAAGATCTGCCCCAGGGAGCCCGCAATCCCCAGGCAACCGCATCAGAAGGGGAAGAGTCGAATCTATGCAGGTCTGGCCGGGACAGGCGTACCCCCTCGGTGCCACGTACGACGGCGCCGGGACCAACTTCGCGGTCTTCTCGGAGGCCGCCCACCGAATCGAGTTGTGCCTGCTGCACGACGACGGCTCCGAAACGGCGGTGGAGCTGAGGGAGACCGATGCCTTCGTCCGCCATGCCTATCTGCCCGGGGTGATGCCCGGTCAGCGATACGGGTTCAGGGTCCACGGGCCGTACGAACCCCAGCGCGGCGCCCGCTGCAACTCCGCCAAGCTGCTCCTCGATCCGTACGCACGGGCGGTCGCCGGGCAGATCCAGTGGGGCGAGGCGGTGTACGGCTATCCGTTCGGCCGGCCCGACGCGCGCAACGACCTGGACTCGGCGCCCCACACGATGTCCTCGGTGGTGGTCAACCCGTACTTCGACTGGGGCGACGACCGGCGGCCGCGTACGGACTACCACCGCACGGTCATCTACGAGGCCCATGTGAAGGGCCTGACGATGCTCCATCCGGGGCTGCCGAAGGAGCTGCGCGGTACATACGCGGGGCTCGCCCATCCGGAGGTCATCGCGCATCTGACGGAGCTCGGTGTCACGGCCATCGAACTGATGCCGGTGCACCAGTTCGTCCAGGACCACCGGCTGGCGGACGCGGGGCTCGCCAACTACTGGGGCTACAACACCATCGGCTTCTTCGCCCCGCACAACGCCTACGCCTCCTGGGGCGACCGGGGTGAGCAGGTCCTGGAGTTCAAGCAGGCCGTCCGCGCCCTGCACCAGGCCGGCATCGAGGTGATCCTGGACGTGGTCTACAACCACACGGCGGAAGGCAACCACCTGGGGCCGACGCTCTCCTTCCGGGGGCTGGACAACGCCTCGTACTACCGGCTCGCCGACGACCAGCGCTACTATATGGACACCACGGGGACCGGGAACTCCCTGCTGATGCGTTCCCCGCACGTGCTCCAGCTGATCATGGACTCACTGCGCTACTGGGTGACCGAGATGCACGTGGACGGTTTCCGCTTCGATCTGGCGGCCACGCTGGCCCGTCAGTTCCACGAGGTGGACCGGCTGTCGTCGTTCTTCGACCTCGTGCAGCAGGACCCGGTGGTCAGCCAGGTGAAACTGATCGCCGAGCCGTGGGACGTGGGCGAGGGCGGCTACCAGGTGGGGAACTTCCCGCCGTTGTGGACCGAGTGGAACGGGAAGTACCGGGACACGGTACGGGACCTGTGGCGCGGTGAGCCGCGGACGCTGGCCGAGTTCGCCGGCCGGCTGACGGGCTCCTCGGACCTGTACCAGGACGACGGGCGAAGGCCCCTGGCCTCGATCAACTTCGCCACCTGCCACGACGGGTTCACGCTGCACGACCTCGTCTCGTACAACGACAAGCACAACGAGGCCAACGGCGAGGGCAACCGGGACGGCGAGAGCCACAACCGGTCCTGGAACTGCGGTGTGGAGGGCGAGACCGACCGGCCCGAGGTGCTGGCGCTGCGTGAGCGTCAGATGCGCAACTTCATCGCCACCCTGATGCTCTCCCAGGGCGTGCCGATGCTGAGTCACGGCGACGAGTTCGGGCGGACGCAGCGGGGCAACAACAACGGCTACTGCCAGGACAGCGAACTGTCGTGGGTGCACTGGCCCGACCCGGGCCGGACGGCGGACGGCGACGGCGAGGGCGACGGTGAGGAGCGGGCCGGGCAGGACGGCGGCGGGCTCGGCAGCAGTCTGCTGGAGTTCACCCGGGCGATGGTGTGGCTGCGCCGCGACCATCCCGTCTTCCGGCGCCGGCGGTTCTTCCACGGCCGTCCCGTGGAAGGGACGCACGACGAGCTCTCGGACATCGCGTGGTTCACGCCCGAGGGCCAGGAGATGACCCAGCGGGACTGGCAGGCGGCGCACGCCAAGGCGCTCACCGTCTTCCTGAACGGGCACGCCATCTCGGAGCCCGGCCCGCGCGGGGAGCGGATCTCCGACGACTCGTTCCTGCTGATGTTCAACGCGAGCGCCGAGACGCTGGAATTCGCCGTTCCGGTCAATCACGGCAGGCAGTGGCTCGCGGTGGTCGACACGGCCCGCCCTGACGGGGTGCTGACCGGGGCTGGTCCGAAGGTGGCGGCGGGCGATCGGGTGACGCTGGTGGGGCGGAGCATGGTGGTGCTGCAGCGGCCGGCGTAAGGCAGGAACGGGCGCCGCAGCGGGAGCGCGGCGGTCGCGGGGGACGCCGACCGGGCACTCGTGCGTGTCCGGATGACAGAGGCGGCCCGGATCTGGGTACGAACGTTCCCATGACGCCTTCCGCCACGTACCGGCTCCAGCTGCAGCCGGAGTTCCCGTTCTCGGCCGCCCAGGACGCCGTGCCGTATCTCGCCTCGCTCGGCGTCTCCCATCTGCACCTGTCGCCCGTACTCGAAGCCGTGCCCGGCTCACGGCACGGCTACGACGTCGTCGACCACAGCCGGGTACGCGCCGAGCTGGGCGGCGAGGAGGGGCTGCGCCGGCTGGCCCGCACCGCCCGCGAGCACGGGCTCGGGCTCGTCCTGGACATCGTGCCGAACCACATGGCCGCCGACCCCCGCCACAACCACGCGCTGCGCGAGGTCCTGCGCGAGGGGCCCGCCTCGCCGTACGCCCGCTGGTTCGACATCGACTGGGCGGCGGGCGACGGGCGGATCCTGCTGCCCGTCCTCGCCGGACGGATCGGCGAGGAGACCGGCCGGCTGCGGGTCGACGGGAACGTGCTGCGCTACGGCGAGCAGGAGTTCCCGCTGCGGGACGGCACCGCCCACCTCGACCTGCCCGAACTGCTGGACGCCCAGCACTACCGGCTCGGCTGGTGGCGGCTGGCCCGCACCGAGCTGAACTACCGGCGCTTCTTCACCATCTCGGACCTGATCGGGGTGCGGGTCGAGGATCCCGAGGTCTTCGCCGCCTCCCATGCCAAGATCCTGGAGCTGGTCCGGGACGGGGTCGTGGACGGCCTGCGGATCGACCACCCGGACGGCCTCGCCGACCCGGCCGGCTATCTGGAGCGGCTCTCCGTGGCGAGCGGCGGGGTGTGGACGGTGGTGGAGAAGATCCTCACCGGCCCCGAGCCGCTGCCCGCCGGCTGGGCCGTCGCCGGGACGACCGGGTACGACGCGCTGCACCGGATCGACGGGCTCTTCGTCGACCCGGTGGGCGCCGCCGAGCTGCTCGGCGGCTACCGCGAGTCCGCCGCCCCGGCCGGTGACCGCGGCGGCTACTGGACGGCGACGGTGCGCCGGGCCGCGTACCGGGTGGTCACCCATGAGCTGGCCGCCGAGACGGAGCTGCTGACCCGGCTCGCTTCCCGCATCTGCGCCGAGGACCCCGCGCTGCGCGACCACGCCCCCTGGGCGCTCCACACCGCCGTGCGCGAACTGCTGGTCCGCCTCCCGGTCTACCGCCCGTACGTGACGGCGGGCGGCCCCTGCACCGAGACGGCCGAGGCGACGCTCGACCCCGTCGCGGTGAGCGACGCCAAGGCCGCGTTCGCGGTACGGGAGGAGGCCTCGGCCGTCGACGTGGTGCGGGAACTGGCCCTCGGCCGGCTCGGCGGGGGCGGGGACCGGGCGGCGTTCTGCGCCCGGTTCGCCCAGACCGCGTCCGCGCTGCGCGCCAAGGCGGTCGAGGACACCGCGTACTACCGGTACGTGCCGCTGATCTCGGCCAACGAGGTGGGCGGCGACCCGGGGCAGCCGGCGGTGGCTCCGGAGGAGTTCCACGACTTCTGCGCGCGGCTCGCCCGCGACTGGCCCGCCACCGGCACGGCCCTGACGACGCATGACACCAAGCGCAGCGCCGACGTCCGGGCGGCGATCGCGGTGCTGTCGCAGTGCCCCGGACCCTGGACGGAGCTGGTCGCCGAGCTGACCCGGACGGCCCCCGCCGCCCCCGACCCCCAGCTCGCCTGGCAGGCGTGGCAGACGGCGGTCGGCTGTGTGGGGTTCCCGCCGGGCGAGCGGGAAGGGCGGCTGGAGCCGGCGCTGCTGAAGGCGGTCCGCGAGTCGGGGCTGTTCACGAGCTGGACCGAGCCCGATCCGGTGTACGAGCGGGTGGCGACGGACTTCGTCGCCGCCGGTCCGGCCGCCGGCACCGGGCCGGTGCGGGCGCTCCTGGAACGGTTCGCGGGAACGCTGACCCCGCATGTACGGGCCAACGCGCTGGGCGCGGCGCTGGTGCACCTGACGATGCCGGGGGTGCCGGACCTCTACCAGGGCACGGAGCGGGAGTATCTGGCGCTGGTCGACCCGGACAACCGGCAGCCGTTCCGGCAGCCGCCCGACGGGGCGCCCGACGACGAGAAGAGCGAGCTCACCGGGGTGGCGCTGAGGCTGCGGCGGGAGCGGCCCGGGGTGTTCGGCGAATCGGGCACGTATGCCCCGCTGACCGCCTCCGGTCCGGCCTCGGCGCACCTGCTCGCCTTCTGCCGTTCCGGCGAGGTGGTCACCGCGGTGACCCGGCTGTCACTGCGGCTGGCCGAGTCGGGCGGCTGGCGCGGGACGGAACTGAGGCTGCCCGACGAGGAGGTGTGGCACGACCTGCTGACGCCGGGCCGGAAGTTCTCCGGCGGCGCGGTGCCGGCCGCGGAGCTGTTCGCGGAGCGGCCGGTGGCGCTGCTCAGCCGGGCCGGACGCTCTATGGCCTGACGAGGAGGGAACGCGGGCCCCGGGTGAGGAGGCCGGTGGCCGCCGGGCGGAAGCCCTCCGCCCAGCGCAGGGCGGGCATCGCGTCGAGCAGGGCGCGCAGGCCCTGTTCGGCCTCCAGCCGGCCGAGCAGCACGGCGGGGCAGCCCGCGGGACCGGGTGTGGAGCGGTCCTGGTCGCGGCGGAAGGGGTCGAAGACGTCCGGTGCGGCGAACCGTTCCGGGTCCCGGCCCGCCGAGCCGATCAGACAGGCGACGGGGGCCCGTGCCGGCAGGGTGCCGCCGCTGAGGGTGACCTCGGCGACGGTGCGGCGCAGCACGATCTGGACGGGTGGGTCGCGGCGCAGCGACTCGGTCCAGGCCCGCCCGGCGAGCGCGGGTTCGATCCGCATGACGGCCATCAGGTCCGGGTCGTCCAGCAGATTGGCGAGGAACGAGGCGAGCGCCGTCTCGCGCAGCGCGGTGCGCCGGGTGCAGGGGGCGTCGGCGGGTGCGCCGGTGGGCAGCCAGCGGCAGAACTCCTCGACGAGGTCGGCCTGCGGGCGCGTGGCGATGCGCCGGGCCAGCACGTAGGCGGTCCGTTCGACACGCGCGGCCAGGTGCGCGGGCACGGTGCCGGGCGCGACCGCATAGGGGTCGCTGGGCAGACAGCGGAAGTTCCCGTGGCAGAGGCCGAGCGGCGCCGGGCCGCCCCGGGGCGCCCCGTCGTGCGGGAAGCCCGCGAACCGCGGGTCGGTGAGGGCGGTGGCCACGTCGTCGTACCGGCTGACCAGCCAGGCGCCGAGCGGCGCGTCGTAGCAGAGCGGGTACTCCTCACGGAGCACCCGGTAGAGCCGGTACGGGTCGTGGGCCGCGCCGGGCGCGAGCAGACTGGGGCCGCCGCCGGCCCGGGCGGCACGGCGGGGCCGTGTGGGCGCGCCCGTGCTGCCGCGCCGTTCGGGCGAGGGCGTCGGGGCGGGTATGTCTCCGGGCGTGTCTGCCTGCATGGCGTACCCCCGGGGTGTCCGGTGCGCCGGTGCGCGGCGCGCTCCCTGCCAGGGGATCACCTGAACGGTCCCGCCGCAGCCGGCGTGCGGCCGTACGGGTGAAAGGGCGGTCACCGTCGGGGCTCCCGGGCGGCGGCCCGGGGCGGGGCGGTCACCGTCGAGGCCGGGCGTCCGGGCGTCCGGGCGTCCGGGCGTCCGGGCGGCAAGCAGGCGAACGGCAGTCCGGCAGGAGGAAGGCAGTTCAGCAGGCGGACGGCCGTTCGGTGAACGCGGAGGCCGCGGCGGTCAGCCCGGCGCGGGAGAAGACCGCGAGCTCCCGTATCCGGGGCCGGCGCGCCGCGGACGGCACCGGCAGGCGTGACCGCGTCCGGTCAGGCGGGCGGCCGGAGCGCGGGCGCGGAGAGCCGGAAGGTCATCCTGCCGAAGCTCACCTGGTCCCCCTCCCGCACCGGGACCGCGCCCGTGACGCGCTGCCCGTTGACGCAGGTGCCGTTGGTCGAGCCGAGGTCGCGCAGCACCCACAGGCCGCCGTCCGCGGTGAGTTCGGCGTGCGCCCGGGACACCGTCTCGTGGCTGAGGCGCAGTCCGTTGCCCGGGTCGCGGCCGATGCGCAGCGGGTGCGGACTCGGTGCCGGGAGCAGCAGTTTGGGCAGCCGTTCGGCCCGCCATGCCCTGCGTATCCGTTCGGGGAAGCCGGAGAGCCCGCTCACGGCCCGGAACAGCGGCCGCGACCACCGGCCCTCGTGTTCCAGGTCGGCGGTGAGCGCGTCCAGTTGCTCGGAACGGCTGGCGGTCAGGGCCAGTTCCATCCGCCGCATGAAGGTGTCGTGGGAGAGCTTGCCCTGTGCCGCACCCTCTCTGAGCGCACCGAGAACACGGTCGCGCTGGGCGTCGGACAGCCGCGCGGGATACGTGTGGGACTCGAAGGAGGATGTCACAGGGCCAATTGTCGGGCCGACCGCCCCGGAGTGTCCAGAACATCTCCGCTTTCCGCCCTCCTGACCTGCGCGGCCCCGGAAATGTCCGGGACACCGCGCGCCGGGCGTTGCTACTGTCGGCCGCCGTGCCGCTCCGGCGACCGCCGGGCGAGCCCGTACACCTGTGGGGGATTTGTGCTCGACGCGCCACTCGGCATGACGGTCCGTCCGATCAGCGGGCCGGAGGAGCTCGGTCTCTTCCGCCGGCTGTCCTACGTCCTGGATCACGAACTCGCGGACGACCTGGCGGCGGGGCGTCGCCGCCCGGAGTGGATGTGGGTGGCCCTGCGGGGCGACCGGGTGGTGGCGCGGATCGCCTGGTGGAGCAAGGACGGCAGGCAGCCGCTGCTCCTCGACGTCTTCGACCTGGACGACACGCTTCCCGAGCCCGAGCGCGGCGAGGCGGGAGCGCGGCTGCTGGAGACGGCGACGGCCGCCGTCGTTCCGGCCGGTGCCCCGCGTCCCGAGTACGGACGTTACGTGCCGCCCGACTGGCGCGAGGACCCGGCGGCCCGTGACGTCGTGGAGGCGCGCGTCCGGGTCATGGAACGCGGCGGTGCCCGGATGCTCGTGGAGCGGCTGCGTCTGGAGTGGCGTGCGGGCACGCCCGTTCCGGCCGACAGCGGCCGGCTGCGGTTCCGCCCGGTGTCGGGGCGCGAGGATCTCCTGGCGTTGATGACGCCGGTGATGGAGGGCACGCTCGACGCGCACGGACAGCAGGACATGGCGTCGGGCCTGTCGGCGCGCGAGGCCGCGGAGAAGCACTACGACGAGGAGCTCGCCCACTACTCGACCCCTCGGGAGTGGTGGCGCGTCGCCGAACTCCCGGACGGCGAACCGGTCGGCTTCGTGGTCCCGGCCCGCAACAACTACCACCCGATCATCGCGTACATCGGGGTCGTGCCGGCGCGACGGGGTCACGGCTACATCGACGAACTCCTCGCGGAGGGAACCCGGGTGCTCGCCGGGCAGGACGGTGTGGAGCGCATCCGGGCGTCGACGGACCTGGGCAACGTGCCGATGGCGAAGTCCTTCGCACGTCTGGGCTACGTCAACTTCGAGCGCGCCTTCGACATGGTGTGGGACCACTGACACGGGGCCCGGCGGGCGGCTCATGTCAGCTCTCGCCCGAGGGAACGGCGGCATGGCCCTATCGGCTTCCACAGCCGTAAGAGGGAGTGCGTAGGTCAGAAGCCGGCAGGGCAATGATCAGAATCAGACCTTAATCGCCAGTATCGGGCTCGATCCGGTGTCGCGGGTCGAAGATCGCGCCTTCTGCCGACCATGGGCCGGTACACGGAAACGAGGGAGCGCTGCATGTTGTTCGAGGTATGGGCACCGGACGCGGATGTGGCCGCCCTGCGGCTGTCGGGTGAGCTGCGGACCATGGAGCGTGATCCGGACCGGGCCGGCTGGTGGACCGCGGACGCGGAGGCGAGGGACGGCGACCGCTACGGATTCGCCCTGGACGGCGGCCCGGTGCGCCCCGATCCCCGCTCGCGCCGCCAGCCGGACGGACCCGACGGCGAGAGTGCCGTCGTCGACCATGACGCGTACACCTGGCGCACCGACTGGGCGGGCCGCGGGCTGCCGGGCGCGGTCCTGTACGAGCTGCACATCGGTACGTACACCGGCGAGGGCACGTTCGACGCGGCGGCGGCCCGGCTGGAACATCTCGCCGAGCTGGGCATCACCCATGTGTCGCTGATGCCGGTCTGCCCGTTCCCCGGGGTCCACGGCTGGGGGTACGAGGGCGTTTCGCTGTGGGCCGTGCACGAGCCGTACGGCGGCCCCCAAGGACTGAAGCGCTTTGTCGACACGGCGCACGGGCTCGGGCTCGCGGTCGTCCTGGACGTGGTCCACAACCATCTGGGCCCGTCCGGCAACTACCTCCCCGCCTTCGGCCCGTACTTCACCGAGACGCACCACACCCCCTGGGGCGCGGCGGTCAATCTGGACGCGCCGGGCTCCGACGAGGTGCGGGCCTTCCTGCTGGGCAGCGCGCTCGCCTGGCTGCGCGACTACCGGCTCGACGGGCTCCGGCTCGACGCGGTGCACGCGCTGGCCGACACACGGGCGCTGACGTTCCTGGAAGAGCTGTCCACCTCCACCGACGCGCTCTCGGCGGAACTGGGCCGTCCGCTCTCCCTCATCGCCGAGTCCGACCTCTGCGACCCGCGGACGACGACTCCGCGCGAGTCCGGCGGTCTCGGTCTGCACGCCCAGTGGAACGACGACTTCCACCACTGTCTGCACACCGCGCTGACCGGTGAGGCCCAGGGCTACTACGCGGACTTCGCCGCCGCCCCGCTGGCCGGGCTCGCCAAGACCGTGACGAGCGCCTTCTTCCACGACGGCACGTACTCCACCTTCCGCGGCCGTACGCACGGCCGCCCCGTCGACGTCACGCGCAGCGCCGCCCACCGCTTCGTCGGCTACGCCCAGACCCATGACCAGATCGGCAACCGGGCGCTCGGCGACCGGCTCGCCGCCTCCCTCTCCCCCGGCCTGCTGGCCTGCGCGGCGGCGCTCGTGCTCACCGGCCCCTTCACTCCGATGCTGTTCATGGGCGAGGAGTGGGGCGCCCGTACGCCCTGGCAGTTCTTCACGGACCACACCGATCCGGAGCTCGCCGAGGCCGTACGCACCGGCAGGCGGCGGGAGTTCGGGGCGCACGGCTGGGCCGAGGAGGACATCCCGGACCCGCAGGACCCCGCCACCCGGGACCGGTCGTGTCTGGACTGGAGCGAGCCGCGGCGCGAGCCGCACGCCCGCCTGCACGCCTGGTACCGCGAACTGATCGCGCTGCGCCACTCCCTGCCCGATCTCAGCGACCCCGATCTGGCGACGGTGAAGACGGCGTACGACGACGACGCCCGCTGGCTGGCGTTCCGCCGGGGCGATCTGCGGATCGCCGTCAACCTCGACGAGAAGCCGGCCACGATCCCGCTGGGCGGCGGCCGGCACCGCGGTGGCGGAGGCCGGGTACTGGCCGCCTGGCTGCCCGTGGACGCGCCGGGCCCTGACGGGGCCCTGCATCTGCCGCCGGAGTCGTGCGTGGTGCTCGCCGACGACTGAGAACGCGCTCCTACTCGACGATCGCCAGTTCGCGGGCGGTGGCGTTGAGGCGCCGGCCGCCGTCCTCGGTGACGGTCACGATGTCCTCGATGCGGACGCCGAAGCGGCCCGGCAGATAGATGCCGGGCTCCACGGAGAAGCACATGCCGGGCACGAGCGGCTGCTCCTCGCCCTCGATCATGTACGGGGGTTCGTGGGTGGTGACGCCGATGCCGTGGCCGGTGCGGTGGATGAAGCGTTCGCCGTAGCCGAACTCGGTGATGACGGCGCGGGCGGCCCGGTCGATCTCCTGGCAGGCGACACCGGGCCGTACCGCGTCGCAGCCGGCCGCCTGCGCCTCCCGCACGATGTCGTGGACCCGCTGCTCCTCGGCTGTGGGTTCGCCGACGTGGACCGTACGGGAGGTGTCGGAGCCGTACCCGTGCTTGAGGCCGCCGAAGTCGAGCACCACCATGTCGCCGTGCTCGATGGTGCGGTCGCCCGCCTCGTGGTGCGGGTTGGCGCCGTTGGGTCCGGAACCGACCACGGTGAAGTCGACCTGGGAATGCCCGGACTCGGTGAGCAGCCGGGCCAGGTCGGCCGCGACGTCGGTCTCCCTGCGGCCGGAGAACCGGACCTTCAGGATCTCCTCGTACGTGGCGTCGGCGGCCGCTCCGGCCGCGGCGAGCCGGTCCAGTTCGTGGGCGTCCTTCACCGCGCGCAGCATCGGCAGCACTTCGGTGAGGGAGGCGTACGAGGTCTCGGGCAGCAGCTGCTGGAGGCCGAGCAGATGCATCGCCCAGGCGTTGTCGCTGATGCCGAACCGGCCCCGGCCGTCGAGCAGCGGGGCGGTGACGGCGTAGGGGTCCTTGCCGTCGGTCCAGTCGCGCAGGGTCAGCGCGGGCGCGCCGACGGCCTTCGCGGCGTCCGCGGCCTCCAGGGTCGGCACGACCAGGACCGGATCCTGGCCCGCGGTGAGGACGAGGAGGGTCAGCCGCTCGGTGACCGCGGTGGGCCGGTAGCCGGTGAGATGGACCATGTCCGGTCCGGGGGCCACCAGTACACCCGCGAGTCCGGCGGCCGCGGCGCTCTCGGCGGCCCGCGTCATCCGGGCCCGGTAGTCGTCGGCGGTGAACGGTACGGGCTGGTTCGGGCTGGACATGCGGAACCTCCTGGCGGCGCGGAACGGCTCTCTGCATCCTGCCCGTCCGGGGGCCCGGCCGCGAGCGGTCAGGGCGGTGTGCCGGTGGTGAGTCGTACGACGAGGTCGGCGCGGTCGCGACCGGCCGCGACGAGCCGCGCGTTGGCCTCGTCGGATCCGGCCACCCAGCGCTCCGCGTGGGGCCGCGGCTTCCCGAATCGCACATGCCGGTCGACGAGCCTGTGGATCCGTACGTCCTGGTCGAGTTCCAGGAACCACGCCTCGTCGAGCAGCCCCCGCACGGGCGCCCAGTCCCCTTCCCCGTACAGGAGGTAGTTGCCCTCGGTGACGACCAGCGGGACGTCCGGCGGTACGGGGACGGATCCCGCGACCGGCTGTTCCAGGGACCGGTCGAAGGCGGGGGCGTACACGACGGTTCCCGGTTCGGGCGCCCGCAGCCGCCGGAGCAGGGCCACGTACCCGGCGGCGTCGAAGGTGTCGGGCGCGCCCATGCGCTGTGCCCGGCCGAGCCGTTCCAGTTCGGCCCGGGCCAGGTGGAAGCCGTCCATCGGCACGAGGACGGCGAGCGGGCCGAGCGCGTCGACGAGCTGCTCCGCCAGGGTGGACTTCCCGGCACCGGGCGGCCCGGCGATTCCGAGGATGCGGCGGTCCGCGGCCAGGGCGAGGCGGCGGGCGCGGGCCGTCAGCCCGGTGAGGTCACTGGTGTCCATGGCGGATATTGTCCCGCTGAGAGCCTCCCGTTCCGCTTCCGTCCCGCAAGGATTCCCATGTCCCACATCGCTCTGGTCACCCTGGTCGTCCGCGACTACGACGAGGCGCTCGCCTTCTACACCGGCGCCCTCGGCTTCGAGCTGGTGGAGGACACCGACCGGGGCGACGGCTCCCGCTGGATCGTGGTGCGTCCGCGCGGAACCGAGGGCACGGGGCTGCTGCTGGCCCGGGCGAAGGACGAGGCGCAGAGCGCCAGTGTCGGGGCGCAGACCGGCGGGCGGGTCGGCTTCTTCCTGCACACCGAGGACTTCGCCGGCGACCACGCGCGCATGCGGGCGGCCGGGGTCCGCTTCCTGGAGGAGCCGCGGCACGAAGCCTACGGCTCGGTCGCGGTCTTCGAGGACCTGTACGGCAACCGCTGGGATCTGCTCCAGCCCGCGTGAGCGCGCTCAGCGCGAACCGTTGCCCTCCAGGTACGCCAGGACCGCGAGGACCCGGCGGTGGACCGATCCGTCGTCCGGTTCGAGGCCGAGCTTGGCGAAGATGGAACCGATGTGCTTGCTCACGGCCCGTTCCGTGACGACGAGTTCGGTGGCGATCGTGCCGTTCGCCTTGCCCTGGGCCATCAGTTCCAGTACCTCCCGCTCCCGGGGGGTGAGGCTCAGCAGCGGCTTCGCGGACGCCTTGCGGGTCAGCAGCTGGCTGACCACCTCGGGGTCGAGCGCGGTGCCGCCGGATGCCACCCGGTCCAGGGCCTGGAGGAACTGGTCGACGCGGCCCACCCGGTCCTTGAGCAGGTAGCCGATGCCCCGGGCTCCCTGGGCGAGCAGCTCGGCGGCGTACGTCTCCTCGACGTACTGGGAGAGGACCAGGATCGGCAGGTCGGGCATCTCCTCGCGGGCGGCGATGGCGGCGCGCAGTCCCTCGTCGCGGAACGTGGGCGGCAGCCGTACGTCGAGCACGGCGGCGTCCGGGCGGTGCTCCAGCAGGGCGGGCAGTACCTCGGGGCCGGCCGCGGCGTCGGCCACCACCTCGTGGCCCGAGCTGGTGAGGAGCAGGATCAGTCCCTCCCGCAGCAGGGCGTTGTCCTCGGCGATCACGATCCGCACGGCAGCTCCACTTCGATGTCCGTCGGCCCCCCGGTGGGGCTGCTGATGCGGGTGGTGCCGTCCAGGGCGGCGATCCGCCGCCTGATCCCGACCAGCCCGCTGCCGCCGCGTTCGTCCGCGCCGCCGTGCCCATCGTCGCCGATGGCCACGAGCAGGGCGTCACGGGCCCGGTCGATGCGTACCCGCGCGGTCGTGGCGCCGCTGTGCTTGCCGATGTTGGTGAGTGCCTCGGCGATCACGAAGTAGGCGGCGGCCTCGATGGCCGCCGGCAGCCGGCGCCCGTCCTCGACGCCGTCGAGCTCCACCGTGACGGGGACTGCGGAGTCCGCGGCCAACGCCCGTACCGCTCCGGCGAGTCCTCGGTCCGTCAGGATCGGGGGGTGGATGCCGCGGACCACGTGCCGCAGCTCGGCGAGCGCCGCGTCGACGCCGTCCTGGGCCTCGTCGAGGCGCTGCCGGGCGGCGGCCGGGTCCCGGTCCAGGATCTGCTTGGCCAGGCCGATGCGCATGGACAGGGCGACGATGCGGGCCTGCGCGCCGTCGTGGAGGTCCCTTTCGATACGGCGGAGTTCGGCGCCGTGCGCCTCGACCGCTCCCGCGCGGCTCTCCGTCAACTGGGTGATGCGTTCCTCGAGTTCGGCGGAGTGCGGGGGCGTCAGCAGGGTCCTCGTCCAGCTCGCGGACAGTTCCGCGAGCACGGGGTGCCAGCGCAGGACCAGACCAGGGCGCTCGGGCGGCGGTGTGCCGTACTCGTCACTGCTCCGCCGGTCCAGCAGGTGCACGGCACTGAGCACGATCCCGTCCACCAGCAGCCCCACCGGCCACAGCACCATCGTGGCGTAGCCGACGAGATTGCCGGCCAGCGCCTGGAACGGCAGCCACACCGCCTCGCGCCGGACGACGGGATCGGCGAGCACATGTCTGACCCGCGCGGCGAGTTCGCCGCCGTCGAGCGGGAGGTACGGCGTGGGCCGCGACGGCACTCCGAGGTAGGCCGCCGCCCTGCGCCGCTCGGACTCCGCGAACCGGTGCAGCGCCTTGGCCGCCTCGGGCAGCGCCGGCAGTCCGATGACCACGACCGCGAACAGCAGCGCCGCCACCACCAGGAACGTGGCGACGTACGCGACCAGGGCGATCGGGATGCCGATGAAGAGGTAGCGCGAGGCATGCCAGGAACGCCGGACTGCGACGGTCAGCGGGACGGGGGCGGTGCTCATGCCGCACTACGTTACGGGGGCTCGGCCGCCCCCGGAGTGGAGCCGTCCCCCCGGGCGGTGGTGGTGCCGGCTACACCCCCGGTCCGGGAGCGCGCACCCTCGCCCGCACACCCCCGCGCTCATAGCGTTTACGCAGGTCAGAAAGTACGAAAGAGGCGAGGGGACCACGGTGGAGACAACCACGGCAGTGCGCACGGCGGCGCTGGAGCTGGAGGCGGTGAGCCGACGCCACGGGCGGCGCGGCAGCGGCCGGGAGGCCGTCGCGCTGGACGCGGTGAGCTGTGTGATCCCCGTGGGGAGTTTCACCGCGGTGGCCGGCCCGTCGGGGTCGGGCAAGAGCACGTTCCTCCAGTGCGCGGCGGGCCTGGACCGTCCGTCGTCGGGCACGGTACGGATCGCCGGGACCGATCTCGGCACGCTCTCCGAGGCCGCGCTGACCCGGCTGCGCCGGGACAGGATCGGCTTCGTCTTCCAGTCGCACGCGCTGAACCTGGTGGCGTCCCTGAGCATCGAGGAGAACGTCGTGCTGCCGCTGGTCCTGGCCGGCGCCGATCCCGGGGCCGCAGATGTGCTGGACCGTGGGCGTCGGCTGCTGGAGCGGGTCGGGCTGTCCGGCCGGGGCGGTGGGGGCCCGGCGGCCCTGTCGGGCGGCGAGCAGCAACGGGTCGCGGTCGCGAGGGCGTTGGTGACCGAACCCGATGTGCTCTTCGCGGACGAGCCGACGGCCTCCCTGGACCCGGAGTCGGCGGCCCTGGTGCTGGGACTGCTGCGGGACGCGGTTCGGCTCGACGGCCGCACGGTCGTCATGGTCACCCATGACCCGGTGGCGGCGAGCTGGGCGGACACGGTCATGACGATGGACGGGGGCCGGCTGCGATGACGGTCGCCGGAACACGGAAGAAGCCGGTGCGCCCGAGCGTGCGGACCGGGAGCCGGCGGGCCTCGGCGTTTCTGGCCCGCCGCTCGCTGACGTCCCATCGCCGGGCCTGGACCGCGGTGTTCGTCGCGGCYGCGGCCGCTGCCGCGCTGCTCGGCGCCTTCGCGCTGGTGCTCGGCTCGCTGCTGCTGGCCGGGCCGCCGGTGGAGCGCTACGCCGGGGCCGATGCGGTGGTGGTGGCCGATCAGCGGGTGACGTACACGGCGAAGCCGTGGGGCAGCGAACCGCGGACGGCCACCGCCTATCTGCCGGAACGGGTACGGCTGGAGCGATCCGTGGTGGCGCGGGCGGCAGCGGCGGACGGCGTGGCGCGCGCCGTCGCGGACGACTCGGTTCCGGTGACGGTGGGCGACGGGCTACCGGCGGTGGGCCGTTCCTGGCCGTCCGCCGCGCTCACTTCGTACGAGCTGTCCGAGGGACGCGCCCCGAGGTCGGCGTCCGAGGTGGTCGTGGACCGGGCGCTGGCGGTAGCGGGCGGGCGCGTCACGCTTCACGTGGGCGGCGCGGCACGGCAGTACACCGTCAGCGGGGTGGCCGCGACCGGTCACCGGGGCGGCACGCCCGCCGTGTTCTTCACCGAGCCCCGGCTCACCGCACTGGCCGGGCACCCCGGCACGGTGGACGCGATCGGCGTCGTGGCCGAGCCGGGCGTGTCCGCCGGCACGCTGCGGGCCTCGCTGGACAGGGCCGTGGCGGGACCGGGCGGAGGCGAGCGCGGGCCGCGCGTGCTGACGGGCGCCGGGCGCGGCGAGGCGGAGCACGTCGACGCGCTCGGCGGGCGCGGAGATCTGCTGGCGATGCTGGCGTCGATCGCCGGGACGGTGGTCATGGTGGCCCTGCTCGTGATCGCCACCACGGTCTCCCAGGCCGTGCACCAGCGCTCCGGTGAACTGGCGCTGCTGCGGGCGGTCGGGGCGACACCCCGGCAGCTCAGCTCGGCGGTCGGCCGTGAGGCGGGCCGGGTCGCGGTCGCCGCCGCGGTGCTGGGCGCGATCGGCTCCGTACCGCTCGGGCTGCTGATGCGGTCGCTGCTGACCACGGACCCGCTGCCGCTGCCCGTCCCGGTGTGGCTGCCGGTCGTGGCAGGCGTCGTGGGCGCATTGCTCGTCGCCCTGGCCGCCCGGCCGGTGGCACTGCTCGCGGCGCGTGCGGTGACCCGGATGCGGCCGGCGGCGGCCATGGGCGCGGCGCGGTCGCCGGAGCCGGGCGAGCCGGGGCGGCTGCGCACGGGCGCCGGGGTGCTGCTGGTGGTCGCGGGGCTCGGTTCGGCCGGTACGGCCGCCGCGCAGAGCGGTCAGGCCGCGGCGCTCGCCGCGTCGGGTGCGGCGACCTCGCTGATCATCGCGGTGGCGCTGCTCGGTCCGTGGACCGCCCGGATCTCGATGCGGGTACTCGGCGCACCGGTCCGGCGCGCGGGCGGCGCCTCCGGTTTCCTGGCCGCCCGGTCCGCCGCCGCGCACCACCGCAGGCTGGGTGCGGCGCTGACCCCGATCGTGCTGGTCGTCGCGTTCGTGTGCGTCCAGTTGGCGGCCGGTACGACGCTGGAGCGGGCCGCCGGCCGGCAGGCGGCCGACGCCCTGCGGGCGGACCTGGTGGTGACGGGCCCGGCGGCCGGTGTCCCGGCGGAGGCGGCCGAGGCCGTGCGCCGGGCGCCCGGGGTGGCGGCCGCGACGGGGCTGCTGCGGTCGTCCGTCGTCCTCGCCCACCGCGAGACCGGCGACCCGGCGCTGGACCGCTTCCCGGTGCTGGGCGTCACCGCGGCCCAGTTGTCCGGCACGCTCGACGCGCGGATCACGGCGGGCGACCCGGCCGCGCTCACGGGCCGGGGCACGGTCGCCGTGGGTGAGGACCGGGCCGACGATCTGGGCGTCGGTGTCGGGGACGAGGTGGCGCTGCGCCTCGGGGACGGTACGCGGGCACGGCTGAAGGTGGTGGCGCTCTATGAACGGTCCCTGGCGCTGGGCGAGTTCATGCTGCCCCGCGAGGCCCTGGCCGGACACGTGTCGGCTCCGCTCGACCGGCAGGTCCTGGTGCGCTCGCGGGACGGGGACGCCACGTCGGCCGTACGGGCCGCGCTGGCACCGTACAAGGGGCTCCGGGTGCGCGCGGCGACGGCGGACGACGTGCGGATCGCCCCGTCGTCCCCGGACCGGGACGACGCCCTGATCGTCATCGGCGTCGGTGTGATCGGCGGCTTCGCGCTGCTCGCCGTGGTCAGCACCCTCGCCCTGATCTCGGTCGGCCGCCGCCCGGAGTTCCGCCTGCTGCGGCTGGTCGGCACGGGACGCGGACAACTGCTGCGGATGCGGGTGCTGGAGACGGGCCTGGTGACGGTGGCCGGACTGACCATCGGAACCGTGGTCGCGGCCGTCCCGCTGCTCGCGTTCGCGCTCCCGGCGACGGGCGGGCTGCCGTATCTGCCGCCCGCGCAGTACGGGGTGCTCGCGCTGGCCGTCACGGTGGCGGCGGCCGTGGGCACACTGTTCCCGGGCGCGCGGGGCGGCGGTCCTCCGGGCCGGCCCCTCGGGTGAGGCGCCGGGGAGCGGGACCCCTCAGCCCGCCCTGAGGACGTCGTCCCCGGCCGCCCCCGTCAGCGCCTCCAGCACGGGGGCGATCAGCGGATGGGCCTCCGCGCCCCGCCGCACCGCCGCGAAGACCCGGCGGGTGGGCGCGCTGCCCTGCACCGGGCGGACCACCACACCGGCCAGGGCCACCCCGCGCAGCGCGGAACGCGGGACCAGGGCCACTCCGGCGCCGGCGCCGGCGAGTGCGACCACCGCGTGGAAGTCGTCCGAGGAGTGTTCGAGGTTCGGTGCGAAACCGGCGTACTCGCAGGCCAGGACGACCACGTCGTGACACGGGTTGCCGGGGTAGGGGCCGATCCACGCGTCCTTCGCCAGGTCGGCGACGGCCACCTGCTCCTGGCCGGCCAGCCGGTGCCCCACCGGGAGCACCGCGTCGAACGGTTCCGAGTACAGCGGTACGCGGGTGAGCCGCCGGTCGTCCTCGCCCGGTGCGCCGCGGTACTCGACGGCGACCGCCACATCGACCTGCCGGTCCAGCACCATGGGCACGCTCGCGTCGCCCTCCGCGTCCTGGACCCGGACCTTGATGCCGGGCGCGGTCCTGTTCAGGGCGGCGATCGCGGGGGCGAGGACCAGGCCGATGCCCGTGGCGAACGCGGCGACGGTGACCGTACCGGCGTCACCGGCGTCGTACGCGGCCAGTTCCGCCTCCGCCCGTTCCAGCTGGGCCAGCACCGCGTTGGCGTGGGTCAGCAGGATCTCCCCGGCGGGGGTGAGCCGGGCGCCGCGGGCGTTCCGCTCGACCAGCCGGTGGCCGGTCTCCTGCTCCAGTGCGGCGAGTTGCTGGGAGACGGCGGACGGGGTCAGATACAGCGCGGCGGCCGCGGCCGTCACCGTGCGGTGGTCCGCCACCGCACGCAGGATGCGCAGCCGCCGTGCATCGATCATGTGCCCTATTGTCCCAGGTCGCGGGGGCGTCCGGGACGCCCCCGTCGCCCTACTCCCCCAGCGCGGCCCGGGCGTCGACGAAGGCGTCCACGGCACGGTTCACGTCCGCCGTGGAGTGCGCGGCGGAGAGCTGGACGCGGATGCGGGCCGCGCCCTGCGGGACGACCGGGTACGAGAACCCGATCACGTACACACCGCGCTCCAGGAGCAGCTCCGCCATCCGGCCTGCCTTCGCCGCGTCCCCGATCATCACGGGGGCGATGGCGTGGTCGCCGGGCAGGACGTCGAAGCCTTCCTCGGTCATCCGGGTACGGAAGAGCGCGGTGTTGGCGTTGAGCTGCTCGCGCAGGTCGCCGGCGGACTCCAGCAGGTCGATGACCTTCAGGGAGGCCGCCGCGATGACGGGGGCGAGCGAGTTGGAGAAGAGGTACGGGCGCGAGCGCTGGCGCAGCAGCGCCACGATCTCGGCACGGGCGGCCACATAGCCGCCGGACGCGCCGCCGAGCGCCTTGCCGAGGGTGCCGGTGATGATGTCGACGCGGTCCATCACGTCGTGCAGTTCGGGCGTTCCGCGCCCGCCGGAGCCGACGAAGCCGACGGCGTGCGAGTCGTCGACCATGACCATGGCGTCGTAGCGCTCGGCGAGGTCGCAGATCTCGCGCAGCGGGGCGACGTACCCGTCCATGGAGAAGACGCCGTCGGTGACGACGAGACGGCGGCGGGCCCCGGACGCCTCCTTGAGCTGCTGTTCCAGGTCGGCCATGTCGCGGTTGGCGTAGCGGAAACGCCTGGCCTTGCACAGCCGGATGCCGTCGATGATCGAGGCGTGGTTGAGGGCGTCGGAGATGACCGCGTCCTCCGGGCCGAGGACGGTCTCGAAGACTCCGCCGTTGGCGTCGAAGCAGGAGGAGTAGAGGATCGTGTCCTCCTGGCCCAGGAAGGAGGAGAGCCGCTGCTCCAGCTCCTTGTGGACCTCCTGGGTGCCGCAGATGAAGCGGACGGACGCCATGCCGTAGCCCCAGCGGTCCAGCGCCTCGTGCGCGGCGGCGATCACGTCGGGGTGGTCGGCGAGACCCAGGTAGTTGTTGGCGCAGAAGTTCAGCACCTCGCCGGGGCGGCCGCCCGCGGTGACGGCCACGGTCGCGGACTGCGGGGTGCCGATGACGCGCTCGGGCTTGTGCAGCCCGGCGGCCTCGATCTCCTGGAGAGTGGTGCGCAGATCGTCGCGTACGGAGTCGAACATGCGGGATTCCTTAAGGGTGTCGAAAGGTCGGGCGATCCGGTCTCAGACGGTCCAGTCGAGGATGACCTTGCCGCCGAGTCCGCTCGCCGCGTCGTCGAAGGCCGCCTCGAAGTCGCGGTAGCCGTACCGGCCGGTGATCACGGGGGCGAGGTCGAGGCCGCCCTCCAGCAGGACGGACATGGCGTACCAGGTCTCGTACATCTCTCGGCCGTAGATGCCCTTGACCGTGATCATGGAGGTGACGATGCGGGACCAGTCGACGGCGAACTCCTCGGACGGCAGCCCGAGCATCGCGATGCGGCCGCCATGTGTCATGTTAGCGATCATGTCGCGCATCGCCTCGGGGCGGCCGGACATCTCCAGGCCGATGTCGAAGCCCTCGCGCAGCCCGAGCTCCCGCTGGCCATCGGCGATGGTCTGCTCGCCGACGTTGAGGGCGAGGCTGACACCGACCTTGCGGGCGAGCTCCAGGCGGGCCTCGCTGACGTCGGTGATCATGACGTTGCGGGCGCCGGCGTGCTGGGCGACGGCGGCGGCCATGATGCCGATCGGTCCGGCGCCGGTGATCAGTACGTCCTCGCCGACCAGCGGGAACGACAGCGCGGTGTGCACGGCGTTGCCGAACGGGTCGAAGATCGCGGCGATGTCCAGGTCGACGGGGACCCGGTGGACCCACACGTTGGACGCGGGCAGCGCGACGTACTCGGCGAAGGCCCCGTCGCGTCCGACGCCCAGTCCCAGCGTGGAGCGGCAGAGGTGGCGGCGTCCCGCCAGACAGTTGCGGCACTTGCCGCAGACCAGGTGGCCCTCGCCGCTGACCAGGTCACCGACGGCGATGTCGACGACGTCGGAGCCGATCGCGGCGACCTCTCCGACGAACTCGTGGCCGAGGACGAGCGGGGTCCTGATCGCGTTCTGCGCCCAGCCGTCGTAGTTACGGATGTGCAGGTCGGTGCCGCAGATGCCGGTGCGGAGCACCTTGATCAGCACGTCCGAGGGGCCGGTCTCCGGCTCGGGCACATCCATCAGCCAGAGTCCCGGCTCGGCCTTCTGCTTCACGAGTGCCTTCACGGCTGCGGCTCCCTGTACCTGGTGCGGCGTTGATGTCCCCGGGCCGGGGGCATGCCGAAGGAAGCCTGCGGCCCGGGGAAGTATGAGAGGGACTGCGTGGCAGCGCGTTCGACCGGCTGCCGCGCACCATCCTCCGCCGTCACGGAGCAATCTGCCGTACCCCGCGCCCCAGGTCCATCGAGGTTTTCTTAAGCGCGCCCGCAGCTTGGCTTCACGCCCCGCCGTACGGGCGTGAGGTCCGCCTGCTCCGTTCGGCGGACGGGACGGGGCCGAAGCGGCCCGGCCGCGGCCCGGTGCCGCCCCTCACCCTGACCCGGATGCCCCCGCCGCTCCCCGGCCGCGCGCAGACCGGCGAACCGGGGACCGAAGGCCGCCGCCGGCAACCGGGCCGCCCTGATCTCCGCCGCCCGGGAGATCTACGCCTCGCAGGGTCTGGACGCCCCGCTCTGCGGGATCGCCCGCCGGGCCGGCGTCGGTCTCCAGGACCGCGGCCGCGATGGCGTGCCGGTCGGAGAACGTGCGCCAGATCGAACGGGCGGCCGGCGAAGGCACCGCCCTCGCCGGCGTCCTGGGCGTGCTCATCTGGCATCTCCGTCCGGCCGGCGGCCTTCATCAGCCTCCTGCCGCCGACGAGGCGAGCGGCGGCCACCCGCACACCCGTATGTCCGCCCGGGACCCGCACGACCGGGTCGAACGGGCCCTGCGGCTGTGCCTGCCGGAGGGCCATCGGCTGGGGCGAACCCGGACGCTCATCCGCACGGCGCCACCGCCTTCCACGCACTCCTGGGCCGCCGGCGGAAGGAGTCCTGGACGGGGTGCTCACCCGGTAGGGCGCGTCGTCACCCCTTCCGCAGGAACTCCCGCAGATGCCGTACGAGTTCTGCCGGCCGGTCCTCCGGGATCAGGGTGTAGCTGTCCGCGATCTCCACCAGTTGGCCCTGGGGCAGCATGTCGGCCAGCCGGCGACCGTGTTCCGGCGGCATGACCCGGTCCTCCGCGGCCCAGGCGACGAGCGCCGGCCGGTCGAAGGTGCGCAGCGCTTCGGCCCAGCGCAGGAGCTCGGCCTTCGGCGGCACGCCCAGCACGTATTTCCGAAGGTCGCGCCGAATCTCCGGCGAGGTCCACAACGGCCGGAACCAGGCGTCCATCACCGCGGCCGGTACCGGCCGCTTGCTCATCCGGCCCCAGGTCATCGGCAGCCGCCGCATCGGCCCCAGCTTCAACAGGGTGAAGGCCGCGTTCAGGCCGCCGGGCATCCTGGCGGAGGCGTACAGGTTGTTGCCGGGCAGGCCGGGCGGGAAGTTGTCGAACGCCTCGCAGGAGGTGATGACCAGCTTGCCGATCCGCTGGTCCCGGCCGTCCGCGACCAGGGCCTGCGCGCCGCCCCAGTCGTTCATGACCAGGGTGACATCGGTGAGGCCGAGAGCTTCGAGCAACTCCGCGACCAGCCGCGCCACGCGGAGGACCGAAAGGTCGGCGTCGGGCCTCATCGGCCGCCGGTGACCGCCGAGCGGCAGCGTCGGCACGATGCAGCGATGGCCGTCCCGCAGATCCGCGACGACGTGCCGCCACAGCGAGCCGTCCATCGCCACACCGTGGAGCAGGACCACGACCGGCCCGCTCCCGCCGGTGTCCTCGAACTCCACGACACCTGCGGAAAGCTCCAACTCGGGCATGTGGTGCTCCTCTTCGGTGGATCCTCCAGCCGCCGCTCCACCGTACTCAGCAGCGGGGAGGGACGCTTCGGCTCACACCGACGCGGCGGGTCCCAGGAAGCGGAGCCGCCCCTTGTCGACCCGGTGGAGCAGGATGCCCGTCGCCTGGTCCACCCCGTGCGTGGTGCCGGCGAAGAAGAGCTGCCGGGTCATGCCCCGGTAGCTGCTACGGAAGATCCGCGCGGCAACCCCGACGCGCGGGGCGTCGGCGGCGCTGGTGGTGCGGCCGGCCTGCGCGATCAGCCCCACGGCGTCGTACGTCTCGGCCGCCCAGGTGGCGGGCGCCGCCCCGAACCGTTTGCGGTGCGCGGCGGTGAACGCCATGGCGGAGGACAGGGCCGACGGGTCGGTGTACGCCTCGGCGAAGACCCAGCCCTCGGCGGCCTCGCCCGCGTCCCGGAGGAAGGCCGGGCTGAGCACGGGACCGGTCGACAGGCCGGTGCCGGTGAAGCCGGCGGCGGCCAGGTCCTTGGCGCAGCGGGCACCCCGGGCTGCCGACGATCCGGCGTAGACGACCGCCCCTGCTCCGGCGGCGACCACGGCCCGGGCGGCCGGCACGAAACTTCGGGCGGTGGCCGTCACGCTGTGCACGGTGTACGTGGCCCCGTCGGCGTTCGGCAGCCGGCTCCTGACCGCCCAGCTGCTCTGCGGGTCCGCGGGGTCCTCGATGACGACGACCCGGCCGGCCGGCCGGACCCGGGACAGGTAGTAGTTCAGTCCGATGGCCAGCACCTCGTCGAACGGCCGCAGCAGGCACAGGGACTTGGTTTCCACCCACTCGGCCGTGGTGGCACCGGCCGCGACGACGACCTGGGCGAGCCCCGCCTTCTCGTAGCGGCTGACCACCGTCCCCTCCGCGACCTCCCCCGTGGGACCGATGACCGCGAGCACCCGGGGATCGGCGGCGATCCGGTCGGCGACGTCGAGGGCGCGTTCGGCGTCGCCCGCGTCGTCCTCGGTGCGGAGCGAGAGCGTGAACGCCTTGTCCGTACGGGCGTTGTGGTCGTCGATCGCCAGCCGGGCACCGCGCTCGTGGGCGAGGCCGACGGCTTTCCCCGGTCCGGTCAGGTCCGCGTGCAGGGCGATCCGGTAGGCGGGAAGAGTGCGGGGCGCCGTTCCCGTGCCGCCGCGCCGGGTGGCGGCCACCCAGGCGGCCGTCGCCCCGCCGGCGAGGAGCACGGCTCCGGCGGCCCCCGCGGTGAGCACCGTCCGCCGGGTCGGGCGCGGCGGCCCGGAGTCCTGGACGACCGTGGGCGGTTCGGGGTCGGGGAGGGCCAGTGCGGCGGCGGAGCGGGCGGCGACCGCGGCGGCGAGGCCCGGTACCTCCCAGTCGGCACCGCTCCCGGCGAGTTCCCGCGCGACCGCCCGGGCGCCCGGCCGGTCCGCCGGGTCCTTGGCCAGGCAGGCCGTGATCAGGGGCAGCAGCGCGGCCGGCACCCCTTCCAGGTCCGGCGCCTCGTGCACCGTACGGAAGAGCACTCCGGCCGGGGTGCCCCGGCCGAACGGGGGCCGCCCGGTCGCCGCGTACACGAGCACGCAGCCCAGGGAGAACACGTCGCAGCCCGGCCCGAGCGGCCCGGCCGAAGCCTGTTCGGGGGCCAGGTAGCCGGGCGTGCCGATCACCGAGTCGGTGGCGGTGAGCGCGGTGGCGCCCTCGTGGCGGGCGATGCCGAAGTCGATGAGCCGGGGGCCGTCCAGCGCGAGGAGCACGTTGCCGGGCTTGACGTCGCGGTGCAGGAGGCCCGCGTCGTGCACGGCGGTGAGCGCTTCGGCCAGGCGGGAGCCGAGCGCCCGGACCGTGGGCGTGGGCAACGCCCCCTGATCCTCCACGACTTCGCCCAGTGAGGGGCCGGGCACGAACGCGGTGGCGAGCCAGGGCTCCGGGGCCTCGGTGTCCGCCCCGGTCACCGGGACCACCCATGGCCCGGTGATCCGTGCCGCCGCCTCGGCCTCGCGACGGAACCGGGCCCGGAATCCGGGGTCCGCGGCGTGCTCGGAGCGGATCACCTTCACGGCGGCGAGCGTGCCGCCGGAGGAGCGGCCCAGGTAGACGACGCCCATGCCGCCCGCGCCGAGCCGGACGAGGGTGCGGTACGCGCCGATGGTGCGCGGGTCGTCCGAGGTGAGCGGGTGCATGCCGGATCAGGCCGTGGCCTTCGGCGCGGCGCCGAGGTGGACGTAGCGCCCGTTCCGCACACCGTAGAGGTAGGCGTCGTCGCCCTGGATCCGGTGGTCCTCGTCGAAGGTGTACGTGCGGGAGACGCCCTTGTACGTGGATGCGGCGATCTTCGCGACGAGTGCGCTGCGCGACGGGCGCTTGGGTCCGGCCGTGGTTTCGACGCCGAGAGCGGTGACGGCGGCGATCACCATCGCGGCGGCGTCGTACGCCTCGGCGGCCCAGTGCGCGGGCGCGGTGCCGAAGGCGGTGCGGTGGGCCGCGGCGAACTTCTTGGCCGCGGGCGCCGCCGGGTCGATGTAGGGCGCGGTGAACTCCCAGCGTTCGGCGGCCGGCCCGGCGTCCTTGAGGAAGCGCGCGTCCATGGCCGTGTGCATGGCCATCCGGGGGCCCTTGAACGCCGTGGCCGCGAGCGCGCGTGCGGTGCGGGCGGCGCCGGCCGCGTCACCGGCGTAGAGGAAGGCGTCGCTGTCGTGCGCGAGCATGTCCTCGACCACGGGTGCCAGGTCCTGTGTGCCGGCCGGGATCACACGGGGATAGGTGGTTCCGGTGGTGATCTGGCCCGTCGCCATATTGGTGAGGTAGCCAAGCTGATAGGCGGACTGGCCGCCGACCCGGTCGAGCAGCACCCCGAGCCGTTCGACATCGGGCCGCAGCACCAGTCGTCTGATGATCGGCTGGGCCAGCACGGCGTCGGCCGGGGCCGCCTGGAAGAAGGACTTCCTGGACCGGGCGGCATAGGTGAGCTGGAGCGAGGACACGGAGATGAGCGGCAGCATCGCCTCGTCGTACGCGCCGAGTACCGCCTCCGTGGCGGCGTCACCGGTCGGGCCGACGACGGCCAGCACGTCCTGGTCGCGGGCGAACCGCTCGGCGGCCTGCGCCGCGCGTGTGGTGTCACCCCCGTCGTCGATGGTCTTGACGGTGAGCGTGAAGGGCTTGCCCTTACGGGCGTTGAACTGCTCGACGGCCAGCCGCACCCCGCGTTCCTGAGCCTGTCCCGCGGCCTTCCGCGGACCCGAGAGATCGGCCTGGACGCCGATGGTCCAGGCCCGCTCGCCGGACTGGGCGGCGGAGCCGTCCGTGTCGTCGGTCAGCCATTCCCGTACGGCGAATCCGCCACCGGCCGCGACCACGAGGCCGGCACCGGCGAACAGCAGTGCCTGGCGCCGCCCCGGTCCGGGCTGCGGTGTGCTCCCGGCGACCGTCGGGTCGATGCCGGGCAGCTCCAGCATGGCGGCGGACCGGTCCGCGATCAGTGCCACGACCTCCGGGGGCAGCCAGTCGACGGTGCCGTGGGGCGCGTCCTCCGTGATCCGCGTGTCGAGGTCCGCCGCCGTGGGCCGCGCAGCGGGGTCCTTGGCCAGCATCTCGGCGAGCAGGGCGTGGAGTTCACGATCGCCGGCCCCCGCGAGGTCGGGCTCGTCGTGGACGGTGCGGTAGAGCAGCGCGTCGACGGCCCCGCTGCCGAACGGGGGGCGCCCGGTCGCGGCGTACGCCAGGAGGCAGCCGAGGGAGAAGACGTCGCTCGCGGGTCCGGCCTCCGTGCCGCCCCCGGTGGCCTGTTCCGGGGAGAGGAAGCCCGGGGTGCCGACGACGAGGTCGGTGGCGGTGAGCGCGGTGGCGTCGGCGGCCCGCGCGATGCCGAAGTCGATCAGGCGCGGCCCGTCGACGGTGAGCAGCACGTTGCCGGGCTTGACGTCGCGGTGGACCAGTCCTGCCGTGTGTACGGCGGTCAGGGCGCGGGCCAACAGGCGGCCGAGCACCCGGACGCTGCGGGGCGGCAGGGGCCCGCACCGGGCGACGGCTTCGGACAGCGCGGGTCCGGGCACGAACGCGGTGGCCAGCCAGGGCTGTTCGCCCTCCGTGTCGGCGCCGGTGACCGGCACGGCCCAGGGACTGTCCACGCGCCGGGCGGCCTCGGCCTCACGCCGGAAGCGGGTCCGGAAATCGTCGTGGGCGGCGCACTCGGGCAGGATGACCTTGATCGCGGCGAGGGCCCCGGCGTCCGTGCGGCCGAGGTAGACGACTCCCATGCCGCCGGCGCCGAGCCGCCCGAGCAGCCGGTGTCCGCCGATCCGTGGGGGGTCGGAGGGGCGCAGCTTCTCCATCACGCTCTCCGCTCTCTCAGCTCTGCTTCTCGACTGCGGCCCCGAGCCGCAGCAGCATCGTGGCGTGGGCCTGGTTCGCCAGCGCGTCGACCTCCTGCTCGCTCCGGCCCTCGGCTCCCTTGCCCGTCACGGCGACGGTGAACTGGAGGCTCTGCGACAGGTACCAGGAGTACGGGTAGGGACCGCCGCCGAGTTCCTCGTTCCGGTACTCCCCGGACTCGAGCAGGAAGTCCTCGGCGCTGTCCATGACGCCCTTCTGCCGCCCCAGCGAGGACGCGATCATCGACCCGATCACCTCGCCCTGCCGCAGTTGCTGGGTGGGGCACCGCATCGTCTCCTCCACGGATTCGGCCATCTCCCAGCGGGCGTCGTCGCGGGTGCGGTGGACGGTGACGACGGCGGCGAGCCGCATCGGCCCCTTGCCGTCCGCTGCCGGCACCTCGAAGGAGCGGCTCAGGGTGGCGAGGACGCTGCTCGCCGGCTTCTCCTGCCGCCAGACGCAATCGGTGCCGAGGACGGGCCAGGTGGCCGGATCGCTCTCGTACGGGCTCCGCTTGACCACGCCGGGGCCGAAGGCGGCGGGTTCCGCGATGACCCGGCCGATGAGGTCGAGCGCTTCCTTACGGGTGGTCGGCAGTCCGGCCGGGTCCACGTCGATGCCGCCGGAGTCCTCGGGTCTCGCGCTCGGCTCCGCCGTCACGCTGCCGGTGGCGGAGGCGCTCGCCCTCTCCCCGCCAGGAGTTCCACCGCTGCCGGAACAGGCCACCAGTACCAGTGGAGCCAGCACGAGCACTCCGTATCCGCGTATCGCCCTTGCGCGCACCACGACCGACCACCCCGTCTCCCCCGAAGGCCGCCCCGATCCTATGATCGCGGACCGCTCAGTGGCAGGAGGCGTCAAAACTGTTGCGTCATCCGGACGTTGAGGCGCCAGCACCCCGCCGCCGATTGACATGAACAGGTCTTGACCACTGGCGTAACGGCTCCCTAAGGTGAGCGGGCATCAGACGTCTGCTGTCCGTTTTCAGAATATGGAGTCGATCCATGACCGGAAGACGTACCCTGCTCCTCTCCGCCCTGTCGCTACCGCTGGCATCTCTGCTGACCGCGGCCCCCACCACAGCAGCACAGGGCGCCGCACAGGCCGCCGCACAGTCCTTCTACGTCGACTGCGGCGCCGCCGCCGCGGGCGACGGAACCCAGGCCGCACCCTGGAACGCACTGGCCCCGGTGAACTCCCACACCTTCCAGCCGGGCGACTCGATCCTCCTCAGGCGCGGTTCGACCTGTACGGGCCAGTCGCTGTCCCCCAAGGGATCGGGCGCGGCCGGAGCGCCGGCCGTGGTCGACGCGTACGGCACGGGCGCCAAGCCCGCACTGGCCGGCGCCGGCCAGGTCACCGACGTCGTACGCCTCGCGGACCAGCAGTACTGGGAGATCCGCAACCTGGACGTCTCCAACAAGGGCGCCGCCGCGGCGACCCGGCGCGGTGTCCACGTCACCAGGACCGACTCCGGCACCGGCACCTACTACCGGCTCACGGGTCTCGACATCCATGACGTCAACGGGAACCAGACCAAGAAGGACGACGACGCCAGCGCCGGCATCTTCTTCGAGGTCCTGGGCAACACGACGCCCACGAAGTTCGACGACGTCGTCATCAGCGGCAACACGGTGCGGACCGTGGACCGTTACGGGATCCACTTCTGGACCCGGTGGATGCAGCGTCCCGAGCTCGCCAACGCCAACTGCGGTACGACCTGCGGGGCATGGACGCCCCAGACCCGGGTCGTCATCCGCGGGAACACCGTCACCGACATCGGCGGTGACGCGATCGTGCCGCATCACACCGCGGGGGCGCTCGTCGAGTACAACAAGGTCGACGGCTTCCGCGAGCGCGAGCCCGCGCACTGCGCGGCCGGCATCTGGGGGTGGAACACCCTGGACACGCTGTACCAGTTCAACGAGGTCAGCGGCGGCAAGAGCACCTGCGACGGGCAGGGGCTCGACCTCGACGAGGGCAACATCCGCACCATTTACCAGTACAACTACAGCCATGACAACGAGGGTGGCTTCATCCTCCTGTGCAACGGCGGCGGGTCGACGACCGCCGACAACATCGTCCGGTACAACATCAGCCAGAACGACGGCGGCCAGCTCTTCGACATGGTCTGCGCCAAGACGACCAACACGCAGATCCACAACAACACCTTCTACCTCTCGAAGCCGGTCGAGGTCATCAGCAACTCGAACGGTTCGACGGCGGAGAACGCCACGTTCACCAACAACATCTTCCACGTGGCGACGGCCGACGCGAGTTACGTCAACGCCGCCGGGCTCGGCTACAACGCGAACGTCTTCTACGGCACCCACCCGGCCGGCGAGCCGGCCGACGCCAACAAGGTGACGACGGACCCGAAGCTGACGGCCCCCGGCTCGGCCACCTCCCGCACGGACGCCGACGGCTACCGGCTGCAGGCGGGTTCCTCCGCCCTGGCCAACGGCGCGGTCGTGGCGAACGCGGGCGCACGCGACTACTTCGGCGGCCCGGTCGCGGCCGGCTGCGTGCCCGACCGCGGCGCGCACCAGTCGTCCACCACCTGCGTCAAGCCGACGGTTCCGACGGCCGGGATCAACCGGATCTCCGCCGGCAACCAGGCCATCGACGTACCGGCGCACTCCACGGTCCAGGGCACCCAGCTGGTCGGCTGGACCTGGAACGGCGGCGACAACCAGAAGTGGAACGTCACGGCCAACACCGACGGCACGTACACCCTGAAGAACGTCACGAGCGGCCTGTGCGCCGAGGTCTACCAGAACTCCAAGACGGCAGGGGCCGCCATCGACCAGTGGGCGTGCAGCGGCGACGCGAACCAGCGCTGGACGGCCGCTCCCGCGACCGGGGGCTACAAGCTGACGAGCAAGTCCAGCGGACTGCTGCTCACCGCGGCCTCCACCACGAACGGGGCGCTGCTCACCCAGCAGGCGCCCTCCACCACCGCGGTCCAGACCTGGGCCTTCACCAAGCTGTCCTGACGGGACCGCGGTACACAGGGGCGGGGCCGGGTGCCGAAAGGTCCCCGGCCCCGTTCGCGTCACCGCCGTCCGGCCCCGTTCGCCCCGCCGGCACCGGGGCCCGCTCGCGTCACCGCCGCCCTGATCAGTCCCGCGGCCAGGGACGCCCGTCGAGGCGCTCGATGTCGCGGTTGAGGCGGGCGAGGCTGTCGGCGAGCTGCGCCGCCTCCTGCGGGGTCCACTCGGCCAGGACGCGCTGCAGGCCGTCCCGGTTCTCGGCGCGGTCCTTGTCCAGCCGGTGCTCGCCCTCGGCCGTGATCGCGAACTTCCGGGCGATCCCGCCGTCCGGGTCGGGGATGCGCTCGACGACTCCGACCCGGAGCATCGCCGCGGTCTGCCGGTTCAGCGTGGAGGTGTCGAGACCGAAGGCGTCCCGGAGCTGCCCGATGGACATCGGGCCTTGGGCCCGGATGCGGCTGAGGAGGATGTAGGCACTCCGGTCGAGCCGCCCGCCGCCTCGCGAGGTCAGCAGACTCATATGCCGCCCGAGCAGCATCGTCTCGAACTCGATACGGTCCACAGGCATGTCCACGCGAGGCTTCCTTCGACTGCCGGGCTCGCCTCCCCGCAGGGCGGGCGACCTCTTTTGTACATATATACCACAGGTGTGCAGCATGCACTTGCTGTGCATCATGCACTTTTAGTGTGCCGTGCATACCTGAATGCATCGCGCACCCCGTCATGGCCAGGCGGCACGACAGGAGTACCCGTGAACCAGACCCGGCCCACAGCCCGCTCCGGCGGAGTTGTCGGCCTCACCGCCGTCCTCGCCGCCCTCGTCCCCGTACGGAAATCGACGGAGCCGGGCCCGGCCGCCGCGGAGCCCGCGGTCGCCGCGGCGAAGGTCTGACATGGCCGAAAAGGTTTGAGCAGCGCCTCACCACCCGAAACGGTTGTCCTGTCCTCCCGGCGGGGGGACAACCTGCAATTGCCTCGAACCGCCCCCCGCCCCGGCCGTAGACTCGCCGGATGGCGAAGTATTTCGACGTACACCCCGAAAATCCCCAGCGGCGCACCATCACCAACGTGGCCGAAAGCATCCGCTCCGGGTCACTCGTCGCGTATCCGACGGACTCCTGCTACGCCCTCGGGTGTCAGCTCGGCAGCCGTGACGGCATCTCCCGCATCCGCGCGATCCGCAACCTCGACGACCGTCATCACTTCACGCTCATGTGCCAGAACTTCGCCCAGCTCGGGCAGTTCGTACAGATCGACAACGACGTGTTCCGCGCCATCAAGGCCGCGACGCCCGGCCAGTACACCTTCATCCTTCCGGCGACGAAGGAGGTGCCGCGCCAGCTGCTGCACCCGAAGAAGAAGACCGTCGGCGTCCGCATCCCCGACCACGCCGTCGTCCAGGCGCTGCTGGAGGAACTCGGCGAGCCGCTGCTCTCCAGCACGCTGCTCCTGCCCGACGAGGAGGAGCCGATGACCCAGGGCTGGGAGATCAAGGAGCGCCTGGACCACGAGGTGGACGTCGTCGTCGACTCGGGCGACTGCGGCACCGAGCCGACCACCGTCATCGACTTCTCCAGCGGCGAGCTGGAGATCGTACGACGCGGAGCGGGCGACCCCTCCCGCTTCGAGTAGAGACCCTGCGCGCGGGCCGGGTCCACGTTCCCGGCCCGCCGGGCCCGATTCCCTGCCAGCCTCAACACCGGAGGACCTGACCGACCATGCCCAGTGCCGTCACCCTCATACGTTCCGCCTCTCTGTCCGACGTCGCCGAGTACGCCTACGCCGCCACGGCCCCCGCCGAGGCACGACTGATCTTCCTCGCGGGCGCGTGCCCGCTGAACGAGGACGGTTCCACCGCGGCGGTCGGCGACTACGCGGGCCAGGCGGCGAAGGCTGTGGAGAACCTGCGGACCGCGCTCAAGGACGCGGGCGCGTCCCTGGACGACGTCATCAGCACCCGCGTACTCGTCGCCTCCACCCGCCAGGAGGACCTGGTGACCGCCTGGGAGGTGGTCCGGGCCGCGTTCGGTGACCACGACGTGCCCAGCACCTTGATGGGCGTCACCGTGCTCGGCTACTACGACCAGCTGGTCGAGATCGAGTCGGTCGCCGCCGTCCTCGACGCCTGACGCCGGCGCGGCTGCTCAGTACAGCTCGGACAGGCCCCTTAGCCCGCCCTCTCCCCCACCGCCTGGACCCACTTCGTCGCGTACGCCGTCCAGGGCTGAGCCCACGGTCCGTTTCCTGTCGCAGGCGCTATAGGAATCCCCTATAGCGCCTGCTGCCCTTTGGTCTTTGCCTCGCCTTCTCTCCCGGTCGTACCTTCAAAACAACGCGGAAGCGTACGACTTCACCGAGAGGAACAGCGGAAATGAGCACGACGGAAAACGGATCGGGAACGCGGGAACTCGCCGGAAAGCGGGCCCTCGTCACAGGTGGTTCCCGCGGAATCGGGGCGGCCGTCGTGCGCCGGCTCCGCGACGCGGGGGCCGAGGTGCTCACCACCGCCCGGTCGGCTCCGGACGCGGTGCCGGACGGGGTCACCTTCGTCGAGGCAGACGTGCGGACACGGGCCGGTGCGGAGGCACTCGCCGCGGCGGCGCGGAAGACGCTCGGCGGGGTGGACATCCTGGTCAACAACGCGGGCGGGGCGGGGCCGTTCCGGCAGACCGGGGACATCCCGGACGAGGAGTGGCAGAACCAGCTGGACCTGAACTACCTGGCCTCCGTACGGCTGGACGCCCTGCTGGCGCCGGGGATGCGGGAGCGGGGTTCGGGGACGATCGTGCACGTGTCCTCGGCCGCGACCCCGTTCACACCCCCGCCGTTCCTGCACTACACGGCGGCGAAGGCCGCGTTGGAGAACTACAGCCGCGGGCTGGCTCTGGAGCTGGCACCGTCCGGCGTCCGGGTCAACATCGTCAGCCCCGGCAGGACCGAGACCCCCGGCGGCGAGGCGACGCGTGAGGAGTGGGCGCGCATGGTCCCGGGGTCGGGCGCGGACAACAGCGGCGTGCCGCTGGGCCGCATAGGCCGTCCCGACGACATCGCCGACGCCGTGCTGTTCCTTATTTCCGACCGGGCGAGCTGGGTGACCGGCAACATTCTCACGGTGGACGGCGGGGAATTCCCCAGGAGTTGACGCATACGGAATTCCGGAGTACAGAGGAAAGCGGCGGCGGCGCCCAGGCGCCGCCGCCGCTTTCCTCGTACGGGCGTCAGTTGAGCGTCAGGATGGTTCCCGCGCCGTTCGGGTATTCGATCCAGGTCGTGGACCGGACACCCGACGGAACGCCGGACCACGTGGCGGTCAGGTCGGTCGGGGCGCCGGGCGTGACACGGGCGTGGTCGGGTGTGACGGTGACCGTGCCGGTGGCCGGGCTGTTCTTGGAGACGTTGTTCGCCTGGAAGGTGTACGGGGTGACGGTGTCATCGGTGCTGCCCAGGGACACCACGGCGACGAAGATCCGCTCGACGCTCGGCTGCGCCACACTGATCGTGGCGACCCCGTCGCTGTCGGGGTCGGCGAATGCGGCCGACTGCGGGACGCCGTCGACCATCGGGCCCCAGACGACACCGACGACGGTGTCGGGCGCCGCGTCGAAGCGGACCGTGATCTGGGAGGCCTCGGTGCCGGCCGGGATGTCCGTCTCGTAGTGGGTCTCAGCGGCGGTACCGGTCAAGGTCGCCTCGGTGAGCGGCGAGGAGACCGGGCCGTGGGCGAGCGCCGTCAGGGTGCCGGTGGCCGGGGTGACGGAGTAGGTGGCCTCGCCGCTGGTGCCGCTGCCCTTGATCTCGGCGGGGGCGTGAACGCTCTGCGGGGTGACGGCGATCGGGCTGCGGACGGTGGTGCGGCCGGAGGTCCAGGTGAGGGAACCGGTGTCGAGGAGTCCCGAGCGTGCGGTGGTCACGTCGAGCTTGACGGTGAAGGTGCGCTTCTGCCCGGCGCGGCTGAAGTGCAGGACGGACGGGGAGACGGTCGCCTTGACGCCGGGCAGGTCGACCTTGGCCCGGTAGGTGCCGGCCGAAGTGGCGGTGACGGTGCGGGTGACCGTCTGGGTGCCGAACAGCTCACCGATCGCGATGGAGGGGTAGTTGAGGTCGCTGGGGTCGATGGCCTCGGTGCCGGTCCGGGTGTCGACGCCTACCCCTTCGAGGTAGGCCAGCCAGTCCTGCTCATGGGAGTCGTAGACGAGTCCCGGCCGCAGCATGGCCCCGGCCTCGACCTCACCGGCGCCCTGGGCGAAGAGGTCGCCGTTGTTCTTGCCGTCAGCCGTCTTGGTGGGCGAAGCGGTGGTCATCATGGCCGACTTGATGCTCATGGGCGACCAGGTGGGGTGCTCGGAGAGGTAGAGCGCCGCCAGGCCCGCGATGTGCGGGGTCGCCATGGAGGTGCCGGAGTAGAAGTCGAAGTCGTGACCCTGGTTACCGGGCGGGGCCACGGCGGCGAGGATGGTGGCGCCGGGGGCGGTGAGGTCGGGCTTGAGCAGGTCGCCCTTGCCGGCGAGCGAGGGACCGCGGGAGGAGAACCCGGCGACCTGGGGGTACGGGCCGCCCTTACCGCCGCTCGTGAGGGTGGCGGTGGCGTTGTCCGTGGCGGCGTAGTCGCGTACGGCGAGGGCCTCGGCACCGCTCAGGTGGACGGTCGGCAGGGAGTGCAGGTCGCCGTCGCTGCTCTCCTTCCGGAGGTTGACCAGGACCATGGCGATACCGCCGGCCCGCTTGACCTCTGCCGACTTGTCGACACGCGCGTTGACGCCGCGGTCGCAGACGACCGTCTTCCCGGCGGCGCGTGCGGGGTCGAGTGTGCCCGCGACGCAGGCGTCGGCCTCGGCGGTGTCGGCGTCCGCGTACTTCACAGCCGCGGCACGGACGAGGGGCGCCGAGGGCACGGTGTCGCGGACGGTGGTGCTGATACCGGTGTAGCTCTTCCCGTTCCCGAGGGTGACCGTGCCGGTGTACGGGGCGATCGTCCCGGCGGCGACGGTGGTGGTCCAGGGAGCCGTGTTGTCGAGGCTGGCGGCGGTGGGGCCCGCGTTGCCCCCGGCCGTGGCGACGAAGACGCCCGCGGCGGCGGCGTTGCGGAGCGCGGTCTGGGCCGGGTCGTCGTACGGGCTCTCCCACTCCCCGCCCAGGGAGTAGTTGATGACGTCCACCCCGTCGGCGACGGCCTGGTCGATGGCGGCGACGAGGTCGCTGGTCAGGCCGCCGTCCTTCGTACCGTCCTTGCTCTGCCAGAGCGCCTTGTAGACGGCGACGGTGGCGGCGGGGGCGACCCCGGAGACGGTGCCGTAGTCCTTGCCGTCGACGGTGGCCCGGACCCCGGCGTTGCCGGCGGCGGTGGACGCGGTGTGGGTGCCGTGGCCCTGGCTGTCGCGGGGGGAGAGATAGCCGCCGCGGTTGGACTCGGGGACCTGCCGGAGCCAGCCGTCGGCGAAGTAGCGGGCGCTGATGATCTTCTCGTTGCAGGCGGTGGCGGTGAAGCTCTCGCCGGTCTGGCAGGTGCCGGTGAAGGTGCTGCCGTCGGCCTTGTTCATGACGGTGGCGGTGCCGTCGAGGTAGGGCCGGTAACGGTCCTCCTTGCCAGGCTTGCCGGGCTTCTTGCCAGGCTTGCCCGCGGACTTCCCGGCCTTGAGCGCCGGGGCCTTGAAGGAGGCGCTCTCGGGCCAGATACCGGTGTCGATGTCACCGATGACGATGCCCTTGCCCGCCTCGGCGGTACCGCCGAGGGCCGCCCACAGGCCCTTGCGGCCGGAGAGGCCGAGGAAGTCGGTGGAGTTCTTGTCGTCGGTGGCCTGGTGGAACCGGTCCGGGGCGATGTGGATGACGCCCTTGGTGCGGGCCAGCTGGACGAGCTGGGCGGCGCTGAGCTGGGCGCTGAAGGTGTTGGTGGTGACGGCGTAGTGCTGCCGGACGGTGGCGCCGACCTTCTTGGCGACGTGATTCTGCTCGTCGGTCAGATGGGTGCGGTAACGCTTGGCCTTCGCGGCGGTGACGTCCAGCTTGGCGCCCTCGGCGGGCCTGGTGGCCGGGATGTCGTCGACCCCGCCGTCGTAGGTGACGAGCGGCTGGTCGGCCAGGGTGATCAGGTAGTTGCCGGCGGCGAGGGCGTTGGTGGGGACGCTCGCGGCGGCGGGGGTGGCGAGGGGGAGGCTGACGGCGGCCAGGGTGGTGGTGAGCAGAGCACCGATGGTGCCGCGTCGGACGCGGGACGCTCTTCGTGGCTGGGATGTCACGGGTTTCCTCACAGGTGTTCGGGCATGCCGGAGAGGCGAGCGGGGGTACTCGCCCGGGTGTGAGTCGGCGACTTGGTGACGACGAAACGCCGTTGATGTGGGGTGATCGATAGGCGATTCGAGAGAAGTGAACGCTGTGCGATCACTTGGTGTCCAGATAATCTGATGGCGTGTTTGGCGCGGTGACCAAACGCGCCACCTGCGAGGGGACCATCGGTCGGCGAGCTGCCTGCCCGTACCTGTCCGGGGCGACCCCACACGTGTGACAGGGACGGTTGGCAGTGCTGGAAGCAGTAGGCGTAAGGGCTTTCGACGAGGACGTGTACCGGGCCGTGCTCGCGGCCCCCCGGAGCGCGGTGCTCGATCTCGCGGAGACCGCGGGGGCCGGGGCGGCGCGTACGGGAACGGCGTTGAGGCGTCTCGCCGCTCTGGGGCTGGTGCGGCAGGTGGCTCGGGGACAGTGGGAGGCGGTGAGCCCGCAGCCGGCGCTGGCTGCCCTGCTGCACCGGCGCCGGGCGGAATCGGAGACGGTGTTCGCGGGGGTGGAGACGGAGTTCGCCGAGCTGCTGCGCCTGCATCGGAGCGGGCAGTTGCAGTCGGACCCGGGCGCCCTGGTGGAAGTACTCACCGGTCGCGAGGAGATGACACGGAAGGTCGGAGAGCTGAGCCGCTCCGTCACCACGCACGTTTGGACGCTCGACAAGCCGCCCTACCTGGAGCCGGTGGGACAGCCGCACCACAACGAGCAGGAGACGGCGACGACTCGGGAGTGGCTCGAGCGCGGGGTAGATGTCAGGGGCGTGTACTGCCTGGAGTCGACCGAGCCGCCCGGGCGGCTGGAGTCGATTCTGCATCTCGCCGAGCTCGGCGAGCAGTCACGGCTGTTGCCCCATCTTCCGTTCAAGGCACGGATCGTGGACCGGCGGGTCGCCGTGGTGCCGTTGGCGGGAGGAAGCGAGGACTCCATCGTGCTCGTTCATCCGTCGGGGCTGCTGGACGGTCTGATGGAGCTGTTCGAGGCGTACTGGGAAAGGGCCGAGCCGTTGCTCTCCGACGGCCTGGGCGTGGTGGAGGGGCCCAGCGAGGAGGAGTTGATGCTGGTGCGCCTGCTGTACGCCGGATTCAAGGACCAGGCCATCGCGAGGCAGTTGGGCGTGAGCGTGCGCACGGCGACGCGTCGGGTCGCGGCGTTGATGCGGAGGCTGGACGCGAGTACCCGGTTCCAGGCCGGGGTGGCGGCGCGGGAACGCGGCTGGGTCTGAAAAGGACCGCCCACCGGCGCCGGGAACTCAGCGGTCCTCGTCCTCACCCACCCGTCAGGACGCCGGCGCGAAGGACGCGGACTCGGTCCACGTCTCCCGGCGCAACAGCTCGAGCAGGGCCGTCTCCCCCGGACCGGCTCCCTGCCGGAGCACCGCGATGACGGGCTGGTACACGGCCGGGTACACCGGCCGGACGAGATGCTCGTGGCCGTACGGCACCGCGGAGGCGGGAACGAGCGTGGGCCCCAGCCCGTGGGCGGCCCAGCGCACGGCCGTCGCGGTCTGGGACACACGGGCGGCGGTGGCCGGGGGCAGGCCGTTGTCCCGCAGCACGTGGGACAGGACGCCGTCGAGCGCGCTGTCGCGGTCGAACCTCACCCATGACTCCCCCTCCATCTCGCGCAGATCGACCCGGTCCGCGGCGAGCCGCCGGTCCCCGGCACCGAGCACCACGACGAACTCCTCGTCGCCGAGCCGATGGGCGTCGGCGGGGCTCCGCTCGCACGCCGCCATCAGGGCCAGGTCCAGCACGCCCCGGCGGCACAGCCGCTCAAGCTCCGCGGAGCTCGGCTCCTCGAAGACGGTCACCTCCAGGCGCGGGTAGCGGCGGCGCAGCGCGTCCAGGGCGCCCGGCAACTGCCGCGTACCGAAGCCCATCTGCGCCGCGACCACCAGCTCGCCCCGCAGCTCGTCGGCCCCGGCCCGCGCGGTCGCCCTGGCTTTCCGCGCCGCGCTCACCGCGACCTCCGCCTCCCGCAGGAACGCGCGGCCGACCGCGGTGGCGACGAGCCCGGTGGGGGTGCGGGCGAACAACTCCACGCCGAGCTCGCGCTCCAGGCCGCGGATCTGCTGGGACACCGAGGGCTGGGCGACGCGCAGCCGCTCCGCCGCCGCGGTCACCGAGCCCTCCTCGGCAACGGCCAGGGCGTACTCGAACTGGCGAAGGCTCATCTGCTCCTGTCCCCTCCCGGCGATGGGCTGCGGTCACACCGCGGCCATCGTTGTACTGACAGCGGTTACATCGTGGGGGGTGCCCCGATATATTCCGCTTCCCGGCTGCGGGTGTCCCTGTCTCGGCCGGTGTCCGGGACGGGCAGACAGGCAGACAGGCCGACAGGCCGACAGGCCACGAACTCCGCCGACTCGCCCCGGAGTCGCTCCCGACTGAGTTGCCGCACGGGTGGATCGGCGCGATCCTGGGGGCAAAGGCCCTTTCGGACATCCCGCAATGCGGGGTCGAAAGCCCGGGCGGGTGCGAGGACTGCGCGAACGTGCCGACGCCGGCGTCGGCGCCGGCAGCAGATCCATCCCAGAGTTCTGTCGGGGGACATCATCACCGACACCCAAAAGGGGATACGCGTCATGATTGACGCTCGAACCCATGTCGTCGCGCTGTCTCATCAGATCGACACGCTGGCCGCCGCGCCCGTTCACCCTCGACTCGGGGCAGCCCGGGACCAGCTCGTGGCCGACTGCGCCGACCACCGCGCGTACGCACGGTTGGGGGCCCTGCTCGACCAGGTGCTGCACCACGCGGCCTCGGACGGCGCGGAGGTCGATCTGCTCGCGGAAGCGTCGAAAATGTGGACGGAAGGCGTCGCGCTCTACAACGAGGTCGGCCGCATTCGCAGTGCGATCGAGTCCGCACTGGTCGATCCGTCGGCCCCGGGTTCCGCATCGAGGTTCTGCGATGCCACCTTGAGCTTCCGTCACCTCATGAACAACGCAAAGACCACGTTCACCGAGATGGACAGTCTCGGAAAGAGGCTGCGGAAAATGTCCCATATTCCGCGGCATCCACGGCAACAGGATGAGCCCCTGTCCCAGTGGGGCTGGGGGGACGTCTTTCTCGCCCGCAGAACCGATGCGCTCGCACGTGCCGCGTTCAGCGAGGCCGGCACGGCGGAAACCCGTGCCATGGCCTTCGGAATCCTGTCCGGCTACTCGACGAACGTCCACGGATCGACGTACCTCACGCAGGTCGTCGGCGGACCTCGCCGTTCCCACCGATTCCGGGACCGCATAGCGCGGAACGCGGTCGGGTCGTGGTTCGGCGAACGATACCCGGACGTCAAGAGCTGTCGCGGGATAGCGGACTCCCTCCGCTTCACCGGAGTTCCGGACGGGACGCTGCCGGGGGAGGCGATCGACTTCCTCACCCGCACGCTCGGGGCGACGTACGACCTGTCGCGACTGGCCGCGGTGCCCGACCTCGGGCAAGGGTACGAGCGCCTGGTCAGGCAGCTGGAACTTCTCGATACGTTCGGTCAGCCACCGACGCCGGCGCTGCCTGCGCCCCAGTTCATCACGAAGATGTTCTCCGACCCCGCGCATCCGCCGCAGTCGCCCACCACGCCGGAAACCGCAACGCCCGCGTACGCCCATGGGCCCGGTGTGGTGCCGACCACGTTCTCCGGTGGCCCCGGGTTCGGCGCCGGGCAGAAGCCCCCGCCCACCGCGACGGACAGCACGGCCGACAGCGAGAGCGCCTGCGGAAGCTTCTGCATCGCCGTGCTGGCATTCCTCGCCTTCGCCGGCCTGCTGGGAGGCCCTTGCTGGGGAGAATGGGCCGACGGCAAATCCTGCACCTTCTGGGAAAAGCATGTCGCGGAGAACTGGAGAAACGCATTCACCATCGATCTCAGCCAGGAAGAGAAGGATGCGCTGGCCGCACAGAACCAGCCCCTCACCGCGAGCAATTTCACCACTGCGGCAGGAGTTCCTCAGATGGATGAACTCGTCTCCCAATTGTTCGACCTACAGGTTCGTCTGTGGGAGGCCCTGGGCAAGGCGAGCGCATTCCTTTCCGGGTGTGGACTGATCTACCCGGAGGGACGTCTGGAGTTCCCTCTCTACCGTCAGTTCCTCACGGTCCCGAATGACACCGTGCAGCCGCATCGTCCCGAGCTGGACGACGTCCACACGTTCTATCGGTATCCGCAGACCGAGCTCGAGAACCCGGTGGATTTCTCCGCACACGTTCCCGTCGGCGCCGATCCCGGACGATTCCTCGCTGTCGCGGTCCCCGACTGCGTTCGGAGGTGGGAAGAGATCGCCGACGGCTCGCCCGGCGCCCGGAACCTCGACCTCGACGCGGACCGGGGTGTGGCCCATCCGTGCTGGTCCACCGTCGGCTCCATCGACGACGACCCGGTAGGTGTGGACGTTCTCGCCTACCCGGACCAGTAAGGACCGACAGCCATGGACGTGGACCGAGGCCGCGATCAGCGGCCGAACGGCAAGCAGCAACCGCGGGGCGAGGCGAACGACCGGCCGTTCCTGTACATCCACAGCTACCCGCCGCCCGCCCTTCCCTATGCGGAGGAGGACATCGGTGAACGGCCCGTACCCCCTGAGGTCTGCTGGTATCTGTGCTCCGGCATCCAGCCGTTGACGCCGTTCGAGCCCGGAGAAGACCTGACGGTCCAGGTGTCCGTCGGCAACTGGCAGGGCGGGAACAGTGCTTCGCTGGCCTACGTCGGCGTGTGGTGGTCCAGGCCGGTGAGTGGACCCGTCATCCCCGATCCCTCCAAGTTCATCGGATTCTCGCCGGTCGAAGTTCCGCCCCATGGAGGCAGGGCAGAAACCTCTCCCGTCACCGCGCGGATTCCCGCAAGCTCGGGAAACCACATATGCCTGCTGGCCAAGGTCTGGCATCCGCTGGACAACGTGGCCGCCGGAGGGCTGGCAGATCCCGTCAACGACAGGCACTGGGCGCAGCACAACCTGACCGCCATGCCGGCCTCACCGCCCCAGCCGTTCGCGTTCCTGGCGACGAACCCGATGGATCAGGAAGTCACGTACCAGATCGATGTCCGGGCCATGCCACGGGAGTTGTGGGCCAATCTGGCCACCGATGAACGACTCCGGCCGACGCAGGCTTCGGCATGGCTGTCCCTGACCAGCACTGCCGGTGCGGACGAGGTCCAGGGCCAGGACGCAGTGACCCGGACGCTGACACTCGGCCCGCGGGAGCAGCGCGAGATGGAGTTGCTGGTCGTCGTGACCGACGAGGTGGGAAGGGGGACCTTCGTCCCCTTCCAGATCGCCCAGTACAGGGACGAGCGGCCCGTCGGCGGTATAGCGATGCTTCTGCACGGGAGTTGAACGCGCGTCAGCGATCTGCCGTGCAGGGCCGGGCACGTGCCGCCCGGCACCGGGATCGACCGGTGCCGGGCGGGCCGGGGACCTCACCGATCCCGGCGCGCGGCAGCGCGGCGTCGCCCGCGTCAAGGCGGCGACCGGAGCTGCGTGTCGCGGCCCCCGTCTTCGCGACCTCGGGTGCCCCCAGTCCTTGATAGCGTCGCCCCAGCGACTGCGGAACACTCCCGCCGGGGTCGTCGCTCTGCCGGGACGGCGCTGCCACCACGCGACGGAGGGTGCGGGTGGCAGGGGGGACCTTCACGGCAGGGACGAAGAGAGCCGACCTATGAGCCTCGCGCAGTTGCACTACACCTCCGCAACCGGCGGGGACGGTTCCGGCACCGGCGAGGCCGAACCGATACCGGCCCGATTCACGGCAGTTGACGCCGCGATACCCGCGTCCGTGCTCACCGAGGCGGGACCTCTCCTGGCGTACGGGACGCCCGCCGGAATGGAACCCCGGCTCGGGGACGCCGCGTTGCGCGCGCTGCCCGAGGCGTTGAGTTTCAGCGTCCTGTCCGACGGCAGTCATCTGCTGGCCAGGACCGTGGCGGTCCGGTCCGCGCCCGGCTCCGACGTGGGCTTCCACGCGCACGCGGTCCATCTCCCCGCCGGCACCCGGCTGCCGGGCGGCGCGCTCCCGATCACCGCCTGCCGGTCCGCCCGCTGGGCCGCCACGACACCGGACCGTACGCTGCCCGGCCCGCTCGCCGCCCTGCCCGCCACCGGCCACGCGCGGGACCGCGAGGCGCTCAACGACTTCGCCGTCTCCCGGGGACCCTGGCTCGCCGGTGTGCTGGCCGACCTGCGCCGGCTGTACGGACGGGACGGCGCCGGCCGGGTCGTGCTCGTCGAGCGGCAGAGCGCGGACGTGGCCCGGTGGATCGCGCTGGCCTGCGTCGCGCTGCCCCGGGAACTCGCCGAACGGCTGACGTTCACCACGTACACCCGCCACCCGCGGCGGGCGCCGCAGCAGATCGTCGGTGTGCTGCCGCAGGACGCGCACGCGCTGACGGCCCCCGGTTTCCACGTCCACACCTGCACCGGGCCGCGCCCGGAAGGGACCGTGGCCGACGCCTGGGCCGAAACGGCCGCCCGGATCTGGCGCAGCCGCGCACCGGAGCTGTTCCGGGAGGCCGCCGAGCTGCCCGGGGAGCCGTTCGCCGCCGGGCCGGTGGCCGTGACGGCCCTGTGCGCGGGCATCGCGCTGGGCACCGGCGGGCGCGCCGCCGCGGCCGGCTGGGCCGCCGAGCGTCCCTACGCGCTGGACGCGAAGCGCACCGGGCAGCTCGTCGACGCGCTGACCGCGCCCGGGGTCGACGACCGCACCGGCCCCGAGTTCGACGCCGCGGGACGGCTGTTCGCCGCGCTCGACGGCCGCTCCCCCGCGTCGACGACGGCCCCGCTGGCCGCGATGCTGGTCACCGAGGCGGTCCGCGGCGGCAACGGCTCCGTGGAGCTGCCCGGCCGGAGCGCCTTCAGCGGTCCGGAGGGCGCGGCCGTCGCCTCGGTGCTGGGCCCGGAGATCCTGACCGAGCTGAGCGGCGCGGGCGTCGGTCTCGACGTGGCCCGGACGGTGCAGCTGCTGCGGGTGGCCCGGCTGCTCGGCGTGGACTGCGCGGAACTGCTGCCCGCGGTCGTCCGCCGCCTCGCGCCGGCGCTGCTGGAGCCCGGGGACGGCGAGCCGGGCTGGGCGCCCGCGCTGCTGGAGCTGATGGACGAGCAGTTCGACGTCCGTACGGCCCTGCTCGGTGCGCTGGACCGGATCGCGCCGCAGGATCCGTCGGGGGTCGAGCGGCTGCTGGGCCGGGTCCCGCTGCCGTTCACGGGCACCCAGTCGCTGCCGCATCTGCGGATGTGCGCCGAGGCGCCGGAGGCCAAGGCCGGCTGCGGGGCGGACCGGGTGGGCGCGGTGCACCGGGTGCTCCGGGCCGCCGGGGTGTCGCCGTTCGCGGAGCCGCTGGTGCTGCGGACGGCCGTGGGGCTGGTGTGGGAGGCCGGCGCGGGGAACGGGCCGATGACGGCGGGCGAGGCACGACTGCTGCTGGAGGCCGCCACGTCGGACGCCCACCGGACGGCCGGCACCTGGTCGCACCTGGTCGCGGCGGCGCTCGGTGCCCCCGCCGCCGACGAGGGGGCGCCGGAACTCGCCCATGACCTGCTGCGCGGCTTCCCGCAGGAGATCGCGGGACGGGAACGCGGAGCCCTGCTGCTCCTGGAGTTCGCCCGCGAGATCCGGTCGGACGCGGCGGCGCCGGAGTGGGCGGAGCGGGCCCGCGCGCTGCGCGCGGACGCCGAGCCGCTGGAGCCGGAGGTGCTCGGCCATGCTTACGGGGCGCTGGCCACGCGGCTGCTCGCGCCGGACCGGCCGGAGGCCGAACTGTACGCCCTGGTGCACAGCGGCGACCGCGATCTCATCGCCGCGTACGAACGGGCCGCGCGCGGGCCCGGCGTCCGCTCCCGCCTGAAGGCGGAACCGGCGTACGCCGCGGACTGCTTCGCCGTCTGGACCGCGCATCCGCACGCCGGGGCGGAGTGGAGCCGGACCGCGGACGCCCTGCTGGAGGAGGTGCTGCGCCCCGCCGTGCGCACGCTCTCCGCCGAAGACGTCGCGGCGGTGGAGGAGGCCGTGGGCAGCTCGGGGAGCAGCGGTCGGGCGGAGGCCTTCCACGACTGGAACCGACGGGGCCGGGGCGCCCTGGGGCGGATCAGCCGGCGGATCGCGGGCCGTGTGCGCCGGGGCTGACCGCGCGAGTCGTCGGGGGCGCGGTGCGCCGGGTACCTTGGTCCTTACCGATCTCATGGGCTCCTGGCGGGCTGCGTGAACCCCAGGAGGAGCAACAGATGACGACGAACCGTGGGCGCAAGGACGTGATCCGCGACCGGATGGCGGCGACCGGTGAGTCGTACAACGTGGCCGCCCGCAACCTCAAGGCGATGAAGGACATGGGCGCCACGCGTGAGGCCGTCCTCACGCAGCGCTGGCGTCCGGCCGAGTCGCTCGACGTGCCGTGTCCCTGCGGGGGCACGTGCGAGCCGGGCGAGCGTTGCGAGCGGTGCCACGCGCTGCACCGGCACGTGGCGCGGTACCCGGGCAGTGCCACGGACGTGGAGACGTGGGTCGACCGGTACGAGTGCCTGGGCTGCTCCGCCTCGTACACGCTGATCGTGCAGTTGCCTGGCCGGCCCTGGGGTGTCGCGGAGACGGTGATCCAGGGTGGTTCGGCCGAGTCGGTCGTGCGGGCCCGGGTCTTCCCCGGTGTGGTGCATCCGCTGCTGAAGCCGGAAACGCCGGAAGAGGACTGACGCGGCGCGCCAGTCCTCTTCCGGGCCGGTTCTCAGGCGTCCGGCGTCAGCCGGAGCGAGATCGAGTTGATGCAGTACCGCTGGTCGGTCGGGGTCGGGTAGCCCTCGCCCTCGAAGACGTGGCCCAGGTGCGAGCCGCAGCGGGCGCAGCGGACCTCGGTGCGGACCATGCCGTGGCTGCGGTCCTGGATCAGCTCGACCGCGTCCGTGTCCTTCGGGTCGTAGAAGGACGGCCAGCCGCAGTGCGACTCGAACTTCGTGTCGGAGCGGAACAGCTCCGCGTCACAGGCGCGGCAGGAGTAGACGCCGGTGGTCTTGGTGTCGGTGTACTCGCCGACGAAGGCCGGCTCGGTGCCCGCCTTGCGCAGGACGGCGTACTCGGCGGGGGACAGCTCCTCCCGCCACTGCTCGTCCGGCTTCTCGATGTCGTACGGCACGGTGGCTCCCTCAGCTCGACAGGTGGTCCAGGATCTGCGGGCCGATGTCCGTGACGTCGCCCGCCCCCATGGTGAGAACGAGGTCGCCGGGCTTCGCCATTCCCGCGATGACCTCGGGGACCGTCGCCTTGTCGTGCACGGCGGTGACATCGGCGCCGGCGGCCTTCGCGGCGTCGATGATCAGGGTGCTCGTGATGCCGGGGATCGGGTCCTCGCGGGCCGGGTAGATGTCCAGGACGACGGAGGCGTCGGCCAGCGCGAGGGCCTGGCCCATCTCGGTGCCGAGCTCCTGGGTGCGGGAGAAGAGATGGGGCTGGAAGACGACCAGGATGCGGGCGTCGGTGGCCGCGCCGCGCATCGCTTCGAGGTCGGCCGTCATCTCGGTCGGGTGGTGGGCGTAGCTGTCGATGACCTGGACGCCGGCCGCCTCGCCCTTGAGCTGGAGGCGGCGCTTGACCCCGGTGTACTTGCCGAGGGCCGAGGCGAGGTTGTGCGCGGGGATGCCGAGGGCGACGCCCGCGGCGAGGGCGGCCACGGCGTTCAGCGCGTAGTGGCGGCCGGGGACGGAGACGGTGAAGGTGAGGTACTTCCCGTTCAGGACGACCGTGACCTCGCTGGTCAGACCGCGCGGGGTGATCTTGTGGACGCGGACGTCCGCCGTCTCGGACTCGCCGTAGGTGACGACCTTGAGCGCGGACAGGTCGCGGAGCCGGCGGGTGAGCTCGACGGCGCCGGACTGGTCGGCGGAGATCACCAGGGTGCCGTCGGGGACGATCTTGCCGGTGAAGGTCTCGAAGGAGTCGTAGATCTCGTCCATCGAGGCGTAGTTCGCGTGGTGGTCAAGCTCGACGTTGAGGACGATCGCGACCTCGGGGTCGTACTTCTGGAAGCTCCGGTCGCTCTCGTCGGCCTCGGCGACGAAGATCGCGCCGTCGCCGTGCGTGGCGTTGGTGCCGGGTCCGGCGAGGTCGCCGCCGATCGCGTACGAGGGGTCGAGGCCCAGCTCGCTGAGGGCGACGGCCAGCATCGACGTGGTGGTCGTCTTGCCGTGGGTGCCCGCGACAGCGATGGACCGCAGCCCTTCCATGAGGGAGGCGAGCGCGTCGGAGCGGTGCACGACGGGGACCGAGAGCTCCCCGGCCCGCACCAGCTCCGGGTTGTCGGCGCGGATGGCGCTGGAGACGACCACGCAGGTCGCGTCGTCGGCCAGGTGGCCGGCGGCGTGCCCGATGTGGACGGTCGCCCCCAGCGCGCGCAGCGCCTCGGCCGTGGCGGACTCCTTGGAGTCGCTGCCCGCGACCTTCGCGCCCCGCTGGGTGAGGATCTTCGCGATGCCCGACATTCCGGCGCCGCCGATGCCGATGAAGTGCGGCCGTTCCATGGCGGCAGGAATACCGGGTGCCATGCGTGTGTCTCCCAGGGTGGTACGGGTAGGGGCTCCCAGCCTATTCGCTGTGCGCGAAGAGCTTGAGCACCGGTACGCCCACCTTGTGCCGGGCGCGGGACGCCCAGTCGCGGTGGAAGAACTCCTCCACGTAGTGCGGCGCGGTCAGGACGATGACCTCGTCGGCCGCCGCCTCGTCGACGACGGACGTGAGCTTGTCCAGGGGGTGGTCCTCGATCACCTGTCCGACGGCTTCCGAGCCGGCCTGGCGCAGGGCCTCCAGGGACACCTCGAGCGCGAGTTCGGCGGACTGTCTGGCGTTCTTGCCCTCCGGCTCCTCGCTCTCCCGGGCCGCTTCCTTCAGTTCGCCCATCGCCAGGTCGTCGATGGCCCGCAACAGCACATCCGCCTGGTCACCACGCGGCTGCATGAGCACGACGAAGGAGGTCTGCTCCTCCCCGTGCAGGGTGGTGACGAACTCGACGTCCTCGGAAGTGAGGGGCTTCTCGATCATCAAAACGCTGGTGAACACCACAGGGGCCCTTCTGCTTCAGTGACCGTCGCCGGCCACTGCGGAAACCATCCTTCCCCGTGCTCGCACGGGGTCTGCGAGATCCATTCTGCCCACCGAACGCTAAGCGGAACGGTAAATTCCGCTCATTGTCGGATCCGACGGTACCGAGCGAACAGGAAACCGGCCTCTTCCAGCAGTGATGCCAGGGAGAATCGTTCCGGCACGGCCACCGCCGGACCTCCCGCGATCCGCTGCGCGTCACCGGCCGTAAGCATGGGGGCCAGGGTCAGGCACAGCTCGTCCAGCACGTCCGCCGCCACGAACTGCCCGAGCAGCCGGGGCCCGCCCTCCGTCAGCAGCCGGCGGTGCCCGCGGTCGGCCAGCTCCCGCACGGCACGGGCGGGGTCCACCCGTGATCCCTCCCCCGCGATCACCACCTCGGCGCCCGCCTTCCGGGCCGTCTCGATCCGGTCGGGCGGCGCGCCCGCGCCGGTGAGCACGAGCGTCGGGACCAGCGGCGAGACGAAGAGCGGCAGCGAGAAGTCCAGGTCCAGGCTGCCGCTCACCACGGCCACCGCCGGCGCGGGGCCCTGTCCGGCGGCCTCCCGGCGCGCCGCGAAGGCCTCCCGGGCCCGGGCGGGACGGTAGCCCTCCAGCCGTACCGTCCCGGCCCCCGCGATCACCACGTCGGCCAGGCCCCTCAGGGTCCCGAAGATCCGCATGTCGCTGTCGCAGGAGATCGGCTGCGAGCGGCCGTCGTGCTGGGCGGCGCCGTCGAGGGTCGACACCATGTTGGCGCGCAGCCAGGGGCCGTCCGCTCCGGGGTAGGCGTAGGCGTCGGCGAGGGCGTCCAGGCTCCACTCGCCCGGGTCGTCGGCCGCTGTCGGATCAGTCACAGGGAACAGGCGTCGCATGTTCCGCAGTCTGGCACGCCCTAAGCTGGGGAGTTGTGTCCTCCTCCACCGCCGTGCCGGGGTCCAGCCCCATAGCCGAAACGGCCCCGCTGTCCCTGTGCGCCCTCGAGCCGCACGTCCCCGCCGACCGTCTGGTCGCCGAGATGGTGCCGCCGCCGCGCTTCGACTCGGTGCGTTTCGACACCTACGTCCCCGACCCGAACCAGCCGAGCCAGACCGAGGCCGTCAAGGTCCTCTCCGACTTCGCGGCCGGGCTGGGCGGGGCGCACGCGACGGGCGCCGGCAAGCGCAAGTGGTTCGGCGGCAGGAAGGCCGTGGCGCCCAGCGGCCCGCGCGGGGTCTATCTCGACGGCGGCTACGGCGTCGGCAAGACCCATCTGCTCGCCTCGCTCTGGCACGCCACGCCCGCGGCGCCCTCGCTGAAGGCCTTCGGCACCTTCGTGGAGCTGACCAACCTGGTCGGCGCGCTGGGCTTCCAGCAGACCGTGCGGACCCTGAGCGGCCACCGGCTGCTGTGCATCGACGAGTTCGAGCTCGACGACCCTGGCGACACCGTGCTGGTCTCCTCGCTGCTGAGCCGGCTGGTCGAGGCGGGGGTGGCGCTCGCCGCGACCTCCAACACGCTGCCGGGCAAGCTCGGCGAAGGCCGGTTCGCCGCGGCCGACTTCCTGCGGGAGATCCAGGGCCTGTCCTCCCACTTCCGCCCGCTGCGCATCGACGGCGAGGACTACCGCCACCGCGGCCTGCCCGACGCCCCGCCGCCGTACTCCGAGGAGCAGGTCACCAAGGCCGCGTACGCGACCGAGGGCGCCAGCCTGGACGACTTCCCCGCGCTGCTCGACCATCTGGCCCGCGTCCATCCGAGCCGGTACGGCGCGCTGACGGACGGCGTCCGGGCGGTGTGCCTCACCGAGGTGCAGCCGGTGCCCGACCAGTCGACCGCGCTGCGGCTCGTGGTGCTCGCGGACCGGCTGTACGACCGGGAGGTTCCGGTGCTCGCGTCCGGGATGCCGTTCGACCGCCTGTTCAGCGAGGACATGTTGAACGGCGGGTACCGGAAGAAGTACTTCCGGGCAATCTCCCGGCTGACGGCGCTGGCGCGTGACGCAAAGGGGATGGTGGCGCAGTAGGTTCGGGGACGTAACACCGGGGAGGCACGACGGAGTGCCTCGCCACCCCCGTACAACCGCGCATTCCGTTTGAAGGGAACCAGCATGGCTACCACGCGTCAGGCGCACACGGTCTGGGAAGGCAACCTGATCGAGGGCAAGGGTGTCGTCACCCTCGACTCCTCGGGGATCGGGGAGTACCCGGTCTCCTGGCCGTCCCGCGCGGAGAAGGCGAACGGCAAGACCAGCCCGGAGGAGCTGATCGCCGCGGCGCACTCCAGCTGCTTCTCGATGGCGCTCTCCAACGGTCTCGCCACGGCCGGCACCCCGCCGACCCGGCTGAACACCCAGGCCGAGGTCACCTTCCAGCCCGGTACCGGCATCACGGGCATCCACCTCACCGTCCAGGGCGAGGTGCCGGGTCTCGACGAGGCGGGCTTCGTCAAGGCGGCCGAGGACGCGAAGGCGAACTGCCCGGTCAGCCAGGCGCTGACGGGCACGACGATCACGCTGAGCGCCTCGCTCGCCTGACCGCCCTCTCCCCCACCGCCCCCGGGCCGGCACCTGCCGCCCGGGGGCGGTGCTGTCCGCCCCCGGCCATCGCACAGTCCCGCAGGAGTGCGTGGATGGGCTGACGCGAGCTCAGGCTGCCTGGAGGGTGAATGCGAACGTGGCAGCGCTGAGCAGGAGCATGCCGGTCGCGTTGAGGAAGAGATTGCGGCTCAGGTCGCGGGCCCGAACGTGCAGGGTGATCGCGACCAGGAAGTAGCAGACCAGAGCGGCGCCGGTCAGCACCGCGAGCGGGGTGAACCAGATGCCTGCGACGAGTCCTGCCGCCGCGGAGGCCTTGATGAGGGGCAGGAGGGGCCACAACCGGCGGGGAAACCCCACGTCCTGGAGGCAGTCACGGATGAAGTCGGCTGGTTTGACGCACAGCACCGCGTCGGCGAGCTGGACGACGGCGAGGCCGGCGAGCGGCCACCAGGGCTGGATCATGGTCAGTCCTTCGGGGACATGGTTCCGGTCGTTGAGTGTGACCTGGTGGGACAGGACGGTGCCGCGAAATGCGACATCTTCCCCCGGGTGGTGCGTCAGGCATTCCTTTGATTCGGGCCCCTGATCGGGTGTCACGATTGCCGGGCGGTTCTTCAGGGGCGTCGGTCAGGAGGACAGCGCGGTGAGGCAGCGGTCGCCTTCGCGGTCGAGGGCTCCCTCCGAGGAGCAGGCGGGTAGTCCGCTGGGAAGGATGTTGTCCTCGCAGCTGTCGTTGCCGGCCGGACAGAGCGCGAAGCCCCGGCGTGCAGCACGCCGGTCAAGCGCAGGCGACACAGCGGGAGGCTGTGCCCGCCGGGCAATTCGGCTGCCACGTAAGCAAATCCTGCACGGCAGCAGACCCTGAGGGCGACCGTCTGCGGCCATCGCTCGCGGGCATGGCGCTCAGGCCCTGGCGCAGGTGGTGCTGTATCGGTTCCGGGGTGGCTTCGGCACGGGCTCCATCCTGCCGGACGCGCCGGCGGTCCGCCATGCCCTTGGACGTGGCAGGTGGGCAGTTGACGGGGACGGCGGTTGCGGTGCGGCCGGCGGCGGCGGAGGTACGCGAGGCCGGTGCGGACGGCGGTCCCGGCGGGGTGCGGGCGGCCGTCGTGGCCACGGCGACCAGCACTCCACCGCGCCCGGGGGCGGCCGGGTCACAACGGGCCATCGCCCGGCAGGCGGCCGACACCTGCTTCGCGCCGGTCTGCGCCTCCGCAGGCCGGCCAGATCCTGGCCGGTCTCCGCCTCCCAGGCCGGCCAGGATCTGGCCGGCCTGGCACCCGCACTGGCATGTCCGCCGCTCCTCCACACGCCTCCTGCCTCAACCGGGTCGAGCCATTCCCTCCGCGTTCCGGTCGGTCGGCGGCCCATGACGGGCGCGGGCGGCCCCGAGCCCGGTCCGGCTCTCGGCCTGTCCATCGCCTCCAGCATCGCCGAGGCGCACCGGGGCCGGCTCGAACTCGACACCCGGCCGGGCGCGGGATCGACCTTCCGTCTGCTTCTGCCCCGGAGCGTCGGGGCAGGACCGGCCAGTCGGCCGTGACAACGTTCACCGAAGGCCTCGAACGGGCAGGCCTGCTTTTGACAATGCCATGTCACCTGTCCGCCAACAGGGAGTTGCCACATGTCAACCGCGTCCCGACCTCTCGCGACACGCCGCCAGGTCCTGGCCACCAGCGGCGCAGCCGCCGCGATCGCCTTCACCGGTGCCTTCACCGAACTCTTCGCGGGCACGTCCGCCGCCCGCGGTCACGCGGGCTACGGCCCGCTGGTGCCCGACCCGGGAGGACTGCTCGACCTCCCGAAGGGCTTCCGCTACCGGGTGCTGTCCCGGGAGGGCGACCCGCTCCGCTCCGGCGAGGGCCCGGTCCCCAGCAACCACGACGGCATGGCCGCGTTCGTCGGCCGTCGCGGGCATGTGACCCTCGTGCGCAACCACGAGAACCGGGTCACCGGGAAGATCGCCGTGCCGACCGTCAAGGGGCTCACCTACGACCCGATGGGCAAGGGCGGCTGTACGGCCCTGGAACTCGACGGCCGCAACCACGTCCTCGGTGAACGCGTCGCCATCGCCGGCACCGCGGTCAACTGCGCCGGTGGCCGTACCCCCTGGGGCACCTGGCTGACCTGCGAGGAGACCGAGGACAAGGCCGGCACCAACGGCTACACCAAGGACCACGGCTTCATCTTCGAGGTGGACGGCGCGAATCCGCACCGTACCGGCGCCGTACCGCTGACCGCCATGGGCCGTTTCCAGCACGAGGCGATCGCGATCGATCCGCGCAGCGGCGTCGTGTACGAGACCGAGGACGCGTTCGAGAAGCCGTTCGGGCTCTTCTACCGCTTCCTTCCGGAGAAGCCGCTCGGCGGCACGGGCTCGCTGCGGGCCGGCGGCCGGCTGGAGGCCATGCGGGTGCCGGGGGTCCCCGACCTCTCCGCGGTCCAGGAGACCGGGACGAGCTTCGAGGGCATCGAGTGGGTTCCCGTACCGGATCCGCTGGCCGCCGAAACAGCCATCCGCTTCCAGGACTTCGGACCCAAGGGCATCACGCACGGCCAGAAGCTGGAGGGCTGCTACTGGGGCGGCTCCTCGGTCTACTTCGTCTCCAGCTTCGCGCACAGCGCGGAGGGCTCGGCCGCCGACCACTTCGGACAGGTCTGGCGGTACGAGCCGAAGCGGCGCCGGCTGACCCTGGTCATCGCCTTCGGACCGGACACGGACATCCAGCTGCCGGGCGAGTCCCCGGACAACATCTGTCTCGCCTCCGACGGCGGACTGATGGTGTGCGAGGACGGCGGCGGGGCGCAGCACGTGTTCGGTCTGACGCGGGGCGGCGAGGTGTACGCGATGGCGCGCGGCCGGCAGAACATCGGGACGGCCGAGGAGCCGGAGTGGGGCGAGTTCGCCGGGGTCACGTTCGCACCGGACCAGGAGACGATGTTCGTCAACTGCTACACGCCGGGGACGACGTTCGCGGTGACGGGGCCGTGGCGCTGACGCGCTGACGCTCCGGCACCGGCCGGCTGAGCACAGAGGCGGCGCACCCCGTTCCGATGCGGACGGCACGTGGATGCGGTCGGGTCCGACCGGCGTGGGCGCGCCGGTGCGGCGGCGCGGAGCGCCACTCGCCCGGCCGAACGCTTCACGGCGCAGGCCGATCCCGGTCGGATGATCGGCTATTTTCCGTGAGTGACCAACTTTGTACAGAAAATGACGGCTATGGCCGTCCTGGGAGCGGTCCTCGGTGGCGGGCTCGTCGCCTGCGCGGCCTCGGACGGCTCCCGCGGTGACCGGCGCGCGGATGCGGACCGTACGACCGCGGCCGCACGCGCGCCGGTCCACGTGCCATCGGCGACGCCCCGGCCCTCGAAGAAGCCGCCCACCATGGCACCCGGCCCCGCCGGCCTCACCCCCGTCCTCGAGCGCGGGCCGAACCGTACGGACAAGGTCGTCGCGCTCACCTTCGACGCCGACATGACCGCCGACGAGGGGCCGCGCGCGGCCGCGGGTGAGCACTTCGACAACCCCGGGCTGATCGCGCTGCTGCGCCGGCTGAAGGTGCCGGCGACCGTCTTCATGACCGGCCGGTGGGCGGAGGAGTACCCGGCCCAGGCCCGCTCGATCGGCACGGACCCGCTCTTCGAGATCGCCAACCACTCGTACAGCCACTACGCCTTCACCTCGCCCTGCTACGGGCTGCCGACCGTGGAGGAGGGGGCGGTCCACGACGAGGTGGCGCGGGCCTTCGGAGCGATCCGGAAGACCGGCGCCCGGAATGTCGTGCCGTACTTCCGCTTCCCCGGCGGCTGCTACGACGATGCCGCACTGCGCGCGCTCGCGCCGGAGAAGGTGACCGCGGTGCAGTGGGACGTCGTCAGCGGTGATGCCTTCGCGACGGACGCGGACGCGGTGGCGCAGCAGGTGCTGGACGGGGTGAGGCCCGGATCGCTGGTCGTCATGCACTGCACCCGCAGCGCGGCTCCGGTCACGGACGAGGCGGTGGACCAGGTGGTTCCGGAGCTGCGGAAGCGTGGGTACCGCTTCGTGCGAGTGTCGGAGCTGATGGCCGGCTGACACCGAACGGCCTACGTCAGCCGGAGCAGGCCGTGCGCTGGGCCTCCTGCCACGCGCAGACCGGGCAGAGCGTGATGCCCTTGACCGACTCGGCGTATTCGGTCGGCTTCCGGCACAGCACGCACTCGGCGTACGGCGGGCCTTCGGCGGTGCCGGGCGTCGGTACGGCCGGCGTTTCGCAGGACGGCTCGTGCGCGGGTTCGTTCATGCGGACGAGCCTACTCAGCCGCGCACCGACGTGAGCCGGCAGGCGAGCGCGGCCGCCGCGGTCGCGACGGCCACCGCGCCGAGGAGCGGGAGGACCGGCACGTGGACGGTGCCGGTGTGCGAGCCGGTGACCAGCCCCGTCACCGCGAACTTCGCGGGCGACCCGCTCGTCACCAGGGCCAGCAGCGCCGCGAGCACGGTCGCGGCGATCGACCAGCCGCGCCGGTGCAGCAGGGGCCGGGCGCACAGCGCCCCGACGGCCGCTCCCAGCAGGACGCAGCAGGCGGCGGCGAGCAGTCCGGCGAGGCCGGCGGACGGCAACGGGACGTCGACCGTGTGGTCCGTGCTCGCCGGCTCACTGATCAGCAGCACGACCGCGGTGGCGGCCGCGCCCAGGAGTCCGGCGCACCCCGACGCGGCGAGCAGGGCGGAGAGGTGGGCCCGCGGCTGCCCGCCCACGGCCGCGGCGACGACCGTCCGGGCGGCGGGCGGTTCCTGGGTGACGCAGACCCGCACGAGCCAGGCGGTGACGGGGAGCAGCCCGGCCGCGGCGTAACCGAGCGAGTCCAGCACGGGCTGGCCCGAGCGGACGCCGACCCCGAGGAAGGCCGCGTACAGGAGCACGGGCGCGAGCCAGCGCTGGGAGCGCAGCAGCAGGGCGGCCTGGTAGCGGATCAGCGCGGTCATGCCGCCTCGTCGGGGGCGGTGGAGAGGTGGTTGATGTGCCAGGGCGGGCGGGCCGTGAGCAGGGCGCTCAGCAAGGCGTCCGAGTGCCCGGCGTCGACGGTGAGGCGCACGCCTCCGTCGTCGGCGGCGGTCTTCTCGGGCGCGCCGGGCAGTCCGGCGGGGAGCGGGGCGCCGGGCGGACCCGTGACCTCGATCCGGACCCGGGGGCCGGCGGTCGTCCCGGCGGGCGCGGGGGGCGCCGCGACCAGCCCCGTGCCCTCGACGCGGAGGGTCATGCCGACCGCGCCCGCGAGCCGGTGCGGATCGTGGTCGACGTAGACGACGGTGGAGCCCGCGGCCACCCGTGCCGCGACGGCCCGGTCCAGTTCGTCCCGCGCCGCGGTGTCCAGCCCGGTCCATGCCTCGTCCAGGACCAGCAACTCCGGCTCGGCCAGGAGCGCCTGGGCGACGGCGACCTTCTGACCAGTGCCCTTGGACAGCTCCGCGAGCGGGGTCCTGGCGTGTTCCGCGGCTCCGAAGCGGGTCAGCCACTCCTGGGCGCGCGCGGCCGCCTCGGTCCGGCGCAGTCCGTGGATCCGGCCGAGATGGACGAGGTAGCCGGCGGCGGTGAAGGGCAGCGCCGCCGGGAACCGCTCGGGGACGTACGCCGTGCGCGGCCGGCCGCCCGTGATCCGGCCCTCGGTGGGGGCGTCGATCCCGGCGAGGAGCCGCAACAGGGTGGATTTGCCGGTGCCGTTGGCCCCTTCGACGCGGACGAGGGAGCGGGCGGGCAGCGCGAGGTCGACCCCGCGCAGCACCCAGGGTCCGGCGAGGCCGTACCGCCGGCCGACCGCGTCCAGTCGCAGGACGTCCGTACTCAGTTGGACGACGCCTTCTCTGTCTTGAGTTCGCTGGGCCGTACGATCACGAACCCCTCGCCCTCCAGCCGCAGCTGGACCGCCTCCCCCGAGCCGCCGCGCAGCATCGAGCCGACGCTCTGCGAGCGGTGCAGCGACGTGTTCAGATGGGCGCTCCAGCCGACGACCGCGTCCGTGTCGACGCAGACCGGCTGCTGAGGCGAGACGGGGATCACTATGGGATTGCCCTCACACATCAGGCCGAGCTTCCCGTAGCCGGTGAAGACACTGTTGAAGAGTCCGCCGCCGGTCATCCCGGCGCCCTTCACGGTCTTGATCTCGTACGCGAGCGTGGCGTCGAAGCACAGGACGTTGCGGCCGTTGATGGTGAGGACGTCGCCCTGCTCCATCTCCACGATGAAGCAGTTGGCCGCCTCGTGCGCGAACCATGCCTCGCCCTGGCCGCGCACCGCCATCAGCGGCAGCCCCTCGCCGGTGACGGCACGCTTGAGCATGCCGCCGAGGCCCTGGCCCTTGCGCTCGAACTGGAGGTCACCCCGGAAGGCGATCATCGATCCCTGCCGTGCGTGCATCTCGCCGTTGACCGCGTACTTGATGGATTTGGCGTTCTGCAAGGTCATCCCGGGGGCGGTGGCCTGCTGTGCCATGTGCTCGCTGGAAAAGAGATCGCTCTTCATGCGGTGCATCCTCACCCGGAGGGTTTCATTCCGCCAAGAACGCGTTTCGGGGCGGCTGGCAGACTGGACGGGTGAGCAGCCACGACACCTCCGAGTCCCCGTCCGTTCCCGCAGGCATGCCGGCGGACAGCCCTTTCCGTTCCGAGCGGACAAACCGTGACGAAGCGCCTCAGTACGTCCTCCCGTTGGTGGTGCACATCGAGAAGGCGGCGCCCCCGGCCCGTACCGACGCCCTGCGCACGGCCGCCCGGGCGGTACTGGTCATGCTCTCCGACGAGCGGTCGACGGGCGAGGGCGAGTGGGCGCGGGTGATGCGCGACTGGCAGGACGCCCGGATCCGGAAGGTGGTGCGCCGGGCGCGCGGCGCGGAGTGGCGGAAGGCCTCCGCGCTGCCCGGGATCACGGTCACGGGCGATGAGGCGGAGGTGCGGGTCTACCCGCCGGTGCCGCTCGACGGCTGGCCGAAGGAGCTCGCCAAGCTCCAGGTCTCGGGCACGGATCTGGACGACCCCGAGCCCCCGGCCGCACCCGACCTCACAGGCCCGGTCCTCTGGCTGAACCCGGAGCTCGGCATGTCCGCGGGCAAGGAGATGGCGCAGGCCGGGCACGGTGCCCAGCTCGCCTGGTGGGAGCTGTCGGAGACGGAGCGCAAGGCCTGGCGCGAGGCGGGCTTCCCGCTCTCGGTCGCCACCCCTGACGCGGACCGCTGGCGGGAACTCACGGTGAGCGGGCTGCCGGTGGTACAGGACGCGGGGTTCACCGAGATCGCTCCGGGCTCGTGCACGGTGGTCGCCGACCATCCGGCCCTGCGCCGCTGACGGACGGGCGGTCGCGCCGCCCTCATGGATTCCCCCCGGCCGTGAACAACCCGGTCCGCCGATACGTACCTCCTGACACCGTCGCACTGGCGATACTGCCCAGTAGGTTGAACGGCCGGTCAGCGCCCGGCCGTTGCCACGGCGGTTGATTGGACGCCGTCACGCCTCGGCCCGGGAGAATCCTCTGTGCGACGCATCAACGGAACGGCCCTCATCATCGCGGCGCTCGTCGCCACGCTCGGCGCCCTCGCCTACCCGGTCTGGTCGTACGCCGACCGCTCCGGCACCGGGGAGGCCAACCTCGACGCGTCGTCCACCTCGACCCAGTGGGGTCCGCTCTCCGCGACCGACCGGGACTTCCTGGTGAAGGTCCGCCTCGCCGGGCTCTGGGAGCTGCCCGCCGGGCAGCAGGCGATCGAGCGGGCGCCGACCGAGGCGATCAAGGCGGCCGGGGACCATCTGGTCGTCGGGCACACGGATCTGGACCGCAGGGCGCGTGAGGTCGCCGCCAAGCTGGGTGTGGAGCTGCCGAACCAGCCGACCGAGCAGCAGCAGGGCTGGCTGCGGGAGCTGACCGCGGCGAGCGGCCAGGAGTACGAGCGCAAGTTCGCCAATCTGCTGCGCKACGCGCACGGCAAGGTGTTCGCGCTGATCGCCCAGGTCCGGCACACCACCCGCAACACGCTGATCCGGCAGCTGGCGACCGATGCCAACGTGACCGTGCTCGACCACATCACCATGCTGGAGGGCACCGGCTTCGTCGACTTCGACGCCCTGGCCCGCGAGGCGGCCGGAGCGGCCACGGCCAGCCCGACCGGCCCTCCGGCGGCGCCCCGCGGCTCGGTCCTTCCGCAGCCGGTTCCGGCGGCACCGACCGGGGACCAGTCGTTCACCTCACGGCCCTCCACGGCCCCGATGCCCTGAGAGAACGCACCGCCCCGGCAGCGCGGCGGGAACCTCAAATCGAGCTCTGAACGTCCCCCTCTTCGGATTCAGCGCGGTGCGGCGGGGTCATGACCCCTGCACAGAGCGGCGAAGGGGGACACCATGGAGCTGGGAATCGGGATCGGCTGGCGGCCGGAGATCGCCGACGCGGTGGAGGCGCTGCCGGGGATCGACTGGGTGGAAGCGGTCGCGGAGAACCTCTGCGCCGATCATCTGCCCGCCTCCCTGGCACGGCTGCGGGAGCGCGGCGTCACCGTGGTGCCGCACGGGGTCTCGCTGGGCCTCGGCGGCGCGGACCGCCCCGACCCCGGCCGGCTCGCCGGTCTCGCGGCGCGGGCCACTGCGCTGGGCACGCCCCTGGTGACCGAGCACATCGCGTTCGTCCGGGCCGGCGGGGCGCGCACCGCGTCGCCGGTGCTGGAGGCGGGACACCTGCTGCCCGTGCCGCGTACCTGGGCGGCGCTGGACGTGCTGTGCGAGAACGTGCGCGTGGCGCAGGACTCGCTGCCGGTGCCCCTGGCGCTGGAGAACATCGCGGCGCTGATCTCCTGGCCCGACGAGGAGCTGACCGAGGGCCAGTTCCTGGCGGAGCTGGTCGAGCGCACGGGGGTGCGGCTGCTCATCGACGTGGCCAATCTGCACACGAACCACGTGAACCGGGGCGAGGACCCGGCGACGGCCCTCGACGAACTGCCCGTGGAGGCCATCGCGTACGTCCATGTGGCGGGCGGCGTGGAGAAGGACGGCGTCTGGCACGACACCCACGCCCACCCGGTCACCGCTCCGGTCCTCGACGTCCTCGCCGAGCTCCGCTCCCGTATCGCGCCGCCCGGCGTCCTGCTGGAGCGCGACGACGACTTCCCGCCGGCCGCCGAGCTGGCGGGCGAACTGAACACGATCCGCGCCACGCTCGACGCGGCAGCGGACCGGGACGGCGCGCGCAGGTCCGTCTCCGCGACGCTCGACACGAACCCGGACGGCGCGCGCCGGTCCGCCCCCGCCACACTCGACCCGGCCACGGACACGGCCGGGGGCGGGGGCGGCGTGCCCCGGTCCGTCCGCCGTGCGCCGAGGACCACGCCCCCGGCGCACAGCCCCGGGGACCCGGAGGCGCTGCGTGACGGGGTCGCGGTCGCGCAGACCTCGCTGCTGTCCGCCCTCGTCGCGGGCACCCCCGCCCCCGAGGGCTTCGACCACCGCCGGCTCGGCGTCCAGAGCCGGGCCCTGGCCGCCAAGCGCGCCGACGTCGTCGCCAAGGTGGCCCCTGAACTCGCGCGGATCCTCGGCCCCGCCTACCGCGGCGCGTTCCTCGCGTACGCCAGGAACCGCCCGATGTCCGCCGGATACCGGCGCGACGCCCTGGACTTCGCCGAGCAGCTGCTCATCGCCGGCCGCCCCTCGGACGAGGCGGCCCGCCGCCGGCTGACCCACTGGTGGCAGGACCGGACGGCTCCCCGGCCACCCCGCCGCACCGCCCGGCTGGTCCGGGCGGCCCGTTCCGTACTCGCAGGGAGGTGACGGGGCATGAGCGTTTTCGCCCTGGTCCTGACACTGGCTGTGGTGGTCTCCTCGACGCTGCTGATCGTGGGAGCCGGCCGCGCGCGGCCCCGTACGGACGGAGTCGTCCACGACCTGTCCGAGGTGGCGTTCCTGAACGGCGGGCCCGGCCGCGTGGTGGACACCGCGCTCGCCGCGATGCTGGAGGACGGCCGGCTGCTCGTCGGCGGTCCGGGGATCGTCGCGGTCCAGCGGCCGGTCGCCCACGACCCGGTGGAGCGGGCGGTGCTCCATGAGCAGGCCGCCGCTCCGAGCGGCGCCCTGCACACCCTGCGGAACGCCGTGATGCGCCATCCCGCCGTGCAGGAGGTCGGGGACGGCCTGGCCGCGCGCGGTCTGCTGAACGTGCCCGGGGCGAACCGGACGTGGCGTCGCTGGGGCATGACGCAGGCAGTGACCTGCCTGCTCGGCCTGCCGGTCTGCTTCGCGCTGACCATCGCCGAGTTCACCTCGTCCGACAGCCTCGGAGAGACGCCGGCGCCGTTCATCGTCAAGGTGCTCCCGGCGCTGCTCGGCGGGGCCGTCGTCGGGCTGGTCGTCGCGGGCGCCGCCCGCGCCCGGATCACCAAGGCGGGCCGCAGAGCCGCGGCGGCGTTCCGGATCGCCTACGGGCAGGGGACGGGAACGGCCCATCTGGTGGCCACGGCCGGGCCGCGGGCACTCCGCGACCCGGCGCTGCGGGCGCATCTCGTCACGGCGGCGCGGATGCGGCCGGCGGGACCGCCCATGCCCTCGCCCTCGCACCACGCGTCCGACTCCGCGGGGCTGCTGCTCGTGCCCACGGTGTGGTGCGCGGGATCGAGCCCCGGCGACGGCGGCTGCGGCAGCTCCGCCGGGAACAGCGGCGGAGGCGGGMGCGGCTCCGGGTGCGGGTCGGGCTCCGGGTGCGGGTCCGGGTCCAGTTGCGGCTCCGGATCCAGTTGCGGCTCGGGATCCAGTTGCGGTTCCGGATCGAGCTGCGGCGGCAGTTCGGGGTCCAGCTGCGGCAGCAGTTCCTGAGCGGTCGCCGTCCGCATCCTGAAATCCTCTGGCGCTCCGGGCCCGGCTCGCATAGAACTCCGGCATGCTCTGGGTTCTTTTTCTGCTGGTCGCATGGGGTGCGGCAGCCGTCTCCTGCGTACGGCTCTGCCTCGCTGCCGCCCGCCTGGCTCCGCCGCGCGGCGCGCTGCCGCGCGGCGCGCTGCCGCGCGAGCCTCGGCGTGCGGCGGACGGCCCTGAACTCACGCTGTACGAGACCGCGTTCCTGGCCGGCGGCCCGCACCGGGTCGCCGATCTCGCGCTCGTCACCATGCATCTGCGCCGCCGGCTGCTGCTCGCGCACACCGGCTGGGCGACAGTGGTCGACCCGGCCGGCCACGACGACGTGGAGCGCACGGTGATCCGGGCCATCGGCCCGCAGGGCCAGTCCCCCATCCCGCCGGTCCGTGCTGCCGCGGCCGCGGCCGACGCCGTGCGCGCCCTCGCCGACCGGCTGGTCGCCGCGGGGCTGGCGCTGCCGGGCGGGGCGGGGACGGACCTCGTGTCGGCGGTACGGGCGGTGCGCGGGGCCGCGTTGCTGGTGGCCGCGATGGGCACCGCGGCACTGCTCACACCCGGCCGGGAGGAGGGCCCGGGCGGCTCGGGGATACCCGTGCTCGTCTGGTTCGGGCTGCCGCTCGTGCTGACCTTGGGCTGTCTGGCCATCGCCCGGATGGAGGTGCATCCGTACAGCTCCTGGGCCTCCCCCGCCGGACAGCGGCTGCTGGACAGGCGCACGGCCGCCGCGGGCGGCCCGGAGGGCGATGTGCTGATGGCGGTCGCCGTGCGGGGCGTGCGCGCGGTGGCCGACCCGGCGCTGCGGGCCGCGCTCGGCGGCCGGGGCACGCGGAACGTGCCGTAGAAGACGCCGGTGCGGCGCGCGGGAAGCGCGCCGCACCGGGAGCCGAACCCGGTGTCGCTGGAACGGCGGCCGGCACAGGGTGCCGGGGGTTCCGCCGTCTGATCTTCCGGGTTGGGGTGGTCGGAACCCGCTCGCTACGCGAGCCCGGCCACCAGGTCTGCGACCGACTTGCGCCGGCCGGTGTAGAAGGGGACCTCTTCGCGGACGTGCATCCGCGCCTCGGAGGCCCGCAGGTGACGCATCAGGTCGACGATGCGGTGCAGCTCGTCGGCCTCGAAGGCCAGCACCCACTCGTAGTCGCCGAGGGAGAAGGAGGCCACGGTGTTGGCACGCACGTCGGGGAAGCCGCGGGCCATCTTGCCGTGGTCGGCGAGCATGCGGCGACGGTCCTCGTCGGGCAGCAGGTACCAGTCGTAGGAGCGCACGAAGGGGTACACGCTGATGTAGTCGCGCGGCGTCTCGTCGGCGAGGAACGCCGGGACGTGCGACTTGTTGAACTCGGCGGGGCGGTGCAGCGCCATGTTCGACCAGACCGGGTCGAGGCTCTTGCCGAGGCGGGTGCGACGGAAGAGGTTGTACGCCTCCTGCAGCGCGTCCGACGTCTCGGCGTGCCACCAGATCATGACGTCGGCGTCGGCGCGCAGGCCGGAGACGTCGTAGGTGCCGCGCACGGTGATGTCCTTGGCCGCGAGCTGGTCGAACAGCTCCTGGACCTCGCCGGAGTACGCCGCGCGGTCCGTGTCCGCGGGCAGCACGTCGCGCAGCTTGAAGACGGACCACAGCGTGTAGCGGACGACGTCGTTGAGGTCCTTCGCCTTCTTGCCGGCGTTGGGGGCCTTGCTTGATGTCACAGTCTCAGGAGCACTCATACGGCTATTGTCCCGCCTCGCTCCGTGTGCCCTGAACCAGGGTCCCCGTGGCGATGATCTCTCCGTCGTTCTCCCCGCCGCTCCCTCCCGCGACGTCCCGGGCGATCTCGTCCGCGGCCCGGTGCGCGCTCGCGACGCAGGCGGGGATGCCGACTCCGTCGTAGACCGCGCCGCAGACGCGCAGCGCGGGCATCTTCGCGACCTCCTCGCGGATCCGGGCGACGCGGCCGAGGTGGCCCACGGGGTACTGGGGCAGTCCGCCGATCCAGCGGGTGACTTCGGTGGCGACGGGCTTCGCGCCCAGTCCGGTCGCCGCGGCGAGGTCGCTCAGCGACACGTCGACCAGCTCGGCGTCCTCGCGGTGCAGATGGTCCTCCTCGCCGTAGCGGCCCACCGAGGTGCGCAGGACGAACAGGTCCGGAGCCGCGTCGGCGACCCACTGCCACTTGTGGGTGGAGAAGGTGGCGGCCTTGATGGTGCGGCCGTCGACCGGGGGCACGAGAAAGCCGGAGCGGCCGTCGAAGGCCTTGGAGCCCGTCACGTCGGAGCGCCGGAAGGCCATGGTGACCAGGGCCATCGACGCGTACTCGACGCCGGCGAGCTCGGCGGATGCGGCCGGCGACTCCGCCGCGAGCAGGGTGGAGGCGGACCAGGCGGGGGTGGCGAGGACGATGCCGTCGGCGGTGATCACCCGGGCGTCCGTGCGCACGTCCCAGCCTTCGGCGGTACGGGTCAGGCCCAGCACGGGGGTCTCGGTGAGGATCTCGCCGCCTCCGGCGCGTACCGCGTCGGCCACCGCGCCCGGCAGGGTGCCGAGGCCGCCGGCGATCCCCTGGAAGACCGGTCCGGTCTGCTGCCGGGCGGCGGCCTGCTCCTGGATCCGGGCGACGCCGTCGAGCAGGGAGCCCGCCTGCCGGGCGACCTCGAAGAGCTGCGGTACGGCGGCGCGCATCGAGATCCGGTAGGCGTCGCCCGCGTACACCCCGCCCAGGAGCGGCTCGACCAGCCGGTCCACGACCTCGCGGCCCAGCCGGTCCGCCACGTACGCGCCGACGGCCACGTCGTCCCCGACGGCGGTCGGGGTCAGATCACGTTCCTGGGCGATGCGCGCGAGGCCCTCGGGCGACAGCACCTCACCGAGGACCGACGGGTCGCCCGGTACGCCCATCACATGGCCCTTGGGCATGGGGCGCAGCGCGCCCCGCGTCCACAGCGCGGCGGTGGCGGTGGCGGGCGGCTGGAGCCGGTCGCCGAGGCCGACGGCACGGGCCAGGGCGACCGCCTCGGGCCGGCGGGCGAGCATCGACTCGGCGCCGAGGTCGACCTGGACGCCCGCGACCTCACCGGTCATGAGCTTGCCGCCGAGCCGGTCGGTGGCCTCCAGGAGGGTGACCCCCAGACCGGCGCCGAGGAGCCGGTGGGCGGCCGCGAGTCCGGCGATGCCGCCGCCGATGACGACGACGTGGCCGGGAGCCCTGTCCGCACGGTGTGTTGAACGCTGCATGCCCCCACTCTCTCAAACCCTGTCCGAGTCCTGACCGTGACCGCTTCGAAACCGGTATCCCGAAACCCGTTCCACCACCTCGTACGTCGAACCGGAGCCATCAATCACCCGTCCTGGGGGGACAGTTATGCAGGCAGCACCCATCACCCGTACCCACAGACGCACAGCCCGCCGCACCCGCACCCGCACCGGGCTCGCCGCCGGGCTGCTCACCGCCGTCCTGGCGCTGAGCGGCTGCGGCGCCGGCGACGGCGCCTCCTCGTCCGACGAGCGGGCCCTTTCCGCCGACGCGCAGAACAAGTCGGATGCCTCCGCCGGGAAAGCGGCCGCGGACCTCAAGGAGGGCGCGGCCGAGCCGGGTACGCCGAAGAAGCCGAATCCTGCGGCCGCCACGCACGTCATCCGCACCGCCTCCCTGTCCGTGGAGGTGAAGAGCGCGTCCAGAGCGGCGGCCGCCGCCCGTACGGTCGTGCAGAACGCGGGCGGACTGGTCGCCAACGAGTCCACCGAGCAGGTGGACGACACGCACGACTCCTCGCATCTCGTCCTGCGCGTGCCCCAGGCCGAGTACGACGGTGTGCTGCGGGAGCTGTCCGGGGCGGGGAAACTGATCTCCCGCTCGTCGGCCGCCAAGGACGTCACCGACCAGGTCGTCGACGTGGAGAGCCGGATCGCCACCCAGCGCGCCAGCGTGGCGCGGGTGCGCAAGCTGATGGACCGGGCCGACAAGCTCGCCGATGTCGTCACGCTGGAGGGCGAACTGAGCAGCCGTCAGGCCTCGCTGGAGTCCCTGCTCGCCCAGCAGGCCTCGCTCAAGGACCGTACGACGCTGGCGACGATCACGCTCGATCTGATGGAGCCGGAGTCGGCACCCGAGGACGACAACGACGATCCGGGGTTCGTGGACGCGCTGAGCGGTGGCTGGCACGCCTTCCTGACGATGCTGCGGTGGCTCGCGATGGCGGTGGGTGCCGCGGCCCCGTTCCTGGCCGTCGCGGCCGTCCTGGTGATCCTGTGGCGGCGTCTGCCGCGTCGCCGGGGCGGAAAGGCGGGGCAGCGGCCGCCGGCGGGCGGCTGAGCGTTCCCCGGGGGCGCCGCCGCGCCCCCGGGGCCGGCGGCGCCGTAGCGTAGGCCTTTCGCAGGGACGTCGAAGGGACCTGGCATGGCGGCGGAACGACTGGTGGTCATCGGCGGTGACGCGGCGGGCATGTCCGCCGCCTCGCAGGCGCGCCGGCTCAGGGGCCCGGAGGAGCTGAGCATCACCGCCTTCGAGCGGGGCCATTTCAGTTCGTACTCCGCCTGCGGCATCCCGTACTGGGTCGGCGGCGACGTCGAGCGGCGGGACGACCTGATCGCCCGCACCCCCGAGGAGCACCGGGCCCGCGCCATCGACCTGCGGATGCGCACCGAGGTGACGGAGATCGATGTCGCGGGGCAGCGGGTGCGCGCCCTGGACCGGGAGTCGGGCGAGACCTCCTGGACCGGCTTCGACAAGCTGGTGATCGCGACGGGCGCCCGCCCGGTACGGCCCGCCCTGCCCGGGGTGGACGCGCCCGGCGTCCACGGTGTGCAGACCCTGGACGACGGTCAGGCCCTGCTGGACACCCTGGACCGGGCGACCGGGCGGCGCGCGGTCGTCGTCGGCGCCGGGTACATCGGCGTCGAGATGGCCGAGGCGATGCTGAAGCACGGCTTCGAGGTGACCGTGCTCAACCGCGGCGAGCAGCCGATGGCGACGCTCGACCCCGACATGGGGCGCCTCGTCCACGACGCGATGGACGGGCTCGGGATCACGACGGTGAACGGGGCCGCGGTCACCGCGATCCGTACCGGGCCGGACGGCCGGGTCGCCGCCGTGGAGGCGGCCGGCGTGTCCTACCCGGCGGACGTGGTGGTGCTCGGCATCGGCGTCGAGCCGGAGACGACGCTGGCCCGGGCGGTCGGGCTGCCGCTCGGCCCGCACGGCGGGCTGCTCACCGATCTGTCGATGCGGGTCGTGGGCCACGACAACATCTGGGCGGGCGGCGACTGTGTCGAGGTCCTCGACCTGGTGGCGGGCCGCACCCGCCACATCGCCCTGGGCACCCATGCCAACAAGCACGGCCAGATCATCGGGTCCAACGTCGGCGGCGGCTACGGGACGTTCCCGGGCGTGGTCGGTACGGCGGTGAGCAAGGTCTGCGACCTGGAGATCGCCCGCACGGGCCTGCGTGAGAAGGACGCCCGCGCGGTCGGCCTGCGCTTCGTCACGGCGACGATCGAGTCGACGGGCCGGGCGGGCTACTACCCGGGGGCACGGGCCATGACGGTGAAGATGCTCGCGGAGTACCGCACGGGCCGGCTGCTGGGCGTGCAGATCGTGGGCCGGGAGGGTGCGGCGAAGCGGGTGGACGTGGCGGCGGTGGCGCTCACCGCCGGGATGACGGTGGAGCAGATGACGGCGCTCGACCTGGGCTACGCGCCGCCGTTCTCCCCGGTCTGGGACCCCGTCCTGGTGGCGGCCCGCAAGACGGTGACGGCGCTGCGGAAGGCGGGCACCGCCTGAGCGGCGCCCGCCTTCCCGTCGTTCAGCGCGCGGTGCTGGTGTGGACGTACTCGACGAGCCGTGACAGCGCGTCCGGGTCCATGTTCGGCATCACACCGTGGCCCAGGTTGAAGATGTGGCCCTCCAGACCGGCGGCGGCGTCCAGTACCTCCTGGGTCTTGGCCTCCACCGCGGCGGTCGGGGCGAACAGCACGGCGGGGTCCAGGTTGCCCTGGAGCGCCTTGCCGGGGCCGACGCGGCGCGCGGCCTCGTCGAGCGGGACCCGCCAGTCGACGCCGACGACGTCCGCGCCGGCCTCGCCCATGAGCCCGAGCAGTTCACCCGTGCCGACACCGAAGTGGATGCGCGGGACGTCGTACGACGCGACGGCGTCGAAGACCTTCGCGGAGGCGGGCAGCACCGAGCGGCGGTAGTCGGCGGGGGCCAGGGCGCCGACCCAGGAGTCGAAGAGCTGCACGGCGGAGGCGCCGGCGTCGATCTGGACCTTGAGGAAGGCGCCGGTGATCTCGGCGAGGCGGTCGAGCAGGTCGGCCCAGAGCTCCGGGTCGCCGTACATCAGGGCCTTGGTGTGCTCGTGGTTGCGGGACGGGCCGCCCTCCACGAGGTAGCTGGCGAGCGTGAACGGGGCGCCGGCGAATCCGATCAGCGGGGTGGACCCGAGTTCGGCGGTGAGCAGGCCGATGGCCTCGGTGACGTACGGGACGTCCTCGGGCGTGAGGTCGCGCAGCCGGGCGAGGTCGGCGCGGGTGCGGATCGGCTCGGCGATCACCGGTCCGACGCCGGGCTTGATGTCGAGGTCGATGCCGATGGCCTTGAGCGGCACGACGATGTCGCTGTAGTAGACCGCGGCGTCGACCTTGTGGCGGCGGACGGGCTGCATCGTGATCTCGGCGACGAGCTCCGGCATCGTGCAGGACTCGAGCATCGGGATGCCTTCGCGCACCTTCAGGTACTCGGGCAGCGAGCGCCCCGCCTGGCGCATGAACCAGACCGGCGTGTGCGGCACGGGTTCGCGGCGGCACGCCTTCAGGAACACCGAGTCGTGGGTGGCGGAGGTCTTCGTCTGGTGGCCCGAGGGGCGGTCAATGGCACTCACGCACCGAATCTTCGCATGCGCGCGGAATGAGCCCTGCCCCGCACGGGTGTCCTTCCGCGCGCGAGGCTCCGGTTCCGCCTACTCTTCCCCGCATGGCTCCGGCGCAGGGACACTTCTCCGATCAATCCGATGGTGCTGACGGCACGGACAGTGCGGAGGGTGGTTCCGTCCCGCCCGCGTTCCGTTCGGCGGTGGACGCGCTGCGCTCGGCGCGGCTGCGGGCCGAGCTGGAGGTGGAGCCGACACGCCCACCGAAGCGTCTGGCCCCGTACGCGTACGCGCTGGAGGCGGCGGTCGTCGACGGCGATGACGATCTTGCCGACGGCCGGCTCGTCCTGCTCCACGATCCGGCCGGGCACGAGGCCTGGCAGGGCAATTTCCGGCTGGTGACGCTGGTGCGCGCCGAGCTGGAGCCGGAGATGGCCGCCGACCCGCTGCTACCGGAGGTGTGCTGGTCCTGGCTGACCGGGGCGCTGGAGGCGCGCGGCCTGTCGTACGGGGCGGCGGGCGGCACGGTCACCCGGGCGAGTTCGCACTCCTTCGGTGAGCTGGCGAGCCGGCGTCCGGCGACACAGATCGAGATCCGGGCGTCGTGGACCCCGCGCGAGGGCCGCGGCGGCGTGCCGGACACGGCGGCGCATCTGATGGCGTGGGGCGACCTGCTGTGCCAGATCGCCGGTCTGCCGCCCTCGGAGCCGGTGGACGCGGCGGTGGTGACGCTGCCGCAGCGGCGCGGCCCGCAGGTTCCGTAGGACGCTCGCCTGCCCGTCCCGCCGCCCCCAGGTTCCCCGTGACGCTGCGTCACAAAACCTCGTACAGCCACCGGCTCTCTTTTCGTACAATCGATCGCGCGTCCTATTTGCCCGAATTGTTACTCACCAAATCGTGATCTTCCTCTAAAGGAGCAGGGGTCTGCTGCCGAAGGAGTCAATGACCCTTCAAGCACGGTTCGCCCCGGCTTCATCCCCGAGCCGGCCCGTCCCGCCACTCCCCAGGAGGCCTGGTGTCCGTTCTCCTCGAGCAGCCCGCAAGCCTGGTCGCCTACCGCCCGAACAAGCCGACGGCCATGGTCGTCGTGGCCGACCCGCGCGTCCGTTCCACCGTCACCCGCCATCTGTGGGCACTCGGAGTACGTGACGTCATCGAGGCGTCGTCCATCGCGGAGGCCCGCCCCCGCGTCGGCAACCCGCGCGACATCTGCGTAGCCGACGTCCACCTGCCCGACGGTTCCGGGCTGACCCTGCTGTCCGAAACCCGAGCCGCCGGCTGGCCGAACGGCCTCGCCCTCTCCGCCGCCGATGACATCGGCGCGGTGCGCAACGCCCTCGCGGCCGGACAGTTCGCGGTAGCCGCCCGGGTGATCGCCGCCTTCGCCGCGGGCTCCGGCCCGGTGGCCGTGGACGCCGAGCGCGCCTCCGGT
>NZ_RDBK01000043.1:4034328-4148993 GCF_008042275.1 Streptomyces sp. OR43 | reverse complement strand
GTGAGCGCCACCGCCGCCACGTCCACCCGCTTCGCCGCACCCTCCCGGCCCACGATCTGCACGCCCAGCAGCCGGCCCGTGCGGTACTCCGCGAACTGTCCGGCCGCGAGGTGGAGGTCCTGCGGCTCGTCGCCGAAGGGCAGTCCAACAAGGCCATCGGTGTCTCCATGGGCCTGTCGGCCCTCACCGTCAAGAGCCACCTCGCCCGAATCGCCCGCAAGCTCGGCACCGGAGACCGCGCAGGCATGGTCGCCGTCGCCCTGCGGACGGGCATCATCCACTGATTCCGCACCCCCGCCGGTGTGCAGAAATGCGGATCCGGCTGGATTACATGCATCGGCGCCCGCCGACGGATCATTCCGTCGACGGGCGCCGCGCATACACAGATACCCTTGATACGTGACCGACGCCCAAGAGACCGCAGCAGACACTTCACTGCGAACCACCGGGGGCGCCCCCCCGGACGACGTCGCCCCGGCGCCGATCCCCTTGCTCGAACCTCGCGAGGGCATTCCACCGGTGGTGGCCTCCGACGATGCCCTCGCCCGGGTGATCGCCGCCTTCGCCGCGGGCTCCGGCCCGGTGGCCGTGGACGCCGAGCGCGCCTCCGGTTACCGGTACGGACAGCGCGCCTATCTCGTACAACTGCGCCGTGACGGCGCGGGCAGCGCGCTCGTCGACCCGGTGGGCTGTCCCGACCTGTCCGGGCTGGGCGAGGCGCTGCGCGGCACCGAGTGGATCCTGCACGCGGCGACCCAGGACCTGCCCTGCCTGCGCGAAATAGGGATGACGCCGACCGGGCTCTTCGACACCGAGCTGGCCGGGCGGCTGGCCGGCTTCCCGCGGGTCGGCCTCGGCGCGATGGTCGAGAGCGTGCTCGGCTACACCCTGGAGAAGGGCCACTCGGCCGTCGACTGGTCGACCCGCCCGCTGCCCGACCCCTGGCTGCGCTACGCGGCACTCGACGTCGAGCTGCTGATCGACCTCCGCAACGCCCTGGAGGAGGAGCTCGACAGGCAGGACAAGCTGGAATGGGCGCGGGAGGAGTTCTCCGCCATCGCCGCGGCACCGCCCGCTCCCCCGCGCCAGGATCCGTGGCGCCGCACGTCCGGCATGCACAAGGTCCGCCGGCGCCGGCAGATGGCGGTGGTCAGGGAGCTGTGGACCATGCGCGACCAGATCGCTCAGCGCCGCGACATCTCGCCCGGAAAGGTGCTCGGCGACGCCGCGATCGTGGAGGCCGCCCTCGCGCTCCCGCCCAACGCCCACGCGCTGACCGCGCTGCCCGGCTTCGGCCACCGCATGGGCCGGCGTCAGCTGGAGCAGTGGCAGGCCGCCGTGGACCGGGCGAAGGAACTGCCCGACGCGGAGCTCCCGCAGCCCGGCCAGCCGCTGGCCGGACCGCCGCCGCCCCGCGCCTGGGCGGACAAGGACCCGGCCGCCGCGGCCCGGCTGTCGGCCGCCCGCACGGCCGTGTCCGAGCTCGCGGAGCGGCTGAACATGCCGCAGGAGAACCTCATCACCCCCGACACCGTGCGCCGGGTGTGCTGGGAACCGCCGAAGAAGCTCACGCCGGACACGGTGGAGAACGCACTCGCCGGCTACGGCGCGCGGCGCTGGCAGATCGAACAAGTGGCCCCCATCCTGCTGCGCGCGCTCGCTTCGGAGGCCTGAGAAGGCATGTGACAGGGTCGCATTCACGCCAGGTTGGCGCGGCCCGCGGCCCATGCGCATCGTTCTCCACATGGCCCGGACGGCCCCCTTTCGGGGCGTCCGGGCCATTTCGCGTATGTGACCTTCGCCGCTCCCGCCGCAAGGACTGGGCAGTCTGGTTACCCGCAAGTAGCATGAGGGTGGCGGCACGCTCCCGGGCGTGCCCCGCAGCAGTGCCATCCCGCACCCTGGAGGAGAGCCACCGTGCCTCGTACCATCCGGGACGTCGTCTTCGTCGACGGCGTCCGCACCCCGTTCGGCAAAGCGGGCCCGAAGGGCATCTACCACGAGACCCGCGCCGACGATCTCGTCGTGAAGGCCATCCGGGAGCTGCTGCGCCGCAACCCGGATCTGGACCCCGCGTTGATCGACGAGGTCGCCATCGCCGCGACCACGCAGATCGGTGACCAGGGCCTCACGCTCGGCCGCACCGCCGGAATCCTGGCCGGGCTGCCGCAGTCGGTCCCCGGTTACTCCATCGACCGCATGTGTGCGGGCGCCCTGACCGCCGTCACCTCGACGGCCGGCTCCATCGCCTTCGGCGCGTACGACGTCGTCGTCGCCGGTGGCGTCGAGCACATGGGCCGCCACCCGATGGGCGAGGGCGTGGACCCGAACCCGCGCTTCGTGTCGGAGAAGCTGGTCGACGAGTCCGCCCTGTTCATGGGCATGACCGCGGAGAACCTGCACGACCGGTACCCCACGATCACCAAGCAGCGCGCCGACGAGTACGCCGTGCGCTCGCAGGAGAAGGCCGCGAAGGCGTACGCCAACGGCAAGATCCAGCAGGACCTGGTGCCGGTCTCCGTGCGCCGCACCAACCCGGAGGCCGGTGAGACGGGTTGGGGCCTGGTCACCGCCGACGAGCCGATGCGTCCGGGCACCACGATGGAGTCCCTGGCCGGTCTGAAGACCCCGTTCCGTGCCCACGGCCGCGTGACGGCCGGTAACGCCGCGGGTCTCAACGACGGCGCCACCGCCTCGCTGCTCGCCGCCGAGGACGTCGCCCGCGAGCTGGGCCTCCCGGTCAGGATGCGCCTCGTCTCCTACGCCTTCGCCGGCGTCGAGCCGGAGGTCATGGGCTACGGCCCGATCCCGGCCACGGAGAAGGCCCTGGCCAAGGCCGGCCTGTCCATCTCGGACATCGGTCTCTTCGAGATCAACGAGGCGTTCGCCGTGCAGGTGCTCGCCTTCCTGGAGCACTACGGCATCGCCGACGACGACGCCCGCGTCAACCAGTACGGCGGCGCCATCGCGTACGGCCACCCGCTGGCCTCCTCCGGCGTCCGGCTGATGACCCAGCTGGCCCGCCAGTTCGAGGAGCAGCCGGAGGTCCGCTACGGCCTGACGACCATGTGCGTCGGCTTCGGCATGGGCGCGACGGTCGTCTGGGAGAACCCGCACTTCAACACCGCCGGAGGCGACAAGTGAGCTCCACCACTGAGCTTCTGAAGGGTGCGGCCGAGCTGTTCCCCGGCGAGGTCGTCACCCAGGCGCACGTACGCCACCTGGACCTCCCGGCCGGTGCGGGCCGCTTCGCCCTCATCACGCTGGACAACGGCCTGGACCACACCAAGCCGACCACCTTCGGACCGCAGTCGCTGGCGAACCTGAACGCCGCGATCGACCAGGTCGAGAAGGAGGCCGCCGAGGGTGCGATCACCGGCATCGGCATCACCGGCAAGCCGTTCATCTTCGCGGTCGGCGCCGACCTCAAGGGCGTCGAGCTGCTGAAGGAGCACAAGGACGCGCTCGCGATCGGCAAGGGCGGTCACGACGTCTTCCGCCGCCTCTCCGGCCTCGCCGTCCCGACGTTCGCGTACTACAACGGCGCGGCGATGGGCGGCGGTGTCGAGGTCGGTCTGCACTGCTCGTACCGCACCGTCTCCAAGGCGCTGCCCGCGTTCTCGCTGCCCGAGGTCTTCCTCGGTCTGGTCCCCGGCTGGGGCGGCTGCGCGCTGCTGCCCAACCTGATCGGTGCCGACCGCGCGGTCTCGGTGATCATCGAGAACTCGCTGAACCAGAACCGGCAGCTCAAGGGCAAGCAGGTCTTCGAGCTCGGGATCGCCGACGCGCTCTTCGAGGGCGCCGACTTCCTGGAGCAGTCGCTGATCTGGACCGCGAACGTGCTGAACGGCACGCTCACGGTGGAGCGCCCCGAGGTCGACCGCGGTGACGCCTGGGACCAGGCCGTCGCCCGCGGCAAGGCCATCGCCGACTCCAAGGTGCACGGCGCCGCCCCGGCCGCGTACCGCGCGCTGGAGATCATCGCCGCGGCCAAGGACGGCGACCTGGGCGCCGGCTTCGACCGTGAGGACCAGGCCCTGGCGGACCTGATCATGGGCGGCGAGCTGCGCTCCGGGATCTACTCGTTCAACCTGGTCCAGAAGCGCGCCAAGCGCCCGGCCGGTGCCCCGGACAAGGCCCTGGCCCGTCCGGTCACCAAGGTCGGCGTGGTGGGCGCGGGCCTGATGGCCAGCCAGCTCGCCCTGCTGTTCCTGCGCCGCCTGGAGGTCCCGGTCGTCCTGACGGACATCGACCAGGCGCGCGTCGACAAGGGTGTGGGCTACGTCCACGCCGAGATCGAGAAGCTGCTCGGCAAGGGACGCATCAACCAGGACAAGGCCAACCGCCTGAAGGCCCTGGTCTCCGGTGTGCTGGACAAGGCGGAGGGCTTCTCCGACGCCGACTTCATCATCGAGGCCGTCTTCGAGGAGATCGGCGTCAAGCAGCAGGTGTTCGCGGAGGTCGAGGCGGTCGCCCCGGCGCACGCGATCCTCGCCACCAACACCTCGTCCCTCTCGGTCACCGAGATGGCGTCGAAGCTGAAGAACCCCGAGCGGGTCGTCGGCTTCCACTTCTTCAACCCGGTCGCGATCCTCCCGCTCCTGGAGATCGTCCGCGGCGAGCAGACGGACGACGCCTCGCTGGCCACGGCCTTCGGTGTCGCGCGGAAGCTGAAGAAGACCGCGGTGCTGGTGAAGGACGCCCCGGCGTTCGTCGTCAACCGCATCCTGACCCGCTTCATGGGCGAGATCCAGAACATCATCGACGAGGGCACCCCCGTCGCCGTCGCCGAGAAGGCCGTCGAACCCCTCGGCCTGCCGATGTCGCCGCTGGTCCTCCTGGAGCTGGTCGGCCCGGCCATCGGCCTGCACGTCTCCGAGACCCTGAACCGCGCCTTCCCGGAGCGCTTCACGGTCTCCGAGAACCTGGCCGCTGTCGTCAAGGCCGGCAAGCGCGGGTTCTACGTCTACGACTCCGGTAAGCCGGAGCTGGACCCGGAGGTCGCCGCACTCCTGAAGCAGGGCGACACCGTCCTGTCCGAGGAGCAGGCCCGCGACCGCGTCCTGGACGCGGTGGCGCAGGAGATCGGCCTGATGCTGGACGAGGGCGTCGTCGCCGAGGCCCAGGACGTCGACCTCTGCCTGATCACGGGCGCGGGCTGGCCCTTCCACCTGGGCGGCATCACGCCGTACCTGGACCGCGAGGGTGTCTCGGAGCGGGTGAACGGGAAGACGTTCCTGGAGCGGGGCGTGGCGAGCGTTCCGGCGTAGCGTGCCCCTTCCTTGAACTGCGGCCCGGCACCCACGTGCCGGGCCGCAGTTCATTCGGTGATCACCGCCAGGGCCGTGGCCACCGCTCGCTCCGTCCGAGGACCACCGGGCGATTGCGTGGGCCGGTTCCACACCTTGTCCTCGACCACCATCGTCGTCGATCCTCCGCCGTCCAGGTTGAGGGCGTCGGTCGCCCCCATCGAGATCAGGATGTCCGCCGCCTCCTGGAGGGACACGCCGACGCTGATGCCGGGCCTCCGTCCGTCGAACGTCACCAGGAGCAGGGTTCCGTCCGCGGTGATGCCCGCCACGGTCCTGGGCTCCCGCCGCGTCAGCGCGGTGCGGGAGAACCCGTTGGCCTCGGCGTTGATCCGTATGCGTCCGTCACGGACCAGTGAGGGACCCGCCCCGACGACCGAGCTCTGCGCTCCTGACAGGCGTGCGCCCCGGCTGTCGTACATGGCAGAAGTCACCGTGACGGTCGCACCGGGCCGCGCATGGCGTGCGAGCCACGCCGCGCCCTTGCCGATCCCGGACAGGACGCGTCCCCCCGGCGGGATCCGGCCCCCCGCGGGAACCCGCAGTGCGGAAACCCTCCCCGTGCGGTCGATGAGGGCGTCCTGGCTGTCCTTGCCGCCCTCGGGCGACGAAACGCCCCACGCCGCCCCGATGTCCACGATCTCGTCCGGGTCCACGCACAACTGGTTGTGGACGGGAAAGGAGACCAGCTCCCCCGTGCGGGAAAGGCGATCGCCGCCGACACCCCCGCAGCCCACGATGCGCCCGGGCACCCTGTTGATCCCGTCCAGTTCCCGGTGCGCGCCGTCGGACGCGACGAGGGACGAGGACGTGGTGATCTCGTCGATGCGGTGTCGCGCGCGGGTGCCGCCCAGGATCAGGGCGGTTCGCCCCTGCGCCGCCTCGCTCAGCAGGCTTCCCCCCGTCGCGTACACGCCGAGCGGGTCCCCCTCGTAGCCGCTGAACGCCGGCCCACCGCGTATGTCGAAGTACGAAGCGTTCACCGCAGCCCAGGCACCAACCTCATGGGCCATACGCCGCACGGTCTCGGCCGTGGCAAGGCTCCTGCCGTGCACGCCCTTCACCGTCACTCGCGCATCGGGCGAGAGGGCCATGGCGCTGATCCGGACGGGGCTTCCGTCAGCGAGCCGTCGGGTGGAGCGGGTGAGTCGCACTCCGTCCGGCAAGGCCGGGGCGGGCACGCCGGCAGCCGATGCCGCGGGACGTTCCGGGGGCGGAACGCCTGGGCTGCCGCCGTGACCCGCTCCCGGGCCGCACCCCGCCACGAGGCCGATGACCAGGGCGCACACGCCGATCCGACGGCCTGCCGGTGCCACACTGCCCCCACGCGCACTCAACGGTTCGATCCGTGGACTCATCCCACCGGCCCTCGCTGCGGGTCTCAGCCCGCGATTACCCCCGGTGTCGCGCTCAGATCACCCACGAAGACGGTGACCTGCGTGCGCGTGAGCCGATCCGTCGCGTCGGCGAGTACGTAGTCGAACGAGTCGTAGCCCGCGAAACCGCTGACCGGGCTGTAGGTGACCAACCCGTCCCGGCCCACACCGGTGTCTCCGTAGCGGGCCGGACCGACGCCGACGAGTCGCGCGCCCTCACCCAGTCCGTCCGTAAGACCGTCGAGCACGCCCCGGTACCCCGGCGGCACCGTGAGCTTTCTCCCCTGGGCCGGGAACGAGGCGATCCGGTAGCCGAGTTGCTTGATCGACCGGGTGCTCGCCGTAAGGCTGCTTCCCCCGTCGGCGATGATGCCCGCCCGCAGCTGCGGAACGAAGAAGGCGTCCCGGGCCACCTTCTCGCGGACCTTCAGCGCGAACCGGGCAGTCCTCTCCTCCCCCGGCACAGTGGAGGTCGCATACCGGTCGCCCACTGCGAGAAGGCTCATGCCCGCGGCGCGTTCCACCACTGCCGCCTCGTCGAAGGACTCGACCATCAAGTAACCGTAGTAGCGCGAACCCGGCCCCTCGGGTATGACCCTGAACTCGAACTCGGCCGTCTCACCCGGCCTCAGTGGAAGCGCCGGGTCCTTGTCGCCGTAGAGCTCCACTGTGCACACGATGGCCGGGTGGCCGGGCTGCACGCTCCTCAGACGCGCGATCGGGTACATCCGCCGCGTGTCCGTCACAGCTCCGCCCCCGCGCCGACGGTCCGGGCCCGTGTCAGGGCGGCGTGCGTCTCGTCGTCGAGCCAGGTCACCGCCGTGGCCGGGAAATCCTGCCGGTCGAGATCAACGGCCCAATTCGGCGGGACGATCTGCTGCGCAACGAGGGAGTAGGCGACGAAACGGGCGCACGCGATGGCTCCGGCAGGAACCAGGTGCCCTGGATCGTCGAAGCCGTCGGGGTAATTGGGATGCTCACCCGGCCGAAGGTGCACGAAAAACGAACGGGTGCCTTCGTCTCCGAGGTCGGTCCACCACGAGAGGCTCTGGTGGTACAGGTCGATGTACGGCGTACTGGTTTCGACGGCGACGTCACTCATCGCCATGGCGTATTCCACATGTTCTCGCGACAGGTTTCCGTGCACGTCGTACGTGTCCCGTTCGTGAGTGCTCACCAGTACCGGATGAGCGTTACGCGAACGAGCACCATCCACGAAACGGCGGAGACAGGTCCGGAAGTCGCCGAACGCCTCGGTTCTCAGCCATTTCTCGGGCTTGGCATCGTTGATGCCGAACGAGATGAGCATGTAGTCGCCCGGCGCGATGTTCTCAAGGATCCAGTCCAGTCGGCCGCGTTCGCTGAACGTACGGGAACTGGCACCTGCCCGGGCGCAGTTCACTATGTCGACCCGGCGGTCGAAGAATAGGGGAAGCGCCTGCCCCCACCCTGTCATCGGCGCCCGGCTCATTTCTCTGTCGACTGAAGTCGAATCACCGGCGATGAAGATCCGATAGGTGTGTTGCATGTCCCCGTGGTTCTCAGGCAGCACTTCCCCACACCTTCTCCGTCTGCCGCACATGCCCCGGGACCACCGGCCCCGGAGGGGCCAGTGAACTGGCGCCCACGGATCCCAGACCGTCGATCGCCTCGAAGACTCTTTCGCAGTTCCCGTGGTCTCGGTGGGCAAAGAACTGCTCGGCCCGCTCACGGTAAGGAGATTGCACGACGAATCGATTCCTGATCGAAGCGATGATTTCATTCACGGCCCCGTCCACCGTGCGGCAGACCGGACCGAAACCGTCGTCCGAGAGGTTGAAATAGCCTCGCTTGTAGTGACGCCCGTAGAAATCCTCCTCGTCGAACGGGACATAGACGATCGGGGTGTCCATGTATGCCACGTCGAAGAACACGGACGAATAGTCCGTCACCATCAGGGAGCACTCCTTCATCGCCTGCTGCACATTCCGCGACTGCGGATCGGCCACGATGATCGAAGGCGACTCGAGCTGGAAATGATGCAGGTAGGGCCGGATCTCGTAGTGCGGGAAGAACTCCAGATCGACTCCGAAATGCTCCAGCGCCTTCGTCAGCCGGGGGTCGGAAAGCAGCGCACGGTAGAACCGGAAGTACTCGGACTGCGTGAACGACGTCTTCGCGGGGCCCGCGCCCTTTTTGTAAGAGGCCGTGACAATCCACTGGCGCCAGGTGGGCATGAGAAGGATCCTCGGGCGCTCCCTCGGCTCCTTGCGCAGGGCGTCGAACCGGGTGAATCCGGCGAGAACCGCCCTAGCCCCATACCCCGCCTCTTCAGCGAAGAACTCGCGCTCCTGACGCCCGCCGGTAATGATCATGTCGTAGCTTGTGACCCACTGCGAGGCACCACTGGTCACGTCGTTGTACGTGATTCCGTGTTGCAGGAATATGCGCTGGTAGCGGATCAGTTCGCCGAACCGGTGCAGGTACAGAGCCTTCCGGTAGCCCTGCGGGACCAGGTAGGACTCGGAATCATAAGCCCCGATGAGCTTGGTCGCGTGGAGCAGGTACATGCGATGCTTCCACGAGCCGAGTTTCAGCACATTTCCATAGGGGCTGACCTTCGCGAAGTCAGGAGAGTCACCGTCGATGACGTAGTAGGCACGACAACGCTTCCGGTTCTCCCTGATCCACTTGAAGAAGTGATACGAGTTGTCCTGTGCCGTGTCGGAACGTTCGCCGATGATCCATATCTCGCGCCCGTGCAACAGGGGATAAACGAGCCAGTAGGCCAGCCTCATCCTCCAGCCCGGGTTCCGCCTTTTCATAATCCTTAGTTCACGCGCAGTCCGCCAGAGAGTCTGCTTCAGACGAGCCTTCACCGTACGGCCGATCAGCCTGAAGTGCAGGGAGTCACTGTCGCCAATCGTCATCATGTACGAGTGATCACCCACTTCACCCATCCCTTTGAGACGGTGCAGCGGCAGACGCGCCTTCATCACCACATTTCGGTGACGCTTTCCGTCCGGTGAATGCACGCGCAACCGGAAGTCCCCCGCTTTGAAGCCTCCCCGGACGAGCAGGTTCGACGGAATCTCCGCATACCAGCCGGCATAGACATCCTTGCCATTCCTGGCATTGTTGAGATCACGCCTGTAGATCTGGCGAAGCGGTACTACGATCTTCTCCGCGCGCGTCTGATGGACGAACTCCAGGCGGTTGACGAACTTCGAGTCGATGTTCATGCCCGGGAAGGACATGCAGCCCTCCACAACCAGAACGGACCCACGCGAGCGCACCGATTCCACAACGACGTTGGGATCCTTCACGCGGGCCGCACTCGACTGCCGTACTGGATTTCCGAACATGCGGTAGAAGCCCTGGTCATCCACATGCACGACCAACGGGACGTTTTCCAGAATATCCTCGGGGGCGACAAACAGGGCAAAATTGCCCGTCTTCGCCGCGTAGTGGTCGAGTTGCTGCGCCGGGTTGGTCACGAACTCGTCGATCACATCGTCCGGAATATCCTCGTAGTGCGCAGTGATACCCGGGAATATCTGCTCGAGCTGCGATCTCCCCATCATATTGCGGGCATTGCAGAGGAATCCCTTGTACGTGCGAGTCACATACCTCTGGAATATCCTGCGAATTTCCGGTGATTCACCCGCCGACATGTTCAGCAGGAAGTGGTTGAGCTTCAGGTGGTCCCAGTAGTTCGCCGGCTTGCTCCACAGAGAGTCCATGATGGACGAACCGTCGGGACGACCGCGGTAGTAGTAGACGGGCCGATCCACGATGCTGACGGCGTGGGAGCGCAGCATGGCCGGCAGCGTCAGCCATGCGTCCTCGAAGTGGACGCCCTCCCCGAAGCGGAGGCCAAGATCGCGCAGCAGGCGGGTCCTGAAGAGTTTGTTGCAGGCCGAACCGCTGAAGACCAGGTCGGGCACCTCCGCGAGGTTGTCCACCACTCGGTCGCCCGCTCCGAAGTACTGCTTCCAGGGGCCGTAGGGCCGGTCCGGGAAGTTGACCAGGTCACCGACCACAACGTCTGATGCGTCGCGCCGGGCTGCCCGGAGCATCTCCGCCAGGGCGTCCTCGCCGAGGATGTCGTCGGAGTCCAAGAACGTGACGAAGGGAGCAGTGACTTGGTCGAGGCCGTTGTTGCGGGCGTTCCCGAGACCGCCGTTCTGCTGGTGAACCACGACCACGTTGGCGTAGAACCCGGCGAAGTGGTCGAGCATGCGGGAGGTCGCGTCCGTGGATCCGTCATCCACGAGGATCACCTGGGTCTCCGCGAAGCCGCGCTGGGCGGCGACCGAGCCAAGACAGTCGTCGATGTACTTCTCGACGTTGTAGCAGGGCACGACGACCGCGAGATCGTAGTCGCCCGTCACGTACGGCAGAGGCGCAGAGATCTTGTTCCGCCACCACATCCAGGGGGCGGTCGGGTCGCTCTGCTCCGCGTCGAACGTCCTGCGCCCGTCTGCGGCGCATCGCAGGGCGAGATTGCCGCTGACGGTGCGGTACCCCTCAAGGTCCTGGCCCCGCGCCCGGAAGGAGAAATCGGAGAGGTCGACGTCGCGCACGTTGAGCGGGGACCGGGAGCGTGTCCGCTTCCACTCAACGATGACGGACACGTTCCAGACAGTACTTTCGGAGAAGTCCGGACCGAGCACGGACTCCAGATGCACCAGACCGTCAAACGACACGAACCGTTCGTCGACCTCCGTGCTCGATATCGCAGCGGTGAGGTCGCGCTTCGTGTGCCGGTTGCGAACGGCCAGGGTGAGCTTGAGGTCATCGCCCGCCGCTATCCGCCCGAACCGGTTGACGAGACTGCCCTCGAAGCGGAGTTTCCCTCCCGCAACCGACCAGTGCTCCAGTTGAGCGAAGAGCGGTACCTGCGAGAGGTTCGCGGCGGGCAGACCGAGTTCCGTCACATCGAGCATGCGCCGGGCCTCGGGCAGATGCAGGTGGTCGCCCGACCAGTAGACGCGTCCTTCCTCCTCAACCAGGAAGGACGAAAGCGTGCTCTTGCGCTGTGCGTAGTCCAGCGTCGTGAGTGCCGCTTCGATCTCCTGGTACATGAGGAGAAACGCACGGACCCGGTCGACGGGGTCGCACAGCTCGAACGCCTCCTCGCTGATGGAGAAGAGGTAGTTGCTCGCTATCTGCGCGAAACCCTGCTGGAAGTCCGAGCCGCCCTCGGCGAGTGCCCTCATGTAGAGACGAAGGTCGTGTGCGAGGAACTTGGAGTCCTTGCGCACCTTGAGCTGCCACAGACCGCGGTCCAGAAGGAACGCGTCAGTGGCGCGGTGCACCGTGATCCGGTCCGCGATGCTGCGGAGTTCGCCCGTCCGGCCGGTGATCGAGGTGCCTTCGGACTCCCACATCCACCGGTAGACCGGATCGGTGATGATCGTGATCCCGTCTGCCAGACAGCCGGCCACGGTGGAGAAGTAGGTGTCCTCGTAGAAGACGCCTTCGGGAAAATAGACCCCTTGCGACCGCAGGAAGTCCACCCGGTACAGCTTCGCCGCTGCGATCGGGTCAGTGAGCATCAACGGGAATTCCGTGAGGTTGGGGACGGTGCGTCCCAGCGCGAAGACCTCGGGAGCCCATGTCTGGCTGTCGCCGCTGGTCCGGTTGATCCGGACGGCCTTGCCCGCGGTGATGTCGCTGCCCGTTTCCAGAGCGCTTGCCAACAGCAGTTCACAAGCGCGCGGCGGCAGTTCGTCGTCGGCGTCGAGGAACATCACATAGCGGCCCGCGGCCTGGGCGATGCCCATGTTGCGCGGCGCACCGACTCCACCACTGTTCTGCTGTCGGCGCAGTACACGCACCCGCGGATTGTTACCCGCGAAACCCGCGACGACGTCGAGCGTGTTGTCCGTCGAGGCGTCGTCGACGATGACGACCTCGACCAGCTCGTACGTCTGGTTGACCGCCGACTGGACCGCCTTGCCGATGGTCGTCGCGGCGTTGTAGGCGGGGATGACCACTGTCACCCAGACGTCAGGGCTGTCCCGTTCGTTCATCGGACGCTCTCTCGCTCACCCGGGTATCCGTATTGCTGGGACAGCGGGTGGTAGGTATCGGTGACGTGCGGCCCGCTGGGGCCGTACCCGTCCCCCGGCTGTTGTACGTCCGTCTGCACGCCGGGTTCCCAGGCCTGCGGTTCGTGCAACGTGTACGGCTCGGGGTACGGCTGGAAGTACGGGTCCTCGTCGGGCAGCGGCTCGACAAGCCTCTGGGCCGCCAGGAATTCATCCTGCACTCCCCGGCGATGACGACCGCGGTGCAGGTGGGGGGCTATGGTGCCCGCGTCGGTGGGGGCCGTGCGCAGTTCTTCCATGACGGCGGTGAAGTCACGGGTGGACAGCCAGAACTTGTACATGATGATCAGTTCGAAAATGCCGAGCAGCACAGCGGAGACAAGGGTGGTCATCAGGATCTGGCCGACCAGCGGACCCACGATGAAGATGAACATCTGGAACTCGATGCCGCTGATCAGGTGCGGCCGGATCCGGCTGCGGAGCAGTGCTTGGCGGAACCGCTGGTACCAGGGGAAACGGTGGCGGAACTGCGCGTGCAGGTCCACGACGTGATCGGCGTCCACCTGCTGCTTGAGCGTCTCGGCCTCTGCTTCGGGATTCTCGCGCAGCAGGTCTTCCATGAACTGAATCTGCGGGACCGCCGTCGCGCCCGTCGTGGCCTCGGCTTCGGCGAGTTCGGCCTCCTGCCTCTCTCGGGTGACCTTCTCGATCTTCGTACGCATGGACATGCGCATCTTGTAGATCTGCAGAGCGTCCACGTAGCGAAGCATGTCGAGGAAGACGACGAGCAGCGCTGCCAGCAGGTACCGCTCGTCCCCGTTCCGCAGATACTGGCCGCCCATGAGCGCAAGGGCGCAGAAGAGCACACGGATGCGGTCGAAGACGTAGTCCAGCCAGCCGCCGAACACGGTGCCGTTGCCCTTGAGGCGTGCGAGCTTGCCGTCGATGCAGTCGAAGATGAAGCTCAGGTGGTAGAGCGCGGCCCCGATGATCAGGGACTGCGTGTCGCCTTTGAGGAACAGTGCCGCAGATCCGAGCCCGATGAAGAGTGCGGCCCAGGTCACGCGGTTCGGCGTGATGAAGCGGAACCGGGCCATGACGATGAGCATGCGCGTCGCGAGGGGATCAACGAGGAGGACCGTCCACCAGGCGTCACGCTTCTTGCATGTCAGCTTCTGGACAGCGCGCAAGGACAGCTTGGCCATAACCCCTCAGTCACGAGAACGACAGCAACCAGCCCGGGTCACTGCAGTTCAGGCCAGAGGTGCCTTCATCTTCGCAACATGTCCACGGGTCCCTCACATGAAGGCTTGGCGGACTTTATCAAAATCTAAACAGAAGTTCATCACTGTTAGACGCTCACGCGAAGCCATACGGTCATACCCGGCCATGAACATTACACTGAGTGCCACGGGCCGAACTCGAGGCCCCCTGTTCGTGACTCTGGGTTCGCAACAGAGAGCTCTGCCTCTCCTGAGACCGCCGCGACCGTGACCATCCCGGTACGATCCCGGACCACCGCCACCCCGTAAGTCGCTTTCCCGGCCAGGCTGTTCCACCACACCCCGCCGTCAGGCCGGCCCTCGAGGAACGCGCCGACCGCACACGTTCCAGCGCCGTCGGAACTCACGAGCAACGAGTAGCCCCAACCGTCCACCTCGACACCGCGCACCCCCGTGAGCGGCCCTTCCCCGCCGGAACCGCCGAGGGGGACCGGTGCTGTCGATCCCACCTGCCACAGACACGGCTCGCCGGTCCGGAGGTCGCGGAATACAACAGTCCCCGGCTCGGGACCCGCCGCCATGGTTCCGGGGCGGGGCTCGAACGGCACCGCGCGGTCCTCGATCCACTCCCCGTCGTACCCCGAGCGGTGCCAGCGCACGACGCCATCCGAGTCCCTCGCTCGCGCCAGGAGGTCGATCTCTCCCTTGTGCGTAGTGATCGTCACCAGTTCGTCGGCCACGCGCACACCCGAGAGGTGCCGCCAGGGGGTCCAGACCCCGTCCGGCCGCTGCTCGCGATAGCTGACGCTGTGCCCAAAATTCCTTGTGAAGACCACGAGGCCGCCCAGGGCGTCGAACCCGGCAGCGGGAAATCCGGTCTCCCGGCTCTTGTACGCGTCGCCGGCGTTCGGGCTGCCCAGGGAATGCCACGGAGTGAGCGGATGCCCGGTGCGGTACTGGGCGGCGTGCACGATCTCAATGTCCTCGCCTCCATCCTTTCGGGCGGTCCTGCGCAGCGCGAAGAGATGAGCCAGACCAGAGACGTCCCGCACCACGCGGAGGCCGGGCATGAGTCTCGGCCCCGGCAGAAGCTCCGGGCCGTCCCAGGCAGTACCGTGCTGCCCCGATTGGGTCCACCTCAGTACACCGGCGGCAGAGGCCAGAAACGCGGTCAGCCTGCCACCGAAGCCCTCGGTCAGCCAGCCGGTGACAGCCGGATAACGAGGGCTGAAGGCGGCGGGGGCCGCCGCCGTACGCATGCAGTCCACGAAAAGGGGAGTCGACGACTCCAGCTGGTACTCGCGTGCGGCCTGCAGCGTGAGCAAGGCCGCCGCGGCGCGCTCGGGGGGCTCGTCGTACACGGGGCTGCCCAGATCCGTGTCCCAGTCCCGATGGGTCGGATCGGGGTCCGGCATCAGGATCCGCTGGGGTCGCAGCGCGCGCAGCTCCTTCAGGAGCTCGGCGACGCCCGTCCGGCGCTCGTCGTTCACGATTCGAGGCGGGCCCGCCATCCGGCATCCGCGCCCGGAGGCCTCGGCAAACGCGCGATCCAGGGCGGCCCGGCCTTGCCGGCCCTCGTCCCGGAGACAGATCACACTGATCTCGCCCCCACCGGCCCTCTCGGCCGCGAGGAGCATTGCGGCGTCGCTCGCGCACTCCGCGACTATGGCCACCCGGCCGTTACCGGCAATGGGTTTCATATCCGGCTCCAGTCGCTCAAGGTCAGGCCCGGCCCGTCCGTCTGTCGTGCGAGGACGAAGTGCCCGTCACTCCCGATAGCCGCCAGGACCGCCCGCCCGTGTCCGTCGAGCGCGAGCGCCGGGTCTCCGACGCAGGCCGTCCCGCCTTCCGTCCACCACATTCCGCCCCGTTCCGCCTCGGTCGCACAGGCCCCCACGTGGACCGCACCGTCCGTACCCCGCAACGCCAGCAGCGTGCAGTCGAAACCATCCACCGTCGCACGCAGCGCCGCGGTCCGCCCGTCGCCGGGAGCTCCGCCGAGAGGCATCGGCCAGCTTCCGGCGCGAAAGGCGACGACCCCCGTGCCACGGACGTCGGTCAGGTAGTGCGTCACCCGGCCAGGAGCGGTCTCCAAGGATGTCGCAGAGCCGGGCAAGGGGATCACTCCGGCGTCATATCCCCGGACCAGGGGCCCGCCCGGATCGTTCTGGCGCAGATGGAGAGCTGCCCCGCGGGTGGGAAGGAGCACCTCGACCAGCCCGGCTGCCGTCGCCGCGAGCGAAGGCTGGTCGGTAACACCGGCGACGTCGAGCTCTCGCCACGCCTCCCACTGCCCGTGCTTGTCCTCACGTCGCAGCGCCGCGCCTCCCCATGCCGTGGGAACGCAGACGTACAGCGCGCCCCCGGCGGCCACGGCAGCTGCGGGAGCCCCCACTTGCTCGGAGCGGTCAATGTCCTTGAAGGGACTACCCAACGACCGCCACTCGGTCACGGGGCGGCCGGTCTGGTACTGAGTGGCGCACATGATGTCCACAGCCGATCTGCCGTCGGCCTTCGGCCGCACCCGGCGTCCGACCAAGTGGGCGTAGCGATTTGGTCCCTGAACCACGGTGAGGTGCGTCAGGTTCTTCGCCGGGAACGCGTCCGGCCCCGACCAGCGCGGACCGCCCACGCGCTCTTCCGTCCACCGGAGGAGCGCGTCCTCGGTGTGCACGTAGGCAGTGAGCCTGGCGTCCTGGCCGACCAGCAGCCACGGACCGCCCAGGACTCGGCCGAGCGGTCCTGCCGCATCAGTGGCGGCAGGCCCGCCCCGTCGTCCCCCTTGGGGCAGGGCACCCCGCATGGCTTGTCCTCAACCTTCCAGGGCAGCGGGCCCCCCTATCGAGGGCCAGAATCGAGACATCATAGGCGGGAACAGGCGCGTGAACGGATGGCTGCTTCCACTCCTCGGAAGCGTGCCCGGTCGGCGGCGGGCACCCCGCATGCCTTGCCAGGCTGCACCCGGCCGATCGCGGCAAGCGCGACAGCTCAGGGCTCGCGCCATTGCTCGAAGCTCAGCCCCGCCCCGTCCGTCTGGCGCGCCACTCGTGGGGCGCCGTCCGGGCCGGCCACCGCCATCACCAGCCGGCCCTGGGCGTCGTGCGCCAGCGCCGGGGTCGCCAGGCAAGGCACACCGGTGTCCGACCACCACAGACCGTTGCTCTCGTTCTCGGTCACCCCGACACCGACCACCGCGGTCCCGTTGACGCCGCGGTGGGCCAGCACCGTGCAGTCGAGGCCGTCCAGAACCGTACGGATCACGGCGTTCGGGCCATCCCCGGGGGCACCGCCAAGGGGCAGGGCCGCAGCCCCGGAACGGAAGGCGACCACACCGTTCACCGGATCGGTCCCGTAATAGGTGGCGCGGCCGGGGGCCGTCTCCAGCACGGTCAGCGAGCCGGGCCTCAGCTGGATGTCCAAGGACTGGAAAGCTCCGAAGCCGCCGCCGGGCTCCGCCTGCTCCCAGTAGAGCGAACCCTCGTCCGTCGACGCGAGGAGAGCGACGCATCCGGAGCTGAGCGCGACCACGGCGGGCTCGGCCTTGATGTGCTTGCCGCGCAGGTCTTCCCAACCACGCCATTTACCGTCGGGCCGCTCTCGACGCATCATCATGCCGCTACCGCCGTTGCGTACGGCGATGTGCGTCTCGCCGGACTTGCTGACGACGGCGACCGGAGCACCGAGCCTGCGCCCCACGCCGGCTTCCTTGTGAGGGCTGCCCAGCGAATTCCATGCCGACACCGGACGACCGGTCTGGTACTGGATCGCGTGCACGATGTCGACGCCGACGCCGCCGTCGGCCGTGATCCGTTCACGACGACCGGCGAAGTGCACATAGGCGTCGGCGTTCTGCGTCACGGACAGATGGGTGAGGTCCGGCGTCGGCACGACGTCCGGGGCGTCCCAGTCCGGGCCTCCCGCACGGGCCTCGGTCCAGCGTCGCAGACCGCCACTGCCGGGGACGTACAACGTGAGCCTTGCGTCCTTCCCCCGGGTGAGCCAGATGCCGCGGAGCCCCTTGGTTTCAGGCGCGACCTTCGAGGTCGCACGGGCATCCTGTCCGAGCATGGTCTGTGATCACCTTTTCAAGAACTGACTTCCGACAACCCGTACAGCATTTCGAAGCTGTCACATCCTAGAGCCCCGGCGCGCAGACACTTCCCTGGCCTCACCAGCCTACGATTCGCCGCTGCGCCCCGGCTCCGCGGTCCGCCCGCTATGTCACAGTCACGCCACAGACTTCGTCCGTACACCAGATCGACTGTCTATAGTGCTCACTCACCAGGAAATCGCGGACCGGCATGACCCCCCACCCGAGTCCCATCCCATCATCTGCGCCCTGACCAGGCCATAAGTTGTGAGGACTCACTCAGGATGAGCCAAGACGCCACCACGCCCGGGCACCGGAGTTCCCCGGAAACCCCTTCCCGCGGGCGCAAGCGCGTGCGGACGCGGGGACAGCGCATACGCCGGGCCGTCCTGCTGTCCGTTCTCGTTCTCGCCATCGCCGCCGGCGGCACCGCCTACTGGCTCTACAGCCGGCTCGACGGCAACATCAAGGGCGTCGACATCAACAAGGCGCTGGGCGAGGACCGGCCCGAGAAGCTCCCGACCAGCGGGCAGAACCTCCTGGTCCTCGGCTCGGACTCGCGCGCCGGGGCCGAGAACAAGGAGCTGGGCGGCGGGGGCAGCGTCAGCGGGGCCCGGTCCGACACCGCGATGGTCGTGCACATCCCCGAGGGCCGCAGCAAGGCCGTCGCCATCTCGATCCCCCGCGACACCCTGGTGACCCGGCCCGAGTGCACCAAGGCCGACGGGACCAAGGTGCCTTCCGCGGAGCGCAAGATGTTCAACTCCGTGTACTCCCAGGTCGGTCCCGCCTGTGTCGTCAAGACCGTCGAGAAGATGTCCGGCGTCCGCATCGACCACTACCTGGAGATCAACTTCGCCGGGTTCAAGGGGCTCGTGGACGCCATCGGCGGTGTCACCGTCGACGTCCCCCAGGACATCCACGACACGTCCTCCGGCCTCGAACTGACCGCCGGACCCCACAAGCTCGACGGCACCCAGTCGCTCGCCTACGTACGCACCCGGCACGGCATCGGAGACGGCAGCGACCTCGGACGCATCGGGCTCCAGCAGCAGTTCCTGTTCGCGCTCCTCAGCGAGGTCAAGAAGCAGAATCTGCTGGGCAGTCCGACCAGCGCCTACAAGATCGCCAACTCCGCGACCAAGTCGCTGACGACGGACGAGGGGCTCGCCTCGCTGACGTCGCTGACCAGCTTCGCCCGTTCCATGAACGGCGTCGACCCGGCCTCGATGGAGACCATCATGCTCCCCGTCGCCTACGACAAGATCGACCCGAACCGGGTGGTGGCCGCGCAACCGCAGGCCGACACCCTCTGGAAGGCGGTCCGGACGGACTCCGCCATACCGGAGTCCGCCAAGAAGTCCCCCGCCACCGGCGGCTGACCCGGCGGCAGATCACACGAAGGCCCCGGCCTGCCCGACATCTCGGGCAGGCCGGGGCCTTCGGCGTCGTTCACACCCGGGTGCGGTTCACCCGGCTGTGCCCGCGTCCGTACGCGAAGTAGATGATCACGCCGATGACCATCCAGATGCCGAACCGCAGCCAGGTCTCCGCCGGCAGGTTGAGCATCAGCCAGACCGACGCGGCGACCGACAGGATCGGGATCAGCGGCACCCACGGCGTGCGGAAGGCGCGGTGGAGGTCGGGGCGGGTGCGGCGCAGGACGATGACGCCCAGGGCGACGACCACGAAGGCGAAGAGCGTGCCGATGTTCACCAGCGTGGCGAGCTCGTTGATGCTGGTGAAGCCCGCGATGACCGCGATGAGCACGCCGAGCAGGATGGTCGGGCGGTACGGGGTGTGGAAGCGCGGGTGCGTCTTGGAGAAGAACCGCGGGAGCAGGCCGTCACGGCTCATCGCGAAGAAGACCCGGGTCTGGCCGAGCAGCAGGATCATGCAGACCGTGGTGAGGCCCACGGCCGCGCCGAAGCTGATGACGCCCGCGTAGAAGGGGTGTCCGACGGCCTTGAAGGCGTCGGCGAGCGGGGCGCTCACGGACAGCTCGGTGTAGTGCTGCATGCCGGTCACGACGATCGATACGGCGACGTAGAGCGTCGTGCAGATGAAGAGCGAGGCCATGATGCCGCGCGGCATGTCGCGCTGCGGGAGCTTGGTCTCCTCGGCGGCCGTGGCCACGACGTCGAAGCCGATGAAGGCGAAGAAGACGACGGAGGCGGCGGTGAAGATGCCCATGACGCCGAAGTTCGTGGGCGCGTATCCGAAGATCAGCTGGACCAGCGGGGCGTCCAGGCCCGATCCGGAGGGCTGGGGCTGGGCCTCGGGGATGAACGGTGAGTAGTTCGCGGTGTCGATGAAGAACAGGCCCGCGATGATCACGATCAGGACGACCGCCACCTTGATGGCGACGACGACCGTCGTGACCCGGGCGGAGAGCTTCATGCCGAGCACCAGGATGACGGTCAGCACCAGCACCAGGACGAAGGCGAGGATGTCGAAGCCGAATCCCTCCGCCACATCGGGGCCGGAGAGCGCGTCCGGCAGATGCCAGCCGGCGTTGTCCAGCAGGGAACGGACGTAGCCGGACCAGCCGACCGCCACCACCGCCGTGCCCAGCGCGAACTCCAGGACCAGGTCCCAGCCGATGATCCAGGCGACGAGTTCGCCGAGCGAGGCGTAGGAGAACGTGTACGCCGAGCCGGCCACCGGGACCGTGGAGGCGAATTCCGCATAACAGAGGGCGGCCAGGGCGCAGACGACGCCCGCGACCACGAAGGCGATGGCAGTGGCGGGGCCCGCCGTCTCCTTGGCGACCTTGCCGGTGAGCACGAAGATTCCGGTTCCGATGATGACGCCCACTCCGAAGACCGTGAGGTCCAGGGCGGAGAGCGACTTCTTGAGGGCGTGCTCCGGCTCCTCGGTGTCGCGGATCGACTGTTCGACCGTCTTGGTCCTGAACAGTCCGTCTCCGCTGGGGGGCAGGTCCTGCTGCGTGCTCACCGGCGTACCTCCACGCACTCGTCGTGTACGCCATGATTCGGACCCGCCGAGCCCCTGGACGCCCACAGCACGCCGCGGACGGCCGTATTTCACGCGAATGGGCCGGTCGGACCACCCGTACGGGGTGGGCGACCGGCCCAATCGGAGTGCGGCGGCAGCCGGGTCAGTCCCGGACCGGCTCCACCACGGAGCGGCTCTCCGCTTCGGTCTCGTAGCGGCCGTCGAGCCTGGCGACCAGACCGGTGACCTGGCGGGCGATGTCCGGCGCGGTCAGCCCGATCTCGGCCATGACCTCCTTGCGGGAGGCGTGGTCGAGGAACACCGGCGGGATGCCGAAGTCGCGCAGTGGTACGTCGACGTCGGCGTCGCGCAGCGCCTGGGCGACCGCGGAGCCGACACCGCCGGCCCTGCTGTTGTCCTCGACGGTGACGACGACCCGGTGCTTCGCCGCGAGCGGGGCCATGGCCTCGTCCACGGGCTTGACCCAGCGCGGGTCCACGACGGTGGTCGAGATGCCCTGGGCGTCGAGCAGGTCCGCGATCTCCAGGCACATCGGAGCGAGCGCCCCGATGGAGACGAGCAGGACGTCCGGGCGGGCGGCGGCGGCCGGCTCGCGGAGCACGTCCATGCCGCCGACCGTGGAGACGGCCTTGACCGACGGGCCGACCGCGCCCTTCGAGAACCGGACGACCGTCGGGGCGTCGTCGACCTCGACGGCCTCGCGCAGCTGGGCGCGGACCTGGTCGGCGTCGCGCGGGGCGGCGATCCGGAGCGTCGGCACGCACTGGAGGATCGACATGTCCCACATGCCGTTGTGCGAGGCACCGTCCGTACCGGTGACCCCGGCCCGGTCGAGGACGAACGTCACACCGCACTTGTGCAGGGCGACGTCCATCAGGACCTGGTCGAAGGCCCGGTTGAGGAACGTGGCGTACACCGCGAAGACGGGGTGCAGGCCACCCGTGGCGAGTCCGGCGGCGGAGACCGCGCCGTGCTGCTCGGCGATGCCCACGTCGTAGATCCGGTCCGGGAAGGCCTTCTCGAACTTGGTCAGGCCGACCGGCTGGAGCATGGCCGCGGTGATCGCGACGATGTCCTCGCGCTCGTGGCCGAGCTTGACCATCTCCTCGCCGAACACGGAGGTCCAGTCGAGGCCGGAGGTGGCGACGGGGAGGCCGGTGTCGGGGTGAATCTTGCCGACGGCGTGGAAGCGGTCGGCCTCGTCGAGCAGGGCCGGGGTGTAGCCGCGGCCCTTCTCCGTGAGGCAGTGCACGATGACGGGCCCGCCGAAGCGCTTGGCGCGCTGGAGGGCGGACTCCAGGGCCTCCAGGTCGTGGCCGTCGATCGGGCCGACGTACTTCAGGCCGAGGTCCTCGAACATGCCCTGGGGCGCGATGAAGTCCTTGAGGCCCTTCTTGGCGCCGTGCAGCGTCTCGTACAGCGGCTTCCCGACGACGGGGGTGCGCTCCAGGAGGTCCTTGCCGCGGGCCAGGAAGCGCTCGTAGCCGTCCGTGGTGCGCAGGGTCGCCAGGTGGTTGGCGAGGCCGCCGATGGTCGGGGCGTAGGAGCGCTCGTTGTCGTTGACGACGATGACGAGGGGGCGGTCCTTGGCGGCGGCGATGTTGTTCAGCGCCTCCCAGGCCATGCCGCCGGTGAGGGCGCCGTCACCGATGACCGCGACGACGTGATCGTCCTTGCCCAGCACCTCGTTGGCCTTGGCGAGGCCGTCGGCCCAGCCGAGCACGGTGGAGGCGTGCGAGTTCTCGATGACGTCGTGCTCGGACTCGGCACGCGAGGGGTAGCCGGAGAGGCCGCCCTTGCTCTTGAGCTTCGAGAAGTCCTGGCGGCCGGTGAGGAGCTTGTGCACATAGCTCTGGTGGCCGGTGTCGAAGAGGACCTTGTCCTTCGGCGAGTCGAAGACCCGGTGCAGGGCGATGGTCAGCTCGACCACACCCAGGTTGGGTCCGAGGTGTCCGCCGGTCTTGGAGACGGCGTCGACGAGGAAGGTCCGGATCTCTTCGGCGAGCTGCTCCAGCTGCTCGGGGGTGAGACGGTCCAGGTCACGCGGTCCGCCGATGCGGGCCAGCAGATCCCATCCCTCGCCCGTCACCGCCTGACGCGCTTCGCGCGGCTGTGTCACCGTGCCTCCTTGCGATTGTGCTGGTCGAGCATGCCGATCCGCTGAGTCTAACGGCCTCCCTCCCGGCAGGGCGCGGGCGCCCGACGCCCTGCGACTCCGCCTGCGGCGTTGTCGTCGGTCGAGGACGTTCCGCGTCGCCCCCCCTCCTCCGCCTTGCAATCGAAGCCGCGACGCCGCCCGCTGATCCGCGCCCTGCCGGGGGGGGAGTCCGTCATGTTCCGCCCGCCCACTCGGACATCGGGCATGCGCGGGCCGGCCCGCCCGGGCCGGTACGTGACCGTGCCCGGCGCCCTGGAAAGGGCGCCGGGCACGGTCGGGCGTTGCCGTGTCACCGGGCCCCGCCGGGCCCGGTGAGGTGACGCGTCAGGCGCGGCCCGCGGTCTTCTGGGTCTTGCGCGAGACCGAGTCGATGATCACGGCGATGAGGAGTACGCCACCGGTGATCATGTACTGGATCGCGTTCGACGACAGGTTCATCTGGTTCAGGCCCTGGACGATCGACTGGATGACCAGGATGCCCAGCAGCGCGGACCAGACCTTGCCGCGTCCGCCGAACAGGGATGTACCACCGATGACGGCTGCGGCGATGCACATCATGAGCTGGTTGCCGCCACCGAGCGAACGGTCGGCGCCGCCGGTCGCGGAGGCCAGGAAGAGACCGCCGACCGCACCGAGCGTGCCGGAGATCATGAACACCGAGATGCGGATCCAGGACACGTTGATACCGGCACGACGCGCTGCCTCGATGCCACCGCCGACCGCGAAGATCTGACGGCCGTACGTGGTGCGGCGCAGCACGAAGTCGGTGATGACCAGGATCGCGAGGAAGATCACCAGGGAGAGCGGGAGGCCCTGCTCCTGGTTGAACGCGTACGCGGCGAGCAGGCACAGGACGGCGAGCAGCGCGGTGCGCAGGATGATCTCGCTCTGCGGGCGGTGCGGCAGCTCTGCGGCCTTGCGGCGGCCGGAGTCACGCAGCTGCGCGAGGTAGAAGGCGACGATCACGAACACGGCGAGACCGTATGCGGCGGCGACGTCGGCGAAGTAGTAGCTGGTCAGGTCGCGGACGAAGCTGCCGAGCGGGGTCGTGATGGTGGACTTGTCGCCCATCACCCAGGTCTGCAGACCGGCCCAGCCGAGGAAGCCTGCCAGGGTCACGACGAACGCGGGCACGCCGATCTTGGCGAAGACGATGCCGTGGAAGGCGCCGATGAGCGTGCCGGACAGGATGCCGACCACGATGGCGAGGCCGTCGGGCAGGTCCGTGCCGACCACGGCCCAGACCGCACCCGCGAGACCCGCGACGGAACCGACGGCGAGGTCGATCTCGCCGAGCAGCAGGACGAAGACGATGCCCACGGCCATGATGCCGGGGCCCGCCGCGTACAGCGTGATCTGGTCGAGGTTGTACGAGGTGAGGAAGTTGCCGGTCTCGAGCTGGAAGACGATCCCGATGATGATCAGGCCCACCACGACAGGCAGCGAGCCGATCTCGCCCGAGCGCACCTTGCGCTTGAACTCGGTCCAGTAGCCCTTGAAGCCCTGCTCGCGGACGAGCAGGCGGGGGTCGACGACCTTGACCGCGCCGGCTGCCGCTACGGGAGCCTCGGTGGTCTCGGTGGTCTCGGTGGCCTTTGCCTGGGCCGGGACCTCGGCCGAAGTCTTGCTGGTCTCACTCACTTGGATGCCTCCGCGCTGCGGGACTTGCGGCGGGTCACGGCGTTGTCGGTGGCGCCCGTGATCGCGGCGATGATTTCTTCGTGGCTGGTCGTCGCCACGGGGAAGATGCCGTTGTTGTGGCCGAGTCGCAGCACGGCGACCTTGTCGGCGACCGCCTTCACATCGGCCATGTTGTGGCTGATGAGGATGACGCCGAGGTTCTGCTCGCGCAGCCGCTCCACCAGGTCGAGCACCTGTGCGGTCTGCTCGACGCCGAGGGCCGCGGTGGGCTCGTCCAGGATCACGATCTTGGGGTTGCCGACCAGGGCGCGGGCGATGGCCACGACCTGGCGCTGGCCGCCGGAGAGCGCGGCAACCGGGATACGGACGCTGGGGATACGGATGGAGAGCGTGGACAGGAGGTCCTGTGCCCGCTTCTCCATGGCGACCTCGTCGAGGACGCCGCCCTTCTTGATCTCGCGACCGAGGAAGAGGTTGGCGACGACGTCCAGGTTGTCGCAGAGCGCGAGGTCCTGGTAGACGGTGGCGACGCCGAGGTTCTGGGCGTCGTGCGGACGGTTGATGTCCACCTGCGCGCCCTCCCACTCGATGACGCCCTCATCGATGGGGTGCACGCCGGCGATCGTCTTGACCAGCGTGGACTTTCCTGCACCGTTGTCGCCGACCAGGGCGACCACTTCTCCGGCGTGGACTTCGAGATCGACACCGGAGAGGACCTGGACCGCTCCGAATCGCTTGAAGACTCCACGCAACGCCAGCACGGGCGTCTGTGACACGTGAACCATCTCCTTCGCCGCCTGACCGGCGGGGATGTGCCGCCTGACCGGCGGAGACGCCGCGCCACGACGGGCAGCGTCGACGTACTGAAGTACTGGGGGAAATGTCCGGCACCCGGGCGGCAGCGGGGTGTGGGCCGACCGGGGCCGGACAGTCATGGGGCGGGCGGACTCCCGCCGTGCGGCGCGGATCAAACCCGTACGCGCCAGGGCCTGTCGGCCCTGGCGCGAGGAGGGACTACTTGATGCCCAGTGCGGTGCACTTGGCGGCGATGTCCTTCACGCAGATCGCGGAGGCCTGGTAGATGCCGTCCTTGACCACGGTGGACTCGATGTTGTCCTTGTTGACCACGGTCGGCTCGAGCAGCGTGGACGGAACGCCGTCCGTCTCGCCCTGGGCGCCGATGTCCTTGCCCTGGAGCAGGTTGACGGCGAACTGGGCGGCCGTCGGGGCGAGCTGCTTCGGCGACTTGTAGATCGTGAAGGTCTGCGTGCCGGCGATGATCCGCTGGATACCGGGGAGCTCGGCGTCCTGGCCACCCACCGGGATGTCCTTGATGCCGGCGTTGCCCAGGGACGTGATGATGCCGCCGGCCATGCCGTCGTTGGCGGAGTAGACCGCGTCGATCTTGCCCTTGCCGACCGAGGAGATCGCGGCGGTCATCTTCTCGCCGGCGATCTTCGGGTCCCACTCGCCGGACGCCTCGTAGGCAATCTTGATCTTGCCGTCGAGGGACGAGTGAGCGCCCTTCTTGAACAGGCCGGCGTTCGGGTCCTTCTCGTCACCGTTGATCATGACGAGGTTGGCGCCCGCCGCCTTCGAACCGAGGGCGTCGAGGACGGCCTGGCCCTGGAGCTTGCCGATCTTCTCGTTGTCGTGGCTGACGTAGGCGTCGGCACCGACGATGGCGCGGTCGTACGCGACGACCTTGACGCCCTTCTTGTGCGCGTTGGCAATCCACGAGGCGGACTTCTCGGCGTCCACCGAGGAGATCGCGATGACCTTGATGCCGTCGGCGATCTGCTGCTCGAACTGCTGCTTCTGCTGGCCGACGTCACCGGCCGCGTTGTTGTAGACGACCTCGCAGTCCGCGCAGTCCTTCTTGACCGCTTCGATGAACAGCGGCTTGTCCAGCGTCTCGTAGCGAGCGGTCTTGTTCTCCGGGAGCAGCAGGCCGATCTTGGTCTTGCTGCCCGAGCCCGCCGAGTCCTTCTTGTCGTCGCCGGCCTTGCCGCAAGCGGCGAGGGAGACGGCCATCGAGACGGCGGCCGTGCCTATGACGATGCGTCGCGTCATTGCGTTCATTGCGGGTGTGCCTCCCTGACGAGGCCGCAACGTTGCGGCCGAGGTGGGTTGGAGTCAACTCGGCCCCAGGCTTGGCGTCAAGGAGTAAATTCTTAACGAGATGACAACGGTGCCATTCGTTATCTAAGTGAAGGCAGGGGTCGCCGCGGGGAGGGTGCTCTCCAAAAGGGTTGAATCCCCCATCTCGTTCAGGACGAGGGCCAGGGCACCCAGCACCTCCGCCCGTCCGCCGAGGGCGCCGGGGAGCACCGAGAGCTGTCGCGCGGCGCTGGGGATGGCGTAGCGCGACACGGAGTCGCGGATGGGCCCCAGGACCAGCTCCCCGGCCTCCGCGAGCGAGCCGCCGAGCACGACCCGGCTCGGGTTCAGCAGATTGCAGAGGTTGGCCACCCCGCTGCCGATGTGCCGCCCGACGTCGCCGATCACCCGGCGGCAGCCCGGATCGCCCTCGCGGGCCAGCTGGACCACCCGCTCCATCGTGAGATCGGGCCCGTGGCCGGGCTGGAGCAGGGGCAGGACGTACCGCGCGGCCGCGAAGGTCTCCAGGCACCCGCGGTTGCCGCAGCGGCAGACAGGGCCCGATTCGTCGAGGGTGATGTGGCCGATCTCGCCGGCCGTGCCGCCGGGCCCCCGGTAGATGTGCCCGTCGATCACCAGACCGGCGCCGACACCGCTCGCGACCTTGATGTACGCGAGGTCCCGGACGCCCCGGCCGCTCCCCCACACCAGCTCGCCCAGGGCCCCGAGGTTGGCGTCGTTGTCGACGTAGACCGGCACGCCCAGGCGTCCGGCGAGCTCCTCGCTGGGGTTGATGCCCGTCCAGCCCGGCAGGATCGACGTGGAGCCCAGCGTGCCGGACTCGACGTCGATCGGGCCGGGAACACCGAGGCCCACCCCGATGACCTTGCCGGGACTGATCCCGGTGGTCTCGATCAGCCGGTTCACCAGCTGTTCCGCCCGTCCGAAGCCCTCGGCCGACGAGGCGTCCACGTCCAGCGGCTCGGACTCCTCGGCGAGCACCTGATGAGCCAGGTTGCCGACCGCCACCCGCAGGTGCGTATGTCCGAAATCGACGCCGATGACGATGCCCGCGTCCCCGCTGAGCGAGACGCTGCGGGCCCGGCGGCCGCCGGCCGAGGTGGGGGTCACCTCGACGGTGCCGCCCTCCTTCAGTTCACGAACGATATTGGAGACGGTGGCCGCGGAGAGGCCCGTACTCCTGGCGATCTCCGCCTGGGTGAGCGAGCCCGCCATACGTACGGCGCGCACGACCCGCTCAAGGTTGGCGCGATGCAGAGATGTCTGCGACCCCGGAGTCTCCATCGACTCTCTCACTCCTGCCATATTCTCCAACATGTGAACCCTAAGCTGACCGTTTTGGGGTGCGCCCCGTCAAGACCTTGAGCAGTCGAAGCCTCGGATGAGCACGGAACACGCAGCGCGAACTCCCCTTTACACAGACGAACCGCCCGCCGGCATGGATGCCGGCGGGCGGTTCGGTAAAGAAGGTACTCGTCTACTACTTCACCGCTCCCGCGGTCAGACCGGCCACGACCTGGCGCTGGAAGACGATGTAGGCCGCGAGGACCGGGAGCATCGCCATCACCAGACCGGCGAAGAGCCCGGACCAGTCGCCCTTGTAGCCCTGGCTGTTGGCCAGTTCGACCAGGCCCTGGGAGAGCACCCGGTGGTCGGGGTCGCTGTTCAGCACCGTGGGCAGCATGTACTGGTTCCACTGCCCCAGGAAGTTGAAGATGCCGACGCTGATCAGGCCCGGCTTCGCCATCGGCAGCATCACCTGGAAGAACGTCCGGGTGTGCGAGGCCCCGTCGAGCATCGCCGCCTCCGCCACGGAGCCCGGCAGGGTCCGGAAGAAGGCGGTGAGGAAGAAGACGGTGAAGGGCAGCGAGTAGGCGATGTAGACCAGGATCAGTCCGTGCGTCGTGTTCAGCAGCCCCATGTTGTTCATCACGAAGAACAGCGGGACCAGCGCCAGGATGATCGGGAAGCTCATCCCGCCGATGAACAGGTAGTACACGAAACGGTTGCCCGGGAAGTCGAACCGGGCCAGCACGTAGGCCGCCATCGAACCCAGCAGCAGAGTGCCGATGAGTGAACCCCCGACCACCACGATGGTGTTCAAGAAGTATTCGCTCATGTGCGCCTGGCCCCAGGCGCGTGACCAGTTCTCGAAGTGAAGCTTGTCCGGCAGCGCCCACGGCGTCGACAGGATCGAGTCGTCGGTCTTGAACGAGGTCATGACCGCCCAGAGCAGCGGCATGACCACCAGGATCGCCCAGATGATCAGCACACCGTGCGAGAAGACGTTGAGGACCTTGCCCTCGCCGCCCTTCTTCTTGCCGTCCGGTGCAGGCGCCTTGGACACGGGGGCCGGTTCCGTCACCGTGACCACGGGAGGGGTTTCAGTGGCCTTCACGTGTGCTCACCTCGTACTGTCGAGCCGGCCGCCGGGACCGGGCTGTCTTGCCTGCTGGGGGTCCGGGCGACATGTCCCGGGAAGCACAGCATCAGAACTCCAGCCGCTCGCGCCGGCCCAGGCGCATCACGATGGCGGCGAACACCATGGTGACGATGAGCAGCCCCACACCGATCGTGGTCGCGTATCCGGCCTGACCGTCGCGGAAGGCCGTCTGGTAGACGTACAGCGGCAGCACCGAGGTCGCGTAGTCGGGGCCGCCGGGGCCGACGGTCATGACCTGTACGGCCGTAAACGCCTCGACCCCGAGCGCCAGGATGCCCATGTAGACCCACCCGGACTGCACGGTGTCCCAGAGCAGCGGCAGGGTGATCTTGAAGAACGTCGTGACGCGGCTGGCCCCGTCCAGGAGCGCGGCCTCGTAGAAGTCCTTCGGAATGGAGGCCATTCCGGCGGAGAAGAGGACGACGAAGAATCCGACCGTCGACCAGACCAGAACCACCATGACGCAGATGAGCGCCAGGTTCGGGTCACCCAGCCAGTCCGGCTGGACGGAGTCGAGCCCGACTCCCTTGAGCGCCGAATTCAGCATTCCACTGCGCGGGTTGTACGCGAACTGGAACAGCAGGGCGACGATGACGATCGAAAGCACCTGCGGGAAGAAATAGGCGATCTTGTAGAACCCCGAGCCCCGCACGCCGGAGACCGCGGCGTTCTTGCGCCGCCGGCCTCCGACATTGAGCATGAAGGCGAAGAAGAGCGCGAGGCCCAGCGTCACCAACGGCAGCAGCAGCACGAGCAGCACGCTGTGCTGCAGCGACTTCCAGAAAATGTCGTCCTTGAACATCCTCGTGTAGTTGTCGAGGCCGACCATCTTGAAGTCCGGGCTCAGGCCGGTCCAGTCCGTGAAGGAGTAGTAGATGGACTGGATGAACGGCCAGATGACGAAGACCGCGTACAACGCCAGTGGGGCTACCAGGAACCCCACAATGAACCGGTACTTGCCGTGCTGCATCGTTTACCGACCCCGATCTTTCCGCGGGTGCCGCCGCTGGTGACGGTTGCTCACTGGTGCTTGTACTTCTTGACGGACGAGTCCTTGGCCGCGGCGTCCGCGTAGCCCTGGATCTTCTTGATGGCCTCGGCGGGCGTCAGACGCCCGGCCATCATCTCGCCGATGCCGGCGGTGCCGATCTGCTCCTTCTGGAGCTTCACGTACCAGTCCTGCAGCCGCGGGTTGACCACGTTGTCGCCGGCCTTCTTCAGCGCGTCGACACCGGCCTGCATGGCCGTGGAGAGGGTCAGGCCGTCGGTGCCGCCGTTGAAGGCGCTGAGGGACTTGACCTGCTTGGTGAAGTTCTTCGAGGACTCCTCGGAGAGCATGATGCGCAGCTGCTCCATGCCGCCCTGGGGGTTCTTCGCCTTGGCCGGGACGACGAAGGGCTCGCCGCCGGACGCCCAGATCGTGCCGAAGGGCAGCTTGTCCGACGAGTCCAGGCCCGAGGGGGCCGAGACCATCATCTTGAAGTCCTTGGGCGTGGTCGGCGCCGCCTCGTTCTCCACCCACGAACCGTTCGGGATGAAGAGCGCCTTGCCCTTGGTCCACTCGGTCTGCGACTGGATGTGGGTCAGGCCCGGGGTGCCCTTGAGGATGTAGCCCTTCTGCTGAAGCTCGTAGTACGCCTCGAACGCCGCCTTGACGGCGGGGTCCTTCCAGGCGTTCGGCTCCAGGTTGTCGATCTTGTCGAGGACCTCCCGGCCACCGATCTTGGCGATGAACGGGTAGAGCGAGAACGGCAGGTAGTACGGGTACTTGCCCGGGTACGTCCAGCCGGCGATGCCCTGCTTCTTCGCCTTCGCACACAGGGCGAGCATGGCATCCCAGTCCTCGGGATACTCGGCGTCCAGCTTCTCCAGGTTGGTCTGCGAGTACCAGACGCCGTACACGGTGTACGCGTAGTACATGATCCAGACCGGGTCGCCCTCGAACTGGCCCATCTCCAGGACACCCGGGCGCAGCGTGTCGCGGACCTTCTTGCTCGGGTCGTCGATGGACGGGGCGTCCATCAGCGCCGTCAGGTCCATCAGCTGCTTCTTGTCGACCAGGACACCCATGTCCATCTGCTCGGCACCGGAGTTGTCGATCAGGTCCGGCGGGGTGCCACCGTTGAAGCGCGGCTGGAGCTGCGACTGGATCTTCTGGGTCGCGGAGTGCTTGACCTTGGCCTTCGGGAAGGCCGCGGTGTACTTCTTCTCGGCGTCGATCGCGTACTGCTGACCGAAGCCGCCGTCGAAGATGACCACGTCGAGCGCGGCCGTCTCGTTGACGCCCAGCGGGTTCTTCGCGCTGGTCTTGCCCTTCTCGACCTGCTTGTCGCCGCCGTCGTCGCTGCTCGCGCAGGCCGACAGGAAGCTCATCGTCGGGATGGTGATCAGACCGAGTGCGGCAGAACGCTTGATCACATCGCGACGGCCAAGGCCCTCATTCTTGTGGCCGGAGGTGGATCCCATGCTCAAGTCCTCGCCTTCTCCAGGACTCAGGCGGTGTGTACCGGTCGCCCGTCGATATTCGCCTCAGGCGAAGGGCCCCGCCACCGCGGTCAGTTGCGCTTGGGTGGTACAGATTTCTGGCTGGTCAATGCAGTGGGGGGCCGTGAGGGGACCGGACAGCGGACGTGCTCGCGCCGCCCTGTTGTCCTGCCCCCGTGTCTCCCCTGACCGCACAGTTGGAAAGAAGCTGTGCAGACGCCGACAGGTATAGTCCACTTGTCGCCAACTGAGCAAGATCGAATGCAGGTTTGGACGGCAGTCTTTCCCGAGTTGAGACCTCGCGGATACCTCGGCACCGCACGGCCTCCTTCGGATGTAACGATTTCCGCATTCCGGTCGATTCGAACACCGGCTCTGATCCAACACCCTTGACACCAACCGCCACTTCACTCCCTACTGGTTCCTGCGTTCACCCCTGACAACGTTGTCCAAGGCGCACTTCCTCGGGAGGAATGGCTCGGCATGCAGCCCCGACATGGTTCTCGCAAGAGACAAAGCAGCACGGCCGCGCTGATCGCGGCCTCACTCGTCCTGCTCGTGACCGCCCCCACCGCGGCCGCCGCCACGTCGGCCGGCGCGGGCGCGAAGGGCCAGAAGACCGCCGGTGACCGGACTTTCAGTTCGTCCTTCGAGGCGGACGAAAAGCAGCCGGACTGGCGCAATACCGTGGAAGAAGGCCCCGACGGAAAGAAGCGGGCATCAGGTGTCGATGGCGGCTTCTCCGCCGGAATACCGGGCAATGTGACCGACAAGGTCACAGAAGTCCGCGCCAGCGACGAGAACACCGGCGGCGGCGAGGTGAAGGAAAACCTCGTCGACGGCGAATCCGGTACGAAGTGGCTGTCGTTCGAGCCCACCGCCTGGGCCGAGTTCGATCTGGTCGAGCCGGTCAAGGTCGTGACGTACGCGCTGACCTCCGCCGACGACCACGACGAACGGGACCCGAAGGACTGGACCCTTCAGGGCTCAGAGGACGGCGAGACCTGGACTGACCTGGACACCCGGACCGGCCAGACGTTCAGCGAGCGCTTCCAGACCAAGTCGTACGACTTCACGGCGGACAAGGCCTACCAGCACTTCCGCCTGGACATCACGAAGAACAACGGGGCCGGCGACGCGACCCAGCTCGCCGACGTCCAGTTCTCCGACGGCGACACCTCCGCCCCCGCCCCCGACGACATGCGCAGCCAGATCGACCGCGGCCCGTCCGGCTCCCCCACCGCCAAGGCCGGCGCGGGCTTCACGGGCAAGAAGGCGCTGCGGTACGCGGGCACCCACAAGGCCGGCGGCCGGGCGTACTCGTACAACAAGATCTTCGACGTCAACACGGCCGTCACCAAGGACACCGAACTTTCCTACCTGGTGTACCCCCAGATGGGCGAGACGGACCTGTCCTACCCGGCCACGCACATCGCGGTCGACCTCGCGTTCACGGACGGCACCTATCTCAGCGACCTGCGCGCCACCGACACCAACGGCGGGCTGCTGACCCCCGGCGGCCAGGCCGACGCCAAGCGGCTGTACGTCAACCAGTGGAACAAGGTCGACGCACGGATCGGCACGGTCGCGGCCGGCAGGACCGTCGACCGGATCCTCGTCGCGTACGACTCCCCCAAGGGCCCGTCGAAGTTCCAGGGCTGGATCGACGACGTCACGATCGCCCCGAAGGCGCCCGAGAAGCGAAAGAAGCACCTCTCGGACTACGCCTCGACCGTCCGCGGCACCAACTCCAGCGGCGGCTTCTCGCGGGGCAACAACTTCCCCGCCACCGCGGTCCCCAACGGCTTCAACTTCTGGACTCCGGTCACCAACGCCGGGTCGACCAGCTGGCTGTACGACTACGCGCGCGGCAACAACGACGACAACCTGCCCACCCTGCAGGCCTTCAGCGCCAGTCACGAGCCGAGCCCCTGGATGGGCGACCGGCAGACCTTCCAGCTGATGCCGTCGGCGGTCTCCGGCACCCCGGACGCCTCGCGCACGGCGCGCGCGCTGCCGTTCAAGCACGAGAACGAGACGGCGAGGCCCCACTACTACGGGGTGACGTTCGAGAACGGTCTCAAGGCCGAGATGACGCCGACCGACCACGCGGCACGGATGCGGTTCACGTATCCGGGCAAGGACGCGAGCATGGTCTTCGACAACGTCTCCAACGACGGCGGTCTGACCCTGGACCCGGGGACGAGCTCCTTCACGGGCTTCTCCGACGTGAAGAGCGGCGGCTCGACCGGTGCCACCCGGCTCTTCGTATACGGCGTCTTCGACGCCCCCGTCACCGGCAGCGGCAAGCTCTCCGGCGGCGGCGGTGACGACGTCACGGGCTACCTGCGCTTCGACGCGGGCAAGGACCGCACCGTCAACCTGCGGCTCGCGACCTCGCTGATCAGCATCGACCAGGCGAAGCAGAACCTCGCCGCCGAGATCCCCGCCTCGCGCTCCTTCGCACGGGTCGAGGACAAGGCGCAGAACGCCTGGGACGACCTGCTGGGCAAGATCGAGGTCGAGGGCGCGTCCGCCGACCAGCTGACCACGCTGTACTCCAGCATGTACCGGCTGTACCTCTACCCGAACTCGGGCTTCGAGAAGGTCGGGGAGAAGGACAAGTACGCCTCCCCCTTCTCCCCGCAGGTCGGCTCGGACACCCCGACACACACCGGCGCGAAGATCGTCGACGGCAAGGTGTACGTCAACAACGGCTTCTGGGACACCTACCGGACGACGTGGCCGGCGTACTCCTTCCTCACGCCGAAGAAGGCCGGCGAGATGGTCGACGGCTTCGTCCAGCAGTACAAGGACGGCGGCTGGATCTCCCGCTGGTCCTCCCCCGGCTACTCGGACCTGATGACGGGCACCTCCTCGGACGTCGCGTTCGCGGACGCGTACGTCAAGGGCGTGGACTTCGACGCGGAGGCCGCGTACGACGCCGCCCTGAAGAACGCCAAGGTCGTCCCGCCGTCCTCGGGCGTCGGCCGCAAGGGCATGGAGACGTCCCCGTTCGCCGGGTACGCCAACACCTCGACCCACGAGGGCCTGTCCTGGTCGCTGGAGGGCTACCTCAACGACTACGGCATCGCGCAGATGGGCCAGGCGCTCTACAAGAAGACGCACAAGCAGCACTACAAGGACGAGTCCGCGTACTTCCTGAACCGGGCCCGTAACTACGTCGAGCTCTTCGACGACAAGGCGGGCTTCTTCCAGGGCAAGGACGCCAAGGGCGGCTGGCGCCTCCCGTCCGACCAGTACGACCCGCGGGTCTGGGGCTACGACTACACGGAGACCAACGGCTGGGGCTACGCCTTCACCGCTCCGCAGGACAGCAAGGGCCTCGCCAACCTGTACGGCGGCCGGGACGGTCTGGCCAAGAAGCTGGACACGTACTTCTCCACCCCCGAGACGGCGGGCCCCGAGTTCGTCGGCAGTTACGGCGGCGTCATCCACGAGATGACGGAGGCCCGTGACGTACGGATGGGCCAGTACGGCCACAGCAACCAGGTCGCGCACCACGTCACGTACATGTACGACGCGGCCTCGCAGCCGTACAAGACGCAGGAGAAGGTCCGCGAGGTCCTGAGCCGTCTGTACACGGGCAGCGAGATCGGCCAGGGCTACCACGGCGACGAGGACAACGGCGAGCAGTCGGCCTGGTTCCTCTTCTCCTCCCTCGGCTTCTACCCGCTGGTCATGGGCAGTGGTGAGTACGCGATCGGCTCGCCGCTGTTCACCAAGACCACCGTGCACCTGGAGAACGGCCACGACCTGGTCGTCAAGGCGCCGAAGAACAGCGCGAAGAACATCTACGTGCAGGGCCTGAAGGTCAACGGCAAGAAGTGGGCCTCCACCTCGCTGCCGCACGACCTGCTGGCCAAGGGCGGGGTGCTGGAGTTCGACATGGGCCCGGAGCCGTCCGCCTGGGGCACCGGCAAGGACGCCGCCCCGGTCTCGATCACCAAGGACGACCAGGTGCCGACGCCGAGCAAGGACGTCCTGAAGGGCGAGGGCGCGCTGTTCGACAACACCTCGGCCACGACGGCCGCCGTCTCCGCGGTGGAGCTGCCGGTCCCCTCGGCGACGAACGCGGTCCAGTACACGCTGACGTCGGGCAAGGCCGCCGCGGCGCCGAGCGGCTGGGTGCTGCAGGGTTCGCCGGACGGCACGACGTGGAAGGACCTCGACAAGCGGTCCGGCCAGTCGTTCGCCTGGGACAAGCAGACGAGGGCCTTCACGGTGAACGCGCGCGGTTCGTACGCGCACTACCGGCTGGTGCTCAGCGGTGAGTCGACGCTCGCGGAGGTGGAGCTGATCTCCTGATCCGCGCTCCGTCACGGCCGGCCGGTACCTCCTCGCGGGGTGCCGGCCGGTCGTGGTTCTCCCGTGCGGATGGATCCGCGCCGATCAGGGGGCGGGGCCCTGGGCAGCCGCTACATTCCGTGCCATGCCGCAGCCGAAGGACCTGGACCCGTACACCGATCCCCGCGCCTTCGCGGTGCCGAGTTACGCCGCGCCTGTTGCAGACCGAGCGGTACGCGCGAGCGCTCACCCGGGCCGCCCATCCCTACGCCACCACGAAAGTCGTCGAAGGCCATGTCACGGCGCGCATGGAGCGCGCACAGCTCCTCGACTCACCGTCAGCGCCGGTTCTGTGGGCCATGATTCACGGGGCTGCTCTTCCCTTCTCTGCCGGAGCACATCCGTTCCTGCACGCGTCCATGCTGCTGATGCAGTTCACCGACAGTCCGGCCGTGGTCTACACGGAGAGCGCTTACAGCGGCCAACTCGTGGAAGAACCGCTGCTGGTGGAGCAGTACGGTGCCGCATACGATTGGGCCAGGGCTGCCGCGCTGTCGCCGGAGGCATCCCTGCGCCGGATCGTCCCGGCGGCGAAGGAGTTCGCGACGCCATGAGCACCACGCGACAGCAAGGCCGGCCCCGAAGGGCCGGCGCTCACCTTCGCGCGGGAGCGCTGGGCCCCCTTCGTCGCGGCCGTCGGGAACGGCACGCTCTGAGGCGCGTACTCAGACGTGTTCCGGGGTGTCCGGAACCGCCGCGGGAAACAGGCTCTCCGGCAGGGTCACGTTCCACGCCGTGATGACCGGCTGGCCGTGCTCCCTGCCGAGCCGGGACACCGCGCCCGTGGCGAGCTGGAAGAGCGTGCCCTCAGCCGGGGTCAGGCCCAGATAGCGGGCGGTCAGGACGCGCAGGAAATGGGAGTGGGCGACGAGAGCGATGTCCTCGTCCCCGGCCCGCGCGGCGGCTTCCCGGACCTCGGCCAGGATCCGGTCGGCCCGTTCGCCGACCGCTGTGGGGGTTTCGCCCGGGTGCGCCTCGGGGCCCGCCGTGACGCCGTCGGTCCAGAGGTTCCAGTCGGGGCGGGTGCGGTGGATCTCGTGGGTGGTGACGCCCTCGTAGCCGCCGTAGTCCCACTCGCGCAGCTCGGGTGTGATGCGGGGCGCGGCGAGGCCGGCGAGTTCGGCGGTGCGCCGGGCCCGGACCGAGGGACTGACCAGGGTGAGCGCGATGTCGCGGTCGGCGAGCAAGGGGGCGAGGGCGCGGGCCTGGCGTTCGCCGAGGGGCGTCAGGGGCAGATCGGTGTGGCTCGTGTGCTGTCCGTTCCGGGACCACTCGGTCTCGCCGTGCCGGATCAGGATCAACTCGCCCATGTGAAGGCCATCCGCTCTCAGTGCTGTTACCGCTCACGTGCTGTCGATGGTGCGAACCCGCTGTGCCACGATCGCATTCCTTGCCTTGGTGAGGCGGGCGGGCGCGCCCGGGAGTGCCCGGATGCGGCTATGCGGGCGGGCGGTGGCCGGCGAGGATCTCCGCGATGACGTGGCGTGCGGTGTCGGCCATGAACGCGTTGGTCTCCCGGTAGTACTGGAGCTCCATCAGTGCGATCGACAGGGCCCAGCCGACACCCCGCGTCCAGGCGGCGTCGTCCGCCTCCACGGCGGCGCGGAAGGTGTCGCGCGCCGCGGCGGGCAGTACGTACCAGGCGACGATCAGGTCGACGGCCGGGTCGCCGAGCCCGAGGCAGCCGAAGTCGATGACGGCGGTGAGCCGGCCGTCGGCCGTCAGCATGTTCCCGGGTTGCAGGTCGGCGTGGATCCAGACGGGCGGCCCGGTCGGCGCGGGGGCGCGCAGGGCCGTCTCCCAGATCTCGGCGGCCGCTGCCGTGTCGATCTCGGTGCGCAGGTCCGCAAGGGCCCCGCGGACTGCGGAGTTCCGGGCGGCCAGGGTTTCGCTGCGGTAGGACGGGGGTGCGTCCGTGGGGTCGATGCGGTGGAGTGCGGTGACGAAGCGGGCCAGGTCCCGCGCGAGCGGGGCGGCTTCGGCGGTGTCGCCGACCACCGGGCAGCTCCCGTCGAGCCAGCCGTAGACGGACCAGGGGTGTGGATAGCCCTCGCCGGGCACGCCCGCACCCAGCGGCACGGGGATCGCGACCGGGAGCGAGGGCGCGAGGCGCGGCAGCCAGTGGTGCTCGCCGGCGATGTCGTCGGCCGATCCGGCGGTGCGCGGGAGGCGGACGACCAGGTCGTCACCGAGGCGGTACATCGCGTTGGCGGTTCCGGCGGCACCGACGCGCTCGACGGGGAGGCCGGACCACTGCGGGAACTGCGCGGCGATCAGCCGGTGCACCAGCGAGGCGTCGGTACGGGGTTCGTCGGCGTGCATCACTACCGTCCTGGAGGGTGATCTCGGTCGCCCGCCATACGACCTCGGCGGCGGCAGCCGGGTCAACCGCTTTCCCGCCCGGGGGACGTSCCCCGGGCGGGAAAGGGGATCAGTCAGCCCTTGACGACCTCCAGCGCCGCGTCGCCGACGACCACGACCTCGTACGGCCGGTCCGTGTCAGCCGTGACGCGGAGCGTGCCGCCCTCGCGGACCAGTTCGTACGTGGCGGCCGGGGCGCCCGTGAGGTCGGGGACCGTCACCGTGCGGCTGAAGTCGCCGAGGCCCTCGGGGGCGTACACGCGCAGCTGGAGGTTCTGCGTCCAGTCCGCGTCGGGGCGGGAGGCGTCGGCGCCCATCGGCAGGACCGCGCCGGGGCGGACCAGCAGCGGGAGGCTGTCGAAGCCGTACGTGCCCTGGTGCCAGGCGGGGCCGGTGACGGTCTCGCCGGTCAGGAAGTGGGTCCAGGTGCCCTCGGGGACGTAGTACTCGACCTGGCCGTCCTCGCTGAAGACCGGCGCCACGAGGAGGTCGGGGCCCAGCAGGTACTGGCGGTCCACCGTGCGGGTGGCCGGGTCTTCGGGGAACTCCAGCAGCATCGGGCGCATGGTGGGGACGCCGGTGCGGTGTGCCTCGACGGCGGCTCCGTACAGGTACGGCATGAGGCGGTGCTTCAGCTCGGTGAACTGCTTGGCGACCGCGACGGCCTCGTCGCCGAACTCCCACGGCACCCGGTAGGACGAGGAGCCGTGCAGACGGCTGTGCGAGGAGAGCAGGCCGAAGGCGAGCCAGCGCTTGAAGACCGCCGGGTCCGGGGTGCCCTCGAAGCCGCCGATGTCATGGCTCCAGAATCCGAAGCCGGAGAGGGACAGGGAGAGGCCGCCGCGAAGGGACTCGGCCATGGCGCCGAAGGAGGACCAGCAGTCGCCGCCCCAGTGGACCGGGAACTGCTGGCCGCCGGCGGTGGCGGAACGGGCGAACAGGACCGCCTCGCCCTGGCCGCGCTCCTTCTCCAGGAGTTCGAAGACGGCCTTGTTGTACAGGTGCGTGTAGTAGTTGTGCATGCGCTCCGGGTCGGAGCCGTCGTGCCAGACGACGTCGGTCGGGATGCGCTCGCCGAAGTCCGTCTTGAAGCCGTCGACGCCCTGGTCGAGGAGGGTCTTCAGCTTGGCCTGGAACCAGGCGGTGGCCTCGGGGTTGGTGAAGTCGACCAGCGCCATGCCGGCCTGCCACTTGTCCCACTGCCAGATGTCGCCCTCGGGCGTGAGGACGAAGTAGCCCTTCTCCGCCCCTTCCGCGTACAGGGCGCTCTTCTGCGCGATGTACGGGTTGATCCAGACGCAGATCTTCAGGCCCTTGTCCTTGAGCCGGGCGAGCATGCCCTCCGGGTCGGGGAAGGTCTGCGGGTCCCATTCGAAGTCGCACCACTGGTACTCGCGCATCCAGAAGCAGTCGAAGTGGAAGACGGAGAGCGGGATGCCGCGCTCGGACATGCCGTCCACGAACGAGGTGACGGTCGCCTCGTCGTAGTCGGTGGTGAACGAGGTGGTCAGCCAGAGGCCGAACGACCAGGCCGGCGGCAGGGCCGGGCGGCCGGTGAGCGCGGTGTAGCGGGTGAGGACGTCCTTGGGCGTGGGGCCGGCGACGACGAAGTACTCCAGCGTCTGGTCCTCGACGCTGAACTGCACCTGTCCGACGGCCTCGGAGCCGACCTCGAAGGAGACCTTGCCGGGGTGGTTGACGAAGACGCCGTAGCCGCGCGAGGAGAGGTAGAACGGGACGTTCTTGTACGCCTGCTCGCTGCTGGTCCCGCCGTCGGCCTGCCACATGTCGACGACCTGGCCGTTCTTGACGTACGGGGTGAACCGCTCGCCGAGTCCGTGGATCGTCTCGCCGACGCCGAGGCCGAGCTGGGCGAACATGTGGTGGCCGCCGTCCTGGACGGTCGCGAAGGCGGTGCCCTTGCGGCCGGCGGCGGTCAGGAGCCGGCCGTCCGCGTCCAGGAACTCAAGGCCGAAGCCGCCCTCGGTGGGCAGGCGGAGCGTGAGCGGTCCGCTGGTGAGCTCGGCGATGGGGCCTTCTTCGCGGGTGGTGGCCGCGGTGTCGCCGACGGCGCCGGGGAGGCCGAACTCGGGGCCGGGGCGGCGCTTGCCCGCGAGGTGGGTGACGCGGACGCCGATGACGCCCTCCGCGGCGGCGTACGCCTCCACCGTGATCAGGGGGGCGTTGAGGGTGTCCCCGCGCCGCGTCACGCGCTTGACGGCGGCGTGGGCGGTGAGGCGGTCGGCGTCGAGGCGGAGGTCGCGGATCTCGGTGGCGTACGAGGCGTTCACACCGTCTCGCATCTGCCAGAAGCCGTCGGTGAACTTCATGGGGGGTCTTCCTTAGGCGGTGGTACGGGGGGCGTGCTGCGGGGTGTCGTCAGGGGTGCGTTGTTCAGGGGTTCGTCGTCAGGAGTGCGGGTGCCGCCCGGTCCAGGACCGAGGTCACCCGGTCCCAGGTGGCCGTGTCCCGGGGCACGGCGGGCAGTTCCCGGCCCTCGCCGGTGCCCCACTCCGTCGCCAGGGCCACCGGGTCGCGGCCGGTGGCGGCGCCCGCGGCGAGGGCGGCCGCGCCCAGGGCGACCAGCTCGCCGGAGTCCGGAAGGATCACCGCACGCCCGGACAGGCGTCGCACGGTCTCCACCCACATCGTGCCCTTCGCTCCCCCGCCGATCAGGCGCAGCGGCGCGTCGGGCGCGTCGAGCGGCAGCTCCTCCAGGGCCCGCAGGACGGCGACGACCGCGCCCTCGTAGGCGGCGCCGAGGATCTGCTGCCGGGTCGTGTCGTGCCGCAGCCCGTGCAGGAGCCCGGAGGCGGCCGGGAGGTCCGGGGTGCGTTCACCGTCCAGGAAGGGCAGCAGCACGGCCTCGCCGCCGGGTGCGGCGTCCTCCCGCTCCAGGCCGAGCAGCTCGGCGACCTTGTCCACGGCGAGGGTGCAGTTCAGGGTGCAGCCCAGCGGGAGGCGGGTGCCGTCGGTGGCGGCGAATCCGGCGAGGAGCGCGGAGTGCGGGCGGTTGCGGGTGGCGGCGAAGACGGTGCCCGAGGTGCCGAGGCTGACGACGGGGTGGTCGAGGAGCCCTTCGGCGCCGAGGCCGAGGCCCACGGCGGCGGCCATGTTGTCGCCGGTGCCGGCGGCGACGGGGATGCCGGCGGGCAGGCCGAGAGTGCGGGCTGCTTCGGCGGTGAGGTGTCCGGCGCGGGTGGCTCCGGTGGCGGCGACCGTGGACAGCATGTCCGCGCGGATGCCGGTGAGGGCGAGCAGCTCGGGGTCGTACGCCTGGGTGGCGGGGTCGTACCAGCAGGTGCCGGAGGCGTCGCCGGGGTCGGTGACGGCGGCGCCGGTCAGCCGTTCGGTGAGGAAGTCGTGCGGGAGGCGGACGGCGGCGGTCGCGGCGGCGGTGGCCGGTTCGTTCTCGCGGAGCCACATCCACTTGGCGGCGGTCATCGAGGCGACGGGGACCGTGCCGGTGCGGTCCAGCCATGCCTCCCGGCCGAGTGCGGCGGTGAGGGCGGCGGCCTGCGGGGCGGAGCGGGTGTCGTTCCACAGGAGGGCGGGGCGCAGCGGGCGGCCGTCGGCGTCGAGCGTCACCAGGCCGTGCTGCTGGCCCGCCACGGCGATCCCGGTGACGGCGGCCGGGTCCAGGCCGGCTTCGGCGAGGGCGGCGGCGACGGCCGTGCGCAGGGCCTGCCACCACTGCTCGGGGTCGCTCTCGCGGGCACCGCCGTGGCCGGTCACGGTGTGCGGGGCGCGGCCCACGGCGAGGAGCCGGCCGGTGGCGGCGTCGACGACGGCGGCCTTGGTGGACTGCGTGGAGCTGTCCACGCCGATGACGGCCGATACCGGTGCGGTGGCCGGGATGCTGGCTGGTCGCGACGGCATGTCGTACCTCGTTCCTGTGGGTCCCGATTTTGATCGTACACAAAACAAATAATTCTTCGAAGCGCTTCGACGCCTCCGGGAGCCACTCAAACCCCGCCCCGCCTGGGCCGCAAGACCCCATGAAGGGCTGCCACGTTGTCCCTATGTGACGCATGTGTCACAGAAGTGGTCTAGAAACAAACGCCGAGATGCCGTATTAGTACTGCCAGCAAACAAATCGGTCGGACGGCAGAGCAGCCGCCCGGGCCATGTCGAAGAGGCAGCAGAATGTCGAATCGCTTCACCCCCACCCCCGCCGACCGGTTCACCTTCGGGCTCTGGACCGTCGGCTGGCGAGGCAYCGACCCCTTCGGTGACGCCACCCGCCCCGCCCTGGACCCGGTCGAGTCCGTCGAGCGCCTCGCGGAACTCGGCGCGCACGGTGTGACGTTCCACGACGACGACCTGATCCCGTTCGGATCCTCGGACTCCGAGCGCGCCGCGATCATCGCGCGCTTCAAGGGCGCCCTGGACCGCACCGGTCTCAAGGTCCCCATGGCCACCACGAACCTGTTCACGCACCCCGTCTTCAAGGACGGCGGCTTCACCGCCAACGACCGCGACGTCCGCCGCTTCGCGCTGCGCAAGGTCATCCGCAACATCGACCTCGCCGTCGAGCTGGGCGCCGAGACGTACGTCGCCTGGGGCGGCCGCGAGGGCGCCGAGTCCGGCGGGGCCAAGGACGTGCGCGTCGCGCTGGACCGGATGAAGGAAGCGTTCGACCTGCTCGGCGAGTACGTCGTCGACCAGGGCTACGACCTGAAGTTCGCGATCGAGCCCAAGCCGAACGAGCCGCGCGGCGACATCCTGCTCCCGACCGTGGGCCACGCCCTCGCCTTCATCGAGCGCCTGGAGCGCCCGGAGATGTACGGCGTGAACCCCGAGGTCGGCCACGAGCAGATGGCCGGGCTGAACTTCGCGCACGGCATCGCGCAGGCCCTGTGGGCGGGCAAGCTCTTCCACATCGACCTCAACGGCCAGTCCGGCATCAAGTACGACCAGGACCTCCGCTTCGGCGCCGGCGACCTGCGCCAGGCCTTCTGGCTCGTCGACCTGCTGGAGAGCTCGGACTACGCGGGCCCGCTGCACTTCGACTTCAAGCCGGTGCGCACCGACGGTATCGACGGGGTGTGGGAGTCCGCGAAGAACTGCATGCGCAACTACCTGATCCTCAAGGAGCGCGCGCTGGCGTTCCGCGCCGACCCGGCCGTCCAGGAGGCGCTGGCCGCCTCCCGCCTGGACGAGCTGGCGCAGCCCACCGCCGCCGACGGCGTCAAGGCCCTGCTCGCGGACCGTTCCGCGTACGAGGACTTCGACGTGGACGGCGCCGCCGAGCGCTCGATGGCCTTCGAGGCGCTCGACCAGCTCGCCATGGAGCACCTGCTCGGCGTCAGCTGACCCCACCGGGGTGTCCGGCGCGGACCGTCGCCGCCGGACACCCCTCTCTCCCCGCGCGCGGGCCTGCCGGACCCGCGCCCGGGCGGACGGATCCACCTCGTCGGGACACAGTGGTCCCCCCGGGCCCGGCACCCCTCTCACGCAAGGGCACCATCGTGACAGCACCTTCTCCGGACGGCATGCGCCAGCCGCGCCGCCGTCATCACCGGCGGGTCATCGTCCCGCTCACCGTCGTCTCCGCGCTGGTCGGCGGCGTCGTCCTGTCCGGCTGCGGGCAGCAGCGGGATGCGGACGTGTACACCGTCATGAACTCGTCGACCGACGAGTCCTACCACCGCTGGGACGCCCAGACGCTGGCCCGGTGCAGCAAGACGCTCGGGGTGAAGATCGAGCAGCAGAGCGTCCCCGCCTCGCAGGTGATGACGAAGGCCCTGCGGATGGCGTCCTCGAAGTCGCTGCCCGACGTGCTCCAGCTGGACGCCTCCGAGATGCCGACGTTCGCCGAGGCGGGCGGGCTGATCCCGCTGAAGGACCTCGGTCTGACCACGCGGGACATCCCCGAGGGCATCGTCAACTTCGGCTCGTACGACGGGAAGTACTACGGGGCCGCGCGCACCGTGAACACCCTGGCGCTGTTCTACAACAAGGACACCCTCGCCAAGGCCGGCCTGGAGGTGCCCACTACCTGGGCCGAGATGCAGGCGACCGCGAAGAAGCTCACCCAGGGCAAGCGGTACGGCCTCGCGCTCAGCGCGGGCGGTGCGGAGGACGGCGTCTTCCAGTTCACCCCGTTCATGTGGTCCAACGGCGGCGACGAGACGAAGCTCGACAGCCCGCAGGTCGCCGGGGCGCTGGACTACTGGAAGAGCCTCCTCAAGGACGGCTCGCTGTCCAAGTCGACGGTCAACTGGACCCAGGCGGACGTGAACGACCAGTTCATGGCAGGCAACGCCGCCATGATGATCAACGGCCCGTGGCAGGTGGAGACCCTCAACTCCAAGAAGGGTCTGAACTGGGGCATCGCCCAGATCCCGGTCCCGAAGGCCGGCGACGACTCGGTGGGTCCGCTGGGCGGCGGCGTGCTGACCGTGCCCAACACCGGCGACGAGGCGCGGGAGAAGATGGCCGCCCGGATCATCGGCTGCATGTCGGGCGAGCAGGAGCAGATCACCTACGCGATCAACAGCTGGATGGTTCCGGCCAACGAGAAGGCCGCCGCCGTCTGGCGTACGAAGGCTCCGGAGCTGGCCGCACTCGCCGACCAGGTCGCCACGGCCCGTTCGCGTACCGCGAAGCTCGGCGCGCAGTGGTCGTCCGTGTCGCTGGCCCTGCAGAGCGCCTTCCAGTCCGCGCTCACCGGCGAGTCCAGCGAGGCCGCGCTCAAGCGTGCCCAGCAGCAGGTCACGAGCGGGAACTGAGGTAACGAACCATGTCATCCACCACAGCCTCGGCCGCCGCGCTGTCGGCCGACCCGAAGGCCCCCGCGGCCGGTGCGGTCAAGAAGCCGGTGAACCCGCGGAGCGCCAAACGGCGCCGTACGCTCGCCCAGTGGGGGTTCATCGCCCCCGCCGTGATCTTCATGGCGCTGTTCTTCGGCTACCCGCTCGTCCGCAACATCGTGATGAGCTTCCAGGACTACTCGCCGTCCACCTTCTTCACCGGCGACGCGCCGTTCAACGGCTTCGACAACTGGAGCAACGTCTTCAACGACGGGCTGTTCGGCAAGGCCCTGTGGCAGACGATCCTGTTCACGATCGGATCGCTCGTCGGCCAGTTCTGCATCGGCCTGGGCCTCGCCGTCTTCTTCACCCGCCGCTTCCCGCTGAACGGGATCCTGCGCTCGCTGATCCTGCTGCCGTGGCTCGTCCCGATGGTCGTCTCCGGCATCGTGTGGCGGCGCATCTTCGACCAGGACACCGGCGTCCTCAACTCCTTCCTGGGCACCATCGGCCTCCCCGGCGACACGCCGTGGCTGACGAGCACCAGCATGGCGCTGATCTCGGTGATCCTGGTGAACATCTGGATCGGCATCCCGTTCAACATGGTGATCCTGTACGGCGGCCTCCAGGAGGTCCCCAAGGAGCTGAACGAGGCCGCCTCGCTCGACGGCGCGTCCGCCTGGCGTACGTTCCGCTCGGTCACCCTGCCCATGCTCAAGCCCGTCATCACCGTGGTGCTGGTGCTCGGCTTCATGTCGACGGTGAAGATCCTCGACCTGGTCCTCGCCCTCACCGACGGCGGGCCCGCCGACTCCACGCAGACGCTCGGCACGCTCACGTACCAGAACTCCTTCGTCCAGATGGACTTCGGGGCCGGTGCCGTGGTCGGCAACATCCTGATCCTGATCTCCGCCGTCTTCGCGGTGTTCTACCTGCGGGTCAACCGCAACGAGGGGAAGTGACCGGCATGGCGACCACCACCCAGATCCCCGCCGCCCCGGCTCCCGCCGTCCACCGGCAAAAGCGCCGCTGGGGAGCGACCGTCCTCGGCGTCGTCATCCTCGCGGTGATGCTGTTCCCGCTGTACTGGATGATCAACACCGCGCTGCAGCCGGACGCCAGCCTGGTCGACGTCGGCCCGGTCCCGAGCGGCGTGGACTTCTCCGGCTTCACCTCCGCCTTCACCGAGCAGGGCGGCAACCTGCTGACCTCGCTGGCCGTGGCGCTCGGCGCCGTGGCGATCTGCCTGGCGATCTCCGCACCGGCGGCGTACGGCCTGGCGCAGTTCAACCTGCGCGGCGGCAAGACGATCGTCTTCGGCACGCTCATCACCCAGATGGTGCCGGGCATCGTCATCGCGAACGCCCTGTACAGCGCGTACGTGGACCTCGGCCTGGTCAACTCCTACTTCGGCCTGATGCTGGCGGACGCCTCGCTGGGCATCCCGTTCGCGATCGTGCTGATGCGCTCGTTCATGGTGTCCATCCCGCGCGAGGTCATCGAGGCCGCCGAGGTCGACGGCGCCGGCCGCATCCGTACGTTCATCCAGGTCGTCCTGCCGATGAGCCGCAACTCGCTCATCACCGCAGGGCTGTTCTCGTTCCTGTACGCGTGGAGCGACTTCATGTTCGCGCTGACCCTGAACACCACGGACGACGTCAAACCGATCACACTGGGCATCTACCAGTACATCGGCGCCCACGTCGGTGACTGGGGTTCGGTCATGGCGGCTTCGGTCCTCTCGGCCGTGCCCGCCGCGGTCCTGCTCGTCCTGTCCCAGAAATACATCGCCGCCGGAATCACCGGCGGCTCGGTCAAGTAAGGGTTTCCATGAGTGACTTCCCGGTCTTCCCGCCCGGTTTCGTCTTCGGCGCGGCCACGGCCTCGTACCAGATCGAGGGCGCCGTGGATGAAGACGGCCGCGGGCCGTCCATCTGGGACACCTACAGCCACACGCCGGGGAAGACCGACGGCGGTGACACGGGCGACGTCGCGTGCGACCACTACCACCGCTACCCCGAGGACGTGGCACTGCTGCGTGACCTCGGCGTGGACTCCTACCGCTTCTCCATAGCCTGGTCGCGCATCCAGCCCGAGGGCAGCGGTGCGGTCAACGCCAAGGGCCTGGACTTCTACTCCCGGCTGGTCGACGAGCTCCTCGAGGCGGGCATCGAGCCGGCCGCCACCCTCTACCACTGGGACCTGCCGCAGGCCCTGGAGGACAAGGGCGGCTGGCGGGTACGCGAGACCGCGGAGCGCTTCGGTGAGTACACGGCGATCATGGCCGAGCACCTGGGTGACCGGGTGCCGCGCTGGATCACGTTGAACGAGCCGTGGTGCAGCGCCTTCCTCGGCTACTCGGTGGGCCGGCACGCACCGGGCGCCAAGGAGGGCCGCGGCGCCCTGGCCGCCGCGCACCACCTGCTCGTCGGCCACGGCCACGCGATGACCGCGCTGCGCGCGGCGGGGGTCCGCGAGGCGGGCATCACGCTCAACCTGGACCGCAACGTCCCGGCCACCGAGTCGGACGCCGACCTCGCCGCAGTCGTCCGCGCGGACACCCAGCACAACCTCGTGTGGACCGAGCCGATCCTGGCGGGCCGCTACCCGTCCACCGAGGAGGAGACCTGGGGCGAGCTCATCACCGCGCAGGACTTCCGGCGCGAGGGCGACCTGGAGCTGATCTCCCAGCCGATGGACTTCCTGGGCATCAACTACTACCGCCCCATCGTGGTCGCCGCCGCCCCGCACCGCGAGGCCGACCCGGCCCTGCGGGTCGCCACGGACAACCGCTACAGCGAGGGCGAGTACCGGGGCGTCCGCAAGACGGCGATGAACTGGCCGGTCGTGCCCGAGTCCTTCACCGACCTGCTGACCGCGCTGAAGCAGACGTACGGCGACGCGCTGCCGCCGGTGCACATCACGGAGAACGGCTCGGCGGAGTTCGACACCGTGGACGCCGACGGCTCGGTGCACGACGCGGACCGTGTCGAGTACCTCCAGACGCACCTGACGGCGCTGCGAGCGGCGATGGACGCGGGCGTCGAGGTGCGCGGCTACTACGTCTGGTCGCTGCTGGACAACTTCGAGTGGGCACTCGGGTACGCGAAGCGGTTCGGGATCATCCGGGTCGACTACGACACGCTGGAGCGCACGCCGAAGGACAGCTACCGCTGGTATCAGGAGCTGATCGCGGCGCACCGGAAGTAGTCCGGCCCGGTCCGGTCCGGTCTCATCCGGTCCGGTCTCATCATCCGGTCCTGCCCCCGTTCGCCCCGAGGCGGACGGGGGCAGTGCGTTACGTGCCCCGGCCTTCAGCGCGCCGCGTACGCCGCCGGGTCCGCCAGGACCCCGCGCACCACCCGCGCCGCCGCGCCTCGCGCGGCGTCGCCGGAGAGCGAGGAGGCCCGCAGCCCGCCGCCGTCGCTGCGCCACCGGCCCGAGACCACCCGGTCCGCGAGCTGTGCCTGGGCCACCCCGGCGAGCCAGGGCATCAGGTCGCGGTAGACGCCGCCGAGGACGACGGTGTCCAGGTCGAAGAGGTTGACCGCCCCGGCCAGCACCACGCCCATGCGGTCCCCCGCCGCCCGCAGCACCTCCAGCGTGGCCGGGTCGTCCGATCTCGCCCGCTTCTCCAGCTCCCCGAGTCCGCGCACCCCCGCCGCCGGGTCGATGCCGGCGGCCCGCAGCAGGGCCGCCTGACCGGCGTACTGCTCGAGACAGCCCCGGGCGCCGCACCCGCACAGCGGCCCGTCCGGGTCGACGACCACGTGCCCGACCTCCCCCGCGAATCCGTGGGCGCCCCGCAGCAGTTCGCCCCGGAGCACCAGCGCACCGCCGACGCCGATCTCGCCGGTGAGGTAGAGGAACCCGCGGGCGTCGCCGAGGCCGCCGAACCACAGCTCGGCCAGCGCCGCCAGATTGGCCTCGTTGTCGGAACTGACCGCCAGCGCCCGGCCGGCGGGCCGCAGTGTGCTGAGTGCCTGGCCGAAGATGCCTTCGGCCGCGACGCGGTACCAGCCCAGGTTGGGTGCCTGGCGGACCATGCCGCCGGAGACGAGGCCGGGCAGGGCCAGTTCGACGCCGACGGCGCGCAGCCCCTGCTCGCCGGTCGAGGTGATGACCCGGTTGGTGAGGCGGGCGGCGTGGGCGAGGACCTCGGCCGGCGGGGTGTTCCGGTTGTCGATGTGCTCGGTGACGCGGACCCGGTCGGTGCCGGTGAGCCCAACCGCGCACACGGAGACGTAGTCGATGTTGATCTCGACGCCGAGCCCGGCCGGGCCGGTCTCCGACACCTTCAGGACGGTGCCGGGGCGGCCCGCGCTTCCGCTGAACGTCTTGCCGGACTCGGTCAGGTGGTCGAGCTCCAGCAGTTCCTCGACGAGCGAGGAGACCGCGGCCCGGGTCAGTCCGACACGGGCCGCCACCCGGGCGCGGGTCACCTCGCCCTCCTCCAGGACGGCACGCAGGACCAGGCCGAGGTTGTTGCGGCGCACGGACTCGGCTCCGGCCTTGGCGCCGGGCGAGGTGGGTCGGATCGTCGTCATCAGACCTTCGAGCGTAGGCCCTCGGCCGTCCGCGTCGCGCGCACACCCGCGGACGACCTGCGGGTTTCGTCCGCTGCGGCTGCCTGTCCGGCAAGATCACACGCCCGAAACATCACCGCAGCCCGCCCGACAAGTCCCCCTGTTACGTTCGGTGTACGCGGCCGCCGTTGCCCGCCCCACCCGCCGCCGGACCCGTGGTCCGGCCGGTGAACGAGGAGGTAAGCGGTGCACGTTCCGGCCGACCGATCCGACCGCCGATCCATCCGGCCCGACGGCCCATCCATCGGGGTCGGCGGCCGATCCATCCGATCCATCTGGTTCGATCGCCGGTCCGACCGGTTCGACCGATCCACCTGGCTCGACCGCAGGTCCGACCGATCCATCCCGTCCGACCGATCCATCCCGTCCGACCGGTCCGTCCCGTCCGACCGCCGATCCGACCGGTCCATCCGGTCCATCCGGTCCGACCGATCCGCCCGCACGAGGCCACGGCGGCGCCCCGCGCCCGCCTGGCTCACCCACGTCCTTCGCCTGCGCCGCGCCCCGGTGCCCCGCACGGCGATGGTGCGCGGCGCGCTCGGCGCCGGCCCCCTCCTCGGCGCGGGTATCGCCCTCGGGCAGCCGGGGGCGGGTGTCCTCGCCGCGCTCGGGGCGATGCTCGCCGGGGTCAACGACCGCCCAGGCACCCGTCGCAAGGGTCTCGTCCACATAGGGCTGCCGGCCGCGGCCGGATCGCTGGGGCTGCTCGTCGGCGCCCTGGTCGCGGACGCGACGGGGCGGTGGGCGGCGGTCCCCGTGCTCTTCATGGTGGGCTGGGTCTCCGGGGCGCTGAGCGCCAGGGGCGCCGTGTGGTCGGCGGCCGCCCTCCAGATGCTCGTCGCCACGACGATCGGCATGGGGATGCCGCTGGCCGGTCCCGCGTGGCTGAAGGCGCTGTGCTTCCTCGCCGGCGCGGGCTGGCTCGTCCTCCTGCGGCTGCTGCTGCGCGCCCCGCGCTCACCGGGTGCGACCCGGTGGAGCGGTGAACGCGAGGCCGTCGCCGCCGTGTTCGACGCGCTGGCGGACGCACTGGGCGCGCTCGGCGGACCGGGTGCGGCCCCCGCCCGGCGCACTCTGGTCGCCGCGCAGCAGCAGGCCGACGAGGCGTTGCGCCTGATGCGGCTGCTGCCGTGGCCCCGCCGGTCGGGCCGGACGGAGCACGCCCTCGTCGAGAGGTACGGCTCCGGCGTCGCGCTCTGCGAGGCGAGCATCGCGCTGCTGTGGGAGGGCCGCCCCGTCCCGGAGACGGTGGCCGAGGGCCCCCGGCGGCTCGCCGCGGCGGTCCGTTCCGGCGGACCGGCGGGCACCCTGCCGGGCCCGCCGCCGGACACGGTCGAACGGCTCGCCTTCGACCGGGCGGTGCTGGAGGCCGCGGTGGTCTTCGACCGGACGACGGCCGGTGCGCACGCCCCGCAGGACCCCGGGCACGCCCGTGCGGTGGGCCCGCGCCCCGGTCTCCGTCCGGGTCTGTTCACCTCCGCCGGGCGTGAGTACGGGCTGCGGGTGGCGCTCTGTGTCTCCGTCACGGCGGCCGTCGCGCTGCTGCTGCACGAGAACCACTGGTACTGGCTGCCCGCCACCGCCGCGTTCCTGGTGAAGCCCGACATGGGCCCGCTGTTCTCCCGGGTGGTGAACCGGTTCGCCGGGACCGTCGCCGGAGTCCTCTCCTTCGTCGCCCTCATGGCCGCGCTCGGCGGTCTCGGCGCGCCCGTGGTCGTGGCGGCGGTCGTCGTGGCCGGGGCCCTGGTGCCCCTGTCCACCCGCCACTTCGCGTTCCAGACCGCGGTGATCACCGTGCTCGTGCTGTCGTTCGTGCACACCGCGGGTGACACCGAGGCGGCGGCGTCCCGGCTGCTGGAGACCTTCCTGGCCTGCGTCATCGTGCTGCTCGTCGGCCATCTGCCGCTGGTGGCCGACCCCCGGGTACGGGTCGGTCACCGGTTCGCCGTCACGCTGCGCTGCACGGAGCGGTATCTGCGCCATGTCCTGGGCACTCCGCACCCGGCCGAGGACGGGCTGCCGGGCGGCGCCGGGGGTGGGCGGCAGCCGCGCGGCGCCGGGGACGGACGGCCGCGGGCCGACGCCGGGGACCGGCAGCGGGACGACGCGCAAGGGCTGGCGCTGCGCGGCGCCGCGTACCGGGCGCTGGCCGAGGCACGGGCCGCCGCGGAGACCGTCGCGGCCGAGCTGCCGGGCCCGTTCGGCGGGCGGCGCCACGACTGGTCGGCGGTGACGGTGGCCGCCGAGCTGGTCGTCGACGCGGCGACCGCGTGCGCGCTGCGGGTCGAGAACGGGGTGCCGCGGCCCTCGTCCGGCGAGGCGGAGCGGGTGACGACGGCGCTGTCCGTGCTGGCGGACGCCCTGGAGGACGGCCACCGCACCGCCCGGCCGGCGCCGGGCCCGGGTCCGCGGGACTGCCGGTCGCTGCGGGATGTGATGACGCAGTTGCACGGCATTCACCGGCTGACCACAGCGGGGTCCGCCGAGCCCTCGGCGGCCCGTTCCGTGACCCGTCCCTGACCTGGGGGCCCTGGCGCAACGCCCGGGCGGACGGGCGGAGATGTCGCTTTGACGCCTTTCCGTCAAACCCTTGGAGCCGTGAGGGACTCGTGAAAGGATCACCCTCAATTCCGTGGCGTGTCCCCGTATCCCGCGGCGCGTCACGCCTCGACCCACCACCCATGGAGAACACACGTGGCCAAGATCTCCGSCCGTCRGCCCGGGCGGGCAGCCACCCGCGTCGCCGCCGCCGCGATAACCGCGGCCCTCATCGGCACCGGCACCTCCGCCTTCGCGGCGGACACGGGCGACGCGCCCCTGTACGGCATCACGGGCGTGGACAGCACGGGCGCCTCGTACTACTACGCACCGGACGGCGAAGGCGGCCTGCAGGCCCGCGTCCCGTTCGACACGGGCTGGAAGGACACCAAGTTCCTCGGCCTCGTGGACAGCAACGCGGACAGCCTCCCCGACGGCCGCTGGCAGACCAACGCGGCGGGCGTCCTCAGCTACGCGGCCAACGACAACTCCGACCTCAAGAACGTCGGTCACGGCTGGGGCATCTACAACAAGCTCGTCTCCGCGGGCAACCTCGGCGGCGGTGAGGCCGGTGACCTCCTCGGCCGCGACGCCGCCGGAAACCTGTACCTGTACCTGGGTTACGGCGACGGCACCGTCACCCAGCGGTACAAGGTCGGCGGTGGCTGGAACGCGTACACGCAGCTCGCGGGCAACGGCGACCTGACCGGTGACGGCAAGAACGACATCGTCGCCGCCGACAAGTCGGGCGTCCTGTGGCTCTACAAGGGCACCGGCAACTACAAGGCCCCGTTCACCGCCCGCACCAAGGTCGGCGGTGGCTGGAACGCGTACAACACCGTCTTCGCCCCCGGCGACATCGACCTGGACGGCACGACCGACCTCGTCGGCCGCGACGCCAAGGGTGCGCTGTACCTCTACAAGGGCACGGGCAAGGCCGCGGCGCCGTACGGCACCCGCGCGCTGATCGGGACCGGTGGCTGGAACACCTACCGTCTTGTCTTCTGATCAAAAAGTGAAGGTTTCGCGACCGAAGTCATGACACGATTCGGATGAAACCCGTGGCCTGTCCGCCCTCCTGGGTCGGGCGGGCCACCCTTCATCTAGATCCATGGAGTACTTCGTGGCCAAAACCTCTGGCCGTAAGCACAGACGCATAGCCGCCCGCGTGGCCGCCGCGGCGATCACCGCCGCCCTCGTCGGCACCGGCACCTCCGCCGTCGCCGCCGACTCCCCGAGCCCGGTGGCTCCGAGCTCGGCCAACTCCGCGCAGCAGCCCGCCGCGGCAGCAGCAGCCGCCGCTGCCACCGTGTCGTCCGCCCTGTACGGAATCGACAAGGCCGGCAACTCGTACGGCTACACGCAGAACCAGAAGGGCGGCTTCCTCGCCCGCGAGTCGAACAGCGACGACAACTGGTCGGACATCAAGGACCTCGCCCAGGTCAACAACGGCACGGACGCCATGACCGACGGCCTGTGGGCGCGGGACTACTACGGCCACCTGCTGTACCTGCCCTGGAAGAGTGTCGGGTCGCAGGTCGGCAGCGGCTGGAACATCTACAACAAGATCGTCTCCGCGGGCAACTTCGGTGGCGCCGGAGCCGGCGACCTGCTGGCCCGTGACGGCTCGGGCGTGCTCTACCTCTACCTGGGCACGGGCAACGGCAAGCTGACGACCCGTTACAAGGTCGGCAGCGGCTGGAACGCGTACAGCCAGATCGCGGGCAACGGCGACCTGAGCGGCGACGGAAAGCACGACCTCGTCGCCCAGGACAAGTCCGGCGTCCTGTGGCTCTACAAGGGCACCGGCAACTACAAGGCCCCCTTCGCCGCCCGCACCAAGATCGGCAGCGGCTGGGGCGCGTACAACACGCTCATCTCGACGGGCGACCTCGACTACGACGGCAGGGCCGACCTGCTCGCCCGTGACAAGGACGGCGTCCTCTGGCGCTACTCCGGCACCGGCAACGCGGCTTCGCCGTTCAAGGCGCGCGTGAAGATCGGTGGCGGCTGGAGCACCTACCGACTGCTCTACTGAGCCCGGTAGTCACCCCCACATCATGAGAGAGGGCCGCACCCCCGTCGCCGGGGGTGCGGCCCTCTCGCCGTACTGCCGCTGATGCCTACTTGCGGATCAGGCTGCGGAGCACGTACTGCAGGATGCCGCCGTTGCGGTAGTAGTCCGCCTCACCGGGGGTGTCGATGCGGACGACACCGTCGAACTCCACACCGGTGTCGGTGGTGACCTTGACGGTGCGCGGGGTGGTGCCGTCGTTCAGCTCGGTCACGCCGGTGAAGGAGAAGGTCTCCTCGCCGGTGAGGCCGAGGGTCTCGGCGGTGTGGCCCTCCGGGAACTGGAGCGGGAGGACGCCCATGCCGATGAGGTTCGAGCGGTGGATGCGCTCGTAGGACTCGGCGATGACGGCCTTGACGCCCAGGAGCGCGGTGCCCTTGGCCGCCCAGTCGCGGGACGAGCCGGAGCCGTACTCCTTGCCCGCCAGGATGACGAGCGGGGTGCCGGCGGCCTGGTAGTTCTGCGAGGCGTCGTAGATGAACGACACGGGGCCGTCGGCCTGCGTGAAGTCGCGGGTGAAGCCGCCCTCGGTGCCCGGCGCGATCTGGTTGCGCAGACGGATGTTGGCGAACGTGCCGCGGATCATGACCTCGTGGTTGCCACGGCGCGAGCCGTAGGAGTTGAAGTCACGGCGCTCGATGCCGTGCTCCGTGAGGTACTTGCCGGCCGGGGTGTCGGCCTTGATCGCACCGGCCGGGGAGATGTGGTCGGTGGTGACCGAGTCGCCCAGCTTGGCGAGGACGCGGGCGCCGGTGATGTCCTCGACCGGCGTCGTCTCCATCGTCATGCCCTCGAAGTAAGGGGGCTTACGGACGTAGGTGGACTCGGCGTCCCACTCGAAGGTGTTGCCGGTGGGGATCGAGAGCGCCTGCCACTGGGCGTCGCCCGCGAAGACGTCCTGGTAGGACTTGTTGAACATGTCCTCGCCGATGGAGTTGGCGACGACGTCGTTCACCTCGGCCTCGGACGGCCAGATGTCGGCGAGGAAGACGGGCTTGCCGTCCTGGTCGACGCCGAGGGCGTCCTTGGTGATGTCGACCTTCATCGAACCGGCGATGGCGTACGCGACGACCAGCGGCGGGGACGCCAGGTAGTTCATCTTGACGTCGGGGTTGATCCGGCCCTCGAAGTTACGGTTGCCGGAGAGCACCGAGGTCACGGCCAGGTCGTGCTCGTTGACCGCCTTGGAAACCTCTTCCGGCAGCGGGCCGGAGTTGCCGATGCAGGTGGTGCAGCCGTAGCCGACGAGGTTGAAACCGACCTTGTCGAGGTACGGGGTCAGGCCCGCCTTGTCGAAGTAGTCGGTGACGACCTTCGAGCCCGGGGCGAGGGTGGTCTTGACCCACGGCTTGCGGGTCAGGCCCTTCTCGACGGCCTTCTTCGCCACGAGCGCCGCGGCGACCATGACGTACGGGTTCGAGGTGTTGGTGCAGGACGTGATCGCGGCGACGGTGACGGCGCCGTGGTCCAGCTCGTACGTGGTGCCGTCGGGGGCGGTGACGGTGACCGGGTTCGTCGGGCCGGCCGCACCGATGGCCGGGGAGTCGGAGGCCGGGAAGGACTCCTTGCCCGCCTCGTCGACGCAGTCCACGTAGTTGCGGACGTCCTGGGCGAACTGTGCCTTGGCGTTCGCGAGGACGATGCGGTCCTGCGGGCGCTTCGGGCCGGCGATGGAGGGGACGACCGTGGAGAGGTCGAGCTCCAGCTTCTCGGAGAAGTCGGGCTCGGCGGCCGGGTCGAGCCAGAGGCCCTGCTCCTTGGCGTACGCCTCGACGAGCGCGACCTGCTGCGCGTCACGACCGGTCAGACGCAGGTACTTCAGCGTCTCCTCGTCGATCGGGAAGATCGCGGCGGTGGAGCCGAACTCCGGCGACATGTTGCCGATGGTGGCGCGGTTCGCGAGGGAGGTGGCGGCGACGCCCTCACCGTAGAACTCGACGAACTTGCCGACGACGCCGTGCTTGCGCAGCATCTCGGTGATGGTCAGCACAAGGTCGGTGGCGGTGGTGCCGGCCGGCAGCTCGCCGGTCAGCTTGAAGCCGACGACGCGCGGGATGAGCATGGAGACCGGCTGGCCGAGCATCGCGGCCTCGGCCTCGATGCCGCCGACGCCCCAGCCCAGCACACCGAGGCCGTTGACCATGGTGGTGTGCGAGTCGGTGCCGACGAGGGTGTCGGGGTACGCCTGGCCGTTACGGACCATGACGGTGCGGGCCAGGTGCTCGATGTTGACCTGGTGGACGATGCCGGTGCCCGGGGGGACGACCTTGAACTCGTCGAAGGCGGTCTGGCCCCAGCGCAGGAACTGGTAGCGCTCCTTGTTACGGCCGTACTCCAGCTCGACGTTCTGCGCGAACGCGTCGTTGGTGCCGAACTTGTCGGCGATGACGGAGTGGTCGATGACCAGCTCGGCCGGCGCGAGGGGGTTGATCTTCGTCGCGTCGCCGCCGAGCTCCTTGACGGCCTCACGCATGGTGGCGAGGTCCACGACACAGGGCACACCGGTGAAGTCCTGCATGATCACGCGGGCCGGGGTGAACTGGATCTCCTGGCTGGGCTGGGCCTGGGAGTCCCAGCCGCCGAGCGCCCGGATGTGGTCGGCGGTGATGTTCGCGCCGTCCTCCGTGCGGAGCAGGTTCTCCAGCAGCACCTTCAGGCTGTAAGGGAGGCGCGCGGAGCCCTCGACCTTGTCCAGCTTGAAGATCTCGTACGACTCGTCGCCCACGCGCAGCGTGCTGCGGGCGTCGAAGCTGTTCGCCGACACGACAGTCTCCTTCATCAATGTGCGCGTAACTCCGCGCCGCGCCTCACTTCGGCGGGCGCCGCGTGGTGCCGCCTTCGGCGAGCCGGACATCCGCTAAGGTAAGGCTTAGTTAGGTAACCCTTACCGCACGGTGGCCCGCTGTGCGCCTTCGGCATATATCTCGATGTCGAGATAACTCTAGTACATCACCGTGGACGGGTCATGTCCGGCCACCCCCTGCCGCCGTCAGTCGATCGTGTCCTTCGGTGGCGCACCCGGCCGTACCCGACAACGCCTCATGGGCCCGGGCCGGCCATCCGCCACCCCACCCCCACCGTCCAGCTGCGCCGATGGGTGCGCACCACGCGCCGAACGGGCCCACCGGCCGGAACATGAGCAACGGCCCCACCACCCACGGCGCATACGGTCGCACCCCTCACACACCCCCGTCACCCGAACGCCACACCCCACCAAGATCCTCATCTCATATCTGAGATAGCCTTCCGGCATGTCAGATGACTACCTCGTACGTATCGGCAAGCTCATCCGTGACGCCCGTCAGCACCGGGGCTGGACACAGAGTCAGCTCGCCGAGGCGCTCGCCACCAGCCAGAGCGCCGTGAACCGCATCGAGCGCGGCAACCAAAACATCAGCCTTGAGATGATTGCCCGCATCGGTGAAGCACTCGACAGCGAGATCGTGTCGCTCGGCTACGCCGGACCCATGCATCTGCGGGTGGTCGGCGGGCGCCGGCTCTCCGGATCCATCGACGTCAAGACCAGCAAGAACGCGTGTGTGGCGCTGCTCTGCGCCTCGCTGCTCAACAAGGGCCGTACGGTGCTGCGCCGGGTGGCCAGGATCGAGGAGGTCTACCGCCTCCTGGAGGTGCTGAACTCCATCGGGGTGCGCGCCCGGTGGATCAACGACGGCACGGACCTGGAGATCATCCCGCCGGCCCGGCTCGACATGGACGCCATCGACGCGGACGCGGCCCGCCGGACCCGGTCGATCATCATGTTCCTCGGTCCGCTGCTGCACCGCATGGACCGGTTCAAGCTGCCGTACGCGGGCGGCTGCGACCTCGGCACCCGCACGATCGAGCCGCACATGATCGCGCTGCGCCGCTTCGGCCTGGAGATCGCCGCGACCGAGGGCATCTACCACGCCCAGGTCGACCACTCCGTCGTCCCCGGCCGCCCCATCGTGCTGACCGAGCGCGGCGACACCGTGACCGAGAACGCGCTGCTGGCCGCCGCCCGGCACGACGGCACCACCGTCATCCGCAACGCGTCCTCCAACTACATGGTCCAGGACCTCTGCTTCTTCCTGGAGGCTCTGGGCGTACGGGTGGACGGCGTTGGTACGACGACGCTGACCGTGCACGGCGTGCCGAACATCGACGTGGACGTCGACTACTCCCCCTCCGAGGACCCGGTCGAGGCGATGAGCCTGCTCGCCGCCGCCGTCGTCACGGAGTCGGAGCTGACGATCCGCCGGGTGCCGATCGAGTTCCTGGAGATCGAGCTCGCGGTCCTGGAGGAGATGGGCGTCGACTGCGCCCGCACCGCGGAGTACGCGGCCGACAACGGGCGCACCCGCCTGGTCGACCTGACGGTCCGGCCCTCCAAACTGGAGGCGCCCATCGACAAGATCCACCCGATGCCGTTCCCGGGCCTCAACATCGACAACGTGCCGTTCTTCGCGGCCATCGCGGCCTCGGCCCACGGCCAGACCCTGATCCACGACTGGGTCTACGACAACCGCGCGATCTACCTCACCGACCTCAACCGCCTCGGCGGCCGGCTCCAACTCCTGGACCCGCACCGGGTCCTGGTCGAGGGCCCGACCCGGTGGCGCGCGGCGGAGATGATGTGCCCGCCGGCCCTGCGCCCGGCCGTGGTGGTACTGCTCGCGATGATGGCGGCCGAGGGGACCTCCGTACTGCGCAACGTGTATGTGATCAACCGCGGTTACGAGGAGCTGGCGGAGCGGCTGAACTCGGTGGGGGCGCAGATCGAGATCTTCCGCGACATCTGAAAGCCCGCAAAAATGGCCCCGTCACACCCCTTCTGACCTGCACAAATGCAAGTTGAGGCGGGGTGTGGCGGAGTCCCTGGGACTTTTCTGGGACTTTGGACCAGGAGCGACGACTTCCGTGCACCGCGATCTTCACGTGATGAGTCATCGGAAAGATGTCGACCTGGACGTCTGGGCACGAAACTGCAGGTCAGGTACCCTTTTTCTACTCGGTCAGGGAGACGTACGGAGCTCGGAGCGTCAAAGGAGCGTCACGGCGGTGAATTGGCGACACAGGGGGAGATCGCTGCGAGCTCCCACACCGCCGCCATAGCGGCGGCAGCCGTTAACAGCCTGATGCACCCGTATTGAGGACCCCTGCACGCCAGGTGCCTGTAGCGCCCTAGGTTGGCCTTCCGGACCCCGGACCGTCGACGAGGCCGCACAGCGGCGCCGCACGGTGTTCACCACCTCGACGTGGACGTGCCGCACACTCCCTCCTGTGCGGGACGAAGGGCAGTTTCTCAAGCGGGGTCCGTCACCAACGCGGCAATCCGGGCCTGCAGAGCGGGCACGTCGCCGACGTCCCGGGCCAGTGTCCACTGCACGATCTGCCGGGAGGCTTCCACTACGGCTCGGGCCCTCGGCAGCCGGCGCCTCGCGAACGATTCCAGCAACTCGTCGTCCACGCGGTCGGCGGTCGCCAGCATCTCTGCCAGGACCTGGGCGTCCTCCAGCGCCATGGCGGCTCCCTGGGCGAGAGTGGGCGGGCAGGAGTGGGCCGCGTCGCCGATGAGGAGCACGCGGCCCCGGTGCCAGGGGTCGTCGAGCAGGTGGGACTCGAACCAGGTGTAGTGGATCGCCGAAGGGTCGGTCAGTGATTCCCTGATCTCGTCCCAGGGGCCGTGATAGTGCTCGGCGAACGTGCGCATGACGGCGAGCTTCTCCTCCGGGGCCGTCCGCATGCGGTCCTGGGCTATCTCGGTGAAGTAGGCGTACATGGCACGGTCGTTGATCGGGCAGTAACCGGAGATGTAGGAGGGGCCGCCGTAGTAGAGCTCGGTGTGAGTGACCGACGCCGGGCGGGGCACGATGGCCCGCCACGCTCCGAGGCCCGCGCCCTGGATGTCCGCGTCGATTCCCAGCGCCTGCCGCGTCGCGGAACGGATTCCGTCGGCGCCGATCACCAGGTCGTAACGCCCGGTCGAGCCGTCGGTGAACCGTGCGGTCACCCCGGTGCCGTCCTGTTCGAGTTCGGCGAACGTCGTGCTGGTGCGGACCTTCACTCCCGTGGCCACCGCACGGTCCATGAGGATACGCGCGAGCGCCGGCCGGTACATGCCGACCGTGGCGGGCAGGTCTGGACCGCCGGTCCGCTCCACGTCCAGCTCGACCAGCACTGTGGCCTCGGCGTCGGGTGCGCGCAGTGCGAGCCGGTTGTGCGAATGCCCCTCGCGCTGGACGTCGTCCCACACTCCGAGCCGCCGCAGCACCCTCAGCGCGTTGCCCTGCAGGGTGATCCCCGATCCCAGAGCGGTGATGTCGGGTTTGAGCTCGACGAGATCGACGGCAACGCCGACCTCGGCGAGCAGGATCGCGGCTGCGGTACCGGCTGTACCACCTCCTACAACAAGTACGTTGCTGACTGCGGGCATCGTGTGTTCCCTCCGGGCCGGTTCGTTGTCGTGCGCGGTGTTTACGGTGCGCGGCCGTGGTGCTGGTGGCCCGGAGGTATGTGATCCTCCGAGGCCGGGTTCAGGACTCGTAGGGCTTGACCGTCTCGTTGGGCTGGAAGCGGAACTTGTGCCCCCACATTTCCGGCCGCTTGCCTTTGCGCACGTTGATGTTGTGCGGTGACCTGCGCTCCAGGTCGTCGATGGCCAGGCCGTCCCAGCCGTACTCGATGAAGAAGCCGGCCGGCGAGTGGATGTAGTAGGAGACCGTCTGGTCGCCGATGTGCCTGCCGAGGTTCATCAGCAGGTCGGGGTTCTCGTCGCCGCCCAGGACGTCGTAGTAGGAGTAGCCGACGTCGTCCAGGGTGCGGGATTCCAGGTAGACGTGGTGCAGGCCGAGGGAGTTGGGGACTTCGAGCAGTGCGACGCTGTGGTGTCGCGGGTTGGCCCGGAGGAACCACATCTCGCCGAGCGGCTCATTGAGCGTGATGATGTCGCTGGTGAGGAAGCCCATGGCGTCGACGTAGAAGTCGACCGCTTTGCGGACGTCGGGTACGGCGAAGACGACGTGGCCGAGGCCCTGGTCACCGGTGACGAACCCGGCGTGCGGCCGAGGCGGATTCCAGTCGCGGTAGCCGGACTCCTGGTAGCAGAACAGCTCCAGACGCTGACCGAAGGGGTCCTCGAAATGCACCAGCCGGTCCACACCGCGCGCCTCGGTGGTCTCCTGGTCGGCGACTTCGGTCTTGACGCCGGCGTTCTCCAGACGCTTCACAGCGGCGCCCAGGTCACGGTGGTTGAGGACCTCCCAGCCCGCGTACGCGAACCGGTGCTCCTCGCCGGGGTGAACGGAGATCCGGTAGTCGGCATCGTCGATCTTGACGCGCACGGCACCGTCCGCGCCATCGGGACCGATCATGCATCCGAGTACCTTCGGCGCCCAGGTGCGCCATTCCTCGTGGTCGGGGGACTCGACTCCTACGTAGCCGAGTTTGGCGATCTCACCCATGGGGGTTCTCCACTCTCCGCCGAAGGGCGGTGCTGCGGTGAATTCGTGTGGACGCGACGTTAGAAGCTCGCGGTAACACAGCGGAAATACTTGTTCTCTATTGCTGGCATGCGGAAATCCGAATAGATCGCCGCCGCCCGGAACCGTTACCGGACACGCGAAGGCGTCAAAGGTCGAGGGTGATCCCGTCGCCCGACGCACGTGAGACACAGGTGATGATCACCGCGCCCCCGTCACGTTCGCGCTTCGTGAGAACGGAGTCGCGGTGGTCAATGGGTCCGTCGATGACCCGGACGGCGCAGGCGCCGCAGATTCCGGCGCCGCAGGCGTACGGCACGTCGACGCCCGCGTCGAGCAGAGCGGTGAGGACCGGAGTGCCCGCATCAACATGGACGCGCTCGCCTCGCCTGGCCAGCACGATGTCGCAGGGGCGGCCGCTGCCGCCCCGGGGTTCCGCCGCGTCGAAGCGTTGCCTGTGCACCTGCACGTGAGGAGTGCGCTGCGCGGCCGCCTCCATGGCGGTCACGAAGCGGCTCGGACCGCAGACGTACACGGCGGTTCCGGGCGCGGCCGCAGTGAGTACCGCGTCGATGTCCAGCTCCTTTTGGACAGATACGCCCGGCCCCAGGGACAACACCTCTGCGCGCAGCGCACCGGACTCCTCCGCCCGGTCGATGTGGATCAGGGACCACGGATAGACAAGGGCCGCCTGGATCAGGCGGGCCATCGGCAGGAGCGGTGCGATGCCCGCGCCCGAAGCCAGGAACAGGTAAGAGGGGGCACCTGCCAGCCGGAAGCGGTCGTACGGTCCACGTGCTCTCACCCGGTCCCCGACGGCCAGGACGTCCCGCACGTACGCGGAAGCCGAGACGGCCGCTTCCCGGCTGTCCGCGGCCGACGGGCACCTGATCAGCAGACGCCAGCCGGCCGTGTCGGAAGGGTCTCCGGCCAGGGAGTACGGGCGGATCAACCGATGGGGGAGCAACAAGTCGATGTGTGCTCCTGCCGGCCACCTGGGCAGCTTCCTCCCGTCCGGGTCGCACAGCAGGAGTTCCACCGTACGGGCACCGACCGGGCGTTTGCCCCGTACGACAAGGTCACGGACACGTCGCGTCTCGCCCACGGCGTGGTCACACCTTTTCCGCCACACAGGTGTTCCGCTGACCGCCGAGGCCGGTGATAGCGGCTTCCAGCACGTCGCCAGGGCGCAGCCAGCGCTTCCAGCGGCCCCCGTTGCCCGCAGGGCTGCCGGTGAGGATCAGGTCGCCGGGGTGGAGGGTGGTGGCTGCCGAAGCCTCGGCGATCAACGTGGGCACGTCGAAGAGCAGGTTGGCGGCGAAGTCCCGCTGCTTGCGCTCGCCGTTGAGGTCGAGCGTCAACTCCAGCTCACGGTGGTCGGGGACAAGGCCGGCCGGGACGATGAACGGTCCGCACGGCAGGAAGGTCGGACGGTTCTTGGACCGGAGCCAGTCGCCGCCCAGGGCACGGTGCTCGGCCGGGAACTGCAGGTCACGGGCGCTGATGTCGTTGCAGACGGTGTACCCGGCGACGTAGTCCATGGCCTGCTCCGGCGGCACACGCCGGGCGGTCCTGCCGATGACGACGGTCAGTTCCACTTCCCAGTCGACCTGGTGCGCCTCGGCCGGAAGGACCACATCGTCGTCCGGGCCGCACACGGCGGATGCCAGACCGGTGAAGAAGAAGGGACTCCCGGTGCGGGCCCGCTCGTCCATCATCTCCTCGGCCGCGCGGCGCAGTTCGTCCTCGGAGCGCGGGTCGTCGTCGGCACGGCCGGAGACGATGATCTCGGCGACGTGGGAGCGGTAGTTGGCGCCCGCCTGGATGATCTGACGCGCGTCGACCGGTGCGTGGACGCGTACCTGTGTCAGGGGTCGCGTGTTCACCTCGTCCGCGGTCGCGGCGATCTCGGTGAGTCTGGGCTGCACGGCGTCCCAGTGCTCCAGAAGCGCTCTGACCGTCACCGGCGATTCGACCAGCCCGAACTGGTCAAGACGTAGCACCCGGTCTCCGACGACAAGACCGGCATACGGGTCCTGTCCGTCCGAGAAGGTGCCAAGGGCATGACCTTCCACCCAGCGCTTCACTGCGTCCTCCTTTGGTTCCGCCGGTGACGCTAGTGACAGTGCACGCCGGGCGGAAATAAACGCTGTGAATACGAGCTATACCCGCCTGCCCGTGGGCGGTACGGCCGGCATGGGCGGGGCGCCCGTCACGGGGTTCGGCCGTCGCCGTCGCACTGGGCGACGGCGAGCAGTTTCTCGCGCAACCAGCGGTGCCCCGGGTCGGCGTCGCGCCGGGAGTGCCAGTAGGCGGACTGGCGCAGCGGCTGGAGTTCGATGTCGGTGTCCAGCAGGACGATGTCCGCCGCCTGCGCGACTCTGCGCCCGAGACGTTCCGGAATGATGGTGATGAGATCGGTCTCGGCGAGCATGAACGGCATGGTCGTGAACGTGCTGGCGGTGGCCTCGGTCCGCCGCAGCACAGCGGCCGCGTCCAGGTCGTCCTCCACCAGACTTCGTCCGCCGACCGGCTGGTAGGCCAGGTAGGGGTGGGCCGCGATGACGTCTGCGGTGAGCCGTTTCCCGGCCGCGGGATGCTCCTTCCAGACGGCCCCGACGAACCGGTCCTCGATCACGGGCATCCGGGAGCAGTCCCGCAGGTCGGTCTCCGCGACGATCCGGTCGGGCAGCACCACAAGGTCCATCTCGTCCCGCTGGAGTGCCGCGAGGAACCGCCCGCTGATCGGCCCCAGGTCGAGCCTGAGGTGAGGCGCGAGGCTGGCCATGCCGACCAGCAGGGGGCGGATCAGTACGACGCCGATGTAGTCACTGGCTGTCAGGGCGAACACCCGGCTGTCGCGGGCGGGGTCGAATCCGGGCGGCCGTACGATCGTCTGCTCGATCGTCGCCAGCACCCCGCGCACGGGCTCGATGAGCGCTTCGGCCCGTGGGGTCAGCTGCATGTGGCGACCGTGCTTGACCAAGAGCGGGTCGCCCAGAACTTTTCGGAGTCTGGCGAGAGCGGTGCTGGTGGCCGGCTGGGTCATGTGCAGACTCTCCGACGCCCGGGTCACGTTCTGCTCGCGCAGCAGTGCGTCGAGGACGACGAGGAGGTTGAGGTCCACTTGGCCGAGCTTCATCGCTCATCACCTGCTCTTCGATACGGCGGCACGGCCGCCACGGCTCACGTCTACTACCGCGCAAGGCCGTGCCGTCCCTGGCACGGATGTATGCGCAGCGCTTATGGCAGCCAATCACACTGTGTATTTCCGCCCGGGTCTCCGCCTCCCTAGCATCGGCGCACAGAGCCGCACAAGGAGACGTGATGAGGTTTGCCCGCCACTGGACGCAGCAGGGCCCACGGCTCGCCGTCCTGGACACAGAAGACCATCTGGTCGATCTACCTGGGCCCGGGGGGCTGCCTGACCTGCTTGCCGAGGAAGGCCGTCTCGCGGACGCGGCGACCACCGCCCTGCGGACCCGGCGCTCGGTCACCCCGCTGGCCACGGCCGAACTGATGGCCCCACTGGACCCACCCACCGTGCGGGACTTCTCCACCTTCCCCGAGCACACCGCGGGCATCGTGAAGACCCTGGATCCGGCAGGGGGCATCCCACCGGAATTCTGGGAGATACCGACGTTCTACTTCTCCAATCCCTACGCAACGATCGGTCCGAACGACGACGTACCTGTACCGCCCGGCGCGAAGCGCTTCGACTACGAGCTGGAGGTCGCGGCCGTCGTCGGGGCGCCCGGCCGGGACCTGAGCGTCGAGGACGCCACGTCGCACATCGCGGGTTTCGTGGTGATGAACGACTTCTCGGCGCGGGACGTGCAGTTCCACGAGATGCGGATGCGGCTCGGCCCCGCCAAGGGCAAGGACACCGCCACGGCGCTCGGTGCATTCTTCGTCACCGCCGATGAACTGGCAGAACGCCGATCGGGAGCGTCGTTCGACCTGACCATGGAGGTACGCGTCAACGGCGAACTCCTCGGCAGCGACCGGCTGGACAACATGGCCTGGAGCTTCGAAGCCCTCGCCGCCTACGCCTCGCGAGGAACGTGGATCCGCCCGGGCGACCTGCTGGGATCCGGCACCTGCCAGGGCGGATGCCTGGCCGAGATGTGGGGCCGGCACGGCTACGACTTCCACCGGCCGCTCCAGCCCGGTGACACCGTCACCACCAGCGTCGACCTGCTCGGCGGCACTCAGAACCGCGTCATCGCCGGCGCTGAACCCCATGTCATCCAGCCTTGGAGCCAGCCATGAGCACGTTCAAGGTACTCGTCACCGACCACGCCTGGCCGACCCTGGACGTCGAGACCTCGGTGCTCGCCCGGGTTGACGCCGAACTCGTCGTCGCCAAGACCGGTGACACCGCAGAACTCGTCCGCCTGGCCGAGAACGCCGACGCGATCCTCACCTGCTTCGCCAAAGTGTCCCAAGAGGTACTGGACGCGGCGCCGCGCTGCCGCACGGTGGCCCGCTACGGCGTGGGCGTGGACAACATCGACGTCGACCACGCGACCCGGCTCGGCGTGATCGTCAGCAACGTCCCAGACTACTGCTCCGAAGAAGTCGCGGACCACGCCTTGCTGATGCTTCTGGCCCTCTCCAGGCGGCTCCTGCCTCTGGCTCGGCAGATCAGCGCCGGCGGTTGGGACGGGACCGCCGTGCCGACTCCCGTTCGGTTGCGGGGCAAGGTCCTTGGCCTGGTCGGCCTGGGCACCATAGGGCGGGCCCTGGTCCCCCGCGCACAGGCACTCGGCATGGACGTGATCGCCCTGCAGCGGCGGCCGGGTGAGACCCCGGAAGGCGTTCGTACCGTCTCGTCCCTGGAGGAGTTGCTGGCTGAGGCGGACGCAGTCTCCCTGCACTGTCCTCTCACTTCCGACACCCGGGGTCTGATCGGCGCCGCCGAACTCGCTACGATGAAGCCGACGGCCGTCCTGCTGAATACCGCGCGGGGACCGCTGGTCGATACCGAGGCACTGGTCGCCGCCCTGGAACGCGGAGACATCGCCGGCGCCGGCCTCGACGTCACCGATCCCGAACCGCTGCCCGCGGATCACCCGCTTCGTCACCGCGACGACGTGGTGATCACCCCGCACGTCGCCTTCTCCTCCGACGGCTCCCTGGCCGAGCTCGCGAGGAAGGCGGCCGCCAACGCCGCCGACGTGCTGCTCGGGCGCTCCCCTGCGACTGTCGTGAATCCCACGGTCCTGACCAGCCCCGCACTGCGTCCGGCCCTGGAGGACCGTTCATGACCGCCCACCCCACCGGCACCGAACAGGCTCAAGCGCTCACCGAGCACCTCGTCCGTCGCGGCCTCGCCTCCCCGGACTCCGCCCCGGACATCCGACCGATGACCGGCGGCGTCTCCAACGACGTCTTCGCCGTCACCGGACCCGGCCTCGATGTCGTGGTCAAACGTGCCCTGAGTCAACTGCGCGTGGCCCAGCCCTGGACTGCCGACACGGCGCGTCTGGACACCGAGGGCCGCGCACTGCGCCTGGCCGGTCGTCTCACCCCCGCGGCGGTGCCGCAGGTGCACGATCTCAGCGATGGGTACCTGGTCATCGAGCGCGCCCCCCACAGCTGGCACACCTGGCGGGACGACCTCATGGTCGGCGCCGTGAGCCTGTCGGTCGCCGAACAACTCGGCCACGTCCTTGGCACTTGGCAACGGACGACCGCGCAGGAGCCACATCTGACGGCCGAGTTCACGGACCTGACGGTGTTCAGGCAGTTGCGTGTCGATCCCTTCCATGACGCCATCCGCGAACGGCACCCGGACCTCGCCGAGCCGATCGAGGAGACCGTCGCCGTCATGGCGGAAGCGCGCACTTGCCTGGTGCACGGGGACTACTCGCCCAAGAACGTGCTTGCCGACCCCGCCGGGGGAGGCGTTTGGGTGATCGACTGGGAGGTCGCCCACGTCGGTGACCCGACCTTCGACCCCGCCTGGATCACCGGCCATCTGCTGCTCAAGACCATCAACGAGCCCCGCTACGCCGCGTCGTACGCCGAGGCCGCCCGGACCTTCCTGCGCGCCCTCCGCACAGAAACCGAGGGGGTGGTCGCCCTCGACCCCGCACAGCTCGTCCGGCAGACCGCCTGCCTCGTCCTCGCACGCGTCGACGGCAAGAGCCCCGCCCCCTACCTCGACGCCGAGGCACGCGACAGGGCCCGAACGCTCGGCCGCGACCTCCTGCACCACCCGCCCGCACTCATCACCGACGCCTGGGAGTACCTGAAGTGAACGACACCCTCATCACCCGCCTCTTCGCCTGGGAAGCCCTCGACTCCCGGGGCAAGCCCACCGTCGGGTGCGAAGTCGGGCTGGCGGGCGGCGGACGTGGCACGGCGACGGTGCCCTCGGGCGCCTCCACCGGTCGGCACGAGGCACGGGAACTGCGCGACGGCGAGGCCCGCTACGACGGCAACGGCGTCCGCCGGGCCGTGGCGAACGTGACCGGCGAGATAGCCGACGCCGTGCGCGGCCTGGACGGCGCCGACCAGCAGCAGCTCGACAGCACCCTGCGGACACTTGACGGAACCGCCGACCTCGGACGGTTGGGCGCCAACGCGATCCTGGCCGTGTCCGCCGCGACGGCACGCGCCGCCGCCGACGCCCGGCGCCTCCCGCTGTACGAAGCGGTCGCCGAACCCGGCACCACCCCCTTGCTCCCCCTGCCGATGATCAACATCATCTCCGGCGGTGCCCACGCGGGCCGCTCGATCGACGTGCAGGACTTCCTCGCCGTGCCCCTGGGCGCGACCACTTTCGAGCAGGCCATCGCATGGGCCTCCCGTGTCCGCGCAGGCACCGCCGACGTCCTCGCCGAGCAGGGCCTGCCCGTAGCTCTCGTCGCCGACGAAGGGGGTCTGGGCCCCGTCCTGCCCAGCAACCGTACGGCCCTGGACGTACTCGTCCAGGGCATCGAGCGGGCCGGACTGCGACCCGGCGACGATGTCGGCATCGCCATCGATATCGCGGCCACCCAGTTCCAGCAGGAGGACGGCTCCTACCGGCTCGCCGCCGAGGACCGGGAGCTGACCTCAGCGGCACTGGTCGAGGAACTGGCCGACTGGTGCGCCCATTACCCGATCGTCTCTCTTGAGGACGCCCTGGCCGAGGACGACTGGGACGGGTGGTCGCTGGTGAGCAAGCGGCTCGCGGGTCGGCAACTGCTGGGGGACGACCTCTTCGTCACCGACCTGGACAGGCTCGGCCGCGGCATCACCCAGGGGGTCGCGAACGCCGTCCTGGTCAAGCCGAACCAGACCGGCACGCTGGACGCCGCCCGCACCGTGGTCCGTCACGCGCACGCCGCCGGTTACGGGACCGTCCTGTCCGCCCGATCCGGCGAGACCGAGGACAACTGGCTCGCGGACCTGGCCGTCGGCTGGCGCACCGGCCAGATCAAGGTCGGCTCCACCACCCGCTCGGAGCGCACCGCCAAGTGGAACCGCCTGCTGCGCATAGAGGCCGAACTGGGTGACCGCGCGGAATACGCCGGGGCGCAGGCGCTTGCCTTCGCCAAGCAGCCGTGACACCCATGCCCCTCCTGACCGAGCCCAAGCTGATGGACTACGGCGACCACTTCACCGGCCCCAGCGGCACGGTCGACGACAAGGGACGATCCCTCGTCTTCAGCATCGCGCAGGACCGGCGCACCGAACGCGCCCACTACGACGCCGGGTGGGCCCACAACGCCGGCCTCGCCATCGAACTGTCCATGCGCCCCGACGGAGACCTCGGCTTCAGCCCCGTGGAGGAAGTCTCCCGCCTCCACACCGGCGCGCCGCTCCTGGACATCGGCGAACCGACCTCCGTCAACGACGCCAACACACGCCTGGCCGGCATCAAGGGCGACATGCTCCACATCAAGCTGACCATGGAGCAAGGCACCGCCGGCACCTTCGGACTCGACGTACTGCGCAGCCCCGGAGACGAGGAACGCACCCGCCTCTTCTACGACGCCCCCGCAGGACAACTGGGCGTCGACCGCACACGATCCGGGAACAACTCCAGCGCCGAACCCGACCTCGGGATCCAGAAGGGCCCGCTCGCGCTCACCAACGGCAACCTGACCCTCGACGTGTTCCTCGACCACTCGATGATCGAGGCATGCGCCAACTCACACAAGTCCATCACCACCCGTGCCTACCCCTTCCGCCAGGACTCCCAGGGCCTGCGCCTGTTCGGCGACGGCAGCGTCATCAAGTCCATGACCGTCTGGAAGATGGGCAACATGACCGACTGACCTGACCACGCATGCAGGTAGCAAGGCAGCTACCGGTTTCCCGTGCCCACAACCTGTTCGGTCCGCAGCCTCGTGGCTGTGGACCGAACAGGCGATTCCCTACGGCCTCGCAGAGCCGCAGCCCCCTGTAAGGAGGGGGCTCCTACGCCGCCGACCTCATGCGTCGGGCCGTCCGCTCCACCGTGCTCCCACAAAGGGCCGGGGCCGCATGTAGCCCAGAGAACGATCGTGGACTGAAGGAAACCCTGGGACTTCTCTGGGACTTTCGGCCGCATCAACGTGCACGCGCAGGAAACATCTGAAAGATGATTCACGCAGGTCAACGGCCTACGACCGCGTATCACCGCAGATCATGGGACTGCGTGGTCCCTTCCGGGACATCTGACAGCCTGCTGAAGAAGCACCGTCACACCCCTTTTGACGTGCACAAATGCGAGTCACGGCGGGGTGTGACGGATTCCCTGGGACTTTGAACCAGGAGCGACGGCTTCCGTGCACCGCGCTCTTCACGTGATGAGGTCATCGGAAAGACGTCGCGGGGAGCGGGCCAGCAGAAACCGCTGTTCAGGGCCTGCGTCAGGCCAAACTGAGCAGCCGGCACCCTTCACCCGGAGTTGTCGCCGAAGCGACCTCGCTCGTGATGCGGCGGGGCCCGCATGTGGCCGGAGCGGTCGCAGGAGCCGTACTCGTGTCGGCGTAGTCCCTATCTCCAGATCGCTGTCCTTCAAAACGGCACGGGTGCCTGAGTTCTGGGCGTGCGCTGTCATGAGCCTCGAAGGCCGGTCAGTCATGAATCAGCCCAGCTGTCCACGTGCGCGGCGGCGCGCCGCGCGGACGACGATGGAGTGGTCGTCGAGCGGCGCTCGGCTTCCGTTCGTCCGCCCCAGACGCCGAACCTCTGGTCGGTTGTCATAGCGAAGAGGCGACAGGGATCAATCACGGGACACCGCCGGCAGATGGCGCGTGCCGCCTCCTCGCGTCTACGGCGCGCCTGGACCCCCTCGCCGGTCGGCGAGTAGAAGACCGAGCTGTCCACACCACGGCACGCCGCGTCGGCCTGCCAAGCCCACAGCCGCAGGAGGGGCTTGGTCTGCGGCTTGCCCTGTGGCCTTCCCTGTGGCGTGCGCTGTGGCTTGAGCGGTGTCTTCATCGGATGCTTCTTCCGTGTGCCCGCGGGTCTGATGAGAGAGGGACAGTCGCAGGAACAAACGCGGAACGCGCTTGCCCGGTCGGCGGCTTCAGCGCGGCGAGTCGTTGCTCGAAGGGCAGCACGGCGGGACTCTCACCAGCCGGCCGTCCGGCCGTCGAGGGACCGGTCATCAGCGCCGCCAGTTCGCCCGCGGCCCGTTGGATCCGACCGTCGAGCCCTTCGGCACCCCAGTCCTCCGAGGCTGCGTAGACCCCTGTCGGGACGACGACCGCCTTGAGGTGGGCGAAGAGCGGGCGCAGCGCGTGGTCCAGGACCAGAGAGTGCCGGGCCGTGCCACCCGTCGCGGCGATCAGCACCGGCTTCCCGGCCAGGGCTCCCTCGTCGTGCACGCTCAGCACGTCGAAGAACGCCTTGAACAGCCCGCTGTACGAGGCCGAGAAGACCGGCGTGACGACGACCATTCCGTCGGCCTCTGCCACCGCGTCGAAGGCGGCGCCCAGCGCCCGCCCAGGGAACCCGTTGGTGAAGTCGTGCGCGATCTCCACAGCCAGGTCCCGCAGTTCGACCACGGTCACGTCCGCCGAGGTCCGGTCTGCGGCACCGACGGCCAGCCGGTCGCCGAGCAGCCGGGTGGAGGACGGGACGCTCAGTCCCGCCGAGACGACGACGAGCCTCATGCGCGGACTCCTGCCTCGGCGGCGGCACGCAGGGACGCGTGCGTCGGCGCGTCCGGCACGTTCGCCGGACGGTCCCTCGCGAACTCCTTGCGCAGCACCGGCACGACCTCCTCGCCGAGCAGGTCCAGCTGCTCCAGGACGGTCTTCAAGGGCAGCCCCGCGTGGTCCATCAGGAACAGTTGACGCTGGTAGTCACCGGCGTACTCACGAAACGACAGGGTCTTTTCGATCACTTGCTGCGGTGAGCCCACCGTGAGCGGCGTCTGCTCGGTGAACTCCTCCAGCGACGGGCCGTGCCCGTACACCGGTGCGTTGTCGAAGTACGGCCGGAACTCGCGCACCGCCTCCTGCGAGTTCTTCCGCATGAACACCTGCCCGCCGAGGCCGACGATCGCCTGCTCGGGCGTGCCGTGCCCGTAGTGGGCGTATCGGTTCCGGTAGAGCTCGACCATCCGCCTGGTGTGGTCGGCCGGCCAGAAGATGTTGTTGTGGAAGAAGCCGTCGCCGTAGTACGCGGCCTGCTCGGCGATCTCCGGGGAGCGGATCGAGCCGTGCCAGACGAACGGCGCGACCTCGTCCAGCGGGCGGGGCGTGGACGTGAAGCTCTGGAGCGGTGTGCGGAACTTGCCCTCCCAGCTCACGACATCCTCGCGCCACAGCCGGTGGAGCAGGGCGTAGTTCTCGATGGCGAGGCTGATGCCCTCCCGGATGTCCTTGCCGAACCACGGGTACACCGGCCCGGTGTTGCCGCGCCCCATCATCAGGTCCACCCGGCCGTCGGCCAGGTGCTGGAGCATCGCGAAGTCCTCGGCGATCTTCACCGGGTCGTTCGTGGTGATGAGGGTGGTGGAGGTGGAAAGGATCAGCCGCTCGGTGCGCGCCGCGATGTAGCCGAGCATCGTGGTCGGCGACGAGGGGACGAAGGGTGTGTTGTGGTGCTCGCCGGTCGCGAAGACGTCGAGCCCGACCTCCTCGGCCTTCAGCGCGATCGCGACCATGGCCTTGATGCGCTCACGCTCGGTCGGTGGGCGGCCCGTGGTCGGGTCGGGGGTGACATCACCGATGGTGAAGACGCCGAACTGTGTGGCGGTCATTTCGCTCTTCCGGGTCACGCGGAATTCCTCTCGGGTACGTACGGGCTGGGGGGGACGATCGGGCGGGGGTGACGGTCGCGGCGCGGCGCACGTCCTGGGTGCTCGCCAGGTGCGACGTGGGCCGTCGTCTCCGTCAGCCGCTTGTTCCAGTGAGTTCACTGATGGCGCGGTTGAGGTCCAGGTGCCGGCCCTCCGCTCCCTCGGGAACGAGCACGAAGGTCCGGAGAAGGAACGTGGCAACCTCCGCAGTCGCCATCTCGACCAGCGCCGTGCCGGAGCGGTTCCTCAAGACGACGCGCACGGAGTCCGGGTGCGGGTGGCGCCAGGGCATGACCACCACGTCACCGTCCCCGGTCGGCCGATGCAGCCCCTCGGCCAGCAGCTCGCGGGCGAACACCCAGTCGACGGGCCTTTCCATCGGCACGCCGATGGAAAGGCGCACGGCATAAGGGTCCGCCATGTCGTAGTGCAGGTCCGCGGACAGCGGAGCGGACAGCCCCTTCAGGTCGCTTACGTGCGTCGTCACTGGGCATGTGACCGTGCTGAGACGCTGAACCATGGTTGCCCCAAAGGATGATTGCAGAAGCGGTTTTCTACGCCTGACACTAAATTCCGTCTGCCGCTGCGGATTGACGGGGAACGCACGGAGTATTGCCCGTGGAAGAACTGCCCTCCGGCCCACGTCTCCGTGAATTCCGCCGCCTCGTCGGCAGTCGTTCCGGCAACTCCGCAGTGCCGTGACAGCAGTGATCCGGAGGGGGTTCGCGACGCTGTACGGGCAGACCGCTGCCGACGTGGACGCCGACCGCCCGACCCGTGCGGGGGTGCGCCGGGGTCTCCGCACGCCGGGCCGCGCCGCCCGGCTTCTCGCCCCGGATCGGGCCGCCATGCCGCTCCGGAACTCCGGCCCTTCGGCACAGCCGCACGTGTCGGCCATGGGCAACTGCCGACGAGCACAAACCGGACACCATGGGACGGGTGGGGTGCCGCACCTCACACTGTCGAAAATTTGGAGTCTCGGTTTCACGCCTTGTAGAAAGTAGATCCACGGAAGGATCACCATGACGGAACGGCTGCAACGGGCTCGGGCGGGGAGCGACGCCCTGCAGAAACTCGTGGAAGAGCTGGCCGAGAGGCTGCAGCGGTCCGTGGTCCTCGATGACCCGCTCGTCAGGTTCATCTGCTCCAGCAGGCACTTCGACGACGCGGACCCCGTACGCATCCGCAGCCTGCTCCAGGGCCTCGCGGACAGCGAGATCATCCGGTACGTACTCGACCAGGGGGTTGCCCAGTGGGCGAAGCCCGGGTACATCGAGGGCCGGGACGACCTGGGACTGCTTCCGCGCTACTGCGTGCCGCTGCGAGAACGCGGCCACCTGCTCGGCCTGCTCATGGTCGTCTCCGCCGGCCGGGACCTGACAGCGGACGAGACAGCCGCCATCGCCAAGTCGGCCCAGGGCATCGCAGCCCAGATGTACTCGGAACGGGCTGCCGAACAGGGCGAGGAGAGCGGCGCGCAGGAGCTGCCCTGGGCCCTTCTCGACACGAGCCCCACCGCGCGCCGTGCGGCCCACCAGCAGATCCTGGACACCGGCGCGCTCCCGGACGCCCCGCACGTCGTCGTCAGCGTCGTGCAGGTGGCTCGTTCCCACGAGCCGTCCGGGCAGGTCGAGATCGCGCTGCGTGCTGCGCTGGAGCGGTTCTGCCGCACGCGGTGGGCACACGGCGCGGTCGCGGTCACCGCTGACAGCGCGGTCCTGCTCCAGCTGAGCGAGCAGCCGCCGGATCCGAAGGAGCTGAAGGAGCAGTCCCGTCGGATCGTCGAAGCCCTCGACACCTTCCTCGATGCCGCCGCCTCGCCCGTGCTCGGCATCGGAGGGGGTCGGACCGGCGTGGCCGAAGCGTGGGTCTCCTACGAGGAGGCACGCGTGGCAGCGCGCGCGGCCCGACGGATGCCCCACTTCGAGCGCGTCGGCGAGTGGGAGGAACTGGGGGAGTTCGCGGTCCTCCTCCAGCTTCCGGATCACGCCCTGAACGCATCCCTGCTGCCGAAGCCGCTGCGGGACCTGCTCGCGGCCGCAGGAGGACAGGGACATCGGCTGGAGGAGACCCTGCAGGTCTTCCTGGAGCACGCCGGCTCGGTTCCGAGGACCGCGGAAGCGCTGCACATCCACCGCACCTCGCTGTACTACCGGCTGCGACAGATCCAGGAGATCACCGGCCTGGACCTGGACAGCGGCGCGGACCGACTGGTCCTGCACCTCGGCCTGCGCATCCGGGCACTGCTGCAGCCGGACGGGCACGCCACCGCCGGCTGAACGGACCGGCGGCCTCGCCCTGCCCCGTCTGTCCGGTCCACTGCTACGAAGTGACGCGGTTTTTGTCGGCCGATCCCTACGAAGCGCGGTGGTGGCGGCGGACTAGATCGAATGACAATGGGTTCAGGCACGAGCCGACGACGACGTCGGCCGGCCGTCGCGTTGGTTGCCGACACAGCGGAGCAGGACGCGCCGTGAAGGCTTGGCATGAGAATGAGGCGGGGACCATGGGCGAGTTGATGACGAACGACCGTGTTCGGCTGACCTACAGGGACACCGGGGGCGAGGGCGTTCCCCTGGTCATGCTGCACGGTTGGGGGCAGACCCAGAAGATGTTCCGTCATCAGATGGACGGTCTCGCTCCGGCCCGCCGCGTCATCACACTGGACCTCAGGGGCCACGGACTCTCGGAGAAGCCGCGGCACGGCTACCGCATCGCCCGGCTGGCCCACGACGTTCTCGACCTCGTCGATCATCTGGGGCTCGATCGTTTCGACGCGCTCGGCTGGTCGATGGGCGCCTCGGTGTGGTGGAGCTTCATCGACCAGTACGGCAGCGGCCGGATCCGCCGGCTCGTCGCTGTGGACCAGCCGGCGGCCGTGGCGGCCGTGCCCTGGCTGACCCCCGAGGAGCAGCGGGACTCAGGCGCCATCTTCGGCGTGGCCGACCTGCTGGAACTCGGCGCCGCACTGGCCGGCCCGGACGGCGGACGGGTGCGTGACGACTTCGTACGCGGCATGTTCTCCGGCGACCCCGACGGCGACCTCATCGCGTTCGTCATGGAAGAGATCAAGTCGACCCCGTCCTTCGCCGGGGTGCCCCTGCTCTACGACCACTGCGCGCAGGACTGGCGCGACGTCCTTCCCCGAGTGGACGTGCCGACCCTGGTGATCGGCTGCGAGGGAAGCCATGTGAGTCCGGCCTCCCAGCGGTTCATCGCGGGCCTCATCCCCGACGCGCGTCTCCATGTCTTCCCGGCCGGCGTGGCGAACTCCCACTTCCCCTTCCTCGAAAACCCGCCTGCCTTCAACGCGGTGGTCGACACCTTCCTTTCTGCAGCGGACGAGATCTCTTCCCTCGCGATCGCATAACTGCCGCGCAATCGGCGGGCGTTTCACCTCACTTGGACGAACAACGGCACGACTGGAGCTCACAATGACCAGGTCGGTCATTTCACACATGCCCAAAAACGCAGAACAGCACGGACCGGCGATACTGCGAAACGCGGATTCCGGGCACTTCCGAACGCTTCCCTGGGCGTCCTTGTCTGGGACTCGAACGCCCCCCGGCGGAGACGTCTTCGCAGAACGAAGCCGAACCCTCACCGACGGCCGGGGACCTCGTCTTCCTCGACGCTCTGCACTCCCGGCACCTGCGCGGCGACGAGTTCGTGTTCTTCCGCATTTCCTGCTCCTGTCTGGGGATCGCGCAGGCCGAGGTACGGCACCTGGCGGGCCTACGGGTCAGCGCGGCAGGCGGCGTCGCGGCGCTGGTGTCGCAGTTCCTGGCCGCACTGATCGGAGAGGACGGGCTGTGGAAAGCGACGAACGGCAGGCGGCTCGCCCTCAACGCCGTGGACGTCATCGCACTGCTCGTCGCCGAACTCCTCGCGCCCTACCGGTCCGGTTCCCCCGAGAACGGCGGCGAGATGCTGGCCCGCATAAGGTCGTACATCGAAGAGAACCTGATGGACCCGGACCTGTCGCCGGAGTCGATCGCGCGCGCCCACCACATATCAGTCCGCTACCTGCACAAACTGTTCCAGGGCGACGGTACGACGGTGGGTACGCATGTACGGCAGCGCAGGCTCGCCGCCTGCCGCTTCGACCTCGGTCGGGTGTCGAACCGCAGGCGCTCCGTAGCCGCGGTCGCGCAGAGCTGGGGCTTCGCCAGCCCCTCCCACTTCAGCCGTCTCTTCCGCCAGGCCTACGGCGAGTCCCCCAGGGCATGGCAGGTGTCGGCTTCCGCCCGGGAACGGGGCCTTTGACATTCGAGTCCGGTGCCGCCGACGGACCGACGAGCCGCTGATCGACGAGAAGCGGCTCACTGTTCCGGTGGTTCGACAGGCAACGCCCGCGAACGCTTGTGGGCCCGCCGTCGTGGAAGGGCCCCTGCCCCTGCCCGCGCCCGCCATCCTCTCCATCGAGGACCCTCTTGCGCGGTCGTACGCGGGGAATCCCCGGCCACGTGCGCGCCGGCGGCGAGTTTCCCGTACGGGAGGTCGTGACAGGGGTGTTGTCGCACACCCCGGCGCGCGCCGTGCAGCCGACCGCGCCCGGGACCGCCGCTCGCCTGCCCGCCGCCGCCGAACAGTTCACCGGCTTCCGCAGGCTCCGGTCATCACCGCGAAGTCGAAGTCCTGGCGACGAGGGCAGGGCCGGAACCGGCTCGCTCCGGCACACCCGCTGCGAAACGGCGTTCACACCGGTCACCAACACCCCGCACACCGCACTGAACACGGTGTGAGAAGAAAGAGTCCTCACATGTCTGCTGCTCCCCCTACGGTCGTCCTCGTCCACGGCGCCTTCGCCGACGCCGCGGGCTGGCTCGGCGTCATCGACGAACTCCAGCGCGACGGCATCGCGGTCCTCGCGGTGGCCAACCCACTGCGCGGCCTGACCTGCGACGCCGCCTACCTTGCCTCGCTGATCTCGCAGATCGACGGCCCGGTCGTCCTGGTCGGCCACTCCTACGGCGGTGCGCTGATCACGGTGGCGGGCACGGCGGACAACGTCGTGGGACTCGTCTACGTCGCCGCCTACGCGCTCGAAGAGGGTGAAAGCCTCAGCGAGTTGCAGGGCCGCTTTCCCGCTTCTCCGCTCGTCGACAGCCTGAAGCAGTGGACCTACACGGACGACGGGGGCAAGACCGCCACCGAGGTCACCATCGACCCGGAGGCATTCCCCTCAGTCTTCGCCGCCGACGTCTCCCCGTCCGTCGCCAGGGTGCTGGCGGCATCGCAACGCCCCTTGGCCGCAGCGACGTTCACCGAGGCGGCCTCCGCGGCGGCCTGGCGGACGAAGCCCTGCTGGGCCCTCGTGGCCGGCGCGGACCAGGCGATCAACCCCGAGGTCGAGCGCTTCGGAGCCCGGCGGACCGGTGCGACGACCGTGGAACTGGAAGGCGTTTCCCACGCGGTCGCCGTCTCCCGGCCGACGGCGGTGGCGGACCTGATCCGTGACGCCGTTCGCGCGACGAGTTGACGCCTGCGGCGACGCTTCTCCCGCCTCGCCCCGGTACATGGGCACGAGCAGGCCATAGTCAGGGCACGGAGAGACAAATGCGCCGTCCGTCAGTTCCTAGAGTCACTCACGTGCCAGGGATGCCCCGCGCGACGAAGTCCGCGCGCGGGTCCTGACGGCAGCCCTCCGAAGGAGTCACCGAGGCAGGTACAGCGCGGCCCTACCCGGCTGAGTCATCCGTCTCGGTCTTCTTCTCCCGGCCGTCCGTCCGGGGTGCTCCCCCACCGCCGCGGGATGTCGTCCTCGCCGGCGCTCCAGCCGCGGCACTGGCTCTCTCCGGCGACCAAGTCATCGGTGCCACAGCCGGCTTCGGACCGCGCCGGCGTTTCTACGCCGGAGCGCGCTGCCTCGCCCCACGCACGATCCCGCAGAGAAGCAGAACCGAGAGAAAGCAAGAGACAATGGCAACAACCATGCAGGTCAGGCGGACCGCCCTTCTGGCCGCGGCCGCGGCGGCAGTCCTCGCCGCGACCACCGCCGGGGCGGCGACCGCCGCCACCGCCCCCGTGTCCGACGTGCGCTTCGTGTCGCATCTGAACATGACCGACGGGCAGCGGCCGGAGAACATCGCCCTGGAACCCGGCGGCAGCGCCGATGTCACCTTCGCCTTCAGTCGCCAGGTCGCCCGCATCACCCCCACCGGCCGAGTGCACGTCCTCGCGACGCTGCCGGCGCCATCGGCCGGCGCCGGCACTCCCGTCCTGGCCTCGCCCTTCCTGGGCGGCATCGTCCGGACCGATGACGGAACGCTGTACTTCTCGTACGCCACCGGCAGCAGCGACCTGACCGGCGTGTGGCGCCTACGCCCCGGCGGCACGGCGGAGCGCATCGCCGCGCTCCCTGCCGACAGCTTGCCCAACGGCCTGGCCCTCGACCGGAACAGCGGCCGGCTCTACGTGGCCGACTCGGTCCTGGGCACCGTCTGGCGGGTGCCCACCGCCGGGGGCACCCCCAGCCCTTGGGCCACCGCACCCGAGCTGGAAGCCGCCGGGTTCCTGGGAGCCAACGGCATCAAGATCCACAACGGTGCCGCCTGGGTGTCCAACCTGGACAAGGGCACTGTGCTGCGCATCCCGCTGACCCGCCACGGCGTTGCCGGCCGAGTCGAGACCCGTGCCGCCGGCCTGGTGAACATCGACGACTTCGCGTTCACCGGACCAGGCGACACCCTGCTGGCCGCGATCAACGCGGACAACGAGGTCGTCCTGGTCAGGCCCGACGGCACTCACACCGTGGTGCTGACGGCTGCCGATGGTCTGGAGAACCCGACGTCCCTTGCCGTACGAGGCACCAAGGCATCCATCGCCAGCGGCGCCTACTCCACGAACCACGACCCCAACATCCTCTCGGCCCGGATCACCCCTGGCAGGTAAGGGCAGCGGAGGCGGCCCACCGCAGGGCCGCCTCCGCCGGGCGACCGGATGTCCTGTCCGGCGGGGCAGGACCTCTTCTCGCCTCATGGCGCCCTCTGCACCGCACCCGGTCCGCACCGCACCGCACCGGATGCGGCTGTCCGCTCCCGCCATTTCTGCCTGTGGTTCTGCCTGGAGACCGAAGTGCTCCCCTGGTTGGCTGTGTTCGCGGGCGGGAACCCCCCGGACCGCGGGGAAGCAGGCCGGTCGCGCTCTCAGCGAAGTCGCTGCCCGTACAACGCGCCGCCCGGTACTGCCGGGCGCCGGCCCTGCCTTCCGGGAGGGTCCAGCCGTCCGTTGCAGCCCTTGAGTCACTTCCCTGAAAGAGGAGCAAATTGAGCTCGGTGTTGACGACCACCTCGGTGCCGGACCAGGACAGGGTCGCCTACTGGAACGATGCGGTGAACAGGACGCTCGTGCCGGTGGCCGTCACCCCGCACGGCGACGGCCTCTTCGACGCCCGGATCGCCACCAACCGGCTCGGGTACCTCCAGGTCTCCAGCATGGAGGCCGACGCGGAGCACGTCAGCCGCACTCCGGCACTGATCGCCCGCTCGTCCGAGGCCCTGGTGGCCGTCGGTGTGCAGATATCGGGCACGGCCACCTTCATCCAGGACGGCCGGCGGGCCGAGGTGGGTGAGGGAGACCTCGTGGTGTGCGACAGGAGCCGGCCGTACTCCTTCGACTATCCGCAGCGGTTCGCCACCCACGTCTTCCAACTGCCCCGCCGCATGCTGGGCGTGCCGGACAGCGACCTCCGGGAGGTCACCGGCCACGCCATCGGCACCCGCCACGGCTTCGGCGCGGTACTGCTCCCGTTCCTGGCATCCCTGGCCGCCTCGCCGGACGCCTACCCGCCCGCCGTCGCGGACCGGTTGGCCGGCCATGTCGTCGACCTGTTCGCCACCCTGATCACCGAGCGGGCCCACCCGAGCGGCACGGAGGCCGAGGACACCGCGCGCAGCCATCTGCTCCTGCGCGTTCGCGACCACATCAACCGGCACCTGGGTGACCCGGACCTGTCGCCGGAGAGCATCGCCCGGGCGCACCGGATCTCCACCCGGTACCTCCACCGGCTGTTCGAAGGCGAGGGGACCACGGTCGGGCGGCTCATCCAGAAGCGGCGCCTGGAGGAGTGCGGCCGCGAACTGGCCCGCCGGGGCAGGACAGCCCCGACCGTCTCCGCCGTCGCCCAGCGGTGGGGCTTCGTCAACCCCGCACACTTCAGCCGCGTCTTCCGCGCCGTCTACGGCGTCTCCCCCCGGGAGTGGCGGGACCTGCGCACCCCCCAGGACGGCATCGCACCGTCTCCCGCGGGCAGACCCGCGCTCTCGTCCGCGCTAGCCGGCCGGCCGGGGGCCGACCTTGCGCCTGCCAGGGGGTAGGGTGCCCGCTCGGAGCCATGCCGGCTGCCCCGCGCCCCCGGCGGGTGTCTGTCCCGGCCCGGCAGCCGCACCATCGCTTCGCCGCCCGGCGACCATGATGGGGTGTGCCGGCCACCCCCTTCCTCCAAGTTCTTCCCTTGGCCCTCTCGGCAGGAGACCGTGTGACCGACCTCCCTCGCTCGCCCCTTCGGCAGCCGGTCCTGGACCACCCCACGCGAGCGTTCGTGGACAGGCACGCCTGCCCTCCGCCGGGGCGCGACACGGACCTGGACCAGGTCCGTCTGGACCTGGTCCGACTGCAGGGCGAGGACGGACCGCCACAGGAGCAGGACACCTCCACGGAGTGGTTCGCACTGCCGGGCGGGCCGACCGGTCACGTACGGGTGAAGGTGGTCAAGCCCGCCGACAGCGTCGGCAGAATCCCGGTGGTGCTGTTCCTGCACGGGCTGGGCTGGGTCCTGGGTGATGCCCGCACCCATGAGCGTCTGGTGCGCGCGTTCGCCCTCGGTACGGACGCGGCTGTGGTCTTCGTCGAATACGAACGCGCCCCCGAGGCGCGGTATCCGGTCGCCATCGAGCAGTGCTACGCGGTCGCGAAATGGATCTGCGAACGAGGCGGCGAGATCGGTCTGGACGGGAGCCGGATGGCCGCCGTGGGCGACTCGGCCGGCGGCAACCTGGTGGCGGCGCTGACCCTCCTCGCCAAGGAGCGCGGCGGGGTGCGACTGCTGCAGCAGGTGCTGCTCTGCCCCATCACCGACGCCGACTTCGACACTCCCTCGTACCAGCGGTTCGCCAGGGGCTACTTCCTCGGCCGCGAGACCATGCGCTGGTTCTGGGACCAGTACCTGCCCGATGCGCGGCAGCGCGACGAGGCCACCGCATCACCGCTGAAGGCGACCCTTGAGCAACTCACCGGGCTCCCTCCCGCGCTGGTGGTCACCAGCGAGGCGGACGTGCTGCGCGACGAGGGGGAGGCCTATGCGGCGAAGCTCCGGGCGGCCGGAGTCGCGGTGGTCTCCATGCGGTACCACGGGACGATCCACGGCTTCATGCTGCTGGATCCGCTGCGCAACACGGACGCCGCCCGTGCGGCTCTCACCCAGGCCCTCGACACCGTGCACGTCGCCCTGCACCGGCACCGCGGCTGATCGCCTCCGCTCCGGGCCAGGTGGACGCGGGTGCGCGCGGAGGTCTTCCCCGTACGCGAGCGGGCGAGCGCAGGTGCCGGGGGCGTGGGGTGCGGTTGCGGGACGGAGATACGGACCCGTACGGGCCGGCGCCCGGCCCGGTGTCGCTCACTCAGCGGGGTGCGCGTCCAGGAGTTCCTGTGCTGTCCTCAGGTGGCTGCTGTCGGCCGCGCCCTTGAGTGCGAGGACCTGACGGAAGCAGGAGCGGGCTTCCTCAGCTTCTCCCAGTTCGTTCAGCGCCTCACCCAGACCCAGGAGCGTGAGTCCCTCCAGGATGGTCTGGCCGGTGCGGTGGGCCTGATCCACCGTTTCCCGATAGAACTCGGCGGCCTCGTGCCATCGCCCCAGAGCGGCGTAGTCGTGACCGAGGGCGCCGGTCGCAATGGCACGGTAGGTGTCGGCGGCGTGCCCGGTCACCGGGCATTCGGGCGCATCGAGGAAAGTGATGACGCGCTCGTGCTGGACCAGGGCTTCCTCGGCACGGTCGAGGTCGCGCAGGCAGCCTCCGTAGACGCCTATGGCTCCGATCCAGCCATCGTGATCACCGGCGGCTTCGAACAGGTCGGCGGCGGCGCGCACCTTATCGAATCCCTCCTGGAGCTCGCCGAACCGCCGGTGCGGAGTCACCGCGTACATCAGCGCCCACGCCTGCTGGGTGGCGTCCTGGGCGCGGCGGGCGAATTCCAGCGCTTCGTCGGCCCGTTCGATGGCTTCCCGGTCCCTGTGCTCGCAGATGCTCAGGGCCCAGGCGCAGTAGTTGAGGTGGACAGCCCGCAGGTACGGGGCGTCGAGTGCGGCGGCGGCTTCGCTGGACAGACGGAAGACCTCGGTCCAATGGGCCCAGACCCATACGCCGCAGAACCATCCCATGGCGTCGGCGGTCTCCACGACCAGGGCGTGCTCATTCCTTTGGGCGGCGCCGCGCAGCGCGGCAAGCCAGGCGGGGGCCTCACTCTGGAGCCAGTCCCGGGCCTGTTCGGCACTCTCCAGCGAAACCAGTCCTTGCCAGGAGGGCGGCGGCGCCCCGTACCCGGGCTTGTACCAGCGGCCGGCGACCGCGGCCGTCTCCAGCAGCCAGGTCCGCAGCCGATCCTCGGCCGCCTCCCGCTCGGCGGGTTCCTCCTCGCGAGAAAGATGGGCGCGGGCGAAGAGTCTGAGAAGGTCGTGCAGTTGGTAGCGCCCTGTGTAGGTGGCCTGCACCAGGCCGGCCTCGATCAGCTCCTCCATCACGTCCTCGGCCTCGAAGACGCCCGTCGCGGTCAGCGCCGCTCCGTAGGCGGCGGTCATGTCCGGCCCCGGGACCAGGCTCAGTAGCCGCAGCATCCGGGCGGCCTGGCCGGTCAGCTGCCGGTAGGAGAGTTCGAACGCCGCCTCCACCCGCACATCACCCGCGACCAGGGCGCCCAGCCGGCGCTCCTCGTCGGTGAGGCGACGGACCAGATGGTCAACGTTCCACCCGGACCGGACCGACAGCCAGTTTCCCGCCACTCGCAAGGCCAACGGCAGACGCCCGCACAGTTCCGCGACCCGCGCCACGGCCTCCGCTTCGGCGTCGGCGCGCGCCTCGCCCAGGATCCGGCGCAGCAGCTCGACCGCCTCCGGCTGCGCCATCTCCGACAGCGCCAGCCGGTCGACGTCCTCCAACCCGGTCAAGGGCCGCCGGCTGGTGACCAGTACCAGACTCCGCCCTCCGCCGGGCAGCAACGGCCGGACCTGTCCCTCGTCGCGGGCGTTGTCCAGGACCACCAGGCACCTGCGCTCAGCCAACAGCACCCTCAGCAGTCCCGCACGACCTTGCGGATCCTCCTGCGCCAGCCGTCGGTCGGGCACGCCGAGGGCTCTCAGCAGCTTCAGCATTGCCTCCCCCGGGTCCAACGGGCCCTCCACCCCGTGCAGGTCGACCACGAAGCACCCGTCAGGGAAGTCTCCTGCCAGGTCCGCTGCCGCCTTGAGCGCCAGCGCCGTCTTCCCGCACCCCGGAGGACCCGAGACGACCGAGACCGACACCCCGACGCCCGCGCCTGAGCGTGCTGCGGCCTCTGTCAGCCGCGCCAGCTCACGATCACGCCCCGTGAAGTCCCCCACAAGCCGTGGCACGGCGGTCCCCGCCATCGCGCGCGTCGAACGCGCCGCCCGCGCCGCGACGAGCAGCGACTCCAGCTCCGCGTCCGCCAGCCCCAGCCCSTCCGCCAGCGCCACCACCGTGCGTCGCTGCGGAACCCGGCTGCGCCCCCGCTCCATGTCGCCGATCGCCCGGACGCTCACGCCCGAGACCTCSGCCAGCSCCTCSATCGTCAAACGGCTCCGCTGCCGCAGACCACGTAGCACCACCGCGAACGACTTCTCGGACACGACCGCCCCCTCTTTCTCCCCCGACGGAATAATACGGCGTGTTTCTCCAGGTCACGGGCTCAGGGCCGGGGTACCGAAGTCCCAGCGTCGTGATGAGCGGACGGAGTCCGTGGGCCCGTCGGCAGGTCCACGGAATGCGGGGCCGGAGCATCCTGGCCACCTCCCCCAGGCGCGGACAGGCCACATGTGGTGCACCGACGGGCAAGGCCCCTTCCCCGGCCGCCCTAATGTTCTGTGCGCGGCAGGATCCGGACGAAAGGTCCCGGCCACCGTCGTCCGGACGGTGTTCACCCGCGAACGAGGTGGTGATCATTCACTCGGCGATCCGGTTGTCGGGGGGATCCTGCGGACGTGGTGCTTGCTCAGGACGGAGACCCGGTTGAACGCGTTGATGGTGATCGCCACCCAGATCACCGCGGAGATCTCATCGTCGTCGAGGACCTGGCGAGCCGATTCGTACGCGCTGTCCTGCGCCGTCGCGTCCGCCGGATCGGTGGTCGACTCCGCCAGGGCGAGTGCCGCGCGCTCCCGCTCCGTGAAGAGTCCGGTATCGCGCCACGCAGCCAGCACGCCCAGCCGCTGGGCGGACTCGCCGGCGCGCAGCGCGGCCCTCGTGTGCACGTCGAGGCAGAAGGCGCAGCCGTTGAGCTGGGAGACGCGGAGGTTGATCAGCTCCACCAAGCGGCGGTCCAGGCCCGCCTCGTCGGCGACCGCGCGGACCGCTTCGGCCGCCGCGACCAGGGCACGGTAGGCCTTGGGGCTCTGCTTGTCGATGAAGACCCGGCGGCTCGCGGGAACTGCTGCGGTGTGACTCAACGTGGGCTCCTTCGGGGCCGCTTGCGCCCTCGCTCAATCTGCCGAGCGGAGGCAGGACATGGACTTACTATCAGGCATTATTGTTGAATATGAAATTACCTTCGCGTGAGAGGGAGTGCGATGAGCAACGTCGACACGGATCCCACCGGCCTGCTCGGGGGTGCCGCGGAGCACGGCGAGAGCGCCTCGCAGGTCGACGTGCTGACCGCGCGGGACGTCCCGTTGGGCGGCCCGAGAGCGATGACGGTCCGCCGGACGCTGCCGCAGCGTGCCCGCACGCTGATCGGGGCCTGGTGTTTCATCGACCACTACGGCCCCGACGACGTCGCCGACACCGGCGGCATGGACGTCGCTCCTCATCCCCACACCGGCCTGCAAACCGTGAGCTGGCTGTTCAGCGGAGAGATCGAACACCGCGACAGCATGGGCACCCACGCGCTGGTACGACCCGGTGAGCTGAACCTCATGACCGGCGGTCACGGCATCAGCCACACGGAAGTCTCCACCACCCGCACCACGGTCCTGCACGGCGTGCAGCTATGGGTGGCTCTGCCCGGAGAACACCAGCACGCCGGCCGTGACTTCCGGCATTACGTGCCGAGCCCGGTCCGGGTGGGCGGGGCGGAAATCAGCGTGTTCCTCGGGTCTCTGGCCGGCGACACCTCTCCGGTGCGGACGTTCACTCCCCTGCTCGGCGCCGAACTCCTCCTCGCACCACGCTCCACGACGACGCTCCCGGTGGACCCCGCCTTCGAGTACGGACTGCTGGTCGACCGAGGAGACGTCCGACTCTCCGGAACACCCCTCCGGCCGACGGAACTCGGATACCTGCGCACGGGAAACGACACACTGACACTGACGAACGAGACGGACGCCCCCGCCCGGACGGTCCTGCTCGGCGGGACACCGTTCGAAGAACAGATCGTCATGTGGTGGAACTTCATCGGACGCAGCCACGAAGACATCGCGGAAGCCCGGACGGCGTGGCAGAACGCGTCCGACCGGTTCGGCAGCGTCGAAGCGTACGACGGCGACCGTCTGCCCGCGCCCGCCCTGCCGAACGCCACCCTCGCACCGCGCACCAACCCGACACGTCACTGAAAGGCACACCATGACCCAGCCCGCCGCCGCTCCCACTGTCCGGCGAGTGCACGCCAAGCACCGTTACGAGATCCTGGTCGACAGCACGAAGGCAGGCCTCACCGCCTACCGGGACCGGGATGACCAGCGTGTTTTCTACCACACGGAGATCGACGACGCCTTCGCCGGACAGGGCTTGGCCGCGACACTCGTGCAGCAGGCCCTGACCGACGTACGCGCCTGCGGCAAGCGCATCGTGCCGGTCTGCCCTTACGTCGCGAAGTTCCTCAGGAAGCACGAGGAGTTCGCCGACATCACCGACCCGGTGACCCCCGAAGTCCTGCAGTGGCTGGAGGCCGAGCTGCGACACTGACCGCCGCGCCGCCGCCCTCTCCCCCTCCTCCTGCCGCGTGCGCTCGCGGAACCGCGGCCCGGCGCTCCTGGTCGGCCGCCGTAGAGTCTTCTTCGCCGCAGGACGCCCCGTTTTGTTCGGGCCGGCGGTTCGGACCCGGACGACGTGAGGGAACAGGTGGGGTCGGTGGCCGACGCGGGTGGTGTGGAGTTCGGGGCGCTGTTGCGGCAGTCGCGGTTGAAAGCGACTCTGACGATCGAGGCGCTGGCGGAGGCGTCGGGGGTGAGTGTCCGCGGGATCGGGGATCTCGAGCGGGGGCGGCGTGCGACTCCACAGCGGGGAACGGTCGCCGCGCTGGCGGACGGGCTGGGGCTGGGCGAGGCGGAGCGGGAGCGTCTGCTGGCCGCCGCACGGACGGGCCGTCAACCCCGCCACAGCACGGTCGGCGTGCGCGCTTTCCCACGCGGCATCCACCACTTCGTCGGCCGGGAGGCGGAGCTGACACGGCTGACGGCACTGGCCGACCAGGCAGCCTCCGGACAGCCGGTGGTAGTGGCGCTTCCCGGACCGCCGGGGACGGGCAAGACCACTCTGGCACTGCACGCCGCCCGAGCGCTGGCCGACCGCTTTTCCGATGGGCAGCTCATGGTCGACCTGCGCGGCATGGACGACACCCCGCCCGGTCCGGCCGAGCTGATACTCCGTGTCCTGAAGGCCCTGGGGGTGGCGGACCGGGACCTGGCCAAGGCCGGCCCGCAGGGCCACCCTGAGCTGTACCGGCAGGCGCTGGCCGAACGCTGCTGCCTGCTCGTACTGGACAACGCCCGCGACGAAGCGCAGGTCCGCCCGCTCCTGCCGAGCGCCGGCACGGGAATGGTGATGATCACCAGTCGAAGGATGCTCACCGGCCTGGAAAGCGTCCATCGCCTGCCCCTCGGCGAGCTCTCCCCCGCGGAAGCCGCCACCTTCCTGACCACGTTGGTCGGCCAGGAGCGCGCGGATGCCGACCCGACCGCGCTCGCCGAGGTCGCCCAGCGGTGTGCGCATCTGCCGCTGGCCCTGCGTGTGGCGGGAAACTGGCTCGCCACCCGCACCGGCTGGACCGTACGCCGCCTCGCCGACCGTCTCGCGCTCGAAGAGCGCCGCCTGGACACCCTGACCGCCGGTGACCTGCATCTCTCGGCGGCCTTCGAGCTGTCCTACCGCCAGCTCACCCCCAAGGCAGCCCGCCTGTTCCGGCTGCTGGCCCTGGTCGACGGCCCCGATGTCGGCGCCGCCGGTGCCGCCCAGCTGACCGGGCAGTCACTGTTCGACACCGAGGACACCCTCGAGGAACTGGTCGAGACCGGACTGCTGGGAACCGACCAGGACCGCTACCGCTTCCACGACCTGCTGCGCCTGTACGCCCGCAGCCGGCTGCGGGCCGAGGAGCCCGACGGGAACGCCGAGGCGGCCCGGTCGGCACTGCACCGCTGGCTGCTCGACACCGCGGTCGTGGCCGGGCGCTGGTACGAACCCGACCACGGCGCCCCGCCCCCCTCCTGGCAGGGCACCGTCGACCTGTCCACCGCCGAACACGCCCGCAGGTGGCTCCAGGCCGAGGGCAACAACTGGCTCGCTGCCCTTCACTCGGCCGCTGCGGCAGGGGACCACGCCACCGTCGTGGAGGTCGCCGAGGCCCTGCACTGGTTCTCCGACCAGTGGATCTTCTGGGGGCACTGGCCCGAGGTCTTCCGAACCGCCGTCCGAAGCGCCCAGGCGCTCGGGGACCCGCTCGTCGAAGCCACCCAACTCAACTACCACGCCTGGGCCCTGCTGATCTGCGAGGGCCGCCACCGCGACAGCGTCGAGCGCTCCGCCCAGGCCCTCGCCGCCGCCCAGCGCGCCGAAGATCTCACGCAGCAGGGCTGGTCCCACTACTACAGTGCCTGGGCCCTCGGTCTGCTCGGCGACCACGCCGCGGCGGCGCGGCACAACCGCGAGACAGCCAGGCTCTTCGAAGCCGTCGGTGACCTCCACGGCACCCTCCAGGCCAGGAGCAGCACCGCCCAGAACCTCTCCCTGGGGGGCCGGCACGAGGAATCCATCACGGAGATCGTGCGCACCCTGGCCTTCCTCGATCAGGCCGGTGACCGCATCGAACCGCATATCGCCGCGTTCACCCGTACGACGCTGGAGATGAACATCGGCCTCGCCCACACGGCCCTTGAGGACTGGTCCGAGGCCGCCGAGCACCTGCGCGCCGCCGCGGACCTCTGGCGGGACAGCGGTAACCACGGTCTGGAGAGCCGCACCCTGGTCCGGCTCGGTGACGCCCTGCGGGCCGCCGGCCGCCGCGACGAGGCCCGCACCGCCTTCACCCGCGCTGTGTCCCTCGGCAAGGCAGCCGACCCCAGCAGCCTCGCCGGCGCCCGCGATCGCCTCGCTGAGCTCGGCACCCACCGGGAACCGTCCGCGGAGCAAGGCCAGGCGGGCTGCCGTACGACCGGCACCGAGTAGGCCAAGCCCATGCCTGCTGCCGGAAGCAGGACTCGGGGGCCGGGCCACACGCGCGACCGACGGCCCGGGTCCTGGTTTGTCAGCCATCGCGACCGGCGCCGAGGACCGGCTCCTCGTCCTCACCCCGTCCGGTGGGCGTTGCCACCCCGGCCCTCTTCTCCGTCCCGGGCACCACGGGCCCCGCGGCGGCGTCGAAGGCGTGGGTCACCTCCGGTGCGGTGCCCTCCACCAGCAGACGGCGGGCCCGCTCCTCGTCACGGTGATCGGTGGCCGTGAGTCTGCTGTGGTGCTGGGCGAGATGCCCCTGCCACGAGCCGACCAGGTAGTTCTCGACGAATCGCTCCGGATCGGCGCCGTCCTGGAAGAGGCCCCACGTGACGGCTCCCGTGCGCCGACGCGAACGGGCCACGCGCTCCATGCAGGCGGTGAAGGCGGCGCTGTTCGATTGGTCGACCCGGTACACCACGGAGACCAGCACGGGCCCGTCGGAGAGTCCGGGCTCGAACACCAAGGGCGGAACGGGCCAGTGATCGGACGGAGTCGGGTCGATGCCATCCATGCCGTGCAGCGGCCGCCGCCGCGCCGCCACCGCGCCGGCCAGGAGCAGCCCGCTGCCGGCCAGGAGGGAGATGGTCAGCCCGGGACCGTCGGCCAGCGCGCCCCACACGGGCGCCGCAAGCGCCTGACCGCCCTGGAACACCAGGAGGTAGACGGCGAGTCCCCGGGCCCTGACCCAGCCCGGCAGCCTCGTCTGAACGGCCGCGTTGAGGGTCGACAGCACACCGATCCAGGCCACACCGGCCGGCAGCAGGGCGACCACCGCGAGCCAGGGGGTCCGCGTCGTGGCAAGGACCGCCAGCACCCCGGCGAAGACGACGGCGCCCGCGGAGAGAGTGCCGTTGGCGCCGAGAGCGCGACGCACGGCGGGCAGGACGAAGGCTCCGCCCACGGCACCGACACCGACTGCACCGAGCAGCACCCCGTACCCTCCCGAGCCCAAGCCCAGGGAACGGCTCGCCACCAGGGGAAGCAGCGACCACAGCGCGGCGCCGCCGGGGATGAACAGCACTGTCCGCCACAGGACCCGACGGACGCCGGGCGCGTACCAGACGTAGCGGCGGCCGGCGTCGAGGGCCGTCCAGAGTCTCTCGCCCCGGGCCACGGGCTCCTGGACCGGGGAACGCCGCCAGAAGATGAGAACGGCCGCGATGCCGAGGTAGGACGCGGCGTTGAAGGCGAAGACCCAGCCCGCGCCCGCTGCCGCGACCACCGCTCCACCGAGTGCCGGGCCGAGGGCGCGGGCGAGGTTCATGTTGACGGCGCCGAGCGCGGCCGCCTGTCCCAGCTCGCGGCGGTCCACGAGCTCCGGCTGGATCGCCTGCCAGGCGGGTCCCATCAGAGCGGTGCCGCACCCCAGCAGGAACGTGAGGCCGAGCAGCAGCCCGGGAGTGAGCGCGCCCGCGAAGGCCAGCACGGCAAGCGCTGTGGAGACGGCGAGCATGGCGAACTGCGCGGCCAGCAGCAGCTTGCGGCGGTCGTAGCGGTCGGCCAGTACGCCCGAGGGCAGGGCCAGCAGCACGACGGGGAGACTGGAAGCCGTCTGCACGAGGGTCACCAGTGCGGCGCTGTGCCCGACCAGCAGCCACTGCGCGCCCACTGTCTGCATCCAGCTGCCGATATTGGAGACCAGCTGCGCGATCCACAGGGCGCGGAAGACCCGCGCGGCGAACGGGGCCCAGGCCGAACCCGGGGCCGGGGCCGGACGGCGGTCTTTCGCTGACGGTATCGCGCTCATGCTGGTCCAGGCCGGAATCGGGGAGCGGCGCCCGGCATCCGGCAATGTCCCAGGCGCCGTACGGGCGTAGCCGATGGCCAATGTAGGAGCGGCCGGTGCGAGCCGGTTGACTGAGAACGCACTGTCTGTGGCCCCTGGGCGCAGTGATCTCGACGAGCTACGCCGGGACGTGCGTCGGCCCCCCACCCGCGATGCGGGTGAGGGGCCGGCGCCGCGTTCACGACGGCGGCCGGGTCCAGGCGGCGTCGGAGCCCGAGAGGCGATGGGCGGCAGCGGAGGTCATCACGAGCAGCAGCAGCGCCAGGCCCAGGGTGAGGGCGAACTCGGCGTGCAGCAGGAGCAGGCCACCGCCGAGCGCTCCCAGGAACATGGCCAGCACGGACAGGATCCGTCGGCCGGGCCGGGGCGCCGACCCACCGACTCGGCTGGAGTCCGCGGCCAGTCCCGTCAGGGTCAGCGTCAGCACGGTCGTGGTGAGGTCCGGGACGCCGAGCCGCCGGGCGACCGCGTTCTGCATCCCCATGGCGAGGCCGAGGAGCACGATCAGGGTGTACTGGACGGTGGTGGTCATCCTGCCGTCGGAGGCGGCAGCCGTGATGACGGCCGCCGCCACGAGAACCGCCTGCAGTGCCGTGGCCATGGTCAGCAGCCGCCCACGATGTGCCGCGAACCGGGTGCCGAACCGGCCCCCCGCCAGCGCGCCGGCGAGGAAGGCGGTCATCGACACGACGGACGCCGACGCGGACAGCGTCTGGGCACCCGCCAGTGCGAACCCCAGGAAGACCACGTTGCCGGTCATGTTGGCCACGAAGACGTGCCCGAGCGACAGATAGCTCACGGCGTCGACCAGCCCCGTCACCACGGTCAGCGTCAGCATCAGCGGCGGCAGCGGGCCGTGCCGGTCCCCCTTCGGAGGGACCAGCGTGCGGGCGGCGTCAGTCAGCAGCTTGTACATGCGGGATCCTCTCACCGGGGGCGGGCGGGCGGTGCAGTAGCACGCGGGTGAGCAGTCCGCTGGCCAGGCCGATGCCGATGGCCGCCAGGCAGATCCACGACGGCCAGGGGGTCAGCCCGAGGAGGTTGTCGGCCGACCAGCGGCCCGGGCCGGTCAGGGCCAGCACCGCTGAGGCCACGACGAGGACCATCGGGTACTCGTAGCCGTCGTTCTGCACCCACAGCCCGTTGTGCCATTTGACCGTGCCGGCGACCGTCATCACTCCCACGGCGGCCATCGCCGCCGCGGGGGTGAGCAGTCCGGACGCCAGGAACAGGCCTGCGCCGATCTGGCCCGCGCCCGCGGCAAGCGCCGTGAGCCGGCCGCCGCGGAAGCCGTCGTGCCGGAACTCCGCGGTTCCGCCCGCCAGACCGTTGCCGTCCAGCCGGAAACTGACCTTCTGCACTCCATGCCCGGCGATGAGGAGGCCCACCACCAGCCGGAGGACCAATAGTCCGGTGTTCATTCGTTCCTGCCTGTTCCTGACGTTCCGGATATCCGTGTGACGAGGTCAGCCGGCGGCGTGGGCGCCCATGACCGCCTGCGCGTAGACGAGCCCGAGGCCGTAGGCGCCGCCGTGCTCCTTCACCACCTCCGTGACGGGGACGTACGACTCGGTCCGCGCCCAGTCACGCTGGAGCTCGAGCAGCACCTGCACCCAGGTGACCGGAATCGCGCCGCCCTGCACCATGCGCTGAATGGCGTGTTCGTGCGCCTGCGGGCTGACACCGCCGGAAGCGTCGGTGACCACGTAGACCTCGTACCCCTGAGAGATCGCGGAAAGGGCGGGGAGTACGACGCAGACCTCGGTCCACAGCCCCGCGATGACGAGCTTCTTGCGGCCGGTCGTCTTGACGGCCTCGACGAAGGCGACGTCCTCCCAGGCGTTCATCGTGGTGCGGTCGATGATCTCCTGCTCGGGGAAGACCGCGGCCAGCTGCGGCATGATCGGCCCGGAGAAGGACTCGGCCGCAACGGTGCTCAGCACGACCGGCACGTCGAAGACCTTGGCGGCCTTCGCCAGACCCAGGGTGGAGTTGATGATCGCGGTGCGGTCGCCGCTGCCGGTACCGAAGAACATCTGCGGCTGGTGGTCCACGAACAGCACGGCGCAGTTGTCGGGGGTCAGCAGGTCGATGCTGGGGGCCGCGGTGACGTCGGAGATGGTGACCATGGGAAGAACCTTTCGATGGGTGGGTGAGCGGTCAGGTGACCGCTGTGGTGGGCGACCGTCCGTGGACGGCGCGGATCGGGTGGTGTCCCGGGAGGGGCGGCTCGTGGCCGGGCCCCTCCCGGAAGTTCAGAGCGAGAAGCAGGGGTCGAAGAACGTGCTCTCGGTTTCCGGGGCCAGGCCGCGGCGGGCGCGCCACCGGCGGTGCTGCTCCGACTCGGCGGCGGCCTGGCCGAGCAACTCGGCCTGTCGGGAGCCCGACAGGCCCGTGCCCGGCGTGGCCTGGTAACCACCGAAGTGCGCGACCGGGCTCCACCGGGGACTGACCGGCGGAAGCTGTTCGTCGAGGCCCTCGTACTCGGCGGCGGCGTAGACGATCCGGCCGCCGACGACCGTCAACAGGGACTCGATGTGGGGGATCTCCGGCTCGGGCACGGCGAAGTAGTCCTCGGACAGGACCGCGAAGTCGCCGAGGAAGCCCGGCCGCAGGACGCCCTTGAGACCCTCCTCGCCGGTCAGGGAGGCACCCGCCTCGGTGAACATCGCCAGCGCCGTCTGCCGGTCGACCCGGTTGTGCGGCGGGCGGACGACCAGGTCGCTGACGGTCCGGCCGGTGACCAGCCAGTGCAGGGCGATCCACGGGTTGTAGGTGGAGACCCGCGTGGCGTCGGTGCCGGCTCCGACCGTCAGGCCGCGCTCCAGCATGGCCCGGACCGGTGGGGCGTCCGCGGCCGCGCCGGGGCCGTAGCGGCTGACGAACGCCTCGCCCTGGAAGGACAGCCGGTTCTGGACCGACATCGCGCCGCCAAGAGCCGCGATGCGGTCGAGACTGTCTGCGGAAACGGTCTCCGCGTGGTCGAACAGCCACCGGTTTCCGGCCGGGAACAGTCCTTCCGCGGAAAGCTTCTCGAATACGGCGAGGTCGCGGCGAATGGTCTCGTCATATGTGGCGTGCAGCCGGAATCCCCAGCCGTTCTCCATGAGGAGCCGTACAGCCTTCTCGAATTCCGATTCGTAAGCGGCGAGCTGCGGCCGCGGCTGGTTGAAGTTCTCGAAATCGGCCGCCGCCCAGGTGAGATTCTCTCCTGCGCCGTTGAGGCGCAGCCATTCATCTCCGTCCTCGGGCCGGGCCATTTCGATCCAACGGGCAAGGTCCTCGATTTCCTGGCCGGCGGTCTGCGGGAAGAGGTGATAGGCGATGCGCAGCGACAGCTGACCGGCCTTGGCCAGTTCGACGACCGTGCTGTAGTTGTCGGGGAAGTTCTGGAATCCGCCCGCCGCGTCGATCGCCGATGTGAGACCGAATCTGTTGAGTTCGCGCAGGAAATGACGGGTGGAGGTCTTCCTGTCCTCACCCTCCAGCACAGGCGCCTTGGCCAGCGTCGAATACAGGATCAGGGCGCTCGGGGCGGCCAGCAGCATGCCCGTGGGCTCGCCGTCCCGGCCCCGCACGATCTGGCCGCCCTTCGGGTCGGGCGTGTCCCTGGTGTATCCGGCGGCCTTGAGAGCCGCCCGGTTGAGCACCGCCGACTGGTACAGGTGCAGGACGAACACCGGCGTGTCCGGCGCGGCGGCGTTCAGTTCGGCGACGGTCGGCAGCCGCCGTTCGGCGAACTGCTCGGCCGACCACCCGCCGACCACGCGCACCCACTGGCCCTTCGGCGTCCGCGCCGCCTGTTCGCGCAGCATCGCCAGCCCTTGGCGCAGGGTACGAACGCCGTCCCAGCGCAGCTCGAGTACGTAGTTGAGTCCGCCCCGGATGACGTGGAGGTGGGAGTCGTTGAGGCCGGGAATCATCCGGCGGCCGAGGGCGTCGACCACCTTCGTGGCCGGGCCGACGTGCGGAGCCACGTCCTTGTCGTCGCCGACGACGATGACGACACCGTCGCGTACGGCTATCGACTCGGCCTTCGGACGACCCGGGTCGCCCGTATGAATCTTCGCATTGCGGACAACGAGGTCCGCGGGGTTGTCGGTGGCGCTGGGAACCAGCCCACCGACCGGCATCGTGGACACCTTTCGACAACCTCCTGAGGCGTGAACAGCGTCGATTTCGTTTGCATCGACTTCCGACGGGAGAGGGCAACGAGCGGAGAAGGACCGGAGAAACTCGCGCTCACCGCGCCCATACCCCGCCGAAGTGGATTCCGGGCGGGCTCTCGTGCAAAACGCAGGCCCGGGCCCCGGCGGCCCCCGACTTCTTCGCCATCAGGCTATTTGGAGCGCAAGGGTCCGAGTGTCCCGGCAGTGCACTGGAATCGTTCCTCGAGCGCACTGCCCTCCTCTCCATGCGCTGTGAGTTCAGCGCCAGTGCGCTGGTGGTCAATCTCCGCCGCGTTCGGTGTCTTAATGTGCGGAGCGACGGCCCCGCAGATATCTGTGTCTGCCCCCGGTCGCCTCGCCCTGCCGGAAAGCCCGGCGCATCCCACTATCCCAGGAGAACCACATGTCTGATGCCGTCGAGCCGGTTCAGCCGGTGCTGGAGCCGGCAGCAGCCGCTTTCGCCGAAGCCACCGCCAATCCGCCCTACCTCTTCGACCTGCCGCCCGCAGAGGGGCGCAAGGCCGTCGACGAGGTGCAGTCGGGCGAGATCGACAAGCCCCTGATCGACGAGGAGTGGATCACCGCGCCGGGTGGTCCGACAGGCAGCGTCCGCGCACGCATCGTGCGCCCCGCGGGCGCGGAAGGACCTCTGCCCGTCATCCTCTACATCCACGGCGCGGGCTGGGTCTTCGGCAACGCCCGCACCCACGACCGTCTCGTACGGGAACTCGCCGTCGGCGCGAACGCCGCCGTGGTCTTCCCCGAGTACGACCTGTCCCCCGAGGCCCGTTACCCGGTCGCCATCGAGCAGAACTACGCGGTCGCGAAGTGGGTCGTACAGCAGGGCGCGTCCAAGGAACTGGACGGCTCGCGGCTGGCCGTCGCCGGCGACTCCGTCGGCGGCAACATGAGCGCCGCGCTGACCCTGATGGCCAAGGAGCGCGGCGACGTCCCCCTCGTGCAGCAGGTGCTGTTCTACCCGGTCACCGACGCGAACTTCGACACCGGCTCCTACCGCCAGTTCGCGGAGGGCTACTTCCTGCGCCGCGACGGCATGCAGTGGTTCTGGGACCAGTACACCGCCGACGAAGCGGACCGCGCCCAGATCACCGCCTCCCCGCTGCGGGCCACCACCGACCAGCTCACCGGCCTGCCCCCGGCTCTGGTCATCACCGGCGAAGCGGACGTCCTGCGCGACGAGGGCGAGGCATATGCCAACAAGCTCCGTGAGGCCGGCGTCCCGGTCACCGCCGTCCGGTTCCAGGGCGTCATCCACGACTTCGTGATGCTCAACGCACTCCGCGGAACCCACGCCGCCGAGACGGCGATCACGCTGGCCATCGGCACCTTGCGCACCGCGCTCCACGCCGGCTGACACCAGCCCCCCCTCGTACACCCACCCAACAAGGAGAATCACCCGACATGACCACGTCTCCCCTCGCCACCGCAGTTCTCGTGCACGGTGCCTTCGCTGACGCAGCCAGTTGGACGGGGGTCATCGCGGAACTGCAGAACGACGGCATCTCCGTGGTGGCGCCGCCGAACCCGCTGCGCGGCCTGGAGTCCGACGCCGCGTACATCGCCTCCGTGGCCGCTCAGATCGATGGTCCCGTCGTGCTCGTCGGTCACTCCTACGGCGGGGCGGTCATCTCCGTGGCAGGCGCCACCAAGAACGTCGTCGGGCTGGTCTACGTGGCGGCCTATGTCACCGAAAAGGGCGAGAGCCTGGGCGAGTTGCAGGGGCGCTTCCCCCTCTCGCCGCTCGTCAGCAACCTGAAGGAGGAGACGTACCCCGTGGAGGGGGCGGAGCCCGCGGTCGAGGTCACCATCAAGGCCGAGGCGTTCCCGGACATCTTCGCCGCCGACGTTCCGGCCGCCGTCACCAAGGTCCTGGCGACGACCCAGCGTCCGCTGGCCGCTTCCGCGTTCACGGAGACGGCCTCGGCAGCCGCGTGGCGGACCAAGCCCTCCTGGGCACTCGTGGCCGGCGCGGACCAGGCCATCAACCCGGAGGTCGAGCGTTTCGGTGCGAAGCGGGCCGGCGCGACGATCGTCGAGATCGAGGGCGCCTCACACGCAGTGGCCGTGTCCCGGCCCAAGGAGGTCGCCGCTCTGATCCGTGACGCGGTGCGCGCCACGAGCTGACGAAGCAGCGAAGGGCCGTGCGGCCGYCTCCCSGGGAGTCGGCCGCACGGCCCTTCGCTCTTGAGCGCGCACGAGATATCGCCGCGTCCTCTCGCATCCGCGTTCGACCGTGGCCACCACGACGGGAACCGCCTGCGGCGCACCGATGGCGAGCGCTGGTGGCGGGAGCAGGCGACCGGCCGGACACCGAGCGCGGCGCCGGGGGACGGAGTCCACTCGGCCGTGGTCTGCCGTCGCCCGGACAGGGACGCCCAGGCGATCGGGTGGTGACTCAGCGGAGGGCTCCGAGCGCGGCCTCGACCGTTCGGTGGAAGGTCGGGTACGTGTAGATCATGTGCTGGAGCCGGTCGACGGGTACGGCGGCGTGGACGGCCACATTCAGCCCGTAGAGCACCTCGCCTCCCGCGGGACCCGCCGAGGTCGCGCCGACCAGTACGCCCCGGTCGGCGTCCTCGACGAGCTTGATGAACCCCTCGTTGCCCGGCCCGTGAATCCATCCGCGGGTGGAGGAGGCGATGGTCAGCACACTGGTGCGCACGCGCAGCCCCCGCGCTCGCGCCTGCTGCTCGGTCAACCCGACGGCCCCGATCTCCGGGTCGGTGAACGTGACGCGGGGCAGCGCCCGGTAGTCGGCGTCGGGACCGGGTTCCCCGAGGATGTCCCTCACGGCGATCTGCGCCTGGTACATCGACACATGGGTGAAGGCGCCACGGCCGGTGATGTCTCCCACCGCCCACAGCCCCTCCCCGGTCCGCATCTGCCCGTCGGTGGGGACGGCCCACGCCGCGGGATCCAGCCCCACCGTGTCGACGGCCAGCGCGGTCAGGTCGGCGCGGCGCCCAGCGGCGACCAGGAGCCGTTCGGCACGCAGCGGCTCCGCGCCGTCACCCAGGCTGATGGTGAACGCGGTGCCGTCGTGGCTGACCTGCTGGGCCCGGGAGCCCGTGAGTACGGTGACCCCGTCCGCCCGCAGAACCTCCGCGGCCAGTTCCCCGGCTTCCGGTTCCTCCTGCGCCAGCAGCCGGTCCTGTCCCTCGATCACGGTGACCGCACACGTGAACCGGGCAAACACCTGGGCGAGTTCGGCACCGATGGCTCCCCCGCCGAGAACGGCCATCGACGCGGGCAGTTCCCTGGCGGCCATGGCGTCCCTGTTGGTCCAGTACGGCGTGGCCGCGAGTCCCGGCACCGGGGGCACCCGGGGCCTGGCGCCGGTGGCCAGCACGACGCCGCGCCGCGCTTCCCATGTACGGTCGCCGACCGTCACCCGGCGGGGCCCGGAGAGGCGGCCCCGTCCCCGGACCAGCCGACAGCCCTTGGCCGCGAGACGGCCGGCGGCCACCCGGTCGTCCCAGTCGTCGGTCGCCTCGTCACGGATGCGGCCGGCGACCCTGCCCCAGTCCGGAGTCACGACCGCCTCGCCGGCGAGGGCGGACATCCGGCCCGCCTCGGCGAGCAGGTTCCCGGCCCGCGTCATCATCTTGCTGGGCACGCACGCCCAGTAGGGACACTCACCACCGACCAGTTCCGCCTCGACCCCCACCACGTCCAGGCCGGCCTCGGCCAGGGCGCCCGCGACGTACTCGCCCCCCGGCCCCAGTCCGACGACGACCACATCCGCCTGCATATGCGCACTCATTGCGTGCCTCTCATGGGTTTTCGCGCTCCACGCGTGCGTGGGGCGTCCCGAGGCTAGAGCGGGTCGGCCGGGAACCCGTTTCCGACGGCGCACGGGGGCTTGTCCGAGAGCGAACGACGCACACGGGACGCCGCACCAGTGCGCTGGCGGACGCCACTGCGTGCGCTGACCGGCAAGGCGCACTCCGGCCGGGTGTCTAGCGTCACCCGAGTACGCACAGCACGGCAGCGCAGGAGGAAGACCATGACCACCAGTTCCAAGCCCGTGAGCAGCAGCCAGCCGCGGTTGCACCAGAAGGGCGCGGTGATCCAGGAGTTCGGCACGGTCAAGCAGTTCCCGATCGGCCTTTCCTACGAGGCGCGGATGTACTCCTGCCAGCGCCTGAACAAGGCCCTGGCGGATACACAGATCCTCTACGGGCTCTACAAGAAGCATCACTGGCTGATGCGCGGCGCGACCTTCTATCAACTGCACCTGGTCCTGGACAAGCACGCAGGGGAGCAGCTCGAACTCATCGACACCCTCGCCGAACGCGTCCAGTCCCTGGGCGGAGTCGCGGTGGGCGATGCCAGGCACGTCGCGGAGATCACGTCGATTCCGCGGCCGCCGGACGGGGTGGAGGAAGTGCCCGCCATGCTGGCACGGCTGCTGGAGGCTCACGAGGCCATCCTGATCGACGCCCACGACGCCGCCGCCCGGACCATCGAGCTGGGTGACGACGGCACGAACGACCTGCTGGTCTCACAGGTCATCAGGACCGGGGAGCTGCAGACGTGGTTCCTCGCCGAGCATCTGGTCGACACCCCACTCGTCCGCGCCTGACGGGCACTGCCGGGCGTCGGTGCCCCCGTCACGGCGCATCAAGTCACGGATGGCGTACTCGAAGTCCTGGTGATGCAGGGCAACCAGCTGCGGCAGCGCGTAGCGCAGGGCTGCTGGGGACAAAACGCTCTTTGAGTCGGGTACCCGGAGGGGGCTGCGCGTCCTCGGATACCCGGCCCCGGGTCGCGCCACGTCATCCGTGCGCGGCCCGTCACCTCGTGTACATCGAGGAACCGAGCACGACCTGGTGGCCGGTGATCCCGAAGTCCACCCCCGACGGCGTGGAACGGGCAGCGGTGAAGCCGGCGTTCTGCGGCAGGGACAGCCGCCACACGTAGGAGTGTCCACCGATGCCCGGCACCGCGACGCTGATCTCGTCGCCCTGCGCCAGCAGACTCCCGCCCGTGTTGACCTCATGGCCGTCCCAGGTGCCGCTGACCCGGATACGCGCCTCCTGCCCGTGCGACCCGGCCGCCGGACCGACGGTGAGCGCCCCGCCCTTGCCCATCAGTCGCGTGATCACACCGGACAGCGCCTCGTAGGAGAAGGACACGTCGCCGGTAACCAGGTTCGCCTGCGCCGTGCGGGAGGACAGCGAGGTGACCGTCAGGTCGTGCAGGTCGAGGGCGAGCTGTCGCACGTCGAGGTAGTCGCCCTGCGCGTTGGACGTCGTGTTGAGCGAGAAGTTCCCCGCACTGATCGTGACATGGTCGAGCTCGCGGCCCGCCGCCTGGCTGAGGAACGGGAAACCGTGGATCGACACATGGGTGTAACCGTCCGTCGAGCCCGAGCCGTATCCGTACTTCTGCTGTGCGAGCTGAGCCGCCTCCCCCTCCGCGAAGTGCACCGCGACCCGGTCCGCCACCGTAAACAGCACAGCCAGTGCAACGGCGACGATCGCGAGCACCTTGACCCAACGCCGCCGCATTCCTCTGCCCCCATCCCATGGCCGCGCCCCCTGGCAGCGACCACGCCGCCGAACAGACACACGGCGACGGGGCATAGTACCCGCACGGCTCGGGGCCGCGTACCCACCATCGGCGGACTGAACCGTCGGCTTAGAGGGTCCGCCAGTAGGGGCTAGTGACCTGACCGGCAAGGTTTACCGGGTTGGCGGGTGCCGGACGACGTGGCGCTGAGCGGCCGGGGCAGCCGACGCAGGAGAAGAGCCGCAACTGGCGCGACTACTTCCCGCAGGAGGTCACCGCGCATCCGAGGCATGTGGTGCCGGCGGCAGGACTGGATCGGTGGGGGTGTGCGCAGGGCTGGCTTCGTCCGTGCTCGGCCAGGTGTTGTCGTAGCCCCGGTGTAGCGTCCAGGCCGCAGATGATCTGCGGGAGACCGGAGGCGCGTGATGACGAGTACGACAGGTACGACAGGTACGACAGGAGAGCTGGGAGAGACAGCCGGCAAGCACCCTGGAACGCCTCGCCGAACTGCGCACCGTGCGGTGAACGCCGAACTCGACGCCCTCAAGAGCGCCCTTGACCACCAGCGCAATCACGTCATCGGAGTCCTCGAAGGGCTGTCGGAGGAGGATCTGCGGCGGCCGGTCCTGCCCAGCGGCTGGAGCTGTCTGGCATTGCTGCGCCACCTCACCGTGGACGTCGAACGCTTCTGGTTCCTCGGGGTGATCGCAGGCGATCCAGAGGTGGCCGGACAGCTCACTGCGGGCGCGGAGGCGCACTGGTACGTGCCCGAGGGGATGAGCGCCGAGCAGGTCTTCGCCGATTACCGGGCAGCCATCACGGCCGCGAACACTGTGCTCGACGCCACCGCGCTCGACCAGGAGCCGGCAGCTTGGCCTGTGGAGTTCTGGCCGACCTGGCGACTGCCTGATGTGCGGCGCATCCTGATCCACGTGCTCACCGAAGTCGCTTGCCACAGTGGCCACTTGGACGCGGCGCGCGAACTGATCGACGGCACCACGTGGCTCGGCGGTAACCCCTACGCCGGCTGATCCTAATTCAGGATTGCGCCTTCACAGCGCGCCGAGCGGGCTCTTCCTCGGTTACGGAAGGCTCCTTCGCCGGCAGCGCGGAGCCGGTCCGCTTCGTTCGCCCAACCAGGAAGGCGACCACGGCAACCCCGAGTCCTGCCCACGTGGCCGGGTGGCTCCACATGGCCGTGTCGAGCTGCTGGGCGAGGACGAAAACCCCCATGACGACGACGAACCAGCCGAACGCCTTGCGCAGCGCGTCCTGGGGGATGCGGCCCGCGACTCGGCCGCCGATCAGGCTGCCGACCACTGCGGCCGCGGTCACGATCAGGGCCAGGCGCCAGTCGATCGTGACACCGGAGAGATGGCCGGCGAGACCGGCGAAGGACTTCATCGCGATGACCAGGAGCGAGGTGCCGACTGCGATGCCCATGGGCAGTCCGCCGAGGATAGCGAGGGCGGGGACGACGAGGAACCCGCCGCCGGAGCCGACCAGGCCCGTCACCGCGCCGACGACGAGACCCTCCGCCGCGATGTGCTTCAGGGGCAGGTCATGGTGCGCGGGTCGTGTCTTCTTCCGGCCGTTGCGGGGCTTGCGGAGCATCGCGAAGGCCGTGGCCAGCATCATCAGCGCGAAGGCGACGAGGAGGACGGTGCCAGGAATGTATTCGGCAAGGCGCCCGCCTCCGTAGGCACCGACCATGCTGAACGCGCCGAAGAGCAGGCCGGTCCGCCAGCGGACCCGGTGCGCCCGGGCGTGCGGGATCAGGGCGGCGAGGCTGGTGACGCCGACGACGAACAGCGAGGTGGCGATGGCCTCCTTGGTGCCCTGTCCCGCCAGGTAGACCAGGATCGGCACCGTCAGGATCGAGCCGCCGCCGCCGAGAACACCGAGGCTGACACCGATCAGCAGGGAGGCGGCGACGACCAGGGCGCTCATGACGTGCTCCGCAGCTCCGCGATCACGGTGCGGATGCCGGGGCGCGGCCCCCGGTTGTAGGGCAGCCTGGACAGCAGGACTCCCATGGCGCAGGAGTTGCTGACGGCGGCGTAGGTCAGGCCGGCACCGATCGCGGTGCCGATCAGGTGCGCGCCGGGGACGAACACGCCGGCGAGGCCGGTGGCCAGGACGACCGAGCCGGCGACCAGCCGGACCTGGCGCTCCATGTCCCACCGCTCGGGGCCCCGGTTGACGGGTGCCTCGGCGGTCTCCCAGGCGACGATGCCGCCTTCCAGGACGCGCAGGTTGGGCAGACCCGCCTCGGCCAGGGCCTTCTCGGCCTGGGCGGCGCGGGCTCCGGAACGGCAGACGAGCACGACGTCCTCGTCGAGGTGGGCCAGGAGCTCGGCCCGGTGCTCACGCAGGGTTTCCAGCGGCACGTTGTAGGAACCCGGGATGTGCGCGGCACGGAACTCGCCGGGCGTGCGCACGTCGAGCAGGCGTGGGGCCCGCCCTTCGCGGACGAGGCGGTGCAGTGCGGCGGGGCTGAGGGAGGAGGCTGATGCGGGCGTGGGGCTCATGAGGGTTCCATTCAGGGACAGATACCCGGGGGGGTATATTCGGGGGTGTAGGGGGCCCCGGTGTTTGCCGGGGCCCCCAGGGGTCAGGCGCCGGCTTCGGCCGGCTCGGGCGCCAGGGCCCAGGCGGCGTAGCCGCCGAGGATGTCGGAGACGTCCTCGAATCCGCGCGAGCGCAGCAGGCTTGCCGCGATCGACGAGCGGTGGCCTCCAGCGCAGTGCAGGACCAACGGCCGGTCGGCGGGCAGCTCGTCCGTACGCCCGGGCAGCTCGCTGAGCGGGATGTGCAGGGCGGACTCGATGAAGCCGTTCGCCTCACGCTCACCGCAGGTGCGGACGTCGACGACAAGGGGAGGAGTGTCCCCGGCGAGAGCGGTGCGCAGGTGCGTGGCAGTCAGACGGCTGGCGGGAGTGACTTCGCCGGCCAGGGCTTCCAGCGCGTCCTCGGGATTGCGCAGGTAGCCGACGGCGTGGTCGAAGCCGATCCTGGCGAGGCGGGTGACAACTTCCTCTTCCCGGTTCTGCGGCGCCATGACGACCAGTTCGTCAGCCGGGGCCAGCACGGTTCCTGCCTGCTCGGCGAACCGCCCGTCCGCAGGCACGTTCACCGCGCCGCGCAGGTGTCCTGCTGCGAACTCCTGCGGATCGCGGGCATCGACCACGACCGCTCCGGCGGCGCGCAGCGCGGTGAACTCTGGGAGCGCCAGCGGCCGGGGGGCCGTCGTCGCGTCGTACCGGGCGCGGTCCTTGCGGTTCAGCTCGGCGTCGTAGGCGAAGTATCCGGGCGCGGTCGACTGGCCGGCCGTGACGAGCGAGACGAACTCCTCGCGGCCCATCGGGGCGCACGCGTAGTTGGTGGCACGCTGCTCACCGATCGTGGACTGCTTCTCGGTCGAGAGGCTCTTGCCGCAGGCGGAGCCGGCGCCGTGGGCGGGGAAGACGCGCACCGCGTCGGCAAGCCCCATCAGCTTGTTCTGGACGCTGTCGTGGAGCATCGCGCCGAGTTCCTCGGCGGTGACGCCGACGGAGGCGAGCAGGTCGGGGCGGCCGACGTCGCCGATGAACAGCGCGTCACCGGTGAGGACGCCGTACGGCACGGTGTCGTCGGCGTGCTCGTACACGAGGACGCTGATCGACTCGGGTGTGTGCCCGGGGGTCTCCAGGATCTCCAGGGTCACGTCGCCGAGGGAGATCCGCTCGCCTTCGGCCAGCAGGCGGATGGGGTACTCGGTCCGGGCCCTTTGGCCGTACGCGATCCAGGCGCCGGTCTCGTCCGCCATCTCCAGGTGGCCGGCGACGAAGTCGGCATGGAAGTGCGTGTTGATCACGCCGACCACCGTCAGGTCGTGCGCGGCTGCGTCTGCCAGGTACTCGGAGACGTCCCGCCGGGGATCTACGACCACCGCCTGGCCGGTCTCCTCGTCGGCGATCATGTACGACGCCTGGGAGAGGCAGTCAAGGTAGTACTGGGTGAAGAACACGGCAATCCCTTCGTAAGGAACGCGCACCCCAGGGTGGGTGCGAGGGTGTTGTGTCACGGGCGGTGCCACAACCGGGCTGTGGGGTGAAGGCGGTGCTCAGGCTGCGCGCACGCCCGTCCCGCGCAGGAGCGGACGGCCGGTGCGGGCCCAGGCCGCGGTGCCGCCCATGACCGAGACGGCATCCACTCCGAAGCCGGCGAGGTGTTCGGCGGCCCAGGCGCTGCGATTGCCGCTCGCGCAGATCACGTGGACCGGCCGGTCGGCGGGCAGCTCGCCGAGTGCGGCGCCGAGCGCCGGCAGGGGAAGGCTGAGCGCTCCCGGCACGTGACCGGTCGCGTACTCGTCGCACTCGCGGACGTCGATGACGAACACGCCATCAGCGAGCTCGGCTGCGAAGACGTCCAGATGTACCTCACGCATCGAGGCATCCCTTCCAGATACCCCCCTAGGTATTTACGTACTCGACGGTAAGGCGACGCCCACGAGGAAGTCAAATACCCCCCTGGGTATCCCGAGCCACAAGGGAAGGTGCTTCATGGCCGAACCCGAAAATACGGTGGGGGGTATTCTGAAGTGCAGGTTTGACCTGCCCGACAGCTCAGGACCGCCGCCGCCCGGGCAGAAGATGCCCTCCGCAGCTCTGCGGCCGGCCCGACTTGCCCAATCCGGCACCGGACGCCCGGCGCCTCCCTACCGCCTCACATGACAGGAAGGGCATGCTCATGAAAGCCACGGCGACCGCCAAACCGATCGGCGCGTCGGGGCGTCCTGTCCGGCTCGGCCTGCGGGAGAACTGGCTTCAGTTCTCCCTGCTCGTCGTCGTCAACGTCGCCGTAGGCGGCCTGGTGGGCCTGGAGCGAACCACGGTGCCGCTCATCGGCACCGGCGCCTTCGGCCTGACGAGCGACCTGGCGGTCTTCTCCTTCATCATCGCCTTCGGCCTCACCAAGGCACTCACGAACCTCGCCGCCGGAACGCTGACAGCCCGCTTCCGCCGCAAGCAGCTCCTCGTCGCCGGCTGGCTGATCGGAATCCCCGTACCCTTCGCCCTCGCCTGGGCGCCGTCCTGGGGATGGATTGTCGCCGCGAACGTCCTGCTCGGTCTCAATCAGGGCCTGACCTGGTCGATGACGGTCAACATGAAGATCGACCTTGTGGGGCCTTCCCGCAGGGGTCTGGCCACGGGGCTGAACGAGGCCGCGGGCTACACCGCCGTCGGCGCCACCGCCCTGCTCACCGGCTACCTCGCCACCTCCTACGGTCTACGCCCCGTCCCGGAACTCATCGGCGTCGTCTTCGTCGCCGCCGGCCTCGCGCTGACCATCGCCGTACGGGACACCGCAGCACATGCCGCCCTCGAACTCGCCCAGCACAGCAAGCCCCTGCCCAGCAGCGAGGGCACGGGCCTGGCTGCCACGTTCGCCCGCACCTCCTGGCGCAACCGCTCTTTGCGCGGCGCCAGCCAGGCCGGCCTGGTCAACCACCTCAACGACGGCCTGACCTGGGGTGTCTTCCCTCTGCTGTTCACCGACCACGGCCTCGGCCTCGCCGCAGTCGGCCTCATCAAAGGCCTCTACCCGATCCTGTGGGGCCTCGGCCAGATACCCACCGGCCACCTCGCCGACCGCATCGGGCGCAAACCCCTCATCGTCACCGGCATGCTCATCCAAGCCGTCGGCCTCGCCCTCGCCCCTGCTTTGCTGGACACTCCGCTCCTGGCCGGAATCCTGTCCGCCGTCGTCCTCGGACTCGGCACCGCCATGGTCTACCCCACCCTCATCGCCTCCGTCTCCGACCACGCCCACCCCGCCCGGCGCGCCAACGCCCTGGGGACCTACCGCTTCTGGCGGGACATCGGCTACGCCGCAGGAGCCCTCGTCGCCGGTGTCCTGGCCGACGCATTCGGCCTGAAGGCAACCGTCATCGCAGCCGCCGTCCTCACCGCCGGCTCAGGGCTCCTCGCCGCCCGCTGGATGACCGACACCGCAAGGCCCTGGCATCCCCGTACGGCGCTCGCCGGCGACACGGTGCCATCACTGGACCGTTCTCAGCCGCTCCGAGGCCGCCCACCGTCACGCCGTGCCCAGCTCCTGAAACGGAACGAGCCTGCCGAACGGACCCGTGCACAGCCCGGTCCGGAGCCGGGCGAAGGACTGACTCACGGACTACCACCTCCCGGTTGACCGGTACCCGGACGCAGGCACCGTACAAACGCACATACCAGCCACGTCAGGCATTGCCCGGACTCATGCGAAGAGCCAGGAGACTTTTGCCTCGCATCTGCGGCATTATCATCAGCGCACGCTCGGCTACCGGAGCGGACGCCCGGTGTTCCGGCGGCTGCCGTGCCCCAGCCGACCGGCGTGGCCGTCGGGAGACCGTGGACGGTCCGCCGGGACCAGAGGTGATGTGTCCGTCAGGACGAGAGGGAGCAGACCCGTGATGACCCGTACCGCACGCCGGACCCGCCGGACGCTTCAGGTGACCGGTGCAGGCGTTGCCGCGCTACTGGCCCTGAGCGCCTGTTCCTCCTCCGACGACTCCTCGACGTCGGACTCCTCCGCGTCCGGTTCCTCGGACCAGCTGTCGGGCACGGTGACCGTGTTCGCCGCCGCCTCCCTCAAGGAGTCCTTCACGGCCCTGGGCAAGGAGTTCGAGGAGCAGCACCCCGGTACGAAGGTGACCTTCAGCTTCGGGGGCAGCGACTCGCTCGCCGCGAGCATCACCGGCGGCGCCCCGGCCGACGTCTTCGCCTCGGCCAGTCCCAAGACGATGAAGATCGTCACCGATGCCGGGGACGCCTCCGGTACACCCGCCACCTTCGTCCGCAACCAGCTGGAGATCGCCACGCTCCCGGGCAACCCCGACGGGATCTCCACCCTGAAGGACCTCACCGGGTCCGGACTCAAGGTGGTCCTGTGCGACAAGGAGGTGCCCTGTGGCGCCGCCGCCCAGAAGGCGCTCGACGCCGCCGGGCTCGAGCTCACACCGGTCTCGTACGAGCAGGACGTCAAGTCTGCCCTGACCAAGGTCGAGCTGAAGGAGGCCGACGCGGCCGTCGTGTACAAGACCGATGTGCACGCGGCGGGTGACAAGGTGGAAGGTGTGGACTTCCCCGAGTCGGCGAACGCCATCAACGACTACCCGATCGTCCGGCTCAAGGACACGCGGAACACCGAGGCCGCCCAGGCGTTCATCGCCCTGGTGCGGTCCTCCGCCGGCCAGAAGGTCCTGACCGGTGCGGGGTTCCTGAAGCCGTGACGGATCTCGGCAAGTCCGCCGCCGCGACCGGTCCCGTCCGGGGCGGCCCGCGGCGGCGTGTCCGGGCGGGCGTCGGCCGGGGTGTTCCGCTGCCCCTTCTGGTCCCGGCGCTGATCGGCCTGGCGTTCCTGATCGTGCCGCTCGCCGCGTTGCTGGTACGGGCCCCGTGGACCAGCATGCCCGAGCTGCTGACCAGTGCCGAGGTATGGCAGGCGCTCCGGCTGTCCCTGGTCTGCGCCACGGCCGCCACGGCGGTGAGCCTGGTCATCGGTGTGCCGCTGGCCTGGCTGCTGGCCCGTGTCGAGTTCCCCGGGCGCGGGCTCGTACGGGCCCTGGTCACCCTGCCGCTCGTCCTGCCACCCGTGGTCGGCGGTGTGGCCCTGCTGATGGCGCTGGGGCGCAACGGCATCGTCGGGAAGACGCTGGACGACTGGTTCGGGATCACCCTGCCGTTCACCACGGCGGGGGTCGTGATCGCGGAGGCGTTCGTCGCGATGCCGTTCCTCGTCATCAGCGTCGAGGGCACCCTGCGCGCCGCCGATCCGCGCTTCGAGGAGGCTGCCGCCACACTCGGCGCCTCCCGCTTCACCGCGTTCCGCCGGGTCACGCTGCCACTGATCGCTCCGGGCATCGCAGCCGGAGCCGTACTGGCCTGGGCCCGCGCCCTGGGCGAGTTCGGCGCGACGATCACCTTCGCCGGCAACTTCCCCGGCCGTACCCAGACCATGCCGCTGGCCGTGTACCTGGCCCTGCAGAGCGATCCGGAGGCGGCCATCGCCCTCAGCCTGGTCCTGCTCGCCGTGTCCATCGCGGTGCTGGCCGGCCTGCGCGACCGTTGGATGACAGCAGGATGACGACCGAGCCTCCCGCCCGCACCCCGCGCGCCGATGCGCCCCAGGAGGGACTCGACGCCCGCCTCGTCGTCGAGCGTGGCACCTTCCGCCTCGATGTGAGGCTGGCCGTCGCACCCGGCGAAGTCGTCGCCCTGCTCGGTCCCAACGGCGCCGGCAAGACCACGGCCCTGCGCGCGCTGGCCGGCCTGACGCCCCTCAGCGAGGGCCATCTGCGGCTGGACGGCACGGCATTGGAGCGTACGCCGCCGGAGTCCCGCCCCGTCGGCGTCGTCTTCCAGGACTACCTGCTCTTCCCTCATCTCACGGCCCTGGACAACGTGGCCTTCGGACCGCGCTGCCACGGGGCGGCCAAGGCCGCGGCCCGTGGCGAGGCCGCGGAGTGGCTCGGCCGCCTCGGTCTCGCGGAGCACGCCGACGTCAGGCCACGCAGCCTGTCCGGCGGCCAGGCCCAGCGTGTCGCCCTGGCCCGCGCGCTGGCGACCCGGCCGCGTCTGCTGCTCCTGGACGAGCCGCTGGCGGCGCTGGACGCCCGCACCCGGCTGGAGGTCCGCTCGCAACTGCGCAGACATCTGGCGGAGTTCGAGGCCGTCGCCGTCCTGGTCACCCACGATCCGCTGGACGCGATGGTCCTGGCGGACCGCCTGGTCGTGATCGAGGACGGCCGGGTCGTCCAGGAGGGCGCGCCGTCCCACATCGCCCGCCATCCCCGTACGGACTACATCGCCCGTCTGGTCGGCCTGAACCTCTACCGGGGCTCGGCCGACGGCCACACCGTCCGCCTCGACGACGGTCCATGCGCCACCACCACGGAGGCCCTGTCCGGTCCGGTCTTCGTGGCCTTCCCGCCGAGCGCCGTCACCCTCCACCGCGACCGCCCCGCAGGTTCCAGCGCCCGCAACCTCTGGCAGTGCGAGATCGCGGGCCTGGAGACCCACGGCGACCAGATCCGCGCCGACCTCACCGGCGAGCTGCGGCTCACCGCGGACCTGACCACGGCCTCCGCCGCCGAACTCGACCTGCACCCGGGCGCGGCGGTCTGGGCGACGGTGAAGGCGGCGCAGACCCACGCCTACCCGGTCTGAGGCGAGCTCCTGACCGGGGAACACCTGGGGCCGGGGCTGCCCGGCAGCACCCCGGCGTGGTCAGCGGCGGATCGCCGACCGTTCCCTGGCGGCGGAGTCTTGATCCCGGGCGGCCGGCCCTTGACGCGCGACTGACGTCGTCCGCCGGTGGTGACCCTCGCGTGGCTCGGCGCCCGCACGATGCGGCATCACGTGACGCCAGGTGGCACCACGAGGTGCCACGAGGTGCCGTTCCGTGCGCGTGGAGACACGCAGGCAGGCGGGAGACTCCGCCCATGCCTCCAGAGCGCATCGCATGTGCGCAGGTCAGAAAGGGTTTCGTCGCAACGCGCTCCAGAATGGCGCCAGACGGGTTGCGCATGATGCCATCGTGATGCCATCATGGCGTTATGGACCTCACCCCGTATGTCGACACCCTCCGCCGCGAACTCGCGGTGGCTGCCGAGGCCGGCGGCGACGAAGCCCGCGCGCTGGCAGAGCGGCTCACCGCTCCGCTGGAGTCGGCGACCCGGCTGACCATGCTCAACGTCCTGTCCGCCGCGATGGACGAGATCACCCGCGAGCTCGCCCCCGGTTCGGTCGACGTACGGCTGCGCGGGCTCGACCCCGACTTCGTCGTGACACTGCCGGCCACCGGCATCGGCCCCGCGGAGTCCGCCTCCGCACCCGCCGAACCGCTCAAGGCCCCGGCCCTGCCGGAGGGCGACGAGGGTGGCACCGCCCGCGTCAACCTGCGCCTGCCGGCCCACCTGAAGTCACGCGCCGAGGAAGCCGCGACCCGCGAGGGGCTGTCGGTCAACGCGTGGCTGGTACGAGCCGTGTCGGCCGCGGTCGACGGCGGCACCGCACCACGCACGACAGAGAAGAGCCAGACGCTCGGACAGGGCTACACGGGCTGGGTGCGCTAGCCACATCCGCCACCCGCACCACTTCACCCACACCACGTCCCACCTGCGGGGACGCCACCAAGAGCCAAGAGGACGGGACAGCCATGCCTTCTTTCGACACCTCCGAACCGATCTCGGTCACCGCTCACGTGGAGGCCGGTTCCATCCAGTTCACCGCGGGCGACCGCCCCGACACCGTCGTCGAGGCGCGGCCGCGCGACCCGAAGAAGGACCAGGACATCCGGGCGGCCGAGCAGACCGAGATCACGTACTCGGGCGGCGCGCTGACCGTCCGGACGCCCAAGCAGCGCTATCTGATCGGCCGCACCGGCACGGTCGACGTGACGGTCGAGCTGCCCACCGGGTCGCGTATCGACGTGACCGGCGCCTGGGCCCAGGTACTCGGCGAGGGCCGGCTCGGTGAGGTCCGCGTGAAGACCTCGTCCGGGGACGTCCGCCTCGACTCGACCGGCCCGCTTCACCTGACCGCGTCGCACGGCTCGATCACCGTGGACCACGTCGAGGGCAAGGCGGAGATCACCACCAGCTCCGGCAGCATGCGCGTCGGCTTCGTCGACGGCCCCGCCGTCCTGAAGAACTCGCACGGCACCACGACCGTCGGCGCCGCGACCGGCGAGCTGCGGGTGAGCGGCTCCAACGGCGACATCGACATCACCCGGGCGGATGACTCGGTCACGGCCACGACCGCCCACGGGACCCTGCGCGTCGCCGAAGTCGCCCGCGGGTCCGTCTCGTTGGAGACGAGCTACGGAGCCATCGAGGTCGGCGTCCGCGAGGGCACGGCCGCCTGGCTCGACGTCAACTCCGGCTCCGGCCAGGTGCGCAACACGCTCACCGCCTCCGAGACCCCCGCGCAGACCGACGACACCGTCAGCATCCGCGCCCGCACCCGGTTCGGCAACATCGACATCCGCCGCGCCAAGGTCTGACCCTCCGCGGCAACAGCCTTCAGCTCGCCCACTCCCATCCGTCTCCAGCCTCCGAACGGGAGGGCTCCATGCCTTCATCTGTCATGCCCACATCCAGGAAGGGTGACGGCCGGTCGGTGCCGGACGCCGTCTCCGCCGTCGGTCTGCGCAAGTCCTACGGGGACAAGGTCGTCCTCGACGGGATCGATCTGGCCGTCCCCGCGGGCACCGTGTTCGCGCTGCTCGGCCCGAACGGCGCCGGCAAGACCACCGCGGTGAAGATCCTCTCCACCCTCGTCACCGCGGACGCCGGCGACCTGCACGTCGACGGCCACAACCTGGCCACCGACCCGCAGGCGGTGCGCGCGGCGATCGGTGTCACCGGACAGTTCTCCGCCGTCGACGGCCTGATCACCGGCGAGGAGAACATGCTCCTCATGGCCGACCTGCACCACCTGTCCAAGCAGGAAGGACGGCGGGTCGCCGCCGAACTGCTGGAACGGTTCGACCTGACCGACGCCGCGAAGAAGCCCGCCTCCACCTACTCCGGCGGCATGAAACGCCGCCTCGACATCGCCATGACCCTGGTCGGCAACCCCCGGATCATCTTCCTCGACGAGCCGACCACCGGCCTCGACCCCCGCTCCCGCCACACCATGTGGGGCATCATCCGCGCCCTCGTCACCAGCGGCGTCACCGTCTTCCTCACCACCCAGTACCTGGACGAGGCGGACGAACTCGCCGACCGCATCGCCGTACTGAACGACGGAAAYATCGCCGCCGAAGGCACCGCCGACGAACTCAAGCGCCTCATTCCGGGCGGGCACGTCCGCCTCCGCTTCACCGACCCGGCCGCCTACCGCTCCGCGGCGTCCGCTCTGCAGGAGGTCACCCGGYACGACGAGGCGCTCGCGCTCCAGATCCCCAGCGACGGCAGCCAGCGCGAGCTGCGCTCCATCCTCGACCGGCTGGACTCGGCCGGCATCGAGGCGGACGAACTCACCGTCCACACCCCCGACCTCGACGACGTGTTCTTCGCCCTGACAGGCAACGACCAGCCGGCCGCCCAGCCCCACCAGTCCAAGGAGACAGTCCGATGAGCGCCCTCGCCCTCGCCGTCCGCGACTCGAACACCATGCTCCGCCGCAACCTCCTGCACGCCCGCCGCTACCCCTCCCTCACCCTCAACCTCCTGCTCACCCCGATCATGCTGCTCCTGCTCTTCGTCTACATCTTCGGCGACGTCATGAGCGCCGGGATCGGCGGCGGCAACGCGACCCGCTCCGACTACATCGCCTACATCGTGCCCGGTCTGCTGCTCATGACCATCGGCTCCACCACCATCGGCACCGCCGTCTCCGTCTCCAACGACATGACCGAAGGCATCATCGCCCGCTTCCGCACCATGGCCATCCACCGCGGCTCCGTCCTCGTCGGACACGTCGTCGGCAGCGTCCTGCAATGCATCGCCAGCGTCGTCCTCGTCGGCGCCGTCGCCGTCGCCATCGGCTTCCGCTCCACCGACGCCACCACCCTGGAGTGGCTCGCCGCCTTCGGGCTCCTGGTCCTCTTCGCCACCGCGTTCACCTGGATCGCCGTCGGTATGGGCCTCATCAGCCCCAACGCCGAAGCCGCCAGCAACAACGCCCTGCCCATGATCCTGCTGCCCCTCCTCTCCAGCGCCTTCATCCCCGTCGACACCATGCCCGGCTGGTTCCAGCCGATCGCCGAATACCAGCCCTTCACCCCCGCCATCGAAACCCTCCGCGGCCTCCTCCTCGGCACCGAGATCGGCCACAACGGCTGGCTCACCCTCGCCTGGTCCCTCGCCCTCACCGTCCTCGGCTACTTCTGGTCCACCGCCAAGTTCAACAACGACCCGAAGTAGCCGAACCTCGGTCATGCCTGCACAGGGACTCCCCGCACTCCGTCCGGCCTCCAGGGCGGCGCACCCGACACCACGTCGGTCGTGCGCCGCCCTTTTCGGTGGGGTCAGTCCCACTGGTCCTGGTTGATGAAGCGGCTGAAGCCTCGCCAGGAGTTGGGTCCCATGACGCCGTCGATGGGGCCGGTGTAGCCGTGTGCTGCCGAGAGTCGTTGTACCGCGGCCCAGGTGTTGGTTCCGGGGACTCCGTCGAGGGGTCCGGTGTAGCCCCAGTTCCGCATGTTCAGCTGGAGTGCGGTGTAGGTGCGGGGGCCGGGAACGCCGTCGATCGGTCCGGTGTATCCGGACTGGATCCGCAGCCAGTTCTGCGTCCGCTGCC
>NZ_RDBK01000043.1:3958561-4034228 GCF_008042275.1 Streptomyces sp. OR43 | reverse complement strand
TGGCCGAACGCACCGACCGGAAAACGACCCGCAACCTCACGCTTGCGGCCGTCGTCCTGGTCGCCGGAGCCTGCGTCATCGGCTTCCGCTCCACCGACGCCACCACCCTGGAGTGGCTCGCCGCCTTCGGGCTCCTGGTCCTCTTCGCCACCGCGTTCACCTGGATCGCCGTCGGTATGGGCCTCATCAGCCCCAACGCCGAAGCCGCCAGCAACAACGCCCTGCCCATGATCCTGCTGCCCCTCCTCTCCAGCGCCTTCATCCCCGTCGACACCATGCCCGGCTGGTTCCAGCCGATCGCCGAGTACCAGCCCTTCACCCCCGCCATCGAAACCCTCCGCGGCCTCCTCCTCGGCACCGAGATCGGCCACAACGGCTGGCTCACCCTCGCCTGGTGCCTCGCCCTCACCGTCCTCGGCTACTTCTGGTCCACCGCCAAGTTCAACAACGACCCGAAGTAGTTCCGGGCTGCGGCTCGAAGACCGGGCCGTGCCCCGGAGCGGCGTACGCCGCTCCGGGGCACGGCCGTCGCGCGTGGGCGGCCAGGGCCTTTCGTCCGGTCAGTCGCATCGTCCACTGCCGCTGTAGCAGGGCGAGTAGCCGGCGCTCGGGGTGGGCGCGGGGCCGGGGTGCGACTGTTCGTACTCGTGCTGGGTGAGCACCAACATCATCACGACGGCGCCGGCCGTCAGGAGTTGCAGGACCGCCGTCCACGGGGAGCGGGCCAGCGCCGCGAGCGCGAAGAGGACGAGTACGGCGACGAGGAAGTGCTGCATGAACGCGATGCTCGCCAGATCCGCCTCGTCGATGTCCTCCTGCCTCCCCTGGGCGGCCCAGCCCTCCAACCCGTAGCCGAACATCGTCCATCCGAAGACCAGGGCCTCGACGATGAGCAGCATGACGGCCGTGGCGATGTCCGTACCGCGGGACGTGGTGTTCGACCAGGGCCACCTGCGCCGGGCCGGACGCGCGCGAAGCTCATGAGTCATGACCCCATGCTGCCGAACCGGCCACCGGTGCACGTGAGTACGCACACTCATTCGACGTCATGGGGTTCCGGCGGCGCGGGCAGGAGGGTGTGGTGGTGTTCCGTTTCCCGGAGCGGCCGTTGCGGGTCTTCGTCAGCAGTGTCAACTCCGCGCAAGGAGACGGTCGGTGAGGTCACGCAGCCGACGCGCTGCCGTGGGGTCGAAGTCCCGGGTGCCGACCGGGATGCGACGGCCCTCGACGTATGCGCTGAGTGCCTCGGCCGGAGGGCTGTCGATGGCCTCGATGATCGGCGGCAGCGCGGCCTCGACGGGCTTCGCGTGCCGTTGCATCGACCTGATGTGGGGCAGTGTGCCGGCGTCGTACTCGCCGGAGAAGCCGGTGGCCGTGACGCCGGGATGGATCAGTACGTAGCGGATCCCGGCGGGTCCGTGCTGTTCGGCGTAGCTGACGCCCAGCAGGTCGTTGAGCTTTCCGCCCTGGCCGAGCGCAGCCCCGCCGTGGTACCCGCTGCTGAGCTGGAGATCGTCCCACCGGACCAGTTCGAGTCCGGCTCCCGGACCGGCCACGTTGACGACCACCGGATGCTCCGCCCGGGAGAGCGGCCGGGTGAGCGCCTGGCCGAGCAGGTGACGGCTCAGGTAGAAGAGCGCGAAGTTCTCCTCGTAGCCCTCGCTGGTCTCCGTGCGGTGGGAACGATAGTGACGGGCGCAGAGGACGAGCGCGTCGAGCACCGGGAAGGCGGCGCGGATCTCCTCGGCGGCACGGGAGGTCTCGGCGAGGAGGCTGAGGTCGGCCGTGACGAAGAAGGCCCGTTCGCCGGCGCCCGACGCCCTCGCGGTGTCCAGGAAGTGGCGGCCCTTTTCGGGGTTCCGGCCGATGACGACGACCGTGTCACCCCGCCCCAGACACACCTGGGCGAGTGCCTTGCCGATGCCGTCGGTTCCTCCGGCGATGACCAGGGTCGTCACGTGCGTCCTCCCAGCGCGGGGGCGGACGAGGAGGTCTCCTCCGCCGGACTTCCGCCGGCCGTGGGCCCCGGGTGCGCCGTCTCCACGGCGCGCGCCGATGCGGGCCGGCCGGGCAGCAGAGCCGACGCCGCCGGCACGAGGACGAGCACGACCGACGCGGTCCAGTATGCGGCGTGGAAGCGCGGACCGGGTCCCCGTCGCCCACGGTCCGCATCACGAGCGCGACGACCGTGATGCCGATCGAGGCCCCGAGCTGGTCGAGCGGGGAGAGCACCGCACTTCCCTGCGGGACAGGTATCCGGGCAGGGTGCGGTGGAGCGACGGGATCGTGGGTGCGCCGACCGCTCCGAGACCCACGCCGATGGGGAACGCGGCGATCGCCGGCCACACTTCGGACGTGCCGGCGCCGATACGGGTGAAGGCGAACGCGCTCAGCAGCGCGAGGACGGCGCCCGCCTGAACGAGGCGCCGTGAACCGACCCGGCCCGGAAGGCGTCCGGCCACCGGCTTGGACAGGGCGGAGCCGATGACGAGCGGGCGAGCAGCAGGGCGGCCTCGACCGGCGTTCACGGCCGTGCCTTCCCGGTCCGCATGTCATCGGCGGCCGGGGTGTCCGTGCCCGGCCCGTCACCGGCGCGGTCCCGTGCGCTCCGGCCCGCGCGCAGGCAGAGGGCGGCGATACCCGTACCGAGTGAGGCGAGCCCGCCGACGACGAACGCGCTCCGGGCGCCCCTGGTCTCGGCGAGGTACCCCACGGCGAGGGCGCCGAGCGGGGTGGAGCCCTGGAGGACGAGGGTGTACAGCGCGAGGACCCGGCCCCGGTAGAGCGGATCGCTGCCCAGCTGGATGCGGTGGTTCACGGCCTGGGCGAAGTAGACGGAGGCGCCGCCCGTGAGGAAGAGCAGGGCCAGGGCGGCCGGGAAGGAAGCAGCCCAGCCGACCGCGGCCTCCAGCGCCCCGAAGGCGAGGGCCGAGACGGTCACCAGCCGGGCCGAGGGGCGTGAGGTGCGGGCCGTCGTGAGGAACGCGGCGGTGAGCGAGCCCGCCGCGAAGACCGTGGTGAGCAGGCCGAAGGCGGAGGCGTCGGTGTGGAAGACGGTCCGGGCGAGCAACGGCAGCGTGAGCTGGAAGTTGAGACCGAACAGACCGATGCCGGCGATCATGGCGAACGGGATGAGGAGATCGGGGCGCCCACGCACGTACCGGAGCCCGTCGACGACGCGCACACGCCCCGTGCCCCGCGCCGTGCGGTAGAGCTCGTCGGGGCGGATCCGGCGCAGGGCGACGACGGTGGCGAGGTAGCTGAAGGCGTTGACGACCATGACCCAGCCCGTTCCGAGAACGGTGAGGAGGAGGCCGGCCGCGGCGGGGCCGACGACACGGGCGACGCTGAAGTAGGCGGCGCTCAGGGCCGAGGCGTTGGGCAGGAGCCCGACGGGCACCAGCTCACCGACGAAGGCCATCCGGGTGGGGACCTCGACGGCGTTGACCAGTCCGAGGCAGAACGCGAAGACGTAGACCTCCCCCGGGCCGGCCGTGCCCGTGAGGACGGACGTGGCCAGGAGGAGCGCGAGCAGGCCCGACAGGAGGTTGGCGGCGAGCAGCAGGACCCGTTTGTCGTACCGGTCGGCCAGCCTTCCGCCGTGGAGGGTGAGGAGCAGCATCGGGGTGAACTGCAGGGCGGTGACGGTGCCGAGGGCCGTCGCCGAGTTCCCGGTCAGTTCCAGGACGAGCCAGTCCTGGGCGACCACCATCATCCAGGTGCCCGCCGCCGAGACGACCTGGCCTGCCGCGAACTGCCGGAAGTTGCGGATCCCGAGGGCCCGGAAGGGCCGGGCCCGGGTGTCGGCGGTCACCGTGCGGCAGAGGGCGCGCCGTCGTCGAGGCACTCGTCGAGGAAGGCCAGGGCCCGCAGGTGGTACGCCCTGGCGGCACGGCCCAGGCTGATGTTGTGCCCGGCTCCGGCGAGCCGGTCGACGAGGACCCGGGGCGCCGCCGAGAGCTGTGCGGCGAGATCGGTGAGGTCGGCGTCGCTCTGGCACCACCAGGCCTCGTGCTCGGCGAAGGTGAAGCGCACCGGCACGCCCACGCGCGGCAGCAGGCGGGTGGCCAGCCCGCTCCACTCCTGCGCGGAGGCGATCTCCCGGTCGGGCATCGGGGCGACGACGGTCGCTGCCTCACGGAAGGTCCCGTCCGGGTAGAGCCCCAGCGGGCCCCAGTTGAGCCGGCGCGTTCCGGTGCGCGCCCCGTGGTTCAGGACGGTCGCGGAGGCGGCCGGCCGGTGCCCGCAGCCGGAGATGTCCAGGCCGACGAAGGCGTCGGACGGTGCGTCGGCGGCGAGGGCCAGGGCGAGTTTGCCGCCGAAGGAATGGGCGAGCAGGAACAGGGGACCGGACACGTGGCGGTCCTGTGCGTCGGCGAGCGCGGAGCGGACCGTCGCCGCCTGGTCCAGGAGGTGCTGTCCGGTGGGCAGGTGCGGGGCCGAGGCGCCGTAGCCGGGCCGGTCGAGCGCGAGCACGGCGTAGCCGAGGCGGGCGCCGAGCGTCAGCAGGGAGACGTCCGGATGCGCCTGCCCGTCGAAGTATCCGGCGCTCATCCCGCCGCCGTGCAGGGCGACGACGGTCGCGCGTGGCGGATGTCCGTCGGCGGGTTCGCTCAGCAGCCCGGACAGCGGGATCCCGCCGGTGGCTTCGAGGGTGATCCTGCGGACTCCCGGTGACAGACCGCCTGGTGCGGGGTTTTCCCGCGCAGGGTGTGCCGTCGTCGTCAGCATCGCGCGTCCCCGTTTCTCTTCCGCCCGCCTCGGGCGCGGTCCTTCCAGCATCGGGGGCGACTGCGGAACGGGACAAGGCGTGCCGGGTCAAGGCTCCTTCAGATCTCCGTCTCCGCAGCGTCGGAGAACGCACAGGCACCGGTCAGGAAACCGTCACGGACCGGCCGTCACAGGGCCTGTGCCCCTCTCCGCCGGGAGGGGCACACCCGTGGGGGCGGATTCCGGGGGCTTCGCCCGCACGGGTGAGGAGGACGCTCCGCCAGGACCTCATGGCGCGGAACCACGGCACGAGGCAGCCGCCCTCCTCCGGCACGGCGCCCCGGGCCGCCACCGCGATGCGCCCGCCGGATCCGGCCGGGCAGGACCGGGTCCGGGTCGGAACCGGTGGCCGGCGGACGCCTCCGGCGCAATCGGCACGGCAGCCGGCTGCCCGTACGGTCCGGACGATTTCGACGGCCTCGACGACCTGGACGACCTGGGCGAGAGGTCCTAGGCCACCGCGCCCCGCGCGGCCAGCAGTTCGGAGACCCGGTCCAGCGGCAGCGCCGGGACGTGGTGGCCGGCCCGGCCGGTCATCGCGTGCGCGCCCGTGAGCACGTTGAGGACCGCTTCCTCCACCGACTCGACGACCGCACCGTAGAAGGGGTCCATCCGGCCCCAGGGCACGAAGCGCATCGACTCGTACGGGGCGCTGCCGTCGTCCTCCGGGAACGTACTGGTCAGGGCGCCCTCGTTGGCCGTGGAGAAGGCCAGGAAGATGTCACCGGAGAAGTGGCTGCCGGTGGTGCCGGTACGGGCGAGGCCCAGGGTCGCCCGCCGTGCCAGCGCCTCGCACTGGCCGGGCAGCAGGGGTGCGTCCGTGGCCACCACCACGATCACCGAGCCCGCGCCGGGCGGGACCTGGCGCGCACCGTCGGGCTCGGGCTCGGGCCCGGGCCCGTCGGGCAGTTCGCGGCCCACCGGGACGCCGGCCACCACCAGTTCGCGCCGTGCGCCGAAGTTGGCCTGCACGAAGGCGCCCACGGTGTACCGGTCCTGGCCGTACTCCACGACCCGCGAGGCGGTCCCCGAGCCGCCCTTGAAGCCGTAGCAGCGCATGCCCGTACCGCCGCCGACGCATCCCTCCTCGACGGGTCCGGAGGCCGCCGCCTCGATGGCCTCGGCCGCGTGGCGGGACTGCACGGCCGAGCCGTGGATGTCGTTGAGGTGGCCGTCCCAGGTCTCGGTGACCACCGGCAGCAGCCATTCGGGCGCCATGTCGCGGCGGTTGGTCCGTACCCACTCGACGACGCCCCGGTGCACCGGGCCGACCGCGTAGGTGTTGGTGATGAGCACCGGAACGGCGAGGGATCCGCTCTCCTCGATCCAGGCGGTGCCGGTCATCTCGCCGTTGCCGTTGAACGAGTGCAGGCCGGCCGCGCAGGGCAGGCCCACTCCGTCCCTGCCGCGCGGGAGGAGCGCGGTGACTCCGGTGCGTACGTCGTCGCCCTCGCGGAGGGTCACGTACCCGACCTCGACGCCGGGAACGTCCGTGATCGCGTTCCACGGCCCCGGTTCGCCGGTCAGCGGTATGCCCAGTTCCCGCGCCCTCATACGGTGGTCGTCCACAGCTTCCTCCTGCGTGCCGTCGTCCTTCATGCGCCCAGAGGCTACGTGATCATGCGCGGCCGGGGCAGGGGGCTGGGGCCGAGCGGGCACGGCTCCCCGACGCGTTGTCAGAGCCATGTGCTGGACTTCGTCCATGACGACAACGGGGGCATCGACGGACACGGACATCGGCGGCGCGGGGCGGCCGGCGGCCGGCGCGGAGGCGGGGCACACGGCCCGGACCCGGGGGCGGGTGCACTCGGCGCCGTTCCGGGCGACCGAGCGCTCGGCCGTCGCGGCGATCGATCTGCTGCGGCGGCTGGCGGCGGACGGAGGCGGGGGCCGGGCGCCGGTCCCGCGCGATCCCGAGGTCGTCCGCTTCCTCGGTGCCACACACCGCACCCACTGGCCGGCGGCCACCGGATGTCCCGACTGGCTGACGGAGTCCTGGGCGGCCTGCGGATTCCCCGAGCGCGACCCCCAGGGCCCACGCCCGGAACGCCTGCCGGACCGGGCGGAGGTCCTGGAGCAGCTGCGGTTCGAGACGGACCGCACAAGCCGCGGCCTGACCGGCAGCAGGAAGGCCGCGTCCCTCGCGACCTGGCTCTCCCCGTTCTACCTGGGCGGCATCGTCACGGCGGCCGACGTCCTGGAGGTGCTGCCGGCCCGTCTGTCGATGCCGGTCCGGGTGCACTGGCAGGCGAACCGTGTCCGTCACGCCTTCGAACGCGAGTTGCGCACCGTGCTGACCGGCGCGCTGGGCACCGATCCGCAGGCCTGGCTCAGGCTTCTGACAGCGGTGGAGAGGACCTGCCGCCCCACGTCGGACCGGCCGGACATCACCTGGCCGCAGCTGCTCGAACTGGCCGGGTCGCTCGAGCCCGATCCCGGCGTCCTGCTGCCCACGCGCGACCTGGAGGACGAGCGGACCTTCGTCCGCCGGGGCCGCAGGAAGCCGGCGTCCGACGAGTTGTTCGACGCGACGTGGTGGTGGCCGTCCGGCGAGGTGCTGCGGCGGGCGGAGAGCACGGTCCTCGACCGCGTCATGCCCGCGCTGCCCGACGGCACGGGCGTCCTGCTCGCCCAGTACCTGGTCGCCGTGCGCCACGGCACTCCTCCCGGCGTGCTGCGGTATCTGATGGACGCCGGTGACCGCGAGGCACTGCTCGTCCTGGCCCGCGGGATGGATCTGGACGGACGGACCGCCGTGCCCCTGCTCGCGCGGGGCGATCAGGACATCCATCTGAGCGTGGTGAACACCTGGGCCCGGGTGACCCCGGACCAACGGCACCAGGCCCTCACGGACCCGGCCGTGGATCTCGCGCCGCGGGTGGCGGAGATCTCCTCCCTCGTCCACCACGAATGCCTCCAGGCGCGGGAACCGGAGCTGATCGAGGCGGCGTTCGCCGGGCSGGGCCGGAAGAAGTTCAAGGTCCAGGAACACCTGACGGGCTGTCTGGCCCTGCTGCGTGCGGGTGGCCCCGCCCGGCTGACCGCGCTCCTGGCCACGGGCCGGGTCTCCCCCGCCGTCGGCCGTATCTGTGCCAAGGCACTCACGGCCCCCGACCCGCGGGCCGCCCTCCGGACGCGTGCGCAGCGGGAGTTCACCACGCCGAAGCTGGTGGCGCGGCTGCGCCGGGTGAGCCGGAGCTCCGGTGCCACGGACACGGCGCAGCTGATGCTGCTCTTCGACGGCTGGGGGGCCGACTGGCCGTATCTGGAGGCGGAGCACGCGCGCGAGCCGTTCGCGCACTGGCCCCAGATCGTCAACCGCCCGTCGACGCCCTCGGAGGTCCTGGCCAGGCATACCGGGGCGGCTGCCCTGGACCACCAGCGCGGCCGGACCGTGTGCCGGAGCGACGACCCGGTGATCGCCCGCGGAATCCTGAGGAACGGCATCAGCTACAGCAGCACGCCCGACGGTGCCATCGACCGGCTCGACCGGATGCTGAACGAGGGCGTGATCACCGCCGACGACCTGGTCCGGGTCGCCGGCCAGGGGCCGTGCGTCCTGCGGTACCTGGGCGATGCCCGTCACCGGGCGGACGCGCCCGAGGCGGTGGCCGAAGCCCTGGCCCGCGTCGCGGTGCTGGTGCGCCGTCATCTGCCGGTCGAGGACGAAGCGGCCTGGCACCGCCTGTACGCACGGCTCGCCGCCCAGTCCCCGCACCCGCTGCAGGAAGGCACGATCGAGGCGGTCCTGACGGCGGGCGCCGAGGACGGGTAGCCGCGCGGGCACGGTCCTGAGCCTCCGTCATCCCCCGCCGGTCTCACCCGTTCGGACCGCGCCCGGTCGCCTCCGCGCCCCGGCCGTCCGACGATCGGGATTCGGTCGATCGAGGGGAGAGGTCCGGTCATGGACCCACAGGACGGTTACGACTGGCAGCCGCAGCGGACCGGATACGTACCGCCGCAGCACCGGCCGCGGACCCAGGGCCCCCGCGTCGACGCGGGGAAGCTGTGGGCGGGCGGCGCGATGACGGCCCTGGTCGCCGCGCTCACCGCCGTGGTCGGTCTGCTGCTGATCCGGGGTGTGCTCGGGATCCCCGTGTTCGCGCCGGAGGGTGACGGTGCGATGGGCGACGCGTCGACGGGGGTGCTGGCCATGGGTGCGGCGTTCGCCGCCCTGGTGGCCACGGCCCTGCTGCACCTGCTGATGCTGGCGACGCCGCAGCCGGGCACCTTCTTCGTGTGGATCGTCACGCTCGCCACCGCCGTCATGGTGCTGCTGCCCTTCACCACGTCCGCCGCGCCGGCTGCCAGGATCGGCTCGGCGGCGCTGTATCTCGTCATCGGGATCGCCATCGGTTCCCTGCTGTCCGCCGCCGGCCGCAGCGCGACGCGCCAGGACTTCTGACCGCGAGCGGGGAGGCTCCGCGTCAGCTCTCCTCGGTGAGCTGCTCGTCCAGTTCGTCGAAGAGCAGCTCACCGTGGTCGATCTGGCCCGTGCGGTACGCGGAGCGGGCGACCAGGTGTGCGGCCACCGGTCCGGTCATCAGCTGGAAGAAGCCGATCAGCGCCAGCGTCGCGAGGTCCATGCCGCTGCGCAGCCGCAGCGCGACTCCCGCCAGCACCAGCAGCATGCCGAGCGACTGCGGTTTGGTCGCGGCATGGCTGCGGGACAGGACGTCCGGCAGTCGCAGCATGCCGATGACGCCGAGCAGACAGATGGCCGCGCCGATCAGCAGCAGGACCGCACCCGCCGTGTCCACGATCTGGAGCCAGCTGCTCATGGCGCCTCCTTGCCGGTCCGCGGCTCGCCGTCGGTACGCGCCCGGCCCGGCGGGCGGTCGCGCACCGCGATGAAGCGGGCGATGCCGACCGAACCGGTGAAGCCGAGGAAGGCCAGCACCAGCATGATCGGGAAGTAGAACGGATCCCGCGCGAAGGCGGACTTGGCGCCGAGCCCGCAGATGATGAGGGCGGCACAGACATCGAGCGAGAGCGCCCTGTCCAGCATCGAGGGGCCGCGCCAGATACGGAACAGCAGGCCCGCTCCGGCGACGACGATCAGGACGACGGATGCGGTCAACAGCACCCGGTCGACGGTCTCCGGCACACTCATGCGCCCTCCTCCTGGTCTCCCGGCCGCTCGCCGGGGTGCGGGGGCGGGCCGGCGACCCGGTCGATCTCGTCGCGGGTGCCGAAGGCCCGCACGGTCAGCTCCTCCATGCGCCAGACGGAACGCCGGGCCGCGTCCAGTTCGGCGGGCCGGTCCGCGTCGAGGACGTGCACGAAGACGGTGGCGGTGGCGCGGCGCACCTCGACGATCGATCCGCCCGGCACGTTCGACACCGCGACGGCGGTCGCGGTGAGCATCAGGTCCGAGCGGCAGCGCAGCGGGACGGCGATGACGGCGGCCCGGTGCGGGCGGTCCGCGAAGATCTGCCGGGTGACCTTCACGCCGGAGGTGTACATGTCGTAGAGCAGATAGGTGACCAGCCGAAGGATGCCCCAGGGGTGCAGTCGCAGCCCCAGATCGACCTGCGGCAGGGGGAACGCCAGACAGACGGCCACCGCGACCACGACGCCGGTCAGCACGTTCGCCCAGTTCAGGCTGGACCAGAGCATCACCCAGATGACGGTGAGCCAGGCGATCAGCGGGAGGTCGAGCACACGTGGCCGGCGGCCGCCGAACTCGCAGCTGAACGGGGGCAGGTTCTTGTTCCGGTAGGGGAACGTGATCAGGCGTTTCACCGGCCGAGCACCGCCTCGATGTAGGGGACGCGCGCGATGAGCTCGGCGGCCGAGCGGTCGGTGTACGAGGTGAGCGGACCGGCGAACACCGTGAAGGCGAGGCCGAGCGCGACCGTCGCCGCGGTGGCCCAGGTCATCGGGCGCGGGAGCCTGGTCGTGGTCGTGACGGCGTGGCCGTGCAGCGTGGCCGCGACCGCGCGTCCGGCCGGCTCGTGGCGGGGGCGTACTCCTTCGTCACCGGTGCCGGGCATCCGGTCGGGGCCCTCGTCGGTGTCGTCGTCGCTGTCGTCGTCGGACTCCAGGACCGTGCCGTCCGCGGCCTGGCCGGGAGGCGCCGTCCGCCAGAACGCCAGGTTCCAGACCTTGGCCATCACGTACAGCGTGAGCAGGCTCGTCGCGGTCGACCCGATGACGAGGATCCAGGCCCAGACGCTGCCGTCGGCGACACCGGCGCGCATGAGTCCGAGCTTGCCGATGAAGCCGGAGAGCGGGGGGATGCCGGCCAGGTTCATCGCGGGCACGAAGAACAGGACGGCGAGCAGCGGGGCGGCCCTGGCGATGCCGCCGAGCCGGGTCAGCTCGGTGGTGCCGCCCCGCCGCTCGATCAGTCCGGCCACCAGGAACAGCGTGGTCTGGACGGTGATGTGGTGGACGACGTAGACGATCGCGCCGCCGTACGCCTCCCGGGTGGCGAGGCCGATACCGAAGACCATGTAGCCGATGTGGCTGATGAGGGTGAAGGAGAGCAGCCGCTTCAGGTCGGTCTGGGCGACGGCGCCGAGCATGCCGACTGTCATCGAGGCGAGCGCCGCGGCCATCAGCAGGTCGCCGAGCCGGTTGCCGGGGAAGAGCAGGGTCTCGGTGCGCAGCATGCAGTAGACGCCGACCTTGGTGAGGAGTCCGGCGAAGACCGCGGTGACGGGGGCCGGCGCGGTCGGGTAGGAGTCGGGGAGCCAGGCCGCGAGCGGGAACACGGCGGCCTTGATGGCGAAGACGGTCAGCAGCATGGCCTGGATCAGGGTCTGGACGCCCAGCGGGAGTTCGCCGAGCCGGCCGGCCAGCTGGGCGAAGTTGGCGGTGCCGGTGGCCGCGTACGTCATGGCGATGGCGGTGAGGAAGAGCATCGAGGAGAAGAGGGAGATGATCACGTAGGTGGAGCCCGCCCGGATCCGGGGGCCTGTGCCGCCGAGCGTGAGCAGGACGAAGCTGGCGACGAGCATGATCTCGAAGCCGACGTACAGGTTGACGAGGTCGCCGGCGAGGAAGGTGCAGGAGACCCCGGCGACGAGGATCAGGTAGGCGGGGTGGAAGACGGCGACCGGTGTCTCCTCGTCCCGGTCGGCCATGCCCTGGCCGAGGGAGTAGACGAGGACGCAGAGGGTGACCGCCGAGGAGACGGTCAGCATGAGTCCGGAGAGCCGGTCGGCGACCAGGGTGATGCCGAGCGGCGGCGCGAAGTCGCCGAGATGCACGCTGAGCGGGCCGTTCGTATCGGCCGCGATCATCAGGGCGACCGAGAGCCCCAGTACGGCGGTGAGGACGGCGACGCTGATGAAGCGCTGGAACTGTTTGAGCCGGGTACCGAAGGCGAGGCTCAGGCCGGTGGCGCAGAGCGGCAGCAGCACCGGCAGCGGGACGAGTGCGTTCACCCGGTGTCTCCTCGGTTCGCGTCGTCGGGGGTGGTCGGGGTCTCGGGCGCCTTCGCCGGCGGCGGTGCCCCATAGTCCTCCGGGTCCGCTCCCAGGACGTCGTGCCACAGGTCCCCGCTCGCGTCCCGGCCGCGGGCCTGGAGGGCGCGGTCGGCCCGCAGTCTGGCCCGCAGACGGCGGCGCTCCTCGCGGTAGCGGCGGCGGGCCTCGGCGCTGGGTTCGGCCTCGGCCCGGTACTGCTCGCGCAGTTCGTCGCGCTCCCCCAGTACTTCGGCGCGCAGCACGATGCGCCGGTCCTCGTCGTCGTCGTGCACCTCGTCCGTGCCGGTCAGCTGGTGGGCGCGGTAGGCCATGGCGAGGAGGAACGCGGTGGTGGCCAGCGTGATGACGATGGCGGTGAGGGCGATGGCCTGGGGCAGCGGGTCGGTGACCCGGCCCAGTTCGACGCCGTAGAGGAGGGGTTCGCGGCCGGCCGATCCGGTGGCGGCCAGGACGAGCAGGTTGATGCCGTTGCCCGCGATGACCGCGCCCAGCAGGATCCGGGTGAGGGGGCGGGTGAGCATGAGGATGCCGCCGACCGCGCACAGCACCGCGGCGGTGGCGAGGAGCGAGGCGCTGACGGTCACGGGGCGGTGCCTCCCGTCTCGGGAGCGGCCGGTCCTGGCGCCGGTCCGGTCCTGGCCGCCTGTACGGCCGCCGCCCGCTCGATCTGCCGGTCGACCTTGGCGCCGAGGGCCCGCACGATGTCCAGCACCACGCCCAGGACCAGCAGGTAGACCCCGCAGTCGAAGATCACCGGGGTGCCGAAGTGGTAGTCGCCGATCAGGGGCAGGTGGCCGTGGTGGGTCCAGGCGTGCAGGACGGTGCCGTCCGCGAGGCCCAGGAGCGCCACTCCGGTGGACACGAACAGGCCGAGGCCGGTGAAGAGCCCGGGCTGCAGGGGCGCGGCCTCGGCGAGTTCGAAGCGGCCGCCCGCCAGGTAGCGGGTGATCAGCGCGACCCCGGCGACGAGTCCGGCGACGAATCCGCCGCCGGGCATGTTCTCGGCGCAGAACAGCAAATAGACCGAGAGCACCAGGATCGGGTGGAACAGCAGCCGTGCCACGACCTCGAAGACGAGGGAGCGGTGCTCGGGTGCGAGTGTGGAGCCGGCCGCCAGCCAGTCGCGCTCCGGGGCGCCTTCGTCGCCGTGCGGAACTCCCGTCAGCGGGGGTGTGGACACCGACCAGGCGGTGTGCCGCCCCGCCTCCGGGGGCGCGGGATCGCCCTCGGCGCGGCGGTGCAGGTAGATCAGGCTCGTCACGCCGATCGCGGCGGCGGCCAGGACGGCGGACTCCCCCATCGTGTCCCAGGCCCGCAGGTCCACCAGGATGGTGGCCACCACGTCCTTGAGACCGTGGTGCGCGGTCTCCTCGACCATGGCGGCTCCGGCGGGCTCCGCGGTACGCGCGGCCGCCGCGACCCACACCACGACGCTCAGGGTGGCCGCCGCCGCCAGCGCCACCGGAATCCGGACGGCCCGCCGCCAGCTGCTCATCGACTCCTGGAAGTGCACCGGCATCCGCCGCAGCACCAGCACGAACACGATCATCGACACGGTCTCCACGCAGAACTGCGTCAGCGCCAGGTCCGGGGCGCCCTGGACGACGAAGAGCAGCGCGGCCCCGTATCCGGTGAGCCCGGCCAGCACCACGGCCTTCATGCGCCGTCTGACGGTCAGACAGGACAGCGCCGCCGCACAGGTCAGCGCCGCGACGGCGCCCTGCAGCGGTACGTCCCAGAGCCGCGGTGGCGGCGCCCCGTGCCAGGGCCGGTCGACACCGAGCGCGGTGAGCTGGCCGGCGAGCATCACGAGCAGGGTGGTGGCGAGGTAGACGGACAGGGAGCCCCGCTGGACGAAGCCGGTGATCTGGAGCGAGAGCCGTTCCAGGCCCAGCAGCAGATGGCCGAAGACGCTGTCCGCGGTCGGCCAGGCGATCCGCCGGGAGAGCCTGATGACCGGGCCGCGCACGGCGAAGAGCACCGCACCGCCCGCCGTGGCGACGGCCGACAGCAGCAGCGCGGTGCCCCAGCCGTGCCAGAGCGCGAGGTGGTACGGGTGGGCGGGGGCGGGGAAGACGTCCGCGTACGCGCTCAGCAGCCGGTCGGTCCAGCCCACTCCGGGGCCCAGGACGAGCCCGCAGGCGGCGAGCAGGGCGGGCGGTGCGAGGAAGGACGGGCTGACCCCGTGGACCGGGGTGTCGGCGAGCCCCGGCTTGCGCCAGAAGGCGCCCCAGATGAACCGGACGGTGTACGCGACGGTCAGCATCGAGCCCGCCACCGTGACGCCCAGCGCCCAGCGGTCCGCCGTGTCGCCGTGCAGCAGGGCGTCGAACGCGGCCTCCTTGGCGGCGAAGCCGAGCAGCGGGGGCAGTGCGGCCATGGAGGCGGCGGCGGTCACGGCGACGGCGCAGACGTACGGCAGCGACCGTCCGACGCCGGAGAGCCTGCGCAGGTCGCGGGTGCCGGCCGCGTGGTCGACGATTCCGGTGACGAGGAACAGCGGTGCCTTGAACAGGGCGTGACCGAGGATCATGACCGCGGCGGCCAGCGCCGCGTCCCGGTTGCCGACGCCCGCGAGCAGGGTGAGGAAGCCGAGCTGGCTGACGGTGCCGTAGGCGAGGACGAGCTTCAGGTCGTTGAGCCGCAGGGCCCGCCAGCCGCCCAGCAGCATCGTCGCGGCGCCGAGGACCATCACGACGGGCCGCCAGACGGGGACGTCGGCGAAGCCGGGGGCGAGCCGGGCGACGAGGTAGACGCCGGCCTTGACCATGGCCGCGGCGTGCAGGTACGCGCTGACGGGGGTGGGTGCCGCCATGGCGTTCGGGAGCCAGAGGCTGAACGGCCAGATCGCCGATTTCGACAGGGCCCCGCACAGGATCAGCACGACGGCCACGGAGACGGCGACGCTCGTCCGCGGCGGGTCGGCGAGGATCTCCGAGATCCGATAGGTGCCCGCTGCCTGACCGAAAATCAGGAAGCCCAGGAGCATGGCGAGTCCGCCGAGGGTGGTGACGGTGAGCGCCTGGAGGGCGGAGCGGCGGCTGTGCCGTTGCTCGCTGTCGAAGCCGATCAGCAGGTAGGAGAAGACCGTGGTCAGCTCCCAGAAGACGTAGAGCGTGATCAGGTCGTCGCTGAGGACGAGGGCGAGCATGGCCCCGGCGAAGGCGAGCAGGTTCCCGGCGAATCCGGCCAGTTGCGGGGTGTCGTCCCCGAAGTACGAGGCGCAGTAGAGCAGGACGAGCGTGCCGACGCCCGCCGCGAGCAGCACCATGAGTTCGGCGAGGGCGTCCAGGCGCAGGGCGACGGAGACGTCGTAGGCGGGGATCCAGTTCCACGACCAGGTGACCGAGGCGCCGGAGGCGGCCGTGTCCCACTGGGTGAACGCCCAGCACGTGGTTGCGGCCGGGGGCAGCGCGAGAACCACGAAGGCGCGCGCGCCCAGCCACCGCACCAGCGGGCGCGCGCACGCGGCGAGGACGAAGTGGCAGATGACGAGCGCGGTCATACGGCCGGCACGGCGGGCGGGGTCACAGAACAGACAAAGAGCACTAAGTACAGATATATCCCCGGCCGCGCTTCACCCGTACGGCGCGCCGCACGGACGGCGACGGGCCGTCATCCCGCATCGCGGAAGCTCTCCGAACCAATGCCTCCGCTTCGCGGGGCCGCTGTCGTAACGTCACTTTCCGGACAGCTCCGCGCGTTGATGGTGTTTCTGTGGGTGATCGGTGATGCACATGTGAGCCCGCTTCCTTTCCTTTTTTGCAGTGTGACTAATATCTATCTGTCGAAGTTTCCAACGGATTTGGCCAGTCGCGAGGCTGGCATCATCGTCAAGGAGCATGCCCTGCGCACGCGCGCGTCAAGGCGGAGCGACTCGACCACAATGTCGCTGCGGACGGCCCTGCTCGTACTGGCCATCGTCCCCGGTGTAGCACTGGCCGCCCTCTGGGCCGTCACCAGTGGTCAGACTCTGCTCGACTTCCAAAGGCAAGCGGCCCAGGGGCTGTTGGCCCAGAAGGCCGGCCAGCCGTCCAACATCGTGTACTACAACCTGCAGGAGGAGCGACGGCTGAGCGCCGAAGCTCTGGCCCGCCCCGGAGGTGCCACCGATGCGCTGCGCAAGCAGCGCAAGCTGACCGACGAAGCGATCACCAGCTTCCAGTCCCTCTCGGACATCGCCACCGACGACGCCCCCGGCGAGGTCCGGGACGCGGTCGCCCAGGCCCGTACGGCGATCACCCAACTCCCGGCCCAGCGCACCCTCGTCGACGAGGGGGACAACGACCAGCAGAAGGCCGTGTACGGCTACTACACGGAACTGATCGCGGTCGACATGAAGCTCTTCACCGCGCTCAGCCATGTGGACAACGGCGAGATCACCACGCTCTCGCAACCGCTCGTCGACCTGTTCTGGGCCAAGGAGATGATCTCGCGCTCGGACGCCCTGCTGGCCCGCGGCTGGTCCAGGGGCAAGCTGAGCACGGGCGACCTCCAGCAGGTCCGCGAGGCCGTTTCCGGCCAGTCCTTCCAGTACGCCAACAAGGTCGCCCCTTACCTGCCGGCGGACGAGCGGGCCATGTGGGACGAGATCTCCGGCAGTTCGGCCTGGAAGACCAAGACCAGGGTGGAGAACCAGGTCCTGCGGCCCGCCGATCCCGACAGCGCCGGCTTCGTCAAGCTCGGCGTCGACGAGAAGACCTGGCGCGGCGCGATGGACGAGCTCACGCCCCAGCTGATGAAGCTGATGGAGCACCGCACCGACCTGGTCGTCGCGAACGGCAAGGACAGTGTCCTCTCCCTGCTGATCAGGGTCGCCATCACCACGGTCGTCGGCCTCCTCGCCGTCATCGCCGTCATCTGGATCACCTGGCGCCTCACCCGTAACCTGCGCCGCCGGATCGGCCGGCTCCAGGAGCGGGCCGAGGAACTGGAGAAGACGCTGCCCGACGTCGTGGAGCGTCTCGGCAAGGGCGAGCGCATCGATGTCGAGGCCGAGGCCCGTGCCATCGGTCACGACCGCAAGGAAGGCAGCAAGGCCGACGAGCTGACCCAGCTCGGCGCCGCTCTCGACCTGGCCCGTACCAGCGCGCTGCAGGCGGCCGTCAAACAGGCCGACCAGCACCGCGGCTTCGAACGGCTGCTGCAGCGCATCGCGCGCCGCACCCAGCAGTTGATCGGCCAGCAGCTGAAGAAGCTGGACGAGCTGGAGCGCAAGCACGAGGACCCCGAGGTGCTCGACGGCCTCTTCGACCTCGACCACCTCACCGCCCGCCTCCGGCGCTACGAGGAGAACCTCGTGATCCTCGCCGGCGGCTCCCCGCACCGGCGCTGGCGCAAGCCCGTACCGCTGCTCGACGTCATGCGCTCCGCCCAGGGCGAGGTGCAGGACTACCAGCGCGTGGTGCTGGACCTGGACGGCGCTCCCTGGCTCGCGGAGCGGGCCGTCGGCCCGGTCTCCCATGTGCTGGCGGAGCTGATCGAGAACGCCCTCACCTTCTCCAAGCCGCCCAGCCCCGTCGAGGTCAGGGCGGCCCGGGTCAGCCGGGGCCTGGCCATCGAGGTCGAGGACCGCGGGCTCGGCATGGAGGAGGACCAGCTCGCCGACGCCAACGAGCTGATGAGCAGGCCGCCCCGGATGGACGTGCTGGCACACGCCGACGACATCCGGCTCGGTCTGTACGTGATCGCGCGCCTCGCCGACCAGCACGGCCTGCGGGTCGAGTTCCGCCAGTCGGCCTTCGGCGGCACCCGGGTCGTCCTGCTCGTCCCCGAGGCGCTCACCGTCCCCGGACCGCACTCCGGTCCGGTGGCCGTCCCGTCCCCCGAGGAGACGGGCGCCGCACCGGCCCCGGAACCCGCACCCACGCGGGACGCCGACGCACTGCCCAGCCGCGGCCGCGGCCAGGCGCTCGCCGGGGTCACCGCTCTGCACGCCTCGGGCGCGCCGTTCGAGACCACCGGCGCGCCCTACACGGTGGCGGACGAGCCCTTCCCCGACCGGGAGGAGCAGCCGCAGCCGGCCACCGCCGACGCCCCGTTCGGTGAACCGGTGACCCCGTACACCCCGTACGCCGACAGCACGCCGGGGAGTGCGCAGGGAGGCCCGTACGGCCACGACGTGCCCGCGTCCCCGTACGGCGCCACGGACGGGAGCAGCCCGTACGGCAGCCCGGCCGACAGCGCGTTCGGCGCGTCCCACCAGGACACGTACGCCCATGCCGAGCAGCCGTACATGAAGGCCGAGGGCCAGTACCCGGTACCGCACCAGCCCTACCAGACGCCCGAGGAGCCGTACATGACTCCGCACCAGCCGTATCTGGGTCCGTACGCGGCGGGCGTMCCCGGCCCGGCCGGCTTCCCGGTGCCCGGGCCCCGGCAGCCGGAACCGGCCGCCGGGCACCCGGGACGGCTCCCGGTGGCCGAACCCGACCATCCGGCTCCCCCGGCGGCGGGTACGACCGGCCGCGAGAGCGGGCCGGGACGGCCCGCTCTGCCGGCCTCACCCGCCGCGGAGCCCCCGCTGCCGCGCCGGGTACGCCAGGCAAGCCTCGTGGACGAACTGCGGGTCACACCGGCCTCGCCCGCCGCGTCCGCGACGGCGAGCCGGCCGGCCAACCCGCAGTCCCGTCCGGCCCCGCGCCGCGCCGGGGCTGCCATCGGAGCCTTCCAGCGCCGGTCCCGCGCCGCCCGCGCGACCGACGAGCCGCCGACGCAGCCCGACCCCCCTGCCCCCCTCCCCACGAGAGAAGAACGGTCATGACACGCACTACCGCCACTCACCAGGACCTCGACTGGCTGCTCGACGGTCTGGTGGACTCGGTGGCCGAGACCCTGAACGCCGTGCTGCTGTCCGACGACGGTCTGGTGGTGAGCCACTCGCGCACCGTCGAGCGGTCCGACGCCGAGCGGCTGGCGGCCATCTGCACCGGCCAGCAGAGCCTGGCCCGCGGTGTGGGCCAGCTCTTCAACGGCGGCGACGTACACCAGGTGATCGTCGAGCTGTCGGACCTGTGGCTCTTCATCATCTCCGCGGCCCAGGGCACGCACCTGGCCGTCGTCGCCTCCCAGGAGGTGGATGCCGAGATCATGTCGCTGGCCATGCACAACCTCGTCCAACAGGTCGGCCAGAAGCTCAGCACCCCGGTGCGGGGCGACTTCAACGCCTTCGGCGGCGGGGACGGGCCGCTCGCGTGACCCCGCACTGGGAGGACGAGGAGACGGAGGAGGACGGTGCGGGCACGATGGTGCGCCCGTACACCATCACCCGTGGCCGGACCGCTCCCGAGCGGGACGACTTCACCCTCATCACCGTGCTGACGACCGCGCACGACCCGCGGGACGGGCACGGCGCGGCAGTCCATCCGGGCAGGCTCCAGCCGGAGCACCGGATGATCCTGGAGCGCTGTCGGCGTCCCGCCGCGGTCGCCGAGGTCTCGGCGGACCTCAACCTCCCGGTCTCGGTGACCAAGATCCTGCTGGCGGACCTGGTCGCCCAGGGCCTGCTGCTCGCCCGCGCGCCCCTTTCGGTGGCCCGGGCGGCCGGCGGTGCCGACATGGGGATGCTGGCCGCCCTTCGTGACGGACTCGGGAGACTCTGAGCCAAGATGACCATCAGTCAGGCGGCCCCCGCCGCCGTGAAAATCCTCGTCGCCGGTGGTTTCGGCGTCGGCAAGACCACCCTCGTGGGCGCGGTCAGCGAGGTCGCGCCCCTGCGCACCGAGGAGTTCCTGACCAAGGCCAGCATCGGCGTCGACGACCTGGCCGGTGTCGGACAGAAGGACACGACCACCGTGGCCCTGGACTTCGGCCGGATCACGGTCAGTCCGGAGCTCGTCGTCTATCTGTTCGGCACCCCGGGCCAGGAACGTTTCTGGTTCATGTGGAACGACCTGGTCAACGGAGCGCTCGGCGGCGTCGTCATCGCCGACACGCGCCGGCTGGAGACCAGCTTCGCCTCGATCGACTTCTTCGAGAGCCGGGACATCCCGTTCGTCGTGGCGATCAACTGCTTCCACGGTCACAACAGCCGTACCCCGGACGAGATCAGAGCGGCTCTCGACCTCGATCCGCATGTCCCCCTGCTGGTCGGCGACGTACGCGAGCGGTCGTTCGGCCGTGACGTGCTGCTGGCCCTCGTGGACCACCTGATGAGCCTGCCCGTCGCGGCCGGCTGATCACCTCCCCCGACACTTCGCACTTTTCCCCCACTGGAGGGAACCGATATGGCAACACCCCTGCGCGTCCTGATCCACGGCGGCGGCATCGGCGGGCTGACGCTCGCCACCGCCCTGGCCCGGCGCGGTCACACGGTCGAGGTCGTGGAACTCCGCGACGAGCTGGAGGCCCTGGGCGTCGGCATCATCCAGCCGTCCAACGCCCTGCACGTCATGCGGGAGATCGGGGTCCTCGACGACTGCCTCAAGGCGGGCTTCGAGTGGGAGATCCTGACCATCGCCGACCCGGCCGGCAACACCCTGGCCGAGATCCCGCAGCCCCGGATGGGCGACGCCCCGTCCAACAACGGCATCCCGCGCCCCGCGCTCTCCCGGATCCTCGGCACGGCGGCCACGGCGGCCGGTGCGACGATCCGCTTCGGCGCGACCATCGCCGAGCTCGCCGACGACGGCGAGGGCGTGGACGTCACCCTGTCCGACGGCTCGGCCGCGCGCTGGGACCTGGTCGTCGGTTTCGACGGCATCGGCTCGCCGCTGCGCACCCGGCTGTACGGCGACCGCTACGTCCCCCAGTACACCGGCTTCGCCAACTGGCGGGTCACCGTGCCCCGTCAGGAGCAGGTCAAGGGCGTCGTCATGGGCAGCGCGGGCCAGGCCGCCAAGGCACTGCTCACCCCGATCACGGACGAGCTGATGTACCTGGGTGCGGTGTTCGCCGAGCCCGAGGACTTCCGGCCCGACGCGGAGAAGGCGCACGAGCAGCTCAAGGAGCGGCTGCCGATGTTCTCCGGCCCGGTCGCCGAGGCGCTCGCCGCCGTCACCGGACCGGAGGCCGTGGTGTACTCGCGGATCTCCCAGGTGACCGTCGAGGAGCCGTGGCACGTCGGCCGGGTGGTGCTGGCCGGTGACGCCGCGCACGCGAGCACCCCGCACCTCGCGCAGGGCGCGGCGATGGCCGTCGAGGACGCGCTGGTGCTGGCCGAGGCGCTGGACGCCGAGGCCGGCGTCGCGGCGGCGCTCGACGCCTGGGAGGCCCGTCGGCGCCCCCGCGCGATGTGGGTGCAGTCCCTGTCGCACGCCGTGCTCAAGCAGGAGACGGGCGGGGAGACGACGCCCGAGGAGGACGAGCTGCTGAAGGTCGGCATCCCGGGTGCGGCGCACGTGCTGGTGCAGCCGTACTGAGACACCGTCCGGGCCGAACGCCCCGTACGGCCCGGATTCCCGGGCCCGTACGGGGCGTTCGCGCTGTCAGGGCAGGACCGCCACCCCGTCGATCTCGACCAGGGCCTGTTCGTCCCAGAGCCGCACCGCCCCGATGACCGCCATCGCCGGGTAGTCGCGGCCCGCCAGCCGCCGCCAGATCCGGCCCAGTTCGGCGGCGTTCGCCCGGTAGTCGGCGACATCGGTGGCGTAGACCGTGACCCGTGCCAGGTCGCCGGGGGCGCCCCCGGCCGCGCGCAGGGCGCCGAGCAGGTTGGTGAGCGCGGCGGCGAACTGCTCGGGCAGGGTGTTTCCCACGATGTCGCCCCGCTGGTCCAGGGCGGTCTGCCCGGCGAGGAAGACCAGTTGGCTCCCGGTGGCGGTGACCGCGTGCGAGAAGCCGGCGGGCGGGGAGAGTTCGGCGGGGTTGATCCGGTGGATCGGGCTCATGCGGACGGCTCCCGGTTCGCGTACAGCTCCTTGGCGATGATGGTGCGCTGCACCTCGCTGGCACCCTCGTAGATGCGCGGGGCGCGGACCTCGCGGTAGAGGTGTTCGAGCAGATGGCCGCGGCGCAGGGCGCGGGCACCGTGCAGCTGGACGGCGGTGTCCACGACGTACTGCGCGGTCTCGGTGGCGTACAGCTTCGCCATGGCGGCCCGCCGCGGGACGCCCGCTTCCCCCGCGTCGTACGCGGCGGCGGCCGCGTAGACGAGGAGCCGGGCGGCCTCGGTGCGGGTGGCCATCTCCGCGACCTGGTGGGAGACGGCCTGAAGGCCGCTCAGCGGTCCGCCGAACGCGGTGCGGGTGGCGGTGTGTTCCACGGTGGCGTCGAGCGCGGCCCGGGCCATGCCGAGGGCGAAGGCGCCGACGCTGGGCCGGAAGAGGTTGAGGGTGTTCATGGCGACCCGGAAGCCCCGGTCCGGTTCGCCGAGTACGTCGTCCGGGGTGACCGGGACTCCGTCGAAGCGGAGCGTGCCGATCGGGTGCGGGGAGAACATGTCCAGCGGGGTGCCGCTCAGGCCGGGGCGGTCGGCGGGGACCAGGAACGCGGTGACGCCCCGCGCTCCGGCGCCCTGCGTCGTCCGGGCGAAGACGGTGTAGAAGTCCGCCTCCGGGGCGTTGGAGATCCAGCACTTCTCGCCGGTCAGCCGCCAGCCGTCCGGCGCGTGCGCGGCGTCCAGGGCCAGGGCCGCCGCGTCGGAACCGGCCCCGGGCTCGCTGAGCGCGAAGGCGGCGACGGCGCGGCCGGCGCGGACCTCGGGGAGCCAGCGCTCGCGGTGGGCGGGGGTGCCCGCCTGCACGATCGGGTACGTCCCGAGACCCTGGAGCGCCAGGGCAGTCTCGGCCTCCGTGCAGCCGCGGGCGAGCGATTCGCGCAGCAGGCACAGATCGAGCGCGCCGGAGCCGAGCAGCCGGTCCAGCAGCCCGAGCTCGCCGAGCGCCGCCACCAGCGGGCGGTTGACGTGCCCCGGCTCGCCCTTCTCCGCGAGCGGGCGCAGCCGTTCCTCGGCCAGGGTGCGCAGCTCCTCGCACCAGGCGGTCTGTGCCGGATCGAGCGAGAATGCCGTCATACCGGCGCCTCTCTGGTCGAAGTCCCGTCGGAAACCGTGTGTTTTATCGCGCACCGTTGACTACCGTCACCCAAACGATACGCTCCAAGGGCGACAAGGGGGCGATCCTTCGTGGAACCGAATACCTCAGCGCACATCGACAGCTTCGCCAGGGAACATCTGCCGCCCGCCGACCAGTGGCCGGAACTGGTCTTCGACCTGCCCGAGCTGCACTATCCGGACCGGCTCAACTGCGCCGCCGAGCTCCTGGACCGTACGGCCGAGGGCTTCGGGCCCGGCCGGCCCGCCTTCCGTACGCCCGACGGCACGGTGCTGAGCTACGGGGAGCTGCGGGACCTGGTCGACCGGATCGCCCATGTCCTCACCTCGGACCTGGGGGTCGTGCCCGGCAACCGGGTGCTGCTGCGCGGCCCCACCACACCGCACCTCGCCGCCTGCTGGCTGGCGGTGCTGAAGGCCGGCGCGGTCGCCGTCACCGTACTGGCCCAGCAGCGGGCGGCGGAACTCGCCACGATCTGCTCGATCGCCCGCGTCAGTCATGCGCTGTGCGATGTCCGGACCGTCGACGACCTGGTGAAGGCCGACGTGCCCGGGCTGCGGATCACGGCGTACGGCGGCGACGCACCCGACGACCTGCTGCGGCTGGCCACGGCCCGGCCGGGCCCCTACCGGGCCGTGGACACCGCGGCGGACGACGTGGCACTGATCGCGTTCACCTCGGGGACCACCGGGCGCCCCAAGGGCTGTATGCATCTGCACCGCGATGTGCTGGCCATCGCGGACACCTTCTCCCGGCACGTCCTGCGGCCGGTGCCCGACGACGTCTTCGCCGGCAGTCCGCCGCTGGGTTTCACCTTCGGGCTCGGCGGTCTGGTCGTCTTCCCGCTGCGGGCCGGCGCGTCGGCCCTGCTGCTGGAACAGGCGGGCCCCAAGCAACTGCTGCCCGCCCTGGCCGCACACCGGGTCTCGGTGCTGTTCACCGCCCCGACCGCCTACCGGGTGATGCTCGACCAGCTCGACGGGCACGACCTCTCCGCGCTCCGCCGCTGTGTGTCCGCGGGCGAGAACCTGCCCGTCGCGACCTGGCAGTCCTGGTACGAGCGCACCGGCCTGAAGATCATCAACGGCATCGGCGCCACCGAACTGCTGCACATCTTCGTCTCCGCCGCCGACGACGCCGTCCGCCCCGGCACCACCGGCGTCCCGGTCCCCGGCTGGCAGGCTCGGGTCGTGGACGCCGAAGGCGAACCGGTGCCGGACGGCCAACCCGGGCTGCTCGCGGTGCGCGGCCCGGTCGGCTGCCGCTACCTCGCCGACGACCGGCAGCGGGACTACGTCCGGCACGGCTGGAACCTCACCGGCGACACCTATGTGCGCGACGCGGACGGCTACTTCCGCTACGTGGCCCGCGCCGACGACATGATCATCTCCTCCGGCTACAACATCGCGGGCCCCGAGGTCGAGGACGCCCTGCTGCGCCACCCCGAAGTGGCGGAGGCCGCGGTGGTGGGCCGTGCGGACGAGCTGCGCGGCCGGATCGTCGCGGCGTACGTGGTGCGCCGGGAGGGCTCGGGGCTGACGGCCGACGCGCTGCGCGCCTTCATGCGCTCCGAGCTGGCCCCGCACAAATGCCCTCGCCTCATCACGTTCCTGCCCGCTCTCCCCCGTACCGCGACCGGCAAACTGCAGCGGTTCCGGCTTCGCGCGGACGATCCCGGTGCGGAGTCCGGCACACCGGGCCGAGAATGATCACATGGTCGAACCGCACACTCCCCGCTCGCTGATCGTCACGCTCTACGGTGCGTACGGCCGCACCCCGGGCGACGCCCCGATACCGGTGGCGGAACTCGTCCGGCTGCTCGGCGCCGTCGGTGTCGAGGCCCCCGCCGTACGGTCCTCCGTCTCCCGGCTGAAGCGGCGGGGCCTGCTCGTCGCGGCGCGGACGCCGGGCGGGGCCGCGGGGTACGCGCTCTCGGCCGACGCCCGCCAGCTGCTCGACGACGGGGACCGGCGGATCTACCGGCATCCGGACCCGCGCATCGAGGACGGCTGGGTGCTCGCCGTGTTCTCCGTGCCGGAGGCCGAACGCCACAAGCGGCACCTGCTGCGCTCACGGCTGTCCGGGCTCGGCTTCGGGACGGCCGCCCCCGGCGTGTGGATCGCGCCGGCCGCCCTGCACGAGGAGACCCGGCACACCCTGGAACGCCTGGACCTCACCGCGTACGTGGAGCTCTTCCGCGGCGACCACCTGGGGTTCGCGGCCACCGCGGAGTCGGTGGCGCGCTGGTGGGACCTGGACGCCGTGGCCCGGCTGCACGAGGACTTCCTGGAGCGGCACGAGCCGGTCCTGCGGTCCTGGGAGGCGCGCCCGGACGAGGCGGCCGCTCCGGAGACGGCGTACCGCGACTACCTGTTGGCGCTGGACTCCTGGCGGCAGGTGCCGTACGCGGATCCGGGGCTGCCGAAGGAGCTCCTTCCGCCGGCGTGGCCGGGCGGCAGGTCGGCGCAGGTGTTCGGGCTGCTGCACGAGCGGCTGCGGGATGCCGGTGCCGCGTTCGTCCGCGGATAACCGCGTGCCCCGGTCGCGGTACGCCCGGCAGAATGCCGGGGCATGACCTGGACCTTCACGGACGACGTCGATGTCTTTCTCACCACGGCCGGCCCCTCGCTGAGCGCCCGGCCCGCCGAGAGCACGGTCCTGCTGACCGTCACCGCGGCCCTGCGCCGCCACGGGCCCCGCGCCTACGGCGACCACGCTCCGGTACTGGGCTGGTGGCGCGGCGCCGACGGCGAGGTGGCGGGCACCCTGCTCCATACGCCGCCCTACCCCGCGACGCTGAACGCGGTCGCGCCCGAGGCGATCGCCCCGCTGATGGCCGCCCGCCGGCTGACCCGGGTGAACGCGGACCGGGCCACCGCCCGGGCGGTGGCGGCGCATTGGCCGGGCCACCGCGTCGACGAGGAGCAGCGGCTGTACCGGCTGGGCGAGCTGACGGTGCCGTCGCCCGCTCCTGGTGGCCGGGCGAGGACAGCGACTGCGGCGGACCGGGAGCTGCTGCTGCGCTGGTACGCCGCGTTCTCCGCCGAGACCGGCGGTCCGGGCGGATCCGGCGCCCGCCATGGGCGGGCGGTCGACGAGCGGACGGCGGAGGGCCGGCTGACGCTCTGGGAGCACGACGGTGTCCCCGTGTCGATGGCGGGCATCTCGCCGCGGATCGCCGGCACCGCACGCGTCGCGCCCGTCTACACACCAACTGAGCACCGCGGCCGGGGCTACGCGGCGGCCGTGACCGCCGAGGTGAGCGGCGCGGCGCGGGCGGCGGGCGCGGACGAGGTGCTGCTCTTCACCGACCTGGCGAACCCGACGAGCAACGGCGTGTACACCCGCATCGGCTACCGGGCCGTCTCGGACCGGCTGGTGATCAGCGCGGAGGAGAGCGATGGATGAGGTACCCGAACCCCGGTGGCTGGTCGCGGCGAACGTCGTACGGTGGCGGCGGTACGGGGATCTGGGGCAGGAGTTCCGGCCCGGCACGAAGGCGTTCCGGGGCGGGGCGAAGGTCTACGTCGTCGATACCTATCCCGGGATGGGAAACGAGCAGCTGACCGCGGTGGGGCACGGCCGGCACACCGGGCGGTGGATCACGATCGACACCGGGACCCGGCATCTGCACACCTTCCGGGCCCGGTTGGTCTACAGCCCGGCCGTACTGAAGCGGTGCGGTACCCGGGCGCGGACCCGGGAGGAGGCCGAGGAGCTGGCCGCACTGCTGGAGCGGATCGCGCGCCATGGGCGCCACGCCCATCACGCCGCCCCGCACCCCGATCCCTGCCTCTGCCACGAGTGCCTGCCGCTCAGTCCAGGGTGAGCCGCGGTTTCGGTGCGTCCGTGCGGCCGGTCGGCGGGGGGCGGCTGCCCGCGCGGTACGGAAGCGGCCAGGGGGCGCCCGGTCCGGTGTAGCCCTGGTCGGCTGCCGCGTGGAGGGTCCAGTGCGGGTCGTACAGATGCGGGCGGGCCAGCGCGCAGAGGTCGGCGCGACCCGCGAGGAGCAGGGAGTTGACGTCGTCCCAGGAGGAGAGGGCGCCGACCGCGATGACGGGCACGCACAGTGTGTTGCGGATCCGGTCCGCGTACGGGGTCTGGTACGAGCGCCCGTACTCGGGCCGTTCGCAGGGAACGACCTGACCGGTGGAGACGTCGATGGCGTCGGCGCCGTGCGCGACGAAGGCGCGGGCGATCTCGACGGCGTCCTCGCCCGTCGTCCCGCCCTCGGCCCAGTCGGTCGCGGAGATCCGGACGGTCATGGGCCGGTCCTCGGGCCATCGTTCACGGACCGCGTCGAAGACTTCCAGCGGGAAGCGGAGCCGGTTGGCGAGGGTTCCGCCGTACGCGTCGGTGCGGTGGTTGGTGAGCGGGGAGAGGAAGCCGGAGAGCAGATAGCCGTGGGCGCAGTGCAGTTCGAGGAGGTCGAACCCGCAGGCGTCGGCGCGCTCGGCGGCGGCCGCGAACTGCTCCCGGACGGCGTCCAGGCCGGCGCGGTCCAAAGCGTGCGGTGTCTGGTTGACGCCCGGCGCGTACGGCAGCGCGGAGGCGGCGGTCAGGGGCCAGTTGCCGTCGTCGAGCGGCTGGTCGATGCCCTCCCACATGAGCTTGGTGGAGCCCTTGCGGCCGGAGTGGCCGAGCTGGATCCCGATCGCGGTGCCGGGAGATCCGGTGTGCACGAAGCCGGTGATCCTGGTCCAGGCGGCGGCCTGCTCGTCGGTGTAGAGGCCGGTGCAGCCCGGGGTGATGCGGCCCTCGGGGCTCACGCACACCATCTCCGTCATGACCAGGCCGGCGCCTCCCAGCGCCCGCGCGCCGAGGTGGACGAGGTGGAAGTCGGCGGGGGCGCCGTCGGTGGCCGAGTACATGTCCATGGGCGAGACGACGACGCGGTTGCGCAGCTCCAGGGCCCGCAGCCGCAGCGGGGTGAACATCGGCGGTGTGCCGGGGGCGCAGCCGAACTCGTCCTCGACGGCCGCGGTGAACGAGGCGTCGCGCAGCCGCAGGTTGTCGTGGGTGACGCGGCGGCTGCGGGTGAGGAGGTTGAAGGCGAACTGGCGGGGCGGCTGGTCGACGTACGTACCCAGCTCCTCGAACCAGCGCAGGCTGGCCGCGGCGGCGCGCTGGGTCGACTCGACGACGGGCCGGCGCTCGCTCTCGTACGCGGCGAGGGCGGCGGGCAGGTCCGGCTGTTCCTCGACGCAGGCGGCGAGGGCGAGGGCGTCCTCGACGGCGAGTTTGGTGCCGGAGCCGATGGAGAAGTGCGCGGTGTGGGCGGCGTCGCCGAGGAGGACCGTGTTCCCGTGGGACCAGTGCTCGTTGACGACGGTGCGGAAGGTGAGCCAGGACGAGTGGTGGGAGCGCAGGGGCCGGTGGCCGAGGGCGTCGGCGAAGATCTTGGCGCAGTGCCGGGTCGACTCGGCGGGGTCGCAGGTGTCGAATCCGGCCGCGCGCCAGACCTCTTCGCGCATCTCGACGATGACGGTCGAGGCGTCGGGAGAGAAGGGGTAGGCGTGCAGCTGCATCACGCCGTACGCGGTCTCGGCGGTCTCGAAGCGGAAGGCGTCCAGGGCGAAGTCGGCGGCGAGCCAGATGTAGCGGCAGCGGTGGGCGGTGATGTGCGGCCCGAAGCGGTCCGGGTGGGCGTCGCGGGTGCGGCTGTGGACGCCGTCGGCCGCGATCACCAGGTCGTGGGAGGCGGCCAGTTCGGCGGCGGGCGGTGCCTCCTCCCGGAAGCGGAGGCGGACGCCGAGAGCGGCGCAGCGCTCGTGCAGGATCTCCAGGAGCCGGCGGCGGCCGAGCGCCGCGAAGCCGTGCCCGCCGGAGGTCTGGGTGTGGCCGCGGTGGACGATGTCGATGTCGTCCCAGCGGACGAACTCGCGCTGGAGTGCGGCGTGGACGGCCGGGTCGGCGTGCTCGATGCCGCCGAGGGTCTCGTCGGAGAGGACCACGCCGAAGCCGAAGGTGTCGTCGGGGGCGTTGCGCTCCCATAGGGTGATCTCGCGCTCCGGGCCGAGCCGTTTGAGCAGGGCGGCGGCGTAGAGCCCGCCGGGTCCGCCGCCGATGACGGCGATCCGGCGGAGTGCTTTCGCTTCGCGTCCGGCAGGTGGCGGGCCTGGGAGCCGGGCTTCGGGGGGTGTCACCCGGATCACCGGCCCTGCCATTTCGGCGGCCGTTTCTCGGTGAAGGCGGCGTGGAACTCGGCGTAGTCCTCGCCGTGCATCAGCAGGGCCTGGGTGGAGGCGTCCATCTCCACGGAGGCGGCCAGCGGCATGTCGAGTTCGGCGGTGAGCAGTGCCTTGGTTTGGGCGAGGGCGAGCGCGGGCCCGTCGGCGAGGCGCCGGGCGAGCGCCGCGGCCCGTTCGTCGGCCCCGCCCTCCTCGGCCAGTTCGCTGATCAGCCCGATCCGTTCGGCCTCGGGGGCGCGGACGGGGTCGCCCAGCATCAGCAGCCGGGTGGCGTGGCCGAGGCCGACGACCCTGGGCAGCAGATAGGCGGCGCCCATGTCGCCGCCGGAGAGCCCCACGCGGGTGAAGAGGAAGGCGAACTTCGCGGAGGGGTCGGCGACCCGGAAGTCGGCGGCGAGCGCGAGCACGGCGCCCGCCCCGGCGGCGACTCCGTGCACGGCCGCGACGACGGGGAAAGGGCACTCGCGCAGGGCCCGTACCACCAGCCCGGTCATCCGGTTGAAGTCCAGCAGCTGGGCGGTGTCCATCGCGAGGGTGGCGCCGATGATCTCGTCCACATCGCCGCCCGAGCAGAAGCCGCGCCCCTCCCCGGCCAGCACGAGGGCGCGCACGGAACGCTCCCTCGACAGCTCGGCCAGGAGATCGCGCAGATCGGCGTAGGCGCCAAAGGTCAGCGCGTTGAGTTTCTCGGGCCGGGCGAGGGTGACCGTGACGACGCCGTCCTGCGTCGTGACCCGCAGGTGGTGCCAGTTCTCCGTACGGGACGCGGAGCTGGGAAACGGACTCATCGAGGGTGTCCCCTTCGGCCGTCGGGCTGCTGCCTGGCCCCGAATTTATCACCCGTACGTGACTTCCGTCACGAGTACGCGATAGACGGAGAGGGGAAAGCAGTGACGAAGGTCCCGTTCGCACCGGTCGGCAGGCCCTTGCCCGGGTCGTGGGGATTCGTATGGTTGAAACCAAGAAGTTTTGAGCTCCGGAAATTCTTGAGCCCAGGACTGTTCACGCTCTCCCGAACGGAAGCCCCGCCGTGCCGTCCGATGCCCCCGCACCCGCCGTCTGGCGGATCACGCTGCCGCACTCCGCGGCTGCCGTGCCGATCGCCCGGGCGCTGATCCGTTCGGTGCTGGCATCCATCGACGCGGACTCCGGCGCACTCGCCGACAGCGACACCGCCGAACTGCTGACCGCGGAACTGGTCGCCAACGCCGTGGAGCACACCCCGGGCGACGAGCCCGTCGAGCTGGTGGTGGAGCTCCTGCCGTCGGGCTGCCAGGTGGAGGTGCACGACGGCGACCCGGCCCCGCCGGGCGACCTCTCCCGTCCGGGACCGGACGACATACCCGACCCGTGGCAGGAGCACGGGCGGGGGCTGCTGCTGATCCGTACCCTCAGCTCGTCCTGCGGCCACCGCACGACGGAGCGCGGCAAAGCGGTGTGGTTCACCCTGCCGTCGCCCGCCCGGCCCGCCTCCTGACCGGGCGGCCTCGTGGCCGGGCGGCCCGTCAGGCTCCGGTCCGGTGCGCCAGCCGTGAGCGGCCGCGGCCGTAGCCGGCGTACACCGCCGCGCCGACGGCCAGGAACACGGCGAACTGCACCCAGGTCGACCATCCGGTCCCGTACATCAGATACACGCAGAAGGCGACGCCGAGCAGCGGGCTGAGCGGGTAGAGCGGCACCCGGAACGAGCCCTTCACCTCCGGATTGCGGCGGCGCAGCACGATCACGGCGAGATTCACGGCCACCATCGTGGCCAGCGTCCCGATGGTGGTCAGGTTCACCACCACGTCGAGCGAGGAGAAGGCCGCCGGGACGGCGAAGACGACGGCGACGATCCAGGTGTTGGCGACCGGAGTCGCGGTCCGCGGCGAGACGCGCTCGAAGACCCGCGGGACCAGGCCGTCGCGCGACATCGACATGAGGATGCGGGTCTGTCCGTACATGACCGCGAGAACGACCGAGGCGATGGCGACGATCGCGCCGAACGCGATGATTCCGCCGCCGACCGTCGAGTCGGTCACCTGGTCGACGACGATGGAGAGCGCGGCCGGCTTGTCGGAGACGGCTTCCGGTCCGAGGGCGCCGATCGCGGCGAGGGCCACCGCGCAGTAGAGCAGCGTGACCAGACCGATGCAGATCATGATCGCGATCGGGATGTTGCGCCGCGGATTCCTGACCTCCTCACCTGCGGTGGTGATGGCGTCGAAGCCGATGTACGAGAAGAACGCCAGCGACGCGCCCGCGGTGACGCCGCCTGGGCCGTGGGCCAGGAACGGCGTGAGGTTGTCGTGCTCGAAGGCGGTGAAGGCGATCACACAGAACATGATCAGGATGGTGATCTTGAGGACGGCCATCGCGGCCGTGGCCCCGGCGCTCTCCCGGATGCCGCGTACCAGCAGCGTCGCGGCCATCATCACCACGAGCACGGCGGGCAGGTTGATCACACCGCCGTCGCCGGGACCGGCGGAGAGCGCGGCCGGCAGCTGCCACCCGAAGAGGCTGTCGAGCAGTTCGTTGACGTACTGGCTCCAGCCCACCGCCACGGCCGACACCGATACGCCGTACTCCAGGAGGAGGCACCAGCCCACGAGAAAGGCGGCGCGCTCGCCGAGGGTGGCGTAGGCGAAGGAGTACGAGCTGCCGGAGACCGGGATCGCGCTGCCCAGCTCGGCGAACGAGAACGCGGTGAAGATGCAGGTCACGGCCGCGAGGACGAAGGACAGCACGACGGCGGGACCGGCTTCGGCGACGCTGTCGGACAGGCCGACGAAGATGCCGGTGCCGACGACGGCTCCGACCCCGAAGCACACCAGCTGGAAGAGTCCCATGGTGCGCCGGAGCCCGTGGCCCTCCAGGTCGGCGCCGGACTCGGCGATCAGCTGGTGGGGGTCCTTGACGCGGTGCGGCGGGCCGGGAAGGCGCAGGGGGCTCACGGCGGTGGTCTCATCTCTGGCGGTACAGGCCGTACAGGTGGGGGGAACAGTGCGGCGCCGGCAGTGGGGGCCGGTCGCCGGACACGAAAATGGGGTTCGAGCGTGCGAGCTCGAACCCCACCAACGGGGACCATAGTAGGCACCCCTACGCATGTTCACCCAATTGGGTGCATGGTCATGCGGTACGACCGTGTCAGCGCGTGGCCAACGTCGCCACCAGCACGGCCTTGATCGTGTGCATCCGGTTCTCCGCCTCGTCGAAGACGACGGAGTGCGCGGACTCGAAGACCTCGTCACTGACCTCCAGCTCGGTGAGGCCGTGCCGGGCGTGGATCTCCCGGCCCACCTTGGTGCCGAGGTCGTGGTAGGCGGGGAGGCAGTGCATGAACTTCACGCCGTCGTTCCCGCTGGCCCGCAGGACGTCCATGGTGACGGCGTACGGCGCGAGGGCGGCGATGCGCTCGTCCCAGACCTCCTTGGGCTCGCCCATCGAGACCCAGACGTCGGTGACGACGAAGTCGGCGCCCAGCACGCCCTCGGCGATGTCCTCGGTGAGCGTGACCGTGGCCCCGCTCACCGCCGCGAGCTCGCGGGCCCGCGCGACGACGGCGTCGGCGGGCCAGTAGGCCTTCGGTGCGACGATCCGGACGTCCATTCCCAGCAGGGCCCCGGTGACGAGGTAGGAGTTGCCCATGTTGAACCGGGCGTCGCCGAGGTAGGCGAAGGCGATCCGCTCCAGCGGCTTCTCGCTGTGCTCGGTCATCGTGAGGACGTCGGCGAGCATCTGGGTGGGGTGCCAGTCGTCGGTGAGCCCGTTGAAGACGGGCACGCCGCCGTGGGCCGCCAGTTCCTCGACGGCCTCCTGACTGTCGCCGCGGTACTCGATCCCGTCGAACATCCGGCCGAGGACCCGGGCGGTGTCCTTCACGGACTCCTTGTGCCCCATCTGGGAGCCCGAGGGGTCCAGGTAGGTGGTGGAGGCACCCTGGTCGGCGGCGGCCACCTCGAACGCGCAGCGGGTACGGGTCGAGGTCTTCTCGAAGATCAGCGCGATGTTCCTGCCGCGCAGCCGCTGGACCTCGTTCCCCGCCTTCTTCGCGGCCTTGAGCTCCGCGGCCAGGGCGATCAGGCCGCGGAACTCCTCGGCCGTGAAATCCAGCTCCTTGAGGAAGTGGCGGCCTGCGAGGTCTATGGCCATGGTGACTGCTCCTGGGTCGGACGGAGGGGCGCATACCGTAACTCTGGAAGTCTATACGATGCAACGCATCGCTATACAGAGCCCCCGTCCTCTCCCCCGCTAGCCCGCCCGCTCCGCGCCCCGCGCCTACACCGGGTCCCGGACCACCGGGCAGCTCATGCAGCGCGGGCCGCCACGGCCTCTGCCGAGTTCGCTGCCGCGGATCTCGATGACTTCGATGCCTTCCTTGCGCAGATGGGTGTTGGTGGTGGCGTTGCGCTCGTAGGCGACGACGACGCCCGGCTCGACGGCCAGGACGTTGCAGCCGTCGTCCCACTGCTCGCGCGCGGCCGCGTGCACGTCCTGGGTGGCGGTCAGGACCCGGATCGACTCCAGGCCGAGCGCCTCGGCGATGGCGCGGTGCATGTGCTCGGGCGGATGGTCGGTGACCTTGAGATCACGCGGCCCGTCCCCGGGTTCGATGGTGTACGAGCGGAGCATGCCCAGACCCGCGTACTTGGTGAAGGTGTCCCCGTCGACCATCGTCATCACCGTGTCGAGGTGCATGAACGCCCGGCTCTTGGGCATGTCGAGGGCCACGATCGTCCGGGCGGATCCGGCGTCGAAGAGGCCGCGGGCCAGCATCTCCACGGCCTGCGGGGTGGTGCGTTCGCTCATTCCGATGAGCACGGCCCCCCGGCCGATGACCAGGACGTCGCCGCCCTCGATGGTGGAGGGGTAGTCGTCCTGCCCTTCCGACCAGTGGTGGAAGGCGCCGGCGTCCGGACCCGTGAAGAGCGGGTGGTGACGGTAGATCGCCTCGAAGTGGACGGTCTCGCGCTGCCGGGCCGGCCACCGCATGGCGTTGATGGAGACCCCGTCGTAGATCCAGGCCGAGGTGTCCCGGGTGAAGAGGTGGTTGGGCAGCGGGCCGAGCAGGAAGCCGTCCAGGTCCATGACGTGGAAACGCACGGAGGTCGGCTCGCGGAAACGCTCCAGGAACTCCCGTTTGGTCATCCCGCCGACCAGTGCCTCGCAGAGGTCGGCGGTGGACAGCTCCTCGAAGGCGGCCCTCAGGTGTTCGGTGGCCAGCGGTCCGTACTCCTTCTCCTCGAAGACCCGGTCCAGCACGAGCCGCCGGGCCACGGGGATCTCCAGCGACTCACGGAGCAGGTCGCCGAAGAGATGCACCTCCACGCCGCGGTCGCGCAGTACGTCCGCGAAGCCGTCGTGCTCCTCGCGGGCCCGGCGCACCCAGAGCACGTCGTCGAAGAGCAGCGCGCCCCGGTTCTCCGGCGTGAGCCGTTTCAGTTCCAGATCGGGGCGGTGCAGGATGACGCGGCGCAGCCGCCCGGCCTCGGAGTCGACATGGAATCCCATGCCCTCATCCTCACCGCGCGGGACACCGTTCACCCGGCGAATCGCCAGCCGGTTCTGCCGCCGGGCCGGACCGCGAACGGTTCCGGCCCGGCGGCACCCGTCACAACCGCGGGTCCACCGGCTCCGACTCCAGCGCCAGGACCGCGAACACCGCCTCGTGGACCCGCCACAGCGGCTCCCCCTCGGCCAGCCGGTCCAGGGCTTCCAGGCCCAGGGCGTACTCGCGCAGGGCGAGCGACCGCTTGTGACCGAGGAAGCGGCCGCGCAGCCGGTCCAGGTTCTCCGGGCGGGTGTACTCGGGGCCGTAGATGATCCGCAGGTACTCCCGGCCGCGCACCTTGATGCCGGGCTGGACGAGACGGTCCTTGCCGTCCCTGACGAGCGCGCCGAGCGGCTTGACGACCATGCCCTCGCCGCCGCGGCCGGTCATCTCCAGCCACCAGTCGACACCCGAGCGGACCGAGGCCTCGTCGGCGGTGTCGACGACGAGCCGTCGGGTGACCTGGAGAAGACCGGTGGGGTCGTGCTCCACCAGCCGGTCCAGCCAGGCCAGTTGCTCGTCGTGGGGTACGGAGGCGAGCGAGCGGCCCTGCACGGCGAGGACCTGGAAGGGCGCGAGCCGTACGCCGTCGAGTCCTTCCGTGCTCCAGCAGTAGCGGCGGTAGGCCTCGGTGAACGCGGCCGCGTCCTCGGCCCGGCCCCGCTGCCGCTCCGCGAGCGCGCCGACGTCGACACCGCGTGCCGCCGCCGCCGCGAGCGCCCCGGTGGCCGTGGGAAAGACGGCGCCCGACGCCGCGCCGACCGCCGCGTACTGCGAGCGGAGCAGCCCGGACGCCTTCAGGGACCAGGGCATCAGCTCGGCGTCGAGCAGCACCCAGTCGGTGTCCCACTCCTCCCACAGCCCGGCGGCGGTGACGGCCTGGCGCAGCCGGTCCAGCACGGCCTCGGTGAGCGCGGGGTCGTCCAGGAACGGCCGTCCGGTGCGGGTGTGCAGCGCGCCGGTCGGGCCGCCCTTGCCGGGGTCGCCGGTCGCGGAGTCCCCGGTTGCGTGGCCGCCGGTCCCGAAGGCGCCGGTTCCGAACCGCTCCCGTGCCGCTGCCGCGTCACGGCAGACCAGGGCCACGGCCCGGGAGCCCATGTGCTTCTCCTCGCACACGACCTTGGCCACACCGTCCGCCCGGTACTGCGCGAAGGCCTCGGCCGGGTGCTCCAGATAGCCCTCCTGCTGCGAGGTGGCGGTCGGTGCCATGGTCGGCGGAAGGTAGGCGAGCAGCCGGGGGTCGACGGCGAACCGGCTCATGACCTCCAGCGCCGCCGCCGCGTTCTCCTCGCGCACGGCGACCCGGCCCATGTGGCGGGTCTCCACGATCCGGCGGCCCTGCACATCGGCGAGGTCCAGCGGCCGTCCCTCCCTGCCGCCCGGCGCCTCCGTGGTGAGCGGCTTCACCGGCTCGTACCAGACCTGCTCGGCCGGTACGTCGACGAGCTCGCGCTCCGGCCAGCGCAGCGCGGTCATCTTCCCGCCGAACACGGCGCCCGTGTCCAGGCAGATGGTGTTGTTGATCCAGGAGGTGGTCGGCACGGGCGTGTGGCCGTAGACCACGGTGGCCCGGCCCCGGTAGTCCTCCGCCCACGGGTAGCGCACCGGCAGGCCGAACTCGTCGGTCTCGCCGGTGGTGTCGCCGTAGAGGGCGTGCGAGCGGACCCGCCCGGAGGTGCGTCCGTGGTACTTCTCGGGCAGGCCGGCGTGGCAGACGACCAGCTTGCCGTCGTCCAGCACGTAGTGGCTGACCAGGCCGTCGATGAACTCCCTGACCCGGCCCCGGAATTCCGGGTCCGTGGCATCCTCCCGCTCCAGCTGCTCGATGGTCTCGGCGAGTCCGTGGGTCTGCTGGACCTTGCGGCCCTTGAGGTAACGGCCGAGCTTGTTCTCGTGGTTGCCGGGAACGCAGAGCGCGTTGCCGTCCGCGACCATGGACATGACGCGGCGCAGCACACCGGGGCTGTCGGGTCCGCGGTCGACGAGGTCGCCGACGAACACCGCCGTGCGCCCTTCGGGGTGCGTGCCGTCCACGTAACCGAGCTTGCCGAGCAGCGTCTCCAGTTCGGAGCTGCATCCGTGGATGTCACCGATGATGTCGAAGGGGCCGGTGAGGTGGCGGAGGTCGTTGTAGCGGCGCTCCAGAACCACTTCCGCGTGCTCGGCCTCCTCCTCGGTGCGCAGGATGTGGACCTTGCGGAAGCCCTCACGCTCCAGACCGCGCAGCGAACGGCGCAGCTCCCGGCGGTGGCGCTGGACGACGTGGCGGGGCATGTCGGCACGGTCGGGCCGGCCCGCGTTGCGCGCGAGGCAGACCTCTTCAGGCAGGTCGAGGACGATCGCGATCGGCAGCACATCGTGTTCCCGGGCCAGCTGCACCAGCTGACGGCGGCTCTCCGACTGGACGTTGGTGGCGTCGACGACGGTCAGCCGTCCGGCGGCCAGCCGCTTTCCCGCGATGTAGTGCAGGACGTCGAAGGCGTCCCGGCTGGCGCTCTGGTCGTTCTCGTCATCGGCGACGAGGCCACGACAGAAGTCCGAGGAGATGATCTCCGTCGGCTTGAAGTGCCCGCGGGCGAAGGTGGACTTGCCCGATCCGCTCGCCCCGATGAGGACGACGAGGGAGAGGTCGGTCACCGGCAGGACGCGCCCGGCGCGGTCGCGGTCGCTGCTGCGGGTGCTGTCGCTGCTGCGGGTACTGTCGCTGCTGCGGTCGCTGGGGCTGGTGTTACTCATGCGGCTTTCGCCTCCTTCTCGGTCGCGTCGGTCGTGGCGGTAGTGGCGGTCGGTTCGGCCGGGTCGGTCGTGTCGGCCGCGGTCATCGTGAACACGGCCATCTGGGTGGGCGGGCCCACTTCGGGGTCGTCGGGGCCCACGGGGACGAACTCCACCCCGTACCCGTGCCTGCGGGCCACTTCGCCCGCCCAGTCCCGGAATTCGGCCCTGGTCCACTCGAAGCGATGGTCGCCGTGCCGGACGTGTCCGGCAGGCAGGGACTCCCAGCGGACGTTGTACTCGACGTTCGGCGTGGTCACGAGCACGGTACGGGGGCGGGCCACGCCGAACACCGCGTACTCCAGGGCCGGCAGCCGCGGCAGCTCGAGGTGCTCGACGACCTCACTCAGCACCGCCGCGTCGTACCCCTTGAGCTGCTTGTCCGTGTACGTGAGCGAGCCCTGCCGAAGCGTCACCCGGGCGGCCTGGCGCTCTCCCATCCGGTCCAGCTTCAGCCGGCGCGAGGCGATCGTCAGGGCACGCATCGAGACGTCCACGCCGACGATCTCGGTAAAGCGCACATCCTTCAGCAGTGCCTGAACCAACTGGCCCTGGCCGCAGCCCAGGTCGAGCACGCGGCTCGCCCCCACAGCGGTCAGCGCGGCCAGGATCGCGGCCCTGCGCTGCTCGGCGAGCGGCACCGGCCGCTCCTCCGTGTCGGCCGTCTCGTCGACCGCGTTGTCGATGCTCTCGACTTCGAGGTCATCGGACTCGGCGAGCCGCAGCAGCTCCAGCCGCTGCATCGCCTGCCGGGTCAGCCCCCAGCGCCGCGACAGATACCGGCTGGTGATCAGCTTCTGCTCGGGGTGGTCGGCCAGCCAGCCCTCGCCGGCCCGCAGCAGCTTGTCCACCTCGTCCGGCGCCACCCAGTAGTGCTTGGCGTCGTCGAGCACCGGCAGCAGGACGTACAGCTGGCGCAGGGCGTCCGCGAGCCTCAGCTCGCCCTCCAGCACGAGCCGTACGTACCGCGAGTCCCCCCACTCGGGGAACTGCTCGTCCAACGGCACGGCCACCGCCTCCACGCGGGACCAGCCGAGCGGACCGAAGAGCGCCCGCACCAGCTCGGCACCACCACGGGCCGGCAGGGCGGGAACCTCGATCCGCAACGGCATCGGCTCCGCCGCCCGCTCGGGCATCGCCTTGCAGGTGCCGCTCAGCGCGGACTTGAAGACGGTGCTCATCGCGACGGAAAGCAGCGAGGACGCGGCGTAGGGGCGGTCGTTGACGTACTGCGCGAGCGCCGCGTCGGGGGCGCCGCCGCGGCCCTTGCCCTTGCCCCGCCGCACCAGCGCCACCGGATCCACCTCCAGCAGCAGAGCGGCTGTGCACTGCTCCGGGGATGCCTCGGGATAGAAGACATGCGCGATGCCGTGCGAGGTGGAGAACGTCTGCGCCTTCTCGGGATGCTTGTGCAGCAGGAAGCCGAGATCGGTGGCGGGACGCTCCGGGGTGCCGGTGGTACTGATCGTCAGGAACACGCGTCCGAGTATGGTCCGGTTCACTCGCCCTCACCAGGCATTTTCAGCTCTCCCCGGGCTCGGGTGCCCCTCCTTCGCCGAGCAGTGCGGCCAGTTCCGCGATGGTGGCAGGGCCGACGCGGCAGCAGCCGCCGACCAGCCGCGCACCGGCGTCCTGCCAGGCCCGGATCCGTCCGGGGTCGAACGTGGCGCCTCCGGTCCACGCCCTGTCCTGCGCGTCCCAGCGTTCACCACTGTTCGGATAGACGACGACCGGCTTCCCGGTCACCTCCGCCGCCACCCGGGCCGCCCCCTCCACGTCGGCCGGATCGCAGCAGTTCACCCCGGCCGCCACCACCTGCTCCTCCCCGGCGACGAGACCGAACGCCTCCTCCAGCCGCTGCCCGGCCCTGGTCCGGTCACCGGCCACGGTGTAGGAGAGCCAGACCGGCAGCCCGCACTCCCCCGCCACCCGCAGCAGCGCCTGCGCCTCGTCCGTGTCCGGCACCGTCTCCAGCGCCAGCACATCGGGGCCGGCGGCGGCCAGTGCCTCGATCCGGGGGCGGTGGAAGCGCTCCAGTTCCCGGACCGTGAGCCCGTAGCGGCCCCGGTACTCCGCCCCGTCCGCCGTCACCGCCCCGTACGGGCCGACCGAGGCCGCGACCCAGACGTCCCGGTCCACCGTCCCGGCCGCGCGGCGGGCCAGCTCCACGCTGCGGGCGAAGAGCCCCGTCGCCTCGGCCCGCTCGATCCCGCGCTGCCGGAACCCTTCGAAGCTCGCCTGATAGCCGGCCGTGATGAGCACCTGCGCACCCGCCCGCACATACGCCATGTGCGCGGCCTCGATCTGTCCCGGTCCGTCCACGAGCAGCCGGGCCGACCAGAGGTCGTCGGTCAGATCGCAGCCCTGCGCCTCCAACTGGTTGGAGAGCCCGCCGTCGAGCAGCACGGTTCCCGCCGCGAGCGCGGTGGCGAGCGCGCGGGACGGCGGCCCGGCCGAACGGCCGGGATCAGGGACGGGATCACGGGCGAAATCGCGGCCGGGATCGCGGCTGGGATCGCGAGCGGGTGACACCGGAGGCTCCTTTTCCGTCAGTCGACTTCTGCTCTCAGCCGAGCTGCTTCTTCAGTCGAGCTGCGCCTTCAACCGCGCTGTTTCCTCGGTCGAGCTGTGACTGGACCTGCGACGAGATCAGCTCCAGGTGCTCCAGATCGCCGAGGTCCAGCACTTGGAGGTAGATGCGCGACGCCCCGATCGCCCCGAACCGGCCGATCTTGTCGACGACCTCGGCGGGCGAGCCGGCCAGTCCGTTCGCCTTCAGTTCCGCCACGTCCCGTCCGATGACGGCGGCCCGGCGTGCCACCTCCGCGTCGTCCTTGCCGACGCAGACAACCAGGGCATTGGAGTACACCAGGTCGTCGGGCCCGCGGCCCGCCTCCGCGGCTGCCGCCCTGACCCGGCCGAACTGCTTCTCGCTGTCCTCCAGCGAGGCGAACGGAATGTTGAACTCGTCGGCGTACTGAGCGGCCAGCCGCGGCGTCCGCTTAGCGCCGTGCCCGCCGATCAGCACCGGTACCTTGGCCTGCGCGGGCTTGGGCAGCGCGGGCGAGTCGGTGAGCTGGTAGTACGTACCGTCATAGCTGAACGTCTTGCCGACCTCGGTGGCCCACAGGCCGGTGACGATCGCCAGTTGCTCCTCCAGCCGGCCGAACTTCTCCTTGGGGAAGGGAATCCCGTAGGCCTTGTGCTCCTGCTCGAACCAGCCCGCGCCCAGGCCCAGCTCGACGCGGCCCCCGGACATCTGGTCGACCTGCGCCACCTGGATGGCGAGTACACCGGGAAGCCGGAACGTCCCCGCCGTCATCAGGGTGCCGAGGCGGATCCGTTTGGTCTCGCGCGCCAGCCCGGCCAGCGTGATCCACGCGTCCGTCGGGCCGGGAAGGCCGTCGCCCTGGCCCATGCGCAGATAGTGGTCGGACCGGTAGAAGGCATCGAAGCCGAGGTCCTCGGCCGCCTTCGCGACGGTGAGCAGTGTGTCGTAGCTCGCCCCTTGCTGGGGCTCGGTGAAGATTCGAAGATCCATGCATCCATCCTGCACCTCCGGACGCCTCACCGGTGTCGCACGCTCAGCCGGCGTCGGCCGCCGGTCCCACCGGTCCGTGCAGCACGCCGTGCGGGCCGTCCCGCTCCCGGCCACGCTCCAGATCCTCCCTCCGCTCGCGGTCCCGCTCGTCGAGCAGACGGAGCATGCCGTGCACCCGGTCCGTCGATTCGTCCGCGGCGTCGATCGCCTCCATGCACTGCCAGTACAGGCCCTGCTCATCGGTCTCGCAGGCCACCCCGACCAGGGCTATCCCCACCTCCCCGAGCAGCGCGCCGAGACCGGTGAGGGCCGCGCGCGGATCGGCGACCTCGGAGAGCTGCACCGCCCGTGCCACACCCGCACGGGCCGCCGGGTGCTCCAGCGCGCCGTTGCTCCGTCCGCCGGTCTCGCTGAGACCACTCGCCTCGCCCCGTAACTCCTTGGGGCCACTCGCCGCCAGCCGGCTCCCGATCGCCTGCGCCAGCGCCTGGGCCTGCCAGGCCTCGGCGATGATGTCCGGTGTGCCCCGGCTCTGCGCCAGTGCCCTCCGGATGACTGCTACAAGCCGCTCCGCTTCCATCCCTTGCCCCCGTTCGACGCGAAAACCCGCTCACCTCTTCATTACCCACAGTGAGGGTGGCGGTACCGAAAGGCCAGGGGATTTCGGAAATCTGTGGACACGAAATCGAATGTGGACAACTCGATCACTCCGAAGAGTGACGGAGCGGGGAATCCGTCGGCTGCGGCACCGGGAAACGCCCCTCGTTCCGCTCGATCTTGGCCGCCAGAGCCGCCAGCACATCGATGCCCAGCACCTCGCAGAACTGCAGCAGATACGCGAGAACGTCGGCGACCTCGTCCGCCACCCTGGGTGCCGTCGCGGGGTCCTCCATCACCCGCGCCGACTGTTCCGGCGTCAGCCACTGGAAGATCTCCACGAGTTCGGCGGCCTCGACGCTCAGCGCCGACGCGAGGTTCTTGGGGGTGTGGTACCGCTCCCAGTCGCGTGCGGCCGCGAATGCCGCGAGCCGTTGCTGGAGCGCGTGTACGTCGAGTTCTGTCACGGCTCCAGGTCTACCACCGCCCCGCAGACCGGCAGACCGGCAGACCGGCAGACCGGCAACCCGGGCAGGGGCCCGCCGACATGCGGGCAGACGCACAGGGAGACAGGCAGGAAGCCGGACCCGGGAGGCGGGCAGACGTGGACGCACAGGGAGACGGGCAGGGAGCGGGCCGGGGCCGCACCCGGTCGGGAGCGGGCCGGGGGCCGCACCCGGTCGCGGAGTACCGGATGCGAGGCGGCCCCGGCCGGCGCGCTTCGGCTACGCCCCCGGCACGCCCGCCGCCGTCACGCCCTCGACCTCCATGCCGACGGGAGACAGCAGGAAGACGTTCCGGTCGACCCGGTGCATTCCGCTGCCCAGCCCGAAGACGACGCCGCTGGTGAAGTCCAGGATCCGCTTGGCCACATCGCCCTCGGCGCTGGTCAGGTCAAGGAGCACCGGAATCTGCGCGACCAGGTACTCGGCGACCTCGCGCGCGTCCGCGAAGATCTGGACCCGCAGCACCACCATGCGCCGCTGCTCGGCGCTCTCCCGCTCGTCCGGGACCGTGCGGTGGTCCACCCGGGACGGCCACTCGTTGCGACTGCGCAGCGGGACGACCTGGGCGAGCCCCTCCCACTGCTCGTCCGTGACGTCGTATCTGTCGTACCTGCTCACCGGACCACCCCGTCTGTGCATCGGTTGGCGTTGCGCCGGCTGCGCTCACTGTTCATCGGGCAATTCTCTCGCCCCTCACCCGTTCGGCCTACCAGCGACACGGTTCAGGAGCCGATCGGAACCTCCGGCCGCCTGGCCGGTCCCTTGTCGGGGCCCTCGGACACGCTGGTGTCCAGCGGGGTGAAACGTACCGGAAGATGCACCAGCGCGCGGTGGAACGGCCCCGGCCGCCAGAGCAGTTCACTCACCGGAACAGCCAGTTCCGCATCGCACAGCTGGCTGGTGAGCTGCTCGATCGCGGTCATCGCGATGAGCAGGGCCGGCTGCTTGGCCGGGCACCGGTGGGGACCGGCCGACCAGGCCAGGTGAGCGCTGCCTCCGGACCGCACCCCGGTGGACGAAGTAGCGGGTGAGGACTGGGTGTTGGCTGCGCCGAAGGAGACCAGGACGAGCTGTCCCGCACGCAGCCGGACGCCGTGGAACTCGATGTCGTGCCGGGGGTAGTGCGCCGCCAGATTGGCGATCGGCGGGTCCTGCCACAGGACCTCGTTGATGGCCTCGTGGGCGGTCATCGCGCCCCCGTGAAGCGAACCCGCGTACCGCTCGTCGGTGAGCATGTGCAGGGTCGCGTTGCCGATCAGGTTGGTCTCGGGGTCGTGGCCCGCGCTCATGAGCAACGTGATCTGACGCACAGTCTCGTCGTTGTCCAGGCGCGCCGGATGGGCCAGGAAGTACGAGGTGAGGTCGCGCCGCGGCCGGGCGCGCCGGTCGGCGACGAGGCGGGTGACGACGTCGACGAGGTCGGCGTACGCGGCGGCGGCGCCCTGGGCCGAGTTCATCATGCCGCCGATGCCGTCGACGATCCGCTCGCCGTCCGCCGGATCGACGCCGAACCAGGAGACGAACACGTGCAGCGGGAGCAGCCGCGCGTACTGGGCGATGAGGTCGCCGCTGCCGGTGGCCGCGAACCCGGCGATGAGCTGCTGGGCGACCCCGGCCACCTGGGCCCGCAGGATGTGCGGTTCGATCAGGGCCAGGGTGTCGTTGATGGCGTCGCGGTAGCGGGTGTGCACCTCGCCGTCGCTGAACAGCGCGGTGGGACGGTGCCCGAGCACGGGCAGCACCGGGGAGTCCGCGGGGACCGTCGCCTGCCAGGCGCGGGGGTCCTTGCTGAACGTGTGGGTGTCGCGGAGCAGGTCGACGGCGGCCTGGTAGTCGGTGACGAGCATCGCCTCGATGCCGGGGGCGATCCGGACCGGTGCGAGCGGGCCGTGTTCCCGCAGGGTGCGGTAGTGGCCGTGCGGGTCGGCCGCGAAGTCGGGGCCGTACAGCGTGAGGGGTTGCGGCGGCTGCGGATGCGATGTCATGACGGTTCCTGGGGGTGCGGGTCCTCGGGCTGCGGCAGACGGGTCAGCACGTGCTCGGCCAGCGCGATCAGGGCGCCGATGCTGCCGCGCCGTTCCCTCGCGTCGCACTGGACCAGCGGGGTCCCGGCGTCAAGGTCGAGGTGCGCGCGCAGGACCTCGTCGCTGTGGGCGGGGGCGTCGGGGAAGCGGTTGACGGCGACGGCGTACGGCAGTCCCTGCTCCTCGACCATGTCCATCACGGCGAAGGAGTCGGCGAGCCTGCGGGTGTCCACCAGGACGAGCGCGCCCAGCGCCCCGCGCGCGATGTCCTCCCAGAGCGGCAGGAAGCGGTCCTGGCCGGGCGTGCCGAACATGTACAGCACGAGATCGTCCAGGACCGTGAGACGTCCGAAGTCGATCGCGACCGTGGTCGTGGTCTTCTCGGGAAGGCCGGCGGTGTCGTCGAGCAGGGTGCTGGACTGGGTCATCGCCTCTTCGGTGTGGAGCGTGGGGATTTCCGAGAGGGTGCGGATCAGGGTCGTCTTGCCCACGCCGAAAGGACCCGTGACGACGAGTTTCATCAGGGTCCGGGCGGCAGCCGGCAGATAACCGACGTCCGTCCGGTCAGTGGAGGGAGCGGAGTCCAACGAGCAGCCTCTCGACGAGCGACCGGTCGATCTCCCCGGCACTGGGTATCGGCGGTCGCGTGAGCAGAAGTCCGGCGGCCGCGAGATCCGTGGCCAGGAATACGGTGGCGCTGACCGGCAGGTCCAGATGGGCCGCGCACTCGACGACGGTGAGCGCGCCCGGCTCCAGCAGTTCGCACAGCCTGCGCTGCTCGGAGCCGGTGTCCTGCGGCAGTGCCTCCTCGGTGCGCACGAGCACGGCGAGCCGGTCGAGCGCGGGGCCGGTGGGCCGGGACCGGCCCCCGGTGACGAGGTAGGCGGGGATCAGACGGCGTCCTGGGCCGGCGGTCATGGCCGGGCGGCGGTGTCCGGTTGGCGGGCCGGGGCGTGCATCGCCCGCGTCAGCGCGGTGACCTGCACCTGCATCTGGTAGGCGATGTCCCCGAGCTTGGCGCCCGGTTCGGCGAACAGGGCGAGCGTGGTGTTCTTCCCCGCCGGTACGACGATGGCGAAGCCCAGGTCCGACTCGACGACCGTCTGGGCCAGTTGCGGGGCCTCGACGTTGGTGAAGGCCGTCGTGAAGGCGCGGGCCGCGGCGTGCAGCGTGGCCGTCATGGCGGCGACCCGTTCACCGGACGCCCGGTCGAGTCCGGGCGAGGCGCCCTCGACGAGGCCGTCGCCGGTGGCGACCACGGCGTGCTGGACTCCGGGCAGTTCCAGCAACGGGGTCAGCACCCATGCGAGGTCACCGGTGGTGGGGCTGGGGGCGCTCACTTCTCGTCGTCTCCTTGGTCGTCCTGGTCGCCCAGGTGGTCGTGGCCGTCCGCATCCGGTGCGGGGGCCCGCCCGGCGACGCTCCTGCCGATCAGGGTGCCCTGCTGGAGTGCCGCCCAGGAAGACTCCGCCTGCTCGGGTGTACGGGACACCGGTCCGGCGGCCGGGGCGGCGGGGGCCGCAGCGGCGGCCGCGGGGCGCGGCGCGCGCCGACGTCTGCTGGGCAGTCCCGAAGGCACCTCGGCGGGCGCCGGCTCCGGCCGGGCGGACTGCGCGGGCGCGGCCGGCCGGTCCGGGGCGGGGACGGCCGACACGGGCGCGGGGGCCAGGGCGGAGAGGCTGTGGTCGTCCTCCAGCACCGTCAGCAGGTGGGCCGGGACGCGCAGGATCGTACGCATGCCGCCGAACGGCGAGGCCTCGATGTGGCAGTGGAAGCCGTACTGCACCACCAGCCTGCCGACCACGGCGAACCCCGTCTGGGGCGGGTCGCCCAGCTCGGTCAGCAGGACCTCGGAGGGCCCGGCCAGCAGGGCGCGGGCCCGGTCGAGCGCGTCGTCGTCCATCCCGATGCCCGCGTCGTCGACCACCAGGAACGCGCCCCGGCCGCCGCTCTGCTGCACCGTCACCTGCACATCGGTGTCGGGGTGCGAGTATGCGGTGGCGTTGGCGAGCAGTTCGGCGAGCGCGATGGCGAGGGGTTCGGCGGCGCGGGCGGCGAGCCCGAGGCGTTCGTCGCGCAGGTGGTTGGCCACCTTGATCCGCTCGTAGCCGGCGACGCGGGACTGTGCGCCGAGCACGATCTCCACGAGGGGCGAGTTCTGCCGGGCCAGGCCGGGCCACGCGTCGCAGAGCACCGCGGTGGACTGGGTGCGGCGCAGCGCGAGTTCGTTGCGGAAGTCCAGTTGCAGGATGCGCGGGTCGTCGTACTCGTGCTGGAGCTCGTGCAGCAGCTGCTGGGACTGGTTGAGCAGGGACTGGATCTTGGCCGAGGTGCCGCGCATCGCCGCGCGGGCGGCCGCGTCGACGCGCTGGCGCTCCTCCATGACCGCGGTCCTGGCCGCCTGTACGGCCTCGGTGAGCAGCCTGGCCGCTCCACCGTCGACCTCCGCTGCCTCCCGCAGCCCCGGGACCTGGGCGCTGGGGTGGGAGAGCGCGAGCGCGGCGGCCGGGATCCGCTTGCGGGCCAGCTGCCTGATCTCGTCGACGAGGGCCGCGGTACGGGCCTCGGCCGCCTTCGCCTGGCGTTCGGCGAGCTCTGCGTGGGCCACGGCGAGCTGTTCCGAGCGGGCGGCCCGGTAGGAGCGTGCCGTTGCTGCCACGGCTGCTATGACGGCGACCACCGCCACGATCCATCCCATGCCGTTACCGCGTTTCTGTCGTCGGGTCGGTCCTGTGCCCGGAGCCGCGGGGGCCGGTCAGCGGCCCGGAGCGCCGGGGGCCGGTCCCGGGCCGGGGACGGTGCAGGCCGGTTCCGTGGCCGCGGCGGCAGCCTGGGCCGGTTCTCTTGCCGCGGTGGCGGGGGCCGGTGCTGCCGGGGCGGCGCGGGACCGGCTGGTCAGTCCGCCGGGCCTGCCGTCTCACGGGCCTGCTCCACTTCTTGCGCGACCGCTGCGACGTCGGTCATGACCTGGAGCACGCCGGGAAGTTCGGATCCGTCGAGCTGCCGGTACTCGCTGCCGATCGTGACCACCAGCCGTTCAGGGAGGCCCAGTTCGGGGTGACGCCCCTCCCCGATCACCCGGCGGGCCGCCTCCACGGCCGGTACGCCGGCGCCGTGGAAGGCGTGGGCGCGCTCGCGCACGTACTCGAGGTAGACGATGTGGTCGCGTACGCCCGCCCGGTCGAGGACCGGTCCGTGACCCGGCACGACGGTCTCGGCGCCGGTGTCCAGTACCTGTTCGCAGGCCGCGATCACGTTGCTCAGCGGGCCGGCCCAGTGGATCGGGTGGTCGCCCGGCTGCTGCGGGGTCGAGGAGAAGATGATGTCGCCGCTGAACACGACGCCCTGCGCGGGCAGGTGGACCATGAGGTCCCCCGTGGTGTGCGCGGACGGCAGGGACGTGATGCGTACGGGGTACTCCCCCAGGGTCAGTTCGAGCTCCCCGGTGAAGTAGGTCGTCGGCCGGACCGGATCGGTCTGCGACCAGTCGAAGGGCCCGAAGTGGCGGCCGAGGTAGGCGCCGAGCGCGGTGGCCGGATCGCTTCCGTTGACCAGGGCGTGCTGCTGCTGCGGGGTGGGCTCGTAGTGGATGTGCTCCCGGGCCTCGCGGGTCGCGATGATCTCCGCGTCCGGCAGGACCCCCGCGCCCCAGAAGTGGTCCCCGTTGGCGTGCGTGACGATCACACGGTCGATGGAGACACCGTCGGGCAGCAGCTTCGTGCTCTCGGCCAGGAACTGGCCCGCCAGCACCGTGTCGTACGGGGTGTCGATCCAGAGCGCGCCACGGGGCGAGACGAGCAGGCCGCAGTTGGCCAGCCCCCAGCCCCGTTTCGGCGGGAGCCACGCGTACAGGCCCCGGCCCAGGTCAACGACGTCTCCACCCGTGATCGACATGGACGCGATTATGCCGACCCGGATCCGGTCGCGCGTTCGAACCCGAGGACAACAGGGGCTGGTTGGCGTGAAACCGCCCATCGGTCACCCCGAGGCGGGTCGGGCGGTGACAGTCCGAGAGCAGTCGAGGCGGTCGCGGGAGGGGGCGACCGGAAGATTTATCAGCAAATCCTCCGGCTGAAGGCACCCTGTCACCGGTATACGTCGGACCGTCGTCAAACCGGCGGCGACCGGTTACCCACCGAGCATGGCTGGAAACAGACGCATGAGCCGGGGGCGAGACCGTCGGAAACGGACATCGCAGCCCCGGGTGAGCCCCCGGGCCGGACACCGAAGCCCCGGGTGAGCCCCCGGGCCGGACGCCACCGGCCCCCGGACGGGACCGCTGGAAGCAGCCCGTCCCGGGGCCGGTGGCTCACGGTCGGCCGGATCAGTAGGTCGCGGGCACGTTCCACTGCTGGTTGGCGCCACCGTGGCAGTCCCAGAGCCCGAGAGCGGTCCCGTTCGCCGTATCGCTTCCCGGGACGTCCAGGCAGCGCCCCGACGCCTTGTTGACGACCGTGTGCGTGGAGGCGTTGTACGTCCACTGCCGGGCCGGGTCGGTGACCGCCCCGCCCGCCCCGGTCCCGGCACAGTCACGGACGCGTACGGCGGCCCCGTTGCCGGCGCCCTCCGCGGCGAGGCAGTAGTCGGACGGGAGCCGCAGCGTGCCGTCGGCCGCCCTCACCCAGGCCTGGTTGGCGCCGCCCGAGCACGTGTAGAGGTTGGCGACGACACCGTCCGCGACACCCCCGAAGGCGTCCAGGCACTTCCCGGCGGGCCCGGTCACCGCACCGCGCACCGAGTTGCCGACGGCGAGGTTCTGCACGGTGGAGCCGGCCGCGACATCGATCCGGGTCATCGGGGCGCAGGCGTTGGCACTGCTGGACGTGGAGGCGACCGCGCCGGTGACCGTACCGCCGTTGCCCGTCGGCACCCCGAAGCGGGCGTCGCTGAACGGCTGGTCGTAGCAGGTGGCGCGGGGGTTGTTCCACTCGAAGTACTCGGTCCAGTCCACCATCCCGGCGGGCGAGATGGCGGTGGCCGGCGTCTTGATGGCGCCGAGCTTGTACGAGGCGCCTGTGGCGGTGTCCGCGACGGTGGCACCGAACCAGCCGTCGCCCTCGGCCGCGACCTCGAACGTGTAGCGGTGACCGGCGGTCCAGTCGAGGTTCATCCGGCAGCTCATGCCTTCGCCCTCGCCGCCGAAGGTCTGGCACCAGCTGCCGGCCGAACCCGCCCTGGCCTCGGAGACGTCCCAGACGGAGAAGAGGAGCGTCCGTTTCGACCCTCCGTTGGACTGCATCCCGAAGTACGCGCCGCTGCCCCGGTCGAAGCCGAACTGATGGCTCCAGAAGATGTTCGCCCGGTATCCGGGGTCGTGCGGGACCGTGGTGGACCAGGTGACGTCGGTCAGTACCGGAGCACCGGAGAAGGAGTAGTTGGTGTAGGTGCCGGGAGTGACTCCCAGCTCCGCGGCCCGGGCGGGAGGGGCCGTGTCCGGCTCCGCAGCCCGGGCGGGAGAGGTCGTGTCCGACTCCGCGGCCCGGGCGGGGGCCGCCGTGCCCAGCAGGGCCAGAGTGGCTGCCGCGGCAGCAGCGGTGACGGTGGCGGTGAGCGTGCCCAAGACGTGGCGCAGGGTCATGCGATGCACCTGCTTCTGGTGGGGGGAAAGGGGGGATCATTGCCTTGCACGCACCGGCTCGGTGCATCCGGTGCGGTGAACCCGCCGGACAGGACCAGGGCCCTGTCCGGCCTTCCCGGTCAGATCCTCAGGAACGGACCTGCCCGCGTTCGAAGTACGCGACCAGTTCGGGGTCGAGGGCCGGCACGTCGTACGGCGCACCGCCCTCACGCAGGGAACGGGTCGCGAGGACACCGGCGGCGACGCTCATCCGGGCGGCGACCGGTGAGGTGTCGGTGACGCCCCCGTCGCGCACGAACCGGCAGAACTCCTCCATGATCCGGGTGTCGCCGCCGCCGTGCGAACCGCCGGCCTCGGGCACCCGGTAGGTGATGTCGGCGTCGGCGCGGTAACCGCTGGGTCCGGTGTTCCAGACCTTGACCTCGTCACCGGGGCTGTCGCCGAAGTTCTCCAGCCGCCCTTCGGTACCGATCACGGTGTAGTTGCGCCAGTAGTCCGGTGTGAAGTGGCACTGCTGGTAGGCGGCCACGACCCCGTTGTCGAGCTGCATGTTCATCACCGAGACGTCCTCGACGTCGACGATGTGGTGCAGGTCCTTGCGGGCCGTCGGCGGCCAGTCGAACTCACGCAGCCAGTTGTCCGGGCGCGGGGTGTCCGGCTCACGGCGCGGCAGGCCGCCGTAGACGAGCAGGTCGCCCAGCGCGTTGACGCGCCGGGTGTAGCCGCCTGCCAGCCAGTGCAGCACGTCGATGTCGTGTGCGGCCTTCTGGAGGAGCAGTCCGGTGGTCCGCGTCCGGTCGGCGTGCCAGTCCTTGAAGTAGTAGTCGCCGCCGTATCCCACGAAATGGCGCACCCAGACGGCCTTGGGCTCCCCGATGTCCCCGCGGGCGATGATGTCGCGCATCAGTCGCACGACGCCCATGTGCCGCATGTTGTGGCCGACGTAGAGCCGGGTCCCGGTCTCGTACGCGGCGCGCAGGACGTTGTCGCAGCTCTCGACGGTGATCCCCAGCGGCTTCTCCACGAAGACCGCCTTGCCGGCGCGGAGCGCGTCGATCGCGATGGCCTCGTGCGTGTCGTCGGGGGTGGCGATGACGACCGCGTCGAGGTCGTCCCGTTCGAGGAGCAGCTTGTAGTCCTCTACCGCGACATCGGTACCGAAGGCGTCCGCCTCACGCCGGCGCACCTCGGGGTCGAGGTCGCAGACGGCGGTGATCGCCGATCCCTTTCCGGGGTGGTGGGCGGACGTCGCGATGGAACGGCGCAGGCCGAGCCCGATGACGCCGAGTCGCAGGTCTGACACGGGAGTCCCTTCTCTACGTACGGTCGTGCGGGCGAAGGCCGCCGGAGACGGTACGGGAGGCCGAAGGCTCCTTCACGACGACAGCCTCATAGTTCCCGACCGCGCACCCGTATGGCAAGAGTTGTTTGTTTGGAGGCACTGACGAACATCTCTTGACATTCATGGGTCCCATCAACGACCCGGCGGGCATCCGGGCGGCGCTCGAACCGGGCACGCCGGAGCCCCGGAGCAGCACCAACCGCAGAGGGGAGCGGGCCGGGGCCAGGCGGTCAGACCGCGATGACGGTGACGCCGGCCTCGGTGAAGCGCGCGGTGACCTCGGGCGCGATGCCCTTGTCCGTGACCAGGAAGTCGACCGCCCCCAGGTCGCAGACCCGGGCGAAGGCGCGCTTGCCGATCTTCGACGAATCGGCCGCCACCACCACCCGCTGGGCCTGCTGGGCGAGCAGCCGGTTGATGCTGGCCTCGCCCTCGTGGTGGACGTACGCGCCGCGTTCGGTGTCGATCGCGTTGACGCCCAGCACGGCGACATCCAGCGTGATCTCACCCAGCACCCCGCTGGCCAGCGGGCCCGTCAGTTCGTATGACTGGGGCCTGGCCACACCGCCGGTCACCACGATCTTGATCTGCGGCCGGATCACCAGCTCGTTGGCGATGTTGAGGGCGTTGGTGACCACCGTCAGGGTCGGCTGCCCGGACGTCCCGCCCGCACCTTCGCCCACGAGGTCGGAGCGCACGGCGAGCGAGCGCGCCACCTCCGTGATGGTGGTGCCGCCGGTCAGCCCCACCACCTCGCCGACCGCGACCAGTTCGGCGACGGCCCGGCCGATGGCCTGCTTCTCCGGGGCGTTGCGCCCCGTCTTGTAGCGCAGCGCCAGTTCGTAACTCACACCGTGCGCGACGGCGCCGCCCCGGGTGCGGGTGAGAAGGTGCTGCTCGGCCAGCTGGTCCAGGTCCCGGCGGATGGTCGCGGCCGAGACGTCCAGCGCGCCGGCGGCGTCCTCGACGTCCACCCGGCCGTGCTTGCCGACGAGTTCCAGCAGTGCGTTCCACCGGGCGTCCCTGGACAAGAAAACTCTCCTTCTACGGGCCCGGCCTGCGCACGCCCATCCCCTTGGACGCGGTCACCGGACACGCGCAAGCGTCGCACACGGCTCCGCCGAGTCAAGCCACGAAGTCACACCACCGCGGCGGGCAGAAGACACACCACCCCGGCGGCCTCCTGCGCGATAGATGCTTGATAATGCTTGCTAATACCGAGTAATGTGCGTAAACGAGCATCCCATCGCCAGTTCGGAGTGCAAAAGTGTCATTTGTCGAGATCGAGACAGCCAGTCAGCCGGACTGCTGGCGCCGCGCCGCGGACCTCGCTCCGCGCCACGCCGCCGCGCTGCCCGCCGCCGGCGAGCGCATCGCCGTCGTCGGCTGCGGCACCTCGTTCTACATGGCTCAGGCCTACGCCGCGCTCCGCGAGGAGTCCGGCCAGGGCGAGTCCGACGCCTTCGCCGCTTCGGAGTTCCCCGCCCGCCGCCGCTACGACCGCGTCGTCGCCCTCACCCGCTCGGGAACGACGACCGAGGTGCTCGAACTCCTCGACCGGCTCCGCGGGACCACCCCCACCGTGGCCATCACCGCCGACCCCGGCACCCCGGTGATGACGTCCGCCGACGCCGTCGTGGTCCTCGACTTCGCGGACGAGCAGTCCGTCGTGCAGACCCGGTTCGCCACCACGCTGCTGACGCTGCTCCGTGCCCACCTCGGTCTGCACACCGACGCCGTGGTCCGCGACGCGGAGACCGCACTGGCCGAGCCGCTGCCCGAAGGTCTGCTGGACTGCTCGCAGTTCACCTTCCTCGGCCGCGGCTGGACCGCCGGTCTCGCCAACGAGGCCGCGCTGAAGATGAAGGAGGCCTCGCTGTCCTGGACGGAGGCGTACGCCTCGATGGAGTACCGCCACGGCCCCATCAGCATCGCCACCACCGGAACCGCCACCTGGACATTCGGCGCCGCCCCCGAGGGCCTGCGCGAGCAGGTCCTCGCCACCGGCGCCCGCTGGGTGGAGAGCGGCCTCGACCCGCTCGCCGAACTGGTCCGGGTCCAGCGCCTGGCCATCGCCCGCGCCGCCGCCCGCGGCCTGGACCCGGACAGCCCCCGCCACCTGACGCGTTCGGTGGTCCTGGCGGAGGCCTGAGTCGTCCGAGTCGGCGGTGGAGATCGCGGAGCGCACCGTGCGTCGCTCCGGCGGTCCGCCGCCGCGACCGGCCTCCCCGCGGGGAGGCCGGTCGCGGCGGGGCACCGCCCCCGGCTGCCGGGCGTAGCGGCAGGGAGTCGGACGGCTCAGGGCGCCCCGGCCCGGCCGTCCCCGGCCCGGACCGTCAGGACTCCTCGAAGTAGGCGTCCAGGACCGCGTCGAAGCCGTCCGTCCACTCCTTGAGGCTGCTCCTGGCGGCCGCCTCGACCTCGGCGTTGAACCAGCGCCGGGTCGACATGTGGACCGTGACCGTGAACCGGCGGCCGAACCGGGCCGGCTTCAGTTCGACGGCGCCGATCTCGTCCCAGCGGAAGTCGGCCTCCTGGTCGTCCAGCGTGAACCGGATGCCCGTACGGTCCGCGGAGATCGAGCCACGCCGGTCGCTCACCTCGAACGACGGGCCGTCGTCGGGCCCGTCGCCGGACGAAGCGCCGTCGGCCTCGTCCACGTGCTCCTTCTCGTCCTCCTCGTCGTCCGCCGCCGTCCGGGCGGCGGGCTCGGCGCCGGGCGCCGCGTCCTCCTCCGGTGCGGCCTCCACGACGGCATCGTCGGGCGCGGAACCCTCGGGTGCGGGCTCCTCGGTCCGCTCCGGGTCCTCGTCCGCCTTCGCGGCGGTTCGAGGGGCCGTGAGACCGGGGATGTACGCCGGGTCTGTGCCTGCGGCGTACGCGGGCTGAGTCTTCGGATCTATGCGCTGCTCCACGGCKGGCAGCTCGGCTGGACGTTCGCGAACGGACAGAGGGTCAGCCAGATGTGGAACGCGACACCCACGCAGGACGGGGCGAAGGTGAAGGCCGCGAGCATCTCCTGGAACGGACGGGTGGCGCCGGGAGGCTCAGTGGGCTTCGGGTTCACGGGCACCCTGACGGGCGGCAACGCCGCGCCGGCCGCGTTCGCCCTGGGTGACGAGGCCCCAGCTGGAGGTCACCCGGTCCATGGGCGCAGTCGGCACGAGTGCGGACAACGCAGCCTGCGAAAGCTTCCACGCGTCCCTGAAACGGGAGACACTCCAGGGCGCCCGCGACTACGGCGACGCCGACACTTGCAGAAGGACGGTCTTTGCCTGGCTGTCCCGCTACAACACCCGCCGCCGGCACTCCGCCAACGGCCACCTCAGCCCCAACGAATACGAACGACGACACCACGCCGCTAAGCTCACGCTCGCCGCGTGATCAATGACCGCGTGTCCACCGCCATGGGGGAAGGCCCCCTATCGCGTCGAGCATCTCGAAAAGCAGGCAGACGCGTGGCACGAAGCCAAGCGCCTGACCGAATTCGTCACAGCAGTACGCGACCACGCCACATCCCTGCCACCCGGGCAGGAAAGGACCGAGATCGAAGTGTGGCTCGCGTTCGCAGTCGCCCACCTTCAGCAGCTCACCAAGGCGACCTCGACGCCAAAGTTGCCCACGCCGCCGCACCCCAGCCGCGCAGATCTTGAGCCGTACCTCGCCACCATGAAGCCCTCGCGAACCGAGGTCTCCCGCAGCCCCCAAAGACAGGAAGCCAGAGACCCCCAAAACAGACTTGATGAGCCGTCAGTCGATTCGGGAGATCCCTGACGACCCATCAGTTCATGCGTCAAACGTGCGTCACGTGCGTCAAATATGCATCGAACATGCGTCAAGATATCGCCCGTAACGCACACAACGCACATAATGCACACCCACTAAAACAGCAGGTCAGCGGCCCTTCTCGGCAGGCTCAAGGATGGCGACGCACTCCACGTGATGCGTCATCGGGAAGAGATCGAACGCCCTCAGCGTCCGCACCTTGTACCCGCCCTCCGCGAAGTACGCCAGGTCCCGCGCCAGTGCCGCCGGGTCGCACGCCACGTACGCGATCTTGCGCGCGCCCAGGCCGGTCAGCTGCTTCACCGTGGCCTTGCCGGCGCCCGCGCGGGGCGGGTCCAGGACGATCAGGTCGCATTCGGTGATGCCGGTGCGGGGCAGGACCTGGTCGACCTTGCCGTGCTCGATGCGGACCCGCTCCAGGTCCTTGAGGTTGTGGCGGGCGTCCTCGACCGCGCGCTTGCCGGACTCGATGCCGAGCACCGCGCCCTTCTCGCCGATGCGCTGGCCGATGGCACCGGCGAAGAGGCCGACGCCGCAGTAGAGGTCGAGCGCCGTGTCGTTCTTGCGGGGCAGCAGGCCCTGCATCACCGCGCGGACCAGGGTGTCCGCGGCCTGCGGGTGGACCTGCCAGAAGCCGCCGGAGCCGACGCGGTACGTGCGGTCGTCGGCGCGTTCGCGGACGAAGCCGCGGCCGTGGACACGGTGCACGCCGCCGTCACGTTCGTCGACGCGCAGGACCGAGACGGGCTTGTCGAGCTCGACCAGCGGGAGGCGGCCGCCCTCGCGCGGGGTGAGGATGACCTGGCGGTCGTGGGAGCCGGTGGCGGCGATGGCCTCCACCGTGGCCATCTGGGGCCAGTCCTGCTTCTCGATGCCGAGCTCGGTGACACCGGGCGCGGCGATCATGCACTGGTCGATGATCTCGATGTCGTGCGAGCGGTGCTTGCGCAGGCCGACGCGGCCGTCCGGGTCGATGGCGTACTGGACGCGGGTACGCCAGGCGGGTACCTCGCCCGGCGGAAGCTTGTCCCCCTCGGCCGGCATGACGGTGCCGTCCCAGCCCGCCTCCTCGGGGGTGAGGCCCGCGAGGCGCTGGAGCTGCTCGGCGATCACTTCGCCCTTGAGCCGGCGCTGGGCGCCCGGCTTGGCGTGCTGCCAGTCGCAGCCGCCGCACTTGCCGGGGCCGGCGAACGGGCACGGGGCCTTCACCCGGTCCTTCGACGCCTCGATGATCCGTACCGCGTCGGCGCGCAGGAAGCGGGAGTCGGTGGCGCCGTCGGTGACCCGGGCGACGATCTTCTCGCCGGGCAGGGTGTGGCGTACGAACAGGACCTGGCCCTCGGCGGTACGGGCGATGCAGTGGCCGCCGTGGGCGACCGGGCCGACCTCGACCTCGTACTCCTGCCCCACGAGCGATTCCCCGGACTGCGGTTCCCCGGTCTGCGGAGAGGTGGATTCGTTCTGCATGAGGGGAGGGCTCCAGAGATCAAGGCGGGACGGCGAACGGCCGGACAACAACCTACGAGTCTACGTGGGTGTCGTCCGGCCGCTTACCAGAAGCCGCTACGGAGCGTCAGCTCTTGTTCGTCGGTTCCTTGTGCCTGCGCTCCACGGGGCCGCGTCGCACCGAACCCGGGGCGTTCCAGTCCGCGCGCTTGCGGGCCCGCTTCTTGGCCGCCTCGGAGGACTCCAGCTGGTACGGGACGGAAGTGACCATCACGCCGGGGGTGAAGAGCAGCCGGCCCTTGAGCCTGAGGGCGCTCTGGTTGTGGAGCAGGTGCTCGTACCAGTGGCCGACGACGTACTCCGGGATGTAGACGCTCACGACGTCGCGCGGGCTCTCCCGGCGCAGGCTCTTGACGTACTCGATGACCGGACGGGTCACCTCGCGGTAGGGCGAGTCGAGGATCTTGAGCGGTACGTTGATGCCGCGCCGCTCCCAGTCCTCCTTGAGCGCCTTGGTCTCGGCCGGGTCGACGCTGATGGACAGCGCCTCCAGGTGGTCCGTACGGATCAGTTTGGCGTACGCGAGTGCGCGCAGGGTCGGGCGGTGCAGTTTGGAGACCAGGACGATCGAGTGGACCCGGGAGGGGCGGACGGTCTCGTCCGACGGCGTCTCGTCGGCGGCGATCTCCGCGGCGACCCGGTCGTAGTGCTTACGGATCGCGGTCATCGTGCCGTAGAAGATCACCATGCCGAGCAGCGCGACCCAGGCCCCGTGGGTGAACTTGGTGGCGAGGACGACGACGAGCACCAGGCCGGTGAAGAAGGCCCCGAAGGTGTTGATCGCCCGGGAGCGGATCATGTGGCGGCGCTTGAGCGGATCCTTCTCGGAGCGCAGGTGCCGGTTCCAGTGCCGGACCATGCCGGTCTGGCTGAGGGTGAAGGAGACGAACACGCCGACGATGTAGAGCTGGATCAGCCGGGTCGAGTCGGCCCCGTAGATCCAGACCAGCAGGATCGCCGCGCCGGCCAGCAGCACGATGCCGTTGGAGAAGGCGAGGCGGTCGCCGCGGGTATGCAGCTGTCGGGGCAGGTAGCGGTCCTGGGCCAGGATCGAACCAAGCAGCGGGAAGCCGTTGTACGCGGTGTTGGCAGCCAGGAAGAGGACGAGCGCGGTGGCCGCGGCGAGGATCACGAAGAAGAACGTGCCGTCGCCGAAGACCGCGGCCGCGACCTGGGAGATCACCGGGTCCTGGACGAAGGACGAGCCGACCGGGGTGCCGTTGTTGATCAGGTCCTTCGCCGGGTTCTCGGCCATCTTGACGTCCGTGGCCATGGCGAGCCCGATGATGCCGCAGAACATGGTGACGGCCAGCAGGCCCATCATCGCGAGGGTGGTGGCGGCGTTCTTGCTCTTCGGCTTGCGGAAGGCCGGGACACCGTTGCTGATGGCCTCGACGCCGGTGAGGGCCGCACAGCCGGAGGAGAACGCCCGCAGGAGCAGGAAGACCAGGGCGAAGCCCGCCAGGCCCCCGTGCTCGGCCTTGATCGTGTAGTCGGAGGTCGGGGCGTGCATGGTGTCGCCGAGGACCAGTCCGCGAAAGGCGCCCCACGCGATCATGATGAAGACGCCGGCCACGAAGAGGTAGGTGGGGATGGCGAAGAGTTTGCCGGACTCCTTGACGCCGCGCAGGTTCATCACGGTCAGCAGCACGATGGCGGCGATGGCGCACGTCGTCTTGTGCTCGACGACGAACGGGATCGCGGAGCCGAGGTTCTCCACGCCGGAGGCGATGGACACGGCGACGGTCAGGACGTAGTCGACCAGCAGGGCGCTGGCCACGGTCAGTCCGGCCTTCGGCCCGAGGTTGGTGGTGGCGACCTCGTAGTCGCCGCCGCCGCTCGGGTACGCGTGCACGTTCTGCCGGTAGGAGGCGACGACGGTGAACATCAGGACCACGACGGCGACCGCGATCCACGGGCTGAAGTGGTACGCCGACACGCCCGCGATGGAGAGCACCAGGAGGACTTCTCCGGGGGCGTACGCCACCGAGGACAGCGGGTCGGATGCGAAGACGGGGAGGGCGATGCGCTTGGGGAGGAGCGTCTCCCCCAGTTTGTCGCTGCGCAGGGCCCGGCCGATCAGGATCCGTTTGGGCACGTCGGTCAGTTTGGACACGCTGAGGATCGTAAGGGTTCCGTATGGGAGCTACCCACGCACCACCCCCGTGGCCCCGCAATCTCCTGCACCTGGCGGGAAAGACCACGAAATCCTTAACGGAATCCTTGCACCGCACCCACGCGAAAGCCCTCTCGAAGCGATCCCCAGGCGCTCCCGACCGCACTCCCGAACACCCTTCGAACAAACCTCGGAAGTCCGTCCGAAGACTTCGGGGAACGTCGGCTTTGCCACAGTGCCCCCGGGATGAGCACACTCGAATGAGGCAACGCACCCGGCGCCGCTTAAGCTCAATCCTGGGCAACGGGACGAACCGTTGCCCCATTGTTTGCCCGGCCAGCCGAGAAATGAGTGTGAGCAGGGTGTTTTCGCAGGTCAGCCGGACGACCAGGACTGCGAGGTAGGCGCAAGGTGCACATCGTCATCATGGGCTGCGGGCGAGTGGGAGCCGCTCTCGCGCAGACCCTGGAGCAGCAGGGGCACACGGTCGCCGTCATCGACCAGGACCCCACGGCGTTCCGGCGCCTCGGCTCCGGCTTCGGCGGCCGTCGCGTCACGGGGGTCGGGTTCGACCAGGACACCCTGCGCGAGGCGGGGATCGAGGAAGCCGGTGCGTTCGCCGCGGTGAGCAGCGGCGACAACTCCAACATCATCGCGGCCCGCGTGGCGCGCGAGATGTTCGGCATCGAGAACGTCGCGGCCCGGATCTACGACCCCCGGCGTGCCGAGGTGTACCAGCGCCTCGGCATCCCCACGGTCGCCACCGTGCGCTGGACCGCGGACCAGATGCTGCGCCGGCTGCTGCCTTCGGGCGCGGAGCCGCTGTGGCGGGATCCGAGCGGCGGTGTGCAGCTTGCCGAGGTGCACACCACTCCGTCCTGGATCGGCCACAAGATCAGCACCCTCCAGGAGGAGACGGGCGTGCGCGTGGCCTTCCTCACCCGGTTGGGCGAAGCCATACTGCCGTCGTCGCAGACGGTGCTGCAGGAGGGCGACCTCGTCCACGTGATGATGCGTACGGACGAGATCGCGAAGGTCGAGGCGGCCTTCGCCGAGGGCCCCGAGGAGGGCGGTCACTGATGCGTGTCGCGATTGCCGGGGCCGGCGCGGTGGGTCGTTCCATCGCGGCCGAGCTGCTGGAGAACGGGCACGAGGTGCTGCTCGTCGACAAGGCGCCGACCGCCATCTCGGTGGAGCGGGTGCCGATGGCCGAGTGGCTGCTGGCGGACGCCTGCGAGATCACCTCGCTGGACGAGGCGGCGCTGCAGCGGTGCAACGTCGTGATCGCCGCGACCGGCGACGACAAGGTGAACCTGGTCGTCTCGCTGCTCGCCAAGACGGAGTACGGCGTGCCGCGCGTCGTCGCCCGGGTGAACAACCCGAAGAACGAGTGGCTGTTCAACGAGTCCTGGGGCGTCGATGTGGCGGTCTCCACGCCGCGGCTGATGTCGGCTCTGGTCGAGGAGGCGGTGAGTGTCGGCGATCTGGTCCGGCTGCTGCGCTTCAGCCACGGTGACGCGAACCTGGTCGAGCTGACGCTGCCGCCGGAGTCGGCGCTGGCGGGCACGCAGGTCGGGGAGGTCGCCTGGCCGGAGGACACCTCGCTGGTGACGATCATTCGCGGGCAGCGCGTGCTGACGCCGAGCACGGAGGAGACGCTGGAGGCCGGGGACGAGCTGCTGTTCGTCGCCGCCCAGGCCCGCGAGGAGCAGTTGGAGGACCTGTTGTCGGTGCGCCAGGGCGACCCGGAGAGCTGAGAGCGGAACCACCACGGGAGAGGGGCATGTCACCGCCGTCGGCGGTGACATGCCCCTCTCGTCTCTCGCGTGTGTCAGTATTCCTGGCCGCGGGCCGCCGCTTCGGCGGCGGCCGCCTTACGGGCCTTCTCGGCCTGCTCCTCGGCCTCCATCTCGGCGAAGACGTCGATGGGCGGCGGCGCCTTGGCGAGGAAGACCCAGGTGAGGTAGACCGCCAGCAGGAACGGCGGGATCTTCAGGGCGATCAGGACCCAGCCGAACTGGGTGGTGTCGGCCCACCAGTACAGCGGGAAGAGGATCGCGCACTTGGCGAGCAGGATCAGTCCCCAGGCGTAGCTGGCCTTGGCGTAGGCCTTCTTCCGGCCAGGGTTCCGGGTGCGCCAGGAGAGGTTCTCCTTGAACACCGGGCCCAGGATCAGTCCGATCAACGGGAGACCGGCGAGCGTGCTGACCAGGTAGGCGAGGGCCAGTCCGAGCGTGTAGATCATGCCCGGCAGGTAGAAGTCCTTGGCGTTGCCGGTCATCTTCGCGAAGACGACGCCGAAGGCCACGCCGAAGACACCACTGAAGGCGTGCTTGACGGTGTCCCTGCGGATCAGCCGGACGGCCACGAGCACCAGCGACACCACGACGGCCGCGATGGCCGAGTTCGTGAGGTTCTTGTCGATGGTGAAGATCGTGACGAAGAGCAGTCCGGGCAGGACCGTCTCCACCATGCCCCGGACGCCGCCGAAGGCCTCGAAGAGCGCGGCCTCGGTGACCGCCTTCGCATCGGCCTCCTGCTGGTCTGTGGTGCGGTCCGTGTCGGACGTCGGCTTGTCGAGAGACGTCACCGGCTACTCCTTGCCGAGCGGTCGGAGTTCGTATTTGGGGTTGAACAGCACCCGGCGCCCGTGGCTCATGGCGATGCGGCCGGAGGCGATGAGCTTGCGGCCCGGCTCTATGCCCACGATGGAGCGGCGGCCGAGCCAGACCACGTCGAGCGGCGCGGTGCCGTCGAAGAGCTCCGCCTCGAGGGCGGGCACTCCGGCACGCGGTCGCAGGGTGACCGTCCGCAAGGTACCAGTGACCTTCACGATCTGGCGGTCGGTGCACTCGGAGATCCGGGTGCATCCGGATGCCTGCGAGTCCTCCTCCAGCTCCTCGCACTCCAGGTCCTCCTGGGAGCTGGAGAGCCGGTCGAGCATGCGCCGGAAGCGCCCGGACGGCCGCTCGGCCTTCTGGGTCTTCTCGGATCGGGGTACGGCACTCATACCCGAAGGGTACCGGTCTCCGGAGGTCCTGGAGGGTGGCCGCCGTCTCACTCGAACGGGTGGTGCCGCACCCCGGGCGCGGACCCTCAGGCGCGCTCGAAGCGGTAGCCCATCCCGGGTTCGGTGACGAAGTGCCGGGGGTGCGAGGGGTCGGCCTCCAGCTTGCGCCTGAGCTGGGCCATGTAGACCCGCAGATAGTTCGTCTCGGTGCCGTACGAGGGCCCCCAGACCTCCTGGAGCAGCTGCTTCTGGCTGACCAGCCGGCCGCTGTTGCGGACCAGGACCTCCAGCAGGTGCCACTCGGTGGGGGTGAGCCGGACGTCGCGCCCCTCGCGGTGGACCTTCTTGGCGGCGAGGTCGACGGTGAAGCCCTCGGTCTCCACGAGCACGACCTCGTCGCCGCCGTCCTGGCCGACGGGCTCGGCGCGTCGCACCGAGGCGCGCAGCCGGGCCAGCAGCTCGTCCATGCCGAACGGCTTGGTGACGTAGTCGTCGGCCCCCGCGTCCAGCGCCTCGACCTTCTCGTCGGAGGTGTGCCGGGCCGAGAGCACCAGGATCGGCACCCGGGTCCAGCCGCGCAGGCCCCTGATCACCTCGACACCGTCCATGTCGGGCAGCCCGAGGTCGAGGACGACGACGTCGGGGTGGCGTGCGGCGGCCAGCTGGAGCGCGGTCGCCCCGTCGGGCGCGGCGTCCACCTCGTACTTGCGCGCCTTCAGGTTGATCACGAGGGCGCGTACGATCTGCGGCTCGTCGTCGACCACAAGCACCCGGGTCATCGCGGTCCTGCCTTTCTGCTGTACGTCTGAGCTGTGCGGGGGCCGGGGAGGTCTCCCCGGGTCATGAGGTGACCCGTGCGGGCAGGTCGGGGCTGACCGGAACGTATCCCGAGGCGGCCTTGAGGGTCAGGACCATGGTGAGGCCTCCGCCGGGGGTGTCCTCGGCGTCCAGCGTGCCGCCCATGGACTCGACGAAGCCGCGGGCCACCGCGAGGCCCAGGCCCACTCCCGCACCGCGCGGGGCGTCGCCGTAGCGCTGGAAGGGCTCGAAGATGCGTTCCTTGGCCTCGTCGGGCACGCCCCGGCCGCCGTCGGCCACCCGTAGCTCGACCCTGGCGCCCAGCGCGCTGGCGGCCACCGTGACGCGCTCACCGTCCGGGCTGTACTTGACGGCGTTCTCCACGATGTTGGCGACGGCCCGCTCCAGCAGTCCCGGATCGACGGCGACCATCGGAAGCGTCTCGGGGATGTCCAGCTCGACGCTGTCCTCGGGCACGCCGCCCAGGGCCATGGGCACGACCTCGTCGAGGTCGATCTCGCGGATCAGCGGGGTGACGGTACCGGTCTGCAGGCGGGACATGTCGAGGAGGTTGCCGACGAGGTGGTCGAGGCGGTCGGCACCGTTCTCGATGCCTTCGAGGAGTTCGGCCTCGTCCTCCTCCGACCAGGCGACGTCGTCGGAGCGCAGGGAGCTGACGGCGGCCTTGATGGCGGCAAGCGGGGTCCGCAGGTCGTGGCTGACGGCGGCCAGCAGAGCGGTCCTGATCCGGTTGCCCTCGGCGAGCCTGCGGGCCTCCTCCGCCTCGCCGACCAGCCGCTGGCGGTCCAGGACGACGGCGGCCTGGGCGGCGAAGGCGCCGAGCACCCGGCGGTCCTCGGCGGGCAGCACCCGGCCGGAGAGGGCCAGGGCCATGTGGTCGCCGACGGGCATGTCCACATCGGCGTCCTCGGGCCGGGCGACCGGCGCCGGTCCGACGCTGCCGGCGCACGTCCACGGTTCGACGTCGCTCTGCCGCTCCAGCAGGGCGACGGACTCCATCCCGAAGGTCTCGCGGACCCGGTCCAGGAGCGCGGCCAGGGTGGTCTCGCCGCGGAGCACGCTGCCGGCCAGGAAGGAGAGGATCTCGGACTCGGCGCGCAGCCTGGCGGCCTGATGGGTGCGGCGGGCCGCGAGGTCCACGACGGAGGCCACCGCGACGGCCACCGCGAAGAAGATCACGATGGCGACGAAGTTCTCGGGGTCCTGCACGGTCAGGGTGTGCGTCGGCGGGGTGAACCAGTAGTTCAGCAGCAGGGAGCCCGCGGCGGCCGACGCCAGGGCCGGCCGCAGCCCGCCGAGCAGGGCCGCGCCGACGGTCAGGAAGAGGAAGAGCAGGACGTCGTTGGCGAGGCCGGGGCCGTTCTCCATGCCCTTGAGGAGCAGGGAGAGGAGCACCGGTCCGCCGACGCCGACGAGCCAGCCCCAGATGATGCGGGCCCGGCCGAGCCGGGCGCCGCGGGCGATGGGGAGGCCGCGGCCCTTGGCGACCTCGTCGTGGGTGACGATGTGGACGTCGAGGTCGGTGCCGGACTCGCGGGCGACGGTGGCGCCGACGCCGGGTCCGTAGATGTACTGCCAGGCCTTGCGGCGGCTGGAGCCGAGGACGATCTGGGTGGCGTTGACGCCCCGGGCGAACTCGAGGAGCGCGGAGGGTATGTCGTCGCCGATGACGTGGTGGAAGGTGCCGCCGAGGTCCTCGACGAGCGTGCGCTGGACGGTCAGCTCCTTGGGCGAGGCCGACGTCAGGCCGTCGCTGCGGGCGATGTAGACGGCGAGGATCTCGCTGCCGGAGCCCTTGGCCGCCATCCGGGACGCGCGGCGGATGAGGGTGCGGCCCTCGGGACCGCCGGTGAGTCCGACGACGATGCGCTCGCGGGCCTGCCAGGTGGTGCGGATGTTGTGCTCGCCGCGGTACTGCTGGAGGTACTCGTCGACCCGGTCGGCGACCCAGAGCAGGGCCAGCTCGCGCAGGGCGGTGAGGTTGCCGGGGCGGAAGTAGTTGGAGAGCGAGGCGTCGATCCGGTCCGGCTTGTAGATGTTGCCGTGGGCCATCCGCCGGCGCAGCGCCTGGGGCGACATGTCGACCAGTTCGAGCTGGTCGGCGCGGCGGACCACTTCATCGGGCACGGTCTCGCGCTGGCGTACGCCGGTTATGGACTCGACGACGTCCCCGAGTGACTCCAGGTGCTGGATGTTGACCGTGGACACGACGTCGATGCCGGCCTGGAGGAGTTCCTCGACGTCCTGCCAGCGCTTGGCGTTGCGGGAGCCGGGCACGTTGGTGTGCGCGAGTTCGTCCACCAGGGCGACGGCCGGGGCGCGCTCCAGGACGGCCTCGACGTCCATCTCCGTGAAGACGGCGGAGCGGTACTCGATCTCGCGGCGCCGGATCTGTTCCAGGCCGTGCAGCATGACCTCGGTGCGCGGGCGGTCGTGGTGCTCGACGAAGCCGACGACACAGTCGGTGCCGCGCTCCACCCGGCGGTGCGCCTCGGAGAGCATCGCGTACGTCTTGCCGACGCCGGGTGCCGCACCGAGGTAGATCCGAAGTTTGCCGCGCGCCATGGCCCCATTGTCTTCCTGAAACCGGTTCTGCTCACCGAGACCGGCGGCGGCCCATGCGGCAGCCACTGTCGAAACTACTCCGTCGATTTCTGTCATATCGGGCCAGGACTGCGGGTGCGGTCCGTATTGACGTAATTCTGATGCCGGGGTCCAGCCGACGTCATACCGCCTCCCGGGGCCCGGCCGGCGTCGTACCCGTGCGTTCCCGTGACCGGGGCCCGGCCGGCGTCGTACCCGTGCGTTCCCGTGACCGGGGCCCGGCCGGCGTCGTACCCGTGCGTTCCCGTGACCGGGGCCCGGCCGGCGTCGTAACCGTGCGTTCCCGTGCCCGGGTCGGGCCGCGGCGGCCGGACCCGGGCATCGCGGTACGTTCAGCGCGTTCCCGTGCCGTGCACGAGTTCCCGCAGTGCGATGTTGAGCTGGAGCACGTTGACCCGCGGTTCACCGACGAAGCCGAGGATGCGGCCGTCGGTGTGCTCGTCGACGAGCTCGCGGACCCGTGCGGTGTCGAGGTGGTTGCGTGCCGCGACACGGTTGACCTGGAGGTCGGCGTACGCCGGGGAGATGTCCGGGTCGAGGCCGGAGGCGGAGGAGGTGACCGCGTCGGCCGGCACCTGGGAGGGGCTGACGGGGTGGCCGGGGACGGAGTTGTTCTTGACAACGGCGGCCTTGGCGGCGGTGACCCAGTCGATGAGTTCCTTGTTGTCGCCGGAGCGGTTGGTCGCGCCGGACAGGATCAGCGAGTACTGGGTGTTCACGCTGTTGGTACCGAGGCCGTTGGAGGGGCGGGGCTGGAACCACTTGAGGTCGGGGGCCGCGGTCTCCTGGCCCTTCCCGAGGGGGAGGTCGTAGCGCTGGCCGATGAGCTCGGAGCCGACGACCTTGCCGTTCGCCGTGACCTCGGAGCCGTTGGCGCGTCCGGGCATGAGCCCCTGGGCGACGCCGGTGACGGCGAGGGGGTAGATGACGCCGCAGACCAGGGTGAGGACGAGCAGGGCGCGCAGACCTGCCCAGAGCAGGCGGGCGGAGTTTCCTACGGAGTTGTTCATGGCAGGTCAGCCGATTCCGGGGATGAGGGAGATGATCAGGTCGATGATCTTGATGCCGGCGAACGGGGCGATGAGCCCGCCGAGCCCGTAGACGCAGAGGTTCCGCCGGAGCATCGAGTCCGCGCCGCTGGGCCGGTAGCGGATGCCCTTGAGGGCGAGCGGGACCAGCGCGACGATGATGAGCGCGTTGAAGATCACGGCGGACAGGATCGCGGACCGGGGTGAGGACAGGTCCATGATGTTGAGCTTGTCCAGGCCCGGGTAGACCACGGCGAACATCGCGGGAATGATCGCGAAGTACTTCGCCACGTCGTTGGCGATGGAGAACGTCGTCAGGGCGCCGCGGGTGATCAGCAGCTGCTTGCCGATCTCCACGATCTCGATGAGCTTGGTGGGGTTGGAGTCCAGGTCCACCATGTTCCCGGCCTCCTTGGCGGCCGAGGTTCCGGTGTTCATGGCCACGCCGACATCGGCCTGGGCGAGCGCCGGGGCGTCGTTCGTGCCGTCGCCGGTCATCGCGACGAGCTTGCCGCCCGCCTGCTCCCGCTTGATGAGGGCCATCTTGTCCTCGGGAGTGGCCTCGGCGAGGAAGTCGTCGACGCCCGCCTCCTGGGCGATGGCCTTCGCGGTGAGCGGGTTGTCGCCGGTGATCATGACCGTACGGATGCCCATCCGGCGCAGTTCGTCGAACCGTTCCCGCATGCCCTCCTTGACGACGTCCTTGAGGTGGATGACGCCCAGGACCCGGGCCCCGTCCGCGTCCTGGCGGGCCACCAGCAGCGGGGTTCCGCCGGCCGCGGAGATGCGGTCGGTCAGTGCCTGCGCGTCCGGGGAGACGCTGCCGCCCCGCTCCCTCACCCAGGCGACGACCGATCCGCTCGCGCCCTTGCGGACCTTGCGTCCGTCGACGTCCACGCCCGACATGCGGGTCTGGGCGGTGAACGCCACCCACTCCGCCTGGGCGAGTTCGCCCTGGTGACGCTCGCGCAGGCCGTACTTCTCCTTGGCGAGGATCACCACGGACCGGCCCTCGGGCGTTTCGTCGGCCAGCGAGGAGAGCTGGGCGGCGTCCGCCAGTTCGGCCTCCGTCACTCCGGCGACGGGCAGGAACTCGGCGGCCTGGCGGTTGCCGAGGGTGATGGTGCCGGTCTTGTCGAGCAGCAGCGTCGAGACGTCGCCCGCCGCTTCGACGGCGCGTCCGGACATGGCGAGCACGTTGCGCTGGACGAGGCGGTCCATGCCGGCGATACCGATCGCGGAGAGCAGCGCGCCGATGGTGGTCGGGATCAGACAGACCAGCAGCGCGGCCAGCACGATCATGGACTGCTCGCTGCCGGCGTAGATCGCGAACGGCTGAAGCGTGACCACGGCCAGCAGGAACACGATGGTCAGGGACGCCAGCAGGATGTTCAGCGCGATCTCGTTGGGTGTCTTCTGCCGGGCCGCGCCCTCGACCAGGGCGATCATCCGGTCGATGAACGTCTCGCCCGGCTTGGTGGTGATCTTGACGACAATGCGGTCGGAGAGCACCTTCGTACCGCCGGTGACGGCGCTGCGATCGCCTCCGGACTCCCGGATGACCGGGGCGGACTCGCCGGTGATCGCCGACTCGTCGACGCTCGCTACGCCCTCGACGACGTCTCCGTCGCCCGGGATGATGTCGCCCGCCTCGCAGACGACGAGATCGCCGATGCGCAGTTCCGCGCCGGGGATCCGTTCCTCGTTCCGGCCGGTGATCCGGCGCGCCACGGTGTCGGTCTTGGCCTTGCGCAGGGTGTCGGCCTGGGCCTTGCCGCGGCCCTCGGCGACCGCCTCCGCCAGATTGGCGAAGACCGTCGTCAGCCAGAGCCAGGCGGCGATCGCCCAGCCGAACCAGTCGGCCGGATCCAGCACCGCGAGCACGGTGGTCAGCACCGAGCCGATCAGCACCACGAACATCACCGGCGACTTGACCATCACCCGCGGGTCGAGCTTGCGTATCGCGTCGGGGAAGGACTCGATCAGCATTCGGGGATCGAACAGCCCGGCGCCGACGCGCCCTTCGGGGGCGGACCCGGCCGGAGCGTCCTGATGGGGTGCTCGGGCCGGAGTGACTGTGGACATCGTGTCCTCTTGCTTCGTACGGGGGGTCATGACGCCAGCCCTTCGGCCAGCGGCCCCAGGGCGAGGGCCGGGAAGTAGGTCAGACCGGCGATGATCATGATGGTGGCGACCAGCAGCCCGCTGAACAGCGGTTTGTGAGTGCCGAGGGTGCCGACGGTCGCCGGTACGGGCCGCTGCTCGGCGAGCGAGCCGGCCAGGGCCAGGACGAACACCATGGGCAGGAACCGGCCCAGCAGCATCGCGAGCCCGATCGTCGTGTTGAACCACTGGGTGTCCGCGTTGAGCCCGGCGAACGCCGAACCGTTGTTGTTGGCGCCGGAGGTGTAGGCGTACAGGATCTCCGAGAAGCCGTGTGCGCCCGAGTTGGTCATCGAGTTGCCCGGCGTGGGCAGGGCCATCGCCACGGCGGTGAAGCAGAGCACCAGGGCCGGTGTGACGAGGATGTAGCAGGCGGCGAGCTTGATCTCGCGGGTGCCGATCTTCTTGCCCAGGTACTCCGGCGTACGGCCGACCATCAGACCGGCGATGAACACCGCGATGATCGCCATGATCAGCATCCCGTACAGACCGGAGCCGGTGCCGCCGGGGGCGATCTCGCCGAGTTGCATGCCGAGCATCGTGATGCCGCCGCCGAGGCCGGTGAACGAGGAGTGGAACGAGTTCACCGCGCCGGTCGAGGTGAGCGTGGTGGCCACCGCGAAGATGGACGAGCCGCCGACGCCGAACCGGTTCTCCTTGCCCTCCATCGCGCCGCCCGCAATCTCGAACGCGGGCCCGTGGTGGGCGAATTCGGTCCACATCATCAGGGCGGTGAACCCGAGCCAGATGACTCCCATGGTGGCGAGGATCGCGTACCCCTGCTTGAGCGAACCGACCATGCGGCCGAAGGTGCGCGTCAGGGCGAAGGGGATGACGAGGATCAGGAAGATCTCGAAGAGGTTGGAGAGGCCGTTGGGGTTTTCGAAGGGGTGGGACGAGTTGGCGTTGAAGTAACCGCCGCCGTTGGTGCCCAGCTCCTTGATGACCTCCTGGGAGGCGACCGCGCCGCCGTTCCACTGCTGCGATCCGCCCGTGAACTGGCCGACCTCGTGGATGCCGGAGAAGTTCTGGATGGCTCCGCAGGCGACGAGTACGAGTGCGCCGATCACCGCGATCGGCAGCAGGATCCGTACGACGCCGCGTACCAGGTCGGCCCAGAAGTTGCCGAGTTCACCGCTGCGGGTGGCGGCGAACCCCCGGACGAGAGCCACCGCGACGGCGATGCCGACGGCGGCCGAGACGAAGTTCTGCACCGCGAGGCCGCCGGTCTGCACGACGTGGCCCATGGCCTGCTCGCCGTAGTACGACTGCCAGTTGGTGTTGGCGACGAACGAGGCCGCCGTGTTGAACGCCTGGTCGGGGTCGATCGAGGCGAAGCCGAGCGAACCGGGCAGAGAGCCCTGGAGCCGCTGCAGCAGATACAGGAAGAGGACACTCACGGCGGAGAAGGCGAGCACACCGCGCAGATAGGCGGGCCAGCGCATCTGCGTGTTCGGGTTGGCGCCGATGGCCTTGTATATCCACTTCTCCACCCGCAGATGCTTCGGAGAGGAATAGACGCCGGCCATGTAGTCACCGAGCGGGCGGTACGCCAGACCCAGCGCCATGACGAGCGCGAGAACCTGGAGCACGCCGGCGAGGACGGGGCTCATATCGGGCTCAGAACCTCTCCGGGTACAGAAGGGCGAGGACGAGATAGCCCAGCAGGGCTACGGCCACGACGAGGCCGGTCACGTTTTCGGCAGTCACAGCTTCGCCACCCCCTTGGCAATGAGTGCCACCAACGCGAAGACCGCGATCGTGGTGACGACGAAGGCCAGGTCGGCCATCGGGTGCTCCTGGATGAGGTGCGGATGTCTCGGACTTCTTGAGCAAACCTCCTGCCCGCGCCCCCGTGACCTGCGTTGATGGCTTCCTTACGGGGAAGGGCCCGGCCTTGACGGTGCCCGTACGTGCCCGATACGCGCCCCATACGGAGCCGCTCCCCCGAACGCGGAAAGGCCGGTGGCCCGTATCCCCGGGGGGATACGGGCCACCGGCCGGTGCTGAGGTGGTGCGGGTCAGCGCACCTCGGTGATCTCGGGGCCGCGCTGGAGGCCCGCCATGCCGCCGGAGAACTTCGAGCCCTCCTGCTCCTCCTGCTGAACGCCCTCGGGAACCATCTGGGCGTCGTTGGGCAGCTTCAGGACGATCGGGTCGCGCGGGGCCATCGGCCCGTCGCCGCGGACCACGACGGTGTCCCGGAATACCGTCTCCAGGAGGCCGGCGGCCTCCGGCTGCACGGCGCCCTGGCCGGAGATCACTCCGCGCAGGAACCAGCGCGGGCCGTCGATGCCGACGAAGCGCACCATCTGCACGCCGTTCGCCCCGTCGGGGAGCTGTACGGGGACCTGCGCGCGCAGCTCCCAGCCCAGCGGGCCCTCGACCTCGTCGATGATGCCGCCCTGCTGGGTGATGCCGGAGGCGATCTCCTCGCGGACCTCGCCCCAGATGCCCTCCTTCTTGGGGGCGGCGAAGGCCTGCAGCTGGATCGCGCTGTCGCGCAGCACCACCGTGGCGGCGACGATCGCGTCACCGGCGACCTCTACGCGCAGTTCCATGCCCTCGACACCGGGCACGAAGATGCCGCCCAGGTCGACCCGGCCCTCACCGGGCTGGGAGACCTCTTCGATGTCCCACGGACCGTCCGGCCGCGGTGCCGGCGGAAGGTTCGTCCGGCGCGATCCGCCCTCGGCGTCATCGAGCTCGTCGACGACCTGCTCGGCCTCGCGCGCTTCGTCCGCCGTGTCATCGGCGGAACCACTGTTCTTGCGACGTCCGAACACGTCACTTTCCTTCCCGGTCGGATTCGACCGAAGCGTAGCTGTTCCCGCCCTGGGGAACCCCGCCCCGGACGCCATCAACATCAGCCATCAACATCAACGGCGGCATGACCGCCGGTGGAACCGAAGCCCCCTTCGGCCCGCGCCGAACCGGGAAGCTCCGACACTTCGTGGAAGCGCACCTTCTCGACCTGCTGCACGACCAGTTGGGCAATCCGGTCGAACCGCTCGAACCGCACGGACTCGCGCGGGTCGAGATTGATGACGATCACCTTGATCTCTCCACGGTACCCGGCATCCACCGTCCCCGGAGCATTCACCAGGGCGACTCCGCACCGTGCGGCGAGGCCGGACCGGGGGTGTACGAACGCGGCGTACCCGTCCGGCAGGGCGATCGAAACCCCGGTGGGGAGTACGGCCCGCTCACCGGGCGCCAGCTCGGCGGCCTCGGTGGTGACCAGGTCGGTTCCGGCATCGCCCGGGTGCCCGTACGCCGGGATCGGCACCTCCGGGTCGAGGCGGCGGATCAGGACGTCGACGGGGTGGCGCATCAGGGGTTCACCTCGAAGGCGCGGGCGCGCCTGACCTGGTCGGGGTCGGCCATCGCTGCCTGGATCTCGGCCGGGCGGCCGTTGTCGATGAAGTGGTCGACCTTGACCTCGATGAACAGGGCCTCCGCGCGGACGGCGACGGGCCCCTCCGGACTGCCGATCCGGCCGGTCGCCCGGGAGTAGATCTTCCGCCCGTGCACGGCAGTGATCTCGGCGTCGAGGAACAGCACGGTGTCGACCGGCACGGGGCGCACGAAGTCGGTCTCCAGCCGTCCGGTCACCGCGATCACGCGCAGCAGCCAGTTCAGGGAGCCGAGCGTCTCGTCCAGCGCGGTGGCCAGCACCCCGCCGTGGGCGAGGCCCGGGGCGCCCTGATGGGCGGCCTGCACGGTGAACTCGGCGGTGACGCCGACTCCCTCACCGGCCCGCGCCTGGAGGTGCAGCCCGTGCGGCTGTCCGTCGCCGCAGCCGAAACAGTGTTCGTAGTGCGCGCCGAGCAGCTCGCCCGGTGCCGGGGCGTCGGGATGCCGGACCGGTTTCACCGCGTCGGCGGGGGGCTTCAGAGCCGCAGATGTTCCACTCACAGCCGCAGACCTTACCCGCGCGGGTACCCGCAGGTCGCGCCGTGCCAAGCTTGGCTTCATGCAGCCTTCCACCCCGCCGTTCGACGAACGTCTCACCGCACCCCGTTCGTGGTGGTTCATCGCGCTCCTGGTCGGCATCGCGTGCGCGCTGATGCTGCTGCCGCTGGGCACCCTTCCCCTGCTCGCCGGGCTGGCCGGAGGCACCGTGCTGTCGGCGGTGGCGGTCAGCTCCTACGGCTCCGCGCGGATCCGGGTGGTGGCCGGTGCCCTCGTCGCGGGCGACGCGCGGATCCCCGTGTCGGCGCTCGGTGAGGCCGAGGTGCTGGACGCCGAGGAGGCGCGCGCCTGGCGCTCGTACAAGGCGGACACCCGGGCCTTCATGCTGTTGCGCAGCTACATCCCGACGGCGGTGCGCGTGGAAGTCACGGATCCCGGGGACCCGACTCCGTACGTGTATCTGTCGACCCGTGAGCCGCAGGCGCTGGCGGCGGCCCTGAAGGCAGTCGTCCCGCCCCAGGCGTAATCAGGCGTCCCGGGGGCCCTCCGGGCTTTCCGGCAGGGCCTTGTACGGGCGCTCGGGCCGTTCCAGCGGTGGCAGGCCGGCCAGGCGGTCCCAGGGGGTCTGCCGCTCGCGCAGGTCCTTCCTGACCCGTTCGGCGAGTTTCTTGGTGTCGCGCCGGTTCATCATCGCGCCGACGGCGGCGCCGATCATGAACGGGATGAGGTTGGGCAGGTCGCGCACGGTGCGCTTCATGATCTGCTGGCGCAGTTCACGCTTCATCTGGCCGCCGAGCGCCGCGTTCACCGTCGTGGGGTGGGCGACGTCGATGCCGCGCTCCTCCGTCCAGGACGTGAGGTAGGCGGTGGAGCGCTGGGCGAGGTTGCCGGGCGGGCGCAGTCCGTAGACCTCGTGCAGCTCCGCCACGAGCTTCATCTCGATCGCGGCCACACCGGTGATCTCCGCGGCCAGCTCGGCGAGCATGGCGGGCGGGACGGGCATCATGGCCGCCGCGCCGATTCCGGCGCCGACGGTCGCGGTGGCCCTGCTCGCGCCGGCGATGAGCCGGTCGGCGATCTCGTCGGGCCCGAGGCCCGGGAACTGCTTGCGCAGGGTGGCGAGGTCGCGCACAGGGACGCGGGGAGCGATATCGATGATCAGGTCGGCGATATGACCGATCGCCGCCTTGGCGCTCTCCCCGCCCTTGCGTACGCCCCGTTTCACAGACTTCAGACGGCCTGCCCCGGTCACGGGCTCCGTCCTGTCGACCTGTGCGGCCCTGTCGGCCGCGTCGACCTCCGCCGCGGCCTCGATGGCCGCGACAGCTGCTTCGACCGCTTCGAGCGAGGCCGACCGGCCTCGCTCGTCGTCGTGTTCGCCCGGCGTGGGTGGCAGGGCGGACCGCTCGGCAGGCGCTGTGACGCCCTCTGCCGGGCCTGTACCGCCCTGTTGCGCCTCCGGCCCTTCATCGCGCCGACGGCGCCGCTTCCGGAACGGTGAGTCCCCTGCCACGGCCGACCGGACCTCAGTCGCAGTCGCGGCAGATGGGCTGACCGTTCTTCTCGCGGGCCAGCTGACTGCGGTGGTGCACGAGGAAGCAGCTCATGCACGTGAACTCGTCGGCCTGCTTGGGCAGGACCCGTACGGCCAGTTCTTCGTTGGACAGGTCTGCGCCGGGCAGCTCCAGTCCTTCGGCCGCGTCGAATTCGTCGACGTCGACGGCGGACGCCGTCTTGTCGCTCCGGCGAGCCTTGAGCTCTTCAAGGCTGTCCTGATCGACGTCGTCGTCGGTCTTGCGTGGGGTGTCGTAATCCGTTGCCATTGTCGCTCTCCCCCTCTGGGTGTCTGCGGTGTCTCAGCGCACGTAACGCGTGAGAGGCCGGACTTGTGCCCGACCCGAGGCGGAGATTTTGCCTCACATCAAGGTCTGTTACTCAATCGACACCCAAAAGGACCGCTCGAGAGTGATCAGCTTGGGTGGCGATGGGGACCGTACACGGTCCTGGCGGCGCCGTTTACCGGCACCACCCCGTGTACTTCCCGTGATAATGACCCGTGAAAACCCGACTTTTGCCGGATTTTCGGTGGGATCCCTGGTCACGGAGCGTGGACGGACGGAAATTCGCTCCTGTGATCGATCACACACGGCATCTCCGGGACCGTGTCCCGAAAATTCCGCTCAAAGCGAACAAAAATAATCCGCGCAGATCACGCCCCGCCCAGCTTCTCAGACGGGCAGTGAGACGCGCATCACAAGACCACCGCCCTCGCGGGGCTCGGCGATGATACGGCCCCCGTGAGCGCGCGCGACGGAGCGCGCGATCGACAGGCCGAGGCCGACCCCCTTGTCGCTGCCCGTCCGCTCCGTACGGAGCCGCCTGAAGGGCTCGAAGAGGTTGTCGATCTCGTAGGCGGGAACCACCGGCCCGGTGTTCGTGACGACCATCAGGGCCTGTCCCGGCAGCAGCTCGGTGCTGACCTCGACCCAGCCGTCGGCCGGGATGTTGTAGCGCACCGCGTTCTGTACGAGATTGAGCGCGATCCGCTCCAGCAGGACACCGTTGCCCTGGACGACGGCCGGGGCCAGCTCGCTGCGCATCTCCACGCCCTTGGCCTCCGCCTCGCCCCGCGCCTGGTCCAGCGCGCGGGAGGCCACCTCGGCCAGGTCGACGGGCTTGCGCTCGACGATCTGGTTGTCGCTGCGGGCGAGCAGCAGCAGGCCCTCGACGAGCTGCTCGCTGCGTTCGTTGGTGGCCAGCAGGGTCTTGCCCAGTTGCTGGAGCTCCGGGGGTGCCTGGGGGTCGGAGAGGTGGACCTCCAGCAGTGTGCGGTTGATGGCCAGGGGGGTGCGCAGCTCGTGGGAGGCGTTTCCGACGAAGCGCTGCTGTGCGGTGAAGGCCCGCTCCAGCCGCTCCAGCATGTCGTCGAAGGTGTCGGCGAGCTCCTTGAGCTCGTCGTCGGGGCCGTCCAGTTCGATGCGGCGGGACAGGTCGGTTCCGGCCACCCTGCGGGCGATGCGGGTGATCCGGCCGAGCGGTGAGAGCACCCGTCCGGCCATGGCGTAGCCGAAGGCGAACGCGATGACGCTCAGACCCACGAGGGCCAGCAGCGACCGGTTGAGGAGCGTGTCGAGCGCCTGCTGGCGCTGATGGTTGACGCAGGTGTTCACCGCGGCGTTGAAGTCGTCCGCGGGCGCGTTCTCGGGCAGGTTGCAGATCTCGCTGGTCACCTTGCCGCTGACGATCTTGAACGGCAGCTCGCTGCCCACGTGCAGGGCCTGGGCGGCCAGCATGTAGATGATCGACAGCAGCAGGATGCCGGCGATCAGGAACATGCCGCCGTACAGCAGCGTGAGCCGTATCCGGATGGTCGGGCGCAGCCAGGTGTACGGGGGCTCCTGCTGCCCCCGTACACCTGGCTGCGCCCGACCATCCGGAT
>NZ_RDBK01000043.1:3866862-3958461 GCF_008042275.1 Streptomyces sp. OR43 | reverse complement strand
GGGCGGGACGGTGGGCACGGGCCTCAGATCCGGTAGCCGGAGCCGGGCACCGTGACGATCACCGGCGGCTCGCCGAGCTTGCGCCGCAGGGTCATGACGGTCACCCGGACGACGTTGGTGAACGGGTCGGTGTTCTCGTCCCAGGCCTTCTCCAGGAGCTGCTCCGCCGAGACGACGGCGCCCTCGCTGCGCATCAGGACCTCCAGGACCGCGAACTCCTTGGGGGCGAGCTGGACCTCCTGATCGCCGCGGAAGACCTCACGGCGGTTGGGGTCGAGCTTGATCCCGGCGCGCTCCAGGACGGGCGGCAGGGCGACGGTCGTACGGCGGCCCAGCGCCCGGACCCGGGCGGTCAGCTCGCTGAAGGCGAAGGGCTTGGGCAGGTAGTCGTCCGCACCGAGCTCCAGGCCCTCGACCCGGTCGCTGACGTCCCCGGACGCGGTGAGCATGAGCACCCGGGTCGGCATACCCAGTTCGACGATCCGGCGGCAGACGTCGTCGCCGTGCACCAGGGGGAGGTCCCGGTCGAGCACCACGACGTCGTAGTCGTTGACCTCGATGCGCTCCAGGGCCGCGGCGCCGTCGTACACGACGTCGACGGCCATGGCCTCTCGGCGCAATCCGGTGGCCACCGCATCGGCGAGCAGCTGCTCGTCCTCCACGACGAGTACGCGCACGGCGCTTCCTTCCTTAGAACTTCACGGCAGAACTGAACTTCACTGCAGAACTTCACGGCGGGACTTCGCTGCGTGACTCCACAGCGTTCCCACAGACCCGCGGAGCGTCCGGACGGACCCGTGGTCCATGATCCGGACCGTGTCCCGGCACGGTCTGTGCGGCTCCATCCTGCCCGTAACGCGTATAAACCGGCGGTAAGACGGCGTGGGCCGACCTGCGGCTTCCGGGAATTCGGAGGATTCCCGGGCCAGTTGAGGTTTCTCTGAGGGTCGGGCTGGGGAGGACGAATTCACACCCGCGATCACGTCTTGTATGTGGCGTGCCACAGGCCCCTCCGTCCCCCGGAGAGTGCGTGATCACCCGCCCTACCGCCTCGGCGGAGGGAAACCCGGGCACACCCCCGTGCCACCGACCCACGATGAGGGGGCGCTTCATGGACGCTTTCACCGCTGGTCTGCTGCAACGCATCCAGACCACCGAGTCCGACCTCACGAAGGCCCGCGAGACGGGCGACGACTTCCTCGCGGATGTCGAGCAGGGCGAGCTGGACGACCTGCACCGCCTCGCTGCCGAGCACGGTGTTCACATCGGCGCCACAAGCGTCTGAGCCGTCACGAGAAGGCCCCGCGATGCTGCGTGCGCATCCGCGGGGCCTTCTCGCTTCCGGTGACGCCCACAGCCCGCTCAGCAGCCCTCCCGAGGCTGTGGGCGGCCGGTTCTCAGTCGTGCCAGGCGCCCAGTTCCTCCAGCAGCGCCTGCAGGGGCTCGAAGACCCCGGGCGCCGCGGCCACCGTCAGGCCGCCGTCGGCGGGCTGTCCCGGGCGCCCGCCGGTCAGCGCGCCCGCCTCGCGGGCGATGAGGTCACCGGCCGCGAGGTCCCACGGATGGAGGCCGCGCTCGTAGTAGCCGTCCAGGCGGCCGGCGGCGACGTCGCAGAGGTCGATCGCCGCGGAACCGCCGCGCCGGATGTCCCGCAGCCGCGGGATCAGCACGCGCGCCACGTCCGCCTGGTGCGCGCGGACGTCGGCGACGTAGTTGAAGCCGGTCGACAGGAGCGCCTGGTCGAGCGGCGGGGCCGGCCGGCAGCGCAGCCGGGCGCCTTCCCCGTACGCCCCGCCCTTTGCGTACGCACCGCCGCCGAGGACCGCGTGGTAGGTCTCGGCGCGCATCGGGACCTCGACGACGCCCACGATCCGTTCGCCGTCGCGTTCCGCGGCGACGGAGACGGCCCACGTGGGCAGGCCGTAGAGGTAGTTCACGGTGCCGTCGAGCGGGTCGATCACCCAGCGGACGCCGCTGCTGCCCTCGGAGCTGGCGCCTTCCTCACCGAGGAAGCCGTCGTGCGGGCGGCGCTCGGACAGGAAGCCGGTGATCAGCTTCTCGGCGGCGATGTCCATCTCGGTGACGACGTCCACCGGACTGGACTTGGTCGCGGCCACCCCCAGGTCGGCGGGGCGGCCGTCGCGCAGCAGCGCACCGGCGCGGCGGGCGACGTCCAGCGCGAGGTCGAGCAGTTCGGGCAGCAGGGGGTCGGTCACGGCGCTCCCAGAGGTGTGAGGGGTACGGATCGGTCGGCTACGCGTACGGGCTGTCGGCTCCGGCGGCGGCCGGCTTGGGCGCCCGGCCGGGGCAGCAGCCGACCGGGCAGAGGTCGTGGCTCGCCCCGAGGCTGCCGAGCGCGCACCGCTCCCGGCCCAGGCCCTTCTCGGTGGCGGCCCGCTCCAGCACGAGGTCGCGCACGGCGGCCGCGAACCGCGGATCGGCACCGACCGTCGCGGACCGCCGCACCGGGAGCCCGAGCTCGGCCGCCTTCGCGGTTGCCTCGGTGTCGAGGTCGTAGAGGACCTCCATGTGGTCCGAGACGAAGCCGATGGGCGCCATGACCACGGCGGGGACCCGGTCCCCGTGCAGCGACTCCAGGTGGTCGCAGATGTCGGGCTCCAGCCAGGGGATGTGCGGGGCACCGCTGCGCGACTGGTAGACGAGCTTCCAGGGGTGCTCGACGCCGGTCCGTACCGTCACGGCCGCCACGATCATCCGTGCCACGTCCAGGTGCTCGGCGACGTACGCGCCGCCGTCGCCGTGCGCCTCCACCGGGCCGGAGGTGTCCGCGGCCGAGGTGGGGATGGAGTGGGTGGTGAACGCGAGATGCGCGCCCGCCCGTGCCTCCGGCGGCAGGTCGGCGAGCGAGGCGAGGACACCGTCCACCATCGGCTCGATGAAGCCCGGGTGGTTGAAGTAGTGCCGCAGCTTGTCGACGCGCGGCACCGGCAGGCCCTCGGCCTCCAGGACGCCCAGCGACTCGGCGAGGTTCTCGCGGTACTGCCGGCAGCCGGAGTACGAGGCGTAGGCACTCGTCGCCAGGACGGCGATGCGGCGGTGCCCCGCCCGGGCCATCTCGCGCAGGGTGTCGGTCAGGTAGGGCGCCCAGTTGCGGTTGCCCCAGTACACCGGCAGGTCCAGTCCGTGCTCCGCGAAGTCCTTGCGCAGCGTGTCGAGCAGCGCCCGGTTCTGGGCGTTGATCGGGCTGACGCCGCCGAAGAGGAAGTAGTGCTTGCCGACCTCCTTCAGGCGCTCCTCGGGGATTCCCCGGCCGCGGGTCACGTTCGCCAGGAACGGAACCACGTCGTCCGGGCCTTCGGGACCTCCGAAGGAGAGCAGCAGCAGGGCGTCGTAGGGAGCGGGATCGCGCAGATCGGACATGACGTCGATCCTGCCACCCGCCCGCCGTCCGGCTCCCACCGACATCCGCCCCGTGGTCCCGTCCGGTGCCGGCTGTCCGGTATTCGCTGTCCGGTGCGGCGGCGCGCCCGTAAGCTGTATCGGCCACGTTCACCCCTGACACCGCGTGTGATCACGCCGTAGCGGAGCCCTCCTTGTCCAGTCCCTACCGCGCGATCTTCGCCGCCCCCGGCACCAAGGGGTTCTCCTCGGCCGGCTTCTTCGGCCGGATGCCGCTGTCCATGATGGGCATCGGCGTGGTGACCATGATTTCCCAGCTCACCGGCCGGTACGGGCTGGCGGGCGCGCTCTCCGCGACGCTGGCGATGTCGGCCGCGGTGGTCGGTCCTCAGGTGTCCAGGCTGGTGGACAGGTACGGGCAGCGCCGGGTGCTGCGTCCCGTGACGCTCGTCGCCCTGGCGGCGGTGACCGGTCTGCTGGTCTGCGCGCAGCAGCGGCTGCCCGACTGGACCCTCTTCGTCTTCGCCGCGGGTGCGGGCTGTGTGCCCAGTGTCGGGTCGATGGTCCGGGCGCGCTGGGCGGAGATCTACCGGAGCTCGGCGCGGCAGCTGCACACCGCGTACGCGTGGGAATCGATCGTCGACGAGGTCTGCTTCATCTTCGGCCCGATCATCTCCATCGGGCTCTCCACCGCCTGGTTCCCGGAGGCGGGCCCGCTGGTCGCCGCCGGCTTTCTGCTCGTCGGCGTCTTCTGGCTGACCGCCCAGCGGGCCACCGAACCCGTGCCGCACCCGCATGCCCGGCACACCAAAGGCTCGGCGCTGGGCTCGCGCGGGCTCCAGGTGCTCGTGGTCACCTTCGTGGCGACCGGGGCGATCTTCGGGGCGGTCGACGTGGTGACGGTGGCCTTCGCGGAGGAGCAGGGCCACAAGGCGGCGGCCAGCCTGGTGCTGGCGGTGTACGCGCTGGGGTCGTGCCTCGCCGGGGCCGTGTTCGGCCTGCTGCATCTCAGGGGCAGGTCATCCACCCGGTGGCTGGTGGGAGTGTGTGCGATGGCCGTGAGTATGATCCCCCTCCAACTGGCCGGGAACCTGCCGTTCCTGGCCGTGGCGCTCTTTGTCGCGGGTCTCTCCGTCGCACCGACGATGGTCACGACCATGGCCCTCGTCGAACAGCACGTACCGCGCACCAGACTGACCGAGGGCATGACCTGGACCAGCACCGGGCTCGCCGTAGGCGTGGCGCTCGGCTCCTCGGCCGCCGGCTGGGTGGTCGACGCGTCCGGGGCGAAGGCGGGGTACGCGGTGCCCGTCGTGGCGGGAGCGCTCGCGGCCGCGGTGGCACTCCTGGGGTACCGCCGGCTCACAGGGCCGGTTCCTACGGAAGGGCGCGGGGAAGATGACCGACACCTACGCACGGACGACGACGAGCGCGTGGCGTAACTGGGCGGGGAACGTCACCGCCCGCCCGGCGAGGGACGTGTCACCCGCCTCCGTGGACGAGCTCGCCGAGGCGCTGCGCAGGGCGTCCGAGGACGGCCTGAAGGTGAAGCCGGTCGGCACCGGCCATTCGTTCACCGCGACCGCCGCGACCGACGGGCTCCTGATCCGCCCCGATCTGCTCACCGGCATCCGGGACATCGACCGCGCGGCGATGACGGTGACCGTCGAGGCCGGCACGCCGCTGAAGCGGCTCAACGCCGCGCTGGCCCGCGAGGGACTCTCGCTCACCAACATGGGCGACATCATGGAGCAGACGGTCGCCGGGGCCACCTCGACCGGCACCCACGGCACGGGCCGTGACTCGGCGTCCATATCCGCGCAGATCCGCGCCATGGAACTGGTCACCGCGGACGGCACGGTGCTGACCTGCTCGGAGACGGAGAACCCGGAGATCTTCGCCGTCGCCCGGATCGGGCTAGGCGCGCTGGGCGTCATCACGGCCCTCACCTTCGCCGTGGAGCCCGTCTTCCTGCTGACGGCACGTGAGGAGCCGATGGCCTTCGACAAGGTCACGGCGGACTTCGATCAGCTGGTGACCGAGAACGAACACTTCGAGTTCTACTGGTTCCCGCACACGGGAAACTGCAACACCAAGCGCAACAACCGGAGCGCCGGCCCGGCCGCCCCGCCCGGCAGGGTCAGCGGCTGGATCGACGACGAGCTCCTTTCCAACGGCGTGTTCCAGGTGGCCTGCTCGCTCGGCCGGGCGGTCCCCGCCACGATCCCCTCGATCGCCAAGCTCTCCAGCCGGGCCCTGTCGGCGCGTACGTACACCGACATCCCCTACAAGGTGTTCACCAGCCCGCGCCGGGTCCGGTTCGTGGAGATGGAGTACGCCCTGCCGCGCGAGGCCGCCGTGGACGCGCTGCGCGAGGTCAGGGCGATGGTGGACCGTTCCCCGCTGCGGATCAGCTTCCCGGTGGAGGTGCGCACGGCCCCCGCGGACGACATCGCGCTCTCCACGGCCTCGGGCCGGGACAGCGCGTACATCGCCGTCCATCTGTACCGGGGCACGCCCTACCAGGCGTACTTCACGGCGGTCGAGCGGATCATGACCGCCCACGGCGGCCGTCCGCACTGGGGCAAGGTCAACACCCGTGACGCCGCGTACCTGGCCGGGGTGTACCCGCGCTTCGGCGAGTTCACCGCCGTACGGGACCGGCTGGACCCGGACCGGCTCTTCGCCAACGACTACCTCCGCCGGATCCTGGGCGACTGACCCGGGACCGTCCTCGGACGCCGTCGGCCTCCGCCCCGGTTCGGGGCGGAGGCCGACGGCGTCCGAGGAAACGGTGTCCGGTTCCGCTCTCACTCCCCCGTGTCCGTGGCGGCGGGCGCGTCGCCGTTCTGGGCCGGAGCGCTGCCCGTGCCGGTCGGATCGGGCGTGGAACTGCCGTCGCCGGTGGTCGGGCTGGGGGCGGGCGTCGGCGCCGTGTCGCCGCCGGCGGATTCCGACGGCGTGGGCGTGGGCGTCGGGTCGGCCGTCGAGGCGCCGTCCGGGTCCGGGTCCGGGTCCGGGGCCGCGCTCCGGCCGCCCTGCGGGTCGGCGCCGGGGGCCGTTCCGTGGTCCTCGGCGGGCGTCGTGGCGTCCTGCTCCGGGTCGGTGCCGGTGGACGGTGCCGGGTCGGACGAACCCGAGCCCCGCTCGCCGCGTACGACGGAGCCGACCGTGGTCCCGTGCCCGCCGCTCAGGTCGTTGCCGGAGACCAGCTCGAACGTGGTGATCCCGATCATCGACACGACGAACACCACGGCCGCCCCGAGGGCCGAGCGCTTCCAGCCGCGGATCCGGGTGCCGTGCGTGGTCGCCTGCGTGAACGCGTCGTCGGGCGCCGGGGCGGCGGTGAACGGCCGGGTTCCGGCCGGCGACTCGATGAGCTGCGTACGGTCCGGGCCGGCGGTCGCCTTGCGCAGCACGGTCGTGGCGTCCACCTGGCGGAGCACGGTCGTGGCGTCGGCGTCCTTCGGGGTGCCGCCCACCGGCAGGTCCGCGGCGTCCACCTGCCGGAGCACGGTCGTGGCGTCCAGAGGCCGCAGCATCGCGGTGGCGTCGGCGGATCCGGCGGCCTCGCGCAGAGCGACCCGCGTACCGGAGGTCTCCCATCGCGCGTCCGGGTCCCCGCCGTCCCGGGTCTGGCGCGTATGGACCGTCACCTCGCGGCCCGGGTGCTTCACCTGGACGGTGACCTCGCGGATCTGCTCGCCCGTGCGGCGGAAGAAGTGCTGGAAGACCGAGCCTCCGCAGGTGGCCACGATGCTCATCACCCCGGCGCCGAGAATCGTCCCGTACACGCCCAGCTGCGAGGCCGCCACCGCCGCCGCGACCGCCGCCACCGCACTGCCCGCCACCTGGGGCAGGCTCAGGTCTATCCGCCTTTCTCTGGGTTCTGTGTCACTTTCCGGCTTCTGCACCATTTCCAGCCCTTGGTTGACATCTCTCCCACCATGCAACAACAAGGGACATTTGAGCGAAGCAGATAGTTCCGTTTACGTTGGTTCTGTGAAGGAGGACACGCATTGCGGGCATCCCGCCTTCAACGGGGTACCTCAACTCCCGTGCCTCACGAGAACTTCGACGGCGCGGCGGTCCACCCCGATGGCCCGAATGGAGTACTGTGGCGAGCCCTGGGGCCGGACTCCCGCGTGGAAGTCCGGAACCTTCGGGAGGGGGCCGAAGGAGGCACTCGATCCGGCGGCGCCGCGGCATCGCACGGAGGCCGGCTACGCGGAGTGACCATCGGTTACTTTGCGTTGCGCAAGAGGTCACCGTGTCATACCGGCGATCAAGGGCTCACGCCCGACACGCCGGGCAACACGGCAATGTTGTGGCAGGCTGCACCCGGGCAGGCCACACTCGACTAGCGGAAGCAGCGACGCACGTGACGTCGGCAGGCACCACCCGGGAGGTCCCCATGCCCGAACTGCGTGTCGTGGCCGTCTCCAACGACGGCACACGACTGGTGCTCAAGGCTGCGGACAGCACGGAGTACACGCTTCCGATCGACGAGCGGCTGCGAGCCGCCGTGCGCAACGACCGCGCGCGGCTCGGCCAGATCGAGATCGAGGTGGAGAGTCACCTCCGCCCCCGCGACATCCAGGCCCGGATACGAGCCGGTGCCTCCGCGGAGGAGGTCGCTCAGTTCGCCGGGATTCCGGTCGACCGTGTCCGCCGCTTCGAGGGCCCCGTGCTCGCGGAGCGCGCCTTCATGGCCGAGCGGGCCCGGAAGACTCCTGTGCGCCGTCCCGGCGAGAACACCGGCCCTCAACTCGGCGAGGCGGTGCAGGAACGCCTCCTGCTGCGCGGCGCCGACAAGGAAACCGTCCAGTGGGACTCGTGGCGCCGCGACGACGGCACCTGGGAGGTCCTCCTGGTGTACCGGGTCGCCGGCGAGCCGCACTCGGCGAGCTGGACCTACGATCCGCCGCGCCGGCTGGTCCAGGCCGTCGACGACGAGGCACGCTCGCTGATCGGCGAGACCGACGACGTCGCCGCGCCCGAGCCCAGTTTCCCGTTCGTTCCCCGGATCGCCCGGCTGCCGCGCGACCGGCCGCTGGACCGCGCCCTGGACCGCCAGATGGAACGCCCCGCGCCGCCTCCGCCCCCGGAGCCGGAGGAGCGCATCGGCGGGGTCACCGCGAGCGAGCGGGATTCGCTCACCAGCCTGCTGGAGGCGGTCCCGAGCTTCCGCGGCGACATGGTCGTACCGGAGCGGCCCGCACCGCCCGAGCCCCCGGCGCTCGAACCCGCCCCCCACGAGCCGGAGGCGGAGGAGCCGCCGGCCCCCGCGGCCTCGGCGGGCGCGGGTTCCGCGTACGCGGACGTCCTGATGCCGCGTGCGGTCGCGGGGCACCGCGACCGGCTCACGGGTACGACGGACCGGCAGGCCGAGGCGGACGGGGTCCGGCCCGGCCGGCGGGCCGCCGTGCCGAGCTGGGACGAGATCGTCTTCGGTACCCGCCGCAAGAAGCAGGACTGAGAGAGTCCCGGGTGACAGCAGCATGACGAGGGCCCGTACGCAGCCGCGTACGGGCCCTCGTGCGCTGTCCGGGCGAATCCGCAGCCGTCCCGACCGCCCGATGGGTGCCCTCTCGCGGGCCGGGGCCGGGAGCCACCGCCCGGCGGGCCCGCTCCCGCAGGGCGGGGCCCCTGGCGACCGCCCGGTGGGTCCGCTACTGCGGGTCGGGGCCCGTGGCGACCGGACGCGACTCGTCGCGCGTCCAGTGCGACCAGGAACCCGCATAGAGCGCCGCGTCCGCGAAGCCGGCGATCTCCAGCGCCAGCACCTGGTGGGCGCCGGAGACCCCCGAGCCGCAGTACACACCGACCTCCCCGACGTCCTCGGTGGCACCCAGCCCGAAGAACCGGGAGGCCAGCCGCTCGGCGGGAAGGAAGCGTCCGTCCGCGCCGACGTTCTCCACCGTGGGGGCCGACACCGCGCCCGGGATGTGCCCGCCCACCCGGTCGAGCGGCTCGACATCGCCCCGGTACCGTTCGGCCGCCCGCGCGTCGAACAACAGGCCCGAGCGGGCCAGAGCGGCGGCGCCGTCGGCGTCCAGCAGAGGCAGCGCGCCGGGCACGGGGACGAAGTCCCCCTCCGCGGGGCTCGGAATCTCCTTCGACAGTTCACCGGTCCACGCCGCGAGACCGCCGTCCAGCACCCGGACGTCCCGATGCCCGGTCCAGCGCAGCAGCCACCAGGCACGGGCCGCCGCCCAGCCCAGGCCTCCGTCGTACACGACGACCGAGCTGTCCCGGCTCACCCCGGCACGGCGCATGACGGCACCGAACTCCGCCGGATCGGGCAGGGGGTGGCGTCCGCCGTCACCCGCCGGCCCGGAGAGTTCCGCCTCCAGATCGACGAAGACCGCGCCGGGAAGATGCCCGGCCTCGTAATCGGGCCGGCCGTGGGGGCCGCCCAGCTGCCAACGTACGTCCAGGAGCACCGGCGGACGTGGCCCCGCCGACTCGCTCGCACATTCGGATGCGGTGATGATGGGCTTCATGCGTGCCATCCTCGCGCAGAGGCCGGCCCGGTTGTAACAGCGCCGAAATGCATGTATCACCACAAACCGGACCTCCTCGGTCGAGATCGCGGAAACTGCGGCGCGGCCGGGGCGCATCACGCGCCGGGTGGTGCAAGCATCTGCACGGGGCGTACACATCCCGTACCGCACAACGGCGCGCCGGCCCCGTTCCCCCTGTACGGCCACCACGATGGTCGGAGGAGAGTGTGACGATGACCGAGGCTGCCGCCCGGCGAGCACCCGGAACACCATGCTGGGTGAGCCTGATCGTGCACGGCCTGCGCACGACCCAGAACTTCTACGCCGACCTGTTCGGCTGGGAGTTCGGTCCGGGCCCGGAACAGCTCGGCCCGTACGTCCGGGCGCTGATCGACGGGAAGGAGGTCGCCGGCATCGGACAGCTGCCGCCGGACCGGCACCTCCCGATCGCGTGGACCACCTACCTGGCCACCGACGACGCCGATCTCACGGCGGAGACGATCCGCGCCTGCGGCGGCACCGTCGGCGTCGGGCCGCTCGACGCCGGGGAGGCGGGCCGGATGGCCATCGCCTCAGACCCGGTCGGCGCCGTGTTCGGGATCTGGCAGGCGGCCGCACACGTCGGCACCACGCTGGCCGGCGCCCCCGGCACTCCGGTCTGGAACGAGCTGGTGACCCGGGAGACGTCGACGGTCGCCAAGTTCTACCAGGCGGTCTTCGGCTACGAGACCGAGGCGGTCGTCTCGGCCGACTTCGACTACCAGACCCTTCACCTGGGCGGCCACCCGGTGGCCTCGCTGCACGGCGTCGGCCACGCCCTGCCGCGCGACCGGGGTCCGCACTGGATGACGTATTTCGAGGTCGACGACACGGACGAGGCCGCACAGCGCGCGACGGAACTCGGCGGACACGTCCTGCAGCCGCCCCGGGAGGGTGCCGGCGGCCGGGTGGCCACGGTCGCCGACCCGGAGGGCGCGGCGTTCACGATCGTACGGTCGGCGGGGCGCTGAGCGGCTCGCTCACCGGACCGGGGTGCGCGTTCCCGGCGCCCTGGAGGTGACCAGCAGACCGGCGGCGAGACAGGCGAGGGCCATGCCGCCGGCCGCCCACCGCAGGGCAATGGTGTAGGCGCCGAGCAGGGCCGTCGTCACCTCGTCGGGCCCCGACAGATGGCGCAGCTCGGCGGTGAGAACGGCGGCCAGCAGCGCGCTGCCGAGCACCAGGCCGAGCTGTTGGCCCGCCGTGACGGCCGCGGAACGCGCGCCGGAGAGCTCGGGGCCGCCGGCGGTCGCGGTGGCGAAGAACGGCGGGAAGGCGAGACCGGTACCGAAGCCGATGAGGAGAAGACCGGGCAGCACCTCGGTGAGATAGGCACTGTCGGCTTCGAGGCGGCTCAGGAGCAGCATGCCGACGGCCATGACCGCCAGACCGCTCACGATCGGGAGGCGGGGCGCGACGCGGGGCAGCAGGCGGGCGGACACCTGCGTGGAACCGATGACTACGGCGCCGACCATGGGCAGGAAGGCCACGCCGGTCTCGAGCGGGGTGTCACGACGGACGTTCATCAGGAAGACCTCCACGGCCACGAGCGACGTCATGACGCCGAACCCGGTCGGCAGCATGGCGAGGAAGCAGCCGAGACGGTCCGGTCCCGTGACGCCGGACGCCGAGGGGAAGGAGTCCGTCCGCATGGTCTGCCGCACGAGAAAGGCGGCGAGCAGAAGGGTGCCCACCGCCAGCAGGCCCAGGACCAGCGGGTCGCTCCAGCCGCGCGGATCGGCCTCGCTGAGGCCGTAGGAGAGGGCGATGAGGCCGCCGGTGCCGAGCACCGTTCCCGCGGTGTCCGGGCGTGCGTCGGCGCGCCCGGGACGCTCATGTACGAGGGTCGCCGCACCGATCAGCGCGATCACGGCGAAGGGGATGCAGGCATAGAGCGAGACGCGCCACGAGAGGCTCTCCATGAGCGTTCCGGAGACGAGCAAGGCCAGTGCCGTGCCGCCGCCCGCGATGGCGGCGTAGATTCCCATGGCCCGGCCGCGTTCCTTCGGACCGGTGAATCCGGTGCTGACCAGGGCCAGCGCGGCCGGGGTCAGCAGCGCGGCGGAGGCGCCCTGCAGAAAGCGGGCCGGGATCAGCACGCCGGCGCTGCCGGCGGCCCCGGCGAGCGCGGACGCCAGCACGCAACCGACCAGGCCGATCATGAACACACGTTTGCGTCCCATGCGGTCGGCGAGATGCCCACCGACCAGCAGCACGCCGCTGAACGCCAGCGTGTACGCCGTGAACATCGCCTTCAGGCCGTCGCCGCTCATGCCCAGGCCGGTCTGGACGGCCGGCGCCGCCACGTTGAACGTCGTCACGTCGAACAGCACCATCAGTTGCGCCAGGGCGATCACCACCAGCCCCCACCAGCGCAGGGGATGCGGCGGCGCCTCGTCCTGAGGGAAGGGTGACGGGAAGGTGGACCAGGTGCCCTGGGGCGGCGGTCCGAATCCCGGCGGCGGGCTGAACTGCGCCGGGGCGGTCGGGGCATAGGCGGGCGGCGGCGGCAGGGGCTGCGGCTGCGCGGTCTTGACCAGCGGATCCGGCCCCGTCACGGGTGCGTCCACGGGCAGGTCGGGTGCGTAGTCCAGCAGTTGGGCCGCATGGCGTCCGAGCTGCGCGAGGACCGCGCCCGGCAGCCATTCGGCCGCCGAGTCCTGCGCTGTGCGCGCTGCCACCTCCTGGGGCGTGGGCCGCTGGGCGGGATCCTTCTCCAGACACGCGCGGACGAGACCGGCCAGGCTCTCGGGTACGCCGGTGAGATCCGGCTCGTCCTCGGCGATCCGGAACAGATGGGCGGGCAGACCGGTGTCCGCGGCGCCGAAGAGCAGGCGCCCGGTGGCCGCGTGGACGAGGACGGCGCCCAGACAGAAGATGTCGCTGGCCGGGCCGAGTTCGAGGCCGCGGACCTGCTCGGGTGACATGAAGCCCGGGGATCCGATCAGCATGCCCGTGCGCGTGTGCAGGCTGTCCCCGGCGAGGCTGTCCATGGCCCGGGCGATGCCGAAGTCGATGACGCGGGGCCCGTCCACCGTCACGAGGACATTGGACGGCTTGAGGTCACGGTGGATCAGGCCCGCCTCGTGCACCGCCTGCAGGGCGAGGGCCAGCCGGTTGGCGAGGATGCGGACGGAGTACTCGGGCAGGGGGCCGAAGTCCTTGGCGACGACGGTGCTCAGGTCGGGCCCGGGGATGTACCGGGTCGCCACCCAGGGCACCGCGGCCTCGGGGTCGGCGTCGAGCACCTCGGCGGTCCAGTGACCGCCCACCCGCCGCGCGGCCGCCACCTCGCGGGCGAACCGCCTGCGGAACTCCTGGTTCCCTGCGTACTCGGCCTGCACGACCTTGACGGCCACGGTACGTCCGGCTTCGGACCTGCCCAGATAGACCAGCCCCATGCCGCCCTCACCCAGCCGGGCGATCAGACGGTACGGGCCTATGCGCGCGGGATCCCCGGGAGTCAGCGGTTTCACGAAAGTAAGATAGGCCAACCGCCTTGCACGGGTGGGTGATCAGAAAAATCGCTACCCTGATCGCTGCCTCCGTCCGAGCCGTTCGCTTACTGAACCTGACTGAACCCGATCTGGGAGGCACGCATGTCGCATCGCGTCTGCGCACTCGTCGTGACCGGACGGGTGGACACGGAGCGAGCGCGCTCCGTAGGACTGCGCGCCGTTCTCGTGCACGACGGCATCAGCGTGTTCCCGATCGATCACTATTTCTCCGCCTACTGGGCTGCGAGGCGCGGGAACAGCGCACTGCTCGATCTGCCCGACGGCCTGACCGTTCTGTTTCCGACCGAGGCCGTGCTGCATGACCTCGTCCGCGAAGTGACCGGGACCGACAGGCCGCTGTTCGCGATCATCGCCACCGACTACTTCGCCGGGACGGGCGGCCAGTGGGCCGTCGCGTTCGACGGTGAGAACCGGGTGACTCCCGACCGTGCGTCGGTCAACCAGGCGCTTGCCGCACTCGGTGTACGGGCGACCACCTCCAGGGACGAGTTCGACGTGATCGGCCTCAGCGGATTCCGGAGCAACCCGGACTACCTCGAGGCGTACGTCGACCTGTGTGACGATCTCGGCGTCTGACGCCCTACGGCCGGGGAAGCCTGAACGCGTAGGCGCGCCGCGCGGCGCATCCCTGGCAGACACCGGCGAACCGGGAGAGCAGGTGATCGTCGGCCTCGGAGAGGATGTTGCGCCAGAAGCAGCGGAACTCCCCGCAGGCACAGGACCGTTGGCATACATCGGCGAACGCGCCGGCGTTGGAGCCATGCCCGTCCTCGGGCAGCGGCTGCGGGAAGGCGTCGCCGCCGCCGGCATCGGGCAGCCCGTACCGCCTCCGCTTCCACGCCACCGCCTCGGCGGGAAGAAGACCCCGCCCGGCGCATTCCGCGCACGTGCCGGGCCCGGAGTTGTTCGCGGCACACGAGCAGCGCCCGTAGCCGCCGCTGCCACCGGTGTAGGCCCTGCCTTCGCAGAGCAGGCACACTCCCCAGCCGTGGCAGTCGTCGCACAGCACCCCATGGGCCGTGCTGAGCGTGGCCGGCGGCCGCCCCCACTGCCGTCCGGTGTACACGACGGGGGTCCAGCCGGTGAACGTCAGGAATCCGGGCCCGTTGCCTGCGTAGACCCTGGCCTCGAAGTCCTCGCGGCGAGCGGTCGCCACGCTCTCCCCGGGATGTTCCGAAGACGGTCGGGACGTGCTCCAGCCGGCCGCGGTGAACGCGTCGAGCGCGTCGCCGATCCCGGTGGACGAGGAGCGATCGTCGCCGCTCACACAGACGAGGAACAGGAAGCGGTGACCGACCGGGGCGGGGTCCCGGAGCCGCACCGGGTCGGTCCACTCACGGACCAGCTGCGGGACGCGGTCCGGAGCCGACACGGAAGCGATCTCCAGCAGCTGCGCCTTGAGCCACAGCGCGCTTCCCGGGACGGCCGGCGGTTCGTCAGTCGTACGGGGGATGGCGGGCGTCCTGCCTCTCTCACTCGGAGACGCCGGCACAGTGAACCACGGCCGGTACGGCCGGCACACCCTCAGCCCGAGGCCACCGGCAGGACATCCGGCGAGAGCGCTCCGGCGCGGGCGGAGCCGCTCGTCATACGGCGCCGATGGTGACGCCGGCACAGCACCTCGTAGCCGGTCTCCGCGGCGGGACTGCTCACATCACCGACGACGACCTGCTCGCCCTCCACCACCATCGCGCCGCCCACTGTCCGGGCGTTGTGGGTGGCACGCGCCCCGCACCAGCACAGCGCCTCCACCTGAAGGGCCTCTATGCGGTCGGCGAGCTCGATCAGCCGCTGGGAGCCCGGGAAGAGCTTGGTGCGGAAGTCCGTGGTGATACCGAAGGCGAATACGTCCAGCCCCAGGTCGTCCACGACGCGGGCCAGCTGGTCGATCTGTTCCGGGGCGAGGAACTGCGCCTCGTCGACGATCACGTAGTCCACCCTGCCGCCCTGCGAGAGCTGGTCGACGAGGTGCGCGTACAGGTCCATGCCCTCGGCGGCCTCGACCGCCTCCGTGACCAGGCCCAGCCGGGAGGAGAGCTTCCCCTCCCCCGCCCGGTCGTCACGGGTGAAGATCACGCCCTGGAGCCCTCGCGCCGAACGGTTGTGTCCGATCTGGAGGGCCAGCGTGCTCTTTCCGCAGTCCATCGTTCCGGAGAAGAACACAAGCTCGGGCATGAGGGGTTGAGCACCTTTCGGGACGGGCGGGAGGGAGGTGGGCCGGACGGCAGGGGTCAGGTACGTACTTCGAGGAGCGGGACGAGCTGCTCGACGGGGGTCATCGAGCCGTGCATGCCGACCATCGCGGACTCGTGCGGCTCGTTGCGCGAGGCGGTGATCACGACGTCGTCGTGGGCGGCCGCGACCACGTCGCCGATCCTGCCGAGGACCCGCTCGTCGATCCGCGGGCCGAACCAGCCCGCCTCGACGGCCTCGTCACGGCTCGCCACCCAGAACTGCTCGCCGAGCACCTCGCGCCAGACGGTCAGCACATCGGCCTCGGCACCCGGCACGGCGTAGACATGGCGGGCGCGGCCCTCGCCGCCCAGCAGAGCGACACCGGCGCGCAGCTCCCAGTCCTCGTCGAAGTCGATCCTGGACTGCTCGTCGAACGGGATGTCGATCATGCCGTGGTCGGCGGTGATGTACAGCGCCGAGCGCGGCGGAAGCTGCTCGGCGAGGCGACGGGCCAGCCCGTCCACGTACATCAGCTGCCCGCGCCAGGCGTCGGAGTCGACACCGAAGCGGTGTCCCTTGCCGTCGACCTCGCTGTAGTACGTGTAGACCAGGGAGCGGTCACCGGCCGCCAGCCGCTGGGCGGCGACGTCCATCCGCTCCTCACCGGTGAGCCGGCCGAGGAACGAGCCGCCGCTGAGCGCCACCTTGGTCAGCGGGGTCTGCTCGAAGGTGGGGGCGGAGACCTGGGCGGTACGGACTCCGGCGGCGTCGGCCAGCTGGAAGACGGTCGGGTACGGCTGCCAGACCTTCGGCGGTGTCCACGGCTTCCAGCGGAGCTGGTTCATCAGCTCGCCGGTCTCCGGATTGCGGGCCGTGTAGCCGGGCAGGCCGTGCTCGCCCGGTGCGAGGCCGGTGCCGACCGAGGCCAGCGAGGTGGCGGTCGTCGCCGGGAAGCCCGCCGTGATCGGGCGGCCCGAGCCGCCTCGTGAGGTGGGCAGGAGGGAGTGCAGGAACGGGGCCTCGTCCGGGTGCGCCTTGATCTGCTCCCAGCCGAGACCGTCGATCAGGAAGACGCAGTTGCGGTCGGCCGGGGTGAGCTCGGGGATCGCCGCGGTGAAACCGGGGACGCCCTGTCCCGCGACGAGCGTCGGCAGCAGATCGGCCAGCGAACCGCTGCCGTACTCCGGCACGGGGGCGGTGTCGAGTGGCAGCAGGACGGGGTCGTCCTGCCAGGCCGGGTGGGCCATCAGCGGCCGGCCGCCGCGGTCGCGGCCGTGGCCTCGGAGAGCGCCTGGGCGAACGCGAGCGTCTGGCGCACGGTGTCGGGGCCGTCACCGGCCTCGCTGACGCGCAGGCTCAGGTCGTCGGCGGTGGAGCTGCCGGTGTAGCCGTGGTCGGCCTCGCAGTTGGCGTCACCGCAGGCGGCGGGCTCCAGGTCGATCCGGGAGACGGCGCCCCAGCCGATGGTCAGGACGACCTCGCGGGGCAGCGTGCCGGGGACGTACTTCTCCGGGTTGGCCACGACCCGGCTGACCACGACCGAGGAGATCCGGTCGAGCTTGACCGACTCGGTGGACGTGGTGGCGTACGGCGTCGGGGAGCTGGTGTCGGCGTTCTGCTCGTCGGTGTGGCTGACGATGAAGCGGGTGTCCGTGAGCACCAGCACCGTGACGTGCCTGCGCACCTCGTTGGAGTCGAAGGTCGTCTCCTGGTGCACCAGGTACGAAGCGACCGGTTCACCGCCCACGGCGGCCTCCACCGCCTCGGCCACGAGGGCCGGGTAGTAGCCGCTGCGCTCGATCGCCGCGCGCAGCCCCTGGGTCGTCGTACCGGTCTTAGCCATAGGCACCATCCTACGGGGGGCCGGTGCCTGCCGGGGACGGTCCCGCCGCCGCTGCCGGACGGGGCCCGGGGCGGCGGCGGTCAGTAGTTGGACAGGCGCCGGGGGCCGAGGTCCGTGCGGGCCGGGGGCGGCGAGAGCCGGACGCTCGCTCCGAGGACGGCCAGCCCCTGGGTGGCGACCACGACCGGTTCCAGGGCGATCGAGACCACCTCGGGGTGGTCGTCGACCAGTCGTGAGACCCGCAGCAGCAGTTCCTCCAGCGCGGCGGTGTCCACGGGCGCCGAGCCGCGCCAGCCGAAGAGGACCGGGGCCGCCCGGATGGACCGGACCAGTTCCGCGGCGTCGCGGTCCGTGGCGGGGACCAGCCGGTGGGCGGTGTCGCCGAGGAGTTCGGAGGGTGCGCCCGCCAGGCCGAAGGAGAGGACGGCGCCGGCCGCCGGGTCGATGGTGGCCCGCACCACGGTGTCGACACCGCGCGGGGCCATCGACTGCACGACGGGCCGGAGCTCGGCGGGCTTGCCCAGCAGATGGGTCAGTTCGCCGTACGCACGGCGCAGTGCGGGCTCGCCGTCGAGGTCCAGGCGGACGCCGCCGAGGTCGGCGCGGTGGCGCAGATGCGGTGCGGTCGTCTTGAGCGCCACGGGGTATCCGAGCCGCGCCGCCGCGGCCACGGCCTCCTCCGGGCCGGGTGCCGGGAGGGTGGGCCGGACGGCGATGCCGTAGCAGGCCAGCAGCTCGCGGGCCTCGTCGTGTTCCAGGGGCCTGCCGCGCGGATCGGGGTCCTGGCCGAGCAGGGTGTCGATGAGGGTGCTCGCGGCCGGTTCGTCGATGGTGTCGTCGAGGAACTCGGGCACCTTTCCCGGCACGGCCGCCTGGCGGCGCCACTGGGCGTACCGCACGGCTTCGGCGAGTGCCCGGACCGCGCGTTCGGCGGCGGGGTAGGCGTCCCGTTGTCGGGGCTGAGGGCCGGCTTGGCGGGGAAGGTGTCCGGCCGGGCGGTGGGGGTCGTACCCGCACCCGATTCGCCCGGTCGCGGCGGCGCGGCGGGCGCGGGGCGCCCCGGTACGCCGAGGGCGGGCGACGCCGTGGCCGGGCGCTGCTGCGCCACCGTGCTGGTCGCGGCGGCCAGGGCCTCGGCGAGGCCGCCGATCTCCACATGGACCACGGCCACCGGCTTGGCGGGGCCCGTGGCGGCCGCCGCGTGCAGGGCCGTGGCCAGGACCTCGCCGTCGCCCGACTCCGCCTCGCCGTTCTCGCCCACCCACGGGATCGCCGTCACCACGACCGCGTCGCAGCCGTCGTCGGCCAGGGCCGCGGACAGCGCCTCCCGGAAGTCCTGCGGGGTGGCGGCCGTGGTGAGGTCGACGGGCGGGCGTGGGCGCAGCCCCTCCGCCAGGCAGGCGTCGTACGTGAGCAGCCCGAGGGACTCCGAGTTGCCGAGGATCGCGACCCGGCCGCCGGCCGGGAGGGGCTGGTCGGCCAGGAGCAGGCCCGCGTCGACCATCTCTGTCACCGTGTCGACGCGGATCACGCCCGCCTGCCGCATCAGCGCGGAGACGGTCGCGTCCGGGATCCGGCTGACGGGGACCGCGTGGCCGGGCGGCGTGGAGCCGCTGTGCCGGGCGCCCTTCACCACGACCACCGGCTTCACGGCCGCGGTCCGCCGGGCGAGGCGGGTGAACTTGCGGGGGTTGCCGAGCGACTCCAGGTACAGCAGGGCGACGTCGGTGTCCGGGTCCTCGTACCAGTACTGGAGGAAGTCGTTGCCGGAGATGTCGGCGCGGTTGCCGGCGGAGATGAACGTGGAGAGCCCCGCGCCGCGCCGGTAGAGCCCGGAGAGCAGGGCGATGCCGATCGCGCCGGACTGGGTGAACAGGCCGATGCGTCCGGAGGCGGGCCGCTCGGGTGCGAGGGAGGCGTTGAGCCGGACCGCCTCGGAGTTGTTGATGATGCCGAAGGCGTTCGGGCCGATGATCCGCATGCCGTACGAGCGGGCCTGGCGCACCAGCTCGCGCTGGCGTTCGCGGCCCTCGGCCCCCCACTCGGCGTAGCCGGCGGACAGGACGACGAGCCCCTGGACGCCGTGCTCCCCGCAGTCCGCGACGGCTTCGGGCACCCGGTCGGCCGGGACGGCGACGACGGCGAGGTCGACCGGTTCGCCGATCTCGCCGAGGGAGCGGTGGGCGGGTACGCCGTCGATGGTGGCCTGATCGGCGGCGAACGCGCTGTTCACGGCATAGGCGCGACCGGTGAAACCGGCACCGAGGAGGTTGCGCAGGACCGTTCGCCCGACGCCGCCGGGGGTGCGGCCCGCKCCGATGACGGCGACGGAGCCCGGGGCGAGCATACGCTGCACGGAGCGGGCCTCGGCGCGCTGTTCCCGGGCGCGCTGGACGGCGAGCGACTCGGCGGTCGGTTCGAGGTCGAGGGTGAGGTGGACGGACCCGTCCTCGAAGCTGCGCTGCTGGGTGTATCCGGCGTCGCGGAACACCTTGATCATTTTGTTGTTGGCGGGCAGCACCTCGGCGGCGAAGCGCCGGATGCCGCGTTCGCGGGCGACGGCCGCGATGTGTTCGAGCAGCGTCGAGGCGACGCCCCGGCCCTGGTGGGCGTCCTGGACGAGGAAGGCCACCTCGGCCTCGTCGGCCGGGGCCGACGCGGGCCTGCCCTGCTCGTTGATCCGGTCGTAGCGGACCGTGGCGATGAACTCGCCGCCCACCGTGACGGCCAGTCCCACCCGGTCGACGTAGTCGTGATGGGTGAAGCGGTGGACGTCCTTGGCGGAGAGCCGGGGGTAGGGAGCGAAGAAGCGGTAGTACTTCGACTCGTCGGAGACCTGCTCGTAGAAGCTCACCAGCCGGTCGGCATCGTCCGTGGTGATGGGCCTGATGCGTGCGGTGCCGCCGTCGCGGAGCACCACGTCCGCCTCCCAGTGATCGGGGTAGGCGTGATGCGGACTCTGCTCCGGAGAGGGCTGCATGGGCAAAGCGTACGGCTCCGCCAGCGGTCGCGTGGGTGCCGGGGCGGGGGCAGTCTGAGGGTTGCCGGGCGACGGTGCGGCGCGGGTGGAAAGCGGTCCGCGGGTCGGCCGGAGCATCGCGCACTGCATGAGAGACTGGTCTAGACAACCATTGATTCGTGAAGGGCAGAACCATGGCTGAGCGCCGCGTCAACGTCGGTTGGGCCGAGGGCCTGCACGCCCGCCCCGCTTCCATCTTCGTCCGTGCCGCCACGGCTTCCGGCATCCCCGTGACCATCGCCAAGGCCGACGGCAACCCGGTGAACGCGGCCTCCATGCTCGCCGTGCTCGGACTCGGCGCGCAGGGCGGCGAGGAGATCGTCCTCGCGTCCGAGGCCGACAACGCCGAAGCCGCTCTGGACCGTCTGTCCAAGCTGGTCGCCGAGGGGCTCGACGAGCTTCCGGAGACCGTCTGACCCCGACGGGTCATGACCGCGGGAATTCCCGCGAAAGAGCCGCGACACCCATGACCGGGTGCCGCGGCTCTTTCGTTCCGCCAAAAGGAGCGGAGCGCCGAACGCCTCCGCGGAGCGAATGCGGGCAGCAGAAAATAAAGGCTGCCTAAATGCCTGTTCTTTGTATACGGCGCAATTGTTAATGACGGCCGCTCGGGGTGTTTACGGCATGTTGCGAAGTGCTCACCCGGCCGGTCCGGGCCGCGGCGGACTCCGTCCGGCCGGGGCGGCGCAGCCGGTACGCGGCGGCGGCCCGCTCAGCGTGCTGGGCGGTCAGCGCCCGCGCCCGCTCCGCGTCCCCGCGCGCCACGGCGTCCACGATGGCCCCGTGCTCGGCCCATGAATCGACCGGGCGGGCCGGGGACTCGATCGCGTACATCCAGGTGGTCTTGTGCCGTAGCTGGGTGAGCAGCGCGATCAGGCCGGGGCTGCCGGAGGCCTGGGCGAGCGTCTCGTGGAACCAGCCGCCCAGGGAGCGCAGGTCCTCGCCCTCGCCCCGGCGGGCGCGCTCCTGACCGAGCCTGACCAGGCCGCGCAGCACCTTGAGGTGTGCGTCGGAGCGGCGGTGGGCGGCACGGGCCGCGCCGAGCGGCTCCAGCAGCATCCGGACCTCCAGGAGATCGGCGGCCTCCTGCTCGGTGGGCTCGGCCACGCAGGCTCCGGCGTGCCTGCGGGTGACCACGAACCCTTCGGACTCCAGGGTGCGCAGCGCTTCCCGTACCGGCACCCGGGAGACCCCGTAACGCCGTGCGAGCACCTCCTCGGTGAGTCGGCTGCCGCGTTCGAAGACACCCGAGACGATGTCTTCACGGATTGCCGTGCATACCGAATGCGCCGGAATGCGCATGTCCGAACCTCCGCCTTAATCCCCGCGAAACACGGCCGATCGACGCCTGTCCTGCGACTCTATTGCAATGCGGTCGCATTTCCGACGGCGGGTGGAAATTCATGAATATCTTTTGGTCGTCGGACCGCTCCGGTACGACCTCTGCGGACGGCCGCGGCACCCGGACACGACGAAGGCCCCGGCGTGGCGCCGGGGCCTTCTCCGAGGGTCGTCGGCCGGTCAGACGGAGACGCCGTGGGCGCGCAGGTAGGCGACCGGGTCCATGTCGGAGCCGTACGAGGGCGTGGTGCGGGCCTCGAAGTGGAGGTGCGGGCCGGTCGAGTTGCCGGTGGAGCCGGAGAGGCCGATCTGCTGGCCGGCCCCGACGCTCTGACCGACGGACACGCCGATCGAGGAGAGGTGTCCGTACTGGGTGTACGTGCCGTCCGTCATCCGCAGCACGATGTTGTTGCCGTACGCCCCGCCCCAGCCGGCCTCGACGACCGTGCCGGCGCCGACCGCGACGACGGAGCTGCCGGACGCGGCGTGGAAGTCGATGCCGGAGTGGCTGCCGGAGGACCACATGGAGCCGCTGGACTTGTAGCCGGTGCTCACGTACGAACCGGCTACGGGGAGTTGGAAGGAGCCGAGCCGGGTGCGCTCGGCGGAGCGGGCGGCGCGGGCGGCGCTCTCGCGGGCCTTCTCGGCCCGGGCGGCCTTCGCCTTCGCGGCAGCCTTGGCTTCGGCCTTCTTCTTGGCCTCCGCTTCCTTCTTCGCCTCGGCCTTCTTCTTCGCGGCGGCCTTGACCTCGGCCTTCTTCTCCGCGACGTCGGCCTGATGCTGCTGCGCGTCGGCCTGCGCGTCGATCTGCTCGGCGAGGACGTTCTCGATGGCGATGACCTGGGTGAGGCCGGTGTCGCCGACGGCGGGGGTTCCGGTGTCCGCGGCGAGGGCCGGGGAGGCCAGTCCTCCGATGACGCCGGTGGTGGCCAGGGTCGCGATGCCGACGGCCTTCGCGCCGCTGCGCGTCAGACGGCCCGGGGCACGATGCTTCCCGGTGGCACGGGTGAACGCCATGAAGTGGCTGGTCCTTTCCTTCCTTCTCGCCTACCGGGTTAGCTGACGGGTTCGGAGCAGGAAGGTCTCCTACGGATCCCCGGCCCGGTACGGGACACGGCCATCCGATTCACCCCAGGGACTGCGTGGGTCCCCGGCTCCCCAGGCTCGCGCCTGACGGGGACTCGGCGATGACTGCCCGGTACGTCACGGATGCGGCATACGAGTGGCGGACAGCGGAGCCGACGCTAAGCGGGGGCACTTCCCGTCACCAAACGGACAGGCCGTTTTGTAGCGCATCCCACAGGGCAGACAGGCAACCTCTCGACCAAAGCGGACAAAACGGAAGGTCCCGGCGGAGACCGCTCCGCCGGGACCTTCCGTCACTCGTCCGTTCCCTCCGGTACCGGGGCGGGACGACCGTGGTGCTCAGCCGGTGACGACCGACACCTCACCGATGCCGAGGGCCCGGACCGGGTCGGCGATCCGCGCGGCATCGCCGACGAGAACCGTGACCAGCCGGTCCTCCGGGAAGGCGTTGACCACGGCCGCCGTCGCCTCCACCGTGCCGGTGTCGGCGAGGCGTGCGTAGAGCTGCGCCTGGTAGTCGTCCGGGAGATGCTGCTCGACCTGGTCGGCGAGGGTGCCGGCGACGGAGGCCGCCATCTCGAACTTCAGCGGGGCGACGCCCACGAGGTTCTGCACGGCCGTCTCGCGCTCGGCGTCCGTCAGCCCTTCGGCCGCCAGGGTCCGCAGGACCTTCCACAGGTCCTCCAGCGCCGGGCCGGTGGACTCCGTGTCCACGGAACCGCTGATGGCCAGCATGGCGGCGCCCGTGGCCCCGGAGGCGGAGTCCGGGGCCGTCGAGCGCAGCACCTGGGCGAAGGCCCGCACGCCGTAGGTGTAGCCCTTCTCCTCGCGCAGCACCCGGTCGAGCCGGGAGGTGAGCGTGCCGCCCAGGCAGTAGGTGCCGAGCACCTGGGCCGCCCAGACGCTGTCGTGCCGGTCGGCGCCGATCCGGCCGATCAGCAGCTGCGTCTGCACCGCGCCGGGACGGTCCACGATCACCACGCGGCCCGTGTCGTCGGCGGTGATCGGCGGGACGGGACGCTGCTCCGCGGTGTTGCCCGACCAGTCACCGACGGTGTCGGCGAGCAGCGCGTCCAGGTCGATGCCGGTGAGGTCGCCCACGACCACGGCGGTCGCGGTGGACGGGCGGACGTGGGCGTCGTAGAAGGCGCGCACGGCCGCGGAGTCGATCCGGGCCACGGTCTCCTCGGTGCCCTGACGCGGACGCGACATGCGGGCCGTGGCCGGGAACAGCTCCTTGGAGAGCTGCTTGGCGGCACGGCGGGCCGGGTTGGCCTGCTCGTGCGGGATCTCGTCCAGCCGGTTGCCCACGAGACGCTCGATCTCGCTGTCGCTGAAGGCCGGTGCCCTCAGCGCCTCCGCGACCAGACCGAGCGCCTTGGCCAGGCGGGAGGCCGGAACCTCCAGGGAGACCCGGACACCGGGATGGTCGGCGTGGGCGTCCAGGGTGGCGCCGCACCGCTCCAGCTCGGCGGCGAACTCCTCGGCACTCTGCTTGTCGGTGCCCTCGGACAGGGCGCGGGACATGATCGTGGCGACCCCGTCCAGACCCTCGGGCTCGGCGTCCAGAGGAGCGTCGAGGAAGATCTCGACGGCGACGACCTGCTGGCCGGGCCGGTGGCAGCGCAGCACCGTGAGGCCGTTGGGCAGCGAGCCGCGCTCGGGCGCGGGGAAGGCCCAGGGCCTGGCCACGCCGGGGGCGGGCTGCGGGTGGTACTCCATCGAAACTCCAGTCGCGGCAGCGTCGGTCACTTGTCCGCCCCTTCGTGCGCGTCGGTGTCGGTGGCGGCGTCCGCCTCTTCGGCGGCGTCGGCGGGCTCGACCGGCTCGTACACCAGCACCGCCCGGTTGTCCGGCCGCAGCTGGGCCCTGGCGGCCGCCTTGACCTCCTCGGCGGTCACGTCGAGCACCCGGTGCACGGCGGTCAGGGCGAGCTGCGGGTCACCGAACAGCACGGCGAAGCGGCACAGTTCGTCGGCGCGGCCCGCGACCGTACCGAGGCGGTCCAGCCACTCGCGCTCCAACTGCGCCTGAGCGCGCTCCATCTCCTCGGGCGTGGGGCCTTCCTCGGCGAACCGGGCCAGCTCCTCGTCGACCGCGGTCTCGATCTGCGCCACCTCTACACCGCCGGACGTCTTGACGTCCAGCCAGCCGAGCGAGGGCGCGCCCGCCAGGCGCAGCAGCCCGAATCCGGCGGCGACGGCCGTCCGGTCGCGCCGTACCAGGCGGTTGTGCAGCCGGGACGACTCGCCACCGCCCAGCACGGTCAGGGCGAGGTCCGCGGCGTCGCACTCGCGGGTCCCGTCGTGCGGCAGCCGGTAGGCGGCCATCAGCGCACGCGCCGGAACCTCCTCGCGGACCTCCTCGCGCAGCTGGCCGCCGATGATCTCGGGCAGCGCGCCGTCGCGCGGCGGCTGCTTGCCGTCGTGCGAGGGGATGCTGCCGAAGTACTTCTCGATCCAGGCGAGCGTGCGCTCGGGGTCGATGTCGCCGACGACGGAGAGCACGGCGTTGTTGGGCGCGTAGTACGTACGGAAGAAGGTCCGCGCGTCCTCGAGCGTCGCCGCGTCCAGGTCGGCCATCGAGCCGATCGGGGTGTGGTGGTACGGGTGGCCCTCCGGGTAGGCGAGCGCCGTCAGCTTCTCGAAGGCGGTGCCGTACGGGACGTTGTCGTAGCGCTGGCGGCGCTCGTTCTTGACGACGTCGCGCTGGTTCTCCATGGACTCGTCGTCGAGCGCGGCGAGCAGCGAGCCCATCCGGTCGGCCTCGAGCCACAGGGCCAGCTCCAGCTGGTGCGTCGGCATCGTCTCGAAGTAGTTGGTCCGCTCGAAGCTGGTGGTCCCGTTGAGGGAACCGCCGGCGCCCTGCACCAGTTCGAAGTGTCCGTTCCCCTTGACCTGGCCGGAGCCCTGGAACATCAGGTGCTCGAAGAGGTGAGCCAGACCCGTGCGTCCCTTGACCTCGTGGCGCGAACCGACGTCGTACCAGAGGCACACCGCGGCGACCGGGGTCAGATGGTCCTCGGAGAGCACCACGCGCAGGCCGTTGGCCAGACGGTGCTCGGTCGCTGTCAAGCCGCCGGAGCCGGCCTGGGCTGTGGCCGTGTGACCCATGGGCATGTACGTCCCTTCGATCGCGATACTGGTTTTACTGCGAGACCTGCCACTGTAAGCAAGCGCACCAGCACCTGGCGAAGTTCCCGTGCCGCGAAAGTTAGCGGGAAAGAGGGTCCCGAGCGCCTCGGCGCGGGTGGAGAACGCCCTTTGGGACGGGTCGAGGTCCGCGTTGTCAGTGGGGCGGTCCACAATGGTGCGCGTCAGAACCTGAGGTTGCCCGAACAGAATCCGTGAAGGAGTCGCAGCAGCGATGGCCCGCCGCAGCACGAAGACCCCGCCGCCGGTCGACTTCGAGGAGAAGATCCTCGACATCGACGTCGTCGACGAAATGCAGGGCTCCTTCCTCGAGTACGCGTACTCGGTGATCTACTCACGGGCCCTGCCGGACGCCCGTGACGGCATGAAGCCGGTGCACCGACGCATCGTGTACCAGATGAACGAGATGGGCCTGCGCCCGGACCGCGGCTTCGTGAAGTGCGCCCGTGTGGTCGGCGAGGTCATGGGTAAGCTCCACCCGCACGGCGACGCGTCGATCTACGATGCGCTGGTGCGGATGGCGCAGCCGTTCTCCATGCGGCTCCCCCTCGTCGACGGGCACGGAAACTTCGGCTCGCTCGGCAACGACGACCCGCCGGCCGCCATGCGGTACACCGAATGCCGGATGGCCGACGCGACGTCGCTGATGACGGAGTCGATCGACGAGGAAACCGTCTCCTTCCAGTCGAACTACGACGGCCAGGAGCAGGAACCGGTCGTCCTCCCGGCCGCCTATCCGAACCTCCTGGTCAACGGCACGACCGGGATCGCGGTCGGCATGGCGACCAACATGCCGCCGCACAACCTGGGCGAGGTCATCGCCGCCGCCCGCCATCTCATCAAGCATCCGGGTGCGGACCTGGAGACCCTGATGCGGTTCGTCCCCGGTCCCGACCTGCCGACCGGCGGCCGGATCGTGGGCCTGGGCGGCATCAAGGACGCCTACACGGCCGGCCGCGGCTCGTTCAAGATCCGGTCCACGGTCACCGTGGAGAACGTCACGCCGCGCCGCAAGGGCCTGGTCGTCACCGAACTGCCGTTCACCGTCGGCCCGGAGAAGGTGATCGCCAAGATCAAGGACCTGGTCTCGGCGAAGAAGCTGCAGGGCATCGCCGACGTCAAGGACCTCACCGACCGCTCGCACGGACTGCGTCTGGTCATCGAGATCAAGAACGGCTTCGTTCCCGAGGCCGTGCTGGAGCAGCTCTACAAGCTGACGCCGATGGAGGAGTCCTTCGGCATCAACAACGTGGCGCTGGTCGACGGACAGCCGCTCACGCTGGGCCTCAAGGAGTTGCTGGAGGTCTATCTCGACCACCGCTTCGACGTGGTGCGCCGGCGCAGCGAGTTCCGCCGGACCAAGCGCCGCAACCGGCTGCACCTGGTCGAGGGCCTCCTCGTCGCGCTGATCGACATCGACGAGGTCATCCGCCTCATCCGCTCCAGCGACAACTCGGCGCAGGCCAAGGAGCGGCTCATCGAGCACTTCTCCCTGAGCGAGATCCAGACCCAGTACATCCTGGACACCCCGCTGCGCCGGCTGACCCGGTTCGACCGGATCGAGCTGGAGAGCGAGCGTGACCGGCTCAACGCCGAGATCGCCGAGCTGACCGCGATCCTCGAATCGGACGCCGAGCTGCGCAAGCTCGTCTCCACGGAACTGGCCTCGGTCGCCAAGAAGTTCGGCACCGACCGGCGCACCGTGCTGCTGGAGTCGGCCGGTTCGCAGGTCGCCTCGGTTCCGCTGGAGGTGGCGGACGACCCCTGCCGGGTCCTGCTGTCCTCGACCGGACTGCTGGCGCGTACGGCCAACGACGACCCGATCGTGTTCGCCGAGGACGCCAAGCGGGCCAAGCACGACGTGATCGTGTCGGCGGTGCCGGCCACGGCGCGCGGCGATGTCGGCGTCGTGACGTCCACCGGGCGGCTGCTGCGGCTCGCGGTGATCGACCTGCCGCAGCTTCCGGACACCCACGCGGCACCCAACCTGTCGGGCGGGGCCATGGTCGGGGAGTTCCTCACGCTGGAGGCGGACGAGGAGGTCATCTGCCTCACCACGCTCGACGAGTCCTCGCCGGGCCTGGCGATCGGCACCCTCCAGGGCGTCGTGAAGCGTGTGGTGCCCGACTATCCCGCCAACAAGGACGAACTGGAGGTCATCAGCCTCAAGGACGGTGACCGGATCGTCGGTGCCGCGGAGCTGCGGACCGGTGAGGAGGACCTGGTCTTCATCACCTCGGACGCGCAGTTGCTGCGCTACCCGGCGGCGCAGGTGCGCCCGCAGGGGCGTCCGGCCGGCGGCATGGCGGGCGTCAAGCTCACCGAGGGCGCGGTGGTGCTCTCGTTCGCGGCGGTGGATCCGGCGGTGGACGCCGTGGTGTTCACGGTCGCGGGTTCGCACGGCACGCTGGACGATTCGGTGCTGACGTGCAAGCTCACCCCGTTCGACCAGTATCCGCGCAAGGGCCGGGCCACCGGCGGAGTGCGCTGCCAGCGGTTCCTGAAGGGCGAGGACGTGCTGGTGTTCGCCTGGGCGGGTGCGACGCCGGCCCGCGCCGCGCAGAAGAACGGCACCCCGGCCTCGCTGCCCGCGGCCGATCCGCGGCGCGACGGTTCGGGGACGCCGCTGGAGAGCCCGGTCGCGGTGATCGCGGGCCCCGTGTAGGCCGCGGGCCCGGCGGATCCGGCGCTACGCGTCGTCGTCGCCGGGCTGTTGCACGTAGCGCAGGACGCCCCACATGGCTCGCTCGTGTGGGGCGTCCTGCGCCGTTTCCCGTCCCTGCTCGTCCACTGTCCGGCAGCCTTCCAGCTCCTTGCGCAGGGCATCGGCGTCGATACCGGAACCGATCAGGACGAGCCGTGTCAGCCGCGGCTCGCCGCGCGTCCAGGACCTCGGAGCGAACCGCAGGAACCGGCCGACGGCGTGGACCGCGTACGCGTGGTCCACGTCGCCCGCACCGAAGTCGACATAGCCCTTGATGCGGTAGAGCCCCTCGGGCCGGGAGTCCAGGAACTCCATCGTCCGACGCGGGTCGAGGGGTACGTCGGAGGTGAAGTCGACGCTCTCGTACGCCGTGTGCAGGTGTTCCCCGTGGTGCGTTTCCCCGGCGTGCTCCTCCACGTACAGGTCCTCGAAGGTGAGCTGGCGCGCCTTCTCCTCGCCTTCGGGCCGCAGCGCGGGATCGAAGAGCAGCTCCGGGTCGACGCGTCCGTACGTGGCGTGGATGACGGCCGCCGTGCTGCCGGTCGCCTCAACGGCTTCCCGGACCTGCGCGCGCTCCTGCTCACCGGCCCGGTCCGTCTTGTTCAGGACGACGAGGTCGGCGACGGCGAGGTGCCGGTCGATCTCGGGATGGCGCTTCCGGGTCGCCCCGAACTCGGCGGCGTCCACGACCTCGACCAGTCCCCCGTACACGATGTGCGGGTTGTCGCTGGCCAGGAGCATCCGTACGAGTTCCTGGGGTTCCGCGAGCCCGCTCGCCTCGATGACGATCACGTCGAGGCGGGCGGCGGGGCGGGTCAGGGTCTCCAGGTAGGTGTCCAGTTCGCTCACGTCGACCGCACAGCACAGACAGCCGCCGCCCAGCGAGACGGTGGAGCCGACCTGCCCGGAGACGGTCATGGCGTCGATCTCGATGGACCCGAAGTCGTTGACGATCACCCCGATGCGGTTTCCCGCGCGATGGCGCAGGAGGTGGTTGAGCAGCGTCGTCTTGCCGGATCCGAGGAATCCGGCGAGGACGATGACGGGGATCTGCCGGCTGCGGGGCGGGGGCGACGCGTTCAACGGGGGCCTTCCTGCGGTGTCACACRGCCGGGACCGGCTGGGGCGGGGGCGGACCGGCATACCGGGCCGCCGGGCGGATGATCTTCGAGTCCTCCGCCTGCTCCAGGATATTGGCGCTCCAGCCGACGACCCGTGCCGAGCAGAAGGTCGGGGTGAACATCTCGCGCGGCAGCCCGCACAGCTCCATGACCACTCCGGCGTAGAACTCCACGTTGGTGTGCAGTTCGCGCCCCGGCTTGAGCTCGGCGAGGATCGCCTCGACCTGCCGTTCCACCTCTACGGCGAAGTCCACGAGCGGGCCGCCGAAACCCTGGGCGATGGACCTCAGCATGCGTGAACGCGGGTCCTCGGTGCGGTAGACCGGGTGCCCGAAGCCCATGATCCGGTCACCGGCCAGCACCCGCTCGCGGATCCAGCCGTCGATGCGGTCGGGCGTGCCGATGGCGTCCAGGGTGTCGAGGGCGCGGCTGGGCGCACCGCCGTGCAGCGGTCCGGACAGGGCGCCGACGGCGGCCACCAGGCAGGCGGCGATGTCCGCTCCGGTGGAGGCCACGACCCGGCCGGTGAAGGTGGAGGCGTTGAAACCGTGGTCGACGGTGGAGATCAGGTACTGCTCCACCGCCCTGACCCGGTCGGCGTCCGGCACGGAACCGGTCAGCATGTAGAGGTAGTTGGCCGCGTAAGGCAGGTCGTCGCGGGGTTCCACCGGTTCGAGGCCGCGGCCGAGGCGGTACAGGGCGGTCAGCACGGTGGGAACGGCGGCGCACGCGGTCAGGGCGTCGCCGCGGCGCCGGTCCGCGTCGATGTCGTACACGGGCCGGAAGCCGGCCGAGGCGCCGAGCAGGGAGAGTGCCGTGCGCAGCCCCGCGAGGGGGCCGGCCGCCGCGCCCGCGCGGGCTATGGCCGGCAGCGCGTCGCGGACCTCGGCGGGCAGCCTGCGCAGCGCTGCGGTGCGGGTGGCGAAGTCGGCGCGGGCCGCGGGGCCTGGCAGCTCGCCCTCGGTCATCAGGTACCAGACGTCCTCGAAGCTGCGGGTCCGCGCCAGCTCGATCGCCGAGTACTCCCGGTAGTGGTAGAAGCCCTCTCGGCCCCGGACGTCACCGAGCGCGGTATCCGTGACGACGACACCGGCGAGGCCCCGGGGGACGTCGAGCGGTGTGGGGGTGATGGTCGTCATTGCTTCCTCCATGGACATTCCGGTTGGGGTTGGCATTGATTCGACTGTCCATGCTTGACTGAAGATCTGTCAATGTTGATTGAATCAATATGGATACGGTGGGCACCATGACGGATCAATCGGGCGCGACCGGCTTCACCGAGCCATCGACGCAGCGGCTCACCACGCGGGAGACGGCCGAGCGCCTGGGTGTGAAGCCCGAGACGGTGTACGCGTACGTGAGCCGGGGGCAGCTCAGCAGCAACCGCGCCCCCGGCGGGCGCGGCAGCACCTTCGACGCGGCGGAGGTCGACGCCCTGGCACGGCGTACGGGCCGCAGGGAACCCACCGCGACGGCCGGCGCACTGTCCTTCCCCACCGGCATCACGCTCATCGGAAGCGACCGGTACTTCTTCCGGGGCGTGGACGCCACGGATCTGGCCCGGCGTCATACGTACGAGGAGGTCGCGGAGTGGCTGTGGACCGGGGACCTGCGGCCCGGCATGCGTTTCACGGCGCCGGCCGAGACGCTCGCCGCGGCCCGCCGTGCGGTCGGCGCACTGCCCGCCCACTGCGGCTCGACCGACCGGCTGCGGGTGGCGGTCGTCGCGGCCGCGGCGGCCGATCCACTCCGATTCGATCTGTCGCGCGAGGCGGTGCTCGGCGGCGCGCGGAGCCTGATCCCGACCCTGGCGGCCGCGCTGCCGACGGTTGCCGGGGAGGAGGAGGCGCCGGCGGAGGCCTCGCCCCCCGGTCTCGCCCGTCAACTCTGGCCGAAACTCACCGGCCGCCCAGACGACGAGGCGTCACTGGCCGTGCTGGACACGGCTCTGGGGCTGCTGATCGACCACGACCTGGCCGCCTCCACCCTGGCGGCGCGGGTCGCCGCCTCCGCCCGCGCCCACCCGTACGCCGTGGTCTCCGCGGGGCTCGGGGTGCTGGAGGGCCCTCTGCACGGCGCCGCGAGCGGGCTGGCGCACCGCATGCTGACCGAGGTCCTGGAGCGGGGTGGGGCAGCCCCGGTGGTCGCGGACCATCTGCGCAGCGGACGCCGGATCCCGGGACTCGGCCACCGGCTCTACGCCGGCGAGGACCCCCGGGCCCGCACCTTGTTCGCGCTGCTCGCCGAGGTGCCACGGGCCGCGCCCGCTCTGGCTGCCGCCCGTGACGTCGTCGCCACGACCACCCGGCACACACCGCTGCACGCCAATGTCGATCTGGCGCTCGCCGTCCTGTCCGTCTCCTCGGGCATGGCCTCGGAAGCGGGCGAGACGGTGTTCGCGATCTCGCGCACGGCGGGCTGGATCGCGCACGCCCTGGAGGAGTACGGGGAGCGCCCGCTGCGCATGCGCCCCAGCGGTCAGTACACCGGCCCCCGGCCGCCCCAGCCGCTCCCCATGAGCCATGGAGCCGTCTCGCAATAGACGATGGCCGCTGTGTAAATTCTCGACTCTCAGCGGGAAGCGCTGCGCGGGGGCTGGGCCGTCGAGCCCCGCACCACCAGTTCCGGCTCGAAGAGCAGCTCGTCGGACGGCACCTTACGGCCTCCGATCTGCACCGAGAGCAGTTCGACGGCGGCCCGCCCCATGGCCTCGATCGGCTGACGCACGGTGGTGAGCGGCGGCTCGGTGCAGTTCATGAACGCCGAGTCGTCGTAGCCCACGACAGAGACGTCCTCGGGCACCGAGAGGCCCCGGCGGCGGGCCGCCCGGACCGCTCCCAGCGCGAGCGGGTCGCTGGCGCAGATGAATCCGGTGACTCCCTGCTCCAGCAGCCGCATGGCGGCCGCCTGCCCGCCCTCCAGCGAGAACATCGCCCTGGCCACCCACTCGTCCGGGATGGCCGCGCCGGATGCCTCGGCGAGCGCCCGGGCAGCGGTCAGCTTGCGCTGCGAGGGCATGTGGTCCGAGGGACCGAGCACCAGACCGATGCGCTCGTGACCCAGCGAGACCAGATGGCGCCATGCCTGCTCGACGGCCACGGAGTCGTCGCAGGAGACACAGGGAAAGCCGAGGTGGGCGATGGCCGCGTTGATCAGGACGACGGGGATCTTTCGGTCGGCCAGCACCTTGTAGTGGTCGTGCGGGGCGTCCGCCTGGGCGTAGAGGCCACCGGCGAAGACCACGCCCGACACCTGCTGCTGAAGGAGCAGCTCGACGTAGTCCGCCTCGGAGACCCCGCCCTTGGTCTGGGTGCACAGCACCGGGGTCAGGCCCTGCTGGGCGAGCGCACCGCCGACCACCTCGGCGAAGGCCGGGAAGATCGGGTTCTGCAGCTCGGGCAGGACCAGCCCGACCAGGCGGGCCCGTTCGCCGCGCAGCTGGGTCGGGCGCTCGTAGCCGAGGACGTCCAGGGCGGACAGGACGGCCTGCCGCGTGGCGTCGGAAACGCCCGGCTTGCCGTTGAGCACCCGGCTGACCGTGGCCTCGCTGACTCCAACCTTCTGTGCCACCTGAGCAAGTCGTCGCGTCATGTGCGCAAGATTAGCGCAAGAAGCGCAAGCCGATTGCGTGGAACGGGAATCGAGACGAATTTCGGAAAGCGCCCGAACGCCCTCTACCGTTCATACGATGAGCGCCCCACCGCCCACGGCCAGGAGGCCGCGCCGGCTCGGCTGGCCCCAGCGGGTCTTCTCGCAGGTGCTGCTGATGCAGCTGGCCATCGCCACCGGCGTCACCGTACTAGCCACCGGTCTCTTTCTGGCACCCCTCAGCGCACAACTCGACGACCAGGCGATGCGCCGGGCCCTGTCCATCGCGCAGAGCACGGCCGCCCAGCCGCAGATCGCCGAGGCGCTGCTCGCCACGGACCCGACGCCCGGCGGCGCCGTGCAGACCGCGGCGGAGCGGATCAGGCGGGCCACGGGCGCCGAGTACGTCGTCGTGATGGACCGCCGCGGGGTGCGCTGGTCACATCCCGACCGGTCCCGGATCGGGCGGACCGTCTCCACCGATCCCGGCCAGGCGCTAGCGGGCCAGGACGTGATGGAGATCGACAGCGGCACCCTGGGGCGCTCGGCACGGGGCAAGGTGCCGTTGCGCGACTTGTCCGGGAACATCGCGGGTGCGGTCTCCGTGGGGATCGCGTACGACAGCGTCCGGGCCCGGCTCCTCGCGGCGATCCCCGGCTTGCTCGCCTACGCGGGCGGGGCCCTGGCCGTGGGTGCGCTCGCCGCCTACCTGATCTCCCGGCGCCTGCAACGGCAGACCCATGACCTCGCCTTCTCCGACATCGCCGCGCTGCTGGCGGAGCGCGAGGCCATGCTGCACGGCATCCGGGAAGGAGTGGTCGCACTCGACCGCGGCGGTCGGGTCCGGCTGCTGAACGACGAGGCGCAGCGGCTGCTCGGGGTCGGCCCCGAAGCGTCGGGCCGTCCGCTGGCCGAGGTGTTCGGCACCGGGCGGACCGCCGATGTGCTGGCCGGCGACGTGTCCGGCGAGGACCTGCTGACCGTCCGCGGCAGCAGGGTGCTGCTCGCCAACCGGATGCCGACAGCCGACGGAGGAGCCGTCGTCACCCTCCGCGACCGCACCGAGCTCGAACACCTCGGCCGCGAGCTCGACTCCACCCGCGGGCTGATCGACGCGCTGCGCGCCCAGGACCACGAGCACGCCAACCGCCTGCACACGCTCCTCGGCCTGCTGGAGCTGGAGCTGCACGAGGACGCGAGGGAGTTCGTCACCGAGGTGGTCGGCGTCCACCGGGCCACCGCGGAACAGATCACCGAGAAGGTCCGTGACCCGCTCCTCGCCGCACTGCTGGTGGGCAAGGCCACGGTCGCCGCGGAGCGCGGCGTGGCTCTGCGCACGGCGCCCGACAGCCTGCTTCCGGACCGGCTCGTCGACCCGCGCGGGCTGGTGACGATCGTCGGCAACCTGGTCGACAACGCGCTGGACGCGGCCGCGGGAACGGCCGGTGCCCTGATCGAGGTGGGTCTGCACGCCGAGGGCCGTACGGTGATGCTCTGGGTCCGCGACAGCGGCCCCGGCGTCCCGCCGGAACAGCGCGAAACGATCTTCACCGAGGGCTGGTCGACCAAGGAGGTTCCGGCGCACGGCAAGCGCGGGCTCGGGCTCGCCCTGGTGCGGCGACTGGCCGAGCGGCAGGGCGGCAGCGTGGCGGTGGACGTGGCGGACGAGGGCGGCGCCGTATTCGCCGTCGTCCTTCCCGAGGCCATGACCGAAACGGAATCCGACAAGGCGGGAGCGGCGCAGTGATCGAGGTCCTGGTCGTCGACGACGACGTCCGTGTCGCGCGGATCAATGCGGCCTACGTCTCGAAGGTGCCCGGCTTCCGGGTGGCGGCCCAGGCGCACAGCGCCGCTGACGCCCTTGCCGCGGTCGGGGAACGCCCGGTCGATCTGATCCTGCTGGACCATTACATGCCCGACCGCACCGGCCTGGCCGTGGTGCGGGAACTGCGCCGCCTCGGTCACCGCACCGACGTGATCATGGTGACTGCGGCGCGCGATGTCGCCACCGTGCAGGAAGCCATGCGCCAGGGCGCCCTGCAGTATCTGGTGAAGCCGTTCACGTATGCGGGGCTGCGGACGAAGCTGGAGGCCTATGCCGCGCTGCGCAGCTCCCTCGAAAGCGGTGGCGAGGCCGAGCAGGGCGAGGTGGACCGGCTCTTCGGCGCCCTGTGGGCGGCAGGCGAGCCCGATCTGCCCAAGGGGCACTCGGCCACGACGGCCGAACTCGTCCGCCAGGCACTGCGCGGCGCGGACGGCCCGCTCTCCGCCCAGGAGATCGCGGAGAGCGCCGGGATGAGCCGGCAGACGGCCCAGCGGTACCTGAAACTCCTGGAACGCTCGGGCCGCGTCCGGCTGACCCTGCGGTACGGGGAGACCGGGCGCCCCGAACACCGCTACGCGTGGGTGGCCGGCGGCGGCCGGTGACCGCCGCACCCCGCTGTTCCGTTCGGATCAGGCCTGATCCGAACGAGAAGCCCTACGCCGTGCGGTGCTCGGAGTCGTAGGTCGTCTGGCTCTGTTCGATGCCGGGGTTGTTGTCGACGGCCCACTCGGCCAGCTTCACGGCGGGCTCGATCAGGGTGCGTCCCCTCGCGGTGAGTTCGTACTCGACCCGCGGCGGAACCTCGGGGAACACCGTGCGGGACACCAGGCCGTCGCGCTCCAGGTGCCGGACCGTGCGGGTGAGCATGCGCTGCGAGATGCCGGGAATGCGCTGCTGGAGCTCGGTGAAGCGCATGCGTTCACCGTCGAGGGTGGCGACCACCAGCAGGGTCCATTTGTCGCCGATACGGTCCAGGATGCCGCGGATCGCCCGGCCTCCGTCACCACGGATGAGACAGCTGTGGCGGTACTTCGACATCGTCGCCCCCTGTTCGCCAGGCACACCCGTGTGCCTTTTGTAAGCGTTCCGACAGTCACCGATCATGTGCTTACTTACGCATCGTAACCGTGACGGAGGACCACCATGGAAATCACCTACTGGATCGTCGCCGGGCTCCTGGCGGCCTTCTATCTGTACGCGGGTGGCAAGAAGGCCGTCCAGAGCCAGGAGCGGCTGGCGCCCATGATGGGCTGGGTGGACACGGTTCCGATGTGGCAGGTCCGGGTCATCGGCGTCGTCGAGATCCTTGGGGCGGCCGGTCTGGTGCTGCCGCCGCTCACGGGCATCGCGCCGGTCCTGGCGATGGCTGCGGCGCTCGGCCTGCTCCTGCTCCAGGTGCTGGCAGGCGCCCTGCACCTGTCCCGGGGAGAGGCCAAGGAAACCGGTCTCAACGCCGCGCTGATCGCGCTGGCCGCAGCAGCGGCGTGGCTCGCCACGACCTGGTGACGCCGAAGGCCCCGAGCCCTGTTCCGTTCCCGTCCGATCCGGTCCCCGCCGGGCCAATCGGGTCGCCGCCCGGTGCGATCCGGTCCCTGTCCGATCCGGTCCCGGTCCGATCCGGTCCCGGTCCGATCCGGTCCCGGTCCGATCCGGTCCCGGGATGCGTCCGGTCACACCGCGCCGGCTCCCGTCAGCGCACGTACCTCGGTCTCCGCGTGCTTGGCCTCGTCGGGCGGCTCTGCCGAGGTGACCGTGCCGACCCAGCCGGCCAGGAAGCCCAGCGGGATGGAGACGAGGCCGGGGTTCTCCAACGGGAAGAGCTGGAAGTCCACTCCGGGGAACAGCGAGGTGGGGCTGCCCGAGACGACCGGGGAGATCAGGACGAGCGCCACGGCGGGAAGCAGACCGCCGTAGACCGACCAGACCGCCCCGCGCGTGGTGAACTTCCGCCAGAACAGTGAGAAGAGCAGTACCGGCAGGTTCGCCGATGCGGCGACCGCGAAGGCCAGGCCCACGAGGAACGCCACGTTCAGATCCTGGGCGAGCAGCCCCAGCCCGATGGCGGCCACCCCGATCCCGGCCGCTGCGACGCGCGCCACGGCGACCTCGCTGTACTGGCGGGACCCCGGTCGCCTGAGCGAGGCGTAGAGGTCGTGGGCGACGGACGCGGACGAGGCGAGAGTGATACCGGCGACGACGGCGAGGATGGTCGCGAAGGCGATGGCGGCGACCACCGCGAACAGAATCGTTCCCCCCGTCGAACCCTCACCGCCGCCGAGGACCAGGGCAAGGAGCGGAACGGCCGTGTTCCCGGCGGGGTTCGACTCCCGTACCTCGGCGGAGCCGACCAGAGCCGCCGCTCCGAACCCGAGCACGATCGTCATCAGGTAGAAGCTGCCGATGAGGCCGATGGACCAGACGACGGACCGCCGGGCCGCACGGGCCGTGGGCACGGTGTAGAAGCGGGACAGGATGTGCGGGAGGCCCGCCGTGCCGAGCACCAGGGCCAGCCCCAGGCTGATGAAGTCGACGCGCGCCGTCAAGCTTCCGCCATAACGCAGTCCGGGCGAGAGGAAATCCTTGCCGTTACCGCTGCGGTCGGCGGCGGAGTTGAGCAACTCGTTGAAGTTTCCGTGGAAGTGCACCAGGACCAGCACGGTGAGCACCACGGTGCCCGCCATCAGCAGTACGGCCTTGACGATCTGGATCCACGTGGTGGCGCGCATGCCGCCGAGCGACACGTAGACCACCATCAGTGCCCCGACTCCGATGACCGTCCAGGACCGCGCGGCGCCGCTCGTCCCGCCGAGGAGCAGTGCGACAAGGCTGCCCGCCCCCACCATCTGGGCCACCAGGTAGAGCACGGAGACGGTGACGGACGACGTCCCCGCCGCGATCCGGACCGGGCGCTCCGCCATGCGGGCCGCCACCACGTCGGCGAGGGTGAACCGGCCGCAGTTGCGGACGAGTTCCGCCACGAGCAGCAGCACGACGAGCCAGGCGACCAGGAAGCCGACCGAGTAGAGCATGCCGTCGTAGCCGTAGAGGGCGATCACCCCGGAAATACCGAGGAATGAGGCGGCGGACATGTAGTCGCCGGCGATGGCGAAACCGTTCTCCATGGGGGAGAACAACCGCCCGCCCGCGTAGAACTCCTCGGCCGATCCCTGCCGGTTGCGGCTGACCCAGGTCGTGATGCCGAGGGTGACGGCGATGAAGGCGCTGAACAGCAGGAGCGCCAGGGTCTGATGGTTCCCGCTCAACGTCCGATCCCCCGCGTCATCTCCTGGGTGTCCCAGCGCAGATCGAGCGCGGCCCGGTCTCTGCGCAGCCGCGCATGCCGTGCGTACGCCCCGGTCAGCAGGAACGTGGTGAGGAACTGCCCGAGCCCCGCGACCATGGCGACGTTGACCGCGCCCGCCACCGGACGGGCCATCAGGCCGGGTGCGGTGACCGCCGTGACGACGTAGGCGAGATACCAGACGAGGAAGGCGAGGGTGGCGGGGACGACGAATCGCCGGTACCGGCGGCGCACTTCCTGGAATGCCTCGCTGTGCTGCACCTCCAGGTAGATCTCCGCCGCGCTGGGACCGCGCCCGGGTGTGGCGGGGACGGGCACCGCAGCGGGCGCAAAGCTTCCCGTGCCGTCCAGCTCCCCCCATCCGGAGGCCAGCGCGTCGTACCACGGGTCGTCGAGCCGCATCCCTGCGGCTTCGCGCCCTGCTTCCTTCTCCACCGAACAACTCCCCTTGTCCACGGACCACTTCGGCCGCGTACTCAAGAATGGGCAGATCGGGAAGATCCCGGGCACATCATTCCCCGGACTTCACCTCTTCAGGTGAAGGTTGTCCCGGGCGGCTGTGCGATCCCTCGAACGTACGCATAGCGGACCGCCTGGGCCCGGTCGCGGAGCCCGGCCTTGGCGAACAGGTTGTTGATGTGGCTCTTCACGGTGGCCTGTGAAATGTGGAGGCTCCGGGCGATCTCCGCGTTGGACATCCCGTCGGCGATCAGCACGAGCACCTCGGCTTCACGGGGCGTCATCCCGTCGGGCAGCTCCGGCACATCGTTCACCGCCCGCGGCAGCGGGCCCTCCGTGACCTGTTCCAGCAGACGGCGCTGAATGGCGGGCGAGAGCCCCGCCTCCCCGGAGAGCACGGCCTCGACGGCCCGCACGATCTCGTCACCCCCCGCGTCCTTCGTCAGGTATCCACGGGCCCCAGCCCGGAGCGCCGGGAAGAGCGAGTCGTCGTCATCGAAGGTCGTCAGCACCACGACCTGTGTGCCGGGGAATTCCTTGCGGATGCGGCGCGTCGCCTCGACCCCGTCGCAGCGGGGCATCCGCAAATCCATCAGGACAACGTCCGGGGCGTGCTCGGCGACCAGAGCGACGGCTTCCTCCCCGTCCTTCGCCGATCCGACCACCTCGATCCCGGGCAGCAGCCCCAGCAGCATGACGATCCCCTCACGCACCACCGACTGATCGTCGGCGACCACCACCCGCGCGGTCACGCGGGCACTCGCAGACTCACCACGAACCCCTCCTCGCCTGGACCGGCCTCCAGACTGCCGCCCAGCAGTTCGGCCCGTTCCCTCATCCCCAGCAGACCGTAGCCGGAGCCACTGACAGCGAGCTCTCCCCCGGCGCCGCCCCCACCCGAATCACTGACGTCCAGGGCAATGGCGTCCGGCTGATACTCCAGCCTGATCAGCACGCCGGCCCCCGGTGCGTGCTTGCGCACGTTGGTGAGTGCCTCCTGCGCCACGCGCCGGACCGTCTGCGAGGCCTCGGCGGTCAGCGTCCGCCGCTCACCTACCACCCTGACCTCGACCGGCTCGGCCGCCACCAGCTGCCGCAGGAACTCCTCCACGGGCGCCACTTCCCCGCGCAGGGCAGAGAGCGCCTGGCGGGTCTCCGCGAGCCCCTCACGGGCCATGGAACGAGCGGCGACCACCCGCCGCAGCACCTCGTCCCGGAAGTCCCCGGCAGGCTCCCTCTCGATGAGCAGCCGGGCCGCCTCCAGGTGCACCAGCTGGGCGGAAAGGCTGTGCGCGAGCACGTCATGGATCTCCCGGGCGATCCTGGACCGCTCGTCCAGGGCCGCCGTCTCGGCCTCCGCCACCCGTGCGGCACGCTCCTGTGCCAGAAGGCGCTGCGCGCTTCCACGGGCCTCGGCGTCCAGCCGCAGTACGTACCCCGCGAGGCAGAGCCCGACCGTGGTCACGGCCGTGGTCAGCCAGTCGTCGGTGTTCACCACGGCATACGCGATGAGCGCCACCGCCGTGGACGGAACACCTGCGCGCAGTGGAAGCCGCTCCAACGCGGTGACGGCGCAGCCGCACCAGAGCACCGTCGCCGGCACCTCGGCCCCCGCCTGCTGCGCCCCGAACGCCGCAAGCATCAGCAGGAACAGCAGGGCGAGCGACGGCCACAGGCGGTTCTGCAGGCTGGCGCGGAAGAAGGCGATGGCGACCGCGGCGCAACCTGCCACCCCGACGACGCCGGCCACGATCTCCCACGGGCCGAACGGCCCATCCGCGAAAGTCCCCCAGAGCATGAGGGTGATCAGCCCGACCGTCCGCACCAACCGGCTGATGACGGTCCGCGACCGGGGACGCGTCTCACGCGCGAGGGCCTCCTTCGACGGCCAGCTCGTCCAGGCAGCGGCTGTCACACACGGTCCTTCCACGTAGGCCGGAAGCTCATGCCCTCGGCAGATCCACGGCCGGGCTCCGGTATCTCCGCGGCCCGGCGGGCCAGGATGCCGCCGCGCACCAGCAAGGTGACCGCGAGAGCCGTCATCAGGGCGGGCGTGCCCTGATGTATGCCCATGGCCGCGGCAAACCCGTACAAGCCCGCTCGCAGCGTCAGGCCCGCGCACCAGACGTACGCGGTCGCCCTGGTGCCCTTGCCCCAGAGGGTCCCGTCCTCGGCCCGTCGCAGCCGGGTGGTCCAGGCCCAGCCGGCACCGGTGACCAGGCCCACGGCCAGCTCGGCGCACAGGACGACGACGGACAGCGCCTCATGTCGCGGATCCACGAGTCCGGGCTCGCGCAGGGCCATGACCAGCAGTACTCCCGGCAGGACCCACCAGCGGCGGTCGCCGGCGATCCGCTGCGCCGAGCACTGGCGCACCACGACGAGAGCGATGACCGCGACGATCACCAGGACGTTGACGAGCCCGGACATGGGCGCCTCCGAGTTGCGGAAAGTGCTGACAATCCGACGCTACGGAAACGGACCGCTCGGCAGATCGGCCGAGGGGTGGATCACGGGTGGAGCCGTTGTCTCCACCCGTGGGTGGAGACAACGGCTCGATCCGGCGGCATGCCGGGCAGGTCGCGGTCTCAGACGTCGATGCGCGAGCGGTCCAGCGTGGCTGCCGAGCTGGTGATGAACTCCTTGCGGGGCGCCACTTCGTTGCCCATCAGCAGGTCGAAGACCTTCTCCGACGATTCCAGATCGCCGATGTTGATCCTTCGCAGGGTGCGGTGGCGCGGGTCCATCGTCGTCTCCGCCAGTTGGTCGGCGTCCATCTCGCCCAGACCCTTGTAGCGCTGGATCGAGTCCTTGTACCGGACGTTCTTCCGCTGGAGCTCGAGCAGGCGCTGGCGCAGTTCGTTGTCCGAGTACGTGTAGATGTACTTGTCCTGGCCCTTCTTCGGCTGGACCAGCTCGATCCGGTGCAGCGGGGGCACCGCCGCGAAGACCCGCCCCGCCTCGACCATGGGACGCATGTACCGCTGGAACAGCGTCAGCAGCAGGATGCGGATATGGGCCCCGTCCACATCGGCGTCGACCAGCAGCACGATCTTGCCGTAGCGGGCGGCGTCGATGTCGAAGGTCCGTCCGGACCCCGCTCCTATGACCTGGATGATCGCCCCGCACTCAGCGTTCTTCAGCATGTCGGAGACGGATGCCTTCTGAACGTTGAGGATCTTGCCTCGGATGGGCAGCAGCGCCTGGAACTCGCTGTTCCGCGCCAGCTTGGCGGTGCCGAGCGCGGAGTCGCCCTCCACGATGAACAGCTCGCTGCGCTCGACGTCGTCACTGCGGCAGTCGGCGAGCTTCGCCGGCAGCGAGGAGGACTCCAGCGCCGTCTTGCGACGCTGAGCGTCCTTGTGCTGGCGGGCGGCGATCCGGGTGCGGGCGGCTGCCACCGCCTTCTCCAGAACCGCCCTGGCCTGGGCCTTCGCGTCCCGCTTGGTGGAGGTCAGAAACGTCTTGAGCTCCTTGGCCACGACGTTGGCGACGATCCGGTTGGCCGCGGAGGTGCCCAGCACCTCCTTGGTCTGCCCCTCGAACTGCGGCTCCGCCAGCCGTACGGTCACGACGGCGGTGAGGCCCTCCAGCGCGTCGTCCTTGACGATGTCGTCCTCGGCGACACGCAGCATCTTCGCGGACCGGAGCACCTCGTTGACCGTCTTGGTCACCGAGCGCTCGAACCCGGTCACATGGGTGCCGCCCTTGGGAGTGGCGATGATGTTGACGAAGGACTTGACGACGGTGTCGTAGCCGGTGCCCCAGCGCAGCGCGATGTCCACGCCGAGTTCGCGGGTGACCTCCGTCGGGATCATGTGACCCCGCTCGTCCAGGACCGGCACGGTCTCCTTGAAGCTGCCCTGCCCCGTCAGTCGCTGTACGTCGCAGACCGCCTTGTCCTGGGCCAGGTACTCGCAGAATTCGCTGATGCCGCCGTCGTAGTGGAAGGTCTCCACGCTGGCCGGTGCGCCGTCGATCCGCCGCTCGTCGCGGACGACGAGCGTGAGGCCCGGCACCAGGAACGCCGTCTGACGTGCGCGCTGGTACAGCGTGTCCAGGTTGAGCTTGGCTTCCTTCAGGAAGATCTGCCGGTCGGCCCAGTACCTCGTGCGGGTGCCGGTACGGGCCTTCGGGATCCGCTTGGTCTTGCGGAGCCCGTTGGCGGGATCGAACGGGCTCTCCGCCCCCTGCTCCGTGAAGATGCCGGGAACGCCACGGCGGAAGCTGATCGAGTGGGTCGAGCCGTTGCGGTCGACCTCGACGTCCAGCCGCGCGGAGAGCGCGTTGACGACGGAGGCACCCACGCCGTGCAGACCGCCCGAGGCGGCGTAGGAGCCGCCGCCGAACTTTCCGCCCGCGTGCAGCTTCGTCATCACGACCTCGACGCCGGAGAGTCCCGTCTTGGGCTCCACGTCGACCGGAATGCCTCGGCCGTTGTCACGGACCTCGACGGAGGCGTCCTCGTGCAGGATCACCTCGATGTGGTCACCGTAACCGCCCAGGGCCTCGTCGACGGAGTTGTCGATGATCTCCCAGAGGCAGTGCATGAGACCGCGGCTGTCGGTGGACCCGATGTACATGCCGGGGCGCTTGCGAACCGCTTCGAGCCCCTCGAGTACGAGCAGGTGCCGCGCGGTGTAGTTGGAACCGTCTCGGTCTGCTCCGGTCAGCAGCGCAGTGGACGGCACGGACGTATCGGCGGTCACGCGGTTCGCTCCTCGCTGAATTTCATTTGGGGCCCAGTGGGTAACGGGCTCGGCTTCGGTCGCCGCTGAGAGGGTACCGATGCCTGGTAGAGCGGGTGTAACGCCACCCTCGGAGAACGCTCACACTAGTCCAGCCTCGCATACACGTTCGATCCCTCCTTGGAGTGACGTGCACATCACGTTCCCTTCCAGGCATGAACCATTTAGGCTCCGGGCACGTCCTCATGAACAAACCGGCAAGCCGGCCGGTGGGACCGACCAAGACAAGCAACGCGAAACCGTAGCGCCACGCAATACGGCACATTCGCCGCGAACCGGCAACAGACAGCCATCCTGAGAAGAACTTTCGAAGAAATGCCACGAGCGGGAACGTTTTCGGCCTGGTTGGATGTTGACCCTGGTACGACAGCTCGTCGAGCTAGAGAAGAGGCGACGTGACTACTGTTCTGACCCCCGCGAGCCCGCTGACCGCAGCAGACCGCTGTGACCGTTGCGGCGCCCAGGCATACCTGCGCGTCGTCCTGATCAGCGGCGGTGAACTGCTCTTCTGCGCCCACCACGGGCGCAAGTTCGAGCCGGAACTCAAGAAGATCGCCGCGGAAATACAGGATGAGACGGACCGGCTGACGGCCGTGCAGGCCCAAGCCGCCGAAGAGGAACAACACTGACACCTCGCATCCACGACGAGCCAGGGGCCGGTCCCGCACCGGCCGACGGGCGGCTCCCCACCCGGGGAGTCGCCCGTTCTCGCATCCGCTCAGCCCGCGCCGGTCAGGCGGCCCCCTCCATCCACTCGATGGCGGCGGAGATCCGCGTGTAGACGCCCGGGCTGCCAGGGAGCCCGCAGCCGTTCCCCCAGGACACGAGGCCGACCAGCTTCCCCTGGGCCACCAGAGGCCCTCCGCTGTCTCCCTGGCAGGCGTCGTAGCCGCCCTGGGGTTCGCCCGCGCAGAGCATCGCGGAGGCGTCGTAGGTGCCGTTACGGCCTCCGGGGTAGGCCTGCTCGCACGAACTGTCCGGGAGCACGGTCACCTTCGCCGACCGGAGCGACGACGCGTAGTCACCGTTTCCGGTCATATCGCCCCAGCCGTAGACCACCGCGGCGGTATCCGGGGCGTACGCGGAGTCACCGGCCCCGGCCATGGGGATCACGTTCTGTTCGGGCAACGCCTCGGCGAGGGTGAGTACCGCGACGTCCCCGCTGTTGGTGGTGGCGTCGAAACCGGGGTTGACCCAGGTCCCGCTCACCGCGATCTCCTTGCCGTCGGTGCCGTTCAGCTCGTCCCGGCCCGAGATGATCCGCAGATCCCGCACCTGGCCGACATCGACACCCAGCGCCTCCCGGCTCAGGCAGTGCGCGGCCGTCAGTGCCTTCTTCGGCCCGACCACGACGGCCCCGCAGAACTGGCCGGCGCGGGTACCACCGAACCGGTCACGGCTGGAGAGCGCCACCACCCACGGACTGTCCTTGACGTGAGCGGGCTGGCCGCCGATGACGATGCTGTCGGCGACCGCCGGGGCGGGCGAGACGAGGGGTATCACAGCCGTTGCGGCAGTGAGGGCGAGCGCCCCGGTCATGGTGCGGACGACGGTACGGGACATGCGTACTCCTGACTCTGTGATGGACCATGCCTACCCAGAGTCATTCCGTCGGCCGCGACCCGCACCCGCACCCGCACAGAACCGGCCGGCTGGCCGCGACCCGCACCCGCACAGAACCGAGGGCCCGGATCCCCTGGGGGATCCGGGCCCTCGGCCTACCGCGTGGCTGAGCGACCTAGTCGAGATAGTCGCGCAGGACCTGAGAACGCGACGGGTGGCGCAGCTTGGACATCGTCTTGGACTCGATCTGACGGATGCGCTCACGCGTCACGCCGTAGACCTTGCCGATCTCGTCCAGCGTCTTCGGCTGCCCGTCGGTGAGACCGAAGCGCATGGAGACCACGCCCGCCTCACGCTCGGACAGCGTGTCGAGCACCGAGTGCAGCTGCTCCTGGAGAAGCGTGAAGCTGACCGCGTCGGCCGGAACGACCGCCTCGGAGTCCTCGATCAGGTCACCGAACTCACTGTCCCCGTCCTCACCCAGCGGGGTGTGGAGGGAGATCGGCTCGCGGCCGTACTTCTGGACCTCGATGACCTTCTCGGGGGTCATGTCGAGTTCCTTGGCCAGCTCCTCCGGGGTGGGCTCACGGCCCAGGTCCTGGAGCATCTGACGCTGCACGCGCGCGAGCTTGTTGATGACCTCGACCATGTGCACCGGAATACGGATGGTGCGGGCCTGGTCCGCCATGGCGCGGGTGATCGCCTGACGGATCCACCAGGTGGCGTATGTGGAGAACTTGTAGCCCTTGGTGTAGTCGAACTTCTCGACGGCACGGATCAGACCCAGGTTGCCTTCCTGGATCAGGTCCAGGAAGAGCATGCCGCGGCCGGTGTAACGCTTCGCCAGCGAGACCACGAGACGGAGGTTGGCCTCCAGCAGGTGGTTCTTGGCGCGGCGGCCGTCCTCGGCGATGATCTCCAGCTCGCGCTTGAGCTTGGGAGCGAGCTTGTCGGAATTCGCCAGCTTGTCCTCGGCGAACAGGCCCGCCTCGATGCGCTTGGCGAGCTCGACCTCCTGCTCGGCGTTGAGGAGCGGGACCTTGCCGATCTGCTTCAGGTAGTCCTTGACCGGGTCGGCCGTGGCGCCGGCGACGGCGACCTGCTGCGCAGGCGCGTCGTCCTCGTCGTCGTCGGAGAGGACGAAGCCCTTGTTCTCGCCCTCGCCCTCCTCTTCCTCGCCCTTGCCGGCCTTGACTTCCTCGGCTGCGTCGTCGCCGTCGAGGATCTCGTCGTCCTGCTTGCCGGCCTTCTTGGAGGCGGTCTTCTTCGCCGCCGTCTTCTTCACGGCGGTCTTCTTGGCAGCCGTCTTCTTGGCTGCCGCCTTCTTCGCAGGGGTGGCCGCAGCGGCGTCATCGGCCACCGCGTCCACGGTCTCGGCCGACGCGGCGGCGGTGGCCGCGACGGTCCGCGTCACGGTCGTCTTGGCCGCGACGGTCTTGGTGGCGGTGCGCTTGACCGGGCTCTTCGCTGCGACGCTGCTCTTGCGGGCGCGCTTCGACGGCTCCGCGGCACTGACCATCAGCGTCACACCCTCTTCCTCGAGGATCTGGTTGAGGCTGCGCAGAACGTTCTTCCACTGGGTTGGCGGAATCTGGTCAGCCTCGAAGGCCCGACGCACGTCATCGCCGGCGATCTGCCCATCAGCCTTTCCCCGCTCGATGAGCGCCATGACAGATTCGGACTCGGCGATCTCCGGCGGGAGCGTACGGGATGTGCTGGCCGACACGAACAACCTCTCGGAACGATGGAAACGGCTTCCGGCCCTGCCCTGAGAGGGCTGGTACCGACGACCGTCGGGCTGGAAATGTACCGACGGCGCGGGCTAGGCCTCAGAACTGCACAGCGCACTGAACGGCTGCTGTATTCCTTCCGCGGCGGTCACCTCTTAAGTCATCGCGCTGTTTCGAGGAGTGTTACGCCCAATCCGCGTGGCCCGAGTCACACCTCATTTGCGACGAAGGCGACCAGGGGGTGACATCTCTCCACAATTGTGCCGCCGGACCGCGAAGGTCCGACGACACATGGCCCGTACACCCTGACCGCGCCGCTGTCAGTGCTCGCGCTCGCGCGGCGCCGGCACCACTCGCTCCACCTGGACGACGAGGAGTTGCCGCATGGCCGTTTCGGCACCTGCCGCGTCACCGGTCGCCAGAGCGTCGACGATGCGGGCGTGGTGGCCGAGCGATGCCTCATTGGGTCGGTCACAGCCCGTGACCGGGCCGCCCGAGACCTGGAGTGCGGCCGACACGATGCCGGAGAGGTGCTCCAGCATGCGGTTGCCCGCGGCCTGGATGAGCAAGGAGTGGAACTCCGCATCGGCACGGGCGCAGGTGATCACGTCTCCCTGCCCGAGCGCGTGCCCCATGATCTCGACCATGTCTCCGAGCCTCTGCTGAAGATCGTCACGCTTGTGACCGGCGGCCAGCCGGGCGGCGAGGGGTTCGATCGTCCACCGCAGCTCGCCCAGTTCGCGACGCTGGTCGTCACGCTGCGGGCCGAACGCACGCCATTCGATGATGTCGGGGTCGAGCAGATTCCAGTCACTGACCGGCCGTACCCGGGTGCCCACATTGGGCCGGGCACTGACCAGGCCCTTCGCCTCCAGCACGCGCAGAGATTCTCGGACAACGGTGCGGGAGACCTCGAAACGCTGGCCGATCTCCTCCGGCACCAGGGGCCGGTCCGCACCGAGGTCACCGGAAACGATCATCTGACCCAGCTGCTGAACAAGTTGGCCGTGCAGGCCTCGGCCCCGGCTGGCCGATCCTCGCCGGCCCACACGGCCCAGTTCGGAATCAGGGTCCCCCCAGGACCGCGCGGCGGCACGCTCGCCGGCCGGCGCATCCGCGTGGGTGTATCGGTCGAGTTCGCCCGGGCCGGCGAGGCCGGTGTCGGCGGTGCGGGCGGCGGTCATCATGGTGTGCGCAAGGGTACTCACGCATCCTTTGTCGGCGCGGCTCAGCCACCCCTTGAGGTCTTTGGTGAAAAGCACACGAAAGGGTGATCGGCACCCGCCTCCCAATTGACGCCTTAATGGTATAAAACGGGCATTTTCAATGGAGTTGTGGCTCTCGTCAGGTTCAAATCTCCTTCGCCGATCACCAACGCACTCTGCCGCGAAGGCCCGTGAACAGATACGCGCAGACAAGGACCGACAACGACAGGGTCAGCGCCGTCCCCACCGGGTGCGCCACGACCTTCACCAGGGCCAGCACCCACCGGTCCGCCTCGTGCGGCCACTGCAGCCAGGTCAGTTCCCCGAGACGGCCCGGAAGTCCGCTCATCGAACGGGCGGTCGGCGCCTTGGGCAGCGCCTCGATGAGCGGAACCATCAGCACGGGGACGGCGAGTACGGCGGCGACGCCCGCCGCCGTCACGCGGAAGATTCCGGCGGCCAGCAACCCGGCCCAGGCACAGCCGACCGTCAGGCCCGACCAACTCACGGCCAGCGACATCACATTCGAAGGCACCTGCACCAAGTCCCCTCCGTATACGAGGCGGAGAGATGCGGCCGAGACGAGCACCACGAGCAACCCCAGCGACAGCGCCACACCCGCCGAGACAGCCAGTTTGGCGAGCAGCAGCCCGAGTCTGCGGGGCACGGTCCCGCGGCCGGCGGCGAGCGCGGGATAGCGGAACTCGTCACCGAAGGACAGGGCGCCGAGCAGCCCTGCACCGAGCGCTGCGGGGGGCAGCGGCAACAGCGAAGGCCAGGCGACCAGTACGTTCGGCAGCGGGGCACGGCCGTCACGGGCGAGCACGACGGACAGCACGGCCGAGGCGACGAGGGTGACGGCGACGATCAGGGTCGTAGTCCGGACGCCGAAAAGGCGGCGCAGCTCATAGCGCAGCGGGCGCAGCGGGCCATGGGCCGGGCGCCGCCTGATCCGCGGCGGCAACTGGGCCCCGGCCGAGATCGCGGCCGGAGGGGGGCCGTCCGTGGCGCGCCGGGTAGCGGTGGCGACCGCGTCGTTGCCCGTGGCAGGTCGGGCATCCGCGACAGCGACGCCGCCGTCACCGGGGAGGCCGCTGCCACCGAGACCGTTGTCGCGGAGACCGTTGCCGGAGAGGCCGCTGCAACTGAGACCGCTGTCACCGAGACGGCCGCTGTCACCGAGACCGTCGCCGAGGAAACCGCTGGCACCGAGACCGTCGCTCAGGAGGCCGTTGTCGCGAGGGCCGGACGCGAGGCCGGTGTCGCCCACCTCGTCGGCGAGCTGATGAACGGGAAGTCCATGGCGGAACGCCGTGTCCCCGATCTCCGCGCAGCTGCTGCCGTAGACGGAGAGCCGGCTGCTGCTCGCCTCGGTGACGACTTCGACGGAGCGCCGGGCGGCACGGGCTTCCCGGCTGACGATCGCGGCAAGGCGGGCAGCATGCGGGGTGCGCACCGCGACGCGGGGGCGCAACCGGGTACGGGAGAAGTCCGCGGCTTCCTGATCGGCGACGAGGCGCCCCGAGTCGATGGTCACCACATGGCCGGCCGACCGCGCGGCTTCCTTGGGGTCCCGCGTGGTGTAGAGGACCGTTCCGCCCCGGTCGGCATGGGACCGGAGCATTCCGTGCAGCCAGGCCGCCTCCCGCGCACCCAGACCTTCGGCGGGTTCGTCGAGGATCAGCGTGTGCGGGTCGGCGAGCAGTGCCGAGGCGAGGGCCAGCCTGCGGTCCATGCCCAGGGAGAGCGTGCCGATGCGATGGTCCCCCAGCCCGACGAGACCGACGGCGTCCAGGACATCGTCGGCCCTGGACGCGGGTACCCCCGCAGCGGCGCAGAGCATGCGGAGCTGCCCGCGGACCGTGCGGGCAGGGTGCCCCGGTACGTTTCCGAACAGCACGCCCACCTCGCGGGCCGGATGAGCCACACGGTGCAGCGGCCTGCCCCGGAAGTACGTGACGCCACGCCCGGGCTCGATTTCGAGCATCAGGCGCAGAGCCGAGGTCTTGCCCGATCCGGGTGGGCCCAGCAGTGCGGTCACGCTTCCGGATCCCGCTTCGAACGTGAGGTCGTCCACGGCGGGCGGAAGTCCGCGGTGGCGGGCGCTGGTGAGTCCGATGGCCTGGAGCATCGCTTCTCTCGCAGGAGGTGAGGCCGCTCGACGGCAGAGGTACCGCAGCACGATAACCCGACATATCCGACTTTTCGCTCAAGGTCGGGCCCATGGCGTTCCGGCGGACCCGCCCTGCGGCGCCTGTGCCCGCTCTACCTAGGTGCCTGCTCTACCTGGGTGCGCGCTTTGCATGCTCCGCCTGCGGGGAACCGTGAGGTCCTACGCAGGGCCTCAGCAAGCCGAACCCGTCCCGGTCAGACCTCGGGCCGCAGCATCGGCGGGTTCAGCACCGTGGCCGAACCCGACCTGAACAGCTGAGCGGGACGGCCGCCCTGCCTGGTGGTCGTCCCACCGGCGGGCACCAGGAATCCGGGCGTGCCCGTCACCTTGCGATGGAAGTTCCTCGGATCGAGCACCACGCCCCACACCGCTTCGTAGACCCGGCGCAGCTCACCGACGGTGAACGTGGGCGGGCAGAACGCGGTGGCCAGGGAGGAGTACTCGATCTTGGAGCGGGCCCGCTCCACGCCGTCGGCCAGGATGCGGGCATGGTCGAAGGCCAGCGGAGCCTGACTTTCCCCGTCCCGGCCATAGCCCCCTTCCGGCCCGAGCAGGTCCTCGACGGGCGCCCAGCGCGCACTGTTCGCATCACCGCCCGCCCGCGGAGCGGGCAGATCAGGGGCCAGCGCGAGATGCGCGACACTGACGACCCTCATACGCGGATCGCGCGCGGGGTCGCCGTACGTGGCCAGCTGTTCGAGGTGGGCCCCATTGCCGACCGCCGGGGCCGCCGGGTCGTGCGCGCACAGCCCGGTCTCCTCGACGAGCTCACGCGCCGCTGCGGCACCGAGGTCCTCGTCCGCCCTGACGAATCCGCCCGGCAACGCCCATCTGCCCTGGAACGGCGTCTCACCCCGGCGTACCACCAGGGCACAGAGCGCGTGACGACGCACCGTGAGCACGACCAGGTCGACGGTGACAGCGAAGGGCGGGAAGGTCGACGGGTCGTAGGGCGGCATGCCGTGATCATAGTCGTCTGCCTGACGATAAACACTCCCTTCGCAACCCTCTTCGTCGGTCACGGCGTCAGGCGATCCGGTGGTGCGGTGCCGGAATCCGGCACCGCACCACGCTCATCGTCCGGTCCTGGTCCCTCGCCGGCCCTGGCTGCGCAGCTGTCCGGTCCGACGCCGACCGGCGGACGTCCCCGGACGGGCGGAGCCCGGCCGCGTCCGGCGCCGCGCGGCAGCAGCCTGGACCCGCACGGAACGGGCCCCCGCGACCCGTCCCGTGCCGCGGCCGCGGCCGCGTCCCAGCGTCCGTGTGCTGCGCTCACCGCGCAGGCAGCGCCGCAGCGTCTCCGGATCGAGGCCCTGGTTGCATGCCTCGTGGAGCAACTGGGCAAAGGTGTATCCGGGATCCAGCCGCAGGGCGAGGCCAAGAGCCACCCGCGCCGCCGGCTCGTCACCGGTCGACCACGAGACCCAGCCCGCCAGGGTCAGCGGCGCCGCGGCATGCTCCTCGTACGGCGCGACGCACCGGCGTGCCAGTGCCCGCCACAGCCTCAGCGCGGGCTGCGCCTCCGGGCCTTCCATCCACTCCGCGGCCCTGTCCCGGGTCTCCCGGTCCTGAAGCCCGAGGATGACCGCCGCCGCCTCCTCATGGCTGATCAGCCGGTCGTCGTTGAGGTCGGACAGCGAAGGCGACGCTGCCGGGGCCTGCCCGAGGCGCTCCATGAGCCGCCGGGCAAGGTCCAGGGTCGCGCCTCCGACCTCCTTGCGGCTCTCCTCGTCGAGGAGTTTGGGCACCAGAGCGGACCCGGCCGAATCCAGCGCCCGTCGCTGCTCCCGGCCTGCCCCGCTCGGCTGGGGCGCGASCCTGGACTCCATCTCGCGCAGCGATCCCCGTACCTGGATGCCGGCGTACGCCGCTGCCGCCGCCATTACCGAGGTGCCCTGCATGGCCAGGGGATTGCCCTCGGCCGGGCAGCAGCGGGCGTCGGGGCAGACATAGGACCAGAACCGGTCGCCGGAGATGCAGAGCGCTTCGAGCACCGGCACGTCCAGCGCCCCACAGGCGGTTCGCAGCCGCTGGGCGAAGGGCCGAAGCCGCTCCATCGTCTGGCTGCCCGTTTCTCCTTCGGCCGGATCCTGGCAGAGGAACAGCACGATCGCATCGGGTCGCCCGCCGCGCCGCTCGCTCCCCTTGATCAGGCACTCGGCGAGTTGCTCGGCAACCGAAGGCCACTCGTGCGCGGACTGCGGGATCCCGAGCCTCAGACGCCCGCCGAAACGGCCGCGCCCGCCGTGCAGCGCGACCATGACCACGCTGTCGTTCGGATGGAACCCCATGAGATACGGGAGGGCGTCGGCCAGCTCGGCCGGCCCTCGCAAGGTGATCTGCTGCTCGTCGGACGGTCCGGTGGATTCGTGGTGCTTGTTCATGGGATGACCGTCCCCCGGGCGGACAATTTCCGCGACCCCCTGTGGATAACTTATCCACAGGGACCGCGCGGTCGTTCGCGGTTTGTCGTACCCATCGGGTTGCATGGGGGTATGACCAACGCAGACCGTGCAGAGCTCAGGGCTTCGGCCGATTCCGTATTGGCACGACTCGTCGGGGACACCTCCGGCACTGCCCGGCTGCGTGAGGACCAGTGGCGGGCCATCGAAGCGCTCGTCGCCGACAAGCGCAGAGCACTGGTCGTCCAGCGGACCGGCTGGGGAAAGTCGGCGGTGTATTTCGTCGCGACCTCGCTGCTGCGCGCGCAGGGCGGCGGGCCCACCGTGATCGTCTCCCCGTTGCTGGCGCTGATGCGCAACCAGGTGGCGGCCGCGGCCCGGGCCGGGATCAGTGCGCGGACGATCAATTCCTCCAACACCGAGGAGTGGGACACCGTGCAGGCCGAGGTGGCCGCCGGTGAAGTGGATGTGCTGCTCGTCAGCCCCGAGCGGCTCAACAATCCGGATTTCCGGGACGAGGTCCTGCCCAGGCTCGCCGCCGCGACCGGACTGCTCGTGGTCGACGAGGCGCACTGCATCTCCGACTGGGGCCACGACTTCCGGCCCGACTACCGGCGGCTGCGGACCATGCTCGGCGATCTGCCCGCGGGCGTGCCCGTCCTCGCGACCACCGCCACCGCGAACGCCCGTGTGACCGCGGACGTCGCGGAACAGCTGGGCACCGGCGCGGGGACGGACGCGCTCGTCCTGCGCGGCCCGCTGGACCGGGAGAGCCTGAGTCTCGGTGTGCTGCAACTGCCCAATGCCGCACACCGGCTGGCATGGCTCGGCGACCACCTCAAGGAGCTCCCCGGTTCGGGGATCATCTACACCCTGACGGTCGCGGCGGCCGAGGAGGTCACCGCGTATCTCCGTCAGTGCGGGCACACCGTCGCCTCGTACACCGGCCGTACCGAGAACGCCGACCGGCAGCAGGCGGAGGACGATCTGCTGGCCAACCGCGTCAAGGCCCTGGTGGCGACCTCCGCGCTGGGTATGGGATTCGACAAGCCCGACCTGGGCTTCGTCGTCCACCTGGGCTCGCCCTCCTCCCCCATCGCGTACTACCAGCAGGTCGGCCGTGCGGGCCGCGGCGTCGAACACGCCGAGGTCCTGTTGCTTCCTGGCAAGGAGGACGAGGCGATCTGGCAGTACTTCGCATCGGTCGCCTTCCCTCCGGAGGAACAGGTGCGGCGCACGATCGACGCGCTCGCCCAGGCTGGGCGCCCGCTCTCGCTGCCCGCTCTGGAACCCCTGGTCGACCTGCGCCGCACTCGCCTGGAGACCATGCTCAAGGTGCTCGACGTCGACGGCGCGGTGCGCCGCGTCAAGGGCGGATGGATCGCCACGGGCGAGCCCTGGATCTACGACGCCGAGCGGTACGCCTGGGTGGCGCGCCAACGGGCGGCCGAGCAGCAGGCGATGCGCGACTACGCGACGACGGACGGCTGCCGGATGGAGTTCCTGCGCCGCCAGTTGGACGACGAGGAGGCGGCGGCCTGCGGACGTTGTGACAACTGTGCCGGCGCCCGCTTCGACGAGGCCGTCTCCACGACCGCCCTGGACACCGCGCGGGGCGAGCTCGGCCGGCCCGGCGTCGAGGTGGAGCCCCGCAAGATGTGGCCGACCGGTCTCGCCGCGGTGGGGGTCGACCTCAAGGGGCGAATCCCGGCAGGCGAGTTGTCCGGTACCGGCAGGGCGCTGGGCCGCCTCTCCGACATCGGCTGGGGCAACAGGCTCCGCCCCCTGCTGGCCGCGCAGTCGCCCGACGCTCCGGTGCCGGACGACGTGGCCGAAGCCGTGGTGACCGTGCTGGCCGACTGGGCGCGGGGCCCGGGGGGCTGGGCGGCCGGTGCGGTGAACCCGGTCCCCCGGCCGGTGGGTGTGGTCACCGTGGCCTCCCACAGCAGGCCCCAGCTCATCGAGTCACTCGGCAACCGCATCGCCGAGGTCGGACGCATGCCTCTGCTGGGCAGTGTCGGCTACGCCCCGGGAGCCGATGGAGCCCGGATCTCCCAGACCAACAGCGCCCAGCGGGTCCGGGCCCTGCACGAGCGGCTCGTCGTGGGTCCCGAGCTGGCCGAGGCCCTGGCAGCGGTGGAAGGTCCCGTCCTGCTCGTGGACGATCGCTCGGACACCGGCTGGACCCTGGCCGTGGCGGCCCGGCTTCTGCGGCAGGCCGGGGCGGGCGGCGTGTTTCCGCTGGTCCTCGCTGTTCAGGCGTGACGGGTGGCGTCATCCGGTGCCGGACTGGGCAGGGATATCCGTGTCATTCCAGCTGATTACCGTCAGCTGCGCCAATTGCTCGTTGCCGCCTGCCGATACGCCAGGAAGAATTGGACTCGCTCCCCGCACGGTCTTTTCGCGGGCCCGGAAGGGCTGTGCTGCGGCGCGCCCTCATTCGACTCTGCCCGCATCGTGGGCGCGTATGCGAAGGGAGGACCGTGACCTTCGGATTCGCTCCGTCCGCAGCCACGTCGATGTCGCCGGCCACAGACTCCGCCAACCGCCTTGCCAGAATGCTCGAACCGGCCGAGTGGGCGGCAGCGGGCATACCCCTGCTGCGCAGCCCGCGCGAGGTGGTCAGCGGCCTGCACTCAAGGCATCGGCCGACCCCGCAGACCGCCGTCGTCGCTGTGCTCGATCACGAGGAACGTCTGACGGCCAGCGCCTCGTTCGCCCGTCGTTCGGTGTCGGCGGACGGCTGGGAGTTCCGTAACGCCCTGCTGGCGCACCTGCGCCGGGTGATTCCGCACGATCTTCGCCGCCGTACCCCCGTGCGTACCGCGGTACTGCTCTACTGCCGTGAGGGGGACGAGCGTTGGACGGAGGAGGACGGAGCCTGGATGTGGGGGTTGCGGGATGCCTGCACTCTCCACGGGCTGCGGTGCGGCGCGTACATCACGCTGACCCGTGGCGGCTGGCAGGTGCTCGGGGAGGGCCGCGGCGGCCGTCGTCCCCACTCCGCGTCGCAGCCGGCTTCCCTCGCCGACGCCGCGCGGGACCAGGATCCCGGCCCCGTGCGCACGGGCGGCGGTGCGGTCCAGGCGCTGCACCGCACCGCGGCTCGCTGAGCCCAGCCGCAGGCGGCTCCCCTGACCGGGCCTCGGCTGACTGCCCGGCCGGGCCGCAGGCCCGGCCACCCTCACGGGCAGCCGGGTCACCACAGGCCGGCAGCACGTCTCCGGCGAACGGCCACCGGGGCGCCAGTCACCGGGGCAAGGACTCCGGCCTCCGGGCAGCGGCACATCGCACCTGTCCGGGCCGCAGCACATCATCGATGCGCTCCGGCCCGGGCTCACGTGCCCGCTGCTACGTCATATCCGGTCCGGCTCAGACACCCGCGCCGAGCACGGAGTTGATCCGCTGCGGATCGCCGCAGACGATCAACAGGGCTCCGGCGCGGCCCTGCGCCGCAGTCAGCGCACGCTCGGCGGCGTCGTCATCGGTACCGTTGACCGCGATGATCACCACCGGCCGTGGCTTCAGACGGTCCACCGCCGCGGCACCGGCGAAGAACACGTCCTCGCCCGCTTCGTGCTGGGCCCAGTAGGCACCCTCGCCGAAGGAGAGCTCGTGCGTCGCCCACGGGTGCTGCTCACCGGTGGTGAGCACCAGGATGTCTCCGGGTGCGCGACCGGAGTCGAGCAGCAGATCCACCGCCTCGTCGGCGGCATCCAGCGCACCGTCGGCAGCGGCGGGGATCACCTGAAGCTGGGGTGCGGAACGATTCTCCGGACGGGCCGCCTGGGGCCGGCCGGAGGTGGATTGCGGGCGCGGCGCCGGGGGCGCGGGCCTCGCGGGGCCGGGACCCGGACGACCGGGGCGCGGCATGGCCGCGGAACGCGGACCGGGTACGGGACGGGGGGTCGACGCGGTACGGCCGGTGGCCGTGGTGGCGCGGGGACCCTGGACGCTCTCGTGAATCTGAGGCTCCTCGGGGATGAGAGGCATGGGTGGTTGTCTATCAAACGCCGACGCACGAAGCATCGGCGGGTGGGCACATGTGCGCGATCAGAAGTCGAAGCCGAGCTGGCCCCCGCTTTCCAGTGCGGCCGCCTCGGCGGAGAAGCGGACCTTCTTGAGGTGCTGCCACCTGGGCAGCGCGTCGAGGTAGGACCACGAGAGGCGGTGATGGGCCGTGGGGCCCCGCTCCTCCAGCGCGGCCCTGTGCACAGGGGACGGGTAACCGGCGTTGGCGTCGAAGGCGAAGTCCGCGTACTCGCCGGTTTCCGCGCCCAGTTCGGCCATCACGGCGTCCCTGCGGACCTTCGCGATGACCGAGGCCGCGGCGACCGCGACGCAGGACTGGTCGCCCTTGATGACCGTGCGCACCTGCCAGGGCAGGCCCAGGTAGTCGTGTTTGCCGTCCAGGATCACCGCGTCGGGCCGCACCGGCAGCGCCTCCAGGGCCCGCACAGCGGCGAGCCGGAGCGCTGCGGTCATACCGAGCTCGTCGATCTCCTGCGGTGTGGCGTCGCCGAGGGCGTACGCGGTGACCCAGCGCTCCAGCAGCGGCGCGAGCTCCGCGCGGCGCTTCGGGCTGATCAGCTTGGAGTCGGTGAGTCCGGGGGGAGGCTTACGGAGGCCGGTGACCGCGGCACACACGGTGACCGGTCCCGCCCACGCTCCGCGTCCGACCTCGTCGACACCGGCGACGGTCTTGGCACCGGTGGTGGCGCGCAGTGAGCGCTCGACGGTGTGCGTGGGTGGTTCGTACGGCATGGCGTCAGCCAGCGTACGCCGATGGGGGCGCCGAGAACACCCCGGGGCGTACCCGGGCCGTCTCCGTCCGGCTCCGGGTCACCGGACGGAGACGGGAAACGCCCGCACGAGCTCGGCCGCGAGGCACTGCCTGCCTCCTGTCGCAGGGCTCGGCGGCGGACGCTCAGCGGGGGCCGGCGCTGAAGAACGGGACCGCGACCTGATCGATCAGGTCGGCGATGTCCCCGTCGGTCCATTCGCTTCCGCACACCTTGCTGCGGTACATCATCATCGCGGGAATGACGTCGAAGGCCATCCCGCGCAGCGCATCGGCGCGCACCTCACCGCGGTCGACCCCCCTGCTCACGACTTCTCTGATGAGAGCGGTCGTCGGCCCGATCACGCCGCTCAGGATCACCGACTGGAACCGTTCCGCCGTATCGGCATCACATTCGTGAAGGACGGCACGCAGCGCCGAGCCCGACTTGGAAAGCATGGCGTCACGGAGCCCGCAGCACAGCTGGTAGAGGTCTTCGCGGATGTTCCCGTAGTCCGGCGCGTCACCGATCGCCGGAAGGGCGCTGCGCAGCGCTTCCGCGACCAGGTCCTCCTTGGAGGACCATCGCCGGTAGATCGCGGCCTTGCCCGTCTGGGCACCGGCCGCGACGCCCTCCATCGTCAGCCCGGTCCAGCCGACCGTACTCAGCCGCTCCAGCGCGGCATCGAGGATCGCGCGTTCCAGCACGGGTCCACGGCGCCTCAGGGACACCACCGGCTGCCGGGCGGCGGCTGCCGATCGCGAAGTAACCATGAGCTTCTCTCCATCGGAACAGGTCGGTACGCCCGCGCCGGCCGGCCGGTGCTCGGAACCGGGCGGTCAATGGCGGAGCGGGCGTCGCAACGGATCGGCGCGGGACTGAGCAGGCCCCGGCCGGGCGGTGGACACGGACACGGCACGCCGACGAAGGATTCAGTGAACGCTTGCGTTCACTGAAGGGGACTCACTAACGTTGACGCGACAGTGAACGGATCCGTTCACTAATTCACTTGTGGGGGACCCATAGTGACAACCTCTCAGTTAGAAGCACAGGACGCACCGGGCGCCGCTCGAAAGCAGGGCCGCCCGGGGATCGCCCTGGCCGTCATCGCCGCCTGCCAGTTGATGGTTGTGCTCGATTCCACGATCGTCAACATCGCCCTCCCGCACATCCAGGATGCACTCAGCTTCTCGACCACCGATCTCTCCTGGGTCCTCAGCGCCTACACGCTCACCTTCGGCGGTCTGCTGCTGCTCGGTGGGCGGGCGGGGGACATCCTCGGCCGCCGCCGCGTCTTCATGACGGGCATCCTGGTCTTCACGCTGGCCTCGCTGCTGGGCGGATTCGCCCAGGAACCCTGGCAGTTGCTCGCGGCTCGGGCGCTCCAGGGCATCGGCGGGGCCATCGCCTCACCGACCTCGCTCGCCCTCATCACCACCACGTTCCCGGAAGGTCCCGAGCGCAACCGCGCGTTCGGCGTCTTCGCCGCCGTGTCCGCGGGTGGCGGGGCGATCGGCCTGCTGGCGGGCGGGCTGCTCACCGAATGGCTCGACTGGCGCTGGGTCTTCTTCGTCAACGTGCCGATCGGCGTCCTGATCGCGGTCCTGGCGCCGCTGTACATCAACGAGTCCGAGAAGCATCCGGGCCGCTTCGACATCTCGGGTGCCCTGACCTCGACCCTTGGCATGGCCTCGCTCGTGTACGGCTTCATCCGGGCTTCCGAGGAGGGCTGGCGGGACTCGGTGACCCTGGCTTCGTTCGGCGCCGCGGTGATCCTGCTCGCCTCCTTCGTCCTCATCGAGATGCGCGCCAAGGAACCGATCACTCCGCTGCGGATGTTCGCCGACCGCAACCGTTCCGGGACCTATGTGATCATGCTCAGTCTGGCCGCGGCCATGTTCGGCATGTTCTTCTTCATCGTGCTGTTCGTGCAGAACGTGCTGGCGTACAGCCCCATCGAATCGGGCCTGGCGTTCCTTCCCGTGACCGTCGCGATCATCGTGGGCGCGGGGCTCTCGCAACGGTTCCTTCCGGTGCTCGGACCCAAGCCGTTCATGGTCACGGGCTCGGCGTTCACCGGCGTGGGCCTGCTCTGGCTCACGTTCATCTCCCCCGACAGCAGCTATCTGTCCGGTGTCCTGGGCCCGATGCTCATCTTCGGCTTCGGCATGGGACTGAACTTCGTGACCCTCACGCTGACGGCGGTCTCCGGAGTCGCCCAGCACGAGGCCGGGGCCGCCTCCAGCCTGCTGAACGCGAGCCAGCAGGTGGGCGGTTCGCTGGGGCTCTCCATTCTGGTCACGGTATTCGGTACGGCGAGCCGCAACGAAGCGGAGAAGCAGGTTCCGCAGTTCCTTGCGCAGGCGTCCCCGGAGCAGAAGGCGGAGTTCGCCAAGACGCAGGAGCTGCCCGGCAGCTGGGGGCACGCGGTGCTCTCCCAGGGCATCTCGACCGCGTTCCTCGCCGCGGTGGTCATGGCCGGACTCGCCCTGCTGACCGCGCTGGTGGTGATCCGGGTGCGAAAGAGCGACCTGGAGGCGCTGAGCGGAAAGGCGGCGGCAGGAGGGCCGGCGGCCTAGGGGTGTTCCGTTTGGATCCGACCGCCCGTCGGCCGCGTCCCGAAACCGAGCGTGCGGACGGCCGCCCCGCAGAGAAGCGCGGGTGTGAACGGAACCCCCGCGCGACGGGGAAGCACGGTGGGACGCCGTACGGACGAACGGAAGCGGGCCGCCCCCAGGGGACGGCCCGCTTCCGGTGCGATGCGCTACGGCGATCAGTACGGGTCGTAGGGGTCGTACGGATCGTCCACGTCGCCGCGTTCGCTCCCGTTGTCGCCCGAGCCGAGACCGCTGCAGTCCCTGGTGCGGTAGCCGGGATCCCAGTCCCCGAGGATGTCGCGGGCCCTCGCCTCGCCCCAGCTGGTGGCGTACCAGGGTTCGTCCGAACTCCGCAGCGACCGCTGGATCTCCTCCAGCGCGCAGGAGCGAAGGGGCTCCGGGAGGGTGTCGAGGGCCGGCACGGCATCGGCCGAGAGGCCGCGGAGGTACTCGACGTCGATCGAGTGATGGCGGTCGTATCGCGCGACGTTCTGCTCCGCAATCAGGCCGTCGGGCGAGAGGAGCCCGAACGCCAGGACGCCGACGGCCGCGCTCGCCGCAACGGCCCGCGGCAGCATTCTGGCGCCGAAGACCCCGGCCGCCATGATCAGCACGAGGACCACGCCGAGCCACAGCTCGACCGCCGCCACGGAGATCCGCAGCCTGGTCAGGCCGTACGCGTCGACGTAGAGGTCCATACGCCGCAGCGCGGAGGCGACGACGACGAGCGTGAGCAGGCACAGCGTGCCGAGCACTCCGCGGACGAGCGTACGGTCGCGTGCTCCGCCGCGCGGCGCCCAGCGCAGCGCGAGCGCGATGACCAGCAGGGTGAGCAGCGTGGCCCAGAGCAGCTGCCAGAACCCCTCGCGGGCGTACTGGGAGTAGCTGAGATCGGTCTCGGCCATCACCTTGTCGTATCCGCCGAGCAGCACCGTGAGCTGGATGGCGAGGAAGGCGGCGAAGAGCAGGTTCAGGACGACCAGCGGCAGGGCCCATTCCAGACGGCCCCGCGCCTTGCCCGGGCGGACCGTCAGACCGTCCCAGCGCACGGGGGCTGCCGCGGTGTACGCGGCGGCGAGCGCGCCGACGAGGCCGAGCACGCCGAGGAAGAACCGCCACGGGCTGTCACCGACGGACACATCGGGCATCAGGCTGCCGAGTACGTCGGCGAACGCCGCGTCGGCGCTGGCGAAAAGCGCCCCGAACACGATGAGCAGCACGACCGCCACGACCGTGGACCGGAAGACCACACCCCAGTGCCCCCGGGAACCCGCCATCCGCTCACGGACACCCCGGGCGCCCCAGCCCAGCGACTCGGCGACGGATGTGAGCAGCCCCAGCGATCCGAGGAATATCCCGAGCCAGCTGCGGCTGCCGTGCAGCGCGAGGGATCCGAGCGCGAACGCGGACACGATGGCGAGGAAGCTCGGCCAGCCGGCGTCGCGGAGTGCCGGGACAACAAGCAGGGCCAGCCCGCCGACCGCCCAGACCGCGGTCCAGGGGCGCAGTCGGCGGGCCGTCGCGCGGGCGGCGAAGTACGCCGCGAGCGCTGCGGTGAACGCCACGACGAGCAGATTCAGACCGATGCCCTCGCCGAGCAGCAGGGCACTGAGCAGCCCCGTGGCGAGTACGGCCCAGAGCGTGGCGCCCGGAATGGCTCCCGGCTTGACCGGGCGGAGCCGCGAGAGCTCCGAAGGTGCCGGTGCCTGCCTGGGCTGCCCCCACGGATTGGGCTGCGGCGGCCGTGCCTGTTGAGCGTAGGCCGGTACCTTCGGAGGCTGCGGTCCGATGTCCCGCGGCTGGGGGACCGCGGGTCTCCCGGGCGGCTGCGGGGCTCGGGCGGGCCCGTGTGCCGCGTCTCCCGCCGGCGCCGCGTCGACGCCCTCGGGCCGGGACGTGCCGGCTGCCGGCGCACCGGCGACCTTCTCCGACCGCGTGGCACCGGCCGGCTCCGCCGGTATCCCGGCCGGCCCGGCCTCCACGGATGGCGGGCCCTCCGCGGGCACCGGCTCGGCTGCCTCCGGTGCGCTGGGCGCAGGCTCCTGCCGGGGTGATTCTGGCGTGTGATCTGACACGGGACCCCTCCCCACCGGGATCCGCTCGCGCGAGCCCTGGGCAGCGCGGCCCCCCGGCGTCTCATTCGGTGCGCACCCGTCGTGATGATCACCGAGGGCGGCGTGGCCGAAAGAGTAACCCCCCGTGACGGCTGTCAGCCGTCAGGGGCGACGCTGTGGCAGTTCCGTGACAGTCAAGCACGGAGGGCGGCCTGTCCCGCCATCCGGTCGGGGGCGGAATCCGGGCCGTCCCGCCGTCCGGTAGGGACCGGAATGCGGGCCGTCGCACCATCCGATCGGGGCGGAACCGGGCCGTCCCGCCATCCGATCGGGGCGGAACCGGGCCGTTCCGCCATCAGTGAGGCGGCGGAAAACAGCCCACCCCGACCTCCACTCCAGGGCGGAATGTGGCCTACCGCAGCATCCAGTCCGGCAGTTCTTCCGTCCGGGCCGTCCATTCGGCCGGTGGTGCGCCCGCCGCGCCCGACGCCACCACTCCGCCGACGATCGCACACGTCGTGTCGACGTCGCCGCCGGCCTGGGCGGTCACCCAGAAGGCCTGCTCGAAATCGCCGAGACTGCGTGCAGCGGACCAGAGAGCGAAGGGAACCGTGTCGTGCGCGCTCGTACGGCGCCCGTTGCCGAGGACCGCGGCGACCGTGCCCGCGTCCTTGTAGTCCAGCATGTCGCGGGCCCTGCGCAGCCCGGCGCCGACCGCGCTGCGCGGCACGAGCGCGATCACGCCGTCCAGGAGGTCCCCCGGCGTCGGCGGGCCGGTGGGCGACGCCGCGAGCGAGGCGGCCGCCGCGACCGCCATGGCGCCCACGACGGCTTCCCGGTGCTGATGCGTGGTGTATGAGGAGATCTCGGCCTGGTGCGTGGCCTGTTCGGGGTCGTCCGCGTACCAGGCGCCGAGCGGTGCGATGCGCATCGACGAGCCGTTGCCCCACGAGCCCTGGCCCTGGAAGAGCGCGGAGGCCAGTTCGCGCCAGTCCCCGCCTTCCCGGACCAGCCTGAGCAGGCGGTTCACGGCGGGGCCGTACCCCCGGTCGAAGTCGTGGTGCACCGCGAAGGAGCGGGCGAGCGCGTCCTGGTCGATGCGGCCGTGCTTCCGCAGCACGGCCAGGACCGAGGCGGCCATCTCGGTGTCGTCGGTCCACTGCCAGTGCCCCGCGGGCAGGGCGCGGTCCTTCAGGAGTGGATAGTGGGCGGGCACGAAGAACTGGGAGCCCAGGGCGTCCCCCACGGAGAGGCCACGCAGGCTGGCAAGGGCGCGTTCGAAGCGCGGGTCGGAAGCGGATTCGGTCATCGCTTCCACTCTATCCGGTGATGCCGTACGGCTCAGGGGTGCGCCAGCGCTCGAACGGCCTGTCCAGCGTGTAGCGGCCGTCCTTACCGAGAACCAGCGTCCGCGATTCCCCGTTGTCCGGATTGGACAGCGATTCGAATTCGGCCACGGACCAGTGGAACCAGCGCATGCAGAACAGCCGCATGGTGAGTCCGTGCGTGACCATCAGCACGTTCGGCGGGTGGTCCGGGTCCTCGAAGCTGCGGTACAGGCTTTCCAGGAAGGCGCCCACCCGGTCGTACACGTCCGCGCCGGACTCGCCCTGCGCGAAGCGGTAGAAGAAGTGTCCGTAGGCGTCCCGGTACGCCTTCTGGAGGCGCACGTCGTCCCGGTCCTGCCAGTTCCCCCAGTCCTGCTCGCGCAGCCGGGGCTCCTCCCGCACCCTGACCCGGTCCAGGTCCAGGCCGAGGGATCTGAACGTCTCGTGCGTCCGGCGGTAGGGCGAGACGTACACGCTGACCCGCTCCCCGTCGAAGAGTTCGCGCAGCCGCACCCCGGTCTCGCGGGACTGCCGCAGTCCGGTCGGGGTGAGTCTCAGCGCGTGGTCGGGCTCGCGCTCGTACACGGTGTCGTCGGCGTTGCCCTCGGACTCGCCGTGCCTGACGAGGACAATGCGTTGCGGTCTTGCCATGTACCGACCCTAGATCGAGTCGCCGCCGTTCGAGCAATTGTCCGGAACCCGACGGTGCATGTCGCGCATCAACCCCTGGCCGCGCCGGCCGGTCACACCGTCCATGACGGTTCGAGCCGCACGACGTCACCGGCGAGCGAGACCACGTCGTCCTCGGTCTGTGCCCGCTGCGAGAGCCTCTCGGCACTCGCCGGGCGGTACTTGCCGCGCTCCGCGCTGGACTGCCACATCGACAGGACCAGGAACTCGTGCCCGGGCGCCTCTCCGAACACGCCGCGCAGCATTCCGGGCGATCCGGCCATCGCCGGATTCCACACCCGCCGCTGCATCAGCGCGAAGTGCTCGACACGGTCCTCGTGCACCTTGCTGTGCGCCACCCTGACCACGTCCGCGTCCGTGAAGTGGGGCTCGAAGCCGGTCTTCACGTCGAAGCGGTACTCGAACAGCTTGACCTGGATGTCGTGGCACGTACCGACCTGTGCCGCGGCCAGCGCGTCGTGTCCGCGCGCCATGAAGGAGTCGTAGAAGACCCTGTTCTCCCAGAACGCGAAGACATGGGCCACCTCCGGCCGGCTGCGGCTCCAGCCGCCGCCCTGGCCCCTGAACCCCGGCTCACCCAGCAGCCCCGCCCACTTCCGCTGCCCCCGCTCGAAACCGCGACGGTCTCCCACACTGCAGCGAATCCACTTGACCAGCACCGCATCATCGTACGGGTGATGGACGTGGCGTGGGTCACGCTCCGACGGAGTACATCAGAACCGGTCACGGGTGATCGCACAATGATCGCCATGACGTCGCTGCACACCAACCCCCTGTTCGACCGCCTCGATTCGGCGGAACGGATCCTCGTCGCCGGTGCGGGCGGCGGCTTCGACATCTACGCCGGGCTTCCCCTCGCGCTCTCCCTGATCCACCGGAACAAGCAGGTGCAGTTCGCCAATCTGTCCTTCAGCGCACTCGAAGGGCTCCCCCTCGACTCCTGGATCGCCCCCGACCTCGCCATCATCACCCCGGAGACCTCTCTCCACCAGGTGTACTTCCCGGAGCGGACCCTCGCCCAGTGGCTCACCCTGCACGGCTACCCGGGCCGCGTCCACGCCCTGTCCCGTACGGGCGTCCAGCCGCTGCGCGACGCCTACCGCGCGCTGATCGAGCGGTACGACATCGACGCCGTCGTTCTCGTCGACGGCGGCACGGACATCCTGATGCGGGGCGACGAATCCGGTCTGGGCACTCCGGAGGAGGACCTGACCAGCGTCGCGGCGCTCGCCGCGATCGAGGGGCCGGACCGCCTGGTCGTCTCCATCGGGTTCGGCGTCGACGCCTACCACGGTGTGAGCCACGGCCTCGTCCTGGAGAACATCGCCGCGCTCGACCGCGACGGCGCGTATCTGGGCGCGTTCTCCGTGCCCCGCACGACCCGCGAGGGCGCGCTGTTCGTCGACGCGGTGGCCCATGCCCAGGAGCACACACCCGATCACCCGAGCATCGTCAACGGATCCATCGCCGCGGCGGTCAGGGGAGAGTTCGGAGATGTCCGGTTCACCTCGCGCACCAGCAACAGCGAGCTCTTCGTCAATCCGCTGATGTCCCTGTACTTCGCCTTCGAACTGGAGGGAGTCGCCCGCAACTGTCTCTATCTCGACCGCATCGAGCACACCCACCTCCTGCGTCAGGTCAGCAGCGCGATCGCGGCCTTCCGGGACGAGGTGCGCACGCGTCCACCGCGGCAGATCCCGCATTGAGACACCGCGCCCCTGACGTGGCCCGATTACGCCCCTCGCCCCCAAGACGGTTGGTTCCGGGGGCCGTTACCGACATGATCGGGTGATAGAACCGGAGCGACGGCCCCGAGCGACGGCCCCGCGTGAAGGAGCGAAGCCCGATGAGCACTCCCAACAAGGACATCGAGAAGGTCGAGGTCAGGGTCAAGTGGGACCCCAGCCCTCACGGCGAGCCCGCCAACGACCTCGACATCATCGCGGCGACCTACCCGGCCGAGGAGCCGTACGGCGCCCCTGCGTACCTCGTGCACTTCGACAGCCGCGCGCCCGACGGCACGATCACGCTGAACCGCGACAGCAGGACCGGTCAGGGCCTCGGGTACGACGAGGTCATGACGCTGGAGCTGGACCGGCTCTCGGAGGCGTACTCCCGGGTCGTCGTCGGTGTCGCCATCCAGCAGCGCGACGGCCACAAGACGTTCGGGGCGATAGACAGCACCGGCGTGCAGATCCGTGAGGGATACACCAGCCTCGCCGAGGACGACTTCTCGACGGTCCCCACGGCGACGGCGGCCGTCGTCGCCGAGTTCGTACGGGACTCCTCGGGCGTCTGGCTGTTCCACGACACGGTACGGGGATTCGACGGGGACGCCGACTCGTTCGCCGCGGCGATGGGCAGCCGTCCGTCCGGCGCCTGACCTGACACGGCGAAGAAGGGGGCGGGCAGGAACTCCACGATCGGAGTCCTGCCCGCCCCCTTCGGCACGTGCCTCAGCCCCTCTCGGGGCATCCGGTCCGGTCAGCTGCAGCCGCTGGTCGAGCCGCAGCCCTCGCAGATGTAGCAGGAACCGGCGCGCTGCATCTTCGTACCGCAGGAGAAGCAGAGCGGGGCGTCCGCGCTGATACCGAGCTGCATCTCGACGAGCTCCGCGGAGGTGTGCGCCGTCTTCGGAGCCGGCGTGCCGGCCTCCTCGACGGTGGTGACCACCTTGAGCGGCTCCGCGCGCTCGGCCGGAGCGGACCTGACCAGGTTCTCGGCCTCCAGCTGCTCCTCCTCGAACGACGGCTCGTAGGAGCCGGTGTCCAGGTGGCGCTGACGCTCCTCGGCGGAGTGGATGCCGAGGGCCGAGCGGGTCTCGAACGGCAGGAAGTCCAGCGCCAGGCGGCGGAAGATGTAGTCGACGATCGACTGCGCCATCCGCACGTCCGGGTCGTCCGTCATGCCGGCCGGCTCGAAGCGCATGTTGGTGAACTTCGAGACGTACGTCTCCAGCGGGACGCCGTACTGCAGACCGACCGAGACGGCGATGGAGAAGGCGTCCATCATGCCCGCGAGGGTCGAACCCTGCTTGGACATCTTCAGGAAGACCTCGCCGAGACCGTCGTCCGGGTAGGAGTTGGCGGTCATGTACCCCTCGGCGCCACCGACCGTGAAGGAGGTGGTGATGCCGGGACGGCCCTTGGGCAGACGCTTGCGGACCGGGCGGTACTCGACGACCTTCTCGACCGCGGTACGGATCGTGTCCTCGGCCTTGGCGGTGACGGCCTCCTTCTCCTTCTCCTTGGTCTTCGCGGAGAGGGGCTGGCCGACCTTGCAGTTGTCGCGGTAGATCGCGAGCGCCTTGACGCCCAGCTTCCACGCCTCGAAGTAGACCTCTTCGACGTCCTCGACGGTGGCCGTCTCCGGCAGGTTCACCGTCTTGGAGAGCGCGCCGGAGATCCACGGCTGGATGGCCGCCATCATGCGCACGTGGCCCATCGCGGAGATGGAACGCTCGCCCATCGCGCAGTCGAAGACCTCGTAGTGCTCGGCCTTCAGGCCGGGGGCGTCGATCACGTTGCCGTGCTCGGCGATGTGGGCGACGACCGCCTCGATCTGCTCCTCCTGGTAACCCAGGCGGCGCAGGGCCTGCGGGACGGTGCCGTTGACGATCTGCATCGAGCCGCCGCCGACCAGCTTCTTGAACTTGACCAGGGCGAGGTCGGGCTCGAGGCCGGTGGTGTCGCAGGACATCGCGAGACCGATCGTGCCGGTGGGGGCGATGACCGACGCCTGCGCGTTACGGAAGCCGTTCTTCGCGCCGAGGCGGATGACGTCCTGCCATGCCTCCGTCGCGGCGGCCCAGATCGGGTTGTCCAGATCGTCGGCGTGCACGGCCACGGCGTTGGCGTCGGCGTGCTGCTTCATGACGCGCTGGTGCGGCTCGGCGTTACGGGCGTAGCCGTCGTACGGACCGACGACGGCGGCCAGCTCGGCGGAGCGCTTGTACGAGGTGCCGGTCATCAGCGAGGTGATGGCGCCGGCGAGCGCGCGGCCGCCGTCGCTGTCGTACGCGTGGCCGGTCGCCATCAGCAGCGCGCCGAGGTTGGCGTAGCCGATGCCCAGCTGGCGGAAGGCGCGGGTGTTCTCACCGATCTTCTCGGTGGGGAAGTCCGCGAAGCAGATGGAGATGTCCATCGCGGTGATGACCAGCTCGACGACCTTGGCGAAGCGCTCGGACTCGAAGGACTGGTTGCCCAGGCCGTCGTCCTTGAGGAACTTCATCAGGTTCAGCGAGGCGAGGTTGCACGAGGTGTTGTCCAGGTGCATGTACTCGCTGCACGGGTTCGAGCCGTTGATCCGGCCGGACTCCGGGCAGGTGTGCCAGGCGTTGATGGTGTCGTCGTACTGGATGCCCGGGTCGGCGCAGGCCCAGGCGGCCTCGGCCATCTTGCGGAAGAGGGACTTGGCCTCGACCTCTTCGATGACGTCGCCGGTCATCCGGGCACGCAGCCCGAACTTCCCGCCGGACTCGACGGCCTTCATGAACTCGTCGTTCACGCGGACCGAGTTGTTGGCGTTCTGGTACTGGACGGACGTGATGTCGTCGCCGCCCAGGTCCATGTCGAAGCCCGCGTCACGCAGGGCGCGGATCTTCTCCTCCTCCTTCACCTTGGTCTCGATGAAGTTCTCGATGTCGGGGTGGTCGACGTCGAGGATGACCATCTTGGCCGCGCGGCGGGTGGCGCCACCGGACTTGATCGTTCCGGCCGACGCGTCGGCACCGCGCATGAAGGAGACCGGGCCGGAGGCGTTGCCGCCCGAGGAGAGGAGCTCCTTGGAGGAGCGGATACGGGAGAGGTTCAGGCCGGCGCCGGAGCCGCCCTTGAAGATCATCCCCTCTTCCTTGTACCAGTCGAGGATCGACTCCATGGAGTCGTCGACGGCCAGGATGAAGCAGGCGGAGACCTGCTGCGGCTGGGGCGTGCCGACGTTGAACCAGACCGGCGAGTTGAAGCTGAAGATCTGGTGCAGGAGGGCGTACGCCAGCTCGTGCTCGAAGATCTCGGCGTCCGCGGGAGAGGCGAAGTAGTTGTAGTCCTCGCCGGCCTTCCGGTACGTCTTCACGATCCGGTCGATCAGCTGTCGCAGACCGGTCTCGCGCTGGGGGGTGCCGACAGCCCCGCGGAAGTACTTGCTGGTGACGATGTTGACCGCGTTCACCGACCAGAAGTCGGGGAACTCGACGCCACGCTGCTCGAAGTTGATCGAGCCGTCGCGCCAGTTGGTCATGACGACGTCACGGCGCTCCCACGCCACCTCGTCGTACGGATGCACGCCGGGAGTGGTGTGGATGCGCTCGATACGCAGGCCCTGCTTGGTCGCAGTCGACTTGGCTCCCTTGTTGCGGGAACCTCGTGCCGGGCCGCTCGCCGTCTCTGTCATGCCGCCTCCCATATGTGGGCAAAAACGCCCTGAAGTGCCGAGAACTTCCCCGGGCACAGTGTGTGTCTGATGCTTCGGACGCCGCCTACGTCATGCGCCGTCCGGAACAGGTCCAGGTGCAGGCCGCTGCCGATCCTCGGATCAGCCGCGCCGGCGGGTGCCGCTCAGTCGGCGGCGACGGCGGGAACGGGGACCTCAAGGGTCTCGCCGGTCCCGCATCCTTGTACGGGAGGCCGCCGCTCGCGGAGTTCCACGATGGCGGCCTCGAAGTCTTCGAGGCTGTCGAACGCCCGGTAGACAGACGCGAACCGCAGGTACGCGACGAGGTCGAGTTCCTGCAGGGGGCCGAGGATGGCCAGACCCACGTCGTGAGTGGTCAGCTCGGCGCTGCCGGTGGCGCGCACCGCCTCCTCGACCCGCTGGCCGAGTTTGGCGAGGGCGTCCTCGGTGACCGGCCGCCCCTGGCACGCCTTGCGCACGCCGGAGATGACCTTGGTGCGGCTGAAGGGCTCGGTGACGCCGCTGCGCTTGACCACCATGAGCGAGCAGGTCTCCACCGTCGTGAAACGGCGGGAGCAGTCGGGACACTGGCGACGCCGGCGGATCGAGGTCCCGTCGTCGGTGGTGCGACTGTCGACGACCCGGCTGTCGGGGTGCCTGCAGAAGGGGCAGTGCATGGCTCCCAACCCTCCTTCACAGCACGACTGAATAGCCTCTTCAGGCCCGGTGAGGGGCCTTCGAAGCGGTCTCAAGCATAGGCGATGACCACACCCCCGATGGACGGGGACCACAACTTCTGGGTGGCTGTAGCAATCCAACCACTAGATCTTGGGTTTGGTCGCGCATTTGGCCCTGGCGCGTGTCGCGCGTCCGACATGGCCGGAAGGCAGCGTACGACCGACCACGAGGGTACGGGAAGCACCCGGCGCGACCGCGTGCGGGGCGATGCTCCCGGGGCCGCGGGAGCATCCGTCCGGCCACTCCCGCGGCCACCTCGGGCGAGCTGGACCGCGACCCCGCGCGCTCACGCCGCGGGCACGGACGGTAGCGTAATGATGCGAATTGCCGGAACGTGCGCACGCGCGGGAAGCCGTCGGGAAACCGTCCGGCCCGACGGTGCGACGCCCCTCCCGGCTTCGCTCATACACCCGGCACTGAACACTCGGCACACTTTTATTCGTTTTTCACTCGAACGTGTGTTTGGCGCAACCTTTCGAAAGCTACTACCGTTGTCCAGCTAGGGAGACCATTCGAGAGGGGCCGACGTGACCACCACCGCAGACAGTGCCATCATCACTGCCCAGGACCGCTCCCAGAGCCGACTCGAGCCGGTGCATGCCATGAATGACTCAGTCACGAACACGGAGGGGCCGGAGCCCGGGCGCCCAGCGCGCTCGCTGCCCGGACGACCTCCTGGAATCCGGGCGGACAGCTCGGGGCTCACGGACCGGCAGCGGCGAGTGATCGAAGTCATCCGGGACTCCGTACAACGCCGGGGCTACCCCCCGTCGATGCGGGAGATCGGTCAGGCGGTGGGCCTTTCCAGCACGTCCTCCGTCGCACATCAGCTGATGGCCCTGGAGCGCAAGGGCTTCCTGCGCCGCGACCCCCACCGCCCGCGGGCGTACGAGGTACGTGGCTCCGACCAGCCCAGCACCCAGCCCACGGACACCACCGGGAAGCCCGCGGCGTCGTACGTGCCGCTGGTCGGCCGGATCGCGGCCGGTGGGCCGATCCTCGCCGAGGAATCGGTGGAGGACGTGTTCCCTCTCCCCCGCCAGCTGGTCGGGGACGGAGAACTGTTCGTGCTGAAGGTCGTCGGTGACTCGATGATCGAAGCGGCGATCTGCGACGGGGACTGGGTCACCGTACGACGCCAGCCCGTGGCGGAGAACGGCGACATCGTGGCCGCCATGCTGGACGGCGAGGCCACGGTCAAGCGCTTCAAGCGCGAGGACGGCCATGTGTGGCTGCTCCCGCACAACTCCGCGTACCAGCCGATCCCCGGCGACGAGGCAACGATCCTCGGCAAGGTCGTGGCGGTGCTGCGGCGGGTGTGAAGCACCGTCGTCACCCGCGAGGGCCCCTGGGATCCGCTGTACGGATCCAGGGGCCCTGGTCATGTCTCCACGGCCCGTGCGGGCTACTTCGCGTCTGCCTTGGCCGCCGCGTCGATCGCGGCGAGCGAGCGGCGTGCCTGGTTCGGGTCGGTCGTGTACCAGAAGTCGGGGAGCGAGGCGCGCAGATAGCTGCCGTACCGGGCATTGGCCAGGCGCGGGTCGAGCACGGCGACGACGCCCTTGTCTCCGGTGGCCCGGACCAGACGGCCGGCGCCCTGGGCCATCAGCAACGCGGCGTGCGTGGCGGCCACCGCCATGAAGCCGTTGCCCCCCGCCTCCTCGACGGCCTTCTGCCGCGCGCTCATCAGCGGATCGTCGGGCCGGGGGAACGGAATCCGGTCCATGACCACCAGCTGACAGCTCGCACCGGGGACGTCGACCCCCTGCCAGAGCGAGAGCGTGCCGAAGAGACAGGTCTCCGGGTCGGCCGCGAAGTTCTTGATCAGCTCCCCCAGGGTCTCCTCGCCCTGGAGCAGGATCGGCTTCTCCAGCCGGCCCCGCAGCTCCTCGGCGGCGGCCTGGGCCGCCCGCATCGAGGAGAACAGCCCGAGCGTGCGCCCGCCCGCGGCTTCCACCAGCTCGGCGAGCTCATCCAGCATGTCGGTACGGGACCCCTCCCGGCCGGGTGTCGCCAGATGCCGGGCGACGTACAGGATCCCCTGCTTCGGGTAGTCGAAGGGCGAGCCGACGTCGAGGCCCTTCCACTGCGGGATGTCATCGCCGGCGGTGCCCTCCGGGGAGAGCCCGAGGGACGCGCCCACCCCGTTGAAGTCCCCGCCCAGCTTGAGCGTGGCCGAGGTGAGGACCACGGAGCGCTCGTTGAAGAGCTTCTCGCGCAGCAGCCCGGAGACCGAGAGCGGGGCGACCCGCACGGAGGCGCCGAAGCGGTCGTGGCGCTCGAACCAGACGACGTCGTACTCGGAGCCCTGCGTGATGCGTTCCGCCACGCCATGGATGCTCTCGACCGAGGCGAGCGCCTGCTTACGGACCGCGTCCTCGTCCGCGACGGACTTGTCACGGGTGGAGCCGAGCGCGGTGATCACCGTACGAGCGGCGTCCCGCAGCGCCATCAGCGCGTATCCGAGGTCCTCGGGCACTTCCTCCAGCCGGCCGGGCAGGGCCAGCTCCATGACCCGCTCGAACCCCTCCGACGCCGTCTGCAACGCGTCGGCGGCCTTCTCGTTGACCAGCTTCGCCGCCCGGCGCACCGCCCGGTTGACCTGGCCCGGGGTGAGCTCGCCGGTGGCCACTCCGGTGACCCGGGAGACCAGCTCATGGGCCTCGTCGACGATCAGTACCTCGTGGCTCGGGAGCACCGGGGCGCCCTCGATGGCGTCGATGGCCAGCAGCGCGTGGTTCGTGACCACCACATCGGCGAGCTTGGCGCGCTCGCGGGCCTGCTCGGCGAAGCACTCGGCCCCGTACGCGCACTTGGTGGCGCCCAGGCACTCCCGGGAGGAGACGGAGATCTGTGCCCAGGCCCGGTCCGAGACACCGGGGGTGAGGTCGTCCCGGTCGCCCGTCTCCGTCTCGTCCGCCCAGTCCCGCATGCGCAGCAGGTCCTGGCCGAGCTTGCTCGACGGGGCCGCCGCCTCGAACTGGTCGAAGAGCCCCTCTTCCTCCTCCTGCGGCACGCCCTCGTGGAGACGGTGCAGACAGAGGTAGTTCGACCGGCCCTTGAGCATGGCGAACTGCGGGCGGCGGCGCAGCAGCGGATGCAGGGCGTCGACCGTACGCGGAAGATCGCGCTCCACGAGCTGGCGCTGCAGGGCCAGCGTCGCCGTGGCCACCACGACGCGCTCGCCATGGGCCAGGGCGGGCACCAGGTAGCCGAGCGATTTGCCCGTACCGGTGCCCGCCTGGACGAGCAGGTGGGATTGGTCGTCCACTGCCTCGGCGACGGCATCGGCCATGGCGGCCTGGCCGGGTCGCTCCGTACCGCCGACGGCGGTCACGGCGGCGTGCAGGAGCTCGGGGAGAGATGGCTTCGTCATAGCTCGTCCAGCCTACGGGGCGCCGCTGACAACGACGGTCACTCCGGGACTCACGCGGAGGGGTGGAGCGGGTTGGGCACCGTGCCGTGGACCGCCGCGTGCGGGCGCTCGGGCCGGTCCCGGTAACCGTCCAGGTGCAGGCGGTTGCGGTTCAGGCAGAGGCGCTCGATGCGGGGCGTCAGCATGTCGAACATCTCGAACCTCTCCTTCAGCTCGGGAAAGCGGGCCTGGTGGCGCAGGATCTCCGCCCGGACGAGTGACCAGAACGCGCTCTCCGGGATGCCGAGCTGTTCCTCGCAGAGCGGGGACAGGAAGCGGAAGACTCCGGTGAAGAGGCCGGAGTGGATGAACTGGGTGAGGAAGGCGGGTTCCTCGGTGAGCAGGACGCGGCGCACGTCCGGCGGCATCGTGTCGTGCTCGGGCAGCGGCCGGGCGCTGATGTTCACGTCGTCGACGAAGTCCTTGATCGCCAGGCGTACCGGAACGTCGTGGTCGTCGAAGACGACGATGGCGTTCTCGCCGTGCGGGGAGAACACCGTGCCGTAGCGGTACAGGAAGTGCAGCAGCGGCGGGAGCAGCGCGGCGAAGAGGCGGGTCAGCCAGCCGGTCGGCGTCAGACCGGAGCGGGCGACCAGCTCGGCGGTGAAGGCACGGCCCCGGGGGTCGGTGTGCAGCAGCGAGGCGAGGGTGCGGGCCCGCTCGCCGGGTGCGAGGCGCGGCAGCAGCGGCTCGCGCCAGATCGCGCCGAGGATCTCCTTGAACTGGTACGGCGTCTCGGGGAGGTGGTCGTAGAGCGGGTGCTCGACCGTGACCGAGGCGACCTCGCCGAGGAGGATGACACCGCAGGTGTCCCGCAGGAACGGATCGTTGTCGCGCAGCCCCTGCACCCAGCCGGTGACGGCGGGCGCGGCGAGGGTGCGTTCGGTCGGCAGGCCGCGCCAGACCAGGGTGTTGAGGATGGACAGCGGGAGCTTGACCGTGTGCCGGTCGGGCCGGTCCAGGTTGGCGAAGGTGCGGATGGACTGCTGCGGCAGCCGCAGGTCCGGGTCGGCGTGCAGCGGGACGATGTCGCCGGCGGCGATGGCGGGGGCGAACAGGGGCACGATCCACTCGTCCCACTGCCAGGGGTGCACGGGCAGGCAGTAGTAGCCGTCCGGGTCGAGACCGCGGCCGCGCAGGACGTCCGAGAACGACTCCCGGACCGCTGGGTCCAGCTCCTGGGCGTAGAGGCGGCCGGGGTCGGCCAGCTCGCTCACGCCCCGGTAGGCGGCGATCCGTGAGGAGACGGCGATCCAGGGCAGGGTGACCGGGGTGCGGGCCTCGGGCGTGTAGCGGGCCGCGTCGGCGGCGGAGAAGCCGAGCCGCCCCTTGTTGGCGACGATCCAGGGGTGGCCCGTCTGGTGGCCTTCGAGCTCGGCGTAGCCGAGGTCGGCCAGTTCGGCGGCGGCGAGTGCGCCGTGGTCGAGGCGGGCGTCGGCGGTGAGCGTGGTGGTGAGTTCGCGCACGAGATGGCCGAGGGTGGCACCGTCCAGATCGAGGAGCCGGCGGGCGCGGGCGAGGAACCGCAGCGGATCCCCGAAGGGGACGCTGTCCGCGACCTGGTCATGGCCCGGCGCCCCGGCGGCGTCGGCCTCCGTCGCCTCGCTGTTCGCCTCCCGGATCGAGTCGGGGGCGACGCGCCAGCTGCCGTAGACCCCCCGCCGGGCGGTGAAGCTCAGGCTGCCGCCGTCGTCGAGCACCAGGGTGTACGTATCACCGCCGGCGGATCGTGGGACGGGTCGGATCACCTCCTCGTAGGCGAATTCGCCGAGCATCTTGGCGAGCAGGCGGGCGGCGGCCCGGTCCCAGACCGCGCGGTTCAGTTCCGGGGTGCTGAGCAGCGCGGGCGAAGGGGCTGCGTCACGGCTCGCGGGATATTTCTGCACGGGGACTCCTCGGGTGGGAACCGACGGGGTTCGAGCGGCGGGGACAGGGCAGCGGATCGTTCACAGCTGGGCACGGTGGGCTCGGTCGCGGACCATCAGCGCGGCCCGCTTCTCCGGGAGTTCGACCTCGGCGGAGTAGCGGAATCCAGCGCTCAGGAAGGCGGAGACGGACGGGGTGTTGCGGACGTCGGGCTCGGCGACGACGCGGGTGCACCGTGGGCGGTTGTCGAGTACGAGGTCGGCGACGGCCCGCAGCAGGGTGCTCCCGGTCCCGCGGCCCCGCCGGCCCACCTCGCCGATGAGGAGGTGGATACCGGTGTCGTGCGGCCGGACCGGGCAGTGCCGGGCCAGGGGGTCGAGATCGGCGCGGTAGATCTCCCAGTAGCTCATGGGCACACCCGAGAGCACCCCCAGACAGGGAACGCTGCGCCCGTCGCCGTCGAGTTGGGGCATCAGGTGTCCGGCGGTGACGGTCTCGGCTCCGGCGAGTTCCCAGAAGGCCGCGACGGCAGGGTCGTTCATCCAGCGGCTGATCACCGCGAGGTCGCGTTCCAGTCGCACGGGGACGAGCTGGAACACGCCGGCCGGCGTCGTGACGGGCTTCCACCGCTCCGGCCGGTCGAGGAGACCGGAGTCCTGCGGTCCGTTTCCGTCCGCGGGGACCTCCTCGCCCAGGAGCGCGAGCAGTTCGGCGGTGAGCCGCAGGTCCAGTGTGTCCTCGGCGCCCTGGTCGGCCTGGGGGTCGGTGGGCGCATCGGCGGGAGGCACGGTGACGCTCTCCTCTCCGGACGGTTGGCGTCCGTCGCTCGATGGTCGGCGTCCCGGCGGGGACGGGGCGGCTTCCTCAGCCGCACAGGGGGTTGGTGATGGTGACGTAGACGGACTGGGTGTCCACGGGTCCGACGAGTTCGTCGAGGCCCCGCAGGCGCGTGAGCATGTTGGCCTTGCAGCGCAGGCGGGGGGTTTCCAGCAGTTGGGCGGGCAGTGGGGATCCCAGTGCGGTGGCCGTGCCCAGGAACCGCCGGAAGGCGGCGAGGAGCACCTGTTCGTCGGCGAGCTGCTGCGCCCCGAACGCCCCGATCAGTCCGAACACGTTGTTGATGCCGAGGTAGTACGCGAAGCGTTCGTCGGTGACGGCGTCGGAGACGAAGGTGTCGCTGACCGCTCCGATGCCGGGGAGCCTGCGGTCGAGCACGGCGCGATGGGATTCACGGAAGTAGTAGCCCTGATTGTCGCGGTAGCGGCCGCCGACCGGCCAGCCCTCGGCGTCGAGGAGGACCAGGGTGTTCTGCTGGTGTGCTTCGAGCGCGACTCCGGCGTTGCCGTCGAGCCAGAGGACCGGCTGCACCACGCGGTCCAGGTAGCGCAGGAACCACTCGGCTGCGACGGCCGTCGTGGTCCGGCCGGTGGCGGCGGCGAGGCGGCGGACGATGTCGGCGAGGCGGGAGCGCATCTCCGGCCGGTCCGGCCAGGGGCGCGGTGCGGTGAGCCCGGCGATGCAGACGGCGTCGTCGTACCGGTCGAACGGGTTGTGGCGCAGCATGACGTCGAGGCCGGGGACGTGTTCGCCCTCGGGGGTGTCGACCGCCAGCCAGGCGGGGTCCCGGACGATGTCGAAGCCGGGGTGGGCGGCATGCCACTGCCGGGCGAGTCCGGTGCGCAGCAGCCGGTGGACCTCCACGCCGCGGTGGAGCTCCTTGCGGAGGTTCTCCCGGCGGGAGTTGGTGATGCGCACGCCGAGGGAGAGCTTCAGCATGAGGTCGACGCCGGGCCGTTGCACGGTGCGTACCGAAGAGGTGGGGTGCCAGCGCTCGCCGTACGGGCCGAGGTCGTGCAGCAGGCCGGAGTCGGCGAGGGCGGCGACTTCGGGGCGCATCGCCAGTTCGCGGGCCTGCCAGGGGTGGAGCGGGATCGGCGTGGTGTGCGCGGGGATGCGCAGGCCCTCGGCGTGGCGGGCCACGAGTTCCGCGGCCGGGACCGGCCGGCCGTGGTCGGTCCAGGCCGAGTCGGTGGCCAGGACGGAACGGTCGACGGCCATCCAGTGGAGCGCGAAGGAGCCGTGTGCCTCGGGCGAGTAGAGGCGGGACTCGGAGTCGGAGAGGCCTTCCCTGCTCTTGGGCGAGGGGTGGAGCGGGTGGCCGAGGAGCAGGGACTGTTCCGCGGTGAGGAAGAGGTCCGCTTCGGCGGGGGCGGTGGGCCGGCGCCGTTGGACGGCGATGAATCCGGCGGTCCGCCGTACCGAGTCGGCCACCCTGGCCACCATGTCGGCGCCCTCGTTGTGGTCGGCCTCTCGGCCCAGGAGCGCGGCGACGGTGACGGCGTCGGCGGTGGGCGCGCCTTCTGGGGCCTGTTCCAGGAGGGGCGGGCCGAAGCGGTGCCAGCCGGTGGCGGACCAGTGGCGGACGGGGACGAGCAGAGCGGTGCCGCTGGCGGGGAGCGGGATGCGGAGGGTGTCCTCTTCCGGGCGGGGCAGGTCGCATTCGCGGACCCAGCAGCGGAGCAGGTTCTCGATGCCTGCCGCGTCGGCGGCGCGCAGCGGGTCCGGGTGGTCCAGCGGGTCCGTTGCCGGTGCGGCACAGGCGGCGGTCGTCCGGTGGCTCTGCCACTGACCGTGCGGCACCTCCTTCTGGCGCGGCACGGTCGACGTCTCGACGGCGAGGTGGCCGGAGGTCCCGGCCTCTCCCCGGTGGTGGCTGGAGGGAGGGCCGTCGGCCTCGGGCGCGGGGGTGGGGTTCACGGCGGTCTTTCCTGTGATGGTTTCCGGGGTCAGCGGATCGACGCGGTCGCGGCCCGTCGATACGGTGAGCGTTCGGCGGCTGCCAGGGCGTCGGCGAGGCGGTCGACGACCGCTGTCGCCTGTTCGTCGGTGAGCGTGAGGGGCGGGAGCAGGCGTACGACGGTGGAGTGACGGCCGCCGAGCTCGACGATGAGTCCGCGGCGCAGACACTCCTGCTGGACGGCCGTGGCGAGCACGGGATCCGGTGGTGCCTCGCCGCCCGGGCCGACCGGGGCGGCCTCGGGGTCGACGAGCTCGACGCCGATCATCAGGCCCCGCCCTCGGACGTCGCCGATGCAGGAGTGCTGGGAGGCAAGGGCCCGCAGGCTCGCGAGCATCCGGGCGCCGAGGTCGGCTGCCCGATCGGCGAGCCGGTTCTCCCGCACGTACGCGAGGGTTGCGGTGCCGGCGGCCATGGCGAGCTGGTTGCCGCGGAAGGTGCCTGCGTGCGCGCCCGGCTGCCAGGTGTCGAGTTCGGAGCGGTAGACGATCACGGCGAGCGGCAGGGAGCCTCCGATGGCCTTGGACAGCACCATCACGTCGGGCACGATGCCGCTGTGCTCGACGGCCCAGAAGGCCCCGGTCCGGCCGACGCCGGTCTGGACCTCGTCGGCGATCAGAGGGATGGAACGGGCCGCGGTGATCTCCCGCATCCGCCGCGTCCAGAGGTCGGGTGCCGGGTTGACCCCGCCTTCGCCCTGGACGGGTTCGAGGATCATGCCGGCCGGTGCGGGAGTTCCGCTCTTGGGGTCGTCGAGCACGCTCTCGGTCCACCGCGCGGCGAGTTCCGCGCCGTGTTCGCCTCCGGTGCCGAAGGGGCAGCGGTAGTCCTGCGGGAACGGGAGCCGCGTCACCCGTACGTCCTCGGCGCCGCCGGACGCCGCGAGGGCACCCGCGGTCATGCCGTGGTACGCACCGGTGAAGGCGAGCAGGCCGCTGCGGCCGGTGGCGGCACGGACCAGGGTGAAGGCCGCCTCGACCGCGTCGGTGCCGGCCGGTCCGCAGAACTGGATGCGCGCGTTGTCGGCGAACTCCCGCGGCAGCGTGGCGAAAAGCTCCGTGGTGAAGGCGTCCTTGACCGGTGTGGCCAGATCGAGCACGTGCAGGGGCGCGCCGGAGTCGAGGACCTTCTTGATCGCCTCCAGGACGACCGGGTGGTTGTGCCCGAGGGCCAGGGTCCCCGCGCCGGACAGGCAGTCGAGATAGCGCCGCCCGTCCGCTCCCTCGATGGTGAGCCCTCGCGCCCGTACCGGCACGATCGGCAGTGAGCGCGCATAGGTACGGGCGGCCGATTCACGCAGCGACTGACGGCGCAGGATGCCCTCGTGCGGCGCGAGTGGTGGTGCCGGAGCTGGTTCGGTCACGGCCACGGCTGTTGATCCTCCCGCTGTAACAGTTGCGTTGCACGTCAGCACGATTCCGCAAGGACGGACTACGGGGGTGAACGCTGTCTCCGTGTCCCCCGTACGTACCAACGACGCCGGGCGCGGCGGATCACGGGTAAATCCGAAGATCCTTGCGGACCCCAACCGGGGCCCTGCCGCACGCCGTCCATGGCCGCACCGGCATAGTGGGGGACCGTGCCGTGGCTCCGGGACAACCTCCTGGGCGCCGTGGCCTGCCCGGAAAGGCGCCCGGAGCGCAGTCCGGTGGAGCCGGCCCGCGGGCGTCGGGCAGTGCGGAAGTGCAGTACAGAAGCGTTGGGTTACGAAGTCCCAGGGGGATCACGAGATGCGACTCATTCGACCAGGATTCACCGCACGCCGTGGGGGAAGCGCTCGCCGCACCCCCTCCACCGTGCTCGCGACGGCGGCGGTCACCGCCGTCCTCGCCCTCACCGCGACGGCCTGCGGGCCCGGCGAGGACGACGCGAGCACCGAGCCGAGCAGCAGTTCCGCGGGCCAGACGTCGGACGGCAAGATCACCATTCCGGATGATCTGAAGGACCGGCTCAAGGAGCACGGGATCGACCTCGACCAGTGGAAGGGCGGCGACTGGAAGAACTGGGACAAGGACAAGTGGCTGCGTGAGGCCAAGGACTACATCAACCCCATCATCGAGGGCCTCTGGGACCCGGACCGGATGCGGGACGCCGACAAGGCCCCCGAGCAGCCCGTCGACAACGACATCTCCGGCGACGCCGGCGTGACGGACCCGACACCCGCCCCGGTCCGCGCCGTCGGCGTGCAGACGCCCTTCCACGACAACGCCGCCGAGTCCGGGAAGCTGTTCTTCGACGGCCCCGAGGGTTCGATGGTCTGCTCGGCAACCGTGGTGAAGGACCCGGCACACCCCGGAAAGTCCAACATGGTGTGGACCGCCGGACATTGTGTGCACGCGGGCAAGAAGGGCGGCTGGTACCGCAACATCGCCTTCGTTCCGTCGTACAACAACAGCGGGCTGTCGAGCGACGAACTGCGGAACAACCCGCCCAAGGAGAAGGTCGCCCCGTACGGCGTGTGGTGGGGCTCGTGGGCGCAGACCTCCGAGCAGTGGATCGACCAGGGCGCTTCGGTCGGCGGCCTGGGCGCCCCGTACGACTTCGCCGTGCTGCACGTGACCCCGGAGAAGGGTTCTACAGGCAAGTCCCTGGAGGAGACGGTCGGTTCGGCGCTGCCCGTCGAGTTCAACGCCCCGGCGGTGCCCAAGATCGCCGACATGACGGCCACCGGCTTCCCGGCCGCTCCGCCGTACGACGGCCAGAAGCTCTACCAGTGCAAGGACAAGCCGGGCCGGCTGTCGCTCACCGAGAACGACCCGACGATGTACCGCATCGGCTGCTCGATGACCGGCGGTTCCTCCGGTGGCGGCTGGGTCGCGGCGGGGCAGGACGGCAAGCCCGCGCTGGTCTCCAACACCTCCATCGGCCCGGTGTCGGCCGGCTGGCTCGCCGGTCCGCGCCTCGGCAAGGAAGCCAAGGGCGTCTACGACTCGGTCAGCAAGAAGTACGCGGGACAGTAGGGCGGGATCGGGTCGCCTTTCCCCCCGGGGCGAAGGGCGACCCGGCCCGACAGGGGCCTTGCGCGGGACACCCTTTCACGGAAGGCCCCTGATCCACCTCGTGACTTCCGGGCTCCCGGCCCGTCGGCCCTCCGGTGGCAGGAGCCGCCGTCCCGGGCGTCATAGGGTGGTCCCCGCACATCACCGACAGCCGGTCCGTCCGGCGTGCGACATGACACGCTCATGCCATTTTTAAAGGTTTCAGGGGGAATCTTTCCATGCGATTCATACGTCCGCTGCTGAGCGCGACCGGCCTCGTCGCCGCACTCGCGCTGACGGCGACGGCCTGCGGTCCGAGCGAGGACGCCGCTGCCGACAAGCCCGCGGCCACCACGTCGGCCGAAGGCAAGGACTCCGGCGGCGACATATCCGCCGACCTGGCCGACACCCTGAAGAAGCACGGTGTCGACCTGGACAAGTGGAAGAGCGGCGACTGGAAGAACTGGGACAAGGACCAGTGGCTGCACGAGGCCAAGGACTTCGTCAACCCGGTCATCGACGGACTGTGGAAGCCCGACCGGATGAAGACGGCGAAGGACCCGGCCAAGACGATGTCCGCGGGGGACCTCTCCGGTGACCAGGGCGTCAGCGACCCGGAGCCGGCGCCGGTCACGGCCGAGCGCGAGAAGACGCCGTACCACGACTACGCGGCCCCGGTCGGCAAGGTGTTCTTCGACTCCCCCGAGGGCTCCATGGTCTGCTCGGGCACGGTCGTCAAGGACCCGAAGAATCCTGGCAGGTCCAACCTGGTATGGACGGCCGGTCACTGCGTTCACGCCGGCGCGAAGGGCGGCTGGTACCGCAACATCGTCTTCGTGCCCGCCTACAACGACCAGGGCAAGGACGCCACTTCGCTGAAGAACGCGCAGCCGCGGGAGATCGCCCCGTACGGTGCCTACTGGGCGGACTGGGCCAGCACCTCGGGCGAGTGGCTGGCCGACGGCGGCCCCACCGGCGGCGAGGGTGCCCCGTACGACTACGCGGTCCTGCACGTGAAGCCCGAGCAGGGCACCAAGTCCCTGGAGGAGACCGTGGGCAACGCCCTGCCGGTCGACTTCGACGCCCCTCAGGTCACGCAGATCAGCGCGATGGGGGCCTGGGGTTACCCCGCCGCCCCGCCGTACGACGGTCTGATCATGCACAAGTGTGTCGACCGTCCCGGCCGGCTCTCGCTCAGCCCCGCCACGCCCACGATGTACCGCATCGGCTGCACGATGACCGGCGGCTCGTCCGGGGGTGGCTGGTTCAGCGAGACGAGCGACGGCAAGCTGGCCCTGGTGTCCAACACGTCCATCGGACCGGTGACCGCAGGCTGGCTCGCCGGACCCCACCTCGGCGAGGGCGCCCAGCAGATCTTCACGATGATGAGCGACAAGTTCGGAGCCCGGTAGCAGCACCCGCGCCCGGAAACGGCGGAGGGCCGGCACCCCATGGGGTGCCGGCCCTCCGCCGTGATCGCTGTGCTCAGCTCACCGCGGGTACGAAAGCGGCGAGGTCCGAAGCGAGCTCCTCGTGCACCCGCGCCTTGAGCAGGGTGCCCTCCGACGTGTGCTCCTCGGAGATCACCTCACCCTCGGCGTGCACCCGGGAGACGAGTCCGCCCTGGGTGTACGGCACGAGTGCCTCGATCTCGACCGAGGGCCTCGGCAGCTCGCTGTCGACGAGGGCGAGCAGCTCGTCGATGCCGGCGCCGGTCCGTGCCGACACCGCGATCGCGTGCTTCTCGTTGCGCAGCAGTCGCTGGAGTACCAGCGGGTCGGCAGCGTCCGCCTTGTTGATCACCACGATCTCGGGCACGTCGACCGCGCCCACTTCGCGGATCACCTCGCGCACCGCGGCGAGCTGCTCCTCCGGGACCGGGTGCGAGCCGTCGACCACGTGCAGGATGAGATCGGACTCGCCGACCTCCTCCATGGTGGAGCGGAACGCCTCGACCAGGTGGTGCGGCAGGTGCCGTACGAACCCGACGGTGTCGGCGAGGGTGTAGATCCGCCCGCTCGGCGTCTCGGCCCGGCGCACGGTCGGGTCGAGGGTGGCGAACAGGGCGTTCTCCACCAGCACACCCGCACCGGTCAGCCGGTTGAGCAGCGAGGACTTGCCCGCATTGGTGTAGCCCGCGATGGCGACCGAAGGCACCTTGTTGCGCTTGCGCTCCTGCCGCTTGATCTCGCGGCCGGTCTTCATCTCCGCGATCTCCCGGCGCATCTTCGCCATCTTCTCGCGGATCCGTCGCCGGTCCGTCTCGATCTTGGTCTCACCGGGACCACGGGTGGCCATGCCGCCACCGCCGCTGGAACCGCCGCCGCCCATCTGACGGGAGAGCGACTGACCCCAGCCGCGCAGGCGCGGCAGCATGTACTGCATCTGTGCCAGCGAGACCTGTGCCTTGCCCTCGCGGGACTTGGCATGCTGGGCGAAGATGTCGAGGATCAGAGCGGTCCGGTCGACCACCTTGACCTTGACGACGTCTTCCAGGTGGATGAGCTGGCCGGGGCTGAGCTCACCGTCGCAGACGACGGTGTCGGCCCCTGTTTCCAGAACGATGTCTCGCAGTTCGAGCGCCTTGCCGGAACCGATGTAGGTGGCCGGGTCGGGCTTGTCACGCCGCTGGAAGACGGCGTCGAGCACCTGGGCTCCGGCCGTCTCGGCCAGGGCCGCCAGTTCGGCGAGGGAAATCTCCGCGTCGTGCACCGTGCCCGAGGTCCAGACACCGACGAGCACCACGCGCTCCAGGCGCAGCTGCCGGTATTCGACCTCGGTGACGTCCTCGAGTTCGGTGGAGAGGCCCGCCACGCGCCGCAGTGCGGCACGGTCGGAGCGGTCCAGCTGGTCGCCGTCCCGCGCTCCGTCGATCTCGTGGCTCCAGGCGACGTCCTCTTCCATCAGGGCGTCGGCCCGAAGGCTTTCGGTGAGGCTCTCGGTGACGTTCTCCGTGGCACTCTGCGCGTCCTGCGCGTCCTGGGGAAGGGAAGAAGAGGAGGTCATTGGATCCTTACGTCGAGAGGAGTGGTGTACATCAGTCACAACGCGTGACCTCCCGGGATGATTCCCGCAGGGGGATTTCTCCGGTCCGGCCGCCGTGGCGACTCGTCGATAGTGGCACGGCGGGCCCCGCCCGTCACGCGGGTTTACCGCTGCCCGCGGGTGTCGCGCTCGCCCAGTCCGGGTGCCCCGGCATGGGCGGTGTCTTCTTCCCGTACAGCCAGCCGTCGAAGAACGCGGTCAGGTCACGTCCGGCCACCCGGGACGCCAGGGCGGTGAAGTCGGCCGTGGCGGCGTTGGAGTCGCGGTGCTTCCGCACCCAGAGCCGCTCCAGCCGGTCGAAGGCGCCCTCGCCGATCTTCTGGCGGAGCGCGTACAGGACCAGCGCGCTCCCGTCGTACACCACCGGCCGGAACAGGCTGATCTTCTCGCCGGGTGCCGGCGCGGCGGGGCGGGCCGGCGGGCCGCCCGCGGCGCGCCAGCCGTCCGAGCGGGTGTAGGCCTCGCGCATCCTGCGCTCCAGCGGCTTGTGGGCGTGCTCCTCCGCATAGCGCGCCTCGTACCAGCTGGCGTGTCCCTCGTTGAGCCAGAGATCGGACCAGGTCAGCGGGGAGACGCTGTCGCCGAACCACTGGTGGGCCAGCTCGTGGACCATGACCGAGTCGACGTACCACTCGGGGTAACCGCCGTCGGTGAACAGGCGGCGCTCGAAGAGGGAGAGGGTCTGGGTCTCCAGCTCGAACCCGGTCTCGGTGTCGGCGACCAGCACGCCGTAGTTCTCGAACGGGTAGCGGCCGACCTGCTGTTCCATCCACTCCAGCTGGCCCGGTGTCTTCTTCAGCCAGGGTTCCAGCCTCTCCCGGTCGGCGGCCGGTACGACATCGCGCACGGGCAGACCGTGCGGGCCGGTGCGCTCGGCGACGGCGGACCGGCCGATGCTGACCTGGGCCAGTTCCGTGGCCATGGGGTGACCGGTGCGGTAGGTCCAGGTGGTGCGGTCGCCGTGCCGGACCCTTCCGGTCCGCTCCCCGTTGGCCACCACGGTGAGCTCCTGCGGGGCGGTGACGCGGAAGGTGAAGTACGCCTTGTCCGCGGGGTGGTCGTTGCCCGGGAAGACCCGGTGCCCGGCGTCGGCCTGGTTGGCCATGGCGAGCCCGTCGGCGGTCCGGACCCAGCCCCCGCTGTCCCGCTCGCCCGAGGGATCGCTCGTGTGGTGCACGGTGATGCGCAGCGGCACGCCTGCCGGGAGGCGGCCCGGCACTCCGATGACCAGGTCCTCGCCCTCAGCCGCGAAGTCCGCGCGCAGGCCGTTGACGTCGACGGAGTGAACGGTTCCGCGGGTGAAGTCGAGGTTGATCCGGTCCAGCGGCTCGGTCGTCCGGGCCTCGATCGTGGTGACGGCGTCGAGGGGTTCGCTGTTGCGGCCCCGGTAGCTGAGGCCGATGTCGTAGGCGAGTACGTCGTATCCGGGGTTGCCGAGATGCGGGAAGAGCGGGTCCCCGATGCCGAGGGGCACCGGTGCGGGCAGGGTGGCGGCGACGAGAGTGGCCGATGCGGTGGCCAGCAGGGCGGCCCGCAGACGGCGGGAGAGGAACGGCATGGACTACGGCTACCAGCGCCGCGCCCGCCATACCGGGACGGCGCGCACCGCGCCACCCGAACGAGATCCGCCGTGGCGGAAGTGCGGGGGGTGCTCAGGCCGCGCCGACATGCGGCGGTCCGTCAGAGCGCGGCCGCCGGGTGCTGGGCGCGGCGGTCCGTCAGAGCGCGGCGGCCGGGTGCTGGGCGCGGCTCACGTCGTACACACCCGGTACGTCACGCATGGCGCGCATCAGCGCGGGCAGTCCCGCGGCGTCCGGCAGTTGCAGGGTGTAGGTGTGGCGTACGCGCTGTTCGCTGGGGGGCTCGACGGTCGCCGAGATGACCGCCGCGTCCGCACCGGCGATCGCCTCGGTGAGGTCGGCGAGGAGGCGGGGTCGTCCGAAGGACTCCGCGACCAGGGTCACCCGGCATTCGGCCGCGTCGCCCCAGCTCACGACGACCGGCACCCGGCCGACGGCCTCCATCCTGGTCACGACCGGACACTCCAGCCGGTGCACGGTGACGGCGCCGCCTCGCACCGTGAAGCCGGTGACCTCGTCGGGGGGTACGGGGGTGCAGCAGCCCGCGAGGCGCACGGTGGTGTCGGGCCGCTCGACCACGGCGCTCACGGGACGGCCTGCCGTTCCGGCGGGTCCGCCCCGCGCGGGCCGGGCGGCCCGGTCCGGCTGCGGACCGGGCCCGGGGGCGTCCGCCGGGCCGCCGGCGGCGGCCTCCGTGTCCTGGGGGTGTGTATCGAGCCAGCCGGTGATGGCGATGCGGGCGGTGGGTGTCCTGGCGTGGTCGAGCCAGTCGGGCGAGGGGCCGGACGCGGCGTCCTCGGCGAGGAGCGGCTGGACCGTGTCGCCGTCGCCGAGCACGGTGCTGAGGGTGGCGAGCCGGCCGTTCACCCGGGCGCCGATGCAGCTGTGGGCGGCGTCGCCGTACTGCGCGTAGGCGGCGTCCACGCAGCTGGCGCCCGCGGGCAGGCCGAGCGTGCCGCCGTCGGTGCGGAAGACGGTGATCTCCCGGTCCTGGGCGAGGTCGGCTCGCAGGGTGGTCCAGAACGTGTCGGGGTCGGGCGCGGACTGCTGCCACTGGAGCAGCCGGGAGAGCCAGCCGGGTCGGGTCGGGTCGGCCCGTTCGCCGTCGACGGGTTCGGCTCCGGGTGCCGTGCCGTCGGCGGGTTCGGCGCTCGGCGCCGTGCCGTCCGCGGCGTACGGATTGCCGAGCGCGATGACGCCGGCCTCGGCGACCTTGTGCATGCGGTGGGTACGGATGAGGACTTCGGCGACCTCGCCGTCCGGGCCCACCACCGCGGTGTGCAGCGACTGGTACAGGTTGAACTTGGGTGAGGCGATGAAGTCCTTGAACTCGGAGATCACCGGGGTGAAACAGGTGTGGAGCTCACCGAGGACGGCGTAACAGTCGGCGTCCTCACCGACGAGCACCAGCAGGCGTCCGAAGTCGCTGCCGCGCAGTTCACCGCGCTTGATCCGGACGCGGTGCACGGAGACGAAGTGGCGTGGCCGGACGGCCACTTCGGCGGTGATGCCGGCCTCCCGCAGCACCGAGGCCACGTTGTCCGCGATGGCGGTGAGCGGGTCCGCCGTCGCGGTCGCGGCGGTCGCGGCGGAGATCACGGCGCGGGTGTGCGCGTACTCCTCGGGATGGAGGATGGCGAAGACGAGGTCCTCCAGCTCGGTCTTGAGCGCCTGCACACCGAGCCGTTCCGCGAGGGGGATCAGGACGTCACGGGTGACGTGGGCGATCCTGGCCTGTTTCTCGGGGCGCATCACGCCGAGCGTGCGCATGTTGTGCAGCCGGTCGGCGAGCTTGATCGACATCACCCGGACGTCGTCGCCGGTGGCGACGAGCATCTTGCGGAACGTCTCGGGCTCGGCGGCGGCGCCGTAGTCGACCTTCTCCAGCTTGGTCACCCCGTCGACGAGGTAGCAGACCTCCTCGCCGAACTGCTCGCGTACCTGGTCGAGGGTCACCTCGGTGTCCTCGACGGTGTCGTGGAGGAGGGACGCGGTCAGGGTCGTGGTCTCGGCGCCGAGCTGGGCGAGGATGAGCGTGACCGCGAGCGGGTGCGTGATGTACGGCTCGCCGCTCTTGCGCATCTGTCCGCGGTGCGAGCTCTCCGCGAGGACGTAGGCCCGGTGCAGTACGGAGAGGTCGGCGTCGGGGTGGTGGGCCCGGTGCGCCTCGGCGACATGTCCGATGGCGTCCGGCAGCCGGTCCCGGGAGACCGGGCCGAGCAGGGCGACCCGGCCGAGCCTGCGGAGATCGATCCGGGGACGGCCCCGCCTGCGGATGGGAGCACCTGGGTTGGTGGCCTCTGCGCTCATGGGGCACCTCCGGCAACGTCGACCGGCGGTGGGGAGGCGCGGTCGCGCTTCCGGGCCGGTGCTTGATGCTACCGACCCCACCACGCGGCGGAGTCCGGCTCTCGCCCAGCGTGAAACGGATCACCCATTCGAGCGAAGCTCTGTTCGCTCAGCGTTTCGATCTTCGCCGGCTCGGAGCTTCGGGCCCTGTTCCTTCAGCGTGTCGGGCGCTGTCCCGTCACCGTGTCACTCGCGGCCCGTTCAACGCTTCGGGCGCTGTCCGTCCACCGTGTCGAACCACGCCGGATCGATCGTGCCCTCGGCGACGATCACGGCTGCTCCGGTCATCTCGATCTCGCCGTCCGGGCGCTCGGTGATCACCAGGGTGCCGCCCGGCAGATCGACGGTGTACGTGACCGGAACTCCGGTCTCCGCGGGGTCCGCCGCGTCCCGGCGGGCCGCGGCGACGGCCACGGCGCAGGCGCCCGTGCCGCAGGAGCGGGTCTCGCCCGAGCCGCGCTCGTGGACCCGCATCGCGACGTGCCGGGGCCCGCGGTCCACGACGAACTCGATGTTGACCCCGTCGGGGTAGACGGCGGCCGGCGCGAACGACGGCTCACTGAACAGGTCCCCGGCGTGCGCCAGGTCGTCGACGAACGCGATGGCGTGCGGGTTGCCCATGTTCACGTTGCGGGTGTCCCAGCTGCGGTCGCCGACGGTGACGGTGACCCCGTCGCCGGGAAGCAGGGCGCGGCCCATCGACACGGTGATGTCGCCGTTCTTGGCGAGGTGCACCTTCTTCACGCCGCCACGGGTGGCCACCGCGAGGTCGCCCTCCTCCACGGCGCCGACGTGCTGCAGATAGCGGGCGAAGACCCGCACGCCGTTGCCGCACATCTCGGCGACCGAGCCGTCCGCGTTGCGGTAGTCCATGAACCACTCGGCGTCGTCCGCCATGACCCGGGCCTCGGGGTGGGCGGCGGAGCGCACGACGTGGAGCACGCCGTCGCCGCCGATACCGGCGCGCCGGTCGCACAGCCCCGCGACGAGGGACGCCGGCAGGTCGATGGCGTTGTCCGGGTCGGGAACGATCACGAAGTCGTTCTCGGTGCCGTGGCCCTTGAGGAAGGCGATCTGCGAGGTGGTCACGAGACAACTGTACGAGCCCGCACCGACAGCGCGGCGAACCGGCCCGCCGGACGGCCCGGGCGCCCGGTCCGCTCCCTCAGCCCCGCAGCCGGGCGACGCGCCAGACGGCCAGCGCGACCAGTACGGCGCACACCGCCACGTACAGCGCGATCACCCGCCAGTCGGCCCGCTCCCCGGAACCCCGGGACGGCAGTCCTGGCCAGATGTGCCCGACGCGGCGGGCGGCCATCATGCCCCAGCCCGCGGCGCAGCAGCTGATCAGCAGCCCCAGCATGGCGACCACAGGGCCACCGTCACCCACCTCGAAGGCGAGCGGGAAGGCGAACATCAGCGATCCCAGCGCGGCCAGCATGACGATCGGCGCGAGCTGCCAGATACGCATCCGACGGGCGGGACGCAGCTCCACCTCGACCTCGGGGGTCACCGCGAGCTCATCGGGCCCGTCGGGGCTCAGACGTCCTGCCTCGTGCTGCGTGTCCGGTGCGTCTTGTTCTGTGTCGCGAGGGCCGGCCTCCATCGCCACGCGCCCTCCCAACTCGGACTCCACTGGTCGATCGATGCTCGATGATGGCACGCCGCAGGTCGCCGAAATGACGGGCAGGGCTTCCCGATGCCATCACGTGATCAGGCTGTAACCGCTCGTTCGACCAACGCCAGCGCCCGGCCCGGGAGTTCCCCGCGGTGCTCCACGGCACCGTTCAGCCACTGGACACGCGGGTCGCGGCGAAACCACGAGTCTTGGCGGCGCGCGAAGCGTTTGGTGGCGCGCACGGTCTCGGCGCGCGCCTCGTCCTCCGTGCATTCCCCGGCCAGGGCGGTGAGCACCTGCTGGTAGCCGAGCGCACGGGAGGCGGTGCGGCCCTCACGCAGCCCGCGTGCTTCCAGGTCGCGTACCTCGTCCACGAGCCCGGCCTCCCACATCCTGTCGACGCGTACGGTGATGCGTTCGTCGAGTTCGGGGCGGGCCACGTCGACGCCGATCTGCACGGCGTCGTAGACCGCATCGTTACCGGGAAGGTTGGCGGTGAACGGCTTGCCGGTGATCTCGATGACCTCCAGGGCCCGCACGATGCGCCGGCCGTTGCTCGGCAGGATGGCGCGGCCCGCCTCCGGGTCGGCCCCGGCCAGCCGCGCGTGCAGAGCGCCCGAGCCGTGCTCGGCCAGCTCCGCTTCCAGGGCGGCCCGGACGCCGGGGTCCGTACCGGGGAACTCCAGGGCGTCGATCGCGCCCTTCACGTACAGACCGGAGCCGCCGACCAGGACGGGCGTGCGGCCCTCGGAGAGCAGCCGGTCGATCTCGGCGCGGGCCAGGCGCTGGTACTCCGCCACGCTCGCCGTCTCGGTGACGTCCCAGATGTCCAGCAGCCGGTGGGGCACCGAGCCGCGTTCGGCGGGTGTCAGTTTGGCGGTGCCGATGTCCATCCCCCGGTAGAGCTGCATGGAGTCGGCATTGACCACTTCGCCCCCGAGCTGCTGAGCGAGGAACACCCCCAGGTCGGACTTTCCGGCTGCGGTGGGACCGACGACGGCGATGACCCGCGGTGCGGGAGCTGGACTTCTCACTGCCACAGTCTCGCAAACCTCCGGGCCGTTCCCGAATGGGCGACGGACAGACCGCGGGGTATGCGCGTCGTCACGCACCGCCGAGTAAAATGGTGTCTCCATATGGGTGGTTTCTCATGGTTCTGCCGTTTGTCCCCCGAGGCCGCCGATACCGCGGCCGGGAGAGTAGGGGGCGGCGCGGCGGGTATCGGGACCGGGGAGAGCACGCGCACGCAGCCCCCAGCAGAGAAGGTGTCCGATGGGCTTCATGGACAATTTGAAGGCGAAGCTGAGCCCCGCGAAGGACAAGGTGAGCGACCTCGCGCAACAGCACGGGGACAAGATCGACCAGGGGCTCGACAAGGCCGCGCGCACGGTGGACGCCAAGACCAAGGGCAAGTACAGCGACAAGATCGTGTCGGGTACGCAGAAGGCCAAGGGAGCGGTGGACAAGCTGGCTCAGAAGGACGGGGGCGGTACGCCGCCCACCCCCGGCAGCAC
>NZ_RDBK01000043.1:3820028-3866762 GCF_008042275.1 Streptomyces sp. OR43 | reverse complement strand
GGCTGCCGCCTCGGCGCGGTCCCCGCGCGGCAGGCCCGCGGCGGGCCAGTACGCTGCCCCTCATGCTTGTCGCCGCCGCCGCCGGCTTCCTGACACCGGGCAGCCACGACAGCACGACGGCCGTGGAGCGATGTCGCTCCACGGCCGTCGTGCTGTCCTGAGAGAACGTCAGGCCCAGGCCGCGACCATGTACCCCACGCCGTACGGCGCGTCGTCGTAGAGCAGCCGCCCGTCCAGCCCGGCTCCCTCGGCCGCCCCCGCGAGCACCTGCCAGGGCGCGCGGCCCGCGGCCTTGAGTTCGTACGCCAGCGCCTCGTCCAGCGCGATCAGCGCGCCCGTGTCCGCCGCCCCCAGCGCCCGCGCGGCCTCCGCGTCGAACCCGGCGGCGCGCTCGTCCAGGTAGCCGGGCGACTTCACGGTGCGGCAGGCGCTTCCGTCGCCCATCACCAGCAGCGCGACCCGCTCCGCCCGAGCGGCCAGGGCGCGCCCCGTCTCCGTGCAGCGGGCGGTCTCCAGCGGCTCCCCGACACCGAGCGCCTCGACCGGGGTGCCCGCCCATCCCGTGCGGGACAGCAGCCACGCGCCGACCGCGAGCGACGGCGCGAGCGGGCGCTCGGCGACCGCGGCCGTGCCGCCGGCCTGCCCCAGCCGTACGTCGAGGTCCACCCCGAACTCCTGGAAGCCGCCCGTGGCGCCTTCGGGATGCGTACCGCGGCCCGCGAGGTCCGCCGGACCGATCACGATCAGCAGATCGGGCCGGGAGGCCGCGAGGACCCCCAGGGCGTCGGTGCACGCGGTCCTCGCTCCGTCGAGCTCGGGCGCGGCACCGGCGGCGACCTCGGGGACCAGCAGCGGCGGGCAGGGGCAGACTGCGGCGGCGACAAGCATGAGGGGCAGCGTACTGGCCCGCCGCGGGCCTGCCGCGCGGGGACCGCGCCGAGGCGGCAGCCCCAGCCGCAGCGCCGCCGGGTCCGTACCGGACCCCGCCGTCAGTCGCAGCCGCAGCCCGGTGCCGAGGCGGCGGGCAGCGGCGCCGGGGCGCCGATCCCGGGCAGGCCCAGCATGACGCCGGCGGGCTTGGCGGCCGCGGCGGCGGTGCGCTTCTCCCAGGCGTCCCCCGAGCGGGTCCGCCGCACCCCGAGCGGAGCGCCCTCGGCCAGCAGGTGGTGCGGGGCGGCGTAACTGATCTCGACAGTCACCACGTCGCCAGGCCGGACTTCCTCGTCCGGCTTGGTGAAGTGCACCAGGCGGTTGTCGGGGGCGCGGCCGGACAGGCGGTGGGTCGCGCCGTCCTTGCGGCCCTCGCCCTCCGCGACCATGACGTCCAGGGTGCGGCCGACCTGCTTCTTGTTCTCGTCCCAGGAGATCTGCTCCTGAAGGGCGGACAGGCGCATGTAGCGCTCCTGGACGACCTCCTTGGGGATCTGCCCGTCCATGTCGGCGGCGGGGGTTCCGGGGCGCTTGGAGTACTGGAAGGTGAAGGCGTTGGCGAAGCGCGCCTCGCGGACCGCGTGCATGGTCTGCTCGAAGTCCTCCTCGGTCTCCCCGGGGAAGCCGACGATGATGTCGGTGGAGATCGCGGCGTCCGGCATCGCGGCCCGCACCTTCTCGATGATGCCGAGGAAGCGTTCCTGCCGGTACGAGCGCCGCATGGCCTTCAGGACCTTGTCCGACCCGGACTGCATCGGCATGTGGAGCTGCGGCATCACGTTCGGTGTCTCGGCCATGGCCGCGATCACGTCGTCCGTGAAGTCGCGCGGGTGCGGCGAGGTGAAGCGAACGCGCTCCAGTCCTTCGATCCGCCCGCAGGCGCGCAGCAGCTTGGAGAATGCCTCGCGGTCGCCGATGTCGGAGCCGTACGCGTTCACGTTCTGGCCGAGCAGGGTGATCTCGGAGACGCCCTCGGCGACGAGGGCCTCGATCTCGGCGAGGATGTCGCCGGTCCGGCGGTCCTTCTCCTTGCCGCGCAGTGCCGGGACGATGCAGAAGGTGCAGGTGTTGTTGCAGCCGACGGAGATCGAGACCCACGCCGCGTACGCGGACTCGCGGCGGGTGGGGAGCGTCGAGGGGAACGCCTCCAGTGACTCGGCGATCTCGATCTGCGCCTCCTCCTGGATCCGGGCGCGCTCCAGCAGGACGGGCAGCTTGCCGATGTTGTGCGTACCGAAGACGACGTCGACCCAGGGCGCCCGCTGGACGATGGTGTCGCGGTCCTTCTGCGCGAGGCAGCCGCCGACCGCGATCTGCATCCCGGGGCGCTTCGTCTTCATCGGGGCGAGCCGGCCGAGGTTGCCGTACAGCTTGTTGTCGGCGTTCTCCCGCACCGCGCAGGTGTTGAAGACGACGACGTCGGCGTCACCGTCGGACCCTTCGGGCGCCCGTACGTAGCCGGCGTCCTCCAGGAGTCCCGACAGCCGCTCGGAGTCGTGGACGTTCATCTGGCACCCGTAGGTGCGCACCTCGTAGCTTTTTCTGACGTCCACTGCTTCGCTCCGGTTGCCGCTGCTCATGCGACAAGGGTAGGCGCTGCACGGACACCTCCCGCCGCGGGCGGCCTGCGGGCCGCCGATCGGCCGCCGCAGCGGGCTGTGAGATCCGACGGCACCCCTGGCCAGGGCCGGGAACCACCTGGCAGGATCGCCGCCATGCTCCCGGCTCTGTCCCGAATCGGCCGGCGTCGCTCGCTGCGGGTGGGCGCCGCCGCCGTCGTCGTGCTCGGACTGCTGCTCTGGTGGCTGCTCCCCCTCGGGAATCCGGCGCCGACCGGGACGCTGACCTTCAGCACCGGAGTACGCAGCGGCGTCTACCAGCGCTACGGTGAACGGCTCGAGGGAGCGCTCGCCAAGGACCTTCCCGAAGTGTCGATAAAGCTCCAGACCAGCGAGGGCTCGCAGCAGAACATCGCCCGGGTGGCGACGGGCAAGGCCGACTTCACCATCGCGACCACGGACGCCGTCGCCACGTACCTCCGGGACCGCAAGCCGGGCGCCGACCGGCTGCGCGGCTGTGTCCGCCTGTACGACGACTACATACAGCTGGTCGTGGAGCGGGGCTCGGACATCCGCAAGGTGGCGGATCTGCGGGGCAAGACGGTCGCGGTCGGCCAGCCGGGCTCGGGGGTGCGGCTGGTCGCCGACCGGCTGATGACGGCTGCGGGCCTGGATCCCGTCGCCGACGTGACGGCCGTGCCCGCGGGAATCGACACGATGCCGAAGCTGCTGGAGGACGGGCAGCTGGACGCGTTCTTCTGGTCCGGCGGACTGCCGACCACCGCGGTCGCGGACCTCTCCGCCCGGTTCTCGATCCGGCTGGTTCCGCTGGAGGACGCGCTCATCAGGCAGCTCCAGGCGGCCGGCGGGTCCACCCGCTTCTACCGCTCGGCCGTGATGCCGGCCGACGCCTACCTCGACGCCCAGCAGGGACAGGCCGTTCCCACGGTGGCGGTCGCCAATGTGCTGGTGACCACGGACCGCACCAGCGCCGCGATGACCGAGGCGTTCACGCGCACCGTGATCGACAGCAGGGACCGGATCGGCCGCGAGGTGCATGCCGCACAGCTGGTGGACCTGCGAACGGCGATCTACACGGATCCGCTGCCGCTGCACGAAGGGGCCAAGCGCTACTACCGCTCGGTCAAACCCTGAGGGGCGGGTGCTCCCTCAGCCCCGCGGGTCGTTGCGCGGGACCGAGACCGTCACCCGCAGCCCGTGCGGTTCGTTCCGCGCGCAGGACAGCGAGCCGTCGCTCGCGGCGAGGAGCGCCTTGGAGATGGAGAGGCCGAGCCCCGATCCCCGTACGTTCTGATGCTGGGAACTGCGCCAGAACCGGTCGCCCACGCGCTCCAACTCCTGATCGGTGAGACCCGGTCCGCCGTCCGCGACGACGACGGTGACACACGCGCCGTCGGAGGCGACCGTGACCCGGACCTCCTCGTCCCGCGGGGTGAACTTGAGGGCGTTGTCGATGATCGCGTCGAGTGCGCTGGACAGGGCGATGGGGTCCGCCCAGGCGGTGACGGCCGCCATGCCGTCCGCCCGCAGCCTCACGCCCCTCTCCTCGGCCACCGGCCGCCAGGAGGCGACCCGCTCGGCGCTGAGGCCGCCGATGTCCGTGAGCTGCAGATCGGCGTCGGCGTGCTCGGCCAGCGCCAGGTCGAGGAGGTCGTCGAGAACCTGGCCGAGCCGCTTGCCCTCCGTACGCACCGAGGCGATCTCCTCGTTGCCCTCGGGAAGTTCGAGAGCGAGCAGCTCGATCCGCAGCAGCAGGGCGGCCAGGGGATTGCGCAACTGGTGGGAGGCGTCGGCCACGAAGGCGCGCTGCTGCTCCAGCACGTCCTCGACGTTGTCGGCCATCTCGTTGAACGAACGGGCCAGGCGCCTGAGTTCCGGGGGCCCGCCGGAGGCCGCCACCCGGGACCGCATGCGCCCGATGGCGATGTCGTGGGCGGCGGCGTCCAGAGTCCGCACGGGGAGCAGCACCCAGCCGGTGAGCCGGTTCGCGGCGCCGACGGCCACCAGCATCGCGATGACCTCGCCCGCGGCGATCACCAGCCAGCCGCGGAGCGTGGCGGCGCGCATCTGGTCGGTGGGCGAGTCGATGACGACGACGGCGATCACATCGCCGTCCCGCACGACGGGCGAGGCGACGACGACCCGGCCGTCCTGCCAGGGCCAGACCTGGGGCGGGTCGTGGCTGCGACGGCCGAGCAGCGCCTCCTTGAACGCCTCACGGCCCTCGCCCTCGTCGGGCAGTTGCCAGGACGCCGGCGCCTTGGCCATGGCGGTGTCGTCGCGGTAGAAGACACCGGCCCTGATGCCGTACACGGAGTCGTACGTCTCCAGCTCGCCCCGGAGCGTGCGGCGCCGTTCGTCGTAGCCGCTGGTGCGTTCGGTGATGAACTGGGCGAGCGCGGCGAAGCGTGCCGTGTCGTCGATGCGGTCGATCACGACGCCCTGTTGCCGGGCCGCCGCCACGCTGACGGCCAGCGGGAAGCCGAGGGCGAGCAGGACGCCCGCCATGAGGACGATGAGCAGCGGAAGCAGCCGGGTACGCAACGGGAACGAGCGCCCTCTACGCGGCCGGCGCGACGAGGCGGTAGCCGACCCCGCGCACGGTCTCGATCAGGGCGGGCAGCCGCAGCTTGGAGCGCAGCGAGGCGACATGCACCTCCAGGGTGCGGCCCGTCCCCTCCCAGCTCGTACGCCACACCTCGCTGATGATCTGTTCCCGGCGGAACACCACGCCGGGCCGCTGGGCGAGCAGCGCGAGCAGGTCGAACTCCTTGCGGGTGAGCTGCACTTCGCTGCCGTCGACGCTGACCCGGCGGGTGGGCAGCTCGATGTGCACATGCCCCAGGCGCAGCGCGGCGACGGGCATGGGCGCGGTGTCCTCGGGACCCGTCTTGCGCCGGCTGACGGCGTGGATACGGGCGAGGAGCTCACCGGTGTCGTACGGCTTGGTCACGTAGTCGTCGGCGCCGAGGTTGAGCCCGTGGATCCGTGAGCGGACGTCGGCCCGCGCGGTCACCATGATCACGGGTACGGAGCTGCGCTTGCGGATCTTCCCGCACACCTCGTAGCCGTCCTGGTCGGGCAGGCCGAGGTCGAGGAGCACGACACCGACGGGTTCGGTCTCGGTGGGCAGCAGCGCCTGGAGCGCCTCCTCGCCGCTGCGGGCGTGGACGACCTGGAAGCCGTGCCGGGCGAGGATCGCGGACAGGGCGGCGGCAACGTGGTTGTCGTCCTCGACGAGCAGCAGTCTCATGGCCCCCCTCTCTCCCTGCGCGGTATCCGTACGGTCGCGTACACCCCCGGTTACTTCCCCGTACCGGGGCGTTTCACGTCAGGGTGTACCAGAGCATCCACTCCGATGACGGGGGGCCAGTCAAGTGCCCGCCTGTTGCATCCAGGTTTCCGTTATGCACCCGGTACGCCCCGGGGCCCGGAAAGGCGCCCCGTTCACACGGAGTGTCCGGTTGCAGCCGGATCGTTATGCTCAATTTCCGCTCAGATGTAATGACGCTGGTCGCACTGCGTCACTAAGGTCCTTCCCAACCGAGGAGGACGGAGCAAGAAGCCGATGAGCGGAGTTTCAGTGACCAAGGGCGCCGAGGACGCTGCACCCGCGCCCGGCGGCGACCTGGTCGTGCTGAGCAACGTCAACAAGCACTTCGGCGCGCTGCATGTGCTCCAGGACATCGACCTGACGATCGCCCGTGGCGAGGTCGTGGTCGTCATCGGGCCCTCCGGGTCCGGGAAGTCCACGCTGTGCCGCACGATCAACCGCTTGGAGACGATCGACTCGGGCGCGATCTCGATCGACGGAAAGCCGTTGCCCGCGGAGGGCAAGGAGCTGGCGAGGCTGCGTGCCGATGTCGGCATGGTCTTCCAGTCGTTCAACCTCTTCGCGCACAAGACGGTGCTCGAGAACGTGACGCTCGGCCAGCTCAAGGTCCGCAAGACGGACAAGAAGGCTGCCGAGGACAAGGCACGTTCACTGCTCGACCGGGTGGGCGTCGGAACCCAGGCCGACAAGTACCCCTCCCAGCTCTCCGGTGGCCAGCAGCAACGTGTGGCGATCGCTCGGGCGTTGGCGATGGACCCGAAGGTCATGCTCTTCGACGAGCCGACCTCCGCGCTCGACCCGGAGATGATCAACGAGGTGCTGGAGGTCATGCAGCAGCTCGCCCGCGACGGCATGACCATGGTCGTCGTCACCCACGAGATGGGCTTCGCCCGCTCCGCGGCGAACCGGGTCGTCTTCATGGCGGACGGAAAGATCGTCGAAGAGGCCACGCCCGACCAGTTCTTCAGCAACCCGCGCAGTGACCGGGCCAAGGACTTCCTGTCGAAGATCCTTCACCACTGATGGAGCCTTCGGCGCCGGTCTCCGGACCGGCCGATCACTCACATCGCGTCAACTCTAGGGAATATCACCATGCAGCTTCGTAAGGTCACCGCCGCCTCGGCCGCCGTGCTCGCCCTCGCCCTGACCGCCACCGCCTGTGGTTCCAACGACAAGGACGACGCGTCCGGTTCGGGCGGCGGCAAGAAGATCACCATCGGCATCAAGATCGACCAGCCTGGTATCGGTCTGAAGACCCCGGACGGCAAGTACACCGGCTTCGACGTCGATGTCGCCACGTACGTCGCCAAGGAACTGGGCTACGACGCCGCGGACATCACGTTCAAGGAGACCAAGAGCGCCGACCGCGAGACGTCGATCGAGCGCGGTGACGTGAAGTTCATCGCCGCGTCCTACTCGATCAACGACGAGCGTCTGCAGAAGGTCGACTTCGCGGGTCCGTACCTCCTTGCCCACCAGGACATCCTGGTCCGCGCGGATGACACCTCGATCAAGTCGCCCGAGGATCTGAACAACAAGAAGCTCTGCTCGGTCACCGGCTCGACCTCGGCGAAGAACGTCAAGGACAAGCTGGCCCCGAAGGCCCAGCTCCAGGAGTTCGGCGGCTACTCGGAGTGCCTGACCGGCCTGGAGAACAAGGTCGTCGACGCGCTGACCACCGACGACAGCATCCTGGCCGGGTATGCCTCGCAGGACGCCAACAAGGGCAAGTTCAAGCTGGCCGGCTTCAAGATGACCAACGAGAACTACGGCATCGGCCTGAAGAAGGGCGACGCCGACCTCAAGAAGAAGATCAACGACGCGCTGACCAAGATGGTCTCGGACGGTTCGTGGGACAAGGCCGTGGAGGCCAACTTCGGTCCGGCGGGCTACAAGAACGAGCCCGCCCCGAAGATCGGCAACGTCGTCAAGTGAAGCAGGGCTGACCGGGCGCGCCGCCACTGAGGGCGGCGCGCCATGCCCTCCTACACGCGGAAGCGCGGGAGATCGTGTTCGACTTTCTTGATGGTTACGACCTGCTTGGGGCGTTCTGGGTAACGGTGCAGCTCACCGTGTACTCCGCCCTCGGCTCCCTCATATGGGGAACGCTGCTGGCCGGCATGAAGGTCAGCCCGGTCCCCCTAATGCGCGGCTTCGCCACGGCCTACGTGAACGTGGTCCGGAACATTCCGCTGACGGTGATCATTATCTTCGCGTCGCTGGGCCTGTTCCAGACGCTGAGCGTCAAGCTCGGTGCCAGTGACTTCACCGATATCAACTTCCGGCTCGCGGTGCTCGCTCTGAGCGCGTACACCGCAGCCTTCGTCTGTGAAGCACTGCGATCCGGGATCAACACGGTGCCGGTCGGCCAGGCCGAAGCGGCGCGCGCCCTCGGCCTCACCTTCGCTCAGGTACTGCGGCTGATTATCCTCCCGCAGGCCTTTCGCTCGGTCGTCAATCCGCTCTCCAACGTGCTGATCGCGCTGACGAAGAACACCACGGTCGCTTCCGCGATCGGTGTGGCGGAGGCCTCCTACCTGATGAAGGGCATGATCGAGGCGGAAGCCCAACTGCTTCTGATTGCGGCCATCTTCGCACTCGGATTCATCGTTCTGACCCTCCCCACCGGCCTCCTTCTCGGCTGGGTGAGCAAGAAGGTGGCGGTGAAGCGATGAGCTCCGTTCTCTATGACGCCCAGGGACCGCGCGCCAAACGGCGCAACATCCTCTACACGGTCCTGTTCGTCCTCGTCGCCGCGGTCGTGGTGTGGTGGGTGTACGACGGCCTCGCCTCCAAGCACCAGCTTGACTGGATCAAGTGGAAGCCCTTCTTCACCAGTTCCCAGCCCTGGGAGACCTACATCTGGCCCGGGCTCTGGAACACCCTCAAGGCGGCGTTCTTCGCGCTGATCATCGCGCTGCCGCTGGGCGCCCTGTTCGGTATCGGCCGGCTGTCGGACCACCGGTGGATGCGGGTGCCGTCCGGTGTGGTGGTGGAGTTCTTCCGGGCCATTCCCGTGCTGATCCTGATGATCATCGCGAATGCCGTGTACTCCGAGTACACAAACATCTCCACCGACACCCGTCCGCTGTACGCGGTAATCACCGGCCTGGTGCTCTACAACGCGTCGGTACTCGCCGAGATCGTACGGGCGGGCATTCTGACCCTCCCGTCGGGGCAGACGGATGCCGCAAAGGCGATCGGGATGCGCAAGGGCCAGACCATGGTCTTCGTTCTGCTCCCGCAGGCGGTGACCGCCATGCTGCCCGCGATCGTCAGTCAGCTCGTGGTGATCGTGAAGGACACCGCCCTGGGTGGCGCGATGATGACGTTCCCCGAACTGCTGGCGTCGGTCCGGCCGATGTCGGCAAACTACGGGGCGAACACCATTGCGTGCTTCACCGTCATCGCACTGATCTACATCGCCGTGAACTTCTCCCTGACCTCGTTCGCGAGCTGGCTGGAGCGACGGTTGCGGCAACGGAAGAAGAGCGACGGCAAGAAGGGCGCACCGACGACGGTCGGTGAGCCGGTGCTCGTCATGGACTCGGCTTCCACCTGACGGCTCGTCGGCAGACATCCCGCGAGGGGCGGTGGCACTCCTGCCACCGCCCCTCGCCGCGTTCCGGTGTCACTTGACGCACGCACCCCCAGTAGGTTGCATACGTTCTGTGATCGCGCCCCGAGCCACCGCCGCCGCATCTCCTTCGACGCCGCCCTCCGCCCCAGGAGCCGTCCCGGCCTCCTGCCTCCTCTCCTGCGCCTCCTCGCGTCCGACCACAGGTGTTCCGGGGGCCGCGCCGTGGACCCGGTGATCGTCGTCGGTGCCGGGCCCGTAGGCCTGGCGCTGTCGCTCGCCCTCGCGGCGCAGGGTGTGCCCTCCGTGCTTCTCGACGAGGACCCGGGCAAGGACGAGACACGTCCGGCCCGCACGGTCGTGCTGCGCGAGGACACCGCCGATCTGGTCGAACGGCTCGGTTGCAAGACGCTGCACGACGAGGGTCTCCGCTGGTCCGGCTGGCGGTCGATGCGGCGCCGGCAGCTCGTACGGCAGCTGCCGCTCGGCGAGGGCTCCCCCGTCTCCGACCTGCCTGCCGCCCCCGTCCACGTACCGCAGCACGCGCTGGTGCGGGGCCTGCGGGACGCGGTCGCCGCGCAGGAACTCGTACAGACGGCGCGGCTCAGCCGCATCGACACGCTGGAGCAGGACGCCGACGGCGTCACGGTGCACACCCGGGAGCCGGGTTCGACCTGGTGGCGCGGGAGTTATCTGGTCGGCTGCGACGGGGCCCGGTCCACCGTGCGCAAGCTCCTCGACATCCGGTTTCCCGGGCGTACGGCGGTGGAGCGGCATGCCGTCGCCGCGCTGCGCACCGAACTGCCCTGGCCCGGCGAAGCGGTACTGCACCGGTTGCCGCCCTGGCGCACCGGCGGGGCCGAGGTCACCGCGCGGCCGCTGCCGGACGGGGTGTGGCGGCTGGACTGGCTGCTGCCGCCGCGCGGTGAGCTCGTCACGCCGGACGCCCTGGTCACCCGGGTCCGGGACACCCTGGAGGGCTGGTGCGGCGAGACACCCCCGTACGAACTGCTGGACACCGGTGTCTACACCCTCCATCACCGGCTCGCCCGGCGGTGGCGGGCGAAGCGGGCCTTCCTGGCCGGGGACGCCGCGCATCTGCTGGGTGCCCTCGGCACTCAGGGGCTCGACGAGGGGCTGCGGGACGCCGAGAACCTCGCGTGGAAGCTGGCACTGGCCTGGCACCACGGTGCGTCCGAGGTGCTCCTCGACAGCTACCAGGCCGAACGCCGGGCCGCCGTCGCCTCCCGTCTGCGCGCCGCCGACCAGTCGTTGCCGATACTGCGGGGCGGCGGGGGTCTGCGGACCCTTGTCCCGGGGAGCGCACGGGGGCACGACTCGCTGCTCACCGACGGACATCTGGGGTGCGGGCCACTCGGTGCGCCCCCGTCCTACTCCCACTCCCCCCTTGCGCCCCCACGCGCGGAGGCGCACACCGCCGTGGGCACGCCCCCCGGTGCGCCGGTCGCCGATGTACGGGTCACCGCACCGGACGGAACGCCCGTACGGCTCCGGGAGCGGCTGGGGCAGGGGCATCTGCTCGTGCTGCTCGTCGCGCCGGGCACCGGGGTCTGGGACCGGCGGCACTGGATGCGGGCCGGGGTCATGCCCCGGCTCGTCGAGACGGTCGACGGCCTCCCGGTGAAGGCCGAGCTGCTGGTCGCCGAGAGTTACCCGGGGGCGTCCGCGCACACCGTGCTGCTCATCAGGCCGGACGGCCATCTCGTGGAGTCGTTCGGCGGTGTCCGGCCGGCGGAGCTCCTCGCGGCGGCGGACGCGGCGCGCGGCGGCGCGGCTCTCGCCTCCGTACGCTCCGACCGGACCGCAGACGTCAATTGACCGACGCGGGCGCACATGGTCTACTCCGGAACATGACCGACACCGATGTGCGCCTGTGGCGGAGGGTCCATATGGACCTGCTCCGCTATGCGGGCTGCGTGTGTCGCCCGTCCTGCTGAATCGCCTTCTCCTGCTCCGCCGCGCGCCGTGACGTGCGGCAGGGGCACCCACGCGAACTCTCAGGACGGTCCCTGTGTCTGCCTCTCCTTCCCCTGTCGTGCCCGTACGCACGTCCTCCGGCCCGACCGCCGCGGAACTGCTCGACTTCGTCCGCCGTACCGCCGCCGATACCGTGCTCATCGCCTCGCTTCCCCTCGATCCGGAGGGCCGTACCTGGGTCCGGCTCGACGGGCCCGGGGGCAGCGAGGCCTGGCTGATCGGCTGGCCGCCCGGCACCGGCACCGGCTGGCACGACCACGCCGACTCGATCGGCGCCTTCCTCACCGCGGCCGGGACGCTGAAGGAGCACTCGCTCGCGGCACGGCTGCCCACCGACGGCTGGAAAACCCTGGAACTGGCCGAGGACATCGACCGGTCACGGCAGTTGACGGCGGGTCAGGGCAAGGCGTTCGGCCGGCACCACGTCCACGAGGTGCTGAACGAATCCGCCACGGAGCACGCCGTCTCCGTCCACGCGTACTACCCGCCGCTGCCGCAGATCCGGCGCTACAGCCGTACCGGCGCGGTGCTCCGTCTCGAGCAGACCGAACGCCCGGAGGACTGGCAGTGAGCGACACCCAGCACGACGGCGGCGACGCCCCGCCCGGGATCGACCAGCTCCTGGAGCGGGTGCGGGCCGGATACGAGCGGCTCGGACCGCACGAGGCGAAGGCGGCCGCCGAGGACGGCGCGCTGCTCGTGGACATCCGCTACGCGGAACTGCGGGGGCGGGACGGGCTCATCCCGGGGGCGCTGGTCGTCGAACGCAACGAACTGGAATGGCGGCTGGACCCGCAGGGAAGCCATCGCGCGGCAGAGGCCGTGAGCCACGGTCTGCGCGTGGTGGTGATCTGCAACGAGGGGTACGCGTCGAGCCTCGCCGCCGAATCGCTGCACCGGCTCGGGCTGTACCGCGCGACGGACCTGATCGGCGGCTTCCAGGCCTGGCGCGCGGCGGGGCTCCCGGTCGAGGTATGACCGGGAGCCCCGTCCGGACCGGAGGCCGCCGAGTCGGGAGCCGTCGGTCACCGGCTCGTGACGGCTTCCACCGGGCGGGCCTTCAGCGTCAGCCTGCCGGGCAACGCCGTGGCCACCAGGGCGAGCACGGCCGCGGCGCCCACCACCGTCGCGTACACCAGCGGCACCACGGTGGGCGCCGCGCCGCCCGTCATGCCGATGCTGAAGGCGGTCAGCACGGCGAGCGCGATACCGGTGCCGAGGGCTGCGGCGACGGCCAGGACCGAAAGCGTCTCGATACGCAGCATCCGCAGCACCTGGCGGCGGGTCGCCCCGGCCAGTCTCAGGAGCGCGAACTCCTTGAGCCGCTCGGAGACCGACATGGCGAGCGTGTTGACGACGGCGATGGCGGTGAAGGCCAGGACGAGTCCCATGGCCAGCAGGTTGACCTCGGCGTTCTCCTGCTGACGGTCCGCCTGGAGCCGGTCGGCGGTCTCGGGGGCGACGACGGCGACACCCGGGAACCGCCCCAGAGCGGCCGTCAGTTCGCTGCGGCTCGCGTCCCCTGCGACCAGGACGGTCGCCGCGAGAGGATTGTCCATGTGCCGGGCGAGCAGGTCGTGCGGCAGCGTCAGGTCACCGAAGCCCAGCCCGCGGCGGTAGACGGCCGCGACCGTGAGGGTGACGGGGGTGCCGTCGCCCAGGTGCAGCTTCAGTTCGCTGCCGGGGCGCAGGCCGAGTTGTCCGGCGGCCAGTTCACTGATGGCGGCAGAGCGGGAGTCCGCACTGAACGCGGCGATCGAACCGCGCGTCACACCGGGGTCCCAGGTGCGGCCGAGACCTGCCGCGGTGACTCCCTGGGCCTGGTACTTGGCGAGCCCTACCCGGACGGTGGTGCGGACCACCTCCGTGGCGGCGGTGACTCCGGGCGTCCTGCGCACGGCCTCGGCGGCTTCCGACGGCACTCCGGGGCCCTGCGCGCACAGCACCCAGGTGGCTCGGGTGCCCTCACGGGCCTGGGCGAGGGCGGCGTCGCCGAGGGTCGGCTGGAGGAAGAGAACCGTGCAGGTCATGCCGATGAGCAGGGTGAGAGGGGTGACGACGGAGGCCATCCGGGTGGAGTTCCCGCGTATGTTCGCCGTGGCCAGGATGCCGACGTGTCCGGCCGCCCGGTTCGCGCCCGCCAGGAGGAACGCGGCCGCCCGGACCAGGAGCGGGCCGAGCAGCGACACCGCCGTGGCCAGCACCACCACGGCCAGGAAGGTGACCGGGGTCGAGGCGGCCTCGGTGTGCAGGATGCTCAGCACCGCGACGAGCACCCCGCCGCCGATGAGCAGGACCACACCGGCGGCGATCCGGCCCCGGGCCGGGCGGCGGCGCTCGACGGCGGACTCGGCCATGGCCTCGGCGGGGCGGAGGCGGGCGATACGACGGCCGGAGATACGGGCCGCGGCCCAGGCGCCGAGGAGGGTGACGGCGAGCGCGGCACAGGCGGGAAGGATTCCGGCTGTCCGCTCCAGCGTCGCCGGGACCACACCCATGTCGATGAATCGACTGTGCAGCCAGGCGGCCAGCGGCAGCCCGGCCAGGGCCCCCAGCACTCCGGCGACGGCACCCACGAGCAGCGCCTCCCGGCCGAGCAGGCGGCGGATCTGCCGCGATGTGGCGGCGATCGTACGCAGCAGCGCGAGTTCGCGGTGGCGTTGCTGGATGGAGAGCGCGAAGGTCCCGACGACCACGAGTACCGCGACCAGCAGCGAAGTCCCGCCCATGGCACCGCCCATCGAGACCAGCTTGACCCTCGCGCCCGCGGCATCCAGGAACTCGACCGGACCGCGTTCGTCCCCCGTCGAGACCTGGGCGCCGGTGCCGTCGAGTTCCTGCTCGACCCGCTGCTTCAGCCGGCCGGGATCCGTACCGGCTGCGGGCAGCACGCCCAGGGCGGAGACCTGGCCCGGGCGGGCGGCGAGGCGTTCGGCCTCCGCCCCGGAGAAGAACAGCGAGGTCTGCTGCCGCAGTTCGCCGGTTTCGCGCGGGGCGGCGATGCCGCTGACACGGTACGTGCGAGGAGCCTGCGTGGACTGCACGGTGAGCCGGTCACCGGTGGTCAGGCCGGTCCGTTCGGCGAGGCCCCGGTCGATCACCACGTCGCCGGAAGAGGCGGGGGCGCGGCCGGAGGTGAGGGTGAACGGGGTGAGCGGGGCGGACTCCCAGGAGTGCCCGTACGAGGGCGTGTCGCCGCTGCCGGCACGCGCGGGCCGGGAGGACGTGTCGCCGCTCCCGCTCCCCGCCTGTGCGGGCCGGAACGACAACGGCTCAGCGAGGAAAGTGAGTTCGGGGACGACCGCTCGTACGCCCTCCAGGGCGCGCAGCCGGTCGGCGGTGGAGGCGGGCAGCCAGGCGCGCTCGGCGACGGGTTTGGCCTTGTGCTTGACCTTCGTCTTCCCGTTGCCCTTGTGCTTGACGGTGGTCCGATGGACGTTCTGGTCGGCCGAGACGACGACCGGGGCAGCGGCGTAGCGCTCGGTGGCGATCCGTCCCCGCAGGCCGGTCTCCAGAAGAGTGCCGCAGGCGGTGACGAGGGCGGCGGCACACATGAGGGCCAGCAGTGCGCCGAGGAATCCTCCTTTGCGGTCGCGGACCGTTCGCAGGGCGTAGCGCAGCATCATGACGCGTCCGTCTCTCTTCTGTGGGTGTCGTCCGTGGCGGAACCATCAGCGGCGGGGGTGTCTTCGCCCGGCCCCGGGAACACCAGCAGCCGGGTGTGGACCGTGCGGGCGCCCGGCGGCGTCTCCGCTTCGGGGCGCTTGTAGCGGTTCATGAGGCCGATGTACTCCTCGAAGAACTGCTGGAGTTCGGGGAGGGTGAGCCGCAGCGAGCCACGTGAGTACGCGTGCGCGTCGGCCCACTCGTCGGGCCCCGAGCCGTCTCCGGCAGTCCCACCCCTGGCTGCACCGTGCCCGGCGGCTCCGTCCCCGGCTACCCCGCTCCCGGCGGCTCCGTCCCCGGCTGCCGCGCTCTCGCGCTGGAGTCGCTCGAAGAGTGCGAGGTCCGCGGCGTACGCGTGACGGTTCAGCTCTTCCATGACGAGCCGCATCCCGGGTGTCCGGCGGGACGGAGGCGGGAACCGGCGGTCACCGGGCACGGCCCGCCACCACCGCGCCCGGCCCCCGCGCGACGCCTGCGCCTGCGCCTGCGCCTGCGCCTGCGGTGTGGTGTCGGCGACGAAGCCGTACCGGGCCAGTTCGCGCAGGTGGTAGCTGGTGGCCCCGGTGTTCAGGCCCAGGGCGCGGGCGAGGATCGCCGATGTCGCGGGGCCGTACAGGGTGAGGTGCTGAAGGATATGCTGGCGTCGCGGCTGGGCGAGGGCTTTGAGGGCGGCCAGCTCGGTGATCTCGGTACCGCCGGGCTTCTCTGGCATGCGTCACACACTGCTCTGTGCACAGATGTCTGTGCACTGGAGCGTTCCGGCGTCTTCGCAGGGGGTTTTCCCCCGTGCCCCGGCCACGGGGGACCGGCCCGGCTTCCCCTTGCCGGGCCTCCGTGTGCCGGGCCTCCGTGTGCCGGGCCTCCCTGTGCCGGGCTTCCCTGTGCCGGGACTCCCTGTGCCGGGCTTCCCCTTCAGGGCAGCCTCGGTGCCGGTCCGTCGTTCAGGCCTCCCGGTGCCGTGCCGGACCTTCCCCTTCCATGCCTCCGCGCCGGACCCACGTTCCGGCCTCCCCGTTCCACCGTGCCCAGGCACACCCCGCTGGGCCGGGCCGGCCGCTCAGCATCCCCGAAATGCGTGGCGACACACCCGTATGGCCTCGCTCCGGTGGAGCGAACCGCGGACCGGACGGACATTCGCCTCAACGGCGAGATCCGCCACGGCGTCGCCATCACACCGCCACGGCATCGCGTCACCACCGCTACGACGGGGAGCCCGCACCCATGCCGACCACCGCCACCGCCCTCACGCCCGACGAACTCGACGCCCAGGCCGCACGCCTCCATGACACGGAGGCCTGGCAGCAGATCATCACGGGTTGGGACCTCACCGTCCCCGAGCCCCAGGGACACGTCCCACCCGGAACCGAGCAGAACCGTCCCGCACCGTCGGGCGACTGGCGCGCTCTGCTGTCCGTGCCGGTGGATCAGCTCATCGCGGATACCGTGCGTGCCCTGCCCGCCCCCTTGCCACGCGCGCGACCCCTTCCAGGGCGTCTCGGCGCGGTGCTGCCCGACCGGCTCCACGCCTGGCGGCGCATCGGACAACCGGAGGTGCGGCCCTCCGTCCATCTCGCCCATGCCCGTCAGATCCTGACCGAATGGGGCTGGCAGAACACCCCTTATCGGCTCCGCAACGCCCGGGGCGCCCGGTGCATCTGCGGCGCCATGCTCACGGCGCACCGCCTGGGTTACGGGTCGGCGCACACCGTCGACCGGGCCGGCGCCTGGCTCATCTCCGAGCTCCGCGCTCAGGGATGGACCGGGCTGATCGGGCCGTGGAACCGCTACCCGGGGCGCACCGCCGCAGACGCCCTCGCCCTGATCGACGCCACGATCAGCCGCGCGGCCCGCGCCGGCCAGTGACGGCACGGGAGACGTCGGCGAACAGGCTCAACGGGTGCCGCTGCTCTTGCCGCTGCCGTTGAGCCGAAACCACTGTCGCGGACAGCAGTATTGCCGTGACGCCGTCGAGGCCAACTCCACTGCCGTTACCGATGCCGGTGCCGGTGCCGTTACCGATGTCGTCACCTGTGCCGATACCGGTACCGATACTGCTGCCGTTGACGTTGCCGTTCAGAAGGGTTCGTCCAGCCCTTCCGTGTCCTCACCCTCCTCCTCCAGAGCCCGGCGCACTACGCGCAGGGCCATGCCCTCCCCGTACCCCTTGCGGGCGAGCATGCCCGCAAGACGGCGAAGCCGCTTGTCGCGCTCCAGGCCCCGCGTCGACCGGAGCTTGCGCGCAACGAGCTCACGCGCCGTCTCCTCCTCCTGCTCGGAATCGAGCTGCCCGACGGCCTCGTCGATCACGGCGGAGTCCACACCCTTGGTCCGCAGCTCCCGGACGAGCGCGCGGCGGGCCAGACCGCGTCCGTGGTGCCGGGATTCCACCCAGGCACCGGCGAACGCGGCATCGTCGATCAGCCCGACGTCCTCAAAGCGCGACAGCACCTCTTCGGCCGCCTCGTCCGGGATCTCCCGCTTGCGCAGAGCGTCCGCGAGTTGCTTGCGCGTGCGCGGGGTCCCGGTGAGCAGTCGCAGGCAGATGTTGCGCGCCTGCTCGACCGGGTCCAGCGGTTCCCCCTTCTCGGCCCTCGACGGGGAGGGGGAACCGCCGTCCCTGGAACGGGAGCGGGAACGACGCCCCGCCCCCTCACCGAATCCGGCTCCCGAGGCCGCGCCTCTCCCACGGCCGGCTCTGGCGGCCGACCCGTGGAAGACATCGGACTCATGGTCGGATCCGGCCGCTTGCCCGGCGTCGAATTCCTGCCCGGCGGCGAATTCGGGACCGGGGCCTGCGCCGTGATCGGCGGCGCTGCCCGGCCACTCCGTACGACGCGTCACGGTCTAGCTCTTGGCCGCCGCCGTCTTGGCCGGCTTGGCCTTGCCGGCCGGAGCGGGCACCGACTTCGCCGCACCGTCGGCAGGAGCCGCCGCAGCGCCTGCCGCGTCCGCGCCGGATTCGGCGGCGGGCTCGGCCTCGGGCCGGACTCCGACGCCCAGCTTCTCGAGGATCTTCTTCTCGATCTCGTTGGCGAGGTCGGGGTTGTCCTTGAGGAAGTTGCGGGCGTTCTCCTTGCCCTGGCCGAGCTGGTCGCCCTCGTACGTGTACCAGGCGCCGGCCTTGCGGACGAAGCCGTGCTCCACGCCCATGTCGATCAGGCCGCCCTCGCGGCTGATGCCCTGGCCGTAGAGGATGTCGAACTCGGCCTGCTTGAACGGCGGCGCGACCTTGTTCTTGACGACCTTGACGCGGGTGCGGTTACCGACCGCGTCGGTACCGTCCTTCAGCGTCTCGATAGCTTCTCGAGGATCTTCTTCTCGATCTCGTTGGCGAGGTCGGGGTTGTCCTTGAGGAAGTTGCGGGCGTTCTCCTTGCCCTGGCCGAGCTGGTCGCCCTCGTACGTGTACCAGGCGCCGGCCTTGCGGACGAAGCCGTGCTCCACGCCCATGTCGATCAGGCCGCCCTCGCGGCTGATGCCCTGGCCGTAGAGGATGTCGAACTCGGCCTGCTTGAACGGCGGCGCGACCTTGTTCTTGACGACCTTGACGCGGGTGCGGTTACCGACCGCGTCGGTACCGTCCTTCAGCGTCTCGATCCGCCGGATGTCCAGACGCACCGAGGCATAGAACTTCAGCGCCCGGCCACCGGTGGTGGTCTCCGGCGAGCCGAACATCACACCGATCTTCTCGCGCAGCTGGTTGATGAAGATCGCGGTGGTCTTGGACTGGTTGAGCGCGCTGGTGATCTTCCGCAGCGCCTGGCTCATCAGACGCGCCTGCAGACCCACGTGCGAGTCACCCATCTCGCCCTCGATCTCCGCGCGCGGCACGAGGGCCGCGACGGAGTCGATGACGATCAGGTCGAGCGCGCCCGAGCGGACCAGCATGTCGACGATCTCGAGGGCCTGCTCACCGTTGTCCGGCTGGGACAGGATGAGGTTGTCGATGTCGACGCCGAGCTTCTTCGCGTACTCCGGGTCGAGCGCGTGCTCCGCGTCGATGAAGGCCACCTGGCCGCCGAGCTTCTGCGCGTTCGCCACGGCGTGCAGCGTCAGCGTCGTCTTACCGGAGGACTCCGGTCCGTACACCTCCACCACACGGCCGCGCGGCAGACCGCCGACACCGAGCGCCACGTCCAGCGCGGTGGACCCGGTGGGAATCACCTCGATGGGCTCGTTCGGCCGCTCGCCGAGGCGCATCACCGCGCCCTTGCCGAATTGCCGTTCAATCTGTGCGAGTGCGGCGTCCAGCGCCTTCTCGCGGTCGGTTCCTGCCATGGGTTCCACCCGATTTGCTTGAGTCGATCGCTTCACGTCAAAGACGCTAACCCCTGCCACTGACAATGGGCCTCGACGTCCTCCCGGCCTGTGGATAACTCCACGGTCGAGCCCGGGAAAACCCGGCCGGAATCCCATGAGAATGGATGTTCGATTTTGGTGTCAAGCGCACCACGCCGCGCCGGCTCGCCCCCAGGATAGCGTCCCGAAGTCGGGCATTCAGGAGGAGAAGGCCTTCTAAGTGACGTCACGCCTGAATGAGCAGAAGCTAGACAAAACGGGCCGAAGGAACGCCGTGCCTCAGGAACGCGGCTGCGGATCCTGGGGCTCGTCGCCCTCCCCCTGACCGCCCTGCCCGCCTTGGCCGCCCTGCCCGCCTTGGCCGCCCTGGCCGCCGTCGGCCTCGGGGGCGTGCCAGATCCGGCGCAGCCGCACGGCCACCGGTTCACCGCGCCGCCACTGATGGCGTCCGTGCACCCGTGGGTCGTCCGTGACGTCGTAGCGCTTCACGTAGGCCCCCAGGAAGGCCTGCAGCGTGGCGACGGCCGGGATGGCGATCAGCGCACCGACCGCGCCCATCAGGGCCGTGCCGGCGATGACCGAGCCGAAGGCGACCGCCGGATGGATGTCCACGGTCTTCGAGGTCAGCTTGGGCTGCAGCACGTAGTTCTCGAACTGCTGGTACACCACGACGAACCCGAGGACCCACAGGGCGTACCAGGGGTCGACGGTGAACGCGATCAGCATCGGCAGGGCGCCCGCCAGATACGTACCGATCGTGGGGATGAACTGCGAGACGAGCCCCACCCACACCGCGAGCACCGGTGCGTACGGCACGCCCAGGGCCAGCAGCAGGATGTAGTGCGCGACTCCGGAGATGAGCGCCATCAGTCCGCGCGAGTAGAGATACCCGCCGGTCTTGTCGACCGCGATCTCCCAGGCCCGCAGCACCTCGGCCTGGCGGGACGGAGGAAGGACGGAGCACAGCGCGCGGCGCAGCCGGGGGCCGTCAGCCGCGAAGTAGAACGAGAACAGGAAGATCGTCAGCAGCCGGAACAGACCGCCGAGGACCGTGGTGGACACGTCGAGGACACCGCTCGCACTGTTCTGGACGTACTTCTGCAACCAGTCCGAGTGCAGCAGGCTGTCCTGCACCTCGACACGGGAGAGCTCTGTGCGGAAGGTCTGGTTGACCCAGTTGATCACCGAGTCGAGGTACTTGGGGAAGTCCTCCACCATGTCGACGATCTGGCCCGCGAGCATCGAACTGAGCAGCACGACGAAGCCTGCGCCGGCGATCAGCACGCCGAGGAAGACCAGGAAGGTGGCGAAACCCCGGCGTACGCCGCGGGACGACATCCGGCTCACAGCGGGTTCGATCGCGAGCGCCAGGAAGAAGGCGATCAGCACATTGATCAAGAGACCGATGAGCTGGTCGAAGACCCAGCTGCCGAGCCGGAAGCAGGCGTAGAGCGCCAGTGCCAGCACCATGGCACGCGGCAGCCAGCCGGGCATGCGCGCGTTCCCGGCTCCGGACGGCGGGTGCGGTGGCGCGGTCGGCGGGACGGGCGGGTCGAGGGGCGGCTGGGTCTGAGCGGTCTCGTCTGTCGGTGCCACGGAGCAAGTCTCGCCTACTCCGTGGACACCGGGTCGCGCACCCCTTCGCCCGCTGCCCGGGCGCACCGGCCACGGCCTGCCCGCCACACCACCTCGACGCGCTTCAGCGCTTGTCCGCGGGGATGTCCACGGCCGCGCACACCCCACGCCAGACGTCCTTGGCCTCCCATCCCGCGTCCAGTGCCTGCCGCACGGTGCGCCCGCCGAGCTCGGCCATCACATGGTCGCGCGCGAAGGAGTCGGCGTACCCCGCGCCGAAGTGGTCCGCCATCCGTTCCCAGAAAATCGTCAACCGCATGCCACCAGTATCCCGCTCCTGAGAGTGCAGCCTGGCCGCCCGGCCTTGCCGAGAGCGTTTGCCGTCCTACGGTCGGTGCATGGCTGGAACCGGAACAAGTCCCCTCAACCGTGCCGAGCAGTTCATCTGGCTCACGGCCCGCGTCCTGGAACAGCGGCGGTTCGCCCATCACTTCCTGAAGGGAAGTGCGGACGCCGTGGAAACAGCGCTCGCCGCCTTCCTCAACGAGGACGGCGGATACGGTCACGCGCTCGAACCCGATCTGCGGGGCCCCGTGAGTCAGCCGCTCCACACGGCACACGCGCTGAGCGTCCTCGACTCCATCGATCGCTGCGGCGGGCTCCGGGTGGAGCGGATCTGCCGATTCCTGACCGCCGTGTCCACCAAGGAGGGCGCCTTACCTGCTCTGCTCCCCACGCAACGCGGCTACCCTGCCGCGCCGTTCATCCCGGTCATCGACGACCCACCGGCCGAACTCCTGGTCACCGGGCCCGTCGTCGGACTGCTCCACCGCAATTCGGTGTGGCATGCCTGGCTGTTCCGGGCGACGGACTTCTGCTGGGCGGCCGTCGACGCCCTGGAGGTGTCGCATCCCTACGAGATCGAGGCCGCGGTCGCCTTCCTCGACGGTGCGCCGGACCGGCCGCGGGCCGAGGCCGCTGCCGACCGGCTCGGGCGTCTGGTGCGCGACCAGCGGCTCGTCGCCCTGGACCCGGAGCGGCGCGCCGACTCCCCCGTGGCGCCCGGGTACGCGCTGGGTGAGCAGCACTTTCCATACGACTACGCCCGTGCGCCCGAGTCGCTCGCCCGGCGCTGGTTCACCGACGCGGAGATGGACCGCGCGCTGGACCATCTCGCGGCCGGGCAGCAGGCGGACGGCGGCTGGCCCGTGACCTGGCGGCAGTGGGCCCCGGGAACCGCTCTGGAAGGGCGCCCCCTGGTCACGCTCAGAGCCCTGCAGACGCTCCGGGCGTACGGGCGCGGCCTGGGCTGACCACCGGGCACCGGCCATGGGCTCGGTGCCCGGCCCAGGGAACCGGGCCCCTGTCCCGCGCCGGCGCAAGACGTGGTCAGCCGAGGGCTCGTACTCCGGCGGTGACGGCCACGGCCACCCCCACGACCACGAGAAAGGGCGCACGCAGCACGAGGGCGAGGGCAGCGGCGGCGAGCCCGGCTCCCCTGGCGTCGAGTACCAGGTGCTGGCCGGTACCGAAGGCCTGCTGCGCGGTCAGAGCAGCCAGCAGAGCCACCGGAAGCAGGGCGGCCAGGCGCTGCACGACCGGACGCTCCAGGGCGCCGGCCGGCACCAGAAGCCCCAGGAGCTTGGCGAGGTAACAGCCGATGGCGGTCAGCGCGATGGCGATCCAGACGTTCATCGGCCGTCCTCCTGAGCGCTGGTGCTCGGCGCCACCCGGGTCTTCGCGGCCGTCTTCTCCGCTTACCTTGTTCTTGACGACCTTGACGCGGGTGCGGTTACCGACCGCGTCGGTACCGTCCTTCAGCGTCTCGATCCGCCGGATGTCCAGACGCACCGAGGCATAGAACTTCAGCGCCCGGCCACCGGTGGTGGTCTCCGGCGAGCCGAACATCACACCGATCTTCTCGCGCAGCTGGTTGATGAAGATCGCCGTGGTCCTCGTCTGGCTGAGCGCACCGGTGATCTTCCGCAGCGCCTGGCTCATCAGACGCGCCTGCAGACCCACGTGCGAGTCACCCATCTCGCCCTCGATCTCCGCGCGCGGCACGAGGGCCGCGACGGAGTCGATGACGATCAGGTCGAGCGCGCCCGAGCGGACCAGCATGTCGACGATCTCGAGGGCCTGCTCACCGTTGTCCGGCTGGGACAGGATGAGGTTGTCGATGTCGACGCCGAGCTTCTTCGCGTACTCCGGATCAAGCGCGTGCTCCGCGTCGATGAAGGCCACCTGGCCCCCGGCTTTCTGTGCATTGGCCACGGCGTGCAGCGTCAGCGTCGTCTTACCGGAGGACTCCGGTCCGTACACCTCCACCACACGGCCGCGCGGCAGACCGCCGACACCGAGCGCCACGTCCAGCGCGGTGGACCCGGTGGGAATCACCTCGATGGGCTCGTTCGGCCGCTCGCCGAGGCGCATCACCGCGCCCTTGCCGAACTTCCGCTCGATCTGTGCGAGTGCGGCGTCCAGCGCTTTCACATGGTCGGTTCCTGTCATGTGCTTCACCAGTCCGATTGAGTGGCGCGCCACACGTCGGAGAACGCGGGCGTCTGCTGCCGACAACGGACGTGTCGGAGGTCCTGAAAACGAACATCCGATCGAATTTCGTGTCCAGTGAAAGGTACCAAACAGAGAGAAGCGGGACGGGGGTGCGCGCCGGACCGTGCCGGCCGGCCCTCGTGGGCGCCGGGCGTGCCCGGGCCTGGCCGGACGGCGGCACGGAGCTGCGCCGCGGACGGTTACGGCCGGGGTGAAGTGCTGGACCAAACCAGGATCCGTGCCAACGCGGTGCTCTCCGGGAGGGTGTCGAGGGGAAGGGGTTGCGTGGCGACAGCGCCCTCGTGCAGCACGAGGAGCTGGGTGGCGAGTGTGGCCGGGTGCGCGCAGCCCGCCGTGGCCGCGAGTTCCCCGAACAGGTTCAGCAGCCAGAGCTTCTGGTCAGCGGCGATGCGGTGCGCGGGATGTGAGGGGTCCGGGAGCTCGGCCAGGGCGTTGATGAAGGCGCACCCGCGGGTATTGGTCCCGCTCCAGCTCCGCAGCGCCTCGAAGGGTGCGGTGACGGCCTCGGCGGGAGTGTCGGAGGCGTCGACGGCGGCACGGACGAGTGACCGCCAGCGGTGGTCGCGTTCCGCCAGGTAGGTCGCCACGAGGTGGTCCTTCGAGCCGAACTGGTTGTACAGGGTCCGCTTGGTCACGCCCGAATGCTCGGCGATCAGATCCACGCCGACCGCTGTGATTCCGCGGTGATAGAACAACTCGTCGGCGGCGGCCACGATGCGGCGGCCGGCCGGCGTCAGAGGCCGCACTGCCTGCACGGCGATTCCTTCACTGATCGGTGTACGGTGGAAGAAGTTCACCGATCAGTATACCTGCGAGGAGGTTCACGTGACGGGTGTGTCCGATTCCATGCGAGCGGTGCGCATCACCAGGCACGGAGGGCCGGAGGTCCTTGAGCCGGCGAGGGTCGCCGTCCCCACGCTTCGGGCGGGGGAGGTGCTGGTCCAGGTCGGCTCCGTGGCGCTGAACAACACCGACCTGTGGACCCGTGAGGGCGCCTACGGCCGTCCCGATGACCCGAAGGCGCTGTCGGGCTGGCGGGGGCCGATCGACTTCCCGCGTATCCAGGGCGCCGACGTGGCCGGCCGGGTCCTGGCCGTCGGGGCCGGGGTGGGGGAGAGTCTCGTCGGACGCCGAGTGGTCGTCGACCCCGCGATCTACGACGCCGAAGGGCCGGACGCCAACCCGGTGGGCCTGATGGGGAGCGAACGCGACGGCGGATACGCCGAGTACGTGACGGCGCCCGCGAAGCGGGTGCACGACGTGACGGGCTCCCCGCTCACGGACGACCAGCTGGCATCACTGCCCACCGCCTACGGCACGGCGCTGGGCATGCTCGAGCGAGGCCGGCTGAGGCAGGGAGAAACCGCCCTGGTCTCGGGAGCGTCCGGCGGCGTCGGCCTCGCGCTGGTGCAGCTCGCCCGCGCACGCGGGGCCAGGGTGATCGCCATCAGCAGTGGGACGAAGATCGACGCGGTGCGCGAAACGGGCGCGCACGAAGTCATCGACCGCGCAGGGGACGTCGCCGCGCAGATTCGCGCCGTCGCGCCGGAGGGGATCGACGTCGCACTCGATGTCGTGGCGGGTGAGCTGGTGAGCGACGGGCTTCCGCTGCTGCGTGAAGGGGGCCGGTGGGTCATCGCCGGTGCGCTCGGTGGATACGGTGTGACCTTGGATGTGCGCCGGCTCTATCTGCACAACGCCCAGGTCATCGGTTCCGCGATGCACACGCCGGCGCACTTCGACCTCCTCATGGGCCTGGCCCGCCGGGCCGAGATCGAGCCCGTCATCGCCGCCGTCTTCCCCCTGGACCGGGCCGGTCAGGCACAGGAAGCACTGTCCCGCCGGGGGCATGTGGGAAAGATCGTCATGCACCCGTGATCCCTCCGTCCGACGGTTCGCGGGCGGAGCCATGAGCGCGCCGCCGCGGGGCGCAGCGGAAGCCGGTTGACCTGCCGCCTCGGGCGCCGCGGCAGTCGGGGTGGCGCGCGGGGCCGGTCGCGAGGCCACGGACGGCACCGGTGTATCGGAAGCCCGGCGGTTCGCCCTGCGTCTACGCCGTCGGCCACGGCCCCGTACGGCGAGCACGGGCCCGTGTGGGCCGCCCGCCCGCTCTAAGGGAGCGGCCGTTCCGGTGATGCCCGGTCAGCGGCGGCCGGTGGCCAGGACGACGAGTGATGCCCGGTCAGCGGCGGCCGGTGGCCAGGATGACGAGGAACTGGCCGCCGCCCGGCTCGATGTCGGCCGTCACCGGCAGCCCCGGTACCAGTCGGGAGAACCGGTCCACCAGCCAGTCCGCCGCCTCCTGGGCGTCCCGCCTGGTCGGACAACGGCCCACCATCTCGCGGCCCCCCTTGCGCTCCAGCCGCCCGGCCACGGTGATCAACGGCGCGGGTTCGACCACGTAGACGTGGTCCGGCCAGGCGATGGTCACCTTGACCGCCCCCTTGCGGGTGTTGCACCCGCGATGGGCGAGCCGCTCGGCGACCTTGGCCTTCCGGTCGGCCGTCCGGCTGTCGACGCTGGGTCCCCGCGGGTCGTTCACCGACTCGTCGGGGTCGACCGCTTCGTCACACACCCAGCATCGCCAGCCGTCGCGCTCGGCCACATCATCAAGGAGACTCATCCGAGCAAACTAGCCTGCCCGGCCGCCGCCTCGCGCATCCGGGCCCCGTAGCTCGCCGTGCGGGCGGCCGTGCCGAGTGCGCCGGGAGAGCAGAGGCCGGGCCGTGCGGCTCAGGCCAGGACCTCGAAGGAGTAGATCGAATAGCCGTAGCCGGTGGCGCGGGTGATGCCCTGCATGCGGACATGGCGCGCCGTGGTGGCGGGGAACGTGAGCGTGTCGACGCCGGCCGCGGCCAGGCCGCGGCGCTGCGCCACGGTCCGCCACGTCGCACCGTCGTCGGAGACCTGGATGTCGTAGTCCTTGCCGTAGGCCGACTCCCAGTCGAGGCTGACCTTCGAGAACGGCTGACGGCTGCCGAGGTCGACGCTCAGCCACTGACCGTCGGTGTACTGGCTCGCCCAGCGCGTACGGGGGGTGCCGTCCACCGCGTTCGACGGCACCAGGCTCGCCGTCTCCGACGAGGAGGCCGTTGCCGCCTTGTTGAAGGCGAGGTCTCCGGGCGTCGGCTCGGGCTTGACGACCGTGTCGGGGAGGTACGCGGTTCCCGGTCCCTGGCCGACAGTGCCCACCCGGTTCAGGAACGCGGCGTAGTTGGTGCCTGCGCGAGAGCCGGACCACATCTTCTGGGCCAGTGCGGCAAAGCTCTTCTCGACCAGGCCGTGGACCTGGAGTTCGGTGTACGTGGCGCGGACGAGGTCGTTCCACACGGCCGGCATGGCGCCGAGGAGCATCGGATCCTGGAAGGTGAGATCACTGGTTCCGCCGAAGACGTGCGGTTCCCAGCTGTCGAAGACGTACTGACCGTCCAGCCCCTGGCCGTGGTAGTAGTTCGCGAACGGGACCACGTAGAGCAGGCCGTCGTTGGAGTTGATGACCTTGTAGCCGTCCGCGACGGCCGCCTTGGGCGAGTACCAGCCGTTGTTCCAGCTGTTGATCACCATGTTCGTGTCGTAGCCCGCTCCGCCGCCCGACATGGCGCTGAAGCTTCCCCACGCATTGACCTTCTTGCCCAGCGACCGTACGTACGGGGCGATGGTGTTCACGTACGTCTTGTACTGCGAGACCAGCGACGCCGGGTACTCGTCGATGCCTATGTGCACCGTCGGGCCGCGGAACCACGGCACGAACTCGGCATAGACACTCTTCATGAACTCGGTGGCGGCCGGATTGCTCAGGTCGAGGTGGTCGGAATTGCCGCCGTCGAGCCCGATCTCGGGCTTGAACCTGACGAAGGCGCGCGCATGGGCAGGGGCATCGATCTCGGGGATGATGGTGACGCCATGGGCCGAGGCGGTGTTCTCGAAGGAGTCCCAGTCCTGCCGCGTGTAGCCCTGGTCGGCGCCGAGTCCGGCGAAGGCGGGATTGCCGCTCTTGAGCCGGAACGCGGAGACGGCCTGCGACCAGTCACCGTCCGGTGCCTGGATCTCGTTGTCATTGAGGTGCAGTTGGAAGGTGTTGAGTTTCAGCCAGCCCATCCAGTGCAGATAGGACCTGATGAACTCGGGCGTGAAGTACCGTCGCCCGACATCGAGCATGAAACCGCGTACGGCGTAGTCGGGGTAGTCCACGGCGGTGCCGACCGGGATGCTGCTGCGGTCGGCGGACCCGAGGACCGACTGCAGCAGAGTGCGGGTGCCGTAGTACGCGCCCTGCCGGCCTCCGCCGACGATCTCGGCGGAGCGGCCGGTCACGGTGAGGCGGTACGCCTCGGGGCGCAGTTCACTCTTCGCGGCGCCGAAGTCGGCGGCGGTATCGATGCGCAGGAGGATGTCGCCCGCGCGAGGGTTTCCCGTGGCCGTGGTGAGCCGGAGCGAGGTCAGTTCGGCGGCCTCGGCGGCAACCTGGGCCGCCAGCGCCTTCAGAGCCGCCGACGCGCCACGGGGAACGACGACGCGGCTCGACGAGGTCAGGGTGAGCTTGCCGGTGCCACCGGTCCACTGCTGCAGCGCGGGCACCACGCCGGGAGGCGCTGTGTTGACCTCTGCGGCGGCGGGGGAGGCACCGATGAGGGACACCACGGGCATGAGCAGGAAGCTGCCCAGAACGGTTCTGCGCGCCGGTTTCCGTTGATTCACAGATCTCTCCGGGGATGGGCGTGAAAAGGACGTGAGTTGCCTGCGCCGAGCGGCGGAGACAGCCTTCGAGAACGTGCCAGGAGCGGTGCCCACAGGGTCGCGGCGCGCCCTCGCAACGGTCAAGAGGTGTAGACCTCTCGATCGGAGCTGCCGCCGCGCGGCCGTGGACGAACGGCAGAAGACGCAGGTGGGGACTTCGGGCGCCGGAGTGCCGGCATCCAAAAGTCCAAGCACTCCGGCCTGGGAGTCCATGCTCACGCGGCCGGAGAACCTGGCCTCGGGCCCTCGCCGCTCCGTCGGTGCTGTGGCTCCGGCCGCTGCCTCGCGCGGCCGGGCGGCTCCCTATAGTTGGCCCCATGAGTCGTTGGTCGGAGATGGCCGGGAAAGCCTCCGGGGAGGACTACGCCGCACGATTCGCGGCCCTGGCCCGTAGCGGCAAGAACGTGCACGGTGAGGCGCGGTTCTGTGCCGCTCTCGTGCCCGTCGGGGCGCGGGTGCTGGACGCCGGGTGCGGTACCGGACGCGTCATGATCCGGCTCGCGGAACTCGGGTACGACTGCGTCGGGGTGGATCTTGACGCGTCGATGCTGGCCGTGGCGCGTCAGCAGGCGCCCGGACTGCCCTGGTTCCACGCTGATCTGGCCGGCTTCGAGCCGGACTCGCTGGGCATCGCCGGGGGCTTCGACCTTGTCGTCGCCGCGGGCAATATCTTCCCGTTGCTGGCCCCCGGCACCGAGAGGGCGGTGGTGGAGCGCCTGTCCGCGGCACTGCGTCCGGGTGGCCTGCTGGTCGCGGGCTTCGGTCTGGACGAAGCCCACCTGCCGGTGCCGCCCGGCCTCACGCTGGCGGACTACGACGACGGGTGTGCCGCGGCCGGCCTCACTCTCGTCGACCGGTTCGCCACCTGGGATGCCGACCCCTACGCGGGCGGCGGTTATGCCGTCAGTGTCCATCGCCGATGAGGGCGTACGCGACGTCCGGACGGCCGCTTCCGCCGGGCCCGCAGGGCGTCGCGGGCCGGGGAGGGACCACGGGCCGGGGATAGACTCGGCCGCATGGTCCGGTCGTCCTGTGGTGAAGCGATGCCCGGGATGTGGCGGCGCGAGGCGGGCACCGTGGTGCGCAGGGTCCCGGCCCCGGAGCCTTCGGAACAAGGAGCGGGCCCCTTCGCCATCAGCGCCGGATTCCGGATTCCGCGCGTTCCCACGGAGTGGGAGCCGCACGCACATCCTCTGCACGAACTCGTCTGGGTACGCGGGGGAACGCTGACGTCCCATGTGGGGGACCGCATCTTCACCGTGGTCGAGGGCAACGGGCTGTGGATGCCCGCGGGAGTGGTTCACGGGGGCCGGGCGACGGCCGGTGCGGAGTTCCACGACGCCCTCTTCGCCCCTGACCGCACGCCGTTCGCGTTCGCGGAGCCGAAGGCGATCGACATGACGCCGTTGCTCGAGTCCCTGCTTGCCCACTTGTCCCGCACGGATCTCGACGCAGCGGCCAGGGCGCGGGCCGAGTCGGTGGTGTTCGACGTGATCCAGCCGTCGGCGCGCCAGTTCACCTTGCAACTGCCGGGTGACCCCCGGATCGACGCGATAGCCGAAGCCCTGCTGGACGATCCTGCCGACGCCCGCTCACTGGAGGAGTGGGCCCGGCAGCTGGGGGCCAGCGAACGCACGGTCACCCGCGCGTTCCGCCGGGCGACCGGTCTCTCCTTCGCCCAGTGGCGGCAGATGCTGCGGGTCCATCGGGCCCTGATGCTCCTCTCCGAGGGTGTCGATGTGATGACGGTTTCCGAGGAGCTGGGCTACGCGCAACCCAGCTCCTTCATCGCCGCTTTCCGCCGCGTCATGGGTACGACGCCGGGCGCCTTCTTCGACGCGGCCGCCGACATCTCCTCGTGAAATGTCCGGAATCCCGTATCGCGTGTCCAGAACACCTGGTTGTCGACACGGCAAGCGGAATATAACCTTCTCGGAGTTAGGTAACCCTTAGTTGTTGCTTGCCGCGAACGGTGCTGCCCGTACGCGGAAGAGTTCGCTGTCCGGCTCGTGAAGACCGGACGGAGGGTGCCGCAGTCCTCGCCCCTTCGAAACTCCGGACGCATCGATGTTCACAAGCCCCTTCCGGCAAGCCACCGCCCCCGCGGCCGGCCCCGACACCCCGGTGGCCGCGCTCAACGGGCACGACCTGGTGCTGAGCTACGGCTGCGAGCCGGTCGTCCACGGCGTCTCCATCGCCCTGGAACCCGGCCGTGCGACCGCTCTGGTGGGGCCCAACGGCAGCGGGAAGTCCACGGTGCTGCGCGCACTCGCACGCCTGCACCGGGTGGACGGCGGCCGGATGACGCTCGGCGCCCCCGGCGGAGCGGACGCGCGCGACACCTCACTGCTGAGCGCCCGCCGGTTCGCCCGCGAGGTCACGCTGTTCTCCCAGTCGAGGCCCGCGCCCCAAGGGCTGACGGTCACGGAGGTCGTGGCCTTCGGACGCCACCCGTACCGGCGTGGCTTCGCCGGACTGACGGCCGAGGACCGGAGCGCCGTCGACCGCGCCATGGGCGTCACCGGCGTACGGGACATGGCCGAGCGGCCGGTCGGGGAGCTCTCCGGCGGTGAGATGCAGCGAGTCTGGCTCGCGGCCTGCCTGGCCCAGGACACCGGCGTCGTGCTGCTCGACGAACCGACCAACCACCTGGACCTGCGCTACCAGATCGAGACCCTCGACCTGGTGCGTGATCTCGTGGAGAAGCACGGCATCGCCGTCGGCGTCGTGCTGCACGACCTCGACCACGCGTCACGCGTCGCGGACACGTTGGTCCTGATGCGCTCCGGCCGTGTGCACGCGGTGGGAGCACCGGCCGATGTCCTCACCGCGCAGAACATCGGCGAGGTCTACGACATCCGTGTCGAGGTCGGCACCGACCCCCGTACGGGCCGTCTCCGTATCGATCCGATCGGACGCCATCCCGTCTGAATCCACCAGCCTGTCCCCGCTTGAATCCACCGGCCTGCGCCTGCCTGAAATGAGCGGCCCGGCTCTGTCCGCATCCACCGGCCCGTCCCTGCCCGGGAACACGGGCCTGGCCTCGGCCGAGTCTTCCGAGCCTCCCGAGCCGCCCGGGCCGTCGCGTCCGGAAAGGCCGGCCCCGGCCGCGTGAATCAGCCCGACGCCAACTCGCCCGGGGCGGCCGGACCACACCCCCCCCGCCCTCACTCGCGGTGGCGCACCATCCGCCGCCGCACCTCATCGTAAGAAAGAGGAACGTTCATGAACCGTGCCCATCGCCTCGCGGCGTCAGCCTCCGCGGGACTCGTCGTCCTCGCCGCAACGGCTTGCGGCACGACGTCCGCCGACAGGACCGACGCCGCCGGCAGCAGCGCCAGTGCGGCGCCCGCGTCGGCGAGCTGCGCCGACGACACCACGGCCACCTCGACGAAGCCGGTCTCCTTCACGGACGGTGTCGGCCGGCAGGTCAAGCTGGACAAGCCCGCCAAGCGGATCGCCGTCCTGGAGTGGCAGCAGGTCGAGGACGCGCTGACCCTGTGCGTCACCCCCACCGCGGTCTCCGACGCCAAGGGATACAGCACCTGGGTCAGTGCGGAGAAGCTGCCCGGCGGAGTGACGGACATCGGCACCCGTGAGGAGCCCGACCTCGACACCCTCTACGCGACGAAGCCCGACCTCATCGTCGTGGAGGCGTTCAAGGCCGACGACGAGACCCTCGTGAAGCTGGAGAAGCGAGGCGTCCCCGTGATGGCCACGCTGGGGGCGGACCCGAAGGACCCGATCGGGAACATGAAGAACGTGTTCAGCATGATCGGCGAGGCGACGGGGCGCACCGAGCGCGCCGACCAGGTGCTCAAGGAGTTCGACGCGCACCTCGCGACGGCGAAGCAGCAGGTCACCGACGCCGATCTGCCGACGGACGACTTCCTGTTCTTCGACGGATGGCTGGAGGGCGGCAACCTCACCGTCCGTCCCTACGGCAAGGGCGCCCTGTTCACCCAGATCGGTGAAGAGCTCGGCATGAACCCCGTATGGACCGACGACGTCAACAAGGCGCACGGCGACGGAGGCGTCGACCCCTCCTACGGTCTCGCGCAGACCGACGTCGAGGGACTCACCGCGGTGGGCGACGCCAACTTCTTCTACGCCAATGACGAAGGGGCCGGCGGGTACGTCGCCGCGCTGGCGAAGAACCCGCTCTGGAAGACCATCCCGGCCGTCAAGGAAGGCCGCGCGCACGCGTTCCCGTCGGGTGTGTGGGGCGCAGGCGGCCCGCTCTCCTGCGAGCAGGCGATCGACGCCTACGTCGACGTACTCGACAAGAAGTGAGCAAGTGAGCACCTCACAGACAACGGTGTCCCGGAGGGAAGCGCTGCCGCGCGCCGAGCGCGGCGGCGGTCCCACCGGGGCGGCCGTCCTGGCAGCCCTGTTCGTGCTGACCGTCCTGGTGGGCCTGTGGCACCTGACGCAGGGAACATCGGAGGTCGGCGTCGGCGACCTGCTGAGGTACGTCACCGGGGAACGGGAGAACACCGGCGGAGCGCCGGTCGGTGAGATCCTCATCGGCTCACGCCTGCCGCGCCTGCTCGCGGGTGTGGCGGTGGGCTTCGCCCTCGGAGCGGCCGGTGCGCTGCTGCAGTCCGTCACGCAGAACACGCTCGCCTCCCCCGACACCCTCGCGGCGACCGCCGGGTCCTACTTCACGCTCTCGCTCGTCGCCGCCTTCGGTCTCACCGTCCCCCTCTGGGCGTCGGGCGCCGTCGCCTTCGCCGGCGGCCTGGCCGCCGCGGCCCTCGTGCTGCTCCTCGCGGGCCGGGCCGCGGGCACCTCGGGCACCCGTCTTATCCTCGCCGGGTCGGCGATCGCGATGGCCCTGGACTCGGCGACCGCGATGATCCTCATCCTGTTCAAGGAGAACACCACCGGTCTGTTCGCCTGGGGGAGCGGGTCGCTCGCCCAGATGAACATCGACGCGTCGGTACGCGCCCTCCCCGTCGTGGCCGTGGTGCTGTGCGTCGCCCTCGCGCTGTCCCGGCGGCTCGACGTGATGAACCTCGGCGACGACACCGCGTCCACCCTCGGCGTGCCGATCCGGGCCACCCGGGTGATCGCCGTGATCTGCGCGGTCGTTCTGACCAGCACGGCGGTGACTCTCGCGGGCCCGATCGCCTTCCTCGGCCTCGGTGCCCCCGTGTTCGCCCGGCTGATCGCCGGACGGGCCAGGGCGCTGCGCCGCCACCTCTTCCTGGTGCCCGCGGCCGGGCTGCTGGGCGCGCTGCTCATCCTGCTCGCCGATGCGACCCTGCGTGCGATTCAGGGCGCCGACGGGGCAGCCTCCATTCCCACCGGTGTGCCGACCGCGCTGCTCGGCTCCGTCGTGATCGTGGTCCTCGCGCTCCGTCTCCGTGACACGGGAGGGCTCCGGCAGCCACCGCGTGCGCGGGTCGCCGCGCGGTCGCGCCGCGCCTACCTCCTCGTCCTGTCCGCCGCCGCGGCACTCCTCGTCGTGGCAGCCGTCGTGGCCGTCCTGGCCGGATCCCTCTGGCTGCGGACCGGCGACATCGCGCTCTGGGTCCAAGGTGCCGCCCCCGACCTGATCGGACAGGCGCTCGACGACCGCGTCCCGCGCGTGGTCGCCGCGATCCTCGCCGGTGCGGCACTCGGCCTGGCCGGCTGCGTCGTACAGGGCGCGGTACGCAACCCGCTGGCGGAACCCGGTGTGCTGGGCATCACGGCGGGCGCCGGCCTCGGCGCCGTGGCCATCGTCACGTCGGGGCTGCCCGGCGGCCGTCCGCTGCTCATCGGGGCCGCCGTCGTGACGGGGCTCGCCACGTTCGGACTGATCGCCCTGCTGTCCTGGCGCGGCGGCTTCCTGCCCGACCGGTTCGTACTGATCGGGATCGGCTGCGGGTACGGCCTCAGCGCGCTCACCACCTTCCTCCTGCTGCGCGCCGACCCGTGGAACACGCCCCGGATCTTCACCTGGCTCTCCGGTACGACCTACGGGCGCACGTTCCCCGACGTCGTACCCGTCGCGGTGGCCCTGGCGCTCGCACTCCCCGTCCTGCTCGCCCTGCGCGACCGGCTGGACCTGCTCGCCGTCGACGAGGACACCCCGCGCATCGTCGGCATCAGGCCGGTACGTGTGCGCTTCGCCGCGCTGGCGATCGCCGCGGTGCTCGCGGCACTCAGCGTGGCCGCCGTCGGCGTCGTCGGCTTCGTGGGGCTCGTCGCCCCGCACCTTGCCCGGTCACTGGTAGGCGCCCGGCACGGACGGTCGATCCCGGTCGCGATGCTCCTCGGCGGACTCCTGGTCTGCGTGGCCGACGCCCTCGGCCGCACCGTCGTCGCCCCGTCCCAGGTGCCGGCGGGTCTCATGATCGCGCTGGTCGGTGCCCCGTACTTCGTGTGGGTGCTCCGGCAGTCCCGCACATGACACCGGGCGGCGGGCCCGCGCCAGCCGCGCACCCGCCGTGAACGCCCCCTGCTCTCCCTTTCCCCTCCCTTCCCCGCCGTCCCGCCAGGAGCACCGGAATGCCGTCCCCGCGCGAAACATCCGTGAAGAGCCTCATCGTCCCGTTCGTGCCCGACGCGTGGCCGGCCCTGTCGAGGCGGCTGGGAGACCACCGGGTGCCGGAGCGCTGGCAGACGGCCGACCGCTCGGGCCACGCCCCTCATATCGTCGCCGTTCCCAGCGACGACGGTGAGGAGTGGACCGCTGCCGCGCTCGTGACGGCACGCCCGAACACCGCCTATCTGAAGATCGTCGATGCCGTCGGTGATGTGCGGGAGGCCGTCGCGGCAGTCGTTGCCCACGCACGCGAACGTGAGCTCGCGCAGGTCAAGTGGGAGGGCTGGACGGCAGACCCCGAGGACGCCGCTGCCGCCGGCTTCGCCGCCCTGAGCCCTCCGCTCACGCAGTCGGAGGGTGCGGACGGACCCGTTTCCGGTTACGTCCGCTGGCTGAGCGACGGCGTGGTCGCCGAGCCCCCGTACTACGGGCAGACCACCCACTTCACGTGCGGCGCCGTCACCGCCCTGGTCGCGCAGGCGCACGCGGGAAGGCTGCCGCGAGAGGCCCTCGACCGCCAGGCGGAGCTGACGCTGTGGCGAGACGCGAACAACTTCCCCGCCTGCGAACCCGTCGGACTCGGCGTCGCCGTGCGCCGGGCCTGGCCGTCGACCCCCGTCGAGGTCCACCTCGACACGGAACGGCCCGTCCTGATCGACCATCACCCGGAGAAGGAACAGGAATGGCGTGCCCTGCTCCAGCGCGCGTCGCGTACGGACGCCGCACGCACCAGTGTCCCCATCGACCCCGGCCACCTCTCCATGACGGCGATCCGGGACGCGATCGGCCGGGGGGAGCACGTACTGCTCCTGCTCTCGCTCGCCGCCATGCAGGGGTTCGACGTGCCGCACTGGGTGGTCTGCCACGGTGTCGTACCCGGAGCTGTCGTGATCGAGGATCCCTGGGCCAACGCTGCGACGGGGGACACCTGGGTCGACGCCCACCTCCTGCCGGTCCCCGACACGTCACTCGACGCGATGTCCACCCTGTCGCCGGACCGCTTCCGGGGGGCCGTGACCCTCGGCCACCCGGAGCGGAACGGTGTGGTTCAGTGCTCGCAGAGGGAGAACTCCCGCTCGTAGAGCTGCTCGTTGTTCTCGTCGACGAAGAACTTGCGTTCCCGCATGAGCTGTTCGCGGAAGCCCTTGGCCTGTTCGAGCGTCATGGTCGAGGTCTCGGCCCACGGTTGCTGCGGCGGCACATCGGAGGTCGAAACGATCCGCTCCGACGGGTCGACCAGGAAGAACGCGAGAATCTTGCGGTGTCCCGGGCGGGCGGGGTCCACGAGACGGAACGATCCGACGCGGTGCTGCAGGACGTTCGGGAACGCCAGACAGCGTCCCGCCGGTGTCGATGCCGATCCCAGCGTCTGGTTCAGCGCGCCTTCGTTCTCCAGGCCGTAGACCTCCCGCATACCGGTGTGGTCGCTCTGCTCGTAATCCGGTTCGTCGAGTGCGGTCCGGAAGCTCAGCCGGCTTTCGGTGATGTTCTCGCTGTCCCAGTAGTAGAGGGCGGTCGATACGATCCGCTCGTTCAGCATGCCCTCCACATGCCAGGAACCGCCGGTGTACTCGGGCTTGTCCGGGGTGAGATGGAGCGTGGCGAGCTTCACGATGACCTGGAGACGACGGCCGCGCAGGTCGACCGCGGACTCCTCGTCGGGCAACTGGGGCGCGACGAAGGCCGGGGCGTCCGGAACGGCCGGGCGGCGGTTCTCGCACCAGGCGTCGTAGGCCTCCTCCCAGGTCTCGACGGCTTCCGCGTACGCCGCGTCATCGGCGAAGGAGGATTCGTCCGGGTACTCCGGCTCCGAGTCGTACCACCCGTAGGGATCGACCTCGATCCGCAGGGGCCGTGGATGACGCAGGTCGGTGAGCACCTTCTCGAAGAGAGGGCGGACCCGCGCGAACAAGTCGGGCAGGACGGCGGCGAGTTCATGATGATTCTCGGGATGCACGTTGTTGACGTACGAACGGAACGAGACATCGCCGTCCGCACTCATGTCGACATCCGTGGGCAGCCACTGGAACGTGTCCGAGAACTCGTACTGCGCATAGCGGTTCGTCGGGTTGTGCCAGGCCCGGTCGGGTGCACCGCTCACCTCTCTCACCAGGCAGAACAGTGAGGGATGAACCAGATCCAGGACCTGGCCGTCGGAACCCGGATGCCAGTCCAGGTCGGCTTCCGGGACCTGTTCCAGAACCCGGACGGCCTCGCGCAGCCGGGATCCGAGCTTGTCGTCGACCAGTCTGTCCGACTGCCACACCCCGTCGACTGCGGACACCTCGATGCCGGTCCGTCCGTCCCGCAGGGCCGCGTAATGCGCCAGTTCGGCCAGGACGTAGGCGACCTCTGCTTCGGTGAGTCCCTGCGCGACCGCCTCCCGCGTCCACCTGGCGACGATGCCGGCGTCGTTCCTCTTGTCGAACCAGTCCGGCTTCGCCCGGATGTGTGCGCTGCACTGCGTTATCTGCAGTTCCCGGAGTGTCCGGGGCGATTGGGACGACCGGGAACGGGTGGTGTGAAAGGGCATCGGGAAGGCGGTCAGGCCGGTCACTTCTCTTGTTCCTCCGAGTCGGCGTGTGGTGGCGGGAACGATACGTGAGCCGACTGACAGTGCCTCAGTCGTCCCCGCCGTCGCCGGGTCCGGGTGCGGGACCGCGGCTGCATGGCCACCGGCACACGGGAGGGCGCCGGGAGAACGCGTCTTCGGGCGCGCGGGAGGACTCGCCTTCAGGCGCCGGGAAGGAAGAGGCAGAAGAGGTGACCGTGCGGGTCGCGCATGACCCGCACGTCGTTCTGGGGCTGATGTTCCTCGACCGTCGCGCCCAGCGCACACGCCCGCGCGGTCTCCGCCTCCAGATCGTCGACCTGGAGGTCCAGGTGCGCCTGCATCTGCTGGGCGCCCGGACGTGGGGGCCAGACCGGTGGCGTGTGGTCGGCCTCCTCCTGGAAACTGAGTCCGGGGCGCTCCTGTTCAGGAGCCCTCAGCCGGACCCAGCCGGGTTCCCGCTCCACCTCCTCCCACCCCAGCAGGGCACGGTAGAAGTCGGCCAGCGCGGGTGGATCGGGAGTGCCGAGGACCGTGGCACCGAGCGAGATCGTCATGACCCCACTGTGCCCGCGGGATGGGCCCGCGCGCATCCGTTCCGCGGGAGCGCCCGGCGGCTCCTTCAGCGCCGCCCGACCAGGGCGCGGGCGGCATCGGCGATGTGGGAGCGGGAGATACCGGCCGCGTCGAGGAGTTCGCCGGGGGCGCCCGAACCCGGCAGGCTCGTGACGGCGAGGTGGGCGAAGCGGGGGTGGGCGCCGGAGGCGGCCAGGGCCGAGAGGACCGCTTCGCCGATGCCGCCTTCGGGATGGTGGTCCTCGGCGACGATCAGCGCGCCGGTGTCCGAGGCGGCTCGGGCCAGGGCGCCGGCGTCGACCGGCTTGACCGAGTACAGATCGATGACGCGGGCCGGGATCCCGTCACCGGCGAGCTCCTCGGCGGCGGCCAGACACTCGTGCAGGGTGACGCCGGCGCCGATCAGGGTGACCCGGTCGTCGTCACCGCCCCCGCGCAGGGTCTTGGACCCACCCGGCGCGAAGCTTTCGTCCTCGTTGTACAGCACCGGGTAGGCGCCGCGCGTGGTGCGCAGGTACGAGATGCCGTCGATGTCCGCCATCGCGGCCGTCAGGGCGGCGGCCGAGGTCGCGTCGGACGGATACAGGACGGTGGACCCGAGGACCGCGCGCATCATCGACAGGTCCTCGACACCCATCTGGGAGGGGCCGTCGGCGCCGATCTCCACCCCGCTGTGGGTTCCGCACAGGGCCATGGTGATCCCGGAGACGGCGGCCATCCGGATGAAGTCGTGCGCCCGGGTGAGGAAGGCGGCGAACGTGGTGGCGTAGGGGCGGAAGCCGCGAACGGCCATGCCGACAGCGGTGGCGATCATCTGCTGCTCGGCGATGTAGACCTGGAAGTACCGCTCCGGATGCGCCTTCCGGAAGTCCTCGGCGTGCGTCGAGTTGCCGACCTCGGCATCCAGGGCGACCACGTCCGGGCGAGCACCCAGAGCGGCCAGCGCCTTGCCGAAGGCGACCCGGGTGGCGACCTCGTCCCCGACGTCGTAGCGAGGCAGCTCCACCGGGCCCGCCGCTGGGGCCGCGACTGCGGTGGCCTCGGGCGGCCGGGGGCCGCGCACCCGCAGGTCGCGTACGCCGCCGAGTTCTGCCACGGCGCGCTCGGCCAGATCCTCGGGCAGAGGTTTGCCGTGCCAGTTCTCCTGGTCGGCGACCTCGCTGACGCCGCGGCCCTTGACGGTCCTGGCGACGATGACCGTGGGTGCCTGCCCGTCGGCGGCGGTGGCCAGGGCCCGGTCGACCTCTTCGAGGTCATGGCCGTCGACCACGAGGGCACGGCAGCCGAACGCCTCGGCCCGCCGCGCGTACGCGGCCGTGTCCCACTGGAGCTCGGTGGGGCCGCTCTGACCGAGCCGGTTGACGTCGACGATCGCGGTGAAGTTGGCCAGCTGGTGCCTGCCCGCCTTGTCGAGCGCCTCCCAGACGGAGCCTTCGCTCATCTCGCTGTCCCCGCAGAGCACCCATACCCGGTAGGGCTGCTTCTCCAGGTCGCGGCCCGCCAGCGCGATGCCGACGCCGTAGGCGATGCCCTGGCCCAGGGAGCCGGTGGCCACGTCGACCCAGGGCAGCACCGGGGTGGGATGGCCCTGGAGGCGGTGGCCGAACCGGCGGTACGTGGTCATCAGCTCCTCGTCGCTGATGACTCCGGCCGCCTTGAACATGGCGTAGAGGAGAGGCGACGCATGCCCCTTGGAGAAGATGAGGTGGTCGCCGGCGGGGTTGTCCGGCGCGGACCAGTCGTAGTGGAGATGGCGAGCGAGCAGCACGGCCATCAGGTCTGCCGCCGAGAGGCTGGAGGTGGGGTGCCCGGATCCTGCGGAGGTGCTGGAGCGCACCGAATCCACCCGGAGCTGCTGGGCGAGTTCGAAGATCTGAGGCAGGTCGGTGCTGGAATCGAGCGTGGTCGTTCGGGCGGACATGACCAGGTCCTTTCGTCGGGTGGCCGCGATGCGATGCGAAGGAGGGTTCCCGCAATCGCGCGGTCCATCACGCCCACGGGAGCGCTTGACCTCGTTCGGCGGTGAGCAGGAGGCGCGGGGCCGTGCCGATGCTGCTCCGGCCGGGCCTCGCGAGCGCCTGCGGGCCGGCTCGTCGGGGATGCCGTGCGGTGGCCGGGCGCGTCCGCACCGCCCGTCGCACGTTCCCGCATCGGGCCGGGCCTTGCGCGTTCCTCAACTCGACTGTCTCGTACGGGATTTCGGGGGCATCCGGAGTAGTACAGGAAAGGAGGGCCTTCGGATGACGAATTCGCTGGGGCGCCTGCCGGGACGTATGCCTGCCTGGGCGAAGGTGGTGACGGCTCTCGTGCTGGTGATGGCGGTGCTGTTCGCCGGGATCAGGCTGGCCGTACTGCCCGGCATCAAGGATCTGTTCGGCACCCGGACGACCGACCGCTCGGGCCCCGCCGTCCTGAAGTCCATCAAGGACATGAGCCGTTTCGACGCCGCATCCGGGAATTTCCAGGTGGTCGTCGACCTCGAGAAGGACGCCAAGTACCTGCCGGACGCCGTACGCGGCTCCCGCACGCTCTACGTGGGCGCGGGCACGGTGGAGGCGTACGTCGACCTCGGCGCCATCGGGCAAAACGGCGTGACGGTGAACGAGGACCGCACCTCCGCCACGCTGCGGCTCCCGCACGCGCGGCTCGGCAAACCCGCACTGGACGTGGACCACTCCTACGCCGTCTCCAAGCAACGCGGACTGCTGGACCGTCTCGGAGACGTGTTCTCGGACAATCCCAACAGTGAACACGCCGTGCAGAAGCTCGCGGTCTCGCACATCGGCGACGCGGCCGAGGACAGCGGACTGACCGCGAGGGCCGAGGCCAACACCACCACCATGCTGGAGGGCCTCCTGCGCTCCCTGGGCTTCAAGGACGTGCGCGTCTCCTACGGCACCTGACGGGGAATCCTCGGTGCCCGGGTGTCAGGACGCGTCCGCCCGGCCTCCGAGAGGTGAACTCGGACGGACATCAATATTGACAGTGTGCCGTCAAGTCGCTGTGATGGCAGTGGGAGCGCTCCCACTGCCATCACTGTCGCACGGTCCCACGGTTCCCCACCCGAGGAGGCGCACATGCCGAAACTTCTCCCGCGATTACTGCGCAGACCCTGGACGGCGGCTGCGGCCGCTCTCGCGTTGGTGATCTCGGCCTTCGTCGCCATGCCCGCCAGCGGTGCGGACCCGGCATCCGGATGCCGGGTCGACTACACCGTCAACGAGTGGACCGGCGGCTATTCCGCGCAGGTGCGCCTCACTCATACGGGCTCCGCGCTCAGCGGCTGGCGCCTGACGTGGACGTACGACGGCGACCGGCAGGTCACCTCCGCATGGAACGCGACCGTCACGCAGACCGGCCACGTGGTGACCGCCGTCAACGCGGACTGGAACGGCGAGGTGGCCGACGGGGGCAGCGTGGACTTCGGTCTGCAGGGAACCTGGCAGTCGGCCGGCCACGCCCCCACCGACTTCGCCCTCAACGGCGTCTCCTGCGGCGGTGACGGCACCTCGCCACCGACCACGCCACCTCCCACGACGCCACCGCCTTCGGCGGAGTGCGGCGATGCCGCCGTCTGCGAGGACTTCGAGGACCAGACCGGGCCGGCCCCCGCCGGGAACTGGCGGTTCACCGCCCCCGACTGCCAGGGCACCGGGACGGCCGCCGTCGATACGGAGGTCGCGCACAGCGGCACGAGATCGCTGCGGCTGGACGGGCGGGCCGGCTACTGCAACCACGCCTTCGTGGCCGCCGCAGCGGACCTGTCGTCGGTGGGCCCGGTGCTGCACCTGCGCATGTGGGTACGGCACACCACCGCGCTCCCGGCCGCGCACGTCACCTTCGTGTCGATGCCGGACAGCTCCCAGGGCGGCAAGGCGTTGCGGATCGGCGGCCAGAACGGTGCCCTGCAGTGGAACCGGGAGAGCGACGACGCCACGCTTCCGGCGCAGAGCCCGGTGGGGGTGGGGCTGAGCAGGCCTCTGCCGACGGACAGCTGGCAGTGCGTACGGTTCGCCATCGACACCACGGCTCCGGGACTCGACACCTGGCTCAACGACGAGCAGGTGCCCGGGCTGCATGCCGACGGTGTACCGACGCAGGACGTCGACCAGCAGTGGCTCTCCCGGACCACTCCGCCGAGACCTGTCGAGCTGCGGCTGGGCTGGGAGAGCTACGGAACCGGCGATGACACCCTGTGGTTCGACGACGTGGTCGCCGGCTCGTCGCCCGTCGGCTGCTGAGGGCCGCATCCGCCCGGCCCCGGCCGGGGCCCGGAGTCCGCTCCGGCCGGGGGAGCGGGCTCCATCGCGCTCAGAGCATCGCGCTGCGGGAGCTGCGGGTGTTGGTCACGGTCACCGTGGCGGTGTCCGAGCGATAGCGGTCCTCGGACCATTCGACGGGGGTGCCCAGGGAATCGGTCGTCAGGCGCCGTTCCCTCAGGAGCGGGAAGCCCTCGGGAACGTCCAGGAGCTCGGCGTCCAGTCGGTTGGCGGGTACGGCGTCGAACGTGTGCCGGGCCGAGTGCAGATCTACGCCCTGCTCGGTGAGCAGGGCGTAGATGGACCCGGCGTCCAGATCGGCGGAGATCAACGGGCGGCCCACCGACTCGACATACGTCATGCGCTCCAGCATCGCGGGGCGCCCGTCGAGCAGGCGCAGCCTGATGAGCTGGACCGCGAGATCGTCCGCGTTGATCTCCAGGGCGGCGGCGATCTCCGGTTCGGGGCGCCGCAGGGCGATCTCCTGCAGCTTCTGGCCGGGAGTGTGTCCGGTCAGTTCCGCGCGGTGGGTGAAGGACAGGAAGGACTCGAACGGCTGGGTGGGGACCGTGTCCAGCACCACCGTCCGCTTGCCCTGGCCGCCACCGATGAGTCCCTCGTCGCGCAGGGTGGCGAGCGCCTGCCGGACCGGGCCGCGTGACGCCGAGAACTCCTCGCACAGCTGGGATTCGGACGGCAACGACTCGCCGACCTGGAGGTTCCCGGAACGAACCCGGTGGCGGAGTTCGGCTGCGATGGTCCGGTGCAGAGGTGTTGCCATGGACTTGACTCTACAGATGTCCTTCGATCCGACTCCGGCCGTCGGCCACCTGGCCGTGCGGCCCGCCTCGGCGCCTCCGAGCCCGGTGCGCTTCGGGCGGAACCGACGCGAACTGCCCTCCTGGCGTGCGCTGTTCGGCCCCGCGCGTGGAGGGCGGCGGCTGCCGAGGGTGGTCGAGCGGGCTGGGCCCCGGAGTGATTCTGCATCCGCTGTTCACCCAGAGTTTCGCCCCGGCCCCTCAGGGCTGTCTATACATGTTGCTTACTCGTACGCAAGCAATCATGACGGATTGGGTTTGACGCCATGCCTGGGACCGCCCCCGACGAACTCGTCGCCGTTCGCTACGCCCGCTGGGACGGGGTCGACCGGCCCTTCACGTTGGTGACCGCCACGACCCCCCGGTCGCCCGGTGCGGGGGAGGTGCTCGTGCGCATCGATCTGGCCACCGTGTGCGGCAGCGACCTGCACACCGTGCACGGGCGGCGGCCGTCCCCGGTCCCCGCGGTGCTGGGGCACGAGCAGGTGGGGACCGTGCTGGCGGTGGGGCCCGGGGCGCCGTCGTGCGTGGACGGCACGCCGGTGGTGCCGGGGCTGCGCGTGGTGTGGTCGGTCACCGCCTCCTGCGGAACCTGCCGGCGCTGTCTGCGCGGCAACCCGCAGAAGTGCCAGGGCCTGCGCAAGTACGGGCACGAGCCGCTCGACGAACGGGCCCCCCTGACCGGCGGGTTCGCCACCCACTGCCTGCTGCTGCCGGGCACGGCCATCGTCGCCGTGCCCGCAGGGCTGCCCGACGCGGTCGCCGCCCCGGCCTCCTGCGCCACCGCCACCGTGGCCGCCGTCCTGGCCGCCGCCGGTCCGCTGGAAGGGCGGGAGGTGCTGGTCACCGGGGCGGGCATGCTCGGTCTGACGGCGGTGGCGATGGCCGCCATGGCGGGTGCCCGCGTGACCGCTGTCGATCCGTCTCCGGCCCGCAGGGAGCGGGCCGGGCAGTTCGGGGCCGCCCGGGTGCGGGACGTGAACGAACCTCCCGGCCTCTTCGACGTCGCTCTGGAGCTGTCGGGGCGTACGGAGGGTGTGGTGGCGTGCCTGTCGGCCCTCGATGTCGGGGGAACCGCCGTGCTGGCGGGCTCGGTCTCTCCCGCGGACGCCGTGCCCGTCGACCCCGAGTGGCTGGTACGGGGGCTGCGCACGGTCACCGGTGTGCACAACTACCGCCCCGCCGACCTCCAGTCGGCCGTCGCGTTCCTTGCCGACCGTCATGCCGCACACCCCTTCGCCGGCCTGGTGGAAGGGGCGTACGCGCTGGGCGATCTCGGTGCTGCCGTGCGGGCCGCCCAGGGGGCGGACGCGCCGCGGCAGGCCGTTCTGCCGGCCCTGGGCTGACCGCACCCCCCGCGCCGCGCGTGCGGCAGCCGGGCGCGCAGCGCGGCCGGGGGCGGGTGAACACCGTGCGCCGACCCCGCGGCGTGCATGAACGTGAAGTGACTTGTAGATACAAGTCATTGTCCTTCGCCGCGCGCTCTGTCAGCGTCTTCACCGGGGCCCCGGACGGGCCATCACCTTTCGGTCCTCGTATCCGCCGGGCGGATACGAGGACCGCGTTCCGAAGGAGAGAAGATGCCGGACAACGGCCTGGACAGACGGAAGATACTGACCGGCGGCGTCGCAGCCGCTCTCACGGTCGGTGGAGCCGCGCCGGCCTTCGCCGCAGGCGCCGCGCCGGACGCCGCGCGGGGTGCCGAAGCCCCGCTGCGCGCCGCCGTCCTGGAGTACGAGGACCCCTGGACCAAGGCCCTGGGACTGGCCGAACTGCTGGGGCAGGCCGGCTTCGAGGTCGTTCCGCTCGATCTGGCGCTCCCGGCGGACGAACMGCCGCAGCCGGCCGACCTGATCGCCTTCGGCACGTTCACGAACAACAGCAGTGACTACCTCGAGTACGTCGCCGACCAGGCCGAATCCCTGCGGCGGTTCGTCGCCGGCCGCGGGGTCGTCCTGGATCTGGCGCAGTCCGACCAGTACGGCGCCTCGGTGGCCTATCTGCCGACCGGTGTGTCCGCCGTGCGTACGGACGCCGACTACGACACGATCTACCCGGTCGATGCCGGCCATCCGCTCGTCAAGGGGCAGCGGGTCAGCAACGGCCGGCTGTTCACCGGCCGGAACACCAGCCCGCGGGTGAGCTACGAGACGGTCCAGCGGTGGAGTTCGATGCGGGTGCTGATGGCGTGCGCCGCCTCAGGGTTCCCGCCCGCGCTCCTGGAGGGCCAGTTCGGCGCCGGACGGTTCCTCGTGACCAGCCTGACCCTCGACAAGATCCGCGACAGTGCCGGTGCCGCGGTTCAGCCCGCCGAGGCGGTGGCGGACAGCGCGGCGTTCTTCGCCGCGCTGGCCGGGTACGTCACGTCGGTGCGTGCCGGTACGGCACCCGCCGTCGTCCCGACGCCGATGCCGCCGGAGCGGCCGGTCGGGCCCATGGTCGGCCACACCGAAGCCGGCAGCGCCCGCATCTGGGCGCGCCCCGGCCTCGACCCCTCGCTGTACGCCCGCTGGAACTGTGCGTACCGGAAGCTCGGAAAGCACGGTCACGGGGCCTGGCGCACCGTCACCACCAGGGTCGAGCCCGACAACGACCACACGCTCATCGCCCAACTGCGAAGTCTTGCCCCGGACACGGCGTACGAGTTCGTCCTGACCCCCGTCAACGAGGCGGCCGGGTTCACGCCGATGACGGGCTCGTTCACCACCTCGCCCCCGCCGGACAAGCCGTCCGTGGTCACCATGGGAATGGGCTCGTGCGGACCGTCGGTCGCCGACCACGTGTGGACGAAGATCATGGAGGAGGGCTGCGACAGCTTCGTCATGCTGGGGGACACCCCGTACGTCGACAGCGCCGACCTCGCGGTGGCACGGCAGAAACACCGTACGTTCCTGGTCCAGCCGGAGATCTCCCGGATGATCAGCTCCATGCCCGTCTGGGCCACCTGGGACGACCACGACTTCGGCGGCAACGACTTCCACGGCGACTACAAGAGCAAGCGCCAGAACCGCACGGCCTTCGTCAACTACCGCGCCAATCCCACCTTCGGGCAGACCGCGGACGGGAAGATCCTCACGCAGCGGACGGACGGCGAGGGTGTCTATACATCCTTCCGTCGTGGCCCGATCGAGGTGTTCCTGCTCGACCCGCGCTGGTTCAGCCGTACCGCGCCGAGCTGGGCCGACAGCACCCAGCTGACCTGTCTGGGCACGGTGCAGTGGGACTGGCTCCGCAAGCAGCTCCGCGGGAGCACCGCGCCGTTCAAGGCCATCGCCACCGGCATGATCTGGGACGACAAGCAGAACGCCGAGAAGGACGACTGGGCCACCTACTCCTACGAGCGCGAGGCGATCTACGACTTCATCGCGGAGGAGCGGATTCCCGGCTGCTTCCTGGTCGGCGGCGACATCCATGTCTCCCGGGCCCTGAGCTACGGCCCCCGCGTCGGCTACGACCTGTGGCAGTTCATCGTCAGCCCCCTGCACGACAGCACCATCCCGAGTCTCAACGTGCCCAGCCCCCACCTGGTGCACAGTGCCGTCGAGCCGCACGTCTTCCTCAAGCTGGTCGCCGACACGACGCTCGACATGCCGACCCTCACGGCCACCTGGATCAACCGTGACGGCGAGCGCCTCTTCGAGGTGACCCGCACCGCGGGCGAACTGGGCCACACCTCCTACCCCAGGCCCTCCGGCCACCGCTGAACCCCGTCGTCCCGCCCCCTTC
>NZ_RDBK01000043.1:3791978-3819928 GCF_008042275.1 Streptomyces sp. OR43 | reverse complement strand
GTGCCGGCCGGCGCCCTGGAGCGTCCGGTCGTGCAGCGCCTGGCCGCCCCGGCCGGTTCATCCGGGGTTCCGTCCTTGCCGCGCCCCATCAGCCCGTCATTGCCGCGCCCCATCAGGAAGAGGACGGCCGGCGCCGCGAGCGCCGCCAGCAGTACGGGCACACCTGCGGGCAGCACGGGCAACAGGCCGAGTGCGAGCACGACGGCAAGCGCGGCGGTGACCCGCTCCGTCGTGCTCTTCAGCATCGGTGCGAGCAGGGCGAGGAAGACGGCGGGGCCCGCCGCGTCCAGCCCCCAGGCGGCGGTGTCGCCGAGCGCCTTCGCGCCGAGCGCGCCGACCAGCGTGGTGAGGTTCCACAGCACGTAGAGCGTGAGCCCGGTGACGGTGAAACCGATCCGGGCGGCGCGCCGGGTGGGCTGGGGCAGCGTCACGGCGGTCGTCTCATCGATGACCCACTGGGCGGCGAGGGGACGCACGGCACGCGGCAGCGCGAGCAGCTGCGACAGCCGCAGGCCGTAGAAGGAATTGCGTACGCCGAGGAAGAAGGCACCGGCGGCCGCGGTGTACGGGTTGCCGCCGGCGGCCAGGGCCCCCACCAGGGCGAACTGGGAGGCGCCGGTGAAGACGAGGAGGCTGAGCGCGCAGGTCTGCAACAGGCTCAGGCCGGACCCGGCCGAGGTGACACCGAACGCGAAGCCGGAGAGGCCGACGGCTATGCCGACGCCGAGTGCGTCACGTACGACGGCCGCGTCCGGTTTGGCCTCGGCGGTGGTCGCACTGCCGCCGGGCGGGCCGGCGACGCTCTGAGGGGGTGCTGTCTGTTCTGCCACGCCCGGGACGCTACCTGGGCGATCCGGGGCCGGTCTTGTACGTTCTTGCGCGTTCCCGCTGGTAGGCGCCGGGTGGCACCCCCACGATCCGGGTGAAATGGCGGTTGAGATGCGGCTGGTCGGTGAAGCCGACCGCGGCGGCAGCCGCGGCGGGGGCGGTGCCCGCGTCGAGCATCCGACGCGCACGCCGGACGCGCGCGTCGGTGAGCCAGGTGTGCGGCGGCATCCCGTACTGCTTCTTGAAGGCCCGGAGCAGGGCGAACGGACTCGTGCCGAGTTCGGTGGCCAGTGCCTCCAGGGTGGGCGGCTGCGACATCCTGCTCTCCAGTACGGCACGGGCCCGCGCCGCGTCCCGCGCGCCGGCCGCCCGGGGCGCCGGGGCGGGCAGGACGCTGGCGTGCCGGGTGAGCAGGCGCGTGACCAGGACCCTCAGCACGCTGTCCGCCGCCAGCGCGTTGCCCTCCTCCGCTGCCCGGTGGACCTCGCCGATGAGCCGAGCCGCGTGGGGATCGGCCACGCTGGTCTCCGTGAAGCCGACGGTGCCGCGCAGGTTCGTCATGTCGGCCGCGATGGCGTTGACCGCCTGGGCGGACGGGTAGAGCGTGGCGTACACCCAGCCCTCGGGAACACCGGCCCGCGCGGTGTGCGGCACCTCGGGATTGATCATGACGACGGAGCCGGGGCCCGCGTGGACGGTGCCACCGGGCAGCTCGACGTCCTCGACGCCCTGGGTGACGGCGCCGAACACATAGCCCTCGTGGCTGTGTCGCGGAAAGGTGTGGCGGATGTAGCGGGCGCGCAGCAGGTCGAGGTCGGGCAGCTCCGCGTACTGCCAGTGCCTCGCCCATTCCGCCGGTCCCGTCGCTCCTGCCATGCTCGAATTCTCGCAGCTCGCGGGCTACGGGGCCTCGGCTCTTCTGGCGGGTGCGGCAGCTTCGGCGCTTCCTGCGGGCTGCGGAAGCTTCGGTGCTTATCGCCGCACGCAGTTCGCAGTTCGCAGTTCGCAGTTCGCAGTTCGCAGGCTGCGGGAGCCTCGGGGCGGTGGCCGGCCGAGGCGCTGCGGCCTCATCCACGGGCGGGGCAGGCGACCCGCGGAGTCGTTTCGGGGCCGTTGTCAGTGGCGGGGTGCACGATGGGGGACATGACCGGCTCCGCACTCGATGCCTTCTCCCCCGCGACCCGCAGTTGGTTCGCGGGAGCCTTCAGCGCGCCGACAGCAGCGCAGGAAGGCGCCTGGCGGGCGATCGGTGAAGGGTCGGACGTCCTGGTCGTCGCGCCGACCGGATCGGGAAAGACCCTGGCCGCCTTCCTCGCCGCCCTGGACCAGCTCACCGCGGTCCCGCCGCCCGCCGAGGCGAAGAAGCGCTGCCGGGTGCTCTACGTATCGCCGCTCAAGGCGCTCGCCGTCGACGTGGAGCGCAATCTCCGTTCGCCGCTGACCGGCATCCGCCAGGAATCTGCGCGCCTGGGGCTGCCCGAACCCGAGGTCCGCGTGGGCATCCGCTCCGGCGACACCCCACCCGCCGAGCGCCGTTCGATGGCGACGAGGCCGCCGGACATCCTGATCACCACACCCGAATCCCTCTTCCTGATGCTGACCTCCTCGGCACGGGAGGCACTGGCCGGAATCGAGACGGTGATTCTCGACGAGGTGCACGCGGTAGCGGGCACCAAGCGCGGCGCCCATCTCGCCGTGTCGCTCGAGCGGCTCGACGAGCTGCTGCCCCGGCCGGCCCGGCGCATCGGTCTGTCGGCCACCGTTCGCCCGGTCGACGAGGTCGCGCGTTTCCTCTCACCCCTGCGGAAAGTGGAGATCGTCCAGCCGCCGTCCACCAAGCAGTTCGATCTGTCGGTGGTCGTGCCGGTGGAGGATCTGGGTGAGCTCGGCGGCTCCCCCGCCACCGACCCGGACTCCGGCCAGGCGGACAAGCCGTCGATCTGGCCCCATGTGGAGGAGCGGATCGCCGATCTCGTCCAGGCCCACCGCTCGACGATCGTCTTCGCCAACTCCCGCCGTCTCGCCGAGCGGCTCTGCAACCGGCTCAACGAGATCGCGTACGAACGGGCCACGGGCGAGACGATGCCCGAGGCCCACTCCCCCGCCGAGATCATGGCGGAGTCCGGGGCGGCGAAGGGCGCGCCCCCGCTCCTCGCCCGGGCCCATCACGGGTCGGTCTCCAAGGAGCAGCGCGCACAGGTGGAGGAGGACCTCAAGGCGGGCAGACTGCCCGCCGTGGTTGCCACCTCCAGCCTGGAGCTGGGGATCGACATGGGAGCGGTCGACCTGGTCATCCAGGTCGAGTCGCCGCCGTCGGTCGCTTCCGGACTCCAGCGGGTCGGCCGTGCCGGGCATCAGGTCGGCGCGGTCTCGACCGGGGTCGTCTTCCCGAAGTACCGGGGCGACCTGGTGCAGGCGGCCGTGGTCACCGAACGCATGCGTGAAGGATCCATCGAAGCGCTGCGGATCCCTTCCAATCCGCTGGACGTGCTGGCCCAGCAGCTGGTCGCGATGGTCGCCCTGGACAGCTGGCAGGTGGACGACCTGCTGACCGTGACCCGCCGGGCCGCGCCCTTCGCCTCACTCCCCGAGTCGGCGTTCACCGCCGTGCTCGACATGCTCGCCGGCCGCTATCCGTCCGACGCGTTCGCCGAGCTGCGTCCCCGTGTCGTCTGGGACCGGGTCGCCGGCACGGTCACGGGCCGGCCAGGCGCCCAGCGGCTCGCCGTCACCTCCGGCGGCACCATCCCCGATCGCGGCCTGTTCGGGGTCTTCCTCGCCGGCTCCGACCCCAAGAAGGGGGGCGGCCGGGTCGGGGAGCTGGACGAGGAGATGGTGTACGAGTCCCGGGTCGGCGACGTCTTCACCCTGGGCACCACGTCGTGGCGGATCGAGGACATCACGCGCGACCGGGTCCTGGTCTCGCCCGCACCCGGTGTTCCGGGACGGCTGCCGTTCTGGAAGGGCGACCAGCTGGGCCGTCCGCTGGAGCTGGGGCGTGCGCTGGGCGCCTTTCTCCGCGAGCTCGGCGGGCTGTCCCCGGACGATGCCCGGCAGCGGCTGCTGGCCGCGGGTCTGGACACGTGGGCCGTGGACAACGTGCTGTCCTACATCGACGAGCAGCGCCGGGCCTGTGGCCATGTGCCGGACGACCGGACCATCCTCGTCGAGCGTTTCCGGGACGAGCTGGGTGACTGGCGCGTCGTCGGAGCTCGCGGAGAAAGGCGCCCAGCGCACGCCCCAGCTCCAGCGGACGGCCCAGCTGGTCGCCCTTCCAGAACGGCAGCCGTCCCGGAACACCGGGTGCGGGCGAGACCAGGACCCGGTCGCGCGTGATGTCCTCGATCCGCCACGACGTGGTGCCCAGGGTGAAGACGTCGCCGACCCGGGACTCGTACACCATCTCCTCGTCCAGCTCCCCGACCCGGCCGCCCCCCTTCTTGGGGTCGGAGCCGGCGAGGAAGACCCCGAACAGGCCGCGATCGGGGATGGTGCCGCCGATGTGGCCTTCGACAAGGGCGAGATCGAGCAGATCGTGACGGACCAGGTCGGCGGTTCCGCCCTGTTCGCCTCGCGGTTCCGCGAGTGCGCGGCCCGAGCGCTGCTGCTGCCGCGGCGCAGCCCGGGCAAGCGCACACCACTGTGGCAGCAGCGTCAGCGGGCTGCCCAGCTCCTTCAGGTCGCCTCCGAGTTCGGCTCGTTCCCCATCGTCCTCGAAGCGGTCCGCGAATGCCTCCAGGACGTCTTCGACGTACCGGGGCTCACCGAGGTGATGGGCGATCTGGAGGCCCGCCGGATCCGTCTGGTCGAGGTGACGACGCAGGAGCCTTCTCCGTTCGCCCGCTCGCTCCTGTTCGGATATGTCGCGCAGTTCCTGTACGAGGGCGACTCCCCGCTCGCCGAGCGGAGGGCCGCCGCGCTCTCGCTCGACTCCCACCTCCTGGCCGAGCTGCTGGGCCGCGCGGAACTGCGCGAACTTCTCGACGCCGAGGTCCTGACCGAACTGGAGCGGGAGCTCCAGTGGCTGACCGAGGACCGCCGGATCAAGGACGTCGAAGGGGTCGCCGACCTGCTGCGGGTCCTCGGCCCGCTCACCGATTCGGAACTGGCCGAGCGCGGGGCCGAGCCCTCATGGGCGCAGGAGCTGGCAACGGCACGCCGCGCCATCCGGGTCCGGATCGGCGGCAGCGATCACTGGGCGGCCATCGAGGATGCGGGCCGGCTGCGCGATGCCCTGGGCACGGCACTCCCGGTCGGCGTCCCCGAGGCGTTCACCGAACCGGTGAAGGACCCGCTCGGCGACCTCCTCGCCCGCTACGCCCGTACGCACGGGCCGTTCACCTCCACCGCGGCGGCGGCCCGATTCGGCCTCGGCACCGCCGTCACCGACGGCGCGCTGCAACGGCTCGCGGCCTCGGGCCGGATCGTCCAGGGCGAGTTCCACCCCGCCGGTATCGGCCAGGAGTGGTGCGACGCCACGGTGCTGAGGCGGCTGCGGCGCCGCTCGCTCGCGGCGCTGCGCCATGAGCTGGAGCCGGTACCTCCCGCCGCTCTGGCGGGCTTCCTCCCCCAGTGGCAGCATCTCGGCGACAACAGCCTGCGCGGCATCGACGGACTGGCGCGCGCCGTGGAGCAGTTGCAGGGCGCCCCTGTCCCCGCGTCCGCGTTGGAGAAGCTCATCCTGCCGAGCCGGGTCAGCGGCTACTCCCCGGCGCTCCTGGACGAACTCACCACCACCGGCGAGGTCGTGTGGGCCGGTGGTGGGGCTCTGCCGGGCAAGGACGGCTGGCTCTCCCTCTACCCGGCCGACAGCGCTCCTCTCCTCCTGCCTCCCCCGCGCCCGCTCGAGCTCAGCGCGCTGCACGAATCCGTACTGACCGCGCTCAGCGGGGGGTACGGGCTCTTCTTCCGACAGATCGCCGATCAGGTACGCGCCACCACGCACCCGGACTCCACCGATCCCCAACTCGCGGACGCCCTCTGGGATCTCGCCTGGTCCGGCCGCCTCACCAACGACACCCTCGCCCCGCTGCGTGCGCTCCTGGGCTCGGGGCGTACGGCCGGATCGACCGCGCATCGCGCCAAACGCAGTGTTCCGCGCGGCCGGTACGGCTCCCTGACCACCTCGGCCCGCCCCGTCTCGCGTACCGGTCCGCCCACGGTCTCGGGCCGCTGGTCCCTGCTGCCCTCCACCGAACCCGAACCCACGCACCGGGCCCACGCCCTCGCCCGCACCCTCCTGGACCGGCACGGAGTGGTGACGCGTGGCGCGGTCCAGGCCGAGGGTGTCGAGGGCGGCTTCTCCGCCGCGTACCGCGTGCTTTCCGCCTTCGAGGACAACGGGCAGGCGCGCCGCGGCTATGTCGTGGAGGGACTGGGGGCCGCGCAGTTCGCCATGGACGGCGCGGTCGACCGGCTCCGCGCGGCCTCCACCGCGCGCGACCGTACGGAACCCGGCGCGGACCCCCGCGCGCTGGTACTCGCCGCGGCAGACCCCGCCAATGCCTACGGGGCGGCCTTGCCGTGGCCCGAGCCACCGGCCGGGGCCGGCCACAAGCCCGGCCGGAAGGCCGGCTCCCTCGTCGTCCTGGTGGACGGTGAGCTGACGCTCTATATGGAGCGCGGCGGTAAGACGCTGCTCGCCTGGCCGACCGACCCGGACGATCCCGCGCTGCGGGCCGCCTCGGCGGCCCTCGCAGCCGCGGCCCGGGCCGGAGCACTCGGCACCGTCACGGTGGAGCGCACCAACGGCGTCTCGTCGCTGACCTCACCGCTCGGCCGCACCCTGGAGTCGGCCGGCTTCCTCGCCACCCCGAGAGGCCTGCGCCTGCGCGCCTGAACCCAGCACCACCCCCACAGCCCCACGGCCACGGCCACGGCCACAGCGGCCGAGCGCCGGGCCGGGCCGGGCCGGGCCACGGACCACTGCACCCGCACCCGCACCCGCACCCGCACCAACACCAACACCAACACCAACACCAACACCAACAAACCGTGAGCCCACCCGCTCACACCCGCAACCCGCGCATGATGGACGTATGCCCGAAGGAGACACCGTCCTGCAGACCGCGAAACGGCTGCACAGTGCGCTGGCCGGTCAGGTCCTCACCCGGTCCGATCTGCGCGTCCCACGGTTCGCCACCGCCGATCTCACCGGCCGGACCGTTCTCGGTGTCTCCGCACGCGGCAAGCATCTGCTGACCCGCGTCGAGGGCGGCCTCACCCTCCACAGCCATCTGCGGATGGACGGCGCCTGGCGCGTCTACGCCCCCGGCGAACGCTGGCGGGGCGGGCCCTCCCACCAGATCCGTGCCATCCTGGCCAACGCGACGCACACCGCGGTGGGCTACCGCCTCCCCGTCCTCGAACTCCTGCGTACGAAGGACGAGGAGCAGGCCGTCGGTCACCTCGGCCCGGACCTGCTGGGACCGGACTGGGACGCCGACACCGCGCTGCGCAATCTGCTCGGCGACCCCGACCGCCCGCTCGGCGAAGCCCTTCTGGACCAGCGCAACCTGGCCGGCATCGGCAACATCTACAAGTCCGAGCTCTGCTTCCTGGCACGGGCCACCCCCTGGCTCCCCGTCGGCCGACTGCCCGCACCCACCGCAGCACTCCTGGTCACCACGGCCAAGCAGCTCCTGGAAGCCAACCGCGACCGTGCGGTCCGCACCACCACCGTCGGCGCCCGTCCCCGGACCGCCGCCGCTCCGGCGCCGCGCGGCCCTCGCACGGGCCAGAACCTGTGGGTCTACGGCCGGACCCACCTCCCGTGCCTGCGCTGCGGGACAGCGATCCGCAGGGCGGAGCAGGACACCCGCCCCACCTACTGGTGCCCCCAGTGCCAGCCGGGCCCCACTCCCCAGGGCCTTTCACCATCGCAGACCAGTTGACGACCCGTCAGATACCGCCGTACGGTCCCGTCATGCCTCTCGCCGCGTACGACCTCACCGGCCGCTCCGCGTTCGTCACCGGCGCCGCCGGCGGTATCGGCCGTGCCTCGGCCGTCCTGCTGGCGGAGGCGGGCGCCACCGTGCACTGCGCCGATCTCGACGAGAAGGGCCTCCTGGAGACCCTCGCCCTGATCGCCTCCGCAGGTGGCGAAGCCCACACCCATCCGCTCGATGTCACCGACCGCAACCAGGTCCGGGCCGCCGTCTCGGCCGCGGGTGAACTGGACATCCTGGCCGCCGTCGCCGGAATCATGCATACGAGCAGCGTGCTGGAGACCACGGACGAGGACCTCGACCGTGTGCTCTCGGTCAACTTCAAGGGGGTTCTGTACGCCTGCCAGGAGGTGGCCCGCACGATGGTGGCGCGCAGCTCGCCCGGCTCCCTGATCACCATGGCCTCGGGCGCGATCGACTCCGCGAGCCCGGGGCTGCTCTGCTACAGCGCCGCGAAGGCCGCCGTGGTCCAGCTGACCAAGACGTTGGCCACCGAGCTGGGACCGCACGGCATCCGGGTCAACGCGGTCGCCCCAGGATGGATCCGCACCCCCATGACCGACCGCCACGACGCTGAGCAGCAGCACCGGGCCGAGGCCACGATGGCCCGCATTTCCCCGCTCGGCAGGGTCGGCGAGCCCGACGAAGTCGCCCACGCGGTGCTGCATCTGGCCGCGGACGCGTCGGCCTTCATGACCGGCCAGATCCTCCGCCCGAACGGCGGCGTCGCCATGCCCTGGTAGCGCGCCACGCCCTGCTGACGGACCAGGACCGGCGGCCCGCGCGCCGCCAGGGTTCCTTCGCTCGTCCGGACCGGACAAAAGTCAGTCGAAACCATGCGGAAACACGCCCGGTCAGGGCGGAAGCACGGCGAAACCGGCCGCTCTCGCGACACGAGGGGCCGGATAGCGAGCCGGGCATCGACCCCGGCATCAGGCCGGGCATCGAGGAGCCAGGTATCGCCGAGCCGGATATCAGTGACTGCCAGTTCCGGACCGTCTCACGCGCACCTCCGGCACACCGCCGCAGCAGGCCGGTCCCCGCGTCGAATATCCCCATCGGCCGGATGGTCTCGGTCACGTGCACGGGCAGGAGGCTGAGCCCCCATCCACCCGCCGCCACCGCCGCCTCGACCGGCCCCGCGTGCGCCGGCTCCAGCACCAGCCGCAGCACGGCCCACCACCACACGCCGCCGAGCACGAGCGCCGGCGCCCATCGCCGCACCATGGCTGCCTCCTTCGGCCGGACCCGGGGCCTGTCGTTCGGAACGTGCCGGGCTCGCGGTGCCCGTCCTGATCCGAACGGAAGACCCTAGCTCTGCCCGGTCAGCCGGCGGGAGAGCGCACCGGCGCAGTACAGGCGCGCGCCGCGCATCCGCACGCCTCTTGGCCCCCTCGGCCACATCCCGCCGGCCAGCTGCTCCGCCCGGCCGCCTGGCCGCCTGCCACCCGCGCCCTACCAGCCGGCCTACCAGCCGGGCCAACCGGCGAGCCGCGGGCCTCGGCGCAGGCCTCACCGCGGGCTTTCCTCCAGCGGCGAGCCCCCACCGCTTCCGATGGGGGCTCCGATCACTGCCGCTCAGTTCTCGTCGTCGCGGGAGAGGGAGTCCTTGACGCCCTCAGCGCGGTCCTGAGCCTGGTTCATGGCGCCCTTGGCCTTGCCCTTCGCCTGGTCCGCCTTGCCCTCGGACTCCATGCGCTTGTTGCCGGTCATCTTGCCCATGGCTTCCTTGGCCTTGCCGGCCATCTTGTCCTTGGCGCTCTCGTCAGTCATCACAACTCCTCGCGTCTTGCGGGACCGGCCTACGCCCGATTCCGGGCGGACCGGCTGAGATGGGGCCCGACCGGCGGAGGACCGGCCGAGCGGGTCGGAAAGCCCCGGTCAGGCGCTCTCCGCCTGGAACATCCACGCGTGCTTCTCGAGGTCCGCGGTCAGCGCGATGAGAATGTCCTGGCTGACCGGGTCGGGATCGCCCGTCACTTCGATCCGCTCGCGCATCCGGCCGATCACGATGCCCAGGGCGTCCACCAGCGTCCGCACGGCGTCGACGTCCTTGACCCAGCCCTCGGGCACGGAATCGATGGCCGTCGTCCTGGCGATCGTCCCTGACCGCCCGTCCGGATTGACGCCCACCGCGGAGGCCCGCTCGGCCACCGTGTCGGAGTGCTGACGAGCGGTGTCGACGACCTCGTCGAGCTGGAGGTGAACCGACCTGAAGCGGGGCCCGACCACGTTCCAGTGGACCTGCTTGGCCACCAGAGAAAGGTCGACGAGGTCCACCAGGGCTCCCTGGAGAGCCTCGCCCACGGACTTGAGGTCGGTCTCGGACAGCGGGCTCTTCACCACAGACATGCACGTCTCCGATCTGATATCCGTTCCGTTCAGCACCAACCACGATGGCACAAACGAAGCAAAACGGTCATCTGGGGAAATGTTCGAACCGTTCATTCCCCGCTCTCATTGATGCGCCTGCCCGCAAGAAGCACGCCGACACCTGGGCACGCCAACACCCGGCACCTAGCACCTAGCAGTCGTCCGGGCCGGGCAGGGCCGCCCAGACCGCCCGAAGGCCCCTGGGCCGTCCGGTCACACGCCCGCCCTCCGCCTGCGAACGCACAGAAGCCCCGGTCCGCCCCCTCAGGGGGCGGACCGGGGCTTCGGCTTCACACCGAACCGAGCGGGTCAAGCGGCGACGACATCCACCGCTTCCGCAGGCGCCTTGATGGTCACCCGCCCCGTCGGCACACCCGTCACCGAGGAAACGGAGACGGAATTGAGCATGGGGCGCACCGGTACAGGTACCGGATCGCTGGCCGCTGCCGACTCGGCCAGTTCGGCCAGGGACAGCTCATCGCTCACTTCACGCATGAGCTCGGACATCCGTACATCAAGCGCGTCGCAAATGGCGGAGAGCAGTTCGGAGGATGCCTCCTTCTGCCCCCGCTCCACCTCGGAGAGATAGCCGAGCGAAACTCGGGCGGACGAGGAGACTTCGCGCAGAGTACGGCCTTGGCGCTGGCGCTGCCGACGCAGCACGTCACCAAGCAGGCGACGGAGCAGAATCATCGGTGGCTCCCTCCTCGGACCGCGTAGCCGCATCCTTCACGCCCCACCGTACCGCCTAGCGCTGCGGCCGTGCGGGGAGCGATGTCGTGTTCACTCAGGGCTGCAAACATCAATTCCCCCCGTTGTGTTCCGTATCCTGTGCGCTCGCGTACCCGCCGAGTTCGCCGGAGAGCAGTTCGAGCACGCTCCGTACGCTCTCTCTACGGATGTCCGCCCGTCCACCGTTCAACCGCAGGGCGGTCACTTTCCCGGTGTCAGAGGGCCCGCAGACTGCGACGAAGACCGTTCCTACCGGGTGGCCGTCCTGCGTATCGGGGCCGGCTACGCCGGTAGTCGCCGCTCCCCAGTCTGCACCGAGCGCCCGGCGTACGCCTGCTGCCATCTGGCGCGCGACCTCGGCGTCCACTGCCCCTCGCGCCGCCAGAAGCCTCGCGTCCACGCCCAGGACTTCACTCTTGAGGGGGGTCGCATAAGCCGTTACGGAGCCGCGGAAGGCCTGCGAGGCACCGGGTACGGATGTCAGCTCGGCCGCGACCAGGCCGCCGGTCAGCGACTCGGCGACGGCGAGGGTCTCCCCCCGCCCGGCGAGCAGCCGCAGCACCTGGGCCGCGGCTGTCACCGCTCGGCCTCCGCGGCGCCGCGGTTCCCGGAGACCCGCTCCGCGTCACCGGGGCCCTCGGCGGCGGTCCCGGCGCCATGGGAGGCACCCCGCGAGGCCTTGCCCGTGGTGGCCGTGGCCCGCCCCTCGTCCTTGGCGCTCTCCAGAGCCGCCTCGGCGTGCTCAGCGGCCTCCTGGGCAGTAGCGGCCCTCTCCGCCCGGAGCCCCTGGCGGCGCAGCACGACGGCCTGGCGCACGTAGTCCAGGCCGGTGACGACCGTCAGCACGACGGCCACCGCCATCACCCAGAAGCGCAGTGTGGCCAGCGGACCGGTCAGCGCCAGGACGTACATCCCGACGGCGGTCCCCTGGGCCAGCGTCTTCATCTTGCCGCCGCGGCTGGCGGGAATCACCCCGTGCCGGATCACCCAGAATCGCATCAGCGTGATGCCGAGTTCCCGGAAGAGGATCACGCCCGTGACCCACCAGGGCAGGTCCCCGAGATAGGACAGGCAGATCAGGGCGGCGCCCATGATCGCCTTGTCGGCGATCGGGTCGGCGATCTTCCCGAAGTCGGTGACCAGGTCGTACTTGCGCGCCAGATGCCCGTCGAACACATCGGTGATCATCGCGATGGCGAACGCGGCCCAGGCGATGGAACGCCAGGCCGGGTCGTATCCGCCGTCATGAAGCAGCAGCACGACGAACCCGGGGACCAGGACCAGCCGAGCCATGGTGAGGAGATTGGCGATGTTCCACAGGCTGGCCTGATTGACGGCCGCAGCACCCAGTTTTCCGCCGCGGGCCGGCGTCGCGCCGGAACCACCTGCCGCGGATGCCGGGACTCCGGTCATCTGGCTACCTCCGCACGTTCACAGCTCTCCGCCACCAGGTCCACGCCTTCGGTGCCCACTACCTTTGCCTCGACCATACGGCCCGGGACAAGTCCTTCGCGTGCGGTGAAGAGCACCTGCCCGTCCGTTTCGGGCGCCTGGTGGGCGGCTCTGCCCACGGCACGCGACTCGTCCTCCGTGGGCTCGACCGACTCGACCAGTACCTGGAGCGACTCTCCGAGGCGCTCCTCGGCCCGCTGCGAGGTGAGCTCCTCGGCCAGCTGCGAGATGTGCGCCAGACGCTCGGCGATCGTGTCGGCGTCCAGCTTGTTCTCGTAGCCGACCGCCTCCGTGCCGTCCTCGTCGGAGTAGCCGAAGACGCCGATGGCGTCGAGGCGGGCGCCGGTGAGGAACCGTTCCAGCTCCGCCAGGTCCGCCTCGGTCTCGCCGGGGAAGCCCACGATGAAGTTGGAGCGTGCGCCGGCCTGCGGTGCCTTGCTCCGGATGGTGTGCAGGAGCTCCAGGAAGCTGTCGGTGTCACCGAAGCGCCGCATCGCGCGCAGCACGCCGGGGGCCGAGTGCTGGAAGGACAGGTCGAAGTAGGGCGCGACCTTCGGCGTGGACGTCAGTACGTCGATCAGGCCGGGCCGCATCTCGGCGGGCTGCAGATAGCTGACCCGGATGCGCTCGATCCCCTCGACGTCCGCGAGCTCGGGAAGGAGTGTCTCCAGGAGGCGGATGTCGCCCAGGTCCTTGCCGTACGAGGTGTTGTTCTCGGAGACCAGCATGACCTCCTTCACGCCCTGCTCCGCCAGCCAGCGCGTCTCGCCCAGGACGTCCGAGGGGCGTCGCGAGATGAAGGAGCCGCGGAAGGACGGGATGGCGCAGAAGGAGCAGCGGCGGTCGCAGCCCGAGGCCAGCTTCACGGAGGCGACGGGGCTGGTGCCCAGGCGTCGGCGCAGGGGCGCCCGGGGACCGGAGACCGGCGCGACTCCGTCCGGAAGGTCGGCGGGGGCCGGCGTGGCCTCCTGGGCGTGGCCGGGCAGAGCCACGGCCGCGTCCTGGCGCTCGGCCGGGCTGATGGGCAGCAGCTTGCGGCGGTCGCGGGGGGTGTGGGAGGCGTGGATGCCGCCGTTGAGGATGGTCTGGAGGCGGTCGGAGATGTCTGCGTAGTCGTCGAATCCGAGGACTCCGTCCGCTTCCGGCAGGGCCTCGGCGAGGTCCTTGCCGTAGCGCTCGGCCATGCAGCCGACGGCGACGACGGCCTGGGTCCGGCCGTGGTCCTTCAGATCATTGGCTTCGAGCAGGGCATCGACGGAGTCCTTCTTGGCGGCCTCGACGAATCCACAGGTGTTGACCACGGCGACATCGGCATCGGAGGCATCCTCGACGAGCTCCCAGCCGTCCGCTGCCAAGCGGCCTGCGAGCTCCTCCGAGTCCACCTCGTTACGGGCGCAGCCAAGAGTGACAAGGGCGACGGTACGGCGTTCGGGCATGGGCTCAAGACTACTTTGTCCCGGCACTGGCCCCGCCGTGCAGGGTTCGACCGTTACGGGGAGTGACAAAAGCGGCGAGCGCCCGGCGCGATGGCCGGGCGCTCGCCGCCCTGTGAACTGCTGGATCCGGGGTCAGCCGACCTCGGGATCGCCCTTGGTGTACGAAAGCCGCTCGACCTGTCCGGGCTGGAACTGGTCCTCGACCTTCTTGCCGTTGACGAAGAGTTCGATCGAACCGGCGTTGCCGAGGACGAGGTCGACCCGCTCCTTGTCCTGGAAGGTCTTCGTCTCGCCCTGCTGGAGGGTTCCGTCGAAGAGGGACCGGCCGTTGTGGTCCTTGGCCGAGATCCAGCTCTTGCCCTGGCTCGCGCTGAGCTTGACCGTGACCTTGTCCTGGGGCGCTGCCGCGATGGCACTGTCCGAGGGGGCCGGCTTGGGGTCGACGGGCTTGCTGGACGCCGGTTTGGGGGTGATCTTGTCGGAGGTCGGGCCCTCGGCGACCTGGCCGGCGGTCGAGGGCTCGTCACCGCCCTTGAAGAAGGTGAAGCCGACGAATCCGACGACGGCCACGATGGCCGCGACCATGGCCGCGGTCCAGTTGGGCCGCCGGGGTTCGGAACGGATCCGCTCGGCCTCGAACAGCGGGGCCGCGGGCGTGGGCGCGGGACGGCCGCCGTGCTCGGCGTCGTACTGCGAAACCAGCGGTTCCGGTTCGGTGCCTACGGCACGTGCGAGCGTTCGGATATGGCCGCGGGCGTACACGTCGCCGCCGCAGCGGGAGAAGTCGTCCTCCTCGATCGCGTGCACGATGGGGATGCGCACCCGGGTGGACGTGCTGACCTCTTCGACCGTGAGACCTGCGGCGATGCGAGCCTGCTGAAGCACTCGACCGATCGAAGGCCGGTCGTCTTCGGGGGAGTTGCCGATGGACACGGGGGCGCCTTTCGAGCGTGAGCCACCTGCTGGGTGTTCAGTCTAGGGGGGGTACGAAAGGGTGGGGCAACCGGGAGGGAGGACTTTGTACGCCATCAGATTCGAACAGAGTCGGATTCGCCGGACGGCCCCGGGAAGAAACATCCTGCTGTCCCTCCCTTCAACTTGACGTACGGCCCGGCGAAACGGTTGCCCGCAAAACCCTCACGAACCGGTTTCGCCACGGATCAGTGCCAACACGCCGTCGAGTTCGTCCGGTTTCACCATGACATCGCGCGCCTTGGACCCCTCGCTCGGTCCGACGATGTTCCGCGACTCCATCAGGTCCATCAGCCGTCCGGCCTTCGCGAATCCCACCCGCAGCTTGCGCTGGAGCATCGAGGTGGACCCGAACTGGGTGGAGACGACCAGCTCAGCGGCCTGGCACAGCAGATCCAGATCGTCGCCGATGTCCTCGTCGATCTCCTTCTTCTGCTTCGTCCCGACCACCACGTCGTCCCGGAAGACGGGGGCCATCTGGTCCTTGCAGTGCTGGACGACCGCCGCGACCTCGTCCTCGGTGACGAAGGCACCCTGCATACGGGTCGGCTTGTTCGCCCCCATCGGCAGGAACAGTCCGTCACCCTTTCCGATGAGCTTTTCGGCTCCGGGCTGGTCGAGGATGACGCGGCTGTCGGCCAGTGACGAGGTGGCGAAGGCGAGCCGGGAGGGCACGTTCGCCTTGATCAGACCGGTGACGACGTCCACCGAGGGACGCTGGGTGGCGAGCACCAGATGGATTCCGGCCGCGCGGGCCAGCTGGGTGATGCGGACGATCGAGTCCTCGACGTCCCGGGGGGCCACCATCATGAGGTCGGCCAGCTCGTCGACGATCACCAGCAGGTACGGATACGGCGACAGCTCCCGCTCGCTGCCCTCCGGCGTCTTGAGCTTCCCGGTGCGCACCGCGTGGTTGAAGTCGTCGATGTGGCGGTAACCGAACGCGGCGAGGTCGTCATAGCGCAGGTCCATCTCGCGCACGACCCACTGGAGCGCCTCGGCCGCCTTCTTGGGGTTGGTGATGATCGGCGTGATCAGGTGCGGGATGCCCTCGTACGCGGTCAGCTCGACCCGCTTGGGGTCGACCAGCACCATGCGGACGTCCTCCGGCGTCGCCCGCACCATCACCGAGGTGATCAGGCAGTTGATGCAGGAGGACTTTCCGGAACCAGTGGCCCCGGCCACCAGGACGTGCGGCATCTTCGCGAGGTTGGCCATCTCGTAGCCGCCCTCGACGTTCTTGCCGAGCGCCACCAGCATCGGGTGGTCGTCCTCCGCCGCGTCCGCGAGCCGCAGCACGTCACCGAGGTTGACCATCTCCCGGTCGGAGTTGGGGATCTCGATGCCGACGGCCGACTTCCCCGGGATCGGGGAGATGATCCGGACGTCCGGACTGGCGACGGCGTACGCGATGTTCTTGGCGAGCGCGGTGATCCGCTCGACCTTCACGGCGGGCCCGAGCTCCACCTCGTACCGCGTGACCGTGGGGCCTCGGGTGAACCCGGTGACGGCGGCGTCCACCTTGAACTCGGTGAAGACGTTGGTCAGCGACGCGACGATCGCGTCGTTGGCGGCGCTGCGGGTCTTGCCCGGGCCGCCGCGCTCCAGCAGGTCGAGGGAGGGCAGCGAGTAGGTGATGTCGCCGGAGAGCTGGAGCTGCTCCGCGCGGGGCGGCAGCGGCTGCGACTCCGAGCGGTCGGGTACCGGCTTGGTCAGGTCGGGTACGCCTCCGGCGGGCGACGAGGCCCGCTCCCCCGGCCTCCGGCCCGGTTCCGCCTCCCTGGCGCCGGGCACCGGCGTGCCCGCCCGCTCGCGGTCCACCGAGACGCCTTGGGTGAGGTCGGCGACGACCGGCGACGGCGGCATGCCGTTGAGCACCGCCCCGTCGAGCGCGGCAGCCGCGGCGGCGGCCACGTCCACGGCGTCCATGGTGCGGTTCATCGCCGGCTGCACGGACGGCCTGCGCGGCCTGCGGCGCTTGGAGAGCGCGTCGGTCTCCGCCCGGTCGGGGTCGTACTCCTCGGGCGCCTCGGAGCGGCGGGCCGAGGACCGCCGCGAACGGGCGGGCAGCGACTCGCGCCACTGCTCGTCGTACCGCTCGTCGTCGTCCTCGTCCAGCGCCTCCGGGTCGTACACCGGGTCGATGATGCCCAGCTTGGAGCCGAGCAGCCGCAGCCGCTGCGGAATCGCGTTCACCGGGGTGGCCGTCACGACCAGCAGCCCGAAGACGGTCAGAAGCAGGAGCAGCGGTACGGCGAGCACCTCGCCCATGGTGAAGATCAGCGGCTTGGACGCGGCCCAGCCGATGAGGCCCCCGGCGTCCTGCATGGCCTCGGTGCCGTCCTCGCGTCCCGGCGATCCGCACGCGATGTGGACCTGCCCGAGCACGCCGATGACGAGCGCGGAGAGCCCGATGACGATCCGGCCGTTGGCTTCGGGCTTCTCCGGATAGAGGATCAGCCGTACGGCGACGGAGCCCAGCAGTATCGGTACCAGGAGATCGAGCCGGCCGAAGGCCCCCGTGACGAGCATCTCGACGAGGTCGCCGACCGGGCCGCGCAGGTTCGACCACGTGCCCGCGGCCACGATCAGCGCGAGGCCGAGCAGCAGCAGCGCGACCCCGTCCTTGCGGTGAGCGGGGTCGAGGCCCTTGGCGCCGCGCCCTATGCCGCGGAACATCGCGCCGACTGCGTGGGCCGCTCCGAGCCAGACGGCGCGCACCAGGCGGTACACACCGCCGGTGGGCGACGGCGCCGGTTTGGGCGCCGCGGCCTTCTTGGCCACTGCTTTCTTCGCGGGTGCCTTCTTGGCTGGTGCGGTCTTCTTCGCCGCGGTCTTCTTGGCGGGCGCGGCTTTCTTCGCCGGGCCCGGGGCACGGCCGGCGCGCTTCGCGGTGCCCGCGGTGCCCTGGGAACCCTTGCCGGACGTACGTGAGGCCATGGGGCCGAGGTTACCGGTGTCTGCGGCGGTGAACACGTGCGCGTGCCGGTTCACCCGACCGTGTCGCCATACAGCGGCCGCAAACTGACGCGCACTCACTGGCTCGGGCGAGGCGACACCGGGCCCGGGCCAGGTGGTCCCGAGCCGGGCCACCTCCGCCGAACGGCCTCGCTCACCGGCCAGTTGACGCCCCTCCGACCCGAAGGAGCGCGGGGGAGACGGGCGGTGCGGCCGGCAGACGTTACGAGGGGAGGCCGGCGGGTCCGCCGGCCGTGCCGGGCTCCAGCGCGTCCAACGCCCGGCGCAGCCCGGTCAGCTTCCGTTCGAGATGAGCGGCGGTGGCCACGGCTCCGGCGTCCGCCGACTCGTCGTCGAGTTGCTTGGACAGGGCCTCGGCCTGCTCCTCGACTGCCGCGAGCCGTGCGGAGAGTTCGGCCAGCAGCCCGGCCGGCTCCTTCTCGCGGTTCGCGCCCGCCTGACCGCCGCCCTCCAGCTGGAGCCGCAGCAGCGCCGCCTGCTCACGCAGCTGGCAGTTCTTCATGTACAGCTCGACGAAGACCGAGACCTTGGCGCGGAGCACCCAGGGATCGAACGGCTTCGAGATGTAGTCCACCGCGCCGGCCGCATAGCCCCGGAAGGTGTGATGCGGACCGTGGTTGATCGCGGTGAGAAAGATGATCGGGATGTCCCGGGTCCGCTCCCGCCGCTTGATGTGGGCCGCGGTTTCGAAACCGTCCATGCCCGGCATCTGGACGTCCAGCAGAATCACCGCGAAGTCGTCCGTGAGCAGCGCTTTGAGCGCTTCCTCCCCTGACGATGCCCGCACCAGTGTCTGATCGAGCGCAGAGAGGATGGCCTCCAGCGCCAGCAGATTCTCCGGCCGGTCATCGACCAGGAGGATCTTGGCCTTCTGCACCATGGCCCGTCCTCCTCGCCCCGGAATTGCACCGGGCGCCGCCCCAGGGGACGGCTCCCTTACGCCGTCCGTCCTTGTGCCGGTCATGGTAGCCGCACCCCGGCTGCCACCACACCCTGTCACCGCGATGTCACTGTGCACACAGGGAAAACGCGGCAGGAGACCAGAAGGTTCCCCGGAAACCGCGCTCCCACACTCTTTCCGACACGACGAGTCAACACATCACGATCGATTCGCTCAACTAGCGATCACTCTCCGCGCATCCACTGCTCCATAACCGAGAGAAGATGATCGGAATCGACCGGCTTGGTGACGTAGTCGGATGCGCCCGACTCGATGGCCTTCTCTCGGTCGCCCTTCATCGCCTTGGCGGTCAGCGCGATGATCGGCAGTCCCGCGAACTGCGGCATCCTGCGGATCGCCGAGGTCGTCGCGTAGCCGTCCATCTCCGGCATCATGATGTCCATCAGTACGACCGTCACATCGTCGTGCTGCTCCAGGACTTCGATTCCCTCGCGCCCGTTCTCCGCGTACAGCACCGAAAGGCCGTGCTGTTCCAGCACGCTGGTGAGCGCGAAGACGTTACGGATGTCGTCGTCGACGATCAGTACCTTCTCGCCGCCGAACCGGAACGTCCTGCGGACCTCGGGCTCCTCCTGGCCGCCGAGCGTCCACGACTCCTGCGGAGCCGGCCGCTCCATGGACGAGGCGGCCCGGGGCGGCAGCGCGGGCTGCTGCTGCGCACCGCCCAGCGCCTTGCGCCGACGCCTGGACAGCCCTGCCGCGCCACCCTGCTCCTGCGCGCTGCCCGGCATTCCGGAGGCCTCCGCGAAGCTCTGGAAGCCCGGTCCGTGGCCCTGCCCCGCCTCGGGCCGCCGGCCGCTCTCGACCGCGGCGCCGTGCACCTCGATGGGCCCGGGGCCGATCTGCGGGTAGCCCTGCGGCGGGAGTTCGCTCGGGTGCAGCGGCAGGTACAGCGTGAATGTCGAGCCGCGGCCGGGCTCGCTCGCCGCGTGGATCTCGCCGCCCAGCAGCCGCGCGATCTCCCGGCTGATGGAGAGACCGAGGCCGGTACCGCCGTATTTGCGACTGGTCGTCCCGTCCGCCTGCTTGAACGCCTCGAAGATCACCAGCATCTTGCTGGACGCGATCCCGATACCGGTGTCGGTCACCGAGAAGGCGATCAGATCAGCGTCGGCGTCCCGCAGCGAACCGGCTTCCAGCAACTGCTCACGGATGGCGTTCGGTACCTCGGCACCCGCGTGCCGGATCACCAGTTCCACGGCCCCGCTGTCGGTGAACTTCACCGCGTTGGAGAGCAGATTGCGCAGCACCTGCAGCAGCCGCTGTTCGTCGGTGTGCAGTGTCGCCGGCAGTTCCGGCGACACCCGTACGGAGAAATCCAGCCCCTTTTCCGCAGTGAGCGGCCGGAACGTCGCCTCCACGTAATCCACCAGCTGGACCAGCGCGATCCGGGTCGGGCTGACGTCCATCTTGCCCGCCTCGACCTTCGACAGATCGAGGATGTCGTTGATCAGCTGGAGCAGATCGGAACCCGCCCCGTGGATCGTCTCGGCGAATTCCACCTGCTTCGGCGACAGATTGCCCTCGGCGTTGTCCGCCAGGAGTTTGGCCAGAATGAGCAGCGAGTTGAGCGGTGTCCGCAGCTCGTGGGACATGTTCGCCAGGAACTCCGACTTGTACCGCATGGAGACGGCGAGCTGTTCGGCGCGTTCCTCCAGGACCTGGCGCGCCTCCTCGATCTCGGTGTTCTTGACCTCGATGTCGCGGTTCTGCTGGGCCAGCAGCTCGGCCTTCTCCTCCAGTTCGGCGTTGGAGGCCTGGAGCGCCTTCTGCCGGTTCTCCAACTCCTGCGACCGGTCACGCAATTGCTCGGTGAGCTCCTGCGACTGCTCCAGCAGTTTCTCGGTCGTGGTGTTGACGCTGATCGTGTTGACGCTCGTCGCGATCATCTCGGCGAGCTGGTTGAGGAAGTCCCGCTGGATATGCGTGAACGGCTGGAAGGAGGCCAGTTCGATCACCCCGAGGACCTTGCCCTCGAAGAGCACCGGCAGCACGATCACATGCGCGGGCGGCGCCTCGCCGAGACCCGACGAGATCTTCAGGTACCCCGGCGGCACGTTGTCCACCTGGATCGTCCGCTTCTCCTCGGCGGCCGTGCCGATGAGCGTCTCCCCGGGCCGGAAGGACGTCGGCATGGACCCCGCGGAGTAGCCGTAGCTGCCGCGCATCCGGAGCTCGTACGCGCCCTCCCGGTCGCCCTCCGCACCCAGCGCGTCGGTGTCCCCGGTCGCCGTCGCCAGGAAGAAGGCGCCGTGCTGCGCTGAGACGACCGGGGTCAGCTCACTCATGATCAGCGAGGCCACGTCGTCCAGGTCGCGCCGCCCCTGCATCAGACCGGAGATCCGGGCAAGGTTGCCCTTGAGCCAGTCCTGCTCCTTGTTGGTGGCGGTGGTGTCGCGCAGGTTGGCGATCATCGTGTTGATGTTGTCCTGGAGGGACTGGATCTCCCCGGCGGCGTCCACGTCGATCTTGAGATTGAGGTCGCCCCGGGTCACCGCGGTCGCGACGGCCGCGATGGCACGCACCTGACGGGTCAGGTTTCCGGCCATCTCGTTCACCGACTCGGTGAGGTCGCGCCAGGTGCCGTCCACGTCCCGCACCCGTGCCTGGCCGCCCAGCTGGCCCTCGGTGCCCACCTCGCGGGCCACTCGCGTCACCTGCTCGGCGAACGACGACAGCCGGTCGACCATCGTGTTGATGGTGTTCTTCAGCTCCTGGATCTCACCCCGCGCGTCGATGTCGATCTTCTTGGTGAGATCGCCCTCGGCGATGGCCGTGGTGACCGTGGCGATCTGGCGCACCTGCCCGGTCAGGTTGGACGCCATCGAGTTCACGGACTCGGTGAGGTCCTTCCACGTACCGGCAACGCCCGGGACGCGCGCCTGGCCGCCCAGCTCGCCCTCCGTGCCCACCTCACGGGCGACCCGGGTCACCTCGTCGGCGAACGACGACAGGGTCGTCACCATCGTGTTGACGGTGTCGGCGAGCTCGGCTACCTCGCCGCGCGCCTCGACGGTGACCTTCTTCGTCAGGTCCCCGTTGGCGACCGCGGACGAGACCCGGGAGATGTTCCGCACCTGACTGGTCAGGTTGTTGGCCATCAGGTTGACGTTCTCGCTGAGGTCCTTCCAGATGCCCGTCGCCCCGCGCACCCGGGCCTGACCGCCGAGGATGCCCTCGGTGCCCACCTCGCGGGCGACCCTCGTGACCTCGTCCGCGAAGTTGAGCAGCTGGTCGACCATCGTGTTGACCGTCGTCACCAGTTCGAGGATCTCGCCCTTGGCGTCGACGGTGATCTTCTTGGAGAGATCGCCGTTGGCGACCGCGGTCGTGACCTCGGCGATGTTGCGGACCTGGAGGGTCAGGTTGTTGGCCATGCCGTTGACGGACTGGGTGAGGTCCTTCCACGTACCGGACACTCCCTGCACCTCGGCCTGACCGCCGAGAATGCCCTCCGTACCCACCTCACGGGCGACCCGGGTCACCTGCTCCGCGAAGTTCGAGAGCTGGTCGACCATGGTGTTGAGGGTGTTCTTCAGCTCCAGGATCTCGCCGCGCGCGTCCACGTCGATCTTCTGCGACAGGTCACCCCGCGCCACCGCCGTGGCGACCTGGGCGATGTTGCGGACCTGAGCGGTGAGGTTCCCCGCCATGCCGTTCACCGAGTCGGTCAGATCGCGCCACACACCGGCCACGCCGGGCACCTGGGCCTGACCGCCGAGCCGCCCGTCCGTGCCCACTTCACGGGCCACCCGGGTCACCTGCTCGGCGAAAGCTGACAGCTGGTCGACCATCGTGTTGATGGTGTTCTTCAGCTCCAGGATCTCGCCGCGCGCGTCCACGTCGATCTTCTGCGACAGGTCACCCCGCGCCACCGCCGTGGTCACCTGGGCGATCTGGCGCACCTGGGAGGTCAGGTTCCCCGCCATGAAGTTGACGGAGTCCGTGAGCTCCTTCCACGTACCGGAGACGCCGTCGACCCGCGCCTGACCGCCGAGCCGGCCCTCCGTGCCCACGTCACGCGCCATGCGCGTCACCTGATCGGCGAAGGAGGACAGCTGCGCCACCATCGTGTTGACGGTGTTCTTCAGCTCCAGCATCTCGCCGGCCACATCGACGGTGACCTTCTGCGACAGGTCGCCGTTGGCGACCGCCGTCGTCACCTGCGCGATGTCACGCACCTGCCCCGTCAGGTTCCGGAACGCCGTGTTGACGGAGTCCGTCAGGTCCTTCCAGGTACCTGCCGCGCCCGGCACCTCGGCCTGGCCGCCCAGCCGGCCCTCGACGCCGACCTCCCGGGCCACCCTGGTCACTTCCGAACCGAAGGACTGAAGCTGGTCCACCATCGTGTTGACGGTGTTCTTCAGCTCCAGCATCTCGCCGGCCACATCGACGGTGACCTTCTGCGTCATGTCACCGCTGGCGACCGCCGTCGTCACCTGCGCGATGTCACGCACCTGGGTCGTCAGGTTGCGGAAGACGGTGTTCACCGAGTCGGTGAGGTCCTTCCAGGTGCCCGCGGCGCCCGGCACCTGTGCCTGACCGCCGAGCAGGCCCTCGCCACCGACCTCGCTGGCCACACGCGTGACCTCGTCCGCGAAGGTCCGCAGCGTCTCCGTCATCTGGTTGATCGTCTCGGCGAGCTGCGCGACCTCGCCACGCGCGCTCACCCGGACCTTCTGCGACAGGTCACCGTTGGCGACCGCCGTCGTCACCTCCGCGATGCCGCGCACCTGGGAGGTGAGGTTCCCGGCCATCGTGTTGACGGAGTCCGTGAGGTCCTTCCACACCCCGGCCACACCCGGCACCGTCGCCTGCCCGCCCAGCTCGCCCTCGGTACCCACCTCGCGGGCGACGCGGGTCACCTCGGAGGAGAACGAGGACAGCTGGTCGACCATCGTGTTCACGGTGTTCTTCAGCTGAGCCATCTCGCCGGCCACGTGAACGGTGACCTTCCGCGACAGATCGCCCTTGGCCACCGCGGTCGTCACCAGGGCGATGTCGCGCACCTGCGCGGTCAGCCGGTACGCCATGGTGTTCACGGAGTCCGTGAGGTCCTTCCAGGACCCGGACATCCCGCGCACCTGGGCCTGGCCGCCCAGCTTGCCCTCGGTGCCCACCTCGACCGCGACCCGCGTCACCTGCTCGGTGAACGCCGACAGCTGGTCGACGAGGTTGTTGACCGTACGCGCGACCTTCAGGAACTCGCCGCGCAGCGGCCGTACCGTCTCGTCCGCCGTATGCGAACGCAGCTCCATCCGCTGCTCGAGGTCACCGTCGGCCACCGCCGACAGCACGCGCCCGACCTCCGAGACGGGGCGCGCGAGATCATCCACCAGCTCGTTGGACGCGTCGATCGCGGCGGCCCAGGAGCCCTCGCAGGCCCCCGTCTCCAGCCGCTCGGTGAGCTTGCCCTCCCGGCCGACCACGCGCCGCACCCGCGCGAGCTCACCCGTGAGATGCACATTACGGTCGGCGACCTCGTTGAAGACCGCCGCGAGCTCCGCCATGACACCGTCGCCGGACACGGTCACCCGCCGGCGGAAGTTCCCGTCACGCATGGCCACCAGACCGGACAGCAGTCTGTTGAGTGCCGCGGCGTCGACCTCGACGGTTCCATTGCGCTGCTTCTTCACGGACTGTCCGCCTCTACTGCGCGTACCTGATCCCCGCGCCGCCACGTCAGACTCCACCGTGTCCCTCCCGCAGGGGTTGACCGAATCGCTCGGGCCTTGTCCGAGAGCTTGCCCAGATCCTCTGGGACTCACCGTCACCACCACCGTCGACGGGTGACCATGGGGACGTCAAATCGTTGAAACGTACCAGGCCGGAACCGGTCGGGGTGGAACCTCCCATGGTTGTCCCACATCCCTCCCAGGGGAAGCCCACACTTGTCCGGTCACAGGTCTGTTCCTGCCCGTCCTTGCCCGAACCCGGCCCTCGTGTATCCGGCACCTGCACGGAGCGTCTAGCCTGGCAGGCGAATCGAAGCGGCGAGAAACGGGCACAGGACTCGGGGAAGCGACGAGACACCATATGGGGAGTGCTGTGATCACGGCGCGCGCGGCTGCCACCTTCGACCCGGTGGGGCGTTCCGTAGCGACGGCCCGCGCCTTTGTCCGGGACACCCTCCAGGGGTGGGGGTACACCGATGTCGTCGACGACGCCGTCGTCCTCACCAGCGAGCTCGTCACGAACGCGGTGGTCCACGCGGGCACCACAGCGGACGTGCTGTGCCTGCGTACGGATGACGGTGTCCGGGTCGAGGTCTCCGACCACTATCCGGAGCGCGAGATCCCGCTCCAGTCCACCGGACTGGACTTCGGCAGCCCCGACCGGGAGGGCGGCCGCGGCCTCCTCCTGTGCGCGGCGCTCGCCTCCCGCTGGGGAGTCGAGTACTCCCCCACACACAAACACGTCTGGTTCCAGCTCGATCTCCCCGACCGGCCGGTGGGCATCCGCTCCGCGGGTCCGCTGCTCCCCGTCGGTCTGCTCCCCGTCACCGACGAACGGGTCAGGGTCGCCGTCGTCCAGATCGACAGCACGGGCTCCATCGCGGCGTGGAACGACGACGCCTCGTACCTGTTCGGGCACACGGCGGAACAGGTCACCGGCAAGCAGTTCACCGACTTCACCGCCTGGCCCCAGACCCCCGGCACCAACACCGGCATCGCCGACGCGCTGCGCCTCTCCCGCTGGGAGGGCAGCTACGGCGTCCGCGCCGCCGACGGCCGCACCATCCAGGTCTACGGCTCCCACCTGCGCGTGCGGGACACCGAGGGCGAACCCTCGACGGTGTGCCTGCTGGTGCGCGACTACGAGCGGGCCGTGCTCCACTCGCCGGTACGCACTCCGGTCTCCGACGCGAACACGGAGAGCCGCACGACGGACCCCTTCGAGGTCTTCATCGGCTCCCCCGCCCCCGACGACCTCGACGGACTGCTCCAGCGCACCGTCGAGCGGGCCCGCGACATGCTCGACGCCGACGCGGCCTTCCTGCTGCTGGCGACGGACGACGAGACCGAGCTGGAGGTACGGGCCACGACCGGCCTGCCTTCCGCCCGCCAGCGCTTCGCCCGCGTTCCCGTCGAGGCGGGGACGGGACGGTACGGCTCCGCCCGGATGCCCGCCGTGCACGAGGATCTCGACGCGGTACCCGGCGCCGTCCCGCTGCTCAGCGACACGGGCATGCGCTCGGTGGTCACGGTCCCCCTGAAGGTCGAGGGCCGGCTCACCGGCTCCCTGGGCGTCGCGGCCGAAGCCGCCGGCCGGTACTCGAACGAGGAGGCCCTGCGCCTCCAATTCGCCGCCGACCGCATCGCCCTGGCCGTCGAGTCCGCCCGCCTCGGAGAGCTGGAACGGCTGCGCCGCGGCTCGCTCTCCTTCCTCGTCGAGGCGTCCGACCTGCTGGCCGGCACGCTCGACCGGGACCAGACGCTGGCTCTGATGGCGCAGATGACCGTCCCGACCCTGGCCACCTGGTGCGCCGTCTACACGATCGCCGACCAGTCCTCGGACCCCTACCTCTCGTACGTCCTGCACGAGGACGAGGAGCTCATCGACGGCCTCAAGGCCCTGCTCTCCAAGATCTCCCCGCCCGACCCGGTGCCGACACCGGGCGCCCGTGTCTGGTCCGCACCGTCCGAGGCCGCCCACGAGGCAGCCCTGCGCACCTCGATGCGCAGCATCGGCCTCGGTGACACGGGGGCGCTCGGCGCCGGCATCCGTACGACTCTCGCCACCGCGGCCGCGGTGGGCGGCGAGACGGTGGTCCTCCCCCTTGTCGCCCGCAACCGGGTCATCGGCATGCTGACGCTCGGCAAGCCGTCCGACGATCACTTCCGCCAGGAGATCCTGGAACTGGCCGAGGACCTCTCGCGCCGGGCGGCCCTCGCCCTGGACAACGCCCGCCTCTACTCGGAGCGCATGGCGATCAGCCAGTCCCTGCAGCGCAGCCTGCTGCCGCCGGGCCTCCCCGACGTCCCCAATGTCGAGATCGAGGTCATCTACCGGGCAGCCGGTGAGGGCAACGAGGTCGGTGGCGACTTCTACGACGTCTTCCCGATCCGTGACGGCGCCTACGGCTTCGCCATCGGCGACGTCTGCGGTACGGGCCCGGAGGCCGCGGCCGTGACCGGCCTGGCCCGTCACGCACTTCGCCTGCTCGCCCGCGAGGGCTTCGGCGGCCCCGCCGTCCTGGAGCGGCTCAACGCCGCCATCCTGGACGAGGGTGCCCGCAGTCGCTTCCTGACCCTGCTGTACGGGGAGCTGTGGCCCCAGGAGGACGGCAGCGCGCTTCTGAAGGTGGTCTGTGCCGGCCACCCGTTGCCGCTGCGCCTGCGCCAGGACGGCTCGGTCGAGGCGGCGGCTGAACCCCAGCCGCTGCTGGGCGTCATCGAGGACCTGGAGCTGTACGAGCAGACGGTGACGCTGGACCCGGGCGACGTCCTGCTGTGTGTGACCGACGGCGTCACCGAACGCCGCGAGGGCACTCGCATGCTCGGCGACGACGGGCTGGCCGACGTGCTGGCCAACTGCACGGGCCTGACGGCGGGTGCGGTGGCGGCCCGCATCCTGCGGGCGGTGGAGCGCTTTGCCGCCGAGCCGGCCTCGGACGACATGGCCATTCTCGCGATGCGTGTCCCCGAGCCGCAGGTCGCTCCGTAGCTCCGCCGCCCGGTCCTCCGGGTACGCGAAAGGCCCCCGCCACTTGGCGGGGGCCTTTCGTCTGTACGAGCCCCAATGCGGAATCGAACCGCAGACCTTCTCCTTACCATGGAGACGCTCTACCGACTGAGCTATTGGGGCCTTGCTGCCCTGCGGCAACGAGCTAAAGCATACCCCGAACCTGGGGGTGTGCCAAACCGCCTGTCGCGCCGTCATGGGGCCGCCCACCAGGGGCGATTCAAGGTTCCCGACCCGCGTGACGAGCAACGCGCCCCGCCCGCGACGATGCACCGTCGAACAGGCCGTGAACGCAGAAAAGCCCCGTGCCACAAGGGCACGGGGCTTAACTATCAAAAGGAGTTCGGCGGCGTCCTACTCTCCCACAGGGTCCCCCCTGCAGTACCATCGGCGCTGAAAGGCTTAGCTTCCGGGTTCGGAATGTAACCGGGCGTTTCCCTAACGCAATGACCACCGAAACACTATGAAATTAACCAACACCGGATGAAAACACGGCCGTTCGTTATTTCAGAACTAACACAGTGGACGCGAGCAACTGAGGACAAGCCCTCGGCCTATTAGTACCAGTCAGCTCCACCCGTTATA
>NZ_RDBK01000043.1:3725522-3791878 GCF_008042275.1 Streptomyces sp. OR43 | reverse complement strand
GAAGGGCAGATTGCCCACGTGTTACTCACCCGTTCGCCACTAATCCACCCCGAAAGGCTTCATCGTTCGACTTGCATGTGTTAAGCACGCCGCCAGCGTTCGTCCTGAGCCAGGATCAAACTCTCCGTGAATGTTTTCCCGTAATCGGGTAGACACCACGAGAGCGGAACAACCGAGTCGGAATAGGACCGGTCGTTCRCTATGTCCTCGCTGTGTGCATTGCCTGCCAAGCCCGAAGGCCTGCCAGGACTTTCAAAGGAACCTCGAACCTGCCGAAACAGGTCGGGGTATCAACATATCTGGCGTTGACTTTTGGCACGCTGTTGAGTTCTCAAGGAACGGACGCTTCCTTCGTACTCACCCTCGCGGGTTTTCCTCCGGGCGCTTCCCTCCGGTCTTGCGTTTCCGACTCTATCAGACTCTTTCGTGTCCGATTCCCGGTCGAAGCGGGTCTTGCATTTCCGCTTTCCAGTTCTTCGCTTTCGCGCTTTCCCTTTCCAGCAGTTCCAACCTTACCAGAACCCGTGCGTACCGTTTCCGGTACGAATTTGAATTCCAGTGGCCGTTGAAGTGGCCTTGCCTTTCGGCGGATCCGACATTATCAGAAGTTCTGAGTCGGAATTTCCGTCCCCGGGCCCACGGCACACACGTGTGCGCGGCGCTTCCCGGTGAGGCGGAGACGCAAACGTACTGGAGCGGAGCGCCCCGATGCAAATCGGGGGCCCCGCTCCGTAGTTCGCGCCTGTCGGGGTCAGACCTCGACGACGACGGGAAGGATCATCGGGCGCCGGCGGTAGGTGTCGGAGACCCACTTGCCCACCGTGCGACGGACGAGCTGCTGGAGCTGGTGCGGCTCCATGACACCGTCCTGCGCCGACTTGTTGAGGGCCTCTTCGACCTTCGGCACGACCGCGCTGAACGCCGAGTCGTCGATGCCGGAACCCCGGGCCTGGAAGTGAGGCCCGCCCACGATCTTGCCGGAGGAGCTGTCCACCACGATGAAGACCGAGATGATGCCCTCGTCACCGAGGATGCGACGGTCCTTCAGGGAGGTCTCGGTGACATCGCCGACCGAGAGACCGTCGACGTACACATAGCCGGCCTGGACCTTGCCGACGATCTTGGCCTTGCCGTCGATCAGGTCGACGACCACGCCGTCCTCGGCGATGACGATGTGGTCCTTCGGGACGCCGGTCAGGGCGCCCAGTTCGGCGTTGGCCCTGAGGTGGCGCCATTCGCCGTGGACCGGCATCAGGTTCTTCGGCTTGCAGATGTTGTAGAAGTACAGCAGTTCGCCGGCCGAGGCGTGACCGGAGACGTGCACCTTGGCGTTGCCCTTGTGGACGACGTTGGCGCCCCAGCGGGTCAGGCCGTTGATCACGCGGTAGACCGCGTTCTCGTTGCCGGGGATCAGCGACGAGGCGAGGATGACGGTGTCGCCCTGGACGATGCGGATCTGGTGATCGCGGTTGGCCATCCGGGACAGGGCCGCCATCGGCTCACCCTGCGAGCCCGTGCAGACGAGCACCACTTCGTCGTCCGGCAGATCATCGAGGGTCTTGACGTCGACGACCAGTCCCGCGGGAACCTTCAGATATCCGAGGTCACGGGCGATGCCCATGTTCCGGACCATCGAACGTCCGACGAAGGCGACCCTGCGGCCGTACTCGTGGGCCGTGTCGAGGATCTGCTGGATGCGGTGCACGTGACTCGCGAAGCTCGCCACGATGATGCGCTTCTGCGCGTTGGCGAAGACCGTGCGCAGCACGTTCTGGATGTCGCGCTCGGGCGGTACGAACCCGGGGACCTCCGCGTTCGTCGAGTCGGAGAGCAGAAGGTCGATGCCTTCCTCGCTCAGCCGGGCGAAGGCGTGCAGGTCGGTGAGCCGGCCGTCGAGCGGCAGCTGGTCCATCTTGAAGTCGCCGGTGGCGACCACCATGCCCGCGGGTGTGCGGATGGCCACCGCGAGAGCGTCCGGGATGGAGTGGTTGACCGCGATGAACTCGCAGTCGAAGACTCCGATGCGCTCGCGCTGCCCCTCCTTGACCTCAAGGGTGTACGGACGGATGCGGTGCTCCTGGAGCTTGGCCTCGATGAGCGCGAGGGTCAGCTTGGAGCCGATGAGCGGGATGTCCGGCTTCAGACGCAGCAGATACGGGACGCCACCGATGTGGTCCTCGTGTCCGTGCGTGAGGACGATGCCCTCGATGTCGTCGAGACGGTCCCGGATGGTGGTGAAGTCCGGAAGGATCAGGTCGATTCCCGGCTGCTCCTCTTCGGGGAAGAGGACGCCGCAGTCGACGATGAGCAGGCGGCCGCCGTACTCGAAGACCGTCATGTTGCGGCCGATTTCGCCGAGGCCACCCAGCGGGGTGACCCGCAGGCCGCCCTTCGGGAGCTTCGGCGGGGTGCCGAGTTCAGGATGCGGATGACTCAAAAGACTCTCCTTACCACACACGCCACGTACCGCTTGGGCACGTGGCGCGCATGTCATTCGTGCACTTGCTGTTGTCTTTGGTGGTGCTCTGTCGCGAATCGTTCTTCGCGTATTCAGTTGTGAAGTCTGTGGTTACAGCTGTACCCCACCTGCGGCGAGATCGATCTTGAGCTGTGCCGTTTCCTGCGCGCTGAGTTCCACCAGGGGCAGACGCAGCGGGCCGGCGGGGAGGCCCTGGAGGGCCAGCGCGGCCTTGGAGGTGATCACACCCTGGGTGCGGAACATCCCCGTGAACACGGGCAGCAGCTTCTGGTGGATCTCGGTTGCCTTCTGCACGTCTCCGCCGGCGTAGGCCTCGAGAAGAGCGCGCAGATCCGGTGTGACGACGTGGCCCACGACGGAGACGATTCCCACGGCGCCGACCGACAGGAGCGGCAGGTTCAGCATGTCGTCACCCGAGTACCAGGCCAGGCCGGACTGCGCGATGGCCCAGCTGGCGCGGCCGAGGTCGCCCTTGGCGTCCTTGTTCGCCACGATGCGCGGATGCTCGGCGAGCCGGACCAGGGTCTCCGTGTCGATCGGGACACCGCTGCGGCCGGGAATGTCGTAGAGCATCACCGGCAGGCCGGTGGAGTCCGCGATCGCGCTGAAGTGCCGGAGGAGGCCCTCCTGCGGCGGCTTGTTGTAGTACGGCGTGACCGCGAGGAGGCCGTGGGCGCCGGTGCGCTCGGCCGTGCGGGCGAGCTCGACGCTGTGGCGGGTGTCGTTGGTCCCGATGCCGGCGACCACGTGCGCCCGGTCTCCGACCGCCTCCAGCACAGCCCGTACGAGCTGGTCTTTCTCCGCGTCGCTGGTGGTCGGGGACTCGCCGGTGGTGCCGTTGATGATCAGGCCGTCGTTGCCTGCGTCCACCAGATGGGTGGCGAGCCGCTGGGCGCCGTCGAGGTCGAGTGCGCCGTCCGCCGTGAAGGGCGTGACCATAGCGGTGAGGACCCGCCCGAAGGGGGTCTGCGGAGTGGAGATCGGAGCCATGGGTAACACGCTACTCGTTGCTCGGCGCTCAATGTCCCCTCGGGGGGACAAGCAAGAGGAGCCCGGCACTGCCTGCTCGGGGGTTCAAGCAGTGCCGGGTCCGTTTGATCAGCCTAGATGAACTTCTCGAAACGCCGCAATACGGACACCGCCTACGGGGCAACGCGTCCATTTTTGTTGAAGGCTGCATGGGTGAGCGGCATGAGGCGTGCCCAGTGCGCCTCCATCTGCTCGCCGACCATCTCGATCTCCCGCTGCGGGAACGACGGAACCTTGGCGAGCTCGTGCTGCGTACGCAGGCCGAGGAAGTGCATCAGCGAGCGGGCGTTGCACGTCGCGTACATCGAGGAGAACAGGCCGACCGGGAGGACCGCACGCGCCACCTCGCGGGCCACGCCCGCCGCGAGCATCTCCTGGTAGGCCTCGTAGGAGCTGCGGTAGGACTCCTCCATCGCGCGGGTCGTGAGCGCGTGCTGCTCCGGAGTGCCCTCGACGAACTCGTACTTGCCGGGGCGTCCCTGCTGGATGAGCTTGCGGGACTCTCCCGGAACGTAGAAGACCGGTTCCAGCTCCCTGTAGCGGCCCGATTCCTCGTTGTACGACCAGCCCACGCGGTGCCGCATGAACTCGCGGAACACGAAGATCGGGGCGCTGATGAAGAAGGTCATCGAGTTGTGCTCGAACGGGCTGCCGTGCCGGTCCCGCATCAGGTAGTTGATGAGCCCCTTGGAGCGCTCGGGATCCTTGGTGACCTCTTCGAGGGACTGCTCACCGGCCGTCGAAACACGGGCGGCGAACAGCACGTCGGAGTCACCGGCGGCGTGTTTCACCAGGTCAACGGTGACATCGCTGCGAAAGTGGGCCTTTGTGGGCTCGGGGGTGGTCACCGGTGGGGGTCCTTCCAATGGCGTCTCGATCGGCGCCCACTCTACGGCCGTGGCTCCGCGCCTCCCGCACCGCCGTCCGGGGACTTCTTTCACCGATCCGGCGATTCAGGGCACCGATCGGGCTCGCCGTACGTCTGACTCATTAGCACCGCCCGAATCAGAGTTCAAGGAGAGTTACCTCATGTTCCGCCGGCGTGAATCCGTCCCGTTCTCGTTCGTAGCCGAGGCCGACCGGTTCCGCAGTAACGTCACACCGCCCCCGCGGGAGCGCGCCTCTCTCTCGGAGAAGGCGGGCCGCACCCTGATCGGCCTCGTCGTGGTCGCCGGACTGGCCGGATCACTGCTGCTCGGCCTGCCCGCCCTGTCGCCCGAGCAGTCGGCGGGGCACAGTCAGCAGACCGAGGCCGCGCACGGGCGATGACTCGTACGGGCCCCCTGGGGTGGTCCGGCCGGTAGCCTCCTCGGTAGCCTCACCGGGCACAGCAATCGAGCGTGCTTGTGAGTGAGGATCAGTCGTGCCCCTGCCCTTTCTGACGGCCGACCGCGCATTTGACGCGAGCGCTGAGGATGTCGCGCTGCCGTTCGACGACCACGACAGCTGGCGGCGCCCCTACCGCCCCGGTCCCTGGCGTGTCGCGGCCGCGGCCGGACTGCTGCTGCTTGCCTCTTTCATCCTGTTCGCCGGGATGATCACGGCGTTCGCCGGGGCGATGCCCGGGGCCGGGGCATGTCTGGCTCTGGCCCTCGCGGTGATCATCTGCGCCCTTCGGATGCTGCGGATCGGCGCCTGGGTGAGCCGGCACGGCGTACGCCGGGTGGGTTTCTTCCGGACGACGACGGTGCCGTGGAACCGTGCCGCCGCGGTGCGTACGGTGCAGCAGCCGGTCAAGTGGCTCGGGTTCCCGCGCACGGTGCAGGGCCAGGCCCTGATCGTCGTACGCAAGGGCGGCGACGCGGTGCCGCCCTTGCTCACGGACTCCAACGCGGACTTCCTGGCACGTGGTGAGGCGTTCGACCGGGCCGCCGACACGATCGAGGCGTGGGGGGACGAGTACCGGCAGCACTGAGGGCCCGCCTGCCCCTCCCGCACACAACGAGACCGTCCGGCGTTCGCGAAGAACGCCGGACGGTCTCGTTGTGTGGGGAAGAGCCCTCTAGGTGCCGGACGGGGCCGCTGAGGCCGGTGTGCGGGCTCTGTGCAGGGCGATGGCCCGCTGCATGGCCTTCCTGGCCCTGGGGGTGTCCCGGGCGTCCTGGTAGGCCACAGCAAGGCGGAACCAGCAGCGCCAGTCGTCCGGCGCGTCCTCCGTCTCCTCCTTGCGGCGGGCGAACACCGCGTCGGCGGATTCCCGGTCGATACGCCCGCTCGGGGTACGGGCCAGGTCGTCGACGGGCAGACCGCCCTCGGCGTCGAGTTCGGCGGCGAGTGCGTTGGCCCTCCGGACGAACTGGGTGTTCTTCCAGAGGAACCAGATGCCGATCACCGGAAGGATCAGCACGGCGACCCCGAAGGTCACCGTCAGGAGCGTGCCGTGCCTGATGAGCAGGACACCTCGGCTGCCGACCAGGAGGAAGTAGAAGACCAGGACGGCAGCGGTGACGGCGTAAGTGATCTTTGCGCGCATGGCGGTGGACTCAGTCAGTTCAGGTCGAGGAAGTTTTCCAGGCCGAACGTCAGGCCCGGAGTGGTCGCCACGCGCCGTGCTCCGAGCAGGATGCCCGGCATGAAGCTGCTGTGGTGCAGGGAGTCGTGCCGGATGGTGAGGGTCTCGCCCTCGCCCCCGAGCAGCACCTCCTGGTGGGCCAGGAGGCCGCGGAGCCGGACCGAGTGGACCGGGATCCCGTCGACGTCCGCGCCGCGTGCTCCGTCCAGTGCCGTCGCGGTGGCATCCGGCTGGGGCGCGCAGCCCGCCTGACGGCGGGCCTCGGCGATCAGCTGGGCGGTGCGCGCGGCGGTGCCGGAGGGGGCGTCGGCCTTGTTGGGGTGGTGCAGCTCGATGACCTCGACGGACTCGAAGTAGCGGGCGGCCTGCTGGGCGAACTTCATGGTGAGTACCGCGCCGATGGAGAAGTTCGGCGCGATGAGCACACCGGTCCCCGGCGAGCCGGAGAGCCAGGTGTTCAGCTGCGCGAGCCGTTCGTCGGTCCAGCCGGTGGTGCCGACCACGGCGTGGATGCCGTGCCGTACGCAGAAGTCGAGGTTGTCCATCACCGACGTGGGGGTGGTGAGCTCGACGACGACCTGGGCGCCGGAGTCCGTCAGGGACTCCAGCTTGTCGTCGCGGCCGAGCGCGGCCACCAGTTCCATGTCGTCGGCGGCCTCGACCGCTCGTACCGCTTCGGAGCCGATACGGCCCCGGGCACCGAGAACGGCCACGCGCAGCTTGCTCATGCTTGCTTCTTTCGGGTGACGGGGTGACTAGGTGGCTGAGTGACTAGGCGACGGATTCGTGGAGGCGGTCGGCCTGCTTGTCCTTGAGCGGGCCGATGACGGACAGCGAGGGGCGGTGTCCGAGGACCTCGCCCGCCACCGCGCGGACGTCGTCCGGGGTGACCTGCGCGATGCGTGCCAGCATGTCGTCGACCGACATCTGCTCGCCCCAGCACAGTTCGCTCTTGCCGATCCGGTTCATCAGGGCGCCGGTGTCCTCCAGGCCGAGGACCGTGGAGCCGGAGAGCTGGCCGATCGCGCGGCTGATCTCCTCGTCGTCGAGCCCGTGCGACGCGACGCGGTCGAGCTCGTCGCGGCAGATCTTGAGGACGTCGTGGACCTGGCTGGGCCGGCAGCCCGCGTACACGCCGAAGAGTCCGCAGTCCGCGAAGCCCGAGGTGTACGAGTAGACGCTGTAGGCGAGCCCGCGCTTCTCCCGTACCTCCTGGAAGAGGCGGGAGCTCATACCGCCGCCGAGAGCGGTGTTGAGCACGCCGAGCGCCCAGCGGCGCTCGTCGGTGCGGGCCAGTCCCGGCATTCCGAGGACCACGTGGGCCTGCTCGGTCTTGCGGTTCTGCAGTTCGACCCGGCCCGCGGTGCGCAGGACGCGGGAGCCCTCGCGCGGGGCCGTCGGGACGGCGTCGGTGCGGGACAGCGCACCGGCGCGTTCGAAGGCCCTGCGGACCTGGCGTACGACCGTGGCGTGGTCGACGTTGCCGGCCGCGGCGACGACCAGGTGCGTGGGGTCGTAGTGCTTCTTGTAGAAGCGGGCGATCTGGCCCCGGTTCAGGGCGTTGATCGTGTCGACGGTGCCCAGGACCGGGCGGCCGAGCGGGGTGTCGCCGAGCATGGTGTGCGCGAACAGGTCGTGCACGCAGTCGCCCGGGTCGTCCTCCGTCATCGCGATCTCTTCGAGGATGACGCCGCGCTCGGCGTCGACGTCCTCGGAGGCGATCAGGGAGCCGGTCAGCATGTCGCAGACCACGTCGATGGCCAGCGGCAGGTCCGTGTCGAGGACCCGCGCGTAGTAGCAGGTGTACTCCTTCGCCGTGAAGGCGTTCATCTCGCCTCCGACCGCGTCGATCGCGGACGAGATGTCGAGGGCGCTGCGCTTGGCGGTGCCCTTGAAGAGGAGGTGTTCGAGGTAGTGCGTCGCGCCGTTCAGCGTCGGGGTCTCGTCGCGTGATCCGACGTTGGCCCAGATGCCGAAGGTGGCGGAGCGTACGGAGGGCAGCGTCTCGGTGACGATGCGCAGGCCGCCGGGGAGGACCGTGCGGCGGACCGTGCCGATGCCGTTGGTGCCCTTGAGAAGCGTTTGGGTACGGGCGACGGCCCGCCCCTCCGAGGAGGGGCGGGCCGTCGTCACGGAACTACGGGACGTCACTTGTCGGTGTCGTCCTTCTTCTCGTCCTCTTCGCCCTCGATGACGGGGATGAGGGAGAGCTTGCCGCGGGAGTCGATCTCCGCGATCTCGACCTGGACCTTGGCGCCGACGCCGAGCACGTCCTCGACGTTCTCCACGCGCTTGCCACCGGCGAGCTTGCGGATCTGCGAGATGTGCAGCAGACCGTCCTTGCCGGGCATCAGGGAGACGAACGCGCCGAAGGTCGTGGTCTTGACGACCGTACCCAGGTAGCGCTCGCCGACCTCCGGCATGGTCGGGTTGGCGATCGCGTTGATCGTGGCGCGCGCGGCCTCGGCCTGCGAGCCCTGCTGGGCACCGATGTAGATGGTGCCGTCGTCCTCGATCGTGATGTCGGCGCCGGTGTCCTCCTGGATCTGGTTGATCATCTTGCCCTTGGGGCCGATGACCTCACCGATCTTGTCCACCGGGATCTTGACGGTGATGATCCGCGGGGCGTTGGGGGACATCTCGTCCGGGACGTCGATGGCCTCGTTCATCACATCGAGGATGTGGAGGCGTGCGTCACGGGCCTGCTTCAGCGCGGCGGCCAGGACCGAGGCGGGGATGCCGTCGAGCTTGGTGTCGAGCTGGAGCGCGGTCACGAACTGCTTCGTACCGGCGACCTTGAAGTCCATGTCACCGAACGCGTCCTCGGCACCGAGGATGTCGGTGAGGGCGACGTAGTGGGTCTTGCCGTCGATCTCCTGCGAGATCAGGCCCATGGCGATACCGGCGACGGCGGCCTTGAGGGGCACGCCGGCGTTCAGCAGCGACATGGTGGAGGCGCAGACCGAGCCCATGGACGTCGAGCCGTTGGAGCCCAGCGCCTCGGAGACCTGGCGGATCGCGTAGGGGAACTCCTCGCGCGACGGCAGCACCGGCACGATGGCGCGCTCGGCGAGCGCGCCGTGGCCGATCTCGCGGCGCTTGGGCGAGCCCACGCGGCCGGTCTCACCGACGGAGTACGGCGGGAAGTTGTAGTTGTGCATGTAGCGCTTGCGGGTCACCGGGGAGAGGGTGTCCAGCTGCTGCTCCATCCGGAGCATGTTGAGGGTGGTGACGCCCAGGATCTGGGTCTCGCCACGCTCGAACAGCGCCGAGCCGTGCACGCGCGGGATGGCCTCGACCTCGGCGGCGAGCGTACGGATGTCCGTGACGCCGCGGCCGTCGATGCGGACCTTGTCCTTGATGACGCGCTCGCGGACCAGCTTCTTGGTCAGCGCGCGGTAGGCACCGGAGATCTCCTTCTCGCGGCCCTCGAAGGCCGGGAGGAGCTTCTCGCCCGCGATGTCCTTGATGCGGTCGAGCTCCGCCTCGCGCTCCTGCTTGCCGGCGATGGTGAGCGCCTTGGCGAGCTCGGTGCTGACGGCCTTGGTGAGGGCCTCCAGGACGTCGTCCTGGTAGTCGAGGAAGACCGGGAACTCACCGGTGGGCTTGGCGGCCTTGGCGGCGAGGTCGGACTGGGCCTTGCAGAGCGCCTTGATGAAGGGCTTCGCGGCTTCCAGACCGGCGGCGACGACCTCTTCGGTCGGGGCCTCGGCGCCGTCCTTGACGAGCTGGATGGTCTTCTCGGTGGCCTCGGCCTCGACCATCATGATCGCGACGTCGCCGTCCTCCAGGACGCGACCGGCGACGACCATGTCGAAGACGGCGTCCTCGAGCTCGGTGTGCGTCGGGAACGCGACCCACTGGCCCTTGATCAGGGCGACGCGGGTGGCGCCGATCGGGCCGGAGAAGGGCAGGCCCGCCAGGATCGTGGAGGCGGACGCGGCGTTGATCGCGACCACGTCGTACAGGTGGTCGGGGTTGAGCGCCATGATCGTCTCGACGATCTGGATCTCGTTGCGCAGGCCCTTCTTGAAGGAGGGGCGCAGCGGGCGGTCGATCAGGCGGCAGGTGAGGATCGCGTCCTCGGAGGGGCGGCCCTCCCGGCGGAAGAAGGAGCCGGGGATCTTGCCCGCGGCGTACTGCCGCTCCTCGACGTCCACCGTGAGGGGGAAGAAGTCGAGCTGGTCCTTGGGCCGCTTGGAAGCGGTGGTGGCCGACAGCACCATGGTGTCGTCGTCCAGGTACGCGACGGCGGAGCCGGCGGCCTGCTTGGCCAGGCGGCCCGTCTCGAAGCGGATGGTGCGGGTGCCGAAGGTTCCGTTGTCGATAACGGCCTCGGCGTAGTGGGTCTCGTTCTCCACTAGTGATTTCTCCATACTCGTCGTCTTTCGTCCTGGCGCCCGTGTGGCGCAGGACGGTGCGGAGAAGCGCACCGTGGTGCGGGGCCGGTCTTCGATCGAAGCTCCCGGGCGTTGTCCCGGAGGCCACTACCGAGGACCGGCGGCGGCGATGGCGCGCCTCTCCTCGTCTGTTGTTGTACGTCCAGGTTACTGAGGTTGTCCCCGGTACCGCACGTACGGCAAAGGGAGCGGCCCCCTCAGAAGTGGGCACCGCTCCCTGTCACAGCGTCCTTACTTGGCGCCGCCGGCCGCGCCACGGCGGATGCCGAGGCGGTCGACGAGCGCACGGAAGCGCTGGATGTCCTTCTTGGCCAGGTACTGCAGGAGGCGGCGACGCTGGCCGACCAGGATCAGCAGACCACGACGGGAGTGGTGGTCGTGCTTGTGCGTCTTGAGGTGCTCCGTCAGGTCCGAGATGCGGCGCGAAAGCATGGCGACCTGAACCTCGGGGGAACCGGTGTCGCCCTCCTTCTGCGCGAACTCGGTCATGATCTGCTTCTTCGTAGCGGCGTCGAGCGGCACGCGGTACTCCTCTTGGTGTTCGATGCGCCCACGAGTGCCCCTGGTCTTGATCTCAGGGGAGCTTGAGTGACTCGGGAGCGAAGGTCCGATGAGCGCAGTCCCCAGAGTCGACCGGGAACGCGTACACAAACGGCCACAGCCAGACTACCAGCCGCCCGGAGCGGCCCCGACGGGCCTCAGCCGGTGAGGGCCCTCGCGCGCGCGAAGACGTCGAGGACCGCCAGGCAGAGCGGGACCAGGGAGAGCAGGAGCGCGCTCTCCGCCAGGTCCAGGAGCCGGCCCCAGAACGGGGAGAGTCCCTTGCGGGGAACGATCAGGCCCGCCGCGGTCAGCAGGGTCACGCCGGCGACGACGGCCGCGCAGAGCCAGACCGTACGCAGGTCGAGGTCGCCGCGGTCCCCGTACCGGGCGAGCTCCGCCACCGGGCCGGCGGGCGGGTTCAGCGCGAGTCCGGTGATCAGCAGGGCGAGGGCGCCGATGCCGGCCGCGAGTACGCAGACGACCTGCGAGGTGTAGCGGAAGAGCCGGGCCCGCAGCAGCATGGCCGCACCCATGGCCAGGGCCAGGAGCTGGGCCCAGGGGTCGCCGGAGAAGCCGAGCACCGCGGCGGACGCGACGACGAGGGCCGCGCAGCCGCCGACGAGACCGAGGAGGAGCTCGTGGCCGCGCCGCGCCCGCTCCGCGATGTGGGCGGCGTCGACGGGGGCGTCGCGGTGGCCGGCGTCCGGATCGGCGAAGGGGTCGTCGTAGCCGGCCCGGGCGGTGCGCTGCGGGGCGTATCCGATGGGCAGGCGGGCGAAGCGGGCCGACAGGCCGGGCAGGAAGGCGACGAGCCCGATGGCGGCCGGGGAGCAGACGGCGGCCGCAGCGGCCGCGGAGGACTCGGTGAGGATCGCGGCGAAGGAGGCCAGGGTGCCCGCGGTGGCGAGGAGGGCCGCCGCGACGAACGGCGCGTCGCCGCCCGGGGTGACGGCGACCAGGACCACCGAGGCCACGAGTACGGCGACGCAGCCGAGCAGGAGCTGGAGCCGGCCCGGACCCTGGCCGGTGTCCGGGCCGATGATGCCGGAGCCGGCGATGAGGACGAGGGGCAGCGCGCCGAGGCCGAGGGCGACGGCCGTGACCCGGTCCCCGTAGACCCGGGCGCGCACCCCGGCGAAGGCGGTGAGCAGCGCGCTGGCGGCGCCCGCGATGACACCGGGCAGGCTGTGCATGTCGTGGCGGACCGGGTCGGCGAACCAGAGGACGAAGCCCATCAGAACGAGCAGCAGCGCGGCGCCCGCCGGGCCCGCGCCGCGCAGCAGGTCGTCGCTCCACAGGTGCCGGTCGCGGGCGACGGCGGAGGCGACGGCGTCCGAGACATCGTCGAACACGGCGGGCGGCAGCGATTCGGCGAACGGGCGCAGGAGAAGGATCTCGCCGTCGAGCACCTGCTGGGCGGCCAGCGTGCTGGCGCCGTCCAGGACCGTGCCGTCGCGTCGTACGAGGTGGTGGCCGGTGGGCGTGGCGACGGCCTGGGTTCGGCCGGTGAGGCGGAGGATCTCGGGGCAGATGTCGGCGACGGCGAGGTCCTCGGGCAGCGCGACGTCGATCCGGCTGTCGGGCGCCACGACAGTGACGCGGCAGAAGCCGGTCGCTGCGGTCGTACTCACGTGTCTGGTCCCCCCGGTCGGCGGCTGCGCACGGTCACGGGTCCGGTCCCCCGGTTGCGCGGTCGCGCACGATGCGCGCGCAACCCTACCGGGACGGGTGAATCACGGAATCCGCGTCGGAGTCCGGGAAGTAGGATCGCGGTCGCGCAGTCCGTGGGCGGAGGCAGCCACGGGGGCGCCGGCGCGGGTCCGTCCGGCCTCCGGCCCGTCCGTACCGAGGGGTTTGATGCACCGGTGAGCCAGATCGTCGTGAAGCGTCCGCCGCGGGCCCTGCCGCCGGAACCGCCCTCGGACGGGCTGGTGTTGAAGGCCCCGCCCGCGTTGCCGCGCGGGCAGCGCGAGGGCGTGCTGATGCAGGTGCTGCCGGTGCTCGGCATGGGTTCGTCGGTGGTCTTCTTCTTCTCGCCGCAGGCGCCGCCGTTCATGCGGATCATGGGTGTGCTGATGCTGGTCTCGACGCTCGCCATGGCGGTCGCCCAGGTGGTCCGTCACCGGCGCGGTACACAGGGGCAGTTGGCGGATGCCCGGCGCGACTACCTCGCGTACCTGGCGCAGACGCGGCGGGCGGTGCGCCGGACGGCGCGCGCCCAGCGCAATGCGCAGTGGTACCTGCATCCCGGCCCCGAGCAGTTGTGGTCGGTGGTGGCGGAGGGCGGCCGGGTCTGGGAACGGCGGTCCGGTGACGCTGACTTCGGGCAGGTGCGGGTCGGGCTCGGGGTTCAGGAGCTGTCGACGCCCCTGTCGGCGCCGGACGCCGAACCCGCCGACGATCCCGAGCCGGTGTGCGCGGGTGCGCTGCGGCGGTTTCTGGCGGTGCACGGCTCGCTGGAGGGCATGCCGTTGGCGTTTCCGGTGCGGGCGTTCCCCCGGGTGACGGTGTGCGGGCTGCCGGAGTCGGCACGGTCGCTGGTGCGGGCGGTGGTGGCCCAGTTGGTGACGTTGCACGCGCCGGATGATCTGGTGGTCGCGGTCGTGGCGGGGCGGGATGCGGTGGCGCGCTGGGACTGGACGAAGTGGCTGCCGCACACGCAGGTGCCCGGTGAGGTCGACGGGGCCGGTTCGAAGCGGCTGTTCGCCGCGGACCTGGCCGCTCTGGAGCCTTTGCTGGCCGGGCGGCTGGAGGGCCGGCCGCGGTTCGGCCGGGAGAGCGCGCCGCTGCCGGACCAGCCGCACATCGTGGTGGTCGTGGACGGTGGCCGGGTGGCGCCGGACTCGGTGCTCGGGGCGCCCGAGGGGCTGCAGGGTGTGACCGTCGTCGAGGTGGTGGAGGGTGAGCCCGCGACAGTCCGGGGCGGGCTCACCCTGCGGGTGCGGCCGGGGCTGCTGCGGCTGGAGCCGGCCGGGGGCGCGGCGTACGAGGGCGTACCGGACGGCATCCCGCTGCCTGTGGCCGAGGCGCTGGCGCGGCAGCTGGCACCGCTTCGTACGGGTGGCGGCAAGGATGGCGAACCGCTGCTGTCCGAGCTGGACTTCACCGAACTGCTGGACCTCGGCGACGCGGCCGCGGTCGACGTGGCCCGCACCTGGCGGCCCCGGCCGGTATCCGAGCGGCTGCGGGTGCCGATCGGGGTCGGCGAGGACGGGCTGCCGGTGATGCTGGACCTCAAGGAGGCGGCTCAGGACGGCATGGGGCCGCACGGGCTGTGCGTCGGAGCGACGGGTTCCGGCAAGTCGGAGCTGCTGCGGACACTGGTGCTGGGGCTCGCGGTCACGCACCCCTCGGAGACGCTGAACTTCGTGCTCGCGGACTTCAAGGGCGGGGCGACGTTCAGCGGGATGTCGCAGTTGCCGCACGTGGCCGCGGTCATCACCAACCTGGCCGACGACCTGGCCCTCGTCGACCGGATGGGCGACGCGATCCGCGGTGAGCTCCAGCGCCGGCAGGAGCTGCTGCGCTCGGCGGGCAACTACGCGGGCATCCACGACTACGAGAAGGCCCGGGCGGCGGGGGCGGCGCTGGAGCCGCTGGCCTCGCTGGTGCTGGTCATCGACGAGTTCTCCGAACTGCTCACCGCCAAGCCCGACTTCATCGACATGTTCATCCAGATCGGCCGCATCGGCCGTTCGCTGGGTGTGCATCTGCTGCTGGCCTCGCAACGGCTGGAGGAGGGAAGGCTGCGCGGTCTGGACACGTATCTCTCGTACCGGATCGGGTTGCGGACCTTCTCGGCCGCGGAGTCGCGGACGGCGCTGGGGGTGCCGGACGCGTACCACCTGCCGTCGGTGCCGGGCTCGGGCTATCTCAAGTCGGGTACGGAGGAGATGACCCGGTTCAAGGCGGCGTACGTGTCGGGGGCGTACCGCAGGGGTGGTGCGGGGCCCGCGGCGGGGCAGTTGCCGGCCGCGCGGCGGGCCGCGCCGTTCCGTGCGATGCCGGTGCCGGTGCCGGTGCCGGCGGAGGGTGCGGAGCAGCCCGGCAAGAGCGTCCCGCCGGCGGTGCCGGTGCGGGCTCATCAGGACGCGTTCGCCGACACCGTGCTGGATGTGGTCGTGCGGCGGCTGGAGGGGCAGGGGGTGCCGGCGCATCAGGTGTGGCTGCCGCCGCTGGACCGGGCTCCGGCGCTGGACCAGCTGCTGCCCGGCCTCGCGCCGGCCGAGGGTCGCGGGTTCACCGCCACGGGGTACAGCCGGCCCGGTGGGCTGACGGTCCCGCTCGGCCTGGTCGACAAGCCGTTCGAGCAGCGGCGCGAGGTGCTGTACCGCGACTTCTCCGGGGCCGCGGGACATCTGATGGTGGTCGGCGGTCCGCAGTCGGGGAAGTCGACGCTGCTGCGGACGCTGATCGCGTCGTTCGCGCTCACGCACACTCCGCAGGAGGTGCAGTTCTACGGCCTCGACTTCGGTGGCGGCGGGCTCGCCCCGCTGGCGGAGCTGCCGCACGTGGGACAGATCGCCTCGCGGCTGGATCCGGAACGGGTGCGGCGCACGGTCGCGGAGGTGGCGGGGGTGCTGGCCCGGCGCGAGGAGCTGTTCCGCGCCCGGGGCATCGACTCCGTCGCCACGTACCGGCGCAGGCGCGCGGTCGGCGAGCTTCCCGGTGAGGAGTGGGGGGACGTGTTCCTGGTCATCGACGGCTGGGGCGGTTTCCGGACCGCGTACGAGTCGCTGGAACCGGTCGTCACGGACATCGCCGCGCGCGGTCTGGGCTACGGCGTCCATGTGGTGCTCTCGGCGGCGCGGTACATGGAGGTGCGCGCGGGGCTGAAGGACCAGATCCTCGGGCGGCTCGAACTGCGGCTCGGCGACGTCATGGACTCCGAGTTCGACCGGAAGGTCGCCGGCCGGGTGCCCGCCGGGGTGCCGGGCCGCGGCCAGGTGGCGGAGAAGCTGCACTTCATGGGCGCGCTGCCGCGCATCGACTCCGTCACGGACGCGTCGGGCCTCGCCGACGCGACCGCCGCGCTCGTCGGTACGGTGCGGGCTAACTGGACGGGCGCACCGGCGCCTTCCGTACGGCTGCTGCCGCGGAAGCTGCCCGCGGAGCGGTTGCCGAAGGGGTTCGAGTTCCCGGACCGCGGGATCGCGATCGGGATCGCCGAGACGGATCTGGAGCCGGTGTTCGTCGACTTCGACACCGATCCGTTCTTCCTGGTCTTCGGCGAGAGCGAGTCGGGCAAGACCAACCTGCTGCGGCTGATCGCGAAGCAGATCGCGGAGCGCTACTCCCCCGACGAGGCGAAGCTCGTCGTCGGGGACTACCGGCGGGGTCTGCTGGGCGCGCTGCCCGAGAGCCATCTCCTGGAGTACGCGCCGACGGCGGACGCGCTGGGGACCCATATGGAGGCGCTGGCCGGCGTGTTCGCCCGGCGGCAGCCGCCGACGGACGTGACGCCGCGGCAGTTGCGGGACCGCAGCTGGTGGACCGGTCCGCGGATCTTCGTCGTCGTCGACGACTACGACCTGGTGGCGACGGGCGCGGGCGGCCCGCTGGCCCCGCTGGCGGACTATCTGCCGTTCGCCCGGGACACCGGGGTGCGTTTCGTGATCGCGCGCGGTTCCGCGGGAGCGTCGCGTGCGATGTACGAGACGTTCATGCAGCGGATCAGGGAGCTGGGAGCCCAAGGAGTGGTGCTGTCCGGCAGTCCGGCCGAGGGCGACCTCATCGGGACGGTGCGGGGGCATCCCCTGCCGCCGGGGCGCGGGTACTTCGCCACCAGGCGGCGCGGCAACCCACTGGTGCAGACGGGAAGGCTTCCGGAGCGGCCATGAGCGGCGGCGTGGATGCACAGGAACGGCCCTGTCCGCAGGGGAACTCCGGACAGGGCCTGACGGCCGCGGCGGTGCCTGTACGGTGCCGTGCAGAGCCACGTACGGAGAGGAACCGTTGACCATGGGCACGCAGGCGGAGAAGGACGAGCTGTACGCACTCGACATCTCGGGGGTGGAATGGCTGAGTGCGCCCGGGACCGAGGAGGCGGAGGAGCGCGTGGAGATCGCGCATCTGCCGGGCGGGGCCGTGGCGATGAGGTCCTCGCTGGACCCGGACACCGTGCTGCGGTACACGGAGGCCGAGTGGCGTGCGTTCGTCCTGGGAGCCAGGGACGGCGAGTTCGACCTCACGTAGGACGCCGCGTGCGGGAGCCGCGTTCACCGGAACGTGCGTCTCCGTACGGCGGGAGGGGCACGTTCGGGTGAACGTGCCCCTCCTCTTTGTATGCGGCCCCGCGTTCGTGTACGTGGGGCCGCCCCTTTGTACCCGGGGCCACCCCTTTGTACCCGGGGCCGCCTTCTTGTACGCCGGGCCTCGCGGGTGTCTCAGTACGCCTCGGTGAACAGGCGGGAGGCCCTGAGGTCCGTGGTGCGGTAGTTGTCCTTGCCGTTCTCGATGATCCTCGCGACGTGCTCCAGGCGGCCCTTCATGTCGTCCGCCTTGCCGCGGTACTTGTTCTGGAGCAGCACGTAGGCGGTGTGGGCCTCGCCGTCCCAGGTGTCGGTGACCACCTTGAGCGCGCCGTCCATCTCCTCCAGGTCGCGGCAGATGTTCTGCGACACCACGCGAATGCGGTTCGCCATCTCCTGGACGCTTTCGTACCTGACCTTGGTGTGCGGGTCGTGGCCCATAAGGGCCTCCTCTGGCTCGGCTGTGGGGAAGGGGAAAGGAAGAGGGAGGGGCGGGGTCAGACGCCGTCGAGGCCCGAGGCGCTGCCCGCCGAGGCCGGTGTTCTGACCGCGTTGAAGGCCGCGCGGACCTCCTCGTCGTTGGCGTTGCTGAGGTTCCTGGTGCTGCCCACCGCGTGGAGCAGCACGTTCAGCAGCCGGCGGATCTCGTCGTGGTCCTCGTTGATCAGGAGCTGTGCGGACGTGAATCCCGAGGCGCCGGCACCGGTCCACCCGGCCCCGGCCGTGGCGAGGATGTCGGCCAGCTCCCTGGACTGTGTGGAGACCGCCTCGGCGGTTTTGACGATCTTGTTCCTGGCCTGGATGACCGGCTCGTCGGCAAGTCCGAAACCGCCCGCGGGGTTGGTCATGCGGAGGTCCTCTCTCGGTGCGCGCAGCGGCGCAAGGATGCGTAGGGATGCGTAGGGATACGAAAGAGCGTGAAGGGGACGAAGGGATGCGGTGCGGGGCTGGAAGCACCGGTTCCGGCGGCACCTCCGGCCGGTTCCTGATTTCCCGTCACTCATGTGAAGTCCCCGATCACCCTAGCCACTTCGGCGCCTCGCCCCGGGACGTCCCGGTGGTGGGAAGAGGCTTCCGTACGGGTCAGCGGTGGCGCGGAACGCGGCGTCGGCGGACGTCGCGTGCCACGGTCGCCACGCCCGCCACCACACCCACGAGCACGGCCGCCGAGGCCAGTGCATAGGTCGCGTACCGCTTGCTGCGTTGCTCCGAGGTCTCCGACAGCGCCAGGTGCGCGGGCTCGGGAGCGCGGGCCCCGGCGGGTGGCGCGTCCGGGTGGGGGGCGTCCTGCGGGGCGTCGTCCCCGGACAGCGCGCGGACCGGGTCGACTACACCCCATCCGACGAAGGCGTCACGCCCGTTGACGGACCGTTCCGCCGTCTGTTCGATGCGGGCGATGATCTGGGCCGCCGTCCAGTCCGGGTACTTGGCGCGCATCAGCGCGACGACTCCGGCGACATAGGGCGCGGCGAAGCTCGTGCCGTTGTCGGTGCACTGGCCGTCGCCCGGGACGGTGGAGACGATGTCGACGCCGGGGGCGGCGACCCCCACGAACTCCCCCGCCTGGGAGAAGGGCGCGCGTTCGTTGTTGCGGTCGGACGCGGCGACGGCGAGGACACCGTCGAAGGCGGCGGGATAGGTCAGCCTTTGCCGGCCGTCCATGCCGTCGTTCCCGGCGGCGGCGACCACCACGACGTCCTCGGCGACCGCACGCGCCACCGCCCGGCCGAGCAGCGAGTCGTCGGCCAGCGGCCTGGTGGTGTCCTGGGAGATGTTGATGACCTGGGCGCCCTGGGCGATCGCATGGTCGATCGCGGCGGCCATCGCACGGTCCAGGCCGCCCCGTCGCCCGTCGTTCTGACGGATCGGGATGACGGTGGCCTCGGGTGCCAGACCGACGAACCCGGTGCCGGTGCGGGGACGGGCGGCGATGATCCCGGCGACCTTGGTGCCGTGACCGACCTCGTCCACGGTGCCGTCGCTCCCGCCGCCTCCCGTGTAGTCGATGCCCGCGGAGGCGTCCACGGCGTCCCTGAGCTGCGGGTTGGTGTCGTCCACTCCGGTGTCGATGACGGCGACCCGGATGCCCTTGCCCCGCGTGTCCTGCCACAACGCGTCGAGGAGCACCCGCTGGAGCGGCCACGGCCGCCCCTCGAACTGCTCCTTCATCGGGAAGTCGCACACACCGACGCCGTCGAGGCGCAGGCCGTCCGGGCGGGGGACGGTGTACCCGGCCTGCGGCGCCGCGAGTGCGCCCAGCGCGGCGGCGGCCGCCGTCAGCAGGACCCATGTCCGATACGGCATCACGCGCTCTCCCCCGCCTCTGTCCACTGGTGTTCCGCAGCCCTGCCGGGCCCCTCAGGAACCCTGGGGCCTGCGGGCGCTGTTGGTGTCGAGCCGGGGTCCTCTGGCGAGGAACTCCGACCAGGCGATCGGGACGGGGACGGGCGTCACCTTCCCGTACCCGAGCCTGATCTGTGCCTGGCTGGGTTCGGGGCGCTCGTCCTGCCCCTCCCGCGCTCCGGCGGTGCCGATGTCGGACCGTTCGGCGTCGCTGTCCCCGTTCGCCTGAACCGCGTACCGCAGTCCGGTGTCGGTCACCAGGAAGAGTGATCCGTCCGGGCTGCTCTGTCCTTCCCGGACCTGGGTGTAGAGGAGGCCGCTGCCCGGGGTGACGTACGTGCTCGTGCCGCCGGCGCCGACGGGGGCGGGGAACGCGGTACCGGCCCAGGTGCTCAGCGTCGTGCGGCCCGTGCCGTCGGTGCGGCGCAGCACGTTGCAGACGGTGTCACGGCCGGCGGCGCCCGCGTCGGTGGCGTTGACGCGGACGGCTCGGCGCGTGGGCCAGTGCGCTGCCTGGCCGGCGAAGGGCTCGGAACCGGGGACGAAGTCCTGGAGACCGGCCGGGCGCGCCTCGCCGGCCAGGTCGAGGGGTGCGGTCTGCGGGGAGTTGACGATCAGCCAGGCGGTGAACTCGGAGACCGGCCGGACCTCGCCGTCCAGGACGACGTAGTAGGCGGTCCCCTCTCCGTTCCTGGTGCGCAGCACCGTGCCCACGCGGTTCTCCTGCGCGGACAGGTGACCCTCGATGTGCGCGGGGGCGCCGACGGTGCCGGGGATCCGGGGGAACGTGACGGGACTGCCGTCGTGCAGGGTGGCCAGCCAGTCGTCGGTGACGGGCTGCGGCTGGGCGCTGCCGACCAGGGCGCCGGTGAGATGGCCGAGGTCGGCGGCCCTCTCGTCGATGCGGTACTTCGTGCCGCGGGCGTCGACGAGGTAGCGGGTGCGGTCCTGTCCCCTGACGTAGAGGACCTGGCCGCCGGTGAGCGTGCCGGTTCCCTCGGTCAGTGCGTCGTCGCGTGCGGCGAGGACGAAGGCGGCCTTCTGCACGCTGGTGCCCCTGCCGCCGGGCTGCACACAGACGGCCCAGCGCTTGGCGGTGCCCGCGTCCTCCTCCTCGGGCAGCCGGTCGGGGGCGTACGGGATGCCGAGGACGGGGCCACGCGGGGGCTTGCCCGCGTCGAGGATGTCGTCGTCGACCTGGATGACCCCGTAGTTCCGCGGAGTCAGCAGCAGCCTGGCCGAGGCGAGGTTCAGCACGGGGTGCAGCAGGGTTTCCCGGTCCTCGCCCTTGCCGGTGGTGAGCACCACGTAGCGGGTGGTCGACGACTTGCCGACGATGACCTTGGTCCCGGGGCTGTCCCAGTCCTTGGGGGCGGCCGGCCTGAACATGCCGTAGGCGCCGAACCCGGCGAGGATCAGGGCACCTGCGACGAGGCCCGGGAGGACGGCGCGCAGCGGGCGCGGGGCACCCTCGTCGGATCCGGTGGGCGAGGGCTGGAGGAACGCGGCCACCATCCGCCGCTTCGCGAAGGTGTACGCGTTGAGGTCGTCGCGCCGCGATGCCATGAGTCCGTCCGTCTCCTGTGTCCGACCGCAGGGCACCGGGAACGGCCGCGGCCGGCGTCCCGTACCGGACCCCCGATGCCGGACCGGCTCCCTACTATGCCTGTAGATCCAACGGTGTTGTGGGCCGGGTAGGGTGATTCACCCCGCCGGGGACCACGGTGGGACGAGCCTGGCACGGGTCGGTCCGGAAGGCGCCGGGCCGGAGAACGGGGGGTGCCGCGATGACGGCTTCCACGACGCGGACGGCTCCGGCCGCCGCCACACGCTCTCCCGGAGGCCTTCGGAACGCGACGCCGGACCCCTCGGCCGACGGCCGCGGGCAGGGCATCGCGCGCTGGGGCGGCAAGGCCGGACCGTTGCGGCTCCACCAACTCGTCCTGTTCGAGATCGCGGGGGCGCTGCTGTTGTGTGCCTGGGTGGTGGAGCCGTTGCTGCTGGCCCCGGCCTCCGTGGCGGCGGCCGTGCTGGTGGCGTTCGCCGTCGCGCGTCGGCGGCGCCGCTCGCTGCCCGCGCTGCTGCACGCGGTCCTCGCCCTGCGCGCCCGTCAGCGCCGCGCCGCGTCGGTGGAACCGGCCGCGGACACCGAGCCGGGCATCGCGCCCGTGACCGAGTGCGAACCGGCGCTGCGCACCCACGCGTTCGGAGGTCGCGACCGGCGTCCGGTCGGCATGATCGGCGACGGTACGTATCTGACGGCCGTCCTCAGGATCGACGCGGACGGCACGGCGCTGCGCCGGGACCGGTCCGCGAGGCCGCTTCCCCTGGCACTCGTACGGGACGCGCTCGACGTCGACGGCATCCGGCTGGAGTCGGCGCAGATCGTGCAGCACACCCAGCCGGCCCCCGCCGCGCGGTTGCCCGAGCAGTCGGTCATGGCCCGCAACTACGCGCCTCTGCAGGCCAGAACGGGTACTCCGGCGGTCCGGATCACCTGGATCGCGCTGAAGCTGGCCCCGGAGCTCTGCCCGGAGGCCGTGCGGGCACGGGGCGGCGGCTTCACCGGGGCGCAGAAGTGCCTGGTGCGCGCGGCCGACCAGTTGGCGGGCAGGCTGACGGGGGCGGGGCTCACCGCGACGGTGCTGACGGAGCAGGAACTCGGCGCGGCGCTCGCCACGTCCGCCGGCGCGAGCCCGTCGGTCACGGCCCGGGCGGGCCGGGACGGGGCGCCCGCCCGCCGCACCCGGGAGACCTCGCGCACCTGGTGGTGCGACGACCGGCCGCACACCACGTACTGGGTGCGCCGCTGGCCGGAGCTGGGCGGGGGCGGCGCGTCGATGCCGCAGCTCGTCGCGCTGCTCACCTCGGTCCCGGCCCTGGCCACCACGTTCAGTCTCACGCTGGGGCACGGCGACCGGCAGGAGGTCACGGTGACCGGCCACGTCCGCGTCAGCGGCCGCGATGACCGGGAACTCCTCGCCGCACGGCATGAGTTGGAGCGAACGGCTCGCGGCGTGAAGACCTCGCTGGTGCGACTGGACCGGGAACAGCTGCCCGGCGTGCTCGCCACCCTGCCTCTCGGAGGGACCCGCTGATGTCCGTACCCGTACGGGGCCGTGGGCGGCTGGGGTTCGGCGCGGCCGGCCCTCGCCGCCCCCGGCACACGGTCCGTCCCGAGCAGCTGGCCTCGCTCGCCCTGCCGGTCGGCGACGACGGCGTGGTGGTCGGCGTGGACGGCGAGGGGCGCCCCGCCGTGCTGGGTATCGTCCGGCCCACTCCGTACGACGTCACACTGATCGGGGGGCTCTGGACGGCGCAGGTGCTGGCGCTGCGGGCGGCGGCGACCGGCGCCCGGATCGTGGTGGAGACGGGGCGGGCGCCGGCCTGGGAGGGTCTGGTGCGGGCCGCGGGCGGTGATGACGGGGCCGGCATCGCCCTGCACGAGGTGGGGCGGGTGCCGCCGCAGGGCCCGTCGGCCGGATCGCCGGTCGTCGTGGTGCGGGACTGCGGCATAAGGCCACCGCGCGGGCGGGTGGCGTCAGGCCCGTGGCAGTCCGTGGTGACACTGCTGCCATATCTGAGTCCGGTCGCCGCCGGACTGATGGAGAAGTCGTCACTGGTCGGCATTCAGCGGGTCTCTCCCGACGAAGCCGAACAGATCGGGCATCTCATGCGTCTGGGTTCCGATGACACCCGGGCCCTGTCCACCCTGACGGACGGCGTCACCCTCTGGTGCACCCGGCGGGACCGGCAGTTCGTGATGATCCGGGCGACCGATACCGAATCGGGACTGCTGGGCGACGCCCGCAGGATGGACTGACGCCCCACCGAGACGTGTGCGAATTGTTCAGATTTCCCTGCATAGATGTGCATGTTTGACCGCTTTACGCCTCATCCTCGGCCGCACTCAGTCCACTTGGGGGCAGTACGTGGCGTACGGGACAGCGGCCGCGGTGCTGTACGGCCTGCCGTGGCGAGCCCCATGACGATTAGGGTGGGTCCGGGCGCGGCAGAAGAACCTGCGGGCAGGCAAGGCGCGTCCCAGGGGGAGAGCCGGGCGGTTCGCACGAGGTCAGGACCTAAGGGAACGGTCGCCCCCACCCACCACGGCACAAGGGTGCTCGACCACACCAGGAGGCAAAGTGAACGGCGATCGGGACGAGATGCGCGGGGGCTGGAACAAGCCCGTCGACGAGTCGTCCGACGCGGAGCCCGCCGAGATGACGGGTGAGTTCACCATCGACTACACCCCGCCCGCCTGGTACACGCAGAATGCGCCGGGCGATTCGTCGGGCGGCGCCGGAACACACCTGGCACCGCCCCCGCCGCCGAGCGGCGCCCCGGTGTCCGTGCCCGGGCTGCCGGCCGGGAGCGGTTTCGAACCCGACTGGAATCCGGCGCCTCCGGCCCCGGCCCCGGCCCCTACCCCGGCCCACGGTGCCGCGGCCGAGCATTCGGCGCCGGGTGCGGGCGGTGCGCCGGATCCCTTCGGGGGCGGCGACGTGGAGAGCGGCGCGACGATGAGGTTCTCGTCCGCCGCGCTGAAGCGGGAGATCGCCGAGCGCGAGGCCGCGGCGGGAGCCGATGCCGGGAGCGCCGCCGAGAACGGTGCCGAGCCGGAGGACAGCAGCCCGGCGGCCGGTTCCTCGCACGCCGAGAACGATGCCGTTGCCGATGAAGGTGACGATGACCGTGACGGGGACGGGGGCGGGGACAGTGCCGAGGTGAAGGACGAGGTGCGGGACGGTTCCGGGGAGGCCGACGCGGATCCGGACTCCTCGTCGTCCGCGCCCTCCTCGACGCCGTCCGGCAACCCGCCGTTCTCCGCCTCGGAGGACGACCTCCGCGAGCCCGAAGCCGCCGTCGCACCCTTCGACACCGACGCGGCGGCCSSGGCCGCCGGCCACGAGGGCTCCGACGACAGCCCGCACGCCGACGAGCCCGCCGACGCCGTCCCCACGGACTCGGCACCCTCGGACGCCGTACCCCCGCCCGCTCCCACGGATGCGGCCCCCCTCGACGTACCGCCGGCCGGCGTACCCGAGGACGCGGCGCCCGCGCCCTGGAGTCCCGCGCCGGCGCCGGGCGGACTGCCGCCGTTGCCGCCGTCGTTCCAGCCCGCCGCGCCGCAGCCGGATCCACCCCGGCCCGCTTCCCACTGGCCCCCGACGCCTCCGGCCGACGCCGGGCAGGGCGGCTACGGCTTCCCGCAGGCGCCGGCCGCCCAGGCCGCCCCGAGCCCGCAGGCCCCGCAGACCTCGGCCGCCCAAGCCGCCCMGAGCCCGCAGGCCCCGCAGGCTTCCTCCTTCCCGCAGCAGGACCGGCCGGGGGCGGCACTTCCGGCGCAACTCCCGCCTCCTGTGGCACCCGCGCCCCAACCGCCTCAGGCGCACCAATGGCCCGGACAGCAGCAGGGTGCGGCCGTTCCCCCGCCTGCTCCCCAAGCGCCTCAGGCACCCCAGTTGCCTCAGTTCCCGCACGCCCCGCAGCAGCCGCAGAGCGGTTACGGATTCCCTCAGGGCGCCCAGCAGCCGGCTCAGGCCACCCCGAATCTGCCCGCCCAGCTTCCCCCTCAGCAGCCGCAGCCTCACGCCCAGCAGCCGCACCACCAGCAACTCCCCCCGCAGACAACGCCCCAGGGCCCTCCGCAGGGACCGCCCGCCGACCCTCGCGCCGGAAGCGCCTGGCCCACGCCGGTCACGCACGACCAGCGCGAGCGTTCCGTGCCGGGCGCACCCCTCGGTTACACGGCCGCCGTCGAGCTCTCCTCCGACCGGCTCGTCCGGGGCAAGCAGAAGGCGAAGAGCAGCCGCAACCCGTCCGGTGCGTCCCGTTTCAAGCTGGGCGGGAAGAAGGAGGAGATCGAGCGGCAGCGCAAGCTCGAACTGATCCGCACCCCGGTGCTCTCCTGCTACCGGATCGCGGTGATCAGCCTCAAGGGCGGCGTGGGCAAGACCACGACGACGACCGCTCTGGGCGCGACCCTGGCGACCGAGCGGCAGGACAAGATCCTCGCCATCGACGCCAACCCCGACGCCGGCACGCTGGGCCGCCGGGTCCGCCGCGAGACCGGGGCCACCATCCGTGACCTGGTCCACGCGATCCCGCACCTCAACTCGTACATGGACATCCGGCGGTTCACCTCGCAGGCGCCCTCCGGTCTGGAGATCATCGCCAACGACGTGGACCCGGCGGTCTCGACCACGTTCAACGACGAGGACTACCGGCGCGCGATCGAGGTGCTGGGCAAGCAGTACCCGATCATCCTCACGGACTCGGGCACCGGGCTCCTCTACAGCGCGATGCGCGGGGTGCTGGACCTCGCCGACCAGCTGATCATCATCTCGACCCCGTCGGTCGACGGCGCGTCGAGCGCCTCCACCACCCTGGACTGGCTGTCGGCTCACGGGTACGCGGAACTCGTCCAGCGGTCCCTGACCGTCATCTCCGGGGTCCGCGAGACCGGCAAGATGATCAAGGTCGACGACATCGTCCAGCATTTCGAGACGCGCTGCCGCGGCGTGGTCGTCGTCCCGTTCGACGAACACCTGTCGGCCGGTGCCGAGGTCGACCTCGACATGATGCGCCCGAAGACCCGGGACGCGTACTTCCACCTCTCCGCCCTGGTCGCCGAGGACTTCGCGCGCGCCCAGCAGCAGCAGGGACTGTGGACGTCGAGCGGCAGCAACCCGCCGCCGCAGTACGCCCCTCCGATGCCTGGACAGCAGATGCCGGGCCAGCAGATGCCGACACCCGGGCAGCAGCCGTACGCACCCCAGCAGCCCTACCAGCCCCAGCCACCGCAGCAGCCCGGACAGCCGTACCCGCAGCAGCAGCCCTACGGCGGGCAGCCGCAGCAGCCCTATCCCCCACAGCAGGCGCCCGGCGCCGGACAGCACTGGCAGCAGTCGCTGCCCTCCCAGGCGCAGTCGACGGCCGGTCAGGCCGGTCCGCCACCACCGCCGCAGCACGACGGACAGCCTGGTCAGCCGGGTCAGCCCGCTCACCCCGAACTCCAGGGTCCGGTACCGCCCGCGGGGTGGCAGCAGCAGCCTCCACAGCCGCCGCCAGCGCCTCAGCAGTAAGGCGTCAGAGGTCTGAACCAATGAGGGTCCACATCGCTTCCACGATGTGGGCCCTCATTGCATTCCCGCAGACCACACGCCGTTTCGGTGACCGTTGACGCGGCTCGACCACCGCTGATAAACCTTCGCTTCACCAGCTGGCGAACCACAGATCAACCCGCCTTCTCCGTGCGAGTCCTGACGCGAGGTCCCTGACCATGGTCGAAAGAGTTCCACCGCCCTCAGCCCAGCCACGCTCACGTCTGCGCATCCTCGTGGCGTCCGGCGCGGCCGCCCTTGCGCTCACAGCCGGGTCCGTCGTACCGGGCATGCCCCTCGGGGCCGCGCCCCAGCAGGCCCAGGCCGCCGACAGCGGCGGCAAGACGCTGACCGTCGCGGTCGCGCAGAGCGTCGACTCCCTGAGCCCGTTCCTCGCCCAGAAGCTGCTGAGCACCAGCGTCTCCCGGCTCATGTACGACTTCCTGACGAACTACGACCCGAAGGACAACCACGCCGTCCCGGGTCTCGCCACGAAGTGGGAGCCGTCAGCCGACAAGCTGACGTGGACGTACACCATTCGGAGTAATTCCAAGTGGTCGGACGGCAAGCAGGCCACCGCCGAGGACGCGGCCTGGACGTTCAACAAGATGATGACGGACGAGGCCGCCGCCCAGGCGAACGGCAGCTTCGTCACCAACTTCAAGAAGGTGACGGCTCCCAGTCCGACGCAGCTGGTCATCGAGCTCAAGGAGCCGCAGGCCACGATGGCCGCGCTCGATGTGCCGATCGTCCCCAAGCACGTCTGGGAGAAGGTCAAGGACTTCTCGAAGTTCAACAACGACACGGACTTCCCCGTCGTGGGCAACGGCCCCTTCGTACTGAGCGACTACAAGGTCGACCAGTACGTGAAGCTCAAGGCCAACAAGGACTTCTGGCGCGGCAAGCCCAAGTTCGACGAGCTGGTCTTCAAGACGTACAAGGACCAGGACGCCGCGGTCGCCGCACTCCGCAAGGGCGAGGTCTCCTTCGTCGCCGGCTCGCCCGCGCTGACGCCCGCCCAGGCCAACTCGCTCAAGGGCGACGCGAACATCAAGGTCAACGAGGGTCCGGGGCGCCGGTTCTTCGCGCTGGCCACCAACCCGGGCGCGCAGACCAAGGACGGCAAGAAGTTCGGCAACGGCAACAAGGCGCTGCTCGACCAGAAGGTCCGCCAGGCACTGTTCCTGTCGATCGACCGCAAGACGATCATCGACAAGGTCTTCCAGGGCCACGCCGTCGAGGGCCAGGGATACATCCCGCCGCGCTTCTCCGAGTACGCCTGGCAGCCTTCGGCGAGCCAGAGCCTCGCCTACGATCCCGCCAAGGCCGGAAAGCTCCTGGACCAGGCGGGCTACCCGCTCAAGGACGGCAAGCGCGTCGGCAAGGACGGCAAGGCGCTCGACCTGCGCATCCTGTGCCACGCGACGGACCCGAACGACAAGGCGATCGGCAAGTACCTCAAGGAATGGTGGGGCAAGCTCGGCGTCGGCCTCAAGGTCGACTGCCTCGACGACGTCTCCGTGCCCTGGTACGCCGGTGAGTACGACCTCGCCTTCGACGGCTGGTCCGTCAACCCCGACCCGGACTTCGTCCTCGGCATCCACACCTGCGCGGCCCTGCCGGCCAAGGCCAAGGCGAGCGCCGCCACGGACAACTTCATCTGCGACAAGACCTACGACGAGCTGTACAAGAAGCAGCTCGCCGAGTACGACACCACCAAGCGGGCCGACCTCGTCGGCCAGATGCAGTCGTGGCTGTACGACTCCGGGTACATGAGCGTCATCGCGTACCCGAACGCGGTCGAGGCCTACCGCACCGACCAGATCAAGTCGATCACGACGATGCCCGAGGCGGCCGGCAACATCTACGGCCAGGACGGGTACTGGAGCTGGTGGTCGGCCGTTCCGGCCGGCAGCGACGGCGCGAACGGCGACAGCGACTCCGGTTCGAGCTCGACCGGGATCGTCGTCGGCATCGTCGTGGCCGTGGTGGTTCTCGCCGGTGGCGGGTTCCTCCTCTCCCGTCGCCGCCGCACCACCGCGGACGAGCGCGAGTAGGACCACGGACCGCGGGCGGTTCCCGCGGACGGGATGAGGGCGGACGCCGGCGGGGCCCTGGCATCGGGGCCCCGCCGGCCGATCCCTCCAAGCGCAGCACGAGTAACGAGAGTTCCTATGACAGCTGACAGCACTCCGGCGCTCGTGAAACAGGCGGATGCGGACACGGACGGCCCGGCTCCCGCCGCGCCACCGGCCGCCCGCGGCCCACGGGCGCGCAACACCCAGGCCTATCTGAAGTACGTGGCCGCCAAGATCTTCGGCGCGGCCGTCTCGCTGTTCGCCGTCCTGGTCACCAGCTTCTTCCTCTTCCGGCTGATTCCCAGCGATCCGGTGAAGCAGATGACCGGCGGGCGGCCCGTGTCCGCCGAGCAGCTCGAATCGCTGCGCCGCCAGCTCGGTCTCGACCAGCCGATGTGGCAGCAGTTCACCAGCTACGTGGGCGACGCGCTCACCGGTGACTTCGGCACCTCGTTCCAGTACCACGCCCCGGTCATCGACAAGATCACCGAGGCGCTCCCGGCGACGCTGCTGCTCACCGGCACGGCGTACGTCCTGTACAGCGCGCTGGGCATCTGGCTCGGCACCCGCACCGCCTGGCGCAACGGGTCGAAGAGCGACCGCTTCAACACCGCGCTCGCGCTCACGCTGTACTCCGTGCCGTCGTTCTGGCTCGGTCTGCTCCTGATCATCGTCTTCTCGGTGGGCGTCGGACCGATCCCGGGCATGTTCCCGACCGGCGGACTGGAGTCGGGCAACGAGTCGGGCTTCGCGTACGTGCTCGATGTCGCGCACCACATGGTGCTGCCCGTGATCACCCTGGTCGCGGTCGGCTACGCGCAGACGCTCCTGGTGATGCGTTCCTCGCTGCTCGACGAGATGGGCAGCGACTATCTGACGACGGCGCGCGCGAAGGGGCTGCGCGACGACACGGTCCGTCGCAAGCACGCCGTGCCCAACGCGATGCTCCCGACCTTCACGCTGATGTTCGTCAACCTGGGCCATGTGGTCGCGGGACAGATCCTGGTCGAGACCGTGTTCTCCTGGCCGGGTCTGGGCGGACTCTTCTACCAGGGGCTGAGCGTCCCCGACCTTCCGCTCGTCCAGGCGCTGTTCTTCGTCTTCGCCACCGCGGTGATCCTGGCGAACACCCTGGCCGATCTGCTGTATCCGCTGCTCGATCCCCGGGTGGGCCGATGACGACCGAATCCATGCCCGCGTCCACACCCGGGGCGCAGGCTCCCGTGCCCGAGGAGTCCGGACCCGGGGCGGCCAAGAGCGCGGGCGCGCTGGCCCGGGCCCGCAAGCGGCGCTCCGTGGCCCGGTTCTGGCAGGCCTACCGCGGCCACCGCGGTGGTCTGTGGGGGCTTGCCGGGCTCCTCCTGATCGCTCTGATCGCCGTGTGCGCCCCCGTACTGACCGGCGCGGACGCGCAGAGCGTCACGGAGGCGCCGGGCGGAGCGCTGGAGTCACCGAGCGCCGAATTCCCGCTCGGCACCGACCAGTTCGGCCGCAGCGTCCTCGCCCTGCTGATCTGGGGTGCGCGCGTCTCGCTGACCGTGGGGCTGCTCGCGGCCTTCCTCTGCGTAGCCATCGGTACGGTCGTCGGGATCGTCGCGGGGCACTTCCGCGGCTGGTACTCGACCGTGCTCATGCGGGTCACCGACTGGTTCCTGGTGATGCCGACCCTGGTCCTGGCCATCGCGCTCGCCACCGTGATGGACCGCTCCCTGTGGACGGTCATCATCGCGATCGGCGTCACGACCTGGCCGACGACCGCCCGGCTGGTGCGGGCGCAGACCCTCGCCGTGGAGTCCCGCCCCTACATCGAGCGCGCCCGCGCGCTGGGCGGCGGGCACGGACACATCATGCTGCGGCACGTCCTGCCGAACGTGATGCCGCTGGTGCTCGCGCAGACCACGCTGGTCATCTCCAGCGCGATCCTGACGGAGGCCACGCTGGCCTTCCTCGGCCTGGGCGACCCGACCATCACCTCCTGGGGCGGCATGCTCCAGGACGCACGCGAAGCCGGTGCGGTGAGCGCGGGCGACTGGTGGTACCTGGCGCCGCCCGGTATCGCCATCGCGCTCGTGGCCCTGGCGTTCACCCTGTGCGGGCGCGCCATCGAGACCGTCCTCAATCCCAAGCTGGGGGTGGCCCGTTGAGCACGACGAGCATCCGTAAGACGCCTCTTCTCCAGGTACGCGATCTGACGGTGACGTACGCCGGCGGGGCCCAGGCGGTCCGCGGGGTGAACCTGGAGGTCGACGCGGGCAGGAAGCTCGGCATCGCCGGGGAGTCGGGGTGCGGGAAGTCCACCCTGGCGCTCGCGCTGCTGCGGCTGCTGCCCGCGGGCACGAAGGTCACCGGCGAGATCCTGCTGAACGGCGAGGACGTCCTCGCCATGAAGTGGGGGCAGGTCAGGGCCGTGCGCTGGGCGGGCGCGTCGATCGTCTTCCAGGGCGCGATGCACTCGCTGAACGCGGTGCACCGCATCGGGGACCAGATCGCGGAGCCGATCGTCCTGCACAGGAAGACGACGCAGGCCGCGGCACGCAAGCGTGCCGGTGAGCTGCTGGAGCAGGTGGGTCTGCCCGCCGCCCGGGCGGACGCCTATCCGCACGAGCTCTCGGGCGGGCAGCGGCAGCGCGTGATGATCGCGATGGCGCTCGCCTGCGATCCGGGCCTGATCATCGCGGACGAGCCGACGACGGCCCTCGACGTGATGATCCAGGCCCAGATCCTGCGGCTGATCGAGCAGCTGGTCTCCGAGCAGGACCTCGGACTGATCATGATCAGTCATGACCTGGCGGTGCTCTCGGACACCTGCGACCGGCTCGCGGTGATGTACGCGGGACGGGTCGTGGAACAGGGCCCGGCGTCCGAGGTCTACGAGCGGGCGCACCATCCGTACAGCAAGGCCCTGTCGGGCGCCTTCCCGCGGATCGGGGACCCGTCCTCGCGGTTCGCGCCCCGTGGGCTGCCGGGCGACCCGCCCGACCCGTCGGCGCTGCCGGCCGGCTGCACGTTCCATCCGCGCTGCACGGTGGCGCTGGACTCCTGCACCACGCAGGACCCGGAACTGCGGATGGCGGGGCCCGGACGGGAGGCCGCCTGCGTGCTGGTGGGGCCCGACGGGGCCGTGACCCCGCAGGGCGCCGAGGAAGCAAGGAGCACATCATGACCACCACCACGGACCTGCTCAGTGCGCGGGATCTGCGGGTCTCGTTCCCCGGCAGGCACGGCGCCGGCCAGGCCCGCGCCGTGGACGGGGTCGACCTGGACATCAGGCCGGGCGAGATCGTCGCGCTGGTCGGCGAGTCGGGCTGCGGCAAGACGACGCTGGCCCGCTCGCTGCTCGGCCTGGTCCCGCCGACGGGCGGGCAGGTCACCTTCGACGGGAAGCCGCTCGACTACGGCAGCCGGGCGCTGAAGGCGTACCGCAAGCGGGTCCAGCTGGTGCTGCAGGACCCCAGCGGTTCGCTGAACCCGCGGCACACGGTGTACGACGCGGTGGCCGAGGGCCTGCGGATCCACCGGTACGGCGGCGACGAGCGGGAGGCCGTGACGAACGCCCTGTCCCGGGCGGGGCTGCGGCCTCCGGAGCGGTTCTTCCTCCGCTACCCGCACGAGCTGTCGGGCGGTCAGCGTCAGCGGGTCGTGATCGCGGGCGCGCTGGTCCTGGAGCCCGAACTGATCGTGGCGGACGAGCCGGTGGCCTCGCTGGACGCCTCGGTGCGCGGCGAGATCCTGGCGCTGCTGCTGCGCCTGCGGGACGAACTGGGCCTGTCCGCGCTGGTGGTCACGCACGACCTCGGTCTCGCGTGGAACATCGCGGACCGGGTGGCGGTGATGTATCTCGGCCGGATCGTGGAGACGGGCGACGTGGAGCAGATCCTCACGGCTCCGCAGCATCCGTACACCCAGGCGCTGCTGTCGGTGCTGCCGGAGGCCGAGGGCGAGCCGGTGGTGCTGACCGGTGAGCCGCCGGACCCGTCCAAGGTTCCGTCGGGCTGCCGCTTCCATCTGCGCTGCCAGGTCCTGGCCTCGGGCGAGGCGGAGCGGGCGGGTGTCGCGGACGCCTGCCACACGAAGGACCTGCCGGTGCTCGCGGGCGGCGGCGAGACGCAGGTGGCGTGCCACTGGGCGAGCGGGGCGGCGGCGCGGCCCTAGGGAGTGCGGGCGGGCCTCCGGTGCGGAGCCCGCCCGCTAGGGCCGGCCGTGGTGGATCGCGCCGGAGAGTTCACCGAGCGGGCGTCCCGTGCCGCCCCAGCGATGCTGAATGATCTCCGCGGCGATCGATACGGCGGTCTCCTCCGGTGTACGGGCGCCGAGATCGAGCCCGACGGGCGAGGCCAGCCGTGCGAGGTCCGCGTCGCTCACGCCCTCTTCCCGGAGCCGTGCCAGCCGGTCGCGATGGGTGCGCCGGCTGCCCATCACCCCGATGTAGGCCGCCGGTGTGCGCAGCGCGGCGACCAACAGGGGCACGTCGAACTTCGGGTCGTGGGTGAGCACGCACAGGACGGTGCGCTCGTCGACGTCCGTGTCCGACAGGTAGGTGTGCGGCCAGGCGCGGACGACCTCGTCGGCGGTGGGGAAGCGCTCACGGGTCGCGAAGGCCGGGCGCGCGTCGCACACGGTGACCCGGTAGCCGAGGAAGGACCCGATGCGTGCGGTGGCCGCCGCGTGGTCGATGGCGCCGAAGACGATCATGCGGGGCGGTGGCGCGTACGTCTGGATGAAGACGGACACGTCCTGCATGCGGCGCTCACCGTGGAACCCGTACCACTGCCGGCCGGTCGCACCCTGGGCGAGGAGGCCCCGGGCGTCGTCGGTGACGGCCGCGTCGAGCCCTTCGTCGCCGAGCGAGCCCTCGGCCCGGTCCGCCCGGACCACCCGTCTGGCGCCCGCTCCGGCGCCGTCCGGGAGGACGGTGGCCACGGCGACCGGTTCGCCGCGTGCGACGGTCTCCCCCACCTCCCGGAGCCAGGAGCGGTCGGCCGCCGCGGTGTAGGGGGCGACGAGGACGTCGATGGTTCCACCGCAGGTCAGTCCCACGCCGAAGGCCTCGTCGTCGCTGATTCCGTACGACTGCAGCTGTGGGGCGCCCGTGGCGAGCACCTCGCCCGCCACCTCGTACACCGCTCCCTCGACACAGCCCCCGGAGACGCTGCCCGCCACCGCGCCGTCGGCGGTCACGGCCATCATGGCGCCGGGCGCCCGTGGGGCGCTGCCGCGGACGGAGACGACGGTCGCCAGCGCGAAGGGTGTTCCGGCCTCGTCCCAGGAGCGCAGTTCCGACAGCAGCTCACGCACGGTACGAACCTCCTCCGGGCCGGCGCACCGGCCTCCGGCACGTCCCCCTGGGGCAAAGCCTGAGCACTCAGACGGTGAGTGCTATGGATTATGCATCGGATCCCGCCGTACGGACGCCATCAGCGCGGCCCGGTCGGGCGGTGTCCGTTCCGCCGTCTCCAGCGAGCGTTCGAGCTTGCCGAGCAGTTCGCCCAGCCGGCGCCGTTCGGGTCCGGAGAGTTCGGCGAGCATCCGTTCCTCGTTGGCGAAGTGTGCGACGGCGACCGTGTCGGCGATCTCGGCACCCCGCTCGGTGAGGCACGCGTACACGACTCTGCGGTCCTTCGCGTCACGCTCCCTGGTCACCAGACCGGCCTTCTCCAGGCGGTCCAGCCGCAGCGTGATGCCGCCCGTGGTGACCAGCGCGATGTCCGCGAGCTGACCGGCGGTCTGCCGGTACGGCGGCCCTGACCTGCGCAGGGCGGCCAGCACATCGAAGGAGGCCATGTTCAGGTCGAAGCATTCGAAGAGTTCGGACAGCAGCCCCTGGTACCGCAGAAAGCTGCGGTGAAGCCTGCCGAGCACCTCCATCGGCGAGGCGTCCAGGCCGGGGAGTTCACGCTTCCACTGCTCAAGGACGAGGTCGACCGCGTCGGGGCGGCCGGATGCTCTACGCGTCATGTGCGATGGCGGGGACGGTGCGGTGCCGCGCCCCCCGCGCCTCCTTCCGGACCCACCACGCCCGGCGCAGCGGTGAGGTGTTCACGATACAACCGGCACCGGTCTCCGGGCCCTGGACGCCGGGAACCTCTCGTAACATTTAAGCACTTAGTTATTGACCGCTAAGACACTTCTTCCTAGGGTCACCGCAACTCCTGTTCGCGGAAGGATCCCCATGTCAATCGTGGCCAACGGCCCCGCCGTGAGCTCCGTCTCGGCCAGACTCGAACGCCTGCCGAGCTCTCGCTGGCACATCAAGGTCCGCACACTGATCGGAACCGTCACCTTCTTCGAGGCGTTCGACCAGCTGCTGACCGCCTCCGCGCTGCCCGTCCTGACCGAACAGTGGAAGCTGAGCACCGGCCAGGGCACGATGATCGTCACCAGCGGTTCCGTCGGCATGCTGCTGGGGGCGCTCGTCGCCGGCTGGCTCGGCGACCGGATCGGCCGGGTGAACACCGTCGCGCTGGGTGTCGCCGTGACCGCGCTGGCCAGCCTCGCCGTCGCGTTCTCGCCCGGCTTCGCCCTCTTCACGCTCTTCCGGTTCGTTCAGGGCCTCGGCATCGGCGGTGTCGTGCCGGTCGCCGCCACGTACATCAACGAGATCGCCCGTGCTGATCACCGGGGCCGCTTCGTGCTGCTCTACGAACTCATCTTCCCGGCCGGCCTCGCCACGGCCACGCTCGTCGCGAGCTGGGTGGTGCCCAGCTTCGGCTGGCGGGTGATGTTCGTGATCGGCGCCCTGCCCGTCCTCCTCGTCGTCGTCCTGCGCCGCCAGGTCCCGGAGTCGCCCCGCTGGCTGCTCTCCCGGGGCCGGGTCACGGAGGCGGAACGGGTCATCGCCCGGATCGAGAAGGACGTGGCGAAGTCGACCGGTGCCCCGCTCCCGGCACCGGGCCCGGCGACGGCCGTCGAGACCTCCCGGGGCGGACTGCGGGATCTGTTCACGGGCCGCTACCTGCGGCGCACGGCCGTGGTGTCGGCGCTGTGGTTCGTCGCGTACTACGTCAACCACGGCATCGCCACCTGGCTGCCCTCGCTGTACACCAAGGAGTTCGGCCTCGATCTGCGTACCGCGCTCAACTACGCGCTGCTGAGCAATGTGACGGGCCTGATCGGCTGTCTGCTGGTCGCGCTCGTCATCGACAGGGTGGGCCGCCGGGTGTCCCTGACCGTCGGCCTCGGCGGGGCGGCCGTCGCCCTGTTCGCGCTGGCCGTCTCGGGTGCCACGTCCGGTGGCCAGGTCGCGATGTGGGCCTCGGTCACCACGCTCTTCGTCTTCGCCACCAACGTGAGCCTCTACCTCTACACGCCCGAGCTCTACCCGACCCGCAGCCGGGCACGCGGAGCGTCGTTCGGCGGGGTGTGGAACCGGCTCGGAGTCATCCTGGGACCGATCGTGGTCGGCGCGATCATCAGCTCGGGTGCCGGTCTCACGATGGTCTTCACCCAGCTGGGCTGTGTGGCGGCGGTGGGCGCGGTGATCGCGCTGTTCGCCGTGGAGACCAAGGGGAAGACGCTGGAGGAACTCAACAGCTGACTCCTGCCGATACGGCTCCGGCCGGGACCGCTGTCACAGGGTCCCGGCCGGAGCCGTAGGTGCGGGCGAGGTTCTCAGCCCCGGTCGTACGCGGAGATCAGCTCGCTGCACCGCTTCACATCGGCGGCCATCGCCACGAGCAGATCGTCGATCGAGTCGAACTTCAGCATGCCGCGTACATACGCGAGGAAGTCCACGGCGACGTGCAGGCCGTACAGGTCGAGGCCGACGCGGTCGATCGCGTACGCCTCCACCGTCCGTTCGGTGCCGTCGAACTGCGGGTTGGTGCCGACCGAGATCGCGGCGGGCATCGCCTCGCCGTTCACCTCCAGCCAGCCCGCGTACACGCCGTCGGCGGGGATCGCGGTGTGCGGCAGGGTCTCCACGTTCGCGGTGGGGAAGCCGAGTTCACGTCCTCGCTGCGCACCGCGGACGACGATGCCCTCGACGCGGTGCGGACGGCCGAGGATCTCCGCGGCGCCGGCCACGTCCCCCTCGGCGACCAGGCGCCGGGTCAGGGTCGAGGAGAACGGCTCGCCGCCGCCGGCCTCGCCGCGCACCCGCAGGTCGATGACCTCGACGCGGTAGTCGTAGGTGTCACCGAGCTCGCTGAGCAACCGCACGTTTCCGGCGGCCTTGTGCCCGAACCGGAAGTTGGGGCCCTCGATGACCAGCTGGGCGTGCAGTTTGTCGACGAGCACCTTGACGATGAAGTCGGCCGGAGCGAGCTTCGAGAACTCGGTGGTGAACGGCAGGATCAGCACCGCGTCCACGCCGAGCTCGGCCATCAGTTCCGCACGGCGGTGGTGCGGGGCGAGCAGCGGCGGATGGCTGCCGGGGCGGACGACCTCGCTGGGATGCGGGTCGAACGTCACCACGACCGACGGCACCCCCAGCTCACGGGCCCGCTCGACGGCCCGGCCGATGATCAGCTGGTGTCCGCGGTGCACCCCGTCATAGGAGCCGATGGTGACGACGCTGCGTCCCCAGTCCTGGGGGATGTCCTCCAAGCCACGCCAGCGCTGCACTCTGACCGCTCCTCGCCCGAACCTGTGTACGTGGGTTTGTCTCTTACGCAGGTCTAAGACTGCCATGCTCACGCCCTGCGGCCTGCATCGGCATGGTCATCGGGGATCCCGGCCCGCCCTCGAACCCCTCGACCGTACGCCGCGCGCTGGGGCCGATGACCGCCGCCCACTCCTGCGGGGCGTCGGCCAGCCACTCGACGACCAGGGCACCGAACCCGGGTACGTCCCGGGCGAGTGCGACCAGCAGCCGGTCGAACAGGCCGGCCCCCTCCGGGGTACGGAGCAGCAGCATCCCGGTGCGGTGGACGAGCGCCCGGGTGCGGACCCGTGGCCGCCCCGCACAGCCGGTCGCGGCGGCCCGCAGCAGGGCCTCCAGCACGATCGGGTCCCGTTGGCCGCCGCCCTGCTCGAAGTCCAGCAGCACCTCCAGCAGGGTGTCCCGCGACGGCTGCGACGCGGGGCTGCCGGGTGAGGCGAGAACCCCGGCGAGCGCGCCCCGGACCGGCGGGGCCGGCGGCCGGTCCCGGAGCAGTCCGGTCAGCAGGGGAAGCAGCAGCGCCCGGGCGGCGGCCCCCTGCTCCAGCCTGCGGTCGACGTACGCGGCGGTGTGCGAGGTGTCCTCCGGGTGGCTGTCGACGTAGGCGCGGACGAGCCCGGCGGTGTGCAGCGCCAGCGCGGGGGCGTCGATCCCGGCGAGGGCGCGGAGCGCCTCGCCCGCGCCGTCCCCGGGCCGTACGAGCCGCTCCCGGTACGCGGCCAGCACCGGCTCGGGATGGGTGGGCAGCGCGACGGCGAGCGCGGCGGCGGTCACCTTGGGCCCGTCCGCGACGAAGGCCCGCAGGGCTTGCGGCAGATAGCGGTCCCGGGTCTGCGGATCGGCTACGAGCAGGGCGAGCACGGCGCCGTGCAGATCGGTGTCGGCCGGGCGGGCCAGCAGGGCGAGCGCGGCTCGGCGCAGCAGGGCGCGGTCCGTGTCCTGGGTCAGCTGCGGGGCGACGAGCGCCGCGTACGAAGCCGCGGCGATCCGGCGGGCCCGTCGGTCGTCGTCGCGCGACCACCGTTCGACGGCCCGGCAGAGCGCCGCCGGTTCGTCCTCGGCCAGCGCGGCGAGCAGTTCGTCGGCGCGGGGGTGGCCGCAGGAGACGAGCGCGTCGGCCAGGTCGTCCACGGCGAGGTCGCGGCGGGCGTGGAGAAGTGCCTGCGCGGCCGCCGCGACGGTGGGGCGCGGGACGACGTCCGCGTCGGCCGCGAGCGGGCGCTCGTCGGTGAACCAGGCGCACAGGAGCGGCTGGAGCGTGCGCGGATGGGCGGCGAGCCGACGGGCCACGGCGTCCAGGAACCGCTCGCCGTCGCCGTTGCCGTTGTCGTCCCGTCCGGTGCGCGGTGGCCCGTCGGCGGGGACGAGCCGCCGGAACAGATCCATCCGGTCCGCCTCCGGCAGCCGCAGCCGCCGCCAGAACCACGGCCCGAACTCGGCGTACGCGCCTCGCGCACCGGTGCCGCCCGCATCGGCGGAGCTGCGGACGATCCGCCCGGCGAGCACCCGGAGCACCCCGAGGTGCGGACGGGCGTCGGGGACCCGCAGCAGCGTCTCGGCCAGCAGATGCCCGGCCCACCAGCGCGCGTCGGGAAAGGGCGCACCGGCGCCGCCCGCCAGGGCCGGTGAGGTCTCCGCGGCATGGCCGGCCTGTGCGGCGTCCTCGCTGTGCTGCAGGGCCTGTGCGGCGGGTGGGGCCGGTGGGGCCTGTACGCCGGGTGCGGCCGTCGCGGCGGGTGCGCCCGGCGCGGTCTCCGCGGCCTGACCGGCCTCCTGAGCGGCCTGAGCGGCCTGCCCGGTCTCCCCCGCCGAGAGCCGGTCCAGCGCCTCGATCAGGTCGGCCAGCCGGTGGGCCAGCGCGGCCGGGCCCTGGCGGCGGCCCAGGAGGAGGAGTGCCTGGATCACCGGGCCGATCCGGTGGCGCGGCACGGGAAGGGTGTGTGGCTGCTCCGGCGCGGGCACCTGAGGTGCAGCCTGCACGCTCGGCCCGCGCGGGTGCGGCTGCTCCGGCGCAGACACCCGAGACACGACCTGCCCACCCGGCCGGCGCGGATGCGGTACCCGGTCCACGCCCTCCCCCGCAGCCGCGTCCGCGTGCCACCGGTGCACCAGTGCCCGCAGCGCCGCGTCCAGGTCCAGATGCGCTCCCTGGATCCAGTCGCCCAGCTCCTCGTGGGCGAACCGGTAGCCCGCTCCCGCCGGGACCAGCAGGCCCTCGGCCAGCACCGCCGACGCCCAGCCCGTGCGCCACGGGAAGACCTCCTCGAACGCGACCCGGTCCAGTTCGCCCTGCCCCGGCCCCAGGCAGCGCCGGGCCGCCTCGTGGACCTGGCCCGCCACCCGCGCCGCCAGCCGCCGCACCGCCGTGCCGTGCGGTGCGGGACGCACTTGGGCGGCGATCCGGACCGCGATGCGCAGGCACATGAGGTCCAGGTGGGCGCCGAAGACCTCTTCGGTGTCGGGGCGTCCGGGGGCGCCCGCCGGCAGGGCCCCGCGCACTTCGGCGAGCAGTCGCAGCGTGAGCGGATGCCGGTCGTGGCCGACGGCGAGCGCGTCGGGCGGAAGGCCGTAGCGCTCTCTGGCCCGTTCGGCCTGGCCCACGGTCAGGTCGCCGATGCGGACCGCCGAGGGCAGCCGCCTGGCGGGACGGGCCGGTCGGTGCAGCGCCTCCGGCGGCCAGAGCGCACCCGCGGTCTCCCAGTGCTCGGGCCTGCACGCGACGACCAGGCGAGCCCTGTGGGCGCGCAGCCAGTCGGCGGAGCCCGCCGTCCACCGGGCCAGCCGGTGCGCCAGGACGGGCGGCATCTCCTCGGGGCCGTCCAGCAGGACGAGCAGCGGGCTGCCGGCGTCCGCGGCCAGCCCGGCCACCCGCTCGGGGGTGGCGGCCGCCATGTCGCCCACGGCTCCGGCGGCGGTGACGATGCGCCCCGCCTGCTGGAGGGTGCGGGCGATCGCGTCGGCCACGGAGGTGTCGTCGGCCAGCAGGTCGGCGCCGCGCAGCCACAGGGTGGGCGCGGGCACCGGGCCCCGGGTCCGCCGGGCGGCGAGCGCGGCGAGTTCCGTGGTGCGGCCGGTGCCCGGCGCCCCGACCAGGCCGAGGACCACCGCGGGTGCTGCCCCGTCCCCGCCCTGGCCCGCCGCCGCGAAGTCGTTGAACTCCGCGAGGGCGTCGGGCCGTTCCACCGGGTCGGGCCAGGCGCTCGGGCCGCCCGCGGAGCCGACCGACATGGCGGTGAGCTGGAGCGCACCCGCCATGTTCAGACCGGTTCCGTATCCGGGCACCTCCGTCGCGTTGCGCCGCAGCAGCGCGGCGAGCGGGCCGTCGCGGTCCGGGCCGGCCAGCGGCACCGCGCAGCCGGCGGCGGCGTGCCCCGTGTGCAGGGCGGTGCCCAGGACCGCGATGACCGCGCCGCTGTCCGGGTCGAACACGGGCCCGCCCACGGCCGCGCCGCGGAGCCTGAGGGCATCGCTGCCGTCCGTACCGAGGGCCAGTTCCAGGACCCGGACGATCGTGTGGGTACGGCCGCCCGCGGTGTAGGCCGCCGCGGTCGCGCCGAGCACGCGTGCCTCGCGGACGCCGTGCGCGGCGATCGTCACATAGGCGCCGGCGTCGATCCGCTCCCGAGGGGCGATCGGCAGGGGCACCACGCCGAGCGTGTCCGGTCCGCCGGTGGGCAGCAGCGCGAGGTCCAGTTCCGGCAGTGCGGTGATCTCGTGGGCCTCGACGCGGCAGCTGCGGCCGTCCACGCCGTGCAACAGGAGGTGCGGGAGGCCGTCGACCGCTTCGTGACTGGTCACCACCGTTCCCCGGCCGTCCGCGACGAAGCCCGTCCCCCGCGGCCTGCCCGCCGGATCGCACAGTCGTACCAGCGTCGTCCGGTCCCCGCATCCCATGATCCGACGGTAGGGCGACGGTGATCGGCGCGAAGAGCGATCAGGGTAAAAGCGCCCCGTTTGCACCCCCGATTCACTCCGAGCGCCTGCCCGTTGGGGTGAATCAGAGGCGTTCGCCGGACAGAATCCGGTGGGGGGGTCGTGGAGCGGGCACAGGGGCGCTGCCCGCTCCACGACAGGGCCATGAGCCCCGGGGTGTCAGGCGAAGACGGCGAGGCTCTTGGCCTTGCCCTTCTGTTCCTCGACGAGGACCAGGAACGTCCCGTCGGGCCCGAAGACCGCGACCGGCCCCGGCGGGTACGCGGGCATGTCGAGCCGCACACCGTTGAGCAGCAGCTTGGCCCGCCTCTCGTCGACGTCCCAGCGGGGGAACGCCGAGTCGGCGGCCTCGGCCACCGGCATCACGACGAGCTCCTCCTGGTGCTGGTCGAGCGTCCGCGCCCCGTCGAGACCGTACGGACCGACGCGGGTGCGCCGCAGGGCGGTCAGATGCCCGCCCACGCCCAGCCCGGCGCCGAGGTCGCGGGCGATCGCCCGGATGTACGTACCCGACGAGCAGACCACCGAGACGACCAGGTCGACCACCGGGGTGCCGTCCTCGGCCACCGCCTCGCGTACGTCGTAGACGTGGAAGGACGAGATGGTCACCGGACGGGCCGGGATCTCGAACTCCTCGCCGCCACGCACCCGTGCGTAGGACCGCTTGCCGTCGATCTTGATGGCGCTGACCTTGGACGGCACCTGCATGATGGCGCCGGTCAGGGCGGCGACCCCCGCGTCGATGCCCTCGCGCGTGACACCGGAGGCGTCGGTGGAGGAGGTGATCTCGCCCTCCGCGTCGTCCGTAACGGTGTCCTGGCCGAGCCGGATCGTACCGAGGTACTCCTTCTCGGTCAGCGCGAGATGGCCGAGGAGCTTGGTGGCCTTCTCGACGCCGAGCACGAGTACGCCGGTCGCCATCGGGTCCAGCGTGCCGGCGTGGCCGACCCGGCGGGTCCGGGCGATGCCGCGCATCTTGGCGACGACGTCGTGCGAAGTGAAGCCGGACGGCTTGTCAACGATGACCAACCCATCCGGCGTCTTGTTCTGCGCTGTCATTCGGAGGCAGTGTCCTCGTCGGTCTCGTCCTCCGGCTTGCGGTACGGGTCCGCGTCGCCCGCGTACGTGGCGCCCGAGGACGCCTCGCGCACCTTGGCGTCGGAGGCCCGTGCGCGGTCGAGGAGGTCCTCGATCGCCTTGGCGTTCTCCGGCAGCGCGTCCGCCACGAAGGAGAGCGTGGGGGTGAACTTCGTCCCCGCCGCCGAGCCGACCGCGGAGCGCAGGATGCCCTTGGCGCTCTCCAGCCCGGCCGCCGCGCTCGCCCGGTCCTCGTCGTCGCCGTAGACCGTGTAGAAGACCGTGGCCTCCCGCAGGTCGCCGGTGACGCGGGTGTCCGTGATGGTCACGTGCGTACCCAGGCGCGGGTCCTTGATTCCACGCTGCAGTTTCTCGGCGACCACCTCCTGGATGAGGTCCGCCAGCTTCTTAGCCCGCGCGTTGTCGGCCACTGGTCCGTCTCCTTCTCACTTTGAACGGCCCGGGAACCGGGGTGGCGTCGCCCACCCCCGATTCCCGGCCGGTCCTGCTCAATCGTCTTCGTCGCTGTGCAGCCGCCGCCGTACGGACAGCAGCTCCACCTCCGGCCGGCCGGCGACCAACCGCTCGCACCGGTCGAGTACGTCTGTGAGGTGTCCGGTTTCCCCGGAGACCACGGCGAGGCCGATCTCGGCCCTGCGATGGAGGTCCTGCCCGCCCGTCTCCGCCACGCTCACCGCGTACTTGCGCTGGAGCTCGGCAACGATCGGACGGACTATGGAGCGCTTCTCCTTCAGCGACCGTACGTCGCCGAGAAGCAGATCGAAGGACAGTGTCCCCACATACATGTGTGTCCGGATGTCCCGCCGGTTCGGGTTCGCGCCCCGCCGGTGATTGGCAGGGACACAAGAACCGTACACGGAACGGCCGGGGCCGATCGACGGATATACGTCCGTCGACCGGCCCCGACTGTTGAGGTACGGGTCAGCCTCGCGGCTTCTCGCGCATCTCGTACGTCGCGATGACGTCGTCGATCTTGATGTCGTTGAAGTTTCCGAGGTTGATACCGCCCTCGAAGCCTTCGCGGATCTCGGTGACGTCGTCCTTGAAGCGGCGCAGACCGGAGATGTTGAGGTTCTCCGCGATGACCTTGCCATCGCGCAGCAGGCGCGCCTTGGTGTTGCGCTTGACCTCGCCGGACCGGACCAGCACACCGGCGATGTTGCCCAGCTTGGACGAGCGGAAGATCTCGCGGATCTCCGCCGTACCGAGCTCGACCTCTTCGTACTCCGGCTTGAGCATGCCCTTGAGGGCCGCTTCGATCTCTTCGATCGCCTGGTAGATGACCGAGTAGTACCGGACGTCCACACCTTCGCGGTCGGCCATCTGCGCGGCACGCCCTGCGGCGCGCACGTTGAAGCCGATCACGATGGCGTCGGAGCCGGTCGCCAGGTCGATGTCCGACTCGGTGACCGCACCCACACCGCGGTGCAGGACCCGGATGTCGACCTCTTCACCGACGTCGAGCTGGAGCAGCGAGGACTCGAGAGCCTCCACCGAACCGGACGCGTCGCCCTTGATGATGAGGTTGAGCTCCTGGACCAGACCGGCCTTGAGCGCCTCGTCCAGGTTCTCCAGGGAGAACCGGACACCCTTGCGGGCGAAGTTGGCGTTGCGCTCACGAGCGGCACGCTTCTCGGCGATCTGACGGGCCGTACGGTCCTCGTCGACGACCAGGAAGTTGTCGCCGGCACCCGGCACGTTGGTGAGACCCAGCACGAGGACGGGGGTCGAGGGACCCGCTTCCTCGACGTTCTCGCCCTTGTCGTCGAGCATGGCGCGCACGCGGCCGTAGGCGTCGCCCACGACCATCGTGTCGCCGACGCGCAGCGTGCCTCGCTGGACGAGGACGGTCGCGACGGCACCGCGGCCGCGGTCGAGGTGGGACTCGATCGCAATACCCTGCGCGTCCTGCTCCGGGTTGGCCCGCAGGTCGAGCGAGGCGTCGGCGGTGAGGACGACGGCCTCCAGAAGAGCCTCGATGTTGAGGCCCTGCTTCGCGGAGATGTCGACGAACATCGTGTCGCCGCCGTACTCCTCGGCCACCAGACCGAACTCGGTGAGCTGACCGCGCACCTTGGTCGGGTCCGCGCCCTCGACGTCGATCTTGTTGACCGCGACCACGATCGGCACGTCGGCCGCCTTGGCGTGGTTCAGCGCCTCGATCGTCTGGGGCATCACACCGTCGTTCGCCGCCACCACGAGGATCGCGATGTCGGTGGACTTCGCACCACGAGCACGCATGGCGGTGAACGCCTCGTGACCCGGGGTGTCGATGAAGGTGATACGGCGGTCCTCGCCGTTGACCTCGGCACCGACCTGGTACGCACCGATGTGCTGCGTGATGCCGCCGGCCTCGCCCGCGATGACGTTCGTCTTGCGGATCGCGTCCAGCAGTCGGGTCTTACCGTGGTCGACGTGACCCATGACGGTCACGACCGGCGGACGGGAGACCAGGGCCTCTTCGCCGCCCTCGTCCTCGCCGAACTCGATGTCGAAGGACTCGAGCAGCTCGCGGTCCTCCTCCTCGGGGCTGACGATCTCGAGGACGAAGTTCATCTCGTCCGCGAGGAGCTTCAGCGTCTCGTCGGAGACGGACTGCGTGGCAGTGACCATCTCGCCGAGGTTCATCATCACGCCGACGAGCGACGCCGGGTTGGCGTTGATCTTCTCGGCGAAATCGGTGAGGGAGGCACCGCGCGACAGCCGGACAGCCTGTCCGTTGCCGCGAGGCAGCATGACGCCGCCCACCGACGGGGCCTGCATGGCCTCGTACTCCTGGCGCCTCTGCCGCTTCGACTTGCGACCACGACGCGCGGGACCGCCGGGGCGGCCGAAGGCGCCCTGCGTGCCACCACGGCCACCGGGGCCGCCGGGACGTCCACCGAAGCCGGGACGACCGCCGAAGCCGCCGCCACCACCGGGACGGCCTGCGCCGCCACCGCCACCGCCGCCACCGGGACGACCGGCGAAGCCGCCGCCACCGCCACCGGGACCGGCCGGACGGCCTGCGAAGCCGCCGCCACCGGGACGGCCTGCGCCGCCACCGCCGCCGGGACGACCGCCGCCGCCACCGGGACCACGGCCACCGCCGGGGCCACCACCGGGACGCGGGCCGGCAGCGGGACGCTGCGGCATCATGCCCGGGTTGGGACGGTTACCGCCGGCGCCGGGGGCGCCGCCGGGACGAGGGGACTGCGGGCGCGGCATGCCGCCGGGAGACGGACGTGCACCGCCCTGACCCTGGCCCTGCGGGCGCGGGGCGCCGCCGGGGCCGCCCTGCGGACGCGGGGCGCCGGGGCGCTCCGAGCCGCCACCGGGACGCGGGGCGCCGCCGGGACGGGGCGACTGCGGACGGGCCATGCCCGTCGAGCCACCGGAGGTGAAGGGGTTGTTGCCCGGACGGGGACCGGCCGGACGTGCGCCGCCGGGGCGCGGGGCGCCCTGGCCCGCGGGGCGTGCGGGGCGCTCGGCGCCACGCTCTCCACCGCGGCCGCCGTCACGCTGGCCACCGTCGCGCTGACCGCCGGCCGGAGCCGGACGGGAAGCGGCGGGACGGGGGCCCGGGGTGGCACCCGCGGGACGCGGGGCCTGCTGCTGCTGCGGTGCTGCCGGCTGGGCCGGAGCCGGAGCCGAGAACTCGGCTGCGGGCACCGGGGTGACCGGGGCGGCCTTCGGCGCGGGCTTGGGGCCCGGACGCGGGCCCGCCGACGGCGCGGAGGGCGCAGCGGGGGTGGTGCTCGCCGGGGCTTCGGCAGCGGCCGGCTTGGGAGCCGGTGCGCCGGGCTTCGGGGCACCGGGACGTGCCGCAGCGGCCGGGGAGGGCGCTGCGGGCTTCACAGGGGCGGCCTTACGGGGCGCGCCAGGCTTTGCAGCGGACTTGCCGGCGTTGCCGCCGGGCCCCTGCAGTGCGTCAGTCAACTTGCGTACAACCGGCGCCTCGATCGTCGAGGACGCCGAACGTACGAATTCACCGAGTTCTTGGAGCTTGGCCATGACGACCTTGCTCTCCACCCCGAACTCCTTGGCGAGTTCGTATACCCGGACCTTAGCCACTTCGCTCCTTTTAGGTCCGGGTTACCGCCGGACCGTCGCTACTTCATGGGCGTACTCATCGCGTACTCATCGAGTGCTCATCGCAATCTCGACCTACTTCCAACTCGCGAGGTACCTGACCGCACGGGGACCCGTGCCGTTCAATTTCTTACGGTGTCACCCGCTCGACGAACCGCTGCACCGCAGCGGGGTCGAACGGCCCCTTGGCCTTGAAGGCCCGGGGGAAGGCCCGGCGGCGAACCGCCAGGTCCAGACAGACGGAGACGGGGTGTACATAGGCACCCCGGCCGGGCAGCGTACCGCGAGGATCAGGGACGCATGCGTCCCCGTCCACCACGATGCGCAGCAGCTCGCTCTTGGCCGCTCGCTCCCGGCATCCCACACAGGTTCGCTCAGGGCAAGCGCGGGCGTGCGTCCGGCCAGACACGTTTAAGTCTACCTCCCCGTACCGACCTCACCCCTTTGGGGCAAAAATCGAACGGATGTTGTCGTGATCTCAGCGGCGTGCCGCCGGGATCTATTCCCTGTCGTCCCGTCGGGCCCGGTCCGGACGGGTGTCCGGACGGGCCTTCGGGACCGTCGTCAAGTCAGCGCCGCTCGGAGCGCTCCCGGGCCCGCTCGGCCCGCTCACGGTCCGCGACGTCGCGCTCGGCGTCGGTCTCGGTGTCCGGGCGGATGTCGATGCGCCAGCCGGTCAGACGGGCGGCGAGACGGGCGTTCTGCCCTTCCTTGCCGATCGCCAGCGACAGCTGGTAGTCGGGCACGGTGACCCGGGCGGAACGCGCGCCGAGGTCAACGACCTCGACCTCACTCACCCGTGCGGGCGACAGTGCGTTGGCGACCATCTCGGCCGGGTCGTCCGACCAGTCCACGATGTCGATCTTCTCGCCGTGCAGCTCGGCCATGACATTGCGCACACGTCCGCCCATCGGGCCGATGCAGGCGCCCTTGGCGTTCAGACCCGAGCGGGTGGAGCGCACGGCGATCTTGGAACGGTGACCGGCCTCGCGGGCGATCGCGCAGATCTCGACGGAACCGTCGGCGATCTCCGGGACCTCCAGCGCGAAGAGCTTCTTCACGAGGTTGGGGTGGGTCCGCGACAGCGTCACGGACGGACCGCGGACACCCTTGGCGACGCGGACGACGTAGGTGCGCAGCCGCAGGCCGTGGGTGTACTCCTCGCCCGGCACCTGCTCCTGCACCGGCAGGATGGCTTCCAGCTTGCCGATGTCGACCAGGACGTTCTTCGGGTCCTTGCCCTGCTGGACGACGCCGGTCACGACATCGCCCTCGTGGCCCGCGTACTCGCCGAACGTCCGGTCGTCCTCGGCGTCGCGCAGCCGCTGCAGGATGACCTGCTTGGCGGTGGTCGCGGCGATCCGGCCGAAGCCCGACGGGGTGTCGTCGAACTCCTTGGGTTCCTGGCCCTCCTCGAGGTCGGCCGGGTCCTCCTTGGCCCACACGGTCACGTGGCCGCGCTCGTCCAGCTCCACACGCGCCCTGCGGTGGCTGCCTTCGGTGCGGTGGTACGCGATGAGGAGGGCCGACTCGATCGCCTCGACGAGCACGTCGAACGGGATCTCCTTGTCCTGCGCCAAGCCCTTCAGAAGCTTCACATCGATGTCCACGGCTACGCCTCCTCTTCCTTCTTGTCCTTGCGGTTGAATTCCAGCTCCACGCGCGCCTTGGCGATCTCGTCGAAGGCGATCCGGCGGGACGTGGGCTTGCGGCCCTTGACGCCCGGCACCTCGAGATCGAGGCCCTCTTCGTCGACCGCGAGGATGCGGGCCACCAGCTCGCCGCCCTCGTCGAGCGTCAGCCGGGCCAGGCGGCCCGTGGCTCGTACGTAGTGGCGGTGCTCCGTCAGCGGGCGGTCGGCACCGGGAGAGCTGACCTCCAGGACGTACTCGTCCTCGCCCATCGCGTCGGTCTCGTCGAGCTTGGCGGAGATCGCGCGGCTCAGATCCGCGCAGGCGTCGAGCTCCACGCCCTCCTCGGAGTCCACGATGATCCGCAGCACCCGGCGACGGCCGGCCCGGGACACTTCGATCTCTTCCAGATCCAGCTGCTCGGCGCTGACGAGCGGTTCGACCAGCCCGCGCAGCCTCTCGCTCTGGGTGGTGCTCATCCGGGTGACTCCTCGGCCGCGTGTGCTGTTGTGGGGATCGTCGCGTGTCTGGTCAAAGGGTATCCGGTCCCAAGGGGTGTTGCTGTCCGTCGGCCCCCCGGGCGCGGGTACGCTCGCCAACGCGTGATCACTTCCGGACAGATCCAGTCAAGACAGGTCCAGGCCCGAAGGAGAACAAGTGCGGCGCACGGGGACGACGCGCAGGGGTGCGCTGACCGCGACGGGAGCGATCGCCATGGGGGCGGTGCTGGCCGGCTGCGGCAGCGGCGGGGACCAGGAGAGCGCCGGACGCAAGGGCTCCGCACAGACCGGCGCACGGACCGCGGCCGACCGCTCCTCGGCGGACCGGGCGGAGACCTCGCTGCGGGCGCAGGCCCGCGGCGTGAGCACCTCGCTGTTCGCCCAGTACGAGACCGTCGTCCGGACCCATCCGGCGACCGCGGCCGGGCTCACCCCGCTGCGGGACGCCGTCCGCGCCCACATCACGGCCCTGGGCCCCGGCGAGGCGCTCGGCCTCGTCCGGACCCGGCCCGGCACCGGAGACGCCCGGGCGGCGGTCCGGGAGCTGGCCGCCGCGGAACGCCGGGCCGCGGCCTCGCACACCCAGGCACTGATGAAGGCTCCGCCGGAACTGGCCCGGCTGCTCGCGTCGGTCGCGGCGGCGGCCTCGGCCCACGCCTACCTGCTGACCGAACTGGCCAAGGAGACGAAGGCATGAGCGAGGACGGGACCCTGGAGGCCGCGCAGTCGGCGCTGGCCGCCGAACACGCCGCTGTGTACGGCTACGGAGTGGCCGGCGGCCGGGTCGCCGCGGACCGCCGCGCCGAGGCCRCCGCCGCGCACCACGCCCACCGGGCCCGGCGCGACGCGCTGGTGCGCACCGTGCGCGACCTGGGCGGTGACCCGGTGGCCGCGGGTCCCGCGTACGCTCTGCCGTTCGCGGTCCCGGACGCCGCCGCGGCGGTGCGCCTGGCCGCCGTGCTGGAGGACCGGGTCGCGGATGTCTACTCCGACCTCGTACGGGCCTCCGAGGGGCCGTTGCGCCGCTCGGCGGCGGACGCCCTGCGGGAGGCCGCGGTGCGCGCGGTCCGCTGGCGCGGCAGCGGCGTACCCTTTCCCGGGCTCGCCGAGCGGGCCGCGGACGGGTCCCGTACCGACGGGACCGGTGCGCAGGCCGAAGCCGGCACGACGCACTGAAGCAGGCTCTGAAAGGGAACACGGCACGTATGGGTTTTGAACCGCCGCAGCGTCTGGTGCGAGCGCTCGGCGAGTCGTACGGGGATACGGCCGCCGGGGACTGGCTCGCGGAGCTACCCGGGCTGACCGAGCGTGCGCTGGCCGCGGCCGGGCGGGAGCTGACCGTCGAACGGGTCGCCGCCCCGGGAGGGCGCAGCAGCCTGGTCCTGCTGGTACGGGATACCGACGGCACCCCGGCAGCGCTGAAGCTCGCGCCCGCCGGGGCGGCCCCGGAGCTCGAACGGGCGGCGCTGGCGCACTGGAACGGCTGGGGCGCGGTCCAACTGCTCGCCGCCCCCGACGAGACGGCGGAGCCGGAGACCGCGGGCGGATCGCTGCTGCTGGAGCGACTGCATCCCGAGGTGTCGCTGCGCTCGCTCCCGGAGGCGAAGGCGCTCCTGGAGGCGGCCGGTACGGTGCGGCGGCTCTGGGTCGAACCGCCCCCGGAGCACGCTTTCGAGACGGTCACCGGACGGACCGGGCAGCGCATCGACGCGATGCGGGCCTCGGCGGCGGACGATCCCGCCCTGGAGCCCCTGGTCTCGGCGGCCCTGGCGGCGCGCGAGGAACTGGTCGCCCACTCCCCCGAGACCCTGTTGCTGCACGGCAACTTCCGGCAGAGCAAGGTGCTCTCCGGCGAACGCGCGCCGTGGCTGACGGTCGGTCCCGAGCCGGTGATCGGCGAGCGGGCCTACGATCTGGCGCGGCTGGTGCGGGACCGGGTCGAGGACCTGATCGCCTCGCCCGGCGGTGCGATGACCGCCCGCCGCAGGATCAAGAAGCTCGCGGACGCCCTGGATGTGGACCGGGAGCGGCTGCACGGCTGGACGCTGTTCCGCGCGGTGGAGTCGGGCACCCGGGCGCTGGCGGCCGGGCGCCGCCAGGAGGGCGAAGTGACGCTGGAGTTCGCGGGCTGGTTGTAGGTCCGCACGGCGCAGGGCCCCGGCACGGAKMTCCGTGCCGGGGCCCTGCGCGTGGTGCGGCGGAGCGGTCAGTCCTGCTCGGTGAGGCGGGCGATCGCCTCGTCGACCGTGAGCTCCTCGCGCTCGCCGGTGCGGCGGTCCTTCAGCTCCAGGACGCCCTCGGCCGAGCGGCGGCCGGCGACCAGGATCTTCGGGACGCCGATGAGCTCGGAGTCGGTGAACTTGACGCCGGGCGAGATGCCCGGACGGTCGTCGACCAGGACGCGCAGGCCGGCGGCGTTCAGCTTCTCGGAGACGTCGAGGGCGAGCTCGGTCTGGAGCGCCTTGCCCGCGGCGACGACGTGCACGTCGGCGGGGGCGATCTCGCGGGGCCAGCACAGGCCCTTGTCGTCGGCGGTCTGCTCGGCGAGCGCGGCCACCGCGCGGGAGACGCCGATGCCGTACGAGCCCATCGTGACCCGGACGGGCTTGCCCTGCTGGCCGAGCACGTCGAGCGAGAAGATGTCGGCGTACTTGCGGCCGAGCTGGAAAATGTGGCCGATCTCGATGGCGCGGTCCACCTGGAGGCCGGTGCCGCACTTGGGGCACGGGTCGCCCGCCTCGACGACGACGACGTCGAGGTAGTCGTCGACCTCGAAGTCACGGCCGGCGACGACGTTCTTCGCGTGCTTGCCCTCCTTGTTGGCACCCGTGATCCAGGCGGTGCCGGCGGCGACGCGCGGGTCGGCGATGTAGCGGACCTTCTCCAGACCCTGCGGTCCGACGTAGCCGCGGACCAGGTCGGGGCGGCCCACGAAGTCCTCGGCGGTGACGAGCTCGACGACGGCCGGGGTGAGGTGCTCGCCCAGCTTGCCGAGGTCGACCTCGCGGTCGCCGGGCACGCCCACGGCCACGATCTCGCCGTCGACCTTGACCAGGAGGTTCTTCAGGGTGGCGGAGGCCGGGACGCCGAGGTGGGCGGCGAGGGTCTCGATGGTCGGGGTGTCGGGGGTGTCCAGCTCCTCCACGGGGCCGGTCGCCGAGCCGTCGGCCGGGGTGGCGTTGAACGTCACGGCCTCGGTGTTGGCTGCGTAGTCGCAGTTCGGGCAGTCGACGAAGGTGTCCTCACCGGCGGGCGCGGGAGCGAGGAACTCCTCGGAGGCGGAGCCGCCCATGGCGCCGGAGACCGCGGAGACGATGCGGTGGTCGAGGCCGAGCCGCTCGAAGATCCGGATGTAGGCGCCGCGGTGCAGTTGGTACGCCTCGGCGAGACCCTCGTCGGTGGTGTCGAAGGAGTACGAGTCCTTCATCTGGAACTCGCGGCCGCGCAGCACTCCGGCGCGGGGGCGGGCCTCGTCGCGGTACTTGGTCTGGATCTGGTACAGGATCACGGGCAGGTCCTTGTAGGACGAGCACATGTCCTTGACGACCTGGGTGAAGACCTCTTCGTGCGTCGGGCCGAGGAGGTAGTCGGCGCCCTTGCGGTCCTGGAGCCGGAACAGCAGGTCGCCGTACTCATCGTACCGGCCGCTCGCCTCGTACGCCTCCTTGGGCAGGAGCGCGGGAAGCAGGACCTCCTGGCCGCCGATGGCGTCCATCTCCTCGCGGACGACGCGGGTGATGTTCTCCAGGACCTTCTTGCCGAGCGGCAGCCAGGACCAGATGCCGGCCGCGGTGCGGCGTACGTATCCGGCGCGGACGAGGAGCTTGTGGTTGAGCGTCTCGGCGTCCGCCGGGTCGTCGCGCAGTGTCTTGATCATCAATCGGGACATGCGCTGGACCTGGGCCATGATGAACTCCTGCTCGGAAGGGTGATGTGCAGGAGGTTAGCCGGGCGGCACCGGCGGGCGGAAATCGATTGCGTCAGGCGCGCCCGGGGCGGAGCAGCGGAAGGGGTGCTCCCATGACCGCGTACGGCATGGGAGCGCTGGGGAAATGCACCTGCCGGGCGAGGTCGCGGTAGCCGAGCGACCGGTAGAGACCGCGTGCGGGACTGTCCGTGTCGATGGCGGAGAGGATCGAGCGGGGCTGGTCGACGGCGTCCGTGATGGTGGTGATGAGGCCGCGGCCGACGCCCCGGTTCTGGAACTCCGGGTGGACGTGGAGTTCGGTGATCACGAAGGAGTCGTCGAGCCAGCCCGCCGAGCCGGTGGCCCGCAGGTGGGGCTCGACGACGGTGGACCACCACTGACCGCGCTCGTTGGGCATGCCGTAGACGAATCCGACGAGGCCGCCGTCCGGGGTCAGGGCGCCGAGCGCGCGGGCGCAGGGGTGGTCGAGGTGTCTGAGGACGATGTGGCGTCGTACCTCGATCTCCTCGGGGCCGAGTCCGAAGGCGACGGCCTGCACGGCGAGCGCCTCGTCCACGCGTGCGGCGAGATCGATCGGTCCGATCCGGACGCCGGTGGTGTGGGGTCCTCCCCCGGAAGCTGCTGCCATGAGCAGACCCTACTGTCCCTGGCGCGGTGCGGGGTACGGGGTACGGGCCGGGGCGGGGCGGCCACGGGATCAGAACAGGACGCTCATGAACGCGCCGGTCTCGCGGAAGCCGATGCGCCGGTAGGCCTTGCGTGCGGGGGTGTTGTAGTCGTTCACGTACAGGCTGACGATGGGTGCGACGTCGGCCAGCGCGTACCGCAGGACGGCTGCCATGCCGGTCTCGGAGTGACCCCGGCCGCGGTACTCGGGGGCGACCCAGACTCCCTGGATCTGGCAGGCCTGTGCGGTGGTGGCGCCGATCTCCGCCTTGAAGACGACCTTGCCGTCGTCGATCCGGGCGAAGGAGCGGCCGGCGCCGATGAGCTCGGCGACGCGGGCCTGGTAGAGCAGTCCGCCGTCACCGGCGAGCGGGGAGATGCCGACCTCTTCGGTGAACATGGCGACGCAGGCCGGCATGAGGACGTCCATCTCGTCCTTGCGGACGCGGCGGACCAGGGGGTCGGGTGCCACGTCGGCGGACGGGCTCTCGGTGACCATGAGCGGCTGGTTGGCCCTGACCTCGCGGGCGGGGCCCCAGCCCGGTTCGAGGAGCCGCCACAGCTGTGCGGTGGGCCCGGCCGGTCCCACGATCGAGGAGCAGCGGCGGCCGGCCCTGCGGGCGCGGTCGGCGAAGGCCCGGACGGCCTCGGGGGTGGCGCAGATCGGGACCAGGTTGGCTCCCGAGTAGCAGAGCGACCGCAGGTGGCCGCCCGTGTACCAGCCCCACATCTCGCCGCCCAGGCGCCAGGGGTCGAGGCCGGCGATCTGGACCCGGGAGGTCACGAAGGCGTTGGCTACGGGTTCGCTCTCCAGCACCGCGAGGGCGGCGCCGAGGTCGCTGGGTTCGAGGACCCGGGTGGTGGTCTGCGTCAACACGAGGGGGCCTCACCATGCGGTCTGCTGATTTCCGCACTGTACCCAAAGAGGCTGTGGCACGCCGCTCGTGGCCGTGAACCGCCTCTGCGATACCCGGTGACCTGGCTCACGGACAGCGCCCCGCCCGGAGGGTTTCTCCGGCGGGGCGCTGTCGTGGAGGGCATGGGGTCAGCTGACGGAGACCTCGGGCTCACCGGAGGCGATGCCGTCCTTCTCCATCTGTTCGGCGATCTTGAGGGCTTCCTCGATGAGGGTCTCGACGATCTTCGACTCGGGCACGGTCTTGATGATCTCGCCCTTGACGAAGATCTGTCCCTTGCCGTTGCCCGAGGCGACGCCCAGGTCGGCCTCGCGGGCCTCGCCGGGGCCGTTGACGACACAGCCCATCACGGCGACGCGCAGCGGGACCTCCATGCCGTCAAGGCCCGCGCTCACCTGATCGGCCAGCTTGTACACGTCGACCTGCGCACGGCCGCACGACGGGCAGGACACGATCTCCAGCCGGCGCTGCTTCAGGTTCAGCGACTCCAGGATCTGGAGCCCGACCTTGACCTCCTCGGCCGGCGGCGCCGACAGCGAGACGCGGATCGTGTCGCCGATGCCCTCGCTGAGCAGGGCGCCGAAGGCGACGGCGGACTTGATGGTGCCCTGGAACGCCGGGCCGGCCTCGGTCACGCCGAGGTGCAGCGGGTAGTCGCACTGGGCGGCGAGCTGCCGGTAGGCGTTGACCATCACGACGGGGTCGTTGTGCTTGACGGAGATCTTGATGTCCCTGAAGCCGTGCTCCTCGAAGAGCGACGCCTCCCAGAGTGCCGACTCCACCAGTGCCTCGGGGGTGGCCTTGCCGTACTTCTTCAGCAGTCGCGCGTCCAGCGAACCGGCGTTCACGCCGATCCGGATCGGCGTGCCGGCGTCGTTCGCCGCCCGCGCGATCTCCTTGACCTTGTCGTCGAACTGCTTGATGTTCCCGGGGTTCACCCGGACCGCCGCGCAGCCCGCGTCGATCGCGGCGAACACGTACTTCGGCTGGAAGTGGATGTCGGCGATCACCGGGATCTGCGACTTGGAGGCGATCGTCGCGAGTGCGTCGGCGTCGTCCTGGGTCGGGCACGCCACGCGCACGATCTGGCAGCCCGAGGCCGTCAGCTCCGCGATCTGCTGGAGCGTGGCACCGATGTCCGACGTACGCGTCGTCGTCATCGACTGCACCGAAACCGGCGCGTCCCCACCGACCGCCACCGACCCGACCTGGATCTTGCGGCTGACCCGCCGTACGGCGAGCTGGGTCGGAACGGTGGGCATTCCGAGAGAAATCGCAGTCATGCGCTGAGCATCCCCAAGGTGTGGATCGAGGTCCCGAAGTCGGCGGGCTCCGGCCTTCGAGGTTACGGCACCGAGCACGGCGTGAAGCACACCGCGTCCGGGAACCCGGGCAAAATATGGGGTCCCGGACGCACCGTGCGCATCCTCCGTCACTCGGGGTACAGGCGCCCCCGGGAAGGCCCGGTCAGGAGATCTTGACCGGGTTGACGACGTCGGCGACCAGGACGAGCAGGGTGAAGCAGATGAACACCCCGGCGACCACATACGCGACCGGCATCAGCTTGGCCACGTCGAACGGGCCGGGGTCGGGGCGCTTGAAGATCCGCGCGGCGTTGCGCCGCAGCGCCTCCCACAGGGCCCCCGCGATGTGGCCGCCGTCGAGCGGCAGCAGCGGCAGCATGTTGAAGAGGAACAGCGAGAGGTTGAAGCCGGCCAGCAGGAACAGCATCATCGCGACCTGGTTCTGCGCCGGTACGTCCAGCGTCATCACCTCGCCGCCGATCCTGGCCGCGCCGACGACGCCCACCGGGGAGTCGGCGGCGCGCTCGCCGTCCGAGAAGGCCGCGTCCCACAGGGCCGGGATCTTGGACGGCAGGGCGATGATCGAGTCGACGCCGTTCTCGATCATGTCGCCCATGCGGACGACGGAGTCACCGAAGGAGAGCGGGACGATCTCGGTCTTGGCCGCGAAACCGAGGTAGCCGGCGGAGACGTACTTCCCCTCGACCACCTCGCCGTCGGAGTCCTTCTTCAGCACGGCGTTCTTCTTGAGCACGGCGTGGAGGGTCTTCTCCTGCCCGTCGCGCCGCACCGTGATGGTGGCGGGGCCGATCGTGTCGCGGATCTTGTCGGAGAGGACGGACCACTCGTCGATCTTCTGGCCGTTGAAGGCGACGATCTTGTCGCCCACCTTCAGGCCGGCGGCCTGCGCGGGCGAGACCGGGTCGGACTTCTTACAGGTCTCCCGCTTCTCGCTCTGGGAGATCACGCACTTCTGGACGCCTGCGACATCGGTCGTCTGCGTCTGGAAGCCGAACGTCATGGCCACGCCGAGAAAGATCGCCACGGCCAGAATCAGGTTCATGAAGGGGCCGGCGAACATGACGATGACGCGCTTCCACGGCTTGCGCGTGTAGAAGAGACGCTTCTCGTCGCCCGGTTCGAGCTCCTCGAAGGCGGCGGATCTGGCGTCCTCGATCATGCCGCGCCAGGGCGAGGTGGAGCGTGCCTCCAGCTTCCCGTCGGGTCCCGGCGGGAACATCCCGATCATGCGGATGTAGCCGCCGGCCGGGATGGCCTTGATCCCGTACTCCGTGTCGCCCTTCTTCCGCGACCAGACGGTCGGGCCGAAGCCCACCATGTACTGCGGGACGCGGATACCGAAGAGCTTCGCGGTCGACAGGTGGCCCAGCTCGTGCCAGGCGATGGAGAACAGCAGGCCGACGGCGAAGACGGCGATGCCGAGAATCGTCAGCAGGATCGTCGTCATACTCATGCGCGCGCCTCCGCGGTGGCCTTGGCCGAGAGTTCCCGGGCCCGGGTCCGTGCCCAGGCTTCCGCTTCAAGGACGTCCGCGACCGTCAGCGAAGTTCCCGTCGCGGGCGTTCCGTGCTCGGACACCACCGCGGTGACCGTGTCCATGATTCCGTTGAACGCCAGCCGCCCGTCCAGGAACGCGTCCACGCACTCCTCGTTCGCGGCGTTGAAGACCGCCGGGGCGGTGCCGCCGAGGGTGCCCACGTGCCGGGCGAGTCCGACGGACGGGAAGGCCTCCGTGTCGAGCGGGAAGAACTCCCAGGCGGAGGCCTTCGTCCAGTCGAAGGCGGGTGCCGCGTCGGGGACGCGCTGCGGCCAGCCGAGGCCGATGGCGATCGGTCCGCGCATGTCGGGCGGGGTCGCCTGGGCGAGGGTGGAGCCGTCCGTGAACTCGACCATGGAGTGCACGTACGACTGGGGGTGGACCACGACCTCGATCCGGTCGAACGGGATGTCGTAGAGGAGGTGCGCCTCGATGACTTCGAGCCCCTTGTTGACCAGGGTGGCCGAATTGACCGTGATGACCGGGCCCATGGCCCAGGTCGGGTGGTTGAGGGCCTGCTCGCGTGTGACGTCGGCGAGCTCGCTCCTGGTACGTCCCCGGAACGGGCCGCCGGACGCGGTGACGACGAGCCTGCGGACATCGGCGCGCTTGCCGGCCGCGAGTGCCTGGAAGAGCGCGGCGTGCTCGGAGTCGACCGGGATGATCTGGCCGGGGGCGGCGAGCGCCTTGACCAGGGGGCCGCCGACGATCAGCGACTCCTTGTTGGCGAGTGCCAGCGTGCGGCCCGCCTTCAGCGCGGCCAGCGTGGGGGCGAGACCGATCGAGCCGGTGATCCCGTTCAGCACGGTGTGGCAGTCGCTGCCGGCCAGCTGTGTGGCGGCGTCGGGTCCGGCCAGGATCTCGGGAGGCTGTTCCCCCGCTCCGTACACCGTGCGCAGGGCCTCGCGCAGCGCCGGTACCGCGTCGGGAGAGGCGACGGCGACCGTGCGCACCCTCAGTCGGCGCGCCTGCTCGGCGAGGAGGGCGACCCGGCCGCCCGCCGCGGAGAGCGCGGTGACGCGGAAGCGGTCGGGGTTGCGCAGCACCAGGTCGATGGCCTGGGTGCCGATGGACCCGGTGGAGCCGAGGATGACGAGATCCCGGCGGCCTTCCACGGCGTCGAAGACGAGGTGCGGGTCGGCGAGGGGGGCGGGGCTGTCGCTCATGCCCCCCATTGTCACCGCATCGGCTGTGTGCACGGACAGCGCGTCCCTCGCGCCGTGTCCCGGCTGCTCGCTCATCGAGCCCTCAGCCCTTCGCCGCGGAACTTGGCCCACTGGGCGGCCATCACCTCGGGCGGCACCCCGCCGATGTCCTCGGTGGAGGTGATCTCCGCCCGGAAGGAGAGGGTCGTGGAACCGGAGCGGACGACGGTGAGGTACTCGTACAGCTTCTGCTGCCCCTTCACGTCGAGGATGGTGAAGCGGTACGCCTTCGCCTCGTCGGCCTCGGCCGCGAAGGCCGGGGCCTTGGCGGGCTCGGCCTTCAGATACTTCGCGGCCGCGACGGCACGCTGCTCGGTGAAGCCGCCGGCGCAGTCACGGCCGGCCTTGTCGAGGGCCTTCATGACGGTGGCGGCGCCGCCGTTCGCGTAGTTGCGCAGGGTGACGTCGACGGTGACGCCGAGCATCTCGTCCGGGACGTCGACCTTGCGCTGGACCTCGGCGGCCGGGTCGGGGTCGCTGACCTCGCCGGAGAGGCTGACCAGCGGCTGGCAGCCGTCGGGGACGGCGGTGTACGCGTCGCCGAGCGGGCCGTCGAGGACGTATGCGGACGCCGTGTACGTGCCGACCTTCTCGCCGTCGGTGAAGGACGCGGCCTTCAGGCGTGCCTCGTCGGGTGCCGCGGGCGCGGAGGGCGCGGCCGAGGCCTTGCCGTCCTTCTTCGCGCCCGCCGCGCCGTCGTCGTCACTGCCGCAGGCGGACATGCCGAGCGCCATCGCGGCCACCGTCCCCACCACCGCCAGCCGGCGCCGTCGCCCCCGCAGGTTCCTCACCCCGTACATGTCTGTCCCCATCTCCCTGGTCCCCGTTTTTCCTGATGCTTCGTCGTTTTCCTGCTGCTTCGCCGTGCGCGTGGGCCGGTGCTCCGGGCGGGCGGCTCAGAAGTGCGTGGCCACACCGAACTTCCCGCGGAGCCGGTCCATGTCGTGCAGGTCGGCCTCGCCGGGCTCGTATCCCTGGTGGAACCCGACCTGCTGCCCGACCGAGATGCACGGCACCCGCGTCCCCCCGATGATGCCGGTGACGAAGCACTCCGCCGGGTAGCGGAACGGCTTCTCCGGATCGAGCGAGGACTGGACCGCCGACCCGTCGGGGGCGAACCGCAGGGGATGCAGGTCGATTTCCCGCCCGGACGGGTGGCTGAGGACGAACCGTGCGGGGCGCCAGTCGAGCGTCTCCGTGTAGCCGGCCGCCGTCAGGGCTGCGACGAGAGCGGGTTCCTGCTCACTGCGGTGCAGCAGGTCGAGATCCTTGTGGCCGCGGGTCTGCTCACCGAGCAGCGCGTCGACACCCCAGCCGCCTGCGATCACCACATCCGCACCGGCCTCGCGCGCCACGGAGAGGACGGACAGTACATCGGAGGCGGACATCATGCCGCGCAGCCTAGCCGCCCGGCACCGGTGCCCGGAGGCCGTTCCGGCCCGCGGCCCTAGCCGTTCAACAGGTCCGCGAACCCGGCGAAGACCTCGTGGAAGCGGGGGAACGTCTTGCGTACGCAGCCGGGGTCGTCGTACGTGATGCCGGGCGTCCGCAGCGCGGTGACGGCGAAGGACATGACGACGCGGTGGTCTCCATGGGTCGTGATCTCCGTGGGACGCGGGGTGCCCGGCCGGATCTCGATCCAGTCCGGACCGGTCGTGACCGTGATGCCCATGCGCCGCAGGTTCTCGGCGCACGCCTCCAGCCGGTCGCACTCCTTGACCCGGGTGTTGCCGACGTCCTCGATACGGACGGGCCCCGAGGCGAAGGGTGCGATCGCGGCGAGCGTCGGCATGGTGTCGGAGATGTCGCGCATGTTGACGGTGAGGCCGCCGAGCAGGCCGGTGGAGCGGACCGTGGTGGCGTCGTTCGTCATGTGCACCTCGGCGCCCATGCGGCGCAGCACGTCGACGAAGCGCAGATCCCCCTGGAGCGCGCCCCGGCCGAGGCCGGGAACGGTGACCTCGCGGCCCGTGAGCGCCGCCGCCGCGAAGAAGTAACTGGCGGTGGAGGCGTCGGGCTCGATGGCGTAAGTGGTGGCCCGGTAGCCGCCGGGCGGCACCGTGAAGACGGTGTCGCCGGGGCCCGAGCGGGTGACCTCGACGCCGAAGCTCCGCATCATCGCGAGGGTGATCTCGATGTACGGCGCCGACACCAGATCGGTGACGGTGATCGTGAGCCCCTCCGCGGTCAGCGGTCCGAGCATGAGCAGTGCGGTGAGGTACTGGCTGGACTGCCCGGCGTCCAGGGTCAGTTCACCGCCCTTGATGCCGGCGGCCTCGATGCGCAGCGGGTGGTGGCCCTCGGCGGCCTCGTGGCGGAGGTCGACGCCGAGCGTGCGCAGCGCTTCGGTGAGCGGGGCGAGGGGGCGGCGGCGCATCTGGGCGGAGGCGTCGAAGCGGTAGCTGCCGCGGGCGCCGGCCGCCGCGAGGGCCGGCAGGAACCGGGCGGTGGTCGCGCCGTCCCGGCAGTAGACGTCGGCGTCCTTGGCGGCGGGACCGGAGGGGCGGCCCGTGACGCGCCAGGCCTCCGCTCCCCGGTCCACGGCGTAGCCGAGGGCGGTGAGTCCTTCCGCGAAGCCTTCGGTGTCGTCCGAGCTCAGCGGACGGACGAGGGTGCTGGTGCCGTCCGCGGCGGCGGCCAGGAAGAGGGCGCGCGCGGTGACGGACTTGGAACCGGGGACATGGATGACGGTCACGGGCGCCCATCCTGCCGTGTCGCGCGCACGGCGGCGGGGCACGTCCAGCGCGTGGACGTGCCCCGCCGCCGCGGCGTCACGGGCTCAGCGGATCGGCCGGCGCACGTTCTCCCGGGCCGAGGGTCCGGGGGTCGCGTCGGCGATCCACGGGCCTTCGCCGCTCGGGTCGACGATGCCTTCCTCCAGCCAGGTGTACGTGCCCGCGAGGACCCCGTCGACGACCTTCCGGTCGAGGTCGTCGGTGTTGGACCAGAGCCGGGTGAAGAGCTCCTCGATCCTGATGCGGGACTGGCGGCAGAAGGTGTCGGCGAGCTGGTACGCCTCGCGGCCGTGGTCGTTCTCGACGCGCAGGTGTTCGGCGCGGACACAGGCGGCGCTCATGGCGAAGAGCTCCGCGCCGATGTCGACGATCCTGCCGAGGAAGCCCTGTTTGGTCTCCATCCGGCCCTGCCAGCGGGACATGGCGTAGAAGGTGGAGCGGGCCAGTTTGCGGGAGGCCCGTTCGACGTAGCGCAGGTGCCCGGAGAGGTCGGCGTGGCCGGTGGGGTGGAAGTCCCCGTAGGTGCGCGGGAGCTGGCCCGGTCCGGCGACGAGCTTCGGGAGCCACTTCGCGTAGAACCCGGCGGCGTTCGCACCCGCCCGGGCCTTGGCGGAGAGCGGCTTGTCGGGGTCGATGATGTCGCCCGCGACCTTGAGGTGGGCGTCGACCGCCTCGCGGGCGATCAGCAGGTGCATGATCTCCGTCGAGCCCTCGAAGATCCGGTTGATCCGCATGTCCCGGAGCATCTGCTCGGCGGGTACGGCCCGTTCGCCCCGTGCGGCGAGGGAGTCCGCCGTCTCGAAGCCCCGGCCCCCGCGGATCTGGACCAGCTCGTCGGCCATGAGACAGCCCATCTCGGAGCCGTACAGCTTGGCGAGCGCCGCCTCGATCCGGATGTCGTTGCGGTCCTCGTCCGCCATCTGCGAGGCGAGGTCGACGACGGCTTCGAGGGCGAACGTGGTCGCCGCGATGAAGGAGATCTTGGCGCCCACGGCCTCGTGCCGGGCCACGGGCCGGCCCCACTGCTCACGGACGGCCGACCATTCGCGGGCGATCTTCAGGCACCACTTCCCGGAGCCGACGCACATGGCGGGCAGGGAGAGCCGGCCCGTGTTGAGGGTCGTGAGGGCGATCTTGAGCCCCGCCCCCTCGGGACCGATGCGGTTCGCCGCGGGCACGCGCACCTGGTGGAAGCGGGTGACGCCGTTCTCCAGACCGCGCAGCCCCATGAAGGCGTTGCGGTGTTCCACGGTGATGCCGGGGGCGTCGGCCTCGACCACGAAGGCCGTGATGCCTCCCTTGTTCCCTTCCGACTTCGGTACGCGCGCCATGACGACCAGCAGGTCGGCGACGACGCCGTTGGTGGTCCACAGCTTCACCCCGTCGAGGACGTAGTCGTCCCCGTCGCGGACGGCTGTGGTGGCGAGCCGTGCGGGGTCGGAGCCCACGTCCGGTTCGGTGAGGAGGAACGCCGAGATGTCGGTACGGGCCAGCCGGGGCAGGAAGGTGTCCTTCTGCTCCTGGCTGCCGAAGATCTTCAGGGGCTGCGGCACGCCGATGGACTGGTGGGCCGAGAGCAGGGCGCCGATCGCGGGGCTGGCGGAGCCGGCCAGGGCGAGGGCCCTGTTGTAGTAGACCTGCGTCAGTCCGAGGCCGCCGTACTTCACGTCGATCTTCATGCCGAGCGCGCCGAGCTCCTTGAGGCCGTTCACGACCTCGTCGGGGATCCTCGCCTCGCGTTCGATCAGGGCGCCGTCGATCCGGGTCTCGCAGAAGTCGCGCAGCCGGGCGAGGAACTCCTCGCCGCGCCGGACGTCCTCGGCGGCGGGCAGCGGATGCGGGTGGATCAGGTCGAGCCGGAAGCGGCCCAGGAAGAGTTCCTTGGCGAAACTGGGTTTGCGCCAGTCCTGTTCGCGCGCTTCCTCGGCCACCTGTCGCGCTTCGCGTTCGGTGACCTTGGGCGTGTGCGGCTGTGCGGACGGACGTTGTGCGGATGGTGCGGACATGAGGAGCTCACCTCGCCGCTTCGTCGGGTGGGTGGTCCCGAAGGGTCCGCGGCGGCCGGGGTTCCGTCCGCCTTGCGTACCTATCGGTTCTACTCGTCCGTATGTACCCGGTTCCGGCCCCTGTCACCAGCCTGGGGGCGCCGATCGGGTCGGTCACCACTCCACTGCCCGCTGCGGCGTGCGGCATGCGAAACGGCCCGAACCCCCGCACAGCGGGTTCGGGCCGTTCCCCCGCCGCCCGCCGTCTCACTGTCCGGGCGGAACGCGGGCGGGCGGGGGCTTACAGGGCGAGGCCGGTGAGGACCAGGACGCGCTCGTAGGTGTAGTCGTCCATCGCGTAGCGGACGCCCTCGCGGCCGACGCCGGACTGCTTGGCACCGCCGTACGGCATCTGGTCGGCGCGGTAGGAGGGGACGTCGCCGATGATCACGCCGCCGACCTCCAGCGCGCGGTGGGCGCGGAAGGCGGTCTGCAGGTCGTGGGTGAACACGCCCGCCTGGAGGCCGTACTGGGAGGAGTTGACGGAGGCGAACGCCTCGGCCTCGCCGTCCACCTTCTGGACCGAGAGGACCGGTCCGAAGACCTCCTCGTGGGAGAGGGTGACGCCGCCGGGGAGCTCGGCGAGGACGGTCGGCGCGTACGTGGACCCGTCGCGCTTGCCGCCGGCGAGCAGCTGGGCGCCGGCCTGCACGGCCTCGTCGACCCAGGACTCGACGCGCTTGGCGGCCTTCTCGTCGACGAGCGGGCCGACGTCGGTGGCGGCGTCGGACGGGTCGCCGGTGACCTGGGCCTCGACAGCCGCGACGATCTTCGGCAGCAGCCGGTCGTAGACGGCGGCGTCCGCGATGACGCGCTGCACCGAGATGCAGGACTGGCCGCCCTGGTAGTTGGAGAAGGTCGCGATCCGGGTCGCGGCCCAGTCCAGGTCCGCCTCGGAGGCGTAGTCGCCGAGGACGACCGCGGCCCCGTTGCCACCGAGTTCCAGGGTGCAGTGCTTGCGCGGCACCGAGTCCATGATCGCGTAGCCGACCGGGGCGGAGCCGGTGAACGAGATCACGGGCAGGCGCTCGTCCTGGACGAGGGCGGGCATGCGGTCGTTGGGAACCGTCAGCACCGACCAGGAACCGGCGGGCAGGTCGGTCTCGGCCAGCAGCTCGCCCAGGATCAGCGACGAGATCGGGGTGGCCGGAGCGGGCTTCAGGATGATCGGGGCGCCGACGGCGATGGCCGGGGCGACCTTGTGGGCACTCAGGTTCAGCGGGAAGTTGAACGGGGCGATGCCGAGGACCGTGCCGCGCGGGAAGCGGCGGGTCAGGCCGAGACGGCCGGTGCCGCCGGCGTCGGTGTCCAGGCGCTGGGCGTCACCGCTGTTGAAGCGGCGGGCCTCCTCGGAGGCGAAGCGGAACACGGAGACCGCGCGGCCGACCTCGCCGCGCGCCCACTTGATCGGCTTGCCGTTCTCGGCGGAGATCACCTGGGCGATCTCCTCGGTGCGCTCCGTCAGACGCCGGGCCACATGGTCGAGCGCGGCGGCGCGGACGTGGGCCGGGGTCGCGGCGAACTCGTCGCGTACGGCGTGCGCGGCGGCGACGGCCTCCTCCACCTGGGCCTCGGTGGGCACGCTGACGGTGCCGACGAGACGCCCGTCCCAGGAGTTGGTGACGTCGAAGCTTTCCTCGCCGGTGGCCTCGCGGCCGGCCAGCCAGAAGGCGTGGGTGGAGGTCATGGAGGTTCCGGCCCTTCGATGGCGTGGGGTGTTCCGTCCTCCACCGTAGGGCCGCGGCGTCCGCCTGGCGTTTGTCCGGCGTGGAGCACAGGCGGGGCCCTGTGCTCCGGTTTGTCGCAGGCGGGCGAGGACCTACGGAACCGTCGGAGGGTTCGCGACCTTGAGGGCGAGCCACAGCTCCATCCGGACGTCCGCGTCGTCCAGCGAGCGGCCGAGGATCTCCTCCACCCGGCGCATGCGGTAGCGCAGGGTGTGCCGGTGGACCCCGAGGTCCGCCGCGGCCGCGTCCCACTGGCCGTGGTGCGAGAGCCAGGCCCGCAGCGAGGCCACGAGGTCGCCGCGGCCCTTGGCGTCATGCTCGTACAGGGCGCGGAGCATGCCGTCGGCGAAGGCCCTGACCGCGTCGTCCGCGAGCAGCGGCAGGACGGATCCGGCGGCCAGTTCCTCGTGCTCGACCAGGGCCCTGCCCCGCCGGCGGGCGACCGAGAGGGACTGCTCGGCCTGTTTGTACGCGGCGGACACGGCGATGGGTCCCGCAGGGGCGGAGAGCCCGACGACCACCGCCGCGTCCGGTGCGGACGGTTCGCGCGGAGGCGCGGACTCCTGCGCCTCGGCGTACGCGGCACAGGCGGCGACGGCGGCACCTCCGTCGGCGGCCAGCACGACGAGGCGTTCGCCCTCGGGCACCATCAGCAGCGTTTCGCCGGAGCGGGCGGCAGCGGTCTCCATGGCCTCGCTGAGCTGCGCCGTGGTCGACGGTTCGGCGGCCTCGGCGATGAGCAGCCGGAAGGGCGCGTCGAGCAGCCCGCCGTACAGGTCCCCGGCGACACCGCGCGCATGGTCGGGCTGGCCGGCCAGGAGCATGCGCAGCACCGCGGCGCCGAGCCGCTGTTCGGCGCCCTGGAGCGAGCGGGAGCGGGCCGTGATGAGGGTGAGCAGGGCGACCGCCGAGTGCACCGCGTAGCGCTCGGCGGTGCCCAGCGCCGCCCCGGTGCCCACGGCCAGTGCGCCGCGGACCCGCCGGCCGGTGCCCAGGGACTGGAGCTCGACGCGGTCGTCGGTGTCACCGACGACGACGCTGGCCGGCGCCGGGCGCTCCCGCAGGCGCTCCACGTCAGGGGTGAGCCGGGCGGCGCGGCGGGCCGCCCAGTCGGGCGCGGCGGCCACGACCGCGCCGGAGGCGTCGTACAGCGCGGCCCAGCCGTCGACGTGCGCGGCGAGACGGGCGAGGAGTTCGGCCGGGCCGTCCCCGGCGAGGGCCGCCCTGGTCAGTTCCCGCTGCGCCTCGAAGCCCGCGGTGACGGCCCGGTACTGGTCGGCGGCGATCTCGGAGGAGACGGCCTTGGCGATGGCGAGGAACGGGGTGCGGCGCGGCACTTCGAGCAGGGGCAGCCCGGCTTCCTCGGCCGCGTCGACCAGCGGCTGCGGCACCTCGTCGTAGGTGACCCCGACGGCGAAGCCGAGCCCGACCACGCCGGCTCCGGCCAGCCGTCGCACGTACCGCTTCATGACCTCGGGGTTCTCCGCGTCGAGGTTGGTCGCGGTGACCAGGAGCAGCTCGCCGCCCTCCATGTACGGGACGGGGTCGGCCAGCACGGCGTCTTCGCCGACCAGCCGCTCACCCGCGCCCTGCACGCCCTGCGGAAGATGGCCACCGGCAAGGCGGTCACCACGGACGCGGTGACCGTGCGCCAGGTCGAACGGGAACGGTGGTCCGCCTCCGGACTCGCGTACGAGC
>NZ_RDBK01000043.1:3666075-3725422 GCF_008042275.1 Streptomyces sp. OR43 | reverse complement strand
CCGTTGCCCCCTGACCAGCCAGGTCCGACCGCTGCACCGGCCAATCTAGTGCGCGCACACGGTGAGTTCAGCAACGCGCCCGGATAGTGACGGGTCCGGGGCCCGCCACATCCAGTACCGGGGAGCGGCCACTTCCCGTACCGGGGGCGGCCACCTCCGTACCGCCCCGCCGCCTTTTCCTGTCCGTCACGGGCAGAAAGGCACACGCGCCCGCATCACCTTCTGTCCGTCGCGGACAAGGACACGCGCCCCACCACTCCCGATCGGAGCATGCCGCGCCCCCTCCCACGCCCCTAGCCTGCAGAAAGAGAAGCGTCCGAAACACCCCCCAGGAGCCCCGCATGACCGCAATTCCGCAGGAGCGCCGCGTCGTCACTGCCATTCCCGGCCCGAAGTCCGTGGAGCTGCAGGCTCGCCGGCTCGCGACGGTCGCCGCAGGTGTGGGCTCCACCCTGCCGGTGTTCACCGCCCGCGCGGGCGGCGGGATCATCGAGGACGTGGACGGGAACCGTCTGATCGACTTCGGTTCCGGCATCGCCGTGACGTCCGTCGGCGCCTCCGCCGAGGCCGTCGTGCGCCGGGCCTCCGCCCAGCTCGCCGACTTCACCCACACCTGTTTCATGGTCACGCCGTACGAGGGCTACGTCGAGGTCTGCGAGCAGCTCGCCGAACTCACCCCGGGCGACCACGCCAAGAAGTCCGCGCTGTTCAACTCGGGCGCCGAGGCCGTCGAGAACGCGGTGAAGATCGCCCGCGCCCACACCAAGCGCACCGCGGTCGTCGTCTTCGACCACGGCTACCACGGCCGGACCAACCTCACGATGGCGCTGACCGCCAAGAACATGCCGTACAAGCACGGCTTCGGTCCGTTCGCGCCCGAGGTCTACCGCGTCCCGGTGGCCTACGGCTACCGTTGGCCGACCGGCGCGGAGAACGCCGGCGCGGAGGCGTCCGCCCAGGCCATCGACCAGATCACCAAGCAGATCGGCGCGGAGAACGTCGCCGCGATCATCATCGAGCCGGTCCTCGGCGAGGGCGGCTTCATCGAGCCGGCGAAGGGCTTCCTGCCGGCCATCGCGCAGTTCGCCAAGGACAACGGCATCGTCTTCGTCGCCGACGAGATCCAGTCCGGCTTCTGCCGCACCGGCCAGTGGTTCGCGTGCGAGGACGAAGGCATCGTCCCGGACCTGATCACGACCGCCAAGGGCATCGCGGGCGGCCTTCCGCTCTCCGCCGTGACCGGCCGCGCCGAGATCATGGACGCCGCGCACGCCGGTGGCCTCGGCGGCACCTACGGCGGGAACCCGGTCGCCTGCGCGGGTGCGCTCGGCGCCATCGAGACGATGCGCGAGCTGGACCTGAACGGGAAGGCGAAGCGCATCGAGGAGGTCATGAAGGGCCGGCTCGCGGAGATGCGGTCGAAGCTTCCCAACGGGGGCGTCATCGGTGACATCCGCGGCCGCGGCGCGATGATCGCGATCGAGCTGGTGAAGGCGGGGACGAAGGACCCGAACCCGGAGGCCGCCGCGCAGCTCGCGAAGGCCTGCCACGCCGAGGGCGTGCTCGTGCTGACCTGTGGCACGTACGGCAACGTCCTGCGCTTCCTGCCGCCGCTGGTGATCGGCGAGGACCTGCTCAACGAGGGCCTCGACGTCCTGGAGCAGGCGTTCGCCGGGGTCTGATCCGCCGGCCCCCGGTGGCGGCGCACGGCGTTTTCTCCGTGGATGCCCGGTGCCCGCGTGAGGGCCTGTGAAGAAGGTGTGCGGGGGCGATGGCGGGATACCGTTCACGCTGTCGGTCCCCCCATCGCCTGACGTACGGTTTCCGCAGATGAGAGAAACACCCCGCCCGCAGGGGACTGCGGGTGATGCCGGGCCGGAGCTTCCCCAGCGCCGTCCTGGTTGTGCCTTCGCGCACACCACTGGAGCCTCCGGCTCCGGAACTCCTCACCGATCGGATGGCCGCCCGCCCCACACCCCCCGGGGCGCGCGGTACACCGATCCCACCGTCCGGCCCGGAACAACCCCCCCTGTTCCGGGCCGGACGGCCCTTTTCCTCTCCGTGGTGTCGGGCCTGTCGGCCCTCTTCGCCCTCACCACCTGGCAGATCGCGGCCGACGGCCCGCTGCGCCGTCTGGACGAGCGCACCGGCCGCGCCCTCGTCGGACACGGCCCGGAGCGGCTCACCGAACTCCTCGCCGATCTCGGCAACACGCAGGTCGCGCTTCCGGTCCTCGGCTGCGCGATCCTGTGGGCCCTGGTGCGCGGGGAGCGGCGGGCACCGCTCGCCGCCGCCCTGGCCATGGCGGCGGTGCCGCTGCTCGTCGTCCCGCTCAAGGAGTGGATCGCCCGCCCGGGGCCGCTGACCGACGCGACCGGCTACTACCCCTCGGGCCATGCCGCGACCGCCGCCGTGGCGTACGGCGCCGCGGCGCTCCTTCTCGCCCCGTACGTGCGGTACGCGTGGATGATGCCCGTCGCCGCTGTCCTGATGACGGTGGCGACGGGCATCGGTCTGGTGCTCCGCGGCTACCACTGGCCTCTCGACGTAGCCGGGAGCTGGTGGCTGTGCGGGCTGCTGCTGGTCGCGCTGCGGTTGCTCAGCCGCCGAAGTAGGCGTCGAAGTTCTTCGAGAACTCCCAGTTGTTGAAGCGGTCCCAGTTGACGGACCACGTCATCAGGCCGCGCAGTCCCGACCACGTGCCGTGCGTGGCGTACGAACCGCAGTCGGTCTTCTTGGTCAGGCAGTTCAGCGCCTTGGTGACCTCGGCGGGCGAGGTGTGTCCGTTGCCCGCCTGGGTGGAGGCAGGCAGGCCGATCGCGACCTGGTCGGGGCGGAGCCCGGGGAAGACCTTGGTCTGGTCGCCCGCCACCGGGAAGCCGGTCAGCAGCATGTCGGTCATCGCGATGTGGAAGTCGGCGCCGCCCATGGAGTGGTACTGGTTGTCCAGCCCCATGATGGAGCCCGAGTTGTAGTCCTGGACGTGCAGCAGCGTGAGGTCGTCGCGCAGCGCGTGGATCACCGGCAGGTAGGCACCGGCACGCGGGTCCTGGCCGCCCCATGGCCCGGAGCCGTAGTACTGGTAGCCGAGCTGCACGAAGAAGGTCTCGGGGGCCATGGTGAGGACGAACTTCTCGCCGTACTTGGCCTTGAGGGACTTCACCGCGGAGATCAGGTTGACGACGACGGGCGTGGTGGGGCTGCGGAAGTCGGTGTCGCCGGTGTTCAGCGAGAGGGAGTGGCCCTCGAAGTCGATGTCCAGGCCGTCGAGACCGTACTCGTCGATGATCTTGCTGACCGAGGAGACGAAGGTGTCACGGGCGGCGGTGGTGGCGAGCTGCACCTGGCCGTTCTGGCCGCCGATGGAGATCAGTACCTTCTTTCCGGCTGCCTGCTTGGCCTTGATGGCCGCCTTGAACTCGGCCACGGACTCGACGTTCGGGCACTCGGTGACCGGGCAGAGCGAGAAGCGGATGTCGCCGGAGGTGACGGAGGTCGGCTCGCCGAAGGCCAGGTCGATGACGTCCCAGGAGTCGGGCACGTCCGCCATACGGGTGTAGCCGGAGCCGTTGGCGAAGCTGGAGTGCAGATAGCCGACGAGCGCGTGGGCCGGGAGGTCCGATCCGCCGCCGCCTCCGCCGCCCGTCGTGGTGGTCGCGGAGACCGTGGCGGACTTCGCGGACTCGCCCGCCTCGTTGGTGGCGGTGACCTGGAAGCTGTACGCCGTCGAGGCGGTCAGGCCCGTCACGGTCGCCGAGGTGCCGGTGGTGGAGAGGACCTTCGTACCGCCGCGGTAGACGTTGTAGCCGGTGGCGCCCGTGGCGGCGGTCCAGGACAGCGGCACCGAGGTCGAGGTGGGCGTGCCGGCCCTGAGACCCGCGGGGACCGCCGGGAGGACGACCGGGTCGCCGCCGGGGCCGACGAGGGTGAGGTCGTCCGCGTAGTAGGCGGGGGTGCCGTACCAGCCGTGCGTGTACACGCTCACGGAGGTGGTGGAGGCGCCGGTCCTGAAGGTGGTGGTGAGCTGCTTCCAGGCGCCTGCGGACTGTGTCCAGGTGGACACGTCGGTGGTGCCGGTGCCCGCCGCGCCCAGGTAGACGTAGCTGCCCTGCACCCAGGCGCTCAGCGTGTACGTGGAGTCGGGCTTGACCGTCACGGTCTGGGAGCACTTGGCGTTGTCGCTGCCGGCCGGGGTCGCCTTCAGCGCCGAGGTGCCGCCGTGTACGGGCGTGCTGACGACGGCTCCGCTGCCGCCCGTACAGTTCCAGCCGGTCAGGCCGGCCTCGAAGGTGCCGTTGCGCGCCACATCGGCGTCGGCCGCCGCGGCGCTCGGCGCGCTCGCGGCCAGGCCGCCGACGGCCAGCAGGGCGGCCGAGAAGGCCGCCAGAAGTCCGGTCATGCGGGCGGGGGGTCCCGTGCGTTCCACAACGGCCTCCGTGCAGGGGGGAATTGAGTGTGGCGCACAACATGGTCCAGACCAATCAGGTTGTCAAGACCTCTGGCATCCACCCTGCTGTTCCCGGCCTCCCGCCGCGGCTTCGTGCATCGCCAGCTCCAGGAGCGTGGCGTCGGTGAGCGTGCCGGATCCGTCCGGCGGGATCAGCCAGCGCACCTTGCCGGCGACGGCCCGCGACGGATGGGGCACGACGATCCAGGTACCGCGGCCCGCGCCCCGTACTCCGGTGCCCACCCAGCGGGCGGCCGTGCCCGGAGGCACGAAGAAGCCCATGCGGGCGTCGCCGAAGCCGGCGAGGACCGGTCCCGGCCGGTCGATGAGGCGGGTGAGCACGTCGAGCGTCGGATAGCCCAGCTCCCCCGGAAGAATCAGCACGTCCCAGCGCCGGCCGGCGGGCAGGAGCGCGACCCCTCGCGGATCGCGCTCCCATGCCCACCGGCAGGCGCCGGGATCCGGTGCCACCGATACGAGCCACTCGACTGCTGCCCTGACCCCCGCGCCCGTCATGACCGGCCTCCGTTCCGTGTCGCACCGGCAGGAGGCGCCGGTGCGTTCACCAGGGAGAGAGCGGCCGGGCCGATCCATGACGCGGGTTCGGCTACCCATCGGTAGTGATCTGGGTCACCAGGCGGCCGCACACGGTTCACCGGCCGCGGCCCGTGGTTCAGCTGTCGAAGCCGAGGCCCACCCGGTCCATCGTCCGCAGCCACAGGTTGCGGTGGCCGCCGTTGTCGTCGGCCCTGGCCAGCGACCGCTTCGTCAGCTCGATCCCGGCCCAGGCGAGGGGCTCCGGCGGGAAGGGCATCGGCTTCGTGCGCACCATCTCCAGGGCGGTCCGCTCGGTCGGCCGGCCCGCGAGGAGGTCGAGCATGACATCGGCACCGAACCGGGTGGCACCGACGCCCAGCCCGGTGAATCCGGCGGCGTAGGCGACCCGTCCCTGATGGGCCGTACCGAAGAACGCGGAGAACCGGGAGCAGGTGTCGATCGCACCGCCCCAGGCGTGGCTGAAGCGCACACCCGCCAATTGCGGGAAACACGCGAAGAACTGTCCGGCGAGTTTCAGGAACGTCTCGGGCCGCTGGTCGAGTTCGGCGCTGAGCCGGCCACCGTACGGATAGATCGCGTCGTATCCGCCCCACAGAATCCGGTTGTCCGCGGAGAGCCGGAAGTAATGGAACTGGTTGGCGCTGTCCCCGAGTCCCTGGCGGTTCTTCCAGCCGATGGAGGCGAGCTGGTCCTCGGTCAGCGGTTCGGTCATCAGCGCGTAGTCGTAGACCGGGACGGTGTACGGGCGGACCCGCTTCACGAGCGAGGGGAAGATGTTCGTCCCCAGGGCGACGCGGCGGGCGAGGACCTTGCCGTACGGCGTCCGGACCGCCATTCCGGTTCCGGTTCTGGCCAGTTCGAGTCCCCGGGTGTGCTCGTAGATCCGCACTCCGAGGTCCAGGCAGGCCTGCTTCAGGCCCCAGACCAGCTTGGCCGGGTGCAGCATCGCAACACCGCGGCGGTCCCAGAGACCGCCCAGGAATGTCGGTGAGTCGACTTGGGCGCGCAGCTCGTCCTCGTCGAGGAACTCGGTCCCGCCGAAGCCGTGGCTTTCGGCCTCCTGGTGCCACTCGCGAAGCTCTTCCAGCTGGTGGGGCTGGGTGGCGACATCGATCTCGCCGGTGCGCTCGAACTCGCAGTCGATGGAGTAGCGGGCCACGGCCTCCTCGATGGCGTCGAGGTTGCGCGCGCCCAGCTCCTCCAGCTTCGTGATCTCGCCGGGCCAGCGCTCCAGCCCGTTGGGCAGGCCGTGGGTGAGGGAGGCGGCGCAGAATCCGCCGTTGCGGCCCGAGGCGGCCCAGCCCGTCTCGTGCCCCTCGATCAGGACGACATCGCGTTCCGGTTCGCGTTCCTTGGCGAGCAGCGCGGTCCACAGTCCGCTGTACCCGCCCCCGATGACGAGCAGATCGCAGTGCTCGTCACCGGTGAGCGCGGGGAGCGCCTCGGGCCGGCCGGGGTCGTCCAGCCAGAACGACACCGGCTTCGCGTCGGCGAGTGATTGTGCGGCAGTACGCATGGCAGCTGGGGCCATGGTTTCCAACTCCTTCGGGACTTTCAGGGCCGTGCTTTTTTGCGCCGGTTCGCGATCAGCTGACCGGCGAGAACCACCAGTACCGCAATGATGAACATCGCCGTGCCGATGACGTTGATCTGTACGGGCGTGCCGCGCTGTGCCGAGCCCCAGACGAACATGGGGAAGGTGACGGTGGAACCCGCGTTGAAATTGGTGATGATGAAATCGTCGAAGGAGAGCGCGAAGGCGAGCAGCGCTCCCGCGGCGATTCCGGGGGCGGCGATCGGCAGGGTCACCCGCACGAAGGTCTGTACCGGTCCCGCGTACAGATCGCGGGCCGCCTCCTCCAGCCTCGGGTCCATCGACATGACGCGCGCCTTGACGGCCGTCACGACGAAGCTGAGGCAGAACATGATGTGGGCGATGAGGATCGTCCAGAAGCCCAGCTGCGCACCCATGTTGAGGAACAGCGTGAGCAGGGACGCGGCCATGACGACCTCGGGCATCGCCATCGGCAGGAAGATCAGCGAGTTGATCGCCCCGCGCGCCCGGAAGCGGTAGCGGACCAGGGCGAACGCGATCATCGTGCCGAGGACGGTCGCGCCGACCGTGGCCCAGACGGCGATCTGGAGGGAGAGCGAGAGCGAGCCGCACATGTCGGCGACGCCGCAGGGATCCTTCCAGGCGTCGGTCGAGAAGCGCTGCCAGGAGTAGTTGAAGCGCCCGTTGGGCTTGTTGAAGGAGAACACCATCACGACGATGTTCGGAAGGATCATGTAGGCGAGGGTCAGCAGACCCGCGATGACGATCAGATGGCGTCGCAGCCAGCGCAGTACGGGCATCAGACCAGGTCCTCCGTCCCGGAGCGGCGGATGTAGAAGGTGACCGCGATCAGGACGACCGCCATGAGGATGAAGGAGAGCGCGGCCGCCGTCGGATAGTCGAGGACGCGCAGGAACTGGGTCTGGATGACGCTGCCGACCATCTTGGTGTCGGTGGAGCCCAGCAGTTCCGCGTTGACGTAGTCACCGCTGGCCGGGATGAAGGTCAGCAGTGTCCCGGAGACGACACCCGGCATGGACAGCGGGAACGTCACCTTGCGGAAGGTCGTGGCGGGCGTGGCGTACAGGTCCCCGGCGGCCTCGTGCAGCCGGCCGTCGATCCGCTCCAGCGAGGTGTAGAGCGGCAGGATCATGAACGGCAGGAAGTTGTACGTGAGACCGCAGACGACCGCCATCGGTGTGGCCAGGACGCGGTTGTTCTCGGTCCAGCCGAGCCAGCTGGTGACGTCCAGGACGTGCAGCGTGTTCAGTACGTCGACGACCGCGCCGCCGTCCGCGAGGATCGTCTTCCAGGCGAGCGTACGGATCAGGAAGCTGGTGAAGAACGGCGCGATGACCAGCACCAGCACCAGGTTCCGCCAGCGGCCGGCCTTGAAGGCGATGAGGTAGGCGAGCGGGTAGCCGAGCAGCAGACACAGGATGGTGGCGGTGCCCGCGTACAGCAGGGACCGGACGAACTGCGGGTAGTAGTCGGTCAGCGCGTCCCAGTACGTCTGGAAGTGCCAGGTGACCTCGTATCCCTGCTCCAGGGATCCGGTCTGTACGGAGGTCGAGGCCTGGTAGACCAGCGGCAGGGCGAAGAAGACGACGAGCCACAGGATGCCGGGGAGCAGCAGCCAGTACGGCACGAGGCGTTTGCGGGTGGAGGGCTTGCGCAGGACCGGCTCGGCCGCGGGGGCCGGTGGCGCCTCCTTGGTGAGACTCACGCCGCGTCCTCCACCGTCTCCACGCCGGCGTCGATGTCCTGGGCGGCGTCCAGACCGAAGGTGTGGTCCGGGTTCCAGTGCAGGACGACCTCGGCCCCGGTGGTGAGCCCCGCGCGCCTCTCGACGTTCTGCTCGTAGACGTGGAGGGACTTGCCCGCCGGGCTCTCCACGACGTACTGCGTGGAGACCCCGATGAAGCTGGAGTCGACGATGCGGCCGGTGACCCGGTTGCGGCCCTCGGCTATCTCGTCGGCGTCGTCGCGGTGGGCGAGGGAGATCTTCTCGGGGCGGATGCCGAGGAGCAGCCTGCCGCCGGTCGCGGTCGGCGCCGGACAGCGGTCGGCGGGCAGCCGCAGCTTGCCGCCGCCCGCCTCCACGACGAGGTCCGTGCCGGTGGAGACGACCTCGCCCTCGATGAGGTTCGAGGTGCCGAGGAAGTTGGCGACGAAGGTGGTCCGGGGGTTCTCGTAGAGGTCCGCCGGGTCGCCGAGCTGCTCGACCCGGCCCCCGTTCATCACCGCGACGGTGTCAGCCATGGTCATGGCCTCCTCCTGGTCGTGGGTGACGTGGATGAACGTGATGCCGACCTCGGTCTGGATCCGCTTGAGTTCGAGCTGCATCTGGCGGCGCAGCTTGAGGTCGAGGGCGCCGAGCGGTTCGTCGAGGAGCAGCACCTGCGGGTGGTTGATCAGGGCGCGGGCGACGGCGACGCGCTGCTGCTGGCCACCGGAGAGCTGATGGGGCTTGCGCCGGGCGAAGTCGCCGAGCTGGACGAGCTCGAGCATGTCGTCGACCTGCTTCTTGACCGACTTGATGCCGCGCCGGCGCAGTCCGAAGGCGACGTTCTCGGTGATGTCGAGGTGCGGGAACAGCGCGTAGCTCTGGAAGACGGTGTTGACGGGCCGCTTGTACGGGGGGAGGCCGGTGATGTCCCGGCCGCCGAGGGTGACGGTTCCGGTGGTGGCCTCCTCCAGGCCCGCGATCATCCGCAGGGTGGTGGTCTTGCCGCAGCCGGACGCGCCGAGCAGCGCGAAGAAGGAACCCTGCGGGACGGTCAGATCGAGCGGCTGGACGGCGGCGAAGGAGCCGTACGTCTTGCTGATCCCGGTGAGGCGGACGTCGCCGCCTGTCTGCTGCTGTGTCATGGATCGCAGTCCCAGTGGTGTCAGAGGGAGATCAGGGGAGGAAGGGCGTGGCGTTGACGGTCAGGCGCCGATGAGCTTGGCGAACTTCTCCTCGTACGCCGTCTCTTCCTCGGCGGTCAGGGAGCGGAAGGCGTGCGACCTGGCGGCCATCGCCTTGTCCGGCAGGATCAGCGTGTTGGCGGCCATCGCCTTGTCGATCCTGGCGAGTTCCTCGCGGACCCCGTCGACCGGGCAGACGTAGTTGATGTACGCGGCGAGCTGGGCGGCGACCGGGGGCTCGTAGTAGTAGTCCATGAGCTTCTCGGCGTTGGTCTTGTGCCGGGCCTTGGCCGGGACCAGCATGTTGTCGCTGGAGGTGATGTATCCGGCGGCCGGGATGGCGAACTTGATGTCCGGGTTGCCGGCCTGCAGCTGGATGATGTCACCGGCCCAGGCGACGCAGGCGGCGATGTCGCCCTTGTCGAGGTCGGCGGTGTAGTCGTTGCCGGTGAAGCGGCGTATCTGGTTCTTGTCGACGCCCTTCTGCATCCGGCCTATCGCGGCGTCGTAGTCGGCGTCGGTGAACTTCCCCGGGTCCTTGCCCATGTCGAGCAGGGTCATCCCGACGGAGTCGCGCATCTCGGAGAGGAACGCGACCCGTCCCTTGAGGGTGGGGTCGTCGAGCAGTTGCGTCACGGAGTCGACCTTGCGGCCGTCGGTCGCCTTGGAGTTGTACGCGATGACGGTCGGGATGCCGGTCCAGGGATAGGAGTAGGCGCGGCCCGGGTCCCAGTCGGGGGTGCGGAACTGGGGCGAGAGGTTGGCGAACGCGTGCGGCAGGTTCGACGGGTCGAGCTTCTGGGCCCAGCCGAGCCGGATGAGGCGGGCGGCCAGCCAGTCGGTGACGATGATCAGGTCGCGGCCGGTGTCCTGGCCGGCCGCGAGCTGCGGTTTGATCTTCCCGAAGAACTCGACGTTGTCGTTGATGTCCTCGGTGTACTTCACCTTGATCCCGGTGCGTTCGGTGAACGCGTCCAGGGTGGGCCGGTGTTTCTCGTCCTCGCTGACGTCCATGTACTCGGTCCAGTTGGAGAAGTTGACCTGCTTCTCCTTGGCCGAGTGGTCGTCCGAGGCCGCGGCCGCGTCGCCCTCGCGTTTCGCGGGCGGGATGCCGCACGCGCTCAGCGTCCCCAGACCGCCGAGCGCGAGGGCGCCCATGCCTGAGGCGCGCAGCAGCGATCGGCGGGTGAGGGCTCCCCTGCCGTTGGTCAGGCTCCGGCGCATCGCGGCCAGCTGGGCCGCCGAGAGTCGCTCGGGCTCGTACTGCTCCATACGCGTTGCCCTTTCGGGTGGGTGTGCGGCCGGACCGGCCGGGTTATCGGTCCCCGAAGATCGTGCGGTGCCAGTCCTTGCGGGCGACCGCCGTGTTGTCGTACATCACGTGCTTGACCTGCGTGTACTCCTCGAAGGAGTACGACGACATGTCCTTGCCGAAGCCGCTGGCCTTGTATCCGCCGTGCGGCATCTCGCTGATGATCGGAATGTGGTCGTTGATCCACACACAGCCCGCCTTGATCTCGCGGGTGGCGCGGTTGGCCCGGTACAGGCCGCGGGTCCAGGCGGAGGCCGCGAGTCCGTAGGGGGTGTCGTTGGCGAGCGCGATGCCCTCGTCGTCGGTGTCGAAGGGCAGCACGACCAGGACCGGGCCGAAGATCTCGGCCTGGACGATCTCGCTGTCCTGGGCGGCACCGGCGACCAGGGTCGGCCGGTAGTAGGCGCCTCGGGCCAGTTCGCCGCCGGGGGCCTCGCCGCCCGTGACGACGGTCGCGTAGGCGCGGGCGCGCTCGACGAAGCCGGCGACCCGGTCGCGCTGGGCGTGGCTGATCAGCGGGCCGAGGTCGGTCGCCGGGTCGAACGGGTCGCCGAGGCGGACGGTCTCCATCAGCGCGGCGACCTGCTGGACGAAGGCGTCGTAGAGCGGGCGCTGGACGTAGGCGCGGGTGGCCGCCGTGCAGTCCTGGCCGGTGTTGATGAGGGATCCGGCGACGGCCCCGTTGACCGCGGCCTCCAGGTCGGCGTCGTCGAAGACCACGAAGGGGGCCTTGCCGCCGAGTTCGAGGTGGAGGCGCTTGACGGTGGAGGTGGCGATCTCCGCGACGCGCTTGCCGACGGCGGTGGAGCCGGTGAACGAGGTCATCACGACGTCCGGGTGGCCGACGAGGTGTTCGCCGGAGTCCTTTCCAGCGCCGGTGACGATGTTGATCACGCCGTCCGGGATCCCCGCCTCGGTGGCCGCCTGCGCGAACATCAGCGAGGTCAGCGGGGTGATCTCGGCGGGCTTGAGCACGATGGTGTTGCCCGCGGCGATGGCGGGGAGAACCTTCCAGGCGGCCATCTGGAGCGGGTAGTTCCAGGGAGCGATGGAGCCGATGACACCGATCGCCTCCCGCCGTACGTACGAGGTGTGGTCGCCGTCGTACTCGGCGGCGGACTTCCCCTCCAGGTGGCGGGCGGCACCGGCGAAGAAGGACGTGTTGTCCACCGTGCCGGGGACGTCGAAGCCGGTCGAGAGCTTGAGCGGCTTGCCGCACTGGAGGGACTCCGCGTACGCGAAGTCATCGGCCTGCTCCGCGAGCACGGCGGCGAAGCGGTGCATGGCCTCGGACCGCTCGGCGGGGGTCGCTCCGGACCAGCCGGGGAACGCCTCGCGGGCCGCCGCGACGGCCGCGTCCACGTCCGCGGTGCCGGCCAGCTCATAGGTGTAGACGGTCTCCCCGGTGGCCGGATCCACCACCTCGTGGCTGTGTCCTGATGTGCCGGACCGCAGCCTTCCGCCGATGTACTGCGCGCCGTCCGCGAAGCGGTCCTGCACCTGGAAGCTGTTGCCCATCACGCTCTCCTCCGCCGCTGCCCCGCAGACCGGGGGCGGCGTAGCTTCTGCTCGATTTGAGTGCCGATCCTGGCAGAGGAGACCGAGCCCAACAAGTGATTCCGTTGTTGCCTTTTGGTTACGCGACGGAATCTGTCGACCATGTGTCGTGTCGGTGCGGACTTCCGCGTACGGAGTGTCAGTGGCGGATGCCAGACTCGCGTGTCATGGAACACATCGGGGATGTCCGGGATGTCGGCGGTCTCGTGTCGCGGACCGGCGCGGGCGACAGGGTGAAGTACCTGCTGTTCTGGGGGCACCGGCCGCGCCCGGACGGCCGGATCGGCGCGAGCTGCCTCAGCCAGTGGTGGCTCTCGCCGTTCACGGTCGAAGGGGTGACGTACGCGTCGGCCGAGCACTGGATGATGGCCGGCAAGGCGAGGCTGTTCGGCGACGCGGAGGCCGCGGAGCGGGCGGTGGCGGCGAAGAGCCCGGCCGAGGCGAAGAAGGTGGGCCGGCTGGTCCGCGACTTCGACGCAGACGTGTGGGAGCGCGAGCGGTTCGGGCTGGTGGTCGCGGGCAGCGTCCACAAGTTCGGCCAGAACGCGGAGCTGGGCGGATTCCTGCTGGGCACGGGCGACCGGGTGCTGGTCGAGGCGAGCCCGATGGACCGCATCTGGGGCATCGGGCTCGCTGCGGACGACCCGCGCGCGGAGGATCCGGCGACGTGGCGGGGCCTGAATCTGCTGGGCTTCGCGCTGATGGAGGCGCGGGCCGCGCTGCGGGACGGCGCGGACGGCGCGGACGGCATATGAAAAGGCCCGCGGGGTGTGGAATGTGCTCCACAGCCCGCGGGCCCGTTTTCCCGGCCGCTCACCGGGCACCACCCGCTGCGCGGCCGGGACGTTACGCGCCCGCGACGACCGGGGACGTCACCGCGCGTCCTCGATGACGAGGGACGTCCCGTAGGTGCTGTCGTCGCTGTAGGTGGAGTCGTCGTCGAACTCATCCGCGTGCGTGGCGAAGAGCCAGATGAGGCCACCGATGATGATGACGCCGATGGCGATGCCGATGGACCCGAGGATGAGCCCGGCCAGCGCCTGGCCCGCGTTGTCCGCCTCCCCGCGCGAGGCCCGCTTGCGGCCGATGATGCCGAAGATCAGCGCCAGCGTGCCCAGGATGAGACTGGGGATGCCGTAGATGCAGAACAGGCAGACGGCGAGGATGCCCAGCACCATCGATGCCGTTCCCATGCCGTTCGAGGGCCCCGCGCCCCACGCGGGCTGGCCGCCGTAGCCCGGGTAGCCGCCGTACTGCGGGGCCGGCGGGACCGGGTAGCCGTACTGCGCCTGCGGCGGAGCCGGGTAGCCGTACTGTCCGGCGGGCGGCGGGGCGACCTGACCGGGACCGTTCGGACCGACCGGCGGTGGCGGCACCGTCCCCGGGTCCTGCCAAGCACCCGTCCCCGGGTCCTGCCAGGGGCCGGCCTGCTGTCCCTGGCCGGGCGGGCCGAAACCGGCCGTGGGTATCGGGCCCGTCCCGGAGTTCGGCATCGACGTGACCGTCTGCTGATCGTGCACGGGCGGCGGCCCCGGATTCCCGGTGCCCTCGTCCGTCTGCGGACGGGTGTCGCCGGTGTTCTTGGCCAACGGCACCTTGGCGTCCGGCGGAGCCCACGGATCGCGCGGCGCGGACCCGTCCGCGGGCCGTTCTGAGCTGTCTGACATGGGCCTCCCCCATCGTGATGCCGTCATGCTACGGGCCGCCCCGTCCTACGATGACTCCCGTCCCCTGCCCGGTTCCCCGACTTACCGGGCCCGCACCACTCCTGCCCCCGGAGGATCCGATGACCGATCTGCACCCCTTCATCGCGGGGCTGCCCAAGGCCGAGCTCCATGTCCACCATGTCGGCTCGGCCTCGCCCCGCATCGTCGCCGAACTGGCCGCGCACCACCCCGACTCCAAGGTCCCCACCGCCCCCGAGGCGCTGGCCGACTACTTCACCTTCACCGACTTCGGCCACTTCATCGAGGTGTACCTCTCGGTCGTGGACCTGATCCGCACCCCGGAGGACGTCCGGCTGCTGACGTTCGAGGTCGCCCGGGACATGGCACGGCAGAACATCCGTTACGCGGAGCTGACCGTCACCCCCTTCTCCTCCACCCGCCGCGGCATCCCCGAGCAGGCGTTCATGGAGGCCATCGAGGACGCCCGCAAGGCCGCCGAGTCCGAGCTCGGGGTCGTCCTGCGCTGGTGCTTCGACATTCCGGGCGAGGCCGGTCTGGAGGCCGCCGAGGAGACCACCCGCCTCGCCGTGGACCTGCGGCCGGAAGGGCTCGTCTCCTTCGGTCTCGGCGGCCCGGAGATCGGCGTGGACCGCCCGCAGTTCAAGCCCTACTTCGACCGGGCGATCGCCGAGGGCCTGCACTCCGTGCCGCACGCCGGGGAGACCACGGGACCGCAGACGATCTGGGACGCGCTGACCTCGCTGAGGGCCGAGCGCATCGGCCACGGCACCAGTTCGGTCCGCGACCCGAAGCTGCTGGACCATCTCGCCGAGCACCGCATCGCCCTGGAGGTGTGCCCCACCTCCAACATCGCGACCCGGGCGGTGACGGACATCGAGCGGCACCCGGTGAAGGAGATGGTGGAGGCCGGTGTCCTGGTCACCATCAACAGCGACGACCCGCCGATGTTCGGCACCGACCTCAACAGCGAGTACGGGGTGGCGGCCCGCCTCCTGGGACTCGACGAGCGGGGTCTCGCCGCCCTCGCGAAGAACGCCGTCGAGGCGTCCTTCCTCGACGCGGCCGGCAAGCGCACGCTGTCCGCCGAGATCGACACGTACACGACGGACTGGCTGGAGCGCACCGGCCGGTGACCCGTCAGTGGTGACAATGGCCCCATGGCCACTGTCACTCCTGTCACCTCCGTCACCGCCGTCGCGCACCGCGGAGATCCCTACCGTGTCCGCGAGAACACCCTCCGCTCGATCCGCTCCGCCATCGAACGGGGGGCGGACGCGGTCGAGATCGATGTCCGGGTCACCCGCGACGGCGTGCCGGTCCTGCTGCACGACGCCACGCTGGAGCGGCTGTGGGGTCATGACGTGCGGCTGGACCGGCTCACGCATCAGGAGCTGACCGAGCTGGCCGAGGGCTCGGTGCCCACCCTGCGCGAGGCGTTGGTCGCCGCCGGGGCGCACCGCCTCATGCTCGATCTGCCCGGGTCCACGGCCGATTCCGTCCGCAGGACCGTCGGCGTGGTCCGTGAGTGCGGGGCCGGTGAGCGCGTCTACTACTGCGCGGGGCCCGAGGCGATGCTGCGGGTGCGGGCAGCCGACCCGTCCGCCGAGGTCGCGATGACCTGGACGACGCTCGCCCCGCCCCGCGCGGCCCTGCTGGACGCGGTGCGGCCGCGCTGGCTGAACTACCGGTTCGGACTGGTGAGCCGGGAGTTGACGGACCGCAATCACCGGGACGGGCTGCTGGTGTCGGCGTGGACGGCGGACACCGGCCGCACGATGCGCCGGCTGATCCGCCGGGGCGTGGACTCCATCACCACCAACCGGATCGACGTCCTGCACAAGGTGATCCTCAACTCCGGCACGGCTCACGGATCTTGACCGGTCCGGCATCATGGACGGGACCTCATTCCTGATGCCAGGCCGGCGCCAAGGAGCCAGACGTGACCGCCCCCCGCAGCAATTCCCTTCCCGCCCACGTCCGTTCCGACGTCGCCCACAACGCCCGCGTGTGGAACTACTGGCTCGGCGGCAAGGACCACTTCCCGGTGGACCGGACGGTCGGTGACCAGGTCACCGGCATGTATCCGAGCATCGGCGAAGTGGCCCGGGCGGACCGGGCGTTCCTGGGCAGGGCGGTGCGGCATCTGGCCGGCGACGCGGGCATCGGCCAGTTCCTGGACATAGGCACCGGCCTGCCGACGGCGGACAACACCCATGAGGTGGCCCAGCACACCGCGCCCGACGCCCGCGTCGTCTACGTCGACAACGACCCGATCGTGCTGGCGCACGCCCGCTCACTGCTCACCAGTTCACCGGAGGGCGCGACCGAGTACATCGACGCGGACGCCCGTGACCCGGACCGGATCCTGCGGGCCGCGCAGCCCACTCTCGACCTGGAGCGCCCGGTCGCGGTCATGCTGCTGGGCATCCTGAACTTCGTCCTCGACACGGACGAGGCGCTGCGGATCGTGCGGCAGTTGATGGCCGCGGTGCCGTCGGGCAGCTACCTGGTCCTCACCCACCCCACGCTGGAGCTGGGCGGCGAGGGCAACGAGGCGGCGATGCGGTTCTGGAACGAGAACGCCACTCCCCCGATCACCGCCCGCGGCCGTTTCGAGTTCGCCACGTTCCTGGACGGGCTGGACATCCTCGATCCGGGCATCGTCTCGTGTGCGCGCTGGCGCCCCGGTCCCGGCCCGGCCGGGGCCGAGGTCGCCCAGTTCGGCGCGGTGGCGCGGAAGCCCTGATGCGTCCGCTTGGCCTCGTGGCGAAAGCCCGCGGTGCCGACCCCCTCACTGCCGACCTGCTCATCGCGCTGCTGGTCCAGGCCGCCATGACCATGCCGTTCGTCGTGCCACGCGGCCCCGATCTGCCGGAGGCGACGTGGGCGACGTACGGGCTGACCACCCTGATGGTGCTGCCGCTGGTCGCCCGCCGCCGGGCGCCGGTCGCGGTGCTCCTTGCCGTGCTCGTGGCCGGCGGACTGTACAAGTTCGCCGTCGACGGCCCGGGCCAGCCGCTCCCGTACACCGGCCTCGTGGCGTTCTACACGGTGGCCGAACTCTCCTCGCCGCCGAAGCGGACGGGGATCGCGCTGCTCACGACGCTGGCGGTCCTGGTCTCCGTCGGGTTCGACAGCGACGCGTTGAGGGAGCTGCTCTTCTCCCTGTTCGTGTTCGCCGCGGCCTACGCCTTCGGCCGGCTCGCCGTGACACGCAAGGCGTATCTGGGGGCGGTGGAGGACCGGGCCCGACAGCTGGAGCTGACGCACGTCATCGAGGCGGAGCAGGCCGCCGCCCGTGAACGGGCGCGGATCGCCCGGGAGATGCACGACGTCCTGTCCCATGCGGTGAGTCTGATGATCGTGCAGGCCGAGGCCGGCCCGGTGGCGGTCCGTACGGCTCCGGAACGTGCCGAGGCCGCCTTCGACGCGATCTCGGAGACGGGACGGGACGCGATGGTGCAGCTGCGCCGGATGCTCGGCGTGCTGCGCGACGGCGAGGGAGAACCATCCGCGCCCCGCGCGCCCCAGCCCTTGCTGGACGGGGTGCCGGGCCTGGTGGAGCGGGTACGGGCGGGCGGTCCGGCGGTCTCGTACGAGGTCACGGGCGACGGCCGGCCGCCCGGCCCGGCGGTCGAGGCCACCGTCTACCGGATCGTGCAGGAAGCCCTGACGAACGTGGTCCGGCATGCCGACGCGGCCTCGGTCCGGGTGCGGCTGGAGCACGGGCGCGATGCGCTGACCCTGACGGTCACCGATGACGGGCGCGGTCCCGGCGGTGGGCCGGGGCTGGGGCTGACCGGCATCCGGGAGCGTGCCGCCGCGCACGGGGGCACGGCCCGCACCGGCCCCGGCCCGGACGGCCGTGGCTTCCGGGTCGCGGTCACGATTCCGCACCCGCGGGCGGAATCCGCAACGGAACGACGGACAGGGGTGGAGCAGTGACGATCCGCGTGGTGGTCGCCGACGACCAGGAACTGGTGCGCAGCGGCTTCGCGATGATCCTGGACGCGCAACCGGACATCGAGGTGGTGGCCGAGGCAGGTGACGGCGCCGCGGCGGTCGAGGCCGTGCGGCGGCTGGCCCCCGAGGTGGCGCTGCTCGACATCCGGATGCCCGGCACGGACGGCATCGAGGCCTGCCGCACCATCACGGCCGGGAGCGGTTGCCGGACGGTCATGCTGACGACGTTCGACTCGGACGAGTACGTCTGGGAAGCCCTGCGCGCAGGGGCGAGCGGCTTCCTGCTCAAGGACGTGCGCCGGGACGATCTGGTGCACGCGGTACGCGTGGTGGCGGCCGGGGACTCGCTGCTGGCGCCCTCGGTGGCCCGCCGGCTGATCGCCGAGTACACCTCACGGCCGCCCGCCGCGGTGGTGGAGCCGTCCGCGCGCCTGGACGTGCTGACCACGCGGGAGCACGAGACGCTGCTCCACCTGGCGCGCGGGCTGTCGAACGCGGAGATCGCGGCCGCGCTGGTCGTCAGCGAGCACACGGTGAAGACGCATGTCGGCAACGTGCTGTCCAAACTGGGGCTGCGCGACCGGATCCAGGCGGTGATCTGCGCCTACGAATGCGGTGTCGTCTCTCCCTCCGCGGAGGGAGGGCCCGAAGGCTCCTCCCCCGCGCAGGGGAGGAAGCCTCCCCCGGGGAAACCCCCGCTCGGGTGATCCGCCCGGATGCGTGGACGAACAGGATGGATTCCGACAGCAGTTGAGGACTCCACCCGATTCCACGCCCAGGAGGCACCGGACATGAACGCCCGCACGTCCCGCACCGTCATCGCAGCCGCCCTGCTCCTCGGCATCGCCGCCGGCCCGGCCGCCCCACCGGCCCTGGCGGCGGCCGCGTCACCGGTGTCCGGCCCGGCCGGCCAGCGGTCATCGCCCGTCGGAGCGTCGGAGGCCGAGGCGCTGCGGGCCGCGATCAGCGGGCTCCCGTCGGATGACGCCACGGCCGCGCTGGTGCGCGTCTCGGGCACCGGAGGTGTCTGGCGGGGCAGCGCCGGGGTCCACGACCTGGTGTCCGGGCGGCCGGCGGATCCGGCGGGGCGCTTCCGGGCCGGTTCGGTCACCAAGGTCTTCACGGCGGCCGTGGTCCTCCAGTTGGCCGGGGAGGGCAGGATCGGCTTGGACCGCCCGGTCCGGCACTACCTGCCCGACCTGATCCCGGCGACGTACGGAAAGGTCACGGTGCGCCAGCTGCTGAACCACACGAGCGGCCTTCCGTCCGTCGACCCGGGCAACGGCGACACGGTGGAGGAGTGGTACGAGCACCGGTTCGACCTGATCGACCCGGCGGACGTGGTGCGCGAAACCACCACGCACCGCCCGGACTTCGCGCCCGGCACCCAGCAGCACTACGCCAACATCGGCTACACGGTGGCGGGCCTGCTCATCGAGCGGGTCACGGGTGACGCCTACGCCTCCCAGGTCTCGCGCCGCGTCCTGGAGCCACTGCGTCTCAAGGACACCTACTTCCCCGGCACCGATCCGTCGATACGCGGACGGCACAACCGCGGCTACCAGATATTCGGCACGGAGGGAGAGCTCCGCGATGTGACGGTGTGGGGGGCGAGCGACGCGTGGGCGGCGGGAGATCTGATCTCGACCACAGCCGATCTGGAGCGGTTCACACGGGCACTGTTCGGTGGCCAGGTGGTGCGCGGACCGCTGCTGGAGGAGATGTTCACGCTGCCCGATGCCTCGGTGCGCGAGTACGGCACGGGCAAGCCTGCCGCGTTCAGCGCCGGTCTCTCCGTGATGACGCTGGGCGGTCGCCAGGTCTGGGGCAAGACGGGCGGCCGCTGGGGCTACAACACGGCCGTCGCCGCCACCCGTGATCTCTCCCGGACCCTCGTCTACAGCGTCAACGCGACGGACGCGAAGGGAAACGACATGAATCCCACGGCGCTGGACATCGTGGTGGCCGCCTTCGGCGCCCCGACGGGCGGGTGACTCAGGCCGCCGGGGCGGGCGCCGCGGCAGGCATCGGCTCCGGTGTCCGCTCCATGGCCTCCAGCCGCTTGATCTTGCGGTGCACGATCAGCAGCGGGATCACCCCGAAGACGCCGAACGACATGTCGATGACGGACCACCAGAAGGGGATGTCGCGGATCGGACCGCAGATCAGGGCGAGCGGGATGATTCCGGCACAGGCGATCATGCCGAACTCGATGACCCAGATGTTGCGGACCGGATCGCGGTAGGGGCCGTAGAAGGCGACCGCGATCACGAGATGGGCGAAGGCCAGCCAGTCGGTGCCGTACAGCACGAACGGATACTCGGCGTCGGCCGTGTCGATCCCCGTGCGGACACGGGTGATCCACTCCATCAGGGCCGGGAAGTGCTCGGGCACGGGCGAGGCCGAGGAGCTCAGCAGGTCCTCGGCCCAGCGCAGTTCATGGACGAGCGGGAAGGCGGTCAGCCCGCTCAGAACCAGACAGACGATGAAGACGGCCAACCACACGCGTATACGCCTCCGCAGGGCGCGTCGCTCGCTCATGTCCGCAGCGTACGCCCGCGTTTACCGGCCCTTTACGCCGCCCCTGAGAGGACTTCACAAGCCGACGACGGCGTTCCACTTCTTGGCGAATTCCGTGCGTTCCTCGGACGTGATGTCGCGGGCGATGGCCAGCCGCTTGCGCATGCCGTCGTCGGGGAAGATCAGCGGGTCCTCCGCCAGCGCGGCGGTCTCCTCGTCCTTGGACGAGGCGAGCACCTCACGTGCGGCCGGCACCGGGCAGACGTAGTTGACCCAGGTGGCGAGCTCGGCGGCGACCTCGGGCTCGTAGTAGTAGTCGATGAGCCTCTCCGCACTGCGCTTGTGGCGGGCGAGGTTGGGGATCATGAGCGACTCCGCCCAGAGCTCGGCCCCTTCCTCGGGCACCACGAACTCGATGTCGGGGTTGTCGGCCTGGAGCTGGATGACGTCACCGGAGTACGCCTGGCAGGCGAGCACGTCTCCGGTGGAGAGGTCCTTGATGTAGTCGTTGCCGGTGAAGCGGCGGATGTGTCCGGTCTTCACCAGCTTCTCCACCTGGTCGCACATGTCATAGAAGTCGTCCCGCTTCCAGCGGGTGATGTCGACGCCGTTGCCCTGCATCAGCAGGGCGAAGGACTCGTCGAGCCCGGACAGCAGGGTGACCTTGCCCCGCAGGTCGTCCGCCCACAGTTCGCTCGTGTGCCTGATCTCCCGGCCGAGCTTCTTGCGGTTGTACGCGATGCCGGTGATGCCGGACTGCCAGGGCACGCTCTGCGTCCGGCCCTTGTCGAAGGCGGGTGAACGCAACTGCGGGTCGAGGTACTTCGCCACGTTGGGCTGCTTCGCCCGGTCCATCTCCTGGACCCAGCCCAGCCGGACGAACCGCGCCGCCATCCAGTCGCTGATGACGATCAGGTCGCGGCCGGTCTGCTGGTGGTTCATCAGGGACGGGCTGATCTTGCCGAAGAACTCGTCGTTGTCGTTGATCTCCTCGGTGTACGTGACGGAGATCCCGGTCCGCTCGCTGAACGCGTCGAGGGTGGGCCGCTTCGACTCGTCCTCGTCGTCCGTGTCGATGTAGAGGGGCCAGTTGGCGAAGTGCAGGGTGTGATCGCCGGCGGAGTAGTCGCGTCCGGCACGGTCGCCCGGCTCCACGAAGGCGGCGGGGACTCCGCAGCCGGCCAGCGTGACGCCGGCCGCTCCCGCCCCGAAGGCACGGAGCAGGGACCGGCGGGACATGGGGTGGTTCGGGATCGCTCGCACCTGCGCAGGATGCCGGTCGGCCGGTGCGGCGGGCAATGGACCAACCGTCCAGCGCCGCCCGCCCGCTGCGCACACCCTGTCGAGGAGCCAGGGCTTCTCGACACACTGCCTTCGTCGCCCGAAGGGCGGCCGCGCGGCGTCCGGTGCGTGCTCTCGGCGTGCCGGCTCCAGGCCCCTGGACTGGACCGTACCGGGGCCTGGGACCGGTACGGCGAGAGTGCGTGCGTGGCGTCGCGCGGCAGACGGCAGTTCGACACCAGGCCCTAGGTGTTTTGACCCGCAGCCTCGTTGACACGGCTGCGGGTCAAAACACCTAGGTGGCGGGGCATGGACACGGCCCCGGGCGCTCGCACAGTGCGCCCGGGGCCGTGTCCGTGACGGATGCCGTGAAGGTCAGCCGTCGAGCGAGGTCATGACGTGCTTGATGCGGGTGTAGTCCTCGAAGCCGTAGGCGGAGAGGTCCTTGCCGTAGCCGGACTTCTTGAACCCGCCGTGCGGCATCTCGGCGACGAGCGGGATGTGGGTGTTGATCCACACACAGCCGAAGTCGAGGTTCTTGGACATCCGCATGGCGCGGCCGTGGTCCTTGGTCCACACCGAGGAGGCCAGCGCGTAGTCGACGCCGTTGGCCCACTCCAGGGCCTGCGCCTCGTCCGTGAAGGACTGGACGGTGATGACCGGTCCGAAGACCTCGTTCTGGATGATCTCGTCGTCCTGCTTGAGCCCGGAGACGACGGTCGGGGCGTAGAAGTAGCCCTTCTCGCCGACCCGGTGGCCGCCGGCCTCGACCTTGGCGTGGGCGGGGAGCCGCTCGATGAAGCCGCTGACCTGGGCGAGCTGGTTGGCGTTGTTGAGCGGGCCGTAGAGCACGTCCTCGTCGTCCGGCTGCCCGGTCTTCGTGTCGGCGGCGGCCTTGGCCAGTGCGGTGACGAACTCGTCGTGGATCGACTCGTGGACGAGCACACGGGTCGCCGCCGTGCAGTCCTGCCCGGCGTTGAAGTAGCCCGCGACCGAGATGTCCTCGACGGCCTTGGCGATGTCGGTGTCCTCGAACACGACGACGGGAGCCTTGCCGCCGAGCTCCAGGTGGACCCGCTTGACGTCCTTGGCGGCGGACTCGGCGACCTGCATCCCGGCCCGGACCGAACCGGTGATGGAGGCCATGGCCGGGGTCCGGTGCTCGACCATCGCACGGCCGGTGTCGCGGTCGCCGCAGATGACGTTGAAGACACCCTTGGGCAGGATCTGCCCGATGATCTCCGCGATCAGCACGGTGGACGCCGGGGTGGTGTCGGACGGCTTGATGACGACGGTGTTGCCCGCGGCGAGCGCCGGGGCGAACTTCCAGACGGCCATCATCATCGGATAGTTCCACGGCGCGACCTGCGCGCAGACACCGACCGGCTCGCGGCGGACGATGGAGGTCAGTCCCTCCATGTACTCGCCGGCCGAGCGGCCCTCCAGCAGCCGGGCGGCACCCGCGAAGAAGCGGATCTGGTCCACCATCGGCGGGATCTCTTCGGTGCGGGTCAGCCCGATGGGCTTGCCGGTGTTCTCGGACTCGGCCGCGATGAGGTCCTCGGCCCGCTCCTCGAAGGCGTCCGCGATCTTCAGCAGGGCTCGCTGGCGCTCGGCGGGCGTGACGTCACGCCACGCGGGGAAGGCGGCAGCGGCGGCGGCCATCGCGGCATCGACGTCGGCCTCGCCCGACAGCGGGGAGGTCGCATAGACCTCCTCCGTCACCGGGTTGACCACGTCGATGGTCCGCCCGTCGGCAGCGTCCCGGAACTCGCCGTTGATGTAGTTGCGCAGACGGCGCACCTCGGTGGTCACAACCACCCCTCCTGTCGACACGTCCAATGGGTGAGACGCCCAGCCTAGTCGCATGGGTAACGGTCTCGACATACCCAACCGCCGCGAACTTCGGATTCAGTGTGATCCGAGGCCATCGACAACGAATTTCATCGATTGAGGGTTGCGAGACAGACGAGTCCCGGTGCAGAGTGGCTCCGTGGCCAGTCGCAGCGCAGACTCCAGGACCGGGAACGGATCGTCCCCAGCGGTCGATGCCGTGTCCCTCGCAATCATCGAGCAGCTCCAGGAGGACGGGCGTCGCCCGTACGCCGCGATCGGCAAGGCCGTCGGCCTCTCCGAGGCGGCCGTGCGGCAGCGCGTCCAGAAGCTGCTCGACCAGGGCGTGATGCAGATCGTCGCCGTCACCGACCCCCTCACCGTGGGGTTCCGGCGGCAGGCGATGGTCGGGATCAACGTCGAGGGCGACCTCGACCCCGTCGCGGAAGCCCTGACGGCCATGACCGAGTGCGAGTACGTGGTGATGACCGCGGGCTCCTTCGACCTGATGGTGGAGATCGTCTGCGAGGACGACGACCACCTGCTGGAGACGATCAACAAACGCATCCGGGCCCTTCCCGGTGTGCGCTCCACCGAGAGCTTCGTCTACCTCAAGCTCAAGAAGCAGACCTATATGTGGGGAACCCGATAGCCGTGAGCAAGGACCTCAGCCGGACCGCGTACGACCACCTGTGGATGCACTTCACCCGCATGTCGGACTACGAGAACGCAAGCGTTCCCACCATCGTGCGTGGTGAGGGCACCTACATCTACGACGACCAGGGCAAGCGCTACCTCGACGGGCTGTCCGGCCTGTTCGTCGTCAACGCGGGCCACGGCCGTCACGAGCTCGCCGAGGCCGCGTACAAGCAGGCCCAGGAGCTGGCCTTCTTCCCGGTGTGGTCCTACGCCCACCCGAAGGCCGTCGAGCTGGCCGAGCGCCTCGCGGACTACGCCCCGGGCGACCTCAACAAGGTCTTCTTCACCACCGGTGGCGGTGAGGCGGTCGAGACCGCCTGGAAGCTGGCCAAGCAGTACTTCAAGCTCAAGGGCAAGCCGACCAAGTACAAGGTCATCTCGCGTGCGGTCGCCTATCACGGCACCCCGCAGGGCGCCCTGTCGATCACCGGCCTGCCTGCGCTCAAGGCACCCTTCGAGCCGTTGGTCCCCGGCGCACACAAGGTTCCGAACACCAACATCTACCGCGCCCCGCTCTTCGGCGACGACCCGGAGGCCTTCGGCCGCTGGGCCGCCGACCAGATCGAGCAGGAGATCCTCTTCGAGGGCGCGGACACCGTCGCGGCCGTGTTCCTGGAGCCCGTACAGAACGCGGGCGGCTGTTTCCCGCCCCCGCCCGGCTACTTCCAGCGCGTCCGCGAGATCTGCGACAAGTACGACGTGCTGCTCGTCTCCGACGAGGTCATCTGCGCCTTCGGCCGCCTCGGCACGATGTTCGCCTGCGACAAGTTCGGCTACGTGCCGGACATGATCACCTGCGCCAAGGGCATGACCTCGGGCTACTCGCCGATCGGTGCCTGCATCATCTCGGACAAGCTCGCCGAGCCGTTCTACGAGGGCGACAACACCTTCCTGCACGGCTACACCTTCGGCGGCCACCCGGTGTCCGCGGCGGTCGGCCTCGCCAACCTCGACATCTTCGAGCGCGAGGGCCTCAACCAGCACGTCCTCGACAACGAGAACGCCTTCTTCACCACACTCCAGAAGCTGCACGACCTGCCGATCGTCGGCGACGTCCGGGGCAACGGCTTCTTCTACGGCATCGAGCTGGTGAAGGACAAGGTCACCAAGGAGACCTTCACCGACGAGGAGACCGAGCGCGTCCTGTACGGATTCCTCTCCAAGGCGCTGTACGACAACGGCCTGTACTGCCGGGCCGACGACCGCGGCGACCCGGTCGTCCAGCTGGCACCGCCGCTGATCTCCGACCAGTCCACGTTCGACGAGATCGAGGGCATCCTGCGGTCCGTCCTGACGGAGGCCTGGACGAAGCTCTGACCGCTGGGCCGGACGGCCCAACGGCCGGCAGCGGCTTGACCACCGCTTGACCGTCCCCCGAGGACCCTCCAGCGGTCATTTCATACGGTCCACGCGGCCCGGATGCGCCCATTCGAGTGGGAAGAAGCGCACCCGGGCCGCGTGCTGTGCGCACACCGCGGTCCGAATCCCTACGGTGCCGAGTGACCGATCGGCCCCGCCTTCGTTCCCCCGTACGGGGGAACGGGATATCTGATCTGAACCGAGGTGTACGCCATGGTGGCCCCGCCGGACAACGACGTGATCTGGGCGCGTTCCCTGCAGCACTCCCACAACGGCTCACCCGCGCTCGGCGGGGTCTCCCTGGGGATCCGCGACGGCGAGATCCTCGCGGTGACCGGCCCGCGCGGCAGCGGCAAGACGACCCTGCTGCACTGTCTCTCCGGCCAGCTGGTGCCCCAGCAGGGCGAGGTGTGGTTCAACAGCGTCCCGGTCCACACCATGGGACCGCGGCTGCGGGAGCGGCTGCGCCGCGACAAGTTCGGCTGGATCGCCCCGGAACCCCAGCTCGTCCCGGAACTGAACACCTGGGAGAACACCGCCCTGCCGCTGATGCTGCGCGGCACCGGGCGCCGGGAGGCCAAGAAGGCCGCCATGGAGTGGCTGGAGCGCCTCGACATCGGCATGTGCGCGCGGAAGCGGCCGCACACCCTCCAGCAGAGCCAGCGGCAGCGGATCTCGGTGGCCCGCGCGCTGGCCGCCGCGCCCTCGGTGATCTTCGCCGACGAGCCGACCGCCACGCTGCACCGCACCGACCGCGCTCATGTCCTGCGCACCCTCACCAGCGCGGCCCGCTCGCACGGCATCACGGTGGTGCTCGCCACGCACGACGCGGAGATCGCCGCGCTCGCCGACCGTGTGGTGCCGCTGCTGGACGGACGCCGGGTCGCCACGGTCGCCCTGCCCGCCGAGGCCGATACGGAGGGCCGCGCGGCGTGCTCGCTCTCCGTCTAGCCCGCGGTTCCCACCCACTGGTCCTGATGCGGCGCCTGCTCGTCGCGGCCGCCTCCGCAGGGGTCGGCTTCCTCCTGCTGTGCACCCTCGGCTACGCCTCCGGGCACCCGGCGCACTCCGCCGGTTCCGTACTGCGGCTGCTGTGGTGCTTCGTACCGCTCGCCGCCACGGTGCAGTTCGCGGTCGCGGTGGCGCGTACCGACCCGAGCACCCGCCCGCGCGCCGGACTGTCCGCCGTCGGCCTCGGGCCGGTGCGGCTCAGCGTGCTCGCCGCGGTCTCCACCGCCGTCTCGTGCACCCTCGGCTCGATGGTGGCGCTGCTCTTCTTCCTCCACCTGCGCGGCGACCTGTCCGGGCTGCCCTTCGACGGCGCCGCGGCCGGCCTGCTCGGCGCCGGGGCTCCGCTGCCCCTGGCCGCCGCCCTCGTCCTGCTGGCCCTGGTGCCCGCGGCCGCCGCGACGGCGAGCGCGATGGCGCTGCGCACCGCCCCGCCGCGGGCCACGGGCACCCCGGAGGACGCGGACGACCTGCTGCCCGAGGAGCAGATCCCGGCCCCGGCGGCGCCGCCCACCGGGCTGCCGTGGGGCGTCGCTCTGGCCGCCGCCGGACTGGCCGTCGAGGCGTACGCGAACCGCGGTTCGACCGGCAGCCCCTTCCCTCTCCCCGGCAAGCTCGACTCCACACCAGCCTGGGTCCTGGTGGGGTGGACGCTGACCGCGATCGGTCTCGCCACGGCGGGCCCGGGGCTGACCTACCTGTGCGGGCGGCTGCTCCAGGCGGTGCGTCCCGGAGCCGTACGCCTGCTGGCGGGCCGCGTCCTGATGAACGAGGCCCGCCGGATCGGCCGGCCGCTGGGCGTCGTCTGCGCGGTCGTCGCCGCGGTGATCGCCGCGTTCGCGCTGTACGGGACGGGGCCACGGCCCTTCGGCCCGCTCACCGCACTCGGCGCCGTACTCGTCATCGGCTGCACCACCGCGACGCTGCTGACCTCCGCGCTGGAGGCGAAGCAGGCGCGTGCCGACACGGCTCGGGCGCTGCTGCGGCTCGGCGCCCCGGCCTCGGCGCTGCGCGCGGCGACGGCGCTGCGCGCGGCCGCCCTGCTGCTCGTGTTCGCTCCGCTGACCTGGGCGATCGCCGAACTGGCCGCGCTTCCGCTGACCGCCTGAACCGGTTCCGGCCGGGGCGTGCTCCCCGGCCGGTCCGTAGCATGACGGTGTGCAGAACGCGCGAGAGAGCAACCCCGCACCGGGCATCGAGATCGAGACGCTCGCCGAGTTCGACGCGGCGGTCGCAGCCGGCCCGCTGGCCGGACACCGCGTCCAGTCCGTCGACCTGACCGGGCGCAGCGCGGCGCTGCTGGCCACCGACACCTCCGGCGCCGTCTTCCTCGGCTGCCGGATGGAGCCCGGGGCCGCCGAGAAGGTACGGGCCGACGGCGCGGTCGTCTTCCCTCCCGTTCCGGGGCTCCCCTTCGACCCGTACCGCGGTCTGCTCTACTCCCCCGACGCGCTCTACGAGGGGCTGGCCCGGGGCGGCTACGAGGCGACACCCGACGCCCGCGCCTACCGCTGGTTCTGCCGCACCCGCTCGGACGGCGACACGTTCGCCTCGATGCTGCGGGCGCTCCACGACGACGCGGTCTCCGACGCGCTGGACGAACTCCTCGTCGGGGAACGGGTCGTCGGCGTGATGGGCGGCCACGCGACACCCCGCGGCAGCGCCCCGTACACGGCCGCGGCCCGCCTCGGCAGGAACCTGGCCCGCAGCGGCCTGACGGTGGCCACCGGCGGCGGCCCGGGCGCGATGGAGGCGGCGAACCTCGGCGCCTACGCGGCCCCGCACCCCGACGCGGTGCTGGACAAGGCCTGCGAACTCCTGGGCGCGGTCCCCTCGTTCACCCCGTCGGTCACCGACTGGGCGCTGGCGGCGTTCGCCGTACGGGAGCAGTGGCCGGGCGGCGGCGGGTCGGTGTCGATTCCCACCTGGTTCTACGGCCACGAGCCGCCGAACCCGTTCGCCGGCCACATCGCCAAGTACTTCGCCAACGCCCTGCGCGAGGACGGCCTGCTGGCCCGCTCGACCGCGGGCGTCGTCTTCCTGCCCGGCGCGGCCGGCACCGTCCAGGAGATCTTCGACAGCACCACCCCGAACTACTACGGCTCACGCGGCGAACCGTCCCCGATGGTGCTGGTCGGCCGGGACCACTGGACACGGGAACTCCCCGCCTGGCCACTGCTTCGGGCCCTCGCGGCGGGCCGGCCGATGGAGTCGCGGATCGCGCTCGTGGACACGGTGGAGGAAGCGCCCGGGGCGCTCGCGCGGCTGTCGGAGCAGTAGCCCCGGCCACCGGGTGACCTCACCGCGGCGGGAACCCGTCCAGCAGCCCCGCCGGCCGCTCGTACGTTCCGTCCCAGCCCGGTTCCGCCCGCACCCGCCCTTCTCCCCCATCGCGGCGGAGGTGCCGCTGTCCCGCGCGAGACGGCGGCGGTGCAGCCGTCCCGCCCCGCGCCCGGTCACAGCACGGCGGGCAGCACGACGCTCTCCGCCGCGGCGAAGGTCACACCGACCGGCGCGCCCTCGTCCGGCGTGCTGTGCAGCGGGCACTCCGCGTCCAGGACCGGCCCCTGCTCGGGATGCAGCTTCACCGCGACATGGTTGCCGCGGAAGGTACGCGCGCCCACGGTGCAGCGCAGTCCGTCGCGCGGGGCGCCGATCAGCACCCCGGCCGGCCGCACCAGCAGATCGCACGCACCCTGCGGCGATCCGGCAGGCACCGGCACCTTGCCCCAGTCCGTGTCGGCTGCCTCGCCACTGACCGTCGCCTCCACCACGTTGTCGAAGCCGAGAAAGCGGGCGACGAAGGCGGAGGCGGGACGCTGCCAGACCTCCAGGGGGGTGCCCACCTGAGCGATGCGTCCGTCGCGCATCACGACGACCCGGTCGGCCAGCGCGAAGGCCTCACCCTGGTCATGGGTGACGGCGAGCACCGTCGTACCCAACCGGGCGAAGAGCGTGCGCAGTTCGACGACGAGGCGTTCGCGCAGACTGCGGTCCAGCTGGCCCAGGGGTTCGTCCAGCATCAGGAGTTTGGGGCGGGGGGCGAGGGCCCGGGCGAGGGCGACGCGCTGTTGTTCGCCGCCCGAGAGCGCGGCCACGGCCCGCCGTTCGGCGCCGGGCAGGCCGACCAGCTCCAGGAGTTCGGCGACCCTTCGGTCCTGCTCGGCGCGCTTCACCCCGTGCATCCGCAGCCCGAAGGCGACGTTGGCGCCGACGTCACGGTGGGGGAACAGCTGGTGGTCCTGGAACATCAGGCCGAGGCCGCGCCGGTGGACCGGAACGCCTTCCTGGTCCGCGCCGTCGAGCAGCACTCGTCCGCCGTGGGCCTGCTGGAGGCCGGCGACGATCCGCAGCAGCGTGGACTTCCCGCTGCCGCTCGGCCCGAGTACGCAGACGATCTCGTGCTCGGCGACCTCCAGGTCCACGGCATCGAGCGCCGCACGCTCGCCGAAGCGCACGGTGGCCGATTCGAGTGTCAGCATCTCTAGAACTCCCCGGATCGGTCGGTGCGGATACGTTCGAGCAACAGCAGCGAGACCGCGCACACGAGCATCAGAATGGTGCTGAGGGCCATCGCCTGGCCGTAGTTGAGCTCGCCGGAGCGTCCCAGCAGCCGGGAGACAGCCACCGGGAGCGTCGGGTTGTCGGGGCGTGCGATGAAGACCGTGGCACCGAACTCGCCGAGCGACACGGCGAACGCGAAGCCCGCCGCGACCAGCAGGGCCCGGCGCACCAGCGGCAGGTCCACCTCGCGCCAGGCCCGCCACGGCGAGGCACCGAGCACCGCGGCTGCCTCACGCAGCCGTTCGTCCACCGCTCGCAGGACCGGCAGCATGGTGCGTACGACGAACGGCACCCCGACCAGGGCCTGGGCGAGCGGCACGAGGATCCAGGAGGTACGCAGATCCAGCGGCGGCTCGTCGAGCGTGATCAGGAAGCCGAAACCGACGGTGACGGCGGAGACGCCGAGCGGCAGCATCAGCAGCGCGTCGAATCCCCGGACGAGCCGGCCCGCCTTCCTGGTCAGGGCCGCCGCGGCCAGCCCTCCGACGACCAGGGCGATCAGGGTGGCGACCAGGGCGTAGCGCAGCGAGTTCCCGATCGCCTCGATGGGGGCGACCAGGAACGTACCGCTGTTCGCCTCCGCCGATCCGAGCGCGCGGTAGAAGGCGAAGCCGTGACCGCCGGACACATCGAGCGACCGCTCCACCAGGACGACGAGCGGCAGCAGGATCAGTACCAGCACGGTCAGCAGCACCCCGCCGAGCAGCGCCCACTGCCCCGCGCCGCGCGGCCGACGGGCCGTCTGCGCCGGGTCGACGAGTTTCAGCGCGGTCTCCCGGCGCCGGACGGTCCACGCGTGCACGGCGAGGACGGCGCCGACCGCGACGAACTGCACCAGGGTGAGTACCGCGGCGGTGGGCAGGGCGAGCAGTTGCGCGGTCTGCCGGTAGATCTCCACCTCCAGCGTGGAGAACCCGGGACCGCCGAGGATCTGGACGACTCCGAAGGAGGTGAAGGTGAAGAGGAAGACCATGAGGGCGGCGGCGGCCACGGCGGGACCGAGCGCGGGAAGGGTGACGCGGCGCCAGGCGGCGAACCGTCCGGCCCCCAGGACCCGAGCGGCCTCCTCCTGCCGGGGGTCGAGCTGCGACCAGAGTCCGCCGACGGTGCGCACGACGACCGCGTAGTTGAAGAAGACATGGGCCAGCAGGATCGCCCACACCGTGGTGTCGAGCCGTACGCCCCACAACTCGTCGAGGAAGCCACCGCGGCCGAGCAGCGCGAGGAACGCGGTCCCGACCACCACGGTCGGCAGGACGAACGGCACGGTGACGACCGCCCGCAGCACCTGCTTGCCGGGAAAGTCGAACCGGGCGAAGACGTACGCGCCGGGCAGTGCGATCAGCAGGGTCAGCGCGGTCGAGGCGAGGGCCTGCCAGAAGGTGAACCACAGGACATCCTGGATGTCCGGCCGGCTCAGCACCTCACCGAACCGCCCGAACTGCCAGACCCCACCGTCCTTGAGCCCGCGCCCGACGATCGCGACGACGGGGTAGGCGAAGAACAGCGCGAAGAACGCGACGGGCACGGCCATCAGCCCGAGCCGCACCGCGCCCCCGCGCAGCGACCGGGCGCGCGCGGACTTCCCGCGCGCGCCCGGTCCGCGTGCGGGAGTCTTCGCTACTTCACTACGAGCGAGGACCATGACTGGACCCACTGCTCACGGTTCTTGGCGATCTCGTCCGGGGCGACGGTCGTCGGCTTGTCGACCGTGGCACCGAACTTCGTGAAGAGGTCCGGCACCTTCGCGCCCTTGGTGACCGGGCTGACGAACATGTTGAGCGGCATGTCCTCCTGGAACTTCTTGCCGATCAGGAAGTCCAGCAGGGCCTTGCCGCCCGCCTCGTTCTTCGCCCCGTCGAGCAGCCCGGCGAACTCGATCTGGCGGAAGCACGTGCCGGTGGCGACGCCGGTCGGGGCGCTCTTCGGCTGCGGGTCCGCGTACAGCACCTCGACGGGCGGGCTGGAGGCGTAGCTGACGACGAGCGGCCGGTCCGCCTTTGCCTTCTTGCCGCCGGCGGAGCCGGAGAACTCCTCGTTGTACGCCTGCTCCCAGCCGTCGACGACCTTGACGCCGTTGTCCTTCAGCTTCTTCCAGTAATCCTGGTAGCCGTCCTCGCCGTACGTGGCGACGGTGCCGAGGAGGAAGCCGAGGCCGGGCGAGGAGGTCGCCGCGTTCTCGGTGACGAGGAGGTCCTTGTACGCGGGCTTCGCCAGGTCGTCGAAGGTCTTCGGCGGCGCGAGCTTCTTGTCGGCGAAGTACTTCTTGTCGTAGTTGACGCAGATGTCTCCGGTGTCGACCGGGGTGACCCGGTGCTTCCCGGCGTCCAGCTGGACATCGGCCGCGACCTGGTCGAGACCCTTGGCCTCGTACGGCGTGAACAGGCCGTTGTCGAGAGCGCGTGAGAGCAGGGTGTTGTCGACGCCGAAGAACACGTCCCCGCGCGGCGAACCCTTGGTCAGGATCTCCTGGTTGAGGGCGGCGCCGGCGTCACCGCTCTTCAGCACCTTGACGGTGTAGCCGGTCTGCGCGGTGAACTCCTTCAGTACCTCCTTGGAGGCGTTGAAGGAGTCGTGGCTGACCAGGGTGACCGTCTTGGAGCCCGAGCTCCCGGTGGGTCCGGAGCCGGACGCCGAGTCGTCGGAGCTTCCGCAGCCGGCCAGCGCGGTGGCGCCGAGTGCGGCGGCGACGGCCGTCACCGCGATCTTCTGGGTGGTGCTCATGTGATTCCTCCTGGAGTGACCAGGAAGAGACGCGGCCCTGCCCGCACCGGTGGAAACCGGAAGCGGGCAGGGCGCAACAGCTTGAGTAAGGTCCGAACTTCCTACCCGGAATGACCCGGGCGAGGTTCAGAGGGTCTGCGGCCAACCTGTCCTTGGTGCCGCACTCTCAGCGCTGTGGCGCTCCCCTGTCGGAATATGAAGTTGATTTCGAGCCCAGGCTACACGGCCGTTTCCGGCCTCAGCGCTCGGATGCCGCCAGCTGCCCGCAGGCCCCGTCGATCTCCTGACCGCGGGTGTCCCGGACGGTGACCGGCACCCCGTGGGCGGCGATCGCCTCGACGAACGCCTTCTCGTCCTCGGGCCGCGAGGCGGTCCACTTCGAGCCGGGGGTCGGGTTCAGCGGGATCAGGTTGACGTGCACCCGCTTGCCCTTGAGCAGCCGGCCGAGCCGGTCGCCCCGCCATGCCTGGTCGTTGATGTCGCGGATCAGCGCGTACTCGATGGAGATGCGACGGCCGGACTTCTCCGCGTACTCCCACGCGGCGTCCAGCACCTCGCGCACCTTCCACCGGGTGTTCACCGGCACGAGGGTGTCGCGCAGCTCGTCGTCCGGGGCGTGCAGCGAGACGGCGAGACGGCACTTGAAGCCCTCGTCGGCGAACCGCAGCATCGCGGGCACGAGGCCGACGGTGGAGACCGTGATCCCGCGCTGCGAGAGCCCGAGACCGTCGGGCTCGGGGTCGGTCAGCCGACGGATCGCACCGACCACGCGGTTGTAGTTGGCGAGCGGCTCGCCCATGCCCATGAAGACGATGTTGGAGAGCCGTGCCGGACCGCCCGGCACCTCGCCGTCGCGCAGCGCGCGCATGCCGTCCACGATCTGGTGGACGATCTCCGCGGTGGACAGGTTGCGGTCGAGACCGGCCTGTCCGGTGGCGCAGAACGGGCAGTTCATGCCGCAGCCGGCCTGCGAGGAGATGCACATCGTGACGCGCTCGGGGTAGCGCATCAGGACGGACTCGACCAGCGTCCCGTCGTGCAGCTTCCAGAGCGTCTTGCGCGTGGTGTCGTCGTCGCAGCTGATGTGGCGCACCACGGACATCAGATCGGGGAACAACGCCTCGGCGAGCTTGTCCCTCGACCCGGCCGGGATGTTGGTCCACTCCGACGGGTCGTGCGCGTACCGCGCGAAGTAGTGCTGCGAGAGCTGCTGCGCGCGGAACGGCTTCTCGCCGGTCGCGGCGACTGCTTCCTTGCGCTCGGCGGGCGTGAGGTCGGCGAGGTGCCGCGGGGGCTTCTTGGCTCCGCGGGGCGCGACGAAAGTGAGTTCTCCGGGCTTAGGCATGGTTCTTCCAGTGTTACAGACACGCCGTGGTCGTAGAGACATCTGCCAGCTCAGAAGCAGTGAGGGGGCGGCGGTCCCGGTTGTCGTTAGTCGTCATCAGTCGACGTCGGCGGCCCTTTGACGGCCCACAGACGGCCCAGAGCGCCGTTGGGATCGTGACCGATCGCACGACGGACAGGAGGTACGCGCGGCCGTCCACCACGACCTAGAATCGAATACGTGTCCGATAACCTCTCTCGTCTGGATCGCCTGCGCATCGTGCGCGAGTGGCAGGCGTACCAGCTAGGGCGAACCGATCGCACCATCGCCGAACTGGAGGAACGCGATGCTGCGGCCGCCAGGGCTGCGCGCGTGCTGCCACCGCCAGCACCTACATGGAAACTCTCCGTGCTGCGCGCCAGCAGTGGTGCCCAGGCCGACGCAGTACATACGGGCGACTGCGGCATGAGCGGCAAGAGGACGCAGGCGATGACCCGAGAGCAGGCCCTGCGCGCGCTGACGGAGGGCGGCATCACGGCCTGCCCTTACTGCCGGCCAGACAGAGAACTCGGAGTGCTTTGAACTACGGACCCGCGGCGCCTGACGACATGAGCGACGCACCGATCGTGATCCACAATCCGGCGGGTACGAGTGGCAGACGGGTAAGCATCCACTCTCAGAGTGCAGGCCTCGCTCGTAGCGACGCCGACGTGGTCGAGTTCCTGCGCCGCGCCGGCCTGCCAGATGGGGGCGACATCCTGGATGACCAGCAGTGGGTGCAGTGGCAGGGTGGCCGCCCGCACGAGTACGGCGCGATCTAACTGGACAAAGACCACGACAACGGTGTGGCGCTTGGCCGCGTGCACGGACGTGACCACGGCCCAGGGCCAGCGTAATCTGCGGTGATGTTGCACGAAGCTAGCCTGGACGGCGGACTCGGGTTCTGCCATCAAGAACTGCCGACCTTGCTGCCTGACGAATACCACGGTCCGCTGGTCGTCGCACTCGACTCGAACGTGCTAATCGACTTGCAGCAGCATGGGGCCGCGCTCATGAACGATGATCCGCTGCCTGACCGCGTCGCGGCAGACGCCGCCTACCTCCAAGATCTAGATGGCCTAGCGGACCTTCTCAATACTTGGTTACTGCGGGACATACGGTTCATCGTGACTCCGCGCTCAAAGACCGATGCCAAGAAGTTCTCCCAACGCTTCCTTGACACCCGGCTCCCGGCCATCGACGCGCTCGCAGAGAGTCTGGCCTTCCAGCTGGGAGACTGGAACTTCCCTCCGCCGTCGGAAGGGGTACCCCCTGCCGCGTTCGGCGATGAAACAGGACTGCCGGAGGGGGCCGACCGCGACCTGGTGCTCGAAGCGCAAGCTGTTGGTGCCCATGCCTTCCTGACCCGTGACCGGCTGATCCTGGAACGCACGGCGCTTACCGGCCCCCAAACGGTTGTGCTCTCACCGGGATCCCTGGCCTCGGAGATGCAAGCCGCTGGCGTCCAATTGTTCAGAGGCGGGGTGTGTGGTGACGCCAGATGCCCGTACGCCGGCTGGCCGTTTCCTGCACCAGACATGGGTAGATGGGCTGGCCTCCTCTCCATCTTGAGCTAGGGCGACCGAAAGGCGCCAGCACGGAAACTGGGGTCTGCTCCCGCTGGTCCTGCGTACGTTTCCGTTCACGGCGGGCTTCGTAAGCGCCGCGATAGTCAAGCGTGCGGTACGCACGCCCTGCCCAGGAGCGGTTTCGAATCCTGAGAAGATGCCTCTGACCCACAGATGCCGCAAAGGTCCCTTGTAGCCCGTTCCAGTGCGCTGATAGAGCGGAGCTTTCCGACCGCGCGGGTGGCTGTTCGCGAGCGTTCGTGTGCGAACACGCGGCAGGTCAGAGAGCGTCGGCGTACTACGGAAAGCACGAGTGAGCTGAACAAAGCAGGACAACGAGCGCAAGAAGTCGGGACACCTCACCTCGTGACCGCTGAGATCTAGATGAGCTTTCCCTGCGCAATAATGATCTGCTCAGCCGCGAAGCGCATGATGGGAATTTCTTTTGAAAGCTCAACATCATGAGCGAAAGGTGCATAACGAGGAGAACGCCCCTCCTTGGCGTGGACCAGAGAATTTCTCACTTTATACACCCGCGCCGCCAAAGCTTTGAACACCACCTGCTCATCAGGGTTAAGCAAATCCACCTTCTCCGCGTCGGCGAATGAGACGCGATTTGCCTTATAATAGTCAATCAGTGACGCATCGTATGAGTTCAAGTCCGCAATGAGGCGACGAAGGGTAACGAATTTTTCGAACGTTAGCTTCAAAGCCTTCAGCTCATTCACTCCCCCTTCCTCCCGGACTTGCCGCTGCGCGTCTCTGATGGTTTTGATTACATTTTGGATATCCTTGGCGCGGCGCACCGAAAACCCCGGATCCGTAATTTCCTTCCTTACGGTATTTACAAGGTCGTCATTGAAGACCTTTTCGAAAAAATGCTCCGCAATGTGATAATGCGCCAGAAACTCTAGGAGTGGAATTTCCGCTGCCACGCCCATCAGATAGTGATGGACAAGATCCTTCTCGTACCATTGCCTAGGAGCATCAAGCGAGCCTGCCTGTGTGCGGTCGTAGCGCTGTGCGACTGGTTCCTGAAAAATCGGATCTCTTCCGATTCGAGCAGCGGCATCTAGATTATAGGCCGCATGGAACAAGAAAGAATTGGCGAGATCCTCGTAGTCGGTCCTAATTTTCGGTGATTCTATGCGGAGTGAGATGGTGTGCGTAGCCTGCGCAATTACATCGAGTGCGCACGCAACCCCTAGGTCTTGCGCTGCTGCTTGATCTTTCAAGCGAGCCGCAATATGTCTGGTCCGAATTCTCATGAAGCGCCACTTTTTCGCGCGCTTCTCGGCAGGGATCTGTGCCGCTTCGCAGAGCAGGTAAGACAGAAACTCCTTCGAAGGAATACCTACGGTGTACTTAATGGGATGTTCACCACTCCCTACGATTGAATTTTCTTCAAAATAGTCTTCAAAGAGTCCTCCAGGGGATAGCGAAAGAAGAGAGAATTCGGCATACGTAGACCATTCAACTGACGCCTCCGTCAAGGTTGCGGTTTTGAGATTTTCGATGATCTCTTCGATCTCCTCGTTTGAAAGAAGATTCGACCACTTTCCATCGGGTAGTTCGACTCCAGTCCAATGTAGCAGTATTCCGGCATCTGTTTCCTTAGCCGCAGGAACCGCACATTGAATTCCCTTCAGCAGGGTTTTACGGTCGATTTTGAAGTTTCCGTCTTGCGGCGTGCTCATTATCGCTCTCCGTTGCTAAAGGTCGAGCGCTTCGCGGGTGCGAGGCGTAGGGCCGCGATGACGGCAGCGGGGTCACCCTGGTACGACAGGTGCGGTTCATCTGCCGTGGGCGGTACAAAGCGATTGCGGTATCGCTGAAGGTCGCTTTCCGCGAAGTAGATTGCGTTCGGGTCTTCCACATGGAACTCGTTACGCTTACTGACCCTCGCCCACAGTTCTTCATGGCTGGCGGCGAGATAGACGAGTACGGGGACAGCGCCGGCGGCAGCGGCGATAGCCTGCCACTTAGCTCGATCCTCTGGCGTCCAGAAGCCGTGGTCGACAACGACATCGTGTCCGACCCTGAGTTGTTCACCGAGGTCTGCGGCAACATCTTCAAGGACGGGGCGCTCCAGGGTGGGGAAGACGCCCCGGGGGAAGTCGACTCCGTAAACGCCGTGGCGGCGGAACATTTCCTCATCCGGGCAAAGCCGAACAAATCCCCGATCCGTAAGGGCGCGGGAAAGCGTCGTCTTGCCAGAGCCGGGGAGTCCGGCCATCAGGACGCAGAACGGCGGGCGTGTAGGCATCGGAGGTGATCCGTTCGCGCCTGTCACAGGGTGACCTCGGTTTCAGTGCGCCACGTACGACCTGGGGCGCCGAGGTCGACGCCGTACTCCACGACGGTGTCCTCGCTGTCGAGGAACTTCGCTGACATCACGACCACGGGGTCGACCGGCGGGTTCTCCGGGTCCAGCTCCAGGAGCCTCGCGTGCTCCGGCGTGAGACGGCTGGACGATGCCGTGTCGATGCGGCGAGTGATCGGGTGGCCTGTTGCCTGCGCGATGAGCTGGAGCGACGTTCCTCCCGTCAGGCGCTCGCTCTCCGCCAGCTGGGGCACCAGCTTCCCGTACCGGGCGGGAATCCACGAGGTGCTGTGAGCGACGATGCCGTGCCGGTCCCGGTACACCCGGCTGCGCCGTACGACCTTCGAGCCGGGCTTGATGTCCAGGGCCTGCGCCACGTCGGCGGGTGCCGGCACAACGGCTGCCTGGTGCGAGTCGGACCGTTCGCCCGTCCCCCAGCTGGAGCCGGTACGGCGTCCCCGGTCCTGCCGCTGGGCACCCGAGGACATCGGGGCCGGCTGGTCCAGGACTTCGGTCCCGATTCCGTGGATACCTCGGACAAGCCCCTCGCTGCGCAGCTTCCGCAGCGCCTTTTCTGCCGTGGCGGTGCTGACCTTCCACTCTTCCGCGAGGTTCTTGATGCTCGGCAGGAGCGACCCCGGCCGTAGGTCGCCAGATGAGATCAGCTCTGAGTAGTGAGCGGCAATCTTTGCGTATGGGGCTCGATTGTCGGCCTGGCCTGCCATTTCGCTTGCTCCTTCGCGTGACATCCCTGAGGTTCCCTACCTTACCGCTTGACACCGCAGGGAACCCTAGGGAACCTTAGGGATGTGCCCGCCGGTCGACTCGATCGAGCGGAGGGCGCCCCGACACACCTGTGTCTGTCGCCCGGAGGGCTCCGTGAAACGGGCTCCAAGGAAGCGCAAGTTCTATGACAACTGAATGGGGATTACGCCGCCTCTCCTCGGCCAAGTAGGCGGCCACACGGGCTCCCCGTGTGAGGTACAGCGCGATTCGACCCCTCCGCAGCATTCGAGCTGCGGCCGGTTGCCTCCGCCGCACGTCTCGGACGTGCGGCGCTGAGGGGAGCTGGAGCACTTCCTTCCTGCTTCACCCGCAGACGGCGCGCGGCCCCGGTGGTGACACACCGGGGCCGCTGTTGTTGGGCCGTCCTACCGCTAGGAGACAACGACCCATGAAGACCATCGCTGCACTTCAGGCCACTGTTACGGCCGCCTCGCTCGACTTCGAGCCGACGGGGGCCGAGCTGGACGCGATTGAGCTGGAGATGCCGCTCATCCGGGCGGAAGTCGAGTTGCTGGACGCGCAGATCATGACCATCGACCGGCCGGCGAACGAGCTGGACGTACGCCGCGTTCGCCGGGCCCGTAACCGGGTCATGGCGGCGCGGCGGGACCTCACCAACCGCGCCACGTCGCCCCTGACGGGCGGTGCGGCATGAGCGTGAACCTCACCTCCGAGCGGCGCGCCCTGGTCGTCGTGTTCGTCGGTATCGCGCTGGCGCTGGCCGGGGCGGGTCTGGCGTCCCTGCTGGATGAGCCGTCGTGGCGGTGTCTGGCCACGGGCGGCGTGCTCGTCCAGGTCATCGGGTGGGTGCGCTACAGCCGCGCCCGGCGGGGCGGTGAACGGTCGTGATGACGCTTCCCGCGCAGATGTCGAACAGTGGCGGCACGTGGCACCTGTACGTCCCGCTGATGAACACCCCGACCGCGTGGCCCGAGCACATCTGGCCCCGCACGGCCGCGGTCCCGACCATCGCGGAGCGCGAGCACGCGCTGAACGGTCTCGGCTACGAGAGCGTGCCGGGTGATGAGTGGTCCTGGATCGAGGACAGCGACATCCCCGGCGACCCCGCGTCGCCGGTCCGGCTGATCGCCTCGGTGAGGGTCCGGCCCACGCTGTGGGGCGGTGCGGCATGAAGGCCAAGACCGTTCTGCCGGCCGTCGCGATGACGGCGGTGTCCATGGTCCTCACGCTGGCCGTGGTGATGATGTGGCTCGGCACGGCGATGCCGTGGCCCGTCGCTCTGGTCGTCGGTCTCGGGATCGACGGCGGGTGGCTGGCCACCCTCGCCTACGAACGCCGCCTCGCCGCGCAGGGCGACCACAGCCGCGTGGTCACCGGGGTCGGCTGGGCATTCGGCCTGATCGCGACCGGCGTCCTGGTCGCCCACGCCCTGCTGGCCGAGGAGTCCGCCGGCGCGTGGCTGGCCGTGGCCTGGCTGCCCGTCGCGGCCAAGGCTTTGTGGCTGGTGCACGGGCTGTGGGAACAGACCGCGCTCACCCCGACCGCGCTGGGTTCGATCCGGGATATCCAGCAGGAGGCCCGCGACGAAGCGGCCGTGGCCCGCGCCCGGCTGCGGGCCGAGGCCGCGACCGAGGAGACCCGGCTGACAGCCGTGACGGAAACCGGGTCACGCGTCGCACGCGTCCAGGCCAAGACCGCCCAGACCCTCTCACAGGCGTGGTCGACGCTGGAGACAGCCCGCAACGGCGAGGACACCAGCAGGGCCCTGACCAGCGTGACGACCCCTGTCACACCCGGCGTCACACCCCGCTGGGAACTCCCCGTCTGGGGACCCACCGAGCCCGTCCCGGCGCTCGCCCTGGAAGCGGCCCCCGCCCTCACCGAAGACGCGCTGGACGCTCTCGTCGACGAGATCCGGCACAGCGAAACCCCGGCCCTGTCTTACCGCGAGATGGCCACCCGCTTCCGGGCGGCCGGCCACTCCGCATCCGAAGTCCGGCTGCGGAGCGCGTGGAAACGCATGGTCGCCTGATGGCCACGCTCCCCGAGTTCCGGTGGCGGCTGGCCCCGGACGGATACGCGACCCGCAGGCAGCTGCGGGCGTTGGGGCTGCGGCCCGGCGGACAGGACGTCGCCGCCGTACTCCACCGCCCGCGCCGCCGCCGCGCACCGCTGGTCGCCTACCTCTACCGCATCGACCACGCCAAGCCCGTACGCCCCATGACCCCCCGCCGCGCACAAGCGCTCGCCAAGGCCATGGCCGCGCGGCGCACCTGCCCGAACTGCCGCCGCGATGCCGGGTACTGCATCCCGCGCTCGCTCGGCATGTGCGTGCCCTGCGCCGACGGTGCCGGACGGGGCGGTTAAAGGCCGTCCAGCACGTTACTGACCAGGTCGACGACCCGGTACTTCACCTGGTGCCACCGGTTGCAGTACCGCTTCGGCCTCCACCAACGGCCCTGCTTGATCGGTCGCTTGCACCACTTGCACGGCTTCAGCCGCAGCTTGACGTCCAGTCCCCCCATGCCGCGACCTTAGCGGCCCTCCGTAAGGGAAGACCATGGATTCGTTGCCTGTCCCCGCCCCCGTCGTCCGCCTCCCGGACGGCACCTACACCTACGCCGACCAGGCCTCTTTGCCGGTCCAGCAGAGTGCGCCGCAGATCGTTCACCAGCACATCCACCAGGCCCCGCCGGACCGCACCGTCCAGCGCATCGCGCTCGGTTCCGGAGTCGGTGCCGGGGCGGTCGCGGCCGGCGTGTACTTCGGCCCGCTCCTGGTCGGCGTCCTCACCGCCATCGCCGCCAACCTGGCCATGCTCGCGTTCCTCGCCGCAGTCTCCGCCTGGGGCGTGGTCACCGTCGTGAAGTCCATCGGGGGCAGTGAGGGCAAGACCGCCTCCAAGTCCGTTTCCCGAGCCCGTCGCCGGGGCTGACGTGCCTGTGTCCGTCCGGTCTCGTACCGGGCGGGTGCAGGACCGGACAGCCCGGCCCGCCCGAGGAGGACACCGTGGAGAGCTACACCCCCGCCGAGAAGCGTGAGCGTGCCCGGCTGTTCCGCAAGGGATTCCGCCAGGCCATGGCCGACTGCGTCGACCCCCGCCTTGAGGCCCGGATCGAGAAGATCGACCAGCGGGCCGCCGAGCGCGGCGCCCAGGAGCTGCGGGCCCTGCACCAGGTGCAGGCTGACGCCCGCCAGGCCCTGGCCAACGCCAAGGCCGCCGAGCGCACCGCGCCCCGCACCGACCGCCCCGCCGCCCGGCAGGCCCGCAAGGCCGCCGAGGACGCAGTACGCCGCGCTGAGCGCGCCGTGCTGCGCGCGGAGCGCTGAACCGACCCTCTGTCGAGCATCAGGAGAGATCAGGCATGTCCGAGAACGTGATCCACCTGTTCAAGACCCCGGAAACCCTTGATGCATCGGCCGCCCCGGCCGCCCCGGTTCGGCCGGTGCGGGTGTGGCGGCGTACCGGCCGTGCGGTCGCCGGTGCGGTGCGGCACGAACGCACCACCACCGCTGCCCGGGTCGCCGTACGGCACGGTTCCTACGTCCTCGGTGGCACGAGGATCGTGACCCGTCGGGCGTGGGACGGCCGTACCGGGGCCCGCTACGAGCGGATGCTCAGGGCCGCTGAAGCGGTCGGCAACTATGAAGCCGCGGGCGAGTGGGAAGAGCGCCTGCACCGCTTCCGCGCCGACCGGCACCGCCGCCGCATGGACCTGCTCAATGCCCCGGAGAAGGTGGTGAAGGGTGCGGCATTCGGCGCGGCCGGCGGGGTCGGCACCCTGATCGTGATCGGGATCGCGCTGGCCGTCGCGAACAAGAACCCGGCCGACGTCGTCACCCCGCTCATGGCGTTCATCGACCTCATCCGCCTCCTGGCCGTCATCACCACCGTCGTGTGGGGGCCGCTCGTGGCCGCTGCCCCGTGGGTGGCGCTGGCCGGGGTGTGGGCGGTCGGCCGTCACCGTGGCGCCGCACCCGCCTGGGCCCTGCCCACCAACGCCCGTGGCGAGGATGCCGGGGCGCCGCTCACCCCATCGATCGTCGTCACCGCGCTGCGCGACCTCGGTGTCGCCCCGCTGCGCAACGCCATCAAGGAGATGGGCGACGCCGGCGCGGCGATGCTCGGCCCGATCCGGATCGCGGGATGCGGCGTCGAAGTCGACGTCACCCTGCCCTCCGGTGTCTCCACGAACGAGGTGCAGAACCGGCGGCGCAAGCTTGCCGAAAACCTGGCCCGTCACGAGCACGAAGTGTTCATCACCATCCCCGCCGCCGCCCGCACCGTCCGGCTCTGGGTCGCCGACTCCGGCGCCCTGGACGAGCCGATCGGCCCGTCCCCGCTGGTCACCGACCCCGACACCAAGGCCAACTACAAGACCGGCAAAGCCCCGTGGGGCCAAGACCTGCGCGGGGACGCCGCCGCGATCAGCGTCTACCAACGCCACCTCCTCATCACCGGCCTGTCCAACCAGGGCAAGACCGTCGCCCTGCGCTCGCTCGCCCTGTGGCTGGCGCTGGACAAGTCGGTGCAGTTCCTGATGGGCGACCTCAAGGGCGTCGGCGACTGGAACATGTTCGACGGCCTGGCCACCACCCTCATCCAGGGCCCGACCGACGAGCACGTCATCCAGGTCACGGAAATGGTCGAGGGTGCAGTGAACGAGATGAACCGCCGCATCCAGGCCCCGCCCGGCACCACGTTCCCGCCCCTGATCGTCCTCGTCGACGAAGCGCAGGTGGCGTTCATGTGCCCGGTCAAGGACGAGGAGAAGCGCCCGTACGGCGGGGCCAAGGCCAACTCCCGCTACTTCATGGCCGTCCGCAAGATCCACAACCAGGGACGGGCCGTCAACGTCCTGATGTGGCAGGGCACCCAGGACCCCACCGACCAGAACCTGCCCAAACTGGTCCGCGAAGGCGCCCACACCCGCGCCTCCCTCGCCCTGGGCACCGAATCCCAGGCCCGCATGGCCCTCGGAGACAAGGCCGTCGACGGCGGCGCCGCACCGAACCTGCTGCGCCCCGGACTGGACCGGGGAACGCTCGTGGTCGCCTCGGACGGCATCACCATCCCGGCCGGCCAGTCATCCATCACCGTGCGCACGCACTACATCGACGACGACGCGGCCACCGTCATCACCGACCGCGCCAAGGCCATGCGCGACGGGGTCACCACCCTGCACGTCATCGAGCACGACCCGGACCGTGACCCGCTCGCCGACATCCTCACCGTGCTCGCCGACCGCCCGCGCGTGCGCACCCAGGACGTCCTCAAGAAGCTCGCGACGCTCAATGAGGACGCCTACGGCGACTGGTCGTTCATCGACCTCAAGAGCGCCCTGGACGGCACCGGCGCCGAGCCCTACAAGTCGGATGGCGTCATGGTCATCGGTCGCGACCGGCTCACCCGCGCACTCGCCGGCCGCCCCGAGGACGGTTCCGCTTCCACCGCCCAGTGACAGGGAGGCGCACCCCGGCACGGCAGGGAGGCAGGGAGAACTCCCTCACCCCCTCCCTGCCTCAACTCCCTGGCCTGACCTGCGTAAATGATGTTCAGGGAGTCAGGGAGGCGCCCCAGGTCAGAGCCCCGAAACCCCGCTCCACACGCTCACCCCAGGGGGTGCGTCCGCCTCCCTGCCCCAGGAAAAGGGAACCCGTGATCCGATTCCGCTTCCAGCTCACCGGCTGGGACCGCAGAACCCTCGTCCTGACCGACGCCCCCCGCCCCGACTGCCCGACTGCGACGGCGATGGCGGACACGCCTACGACTACGGCGACCACACCGGCGAGTACGCCGGCACCGAGTGGGACCCCTGCACGTGCTGGAACGAGCACCGGCGCTGGACCCTGCTGACCCTCCCGCACGTCCCCCGCCGCCGGACCGCTCGCGACCCCTGGAGCAACGAACCGCCCTTCTGACATGCCAAGGGCGGCCCCCCTCTCACGCCAATGAAACGGGGCCGCCCTTGCCTGCCAGCACTCAACACAGAACTGGAGACACCCAGCATGACTCAACACGTCCCGATCCGGCGAGCAGCCGACCACCGGCCCGCCTTACTGGACCTCTTCTCCTGCGCCGGCGGCGCGGCCATGGGCTACAACCGGGCAGGGTTCAAGGTCACCGGCATCGACATCGTCGACCGCCCGAACTACCCCTTCACCTTCCACCGCGCCGACGCCCTCGAATACCTCGCCGCACTCATCACGTCCGGGGAGATCCGCCGGTACGCGGCCGTGCACGCCTCCCCGCCGTGCCAGGCCGGATGCGCCCTCACCGTCGGCACCAACAAGGCGCGCGGCTGGGGCCGCACCCACGTCCAGCTCATCCCCGAACTCCGCACCCTGCTCGATGCGACGGGCCTGCCGTACGTCATCGAGCAGCCCAACGGGAAAGCCCCCGTCCGAGCCGATCTGCGGCTGTGCGGGGAGATGTTCAAGCTCGATGTCCTGCGTCACCGCGTGTTCGAGCTCGGGGGCGGGTGGAGCGTGCCGCAACCCGCACACCCCCGGCACCGGGGCTACGTACGCGGCTACCGCCACGGCGTCTACCGCGACGGCCCCTACGTCGCCGCGTACGGCGCCGGCGGCGGCAAAGCCACCGTCCCGGAGATGCAGCAGGCCATGGGCATCACCTGGACCAACGTCCGCGAGGAACTGACCGAAGCGATCCCCCCGGACTACACGGAGCTGATCGGCGCAGCCCGGCTCGTCTCCATGCGGGCGGTGGCCGCATGAACGCCCATCTGGGAACCGCTCTGCGCCTGGCTCCGCGCGGTGTGCCGGTCCTGCCGCTGCGGGCGGGGAAGGTCCCGTTCGGGAACTGCCCCGACTGCCGGGACAACGCATGCGGCGGCCGGCCGAACATGAAGAGTCCCGGGCCGTGCCAGTGCCCCCACGTCTGCCACGCCTGGGCGGCCGCCACCACCGACCCCACCGTGATCGCCTCCCCCGCCTGGGGCGATGCCTGGCGGCAGGCCGTATGTGTCGGCTACCACCCCGGCGGCGTCGGACTCACCGTCGTGGACCTGGACCACACCGACGCCATGGCCTGGGCCCGCGAGACGCTGCCCGCCACCAGGACCGTGCCCACGACGCGCGGGGAGCACTGGCTCTACAGCGGTGCTATGCGCTCCGCGAACGGTGTCCGTGACGGCGTCGACATCAAGTCGTCCATGTCCTACGCCCGGTGGCTCGGCCCCGGCACCGGCACCATGACCCAGCTGCCGGACGCTGTGCGCGCCCTGGCCGTCAAGGACCCCCCTACGGCCCGGCCGGCGCCGCACGCCATCACCGTGCCTGCACAGGCCAGGGGCGGCAACTGTCCCCACCGCGTGCCTGCCTACCTGGACCGTGGCATCTCCATGGCCGAGCAGCGCATCACCGAGGCCACGTGTGCGGTCCACGCCACCGTGTACCGCACGTTCCTTGCGGTGCTGTCCGCCCACGGCCGGTGCGGCTGCCTCACCGACACCCACATCACGCGGCTGTTCACCGCCGCCCAGACCAAGGGCGAAACGGCCCGGCACTGCACCGATGCGTGGACCAACGCCCTCACCCGGTTGGGACTGTGACCATGGCTGACGACGAGAAGAACCCCGCCCGCGAGATCATCACCGACTACGCGCAGGAGCACTTCCGGTACTTCCGCACCGCCGACGGCACCGTCTACGCGCAGAAGAACGGCCACCCCGTCGCCCGCCCCATCCGCTCCCAGGGCACCACCGGCAGCCACCGCCAGGAACTCATGGTCGGGCTGTTCAAGGACGGGCGCGGCGTGTTCAACGGGACCGCTCTCAAAGAAGCGCTGGACCTCATCGAGGCGCTGGCGCTAACCGAGGCCACCCAGGCCGTGCAGATCCGCGTCGCCCCCGGCTTCGACGGAGCGACGTGGCTGGACCTGGGCCGCAACGACGGGCAGTCCGTCCGCATCCACCCCACCGGCTGGGACATCACCGTGCCCGACCCCCGGGAAGTGTGCTGGCGGCGCACCCAGCTCACCGGGGAGCTTCCGTTGCCGGCCAAGGACACCAACGGCAAAGGCATCGACCTTCTGTTCAGGCTGACGAACTTCACCAACGCCGAAACCGAGTGCCTGGCCATGGCATGGCTGATCGGCTGCCTGGGCCCGTCCGTACCCGTCCCCGCCCCGTTCCTCACCGGGCCGCAGGGCGCGGGGAAGTCCACGGCCGGCCGGATGCTCGTGCGGATCATCGAGGGCATGAGCGGCGACCTGCGCCGCGCGCCGAAGGACGAGGAGAACCTCATCGCGGCCGTGGCCGCCGGGTGGGTCACCGCGCTGGACAACCTCTCCCACATGACGCCGGACCTATCCGACGCCATGTGCTGCATCGTCACCGGAGCCGAGAGCGTCAAAAGGGCGCTGTTCACCGACGGGGATGTCCACCGGGCCCGCTACCGCCGCCCCTTGCTCCTGACCGGCATCGACGTGGGGGTCATCCGGCCCGACCTCGCGGAACGGCTCCTGCCCCTGCGCCTGGAGCGCCCCACCGTCCGCCGCACCGAGGCCGAGCTGTGGGCAGAGTTCGAGGACGCGTTGCCCGTCATCCTCGGCTCGCTCCTGGATCTTGCGGTGAAGGTCCGCGCCGCTGAGGCGGAGACGCCGACCGACCTGCGGATGGCCGACTTCGCCCACCTGTGCGCGCAGTTCGACGCGGCGTCCAGCCTCGGAGCGCTGAACGCTTACCGGGCCAGCCTGGACGACCTGAACGACGACGTGATCGAAGGTGACCTGCTCGCCCAGACCGTCCTCGCGCACGCCGACAGCATCGAACCGGGCGGCGAGCAGCAGATGACGTCCACCCAGTGGCTGCACTGCCTCAGCGGCGTCTACAGCGGCGACGAGTTGCGCCCCCTGCCCAAAGGGTGGCCGACCACCGGCAAAGTCCTCTCCGACCGCCTCAAGCGCCTCCAACCGACCCTGGCCGCCCGTGGAGTCCTCATCGACTCCGGCCGCACCCGCGAGGGCCGCTACCTCGAAATGACCCGCCGGGACGCCACCCCACCCCACGACGAACAGACGGAAGCGTTCTAACCGCGACCACGTTCGCCCAGACAAGCAAGAAGAGCACCAGCCCCCGGGGGCGCGTGCTCTTCTTGCTGTTCGGCGGAACGCCGCCCAATGGTCGCGCCGCGCAGCGGCCCCTCATTCACGTTCTGAGAAGCCACCGGACCACTACAGACACCCCTTCTTCTTTTCCTAAGTAGGGAAGCTCTGCGTCACAGCGTCACACGGACGGCAAAAACCGCCCCTGGCCTGCGGCTACAGGCGTGACGCAGACGGAAATCTCTGCGTCATCCTGCGTCACCTGCGTCACGCCGTGACGCAGCCCGTGACGCACCGATGACGCACCCGCACACCGCTGCGTCACGCAAAACCGCAGGTCAGAAGCACGCGTGACGCTGGTGACGCTGTGACGCAGAAATCCGCACATAGGACAGGCACAGCCGTCGCCCTCTCCAAGGAGTCGCACCGTGGCCCCGAAACGTGCTCCAGAGACTGCCCCGCAGACGACCCTGCGTGCAGGCCTCCCTGACCGGTACCTCACCCCCGACGACCTCATGCAGATGTTCAGCCTGCCGAGCATCGAGACGCTCTACACCTGGCGCAAGACGGGCGTCGGCCCACCCGCCATCCGCATCGGCAAGTACCTGCGCTATGACCCCTCCGCTGTCCGGGCCTGGGTCGAAAGCAACACCGAAATCACCGCCGCCTGACATCCCACCACCAGCAGGGGCACGACCCACACGGTCGTGCCCCTGCCGCATGCCCAGGAGCATCCTTTGGCCGGCCACATCCAAGACCGCTGGTTCAAGACCCAGACCACTGCCGCCGACGGCAAGACCATCCGCGTAAAGACAGACCGCCACGGGCTCGGACTCCGCTACCGCGCCCGCTACGTCGGCCCCGACGGCACAGAGAAGTCCAAGTCCTTCGCCGACCGTCAGAAGCGCCTCGCAGAACAATGGCTGGCTCAAGTCGAAGCCGATATGTCACGCGGCCACTACATCGACCCAGCTTCCAGCCGCACCACCTTCCGGCAGTACGCGGATCGTTGGATCGCTGCGCAGACCACGAACGTGGCATCACGAGCAACGACAGAAACCCAGCTTCGGCTGCACGCTTTCCCGTACCTCGGAACGCGGCCGCTCGCGTCATTCCGCCCCAGCCACATTCGTACGTGGACGCGTCAGCTGGAAGACGCCGGCTTGTCGTCCTCGTACCGCCGGAGCATCTTCGCCACGGTTTCCTCAGTGATGACCGCGGCCGTGGACGACACCCTGATGCCTCGCAATCCCTGCCGCTCCAGTTCCGTGACCCCACCAAAGCCGAGTGGCGAGCGCGTTGCTCCCTGGACCGCTGAACAGACGTTCGCCGTCCGGGCGGCGCTTCCCAAGCGATACCAAGCCATGGTGGATGTCGGAGCGGGTTGCGGCCTCCGCCAGGGTGAGATCTTTGGTCTCACCGTTGACGCCGTGGGATTCCTGACGGGCTGGCTCCACGTGGGGTTGCAGATCAAGGTGGTGAAGGGGCGGGCGTTCTTCGCCTTACCGAAGGGCGAGAAGGTGCGTGATGTGCCGCTCCCCGAGCAGGTAGGACAGGTACTGGCGCGCCACATGACGGAGCATCCGCCCGTGAGCGTGACGCTCCCCTGGTTGAAGCCAGACGGTCCCCCGCTGACTCGCTCACTCGTCTTCACCGGGCCGCGTGGCAATCACGTCTACCGAAGCAACTTCAACATCAGCCCCTGGAAGCCTGCCCTTGCTGCCGCAGGGCTCATCACGAAGCCGGAGGGGAAGGAGCCCCTACCGTCCGCCCGCGAACACGGGATGCATGCGCTTCGGCACTTCTATGCGTCCGTTCTTCTGGACGCGGGAGAGAACATCAAGGCTCTGAGTAACTACCTCGGTCACACAGACCCTGGCTTCACCCTCAGGGTCTACACGCACCTCATGCCGAGCAGCGAGGGACGCACGCGAAAGGCCGTGAACAAGCTCTACGAGCCTGCCGGCGAGAGCGATGACGGCCCAGAGACGGCCCAGGCGGCCTAGGAGGCACCCGGAGCAACGGGAAACGCGCAGGTCAAAGCCTGTTCGTTTCCCGTTCCCGGCTGAGTTCTCCGGGCTTAGGCATGGTTCATCCAGTGTCGCAGACAGAACAGTGAGGGCCCGCCGCCCTGTGGACAACGGACCCTCACTCGTAAAAACGCAGGTCAGAAGGGGTGACCCGCAAGCTTCTCAGCCGGAACCGACGAAAATCACCATCAGCAGCCAGACCACCGGGGCGGTCGGCAGCAGGGAGTCCAGCCGGTCCATGATCCCGCCGTGTCCGGGAAGGAGCGTACCCATGTCCTTGATTCCGAGGTCACGCTTGATCATGGACTCGCCCAGGTCGCCGAGGGTGGCGCTGGCGGCGACCGCGAGGCCGAGCAGCAGACCCTGCCACCATGTGCCGTCGTCGATCAGGAACTGCATGCACAGCGCACCGGCCACCATCGCGAACGCCACGGCACCGAAGAGGCCCTCGCGGGTCTTTCCGGGGCTGATGCGCGGGGCGAGCTTGTGCTTGCCGAAGCGCCAGCCGACGGCGTACGCCCCCGTGTCGCTGACCACGGTCAGCAGCAGGAAGGTCAGGACCCGCTGCGGCCCGTCGTCGGCGGTCAGGAGCATGGCGACGAAGGTGGCCAGGAACGGCACGTAGAACGCGGCGAAGACGCCGGCCGTGACGTCCTTGAGGTAGCCCTCGGGCGGCTCGGTCATCCGCCAGACCAGCACCGCCAGGGCGGTCAGCGCCATGGCGACCCAGGCACCCTCCGCGCCCCGCGCGTAACCGGCCACGACCATGGCGGCGCCACCGATCGCGAGCGGTACGAGGGGCGCCTTGATGCCCTTGCGCTCCTCCAGCCGGGAGGTGAGCTCCCACAGGCCCACGACGACGGCGACGACGATCACACCGACGAAGACGGCCTTGACGATGAAGAGCGAGGCGACGACGACGGCACCGAGCCCCACGCCGACCCCTATGGCGGCTCCCAGATCACGGCCCGCACGCTTCTTCTGCGGGGGTGGTGGCGCGGTGGACATGGGCTCCTGCGGCTTCTCGTCGCGGAACAGGGGGCCGCCGCTCAGGCGTCCGGCCCCCTGGTCCCGGTCATCACGGTCGTCAGCGTCTCTACCTGCGTCGGGAACGTCCGGCACGATGGGCATGGGCCGAGTCTGCTGGGCGTCATGCACATCGTATGCAGGACCCGCCGGAGCGGCCCGCATCTCGGGCGCAGCCCGATGACCGACGCCCTGCGGGACGCCCCAGGAGGAGTCGTTCATCAGACTTCGAGCAGCTCGGCTTCCTTGTGCTTCAGCAGCTCGTCCACCTGCGCGACGTACTTCGCGGTGGTGTCGTCGAGCTCCTTCTCGGCGCGGCGGACCTCGTCCTCGCCGGACTCCTTGTCCTTGACCAGCTTGTCCAGGGTCTCCTTCGCCTTGCGGCGGACGGCCCGGATCGAGATCTTGGAGTCCTCGGCCTTCGTCTTCGCGACCTTGATGTAGTCGCGACGGCGCTCTTCCGTGAGGTCGGGGAAGTTCACCCGGATGATATTGCCGTCGTTGCTCGGGTTGACGCCGAGGTCCGAGTCGCGGATGGCCTGCTCGATGTTGCGCAGTGCGGTCTTGTCGAACGGCGTCACGACGGCCATACGGGGCTCGGGCACCGAGAACGAGGCGAGCTGGTTGATCGGGGTCAGCGCACCGTAGTAGTCGGCGACGATCTTGTTGAACATCGCCGGGTGCGCACGGCCGGTGCGGATCGCGGCGAAGTCCTCTTTCGCGACCACGACGGCCTTCTCCATCTTCTCCTCGGCCTCGAGGAGGGTTTCTTCGATCACCACGTGCTCCTGCGTGTCTTGAGTGGGCCCGGCGTGCTCGGGCCCGGCGGATCCTGCGTCGCGTCCTCACCTGCACGGTGTCCGACCGGCAGGCCGTTGTCCATCTTCGGGGGCGTCGTCCCACGGGCCCCCGGGGCCTCACCGGTTCCCCGGCGCGGCCCCCCGGTTGTCAGGCCCGGGTGCCCTGGTCACTCACGAGCGTGCCGATCTTCTCACTCTTGACCGCGCGGGCGATATTGCCCGCGGTGGTCAGCTCGAAGACGAGGATCGGCAGCTGGTTGTCGCGGCAGAGCGTGATGGCGGTGGCGTCGGCGACCTTGAGATCGCGGGCGAGCACCTCGCTGTACTCCAGCGCGTCGAACTTCACCGCGCCGGGGTTGGTCTTCGGGTCGGAGTCGTAGACCCCGTCCACGCCGTTCTTCCCCATCAGCAGCGCCTCGGCGTCGATCTCCAGGGCGCGCTGTGCCGCGGTGGTGTCGGTCGAGAAGTACGGCATGCCCATGCCGGCGCCGAAGATGACGACGCGGCCCTTCTCCAGGTGCCGTACGGCGCGCAGCGGAATGTAAGGCTCCGCGACCTGGCCCATGGTGATGGCCGTCTGGACGCGGGAGTCGATGCCCTCCTTCTCCAGGAAGTCCTGGAGAGCGAGGCAGTTCATGACGGTGCCGAGCATGCCCATGTAGTCGGACCGGGCCCGGTCCATGCCGCGCTGCTGGAGCTCGGCACCGCGGAAGAAGTTGCCGCCGCCGATGACGATCGCGATTTCCGCGCCGTCACGGACGACGGCCGCGATCTCGCGGGCGATGGCGTGCACGACGTCGGGGTCGACACCGAGACCCCCGCCGCCGGCGAACGCCTCTCCGGACAGCTTCAGCATGAAGCGTCCGCGCACCTTGCCGTCGTCGCGCTTGTGGTCACCTGTGGCGGCGTCCGCGCCCTTGTTCATGGAGATTCTCCTCGTGCACATACGAAGAAGGCCATTGCCGGTGGGTCTGGTGTCCCTCAGCGGCAATGGCCTCCTCGTCAGATCTGCGGTCGTACGGCGGTGTGCGGCCGTCGACTGCACCAGACCCTATCGGGGTCCACCGTTTTTCGCGGACGGACTCAGATGCCGACCTTGATGCGCGAGAAGCGCTTCAGGGTGACACCGGCCTCGTCCAGGACCTTCTGGACGGACTTCTTGTTGTCCAGCGCGTACGGCTGGCCGAGGAGGGTGGCCTCCTTGAAGAAGCCGTTGACGCGACCCTCGACGATCTTCGGGAGCGCGGCCTCGGGCTTGCCCTCGGCGCGCGTGGTCTCCTCGGCGACGCGGCGCTCGGCCTCGACGACCTCGGCCGGAACGTCCTCGCGGGACAGGTACTTCGGCGCGAAGGCGGCGATGTGCTGGGCAATGCCCTTCGCCAGGTCGGCGTCGGCCTTGTCCAGCTCGACCAGGACACCGATCTGCGGCGGCAGGTCGGGCATGGTGCGGTGCATGTACACCGAGACGAAAGCACCCTGGAACTGCGCGAAGCGGTCCAGGACGATCTTCTCGCCGAGGTTGGCGTTGGCCTCGTCCACGTACGCCTGGACGGTCTTGCCGGGCTCGATCTCGGAGGCGAGGAGCGCCTCGATGTCGGCCGGGGAGGTCGCGGCGACGTGAGCGGCGAGCGTGTTGGCGACGGCCTGGAACTTGTCACCCTTGGCGACGAAGTCGGTCTCGCACTTCAGCTCGAGCAGAACGCCGGACGTCTTGTCCTCGGAGACGACGGAGACGACCGCGCCGTTCTCGGCAGAACGGCCTTCGCGCTTGGCGACGCCCTTCTGGCCCTTGATACGGAGGGCTTCGACGGCTCCGTCGACGTTGCCGTCGGCCTCGTCGAGCGCCTTCTTGCAGTCCATCATGCCGGCGCCGGTGAGCTCACGGAGCTTCTTGACGTCAGCGGCGGTGTAGTTCGCCATGAGTCTGTATTTCTCTCTCGAAGTCTGAAAGATCTACGGGTGAACGGCGGGGGCGGTGCCTGTGGCACCGGCCCCCGCCGTCTTCAGCCGTGACGGGTGTCAGGCCTGCTCGGCGTCCGCGTCCGCGGCCGGAGCCTCGGCGGCGGGGGCCTCGGCAGCAGCCTCGGCGGCGGGGGCGTCAGCGGCCTCCGCGTCCGCGACCTTCTCGGTCTCGGCGGAGGTCTGGACCTCGGCGTCAGCCTTCTTGTCGCCCTCGAGCAGGTCGCGCTCCCACTCGGCGAGCGGCTCGCCGGCGGCCTTCTCGCCCGGCTTCGAGTCGCCGGTCGCAGCGCCGGAGCGGGCGATGAGGCCCTCGGCGACGGCGTCGGCGATCACGCGGGTGAGCAGGGTGACGGAGCGGATCGCGTCGTCGTTGCCCGGAATCTTGTAGTCGACCTCGTCGGGGTCGCAGTTGGTGTCGAGGATCGCGACGACCGGGATGTGGAGCTTGCGCGCCTCACCGACGGCGATGTGCTCCTTCTTGGTGTCGACGATCCAGACGGCGCTCGGCACCTTCTGCATCTCGCGGATACCACCGAGGGTCTTCTCCAGCTTGGCCTTCTCGCGGGAGAGAACCAGGAGCTCCTTCTTGGTGAGGCCGGAGGCGGCCACGTCCTCGAAGTCGATGAGCTCGAGCTCCTTCAGACGCTGAAGGCGCTTGTAGACGGTGGAGAAGTTGGTGAGCATGCCACCGAGCCAACGCTGGTTGACGTACGGCATGCCGACGCGCGTCGCCTGCTCGGCGATGGCCTCCTGGGCCTGCTTCTTCGTACCCACGAACATGATGGAGCCGCCGTGGGCGACGGTCTCCTTGACGAACTCGTAGGCGCGGTCGATGTACGACAGCGACTGGAGCAGGTCGATGATGTAGATGCCGTTGCGCTCCGTGAAGATGAAGCGCTTCATCTTCGGGTTCCAACGACGGGTCTGGTGACCGAAGTGGACGCCGCTTTCCAGCAGCTCCCGCATCGTGACGACGGCCATGGCCGTACTCCTTGAGGTACTCGGTTATCGCGACCGCAGGTTTGCTGTCGCGCCTGACGCCCCGACGCGCCGTGCCACGAAGGACCGAGGAGCGCGGCCACCTCCGCAGAGAAGGAGGTGGCGGGGCGTGCGAAGTCGACCCGGTGACCCGGATCGCCAGAAGAAGTGTACGGGACCCACCGGGTGCCGGGTGACGGCGCTGTCCACAACCGGCCGGTAGTCCACAGATCCGCTCCATGATCCCCGCGGATCCCCGGGGCGGGGGACGGTGAGGACATGCGATTCACATCGGAACGTCGTCGTCAGCGGATCCGGTCCGGCCACCGCCCTGCCGTGCGCCGCGGCGTGCCGGACGGCGGGAGGGAGTGGCGGGCCGGCACCTCCGGACAGCCGGCCGGCACCTCCGGACGGCGGGGCGGTATCTCCGGACTGCGGGCCGGTCGGGCGGTGGCGGCCGTCTCGGGGCTGCTGTTTGTGGGACTGCTCGCGATGGGGTGCGGCGGGCTGTACGCCCGGGCGGCACAGCGGCCACCGCCGAGCACGGCAGGAGCCGCGGACGTGGTGGTGGTTCACGGTGCTCCCGGCGGCCGGGAAGCCGTCCCGGCGGCTCCGGCCGCCGGGCGGGGCTGGCCGCTGGAGGGAAGACCTCCGGTCGTACGCGGGTGGGAGCCTCCGGCCACCGAGTACGGGCGGGGGCATCGCGGGGTGGACCTCGGCGCCGGACCCGGCGCGCGGGTGCTCGCGGCCGCGGCGGGCCGGGTGTCCTTCGCCGGTGGCGTGGCGGGGCGCGGAGTGGTCGTGATCGAACTCGCCGGGACGGGCGATCCGCCGCTGCGTACCACCTACGAGCCGGTACGCCCGCTGGTCACGAAGGGCGACGAGGTCGCGGCGGGACAGGTGGTGGCGGCCCTGTCGGCCGGGGCGTCCCATTGCGCTTCCGGCTGTCTGCACTGGGGCCTGCGGCGCGCGGAGGCCTATCTGGACCCGCTCTCGCTGCTGCCGCCGTCCCTGCTGCGGCGCGGGCCCTCGCGGCTGCTGCCGGTATGGGGCGTACCCGCACCCGGTGCCCCACAGGCCTTGGCGAAGGCGGCAAGCGCCCTGACCGGCCCCGGTGGCGTGGGCGGTCAGCCCTGGTCGTCGCCGATGCCGCGGACGCCGTTCAGGACCATCGCGACGGTGGTGTCCGCGATCACGGCGGGTTCCTCCGCCACGCTCAGCTCGATACGCCGGACCGCCGCGTCCACGGAGCCCTGGAGCAGCATGGCCGCCAGCCGGGGCTGCTCATGTCCGAGATCGCCGAGCGCCTCCACGATCATGGTGATCAGACCGCCGTGCGCCGCCCGGATCTTCTCGCGCGCACCCGCGTCCAGTTCGCTCGCGGAGATCGCGACGACGGCCCGGTGGCGACGGTCCCCGACGAGGTCGAGCTGACGCCTGACGTACGCCTCGATCTTCTCCTCGGGCGTCCGCGCCCGCTCCATCGCGCTCTCGACTTCCGCCGCCCACACGGGGAAGTCGACGGCGCAGAGCTCTTCGACGACGGCGGCCCGCGAACGGAAGTACTCATAGACGGAGGACCGTGCGAGGCCCGTGCGTTCGGCGAGGGCGGGGAAGGTCAGCGCCTCCGTGCCTCCCTCGGACAGCAGGGAGCGCGCTGCGTCCAGGAGGGCGCCGCGCTGCATGGTCCGGTGCTCGGCCACGGAGGCCGCTCGAATCCTGGGCACACGACCACTCTACGGCGACCGGTGCCGGAGAGGGGGCGGGCGGCCCCGATCGTTGGCCGAAGCGCCAGCGCCGCTGCCGGTCCGCCCGGGGCCCGTCCACGCCTGCCGGGGCCCGTCCGGCCCGTCCGAACTCTGCCCGGCGCCCGGTCGCCTCTGCCGGGGCCCGTCCGGAGCAGCGCCCGGGGTCTGTTCGGGGCGTGTCCGGGGCGTTCAGGGCTCGTCCGGGGCCTGCGCGGGACGCGTCCGGGGCGTCCGGGCCTGTCCGGGCCGCCTCAACGGCCGGCGTCGGCCAGTTTCGCGCGCAGTTGCAGCACCGACTTGGTGTGGATCTGGCTGACCCGGCTTTCGGTGACCCCGAGGACGTTGCCGATCTCGGCGAGGGTGAGGCCCTCGTAGTAGTAGAGCGTCACGACCGTCTTCTCACGGTCCGGGAGGGTGTTGATCGCACGGGCGAGAAGCCTTCTGAGCTCACGGTCCTCGGCCACTTCCACCGGGTTGTCGGCGGCGGTGTCCTCCAGCGTGTCCATCAGGCTCAGCCGGTCGCCTCCCTCACCGCCCACATGGAGGAGCTCCTCCAGGGCGACGACGTTGGCGAGCGACAACTGGCTGAAAACAGCGTGCAGTTCCTCCAGCTGGATGCCCATCTCGGCGGCGACCTCCGCCTCCGAGGGCGTGCGTCTGAGCTGCGCCTCCAGGGTGGCGTAGGCGCGTTCCACCGCCCGCGCCTTCTGCCGTACGGAGCGCGGGATCCAGTCCAGCGCCCGCAGTTCGTCGATCATCGCGCCCCGGATACGGGTGATCGCGTACGTCTCGAACTTGATCGCGCGCTCGATGTCGAACTTCTCGATCGCGTCGATCAGCCCGAAGACGCCCGACGAGACGAAGTCCGCCTGCTCGACGTTGGACGGCAGGCCCACGCTGACCCGGCCGGCGACGTACTTCACCAGAGGTGAGTAGTGCAGGATCAGCTGCTCCCGCAGCCGCCCGTCGCCCGTGGTCTTGTACGAACGCCACAACTCGTCGAGCGAGGAGGGCGCGGGCGGGCGCACAGTGCCACGCGCAGCCGGTGGTACTGCCGCGCGGTCAGACCCGGAGGTGTGCTGGGGCATGTGGTGCCTTGAGCCGTTCTGCCGTGAAGTGCTGGGGGACTTGCGTCTGGGCCGGAATCCTTGTGAGCGTAGCGTGACTGAGGTGTCGCGGTCCGCGCAGGATAAGGGATCGGTGCCGCGGCCTTCCCGGCGAACGGACATGGAGTGGGGCGCGGCGGCGGACACGACCGCGCACTTGGGCGAGGACATGACGGACGCCCGGGGCCGCCGCGTCACACGCCGGCCCCGGAGGCGCCGCCGAAGGATCCACCGAGGTCATCGGCATCACCTTTTCACCCGAATGCCCCAGGTCAAGAACCGCCTCGCCGCGCGTCGCCATTGCATGTCGGCCGCTTCGTCAACCTCCATCCGTCGCCTTCGCGTTCGACGAACCCCAGTGAGTGCAGTTCGTACAGCTTGCCGAGTGCCTCGTCCTCACTCGTCGCCGCCGCACGCGCCACCTCCCGTCCGTTGACGGAGCCGTGGGCCGGCAGTGCGTCAAGCACCCTGCCGCAGACGGGATCCAGGTAGTCGCGGGGCAGCATCGGACCGTGCCTCGGCGGAGCCAGATCCCCTATGTCACCGACCATTTCCGCGACTTCCGCGGCGTCCGTGACCAGCACGCCCTCGCCCCGCAGGAGTTCATGGACGCCTGCTGACAGGCCGCTGGTGGCAGGACCCGGTACTCCCATGGTGTGACGGCCGAGCCGTTGCGCGCACCGGGCCGTGACCAGTGAGCCGCTGCGGTACTCGGCCTCGACGACGACCGTGCCCCGCGTCAACGCGGCGATCACCCGGTTCCGAAGGATGAATCTGCTGCGGGTGGGGTGATCGGCGGGTGGCAGTTCGCCGAGGACGATCCCCTGTTCGACGATGCGTCCGATCAGTTCGGCATGACCGCGGGGGTACGCCACGTCCACCCCGCAGGCCAGGACCGCCATCGTCGCGCCACCGGCTGCCAGGGCGCCCCGGTGCGCCGCCCCGTCGACCCCGAAGGCGGCGCCCGAGACGACCACCCACCCCCGTTCCGCGAGCCCCGCGCCGAGGGTCGTCGCCATGTGGGCCCCGTACGGTGTACAGGCACGGGCCCCGACGACGGCGACGGAGCGCAGCGCCCAGAGCCGCAGATCTGGCCTCCCCCGCACCCAGAGCCCCGTCGGCCGGGCGTCGCCCAGGTCGTCCAGCTGGCTCGGCCACTCCCGGTCTCCGGGGCAGACGAAGCGCCCGCCTGCCGAGGCCGCCGCCGCGAGATCCCGCTCGGGCTCAGCGGTCCGGGCCCGCAGCCGGTAGCCGGCCAGCCGTCTCGCCGTCATCCCGCTCAGCTGCTCGGCCGAACCGTCCGGGGTGGTGATCCGCCGCATCAGCTCCGTACCACCGCATTCCCGCAGCCAGCGCCCACCGCGCACGTCCCCCGGCTCCAGCACCCGGGTCAGCGCCGCCCGGGCCAGCCGCTCCCCGTCACTCACCCCGTCGCGGGCACCCGTGCAGCCGGGCGTCTGCCGGTCACCGGCCGCCCGTCCTCGCGGCTCGCCCGGCCGGCCCGGTTCCTGATGATGCTCGCCGCGAACCCCTGCCCGTGCGGGCGGCACACCCTGAGCGGGGCCGGGTGCGAATGCCCGCCCTCGGCGGTCCGCCGGTACCAGGCCAGGCTCTCCGGGCCGCTGCTCGACCGGGTGGACCTGCGGGTGAC
>NZ_RDBK01000043.1:3639231-3665975 GCF_008042275.1 Streptomyces sp. OR43 | reverse complement strand
GCCGCTGGAGTCGGGGCATGTGGTGGTGGCCCGCAGCGCCGGCGTGGTGCGGCTGCCGGCCCGGTTCCTGATGATGCTCGCCGCGAACCCCTGCCCGGTCATGACGCCCCCGCGCCCATCGGGGCCCCCCGCGGAATCCCGGTGCGCAGCTCCAGGGCCACCCCGATGTCCGAGGCGTCCGGGCGGTCGGCTCCGCGCAGATCCGCTACGGTCCACGCCACCCGCAGCACCCGGTCGAGACCGCGCGCCGTGAGCATGCCCCGCTCCATGTCCCGCTCGGCGGCCATCAGCGCGCCCGGTGCCGCGCCCAGCCTGGTCCGCAGCTCATGCCCCGGCACCTCGCTGTTCGTGGTCCACGGGGTCCCGGCCAGCCGTTCCGCGGCCCGTGCCCGGGCCCGGAGCACCCGGGCGGCGACCGTCTCCGTCGATTCCCCCCGGCCGCCGCGGCCCATCAGGTCTTCGCGCCGGACGGGGTCGACGGTCACCCGCAGGTCCACCCGGTCGAGCAGCGGCCCGGAGAGCCTGGCCTGGTACCGGCGGACCGCCGAGGGCGGGCATTCGCACCCGGCCCCGCTCAGGGTGTGCCGCCCGCACGGGCAGGGGTTCGCGGCGAGCATCATCAGGAACCGGGCCGGCAGCCGCACCACGCCGGCGCTGCGGGCCACCACCACATGCCCCGACTCCAGCGGCTGGCGCAGCGCGTCCAGGGCCTTCACCGAGAACTCCGGCGCCTCGTCAAGAAAGAGGATGCCGCGATGCGCCAGCGAGACGGCGCCGGGCCGCGGCAGCCCGTTGCCCCCGCCGACCAGCGACTGCATGGTCGCCGAGTGGTGCGGGGCGCAGTAGGGCGGGCGGGAGACGAGCGGTTCGCCCGGCGGCAGGATGCCGGCCACCGAATGCACCGCGGTCACCTCAAGGGATTCGTGCCTGGTCAGCGGCGGCAGGATGGCGGGCAGCCGCTCGGCCAGCATGGTCTTGCCCGCGCCCGGCGGTCCTGACAGCAGGATGTGGTGTCCGCCCGCCGCGGCGACCTCCAGGGCCATGCGCGGACGTTCCTGGCCCGCGACGTCCGCCAGGTCCGGCCGGCTGCCCTCACCCTGCGCCCCGCCTCGGGCGATCCCCGTTCCCATACCGGCGCCCGGCACCATCAGACCGGCCAGCATCGTGTCGGGCCGGCCCTCGTCGTGGGCCGCCGTCTCCTCGGGCACCGGCTCGTCGCAGAGCACGGCGATCAACTGCCGCAGGCTGCGGACCCCGAGCACGGAGACCCCGGGGACCAGCGCGGCCTCGCCCGCGGTCTGCTCGGGGACGACCACCTGCCGGTATCCGGCCTCCGCCGCGGCCAGGACCGCGGGCAGGACGCCGCGCACCGGCCGCACCCTGCCATCCAGCCCCAGCTCCCCGATCATCACCACGTCGGCGATCGACGCGGGATCGATCCGCTCGGCGGCGCCGAGTACCGCGCACGCGACGGCGAGATCGAACCCCGAACCTCCCTTGGGCACCGAGGCCGGCGACAGTCCCACCGTGAGCTTCTTCTGCGGCCACTCCGCCCCGGAATTGACCACGGCCGCCCTGACCCGGTCCCGGCTCTCCACCAGGCTCTTGTCCGGCAGCCCCACCAGGGTGAACGCGGCGACTCCCGCCTCCAGGTCGGCCTGGACCTCCACCACCACGCCCTCGACACCGACGAGGGCGACCGAGCAGGCTCGCGCGAACGCCATCAGGCCACCCCCCGCGCATGTTCGGCCAGGGGCGCACCGCGCCTGGGCAGCACCACACCGACCAGGTCGATGCGCACCCCGCCGGGCGGCGGGCCGCCGCTCCGGGCCAGCCAGATCCCGGCCAGCCGCCGCAGGCGTTCCGCCTTGACCGGTGTGACCGCGGCCATCGGGTGCTCGAAGGCCCCCGCCCTGCGGGTCTTCACCTCGCAGATGACGAGCGCGTCACCGTCCTTCGCGACGATGTCGATCTCACCGGCGCGACAGCGCCAGTTCCGTTCCAGTACGGACATGCCGGCATCGGTCAGCAGCCGTGCCGCCACATCCTCGCCGTACCGCCCGAGTGCCCCCCGTGCGTTCATATCGGCACCACCTCCGGCACCGACTGTGACGCGTCCGACCCCAACTAGTGGATCTTGGTGGATAACTCGGCCGTTGTGGACAACTCAGCCACCCGGAAGTTCGAGATCGCTCTTGTTGAGCTCCTCGATGTTGACGTCCTTGAACGTCAGGACCCGTACCTGCTTGACGAAACGTGCGGGCCGGTACATGTCCCAGACCCAGGCATCCGCCATGGACACCTCGAAGAACACCTCGCCCTGGACCGAGTGCACCTGCATCTCGTAGTCGTTGGTGAGGTAGAAGCGCCGTTCGGTCTCGATCACATATTTGAACAGACCGACGACATCGCGGTACTCCCGGTAGAGCTTCAGCTCCATCTCGGTCTCGTACTTCTCGAGGTCCTCGGCGCTCATTGGCATGTTCCCCTTCAGCCGTGCGTTCCCCCATTGTGCGCCAGGGCCCGGTACCCCCGGTCGCTCAGGCGATTTCGGGGGCGAGAACCAGCGGCGTACGCGGAGGACCCTCGTCGAGCAGCGTGCGCAGCAGCCCGGCGAGTCTGGTCGGGTACACCGTCTCACGCGCCGCCGACAGTTCGGCGGAGGTCCACCACCTCAGACCCGCGACACTGCGGCGTTCCAGCCCGGTCTGCCCGCTGGTGTCCGTCGCGGTCTGCGTCGTACGGGCCAGGAAATACCACTCGTCCTGCTCCCAGCGCCGTCCGTCGAACGGGAAGGAACACATCCGCTGCCAGAGCAGCGGGCCCAGCTCGACGTCCGTGATCCCGGTTTCCTCGGCCAGCTCGCGCAGAGCGGCCTGCTCGCGAGTCTCGTCGCCTTCGAGGCCGCCGCCGGGAGTGAACCACCAGGTGCTCCCGGGGTCCTCCGGTTCGAACCCGTGCATCAGCAGAATGCGGTCCTCGGGATCAAGGAGCACCAAGCGGGCGACCTTGCGCACCTCAGCGGGCACCTGAGGTCACCGTCTCCCGCTTGTTCCGCTCAGACCGGGCGGACCGCGCCGCGACCGGCCCGTACACGGCACCGCCGAGGATGAGCACCACGCCCACGGCCATGGCCCCGAGCTGAAGTTTCAGCGGCCCCTGGGCGGAGACTCCGCCGGGCAGGGCCGCAAAGGCCTGCGGCCGCCCGATCATGCCGCCCAGCGGCCAGGCGACGGCGTCCACCCGGGCCTGCACGGCGCTGCGCGGCACCGCACCCTGGTCGCCCTCCTCCAAGTGCACCCGGGAATCCAGCGAGGACCTGCGGTCGTCACCCAGGAGGAAGAGCTTGCCCTTCGGCACCTCGGCCGTGAAGTCGTTTCCCGAGGCGGGTTCACCGGCCTGAAGATACGGTTCCGCAACGGGTATGCCGTTGACCGTGAGCCGGCCGTCCTTCTCGCAGCAGGCGATCTTGTCGCCGCCGATGCCGACGACCCGCTTCACCATCGGCATGTCACCCCAGGCGTGGTCGGTGAAGACCACCACGTCGCCCCGGCGCACCTCGCCGCCGTCCACCCGCTGCGCGAGGACCCGGTCACCGGCGTTCACCGTCGGGGTCATCGACTCGGTCGGCACCGTGTAAGGCCGGTACACCACCGCAGCCCAGGCGAAGCCGCCGAGGAAGAGCACACAGCCGACGGCCACGGCCAGCCCCGACAGCCTGCTGCCGAGCCGGCCGCGGCCGTCTCCCGTACGTCCTGTTGCACTCATCGCAGCGTCCCCCATCGGAGATCGACAATCGCTGATCCGAGTCGGCACCCTACCCGGCGGTACGCCCGCCGGTCAGCCTCCGTCGCCGCCAGAACACGAGGGGCAGCGCGCCGGCTACACCGAGTGCTCCCGGCGCCAGCCCCATCGCGGCGTTCAGCCCCGGCTGGTCGAAGGTCTTCGGGATCGGCAGGGTCGCCCAGCGGTTGACCGGCCACGCGATGACCACGGCCCGGCCGACCACCTCGTCGGTGGAGACGGTGCCGCCACCCGGCAGTTCCTGGTGGTAGCGCGAGTCGAGGGAGTTCTGACGGTGGTCGCCCATGACCCAGATACGGTCCTTGGGGATCTTGATCGGCCCGAACGGCTCGTCGTTGCAGGGAGTGTTGCCCTCGAAGATGAACGACTTGTCGTCCAGCGCCTTGCCGTTGACCGTGACAGGCCCGTTCTTCTTGCACTCCACCGTGTCACCGCCGACCGCGATGACCCGCTTGATCAGGTCCTTCTCCTCGGCCGACGGCATCAGGCCGATGAAGCTGAGGAATTTCTGCACCACGTTCGGATCGGGTGCGGCGGTGTCCTCCAGCCAGCCGCCCGGGTCGTGGAAGACGACCACTTCCCCGCGCTCCGGCTCCGAGCCGAACCACGGCGTCAGCTTGTCGACCAGGACCCGGTCGCCCCGCTGAAGCGTGTTCTGCATCGAGTCCGAGGGAATGGAGAAAGCCTGCACCAGGAATGTCTTGATCAGCAGCGCGAGGATGAGCGCGATGCCGATGAGGAGGGGCAGCTCCTTCCAGAAGGAGCGGGGCTTCTTCTGCGCCGTGCTGCCACTGCCCGGGGAGCCGCCGTCACTCTCCGTCGAGTCCGCCGCCGTCCCGTCGGACTCGGCATTCCCCGGATTGTCCGGCCGGTCCTCGGGTTCGTCGTGTCCGGATCGTGCGCCGACCGCCAAATCCCCCACATCCACTCCTTATTCCGTGCCACCGCCTGCGCCCTAGCCGGTGCAGGCCCACCACTCCCATAACGAGCGGGAGTTCCGCAGGGGTCGGGAGCCGGATCAATCCGTTGGGATCCTGGGACACACTATTCGACGGCCGGGGGGCGGCAGCCGTCCCGGCGCGCGCGTCCGGGACCGAGGAGAAGGCAGATCGTTCCTCCAGCTCGCCCCAGTGACCGAAGGGCCAGGCGATCACCACGGCACGGCCCACCACGGCATCCTCGGAAACCGTGCCGTGCCCCGTCTTGTCCAAGTGGAAGCGCGAATCGGCGGAATTGGAGCGATGGTCACCCATCACGAAGATTCTCCCGGCTGGAACCTTTACCTCGAATTTGATCGTGGAGGGCGAATCGCCGGGGTAGATGTAGGGCTCGTCGACCGCCACCCCGTTCACGATGAGCCTGCCGTCCTGCTCGCAGCACTTCACCGTGTCGCCGCCCACGGCGACCACCCGCTTGATCAGGTCCTGCTCGTCGTCGGAGGGCAGCAGACCGATGAAGGTCAGCACCTCCTTCACCTGCTTGATGACGACCGGGGACTCCTTGGACTCCCCGACCGGGTTCGGCGGCGGCCAGTCGGAGGGGTTCTTGAACACGACGACGTCGCCGCGCTCCGGCTTCGATCCGAACCAGGGCGTCAGTTTGTCCACGAGGACCCGGTCGCCGATCCGGATGGTCTGTTCCATCGACCCCGACGGAATCACGAAGGCCTGCACCAGAAACGTCTTGAGGACCAGGGCGATCAGCAGGGCCACGGTGATGAGGAGGGGTATCTCCTTCACCGCCGACCGGCGCCGCTTCCGCTTCACCTTGCGGGCGAGCTTGCGCCGCTCCGCGCGGGTGGGCAGCGAGCGCGCGGCTGTCGGCCGGGTGCCGGTGGGCAGTGGGATCTCCGGATCCGGTGCGCCGTGCCTCCGCCCGCGGTTACCCATGCGCCGGACCGGGAGCGGGTATGCCGTCGAACGCCGCGGTGTCCGGAACGGCCCCCAGCCGGCCCAGCGGCCAGCCGAGCCAGTCGGCCCGGCCGATCACCTTGTCGACGGGCACCATGCCGCCGCCCGGCTCGCCCAGGTGGTCACGGGAGTCGCGGGAATGGCTCCGGTGGTCGCCCATCATCCAGAGCGTGCCGTCGGGCACGACGATGTCGAAGGGCGCCCGGGACGGTGCGTCCCCCGTGAACAGGTACTCCTCGTTCACCGGCCGGCCGTTCACCTCGACCCGCCCGCGTTTGTCGCAGCAGACCACCCGGTCACCCCCCACGCCCACCACTCGTTTCACGAAGTCGGTCTCGGCGGGCTCCGCGAGCCCCAGGGAAGCCGCCGCGCCGTGCAGCAGCCCGGTCACGGGGTTCTCCGGCGGCGTCTCCTGGACGAAGGATCCGGTGCCGTCGAAGACCACCACGTCGCCGCGCTGGGGTACGGAGCCGAAACGGTACGCCAGTTTGTTGACGAGCACCCGGTCCCCGATCCGCAGAGTGGGCTCCATCGAGCCACTGGGGATCAGGAAGGGCTGCACCACGAAGGTGCTGAAGAGCAGCACGCCGACCGCGCAGACGGCTCCGAGCGCAAGGGTGCGCCGCCACGACACCGTGGCGGCGAAACGGTTCGTGATACGCGAGAAGCGCGACCCCTCCTCCGCTCCCGTAGTGGGTGCGAAGGAGCGGTCGCGCTCCAGGTGCTCTGCTTCCGTGTCCATCGGGGCCAGAGCTTATCCGGCCGTCCTGTGGACCAGTCAGTCAGCTCAGCGGTCGCGCTTCTCCTTGATCTTCGCGGCCTTGCCGCGCAGCTCACGGAGGAAGTACAGCTTGGCGCGACGCACGTCACCGCGGGTGATGAGCTCGATCTTCTCGAAGATCGGGCTGTGCACCGGGAAGGTGCGCTCGACGCCGACCTGGAAGGAGACCTTGCGGACCGTGAAGGTCTCGCTGATGCCCGCGCCCTGGCGGCGGATGACAATGCCCTTGAACTGCTGGATACGGGAGCGGTTGCCCTCGATCACGCGGACGTGGACGTTGACGGTGTCGCCGGGGCGGAACGCGGGGACGTCGGTACGCAGCGATGCGGCGTTGACGTCATCGAGCAGGGAAGCCATGGTGTCTGCTTTCTTCGCCGATGCCACAGGTCATCGACGGGAGAGTGTGATGAGTTCGGAGTGCTGATCGCGTCGGACGGGCGTCTTTCCCCCTGTGGCAGGGGCGCACGCGGACGTACAGCAGCGGCCTATTCTTCCACGGCCTGGGGCCTGCGCCAAAATCGGCCGCCCGGCTCCGGTGACCAGCCGAGGATGGAGAGCATCTCGCGGTCCTTCTTGTCGAAGGCGCTCGCCTCGCAACGCTCGATCAGATCGGGCCGGTTGAGCGCGGTACGGCGGAAGGCCTCGTCCCGGCGCCAGCGCGCGATCCGCCCGTGGTGGCCGCTGAGGAGCACGTCCGGGATTCCCCGTCCGCGCCACTCGGGCGGCTTGGTGTAGACGGGTCCCTCCAGCAGGTTGGCCATCGCGCCCGGGGCGAAGGAGTCGTCCCGGTGCGACTCGGCGTTGCCGAGGACGCCGGGCAGCAGCCGGGCCACCGCCTCCGTGATGACCAGCACCGCGGCCTCGCCGCCGGCCAGCACGTAGTCGCCGATGGACACCTCGACGACCGGCATCCGGGTGGCGTACTCCTCCGTCACCCGCCGGTCGATGCCCTCGTAGCGCGCCGGGGTGAAGATCAGCCAGGGCCGCTCGGACAGCTCGACGGCGAGCTCCTGGGTGAACGGCCGGCCGCTCGGCGTGGGGACCACGAGCACCGGGGAGTGCGCCCCGGACTCGTACCCGTCCGCCAGCGCCTCGTCCAGCGCGTCGCCCCAGGGCTCGGTCTTCATGACCATGCCGGGGCCGCCGCCGTAAGGGGTGTCGTCGACCGTGTTGTGGCGGTCGTACGTCCACTCCCGCAAGTCGTGCACCTGCACGTCGAGGCGTCCGCGGGCGCGGGCCTTGCCGACGAGCGAGACGTTCAGCGGTTCCAGGTACTCGGGGAAGATCGTGACGACGTCGAGGCGCATCAGGCGTCTTTCCCGGCGTCGCCGGAACCGGCCCGCGAGGATCCGTCCTCGGCGGAGTCCGCCTCCTCGTCGCGGGTCGAGACCACGATCGCCTGGCTCTCGTCGATCAGCCCGGGGGGCGGCGTGATCACCGCGCGCTGCTCCTCCAGGTCGATCTCGGTGACGATCTCCTCGACGAACGGGATCATGACCTCGGTGCCGTCGGGACGCTCCACGATGAAGAGGTCCTGGGACGGCAGGTGCGTGATCTCGGTGATCCGGCCGATCTCGGTGCCGTCGGCGAGGACGACGTCGAGGTCCATCAGCTGATGGTCGTAGAACTCCTCGGGGTCCTCCGGAAGTTCAGCCGGGTCGACCTCGGCGATCAGCAGCGTGTTGCGCAGCGCCTCGGCGGCCGTACGGTCCCGTACGCCCTCGAAACGCAGCAGCAGCCTGCCGCTGTGCACCCGGCCGGTCTCGATCGTCAGCGGCCCCGTGGAGGCCGGCTCGGTGGCCAGTACGGCGCCGGGCCCGAGCCGGAGCTCCGGCTCGTCCGTGCGCACTTCGACGGTGACCTCGCCCTTGATGCCGTGGGCGCGACCGATCCGCGCGACTACCAACTGCACCTTGTGTCTCTCCTGTCGTACGACGACGGGCCGGGGTGGGCGCATGGCCCTCCCCGGCCCGTGCCGGTGTTCAACTCTGTCAGCGAACCTGGTCCACATCGACGAGGTCGACGCGGATACCACGGCCGCCGATGGCGCCCACGACGGTACGCAGCGCGCGTGCGGTGCGGCCGTTGCGGCCGATCACCTTTCCGAGGTCATCGGGATGGACCCGGACCTCGAGCACACGACCACGACGCAGGGTGCGCGAGGCGACCTGCACGTCGTCGGGGTTGTCGACGATGCCTTTCACGAGGTGCTCGAGAGCCTCCTCGAGCATGCTCAGGCCTCGGTCGACTCGGCGGGCGCGGCAGCGTCAGCAGCCTCGTCCGCCTTCTTGTCGGCCTTCTTCGCCTTCTGCGTGATGGCCTCGCCCTTGGACTCCTCGCCGGCGTCCTTGGTGAGGGCCTCGAACAGGGCGCGCTTGTCAGCCTTGGGCTCCGGCTGCAGCAGCGGCGCGGGGGCCGGGAGGCCCTTGTGCGCCTGCCAGTCACCGGTGAGCTTCAGGATGGCGAGAACCGGCTCGGTCGGCTGGGCGCCGACGGACAGCCAGTACTGCGCACGCTCTGCGTTGACCTCGATGCGCGAGGGGTTCTGCACCGGGTGGTACAGGCCGATCTCCTCGATGGCCCGGCCGTCACGGCGGGTACGGGAGTCGGCGACGACGATGCGGTAGTGAGGCGAACGGATCTTGCCCAGACGCTTCAGCTTGATCTTGACTGCCACGGAAGTGGTGTCTCCTGGTCTATGACGTGGTTGGGCACAACAAGATGCCACGTGGGGTTGCGGTACTCGGAGTGCCCGATGGACGCGTCAGCCGGAGGAGAGAGGGGTCCTATGCGACTGTCGAGTACAGCTAGCCATTGTGCCACACCCCGCCGCCTCACCCCACCGCGACCACTGCCTCCGGGATCCGGAACGGCTTTCCGCAGCCGCCGCAGACGATCGGGGCCTGCGCGAGGACCGACGGGACGACGCGCACGTTGCGACCGCAGTCGCAGACGGCCTTGACCCGCACGCCTCCTCCGGAGGAGCCGTGCCGGGCCGCGGGCCCGCGGAAGGAGCGCTTGGTGTCGGCGGCGGTGGCCACGGTGTGCGCCTTGAGGGCGCGCTGCAGCCGTTCCGTCGTGGGCCGGTACCGGCGCTTGGCCTCGGGATTGAGCGTGACCAGCGAGAAGCCACTGCTGGGGTGGGGTTCCTCGGCGTGATCGAGGCCCAGCTCCTCGGCGATCGCGAGGAAGCGACGGTTGTGGTATCGGCCGGCGCGCGAGGTGTCACGGACACCTCGGGCGGCGGCAATGCCGTGGACTGCCTCATGGAGCAGTCGCTCGAAGGAGAGCTCGGCGCCACAGGCGGACGAGGACTCTCCGATCAGGGACTCGGGCGCGGCAAGATCGGGCAGCTCGGGGTGGTACCGCTGAATGTCGGCCCACGCCTGTGCCAGCTCTGCGGCAAGTACAGGTGGTGTCGTGCTCACGTCGTGACAACGAGCGCGAGTGCCCCGGTGTTCCGATTCCGGGCCATCCCAAATATTTTGCACGTACCAGTCAGTTGCCGTTCATGCGTCCTGACGAGGGCGGGTGCGCTGATCTGCGGAGAAGACGCACAGCTCACACCAAGGTGGTACGTAGCGCCGGGTACGCCCCGGCGCGTAGACGGCGCGTACGCCCGCCCGCCGATGGCCCGGGCGCCGGGMCCGGCACGGACTCCAGGAGCTGGGGTTCGGCGGACCCGGGGCCCCCGCACCCCTCCCCCGAGCAGCGCCGCAGGGCGCCGCGTGGCCCGGGCCGGAGCGCTCGACGTGCCCGCCCCCGCGCTCCGGGTGAGACTGGACCGCAGCACGGGAAAGCGGAAACGCCGGGCACCCCTGTCCACGGGCGCCCCGGCTCCGGGCGCATCGCGTGCCGCCACCGCGGGCAGCCAATGGCCCGTAGACCCCTGGACGCGGCGGCGGATGCGCAGTTCTCTGGCATACGGGGGAAGCGCGGACGTACGACCACGGGGAGATCGTCCATTCAGGCTCGACCGATCGGTACGGCCGACCGGTTCGACCGGCATCTCGGCGGATTGGGGCGCATTCCATGACACCAACGCTCGTCCGGCACCACACGCAGGCGGAGCCGTCCGCGTCCGTGGACACCGGTTCCCGTGCCCGTGACTGGGCCGAGATCCAGGAGCGGATGCTCGCGCCGCTCTACGAGGCGGTGTACACGCGGCTCGAGATCGGGCCCGCCACGCGCATGCTCTCGCTCGGCTGCGGGTCCGGGCTCGCGCTGCTGATCGCGGCCGGCCGCGGAGCCCACGTCACCGGCGTCGATCCCGACCTCGACCGTCTGTCACTCGCCCGGATCCGGCTGCTGCCCGGTCCGGAGGAGGAGAGCGGCCCCGGGTCCGCCGAACCCCAGCTCCTGGAGTCCGTGCCGGTCCCGGCGCCCGGCCATGAGCCCTACAACCTGATCACCGCCTTCACCCCGATCGGCTGCTCCCCCGACGACGGGGAGGAGCTGGTGCGGACGCTCGGTGCCGCGGTGCCCTCGGCCGGCCGGCGCAGCACGGTCGTCCTGACCGGCTGGGGGCCGCCCGAGCGGTGCGCCACCGATGCCGTGCTCCAGGTGGCGACCCGGCTCGCGGAGGGCCCGCCGCGGGCCGCGGGCGGACTCGGGGCGCGCCGGGACGACCTGGAGAACGTGGCGTTCCGGGCCGGGCTGAATCCCGACGGCTCGGGGCGGGTGGCGTGCCCGTTCGGCTACGCGGACGTGGACAGCGCGGTACGGGGCCTGCTGTCGACGCGGCTCTTCGATGCCGCCGTACGGGCGACGGACCGGTCGCAGGTGGAGAAGGAGGTCGCGGAGGCCCTGCATCCGCATCTGCGCCAGGACGGCACGGTGTGGATGCCGAACGTGTTCCGCTACCTCGTCTGCACCACGTAGGGGCTTCGCGGTGCGGGCCCGCGTGCTGCGGGCCCGTGCCGTCACGTCCTACTTCGCCAGCCGGGTGATCCCGGCCGCCCGGTAGGCGTCCGCTTCGTCGAGCGTCTCGCTCGCCAGCAGCTCCGCGGACAAGGAGTCCAGCCGGTCCCGGTTCTCCCGCAGCATCCGGCAGGCCGTCTCGTAGCACTCGTCGACGATGCGGCGCATCTCGCCGTCCACCGCGTCCAGGGTCGCGGGCGCCGCCGACAGGCCGTACGCCTGCTGGGCGTCGCCCGGCACCGCCGTCAGCCGGCCCACCTTCTGGCTCATGCCCCACCGGCCCACCATGCCCCGGGCGAGCTGCGTGACCTGCTCCAGATCGCTTTCCGCGCCCGTGGTGATGACCCCGAACACCACCTGCTCGGCCGCCATGCCGCCGAGCGCGCCGATGATCCGCCCGCGCAGGTACTCCTCCGTGTAGGCGTACTTGTCGGCGTCGGGCGTCGAGAGCGTGACACCCAGCGCCCGGCCGCGCGGCACGATGGTCACCTTGCGGACCGGGTCCGCGCCCGGCTGGAGCATGCCCAGCAGCGCGTGCCCGCTCTCGTGGTACGCCGTACGGCGGCGCTCCTCGTCCGACATGACGAGCGACCGCTCGGCCCCCAGCTGGACCTTCTCCAGCGCGTCCGAGAAGTCCGCGCCGTCGACCTCGGGCCGCCCGCGCTTCACGGCGAGCAGGGCGGCCTCGTTGGCGAGGTTGGCGAGGTCCGCTCCGGTCATTCCCGGAGTCGTACGGGCCACCTGGGCCAGGTCCACGTCCGGGGCCATCGGGATCTGCCGGGTGTGGATCTCCAGGATCGCTTCCCGGCCGTTCCGGTCCGGCGGGCTGACCTGGACGATCCGGTCGAAGCGGCCGGGCCGGGTGAGCGCCGGGTCGAGCACGTCGGCCCGGTTGGTCGCCGCGAGCACCACGACGCCCTCCGACCCGGAGAAGCCGTCCATCTCCGTGAGGATCTGGTTGAGCGTCTGCTCGCGCTCGTCGTGCCCGCCCATGCCCGAGCCGCCGCCGCGGACCCGTCCGATGGTGTCGATCTCGTCGATGAAAACGATGGCGGGGGCGACCTTGCGGGCCTCGGCGAACAGTTCCCGTACCCGGCCGGCGCCGACCCCGACGATCATCTCGATGAACTCGGAGGCCGAGGCGGAGAAGAACGGCACACCCGCCTCCCCCGCGACCGCCCGCGCCAGCAGCGTCTTCCCGGTGCCGGGAGGACCCGCGAGCAGCACGCCGCCGGGCATCCGGGCGCCCATCTTCCGGTAGGCGTCCGGGTTCTTCAGGAAGTCGACGACATCGTTGAGCTCGCCCTCGACCTCGTCGATGCCGGCCACGTCCTTGAACGTCGTGCGCCGGTCCCCTTCCAGCTCCACCGGCTTGGGCGGGGCCTTGCGGCCGAAGCCGCCCATGCCGCCCCCCATCCCGCCGCGCGACATCCGGCGGGCGATGAACACCCACAGCAGGACGAGCAGCAGCATCGGCGCCAGCGAGATCAGCAGGTTGGCGAGGAAGCTGCGTTCCTTGACGACCGGTTCCGCGGTGACCGTGACGTCGTCCTTGACGAGCTCCGCCCAGAGGTTGTCGTCGGCGAAGGCGGGCCGCTGGGTGACGAACTTGGTGTACGTGTCGTCGCTGCCCGGGACCTTCGCCTTCTTCTTCAGCTGGCCCTGGATGGCATCGCCCTTGGAGTAGATCTTGGAGACGTTCCCGGAGGTGACCTGCTTGCTGAACTCCGTGTACGCGATCGTCGGCTCGTCCCTGCCGTTGAAGAAGGACAGCACCAGATTGGCGATCAGATAGACGGCCAGCGCGGTCAGCAGAAGACCGCCCCAGCCTCCCGGCATCTTCCGGCCGGGTGGCGGGGGCTTCGGCGCACCTTCGGAACGCCAGGGCTGGTCGGTGCGGTCGCGGGGAGGTACGGGATTGGTCACGCGGTCTCCTCTGCCGACAGCCATTGAGCCGACATTAAGGGAGAAACCGGGGCGAAGCCCTTGGAGCGGGGGTCCGCTGGGCCCATGGAGGGATCCCCCCACCCCGCGCACACGCCCGAGGGGGCGCCCGCCGTGAAGCGGGCGCCCCCTCGGGGACGTAATTCGGTGGGCCGCTCAGCCCATGAACTTCTTGAACTCGTCCGGCAGCTCGAAGTTCTTGTCTTCCTGACCGGCCGGCAGACCGAACGCCCCGCCCTGCGCCGCCTGCTCGCGGCGGGCCGCCTCGGCCGCTTCCTCGGCCTTGCGCTTCATCGGGTTACCGCTCTTGCGCTTGCCCTTGGCCTGCTTGACCTGCTTCTTCTGCCGGCCGGGACCGCCACCCATGCCCGGCATCCCGGGCATCCCCGGCATGCCGCCGCCCTGCGCCATCTTCGACATCATCTTGCGGGCCTCGAAGAACCGCTCGACGAGGTTCTTCACGGCACTGACGTCGACACCGGAACCCTTGGCGATACGGGCCCGCCGCGAACCGTTGATGATCGTCGGCTCGGCGCGCTCCTTCGGGGTCATCGACTTGATGATCGCGGCGGTGCGGTCGACGTCGCGCTCGTCGATGTTGTTGATCTGGTCCTTGATCTGCCCCATGCCGGGCAGCATCCCGAGCAGCTTGGAGATGGAGCCCATCTTCCGGACCTGCTCCATCTGGGCCAGGAAGTCGTCGAGCGTGAAGTCCTTCCCGCCCTTGCTGGACGCCAGCTTGGAGGCCATTTGAGCGGCCTCTTCCTGGCTGAAGGTCTTCTCCGCCTGCTCGATCAGGGTGAGCAGGTCACCCATGTCGAGAATGCGGGACGCCATGCGGTCGGGGTGGAAGGCGTCGAAGTCCTCGAGCTTCTCACCGTTCGACGCGAACATGATCTGCTTGCCCGTGACGTGGGCGATCGACAGGGCCGCACCACCGCGGGCGTCACCGTCGAGCTTGGAGAGGACCACACCGTCGAAGCCCACGCCGTCGCGGAAGGCCTCGGCGGTGTTGACCGCGTCCTGGCCGATCATCGCGTCGACGACGAAGAGGATCTCGTCGGGGCTGACGGCGTCGCGGATGTCCGCGGCCTGCTGCATCAGCTCCTGGTCGATACCGAGACGGCCGGCGGTGTCGACGACGACGACGTCGTACTGCTTGGTCCGGGCGTACTCGATCGAGTCCTTGGCGACCTGGACCGGGTCGCCCACGCCGTTGCCCGGCTCCGGCGCGTACACCGCGACGCCGGCGCGGTCGGCGACGACGCTCAGCTGGTTCACGGCGTTGGGGCGCTGGAGGTCACAGGCGACGAGCAGCGGGGAGTGGCCCTGGCCCTTGAGCCAGACGCCGAGCTTTCCGGCGAGGGTCGTCTTACCGGCACCCTGGAGGCCGGCCAGCATGATCACGGTGGGCGCGGTCTTGGCGAAGCGCAGCCGACGGGTCTCGCCACCGAGGATGGAGACGAGCTCCTCGTTGACGATCTTGACGACCTGCTGGGCCGGATTCAGCGCCTGGGAGACCTCGACGCCGCGCGCCCGCTCCTTCACGTTGGCGATGAAGGCCCGGACGACCGGCAGCGCGACATCCGCTTCCAGCAGGGCGATACGGATCTCGCGAGCCGTGGCGTCGATGTCCGCCTCGGACAAGCGGCCCTTGCCCCTGAGGTTCTTGAAAGTCGCGGCAAGGCGGTCGGAGAGAGTATCGAACACGGCGCTCGTCGGTCCTCAGGGTCGGGGGCGGGGCAGGTAGTCGTCCCCCAGGGTATCCGGACGCCGGAGAACGCAAAGCCCTCGCCCGGTTTACGTGACGGACGAGGGCCCTTTCGCGGAGTACGGGGACTCAGCCGAGCGCCTTCTCGATCTCCCGGGCCAGCTCCGCGGCCCGCTCGGCGGACAGCGGCTCGCCCTCCGCGTCCGTGACGTAGACCGTGTCCACCGCGTTCGCCCCCAGCGTCGACACATGCGCGCTGCGCACCCGTACCGCGCTCTGTTCCAGCGCCCGGCCGATCCGGTGCAGCAGACCGGGGGCGTCCTGGGCGCGCACCTCGATCACCGTGGCCAGCCGCGAGCCGGCCGCCGCCACCGTCACCCTCGGCGGCGGGGCCTTCACCCCGCGGCGTCGCGGGTAGGCCGCCTCCCGCTCGGCGAGACGGGCCCGGATGTCCAGCGAGCCGTCCAGGGCGCGGACGAGGTCGGCGCGCAGCCGGGCGGCCTGCGGCAGGGAGCCGTACTCGGCCGCCACGCGCCAGCTGAGCAGGAGCAGGTCCGCCGTCTCGCCCAGTTCCGTGGGGAGCTCGACGGCCCTCAGGTCGGCGGCACGGACGGTCAGGCGGTGCAGGGCGAGGACCCCGGCGGCGGCGGGGAGGACGCCGGGCCGGTCGGGAAGGGCGATGAGGAGTTCGACGCCGACGGGTTCGGGCCCGCCGTCCTCGTGCGGGGGCTCGGCCTGCGTGTGCAGGGCGAGGACGGGTTCGCCGGTGCGCAGGGCCTCGATGGCCAGCCGCTCCTGTTCGGCGCTGGGCGCCTCGGGCGCGGGTTCCTCGGGTGCCTCGCCGGCGAGGACCGCCGCGACGCGCTTGACGAGGTCGGTGACGAGGGAGGCGCGCCAGGTGGACCATGCGGCGGGCCCGGTGGCGAGCGCGTCGGCCTCGGTGAGCGCGTGCAGGAGCTCCAGGGTGGCGGCGCTCCCGACGGCGGTGGCGACGGAGCGGACGGTGGCCGGGTCGTCGAGGTCGCGGCGGGTGGCGGTCTCGATGAGCAGCAGATGGTGGCGTACGAGGGTGGCGATGACGCCCACGTCGTGCTGGTCGAAGCCGATCCGGGCGGCCATGTCGCGGGCGATGACCTCGCCGGCGACGGAGTGGTCGCCGGGCCAGCCCTTGCCGATGTCATGGAGCAGGGCGGCGACCAGCAGGAGGTCGGGGCGGCCGACGCGGCGGGTGAGGGAGGAGGCGCGGACGGCCGCCTCGACGAGGTGGCGGTCCACGGTCCAGGTGTGGACGGGGTTGCGCTGGGGCCGGCAGTGGACCCGTTCCCAGTCCGGCAGGAGCCGGGTGATGAGCCCTTCGGCCTCCAGGGCCTCCCAGACGGGGACGGTGGCCTCGCCGGCACCGAGAAGGGTGACGAGTTCCTCCCGGGCCTCGGCCGGCCACGGCACCGGCAGCGGTTTGGCGGCGGTGGCGAGGTGGCGTACGACATGGCGGGAGAGCGGGAGCTCGGACTGCGCGGCCGCCGCGGCGGCCCGCAGGACGAGGACCGGGTCGCGTTCCGGGCGGGCGGTGCGGGCCAGCACGACCTCGCCGTCGGCCTCGACGACGCCGTCGGCGAGCGGGGTGCGGTCGGTGGCCGGGGCACGGCCGCCGCCCAGCATGGCGCGCAGCCTCGGCCGGGCCGAGCGGGCCCGCAGCACCCGGTTGACCTCGCGCCAGGTGACGTCGGTGGCGTACGAGACGGTGCGGGCGGCCTCGTAGACCTGGCGCAGCAGGGCGTCGGCGTCGAGGAGGCCGAGGGCGGCGGCGACCTGGTCCTGTTCCTGGAGGGCGAGGCGGTCGGTGGCGCGGCCGGTCGTGAGGTGGAGGGCGTCGCGGGCGTCGAGGAGGACGCGGCGGGCCTCGGCGAGGCCCTCGCGGGGGGCGTCGGCGACCCAGGAGGCGGCGACGGCGCGCAGGGCGGTGGCGTCGCGCAGTCCGCCCCGGGCTTCCTTGAGGTCGGGTTCCAGGAGGAACTGGAGCTCGCCCTGGCGCTCCGCCCGTTCGCGGCAGAGCTCGTCGAGAGCGGGCAAGCGCTTGGGGGCGAGGTTCCGCCAGTCGGCGAGGATCGCGGTGCGCAGGGAGGCGACGAGGCCGAGGTCCCCGGCGACGGGACGGGCGTCGAGCAGTCCGAGCTGGACCTTGAGGTCCTCGCCGGCTGTCTTCCGGGCTTCGGCGGGGGTGCGTACGGAGTGGTCGAGGGCGAGGCCCAGGTCCCAGACGGGGTACCAGACGCGGTCGGCGAGGGCGGCCACCGCTCCGGCGTCGGCGCTGCCGTCGTGGAGGAGCAGGAGGTCGAGGTCGCTGCGCGGGGAGAGTTCGCCGCGGCCGTAGCCGCCGACGGCGACGAGGGCGGCGCCCCGGACACCCGCGTGCTCGGCCGCGGCGTTGAACAGGCCGGTCAGCCACTCGTCGGTGAGCGCGGCGAGGGCCGCACGGCGCGGCGGCCCGGACTGCGCCTTCTGCTGAAGAAGGCGCAGCCGGGCCGCCGCGTAGCCGCTGGGTCCCGATTCCTCGGATTCGGTGGTCACTTCGGTGCTCGTCACCCAGCTGCCTTTCCGTGTGCGGAACAGTCGGTCAGAGTGCGTCCGGGCCGCGTTCGCCGGTGCGTACCCGGATCGCGGTCTCGACCGGGACGCTCCAGACCTTGCCGTCACCGATCTTGCCCGTCCGGGCGGCCTTCACGACGACGTCGATGAGCTGTTCGGAGTCCTCGTCCTCGACGAGGACCTCGATGCGGATCTTCGGGACGAGGTCGACGGTGTACTCGGCGCCCCGGTAGGGCCGCCGCGTAGCCGCTGGGTCCCGATTCCTCGGATTCGGTGGTCACTTCGGTGCTCGTCACCCAGCTGCCTTTCCGTGTGCGGAACAGTCGGTCAGAGTGCGTCCGGGCCGCGTTCGCCGGTGCGTACCCGGATCGCGGTCTCGACCGGGACGCTCCAGACCTTGCCGTCACCGATCTTGCCCGTCCGGGCGGCCTTCACGACGACGTCGATGAGCTGTTCGGAGTCCTCGTCCTCGACGAGGACCTCGATGCGGATCTTCGGGACGAGGTCGACGGTGTACTCGGCGCCCCGGTAGACCTCGGTGTGGCCGCGCTGACGCCCGTAGCCGCTGGCTTCCGTGACCGTGAGGCCCTGGACGCCGAAGGCCTGGAGGGCCTCCTTGATCTCGTCAAGCCGGTGGGGCTTCACGACTGCGGTGATGAGCTTCATGCGTCCACCTTCTTGTTCGTCGGGGCTGCCGTGGTCCCGGCCGCGGGGGGCGTGGAGCGGGAGGACGAACCGCCGCCCGCACCGCTGAAGTCGTACGCCGTCTCGGCGTGTTCGACCTGGTCGATACCGGAGACCTCGTCGTCCTCCTCGACCCGCATCCCGATGGTCTTGTCGAGCAGGAAGGCGAGGATCGCGGAGACGACCAGAGAGTACGCGAGGACCGCGAAGACACCGACGGCCTGCTTGCCGAGCTGGTCGAGTCCGCCGCCGTAGAAGAGGCCCTTGGCGTCGGACTGGACTCCGCCGGTGGCGAAGAAGCCGATGAGGAGGGATCCGACGACACCGCCGACGAGGTGGACGCCGACGACGTCCAGGGAGTCGTCGTAGCCGAACTTGTACTTGAGACCGACGGCCATGGCGCACAGCACACCGGCGATGGCACCGACCGCGATGGCACCGAGCGGGCTGACCGCACCGCCGGCCGGGGTGATGGCGACGAGTCCGGCGACGGCGCCGGACGCGGCACCGAGGGTGGTGAAGGAGCCGTGGCGGAGCTTCTCGTAGCCGAGCCAGGCGAGCATGGCCGCGGCGGTGGCGACCTGCGTGTTGACGAACATGACCGCGCCGACACCGTCGTCGTTGCCGAGCCACGAGCCGGCGTTGAAGCCGAACCAGCCGAACCAGAGGAGGCCGGCGCCGAGCATGACGAGCGGCAGGCTGTGCGGCCGCATCGGGTCCTTCTTGAAGCCGACGCGCTTGCCGATGACGAGGATCACGCCGAGGGCCGCGGCACCCGCGTTGATGTGGACGGCGGTACCACCGGCGAAGTCGATGACGCCGAGCTCGAAGAGCCAGCCGCCCGCGCCCCAGACCCAGTGCGCGACCGGGAAGTAGACGACGGTGACCCAGAGGGTGATGAAGAGCGCCCACGAGGTGAACTTGACCCGGTCGGCGAGCGCACCGCTTATCAGGGCCGGGGTGAGCACGGCGAACATCAGCTGGAACACGGCGAAGACGTACACCGGGATGGTGTAGCCGTCCCAGAGTTCCGTGACGCCGATGCCGCTGAGGCCGACGAAGTCCTGGCTCCAGCCGATGATCGAGCCGGCGTCGGTGCCGAAGGCGAGGCTGAATCCGTAGAGCACCCACAGGATCGTCACGATCCCGAGGCTGATGAAGCTCATCATCAGCATGTTGAGGGTGCTCTTGACGCGGACCATGCCTCCGTAGAAGAAGGCCAGGGCCGGGGTCATGAGCATCACCAGGGCCGAACAGATGAGCATGAACCCGGTGTTGGCGGCAGACAGCGTCGGGGCGTCTGCTGCAAGCGTCGTGATGCCTGGGGGCATCGGCGTCTCCTCGTCGTCGGTGCGGCCGCGTGCGGGGGCGGTGGGGACGTATCCACGTGCGGGACCACTGGGGAAAAGGTGCGGGCCGGTTATGGGCATGAGATTCGCCCAGCGCCGTTTCCGCCGATGCCACACGATGTTTCGCCGCAGTGACTAAGGGGACCGTCGTGTTACGTCGTCATGAACCGCCTGTGCCGTACCCGCGCTCGGGCCTACTCTGCGGCCGGAGCCGCATACGGTGCGGTTACGACGCTCCGGCAGGGGAACGACCACACGAACCGGCCACGACGATCACCCGCTGACCAGGCAATCGGGGGAGCCGAAGTCGGTCGGTGCGGGGTGGCCGTCGTGGCCGGGGCTGAGGTGCCGCTCAGACCGCTTCGGCGGTCTCGGGCAGTTGTTCGGTGAGGAGGTCGGTGAGCCGCGCGACCTCGGGAATGTCCCCGAAGTCCCTGGCAGCGGTGTCGACGGTCTTGCGCAGCCGGGTGTTGACCCGCTCCGAGCGGACCTTCTTGGCGACGCGCAGCGCCTTCTCGGCCAGCACGGTGGACTGCTCGGGCTCGCGCTTGAGGAGGTGGACGGTGGCGAGGCCGACCAGGTTGAGCGCGTACGACCGCTGGTGCTCGTCGTCGTCGCCGAAGAGCTCGACCGCCCGCTGCATGACGGGCTCGGCGAGCGAGGCGTACGTGGGGCTGCGGCCGGCCACATAGGCCAGGTCACGGTAGGAGTGGGAGTTCTCGCCGTTGAGCTCGGCCTCGGAGAAGAAGCGGATCCAGTCGGGCTCGGGCTCGCCGTCGATCCCCGCGTCGAGGAAGGTGTCCTCGGCCATTCGCACGGCACGCTTGCACTTGCTGGGCTGGCCCATGTTGGCGTAGGCGCGGGCCTCCATCGCATACAGCATGGCCTGGGTCCGCGCGGTGGCGCAGTCACGGCTGCCGTACTGCGCGAGGTGGATGAGTTCGAGCGCGTCGTCGGGGCGGCCGAGGTGGATCATCTGGCGGCTCATGCTGGACAGGACGTACGAGCCCAGCGGTTTGTCGCCGGCCTCCTTCGAGGCGTGCAGGGCGAGCACGAAGTACTTCTGGGCGGTGGGCTGGAGGCCGACGTCGTAACTCATCCAGCCCGCCAGTTCGGCCAGTTCGGCGGCGCAGCGGAAGAGGCGCTTCGCGGTGGCGGCCGGCTGCGGCTCCTGGAGCAGGTCGGTGACCTCGTGGAGCTGGCCGACGACGGCCTTGCGGCGCAGTCCGCCGCCGCACTGGGCGTCCCACTGGCGGAACATCGCGGTGGTGGACTCCAGCAGGTCGAGCTCCGGGCCGGAGAGGCGCGACGGGCGGCGGGCGGCGGCGTCCGACTCCGGCTCGACGGCCCCGCCGGCGGCGACGGGCACCAGCCAGCGCTGCATGGGTTCGATGAGGGCGGGTCCGGCGGCGAGCGCGAGGGAGCTGCCGAGGAATCCGCGGCGGGCGAGCATGAGGTCGCTGCGGGAGAACTCGCTGAGCAGGGCGACGGTCTGAGGGCCGGCCCAGGGCAGATCGACGCCGGCCACCGAGGGCGCCTGGTGGGCGGCGCGCAGCCCCAGGTCCTCGACGGCGACGACGGAGCCGAAGCGTTCGGAGAACAGCTCGGACAGGATGCGCGGGATCGGCTCGCGCGGCTGCTCACCGTCGAGCCAGCGCCGCACCCGTGAGGTGTCGGTGCTGATGTGGTGGGCGCCCATCTGGCGCGCTCTGCGGTTCACCTGCCGGGCGAGCTCGCCCTTCGACCAGCCGCTGCGCACGAACCATGATCCCAATTGCCCGTTGGGGCGCTTACCGGCATTCGAATCGCCTGCGCCGCTGCCACTCACTGGAACGCCCCCATCCGCCGAATACTGTCGCGCGAACCTCTATCAGAATGCCGCGAACCGATGCTGCCCGTATGCGGGTTGCCCACCATCGAACAGAAAATCGGGTTGCCTCCGGCATACCCATGGGCGCACATACTTCCATGCTTCGTGTACCGACGGTAATCCTACGATCACCCCCTCGGCGAGGGCGTTTACAGAAACGCCACCATTCGCCACCCCTTCGAATGAACGCCACCGCGGCTGGGCGCGATTCACTTGACAGACAGCGACCAGCGGTAGGCGCAGGGATGCATTCGGGGGCGCGCACGAGGTCTCGCGCCCCGGGGGCGCACCCCGCGCTCACGCCGGTCGCCGAGTTCGACGGAGTGTCACGTCGGCACCCCGGTGCGTAACCACTGGCGCGTTGGACCCGTTGGAGGGGGCATGGGCTTCACGATCGGCGGCATCCGTGAGAGGCGATCCGGCGCGCGGCGCCGCGGCCGTGCGGCCGAAGGCACCGCGGTGGCCGAGTACACGGGGCTGTGGGGCTGGGCGGTCGTGCCCGGCGCACGCGCCGCGGACGGCAACTGCTCGTGCGGGGAGGCGGGTTGCCCCTCCCCCGGCGCCCATCCGCTGGACTTCGCGCAGGAGGTTCCCGCCGGGGCGACGCTCGACACGGCGGCGCGCGCGTGGGCCGAGGTGCCCGGGGCCTCGATGCTGCTGCCCGTGGGCCGCAACTTCGATGTACTCGATGTCGCGGAGCAGGCGGGGCGCCGGGCGCTGGTGCGGATGGAGCGGATGGGGCTGCCGCTGGGGCCGGTCGCGGTGACCCCGGCCGGCCGGGCGCAGTTCTTCGTCGCGCCGGGCGCGGCCGCCGAGCTGCCCCGGCTGCTGTACCGGATGGGCTGGGACGACGCGGGCCTGGACCTGCGGGCGTTCGGATCCGGCTCCCACATCACCGCGCCCCCGTCCGACCAGGGCGGCCTCGGCCCGGTCCGCTGGCTGCGCCCGCCGGCCCTGGACACCGCGGCGGCGCCCCCGCAGGCCAGGCTGCTGCTGGGCACGCTGGCGTACATCTGCCACCGGCTGGCCCCCTGCGGCTGACGGCAGTCCGGCCGCTACGGCGAGGAGCCCGGCCGCACGGTGCGGCCGGGCTCCTCGCCGTAGCGGTACGGGCGGTTCAGTCCCCGATCAGGGCGTCCACGAACGCCTCCGGCTCGAACGGAGCCAGATCGTCCGGCCCCTCGCCGAGCCCGACCAGCTTCACCGGTACGCCCAGTTCGCGCTGGACGGCGATGACGATGCCGCCCTTGGCGGTGCCGTCGAGCTTGGTGAGGACGATGCCGGTGATGTCGACGACCTCGGCGAACACCCGCGCCTGCACCAGGCCGTTCTGGCCGGTGGTGGCGTCGAGGACGAGCAGGATCTCGTCGAGCGGTCCGTGCTTCTCGACGACCCGCTTGACCTTGCCGAGCTCGTCCATCAGCCCGGTCTTGGTGTGCAGCCGTCCCGCCGTGTCGATGAGCACGACGTCGGCGCCCTCGGCGATGCCTTCCTTCACGGCGTCGAAGGCGATCGACGCCGGGTCGCCGCCCTCGGGTCCGCGCACGGTGCGGGCGCCGACGCGCTCGCCCCAGGTCTGGAGCTGGTCGGCGGCGGCGGCGCGGAAGGTGTCGGCCGCGCCGAGCACGACGCTGCGGCCGTCGGCCACGAGCACCCGGGCCAGCTTGCCGGTGGTGGTGGTCTTGCCGGTGCCGTTGACGCCGACGACCATGACGACGCCGGGGGTCTCCGCCCCGCCCTCCGTCCTGACCGCCCGGTCGAAGTCGGTGCCGAGCAGGGTGAGGAGCTCCTCGCGCAGCAGCTTGCGCAGCTCCTCGGGGGTACGGGTGCCGAGCACGCGGACGCGCTCGCGGAGCCGTTCGACCAGCTCCTGGGTGGGAGCGACGCCGACGTCGGCGGTGAGGAGGGTGTCCTCGATCTCCTCCCAGGTGTCCTCGTCGAGGTTGTCCCGGGACAGGAGCGTGAGCAGCCCCTTGCCGAGGGAGTTCTGCGAGCGGGCGAGCCTGGCCCGCAGCCGTACGAGACGGCCGGCGGTGGGCTCGGGGACGTCCAGCGCGGGGGCGGCGGGCGTCTGCGGTTCTGCGGTTTCCGGGGCCTCCTCGGGCGGAAGGCCGACCTCCTCGATGGTGCGGCGCGAGGTGTCGCGCGGCGTCTCGGCCTCCTCGCCGACATGGGGCTCGGCGGGAGGAGTGATGGTCGGCGTGCTCGACGGCGCCGGGGGCAGCTGCTTCTTCTTGCGGCTGCTGACCACGAGCCCGCTGATCACGCCGACCGCGACCAGGGCGATGACTACAGCAAGGATGACGAATTCCATAACCCACCCAGTATCGGTCACGTGCGGCGGCGAGCGAGGGATGCGCGGTCCCCCAGGAGGCCGAGCACTCAGGGCATTACACACCGTATGCCGGAAAAGGTACGATTCCGGCCGTGGAGACCCGTGGGCTGGAACCCGTGCCCGACAGCGAGCGCACCGGCCGGGTCCGCTCCCTCTTCCCCACCTGGGTGGCGGCCAACACGACCGTGCTGCTGCTCACCATCGGGGCGGGGCTCGTGGTCTTCGACGGACTGAGCCTGTGGCAGGTGCTGGTCGTCGCGGTCACGGCTCCGGCCGTCTCGTTCGGCCTGGTCGGGCTGATCTCGGTCGCGGGGCGCAGCGGCGGCGCCCCGGGCATGGCGCTCTCCCGGGCCGTCTTCGGCCAGCGGGGCAATCTGGGGCCGGGCGCGCTGATCTGGGTGGCCCGGTGGGGGTGGGAGACGGTGAACGCGGTCACCGGCGCGTACGCGCTGCTGGCCGTGCTCGGCCTGCTCTTCGGCATCCGGAGCACCTCGACGCTGATCATGGCGACCCTGTTCGCTTTCGTCGCGAGCAGCTTCCTCCTGTCGGGGCTCGGCGTGCGGGCGCTGCGGCTGTGCTGCACCTGGTCGGCGTACCTCTTCGGCGGGTTCAGCGTGCTGGTCCTGGTGCACCTGGCCGGCGCGACGGCCTGGCCCGCGGTACTGGACCGGCCCGCCGGTCCGACGTCGGCGATGATCGCGGGCATCGGCACCCTGGCGGCCGGCGGTATCAGCTGGGCGCCGACCGGGCCGGATTTCACCCGTTACCTTCCGCGCAGCGCGTCCGGGCGGGCGATGGTCGCGGCGACGGTGGGAGGCGCGGGAATCGTGTTTCTGCCGATGGTGCTGATGGGGGCGGTGATGGCGGTCGGTACGCCGGGCCTCGCCGTCACCCGTGATCCGGTGGCGTTCATCGGGGTGCTGCTGCCCGACTGGCTCTCGGTTCCGTATCTGGCGGTCGCCGTGCTCGGCATGGTGCTGATCAACGCCATGTCGATGTATTCGGCCGGATTCACCGCGCAGACCCTGGGATTCATGATCCCGCGCGCCTGGGCCGTCGGTGTGAATGCCGCGATCAGCCTGTTCCTGGGGTCGCTGCTGATGCTCGTGGCGAGCAGTTTCGTCGATGCGTTCGTCTCCTTCCTGAACCTGCTCGCGGTGACGTTCTCGGCCTGGATCGGCGTCTTCGGCGTGGATCAGCTGCGAGGGCGCACATACGACCCCGAGGCACTCATGGACACCACCTCCACCAGCGCCTACTGGTACGCGGGCGGCTTCGCGTGGACCGCTGTGGCGGCATGGGCGGCGGGCCTGGTGGTGGGGCTGCTGTTCACCGGCGTGGAATGGTTCACCGGTCCGCTGGCGACGACCTGGACGGGGCGCAACGGGCTCGGCTGGGCGGTCACGATCCTCGTCTCCGGCGGTCTGTACGCGGCACTGCCGCGGCCCGCCGGACACCGGGCGACCGCACCCCTACACTTCTGACGCTGCGTCAGCTAAGGTCCGGCCTCGCCAGCCCGCCCGGCAGGACCCAGGGGGACAGCGTCATGGCCTTCACCGTCGTCCGGTTCAACCTCGTCGACCCCGATGCCACTCCGGGGTCACTCTCGGCCCGCTACCGTGCGGCGCTGGACATGACCGCGTACGCCGACGAGCACGGCGTCGACACGGTGCAGACCGAGGAGCACCACGGGGCCGCCAACTCCTGGCTGCCGTCGCCGTTCGTCCTCGCCGGGGCCGTCTTCGGGGCCACCCGCAGGATCGCGGTCACGGTCTCCGCGGTCATCGGTCCGCTGCACGATCCGTTGCGGCTCGCCGAGGACATCGCGGTCCTCGATCTGCTGAGCGCGGGCCGGCTGGTCACGGTCGCGGGGATCGGCTACCGGCCCGAGGAGTACGAGCGGGCAGGCGTCGAGTGGGGCAGGCGGGGCCGGCTCCAGGACGAGGTGCTGGAGACCCTGTTGAAGGCGTGGACGGGCGAGCCGTTCGAGTTCCGCGGCCGTACGGTGACGGTCACCCCGCGGCCGTACACCCGCCCGCATCCGCTGCTGCTGGTGGGCGGCAGCTCGCGGGCGGCGGCGCGGCGGGCGGCCCGGCTGGGGCTGCCGCTGTTCCCGAGCGCGCATCTGCCGGAGCTGGAGGCGTACTACCACGAGCAGCGCGCGGAGCACGGTACGGAGGGCTTCTGCATGATGCCCTCGGCCGAGACGCCGTTGCTGCACGTGTCCGAGGACCCGGACCGGGCCTGGGCCGCGTACGGGGAGCACTTCCTGCACGAGGCGCGTACGTACGCCTCCTGGCAGTCCAAGGACATCCGTTCAGCCGTCCGTTCGGCGGCGACGAGCGTGGCGGAACTGCGGGCCGAGGGCGTCTACCGGATCGTCACACCGGAGGCCTGCGCGGCTCTGGCCGGTGAGCTGGACAGCCTGGTGCTGCACCCGCTGTGCGGCGGCATGCCGGTCGAGGAGGGCTGGCGCAGCCTGCGGTTGTTCTGCGGGGCCATCGGAGGGTGAGCCATGCGTACGGCCCCGGCTCGCGGGTGCGAGCCGGGGCCGTACGGGTTACGAGGAGAGAGGGCAGCGGGGATCAGCCCATCTCCTCCAGCGCCTTGCCCTTGGTCTCCTTCACGAACTTGATGACGAAGGGGATCGAGAGCGTGGCGAAGCAGGCGTAGATGATGTACGTCCCCGAGAGGTTCCAGTCGGCGAGGCTCGGGAAGCTCGCGGTGATCGCCCAGTTGGCGATCCACTGCGCGGAGGCGGCGACGCCGAGCGCGGCGGCGCGGATCCGGTTCGGGAACATCTCGCCGAGGAAGACCCAGACCACGACGCCCCACGAGAGGGCGAAGAAC
>NZ_RDBK01000043.1:3515404-3639131 GCF_008042275.1 Streptomyces sp. OR43 | reverse complement strand
CCGTCGCCAGGGAGGCGAGTTGTTTCCTGCTTCGGGTCATGGTGTCTCCTGTGCCTGTGCGGGGATTGTCCTGCGGTGGGAGCATGCTGAAGCGAGGTTCCGGCACACCGACGCTGGAGGAAGTGGCCGCGCTTGCCGGAGTGGGGCGGGGCACGGTCTCCCGGGTGATCAACAACGCCTCGGGGGTCAAGGCGTCCACACGCCGCGCCGTACAGCGCGCCATCGACGAACTGGACTACGTCCCCAACCTGGCCGCACGCTCACTGGCCGGCCGGCGCGCAGACGCCGTCGCACTGGTGATGACGAAGACGGACTGGCGACTGTTCGGGGAGCCGTTCTTCTCGGAGGTCGTAAGGGCGGTCGGGGACGCCCTGACCGAGGCGGACGTACAGCTGCTGCTCACGCTCGTGCGCACGGACGCCGAGCGGCAGCGGCTCGTGAAGTACGTGCGCGGTGGGCGGATCGACGGGGCGCTGCTCATGTCGGTGCGGGCCGAGGACCGGTTGCCGGACATGCTGGCCGACGCCGGACTGCCCACGGTGCTGCTCGGCAGGCGCTCGGACGACGAGCGGGTGACGTATGTGGACGCGGACAACGTGGGCGGCGCGCGGGCGGCGGTCGCTCACCTGACGCGCGGGGGACGGAAGTCGATCGCCGCGATCACGGGCCCGCCCGAGATGTACGCCTCCCGGTGCAGGCTGCGCGGCTACCGGGAAGCACTGCGTGACGCCGGGCTCGACGAGGTGCGGTCCCTGATCGTCGAGGGGGACTTCAGCCAGGTCAGCGGACGGCGTGCGATGACCGGGCTCATCGAGCGGCACCCGGAGGTCGACGGCGTGTTCGCCGCGTCGGACAGCATGGCCGCGGGCGCCGTGACCGCCCTGCAGGCAACCGGACGCCGGGTCCCGCAGGACGTGGCGGTGATCGGATTCGACGACTTCGAGCTGGCCGAGCAGACCGAACCGCGGTTGACGACCGTCCGCCAGCCGATGGAGGAGATCGGCCGGACCATGGTGCGGCTGCTGCTGGAGGAGATGGACCAGCCGCAGGTCGCGTGGCGCCATGTGATCCTGCGGACGCAGCTGGTGGTGCGCGAGTCAGCCTGAGTGCGCCCCGCCGCGCGGGCAACTGACCGACGCGCGGGCGTCGTTGCGCTGGGACACCTCGCGTTGACTGCCGGTTCGGAATCCGTGTCACACATTCCGCCCGACGCCTTGTCAGGGACACGGCATCGCTCTTACAGTCCCCTACTAACCAAGACATGGGAGCGCTCCCATGCGCACGTGCCGACTGCACACCCCCCGCGAGACCCCCGCATCCGCTCAACACGGCCACATCCACACCCCCAGGAAACAGCGCTCGGGAGACAGCCCCCACCGCAGGACAATCCCCGCACAGGCACAGGAGACACCATGACCCGAAGCAGGAAACAACTCGCCTCCCTGGCGACGGTGCTCGCGACGCTGTTCGGCGCCATCGCCCTCGCCTTATTCGGCCAGGGCAACGCGCAGGCGCACGGCGTGACGATGACGCCGGGCTCGCGCACCTACCTCTGCTGGCTGGACGCCAAGACCAGCACCGGATCCCTGGACCCGACCAACCCGGCGTGCAAGGCGGCACTGAGCGAGAGCGGCCCGAACTCGCTGTACAACTGGTTCGCCGTACTCGACTCCAACGCCGGTGGACGGGGCGCGGGTTACGTCCCCGACGGGAAGCTGTGCAGCGCCGGTGACCGGTCGCCGTACAACTTCACCGGGTACAACGCCGCGCGCTCCGACTGGCCCCGGACGCATCTGACATCCGGAAAGACGATCCAGGTCCAGCACAGCAACTGGGCGGCGCACCCGGGCTCCTTCCGGGTGTACCTGTCCAAGCCCGGCTACTCGCCGAGCACCGAACTTGGCTGGGACGACCTGGAGTTGATCGACACCGTCACCAACCCGCCCGCGACGGGCTCGCCGGGTACCGACGGCGGTCACTACTACTGGGACATGGCTCTGCCCTCGGGCCGCTCGGGTGACGCGGTGATGTTCATCCAGTGGGTGCGCTCGGACAGCCAGGAGAACTTCTTCTCCTGCTCCGACGTCGTCTTCGACGGCGGCAACGGCGAGGTCACCGGCATCCGCGGCTCGGGCAGCACGCCGACTCCGGACCCGACGGACCCGACTCCGACGCCCACACCGACCGACCCGCACACCGGGTGCATGGCCGTCTACAGCGTCACCAGCTCCTGGAGCGGCGGCTTCCAGGGATCCGTCGAGGTCATGAACCACGGCACGACGGCACTCGAGGGCTGGGGCGTGCAGTGGACACCCGGCGCGGGCACCACCATCAGCAGCGCGTGGAACGGTGCGCTGACCACGGGGTCCGACGGCTCGCTCACGGTCAGGAACGTCGACTACAACCGGACCGTCCCACCGGACGGCAGCGTCACCTTCGGGTTCACGGCGACATCGACCGGCAACAACTTCCCGGTCGGCTCGGTCGGCTGCGTCAACCCGTAGCGGACGACGCACGCGGTGCCGGTCCTCGCAGCATGCGGGGACCGGCACCGTCGTAACGGCCGGGGACCGGACGGGGAACGGCTCCGTCGTCACGGCCGGGGACCGGGCGCCCCCTTGCCCCGGCTTCGGTGCCGGCGAGGTCAGCCGAGCTTCAGGGTCCGCTGCGCGGTGACGCTTCGGGACGACCGAGCCGTCGCGAAGGTGTAGGTCCCTGGCACGAGGGTCCAGATGCCCGAGGACCACACGGTGAGATCCTGCACCGGAATGGTCAGACCGATCCGCTGCGTACCGGCCGGGGGCAGGGTGACCTTCCGGAAGGCCACCAGGCGGCGCTGTTCCGCCGCTGCCGCGCCGGGGAGCGTGGCGTAGACCTGGACGACGTCGGTGCCCGGGCGCCGGCCGGTGTTGGTGACGGTCACGGCCAGGGTGACCTCCTGGGCGGCCCTGTCGTAGGTGGCTTCGACGGAGCCGTGGGCGAAGGTCGTGTAGGAGAGGCCGTGGCCGAACGGGAAGCGGGGCTCCTGCCCCTCCACGTCGTAGAAGCGGTATCCGATCGCCGCGCCCTCGGTGTGGGTGACAGTGCCGTTGGTGCCCGGATAGGCCGCGGGGCTGGTGCCCGGTCCCTGGGTGGCGTCGACGGGGAAGGTGACGGGGAGGCGTCCGGCCGGGTCCCTGTCGCCGAAGAGGACGGCTGCCAGGGCCGTTCCCGTACCACGGCCTCCGTACCACGCTTGTACTACGGCCTCGACGTCGCCCAGCCAGGGGGTGGCGACGGGCCCGTCCGTGTTGAGCACGACGACGGTGCGCGGGTTCGCGGCGGCGACGGCGGCGATCAGGTGATTCTGGTCGCCGGGCAGTTCGAGCCGGTCGTGGTCCATGGCCTCGCCCGCGACCCGGTTGACGAAGACGACGGCGGCGTCGGCCGCGCGGGCCGCCGTCACCGCCTCGGCGATCAGCGAGTCGGGTTGCCAGCCGAGGGTCAGGCCGCAGGTGCCCTGTTCCGCGGGGGCGTTGGTGTAGGTCAGTTCCACCGCGACGGCGCGTCCTGCGGTCAGGTTGACGGTCCCCTGGAGCGGATAGTCGTAGAGGCCGAGGAAGAAGCGGCGCATCTGCCGTGTGCCGGAGACGACCGCCCTGCCGTCGATGCTGAGTGAGGTGGTTCCGGCGGGGAGCAGGGAGAAGCGGTGGAGGCCGGTGGTGGTCGGGGTCAGGGTGCCGGTCCACTTCGCGGACCACACCTGCGGCAGGTTCCCGACGGGCGGGGCGGTGAAGTCGACGGTCGCTTCGGTGCGGGTCGCGACCGGAGTGCCGGTGGCGTCGGCGCCCGCGTAGTAGGTGCCGGTCAGGCCGGCCGCTCCGGTGGTGGTGCGCAGAACCGCCGAAGGGACCGGGGGAAGCGGGAGGTCGCCCCTGGTGCCCTGGGCGTGTGTGACCTTCACCGCCGTTCCGGCGCGGGCGCGGATCGCCTGGAGTGGCGTGGTCCAGGTGCCCGGGTCGACGTAGGTGGAGCCGGACACGCCGGTGAGGGTGTCGGTGCCCGCGGGGCCGATGACGGCCAGCGAACTCAGGGTGGCGGGCAGAGGGAGTGCCGAGGAACGGTTGGTCAGCAGCACGGTGGAGGCGACGGCTGCTTCATGGGCGAGCTCCTTGTGCTCCTGCGTGCTGACATCGTCGGCGGGCGCGGGAACGGGGTGATCGATGAGGCCGTTGGCGAACATGGTGACGAGGATGCGACGCGCGGCGTCGTCGAGCCGGGCGGCCGGTATCGATCCGCCGGTGAGCGCCCCCGCCGGAATCTGCACCGCACCGGGGCCGAGGCCGGCCAGGTCCATGCCGGCGCGGGCGGCGGCGACCTGGTCGTCTCCGGCCCAGAAGTCCGGCACGGTGTAGCCCTGGAGTCCCAGGCCCGTCTTCACGTCGTCGAACAGGGCGGGGTTGCGCGTCGCGAACGTGCCGTTGATCTTCGGGTAGGCCATCATCACCGAGGTGGTGGGAGCGGCGGCGATCACGCGTCGGAACGGCGCCTCATAGATCTCGTGCAGGGCCCGGTCGCCGATCAGGGTGTCGGTGAAGAAGCGGTTGGTCTCCTGCGTGTAGGCGGCGAAGTGCTTGACGGTGGCCGTGACATGCCGGGACTGGATGCCCACGGTGAGGGCGGCGCCCAGGTGCCCGGCGAGCAGCGGGTCCTCGCCCATGGCCTCCGCCTGCCTCCCGAAGTGCCAGGTCCTGATCAGGTCGACGGTGGGGCCGAGCAGGTTGTTGTACCCCTTGGCCCGTCCCTCGGCGCCGATCGCCTCTCCGATCCGGCCCGCCAGGTCCTCGTCGAAGGCGGCCGCCTGGGCGACGGGGACGGGGAACGCGGTGACCCCGGTCGCACCGCGCAGGCCGGCCGATGCGTCGGCCATGGTCAGGGCCGGGATGCCCAGGTGGGCGACGGCGGCGAAGTCGCACCGCACGAGGGCCTCCTTCTCGGCGGCCGTCATACGGGCGAGCAGTGCGCCGGCCCGGTCCTGAGCGGCGCCGTCCGGGGCGGCGTGCGCGCTGCCGACGGGGGCCGCGCAGGCGGCCAGGGCGGTGAAGGCGGCGGCTGAAAGGAACGTTCGTCTGTTCACAGCGGCTCTCCTGAGTGACATGGCGGCTGCGGAACCTGMCGCCTCTGGGGTGGGGACACGAGGCCGGCCGAGGCGTCAGGTCCGCGGCCGGCTCGGCTCGGGGTCGATACGGTCTCCGGGCAGTGGCCGCTCAGGCGGCCTCTGCGGGGCTCCGCACCGTGTGCAGGACGTGCTCGCCGGGCCCCAGCGGACGGGGTGCGCAGCCGGGGAGTTCGGCGGTCGCCGTGCAGCCGTCCGGCACCGTGATGCGGGCCGTCAGGCCGGTGGCGGCGAGTTCCCACGACAGTGACGCGGTGCCGTAGGGCGTCTCGTGGCGGGTCGTGGCCCAGGTGATGCCACCGCCGGGGCGGGGGCGGAAGGTCATGCTCCGGTAGCCGGGGGCGGTGGCGGTGATACCGCCGACGGTCCGGTGCAGCCAGTCGGCGACCGCGCCGAGGGCGTAGTGGTTGAAGGAGGTCATGCCCCCGGGGTTGAGGGTGCCGTCGGGGCGCAGGCTGTCCCAGCGCTCCCAGATCGTCGTGGCCCCCATGGTCACGGTGTAGAGCCAGGAGGGGCACTCGGTCTGGAGCAGCAGGCGGTACGCGATGTCGAGGTGGCCGGCGTCGGTGAGCGCGTCGCAGATCAGGGGGGTTCCGACGAAGCCGGTGGAGATGCGGGCGTCGTCGGCGAGGACGAGTGCGGCCAGGCGGTCGCCGGCGGGCGCGCGCTGCTCGGCGGTGAGCAGGCCGAAGCCGAGGGCGATCGCGTATGCCGTGGCGCTGTCGCTGGTCAGGCGCCCYGACGGCGTGACATAGCGGCGCCGGAAGGCGTCCGCCACCTCGTCCGCGAGCACCGCGTAGCGTGCGGCGTCCGGCTGCTCGTCCAACTCGGCTGCCGCAAGGGCGAGATGACGCGCGGAGTGGGCGAAGTAGGCGGTGGCTACGAGGTAACGGTCGGTGCGGCCCGCGGCGGGGTCGTCGGGCGGGGCGGCCGGGTCGAGCCAGTCCCCCAGCTGAACTCCGGTGTCCCAGAGGCGGGTCGGTCCTGCCAGGCGTGCGACCAGGTCGACCCATGCCTTGGCCATCGGGTAGTGGCGGCGCAGGAATTCGATGTCGCCGAAGCGCTGGTAGAGCGTCCACGGAGTCAGGGTGGCGACGTCGCCCCAGGCGGCTCCGGGGTGGATCGGCGTCCACATCGGCTCGCCCGGGATGACGGGGACGTACCAGGGAATCGTTCCGTCGGGGAACTGTTCCAGCGCGACGTCCGTGAGCCAGGAGTCGAGCAGTCCGGAGCAGTCGTGCAGATAGCTCGCGGTGGGGGCGAAGACCTGGATGTCGCCGGTCCAGCCGAGGCGTTCGTCGCGCTGGGGGCAGTCGGTGGGCAGGTCCACGAAGTTGCCGCGCATGCTCCACACGACGTTCTCGTGCAGGCGGTTGACCAGAGGATCACTGCACTCGAACCAGCCGGTGCGGCGCATGTCGGTGTGGTGGACGCGGGCGGTGACCATGCCGGGCGTCAGGTCCCCCGGCCAGCCGCTGATCTCGGCGTAGCGGAAGCCGTGGAGGGTGAAGCGGGGTTCCCAGGTGAGCGGTCCCGCGCCGGACAGGATCAGCGTGTCGACGGAGTACGCCTCGCGCAGCGGGCGGGTGGCCGGTTCGCCGTCCTGGAGGACTTCGGCGTGCCGCAGGGTGAGGGTGGTCCCGGCGGGGCCGTCGACGGTGACGCGGAGGCGGCCGACGAGATTCTGGCCGAAGTCGAGCAGGTGGCGGCCGTCCTCGGAGCGGGTGACGGTGACGGGGGTGATCTCCTGGGTGCACCGGACGGGCGGTCCGAGTGGGGCGACGAGGGTCGCGGGATCACGGGTGCCGGTGCGGACGGCCGTCCACTGTCCCGTGCCGGCGGCGGACGGCGTGGCCCAGTCGGGGTCGTGGAGGCGGGCGTCGAAGGTCTCGCCCTCGTACAGACCGCTGGTGAGGATCGGCCCGGGTGCGGCGGTCCAGGTTCCGTCGGTGGCGACGACGCGTGTGGTGCCGTCCTCGTACGTGATCTCCAGCTGTGCGATGAGTGACTGATCGGTGCCGTAGATGTTGCGGGTTCCGCCGTCGAAGCCGTACTTGCCGCGGTACCAGCCGTCGCCCAGCCAGGCGCCGATGGTGTTCGCTCCCTCGGTCAGATGGCTGGTGACGTCGTGGGTGCGGTAGCGCAGACGGTGCGGATAGACCGTCCAGCCGGGGGCGAGGGCCTCGTCGCCGACGCGATGGCCGTTGATCTCCACCTCGTACAGGCCGTGGGCGGTGACGTACAGCCGGGCGCGGGTGACGGGCCGGTCGAGGCGGAAGTCCTTGCGGACCCGGGCGGGGCGGCGGTCGGCCTCCGGGTCCTCGTCCCAGCCGGCGCCCACCGGTACCGCCTGCCAGTCGACGGGATCGAGGAGTCCGGCCTCGACGGCGTTCGGTGGGCTCCATGCCGACGGTTCGCCGTACGCGCCCCAGACGCGGACACGGACGGTGGCGCGTTCCCGGGACGTCAGGGGGCGCCCGGGCCAGCGCACCAGCACCTGGTCGGCGCCATCGACGCGTCCGGTGCGCCACCGGGTTCCGTGGCGGTCGAGTTCCAGTTCGTACGCGGTCTGGAATCCGGAGCCCCGGGGCAGCGTCCAGGTGAGGCGGGGGGAGGCGACTCCGATGCCGAGGCCGTCCGAAAGGTGTTCGAAGGAGACTGCGGAGGGCTGAGGGGGGAGCAAGAGGGGACCTTCTTTCACGTGCGGGAGCGGGCGAGCGTGGTGGGGCCGGGGTCAGCCCTTGACCGCTCCCGAGGTGAGGCCCTTCATGACCTTCTGGTTGAGGAAGAGGTAGATCAGGAGGGTGCCGAAGACGTTGATGCAGATGGCGGCGAACAGCGGCCCGTACTGGGTGGCGCCGAAGTCGCCGGTGAAGTTGAGCAGGCCGACCTGGATCGTGCGCAGGTCCTGGTTGTTGGTGAACGTCAGCGCGATGAGCAGGTCGTTCCAGATGAAGAAGAACTGCACGAGGCCGACGGTGAGCAGGGCATTACGGACCATGGGCACGCTGATGGTCCAGAAGGCGCGCAGGATGCCCGCGCCGTCGATGGTGGCCGCTTCGAAGAGTTCGCGGGGAACGGTCCGGTAGTAGGTGGCCATCATGAAGACGGTCAGGGGGAGGCCGGTGCCGGTGTAGGTGAGGACGAGCGGCCACAGGGTGCCGGAGAGTCCGGTCTGGAAGTACACGGTGAACAGCGGCAGAAGGATCATCTGCGGCGGGACCATCATGCCCGCCAGGAAGACCAGCAGGGTCAGGCTGCGACCCTTCCACACCATGATCTGCAGAGCGAACCCGGCGGCCGTGCCGAGAAGCAGCATCAGCGCCAGAGCGGGCAGGACGGCGAGGAGGCTGTTCTGGACGTAGAGCCCGAGATGGCCGGTCGTCCAGGCCTCGGTGTAGTTGCCCCACTCCCACGTGGTGGGCAGGCTCCAGGTGGAGTGGTTCAGGTAGTCGTCGTTGGACTTCAGGGACGTCAGGAACATCCAGATCAGCGGGTAGATCTCGACGACCAGGAGGACGGTGACGACGGCCTTCACCCACAGCCGGCGCGGTGCCCGGGCCGTGCGCGTGGGTCCGCCGCTCCCGGACGGCCGCCGGCCCCGGTTCCCTGCGGAGGATTTCAGCGGTGTGTCGATGGCCATGGCGTTCAGCTCTCCGAGAGATCGCGCCGCGAGACGCGGTAGACGGCCAGGCTCACCAGCAGGCACACCACGGTCAGCAGCAGGGCGATCGTGCTGCCGTAGCCGTAGTCGCTGTAGGTGAACGACGTCTGGAACATGTACAGGGTCAGTGGAGTGGTCCCGTTGCCCGGGCCGCCGTTGGTGAGGGCGACGACGGAGTCGAAGACCTTGAGCGTCCCGTTGATGCTGAAGATCAGCGACGACATCAGTACGGGAAGGGAGAGCGGCAGCACGATGTGCCGGATCAGCCGCAGCCCCGAGGCCCCGTCCAGGCGTGCCGATTCGAGGACTTCGTCGGGGATGTCGACGAGGCCGGCGAAGAGCAGGACGGCGTAGAAGCCCATGGAGCGCCAGACGTCCATGAGGATCAGGACCCAGAACGCGCTTCCCGCGCTGCCGAAGAAGTCGATGGAGTCGAGCCCGACCGCGTTGAGCAGGGAGTTGACCGGGCCTGTCTGCGGTGCGACCTGGAAGAACTTCTGGAAGAGCAGGCCCACCGCGACGGTGGGCAGCACCACGGGGAAGAAGGCCAGGGTGCGGATGAGGGCGGAGGACTTCTTCAGGAAGAAGACGTACAGCAGGGCCAGGAGGTAGCCGGCGACGATCTGGCCGACCGTGACGAGGGCGGCGTATCTGAGGGTGAACCACAGGGCGTCGCGGACGGCGGGATCGTCGAACAGACGGGAGAAGTTGGCACCCCCGTTGCCGGTGAATCCCTCGATGGTGTTGCCCCGGGTGAAGGAGTACCCGAGGGACCACACGATGGGGACCAGCATGATCAGTGAGTAGACGAGAAGGGCGGGACCGAGCAGGATCGCGATGGCCCTGCGGTCACCGAGTACGCGGTGCATGGATGGTGTCCACTTCGTTTCCGTTGAAGAGACCTGCCGGTACAAAACCGGGGGCGGCCCACGCGGGCTGTGCGGGGAGGAGGCGTGGACCGCCCCCGGCCGGTCTCACTTGGCGGTCAGCGCGTCCTGAACGGTCTGCATGAACGCCTCGGGCTTGGTGCTCCCGGTGACCAGTCCGGCCGCGTTGGTCTGGCTGACGGTGGTGGCCTTGGTGCTGAACAGGGCCTCGAACCACAGCACGTTCCGCTGGGACTCGCTGATCGTCCTGCGGACCTGGGTGGTGACGTCGTTGGCGTCCATCACCTCGGTGTTCACCTTGAAGCCGGAGATGGAGCCGTGGTCCCTGAGCGCGGTGCTGCCGTAGTTCTTGGTGATGCAGGAGACCCAGTCGCCGGTCTTGTCGTCGAAGGACCGGGCACCGAACGTGATGCCGAGGCCGACGTTGGAGGGGTACTGGTCGATGGAGCCCTTGCCGCCGGAGACCGCGGGGAAGGGCATGAAGCCGACGTTCTGCGCACCGACCTTGTTCTGCTTCTCGTCGGAGATGTTCGCCAGCGCCCAGCTGCCCATGTAGAACATGGCGGCCTTGCCGTTGAGGAACTGGTTCATCGCGGTGTCGTAGTCGATGGATCCGACACCCTTGCCGAAGTAGCCCTTCCTGCCGAGGCCGGCGATCTCCTCGGCAGCCTTGACGTACTCCGGGTCGGTGAGCTTCGCCTTGCCGTCGGCCACCGCCTTGAGCGCGTCCGGCCCGAGGCTGCGGTAGAGGTAGCCGCTGATCAGCCGGGTCAGCGGCCAGCCCTGCTGACCGGAGGCGGTGAACGGCTGCACACCCGCGTCCTGCAGTTTCGCGGCTGCCGAGACCAGTTCGTCCCACGTGGCCGGGGTCTTCAGGCCGTTCTCCTGGAAGAGCTTCTTGTTGTAGAAGATGCCCTCGACGTTGTACTCGTACGGAAGCACCTCCAGCTTGCCGCCGTACAGGGCCTTGATCGTGGAGACGGCGCCCGGCTCCAGCTGGTCGTACACCCCGAGGTCCTTGAGCTCCTTCTCCAGGTCGGCGACCTTGCCCGACCTGGCCAGCTGCTGTGTGAGGGCGGGGGCGTTGCCGGCCGCGAACTGCACCGGCAGAGCGTCCTGGCCGGCCAGCAACTGGAGCTTCTGGTCGAGGCTCGCCTGCGGCACGGTCTCCACCTTGAGCGGCAGTGCGTCGTTCGCCGCCTTGCAGGCGCCGCCGGACATCGTGGTCAGTGCGGTCTTCACCGTGGTGTTCTCGGTGACACTCAGGTAGCTGAACTCCTTGGGTGCGGCCGAGGATCCGCCGCTGCCGCCGCAGGCGGTGGAGAGCAGGGCGAGAGAGACGGCGCCCGCCGTGAACAGGGCCGGACGCTTACGGCGGGCACAGGGCATACGAAGGGACACGGAAGACTCCCGGAGGTCTTTGAGAGAGAGCGGGGAACGGAGAGCGGCCACGAGGGAACAGCGGAGCCGGCTGCACGGAGAAGCGCGTATAACGTTCTCCATCACGAAGTGGGCAACACCCTGCACCGCCGTTCCTCATCCGTCAAGACACGGAGCTGTAACACAGGCAATGCGGCGGTATCCTGGAGGAAACTCAGGCATCATCATGTAGACCGTTACACCAACAGCGACGAGAAGCGGAGTAATGACGATGGGCGGGCCTGCTGCGGGCAAGCAGAACAAACGGGTGACCATCACGGACGTGGCGCGGCACGCCGGGGTGTCGGTGGCCGCGGTTTCCAAGGTGATGCGCAACGCCTACGGCGTGAGTCCGGCCATGCAGGAGAAGGTCCGGGCGGCCATCGCCGAACTGGACTACCGTCCGCACGCGGCGGCGCGCGGGATGCGGGGGCGGACTTACACCATCGGGGTTCTCCTGGACAACGTCCGGAACGCCTTCTTCGCGGACATCCTCGACGGGATCCAGGAGGAGCTACGTGACGGCGAGTACACGGTACTGATCGGTGCGGCCGGCTTCGATCCCGGGGAACAGGCCAAGACCATCCGGGCCCTGGTCGACCGCCAGATGGACGGACTGATCCTCATCGCTCCGGGGACCTCGCGCTCCGAGGTGCTGGCGACGGCGGCGGCCACGCCCACCGTGGTCATCGGCCACCACGACAGCGCCGACACCCACGACTCCGTGGTCGACGCCGACGACACCGGCGCTGGACTGGTCGTGGACCATCTGGTGTCGCTCGGTCACCGGGACATCGCCCTGGTCTCCGCCCCGGGCACCCGGGCCAATCAGTGGAAACTCACCCCCGAGACCGTCCTGACCGGCGGATACCGGGCAGCCATGGAACGGCACGGCCTCTCGGGGCACATGAGTGTGCATCACGCCGCGTACTCCGACGACGGCGGCTTCAAGGCGGGAATGACCCTGCTGACCGCGGAACGGCCGCCGACCGCCATCATGACCGGCGCCGACGTCGCCGCGCTCGGCATCTACCGCGCGGCCCACGAACTCGGCCTCCGCATCCCCGGTGACCTCTCGCTCGTCGGTTACAACAACACCGCGCTCGCCGCCCTGGCTCCCGTCCAGCTCACCAGCGTCGATCAGGCCGGGCACACCATGGGGTCGTCCGCCGCGCGCATGCTGATCGAGCGCGTGGAAGGCCGGCGGGACAGGTCCATGCAGACGTCCATGACGCCGAGGCTGGTGGTCCGCGGCAGCACTACCGCCGTACGGACGGCTTGAGCCAAGGGCAGCGCTACCGCTCCGCGGAGGACGGGGGCCGGGGGCGAAGGCGCCCCCCTTCCCGCCGTGGTGCGCCACTCGGTCCGGCGAGGGCATGCCGCGGCACAGCAGAATCACTTCTCGGGGGTGCGGGATCACTTCTCGGGGGTGCGGGATCACTTCTCGGGGGTGCGGGGCAAGGGAGGTATCTCATGCCGCCAACTGTGCGTTCCGTGGTGCCGCGTTGACCAGCCCCGACGTCATCCGGGTTCCCGATCGCCGTGATCCGGGCCGTGGATGGCGTCCCGGCGGGAGAATCCGCGGGCCCACGGCGGGCCCCGTCGTCACAAGCCCGGGTGGGCCGCGGGTGCGTCGGCCATGCCGCGGCCCACCCGGGCGGTCGTCTCACGGAGCCAGATGTGGGCGGCGTCGTGCGTGTGCACGGGGTGCCACCAGAGCGCCTCCCGCAGCGGGACCGCCTCGTACGGCGGCTCGACGACGTGGACCGCGGCAAGCGGGGCGAGGAGGCGGGCGAGGCGCGCCTGGATCAGGGTGATGCGCTGAGTCCGCTCCACCAGCATGGGCAGCAGCTGGAAGTTGTCGACGGAGACTTCCACGCGCGGCTCGATGCCGAGCATGCCCAACTGGCGAACGGCCGGCGCGTCGTAGGTCCGTTGGTAGGTCACCCACGGCAGCCGCCCGAGATCCTCCCGGGTGAGCCGGTCGCCGACGCTCGGGTGGCCGTCGGCGACGAGGAAGACCCAGCGGTCCTCGTAGAGGTCGGTGGCGGGAAAGTCGCTGATGACACCGTGCGGCATGAGAAGTCCGTCGGTGGTGCTGAGCAGGGTGGCCGTCTCGTCGACCACGGTGGTCGGGGTCTGGGTGAAACGCAGCCGGATCCCCGGAGCCTCCTCGTGCACGACCCGGGCGAGTTCCGCGCCGAACACGGCGACCGCGTAGTCGGACGCCACGATCTTGAACTCGCGCGTCTCGCTCACCGGATCGAACGCGGCCTGGCTGGCGAAGAGCCGTTCCATCACCTCGTAGGCGGTGGCGGTGCGGGCCAGCAGGACCTGGCCGAGTGCGGTGAGCTCGTAGTGGCCGCCCACACGGGCCAGCAGGTCGTCGTCGAAGTGCCGGCGCAGCCGGGCCAGGGCAGCGCTCATCGCGGGCTGGCTCAGCCCGACGCGCTCCCCGGCGCGGGTGACGTTGCGCTCTTCGAGGAGAGCGCGAAGGGCGACGACGAGGTTCAGATCGAGACGGGCCAGATTCACGGATTTCCCTCTGCGGTAGGTCACCGACCGGCAGGTATACAAGGCGCGGATGGCGGCCATCCACAGAATCAATTTCCCTGATTATCGGTGCGGGGTCCAGATTAGTCCCATCGCAATCAGGAGGACATGTCCGTGAAACCCGTACCGCACCCCATGGCCCTGGACGGCAAGGTCGTCGTCGTCACCGGAGCGGCCCGCGGCCAGGGTGCGGCCGAGGCCGCCGCCCTGGCCCGCGAAGGCGCCCAGGTCATCGCGACCGACCTGGAACCCGTGGGCGGCTGCCGGCGTCTGGACGTCACCAGCGAGAAGGACTGGACCGCGCTCGCCGCCGAGTTGCGGCAGACGTACGGGCACGTGCACGGGCTGGTCAACAACGCCGGCATCACGTGGCGCGCCCGCGTCGGTGACGTACGCCCCGAGGACATGGCGCGCGTTCACGCGGTCAACGTCACCGGCCCGCTTCTCGGTATGCAGCATCTGACACCCCTGATGCCGCCGGGTTCCTCCATCGTGAACGTGGGCTCCACCGCGGCCCTCACCGCCCACTACCCGGTCGCCTACACGACCAGCAAGTGGGCCCTGCGGGGCCTCTCGAAGACGGCGGCACTGGAGCTCGGGCCCCGCGGGATCCGCGTCAACACGATCCACCCGGGCTACATCGAGACCGAGATGACCGCCTCCGCCTCCCCGGCCTTCCGGGAGGCGAACATCCGCGAGACCCCGCTGGGGCGGACCGGAACCGTCGAGGAGGTCGCGCCTCTCGTGGTCTTCCTGCTGTCCGACCGGTCGTCGTTCATCACCGGTGCCGAGATCCCCGTCGACGGCGGCCTCACGGCGCACGGCGGCGTCAAGTCCGTATCCGACGCCCTGCGCCCCGCCGATCCCGGGTAGACGATCACGCCGCGAGGTGGTCGCCGCCCCCCCTCGCGCACCGGCGGAGCCGCACGGCTGCCGGCCGGCCACACCACATCTCCTCCGCCCCGTCGCTGAGACCGGGGCAGCACCTTACCCACATGATCAGTACACCAATGATTGCTCCACGGATCACTGCGATGTTCTCGCCCCGCCTGCATGCGGTGCCCCGCACCCCTGACCAAGGAGGCCCTATGTCCCTGACCCCTGTTCCCCATCGCGTCGCCGTGGTCGGCGGCGGTATCGGAGGCCTGGCCGCCGCGCTGTCAATCGCACGCGCCGGTCATCACGTGACCCTGGTGGAACAAGCCGCCCGGTTCACGGAGATCGGCGCCGGACTCCAGCTCGCTCCCAACGCCTCCCACGCTCTCGACGAGCTGGGTGTGCTGGGCGCCGTCCGGCGCACCGCGGTCGCACCGCCCCGGCTCGTGATGATGGACGCCCTGAGCGGAGACCAGATCACCTCGCTCGATCTGCGGAGCGCGGCGTACACCGGGCGTTTCACGCATCCCTACCTGGTCACCCACCGCACGGATCTGCACGCGGCGCTCCTTTCGGCCTGCCAGGAACACCCTTCCGTCACCTTGCGCACCGGGCACACGGTCACGCACGCCGAACAGGACGGGTCGGGGGTACGTCTGCACTTCGCCGGGAGCCCCCCGGAACTGACCGCCGACGCCGTCGTGGCCGCGGACGGACTGCACTCGCGACTGCGCCGGGCCCTCGTCGGCGACGGTGAGCCGGTCTGCTCGCGATACGTGGCGTTCCGCGGCGCCCTTCCCACGGACCAGATGACGGGCCGGATGTCGCAGCACGCCGCCTCCGAGGCCGTGATGGTCTGGGCCGGGCCGCGGATGCACCTGGTGCAGTACCCGGTCCGGCGCGGCGAGCTCTACAACCAGGTGGCCGTCTTCGAGAGCGACCACTACACGCCGGACTCGGACGCCTGGGGCACCGAGGCCGAGCTGGAGGAACGCTTCTCCGGGGCCTGCCGCACCGTGCGTGACGCCCTGCCGCTCATTGCGCGGGACCGGCGCTGGCCGCTGTTCGACCGCCTTCCCACCGACCAGTGGGTGCACGGCCGGATCGCTCTGCTGGGCGACGCCGCGCATCCGATGCTGCAGTACCTGGCCCAGGGCGCCTGCCAGGCACTGGAGGACGCCGTCGCACTCGGCCGGGCACTCGGCCGGTTCGCCGATCCGGCCGACGCCTTCGCCGCGTACGCCGGTCAGCGCCGGGAGCGAGCGGCCCGCATCCAGACCGGCGCCCGCCGCTTCGGCGAGATCTGTCACCTGGAAGGCATGGGAGCCACGCTGCGCAACGCGCTCTTCGCCTCACGGGGGCCCGACGACTTCGACGACGTGTCCTGGGTGTGGACGCCGGCCCCGGCGCCCGTCACCGCCCCGTGATCCCGAACCAGCAGGAGGACGACATGACGACGGACGATCTCGCCTACGAGGCCCTGCCCGCGCTCGGGGCCGCTCCGCTATGGCGCTTCTACGGCAACCTGTTCCCCGCCGAACCCCGGAGCCGCGCCGTGCCCTACCGGTGGAGCTGGCGGCAACTGCGGCCCCATCTGCTGCACTTCTCCGAGACCCTCTCCCTGGAAGAAGCCGAGCGGCGGGTCCTCATGCTCGTCAACCCCGGCCTGACCGATCCCCCGGCCACCGTCAACACGCTGTACGCGGGGCTCCAGATCATCCTGCCCGGCGAGACGGCCCAGGCACACCGGCACACGTCCAACGCCTTCCGGTTCGTCCTGGAGGGCAGCGGTGCGTGGACGACGGTGAACGGCGAACGTGTGTTCATGGCTCCGGGGGATCTGCTGCTGACGCCCGGCTGGCACTGGCACGACCACACCCACGAGGGCGACGCGCCGATGATCTGGCTCGACGCTCTGGACTACCCGCTGGTCAATGCCCTGGAAGCCGGCTTCTACGAGAAGTACCACCAGCGCCTCCAGCCCGTCACCCGCGCCGACGACGCGGGCAGCAGGCAGTTCCTCCACGGCCGGCTCAACCCCGTGTGGCTCGCCCCGGACGGTCCCAGCTCCCCCGTCACCCGCTACACCTGGCAGGAGACCGAGCGGTCGCTGGCGTCCATCGCCGACACCGCACACGGCAGCGACGTCGACGGCATCGTGCTGGAGTACACCAACCCGTGGACCGGCGGCCCGGTCATGCCGACCCTCGGCTGCCGTGTTCAGCGGCTGCGTCCCGGCTTCCGGGGAGCCGGCCGCCGGCACACGGCGTCCACCGTCTTCAACGTGGTCCGCGGCGAGGGCGCCACGATCGTGGACGGCGTACGGCTGGACTGGTCCGAGCACGACACCTTCGCCGTGCCGGGCTGGGCCTCCTACCGCCATCTGAACGGCTCGTCCTCACAGGATGCCGTCCTCTTCTCGTACAGCGACGAGCCCGTCATGCGCTCGCTCGGCCTCTACCGCGCGGAACCCGCGGACCCCGGCGCCTGAACCCACCGACCCGGGTACTTCGCTTCCCGGGCGCCTCACTTCCCGGCAATCCCCTTCCCGGAACTTCCCAAGGAGCCCACCATGCGGCTGGCCCTGTTCAATGACGGACGCCTCGCGATCGTCGACGGCGACGCACTGATCGACGTGACCCAGCACCTCACCACCGGTGACCCCGGCGCGGCCGGTGCGCTGCACCAGTACATCGAGAACGTCGCCCGCAGCGGCGCGGCGCAGACCGGACCCGCCGGTCTCACGGGCCTCCCACGCGTCCCACTCGGCGACGCCGTCCTGGAGGCCCCGCTGCCCCGACCGGGCAAGATCATCGGTGCGCCGGTCAACTACCTCGACCACAAGGCCGAGATGGAGTACACCACCTCGGTCGCCGACCTCGGAGTGTTCCTCAAGGCCAACTCCTCCGTCATCGGCCCGGGCCAGGACATCGTGCTGCCCTACACCGACAAGCGCACCGACCAGGAGGGCGAACTGGGCGTCGTCATCGGGCGTACCGCCCACCACGTCGCCGCGGACGAGGCACTGGACTACGTCTTCGGCTACACCTGCGTACTGGACATCACCGTCCGGTCCGGCGAGGACCGCTCCACGCGCAAGTCGTTCGACACGTTCACACCCATCGGGCCCTGGATCGTCACCGCGGACGAGATCCCCGACCCGGACTCGCTGGGCCTGCGGTGCGACGTCGGCGGCACGACCCGGCAACGCACGAACACGGCTGACTTGATCTTCGGCGTCCGCGAACTGATCGCCTACACCTCGTCCGTCATGACCCTGCATCCGGGCGACGTGATCGCGACCGGAACCCCGGCAGGGGTGGGACCGATCGGCCACGGCGACCGCGTGGTCCTGGAGATCGAGCGAATCGGCCGCCTGGAGGTGGGCGTCGACGGCTCGAAGGCGGTGCCCTACGCGCGGCGCCCCGGGCGCCGGGGCCGCTGAGGAGGGCCATGCGCGAGGCGGCGCAGCCGGGCCTCTCCGGACTCCTTAAGGTAAGCGGTGGTTTGTTTCTTCGCCGGTACCCCCTCGACAACGATGGACGGAGCGCTGTGGCGCGCGCACTGGAGCTGCCCCACTACATCGGCCATCTGATCAGGCGGGCCGAGCAGGTGCACACGGCGCTCTGGAGCGAGCATGTGTCCCGTGAGATCACCTCTCAGAAGTTCGCCGTTCTCAACGCCCTGAGCAGGGACCCCGGCATCGATCAGCGGACGGTCGGGCGCCGGACCTCACTTGACCGTTCTACCGTGAACCAGATGGTCCGCCGCCTCGTCGACCAGAACCTCGTGAGCCAGGAGCGCGATGACGACGACCGCCGGCGAACGCTGCTGAGTCTCACCGATGAGGGAGCCGAGCTGCTCGACTCCCTCATCGCCCCGGCGGAACGCGTCAACGCGCTGCTTCTGGGATCACTTCCGGAAGGTGAACGGGCACGGGCCGTGGACATCCTCACCACACTGGCCTCGCTGAACGACGAGGCGCCGCGCGGCGACGCCTGAGAGGAGAAGCCGGGGAGCGCGGGCCCGTGCGTGACCGGACGGCGAGGACGACCACGCGTCGGTCGGCACGTCAGCCACCCGAGGCGGTGGCGAAGCATCGCCACCGGCTGGGCGCCGACCGCCACGCGCCTGGCCGGACTCCACAGCGCGGGCATCCTCCTCCGGCCCATCCGATGATCCAGGCGAAGCCGCCCAGCAGCAGCGCGGCGATCGCGAGCAGCAGACGTGTCCGTTTCCGCGTACGCCCCGCGATCCGGGGCTCCGCCGTCGGTTTCGCACCCGTGCACGGCTCCGCCGTCGGGTCCGCGCCCGTCCGCGTCTCCTGCGCCACTGCCAGGACCTCGATCGGCGCCTCACGAGTAGCCGGCCGGCCCGTCGAATCCGTCACGCCCGCACCGTCCGCTCCGCTGCCCGGCCCTCCTCCAGCCTGCCGGTCGCGGTGCGTCGCGTCCGCTCCCGCGGTGGCCAGCGCCCACAGCGTGTGCAGCTCGCGCAGTTCCTCCCGCGTCGCTCCACACGCTCTGCCGAACGCGAGGACATGCCCGAACGAAGCAGGCAGCCGGCCCGTGCCGTAGCGATGGAGGGTGGACCTGCTGACTCCTGTGCTCCTCGCCAGTGCCTCGTAGCTGACACCCGCACGGCACTTGAGTGCCCTGAGCATGGCCGCCAACCGCTCGGACTCCTTCGTATGTCTCCCCATGACACTCCCCCGTCTCGCCCCCGCTCGGCCTGACGCGCTTGCGGCTCGCTCGGCGCCCTCCTCCGGCCGATGGCTGAGCCATTCCACCGTTCCAGTCCGCCGTCGGAGGCGACAACACCCTTTCCGCTGAACGCAAAGGTCCAGATCAGGCGCGCCCTCGCGGGCACGGATCAGGCGCAGATCACCCCTCGTCCACCCGCCCGGCTTCCGCGACCGCCACACGACCGAGTGCCCGACCGCCTTCGCTACGGGGCCTGCGCCGGACCGGTAGGCGGCGGGCTCGTCCCGTTCCCGTCCCGGCCCGCAGCGGAAACACGTCGTCAGCCCCGCCGCCCGCGTCCCACCGTCCCAGCCGTCCCAAAAACCTTGTTCCGCCGCCGAGTTCGCTGCCAGCTTTGGTGCTGCCCGGACGTCACCCGACGTCCTCGAAACGAGGGGAAACCACATGCGCCGGACTCGTACGGTCTTCGCGACGCTCGCCGTCGCCGCAGCCGCAGCCGCCACGCTCGACCTGCCCGGATCCGCGACGGCCGCCGCGCCGGCGCCCGCGGCCGTGACCGCCGGAGGCGTCTCCGTGCTGGGTGTCTGCAACTACACGGGCTCTCACCCGGAGATCAGCTCGGGCGCCTCCGGCGCGGCCGTGGCCCACGCCCAGTGCCTGCTGCGGAACGTCTGGGGCTACAAGGACGTGGACGTCGACGGGCAGTTCGGCCCCACGACGCGGAAGTACGTGGTCAAGGCTCAGGGCGTCTGCGGCATCACCCAGGACGGGATCATCGGGCCGAAGACCTGGGACTGCCTGCACTGACCGGCCCGCTCCGGAGCGTCCCGGGGTGAGCCGGGGGACTGTTCGACAGCTCACCGTCGTCGCGCGCGTCGAGGCGCAGGGAACCTCCCGAGCACCCGCCCCGGACCAACAGCGGTTGGTCCGGGGCACCGCTGTGTCCTCGGGCCGAGCCGCCCGTCGATCTCCTGTTTATCGGCGTTTCCTACGCTCCCGGGTGGCGGGCCCGCACCGAGGAAGGGCGCGCGTCGCGGAACAACGGGGGTCCGACATGCTGCGTGTTCATTTCACCGACGCGGATCTGGCCAGAACCAGACTCGCGCCGGCGCCGGATCCGCTGTTCGAGATCGCCGCCACGCTCCATCGGCTGCAGTCCCGCAGAGGACGGTGGGCGTACGCCGGGTGGTACCGGGCGGCGCGGTTGCAGCTGCGGGAGGCAGGGCTGGAGCGGGCGTTGCAGAGCGTGCTGATGCCGCTGTACCCGAGGGCGGCCTACTTCCCGGACTTCCTCACGCCGGCCACCGCCGTCGAAGGGCTGGAGGCGGGCTTGGAGTCGGTCCTCGCCACGCCGCCGCGCCGGGTGGTGGCGGAGCTGGACCTGCTCGACCGGGTCGCCGGAGCTCCCAGGTGGTCCGGACAACTGGCCGGACGCAAGGGGCGCATGGAGTTCGTGGGCATGCTGCGGGCGTACTTCGACGCCGTCGTCGTCCCCCATCAGGAGCAGGTACGGGCGAGAATCGACGCCGACCGTGCGCTGCGCTCCCGAGGTTTCCTGGATGGCGGAGTGGAAGGCGTGCTCGCCGGGCTCGGGCCGATGCTGCGCTGGCGCCCGCCCGTTCTGGAGGTCACCTATCCGCGCCAGACGGCGGACCGGGACCTGTATCTCAACGGCCGCGGGCTCACGCTCGTACCGTCACACTTCAACTGGGGCGAGCCGGTCGCCTTCGCCGACCCGGGGCTGCCACCGGTGATCTGGTACTCGCTGCTGCACGAACCCCCGCCCCGGGCCCTTGACGAGAGCGACCCGGAGCGGCCGCTGACCAGCCTCCTGGGGCGCGCCCGAGCCGTCGCGCTGCGGGCCGCGGCCGGGGGTGCGACGACGGGTGAGATCGCGCGGGCCGCCGGGGTCTCGGCCTCCGCCGCGAGCCGGCACGCCACGGTGCTCCGCGACGCGGGGCTGATCACGACCGTCCGCAACGGGCCGGCCGTGCTGCACACACTGACCCCGGCGGGCGCGTCCGTGCTGCGGGCACCCCGGGGCGCTCCCCGCTGACGGCAGTCCGGCGGTGCCCGGGACGGACGGGCCTGGCCGAGGCAGGGATCCGGCGTCCGTACGTCAGGCGCGGGAAAGGGAACAGCCGGCGGTACCCGGCCGGTGGACCGACGCGGCAGCCGCTTCCTCGGCTCGTCGGTAGCGGCCGTTGCCCGTGTGACCGGCACGCCGGTGCTCACAGCGCTGGGCGCTCCTGAACTGGCGCACGCCGGCGCGAGCGCGGGGCGCGCGGATGACCTTCTGTGGGGTGGACCGGGCGAACGGGCTAGGGGACCTCGATGTCGCCGGAGCGCGTCGGGACGGCGTCGAGGGCCGCGAGCGTGGCCTCGTCGAGGGTGATCGCGCCTGCGTCGGTGTTCGCCCGCAGGTGCTCAAGGTCGGCGGTGCCGGGGATGAGGAGGGTGTTCGGAGCGTGCTGGAGCAGCCAGGCCAGGCCGATCTGGGCGGGGGCGACGCCCAATGCCTGCGCGGCGGTCGCGACGGCGGGCTCCTCGGTGACCTTCGGCAGGCCCGCGTAGGCGCCGCCGAGCGGGAAGTACGGCACCCAGGCGATGTCCTCGGCGAGGCAGAGCCGCAGCATGTCCTCGTCGTCGCGCGACACCAGGCTGTAGGCGTTCTGCACACAGGCGATGCCCACGGGCAGGGCTCGGCGCAGTCCGTCGAGGGTCACACTGCTGAGACCGATGGCGCCGATCTTTCCCTCGTCCCGCAGGTCGGTCATGACGGCGAGCTGGTCATCGAGGTCCACGATCTGATCGCCTTCGGGTCGCAGCCCGGGACCGTGGTCGGCGCGGCGCAGGTTGACGAGGGGCACCTGTTCGAGTCCGAGGCTCTTGAGGTTGTCCTCCACTCCCGCCCGCAGCTGTTCGGGCCGCTGGGCGAGGCGCAAGGGAATGGGACCGCCGTGAGCGGCTTCGGCGCCCACCTTGCTGACGACCAGGACGTCGTCCTCGGGGCGGAGCGCTGCGGCGATCACCTCGTTGACGAAGCCGTCGCCGTAGAACTGCGCGGTGTCGACGTGATCGATGCCGAGTTCGACGGCGCGGCGCAGCAGCGCGATCGCGGCTTCTCGATCCGGCCGTCGCAGCTGCATGGCCCCGTAGCCGACGCGGGAGACGGTACGGCCGGCGAGCGTACCGGGCCCGCCGGCGCGTGCCGCTCCGGTCGCCGTGAGCTGGGGAGTTCGAGCGGTGAACGTCATGGCGGTCTCGCTCTCATGAGACGATGGAATGAAACGGAGAGACTCCGTTACCAACGACCGTAGCACTAAACGGAGGGCCTCCGCTTTGACTGCGTCCGACTCGCCAACCCCCGACGGCCCGGCGAAGGCGACCGGGCGTCCGGCTCGCGCGGATGCCCGGCGCAATCGCGAGCGGCTGCTCGAAGTCGCCCGCGACGCCTTCACCGCGACCGACGGCCAAGCCCCCCTCGACGCCATCGCCCGCGAGGCAGGCGTCGGGATCGGGACGCTCTATCGCCACTTCCCCACCCGCGAGGCGCTCGTCGAGGCCATCTACGCCGCCGAACTCGACGCCGTCGTCACCAGCGCCCCGGCGCTCCTCTCCACACTGCCGCCCGAAGCGGCGCTGCGAGCGTGGATGGACCGCTATGCGGCGTTCTTCGCGGCCAAACGCGGTCTTTCCGACACCCTCCGCGCCGGCTGGGCCTCGGGCACCATCGCGACACCGGCCACTCGGGAACGGCTCACTGCGGCGATCGCGGTGATCCTCGACGCCGGGGCGCGGGCCGGCTCGCTGCGGGCGGACGTCGAACCGGACGAGGTGACGATGATGCTCCTCGGGGTGTTCCTGTCCACGACGGCCGGCAACAGCCCGGAGCTGACGGGGCGACTGCTGGACCTCGTGGTGGACGCCCTGCGACCGGCGGCGGACGGCCGGCCGCGGGCCTGACATTGGCCTCGGCCGGCCCTCTCGGGGCAGCCGTATCCCCACCGGCCGGACCGGAACAGGGCCACGCAGTGGGCGGACGCGGGGATGCAGGTGCAGACGGTCATGCTGCTGCTGAGGGCGGAAGGGCTGCACAGCTGCCCGCAGGTGACGTGGACGATGTATCGCACGACGGTGAGCCAGATCGTCGGAGCCGGCGACGGTCTCCCACTGTTCTGCGGTGTTGCGGTGGGACTCGAGAAGGAAGGCGTGCCACGGCTGCGTACCGGGCGGGCGGACAAGACGGAAACCGTGAGCTTCGTCGGGATGTGGCCGGCCATGCCGCTCTGCCGGCGGTGACTGGGCGGTCACCGTTGGGGGGGGTGCCCCTATCTCTTTGATCAAGGGGGTTGGGTGCTGGTTCAGGGCTCTGGAACGATGTGGCCGTGGATGTTGATGATCAGGTGGTGGCAGGGGGCGGGAACGGACCAGAGCGGACGGGCGGTCTGAGCCAGCGCTTGCGTTGTTGTGTCTGTGGTGGGTCGACTGATGGTTCTGAGGACTACGTGCTCGTCGAACTGACGGCACAGTTCTCTGGCGCTCGCCAATGGCTGGGTGCGCATGCGGAGCACCTGAACTCCGTCCTGGCAGAAGGGTTCTCCGTGGAGGTCCACCAGATGTAGGGGGTTTGCTGACGGGGTGGCTGCCTTCACGTCGCACCGGATGTCCGGGGTTCGTAGAAGGTTCCGTCGCGGAGCATGGCGAAGAGGACGTCAGCGCGGCGTCGGGCAAGGCAGAGCAGGGCCTGGGTGTGGTGTTTGCCCTGGGCAATCTTCTTGTCGTAGTAGGCCCGGGACGCGGGGTCACCGAGCGCCGCGAACGCCGATAGGAAGAAGGCCCGCTTGAGCTGTTTGTTCCCTCTCCGGGAAGGCTGCTCGCCGCGGATCGAGGAGCCTGAGCTCCGGGTTGCCGGGGCGAGGCCGGCGTAGGCGGCGAGGTGGCCGGCGGTCGGGAAGGTGCTGCCGTCGCCGACCTCGATAAGGATGCGGGCTCCGGTCCTGACGCCGATGCCGGGCATGGACGTCAGGACCTTCGAAAGAGGGTGGTCCCCCAGGAGTTCCTCGATCCGCCCAGCCAGTAGCTTGCGCTGATTGAGGACAGCAGCCAGGGACCCGGCCAGGCTCGGGACGATCAGCGCGGCCGCATCCGTGCCAGGGACGGTGACGGTCTGTTCGTCCAGGGCGGTGAAAATCTCGTCGACGAGTCGCTCGGCCATCCTCGGGGCCTTCGGCCGTAACAGGGTGACCAGGCGGCGTCGGCCGGCCTTGCGGATCTGGGCCGGCGACCCGAAGCGCTCCAGCAGCGTGAGGACGGCTGGGTGCTGCAACCGCGGCCCCAGCACCCGCTCCAGCGACGGATGGATCTGGGTCAGCAGGCCGTGGAGCCGGTTGGCGACCCGGGTCGCTTCGCCGGCCAGGTCGTCGTCGAAGCCAACAATCATCTCCAGCTCGGCGATCGTGTCGTCCTGGCCGTCGATGGCCCGCAGCGTGTGCGGCATCGCGCGGGCCGCGTCCGCGATGATGAACGCGTCCTTTGCGTCGGTCTTCGCCTCGCCCGGGTAGAGGTCGGCGATCCGCCGCATCGTCAGCCCCGGAAGGTAGGCCACGGGGCAGCCCATATCCCTCGCAACGGCCAGCGGCAGGGCCCCGATCGAGGCCGGCTGGTCGACCACGACCAGCACCGTTCCGTGCTTGGCCCGCAGCTTGGCGAACAGTTCGCGGAGCTTGGGTTCGGTGTTGGGTAGCCGCTTGTCGAAGGTCTTCTTGCCGGCCGGGGTGACGGCGGTGGCGTGGTGTTCGCCCTTGCCGACGTCCAGGCCGAGGAAGACATCGATGTCGCCGGTGTCGATCACGTGCAGGCCCCTCCATCACGTTTTCGTCCGGCCTTGCCTCGGCACCGAGCTGCCACACCCACGTTACGGAGAGCTCTTCCGGCTCGGGTGAAGCCGGTGCTCAAGCCCCTCATCAGCGGTCCGTCGATGCCTTCGGGCCCGGTGACACCACCCCCCGGATCATCAACAACAAGGGGGGGAAGTCATGCCGGACCCGAAGGCCGGTAGCCCCATTGCGGAGCCACGAAAAAGGTAACGGGGGGGGACTACGTGCCCGTGACAGCACTCACCTACCTACGCACGTTGGTCGTTGCCCGGGGTGACCGGGAAGGATGCCTCGTCGCGGCCCGTGCCGTCGGTGATCCACCATCGGTCGTCGCCGAGAAGGGTCAGTTCTGCACGGCCGTCCCCGTCCCAGTCGTGCACGGCGAAGAGCGTGCCGTCGGCGGGGCCGTCGTCACCCCGCGCGGACCGCTCGATGGCGTGCCAGGGCTGCGATCCGAGCCCGTACTCGGAGCCGCCCCGCAGCACCTCGATCCGCGCGTCCCCCGCCTCCTTCTTCCGGGTGAGCTGTACGGCCAGGTCGTCGCAGCCATCGCCGTCGAAGTCCCCCACGGCAAGCCCGGTGCCGAAGCCCTCCTCGAAGTCGCCGCCGTCCATGGTGACCCACTTCCCCGGCTCCTTCCCGTAGCGGACGCCGACCTGGCCGCGCCGGTGGGGTGTGTCGACCTCGTCGTAGCTGTCGACGAAGCTCCGGCCGATGGCGATGTCCTGGCGCCCGTCGCCGTCGAAGTCGCCGAAGACGACGTTCTCGCCCTCCGGCAGCCGCTCGGGTTCCTTGCTCAGACCGCCGGCAGCAGGGCCGCCGCCGGTGAACAGCAGGGGCGGATCCCACGGGGAGTCGTAGAGCGCGAGATCGGTGGCCCGGTCGTCGTTAGCGTCCCCGGCGACCAGTACGGGTGAGGCGCCCTCGTGGACCGGGCTGGGGAGCTCCACGGTCCTGACCGGGGCGCCGGAGCGCTTGAACGGTCCCGTGAGGACGACCAGTTCCCGGGCCTCGCTCGAATCCCTGAACACCGCGAGGTCGGTGTGGCCGTCCCCGTCGAAATCGCCGGCGACGGGCGCGGTGTGATATCCGCTGCCCGGCAGTGGCAGACGCCCGTGTGCTCCGCCGACCCGCGGGCCCTGGGGGCCGCCCCACAGGACCTGGGCGGCGCCGCTCACGACGAGGTCGGCGTGGCCGTCCTCGTCCAGGTCGGCGACCGTGGGCCGCAACGGATCGTCGCCCGTCTGGACGTCGTGCGGCACACCGAGGTCGTCGTGGGCGAAGACGGTCGTGCGGTCGGGGTCGGGACCGTGCTCGGAGCCGGGGACGACGAACAGGTCGAAGTTCTCCGTCTCGGAGACCTCGTGCACCAGATCGACGAAGCCGTCCCCGTCGAGGTCCGGAGTCGCGGGCGCGGCCTCACGTGCGGAATCGACCGCCCGGCAGGGGCTGTTGGGGACCGCACGCACGCCGCCGGACGGCCGGAGGACGAGGAACGCCACCACCGCCCCCACGACGAGGCAGGCCGCCACGGCGTGCCACACGCGCAAGGGGCGGAAGAACGGACCGCCTGCTGTCAAAAGGTGCATCAGCCCACTTCAGGGGCGTGGAGGCGGCCCGCACAAGGAAACGGATCATTTCGTTACGGGGACGATGCATGACGGCCCCGCCCTCCTTCTCCCCGCCCTCGGGTGCGTACGACGCTGAGCCAGGGCTGCTTCCGGCGGGATCCCCCACCATCCGGGCAGCCCGCGTGCTTCGGCCCGCGACAGCAGGACCGGAGCGGGCCGTGTCCGGACACGTATCCGTCGACTCACCGTGCGGGAAGCGGTCCTAGCTCGACTGCTTCCGGAGCGTCACCCACGCGGCGAAGTCCTCGATTCCGTCGATGAGCGCCTCGAACCGGAAGGAGTGGAAGAGGTCGAAAGCATGGTGGGCGCCCGGCAGTTCGACGTACGCGACCGGCGAGGTGGAGACGGAGCGCAGAGCGGTGACGAGGGCCTTGGGATTCTCGGTGTCCACCAACTCGTCCAGGTCCCCGTGGGCGATGAGGAACGGCGGCGCGTCCGCCCGGACGAGGTTCACCGGCGAGGTCGCCGGGTCTCCGTCGAAGTACTCCGCGAGAAAGCCGTTGAGCACGACGGCGGCGGTCACCGAGGTGTCCGCCTCCTCGAACCCGGGCTGATAGGCAGGTTCATTGGGGGTGAGTGCGGCCTGAGCCGCCATGTGCCCACCTGCGGAGCTTCCCGCCACGAACACCGCCGCCCCGGGCGCCGCGCCGTACTCCGTCGCGTGTTCGCGCGCCCAGACGATGACCTTCTTCGCGTCGATCAGATGGGCGGGATGCGGGAAGTCGGGCCGCAGCCGGTAGTTGGCGCTGATGCAGACCCAGCCCTGACCGGCGAGCCGGTAGAGCAGAGGCAGCGACTGAGTGTCCTTCCGGCCCTGGTCGTAGTGGCCGCCATGGAAGTGGATCAGCACGGAGCCGCCCTCGGGGCGCGAGCGGTGGTGGTAGACGTCCAGGAGGTTGCGGCGCCCTCCGTCCCCGTAGCTGAGGTTGCCCACCCGCCTGACGTCCCGGCGGCGGCGGAAGACGGGCCTGAGCAGGATGCGTGCCAGCGGTGGCCGGCGGTGCGTCCCCGTGCCGGAGCCGAGCGCGTCGTCCAGGGCGACCCGCACCACGGACGCCGCCCGCGCCCCGCGCAGGGCGACCACCACAAGCCCGGCAGCCGCGACCACGGCCACGGCCACGTTCACCCGGTCGGGGGTCGTGGCGATATCGCCCTCCGAGTAGGCCAGCGCCGTCGACGCCACCAGCGCGTAGACAACGACGTGCGGGATCTCGTTGAAGACCAGGCCGAGCCGGTAGCTGAAGTAGAAGAGCGGCTTCGGCCCGCGTATGCGAACCAGGCAGAACACCACGATGAGTACGGCCAACACCACGGTCACCAGATAGCCCACAGCCACCACAACACCCCGTTCGGCACTCGACCCGACCAACCCCGTCCGTGATACCACGGATGGGACCACCCGGACCGGGTGAAGTACCCCTGGCCACCGCCCACTTGTCGCCTGCCGCCACTGTGCTGCGGCCACCGGGCACCCTCAGGCCGGGGCGCCCGAGGACACCGGGCCGGCAGGCTTCAAGAACTGCCTGGCACCGCGCAGTGCGGTACGCAGCTGCCCCTGGGTCCGCCGGCTGTCGAGGCGGACGTCGAGGGCGCCGGGACCAGCGCTGTCGGCCCGCAGCGCCATGGGCAGACGGGCGGCATCGAGACCGTCGCGCTCGGCGATGAGGACGCCGAGGTCGTGGCGGCTCAGGGCGTCGGCCCCCGCAAGATGGTGCATGCCTCTCGCGCCGCCCGACGCCAGCTCCAGTACGGCGGCCGCCAGGTCCGAGACATAAACCGGACAGCGGATGTCGTCGGTGAACAGGGCGCCGTCGACAGTGCCTTCGGCCAGCCGGTGCACCAGGCGCTCGTGCACGGAACGCCCGTGGCCGATGATCAGCGACGTGCGGGCGACGGCAGCCGCGGGATGCACGGCCAGGACCCCGGTCTCCGCCGCGGCTCGCCACTGTCGTGTGCCCTGCCGCTCTCGTCTGCCGGACCAACTCGGTCCCCAGAAAGCCGGAACCCCCAACGACCAGAATTGTCATGCGCGTAACCGTAGCCCCGTGGACCCCACGGCGAAGACGGTCACCCCGGCGTTCGGGCGACCGTCTTCGCCGTCCGGCCGAACAGGGCGACTACGTCTCCGGCCGCCGGACGTAGCGGGCGCGAGAGGGTCACGGTGCCCCCACCCCCCTCAGCAGGGCCTCGAGGCCGGCCGCAAGCTCCGCCGGGCCACCCCGCTCAGCCATCCCGACGGCCGTCACTCGCAAGCGAGGCAGCTCGCGCACGGGCAGCCGGTGCAGACCCAGCCGGAATGTGGGGTCGGGTTCGTCCGCCTGATCGTCCATCGCCCTCAGCTCCACGAGCAGGAATCCGAGCAGCCAAGCGGTGAAGGCCCGATGGATGCGCACGACCTCGCCGTCGTCGAAACCTGCATCGTGGAGCAGTGCCAGAACGCGTTCGTCGCTCCGCAGCACCGACAGCGGCCGCTGGGCCATGGGGGTGGACAGCAGACGTGTGGCCAGCAGCGGCACCACGTTGGGGTGCAGGAGGGCCACGCCGTAGGCGGTCAGCGCAATGTGGTGCAGCTGGGCCAGCCAGTCGGGCGTGAGGGAATCCCGGAGGTCCTGCTCCGGCGGGGGGGTTCGCTCCAGATTCCGGTCCAGTTCTTGACAGAACACCTCCACCAGCCCGTCCAGCAGCGCGTCCTTGCTGGGGGCGTAGCGGTAGAGAGCCATCGCCTCCACGCCCAGTTCCGCGCCGAGCTTGCGCATGCTGAGGCCGGAGAGCCCGTCGCGGTCGACCACGTCGAGGGCGGAATCCAGCACCCGTTCCCTGCTGAGCCGGCCGTAGCGCCCCCCGTCGCCCGCTCTTCGCCCCGGCCCACGCTCGGCTTCGTTCACGATGACCGCCTCCGGTTGACATATGGGAACAATACGCCCAAAGTCGTACGTATATGACGTAAACATACAGCGTCAACGTACGACGTAGACACCAGGAGCGTCCTGTCATGACGCACAGTGATCTGAAGCCGCAGGATCTCGTCCAGATGGAGCACCACCTGGCGCGGATCTCGGAAGGCAACGTCGTACGGATCTCCGACGATGGCCCCACTTTCGCGCACCCCTACCGGGCCCGGACCGTTCGGCGGACGACCTTCACTCCGGTCCTCCCCTCCCGGGACCGGGCGGTACTGTGGTCGATCGCCGCCTGCTGGCTGGTGTCCTTCCTGTGGTTCTGGTCGTGGTGGCTGCAGCCGGAGCACAGGGCGGGCTGGGCCGGACTCATCATCAACAGCCTTCTTCTGCTCTACCTCACCGCCATCCCCTGCTACTTCTTCATCGCCGCGCTGCGGTTGCGGCGGGTCGACCCACGGATGCCCATTCCGTCACTGGCGGTCGCCTTCGTGGTGACCCGCGCCCCTTCCGAACCGTGGCCCACCGTCCGCCAGACCCTGCTAGCCATGCTGGCCCAGGACTATCCCCATGCCTACGACGTCTGGCTGTGCGACGAGGACCCCACCGAGGAGATCGAACAGTGGTGCCGCGAGAACCGCGTCACCATGTCGTGCCGACGCGGTGTCCTCCCTTACCACCGGGCGGGATGGCCCCGCCGGACCCGGTGCAAGGAAGGCAACCTCGCCTACTTCTACGATCACTGGGGCTACCGGCGCTACGCGGTGGTCGCCCAGCTGGACTGCGACCACGTGCCCGCCCCAACGTATCTCGCCGAGATGGTCCGCCCGTTCGGTGACCCCGCGATCGGTTACGTCGCCGCGCCCAGCATGTGCGACGCCACCGACGCCGCGTCCTGGTCGGCACGTGGCCGGCTCCATCGCGAGGCCATCTGGCACGGCGCCGTGCAACTGGGCCACAGCGACGGGCTGGCCCCGATGTGCATCGGATCCCACTACGCGGTACGTACCCGGGCCCTGCGCGACATCGGCGGTCTTGGGCCCGAGCTGGCCGAGGACTTCTCCACCACCTTCCTGCTCAACTCGGCAGGCTGGCACGGCGCCTTCGCCGTCGACGCCGAGGCGCACGGCGACGGGCCGCTGAACTTCGCCGACATGGTCACCCAGGAATACCAGTGGTCCCGGAGTCTCACCACGATGCTGCTGGGCCTGCTGCCCCGCCACCTGAGGCGGCTGCCCGTGATTCTTCGTCTACGGTTCGGCTACGCGCTGGCCTACTACCCGCTCCTCGGCCTGATGATCGTGTCCGGCCTGATCCTTCCCCCGGTGGCGGTGATCACGGGGCTGCCGTGGATGAACGTCAACTACTTCGACTTCCTGCTGCACTTCTGGCTCATGCCCGTATGGCTGCTGCTGACGCTCGGCCTGCTGCGGCGCCGACAGCTGATGCGTCCGCGTACCGCTCCCCTGATGAGCTGGGAGACCTGGCTTTTCACGGTCGCCCGATGGCCCTACGTCGTCTGGGGTCTGTTCGGCGCGGCACGTCAGAAGTTCTGGCACACACAGCTGACTTTCAAGGTCACTCCCAAGGACACGAGTGAGCCCGGGACACTGCCGGCGCGGCTGACCTCACCGTTCGCGACCATCGCCGTGCTGCTCTCCTCGGCCGCCCTGTACGGGGAGCTGACGGGTCCGTCAGCGGGATACGTCTTCCTCTGTCTTCTCGGAGCGATCGTCTACGCGACGGTAGCGCTCGCCGTTCCCCTTCTTCATGTACGGGAAGCGGCCAGGGCCTCCGGGACGCGCTTCTTCGCCGCGCTGCGCACCGCACGCCTGTCCCTGGGCATCGGTCTCCTCTCGTCGCTGCCCGTCATCGCGGCAATCGTCTTCTATCCGGCCTACGCGGCCGCCGTCCTGGGCTGGTGAGTGCAGTGACCATGAACGCACGCTCACACGCGCACAACAGGGACGGCCGCACGCGTTCGCCCGCCACGATTCTCGTCACCGGCGGAGCGGGCTTCATCGGCTCACACGCCTGCGTCGAGCTGCTCGACCATGGCTACGAGCTGATCGTGGTCGACAACTACTCCAACAGCAGCCCACAGGTCTTCGCCCGTGTGCAGCGGATCGCCGGCCGTTTCGTCGGCGCCGTGTACGAGCTGGACATCCGTGATCGGCGCGCCCTTTCGGCAGTCTTCGACCGCCACTCCGTGGACGCCGTCGTACACTTCGCCGCTCTGAAGGCCGTCGGTGAGTCGACACGGATGCCCGTCGAGTACTACGACGTCAACGTCGGCGGGACGACGTCGCTGCTGCGGGCGATGCACGAACACGGGGTGAACCGGCTGGTGTTCTCCTCGTCCTGCTCCCTGTACGGCGATGCGGGAGGCGGACGGCTCAGCGAGACGTCCCCGGCCCGCCCCACCAACCCGTACGCCGCCTCGAAGTGGGCCTGCGAGCAGATCCTCACCGACGTGTGCCGACGGATACCGGAGTTCACCGCGCTCTCCCTGCGGTACTTCAACCCGGTCGGCGCCCATCCCAGCGGACTGATCGGGGAGGACCCTACCGGGACGCCGGACAACCTGATGCCATACCTGGCGCAGGTGGCCGTCGGCCGCCGCGCGCGCCTGCCCGTCTTCGGGGACGACTACGCGACTCCCGATGGAACACCCGTCCGCGACTACCTGCACGTCATGGACACGGTGGAGGCACACCGTGTCGCGCTGGACCACTTCGCCGACGGCCCGGGGATGCATGTGTTCAACCTCGGCTCCGGCCGGGGCTGGTCGGTCCTCGACGTCGTCGCGGCCTTCCGTGAGGCGTGCGGCAGGTCCATCCCGTACGACATCGAGCCGCGCCGCCCCGGAGACGTGACCGAACTGGTCGCCGACGCGGCCGCGGTGGCCCGCGCCTGGGGGTGGAAGCCCGCACGGGACCTGGCGGCCATGTGCCGGGACGCGTGGCGGTTCCAAAAGCTCAACCCATCCGGCTATGCCGGTCCTTCCGGCAGTGCAGCCCCAAAGGAGTGATGTCATGCGAATGACCGTGATCGGAACCGGATACGTGGGCACGGTGCACGCCGCGTGCATGGCCGACATAGGCCACCAGGTCCTCGGAATCGACATCGACGAGGCACGGATCGCGTCGCTGGCGGCAGGCCGCGCACCCATGCACGAACCCGGACTGGACGAGCTCCTCGCCCGTACCGTCGCTTCGGGAAGGCTGCGCTTCTCCACGTCGCTCGCCGAGGGCGCGGAGTTCGCGCGGACGCACTTCGTCTGCGTCGGCACTCCGCAGCGCCCCGACAGCGAGGCCGCGGACCTGCGGTACGTGGACGCCGTGGTGGACGAACTGGCACAGCATCTGCGGCCGGGAAGTCTGGTGGTGGGCAAGTCCACCGTGCCCGTCGGCACGGCCGCCGCCCTCGGCGGACGGATCGCGGCGTCCACCCGGGACTGTGAAGTCGCATGGAACCCCGAGTTCCTGCGTGAAGGCTCCGCGGTGCAGGACACCATGCGGCCCGAACGGATCGTGGTGGGTGTCGGATCTCCGCACGCCGAGGCGGCCCTGCGGGCGCTCTACGAGCCGCTGGTGCGCGCGGGTGCGGAGTTCTTCAGTACGGACACGGCCACGGCGGAGCTGGTGAAGGTGGCCGCGAATTCCTTCCTCGCGACCAAGATCTCCTTCATCAACGCGATGGCCGAGGTGTGCGAGGCGGCCGGCGCCGACGTGACCGTCCTGGCCCGCGCCATCGGTGCGGACTCGCGGATCGGCCACCGCTTCCTGGATCCGGGGCTCGGCTTCGGCGGGAGCTGCTTCCCGAAGGACATCCGGGCCTTCGCGGCCCGCGCCGAGGAGATCGGCGCCGGTGAGGCGGTGTCGTTCCTGCATGAGGTCGACCGCATCAACCTCCGCCAGCGGCAACGCACCGTCATGCGCACCAGGCAGCTCGTCGGCGGTTCCTTCGCCGGCCGCCGGGTCGCCGTGCTCGGCGCCTCCTTCAAGCCGGGCAGCGACGACGTTCGTGACTCGCCCGCCCTGGCCGTCGCCTCCGCCCTGCACAAGGAGGGTGCGAGCGTGCGTGTACACGACCCGGAGGCGCTGGACAACGCGCGCACGGCCCTGCCCGACCTGACATACTCGCTGGACATCCCCAAAGTGTGCGAGGACGCGGACGCGGTCCTGCACCTCACATCCTGGCCGGACTACCGGCGGATCGACCCGCTGGCCCTCGCCTCCGTGGTCCACTCCCCGGTCCTGCTGGACGCACGCAACAGTCTCGACGCCCAGCCCTGGCGCGCGGCCGGCTGGTCGCTGCACGCACTGGGCCGCCCCACGGGAGGCACATCATGAAGGTCGTCGTCACAGGGGGTGGCGGATTTCTGGGATCCCATGTCTGCGAGGCACTGCTGCGCAGAGGTGACACCGTGTGGTGTCTGGACAACTTCTCCACGGGCGAACCGGAGAACGTCGCCCACCTGTGCGCGAACCCCCGGTTCCGGCTCCTGCCCGGTGATGTCACCGCGGCCATGGAGATCCCGGGTTCCGTGCACGCCGTCGCCCACCTTGCCAGCCCGGCGTCTCCGCCCGACTATCACCGGCTGCCGCTGGAAACACTCTCGGTCGGCAGCCGCGGTACGGAGAACGCCCTGCGCCTCGCCCTGCGGCATGAGGCCCGGTTCGTCCTCGCCTCGACCAGCGAGGTGTACGGCGACCCCGAGATCCACCCGCAGCCCGAGGAGTACTGGGGCCATGTCAATCCGGTCGGCCCCCGCAGTGTCTACGACGAGGCCAAGCGGTACGCGGAGGCGCTGTCCACGGCCTACCGGCGCAGTCAGGGCGTCGACGTGGGCGTCATGCGGATCTTCAACACCTACGGTCCCCGGATGCGTCCGTACGACGGCCGCGTGGTGTCGACCTTCATACGCCAGGCGTTGTCGGGCGGACCGCTGAGCATCTACGGCGACGGAAGCCAGACCCGCAGCTTCTGCTACGTGTCCGATCTCGTGCGCGGAATCCTGGCCATGATCGACCGGCGCGGCCTGAGCGGACCGATCAATCTGGGCAATCCCGTCGAGCACACCGTACGGGAGCTCGCGGACCTCGTCCTGGGTGTCACCGGGTCGCGGTCACCGATCGAGTACCTCCCGCTGCCGGTCGACGATCCCTGCCGCCGTCGTCCCGTCATCGAGCGGGCCCGCCAGGAGCTCGACTGGGCACCTGTGGTCCCGGTCGAGGACGGTCTGCGGCACACGGCTGCCTGGTTCACCGACAGCGCTCGTGCAGCGCTGCCGAACGAGCCGCTCCAGCCGGTCCAAGGGCCGGGCCCCTCCCGCGTCGAGTCCCTGAAGGCCTGATCTCCATGCACCGGACAGCCGCGATGACCACTCTGGCCGCCGCGATCATCGTGGCCGCCGGGAGCGGATGCAACGACACCCCCCACTACGCCCCGCCGCCCGCCACCTACTACGTCAGCCCCGGCGGGAACGACCGGAACTCCGGTACGTCGCCGGGCGAGGCGTGGCGGACCCTGCGGCGCGCCGAAGGCACGGCCCTCGAACCCGGCAACAAACTGATGCTGCAGGGGGGCGCCCGGTTCACCGGGACGCTGACCGTGGGGAAGGGGGAAGCGGGCGACGCGGACCGGCCCGTGGTCATCGGGTCGTACGGCACGGGGCGGGCGACGGTAGCGGCGACGGACGGCCCCGGCATCTCCGTGCACGACACAGCAGGCGTCGAGATCCGGAACCTCGCGGTGTCCGGGAAGGACGGCTCCTACGTCCGCGACGGCGGCATCAATCTCTACAGCGACCTGCCGGACGGCAAGAAGCTGGACCACGTTTCCGTGTCCGGCGTAGAGGTCTCCGGGTTCCGCGCGGGCATCGCGATCGGAGGTACGGGCGGAGGGTCGGGGTTCGAGAACGTGACCGTCAGCCGTTCCGAGCTGCACGACAACCGAGACGTCGGACTGCTCACCTACGGTCCTGCCTTCGACGCCGCCCATCCCACGTACGCCCACAGCCGCATCCGCATCGTGGACGTGGCGGCCTACCACAACACCGGTGACCCCGCCTCGACCACGACCCATTCAGGCAACGGCATCGTCCTCGGCAGCGTCCGCAACGCGACGGTCCGCGATTCGCACGCCCATGACAACGGGAGCCGCGCCGCCGCCGAGGCGCCGGCCGGCCCGGTGGGCATCTGGGCCTACGACGCCACGGGCATCCTCCTGGAGCACAACACCTCCTACCGCAACCACACCGGCTCCCGCGTCGACGGCGCGGGCTTCGGTCTCGACTCCAACGTCTCGGACTCGACCGTGCAGTACAACCTGGCCTTCCAGAACGACGGCCCGGGGTACTACGCGTACACCAGCAAGAGGAACGGCGCGCACAGGGACAACACCATCCGCTACAACATCTCGGCCGACAACGGACGCAAGCTGCCCGCCAAGGGCGCGCTGGCCGTCTACGGCAAGGACGTGCGGAGCCTGGACATCTATCAGAACACCTTGGTCGTGCCACGCTCGCCCAACGGCCCGGGACCGGCGGTCCTGCTTCGCGCCGGCCTGTCGCACGTCACCGTGCGCAACAACATCCTCGTAGCCGACGGTGCCCCGCTGATCGTCGCAGCGAAGGGTCTCACCCCGCGTCACGCAATTCTGCAGGGCAACAACTACTCCCCGGGCTCCGGCTCCTGGAGCGTGGACTGGGCAGGCCGAACGTACGGAAGCCTGGCCGCCTGGCGCACGGCGACAGGCCAGGAGCGCACGGGCGGAACGCCCTCCGGTACGGCCACGGACCCCTGCTTCGCCGGCGGCGCACTGCCACGGATCCGTTCCGCCGAGGATGCGCCACTGATCATCCCCGACTGCGCCGCCCCCGTGGGCGCGGGACTCGATCTGCACGCCCTCTTCGGAACGGACCCCGGCACCGTCGACTATTTCGGCAAGGCTTCCGGAACGCCGCCCCCCGTCGGCGCGGCGGTCCCGTCGGTCAAGGACTGAGCTGTCAGGCACGACTCGTGCGCGACGCGACAAGATGCAGGGCCCTCCGGCGATACCTACTATCGGATGGGAGGCGCATGAAAGTGACCCGGACACGAGGACTGATGACCGCCTACGTGGTCCTCGTTGCCGGCCTCACCAGCGTCTATCTGACCGTGCCGGACGCTCTCGCTCCCACGTGGGCGCTGATCGGCCTGTCGAGCGTGGCCGCTGTGTCGGTGGGCATCCGGGTCAATCGGCCCGCGCACCCCTGGCCCTGGTGGACCCTCGCGGCGGCGTTGCTCGCCTTCACCGCGGGCGACACCTACTACAACAGCCTCGAAGCCTATTTCTCGGCGGCCAACCCCTTCCCGTCCCCTGCGGACGCCTGCTATCTCGCGACCTACCCGCTCTTCACCGTGGGGCTACTGGGCCTGGTCCGTCACCGCGTGACGGAGCGTAACCTGTCGGGCCTGCTGGACGCCCTGATCCTCACCACGGGCCTCGCGCTGCCGGTCTGGGTCTTCCTGGTGCAACCGCTGGCCCACGTCGCGGACCTGACGTGGGTACAACGGGCCACCAGCATCGCCTATCCGCTCGGCGACGTACTGGTCTTGGCGCTGCTGGTCCGGTTGCTCACGCTGGGGCCTCACCGGAGCCGCAACCGGGCGGTACAGTTCCTCGTCCTCGGCACTCTGACCCTGCTCTGCTTCGACATCGCGTACGGGATTCTGCAGCTCAACGGAACGTGGCAGGCGGGCTCCGCCCTGGACAGCGGCTGGATCGTCTTCTACACGGCCTGGGGTCTGGCAGCCCTGCATCCGTCCATGACCGAACTGACGGCGGGCGCGAACCAGCCGCAGTCGTTGCTGCCGCCGCCCCGGCGGCTGTTGCTGCTGTCCGGCGCAGCCCTGATCGCCCCCGCGATCCTGCTGTACGAGGGGTCGCACGATGCCGCGCGGGGCGTAGCCGTCATCGCCGCCTTCTCCGGTGTGCTCATCATGCTCGTCATTCTGCGGCTGTCGGACATGGTCGTCGTGCACCGCAAGGCGATGGCCAGGGAGAACGCTCTGCGTTCAGCCGTCACCGCCCTCGTCGCAGCCATCACACCGCGGGACATCGCCCGCGCCTGCGACCTGGCGGTGGCGGAGCTGTTCGGGCCGGCGGTACCGCACGCGAGCATGCTTCTCTGGGCGCCGGGCATCGAGAGCTCCGCCGGGGCGGATGCCCGTACGGGCGAGGCGCCTCCCGGATCGTCTGCCGTGCTCTCCATCGACAAGACCTGCCTGACGCCGGTCGACCGTCTCGGGCCGGGGCTCGCCCCCCGGCTGGGGCACCTTCGGACCGCCCTTCTGTGCCCCGTGACCGAACCCGACCGGCCGGCCGGGGCCGAACTGCCGGGCGTCCTGCTGGCCGCCGGATCCGAGAAGCGGCTGAGCGAAATGCGCAGCTCGCTGGAGATCCTGGCCTCGCACGCGGGCCTGGCGATGCAACGCATGTCGCTCCGCAAGGAGATCAGCCGTCGTGAGAACGAGGCTTACTTCCGCACACTGGTGCACAACGCCGCGGACGTCATCCTCATCGTCGGCTCCGACGACACCATTCGCTACGCGAGCCCGTCGGCGCGTCAGATGTTCGGCGCCGTCCCACTCGTCGGCGTATCGCTGCCCGAACTCGTCACGGAGCAGGACAGGCGCAGAGCCGGCTGGGCGCTGGCCGCCATGCGCGACGGAGACCGAAGCGAACCTCAAGGCCACTGGGGCATACAGAACGGCAGCGACCACATCGAAGCACAAGTGCACTTCCGCGACCTGCGGAGCGACCGTACCGTTCGTGGGCTCGTCGTCACCCTGCGCGATGTGACAGAACAACTCCACCTGGAAGAGGAACTCACCCAGCGGGCCTACCACGATTCGCTGACAGGACTGCCCAACCGGACGCTTTTGCTGGAGCGGCTCGAACGTGCGCTGTTGCGCGGTGGCCGCCAGGCGTCCGTCACCGGCATCCTGTTCATCGACCTTGACGACTTCAAGATCGTCAACGACAGCATGGGCCACCTGGCCGGGGATCAGCTTCTGACCGCCGTGGGCGGCCGCCTGTCGGAAACCGTGAGGCGCACGGACACTGCGGCGCGGCTGGGCGGAGACGAGTTCGCCGTGCTGATGGAGAACGCGAAGACACCCGTCGACGCCGAACTCCTCGCCGCTCAGGTCATCCAGACGCTGAGCCGCCCGTTCCGTCTGCCGGGGGGTTCCGTCAGCGTCTCCGCCAGTATCGGGGTCGCCACGACCGTCGACAGCGCCGACACAAGCGAGTTGCTCAGCCATGCCGACCTGGCCCTGTACTCGGCCAAGATCGCCGGCAAGTGCCAGTGGCGCCACTTCCAGAACCGTCTCCGGGACCGCATGCTGGAGCAGCACGAACTGCGGACGAACCTGGACACGGCGCTCAGCCAGGAGGAGTTCGCGCTGCGCTACCAGCCCGTGGTGGATATCGCCGGGGGCGAGGTCGTCGGATTCGAGGCGTTGGCCCGATGGCCGAACCCCCGGTCCGGTCCGGTGCCGCCGCAGCAGTTCATCGCACTCGCCGAGGAGACCGGGCACATCACTTCGTTGGGGGCCTGGGTCCTGGGGAACGCCACCTCGGACATGGCGGTCCTGCAAAGGGCCGCACCCGGCAATCCGCTCTATATCAGCGTCAATGTGTCGGCCCGGCAGTTGCGGGACGCGGACTTTCTGGACAAGGTGCGCCGGGCCCTGGCCACTCCCGGCCTGGCTCCGGGGTCGCTGCAGCTGGAACTCACCGAAACGGTACCTGTGCGGCCGGACCGTCAGATCGAGGCCGTGATGCGGAGCCTCAAGGATCTGGGCGTTCGCATCGCGGTCGACGATTTCGGCACGGGATACTCCTCGCTGCGCTATCTCCGGGACTTCCCGGTCGATGTACTGAAGATCGACAAGTCTTTCATCGACGAAATCACCTCCGACCCTCAGCAGATGGCCCTCGTCGAGGGGATCGTCACCATCTCCGACACACTCGGTCTTCAGGTCATCGCCGAGGGCATCGAGGACCGTGGGCAACGCGATCTGCTCGCCCGGACGGGCTGCCGGTTCGGTCAGGGCTTCCTCTACGCCCGTCCGATGACCCTCCAACAGGGTGATTTCCTCCTGCGCCATCCCGCAGGGGACTGGCATCTGCCGGGCAACGGGCACCGGCAAAGGCGCGTGGAACCCGTCAGGACCCGTGGGCCCGCTACCGAGAGGGAAAGCTGATGCCGCACACAACTGTGGGAACGACCGGCGTCCGGCCCGACCCGCGCTGGGGTGATCTCGAACATCTCAGGCAGACGAGCCCGATGACCGACGCGGTGCTCGACGAGGTACGGGGCAGACACATCCGCTGCGGGAACCACTGGCTGATCGATTTCGCGTCCTGCAACTATCTGGGCTTCGACTACGACCCCGACATCATCGCCGCGATCGAGCCGGCCGTACGACGCTGGGGAACACACCCCAGCTGGTCACGGCTGCTGGGCAGCCCCCGAATCTACCCCGAGATCGAGGAACGGCTCACAGCTCTGCTGGAAGCGCCGGACACACTGCTGCTCCCGACGGCCACGCTGATCCACGCCTCGGTGATCCCGATCCTGGCGGACGGTGGAGATGTCTTCGTCGAGGCCACTGCGCACCGGACCGTGTACGACGGGTGTGCGGGGGCGCGGGGCCAGGGCGCCACGCTCCACCGGTTTCAGGGCGATGACCCCGGCCAACTCGACACCATGCTGAGGGCCGTGCCGTCACGCGCCGCGCGGCTCGTCTGTCTGGACGGCGTGAACAGCATGAGCGGCAACATCCCCGACATACGTGAGCTGGCCGCTGTATGCCGGCGAAACGGTGCCACCCTCTACATCGACGACACCCACGGCTTCGGGGTCATCGGCGAACGGCGGCCGGATGAGCTCAGCCCCTACGGAGCACGGGGAAACAGCGTCGTCCGGCACACGGGCGAGTCGTACGACGAGATCGTGCTCGTCGGCGGTTTCTCCAAGGCGTACTCGTCGCTGCTGGCCTTTCTCGCCCTTCCCACCTCGCTCAAGTCGCTGCTCAAGGTCGCCGCCGCCCCTTACCTCTACTCCGGTCCCTCGCCGACCGCTTCCCTGGCCACCACGCTCGCGGGTCTGGAAGTCAACGACCGCCGTGGCGATGCCATCCGCGCCGACATCCACCGCAAGACCGCCACGGTGCTCGACCACGTCCACGGCCTGGGCCTGGACACACCCAATACGGACGGGCTGCCGATCGTGGAGATTCCGCTCGACGACCCCGCGGACCTGGATGCTGTCGCCCTCTCCCTGTGGGACAGCGGCATCTACGTGACGCTGGCCGCCTATCCCCTCGTGCCGCGCGACCGCGTCGGTTTCCGCGCCCAGATCACGGCACTGAACTCCGACGACGACATCGCAACCCTGTGCGAGGCACTGACGCGGCTCAGCAAGCAGTTCGCACTGCGGCAGCGGGAAGACTGAGGCCGCCATGCACAGGACACCGACGTACAACGACGATGTGGACTGGGACAGCTGGCCCGTTCAGGACTATCTCGCGGAGAACTACCGGGAACTCCACCCGTCCGACGCGGCCGTCATCGCACACCACAGCGCCTTCTATCGGCGGCTGGCACCGGGCAGCGCCGCGCGCTCGGCCGAGTTCGGGGCCGGACCCAACCTGTATCCGCTCATGCTGGCCGCCTCCGCCAGCCGGCATGTGGACGCGATCGAGGCAGGCGCTGCGGGGGTCGCCTATCTGAACCGGCAGCTGAACCTGGGCGCCGACCCCAGCTGGGATCCCTTCTACGCGCTGTGCCGGGAACTCAATCCGCAGCTGCCGCCGACGCTGTCACAAGCCCTCTCGGTGGTGCACGTCGTGCACGCCGACGCACGCGGACTGCCCCCCGGCACCTACGACTTCGCATCGATGAACTTCGTTGCTGAGGGAGTCACCGAGGACTACGACGAATTCAAACAGTTCTGCGGGCGATTCGTACGCTGCGTGCGCCCCGGCGGGCGGGTGGTCGCCGCCTTCATGGAGAACATGCCCACGTACCGCATCGGTCCGGCATCGCAATGGCCGGGCTGCCCGGTGAACCGTCGCCTCGTCACCGAGGCCTTCGCCCCCCTGACCCGGCAGCTCGCCGTCACCCGGATCGACTCGGACTCCAGCCTTCCGGATTACGGGGATTCCGGAATGGTGCTCCTGACGGCGGTCAGGCCGGTGTGACTCCGGCGCGCTGGAGGGCGAACGCCGTCTCCACAAGAGCGATGTGGCTGAACGACTTCGGAGCGTTCCCCAGCTGGCGGCCCGCCTGGGGGTCCCACTGCTCCGACAGGAGACCCACATCGTTACGGACAGCGAGGACCCGCTCGAACGTGTCGCGCGCCTCGTCCAACTGGCCGACCCCGGCGAGGGCCTCGGCATACCAGAGGGAGCACGCCACGAACGTGCCCTCGGACCCACGCATGCCGTCGATGCCGTGTACGCCACTGCCGTTCGATGCGTAACGCCGCAGGAAGCCCTGGTGATCGAGGCCTCGCATCGCCGCGACGGTGCCCCGTACCCGTTCGTCGTCCGGCGGAAGAAAGCCGAGCCGCGGGATCAGCAGAGCTGACGCGTCGAGCGAGCCGGACCCGTAGGACTGGACGAACGAGCACCGCTCCGCGTCCCAGCCCTCGCGGCACACTTCCTCGCGCACGGCGGCGCGCATCGCCCGCCACTCCCCCGACGACCCGTTTCTGCCGAGGAGAGCCCCCATGCGCAGGGCACGGTCTGCGGCGACCCAGGACATGATCTTGGAATGGACGAACTGCCGTTGAGGGCCCCGCACCTCCCACAGGCCTCGGTCCGGATCACGCCAGTGCTTCTGGAGGTAGCGCATCATCGCGTTCACGAGGCTCCACATGTGGCCCTGCACGGGTATGCCCGCGCGGAGGGACCGGTAGAGGGCATCGATGACCTCGCCGTACACATCGAGCTGGAGCTGGCCCGCGGCAGCGTTCCCGAAACGTACCGGGCGCGCCCCTTCGTATCCGGGCAGCCAGAGGGCTTCGGTCTCCGGCAGCCTTCGTTGCCCTTCGAGCCCGTACACCGCCTGCAGGTCCGCCGGTTCACCTGCGATGGTGCGCAGCAGCCAGTCCAGCCACGCCGTCGCCTCTTCCCGGTAGCCGCTGCGCAGCAGGCAGGACAGGGCAAGCGATGAGTCACGCAACCAGCAGAGGCGGTAGTCCCAGTTCCGCTCTCCCCCGATGCATCCGGGGAGTGAGGTGGTGGGCGCCGCGATGATGCCGCCCGTGGGTGCGTAGGTGAGCGCCTTCACGGTGATCAAGGACCGCACCACCGCCTCGCGCCAGGGTCCCTCGTAGCGGCACTTGGATGTCCATTCACGCCAGAAGTCCCCCGTCTCCTTCAAGGCTGTCTCCGCCGGCACACACAGTTCGACGGGCGGGTCGTTCAGGTGCGACGGAGCCCATGCCACCATCAGCGTCAGACGCTGACCTGCCGATACGGCGAACTCCGCAACGGTGGAGCCGTCTGAGTCGAGGAAATCCACGGGGGCGTCGGCACTCTGCCACAGGGCATCCGGGCCGGCGACGGCCACGGTGCAAGCGCCTGCCGGTCTCACCCAGGGGACCACGCGCCCCTGATGGAAGCGTGGTCTCAGTTCGCTGCGCATGGTGACACAGCCCGCAATTCCCTCGACCGTGCGCACCAGCCAGGGCGAGTTGCTGCGTGGCGGCATGAAATCCGTGACACGCACGGCTCCGGTTTCGGTCTCCCACCAGGAGTCGAGGATCAGTGTGTCGTCGCGGTATCCCCTGCGGGAACATGCCTGTGCGCCTAGGGGCGCGATCCGCCAGAAACCGTTACTCCCATTGCCGAGCAGGGCGGCGAAACACGCCGGTGAATCGAACCGTGGAACGCAGAACCAGTCGACCGAGCCGTCGTTTCCGAGCATGGCGGCAGTCTCAAGGTCACTGATGATGGCGTAGTTCTCGATTGCGTTGCTCATGATCGCACTACGCCGTGGTACACAAGCCGCTGCCTCCAGCGTACGCCACATTCCTTTCTCAGCTGACGCACAAAAGGGGCTGCCGTGGCGCTCCCGTGACCCCGAGACGTGGCGCAGGGGTGCAACTAAACTGAAGGGGTATTTCCTGGAGCGGGCCGGGCCGCAGTAGGTGCCCACGCTCGCGGGCAGGAGCAGCGTCGCTCCGACACAGGACGCGATCGAGCGCAGGATGCGATCGAGTCTCCCTGCTCGATCACCAAGAAAGAAGTCGCCCGGCGGGCCAGGGCCCACCGCTTTCCCTCGCCGGATCCGGCATCTGAGCTGCCGCAGTCGGCAGCGTCTTTTGCCGTGCTGCCGGCGTGGCGATCGCCCCACAGAGAAGGCCACCATGCCCCAAAGGATCCATCGGGCCGTCATCCCTGCCGCGGGTATCGGCTCCCGGCTGCTGCCCCTGACCAAGGCCATCCCCAAAGAGATGCTGCCGATCGGAGAAAAGCCGGTCATCGAGCACACGGTGTGTGAACTCGTCGCCTCCGGAATCACTGACATCACGATCGTCGTATCTCAGGGGAAGGGGATAATCCAGGACCATTTCCGGCCGGCGCCGGCACTGGTCGAGCAGCTCCGCGCCGACGGGAAGACCCAATTCGCCGATGCTGTGGAGGAGGTCGGCGCTCTGTCCCGCCGCGGTCACATCACCTATCTCGACCAGCACGGCCCGTACGGCAACGGAACACCCGTCCTCAACGCCGCCCACCACTACGGCGACGAAGCCATGCTCGTGTTGTGGCCGGACGATGTGTTCGTTTCCGAGGTTCCCCGTGCCCAGCAGCTGATCCGCGCCTACGAGGCGATGAGCTGCCCCGTACTGGCACTCATGCCCATGGACCGCGCCGACGCGCACCGCTACGGCGTCCCCGTCGTCAAGGAGGACCTGGGGGAAGGAACCCTGCGGATCACCGGGCTGGTGGAGAAGCCCAAGCCGGCGGACGCACCCTCCGATTACGCCGCCATCGGCGGATACGTCGTCACCGCCGGCATCATCGACGAACTGCGCGAGCAGACCCGCCGCTGGCACGCCGCGGGGGACCCGGCCGCGGAGGTGTACCTCACCGACGCCATCAACGCCTACGCGGCAACTCGCGCGGCGTACGGGCAGGTTATCCAGGGCCGCTGGTTCGACACAGGGAACCCTTCCGCATACCTCGAAGCCCAGTTCGCGACCGCCCTGAAGCACCCCGAATTCGGTCCACGCCTGCGCGAACTCGCCCGGAACCAGGAACCCGGGATCAGTACCTGAACTCCACCAGAACGCCCCGGCCGGCCTTCCGTGAGGGACCGGGCGAGCCGGAGGGCGCCCGGGTGGGGCTCCGGTCGAATCTCACGAGCCCCGGCAGCACGGACGTCAACTCTTGTTTCTCAGCTCCGCGGGATCCTGGCTGCGTGTATCGCCGGACACGGGCGCCTCCTGACAGTGCGACCGGAGTGGTGTCAACAACCCGACGCCCGGGCCGACGTGGCCGCGCCCGCCCACCCTTCTTCCCTGGCACCGGCGCAGTGCGGCTCGCGCGCACCGCCTCATTTCGCAGAGCGGGTCACGTGCTCCGCCTGCCGCCTCAGTAGTGTGACGTCGCATGACCGAGATCGAGATCACCGCAGAACTGGTCCGCGACCTGCTGCGGGAGCAGCACCCGGACCTCGCGGGGCTGGCCGTCCGGGAGGTGGAGGGTGGCTGGGGCAACCAGATGTGGCGGCTCGGGGACGAGTTGGCCGTGCGCATGCAGCGTATGGACCCCACTCCCGAGCTCCAGCTGAAGGAGCGGCGGTGGCTACCGGTGCTGGCCCCGCGCCTGCCGGTCCCGGTGCCGCTCCCGGTGCGGTTCGGCGAACCGTCGGAGCGTTTCCCGAAGCACTGGACCGTGATGACGTGGGTTCCCGGCGAGCCGCTGGACCACGGCTCGATCAGCCGCGGCGATCACGCGGCCGACACGCTGGCGGGATTCCTCCGGGCGCTCCACGTGGAGGCTCCCGCGGATGCACCGGTCTCCACGGACGTCGGTGCCCGTCCCGGGAACTGCGCGGACGGCTTCGAGCACTTCTTCCAGGCTGTCGGCCCCCACGACATCGCTGCCGAGATCCGGGCCGTCTGGGACGACGCCGTCGCGGCCCGGGCGTGGGAGGGCCCGCCGGTCTGGGTGCACGGCGACCTGCATCCCGCCAATGTCGTGGTCGCGGACGGAACGCTCTCGGGCATCGTCGATTTCGGTTCCATGGTCGCCGGCGATCCGGCGTGGGACCTCGCCGCCGCATGGGTGCTGCTGCCGGCGGGCACGGCCGCACGGTTCTTCGACGTGTACGCACGCGCGGACGAGGCGGCGATCCGGCGCGCCCGCGGTCTGGCTGCCATGAAGAGCCTGTTCCTGATGCTCATGGGGCAGAACGGGGACCGGGGCCTGCCCGGCGGCAAACCGCATTGGGGACCGGCGGGCCGGGCCGCGCTCGCTCGTGTGCTGAAGGGTGTCTGACACTCGCTCCCGAGGCCCGGTTCGTGCTCACGGGTGGTGGGGTTCCGCAGGCGCGTGCGCGGGTGCACACAGGATCTGCTGTTCGGCGGTGCCTCGGCCACGGCGTCCGGACCGGGGTCGGATATTCGGTTTCCGTCCGCCCCGTGAGGCCACAAGATGGTGGGCATGACTTTGGCCACGCCCGTGCTGCACACCTCTCGCCTGCGACTGCGGCCCTGCACCGACGCCGACGCGGACGCCCTGTTCGCGCTGCACAGCAACACCTACGTGATGCGCTACTGGGACTCCCCGCCATGGACCGAACGTGCCCGTGCCCAGCGCTTCATCACGATGTGCCGGAAGATGGCGGACGAAGGCACCGGGGCACGGGTCGCCATCGACCGTGCTTCCGACGGGGCCTTCGTCGGCTGGTGCGGCCTGACCGGATGGAACGCGGACTTCCGCAGCGCGTCGTTGGGCTATGTCCTCGACGAGCCGATGTGGGGCCACGGCTATGCGACGGAAGCCGCGCACGCCTTGCTGCGGTGGGCCTTCGACACACTGGATCTGAACCGGGTTCAGTCCGAGACGGATACCCGCAACGTGGCTTCCGCCCGGGTGCTGGAGAAGACCGGGTTCGTGCGGGAGGGAACGTTGCGGGAAGACTGCGTGGTGAACGGCGAGGTGTCCGACTCGTGGGTGTTCGGCTTGCTCAGGCGGGAGTGGCAGCCGGCCGGGCCCCTGCCGGCCGGCGAAGTGCGGCGTTGAGTCCGTCCCCGGCAGGGACCGCGTCCGGCCGGGTTTTCCACGCGTTGGCCTCTCCCCCGGCGGCTCGATCTCCGAGGCGACAGCGGCCGGTGACCTGAGCCGTGGGTCGCCCCGCGCGGAAGGGCCGGCGCCGCGTGGGCCGGGTCGGTGAGCGCGGGATCGAGCGCTGCCGGTGTCGGTCCGGCACCGCTCGGTCCCGCCTGCCGCCCGACGGCTACAGAGTCAGCCCCGCCCCGTGCGGGAACAGCGGGTTCTCCGTGTCGTCGGGGACGTCGGGACGGGAAGCCCTGACGGCCTCCATCGAGCGGGGAAGCTCGAAGGGCAGCCGCCCCTCAGGCCTCGACCGGCCGAACACCACGTCCAGCAACGCGGCGTCGTCGGCGCCGTAGTCGGCGACCAGGGCGGCCGCCCGCTCCGCGATCTCCGGGATGACCGCGGCCCGCTCCAGGTTGACGCAGACGACGGTCGGTACCTTGTCCAGCAGATCGAGGACCGGCTTGAGTTCCTCGGGCGTGAACTCCAGCGTGCCCGAGTGGAAGAACGACTCGAACCTGTTGGTCCGCGGCTCGTACGGGGTGCTGAGGCGCAGCACAGCGAGATCCGCCTGGCCGGGATCGGCCACCACTTCGCCGTATTCCACGGCCACGTCCGCCGTCACGTTCTCCACGTACAGCTTGGGGCGGCCCGCCACCGGCAGTCTCCCGCCGGAGTTGGTCAGGACCGTCAGTGAGCGGCGCTGCGCGCGGGCGCCGGCCTCGACGAAGTCGGCACGACCGACCGTCTCGTCGGCCAGCTCCGCGTCGACGTACGGGGCGTCGAAGAGGCCGAGGACGAACTTCTCGCGCAGGAGGCGGCGCAGCGACTGGTCGAGCCGGGTCTCGGGAACGAGGCCCGACTCGACCAGCTCGATGATCAGGTCCGTACGGTCCTCGCCGCCGAACTGGTCGCAGCCCGCGTCCAGGACGCGCGCCGCGCGCTGGAGCTCGGTCATCGATTCCAGGCCCCAGGCCCGCGCCTGGTGCGTCTCGCCGAAGATCTCGGCGTCGCTGATCAGGCCCCAGTCCGTGCAGACGATGCCGTCGAAGCCGAGCCGGTCCCGCAGCAGGCCTTGTACGACGCCCTTGTTGACACCGAATCCGACCTCTTCCCAGTCGGTGCCGATGGGCTGGCCGTAGTAGGGCATCATCTGCGCGCACCCGGCGGAGATGGCCGCCTTGAACGGCTCCAGGTGCAGATCGCGCATGCCACCGGGGTAGACCTGTTCCTTGCCCCAGGGGAAGTGCGGGTCCTCGCCGTCCTTCTGCGGGCCTCCGCCGGGGAAGTGCTTGACCATGGCGGATACGGAGTGCTTGCCGAGCCGGTCTCCCTGAAGGCCGCGCACATAGGCGCGTACGAGTTCGGAGGTGAGCGCCGCGTCCGAACCGAAGGTGCCGTTCTGCCGGGACCAGCGCGGCTCCGTGGCCAGGTCGACCTGGGGGTGCAGGGCCACGCGGAAGCCGACCGCCAGGTACTCGCGGCGAACCGTGTCCGCGAACTCGTACACGAGCTTCGGATCGCGTACGGCCGCCAGGCCCAGAGGCTCGGGCCAGGCGGAGAACGCGCCCGAGTTGAACGACGCGCCGACGTTCTCGGTGAACGCGTGACGGGGGTCGGTGGAGAGCGTGACCGGGATGCCCAGGCGCGTCTGCGCAGCCATGGCCTGCAGGCTGTTGTGCCAGCGCGCCATGGCGCCGGGCTCGTACGTGCCCATGAGGTTGAAGTGCGTCAGGTACTTGGCCTGGAGCGTGGCCGTGGTGTCCAGCGCGATGATTCCCGGGTCGCCCTTCTCGACCGTGCTTCCGTCCGGGTTCATGACGAGCATGGTGTGGAAGAGCTGGCCCGCCTTCTCGGGGAGCGTCATGCGGGCGATCAGGTCCTCGACCCGCTGCTCCACGGGGAGTGCGGGGTTCTGGTACGGGTGGCCTTCGTTGCGGACGGTGAACTTCATGAGGGGGCCTTACTTGACGGTGCGGATGAACTGGACGGCGAAGGCGCCGAGGACGCAGGCGATGCCGCCGAAGAGGAAGAGGGCTCCGTAGTTGCCACCGGAGCCGAGGGCGAGGAGCGCCGGGGCGATGATCGGGACGAGGGACTGGGGGAGCGCGTTCCCGATGTTGAGCACGCCCAGGTCGCGGGCGGCCTGCTCGGGGTCGGGCAGTACCGATGCGGCGAGTGCGACGTCGACGGAGAGATACAGGCCCTGGCCGAAGCCGAAGACCGCCAGCGCGGCCAGGAACACGGGGAAGGAGTGGGCCGCGGAGATGAGGGCCAGCCCGACCGCGAGGATCAGTGCGGCTCCCAGCACGTAGGGCTTGCGCCGCCCGGAGCGGTCGGAGAGCTGGCCTCCGATGACCGATCCGGCGACGACCGTGACCACCATGGCCAGGGTGCCGACGAAGACCTTGTTCGCGACCTCCGACTCGGCGTAGCCGAGCCGGTCCATGAGGAAGTACGTCTGGTACGAGGTCACACAGGAGATGCCGACGAACACGAGGAAGCGGCCGGCGAAGTTCCACGCGAAGTCGGGATGCTTGCGAGGGCTCACCCAGAAGCTGCGCAGGAACTCCTTGACGCTATACGGGGCGAAGGCGCCCGGGCGGGCCGGGCGGTCCTTCATCACCGCGCAGAGTGTGACCACGCCGGCGACGCCGAGCAGGCCGGGGATGAGGAAGGCGAGGGCGAGGTGGGTGCTGAAGGCGTTCGCCAGACCGCTGCCCGCGATCATCGACAGCGACGTCATCATGCCGACCGTTCCGGAGACGCGGGCGCGCTGACGCTCGGGGACGAAGTCCGGGATGCTCGCGGTGACGGCGGTCAGTGCCGCGTTGCCGCCGACCTGCGCGACGGCCCAGCCGATCATCAGCGTCGGCACGCTGCCGCCGAGCGCGACACCCAGCAGGCCTGCCAAGGCGGCGAGGGCGCCGCCGAGCAGCCAGGGCCGGCGCCGGCCGAACCTGGACGTGGTGCGGTCGGACAGACCCCCGATGACGGGGTTCGCGATCATCGCAAGGACCGCGCCGAGCGCGAGGACCTGTCCGAGAGCGGCGCCCCGGTCGGCCTCGGGCACGATCTGCGCCACCCGCAGGGCGAGGGTCACCATCACCGGCGTGAGCAGGGCAGCCATCACGCCGAACTGCGCGAACGCGAGACCGAGGACCAGCTTGCCGGAGGCGTGCGGCATGGACGCCGGCGGTGAGAGCTCGGGGCTCCCGGGGCCCGGAGCGGCGTCGGAAAGGACTGCCATGGCGGCTCTCCTGAAGATATGGGGACGGCTTCCTTGCCGACCTGGCCCGAGCAGCCTAAGCGCGAAAAGCGAGTAGGTCATAGGTTTTCACCGAGTGGCCTGGGTCACACCTCACCGAGCCCCCGACCTGCGCCGATTACAGTGATCCGCATGGATCGGAACCAGGGCCGGAACCCCCGTACGAACGGAACGAGAGGGAGCTACGCGGTCGGCGACGAACGGCGCGCGAGGATCCTGGACGCCGCCGTCACCCACTTCGCCCGCTGGGGCTTCCACGCCTCCTCGATGGCCCGCATCGCCAAGGACGTCGGCATCACCCAAGGCGGACTGCTGCACCATTTCCGGTCCAAGGAGGACCTGCTCGTCTCTGTCCTGGAACACAGCGACGAACAGGACGTCGCACGCTTCTTCTCCCGGAATCCCGGCAACGCGACAGAGGCCTTCGCGGCGATCCTGGACCTGGCCGAGTACAACGCCGGGCGGCCCGGCCGCACCAAGATGTTCAATGTGCTCGCCGGCGAGGCGGGGGAACCGGCCCACCCCGCCCACGGCTACTTCGAGCGCCGCTACCGCACGGTCATCGACAAGATCACCGCAGTCCTCCAGCGCGACATGGCCGACGGCACAGTGGCACCCGGCACCGACTGCGAGGCCGCCGCCACCGAACTCGTCGCCGTCATGGACGGGCTGCAACTCCAGTGGGCACTCGCACCGGAGACGTACGACATGACGGGCCGGCTGCGCCTCTACGCCGACCGGCTGCTGCGCTCGATCACCGTCGACGGCTCAGGAATGCCGGCCTGACATCGCCCGGCGGCCACCGGCCCGCGGTCCCGCACCGGCCCGCAGTCCCGCACCGGCCCGCGGTCACACACCGGCCCGCGGTCACGCATCGGGCATCAGCCTCGCACCGGGCATCGGCCTCGCCTGCGGTGACAGTCGACCGTGACCGAGAGTTAGATATTTTGACATAGCTATCTCTGGATACCTAGAGTCGTGGTCATGCCCCGCCCCAGCAGGTTCGTACAGGACGTCGACCACGTAGCCGCCGAGCTCGTGTCGTGCCTGCCTGCGCTGGCCCGGGCCGTGGAGCGGCAGATCGGTCCCCACGTCGAGCACCCCAAGCCGTCCGAGGCGCAGATCGCCCTGCTCCGTCACGTCGAGGCCAACGACGGCGTGACGGTGCGCAGGGCGGCCGAAGCGCTGCTGATGAAGCCGAACAACGTGAGCGCGCTGGTGACCCAGCTGACCGAGCAGGGCCTGCTGGAGCGCCGGCCGGACCCTGCCGACAAGCGCATCGCGCACCTGCACCTCACCTCGACCTCGCGGCAGCAGCTCACCGAGGTCCAGAACCTGATGAGCGGCCTGGTCGCCGGGGCGCTCCAGACCATGACCGAAGGCGAACTGGACGCTCTCGGATCGGCGTTGGGTGCGCTGCACGCGCTCAACGACCGCCTGCATCCCCTCAGTCACTGACTCGCACAGCCGGCCGCCCCGGACTCCCCGGGCTGTCGCGCCCGTAGTCGTACGAGTCGCACGGGCCGCTTCCGCGTGCCGACGGGATGAAACCGCTCCCCCACCGCGTCCGGCCTTTCCCAGGCCCCGGATGCCGCTTCGCCATGCGCGGACGGCCGGCCCCGTCCGCGCATGACACCCGACACACACCCGACATCTCACGAAGGACAGACACCTTCATGCCCTCCGACGTCCTGAACTCCCCGGCTCCGCCCGCGCGTGCGGTCCCTGAGGAGAAGCCGCGCGGCCGCCGCGCGAACCCGTGGCTGACACTCGTCGCCGTCGCCTTCGGCCTCTTCATGGTCGGCCTCGACGGCTCGGTCGTCTCGATCGCCAACCCGGAGATCGGCCGGGACCTCAACGCCTCCACGGCCGACCTCCAGTGGGTCACCAACAGCTACCTGCTCGCCCTCGCCGCCGCGCTGATCCTCGGCGGCAAGCTCGGCGACCGTTTCGGCCGCCGCACCTTCTATCTCGTAGGAGTCGCGGGATTCACGGTCGCCTCCGTGGCCATCGGCCTCTCGGGATCCATCGAAGGCGTCATCGCGTTCCGCGCGCTCCAGGGCTTCTTCGGCGCACTGCTGATGCCCAACACCCTGGGCATGCTGCGCGCCGTCTTCCCGCCGAAGAAGTTCGGCATGGCGGTCGGCATCTGGGCCATGGTGTCCTCCGTCTCCACCGCGCTCGGTCCGATCGTGGGCGGCCTGCTCGTCGAGCACGTCAACTGGGAGTCGGTCTTCTACATCAACGCGCCCATCGGCGTCATCGCGCTCGTCTTCAGCATCGTCGTGCTGCCGCAGAGCAGGAACACCAGCGCCGCAGGCGAGAAGTTCGACATCCCGGGCGTCGTCCTGCTGGCGCTCGGCCTTCTCGCGGTCGTCTTCGGCGTCGTCAAGGGCGAGACCTGGGGCTGGACTTCGGCCGGCACGCTGGGGACCATCATCGGCGGCGTGCTGATCCTGCTGCTGTTCGGCCGCTACGAGACACGGGTCGCGCACCCCCTGTTGCCCATGCGTCTGTTCCGTAACCCGGCGCTGACCATCGGCACCGTCATCACCGCGCTGAACTTCTTCGTCCTGCTCGGCATGATCTTCTTCGTGATGCTGTACCTGCAGAACGTGCGGGGCTTCACTCCTGTCCAGGCCGGTGTCCGCACGCTGCCGCTGAGCCTCGCTTCGGTCGTGGCATCGCCCCTGGGCGCCGCGCTGACCCAGAAGTTCGGCCCCCGGCTCACGATGCCGCTGGGTATGGCCCTCCAGGCGGCGGCCTGCTTCGCGATGCTCGGGTGGGGTGCCGACTCGTCCTACACCGCCATGTGGCCCCCGTTCATCGCACTCGGACTGGGCGTCGGCATGGTGATGGCGTCGTCCTCCGACGCGATCGTCGGGAACGCGCCGGTCAAGGACGGCGGAGTCGCCGGCGGCCTCCAGGCGACGGCGCTGCAGATCGGCGGCGCGCTGGGCACGTCCGTCCTGGTCTCCCTGATCAGCAGCCGCGTCGGCTCCACCCTGACCGGCGAGCTGACCTCGTCCGGGGTTCCCGCCGATGCGGCCCATGGGCTGAGCGAGGCGAAGGACGCCGTGGCGATGGGCGTCGCGCCGGTCTCCGACGGGATGCCGGCGCAGCTCAGGTCCGCGGTCGTCGAGGGCAGCCACCAGGCGTTCATGAACGGCGTGCACACCGCCGTGCTCGTCTCGGGCCTGCTGTGCCTGCTGGGCGCCCTGCTCGCCGTGGTCGGTGTACGGCGCAGTCCCGACGCGGCCGGTCACTGAGAGGCAGGACCGGGCGGCCCGGCCGGGCGACGCGGTCCGGACAGGCCTCCTCGCGCCCGGCCGGGTGACGCCGTCCGGACAGGCCTCCTCGCGCCCGGCCCGCTGACGCGGTTCCGACAGGCCTCGTCAAGCCAGGAGGTCTTCTCGCCCGGGGCCGGACCGCATCACACCGGATGCCCCCGCCCCGGGCCCTGGGCCCGCCGTCCCGGATCCTGTTCCGTGGCACCTCCAGCCGGGTGGGCCAACAGGTGTTCCACCTCACGTGGGCGCAGTCGACGATCGCGGCTACGCAGGTCGGCAACTGCCGGACGCCTTGCGCCGCGGGGCGTCCGGCGTCCAGCCGGGCTGCTCCTTCACCGAGCTGTACGTCAAGCTCTGGGAGCGTCGGCAGCGTGGCGACGAGGCGGGCGGACCTCATCGGCTCCAGGGCTGGTCCTCTGTTCGCGGTAGTCGTGCTCGATGCGCGGGGTTCCTCATCATCCGTTCGGTCGCCGCCTGCTCGCACACCTGCCAGGACTTCAGGTCAGATGGGATCCGTCCGGGTCATGGATGAGAGGCCCGCCGGAGGGTACGCGGAAAACCGTCGGGCAGCCCGCCCGGCGGACCGTATCCGGTTGGGAAGGGGTACGTCATGCCGCAGGGTTCCAGCAAGAAGCGAGAGCGTCAGTACGAGCACATCAAGGAAGGCGCGGAGAAGCGCGGCGCCTCCGAAGGACGTGCGAAGGAGATCGCGGCGCGCACCGTGAACAAGGAACGCGCCCGTTCCGGCGAGTCGAAAACGGCCGGAAGGACGTCCACGCGGGACAAGAAGTCCGCCTCCCAGCGCGGCGGCGAGCGCTCGCACAGTGGCTCTGAGGGGCAGACAAAGGATCAGCTGTACGCGGAGGCCAAGAAGCGCAACATCGACGGCCGGTCGTCCATGAACAAACAGCAGCTGGCCAAGGCCCTCGGCCGCTGACCGACAACCGCAGCGCCCCCGGGCCCGCGGGGCCCGGTCAGTGGGAGCCATGTGATCAAGGAGACCCATGAGCACGCACCACCCCAAGCACGAACCCGCACGGGACGAGGAGCATCCCGCCACGGCCGCCGGCGAGGTTCTGCACGAGGCGGAACAGACCGAGACGAACCTCGTGGACGACGACGGGGAGCGGGGTGGCCAGGACGGCGAGGCTTCTGACGCGCTGTCCCCCAACGAGGACGCGCAAGAAGACGTCCGCCAACGCGGCGCCTGACCGCTGCCCCGGCCGGCTCCGTTCGCAACCCCCGTGCGTACGTACCCGTATGCCCGTGTACCTCTCACCGCCCCGTACCCGGCACGTTCACAGCAGAGGGAGGCTCTACGTGCTCGACAGCACCTTGGCCTTGATGGCCCAGGGATACGCGTGGTTGCCCGACCGTCGTCGCCGCAGCGGCGGCAAGCCGGTGCACTGCCGTCTCTTGGGAAAGAACGCTGTGGCCCTCCACGGCCCCGAAGCGGTGCGCTTCTTCTACGACGAGAGCCACATCGAGCGCCATGGCGCACTGCCGGGCCCCGTCCTCGACACTCTCTTCGGACGCGGGGCCGTGCACACGCTCGACGGCCGCCAACACCGGGTACGCAAATCCCTGTTCATGTCCCTGCTCAAAGACCGCGGCGGACTCGGCTCCCTGGCGGAGCAGCTCAGGGCCGAGTGGGACCTCGCCCGGCAGCGGTGGGCGGGCCGCGACCAGGTCGTGCTCTTCGACGAGTCGAGCCTGCTGCTCACGCGCTCAGTCTGCGGCTGGTCCGGCGTGCCCCTCGACGATGCCGGCACTGAGGAGATGGCCCGCGATCTGGTCGCCATGGTCGACGGCTTCGCCACGCCGGGGCCCCGTCACCTACGGGCCCGCCGTGCCCGCAGCCGTCAGGAAGAACGTCTGGGCCGGCTTGTCGAGGCGGCCCGCGACGGGACGCAACCGGCTCCCGCGGGTTCGGTGCTTGCGGCCGTGGCCGCCCACCGTGACGCCGAGGGCCAACCGTTGGACCCGGATACCGCGGCGGTCGAGGTCCTGAACGTGCTCCGCCCGACGGTCGCTGTCACCTGGTTCCTGACCTTCGCCGCGCATGCCCTGCACCGCTGGCCGGGACACCGCGAGCGCCTCGCCGCCGGCGACGCGGCCTACGCCCGCGCCTTCGCCCACGAGGTCCGACGGTTCTATCCCTTCGCGCCCTTCGTCGGCGGGCTCGCCGCAGCCGATCTACGCTGGGATGGGCAGGACATTCCGGTCGGCAGCATGGTCCTGCTCGACCTGTACGGGCAGAACCACGACCCGGGCCTCTGGCCGGAGCCGTACACGTTCGACCCGGGCCGTTTCGTGGGTCACGAGCCCGACCGCGACGAACTGGTGCCCCAGGGCGGAGGCGACCCCGCCACCAACCACCGCTGCCCCGGGGAGGACGTCACGCTGACGGTCCTCGAAACCCTGGTCCCTCTGCTGGCCGGACTGCGCTACGACGTGCCCGCCCAGAACCTGGGCATTCCGCTGCATCGCATGCCCACGGCACCACGAAGCGGCTTCGTCATGACGCCCATGCCCCCGGTGTAGCCGTTCGGGACGGGCCGGGCCTCTGCCCGGCTGCAGAGGCTGCCGCTCGTGTACGGGCTCTCTCCATGAGGGAGGTCAGTCCCGGCGCGCGGCACCCGCGCTCCGTGCCGGCCCTCGCAGGCGCCGGTTCGCCGCGGTCACGCCGCGGCCGCGGCGCCCGAGCCCCTCCCACGGGTCCTTCTCCAAGCGGTCACCGAGGTCGGTCACCGTCCAGCGGCGTGCGGTCACTTCGGGGTCGTCCAGTTCGTCCCAGTCCAGCGGGACCGCCACGGGCGCGCCCGGCCTGGACCGGACGGCGAACGGCGCGACCACGGTCTGGGCGTAGCCGTTGCGTGCGACGTCCAGGTACAGGCGTCCCTTGCGGGCGTCCTTGCGGGGCTCGGTCGTCAGCTCCTGCTCGTACCGCGAGGCAAGCGTCCCGGCCATGGCGCGGGCGAGCGCCAGCACGTCGTCGGCGTCATCGCGCCGGTTCAGCGGTACGACGACGTGCAGCCCCCGTGAGCCTGTGGTCATCAGGCCCGAGGGGAGGTCCAGCTCCTCGAGCAGTTCGTGCAGGCGGTGCGCCGCTCGGCGTACGGGCGCGAAGTCGTCGGCGGGCGGGTCCAGGTCGAAGACCATGCGGTCGGGCCGGCGCGGTTCGTCGGCGCGGCTCAGCCAGCGGTGCGGGGTGATGCACGCCTGGCCCGCGAGATAGACCAAGGTCGCGGTGTCGTCGCAGACCACATGCGTGACCTCGCCGTCTTCCTTGGCGACCGTGGCACGATGGATCCACTCGGGAAAGTAGCCGGAGACCTCCTTCTGATAGAAGCGGTCTCCGTCGATGCCGTCCGGCATCCGCTCGAGCATCAGGGGCCTGCCGCGCAGCTCGGGCAGCATCCGCGGCGCCACACGCCGGTAGTGCTCGGCGAGATCGGCCTTCGTGATGCCGTCCCTCGGGAACAACACCTTGTCGGCCCGCTTGACGTTGACCTTGCGTCGCCCGATCCGTAGCTCGACGTCTGGACTCACTCCACCGCCTCCTCCTTCACACCCGTGCGTCCTTCCTCCGGGTATCCGTGATCCGCGGCCCCACACCTGCGGGGCAAGGTATTCCCGCTGCCCCCGCGATCACGACGAGGCGTTCGATGAGCGCCGGCCGGACATCGCCGCGGCAACGATCGCTTCGCCGGAAGACCGGCCCGGCCGGCGACACCGAGGTGTGCGGCCGGGCAGGTCAGAGACTGGTGAGGACTTGGGGTGAGAGATTCTTGATCATGGTGTTGGACCAGCGCATCTGCCGCAGGGTCCGGGGGTGGCAGGACGATGCCAGGTCCAGCAGGCGCGTGTCCTTCGTTGCCTGCCCCGCCTGGGCGAGCATCTCCCAGTACAGGGAGTTACCCACTGCGGCGAGGTGGATACCGCGCAGATCCTTCAGCAGGAGGAGACCTGGCTCCGGCCGGGCATCCATGGCTTCGGCGGTCTTCTCACGAATCGCCGGCATCAGGCCGGATGTGGACGCGTGCGCGGGACCGTCGAGAGCCAGGCCGTAGTGGCCGGCTGTCTCCGCGAGGCGGACGCAGGCCTCGTTCGACCAAGTAACCAGGTCCATGGCGAGGTGGTGGATCTCGTGCTCGGTGATGTGGCGTTCGGCGACGACGGCCAGTTCCTTGGCCAGGTGCCGCTCTCCGTGGTGCAGCGCGCGCAGGGTGAGGTTGATGCCGTTCACTGTGCGCCTCCGGCGGTCTCGTGCCGGTACGTGCCGGTTGTCTCGGTGACGCGGGCTGTGGCGCCGCCTCGGGTGGGGCGGACGCCGGCCGCACGGGAGGGCGCGGACGCTGTGGTCGTGGGCGCCGGCGCCGGACGGCCGGAGCTCCTCTCCAGCAGGGTGACGGCGGCCGCGGCCGTCTTGAACAGCGGCTGTTTGGACACCGGGTCCCAGTCGGTGACGGTGGTCTCGTTCGCCGCGCGCGGCGGGGTCGAGTCGTCCGGTCCCGAGCCGGAGTCCGTGTCCCAGTAGCCGTAGTGGAAGGGGACGAACAGCAGGCCGGCCCGGATGTCGGTGATCCTCAACCGCCCTCGCAGGGCGCCACGCGGACTGGTGACCTCGACGAGGTCGCCCTCGCCGAGCTCCCGGGCTTCCGCGTCGGAGGCGGAGATCTCGACCCACACGTCGGGGGCCGCGGCGTTCAGTTGGGGCACGCGGCCCGTCTTGGTGCGGGTGTGGAAGTGGTAGAGGGTGCGTCCGGTCGTCAACTGGAAGGGATAGTCGTCACTCGGCCACTCGTGCGGCGGGAGGTACTCGGCGGCCTTGATCACCGCCTTGCCGTCCGGGTTGAGGGAGCGGTACTCGACCGCTGTGACGGACGCCCCGGTGACGAGGTCCTTGCCGTAGGACTCGCACACGTCGGCGTGCGCCCAGGTGATGCCGTCGGTGTACAGGCGGTTGGTTCCCTCCGGCGCCTGCTCGTTGCAAGGCCACTGGATGCCGCTGCCGCCGCGGAGCAGCCCGTAGGTGAGGCCGGTGTAGTCGCAGGGCCGCCCGGCGCTGCAGCGCTTCCACGCCTCGAACGCGGACTCCGGATCGTGCCAGGAAATCAGCGGTGCGCCGTCCTTGTCCCGGAAGTCCATGCGCTGCGCGTAGTCGAGGAAGATGTCGAGGTCCGGCCTCGCCTCGCCCGGCGGCTCCACGGCCTTGTCGGACAGATGCACGGTGCGGTCCGCGTTGGTGAAGGTGCCGGTCTTCTCGCCCCATGTAGCCGCCGGCAGAACCACGTCCGCCAGTTGAGCCGTCTCCGTGAGGAACAGGTCCTGGACGACGACGAACAGCCGTTCCTGGGACAGGATCGAACGGATCCGGGACAGCTCGGGCAGGGACACGGCCGGATTGGTGCCGCTGATCCAGAGCATCCGGATCGAGCCCTGCTCCGCGTACCGGAAGATCTGCATGGCATGGGTGGGCGGGGCGTAATGCGGGATCGTCGAGGGTTCGACGTTCCACACCTTCGCGAGGTCCGCCACCTGCTGGTCGTTCTGCCAGTTCCGGAACCCGGGCAGGTCTCCGTCGGCACCGCACTCCCGGGTGTTCTGCGCGGTGGGCTGCCCGTTCATCTGCAGCACGCCGGCGCCCGGCCGCCCCAGCATGCCGCGCAGCAGATGCAGATTGTTGATCTGCACCGCGGCGGCCGTGGCCTGGTGGGACTGGTAGACACCCTGCAGGACGGTGGACAACAGGCTGTCGGCCGTGCCGAGTACCTCCGCTGCCTCCACGATCCGCGCCGCGGGAACGTCGCAGATACCCGACGCCCACTCGGGAGTACGGTCCTCGACCATCTTCGCCAGCTCCTCGAAGCCGACGGTGTGGGCCGCGAGATAGTCGTGATCGACGCGGCCGGTGCGGATGATCTCGTGCAGGAGCGCGTTGAGCAGCGCCACATTGGTTCCCACGCGCGGAGCCAGGTGCACGGTGGCCGCGCGGGCGACCCGCGTGGGCCGCGGATCCACACACACCAGACGCGGCGGATCGCCTCCCTCGAGCCGGTCGAGGATACGCATCCACTGAACGGGCTGCGTCTCGGCCAGGTTGTGACCGAACAGCGCGATGACGTCGGCGTGGTCGATGTCGTCGTACGTACCGGGCTGACCGTCGCAGCCGAAGGACTCCTTGAGCGCCTCGGCCGCCGTCGACGTACACAGGCGGGTGTTGCCGTCCAGATGGTTGGTGCCGATGCCGGCCCGGGCTGCGACCGCCAGCGTGTAGTACTCCTCCAGGTACAACTGGCCTGACGTGTAGAAGCCGATCGAACCGGGGCCCCGCTCCTGGAGCAGGTCACGCGAACGACCGGCCACGAGCGACATGGCGGTGTGCCAGTCCGTTTCCACGAGCTTTCCGTCGCGACGGACCAGCGGCCTGGTCAGCCGGTCCGCGGAGGCGTTGGCCTGCCAGCCGAACACGTCCTTCGGCCCCAGCCGGCCACGGTTGACACGGTCCACCGCCCGGCCGCGCACACCCACCATCCGGCCGTCCTTGACGGCGATGTCCATGGCGTCGCCGTCGGAATGAAGAATCGAAGCAGCCTGCACCCACCGCTCCACCTCGTCGGGCTCCACACCCGCCGTCAGACGGGCGTCCGTCCGGCAGGGCCACGCGTCACCCCGGGCGTACGGAGTACGGCTGCCCCACGGCTGTGCGATCCGGTCAACCGAAGACTCCATACGTACCTCCCGGTCAGGACCCGCGGCGCCCGTTGCACCGACCGCACATCGGTACCCGCAACGGCCTTCTCGTAACGTCCGGCCATCCGCCTGCCGCGCCACGCCCCGTTCCGCCGGGCCGGTCAGGTGCCCGCCGCGGGCTTCTCCCGCTGCCGCTTCCACGCCATCTCGCTGAACCCCGGTTCGACGAGCAGGTCCGCAGCGGTGCGGGCCAGGGCAAGTGCCGAGGCGAGCATCACGCGACGCGCGCTCTCCCCCGCCGCGGCCTCGGCGAACTCCGGTGTGTGATCCGAATGTCCGGGTCCGAGGATGGCCACGAAAGGATGGATGGACGGGACTGCCGTGCTCACGTTGCCGATGTCGGACGAGCCCAGGAACACTCCGGGCGTCGGCGGGCCCAGGGTGATTCCGGCCGCGCGGAGATGCCGCGCGAACCGGTCGGAGAGCACGTCGTTGTCGCGGAAATGGTGGTATCCCGTGGTGGCTCGCGACGTCTCCGCCGTGGTGCCCGTGGCGTCGGCGGTGCCTTGCGCGCACCGCGTGACCTGCGCGACCAACGCCTCCAGCGCATCCGTGGTCGCCGCGCGGAGGCCGAAGAGGCCTTCCGCGCGCGCCGGGACGATGTTCGTCGCCCGACCGCCGTCCGTGACGATGCCCTGGACATGGCTCCCTGGAGGCAGGCGCCGCTGCAGCACGTTGAGCGCCCCGAACATCTGGACGAGGGCGGCAAGCGCGTCGACGCCGTCGGTGGGGTTCCCGGTGGGGTGGGCGGCGCGTCCGTGGAAGACCGTTCGAAGCTGGATCTGGGCCGTCAGTGGCGCCCGGACCCAGTCGTTGACGCCGGGGTGAAACATCAGGGCGGCATCGACGTCGTCGAAGACACCGGCTGCCACCTGTACTGCCTTCCCTCCGCCTCCTTCCTCGGCCGGCGTCCCCACCGCCATCACTGTGCCCGGCGGGCCCGGCCCCGGTTCTGACCGGAGTGCGCTGTGCAGTGCGAGTGCGGCGCCGAGTCCGGCGGCAGCGATCAGGTTGTGGCCGCAGGCGTGCCCCAGACCGGGCAGTGCGTCGTACTCGAGGAGCAGCGCCACCCGGGGCCGGTTCCCGTCCCCGGCTTCGGCGACGAACGCGGTGCCCATGTCCGCGACCCCGCGGGTCACCGCGAAACCGGCGCGCTCCAGCTCGCCCGAGAGCAGGTCCGCCGCGAAGTACTCCTCGAAAGCGAGCTCGGGATCACGGTGCAGGGCGAGCGCGACGTCCCAGAGACGTGCGGCGCGGTCGGAGACTTCCCGCGTGATCCGGTCGTGGAGGGCGGACAGGGCCGACGGCACCGGGCGGTCCGGCCTTCCGGCAGGTTGCGACGGGCTGGTCATGGCGACAGCTCACTTCTCCACGGCGACGCGCACGCTCCGCACTTCGCCGTCCACCGCGTCGGGGACCACCATGCCGGCGTCGACCCCGCCGCGCAGGTACGCCAGTACCTCCTGGGTCAGCCGCTCGCCGGGCAGCGCGGCGGGGATCCCCGGCGGGTACGGGGTGAGCATCTCGGCACTGATGCGGCCTGCCGCCTTCTGCCAGGACACCTGCTCCGTGGGACCGAAGAAGGCGTCACGGGGCAGCACGACCTGCTCCAGCCGTAGCTCCGCGGGCCCGGGGACATGCATCTCGGGCGCCGGCCGCAGGTCCTCGGCATGCCGGGCGAGGTCCTCGAAGGCGGTGAGCAGCCGCTCCGCCGACTCCTCGTCGTCGGCGTGGGTGAACTGCGCGCTGATCCGGCGATGGTCGCTGAGGTGCAGGTTGACGCGGTGGTGCTCGCGAATCCAGTCCGCCGCGCTGTACCCGGAGACGGCCAGGCCGGTGATGTCCACGATGACCTGCAGAGGATCCATGTCCGCGGCCCGTCCCGGTCCGCAGAAGTCGGTGCGGCCGTGCACACGCATGCCGTCGATCTCGTCGATACGGGACCGCACGCCCGCGACCAGGGACAGGGCATCGTCGTAGAGGGCGCGCCCGTGTTCGACCATCTGCCGCCGCCAGCCGTCCAGCGCCGCGTAGATGAGACTGGACGGACTCGTCGTTCCGAGCAGGTCCTCACGCGAGCTGAGCACGTGCCGGTCCACCAGGTCGCCCTGCAGGTGGAACACGGAACTCTGTTCCAGCCCCGAGCCCATCTTGTGCACCGAGGTGACGCATACGTCCACACCGGCGTCCATGCCCCACGAGGGCAGGTCGGGGTGGAAAGGCAGGTGCGCGCCCCACGCCTCGTCGGCGATCAGCGGCTTGCCGTACCCGTGGCAGACGGCGGAGATGGCGGAGAGATCGGAACAGGTCCCATAGGGAGTCGGGCTGGTGACCAGCGCTCCCTTGGCCTCGGGGTGCTCCCGGAAGGCCGCGTGAAAGGACTCGCTGGAGGGCGGGTGCGTGAGATGCCGGTCGCCGTCCCACTGCGGATCGACCCAGATGGGGCGCACGCCGGAGAGGATGAGCCCCGAGATCACGGACTTGTGCGCGTCCCGGCCGACGAGCAGTGTCTCGTGCGGGCCCGCGACCGACAGCATGGCGGCCTTGACGGAGAGAGAGCTCCCGCACGTGGAGAAGAACGTGTGCTCGGCATCGACGGCGTCCGCCATCAGCGCCTGGGCCTCGGCGAGGACGCCGTGCGAGGAGGTGCGGTCGTCGAGCCCGCTGATGGCGAGTACGTCGGAGTAGAAGACGGCGTCCCCGAGAACGGCGCGGACTCTGGGGTCGGCGCCCCTGCCCTGTTTGTGGCCGGGCGGGGTGAACGGCGTCTGTCGCTCGGCGTGGTACGCCTCGAGTGCTTCCAGAACGGGTGCCTTCGAGTGGTCCATATGTCGTCGCTGCCCGATGGCCCCGGACGGAAACGGAAAGGCGGAGAACTTCGCCCGTCCGGCCCGCTGTCCCGGCCGTCCGCGACATGACGCCGTATCGCCCGCCCCTCGCCGACGCGGAGGCGAGGGTCCGAGACGGTCGTCGCCCACCTGACGGGGCGACCGCTGGACGGGGGCCCCGGCGAGGCCGCCGGAAGACCCGCACGACCGGGCAGGGGGCACGCGCACGGGGTCGTCGTGTCCTGCGTCGATGCCGTGGGCCGACCAGTGAGACTGACCCGATGGAATGGGTCACCTTCGGAGTGGAAGAAGAATACGTGCTGCTCGACCCGGTGACCGGGTTGCCGGTCGCCGCGGGAGAGCAGGTGAGAGCTGCCGCGGGAATGGCCGTGAGTGTCGGGGAGGACGAGGTACAGCCCGAGCTCCTTCAGGTGCAGATCGAGGTGGCCACGCCCGTGTGCGAACGGCTGGAAGAGCTCGGCGGTCATCTGCTGCGGCTCCGGCTCGCGGCCAACGCCGCTGCCGAGGCCCATGGATGCCGGCTCGCCGCCTGCGGCACGCCGCCCCGCAAGGGTTCCTCCGCCCCCGTGACCGAGCTGGCGCGCTTTCGGGCCCTGCGGTCACAGGCTCCTCAGTTGGTGGCCGAGCAACTGATCAACGGAATGCACGTGCACACCTCGGTGCCCAGTCGTGAAGTGGGCGTGGCAGTCCTGAACCGGCTGCGGCCCTGGCTTCCCGTCCTCGTCGCGATGTCCGCGAACTCGCCGTTCTGGGACGGGCAGGACACGGGATTCGCCAGTTGGCGCACGGTTCTCTTCGACCGCTGGCCCGTCAGCGGGCCGCCCCCCGCCTTCGAGGACGCCGCGGACGAAGCACGGCGGATCGAGACGCTCACGCGGAGCGGGATCATCCGTGACACAGGACAGCTGTACTGGCAGGCCCGGCTCTCCGACCGCTATCCGACCGTCGAGGTGCGGTGCTGCGACGTCCAGCTGCGGGCGGACGAGGCCGTCATGTTCGCCGGCATCGTGCGCGCGCTGGTGATGACCGCCATCCGGGCGATCGAAGCGGGAACGCCCGTCCTCCACAGCCCCATGGAAGTGCTCCAGGCGGCCACATGGCAGGCTGCCCGGTACGGCCTCACCGGCCAATTGATCACCGCCACCGGTGCACGCGTCAGCGCCGGTGACGCGGTCGCCCGGCTGATGGAGCACATCACGCCGGTGCTGGACGCCACAGGGGAGACACGGGAGCTCTCCGCACTCGTCCACCGTCTGCTGCGGCAGGGAACGCCCGCCGACCGCCAGCGCAAAGCACTCGCCGAAGGCGGCCTGAGGGCGGTGACCGACCTGATCCTCGCCGACACCACGGCGGACTGATCAGCGGGCAGTGACACCCCGCCACATGTACGGACCCCATGAGCCTTTCCGCTGACGAACGGTGGTGCCATGCCCCGCAGATGGCCCGGCCGCACCATGGCCGGCGCCGCCCGCCGGATCTACGAGCGGGCCGCCGGCCGGGTGGGAGGAGTGGCCTACCTGCAGCCCGTCCTGGTGCTCGCCTCCGTGGTCAGCCTGGACGGGGCCGACAAGGGCACCTTGTCGGTGAACGCGCAAAGCCTGGAGGACGCCTTCGGGATCGGCCATGCGGCCCTGGGCCTGATCGCGTCCATCACCTCGCTGACGGGCGCCGCCTTCACCTTCCCCGTCGGAGTCCTGACCGACCGGGTGGTCCGGGTCCGGCTGCTCGGCGGCAGCGTGATGCTGTGGGCGGTCGCGACCGTCATGTCCGCCGTGGCGCCGTCGTTCACCTGGTTCCTCGTGGCGCGGGCAGCACTCGGTGCGGTCACCGCGACCGCCGGTCCGACGGTCGCCTCTCTGGTCGGTGACTACTTCCCCGCCGGCCGGCGGGCCCAGTTGTACGCCTACGTCCTCATGGGCGAGTTCCTGGGCACCGGGATCGGCCTGGTGGTGACGACCGCTGTGACCTCGTTCGCGTCCTGGCGGTTCGCGGTCGCCTGGCCCGCCCTCCCGGCGATCCTGCTGTCGTGGTACGTGTGGCGTACTCGGGAGCCGACACGGGGCGGACAGTCAGGGACGAGCCGGCCACCCCGCGGAGAAGTGGCCGCGGCTTCCTCCGCATCTGGCGAGGAGACGGTCTCCGCTCGCACACACCGCGCCCATGACGCGGTACGCCGCGTCGTCGTCCAGCACCGGGTCTCTCCTCGCCGCGAGGCGGTTCTGCGGGACGATCCGCGTCACCTGCCGGTGCGCAAGGCCCTTTGGTACGTGCTGCGCGTCCGCACCATCGTGATCATGATCGTGGCCTCGTCCCTGGGCTACTTCTTCTTCGCCGGTGTCCGCACGTTCGCGGTCCTCTTCGCCGGCGAGCAGTACGGCGTCAGCCGTGTACAGGCCAGCGCCCTGATCATCGGGTCCGGAGCGGGAGGCCTCGTGGGGCTGTACATCGGCGGCCGTGTAGCGGACCGGCTTCTGCGGGGCGGCAACCCGAACGGGCGCATCATCGTTCCCGTGGTGTCCCTGCTCGTCTCGCCACTCGCGCTCGTGCCCGCGATTCTCACCTCGTCGCCGCTGGTCGCGCTACCCCTGCTCGTCGTCGGCGTGGCCGCCGTGGCCGCCACCAACCCGCCGATGGACGCCGCGCGCCTCGATGTCGTTCCCTCCGGCCTGTGGGGGACGTCGGAAGCCGCGCGGACCGTCCTGCGCACATGCGGGGAGCTGGCGGCACCACTGGTCTTCGGCTATCTGTCCGCCGACGTCTTCGACGCCGACGGACTGAAATGGACGTTCCTGGTCTGCCTGGCCCCCGTCGTCGCCGCGGGCCTGCTGGGCCTGCTGGCCCTGCGGACCTACCCCCGGGACGTGGCTACGGCGACCGCTTCCGACACCGCTGTGGCGGCGCGTGGGACCTGATCCGCCCGCAGTCGCCGGGAAGCAGCCGATGAAGCCGGCGGGGATGGCGGGAGAAGCCGTGGCTTGCGAACGGGACAACATGACCGACGGCGATGCGCGCCCCGCCGGGCTGGTCCGCTCGGTCCGACGCGCGCGTGACCGGGCTGATCGCCGAACCGGGTGCGGCGCATGGCGGGGCGAGGAGCACGGCTGATCCCTTGCCCGGGGCGACAGGGTGCGGCACAGGACGGTGAGCCGCGGGCCGCGGACACCTTCAGGTGACGGCAGGACGTATCCGCCCGCCACCACGCGTAACGCCTGCGGAGGACGTCATGGCTGGGCCGGCGGGGTCAGAAGCACCGGGCAGTGTGCGTGGTGCAGCACGGCGTGGGTCACGTGGCCCAGGGGCGCACCGACAGGGAGCGACCGGCGGCGGGAGCCGATGACCACGGCATCCGCTTCCGCGGTGGCCGCGACCAGCACGGCGGCCGCGGATGCGGCACGCACGACGTCGTGGGCGACGTCCAGACCTGGTCGCTCCTCACGCAACCGCGCGACGAGCCGTGAGACTTCGGCGCTCTCGGCGGCCGCGAGTCCGGACGGGTCATCGAACATCGTCGCCATGCTGCCGACGTTCTCCAGGAAGATCCACACGCTCACGACCCGCAACGCGGCCCCGCGCCGCAGCGCCAGATCCGCAGCGAGACGTACGGCCTCCCGGTCCCGGTCATCCCGCGCGGCAACCATGACGACCCCGGCCGGCCGGTCGCGTTCACGCGGGGGAACCACGACGGCGGGAACCGTGGCCCGGGCAGCGACGCGCAGGGCGTCGGAGCCCACGAGCAGCCCCAGGAACCCTCCGTGCCCGCGCGTCCCGACGACCACGGTGCCCTGTTGGCCGGCCTGCCCGAGCAGACAGGCGGCGGTGTCGGACGGGCACGAGGCCGTCGAGACCGTGACACCGGGAGCGGTCGCTCCCGCCAGCGCCTCCGCCTCGGCCAGCACGTCGCCCGCGTGGTCCTTCGCCTGCCAGATGCCCTTCACGGACAGATGGGGACGCCTGGATTCGGTCCTGGTGGCGTGCACGACGGTCAGGGGCTGTTCCCTGGAGTCGGCCTCGGTTGCCGCCCAGCGCACGGCCCGGCGGGCGTCCGGTGTGCCGTCGGTCCCCACGACCACGGGCCCGTCCAGCGTCAAACTTCGTCGGTTGTTCTGCATCGTCCCTCCTCGGCAAGGTGGGTACCGCCACCCTCCGCCCCGCAAGGGGCAGTGGGCGTGGTGCGGCAGCGCCGGAACGACGTGCCGAGCCCGCAGTCCGCGGCCCCGTGGCAGGACGTGCCGGGATCATGCCGGGATGTCCCAATGAGGTGCGTGGGTCGCGGACGGCTCAAGTCGGCGGCGCGGGCGAGCCGCAGGCCGTGCTCATCGCAGAGGACATCCGCGTCTCCCCCGGAGCGCGGCAGTCCCGGCGGGTTGCGAACGGCCAACGCCCTTGACCGCCCCTGGCTCTTCGCTGCCCACCCGTCGTTCAGAACGCATCGCGGCTCCTCGTGCAGTGCGTCTGCCTACATTCTCGGCCTGTTCTCAGTCGCAAGCGACGGCTGGGCCCGGCGAGGGCGTGGGATCCGAGGCGGCACGCGTCCGCGGCCGGTCGCTGAGGTCCGGCGGCCGGCTCGAACCACGCCGAGCACCGAGGTCACGGCCCGCGGAGAGCCGACGAGCGTGTGGGCACCGCTCTACACGACCTGACGGAGCTGGTCTGCGCTCTTCGTCATGGTGTCGACGCGGGCGGCGAGGTCGGGGTGGCCGGCCCGGAGAAAAGGCTGAACGACGGCGAGTGGGCCCACGAGGCCGGCGGCGTCGCTGTCCCCGAGGGCTTCGGCGAGACGAGCCAGCAAGGCACCGGCCTCGGTGGGCAAGTCGGTGAGGGCGGTGATCTGCCCGGCGAGCTGGCGCAGGTCCGCGGCGTTGGTACGGGCCCAGGCGATGACGGTGCGGTCCGCGGCGCGGCGACTGCGGGTGGCCCGGACGCGTTGTTCGCCCGTGGCTCCGGGTGCTCCCGGACGTACGCGCAGGTAGCGGCGCTCGGCGGCTTGGCGGCTGGCGACTCCCATGGGGTGGGCCAGGTCGGCCCAGCTCGCCCCTGCGGCGCGGGCAGCCTCGATGAAGCCCGGTTCCCATTGTGCGAGCTGATCGCGCAGCTCCCGCAGAAGGAGCAGCGCGGCCAGGGCCTGGGCCGCGCTGGCCTCTTCGCCCCGCGACCCGGCTCCGGAGGCCCGGGCGGTCCGGATGGTCTCGTCGATGGTGCTCAGCGCCGCGGCGGCGGCGAAGAACGGCGTGTCACGAGCCCCGGGGCCAGCCGCCATGAAGATCCCTTCCCCAACGTCACCCTTTGGACGACATGTGCCTTGTCATCATTTGGATGACATGTTACAACAGAAATCGGACAAACCGCATCGACAGTCCCCTCAGGCCAGTGGAGGTGTTTCGCGATGCTGATGCGCACTGACCCGTTCCGCGAACTCGACCGGCTCGCTCAGCAACTGACCGGCGTGACCGGCACCTGGTCGAGGCCCTCGGCCATGCCGATGGATGCCTACCGCGAGGGCGAGGAGTATGTCATCGCCTTCGACCTGCCCGGGGTCGATCAGGAAGCGCTCGATATCGACGTCGAACGCAACATGCTCACCGTCAAGGCCGAGCGCCGCCCCGTCACGAAGGCGGATGACGTACAGATGGAGCTGTCCGAGCGTCCCCTGGGCGCGTTCTCCCGCCAGGTGGTGCTGGCAGACGCCCTGGACACCGAGCGCATCGCGGCCGACTACGAGGCAGGGGTGCTGACTCTGCGCATCCCGATCGCCGAACGCGCCAAGGCCCGCAAGATCACCATCGGCACGAACTCCGGGCACAAACAGATCAGCGGCTGACTGTCAGGCCTCCGGCCTGCTGCGAAGCGCAGGGCAGGACGCCCTTCTCCCCCGATGTCCTGCCCTGTTCACCCCTCTCCAGAAGGACAGTGCGGTCATGCGATGGGAAGCGTTTCTCAGCACGGTGCAGGAACGAGGTGAGTACGAAACGGCTCAGGAGGCCGAGCGGGCCGCGCGTACGGTTGTGGCACTGCTGGGGGCGCATGTGGTGGGTGAGGTCCGGGCCGAGCTGGCCGCCCGGCTTCCCGAGACCTTCGCCCTGATTCTGCTCAACCCCCTGCAGGCCACGGAGCCGCTCTCTCCGGAGCGGTTCCTGCGGGCAACCGCGGCGTGGATCGAGGGAGCCACCGAACAGACCGCGGCTTGGGACGTCAGCGCCGTGCTGAGCGTGACCGCCGACGCGGCAGGCGAGGAGCTGACCCGCCGGATCCTGCTCCAGCTGCCACCGGGCTACGACTCCTTCTTCGGCCGCCCTCCCCCGAACTGAACCCGAAATTCCGTTCGCCGGCCGCACAGCCGACGCGCAGGGGTGGGCCACCTCTTCCTCGGCCCGGTCGCCGGCCCGCGTACGGCGATCCCTCCGGGAGGCCGGCGTCGGCGGATCACGCGCGGGACGGCGGCCGACCGGGTGCCCGCTGCCCAGCCTCGGCCCTTCCGCCGCCTGCCCCACGCCTGACGGCTTCGGGACTCTCCCGCCGCTCGTCGGCAGGCGGCGCGTGCCAGGCCGTGGGCCTGTCTGCCACCCGGGTGCGCAGGCGGCGGGAGAGTGCGCTCGCCTACGCGCCCGACACCGGGAAGCGCTCCCAGGCCCGGTGGCCGCCCAGGAGCGTGGTGACCTCCCGCACCACCTCCTCGCTCCCGCCCGAGGCGACCCCGGCCGCGTCCGTGGGGACGCCCGCCGCCGTGAGCACCGCGTCCGCGCCGCCCCAGAAGCCGATCGCCTTGCCATGCCGGAACGCCTCGGCCACCAGCATCAGTACCCGCGGATCCGCCGCGGCGGCCGCGCCCTGAGGATCCCCCGCCTTCGCGTCCCGCGCACCGATCGCGTCGGCGCCCGCTCCGGGCACCCCGGCCAGCAGCACGGCGTCGAACTCGATGGACCGGGCGGTGGCGAACGTGCGCTGCACCGTGACCGGATCGCCGTCCGTATCCAGCTTCCCGCCCGCCGGTGCGACGATCAGGGGCACCATGCCGGCCTCCAGGACGGCGCTGCGCGCCGCGCGCACGGCAGCGAGGTCCGCGCTGTCGTCGGCGACGATGCCGACGACGCGGCCGTCCGGGGGCCAGGTCCGTCCCAGCTGGGACAGCGCCGGACTGGGTTCGGGCGACGCCAGGGCCTCTTCGGGCGCGGGGGCCGGCAGGCCGAGCCCCGCGGCCACCCGCTCGCACAGCTCGCCGTCGATCCGCGCGAGAGCCTCAAGACCCCGCCGCTTGACGTTCTCCTCGTAGCACTTGCCCAGTTCGAAGGTGTACGCACCGATGATGTGCTCACGCTCGACGGGCGACATGCTGACCCAGAACAGGCGGGCCTGGCTGAAGTGGTCGTCGAAGGAAGCGGCCGCCTCCCGCACCTTGGCTCCCTCCGCCACCTCCACCGGTACCTCGATGTAGGCGCCGGTGTCCTCCCCGGCGACGAACGGGCAGCCACCGTCCAGCGAATTCGGCCGGTAGGGAGCCACGCCCCGGTGCACCGCCGTCTGGTGCATGCCGTCGCGCAGCATGTCGTTGACCGGCGCGTGCGTGCGGTTGATCGGAAGCTGCGGAAAGTTCGGGCCGCCCAGGCGCGTGAGCTGGGTGTCCACGTACGAGAAGAGGCGCCCCTGGAGCAGGGGGTCATTGGTCACGTCGATGCCGGGCACCAGGTTGCCCACGTGGAAGGCGACCTGTTCGGTCTCGGCGAAGAAGTTCGCCGGGTTGGCGTTCAGGGTCATGAGCCCGATCGGCTGGACCGGCGCCAGTTCCTCCGGGACGATCTTCGTCGGGTCGAGGAGGTCGATACCCTCGAACATCTGCTCGGGATTGTCGGGGAAGGTCTGCACCCCCAGTTCCCACTGCGGAAAGGCTCCGGCCTCGATGGCGTCGGCGAGGTCGCGGCGGTGGAAGTCCGGGTCGACCCCGCTCGTGATCTGGGCCTCCTCCCAGACCATCGAATGGACGCCCAGCCTCGGCTTCCAGTGGAACTTGACGAGCGTCGTCGCCCCCTCCGCGTTGACCAGGCGGAAGGTGTGCACACCGAAGCCCTCCATCATCCGGTAGGAGCGCGGGATGCCCCGGTCGGACATGTTCCACAGCGTGTGGTGCGTCGCCTCCGAGTGCAGGGTGACGAAGTCCCAGAACGTGTCGTGCGCACTCTGGGCCTGCGGGATCTCCCGGTCCGGATGCGGCTTGCCCGCGTGGATGATGTCGGGGAACTTGATCGCGTCCTGGATGAAGAACACCGGGATGTTGTTGCCGACGAGGTCGAACACACCCTCCTCGGTGTAGAACTTCGTCGCGAAGCCGCGGGTGTCACGCACGGTGTCGGCCGAACCGCGCGACCCGAGCACGGTGGAGAACCGGACGAACACCGGCGTCTCCACGTCCTGAGCCAGAAAGGCCGCCTTCGAGATGTTCGCCGCCGCACCGTAACCGCGGAAGACACCGTGCGCGGCGGCCCCTCGCGCGTGGACGACGCGCTCCGGAATCCGCTCGTGGTCGAAGTGGGTGATCTTCTCGCGCAGATGATGGTCCTGCAGCAGGACCGGACCCCTGGGCCCGGCCTTCAGCGAGTGATCGGTGTCGTGGAGGCGTGCCCCTTGCGCGGTGGTCAGGTACGAGCCGCTCTGCGCCATCCGTGCCGGGTTCGCTCCGGTGGCCTGCCCGGTCGGGCTGACCGTCTCGGGCCCGCGCTGGTCCGGTTTCGGCGGCAGGGGCTCGCGGGCCGTGGTCGGCTCGGCCAGGGAGGGATCGGCGCTTGCGGGCTTTCCGGGGATGCCCTCTTCGGGGCCTGACCCGTCCGGCTGCCCGGCAGGGGACTCGGGGCGGTTGTCGCTCATGACTGCTCCATCCGTAGGCGTGGTGCGCGAGAGGCACGAAAGGGCCGGTATCCAGAAACCGGGCGCCGACACAACGAGAGCGTGAATCCGTCCACCGCGCCCAGCCGACCGAGCGCGGATTCTTCCCTCCGCGACAGGCCGGCCGCTCGCTGTGGACTCCGGCGGACGCCGGCGCTCACCCGGCGAGCCGCCCGGGGCCCGGAGTCTGCCCCGTCACCAGTCGTAGCGGAGGCGAGGACGGAGAGCGACAAGAACGGCTCCGTGCTGCGGCAGACGCGTCATCCGGCCGCTCCAATGGCCGTCGCCGTCGTGTCCGGACCCGGATCGCTGCGGAGTGTCGGGTCGCTGCGGGCGGCTTAGGGTGGAAGACGACGCATCACGGATTCTTCTGGCACTCCTGCCGCGTCTGGAGACGCTCATGGCCATACGTCATCAGCTGATCAAGCACCCGCCGTCGGCCCTGTGGTCGGTACTGGAACGGCCGGACCTGTACGGGGAATGGGTGGTCGGCACCTCCGCCTCGCGCCCTGCGCAGGGGCACTGGCCCGAGGTCGGATCCTCGATCGAGTACACCGTGCGGGTCGGTCCGAAGGAGTTCCACGGCCGGACCGTGGTGCGCCGGCTCGAACGCCCGAGCATTCTCGAACTGGAGGCGCACAGCGGCTTGCTGGGTTCGGCGCGCATCGCCTTCGACATCCGGCCATGGGGCGACGAGACGCTGGTGCAGCTCGACGAGCACCCGCTCCGGGGCGCGGGCGGCAGCCTGCACAACGCGGCGGCCGACGTGCTGCTCCAGCTCCGTCACCGGGCCATGCTGGGGCGCCTCGCCTCCGTGGTCGACGAGCGGGCGAGCGACAGCTGACGGTGCACACCGTGGGCGGCGCACCGTCCGGACCGTCCCCCGAGTGAAGGGCCATGGATGATGGCGGACGCGGTGGTCATCGGAAGCGGGCCGAACGGCCTGGTCGCGGCCAATCTTCTCGCCGACGCCGGGTGGAGCGTCGAGGTCTTCGAGAGCCAGGACGAGCCGGGCGGGGCCGTACGCAGCGACCGGGGGGTGCACCCGGACTTCGTGAGCGACCTGTTCAGCGCGTTCTATCCGCTGGCAGCCGCTTCCCCGGTGCTGGCGGGTCTGGATCTGCACCGTGACGGGCTGCGGTGGAGCCGCGCGCCGTCCGTGCTTGCCCATCCCCTGATCGACGGCGACTGCGCGGTGCTCCACGCGGACCGGGCCGGCACCGCGGCCGGACTGGACCGGTTCGTGGACGGGGACGGGGAGGCGTGGACGTCCCTGTGCCAGGTGTGGGACCGGGTGGGCGACGACGTCCTGCGGGCCCTTTTCACCCCCTTCCCGCCCGTGCGTGCCACCGCCGCGCTGGCGGCCCACCTGCGTGCGGCGGACGGCCTGCGCCTCGCCCGGAGCCTGCTCCTGCCGGTACGCCGGCTGGGCGAGGAGGAATTCGCCGGCCAGGGAGGGCGGCTCCTGCTGGCCGGAAACGCGCTCCATGCCGACCTGCCCCCCGAAGCCGCCGGGAGCGGCGGGTTCGGCTGGCTGATGGCCATGCTCGGGCAGCGTTACGGATTCCCCGTGCCCGAGGGGGGCGCCGGCGCCCTGACAGCCGCACTGGTGCGGCGGCTGCGGGCCCGCAACGTCGAGGTGCGCTGCGGCAGCCGAGTGACGGAGGTGGTGGTGCGGCGGGGCCGTGCGGTGGGCGTGCGTACGGAGAACGGTGACGCCGTACGGGCCCGTAAGGCCGTGCTCGCCGATGTGTCGGCGCCCTCCCTCTATCTGGACCTGCTCGCCCCGGAGCATCTGCCGCCCCGCGTCCTCGGCGACCTGCGGCGCTTCCAGTGGGACTTCGCCACGTTCAAGGTGGACTGGGCCCTGGACCGGCCCATTCCATGGAGCGCGGCGGACGCCCGTTCGGCGGGCACGGTGCACGTGGCGGAGGGCGTCGACGAACTCACCCGGTTCGCCGCCCAGATCGCCATGGGGCAGATCCCCGACCGCCCCTTCGTCCTGCTGGGCCAGATGACCACCGCCGACCCCTCACGCTCGCCGCAGGGCACGGAATCGGCGTGGGCCTACACCCATGTGCCGCACCGCGTGAAGTCCGACGCCGGCGAGGAAGGACTCACCGGCCGCTGGAACGCGGCCGAGGCCGAGACGTTCGCCGACCGGCTGGAGCGGCGCATCGAGAGCTACGCTCCCGGGTTCCGGAGCCACATCATGGCCAGACGCCTCCTGCCTCCCCCCGCCCTGGAGGCCGCCGACAGCAACCTTCACAACGGCGCGATCAACGGCGGAACCAGCAGCCTCCATCAGCAGCTGGTGTTCCGGCCCGTCCCGGGCACCGGCCGGCCCGAGACGCCTGTCCGCGGCCTCTACCTGGCGTCCGCGGCCGCCCATCCGGGAGGCGGTGTGCACGGCGGACCAGGGGCCAACGCGGCGCGGGCCGCGATCCGCGCACGGGGCGCCACCGCTCTGATCTCGGCCGGCCGCCGCGCACGCGCCCACCGGGACCCGCTTGGCTGAGCCGAGCGGGTGACGGGACACGCGCGTTCTCCGAACGGTGGTCCCTGCCCGCGCTCTCCTCGCGGCGACCCCGTCATCACCGAGGCGGCAGCGCCCGCCGCCGTGTCGGACACGGACGTGGGGCGCGGCTCCTTCCGGGCGGCCGGTCCTGCCGCGCCGGCCGTCACGTGCGATGTTGGGTGAGGGTGAACAGTCCGCCGCCCGGGTCCTGGAGGACGCCTGAGAACCCTTCGGGCGACCAGGCGGAGGCCGCCGGCCGGGGTTTGCCGCCCCCGGCACCGATGGCGGTGGCCACGGCCCGTTCGACGTCGCCGACGGCGAAGTTGACCAGCCAGCGCGGCCTGGTCTGCGGCTGCGCGGACGTCTGCACGCCGCCGCCGCGCAGGGACAGAGCAGGCCGTCCGTCCCGCTCGACCAAGACGTGATCACGCCGGTACGCGACGTCGATGCCCGGCTGGTCGGCCCAGCCGAAGACCTCTCCGTAGAAGACCGCGGCATCGAACACGTCCCGGGTCTGGAGATCCAGCCGTGCGGGGGCGCTCTCCTCTCCCACCGACCAGGCGGGGCCGGGGCCCTCCCAGAATCCGAACGCCGCCCCGTCGCGGTCGGCGGCCAGTCCTGCCCGCCCCTCGCCCAGGGCCACGGGCCCCACGGCCAGAGTGGCTCCGCGTTCCTGGATGCGGGCGGCCGTCACCGTGGCGTCCCGCACAGCGAAGTACGGTGTCCACACCGAGGGCGGGGTCAGGCCCGGCCGCCGCTCGCCGATGCCCGCCACCGGCCGGCCGCCGACCGATGCCACCAGGAAACCGCTGGCCAGGGAACTCGTCCGGAACTCCCAGCCGAGCACTGCCGCGTAGAAGGTCTGCGCCGCCCGCAGGTCGCCGACCATCAAGTTGACCCAGCACGGGATTCCCGGCACCGGCCCCACATGCTCCGCAGCAGACATCAACCGTCCTTCACCTTCGACGTGGATCACTCTCCCGGACCGGGTTCCCGGGCCTGCGGCGGACGAACTTACCGGCTGACTCGCGACGGGACGTGACCGGGCCGCTTCGCGGGCAGGCGGGTCCGCCCGCGCTCAGCCGGCCGCTCCGATGCGGGCGAAGACGCCTGTGTCCAGGTGCGCCAGCAGATCGGCCGGGTCCCGGTACACCTCGGCGGCCCCGGCGCCCACCAGGTCCTCGCGGGGAATGCCGCCCGAAAGGAGCGCCACCGCGGTGACCGACGCGCCGGTCGCGGCCTTCATGTCCCAGACGGAGTCGCCCACGTACACCGTCTCGTCGCTGGTTCCTCCGGCCCAGCTCCATCGCGTGGCGGATCGGCGCCGGAGCGGGTTTGCCCTCGCTCACATCGCCGGAGCCGGCCGTGTCGCGGATGGCGTCGTCGGCATCGAGGGCCTTGCGCAGTGCCTGAAGCTCCGGACCGCTCGCCGAGCTGGCCAGGACCACCGCCCACCCCCGTGCCGCCAGGGTGCGCAGAAGATCGGCCGCACTGTTCAGCGCGGGAAGGCGGTCGAAGCAGGTCGCGTAGAGAGCGGAATGGGCGCTGCTGATGGCCGCGTCCTGATCGCGGTCCCGGTCGGCTCCGAGGAGATGCTCGATCAGGTCGTCCGAGCCGAGACCGATCGCCCGGTGCACGGCGCTCATGGGCACGGAGTGTCCCGCCTGGCGGAAAGCCTCCCACCAGGCGCCGACGTGGAGGTAATTGGTGTCCACGAGTGTTCCGTCCACATCGAACAGGGCCGCGCGGGTCATATCGGTTCCTTCCGGTCGGACACCGGGAGAACGGGGCTGCCGCTCCGGGCCCCGGTGCTGCCACGGGGAATGCCGGGTCAGAAGGCGACCGACTCGGCAGGGCGGACATCGGCGCCCATGTTGCGCTCCATCATCCGCAGCCCGGCACGGGCGAGATCCTCGTGGATGTGAGCGACGCCGTCCTCCGGAATCGTAAGGTCCAGATGCCGGATGTGCGCGTCCAGCGCCGAGTAGAGAACGCACTGCTCCGTCACCTGACCGCAGAGCACCAGGTGGCCGACGCCCAGTTGACGGAGCAGATACGGAAGAGGCGTCTCGTAGAAGATCGAGTGCCTGGCCTTCACCACGAACAGCGAGTTCTCGTCCGGCAGAACGGGCTCGACCAGATCCGGCCGGGCGCCGGCCATGGCCATCTCCACGATTTCGCCGTGGTGCGACCGCCACTCCCCGAAGTTGTCGTTGGCGTAGATCACCGAGATGTCCCGTGCGCGGGCCGCCTCCAGCAGCCGGGCGATCACGGGGACCGTGCGCTCCACGTCGGGAAGGAGCTGTCCAGCGTCCTCGTGCCGGTAGTCGTTGATCATGTCGATGACGATCAGGGCCGTACGTCCCATGCATTCGATGGTGCCATCCGGCCACCCGGCCTGCGAGCGCTCAGGCGCGGGCCGGGTCCACGGAAGGGCGGGGCGCCCACGGCGGCCGGCGGACGCAGTCCGCTCCGGCCTGGCGTGTCGCAAGTCGAGGCAGATACCCGAAGGGACAATGCCTCATCGCTACCGACTACGTACGAGGACTTACCGTGACGGACTCCCGCCTTCGGCGTTCGCGGACGCTGCTCTTCCTGCTTCCGGTCCTGGTTCTGCTCGGCTGCGACAACCGGTCGCCGGCCGCCCGGAGCGCGGCGACCGCCTTCGAGCGGGCGTGGAAGGCCCATGACGCGGAGGCGGTGTGCGCGGCGCTGGCGCCGGGTACGCGCTCCGAGCTGGAGTCCGACGAAAGGGCCGCGTGCCCGGAGGCCCTGGACGGGGTCTCGCTTCCCGTCGGCGGAAAGGCCCGGACGGTGGACGTCCACGGCCGTCAGGCACGCGTGGTCCTCGCAGCGGACACCTTGTTCCTCTCTCTGTTCCCCGGTGGATGGAAGGTGGTGGCCGCAGGGTGCTCGCCCCGGCCGGACAAGCCCTACTCGTGCGAGCTCAAGGGGGCCTGACAGCGTGAGAACCCTCTTTTTCCTGTGCCTGGCCGGTGTTCTCCTCGGTCTCGCGTACTTCCTGACCGTGGGACTGATGAACCGGTGAGGCCGCCGGCCGAGGATTCATCACTTCGACCGACCGGACACTGGAGGAGGTTTCCTTGCGCACCTTCATTCGGGACAACTCGCTGACACTCGCCTTCGGCGCGGCGTTCCTTCTCGCGCTGACCGGTCAGGCGATCGTGGGACACATCGAGTTCAATGAGCAGCTCGCCGTGGACGATCTCTACCCCGTCTCCTTCGGCGCCTATGTGACGTCCTCCGACTTCGCGGTGGACGTCACGGAGAACTGGCAGTCGGAGTACCTGCAGTTCTTCCTCTACGTCTTCGGCACGGTCTGGCTCCTCCAGCGCGGCTCGCCCGAGTCCAAGAGCATGCATCAGGCCGGACCCGAGTCCGACGAGGACCAGCGCATCGGGGCCCACGCCCGCGGCGACTCACCGCGGTGGGCCGCGGCCGACGGCTGGCGGCGGCTGCTGTTCTCCCGTTCCCTCGGTATCACGATGGGCGCCCTGTTCGTGCTGTCCTGGTTCGCCCAGTCCGTGGCCGGTGTCGCCTCGTACAACGAACAGCAGCTCCGCCAGTTGGAAGCGCCCGTGAGCTGGGCCGGCTACCTGGTGTCCGCCGACTTCTGGAGCCGCACCCTGCAGAACTGGCAGTCGGAGTTCCTGGCCGTCGCCTCCATGGTCATTCTCTCCGTCTACCTGCGTCAGCGCGGCTCACCGGAGTCCAAACCGGTCGGCGCGTCGCACCGGGCCACCGGCGTGGAGGGGTGAACCGGCGCCGCGCGAGACACGCGCGGTGCGCTTCCACCAGGGCGCGCGCCCTGGTTCGACGGCTGCGGTCCCGCCCGGCGGCCGCTGCCCCCACGCGCGGTGTGAGCGCGGCGGGACCCGGTCAGGTGAGGAAGCGTGCGGCCACGCCGAGGTCGGCCACGAGGCCCCGGTAGGCCTCCTTGCGGTCCGTCGCCCTGAGTACCGCCGAGGGGTGAACGGTCGCGACGAGGCCGCACGCGTCGTCACCGCCCCGGCTCCGCGCGGTGGCCGGCAAGGTGCCCGCGGGCAGGTACAGCAGCGCTCCGCGGCTCTCCGTGACCTTGAACGAGTTTCCCATCAGCGACTTGCCCGCCGTCCCTCCGAGGGCCAGCACGAGTTCGGGCTCGACCCGTCGCAGCTCCGCGTCGAGCCAGGGACGGCAGGCCGACATCTCGCGCAGGCTCGGAGCCTTGTGGATGCGGCGCTTGCCGCCCTCCTTGACCGGAGCGAACTTGAAATGCTTCACCGCGTTCGTGAAGTAGACCTCTTCTTCGTCGATTCCGGCCTCGGCCAGCGCCTTGCGGAGCAGCCGTCCAGCCGGGCCGACGAAGGGTTCGCCCTCCCGGTCCTCCTGGTTACCCGGCTGTTCACCGACGACGACGGTCCGTGCGTGTTCGGGGCCGGCCCCGAACACCGTCTGCGTCGCGTCCCGGAAGAGGGGGCAGCCCCGGCACCCTTCCGCTGCCCGGCGCAGCGTGGCCAAGCCGCCCCGGGCAGGGACGAAGTCCGCCGCCCCGTCCGGCGTCGTCTCCTCACCGCGTGAAGTCCCCATGCCGCTCCTCCTTCCGGTTCCCTGCTTCCGGCGCCGGCCGCCCGGGGGCATGGATGCAGTCCGCGACGTCCTTCCCGTTGCGGGGATGGCCTCGCCGGGCCGCGTCCCAGCGGATCAGCCGGGCCATGCGCCGGTCATCCTGTTGACGAGCGTGGCGCCGGCCCTGTCGGTGGCCGCCTTCACCGCGGCGAAGATGGCGCCCTGGAGCGCCGCCGCCACGAGGATCTCTCGCCAGCGCCGTTGCTGGTCCGTGGCGTCCGGGGCGTCCTCCTCGCCCTGGATCCGTTTCCAGACGGTCTTGAAGATTCCGCCGGCCACCGCACCGCTCAGCGAGCCGAGCAGCAGTCCCACGGGCTTGTAGGCGACTTTCGATGCGTTCACCGCGCGCTCCTTTCGGGGGAGGGAACATACGGGGACTCGTCAGCCCCACTGCTTCCCGGCCATCGGGGCCGTGTCCTCGCCCTCTCCGTGGACGGCACCGCGCAGCACGGTGCTCAGGGCGTCGGAGGCGGAACGGGCCGGGCGCCAGCGCAGTTCCTCGTGGGCCCGGGCGCAGCTCATGAGAGGGATTCTCAGCACGGCGTCGAAGAGGTTCGGCGGCGCCGGCGAGGTCCGCGTCCACCAGGCGGTGGCCAGTGCGCCCCGGGCAACCGCCGCCGGCACGGGGACGACGCGGGTATCCAGCAGTTCGCCGAGCAGGTGGGCGTCGACCACGGGGTCGGCGGCCAGGTTGAAGGCGCCGCGCACGTCGGTGAGCACCGCTAGCCTGAAGGCCTCGGCGGCGTCGTCGGTGTGCAGCATCTGGAAGCGCAGGCCCTGCGGGTACGGCAGGAAGGGCAGCAGGTCCGGCCGGATCAGGGCGCCGGGCAGATGGCGTCCCGCGAAGATGCGGCGCTGCTCGCTGGCCGAGGTCTCCTTGGACAGGAAGGTGGGCCTCATGCGGACGACGCGAATGTGGGGGTGGCGCAGTTCGAAGGTGTCGAGGACCCGCTCCAGATACGCCTTCTCCCTGCTGTACGCCGCGTCGGGCCACCCGTCGGTGGCCCACTGCTCGTCGACTCCGGGCTCGCGCTGCGGACCCGGCGAGTAGGCGGCGAGAGACGAGGCGTGGACCAGCACCGGAACGCCGGCCCCGCGCACGGCCTCGAACAGCCGCATCGAGCCCTCCACATTGCTGCGCCAGGTGACGAGCGGCCGACGCGTCGGATGGAAGCGCCAGGCCAGGTGGACCACGGCGTCGGCGCCGGCCAGGTGCGCTTGGAGCTGCGCGGAACGGTCCTGCCGCGAGAGGTCCGCGGTCGCCCACTCCACGCCGGGGACGACGAGGTCGGGGACGCGTCTGGCCAGGCCGAGCACCGATCCCACCGCGGGGTCCCGCGACAGGGCCCGGATCACACTCGTGCCCACGTTTCCCGTCGCGCCCGTCACCACGACGCGCAGGCCCTGAGATGCGTTCATCGTCGCTCCTCGTGTTCGTCCGGGGGCGGTGTGACCGGCCCCTGCCTCACGGCCTGAGCAGCGTCTTCACCATGCCGTCGGCCTTCTTCTGGAAGGTGTCGTACGCCTTCGGCCCCTCGTCGAGCGGAAGGTGGTGGGTGGCGAAGCCGTCCACACCGAGCGGGTCCTCGTCGGTGAGCAGCGGCAGGATGTCGGGCACCCAGCGCCTGACGTTGGCCTGCCCCATGCGCAGCTGGATCTGCTTGTCGAACAGGGTGAGCAACGGCAGCGGGTCCGCGGCACCTCCGTACACGCCGGAGATGGAGAGGGTGCCGCCTCGGCGCACCACGTCGATCGCGGTCAGGAGTGCCGTGAGCCGGTCGACGCCGGCGCGCTCCATCAGAGCCCGCGCGGCCGTGTCGGGCAGCAGTCCGGTGGCCCATTGGGCCGCCTTGCCGACGGGTGAGCCGTGGGCCTCCATGCCCACGGCGTCGATGACCGCGTCGGTGCCACGGCCGCCGGTGAGGTCCCGGACCGCTTGCGCCACGTCCTTTCCGTACGTCGCCAGATCCACGGTCTGGATGCCCCGCGCGGCCGACCGCGCCAGCCGTTCGGGGACCAGGTCCACGCCGATGACCAGACCTGCGCCGCGGTGCCGGGCGATCCGCGCGGCCATGTCGCCGATCGGGCCCAGTCCCAGCACGGTGACGCTGCCGCCCGGTGGGACGGCGGCGTATTCGACGGCCTGCCAGGCGGTCGGCAGGACGTCCGAGAGATAGACGAAGCGGTCGTCGTCCGGGCCGTCCGGAACCTTGATTGGCAGGGTGTTGCCGAACGGCACCCGCATGAACTCGGCCTGCCCGCCCGGTACCTGGCCGTAGAGCTTGGTGTACCCGAACAGGGCTGCGCCGCTGCCGTACTCCGTCACTTGCGTGGTCTCGCACTGCGAATGGAGCCCCCGGTCGCACATGAAGCAGTCGCCGCAGGAGACGTTGAACGGCACCACCACCCTGTCCCCGGGCGCCAGCGCCGTGACCGCGGAACCTGTCTCCTCGACCACCCCCATCGGCTCGTGGCCGAGGATGTCCCCGGCGTCGAGGAAGGGGCCCAGCACTTCGTACAGATGCAGATCGGACCCGCAGATGCCGGTCGAGGTGACCCGGATGAGCACGTCCGTCGGATCCTTGATCTTCGGGTCGGGCACGGTCGTCACGCGGACGTCCCGCCGTCCCTGCCATGTCAATGCACGCATGCGCCCTCTCCTCACTTCCGGTTGCGGTCCCGGTGCGTCTTCGGCGCTCCCGTCAGTGACCGCTCCTGCGCCGAGCCGCTCGCGCCTCGGCCTCCGCCTGTCGTCGCCGCCCCAGTTCCTTGAGCCGCTCGTCGCCCAGGGCCGCGCCGTCCGCCCGCTCCTTGGCTGCCTTCGCTCTCATCGCCAGTGCCCGGACGAGCTCCGCGTGCCTTGCCATCGCTCCTCGCTCCTCCCCGGCGTGCGCCGTGTCCTGGTTGGTCCCCCCTCGACCCGTTCGCCCGACGGGTTCCCACGAGCCCCGTCTTCAACCGGCCGATCGGCGGCCGCACTCCTCCGTGTTTCGCACGGACCTGGTGGGTACCCGTTCGTCACGCTCCTCGCGTACGCGGCAGCGCAGGCACTGGTGGTTGGGAAGACAGCCCCGGTGCCGCCCGCCGCACGGCCGGTCGGAGGGCACTTCTCGTCGCGTGTGGGTCTGAACCGAACGGGTAGAATGGGTGTGTGCTTCAGACAGGAGGCACACCCGTGGAGCTGCGCTCCGGGTGCGCCCTGTCCGGACCGACTCGCTCCCCGGGTGAAGTGGCACACTGCATCGCCGAGGGAGTGACGCAACCAATGGCTGACGCCCACACACGAGTACGGGAACCCGTCGACTGCCCCGACGCCGCCTTTCGCCGGCTGCGGACCCTGCCCGACGGCCCCGGCAAGGACGATCTGCGTCAGGCGATCGTCTGCGCCTGGCTGCCGATGGCGCACCGACTGGCCGGCAAGTACCGCAACCGCGGAGAGTCCTTGGAGGATCTGCGCCAAGTAGCGGCGATGGGCCTGGTGAAGGCAGTCGACCGCTACGACCCGTCGCGCGGCAAGGCGTTCGAGACGTACGCCATCCCCACGGTGACGGGCGAGCTGAAGCGGCACTTCCGGGACCACACATGGGGGATTCACGTTCCCCGGCGGGTGCAGGACCTGCGCAACCGGGTGCGCCTCGCACGGCGCGACCTCACCCAGCGGCTGGAGGGGCGCGTCCCGACCGACGCGGAGATAGCGGCCGAGACCGGCCTGAGCCCGGAAGAGGTCCGCACGGGCCTGGAGGCCATGGACAGCTACCGGACGTTCTCGCTGGACGCGGAGGTCCCCGGAGGGAACCGCGGCTATGCGCTCGTCGATACCCTGGGCTGCCGCGACGCCGCCCTTGACGCCGCCGTCGACCGCGAGGCCGTGAAGCCGGCGCTGCGACGCCTGCCGGAGCGCGAACGCACCATCCTGTACCTGCGGTTCTTCCGTGACATGACGCAGGAGAGGATCGCCGAGACGCTCGGCATCTCGCAGATGCACGTGTCACGGCTGATCAGTCAGTGCTGCGCCGAGGTACGACGGCAGGCCCTACAGGGCGTGGGCTGACGGGCCGAACGCAGGAGGCGCGGGGCCGACGGAGAACGGAGGCTCTTGGGGACGGCTTCCCTGCCGGGCCATCCCCGTCCTCCTATCCCCTGCCCGGCCGTCCCCGTCCTCCTATCCCCGGCTCCTCGCCACGCATTCGGCGACGGTCGCGCGCAGGCTGCCGGTCTCCGCCAGCAGCCTGCGCTGGACCCGGGCCCCCGGACCGCGCGACGTCACCGCTCTCAAGGCGCTCTCCGCCGACGCGAAGTCACCGCTGTCCTCCAGTGCGCTCCGGACGTGTGCCAGGAGAACGTTCAGCACGTCCTCGGCCGGCGCGGGCCTCATGGTCAGGGGATGCAGCAGGCTGCCCTCCAGTCCGGACCGGGCCGCTTGCCAGGCCGCCATCCGCAGAAGACTCACCGGCTGCCCGTCCGGCGGCTCGCCGGTTCGCCAGCCGCGGGCCGCCATCTCCACCAACCCGCGTACCAGAGTGGCCAGCAACACGGTGTCGGCCGGGTCGAGGCACACGTCCGCCACCCTGACCTCCACGGTGGGGTAGCGATGCGAGAGCCGTGCATCGAAGTAGATCATGCCCTTGTCGCGCAGGACGCCGGTGTCGATGAGCGCCTCCACCTGCCGGTGGTAGCTCTCCGCAGAGCCGAACACCTCCACGGGGCCCGCCGAGGGCCAGCGGTTCCACACCCTGCTGCGATAGCTGTTGTACGAGGTGTCCCGTCCCTGCCAGTAGGGGGAGTTCGAGGTGAGCGCCACCAGGACCGGGAGCCAGGGGCGGATGCGATCCAGTACGCCGACCCCCTCCTCGTCGGAGGCGACCGAGACATGGACGTGGCAGCCGCAGGTCAGTTGCTCGTGTGCGGTGAGTCCGAAGCGCCGGGCCAGCCAGCGATAGCGTTCGCCCTCCCCGATGGACGGATTCACCGGCAGGGGCGAGGTCGCCAGCGCCACCACGGACGCCCCGAAGTCCGCGGCGCTCGCGGCCGCCTCGGCGCGCCAGCGCAGGATCTCCTCCGCCAGCTCGGTCATGTCCGCGCGTGGTTCGGTGGCGAACTCCAGCTGCTGGTGGTGGAGCTCTGGCTCGAAGACGGACTCTCCCCCGGTTCGGCGCTCCGCCAGGGCCAGGACCGCTGTCGAGAGCGCCTGTGGTTCACCGCTGCGCGCGTCGACAAGCAGCAGTTCCTCTTCGACGCCGACGGTCCTCGCCATCGTTCCCCTCCTGTCTACGTCGGGCCGGCGCCTTGCTCGGGTCCGTGCGGCGTCGCCCCGCGGGCCCGGCTGTGACGCCGGTGGCTGGTGTCGCACCAGGGTTGCGTCCGGCTTCTCCGGCACACGCAGATCGCCGTCACGAAGCGTTCGGAGAGCACGGTGGTTCCGTCGGGCATCGTCACCTCGACCGGCCCCTCCACCAGCAGGGGGCCGGCTTCATCCAGACGGACGCGCACGGGTGCGCGGGGCTCACGTTCGCTGGGCACGGACCACCACCAGTTCCTCGGAGACGTCGTACGGATCGACGAGGGCGCGCTCGCTCAGCCAGGCGCGGCGCGAAAGGAGCACCGGGCCGAGCGGAACCCGCGTCCTCGCGGCCACCGCGGCGTCCAGCCCCGCCCGCTCCAGACGGCTGACGGTGAGGTCCGGATCGCAGAGCCCGGAGTGCACCATCAGAAGGACTCCGCGGGGCTTGAGCGCTGCCGGCGCGTTGTCACAGACGCGGTCCAGGACCGCGCGACCGTCGAGGCCGGCGTCCCAGGCCCTGCGCGCTCCGCGGTCCGGCACCCCGGCTTCGGGCGCCGGCACGTAGGGCGGGTTGCACAGGACCAGGTCCCAGGCGCGCTCCTCCATCGCGGCGGCCAGGTCGCAGCGGCGCACTCTGACCCGGCGACGGTTCAGCAGCGCGTTCAGACGGGCCGTGGCCACGGACCGTCTGGACACGTCCACGGCTGTCACTCTCGCGCCCGACCGGGCTGCCGTCACCGCCAGCACCCCGCTCCCGGTGCATACGTCGAGGACCTGCGCGCCGGGCCTGACGTTCTCCCGCTCCAGGGCGCGCAACAACATACGGGTGTCGGACTGCGGGGCGTACACGCCCGGGGGAACCACCAGGACGGCACCGTCCCGCTCCGCTGTCTCCGCCGTCATTCCGGCCCCTTTCGCGTCCCTCACCGAGGCGTGCCCGTCGGGTCATCCGCTGCAACGGCCCTTCCGGCTCGACGGTCCGCAAGCCGGTCGGCAGACTCCTCAAGAATCCCGTATGGAGAAGGACCCCGCATCACGACCTGTGACCGGCCCGGCCCTCATGCCGGCCCGGCGTTCCGCTCTGCCACGATGGCCATGTGCCCCGCGATCCTCTCCACACACCTGGCCTCGGCCAGGGAGAACGACGGCCGCACCCCCGTGCGCAGAAGGGTGACGGCGCCTCGCACGGGTGGCTCGCCCACCGCCGAGGTGAGCGCCACGCTCAGCAGGGATCCGACATCGGCGCGTCCCATCAGCGACGCTCCCCCGCTGTCGGGACCCAGGCGCCCCCGGTCCTCCGTCAAACCGTCCAGAACGGCTGAAGCGGCGCCCACGGCCTCGAGGACGACCGGGCAGGCCGTCGGATCCTGCTCGGCGATCTCCTTCCCCACCGCCGGGTCGCTCTCCTCGGGACCGCTGACGACCAGCCGGGTCAGCACCCCGTCGTGCAGGAGATCCAGGATCGCCCAGTCCGCGAGTTCTTCCCGGAGCGCGCTCGTCGCGGCGCGGAGCGCGGTGACCGGCCCCTGGGCCGCGGCTCCGAGCAAGGCGGCGCTGGTGCGGTCCAGCAGGTCGATGAGGGCGGCTTCCCGYGCCGCGACGGAGGCGCTCGCAGCGGTCGCCGGGGCCGGCCGGTCGGCCGGGGACCAGGCGTGGTCCGACGTCGGCCACAGAACCACCAGGACGGCTGGTTCGCTCTCGCCGGGCAGATGCGCCTCGCTGAGAGTCACGCGCACCCGGCTGCCCGTGCGCTGCGCGAGCTGCGCCGCGAGGCTGCGGCTGCCTTCTCCTCTGGCGACGGCCGCGGTCTGGCTGCGCAGAGCGGGCCTGTCGCCGGGGCGGAGGAACCCGCTCACCGGCCGGCCGGCCGCGTACCCGGCGGGCAGACCGGTCAGAGCCGCGGCGGCCGCGTTGACACGGCGGACCACCGTCTCACCGTCGACGAGCGCCACGGGCACGGGCAGGTTTTCGAAGATAGCCTTGAAAAGGCGTTGCTCGGCCCGGGCGCCGGAGGGAGGGCGACCTCCGGACGAAGTGAACTGTTCGTACGCGGGAAGCATGAAGTCCACGGCGTGTTCCAGTTCCACGAGCGCCGCGTCGAGCAGAACGACGGGGTCGGAGTCCTGGTTGGCCTGGGCTGCTCTCAGCTCTTCCACCCGGGCCGCGAAGTCATCGAACTCACGACCGAACGCGTGCGACTGGCTCATGAGCCGAACGTATCGGATAGGACGGACCGACGGAGGGAAGGCGTTCCGCGTGAAGCATGCCTCGGAAGTGTCCGCATCGGCCGGCCTGAGCGCCGAGTCCGCGTCCGCCGTCCGGCGGCTCGCCCAACTGAGCATCCAAGCCCGGGACTGCACACCGGCGTGTTGCGCGAGCACGGTGACACTGCGTCTCACCGACGGCATGAACCGTACCGTCAGCACGCACCCCGATATCGACGCGCTGGCGAGCTTCGAGGAGGAGACCGGCGAGGGCCCCGACGTCGACGCGTCGGCTTCTTCCGCCTCCGTCTGGTCCCGCGATCTCGTGACCGACACGCGGTGGTCGCGCTTTCGGTACTACGCGCTCGGCATGGGCCTGCGCACGTTCCGCGCTCTCGCGGTGCACGGGGACGGCATGACCGTGGTGATCGGCCTCGCCGGCTACCGGGCGGGTGCGCTGCCCGCCTCGGTCGAACCGCCCGTCCGGGCACTCGCCGAGGAGTGCCTGGACGGACTCGTGCGTGATCACGGCTTCGCCTCCGTGACGGCGGAGGTCGACCAGTTGAAGGGCGCCCTCGCGACCAGGGCTCTGGTGGACCGGGCCACCGGCATGGTGATGCGCGCCCTGGACTGCGACGCGGACGAGGCGTTCGAGATCCTGCGGAGCATTTCGCAGGGGACGAACCGGAAGCTGAACCAGATCGCCCAGGAGCTCGTGGACACCGACAGCCAGGTCCTGGCGCGGCGACTGCGAGGCATCGGGCGGCGCGCGTCCCGGGCGGCGCGGGGCGGTGCACCCCGTTTCCCCTGAGAGGCCATGGACGTTTGGCTCACGCTCCTGGGGAACCCTCCACACCATCGCACGGCCGACGCGCGAACCGGCCACCGAGCGAAGGAGCCGCACCATGACCGCGAGTGAGCGCCCCCACGACCCCACCGACCGCTACCCGCAGCCGGACTTCCCGCAGCAGGAGCAGGAGCACCCGGGCTGGACCGGGCCCATGGATCCTCCGCCCGATCACGGTGAGGACTCCTACCGGGGCCATGGGCTCCTCACCGGCCGCAAGGCGGTCGTCACCGGAGGCGACTCCGGCATCGGACGGGCGGTCGCCCTCGCCTTCGCGCGGGAGGGTGCCGACGTACTCATCACCTATCTCGACCCGGAGAAGGACGAGGCACAGCAGACCTCGGAGCTGATCGAGAAGGCCGGCCGGAAGGCCGTAGCCGTGGCATGCGACATCCGGGACGAAAAGCAGTGCCGCGCGCTGACAGGGCGCGCGGTGGACGAGTTCGGGCGGATCGACGTCCTCGTCAACAACGCCGCGTACCAGATGTCGCAGCCGGACGGCATCGCGGCCATCTCCACCGAGCAGTTCGACCGCGTGGTGCACACCAATCTTTACGGCATGTTCTGGCTCTGCAAGATGGCCCTGCCGCACATCCCGCCGGGTGGCTCCATCATCAACACCACATCCGTCCAGGCGTACAAACCGAGCCCTCATCTGCTCGACTACGCCATGACCAAGGGGGCGATCGTGACCTTCACTCAGGGCCTGGCGCAGATGCTCGCCCCCGAGGGCATCCGGGCCAACGCCGTGGCGCCCGGTCCCGTGTGGACTCCGCTGATCCCGGCGACCATGCCCGACACCAAGGAGTTCGGGAAGCAGAGCCCGCTGGGCCGACCGGCACAGCCCGCCGAAATGGCGCCTGCCTATGTGTTCCTGGCCTCCGAGAACGCCGGGTACATCACCGGCGAGATCCTCAACGCGACCGGCGGAACTCCCCTGCCGTAGAGCTCCGCGAACCGGACCGAGCCGGACCGATCGGCCGACGCGACGCCTGAAGGGGCCGCGACGCCCGAAGAGAACGCGACGCCTGAAGAGGCGGCCCCGTGCGCGTCAGTCGCGCCAGTCCGCCAGCATCCGGTCGCCGAGGCGGTCCTCCAGGAAGCCGGTCGCCTGGATCCCGAACACCACGTCCGGTTCCAGGTGCGGCTCGTCGTCCAGCAGTCCGCGGACGACCTCGTGGCGCACCACCTGTTCGTGGACCGCGTCCGCCTCGACGTGTTCGGTGTAGAAGAACGCCGCTGCGGGCCCGGCCCCGGCGCGCTTCATCGCCTCGGCCAGACGCCGTGAGGCGGGCGACGAGGTGATCTCCACCGCTGCGAAATGCCCGACCAGTGCGCCACGCAGACGGCGGTGCAGGCCGAACAGCGACATGAGGTTGACCAGGGCCAGCATCTCGGGGTGCCCGTCGTCCAGGTAGTGGCCGTACGCCGTCTCCAGCCCGAGGTCGGCCATGAGATCCGCGAACAGCCGGGCATGCACCTGTTCGGGCCGGCCGGCGCCGAACTCGTCGTACTCGACCGCCGCCATGCCCGCCTTGGCGCGGCCGCTGAGCCGCGGCAGCACCCAGGCGTGCGGGTCCGCTTCCTTCAAGTGGTAGAGGGACCGCTGGACCGCATAGGAACGGAGCGCGCCGAGATCGCCCCGCTCCTGGAGTACGTGCGACAGCCCTGTCCCCCGGACCGGTTCCACCAGCAGGTCCTCCAGCACCTCGGCCAGACCTGCCGTGCCGGGCACATCCGCTCTCAGCGCCGACTCGAAGCGCCGCTCCAGAGCGCCACGCACTTCCAGCAGCGCCGGGTCCCACTCGCTCGCCGGGTCCACCCCTGCGAAGCCGCGGTAGTGGAGTTCATAGCAGATGTACAACGCCAGCTGCAGGTCATCTCCATAGGGGTCGGCGCCGGCTGCCGACCGCACGGCCGGCAGCGTCCCGGTCCCCCGCAGATGGGCGAGGACGCCCGCCGACAGGTCGCCCCGGCCCCGCGGAAGCGGTGGTCCGCCGTCCTGCACGCCGCTCATGTGACCCTCCTCGGAAGTCCGTGGGAAACGCCGCCGCCGTACCGCACGCACAGGGCCTCGTTCCCCGGGGCATTCCCGTACCCGGGAGTGCGCGCCCCAAGCCTCGCCGGTGGCCGCGGTGGACGGACGGTCCGGATACGCGGGCAGGCTGCGGCCCACTCCACGCTACCCAGGGGGCGGATCCGTCGCCCGGCGGGCGGGCGCGCGGCGGGAATCCTGGCGGGCGTACTCAGGTGTGAAGGCGTGCCGAGTTCCGGGCCGCGTTGTTCCGGGCCGCGTTTCGGCCGGCGCAGATGTGGAACCCGGGGGCATGAGCACGGAAACGAAACGAATCGAGGAAGCACATGGCCGCGGACGCCCGGCGGAGGCCGGCCCGCCTTCCCGCCGGCTCCTCATCTCCGGCCGCCGGAGTGGCCCGCGGGATCCGGCCGGCATCCGTTCTGTCCGTGCCGTGAGTGAAAGGGCGGAAGCCAATGACTGACCACGACGTGAGCAAGCGAAAAGTACTGGCCATCGTCACCAACTACGGCGTCGAGCAGGACGAACTCTTCGTTCCGCTCGATCACCTGCGCGAAAAGGGAGCGCAGGTTGATGTCGCCGCTGTGACGACGGACGAGATCGAAACCCTTGTCGGTGACAAGGACGCCGGCAAGACGCTCCGCCCAGACCTCGCACTGAGCGACGCCGACCCGGCGGGGTACGACCTACTGCTGGTACCGGGCGGCACATTGAACGCCGACACGCTACGCCTGCAGGAGCCGGCCACGCGCATCGTTCGCGCCTTCACGGGGTCGGGCCGCCCGGTCGCGGCGATCTGTCACGGGCCCTGGGTCCTGGTCGAGGCCGGCGCCGTCGCCGGCAAGCGGCTCACGTCCTACGCGTCGCTGCAGACCGACATCCGCAACGCGGGCGGCGACTGGACCGACGAGGAGGTCGTCACCGACGACGCGGGCGGCTGGAGGCTGATCACCTCACGGAACCCCGGCGACCTTGACGCCTTCGTCCATAAGATCGACGAGGCGATCGCAGCCTGAGGCTCGATCCGCAAGGCCGGCTAGGCGGGGGTACCCGGCGCGCGCCCGGTACCCCCGCCACCGTCAACCGGCTCGGGCTCGGGCTCGGGCTCGGGCTCGGGCTCGAAGCGACGGTCAGGATCGCCGGAGCGTTGACGCACCCGGCCACCACCGGACGCGGCGGGGCGGCCGGGCCGGCCTCGCCGCCGGCAACCCCACCGGTGCGCGGGGGCCCAGTGCCCGCTCCCTTTGCCGGGGCTCAGAGGTCCGGCGGGTAGACCAGGTGCCCGTTTCGCAGCCTGGCGTTCTCGTTCAGCACCGCCGGCTTCGCCGTCGTGGGAGACATGATGTGCACGACCTCCACACCCCTGACGATCAGTGCGTCGGTGATCAGTCTGCGGTGGCAGCGCCACGGGACGGCCTCGCTGCACATGATCGCCGGCCGTTCGCGTACGGCCAGGCCGAGCAACTCGCTCAGCCCTCGCTCGAAGTCCTCGCTCGCCATGTAGTCGGCGTAGTCCCGGAAGGCCTTGACCCGCCATGCCCCGTTCGCGCTCGGCATGCCCTTGGGCGTGTGCCGGCGCCCTCCCAGCTCACGCATCCAGCGGTAGCCGATGTCGGGAGGGAGCGCATCGATGATCTCCTGCTGGTTCCACTGGGGGAATTTTCTCGACGAGGGAAAGGAACGGACGTCGGCCAGGCAGGTGATCTCGTTGTTGCGCAGCAACTCCAGCAGCTCGCCGAATGTGCGCGTCGAATGCCCCACCGTGCAGATACGGTTCGTCATGATGCCGTCCCGTCCGTCGGTCCGCCCGCCTGCCGGTCCGCTGCTCGTCGGCGCACACCCGAGCCGGGGTACGGGACGACAAGCCGCGACCGCGGCGGCCGGATATCGCCTCATCGTCGATCCTGGGCAGGCACGGACGCAATCGCCACCCATGTCGCCGATCGGGGTTGATCATGTCCGACAGCCACGACTATCCGGTGTCCGCCGCCGCCGGAGCCGGCACGCCGACCGAACTGGACGCGCGACTGGTGTCCTGCCGTGCCTGCCCTCGTCTGGTCGCCTGGCGCGAGGAGACCGCCCGCACCAAACGTCTGGCCTTCCGTGACTGGGAGTACTGGGGACGCCCGGTGCCCGGGTTCGGTCCGGCGAACGCCCCGCTGGTGGTGTCGGGGCTGGCGCCCGCCGCGCACGGGGCGAACCGGACCGGCCGGATGTTCACCGGGGACCAGGCCGGCGACCTGCTGTTCGCGACGCTCCACGAGCTCGGTCTGGCCTCCCGGGCCACGGCGACGCATCGGGGCGACGGCCTGGAACTGCACGGGGTCAGGGTCACCGCACCGGTGCACTGCGCGCCGCCCGCCAATCTCCCCACCACAGCGGAGCGTGACACCTGCCGCCCCTGGCTGGCCCGGGAGTTGGAGCTGCTGCGGCCGACGGCACGCGCCGTGGTGGTGCTGGGCGGCTTCGGCTGGCAGGCCGTCCTGCCGGCGCTGCGTGAGGCCGGATGGGACCTGCCGCGTCCGCGTCCGGCGTTCGGCCACGGCGTACGGGCGGCGCTGACGCACACGGACGGTGTCACCGCCCCCCTGACCCTCTTCGGCTGCTACCACGTGAGCCGGCGCAATGTGCAGACCGGCCGCCTCACTCCGGGCATGCTGCGCGAGGTGCTCGCCGAGGCCGCGCACACCGCCGGACTCCCCGTCGTACGACCGGAACCTGGCTGACCGTCCCGGCTTCTGCTGCCACACGCCCCGCACCTCGTATGGGCGAGCGCCATCGCGTGTGCGGCGGCTTCGCCCGGGCACCTGACCGATATTGGACGCATCGCTGGAAGGCCGCGGCCGCGCATGCGCACCAGCCGCCGGAACGAGGAAAGAGGCGCCGCTGTGACACCCCCCACCGCATCGGAGGAGCCCGGAGACAGGGCGGTCGGCCCCGGGGGCACAGGCCGAGGCCGGCGCAGCGGTCCGCAGGACGAGGCCGCGGCGCCGGGCGACTCCGGGCTCGGTGTCATCACCACGGCCGTCCCGGCGCGGCTGGACCGGCTGCCCTGGTCACGCTGGCACTGGATGATCGTCATCGGCCTCGGCACCGTGTGGATCCTCGACGGGCTGGAGGTGACGACGGTCGGCAACATCGCGAGCCGGCTGTCGGAGGAGGGTTCCGGGCTGGCCATCACGTCCGCCCAGGTCACCGGCCTGGCAGCGGCCCTGTACGTGGCGGGGGCCTGCTCCGGAGCACTGTTCTTCGGCTGGCTCACCGACCGGTACGGCCGTAAGAAGCTGTTCATGGTGACGCTCGCGGTCTATCTCGCGGCGACCGCGATGACCGCCCTGTCCTTCAGCGCGTGGTGGTTCTTCCTCTTCCGCTTCCTCACCGGCTTCGGCATCGGCGGGGAGTACGCGGCCATCAACTCGGCGATCGACGAACTGATCCCGTCGAAGTACCGGGGCCGGGTCGATCTCATCATCAACGGCAGCTACTGGCTGGGCGCGGTCGGCGGGGCACTGCTGTCGATCGTCATGCTGAACACGGACTACTTCCCGAAGGACCTGGGCTGGCGGCTCACGTTCGCCCTGGGCGTCGTCCTGGGCCTCGTGATCCTGCTCGTTCGCCGGCACGTGCCGGAGAGTCCGCGGTGGCAGTTCATCCACGGGCACGGCGAGGACGCCGACAAGCTCGTCGGATCGGTCGAACGGGAGATCGAGGAGCAGCATCACGAGAAGCTGCCGCCGCCGGCGGGTGAGATCACGATCCACGAGCGCAAGAGCATCGGCTTCGGGCTCATCGCGAAGACGGTCTTCCGGAGCTATCCCAAGCGCGCGGTGCTCGGGCTGTCCCTCTTCATCGGGCAGGCCTTCCTCTACAACGCGATCACGTTCGGTTTCGGCGCGATCCTCACCACGTTCTTCGACGTGGAGAGCGGTCACACGGGCTACTACTTCGCGGTGATCGCGGCCGGAAACTTCGTCGGACCACTCGTACTCGGCAAGCTGTTCGACACGATCGGACGGCGCATCATGATCGCGGCCACCTACATCGTTCCGGGCATCCTGCTCTTCGTCACGGCGTGGCTCTTCGACCGGGGTTCGCTCAACGCCACCACCCTGACGGCGTGCTGGTGCGTGGTGCTGTTCTTCGCCTCGGCAGGGGCGAGCAGCGCCTATCTGACCGTCTCCGAGGTCTTCCCGATGGAGACGAGGGCCATGGCCATCGCGTTCTTCTACGCGGTCGGCACGGCGGTCGGCGGCATCAGCGGCCCCCTCATCTTCGCCGATCTCACGGAGTCGGGGGTCCCGAGTGATACGGCCCTCGCCTTCTGCATCGGCGCGGGGCTGATGTGCGCGGCGGGCATCGTCGCGGCCTTCCTCGCCGTCAACGCCGAGCAGCGCTCCCTGGAGGACATCGCGAGGCCGCTCTCCCAGACGGAGGCAACCGGCGGCTCCGGGTCCCGGTGACGCCGCGGAGGCTGTGTCCGGCCGGTCCGCCGCCGGTGGCGTGCCGGCCGGGCTCGCCGCACCGCGCGATCCCGCTCCGGTGCCGGATGCCCGCACACCCGAGTGGGCGTATGGTCCGGTTATGGGCGATTGTTGGCGTGCCCGGTTTCCGGCAGCCCTGCCCGAGGTCCTGGGGCACGGCCCCCTCTTCCGGTTCCCGGAACACGGCCGGTGGACGTGGGTGGACGGCTGATGGACTCCGCGATGGCGGCCGTGGTCCGCGAATCGGGTGCGTTCGGCGGTCTTCTGTACGTACGGGCCCCCGACGACGACAACGCGCTGTGGCTGGCCATGGCGGCCGGGGTGCCGCAGACCATCGCCGCTCCGTGGAGGCGGGTGGCGAGGAGCGATGCGATGCCGGTGGCCGATGCGGTGCGCGAGGGACGGCTGATCTGGGTCTCCGGTCAGGAGGAGATGGCACGCCGCTACCCCCGGCCCGCACTCGTGCTGCCGTACGACTTCGCCCTGGCCGCCGCCCCGGTCGCCTCCGGCGCCGAGGTCCGGGGAGGCCTGGTCCTGCTGTGGCCGGGAGCGCACTCCCCGGATCTGAGCCCTGCCGAGCGCCATGCCATCGAGGCGGGGTGCGAACGCCTGGGGGGCCTGTTGCGGGAGGCGGCGGACCGCGGGGAGCCGCTGCGGCCCGCCGACCGCCCTCGGACGCTGCGGCCGCCGGCGGGTCGTACGCCCTCCCCCGGTGAGGCGTCGGAGCTGTCGGCCTTCGTCGACCGGCTGCCGGGCGGGTCCTGCGCCCTGGACATGCACGGGCGCATCACGTTCATCACTCCGGCCGCCGCCGCACTCCTCGGTGCCGATGCGGCCACGCTTCCGGGCACCCTGCCCTGGGAGGCGTTGCCGTGGATGGACGTACCCCAGGTCGAGGACCGCTACCGGGCCGCTCTGGTCAGCCGCCGGCCCCAGTCGTTCACCGTCCTGCGCCCGCCGGACGTGTGGCTGGCCTTCGAGCTGTACCCGGACCCCTCCGGGATCAGCGTCCGCATCGCGCCCGTCGACCCGTCCGAGAAGGCCGGTTCGCCGCCGGAGGCGCCGGCTGCCGGCCCGAGCCGCGCCACCGTGCTCTACCACCTGATGCACCTGGCCGGCACCCTGACCGAGGCCGTCGGTGTGCGTGACGTGGTCGAGCAGACCGCCGACCAGTTGCTGCCCGCTCTCGACGCCCAGGCCATGGTGGTCATGACCGCCGAGAACGGCCGTTTGAAGATCGTCGGACAGCGGGGCTACAGCGACGCGATCACGGACCGCTTCGATGCCGTCCCGCTGAACTCCCGCATCCCCGGCAGCGAGGTGCTGACGACAGGGGTCCCGGGATTCTTCACGACCTTCGCGGACCTGAAGCGTGCCTTCCCGTCGACCCAGCACGAGGACGGGATGGCCTCATGGGCCTTTCTGCCGCTGATCGCCTCCGGCCGTCCCATCGGCTCCCTCCTGCTCTCCTACGAGCGTCCCCGGGCCTTTCCGCCTGCTGAACGCGCGGTCCTCACCTCGCTGGCGGGCCTGGTCGGGCAGGCCCTGGACCGCGCCCGCCTGTACGACTCCAAACACCACCTCGCCCACCGCCTGCAGTCCGCCCTGCTGCCGCACACGCTTCCCCGCGTTCCGGGGCTGAGAGTCGCGGCCCGCTATCTGCCGGCCGCTCAGGGCCTGGGCATCGGCGGCGACTTCTACGACCTCATCCGTCTCGACGAGCGCACGGCCGGCGCCACCATCGGCGATGTGCAGGGACACAATGTGGACGCCGCCGCGCTCATGGGTCAGGTACGCACCGCGGTCCACGCCCACGCCACCGTCGGCGCCTCCCCCGACGACGTCCTGGCCGGCACCAATCGCCTGCTCACCGACCTCGACCCCGACCTGTTCACCAGCTGTGTCTACGTCCACCTCGATCTCGCCCTGCACCGGGGCTGCCTGGCCACGGCCGGCCACCCGCCACCCCTGCTGCGACATGCCGACGGACACACCGAACTGCTCCTTGTCCCGCCCGGCCTCCTGCTCGGCATCGATCCGGACGAGCGGTACACGGCACAGGAGTTCCCGCTGCCGCCCGGCTGCGTGCTCGCTCTCTACACCGACGGGCTCGTCGAGGCTCCGGGAGTCGACATCGAGGACGCCACCGCGGCCCTCGCCGGACTCATCGAGCACGGGGACCCCAACGACCTCGACGCCATGGCCGACATGCTCGTCCGGCACGCGCCCACTCCCGGCGACGACATCGCTCTCCTCCTCGTAAGTCCCGGGTGAGGTCCCCGGCGTGAGACCTGTCCGTGGCCCGGGACGGCCCAGTCGGCGACGGCCTCGTTCCCGCACTCGGCCCGCGCCCCGGCCCGAGCGCCGGCGCCGCTCGGGCCGGGGCGCGGGCGTGTTCAGTCCGAGGACAGGGCTTCGAGCAGGTCGCCGACCTCCGGCGCGGGCAGGGAACGCGCGACGTCGGCCTGGGCAACCATGCCGACCAGGACGTGTCCGTCGATGACGGGCAGCCGCCGCACCTTGTGCGTGCTCATCGTGCGCAGGATCTCCTGCGCCTCGTCGTCCGCTCCGATGGTCACGGCCTCGCCCTGCGCCAGCTCACCGGCCGTCGTCCTCGCCGGGTCCTTGTCGGCGGCCAGCACCTTGACCACGATGTCCCGGTCGGTCACCACTCCTTTGAGCCGCTCGACCTTGCCGCATACCGGGAGGGCGCCGACCCCGAGCTCCGCCATCCTGTGGGCGGCGGACAGGATCGAATCGTCGACGCCGACGCAATCGGCGCCCGCGGTCATGATCTCTCGCGCAGTGGCCATGCGGGGAGGCGTTGGCTCGGCGTAGCCAAGGTGTGGCGGCCGCGGACGGCGGTAGGGGCTCAGTCGGTGGAGAGCGCTTCCAGGAGGTCGCCGACCTGCGGGTCGGGCAGCGCGCGGGCAACGTCGGCCTGCGCGATCATGCCGACCAGGCGGTGTCCGTCGATGACGTGTCGACGGCGGAGAGCGCCTGCGCGACGAGCCCGGGACGTCCGGTGTTGCGGACGGCCCGGCTCATCGCCTCGTTGGCGGCGGGAACGTCCCAGGCGCTGCGGCCCGTGACCACTCGGGCGAGTTCCTGGCCGACGACGACGGCGGTGGCGGGCGCACCGTACGTGTAGCCGAGACCACTCACTCCGCCCGCGGCCACCCGGACCAGGATCAGGGTTGTCGAGTCCCAGGTCAGGGTGCCGTCGCCTTCCGGCGAGTCGGTGGGCACGGTGTACGCGGCGGCCTCGACAGAGTCGATCGAGGGGGCACCGCCGCCACCGGAGCGCGGGGTCATTGTCCCGCGGACCTCTCCTGCCCGCCGGAGGCCGGATCGCGGTGGTGCCCCGGGAGCATCTCCTGCACCTTCGCCTTGATCCCTTGGCGCACTACGGAACCGCGGTCGCTGTCGCCTTTGATGAGGGACAGCGCCGCCGCCTCGATCTGGTCGAGACTGGCATGCGGGGGGATCGGCGGGACAGCGGGGTCCGTCCGGAAGTCGATGACGAACGGCCGGTCGCACGCCAGGGCCCGGTGCCACGCGCCCTCGACATCGCCGGGCTTCTCCACACGTACGCCGTCCAGCCCGACCGACCGCGCGAAGTCTGCGTAGTGAACATCGGGCAGGGCCTGCGAGGGCAGGAACTGGGGAGCGCCCGACATGGCCCGCATCTCCCAGGTGACCTGGTTGAGGTCCTGGTTGTTGAGGACCGCGACGACAAGCCGGGGATCGCTCCACTCCTGCCAGTACTTGGCGATGGTGATGAGCTCGGCCATGCCGTTCATCTGCATGGCGCCGTCCCCCACGATCGCGATGGCGGGCCTGTCGGGGTGGGCGAACTTGGCGCCGATGACGTACGGCACCCCGGGCCCCATGGTGGCCAGCGTGCCCGACAGCGAGCCGCGCATGGTGCCGCGGAAGCGAAGGTGCCGGGCGTACCAGTTGGCGGCGGAACCGGAGTCGGCCGCCACCATCACGTCGCCCGGGAGGAGGGCGTCGAGGGCGTGCACCACGTACTCCGGGTTCACCGGGTCGGCTTCCACCGCGGCGCGTCGCTGCATGACCTCCCACCACGTGGCGTTGTCCTTCTCGATCTTCTTCCGCCAGGCGCCGTGCTTCTTCTTCTTGAGGTGCGGCAGGAGGGCGTCGAGGGTCGCGCACGCATCACCCACCAGGTTCACCTCGAACGGGTAGCGGAGTCCGATCATGAACGGGTCGATGTCGATCTGTACGGCGCGAGCCCGGTCGAACTCCGGGAGGAACTGGGTGTACGGGAAGCTGGAGCCGACCACCAGCAGAGTGTCGCAGTCCCTCATCATCTCGTACGAGGGGCGGGTGCCGAGGAGCCCGATGGAGCCGGTCACGTACGGCAGGTCGTCCGGGAGGGCGTCCTTGCCGAGCAGCGCCTTGGCCACCCCTGCCCCCAGGGTCTCGGCGAGGACCTCGATCCGGGCACGGGCCCCGCGGGCACCCTGCCCGATCAGGATCGCGACCTTCTCCCCCGCGTTCAGCACCTCCGCGGCCCTGGCGATGTCGTCCGGAGTGGGCACGGGCGCGGAGGCGCTCGCGCCGAGACTGGAGGGAACCATCTTGAACGCGTGGGTGGGGGGCGAGTAGTCCAGCTCCTGGACGTCCGCCGGAATGACCACCGCGGTGACGGTCCGCTTGGCGTAGGCGGTGCGCATGGCCCGGTCGATCACATTGGGCAACTGTTCGGGCACGGTGACCATCTCGCAGAAATCGGAGGCCACGTCCTTGTACAGGCTCAGCAGGTCCACCTCCTGCTGATAGGAGCCACCCATGGCGCTGCGGTTGGTCTGGCCCACGATCGCCACCACGGGAACGTGGTCAAGCTTCGCGTCGTACAGCCCGTTCAGCAGATGCACGGCTCCTGGTCCGGACGTGGCTGCGCAGACCCCGACCCTGCCGGAGAACTTCGCGTAGCCGACCGCCTGGAACGCGGCCATCTCCTCATGACGGGCCTGGACGAACTTCGGCTTGTTGTCCGCCCGCCCCCAGGCGGCGAGCAGGCCGTTGATCCCATCGCCCGCGTACGCGAAGACGTGATCGACGTCCCACTCGCGCAAACGGTGCAGAACGTAATCGGACACCTTGGTCGCCATGATCTCTCCTCCTATCGATGGTCGGCAGTCCGCAGGAACCCGAGCCTGCGCAGGGCCGCATACACGGCCGTGCCGAGCGTGCCGAGCGCCACGGCAGTCATCAGCCCGGCCATGGCCCGGGTCGGCCCCGCGGGGCGTGCCGTGGCCTTCTCCGGGTGATCGGCGGGCAGCGGTCCGTCGAGCCCCAGGGCGAGTGCCTCCGCCAGGTGCATCGCGGCGCGCCCGGTGCCGCCTTGCTCGATCTGGGTGCGGCAGCTGAATCCGTCGGCGACCACCAGGGCGCTGGGCGGGGCGCTGCGGACCGCGGGCAGGACCCCTTGTTCGGCAATGCCCATGGACAGCCCGTAGTGGCCCCGTTCGAAGCCGAAGTTGCCTGCGAGGCCGCAGCAGCCGGCGTCCAGGATCTCCGTGTCCAGGCCGGCTCGGCGCATCAGTTCGCGGTCCGCGTCGAACTTCGTGACGGCGTGCTGATGGCAATGCGTCTGGACGGTGGCCTGCCGTGTGAGCAGGGGCGGCTGCCATGCGTCGGGGGCGTCGTTCACCAGAAGCTCGGCGAAGGTGCGGAACTGCCTGGCGAGGCGCTGGACGTCCTGGTCGTGCGGCATCAGTTCCGGCGCGTCGGAGCGGAACACTGCCGTGCAGGACGGTTCCAGGCCGACGATCGGGGTGCCGGCCGCGATCCATGGCCGCAGCACTTCGACGGTTCGGCGCAGCACCTTCTTCGCGATGGCGGGCTGGCCGGTGGAGATCCACGTCAGACCGCAGCAGACGGCTCGTTCCGGTACGGCCACCCGGAAGCCGGCGTCCTCCAGTACCCGGACCGCCGCCTTGGCGATGCCGGGGTGGAAGAACGTGGTGAAGGTGTCCGGCCACAGCACCACGGTCCGGCTGTCCGCGGGATCGGGCCGGGGCGTGTCCCGGGCGTTCCACCACTGAGTGAACGATTCGCCCGCGAACGCGGGTGGCTTCCGCTCGGCCGCGACACCCGCCAGACGTCTGGCGAGGCGGCCGGCACCGGGTGCGTCGAGCGCGGCGTTGACGAGGCCCGGTGCGAGGCGGGAGAGGCGAGCCCAGAGCGGGAGCCAGCCGAGCGTGTAGTGCGCGGCGGGGCGCAGCCGCCCGGCGTAGTGGTGAGCAAGGAACTCGGCCTTGTACGTGGCCATGTCCACGCCCACCGGGCAGTCGGACTTGCAGCCTTTGCAAGCAAGGCAGAGATCGAGCGCGTCCCGTACCTCGGTGGAACGCCAGCCATCCGTGATGGGCGTGTCCGCGTGGCCGCCCAGCATTTCGAAGAGCAGCCGTGCCCGTCCTCGGGTGGAGTGCTCCTCCTCGCCCGTCGCACGGTAGGAAGGGCACATCACACCACCGGAGTGGGAGCGGCAGTTGCCGATGCCCACGCAACGCATCACGGCTCGGTTGAAGGAGCCCTCGTCATCGGGGTACTGAAAGTGCGTCGGGTCCTCCCGCGGCCGCCAGAGCGGCCCGAGCCGCAGGTTCTCGTCGGCGCGGAAGGGGTCGACGATCTTCCCGGGGTTCATCCTGTTGTCGGGATCCATGAGCGCCTTGACCTCGCCGAACGCGGCGAGGAGCCGCTCGCCGAACATGCGCGGGAGCAGTTCGCCCCGTGACTGCCCGTCGCCGTGCTCGCCGGAGAGCGAGCCGCCGTACGAAACGACGAGGTCGGCGGCCCGGGCCAGGAACGTCCGGAACGCGGCGACGCCCTCGGCGGTCTTGAGTTCGAAGGGGATGCGGGTGTGCACGCAACCCTGGCCGAAGTGGCCGTAGAGGGACGGGTGGCCGTAGTCGAATTCGGCGAAGAGGTCCTTCAGGTCGCGCAGGTAGTCGCCGAGCCTCTCGGGCGGGACGGCCGAGTCCTCCCATCCCTCCCAGGTCTCCCGCCCGTCCGGCGGCCGCGCGGTCACGCCGAGTCCCGCCTCCCGGGCCCTGAGCATCCTGCGCTCCCTGGGCGGGTCGTCGGAGAACGTCACCGTGGGGTCGTCCTCCGCGCGCCCGAGCGCACTGATCAGGTCCCGCGCCTGACGGTCCACGTCCGCCTCGGTCTCGCCGCTGAACTGCAACAACAGCCAGCTCTCGCCCTGCGGGAAGGTGTCCAGCGACGCGACGTGGCTGTCCTCCTCGCGCATCAACTGGGCCATCCGGCCGTCCATGGCTTCGAGCTGGGTCGGTGCGCTGTTCTCGAGAAGACGCGGTACGTCGTCGGCCGCGGCGCAGATGTCGGGGTACCCGAGCACGAGCATGGCCTCGTGGCGCGGCACCGGCACCAGGTCGAGTTCGGCCTGGAGGACGGTGACAAGAGTGCCCTCGCTGCCGACGAGGGCGCGGGCGAGGTCGAAGCCCTTCTCCGGCAGGAGAGAATCGAGGTTGTAGCCGGAAACCCTGCGCGGAATGGCGGGAAAGCCGCGCCTGACTTCAGCCAGGTGATCATCGATGATCCGGCGCAGCCCTCCGTAGACCTCCGCCCGGCGCCCGCCCTCGGCCATGATCCGGGTGAGCTCCCGGTCCGAGGTGGGCCCGACCCAGCAGCGGAGCCCGTCATACGTCAGGATCTCCAGCCGGCGTACGTTGTCCACGGTCTTCCCGTACGCCTGCGCGGACGCACCGCACGAGTTGTTGCCGATCATGCCGCCGAGGGTGCAGTGGCTGTGCGTCGAGGGTTTCGGCCCGAACCTCAGGCCGCGATCCGCGAGCTGCCGGTTCAGTTCGTCCAGGACGATCCCCGGCTCCACCACGCAGCGGCGCGCCGACGCGTCGACGGACACCAGGCGGTTGCAGTACTTGGTCCAGTCCACGACGACCGCGGCGTTGGTGCACTGCCCGGCGAGGCTGGTACCACCGCCCCGTGAAAGCACCGCGACTCCGTACTCTGCGCAGACCGCGACCGCTTCGGCCCCCGCTCCGACCGTGCGGGGCACGACGACACCGATCGGGACCTGACGGTAGTTCGAGGCGTCGGTCGCATAGGCGCCCCGGCTGCCGTCGTCGAAGCGGACCTCGCCATCCACCCGGCGGCCCAGTTCACGTCGCAACGAACGAAGATCCGGTGCCGCGCCCGTGGCCGGCTCGTCCGACGGGACATTCCCTGCCGTGACCATCGGTTGCCTCCTCACCGCCCCCGTTCCGAAGAACCGGAGGACGTCCGACCTGATAGGAATCCGGTACCCGAAGTCGCCGTCTTCACATCTCCACGGTGCGGCGGCCTCCGCGACCGGCCGTGCGAGGGCCTCAACGGCCGGCGTGCACGCCGACGTCGAACGAGACGAGGAGGCCGCCGATTCCCAGCGGGCCCGGTTCCTAGGAGCTCGGCGGGAACGGGTGATCGGACAGCACCTGGGCCAGGTGTGCCGCGTTGACGGCAAGAGTGCGCGTAGTGGAGGCGACGGCCTCGGGCGTCTGATCCAGGTCCTGGTAGTCGGTTCCGTGCTGAGCCTCACCGACCCAGTAGGTCACGGCGCCGGGCGGCAGAGTGAAGCCCAGGTCGTTCAGTCCCTGGAAGATGTCGGCGCTGACCTTGTGCGCACCGTCCTCATTGCCGACCACGGCGGCAAGCCCGACCTTCCCGTAGGTCAACTGGCGGCCCTGCTCGTCCGTTTCGGAGATGTCTGCGTTGAGACGCTCCAGCACACGCTGGCACATGCTCGAAGGATGCCCCAGCCAGATCGGTGTGGACAGGAGCAGAATGTCAGCGGCCATCACTTTCTTGCGCAACTGGGGCCACGCGTCTCCGTCGCCCATGTCCTGCTCGACTCCGGGTCGCACATCGTGGTCGGCGACACGCAGAGTCTCCCCCTGGATGCCAAGGCCTGAAAGCTCCGTCATGATCTGGTCCGCCAGAAGCTGACTGCTTGAACGCTTCGGGGAAGGTGAAAGCGTACAGACGAGAGCGAGAGCGCGTGCCATTTCGATGAACTCCTTCAGGGATTGAACCGGACCAGGTATTGAACGGACGATAGGTACCGCGAAGCTTGGTACGACACCGTTCCACAGGGGGTACCCCGAAGTCACTTCAACATGCGCCGCGGCGGCGGATCACCCGCCCGGAACTGGCCCCTCAGCGGGTAGGCCCGGCGGGCTGATACCCGCCCCCACGCTCATTTGCGTGAATTTTACCGACGGCGCATAATTGGGGAATCACTTCCTCTCTCGGGAGGCGCCATGATCGTTCTCGGCATCATTCTGCTGGTCATCGGACTGGTTGCGGGTGTATCCATCCTCTGGACCATTGGAATGATTCTCGTCGTTATCGGCGTCATTCTCTGGGTCCTGGGCTCCGTCGGTCACGCCGTGGGTGGGCGTCGGCACTACTGGTAGCGACGGGCCGGCGCGGAAGGCCTGAACAGTAGGCAAGAAGTCAGTAGCCATCAAGAAAAAGGTAAGACGACAAGAAGAAGGGGGCTCCGGAGATTCCGGAGCCCCCTTCCTCACTGGACCCACTTCACTGAACACGGCGGGCCTTCTCCGGCTGCTCTTCGCCGCCGTCCTCGTCGCCCACGCCAGGCACATGGACGTCGAGAACCCTGATGTTGATCTCGACGACTTCCAGCCCGGTCATAGTCTCGACCGCATCAGTGACGTGGATGCGTACCTTCTTAGCGGCCTCCAGTATGAGGGTTCCGTACTCCACCACGACATCGACGTCTATGGCGGTCTGCTTCTCCCCCACCTCTACCTTCACGCCACGTCCTGGGTCGCTGGAACGGGACACCCTGTCCTTCATCGCTCCTACTGCCCGGGAGGCTCCCCCGCCCAGAGAATGGATTCCGTCGGTCTCACGTACCGCGATGCCCGCGATCGTCGAGACGACGGAATCCGCGATGACGGTCGTTCCCCGGGTCACGCCCTGCTCATCGTTCGCACCAAGTGCTTTTCCGCTTACGCTTCCTGTTATCGCCATGGGCACCTCGCAGCAAGTGTTCTCCGAGGGGACGAACCAGAATCGACGGACGTGTTCCGCCGCCTGTGCCCCTCTTCCACACTCCTCCGTGATCCCGGCATCCGCCATTCGAGTGCCGGGGGGGCGGGGCACTGTCCGTGAGACCGCCCACCGGTCCCGCCCATCAGTTCCGCGGCAGCAGGGAGCCAAGGGGCCCGAGGTCGAGGTTGAGGTCCTCCATACGCACACCGTGCTGATCACAGAGCTCCGCCATGCGCTGATCGAGCATCATCAGCGTGGTGCCGATCTCATCGGACTGGGCCTCGGTCAGGTCCCCCTCGTCGATACGCCGCAGGGCTTGTCGCTCCATCAGCTGCCGAAGGAGTTCGACCACCGTGAGTACCAAGGTGACCAGATCTCGCCCCATACGCTCGGAGTCCAGGTCCACTCGTGAGGTCGTCACAACGGCCCACTGTCCGACCAGGGCGCGGGTACACGCTCGTTGACCGATGACAGCAGCGCATGCAACGAGACGCGCACGAGCGGGACATCGGCGATGGCGATGACCAGGTCGCCGCTCACGACCACCCCGGTTGCCAGGACCCGGTCCAGCAGATCGACCAGCGGCACACCGATCGGGCCGCTCAAGGGTCCAGAACTGTCCCACGGAACCGCTTCCCGCGTCACGGCCTACACCTCGCCCACGAAGGAGTAGGGCACCCAGGGACCGGAGACCTCGATCTCCGCGCCGGTCCGTTCTCGCAAGCTCGCGGCCAGCAGGGCCAGCTCGGCGGCCCGGTGCTCAGCGACAAGATAGGTCGCGTTGAGGACCTGAACCCTTTTGTCACCGGCGGCTCCGCCGGCATGCGGGCGGAGCCGCCGCGACGCCGCGGCCATGCGGCTCACGTCCGCGTCCACGGCATCCGCGACACGCAGGGAATCCGCCTGTCGCTGCTCACGCTGCGACTGCAGGTTGCGCTTACGTTCCAAATAGGCCAGCCCCGCTCCAGGAGCCGGACGGGGCCGTTCTGCCGGGGTGACCGCCGGGCGCTCCTGTGTGGCCCGGTGACTCTCGTTGCCTGTCACGGGTGCGTAGACCTTCACGCCCCATTCGGCATGGTGCGCGATGCGCTTCAGGGCGGTGCGGAAACGTGCCGACTCCTTGGCCAGCGCGAGTCCGGCTCGCTCCTCCCCGTGGTAGAGCGTGGCCAGCGGCAGAGGGACGGTGGGAAAGCGAGCGGCGACTGCCGACACGACCTCGTGGTGAGCGCGCGCGTAGCGTTCGAGTTCGGTCTCATCGGCCAGCCTCGCCTGCCAGACCTCGTCCGTGAAGTCGGCCGCCCGCACGGTCTGCACCACCGCAGTGAGCGAGCCGAAGCAGAGGGAGCGCACGGGCTCGTCCCCGCTGACTCCGTGAAGACCGCCCAGAGACAGTTCTCCTTCCGCCGCCCGGCAGACCGCATACACGTAGATGGCGTTCGTGTCCGAAGTCTCGCCGCTGCGCTCCCTCATCAGCCTCTGACTTTCCTCTCCCGGGGTCATTGCGAGTCCGACGACGTCTCGTCGGAACGGGATTCAAGTGCTTCCAGACGTGCCCGCAACTCACGGTTCTCATCCTTCAGCGCATTCCTCGCCGCGTGGGAACTGAGCGCTGGATCGGTTTCCCACCAGTCGATACCGGCCTTCTTCGCCGTGTCCACGGAGGCCACGAAGAGCCGCAGGCGAATGGTGAGCAGCTCAATGTCGAGGAGATCGATCTTGATGTCGCCAGCGATCACGATGCCCTTGTCGAGGACGCGCTCAAGAATGTCCGCAAGGTTGGTGTTCTGAGGTCCGGCAACGGGATAGGAAGCATCCTGCCGGAAGTCGAGATCAGTCACTTCGCGCCCCTCCGGGCTCGCTGCCTCGCAGGCGAGGTCCGCCTTCTGCGCGGCGTCTCTTCCTCGTCCTCGTCCTCGCCTTCGCCTTCTTCGGCGGCCTCGTCGTCCCAGCCGTCCTCGCTCTCGTCGTCGTCCTCGTCTTCCTCGTCCTCGTCTTCCTCGTCCTCGTCTTCCTCGTCCTCGTCTTCCTCGTCGTCCTCGTCCTCTTCGTCCCACTCGCCGCCCTCGTCCTCCTCCGGGCCTTCCCCGTTCTCCGCTTCTTCGTTATCCGCCTCTTCCTCTTCCATTGCCTCTTCGTGAGACACGACGACTTCTCCGTCGCGGATCTCGCCACGCCACCCGTCGGGTTCCTCCTCAGTGAGCGTGACGTACCGCTGGAAGTGTTTGAAGTCGAGCCGGACCCGGCGCCCTTGCGCACGCCACAGGTTGCCCGTCTTCTCAAAGAAGCCGGACGGGTAGTACTCCATGACGAGAACGATGCGAGTGAGCGAGGGCGCCAGCTCGTGGAAGCTCACCGCGCCGCGCGTTGTGCCCTTGGCACCCTCGGATGTCCAGACAATGCGTTCGTCGGGGACCTGCTCCTGGACCGTGGCCTTGAAGCTGCGGGAGGACGGCCCCACCTTGACTTTCCAGTCGCTGGACGTCTCCTCGTCCATGGACACGTCACGCACGCCCTTGGCGAAACTGCTGAACTGGTCGTACTGGGTCCAGTGGTCATACGCGGTGCGAAGGGGAACACCCACATCGAGCACCTCGATGATGTTCATCACCTTGCCACCACTGGCCTTGCGCTTCCCCTTGCCGCCGCCCAGTGCCTCCTTGGTCTTGTCCACGACGTTGTCCTTCACGCCCTTGGCCTTCTCCGAAACGAACGCCTTCAACGGGGAGTCACCCTGGAGAATGCGAGAGCCAATGGCCGGCAATGAGCCGCCGTTCTCCGCGACACCGTTCAGTTGGTCGGTGACGTCCGTCAGTTTGTCCCCCGCCTTCTCAGCGAGTTTCTCCACCTGCGCGCTGAGAAAACCGGACAACTCCCCACGGAGCTTGTCCATTCCGGACTCTTCCGCCTCTTCGTCCTCGGGCTCTGCGTTTTCCGTCCTCACCATGACCCGTTACCTCCGACCACTGGAGCGCTTGGATGCGGTCCGCTTCGACGCCGACTTTCCCGCAGACGTTTTCTTGGAGGCCGCTTTCTTCGCCGGTGCCGACTTCTTCGCCGCAGCCTTCTTGGCCGGTGCGGACTTCTTGGAGGCCGCCTTCTTGGCCGGTGCCGACTTCTTCGCCGCAGCCTTCTTGGCCGGTGCCGACTTCTTGGAGGCCGCCTTCTTGGCCGGTGCCGACTTCTTGGAGGCCGCCTTCTTGGCCGGTGCCGACTTCTTCGCCCCAGCCTTCTCGGCGCCGGACTTCTTGGGTGGGCTGCTCTTCTTCGTCGGGGCGGACTTCTTGGCCGATGCGGACCTCTTCGCGGTCGACCTGGCGGTCCGGGACGACCGGCTGCCGTCTTCGCCCCGGTCGGTGTCCGACTCGGGCCGCCGGGAAGCACGTTGCCGCGGCTGCCTTTCCTCCGGCTCCTCATCCTCCTCCGGCTCCTCTTCCTCCTCCGGCTCCTCCTCATCCACCGGCTGCTCGTCCTCAGGCTGGTCCTCGTACTCCTCGTCCTCGTACTCGTCCGCGGGTTCCCCCTCGTCCTCGTACCGATCGCCCTCCTCCTCCGCCGGCTCCTCGTCCTCGTCCTCGTACTCGTCCTCGTTCTCGTCCTCGTACTCGTCACTCGGCGGCTCAAGGAGACGCGCCGTTCGCTCGCCGATCGAACCGGCCAGCGTGCTCATGCTGCGGTTGGCGGCAGCGGTCAGGGCTTTGCGGCCCGCGTCAAGCACCTCCCCCCGGAGCTGTTCCTGGAGCTCGGCAACCTGGGGAACCTCGCCGAGACGGCGCATGCCTTCTGCGGCCAGTTGACGCGGCTCGAGGCCGAATCGGCGGCCGGCCAGATAGGTGGCGACGCTGAGAGCCATGCGCCCCTTCTTGGTCCGGCCGAGTACGTAGCCCCCAACTACGGCGACCGCGAGGGTCAACTTCGTCTGATCTTCCATGAGCACGTCACCTTCGGTCGATCTGCCTCGAGCTGACCCGTGCGGCGTACAGCCGCTCGAGCAGTCGTTCCTCTTCGCGTTCGAACTCCTCCGGAGTGATGTCACCGGACTCGAGTTCCTGGTTGAGCACCGCCAACTGCGCGCGCAGCACGGCGGGATCGTGCAGCTCGCGCTCGGCAGCGTCATTGAGCTTCTCCGCCACCCAGACCACCCCGCGCACAGGCGCGATGGGAAGCGTGAGCAAGCCGGTAATCAGTCCCATGTCAATGCCTGCCTACGGGCACCGGGCGGACATCGGCCGAGACGAAGCTGTAGCAGGGGAGCGGTCCGGCCAGCCGGATCTCCGCATGCTCCTGGTGAGCCTTCGCGAAGTTCTGGGCCTCGGAGAGAAAGCCGTCGCTCTCGGTACGGTTGACGAGAAACGACATGTTCAGCGCACACCCCGAAACGGCGGGTCCCGGAGCCGCCGCGCGGGCTCGGGGCGCAAGCTCGCGATGGAGTTGCTGCCCTGCCGCTGCCGCGCGCCGGGTGAGAGCAGCGGCGATGGCTTCACCCAGCCGTACGCTGGCTTCATAGCCCGGGTTCCTTCGTACGGATTCACGAAGGCGCCGCACGCTCTCCTCTTCGGCAACGAGTGCCGCCAGGGCGTTCTGCGCCGGAAATGCCTTGACGTTGATCTCGAAGCAGCCCTCGAGCCGGTCCAGTACATGGGCGTGCCCGGCTTCGTCAACGGCCAGTTGCTCGATGACCGTCCGCTCGTCGGGCGCGACCATTCCGAATCTCATGGGGAGTACCGGTCCCTCGTCAGCCAGCCGCATCAAGAGTTCTTGATGTGCCAGCAGATCGCGTCGGCGTGCGCGCAGCTGAGGTGGCGCATCGCTGATCACCGCGTCGAGCGCCCCCTGCCGGATCGTCCTGACGGCCGCGGGAGGTGCACCCACGCCGCCGGTGTTCTTCGGCAGCCCGGTTCCGGCCCGCACGATCGCGTAGACGTAGACGCCGTCGGCTGCCACGCTCATGCCTCCACGCGTCGTCGTCGGCTCTCACTGCTGCGTGCGGGGGCGCGCCTCTTCTTCGGCCGCTCGCGCTGCTCGTCCTCTTCGTCGGACGTGTCGTCGCCACCCCCGACCGCCTTGCGGACGGTGTCCCCCACGGTCTCGGCGGCGCTTCGCACCTTGCGCTTGCCCACCGCCTTGACCGCGCCGCCACCGATCAGCTCGGGCACGGTGGTGCTGCCGGAGTCTCGCTCCAGGTCGAGCCGGTTGCACGCCTCCGCGAACCGCAGATAGGTATCCACGCTCGCGACGACGATGCGCGCATCGATCTTGAGGATCTCGATTCCGACCAGCGAGACCCGGATGAATACGTCGATGACCATGCCACGGTCGAGAATGAGCTCCAACACGTCGTACAACGTGCCGGCGCGGGGCGGGCAGGCCACTACTTCGTCCGAGTAGGTGGTGGCGGTCATGGAACGTCCTTCCAGCAGGGGCGCAGCTCGGCTCACTCGTCGGCTGCACCGCGGCGGTAGCGCCGGACCCTGCGGTATTCCAGGAGTTCACCGGCTTGGTCAAGCCGCACCTCGTAGGAGGCGAGGAGACTTGTGGTATCGGGAATCCGTGGCACTTCGAGAACATCGACCACCACACACCAGCCGTGGTCCTCGCGCCGGACAGCGGACACGCCTTCCGAGGGGTGCCCGATCAGTCCTTCCAGACTCTCGCAGGCAGCACGGGCCGCGTGTTCCGGGCCCCCCGCTGATGGGGCACGGCGTGCGGAAGCCTTCTTCGAGCTACCGGCATGAGTGCGACGTTGTTCTGCCATAGGGCCAGTTTCCCGACTCCCGTCGGCTGCGCATCTTGAGCGACACCATCGGAGCGCGCGACGGTCATCCGCCAGGATCTGCGGGCGTCTCATGGCTGGTTCAGCGACCCCGGAGGGGACTGCCGCGTGATCGGGTGACAGCGGGGTCATGCAGCCAGGGCAGCGGGTGAGTCATGATCGTCGTACTCGACGGGGATCAACCGGGCCAGGTGTCTCTGACGCCGGCGGCGGTAGGTGCGCCCCATCCGGCTGACGATCGCGATCCGCAGCACCCTCGTCGCGCTGCACAGGCAGCAGATCATCGCCACGGTCCGTCCCTGAGCCTGTACGGCGTTTCCAAGCGGACAGGTACGCGGATCAGTGGCCGAGGGCGGACAGGTTTAGCCGCCGGGCCGTGGGTACCCCCCACGGTGCGTGTCCCTGCTAGCGGCGGACTGTTCAGGCGTCGGCCGATACACCAGGAGGGATACGGCGAAAGGAGCGCATCGTGCCTGCTCGGTCCAGTGGGAAGCGCGAGCGGCAGTACGAGCGCACAAGGCGGAGCTCAGGAAGGCTCTCGGGCGCTGACCGGCGTCGGCCGACCAGGTCCGGGACACCCGTAACGCGAGGAGCGAATCATGCCATCCGAGGCACGGGGCGACGATGTGTACCAGCCGCAGGCCGACGAGGGCCAGAACCGCCCGGACGATGAGCTCGACCTGGAGAACACGCTCGGGGAGCGTGACCTGGACGACCAGATGGAAGAGGGGTACTCGCCTCCGGAACGTCCTCTGGCGGTGGACAAGTACGGTACGACGGGGGCGGAGGAGCGCCGCGGCGAATCCCTCGACCAGCGTCTCGGACAGGAAGTCGACGACGTCGAGCCACCCGCCGGTGACGGGATCGGTGACCTGGCCGAAGGTGAGGGCGAACCGCTTGAGCGGGCCGAGGGCGAAGCGCGCGCCGGGCGGCTCACTGCTTCGGACGCGGCGGACGAAGCGAACGGCCGGCACATCGACGTCCTCGCCGAGGACAGGGGTATCGACGGTGGCGCGGCGTCGGCCGAGGAGGCCGCGGTGCACGTCACGGACGAGGCCGAAGGCCAGGGCCGGGAAGCCTGAGCCACCACCGCCCGCGAACGTCGGCGCGCGTCGTGATCGGCCGGCGCAGTGCCGACCGGCATGCAGGCGGTCACGCGAAAACAGGAGCGTGATGATGACGCGCGGCCGCGAACGCATGTTCCAGGGTCTCCTCGACGCCAGTCACGGCATGTCTCTGGAGAACCTGCCGGATGTCGTCCGTGAACAGGCGGCACACGCCGGTCTACGCGAAGCATCGATCTACCTCGCGGATCTCCAGGAAGATGTACTGCGCCTGGTGACCGGTCACGGCCTGGACGCCGGGGGCAGCACCCGGGGCCGAGCGGACGACGAGCTGCCCATCGACGGCACGCCGGCCGGCCGGGCCTATACGCGTCTGACACCCCAGCGTGGCGAGGGAGCCGAAACGGGATGCTGGTGGACACCCCTTCTGGACGGAGCCGAGCGTGTGGGCGTCCTGCGGGTGGAAAACAACGACAGCGGCGAGCTGACCGTGCGGACCCTGCAACGACTGGCCTCCCTCGTCACCCTGCTGATCCTCTCGGTCCGCACCCAGAGCGACTCCTACGCACGGCTGGTCCGTACCCGGCCGATGACGGTGGCAGCCGAGCTGCAGTGGAACCTGATGCCGCCGAGGGCATTCGCCAGCGGGCAGGTGACGATCAGCGCCGCCCTTGAGCCCGCGTACGGGGTGGGCGGGGACGCCTTCGACTACGCACTGGCTGACGATGTGGTGCACTTGGGCGTCTTCGACGCGATGGGGCACGATGTCGCCGCCGGGCTGACCGCGAACATGGCGGTGGCCGCATGCCGCAACGCCCGCCGGCAGAACGCCACCCTCATCGAGACCGGCGAGTTCATCGAGCGCACCCTGATCGAGCAGCTCGGCAACGATCGCTACGTCACCGCGGCGCTCATCGACCTGGACACGCGCACCGGAGAAATCACCTGGACCAGCCACGCTCATCATTCGCCGGTCGTGGTCCGCGAGGGCACCTGGACAGGGCTGCTGCCTTGCCCGCCGTCGCATCCGCTGGGCACCGACCTCGGGATCGGGGCCACTCTGTGCCGGGAGCAGCTGAACCCCGGCGACCGGCTGGTCCTTTACACCGACGGCATTACCGAAGCCCGCAGCCCCGCCGGCGAAGAATTCGGCCTGGAACGCTTCATGGACTTCATCCTCGCCCACAACGCCGAGGGTCTCCCGGTGCCTGAAACGCTGCGCCGCCTCATCCACAGCGTTCTGGACTACCAGAAGGGCCAGCTCCAGGACGACGCGACCGTCCTCTTCCTGGAATGGCACGGCCCCACCCCGACCCGTCAAGGCTTCGGAGAGCTCCGCTCCCACCCGGACGAACCAGCGACGTCCCGCGTGAGCGGACGAGCAGACTGACGGCCTGAGGCCAGAACTCCACCGCTGCTGCGGCCCTCCGGACCCCGCTGCGCGGCTCGGTACGGAGGCCTCGAAAGCCCGCCCTCGCAACCTTCACCGCACGGTCGCAGGCAAGTTGCTGCCAGCTGATGCCCCGAGCTCCCCCGCGCGAACTCTACGAGTTCTTCTCCTCCTGGGCCTCGGCGGCCGCGCGCCGGTCCTGCCTCTCGCGTTCGCGGCGACTGTAGGCGGCCCGTCGTACGGCCTCCTCATCGGCCAGACCTGAGCCGAGAGCGCCGGCGAGAGTCCCGAGGCAGGCGGCCAGCCATGCCAGCGTGGCGTAGTCGGACAGCCCGACCTCGTGGTGGAGCATGCGGGACAGATAGTCGGCCGGGATGACAACGCAGGCGCCCAGGAACGTCGCGGTGAACAGCAGCAGGAACATGATCGCCACGCCCACGAACACGGTCAGCAGGGTCACTGCGTTGTACAGCGCGGAGAAGCGGCCCGACCGCGAGGTCGCCGGGCGCTCCCACAAGCCGTTGCTGAGCACCAGCCAGGCGATCATGGACGCGATGGAGAGCACGGTGACGAGCGCCAGACGGACGGTGCTGGAGGCGTCGGCCAACTGCCAGATGCTGGAGTAGAACACGCCGAAGGCGGCCCCGGCCAGAGCACCCGCCAGGGCGGGCGACAAGGACGGCACCAAGCGCCAGGGGCGGTTGGCACGTACCATCCCGGCGAGCAGCTGAGCCCGGCCGCGTCTGCCGGACAGCGTGTAGTGCAGGCCGGAACCATCGAGTTCCACGTTCGTCTCCACCAGGGGCTCGTCGCCCTCCGCGGCGTCGTCGTGCTCGCGCTCGTCGACAGTGTGGAACCGGCGGGGAAGAGCCGCGCCCGGCTGGGTCTCGTACCGTTCACCGTCCGTGGCCGGCTCCATCTCGGGAGCGAAGTAGGTGGTGATCAGGTGGACGAGGAGCTTCCGCGTCCTGCGCCGGATACCGAAGGCTCCCAGCGCGGTCAGCGAGATCAGTCCCACTCCCTGCTCCGGAGCACAGTCGGCCAGGATGGGACGGGCCTCCGCGCGGCGGGGAAGCTCCGTCAGCACGACTGCCGCGGTCCACGAAGCGCCGCGGTAGTCACGGGCGACCTCCAGGAGCCGCAGATCACCCGCCGAATCCAGCGGCAGCAGGCGGCGCACGACCTCCACCCGCCACGGGGCACCGGACGCACCGTTGTCGTCTGTGCACCGGGACAGGATCTCGGGCAGCTCGCTCGCCACGCTTCTCGCCACGTCCAGCGCCAGTCCTGGTTCGGCGATCAGACCGATCACACGCTCGTCGGACCGAGCACACGAGCTGGGCGGGGTGCGCGCATCATCGTCGGTCATGCATCAACGTTCGCACGCCACTGCGTTTCCAGGGCCGGCTCATGGCCCATCCCATGGACGCCGTCGGCCGGCACGGCACGCCCCTCCGTCCGCCGGATGGGGCTCAGGCCCGACGCGGCGCTGCCACTGCCGCGTCGGACGCGGTTGCCGTAGCCACGTCCCTGGCAGGCGTAGCAGACGACGGTCAGACCCAGGAAGAGGTAGCCGCTGTACGGTGCTTCCTTGAGGGCTCGGGGTTGACGGGGAGGTGGGCTGCTCAGGCGACGATCAGCAGCACGATCGTGGCGAACCGCAGCGGATGGCGGAGCGCCTGGCGCCGCCTGCGTGGCGGCATTGTGGTGGTGCAGGCCGTCGGAGTCCCTGGTGAAGTCTGGTCGTCGCTCTGCTCAGCACATCCGCGTGTGGTCGTGAACGTGCAGGTGGTGACCGACCCGGTTGGGCGGCTGCTGTGGATCTCGCCTGCACCGCCCGGCCGCACGCACGACCTGACCGCGGCCCGCACTCACCGGATCATCCGGATCTGCGAGCGTCAGGGCGTTCCAGTCCTGGCCGACCCCGCCTACATGGGAGCCGGACCGTGGGTGACGACGCCTATCAGACGCCCACCGGGCCGTGGCCTCACGCCCACGCCCACCCCACAGACCGTCAACCGGGTACTGTCCGCAGCACGGGCTCCGGTCGAGCGTGGTGTCGCACGGCTGAAGTCGTGGCGGATCTTCCGCGAGGCCCGGTGCAGCCCGAATCGAATGTCGTCAATCGCTGCAGCCGTACTCACCCTGAAGCGGCAACGCTTGAACCCAAGGCACCGATCTGTCACGAGGGGAGTCCGAGGAGATCCAGGCCCTTGTTCGATGCTCTGCTGCAGCGCGGTCCTGATCGACGGCAGGTTCGGGCTGAGGCGGTTTGGCCGAACCGTGGGCGTCAGCCGCCTCCGCCTCCGCCGCTGGTGTTGTCCGGACCGAGGTCATGCTCCCGGCTCTGGTTCGCGCCGGAGCCCCAATGCTCGTAGCAGATGAGCCCCGCCCCGATGAGCAGGACGATCCCCGTAGCTATCAGCGATATCCATGCGCCAGCGTCCACACTTGCGCATGTACCCACCGCTGTCAGTGCGAAGCCTCACCCGGGCCTCACATCGATCCGGAGCGGTTCAGCGCGTTGTCAACTTGGCTGACATGCAGCATGCCTGGGACGATTCTCCCCATCGGGGGAACGGACCGCGGCAACGAGGCGGCAGGGGCCCTGGCCCGCCGACTGGTGGCAGTCAGGGGGCGCTACCTCGACGGAGGAAATCGGCGCCGCCCCGCTCACCGAGGTCGTCACCTGGACGTTGGAGCACCTCCCGTGGCTCGGTGTGCCCGGGGGCCGGTACGGCGAGAGCGAGAGTGTGCGGTCGGCGACGAAGCCGCGTATCGCGCGGGCACGAGGTGAACCTCCACGAGATGTGCAAGCGGTCTTCCTTCCGAACGCCACCGCCAGCGTGCGGAGTTGGCCCCTGCCCCCCTCGGCAAAGGCAGTGGGCAACTCCGCGCGCCGGGCCGCAGCCTGTCTTCCGCTGCCGTCCGGTCGGCCCGGACGGCACCGGCACGCCGCAACCACCTCCGGAAGACGGCCGGTTGAGGCAGTGGGGATCAGCCCATCTCCTCCAGCGCCTTGCCCTTGGTCTCCTTCACGAACTTGATGACGAAGGGGATCGAGAGCGTGGCGAAGCAGGCGTAGATGATGTACGTCCCCGAGAGGTTCCAGTCGGCGAGGCTCGGGAAGCTCGCGGTGATCGCCCAGTTGGCGATCCACTGCGCGGAGGCGGCGACGCCGAGCGCGGCGGCGCGGATCCGGTTCGGGAACATCTCGCCGAGGAAGACCCAGACCACGACGCCCCACGAGAGGGCGAAGAACAGCACGAAGACGTGCGCGGCGATCAGTGCCACCAGGCCCTGGGTGTCCGGCAGCTTGCCGTCGACCAGGTCGGCGGAGAACGCCCAGGCCTCGAAGGCGAGGGCGACGGCCATACCGCAGGAGCCGACGAGGGCCAGCGGGCGGCGGCCCACCCGGTCCACCAGGACCATCGCGATCACCGTACCGATGATGTTGATGATCGAGGTCGTGAACGAGTAGAAGAACGAGTCGGTCGGGTCGATACCGACGGACTGCCACAGCGTCGCGGAGTAGTAGAASGCCACGTTGATRCCGACGAGCTGCTGGAACACCGACAGCCCGATACCGACCCAGACGATGGGCAGGAAGCCGAAGCGGCTGCCGAGCAGGTCCCTGAAGCTCGACTTGTGCTCGCGGCGCATCGCCGTCTCGATCTCGGTGACGCGGGCGTCGAGGTCGATGTTCGTRCCCTCGACCTCTWCGAGGATCTTCCGGGCCCGGTCCTTCTTSCCGACGGAGATCAGGAACCGGGGCGACTCCGGGATGGCGAACGAGAGCAGCCCGTAGAGCACCGCGGGGACGACCATCACGCCGAGCATCCACTGCCAGGCTTCCAGGCCGCCGATCTTGCCCCKCTGGTCACCGTCGGCGATCTGCAGGATGCCGTAGTTGACCAACTGGGAGATGGCGATGCCGATGACGATCGCMGCCTGCTGGAAGGAGCCGAGCCGGCCGCGGTAGGCGGGCGGCGAGACCTCGGCGATGTAGGCCGGGCCGATCACCGACGCCATCCCGATGGCGAAGCCGCCGATGATGCGCCACATCGCCAGGTCCCAGAGCGCGAACGGGAGCGCGGAGCCCACGGCGCTGATGGTGAAGAGCACCGAGGCGATCTGCATGCAGCGGATGCGCCCGATGCGGTCCGCGATCCGGCCCGCCGTGGCGGCGCCGATCGCACAGCCGATCAGGGCGATGGCGATGACCTGGGCGAGCGTTCCGGAACCGATGTCGTACCGGTCGCGGATCGCTTCGACGGCGCCGTTGATGACGGAACTGTCGTAGCCGAAGAGGAAGCCACCCATCGCAGCAGCAGCCGTGATGAAGATGACATGGCCGATGTGTTCCGGATGGGCCGCCCGGGCTCCGGACTCTGGTCCCTGCGATGTGCTGGTCACGTGAACTCCTAGGCGATCTGCATGCAGCGGATGCGCCCGATGCGGTCCGCGATCCGGCCCGCCGTGGCGGCGCCGATCGCACAGCCGATCAGGGCGATGGCGATGACCTGGGCGAGCGTTCCGGAACCGATGTCGTACCGGTCGCGGATCGCTTCGACGGCGCCGTTGATGACGGAACTGTCGTAGCCGAAGAGGAAGCCACCCATCGCAGCAGCAGCCGTGATGAAGATGACATGGCCGATGTGTTCCGGATGGGCCGCCCGGGCTCCGGACTCTGGTCCCTGCGATGTGCTGGTCACGTGAACTCCTGGGGCCTGGCCGCAACGTCAGGCGTGGGGGGTGAGCTCTTCTCAGTGGCGCATAACTTCACGCCTGCCACCACTTGAAGGTAAAAACGACGTTGCAGAGACTATGCGTTCAAGTTATGAAGTCAAGATTCCAACCTGGCCTGACATCTACCCAGGAGCACGCAAAAGGTACGTTGAAGTCTTGAAGATTAAGTAAAGGCTCAGCGCAGTCGCTGGCTGATCACCTTGGACACGCCGTCACCCTGCATCGAGACGCCGTACAGCGCGTCGGCGACCTCCATCGTCCGCTTCTGGTGCGTGATCACGATCAGCTGCGAGCTCTCCTGGAGCTCCTCCATGATCCGGATCAGCCGCTGCAGGTTGGTGTCGTCGAGCGCCGCCTCGACCTCGTCCATCACATAGAACGGGCTCGGCCTGGCTTTGAAGATCGAGACCAGCAACGCCACAGCTGTCAGCGACCTTTCCCCGCCCGACAGCAGGGAGAGCCGCTTGACCTTCTTGCCCGGCGGCCTGGCCTCGACGTCCACGCCGGTCGCCAGCATGTTGTCCGGATCGGTCAGGACGAGCCGCCCCTCACCCCCCGGGAAGAGACGCGAGAAGACGCCCTCGAACTCCCTGGCCGTATCCCGGTAGGCCTCGGTGAAGACCTGCTCGACCCGCTCGTCGACCTCCTTGATGACCTGCATCAGATCGGCCCGGGTCTTCTTCAGGTCCTCCAGCTGTTCGGAGAGGAACTTGTGCCGCTCCTCCAGCGCCGAGAACTCCTCCAGAGCGAGCGGATTCACCTTCCCGAGTTGCTGATACGCCCGTTCGGCCGACCTCAGCCGCTTCTCCTGCTCGGCCCGGACGAACGGCTTCGGCTGGTTCCGCGGGTGCTCCGGATCCTCCGGCAGCTCCTCCCCCTCGGCCGCGGGGGACGGCGGGACGAGCTGGTCCGGTCCGTACTCCGCCGCCAGACCGGCCGGCTCCACACCCAGCTCCTCCAGGGCCTTCGCCTCCAGCTGCTCTATCCGCAGCCGCTTCTCGGCGCCGAGCACCTCTCCCCGGTGGACCGAGTCCGTCAGCTTGTCGAGCTCGCCCTTGAGCTCGCGGCCCCGGTGGCGTTCGGCCGCCAGCTCCCGCTCCCGCTCGGCCTTCGACGCCTCTGCGGCGGCACGCTCCTCCTGCGCCCGTACGACGGACACCTCGACGTGGGCGAGCAGCTGACGGGCACCGGACGCGACGGCCGAGGCCACCGCGGCCTCGTGGCGCAGCCGGGCCCGGCGCTGCTCGACGCGGGCGCGGGCCTCACGTTCGGCACGGGCCCCCCGGTCGAGGGAGTCGGCGCGGCCGGCGAGGGCCTTGACCCGTTCCTCGTGCGTACGGACCTGGAGCCGGGCCTCCATCTCGGTCTGGCGGGCGTTCGCACCGTCGGCGGCCAGCCGGTCGCGCACGGCGGTGTCGGGTTCCTCGTCCGCACCGTCCTGCGCCGCCTCCTCGGCCACCAGCAGCCGCTCGGCCAGTTCCTCGGCCTCCTGGGTCGCCCGCTCCAGGGCCTCCTGGGCGCGGGCGGCGGACGCGGTCATCCGCTCGGCCTCCCCGGCGGCGCCGCGGGCCTGTCCGGCCAGCCGGCCCAGCTGCTGGGCCACCCCGGACTTCTCCCGCTCCGCGGCCCGGCGGCGCTCCCCCAGCTCCTCGACGAGCGCCGCGCAGTCACCGCGCCGCTGTGCCGCGTTCCGCTGCGTCCCGGCCAGCTCCGCGCACCGCACGGCGAGTTCGGCGAGCTCCGCCGCGGCCTCGTCCACGGACGCCTGGACCTCCAGGAGGCTGGGCGCCCCCGCCGAGCCGCCGTGCGCGAAGTGCGCCGCGAGCACATCTCCCTCGCCGGTCACCGCCGTCAGCTCCGGATGGGCGGCGACCAGATCCTCGGCGTCCTCCAGCGTCCCGACGACCACCATGTCCCGCACCATTCTGCGGACCGCGGCCATCAGTTCGACGGGACCGCTGACGAGATCGGCGACGGCGGGGGCACCCCGGCCGGTGAGAGCCACGGCGAGCGAACGCCCGGCTTCCACCGCCTCGGTCTCGGCCGGACGCCCGGACCCCTGCGCGTACGCCTCGGCCGGCGTCCCGGACCCCTGCGCCTCGGCCGGCGTCCCGGACCCCTGCGCCTCGGCCGGACTCCAGGCTCCCTCCGCCTCCGCCTCCGCCGCTCCGCGAGGGGCGCGGGGTGCGGCGACCTCCGGCGGGCGCGGTACGGGCTCCGCGCTCTGCCCGGGGACATGGGCGGCGCCCGGATGCTGACCGGGTACGTGTCCCACGGAGTGCGAGCCGCCGGGGACGACGCTGCCCGGGCTCGCGCCTCCGCCGCCGAGCAGAAGGGACGCGCGTCCCGCGTCCTGCTTGCGGAGCAGCCGGATCGCCTCCGCCGCCGTGGCCGCGTCCGTCACCGCGACCGCGTCCGCAGCCGCGCCCAGCGCAGCGGCCACCGCGATCTCGTGTCCCGGGGCCACCGTGAGCAGTTCCGCCGCCGGTCCGAGCAGCCCCGTCAGCCGGTCCCGGGCGCCGAGCAGCGCACCCGTGCCGTCCTTGCGGCGCAGCCCGAGGGCCAGTGCGTCGTGGCGGGCCGCGACCGCGGCGCGCTCGCGTTCGGCGCCGGTGAGGTCGTCCCGGGCCGCGGACAGCGCGCCCTCCGCCTCCTTCAGTTCGCGTCGGGCCGCCTCGTGCCGCTCGCCGAGCTCCGTGTCCCCGGCGTCCAGGCCGTCGACCTCGGCCTTCAGCTGCTCGTACTCCTCCTGGGCCCGGGCCGCCCGCTCCCGCGCCTCGTCGCGCGAGGCGGCCAGCCGGTCGATCTCCGACTGCGCCGAACCGGCCCGGCTGCGGGCCGCGTTGACCTGTCCGTTCAGCCGGGCAAGGCCTTCACGGCGGTCGGCGAGCGCGCGGGCCGCGTCCTTGAGCCTGCGTTCCTCGGCCGCGAGTTCCCGTTCCAGTTCGGCCCGGTGGGACGCGGTGTCCTCCAGCGCGTGCTCCGCCGCCTCCAGCGCCGCGGTCAGCTCCGCCTCCTGCTCGCGGATCCGGGCTGCCTCGCGCTCCATGTCCTCGGGGTCGCGTCCGCGTCGTTCCTCCTCGGGCGGCGCGGTGGCGCTCTTCACCCGGGCGTCGGCGAGCGAGACGGTGCCGCGTACGCGCTCGGCCAGCTGCGACAGTTCGTACCAGGTCTGCTGGGCCCGCTGGAGCCGGGGCGTCAGCCGCCGTACCTCGCCCTCCAGTTCGGCCTCGCGTCCGAGCGCCGCCTTCAGTTCCGCCTCGGCCGCCTCGCGGCGCTGCTTCAGCGCCGCCTCGTCGGCGATCTCACTGCGCAGAGCGGTGTGCAGGCGGACCAGGTCGTCGGCGAGGAGGCGCAGCCGGGCGTCGCGCAGGTCGGCCTGGATCACGGCGGCCCGGCGGGCCACCGCGGCCTGGCGGCCCAGCGGTTTCAGTTGCCGCCGCAGTTCGTCGGTGAGGTCCTGCACCCGGGCCAGGTTCGCCCCCATCGCGTCCAGCTTCCGCAGCGCCTTCTCCTTGCGCTTGCGGTGCTTGAGGACGCCGGCGGCCTCCTCGATGAAGGCGCGGCGTCCCATCGGGTCCGCGTGGAGCACGGAGTCCAGCTGGCCCTGGCCGACGATGACATGCATCTCCCGGCCGATACCGGAGTCGGAGAGGAGTTCCTGGATGTCGAGCAGCCGGCAGGTGTCGCCGTTGATCTGGTATTCGCTGCCGCCGTTGCGGAACATGATCCGGGTGATCGTCACTTCGGCGTACTCGATGGGCAGTGCGCCGTCGGAATTGTCGATGGTCAGCGATACTTCCGCCCGGCCGAGCGGCGGCCGCCCGGTGGTGCCGGCGAAGATCACGTCTTCCATCTTGCCGCCACGCAGGGATTTGGCACCCTGCTCCCCCATGACCCAGGAGAGCGCGTCCACCACATTGGACTTGCCCGACCCGTTGGGGCCGACCACACACGTGATCCCCGGTTCGAACCGCAGGGTGGTGGCGGAGGCGAACGATTTGAAACCACGCAGGGTCAGGGCCTTGAGATGCACGCCGCCGGACTCTACCTTTCACTCTCGGTTTCGCTGATGAAGGTGCAGGGCACATCAGACGGTAAGGGAAGGGGTGTACGTCCGGGGCGGGACGGGCGCGGTTCGGAGGGGAAAAGAAAGAAGGGACGCCGAAGCGTCCCCTGCAAATCTTGTGCAATGCTGCTGGATCTCGTGCAGCGTCGTCGGATCCGCACCCGATGAAGGCGTGCGTGCCCGGATCAGTGACGAGGCACATGAAGGAAGCAGATCAAAAGCAATTGATCTTCAATGATCCGGTGACGATCCGGCGATGATCCCGTGCGGCTGACGCGTGCGGCCCGACCGGCCCCTGAGGGCCGAAGGTCAGGTCAGCGCCGGCTCCGCCTGAGGTACGTCGATGTCGATGCTGTCGAGCAGCGACTCTTGGTGCTGGGCGGCGGCGTTGAGCGCGTCGTTTTCATCCTGAATCCGTACGAGCTCGGACTCAAGATCCTGGACGCGCTGCTGAAGCCGTCGCATCTCGGCGAGGAGTCGCGGATCGGAACCGCCGACGTAACCGAGAAGCGCCTTTGCCATGATGGATGGTCCTCCACACTGAGTGACCGACCGATGCGGTGTGGGTCGTGAGGGAATCGCACCCGCGGTGCTCGGCAGTGCTCTGTGTCACTGCTGTTCTGCTGCCAAACAGCTCTGCCGAACAGCTGAGGTGCGCGGGGATTTCAGCGTCTCACCAAAAAGTTTGACGGTCAACACGATCACACCCTGTAGAGGCGGGCGTCCCGGGGGCGCGCGGCTTGACGATCATGCGGCGCGACTCTCCAGCGGGGCCCTCAGGGGCGCGTGGATCATCCTTCCTGCCGCAGCCTGGCATGGCAACCGAATCTTGGCAACCACCGGGTCATTCCGCAGGTCATTTCATGTGTACGCATGACCGCGCCCTTCCTCGTCACCCCCCGCCGCGCCTCGAACACGGCCCGAACACGAGCCGTGCCCCTCCCCCTCCAAGAGGCCGGATCAGCGGATCGCGAATCCCTCATATCCGCCCCGCGGCGTGTCCCAGATCTCAGTGACTCCGTCAACGCGGCCGGGTGTGTCGTCCGAGCGCAGCCAATCCAGCAGACGGTGGCAATTCTCACGCGGCCCTTCCGCCACAACCTGCACTCTGCCGTCGTCGAGATTGAGGGCGAATCCGGTGAGGCCACCGATCTCCAAAGCGTTTGCCCTGGTGAACCAGCGGAACCCTACTTGCTGTACTCGGCCGCGTACCCAAGCGGTGAGCCGTACATCTTCGTTCATGCCCGAACGCTAACCGGCCAATTGCTTTCGGAGCACTTCTCGCCGAAACGCGATGGCGTACAGTCCCCTCGCAATAGCTTCACTCGATCGGGTGAGTCAGGGTGCGCCGACAACGGCGTCCAGATCGTCAGAAGGGCACAGCAGATGGGACGCCATCGACGCTCCGCCGCAGCTCCCGCCGCTGAACGGACCACGGAGGGAACCGCAGGCCAGAACCGGGGGGCCCGTCGCAGGAAGCGGTCCGGCCTGCCGGTACGTACGGGACTGATCGGCGTCTCCGCGGCCATGGCCGTCGGAGCGGTGGCGGTGGCCTCCGGCCTGCTGCCCGGCGGCGACAGCTACCACGTGAGCGGCGGCCCGGCCGCCGACCAGGTGCGCTCCGAAGGGGTCCCGGACCTGCTGACCCAGGGCGGCTCCACGACGGCACCCACCGACCGCGGTTCCGCCTCGATCCCCGCGAGCCGCGGCACCGAGCGCCCCCAGGCCCCCACGAAGTCGGCCTCCTCCAAGGCCGGCACGCCGTCCGCGTCCCCCTCGAAGACGTCCGAGCCGACGAAGACGAAGACGAAGGAAGCGGCGGCCACCGCCACGGAGCAGGCGCGGCGCTCCGCCTCCAAGACCCCCTCCGCCGGACCCACCAGGAGCTCGGCGCCGGCTTCCGCCTCGTCGAGCCCGGCCAAGCCGACGGCCAAGGCCTCGGCCTCCGCGCCTGCCGCCCGCAAGACCACCGCACCGGCCGCCGCCACCTCGGCCCAGGCCGCCGTGCTCGCCCTGGTCAACCAGGAGCGTTCCAAGGTCGGCTGCAGCCCGGTGACCGCGAGCTCCTCGCTGGCCTCGCTCGCCCAGAGCTTCAGCGACGACATGGCGGCCCGCGGGTTCTTCGACCACACCGACCCGGACGGACAGTCCCCGTGGGACCGTGCCGCGAAGGCCGGGGTCTCGGGTCTCGGCGGCGAGAACATCGCCCGCGGCCAGGCCGACGCCGAGGCCGTGATGGAGGCCTGGATGAACAGCGAAGGCCACCGCGCGAACATTCTCAACTGCGACTACAAGACGCTCGGCGTCGGCGTCCACTTCGGTTCCGGCGGCCCCTGGTGGACCCAGGACTTCGGCTTCTGAGGGTTACCTCAGGTTCCCCGACGACCCCGAAGGCCTCCGCGCCCCGCCCGTTCCACACCCTGACCCGCACCCGATCGAGTGAAGCTATTGCGAGGGGACTGTACGCCATCGCGTTTCGGCGAGAAGTGCTCCGAAAGCAATTGGCCGGTTAGCGTTCGGGCATGAACGAAGATGTACGGCTCACCGCTTGGGTACGCGGCCGAGTA
>NZ_RDBK01000043.1:3394451-3515304 GCF_008042275.1 Streptomyces sp. OR43 | reverse complement strand
CCGTACGCCCCACCCGCTCACCCACGGAATGCGCAACCCCGTGGAGAGCGCTGTGCGGGCGTACGCTGGTTTTCATGGAAGAGACCGGCGAGAGCGGCCCTGACGCCGCACTGCCTTTCGACGTGTTCTCCAAGCAATGCGTCTCGCGCGGCACCCTGGAGCACATCACCGGCCGCTGGGGCGGCCTGACGCTCGGCGCCCTGTACGAGGGCAGCCTCCGCTTCAACGCGCTGCGGCGCCGCGTCGACGGGGTGAGCGAGAAGATGCTCTCCCAGACACTGCACGCGCTGGAGCGCGACGGCCTGGTGCACCGCGAGGCTCAGCCGACCAATCCGCCACGGGTCGACTACGAGCTCACCGCCCTGGGGCGGCAGGTGGCCGAACGGCTGCTCGGCCTCATCGGGCTGGTGGAAAGCAGGATGTCCGAGGTCCTGGTGGCCCGGGAGAGATACGACCGGGCCCACGAGATCCGCTGAGGGCTGTTCCGCGATTCCTGGCGGGCCGGCCCTCAGACGCGCGGCGGGCGCTGGCAGCGGGGGCAGAAGTAGCTCGACCGGTTCATCCAGGCGCGGCGCCGCATCGGCGTACCGCAGCGGTGGCACGGCTCGTCCTCGCGGCCGTAGGCGTCGAGCGAGCGGTCGAAGTAGCCGGACTCGCCGTTCACGTTCACGTAGAGGCTGTCGAAGCTCGTGCCGCCCTGCGCCAGCGCCGCGTTCATCACGTCGCGGACGTGTCCGAGCAGCTCGGCCGACTTGGGGCGGGTCAGGGTCGCCGTCGCCCGGTCGTAGTGCAGCCTGGCGCGCCAGAGCGCCTCGTCGGCGTAGATGTTGCCGACGCCGCTGATCAGCGACTGGTCGAGCAGGGCGCGCTTGACCGTCGTACGGCGCAGACGCAGCGCGGTGTGGAACGCGTCGTCGTCGAAGGCCGGGTCCAGCGGATCGCGGGCGATGTGCGCGATGGTGTCGGGCAGTCCCTCGGCGGTGTTCTCGTGGAGGGAGAGCCCGCCGAAGGTGCGCTGGTCGACGAAGCGCAGCTCGGTCCCGACGGTGTCGTCGAAGCGGATCCTGACCCGCAGATGCTTCTCGTCGGGTGCGCCCCCGGGCTGTACGAGCAGCTGGCCGCTCATGCCCAGGTGACCGAGGAGCGAGGTGGCCGCGTCGTCGAGCGGCACCCACAGATACTTGCCGCGGCGCATCGCCGTCCCGAGTCGGACGCCGCCGAGCCGGGCCGCGAAGTCGGCACCCCCCGCGAGGTGCCGGCGGACGGCACGCGGGTGCAGGACCTCGACCTCGCCGACCGTGCGCCCAGCGACCCATCGCTCAAGACCCCGCCGGACGACTTCGACCTCGGGCAGTTCGGGCACGGTGACGCTCCTGGATCTGTGGCTGGACTGGACCTGGCTGTGGACAGGGAGAACCCCCCGGTGCGCTGGGCACCGAGGGGTTCTCGGGGTCAGGCAGGAGCAACGTCCGTGGACGCCGGGTCGGCAGGGGTGTCGGCGGCCCCTCCGTCGGCAGCGGACTTCTCCGCCGCCTCCCGTGCTTCCGCGGCGGCGCTGATCTCGCGCCAGGCGGATTCCGCCGCCTGCTGCTCCGCTTCCTTCTTGCTACGGCCGGTGCCGGTGCCGTACGAGACACCACCGACGCGAGCGGCAGCAGTAAAGGTCTTCTCGTGGTCCGGGCCGGTCTCCGTGACGAGGTACTCGGGGACTCCGAGGCTCTCGCTCGCGGTGAGCTCCTGGAGGCTGGTCTTCCAGTCCAGGCCGGCACCGAGGTTCGAGGACCTGTCGATCAACGGGTCGAAGAGCCGGTGGACCAGCTCCGAGGCCACGTCGAGGCCCTGATCGAGATAGACCGCACCGATCACCGCTTCAAGGGTGTCGGCGAGGATGGACGCCTTGTCCCGGCCACCCGTGCCCTCTTCACCGCGGCCGAGCCGGATGAAGGAGCCGAGTTCGAGGCCGCGGCCCACTTCCGCAAGCGCACGCGAGTTGACCACCGCGGCCCGCAATTTGGCCAGCTGGCCTTCAGGCAGGTCGGGGTGAGTGCGGTACAGCGTGTCCGTGACCACCAGGCCGAGCACCGAATCCCCGAGGAATTCGAGCCGCTCGTTGGTGGGCAGACCGCCGTTCTCGTACGCGTACGAACGATGGGTCAGCGCACGCACCAGAAGGGCGGACTCGAGGTGGTACCCGAGCCGCCCTTCCAGAAGCGTGTGGGACGAGGCTGTGTTGACGTTGTCTGCCTGCTTCTTGGCGTGGGACAACTCAGACATCGGGCCTCTCACCAGCCGCTCAGACCTCGAGGACCTGGCGCTTGTTGTACGTGCCGCAGCTGGGGCACGCGATGTGCTGCAGCTTCGGCTCCTGGCAACGCTCGCACGAAACCAGGGTGGGGACCGCAGCCTTCCACTGCGACCGGCGGTGGCGCGTGTTGCTGCGCGACATCTTCCGCTTCGGAACAGCCACGGCTACTTCTCCTGCTTCTCGTCGACGCCGGGACCGGCGCCGCCCATGTTGTCCTTCTCGCCGTCCTGAACGGTCTCGGCGAGTCCTTGCAATGCCGCCCATCGAGCGTCGACGACATCGTGGTGGTGGCCAGGATTCTCGTCCAGCCTGATTCCGCATTCGGAACACAGACCGGCACAGGTCTCCGTGCACACCGGCTGCATCGGCAGTGCGAGCACCACCGCATCACGCAGCACTGACTCGAGGTCGAACAAGCCGTCCTCGAGGAAGAACCTGTCCTCGTCGTCCTCGGCGTCGTCGACCGGGTCCGCGGTCTTGCTGCGGTTCCGGTCATCGGCGTCAGGGTACGAGAACATCTCCTGGAAGTCCGCCTCCACCTGAAGGCTCAGCGGCTCCAGACACCTTACGCACTCCCCCTCGGCGGATGCACGGGCGGTGCCTGTGACAAGCACACCTTCCATGACCGATTCGAGACGGACGTCCAGCTCCACCGGCGCGCCTTCCGGCACACCGATGACCCCGTCGATACCGAGATCCTTGGGGGCGTCCGCCGAGCGGGTCAGCCGCTTGAGGGCACCGGGACGCCGACCCAGCTCGTGCGTATCGAACACGAGAGGGTTTCGGTGGTCGAGGTGGCCGTTCAGGGCTTTTCCTGCTTTCGAATCATGCGCATCACGCGGGGTGGGGGTGGGCCGACCGGTTCGGAGTCGAAGCGGGCAGCCGGGATCGCGGACATACGCGCGACCGAAGAGCCAGGATACTGGACACACCGCCCAGCTCCCAATCCGCCCCTGATCCGGGGCCGGGACCCGGCCCCGGGAGCGCTCAGCGCTCCTGTTCGTACCGTCGGAGCTGCTCCAGGTCGATCATGCTGGTGTCGAACAGACTGGTCTCGTCCAGTGCGCCCTCGCCGTGCTGCTGGAGGGGCTGCTGCGGGGTCTGTGCCGGCTGCTGCCAGGCGTCGTAGCCCTGCGCCGGCATGGGGACCTGGACCTGGCTGGGGTCGTAGCCCTGCTGCTGGTACCCCGCGTACGGGTCGGGCTGCTGCTGGTAGCCGGCGTACGGGTCTGGCTGCTGGGCCTGGGCCTGGTACGCGTCCTGCGGCTGCTCCTGGTACGCGTCCTGATGCTGCTCCTGGTACGCGTACGTCTGCGCGTACTGCGGCTCCGGCTGCGCCGGGTACTGCGGCTCACCGTGCTGCTGGGGGACCGGAAGCGGCTCCGGGGTGGCGATCTCGGCGAGACCGGCCCAGTGGTCCTCGTCGCTGGTGTGCCCCTGGTTGCCCGCGGCGTCCTGCGCGGCCATGTGCGCACCGAGGTCGTCGGTGGCGACCCGGCCGTGCAGCTTCTGCCTCCCGCGGCCGACGGCCTCCAGGGTCTTGGCGAGCACCGCCTCGAAGGCGCCCAGTTTGGTGTCCACGTACTCGTCGGCCCGGCGCTGGAGCGTGGCCGGGTCGGCGCTGCGCTCCGGGGCCTCGGCGAAGTCCGGGTCCTCGTAGCCCTGCTCGTCGAAGCCCTGGCCGCGGCCGAGGAGCTTCTCGCGGCCCCGGTCGACGGAGCCGATCGTCTTGGTGAGGACGACCTCGAAGTTGGCGAGCTTGCTGTCGACGTACTCGTCGGCCTCGGCGCGGACCTCCTCGGCGTCCTTGCGGGCCTCGCCGAGGATCCGGTCGGCCTCGGCCTGGGACTGCCGGGCGATCTCCGTGCCGGAGATGAGCGAGCCGCGCTCCGCGTGGGCGCTCTCGATGATCCGCCCCGCCTCCTGGCGGGCCTGCTCGACGAGCTGCTCGTGCCCGCCGATGACCTGCGCGGCCTGTGCGAGCGAGCCGGGCAGGGCCTCGCGCACCTCTTCGAGCATCGCGAGCAGTTCGGCGCGGTTGACCACGCAGGACGCCGACATGGGCATCGACCGGGCGTTCCCGACCGCTTCGACGATCTCGTCGAGCTTCTTCTGCACGTCCACCGTGTGCTCGCCACTCTCTACTGCCGATTGGAGACGGACGGGACGACTGTACGGCCAGTCGGCCCCCGCCCGACACCTGGTGACGGGCTGTCAGCGCCTCACTGCTGAGCGAGGCGTTCGGTCAGTGCCTCGTGGACCAGCGGAGGCAGCAGGTGCGAGACGTCTCCGCCCCAGGTCGCCACCTCCTTGACCAGGGAGGACGACAGGAAACTGTAGGTCGGGTTGGTCGGCACGAAGAGCGTTTCGACGCCCGAGAGCCCGTTGTTCATCTGGGCCATCTGGAGCTCGTAGTCGAAGTCGCTGACGGCCCGCAGGCCCTTCACGATCGCCGGGATGTCGCGCTGCTTGCAGAAGTCGACCAGCAGCCCGTGGAAGGCCTCGACCTGGACGTTGCCGAAGTCCGCGGTGACCTGGCGGATCAGCTCGATCCGCTCGTCGACCGTGAACAGGCCCTTCTTGGACTGGTTGATCATCACCGCGACATGTACGACGTCGTACAGCTTCGAGGCGCGGCCGATGATGTCGAGATGTCCGTTGGTGATGGGGTCGAACGACCCCGGGCAGACGGCGCGGCGCAACTTGATTCCCTCGCTCTCCGGTCCGGTCATCGTGCGTCTTCGCACGTAGCGGCGGCGCGACCGTACCAAAGCGTTCCCTCGCCGTAGCGACGGGCCCGCAATGGCTCGAATCCCTTGGGCCAGCTGAATTCTCCGCCTCTGGTGCTGCGTTCTACCGTGACGAGCGCATCGTCCGTGAGCCACCCCTGGGCACGGAGTGTGAGCAGGATCTCGCCAAGATCGTCGTCGGTGACGGCGTAGGGCGGGTCGAGGAAGACCACGTCGTACGGGTCCGCTGGCGCCGGTCCTGTCACGATCTGTTCCGCTTTGCCGGCACGGACCTCGGCGCCGGGCAGGCCCAGGGCGCGAACGTTGTCGCGGACGGTGCGGACGGCCTTGGCATCGGCCTCGACGAGCAGGGCGTGGACCGCGCCGCGGGAGAGCGCTTCGAGGCCGACGGCTCCCGAGCCCGCGTAGAGGTCGGCGATCCGGATGCCGTCGAGGGTGCCGAGGAGTGCCTGCCAGGTGGAGAACAGGCCCTCGCGCGCCCGGTCCGAGGTGGGGCGGGTGCCCGTGCCGGGCGGGACGGCCAGGCGGCGTCCGCCGGCCACGCCTGCGATCACGCGGGTCATGGGTGTCTGTTCCTCGGGTCGGGGGCGGCGCGCAGGGTGCTGCGGGCGCCGTACCACCCACGATATGGCGTCGGGGCGGACGGGGCGCCCGCCCCTCCCCCGGCACGTCACCCCTTGTCGAGGTACTCCTCGCGGTCCTTGTCGAGCAGGGCGTCGAGCGCGATCCGCAGTTCGGGCAGGTGCTCCAGGTCCGGGTCGGCGGCCACGACCTGGACGGCCTCCTGCCGGGCGGCGGCGATGACCTCCTCGTCGTCGATGACGCTCAGGACCCGGAGCGAGGAGCGGACCCCGGACTGGGCCTGGCCGAGGACATCGCCCTCGCGCCGCTGTTCGAGGTCGATCCGGGAGAGCTCGAAGCCGTCGAGGGTGGCGGCGACGGCGGAGAGCCGGGCGCGGGCGGGGCTCGCCTCGTGGGCCTCGCTGACCAGCAGGCAGAGGCCGGGAGCGGATCCTCGGCCGACCCGGCCGCGCAGCTGGTGGAGCTGGGAGACGCCGAACCGGTCGGCGTCCATGATCACCATCGCGGTGGCGTTGGGAACGTTGACCCCGACCTCGATGACGGTGGTGGCCACCAGGACGTCCACCTGGCCCGCGGCGAAGCGCCGCATCACGTCGTCCTTGTCGTCGGGGTGCATCCTGCCGTGCAGGACCTCGACGCGCAGACCCGTCAGCGGCCCCTTGGCCAGCTGCTCGGCGATCTCCAGGACGGCGAGCGGAGGGCGCTTGTCCCCCTCCGTCTCCGCCTTCTCCTCGGCCGCCTTCTTCTTGCCCTTCTTCTTGGAGGCGTCGTCCTCGTCGTCCCCGATGCGGGGGCAGACCACGTAGGCCTGGTGGCCGTTCTCCACCTCTTCGCGGACCCGCTCCCAGGCCCTGCTGAGGAAATGGGGTTTGTCCTTGGCGGGGACGACATGGCTGGCGATCGGCGAGCGGCCGGCCGGCAGCTGGTCCAGGACGGAGGTCTCCAGGTCGCCGAAGACGGTCATCGCGACCGTTCGTGGAATGGGGGTGGCGGTCATGACGAGCAGATGCGGCGGCTGCTTGCCCTTGGAGCGCAGGGCGTCGCGCTGTTCCACCCCGAAGCGGTGCTGCTCGTCGACGACGACCAGTCCCAGGTCGTGGAACTGCACCTTGTCCTCGATCAGGGCGTGCGTCCCGATGACGATCCCGGCCTCGCCGGTGACCAGGTCGAGGAGGGCCTGCCGGCGGGCGGCCATGCCCATCGAACCGGTGAGCAGCACCACCTTCGTGCCCTGGTCGGAGCCGCCCAGCATGCCGCCCTCGGCCAGCTCCCCCATCATCTCGGTGATCGACCGGTGGTGCTGCTGCGCCAGGACCTCGGTGGGCGCGAGCATGGCGGCCTGCCCGCCCGCGTCGACGACGGCGAGCATGGCGCGCAGCGCCACCATGGTTTTCCCCGAACCGACCTCTCCCTGGAGCAGCCGGTGCATCGGGTGCTCGGTGGCCAGCTCGTCGAAGATCTCCTTGGAGACCTTGAGCTGGCCGTCGGTCAGGGTGAACGGCAGCTTGGCGTCGAACGCGTCGAGGAGTCCGCCGGGGACCGGCTTGCGGGCGACGGCGGGCAGCTGGGTGTCCGCGTATCTGCGGCGGGCCAGGGCGACCTGGAGGACGAAGGCCTCGTCCCATTTCAGCCGGTCCCTGGCCGCGGCGACGTCGGCCTTGGTCTGCGGCCGGTGGATCTTCAGGAGGGCCTCGGGCAGCGGGGTGAAGCCGCGGCCCTCGCGCAGCGTGGCCGGGAGCGGGTCCACCGCTTCCCGGGCGCTGGGCAGTACGGCGTCGACCGCCTTGGCGATGCGCCAGGAGTCGAGCTGTTTGCAGGCGGGGTAGATCGGAAGCAGCTTCCCGGCGAAGGCGTCGACGGCCTCGGTCGCCCCGGCCTCGTCGGCGGACTCGGCGTCCAGCAGCTGGTACGTGGGGTGGGCCAGCTGCATCTTGCGGTTGAAGACGGACACCTTGCCGGCGAACATGGCCCGCCGGCCCGGGAGCAGTTCCTTGTGCGGCTTGTGGACACCGTGACCGAAGAAGACCAGCTGGAGCCGGCCGTGGCCGTCGGTGAGGGTCACTTCGAGGCGCCTGCCCCGGCCGCCGTTGAACGTCATCACGCGGGCGTCGTCGACCTGCGCGACGACCGTCACGTGCTCGTCGAGCGGGAGGTCGGTCAGCGCCGTGAGCCGGCCGCGCTCCTCGTACCTCCGCGGGTAGTGATGCAGGAGATCACCGACCGTGTGCAGGTCGAGGTGCTCGGCCATCACCTTCGCGGTGGCGCCACCGAGCAGCTTCTTGAGGGGTTCGTCGAACGCAGACACGCGATCCATTGCACACCACGCCACTGACAGTTGTCCGCCGGGCACCACGGGCCCGCCCGAAACTCCTGGTGGCAATGGCGCCGGCAGCTCCAGGGATCGGCTCCCCCACTGCTCGTTCGCGATCATCGACAGGGATCGCCCGCCCCGCGCTGTCGCCCCCACCGGCGCTGCGGGTGGCGCGCCAGGTCGCCCGGCGCCGGCGGGACGAGCGGGGGGCGGCGCAGCGCCGGAGTCGCCCGGCGCGGAGTCTCGTCCTCGAKCGCCGGACGGGCTTGATTCGGCCGGGCGCCGGCATGGGAGACCGTCCGGCGATCGAGGGCACACTTCCCGCGGCGGAAGCCGGGCACGCAGGCGGCCGGCCGTACGCAGTGTGCGCCGGGCGGGGCTACTCCACGCCGATCAGCAGCGGAGCGCACTGGTGGCCGCCGCGGTAGACCACCGTGTCCACCGCCAGGTAGCCCTCGCGGACGTGTTCCTCCAGCGTGTCGGCCAGGGTGTCGGGGACGTCCTCCCCGAGGACCAGGGTGACCAGTTCGCCGCCGGCCGCCAGCATCCGGTCCAGCACCTTCCGGGCCGTCTCGGGGACGTCCTCGCCGATGACGGCCACATCGCCGTCGATCAGGCCGAGGATGTCGCCGGCCTGGCAGATGCCCGCCATGGTCCAGGACTGCCGTTCGGCGACGGTCAGTTCGGCGTAGCGGGTGGCGCCGGCCGCCGCGGTCATCGCGACGACGTCCTCGTCGAAGCTGCGGTCCGGTTCGTGGACGGCCAGCGCCGCGATGCCCTGGACCGCGGCCCGGGTGGGGATGAGGGCGACCCGGATGCCCTCGGCCCGGGCCTGCTCGGCGGCGGCGGCAGCGGTGTGGCGCAGGTCCCCGTCGTTGGGCAGGAGCACCACCTCGCGGGCGTGCGCGCGGCGGATGGCGTCCACGAGTTCACCGCTGGCCGGGGGTTCCCCGGGCCGCGCGAGCACCGTCGTCGCCCCGGCCTCCGCGCACAGGCCGCCGAGGCCGTCGCCCGGGACGACCACGACGACGGCGCGCTGGGCGGGCTCGGGGCGGGGGTGCAGCCGGTCCGCGGCGAAGTGGGTGATACGGATGCGGTAAGGCCGCCCGGCCTCGACACCGGCCTCCACCGCCGCTCCGGCGTCGTTAACGTGCACATGGACGTTCCACAGCCCGTCGCCGCCGACCACCACGAGGGAGTCGCCCAGCCCGTCGAGCCGGGTGCGCAGCCGCTCCACCGCCTGGTCCCCGGCCTCCAGCAGGTAGATGACCTCGAAGGCCGGCCCGTCCTGCGGGCCGTCGGCCGCGGGGCAGTCCCCGGCGGCCAGGGCGGCCGGAGCCGGAGCGGCGGGAGCCTCGTACGCCCGTTCCGGGGCCCGGCCCGAGACCGCCTCGACCAGCGCGCCGAGCACCGCGACCAGTCCCCGGCCGCCGGCGTCGACGACCCCGGCCCGGCCGAGGACGGCGAGCTGTCCCGGGGTCGCGTCCAGGGCCGCGCGGGCCCCTTCGTACGCCGCCCGCACCACTGCGGGCGCTCCGGCGCCGTCCGCCACCCGTTCCGCGGCGGCGGCGGCTTCGGCGGCCACGGTCAGGACGGTTCCCTCGACGGGGTGCGCGACCGCTTCGCGGGCCGAAACAGCGGCCCTGGTCAGCGCGAGGCACAGCCGGCCGGCCTCCGCTCCCTCGCCCAGGACCTCGGCCATGCCCCGCAGCAGCTGCGCCAGGATCGTGCCGGAGTTCCCGCGCGCCCCGATCAGCGCCCCGTGCGCCATGGCGCGTACCGCGTCGGCGGTGGAGGGCACCGAGGTACCGGTCTCGTGGGCGGCGAAGACGGCCTCGACGGCCGCCGCCGCCGATTCCACGGTCAGGTAGAGGTTGGTGCCGGTGTCGCCGTCGGCGACGGGATACACGTTGATCGCGTCGATGGCCTCGCGTTCCCGGCCCAGTGCGTCCAGCGCCAGTGAGCACCAGGTACGCACCGCGACGGCGTCCAGGTCGTCGGCGGTCTGCGGCACCTGATGGTCCTCCTCGAAACGCGTACCGGGACGGCGTGCTGCACCGCAGACTAGTGCGCGGCACCGGCTCCGGCCGACGGCCGGGGCAGCCCCGGGGCGGGGCGGGCGGCTGTGCACCCATGGTAGTTTCGTATCTCCGACGCAGCCGTTGTATGCTGCTTCGGTTGCCCGGCGAGAGTCGGGAACATCCCCCGGCACCGCCACTTCATTCAATGAATCCGGCGTGCCGGAATTCACTGTAAGTGCATCTGAAGTTTTGGAGTGACCCGTGGCTGCCAACTGCGACGTTTGCGGCAAGGGGCCGAGCTTCGGCAACAGCATTTCGCACTCGCACCGCCGTACGTCCCGTCGCTGGAATCCCAACATCCAGCGCGTGCGTGCCGTGGTCGGGCGGACGCCGAAGCGGCTCAACGTCTGCACCTCGTGCATCAAGGCCGGCAAGGTCGCGCGCTGACGTTCCCGTCGTAGCGCAGCCCTACCGGTTGCCCAAAAAGCCGGTCCACCTCGGTGGACCGGCTTTTTGCTGTGCTTCTGCTTCCTCCTCGCCGCACGAGCGGGTCAGCGGGCGTCCCTCAGCCGCCATCCGTGGTCGACCGGGCCGATTCCCGATCCCAGCGGGAAGCCCGCCATGATCGCGCCGGTGACATAGGTCTTCGCGGCCCGTACCGCCGTGGGCACGTCCTGGCCGAGGGCCAGTCCGCAGGCGATGGCGGAGGCGAGCGTGCAGCCCGTGCCGTGGGTGTGGCGGTTGTCGTGACGGGGGGCGCGCAGCCAGTGCTCCTCGGTGCCGTCCGTGAGCAGGTCGACGGGTTCGCCCGGCAGATGGCCGCCCTTGACGACGACCCAGCGGGACCCGTATCCGAGCAGGACGGCCGCGGCCTGCCGCATTCCGGCCTCGTCGGTGACCTCGATTCCGGTGAGCTGCGCCACCTCATCGAGGTTCGGGGTCGCCACGGTCGCGACGGGCAGCAGTTTCGTACGGACCGAGTCGAGCGCCTCGGCGGCCAGCAGCGGGTCCCCGTGCTTGGAGACGCCGACCGGGTCGACGACCACGGGGGCGTCCGTGCCGGCGAGGAGCGCGGCGACGGTCTCGACGAGCAGCGCCGACGCCAGCATGCCGGTCTTGACCGCGCTCACACCGATGTCGTCCACGACGCTGCGGTACTGGGCGCGTACGGCCTCGGCGGGCAGTTCCCAGGCGCCTTGCACACCCAGCGAGTTCTGCGCGGTGACGGCGGTCAGCACGCTCATGCCGTGGGTCCCGAACGCCAGCATCGTCTTCAGGTCGGCCTGGATGCCCGCACCGCCGCCGGAATCGGATCCGGCGACGGTGAGCACACGGGGCGGTACGGCGGGGAGTGCGGAGGGTATCGGCATACGCCGCAATCTACTGGGCGTCCTCGATGTCTCCGAAGTGGTCCCAGCCGCCCTTGCTCGTCCAGGGCGCCCCGTCGACCGTCACCTGCGGCAGCGCGGAGGGGTTGAGGACCTCTCCGATCACCTTCCAGCGGGCCGGCAGCTTCACGTCCGGGGGGAACGTCGCGACGATCGCGTGGTCCTCGCCGCCGGTGAGCACCCACTGGAGCGGGTCCACGCCGACGGCCTGCCCGATGTCGGACATCTGGGACGGGATGTCGATCAGCCCGGAACGCAGGTCGATGCGGACCTTGCTGGCCTCGGCGATATGGCCGAGGTCGGCGACGAGCCCGTCGCTGACGTCCGTCATCGCGGTGGCGCCGAGTCCGGCCGCCGCGGGACCCGCGTGGTACGGCGGTTCGGGGCGTCGGTGGGCCTCCACGAAGGCGCGGGGCGAGCGGAATCCGCGCGAGAGCACGGCGTACCCGGCGGCGGACCAGCCGAGCCAGCCCGTGACGGCGACGACGTCGCCGGGCTGGGCGCCCGCCCGGGTCACGGGTTCGTGGTTGCGCAGATCGCCGAGCGCGGTGATCGAGACGGTGATGGTCTCGCCGCGCACGACATCGCCGCCGACGACGGCCGCCCCCGCGACCTGGCACTCGTCGCGGATGCCGTCCATCAGTTCCCCGGCCCAGGTGACCGGGAGTTCGGCGGGGACGACGAGACCGAGGAGCAGTGCGGTGGGCACGGCGCCCATGGCGGCGATGTCGGCGAGGTTCTGCGCGGCGGCCTTGCGGCCGACGTCGTACGCGGTCGACCAGTCACGCCGGAAGTGCCGTCCCTCCAGCATGATGTCCGTGCTGGCCACGACCCTGCGGTCGGGGGCCGCGATGACCGCGGCGTCGTCGCCGGGGCCCAGCCGCACCGCCGGAGTGGTGGTGAGCCGGGAGGTCAGTTCCCTGATGAGCCCGAACTCCCCCAACTCGCCCACGGTTCCCTTCACCGAGTCTCACCTCTCATCTATGGGGCCGGACGCGCGTCCGGCCTGCTTCTGCGGCCGGGCGTCCGGACCGTGCACCGCCCTGGTGGTCACGGGCACACCCGTCCCGCCCGTCCCCCGTCCGCACCGCTGAGCTTGCGGTCGCGGCCCTTCACTGCTGTCGGTACTGTCAAGACATACGTCAACTTGTGTGTTGTGTACGCCACGCTGTGGGCGTCATCCGGCCCGCAGGTCTCCCCGCGGCCCATGGCAACGCGATAACGTGGCGTCCCTTTCCCCCACATGATCCTCGTGGCCGCCCTGGAGGTTCCGTGGTACAGGCGTACATCCTTATCCAGACCGAGGTGGGCAAGGCGTCGACAGTCGCCGAGACCATCGCCAAGATTCCGGGAGTGATCCAGGCAGAGGACGTCACCGGCCCCTACGACGTGATCGTGCGGGCCCAGGCCGACACGGTCGATGAACTCGGACGCATGGTGGTCGCCAAGGTCCAGCAGGTGGACGGCATCACCCGAACCCTGACCTGTCCGGTCGTTCACCTGTAGCCCCCGTCTACGCTGGGCCGGTGACATCTTCCTGCCGCCGGCTCCCCCACCCCGTGCTCCTCGGTCCGTCCGCCGCCCTGGTGCTCCTGGCGGCGGTGGGCTGCACTTCCACGGATCCGTCGGCATCGGTCGCGGTGCCCACGCCCTCCTCGGAAGCCGCAGCCTACTGCCGCGCCCTGCACAAGGAGCTGCCGCGTTCCGTAGCCGGTCTGGAGCGCACGGATCCCGCGCCCCGATCGGATCTGACCGCCGGGTGGGGGGACGGGGCGATCGTACTGCGCTGCGGTGTCGCGCGCCCCGCGAAGATGGACGACTCCCAGGCGAAGGCCGCCGAGGCCGACGGCGTCAACTGGCTGCTGGAGCAACGGGACGACGGACCCCGGTTCACGACCACCCTGCGCAAGGCGTACGTCGAGGTCACGTTCTCGTCGGCGTACGCACACGACGCGACGCCGCTGGCCGCCTTCGCCGCACCGGTCAAGAAGACGGTTCCCAGCGGCCTGTGAGGGCCGCGAGGGGGTGCGCTCCGGTCGGAGCGCACCCCCTCGGCCGTCCCGGTGCCGCTCAGCGCAGGCCGGTCGGACGGTCCAGCGCCGCCTGGATGAGCCGGTCCACCAGCTGCGGGTAGCTGACGCCGCTCTCCTGCCACATGCGCGGGTACATGGAGATCGGAGTGAAGCCCGGCAGGGTGTTGATCTCGTTGATGACGAAGCCGCCGTCCTCGGTGAGGAAGAAGTCGGCTCGCACCAGTCCCTCGCAGGAAGCGGCGTCGAAGGCCTCTACCGCGAGCCGCTGGACCTCGGCGGTCTCCTCGTCGGTGAGCGGGGCGGGCACGATGCCCGACGCCGCGTCGATGTACTTGGCCTCGAAGTCGTAGAAGTCGTGCGAGGTGACCGGCGGGATCTCGGCGGGCACGCTGGCGCGCGGACCGTCCTCGAACTCCAGCACCCCGCACTCGATCTCGCGTCCCCGCAGCAGCGACTCCACAAGGAACTTGGGGTCGTGGCGGCGGGCCTCCTCGATCGCCTCGTCGAGGCCGGAGGCGTCGTCGACCTTCGTGATGCCGATGGAGGAGCCGGCCCGGGCGGGCTTGATGAAGAGCGGCCAGCCGTGCTCGCCGGCGAAGTCCGTGATGCGCGCGCGGGCGCCCTGGGGGTCGTGGTCCCACTCGCGGGGGCGCACGACCAGGTACGGCCCGACGGGCAGCCCGAAGGAGGTGAAGACGCGCTTCATGTACTCCTTGTCCTGGCCGACCGCCGAGGCGAGGACGCCGGCGCCGACGTACGGTACGCCGGAGAGCTCCAGGAGACCCTGGAGCGTGCCGTCCTCACCGTAGGGACCGTGCAGGACGGGGAAGACGACGTCGACCTCGCCGAGCGCCTTGGGGACCGATCCGGGCTCGCTGTAGACCACTTCACGGCTGCCGGGATCGACGGAGAGCACCACGCCGCCCTCGTCGGACTCGGCCAGTTGGGCCACGTCGGGCATCTTGCGGTCCGTGATGGCCATGCGTTCGGGTTCGTCGGCCGTGAGCGCCCAGCGGCCGTCCGTCGTGATGCCGATCGGCAGGACGTCGTACTTCGTCCGGTCGATCGCGTTCAGGACCGCACCGGCCGTGACCACCGAAATGCCGTGTTCGGAGCTGCGGCCGCCGAACACGACGGCCACACGCGGCTTGCGGAGCTGCTGCTCCGTACTCTGGGGGAGGTTCTCGCTGCTCATATCGCGATGAGCGTACCTGCTGGTACGGGTCGCGTCAGCGCGGCCGGGGCCGTCCGGGGCCGAACGGGGTCAGCTTCTCAGTGCCGTTCGGCCTTGGCGCTGCGCGACATGAGTTCCTTGACCGCGACCATGGGCGGCTTGCCCTCGTGGACGATGGAGACGACCGTCTCGGTGAGAGGCATCTCGACTCCGTGCCGTCGGGCCAGGTCGAGCACGGACTCGCACGATTTGACGCCCTCGGCGGTCTGCTTGGTGACGGCGATGGTCTCCTGGAGCGTCATGCCGCGGCCGAGGTTGGTTCCGAAGGTGTGGTTGCGGGAGAGCGGCGAGGAGCAGGTCGCCACCAGGTCGCCGAGGCCGGCGAGTCCGGAGAAGGTCAGCGGGTCGGCGCCCATGGCCACACCGAGGCGGATGGTCTCGGCCAGGCCGCGGGTGATGAGCGAGCCCTTGGTGTTGTCGCCGAGCCCCATGCCGTCGGCGATGCCGACGGCCAGCCCGATGACGTTCTTGACGGCGCCCCCGAGTTCGCAGCCGACCACGTCGGTGCTGGTGTACGGGCGGAAGTACGGGGTGTGGCAGGCGGCCTGGAGGCGGCGTGCGACGGACTCGTCCTGGCAGGCGACGACCGCTGCGGCGGGGCGGCGTTCGGCGATCTCCTTGGCGAGGTTGGGTCCGGTGACGACGGCGATACGGTCGGCGGAGATCTTCGTGACGTCCTCGATGACCTCGCTCATCCGCTTCGCGGTGCCGAGTTCGACGCCCTTCATCAGCGAGACCAGGACCGTCTGCGGCTCTACGTGCGGGGCCCAGTCGGCGAGGTTGGCGCGCAGCGTCTGGGACGGCACGACGAGGACCGCGAAGTCGGCCCCGCGCAGGGCCTCGGCGGCGTCCGTGGTGGCCCGGATCGACGCGGGAAGTTCGATGCCCGGCAGGTAGTCGGGGTTGGTACGGGTCGTGTTGACGGCCTCGGCGACCTCGGCCCGGCGCCCCCAGAGCGTCACGTCGCAGCCCGCGTCGGCGAGGATCATGGCGAAGGCCGTACCCCATGAGCCGGTTCCGAAGACGGCTGCCTTTACGGGGTGCGTCACTTGGGTCCCTCTCCTTCGGCCTTGCGCCGTTGTTGTGCTCGGGCCTTGCGGTGGTCGTAGGGCTCGGCGGGCGCCTTCTCGCCGCGCACCTCCTCCAGCTGTGCGGTGACCGCGAGCATGATGACCTCGGTCGCCTCGCGCAGCACGTCGGGCGTCGGCTCCTGGTCGTAGAACCGGGAGAGGTCGACGGGCGGTCCCGCCTGGACCTGGAGGGTCTTGCGGGGGAAGAGGCGGACCTTGTTCTCCTTGGCGTACGGCGGCACCGCCAGGTTGGCGCCCCACTGCGCGACCGGGATGACCGGGGCACGGGTCATCAACGCGACGCGGGCGGCGCCGGTCTTGCCGGCCATGGGCCACATGTCGGGGTCGCGGGTGAGGGTGCCCTCGGGGTAGAAGGCGACGCACTCGCCCCGCTCGATGGCGTCGACGGCGGCCCGGAAGGCGTCCAGCGCGTTCGTCGTCTCGCGGTACACGGGGATCTGGCCGGTGCCGCGCAGCATCATCCCGACGAAGGGGGTCTTGAAGAGGCCCGCCTTGGCGAGGAGCCGCGGCACCCGTCCGGTGTTGTACTGGAAATGCCCGTACGAAAGCGGGTCCAGGTACGAGTTGTGATTGACCGCGGTGATGAATCCGCCGTCGGCCGGAATGTGTTCCATTCCCCGCCAGTCGCGCTTGAACAGAATCACCAGCGGCGGTTTCGCGATGACCGCTGCCAGGCGGTACCAGAAGCCGATTCTGCGGCGGGACACTCGGACACCTTCCTGTATGGCCTGACTGTGGAACTGACTCCTGACCGACTACCGACGGTCAAGTCTCGCCCCAGGCCCCTGCTCTGTCGAGAACACCGTACGCCTCACCTTCCGGACCGACCCTCCGGGTTGTCGCACCGGCAGGCGAGAATAGGCGGCCATGCGCACCGAGGGGGAGACCGCCACGAACACCGACTCGACCGGCCCCTGGTCACTGGTCGTCCCGTTGAAGCCCCTGGCGCGGGCGAAGAGCAGGCTGACGCCCGCTTCCGGCGCCCTGTTGCGGCCCCGGCTGGCCCTGGCGTTCGCCCGCGACACCGTGTCGGCCGCGCTGTCGTGCCCGGAGGTCGCCGATGTGGTCGTCGTCACGGACGACACGACGGCCGGAGCGGCGCTGGCGGCGCTCGGGGCCCGGATCGTGGCCGACGCCCCGGCGGCCGGACTCAACGCCGCGCTCGCACACGGTGAACGCGTCGTGCGCGCGGGCAGGCCGCGGTCGGCCGTCGCCGCGCTCAACGCCGATCTGCCCGCGCTCCGGCCGGTGGAATTGTCCCGCGTACTCGAATTTTCCGCGGCTTTCCCCCGGGCTTTCGTGTGCGATGCCGCAGGAATCGGAACGACATTTCTCGCCGCTGGGCCGGGAGTGGAATTGGGCCCGCATTTCGGCGGCCCGTCCAGGGCCCGGCATCTCGCGTCGGGGGCGGTGGAGATCACGCTGTCCGGTATCGATTCGGTGCGCCAGGACGTGGACACGGGCGACGATCTGCGGGCGGCGCTGGCGCTGGGGGTCGGTCCGTACACGGCGGGGCGCTGGGCCGCGGGGGTCCGGGCGGCGGACCGATAGGCTGCCGCCCATGCAGGCGACCTCGTACACGTACGACCCCGAGACCCGCACCGGCAGCGTGCTGCTCGACGACGGCACCCCGGTGGACTTCGACGCACCGGCCTTCGACGCCGGCGGCCTGCGGCTGCTGCGTCCGGGGCAACGGGTGCGGATCGAGGGGCAGGGCGAGGGCGCCGCGCTGCGGATCACCCTGATCACGCTGCAGACGTTCTGAGCGTCCCGGAACAGCCCGCGGGCCGGGCTCCCCGAGGGGAGCCCGGCCCGGCGCGTGTGTGAGGAGCCCTGAGGTTCCGGTCCTCACTTCTTGCGTGCAGTGGCCTTCTTGGCCGTGGTCTTGCGCGCGGTGGTCTTCTTCGCGGGCGCCTTCTTCGCCGTGGTCTTCTTGGCGGGCGCGGTCTTGGCCGCGACGGCCTTCTTGGCGGTCGTCGTCTTCTTCGCCGCCGCCGGGGCCGCCTTCTTCGCGGCCGCCGTGGTCTTCTTCGCCGCCGCGGACGTCTTCTTCGCGGTGGTCTTCTTGGCCGCGGCCGTGGTCTTCGCGGGCGCCACGGTCTTCTTGGCGGTGGCTGCCTTCTTCGCCACGGCCTTCTTGGCGGTCGCCTTCTTGGCGGCGGCCTTGGCCGTCGTACGGGTGGAAGAACCGCCCGAGAGGCTGCCCTTGGGGGCCTTCTTCACGGCCACGTCGTTCTTGGGGAGCTTCTTCGAGCCGCTCACCAGGTCCTTGAAGCCCTGGCCCGCACGGAAGCGGGGCACCGAGGTCTTCTTGACCCGTACGCGCTCACCCGTCTGCGGGTTGCGGGCGTAACGGGCGGGGCGGTCGACCTTCTCGAACGAGCCGAAGCCGGTGACCGAAACCCGGTCACCTGCGACAACCGCACGAACGATCGCGTCGAGCACCGCGTCGACGGCGTCCGCGGCCTGCTGACGGCCGCCGACCTTGTCGGCAATCGCTTCTACGAGCTGCGCCTTGTTCACGTCTTCCCCTTCGGAGACATCGCCCGAACGAAACTGTTCAGGCTTTTTCGCACGTTAGGCAGATATATACCGCAAATCAAACACGAAACGGGCTAATCACCCTAGTGCCGCAACGAAGTCGACCGCTGCGCAGTTCCGCAGAGTCAGTCACCTTCGGGGAATCGGCCCTCATCGAGGTCCTTCATCAACCGGTCCAGACGCCTTGCCGCATCCGGTAGATCGTGCTTTGCCGCGGCCGTGACGACCAACAGCTTCCGGTTCAGCGCCATCCGTACGCCCTCCGGGACTTGCAGTGCACGCACTCGTGAGTGCGCTTCCTTCAATTGGTCGGCGACTTGGCCGTAAAGCTTGAGTTGGCTGTCGCGTTCCATGCACCGATTGTGCCATCTGGGGCGAGTTGTCGCCCGACGGGGTCTCAACAAGCGACTGCGCCCCCTACCAGAAGGCAGGGGGCGCAGTACGGGAAACGCGCTGCTCAGGCGTTAATTGTACGGGGCTTGTGGGCCGGCCTGGCCGCCTCGTAGGCCGCGATGTCCGCTTCGTTCTGAAGGGTGAGGCTGATGTCGTCCAGCCCGTTCAGCAGTCGCCAGCGGGCGTTCTCGTCGAGCTCGAAGTCGGCGGTGATGCCCTCGGCGAGGACCTGCCGCTTCTCCAGGTCGACGGTGATCTCGGCCGTCGGGTCGGCCTCGGCCAGGTCCCAGAGGGCGTCGACGACCTGCTGGTCCAGGACCACGGTCAACAGCCCGTTCTTCAGCGAGTTGCCGCGGAAGATGTCGGCGAACCGGGAGGAGATCACGGTCTTGAAGCCGTAGTTCTGGAGCGCCCAGACGGCGTGCTCGCGGGACGAGCCGGTACCGAAGTCGGGGCCGGCCACCAGGACCGAGGCCCCCTTGCGCTCGGGGCGGTTGAGGACGAAGTTCTCGTCCTTGCGCCAGGCCTCGAAGAGTCCGTCCTCGAAGCCGTCCCGGGTGACCTTCTTCAGCCAGTGGGCGGGGATGATCTGGTCGGTGTCGACGTTGCTGCGGCGCAGCGGGACGGCCCGGCCGGTGTGTGCGGTGAAAGCTTCCATGATTCTCAGACTCCGGCGGGCGTACGGACGTCGGACAGGTCGGCCGGCGAGGCCAGATGGCCCAGCACGGCGGTGGCGGCGGCGACCTGCGGGGAGACCAGGTGCGTACGGCCGCCCTTGCCCTGCCGGCCCTCGAAGTTGCGGTTCGAGGTCGAGGCGGAGCGCTCGCCGGGGGCCAGCTGGTCGGGGTTCATGCCCAGGCACATCGAGCAACCCGCGTGCCGCCATTCGGCGCCGGCAGCGGTGAAGACCTTGTCCAGGCCCTCCGCCACGGCCTGCAGGGCGACCCGGACGGAACCCGGGACGACCAGCATCCGTACGCCGTCGGCGACTTTGCGGCCGTCCAGGACCGCGGCGGCGTTCCGCAGGTCCTCGATCCGGCCGTTGGTGCAGGAGCCTACGAAGACGGTGTCGACGTTGATCTCGCGCAGCGGCTGGCCGGCGGTCAACCCCATGTACTCCAGGGCCTTTTCGGCGGCGTTGCGCTCCGATGCGTCCTCGTACGAAGCGGGGTCGGGGACGTTGGCCGACAGCGGCGCGCCCTGGCCGGGGTTGGTGCCCCAGGTGACGAACGGCGCCAGTTCGGCGGCCTCGATGACCACCTCGGCGTCGAAGACCGCGTCGTCGTCCGTGCGCAGCGTCTTCCAGTACGCGACGGCCGCGTCCCAGTCCTCGCCCTGCGGGGCGTGGTCCCGGCCCTGCAGATAGTCGAAGGTGGTCTGGTCCGGGGCGATCATGCCCGCCCGCGCACCGGCCTCGATCGACATGTTGCAGATGGTCATCCGGGCCTCCATCGAGAGCTTCTCGATGGCGGAACCGCGGTATTCGAGGATGTAGCCCTGGCCGCCGCCGGTGCCGATCCGCGTGATGATCGCGAGGATCAGGTCCTTGGCGGTGACGCTGTCGGGCAGTTCGCCGTCGACGGTGATCGCCATCGTCTTCGGGCGGGCCAGCGGCAGCGTCTGGGTGGCGAGCACGTGCTCGACCTGGCTGGTGCCGATGCCGAACGCCAGGGCGCCGAACGCGCCGTGCGTGGAGGTGTGGGAGTCGCCACAGACGACGGTGGTGCCGGGCTGGGTCAGGCCCAGCTGCGGGCCGACCACGTGCACGACGCCCTGCTCGATGTCGCCCAGCGGGTGCAGCCGGACGCCGAACTCCGCGCAGTTCTTGCGCAGGGTCTCCAGCTGGGCGCGGGAGACCGGGTCGGCGATCGGCTTGTCGATGTCGAGGGTGGGGGTGTTGTGGTCCTCGGTGGCGATGGTGAGGTCGAGGCGCCGCACCGGGCGTCCGGCCTGCCGCAGACCGTCGAAGGCCTGCGGGCTGGTCACCTCGTGCAGCAGGTGCAGATCGATGTAGAGGAGGTCGGGCTCACCTTCGGCGCGCCGGACGACATGGTCGTCCCAAACCTTCTCCGCGAGTGTCCTACCCATCGCTTTCCCTCCGGCCGGCGTCGTCGCCGGCCCAACTAGAGATTCGGTGCGCCCCCGTCCGGACCCCCGTGCGGGGCGGTGGCTACGGGCCGTTGTGGGGCCGCCCGTACAGGTTCGCAACTTCCCTGGAAAATTGAACTTGCGTTTCACAGAGTGAGACGCGAGTATCGTCGTATGGACAACTCTAGCGGCGTCGGCGTTCTCGACAAGGCAGCTCTGGTATTGAGCGCCCTGGAGTCCGGGCCGGCCACCCTCGCCGGGCTGGTAGCGGCGACCGGGCTCGCACGACCCACGGCTCATCGGCTGGCCGTGGCACTGGAACACCACCGCATGGTGGCAAGGGACATGCAGGGCCGCTTCATTCTCGGCCCCCGGCTGTCGGAGCTCGCCGCAGCGGCGGGCGAGGACCGGCTGCTCGCCACGGCGGGACCGGTGCTCACCCACCTCCGCGACATCACCGGCGAGAGCGCCCAGCTCTATCGCCGGCAGGGCGACATGCGCATCTGCGTGGCGGCGGCGGAGCGGCTGTCCGGTCTGCGGGACACCGTGCCGGTCGGCTCCACGCTCACCATGAAGGCGGGCTCCTCCGCCCAGATCCTGATGGCCTGGGAGGAGCCGGAGCGCCTCCACCGCGGCCTCCAGGGTGCCCGCTTCACCGCGACGGCACTCTCCGGCGTACGTCGCCGGGGCTGGGCCCAGTCGATCGGCGAGCGTGAACCGGGCGTCGCCTCGGTCTCCGCCCCCGTGCGCGGCCCCTCGAACCGGGTGGTCGCCGCCGTCTCGGTCTCCGGACCGATCGAACGGCTGACCCGCCACCCCGGCCGGATGCACGCCCAGGCCGTCATCGACTCGGCCGCCCGGCTGAGCGAGGCACTGCGCCGTACCGGCTGAGCCTGCCTCCGTACACCATCTCCCGAGGCCGCCCCAGCGTCGTGGCGGCCCGCCTCCAGAACCTCACTCCGCGCCGGAACGATGCGCGAACCGGTCCGCCCCACGGCGGCCCCGCTTCTCGATCGGCAGCGACCCGGTCGCCGCGGCCAGTCCGTACGCCGGCATATCCGCGTAGATGGACTCGTAGCCGCCCTCGGGTACGACATAGGTCTCGTGCCACAGCCCCACGTGCTGCCGGGACTTCTTCTCCTTGCGGTTGATCATCGCCCACGCCTTGCGGTGCAGCATGTCCGGCGCCACGGCGTACGCGTAGAGCTTCTCCTTCGACTCCCAGTACTGCACGACGTAGTACGTCCTCGGCGAACCGGTCAGCAGCTGGTACCGCAGCAGCCCCCGGCTCTTGTCCCGGCTCAACTCCCGCAGCAGCCGCGGCATCGCGAGGAGGACCGGAAGCCAGTGGTGCACCCCCCGGAAGTGGTTGATCCGCATGCCGATCAGCAGGATCACCACATCCCCTCCGGCCGCCGCGGTCGTCCGTCCCGGAATCGGTTTCGCAAACATGCGGGCCCCCTGGCTTCGTTGGAGAGTTGAACTATCCAATGGTTGGATCGTGGCACCGCCCGAGGGGCGGCGCAAGGGAGGGGACGGAATGCGGCTCTCGGAACTGAGTGAGCGGAGCGGCGTGAGCACGGCGACGGTCAAGTACTACCTGCGCGAGGGACTGTTGCCACCGGGGCAGCGGGTGAGTGCGACGCAGGCCGAGTACGACGACAGCCATGTACGCCGGCTGCGGCTGATCCGGGCCCTGCTCCAGGTGGGCCGCCTGCCCGTCGCCACGGCCCGCGAGGTGCTGAACCACGCGGACGACGCGTCCCTGGGCCGGACGATCCGGCTGGGCGCGGCCCTGTGGTCACTGCCGCACGGCCCGGACCCGGACGAGGAGGCGCCGGAGACGGTGGCGGCCACCGCCGAGGTCGAGCGGCTGCTGGACCGGCTGGGCTGGTCGACCGCGCGGGAGATCGGCTCCCTCTCCCCCGCGCACCGGTCACTGGTCGCGTCCCTGGCCACCCTGATCCGCCTCGGTTATCCGTGCGAGGGCGACTACCTGGCGGACCACGCACGCCTGATGCACGAAGTGGCGGTCCGCGACCTGGACATGATGGAGACCTATCCGACCGAGTCGGAGCAGGTGGAGATGGCGGTCGCCGCCGCGGTGCTGCACGAGCCGCTGCTGGCGGCGCTGCGACGGCTGGCCCAGGAGGAGGAGTCCGCCCGGCGGTACGGGCTCTGATCCGACGCCGTACGGATTCCGGGCCGCCAACGGCCCACGCACACAAGCAGAAGGCCCCTCACCGGAGTGAAGGGCCTTCGTCTGCTGCTCTGTTGTACCCCCGACCGGATTTGAACCGGCGCTACTGCCGTGAGAGGGCAGCGTGCTAGGCCGCTACACAACGGGGGCTTGGGTCCTGCGACTTGCTTGATCTTGCTGTCTTGCGCTGGGCTACCAGGACTCGAACCTAGAATGACGGTACCAGAAACCGTAGTGTTGCCAATTACACCATAGCCCATGGTGTTACAAGTACCCCCGACCGGATTCGAACCGGCGCTACTGCCGTGAGAGGGCAGCGTGCTAGGCCGCTACACAACGGGGGCCCTAGCGATCCTGCATCGAAAACGTGGGTGCGACCCAGGTGTTCTCGCGGGAAGGATCTGTACCCCCGACCGGATTCGAACCGGCGCTACTGCCGTGAGAGGGCAGCGTGCTAGGCCGCTACACAACGGGGGCTTGTTCCTGCAACTTACTTGTCTTGCTGTCTTGCGCTGGGCTACCAGGACTCGAACCTAGAATGACGGTACCAGAAACCGTAGTGTTGCCAATTACACCATAGCCCACTGAAACGCAACCCCTGAGGGGTGTTGTCTCTGTCTGCGCTTCCCGTCCGGATCTTTCGTTCCGCTTGGGCGGCGCAGGAAGAACATTACCCGAAGGTGTCCGGCGCTCCAAAACGGGTATTGCCTGCCAGCAGGCCGGGCAGCTGGTCCAGGGCCGTGATCCGGACGAGTTCGGGCCGCCCGCCCCGCCCGTACCGGTCCAGCCAGATGCCCGCGAGACCCGCGGCCACCGCGCCGCGGGCGTCGATGTCGGGTTCGTCCCCCACGTAGACGACCTCCGCCGGCGGCAGGTCCAGGGCCTCGCAGGCGGCGAGGAAGGCCTCGGGGGCGGGCTTGGAGATGCCCAGCTCCGCCGCGCACAGCACGGTCTCGAAGCGGTCGCGCACGCCGAGCGCGGTCAGTTTGCGGTGCTGCTGCTCCAGGGCGGAGTTGGACAGCACGGCGTGCCGGTAGACCCCGGTCAGCGCGTCGAGTGCGGGAACGGCGTCCGGGAAGAGCGCCCAGGCGGCCTCGTAGTGGGCGATGTGGCGCTCGAACCAGGCGTCGGCCGCCGCGTCGTCCAGCGGGCGCGCGAGGAAGTCCCTGGCCCGGTCGCGGCGCTGGCCCTGCCAGTCGGTCTCCCCGTCGGAGAACCGCTGCCAGTGGAGCCGGGTGAGCCGAGCCCAGGCTTCGAGTGCCTCGCCGGCGGTGGCGTAGGCCTCGGGCAGCCCCTCGGCGGCGAGATGCCGGGACATGCCGGTGGCGGCGGCCGTCGTGTAGTCGAAGAGGGTGTCGTCCACGTCCCAGAGGACGGCTCTGATCGGCATGTTCCGACTCTACGCGCGCCGGAACGGACCGACGGGCCCGGCGGCCGCTGTGTGCGGTCGCCGGGCCCGTCCGTGTCCTGTCCGTACGCGCCGTTACGCGGCCAGCTTCGCCAGTGCCGCGTCGATGCGGGCGATCGTGCGCTCGCGGCCCAGGATCTCCAGGGACTCGAAGAGCGGCAGGCCGATCGTGCGGCCGGTGACGGCGACGCGGACCGGGGCCTGCGCCTTGCCGAGCTTCAGGCCGTGCTCCTCGCCGGCGGCGAGGATGGCGGCCTTCAGCGCCTCCGCGTTCCACTCGGCGGCGATCAGGTTGGCGCGGGCCGTGACGAGGAGGGCGTCGGAGCCCTCCTTCATCGCCTTGGCCCAGGACGCCTCGTCGGTCGCCGGCTCGTCGAGGAAGAGGAAGTCGACGTTGGCCGTGATCTCGGAGAGCACCGTGACCCGGGTCTGGGCGTGCGGGGCGATCTCCGCGAACACGTCCGCGTCGAAGGCCTCCGGGGCCCAGGGGGCGAACGGGGCCTGCAGCCAGGGGCCGCACGCCTCGGTGAACGTCTTCACATCCAGCTTGCGGATGTGCTCGGCGTTGATGTGCTCGCACTTCTTGAGGTCGAAGCGGGCCGGGTTGGCGTTGACGTCCTTGATGTCGAACGCCGCGACCATCTCGTCGATGTCGAAGATGTCCCGGTCCTCGGCGATCGACCAGCCGAGCAGCGAGAGGTAGTTGAGCAGCCCCTCCCGCAGGAAGCCGCGCTCGCGGTAGAGGTTGAGCGAGGCCTGCGGGTCGCGCTTGGAGAGCTTCTTGTTGCCCTCGCCCATGACGTACGGCAGGTGGCCGAACTGCGGGGTCTGCTTGGCGATGCCCAGTTCGGTGAGCGCCGCGTACAGGGCGATCTGGCGCGGGGTGGAGGAGAGCAGGTCCTCGCCGCGCAGGACGTGGGTGATCTCCATCAGCGCGTCGTCGACCGGGTTGACCAGCGTGTAGAGCGGGGCGCCGTTGGCGCGGACGATGCCGTAGTCCGGCACGTTCTCCGGCTGGACGGTGATGTCGCCGCGGACCAGGTCGGTGAAGGTGAGGGCCTCGTCGGGCATCCGGAAGCGGACGATGGACGTGCGGCCCTCGTCCTCGTACGCGGCCTTCTGCTCCGCGCTCAGGTCGCGGCAGTGGCCGTCGTAGCCCGACGGCTTGCCGGCGGCGCGGGCGGCGTCACGGCGGGCGTCGAGCTCCTCGGTGGTGCAGTAGCAGTGGTACGCGTGGCCGGCGGCGAGGAGCTTCTCGGCGACGTCCTTGTAGAGGTCCATGCGCTGCGACTGGCGGTACGGGGCGTGCGGGCCGCCGACCTCGGGGCCCTCGTCCCAGTCGAGGCCGAGCCAGCGCATCGCGTCGAGGAGCTGCTGGTACGACTCCTCGGAGTCGCGCGCCGCGTCGGTGTCCTCGATGCGGAAGACCAGGGTGCCCTGGTGGTGCCGGGCGAAGGCCCAGTTGAAGAGAGCTGTCCGGACCAGGCCCACGTGGGGGTTGCCGGTCGGGGAGGGACAGAAACGTACGCGGACTGGTGCGTTAACCACGCTTGATCACCTTGTTGGTGAGAGTGCCGATGCCTTCGATGGTGACGGCGACCTCGTCGCCGACATGGAGGGGTCCGACCCCTGCCGGAGTGCCGGTGAGGATCACGTCGCCCGGAAGCAGCGTCATGGCTTCCGTGATGTGGACGACCAGGTCCTCGATGGAGCGGATCATGTCGCTCGTCCGGCCCAGTTGGCGTTGCTCGCCGTTGACGGTGGCCTGGATGGCGAGGTCACCGGGGTCGAGGTCGGTCTCCACCCAGGGGCCGAGCGGGCAGGAGGTGTCGAAGCCCTTGGCCCTGGCCCACTGCTTCTCGCGCTTCTGGGCGTCGCGCGCGGTGACGTCGTTGGCACAGGTGTAGCCGAAGATGACGTCCTTGACCCGCTCCCGGGGCACCTCACGGCACATGCGGCCGATGACCACGGCCAGCTCGGCCTCGTGGTGCAGCTCCTCGGAGAAGGAGGGGTACTCGATGGCGTCGCCGGAGCCGATCACCGAGGTGGTGGGCTTGAAGAAGGCGACGGGGACGTCGGGGACCTCGTTGCCGAGTTCCGCGGCGTGCTCCGCGTAGTTGCGGCCGATGCCCACGACCTTGTTGGGGAGCACCGGCGGCAGCAGCCGGACCTTGCTCAGCGGGACCTTGGTCCCGGAGAGCTCGAAGTCGGCGTACGGGATGCCCTTGATGATGTCGAGGACGAGACCATCGGGCCCGTCGCCCTCGACCGCGCCGAAGGCGACATTGCCGTCGATGGAGAACCTGGCGATGCGCACGGGTTGCTGTCGCCCCTCACTTGCTGGGTAGCTGAAGACTGACGCTCCAGGCTAACGCGGGTGAGCGGGGACGCTGTGCGCATTACTCCGCGGCGGCCGTGGTGGCTGCGGGCGCCGTCATCAGGATGGTGCGGCGCGGGTTGGCCGTCTGCGTCGGCAGGTCGACTGCGTGCTCCGGCCGCTCCGGCGTCTGCAGCGCTTCGGCGTCCTTGAGGTGCGCCAGCGTGGTGCGCCGGGGGTTGGCAATGTTGCGGAACATCATCGTCGTCTTCATCTGCCGTACGAACCCTGTCGGTAGGGGCGCCGCCCGGAAGGGGCGCCGGTTGTCGGTTTTGCCATCCCTGTAAAGCGTCAGGCTAAACATCCGATTCCCTCCGCAGACCCGGAAGAGACGGCGATCATCCTGTGAGTTTGCTCACGAAGTGACAGACAATCCCGCCAATTCGGGCGGCCGGTGCGGCGGGAAGAAACGGACATTGCATCACTGAATTAACCATTCCGCTCCTGATCATGTCGACTGGGACACCGGCCCACGTGACCTGATTCACCCGCAATCGTCCGGTATGGCAGTGAACGGTCTCCACGTCTTGTTACACCGCCATCACAACGTGTCACCCAGGTCACAGCCCGGTACCTGGCCCTTGTTGGAGATCCGGCACTGTGCTGGAATTCCACGCACCGCCGCGGGTTTCAAGCCGGCGCGCAGGGGCGCTACGCAGCGCCGAGTGGCGGCGGGAAGGGGAAGTGCGCCGGTCACTCACGACCACCATGGGGCGCCACAACGCCCCACGACGCCGACACCGTTCCTTCCGTCCATGACGGGAGAACGCCTGGTCCAGAGGTTGCGACGCTAGTGCAGGGACGTTTCAAGAGGGATGGCAGCGCTGCGGCGGAACAGGAGCCGCGCGGCGGGACCGACCGCGGTTCCTCGCCCCAGCACGCCCAGAACCCCGGACCGGCCGCGGCCGGCGACAACAGCGAGCGCGAGCGGCGCCCCGGCTCCACGGCGGGCGGTGGGTCCGATCCGGTCTCTCCGCTCAAGTCGCGGGGCCCGGTCAACACGGGATCACGAGTAGCTCTTCGTAACTGGCGCATCAGCACGCGTCTGGTCTCCCTGCTCGCCCTCCCCGTGGTCGCCGCGACCACGCTGGGTGGTCTCCGCATCAACGACTCCATGAACGACATCCAGCAGCTGGAGCACATGCAGCTGCTCACCCGGATGACGAAGCAGGCGACCTCGCTGGCCCAGGCGCTCCAGGAGGAGCGCGACCGGTCGGCGGGCCCGCTGTCCAACGGGGTGCCGGCGGACGACTTCAAGGTCACGGAGCCGCGGAAGAAGACCGACCGCGCGAAGAAGGCGTTCTTCACCGCGACGAACGACATCGGTGACACCGAGGGCGACGAGGCCCTGGAGAGCATCCACTCCAGCGTCCAGCAGATCGCCTCGCAGCTCGGCTCCATCCGTGACATCCGCAAGCAGGCGTACTCCAAGGACAGTCCGAGTCTCCAGACGGTCGACGCCTACAGCCAGCTGATCGCCTCGCTGCTGAGCCTCTCCCAGGACATGGCGCAGGCGACCAGCAACCCCGAGATGATCAAGCGGACCCGTGCCCTGGCGGCCTTCTCCTCCGCCAAGGAGTACGCGTCGGTCCAGCGCGCGATCATCGCCGCCGCGCTGCCGGGCGGCAACGACAAGCAGCCCCACCTCGACCGCAACGACCAGCAGTTCGGTGAGGCCGCCCTGAACAAGGAGGACGCGGCCCGCCGCTCCTTCGAGGCGATCTACACCACCACGGGCCAGAGCGCCGACGAGCTGACGTCCACGCTCGACGAGGGCCAGCCCGAGATCAAGGCGGCGGACACCTACGCCAAGAAGGTCCTCACCAACACGAACGGCATCAGCAGCCCCGGCGCCCGCCGTTCGTACATGGACTGGTACGACCAGGACTCCACCAAGATCCAGGCCATGAAGCAGATCGAGGAGACGCTCCTCAGCGACATGGAGGGCAAGGCGCGCGAACTGCGCGACGAGTCCCAGCGCGAGGCGATCATCTCCGGTGCGCTCATCCTGCTCGTGCTCGGTGTCTCGCTGGTCGGCGCCTTCGTCGTCGCCCGGTCCATGATCCGTTCGCTGCGGCGACTGCAGGACACGGCCACGCGCGTCGCCCAGGACCGGCTGCCCGAGCTCGTCAAGCAGCTCTCGGAGACGGACCCGCAGGACGTCGACACCTCCGTCGAGTCGGTCGGTGTGCACTCCCGCGACGAGATCGGCAAGGTGGCCGCGGCGTTCGACGACGTGCACCGCGAGGCCGTCCGTCTGGCCGCCGAGCAGGCCCTCCTCCGGGGCAACGTCAACGCGATGTTCACCAACCTCTCGCGCCGTTCGCAGGGCCTCATCCAGCGTCAGCTCTCGCTCATCTCGGAGCTGGAGTCGCGCGAGGCCGACCCCGACCAGCTGTCCTCGCTCTTCAAGCTCGACCACCTCGCGACCCGCATGCGCCGTAACGGCGAGAACCTCCTCGTCCTCGCGGGCGAGGAGCCGGGCCGCCGGTGGACCCGTCCGGTGCCGCTGGTCGACGTGCTCCGTGCCGCCGCCTCCGAGGTGGAGCAGTACGAGCGCATCGAACTGGCCGCGGTGCCCGCCACCGAGGTCGCCGGCCGGGTCGTCAACGACCTCGTGCACCTCCTCGCCGAGCTGCTGGAGAACGCCACGTCGTTCTCCTCGCCGCAGACGAAGGTCCGGGTCACCGGTCACGCGCTGCCCGACGGCCGGGTGCTCGTCGAGATCCACGACACGGGCATCGGCCTCTCCCCCGAAGACCTCGCGGCGATCAACGAGCGGCTCGCGTCGCCTCCCACCGTGGACGTCTCGGTCTCGCGCCGCATGGGCCTGTTCGTGGTCGGCCGGCTGTCGCTGCGTCACGGCATCCGCATCCAGCTGCGCCCGTCCGACTCCGGCGGTACGACCGCGCTGGTCATGCTCCCGGTCGATGTCGCGCACGGCGGCAAGCAGCCCGCTCCGAAGCAGGCGCCGGGCCAGCAGTCCCCCGCCCCCGGCGGCCTCCTCGCCGGCGGCAACGCGCCCCGCACCGGTCTCGAGAGCGCTCCGTCGGCCCCGGGCGGGCGGCTCGCCGCCGGTCCTGGCGCCAACCGCGGCCAGGTCGGCGCGGGCTCCGGTCCGCGGGCGGCCCTGCCGGCCCGCGACGGCGGCGCGACCCGTCCGCCGAACCAGCCGGGCCAGCCCGGTCAGCCCGGCGGCCCGCAGAACCCGGGCTTCCAGAGCACCGGCACCGGTCCCCAGGGCCGTCAGCCGGACGCCTCGCGCCCGGAGCAGCCGCGTCAGGGTGGCGGGCTCTCCGGTGCCTTCGGCGGCGGTGCCCGGCTCGGTGCCCGCGGCCAGGGCGACGGCGCCCGCACGGACTCGGACCGGCCCAGCCTCTTCGACCAGAAGCGTCCGGAGCAGAGCGGTCCCGCCCGGCAGGCGCCCCAGCCGCAGCAGGCCCGGCAGGACGGCCGGGGCGGCGGTTTCCAGCAGCCCGGCGGTCCCGGTCAGAACGAGCGTCAACTGCCGCCGGTCGGCGGTCCCCGTGCGGAACTGCCGGGTGGCAACCCCCAGCCGCAGCGTCCGCAGACCACCAGCTGGGGCAGCAACGAGGAGCCGTCCGCACCGCGGCGCTCCCCGCTCGACGCGCCCCGCGGTCATGAGGAGCCCGAGTCCGCCGGCCAGTTCCAGCGGCCGCTGAACCCGCCGCCGCTCAGCCCGCGTCCGCCGATGGACAGCCGTCAGGGCCCCGGCGCCACCGCCGAGTTCGCCCGCCCGGACTTCTCGGCACCGGCTCCGCAGCAGCGGCCCGCGCCGCAGGCCCCGGACCCGGCGAGCACCGCGCAGTTCGCCCGCCCTGACTTCGGTCAGCCCGCACAGGCCCCCCAGGGCCAGCCCGCGCCGCGTCAGCGGGACCGCGACAACGGGGACTTCGGTGCGCCGCGTCCGCCGGTCGCGCCGGCTCCGGGCGCGGACTACCGGCCGGTCCTGCCGCAGCAGCCGCAGCCCGAGGCACTGCCGCCGGCCGGTCCCGGCGACGGCCGTACCCCGCTGTACGACACGCTGGAGACCAACTGGTTCCACGGTCCGCAGCAGGGTGGCCAACAGCCGCCCGCCGCCGCGCCGCAGGCTCCCGGTTTCCCCCAGCAGCCCGCCGAGGAGCGTCCCGCTCCCACCGCACCGCGWCGCGGTGCGGGTGACACGGGCGCCACAAGCTCCTGGCGTGCCTCGCCGAACGACGAACTCGTCCGGCAGGCGGAGCGGGTGAAGAAGCCCGCGGCAGGCGGAATTACTACGTCCGGTCTGCCTCGCCGGGTCCCGCGTGCCAATCTGGTGCCGGGTACCGCCCAGCAGCAGAACCATCAGTCCGGTCCCCAGGTGTCGCGTGCGCCCGATGATGTGCGCGGGCGGCTGACCAATCTCCGCCGGGGCATCCAGCAGGGACGTCAGGCCAACAACGGCCCGTCGACCGGCAGTTTCCCAATCGGCCCCACTCACCAGCAGGAGCGTTAGTTGAGCCCGATGAGTCAGGCCGCGCAGAATCTGAACTGGTTGATCACCAACTTCGTGGACAACACCCCCGGGGTGTCGCACACGGTGGTGGTCTCCGCAGACGGCCTGCTGCTGGCGATGTCCGAAGGTTTCCCGCGCGACCGCGCCGACCAGCTGGCGGCTGTCGCCTCCGGTCTGACCTCGCTGACCGCGGGTGCCTCCCGGATCTTCGAGGGCGGCGCCGTCAGCCAGACCGTGGTGGAGATGGAACGCGGGTTCCTCTTCCTGATGTCCATCTCGGACGGCTCCTCACTGGCCGTGCTGGCCCATCCGGACGCCGACATCGGTCTGGTCGGCTACGAGATGGCTCTGCTGGTGGACCGGGCGGGCACCGTCCTGACTCCGGACCTCCGCGCCGAGCTGCAGGGCAGCCTGCTCCACTAGGCGGCCGTGAACCGGTGACACAGACGATTAGCCCAGGTACCGCCCCCATCACTCGCCCGTCCGGCCGCTTACAGCCCCCCACCGGCCCCTTCAGACGGCAAGCCGACACCCTGCTGTCACGCCCGGAGGATTCATGACCCCGCCACCCGCCTCACCCGATCCGTACGGCGCGTTGAACCGCGCGTCGTACGAAGGTGAAGGCGACCAGCCGCTGGTCCGTCCGTACGCCATGACTGGTGGACGGACCCGACCGCGCTACCAGCTAGCGATAGAGGCGCTGGTCAGCACCACGGCCGATCCCGCGCATCTGGGGACACTGCTCCCCGAGCACCAGCGGATCTGCCACCTGTGCCGCGAGGTCAAGTCGGTGGCCGAGGTGTCGGCCCTGCTGTCGATGCCGCTCGGTGTGGCCCGGATCCTCGTCGCGGACCTGGCGGAAGCCGGCATGGTGGCCATCCACCAGCCGGGCAACGGAGAGGCCGGCGGCGCGCCGGATGTGACACTGCTCGAAAGGGTGCTCAGTGGACTTCGCAAGCTCTAGTGGCGGCGGTGCAGCCCGGGCCACCACCTCGGCGAAGATCGTGGTGGCGGGTGGGTTCGGCGTGGGCAAGACCACGTTCGTCGGTGCCGTTTCGGAGATCAATCCGCTGCGTACCGAAGCCGTGATGACGTCCGCCTCGGCGGGCATCGACGACCTGACCCACACCGGCGGCAAGACCACCACGACGGTGGCCATGGACTTCGGCCGCATCACCCTGGACCAGGACCTGATCCTGTACCTCTTCGGTACGCCCGGACAGGACCGCTTCTGGTTCATGTGGGACGACCTCGTACGCGGCGCCATCGGCGCCGTCGTCCTGGTCGACACCCGCCGCCTCGCCGACTGCTTCCCCGCGGTCGACTACTTCGAGAACAGCGGACTGCCGTTCGTCATCGCCCTCAACGGCTTCGACGGACACCAGCCCTACACCCCCGACGAGGTCCGCGAAGCGCTCCAGATCGGACCCGACACCCCGATCATCACGACTGACGCGCGGCACCGCGGTGACGCCAAGAGCGGTCTGATCACGCTGGTGGAGCACGCTCTGATGGCGCGGCTCAAGTAGGCACAAGTCGGTATTGCCGTACGACAATTGCCGTAGTCACACGGGGGCGGACTGTGTCCTTTGACACGATCCACCCCCGTGTTCATAACGTTTCGAAAGAGAATTACCCCACGGTCAATACCCGATGCGCACGAGCGGTATCGCTGTGCTCACATGAGCCCCGCCTTTTGGCGGGGCTCGTTCTTTATGCCCGTTTTATCTGAGGCGTGAGCCACTCGGAATCGCACATTCCGACTGTTTGGAACGCGGCCGGTAGCCGTGCTGCAATTCGACGAACTCCCGAGTAGTACGGCCCTGAACGAAACACGGCACAACGTAGGTGCCGACGCCGAGAGGTTGTTGGTCGAGTGAGGCGTAACAACGAGGGCGCGACGGCGCAGGCCGAGCGGGGCAACTTCACCCCGCCGGCGCGCACCGTGCCGCCGTCCGCCGATGTGTCCGAAGGGATACCGGCCGGTGGCAGCACCAGTCGGCTGTCCCCGCGCAACTGGCGGGTGCCCACCCGGCTGAACGCGATCCTCCTGATCCCGGTTCTGGTCGGCCTGATCATGGGCGGCTTCCAGGTGAAGGGTTCGCTCGACACCTGGCAGGAGGCCCAGGACGCCGAGAAGACCGCGCTGATCGTGCGCGCGTCCGCCGAGTACGGACAGGCGCTGCTCAACGAGCGCGACCTCACCGCTCAGCCGCTGCTGTCCAACCAGCGCGACTCCGACGTCGTCACCCGGGCCCGCGCCACCACCGACGCCGCCGCTCAGAAGTTCGACGCGGCCGTCAAGGACATGCCCGGCAAGCAGGGTCTGGATCGCCGCCTCAAGCTGTTCAAGCTGGAGGAGCCCAAGCTCCCGGAGCTGCGCAAGGCCGCCTACACCGCCGCCATGGACCCGGTGAAGACCGAAGAGGGATACACCCAGGTCCAGCACTCCCTGATGGAGTTCTGCAACGAGCTGGGCCTCGGCACCGGAAACATCACCAGTTACGGCCGTACCGTCTACGCGATCGAGCTGGCCAAGGCTGCAGAATCGCTTCAGCGCTCCATCGGCATGCACCTTCTGGTGCGGCCCAGCCGGGAGAGCGGCAAGTTCAACGACCAGGTCAAGGCATTCGGCTCGTACAACTACCTGGAGCAGATCGCCCTCGGCGAATTCGTCTCCGGTGGTACGGAGGCCGACGCCGCCCGGCTGAAGACGGTCATGGCGGGCAAGGCGGCCGAGGGCGCCGCCAAGCTCAAGGCCGCCAAGGAGCAGGCGGACGCGGCCGGTGTGCCGTTCGTCATGCCCCCCACCGTCGACGGCTCGGTATACGACGGCATGGCCCAGCAGATCGGCCAGGGACAGTCGTCCGACACCCTGCAGGCCGACCTGAAGGCCAAGGGGATCACCCCCGAGACCTGGATGGCCGCCGCCACCGCGAAGTTCGACGGCTACACCACGGTCGAGGACGAGCTCGTCGACAAGGCGGTGACCGAGGCCGCGGAGATCTCCTCCAGCGCCCGGACCGACGCCATCGTCAACGCCGCGATCGTGATCATCGCCCTGCTGGCCGCCTTCATCCTGGCCGGGCTCATGGCCCGGCAGATGAGCCGCTCGATGCGCCGGCTGCGTACGGCCGCCTTCTCCATCGCCGAGCAGCGGCTGCCCTCGCTCGTCGACCAGCTCTCCCGGACCGACCCGGGCCGGGTCGACACCCGTGTCCAGCCGATCCCGATCAACACCCAGGACGAGATCGGCGAGGTCGCCCGCGCCTTCGACCAGGTGCACCGCGAGGCGGTCCGGCTGGCAGCCGAGCAGGCCATGCTGCGGGGCAACGTCAACGCGATCTTCACCAACCTCTCGCGCCGCAACCAGTCGCTCATCGAGGGCCAGCTGACCCTCATCACCGACCTGGAGAACAACGAGGCGGACCCGGACCAGCTGGAGAGCCTCTTCCGGCTGGACCACCTGGCGACCCGTATGCGGCGCAACGGCGAGAACCTCCTCGTCCTCGCCGGCGAGGAGCCCGGCCGCCGCTGGAACCAGCCGGTTCCGCTGGTGGACGTCCTGCGGGCCGCCTCCTCCGAGGTGGAGTCCTACGAGCGCATCGAGCTCTCGGGCGTGCCGGAGACCGAGATCCACGGCCAGTCCGTCACCGACCTCGTGCACCTGCTGGCCGAGTTGCTGGAGAACGCCACCACGTTCTCCTCGCCGCAGACCAAGGTGCGGGTCACCGCGACCCGGCTGCCCGACAGCCGCGTGATGATCGAGATCCACGACAAGGGCATCGGCCTCACCGCCGAGGACTTCGCCGACATCAACCACAAGCTCGCCAACCCGCCGACGGTGGACGCCGCGGTGTCCCAGCGCATGGGCCTGTTCGTGGTCGGCCGCCTCGCCGACCGGCACGGCATCCGGGTCCAGCTGCGCCCCTCGGGCGAGCAGGCCGGAACCACGTCGCTGGTCATGCTGCCGGACGCGATCACCCACGGTGGCGGCGGCGACGGCGCCCCCGCGCAGGACGACTTCACCGTCTCCTCGATCATTCCGCAGCAGCAGGCGTTCGACGCGGCTCCGCTGCAGCCCCAGTTGCGTACGGCGGCGGAGCTCGGCTTCGACGACTCGCGCTACGAGGAGCCGTCCGAGGACTCCGCTCAGCTCGACCCGGTGGGCCGCTCGCTGATGCGTGAGGAGCGCCGTGCGGCGCTGGAGGCGCAGACCGGTGGCGAGCGCCCGCCGTTCCCGCAGCAGGAGGAGCCGCAGCAGCAGTACGCCGAGGCCCCGTACGGCGAGGCCGCCTACGCCCCGGACCCGTACGCCCAGGAGCAGCAGGCCGGCGGACAGCAGGAGCAGCAGTACGAGCAGCCTTCCTACGAAGGCGGCTACGACCCGTACCGTGGGGACACCGGCTATGCCGGACAGCCCGGCTACGGCGGCGGCCAGGAGGGCTACCAGGAGACGCCGTACGCGGCTCCCCAGGCACCCGCTCAGGCCTACGACGGGCAGTACGCCGCCCAGCCCCAGCAGGAAGAGTGGGCTGATCAGGGCACGTACCAGGGCGCGTTCGCGCCGGTGGCGCAGGACGGGCCGGAATCTCCTCCGAGCGCTCCCGCGCCTTCGCAGGAACGCGTAGGCTTCGACCGTTCGGGACCCGTCCCGAACGCCGGCCACGAGCTGACCGATGCCGGTCTGCCGCGCCGCGGCGGCCAGCAGCACTGGCAGCCCACCGGCCGCGGCAACGAGCAGCCCGTCGCCGAGCAGCCGGCGCCGCAGCAGCAGGAGGAACTGCCGCAGCGGCAGCCGTCGCCCGCGCAGGCGGAGGAGACCGGTCCCGAGGACTGGCGCTCGGCGAACGACGAGCGCTGGGAGCGGGCCGAGAAGCTCCGGGAGCCGAAGGCGGGCGGGATCACCCCGTCCGGTCTTCCCCGGCGCGTGCCCAAGGCCAATCTGGTCGAGGGCACGGCCGAACAGACCCAGCAGGGCGGCCCCCAGGTCTCCCGCGCCCCGGAGGACGTGCGTGGCAGGTTGAGCAACCTGCGACGTGGCGTGCTGCGCGGACGTAACGCGGGTTCGGACACCAGTAATACCTACAACCAGGAGCGTTAGTGTGAGCCCGATGAGCCAGGCGGCGCAGAATCTGAACTGGTTGATCACCAACTTCGTGGACAACACCCCTGGGGTGTCCCACACCGTGGTGGTCTCCGCCGACGGACTCCTGCTGGCGATGTCCGAGGGATTCCCGCGCGACCGTGCGGACCAGTTGGCGGCTGTCGCCTCCGGTCTGACCTCGCTGACCGCGGGTGCCTCGCGGATCTTCGAGGGCGGCGCCGTGAATCAGACAGTTGTGGAGATGGAGCGAGGATTCCTCTTCATCATGTCCGTTTCCGATGGATCTTCGTTGGCCGTACTCGCACACCCGGACGCCGATATCGGTCTGGTTGGGTACGAAATGGCCCTTCTGGTCGACCGCGCCGGCAGTGTCCTCACCCCGGACCTCCGTGCCGAGCTTCAGGGAAGTCTTCTTAACTAGTAGACAGACAGTGCGTTTCGCGTCACCGCGCCATAGGGTGCGGTGGCGCGGACCCACTGGGATCGGGACCGGCAGGCGGAGGAGGAATCGTGGGTACACCCCCAGGCGGGCACCAGTTCAACGGTGGCCAGCACACTCCGGGTGAGCACGGGGACAATGGTTTCGGCTTCCCCTCCGCACCCGGCAGACAGGGCGCGCAGCAGCCTTATCAGCCATACCGGCAGCCGCAGCAGCCCCAGCACGTCCAGGGCTCCGACTGGCCGCAGCAGCCGCAGCAGCCCCACCGGCCGCAGCGCCCGCACCGGTACGACTCCCCCCAGCAGCCCCGCATTCAGCCGGTGCAGCCGCGGCGGGCCCCCGAGCCGGCCGCGCCCGCGGCGCACAATCCGCTCGTGCGTCCGTACGCCATGACAGGTGGACGGACCCGACCGCGCTACCAACTCGCCATTGAGGCGTTGGTCAGTACTACGGCTGATCCGTCCCGGCTGCAAGGGCAGTTGCCCGAGCACCAGCGGATCTGCCGGCTGTGCATCGAGATCAAGTCGGTGGCCGAGATCTCGGCCTTGCTCTCGATCCCGCTCGGCGTTGCCCGGATCCTCGTAGCCGACCTGGCTGAGGCCGGACTCGTCGCTATCCACCAGCCCGGCGGCGACGAGTCCGCCGGCGGCCAGCCAGATGTGACACTGCTCGAAAGGGTGCTCAGTGGACTTCGCAAGCTCTAGCGGCGGAGCGGCCCGCTCCACTACCTCGGCGAAGATCGTGGTGGCAGGGGGCTTCGGCGTGGGTAAGACCACGTTTGTCGGTGCCGTTTCGGAGATCAATCCGCTGCGTACCGAAGCCGTGATGACGTCCGCCTCGGCGGGCATCGACGACTTGACCCACACCGGGGACAAGACCACCACGACGGTGGCCATGGACTTCGGCCGCATCACCCTGGACCAGGACCTGATCCTGTACCTCTTCGGTACGCCCGGACAGGACCGCTTCTGGTTCATGTGGGACGACCTCGTACGGGGCGCCATCGGCGCCGTCGTCCTGGTCGACACCCGCCGCCTCGCCGACTGCTTCCCCGCGGTCGACTACTTCGAGAACAGCGGACTGCCGTTCGTCATCGCCCTCAACGGCTTCGACGGACACCAGCCCTACACCCCGGACGAGGTCCGCGAAGCGCTCCAGATCGGGCCGGACACGCCGATTCTCACGACGGATGCGCGGCATCGTTCCGACGCCAAGAGTGCGCTGATCACTCTGGTGGAGCATGCTCTGATGGCGCGCCTGCGCTGAGGCCCCCGGCTCTTCCCCTGCCATGGCGGCTGTGGCCCCGCACCTCGCAGGTGCGGGGCCACAGCCATGCGTTGGCGGGTCGGGACGCCGATTCTTCTGGCATGATCACGACCAGTCAATCGGCACCACCGAAAAGGGGCACCATGCGGTTCCGGAATGTTCTTACTGTCATGTCGACGCTGTTCGCCACCACAGCGGCCATGTTGGTTCTCGCCCCTTCGGCGAGCGCGGCCAGCCCTTCCGCCGCATGCGGATCCGGATACTCCCGCGTGGGGCATTACTCCGTGGACCCCATCTACGGATCGGGCGCCGCGGGGTATTTGGACATCTACTACAGCTCGGGCACGGGAAAGAACTGTGCTGTCGTCTACCCGACGAGCGAGAATCAGGGTGAGACCACTGAGATGTGGGTCCACATCAGCAAGGCGAACGGCACCAGCGCGGACTACGACCTGGGCGATTACACCTACTATGCCGGTCCGGTCTACGTCTCTGCCCCCGGAGACTGCATCGACGCCCAAGGCAGCCTGTCGTTCCCCGGCAGCGCTACCGTGCCTGGGGTGACCTTTACGCGGAAGCTCAACAACGTGCACTGCGGCTAAGGGCTTGCAGGGAATCAACCTGCTGTCGAACACGCGGCCTGAACTGTGGTGTCAGGGCTGGAAACACGCAACTTACTCTTCTGCAAGCCCTTAGGGCGTGTCGCTGCTGCTCGACAGGAAGGCCCCGCATTCCTTCGGGAATGCGGGGCCTCTCGCGTGCTGCGGGCCGTCTGCCCGGCCGTTCTCAGCCCTGCCAGCTGTGCGGGGCGCGGAAGCCCGGGGTGCGCTCCAGGCGGCGCCAGCCCGCGGTGTTGCGGCCGAGGCGGGCCGGGGCGTCGGCGGGCTGGGAGGCGGCGCGGGCGAGCAGGACAGCCGTTATGGCGGCCAGCTCCTCGGGGTCGGCCAGACCCTTCTCGACGCGCAGCACGGACTCGGTGGCAGTGCTCATGTGTGTCTCTCCGTCTGTTCGGCAGGTCTTCGCGGGGGCCTTGCAGGGTTGCTGCGGGGCCGCGGACTACTGCGGGGGGTTGCCGTGCTTGCGGGACGGCAGGTCGGCGTGCTTGGAGCGGAGCATCGCCAGCGAGGCGATCAGGACCTCGCGGGTCTCGGCAGGGTCGATGACGTCGTCGACCAGGCCGCGCTCGGCGGCGTAGTACGGGTGCATCAGTTCGGCCTTGTACTCCTTGACCATGCGGGTCCGCATGGCCTCCGGGTCCTCGGCGTCGGCGATCTGCCGGCGGAAGATGACGTTGGCGGCACCTTCGGCGCCCATCACCGCGATCTCGTTGGTCGGCCATGCGTAGGTGAGGTCCGCGCCGATGGACTGGCTGTCCATGACGATGTACGCACCGCCGTAGGCCTTGCGGAGGATCAGTGAGATCCTCGGCACCGTCGCGTTGCAGTAGGCGTAGAGCAGCTTCGCGCCGTGCCGGATGATTCCACCGTGCTCCTGATCGACGCCGGGCAGGAAGCCGGGTACGTCCAGCAGAGTGACGATGGGGATGTTGAACGCGTCGCACATCTGGACGAAGCGGGCGGCCTTCTCGCTCGCCTCGATGTCCAGGACGCCGGCGAGCGACTGCGGCTGGTTGGCGACGATGCCGACGACCTTGCCGTCCAGGCGGGCCAGCGCGCAGATGATGTTGCGGGCCCAGCGCTCGTGGATCTCCAGGTAGTCGCCGTCGTCGACGAGCTCCTCGATGACCTTGTGCATGTCGTACGGGCGGTTGCCGTCGGCCGGGACCAGGTCCAGCAGGACGTCGCCGCGCCGGTCGGCCGGGTCGTCGCTCTCCACGACGGGCGGGTTCTCGCGGTTGTTCGAGGGCAGCATCCCGATCAGGTAGCGGACCTCGGCGATGCAGGTCTCCTCGTCGTCGTACGCGAAGTGCGCGACGCCCGAGGTCTCGGCGTGCACATCGGCGCCGCCGAGGCCGTTCTGGGTGATCTCCTCGCCGGTGACCGCCTTGACGACGTCCGGACCGGTGATGAACATCTGCGAGGTCTCACGGACCATGAAGACGAAGTCCGTGAGGGCGGGGCTGTAGGCCGCGCCGCCCGCGCACGGGCCGAGCATCACGCTGATCTGCGGGATGACACCGGACGCCCGGGTGTTGCGCTGGAAGATGCCGCCGTAACCGGCGAGGGCGGAGACGCCTTCCTGGATACGGGCGCCCGCGCCGTCGTTGAGCGAGACCAGCGGGGCACCGGCCGAGATGGCCATGTCCATGATCTTGTGGATCTTCGTGGCGTGGGCCTCGCCCAGCGCGCCGCCGAAGATCCGGAAGTCGTGTGCGTAGACGAAGACCGTGCGGCCGTCGACCGTGCCCCAGCCGGTGATGACCCCGTCGGTGTAGGGCTTCTTCGCCTCCAGGCCGAAACCGGTCGCCCGGTGCCGGCGCAGCTGCTCGACCTCCTTGAACGAACCCGGGTCCACGAGCAGCTCGATGCGCTCGCGCGCCGTCAGCTTGCCCTTGGCGTGCTGCGCCTCGGTCGCCCGGTCACTCGGTCCGCGCCGGGCCTGCTCACGCAGTGCCAGCAGTTCCGCCACGCGGCCACGGGTATCGCTCGGCTCACCCTGGGTTTCGTCCACAACGGTCATGTACCGACCCTACGAACCCGAGCGGGAAAACCCTGCCGTCGACTCCGTACAGTCTCCTGCCCGGTTTCCTGGTGGAGCCTGACAGAAGCCTTGGGCCATGCAGGCGAAGTGCCAGCCCGTACCGGTCTTCGTTTGTTGATGTTCCACAAAGGTTCACTGTGGTCTGCCGCACACCCCGGTCAGCCTGCGGGTGTCCCGGGCCTGGGCGTCCTGGACCTTCTGGATGTCCGCCAGCCTCGACCGTACCGGCTCCGCGGGGTGCGCCATCGTGAGCAGCACGGCCTCGTAGAACGCGTCCCGCACCGCCGCCGGCATGACGTCCGACGCGTCCAGGCAGAGCGGCACCCGCTGGTCCGTGAAGCGCCGGCTCACCTGCCGGTCGACCGTACCCGTCCTGGGCGGGACCGCGGCGTTCGCCGAGAACACCCCGCCCGTGCGGCCCCACTCCTCCTGGGCGTCCCGGGAGGCGAGCCGCCGGATCATCTCGCGGGCCGGGCCGCTCCGGCCGAAGAGCGCCGCGAAGTCCGCCGACACCTCATGGGCCTTCACCGTGTACGGGCCGCCCGGCAGCAGCGGCGCCGAGTCCGCGAAGGCGGCCCGGTCCTTGTGGTCGCCGTAGAAGGCGCGGGCGAAGGAGCCCTGGTGCTCCAGGTCGCAGCCGCCGCCGAAGAGGAGCCCGTGTCCCCCGGCCGTTCCGCGGTGGTCGGCGGGCAGCATGGCGCCGGCCCGGTCCGGGTCCTGGGCGAGCATCCCGGCCCAGGTGGTCCAGGCGGCGACCACGCGGTCGTCGGTCCACTCCAGGTCCCCGGTCGCCCAGCGCGCGTACAGGACCGGGCCCGCGCGCTGGAGGATGAGGTCCTCGATCCAGTCGCTGCCGGGCCAGCCGGACGCCCCGTCGTCGCCCATGCCGACGCACCACGAGGCCAGCGGTGCGGGGCGGGGCTCCGGGGCGTCGCCGTCGCGGTACCAGACGATGGACTTGAGGTCGGCCTTGAGCGGTACCCACAGATCACCTTTGACGCCCTGGGCCCCGGGCCGCCACGGGTTGCCGTACTCCTCGGGGTCGTACAGCCCCTTCAGGGAGCGCAGCCGGCCCTCGTCCGCGTACTCGACGAGTTCGCCGACGCCCGGCAGGATCGCGATGTCGGGCGGGTCGCCGGCCTGGACCTCCGCGAGCAGCACCTCACGGGTCGCGGCGGTGCCCTGATACGTGTACGGGATCCCGAACCCGTCCAGGACGTCCTTGAACCGCTGCTCCTGGTCGTCGGTCCACGGCCCGAGGATCGTCACCTTCGGTTCCTCGTCGCTGCCGCCGGGGGCGGCGAGTCCGCAGCCGGCCGCCGTCATGAAGAGGGCCAGGACGAGCAGGAGCGCGCGGGGGTGCGGGATCATCCGGCCCTCCAGTAGTCGGCGTTCAGGCGCCGGACGATGCCGATGGCGGGCAGCAGGACGATCAGGGCGCCGCCGCCCAGTGCCCCGTAGTACGTCCAGCTCTGCCAGCTCCGCGCGGCCAGCCGGCCGCGCAGGGCGGTGGAGTTGTCGGTGACGTGCGTCTGGGAGGCGGCCAGGTCCGCGTGGTCGTGGGCCCGCCGCTCGATGGCGACAAGCCGGTGGCGGGCGGTGTCCAGCCGTTCCTGGGTGTGGGCGGTGGCCCACAGGGGAACGACGGCGAGCGCGACGGTCACGAGCAGGGCCGCCAGCAGCCAGGGGTCCTGGCTGCGGCCGCAGCGGGTGCGCAGCACCCACAGGGCGCTGAGGCAGGTCAGGGCAAGGACCAGCAGGCCGAGTTCGGCGACCGTCCAGCCGGTCTGCTGGAGGGCGCCCAGCGAGCTGACCCGGTCCACGCGCCGCATCTGGTGCTCCTGGAGGACGTCCAGGCGCGGCACGACCCCGGTGCCCGGCCGGTCGAGGATGGTTCCGGCCTCCGTGAACTTCTCCTGCTGCATCCGCTCGTCGTGCACGTACTTGACGGCGCCGGGCGTGATGGAGCTGCTGTACGAGGTCAGCAGGCCCTTGACCGTCTTGAGGACGCCGCGGCCGCGCTCCCCGTCGATCTGTACGTCGGAGAGCCGGGACAGGCCCTGGTCCGCGGCCGCCAGCTGAGTCTCGTACCGCGCCCCGGCGCCGACCACCTCGTCGATCCCGTTCTCGAGCGAGCTCTTCGCCTCCTGGTGGGCGCGCAGCAGGGCGAGTTGGGTGGCGGCGGCCCCCTGGACGGCGGGGGCGCCCCGGGTGCGCATCTCGCCCGCGGCGTTCTGCACCTCGCGGTAGGAGACGAGCAGAGCGGTCATCGAGACGAGCGCGGTCACCACCATGACGACCAAGTGCCGTTCCAGCAGCCGCCTGGTGCGTGAGCGGGTGCGGCGGCGGGTCCGGAAGGCGTGCGTCCACCGGGTGGGCGAGGGCATCACAGGCTCCTTCCACAGGCGATGCAGAACCGGGCGCGGGGCCCGGCGAGATGGCGGCAGTGCGGGCACTTCACCGGCTTCCCCGTGGTGTGGCCCGGCAGTTCCAGCCCGTGGCCCGAGGCGACGTGCAGCTGTCCCCGGCGTACGGTCCCGCGGTCGACGGTCGGGCCGACCCTGACCAGTCCGCGCGGGCCGTCGAGGATGTCGGCCACCTCGCGCACGTCCTGGAGGACCCAGTCGGCGCCGATCTCGGTGGCGAGCCGGACCGCGAGGCCGAACTGCTGCTCGGCCTCGTCGCGGCTCATCGGGTCGAGTGCGGCGTATCCGCGGTTGAGGGCGGTCCGCATCTGGGTGGCGGCGTTCATCGCCTGGAGCGTGCCGCCCCCGCCGCCGGTGGCCCCCGCGCCCACGGCGACTCCCGGCGGCAGCCAGCGGACCAGCAGGGGGGCGGTGGCGTCGCCGACGGAGACGGTGGCCAGTTGCAGCAGGACGCCGAGCGGGTCGGTGCTCGCGTCGGCGTGCACGGTGAGGAGGTAGTCGCGGGTGCCCGGCTCCCACTGGTGGGTGGGGAAGCGGACCCGGAGCGGCTCCTCCTGCCCCGGGGCGGGGGCGAGCCGTTGCTGGCGGGGGGCCGTCTCGGTCAGTTCGACCGCGCGCACCGCCGGACGCGCGGTCACCACGACCGGCAGTTCGGGGCTGCGGACCCGGCGCAGCCGTCGCAGTGCACCGGTGGCCGCGGGGGCGAACCGGTCGGGGGCGTGTTCGGCGGTGCCGTGCAGGCGCTCGACGACGGCGAGCAGCGGCGCGGGGTCCCAGTCGCCGCCGACCGCCAGCACGTCCGCGGTGAACGCGCCGTCACAGGTGGCGAGTTCCTCCCGGAGGGCGCTCCCGCCCCTGTCGGTCCCGGCGTCGTCCGCCGGGTCCCCGCCGCTGCCGTCGGTGATCAGCAGCAGATGCCGCAGGGGCAGCGAGCGGGTGGCGAACAGTGCGCGGGCGGCGGCGAGCCAGGCCGGATAGCCGGGCGGCGGCCGGTCGTCCGCCGCCGGGACGATCCGGCCCGCGCTGAACGCGGCGCGGCGCTTCTCCATCGTGTCGGCCAGCGCCCACCGGCCGCGCAGCGGGTAGCAGCGGGACGGCTCCCCGCTCGCGTCGGCGCCTCCCAGGACGGCGAAGGAGACCCCGTCGGGCAGGGCCCGCAACGTGGCGGCGAGGGCCGCCGCCGCGGATTCCCGGCGCCCGGCGGCGACGTCCAGCGCGATGACGACGGCGAGTTCGACGGCGGGAACCTCGTCGTGGGGGCCGGTGCCGGCGGCCTTGACCCGCAGATGGGCGTCGATCCGGGTGTCGTGGTGCGGCTGCTGATCGCGCCGGACGTCCAGGGACACCGTGAACTCCAGCCCGGACGAGGGGGCGATGGCGCCCATGAACTGCCTCCAGGGGTACGGGACGGGGTGGGCAGGTCCTGCGTTCGCTCCGGAGGCCCTCGGTGACGGCCTCAGAAGCGGGTCTGCGGGCGGACCGCGTGGGAGAGGTCGATCAGCCGCTCGTACTCGGCCGGTAGCCGCCGCTGCCGGGCCAGCCGGCGGTAGCACTGCTCCAGCTCCGCCCGTACCGCCCGCTCCCCGGGAACGGCCGGGGGTGGCAGCCCGATCCGCAGCGGGCCGCCCCGGGGCCGCGGGTCCCGGCCCGCGGCGCGGACGGCGTCGAGCTTCCACTCGTACAGCTCGGTCCGCAGCAGCCAGGCCGCCTCGTCGCCCGTGACCACCGGGGACGGCGTGCCCGGCTCCGGCGCGAGGGCGGCCAGGCAGGCGTCGATCTCCGCCTCCCCGGGCAGCGGCCGGTCCCCCGTCGCGAGCCGGGCCGCCCGGATGCGGAGCGCGGCGATCCGGGCGACGGTGTGGTCCCGCGACTCGTCCGGCACCAGGTCCAGGACCTCGGTCGCCGCGGTCCGGTCGCCACGCGCCAGAGCGAGCCGGGCCAGGCCCAGGGCCGCGCCGACGTGCGAGGGGTTGCGGGCGTGCACGGCCCGGAAGAGCTCGTACGCGGAGGGAGCCGCCCCGGCCGGCCGGCCGTCGCCGAGCTGTTCCGCGCAGTACGCCAGCGCCAGCTTGGCCGCGTACTCGCCCGGCAGGGCCCGGTGCACGGCGGAGAAGTGTTCCAGGGCCGCTTCGAGCATGGGCTGCCGGTCGTCCAGCGCATCGGCGCTGCGCAGCGCGACGAGGCCCCAGTGCCAGCTGAGCCGCCACTGCCGGACGGGTCCCGGGCCCGGTATCGCGGCTGCGGCCTGGACCTGCTCCCGGGCAGCGACAAGCGCCTCGTCGCCGTCCTGGCCGAGCAGCAGCCGGGCGTTGTGCAGGCAGATCTCCACCGACCGCTCGCCGCGGTCCGGCTGGGTCAGCGGCTGCCCCGGGTCGTAGCTGCTGACCCCGAACCGGGCGGCCTGCGGGTCCCGCGGATAGGGCCGGGGCACGGGCAGCCTGCGGGCGATCTCGGTCGGGGTGGGCAGCCCGGAGTCGAGCACGGGCGCCCGGGGTGTCTCGCGGCGGCCGTACAGCGGGCGGCGCAGCCAGTGCGCGTAGTCCGGTACCGAGCCCAGGCGGGCGCCGAGCAGTTCGGTGGACGGGGTGAAGTAGGCCGAGGGTTCGGGCTGGTCGCGTTTGCCGCGCAGGGCGCGGATCTCGCGCAGCACTCCGCGCAGCTGGCCCGCCATGTCCTCCGCGGAGCCGAACCGGCGCTCGGGGTCGTGGGCCGTGGCCCGTTCCACCACCAGCCGGAACGAGCTGATGCCGAGCCCCGGCACATCGTCGCCGACGGCCCAGCCGGCCAGTTCGGCCAGGGTGACCCCGACCGTGTGCAGGTCGTGGGCGACGGTGAGGGGGCCCGTGCCGTCCGTCTCGGGGGCGGCGAACCACGGGGTGATGACGGGCGGCGGGTCGACTGCGCCCGCCTTGCGGACGCCGCCGAGGTCGATGACCTTGATCCCGTCGAGGTGGTGGATGACGTTGGACGGTTTCATGTCCCCGTACAGGAAGCCCATGCCGTGCAGATGGGCGAGGGCCTCCAGGATCTGGCAGCCGTAGGTGATGACGTGCTCGATGTCGAGGACGAAGGCGCCCTGACGGGTCGACTCGACGACGGCCGTCAGGGTCCGGTCGCCGACGTCCTCCATCACGATGTAGCCGCCCGACACCGTGCCGTCCGCGTTGCGGGTGCTGACGAAGTCGCGGATCTGGACGATGCGTTCGTGCCGGATGGCGACCAGGCTGCGGCGCTCCTCGCCGGCCTGGGCGGCGCCGCGTTCCGCGTAGCGGTTGAGCAGGCCCTTGACCGCGACGAAGTCCTCCAGGTGGGTGTCCTCCGCCAGATAGACCCAGCCCTGGCCGCCGTGGGCGATGGGACCGCGGATGCGGTACTGGTCCTGGAGCGGTGGCCCGTCCTTCGTCAGCTCGGGCCGGTAGGAGTACGGGGCACCGCACTGCGGGCAGTACCCCTCGTCCGGTGGCGGGGCCGCCGTGTGCGGCGGGACGAGCGGGGTGCGGCACGCCTCGGTGGAGCACGTCATCGCGATGCGGACCGGCTGCTCGGCGGCGGCGAGGCGCTCGGTGGGGCTGCCGGGGTCGAGCAGCGGGAGTTCGAGCAGTCCGGCGGGGCCGTACCGCTCGGGTTCTGCGGGCAGCGGCGGCAGTCCGGGGGCGCTCTCCTCGCGGCCACAGGTGTCGCAGTAGCCGGTCGCCTCGACCGCTCCGCCGCACGGTGCGCCGGTGAAGCGGCGGTGCGGGCACGGAATCCTCATCGGCGCTCCGCCGGTCCGCGTCCGGGCCGCTGGCCCGGCAGACCGGGCGGCGCGGGCCGATCCTGCTGATCCGGACGCCCGGGCCGGCCCCGCTGATCCCGCTGTTCCGGCTGCACGGCTCCGTTCGACCGGTCGAGGTCGTCACGTAACTCCCGTAACAGCTGCTTCAGTCCCGTCAGCCGGTCCTGCGGATCGGCCGGCATGCCCAGTTCGCGCAGCCGTTGGCGGCGGGTCGCCGCGTCGACCGCGGGGAGCGGGGCCAGGGAAGCCGATTCCACCATGCCCCGCAGCCCGGCCCACTCCCGCTCGATGTGCTCGACCCGGCGCACCAGCACCTCGGCCCGCTCCTCCAGCGCGGGCAGCAGCAACTGCTCGGCCACCTCGGCCAGTCCGGCGCCGTCGGCCCGGCGGAAGATGACGAGCAGCCGGAATCCGAGCGTCCTGACCCGGACGAGGAGCGACACGAGCGCGACCGGGTCAGGGTCCTCGTCCAGCCCGATCACGGCGAGGACGGGCCCCGATCCGGCGGGCCGGCCGCCGTCCGAGCGGTCCGGGGCCCTGCCGCCCTCCAGCAGCCAGTCGCGGTAGGCGTTGCGCTGGTAGCGGGGCGGTCGCAGCTGCGCCACCAGGGTCTCGACGAGTTCCTCGCGCCGGGTGGCGCCGCCCCGGCAGACGAGGTGGGCCCGGTGGAGCTGGTGCTGGAGGGCGCGGTCGCGGCCGGTTCCGCGCGCGACGACCCCGAACCGCACCGCGGGCTCCTCACCGCCCGCGAACCAGTGCCGCAGCCGCCGCTCCAGCCCGCGGTCCCAGCCGTCCGGCCCGCTGAGCTCGGCGACGAGCGGAACGAGCGCGGCGACGCGGTCGACGGGGATCATGTACGAGAACGCCAGGCCCGGTCCGGTGGGCGGGGCCGCGTCCGTACCGTGCAGGTAACTGACCACGAGGCCGACGACCTCCTCCGTCCCCGGCCGCTCGCCCCGGGTCTGGACGGCGGCGCCGCTGAACCCGGGGCGCACGGCTTCCGCGTGGGTCCCGGCGTCGAGCTGCACCCAGTCGCCGTGCAGTCCGCTGATCCGGCCGCTCAGCCACATCCCGTCGTCGAAGGCCTGGGCGTAGCCGCCGATCCACACCTCCCGGCCGCGCTCCAGCCGCCTGCCGAGCGGTGCGGGCGCCGCCTGCGGGCGGGGGCTGTCCAGGGCGAGCACGGCGATGTCCTCGCGGTCGGCACCGTCGAGGCCCGGCAGCCAGCCGTCCGGGGCGACCCGGGCGCCGACCGGCGGGATGCCGGGGCTCTCGGCGAACTCCACCCACATCCGGGCGTCCGCCTCGCCGACGACGTGGGCGCAGGTCAGCATCCGGTCCTGGGTGAGGAGCACTCCGGCTCCGCACACCGGTCCGTCCGCTCCGCCGCGGCGTAGCCGGAGCCGCCAGTCCGCTCTCAACTCCCCCATAGCCACCGAGAGTACGCGTGCACCGCGCATGGTTCCCAGACCGCGCGCACAGTCCGTCCAACGGGCTACCGGACGTCACACCCCAGGGTGGCGCCGGCCGTTCCCGGGTCGACGCGGAGCACGAGGCGGCGCCCGGTGGCGCGGACCTCGATGCCGGGGTCGGCCGACACGACCTCGCGCACCGGACGGTCCCAGACCACGTCGAACGGGGCGCCGCTCCGGTCGGGCCCGCTGACGCGGACGGCCGCGGTGCTCCGGCCCTCGCGTACGAGGACACTGGCCGGTCCGGTCGAGGAGAGCCGTCCGGCGGCTCCCGGCTGCCAGAAGTTGGCGGCGGTCAGCCCGAGCGAGCGCACGGCGACGCCCTGCACGGCGGCCGTGTTGGCGAGCACGGTCAGCCAGTGCCGGTCCGCGGCGCGGGCGGCGACGGTGCGCCGGGAGGCGCCGGGCATCAGGAGGTAGAGGTAGCCGGCGTCGGCGGGGTCGGTTCCGTGGTCGAGCCACAGGGTCTGCCAGTGACGGGTCTGCCGTTCGGTGGAGCTGGTGGTGTTGATGTCGGACCAGGCGCCGGTCCTGGCCTCGCGCAGGGTGCGCAGAGCGGCGCCGCCGGGCAGCACCCAGCCGCCGTGGCCCTCCAGATGGGCCCAGCGGGGGTGTTCGCGGTCGTCGACGGTGAGGGCCTGCCGTCCGTCCGGGCCCAGGTTGCGGTTGTCGACGACCGTCTCGACGGGGACCCCGTCGGCTGCCGTGATGCCGGCGCCGAGGCAGATGACCGCATCGGCCGCGCAGAACCAGGACTTACGTGCCTCCAGGGTGGAGCCGAGGCCCTTCACATGCTGTCCGACCGCGGCGAACTCGTCGTCGTGGGCGCCGCCGGCCCACTGCACGGCGGGCTTCGGCTCACCCCATTCGCCGCCGGCCCGGTCGGCGAGGCGCTTGGTGGAGACGGTGGTGCCGGGCAGCCGGTACCAGTCGACGGTGGGCCAGAACCAGTCGGTGTACTGGCCGCCGCCCGCCGGTCCGGCCCACCAGTAGAGCATTCCGGCCCCGGTGTGCCAGCCGCGCGGGTTCTCGCCGTTGCCGCACTCGTAGGCGCTGATCCGCTCCGAGGACATGGAGAGGTTGGCGACCCAGCCGGGGCGCCGGTGCACGGCCCGGTCCATGGCGGCGAACAGGGTGTGCCCGACGGGTTCGGGCGCGGCCGGGACGGGGGCGTCGGCCGCCGCCTGGAGCCTGGACAGGTCGGCGACGCCGAACTGCGGGGCGGCGAGGACCGGGCTGACGGTGTCCCGTTCGATCCAGCCCTTCACCATGCCGTTCCACCGGTCGCGTTCGGCGGCGGACGCGCCGCCCGCGAGCAGCGCGACGGCGGCGATCAGCCCCTGGCCGTGGAAGTGGTCGCTGCGCATGACGCGGAGCTCGTCGCTCTTGAGGAGGCCCCGGCTGATGGCGCGGCCGTTGACGCTGTCCATCATCAGACCGTCGTGGATCAGCGGGGCGTAGGCGTGCTCGACGCTGTCGAGGACGATCTGCCGGTTGGGGTCGGTGACCGCCCAGGTGGAGCCGGCCAGCAGGGCGAAGAGCCGGCCGAGGCCGTCGAGCATGACCTGGCCGTACGTGCCCGAGTAGGCGACCCAGGTGTGCTGGACGAACGAGCCGTCGGCGTAGAGGCCGTCGCCCTTCGTCACGTACGGGAAGACGGGCGACAGGGCGTCGCGCGCGAGCGCGGTCTTCGTGGCATCCCGGCCGAGGATGCCGCGCAGGGCCACGGAACGGCACAGGTCGACGCGGTTGGCGCCGGTCGAGGTGCCGCTGTAGTCGGTGAGCATGGAGTCGGGGATGAAGTGGTCGACGGCGGCGCAGGCGGCGGCGACGCGCTCCTCGCCGAGGTGGGGGCGCAGGACGGCGACGATGTCCATGAGCATCCGCGGGCTGCCGATCTGCCACTCCCACCAGTTGCCGTACCGGGCCGTGGACGGGTTGTAGACCGTCGTGGAGAGGTGGTCGAGGCCGCGGAGGATGTCGGCGAGGAGGCCCTCGTCGCCGGTGTGGCCGGTGCCCTGCTGGGCGTACGCCTGGGTCATCGTCCACAGCCGGCTGTAGCTCCAGGTGATGCCGGACGGCGGGTCGAAGGTGTGCCCGGCCCAGAGGGAGTCGGCGGCGGGGGCCATCGTGGACCGGAACTCCGCGGCGAGTGTGCCGGTCTCCGCCAGCTTGGAGGCGTAGGGCTCGGTGGCGGGGTCGTAGCCGGTGCCGAGCGAGAGGTCGTTCCAGCGCAGCCGGAGCGTCTCGAACTCGTCCTGCGCCGCGCGGGCCGTCGGGGCGAGCGCCAGACCGAGTGCGGTGGCGCTGCCGGTGGCGAGGAAGGTGCGGCGGGACCAGACGGGCAGGAGTGACACGGGGCTACCTCCGGTGGGCGCGTGGGGGGGCCTGCACAGAATGGTGCGCGGGAGGGCGGGGCCGCCAGAGGCCCCGCCCTCCCGCGCATGGAGCCGTTCAGCTTCCGCAGTGGAAGCGGGCGTTGCCCCAGTCGGCGTGGTCGTTGCCGTTGCCGTCGCCGCCGTCACCGGCGATCAGCTCGACGTACTTCGCGCCGGTGACGTCCGCCGTCAGCGACCAGGCGGTGTCGGCTGCCTTGAGGACCGGCGACTTCACCTTCTCGGTGCCGTCGGCCTTGACGGAGAACTGCACGCTGCCGGCGCTCCTCTGCACGTCGTCCACGCCCACCTCGGCGGTGAAGGAGGTGCACTGGCCGCCCAGGTAGTAGCGGATGCTCGCCGGCGCGTGGCTGCCGAGGCCCTTCGCGTACACCGTGCCGCCGATGGTCAGCGCGGTGCCGTCGCCGGTGCCGGTCTCGCCGTTGGAGAGGTCGCGCTCGACCGGTCCCCAGCCGTTCGAGGTGGCGGTCCAGTCGAGGTCACTGGCCCAGCTGTCCGTGGTGGGCGGCGGCGGCAGGGTCCGTACCGAGGTCTGCGCACCGAGCGTCCGCCGCGCACCGCCGACCGTGTAGGTGGCCTCGGAACTCAGCGGGTACGTCTGGTACTTGGCGTCCACCGGCGGGGTGACCTGCCAGCTCGCGGTGACCTTCGCCCCGGCCGCGACGGAGTCGAAGGTGACGGCTCCGGCGGGCTCGGCCTTCCAGCCCTCCGGGAGGGTGAGGCCGACCGAGACGTCGGTGGCCGCGGTGGCCTCGTAGTTGGTGAGGCTCGCCTTCACGGTGTTGGCCGTGCCCGGCTCCAGGGTCTCGGCGGCCGGGTCGAGACCGAGCGTGCCGCAGGCGGCCTGCTCGCCGGCGGGGGCCGCGCCCAGGTCGGTCACGGTGAAGGAGTCGAGGACGAAGTCGGCTCCGTCGGGTGCGTCGCCGCGCTTGCGCAGCCCGGTCCAGGTGTCACCGCAGCCCGCCGTGACGGTCTCACTGAAGTGAGCGGTGGTGTGCTGGGCGCCGATCGCGGTGGTCCGGGTCTCGACGGAATCGGGGTCGCCGTCCGCGGTGATCCGGTCGTAGCCGTCGACCCATTCGTAGGCGCCGGCGTGGCTGGACTGGTAGTCGTACGCGACCCGGTAGCGGTGGCCGTCCGTCATCGGCACGGTCCAGGGCGCGGTCCGGTAGACGAGGCCGGTGTTCTCCTCGTGGGCCTTGAGGGACTCCTTGCCGCCGAGCACGTCGTCGATCAGCTTCCCGTTCCAGCCGGCCTGGGTGTACGGGGCGTGCAGCTGGGAGACGCTGGTGCGGGGGTCGGTGGAGCCGCCCGCGTCGCCCTTGAGGAAGGGGCCCCAGCCCTGGTCGACGTCCTCGAAGTCCTCGTGGACGACGGTGTTCTTCCTGGTGGCGGGGGCGTTGGCGACGATGCGTACGTCGTCGGCGCGGACGGTCGCCGCGCTGCCGCCGGCGGCCTCGACGCGCAGGGTGGCGCGCCCGTTGGCCGGGGCGGTGAAGTTCACCTTCGCCCGCTGGAAGTAGGTGCCGTGCCAGTCGGACGCGGCGACGTAGTCCTTGGCGGTGGAGCGGTCCACGGCGACGGACTTCCCGCCGGCCGACAGGGTGGTGTGCCGGGACTTGCCGGGCTGGACCTCGATGAGGGCGGACGCGGTGTAGCGCGTGCCGGGCTTCAGTCCGCCGATGGTCTGGGAGAGCGCGGCCTTCCCGGTGCCGGACAGCTTCGCGCTGTTGCGGCCCTGGCTGTCGGTGTCGCGGACGGCGGTACCGGTCTTCGACCAGGCGGTCAGCTTGCTGTCGTTGAAGCCGGGGTCGTCGACGAGGGTGCCCTCGCCCCACTGGGCGCCGGCGGCCTTCGGCGCCTTGTCCGGGTAGAGGACGTACGGCTGTCCGGCCTCGGCCGTCAGCGTGATCCTCCCGTCGACGGGGCGGACCGTGCCGGTCTTGACCCGGCCGTTGTCGGTGAGCTTGTAGACGGTGTACGCGCCCTTGGAGGGAACCGCCCACCTGCTCGTACCGCCGGACTTGCTGTAGTGGTACAGCTTCTTGCCGCCGTCCCACGGGAGCAGGTAGTCGGTGCCGCTGAGCACCTTGCGGCCGTGGTCGTAGAAGGTGCGCTTCCCGTCCTCGACGGTGCCGCTCACCCCGCCGGTGAAGGTGATGTCGTTGCCGTCCCAGCGGGTGATCTTCTGCTGCTGGAGGTACTTCGCGGGCAGGTTGCGCTGCCAGATGTTGTCGTAGAAGGCGTTCCAGTCGGTCTCGCCCGTCCAGCCCTCGAACTCGTCGATGGCGCTCTGGCCGAGGACCGGGTCGTTGTTCCAGACGTCCTTCTCGCCGTTGCGGATGAACCTGATGATCTGCGAGTTGAGACCCTTGTTGGTCGCGCCGCCGTAGTTCAGGTCGTTGGCCCAGTGCGACCAGAGCGAGCCGCGCTCGAACTTGTCGGCCCATTCGCTGGAGACGTTCCAGCCCTGCTTCTGGAGGGACTGGAGCGTCTTGTCGGCGATCCAGCCGTGTGTGTAGTAGACGTCGATGTACAGCATGCTGAGGTTGCTGTCCGTCTCGTCCCGCAGCTGCTGGAAGCGCTTGGCCAGGTCACCGCTGTTGATGTCGCGGCGCTGGTCGATGTAGTAGCTCTGGTTGAGCCAGTTCCAGCCGGGCTTCGACTTGTCGACGAGGTTCTCGTCGAAGGCCTTCGCCTCCGGGTACGCCTCGGTGGCGTTGACGTGGACGCCGAAGGTGGCGCCCCACTTCCTGCCGTCCTTCAGGAGCTCGTTGAGGTCCCCGAGCCCGCCGGCGCGCTTGTTGTAGTTGCCGCCGTAGTCGGGGTGGGCGGAGTCGTGGCCCTCGGAGGCGTACCCCTTGAGCAGCGCGAGCTGGCCGAGGCCGTCCGTGGACAGCGAGATCCGCTTGACGTCGTCGAGCGTGCGCAGGAACGGGTGGGTGGCCTGGCTGGCGAAGTTGAACGGGATGTGGGTGATGACCCGGTCCGCGGTGTCCTCGCTGCCCGGGGCGACCACGCCGATGGAGCGGAAGGCGACGGCGCCGTCCTGCCAGTCGACGGCCTTGTCGCCGTTGGCGTCGGGCGTGACGACGACCTTCGCCCAGGGCAGGTCGTCACCGCTCTCCGGCTTCGGCGCGCCGTCGCCGCGGTAGGTCCACTGGCCGGACCAGACGCCGACCCGGGTGGAGCCGTCGGCGTCCTTGCGGGCCTGGTGCCAGAAGCGGGCGTCGTCGCCGCCGGTGGCGCCGGAGGGCTTGTCGTACGAGGAGTTGGACTCGACGGCGGCGGCGAGCGAGCCGGTGTTGACGATCGCGTAGGTCCCGCCGACCGGCGCGGCGTCGGCCTTGGTGGCGTCGGTGACCTTCGCGAAGACGTCGGCGGTCTTCGTCGAGTCGGGGTCGAGCTTCGTGAAGGCCGTCGCGGCCCCGTTGTCGGTGCTCGCGACGGAGACGAGGTCGTGGCCGGGGATGTCGATCGTGCCGACCCGGAACGCCTCGGTGTCGCGGACGGCGGTCACCTTGAAGGTGGTGGCGCGGCCGGAGACGGAGAGCGAGGCGTCGATCTCGACGCCGGGCAGACCGTCGAAGACGAGCGTGTAGCGGGCGGCCGACGCGGTGATCGCGGGGGCGCCCTTGAGGCGCACCGGGTGGGCGGTGCCGTTGAGCGTGACGGCGGTGACCGGGCGGGTGCTGCCGGACAGCTGGGCCCCGGTGGCCCGGTCGGTGTACGTGAGGACGCGCGGGAAGTCGTCGGCGACGGCGACGGCGAGCTGCGCCGATCCGATGACGGGTGCGTCCGCCGGGACGGCGGATTCGGCCGCGGCTGAGGCGGGGGCGGCGGCTGAGGCGGGCAGGGCGGTCCCCACCAGAGCCAGGACGGCTGCTGAGGCGGCGGCTGCGGCGCCCACCGAAGTAAATCTTGGCGACATGTGCTCTGCGTAGTCGCCGTGTCGTGACACCGTCAACGACGTACGGCCCCGAGGGCCTCTCCAGTCCAACAACCGTGCCGCGTAAGTCCAAGTCCGTGTCCGCAGGTCATCGCGCCCGCCGTGTTCAGTTCCTGATCACCGCAACGCGGTGAGTTCACCGTCGCCTCGCCAAATACCGGCCACCTGCGTCGAGTTGTGAAGACTTCCTTCTTTTGAGAGCGCTCTCAGTCGCAAGTCTTGACGCCCGTCCCGGCGGACGCACCCGTCATCGGATCGGCGCAGCTCGCCGTCGCCGTCGCCGACGACTTCCCGCGCGTCCTCACGTACACCGACCGGGCCACCGGGGCCCAGCTGTCCGGCAGCACCCGCCCGGTCACCGCCGTCACGCTCAACGGCACCGCCCCCCTACGCACCTCCCGGCGGCCCGCGCCCCACCGATGTCTTCGGCCACATCGGCGGCCCCGAGCAGGAGTTCTACGTCTCCTGCTTCCAGGAGCCCGGACGCGCGGAGGCGGAGATGGAACCCGACGTGCGAACTGGCCCTGGAGAACCGCTCGCTGCCCGGCCGGGTGAACGCCTACGTCACCGGTCACGAGCAGGGCACCGACCGCTGGGTGCTGCTGCGGCCGGAYGGCAGCGTCTACCGCCCCGACTCCCCCGCCGCCCCGCAGACCCCGCTCCCGGTCGACTGCGCCATCCCGCTGAACGCGGCGGGCGGCGCCCCGGTCGTCCTGACGCTGCCGCAGATGTACGGCGCCCGGGTCTACTTCGTCCGCGACGACACCCTCGACTTCTACCTCAACCCGGGCCCCGCCCTGGTCGAGCCGGCCTTCGCCACGTCCACGGACGCGAACTACGGGCGCACCTGGTCGTTCTGCGAGTTCACGTTCAACCCGCAGCAGCTGTACGCGAACATCAGCTACGTCGACCTGGTGACGGCGCTGCCCATCGGCCTGACGCTGGAGGGCGACGCCACCCACACGGTGGCCCCGCTTCCCGACGGTGCCGTGCAGAGGATCGCCGACGGTCTCACCGCGCAGGCCGCCGCCGACGGCCAGCCGTGGGACCAGCTGGTGACGCGCGGCTCGGACGGCAGCGTCCTGCGGGTCATCTCGCCGCAGAACCTGATGGCCCCGTTCTTCGACCGTCCGGACCAGATGCCGTTCCGGGACCTGTTCACCGCGCAGATCGACGAGGTCTGGGAGAAGTACCGCTCGACCGATCTGCGGATCGACCTCCAGGGCGGACGCGGCGTCTTCACCGGCCGGGTCAGCGGCGACACCCTCACGTTCAACGGTGGCCACACCTTCACCAAGCCCGTGTCCAAGGACATCTTCACCTGCAACCACGGGCCGTTCACCAACAACCCGGCGGACTCCGACGACAAGAAGGGCCTGCTGGCCCGGCTGGCGGCGGGCTTCAACCGCTCGATCATGCTCAGCCACCCCGACCAGCCCAACGGCACCACGGTGGCGGACTACTACCAGGGCGCGGTGACCAACCACTGGTCGCGCGTCGTCCACGCCAACAGCCCGATCGGCTACGCCTTCCCGTACGACGACGTACGCCCCGACGGCGAGCCCGACGTCTCGGGCGCCGCCAACGACGGCAACCCGAGGCGCTTCACGGTGACCGTGGGGTCCTGAGCCCTGCCGTACGCCGGCGGCCCCCGTTCCGGCGGGCGGGGGCCGCCGACGTGGCGACCGGTGCGCTCCCCCGCCCGGCCCGGTCCGTCACGCGAGCTGCCCGAGCCAGTCGGTCAGCAGGCGGTTGACCTCGTCGGGGCGCTCCTGCTGGATCCAGTGGCCGCAGCCGTCGAGCAGGTGGGAGGCGCTCAGCGCGGGGAGGGTCGTGGGAAAGGCGTCGATGGCATCGGCCATCCACGTCGTGGATGCGTCCAGCGCACCGCCGATGAAGAGGGACGGCTGCCTGACCGGGGCCCCCTCGAACCGGGCGAGGTCCGCCCAGTCGCGGTCCATGTTGCGGTAGCGGTTGAGGGCGCCGGTCATCCCGGTGCGCTCGAACTCCCCCGCGTAGAAGTCGAGATCGTCCTCGCTCAGCCACGCCGGCAGCACGCCGGCGGGGAAGCGGTCGCGAAGGCGGCCGCCGCCGCGGGCCACGAAGTGCGGATCGGGCTCGTCCGCCCCCGGCATGGTGTCGGCGGACAGGGCCGCGTAGAAGCCCGCGAGCCAGCCCCGCACGTCGGGTTCCATCTCCGCCTCCGCGCGTCCGGGCTCCTGGAAGCAGGAGACGTAGAACTCCTGCTCGGGGCCGCCGATGTGGCCGAAGACATCGGTGGGGCGCGGGCCGCCGGGAGGTGCGTAGGGGACGCTCAGCAGGGCGACCGCGCGGAAGACGTCCGGGTGGAGCAGGGCGGAGGCGGCCGCGATGTTGGAGCCCCAGTCGTGGCCGACGACCACCGCGCTCTCCTCCCCGAGGGCGCGCACGACGGCGACGTTGTCCTCCGCCAGGTCGAGCATGCGGTAGGCGTCGGCCGCGGCCGGCCTGGAGGAGCGGCCGTAGCCGCGCACGTCGAGCGCCACCGCCCGGTATCCGGCCGCGGCGAGGGCCGGGAGCTGGCGCCGCCAGGAGTACCAGGACTCGGGGAAGCCGTGGACGAGCAGCACCAGCGGGCCGGTCCCCTGCTCGACCAGGTGCAGGCGCCCGGCCGGGGCCTCGACGGTGCGGTGGCGAAGGGCTGCGGACAGCTCGGGCTGCATGGGTTCTCCTCGGTTCACGGGCGGACGTGGCTACCCGCCGATCATGCGGCGCGGCGGCCACCGGAGGCGAGAAGCCTTGCCGTGCTGGCAAACTTGCAGCACAGAGGGTGGACGCGGCACGACCGGAAGACACGGTGACGGGAATGACGGACGACGGGACTGCCGCCGCGATGGCGGCCATGGGCCCCCGGCTGCGGGCCGCGCGCGAACACCGCGGCGCCACGCTCACCGGTGTCGGCCGCGCGACCGGCATCTCGCTCAGCACGCTGTCGCGCATCGAGACCGGCCGGCGCGGGCCCACCCTGGAGGTGCTGCTGCGGCTGGCGAAGGAGTACGGCGTCTCACTGGACGAACTGGCCGGGCTGGCACCGGAGTCCGGGCCCCGCATCTCCACGTCGCAGCGCTTCGGCGACGACAAGGCGGTGTTGCCGCTGACCCCGTACGTCGGGGGTCTGCACGCGCACAAGCACGTCCTGCCGCCGGTCGAGGAGCCGCCCGGGCGGCCGCGGCAGATCTCCCACGACGGCTACGAGTGGGTGTGCGTCCTGTACGGGCGCCTCTGGCTCGCACTCGGCGAGCAGGACCTGATCCTGGCCGCCGGGGACGTCGCCGAGTTCGACACCCGTACCGCCCACGGTGTCACGAACGCCGGACCCGGCGGACCGGTCGAATACCTGGTCATGTTCGGGCCGCAGGGCGAGCGCCTGCGGCAGCGCACCCCGGCAGGACCGGGCCGCGTGGGACGGTAGCCCCGCGGCCCGGGCCCGCCGGGGCTCCCGGCAGGCGGCGCGGGTCAGCAGCCGCCGCAGTTGTAGTACGTGACGTCCCAGTGGTTGCCCTCGTCCGCGTAGACGTTGCCCGAGCCGGACTTGTACTGGGGCGCGCCGTCGCCGCGTACACCGATGTAACTGAACACGCCGTGCACGTAGTTGGTGAGACAGGTGGTCTTGCCGAAGTCGAGCTTGTAGCCGTTCCAGTGCGAGTACGTGCCACTGGCGTGCCCGGTCTCGGTGCCGCCGGTGATGTTGAGCGCGCAGCCCGTGGCGCTCTTGAGGGTCTGGGCACCCTGGGCGGTCGCCAGGTTGAGCTGGTCGAACGACGTACAGGTGGACACATTGCGGTTGGAGCAGCCGCCGGAGGACGACCAGGTGATGCCGGACGAGCTGAATCTGGCGGTCGCCTGGCTGTGGGTGAGCTTGGTGACGGCGTAGGCGTCCGTTGTCCCGGCGACGACGCCGATTCCGGGGGCGAAGAGGACGCCGAGCACGAGGGCGAGGGCGGTCAGGACGGGGCGCAGCGTCATACGGGACACCATGAGGGACTCCTCCTGTGCATGACAATGGGGCAGGAAAATACTGCCCGAGTTCTACGCGCGTCCGCCAGAGGGCATGCGGTGACGGTCGCGTGAACACGCGGCCGCGCCGCGCCGCCTTCCGTAACAGTCGGGACCGCAGATGTTGAACTTTGAACAAGATGGGTCTACAGTGAATCTCGTTGAAGGTTAAACAACTACTTCGAGCCCCGCTCGATCACGTCCCCGAGGAGGAGCCATGGCTCTGTTCAACCGCAAGAACAACGACGCCCCCGCCGCCACCACCGTCGCCGTCGACCCGGCCCTGGCCGCCCTCACCGGCGACTACACGATCGACCCGGCCCACAGCAGCATCGGCTTCACCGTCCGTCACGCGATGGTCACCAATGTGCGCGGCTCCTTCGGTGAGCACGAGGGCAGCCTGAAGCTGGACGGCAGCGACCCGGCCAACTCCGCCGCCTCGATCGACGTCAAGATCGCCAGCGTGGACACCGGCATCGCCGACCGCGACGGTCACCTGGTCAGCGGCGACTTCTTCGACGCCGAGAAGTTCCCCCTCATGACCTTCCGCTCGACCGCAGCCGAGCAGCTGGGCGGCGACAAGTACCGCGTCACCGGCGACCTCACCATCAAGGACGTCACCCGCCCGCTCGCCATCGACCTGGAGTTCAACGGCTCCGCGACGGACGTCTACGGCAACGAGCGCGTCGGCTTCGAGGGCAGCGCGGACATCCTGCGCTCCGACTGGGGCCTGACGTGGAACGCGGCGCTGGAGACCGGCGGCGTGATGGTCAGTGACAAGGTCAAGCTGAACTTCGACATCTCCGCGATCAAGGCCGCCGCCCCGCAGGCCTGATCCCCCGGGACACCCGGTCCCGCAGGCCGGCCTGCCGGGGACACCCCGCACCGAGCGCGCCCGCCTTCCGCCCCTTCCGGGGAGGACGGCGGGCGCTCGGCGTGTGCGGCGGCGCCGTCAGCGCGGCTTGTCCAAGACCTCGGCCGCCACCGAGCGGAAGCGTTTCACCGCCTCGTGGAGGGCCTGTTCCCGCTGGGCGGCGAGGGCGGCGTCCGCCGCCTTGCGAGCGGTGTCGGCCGCGTGGGCGTCCCGCACCATCCGCCGCATGACATCGGAGAGATCACCGGACGCCCTGCCGACCCGGCCGGCCGCCTTCACCAGAACCGGCGGCCCCTCGACGAGGACGACCTCGGCCGCGCGGTGCACCTCGCGCGCCAGACCGACGAAGCGCCCCACCCGCTCGTCGACCTGCGCCAGGTCGGGAGCGCTCGGCCGCAGCGCCTCCCATATCGCGTCCATCGCGATATCACGGTCGTGCAGGGCGCCGAGGTAGGACAGACACGCGTCCCTGCGGTGCTGTCTGCGCCACTGGTCGAACTGCGAACGCGCGGCGGCGCGCCCGGTCACGAACGCCGCGCCGAGTGTGGCGAGCGACCCGACGGCAGCACCGAGCAGCGCGGCGACTTCAGCTTCCATGGGCGCATTCTGTCGTCACACCGGCGACCACCGGGCCCGTTCGGCGACGCTCGCGCACCGACCACCGCTGCGAGCCCGCAGCCGCACAGCGACGCGTCCGTTGCCACGGCCGGCTCCCGGCGGCCCGGCTCCGCCGCGGCGCCCGGGCCTTGGCGGAGGTCCGCTCCCCGCGGGGCGCTGCGGTTCGGCTGCCCGCCGGGCAACGGCCCGTCCAGGTCAGCCCATGCTCTTCGCGCCGTCGATCGATTCCCGGATGATGTCGGCGTGGCCGGCGTGCTGGGCGGTCTCGGTCATGATGTGCATGAGCACCCGGCGCGCCGACCAGTGCGCCGCACCCTCGAACCACGGGGCCCTGGGCAGCGGCTGGGTGGCATCCAGGTCGGGCAGGGTGGCCACCAGTTCGTCCGTCCGGCGGGCGGCGTCCTCGTAGGCGTCCAGCACTCCGGCCAGCGTCTCGCCGGGCAGCATGCGCATCTCGTCGGCCCGCCGCGCCCAGTCGGCTTCGGTCATCGCGGTGAAGTCCGGCATGGCCGAGGGGCCTTCCACGATGAAGCCGGCCCAGCCCCGTTCGGCACTGGTGACGTGCTTGATGAGACCGCCCAGACACAGCTCGCTCACCGTGGTGCGCAGCCCGGCCTGCTCGTCAGTGAGGTCACGGGTGGTGAAGCGGAGGAAGTGCCGGTGCTTGGCCAGCATCTCCAGCAGGTCGGCGCGCTCGCCGGTGAGCGCCGGGGTCTCGGCCACGTCGCGGGTGGTCGTCTCGCTGACGGTCATGATCGCTGCCTTCTGTCGTTCCTGTCGCGCGGGCAAGGACCACGTTAGAAGTCATATAGGTCAGATCACGGCCTGAATGAGCGGCCTTCCGGGAGCGGCTCGCGGGCCGGCGGCTCCGCTTCAATCGCCCCTCCGCGGAACGGGGTTCGGCTCGCGGGAGCCGCGTCCCGGGCTGCCCCGCGGTCACGGGCGACCTGCCTCGTGGGCGCGGCGCACCGGTGGGAGGCCGGTCGCCTCACCCTCCAGCGGAGATCTTCCCGGACAGGTGATCGACCGCGATGTTGGCGTGGAGCCGGACCCCGGTGACCAGGACCGAGTCGTCCGCGTAGAAGGCCGGGTTGTGATTGAACACCACCCCCCGCCCGCCGGGAACCGGCCGGGGCTCCCCGTCGGTGAACTCCAGGTCCTGGCAGCCCAGCACCACGTACAGTCCGCCGTACTTGTTCACGAACACCGATACGTCGTCGTAGCCCAGGGTGGGCGGGGTGTTCATGATCCGGTCCGGGCCCGCCACCCGCTCCAGCGTGGGCAGTGCCGCCTCGACCCAGGCCGGTTCGTTGTGGACGGCGGGCACGTCCTGGAGGAAGTCCGTCCGTGCGGCACAGCCGTACGCCTGGGCGATGTGCTCGGCGGTGCGGCGCACGAGCCCCTGCACCCGTTCCATGTCGGACTCGGCCGCACAGCGGATCGTGCCGAGCAGGGTCACCCGCTCCCCGACGATGTTGAAGCGGCCCACGTCCTGGACGTGTCCGATGGTGACGGTGATCGGGTCGAAGGCGCTGATCTGCCGGTACAGCTGGCCGGTGGCGGTGATGATCTCCGCGGCGGGCGGCATCGGATCCACGCCCTCCCACGGCGTCGAACCGTGCACCTGCTTGCCCGACACCACGATCTTGATCATGCAGGAGGCGCCGAACGGATTGCCCGTCCGGTAGCCGACGCAGTTCTTCGGCAGCGGCGCCACGTGCATGCCGTAGACCATGGTCGGCCGGGGGTCCGCCAGGGCGCCCTCGTCCTCCATCTGCTGGGCCCCGCCCTTCTCCACCGTGCCGTCGGTGTCGACCGGCGGCCCTTCCTCGGCGGGCTGGAACACCAGCAGGACCGTTCCCGCGAGACGGTCGCGCACCTGCGCCAGAACCGAGGCCGCGCCCAGCAGCATCGCGGTGTGGCAGTCGTGACCGCACGCGTGCGCGACCGGGAACGGTCCGCCGGGATAGTCCTCGTCGACCACGGTGGAGGCGAAGTCCACCCCCGAGGCCTCCTTGACCGGCAGGGCGTCGAAGTCCGCCCGCAGCGCGATCACCCGCTCACCGGGCAGGCCGCCCCGGAGGACCCCCACCACCCCGTGCCCGGCGATACCGGTCCGCACCTCGTCCAGCCCGAGGGCCCGGAGGCGCTCGGTGATGAAGCGGGCGGTGTTCACCTCCCGGTTGGACAGCTCCGGGTGCTGGTGCAGGTGGTGGCGCCAGCCGATGACATCCTGCTCGACGTGCCGGGCCAGTTCGTCGATCCGGCCGTACAGGTCATCCGCGTCGACGCCCCCGTTCGGCTCCGCTGTTCCGTTCACCACGCGTCCTCCCGCACCTCGCCGTCAGGCCAGAGGCCCTCCCCGGTGCGCGACGTCGGCTACCGCCGCGCACCGGAGATTGACCCGAATGGCTTCCGGCGCGGCTCATCCCCGTTTCAACGGCGGCGCACCTTCAGCGCGTTGTCCGTGCGGGTGACGGGCGTGCCGTCCGGGCCGTGCTGGACCCGCTCGTGCTCCGCGCTGAGCAGGACGTCCCATGCGCCTTCGGGCAGTTCGAGGGCGGCGAGCACCTCGTCCGTAGTCGGGAGCTCCATGTCCGCGTGGTCGTGCTCCCAGGGCGGGAAGCCGGCGTGCCCCACGATCAGGAGCACGCCGCCGGGAGCCACCGCCGCTGCGGCCCGGCGCAGGATCTGCTCGCGCGGCAGGTCGCCCATGGAGTGCAGGAACTGCGCGGAGACCAGGTCGTACTCCCCGTCCGGGAAGGAGACCCCGAGGTCGTGGAACTGCCAGTCGATACGGTCCTCGACCCCCGCCTCGGCCCCGTGCTCGGCGGCCCGGTCCAGAGCGACGCGCGAGATGTCGGTGGCGGTGACGCGCCAGCCCAGGCGGGCGAGCCAGACCGCGTCCGCTCCTTCGCCGCACCCGAGGTCCAGGGCGCGTCCCGGCTTCAGGCCCTCCACCTCCCGGACGAGGGCGGTGTTGGGATTCCCGCTCCAGATCCGGTGGCTCTCGCGGTAGCGCTCGTCCCAGAGCTCGGCGTCGGAGGCTGCGGCGTCGGTGCTGTCGTGGGTCATCGTGTCTCCTGGAGTCCGTGACGGCGGTGTCCGAGGGTCTTCTCGCAGACCTGGCGCTCGGCCTCCGCCGAGAAGGGCGCGCGGCGGGCCTCGACCGCGCGGCCGGTGTCCTCGGTGACGAGGTCGGCGTTGATGGCAGCGCCGGCCTTCAGCCCCGCGGCGGCGGCGCCGATGACCTGGTCCATCAGGCTGGCGACGTTACCGGCCGCCCACACGCCGGGCACCTCCGTCGCCCCGGTCGGGTCGGCCGCGATGTACGTGCCGAGGGTGTGCCCGCCCATCTCCAGCGGCGTGGCGCGCAGCCCGAGGCCGTCGAGCACCCCGGAACGCGCCGTGAACCGCGGCTGGACCACGACGGCGTCGCGCGGAACGACCCGGCCACCGGCCAGCCGTACGCCGGTGAGACGGCCGTCGTCCGTCTCGACCCCGGTGACCCCCCCGTCCACCACGGCGATGCCCCGCGCCGCCAGCTGCTCGTACTCCTCGTCGTCCGGCTCGGGCCCGTTGTGCAGGAAGAGGGTGACGTCGGCGCTCCACTGCCTCCAGAGGAGCGCCTGGTGCACCGCCATCGGTGTCAGCGCCACGATGCCGATCGCCGCGTCCCGGACCTCCCAGCCGTGGCAGTACGGGCAGTGCAGCACGTCCCGCCCCCAGCGCCCGGCCAGGCCGGGGATCGGCGGCAGCTCGTCGACGAGCCCGGTGGTGACGAGCAGGCGGCGCGCCGTCACGGCGGTTTTGTCCCCCCGTACGACACGGAATCCGGCCCCGCCCTGCAGCTTCTCGGCCGATGTGACCTCGCCTTCGACGATCTCGGCACCGTACCCGGCCACCTCCTTGCGGCCGATGGCCACCAGCTCCGAGGGCGGGGTGCCCTCCCGGCCCAGGTAGTTGTGCACGTGGGACGCGGGTGCGTTGCGCGGGCTGCCCGCGTCGATCACCAGCACGGAACGCCGGGCCCGCGCCAGGGACAACGCCCCGCTCAGACCGGCGGCCCCGCCGCCGATCACCACTACGTCGTACGTCTGCGTCATGTCGCTCATGCGAAACACCTCCATCTACGGAAGATGGTGCGGGCCCGGTCCGGATTCGGCAAACTTCCTTGCCGGAGCAGCAAACCGGCTCCGAGACCAGCACGGCCGCGTCCGGGGCGGCACGTGGCCGGTCAGTGCAGCAGCAGGTCGATCACACCCGTCAGGTCCTCCTCGCCGCTGCCCTCGGCCAGGCGGCGCCGCATCAGCTCGAAGTAGGGCCTGAGCAGTTCGGGGCTGACTCCCTGCTGCTCGGCAGTGCTCAGGAAGGTCGGCGTGCCGGCCACCTGCATGGCCAGGTTGGAGACGACACCTTTGGTGTGGTCACCGCTCCGCAACTGGTCGGCGGTCCGGTGAACTGCCGGAGCCATCGCGACGAGCCAGTCGGCGAGCAGCGGGGCGAGCGCCGCGGGGTCGATGTCCTCCTTGCGGATCAGGGCGAAGGCGTGCGCGGACCCGGCGAACATCCCGTACATGGCGCTGAGCAGGGCCACGTCGTGCAGGGCCGCGAATCCCGCGTCCTCGCCGACGTAGGTCGTGCCGGCCGGGACGCCCAGGGTCTGCTGGTGCCGCTCGAACAACTCTGGCGAGCCGCTGTAGAAGACGTAGCCGCCGGCTTCCGGGACTCCGATCATCGGAGGGACGGCCATGATCCCGCCGTCCAGGTAGCGGGCGCCTCGCTCGCGGGCCCACTCGGCGCGGGCGCGGGCCTGGGCAGGGGTGCTGGTGGTCAGGTTGACCAGGTCCTTGCCGGCCGGGTCGGTGCCGGCCAGCACCTTGTCGACCGAGGCGTCGTCCAACAGGCAGACGACGACCAGGGTGTTCGCCGCGACCGCCTCACCGGCGGTGTCCGCGGCCCTTGCCCCCTCGGCGGCCAGCGCCGTTGCGCGGGCCGGGGTGCGGTTCCAGACGGTGAGCGGGTGGCCGGCGGCAAGCCAGGTACGGGCCATCGCGGTGCCCATCGCGCCGAGGCCCAGCAGCGTGACGGGAGTCTTCTCAACAGTGTTCAGTGCCATGCCGATTAGGCTGGTCGCAGCTCCGAGGGCGATCAAGTACGCACTTGACAGTGGGTGGTTACCCCGAGGTGAGCAAGCACGTCGGAAGGGTGGGGCATGACAACGCTGAACCGGCCGGGCGCACCAGCCGGACACGTCTGCGGGATCGACACCGCGATGGAGGTGATCGGCGGCAAGTGGAAGGTGCTGATCCTCTGGGCGCTCCACGAGCACCCCTGCCGTCGCTTCGGCGAGCTGCGTCGGCTGATTCCGGGGATCACCGAGAAGGTGCTGGCCTCTCACATGCGTGAGCTGGAAGCGGACGGTGTCGTGCACCGCGTCTCCTACGACGAGGTGCCGCCTCGCGTCGAGTACTCGCTGACCGAGGACGGGAGACGTCTCAACGACGCGCTCCGGCCGCTGGCCGCCTGGGGGCGCGAGCGGCCGACCGGTCGAGGGCCGGAGGAGAAGGCAGGCCCCGGGCTGTGACCGGCATCGTTCACGGGTCACTGAACCGCGATCAGTCGTCTCTTCGGATGATCGACCACGGATTCCTCGACCGGCCCGGACGACGCGTCACCTTGCGGGAGGCGGGCGACGAGAGCTGGCGCGAGGGCGAGCTCTGGAACAGTGTCCAACGTCCGGCGGGGCGACGCGGTGGTCCGCGTGTCACAGCCCGGCCCGCAGCACGTTGACGCGCGCGGCGGCGGCGTCGAAGTCCGCGCCGTCGAGCGCGCCGGACGCCAGTGCGTCGCTCAGGGCCGCCACCGCCTCGTCGCCCTGGGAGACGCTGCGGGACGAGCAGAGCACCAGGTCCATCCCCGCGGCCGCTGCCGCCACGGCGCGCTGCGACGTACCGCCGAAGGACTGGAGGGCGCCGGCCTCCAGGGCGTCGGTGATGGTGACGCCGGTGTAGCCGAGCCGGTCGCGCAGCTCGGCGACGACCGCCGGGGAGAGACCGGCGGGCCGGTCGGCGTCCAGGGCGGTGTAGACGGCCCAGGACAGCATGACGAGCTTGACGCCGGCCGCGACGGCGTCCCGGTACGGCGCCTCGTCCACGCTGCGCAGGGTGGCCGCGGAGGTGGTGAGGGTGACGGGGCGGAGGTCCGTGTTCTGGCTTGCCGACGCGGGACCGAGGCCGGGGAAGTGCTTGGCTGTGGCGGCGACACCGGCGCTCTGCTGGGCGGTGATGAAGACCGATCCGCAACTGGCGACCGCGGCGGCGGACTTGCTGTAGGACCGCTCGTACTGGTCGGTGAAGTCGCCGTTCTTGCGGTAGACGTCGAGGACCGGGGCGAGGTTGACGTTCATGCCGACACCCGCGAGGTTCATCCCCGCACCGCTGCCGGTGAAGCCGGCCCACCGCACCGGGTCGGCGGAGGCGCCGACGTCCTTGGCGGACATGACGGGCTCCCCCGGCAGGCGGCGGACGACCCCGCCCTCCTGGTCCGTCATCAGGAGCAGCGGGGCCCGCACGGGGGACGAGGCGTGCGCCGCGTTCATCGACCGGACGACGCTCTCGATCTGGCTCAGGTTCTCGATGTTCTCGCCGAAGAAGATCACACCGGCCGTGCGCCCTTCCTCGATGGCGTTCATCAGGGAGGCGGGCGGCGTGAGCCCGGCGTAGGAGTGGATGACGCACTGCGCGGCGCGCTGCTGCGGGGTCAGGGCCGCAGCCCGGGGGCCGGCGCCCTCGGGCGCGCGTACGGCCGCCGCCTGACCGGCCGTCGGTGCCAGCCCGCCGGCCAGGGCCGCGGCTCCGGCGATGAGGGCGCCGCGCCTGCTGAGGGGTGGGGTCGAGCCCATGACGTACTCCTTCGCGAACTGTCGTGGAACCGGGCCGGACCCCGGCAGGGTGGCGGACCGGAGCAGCCGGTTACGGCCGCTCCGGCCCGCCACCTCGCGCGGGACCGGGCCCCGGCAGGGTCATCCTCGTCCGGTGTCCGGCGTCACGCGGTGTTGTTGGCCAGCGCCAGCAGGCGGGAGCGGTCACCGCTGAACCGGTCGCGGTCGACGTTGCCCGAGACACCGTTCACCGCGCCGGTCGAGGTGTACTGCCAGACCGTGTAGTAGGGGAAGCCCGAGGGGATGCTGGGGGTTCCGGTGGTCCAGTTCGCCACCCACAGCGGGCTGAGGGCGGACATGCCGCTCCAGCCGCCGGTGCAGGTGTTCCACCAGCTCGGACTGGTGTAGATCACGACGTCACGGCCGGTGCGGGCCTTGTACCTGTTGTAGAAGTCGAGGACCCACTGCCGCATGCTCGCCTGGGAGTAGCCGTAGCAGGTGCCCTCGATGTCCAGCACGCCGGGAAGCGTGAGGTTGTCCCGGGACCAGGCGCCGCCGTTGCTCGCGAAGAAGTCCGCCTGGGCCGCGCCTCCGGAGACGTCCGGCCGGGCGAAGTGGTAGGCACCCCGGATGACCCCGGCGTTGTACGCGTTCAGGTAGTTGGCACTGAACGTCGAGTCCTTGTACGTCAGGCCCTCGGTGGCCTTCATCCAGGAGAACTCGATGCCCGCGCCGCGCACCGAGCTCCAGTTGATTCCGCCCTGCCAGCCGGAGACGTCGATGCCCTCGGGGTTCGCCTTGAGGTTGGCGTCCGCCTGCGCCCCGAGGTGCGGTTGGCGGGTGTCGGGCTTGAAGTCCCTGCCGTCCTGGAGGTAGCCCACACCCATGTACCCCTTGCCGTACGGCACGGGGTTGTCCGGAACGGGCGTCGCCGACGCGGTGCCGGACATCAGACCGAGGAGTAACGCGGCACTCGTGGCGACGACGCCGGCCACGGTGAGTCTCTGGGCGGACTTGACGGAGATGCTCCTGGGGAACATGGGTGGCCTCCTGCTTGTGGGGGGATGTGATTCCGCGACGTTCTACGCGCGTCCAGTTGTCGGGAACACGACATAGTCAGCCACAGGAGCGCACGCGCGGTAAATAGTTTTCGTTCTCCGTTAGTGGTCCAGACCTCCCTATGTCCCGATGAGCTGCGCAAACGACCGGCGCGTGAAAGAAGTTTCCGCATCGATGTGCGCACGTCCGGGCTCAGGCCGTGCCGCGCGTCGCCACCGGACAGATGCGACGCGTCCGGATCTCGTCATCGCGCGCCTCCCGGACTGCGCAGTCGTCGACGCGGAAGCCCGCCTCCCCGGCGGCCGCACGGAGCTCGTCCGCGGTGAACTCCGCCCCGTACACGCGCAGACCGCTGCCGAGTAGATCGTCGACCACCCCGTCACCGGTCCCCTCCTTCGCCACGATCAGGAGCCGCCGCCCGCCGGGGCGGAGCGCCGCAGCCCACGAGGCGAGGGTGGCGGCGCTGCCGGGGCTCCGGCGAGGGCGCGTCGCTGTTCATCCAGGGTCCTGGCACTCCGGGACCCTGGCGGTGTGCACGTCGGCGGTCACGTAGGGAGGGTGAAGACGAGGCGGTCCCCCCACTCGATCGAGTGGACGTGTCCGGTCCCGGCCGCGATTCGGGTGATATCCATCGGAACCGACGCGATCATTCGGCGGTGACCTCAACCATCCGGACGGCACGCCGTCCCAAGTACCCGCTCCTGGCCGGGCTCGGCTCACTCGCCGTACTGACGCTGCTCCCGGCGCTCCCCGCCGAGGCCGCGCCGGGCAACGACGCGTCGCCCTCGGCCGCCGGGTTCACCTCGCCCCGCGAGGTGACGGCCGCCGAGCGCGGGACCGCCGCGTACCTCAACGCCTCGCAGGGCAGGCCCGAGCGGCTGAAGGCGTTCTTCGAAGCGCTGCCCAAGGGCGGCGATCTGCACAACCATCTGTCGGGTGCTGCCTCGACGGAGTATCTGATCCAGCTCGCGATCGAGCGGGGCCTGTGCATCGACGCGACGATGACGGCCGTCGCGCCGCCCTGCGCCACGGGCACGCGGCCCGCGGCCGACGCGCGGACGGACGCGGATTTCCGGCAGCGGATCATCCGGGCCTGGTCCATGCAGGACTTCCCGGCCGACCAGTCCGGGCACGACCACTTCTTCGACACGTTCGGCAAGTTCGGCCTGGCGACGTGGGACCGCGGCAAGCTCCTGGCCGATGTGGCCAACACCGTGGTGAAGCAGAACCAGTTCTATCTGGAGACCATGGTCACCCCGGCCTCGGACAGCGCCAAGAAGCTTGCCGACGCGGTGGGTTACGACGCCGACCTGGCCGCCTTCCACCGCAAGCTCCTCGCCGGCGGGCAGCTCGACCGGGTCGTGAACGAGGCGGTCAAGGAGGCCGATGACGCCAACGCGCAGTTCCGGGCCACCGCACACTGCGACACGAACCGCCCCGACCCGGGCTGCCGCCTGCCCGTCCGCTGGGTCTCCCAGGTCTCCCGGGGAAGCTCCCCGGCGCGGGTGTTCACGCAGATGGCGATCGGCCTGCGGCTGGCCGAGCGCGATCCGAGGTTCGTCGCGGTCAACCTCGTCCAGCCCGAGGACTGGGACAGCTCGCTGAGCAACTACAGCCTCCAGATGCGGATGCTGCAGTACCTGCGCGGCCAGTACCCGGACGCCCATCTCACCCTGCACGCCGGTGAACTGGCCCCCGGCCTGGTCAAGCCCGAGGACCTGACCTTCCACATCCGCGAGGCCGTCCTCGTCGCCGGCGCCGAACGCATCGGGCACGGCGTCGACCTGGTCCACGAGGACGACTGGCGGCGGCTCGCCCGGACCATGGCACGGCGCCAGGTCGCGGTCGAGGTGCCGTTTTCCAGCAACAAGCAGATCCTTGGCATCGCGGGCGACGACCACCCGTTCAACGCGTACCGCCGCTACGGCGTCCCCGTCGTCCTGTCCACGGACGACCCGGGTGTCTCGCGGATCAACATCAGCCACGAGTACCAGTACGCCGCGCAGACGTACGACCTCGGCTACACCGAGCTGAAGGACCTGGCCCGCGCCTCGCTGGAGTACGCCTTCCGCGACGGCCGCAGCCTGTGGGCCGCCGGCTCCGCGCCCTCCGGCTACCGCACCGTCGCCGCCTGCGCCGGCAGCCGGCCCGGCGACGCTCACCCGGGCGCGCGCTGCGCCCGCTACCTCGGCGACAACCCGAAGGCCGCGACCCAGTGGCGCCAGGAGACGGCCTTCGCCGCCTTCGAGCGCGCGCACACCGGTCGCCGCTGACCCCGGGCACACGTCATCAAGGGGTGCGGGGCCGCGGCCCCGCACCCCTTTCCCTTTCCCACCTTCAGTCCTTCGCCGCCGCCGTCCGGTACGTGCACACCCGCACGCCCGCGTCACTGGTGGCGTGCGCGACCAGTTCCAGGGTGCGCAGCCCCCCGTCCGCCGGGAAGATCGACTTCCCGCCGCCGAGCAGCACGGGCATGATCACGAGCCGGAGTTCGTCCACGAGCCCCTCGCCGAGCAGGCTGCGTACGAGCGTGGGGCTGCCCATGACCAGCAGGTTCCCGCCGTCCTTCGCGCGCAGTTCCCGAATCCGTTCGGCGAACTGCTTGCCGGGGACGCGCGCGGTGTTGTTCCACGTCAGATCGTCGTCGCCCAGGGTGTCCGTCACGACGTACTTCGCGATCGCGTTCATCCGGTCGGCGAACGGATCGCCCGCCCGCCCGGGCCACGCCGCAGCCATGGTCTGCCAGGTGCGGCGGCCGAAGAGCAGCGCCTCGGCCGAGCTCATCGCGTCGTCGAAGGCGCCGCCCACCACCTCCGGGTCGAAGAACGGGTGCGACCAGCCGCCGTGCGCGAAGCCGCCGTCCGTGTCCTCCTCGGCACCGCCCGGCGCCTGTACGACGCCGTCCAGGCTGATGAACTCGCTGATGACGATGCGCATGTGGCTCTCTCTCCTCGTGGACCGCGGTTCAGGTGTATGGGAAGTGAGACTGCCATGCCGCCCGAAAGTCATCGCGCACCATCGCGGTGCCTTTCGGGCCGGCCGCCGATACCGGATCTCCGCAACAGGAGCGGGCCCGGCAACAGTTGCCGTCAGTTCCTTGCCGCCGAGGGCTGTTGATCTCCGTATGCACCACGTGGATCCTTCATCCCGACGGACACACGAGCCTGGAGGCACACCCATGAGACCGACCCGCGCCGCACTGCTGGTTGCCGCAGCCGCCCTGACGCCCGCTCTCCTCTTCGCCGCCCCGGCCCTCGCCGCCGGCGCGCCCGCGCCGGCCGCATCCGCCCTGTCCACCACGCCCGTGACACCCACACCGGCCACGGCCTGTCCTGCCGTCCCGTCCGGCACCGGTACCCCCGTCGACGAGATGACCGAGGCCGAACTCCGGGCCGCGATCCAGGGCGTCCTCGCGGACGTGAACGCCGGCAAGGGCGTCCTGCGCGAGGCGAACGAGGCGCTCGGCGGCACGGTGGACACCCTGCGCGCGTTCCTGGAGACGGGCTGTCGCACGGCCCAGGCCGAGGACGACACCGTCTCCGTCCTGCGCATCCTCGGCGTGGCCACGCAGAACGGGGACAAGAGGGTGATGCGGGAGGCCGACAACCTCCTCGACACCCGCGCCCCCGAAGCCCTGCGTGCCTTCCTGGAGACGGGGTACGCCCTGGCCCAGGCCGAGGACGACACCGTGGCGGTCCTGCGCATCCTCGGCGCCGCCACGCAGAACGGGGACAAGAGGGTGATACGGGCGGCCAACGACACCCTCGACGCCCGCACCCCCGAAGCCCTGAGCTCCTTCCGATGGACGGGCTACCGACTCGCCCAGGCCGAGGACGACTCGGTCTACATCGTCCGCATGCTCGCGGACCCGGACATCAGCGACGCCATGTACGCCGCCATCCAGACCGTCCTGGACGACGGCAGCCCGGAGGCCCTGCGCCACTTCCGGACGGTCGGCCAGTACGAGATCGACGGCTGATCGCGGCACGCTCCTCCAGGTGGCGCGCCGCCCGGGCTGACGCCGAAGGCCCCGCGMCGGTCCGTGGACCGTCGCGGGGCCTTCGGCCGGACCGGACCGGCGCCACTTCACCGCGTACTCAGGCCGACGGCACTTCACCGCGTACTCAGAAGGCGCGCGCTCAGACGGCGCGCTCAGACGGCGCGTGCTCAGACGGCGCGTGCTCAGAAACTGCCGCCGCCGAAGTCGCCGCCCCCGCCGAAGCCGCCACCGTCACCGAATCCGCCGCCTCCCCCGTCGCCGAAGCCGCCGCCGAAGCCGGACGAGTCGAAGTCGGAACCGGAGAAGTCGCCGCCGGAGAAGTCGCCACCGCCGAAGTCGCCGCCGCCGTACTCCGCCGCGTACGCCGGTGTGGAGAGCATCGAGCCGAGCATCGTGCCCACCAGCAGACCCGGGAGCAGGCCGCCGCCGAAGTAGCCGCCCGCCCAGGGGCCGTAGGCCGGTCCTGCCTCCCAGTACGGGCGCCGGCTGCCGTCGCCCATGTCGACGGTGCGGCTCATCGGGTCCTCGCCGCTGCGCAGCCGTATCTCGTCGGCGCCGCAGACGGGGACCTCGCGGGCCGTGCCGCCCGACGGCGTCCAGTGGACGTCGGCGACCGAGGGCCCGTGGCGCGGGTCGAAGAAGCAGGGCGGGCGGCGGGCGGKGAGCTCMCCGCCCGAGCGGCGGGCATCCAGGACCGCGAGCGAGTAGCGGCCGTCCTCCAGGGCCTGGGTCACCCCGCGCACGTCGGACGGGTGCCGGGCCTGCGCCATCCGGGACTTCGCGCTCTCGTAGGAGTCGAGGGCGCGTTCGTAGTCGGCGCGCATCGTGTCGTCGGCGCCCGGCTCCGCGGGATGGAAGTCGAGCCGGTCCAGGGTCTCGCCGTAGGCCGTGATGTCCTCGTCCACGACGACCCGGAGCTTGTCCAGCGCGGCCTGCTCCTCGGCCTCCTTGCGCTTCCGGTTGCGGCGCACGATCGTGTAGGCGACCGCGCCGCCCGCGACCACCACCGCGCCCAGGACGATCAGCCCGGCTCCTGCCGAACCGCTGTCGGACGAGGTGCCGCCCCAGGAGCTGGGGGCGCTGCCCCGGGCCTGCTCGACGGCCCGGTCGACGAACGCGTTCAGCTGGGTCGCGGCGGAGGTGTCCGCGCCGGGGGTCTTCACGGCCGCGGTGAGGTTCCGGACCGCCTGCTGCGACATGACCTGCGGGTCGGCGCCCGCGTTGAAGCCGTCGCCGAGGCGGATCGCGTAGACGCCGGTGATTCCGGTATCGGTGCGCAGGGTGCGGAGCACGCTGTCCTCGGGGAAGGCGGCGCTCTGCGGCAGCACGGCCACGAAGACCGGCTTGTCCGCGTCCTTGATCTTCTTCGTCAGGGCGTCGGCCTGCCCCCGGGAGAGCTGGCCGGCCGCTGCCGGATCGACGTAGACGGGGCTCTTGCGCAGCGCCTGGGCCACCTCGTCCACCGTGGAGGCAGTAGAGGCAGTAGAGGCAGTGGTCGCGGCCGTGGCCGCGCCGGTCGCCGCGGGGGCCAGGAGCAGGGCGGCCGCCGACAGCAGAAGGAGGAGTCCCGCGAGGAACGCCGGGACCATGAACGTGGGGAACGACCTGTTCCGCATGGTTCCAAGCTAACCCAAAAGAGTGTAAAACGCGGGCGGGCGGCTGCCCTCGCCGCCCGCCCGCACGCGTCAGGCGGCCCGGTACGCCGCCCTCAGCTTCGCCACCGCACCGGTCAGGTCACCGGTGAGCAGCAGGTGGTCGGCGTCGGCGAACGGCTTGGCCACCGCTTCCGTCACCTTCCCGCCGGTCTTCTGCTGGACCAGCAGCCGGGCCTGGCCGACGATGGTCCGGCCCACGTCCGTCCGGCCGAGGCCGGTCCGCTCCGCGACCTGGGCGGCCAGCGCGAGCGCGCCGAGCGTCAGCTCGCCGCCGGCCGGGGGCTTCTTCAGCGTGGTGAGGCCCCAGCCGTACGGGAACTGCGGGTCGTACGCCGCGTCGCCCACGTTGATGGGCAGCTGCGCCTCGGACTTCGGCCAGGTCACCGGAAGCTGTCCGGTGAAGGCGCGCTTGCCGAAGAGCACGTCGGCCACACCGTCGCCCTCGGTGCCCGGCAGCCAGGAGGCCACCAGGGCGTCGATGCCGTCGAGCCGGTCGCCGATGAGCTGCGGGCGGCCCGAGACGATCAGGACGGCGCACTTCATCGCGGCGCAGACCTTGTCGACCGCGGCCTTGTCGGCGGCGGACAGCTCCAGGTCGTGGCCGTTGCCGACGTCGCCGATGCCCTCCGCGTACGGGGTCTCGCCGACGACCACGACACCGACGTCGTATCCGTCCGTGGCGGCCGAGGCGTCCTTGGAGTACGTGACCGAGGCGGCGTCCTTCTTCATGGCCGACAGGATCGTGGTGCCCGGGGTGATGTTGCCGGACGAGCCCTGCCAGCTGACGGTCCAGCCGCCGGCCTGGTTGCCGATGTCGTCGGCGTTGGAGCCGGCGACGTACACCTTCTGCGTGGACCTCAGCGGCAGCACGCCGCCGTCGTTCTTCAGCAGCACCTGGGACTTGGCGGCGGCCTCGCGGGCCACGGCGCGGTGTTCGGCGGACCCGACCTTGTCGAGGTTGGACGTGTCGGCGTACGGCTTCTCGAAGAGGCCCAGCCTGAACTTCTGCGTCAGGATGCGGGTGACGGCGTCATCGATCCGGGCCCGGGTGATGCGGCCCGCGGTGACCTCGTCCTGGAGCGTCCTCGTGAAGTCCTTGTACGCCGTCGGCACCATGATCATGTCGAGTCCTGCGTTGACCGAGGTACGGACGTCGCTCGCGTAGTCGCCGGGGATCTGGTCGATCGCCTGCCAGTCGCTGATGACGAAGCCCTCGAAGCCCATCCGGTCCTTCAGCACACCGTTGATCATCGCGGCGTTGGCGTGCATCTTCACCGGGCCCTCGTCGTCCCCGAGGATGTCGAGCGAGGAGTACGACGGCATGACCGTGCCGACCCCGCGCTTGACGGCGTCGTCGAACGGCGCGAGGTGGACGGCTTCGAGCTCCTGCCGGGTGACCTTCGTGATGCCCTGGTCGATGGGGTAGGAACCGGTGGTCGAGGAGCCGTACTCCGTGCCGCCGTCGCCGACGTAGTGCTTGGCGGTGGCCAGCACCTTGTCGTTGCGGTCCAGGTCCTTCCCGGACGCGGCGCCCTGCATGCCCTGGATCACGGTCTCCAGCGACTCGACGAGGGCCGGGTCCTCGCCGTACGCCTCGTAGGCGCGGCCCCAGCGGTCGTCGCGCGAGACGCAGAGGCAGGGGGCGAAGTCCCACGGGATGCCGGTCGCGCGCACCTCGTTCGCGGTGACGGCGCCGGTCTTCTCGACGGTCTTCGGGTCGCGGGTCGCGCCGAGTCCGACGTTGTGCGGCATGATCGTCGAGCCGATCACGTTGTTGTGGCCGTGCACCGCGTCCACGCCGTAGATCAACGGGATCTGGAACCGGGTCGCCCGGGCGCGCAGTTGGTAGGAGTCGACCATCTTCGCCCACGCGGCGGGCGTGTTGGGCGTGGGGACGGAACCGCCGCCGGAGAGCAGCGAGCCGAGGTCGTAGGTGGCGATGTCGCCCTGCGAGCTGAGCGCGTTGCGCTCGGCCTGCGTCATCTGGCCGGCCTTCTCGGCGGGCGACATCCGGGCGAGCAGGTCGGCGACCCGCTGCTTCACCGGCAGCTTCGGGTTCTGGTACGGCAGCCCGTGGGCGTCGATGACGACCTGCGGGTTCTCCTTCGGCGGCTTGGCGCCGGTGACGGTGAGTTCGAGCGGGACCGTCTTCGCGGAGGCGGCTCCGGTGATCTTCTTCGTGGTGACGGAGACCCGGTGCGTGGTGCCGGAGGCGGTGCCCGCGGGGAAGGTGTACGTACCGCTGACCGGCGTGTAGTCGGTGCCGGACGCCCCGCTTCCGCCCTTCGTCTCGTACGCGACGGTGACGGGCTCGTCGAGCGGGAGCGAACCGGTCGTGGAGACGGAGAGGTCGATGCCGGCGGTCTCGCCCTGCGTGACGGGGTGCACGGCCGCGTCGGTGACGACGCTCGCCTTCAGGGCGGCGTCGGCCTTCCCGTACAGCTCCATGCCGTCGATGGCGAACGTGCCGGGGCCGCCGGGCGGCAGGGTAAGGGCGTAGCCCCACATCTCGTCGAGGCCGAGGACCTGGTCGATGCCGCCGACGGGCTGGTAGTCGCCGCGGTAGGTGAAGTCGGCGAAGGGGATCTCGACCTGGTGCCAGCCCTCCCAGTCGTCGGTGAAGGAGGTGGTCCACAGTTCGGAGGCCTCGCCGTGGGCGCCGCCGTCCTTGATCTCGAAGCTGATCTTCTTGCCCGAACCGGGCGGCAGGGGCGCGGTGTTCTGGCCGTACCACCAGAAGCGGATGCCCTTGTGGGCGGACCAGTCGTGGGCGGGCTGATCGGCCGCGTAGTCGTGGCTGAGCCCCCCGTAGCCGCTGATGTCGTAGGAGCCTTCGAGGACCTTGGCGCCCTCGGGGGCGTCCGTGCGTTCCTTCAGCGCCAGGGTGGGCGGATCGTCGGCGTCGCCGCCCCAGGTGAAGATGCCCTCGGCGGGCTGGTTGGCGAAGGGAACCTCGCCCTCGAAGCGGTCGATGGCGACCGGGGCGGGTTCGTCGGCGGCGACGGGCGCCGCCGCGCTGGGAACGGCGCCGGCGAGCAGGCCGGCGAGGACGGTCGCGGCGGCCAGTGCGGCGGTCGCGGGTCTCGCCCGGTGACGGGTGCGGGGTGGCATGTGCGGCTCCTCGGTGCGGTGGCCGCGCGCGGCACGGCGGTGTGGACGCTGTGCCGCGCGCGGGTAGGGGTGTGACCTGGAGGTGCGGGGGGTGGTGGTCCGGTGGTCTTCTTCCGCCGGCGGGCTACTTCTTCTGCTCGACGCGCACCCAGTCGATCTCCGCCTTGACGCCGCCCTGCGCGATGCGGTCGACGCTGGACTGCGGGAGGCCCCAGTAGGGCGTGGTGACCTTGTTCCAGCCCGCGGGGTACGCCCCGCCGAGGGCCAGGTTGAGGATCACGTACTGGTTGTGGTCGAAGACCCACTGGCCGCGGGTGGATTCGAGCTTCTGCCGGGAGGTCGTCTGGACGACCCGGTCGTCGACGGTGAACGTCATGCCTTCGGGCGTCCACTCGACGCCGTAGGTGTGCCACGCGTCGGCGCGGCCGCCGTCCGGGTAGGTCTGCTGCTTGCCGATGTTGCCGTCGGCCGAGTAGCCGGGGCCGTGCAGGGCGGAGCTGGTCCAGTCGCCGTAGCCGATGTTCTCCATGATGTCCGTCTCGCCCGAGCCGGGCCACGAGACGGACGGGTCGTCGACGTCGCTGCCGAGCATCCAGAAGGCGGGCCAGAAGCCGTCGCCGACCGGCAGCTTCATGCGGGCGCTGACCTTGCCGTACGTGAAGTCGAACGTGGTGTTGGTGTCGACCCGGCCGGAGGTGAAGTCGAAGGTTCCGCCCGGCGTGGGGGTGCACGCCTTGCAGTACTTCGACTCCAGGACGAGGGCGCCGTTCTCGGTGCGGATGTTGTCCGTCGAGTCGACGTAGGCCTGCGACTCGCCGTTGACGGGGCCCATCTCCGTGCCGGTGCGCACCACCCGCCACTTGGAGCGGTCCAGGCCCGAGCCGGTGAAGTCGTCGAAGAAGGTGGTGCGGTACGTCCCGCCGGGGTCCTTGGGCAGGGCCGGGTAGGCGGCGTCGGCGCTGCCGCCGGTGCCCCAGACCTGGAACTCGTAGAGGGAGTAGCCGAACTGGGCGGTGGACGGTGCGGGGTTGTAGAAGGAGCGGCGCTCCACGCCCAGCATCCGGACGTAGCGGCCGGTGGCGGGGGTGGGCAGGGTGATGGTGTCGTGGCGTCCGGCGGCCTCGCCCGGCGCCTTCACGTCGGCGCGGCGGGCGGCGACCTCGGCGGCGGAGAGCTGGTGGACAGTGCGCCAGGTGCGGTTGTCGTCGGAGACCTGGATCCGGTAGTCGACGGCGTAGGCCGCCTCCCAGTACAGGTCGACCGTGTCGATCGTGGAGGTGGCGCCGAGGTCGACGCCGACCCAGCGGTCCGCGTTCCAGTCGCTGGACCAGCGCGACTGGTCGGCCTTGAGGTCGGCCGGCCAGCCGCCGTCGGTGACGTAGGCCGGTGAATTGCCCGCGTGCTGGTAGAGGTCGCCGTACGCGGGGTGGTTCAGGGCGAGGTTGGTCCGGGTCGTGGAGGCGGGGGCCTGCTCGCCTCCGTACACCTTGAAGGAGTACAGGGAGTAGCCCCAGGCGGTGGCGCGCTGGATGCCGCGCATCCGGACGTAGCGGCCGGTGACCTCCTGCGGGTAGGTGTGTGCGGTGACGCTGCCGCCGGTGCCGTCGTCCTCGGTGTAGAAGGGGGTCCAGTCGGTGCCGTTCCTGGACACCTCCAGGACGTACCTCTTGCCGTAGGCGGCCTCCCAGTCCAGGGTGACCTGGCTGATCCGGATGACCGAGCCGAGGTCGACCCGGATCCAGGCGTCGTCGGCGAAGTCGCTGGACCAGCGGGTGGCGCCGTCGCCGTCCGCCGCGGCTCCCGGGCCGGTGGCCTCGTTCTCGCTGCCGGAGGCGGTGACGGAGCCGGGGTCGGCGGCGTGGGCGGCGGCCGCCCGGTCGGTGTCCCAGGCCGCGGCCCGCGCCGCCGGCCGGGGTGCGGCCGGGGCGGCGAAGGCCATGGGGGCGGCGAGGGCGATCAGTGCGGCGGTGGTGGCTGCCAGAGTCGTACGAGAGGGCACGGTGGGGCTCCCGTTCGTATCCATGGGGTCCGCGCGGCCACGCGCGCGKGCGYGGCCGGGCCGGTCCGGCGGATCAGGGTCGGACAGGGCTCGGCCACGCACGCGCGGGCGCGGCTACGCGTTGCGGGTGAGGTGGATGGTTTCGCGGTACCACTTGGCGCTGTCCTTGAGCGTCCGCACCTGCGTGTCGTAGTCGACGCGGACGATGCCGAATCGCTTGTCGTAGCCGTAGGACCACTCGAAGTTGTCCATCAGCGACCAGGCGAAGTACCCCCGGACGTCGGCCCCTTGGGCGCGGGCGTCGGCGACGGCGGCGATGTGGTCGGCGAGATAGGTGGTGCGGTCGGCGTCGTGGATCGAGCCGTCCGCGGAGACGGTGTCGTCGAAGGCGGCGCCGTTCTCGGTGATGACCGTCGGGAGGCCGTAGTCCTTCTCCAGACGGACGAGCAGGTCGGTGAGGGCGGTGGGGGTGATCTCCCAGTCCATGGCGGTACGGGGCAGGTCGCGCTCGACGACACGGGTGACGGGCAGGCCGTCGGCGCCCCGCACCGCGCCCTCCTCGGTCACGCCGGAGAAGAGCGAGCCACGGTAGAAGTTGACGCCGAGGACGTCCAGCGGAGTGGAGATGGCTGCCAGGTCGCCTTCCTGGACCGGGAGTTCGACGCCCTGGGCGGCGAGGTCGGCGACGATGTCCTCGGGGTAGGCGCCCTTGACGACCGGGTCCAGGTAGAGGCGGGCGCCGAGTCCGTCGGCGCGGCGGGCCGCCTCGGCGTCCTCGTGGCTGTCGGTCTCGGGCGTCGCGGTGCCCAGGTTGAGGGTGATGCCGAGTTCGAGGTCGTTGCCGCGTGCGGCGGCCTGCTCCCGCAGGTACTGCGAGGCGAGGCCGTGGCCGAGCAGCAGATGGTGGACGGCGTGGATCGCCTCGCCGAAGTTCTTCCGGCCGGGGGCCTGGTTGCCGTAGGCGTAGCCGAGCATCGCCGAGCACCACGGCTCGTTCAGCGTGGTCCAGTGCTTCACCCGGTCGCCCAGTGCGTCGTAGGCGAGGGCGGCGTACTCCGCGAAGCGGTACGCGGTGTCACGGGCGGGCCAGCCGCCCGCGTCCTCCAGCTCCTGCGGCAGGTCCCAGTGGTAGAGGGTGATCCACGGGGTGACGCCCTTGGCGTCCAGCTCGTCGACCAGGCGCTTGTAGAAGTCCAGGCCCTTCGCGTTGGCGGGCCCGCGGCCGCCCGGCTGAATGCGGGGCCAGGCCAGCGAGAAGCGGTACGTGTCGACGCCCAGGCCGGCGATCAGCGAGACGTCCTCGGGCATCCGGTGGTAGTGGTCGCAGGCCACGTCACCGTTCTCGCCGCGGACGACCATGCCCGGCACCCCGCAGTACGTGTCCCAGATCGACGGCGTCCGGCCGTCCTCGGCCGCCGCTCCCTCGATCTGGTAGGCGGCTGTGGCGACGCCCCAGCGGAAGTCGGCGGGCAGACCGGGTACGGCCAGGGCGGCGATCTCGCGGGCGTAGGCCTGAGGGGTGACGGGGTTCATGGTTCTCCTGTGGTGTGCGGGGCGTACGGCGCTACGGGCGGGCGGCAGCCGGGGCCGGGGCTTCCTTGTGGAGCCAGCAGGCCACCGCGCGGGAGCCGTCCCCGTCCGGCGCCGCGAGCACCGGGACGTGGGTGTCGCAGCCCTCGACCTTCTTGGCGCAGCGGGGGTGGAAGGCGCAGCCGGCCGGCATCGCGGACAGGTGCGGGGGCGAGCCCGGGATGCCGCTGAGTTCGCGGCGGGGGCCGTGCAGCGCGGGGAAGGAGTGCAGCAGTCCGTCGCTGTACGGGTGGCGGGGGTCGCGGTAGATGTCGGCCGCGCCGGCCTCCTCGACGATCCTGCCGCCGTACATGATCGCGATCCGGTCGGAGAACTCGATGAGGAGGGAGATGTCGTGCGTGATGAAGACGACGGAGAAGCCGAGTTCCTCGCGGAGTTTGACCAGTTGGCGCAGGATCTGGCGCTGCATGACGACGTCGAGCGCCGTCGTGGGCTCGTCCATGATGACGATCTCGGGTTCCAGGGCGAGGGCCATCGCGATCATCACGCGCTGGCGCATGCCGCCGGAGAGCTGGTGCGGGTAGGCGCCGAGCCGGTCGGCGGAGATGCCGACGAGACGCAGGAGTTCCTCGGCCCGTGCGGTGCGTGTGCTCTTCCTCATCTCCGGGCGGTGTGCCTGGAGTACGTCGGTGAGCTGGCTGTGGACCGTGTGCACCGGGTTGAGGGAGTTCATCGCGCCCTGGAAGACGATCGACAGCTCCTGCCAGCGGAAGGCGCGCAGTTCGGGCGCCGACAGGGTCAGCAGGTCGAGTGCCCGGCCGTCGCGCTGGTGGTAGTGGACCTCGCCGCCGGTGATCACGCCGGGCGGGGAGAGCAGGCGGGTGACGGCGTAGGCCAGGGTGGACTTGCCGGAGCCCGACTCGCCCGCGAGACCGAGGACTTCGCCGCGGTGGAGGGTGAGGTCGATGTCCCGCAGCGCGTGTACGGCGTCATCACCGGTCCCGTAGTCCACGTTGAGGCCGCTGATGGTGAGGACGGGCTCGCTCATGGGCGGGGCTCCTTCTTGGACGTGCCGGTACGGGCCACGGGCGTGAAGCCGACGCGCATGCGGACCTTGCGGGAGCCGCCGGTCTCGGTGCGCAGGCGCGGGTTGACGAACTCGTCGATGCCGAAGTTGATGAGGGCGAGCGACATGCCGAGCAGCGCGATGCAGAGCCCGGCCGGGACGAACCACCACCAGGCGCCCTGGGCGAGGGCCTGGTTGGACTGCGCCCAGAACAGGACGGTCCCCCAGTTCCAGTTGGAGATGTCGGCGACGCCGATGAAGGCGAGCGTGATCTCGGAGAGGATCGCGAAGATGACGGTGCCGACGAAGCCGGAGGCGATGACGGCGGTCAGGTTCGGCATGACCTCGAAGAAGATGATCCGCCAGGTCGGCTCACCGGTGGCGCGGGCCGCCTCGACGTAGTCGCGGCGGCGCAGCGAGAGCGTCTGGGCGCGGAGCACGCGGGCGCCCCAGGCCCAGGAGGTGAGGGCGATGACGGCGGCGATCAGGAGGTCGCCCGTGTCGGAGACGAAGCTGGCGATGATGATGATCAGAGGCAGTCCGGGGATGACGAGGAAGACGTTGGACAGCAGCGAGAGCACTTCGTCGGCGGTGCCGCCGAGGAAGCCGGCGCTGACGCCGATCAGCACGGAGAGGATCGTGGCGATGATGCCGGCGACGAAGCCGACGACGAGGACGCCGCGGGTGCCGACGAGGATCTGCGAGAGCACGTCCTGACCGGTCTGCGTGGTGCCGAACCAGTGGGATCCGGAGGGCGGCTGGAGCAGTTCGTTGCTCATCGTGTCGGGGTCGTACGGGGCGATCCACGGGCCGATGACGGCGAGCAGCACGAAGAACAGCAGGATGCAGAGTCCGACGACGGTCTTGCGGCCGCGCAGGAAGCGGAACCTGCGCTTGCCGGCTGCCGGGGTCTCGGACGCGTCGAGGACGGCGGCCTCGGATGCGATGACGGCCATGAGCCCTACGCCTCCCTTCGGGTACGGGGGTCGAGGACCATGTAGAGCACGTCGGCGAGGAGGTTCGCCGCGAGGACGGAGAGCGTGATGATGAGGAAGACGCCCTGCATGAGGGGGTAGTCCTTGGCGCCCACGCCCTGGAAGAGCTGGTAGCCGATGCCCGGGTAGGAGAAGACCATCTCCACCAGGAGCGTGCCGCCGACGATGAAGCCGAGCGAGAGGGCGAAGCCGGAGATGTTGGGGAGGATCGCGTTGCGGGCGGCGTACCCGAACATCACCCGGCGCTCGGAGAGGCCCTTGGCCTGGGCGACCATGACGTAGTCCTCGCTCGACACCGTCACCATCATGTTGCGCATGCCGAGGATCCAGCCGGCCACCGCGCTGAGCACGATCGTGAGGCCCGGCAGCGCGCCGTGGTAGAGCGCGCTGGAGATGAACGGCCAGTCGAAGGCGGGCACCAGCGAGTTGTCGTAGCCGCCGGCGGCCGGGAAGAGCGGCCACTTCACGGCGAACAGCGAGATGGCGATGAGGCCGAGCCAGAAGTACGGGATGGCGGAGATGAACGTGGTGACGGGCAGCAGGCTGTCCATCCAGGAACCGCGCCGCCAGCCGGTGAAGACCCCTATGCCGGTGCCGAGCACGAAGCTGATCAGCGTGGTGATGCCGACGAGCGCGAGCGTCCACGGCAGCGACTGGGCGATGACCTCGCTCACCGGGGTCGGGAAGAAGGTGAAGGACAGGCCGAGGTCGCCGTCGAGCAGATGGCCCCAGTAGTCGGTGTACTGCTGCCAGATCGACTGGTCCTTGTCCAGGCCGAAGAGGGCCTGGAGCGAGGCGATGGCGTTGGTGTCCAGCTGTCCCTGGAAGCGGGCCATGAGGGACTGCACCGGGTCGCCGGGCATCATCCGCGGGATGAGGAAGTTGATGGTGATCGCGGCCCACGCGGTGACCAGGTAGAAGGCGAGCCGTTGGAGCAGGAACTTCACTTCGCAGCCTCCTTCTTCTCGTGGTCGTCGGGGGCGGTGTCGCCGGCGGCCGGGTCGTACAGCCAGCAGGCGGCCCACTGGCCGTCGGCCAGGTCGAAGCGCGGCGGCAGCTCGGTGCGGCAGCGCTCCATGGCCTTGGGGCAGCGGGGGTGGAAGCGGCAGCCGGCCGGCGGATCGATGAGCGAGGGGGGCTCGCCGCTGCCGGTCTCCTCCTGCTCCTCCTCGYCGACGGCCCGGTCGGGGTCGGGTGCCGAGGCGATCAGCAGCTGGGTATAGGGGTGGGCGGGGCGCTGGGTGACGGTCTCGCTGTCGCCGCCCTCGACGATCCGGCCGGCGTACATGACGAGCGTGGAGTCCGCGAAGTAGCGGGCCGACGCGATGTCGTGGGTGATGTAGAGGATCGCGAGGTGCATGCGGTCCTTGAGGTCCTTGAGCAGATTGAGCACCCCGAGCCGGATCGAGACGTCCAGCATCGAGACGGGCTCGTCGGCGAGGAGGACCTGGGGGTCGGCGCCGAGCGCGCGGGCGATGGCCACGCGCTGGCGCTGACCTCCCGACAGCTCGTGCGGGAACTTGTCCAGGTACTGATGAGGAGGAGTCAGCTGGACGCGGTTCAGCAGAGCGGTCAGGTTCTGTTCCAGTTCCGCCTCGCCGGTGCCCGCCCGGCCGTGGATCTTCAGGGCGCGGGTGAGGTGGTAGCGCACGGTGTGCACTGGGTTCAGCGAGGCGAACGGGTCCTGGAAGATGAGCTGGACCCGGCGTACGTAACCGCGGAAGGACCGGCCACGTCCGGCCTTCACCGCCTGCCCGCCCAGGTGGATCTCGCCCGCGGTGAGCGGGTACAGCTGGGCGAGCAGCCTGGCGACGGTCGACTTACCGGAGCCCGACTCCCCCACCAGCGCCGTGACGGTCCCGCGCCGCAGTTGCAGCGAGACGTCGTCGACGGCGTGGACGCTGCGGCGCCTGCCCGCGACGAGGTCGCGGCCCGTGCGCCGTACGGCGAAGTGTTTGGTGACTCCGCGTGCTTCGAGCACGACGTGGTTGTTCTCTGTCTGTTCGGACATGGCCGGTACCTGGATCCCTGGGTTGCCTGACGGCCTACTTGGACGGCTTGAGCTTCAGCACGACTTCCAGCGCGGAGCGCTGGGTGTGCTGCGGGTCGGCGTACGGGTCGGCCTCGGTGGGCCAGCCCACCCAGTTCTTGGTGGAGTACTCGGCCCCGATGGGCGCGGCCGCGGTGGGGATCATCGGCGCCTGCTCGACCATGATCTTCTGCAGGGCGTTCATCGCCGCGGTGCGAGCGGTGTCGGTGGTCGCACTGGCGAAGTCCTTCAGCGCCTCGGTCGCCTCGGTGCTCTTGAAGCGGCCGAAGTTGCCCTGCTGGGAAGGCTTGCCGATGGGCTGGAGCAGCGCGCCGTCCATGATGTTCTGGTACATGTCGTACGGGGTCGCGCCGCTGTTGGTCCAGTGCAGCGTGGCGTCGAAGTTGCCGTTGGCCACGTCGGCGGTCCAGGCGTCGGCCGTCTGCGTCTTGACCTTGGCCTCGATGCCGATCTTCTTGATGTTGTCCTTGATGATCGCGAGGCCGGTGATGTAGTCGTTCCAGCCGGCCGGGTCGGTGAAGGTGAGCTTCACGGCCTTGCCGCCCGGGTCCTTCAGCACGCCGCCGCTGAGCGTGAAGCCGGCCTTCTCCAGGACCTTCTTGGCGCCCTCGACGTCCGGCTTCGTGGTCGCGCTCTTGTACTCGGGGGCGAGGAAGGACTCACCGGCGGGCAGCGGGATGCCGGTCGGGTTGGTGATCTCCGGGTAGAGCGTCGCCTCGGCCTGGGTGTAGATCGCGTTGCGGTCGACGACCATCGCCATGGCCTTGCGCAGCGCCGGGTTGTCGAACGGCTTGCGGGTGGTGTTGAACCACAGACCGTGGATGCCGAGCCCGGAGGGGAACCACAGCTTGTGGTTCTTCGGGTCCTTGGAGATGAACAGCTGCTTGTAGTTCGGCATGAAGACGAACGACCACTCCAGCTTGCCGGAGGCCAGCGCGGTGGTGGCGGCGCTGTTGTCGTTGTAGGTGCTGTAGCGCAGCTCCTTGACCTTCGTCGTGCCCTTCCAGTAGGCGGGCGTGGCGGTCAGCGTGGTGGTCTGCGGCGTGAACGTCTTCAGCTTGTACGGGCCCGAGCCGACGGGCGTGCGGTTGGGCCAGGTCTCCGGGTTCTTGACGCCTTCCCAGATGTGCTTGGGCACGATGAACTGCTGGATGATCTTGTTCTGGTTGACGTACTGCGAGTCGTCGAAGGTCAGGACGACCTTCTTGCCCTGGACCTCGACCCCGCCCCACGCGATGCCGTCGGCGTTGAGCGCCGGGTGCTTCTTCAGCATGTCGAAGGTGAACGCGACGTCCTCGGCGGTCAGCGGCTTGCCGTCCGCCCACTTGGCCTTGTCGTCGAGCGTGAACGTGACCTTGGTGTAGTTGAGTTCCCACTTCCAGTCCGTCGCCAGCCACGGGTCGGCCTTGGCGGAGGGCCGGATCTGGCTCGTCATCGCCAGCGGCTCGTAGATCATGAAGCGGTAGCCGAGGGTGGCGCCGGCCGAGGTGGCCAGGAACGGGTTGCTGTTGTTCGTCTGCGGCCCGTCCGGCTTACCGATGTTCAGGACGCCCGTGGCGCCGCTGCCGCTCTTGTTGCGGTTCGAGTTGGCTGACGAACATCCGGCGGCGAGCGCGACCACCGCGGTGGCGAGCGCGACCGCTCTGAGCGTGTGGTGACGGCGTGCGGACATGGCGACTCCAGGAGGGACTGGCGGGTCTGGGAGACCGGAAACGGGCAGCGCTCGGCGCGCCGGGTACGGGCGGTGCGGGTGCGGTGCGGGTTCTGCGGGTGCGTACGGGGCCGGCGAGACGGGTTCTGCGGGTGCGGTGCGGGGCCGGGCGGGCCCGCGTCGCTAGGGCGCCGAGTGGCGCACGACCAGTTCGGTGGGCAGCACGAGCGGTGCGTCGGGCACGGGTGTGCCGCCGAGGTGGGAGAGCAGCATCCGTGCGGCCGTCTCACCCATCTGCCGGGTGGGCTGGCGCACGGTGGTCAGGGGCGGTTCGGTGTGTTCGGCCATCGGGATGTCGTCGAATCCGACCACCGCGATATCGCCGGGCACGGTCCGCCCCGCGGCGCGCAGGGCCCGCAGCACGCCTGCCGCCGTGATGTCGTTGTGCGCGAAGACCGAGTCGAACTCCGTGCCGGAGGCGAGGAGTTCCTCCACGGCCAGCCGGCCGCAGCGCTCGGTGAAGTCTCCGCGGACGACGAGTTCGGTGGGCAGGACGGAGACGAATCCCTCCAGCCGGTCGCGTACGCAGCCGAAGTGCTCGGGGCCCGTGATGACGACGGGCCTGGTGCGGCCGGCGTCCCGCAGATGGCGGGCGGCCGACGCGCCTCCTTCGTGGTTGGTGGTCACGACGGAGGGGAACTCGGGGTGGTGGCCGCGATCGTCGATCAGCACGATCGGCAGACCGGCGCGGTGCAGTGCGGTGAGGTGGTCGAGGGTGTTCTCGGGTTCGACCACGACCAGTCCGTCGAAGGCGCGCGCCGACACCTGGCTGGTGAAGCGCTCCACGGACTCGGCCCCGCGGTTGCAGGTGAAGAGCAACAGCCCGTAGTCGGCGGCCTCGACGGTGTCGACGACCCCCTGAAGCACCTCACCCATCCACGGCCAGGTCAGCGAGGGCACCAGCATGCCGACCGTACGGCTGCTGCCGCGGGCCAGACCGACGGCGCCCGAACTGGGTACGTAGCCGAGCTGTGCGATCACTTCACGAACACGGGCGGCCGTCGAACCGTCCACTTCGCCCTTGGTGTTGATGACCCGGGACACGGTCGTCTTGCTGACGCCGGCCTCGCGGGCGACATCAGCGATGGTGACACGCATCGGGGACCTCCAGGACACAGCAGGACAGAGCGGCCGGACCGGCAACGGAACCGGTACCGCAACCGGTTCCGGAACCGGTACCGGCGTTGGTGGCGTGAGTTAACCCCGCTGGAACACGACCGTCAATACTTCACGTCGAGATTGGTCCGTACCCATCTCAGGGGTGGCCTGGAACGCGCTTGCGTTCAAGTCCTGAACGCGCAAACTCTTGACGTGGGCACGTAAGAGCAGTTCACTCCCGTCTCGTCCGACGGCACGTCCCCCACGCTCCCGCCGAGGAAGGCATCAGCCATGATCCGTTCAGGAAGGGCGCTCAGGGCCCTGCTCGCCGCAGTGCTCACGACCGCCGGCCTCACGGGGCTCTCGTCCGGCACCGCGCAGGCCGCGGGCGAGACGGTGAACATCACCCTGACCACCACGGACGACGCGGGCGGCCGGCATGTCACCCGGGGTCTTGAGGCCCAGACCCCGGTCGCGTTCGGGGCCGGGACCGGGGGCGGCGGCACGAACATCACGGTCGACGAGAACACCCGGTACCAGACCTTCACCGGCGGCGGCGCCTCGTTCACCGACACCGCGGCGTACCTGATGAAGAGCAGCGGGGCGCTGAGCCAGGCGACCCGCGACGCCACGATGAAGAAGCTCTTCTCCCCCACGGAGGGCATCGGGCTCTCGTTCCTACGCAACCCGATGGGCGGCTCGGACCTGGCACGGTACGGGTACACCTACGACGACATGCCAGCCGGGCAGAGCGACCCGTCGCTCGCGCACTTCTCGATCGCACACGATCTGGAGGACGTGCTGCCGCTGACGAAACAGGCCAGGCAGCTCAACCCGGCGCTGACCACGGTGGCTTCGCCCTGGACCGCCCCGGCCTGGATGAAGGACAACGGACAGCTCAACGGCGGCTGGCTGAAGGCCGAGCACTACGGCGCGTACGCCGACTACTTCGTGAAGTACCTCCAGGCCTACCGGGACCAGGGCGTGCCGGTCGACTACGTCACCGCGCAGAACGAGCCGACGTGCTGCGGCGGCTACCCCTCGATGAGCTGGAACGGCTCCGGACTGGCCTACTTCACCAAGAGCGAGCTGCTGCCCGAGCTGGCCTCGGCGGGGCTGGCCACCAAGGTGCTGGCGCACGACTGGAACTGGGACACCTACGACGCGTACGCGGCGGCCACCGTGGACGACGCGGCGGTGCGCGACCACCCGAACTTCGGCGGGGTGGCCTGGCACGGCTACGGCGGCGACATCGCGAAGCAGACGGCGGTGCACAACCAGTACCCGTCGATGGACGCCTTCCAGACGGAGCACTCCGGCGGCACCTGGATCGCCGACCAGCAGCGCGAAGACATGATGAACATCATCGATTACACCCGCAACTGGGCGAAGTCGGTGACCAAGTGGTCCCTGGCGGTGGACCAGAACCGCGGCCCGCACAACGGCGGCTGCGGTACCTGCGACGGGCTGATCACCGTGCACCACGGGGACAGCAGGAGCGGACAGGTCGACTACACCGTCGAGTACTACACGATGGGCCACCTGACCAAGTTCGTCCGACCGGGCGCTTCCCGGATCTCCTCCACCGCCAGCTCGACCGTGCCCAACGTCGCCTGGCGCAACCCGGACGGCTCGAAGGCGCTGATCGCGTACAACGGCGGCGGGTCCGTCCAGCAGATGACCGTCAACTGGGGCGCAAGCAAGTTCACTTACTCGCTCCCGGCGCGCACCTCCGCGACCTTCACCTGGTCGGGCACGCAGTCCGGGGCGGATGCCTCGTCGGGCGCCCTGTCCGGCCCGGGCGGCAAGTGCCTCGACGCCACGGGCAACACCGGCGCCGACGGCACGCCCGTCCAGCTCTGGGACTGCACGGGCGCGGCCAACCAGCGCTGGACGGTCGGCAGCGACGGCTCCATCCGTACGCTCGGGGCCTGTCTGGACGTGGCCTCGGGCTCGACGGCGGACGGGGCGAAGGTTCAGCTGTACACCTGCAACGGCACAGGGGCGCAGCGCTGGACGTACGACGCTTCGACGGGCGACGTCGTCAACACGGCCTCGGACAAGTGCCTGGACGTGACCGACCGGTCGACGGCGAACGGGGCCCGCACCCAGATCTGGACGTGCACGGGGGCGGCCAACCAGAAGTGGCACCTCGGGTAGCGGACGCGTGCACGGCGGCCGCGGACCGGGCCGGTCCGCGGCCGCCGTGTGCCCGCCCTACTCCGTCGGCTCGACCCCGGCGCGCAGCAGCCCGAAGGTGTAGGCGTCCTCCAGGGCCTGCCAGGAGGCCGCGATGATGTTCTCGGCGACGCCCACGGTCGACCAGTCGGCCGTGCCGTCGCCGGTGGTGATCAGGACACGGGTGGTGGAGTCGGTGCCGGTCCGGCCCTCCAGGATGCGGACCTTGTAGTCCATCAGCTCCAGCTTGGCGAGCTGCGGGTAGATCCGCTCCAGGGCGACGCGCAGGGCCCGGTCGAGCGCGTTGACCGGGCCGTTGCCCTCGGCGGTCGCGACGATGCGCTCGCCCTTGGCCCAGAGCTTCACGGTCGCCTCGTTGGCGTGGGTGCCGTCGGGGCGGTCCTCGACGATCGCGCGCCAGGACTCGATGCGGAAGTACCGGCGTACCCGGCCCTCGGCCTCGGCGCGCAGCAGCAGCTCGAAGGAGGCGTCGGCCGCCTCGTAGGTGTAGCCCCGGAGCTCGCGCTCCTTGACCCGCTCGACGACGCGGCCGATGAGCTCGCGGTCGCCGCCGAGGTCGATGCCGAGCTCCACGCTCTTGAGCTCGATGGAGGCGCGGCCCGCCATGTCGGAGACGAGCATCCGCATGGTGTTGCCGACCAGCGCGGGGTCGATGTGCTGGTACAGGTCGGGGTCGACCTTGATCGCGGAGGCGTGCAGCCCGGCCTTGTGCGCGAAGGCCGAGACGCCGACGTAGGGCTGGTGGGTGGAGGGTGTGAGGTTGACGACCTCGGCGATGGCGTGCGAGACGCGGGTCATGTCCGCGAGCGCGCCCTCGGGCAGGACCTGCTTGCCGTACTTGAGCTCCAGCGCGGCGACGACGGGGAAGAGGTTGGCGTTGCCGACCCGCTCGCCGTAGCCGTTGGCGGTGCACTGGACGTGGGTGGCGCCCGCGTCGACGGCGGCCAGGGTGTTGGCGACGGCGCAGCCGGTGTCGTCCTGGGCGTGGATGCCGAGGCGGGCGCCCGTGTCGGCCAGGACCGTGGCGACGACGGCCTGGATCTGGGCCGGGAGCATCCCGCCGTTGGTGTCGCAGAGGATGACGACGTCGGCGCCGGCCTCGGACGCGGCCCGGACGACGGCCTTGGCGTACTCGGCGTTGGCGCGGTACCCGTCGAAGAAGTGCTCACAGTCGACGAAGACCCTGCGTCCCTGGGCGACCAGGTGGGAGACGGTGTCGCGCACCATCTCCAGGTTCTCCTCCAGTGTGGTGCGCAGGGCGAGCTCCACATGGCGGTCGTGCGACTTGGCGACCAGCGTGATCACCGGGGCGCCCGACTCCAGCAGCGCCTTGACCTGCGGGTCCTCCGCGGCCTTGCCGCCGGCCCTGCGGGTCGCGCCGAAGGCGACCAGCTCGGCGTTCCTGAACTCGATCTCCTGGCGGGCGCGGGCGAAGAACTCGGTGTCGCGGGGGTTGGCACCCGGCCAGCCGCCCTCGATGAAACCGACGCCGAAATCGTCCAGGTGCCGGGCGATGGTCAGCTTGTCCGCGACCGTCAGGTTGATGCCTTCACGCTGGGCACCGTCGCGCAGCGTGGTGTCGAAGACATGGAAACTGTCGTCGGTGGGCTTGGCCTTGGTGGTCATGCTGGTCTGACTCCTGTCGGATGAGTGGATCCGGACGATCTGACTCCACTTGCCCCCATCATCCCGCGTGCCTCGTCCCGGCCGGTGGTGAGGGCCGGAAAACAAAAAACCCCTCGCGGGTGCGAGAGGTCTGCGCGCGGGTCTGGGGCACGGTGGCCGTGCCGTACGTGGTGGTACGGGACGGTCACTGCGGACCGGCGCGCCTGTTGCCAATAATCATGACGAACGAGGACACGGAAGCAGTCTGACACAGGACCGCTTCCGTGCCCGGCCCGTCTCAGGATGCGGGCGTGACGCTCGTCGCTCCGGCGGTCGACGCCTTCTCCCCTGCCCGCACGGCGGCGACCCGGTTCAGATCGATGTCCCGGGTCTCGCGCATGGTCAGGTAGACGACGAGCGAGACCGCGGCGCAGCCCGCGACGTACCAGTAGAAGCCGGACTCGACGCCGGCGTTCTTGAACCACAGCGCCACGTACTCGGCGGTCCCGCCGAACAGCGCGTTGGCGACGGCGTACGAGAGGCCGACGCCCAGGGCGCGGATGCCGGTCGGGAAGAGCTCGGCCTTCACACAGGCGTTGATGGAGGTGTAGCCGGTGATCACGAGCAGCGCGAGGAGCGCGAGGCCGAGCGCGGGCCAGAAGGTGTCCGCATGCTTCAGCATCGTCATGATCGGTACGGTCAGGAAGGTCGAGCCGATCGCGAAGGTGATCAGCAGCGGGCGGCGGCCGATCCGGTCGGAGAGCATCCCGGCCAGCGGCTGGATGCACATGAAGACGAACAGGGCGCAGAAGCTGACGAGCGAGGCGGTGGACTTCTCCATGCCGGCGCTCTTGGAGAGGAACTTCGTGAGGTAGGTCGTGTACGTGTAGTAGGCGACGGTGCCGCCCATGGTGAGCGCCATCACGAGGAAGGCCTCGCGCCGGTGCTGCCACAGCACCTTCAGCGTGCCGCGGTCCTGCTGTTCGGCGGCGCCGGACTCGGCGTACACCTCGGTCTCCAGCATGGAGCGGCGCAGGTAGAAGACGATGCCCGCGCCGAGCGCGCCGACGACGAACGGGATGCGCCAGCCCCAGCTGTGCAGCGCCGCCTCGGACATGTTGCGCTGCAGGAGGATCTGGAGGCCGAGGCCGACGAGCTGTCCGGCGGTCATGGACACGTACTGGAAGCTGGAGGCGAAGCCCCGCTTCTCGGGTGCGGAGGCCTCGGTCAGGTAGGTGGCGCTGGCGGCGTACTCGCCGCCGACGGACAGTCCTTGGAGCAGCCGGGCCACCATCAGCACGGCGACGCCGCCGTACCCGGCGACGTCGTAGGTCGGCGCGATCGCGATCAGCACCGCGGAGGCCGACATGAGGGTGACGGTCAGGGTGAGCGCGGCCTTGCGGCCCCTGCGGTCACCGATCCTGCCGAGCAGCCAGCCGCCGACCGGCCGCATGAAGAAGCCGACGGCGAAGATGCCCATGGTGTTCATGAGGTTGGCGGTCTCGTTGCCTTCGGGGAAGAACGAATCCGCGAAGTACACCGCGAAGGTCGCGTACACGAACCAGTCGAACCACTCGACCATGTTGCCGGCCGAGCCGACCCAGATTTTCTTCCACTGCTCTCGTCCCATGGTGGGACACCGTGCCCGAACTGCGGGAAGTCCAACAAGGGTGCAGGGCGCAACGATCGCGCGTACTTACGTACGTTGCGTTCACGCGCGGGTGACGTCAACCGGCCAGGTTCAGCGACTCCTCGATGAACTCCCCTACGCGGTCCAGCACTTGGTCCCGACCGGTCCCGGGAAGACCGACCGCCACATGGACGCTGAAGCCGTCCAGCAGGGCGCGCAGCCGGGTCGCGTAGCGCTCGGCGTCGACCCGGCGGAACTCGCCGCGCGAGCCGCCCTCGGCGAGCAGCGCCACCAGGTCGCGGTGCCAGGCGCCCTCGATCGCGGCCTGACGGGCGCGGGCGCTGTCGTCGGCGTCGCGCGAGCGGTTCCAGACCTCCAGCCAGAGCGTCCAGTGCGGGTCGCGAGGACCCTCGGGGAGGTAGAGGGCGATGTAGGCGTCGAGGCGTTCACGGGCCGGTCCGGGCCGGGACAGCAGACCGCGCCGCTCGGCCCCGAGCCGGTTCTCGCTCCATTCCAGCGTCTGGAGCAGCAGCTCGTCCTTGGTCCGGAAGTAGTAGAGGAGGTGGCCGCTGCTCATGCCGACCTCGCGGCCGAGCCCGGCCATCGTGAGGCCGTCGAGGCCGCGTGCGGCGACGGTGGCCATGACGGCGGCGAGCACGTCCTCGCGGGGCGGTGCGGTGTTGCGGCTGCGCGGGGCGGTGGGCATGGTTCAGACCTTGGGCTGTTGCTGGGTGATGCAGTGGATGCCGCCACCCCCGGCGAAGATCGCGCGGGCGTCGACGAGTGTCACCGTACGGGTGGGGAAGAGGCGGCGGAAGATTCCGGCGGCGAGTTCGTCGCGCGGGTCGCCGAACGCGCACAGGACGACGCCGCCGTTGCAGAGGTAGTGGTTGATGTAGGAGTAGTCGACCCACTCCCCGCCGGCCCGCAGCACGGTGGGCGCCAGGACCTCCACGACCTCCAGCGGGCGTCCCTTCGCGTCGGTGGCGGCGCGCAGGATACGGACGGTCTCCCGGGTGATCGCGTGGTCCGGGTGGGCCGGGTCCGGCTGGACGTGGGCGACGACGGTGCCGGGGCGGGCGAAGGCGGCGACGATGTCGACGTGGCCGAGCGTGCCGTACGTGCCGTAGTCGCCGGACAGGCCGCGGGGCAGCCAGATCGCCTTCCGGGTGCCGAGGCGCGCGTGCACCTCGGCCTCGACGTCCGCGCGACTCCAGCCGGGGTTGCGTTCCCTGCCGAGCTGGACGGTCTCCGTGAGCAGGACGGTGCCCTCGCCGTCGACGTGGATCGCGCCGCCCTCGTTGACGAGCGGTGAGCCGTGCACGGGGACGCCGGCGAGCTCGGCGACGGAACGGGCGATGTGCCGATCGCGCTCCCAGCGGGCCCAGCCCTGGGCGCCCCAGCCGTTGAACGTCCAGTCGACGGCGGCGAGTTCGCTTCCGTCGGTGACGAAGGTGGGGCCGATGTCGCGCATCCAGGCATCGTCGAGCGGGCGCACCGCGAGCTCGATGCCGGGGCCGAGCAGGGCGCGGGCGCTGTCCTCCTGGCCGGGGCCGACGACCATCGTGACGGGTTCGAAGCGGCGGACGGCGTGGGCGACGGCGGCCCAGGCGCGGCGGGCCTCGTCGAGTTCGGCGGCGGAGGCGAAGGTGGGGTTGGGGCCGGGCCAGGCCATCCAGGTGCGTTCGTGCGGGGCCCATTCGGGCGGCATGCGGAAGGTCACGGGAGTGCGGTTCCTTACAGGAAGTAGAGCCGGTTGAGGGAGACCGAGTCGGCGGGCCCGGAGCTGAGCGGGTCGCCGTCCAGGGTGACGAGACCGCTGCGTCCGTCCACGTCGACCGTTCCGGTGCGGGAGTTGAGGCGCAGGTCGGCGGGGCCGATGCCGCGGGTGCCCCGGACGCCGACACGGCGTCTGCGGGTCGGCATGGCGTCCGCGCCCAGCTGGGTGGCGGCCTGTGCGACGAAGGCGACCGAGAGATCGGCGGCGGTCGCCCCGTACGCACCGAACTGCGGTCCCAGGACGAGGGGTTCACAGGTGTCGGTGGCTGCGTTGGGGTCGCCGGTGACGCCGTAGGCGGGGAAGCCGGACTTCAGGACCAGCTGCGGCTTCGCGCCGAAGAACTCGGGCCGCCACAGCACGATGTCGGCGAGCTTCCCGGTCTCGATGGAGCCGATCTCGTGGGCGAGGCCGTGGGCGATGGCCGGGTTGATGGTGAGCTTGGCGATGTAGCGCAGCACGCGGGCGTTGTCGTCGCCCGGCCCGTCGCCGTCCATCGGGCCGAGTTCGGCCTTCATCTTCCCGGCCATGGCGAAGGTGCGGCGGACGGTCTCCCCGGCCCGGCCCATGCCCTGGGCGTCGGAGGAGGTGATCCCGATGGCCCCGAGGTCGTGCAGCACGTCCTCGGCGCCCATCGTGCCGGCCCTGATCCGGTCCCGGGCCATGGCGGCGTCGCCCGGGAGGTCCGTCTTCAGGTCGTGGACGGAGACGATCATCCCGTAGTGCTCGGCGACCGCGTCCCGGCCGAAGGGGAGCGTGGGGTTGGTGGAGGAGCCGATGACGTTCGGCACGCCCGCCATCTTCAGGACGTTGGGGACGTGGCCGCCGCCGCAGCCCTCGATGTGGAAGGCGTGGATGGTGCGCCCCTCCAGGACGCGCAGGGTGTCCTCGACGGACAGGCACTCGTTCAGCCCGTCGCTGTGCAGGGCCACCTGGACGTCGTACTCCTCGGCGACGCGCAGCGCGGTGTCCAGGGCGCGGGTGTGGGCGCCCATGTCCTCGTGGACCTTGAATCCGCAGGCCCCGCCCTCGGCGAGCGCCTCGACGAGCGGTGCCTCGTGGGAGGAGGAACCGCGGCCCAGGAAGCCGATGTTGACCGGCCAGGCGTCGAAGGCGTTGAAGGCGTGGCGCAGCGCCCAGGGCGAGTTGACGCCGACGCCCCAGACCGGGCCGAACTCCTGCCCGATGACCGTGGTCACGCCGGAGGCGAGCGAGGCCTCCATGATGCGCGGCGAGAGCAGGTGGACATGGGTGTCGACGGCACCGGCCGTGGCGATCATGCCCTCGCCGGACACGATGGACGTGCCCGTGCCGACGACGACGTCCACCCCGTCGAGGGTGTCCGGGTTCCCGGCCCTGCCGATCGCGGCGATCCGGCCCTCGCGGATACCGACCGACACCTTCCGGATGCCCTGCACGGCGTCGATGACCAGCACGTTGCTGATCACCACGTCGCAGGTCTCCCGGACGGCCGCGGCCTTGAGGTGGAGGCCGTCGCGGGCGGTCTTGCCGAATCCGGCGAGGAACTCGTCGCCCGGCTTCTGGGCGTCCGACTCGACCCGGACGGTCAGCCCGGAGTCGCCGAGCCTGACCCGGTCACCGGCGCGCGGGCCGTGCACGGCGGCGTACTCGTACGGGTCGATGCTCATCGCTCCGCCCCCAGGTATCCGCAGGCCACCGCGCGCCTCAGCGCCTCCTCGCGCGCGCCGGGCGCGTCGAGCGGGCCGTCGACCAGCCCGGCGAACCCGATCGCGACGCGGTCGCCGCCGATGGGCACCAGGCCCACCTCGACGAACTCGCCGGGCCCGAAGCGGACCGAGGAGCCCGCGGGCACGGACAGCCGCGTCCCGTACGCCGCCGCCCGGTCGAAGTCGAGCCGCGGATTGGCCTCGAAGAAGTGGAAGTGCGAGGTCACGGAGACAGGGACGGTCGCGGTGTTGTGGACGGCCAGGCGCACGGAGGGCTCCGTTTCCGGCGTGGCGGGTCCGGGGACCACGGCTCCGGGCGCCTCGTCCCCGAGGCCCTCGCCCAGGGGCCGGGTAACCACGGCGAGCCGCGATCCGTCGTCGAAGACGGCCTCCACATGGACTTCGGTGACGATGTCGGCGACCCCGGGCAGCACGTCGTCCGGGCCCAGCACTCCGCGGGCGGCCTCGATCGCCTCGGCGAGCCGGCGCCCGTCGCGGGCGGCCTCGCAGACGGTGTCCGCGATCAGGGCCGTGGCCTCGGGGACGTTCAGCCTCAGACCGCGGGCCCGGCGGGCGCGCGCCAGCTCGGCGGCGCCGAACAGCAGCAGCCGATCGCGCTCGGTGGGGGTCAGTCGCATGACGGGGCACCTCAAGGTCGAGCAGCGTTTGAGCAGCACTCTAACCGGCTGACAAAGGAGCAGGAACCCCTTTCGGCCGACGAGTTTGAGCGCTGCTCTAAAGGCGGCGCACAAAAAGGGCCGCGCCCGGCGGACGCGGCCCTTCTGCCTACGGCGACTGCGGGACTCTCACAACGCGCCCTAGCCGAGCGGGTGCATCCAGCCGTGGGCGTCCTCGGCGGTGCCGCGCTGGATGTCCAGCAGGCGCTCGCGCAGCCGCATGGTGACCGGGCCCGGCGTGCCGTCGCCCTGGGTCCACTCGCCGCCCGCGCTCTTCACGACGCCGACGGGGGTGATGACGGCGGCGGTGCCGCAGGCGAAGACCTCGGTGAGGGTGCCGTTCGCGGTGTCGTCGCGCCACTGGTCGATGGAGACGCGGCTCTCCTCGGGCTCGTAGCCGAGGTCGCCGGCGAGCTTGAGCAGCGAGTCACGCGTGATGCCCGCGAGCAGGGAGCCGGTCAGGGCCGGGGTGACGATCTTGTTCCCGTACACGAAGTACAGGTTCATCCCGCCGAGCTCCTCGACCCACTTGTGCTCGACGGCGTCGAGGTAGGCGACCTGGTCGCAGCCCTTGGCGGCGGCCTCGGCCTGGGCCAGGAGGGACGCGGCGTAGTTGCCGCCGGTCTTGGCGTCGCCCATGCCGCCGGGGACGGCGCGGACGCGGTCCTCGGAGAGCCAGATGGAGACGGGCTTCACACCGCCGGGGAAGTAGGCGCCGGCCGGCGAGGCGATGACCAGGAAGAGGTATTCGTTGGACGGACGGACACCGAGCCCGACCTCCGTCGCGATCATGAAGGGCCGCAGGTACAGCGACTCCTCGCCGCCGTGGGCCGGGACCCAGGCCGCGTCCTGCTTGACCAGCGCGTCGCAGGCCTCGACGAACGTCTCGACGGGCAGCTCCGGCATGGCGAGCCGGTTCGCGGAGCGCTGGAAGCGCTCGGCGTTGGCCTCGGGGCGGAAGGTGGCGACCGTGCCGTCGGGCTGGCGGTAGGCCTTGAGACCTTCGAAGATCTCCTGGCCGTAGTGCAGCGTCATGTTGGCGGGGTCGATCGACAGCGGCGCGTACGGGACGAGCTGGGCGTCGTGCCAGCCGCGGCCTTCGGTCCACTTGATCGTCACCATGTGGTCGGTGAAGTAGCGGCCGAATCCGGGCTTGACCAGGATCGCCTCGCGCTCCGCGTCGGACAGCGGGTTCGAGGAGGGCTTGAGCTCGATCGTGGGCGTCGTCATGAGTGCGTGTCCTTCACCGGTTTTGTGTGTGTAGGACCACGTCCACGCCGTCTCCTGCCGGACGACAGGTGCTAGGACGTCCGAGCTTCGCGGCAAGCCACGGTCCCGTTCGATTATCTCTCGCGGGTGGCCGTGCACGAAATGACGTGAATGCGGTCCAGGGTTCGATGGTGACACCCGGGGCCGCACAGGAGAAGCCGCCGGGTGCGTGTGCGACCCGGCGGCTTCGTAAGGGAGTCGTCGGATCAGCCCGCTACGCGTACCGCGAGCGCGTCGCCGATCTCGTCGGTGGTGCGGGCGGTCCCGTCGCGCTCCGCGAGGTCGGCGGAGACGGCCTCCTCGATGCGCACGGCCTCGGCCTCGTAGCCGAGGTGGCGCAGCAGGAGGGCGACGGAGAGGACCGTGGCGGTCGGGTCGGCCTTGCCCTGGCCCGCGATGTCGGGCGCGGTGCCGTGGACCGGCTCGAACATCGACGGGAAGGCACCCGTCGGGTTGATGTTGCCGGACGCGGCCAGACCGATACCGCCGGAGATGGCGGCGGCGAGGTCGGTCAGGATGTCACCGAAGAGGTTGTCGGTGACGATGACGTCGAAGCGCTCCGGCTGGGTGACGAAGAAGATCGTCGCGGCGTCGACGTGCAGGTAGTCGGTGGTGACCTGGGGGTACTCGGCGGCGACCTTGTCGAAGGTGTTCTTCCACAGGTGGCCGGCGTAGACGAGGACGTTGTTCTTGTGGACCAGCGTCAGCTTCTTGCGCGGCCGGGCGGCGGCCCGCTCGAATGCGTCACGGACGACGCGCTCGACACCGAAGGCGGTGTTGAGGCTGACCTCGGTGGCGACCTCGTGCTCCGTACCGGTCCGCAGCGAACCGCCGTTGCCCGTGTACGGGCCCTCGGTTCCCTCCCGGACGACGACGAAGTCGATCTCCGGGCTGCCCGCCAGCGGGGTCGACGTGTTCGGGAACAGCTTCGACGGCCGCAGGTTGATGTAGTGGTCGAAGGCGAAACGCAGCTTCAGCAGCAGCCCGCGCTCCAGCACACCGGAGGGCACGGACGGGTCGCCGATCGCACCGAGCAGAATGGCGTCGTGGCCCTTGAGCGCCTCAAGCTCCGCGTCCGGGAGGGTTTCACCGGTGCGGTGCCAGCGCTGGGCGCCGAGGTCGTACTCCTTGGTCTCCAGCTTCACGTCCTGCGGGAGGACAGCGTTGAGGACCTTGAGTCCCTGGGCCACGACCTCCTGGCCGATGCCGTCACCGGGGATCACTGCGAGATTGATGCTGGGTGCCATGTCCGGCACGATACTGCGCGTCCCACCCCATGACATGTCGCGTCCACTATACGGACACATGGACAGCTGTACGTGTACCGTTCACCTACCCGACGGCATGCCGTCAGGGAGCGGGTGGAGGTTGTCGCCCATGGACATCCCCCGCTTCGGTATCCCCGAGAAGCTCGCCGACCGCATGAGCATGGCCGAGCAGCACGACTACCTCCGCACCCGGCTGACGCGACGCGGTGTGCTGCGTACGGGTGTGGCGACCGCGGCCGTGGCCGGCGCGGGCCTCGGTACCTCGCTCGCCTCCTCCCCCGCGTACGCGGCACCGTCGGTGATCACCTCGCACAGCTCCACCCGGGTCGACGGTTCGCTGGTCGCCCCGTTCGGCCGGCACCTGGCGTACGGCGCCGACCCGAAGACGCAGATGACGGTCTCCTGGCAGATCCCGTTCGCGGTGCGCCGCCCGTACATCCGGATCGGCCTCAAGCCGTGGGCGCTGAGCCGGAAGATCGACGCCGAGGTGCGCCACCTCACCACACCGCTGCTGAACGACGGCAAGATCGCGGCCGCCGAGCAGTTCTACGTACACGCGGCCCTGGAGCGGCTGAAGCCCGGCACGACGTACTACTACGGCGTCGGCCACGACGGCTTCGACCCGGCCGACCCCCGCAACCTGGGCACGCTCGGCACCTTCACCACGGCGCCCTCGCGCGCCGCGAAGTTCACCTTCACCGCCTTCGGCGACCAGGGTGTCAGCTACCACGCGCTCGGCAACGACCAGCTGATCCTGGGCCAGAACCCGGCCTTCCACCTGCACGCGGGCGACATCTGCTACGCCGACCCGTCGGGCTCCGGCCGGACGAGCGACACGTACGACGCGCGTACCTGGGACCAGTTCCTGGCCCAGACCGAGACGGTCTCCAAGACCGTGCCGTGGATGGTGACGACCGGCAACCACGACATGGAGGCCTGGTACTCGCCGGACGGCTACGGCGGGCAGAACGCCCGCTGGACCCTGCCGGACAACGGCCCGGACCCGGTGAACCAACCCGGCGCCTACTCCTTCGTGCACGGCAACGTGGGCGTGATCGCGCTGGACGCCAACGACGTCTCGTACGAGATCCCCGCCAACTTCGGCATCAGCGGCGGCAAGCAGACCCGCTGGCTTGACCGGCGCCTCGGCGAGCTGCGGGCCCGCCACGACATCGACTTCCTGGTGGTCTTCTTCCACCACTGCGCCTTCTCCACGACGAACGCGCACGCCTCGGACGGCGGGGTGCGCGAGGCCTGGGTGCCGCTCTTCGAGAAGCACCAGGTGGACCTGGTCATCAACGGGCACAACCACGTCTACGAGCGCACCGACGCCATCCTGAAGAACGCGGTCCAGCGCAAGGTCCCGATCGGCGAGCGCACCGATCCGACGCGGGACGGCATCGTGTACGTCACCGCGGGCGGCGCGGGCAAGGCGCTGTACGACTTCCCCGCGCCCGACAGCTATGAGGGCCATGTCGCGGACCGGGAGAGCGTGGACACGTACCACGTGGTCAAGGGCGGCGGGAAGGCCGTCGAGACCGTGGAGTGGTCGCGGGTGCGGTACACCGGATTCTCGTTCCTCGCGGTGGAGGTGGAGACCGGACGCGACGCACGGATGAAGGTCACCGCGCTCGCCGAGTCGGGCGAGCGCATCGACCACTTCGAGATCGGCCGCGGCTGAGCGGCCGGACGGAGGCGCGGCCCGGTTCAGTGACCGGTGGAGCCGCCGTTGTCCCTGCGGTCCAGCGCACGCTGCAGGGCGGCGGCGGCATTCTGCCGCTCCGACTCGGTCGGGCGGTGGGTGTGACGGACGCGGCGGCGGACAGTGGTCTCGGCCATGGTGGATCGACTCCTTGAGATCGCGAGGATTTCGAGATCGAAAAATCGTGAACGTGATGTCGAGATCAGGGATTTCGAGGTGCCGGAAGGGGCGGGGAGCAGACGCCGCAGGGGTTGCCTGCTTCGGGGCGCGCGCTCACGACCGCCAGTCGCTTGATCTAGCGAGACGTTCGGCTTCTACAAAGCTAAGGCAGCCGTGCCGGTCTGTCTCCACAATTACTCGGACTTCCTACTATCTGAGACGGAGGTTTACGCCGGCTCGCCCGCCGCTCACTCTCAGCTCCCTGACGAGTGCCCGGACGGACCCGGAGGCCGCGGAGCGCGTGGTCCCGGTCGTCCTCGCTGAACGCGCCCGCGCACGCGGTGTCCACGAGGGCGCGGATGCCGTCGCGGGCGACCGGGGCCGGCCGGCCGGTGTGCGCGGTGTGCCGGGTCGGACCGGTCTCCCCACCGGGTACTCAGCCGGCAGGTGAGTACCCGGACCGTGTCGAAAGACTGTGCGGCGGACAAGAGTTGGTCCCATGAACGGCCTCTACGCTCTCAAGCCCTGGTACGCGGACCGGCTCTCCGGTCTCCGCGCCTCGCTGGTCCGCCGTGAGGTGTCGCCCGACACCCTCACCGCCGCCGGCGTCGTCGCCGCGGCCGGCGGCGCAGCCGCACTCGCCTGGCTGCCCACCGGCATCGCCGCGCTTCCGGTCGCCGTACTGCTGGCGGCCCGGCTCGCCTTCGCCAACCTGGACGGGGCACTGGCCCGCGACACGGGCCGCACGACCCGGCGCGGCGCGGTGCTCAACGAGCTCGGCGACCGGATCGCGGACCTGGTCGTCCTGGCGGGCTTCCTGGCGCTCGCCCCGCTGTGGCTGGTCGCCGTCACCGCGCTCGCGGCGACGCTGCCGTCCTGGGTGTCGCTGGCCGGCGCGGCGGCCGGGGCGCCCCGGCGCAACGGCGGGCCGGTCGGCAAGACCGAGCGCTGCCTGCTGGTCGTGGTCGCCGCGGCGAGCGGCTGGACCGTACCGGTACTGATCGTGATCGCCGCCGGCTCGCTGCTCACGGCGGCGCTCCGGCTGGCCGGGCTGTGGAGGGAACTGGCATGAGCACCGTCCTGATCGCCGAGGAGGCGGCCGCCCGCGCGGTGCCGCTGGTCGCGGGTGTGCTGGGTGCGGGCGGGGTCGCGGTCGCGGTCCTTCCCTCGAAGGTGCGGATGCGGGCCGAGCTGCGCAGGCGGTGGCGGACCTGGGCCCTGGTCGCGCCCGTCTTCCTGGGGGCGTACTTCCTGGGCGGCGGCGGTACGTACGCGCTGGCCGCGGGGCTCGGCGTGATCGCGGCGAGCGAGTTCGTCCGGATGGCGGGGCTGAGGCGCGGCGACCATGTCGTGCTGGCCGCCGCCGCGGTCGTCCTGCCCGCGACGGCCTGGCTGGCGCCGGACCTCCTCGACCTGCGGATGGCGGCGCTCCTGCTGGTCGCGGCCGCGCTGCCGTCCGTGCTGGCCGGGGACGACCGCGCGGGCTTCACCCGTACCGCCAGGACCGCGTTCGGGCTGCTGTGGATCCCCGTCGCGCTGACCGGTCTGGTAACGCTCGGCGAGACCGCGGTGGCCGTGGGCCTCGCGGTGGCACTGGGCGACGTCGGCGCCTGGTGCGGCGGTACGGCGCTGGGCCGGCGCGGTCCGCTCGCCCGGCCGCTGTCGCCGCTCTCGCCCAACAAGACCTGGGCGGGCGTGCTCGGCGCGGCCGTCGCGACGGCCGGACTCCTGCTGGTGCTCGGCGCGTTCAGCCTCCCCCTGTGGGCGGCGGTGATCGGTGGCTGTGTGCTCGGCGATCTGATCGAGTCCATGGTCAAGCGCGAGTCGGGAGTCAAGGACGCGGGCAGCTGGCTGCCCGGCTTCGGCGGCCTGCTCGACCGGATCGACTCCCTCCTGGTGGCCCTTCTCCTGGCGACGGTGATGACGCGATGAGTACGCTCCTGAACCTCCCGGCCCGAGCGGTGCTCCCGCGCCGCTCCCGCCTCGGCGCCGTGCTCCGGCGCGGACTGTGGTGGGGCGTGCTCAGCCTCACCGGCGGGGTCGAACGGCGTGGCCGGCTGCCGCACGGCGGCTGTGTGGTGGTCGCCAACCACTCCTCGCACGCGGACACCGCGGCCCTCCTCGCGGCGCTCGACGCCCGGCACAGCCCGGCGATCGGGGCAGCGGCCGACTACTGGTTCGCCTCGCCCTGGCGCCGGCGGATCTGCCGCAGGCTGGCGTCCGGCTTCCCCGTGCGGCGGGGCGGCGGAGGTATGGAGGACCTGCTCACGATGGCCGGTGAGCTGCGGGCGGGCCGCGCGGTCGTGCTGTTCCCCGAGGGCACCCGGGCGAAGGACGGCGCCCTGGGCTCCTTCCACCGGGGCGCGCTGGTCCTGGCCGAGGAGGCGGGGGTGCCGGTGGTTCCGGTGGGGATCGCGGGCACGGACCGGCTGCTGCCCAAGCACGGGCGGCTGCGCTCGTCGCTGGTCCGGGTGACGATCGGTGAGCCGCTGCCGTCCGCCGTGTCCCCGGAGGAGGCGCGCGACGCGGTGGTGGCGCTGCACGCGCGTACGGTCGCCGAGCCGCTGAAGGACTCCGCGACGCGACGCCGGATCGCAGCGGTCGTCACCTCGCGCTGGGGCGTGCCGCTGGCGTTCTGCTGGGCGTTCGCGGAGGCGCTGAGCTGGCCGCTGATGCCGGAGCTGCTGCTGGGCGCGGTGTGCGTGGCGGTGCCGCGGGCGGCGCTGAAGATGTCGCTGGGCGCGCTGGCGGGCAGCCTGGCGGGCGGGCTGCTGGCCCTGCACCTGGCCTCGGCGGGCGTTCATCCGCCCGCGCCGCTGACGACGGACCGGATGCGGGCGGAGGTCCGGCACGAACTGGCGCTGGAGGGTGCGTCGGCGGTGCGCCACCAGCCGTGGAACGGGATCCCGTTCAAGGTGTACGGCGCCGAGGCGGGCCGCGCCGACGTCCCCGCGCTCGACTGGCTCGCCGCGTCGGCGGTGGCCCGGGGCTCCCGCACCCTGACGGTGGGCCTCGCCTTCGCGGGCTTCGGCCTCCTGCTGCGCCGCCACCGCCGCCAGTACGGCCGCTACCTGGTGCTGCTGGGCGGCGGGTTCGCGGCGGGGCTGGCGTTGATCGTGCACGGGTGGGGCTGAAGCCGCGGCAGCGGACATGGAAACCGCCTCCCGGCCGGCAGGGGAACCGGTCGGGAGGCGGAGTGCGTGGCCGGGGCGCCGGGAGGGCGGCGCCCCGGAAGGTGGCGGGTGACCCGGTCAGAGTCCTCCCGCCGCCCTCTCAGCCCTGGTGGGGGTAGGTGTACTCGGTCGGCGGGACCAGCGTCTCCTTGATGGCCCGGGTCAGGGTCCAGCGCTGGAGGTTCTGCGGGGCGCCCGCCTTGTCGTTCGTACCCGAGGCACGGCCGCCGCCGAAGGGCTGCTGGCCGACGACGGCGCCGGTCGACTTGTCGTTGATGTAGAAGTTGCCCGCGGCGTAGCGCAGCTTCTCCATCGTGTACGCGGCCGCGGCGCGGTCGTTCGCGATGACGGAACCGGTCAGGGCGTAGTCGGAGACCGACTCCATCTGCTCCAGCATCTCGTCGAACTTGTCGTCCTCGTAGACGTGGACCGCGAGGATCGGGCCGAAGTACTCGGTCGTGAAGACCTCGTTCGACGGGTCGCTGCACTCGATGACGGTCGGGCGGACGAAGTAGCCCACCGAGTCGTCGTAGGTGCCGCCCGCGATGATCGTGCACGCCGGGTCGGCCGCGGCGCGGTCGATGGCGGCCTTGTTCTTCGCGAACGAGCGGTCGTCGATGACGGCGCCCATGAAGTGCGACAGGTCGGTGACGTCGCCCATCGTGATGGAGTCGACCTCGGCCGCGAACTTCTCCTTGAAACCGGAGTTCCAGATGGAGGCCGGGACGTAGGCGCGCGAGGACGCCGAGCACTTCTGGCCCTGGTACTCGAAGGAGCCACGGGTCAGCGCGGTCTTCAGGACGGCCTGGTCGGCCGACGGGTGGGCGACGACGAAGTCCTTGCCGCCGGTCTCGCCGACGAGCCGCGGGTAGGTGCGGTAGTTGGCGATGTTGTTGCCGACCGTCTTCCACAGGTGCTGGAAGGTGGGGGTCGAGCCGGTGAAGTGGATGCCGGCCAGGTCGCGGTGGTTCAGGGCCACCTCGGAGACGGCGATGCCGTCGCCGGTCACCAGGTTGATGACGCCCTTGGGCAGGCCGGCCTCCTCCAGGAGCTGCATCAGCAGCACGGCGGCGTGGGTCTGCGTCGGGGACGGCTTCCAGACCACCACGTTGCCCATGAGGGCCGGGGCGGTGGGCAGGTTGGCCGCGATGGCCGAGAAGTTGAACGGCGTGATCGCGTAGACGAAGCCCTCCAGCGGGCGGTGGTCCATGCGGTTCCACACGCCGGCGGAGTTCGCCGGGGGCTGCTCGGCCAGGATCTGGCGCGCGTAGTGCACGTTGAAGCGCCAGAAGTCGACGAGCTCACAGGGGCAGTCGATCTCGGCCTGCTGGGCGGTCTTGCCCTGGCCGAGCATCGTGGAGGCGGCCAGCGTCTCGCGCCACGGGCCGGAGAGCAGCTCGGCGGCGCGCAGGATGATGGCGGCGCGGTCGTCGAAGGCCATCGCGCGCCAGGCCGGGGCGGCGGCGAGGGCGGCGTCGATCGCGTCCTGCGCGTCCTGCTCGGTGGCGGCGGCGTAGGTGCCGATGACGGACTTGTGGTTGTGGGGCTGGACGACGTCGAAGCGCTCGCCGCCACCCATCCGCTTCTCTCCGCCGATGGTCATCGGCAGGTCGATCGGGTTCTGGCCGAGCTCCTTGAGCTTCGCCTCCAGGCGGGCGCGCTCCGGGGAGCCCGGGGCGTAGGAGTGGACCGGCTCGTTGACCGGCGCGGGGACCTGGGTGACAGCGTCCATGGTTACCGTGCTCCTTCAGTAAGAGAGGGGTGGAGGGGGCTCAGCCCTTGGTGAGGATGGAGCGGCCGAAGAACAGCAGGTTGGCCGGCTTCTCCGCGAGGCGGCGCATGAAGTAGCCGTACCAGTCGGTGCCGTACGCGGTGTAGACACGCATCCGGTGGCCCTCCGCCGCGAGCCGGACGTGCTCGTCGCTGCGGATGCCGTACAGCATCTGGAACTCGTACTCGTCGAGCTTGCGGCCGGCCTTGCGGCCCAGCTCCTGGGCGATGGCGATCAGGCGCGGGTCGTGGGACCCGATCATCGGGTAGCCCTCGCCCTCCATCAGCGTCCTGAGGATGCGGACGTACGCCTTGTCGATCTCGGCCTTGTCCTGGTACGCGACCGAGGCGGGCTCCTTGTAGGCGCCCTTGACGATGCGCACGCGGCTGCCCGCGGCGGCCAGGCGGCGGGCGTCGTCCTCGGTGCGGAAGAGGTAGGCCTGGATGACGCATCCGGTCTGCGGGAAGTCCTTCCGCAGCTCCTCGTGGATGGCGAACATCGAGTCGAGAGTGGTGTGGTCCTCGGCGTCCAGGGTGACCGTGGTGCCGATCGCGGCGGCGGCCTCGACGACCGGGCGGACGTTGGCGAGGGCCAGCTCGTGGCCGCCCTCCAGCGCCTGGCCGAACATGGAGAGCTTGACGGACATCTCCGCCTTCGTGCCCAGGCCGAGCTTCTCCAGGCGGCCGATGAGCTCCAGGTAGGCGTCGCGCGCGGCGGCGGCCTGCTCGGGGGTGGTGATGTCCTCGCCGACCACGTCGAGGGTGACTTCGAGGCCCTTGTCGGCGGCGTCCTCGATGATCGGGACGACCTGCGCGACCGTCTCACCGGCGATGAACCGGTCGACGACCTGCTTCGTGCCCGGCGCTGCCGAGATGAAACGGCGCATCTTGTCGCTGCGTGACGCGGCGAGAATCACGGGACCCAGCACGGGGCACCTCCACGGAAAGTACGGACGAAGGCCGAACCGCCACAAGTGCCCGATAGGGAACAGAAGCGGTACAGCACGGAGAACCACCGTGAAATCTAAGGATCCCTCCGATCCTGTGCCATCGACAGCTGTCACGCATCCGTGCCCTGGATCTCAGACATATGTCTGAAGGGGTGCGAGAATGGCCGGGTGAAGGGCGATTACCAGGAGCTGGTCGACGAGATCTCGGCGCTGCTCGGCGTCCCCGCGACGCTGGAGAACCGGGACTTCGGCCTGGTCGCCTTCGGGGCCCACGACAGCGACGACGACACGGCGATGGACCCGGTCCGCACCCGTTCGATCCTGACCCGCCGCTCGACCCCGGCGGTCCGCGCCTGGTTCGAGAACTTCGGCATCACCCGCGCCACCGGCCCCGTCCGCATCCCGGCCGCCCCGGAGGCCGGTGTCTACCGGGGCCGGATCTGTCTGCCCGTACGCCATCGGGGCGTCGTGCTCGGTTACGTCTGGCTGCTGGACGCCGATCCCGGGCCGACCGACCAGCAGCTCGACGCGGCGATGGACGTGGCGGCCCGGATCGGTGCGCTGCTCTCCGACGAGGCGCGGGCGGGCACGGATCTGTCCCGGGAGTTCGGGGCGGTCCTCACGGCGGGGCGCGGCTGGCAGCGCGACATGGCGGTGGCCGCGCTCGCCGAGGCGCTCGGGCCGGACGCGGAGGGGCTGCACACCGTGGTGTGCGTGACCCCGTGGCCGGACGACCCGCCGTCGGTGCGGACGGTGCCGTCGGCGGCGGCCCTGTCCGGCGCCCCTTTCCCGGGCGGCGCGGGGGCCCCGGCCCTGGCCGCGCTGGTTCGGCTGCGGTCGCACGACGTCCTGGACCCGGCCCTCACCGCCGCCGACCGGCTGCGCGGCTCGGCGGGGCCCGGCGCCACCGCGGGGATCGCGGTCCCCCGCCGCGGCCTGGCGGAGCTGGCGGACGCCTGGCACGAGGCATCGGCCGCGGCCCGGGCGGCCGCGGCGGAGAAACGGTTCGGCCCGGTCGCCGAATGGTCGGCCATCGGCCCGTACCGCTTGCTGACCGCGCTCGCCCGGGACACCCAGCCGGACCACACGGTCCGCCCCCTGCTGGCCCCGGCCCAACGGGACCTGGCCCGCACCGCCGAGGTGTTCCTCGACTGCGCGGGCCAGGCGTCCCGGACCGCGGGCGAGCTGGGCATCCACCGGCAGACGCTGTACTACCGCCTCTCCCGGGTCCAGCAGCTCACCGGCCTGGATCTGAACGACGGCGAGGACCGGCTGCTGCTCCACATGGCGCTGAAGGCCGCCCGGCTCTGAAGGGGCGGGCCGGCGGCGGGCGGCGGTCGGAGAAGGGCCTTCGCAGTGGCGGGCCCCTGTCCGCGGAGGGCCTTGCGGCGGCGGGCGGCGGTCAGTGGGGGGTGTTGCCCGCGGCGGCGGCGTCGGCCCGGCCCGCCAGGACCGCCTTCAGGCCGTCCGTGAGGTCCTGGGCCGAGGGCGCCGAATCGCTGTCCATCAGCCACTGGACCATGACGCCCGCGAGCAGCGCCTGACAGAACAGGCCGGCCACCCGGGCCTTCTCGGGTTCGGCCTCGGGGTCGATGCCCAGCATGTTCTCGGCGAGCCCGTTGCGGCCCTCCTGCTGCGGCCCGGCGAGTGCCTTCTGGAGCTCGGGGTCGGAGTCGATCCGGGAGATGACCTCCATCTGGAGCTGCCAGACGGCACGGGTCTGCTCATAGCTCCCGATCACCCGCTCCCAGGTCTCGCGGAACTGGTCGAGAGGGGCCGCGGGTGCGTTCTCGGCGACCTCGGCCGCCTCGCCGTCCTTGGTCAGCACATCGCCCCACTCCTCCGTCACCTTGAGGAAGGCGAGGTTGAGCAGGGCCTCCTTGGAGCCGTAGTGGTAGCCGATGGACGCGAGGTTCGTCCCGGAGGCCGCAACGATGTCGCGTGCCGTCGTCCGGGCGTACCCCTTCTCCAGCAGGCAGCGCTTCGCGCCTTCGAGCAGATCCTCACGATGTCCCATGACAGCAGCGTACCCGGCATGCAGACGCATGTGTAAGACGCGCGTCTAGATGCCGGGTACGGAGACTGCGGGAAGGACTCAGTCGGTCAGGTTCACCGAACGGGCCGAGGCCGCGCCGATCTCGGCCGAGATCTCGGTCAGCACCGACGCCGGGACGTCGTCGTCGACGGTGAGGACGACCAGCGCCTCGCCGCCCACGTCGGCCCGGGACACCTGCATGCCCGCGATGTTCAGCCCGGCCTCGCCGAGGATCTTGCCGACCGCGCCGACGACGCCGGGACGGTCCTGGTACCGCAGGACGACCATGTGGTCGGCCAGTGCCAGGTCCACGTCGTGCTCGCCGATCGCGACGATCTTCTGGAGGTGCTTGGGACCGGCCAGCGTGCCGGACACCGCGACCTCCTGGCCGTCGGCCAGCGTGCCGCGGACCGTGACCACGTTGCGGTGGTCGGGCGACTCGGAGCTGGTGGTGAGGCGGACCTCGACACCGCGCTCCTGCGCGAACAGCGGGGCGTTCACGTACGACACGGTCTCGTCGACGACGTCCTCGAAGACGCCCTTGAGCGCGGAGAGTTCGAGCACCTTCACGTCGTGCTGGGTGATCTCGCCGTACACCTCGACGTCGAGTCGGGCCGCGACCTCGCCCGCGAGCGCGGTGAAGATCCGGCCGAGCTTCTCGGCGAGCGGGAGGCCGGGACGGACGTCCTCGGCGATGACGCCGCCCTGGACGTTGACCGCGTCCGGCACGAGCTCACCGGCGAGCGCGAGGCGCACCGACTTGGCGACCGCGATCCCGGCCTTCTCCTGGGCCTCGTCCGTGGACGCGCCGAGGTGCGGGGTGCAGACGACCTGGTCGAACTGGAACAGCGGGGAGTCCGTGCAGGGCTCCTTGGTGTACACGTCGAGACCGGCGCCGGCGACGCGGCCCTCCTTGAGGGCGGAGGCGAGCGCCTCCTCGTCGACGATGCCGCCGCGTGCGGCGTTGACGATGCGCACCGAGGGCTTCACCTTGTGCAGCGCCTCGTCGCCGATCAGGCCGAGCGTCTCCGGGGTCTTGGGGAGGTGCACGGTGATGAAGTCGGAGACCTCCAGCAGCTCGTCCAGCGAGAGGAGCTTGACGCCCATCTGCGCGGCGCGCGCGGGCTGGACGTAGGGGTCGTACGCGACGATCTTCATGCCGAAGGCCGACATGCGCTGGGCGACCAGGACGCCGATGCGGCCGAGGCCGACGACGCCGAGGGTCTTCTCGCTCAGCTCGACGCCGGTGTACTTCGAGCGCTTCCACTCGCCGTTCTTGAGCGCGGTGTTGGCCTGGGGGATGTTGCGCGCCGTGGCGACGAGCAGACCGCAGGCGAGCTCGGCGGCGGTGACGATGTTGGAGGTCGGTGCGTTCACGACCATCACGCCGGCCTTGGTGGCCGAGGAGACGTCGACGTTGTCCAGACCGACGCCCGCGCGGGCCACGACCTTCAGCTTCTTCGCGGCGGCGATGGCCTCGGCGTCGACCTTGGTGGCGGAGCGCACCAGGATGGCGTCGACATCGGCGATCGCGGGGAGGAGCTCGGCGCGGTCCGCGCCGTTGCAGTGCCGGATCTCGAAGTCCGGTCCCAGGGCGTCCACCGTGGCGGGCGACAGCTCTTCAGCGATGAGTACGACAGGTTTCGAGCTCACGTGAGTCCTCACAGATCCAGTGCGGACGGCCGTCCCGACGGCCGCAGGCGGTGGAGGGGCTTGCCGCGTGGAAGACGCACGACACTGTGGGCCTGACGCGTGTATGTGTGGAGAAGTGTAGTCATGCGCGAGCACGCATACTGCGCCCCGTTGGAAGGATCACCCACAAGAGGCTGGACGACTTGTACACACGTACGACGCCGCCTCTTCCAGCGGTGAAGCAGGGCGGAAGCCCGAAGGGGCGGATCCGCGGATCCGCCCCTTCGGGCCTCGGTGTTACGCGTCCTCGTCGTTGACCCAGCTCATGAGCTTGCGCAGCTCACGGCCGGTGGTCTCCAGCAGGTGGTCGCTGTCGGCCTTCTTGTACTCGTTGTACTTGGGCAGACCGTTGTGGTACTCGGCCATCCAGGCGTTGGCGAAGGTGCCGTCCTGGATCTCGGTGAGGACCTTCTTCATCTCGGCCTTGGTGGCGTCCGTGATGATCCGCGGGCCGGTGACGTAGTCGCCCCACTCGGCGGTCTCCGAGATGGACCAGCGCATCTTCTCCAGGCCGCCCTCGTACATGAGGTCCACGATGAGCTTCAGCTCGTGGAGGCACTCGAAGTACGCGATCTCCGGCTGGTAGCCGGCCTCGGTCAGGGTCTCGAAACCGGCCTTGACCAGGGCGGCGGTGCCACCGCAGAGGACGGCCTGCTCACCGAACAGGTCGGTCTCGGTCTCCTCGGTGAAGGTCGTCTTGATGACGCCGGCGCGGGTGCCGCCGATGCCCTTGGCGTACGAGAGGGCGAGCTCCAGGCCCTTGCCCGAGGCGTCCTGCTCGACGGCCACGATGCACGGGACGCCGCGGCCCTCCTCGTACTGGCGGCGGACCAGGTGGCCGGGGCCCTTGGGGGCGACCATGCAGACGTCGACGCCGGCCGGCGGCTTGATGAAGCCGAAGCGGATGTTCAGGCCGTGGCCGAAGAACAGCGCGTCGCCGTCCTTGAGGTTGTCCTTGACGGACTCCTCGTAGACCTGGGCCTGGATCGGGTCCGGAACCAGGATCATGATGACGTCGGCCTCGGCGGCGGCCTCGGACGGGGTCACCACGCGCAGACCCTGCTCCTCGGCCTTGGCCTTGGACTTGGAGCCCTCGTGCAGACCGACACGGACGTCGACACCCGAGTCGCGCAGCGACAGCGCGTGGGCGTGGCCCTGGCTGCCGTAACCAAGGACCGCGACCTTGCGGCCCTGGATGATGGACAGGTCGGCATCGTCGTCGTAGAACAGCTCGGCCACTGGGTCTTCTCCTTGGTGTGCAGGTGTTGCGTCCCACCGTACGGCGGGGTGCGTCAGTTACGTTTTCGGGTCTCGCCATGCGAGCGGCGCGGCGCGACCCGGAATGATTTACGCCGTGCGGTCGAGGGCGCGCAGTGACCGGTCGGTGATCGAGCGCGCGCCGCGCCCTATGGCGATGGTGCCGGACTGGACGAGCTCCTTGATGCCGTACTGCTCCAGCATCTTGAGCATCGCCTCCAGCTTGTCGGCGCCGCCGGTCGCCTCGATCGTGACGGCCTCCGGGGAGACGTCCACGGTCTTGGCGCGGAACAGCTGGACGATCTCGACGATCTGGGAGCGGGTCTCGCTGTCGGCGCGGACCTTCACCAGGACGAGCTCGCGCTGGATCGCAGCGGCCGGCTCGAGTTCGACGATCTTCAGGACGTTGACCAGCTTGTTGAGCTGCTTGGTCACCTGCTCCAGGGGCAGGTCCTCGACGTTCACGACGATGGTGATGCGCGAGATGTCGGGGTGTTCGGTGGTACCGACCGCGAGCGAGTCGATGTTGAAGCCGCGGCGGGAGAACAGGGCGGTGATCCGGGCGAGGACACCGGGCTTGTTCTCGACCAGGACGGAGAGCGTGTGCTTGGTGGACATGGAAGTCGGTCTCTCTCTGTCTCTCAGTCGTCTTCGTTGTCGCCGAAGTCGGGGCGGACGCCGCGGGCTGCCATGACCTCGTCGTTCGAGGTACCGGCGGCGACCATCGGCCACACCATGGCGTCCTCGTGGACGATGAAGTCGATGACCACCGGGCGGTCGTTGATCGAGTTGGCCTCGGCGATGGCCTTGTCCAGGTCGGCCGGGTCCTCGCAGCGGATCGCGTAGCAGCCCATGGCCTCGGACAGCTTGACGAAGTCGGGCACCCGGGTGCCCTTGGCCGCGTTGCCGTCGGTGTCGGCGCCGGAGTGCAGCACGGTGTTGGAGTACCGCTGGTTGTAGAACAGGGTCTGCCACTGGCGGACCATCCCGAGGGCGCCGTTGTTGATGATGGCGACCTTGATCGGGATGTTGTTGAGCGCGCAGGTGGTGAGTTCCTGGTTGGTCATCTGGAAGCAGCCGTCGCCGTCGACCGCCCAGACCGTGCGATCGGGCATGCCGGCCTTGGCGCCCATCGCGGCCGGGACCGCGTAGCCCATCGTTCCGGCGCCGCCGGAGTTCAGCCAGGTTGCGGGCTGCTCGTACTGGATGAAGTGCGAGGCCCACATCTGGTGCTGGCCGACGCCCGCCGCGAAGATGGTGCCCTCGGGTGCGAGTTCACCGATCCGCTGGATGACCTGCTGCGGCGAGAGGCTGCCGTCCTCCGGCAGGTCGTAGCCGACCGGGTAGGTCTCGCGCCAGCGGTTCAGGTCCTTCCACCAGGCCGCGTAGTCGCCGGTGTGGCCCTCGGTGTGCTCGGCCTGGACCGCCTGGACGAGGTCGGCGATGACCTCGCGGGCGTCACCGACGATCGGGACGTCGGCCGCGCGGTTCTTGCCGATCTCCGCCGGGTCGATGTCGGCGTGGACGATCTTGGCGTACGGGGCGAAGCTGTCCAGCTTGCCGGTGACGCGGTCGTCGAACCGGGCGCCGAGGGCGACGATCAGGTCGGCCTTCTGCAGCGCGGTGACGGCGGTGACCGAACCGTGCATACCGGGCATGCCCACGTGCAGCGGGTGGCTGTCGGGGAAGGAGCCGAGCGCCATCAGTGTGGTGGTGACGGGCGCTCCGGTGAGCTCGGCCAGCACCTTGAGTTCTGCGGTGGCCCCGGACTTCATGACGCCGCCGCCCACGTACAGCACCGGGCGCTTGGCCTGGGTGATGAGCTTGGCGGCCTCACGGATCTGCTTGGCGTGCGGCTTGGTGACCGGGCGGTAGCCCGGCAGGTCCATGACCGGCGGCCAGCTGAAGGTGGTCTTCGACTGGAGGGCGTCCTTGGCGATGTCGACGAGGACCGGTCCCGGACGGCCGGTGGAGGCGATGTGGAAGGCCTCCGCGATCGTGTGCGCGATGTCCTCGGCGCGGGTGACCAGGAAGTTGTGCTTGGTGATCGGCATCGTGATGCCGCAGATGTCGGCTTCCTGGAAGGCGTCCGTACCGATGGCGCCGGAGGCCACCTGGCCGGTGATGGCCACCATGGGCACGGAGTCCATGGCCGCGTCGGCGATGGGGGTGACCAGGTTGGTGGCGCCCGGCCCCGAGGTGACCATGCACACACCGACCTTGCCGGTGGCCTGCGCGTAACCGGTGGCCGCGTGACCCGCGCCCTGCTCGTGGCGGACCAGGATGTGGCGGACCCGGGTGGAGTCCATCAGCGGGTCGTACGCCGGAAGGATGCAACCGCCAGGGAGGCCGAATACGGTGTCGGCCCCGACTTCCTCGAGAGAACGGATGAGGGACTGCGCGCCCGTGACGTGCTCAACGGTGGCGGACGACGATCCGCCGTTACGGGCCCGCGGCTGGGGATGGTGGGCCCCGGTGGCCTGCTCGGTCATCGGCATTCTCTTCTCGAAGCTGAGGGTTTTTGCGAGTGTTTTGCGATGGTTTGCGTGGTGCCGGTGCAACAAAAAACCCCTCGTGCCGTGAGGCAAGCGAGGGGAGCGCGTCGGTGCGGTCTGCAGAGTGTCATCGAGGAACTCTGCTTCAGCCGACGCGCTTTCCAAGTACGAGAATTCGGGTGCGCATGGCATTGACCCTCTCTCCGACGCACTCGACGTGTCAAGTGGGTGGGACGGGCGTCTCAGCATGTGAGCCGGTCAGGAGGGGGACGGAGCCGCCCGCGAGGACCGGCTGAACGGCCGGGTTGCCGGGCACCGGGAACTCGCCGCGGACCAGGGCGCGGCGCAGCCGGTACTCGTCCAGCGGCCCGGAGAAGGCCATTCCCTGGCCGTGCGTACAGCCCATGGCGCGCAGGGCGAGTACCTGTTCGGGGACGTCGACACCGTCGGCCACGGACTGCATACCGAGGTCGCAGGCGATCCGCAGCAGCCCGCTGGTGATCTTGTGCAGCCGGGCGGACTCGACGACGCCCTCCACCAGGCCCCGGTCCAGTTTCAGTACGTCGATGGGGAGCCGGCGCAGGGCGTTGATCGCGGCGTACCCGCTGCCGAAGCCGTCGAGCGCGATGCGCACGCCGAGGCGCCGGAGGGCGACCAGGCGCTGTTCCAGTTCGTCGAAGGAGACCCGGGGGTCGCTGTCGGCGACCTCGATCATCAGGGCCCCGGACGGCAGCCCGTACCGCGTCAGCAGCGCCTCGACGGAGCCGAACGGCAGGCCCTTGTCGAGCAGTCGGCGGGCCGAGAGCCTGACGGCGACGGAGACCTGGTGGCCGGCCCTGGACCGGTCGGCGGCCTGCTCGACGGCCTCTTCGAGGAGCCAGCGGCCCAGTTCCGCGGTGCGGTCGCTGTCCTCGGCGACGCGGAGGAACTCGGCGGGTGTGAAGAGGATGCCCTGGGCGGAGCGCCAGCGGGCCTGGGCGGCGACGGCGGCAACGGTGCCGCTGGCCAGATGGACCACGGGCTGGTGCAGCAGCGCGAACTCGCCGTCCCGCAGGGCGGTGCGCAGCCGGGCCGCCAGCTCGGAGCGGCGCACCACCTCGGCCTGCATCTGCGGGGCGTACAGCTCGACGCGGTCCTTGCCGCCCGCCTTGGCGCGGTACATGGCCAGGTCGGCGTTGCGCATGAGGTCGTTGGGGGCGATGCCGGGCTCGGCGAAGGCGACGCCGATGGACGCGGTGACCCGGACCTCGCCGGCGCCGATGCGGTAGGGCTGGGAGAGCGTGAGGCGCAGCCGGTCGGCGATCTCGTGGACCTGGTACTCACGGGCCGTCTGGTCGCGTCCGCCGTCGCCGACGATGAGGGCGGCGAACTCGTCGCCGCCGAGGCGGGCGGCGGTGTCCCCCGACCGGACGGATTCCTGGAGGCGGCGGGCGGCCTGGATCAGGAGCTCGTCGCCGGCCTGGTGGCCGAAACGGTCGTTGGCCGCCTTGAAGCCGTCCAGGTCGATGAAGAGCACGGCGGTTCCCGCGTCGCCCGCGCGCCGGCCGCCGAGGGCCCGGCGGACCCGGGCGGTGAACAGCGCGCGGTTGGGCAGGTCGGTGAGCGGGTCGTGCTCCGCGTTGTGCTGTAACTGGGCCTGCAGGCGGACCCGTTCGGTCACGTCGCGGCTGTTGAGGATCAGGCCGCCCTGGTGGCGGTTGACGGTGGACTCGACGTTCAGCCATTCGCCCGTGCCGGCGCGGAAGCGGCATTCGATGCGGGTGGTGGGTTCCTCCTCGGGCGGGGCGGCGAGGAACTTCCGCACTTCGTGGACCACCCGGCCGAGGTCCTCGGGATGGATGATCGAGGAGAGCTCGGCGCCGACGAGGTCTTCCGCCTCGCGCCCGTAGACACCGGCGGCGGCGGGGCTGACGTAGCGGAGTATGCCGGTCGGGGCGGCGATCATGATGACGTCGCTGGAGCCCTGCACCAGGGAGCGGAAGTGGTTCTCCTTCTGGGCCAGTTCCTGGGTGAGGGCGATGTTGTCGACGAGCATGATGCCCTGCCGGACGACCAGTGCGAGCACCACCGTGCACCCGGTGAAGACCACGACACGGTCCACCCGGCGGCCCTCGATGACGTTGTAGAGAATGCCCAGCGTGCAGACGGCGGCGGCCAGATACGGCGTGAGCGCGGCCAGCGAACCGGAGATGGGGCGGCTGGCGGTACGGGACACGGGCCGGTCGGCTTCGGCGTCGTCGCGGGCGACGCCCCAGGGGGCGTACGCGAGGAGCAGCGAACCGGCGAACCAGCCGGCGTCGAGCAACTGGCCGGACTGGTAGGTCTGGCGCAGCAGCGGTGAGGTGAACAGCGCGTCGCACAGGACCGTGAGGGCCAGCGCGGCGATGGCGGTGTTCACGGCGGCACGGTTGACGCTGGAGCGCCGGAAGTGCAGGGCGAGCACCATGGAGACCAGCACGATGTCGAGCAGCGGGTAGGCCAGCGAGAGGGCCGCGCGGGCCACGCTGGCGCCCTCCACGTCCGCGAGGTGCGCGGTGTGGGCGAGGGCGAGGCTCCAGGACAGTGTGAGCAGCGATCCGCCGATCAGCCAGGCGTCGAGAACCAGACAGACCCAGCCGGCCCGGGTGACGGGGCGTTTGGCGAGGACCAGCAGCCCCACGATGGCGGGCGGCGCGAAGCACAGGAAGAAGAGGTCGGCCAGGGAGGGGCTGGGCACCTCGGCCTCGCGCACGCACTCGTACCAGCCCCAGACCGCGTTGCCCGCCGCGGCCATCAGGGAGGAGAGCGAGAACAGCAGCCAGGCCGGCCGGAACCTGTTGTCGGCCGAACGCGCGAACAGGAAACAGGAGACGGCGGCGACCAGGGCGGCCGCGCTCAGGCCGAAGTCCCCCATGAACAGGGCGAGTCGCGCCGAGCCCCAGCCCACGGCCGCACCCACCCCGTAAGCGGCGCAGACGAGTCCGAGAAGGAGCCGCGGGATGATCGCGGGCGCCCGGCCGACGGCAGGCCGACGGGCCAGGAATGCCGCGCGGGCGCTCGCCGGCGCGCTCACCGGGGTGCCCCCGATGCCGCCGGACGACCGCGGCGCCGGCGCACCGGACGCACCGTCGGCCGCCGTCGGCCGCCCTGCCGTGTCGGATCGTTCGCCCATCGGCCGTACATCGCCCTCGCCCCCCTCGCGTGTGGCTTCCTCCCCGGCGCCGCCCCTTCCACGGCGCAGCCCCCCTTTCGGGACGATACACCAGACTCGTCACGCAGGGACATAGTTCCTCTACTCTCCGTAACGACCTGCGGAGTTGTCGGCACACAGGGGTACGGAAGGTGCCCGTGGCGTGTTCAGCCGGTGGTGCGCACGACGTTGTGCACCGGCTCTCCCGCGGCGAAACGGCTGAGCTGTCCGGCCAGCAGGCGCTTGGCGCGCGGCAGGAACGCCGAGGTGCTGCCGCCCACATGCGGAGTGATGAGGACGTTCGGAGCATGCCAGAGGGGATGGCCGGAAGGGAGCGGTTCCGGGTCCGTGACGTCGAGGGCGGCGCGCAGCCGGCCGGACTCGAGTTCGGACAACAGGGCCTTGGTGTCGACGACACCGCCGCGGGCCACGTTCACGAGCAGCGCTCCGTCCGGCATCGCGGCGAGGAAGTCCGCGCCGACCAGCCCCTGTGTGGACGGGTTCAGCGGGGTGGACAGGATGACGACATCGGACTCTGGCAGCAGCGCGGGCAGGTCGTCGAGTGTGTGTACGGGGCCGCGTGCGGTTGTCCGTGCGGAGCGCGCGACGCGCGCCACCCGCGCGCACTCGAAGGGCGCGAGCCGGTCCTCGATGGCGGAGCCGATCGATCCGTAGCCCACGATCAGCACGGACTTGTCGGCCAGGGCGGGGTAGAAGCCGGACCGCCACTCCTCCTTGTCCTGGCCGTGCACGAATCCGGGGAACCCGCGCAGCGAGGCGAGGACCAGCGCGAGGGTCAGTTCGGCGGTGGACGCCTCGTGGACCCCCTTGGCGTTGCACAGCCGTACGCCCGCGGGCAACAGCCCGAGGCCCGGCTCCACATGGTCGATGCCCGCGGAGAGCGTCTGCACGACCTGGACGCCGCTCATGCCGTCGAGCGGGCGGACCGCGACCGTCGGTCCCTTCATGTAGGGGACGACGTAGAAGGCGCAGTGGGCGGGGTCGGCGGGGAAGTCCGGTCCCCCGTCCCAGAAGCGGTAGTTGAGGCCCTCGGGCAGTCCCTCGATCTCGTCGGCCCGGAAGGGCAGCCATACGTCGGGGGCAGGGGCGGTTCGCGTGGTGGAAGTCATGGTCAGGAGGCTATGCGAAGCCCGGCTGGGCGCAGAGGTTAGTTTTGGGGGTGCGGTGCGAGGGAGGGTTCGGGGAGTTGGAGCGCAGAAGTCTCGGTGCGGCGGCGCTCGCCGTGGGCGCCGTCGGTCTCGGCTGTATGCCGATGAGCTGGGCGTACAGCGCCTCGCGGCAGCGTGGTGACGAGGCGCTGCGCGCGGTGCACGCGGCGCTCGACGCGGGTGTCGACCTGTTCGACACCGCCGACATGTACGGGCCGTTCACCAATGAGCTGCTGGTGGGGCGGGCGTTGAAGGGCCGCCGTGAGCAGGCCTTCCTCTCTACCAAGTGCGGTCTGCTGGTGGGTGATCAGCACATCGTGGCCAACGGCCGTCCCGGCTATGTGCGGCGGGCCTGCGACGCCTCGCTGCGGCGGCTGCAGACGGATGTGATCGATCTGTACCAGCTCCACCGGGCCGATCCCGAGGTGCCCGTCGAGGAGACCTGGGGCGCGATGGCGGAGCTCGTGAACGCGGGCAAGGTCCGGGCGCTCGGGCTGTCCGCGGTCGGGGCCAGGGCCGCTCGCCGGCGGGGAGCGCGGACGCACGACGAAACGATCCGGCAGCTGGAGCGGGTCCAGCAGGTCTTTCCCGTGAGCGCCGTGCAGGCGGAGCTCTCCGTGTGGTCCCCGCAGGCGCTGGAGGCGCTGGTGCCGTGGTGTGCGGCGCGCGGGGTCGGGGTGCTGGCCGCGATGCCGCTGGGCAGCGGCTATCTGACGGGCACGCTCACTCCGGGGCAGGGTTTCGAGCCGGAGGATCTGCGGGCCAGGCATCCGCGGTTCACCGCCGAGATGATGGCCGCGAACCAGCCGGTGGTCGTGGGGCTGCGGCGGATCGCGGAGCGGCACGGGGCGACACCGGCGCAGGTGGCGCTGGCCTGGGTGCTGCGGCAGGGGCCCCACATCGTGCCCGTGCCGGGGACCAAGCAGGAGCGGTGGGCCGTCGAGAACGCGGGGGCGGCCGGGCTGACGCTGACGGACCGGGACCTCGACGAGATCGAACGGCTCCCGGCCGCACGGGAGTCGTGGGACTGAGCGCCCGTACACCGCGTCGGCGTGTGAAGTTTGATCGCCGAGCGAGAAAGTACCCGGGCTTCGGGAACCCTGGGTGCGGCCGCGGTGTAAGAACAGGGGACAGGCGGTCGTCGAAGGGGTCGGTGCTGTGCGCGGTGCGAGGTTCGGATCTGTGCGGGAACCGGCGGGGCGTCGCGCGACGCCCCGCGGGAATGGCCGGGGTGCGCGGCGGGGCGCGGTGGCCGTGCTGGCGGCCGGCGCCCTGATCCTCACCGCGGGGTGCTCCTCGCAGGAGGGTGCCGAGAGCACGGCGGGCCAGGGCGCGAGTTCACCGCCCGCCTCCCCCGCGGCCCCCTCCAGCCGGGCCGCCTCGCCGTCCACGTCTCCGTCCGCCTCGCGCCCCGCGGCCGGTCTGCCGCCCGCCAAGGGCTCGGTGAAGGTGGTCTCGACCCTCACGGAGGGTCTGGAATCGCCGTGGGGTCTCGCGAAGCTGCCGGACGGCGATCTGCTGGTGGGCTCGCGCGACAAGGGGACGATCACCCGGATCAACGCGAAGAGCGGCAAGAAGACGCTGCTGGGCACCGTCCCAGGGGTGGCGCCGGCCGGCGAGGGCGGACTGCTGGGCCTCGCGGTCTCCCCCGACTACGGCACGGACCACCTGGTGTACGCGTACTTCACCACGGCGTCGGACAACCGCATCGCCCGCATGCTCTACGACGAGGACGGGACGACGCCGGGCCAGCTGCTGGGCGCCCCGGACACGATCC
>NZ_RDBK01000043.1:3191516-3394351 GCF_008042275.1 Streptomyces sp. OR43 | reverse complement strand
GCATCCCGAAGGGCGCCATCCACAACGGCGGCCGGATCGCCTTCGGCCCGGACCGCATGCTGTACGCGGGCACGGGTGAGACGGGGGACGACGGCCGCGCGCAGGACAAGGAGTCCCTGGCCGGCAAGATCCTGCGGATGACCCCGGACGGTGAGCCGCTGCACGGCAATCCGGAGGCCGACTCCGTGGTGTATTCGTACGGTCACCGCAATGTGCAGGGGCTGGCCTGGGACGGTAACAAGCAACTGTGGGCGGCCGAGTTCGGCCAGGACACCTGGGACGAGCTGAACCGGATCGTGCCGGGCGGGAACTACGGCTGGCCCGAGGTCGAGGGCAAGGCGGGTAAGGCCGGATTCATCGACCCCGTGGCACAGTGGAAGACGTCGGAGGCGTCCCCGAGCGGCATCGCCTTCGTCAAGGGCTCGATCTGGATGGCCGGTCTGCGGGGTGAGCGGCTCTGGCGGATCCCGCTGTCCGGTACGGCGGACAAGGAACCTCTGGCGGCACCCCAGTCGTTCCTGGAGGGAAAGTACGGCCGTCTGCGCACCGTGCTGGCGGCGGGCGGAAACAAGCTCTGGCTCGTGACGAGCGAGACGGACTCACGTGGCACCCCGAAGCCGGGGGACGACAAGATCCTGGTGGTCGAGGTGCGGTAGGACTTCTCGGCCGAGAGGTCCTGGCGGCCACACGTGGCGGAAGGGTGCGCGGCCCGTGTTCAACTTCTTCGAGGAACTCTTCGCACCCGGTCGTAAGCACACCGCCGAGGAGCAGAAGCGGCTGGAGCTGACCCGGGTGGATCTCGGCGTCGGCGACCCCGCGCGCGGCCCCATCGACCTGACCTCGGGCAAGGTCGTGGTCCGCCGCCGTGACGAGGACGGCGACGGGGACCCCGGCGAGCCGGACGGGACCGGCGACGGCGACGAGCCGGATGAGGGCGGCGGATCGGGCGGCGACGGGGCAGGTGCGGACGGTGACGGGGGCGGCGGATCGGGCGGCGACGGTGATGGGGGCGACGGGGCCTGACCCGGCTCGCCCCGCCCGCCCGGACGAGCGGCCCTACTCCTTCGGCATTCGGTACAGCCGCAGCCGGTGGGCGAGCGCGGCGGCCTCGCCGCGGCCCGTGACGCCGAGCTTGGCGAGGATGTTGGAGACGTGCACGCTCGCGGTCTTGGGCGAGATGTAGAGCTCCTCGGCGATTTTGCGGTTGGTGTGCCCCGCGGCCACGAGCCGGTGCACCTCCTGCTCGCGCGGGGTCAGCCCGAAGGACTGCACGGCAGCCGCCGCCGCGGCCCTGAGCTGTTCCTCCGAGCGGTCCCGGCCGCCCTGCTCGTCACCGTGGTCCGGGACGGTGACAGCCACCGGGATGTCCTCGTCCGGGCCGGGAAGGGCCTCCTGGCCGGGACCGGTGAGGGTGATGCGGGCGCGGCCGGCCAGCAGCTCGATGGTCTCGGCCAGCGGGCGCGCCCCGAGCCGTCGGGCGGTGCTGTGGGCGTCGCGCAGCAGCGCGGTGGCCGCCGTGCGGTCGCCCGAGGCGATGAGGAGGGCTTCCGCCCACCGATGGCGGATCTGGGCCAGTTCGTAGGGGCGGTGCAGGGGTGCGAAGGCCTCGGCGGCGCGGGACCAGTGGTCCGGGGTGTCGAGGCCTTCGGCCCGGGCCAGTTCGGCGTCGATCAGGACACCGTGGGCCGCCCATACGGGGATGAGTGCCGGCAGCCGCTTGAGGTGGCTGCGGACGAGCGCGAGGATGCCCGGCCGGCCCGGTTCCGTGGCGGGCAGGCCCCGGGCGTCGGCCTCCGCCGCCGCGACGACGTGCAGCAGCGGGAAGGCGTACCGCTGGGTGCCGGGCGGGAAACCCTGCTCCGCCTGGGCTTCGAAGGCGGCCCGCGCCTCGGGCAGCCTCCCCTGTTGCACGGCGATGACGACGGTGTGGCGGACCATGTTGATGAAGTGCTGCGGCTGAGGATCGCTGGAACCGAAACACCTTCGGGCCAGGGCCAGTTGCTGTTCGGCATCGGCGAGTTCACCGCGCGCCAGGGCGACTTCGGTACGGCGGGCCGCGACGAGTCCCTGGGACTTCCGGGACAGCGCGGTGCGGGAGGCCGCCTCGGTCGTGGCCAGCGCCTCGTCCCAGCGGCCCAGGGAGAACAGCGACATCGCCTGGTTGGTGCGGGCCCAGGACTCCATGTCCGCGACACCGTGGCTGTGGCAGACCTCGATGCCGTGGTCCGCCTCGGCCACCGCTTCCAGCGACCGGCCCATGGATTCGAGGGTGGAGGGAAGGTTGATCGCCGCCCGGCCCATGACGCCGACGAGGCAGAGCTCCTCGGCCCGGTCACGGGCGGCGTACAGCTCGGCGATGCCCTCGTCGACGGCCCCGGCGTCGGCGTTCAGCCAGGCGCGGGTCAGCCGCGCGTGCAGCTCGATGGACTCGTCGCCGACCAGCCGGGCGTACTCCACGGCCCGGTCGGCTGCCGCGAGCGTCCCGGCGCCGGGCCGGTGCAGGGCGCCCCAGCCGGCCACACTCGTCAGGACGTCCGCGTGCACGGCCGACGGGGGCAGGCCGCGGACGAGCTCCTCCGCCGTGGCCAGTTCGTCCCAGCCGTCGCCCCGGGTGAGGTCCTGGACCAGGCGGGAGCGCTGGACCCAGAACCAGGCGGCGCGCAGGGCGTCGTCCTCGCTCTCCAGGACGCGCAGGGCCTTCTTGCAGAGGGTGAGCGCCCGTTCGCGTTCACCGCCGAAGCGGGCGGCGACGGTGGCTTCGGCCAGCAGGTCGAGATGGCTCAGCGGGGCGGACCCGTCGTGGCTGCCGCAGGCCGGATAGACCTCGGCGTAGTCGATGGGCCGCAGGGTGGCGCGTATCGTGTCGGGGACGTCGTCCCACAGCTCCATCGCCCGCTCCAGCAGCCGCAGTTGCTCGGCGTAGGCGTTACGGCGGCGGGCTTCGACCGAGGCCTTCAGGACGGCGGGCAGGGCCTTGGCCGGATCGTGCGCCCCGTACCAGTAGCTGGCCAGGCGCGTGGCTCGCTCGCCGTCTCGGACCAGGGTGGGGTCGGCCTCCAGTGCCTGGGCGTAGCGCCGGTTGAGCCGGGAGCGTTCGCCGGGGAGGAGGTCGTCGCTGACGGCTTCGCGGACCAGGGAGTGCCGGAAGCGGTAGCCGTTGCCCTCCGGGGTGGTGAGCAGCAGATTGGCGCCGACGGCTCCGCGGAGGGCCTCGATCAGCTCGTCCTCGGTGAGGCCGGCGACGGCGGCCAGCAGTTCGTACTCGACCGCCGAGCCGCCTTCGGCGACGATGCGGGCGATCCTCTGGGCGTCGTCGGACAGGGCCTCGACGCGGACGAGGAGGAGGTCGCGCAGGGAGCCGGGCAGCCCGGCGGCCCCGTCACCGCACTCCATGCTGCAGGCGAGCTCCTCGACGAAGAAGGCGTTTCCGTCGGAACGCTCGAAGATCTCGTCCACCAGGGCGGGTTCGGGGGAGCCCGCGAGGATGCCGGTGAGCTGGCGGCGGACCTCGGCCCGGCTGAACCGCGCGAGCTCGATGCGGCGCACGGTGCGCAGCCGGTCCAGCTCGGCCAGCAGGGGGCGCAGCGGATGGCGGCGGTGGATGTCGTCGGCGCGGTAGGTGCCGATCACGACGAGGCGGCCGCTGCGCAGCGTACGGAAGAGGTAGGCGAGCAGATGCCGGGTGGAGGAGTCGGCCCAGTGCAGGTCCTCCAGGACGAGCACGACGGTGCGGTCCGCGGAGATGCGCTCCAGCAGTCTGGCGGTGAGCTCGAAGAGGCGGGCGGTGCCGTGTTCGTCGGCCGCCTCCCGGCCGGCTTCGCCGAGTTCCGGAAGGAGCCGGGCCAGTTCGCCCTCCTGGCCCGCGCAGGCCTCGGCCATCTCCTCGGGCAGGATGCGGTTCAGGGCGCGCAGGGCGGTGGAGAACGGGGCGTACGGCAGGCCGTCTGCTCCGATCTCGACGCAGCCGCCGACCCCGACGACGGCCCCGCGGCGGACCGCCACCGCGAGGAACTCCTCGACCAGACGGGTCTTGCCGACGCCCGCCTCGCCGCCGACGAGGAGGGCCTGCGGCTCGCCGCCGCCACCGCCGGACGGGGCGGTGCCGGCGGCGGTGGCGCGGGCGAGTGCGTCGGTGAGCGCGGTGAGTTCACCTGTGCGGCCGACGAACACGGGACTGACTGACCTGGTCTCCACGCCGCCGAGCATCGCACACGGGTCCGACAGCGCGGAGCCGGGAAGCCGGACCGTCACGGTCGCCCGCCCTCAAGCGGCGTGCGCGAACCGCTCCCGGTCCGTGCCCGCACTCACCGTCCTCTCGCGTTCCTGGCGCGCGGAACCGCGGGCCGCCGCCTTACGGGCGCGGCGGGCCTCCCGGACGAGCCGCTCGTCGGCGGCACGGCGGACGAATTCGGCTGCCCGGATCTTGTGGAGTTCCAGCTCGTACATGTGATTCCCCCTGGGGACGGGCCCGTTGGGCCTCGGTGGCGGCAGTGCTTCTGCCGTGCCACCACTGTCGTCCCCCAGGGGGTGGTGCCGCATCGGGCGAGTTCCGCATCTGTGGCGCCCGGGGGCCTTAGGGAGGGGCTTACGCCACCGCACGGGCCGGCCCGGGGTACTCACCGATGCCTTAGACCGCGCCACGGGCCGGCGTACGGGCCCCGACGGCCTAGCCGGCCGCGGCCGGCGCGGTCGGCAGCGCGACGATGAGGTCGAAGTACATGCACACGGCGATCAGCACGCCCAGCACACCCAGGGCGATGCCGCCCTTGGCGACCGCGCGGATCCAGCCCGGCTGCGGGTGTGCGGACGGGGCACCGAACGCCGGGCGGACCAGGACGTAGACGCCGACGAGCAGCGCGAGCAGGCCGAAGAGGCCGTTGACCAGCGCGGTGGCGTGCCATGCGTCGCCGTAGATCTCGGAGATCTGCTGCGAGGCCGTGGCGCCGGACGAGGTCTTGAACTGCCCGATCAGCGTCTCGCGCTCGGCGGCGACCCGGCCGCTCCAGGCGCCGCTGAGGGAGACGATGGCGAGCCCGACGGAGACGACGGCCGCTGCGGCGGTGCCGAGGCCCGCGGACTCCTTGTGCGACTCGTCGTCGTCCAGGTCGACGTCGAGGTCCGGGTCGAGGGCGTCGTCGTGACCTTCCCGGTCGAGGTCCTGCTCCGCGTCGGCGCCGGACTCCGGGCCCGCCTTGTCGAGCCGCGTCGTCGTCCCCTCGGTCGCGGCGGCGTCGGTGGCGGCCTTCTCCGTGGTGTTCCCGGCGGTCGTCTTCCCGGCGGTGCTCGCCTCGCCGTCGCCCTCGGCGACGGGGTCGGTGGGAGTGGTGGTGGTCGTGGGGGTCGTGGAGTTCATCTGCCGCACGCTAGGCGGAGCAGATGAGAACCCTCTTAACGGCCCGTTCGCGCCGGACCACGGCTCAGGCACCGCACCGCACCGCACCGCACCGCACCGGTCAGTGAACGCGCTGTGCGGCCGTTGTGACCTCGTCGCTCCCGGACTCGCCCGCGTACGCCGCCGGGATCCTCGCTCGCGGGGTTCCGCAGTCGGGCGGTTCGATGCTGATGCGCGGCAGCCGCCGGTCCAGCCAGCCGGGCAGCCACCAGTTCGCTCCACCCAGCAGGTGCATGAGGGCGGGGACCAGCAGCGTACGCAGGACGAACGCGTCCAGGGCCACGGCCGCGGCGAGCGCGATGCCGAACATCGCGATGACCCGGTCGCCACTGAGCACGAAGGCGAGAAAGACCGAGATCATGATCACGGCGGCCGAGTTGATCACCCGGCTGGTCTCGGCCAGGCCGACCCTGACCGCCCGCCGGTTGTCACCGGTCTCCAGCCATTCCTCGTACATCCGGCCGACCAGGAAGACCTGGTAGTCCATGGAGAGGCCGAAGAGCACGGACACCATGATCACCGGAAGGAACGGCTCGATGGGGCCCGCGCTGCCCAGACCCAGCAGCTCGCTCCCCCAGCCCCACTGGAAGATCGCGACGACGACACCGAACGAGGAGGCCACCGCCGCCACGTTCATCGCCGCGGCCTTCAGCGGGATGCCGACCGACCTGAAGGCGATCAGCAGGAGCAGACAGCCGAGTCCCACGACGACGCCGATGAAGAGCGGGAGCTTGCCGATGATGATCTGCGCGAAGTCGTCGTAGCTGGCCGTCACGCCGCCCACATGGGTCTGGAGCGAGGTGTTCTCGGACGCCTTCGGCAGGACGTCCGTCCGCAGCCGCTCGACGAGCTCGCTGGTCTGCCGGGACTGGGGTTCCGAGTCCGGGACGACGGTGACGTAGGCGGTGTCGCCGCTGGAGTTGTACGTCACCGGGTAGGCCCAGGCCACCCCGTCGGTGGCGCGCAGCGTCGCCGGCAGGGCGCTCATCGCGAGCCGGTCGTCGGCACCGTCCAGATGCGCGGCGACGGTCAGGGGGCCGTTGACACCGGGGCCGAAGCCGTCGGCGAGCAGGTCGTACGCCTGCCGGGTGGTCGAGGACCGGGCGTTGTTGCCCTGGTCGGCACTGCCCAGGTGGAGCGAGAAGGTGGGGAGCGCGAGGACCAGCATCACGACGGCGGCGAGAGCGCCGAGCAGTTTGGGGTGCCGTTCCACGAAGGCGGACCAGCGGGCGGCGAAACCGGTGGCCGGATCCGGCTGCGGACCGTGCTCGGCCAGCCGCCGGCGCTCGCGCCGGTTCAGCGCACGCATGCCGATGAGGGACAGCAGAGCGGGCAGCAGGGTCACCGAGGCGATCACGGTCAGGACGACGGTGAGCGACGCGGCGATGGCGACCCCGTTGAGGAAGCTCAGCCGCAGGATCAGCATCCCCAGGAGCGCGATGCAGACGGTGGCCCCGGCGAAGACGACGGCCCGCCCCGTCGTCGCGACCGCGTTCTGCGCCGCCTCGGGGACGGACATGCCGCGCCGTAGCCCTCTGCGGTGCCGGGTCACGATGAAGAGCGCGTAGTCGATCCCGACGCCGAGTCCGATGAGCATGCCCAGCATGGGGGCGAAGTCGGCGACCGTCATCACGTGTCCGAGGAGCACGATGCCCGCGTACGCCGTGCCGACCGAGACGAGGGCGGTGGCGATGGGCAGCATGCTCGCGGCGAGCGAACCGAAGGCGAGGAAGAGCACGACGGCGGCGACGACGACCCCGACGGCCTCGCTGAGGTGCGCGCCCGGTGCTTCGGTGAGGGCTATGGCCGAGCCGCCCAGTTCGACCTGGAGGTGGTCGCCCGCGGCGGCCTTGGCGGTATCGACGACGGCCCTGGCCTGCCCGGCCGGTACGTCGTCCGCCTGCCGGTCGAAGGTGACGGTGGCGTAGGCGGTGTGTCCGTCGGCACTGATCTGCCCGGATCCGGGGTCCGTGTACGGCCCGGTGACGGCGCCGACGCCGGGCAGCCGTTCGACGGCGTTCAGGGTGGCGGTCATCTTCTGGGTCACGTCGGCGGCCCGCACGGTGGAGTCATCGGTGTGCCAGACGATGGTGTCGGTGTCACCGCCGAGATCCGTGAAGCCGTCCTTCAGCAGCTCGGCCGCGCGTCCCGACTCGGTGCCCGGGGCCTCGTAGTCGTTGGAGTAGGCGGAACCCGCGAACCCCGCTGCGGCCGCCGTGCCGCCGAGGGCGAGCAGCCAGATGAGCACGGCGAGGAGGCGGTGCGTGACGCACCAGCGGGCGATGGCAGCCAAGGGACGTACTCCCTGCGGGTTCGTGGTCTCCACGGAGGTTCGGCAGAACCGTCCGTGTGAGAACGCATGACCTTGAGAACCGTCACTCTGGCAGCCAACTGTGATCGTTTGTCCGTTTCGTGGCCTTACTCACAGGGATCAGGTCCACATATGAGCGACATGAGCACCGCCGTACGGCGGAGGCGCGCACGCGGCCCCGCCGGCGGGAAGGCAGCGGCGGACGGGAGCCCGTCCTCTGCCTCCGTTGACCGGGAAAGCACCGACCCGGCTATCTTATGACTCGTCAATTACCGTCCCTGGGGGGATAGTTTGAACAGCGCGACGCACCACATCGGACCGGATGCGACTCCGGACAGATACCGTCTGCTCAATTCCATCGGCCGGGGCGGCGAGGCCGTCCTCTACCGCGCGGAGATAGAGCTCGACGGGGCCCCCGAGACCGTCGTCGTGAAGGTCCTGGACTCGAAGACCACGATCACCATCGAGCAGTTCCAGCGCCTCAGCGCGAAGTGGCAGGAGCAGGCGGAGCTGCTGCGGTTCGTGAACCGGCCCGGTGTCGTCGGTGTGCGCGAGCACTTCGAGGGCCCGCCGATCCATGGCGCCGGGGACGCCTCGACCGCTGCCGGGCGGGCCCTGGTCCTGGTCATGAACCATGTGGACGGCCTCGACCTGCGGGACTGGCGCGCCGAGCGGACCCTCGCCGGCCACGCCGAGCGCCGGGAGGTGCTGCGGACGCTGGAACAGCTCGCGGACGTGCTGGACTGGCTGCACTCGGGCCGGGCGACGCCGTCCGGGCGCACCGTCGTCCACGGCGACCTCTCCCCCGGCAACGTCATGGTCGACGGGCACGGCCAGGCCACGCTCGTCGACTTCGGGCTGAGCAAGCTGACCGCGGACCATCAGACGGCGGAGGTCTGGTTCACGCCCGGGTACGCCGCGCCCGAGGTCTTCGAGGGCAAACGGACGCCGAACACCGACCGGTACGCCTTCGGCGCGATCGCCTACTTCCTGCTCAGCGGCCAGGCCCCGCCCAGCACCCCCGAGCAGCTGCGCGCCGCCCTGCGGGCACTCCCCCAGGTGGCGGCCGCGACGCCGGAGCGCTGTGAGCGCATCCTCTCCGTCTGCGCGGCGGAACCGGACGGGCGGCCGGAGAGCCTGTCCGCGTGGGTGAAGGACGTGCGCTCGGCCGTGGTGTCGACCACGGTCACGGGGTCATCGGTGCGACCCGCGCCACCCGCGGAGTCCCTCCGGGACACACCGCCGGCGGCCGTCCCCGCCGCCGTGCCGCCGCCGCCGCTGCTCCCGCCGGGAAACCCCGCAGGACCGGGAAGCCCCGCAGCGCCGGGAAGCCCCGCAGGACCGGGAGGTCCCGCACGGTCAGGAATCCCCGCAGGACCGGGAAGCCCCGTGGCCCCGCCCGGAAGGCCGGACGCCCAGCCCGCCTTCCCGCCGCCGGTCACCGCCTCCTCCGATCCGGGAGTTCCGCTGCCGACGACGGTGAACCCCGGTCCGTCGCAGCCGGCGCCGTCCGGACCGGCGTCACCCGGCCCCGTCCCCGCGCAGTCCCTGCGCCAGGACTCGCCGTTCCCGACGAAGCAGGACGGCGCGGCGCAGGCCGTGCCCGCCCCGAAGAAGCGCCGGCCCGTCCTCGTACCGCTCCTCTCGCTGGCGCTGGTGGCCGCGCTGGCCACGATCGGTGTCCAGGCCCTTCGGGCCGGGGACGACGAGAAGGGGGACGACAAGGGGGCGAAGGCCACGCCGACCGTGACCGTCACGACCACGGAGCCGGCCGCGCAGCCCGACGGCTCGGAGACGACACCGAGCGGCTCCCCGGAAGCCTCGGACGGCACCGGCACTCCCCCGGAGGCCGCCGAGTCCGACACCAAGTCGCTCACCACCCTGGACCCCGTCGCCACCGGCCAGTACGCGGCCCTCGCCGTCGGGAACGGCACCCTGAACAGCAAGTACTACGACACGGCCCTGGTGCCGGACGGCGGTGACGCGGGGTGCAACGGGTCCGCCGAGTACAACCTGAGCCGCGAGTGGAAGACCCTGACCATGCTCGCGGGGGTCGACGACAACTCGTCGAACAAGTCCGCCCGGGTCACCATCGAGATCGACGGCGAGCCCGGTTTCACCGGTGAGGTGCTGCTGGGCAAGCCGAAGACCATCTCGGTGCCGGTCACCGGCGTGCTCCGGCTGAGCATCTCGTACGCCGACCCCGCCGACGACTGCGAGATGGGCAACCTGATCCTCGGGGCCCCGACGCTCAAGAGGTGACGCCGACGGGTCACGCACGAAGGGGCGGTGCAACCGGTGGAGAACCGGTTGCACCGCCCCTTCGGGGACGTACGGAGGACCTCAGCCCTCGACGCCGAGCTTCTCCAGGATCAGCTCGCGCACCCGGGCCGCGTCCGCCTGGCCCCGGGTGGCCTTCATGACGGCGCCGACGAGCGCACCGGCGGCCGCGACCTTGCCGCCGCGGATCTTGTCCGCGATGGCGGCGTTGCCCGCGATGGCCTCGTCCACGGCCGTGGACAGCGCGCCCTCGTCGGAGACGACCTTCAGGCCGCGCTTCTCGACGACGGTGTCGGGGTCGCCCTCGCCCGCGAGGACGCCCTCCAGGACCTGCCGGGCCAGCTTGTCGTTGAGGTCGCCGGAGGCGACGAGCTCGGCGACCCGGGCGACCTGAGCCGGGGTGACACCCAGCTCGTCGAGGGCGCGGCCGGTCTCGTTGGCGTTACGGGCGAGCTCGCCCATCCACCACTTGCGGGCCTGGTCCGCCGGAGCGCCCGCCTCGGTCGTGGCCACGATCAGATCGACCGCGCCGGCGTTGAGGATGGACTGCATGTCGTGTTCGGAGACGCCCCACTCCTCCTTGAGCCGGGCGCGGCGCAGCCGCGGCAGCTCGGGGAGCCCCTTGCGAAGCTCCTCGACCCAGTCCCGGGCCGGGGCGACCGGCACCAGGTCGGGTTCGGGGAAGTAGCGGTAGTCCTCGGCGTTGTCCTTGATGCGGCCGGCCGTGGTGGAGCCGTCCTCCTCGTGGAAGTGCCGGGTCTCCTGCACGATCGTGCCGCCCGAGTTCAGCACCGCGGCGTGGCGCTGGATCTCGAAGCGGGCGGCACGCTCGACGGAACGCAGCGAGTTCACGTTCTTCGTCTCGGAACGGGTTCCGAACGCCTCGCGGCCGTGCGGGCGCAGCGACAGGTTCACGTCGCAGCGCATCTGGCCCATCTCCATGCGGGCCTCCGAGACGCCGAGCGCCTTGATGAGCTCGCGGAGCTCGGCGACGTACGCCTTGGCGACCTCGGGGGCCCGGGCGCCCGCTCCCTCGATCGGCTTGGTGACGATCTCGATGAGCGGGATGCCCGCGCGGTTGTAGTCGAGCAGGGAGTGGGACGCGCCGTGGATGCGGCCGGTGGCACCACCGACGTGCGTCGACTTGCCGGTGTCCTCCTCCATGTGGGCGCGCTCGATCTGCACCCGGAAGATCTCCCCGTCCTCCAGCTGGACGTCCAGATAGCCGTCGAAGGCGATCGGCTCGTCGTACTGCGAGGTCTGGAAGTTCTTCGGCATGTCCGGATAGAAGTAGTTCTTCCGGGCGAAGCGGCACCACTCGGCGATCTCGCAGTTCAGCGCGAGACCGATCTTGATGGCGGACTCGACGCCGATCTCGTTCACGACCGGCAGCGCGCCGGGCAGCCCGAGGCAGACCGGGCAGGTCTGCGAGTTGGCGTCCTGCTTGAGCTCGGTGGAGCAGCCGCAGAACATCTTGGTCTTGGTGCCGAGCTCGACATGGACTTCGAGGCCCATGACGGGGTCGTACGTCGCGAGGGCGTCCTCGTACGACTCCAGGTCAATGACAGTCACTGAAACTTCCCTCTCAGCCCAGCAGGACGTCGTCGTCGCCGAGACGCTTGAGCTCGCGGTAAAGGATGGCGAGTCCGGTCACGATCGCGGCGGCGGATACGGCGGCGTCGATCAGCCGCAGTGTGTCGTTGTCCTGGCGGGCCATCTTGACCTGCTTGAACACGCTGAGCGCGCCGAAGGCGGTCGTACCCATGGATACGTACGCGCCGGTCTTGGACTTCTTGAAGTTCTTGGCCTTCTTAGCCATTGCGCTCATAGCGACGGAGCCTCCTCAAGCAGCGGGTGTCCCCACTTTTCCACGAATGCGGCCTCGACGGCGGCTCCGACCTTGTACAGCCGGTCGTCCTTCATGGCGGGGGCGATGATCTGCAGCCCGACGGGGAGACCGTCCTCCGGCGCCAGGCCGCAGGGCAGCGACATGGCGGCGTTGCCGGCCAGGTTGGTCGGAATGGTGCACAGGTCCGCGAGGTACATCGCCATCGGGTCGTCGGCGCGCTCGCCGATCGGGAAGGCGGTGGTGGGCGTCGTCGGCGAGACGATGACGTCGACCTGCTCGAAGGCCTTCTCGAAGTCCCGCGTGATCAGCGTGCGGACCTTCTGCGCCGAGCCGTAGTACGCGTCGTAGTAGCCGGAGCTCAGTGCGTACGTGCCGAGGATGATGCGGCGCTTGACCTCGTCGCCGAAGCCGGCCTCGCGGGTGAGCGCGGTGACGTCCTCGGCGGACCTCGTGCCGTCGTCGCCGACCCGCAGGCCGTATCGCATGGCGTCGAAGCGGGCGAGGTTCGAGGAGCACTCGGACGGCGCGATGAGGTAGTACGCCGAAAGGCCGAGGTCAAAGGACGGGCAGTCCAGCTCGACGATCGTGGCGCCGAGCGACTTCAGCAGCTCGACGGACTCGTTGAAGCGCTGGACGACACCGGCCTGGTAGCCCTCGCCCGAGAACTGCTTCACGACGCCGACGCGCATGCCCTGTACGGAGCCGTTGCGCGCGGCCTCGACGACCGGCGGGACCGGGGCGTCGATGGACGTCGAGTCGAGCGGGTCGTGCCCGGCGATCGCCTCGTGCAGCAGGGCCGCGTCCAGGACCGTGCGGGCGCAGGGCCCGCCCTGGTCGAGGGAGGACGAGAAGGCCACCATGCCGTAGCGGGAGACGCCGCCGTAGGTGGGCTTGACGCCGACGGTGCCGGTGACGGCGGCGGGCTGGCGGATGGAGCCGCCGGTGTCCGTGCCGATGGCGAGCGGGGCCTCGAACGACGCGAGGGCGGCCGAGGAGCCGCCTCCGGAGCCGCCGGGGATGCGCGTGAGGTCCCACGGGTTGCCGGTCGGGCCGTAGGCGCTGTTCTCGGTGGAGGACCCCATGGCGAACTCGTCCATGTTGGTCTTGCCGAGGATGACGACGTCGGCGGCCTTCAGCCGCTTGGTGACGGTCGCGTCGTACGGCGGGACCCAGCCTTCGAGGATCTTCGAGCCGACGGTGGTCGGCATGTCCTCGGTGGTGAAGATGTCCTTCAGCGCGAGCGGGACGCCGGCCAGCGGGCCCAGTTTCTCGCCGGCCGCCTTCTTGGCGTCGACGGCGCGGGCCTGCGCGAGCGCGCCCTCGCGGTCGATGTGCAGGAAGGCGTGGACCTTCTCGTCGACGGCTTCGATCCGGGCCAGGTGGGCCTCGGTGACCTCGACGGCCGTGAGCTCGCCCGAGGCGATCTTCTCGGCGATCTCGGCGGCGGTGAGCTTGATGATGGTGCTGATGTCCGTCATGACTTTTAGTCCTCCCCCAGGATCTGCGGCACCTTGAAACGCTGCTGCTCCTGGGCCGGGGCGCCGGAGAGCGCCTGCGCGGGGGTGAGCGACGGACGGACCTCGTCCGCGCGCATGACGTTGGTCAGCGGCAGCGGGTGGGAGGTCGGCGGTACGTCTTGGTCGGCGATCTCGGAGACGCGGGCGACCGCGCCGATGATGTCGTCGAGCTGACCGGCGAAGTGATCGAGCTCTTCGCCCTTCAGCTCCAGACGCGCCAGCCGGGCGAGGTGGGCGACCTCCTCGCGCGTGATGCCAGGCATGCAGCGATCCTCAGGGGTTGGTGTGTGGTTTTGGCCCAATCCTATGGGGTCGGCCGTACCGGGTACGGCCACCCGGGGAACACCCGCTCGGTGAAGCGGCCGCAGGGCGGAATCCCCCTCGGCCCGGCGCCCCATGCCGAGGCCACCACCGCACGCACTTCAAGCCCGTCCGGCGCTTGAGGACAAAGCGGCCACCGGGCACCTCCGACCACCTCACCGCAGCCACGCGGTCGTCTCCTGGGGCGGCATCGCGGCCGCCACCAGCCACCCCTGGACCGCGTCGCAGCCCAGGTCCCGCAGCCGCTCCCACGTCTCGTCGTCCTCGACACCCTCGGCGACGACCACCAGACCGAGCGAGTGGGCCAGGTCGATCGTGCAGCGGACGATCTCCGCGTCCTCGTGGTCGATGGCCAGCCGGGCCACGAACGACCGGTCGATCTTGAGCTCGCTGACCGGCAGTCTGCGCAGGTGGACCAGCGAGGAGTACCCCGTGCCGAAGTCGTCCAGGGACATCTTGACGCCGTGCCCGGTCAGCCCCGCGAGGGTGTCCGCGGCCCGCTGCGGGTCCTCCAGCAGCACGTGTTCCGTTATCTCCAGCTGCAGGGCGCCGGCCGGGACACCGTGCCGGGCCAGCCGGGCCGCGACGCCGCCCGCGAACCCCGGGGTGTGCACATCGCGCGGGGACACGTTGACGGCGACCGGGACGAACAGGCCCTGCGCCCGCCACCGGGCGACCTGGGCCAGCGCCGTCTCCAGGACGTACTCCGTGAGGTGCGGCATCAGCCCGGACGACTCCGCTATGGCGATGAACTCGTCCGGGGGCACTCTTCCCCGCTCCGGATGCACCCACCGGACCAGCGCCTCCAGACCGGCCACCTGACCGTCGAAGCGGACCTTCGGCTGGTAGTGCAGCTCCACCTCGCCCGCGTCCAGCGCGCGCCGCAGGTCGCCGAGGAGGCCGAGCCGGTCCGGGGTGTTGCTGTCCCGCTTCGACTCGTAGACCTCCACGCCCGTCCGGTCGCGCTTGGCCTGGTACATCGCCACGTCCGCCCGCCGGAGCAGGCCCTCCGCGTCCAGTGCGTGGTCGGGGTGGACGGCGACTCCGGCGCTGGCCTCCAGCACCAGCGTGAGTCCGTCGAGGTCCAGCGGGGAGGAGAGCGCGGCGACCAGATGGCGGGCGACGCGCTGGGTGCTGGTGGTGGAGTCCGTGATCGGCAGGAGCACGGCGAACTCGTCGCCCCCGAGCCTGGCCGCCTCCGCGCCCTTCGGCAGGGCGAGGCGCAGCCGGTCCGCTATCTGCAGCAGCAGCCGGTCCCCGGCGAGGTGGCCGAGGGTGTCGTTGACCGCGCGGAAGCGGTCGAGGTCGATGAGGACGAGGCCGACCCGGCTGCCGAGGCTCTCGGCCTCCTCCAGCGCCGTCCAGGTCCGCTCCAGCAGCCACTGCCGGTTCGGCAGCCCGGTCAGCGGGTCCCGCAGCTGCTCCTCCGCCCGGGCCCGGGCGATCCACAGCGTCGAGTCCAGCGCGATCAGCGGGACCGCGAAAAGGGGCAGCAGGAGAGGCATGGCGATCGCGACGACGCAGATCAACGGCGCGATACCGAGGAGCGCGACGGCGACGAGCCCCTGCCGCAGCAGCGCGGTGCGGGCCACCGTCGGCAGTCCGCCGCCCTGCGGGGACCGCGCGTACCACAGCAGGACCCGGGTGACGAGCAGATACGTGGACGCCGCCAGCAGGACCTCCGGAACGGCGTCGATACCCCAGTCGAGTGGCTGCCAGGGCGACTCGACGGTCTGCACCTCGCCGAACGCCGCCAGGACCAGCGCCGCGGCGCCCACGCCCAGGATGTCCACCGCCCCGTGCAGGAGCCCCTGCCACCAGCGGTGTCTGCGGGCCACACCGACGAGCACGACCACGACCAGGCTGACCAGGCCCGCGGGTACCCAGCCGTAGAGGAGGAGCACGGCGAGGGTGAGGGCGGCTCCGGAACCCGTGCCGCCCCACCAGCGGTCGCGGCCGAGCGCGACCAGATGACCGACGACGATCCCGGTGAGGACGGCGAGCGACCAGCCGGCCCTCCCGTCCGGGAAGAGGGCGTGTCCGCTGCTCACGGTCCGGTAGAAACCGGTCGCCAGCTGCACCGTGGCGACGGCCACGACGACGGCGCCCACTTTGGGCGTGAGGCCGGTGAAACCTTGCAGCCGCGACACCGGTGCGGCGTTCTCGGTCGGTTTCATTCCGTCCCTCTCACAGCCGGCGGTGCCGCGAGGGTGAGGGCGGCTCCGGAACCCGTGCCGCCCCACCAGCGGTCGCGGCCGAGCGCGACCAGATGACCGACGACGATCCCGGTGAGGACGGCGAGCGACCAGCCGGCCCTCCCGTCCGGGAAGAGGGCGTGTCCGCTGCTCACGGTCCGGTAGAAACCGGTCGCCAGCTGCACCGTGGCGACGGCCACGACGACGGCGCCCACTTTGGGCGTGAGGCCGGTGAAACCTTGCAGCCGCGACACCGGTGCGGCGTTCTCGGTCGGTTTCATTCCGTCCCTCTCACAGCCGGCGGTGCCGATGTCACCCGATGGTTCCGTTCCGTGCCACGGCGCCCCGTCCCCTGCGGTGAGCGGGTACCGCGGGCGCGTCTCCCAACAGTAGGCCGCCGAGGGGGTCCACGGGCAGCGGTCTACCGCTCTTGCCCGAATGCGGACCGACCACTCGTCAGCATCTGCTATGCGCCGATCGGGTGAATCCGACGGTGTGTCACCTCCTCTTCACCCTCCGGCACCGCCGGCACGCTCCCCGTACTGCTCCCTACTGCTCCTCGGCCGGAACGGCGGCCTCGCGTGCCGCGTCGGGTCCCTGGTCGAGCAGTACGGCGAAGCCGTCCTCGTCCAGCACGGGCACTTTCAGCTGCATGGCCTTGTCGTATTTCGATCCGGGGTTGTCGCCGACGACGACGAAGGAGGTCTTCTTCGAGACGGAGCCGGTGACCTTCGCTCCGCGGCTCTGCAGGGCGTCCTTCGCACCGTCCCTGGTGTGCCCGGTCAGGGTGCCGGTCACGACGACGGTGAGTCCTTCGAGCGGCCGCGGCCCCTCGTCCTCGCCGGCGCCCTCGTCCTCCATCCGGACCCCGGCCTCCCGCCACTTGCGCAGGATCTCGCGGTGCCAGTCCTCGGCGAACCACTGCTTGACCGAGGCGGCGATGATCGGCCCGACGCCGTCGGCGTCGGACAGCTCCTGCTCGGTGGCCTCCTCGATCCGGTCGATCGACCGGAACTGGCGGGCCAGCTCCTGGGCGGCGACCGGCCCGACATGACGGATGGAGAGTCCGGTGAGGATCCGGGCCAGCGGGGCCTCCTTCGCCGCGGCGATGGCGTCCAGCATGGCGACGGCGTTCTTCTTCGGTTCGCCCTGCTGGTTGGCGAAGACCGTCGCGATCTTCTCCTCGCCGGTCTTCGGGTCCCGCTTGGGCAGCCCGCTGTCCATGTCGAGGACATAGGCACGGATGGGCAGCAGTTGCTCGACGGTCAGTCCGAAGAGATCGCCCTCGTCCCGCAGCGGCGGGTCGGCCGGTTCCAGCGGCTGGGTCAGGGCCGCGGCGGCGACGTACCCGAAATGGTCGATGTCCAGGCACTTGCGGCCCGCCAGATAGGCGACCCGCTCCCGAAGCTGCGCCGGGCAGGAGCGGGCGTTGGGGCAGCGGACGTCGATGTCGGCCTCCTTCATCGGCCGCAGCTCCGTCCCGCACTCGGGGCAGTGCGTGGGCATGACGAAGGCCCGCTCGGTGCCGTCCCGGAGGTCGACGACGGGGCCGAGGATCTCCGGGATCACGTCGCCGGCCTTGCGGAGCACGACGGTGTCGCCGATCAGGACGCCCTTCGCGCGCACCACGTTCTGGTTGTGCAGGGTGGCGAACTCGACCTCGGAGCCCGCCACCTCGACCGGTTCGACCTGGGCGTACGGAGTGACGCGACCGGTGCGGCCGACGCCGACGCGAATGTTGACGAGCTTGGTGTTGACCTCCTCCGGCGCGTACTTCCAGGCGATCGCCCAGCGCGGGGCGCGGGAGGTCGAGCCGAGGCGGCCCTGGAGCGGGATCTCGTCGAGCTTGACGACGACTCCGTCGATCTCGTGCTCCACGGAGTGCCGGTGCTCGCCGAAGTACGCGATGAACTCCCGCACCCCGGCGAGGGAGTCCACCACCTTGTTGTACTTGGCGGTGGGCAGGCCCCACTCGTGGAGCAGCTCGTAGGCGTGCGAGAGGCGGTCGATGTCGAACCCCTCGCGGGCGCCGATGCCGTGGACCACCATGTGCAGCGGCCGGTTGGCGGTGACCTTGGGGTCCTTCTGGCGCAGCGAACCGGCCGCCGCGTTGCGCGGGTTGGCGAAGGGCTTGTCGTCGGCCTCCACCAGCCGGGCGTTCAGCTCCTCGAAGGCGTCCATCGGGAAGAAGACCTCGCCGCGGATCTCGACGAGCTCCGGGATCCGGTCGCCCTTCAGCCGGTGCGGGATCTCCGCGATCGTGCGGACGTTGGGCGTGATGTCCTCGCCGGTGCGGCCGTCGCCGCGGGTCGCGGCCCGGGTCAGCAGCCCGTGCTCGTAGGTGAGGTTGACCGCGAGGCCGTCGATCTTGAGCTCGCACAGGAAGTGGTAGCCGGTGGCGCCCACGTCCCGGGCGATCCGCTCGCCCCAGGCGGCCAGCTCCTCGTCGTCGAAGGCGTTGTCCAGGGACTGCATCCGCTCGCGGTGTGCGACGGAGGTGAACTGCGTCCGGTACGGCCCCGCGACCTTCTGCGTCGGCGAGTCGGGCGTGCGCAGCGGCGGGTGCTCGTCCTCCAGGGCCTCCAGCTCACGCATCAGCCGGTCGAACTCCGCGTCGCTGACGACCGGCTGGTCGTTCACGTAATAGCGGAAGCGGTGCTCCTCGACCTGCTCGGCCAGAAGCGCGTGCCGCTCCCGTGCCTCCGTCGGCACCGCCGTCTCCTGTTCGCCTGGCAGTGACGTCTGCTGTTCGCCGGCCATCGTCCCGTCCTCCCGTTACCAGTACCCCGTTACTCAGGGTTGTCTGCGAGCGATTTCGCGGCCCGGGCGCAGTGGGCGAGCGCGGCACGGGCGTACGCGGGCGAGGCACCCGCGAGGCCGCACGAGGGAGTGATGGCCACGGACTCGGTCAGAGTCCCCGGATTCAGCCCCAGCCTGCGCCACAGCGTCCTGACACCCATGACGCTACCGCCCGGGTCCGACAATCCGCCCGAAGCCGGGTCGGTGCCCGGCACCACCCCGAGGAACAGCTGGGTCCCGCCCTCGACCGCTTCCCCGATCGCCTCCTCCTCACGCTCGGTGAGCAGGGAGAAGTCGAACGAGATTCCGTCGGTCCCGGCCCGGCGCAGCAGGGCGAACGGCACGTCGGGCGCGCAGGTGTGCACGACCGTGGCGGCGTCGCCGGCCACTGCGAGCACCTCGCGCAGGGTGTCCTCCACGACCTGGCGGTCCACGGCCCGGTAGGTGCGGTAGCCGCTCGCCGTCCGGATCCGCCCGAGCAGGACCCCGGTCAGCGAGGGTTCGTCGAGCTGGAGGATCACGCGCGCACCGGGCATCCGGCGCCGCACCTCGGCAAGGTGGTCGCGCAGCCCCTCCGCGAGCGAGCCCGCCAGGTCGCGGCAGGCTCCGGGGTCGCCGAGGACGGCCTCGCCGCTGCGGCGTTCCAGTGCGGCGGCCAGCGTCCACGGCCCGACGGCCTGCACCTTGAGCGGGCCCTCGTACCCCTGGGTGAACTCCTCCAGGGCGTCGAGGTCCTCACCGAGCCAGGACCGGGCCCGGCGGGTGTCGCGCCCCGGCCGGTCGCTGATGCGCCAGCCGCTGGGCTCGACGTGTCCGTACATCTCGACCAGCAGGCCGATGGTCCGCCCGATCATGTCCGCGCCGGGGCCGCGCGCGGGCAGTTCCGCCAGATACGGCACGCCCTGGCCGTCCCCGAAGGAGCCGGTGACGGTCTTGGCCGCCTCCCGTGCGTCGCCTCCGGGCATCGAACCGATTCCGGTGGCCGGGCACCCGCTGAACTTGCTCTTCTCGCTCACGCGGGAAGCCTACGGCGGTGCGCGGCCCGGGCCGTCAGCGGCCGGGGCGCACCCGCGCCGTCGGCGGCCGGTCCCCCTGCGGGCCGCCCGTCATCGGCCGCACCCCCGATCGTCAGCGGCCCCGATCGTCAGCGGCCGGGGCGCACCGTGAGGTCGTTGACCTCGGCGTCGCGGGGCAGGTCGAGCGCCATCAGGATCGTGGTGGCGACGGACTCGGGGTCGATCCAGCGCGAGGCGTCGTACTCCTTGCCCTCCTGCTGGTGGACCTTGGCCTGCATGGGGCTGGCCGTACGGCCCGGGTACACGGACGTCACCCGCACCCCGTTCGCGTGCTCCTCGTGCCGCAGCGAGTCGGCGAGCGCCTTCAGCCCGTGCTTGCTGGCGGCGTACGCGCTCCACTCGGGGCTCGCGGAGAGCCCGGCACCGGAGTTGACGAAGAGGACATGGCCCTGGGCGACCCGTAGCTGGGGCAGCAGGAGGCGGGTCAGTTCGGCCGGGGCGATCAGGTTGGCGTTGAGCTGGAAGTGCCAGGCCTTGGGGGTGAGCTCGCCGACGCGGCCGAGTTCGACGACGCCCGCGATGTGCAGCAGCGAGTCGAGCCGCTCCGGCATCGGCTGCTGGCCGAAGGCCCAGGAGAGCCGGTCGGGGTTGGACAGGTCGCCGACGAGTGTGCGGGCGCCGGGGTGGAGCGCGGCCAGTTCCTTGGCGCGGCCCGCGTCTCGGGCCAGCAGGACGAGCTCGTCGCCGCGCTCGGTGAGACGGCGGGCGACGGCTGCGCCGATGCCGGAACCGGCACCGGTGATGAGGTGAGTGGACATGCGCCCATCGTCGCACCCGGTGTCTCACCGCCCGCACGTCACTGCAGGCCGGCCCACTCCTCCAGGTAGGCCAGGGCGCCGACCCCGTCCTTCGCGAAGAACACCAGGTCGGTCAGCGGGAGCGGGAGGAAGCCCTCGTCCTCCATGCGCTGGAACTGCTGGCGCAGACCGTCGTAGAACCCCGCCGTGTTGAGCAGCACGACGGGCTTGGTGGTCCTGCCGTGCTTCTTGAGCTCCAGGATCTCGGTGGCCTCGTCGAGTGTGCCGGTGCCGCCCACCATGATCACGACCGCGTCGGACTTCTCCAGGAGCAGCGCCTTGCGCTCGGCGAGGTCCCGGGCGATCACCATCTCGTCCGCGTTGGTCCGCGCCTTCGCGGCCAGGAAGTCCACCGACACCCCGACGAGCTTCCCGCCCGTCTCCTGCACACCGTCCGCGACGACCTTCATCAGCCCGCTCTCCGAGCCACCCCAGACCAGGGTGTGACCGCCGCGGCCGATCAGCTCGGCGAACTCACGGGCGGGCACGGTGTAGCGGTCGTCGAGGTCGGCGGCGGAGAGGAAAACGCAGATCTTCATGCCTGCCACACTAGATCCCGCCACTGACGGTGCCCGATCCGGGGAAGAATCCGGCGGGCGGCGGGGCTGAACAGAGACATGACTGCCACCCGAGGACACCGCATCACCGTCGAGCCCGGCACCGCGCATGTGCGCGTGGTCCGGGACGGAGTGCTGCTCGCCGAGAGCCGGCGCCCGCTCGTACTGCGCGAGACGGGCTGCCCGGTCCGTTACTACCTGCCGCCCGAGGACGTCCGTACCGAACTGCTGACGCCGTCGGAGACCCGGACCCACTGTCCGTTCAAGGGAGATGCCGCCTACTGGTCGCGCCCGGAGGCGGCCGACCTCGTCTGGGCGTACCCGGAGCCGAAGCCCGAAGTGGCCTCGATCAAGGACCACTTCTGCTTCTACGACACCGAGACGGTCACCGCCTGAGAACCGGCACGGCCCCAACACCCCTGCTGAGCTGCGGAGAAGAGAAAGTTCAGAAAGTTTTCGCGGAGAACGATGAGTTTCCGCACGCCCCGCAGTCCACCTCCACATGGACAAGACTCTCTCGCGCGACGGCACCCTGATCGCCTACCGGCGCCGGGGCGAAGGCCCGCCGTTGATCCTGGTGGGCGGGGCGCTGCGCACCGCGGAGACCGAGGCCCCGCTGGCCCGGCTCCTCGCGCCGCGCTTCGAGGTCGTCACGTACGACCGGCGTGGCCGGGGCGCCAGCGGCGACGGGTCGCCCTACGCGGTGGAGCGCGAGATCGAGGATCTGGCGGCGCTCGCGGAGACGGTGGGCGGACGGCCCTCGGTGTTCGGCGTCGGGGCCGGCGGCGCGCTGGCCCTGGAAGCGCTGGCGGCCGGGCTCCCGGCCGCCCGGCTCGCGGTCTACGAGCCGCCGTACACCCCAGGCGCCGAAGGCCTTCTTTTCAAGGCCGGCTGCACGGCCCGGCTGCACCGCCTGCTGTCCGCCGGCGACCGGGGCGGGGCGGTGGAGCTGTTCCTGGCCATGACGGGGGTCGCGGCCGACACGATCGCCAGGATGCGGCGGGCGCCGCTGTGGCGGACCCTGGAGTCCGTGGCACACACACTCGCCTACGACGACGCGGTGCTGGGCGACGGCGCGGTCCCGGCCGAGCGGTTCGCCTCGGTGACGGCGCGGACCCTGGTGGTCTGCGGCGGCTTCAGCCCGGCCACCGCGAGGGCGTCGACCCGGCTGCTGGCCGACGCCCTGCCGCGGGGCCGGCACCGCACCCTGACGGGCCAGATGCGGGAACTGGCACCGCAGGCCGTCGCGCCGGTGCTGGCGGAGTTCTTCACGCGGGACGTGTACGTGCGCCAGGCGTCCTGAGACGCCCGGGCGGGCCGGGGGGCCAAGCACCCCGCGCGGCCACGCCCGTACAGGGGTCGGGCGTTGCCGCGCGGGGCCGAAGCGGCATCCACGGTCACGGGGTCACCGGACCGCCCCACGCCAGAGCTCGGGCTCAGAGGCGCCGAACAGCCCGTCACCGAAGACGCCCCGTACTCCCGCCCGCGGCTGCGACGAGACGCTCGGCGTCAGGGGCGGCGCAGGGCGGTGGGCTGGGCGGTCGGGCGCATCGCGGCGTCCGTGCCGCCGTCGACGTAGAGCACGGCACCCGTGGTGAAGCGTGCCTCGGGGCGCAGGAACTGCTCCACCCAGAAACCGATGTCCTCCGGCTCGCCGAAGATCCCCAACGGCATGGGGGTCGGGAAGGAGTCCGGGTCGAAGTCCTTGCCGGTCCCCGTGGAGCCCTTCATCAGGGGCGTGAGGACGGCACCCGGCGCGATGGCGTTGAGGAGAATGCCGTTGCGGCCCCACTCGGGGGTGACAGCCGTGCGGCGTACCCAGTGCGCGAGGGCCAGCTTCGACGTGGCGTAGGCGGAAATGCTGGGGCTCGTCTCCGCGAACCTCGGAGGCAGGGCGCTCTGCGCGGCTGCGGCGTGTTCGCGGGCGGCGTCCTCGTCACCGTCGAGCATCAGCTGCACCAGGGTGTCATCGATCATCGGAACGGTGCTGGCCGAGTTCGAGCTGATCACCACGGTCCGCGGGGCGTCCGAGCGCTCCAGCGCACCGCGCAGCCCGTTCAGCAGCGCCACGGGGCCGAAGTAGTTGATGGACACCACGGCGGCCGCGTCCCGCATGTTCGGTCCGACGCCGGCGACTGCCGCCACCCCGTCCAGGACACCACCACTCAGTTCGAGGATCTCGTCCACTGCCGTCTGCCGGCCCGCCGAGGTGCCGAGGTCGGCGACGACCTCGGCGGAGCGGAGGTCCACGCCGATCACTCGGTGGCCGGCCGCGCGCAGCCGTTCGGCGCTCGCGGCTCCCATTCCCGACGCGGATCCGGTGACGACGATGGTGCCCATGGCGGTGCTCCTCTGTGCGGTGCGTCCGCGACCTTTGCGAACCTTCAGGTTCAAACATAACTCAATCAGTGATTGGAAGGTATTGCCATCGCCTGTGCTGCAATGTGCGTATGAGCCAGCAACCCGACTCCTCGACCCGCGAGCGACTCCTGACCGCGGCGAAGAAGCTCTTCCTGGAGAAGACTCCCGACCAGGTGTCCGTCCGCGCCGTCAACGCGGAGGCAGGCCTCAATCCCGGAGCGGTGCACTACCACTTCGGTTCCAGGGAAGGCCTGATCGCCGCACTCCTCGAGGAGGAGCTGCGGCCTCTGTGGACCGATCGCATGGCGCAGCTGCTGCACGGCGTGACCGCCGCGCCCTCGGTGCGCGAGCTGGTGGCCGCTCTCGTCGAGCCGTTCGCGGAACTGGTGAGCACCGGGGACGGACGCATGCTCTGCCACTTGCTCGCCCGGGCCGCCCTGCCGACGGGGCAGCTCCCCAACGTCTCCGCGCAGTTCCTGCCGGCCCCGTTCGAGGTCATGCTCGGCCGCGCGCTGCCGGCACTGCCGGTCCACGAGGTCGCGGAGCGCTACGGGCTCGCGGTCAGCCTCATCCTGGAGACGTACGGGCGGCCGCTGTCCGGGCCGCCCCGGGCAGCGGCCCCGTTCCCCCGCGCGGCCACCGTCATCGCCTTCGTGACCGCCGGGCTGACCGCGCCCCCCGCCGAGTCACCGTCCGGTGCCGCCCGGACGCCGTAGAACCGGCCCATGGCAGCGCGGTCCGCGCGTGGTGGCCGGGCCCTTGCGCCGGCACGCGGGCCAGGGCCGGGCCACCGGACCGCGCGCTCGGTCAGTTGGCGGGCGCCGCCGCCGTCTCCCGGCGCACCGTCGTCGCGATCGTGGCCGAGCCGACCACACGCGTCCCGTCGTACAGCACGACCGCCTGGCCGGGGGCCACGCCCCGGACCGGCTCGGTGAAGGTGACGTGGAGCGTCCCGTCGAGCAGCTCGGCGCTCACCTCGGTCTCGCCGCCGTGGGCGCGGAGCTGGGCGGTGTACGTGCCGGGGCCGGACGGCGGGGTTCCGCACCAGCGGGGCTTGATCGCCGTCAGGGCGGTCACGTCGAGGGCCTCGACGGGGCCGACCGTGACCGTGTTGTTCACGGGGGAGATGTCCAGGACGTAGCGCGGCTTGCCGTCGGCGGCCGGGTGGCCGATGCGCAGGCCCTTGCGCTGGCCGATGGTGAATCCGAAGGCGCCCTCGTGGGTGCCGAGCTTCGTACCGGACTCGTCGAGGATGTCGCCCTCGGCCTTGCCGCCGAGGCGGTCCGCCAGGAAGCCCTGGGTGTCGCCGTCGGCGATGAAGCAGATGTCGTGGCTGTCGGGCTTCTTGGCGACCGCGAGGCCCCGGCGCTCGGCCTCGGCGCGGATCTCGTCCTTGGTGGTGAGGGTGTCGCCGAGCGGGAACATCGCGTGGGCGAGCTGGCGCTCGTCGAGGACGCCGAGGACGTAGCTCTGGTCCTTGGCCATGTCGGAGGCGCGGTGCAGCTCGCGGCTGCCGTCGTCGGCGAGGACGACGGTGGCGTAGTGGCCGGTGCAGACCGCGRCGAYGCCGAGGGCCAGGGCCTTGTCGAGCAGGGCCGCGAACTTGATCTTCTCGTTGCAGCGCAGGCATGGGTTGGGGGTGCGCCCGGCCTCGTACTCGGCGACGAAGTCCTCCACGACGTCCTCGCGGAAGCGTTCCGCGAGGTCCCAGACGTAGAAGGGGATGCCGATGACGTCCGCGGCACGGCGGGCGTCACGGGAGTCCTCGATCGTGCAACAGCCTCGGGCTCCGGTCCGGAAGGACTGCGGATTGGCCGAGAGCGCGAGGTGCACGCCGGTCACGTCGTGGCCCGCCTCGGCGGCGCGGGCCGCCGCGACGGCGGAGTCGACACCGCCCGACATGGCGGCGAGCACACGGAGGGGGCGCTGGGAAGTCTGAGTCATAGCTCCACCAGGGTACGGGTCCCCGGGAACCGAAAGCTCGCGGATAAGCGTTGTCGATCACATGGGGACCAAGGGGACGGCGGGCGCCAAGGGCCCCGCGGGATCGGGAACGGGCAGCGGCGTCAGCCGGCGCGCGGTGCTGATCGGCGGTGTCGTCACGGCGGCGGGTACGGCGGCGCTGGCGCGGGACCAACTGAAGAGGGCCTGGTGGCGGCTGCCGGGAGTGGAGAAGCCGCGCAAGCCGGGTGAGGTGGACTACGCGCGGGCCACGTGGACGGCCGCCTCCGAGGAGAACTGGCGGCGGGCGGACCGGCCCGACGACTACGACATCGACCGCGTGGTCATCCACATCACACAGGGCAGCTTCAGCAGCGCGGTCCGGGTCTTCCAGGACCCGTCACACGGCGCCGCGGCGCACTACGTGGTGCGCAAGGACGGTCATGTGACGCAGATGATCCGCGAGCTGGACGTGGCGTTCCACGCGGGCAACCGCGACTACAACGAACGCAGCGTGGGCATCGAGCACGAGGGCTTCGTGGACCGCCCGCAGGGCTTCACCGCGGCGATGTACGGGGCATCCGCCCGCCTCACCGCTGCGATATGCGCGAGGTACGACATCCCGGTGGACCGCGAGCACATCATCGGCCATGTGGAGGTCCCGGGGACCGACCACACGGACCCGGGGAAGCACTGGGACTGGGACCGGTACATGAAGCTGGTCCGGGCGGCGAAGGCCTGAGACGGAGCGGTGTGGGCCGCCTGAAGCCGGGCCCCCGGAGTCGTCAGCTGAGCCCCGCCGTCCTCGCCCGCTCCACCGCCGGGCCGATCGCCCGTGCCACGTCCTCGACGTCCTGCTTGGTCGAGGTGTGGCCCAGCGAGAAGCGCAGGGTGCCGCGGGCCAGGTCCGGATCGGTGCCGGTGGCCAGCAGGACGTGGCTGGGCTGGGCGATCCCCGCGGTGCACGCGGATCCGGTGGAGCATTCGATGCCCTGGGCGTCCAGCAGCAGGAGAAGGGAGTCGCCCTCGCAGCCGGGGAAGGTGAAGTGCGCGTTGGCAGGGAGACGGCCGCCGGGAGCCGGGTCGCCTCCGAGTACGGCGTCGGGCACCTGGGCCAGGACGGCATCGACGAGTGCGTCGCGGAGCCCGCCGATCTCCCGGGCGAAGTCCTCGCGGCCGTCGGCGGCCAGCCGTCCCGCGACGGCGAACGCGGCGATGCCGGGTACGTCCAGCGTGCCGGAGCGCACATGGCGTTCCTGCCCGCCGCCATGGAGCACGGGTACGGGGGTGTACTCGCGGCCGAGCAGCAGCGCGCCGACGCCGAACGGGCCGCCGATCTTGTGCGCGCTCACGGTCATCGCGGCCAGCCCGGAACGGGCGAAGTCGACATCGAGCTGTCCGAAGGCCTGTACCGCGTCGGCATGCATGGGGACGTCGAACTCGCGTGCCACCTCGGCCAGTTCACGTACCGGCAGGACGGTGCCGATCTCGTTGTTGGCCCACATCACGGTGATCATCGCGACATCGTCGGGGTTACGGTCCAGCGCCTCGCGCAGCGCGTCGGGGTGGACGCGGCCGTAGCGGTCGACGGGGAGGTACTCGACGGTCGCGCCCTCGTGCTCGGCGAGCCAGTCGACGGCGTCCAGCACCGCGTGGTGCTCGACGGGACTGGCCAGGACCCTGGTGCGGCGGGGGTCGGCGTCGCGGCGGGCCCAGTACAGGCCCTTCACCGCGAGGTTGTCCGACTCGGTGCCGCCGGAGGTGAGGACCACCTCGCTGGGGCGTGCGCCGAGGGCGTCGGCGAGGGTCTCTCTGGACTCCTCGACGGTACGGCGGGCCCGGCGCCCGGCGGCGTGGAGTGAGGACGCGTTGCCGGTGACGGCGAGCTGCGCGGTCATCGCCGCGATCGCCTCCGGCAGCATCGGCGTGGTCGCGGCGTGGTCGAGGTAAGCCATGGTGGACTCGATTCTACGAGCCCGCTGCGGGGCGTACGGCGGGCGCATGGGGTCCAGGTGCCCGCGCACCGCGTAAAACGGGGTTCTGCCACCCCCGACCGGAGCCCGATCCGGTGGAGGGAGTGCCCGGATCCGCGCCCGGCCGGCGGCCTGAGCCCCGGGCGAGGACGTCTCCGGCGGCAGCGAGGACTGCGAGGGCGACCAGACCGGCAGTCCCGACTGACGGCCAGGGCCGGCAGTCCTGACGACAGCACCGACCGCCCCCGGACAGCGGACCCGGCACTCCCGACGACAAGAACCCCGATTCCGGACAGCGCAACCCGCCGCCCATCGACGCGGCCGCTCGCCAGAGCGTCGCACAGTCGGGCATCCCATGCGTATCGGGGCAAGTCGCGTGTCGTAGAAGCGACATGTCGCGATCGCGGCAGCCGCCTGCTGCGGCGTTCGCACCGTGCTCCCGAGAGGCCGTGCGAGCGGGCGCGCGGGTGCTGGGGCCCGCTGATACCGCCGGTACACGCGAGGGAGCGCACGGTGTCGTCTTGACGACATGTCGCAAGCGCGGCACCGAAAAGGCTGGTGCGGCGATCAAGGGCGGCCCCAGTCTGGAGCCGCACCGCGTGTCCGTTTCCTTGCCATGGAAAGGTTCCGATGCACATACGGCTTCGCCCTGCCGCCGTTCTGGCGGCAGGCGCCCTCATCGCCACTCTGGCCCCCACCTCCAGCGCAAGCGCCGCCCCGGCGCCCGCCTCCCCCGGCGCGGATGCCGCCGGCCGCCCCCAGGTCGTCTCCGTCACGCTCGTCACGGGCGACCGGGTACGGCTTCAGACGTTCCCCAACGGCCGGAAGGCCGTCTCCGTCGAGCCGGCCTCGGGCGCTTCGCAGGCCGACTTCACCCAGCTGGAGATCGACAAGCAGTTATACGTGCTGCCCCGCGCCGCGATGCCGTACATCTCCTCCGGCAAGCTGGACCGGCAGCTGTTCAACATCACCTCCCTGGTCAAGCAGGGTTACGACGACGCCCACGCCGCCGCCATCCCGCTGATCGCCCGCTACACGGGCGGCACGGACCCCGCGTCCAAGGGGGCGCCCACCGGATCACGCAAGGGCCTGGTCATCAAGAGCCTGCGCGGATCGGCGCTGAAGGCGGACAAGAAGCAGGCCGGGCGCTTCTGGAAGGCCATCGACGACGACGCACTCGCCGGGAACCACTCCGAGGGCGGCGCGAGGAACGCTTTCAGGAACGCGGCGTTCGAGGGCGGCGTCGACAAGCTGTGGCTGGACGCGAAGGTCCACGCCTCCCTCGATCGCAGCACCGCGCAGATCGGCGCGCCCGAGGCGTGGCAGGCCGGCTACGACGGACACGGCGCGACCGTCGCCGTCCTGGACACCGGCGTCGACGCCACCCACCCCGACCTGGCCGGGAAACTCGACGACGTACGCAACTTCACCGACGACCCCACCGCGAACGACGGCCACGGCCACGGCACCCACGTCGCCTCCACCATCGCCGGCAGCGGCGCCGCCTCGGACGGCTCGCGCAAAGGCGTGGCACCGGGGGCACGGCTGCTGATCGGCAAGGTGCTCGACCACAGCGGCTCCGGCTCGTACTCCTCCATGATCGCAGGCATGGACTGGGCCGCCCACTCGGGCGCCGAGGTCGTCAACATGAGCCTGGGCGGCGAGCCGACCGACGGCACCGACGTACTCAGCCTCGCCCTCGACGACCTCAGCGAGAAGACCGGCACCCTCTTCGTCGTCGCTGCGGGCAACTCGGGAGTCGACTACTCGGTAGGCTCCCCAGGCTCCGCGGCGAGCGCACTGACCGTGGGCGCCGTCGACCGCGACGACAAGCTGGCCTCCTTCTCCAGCCGCGGTCCGCGCGTCGGGGACGACGGCCTCAAGCCCGACCTCACCGCTCCCGGCGTCGGCATCGTCGCCGCCCGCGCGGCCGGCACGGCCATGGGCAGCCCGGTGGACGCGGCCTACACCGCCGCGTCGGGTACGTCCATGGCGACCCCGCATGTGGCGGGCGCGGCAGCGATCCTGGCCGGGCAGCACCCCGACTGGAAGGGCCGGGAGCTCAAGGACGCGTTGATGAGCACGACGCGGACCGGCCCCGGCCAGACCGTCTACGAACAGGGCACCGGCCGGGTGGACGTGGCCCGCTCGGTGCGCCAGCAGGTGCGCGCCACCGGCACCACCGCCTTCGGCAGCCTGGGACCGGACGCGGGTGCGCAGCAGGTCGGCATTACCTACACCAACGATGGTGACGCGCCCGTATCGCTCACCCTGGACACCACCTTCGACAAGCTCTACGGCTCCTCGGCCCCGGCAGGCGTCATAGGCACGCCCGCGCAGGTCGACGTGCCCGCCCACGGCACCACCGACGTGACCGTGACGCTCGACGCACCCGCACTTCCGGAGGGCGTCTACGGCGGCCGCATCACCGCCACCTCGGCCGACGGAAAGGCCGTCACGCACACCGTATTCTCCGCGGCGAAGGACCCGGTCAAGCACAAGCTCACCGTGCGGGGCATCGACCGCGCCGGGCAGCCCGCGACCGTCGACCCGCTGATCCTGCTGGGTCCCACGGGCCGCTTCGACGTCGTTCAGGCTGTGCCCGCGGGGCAGACCCTGACGGTGGAGGTGCCCGACGGCGTGTACTACCTGTACGGCGTCATCGCGCAGTACACGGAGGACAACAACACCTACAGCGTGATGGTCGACCCCCGTCTGCGGGTGCGCGGCGACGCGGACCTGGTGCTCGACGCGCGCAAGGCGGTCCCCGTGGAGATCCGGACCCCCCAGCGGGCCGAGCAGCGGGGCCCGCTGGTCTTCTCCACCCGCTGGAAGACCGGCGACCGGGAGTTCGCCAGCTACTACACCAGCGGACACAGCGGTGGACAGCGCCTCTACGTCACGCCCACCGACGAGTTCACCGAGGGCACCTTCGAGTTCTCCTCCCGCTGGCAGCTGGCTGCGCCGATGATCAGCGCACGCGCGGTCTCCTCCACCGCCACAGCCGGCGTCGCCCTCCGTCTGATCCACAACTCCCCCGCCGTGGACGGCGTGCGGCGCCTGCGGGTGGTGGACGCCGGTCACGGACGCCCCGAGGACTACGAGGCGCTGCGCGCACGGGGCACGGACGTCCGCGGAGCAGCCGTCCTCGTGGAACTGGAGGGGGTGGAGTACGACGAGGCGGTGACCTCGGCCGCCCGGGCCGGAGCAGTGGCCGCCGTCATCACCGCCAAGGAGTACGCGACCGCGACCTGGCAGCCGGTGAGTGCGCGGCTGCCGGCGATCGGGCTGTACGCCTCCCGGGCCACCGCTCAGCGGCTGCGCGCGCCGGGCACCGTGCTGAAGCTCGAGGGAACCCCGGAAAGCCCCTACCTCTACGACGTCGTGCAGCTCTCCGAACAGCGCGTGCCCGAGCACGTGGTCCACAAGGTCGTCCCGCGAAACACGGCCACAGTGGTCTCCCGCTACCCGGACACGAGCGAGGCACGCTACGTCGCGGAGAACCGGGCTTCCTGGCGCCCGTGGGAGGGCACGTACCTCTCCATGCAAGCGCGTTATGTCCGCACCGGGCAGGTGCGGACCGAGTACCTGAGCGGTCCCGCCGACACCCGGTGGCTGCACTGGGTCAACCCCCGCAACACCTGGGCGTACCAAGCGGTGGGGACCGGCATGCTCGGCCCCGTGCGCACCTACCGGCCCGGTGAGCACGCCACGGAGAGCTGGTACGCCCCCGTGGTGCGCCCGGCGATCCCGCGAGGGGTCGAAGGACTCGCCTACCGCAAGGACGACCAGCTGGCCATTTCCATCCCCGAGTTCGCCGACACCGCCTCCGGCCACTACGGCTACGCCCTGCCCGGGAAGGACGCCGGCACCCCCTACCCCGACGAGACCCGCGCCGTACTGCGTCGCGACGGCGAGGTCCTCGCCGAAGGCCCCCGGGCGTGGGGCGCCTTCCCCGCGGGCGGGGACGACGGCCGCTATCGGCTGGACCTGGACGTGAAGCGCACCAGCCCCGAGGGCACCCTCTCGCGGGCTACCAGCACCCGCTGGTCGTTCACCGCTCCTCGCCCGGCCGAGGGCAAGGAGTCCTTGCTTCCGCTCCTCCAGCTCGACTACGACGTGGCCACGGACCTCCGGGGTTCCGCTCCTGACTCCGGGGCGTTCGTCTTCGGTGTGAGCGCCCGCCACCAGGACGGCCTGACAGGCCGTTCCGTGAAGGGCATGGAGGTGTCCGTCTCATACGACGACGGCGGACACTGGCGGGCCGCGGCGACGTCCGCCCGGGGCGACGGCGCCTACCGTGTCCGGGTCACCCACCCCGGGGCTGCCCGCACCAGCGGGTACGTCACGTTGCGGGTCCGCGCCTGGGACGACGCGGGCAACGAGGTGACGCAGGAGATCGAGCGAGCGTACGCGCTGAGGTAGTACGCGAGATCCAGGAAGCCGCGACCGGTCCCGGTCGCGGCTTCCGCACGGCCGAACACGCCGCGGGCCTGAGTGCCGGGCGCCGCCGGGCAAGCGGGACTTCCGGAACACGCGCTACGACAGCCAGTCGCGCCGCGCCGCCTGCCACACCAGCTGCGTACGCGTCGTCGCGCCCGCCCGCTGCATCAGCGCGGTGATCCGTCGCTGCACCGTGCGGTGGCTGACACCCAGCTGGGTGGCGATCGCCTTGTCCGCCACGCCCGCGACGACCAGGGAGAGCAGATAGCGCTCGTCGTCGGCGACGCTGCCGCCCGATCCCATGCCGCCGGCGAAGTCGGCCAGCTGGCCCGTCTCCGTGACGTGCAGCGGGGTCCCCGCGGCCCACTGGATGTCGAACAGGGCGACCAGGGCGTCCAGGAGACTGCTGCTGCGGATGATCGCGGCGGTCGGCTCGCCGCGGGCGCCGGTCGCGCTGCCGGGAACCAGCGGGCAGACGGCGACAGAGCTGTCGACGATGACCATGCGCACGGGGAGCGTACTGGTGGCGCGGGCCACTTCACCGGCGCGAATGCCCTGGGCGACGTTGTCGACCATGCCGGGCTCCTCCAGGCAGGCCCGCTCGTAGATCGCCTCGTAGCGGATGCCCTGGGTGAGCAGCTCGAACTCCTCGTCGTTGTCCTGGGCGCGCAGCGCCACGGGCTCGGCCTTGCAGAACCACCGCAGGTCGCTGCGGGCCCCGTAGGCGAGTTGACGCAGCTGCTGACGGATGGCGCCGGTTCCGGTGATCACCTCGACCAGCTGCCCGGCGTCATGGCGCCGGCCACCCGCCCGGTACTCCTCGGCCAGCTGTTCCACTCCACGCCGCGCCCACTCCAGCGCTTCCTGGCCGCGCGCGAGCAGGGGCTGCAGCGCCACGTCCGGCGGGACGGGTACGTACCGCATGCCGCCGTCACCAGGCAGTCGGCCGACCAGGCCCTTGTCGTGCAGGGAGGACAGCAGCAACGCCGCCTCGCGTTCCCGGATGTGGAGCCGTTGGACGATCTCGTCCACGTTCGCGCCTCGCACCTCCACCAGGAGGCGGTAGACCCGCTCCTCCGCCGCCCCGATCCCCGCTATCTCCAGCACGCGCTTTCCCCCTTGCCGCAGCCCACCCCGAGCGGTCGCCCACTGTGCCATCCATGATCGAACGGGATGCGGGCGGCATTGGCAATGGATCAGTTGTCGTGCGGGCGGGAGGAGTATCGGGTTCCGCGCCCTGTCAGCCGCCGAAGTTCCAGGCGACGACGCCGTTTCCGGTGACGAGGAAGGCCAGGATCACCAGGTCGGCGATGCCGAGCGCGAGCCCGAGCAGCGCACGGCCGCGGCGGGCGGTGGAGCGGGCCAGCGCGACGAGCGCCATGACGATGGCGGCCGGGCCGAGCAGGATGTTCATCACCAGCAGACCGACGAGGCCGAGCACGAACGAGGCGACGGCGAGACCGTCCGCGTCACGGGTGGAGCGCCGCGGCGAGGCGGGCACGGTGGCGTCGCGGCCGTCGGACCCGGCCGGCTCCGGTGTTCCGGTCGGGGTGGCGGACCCTGCCGGCCCCGGCGTACCGGTCGGGGCGGTGGCTTCGGAGCGGCGGGCGAGTGCGGTCAGTGTCATCGTGCGGACTCCTTCGGATCGGTCGGATCGGTCGGATCTGTGGGATCGGTGGGATCGGTCGGGTCTGGATACGCCGGGACGGACAGCGTTCGGACCGGTCACGTGCGCGAGCGGCGCCGCGCTCCCGACCGTTCGCGCACGGCGAAGACCAGCAGCCAGCAGCCGATCAGGGCGGCGAGCGTCAGCGACAGCGGAAGCGGGATCTGGACCACAGCTCCCAGCACGATCCCCAGCAGGAGCAAGGCGGCGACAAGGACGATCATGGTCAGCCTTTCCATGATTGAGAGTACGACTGTGCACTGACTTGCCAGTCTAGACCCGCACTCCTCTTCCCCGTCCCGGATAACAGTTGTTTACTGAATGGCATGAGTCACACCGCAGGCATCCGCCAGACCCAGAAGCTGAAGACCAGGCAGGCACTCCTGGACGCGGCCCTCGGACTGCTGGAGCACCAGAGCCTGAGCAGCCTGGGCCTGCGCGAGGTGACGCGGGCCGCGGGAGTCACGCCCACGGCCTTCTACCGGCACTTCGACGACATCGCCGCGCTCGGGGTGGCCCTGGTCGAACAGACCCTGGGCAGCCTGCACGGAATGATCGGCGCGATCCTCGCCGGGACCGGCGACAGCGAGGTCCGGCTGGACCGCAGTGTCGAGCTGATCACCCGTCATGTCCGGGAGCAGCCCGCCCACTTCCGCTTCATCGCCCGTGAGCAGCACGGCGGCGTGGGCCCGGTCCGCGAGGCCATAGCGGCCCAGCTCCGGCGGTTCGCGCAGGAGGTGGCGGCGGCGCTCGCGGACGAGCCCGAGTCACGGGGCTGGGACGAGGAGGATCTGCTGATGCTGGGCGGCCTCTACGTCGACCACATGGTCATCACCGCCTCGGCCATGCTGGACGCCGGCCCGGACGGGGACGAACAGGTGGCCCACGTCGCCCGCCGCCGGCTGCGTCTGGTCACGCTCGGCCGCCGGCACTGGCTGGACGGGGCCGAGCCGGCCACCGGAGCCTGAAGGGGCGGAGCTCATGGGCTGTGGCGCATGAGCGATGCGGCATGGGTCCTGGGCCGTACGTTCCGTGCAGGAGGACGCACCGGCGGAGCTGACGGCCGCGCTCGCCCGCTTCCCACGGACATCTCCGGCTCCGGGTGGCCGTACAGGACCCTGGCCGCGGCCGCGTGCGCGGCCGGCACCGCGCGGGCTCCTACGGAGCGGGCACCTCGACGTCCGGGCCGGAGGAGCGCAGGGAGCACGCCCTGAGCATGCCCGCGTTCAGCCGCAGGACGAGGGCGACGCCGACGGCGGCGACGCGCCGGTCGGCCCGGCGGCCGGGATCAGCCCGCCGGTCTGGAGCAGCGACAGGGCCGAAGGCAGCCGGTCGGCTTTCGCCGGACCAGCGCCCTCCGACCCCCGGCCCGGTGCGGGAACGTCAGCCGCGCGGCGCGCGGGCGAGCTGGCGGGACTGGGCGACCAGGCGGTCCGCGCTGTCCCAGACGTCCGCGTCCTCCTCCAGGAAGCCGCCCGCCAGGTTGCGGGTCGTGATGGAGACGCGCAGGGGGCCCGGTGCCGGGCGGCAGCGGATGTGGGTGGTGAGCTCGATGGTCGGGGTCCAGCCCTTGAGCCCGAGCTCGAACGAGGTCGGCGGCAGAGCGTCCACGGTCAGGAGCAGCGAGAGCGCGTCGGCGTCGCGGCCGTCCGCCAGCCCGAACCAGCCGCGCATCTCGCCCTTGCCGGACGGCTGCCCGATGGCCCAGCCGATGGTCGCCGGGTCGAGCTTGATGTCGAGCCGCTCGGTGATGGCGGAGCTGCCGGGAATCGGGGCGGGGCCGTCCGACGGCCCGAGGCAGTGCTCGCGGGGCGGGATGGCCGGAGGCTCGGCCGAGGTGCGGATGTCGTCGGTCAGGGCGTCCAGGTCACCGTAGGTCGCGATGACCCGGATGCGCTCGACCTCGGTGCCGTCCTCGGCGTACTGGAAGAGGGACGCCTGGCCGGTGGAGAGGGTGCGCCCGCTGCGGACGGCCTGGGTACGGATCACCGCGGGGCCGGGAACGGACGCGGTGAGGTAGTGCGCCGAGACCGAGAAGGGGTCCGTGTGCGGCAGGGCCTCGCCGAGGGCGCGGCCGAGCATGGCCAGCAGATAGCCGCCGTTAACGGCGCGGATGATCGTCCAGCCCGCGGAGAGCTCGGCGTCGTAGACGCCTTCCTCGCGGAAGGTGACGGCGGTGTCCCGGTCGAACTCGCTGTCCCCGATGGATGCCTGGGCGGTCGGTGCCGCCTGCGTTGCTGCCTGTGCCATGCAAGCACCGTACATCGATCTCATTACTGAGCGGTAGCTTTTTCTTTTACCCGCAGGTCTGGCAGGTCTCTTAGAACCCGTGGGACCCGTGGGACCCGTGGGAGCTGCTCAGCACGCGCCCTACCCCTCGTCCGGCGTCGCCGAGCGCCGGTTGTAGGCGCGCGGGGCGCGCCAGTGGTAGCGCAGCGCCAGGATCCGCAGAGTAAACGCGGTGACCACCGCGCAGCCGCTGGTGAAGGCGTTCAGCGCGTCGAAGCGGATACAGAGCGCGATCATGGCCGCCCCGACGATGGCGGGCACCGCGTACAGATCGCGGTCCCAGCGCAGCAGTGACGGCACCTCGTTGGCCAGCACGTCGCGCAGCACACCGCCGCCGACCGCGGTGGTCAGCCCCAGCGCCGCCGACGCGGTCAGTCCGAGGCCGTAGTCGTACGCCTTCACCGTCCCCGTGACGCAGAACAGCCCGAGGCCGGCCGCGTCGAAGACGTTGACGCCGACCTGGATGCGTTCGACCTGCGGGTGCAGGAAGAAGACCAGGCCGGCGGCGAGCAGCGGGGTGGTGAAGTACCCGAGGTCCGTGAAGGCGGCGGGCGGCACCGCACCGATGATCACGTCACGGAACAGCCCTCCGCCCAGCGCGGTCACCTCGGCGAGGACCGCGATGCCGAAGACATCGAAGTTCTTGCGTACGGCGAGCAGAGCGCCGGAGATCGCGAAGACGAAGATTCCGACGATGTCGAGCGCATGCTGGACGGAGGGCGTGAACAGTTCGTTGAGCACCGGGCAATTGTGCCGGTCCTACTCCTTGGCGCTGTCCTCGGAGGCTGCCGAGGGTGTCGCGGCGGAGGCCTTGCCACCGGTTTCGGCGTCGCCGTCGTCGGGCGCGGACTCCTCGGACCCCACGGACTCCACCGACGCCTCCTCGGACGCGGCGGCCTCCTCGGACGCCTCCGCCTCCACCGGCGCCTCGGCCTCCTCGGCCGGAGCGCCCGCTTCCTCCGTCTCCGCGGCCGGCGCCGACGCGGCCGTCGACTTCACCGTGATGACGTCCGCGACGAGCGGAGCGTCCCCGGGTGCCAAGTCCTCGCCGTTCTCCGGGTGGTGGCAGGCCACCTGGTGTCCGGTCTTCAGCTGGAGCAGCGGCGGCTCGGTCGTCCCGCAGATCTTCGTGGCCTTCCAGCACCGGGTGTGGAACCGGCAGCCGGCCGGCGGCGAGATCGGCGACGGCACATCGCCCTTGAGCAGGATGCGGTCGCTCTTGGCACCGCGCCGGCGCGGATCCGGCACGGGCACCGCGGACATCAGCGCCTTCGTGTACGGGTGCATCGGCGCCTCGTACAGCGACTTGCGGTCCGCGAGCTCGACGATCTTGCCGAGGTACATGACCGCGATGCGGTCCGAGACGTGACGGATCACCGAGAGGTCGTGCGCGATGATCATGTACGTGAGCCCGAGCTCGTCCTGGAGGTCGTCCAGCAGGTTCACCACCTGCGCCTGGATCGACACGTCCAGCGCCGAGACCGGCTCGTCCGCGACGACCAGCTTCGGCTTCAGCGCGAGCGCCCGGGCGATGCCGATGCGCTGGCGCTGGCCGCCGGAGAACTCGTGCGGATAGCGGTTGTAGTGCTCGGGGTTGAGACCGACCAGCTCCAGCAGCCGCTGGACCTCCGCCTTCACGCCGCCCTCGGGCTTGACGCCCTGGAGCCGGAAGGGCGTGCCGACGATGCCGCCGACCGTGTGGCGCGGGTTCAGCGAGCCGTACGGGTCCTGGAAGATCATCTGGATGTCACGGCGCATCGGCCGGAGCTTGCCCGCGGACATGTGCGTGATGTCGCGGCCCTGGAACTCGACCTTGCCGCCGGTCGGCTCCAGCAGCCGGGTCACCAGCCGGCCCATCGTCGACTTGCCGCAGCCCGACTCACCGACGACGCCCAGGGTCTCCCCGGGGCGCACGTCGAAGGTGAGCCCGTCCACGGCCTGGACCGCGCCGACCTTGCGCTTCAGGATGCCCTTGGTGATCGGGAAGTGCTTGACCAGGCCGTCGACCTTGAGGAGCGGCTCGGGACCGGACCCGTCCGACCCGGCCGCGGCGGGCGCGGGAGTCTTCTTGTTCAGCTCAGTCACAGCTTCGGCGCAATCTCTTCGGTCCAGATCCGTTCGCGCTGCTCGCGCGACATATGGCACGCGGAGTAGTGCCCGTCGCTGACCTGCTGCAGCTCCGGACGCTCGGTACGGGTGATGTTGTCGGGCGGCACGTCGGCGTACGGGCAGCGCGGGTGGAAGGCGCAGCCCGACGGGACGTTGATGAGGCTGGGCGGCGATCCCTTGACCGGGATGAGCCGCTCCGTCTGCTCACGGTCGATGCGGGGCATCGAGCCGAGCAGGCCCCAGGTGTAGGGGTGCTGGGGCTCGTAGAACACCTTCTCGGCCGTGCCGCGCTCGATGCAGCGTCCCGCGTACATCACGAGCAGGTTGTCCGCGATCTCGGCGACCACACCGAGGTCGTGGGTGATCATGACGACCGCGGAGCCGAACTCCTTCTGCAGGTCGCGGATGAGGTCGAGGATCTGCGCCTGGACGGTGACGTCGAGGGCGGTCGTCGGCTCGTCGGCGATGAGCAGCTGCGGGTTGTTGACCAGGGCCATCGCGATCATCGCGCGCTGGCGCATACCGCCGGAGAACTGGTGCGGGTAGTCCTCGTAACGGCGGTGCGGTTCGGGGATGCCGACGCGGTCGAGCATCTCGATGGCGCGCTTCTTCGCGGTCTTCTTGTCGACCTTGTTGTGGACCCGGTGGGCCTCCACGATCTGCGCGCCGATGCTGTAGTACGGGTGCAGGGCGGAGAGCGGGTCCTGGAAGATCATGGCCATCTTCTGGCCGCGCAGCTTCCGTACGCGCTCGGGGCCCGAACCGATGAGCTCCTCGCCGTCGAGCCAGATCTCGCCGCCGATCCGGGCGCGTTCCGAGGTGTGCAGGCCCATGATCCCCAGTGAGGTCACGGACTTGCCGGAGCCGGACTCGCCGACGATGCCGAGGGTCTGGCCGGCCTCGAGGTCGAAGCTGACGCCGTCGACGGACTTGACCAGGCCGTCGTCGGTGTCGAAGTGGACGCTGAGGTTGCGTACGGAGAGGAACGCGTGGTCGTCGCCGGACCGCGGGGCCGGTACGGCGTCCGCTGCCTGGGAGTCCTTCTTGGTTGCGCCGCTCATGAGAGCCTCACCCGGGGGTCGATCGCGGCGTACACGAGGTCCACCAGCAGGTTGCAGATGACGATGAAGAAGGCGGCGACCAGCGTCACGCCCATCACCTTGGGAAGGTCGGCGGTGGTCACGCCCTGGATGGCGAAGGCGCCCAGGCCCTGGAAGGAGAAGACCCGTTCGGTGATGACCGCGCCGCCCAGCAGCAGCGCGAAGTCCATACCGAAGATCGTGACCAGCGGGGTGAGCGCGGAGCGCAGCCCGTGCTTGACGACGACCTTGCGTTCCTTGAGGCCCTTGGCGCGCGCCGTTCTGATGTAGTCCTCGCCCATCGTCTCCAGCATTCCGGCCCGGGTGAGCCGGGCGTAGAGCGCGGAGTAGAGCAGGGCGAGGGTGCACCAGGGCAGGACCAGACTGCTCGCCCAGGCGACCGGGTCGTCGGTGAACGGTACGTACTCCCCGTTGCCGAAGAGCGCCAGGACCACCAGGCCGGTGAAGAACATCGGCAGGGAGACACCGGCGAGGGCGACGCCCATGGAGATGCGGTCGAAGAACGAGCCCCGCTTCAGCGCGGAGACGACACCGATCGCGACACCGGAGATCACCCAGATGACGGCGGCACCGACGGCCAGCGACAGCGTGACCGGGATGCGGTCGACGAGCTGGGGCCAGATCTCGGTGTGCGTCTTGAAGGAGTACCCGAAGCAGGGCGCGTTGCAGGTGACCGGGTCGGGGCCGAACTGGTACTCGGCGCCGACGACGATGCCCTTGATGAAGTGCCAGTACTGGAGGTACAGGGGCTGGTCGAGCCCCAGGTTCTTCTTGACCGCTGCGATGACGTCGGGGTCGGGGCTCTTGCCGACGTACTGGGCGGCCATGGAGTCGAGGGTCTGCCCGCCGAGGCGGGGCACCAGGAAGAAGATCGCGAACGTGACTGCGCTGACCACCAGCAGCAGCAACACCGCGGCGAATACGCGTCGGATGATGTACGCAGCCACAGCCGTGCGGCGCCGGGCGGGCGGACGGGTCACGCCCGCCGGCCCGGCGCCTTCACCTGCCTTTCAGGGGATGCTTTTGATGAACAGGTGTTACTTGGTGGACGTCATGAGCACGTAGTCGTACATGCCGAGGTACGCGTCGGTGACGGTCACGTTCGCCGCGGAGTCCGGGCGGTACAGCAGGTTCTTGCGGTAGAAGAGCGGAACGACCGAGGCGTTCTCCATGACCTTCTGGTCGACCTCGCCCCACGTCGCGTTGCGCGCCGTGGTGTCGACGGTGCCGATGCCCTTGACGAGGAGGTCGTTGATGCCCTTGTCGTTGAGCTCCATCAGGTTCGTGCCGCCGGACGGCTTGATGGCCGTACCGTTCACGATCTGGTCGAGGAAGCCGAAGCCGGTCGGCCAGTCGGCACCCCAGGCCATCATCATCATGCCCGCGTTGTTCTTGTGGACCCAGTTCGGGACACCCGCGAAGTCGGTGAAGTACTTGTCCGCCGGGAACTGCTTGATCTCGGCGGTGATACCGATCTTCTTCAGGCTGCCCTGGAGCTGCGTGGCGGCGGTGACCTCGTCAGGACGGTCGGAACGCGCCGTCAGCGTGGTCTTGAAGCCCTCCGGGTGACCGCACTTGGTCAGGTGCTCCTTGGCCTTGGCCGCGTCGCCCTTGCTGCCCTCGCTCGGGTACAGGTCGAACTTCTTGTAACCCGCGACGGTCGGGGGGATGACCGTGCTGGCCGGGTCGCCCTTGACCGAGCCGCCGATCGAGTCGACCATGCTCTGCTTGTCGACGGCGTACTGGACGGCCTTGCGGCACTCGGCGTTGTCGAACGGCTTCACGTTGACGTTCAGCGCCAGGTACTGCAGGGCGCCGGCGTACGGGTTGTCCGTCTTCGCCTTCTCGGACGCCTTGACGAGGACCTTGGGCTGGGTCTTGGACTGCAGACCCGTGCCCGCGATGTCCGCGGTGGTGACGTCGTTGAGCAGGTGGTCGTCAACCGTGGTGGGGTTGATGTTGAACTTCAGCTCGATCTTGTCCGGCAGCGCCTTGCGGATCGGGTCCGTCTTGGCGTCCCACTGCGGGTTGCGGACGAGGGTCGCGCCCTTGCTCTCGTCGTACGCCGAGAACTTGTACGGACCCGAGGAGACCATCTTCTGCACGTAGCTGGCGCCCGTGTCGGCCTTCTGCTGGATCGGCGCCGTCTGCGAGAAGGCGGCGAGGTAGTCCATGTCGGCGAACGGCTTGTTCAGCTTGAAGACGATCGTCTGGTCGTCCGGGGTCTCGATGGACTTGAGGCCCTCGGGCGACTTGTCCTTGTACGGACCCTTGTACTTGTCGCCGCCTTCGAGGTAGGCCTTGAAGTACGTCGGGCCGTTGGACAGGGCCTCCGGCGCGAAGTTGGAGCGCTCAATGGCGTACTTGACGTCCTTCGAGGTGATCTCGGTGCCGTCCTCGAACTTCACGCCCTTGCGGAGCGTGTACGTCCAGGTCTTGGCGTCCGCGCTGGCCTTGCCGAGGCCGGTGGCCAGGTCGGGAACGACCTGCAGGCTGTCCTTGCCGGCGGCCGGCTTGAAGGTCACCAGCGAACGCGCGTACAGACGGGCGAAGTTCTGCACCCAGCCGTAGTACGTGTTACCGGGGTCCAGGGAGTCCGGGCCACTGGTGTGCTCGTACGTGACCGTTCCCCCCTTCTTGTCGCTCGCGTTGACGATGGTCGACAGGCCGGCGTCCGCCTTGGCGCTGCCGCCGCCGCTCTTGCCGCCGCTGTCCGAGTCACTGCCGCTGCACGCCGAGGCGCCGAGCGAGACCGCGACGGCCACCGCTATGGCGGCTGCTGTCTTTCTGTTCTGCATGGTGAGGAAAGCCCCCTCGCTAGTCCAGTGCGGCATTGCCGCGATTACTTGCCACGAGGGTCGAGTGCGTCACGCAGCCCGTCCCCCAGCAGATTGAAGGCCAGCACGGTGATGAAGATCGCCATACCGGGGATGACCATGAACATCGGGTCCACCTCGTAGAGGTCGACCGCCTGGGTGAGCATGCCGCCCCAGGACGCCTGCGGCGGCGCGATACCCACGCCGAGGAAGGACAGGGACGCCTCGAAGAGGATGTTCGTGGGGATCAGCAGCGTCGCGTACACGAGGATCGGCGCGATCAGGTTGGGCAGCAGCTCGCGGAAGAGGATGAACGGCCCGCGGGCACCCAGCGACCTGGCCGCCTCGACGAACTCGCGCTCCCGCAGCGACAGGGTCTGCGCGCGGACGATGCGGCCGATGTAGGGCCAGCTGAAGAAGCCGATCACGAAGATCAGGACCGCGATCCGCAGCGTGAGCCCTTCCATTCCGAAGGCGTTGCCCTGGAGGGAGGCGGAGATGGAGATCGCGAAGAGCAGCAGAGGGAAGGCGAGGAAGGTGTCCATCAGCCGGCTGATGACGCCGTCCACCCAGCCGCCGTAGAACCCCGCCACGACGCCCATGACGACACCGATGACGACGGACAGCATCGTGGAGCCGACGGCGACCACGAGGGAGACCCAGGAGCCTTCGAGGATGCGCGCGAGGATGTCGCGGCCGGTCTGCGGCTCGACACCGAGCGGGTGGTCCAGGCTCATCCCGCCGAAGTCGCCCTTGGGCGCCAGCATGACGGGGTCGACCAGGCTCTGGTTGAACGCGTTGGGGTCGAGCCCCAGGAGCGACTGGAGCGGCTTGGACAGCACGGCGGCGAGGATCAGCAGCACGACAACGATGCCACCGGCCATGGCCGCCTTGTCCCGCTTGAAGCGGGTCCAGGCGATGCGGCCGAGCGAGCGGCCTTCGATCTCCTTACGGCCTGCGCCTTCCAGCACCGCTTCGGGCTGTGCATCCGCCCTGGTGGTCTCGATAGGTGCCGTCATTGCGCTGGAGACCCCTCTCGGCCGGCGGTGGCCGGCCCATGACCGCCGCTGTAGCGGCTTCTTCAAAACCTGAATCGTGCGACGGTGCGCGGCCGAACGGCCCCTGCTCGTGAGTGGGGCGCGAAGGGCATGGAGCACCTGCTCCGTGGAGTCTTCAGCCCTTTTGCGATCACCCGCCAGACCTGACGGTGAATGTTTGCTCAACCGTGATGCGTTGAGTGATCTTCCGTTATCCGGACAGCTTGATCGAGGGAGCGGACCACTCGGCCGCTAATCCACCAGAACGGACATGACGCCCAACAAGCGCTATTGGGTAGCGATTTGGGCGACCGTGACGGGCACCTTGTCCGGCGGGGAGCCGTTTGTCCGGTCCTGGGGCCGGCCCGGACGGGGCCTAGTAGGCGCGCGGGGCGGGGCCGGGCGCCTGCGGGTATCCGTAACCGGGAGCGACGACCGCGCCCCGGCCGGCCGGGGCGTGCGGCTCGCGGTCGTAGAACGGACGCGAGTTGACGCGCAGCCACATCGCGACCGGGTCGTACTCGTCGGCCATCGCCACGGTGGACACCGGGAGTCCCTCCGGGACCGTGCCGATGGACTGCTGCATCATCGCCCGCACGGCGTCGACGGACGGGCCGCTCGTGTCGTACAGATCGAGACCGATGGCGAGGTACGGAACGCCGAGCGCGGGCTGCACCCAGGCGCGGCGCAGCGAACGGATCGCGGGGGTGTGGTGGGCGTGCTGGGTGAGCTGCGCGTAGAACTGCGGGATCTCGATGGCGGGTTCGCTGATCCGCAGCGGACCGGCGGGCATCCGGTCCAGGCCGGTGGCGATCCGGCGCAGGTCCAGCCAGGGGATGCCGACCCCGCCGCCGGGGGCGTGCGGATTCAGCCAGATGCCCCAGCGGTCGGGGAACAGGGCGCGGGCGATGTCGCGGCCGCCGACGACCTCGTGGTCGCGGTTCCAGCCGCTGGCGGAGAGCTCCTGGGCCGAGGTGACACAGGGGGCGTAGCCGAGGCCCTCGATCTCCATGTTGCCGTACTGGGCGTCGGGCGAGCCGGCCCGGCCGTGCCACAGCAGCATCCAGATCCGGTCGGCCGCCAGTGCCTGGAGGAGTGCCTCGTACGCGTCGTAGCGCCCGGGCGTCACTTGGCGCAGCATGTGCTCGACCTGCCCGGCCGCCGCGCTGCCTGCCGCACTCACCCTGGGTCCCGCCCCTCTTCGATCCAACGTCTCGGCTGCCGCTCCCGGGCTCTCGGGGACGGCTCGGTGCCGAGGCACCAGCCATCAAACCAGCTTATGCGGCGGCCCTGACACCGACTTGACTCCGCGGGACCGGGCCGTCGTTTCGCGGCGCCGGTCCCCGTGCCGTGCCGCTACTCGGCGGCGCGCTGGTAGAAGGGCCGCACCCGTGCCCGCATCCAGTCGGCGACCGGGTCCTGAGCGACGTCGAGCAGCACCAGGTTGACCGGCCACGGCACCTCGACGCGCCCCAGGGCCCGTCCCAGGGCGTCCATGGGGGCGTTGCGTCCGGCGCCGTCCCAGGTGGAGAACTCGATGCCGACGAAGAGGACGGGGTCGCCGCCCTCGATGCTGGCCAGGGCGCGGCGGGCGCTGAGTACGACGRCGCTCTCCTCGAACTCACCGGCCGCGGCGGAGAGGAAGTCGACGGGGTCCTGCTGCCAGTCCGGTTCGTAGAGCCGGACCCGGCCGCCGCTGGCGGGCCCGTCCAGCACGGTGCGCCCGGCCCGGCAGAGCTCGGCGACGGCGGGCGGCGGCAGCGGCATGCCGACCGCGCCGCCTGGGTTCACCGCGATGCCGAGCTGCGGGGGCAGGCCCCGGGCGAACTCGCGTGCGGGGGCCACGGTGAACGACATGTGCGCGCCGACGCAGGTCAGGAACTGGTGTTCGGAGCTGAACACGGGGACGTACGGAGCGCCCTCGACGTCCAGCGTCGGCAGATCCAGGTCGGTGGCGTCCGGCGAGCCGCCGTTGGGCAGCGGCACCCAGAGGTGGCTGCGGCCGAGCACCTCCACCAGCCGGCCGCCCGCCTCCGGGCTGCCGAGCGAGGCGCTCAGTACTTCTTCGAGCTCGTTGGCCGGCCATCCGCCCTGCGGATGGGGCCCGGCCGGTGCCGGAATGTCCACTGGTTCCCTCTCTCACCCCATGTCGTGCAGCAAGAGGTTAACGCCGCGGCCCCGGATACCCGCCAGTCGCACACGGGCTGTCCAGCCATCGGACAGGTCGTTTTCAGGCCTCACTCTGTGCGTCTGCGAATGTGATCCGCGTCAGCAGGCCCGCCGCTTCACGGTCCAGCAGCACCGCCGAGGCGCAGCCGAGCGGCAGCAGGCCCGACTCGGTGTCCCGCAGCAGCCGCCCCACGGCCTTGCGGTGCCGGGCGAACGCGTACCCGGAGACTCCGCGTCCGCGCTCACGCTGTCCTTCCCTCGCCGTCCGCGGGGTGACGTCGAGGAGGACGAGGTGCAGGGTGCGGCCGCGGCGCCGGGCGTCGCGGGCCAGCCAGCCGCGCACCCAGGCCTGGGTGCCGCAGTCGTGGACGACGACGGAGGCGCCGGAGCGCAGCACCCGCCACAGCCCCCAGTAGTGGGCGACGCGGACGAGCGGACGGTAGAGGGCGTACGGGAGTAAGCGGGGCAGCCGGGCCGCCCAGCGGTCCCTGGTGTCCTGGGAGTCGATGGCGTGCGCCGAGACGGCCCGGGCGATCAGCGTCGACTTGCCGCTGCCGGGCAGCCCGGAGACCACCACCACATCGCCCGCCGCGAAGTGCAGTCCGCGCGGGCTGCGCCCGTCCCGCTGCCGCAGATCCCGGACAACGGGCGCGTGCGGGCCCAGGATCTCCCTGGCCGGCGCCCCCGGCTGCGCGGGCAGTGCGCCGTGCGCGACCCCCGCGGTCGTCGCGTACCGCTGCAACGTCATCGCCTCCCCCTGTCGCTGACCCACACCTGCCCATGAAGTGTAAAGAAAAGGTAATGCGGCACAACCGTCCGACCCGCCGGATCCCGCAGGAGACCGGCATCGGTACCGGCCCCCCACTCTCCCGCAATGCGTGCGATGATGACCCCGTCAACTGCATAAAGGCCGCTCGAATCCGCGCGGGAGAGTCCCGGCCCCCGTGGCCGGGCGCCGAAGGAGCAAGATCCTCCCTTGAATCTCTCAGGCCCCGTACCGCGTGGATGAGGCAGATCTGAAAAGCGAGTCGCTCAGCGGCTCCACCCAAGGTGCAAGCCGAACCCCTGCGGGGTCTCTCGGCGAACCTCTCAGGTTCCGATGACAGATGGGGAGGGATCGTCCTCGTCGTCATGCCCTGGGAGCCTTTGTCCATGAGCACCACCCCCCGTCTCACAGCACTCGACGCCCTGCACCGAGCGCTGGGCGCGACCATGACCGACTTCGCGGGCTGGGACATGCCGCTGCGCTACGCCAGTGAGCGCGACGAGCACAACGCCGTCCGCACGAAGGCCGGGCTCTTCGACCTCTCCCACATGGGCGAGATCACCGTCACCGGCCCCGAGGCCGTCGCGCTGCTGAACTTCGCGCTCGTCGGCAACATCGGCACCGTGTCCGTGGGCCGCGCCCGCTACACGATGATCTGTGCCGAGGACGGCGGCATCCTGGACGACCTGATCGTCTACCGGCTGGGCGAGACCGAGTACATGGTGGTCGCCAACGCCGGGAACGCCCAGATCGTGCTGGACGCGCTGACCGCCCGTGCCGGGGGCTTCGACGCCGAGGTCCGCGACGACCGCGACGCGTACGCGCTGCTCGCCGTCCAGGGCCCCGAGTCCCCCGCCATCCTGGCCGCCGTCACCGACGCCGACCTGGACGGCCTGAAGTACTACGCCGGGCTGCCGGGCACGGTCGCCGGGGTTCCCGCGCTCATCGCCCGTACCGGCTACACCGGCGAGGACGGCTTCGAGCTGTTCGTCGCGCCGGTCCACGCCGAGCAGCTGTGGAAGGCCCTCACCGAGGCCGGTGCCTCGCGTGGCCTGATCCCGTGCGGTCTCTCCTGCCGCGACACGCTGCGCCTGGAGGCCGGCATGCCGCTGTACGGACACGAGCTGACCACGGCGCTGACGCCGTTCGACGCCGGTCTCGGCCGGGTCGTGAAGTTCGAGAAGGAGGGCGACTTCGTCGGCCGCAAGGCCCTGGAGGCCGCCGCCGAGCGCGCCGAGACCGCCCCGCCCCGCAAGCTCGTCGGCCTGGTGGCCGAGGGCCGCCGGGTGCCCCGCGCCGGGTTCTCGGTGGTAGCGGACGGCCAGGTCATCGGCGAGGTCACCTCGGGCGCGCCGTCACCCACGCTCGGCAAGCCGATCGCCATGGCGTACGTCGACGCCGCGCACGCCACGCCCGGCACCGAGGGTGTCGGCGTGGACATCCGGGGCAGCCACGAGCCGTACGAGGTCGTGGCGCTGCCGTTCTACAAGCGCCGGAAGTAGAAGCACAGGGCGCGACGGGTGCCGCGTACGTGACGCAGTCCTGTCTCACACCGTAAGACCATCGTTCATCAGCACTCCCCCGCGTACAGGAGAATTCAGGTCATGAGCAACCCCCAGCAGCTGCGGTACAGCAAGGAGCACGAGTGGCTGTCGGCCGTCGAGGACGGTGTGGCCACGATCGGTATCACGGAGTACGCGGCCAACGCGCTCGGTGACGTCGTCTACGCCCAGCTTCCCGAGGTCGGTGACACGGTGACCGCGGGTGAGACCTGCGGCGAGCTGGAGTCGACCAAGTCGGTCAGCGACCTGTACTCGCCGGTGACCGGCGAGGTCACGGCCGCGAACCAGGACGTCGTGGACGACCCGTCCCTGGTGAACTCCGCTCCGTTCGAAGGCGGCTGGCTGTTCAAGGTACGCGTCACGGATGAGCCCGCCGATCTGCTCTCCGCCGACGAGTACACCGCGTTCTCCGGCAACTGAGACCCCAAGGGACCACCTGATGTCGCTTCTGAACTCCTCCCTCCACGAGCTGGACCCGGACGTCGCCGCCGCTGTCGACGCCGAGCTCCACCGTCAGCAGTCCACCCTCGAGATGATCGCCTCGGAGAACTTCGCTCCGGTCGCGGTCATGGAGGCCCAGGGCTCCGTCCTGACCAACAAGTACGCCGAGGGCTACCCCGGCCGCCGTTACTACGGCGGTTGTGAGCACGTCGACGTGGTCGAGCAGATCGCGATCGACCGCATCAAGGCGCTCTTCGGCGCCGAGGCCGCGAACGTGCAGCCGCACTCCGGCGCGCAGGCCAACGCCGCCGCGATGTTCGCGCTGCTGAAGCCGGGCGACACGATCATGGGCCTGAACCTGGCCCACGGCGGTCACCTGACCCACGGCATGAAGATCAACTTCTCCGGCAAGCTCTACAACGTGGTCCCGTACCACGTCGACGACACGGGCGTCGTGGACATGGCCGAGGTCGAGCGCCTCGCCAAGGAGTCCAAGCCGAAGCTGATCGTGGCCGGCTGGTCCGCCTACCCCCGTCAGCTGGACTTCGCCGCCTTCCGCCGCATCGCGGACGAGGTCGGCGCGTACCTGATGGTCGACATGGCGCACTTCGCCGGTCTGGTCGCCGCGGGCCTGCACCCCAACCCGGTGCCGCACGCCCACGTCGTCACCACCACCACGCACAAGACCCTCGGCGGTCCGCGCGGTGGCGTGATCCTCTCCACCCAGGAGCTCGCCAAGAAGATCAACTCGGCGGTCTTCCCTGGTCAGCAGGGCGGTCCGCTGGAGCACGTGATCGCGGCCAAGGCGGTCTCGTTCAAGGTCGCGGCGACCGAGGAGTTCAAGGAGCGCCAGCAGCGCACCCTGGACGGCGCCCGCATCCTGGCCGAGCGCCTGGTCCAGCCGGACGTCACCGAGGCCGGCGTCTCCGTCCTGTCCGGCGGTACGGACGTGCACCTGGTCCTCGTGGACCTGCGCAACTCCGAGCTGGACGGCCAGCAGGCCGAGGACCGGCTCCACGAGCTGGGCATCACGGTCAACCGCAACGCCATCCCCAACGACCCGCGGCCGCCCATGGTCACCTCGGGTCTGCGGATCGGCACGCCGGCGCTCGCCACCCGCGGTTTCCAGGCGGCGGACTTCACCGAGGTCGCCGAGATCATCGCGTCGGCGCTGAAGCCGTCGTACGACGCGGATGACCTGAAGGCCCGCGTCGTCGCGCTCGCCGAGAAGTTCCCGCTGTACCCCGGTGTGAAGTAGCCGGACCGGCTCATTTGCACATGAGGGCGGGGCACCACGCACACTGAACAGTGAGCGCGGTGCCCCATCCCTTGCCCCCGCTCCCTTGTCCCGCTCTCCGGGCCCACCCCGCCCGTACCGCACCACCCGGCAGACAACGGCGTCTACCAACCCTTAGGAGTCACCCCGTGGCCATCTCGGTCTTCGACCTGTTCTCGATCGGCATCGGCCCGTCCAGCTCCCATACGGTCGGCCCCATGCGCGCGGCCCGTATGTTCGCGCGCCGGCTGAAGAACGAGGGCCTGCTGGCCCACACCGCCTCGATACGCGCCGAACTCTTCGGCTCGCTCGGCGCCACCGGCCACGGCCACGGCACCCCGAAGGCCGTCCTGCTCGGCCTGGAGGGCGAGTCGCCCCGTACCGTCGACGTCGAGACGGCGGACGACCGGGTCGAGGCGATCCGCGCCACCGGCCGGATCAACCTCCTCGGCATGCACGAGATCGCCTTCGACGCCGACAAGCAGCTGGTCCTGCACCGCCGCAAGAGGCTGCCGTACCACGCCAACGGCATGACCGTCTTCGCGTACGACCACGAGGGCGCCCCGCTCCTGGAGAAGACGTACTACTCGGTCGGCGGCGGCTTCGTCGTGGACGAGGACGCGGTCGGCGAGGACCGGATCGTCCCCGACGACACCGCACTCCGGCACCCCTTCCGCACCGGCGACGAACTACTGCGCCTCGCCCGTGACACCGGTCTGTCGATCTCCTCCCTGATGCTGGAGAACGAGCGCGCCTGGCGCACCGAGGACGAGATCCGCTCCGGGCTGCTCGACATCTGGCGCGCGATGCAGGCGTGCGTCTCCCGCGGCATGTCCCGCGAGGGCATCCTGCCCGGCGGCCTCAAGGTCCGCCGCCGCGCCGCGAACACCGCCCGCCAGCTGCGCGCCGAGGGCGACCCGCAGACCCACGCGATGGAGTGGATCACCCTCTACGCGATGGCGGTCAACGAGGAGAACGCCGCGGGCGGCCGCGTGGTCACCGCCCCGACGAACGGCGCGGCCGGCATCATCCCGGCAGTGCTGCACTACTACATGAACTTCGCGGCCGGCGGCGCCACCGAGGCGGAGAAGGACGACAGCATCGTCCGCTTCCTGCTGGCGGCCGGCGCCATCGGCATGCTGTTCAAGGAGAACGCCTCCATCTCCGGCGCCGAGGTCGGCTGCCAGGGCGAGGTCGGCTCCGCCTGCTCGATGGCCGCGGGCGCCCTCGCCGAGGTCCTGGGCGGCACCCCGGAACAGGTCGAGAACGCCGCCGAGATCGGGATGGAGCACAACCTCGGCCTGACCTGCGACCCGGTCGGCGGCCTCGTCCAGATCCCGTGCATCGAGCGCAACGGCATGGCGGCGGTGAAGGCCGTCACCGCGGCGAAGATGGCGCTGCGCGGCGACGGCAGCCACAAGGTCTCCCTCGACAAGGTCATCAAGACCATGAAGGAGACGGGCGCCGACATGAGCGTGAAGTACAAGGAGACCGCCCGCGGCGGGCTCGCGGTGAACATCATCGAGTGCTAGTCGGATAGGCCCTGACCAGCGCGTTTGCTTCTTTCAGCGCTGTCAGGGCCTTCCCTGCCTACGGGGTGGAAAGTCCCTGGAAACCCCCTGGGACAGACGTGAAAGTCCCTGAAAAGTCCCTGGGATGTCCCCGTAGGACTTGGCTGATCGCCGTTGCGGTAGGCCAACTTCCAGGCTGATCTGGCGCTCTTACGGCCGACTCAGGTAGTGGTTACATGCCAGGTAGCGAAACCTACGCATGACGAGTTGTCCGGTCTCGCTCCGCGAGCATCCGCCACCGTCCGCCCCTCGCACCCAACGGCTGAACAGGCGCCTACTCGCACCCATGCGGACGGTGGCGGACGCTCCCGGACGGAGCAGGTACCGAGACCACGGTGCTGCTGGTCTCGGCCTCTAACCGCCGTGTCCCAATCGCTACAGGCAGAGAGCTCCAACCCGATTGCTTCTGGAGCCAATAGGGAGGAAAATTGCTCTACTCAAGTGTGGACGTCATGGGGAAGGTGCCGTCTCAGTAGGGTGGGGACATGGGGACGGATCGTCGCACTTTTGGATCTTGGCGCCTTCGAGGTGGCCGCTACGAGCAACAGGGTTTGCCCGTTGAGGTCTTGGCAGAGTTCGCCAGGTATGAGCGTCTCGTGGTCGACGTGGCACGCGGGTTGTACAAGCAGCGACACGCCACGCGACAGAGGGTTCCTAGGGGTTTCGCGTCCTCTTTCTCTCTCCGCCTTTCGGACATCCAAGCCGGAAGCGTGGTGCCCATTCTTGAGCGTGCCACCAATGAGACTGACACCCTCTTCGACGAGGACTCAGGCATCTTCGACGAGGCACGCATCCTAATTCAAGACACTTTGCGCTCCATCCAGTCCGGATCCGGCATTCCGCGGACCTTCCCGCCGCACGCACTTCGCGAATTCTCACGCTTCGGACGCAGCTTGCAGGATGACGAATCAATCGTCTTCGACAGTGGCAGCCCATCCGAAGTGATCTACTCGCAATCAGTCCGCCGATTGATTCACGAGAAGGCGCGCCTTGAGCGATTCGAGATTGAAACGCTCATCGCAGGGCAGGTCATCGGAGTAAACGCAGAAAAGGGCACATTCGACTTCCGCCTATCTAGCGGGAAACAGGTACTGGGGCGCTTCTCCTCCGACGACATCGTCGTGGACCTTAAGCAATACCTAGATCGATCAACAATGGCCCCCACGGTCGCCGTTAACGCCGTAGCAATTCAGTCACTAGATGGCGACTATATCGAGATTCAGGACATTCTGTCGATCGAACCGGTTCTGCCGCCTGAGTGGTCAGAACGTCTCCTGACATTGCAGACTCTCGAAAATGGCTGGCTCGATGGCATCGGCAAGGAAGTGAGCAGAAAGCTACTGCGCCAAGTCGAATCCATTCTTCTTGAACTCCTTGATGCACAGGTCGAGCGCCCATACATTTATCCGACCGAGGAGGGTGGGGTCCAGCTAGAGTGGCCTTTCACCCGAGGCGAGGTCACGCTAGTAATTCTCCCAGAAGAAAAGGTGGACGTATATGCCTTTTCGAAGGAAGACGACACCGACAGCACTAAGACGTTCCACTGGCGGAACCTAGAAAGCATCACAGAATTCGTGACCGGGGGGATCACCCAGTATGGCGACTGACGGCCCAAATCTTCGGCCCGGCGAGCTTGAAATATCGACCCAGGACGAGAAACTTTGGCGCCAAGTGAATCCTAGCTGGGTCCATGACGGCCGGGTCAGTAGCCAACTCTTTCGACCCACACCTAAGGATACCGGTGAAGTATCGGTGACAAGGTCTTCATTGGTCACCCCTGAAGCAGCGCACCACCATCACACCGGGACGCTGGGTTACGCGTCGGTCGGCGTTTTCTGTGTAGAGGTAGGCGAAGTTAACGAAGCGGGTCTAAGAGTCATTGACGATGCCCAAATCGATGACGGAGAAACCCGCCCACCTGCCCATGCGTACGTCGATTACAAACTGATTGATTCGAAGAAACTCCAACAGAGGCGCGCCAGCGTTCTTCGCGATAAAGCCGAAAAGCACGGGTGGCAATACGGACCCATGAAGCATTAGAACTTCAAGGGCGCTGGTTCGCCATCCCGAAAGCGGAGATCGGGACAAACGTGTGGGAGACCCGCGAGGCTGCCCGGGCCGACGTTTTCCGCTATGTCGAGGTCGAGTACAACCGCAGCCGCCTCCGTCGGCACCCTCGACTACGGGTACGTCACCCCGCTCGAGACGAGAGCCTTGCTCAGGCAGGACCTCGCCCCGCCAGCGCAAGCACCCGCTGTCCGGCTCGCGGGGGGAACTCCGCCCGCGCCCTGCTCACCGCTTGGGCCACCGCCTGCAAAGCATGCGCCGACGAAGGGAGTGTCTTTTTCTTTGTGTATGCCCTGGTGTTGACGCTTGCTCTGAGCTGAAGTCGATTGCTACTGGTTCTCGGTGACGCGGTCGCCGTAGAAGCCGGCGAGGGTGTTGATGGCTTCCTTCCAGTTACGGGTCCGGCCTGTGACGTTGGGGCGGTTGGGCTGGCGGTCGCGGATGACGAGGTAGAGGACCTTGAGGGCGGAGTCGTCGTCGGGGAAGTGGCCGCGTCGTCGGGTGGCCTGGCGGAAGCGGGCGTTGAGAGATTCGATCATGTTGGTGGTGTAGACGACCTTGCGGATCTCGGGCGGGAAGCGGAGGAACATGACGAAGTGTTCCCAGTTCCGGCGCCAGACTCCGACCAGCGCCGGGTAGCGGTCGCCCCACTCGGCCTCGAATTCAGCGAAGCGGGCTTCGGCGGCATCCGCGTTGGCGGCGGTGTAGACGTGGCGGAGCTCCTTGGCGATCTGCGCCCAGTACTTGGTGGAGGCGTATTTGAGGCTGGCGCGGACCATGTGGACCACGCACAGCTGCACATCGGTCTGCGGCCAGGTGTTCTGGATCGAGTCCGGCAGCCCTTTCAGTCCGTCACAGCAGGCGATCAGGACGTCTTCGACACCGCGGTTGCGGAGCTCGGCCAGCCAGGTCATCCACGTCTTGGCGCCTTCGCCGCCCTTGCCGACCCACATGCCCAGGACGTCCCGCTCGCCCTCGAGGTTGATCCCGACCGCGACGTAGACGGGCCGGTTCGCGACCGCGCCATCTCTGATCTTCACGAAGATCGCGTCGATCATCACGACTGCGTAGACGCGGTCGAGCGGCCGGTTGCGCCATGCCTCCAGCTCCGCACTGACCTGGTGAGTGGCACGGGAGATGAGATCGCGGGAAACCTCCATGTCGTAGATCTCGGACAGATGAGCCTGGATCTCGCCGGTCGTGAGCCCCTTGGCGTACAGCGAAAGGATCGCCGCGTCGAAACCCTGGACCCGACGGCTGTGCTTGGGCACGATCTGCGGTGCGAAGTCGCCGGCACGGTCCCGGGGCACCTCCAGCTCCACCGGCCCCACATCAGTGAGGACCGTCTTGCGCGAGGTCCCGTTACGGGAGTTACCCGACCCGGCGCCCGCCGAATCCCCCTTCTCGTAGCCGAGATGTTCACTCATCTCGGCCTCCAAAGCACCCTCCAGGACCAGCTTCACCAGCCCCTTGAGCAGCCCGTTCTCCCCGACCAGATTCAGGCCCTCGCTGCGGGCCCGGGAGACCAACTGCTCGGCCAGGTCCCGGTCCAGCTCGGTCAGTCGTGCCAACTCAGCCCCCGTGCGTACGATGTTCGCGCTGTCGTGCGGGCGCTCACCCTTGATGCCCATCAGTGATCCTTCCCGGCAGAGGCCACACCTCATGCCAGACGGGTCACACCCGGGCATACACAATCTTTAGGACAGTCCCCCGACGAATGCTCCTCGCACGCCGGCGCAAGGCGAAGCCGCCTCCGTGCTGGTGGATGTCGTCGCGGGTGCGGTCCCCTGCCCGAGTCTGGACACTGCAGGCTCAGGATGACTGGTGTTGGGGGTGGGGACTGGCCGTGGCACGCAGGAAGGTTAGGACAGCGTCCTAGTATTGCGGGACGGTGAGACTGTGGCAGCAGGAAAGGCTTGGGTATGCGGCGGCTGGGAGATCTCGAAGCCGAGATCATGGACTGCCTCTGGACATGGGGCAGACCCGCCACGGTCCGAGAGGTGGTTGATTCGATCAACGCGCGACGCCCCGCCGCTTACACCACCGTGATGACGGTCACCACAATCCTCTACAACAAGGGTTGGCTCACGCGCGAGAAGCAGGGGCGCGCTTGGCTCTACACGCCGGTGCGTAGCAGGGAGGCGTACTCGGCTGCGCTGATGGAAGATGCTCTGGGTGCCAGTGAGGACCGGTCGGTGGCCTTGGCTCACTTCGTCCGCGGCATGTCCGATGACGAGGTATCCGCTCTGCGCGATGCCCTTCGCGCCGCCGGACACGACCTCACCCCGTGAACGCAGCGCCTGCCCTGTTGGGTTACGCCGCAGCGGTCGGGACGCTTGCTCCGCGCATCATGGCGCGCAGCAGCTGGCCGCACAGGGCTCCGGCTCTGGCCGTGACCGTCTGGCTGACGCTCGCCTGCTCGTTCTCGCTTTGCCTTGCGCTGGGTGCCCTCCATCTGGCAAGTCCCCATACGCACCTTCACGGCATCATCTACACATGCCGAGTCGCGCTGGGCATTGATGCGCCGAGCTCAACCAGGGCCAACTACGCGGGCTACGTAGGGGCGGGAGCTGTGGGTGCCGCTCTGGTGGTCACCTTCACCATCTGCGTACGGCGCGCTCGGGCTATCCGCAAGCGGCACAGAAGAGTGCTGGACCTGGTAGGTCGCCGGTCGGCGGTATTGGGAGCCACTGTGCTGGAGCACGCCGCACCGACGGCTTACTGCCTTCCCGGATACCGACCCAGGATCGTCGTCAGCAGGGGCGCTGTCGAGCTCCTCTCCAGCAAGCAACTCGGCGCGGTTCTTGAGCATGAGCGGGCGCACATCGCCGGCCGGCACCACTTGCTCCTAGCGGCTTCCCAAGCCTTCGCCGCCGTCTTTCGCGGGCTCCCGCTCGCCTCTGTGATGCGGGAGCAAATTCCGCTCCTGCTGGAGATGATTGCCGACGACCGGGCGCTTCGCAGGACAGGACGTAACGTGCTGGCTACCGCCATGTACGAGATGGCCACCGCCAGCGTCCCGGACGGTGCGCTAGGGGTCGGAGGTCATGGCGTCGCGGTCAGACTCCAGCGCATTCTCATTCCAGTCCCGAGCGCAAACCTGGCCATGCTTTGCTGCATCGCGACGGCCGCGATGGTGGTGCCGCTACTTCCCGTGCTCGTCGCTTGCCCTCCGAGCCTCGCCCTGAGCACCACCTTCGCGCTTCTGCCTCTGTAGCCCGGCTGCGTCAATCCTGCTGTCCGCGCCGACCCGATCGTCAGATGCGTACGCCCCACATGAACGGCATGCCGCTCCGCGCGATGGACTCGTAGCGCACCTGGGCGCCCGGTTTGGGAGAGTGCAGAATTTGTCCGTTGCCGGCATAGAAGCCGACGTGGCTCAGGTCGGTCCGCATGATGATCAGATCGCCAGGCTTCAACGCACTCAATGAGTTGATCCTTGTACCGACCCCGGCCTGAGCCTGCGAAGTCCGCGGGATAGAGACGCCCGCCTGCTGGAAGGCCCATGAAGTCAAACCGCTGCAGTCGAAGGAAGAGGGGCCCGTGGCGCCCCACACGTACGGCAGGCCGACTCGGCTCTGGGCGGCGCTGAACGCCGAAGCGGCGCGCTGCGAGCCACTGGCCTCGTTGCCCAACTCCGTGCGCTCGCTCGACCGGTTCGCTCGCTCTTCGTCCTCGGCGATCTTTGCACGCTCTTTGGCTGTCAAGCTGTTGAGCAGCTGCCGCGCCTTCGCCAACTTGCCCTGGATTTCCTTCTTCTTTACACCCAGCTCCGTACGGGTACTGCCCAGATCCTTGACCTTTGCCATGGCTTGCGTGCGTTGCTGCTGCAACTCGCGCTGTTGCTTCGCGTAGCGTTGCCATGCGGAGAGTTGATGCGCGCCGAGACGGTCCAGCGCTGCCGCCCCTTCGAGGAACTCATCAGGGTCCGACGACAGCAGCAGTTGCACGGACGGGTCGAGCCCGCCACTGCGGTACTGAGCGGAAGCAATTGCACCCAGTTGATTCCGGAGTGTGTTGAGGCCACTCTGTTTGCGGGCTGCGGCGCTTTGCAGGTCTTTGACCTGCTTGTCCAGCTGCTCGGCCCTTTCTTTAGCCCCGTTGTACTTCTCTGTTGCCTGCGTGGCCTCTTCATACAGGCGGTCAATTTGCGCCTGTACGCCCTTCTTGGACGGGTCGGGCAGCGGATCGGCTGATGCAGTCTGCGCCGAGAAGGCAACGGCGGCAGCCGCAGTCGCGGTGAGCGCGGTCGTATACGCGTGACTGGCCTGCTTGGGACGACGGTGGGACGCCACGGAGTCTGACTCCTACTTCCTGGGTCGCGGGCCGCGGGACGTTCTGTTGCCCTGCGGTCCGTTTCGGGAGACACGGTGCGGCAGCGCCTTCGCCGTCACCCCGAGCGGGCGACCGGTCAACGAAGGGCACTCGGAGACTAAGTTACTTAGTTACTTAGTTTCAACTGCAGCGAGTGCCGTACTGCGCAGACAGGGAAGCCGGGCCGCCACCGACCGAAGGACGGCGACGCGGCCACACCGGTCGGTCGAATGAGCGCACTCGAGTGCGGCACTTCTCAGGGGGCGGAGACCGCAAGCGAGGTTTCCGGGGATGATGGGCGCGGCATGGACAGGCTCAGAGAAACGACGAACCAGAAGAAGACTTCGAGCATGTGGCGAGGGGGTCGGTGGATCCGGGCTGCTGTGTTCACGGCGATCAGCAGCGTCCTCGCGGTCGTGGGACATCACCTGGTCGCCGAGAGTGCTGTCCCCTGGTTGAAACTGCTCGCCGCAGCGGCTGCCGTGTTCGCCGTATCCGCAATGTCGGCAGGTACGCCTCGCTCGTGGTGGCTGGTGGCTGCGGCAACCGGTTGCGCCCAGGCGTTGCTGCACGCGGCATTGGCCAGTTCAGCCCCTGTCATGGGCAGGCAGCACGAAATGCACGCCATGTCAGGCTCCGGATACTCGGCTCATCACAGTCCGTTCGTGATGACGTCGGTGCATTGGCTGGCTGCTGTAGCGGTGGCGGTGCTGATGTATCGCGCGGATCAGGCTCTGAGCAAGCTTCCACAGACTGCCAGCAGATGGACACGGACCGCGATCGCTGCCCTTGCTGCCGCACTGGGGCCTTTGGGGCCGCAGCCACTGCGCACAGCGGCTGCCCTGCCCGCGCAATGCCCCTTGCCGGCCAGACCGGGGAAGTCTGCATTGCAGGTGGTCCTGTGTCACGCCGTGGTCCGCAGGGGCCCGCCATGGGTGCGGCTGTAGACGCTGCCAATCCATAGCGGGCTGCTCACCGACGGCCGGCCCCACCTGCACGAGAAGAGTTTCATTCATGGCGAACACATCACGTACCTGCCGCAGCCTTTGCCGGATAGGGATTGCGGCGACAGTCACCGCTGCTGTCCTTGCGGCGGGGGCGGGTACTGCCGCTGCCCACGCCGAAGTCAGCGCTTCTGACGCCCGCGCTCTGGCGGAGAACGTCACGCTTACGTTTACCTCGGAGGCGGAGTCGGACGCTGCGGGATTCAAGGAGCTGCGGGTCGTGCTGCCCGCAGGCATCGCTCCGGACGCTGTGTCGCTGAAGGAGGCCCCCAAGGGCTGGGCGCTCAGCACCACAGACGACGGGTACACCGTGGGCGGCACAGCACTGACTGCGGGGACGGACGCCGAGCACAGCATCACGGTTCGGCAGCTGCCCGACGCGAAGTCGCTGGCGTTCAAGACCATTGAGACGTACAGCGACGGCAAGGTCTCCCGTTGGATCGAGGTGCCCAGCAACGGTCAGAAGGTGGAGAACCCCGCCCCGGTCCTGGAACTGAAGGCGGCGGCCCCGGGAGCCAAAGCGATTGCGCCAAGTCCTTCGCCGACGCCGAGTGCCAGCACGCCGTCACCGGCAGCGTCCACTCCGGCGACCGAGTCATCGCCTTCCGCACAGCCTGAAAGCAAGAAGAGTTCTGGCAGTAATACCGGCCTGTTGGTTGGGCTGATCGCGGCCGCGCTGGTCGCGGTCGCCGGGGCAACTGTGTGGTGGACGCGCCGCAACCGCAGCCGGGCGTAGGCACCCAGCGTGCTGGTGCGCAGAAGCAACTGGGCTGCGCACCAGCACGCTCATGTCAGACCTGCACTGGGACTGGGGTGGTGGTGAGGTTGCCGCTGCGTGCGAGTGCTGCGACAGCGGCTGCGCAGCACGCGCCGACCAAGGCCAGGACGACCCAGGGCAGGGCGGCGAGGCCGGCATCGCGGGCGGCGTCCAAGACCGCGCCAGTGGCGAGGTTCCCCAACGTGATGCCGATACCGCAGACGGTGTTGTAGAGGCCGTAGTGGGTGGCGACCCAGCGTCCGCCGGACAGGGCCACGATGGTATCCATCTCGAACGGGTACAGCACCGCGGTCGCTGCGGCGAGCAGGGCCGCGCAGGCGAGCAGCGGCAGCATGATGACCGCGGTGCGCCATCCGGCTGAGGTGAGGTGCTGGCCGGAGGTGAGCATCGGGGGCAGGAACGCGATCGCCATCAGTGCGAGCCCGGCCACCAGGCAGTGCTGGGGCGTCAGAGATTTTTTGCACCAGGCGGTAATGCGCATCTGTCCACCGAGCGCAACCAACCCAGAAATGACGAACAGTGCACTGGTGGCTGCAGTCCCTGTTGTGCCGTCACCGACCAGGCGCTTGGTCTCCAGGGGCAGGGCCAGATAGATCTGGAAGGACAGGACGTAGGAACCGGTCATGGCTGCGGAGAACAGCCAGAACGGCCGGTTGCGCATGACTACGGCCGCCTGCTCGCGCAGGGTTGTCCCCTCGCCTGCGGTTGCGCCGGTCCGGGCCGGCAGTCGGCGCATCTGCAACAGAGTCAGGGCCGCGAACAGGACGGCAGCCACCAGGCAGGTGACAGGGAACGCCACTGCGGTCAGCGCCAGCCCGATCAGCGGCCCGAGCAGAATCCCGGCCTGGTAGAAGACGTTGAACAGGGCGAACGCCTCGACACGTCGTTCGCCGGATTCGGCCGCCAGGTAGGCGCGGACGGCCGGGTTGAACAGTGCGCCTGCCAGCCCGGTAGCGGCGGAGGCGGCCAAGAGTGCGGGAAGGGTGTCGGCGAAGGCGAGGGCGGTGAAGCCGACGGTGCGAAGTGCGCATCCGGCGATGATCAGCGGCCGGTAGCCAAGCCGGTCGGCCAAGGCCCCGCCGATGAGAAACATGCCCTGTTGGGAGAGGTTACGCATACCCATGATGAGGCCGACGGCCCAGGCTGCCAGAGCCAGGGTGCCAGAGAGGTGGGCCGCCAGGTAGGGCATGAGCATGTAGAAGCCGAGGTTGATGCTGAGCTGGTTGATCAGCAGCAGCTGCACGGTGGGGTCGAAGGAGCGGGCCTGACGCCACGTCGTCTTCACTGGTGGGCTCCGGCGTTGATCGAGGTCGGGGGTTTCGTGGGGTCGGTGACGGTGGTGCAGCGTGTCCACCGGGTTACCTCACGCAATCCGGCGGCGTCGATGGTGTCGGGCCCGGTGGTCGGTGGGGTGTTGAGGAGATCGTGGGCGCGGCAGTAGTCGTCGTTGAAGACGGTGTCGAAGTAGCGGTGCGGCCCGTCGGGGAACACGGCGGCAATGCGGGTGCCTGCCGGCTGGGTGCGGGCCACCCAGCCGGCGACCAGGGCGACCGCTCCCACACTCCAGCCGCCGGTAGCGAACTGGCGTGCGGCCAGGCACCTGGCCGACCAGACGGCTTCGCCCGGGGCGACCCAGTGGACTTCACTGAAGGCCGTGTAGTCGACGTTGCGGGGATAGATCGAGGAGCCCAACCCCCGCATCAGGCGGGTCCGTGCGGGCTGGCCGAAGATGGTCGATCCGATGGTGTCGACCCCGACCAGCCGCAGCTGGGGCATCCGTCGACGCAGACCCCGGGCGATGCCGGCCGAGTGCCCTCCGGTGCCGACTGCACAGACGAGGATGTCGATGTGTTCCAACTGGTCGGCGAGTTCGGTGGCCAGCCCCGCGTAGGCGGCCACGTTGTCGGGGTTGTTGTACTGGTCGGGCGACCAAGCCCCCGGCAAGGCAGCAAGGAGTTCGGCCACCTTCTGACGGCGCGCCTCCTGCCAGCCGCCTTCGGGGTGAGGCTGGTCGACGATGTAGAGGGTGGCACCGTGGGCGGTGAGCATCCGCTCCATGATCGGCTCCATGCCGGGGTCGGTCACCAGATGCACCGGATGGCCGTGCAGGACACCGGCCAACGCCAGGCCGAGCCCCAGGGTGCCGGAGGTGGATTCCACAATCGGGGATCCGGGGCGGAGGTCTCCGCGTTCGCGGGCCCGGGCGACCATATGCAGGGCTGCGCGATCCTTGATACCGCCGGGGTTGAATCCTTCGAGCTTGGCCCAGAAGCCTCCGGGTGAGGTGGCGAACGGCTCGTCCACCCACAGCACGGGAGTGCCGCCGACAGCCTCCAGGACGCTGGGTGGGGAAGCCTTCAGGTTTTCGGGCAGGGAAAGTCCAGTCATGTGAGGGTGTCTTTCGTGCGTTGGGGCACGATGGCGGCGCATAGCCGTCTACAACTCGACGTGCGGCCTCGGCCCCACGAGGGGAGAGGGGGCTGAATCAGGCAGTAGGCCGGACAGCGGCAGAAACTGCCGCTCGTACACGGCCTGACCTCGTCACCTTCGGGACACGCACAACCGGTTCAACACATCACGCCCCGCCGTGACAGGAAACTCGCGTTCCTGGATACCGCTGCACCAGACCGGGGCTGCGGCTGCCCACTTCCCGGCGGCGGTCCCCGGTAGCTCCTGGAGGAAGCGACGATCCTCCGCCTGGGTCGCGACATGCTGCTCGGCCACGGGAGAGCAGTGGTCACGATCACCGCCCTGGCAACCGACGGAGGAAGCCCGGGTGAGAGCCGGGAGGATCTCTGGTGCGTGCGGCTCGTACGGTGCAGCCGACGCGACGGGGAGCGCCTGCTCGTCTACCTTGACCCCGACCAGGCGATGGTGGCCCCCGCTGTCACAGACACCGAGAAGCAGCACGGCCAGCGCAGCCACCACCAAGGCGACCACGATGCTGCCGCGGTCCTCGCGCACCCACCACATTCGATCTCGCACAGTGATCATGACGCTACCCTGTGTGCAGCCCTGGGAAGTCACGCGTCCCCCCGTACGAGTGAGGGTGATCCAGCCACTTTCACACATGGGCGCGTGACTGTCGGTTCCCGGCGGCCAGCCCGTCGCGGGGTCCACCGGCAGCGACGAAGTGACCCTCACCGCCTGTCCTGGTTGCGCCGAGACTCCTCGCCCTACCCGGACCGAGATGCTCGCCGCCTACCCATGTGTCAGTACATCGTTCCCTGAATTCAGGGGAACGTGTATCGTTCACGCGGTGTTGACGCTTGCCTCCGACATCGACGTCCTTGCCCGCTTCGGCCGCGCGCTGGCCGATCCGATCCGCTGCCGGCTCCTCCTCGCCCTGAGAGAGACTCCGGCTCATCCGTCAGATCTGGCCGAGGCCCTGGGAATCTCCCGTACGCGCCTCTCCAACCATCTGGCCTGCTTGCGCGACTGCGGTCTAGTGGTCGCCGTGCCGGTGGGCCGGCGTACCCGCTACGAGCTCGCCGACCCGCGTCTTGGGCACGCCCTGGACGATCTGCGCGCGGCCGTCGTGGCCGTCGCAGCAGACCGTACCTGTGCCGAAGCAGACGAGAAGGACTGCTGCTGATGGCCGTCATATCCCTGAGCCCGTCCCCGGATCGCCGTGAAGCTCTCGCCCGCCGCATCCGGTTCCTGCTCGCCGCGACGATTGCCTACAACGTCATCGAGGCCGTGGTGGCGATCACCGCGGGCGCCGTCGCCTCCTCTACCGCGCTGGTCGGGTTCGGGCTGGATTCGGTCATCGAGGTCTCCTCCGCCAGTGCGGTGGCCTGGCAGTTCTCCGCCCGCGATCACGCTGTACGTCAGGCGCGCGAGAAGACCACCCTGCGGATCATCGCCGTGTCCTTCTTCGCTCTTGCCGCATACGTGGGAGTCGACGCGATACGTGTCCTGGGCGGCACCGGTGAGGCCGATCGGTCCATCCCCGGCATTGCGCTCGCGGCACTGTCCCTTGCGGTCATGCCGTTCCTGTCGGCGGCCCAGCGCCGGGCCGGGCGCGAGCTGGGTTCAGCCTCGGCGGTCGCGGACTCCAAGCAGACGCTGCTGTGCACCTACCTGTCTGCCGTGCTCCTAGCTGGGCTCATAGTCAACGCCACGCTCGGCTGGACCTGGGCGGATCCGATCGCCGCCCTGGTCATCGCAGCCGTCGCCCTCAAGGAAGGCCGCGACGCGTGGCAGGGCAAGGGCTGCTGCGCGGCGCCCGCCACGACCCTTTCGATCACAGGTGCGGAAGACGGAGGCGATGCCTGCGGCTGCGCCCCGGAATGCGCCTGCTGCACCACGGAGGGAAGCGAGGGCCGGAGATGAACGGCTGGGCTTTAACGGCACTGACTCTGTACGTGGCGTGGACGATGACCGCCTTCGGGGTACGCGGTGCTATGCAGCAACGCCGTACCGGAGATACCGGCTTCCGCGGCATCTCCGGCAGGCCCGGCTCACCACCCTGGTGGGCAGGGGTGCTCTTCGTTCTCGCGCTGCTCGGTGGGGCCGCAGCTCCTGTCGCCGCCCTGTTCGGCCTGCCCGCACTCTCCGGGGATGAGATGCCTGCGGTGCGGTGGGCGGGACTGGTGATCGCCCTGGCAGGCATCGGGGCCACCCTGATGGCGCAGACCAATATGGGTGCCTCGTGGCGCGTGGGCGTGGACGCCGCAGAACGCACGGACCTGGTCACCACTGGCCTGTTCACTCACGTACGCAACCCCGTCTTCACCGCCATGACCGCCACGGCCGTCGGCCTGGCGCTGATGGTGCCCAACGTGATCGCTGTAATCGCCCTGGGGCTTTTGCTGTTCGCGATTGAGCTGCAGGTCCGCGTCGTCGAGGAGCCCTACCTTTCCGGCGTGCACGGTCAGGCATACGGCCTCTATTCGGCGCGCACGGGTCGCTTCCTTCCGGGAGTCGGCCGGCGCCAGGATGCCTGAGGCTCGAGCCCGTGGTCACAACCCAGGCCCGGTGCGGCGTATCGATGCCGGACCGGGCCTGGCCGTAACTGCCGTCAGTGGTGGGGCGAAGGCGAAGCCGTGGGAGACCGAGAGGCGCTACGTTGGGCGAGCATGTCCCGCATCAGGCTGATCTCGGACTTCTGGGCGCGGACGATGCCCGCGGCGAGGCCCCGAACCGGGCTGCTCTTGACCTGTTGAGCTGCGGCTCTGGCCATGACGACGCCGCCCTGGTGGTGCGGGATCATCAACTGCAGGTAGAGGACTTCGGCCGCCTTGCCTCTGGCCGACCTGAGCCGCTCCAGCTGGGCACGGGTGGCCATTCCCGGCATCCCCGCACCGCCCGGCACAGAGTGGCCCTTCATCCAGCGCATCGGACCATCGCTGGAGACCTTGGAGGCACCCCACATGTCGAGCCAGCCCAGCATCATGCCCCGTTGATTGGCCTGCGTGTTGATGACGTCGAAGGCGAGCCGCCGCAACTCCTCGTTGCGGGTGTTGTCGCGTACGAGGAACGACATCTCGACGGCCTGCTGGTGGTGCACCGCCATGTCGCGAGCGAAACCGGCGTCAGCTGACTCGCCTGCCGGAACCGGCTGGGCTGCCTGCGTCCGGCCCGGGATCGCGACAGCGATCGCCCCGGCAGCACCACAGAGGCCCAGCAGCAGGGCCGACACGACGAACCAGCGCGGTACCGGGCGGCGAGGACTCACGCCGTCAGACCGTTCGTGCACGCGGCACCCGGCTCCGGGGTCTGCTCACCCTGCACGTACTTGTCGAAGAAGGTGGCGATGCGCGGGTCGGAGGCACTGTCCACAGACAGCTGCTTGCCCCAGGCCGTCAAGGTGATCGGACCTGTCTGCTTGGAGTGCGGGCTCATCAGCGTGTACGGGGTTTGGGACACCTTCTGCTTCAGCGTCGCAACATCGGACGCCGGGGTCTTGTCGTTGTAGGTGACCCAGACCGCGCCGTGCTCCAGAGCGTGAACGGCGTTCTCCTGGCGCACTTCCTTGGCGTAAACGTCCCCATTGCAGTTCATCCACGCCTGGGCGTGGTCACCCCCGGCAGCCGGTGTCATGGGATACGTGACGGGCTTGGCCACGTGGTTCTGCGTGAGCTTCTTCCACGTCTTCTCCCCCTTGATGGGTGAGGTGCGGGCTGTCTCCTGCTTCTTCTCCTCGCCCTCGATCGTGAACAGCAGATAGCCCGCCCCTCCGGCCAGAACCACGAAGATCACCGCGCAGATGACGACGGTGATTATCTTGTTGCGGCGTTCACGTGCCCGCTCGACGCGTCGAAGTTCGTCCAGCTTGGCCCGTCGAGCGGTGGCCGCTGATTTTGCTTTGGCAGTGCCCATGGGATGTCCCTTGTGCCGCCGGAGTGGCGGCGGATGCGTAGCGGATGGCGATTGGTCGTCACTTCGTTCACCGGCGTGGTTCAAGGCGCCCGATGTGTTCTGCGGAAAGGGACGATCCGGCCTAAGTCCGCTGCACCTGCAGCACATGAAGATCAACAACGGGCGAGGGGGTGCACGGCGGTGAAACCAGATCGGGGACCGACAGTGACGGTGCCGCGATACTGCTGCCCTTCGCCCAGGGTTCGCCCATGTCCGGGGCAGGCGCCAATGCCTTGCCCATGTGCTGCAGGGCACTCGCGCAGTGCTCTGGACCACCAGGCTGGTGATCTGCGCACCCGTCAGGAAGCAGAGGAGACGGGGCAAGCGCCGCGACGGACGTCACCGCAAACGGGGCCATAGAGTTTGCGCGGGACTCCAGTTGAGCACACGCCACGAGAGCGATCAGAGCGATGGCCAGGCTGACCGCCCAGCTCATCACGTAGCGCAGGCGAAGGCCGACGGCCCGCGGGGCGCTGGTCCACTGTCTCGTCATCGTGCGCAGATCCTAGCGATTTCCATGGGCGGGGCAATGCGTCCTGACGCGCCTCGTGGCATCCAGGTTGGGACGCTCAGGCGACGGGGCCGGCGCACCGGTTCAGATGCCAACGGTGAAGCCCGCCGCCCAGTACTGCATCTGGCCGACCAGGTAACCCCAAACACCGGTGACCATCAGCACGCCGGTGGCAATCATCATGACGCCGCCTGCGCGCATCACCCATGTGTAGTGGGCTTTCACCCAGTCGAAGACTCCGAGCGCCTTCCGAAAAGCCAGCCCTGCAGCGAGGAAGGGCAGGCCCAGCCCCGCGCAGTAAGCGACAGTGAGGACAGCTCCCCGACCCGCACTGGCCTCGCTGAGGGCAAGCGCCTGCACAGCGGCCAGCGTGGGGCCGATGCACGGAGTCCAGCCCAGGCCAAAGAGCACTCCCAGCATCGGAGCACCGGCCCAACCGGCTGCCGGGCGCCGGTGAATGCGCCATTCCCGGTTCATCCCGGGCAACACGCCCATGAAAGACAGACCCATCACGATGGTCAGCGCCCCGAGGATCCGGATCAGTGGGTCCTGGTACGCCAGCAATGTGTTGCCCACGTAGCCGAATGCAGCGCCGCAGGAGACGAACACGGCAGTGAATCCCGCCAGAAACAGCAGCGTTCCGCCCACGATGCGGCCACGGCGTGCCGCTTCCAGGTCCGCGCCGCTGATCCCGGTCACATAGGACAGATATCCGGGCACCAGGGGCAGTACACAGGGCGAGAAGAACGAGATCGCGCCCGCCAGGGCAGCGAGCGGCAGGGCCAGCAGCAACGAGCCGCTCAGCACAGCGGAATCCGTTGCGGAAGCGATCAGCACGAGTCACCCCTCCTTCGGAGAGAGTTGCGCAATTACGGTCTTCATGACGGGTTCAGGCCGCCTGCGCGGCGGCAAGGGCCTCGACCAACCGCTGGGGACTGCGCGTCGAGAGGTACACGTAGGGGGTGGGATCGTCGGGGTCGACCACCTCGGCACGCACCGCCGTGGTGATGTAGCTGCGCATCAACATGTGGGCCCGCATGTCGGCCTTGTACGTCCGCCAGGCACGCGATTCCTCTCCCTCCAGGATTTCCGGAGCGCCCAGTGCCTGCACCGGGATTTTGGCGTCGTCTGCGATGAGCAGGCCATTGATGACACGGATACGCGAGGAGCCCTGCCCGCTGACCCATGTGCAGGCGATCGCGGTACCGACGACGAGGCCGCCCATCATGGGCAGCGGTCCGTACGGCAGGACGATCAGGCCCAGTGCGACCCCGGCGAGCAGGGCGATGAACCACCAAGAGCGCGGCGCTGTCAGGCGTTCGTCGTATGTGGGCTGTGCCGTGGCTGTCATGTGCGCACCTTCATGAAGTGGTCTTCGTGGGATTGGTTCACAGCGGGAGGAACGCGTTCGCGGTCGGCCGGTGTTGGAGGGTGGCGCCCGTTTCGACTTCGTGGAACCAGGCATGCAGGCGCAGGCTGTTGTCGGCCATACGGAGCGCGATGCAGGGATAGTCGCTGAGCACGTCCAGTTGCCGAATGACGTGCAAGTGTCCCGCGGCGGTGACGTCACCGGTCGTAATGTCCTGCGGCACTTGCACGTCGGTCGTCACTGCCCCGGCCGACGGATCTTCGCTCCCGGGGTGACTGTTCGTTCCTGGGAAAACATCAGCCCTGACGACTTCGCACTGAGAGTGTCCGCACACGATGATGTCGGCCACGTTGAGGCGTTCCACGGCGAACTCGATCGTCACAGCGTCCGGCAAGGGGTTTTCAGGCTGGTAGCGGGAGACCGTCCCGCCGTGGGTGCGCAGTTCGAGGAGTTCGCCCGGCCGGCTGCCGGTGAGCCAAGCAGGCGCGAGTCGCGCGTCCGAGCAGGAGATGAAAAGCACCTGCGGAGCCTGCCCGCCCGCGAACTGGTCCAGGTCGACGCCGTGCGCCGCGGCACGTGCCGCATAGCTGCGCGTCTGCTCGACGAAGTACGCCATCATCGACCGGTCTTCGGGCCGACTCACTGGGCGAGCCGTTCATCGATCAGGGCCTTGAATGCCTCGTACGAGCCGGGCGTGGCAACCCGGACCCCGTCGACGATGAAGGTGGGCGTGCCCTGCACTCCCAGGCTGAGGCCGTCAGCCTGATCGACCAGGACGCGCTCAGCGGTCTTCGGATCCTTGACTGCGGCGTCGTACCTCTTCAGATCGAGGCCGAGCTCCTTCGCATAACCACGGAAGACTGCAGCCTTGGACTCCTGCGCCTCCCCCCACTCCTTCTGCGTCGCGAAGAGCTTGCCGTACATCGCTTCGAACTGGCCTTGCTGGGCTGCCGCTTCGGCTGTCTGGGCAGCCGGTTGGCTGTTGCGGTGACCCGGCATCGGGAAGTAGCGGGCGACGAAGGTGACCCGGTCCTTGTACTCCTCGCGGAGCCGCTCGACGACCGGGTGCATTGCCCCACATCCCTCGCATTCAAAGTCAAGGAACTCGACCACTGTGAGTTCGCTGTTCTTGGGCTGGGTAAGGCGGTGGCTGGATGTGCGAACGGGCTGAGCCTCCGCTGCAGGTTCGGCGTTGAAGGAGGCGGATCTCGGGCCGTCAGGTGAGAAGGCGAGAACGGAGCCGAAGGCGGCGGCGAGCGCGGCCAGGATTACTACCCCGACGTACAGGTGCTTTTTCATAGTTCCTCGTGAGGATTCGGACGGTTTCATTCGCTGGGCGGGGGCTGCTGTTGGGCAGCGGGTGGCGCCGTTGAACCCGAAATGCGGTCACGTGCGCGCAGGCCGGCCAGGTACGCGTTGTAAGCGGCCAAAGGGTTGTTGGCGTCGCCGCGTTCGATCTGGCGGTCGATCCGGCGTGCCTCGCGAGCATCGGAGCGGACCCACTGAGCGGCGAGGATGATCGTGGTAATGAGTACGGGAATGTCACCGGTGGCCCAGGCAATGGACCCCGCGTTGTACTGGTCCTTTGCCAACGTGGCGCCCCAGGTCCGGCCCAGATCCGCCCACCATCCGTCGCCGATGAGCTCGGTGGAACTCATGAGGGAGATGCTGAACCAGGAGTGGAAGGGCATGGTCAGCATCAGGGCGAACAGCCGGCCCAGATGAGGTGGGCGGCGGGGCCCGGGGTCCACTCCGATGATCACCCAGAAGAAGAGCAGCCCCACCGCGAGGAAGTGCACCAGCATCAAAGTGTGGCCGAGGTGGCTCCGCATCAGCGTTTCGAAGAGCGAGGTGTAGTAGACGGCGAAGGCGCTGGCGATGAAGAAGACGCTCGCAACCACCGGGTGTGAGATGACCTTGACGTAGCGGCTGTGGAGAAGCTTCAGAAGCAACTCGCGGAGACCGTCCGGGCCGCCCTTCGGGACGCTGGGTAGCGTCCGCAGGGCAAGCGTGGCAGGTGCGCCCAGGACCAGGAGGATCGGCACGGTCATCGCGAGGACCATGTGCTGGCCCATGTGCACGCTGAAGAGCACCTTGCCGTACACGGCCAGGCCGCTCATGGTGGCCAGCACTGTGATCGCCAGTCCGAGCATCCACGCGATCGTGCGCCCGACGGGCCATACGTCACCACGGGCGCGCATCTTGCGTACCCCGGCCAGATACAGCAGGGCTGCGCCGGCCGTGCCGAAGGCGAACAACGGATCGAAGTGCCACTGCGTAAACAGCGGCGTCCAAGGGAAGTCACCGAGAGGCGGCGGCATCGCAAAGCCCAGCAACTCTTCGGCGGGCGTGAGAGAGGTGGCGCCCGTGCGGGGCGGGGGCGTGCGGGCGAGCGCCACCGCCAGTCCCATCGCGGCTGCCATGACCAGAAGTTCTCCGCACGCCAGCCGCAGAAACGGCCGCCGCGAACCCTCAAGCAGTCGGGCAAGAGTGCGGCGGCGGTGCCACCATCCCACGCCGCCGAGAACGATCAGGGCGCCGGCCTTGAGGAGCACCATCTGCCCGTACCGACTGCTGAACAGGTCCGTGACGGATGGCAGGCGGACGGCCGCGTTGACGAGGCCGGAGGCGGCAACCGCGAGGAACGCCGCGCCCGCCAGTGGACTGAAGCGGCGGGCCGCCATTGCGGCGGCATCCTCCCGTTTCAGGGCGGCGACGAGAAGAAAGATCAGGCCGCCGACCCACATCGCCACACCCAGCAGGTGCAAGGCCAGACTCGTGACCGCGGCGTCATGATTGCCCGCACCGGAGGAGTGACCGGTGAAGGCGGGTGGCAGCAGCCCGGCCAACGCCAGCACCAGCGCGGCCCGCCCCCACCGAGCGGTACTGATGCCCAGGCATACGGTCGCCAAGACCATCCCGGCGGCCGTCATCGCGGCATACGAGCGCCCCTGGGTATCGGTGACGACGAAGTCGGCCAGCACCGAGGGGCGAAGGATCTCAACGACTGGCTGTGCGAAGAGATCGGACAAGGTCAATATCAGCAGGGCAGCGGATGCCGCCGCCCACACCGCGGCGGTGACCGCGGCCCACGTCATATAGCGCAGCTGCGCGTCGGTGAGCCGCCGGCCACCGGGCAGCAGCGCCGTCACCATCAGCAGCGCGCCGACAGTTCCCACCGCTGCGGCGTCCGTCACGATCCTGGCGACGGGCAGTGCCCACGCGGTCAGTTCCCCGGCGCCCGCGATTCCTGGTACCTGCTCGGCCGCCGACCCCGCGCCCCGCAGAGCGAGCACCGTCACGGCCATCGCGCCGCCGAGCGCCGACATGATTAGGAGAGGCGGGCGTACCGCGTGCTTGAACTCAACCGCCATGGCCTGACCTCCTGCGGTACAGGGCGACCCCGCCAACTCCGACGACGAGCACGCCGGCTACGGCAAGAGCGGGCAGAAGCCCGGAGGACGATGCTGTGCTGGCCCTCCGCGAGACATCGCTCGAACGGGCTGCCGGGCTGCTGCTGCTGCTGCTGCTGCTGGGAGACGACGGCGCAGGAGCGGCTGACGCAAGGGGGGTTGCTGCCTGTTCCCTCACGCTGAAGCGGTAGGAACCGGCGACCGGGTGCCCATCGGCGGAGACGACGCGGTAACCCACCGTGTACCGCCCTGGGGGAAGGCCGGGCTGCACGGCGAGCGTGACGGTCTTCCCCACTACCTCTGGCCGCCCTGCGCCCCCCTGGGTCCCGTCCGGGGAGGTCAGAGCAACTTTGGCGTAAAGCTGGCTCATCTCATCGCTGAATGTCAGCCGGATACTGTCCGGCATGCGCCCCAGGGAAACGGCGTCGGCCGGGTTGCTCGACAGGAGGTCCGTGTGGGCAGCTGCCGTCGGGGCGGCTGCCCACAGCAGGCCACCGGCCAGAGGTACGACGAGAGTGCGTGCCGCCGCGCGGGCGGCACGCCAGTTCATGGCATGCATAGGAGGGGGCTTCCTGTGGTTCCCGGCAGGGCCGGGCAAGAGGTGCCGGCCCTGGCGGCACCCGCGACTGCGCCCGTCAGGGCATGCAGGGACCACCGAAGGGCGTCGGCCCGGTCAGTGCGAAGGCGGCGGGCGCAGATACGCCACGCCGGGCATGCGGTGGCGCTCTGCCCGCATGCCAGCGAGCCGGGACCGCCGACGCGGGCAGAGAGACGTTCCTATCGGGGCGCAACTCCGACAATGGATCATGTGCGAATCGCAGATGCGGCCACACGAACAGCAGCAGGCGCTGCACAGCTCTCAGAAGCGGCCTGCTCTGCCAAAGGATCTGCTCGGTGACACCCAACAGCCGCGCCGCGATCACCAGGCTGACCAGATGCCCGGCCAACAGGACTTCGGGCGGGGTGCCGACGACGGGAGCGTGCTCGACCAGGCCAGGCAACCCGACAGGGTCAGTCATGGCCGCGCAGGCGCCGGGCAGGGAGTAAGCGATGTGGTACGCCAACTGAGCCCCGGCCAGCACACCCAGAAGCTGGGTATCCGACAACCGGTGCCGCGTCAGAAACACCGATCCGGGAATGATGACTCCGGCCACACCAGCCACGATCGTCCACCGCGGCGCGTGGCCCTGCGACAGGGCATGGCCAGCCAGTGGCAGCAGCACGCACAACACCGCCAGCGCGCCCGCCCGCAACCCGCGCAGCGCCCCCATAGCCGGGGAGGCAGGTGGTGTCGGACCGGTACGTGGCATGACGTCGTGGCTTTCCGAGAGGCCCGTCGTTCAGACGTAGCAGGCAAAAGGGCGGGCGCGGACTCGCGCTGTACGCCATTGCACAGTACCGGCTCCGCCGCCAGGGCTTGCCCCCGGGCTTCGCCGGTGGCGCCGCCGCACTTGGGATGGGGTGCGGCGGCGCCACCGGTTGCGCAGGAGGCCGGGGCCGGGCGTGTCATGTCAGGGCCGGGGACATCCGTACCGACTGGGAGCCTTCGGCATTGTGCCGTTCGGCCCAGGTGATCAGGGCAGCGTGGCAGGCGTGGTCAAGGTGGTGCAGCCCAGACAGGTCCAGCTCGACGGGCCGGTCCTTGGGCAGTGCTCCCAGCTCGTCCAGTATTTTCGGCAGGCGCAGGAAGGTCGCGTTGCCCGACAGATATGCCTGGACCGAGCCGGCTCCTTGGTCTATCACCTCCAGCTTGATGTGCGAGGTCTGCCAGGCAGCCTTGACCACGGCCAGGATCAGGCCAATAAGGACACCCTCGAACATGTTGATGGTGACGATGGCCAAGGCGGTCGCCGCGAGGATCAGGGCCTCTCCACGGTGGCCGCGCCACAGGGCGGGGAACTGCTTGGCGGGCAGGAGTTTGACGCCGGCGTGCACAAGGATGCCGGCGAGCGCGGCGATGGGGATGAGCGCGAGGACGGCCGGCAGCAGGGCGGCGAACAGCAGCAGCCACAGCCCGTGTAGGACCCGGGACGCCTTGGTCTTGGCACCGGCCTGGACGTTGGTGGCGCTCCGGACGATGACCGCGGTCATTGGCAGGGCGCCGAGCACTCCGCAGACGATGTTGCCCGCGCCCTGAGCCATCAGTTCCTTGTCGTAGTCGGTGCGCGGGCCGTCGTGCAGACGGTCCACCGCGGCCGCGCTGAACAGCGACTCGGCGGAGGCGATGAGGGTGAAGGCGATCACGGTGCCGAGTACGCCAATGCCAAGCCTTCCGAGCACTTCGGTTCCGGGCGGCTGGATGGAGTCGAGCAAGCCGCGGACCTCGACCGTCTTCACCGACAGGTCCAGCAGCCAGGTCGCGCCGGTGGCCAGGGACACCGCCACCAGCGCGCCGGGCACCACCCGCACTCTCGCGGGCAGGCGCTGCCACAGCAGCATCACCGCCACGGTGCCCGCCCCGATCGCGAAGGAGGTCCACATCGTGGTGGAGGTAGAGACGTCACCGGCCAAGCCGGGAAGACCGGCGATCTTGCCGGTGCCCGATGCGGGTGCTGCCACGCCTGCCATGGCGTACAGCTGACCGGCGATGATGATCAGGCCGATTCCGGCGAGCATGCCCTCCACCACAGCGATGGAGATGGCGCGGAACCAGCGCCCGCACTTCAGGGCGCCCAGCACCAGCTGGAGCAGGCCCGCTGCTAGGACAATCACGCCGAGGGCGGGCAGGCCGTAGGTCTGGACCGCTTCGTAGACGAGGACGGTAAGACCCGCGGCAGGGCCGCTGACCTGGAGGCTGCTCCCCGGCAGCAGGCCGGTGAGCAGGCCGCCGACGATACCGGTGACCAGGCCGAGTTCGGCTGGTACGCCAGAGGCGACGGCGACGCCCACGCACAACGGGAGGGCGACGAGGAAGACGACGAGGGAGGCGGCGACGTCACGCCGCAGGATGTCCGGATTCACGGGGGTCCTTGGCAAGTGTGGGGGCCAGAGGTCGGATCGCGCGCGGGGTCACAGCGGCAGGAATGCGTCGTCCTGCGGCCGGTGCTCGCACACCAGCCCGGTGTGGATTTCGTAGAACCAGCCGTGCAGCCGCAGCTGCCCCTCGGTCAGTCGGCGGGCGATGCCCGGATAGCCGCGCAGCCGCTCCAACTGCTTCAGGACATGGCGCTGCACCGGGCCCGCGAGATCCGCGGCAGGCTCCCCACCCGTGCTGCCGTCCTGCAGGGACGAGGAGGCCGCGTGCGCCAGCCAGCCCTTCACGGCGGGGACGGCCGTGAGGTCGTCGCCGCGTACTAGAGCACCAACCGCGCCGCAGTGGGAGTGGCCGCACACCACGATGTCGGCAACCTGGAGGACCTCGACGGCGTACTCGATGGTGGCCGCCTCACCGGACGGGCCCTCCAGGCGGTAGGGGGGAACGATATGGCCCGCGGTGCGCATCTCGAACAGCTCGCCCGGCCCGGCGCCGGTGATCAGGGAGGGAACGACGCGTGAGTCGGAGCAGGCGATGAACAGGGCCTGCGGCTGCTGGCCGACGGCCAGCCGGCCGAGTTCCCCGGCGGCCTGATGGCGGAAGGAACGAGCGTGGTCGATCAGGGTTCGCATGTCAGGTACCTCCTGCGCCCCGGCAGGGGGCGTCGATGTGATGGATTGGGGGCTGCGGGCCCTGGAGGGAAGCGGCGGGCAGCGTGAAGCCGCCCGGCGCGGGTGGGCGAAGAGGACGCCGCACCGCCTTGCAGGGTTCGCAGGAGAAGGTCTGCTCGTGAGGCGGGTCCCGTTCCTCACACCCCGGACGGCCTGACCGGACTCGGACGGTCAGTGGCGGACATGCCGGCCTTCGCGGGTGACGATTCACCTGCGGGCACGCGGGCACGTCTCACAGGCGCTTGAGATTCAGCGGCACGCCAGGAGCGGACACGACTCCAGCACGAGCGGAGCGTGGAATGGGGCCTGACTGTCAGCAGCGGAAGACCTGCAACAGGGCAGGTGAAACGGGTGGTGGCTGTCCGACCGGCTCGTACGGCACCTGCCGGAAGGGCCCGCAGTCGTACGGCGCCGCCGACGCACAGCCGGCCCTGGGACTAGTCGGCCCGGAATGACCTGCCGGGGGGCTGTTCTCACGGACTCGCGCCCAGTGCCCGGCAGCCTCCTCTGGCCGGAAGGCGGCGTCGCACAGGTGCGCTTCGTAAACGGCCACAGGCCCGGAACCCTGCGACACACGTTCATGTGCAGGCGCCGCGGCAGCGGCATGGGAGAAGAACAGCACCGCCAGGACAGCGGTCAGCAGGGCCGCGACAGCGCGCACCGCATACCTGCTCCCTGACACTCCTTGCCCTCTCTTCCGGCGCGACGCCTCGCAAAGCCGTCGATCAGTCCGACGATCCGCTGTCGGTAACAGTTCCAAGTCGGATGTAAACAGCGCGTTACGAGCGGACGGTGGGTGGCAGGAGCCGACCGAAACCGGCCACCCTCTTGCGACCAGACGATCCCCGCCTGCGCGTGGCAAAGGCGGTGGGTGAACTGCCCGTCGCCGCCCTGGCGCGCACCGGCCACGAACCGGTGGTACCTGCCCCTCAGGCCCTGGGTGCGCACCGTTCGCAGCGGGTCTCCTCCCGCGCGGCCTGCTGCTCGTGGGCCGATGTGACGGGCTCTTCGGTGGGCCGGTACTCGCGGGCGTCGTAGTCAGTACGGAGTGCAGTTGCGCGGACCAGGGCGGCGATGACGGCGTAGGCGTCGCTGGGCATGGTTCTCCTGCTGCATGTGGGTGGGGGTGACCGGGCTTCGGGGCAGACCCCAGCGGTGCGCGGGGCGGCCCGGCCCGGTCAGCAGCGCAGGATCTGCCGCGAAACGGCCGGAACTCCGCCATCCTGGATCGGGCCGAGCCCCAAGGAGCGTGTGGGGCCGAACGCGTCGAGCGGCGACAGCGCTGGCGCGACGAGGGAGATCGCCGGTTGGGGCGCGGGATGCGTCGGCCGCTTGGCCGCGGCACTCTCGCAGACCCGGGCGGCCGGGTCGTGTTCGGGATGCTGCTGCCCGCCTGGCGGCGCCATGGCGACGGCCGGCGGGCAGCGGTCGGCCGTAAAGCCGCGACGGTCGTGCGAACATCCCGGGTCTTCTGCGGCCAGGTGGGTGCCGGCCGGGGTGAGCAGGGCGTGCAGCAGGGCGAGAGCGGCCAGAGCGAGGACCATGAACGCGACACGCGTCAGCCCCGACCGGGCGCGGGGGCGGGAGGTCGTCGGCATCGCTCTCCTCCGCCCTCTACGCATAGCTCTCCCGGCATCGTCACCTCTGCCGACGGCAGGCACGAGCCGCGCCACGCGATCGGATGCCATGTGTCACCCGGTAGAAGGATGTGCGTTGGGCCTCGGTGCTCCGGCTGGGGCCTTGCGGTCTGTGAGGAACGGCGGGTCGCGGGTGCGGCGAGCGATGAGTCGGGGCGGGAACTGGGCGGTGCCGGACTGCCACAGCACTCATCGGCGCGTGCGCGCACTCGTAGAGCATCTTTCACTGCGTGTTCTCCCGGAGGACGACGTCCAGGTTCCACAGGGTGGCGATCTGATCCTCCGCCAGGGCCCTGGTGCGGTCGGGCGGTGCCGCACGCCGCTCGATGTCGATCGTCGGAGCGCCTTCATCCAGCCCTGGTGCTGCCACCAGCCGATTACCTGGCGCGCGATGGACAGCTCCCGGTTGACGGTGTCGGCGCCCATCTCGTCCGTCCCCGCCTTACCCGTCGCCGCGATCGACGACCCGAGTCTGCTGGAGCCTTAGCGCAACCTCCGGCTCGGGCTGCACCTTGTTCCGGGTGCCGATCTGCTCGGGGAGGGCCCCGTCGCAGTCGGCCTCGTACAGGGCATCGAGCTGGCTCGACAGCTCCTGGCAGGCCATCGATGTCCTGGCGCGTGAGGCTGGCACCGGCTGGCCTGAGGCGGCGTGATGAGTGGCGGCGACCAGGGCCGCGGAGGTGCAGGCGAAAGCCGCCACACGCGCGAACCGGCCGCCCGGCCCCGCCCTGCTGGCCGCATGGCGCGGCGCCTTCCCATCGTTGCGGCCCTTCGCAGGCCGTCGCTCACCGGCATATCCGTCCACCCTCGGCCTGGGCTCCAAGGGCATGCCGCCCGCCCGCCCCACAGCCATGAAACCGTAAAAGCGCAGGTCACAGTGGTCACTATTGGTGTTGACAACGGTCACCGATGCAGCCTTTGGCTCCATGGTCACAGGTGTGCTTCGCTGCCCGCAGCATCCGTGCCGGGCGGGCGCGACGGGAGGACGACGGCGATGAGTGACGAGCACACGCACGACCACGGGGCCGGGGGTCACGGCGGCCACTCGCACGGCGTGGCCGCCGACGCGGACCGCCGCTGGCTCGGCATCGCCCTGACGCTGATCACCGGATTCATGGCCGCCGAAGTCGTCGTCGGCATCCTGGCCCAGTCCCTGGCACTCATCTCCGACGCGGCACACATGCTGACCGACGCGGCCTCCATCGCCCTGGCGCTCATCGCGATGCGGCTGGCCGCCCGCCCGGCCCGCGGCCCCTATACCTACGGCTTCAAGCGCACCGAGATCCTCTCCGCCCAGGCCAACGGCCTCACCCTGGTGCTGCTGGGAGCCTGGCTCGGCTACGAGGGCGTGCGGCGTCTCATCGACCCGCCAGCAGTGGAGGGCGGTCTGGTCCTCGTCACCGCACTGGCCGGGATCGTGGTCAACATTGCTGCCGCCTGGTGCATCTCCAGGGCCAACCGAACCTCACTGAACGTCGAGGGCGCCTTCCAGCACATCCTCAACGACCTGTACGCCTTCATCGGCACCGCGATCTCCGGCGCCATCGTGCTGACCACGGGCTTCGCCCGTGCGGACGCGATCGCCACCCTGGTCGTCGTCGCCCTCATGTTCAAGGCCGGCATCGGCCTGATCCGCGCCTCCGGGCGCATCTTCCTCGAAGCCGCACCCGCAGGCGTCGACCCCGATACGGTCGGTGATGCCATGGCCCGCCTCGAGCAGGTCGTCGAAGTCCACGACCTGCACATCTGGCAGATCACCTCCGGCCAGCCCGCCCTGTCCGCCCACGTCCTGGTCGTTCCCGGCGGCGACTGCCACGCTGTGCGCCGCACCCTGCAAAAGCAGCTCGCCGGGGACTACAACATCACCCATGCCACCCTCCAGGTCGACCACGTCGGCGAAGACGACCGGGACACGGGCCCCTTGCTGCAGATCGGCGAACCACCGACGCAGCCCGGCCCCGAACACGAGGACACCCACGGCCCCGTGCACCGGCCAGGACCTCACTCGCACTGACCGCCCGCCAGCCGCCCAACACCGGCCGGCGACCGCGACCACAGAAGGACCTGTCCCGGTTGACCCGCCCAACCGCCTACCACGGACCGCCGGAACTGACCGTCTCCCGCATGCTCACCGACCGGCACCTCGATGCGGCGCTGCTGGCGGCGGGCATTGCCCTCACCGCCGCCTACACCGCAGCCGTGATCACCGCCCGGCGTCGCGGCACCCAGTGGCCGTGGCGCCGCAACGTCGCATGATGCGCCCCTGGTGGGAGACCGACCCGGCCGTCGCCCATCTCGGGCTCAACACACCGCGCAGCAACGGCAGCACCGAGGGCAAGGGCTGACAGTCCCTACCCGCCCGGCCACACCGCCAGTTCACGAAACTCTGAATTCAGCACAAGATGTACTTTTGGGGGCTGGCGTGCCTGCGCGACTGCGGCCTGGCCGTCGCTGTGCCCGACGGCCGCCTCTCCGCAGCCCGCCAGTAACCCTCAACAACCCGAGATACACCGCTCGTTTGGCAGACCCCCGTTCTGGAATATGTATCCCGTTTCGATTGCTCTCGTACAGCAAGCACAGGAGGGGGACGCTAGTGGCCGAGCTGATGTTGTTTCGGCGAGACGCGGGCGGGCGGGACGTCGGGGTGCCCGGTTCAACGGTGGCGCTGGAGGTCGAACTCCAGCGGCGGGTCGAGGCTGGCCTGGTAGCGATGCTCGGCATCCGCTTCCTGGCGTCGGAGTACCCGACCGGTCCGTGGCACCGGGGCAGAATCGACACGCTCGGGCTGGACGAGAACGGCAGCCCGGTAGTGATCGAGTTCAAGAAGGGCTCTGACAGCGGGGTGCTGTCACAGGCCGTCTCATACCTGTCCTGGCTGGAGTCAGCGCACCACGAGTTCGAGGCGCTCGTGCGGAAGGTGCTGGGCACGGAGGCCGCCGAGTCGATCGACTGGCGTCGTCCGCGGATGGTCTGCATCGCGGCCAGCTTCTCCCACCACGACCGTGTGGCCGTGCAGCGGCTGCCCGAGCGGATCGACCTGGTGCGCTACCGGATCTTCGAGGGCGGTCTGCTGAGCTTGCTGCTCGTCGACTCCTCTCCGGCTTTCCCGAGCGCCGCTTCGTCCCGGCGAAGTCGGGAGCGGGAGACGGCGGTCGACATCGCGGCGGCGGCCCCGGTGGCTTCTTCGCCGGCGGGTGCCAGCCTCGTCCCGGAGTGCCTGCGGGACCTGTACGCGGAGGTGGACGACGCACTCGCGGCGTGGGGCGAGGTCGAGGTGGCGCTGCTGCGGCACTACATCGCCTACCGGCGGCTGGTGAACGTGGCATCGGTGATCTTCCGTCCGAAGCACGAGGCGATCCTGGTCTATCTCAGACTTGACCCGGACACGGTGGAGCTGGAGGAGGGCTTCACCCGGGACATGCGCGGCATCGGGCACCTCGGAACGGGCGACTTGGAGGTACGGCTCGCCTCCGCGGCCGACCTGGAGAAGGCAGCGCCGCTGATCCGACGGGCGTTCGAGGCGGCTTGACGCAAACAGAAGGGCGGCTGGCGCATCTGTGACAACGCAGCCTTGTTGGCAAAGTGCGGTGCGGGACGTCGCTGAGTAGATGGATGTGCTGCTGTGTAGTTGGCAAAGACGCGGCAGGTTAGTTGGCAAGCCGTGGTCACAGGATGTGATCGGCTTGCGTAGCCGCGCTGAGGACGGTCAGGGGGCAACCGGCTCGTTCGCGGGCCGCTCCCGGCCGGGCATCAGACGCGGGACGAGTCGGACGTAGACGACCATGCCGAGGACCTCGACCAGGGTCTGGGTGACCACGACGACCGGGGTGATGGCCAGGTCGTCGGGCAGAGCCAGGGCGAGGGGCAGGACGACGAGGGAGTTGCGGGTCGCCCCGGTGAAGACGATCGCCCGCCCGGCGGAGGCGTCCAGCCGGAAGAGGCGCGCCACGGCCTTCCCGGCGAACGCCATCACCACGAGAAACGCCGCATAGAACGGGACGACGGCGGCGACGTCGGTCAGGTTGTCGCCGAGCTTGGGAACCTGGGAGGCGACCACGACCAGCAGCGTGGCAGCCATCAGCGGCACCATCGTGGTGGTCGCGCCGTCGGAGACCTTCTGCCCGGCCGGGCGGCGTCCGGCCCACGCCTGCAGGGCCCATGCGAAGGCGAGCGGGATGACGATCAGGACGACGAACGCCTCGACGAACGGTCCGACCTCGACGATGTCGGCGAGCTCCGAGCCCATGAACAGGTAGAGGAAGCCCGGCAGCAACAGCATCTGCGCGACCAGGAGGAACGGGGTGGCGGCCAGCAGGCGTCGGCTGGAGCCGCCGGCCAGCCCGGAGAAGACAATGACGTAGTCCACACACGGGCACAGCAGAACAAGCAGCACACCGAGGCGAACCGCCTGGTCGTCGGGCAGGAACGTGAACATCGCGGCGACGACCAGCGGCACCGCCACGAAGTTCACGAGCACCGCGGCGGACAGGAACCGTCCGTCCCGCAGGGAGCGGACCAGTTCGGCGGCAGGGACCTGGAGGAAGGTGACGAACAGCAGCGCCCCGAGCACCGGGTTGATCGAGTGCTCCAGCCCCGGCCCGAGGCCGGGGGCCGCCCAGCCGAGCAGTCCCCCGGCGGCGAGTGCCGCCAGGTAGATCGCGACCTGGTGGTGTTCCATCCGATCGACCAGGCCCTGCGGTCCCTGCTGCGACATCCGAACTGCTCCTTCGTGCTGTGCCGGCCGCCTCGTAGCGGTCGTGCGTTCCATCCTCACAGGCCACTGCGCGCGGTCTGACCGCGATTCCTGGTCAGTGAGGGGTCTTGCCGCTGTCCGGGCTCGGGCGGAGGGCTGGCATGCCGAGGTCGGTTCGTGCCGGAGCGGACCGGCAGGCTGCTGTCCGGCGGCGCCGCCCCACGATCAGAACGCCCAGCCCGGCAGTGATGGCCAGCACCGTGAGTGCGGGCACCCACAGGGCTCCGATGGCGGAGGTGACGCCGATGCCGCCGAGGATGGCCAGGAGCGGGCCTGCGCAGCACACCGCGCAGGCGGCGATCGCGGCCGAGCCGGCGCCAACGGCACCCCACGGCCGGGACGGGCGAGAAGCAGAGGGCGGGGTGGTCATGCGGGCACTCCGAAAAGGTCGGCCAGCATTCCGGCGGCGGACTCGGGTGCCCGCACCTCCAGCTGGAGCGCGGTCGGGGTCAGGTGCAGACGGAAGTCGAAGAACGCGCAGCAGCCCTGCTCGGCCGCGGCAAGGGCCGCGACCTCGCCGGCGAGGTCGGCGCCGACGGGGAAGGACAGGCGGATCCCGTCGTCGATCTCCTCGCGTCCCTCTGCCTTGTCGACCAGCCGCTGCCACTGCTGGGTGCGCATCCCCAGCTCGGCGCCGCCCAGCGTGCAGGCCACCGGTGCCTCCCGCCAGGACTCCGTGGCCTGCTCGCTGCGGGTCGGCGACAGAGTGATGGGCACGGGCCCGGCCGCCGTGGTGCTGGATGTGGTGCAGCCGCAGTCCGGACCGCACGCCCCTGCGGGCGCCGGGCCGGACAGATCAGCGTGGACACCGGCCAGGTGTGCGGAAAACGCGCGCAGCTCGGCGATGCGGCCGTCGGTCTGGGTGATCCGGTCGGCGACCAGGGGCAGCATCCGCGCCCGTACGGACGCGCACACCCCTTCCTCCCGGACATCCAGCAGCTCGCGGATCTCCTCCAGCGCCAGGCCCAGCATCTTGGCGGAGGAGATGAAGGCCAGGCGCTCCACCGCATCCTCGCCGTAGACCCGGTACCCGGACGGTGTGCGGTCGGCGGGCAGCAGACCGGCGTCCTCGTAGAAGCGCAGCGTTGTGGCCGGTACGCCGGAGCGTTCGGCCAGCTGCGAGATGCGGTAGGTCGTCACGCCACCGAAGGTAAACCTTCAACCCGACTCGAAGGTCAAGCGTTCGCCCCACCGCGCCCAGGGCCCGGCGCGCGAGGAGGACGGCATCGCTCCTTTGCGGCCGATGCCCCCACGGCGCGGGCCCGCCAGCATGGTTCCAGGCGGGCCCGCGCCGCGGCTCAGTCGGTCAGGCAGGGGCCGCGGCCGGCTCCTGCTCGATGTGGGTGGTGTTGCGGGCGGCGAGGTAGCGCTCGGCGTCCAGGGCCGCGGCCGCACCGGTGCTGGCGGCGGTGATGGCCTGACGGTAAGTGTGGTCGACGACGTCACCGGCGGCGAACACGCCGGGCAGGCTGGTACGCGTCGACGGGGAGGCGACGCTGATGTAGCCCTCGCCGTCGAGGTCGAGCTGGCCGGTGAACAGCTCGGTGCGCGGGTCGTGGCCGATGGCGATGAACAGCCCTGTCACGTCCAGGTCGCGGGTGGCACCAGTGAAGACGTCGCGCAGGACGACTCCGGCGAGCATGCCGTTCGTCTCCTTGATCTCGGCGATCTCGCTGTCGAACGCGAAGGAGATCTTGTCGTCGGCGAACGCCCGGTCCTGCATGACCTTCGAGGCGCGCAGGGTGGAGCGTCGGTGGGCGACGGTGACGGAGCGGGCGAAGCGGGTGAGGAAGGTGGCTTCCTCCATGGCGGTGTCGCCGCCGCCGACCACGACGATGTCGCGGTCACGGAAGAAGAATCCGTCGCAGGTCGCACACCACGAGACGCCGCGGCCGGACAGCTCGTCCTCCTTGGGCAGGCCGAGCTTGCGGTAGCCGGATCCGGTCGCGACGATCACCGTCCTGGCGCGGTGAGTGGTGCCTGCGGAGTCGGTGAGGAGCTTGACGTCGCCGGTTAGATCGACGGACACGACATCGTCGTCGATCATCTCGGCGCCGAACTTCTCCGCCTGGGCCCGCATGTTCTCCATCAGGACCGGGCCGTCGACGCCCTCGGGAAAGCCGGGGAAGTTCTCCACCTCGGTCGTGGTCGTGAGCGAGCCGCCGACGAAGATGGAGCTGCCGAACAGCAGGGGCTTGAGCTGGGCGCGGGCGGTGTAGAGGGCGGCGGTGTATCCGGCGGGGCCGGAGCCGATGATGACGACCTCGCGTATGTCGCTCACGCCGTCGCCTCCGGCTTGGCGGGGGCGATCTCGGCGATCAGGCCCTCGATCAGGGTCTTGATCTCGTCGCGGATCGGGCGCACGGCCTCGACGCCCTGGCCGGCCGGGTCCTCCAGCTTCCAGTCGAGGTAGCGCTTGCCGGGGAAGACCGGGCAGGTGTCGCCGCAGCCCATGGTGATGCAGACGTCCGACTCGCGGACCGCGTCGACGGTGAGGATCTTCGGCGTCTCCTTGGAGATGTCGATGCCGACCTCGGCCATGGCCTCGACGGCGGCCGGGTTGACCTGGTCGCCGGGGTTGGAGCCGGCGGAGCGGACCTCGACGCGGTCCCCCGCCAGGTGGGTCAGCCACGCGGCGGCCATTTGGGAGCGGCCGGCGTTGTGGACGCAGACGAACAGGACGGACGGCTTGTCAGCCATGGTGATCGTTCTCTCTCGTCGCATGGCGGAACCCAGCCGCCAATGACTTCAGCTCCCGCTGGTGTCAGCGAGTGGTGATGTGAGAGTATCAGTGCATGCTGACTTCAGTCGATCCTGATGTGATCCGGGTGCTGGGCGATCCGCTCCGCCTTCAGATCGTGACCCTGCTGGCGCGCGAGACGCTCTGTACGACGCACCTGGTCGAGGAGACCGGAGCCAAGCAGACCAACCTGTCGAACCACATGAAGGTGCTGCGCGAGGCCGGGATCGTGGAGACCGAGCCCTGCGGCCGCTTCACCTACTACAAGCTCAAGCCCGAGGTCCTGGCCGGGCTGTCCGAGCAGTTCGCCGCGCTGGCCGACTCCGCCCGTACTGCTTCCGAGAACAAGAGGGCCTGCCCGTGACCTCCGCAAAGCCCGCCACCGCTCTCGCTCCGGCTGGCGGTGGGGACGACTCGATCGTCAAGAAGCTCTCCACCCTCGACCGCTACCTCGCGGTGTGGATCCTGCTCGCCATGGCTGTCGGCCTGGGCCTGGGCCGCCTGATCCCGGGGATGAACGACGCGCTCGCGAAGATCGAGATCGGCGGCATCTCCCTGCCGATCGCGCTCGGCCTGCTCGTCATGATGTACCCGGTCCTCGCGAAGGTCCGCTACGACCGGCTCGACCGCGTGACCGGCGACAAGAAGTTGATGGTTTCCTCGTTGGTCATCAATTGGATCGTCGGGCCCGCAGTCATGTTCGCCCTGGCGTGGATCTTCCTGCCGGACCTGCCCGAGTACCGCACCGGCCTGATCATTGTCGGTCTCGCCCGGTGTATCGCCATGGTCATCATCTGGAACGACCTCGCCTGCGGCGACCGGGAGGCCGCCGCCGTCCTCGTCGCGCTGAACTCGGTGTTCCAGGTGTTCGCGTTCGGTCTGCTGGGCTGGTTCTACCTCGACCTGCTGCCGCGCTGGATGAACCTCGGCGACGGCCAGGGCCTGGACGTGTCCGTCTGGCACATCGCGCTGAACGTCGTGATCTTCCTCGGGATCCCTCTGCTGGCCGGCTTCCTCACCCGCCGCATCGGCGAGCAGAAGATGGGCCGCGAGAAGTACGAGGCGAAGTTCCTTCCGAGGATCGGCCCGTGGGCGCTCTACGGGCTGCTGTTCACGATCGTCATCCTGTTCGCCCTCCAGGGGAAGACCATCACCTCGCAGCCGCTGGACGTCGTGCGGATCGCGCTGCCGCTGCTGGTCTACTTCGCGATCATGTTCTTCGGGACCTTCCTCCTGGGCAAGGGCCTGGGCCTGGCCTACGACCGCACCACGACGCTGGCGTTCACCGCGGCGGGCAACAACTTCGAGCTGGCCATCGCGGTCGCCATCGCGACCTTCGGCGTCACCTCCGGCCAGGCCCTGTCCGGAGTCGTCGGACCGCTCATCGAAGTCCCCGTCCTGATCGGCCTCGTCTACGTCGCACTCGCCTGGCGCAGGAAGTTCGCCGCCGACGCGGTGACGACGGCCCCGTGACGAACCGGGCCGACGTGGTGGTGGTCGGCGGCGGCCAGGCCGGGCTCGCCGCCGGCTACCACCTGCGCCGGCGCGGCCTCGACTTCGTGATCCTGGACGCCGATCCGGCGCCGGGCGGGTCCTGGCGGCACATGTGGGACTCCCTGCACCTGTTCTCCCCGGCGGAGTACTCCTCGCTGCCTGGGCGGCTCATGCCAGCCCAGGCGGGCGAGACCTACCCGGACGCCGGGCACGTGGTGGACTACCTCGCCGACTACGAGAAGCGCTACGACCTGCCCGTCCAGCACAACACACGCGTGGACGCCGTACGCCGTGACGACGACAGGCTCCTGGTCGAGGCGGACACCGGCACCTGGCGGGCCCGGGCGGTCATCAGCGCGACCGGCACCTGGTCGCGCCCCTTCCTCCCCGCCATCCCCGGCCGCAGCACCTTCGCCGGTCGGCAGCTGCACACGGTGAACTACCGTTCCCCGTCCGACTTCGCCGGGCAGCGGGTCGTCGTGGTCGGCGGTGGGAACTCTGGCGCCCAGATCGCCGCCGACCTCGCCCTGGACGGCCGCGTCGAGGTGAGGTGGGTGACCCAGCGTCCGCCGCGGTTCCTGGCCGACGACATCGACGGCCGCGCCTTGTTCGACGTGGCCACCGCCCGCCGCCGCGCGCTCGACTCCGGCCGCAGCGACACCGGCGGAGTGGCTTCGCTCGGCGACATCGTCGTCGTGCCGCCCGTCCGCACAGCCCGGGGTGCCGGACTCCTGGCAGTGAAGCCGATGTTCTCCCGGCTCACTGCCGACGGCGTCCGGTGGGAGGACGGCAGTCAGAGCGGCGCGGATGCGGTGATTTGGTCCACCGGCTTCCGCCCGGCGCTGTCCCACCTCGCCCCGCTGAATCTGCGGGGCCCGCGCGGGCACATCCCCACCGCCGGTACCCGCGCTCGGGTCGAGGCTCGGCTGCACCTGCTCGGATACGGCGACTGGACCGGCCCGGCGTCGGCCACGCTGATCGGGGTGGGACGTCCCGCGCGGGACGCCGCCCGCGAGATCGGGGCGCTGTGCGGGCGCAAGTGACAGGGCGGCCCAGCGGTTTCGGCGGCTTCCCCCAGTGTCGCGAGACAGCGTGATCGTTGCAGACTGCCCTCCATGACCTCACCGTTGGCCGCTGACCCTCTGCGCTCCGGGAGCCGGGCACGCTCCGCGCCCGTGGTGTTCGCCGCAGGGGCGGGCATCGGCGTTCTCGGCGGGATGATTGGCCTGGGCGGTGCGGAGTTCCGCCTCCCCCTGCTAATCAGCCTGTTCGGGTTCGCGGCGCTGTCCGCGGTCATCCTGAACAAGGCAATGAGCCTGGTCGTAGTCGTGGTGGCGCTGCCCGCCCGGCTCTCGGCGTTGCCCGCCTCCGAGCTCGCCGGTCACTGGCCCGTCGCGGCCAATCTGCTGGCCGGGAGCCTGCTGGGCGCATGGGCCGGGGCGAGCTGGGCGGTACGGATGCGCAGCTCCACCCTGTACAAGGTACTGGCGGCCCTGATGGTGCTCATGGCCGCCGCTCTGCTGGCCACCCACCTCGCCACCGTGGGGACGCTGCCGCTGCCGCTGCGGGCGCAGGTGCCCTGCGGAGTGGTGGCCGGCTTCGGCATCGGAGTGGGCGCCGCGATTATGGGTGTGGCCGGGGGCGAGCTGCTGATCCCGACGATCGTGCTGCTCTTCGGCCTTGACATCAAGACGGCGGGAAGACTGTCCCTGCTGGTATCGCTGCCGACCATGCTGGTTGCCTTCGCCCGCTACAGCCGTGACGGCAGCTTCGCGGTCCTGGGCGCCAACCTCCGCTTCGCCGCCGTGATGGCCGCGGGCTCGATCGCCGGCGCGCTGCTGGGGGTACTGCTGGTCGGCGTCTTCTCCGACCTGGTGCTCGTTCCCGCCCTGGCGGTGATCCTGCTCATCTCCTCGGTCAAGCTCGCGCGCCACAACTGAGCCCGCGAGGTCGTCCGGTCAGTCGATGAGCAGGCTGCGTCGCTCGACGAGAACGACGTCGCGCCAACGGCCGTGCTGCTTGCCGATGCGCTCACGCGTGCCCAGCACACGGAAGCCGGCCCGCCGGTGCACGGCGAGGCTGGCAGCGTTCTCGGGGAAGATGCCCGACTGGACCGTCCAGATCCCGGCTGCCTCGGTGGAGTTGATCAACCCCTTGAGCAGCGCGGAGGCCACGCCCCGCCCGCGCGCCTCGGGGTGGACGTAGACGGAGTGCTCGACCACACCGGCGTACGCGCACCGGTCGGAGACGCGGCTTGCCGCGACCCACCCCAGCACCTTCCCCCTCTCATCGAGAGCGGAGAAGCGGTGCTCGGGCATCTTCGCCGCGTCGAACGCCTCCCACGTCGGGGCGACGGTCTCGAAGGTCGCGTTCCCTTCCTCGATCCCCGCCTGGTAGATCGCCAGCACCTGCTCGGCATGCTCCGCCGCCAGTGGCACTACCACCGCACTCAACGCCCCGCTCACCGCTTCCCCCCTCATTCCGTCCTGTCGTCAGGCCGCGGCCGGCATGGCCAGCAGCTTGCCCATCGCGGCGAGCACGGACGGCTCGACGCGGTAGTACACCCAGGTGCCGCGCCGCTCCGAGGTGAGCAGCCCGGCCTCCTTCAGCTTCTTCAGGTGGTGGGACACGGTGGGCTGGGAGACGCCGACGTCGGAGATGTCGCACACGCACGCCTCCCCGCCCTCGTGCGAGGCCACGGCGGAGAACAGCCGCAGGCGCACCGGGTCGCCGAGGGCCTTGAACATCCGCGCGGCGGTCTCGGCCTCCGCGGCACTCATGGGGCGCTCGGTCAGCGGCGGGCAGCACGGCGCCACGCCCTGACCATCGGCGGGTTCGAGCAGGGGCAGCACCTTCGCATTCGACATACGTCTATGTTGACACACGTCGAACCAGCGTGTGGAGGCTCGTCACCGGCGCGCGAGGTGGGCAGCCAGGCGCCGGGCGATCCGTTCCGCGTCCCGGCCCACCCCGCGCAGTGAGTTCGACGAGAGGCTGCGCTGCCACTCCAGCCCGACGAACGCCAGCCCCGGCACGCTGGTGGAGAGGCCCTCGCGGTGCCGGGGGCTCCCGTCGGCATCCAGGGCGCCATCCAGGGAGGCGAGGTAGGGCAGGTCGGGGCGGTAGCCGGTGGCGAGCACGATCGCGTCGACCTCCTCCGGCTCTCCGTCCGGCCAGATGAGCTTGTTCCCGTCGGCGCCAGTGAACAGCGGTCGCCGATCAGGTCGCCCGGCGGCCAGGGCGGCGCGGTAGCGGCCGTCGTCGAGGACCGGCTGCGCCGGCGGATGCGGCAGGAGCCGGCCGAGGGGTGCAGTGTCCAGGCCGGTGCGCGCCGTCCAGAAGTGCAGGTCGCGGCCAAGGACGCGCTGGACTGCGAACTTCACCGGGCCGCGGGTGGCGAGCGTGACACTGGCGGCTCCGGCGAGTTCGGCGGCGATCTGCACGGCGGAGTTACCGGCCCCGACCACCACCAGCCGACCGCCGGCGAAAGGGGCCGGGCTGCGGTAATCGGCGGCGTGCACCACCTGGCAAGTGAACTCCGCCAGCCCCGGCAACTCCGGCCGGTGCGGCCGGCCAAAGGTGCCGGAAGCCGCGACGACGGCCCGCGCCCCGAGCCTGCCACCGCCTTCGAGGACCACGTCGAATGCGGATCCGTCGCGTCGTACGGAGATGACCCGCCGGCCGGTGCGGATGTCGGCGTTCAGGCGGTCTGCGTAGGCGGTGAGGTAGGCGACGACCTCGTCCCGGTGCGGGTATCGGTCACGGTCGGCGCCGGGGAACGGCATTCCGGGCAGAGAGGTGTACCGGGCGGGCGAGAACAGCGTGAGGCTGTCGTAGTAGTGCGGCCACGACCCGGCCGTACGGTCGGATGCCTCCAGCACCACGGGCCGCAGCCCGCGGCGCAGCAGCGCATGGGCGGTGGCGAGTCCGGACTGGCCGCCGCCGATCACGGCGACATCGATGTCCTCCATGAACAATCCCCCTGGATTCGATGAATGTCTATGTTGACGCTCATCAATACAGGTGCCATGCTGGGCCACGCAAGCCATCGACAGATGTCGAACCACGCAAGGAGTCGCCGTGAACGCGCCCGCCACCACCGAGCTGCCCGTCGTCGTGATCGGAGCCGGACCCGCCGGCCTGGCCGCCGCCGCCCACCTGCTCGACCAGGGCATCGAACCCCTGGTCCTGGAAGCAGGCCAGAAGGCCGGCGCAGCGGTGCGCGAGTGGGCGCACGTGCGCCTTTTCTCCACCTGGGGCGAGGTAGTCGACCCGGCCGCCGAGAAGCTCCTCGCTCCCACCGGCTGGACACGGCCCGACCCGGACACCTACCCCTCCGGCGGCGACTGGGCCGAGCAGTACCTGCAGCCGCTCGCCGACGTCCTCGGCGACCGCGTCCGCCTCGGTGCGACGGTCACCGGCGTCTCGCGCACCGGCCGGGACCGCATCGTCGACGCCGACCGTGAGCAGCAGCCGTTCGTCGTGCACCTCGCCCACGCCGACGGCCGTGAGGAGCGGGTCTTCGCGCGCTCCGTCATCGACGCCTCCGGCACCTGGGCCACCCCGTCCCCGTCCGGCGGCAGCGGACTGCCCGCGCTCGGCGAGAGGGCCGCCGCGGGCCGGATCACCTACCGTGTCCCGGACCTGAAGGACCCCGCCGTCCGCGCCCGGTACGCGGGCAAGCGCACTGCCGTCATCGGCTCCGGCGCCTCCGCCTTCACCGCCCTCGCCTACCTCGCCGACCTCGCCAAAGCCCAGGACGGCGCTGGGACGAAGGGCGTATGGATCCTGCGCCGGGGCATCTCCGGCTCCACCTTCGGCGGCGGCGAAGCCGACCAGCTCCCCGCACGCGGCGCTCTGGGCCTGGCAGCGAAGGCCGCCGTCGATGCCGGTCACGCGGACGCCGTCACCGGATTCCGCACCGAAGCGGTCGAGCGCGACACCGACGGCCGTCTGGTCCTGGTCGGCGAGGACGGACGCCGCCTGGACGCGGTCGACGAGCTGATCGTGCTGACCGGCTTCCGCCCCGACCTGTCCTTCCTGAACGAGCTGCGCCTGGGCCTCGACGAGCGCCTCCAGGCACCCGTCGCCCTCGCTCCGCTGATCGACCCCAACCAGCACTCCTGCGGCACCGTCTACCCCCACGGCCACCGCGAGCTCTCCCACCCCGAACCCGGCGTGTACCTGGTCGGGATGAAGTCCTACGGCCGCGCCCCGACGTTCCTGGCGATGACCGGCTACGAGCAGGTCCGCTCGGTGGCCGCCGCGATCGCCGGCGACCTCGCCTCCGCCGACCGCGTAGAACTCACCCTGCCCGAGACCGGAGTCTGCGGCGGCGCCGGCCTGTTCGACGCCCCCAGCGCCCAGGAAGCCGACGGCGGCGGCTGCTGCGCTCCCGCACCGCAACTCGTCCAGCTCGGCGCCCCCACCGCGGTCGGGGCCGCTGCTGAGGAGGCACCGGCGGGCGGCTGCTGCGGCTCGTGACCGACCTGGGCACCCCTGCGCGCGGGGTCGCGACCGGAACAGGGGACCGGTCGCGGCCCCGCGCCGCCCTGCCCGCCCTCTGCGCCACGCAGATCGTGAGCTGGGGCATCGTCTACTACGCCTTCCCCGTCCTCAACCCCCAGATCACCGCCGCGACCGGCTGGCCGGCCGGGGCGACCACCGCCGCGTTCTCGTTGGGCCTCGTCGTCTCCGCCCTCGCCGGGATCCGCGTCGGCCGCATCCTCGACCGGAGCGGGCCGCGCACTGTCATGACCACCGGATCCGTGCTCGGCGTCGTCAGTCTCCTGATCGTGGCCGCGGCCCCCAACGTTCCGGTCTTCTTCGCCGGTTGGGCACTCGCCGGGCTCGCGATGGCAGCCACCTTCTACCAGCCGGCGTTCGCCGCCCTCACACGCTGGTGGGCCCCTGACCACGTCCGCGCCCTGACGATCGTCACCCTCGCCGGCGGGCTCGCCTCCACCGTCTTCGCGCCCCTGACCGCGGCCCTCGCCGACCATCTGTCCTGGCGCCACACCTACCTCGTGCTCGCCGTCATCCTCGCCCTCGTCACCATCCCGGCCCACGCCCTGGCCCTGCGCGCACCCTGGCCCGAGGCTCCAACGAGCCCTGCCCACACAGCCGCAGAAGCTGTCGATGTCAGTCGGAGCCGACCGTTCCTGCTGCTTGCCGCCGCCTTCACCCTGTCGGCCTTCACGATGTACGCCGTCGTCGTCGCCCTCGTCCCACTTCTCCTCGAACGCGGGTACACCACCAGCCAGGCCGCCTGGGCCCTCGGTATCGGCGGCGCGGGCCAAACTCTCGGCCGCACCCTGTACGCAGCCCTCGCCCGCCGCACCGCCGCTACGGCCCGCACCACGATTCTGATCGCGCTCGGTGCTCTGGCCACAGCCGCCTTCGCTGCCGCGCCCGGCCCGTACGCCCTGCTCATCGCCGTGTCGGTCATGGCTGGCATGGTCCGCGGCAACCTCACCCTGCTCCAGGCCACCGCCATCACCGACCGCTGGGGCACCGCCCACTACGGCCGGCTCTCCGGGCTCCTGGCTGCTCCCGCCCATACAGCGGCAGCCCTCGCACCGTTCGCCGGTGCCGCCCTGGCCGTTCCCCTTGGCGGCTACGGCCCTCTCTTCTTGCTCCTGGCCGCCGTCTCCGTGGCCGCCGCGCTCATCGCGCCATGGACAGGCACCGACGCAGTACGCCGCCGACCCGGACGACGGCCCCGCAGTCATTGACCCCGCCTGATCAGTGGTGATCCTCCCCTTCGAGGATCGTGCTGGCGTAGTCCGGCAGAAGGTCGTGGAGATACGTGTAGAAGGGTTGGTGGTCCGGATTGCGCCCCTGGAGTTGGTGGATGACTCCAGCGTCGACAATGGCGACTCCCTCGACGGGCAGTGGTTGCAGGTCAGGTGCCAGACGCCACTCACTGCCAGTGAGCCGGGACCAGACCAGGGCGGAGAAGCCGACGCGACGCGTATCCGAGCGCCTCTCTGGGAGCCGCGGGCGAGGAGTCGGCGTCTGCTGGGGTAGTTCTCGACGATCCTCTGCAGGTCCGACTCGGGGAGAGTCCAGTTCGCGAAGCGTTTCCGTCGGGCGGCGTAGTCCACAGCCGGCTGGTCAGCGACGTGATCGGTGAGACGTTGGAACAGCATGGACAGATCGGCTCGGCAACCGTGCAAGCGCTCCTCCAGGGGGCGGAATCTTCCCCAGGCTGCCATCCAAGGCGGGGGGACGCCGAGATAGGTTCCTGCGTCGTCCAACGACATGCCCGTGACGGCCTGGACGAGGTGGGCTGCGATACCTCTGCGGATTGCTGTCTTCCCGGGAGAGCGGCCTGATCTTCGAACGCGGCGACGACCCGGCAGACGGTGGCGGTCTTCCCGTGCTGGCCCCAGCCGCTGACCATGACGCCGGCCAGCGTCGGGTCCCCCTTCTTGCGGGCGTTGGCGCTGAGCCGGCGGTCGATCAGCCGCGACACCTTCTGGGCCATCGGCGTCTGTCGAAGCCGAGCCGGCGGTGCCAGAGCAGATGAACCGCGTGCGTCCGACCCACCGCCGGAACCCGTGTCGCCTGTACCAGTTCCCCGAAAGTGACCGGCCCCTCGGCGGCAGCCTCAAGAAGAACCGGCTGGCAGCCCAGCTGGTCCGTCATCGGCCGCCGTTGAGCCGACAGCGCGTCCAGACCCGAGAGGACGTGCGAGCGCCAGCCGGTGATCACCGAGTAGTGCCAGCCGCAGGCGGCCGCCGTCGCCCATCACGGCCAGGAAGTCGGGAATGTGCCCGGCATGGCCGTCGACGTGCTCGAAGGTGAGGGCGAAGGGCTGCGGGAGCACCTCGATCACCGTCATGAAGTCCAGGGCCAGCAGGGCCGCCCTCTCCTCCAGCGATTCGAAGCCGTGCTTCCGCCCTGTCGAGACCAGGAACTCCAGCCCGGGACGATGCTGCTGCTTCGTCCTCCACGTGAAACCGCGCACCGGCGTCGAAGACAGCACCGGCACTGAACCCAGATCCCGGACCGGCCAGACGACCTCCGACCCGTTGATCTGCCAGGCGGCCGTCCAGCGACTCGCCCAGTTGTCCCGCATCACCAGCCGTGTACGGGCCTCACTCAGACTGCCGTACGGCGACATCAGCTCGTCCAGGACACACCCGTCGGAACGGACCTGGCCATCCGGCTGTGGATTCACCGCACCACATCACCAGCTCACGCAGCGTCCCCGCAGCAGTTGATCACAACTGTTCGCTACGCAGAGTAACCACAGAGCTTCGACGGCGTCGTTTGCCAACAAGCGTGCTGATTTGCCAACCGTGATGCGTCGTCACAACAGGCCCCGGGCTCTCCGCTTTCATACTCATGCCTCCGGTCCGGCCAGCTCGAAGTCGTCCTTTGTCAGTTCGGCGAGCAGCCGCTCCTCGGCGACGTCGGCGTAGTGCGCGGACAGCTCGACACCCACGAAGCGGCGCCCCTCGCGCAGGGCCGCGACCCCCGTGGAGCCGCTGCCGGTGAACGGGTCGAGCACGGTGCCGCCCTCGGGGCAGACCTGGACGAGCTGCTGCATGACCTCGACCGGCTTCTGGGTGATGTGGACCCGGCCCTTGCGGGGCTGGGAGGCGATGTAATGACCCGGCAGGTAGAGGTCGCGGGTGTTGTCGAGGGATCCCTTGACGCCCCAGATGATGAACTCCGAGTCCTGCTTCGGCCCGCCCTTGCGGGGCCGGCTGGACGGCTTGATCCACGGGATGGTGCCGCTCCAGGTCCACCCGGCCATCTGCAGGGCGTCCGAGGTGGTCGGTTCCTGGCGCCAGTCGGTGAAGACCATGGCGACCGCGTGCTCGGTCGAGGCCCGGTACGCCTCGGTGAGGAGTTCGGTCAGCCAGCTCCGATAGCTCCTCTGGTCGCGGTTCTCTCCGGGGAAGTTCTGCAGGTCGTGTGCACTGTTGCTGGTGACGTACTTGGCTCGCGCAGTGCGACCGGTGCGGTCCGAACTGGTACGCCCGCCAGAGTTGTACGGCGGGTCGGTGATGACGGCGTTGACGCTCTCGTCCGGGAGGGTCTTGAGCACGGTGAGGGCATCGCCTCGGTGCAGCGTGTAGCTCATGTGCGGGGCCTCTTTCAGGGCACAGCGGGACTGGACCCCCTCCGGACGTCGCTCAACAGCGATCGTTTCGAGCGGGGTTGCGCCGGAGGTTAGTCGCGAATTCCGGCCGCACCTAACGAGCCGTCCCTTCGTCCGAGGGCGGGTCCGAGAGCCGTTAGGTGCGGCCGGAATCCCGGTCTACTGTCTCGCCATGCCACCGGGACGGAGCAGCGCTCCACCCCGCTGAGCTGTGCTTATCCGTGTTGTCTCGTCCGAATGGGCAGCACGGTGGGCCCGTTAGCCCCCCGTCCGATAAGCCGTGAGGAGATCCGGTGTACCGCCTGAGATTACAAGCGCGGCTGGCTGCCGCGCTTAACCCAAGACCGACGTCTGGGAGTTACCAATTCCCCTGACCGGGCCCGCCCTGATAGGCGAATTCACGGCGCGGTGCCGACGGCTTTGCACGAGAAGTCAGCACCGCGCCTCCTACAAACACCCGAGGAGTCGCTGCGATGCAGCATGCCCTGACATCCCCTCGCCCCAGCCCAACACCGTCGCCTGGCCGACACCGCCGCGTCGGTGAGCGGCGGCGACGATGAAGGCGACCACCGGAGCCGTCGTCGGCCTTGCCGCCTGCACTCCCTTGCTGTTGGCTGTTCCGATTCTCGCCATCGGTGCCGGGACCGCTTCGGCCTCCTGCTCGACCGACGGTGCACCATCTGTGGATGCCGCAGCTGTTGCCACTCAGGTGAACGACATCCTGGACGGCAGCGACAAGGGTTCAGTCTCCGTGCCGGGACTGGATGATCCCGCCGAGCAGGTGCCCAATGCCAAGACGATCCAGGCCACTGGCGTCGCGATGAGCCTCCCAGCCCGGGGGCAGATCGTGGCCCTGGCGACCGCTCTGCAGGAGAGCGGCCTGCGGAACCTGAACTACGGCGACCGCGACAGTTTGGGGCTGTTCCAGCAGCGGCCGTCGCAGGGCTGGGGCACCGCAAGCGAGATTCTCGACCCGGTGCACTCCTCGACCAAGTTCTACAAGGGACTGAAGAAGGTGTCGGGCTGGCAGTCCCTGTCCATCACGCAGGCCGCCCAGGCCGTACAGCGCTCTGGTCTTCCGGATGCCTACGCCAAGTGGGAGCCCCTGGCCACCGCGCTGCAGCAGGCCATCGAGCCCCTTCTGTCGAAGTCGGGTGACGCCTCACCGAGCCCCTCGCCGTCCGGCTCGGCCGACGCCGCCGACACTGCGTCGATGGCCGCGGATGGGTGCTCGGCCGACAGGGACGGGACTAATTTCGGTGTCATCCCGCCCGGTGCGGTGCCGGCCGGGTACACAGTCCCGGCAGATGTTCCGGAGAAGGTCCAGGCGGCGATCCGCTGGGCGCTCGGCCAGCTCGACACGCCGTATCAGTGGGGCGGGAGCTGCACCGCCTCCCACGGCATGGACCCGATGGGCCGGTGCGACTGCTCCTCCCTGATGCAGCAGGCGTACAAGGCTGCCGGGGTCACCCTGGCGCGGACAACGTACGAGCAGGTCAAGGGGGGCAAGGCGGTGTCGGTCGGCGCGCTGCGGCCGGGCGACCTCATCTTCACCGTCGGAACGGCCAAGGTTCCCGAGCACGTCGGCATGGCCATCGGCCAGGGCCTGATCGTCCATGCCCCGCACACCGGCGACGTGGTCCGCATCACGACCCTCGCGTCGTGGAAGCCACAGATTCTCGCGGCCCGCCGAGTCATCTGACCGGCGCTCCCCCTCCCCCTCCCTCTCTTTCTCTCCCGTACTGCCGCTTCGCCCTCGCGGGCTCTCGCGCGCACTGAATCGAACTGGTGCTCTATATGTTTCTCGCTGACGCAGTCATCCAGCTTGCCTTCGACCCCGGCATTACGCCGAGCGACGGAGGGCTGCCCGGCCTCTCCGTTCTCAGGAAGGTGATGGGTTCCCTCAACCTGTTCGGAATCATTGCCGCCGTCGGCGCACTCGCCGCCAGCGCGGGCGTATGGGCCTGGGGCAACCACACCGGCGGCCACCAGGCCGAGGCCAACGGCAAGAAGGGCGTCATGGTCAGCGCCGGCGCGGCCCTCCTGCTGGGCGCCGCGAACGGCGTGGTCGCGTTCTTCAGCGCGCTGGGAACGCAGGTCCACTGATGCCTGACCGCTCCTTGAACCCCGGCGGCGCATCTCGTGTGCGCCGCCGGGCCCTGCTCGGCGCCGCCGTCCTGATGGCGCTCGTCGTCCTGGCCGGCCTGGCCGCCTACCTCACCCGCGACAACAAGGTGACCTCCAACGTCCCTGGGGCGCGACCGAGTTCGGCACCTTCATCAGCTCCGTCCGTATCCGCGTCGAGGCCGCCCGAGCCGGGGCCCGCCCCGCATGCTCTCGCGGTCCCGCCGAGCACCCACAATCCGATCGTGTTCGGGAAGGCGGCAGCAGCAGCACTGTGGTCCTACGACGCCCGCGCGTACTCCCAGGCCGAGCTGCTCACGGCCCTGCACGGATGGCTGACGCCAGAGCGCAAGTACGCCGACCCCGAGTCGGTCGACGCGGTCGTCCCCTCGCCCGTGCTGTGGAAGGAGATGGCCGCCAACGGCCAGTTCGCCACCGCCACGGTGAACGAGGGGCACTTCCCCGAAGCGTTCTCGCGGGCTCTTCAGGAGGATCCCGGAACGATCACGCAGGCGTACGTCTACGCCGTGACCGTCTCCGGCAAGCAGTCGATCGCCTGGAAGGGCTCGCGCGCCGGCGGTGCGGAGAACCGCGTCATCACCCTCGCGGTCCAGTGCCGCCCCTCCCGCCCCTGCGCGCTGGCCGGCGTCATGCCGTCCGTCGCTCCCTGACCCCGAACCCTGAAAGGAGGTGCCACCATGGGAGTCTGCGACATTCCGCTGATGGACAAGGTCTGCGGCTCGATCGAGTTCGCGACCAACCCGGCCGGGACGGTCACCGACGGCATCGGCGCGTGGATCGCAAAGTCGATGGGCGAACTCGCCTCCGCTGCTGCGGATCTCGCCGCCAAGGCGGTCAACGGAACCACCGCCATCGACCTGAACGCCGGATGGTTCAGGGACAACTACGAGCTTCTGCTGCCCATCGGGCTCGCGTTGACCGTCGGCACGTTCTGCATCCAATTGATGTCCGCGGCCTGGCGCCGTGACGAACGCGCCCTCGCCCAGGCCGCGATCGGCACCATGACCGGCGTCCTGTTCAGCTTCTGCGCCGTCGCCTTCACCTCCGTCGCCATCACGGTCGTCGATGCCCTGTCCGACGGCCTGTTCAAGGCGGCCAACAGCTCCATCGACGACGCCGTCCGGCGCGTGGTCAAGGTCACCGAACTGGGGGTGATGTACGGCATGGGCTGGGGTGTCCCAGCCCTGGTCGCCGTGGGATGCGCCATCGGCGCGTTCATGTACTGGGGCGTGATGGTCGCGCGCAAGGTGGGTGTCCTGATCATGGTCGCCCTCGCCGTGTTCGCCGGCGCCGGCGGCGGGTGGGAGGTCGCCAAACGGTGGCGGCGCGGCTGGATCGAGGCCACCGCCACGCTGGTCGTCTCGAAGCTGTTGATGACCGTGGTGTTCCTGATCGGTGTCTCGGCTATGGGCAAGTCGGATGCGCACGGCGGAATGGCCGCGCTGTCCGACGCGATGTCCGGCATCGTCGTGATGGTCCTGGTGCTGCTCTGCCCGTACGCAACCTACAAGTTCGTCCACTGGGCCAGCGACGGGGGCGGCCATGACGACCTGCACCGCACCAGCGTGGCCGGCATGGCGGTCGCCGCAGGAGCCGCGAAGACCGCGGGCACCCTCGCCATGCGAGTCGGCACAGGCTCCCCCGCACCACAGGGTCCCAGCCAGGTCCCCGGCGCGGGCAGCGACGGTGTCGCCTCTGGGATCGATCCCGTCGGCAGCAACCTCAGCAAGGAAGGCATCGACGGCGGACCGCCCAAGCCCCGGACCGCCTTCCGGTACGGCGAAGACCCGAACGCCACCGGCGACAAGGGCAAGGCCCTGATCCAGCGCCCCGGCATCCCGCCACTCATCACCCGACCCAGCCAGGGCGCATCGGGAGGCCCCGAAGGAGACTCCGTAGGCGGCCAGTTCGCTGCCCCTTCGACTGCGGGCAGGAGCATGACCCGGGCAGGCGCCGCGCCGCCGGCGGCCCCTGCCGCAACGCCGCCGTCCTCCACGGGGCCGTCGGCAACCGGCTCGCCGACGCCGACGAACTGGGTGTATCCCAGCCAGCCGCCGCCGGGTTCCTGACCCATCACATCCGGGGGCGGGCTACAGCCGCAGCCCGCCCCCCGCACCAGCGATCACCAGAAACGGAGCCCTGCCATGACCTCCAGAAGAACGGCGCGCGCCCCGCCCTCGCCCGCTTCCACCGTCTGGAACCCCATGTCCGACAAGCCCCAGGCCGAAGCCACCACGGCCAGCGTCAAATTTCCGCACCGCTCGCGGCGCGGCATCCTGCTCGGCCTGACCGCCTCGCAACTGATCGTCGTCAGCCTCACCGGCCTGCTCCTGCTCGCCGTGATTGTCACCCGCGGCGTGGTCGGCGCCCTCGAACTCATTCCGGTCTGGGCCGCCATCGCCCTGCTCGTCTTCGTCCGCTACCGAGGCCGCGCCCTGGCCGACTGGGCTCCGATCGCCACCCGGTACGCCCTGCGCCGCATGCGGGGCCAGTTGATCTGGCTCACCCGGCCTTCCCGCCGCCCGGTCTACGACGGGCTGCTCCACCTTCCGGGAACAGCGGCGAGCCTGCGCGTGGTCACCGCTCCCGACCGCCGATACGGGGCGGTCCACAACCCCCACACCGGCTCCCTGACCGCCGTCGTCAAGGTATCCTCCCGCGCCTACGCACTGCTCGACCCGGGCACCCAGAACGCCAACGTCAACGGCTGGGGACGCGCACTGGCCGCCCTCGCACGCACAGGCCAGGTCGCCCGGATCCAGGTGATCGAGCGCACCGTGCCGGACTCCGGTGACGCACTGCGCCGGTACTGGGAGGAGCACGGCCGACCCCATGCCCCCGTAGCGGGTGCGATCTACAGCGAGCTGATCCAGAGCGCCGGGCCGGCCGCGGCGCCGCACGAGGCGTACGTCGCGGTGTCCCTGGACGCCAAGGCTGCACGGCGACTGATCAACCAGGCCGGTGGCGGCCTCACCGGGTCCTTCAGCATCCTGACGCAGCTGACCTCGACCTTCGATCAGGCCGCGCGAACCGCCGGTCTCAACCCCACCGGCTGGCTCACCGCCCGCGAGATCGCCGCCGTCGTGCGCACCGCGTACGACCCCAAGGCCCTTGCCTCGCTCGACCGTTGGTCCGATGCGGGGCATCCCGAGGCTGAGCCCGCAGCTGCCGGCCCGGTCGTGGTCGTCGAGAAGTCGGACCACATCATGACTGACTCGGCCGTCCACGCCACGTACTGGGTGGAGAACTGGCCCCGCACCGAAACGTCGGCGGGCTTCCTGCACCAGCTCCTGTTCACCGCCGGCGTCCGGCGCACGCTGTCACTGTCATACGAGCCGAAGGGGCTGGACGCCGCCCTGCGAGACGTCCAGCGCAAGAAGTCCAGCGTGATCGCGGATGCCGCCGAGCGAGCCCGGCGGGGCCAGGTCGACTCCGAGGCGGACTCGATCGAGTACCAGGACATCAAGTCCCGGGAGCGTCAGCTCATCGCGGGCCATGCAGATGTCGCCTTGACCGGATTGCTGACTGTCTCGGCCGATTCGGAGGACGAACTCCGCTCCGCCTGCGCCGTCGTGGAGACCGCGGCCGTCGGCGCCCAGCTCGACCTCCGGCCGCTCACCTGGCAGCAGGCCGAAGCGTTCACCGTCGCCGCCATGCCGCTCGCCCTCGCCGTCTGATGCCGGCCCTTCTTCCCCCGAAAGAGCACCCCCATGTCCCGCACCGCCAGCCCGTCCACGCAGGACTTCGTGCCCTTCGCCACCGCCGCGCTCGACTTCCACCGCGCGCTCAACATTCCGGGCGGTCCCCTCGTCACCACCCGCGCCGAGCTGGACAGCCTGCACGCTCATCTCGTCTCGCTGCACGGCCTGTTCGATGCCCACGCCGCCCGCACCGGCCAGCTCGTTCCGGTCGAAGGCGACCAGCTCCGCGCCACCCGCACCCGGATCTGGCAGGCCGCCGACCACGTCCACGCCGCCTATCACGCGGCATCACGGCCGGACTCCGGCGAGGTGCCCGAACGCGAGTTGTGCCAGGCGGGCCTGCCCGAGGGGGCCCCGGAGCTGACGATCTGCCAGCGCCACCAGCTCACCGCGCACCTGGTGCGCCGCCGCACCACCCCGGCCGACCTGCACACCCCTTTCACGGGTCTCGTCCGCCGCTGACCCTTCTTCCGTCTGGAGAAACGTTCATGCCCCGCACCCGCGCCAGCGCCTCTCACCTGTTCGTCCCCCGTAAGGCATCACGCGCTGATCAGCGTGCCGCCCGTGCAGGGTTCGCCGAGGCCCGCCGCCAGGCACGCCTCGCCGGAGCACCGCCGAAGGACCACGCCGAGGAGCACCTCGACCCGGAGCTGCGTCCGACCTACCAGCCGTCCGGACGCCCCGGCTCGTCCTCCGCTCGGGGAGGCAAGCTCCGCCTCCCCGCCCACCGCATGACCACAGCCACCGTCAGCGGCGCCTATCCGTTTCTCGCGGAGGGCGGCCTGGGCGCCGAAGGGATCTTCATCGGAAGGGACGTGCACGCGGAGGCGGCGTTCTGCTACGACCCGTTCTCGCTGTACAGCAGCGGACGGATCGAGGGCTTCACGAACCCGAACGCCGTCCTGGCCGGGATCATCGGCATGGGCAAATCCGCGCTGGCCAAGTCCATCGCCACCAGGGCGATTGCCCACGGCTACCGGGTTTACGTCCCCTGCGATCCCAAGGGCGAGTGGACGGCCGTCTCGCAGGCCCTCGGCGGCTACAGCATCGCACTCGGGCCGGGGCTTCCGGGCCGGCTGAACCCGCTGGATGCCCCGGCCCGGCCCGCTTCGGTGAGCGAGGGCGACTGGTCGACCGAGGTCCGCAAGCGCCGCCTCCTTCTCCTCGCGGGCCTGGCGCGCACGGTGCTGAAGCGCGATCTCCTGCCGATGGAGCACACCGCCCTCGACCTCGCTCTCGACCTGGTCGTCTCCGAAGCCGACGCCAGGGGCACGGTGCCGCTGCTCGGCGAGATCGCGCACGCCCTCGGCTCGCCCGAGCGTCTCGACCTAGCCCTCGGCGACCAGGCCGGACACATGGGGCCGGCCGCACAGGACCTCGCCCACGCACTGCGCCGCCTGGTGCACGGCGACCTGAGCGGCATGTTCGACGCCCCCTCGACCGCGGCCTTCGACCCGACCACGCCCATGCTGTCCATCGACCTCTCCCGCCTCGGCGGATCGGGTGACGACACCGCCTTGGTGCTGGCCATGACCTGCGCCTCAGCGTGGATGGAGTCCGCGCTCGCCGACCCGGACGGCGGCAGGCGCTGGGTCATCTACGACGAGGCATGGCGTGTGATGCGGCACGTCGGCCTGCTGGAGCGCATGCAGTCGCAGTGGAAGCTCTCGCGCGGCCTCGGTATCGCGAACCTCATGATCATCCACCGCCTGAGCGACCTGCTCAGCGCGGGCGACGCCGGCTCGCGCGGCCGGGTGCTGGCCGAGGGCCTGCTGGCCGACTGCTCCACCCGCATCATCTACCGGCAGGAGCCGGATCAGCTCGCTGCTGCCGCCTCGCTGCTCGGCCTGACCGGCGTCGAGACCCAGGCCGTGTCCGCCCTGACCAAGGGCCGGGGCTTGTGGAAGGTCGCAGGCCGAAGCTTCATCACCCAGCACATCCTGCACCCGGCCGAGCGCGAACTGTTCGACACCGACGCCCGCATGTCCTCGTAGCCAAGCTTCACCTCGCGAAGGACACGTCGACCGTGATCGGACCGCAGGGCTGCTGCCGGAGACCCTGTCAGCCACCCGAACCTGGACCTTCATCGCCCACCGTCCGGCGACGACCCAGCCCGCTGCCGCCTCCGTGGCAAAGGCAGCCAGCCAGACACAAGGACCGCGCATGGATTCCGCCGCCGAAGCCCCTGCTGCCCCCACCATCAGCCACAAGACGTGGCAGCAGCACATCCCGGTGCTGGCCGCCGCTGCCGACGGCATCAAACAGGCCTCCGACTCCTGGAACGCAGCCTCCAACTCCTCTGATGGGGCCTGCAAATGGTCTATCGACGGGGAGAATTACCCGGAGAGCAAGGTGAAGCGGGACGCCGAAGCGTGGAAGCACGTCGAGGTCTTCCTCGACCACGGTCCCGAGGTACTGGCCGGCGTCCGCGCCGCCGCCTGCGGGTCCGACTATGTAAACGGGCCGATCAGTGAGGACCTCGGGCGGCTGCGCGGCATCGACACCAGCCTGGAGCGAGCAGCCCAGATCCGGGACGAATGGGATCAGGTACTGGCGCTCATGGACGCCTCACAACCCGGTTCGCGAGAGCTGTACGCCGGCCAGGCGGAGAAGATCCGCAACTCCGAAGGCTGGCAATTTGCCGCCGCGTTGTCCGACCAAGGCCCTGCGCTCGCTCGGGCCAGCGACTACCTGGCAAACCGGAACAACGCAGACCGGCCTGCGCAGGCCGCACGTGCCCAGGTCGCCCTCGCCCGATCCACACCAGGCAAGCACGGAACTCCCACTGCGTCGCCTACTGCGCCGCCCGCGTCCCATCCGCCGCCCCCGCGACGTTCCCGCTGACTCCCCTAGCACCGAGTCCCGGCGGCACCAAACCGGCCGATACCCGGATCCTCGCGGAACACCACAACCTCTACCGTCCCACGGTCTGCGATGCACGTCATCGGCTGCTGGGGCACCCGGCCAAGGAAGGGCCCACGCACCCCGACCAGTCCCTGATGTCCCTGCGAACGGAGGGCTCGCCCCTCACCGCGGACAGCAGCAACTCTCCTGCACAGTCCACAGCTGGCGCCGCGGATCGGGAACACGGGTACGGACACGTCACCACTCCCCTTCGGCAGCGTGGTCTCGGGTGCACCGTCGAGTACGGCCTCAGCGAGTACATCGTCCATGTCGGGATCCCCGACGGTGGTTCGCTGATCATCTCGCCACCGCAGGGGCCGTCGACCGAGCACCCACCCGGGCAGCCGGAGAGCTGGTTGGTGACCCGCGGGCATCCTGACGACTCCGCAGTCCACGAAGCGATCTACGACTCGGAGCCGGACGGCCCGCATGCGCATCACGGCGGCAGAGTTTCACGTCTGCTCGCCGCGATCGACTCGCCGCCTTGATCAGATCGACGTGATGCCACGGGCGGGCTGTAGCACGCCGCGAGCGAGGGCCGCTCGTGCCCGCTCTCCGACAGCCCAGTTGTCGACGCCCACACCGCAACCAGCCGCGCCGGCCGTGCACCACGCGCTGCCACCCGCTCGCCCCTCGTCCGTACCCCGGTCGCTGACCGCGCTTCCCGTCTCGGAGTCCTCCATGACCCGCCGCAACAGAACCGTCCCGGCCCTCGACCGCCCCGGCCCCCGAGCCTCCACCGGATGGATCTGCCATGCCCACCCACTACGACTCGCTCCCCGACATCGCCGTCGGCCGCCACCCCGACTACGGCATCGTCGCTACGAGCCCCAAGCAACTCGACGCCAGCACATGGATGCTGAYGGTGCTCGACTTCCACCCTGTCCCGGACCAACCGACGCTGTACACGCTGGCCAACCAGCTACAGGACGGGCAGGGCCGCGCCACACGGGCTGTCGCACTCTTGCGCAGGGCCGGCTACCAGATAGACGTGGATGCCGCGTTCGACCCCTCGCTCGCCAGCAATACGGCTCCCGCCCGTGAGCGCCCTCACACCGATCCCGACGTCGCGTTCGCCGAGCACCCTCAGCTCGGCATCGTCGCGGCGACCAGCGACCACTCCTCTTCGCCTGACGGCCGGATCATCCTGGAAGACCACGGCTGGCGGCTGAACCCGGACCTGAACATCTACACGCTGCCCGTCGCCTCCGACCGCAGCGTGGCGCTGGAAAGGGTCGCCAGCGCCACAGTGTCGATACACCGATCCGATCTGCAGGTCGCGGTGGAGCCCCGCCTCGCCCAGGACGTGGCAACGCGCCGCCGTCCTGCGCCCGCGAGGGCCTCGCACCGCGAGCGCAATCAGGGCAGCACCACAGCCAAGTACCCAATGAGCTCCGCAGCCCTCGCCGCCAGCCCGGCCCGCACCGGCCTCCCCGGCAAGGCGCCGGTCCAGCGCCAGGACGCCACGCCCGCAGCGGTCCGGCCAGTCGACCCCCGCATCGCCTTCTCCCGCCCCCGATGATCCGCCCCAAGACAGGACACCTCGCATGCCGCAGCCCGAACCCGACGTGGCCTTCGGCATCCACCCCGACCTCGGCGTCGTCGCCGCCGTCGCGGACGACAGCGCGTACCTGTTGGTACACCCGGCTATCAGAACGTGCGGAAAGGCGAGTCAGGTAGCTGCGGGGCGGTGAGGCCCGCCCTGGAGCATGTCGGCTGTCATTGCGCATCGTTCGTGGTCCAGCCACGCACCGTTGATGTGATGGAAGTTCCGGGCTCGCCTCGCCTTCGCCCAACACCCCACCGCTTTCCCGCCACCACCGATAGGAGATCCGCCTTGCCCGAAGCACCAGCAGAGCCGTTCATGACGATCCGGCACACCATCACCGGCGAGATCACCACCACCGGCTACAACACCGCCGCCCGGCGGATCCTGCTCCAGGCCGGCTTCGAAGAGACGCCAGGCTGCGCCTGCCGAGCGACGGAACTCGGTACGGAGCGGACGCACGGGCCTGCTCGGCAGCCAGCGAGCTGCTCGTCGCCGGCCATCCCGTGCACCTGGACCGAGCCCTCGGTCGGCCGGTGAGCGCCGCCGGTACGCCCTGGTTGGCCCGGTCGCCGATGTCGGCACAGTCCGTGATCCGCTCCGAGAGCGGCCAGCCTCTCCAGTGCATCGCCAACCCCGCCCGCACCCGCACCTGTTGAAGGGGGCCTCGTTTTGACCACACCCGGAACGCCTACCAGTCCAGCGCGCACCAAGGGCGGCGAGCTACGGGCCAAGGTGGCCCGACTGCTGGCCGACCGGCCGGCGGACATGCTCACCATCGGGGACATGGCCAGGCAGCTGGGCCACTCCCACGGCGCCGTCCGCAACGCCGCCCTCACCCTGGTGCGGCGCGGCGAGGCCGACCAAGGAGGAACCGGACAACCGAAGTTCCACGCGAACGCGAAATCCGCCGCAGCCGCGCAGACCGCTGTGATCAGCCCACCGGGCACCCACTCTCCCCGCGCCAAGGCGGCCACGGCCCGCACGACCATTCCCGCAGCAGCCACGCCGAAGCAGACCGGCCCGATCCGCCGCGCGGGGGGCCAGGTCTACCACCCCCGGGAGCTGGCCGATCTGCCCGACGTCGAGGCGTTGAATCGCTTGCGGGACGCCGACGTGCCGGTGTTGCTCTACGGCCCTCCGGGCACCGGCAAGACGAGTCTGGTCGAGGCGGCGTTCCCGGACCTGCTCACCGTCGCCGGTGACGGCGACACCACGGTCGGCGACTTGATCGGCGAGTACACGCAGGACGACGCGGGAGCCTACGTCTTCCAGTACGGTCCGCTGGTCACCGCGATGACCGAGGGCCGCGCCCTGCTGATCGACGATGCCACCTTGATCTCACCGAAGGTCCTGGCGGCGCTGTATCCCGCGATGGACGGGCGCAGGCAGATCCAGGTCAAGGCCCACAAGGGCGAGACCATCAAGGCCGAGCCAGGCTTCTACGTGGTGGCGGGCCACAATCCCGGCGTCCACGGAGCGGTGTTGACGGAGGCGCTGTCGTCCCGGCCCCCGCCACCACCCGGGACGACGACGCCGACCTCGCGCGCTGGGACGACGACGGCGCCCCGCCCGCGCAACCCCGTTCCTCCCCGGACGCGTGGCTGCGCGTGGGAGCCGAACTCGGCGACCGACTGGTCGACCTCTCCGGCCGCCAGGACCTCCTTGTCACCTGCCGCCCCGGCACGCGCAGCGGCGCACCAGCCGCGTTCTTCCCCACCCTGGGCGAGGTCGAGTTCGACGCCGGCCTGTTCGCCCCGCTCCAGCCCCACGAGATCAATCCGCGGATCGTGGGCGACGAGGAGCGGTATCCCGCCGCCTGGGGAGTGTTCGTCCACGAGGCCGCGCACGCGGCCCACTCCGTTTGGACGCAGCCTGCCGGAGCGGACCCCCGCGTCGTCGAGGCCGCGCTCCTGCTGGAGGAGAGCCGTGTCGAAGGCGCACACCTGATCGCGCGGCCCACGGACCGCACGTACCTGCGCACCAGTGCCCGAACCCTGGTCATGCCCGACATCGCCCACCCCACCCTCCAGGGCATCGAGCACGCCGCCGCCGTGGCGGCCCTGGTCCTCGGCCGCCGTGACGTCGGCATCCTGGACGCCGGCGAGACCCGGGCCGTCGCCGATCTGTGCGAAAAGGTGCTGGGCGCAGACCTGCTGGCCACACTCACCCGCATCTGGACCGCAGCCCACCAGTGCGCCGACCACGACGCCACGACCATGCTCGCGCACGCTCAGAAATGGTGCGACGCTCTGGACACCGCTGCCCCCGCCCTGCCCGTGCCAGGGAACCTCACCGATCTGCTGTCCGGCGCCGTGGGGGTCGTCATGGACAGCACGGCAGCCACCGACGCCGCCGACCTCGCGGCACAGGCCGCAGCGACCAACGCCATGGCCACGCAGTCCAAGGCGCAGGCTCAGAACCGCGCCCAGCGGGCCGGCCAGCGACGCAAAGCCGCCGCCACCGCCAAGTCGGTCTTCAACGCCCGTGGCACCACCGTCACCCCCGACGGCACACCGGCGCCCTACGGCAACCCGGTCACCGGCACCCGCAGGCCCACCGCCGCCGAGCAGAGTGCCGCCGCGCGCCTGAGCCGCGCCCTGCGTGCCGCCGCCTACCGCGAGCGGACCGAGGAGCGGACCACCAGCCCCACCCCGCCCGGCCGCCTCAACATGCGCGCGGCCCTCGCCCGCGACGCTCAGCGCGCGGCCGGATCGGTCCCCACCGCAGAACCGTTCACCCACACCCGCCGCCGGAACTCCCCCACCCCACCGCTGCGTGTGGGGATCGCCGTCGACGTCTCCGGCTCCATGCGTGCCGCCTGCGCGCCCGTCGCGTCCGCTGCCTGGATCGTGGCACGCGCAGCAGCCCTGACCGACCCCGACTCCCTCACCGCCACCATCGCCTACGACATGCACCTCACCGCATTGACCCGACCCACCCACCGAGCACCAGAGCGCGTGACGACCTTCGATGCCAGCGGCGGCCACCACAACCTCGGCGACGCCATCGACGCACTCGACCACGGCCTCGAACTCAGCCGCCCCGGCGCCGGCCGCCTCCTCGTGATCGTCACCGACGCCCAGTACGGCAGCGACGAAACCGCTCAAGCCGTCACCCGCGTCAAGCAGCTCACGACCGCCGGCTGCGCCGTACTCCAGCTCACCCTCACCGCGGAGTCCCGCCACTTGCCGGGGACCACCTTGCTGCACCTTCCCCAGCCCTCCAGCGCTCCCGTCGCTATCGCCTCCGCGGCCACAGACGCCATCCGCAGGACACGCTGAGACGACGCAGAAGGCGGAAGCGACAGAACGAGCAGTTGCCTGGGGTGTGCGCTGTCGCCACCAGGTTCTGGCCGCCGGCTGCACCGATCTGGTCCTTGAAGGCGGGACCAGCGACACGGCATGGGGGGAGATAGAGGAGTCCGCCCGCACCATCACTCGCGCGGGGTGGTGGATCGACCAGCGCTCGTCTGAACCGACGAACTCGCCGAGCTCCTGAAGGCCGTTACCGCGGCCGAGCGGCCAACGGATAACCCGCGCTTCTGACCGTTCGATGCCCCGCCTCGATCTGCGCTGGTCTTGGCGGGGCCTCGGCCTCGGACCGAAGACAACGTCCGCGCCATCGCGGCCAGCGCGGGGCGTCAGGGACTGGGCGCCAGTTCTACCGAGACCGTCGAGAAGTCGAAGCGCAGATTGCCCCACACGGTTACGGGGCGTGGCCCGGTGTCGCCATGGTGGTATTCGAGCACAGGGATGAGTAACTCGTCGACACCCCCACAGGTCACCCTTCCGCTCCGGAGCGCGGCTGCCAACGCGCACACCGAACTGCTGTACCTGCCTGAAGGTTCCGCCAGACATCCCTCCCCGCCGAAGCAGCAGTGCTGGCTCAATGCCGACTGAGTGATCGGTGACGTCTACCAGCGATCTCCAGCCGCGCCAAATCGCGGATCCTGCGGATCCTCTCTCCCTGACAGCCCGAACCTCCGGGCGCCCATTCACCTTTCCCCGTTCGAGGTTGAAGACGTGATTGCCCACCTGCAGCGCGCTAGCAGCACCGCTGGCCTGTTCTCGTCCCTGTACGAGCTGGCCGAGCGCGGTGGTCACATCAGCCCCAGGCTGATCGCGGGTGACGGGCGTGGAGCCCCCATCGAGCTTCTCGCCGAGTCTGGCTCACTGCCCTATCTGGCCCAGGCCCTCGACGCTCCGGTCGAACGTCTCGGGTCCCGGGCACCCGAACGGCCGACGTGGTTCTGCTCAGTGCGTTCCAACCCGCAACGGCCGGATCTCACCGACGCGCAGTGGGCCGCGGTCGCCCGCCGCCTGGTGGCCGTCACCGGCGTCGCCCCCGACGGGGATCCGGACGCCTGCCGGTGGATCGCCCTGCGCGATCAGCCCCGGCAGGTGCACGTCGTGGCGACCCTCGCTCGTGAGGACGGCATCCTCCACAACGCCTACCGCGACGCCTTTCACCTGGAGACCGAGTGCCACCGCATCGCGGCCGAGCTGGGCCACCTGTCCACCTCTGTCCACCCGGAATCCCCCGCCCAGGAGACCCACGTGCCTGCACCCTCCATCATCACCGCCGAGCCCAGCGGCAGCGTGTCGGCGAAGGGCGATACCAACGACCATGCCGCCACACTTCTCAAGCACGCTGGCTTCCAGCAGATCGAGGACTGGTACGGCCGACGCCATCGCCTTCCCACCGCAGTCCCGCGCGCTCTGCGCCCCGCCACCGCTACCTACGCGGCCCAGCTGCTGCGCGCCGCCGGATTCGGCGTCGACCTGGACCCCTCCCTCGACACCACGCGAGAGACAGCCCAGGCCTATCCGCTCGGGCCCTACACAGCCGGAGCGGAAATCCTCCGACTCACCGATCAGATCAGGTCTGCCGTGAACGGTGAAGAGCTTCGGACGGCCGTCGAACACCTCCACCCCGAGCACGGTGCCCTGGAACGCGTCCGGGAAGCGCTGGAGGTGACGGGTGAGCAGATCCAGGACCTCGACAGCGAGGCATACCACCTCGCCCGCCGGTTCGACTACGCCTCCGAGTACGTCAGGGACGCCCAGTCCGAACTCGTCGACTCCGGAGCCGCGCTGCTCCAGGTAGGCGTCGCTTCCCAGGAACAGGCCGAGACGCGGACACAGTCCGCGGCAGTCCCCGACCATCAGAGCGCCGCGCTGACCACGTCGCCCGCAGCGGCCAGGGCCAAGGACTCCTCGACTCTCAGCACCGGGGCAGTGAACGCCGGCGCGATCACACCTCCGTCGCAGGCCCCCGCCCCCCGGACGCGGTGACCGTGATGATCCCTTCGCCTCCCCGGATCGTCGGGCTGTCGCGCACCTACGTCATGCGGGCCGCCGACGCTCTGGCCAGTGCGACGGCTACCTACGCCATACCGCTGCTGGTCCTGGTCACCACGGGCTCCACCGCCTTGACCGGTCTTGCGTTTCTCCTCGAATGGGCGCCTCGTCTGGCTGCCTTCGCCTTCGCCGGGTCACTGGTTGACCGGTGGGGCGCCGGGCGTGTGTTCCGGATGTCCAACCTGACCCGCACCGCCGTGGTCGTCGTTGCCGGGGTGGTTTTGTTCTTCCTGCCCAGTGCAGGAACAGTGCCAACGGTTGTTGTCCTGGCTTTCGGCGCTGTGTCCGGGCTGGTTGCGGAGGTCTCCTTCGTCGCGGTGGAGACTCTGGGCGCCGCGTCGTGCCGCCTGGCGGGTACCACGGCCCACCGCGTGCAGGCCGCACAGACCGGGATCGACCAGGGCGCGATGCTCGTCGGTCCGCTTCTGGGGGGCCTGCTGCTCCTGGCCGGCACCACCGTGCTGCTGAGCGTGGTCGCGTTGCTGGCCTTGACCGCTGCCTCGACCGCATCCGGCGTTGCAGAGGCCACGGACCATCGCCCTGCGCCCGGCAGTCTTCTGACCGGGTGGGCAACCCTGCGCCGGACACCGGCACTTGTCTGGCTGGTCGGTGGTCTCATCGCTTCCAACCTGGCCACTGGCGTCCTGCAGGCCGCCGCCCCGATCACTGTCATCCACCACTTCCACTACTCCACCGCCGCCGTGGGATCGGTCTGGAGCGCGGCAGCCGTTGCTTCGCTGATTGCTGTGTGGGCCAGCCGTCGTGCGATCGACCGCTTCGGCATCTGGTCAGTCGGCGCCGGGGCAGCCGCTGTCTCAACCGCGGCATGCCTGGCGACTGCCCTGGCCCCGAACTTCGGGGCATACACCGCAGCAGTGGCGTTGGTCATGGCCGGCGAAGGTGCGATGACCGTCGTGCTGCGCACGCTGCGGTCCCGGCTCATCCCGGTCCAGGCGTTCGGCTCGACTCTGGCGGTGACGATCATCCTGGTGCTGCTGCCGCTCCCGCTGGCCGGAGCCCTGATCGCGATCGTCCCCACCGCCGGGATTTCACGCCTCCTGCTGGCCTGCGCCGCTCTCCAGGGCCTAGCGCTGACTGCTTGCTTCGCCGGTCTGCGACGGCACCGGACCGCCTGCGAACCAGACCGTCCACAGGGTCCTGAACTTCACCAGCAGGTCCCCCAGCCAGCGACTGCGCGCTGACGGGCCGTTTCCCGACCGCGCACGCCCAGTTCGCTTCTCCGCTCTTCCCGCCCACGCCCCATGGAGGTCTTTCCCATGTTCCGATCCACTCGCCCGCTGCTGATCGTCGTCGGCGGATCCGATCCCGTCTATCGCGGCTACTGCGTCGAGCAGGCTGCCGCCGCGTACCCGATCGCCGTCATCGACACCAAGCCGCCTTCCTGGCAGCAGCACCTGGTGGTCGACCACGAGGTCGCCGACACCCACGACCCGGACGCCGTGGTCGCTGCCGGCCTGGCCTTGGCCGCTCGCCACCCCATCCTCGGTGTCGTCACCTGGGACGAGTACACACTCGTGCCGGCCGCCGAACTCGCCGCTCGCCTCTGCCTACCCGGCAACACCACGTCGGCGATGACCGCCTGCCGGGACAAGGCGACCAGCCGCCGTCTGTTCGCCGAACGCAACGTGCCCTCGGCCACGTCCACCCGTGTCGACACCCTGGCCGAGGCATCCGTCGCCGCGCTTCGCACCGGGTTCCCGGTCGTTCTCAAGCCTTCCTCTCACGCGGCCAGCATCGGTGTGGTCCGCGTCGATGCGCCCGAGGAGCTGCCCGGGGCCTGGCAGTTCGCCGCTGCTGGAGCCGGTAAGCAAGGTCCGGAGGGCAGCGGCGTACTGGTCGAGGAATACCTGTCGGGCCCGGAAATCTCGGTGGAGTGCGTCACCCAGCACGGGGTCACCACGGCGCTCGCCGTCACTCGCAAGGAGGTCGACTTCGCTCCGTACTTCGAGGAAGTCGGCCATACCGTCGATGCCGGTGACCCGCTCCTTCCCGAGGTCGCTCCCGTAGCCATCCAGGCTGTCCGGGCGCTGGGAGTCACCGATGGTGTCCAGCACGTGGAGATGCGCCTCACCACGTCCGGTCCGCGGATCATCGAGGTCAACTCGCGGATCGGCGGCGACCTGATCGGCACGCTCGTCCGCCTCGCCACCGGCCTGGACCTGCCCCGGATCGCTGCTGATGTCGCCTGCGGGCAGATTCCCGACCTGACGCCGACGGCACACACCACCGCCGCGATCAAGATCGTCTATCCCCCGGCCAGCGGTGTCCTCTTGGCGCGGAGCCTGGCGATGGTCCCTGGTCCGGAGCACCCGTGGCTGTACCAGGTGACCTGGCTCCGGGAGGTCGGAGAGCGGGTCGTACTGCCGCCGGCGGGCGACCTCGACACCAGCCGCATCGGCTTCCTCATCGTCACCGCCGACAGCCCCGACACGGCCCGGCACCGACTCGCTGCTCTTTCCGACGACCTGACGCTGTCGGTCGCGCCGTGAATCTGCCGTCGTGTACGCCGGCAGCCGGCACCGGTCCGCGCTGAAACGTTCCGCTGAATCCCCCAGGAGTAGGCCCGTGAGCTGCACGAGAACCGAGCGCGCCCCGCCCCGCCCGCTCGCACACCCAAGGAACCACCGTGCCCTCTCCGCGCACCAGCGCGCCGTCGACCACCACCGGAACCGACGCGCTCCTCTACCTCCTGTTCGGCGTCCTCGGCGCCGCCCTGGCCTTCGGCTCCCTGGCCTGGCTGACCGGCAACCTCACCAACGCCGCTGTCGGCAAAGGCCCATGGGCCCCGTTCCGCACCACCGATGCTCTGCTGCACCCCGACATGCTGTGGCCGGCCCTGAGCACGACCGCCCTGTTGCTCGGCGCCCGCATCGTTCCCGGCCTGCTCACCCTGGCCCTGATCACCACCGGCATAGTCCTGTGGACGCGCTGGCGCTCCGGCTCCAAGACCGGACTCGCCCGCAAGACCGACCTGGCGCCGCTGCTGAACAAGGAGATCACCGTGAAGGCGAAGAGCCTGCGGCCGTCCCTGAGCGGCCGGGAGAGTAAAAGAGGTCGCTCCGGCTGACCGCGGCATCCTGCTCGGCACCCTGTCCCCGGGGCGAGCCGATGTCCGCGCGTCCTGGGAGGACGTCCTCGTCGCGATCATGGCGCCGCGCAGCGGGAAGACCTCCGGACTGGCGATCCCGGCGATCCTCGCGGCACCCGGCCCGGTGCTGCTCACCAGCAACAAGGCGGCGAACGACGCGTTCACCGCCACGGTGGACGCCCGAGCCGAGGTCGGCACGATCTGGACCCTGGATCCTCAGCAAATCGCGCACCATCCGCGCGAGATGTGGTGGGACATCCTGGCCGACGCCCGCGACCTGGCCGGAGCCAAACGCCTGGCCGGGCACTTCGTCGCCGCCAGCGTGGACGACTCGAACGGTTCCGACTTCTGGTCCACCGCCGCGTCGAACACGTTGGGTGCGCTGTTCCTCGCTGCCGCCAGTCAGCGCCGGCCGATCACCGACGTCTTGGCGTGGCTCGCCTCCCCCGCCGACCGGACGCCGGTCGACTTGCTCACCGATGCCGGCCACGATGCGGTCGCCGCCCAGCTTCAGGGCACCGTCTCCGGTGCAACCGAGACCCGGGACGGGATCTACGAGACGGCGCGGCAGTATGCGAGCTGCCTGCTCGACCCCGAGGTCGCGGCGTGGGTCACCCCCAGCAAGAGCGCTGACGAGTTCAAGCCCTTCGCCTTCGCCACCTCCTGCGACACCTTGTACCTCCTCAGCAAGGACGGCGGAGGCAGCGCCTCCGCGATCATCGCCGCTGCTGCCGACGCCGTGATGCGCGCAGCCGTAGTGGTCGCCGAGCGCTCCGGCGGACGGCTCGACCCGCCCGCCCTGTGCGTCCTCGACGAAGCAGCCAACGTCTGCAAGATCAGCGATCTCCCCGATCTCTACAGCCACTTGGGCAGCCGCGGCGTCATCCCGATGACGATCCTGCAGTCCTACCGCCAGGGCCAGCGGTGCTGGGGCGAGGCCGGCATGGACGCCCTGTGGTCCGCAGCCACCATCAAGATCATCGGTAGTGGGATCGATGACGCGGACTTCGCCGACCGCCTCAGCCGTCAGGTCGGTGACCACGACGTCCAGACCACCTCGGTCTCCACCAGCGAGAGCGGTAAATCCACCTCGGTGAGCATGCGCACCGAACGCATCCTTCCGCCTGACGCCATCCGCGCCCTGCCCAAGGGCAAGGCGTTGCTCCTGGCCACCGGCATCCGGGTCGCGATGCTCGACCTCAAGCCCTGGTACAAGGAACCATCCGCGAGGGTGGTCGGCCCGGCATCGACCCGTGCGACGAAAGCCATCACCGAGCGCGCTCTGGCGAAGGCCACGGACCCCGACGACTTCGAGCTGTCGACATGAACGTCCCCGCACTCAAGGTGCTTTCGCTCGGAGCTGGCGTCCAGTCGACCTGCCTTCTACTCATGGCCGCCGAGGGTCACCTGCCCGGCCTGGATGTGGCGATCTTCGCGGACACGGGATGGGAGCCCCGCAGCGTCTACGAGCACCTCGTCCGGATCGAACGGGAGATTGCGGAACCGGTCGGCATCCCGATCCTGCGGGTCTCCTCCGGGAACATCCGGTCCGATGCGCTCGACCCTGGAAAGCGCTTCGCGTCGATGCCTTTGCACATCCTCAACGCCGATGGCGGCGATGGGATGTCACGGCGGCAGTGCACGAGTCAGTACAAGGTCCGGCCGATCAAGGAGAAGGTCCGCGAGCTGCTCGGGTATCCCTACCCGCAGCGCATCCCCGCCGGAGTCCACGTCGAGCAGTGGATCGGCATCTCGGTGGACGAGTTCCACCGGGCCAAGGACGCGGACGTCGCCTACATGAAGAACCGCCACCCGCTGATCGAGAACGGGTTCTCCCGGTCCGACTGCCTGCGGCTCCTGCGCTCACGCGGGTTCGGTCAGACGCCGAAGAGTGCGTGCCTGGGATGTCCGTACCACGGCAACGCCCAGTGGAGGGCTCTGCGGGACGAGTCCCCACACGAGTGGCAGGACGTCGTCGCCTTCGACGCCGCCATCCGATCGGGTAACGCGCGCGCCACCGCCGAGGGCAAACCCCTGCTCGGTCAGGCATACCTCCACCGCAGCCGCCGCCCCCTGGACCAGGCGCCGATCGACCGGGTCACTGCCCACGAGTGGTCCGGCCGCCAGGGCGACATCTTCGACGCGCTCGCGGACGCCGAGCTGGAGAACGGCGAGCCGGACGGCTGCTCGCCTTGGTCCTGCCGCTCCGGAACCCCGGCCCAGAGCGATCACACCCTCGCGGTCTGACCCTCCCCCACTTGATCAGGAGTCCCTTCGTGTCCTCACCGAACCCCGCCTTCCCTCCGGCGCGGGCCAGGCAGCTCATGCTCTCCCCGGTCGTCCGGCACGACGGCCGGTGGTGGCTGGTCAGCAGGGCCGGCTCGATGCTCGCCACCGACCCCGACTTCACCAGCACGCTAAACGACTTCTCCACAGCGGTGACCGCTGCCGATCAAGCGGTCGCGGAACTGCATACACGGCAGAGCGACTCCCCCGCATCAGGGGAACGGCCATGAACCCGCTCCTGAGTGCGGAGCAGGCGGTACTCGGCGCGGTCCTGCTCGACCCGGGCCAGCTCTCGCACCTTGACTGGCTCGCCCCTGAGCACTTCGACCGGCCGGTCCACCAGGCGCTGTTCGCCGCGTTGCGCAAGCTCCGAGGCGACGGTCATCCGGCGCTGGCCGCCGAGGGAGCCGTCCCATTGTCTTGGGTGACCGACGCGGTCAACGAGGCCGGCCTCCATGTCCGGGGACTGACCGCGGTGTATGCGCACTCTCTGGTCTCCGCCTGCCCGCGCGTCGCCCACGCCCCGGTGTACGGCCGCATGGTGCTGGAGGGCGCCATCCACCGCACCATCACCCGGCACGCGATCCGCCTGCATCAAGCGGCCCGTGCCGATGCCCGCCGGGGACGGGTCGAAGGATCCCTGATTCAAGCGGACGTTCTGTCCGGCGTACTCAGCGAACTCGCCCAGCGCTGGGGGACCGAACCGCGCTCGGTCCCCCCGGCCCACGCCCCTGCCGACCCGTCGCCGGTACGGGCCGACGATCAAGCGGGCGAGGACGAGCGGTTCCTCCTGGCCATCCTGGCTGACCGGCCGACGGCCATGGAGGAGGTAGTGGGCTGGCTGCGGCCGGGCGACTTCACCGACCCTATCCACGGACACCTCTACCGCTGCCTCGGAGCGTTGCACCACCGAGGAGAACCCGTCGACCGCATCACCCTGCTCTGGGAAGCCCAGCGCCGTGGACTTCTGGCCGACGGCACCCTCACGGCAGAACACCTCAGCGCCATCTGCGACGACGTGAGTGCAGGCAGCGCCGAATGGCTCGGCGAACAGGTCCTGGCCTCATCCGTGATCCGCACCGCGGCTACAGCTGCGCGCGACGTGCGGGTCTTGGCGGAGGACGAGGCGCTCTCCCCCGGTCAGCTCATCAACCACGCCCTGCACGCACTCGGCCCGCTCGACGAGGTACGGACCCGCTGGCACAGCACAACCGGCCGGCGCCCAGCTACGCCGCCGGTTCGTACCCCAGAACCTCCACCCCTCTCACGAGCGCATGCCGCCCTCGCCCGCAGCGCGCCGAATCCAGTCTCACCGAGCCGGACTCGCTCTGACCCGGCGCCCGCCCCTGGCACCCGGCGGTCACCGGCGCGCGGCCACAACTGACTACTCCCTGTCCTCCCCCGCTCTCCTTCTGGAAGTCACTGTGAACAACACCCCCCGCCCGGACGTCCGTGCCTTGCGCGCGGCGCCGTCCCGCCAGCAGTTTCCCCGGGCCGGATCGCGCGAGGCCGGCGGCATGCACTCCGCGCTCGCCCGCCCGCCGATCGGTTCGCTCTGCTCGGGGTACGGCGGTCTCGACCTGGGCGTGCAGTCGGCCCTCGGCGGCACCCTGGCCTGGCACGCAGAGGTCAATCCCGATGCCTCACGCATCCTGTCCCGGCACTGGCCCGCGGTGCCGAACCTCGGCGACATCACAGCCGTCGACTGGTCCGCAGTCCCCCGGGTGTGCGTCCTCACGGCGGGCTTCCCCTGTCAAAGACGTCTCGGTCGCCGGCCGACGAGCCGGACTCAACTCCCACACCCGCTCCGGGCTGTGGCTGCACGTCGCCCGTGCGGTCCAGGCCCTCCGCCCCTGCCTGGTCGTGATCGAGAATGTGCGCGGCCTCCTCACCTCACCCGCCGGTTCCCCTGGCGACGTGGAATTCTGCCCGTGGTGTCTGGGAGACACCGCAGGTCAGCCTCCTCTGCGGGCACTCGGTGCCGTACTCGGATCCCTGGCCGACCTCGGGGACGACGCGAAATGGCTCGTGCTTCGCGCCTCCGACATCGGGGCACCGCACCGCCGCGAGCGAACCTTCCTCGCCGCCTGGCCCGCCGGACACCCTGCTCAAGACGCCGACGAGCAACATCGGGAAGAACGGCGGCTCCCAGCATCCGACGAAGCGCAAGAGCGGGGGCCACGGCCCGAACCTGGCCGACGAGGTCGAGTGGCTGCTGCCGACTCCGAAGGCGTCGGACGGGAGCAAGGGCTCACCGAACCAGCGGTACGGCAACGGGGACATGACCCTGCCCAGTGCGGCTGCATCGCTGCTGCCCACATCGCAGGCCGGCCGTACGGACACCCCGGAACGCCGACTGGGCACGGAGTGGCGCCCGCCTCTGCCGGCTGTGGCTCTGCCGCTCTGGACGGAAGCGGCTCCGGAACCCGGGGAGCCGACCAGCGATGGGGAGCATACGCAGCCGCCATCACCCGATGGGAGATGCTCACCCGCCCCGCGCCGCCACCCACCGATGCGGCAGGCCGGCTCCGGCCCGAGTTCGTGGAGTGGATGCAAGGCCTGGACCCAGGCTGGGTCACGGCAACGCCAGGACTCGGCCGGCCAGCACAACTCACCGCACTCGGCAACGGAGTCGTACCCCAACAGGCCAGCCGAGCATTGCAGTTGTTGGCACCTCCCTTCCCCCGCTGCCCTCACTGCGCGGCGGCGTAGCGCCCCACTACCGGGTCATTCCGGCCGGACCAAACCGCGGTTCCTCCGGATCCTCTTCCCCATGTCGCCGTCTCACAGATGGAGCACGCCCCCATGTCCGACACCAGCACGACCACCCCCGAACCGGAACCGTTCCGCGTCCCCGACGGGGACCTCGACGACCTCGCCAGCACCCTCGCCAAGACCATGTCCGAGGTCAGGCAGCACGGCGTCATTCTCGACCGACTGGGCTCCGAGCCCACTCCCGCCTCAGCCGAGCCTCGGCCGGGTAACGACAAGCCGGCCGCAGAGACAGCCGACCCCGCTTGGAGCGATGTACCCACCTCCGTGTTCATCCTCGCTCTGGACGGCGAGGCCTACACCGTCGAACTGGCCGCCCTCACCACCTGGGTGAACCACCTCTTCCTCCCGGTGTACGGACGAGAAGTCAGCAGCAGCCGCCCCTGGTGCGCGCAGTGGCACGAACACCCGGAAGCGGTCGCCCGGCTGCACGCCCTCTGGCTCGCGTGGCAGCAGTTCACCGACGCCGAGGCCGGCCTGTCCGGTCCTTCCACGTGGCACCGCGACCACCTGGACCACACCCTGGTTCATCTCCGCGCTCCCGACGGGCCCTTCGGCGCCTGCACGACCAGTCCAGTCCGGCCCAACCACCGCGTGCTGGCCACTCCTGCACCAGTGCAGATGGGGCTGGCGGCATGAACGACGAATTCGATTCGGATCTCTTCGACTTGGGTCTTGCCGATCTCACGCCTGTCGATGCGAACAGCGGAGACGCAAAGGCCCACTTCTGGCCCGGTGACCTGGTCGTTCTGGCGGAGCACGGCACCCTCGACGCAGAGACCTACGTCGTCGCCATCGACAGCTCAGCCACCTGGGGCGTTCCCGGTGAACCGCAGATATGCGCGATCAAGATCGCACGGGACTTCAACCAGGGGACCTACACCTACGAGTCGGGCTGGCACGCCACCGCTTCCTTCGCTCAGAACTGGCTGATCGAGCGTGGGTGTCCGCCTGAGCCGATCTCCCAGATCGGCGAAGACTTCATGCAGCCCGCCGACGATCTCATGACGCAAGTCGTCGAACAGAAGATCCGCGCATCGGGGGCGCGATACGAGGTCCTCGACACCTACACCTCGGACTCCAACCCGTGCGAAACATGGACGTTGACCCGCGACGGCATCGCCCCCAAGGCACCGATTCGTGTCTTCCTCGACGAGGGTGACCTCGCTGCTCACACGTACACCCTGCGCGAGGGTGCTTTCGCCGACGAGCATGCCGCTCGAATGTGGCTGGATGAGCGCAGCGGCCCGTTGCCGGAACCGCCCGACTACCGCGGTGAGGTCGCACTGCGGACCGCCGCCGCCCTCACACGGTCGGCCGGCGCCTACGCGTTGCCGAGGACCGGCATCGATCCGCACGGCACATCGCCGGCAACGACGGGCTGGCGACCCAACTCTGGGCGGTCGATATGAGCCGCGCCCGCTTCGCCTTCGCCGCACACCCCGACGCCATCGGAGACCTTCGAGAACTGCCCTCTGAAATGCGGGACTTGGCACTGCTGGAACTGCAGAACCTGGTCCACGGCAGCGATGACTGCCTGCCGCTGAAGGGCCGCCTCGCCGGCTACCACAAGGTCTACGTCGATCCGTCCGTTTCCTACCGGATGGTCATCCAGTTCCGCCCGGCACCGCCGACCTCGACCCACAAGCGCGAGATCTACCTCGTCGCCGCCGGCAGCCGCAAGGACTACGCGGTCTACCGCTCGGCACACCTGCGCACCAGTCCCCAGCAGGACGCCGAAGCCCCCTCGGCCACCGAGGCCCGCGTGCAGGCCGCCCGTGCCCGCTCCCCCCGAGCAGTCGCCCAGCCGGCCGCTGTACCGGCAACACACCCCGCAGCAGCCCCGCCCACACCCGTCGCGTCCCGAAGGGCTCCCCAGCGATGACTGCCGACCACACTCCGTTCGCCCGCGCCAAACTGGCGGCACTTCTGACTGACGCCGCACAGAGTGTCTCCGGGATCCTCACCGCCGAGTACCCAACGGCCGTCGCCCGTTCCTACTTGCACCCAGTGCTCGGAGCGCTCGCGGCCGGACCTCGGGTGGCTGCCGGGCTCAACGATCGACTCGAAGGCTTCATGGCCGGCGAACCGCTCCCCGCAACACCGGCGGGCCTTTTCACCCTCGCCTCCTACTCCTCCGCACTGGGTTGGCTCACCGAGTCGCTTACTGAACTGACCGTCTCCGTCGACCAGATCTGCACACGTGTCGGCATCCCCGCCCAGGCCCCGGATCCAGCGCTCGCCCCGCCCCACGCCATGGATCTCAGCGCCTTTGACTTCGGCTTCAGCGCGCTGGAGTTCGCGGCGATCCGCACCGCGGCCGAGGCCGCCGGCCTCACACCAGACGAATACGTCGAGGTCCTCTCCGAGTCCCTGCTCGCAGCATGCCGGATCACCGACGCCTGCATGGAAATCTCCAGCAGCCTCATGGAGGACGCCGAATACGTCCTGGGTGAGGCGAGCGACGGCGTGTGGATCAGTGAAGGCCCTGACAGCCTGCCTACTCTCGTCCGTTCCCTGCTCATCCGGATGGGAGCCGCCGAGTGAACCCCTATGACCCGGCTGAACGGCCGGGCGCTCACCTCGTCGCCGAGAAGCTCGGAGTCGATGACCCCTGGCTGCTGACCGAGAACCATGCGCCCGGTGACGCCCGTGACCTGGTCGGCCAGATGATCGCCGAGGATGCCCGCAACCTCGACAGCCTGCAGGGCCAACTCGTGCGAGCCGCGCGGTCCGCTGTCGAACTGCTGGAGCCAATCTGTCGGGGCGAGATCGTCCCGGCCAACCGATACGGCGTCCTGGAATCCGTCGCCCCGCGAGTCGAAGTGCTCGCCGCCTCCCGCGCAGCCGCTCACGAACAGCTGACCCGGTCGATAGCCACCTTCCGTCGTCTCACCCACGACCAGAGCACGGCCCGTGCCCCGAAGACGGCGACGCAGGACCGAGGCATGGAACAGGAACCTGCCCGCCACGATGACTGGGCCATCTCCGGTGATCGCCCGCTCGTCACACTCGAAGCTGTCGAGGCCGGCGGACTGCGCTTCCACCAGAGCGCGGTCTCCGGCGACACCTATCTCTCCGACGGACAGGGTCAGCGCCCCGATCCGGAGGTCTGGCCCGAAACCGTGCGGCGAATGGTCGCCGATGGGCTGCTCGACCAGGACACCAGTGTGGGCATGCACTGGCCCGGCCAGCCTCTCTCGCTGACGCAACAGGGGAAATCAGCCCTTCAGGCCGCGCGTGCGGCGAGGCCGCGCGTGTCCGCTGCCCTAAGTCGCAGCAACGCCCCTGCGCACGGAACCACCGCCGACCCGGCCGCCGGGCCCGTCGACACGGCGATCGACAAGCCCTCCCGTTCCCGCTGATTCCCTCCGAGAGAGGACGCCCCCATGTCCATCCCCGCACAACGCCCCTCTTTCTCCATCGCCTCCGTCGATGCTCAGCGCATCGAGGACGCGCTTGCCTTGATAGGGCCGAAGTGGACCGCCTGGTCGGCGATGACCCTGGGCCAGCAGAGCGGTCCGATGCGGGTGCGCGATGTCGCCGCCCGGCTCCCTTTCGTCAGCGAGCAGTTCGTCGGCAAGCGGCTGACTACGATGCACGCCGACGGACTGGTCACCCGCGATGACCACCGTCGCGGGGCCCCGTACCGGCTCAGCACGCTCGGCCAGTCGCTGGCCCCGGTGTACGGCACCGTGTCGGACTGGTCCCGTGCCCACCTGTCGCTTGGCCCAATGGCCGAAGCCGAACGCGTCGAAGACGCCCTGCGCCGGCTTCATCTTCGGCACTCGACCGCCGTGGTCCAGGCCCTCGATGCCGGCGGCCCGATGCGGTTCACCCGCATCGCCGAGGAGGCCGGCCTGGACAGCGGCTTCACGCGGCATCGGCTTCTCCGCCTCCAGGCCGACGGACTGGTCGCCCGCGCCGGCTCGCGACACGGCGACCCCTACGTGCTGACCGATGCCGGTCAGGCACTGGGAGCCGTCTACGCAAGCGTCGAGCACTGGAGCGAGCCGGTCGCCGGGCGTCGGACCTCGTCGCCGCCGCCCCCCGTCGCAGCGGTCGCCCGCACCCACCCCGTCGTCCCTCTGGGGGCGGACGGTGCTCGGACAGCTGCGGCCCTACGCCGGAGCCCCGCCTCGCCGAACGCCCTGTTCAGCCATGCGCCACAGCCGCAGCCGCGGGTGCCAGCAGCGGTGACTGCTCAGTCGACCCCCGTCCGGGACCGGTGATGGCGGTGGCGGCGGCTGTGAGACCCGACCGCATCCCGTTCTTGTCGCGGTGCCCGCGTGCAGCCGAGCAGGTCGGGCAACCCCACGACTCCAGCCGTGCCCCGGGCCAGCTCGCCGTCGCCACGTCACGGTCACTGAGACCGACCCCGCCCTTCAGGACACCGCTTCTGTCCCCGAATAGGGGAAGTGCCCTCATGTCCATTACCACCGCACTTGCCAAGGCCACGTCCATGATCGAGAAGGCGTGGGGCCGGCCCGTGGCGGATCTCGAACCGGTAGCGGCTCAAAGCCCCTGCGAGGACCCGCTTCTCCGCGTAGCCATGCGCATCCGCTCGGCTCTCGTCCTGACCGACACCTCGACGGCCGTACACCGAGACCGTCTACATGGCTTGACCCGGACCGGCCACACGCCAGGGTTCTACGACCTGGAGCGGATCCTCGGCTCCGCGGCGAGCCTTCACGCCGGCCAGTCCGAAAATCGACCCCGGCAAAGCCGCCACGCCCAAAGACCGGACGCCGGCACCCTCACTGGTCCAGGCCGCTGTCGCCCGCACCGCCCACGCGCTGCACCCCTTGGACCAGGTGCCCGGCCCGGCTGTTCGTGCGCCCGCGTCCGGGCGACCGGCGCCCGCTGCGCGACCGAATCTCTGAGCGGTCAGGCGCTGTTCTCGTCGTTGTGGGCATCCTCGATACGGGCGCCCACCGCGTGGGCCAGCTCCTCCACGGTCAACTCGACACGACGCCCATCCGCGATCCGGTTCTCGACGAGCGTGTCCTCGTCCCATGGTCCGTCGGACTGCGCACCGACACCCCACTGCCCGTCGGCGACCATCGCGATGTCGCCGACCGTCCACGCTCGCCCGGCCGCGCGGATCTTGCGCTCCAGCCCTGCGTCATCCCAGTGTCTGTTCGGCTCCGCCATCCCTGCTCCCCCATCGGTTCCGTGCGGCCCGTTGCCGCGACCCAGGTACGACAACCGCATTCACCGATCCATTCCCGGAGTCAGCATCCCGCGCCGACGGCCGCCAGTTCGCCCACGGCAGACGCCGCTTCCCGGGAAAGGACTACGTACTTCGGGACACTGCATGCCAACGTACGGGTGTTGGGAAAACCGCAGGTCAACGAAGGGATCGTTCAACCGTGAACACCTCCCCCACCCTCCTGCCCGCCAAGGTCCGCCCCGTCGTGGAAGACCGTCGCTGGCTCTACTCCGACTACTGTGCCGGCCCGGCGCTCGACCTCCTTGACGCCCTCGGCTGGGCCATCGTCGACACCCCGGAGGCCAACTTCCACGCGACAAGCCCGGACGGCCGCGTCCGCATCGGCTGGCTCCCCGAGGACCCCGCCGCGTGGAAGCGCGGCATCGTCTGGCAGGTCCGAGTGCAGCCCACCGAAGACGAGCCGTGGGTGCAGGAGTTCGGCATCCACACCCCTTCAGACACCGTCGCCGGATTCATCGCAGCCCTCGTCGCCCACGCCTGACCGCGTACAGCCGGCCCCTGCCGAGCGCGACCTCCCTTTGCCACCCGCCCTCAGAAGGGTTCCCACCATGACTTTCCGCGCCCCGCTCACCAACCACCACGCCGACGACACTCTCTGCCCGGCAGACCACAAGCACACCAGCTCCGCGAAGCCGCTCCACCCGGACTGCCCCGGTCGCGCGTACACACAGGCCATCTGCTCCTGCGGCGGCTGGAGCATGAAGCAGTCCATCAAGGTTTACGTCAACGAGAGCCGCAGGCGACACCTCGCCACCCACACCAAGGACTAAGTACCCCTCGCGACCTGCCCCGTCCCGCAGCCTCCTGACGTCCACTCACCGGCGCCATGCCGTTCTGCCCCGTTCTCGGAGGATCCCGTGCCCAGCAATCTGACCGTCGGCCACCTGCTCCGGCAACTCCAGGACCTGGACCCCAGCCTGCCAATCCGCCTGGCCATGAACCCGGACTTCCCCTTCACCCACTACCTCGGGGCGGAGGTCATCGTCCGAGACGGCCAAGCGTTCATCGCCGACGACGGCCAGGAAGGCTATCTTCCGGCGACCGTCAGCGACGCCCTCGCCTGGGCCTGACCCCCAGCAACACAGCTCCGGAGGCTCTCAATCTCGCCGCACTCCCGACCTTCGCAGTTCCTTCCCCTGCAAAGCCTGGCCATACACCCCATGCCGAGCGGCACACGCGGGGCGCTGGTCCAGCGCGTCTCCACCCAGCCCGACGGACCGCTCGACATCACGTGGCTCACCGCCGAAACGACGCTCCCCCTCGGCCGCGTCCGCCTTCGCTGGGAGCCAGCCCCGCTCGCGGGGTGGGACGTCACCGCCCACCTAGGCCTGGCCACCGGCGAGGTACATCTCGCATCCTGGCCTGCCGCCCCGGACGCCTGGCCGCGCATAGTCCGCCCGACCCTCCACGAGGTGTTGGGGCTGTGCGCCGCCCTCGCGGTCGCGACCGCCGCCCTCGACCTCTCGAACCAACTCGCCCAGGTCTGACCTAACCGCAGAAGGCCGCCCCGCGCCGATCAGGCAGGGGCGGCCTTGCCGTACGCCCAGGCGCGCGTTGCCTACGCTCATCACCGGCGAACAGGGGGAACACGACGGCCGACGACTCCAGGGATACCCCGAGGTCGCCGCCCACCCAGGCTTCAGCGTTGGGGCCCGGTTTGTTCCAGTGAGCTTCCTTCGAACGTCGATTCCACTGAATGACTCTCCGCGACGCCCCTAGGCTCACGGCATGACCGACTCGCCTATGCCCTCCCCTCCATTCCCTTCGCATGACCATGCTGCGCTCCGAGTGGTCGTCGGCAACGCCATCGAATCAGTCCGCAACGGCGAAGCCTCGGTGGAGGACGCGATTCTCCACGCCGCCGTCCACGGCTGGTACGAGGGGCACATCCAGGGTGAGGACGAGTGCCCCGGCTGCGACTTCCGAGGAGGACTGCCGAAGAACGGAAACCGCGGCTGACCGGCTCGCGACGCCGAGGGGCTCCACCTGGCCGACGCGTACCGCGGCTCCTGCCGATGCTGCCGGTCTCAGCCCCCACCTCAGTTGCTGGCGGATCGGACGAGACCGCGGTGACGGTAGTTCAGGTGCCAAGCCGGCAGGAGCGCCAGCGCCGCCCCGTGCGACTGATCAGTCCCAGGGTTTCCAGGCGCCCGAGTTGGTAGGCGACCGAGCTGCTGCTGGACAGGCCGACTCGCTCTCCGATCTGACGGATCGAGGGCCCCTCGCCGTGATCCGCGATCCAGTTCCTGATCACCCGCAGAATCTGGACCTGCCGATCGGTCGGGACGTCGACACTCATGCCGCCCTCGTTGCGCGACGGTCACCGCGGGCCTGACGGCGCAGCTCGCTCCGGTCCGCCGTCCTGCCGGCCGGTCGGGTGTTCCAGAAAGGGTGCCACCAGATGCGGGCGGACAGAAGGAGCAGTCGGCGGCGCAGTGCGGTGTTGCCGTGCTGGCTGGGTGCTGCGAGGGCGTCGTACGTGGCGTGGAGTTCGTGCTGGGCCTGGATCAGGTCGGTGGGGAAGATGGGGGCATCCATCTCCACATTAGAGCGTACGTTCGAATTATTTGTCACCGACGTCGTCAATCAGCACGCATTGGTGGCGCTAACGGCGTGGTCCACGATTGAGGCCCGACGTGTTGGCCTGGCGGGTTGGCTGGTAGTTAATTAGAAGGCGTCTCGCCGGGCGAGTACCAGTGCGGTGCTCAGCTCGCGGCGGGTTGGCCGGTGAGCGGAGCGGTCCGCTACCAGCGAGGCGATCGCGCAGTGGGTTTCGGCGTAGTCCCCGCGTCGGGTGGTGTAGCGCTGGAGCGGGCGTCACTGCCGCAGTTCGGCGTTGGTGTGCTCGACGGTGTGCTCGACGCAGATCCGGGCCGAGGACTGCCGTCGGCGCATTTCCTGCCATGCGTAGTGCTCGCCGAGCGGCGCGTCGTCCTTCGGCTTCTTCGGCGGGGCGCTGACCTGGTCGGGGAATGCGTTGGCCAGGCCCCGGTACCCCTCGTCGACCTCGGCCTCTACCTCCGGGTAGAGCCGGAACTGCTCCGCGATGCCCTCGGTGCGCACGGCGGTCTGGTCGTGCATGTGACCGGGCCGATCCGCGCCCGACCACAGCAGACGCCCTGACCATCACTGACAGTGGTGGTCTTGATGGTGTTCTGCTTCTTCTTGCCGGACACGAAGGCCCGTCGTCCGGGCTGGCTAGCCTTCGGGCGGCGAACCTGGGTCTCGGCGCCGTCGATCCGCAGACGGATCCCCTCAGCCTCGGCATAGGCGAACACATCCGCCAGGGTGCGCAGCCTGACGCCGGGGCGGTCGGGGACGGCGAAGCCACGTGCTGCCAGCAGCGGGCGGATCTCGCCGATGGCCCGGGAGACCGTGGAGCGGGCTGTGCCGTGCAGCTCGGCCAGCGCGACGTGCGGGAGCCCGGTGCGCAGATGCACCAGCGTGACCAGCACGCGGTCGGTGAAGACCAGGTCGTGCTTCGGTCCGGCACCAGCGTCCCTCTGTCGCTCGGTACCACGCCGCTCACGCAGTGCAGACTCACACCGGGCAAGCCACGGGCCTGCCAACTCCTTAATCAAACCGCCGAGATGCGCACGGGAGATGCCGCAGAAGGCAGGATGCGACAAGGCCGCACGGGCCCATTGAGACGACACATCCGATGAACTCGTGCGGTCCGCTTCAGGTCACGGGTAACGGGGTGCATCCGCCCCGTCTACGGTCGGCAGAGGTAGAACAGTTCGGGGTCGCCCTCATCGAGGCCGTGGAGAAGGCCGACCGGGCTCCAACCGGCGCGTTGGAGCAGCCGCTGCATCGGCTGGTTGGAGACGTTGGTCGAGGTGAAGAGCTTCGGGGTCGTGCACGAGGCAGCTACGGCGTCCAGCAACCGATGACCAACGCCTCTGCTGCGGGCCGATGGGGCCACCATCAGCATGGTGACGAAGCCCTGTTCGAAGAACGTGTACTCAACCACGCAGTAGCCAAGCAGGCCAGACTCGTCCTCCGCTACGACCACCTGGCCCTGCTGGCACCACTTTCGGATGCTCGCCTGTCGCCCGAAGTCACCTTCGACCGCGACCGCGTCGATCCCGACCAGCGCGGCCCACTCTGACTCACTCGCGCGGCGCACAACGAACTCGCCGAGGTCCACTGCATCGTCCATGAGCTCATGCTGTCAGTTCGCACTAGAAGCCCGTCCTGCCCCCGGCCCTCTATCGCGGACCAGGTCGTAATGTCCCGTGTCGCCGAACCTTGATCGCGTGCCATACCAGTCACGCGGTGATCGTTCCCGGGGGCGCTGCCCCCGGTCCCCCGCGCCTACAGCCCTTAGTCCAGGTAGGTGCCGGCGAAGGCACCGTCGAAGCCGAGCGCGGTGAGGCCGTGCCCGAGGGTGGGGTAGGTCGTTCCGTCCGGGATGGCGATCAGGGCGTCGAATTCGGCGCGGCTGATCTCGGGTTCGAGCCATTGGTTGCTGCAGCGGCAGCAGACCCAGACGTTGCGGCCGTGGTTGATGAGTAGCCAGTCGCGCCGGGCACGGCAGGCTGTGCACATCACCGGGATTCCGCGGAGTGCCAGTTCACGCGGGTGGCTGAGGCAGCGCGTCACACCGGGACCGCTGGGCGGCTGCGCCTCGTACTCGTGCTGCAGCAAGGGATCGGTGCCGGCGGGGAGGACGGGCAGTACGGTGTTCGGTTCTGCGGGGCGGTCGGTGGGTCTGAGCACGAGCGTCATCTCCCGATCAGGGTGGTCTGTTTCCATCCGTAACAGCAGGTGGAAGTGTCTGTCCAGGGCTTTCTCGAAGGTCGGCGGGCTGGCCCGTCGGCCTTCGTCAGCGGCGCGGCGGGCGGTTGCGTGGGTCGGGCTGGCGGCGAGCTGACGCCGCAGGTGCCATTCGGTTGCAGTTGCCATTGATCGAGGCGTTCGGCTGGCTGGTGTCGGCCTGCGGGTGGCGCGTGGCTTCCGTCGGGTGAGCGGGAAGCTGGGCGAGGCGGCGCAGTCGCCAGACGAGCACGTCGTTGATGTCGTCGGCTGTGTCGAGTTCGCGCATGTCGATGGCTTGCTGGAGAAGTGTCTTGGGGTCGTGGCCTGCTTGCTCCGCCTGAGCAAGGGTGGCGGTCAGAGCGTCGGTCTTCGTGGACGAGCTGTTTGATCGCATCGGGGCTTCGGGCAGTGCTGCGCGAATGGTGGCCTGGTGGGTGCGGCGTTCGGATTCTGGTAGGGCGCGACCTTGGTCTTGCAGTGCCTGCATGGGTGTCGCAGCGGCCTGGCGGTAGGCGGTTCGCAGGTGCTCGGCGGTCTGTCGGGAGGCGTGGGCCTGCTGGGCATGTCCGCGGGCGGAGTGCCAGCGGGCGGCGGCGAGCGTGACCAGGACCAAGGTGGAGAGGAGCATGGCGGTGGTGCCGCCGTCCTCGCCGCGGCCGAGGGCACTGCCGGCCTGGATGATGCCCCGGGCCGCGGAACGGAGTGCCAGGGTGTCGGCACGCTCCGCGCGGACGTGGCTGCGGGTCGCCCGTTCGAAAGCGCGGGCGGCGGCAGCCAGCTCGGCGCGGGTGGCGGCCGGGGAGGTCTGGGCGACCGCGTCCAGGAGTTCTCCGACGCCGACGAGCTGGGCGGCGGCTTCCCCGTCACTGCCTTCGCCATCGAGGACTACAGCGGCACGCTCAACGCTGGCTGTGGCCCCGCGTCGCTCTCGGGCAGGAAGAGACCAGTCCGCCCGCCCGGCGGTCGAAGCCACGTTCTGATCAGCAGTGCCGTCGGCCAGCCGGAGACGGATCTTCGGAAGGGAAAGGTCGGGGGCCAGCTTGGAACCGGGGTACCAGACCGGTTCGCCATGGCGGTTGCGGTCGCCGGGCAGGGCAACGTTGTAGCCGAGCGCGTCACCGGACGGGGCGTGACGCACTTTCACGCGCAGGCCGGCCTCACGAAGCCGGGTGAAGAACTCCTTTTCGTCGTCCGCTCCGGCGAGGGCTTGGCGGACGGCGTCGCGGAGCGATTCGCGGGGGGTCTCGGGGCGACCTGTGCGTTCGGCCTTGAACTTCTCGGCGCTGGTGGGGTTCTTCGCTGCGGTGCCGTCGCCGGCGTTCAGGCGGCGCAGCCCCATCTCTTTCTCGATGTTCCGGCATTCGGCCTGGGCCTTGTTGAAGTCGTAGTTCAGGCGAGGGTTGCGCAGGTCCCCTCGGACCAGGGTGGCGACTATGTGGATGTGGTCGTCCGCGTGGCGGACGGCGATCCACCGGCAGCCGTCGGGATCGCCCGCGGGGGCGATGCCGGCGGCGCGGACGATGCGCTGGGCGATGGAGTTCCACTCCTCGTCGGAGAATCGCCGGTCGCCGGGGGCAGTGCGGACCGAGCAGTGCCAGACGTGCTGGGCGGGTGCGCGGTCGCCGGCCTGCTTGACCCGGAGGTCGAGGGCAGCGGTGAGTCGGGCGAGGGTGACCTTCGGGTCGGGGTCGAGGCCGGTGTCGCGGCCGGGGTCGGGGGCGAAGCCGTCCCAGGAGCCGACGAGGTGCGCGTCGGTGTGCTCCTCGCGCCGTCCGGGGCCGTACAGGTAGACGAGGAGTCCGTGGGTGCGGGAGCCGCGCCCGATGTCGGGCACCATCACAGCCTCCTGGTCACCAGTTCGTTCGCCGCGTCATCGACGCGGGCGAGAAGTACGGTCAGCGCGCCCAGCGCGCGTTCGAGTTCACCGACGCGCGGGTGGCCACCACTGTTGAGGACGAAGGCGATCTGGTTGATGTTGTTGCCAATCCGGGCCAGCGCGGTGCGTAGAGCGGCGAGTTCGTCGATGGCGGCGTCGAGCTGGTCGTTGCTGTGCACGGCAGCGTGCCCACGGGCGGCGCTCAGGCCGGCGGTGGCCAAGAAGCGGGCGACCGTGACGCCGCGCTGGGTGGCGGCGGCGGTGATCTCGGCGTTCTCGGCGTCAGAGAGGCGTGTGGTGGTCTTGCGGGTGCGCTCGGTCGGGTTGCGGTGGCGCCGGCGCGGCTTGCGGCCGGGGAATGCGGGCGTGCTCGTGCTCGGCTGCTCGCGGTGGTCGTTGTGGTCGGCTTCTCCCCTGGTGGCCGGCGCCCCCTGGTGCCGGTTGCCCGGCTGGTCCTCGTGCGCCCTCGCTCGGGGACCAGCCGGGCTTCCCCCGCCCTCCTGGGCGGTGGCAAGTGCGTACGACGGGTCGTAGGACCGTCGTACGCGATAGCTTGCTCCGCCAGGTGCCGTCGTGGGGGCACGCTGCTGTCCGGCGGTGGTAACCACCGGATCGTTGGCCGTCACCGAATCGTCTCCGGGTTTTCCTGTCGCAACTCGCGGACGAGTTCCTCGATCCAGTCCATGGCCAGGACCGGGTGGTGGAGGGTCCAGGGGCGACTTTCCCGGGTTCGTTGCACGGTCCAGGTGTTGTCGAGGCCGGATTGGGCCCGGTGCAGGTGGCCGCGCTCGTGCAGGACGGTCAGCCAGGAGTTGACCTCGGTGGGTGTGGCCGGGTGGGTACGCATGGCTTGCTCTCCGCTTCGCTCCGGAAGGGTGTGGGGCGCGTGTCCGGGGGCGGGTGACCGGCCGTGGGGTCCGGCTCGGTCACCCGCCTCGTGCTGTCCTGTTCATTTCCGGCCTGAGGTGACCGGCTGTCCGTGCTGGGCGCGGAGCTGGGCCATCAGGGCGGTCAGGGTGTCGCTGGACAGCGGTATCTGCTGGCCTCGGATCGCCTGGGCGACCACCTTGCGGGTCAGCTTGTCCTCGGCCCTGACCGCTGACCGGGCAATCTTCAGCAGCTCCTCGGTGTCCGGGTCACTCCGCCGGTCACTGGCTGCCCGGGTGTCCCGTTCAGTGACCTGCGGCAAATTGACTGACCGGTCGGTGTCCGGCTCGTGGCTGTCCTGGCTACCGGTGGCCGGCTCGGTGCCGACCGCGCGGTCAGTGACCGGTGGCGCGGTGTCCGGCTGTCCGACCAGGTCAGGGGCCTCGTGCGGCTGTTCGCGGTCACCGGCGACCGGGCTGCTGTCCGCCGGGACGCTGTCCCCGGTCAGTGAACCAGGACTCGGGGCCGGCTTGTTCAGGGTCGGTCGCGGCCGGTCGGTCAGGGAAGTGACCGGCTGCCCGGCGCTGACCTGATCGGCCTGCGGTTGCCACTGCCTGACCCGGTCAGTCCGGGTGACTGCGATGCCCTCGGTCCGGTCAGTCTGACCGAGGTGACCGGCCTGACCGACGTCCTCCCGGTCACTTCCCCTGGCCGGGCGCCGGGCGATGAGGATGTAGAGGTGGACCGCTCCGGCCAGCGCGAGCGGGGCGATGGTCGACAGCACCGCGACCACCGTGTCCCCCAGCCGGAGCCCCGTGCCGGCGACCGCTTCCTCGTTGAGCCGCACCGCGTGCAAGGCGTTGGCCCAGATGCTGGCGGCGGTGGCTGTGCCGAAGAGTGTCCAGACGTAGAGCCGGGCGCGCAGGGGTGCGTCGCGCAGGACCAGGAGTGCCCGTATGCCGTAGGCGATGAAGCCGTCGATCACCAGGGGGAAGAGGTAGGTCAGGAAGCCGCGGATGTGGATGGCGACGGCCATCTGCTGGAGGGCGTCGTACGACAGGGCGCAGCCCGCGCTGCCCAGGGCGATGACGGCCATGCGGTCCCAGCCGGTGATGTGCGCGGTCTTCGGCGCGCTCGTGGTGTTCACGCGGCCGTCCCGAAGTCGTCGCGGTCCAGGTGCTGACCGTCGCTTTCTGGGGGCAGGGTGGGCTTCGTGGCCGGTTCCAGGTCGCTGTGTACGAGCGCTTGTCGGGTCTCCCGGTACAGCTTCTGGGCGTGTTCCGGGGTGATCTTGAGGAGCCAGGCCAGGCGCTCCTCGGTGAGGCCGTGGCGGTAGGCGGCGTGGACGACCGCGCGGCGCTCGGCTTGGGTGAGGTGCACGTCGCGCCCGGCAATGGTGGCGTTGATGCGGCTGTAGTCGAGGCGGTGGGAGAGCTTCTCGTGCAGCGGCTTGCGTTCCTGCTCTGTCAGTCCGCCTCGGATGCCGTCGGTGTCGCCGCCTTCCAGGGCGGCGTCCAGGCAGGTGCGGCGGACCGGGCACTGGGCGCACAGCGACTTGGCTGCGCTGATCTTGCCGATCTCGTCGGGCTCGGGGAAGAAGAGTTCGGGGTCCACCGGGTTGTACTCGGTGCTCTGGCAGACGGCGTCTGCCTGCCAGGTCTGGTCGCCGAGGAGGCGGTGGCGGGCAGGGCTGATCGTCGTGGTGGTCATGCTGGTTGCTCCGATCGCTCTCCGCGCGCAGGGGCGTCGGCGGAGAGGTGTGCTGGGTCGGGAGGTCAATGGCCGGCGCTCTGGGGCGCGGCCGGGCACGGCGGCCTGTGGCAGGTCAGGCGGCGGCGCGGGAGCGTCTGCGATCGACCGGTTCGAACTCGACCCGGGTGGTCATCTGCGCCAGTCGGGAGGCAACACGGTCTCCCAGGTACGCCCGGAGATCGCTGATGCGCAGGTTGGTGGTGATCAGGGTCGGGAGCATGTGGTTGTACCGGCGGTTGATCAGCCGGTACGTGATTTCCTCGGTCCACTCCGTGGCCCGGGCCGCGCCGAGGTCGTCGATGATCAGCAGCGGGCAGCGGCTGATGACTGCCAGGTCCCGCTCGCTGTCGACGCTCTGTCGGGGGCGGAGTTCGGCGTACAGGTCGGCAGCAGTGGTGGCGCGCCAGCGCACGCCGATCCCGCCCTTGACCAGCTCCCGGACCGCGCCGTACGCCTGGTGGGTCTTGCCCGCGCCGACGACCCCGGCCATCAGGAGGCTGGGGCCGGTGGTGACCTGCCGCCGTGCTCCCGGGCTGGGGGCGACGGCCGCCTCCGTAACCTCCCGGATCCAGGCCAGGACCTGGAGGTGGTCGGCGACGGCAGCCCGATAACGCGGGGGCATCCCGGCCGAGAGGGCGTCCAGCGGGGAGAGCGGCTCGGGCTCGTCGGGCAGTGCGGCGACGTCGGCCTGGTCGATGTTGCGAGTGGCGAGGATCCGCGCCATCCGGTCCAGGGTGCCTTCGCCCAGGGTCTGCGGTTCGCGGTTATGGGTGCGCATCACAGCTCCTCGGCGTAGGCGGCAGCAGGGTTGGCCGGGTTGGTCCACGCCTGGTGGGCGGGCACGTTAGGCCGGATTCCCGGCCGCGCCAAACCGCCGGAGCGGGCGTTCATGGCCTCGTTGACCATGCTGGTCAGCACGCTCGGGTGCTTGGGGTTGGCCGCGAAGTTCTGCAGCCCGGCCCGGATGTGCTCGGGGCTGATGCCCTCGCCGAGGAGCTTCTTGGTGATCCGGCCGAGGTGGCCGATCACGTCACTGGGCGGACGCTCGTCGCAGGCCGCGAGGTACTCGCCGACGAGCTGGTTCACCGAGATGCCGGCTGCGGGCGCTGCGCGCCCCGTAGGGATAGAAGATCCAGGATCCAAGATCCTAGATCCAGGCGCCGAGCCCTCTCCGAGGTTTCGGGGAGGGCTCGGCGAGTCCTCGGAGAATGGGATCTGACCTGCTGTTTTCTCGTATCCGTGGCCGGGTGGGCCGTCCGGGCGCTCAGGGCCTTCCTGCGCAGCGGCAAGGGCCCCGGCCTCGCGGCCGGGAAGCGTCCCGCCGGGCTGCGGCGGCAGATCGAGGGCTCGGGGAAGGCTCGGGGAAGGCTCGGCGAGCCCACGGGCAGGAGTCGACAGCTTCTCGATGTTCTTGCTGCAGACACCCTTGCAAGGGGCGCACCGGGCCTCGGCCTGATGCTGCGGGCAGGAGGGCAGACGCGACTGGCTGGGCTTGTCGATCTTCTGATGCTCGGACCACGTGACGATGTGGAGGTAGCGGCGGCCGTCGCAGCCGGTGTACCGGCAGACAAGGCCGGCGGTGGCGAGCTGGTGGAGGTCGTCTTCGACATGGACCGAGGTGTGCTCGGCGCGCAGGGGCCAGAGCAGCCCTGCCACGATCGCGGCGTTGTCGCGGTGGCGACCGTGGTCGTCGGCCTGGGTGAGCAGGCCGAAGAAGGTCCGCTCGGCTTCGACGCTCACTTCGGCGAGCGACTCGGAGATGAAGCTCTCCGGCTTGATGGTGCGAATCCGTGCCATGTCAGCGGCCCCGGGCAGCGGCGACCAGGTCGCTGCGGGTGAGGGTCACCTCGGCCAGGTCGAACATGTACGGATGGCTCCAGTCCGCCTCCGGCCAGACCCGAAGGATCCAGCGGGCCGCCACCGTGGCGGTGGCACGGCTCAGCTCTATCGTCCTTCCGGCCTCGTCCTTGACGATAGTGTGCGGGTGAGGCCACCTCTGTGTCGGGTCGTTGAGACTGACGCGGATGGTGGCCGCGCCCGGGATCATGTCGGCGAGCTGGACAGCGAGGCGGTGCCGGCGTTCTGCGTGCGGGCAGGCGGACCTACCGCTCGGCGTGGCGAGCATGCAATACTCCGTTGTTCGTAGGAGCGCGGTGCGGCGGTTCTCGTGCAAAAGCCCCGCCGCCCGCGAGATGTGAATCGGCCCCCTCGGGGTGCCGGCCCGGCGCTTGGGAGTTCGTAGCTCCCGGGCGCCGTTCTCGTTTGTGTGTCTGCTCAGCAGACCTTGCGGGTTTGCACCCGCCTCGGACTTCTTGTCCCACCCCCGTTTCCCTGAGTCGATGCCGTGCGACGCCGAACATACGTAGACCAGGCGCCACAAGTCCATGCTTGGTTCTACAACGCTGCAATCCGTCGTGCGGCGGCCCCCTGGGCTTGAAGCGCTGCGCGCTGGACGGCCGCTCATGGAGAAATAGTGTGGACATGCGGAGGTGCTACCTCCGGACTTCCCCTCCAGAAGTTACGTGATGTACCTTCGAGAGGCAAGAGGCAATCGATCACCATCCACCCCTGCTGACCAGCGACTTTGGGAGGCCACCTTGCCACCACGCCGCTTCGACGGTGCAGAGCTGCGAGCCGCCCGCCGGCGCGCCGACCTGACGCAGAAACAGGTGGCCCAAGGCTTGGGGCTTTCGGCTCACGTGGCCGTGGCCAGGTGGGAGAAGGGGGAGCGTTTCCCGCCGGCGGAGAAGATGGTGGGTATCGCCGCCATTTTGGGCGTGGACGTCGACACGCTGTTTCCTCGCGAAGGCCCATGTGACCTCGTCGATCTGCGGAGCGACGCGGGATACACGCAGAGTGCTGCCGCCGAGGAGGTCAAGGGCCTCAGTAGATTCGCCCTCGGTGATGCTGAGGGCGGGCGCCGGCGGCTGGGTCCTGATGTGATCGCGCCACTGTCCCGCTTGTACGGCGTGGATCCGGAGGCTCTCGGGGCCGCCGAGGATCAGAGCTTCGGCGTGGCCGCGCCTGCGGCAGCACCGCGGAGGCCGCCGAGTCTTGCCGAGAAGCTGAACGGTCTGGTGCGCAAGGCCTTCGACAGCGTTCCGGCACCTGAGATGCTCGCGGAAGCGGTCAACGCGAAGGCGGGCACCCGGCTCACGGCAGCGCAGGTCGAAGCCCTCCTGGCCGGGGCGTCTGCGGCGGACGTCTTCGCCGAGGGAAGCGCGGAGGTAGCCCTCACCGGAATTGCGGCATTCTTCGACGTTCCCCAACTCGCTCTGCAAGACAGAGCGGGCGTCGAGATCCGCGTTCTGTCCGACCTTCAATACCTTGCGGCCCACCACGACATCGCCTTGGCGGCGCGTGGTGGCGACGGAGGAGTGTCGTCAGAGATGCTCGCCGTACTCAACGAACTGGTGGCCCGCACGCCCGGCCAGCCCTGATGCGAAATGGCGTCACGCCGCTGGTCTATGTTGCGGTTGCCTGCACCGGTGCCGAGCGGCTGTCCAAATTCTTCTGTGCGAGCCCGGGCTGGCCCGCACGCTCATGGAGCGTATCTACGACCTCCGGGGCGACACGGACGTACACATCAACGACCAGAGCCAGCCAGTACGCCTCCGCGCGGCTGTTCGTCAACGGCTTGTTCGGAAGCGCCCGCACAGGTGAAGAGGCGCGCCTGCCAGCTTTTGCGCTTTCCAGAGCGGCTCTGATCCAGTACGCCTCAGCGGCAGGTTCGGGGTCCTCGTGGATCTCGGCCAGGTACTGGGCGCACGGCAGGAGTCGGGGTGTGGCGTGGTGACGTAGTTGCTCCACCGCATCAGCAATCTCCTGGGTTCGCCGGTCCAGGCGGATGTCCAGGGGGGCCCAGACGCGGAAGGTCTCGCTGAGCCGAGAGCCAGCCGGTTGGAACGCGAGATGCGGGTACTGCAGGATGAGTTCCGACCACAGCGGGTAGAGCTTCTGATAGGTCCGCCACGCCGTCCACCGCTCAGCGAGCACGATAGTTGAAGGTATGGCAGCGCCCACAGCCCAGAGAAGGGCAACCGTGAGCGTGACGGAATCAGCGATCGCGCGCATCGTGACGGCGTTCGCCCTGGTGGGGGCCCACACCGTGATGATGCGCAGTGCCGGGTAGACCGTGTAGATCATCATCGCGGCCGACATGAGGGCCAGGCCGATACGCAGCGACCGGTACTCGGCCCGCCGGCTCGCCCTCGCCCATTGGAAGCAGGCCACGCCCGCGGCAGCACCGAGATAGACGTACGCAATCGTCAGGAAGAGCTCGGCACCCCACTGCCCCGCATGGTCCGCGGCGAAGTCAGTACTCGGCTCCGACCGGTCCACCGCCGTGAAGAACAGAACGATCAAGATCGCCAGCCATGCGAACGCGAAGCCATGAGCGATGCGGCTCACCCAGATGCTCACTGTCACGTGCCTGGGCGATGCCCCTCTGCCCGACGGCCCCTCGTAGACCCCGATGATGTACTTCAGCCCTGCCAAGATCGCAGCGAGGGACATCAGGTACTTCAGCAGAGCCGACAGATCAGTAACCGGCGAGTGGTCCAGTGCAAACTTCACCGGTGGAACCCGGCACCAGAGCGCAGCGGCGAAACCGGCGCAGCACATCCACAGCGCCCTCTGTAGCGCAGCGCCGTTCCACAGGGAGGGGAGCCTCCACAAAGCGGTCGCGGTCATCACAATGGGTACGGCCCAGAGCAGAACATCCAGCATGACCTGCGCTCACCGGCCCCGGAGCGTACGGCGCCGCTGCGGACCGAGCGGACGCGACAGGCTCGACTCCAGCAGGCTTATCGAGTCCGCGCCGGCGACAGACGCCTTCACACGGTGCTTGATCAGATATGCCGAGAGCTCCGCCTCGCGCTCTTCGACGCTGTCGTACCGGGACCGTGCGTGTACAGCCTGGCGCGCAGCACTTTCGGTGCCACTGCTCTGCCGGTACGACTCGGCCATTTCACAAGGCGTCGAGACGGGAGTCAGGCCCGCGCCGTGATCCAGCCATTCGTGAGCCAGCTCGTGAAGAATTACGTGCTCGGTCTGATGCGGGGTGGGTCTCGGACGGTAGAGCACGTACGTGACGGCATCCCCCTTCACGCGCAACCCGCACGCTGTTCGCAAGTCTCCTTGATCGTCTACCGGCACCAGCTCAATGCTGCGGCCTCGGGATTCCTCCATCGACGCCACCAGCGCAGGAATACTGAACGGATCAGGCAGCGACAGACCCGCAAGCTTCAGGTCGCACTGCTTCAGCAGCCCGCGCATTTCTCCTCGCAACCTCATGTTCAGCACTCGCATTCAGCCGACACTCACGTCGGTCTCGAACCTAAGAAGTTTCAGCACACCAACAGGGGCAAGCCGGATCGCAAGCATCGCTCACGTGAAGAAATGCGAACTTCCTGGCGGGTCACTCACGGGGGTCACCCAGATCCCGCTTCGTCTGTTTTGACGCGCGGGAAAGCCGCGTACGCCATGGACCCTAAGGGCTGGGCATTCTCGCCGAGAGTGGTCAGTCAGACGTGCCGACGGCAATGCCGGCACCGGGTATGTCCAAGCGGCCACCCTCGGAACCAAGGGTCGCTCGGATCAGACGGAGGTCACCAGGAGTACGCACCCCGCGGGCCCTGAGTTCCTTGACGACGAGTCCTGCGGCAGCAGTGGCACCCGCTGGAGTACGGTCGAATGCGGCCTCCCACCACGAGAGCACCGGAATGAACGAGTGCCACCCTCGCGCGGTCATGACGGCCAGGTGATCGGCATCCCTGTCCGTTCCGTCTCGTCTGTCCGCGAACACTGCGACATCGTCTCTAGGGCTGACCATGAGGGCGAGTTGACCGTCACCGTGATCGATGGTGAAGCCGGCGTCGTTGTCCCCGACCAGCATTTCAAGGTGCTGGCTCCAGGCGCGCAGGAGTGCCTCCAGGGCGCTCTGCAGCTGCACCCAGTCCTTCGCGACAGGGGTAGGTGGCGCGAGCTGAAAGGGTCCGATTCGCTGGTATCGCCAGAGGTACGGAAGCTCACCTTCTCCGGCCTGCGGTCCAGAGGCAGCGCATCTCAGGAATCTCTCGGACTCAGAGTCTTCGTGTGCCGCCGTTCGGCGCACCGACAGTCGCAGCCGGCCATTTCGTCGCGCATCCAGAATCACCGTGTGTGACTCTGTGCGCCATCGAACGTCGGGGCCATCGCCTCCCCCGCCGTACTGCGATGGCAGGCCGAGGCCCTCGAAAAGCTCGGCCAGCACCTGCTTCGACTCATCACTCGCCGACGTCGAGGAGGCCCCGTGGCGGCCTAGGCGTACGGGCGCCGTCCGGAAGTCCTCCTCCGAGGGCTGGCACAGAAGGCGCTGGGCGACTATCGAAAGCGTGGGCTCAGCCGATGCAACTGCATTCATAGGGCAACCATGCCGTAATCATGGGCACAAATAAATAGCGTGTGACGCAGGGCGCATTTGCTGTCGTTGACGTCCAGCGCGACACGCACGGGATTGATCACCATCACCCCGATGCGGCTTTTGCGCATTTCGTCGCACTCTCCTCCATTTCGAGTTACGTCACTCTCATGGCGTACCCGCGGGCTTCAATGACATGAACAGGAGGACGCAACCGATCTTGAGCGACTGGCGGGTGTTACCCCTCCCCATCGCGCCTTGAGTGACGGAGAACTGATTTTCCGGGTGGGGTAGATGTTGCCCCTCTGAGGAAGTTGATCATTCACACCATCGGGGAGTTTGGAACATTCTCAATGCCCGTACGCCCTATCCCGTAGTGCGACCACCCGTTGCATGACTAATAGTCAGGGTGCAATGGTCTGAAGATTGGTGAAGCGAACTGACACTCGTGGCGGACGACTTGGCCAGCAGCGGTCTCGGTGAACATCGGCGTCGGTCGCCTTGTCGTCCCTTTCCCGCGCGTGGCATCAACCGCCGTCTGTTCGACCCGCCCAAGGTTTACGGACACGGCGCCCCGCCAACTGCCGGTCCCGTTTCCTACGACACGGGACCGGCAGCTTTGACACATGGCTCGGAACCGAGGGGCTACTGCGGGTCAAGGCGGACCACCACGTAGGGGCCCGAGCCGGTGTCGCGGACCAAGTCGGTCAGTCCTTGGTTAAGGTGATGGCCGCACAGCAGCGTGACCGGGGGCGAGTCGGCTCGCTCGCGGCGTACAACCCATACCGGCAGCCGCGAGCACAGGAGTTTGTACCGGCGCAGTTCGCCGTCGCAGCGCGCGTCGCGGAGCACGGGGGTATTCACGGGGGTGTTTCGCCTTTCGGTGACAGCGGCGGGGTCCGAGTGCGCGCTATCCGGCGCTGACCTCCCAGCGTCGGCGGGATTGGCCGAAGTGGAGCCGTCCACCGCGCTCGTGGGACATCGGGCAGACACGGAGGTTGGTGCCGAGCCGTGTGTTCGGGGCGCCGCCCGCGGAGAACCTCACTCCCCGGCCCTTAGCGAGCGACCCGCCCCTGGGGGCGATCAGGCAGGCCTCAGAGCTGCTGTTCGCTAGGAGTGAGAGCGGGGGCGTTCCGAAGATCGGGCACGAGTCGCGGATGAGGTGATTCCGTCCCACCGTGCAGAACGTCGTACGGTCCCACGCGTCCGGACCGCTCCGTCGTACTGATCGAGGAAGGTCTCGGCTCGCGTTAGATCCTCCGGAGTGTCCACCGCTACACCGTCGTCCAGGACAGGGACCATCTGTACGGCGTGGCCGTGTTCGACGAAGCGCAGCATCTCCACTCCTTCGGCACGCTCCAGGGGCCCCTGCTGGAGCTGACGGAAGCGTTGGAGAGCCGGGCCGGTGAAGCCGTAGAGGCCCAGTTGGCGCAGGTACTTCGGGCGGTCGCCTTTGGGATAGGGGATGGGCTGGCGCGAGAACATCAGGGCCTCGCTGCGGGCCGTGACAACGACCTTGACGACGTTGTGGTCCAGGACGGCGCCGACGTCGACCAGTTCGGTGTAGGCGTTCACTGCCAAGGTGCTCGGCGGCGTGTACTCCAGGGCCTCGGAGACGTCGTCGATGGCAGTCGGTGAGATGAACGGCTCATCGCCCTGGACGTTGATGTACCCCTCAGCCGACAGGCGTTCGGCGACCTCCGCGACGCGGTCGGTGCCGGTGAGATGCTCCCTGGTGCGGACGCAGTCGATGCCCAGTTCGCGGCACGCCGCTTCGATACGCTCGTCGTCCGTCGCGACGACGGCCCCGGCGAGGCGTTTGGCCTCCAGGCAGCGCTGGTGGACGTGCCAGAGCAGCGGCTTGTCGCCGAGGAGGGCCAGTGGTTTGCCGGGGAAGCGAGAAGCACCCCAGCGGCAGGGTATGACGGCGATGTGCCGGCGCGGATGTACGCCGGTCGGTTGGGCTGTGGTGGCGGCCACGTCATCCTCCTGGTCGGCGGGTACGAGTAGGGGCTTCAGGTGAGCTGGGCGAGCTTGGCGCGGACGGTGGGTGAGGCGGCGGTCGCGAACGGCCGCCACTGGTAGCCGTCGACCTCCTCCTCCTGAAGTGTCACCGCATGTTCCGCACCGAAGTGGAAGGCCCAGCGGAAGTCCACGTGGTGGTGGGCCGGCTCGTTCTTCGACGGGTTCGCGTCGATCGCGTGCACGTCGATGTCGAGAGGAACGTCCTCGTAGCCGGCGAGCGGGACGACGGCGCTGGGCGGGATGCCGGCCTCCTCGTGCAGTTCGCGCAGGGCGGCGTCGCGCAAGTGCTGGTCGGCCGATTCGTTGTGCCCGCCGGGCGCCAACAGTTTCCCGGACGCCTTGTGCGCGATGTGCAGCACGTGCCGTTCACCGTTGATGAGGATGACGCTGCAGGTCACGTGGGCGGGGAAGGTCTTGCGGCTGGTGGGAGCGTCCGCGCCGGCGAGCGCGGCGAACAGCAGCGCCAGGGAGTCGCGTTCGTCCGGGTGGCGGGCGAGGTACGCCTCCGTGACGGCGCGGACGTGTTCGGTGGAGGGTGGCAACGAGGTCACCTTTCGAAGTGGCGGAGCCAGATTCTGGCGATGGTGTCGCGGTCGGCCGCCGGCACCTCGTGCAGTCCGGGCTGGAGTCGCGCGTGGCTGAGTGCGGCGGTGGCGGCGAGTATCTCGGCCTGGACAAGGTGGATGTAGGTGCCGACGGTGGCGCCGTGCACGAAGTTGACGGCACCCCCATCGGCGAGAACGTAGAAGTAGTGGCCAGTGACCTCGTATCGGGTCAACTGCGTTCCGACGAGCTGACGTTCGTAGACGTCATCAAGGCTGCTGAGTTCGAGCTCGTCCTCGGAAGAGGTCACCGATCCGAGGTAGGCGCCGTTGCGCAAGGCGGCGAAATCCTCGTGACGGAGGGCGAGATTGCCAGTGGCGCAGAGGACAAGTTCCGCGTCGTGGACGGCCTCGGTGGTGGACGAGCTGGTGCGGAACCCGAGGGCGTGCGCCTGTACCCGCTTGACCGCGTCGTTGTCGTACACGGTGACGCGCAGGTCCTGGGCGCGCAGCGTCTGCGCAATCGAGCGGCCGATCTTGCCGAACCCGATGACGCAGGCGCTGCGGCTCGTCAGGATGTCCCCGCGGGCGCGGACGAGGGCGTCGGTGGAGAACACGATGGACCGGCCGACGAGGTGGTCCTCGCAGTCCTTGAGCGGTGAGCGGGCCACGGACACGACCGGGCACGGCAGCGAGCCGAGAGCCGCGTACCGCTGGTGTCCGTTCTCAGTGTCCTCGACGACGCCGAGGATGCGCCCAGAGAACTTGTTCACGAGGGTGTCGAGGCTGGCCGCGAAGTACCCGCCGATGTCGACCAGGACGACGTCCTGGCCACCGGCCGTGTCCTCCAGGTAGTGCAGGGCCTGGGTCTCGTCGGTGAACCGCTCCCGGGTCAGATCGTGGACCGGCAGGGTGCGGCGGACGATGTCGAGGGTCGGCCGGTGAATCGACCGGGGCTTGGGGAGGACGGCGCCGATCGTGGACACCGCGGTCATGGCGTGCAAGAACGCCGGTCGTTCCGGGAGCAGGTGGGTAATGACCAGCGTCGTGATCGCCTGCCCGGCGGGGAACTGTGCCGTGATCCTCCTAAAGAAGGCGTCCAGCCGTGCTCGCTCGGGGGTTTCCATGGGCACTCCTCTCGGGTTCCGAGGCGTAGGGGCTACGCAGCCCGGCTGTAGTCCGGAACCGGGGCAGCCAGAGCCTGCATGTGGGCGCGCAGTCCGCCGTGGAGGTCGACGCGCGGCTGCCAGCCGAGGACCTCTCCCGCACGGCTGGGGTCGGCACGCGTGAACAGGACGTCCCCGTTGCGCACGTGGTCCTGGTGGAACTGGATCTCGCGACCGGTGAAGCTGTTGGCGATGTTGACCACGTCCAGCAGCGATGCGTTCGAGCCGCCGCCGACGTTGATGGGGCCGTGAGCGTTCGGGACGACGCCGGCGGCGATCGTGGCGGCGACCACGTCGTCGATGTAGGTGAAGTCGCGGCGCTGGTGGCCGTCTCCGTACAAGCGCAGGGGCTGTCCAGTCAGGGCGGCGTACAGAGCGCGGTGGGTGAACATGTCTGCGCGCTGCCGGGGGCCGTAGACGGTGAAGTACCGCAGGGCGACGACGCCGGGGCCGCCGGAGCGCTCGGCGTAGGCGAGGCAGAGCTGCTCCTCGGCCAGCTTGGTCACGGCGTACGGGGAGGCGGGATTGGGGCGGTCGGTCTCGAGGCTCGCGTCGCCGTCGGTCGGACCGTAGACGCTGGAGGAGGAGGCGACGACCAGTCGGGGGACGCCGATCCGGGTGGAGGCTTCGAGGACCCGGTGGGTGGCCAGCACGTTGGACGCAAGGTAGTCGCCGAACTGCGGTCCCCAGGAGGGCCGCACGCCGGGGATGCCGGCGAGGTGGAAGACCGCGTCGGCGTCGATCAGAAGGGGGTCGATGGCGCAGTGGAGGAGGTCGGCCGTGACGTGGTGGTATCCCGGGCGTCCTCGCAGCGGGGCGAGGTTGGCGGCGGCCGTTGGGTCGGTGGAGGGGTCTCGGCGGTCCACGCCGATCACGGTGGTGCCGGCGTGGACGAGGGCGTGTGCGAGGTGGGAGCCGATGAATCCGGCGGAGCCGGTCACCACGGCCCGTCGGGGGGAAGCGTTGGTCGGGGGCTGCTCGTGCTGTGGCACGGGATCTCCAGAAAGGTGTCGTCTAAGGGGCTGGTCAGGTGAGCCGGGACAGGACGGTTCTGCCGTGCGCGCTGAGGGCGGCGTCGTTCTCCTGGTGGCCCTTGACCAGGGATGTGGTCGCCTCGATGGCGCCGAAGGACTCCAGGAGGCGGCGTTCGGTGTCGTTGGGCGAGCGTCCGTATCCGTCGAAGAAGGCGGTGCGGAGGTGGGGTGCGGCCTGCCAGCGTCGGAATTCGAGCCGGGCGAAGTCGCGGACCCGGGCGTCGCGTCGCATGTGCTCGAAGTCGTAGATGCCGAAGGTGTCGCCGAGCAGCCAGTTGCGCGGCTGGTAGTCGAGGTGGCAGATCGCGCTGTCCATGTGGCTGGCGCCCAGGATCACCGCGTGGTGCTTCAGCAGGTTCTCCTCGGCCGCGTCGAGCAGGTCGGCGTGGATGGCCCGGTCGATCCACCGCTGGAACCGCTCGGCGAGCGAGGAGCCGACGGCACCGCCCTGGGGCATGGCCGTGGCCCGGTGCAGCTTGCCCAACACGTGCCCGGCCTCGTGGTGGGCCAGCTCCTCCTCGGGCGAGCCCGGAGCGAAGGTGTCAGCGCGGTCGCCTGCGAGTGCGGTGAGCAGCAGGGTGCGGGTGGCGTCATCCCGGCCGACCAACTCCGGCGCATGGCCGGTCAGGTGGCTGCCCCACGCCGCGTAGGCGTGGAGTTCTCCCGCGTACCGGTCTCGCTCCGCGTGCTGCTTCGCGATGAACTGACGCCCGTCGCCGGCGACCAGGCGTACGACGCGGGGCGGGAGCGCGGGGTCCGCTGCGATGTCGACTGCGCCGAGGAGGTGGTGCGCCAGTTGTATCCGGGGGTCGTCCGAGGTCGCGATCACGGGGTCGGCTCCGGCGTGAGGAGACTGAGGTGCTCGGTGTCGTTGTGCCGGTCGAGCATCCAGCGGGTCTGGCCCAGGCGGTTGCGGTGGTGCTGCCAGCGGGTGATGGAGGCGTGGTTGTGGGTGAATCCGGCGGGCGAGCCGATCGGGATGCCGAGCAGCAGGGTGTGGGCGGTGATCACCGTCTCCCCGTGGGCGGCGAAGACGACGCGCTTGCCTCGGTTCTCCTTGATGAGCTGGCTCAGGTTCCTGCTGGCGCGCTCCAGGAACCCGTTCCAGGTGTCGGAGCCGTTGGCCCAGGGCGTGTCGGGGTGGGCGTGCGGCCCGCCGTCGGCGGCCGTCTTGACCGCGTCCCAATGCCGGCCGTCGGCGTCGCCGTGGACCGGGCCGTCGAGTCGGTCGTCGTGGTGCACGGGGATCTGGAGCGTCTGGGCGATGATCTCGCCGGTCTGGACGAGGCGGATCCGCGGGCCGGTGTAGACGACGTCGAAGGGCTTCTTCAGGTGCTCGGTGGCCAGGCGGCGTGCGGCCTGTTCGGCTTGGGCGTACCCGAGGTTGGTCAGGCCGGTGCAGGTGCGCGGGCCCCCGACGAGGCCGTCGGCGTTGCACTGGGCCTGGCCGTGACGGACGAAGACGAGTTCAGTGGTGATCATGAGGCTCCTCGGTGGCTGAAACGGAGGGGCAGGCTGTAGTGGTAGCCGTTGCGGCCGACGTATGGGGCGGTGAACACGGCGTGCAGGCCGAGGAAGCTGTCGAGCTGACCTCGGTCCGTGGTGCCCAGCCGGGCGTCGTGGCGTCGGGCTGCCGCGTTGTAGGCGAGCAGGGCGGTGGTGACGGCTTGGTCCGTGAGCGGCCCGTAGGTCAGGTGGAGCGTCGCAACGAGCTTGGCGAGGTCGTAGCCCATCGGGGCGAGGGACAGGTCGTCGGTGTCGACGGCGACGATGTCCTGCGTGCTGGTGATGATGAAATTCCGCGGGTTGCTGTCCTTGTAGAAGGCGCACGGTCCCTCGGTGGTCGCTTCCAGCAGGCCGAGCATCGCGTGCAGTGCCGTCTTGTTCGGCAGGTAGCCCTGCTCGTGGCGTCGCCGTAGGGCGACCTTCCGGGGACCTAGGTAGTCGTCGAACTGCGTGCCGTCCTGGAAGTGGTGCGGGGTGTCCAGCGACGCTGAGTGCAGGTCGCTGGCCCAGGCGGCACCGTGGGCGTGGCCCAGCAGTTCCGCCACGCGCGGGAGGTCATCGGGGCGTACGGAGCGGCCCTCGATCCGTTCGAACGTCAGGGACTGCGGTCCGGCGGTGTGGAGGGCCGGCTGCCGCAGCGGTTTGGCGTGCGCGGTGATCCACCGGTAGTGGCGCACCGCCCCCGCCGCGCGCTCCGGTTCCGCGTAGCGCTTGGTGAACGAGGCGGGGCTCATGCCGGCTCACCTCCTTCCTTCGGCTGAGCGACGACGAAGGTGATCCGGGACCGGGTGGTCAGCGGCTGGTCGGGAAGGAACTCGTGCAGGGTCGCCGCCAAGGCCCCGGGGTTGCCGTACAAGCCGGGCACCAGGTCGTACTTGGGATTGGTGGCCAGGTACTGCGACGTGTGGTCGTGGCCGTCGAAGGTGAAGACGTGCTCCTCGTCCAGGACGGCGATCACGTCGAGCGAGGAGGCGGCCACCACGGCGAGGTTGCCGCTGTGGGCTACGGTGTAGAGGCTCTCGTGCTGGGCGGCACGCGGATCAAGACCGGCGGAGGCGACCAGCTGGTCCATCTCCCGGTAGCTGTCGAGGCCCTTGGTGACGAGCACAGCCACACCACCGGGGGCGAGAACCCTGGCGATCTGCCCGACGACGTCCTCGGGGCGCGGCGAGTGGTATAGGCAGAACGCCGCGACGACGACATCGCTCGACCCGTCGGGCAGAGGGAGGTCGTGGAAGTCGCCTTCGACGAACTCCACCGTGCTGTCGGGCAGGTCCTTGGCGCGCTCGCGCGCATTGGCGAGCAAGGAAGGGGCGGCGTCCAGGCCCACGACGCGCTCGGGCCGGAGCTGCTCGGCGATGACGAGGCTGCTCGTGCCGCGACCGCATCCGATGTCGAGCACCACGCCGAGCCGGTCAGGCCGGGCATGGTGGGTCTGCACCAGGCTGATGATCGTCTCGGGCACCGGATGTCCGGCGGTCTTGGCGCGCATCAGGGCGCTGGTCCGCCCGGCCAGCCGCGAGGCGTGTCCGTACAACTCCGACTGCCGGGCGGGGTCCAGGAACGGGTTGGGCTCGTTCATGCCGCACCCCCTGACAGGGGGCGCGGACCGGTCAGGACTGCTCGGCGGCGACCTTCCGCAGCCAGCGGCGCGTCTGACGCCGGTTGGCCAGCAGCACCACATCGGCGCCGGAGCCGAACTCCTCGATCTTCGCCATCACGCGGGGCCGCATCTTGCGCCGGTACGTGGCGACGTACTTGATCACGCCCCAGTGGATGCGGTTGTGCACCCCGTTGCCCTTGTGCCCGGCCCCGTGCCGGATCTGCCGGGAGAAGATCCCGTACAGCGCCGCCACGGTCGACACGTCCATCAGGACCACCGTGTCGCAGGCTTCGAGCCGTACCTGCAGCGTCGAGTTGTAGTTGCCGTCGATCACCCACCGCGGCTGCCCGACCAGCTCGCGCTGCACGTCGGTGAACTTGTCCAGGGGCAACGCGTTCCACTCGTCGTCGTAGAACGCGGCGTCCAGGTGCGTCACCGGGGCGTCGAGGATCGTGCCCAGTTCGCGGGCCACGTGGGATTTGCCGCTGCCTCCGCAGCCGACGATGGCGACCTTCTTCATGGTGCTCCAGCGTAGAGAGGTTCGGGTGTCCGGCGGACCCATCCTCCGGGACGCGCCCGGAGGATCCGTGTGCCGTGGTCGATCGAGCGGTCTGCATCAGGCAGCTCCCCGCTCGGTCGCGGTGGACTGGAGGAGGCCGTGCAGGACGGACTCCAGGGTGTTGACCTGCTTGCACAGGCCGAACAGGCGCAGGCGGTCCACACACGCGGCGATCAAGGCGGCGTGCTGCTCGGTGCCGGCGATCTCGCGCAGATAGGAGAGGCGTTCGAGCACGTCGCTGCCGGAGCGCACGACCAGCTCCTTCGGGACGAACCGGTCGGCGAAGCGGATGTCCGCCGGGGCCAGCGGCAGGCAGCCGGCGAGCACGGCCTCGAAGATGCGCTGGGTCATCTGCCCGACGGCGGCGTACCGCTCGGGCAGCATGAGCACCGTGACCAGGGACCGACCGTAGACGCCGGCGGCGGCCTCGAACGGGATCCGGCCCACGAAGCGGACGTGCGGCCAGCGGCCGGTCTTCGTCCACTTCCCGGCGACCAGGTGCTCGACGCGGGCGGCGGCCGGGGCGAAGAAGCAGTCGAAGGGCTCGTCGCGGTCGTACTGGTTGCCCACGTAGCCGAGCGCGAGATCCCGAGGCCGCGCCGCCAGGGTGAGGGGGTCGGCCTGGGCGAGGAGGTCCTCGGCCACGGGGAAGAGCAGCGAGTGCGCGCCGGGGGTCGGCGCGAGCGCGGCCTCGCAGACGCGGGTGTGAGCCGTACGGCGCCACACGCTCTCGGCCCGCAGGGTGCGGTCCTTGTCCCAGATGACGGTGGGTGTCTGGGACCGGGCCGTGTAGTGGTTGATGAGCTGGGCCTGCCGGTGGAGGTCGCAGGTGTGCCCCTCACTGCCGCACACGGTGGTGTTGCGGCCGGGGATGGCCCAGCGCCACTCCAGGAACAGGGCGTCGATGCCCGGCAGGCCGTCGTCGAAGGTGTACGCGCCGCCGAGGTCGTCACCGGCTTCAAGGCGATCGCGGTCGGCCTGGAGAAAAACGATCTCGTGACCGCGGGCAACGAGGGCGTCGATGAAGGGGCGGCGGTGGCTGCGGCCTCCGTCGGGGGTGTCGGTGACGCCGTTGCCGAGGAAGCCCCAGAAGCTGTAACCGATCTTCATTTGGTGATCCACCGCCCTTCGAGGAGCAGGGCGTCGAGCCCGGAGTTGGCCAGGCAGTCCAGGGCCATCTCGGGTGTCCCGCAGATCGGCTTGCCCTTGACGTTGAGGGAGGTGTTGATCAGCACGGGTACGCCGGTCCGGCGGCCGAAGGCGGTCAGCACCGCGTGCATGAACGGGTTCTGTGACCGGGTGACGGTCTGCAGGCGGGAGGTGCCGTTGGCGTGCACGATGGCCGGCACCCGCTCGCGCGTCAGGTCTGTCACCCCGGAGGCCATGGACATGTAGGGCGCCGGCTGGCCGAGGGTAAAGAACTCGGCGGCGCGCTCGGCCGGGACCATGGGGGCGAAGGGCCGGAACGGTTCGCGGAACTTCACGGTGGCGTTCAGCCGCTCGACGACGCCGGTCTCCAGTGGGGAGGCGAGGATCGAGCGGTTGCCCAGGGCGCGCGGCCCGGCTTCGACCCCTCCCTGGAAGAGTCCGGCGATCACGCCGTGGGCGAGCTGGTCGGCGAGGAATTCGGCGGTCTCGATGCCGAGGGTCTTCTGGTGGAGGCCGGGCCAGGGGGTCAGGTCGAGGGGCTGGTCCTCGTAGGAGGGGCCGAGGTAACAGCGGCGGGCGATGCCGGCGAGCGGGCGAGGCGTGCGCGCGTCGACGTGCACGGCGAGGGCGGCCCCGATCGCGGTTCCGGCGTCCCCCGGTGCCGGCGGGACGAACACCTCGTCGAAGATGCCAGCCTCGATGATCTTCCCGATGCTCACGCAGTTCGTGGCGACGCCGCCACCCATGCACAGGCGCCGGGAGCCGGTGAGCACACGGGCGCGGCGGGCGAGGTGGACCATCACCTGCTCGGTCCGCTCCTGGAGGGCAGCCGCCAGGTCTCGGTGGACGTCGGTGAGCGGTTCGCTCGGGTGCCGCTCGGGGCAGGTCTCGGCGACGAACCGCCTGGATGTCCTCGGGTATCCCGAGGTGAGGGTGCGCGTCGGGAAGTAGCCGGGGTGGATACGGAAGCCCGTGGCCGTCGTGCGGACGGCCGTAGTGAACAGGTGGCGGAACCGGGCGGGGTCACCGAGGGCGGCCAGCGCCATGACGGTGCCCTCCTCGTCGCCCCGCCGCCAGCCCAGGTGCTCGGTAACGGCTCCGTACACGTAGCCGAGGGAGGACGGGTCGTTGATCGCTTCCAGGGTTTGGACGCGGGGGCGCTGAACGCCGTGGCCGTGGGCGATGGTGGTGGTCTGCCGCTCGCCCAGGCTGTCGACCACGAGTACGGCGGCTTCCTCCCAGCCGGAGGAGGAGAAGGCCGTGAGCTGGTGGGCTCGGTGGTGCAGGACCGGTGTGACGCGGGCCGAGGGGAACTGGCTGCCGAGGACGCGCAGCCGCCGCCGGGTCCGCAGAGCGACCTTGGCGAACCCGTGGGCGCGGGCCAGGCTCCGGTCGCGCGTGGTCGGCGAGAGCGCCATGCGCAGGGCGGCGGGCGACTCGGCGAGGTAGCGGGCGGGCTGGAAGTTGTAGGCGACGGCGTCCACGTCGGTGGCGCTCAGCTTGGCTTGGTCGAAGAGCCATCCCGCGGCGCGGGACGGGTAGAGCTTGGTGTGCTTCTGCTCGGAGAGGCGTTCCTCCTCGACGAAGCCGACGAGTTCACCGTCCACGAGAAGCGCGGCCGAGGAGTCGTGGGTGTACGAGCACAGACCGAGGATGACGAAGGGGATGCGCTTCATGGCGGCGGTCACCTTGCCCCGGCCGTCACGGCGCGCTTGGCCGAGCGCCGCTCCAGCTCTCCGTACCAGGCGGTGAGAGCCTGGCCGAGGGGCCCGTCGATCGTGTCGGCCGCCCGCCACGCCTGCTCGCGCTTGCCGTCCTTCCACAGCCGGTAACTGCGCAGCGTCTCGGCCATCGCGTCCCAGCCAGGATGGCCGGTCACGTCGCGGGCCTCGACCTGGTCGAGCAGGCCGCCGAAGCCCTTCCACGGCGTTCGCAGGTCGGGCATGACCTCGCTCGCCGAAAGCGAGGTCAGCGCGTCGGCCTGCTCGATGTGCTCGTCGTAGATGTGGAGCGAGCCGATGTGCAGGTGGAACTCGCCGAGTTCCACGTCGAGCCATCCGGCGACCAGCTCGTGCAACACGGTGTAGAAGAACACGTCGTACGGCATGCCGATCCACACGTCCTGGCCGCGCATCATGGTCGCCATGTGCAGGCGGCCGGCGCGCAGGTGGAATCGGAATCCGAGGGTGCAGGGAACGTCCTTGTGCCCGGCGGCGTCCTGGGCTGGGTCGTAGAGCTGGATCAGGGCGCGCCGGGAGTCGGGGTCGGCCTGGAGAATCTCGACGACGCGGGCCAGCTGGTCGACCTTGCCGCCCCAGCTCCGCATCCTGGGCCCGTACGCCCCCAGGAGGACGCCGTCGTCGGCGAACTGCCGCAGCCGTTTGTTGTAGTCGAAGATCCACGAGGCGTCGGATCCGGACAGGTGCCAGACCGTTTCGGCGACGGCGAAGGCCGGATTCACGATGCGGGCGGGCGGGGCGTAGAGCAGGCGGGCACGCGGCTGGGTGAGCAGCAGGTGCACGTCGCGGACTTCGTGGGTGGCCATGCCCCGGGGGCTGATCTTCGCGCCGGATTTGGCCAGTGTGACGGCGCCGGAGAACAGCTCGGCGATGCTGTCGGCCGTGAGGGATGTCATCGGACGGATGCTCCTTCGTCCTGGGGCGACGCAGCGGCGCCCGGGTGGTGGTGGGTGGAGTCGTCGGCCCTCGGGCTGGAGGGGGCGCGGTCGGTGATGAGCCGGGCGATCCGAGCAGCGCTGTCGCCGCGCCACCGGCAGACCGCGTCCAGGGCCGCCCGCGGGATCGGCGCCGGGCCCCCGCGCACGCCGGAGAGCGCTTGGGCGACGTCACCAGTGGCCTCGCACCGGGTCGCCAGTCCGTGACCGGCCAGGCCCAGCGTGCGTTCGCCCGGCAGGCCGATTTCGAACACCGGGATGCCGAACAGTGCGGCTTCGATCCCGCACGTCGAGTACGCGCTCGCTACTGCGTCAGCGCCGACGAGGCAGCCTCGTGCTCCGACCCGGGGATCGGCCACCGCGACGGGCGTCCCGCCGGCCCGCTTCACCAGAGCGTTGAAGGCGTCGGCTCCCTGCGCCGGGTGTGGAGCGATGACGAGCCCCCAGTCGCCGTCCGCCTCGGCGAGCCCGTCCAGGAGGAGGTCCGCGTGGGAGTTGAGGTGATCGGGGTTGAAGGGCTGGCAGGCCCACACCGCGATCCGGGCGGGCGCGCGGCGGCCCCCCGAAGCGAGCAGCTTCTCCAGGTATCGGCGCTGAGCCTGACGGCTCAGGCCGGCGAGGACGTCGAAGCGGGGCTGCCCGAGGACGTTCACCTCGGCCTCGGGGTGGCGCGCCCACCCTCGGCCCAGGGCGAGGTCCCGCTCACCCATGACGATGATGTGGCGGCTGTGCAGGGCTGGCCAGGCGACCGATTCCGCCGTCCAGGCCCCGTGCTGGACGTGAACCGAGTTCGCCCCGTGCCGCTCGGCGGCGTGCGCGGCCAGCACGCCCAGGGGGCTGGTGTCGTTGCTCAGCAGGACGGTGTGCGGCCGGGTCGTCGACAGGATGTCGTCGAGCCAGCTCTCCGCCCGCACCACCGTCCGCCACGAGGGCTGGGTGCAGCCCCCGCTGGTCTCCAAGAGCACGGACAAGAGCCGTACGAGCCGGGCAAGTTGGACGCCGTGGCCTCCCACCTCGACGGCGTGCTCGTCGTCGGGACGGTGGAGGCCCTCGGCAGTGCCGGAGAGGGTGAAGAGGTCGCTCGGAGCCGAGCGCAGCTCGATACCCGTGACCGATCCCGCGCTGCACCGCTCGGTGTCATCGGTGGCGAGATCGAGCAGGAGACTCCTTTGCCCGCCGCGCGCCAGTTCGGCGAGAACCGGGGTCAGCGTGGCCGCGTGGCGGGAGGTCCACGACAGCGCCAGAACGTCCTGCCGTCCGAGATCCGAGGGGAACGGACTCGGCTCCGTGTTCGCCGTACTCGTCCGGGCGCGGTTGCGGAGCTGGGCCGAGCGGGTCGGGTTGTGCGGTGCCGCAGCACCGAGCACGTACGCGACGCCGGACCACGTCACGGTGTAGGCCAGGTACTCACGCGAGCTGCTCGAACGCAGTCCCACAAGTCCTTCGTACGGGGCCAGGGCCAGGGGCCCTGGGGCCGAGGCGAACGGTGCCCAGGAGTTCAGGGCCAGGAGCTTGCGCACGATCTCAGCGACGAAGCGTCGCACGGGGACGTGCTGGACGTGGAGCCAGTCGGCTCCGCCCGGGGTGGAGGCCAGTTTGGCGCTGTAGTGGTCGAGGGCGGCCATGACGTCTGCGACGCCGGCGCGCAGTACCTGCTTGTCGACGGTCGTCGCTTCCAGGTCCGTGGTGTGGATGTGGTCGGTTCGCGCGTGCGCGAGGGCGCCGGTTCCGACGAGCGCCCACGTCGGCTTCCCGGCGTTGGAGGAGCGGACCAGGCCGAGGCCACCAGTCGTGCGGGGACTCACACCGTGCTCCCCTCGACGAGCTGCTTGGCGGGGAGGAGGCTCAGCAGTTCCTTGGGCGACGCGGCCGTCTCGGGGTCGGGAGCCGTCGGCTGCCCATAGCCCCATGCAGCGTGTACATAGGGGACGCCGGCGCGCGCGGCCGACTCCTGGTCGACCGCCATGTCACCCACGTAGACGGCGGCGGCTGGGTCGACTCCCAGGTCGACCAGCGCCAAGAGGAGTGGGTCCGGGGCCGGCTTCGTCCGGCCCGCTCCTGCGGGCGTGCGGATGGTCGCGAAGGGGCATCGGAGGCGCGCGAGGAGCGGGGCCGCGCGGTCGACGTGCTTGGACGTCACGACGCCCAGCCGCCAGTCGGCGGCCACGAAGGCGTGGAGCGTCTCGACGATGCCGGCGAACTCCTCCGCGAGGTGCGCGGTGGCCACGGACTCCGTCTCGTACGTCTGGCGGACCGCTTCGGTGTCGGTCACGCCCAGTCGCTGCATGATGTCGCCGAACTCGCGTCCCAGATGGCGCTCGTAGTCGCGGAAGGGGAGCGCGACGCCATGGGCCTCTTGGACCCTCTGCCACGCCTTCCGCATCACCGGACGCGTGTCGAGCAGGACGCCGTCGAGGTCGAGGAGAAGAGCGCGCGACCTGTGGTCGCTCGGCGCGGCCGGAGCCGGTAGCGATTCGTGAGTGGGAACGGTCATGATCATCCTCTCGTCAGGGGTGGCTGTTGCGCCTCAGAGGGCCGAGGCCGGTTCGAGTTCCAACTCGGGGTACCGGGCCGGGCCAGTCAGGCCGCTTCCGGCGGGTCGTCAGTCGAAGGCGAGACCGATCCGTTCGGCGCGGCCGGCAGGCGCGAGAGCCGGTGAAAGCGCGAGAGGTTGAAGCCACGCCCCTGAACCTCACCGGCGGGCACGGCGAAGAGATCGATGCCCTCTTCGCTGGGCGCCGACGGGGCAGCCGCCCGGATGGCGAGGAGCGCTTCGCCCTGCTCGCGGTGCGGCAGGAGGCGCGGCGCACGATCGGTGTGTCCCTCGAAAGTCATGGTCAGCCCTCGGTCAGGGGTATTTGAAGGTGAAGGCGAGCGCGACGCTCACGGCGGCGATCAGGGCGATCTGGGCGCTGATCTGCCGCCAGCCCCAGCCCTTCCTGTCCATCCAGAGCAGTGGACGCCTTCAAGTCGGCGCGACGGGCTCCTCGGAGATCACGAGGTGGAGAAACGCCTGGCAGTGCTCGCCCAGATGTTTGATTACGGCGTGGTACTCGTCGTCATCGGAGCTGATGTGGTGCCGGTCGAGGACGATCACGCCGTCGGCCAAGCCCTCTCGGAGCTGCCGCTCGGCTTCCAGCCAGCCAGGTCGATCCCAAGGCGGCGTGTAGACGCCCTGGCTCGCGCTGGATGCCGGGAAGTACGTCGTGGTCACCGGGACCGCCACATCGTGGAGCCGGGCGGCGATCGCGTAACCGAGCTGGTCGGCCTCAGCCTGCAGCGTCCCCCAGTCCTCGTCAGGTCGGGCCCTCGGACTCGGTACCAAGCTGTACGCCAGCACGCGCAGCGGCTCGTCGACCCGCGCGTCGAGGACCTGTCGGTAGAAGTGCTCCCGTAAGCCTCGGAGTTGACCAGCTCGGGACTGGCGCTTCACTCGGGGAGAGGTGCGAGCCCATCTCGGGTGGTCATGGCCAGCAGCCGGCGCCCCACCGCCCGTGTGCTTCTCTCGCCTCCGATCAAAGGCAACGAGGCTCAACACGTCGGCTCCGTGCTTGACTGCGTTGTGCGGCGACATGGGGGTGCCTCCGTGAGAGTGGGGATGACCGCGTACGTAGTTCGGCCACCGTCCGCGACGCCCCACCGCAGTGACAGGCAAGCGACGAGGTGCAGCCCTCGACCACCGAGGCCGAGGGCGCTTGCACGTCGTCGCCTCGCTGGTGCGGTGCTGTCGTCGGTGACTCTGATTTGAAGCTCGTGGTCGTCGTGTCGTAGTTGCAGTCGGACGTCCCCGGAGCCGTGGATGATCGCGTTGGATACCAACTCCGAGACGACGAGCCGGGCGTCCTCTGCCGGCGCCTCTGGCAACGACCACCGCTTCAGAACGGTGGCCGTGGTTCGTCGTGCTTGAGCGACGTGCTCATCCATCGGCTCCATGGCCATCTCGAAGACGTGAGAAGCCAGCGGGCACCGAGCAGTCGCGGCGCCGACGACGTGGGCGCCACCGTCGTCGCCCCCAGGTCGGGGTGGCGTTGTTGTCCGGTGCGTGGTCATGCGCACATCGCACCGTGACTGCGCGATCCGGAACAGGGGAAACCGGAGGGGGAAATCTTTGTCAAGGGGGAAAATCAGAGGGGAGTTGAGGGGAGTATTGGCCTTCTCTCACGGATAGGGGTCAGACTCATGGCGGTGGATCCATTTGCCGAGCTGCTCCGTCACCTGCGACGTAACGCGAATCGGACGCAGGACGAGCAGGCCGGTGCGATCAATGCCGCTTCCGGCCGGGCAACGATGACCCGCCGAGAGGTGAACCGGTACGAGAACGGTGCCAACGTTCCGACGGACCACACCCTGGGGAACATCGCTTTGGCCTGTGGCGTCCCGCTGGAGCCGCTGCTGCGCGAGGCGAAAGCCGCCCGCGCCAGGCGGCGAGAGAAGAACAAGGCCGAGGCAGAGGACCTGGACGACGTGAAACGCCGAACGCTGCTGGGAGGCGCGGTTATCGGTGCGGCTGCGGCTGCCGAGCCGTGGGGCCGGCTGGCCTATGCACTCAGCAAGGGTTCCAAGATCGACCCCGAGTCAGCGGGGGTGCTCATTGATCATGCGGCCCGGTTGCATGTGGACGAACTGAACGAGAGCGCGCTCAGCCTGCAGTCTCGGGTCGAGGCGCACTTGGACGCGATCACCGCAGCCCTTCCCCGCGCCGGAACCCACGAGCGAGCGCTGACCATCGCGGCGGGAGAGACAGCCGCTCTTGCCGGATGGGTCGCCTGGGACCTGGGCGAGCACGACAAGGCCACCTCCTACTACGGAGTGACCTCGGAGTGCGCGAAGAAGGCTGGGCACCCCCCTCTGCGTGCCCTGGCTCTGGGCTACGCGAGCTACGGTGCCCCCAGCCCTGCTAAGGCGCTGGAGATGCTTTCGCAGGCAGCTCAGGACGTGCGCGGACGTGGCAATGCAACCGCCGCAGCATGGGCTCTGGGCCGGTACGCGGAGGAGGCCGCTCAGTCGGGCGATGACGCTGCCGCTCTTCGCGCGCTGGACCAGGCCAGGTTCGCCTATGACTTCGCCGACCATACGAGCGAGCAAGCGTGGGTCCGCTTCGTGACGCCGTACCGGATGGACTCCTTAACCCTCTCGGTCTACGGCGAACTCAAACGTCAGGAGCTGACGGCCACGGCCGACTCCGCAGTCGAGCGCCTCGGCGGTGAACTACCCGAGTCCGGTGTAGTTGTCCTCGGGGACCTAGCGTCGGCACTTCTGCGCGGCGGCGACGTAGACCGCGGGGCCTACGTCGCGCACCAGTTCGCTGCAGCGGCGGAGTCGAAGCCCAACACCATGGGCCGTCAGCGGGCGCAGGTCATCGCTGCCGAGCTCCCCGACACCGAGCATGATCTGGCCAGCCACCTGCTGACGTTCGCGACGCTGTGAAGCGTCCAAGCACACAGGCTCGGTGAGGGCGAGCGCCGGGGTGGTGACCTCTACTGCGGACGCGTCTCGTCGAGGACCCAGGACAAGTACGCCTCCGACCCTCCGGTCACAGGCAGCGTGACCCACTGGGGGACGTCGTAAGGGTGCCTCTCGTGCAGCCATGCCTCTAGCGCGGGGAGGCGATCCGACGACGTCATGTAGGAGATCCGCCACTCCTGAGCCGCCTCGACCTTCCCCTGCCACCAGTAGAAGGCGGTGATGGGCGCATCGATGTGAACGCCCGCCGCCAGTTTGCTCTCGACAGCGCCCCTGGCGAGGGTCTTCGCCTGCTCCTCGTTGTCACTGGTCGTCTGCGCGATCACGATCTCGTGGTCCATGCGGCTACCTCTCCAGCTCGGGTACCGCGACCCTATCCATGTGTTCGGCACAGGCCAGCGGGTGGTAGTCCGTGGAAGACCACCCCAGGCCGACCGCCCTGGAGAGCCGTCGAATTGCCGCCAGCCGCACGGCGCCCAATCGGTGCCGGCCGAGAGTGGACCTTCACCCGCGAATGGGCGAGCATTATGCGCCCTCACTCTTCTTACGGGGCCGCCCTGCGAGAGCGCTCCGAGTCGGCGGTCTATGCCTCAGCTATCTGTTCGGCGATCTCCCCGCGGATGGCCGCCATGTCCGCAGGCGACCACACCGAGCCGCTCCCGAAAGGCAGCACACGGTCGTGGGGCTGGTAGAGCTCCTCGCTTTCCAGACTGCGGCAACAGGCACGGCACTTCCACGGACGGCGCAGAGTGATCCACTGTCTGAGCCCGCACCAAGGGCACAACACGAAGTACGCGCTGGGCCCGTGAGCGGCGGCCCAACTGGCATAGCCCGAACGGCTGCGAGCCGCGTTGATGTCGCCATGGGTGCGTTCCGCGACCCAGCCAAGGAGGACCATCTCGCCCCCGGGCCACGCACAGGAGCAGGGGCCGTCGCAGGGGCAGGCGCGCGCCTTGCCCAGCTCGACGGCCTTTTCCTTACGGGGCGTGGATGGTCCCTTGACCTCAAGCCATGTCCCGATCTCGGGCAGCCAGAAGTCCGGCAGGTAGTACGCCCCTGACGGCAGGGTGATTCGCTCAGGCTCGTACTGCCAGAGGATGCTTTGGGTGTCGAGGGTGCAGGCCCAGTCGGCTTCGAGCCGAGAACGGAAAGTGGTGCCGCTGTACTCCGTCGGTACGGCTTCGATGGGCTGGCCGTCTGTGGGGAGGTCCGTCACGGCGTCTCCGTTCCAGGTCAGTTATGCGCCGACCCACAGTTTGACCGCGAACTCGCGCTTCATGAACCGGGCTGTCCGACGGGTGGGCAGTCCCACTCTCGTTAACAGACCCATGCCTCGGCCTTAGCGCAGCGGACAACCACCGTGAGCTGCTTCGGCATCACAAGATCCATTTCAGCGACGCCCTCTTTATCGCAAGAACCCGGTTCGTCCAACTCGGCCTTTCCCTGGAATCTCGTCCTGTCATCACCCCACACGACAGGAGTCGACCCATGCCGGAGCCGCGCGCAGCATCCCAGGCCGCCTTCTTGACCCTCCCCAGGGCCGCCGAGTATCTCGGTATCTCCCCCAACACCTTGTACGTCTGGCGACACCGCCGACAGGGGCCTCCCAGCTTCCGCATGGGACGGCGCGTGATGTATCGGATCACGGCGCTCGACGAGTGGGTCTGCGATCAGGAGCGAGCGGACTCCCGCTCCAACCACGCCCTTGACCCGCTGAACCGGAAGCCGCAACGGCGCTCAAAGGCCGTGAAGTAGCGCGGTGGCTTACGCGTCCGGTCTCCCCCGTGAAGAAGTTCTCCGGATGGGGATTGGATCGTGCCGCAGATCGCGTTAGCACCGACCAGCTCATGATCACGCACCACTGGAGGGCCCCGTCATGGCGGGTTACATAGAAGACCGATGGCTGAAGAAGCGCCCCGACAAGCTGACCGGGAAGCGGGAGCGGACCGCGATCTACGGCACCGGGAAGCGCTACCGAGTGAAGGGGATTCCCGGCATCCACGACCGGTCGTTCCACACCAGCGAGGACGCGAAGCAATGGCTCGCCATCGCCAAGACGGACTCCAGCCGTGGTGAGTTCGTCGATCCCCGCAAGGGCGAGATACTTCTCGCCGACTACATCGCCGAGTACTGGTGGGCGGGCCGCTCCGACGAACCCTCGACGGCGGACCCGATGCGCAGCCGCATCTGGAACCACATCATCCCGTTGGTGGGCGACTACGCCCTGCGTGAGATCGACGCGTCCGCTCTACGGACCTTCAAGGCAACACTGCTCACGAGGGTCGAAGAGTCGACGGCAGAGGTGATCTGGGGACACCTGTCCTCGATCCTCGGCAGCGCCGTCGACGACCAGCGTCTGCTGCGCAACCCGATGAAGATGAAGAACAGCGTCAAGCCCCCACGAGCGATCGACAGCAAGGCCAAGGCGTGGTCACGTGAGGTCGTCGACGCTGTCCGCGCGGAGTTGCAGGACCGCTACCAGATCGCGGTCGATCTCGGCATCGGCCTCGGGCTGCGCCAAGGCGAAGCGTTCGGTCTCGCCGAAGAGGACTTCGACTTCGCGGCTGGAGTCGTCCACATCCGCCGCCAGCTCAGGTGGGACATCAAAGGCCGCCCCTACTTCTCGCTCCCCAAGGGGCGCAAGACCCGCGAGGTCCCCCTGCCGGCGAACCTCGCCCTCCGGGCCCGAGCTCACTTCCGCCGATTCCCGTCGACTTCCTGCACGTTGCCCTGGCGGAACCCGGAGGCCCCGACCACCGCGCTCGAGGAGCGCCAGCGGAAGCCGATCACGGTCGAACTGATCCTCACCTCGTCGCACGGCAACCGCATCTACTACCGCACCTGGAACGACCGCAGCTGGAAGCGTGCGCTCGCCGCCGCCGGGCTGATCAAGCCCGTGGGCGAGAAGGTACGGCACGACGGCAACCGGGTTCGCCGGGTCCTGCTCTACGCCGCCCCACGCGAGGACATGTTCCACGTCCTCCGCCACACCTACGCGAGCGTGCAGCTGGAGGCCGGCGAGTCGGTCGTCAGCCTGTCCAAGTGGCTCGGGCACTCGACACCGAAGGTCACCCTCGACCACTACGCTCACTTCATGCCCGGTGCGGGGCACCGAGGGATCGCCGCGATGGACGCCTGGCTGCGGGACCCCTCCCGGTCGAAAGTCCCTGAGAAGTCCCTGCTGGCATGCAGGGCAGCTCATCTACCCCCGAACATGCAGGTCAAAGGCATAGTGCGACAGGGTGCGGACATGTCCGTGAAGTACAAGGAGACCGCGCGCGGCGGGCTCGCGGTGAACATCATCGAGTGCTGAGGCCTGGCAGGACGGGCCCCGGCCGGCGCCACTTCATCGTTCGGCGCCGGCCGGGGCCTTCCCCGTCCACTCGGCGGCAGCTTCCTCCGCTGTCCACTCGGCGGCAGGTTCCTCCGCTCAGGCGGGCAGTTCGGTGACCCCGAGGGCGAAGTCCAGGTTGCCCACCCCGTGGCCGGCGAGGCCCACCGTGACCACACCCGCTCCTTCCAGCCAGTGCGCCATTCCCAGTCCGCCGACGTCCAGCGGGCGCAGCCCGAGGCTTTCGACGAACGCTGCCACACGCGCCTTGGCGCGCGCGTCGTCGCCGGCGAGGAAGACGTCGGGCCGGCCCTTCTCCAGGACGTGGCGGAAGACGGTGTTGAACGCCTTCACCACTGCGGCGCCGGCCGGGGCCACCGTGGCCACTTCCTGTGCGATCGAGGTCTCCTCCTGGTGGACCAGCCCGTCGAACGTGGGGTTGAAGGGGTTGCTGATGTCGACGATGACCTTGCCCGCGAGCGCGTCCCCGTAGCGGGTGACGGCGGGCACGACGCCGTCGTACAACAGGGCCACGATGACGATGTCCCCGGCCGGGGCGGTGCCCCACCCCCCTGTCGTGGCGCCGTCGCCGAGCACCTTGGCCAGGTCGGCGGCCTTGGCCTGATCTCGGCCCATGACCTCGACGGTGTTGCCGCCCGCTATCGCCCGCGCTCCGATGGTGCGGGCCATGTTCCCGGTGCCGATGATGCTGATGGTGCTCATGGGATGTCCTTCCTGGTGGTGGTCCGGTTCAGAGGGCGGTGGTGCCGCCGTCGGCGACCAGTTCCATGCCGTTGACGTAGCTGGAGTCGTCGGAGGCGAGGAAGAGGGCGATGGTGGCGATTTCGTCGGGGCTGCCCATCAGACCGCGGGGGATGAGGGACTCGAACTGACGCCTGGTGGCCTCGTCGAAGAGTTCTGCCTGCTTGGCGGTGGCGACCTGGCCGGGGGTCAGGACGTTGACGCGGATGCGGCGGTCCTTGAGTTCGTTGAGCCAGACGCGGGCCCATGCCTGCTGGACGGCCTTGCTGCCGGCGTAGACGCTCCAGCCGGGAAAGGCGCCCAGGGAGGCGTTGGAGCCGGTCATGAGGATGGAGCCGCCGTCGTTGAAGAGCGGGAGGGCCTTCTGGACGGTGAACAGGGTGCCGCGGGCGTTGAGGGAGAACGCGGCGTCGAAGTGGGCCTCGGTGATCTCGCCGAGCGGGGCGGGCTCGCCCCCGCCCGCGCTGGCCCAGAGCACGTCGATGCTTCCCTTCTCCCGCCTGACGGTGTCGTACAGGCGGTCGAGATCGCCCAGGTCGGCCGCGTCGCCCCGGACGCCGGTGACGTTGCGGCCGATCTCCTTCACCGCCTCGTCCAGGGCGTCCTGGCGGCGGCCGGTCAGGAAGACGTACGCACCCTCGTCGACGAAGAGCTTCGCGCCTGCCAGCGCCATGCCGGTGGTGCCGCCGGTGATGACCGCGACCTTGCCGTCGAGCTTTCCCATAGTCATTCCCTCGGGTCGATGGTGCCGTGTGCACCGGGGACGACGACATTAAGTACACCGCCCTGTGTGCTTACGCTACGGGGCGGGCAGCCGGCGCGCAACTATGTACACCGGTCGTTACCTAGTGCGGTACGCTGAGGCCATGACGGAGTTGGAGAAGGGACCCACGGGCCGCCGCCGCGGCCGGGGCGCTCGCGAGCGCATCCTCGGCGCGTCCCAGCAGCTGTTCCGCGAGCAGGGCATCAACCGGACGGGCATGAACGAGCTCTGCGCGGCGGCCGGGGTGTCCAAGCGCACGGCCTACCAGCACTTCGCCGGCAAGGACGAACTCGTCGCCGAGTACCTGCGCCGCTTCGACCCCTCGGTGCTGTCCGGGGTCTTCGACCGCACCGACCTCACGCCCCGCGAGCGGCTCCTCGCCGCCTTCGACATCCCCCCCACCACGCCCCTGTGCCCCTTCATCGCCGCCGCCGTCGAACTCCACGACGCGCAGCACCCCGCGTCCCAGTACGCACGCGACTACAAGAAGGCCGTCGCGGCACGGCTCGCCGACACCGCCCGCGAAGCCGGCGCCGCCGACCCCGAACAGCTCGGCGAGCAGCTCGCGCTGCTCATCGACGGCGCCGCGGCCCGCACCCGGGTCCTCGACGCCGACGCCTTCCCCACCGCGGCCGCCATCGCCGCCGTCCTCGTCGACAACGCCATCCCGGCCACGACCGGCGACAGGCGGAAGTGACGAGTTGATCCCAGGACCCGCCGACGGGGCGGGAGCCGGGCATCGCGCCGGCTCCCGCCCCGTGGCGTGGACTACGACCAGCGGCGGAGGGCCGCCCGCGCGGGCAGCGTCACCGCGAGCAGGGTCAGGCCGCCGGCGGCGGCCGCGAAGGATCCGTACAGCAGGGGCGGTACGTACGGTGCCTCACCGGTGACGCCGTGCATCATCGGGATCAGCGTGGCCGCGGCGATCGCCGTGCCGAGGGCCACGCCCACCGTGGACACCAGCAGGCTCTCCCAGCGGAGCATCTGCAGGACCTGACGCCGGGTGGAGCCGATGAGGCGCAGGGTGCCCAGCTCGCGGCGGCGGTCCAGGACCGTCATCACCAGGGTGTTGACGGCGGCGATGGCGGCGAAGCCGCCGAGGACCGCGGCCATCATGTAGTTGGACCAGGCGCCGAGTTCCGCGTCGAGGCTCCGCTCGGTGGCGTAGCCGGAGGCGTCGGTGACCGTGCCCAGGGCGGTGAGCGACTTCGCCGAGCCGCCGCGTACCAGCAGCGTGCTGTCGAATTCCGAGGTGACGTGGCCGGTCAGGGACGGCCGGTCCATGGTGACCGTGGCCAGGCCGAGGCCCCGGCCGTAGACCGCGACGATCTCGGGGGCGGTCTTCGTCCCGTCCGGCAGGTAGAGCGGGAGGCGGTCGCCGACAGCCGCGTCCGCCGAGTTCGCCAGGGTCCTGTCGATGGCGATGCGGCCCGGGCCGAGCCGGTCGAGGCTGCCGTCCCGTACGTCCAGGTCCTGCACCTTCGCGAGCTCGGCACCGGACCCGGTGACGCCCTGCACCGCCGCGCCCTGCAGCGCCTTGAACTCCCCGGAGCCGACGGGCACCAGCAGTTGGGTGTTCAGCAGGCCGACGGCCGTGTCCACGCCCGGCGCGCGGGCGGCCCGGGCGGCCGCGTCGACCGGGAGCCCCGCGGGGTCCGTGACCACGTGGTCCGCGGTGATACCGGCCCGCAGTTGCCGGTCGGCGGCGTGGTTCTCGCTCGTGTGCATGAAGACGAGGGTCGAGGAGAAGGCCATGGCCAGCACGATCGGAGTGATCGCGGAGGCGAGCCGGCGGGCGTTGGTTCGGGAGTTGGCGGCCGCGAGTCCGGCGGCCGGGCCGGCGCCGCGCAGCGGGAGGCCGAAGAGGACCGCGCACACGCGCGCCACCAGCGGGCCGAGCAGCCCGACGGAGAGCATGAAGAGCATGACGACGCCGAGGGCGGCGCCGGCCGCGTCGTCCCCCGTGGAGTTGGCCGCGACACCGGTGAGGACCGCGCCGCCGACGAGGGCGCCGAGACCCAGCACGGTCCGGACCACACCGGGCCGCAGCCGTTCCACGGACGCCTCGGACAGCGCCTGCCCCGGCTTGATCTTCGCGGGCCTGCGCCCGGCCGCCCAGCCGGCGCCGAGCGCGGTGAGCAGTCCGGCGCCGACGGCGGCGAGGACCGGGAGCCCGGACACGTGCACCTGCACGGCCTGCGGGATCGCGCCGCGGTCCTGCAACTGCCCGAACCACCAGTGGGCGAGCCCCATGCCGGGCAGGCAGCCGATGATCCCGGCGAGCGGCGCGACGAGCAGCGCTTCGGAGGCGACCGCGCGGCGGATCTGGCGCGGGGTGGCGCCGACGGCGCGCAGCAGCGCGAACTCGCGGGCGCGCTGGGACACGGACAGGGTCACCGTTCCGGCGGCGGTGAAGACGGCGACGATGGTGGCGATGCCGCCGAAGGAGGCGCCGATCCCGATGAGCGTGTCCTTGGCGTAGCCGAGGCCCGGGTCCTCGATGGCACCGCGGTCGTCGCCGACGTGGACCTGGGCGCCGGAGCCGGCCAGGGCCTTCTTCACGGAGCCGGCGAGCGTGCCGGCATCGGTGCCGCGCTGCGCCAGTACGGCGATGGCGTCCGCCTTGCCGGGGTGGCCGGCGAGCGTGGGAGCCTGCGCGTCGGCGAACCAGGCGAGGGCGCCCGCGGTTCCGGTGTTGCGTGCGGTGTCCCCGGGCCCGGCCTCGGCGAGGCCGGAGACGCGGAAGTCCTGCTGCCCGGCGGCGGTCCGCAAGGCGACGGTGTCGCCGACGGCGGCCTTCGCGGCGCGGGCGGCGGCGGTGTCGAGGACGACCTCGCCGGTCCGGGGCGCGGTGCCGGAGGTGAGCGCGGTGCCGGTGAAGGCGTGCGCGCCCCAGCCGTGCGCGGTGAGCGCGCTGTCCCCGGTCCGTACCGGGAAGGTGTGGTCCGCGACGGCCGCGGCGACGCCCGGCGCCGCGGCTGCCCGGTCGGCCAGTGCGGCGTCGACCCGCGCGGTGTCGGGCAGCGGGACCGCTTCCTCCTCGCGGTCCTCGCCGCTGCCCGTCACGACGTACTCGTACTGGTCGGCCGCCGCGACGACCGGCGCCTGCGCGTACCGTTCCGCGGGCACCGACGCGCGCAGGCCGGTCTCCAGGAGGATGCCGCAGGCCGTGACGATCAGCGCGGACATCATCAGCGCGACGAAGGTCCCGGCGAACGACGCGGGCTTGAAGCGGACGGCTGCCCGGGCGAGCCCATTGGGGACGAACCTCATGCCACGGCCCCCGCCGTCGTGCCCGTGCGGGAGGTACGGGCGGCGAGCGCCGTCATCCGGGCCGCGATCCGGTCCGGCGTACCGCGGTCGAGGCGGTCGGCGAAGGCGCCGTCTGCGAGGAACAGCACGCGGTCGGCCCAGGCCGCCGCGGCCGGGTCGTGAGTGACCATGACGACGGTGGCGCCGAGGGTGTCCACCGCGTGCCGGAGCAGGCCGAGGACCTCGGTGGCCGTGCCGGTGTCGAGGGCCCCGGTGGGCTCGTCGGCGAAGACCACGTCGGGGCCGGTGATCAGGGCGCGGGCGATGGCCACGCGCTGCTGCTGGCCGCCGGAGAGCTCGCCGGGGCGCCGCTTCGCCTTGTCGGCGAGCCCCACCTGGGTCAGCATCGCGGCCGCCCTGCGACGGTCCTGGCGCTGTCCGGCCAGGCGCATGGGCAGCAGCACGTTCTGCTCCACGGTGAGGGAGGGCAGCAGGTTGAAGGCCTGGAAGACGAAGCCCAGGCGGCTGCGGCGCAGCTCGGTGAGCTCGTTCTCGCCCATTCCGGTGATCTCCGTGCCGCCGAGGCGTACGGAGCCCGCCGACGGCCGGTCCAGGCCCGCGGCGCACTGCAGGAACGTGGACTTGCCGGACCCGGACGGGCCCATGACCGCGGTGAACGTACCGCGCGGGAGGGCGAGGTCGACGCCCGCGAGCGCGTGCACGGCGCCCGTGCCGCGGCCGTACTGCCGCCGTACGTCGCGCAGCTCGACGGCGAGACCTGGAGTGCCGGGGGCGTCCGGGCGTTCGTCCGTCTGCTGCTGCTGCTTTCCGCTGCGTAGCCTCATGCTCTGCCCTTCGCGATGCTCGTGCTGACGGGATGGAGCGTGCGGGAACGGACGGGCGGCCGGCGTCATACCGGGGGGCCAATGTGCGAGTGCTACCGCAGTAGGGGGCGGCGGAAGGCGAGCGGCTCCGCTCCGCGCGACCGGCCGGGGAGAGACCAATCCGTTCGAAACATTTCGAATGATTGACCGCAATTATCGGAAGGACTAGCCTGCCGCGTGGTCCGGCGGGCGCATGGGCGGGATGCCGTCCGCGTACGGGGACGCGTCGCGCTTCATCCCGTTTCCCCACCGCAGTTCCGTTAGCCACCGCAGTCCGGTCAGCCCACCGCAGATCCGATAGCCCACCGCAGTCCGGTCAGCCCACCGCAGTTCCGTTAGCCACCGCAGCCCGGTCAGCCCACCGCAGATCCGATAGCCCACCGCAGTCCGGTCAGCCCACCGCAGTTCCGTTAGCCCAGCGCACAGATCCCGTTTCCCCACCGCACAGAGGGAACACAGCCATGAACCGAAGATCGTCACTGATCAGCCTGATCACCGCGGGAGCGCTCTTCGCCTCCCTGACCGCCATCTCGCCGGCGCTCGGGGCCGGCGAGCGCGCAGAGGCGGACCGCGCTCCCGGGCCCCGGGAGCGGAACGCGCACTGGGTGGCCGCGTGGACGTCGATGCCGCAGTTGACGGAGCCGTCCAACATGCCGCCGGCGCCGTTCACCCAGGAGGACGCCGTCCTGACGGACACGACGCTGCGGCAGACCGTCCACGTCTCGGCGGGCGGTGACCACGTCCGGCTGCGGTTCTCCAACGCGTTCGGCGGCGCGGTGCTGCCCCTCACCAAGGTGTCCGTGGCGCTGCCGCTGGACGGCCGGGCGGGCACCGGCGCCATCCGGGAGGGAACCACGCGCGCGGTGACCTTCGGGGGCAGCTCCTCGGTGGCCGTCCCGGCCGGTGCGCAGGCGGTCTCCGATCCGCTGGACTTCCGGCTGGAGCCCGGCTCCGAGCTGACCGCCACGGTCTATCTGGCCACCGGTCAGGCGTCCACCGCCCTCACCTCGCACCCCGGTTCGCGTACGACCTCCTACCTCCGGTCCGGGGACCACGTCCAGGATCCGGATCTGCCCGGGGCCACCACCACCGACCACTGGTATCTCCTCAGCGGCGTCGAGGTCTGGTCCGGCAGCGACACCTCGGCGACGGCCGTGCTCGGCGACTCGCTGACCGACGGCCGGGGTTCCACCACCAACGGGAACGACCGCTGGCCGGACGTGCTCCAGCGGCGGCTGGCGGCCGGCGCGGGCCCGGTACGGACCTCGGTCGTCAATCAGGCGGCCGGCGGGAACCGCCTGCTCAACGACGGCCTGGGCCCGAACGGGCTGGCCCGGCTGGACCGCGACGTCCTGTCCCAGAGCGGCGTCGACCGGCTGATCGTCTTCGAGGGCGTCAACGACCTCGGTACGGCGCCCGCCACCCCCGCCGCCCAGAAGCGGACGGCGGACGACGTCATCGCGGCGTACGACCAGATCATCACCCGGGCGCACGCCCTGGGGATCCGGGTGTACGGGGCGACACTGACGCCCTTCGGCGGCAACACCGGCTACGACGACGCGGACGGTTACCGCGAGGGAGCCCGGCAGGCGGTCAACACCTGGATCCGTACCGGCGGCCGCTTCGACGCGGTCATCGACTTCGACCGGGCCGCGCGCGATCCGCACAACCCCCGTGCGCTGGAACCCTCGTTGGACGTCGGCGACCATCTCCACCTGAACCCCGCGGGCTACCGGGCCCTGGCAGACGCCGTCCCCGCCCGTCTGTTCCGGCCGTCTCCGCTCCCGGCGGGCTTCGGCTACAACTGACCGGCGCACAAAGGCGGCCCGCGCACCGTGAGGTGCGCGGGCCGTCCGTCCGCCGGTACGGATCCGCTCCGCCGTCGCCGGTCAAGCGCGCCGGGCCCTTCAGGGCCGGCGGCGGACGCCGGTGTCGTGGAGCGCCTCAGCGGCGCCCGGTTCCCGGCCCCGCGGAAGGGGTCTCGGCGGCGGCCGACGCGGCACGCGGGCCGACCGGATCCTCCGACGTGGCCGGGCCGTTCACGGCCTCGGAACCGCCGGCCGGGCCGTCGCCGGCCTCGGCCGATCCGGCCGCCTCCGCCACCGTGGCCGGACCGGCCGCGCCGCGCATGAGCAGCACGACCAGCAACGCGGCAACGAACAGCACTCCGGCGGCGGCCAGGGGAGTCGGTGGGGCGTCGAAGGGGGTGCGCCGGTGACCGCTGCGCAAATCGCCGCACGTGGCGGATCCGCAAAACCCGGGGCGGGATACTTCCGGCCTCGGCGAATTCGCCCGGCCGGTACACCATCGGAATCGATGATGCCGAGGTGATCCGGTCGGATCGGGTCGGACCCGGTCGCCGTTCGCGGCCGGCGGGGGGCAAGGCGCCGGGTTGCGGGCCTCGGCGGGCGTGGTGCGCCCGCGGGGCGCGTTCCCGGCGCCGCTGAGCGCTTGGCGCGTTCCCGGCGTCGATGACGGCGTCGGCGCAAGGTGGACGGCCACGCCCGACGGTCCGCCCGGTCCGGGTGATCGCCGTGGGGCCGGCCCGCACCGTCGACCGGATCGGGTGACCGGCTGACGCCGAACACAACCCCAGAAGTGCGCCAACTTCCCATAAGTGAGCAGACGTTCAGGGTGAACGAACATTTTCAGTCACGGGCGCCTTCCCTCCTCCGCATACTGGGAGTTCACTGGTCGTGACGAGTGGTGACGCGATCGCCGTGCACGTCAGACGGTGCGCGCTGCCCGGGCCCCGCGGGGCCCGCTTCGACGGCCCGGCCCTGCGGAGGAAAGAGGACAGCGATGACAGCCGCCCCTCCCGTGACGCCTCCTCGGCGGGATCCGGCCGTCCGGCCCGGCCACGGCGCACGAAGAGCGCCACGGGTCGACCGTCGCGACCGTCCGCCCCGCCGGACCTGATCCGCTCCTGCGGTGACCGCCGCAGCAGCCGGCTCCCGGCCGTAGCGACCGTTTCCGACGCCGGTGCGGACGGCTCCCCCCGATGACACGGCTTTGTCGAAGCGCCGATCGACAACCTCGCGTTCACCGTCTGCCGCTCCGGCCTGTGCGTGCGCGGCCTGTTCGCGCATCCCCCTTCCCTGTTCGTACGTTCAGACGAGGTGCAGCATGAGTAAGTTGGCGCTTCCGGAGTTCCACATGCCGTTCGAGAGCGCGGGATGTCATCCGGGAATCGAGCAGACCCGACAAGCCGCCTGGGAATGGGCGGAGGCCAGCGATCTCGTCCTGTCACCGGTGGCCCGCAAGAAGATGATCCGGACCCGCCCCGAACTCTGGATATCCCTGATATTTCCGGAGGCGTCACAGAAACACCTCGACCTCTTCTGTCAGTGGCTCTTCTGGGCCTTCCTCGTCGACGACGAGTTCGACGACGGCCCGGCCGGCCGCGACCCGCAGGTGTGCGCGCGTGCGATCGCCCGCCTCGTGGACGTGCTCGACGGAGCACAGGCACCGGTCGGCCCCATGGAGCACGCCCTGGACGAACTGCTGGTCCGCACCTGTACGGACCGGCCGGCGCACTGGGCCCGGCAGTTCCGCCGCGACACGGCCGCCTGGCTGTGGACGTATTACGCGGAGGCGGTCGACCGGGCCGCCGGGCACGTTCCGAGCACGGCCGACTTCGTCAAGCACCGCCGTGATTCGGTGGCCATGCAGCCCTTTCTCGATCTGCACGAGATCACGGCGGGAATCGACCTGCCGGAATCCGCCCGGAGCCTCCCCGCCTATATCGCGCTGCGCAACGCGGTGGCCGACCATTCGGGGCTCTGCAATGACATCTGCTCCTTCGAGAAGGAGGCCCTGCTCGGTTACGAGCACAACACGGTCCGGCTCATCCAGCGAGACCGCGGCGGCACGCTCCAGGAAGCCGTCGACGAAGCCGGGATTCTGCTGTCCCGCATTGCCGACCGGGTCCAGCGGGCGGAGAAGGAACTGGTCGAGGAGATGGAGGCGGCTGGAATCGAAGGACTGCCGCGCGTCGCCCTGGAGCGCTGCGTCCGGGACTACCGAGGGCTCGTCCGGGGCGACTTCGACTACCACGCACGGGCGGAGCGCTACACCCGCCCCGACCTCATGGAGATCGACGAACAGGCTTCCCTGTCAAGGAACTTCGCCGCCTGACGGGACGCATGTCACGGAGGCACGCGTTCACGACAGCGAGTTCAGGCCAATTGCCGTCGATGCGGCACGAGGCGTTCCGGCCGCTTCCCGGCGGCCGGAACACCGTGCCGCACGAACCGGCCACCGCGCCCCGGCACGACGCCCCGGACCGGCCGTCGAGGGCACGGTCAGCGGGTGCCGATCCAGTGGGGGTCCGGTACGACGGTCAGCACCGCCGACACCAGGACGACCGCCCCCAGCGCGGCCGCTTCACGACGGGCAGAAAGGCGGGCGTCCGCCGGATCCGCGTCCCGGGCCAGCCGCCGTCGCGCCGCAAGCGCCAGGGCGCTCACCACGGCCACCAGTACCAGCTTGGCCAGCAGGGTGCGCCCGTACGCCGAGGTGAGGACCACGTCCGCGGGCAGCCTGCGCAGGGCGCTGCACGTGCCGGTCACCGCCAGGGCCACGTAGAGCCAGGCGGCGAGGCGGGCGTAGCGGCCGAGGAGGGCACGGGCGGCGCCCGGCGCGGCCTGCCACAGCCGCATGGTGCGCAGGACGTGGAGGAGCCCGCCCGTCCACAGCGAGGCGGCCGTCAGATGGACCACGGTGAGCGCGGCGCCGACGAGCGGGCTGTACGCCTCGGGGTGGGCCCGCAGCGCCTCCGCGCCGATGACCACGGCGAGCGGCAGGGCGGCCAGGGCGGGGCGTCGGCTCCCGGCGCAGCAGGCGGCGAGGACGAAGCCGTTGGCGGTCAGCAGAAGCAGCCCGCCCTCCCGCGTTCCGTACGTCTCGACGAGGCCGGAGTCACTGATCCGGGCCAGCCGGACGATCTGGCCCGCGGCGGCGAGCGCGCCGGCGACCGAGGCCGCGGCCGCCCAACTGCGCGGGGCGGTACGGGGCCGGTCGGGCACGGAGCGCAGGAGCGCGTCCGCGGCGAGCGCGCCGGTGTGGACGGCGAGAGCGCCGAAGAGTGCCGTGCGCAGCAGGGTGGCGGTTCCCGCGCCGGGTATGCGCAGTTCGCCGGTGCCGTGTCCCATGGCCGTGGCGCCCAGCAGCGCGGCCGCCGTGGCGGCCATGGCCAGAAGGCAGGTCACCGCCACCACCAGCACGGCGGCCGCCGGTCTGCGGCGGACGGCTGTGGGCACACGGGACGGGATCATCACCCACCCCCCTTTCCTGACTGACAACCACACAAATCGCCTCCTGCTGTCCATGTGAACGACGGACGTTCACCCGGAAGGAGGCATTGGGGAATGCGCGAACGTTTCTGCGTCGCCACCGGGCGGACCCTCGGGTTAGGTTCACCGACTGTCACCTCACCGACCGTCCCCCCACCGACTGTCACGCGGGCCCGGGTACGTCTCGGGGCCCGGCGCTGCGAGGAGAGGCATCAGATGACCGAGACGCCGGCCCCCACGGCAGCCCCCGTGCCGGCCCTGCTGCCCGAGCCGTGCGGCCGGGTGTACCGCCGGGACGGATGCACGGTGGTGGCGCTGCGCGACGAGATCGACATCGCGACCGCCGCGCTCATCGCCCCGGCCCTGGACGACGCGACGGCGGACGGCGCACCCCGGCTGGTGGTCGACCTGTCGGAGGTCAGCTTCCTCGACTGCTCGGGGCTGTCGATGCTGTGCCGGGCCCGCCGTCGTGCGCTGGACCGCGAGGGGCGGTTCTGGCTCGTCTGCGCCTGTCCGCGGATCCTGCGCCTGCTGCGGGCCGGCCGGCTGCACGAGGTGTTCGGCCCGGTGGCGACCCCGGACGAGGTCTTCCGCGCGGCGGAGACCGGGGCACCGGCCGTTTCCTGAGCACCCCGGAGCGCCGCTCCGCGGCCCCCGGCCTGTCGGCCGGGGGTCCTGCGGACGTCAGCTCTGCGCGGCCCAGAACTCGTCGAACGTGAGGAGCCCGTCCCCGTTCGTGTCGTGCGAGTTGATCACGGCCTGGGCGACCGTCTCGGTGACGTAGGGGTCACCCAGCTGAGCCATGACGCTCTTGTACTCGACCGCCGAGATCAGCCCGTCGCCGTTCAGGTCGTACCGCTCGAATGCCTTGCGCGCCGACTCGATGTCCGCCACTTTTCCGCCCCTTCGTATGACTGTCTGACGGAGGTCAGATTAACCGGCGCGACAGCCGGCCCGGGCGGCGGCCGTTCGGCGATCATGGGTGGGCCGCCCACCGCCCGGTGGCCGGTGGCCCGAGCGGGGAGCACACGGCGCGATGAGCGAGGCACTGGCACGGATCCTGGACGCCGCGGCGCACGGCCGGTTCCCGCCGCCGGACGGGTCCACGGCCGTGGTGCGGCAGCCGAACGGACGGGACGCCGGGGTGCTGGCGTTCACCGCGCACTCGGTGGTCTTCACCGACGAGGACCCGGCGTGGGTGCGCGAGACGCTCGCCGCCACCCCGGGCGACGCGCTCGCCGCGACGATGAACCCGGGCTTCCTGGGGGCCCTGATGGCCCGGACCGGCCGGCACATGAACACGATCGACCTCCTCACGGTCGCACCCGCGCTGCCGGGCACCCCGGACCTGGACCTGCGGGAGATCCGCGACCCGGAGCACCCCCGGGTCGCACGGGCGGTGACGTTCCGCGACGAGGTGCGGGTCTGGGGGACCGAGGGCGGTGTGCTGATCCTCGGCCGCGGGGTCGCGGGGCGCTGGGAGACGGCGATCGAGGTGGCGGAGGAGGCGCGCGGACGGCGGCTCGGCGCACGGCTGGCACGCGCGGCCCGGCAGCTGGTACCGGACGCGGTGGTGTGGGCCCAGCAGTCGCCGGGGAACGCCCGCAGTGTGCGGACGTTCCAGGCGGCGGGCTACCGGCCGGTGGGGTCGGAGGCGCTGCTGGTCAGGGGCTGAGTCACCGGCCGGTCCGGGGAGACGGCCGGCACGAGAAGACGGCCCGACGGCCTCAGCGGAAGACGCCGGTGTGGCCGAGCGAGTAGCGACCCGGCTGCGGGTAGACGGCGAGGCCGTGCGGCCCGCTGCCCACCGGGATACGGGCCAGCTGCTTGCCGGTGGCGGTGTCGATCGCGTACACCTCGGCGTCGTAACGCCCCGACAGCCACAGCACCTTGCCGTCCGCCGAGACCCCGCCCATGTCCGGGCTGCCGCCGTTCGGCAGGTGCCACTTCTTGGCCAGCTTCTTCTGTGCGAAGTCGAACACGGAGACCGAGCCCTCGCCGCGGTTGGAGATGTACATCTCCTTCGCGTCGCGGCTGACGTAGAGCCCGTGGGTGCCCTTGCCGGTGGGCAGCAGCTCGGGTGTCGTGAACTTCTCCCCGTCCAGCACCCACATGCCGTTGGCCATCATGTCCGCGATGTAGAAGGTGCCGCCGTCGGGAGACAGTTTGACGTCCTGCGGCATCGCGCCCTTGAACGGCAGCTTCTGCTGTCCCACGACCTCCATCTTCGCCGTGTCGACCTTGAGGAGTTCGCCGGAGAACTCGCAGGAGACGACGAAGTACCGGCCGTCGGCGGAGAAGTCGGCGTGGTTGACGCCCGCGCAGCTCACCGGCACGGTCTTGGCCGTCTTCATGGTGTGCGCGTCACGGAAGACCAGTTCGCGGTCCATCGAGGCCATCACGATGGCGTACTTGCCGTTCGGCGTGAAGTAGAGGTTGTACGGGTCGGACACGCCGACCGTCTTCCCCGCCTTCCCGGTCGCCGGGTCGATGGCGGTAAGGCTGTCCCCGACGTCGTTGTTGACCCAGAGCGTCCTGAGGTCCCAGGACGGGACGACGTGCTGCGGCTGGCGGCCGACCGGAATCGTCTCGATGACCTTGTACGTGGCGGGGTCGATGACCGAGACGGTGTCGGAGTTGGTGTTGGGCACGTACACGCGGGACGGGAAGTCCTTGACGACCGGCGACAGCTTTCCCGGGGCGTCGGCCGCGTACACGTTGCCGGCGTCGAGCACCGGCGGCATCCCGGGCAGTCCCGGCGGGGCGGGCGGGGTGACGCCCTTCGCCCTGACCGGGGCGGCGGCCTCGATGGGGGCGTCGGACGCCGCCTTGTCCGCGGGGGCGGTGCCGCAGCCGGTGAGGACGGCGAGCAGGAGGCCGCCGCACAGCGCGGCGGTGCGTGAGGTGGAGTGGGACATCAGGTCAGCAGCTCCGTGGTCGTCACCGCACGCAGTCGGCGGCGGTCGAGTTCGGTGAGGAGGAGGGGCAGCGCGGCGACCGTGTCCGCATAGCCGAAGTGCATGCTCACCACCGATCCGTTGCGGATCTCCCCGGCCACCTTGCGGGTGACGGCCGCGGCGCCGGGCGAGGTGAAGTCGAGGGAGTCCACGTCGTACGAGAGGACGTGCGGGTATCCCGCCCGGACGGCCAGCCGCTGGACGAGCGGGGTGGCGTAGCGGGTGCGGGAGGGACGGAACCAGGTGCCGATGGAGCCGGTGAGCCGGCGCAGCCGCTGGGCGCAGTCGGTGATCTCGGCGTACGCCCGTGTCTCGTCCATCGACGAGATGTCGATGTGGCGCTGGGTGTGGTTGCCGAGGTCGTGGCCGCCGTCGAGGATCCGGCGGGCCATCTCGGGGTGCTCGTCCAGCCAGCTGCCCACGGCGAGGACGGTGACCCTCGCCCCGGCGCGTTCGGCCTCGCCGAGCACGGTGCGGGCGACGGCGGGATCACCCTGGCCGTGGAAGGTGAGGGCGACGCACTCCCGGTCGCGGGGGCCGTGGTCGATCTGTACGGGCTGCCCGGGGATGCGGTGCGGGTGGGGCGCGGGGGCGTGTGCGCCGGTGGTGGCGACCCGTTTCCCGGCTTCCGGGCGGGCGGAGGCTTTCGCCGGTGGGCCGGCGGCGTCCGGATCCGCACAGCCGGTGGCGAGGGCGGCCGCGAGGGCGGCGCCGGCTCCGGCGCGCAGGGCGCCACGGCGGTGCACCGGTCGGTCGGGGGCGTTCATGCCAGAACATTAAGTGCGTGATGTCGGGAAAATAACAAATGACCCACTAACAAATGACCCACTCAGCCGCCGAAGGTCATACGGATGCGCACGATCACGCCCGGCCGGTCAATGAATCACTCGCGATACCCCTCATACATGCACTGATTACCAGGCGAGTGACTCAGCACACCTACGATTCTCCGGCGAAATGTCCCGCTTTGGCTTGCTGTATCCGCATATGCGACTTTGGCCATGTTGTCGTCCGTCTGCCATAGTCGGAGCCACGACCCTCCATTGACCCGGGCCAGGTCGTCATCAGCGGCCGTGAACACACCCCCCATTTCACGGTCCCCACACAGAAGCCCCCGCAGCGCCGCACCCCGGCCGACCGGGGGCTTCTGTGCGTCAGCGGTCGGAGATGCGCATCTCGAACCAGGTGGTCTTGCCGCGCGGCAGCAGGTCGACGCCCCACCGGTCGGAGAGCTTGTCGACCAGGAAGAGCCCGCGCCCACTGATGTCCATCTCCTGCACGGGCATCAGACACGGCAGTCCGCGCGAGGGGTCACGCACCTCGATCCTGATCCAGCCGCGCCGGCGCATCATCCGTAAACCGAAGACCCTGGCGCCGGTGTGCCGCACGGCGTTTCCGACGAGTTCGGACACCAGCAGGACGGCATACTCGGCGGTCTGCGGGGAAAGCGCCCACTGACGCAGCACCACACAGGAGGTGAGCCTGCGGGCCGTGGCCGCGGACTCCGGGCGGGAGGGCAGCCGGACTTCGTCCTCCGTCGGATTTCCGAACAACTCCAGCGCTTTGAACGCCTGTTCGTCCTCGACGGCCGGCATCCTCCGTGCCGCTGTCGCGCTGCTGCGCTGTCGCGGCTGCTCCACACCCTCCAGGCCCGCCATGGACACCATCATGGCTGCACAGCGGGCCTTCCGTGGCCGTTCCCCGGGAATCCCCGACCCGGAATCAGACATTCCGCAGCGGGCTCCAGGCATATGCCAGCGGCAGAATGCCAGGCCTCACACCTACGCTGACCTGCATGGATGCCCCGTCCGAACGGGTTTGCCAGCACCGACGGGAGGCTGAGCCTTAAGGTTGCCTTAAGGCACAGCTAATCCGCCCACACGGATGAACGCATGCCCTGGCGTTCCCAACTGGCGTTCGGTCAGAGGAATTTGGCCTTGCCCGGACCCTCGTCCACAAAGCTGCGCATTCCGCGCTCCCGGTCCTCGGTGGCGAAGAGGCCGGCGAACCAGGTCCGCTCGATCGTGAGGCCCGTATCGATGTCCGTCTCCAGTCCCGCGTCGACCGCCTCCTTGGCGGCACGCAGCGCGAGCGCGGGACCCTTCGCCAGCTTGGCGGCCCAGGCGTGCGCCTGCTCGTACACCTCGGCTGCGGGGACCACACGGTCCACCAGCCCCATGGCCAGGGCCTCCTCGGCCTTCACATGGCGGCCGGTGAAGATCAGGTCCTTGGCCTTGGCGGGACCCACCAGCCGGGCCAGGCGCTGGGTGCCGCCCGCGCCCGGGATGAGCCCGAGCATGATCTCCGGCTGCCCCAGCTTGGCGTTGTCGCCGGCGATCCGGAAGTCCGCACAGAGGGCCAGTTCACAGCCGCCGCCCAGCGCGTAGCCGGTGACGGCGGCGACGACGGGCTTGGGGATCCTGGCCACCGCGGTGAAGGAGTCCTGCAGCGCCTTGGACCGAACGACCATCGCAGGATGGTCCATCGCCTGCATCTCCTTGATGTCCGCGCCGGCCGCGAACACCTTCTCGCCGCCGTAGAGCACCACGGCACGCACGTCGTCGCGCCGGGACGCCTCTTCGGCGAGCTCGCGCAGCCGGTCCTGGGTGGCGACGTCCAGGGCGTTCATCGGAGGACGGTCCAGTCGGATCGTGCCGACGCCGCCGCTTACTTCGAGGGTTACGGTCATGGAAGGCAGGTTAACCGGCGCTAACACCGGCCCGGGCGGGCCGGGGCCGGTGCGGTTCGTCACAGCCGTACGGCAGCGCGAAGGCCCGGGACCGCAGGTCCCGGGCCGCGGCGTGAGGCCAGCGGTTCAGCCCTCGATCCAGCCGTGGTTCTTGGCGAACTGCAGCATCCCCTGCCGCACCTGGAGGATGTGCGCGGCGGTGAGCCCGGGGGCCGATTCCAGCAGCACTTCCGTGACGTCCCGTACGTACTCCTCCGCGTTGAGCACGTCGCACAGCACATCGTCGCCGTCCGCGGCCTGCCTGCTCAGGGGTTCGGAGCGCTGCGTGAAGACGGACGCCGGAACCGGCGCGGCGATGCCGCTGCCGGCGGCGAGGCGCACCGAGGACGCCTTGAGGCCCCGGTCGCCCTGCTCGATCTCGAACTCGACCATCAGGCCGGGCCGGAGCGCTTCCTCGGCCATGCGGAGGTCGTTCACGTGCAGGAAGACGTCCTCGCCCCCATGGTCGGGGGCGATGAACCCGTAACCCTTCGCGCTGTCGAAACGCACCACGCGACCAATGACCATGGGAAACACCCTCTCAACGAGTCCCGGACCCGTGCCCGGGACACCCCTGTCGCGGCAGGCCGCCCGGACCCCGTACACCCACTCCGGACACGCCTGTGCGACCGTCTGACCACCACTCCGGATGCCGTCGCCTCGGAGAGGCACGGCACCTCACCCGCACTCTATCCATCTTGCGGGACCTCGGGGCCAGGGCCTTTCGATTCCGCTGTCGAGAGCGGGACGACCGATTCCGCAGGACGGCAGCACACCAGCCGAATCGCATCAACTAGGCTGGCAGAAGCTGCACTTCACGATTTCTGGAATCCGGAATCCGAGGATGCGTGGCGGCGCCGTACGAGGAATGCCCCCGAGGGAAGGACTGACCTCCGTGACCCACGGAAAGCTGTTCGCGCTCAGCGACCAGCACGTCGCCCATCCGGAGAACCGGAGCGTCACGGAGTCGATCGAGCCGGAGTCCGACGAGGACTGGCTCCTCGTCGCCGGGGATGTCGGCGAGAAGTTCGAGGACATCGCCTGGGCGCTGAAACTCCTCTCCGAGCGGTTCCGCCAGGTCGTCTGGGCTCCCGGCAACCACGAGCTGTGGACCCATCCCGCCGACCCGGTCACGCTGCGCGGCAAGGAACGCTACGACGCCCTGGTCGAACTGTGCCGGGGACTCGGTGTGTTGTCCCCGGAGGATCCGTACGCGGTCTGGCACGGCGGCGACGAGCCGGTCACCGTCGCACCCTTGTTCGTCCTGTACGACTACTCCTTCCACGCTCCGGGCACCCACACGAAGGAGGAGTCCCTGCGCGTGGCCCACGAGGCGGGGATCGTGTGCACCGACGAGTACCTGCTCCACCCCGACCCGTACCCGTCGCGCGACGCCTGGTGCCGGGCCCGGGTCGCCCTCACCGAGGAACGGCTCGCGGCCGTCGACCCCCGGTACCGCACCGTCCTGGTCAACCACTATCCGCTGGTGCGGGATCCCACGCGGGTGCTGACCCACCCCGAGTTCGCGCAGTGGTGCGGGACGGAACTGACCGCGGACTGGCACCGGCGCTTCCGGGCGGCCTCCGTCGTCTACGGCCACCTCCACATCCCGCGGGTCACCTGGCACGACGGTGTCCGCTTCGAGGAGGTGTCGATCGGGTACCCGCGGGAGTGGCGTTCCCGGTCGCCGCGCCCGCCGCTGCGGCAGATCCTGCCTTCCACCGAATCGAGGCCCGCATGATCGACGCCGTCCTGCCCCCCGAGGTGGCCGCGGTGCACGCGTTCGGTGATCTGCCGCCCACGGACGGCGGCGGGCTGTTTCCGGCGGAGACGGCGGCCATCGCCCGGTCCGTGCCGCACCGCCGCGCCGAGTTCACCACCGTGCGGCTGTGCGCCCGGCGCGCCCTGGCCGAGCTCGGAGTGGAGCCGGTCGCGCTGGTGCCGGGCAAGCGCGGTGCGGTCGACTGGCCGGACGGCGTGACGGGCAGCATGACCCACTGCGCCGGATTCCGCGCCGCGGCGGTCGCCCGTACCGACGTCGTCGTGTCGCTCGGCATCGACGCGGAGCCTCATCTGGCGCTGCCCGACGGCATCCTGGAGGTCGTCGCCCTGCCGGGCGAGAAGGACCGGCTCGCCGAGCTCTCCCGGCGGCGGCCGGACGTGCACTGGGACCGGCTGCTGTTCAGCGCCAAGGAGTCGGTGTTCAAGACCTGGTATCCACTGACCCGGCGTGAGCTCGACTTCACCGAGGCGGAACTCGACTTCGACCCGGACGCGGGCACGTTCTCGGCCCGTCTCCTGGTGCCCGGCCCCGAGGTGGCCGGACGGCGCCATGACGCGTTCACCGGGAAGTGGACCGTGCGAGAGGGCTTCGTCCTGACCGCGATCGTGCTGGCGGGCTGACCGGCGACGGCGCCCGTTCCACGGCCCCGCGACGACGCCCGGCTCCCGGGACCTCATCGAGGTCCCGGGAGCCGGGCGTCGTCGCGGGGCCTGCGGGCCGGGACCTACGCGGTCCACTCCGACCAGCTCATGTTCCAGCCGTTGAGACCGTTGTCCGGCTGGATCGTGCTGTCGTGGGAGTTCTTGACGACCACGACGTCCCCGATGAGGGAGTTGTTGAAGAACCAGGCAGCCGGAGTGCTCGGGTCACCGGCACCGCGCGCGTCCTGGAGACCGACACAGCCGTGGCTGGTGTTGGTCGCGCCGAAGATGCCCGATCCGCCCCAGTAGTTGCCGTGGATGAACGTGCCCGACGTGGACAGGCGCATCGCGTGCGGCACGTCCTTGATGTCGTACTCACCGCCGAAGCCCACGGTGTCACCGTTCATCCGGGTCACCTGGAGCTTCTCGCTGATGACCATCTGGCCGTTGTACGTGGTGGTGGCCGGGGCACCCGCCGAGATCGGGATGTCCTTGATCTGCTTGCCGTCGCGGACGACCTTCATCCGGTGCGACTCCGCGTCGACGGTGCTGACCTGCCGGCGTCCGACGGTGAACGAGACCGTCTTGGCCTGCTTGCCGTAGACCCCCGGACGTCCCTCGACACCGTCGAGGTCGAGCTTCACGGTCACCTTGGTACCCGCGGCCCAGTAGTCCTCGGGACGGAAGTCCAGACGGTCGTTGCCGAACCAGTGGCCCTCGATCGCGACGGCGGGCTCGGCCGTCACCTCGATGGCCTTCTCGACCGACTCCGGGTCGGTGATGCCGCGGGTGAAGTGGATCGAGACCGGCATGCCGACGCCGACCGTGGAACCGTCCTCCGGGGTGTACTGCCCGATGAAGGTGTTCTTCGGAACCAGCGTGGTGAAGGTGGTGTCCTTCGCCGACTCACGGCCCTTCGCGTCCTTGGCGACCGCGTGGACCTTGTACTTCGTCGCCGATGCCAGGTGCCGGTCCGGCTCCCAGCTCGCCCCGTCGGCCGCGATCTTCCCCTTGACCTCCGCCCCCTTCGGGTCGGAGACCTTGACCGTGGCCAGCTTCCCCTGCTCGGCCGAGATCTTCAGCGCCCCGCTCGTGGCGACGGAGTCGGCCCCGTCCTTCGGCACGATGTTCACGACGGCCTGCGAGGCCGCGGTGTCCCCGGTCCCCGCCCCGGCCGCCTTGCCGCCCTTGCTCCCGCCGTCGGTGTCTCCCCCGCCGCACGCCGTCACCAGCAACAGCAGCGCACCCAGTACCAGAGCCAGCACACCCGTGGACCCACGCCCCCGCCGCCTGCTGTCCGCCCCGGCCGATGCCCCCGATATCGGCTGCCCGTTCAATGTGGTCGTCTCCCCTCACACGGCCTGGCCCCGCCAAGGCCCCAGGAAGCCCGCAGGCTCCCACCCCCGCACGCTGCACATGCGCGCTCAGCGAAAGATAATCACACCGACTGCGGGCAGATCTCCCCCGGAATGTCACCGTTCAGTCCCAACTCGTCCCGGGACTTCGCCTGGTCGGAGGTGCTGCCGCGGCCACGGGGCCGGTACGCCGGACGGCGCGGCCGGAGCGGCCGCGCCGTCGAGGGGGACGCCCGCGGGTGTCAGCGGAGTGCGGAACCCTCCTTCCAGCGCTTCCAGTCCAGGTTCCAGCCGCCCAGGCCGTTGTCCGGAGCGACCTTCTTGTCCTTGGAGTTGATGACCTCGACGACGTCCCCGATCAGCGTCCGGTCGAAGAACCAGCCGGCCGGGGTGGAGCCGCTGCCGCCCTGCACGTCGCGCAGCCCGATGCAGCCGTGGCTGACGTTCGTCGAGCCGAAGATGTCGTCGTCGGACCAGTAGTTGCCGTGCAGGAAGGTGCCGGACTCGGTGAGCCGGATGGCGTGCGGGACGTCCTTGATGTCGTACTCGCCGCCGAAGCCCACGGTCCGCCCGTCCATCCGCGTCACCTCGTGCATCTCACTGACCACCATCTTGCCGTTGTACGTGGTCGTCGTCGGGGAGCCCGCGGTGATCGGGACGGTCGAGACGAGCTGCCCGTCCCGGCGCACCTCCATCGTGTGCGCGGCCGAGTCCACCAAGGACACCTGCTCCCGGCCGACGGTGAAGCGGACCGTCTTGCGCTGGCTGCCGTACACCCCCGGCGCCCCCTCCACATCGCGCAGCCCCACCTCGACGGTCACCTCGGTGCCCGGCTGCCAGTAGGCGGCCGGGCGGAAGTCCAGCCGCTTGTCGCCGAACCAGTGCCCCGCGATCTCGACCGCCGGATCGGCCGTCACCCGGATCGCCCGCTGCACGGCCGCGCGACGGGTGACGGGCCGGTTGAACGCGAAGGAGACGATCATTCCGGTGCCGACCGTCGACCGGTTCTCCGGTTTGAAGTACCCGATGAAGCGGTGCTGGGGGACCTGGGTGGTGAAGGTGGTGTGGCGGGCCGAGCGGTGCCCCGCACCGTCCACGGCCACCACGTCGACGCTGTACTTGGCGGCGAGCCCGAGCCGGGCGGACACCCCCTGCGGGGACCAGGAGCGCCCGTCCTCGGCGATCAGGCCCCGCACCTCCTGCTGCTGCGCGTCCTCGATCCGGGTCACCTCGACGCTCTCCAGCCGCCCGTCGGGGACCTTCACCTCGACCCGGGTGTCCGGCGCGACGTCCTCGGCCCCGTCCAGCGGGGTGATCCGGATGGCTTCCTGCGGCGAGCGGGACTTCCCGCCGATGATCGAATCCGTACCCGAGCAGCCCGTCAGGACAGCCAGTACGGCCAGTACGGCGAGCAGTCCCGACCGGGCCTTCACGGTCGCCGGGCTCGCCCCTGCCTTCTTCGCTACGTGGTTCACGTCCCCCCAACGACGCGGGCGGTCCGGGGGAAACGTGAGTGCGGGCCCCCGCGTGGGCAGAACAGAGAGGACGACCACACTCGGGGAGCCGCGGCCGGGACGCCGCACACCCCCTTTCCGGTGCCGGTCCCATGAGCCGCGGGAGGCGAGCAGGTGTCGAGCGCAGCCGAGCAGGAGGCAGTGCCGAGGACGGCCACGGGGCCGTCCGGGACGGCGGCGGTGGAGCGTGCGCCCGCCACCGGATCCGGCCGGGCCACCGGCCCCGCACCGCGGGCGCCCGCGGTGTGGCCGGGGGCTCCTACCCCCCTGGGAGCCCGCTTCCGCGTGGGCCCCGACGGGATCGCGGGCACCAACTTCGCCCTCTGGGCCGGCGGGGCGGAGGCCGTCGAGCTCTGCCTCTTCGACGAGGACGGCACCGAGACCCGCCTCCCGCTGACCGAGCTGACCCATGAGATCTGGCACGGCTTCGTGCCCGGTGTGCGGCCCGGCCGGCGCTACGGCTACCGGGTGCACGGCCGCTGGGACCCGTGGACGGGTGCCCGGTGGAATGCGGCGAAGCTGCTCCTCGATCCGTACGCACGGGCCGTCGACGGCGATTTCACCCTTCCGGCCGAGGTGTACGGCCATGTGAGGGACTGGCCCCAGCAGCATGTCGCCGACACCGTGCGCGACGAGCGGGACTCCGCTCCGTACGTCCCCAAGGGAGTGGTCGTCCATGACGACGACGACTGGGCCGAGGACCGCCGCCCCAAGACGCCCTGGGCCGACTCCGTCATCTACGAACTGCACGTGCGCGGCTTCACCGCCCGCCACCCCGGTATCCCCGAGAAGCTGCGCGGCACCTACGCGGGTCTCGCGCACCCGGCGGCCATCGGCCATCTCCAGCGCCTGGGGGTGACGGCGGTGGAGCTGCTGCCGGTGCACCAGTTCGCCCACGAGGACCATCTGCTGCGGCGCGGGCTGCGCAACTACTGGGGCTACAACTCGATCGGCTACTTCGCCCCGCACGCCGCGTACTCCGCGAGCGGCACGGCGGGCGAGCAGGTCGGCGAGTTCAAGCGGATGGTGCGCGCCCTGCACGACGCGGGGATCGAGGTGATCCTCGACGTCGTCTACAACCACACGGCCGAGGCGGGCGAACTGGGCCCGATGCTGTCGCTGCGCGGCATCGACAACCGCGGCTACTACCGGCTCCAGGCCGACGCCCGCAGATACGCGGACTACACGGGCTGCGGCAACACCCTGCACGTGGTGCAGCCGAACGTGCTGCGCCTGATCACCGACTCGCTCCGCTACTGGGTCACCGAGATGGGCGTCGACGGATTCCGCTTCGACCTGGCCGCGGCGCTGGCCCGGTCGATGCACGACGTCGACATGCTGTCCCCGTTCCTCGCGGTGATCGCCCAGGACCCGGTGCTGCGCCGGGTGAAGCTGATCGCCGAACCGTGGGACGTCGGCAACGGCGGCTACCAGGTGGGCGCGTTCCCCCCGCTGTGGACCGAGTGGAACGACCGGTACCGGGACGCCGTACGGGACTTCTGGCGCGGCGCCCTCCCGGACGTACGCGATCTCGGCTACCGCCTGACCGGGTCGAGCGACCTCTACGCCTGGGGCGGCCGGCGACCATACGCCTCCGTCAACTTCGTCACCGCGCACGACGGGTTCACCCTGCGCGACCTGGTGAGCTACGAGCACAAGCACAACGAGGCCAACGGTGAGGGCAACCGGGACGGCACCTCGGACAACCGGGCCTGGAACTGCGGCGCCGAGGGCGAGACCGACGACGCCGGTGTCAACGCGCTGCGCCGCCGCCAGCTGCGCAACCTCCTCACCACGCTGCTGCTGTCGACGGGGGTGCCGATGCTCGTCGCGGGGGACGAGATGGGCCGCACCCAGGGAGGCAACAACAACGCCTACTGCCAGGACAACGAGACCGGCTGGGTGGACTGGTCGCTGCTGGAGCAGCCGCAGTGGCGGGAGCTGACCGAGCTGACGGCCCGGGTCCTCGCGCTGCGCCACACCCATCCGGTGCTGCGGCGCCGGGCGTTCTTCTCCGGCCGGGCCCAGGCACCCGACGGGCTGCGGGACCTGGCGTGGTTCACCCGGCAGGGCGCGGAGATGACGGAGGAGGACTGGTACGCACCGGCCGCCACGGTCGGGCTCTACCTCTCCGGCCGCGACATCCCGGGCCGAGACGCCCGGGGCGAGCAGGTGACCGACGACAGCTTCCTCGCGGTCCTGCACGCCGGGGACCGGCCCGCGGACTTCCTGCTGCCGGGACCACCGTGGGCGGACGCGTACGAACTGGTCCTGGACACCTCGCGGGAGGACCAGTCCGCCGCACCGGGCACGGTCCACGAGGGCGGCGCGCCCTTCACGGTGCCGGAGAGGTCCGTGCTGCTGCTGCGGGTGAGGTCGTAGCCGCGGCGCAGAGCGGTCAGCCGAGGATGCCGCGTTCGTACGCGACCGCGACCGCGGCGGCCCGGTCCTTGGCGCCCAATTTGGCGAAGACATGGGTGAGGTGGGTCTTCACGGTCGCCTCGCTGATGAACAGCTCGGCCGCGATCTCCCGGTTCGACGTCCCCCGGGCGACGAGCCGGAGCACCTCGCGCTCGCGCGCGGACAGCGCCTCGTGGCCGGGCGCGACGGGGGCGCGCACCCGTGAGATCAGCCGGGAGGCGACGGCGGGCGACAGGACGGTGCGCCCGTCGGCGGCGGCGCGGACGGCGGTGAAGAGCTCGTCGCGGGGCGCGTCCTTGAGCAGATAGCCGGTGGCACCCGCCTCGATCGCGGGCAGGGTGTCGGAGTCGGTGTCGTACGTGGTGAGGACCAGGACCCTGGAACGGGCGCCGCGCCGGGTCAGCTCGGTGATCGCCGCGACTCCGCCGCCGCCCGGCATCCGCAGGTCCATGAGCACGACGTCGGGGTCGAGCCGGACGGCCATGTCGACGCCCTCGACACCGTCGGCCGCCTCACCCAGTACCCGGAACTCCGCGGCCGACTCGAACATGCCGCGCAGTCCGTCCCGGACGACGGGGTGGTCGTCGACGACGATCAGCGTGATGACGCGTGCGGGTTCCTGAGCCATAGCGGCTCACCGTACTGCGTCGGCCGGCGGTCAGCCCTGCCGGACCATCGGGACCCGGGCGCAGACGGCGGTGCCGAGGCCGGGGCCGGTCTCCACCTCGACGGTGCCCGCGATGCGTTCGGCGCGCGCCCGCATGCCGCCGAGCCCGAATCCGCCGGCGCCCCGGTACGGCGGCAGTGCGGCGGGGTCGAAGCCGCGGCCGTCGTCCCGTACGTCCAGCGATATCTCGTCGCCCATGTACGACAGGGTGATGCCGGCCCGGGAGGCTCCCGCGTGCCGGGCCGCGTTGGCGAGGGCCTCCTCCGTGATGCGCAGCAGGGTGGCGCCGACCTCGTCGTGCAGGGGCTCGGCGGTGCCGGTGACGGTGAACTCGGCCCGCACCCCGGTCCGTTCCGACCAGGCGGTGACCGTCTTCTCCAGGGCGCCGGGCAGGTCGTCGTGGACCAGCGCCGACGGGACGAGGTTGTGCACGGAGCGGCGCGCCTCGCCGAGGCTGTGCCGGGCGAGAGCGGCTGCCCGCGCGAGGTGCTCGCCGGCGAGGACGGGGTCGGTCTCCGCCGTGGAGGTCACGGCCTGGAGCTGGGCGATGATGCCGGTGAGTCCCTGGGCGATGGTGTCGTGGATCTCGGCGGCCAGCCGGCTGCGCTCGTCGGCCACCCCGGCCTCACGTGCCTGGACGAGGAGCTGGGCGTGCAGCCCGGCGTTCTCCGCCAGCGCCTGTTCGAGCCGGGCGTTGGCCGACTCCAGTGCGGTGATGGTGTCGGTCCGGGTACGCGCCTGCTCGGCCTCCCGGTTGCCGATCTGGGCGAAGACCATGGTGAGGCTCACGTGCACGGCCAGCACGATGGCGAAGACGACCCAGTTCATGAAAGTGACGGGCGGCAGGCCGCTGCCGGACTGCGACCCCGCCATGATGACGGCGATGGCCAGCAGCCCGGCCCGCATGGCCCTGGGCGGCAGCAGCCGGCCGGCGTCGAAGTAGCCGAGTACGGCGTAGATCGAGAAGAACGGGTTGCACCAGGTCAGTCCGAAGGCCAGCAGGGTGCGGACGACGAAGTAGGCCCGGGCGGCGCGTGATCCCTGTTCGGCCGCGATCCGGCTCCACAGGAACTGCAGGGCGAGCGCGGCCGGGAGCAGCACCGCGGCAACGTACACGTCCGTGCGGGACATGATGAGCCCGCTGGTCACGGCGGAGACCACGGTGGCCAGGGCGAGCAGACCGTACGGTCCGTGCCGGAAGAACCGCTCCCACCACTGCTCGGCCGTCGTCACACCGGTCATGGTCTTCCTCTCCCCCGCGTTCATGGGTGGAGTCTCCCGTAACGCCTACTCCCAGCGGAACGTACGGATCGCTGCCGTCGCCGCCAGTACGGTCCACAGTGCCACCACGCCCAGGTACGCCCAGCTCGGCCAGGCGCCGGCGGCCGCGCGGTCCAGCACCTGGGAGGCCGCGCCGAACGGGGTGACCTGGACGATGTGGCGGAGTGTGCCGGGCATGGTCTGCACCGGCACCCAGACACCGGCGGTGAACATCGTCACGAAGAAGACGACCGAGCCGATGGCGGCCGCGATCTTGGTGGTGCGCGAGACGGCGCAGACCAGCGCGCCCAGCGCCAGCACGCAGGCGACGGCCAGCAGCAGCCCGAGCAGATAGCCGAACGGCTGTCCCGGCAGCCGTACTCCGAAGGCGATCCGGCCGACGGCCATCACGAGCAGGGCGGAGCCGAGCGCGGCGGCGCCGTGCAGGACGATCTGCGCGCCGAGCACCGCGGAGGGCCGCACGGGGGTGGTGGACATGCGGCGCAGGATCCCGCGTTCGCGGTAGCCGGTGAGTACGGGCGGCATCGCCTGCAGACCGGCCATGATCATGGCGAGCAGCACGGCCACGGGAACGTACAGGTCGATGACGCGGCGCCCGCCGAGCGCGTCGTCGTGCTCCCGGAAGGACGGGATCAGGCCGAGGATCGTCATGAGTACGGTCGGGAAGGCGAGGATCCAGAACAGGCTGCCGGGCTCGCGGAGGAAGAGCCGGGCCTCGGACCTCACGACCGCGAGCGAGGCGTGCGAGGGGGCGGTGCGGGGCGCGGAAACGGTGTTCGCCGTGGCCATCTCAGGCTGCCTGTTCTGTCAGTCCGCGCTCGTCCGCGGGGCCGGGGTGCTCGGTCAGGTCGAGGAACGCGTCGTCGAGGGTGGCTTCGGCGACGCGGAGCTGCCGCGCGGTGATCCGGAGCCGGGCCAGCAGCGAGATGACGGCGTTGACGGTCTCGTCGGTGCCGTTGATGGAGATCCGTCCGTTCCTGGTCTCGTACGAGCGCGCACCGGGCAGTCCGGCCAGTTCGGCGTCGGGGAGCGGCTCGGAGGGCGTGAAGGAGATGGCTGTGGAGCTGCCGGCCCTGGCGATCAGTCCGGTCGGGGTGTCGAGGGCGGCGAGTCTGCCCCGGTCGATCACCGCGATCCGGTCGCAGAGGCGCTGGGCCTCCTCCATGAAGTGGGTGACCAGCAGGACCGTGACCCCGCTGTCCCGTACCTCTTCGATCAGTTGCCAGGTGTCGCGCCGCGCTCGCGGGTCCAGTCCGGTGGTGAGCTCGTCGAGGACCACGACCCGGGGGTTGCCGACGAGGGCCAGCGCGATGGACAGGCGCTGCTTCTGGCCGCCGGAGAGCCGGGCGAACCGGGTGGTGAGTCTCGTGTGCAGCCCGAGCCGTTCGGCGAGCGGGCGCCAGTCGGCGGGGTGCGGGTAGAAGGCGCTGTACAGCTCCAGCGCCTCGCCCACGGTGATCTTCGGCTGGAGTTCGCTCTCCTGGAGCTGCGCGCCCAGCAGGAGGGTCACGCGGTCGTGGTCGGCGACGGGGTCGAGACCGGCGACCCGGACCGTACCGGCGTCGGGAACCCGTAGCCCCTCGACGCATTCGACGGTGGTGGTCTTGCCCGCACCGTTGGGGCCGAGAATCCCGAAGATCTCCCCCTCGTCCACGGAGAAGGTCACGCCGTCGACCACGGGGCGGCCCGCGTAGGCCTTGCGCACCCCGTCCACCTCGATGATTGCCATGCCTGTGAGCATCGCGGGCGCGAGGCCCTGCGCGGCATCCGCCATCGCGCTCGAACCGGCATCCTCCGATCGGTTGATGCCGCACTACGACCGTCCTCGGTCATGGGGCGTCGCCCCTCGGCCCGGAGGAGAAAAAAAGGTGAGCGATGTCAGTGGTGAACCGTAGGCTCGCCCCTGATGCCCGAAGAACATGTAGCGCCCAAGGACCGGTCCGCCGCGCAGTCCCTGCTGCGGCTGTGGCCGTATGTGAAGCCGGTCCGCAACCGTATGGCCGGTGCGGCCCTGATCGCGATCGTCGCCTCGTGCATCGGTCTGGTGATCCCACTCGTACTGAAGTGGATCGTGGACGGGCCGGTCGCCCATCAGGACCCGGGCGGTGTCTGGCTCGGCGCGCTGTTCCTGCTGCTTCTGGGGATCGCCGAGGCGGTCCTGTTCGGGGTGCGGCGATGGATGGTGGCGCGTCCGCTGGCGGGTGTCGAGGCGTCGATGCGGGCGGACCTCTACCGGCATCTGCAGCGGCTTCCGGTGGCCTTCCACGACCGGTGGTCCTCCGGTCAGCTGCTGTCGCGCGGCACCACGGATCTGATGCTGCTGCGGATGTTCCTGGTCTTTCCGCTGACGTTTCTGCTGGTCAACACCACCACGATCCTGGTCGGTTTCGTGATCCTGCTGTTCCAGGAGTGGACGCTCGGTCTGGTGCTGCTCGCGCCCGTCGTGCCGCTGGTGATCATCTGTTCCGTCTTCGAGACCAAGTACTCGGTCGTGGCGCGCAGGGCCCAGGACCAGGTCGGCGATCTGACGACGGTGGTCGAGGAGAGCGTGCTCGGCATCCGCATCATCAAGGGCTTCGGCCGGCACCGCAGCCAGGCGCTCGCCTTCCGGGCGCTCTCCGAGCGGCTGCGCACCACGGAGCTCGGCAAGGCACGGCTGCTCGCGGGCATCTGGGCGCTCATCACGACGATCCCCGAACTCGCGATCGGGGCCGCGCTGGTCATCGGCACGATCCAGGTCGCGGACGGCGGTCTGTCGGCGGGCACTCTGGTCGCCTTCCTGTCCACGGCGCTGGCGCTGCGGTGGCCGGTCGAGTCGATCGGCTTTCTGCTCGCGATGAGCCAGGAGTCGGCGACGGCGACGGAGCGGTTCTTCGAGGTCATGGACGTGGCGGAGGAGGAGGACACCTCGGTGTCCGGGAGCGCTGCCCGTGATGACCGGCCCGAGGCCGGAGGCATGGTCTTCGAAGGCGTCGGGTTCCGCTACCCGGACGCGGAGGAGGATTCCGTCCCCGTCCTGAAGCGGATCGATCTGCGGATCCGGCCGGGCGAGACGATGGCCCTGGTCGGGGCCACCGGATCCGGCAAGACCACGCTCACCGCGCTCGTTCCCCGGCTGCACGACGCCACGTCGGGGCGGATCACGCTGGACGGCGAGGACATCACCGCGATGCCGCGTGAGCGGTTGCGCGAGCTGGTGTCGGTGGCGTTCGAGGAGCCCACGCTCTTCTCCGCGAGCGTCGGGGAGAACGTGCTGATGGGCGCCGGCGGCGGGGGCGAGGAGGAGTTGCGGCGGGCCCTGTCCGTCGCGCAGGCCGACTTCGTCCACGATCTGCCGCACGGCGTCGACACCCAGGTCGGCGAGCAGGGCCTCAGCCTCTCCGGCGGCCAGCGCCAGCGTCTCGCGCTGGCCAGGGCCGTCGTCGGCCGGCCGCGCTTCCTGGTGCTGGACGATCCGCTCTCCGCCCTGGACGTGCACACGGAGACGCTGGTCGAGGCGGCGCTGCGGCGTGTGCTGGAGGAGACCACGGCGATCGTGGTCGCGCACCGGCCGTCCACCGTGATGCTCGCCGACCGGGTGGCGCTGCTGACCGACGGCCGGATCAGCGCGGTCGGCACCCATCAGGAACTGCTGCGCAGCAACGCCGAGTACGCCTGGCTGATGTCCGGCGCGGGCGTCACGGGCGGCGGGGAACCCGCGGACGCGTTCCCTCCGGGCCCGATGGGCGATGACCCGATGGCCGATGACCTTACGGGCCCCCACGCCCCTGCCGAGGAGAGCAGCACCCGATGACGAGCACCACGACCGGACGTCCCACGGAGCCGGGCGACAGCGAGGAGAGCGGGTCGCCGGAAGCGGTGGCCGTGGCACCCGCCGAGCGTGCCGGGGACCCCTTCGACCGCGACGACCTGCCCACCCCGCGCGGCGCCACCCGCGCGCTGCTCGTGTCGTTGCTGCGGCCCCTGCGGGGCCGGGTCGTGGTCGCCGCGCTGTTCCTGCTGATCCAGCAGGCCGCGGTGCAGGCGGGGCCGTTGCTCGTGGCGTACGCCATCGACAGCGGGGTGCCCGCGTTCCGGGACGAGGACTACGGGCCGCTGATCGCGGTGGCCCTCGGCTACGCGCTCTGCTCGGCCGGTGCGGGCGCCATGCAGTACGCCTTCATCAAGGCGTCCGCGCGGGTCAACCAGGACGTGCTGCTCGATCTGCGGGGCCGGATCTTCCGCCATGCGCAGGCGCTGAGCGTGGACTTCCACGAGCGGTACACATCGGGGCGGCTGATCTCGCGTTCCACCACCGATGTGGAGTCACTGCGGGAGCTGCTGAGCGAGGGCCTCCAGGAGCTGATCGGTGTCGTCCTCTCCTTCGTCTCCATCTCCCTGATGCTGCTCTGGCTCGACTTCGGCACGGGTGCCGTCGCCGTCCTGTCCTTCGTACCGCTGTATCTGCTGGTGCGGCTCTATCAGCGACGGGCCGCGGTGATCTTCGCGTCGCGGTCGACGGCGATCGCGGCGGTGATCGTGAAGTTCGCGGAGACGATGAACGGGATCCGGCCCGTCCGGGCGTTCCGCCGGGAGCCGGTCAACGACGAGGTCTTCCGGAAGCTGAACCACGAGCACCGGCGCACCAACGGCGACGCGATGCTGGAGAACGCGCGCTATGTCGTCGGGTCCCGGCTGGTGGCCAACACCGCCGTGGCCGGAATCGTACTGTGGGGTGCCTACCGCGTCGCGTCCGGAAGCCTCGCCCTCGGGGTGCTGGCCGCGATGGTCCTGTATCTGCGGCGGCTCTACGACCCGATCGACCGGCTCAGCATGTTCCTCAACTCCTACCAGTCGGCCGCGGCTTCGCTGGAGAAGATCGCGGGGCTGCTGGCCCAGACGCCCACCGTCCCCGAGGCCCTGGAGCCCCGGGAGCTGCCGGCCTCGGTGGATGAACATCCGGGCCGCGAGGTGGTCTTCGACGGGGTGCGTTTCGCCTACCGCACGGGTGGTGAGGTACTGCCGCGCTTCGATCTGACCATTCCGGCCGGCCAGACGGTCGCCGTGGTCGGCTCCACGGGCGCGGGCAAGTCGACATTGGCCAAGCTGCTGGCCCGCTTCTACGACCCGACCGAGGGACGCGTGCTGCTGGACGGCACCGATCTGCGGGACCTCGCCACTCCCGAGCTGCGGCGCGGGGTGGTGATGGTGACCCAGGAGGCCTTCCTGTTCTCCGGCACGGTCGCGGAGAACATCGCGATCGGCAGCCCGGACGCGACCCGTGCGGAGATCGAGCAGGCCGCCAAGGCGATCGGCGCCCATGACTTCATCGCCGGTCTGCCCGACGGATACGACACGGACGTACGCAAGCGGGGTGGCCGGATCTCGGCAGGTCAGCGCCAGTTGGTCGCGTTCGCCCGCGCCCTGCTCGCCAATCCGGCGGTCCTGATCCTCGACGAGGCGACGAGCTCCCTGGACATCCCGGGCGAGCGGGCGGTGCAGCGGGCGATGGACACCGTGCTGCACGGCCGCACCGCGGTGGTCATCGCCCACCGGCTGTCGACCGTGGAGATCGCGGACCGGGTCCTGGTGATGGAGCACGGCCGGATCGTGGAGGACGGCGCCCCGGCCGAACTGATCGGCGGCACGGGCCGGTTCGCCGGACTGCACCGGGCGTGGCGGGAGAGCCTGGCCTGAGGGCGGCGCGGGGGCGCGGAACGCGCCACAGTGCGCAGCCGTCTCGCCTGGTGGGACCTGCGCGCCCCTTCACGTTCCCGTCGTACACGTCACGTGCGGACACAACCTCAACTCCCCCTGCGCGTTTGGGCTTCCGGGCCCCCGTGTGATCTCGCGGCAATGATCGGCGAAACGTCCGCTTAACGAACACGACTATTCCTGCAACGGACGAATTCCGGCCAACTTGTTGACGCGGTCCTGACAGACAACGCCTTCTGCTGACACTGTTCACCCCGTTCTGCGCACTGCTTGCTCTGCCCGGACGGCTTCCCCGGCCGCCGGTACCCCCCTCGCAGAAGGAGTCCGCGTGAGATCCACGCTCAGCCGTCGTACCACCGCGACCGGCGCTCTGATAGCCGCAGCAGCCCTCCTCGCCGTAGGAGTCCAGACCGGCACCGCCACCGCCACACCCGGTGGTGCCGCCCAGGCCGCCCCCTCGGCCTCACAGCCCAATCCCGGCGCACTGGCCAAGCAGCTCTCGCCCTCGCAGCGGGCCGAGCTGATCCGCGAAGCGAGCGCCGGCACCTCGGCCGCGGCCGCGAAGCTCGGGCTCGGCTCGCAGGAGAAGCTCGTCGTCAAGGACGTCATCCAGGACAACGACGGCACCACGCACACCCGTTACGAGCGCACCTTCGGCGGCCTCCCCGTCCTCGGCGGCGACCTGGTCGTCCAGGAGTCGAAGTCCGGCGCGACCAAGAGCGTCACCAAGGCGTCCAGGACCACCTCGGCGCAGCTCAAGGCCGTCGACCTGACCGCGGACGTGGCCCCGGCGACCGCCGAGAAGCAGGCCGTCGGCCTCGCCAAGGCGGACGGTTCGTCGAAGACCGCGGCGGACAAGGCGCCCCGCAAGGTCATCTGGATGGCGTCGGGCACCCCGCAGCTCGCCTACGAGACCGTGGTCGGCGGACTCCAGGAGGACGGCACCCCGAACGCCCTCCACGTCATCACCGACGCCACCTCCGGAGCGAAGCTCTACGAGTGGCAGGCCATCGAGAACGGCGTCGGCAACACGGAGTACAGCGGGCAGGTCACGCTGGGCACCGCCCCGTCGTACACGCTGACCGACACCACCCGCGGCAACCACAAGACGTACAACCTGAACCACGGCACGTCCGGCACGGGCACCCTCTTCTCCGGCTCCGACGACGTCTGGGGCAACGGCCTCGCCTCGAACGCGGAGACCGCGGCGGCGGACGCCCACTACGGCGCGGCCGAGACGTGGGACTACTACAAGAACGTCCACGGCCGCAACGGCATCAAGGGCGACGGCGTCGGCGCGTACTCCCGCGTCCACTACGGCAACAACTACGTCAACGCCTTCTGGGACGACAGCTGCTTCTGCATGACGTACGGCGACGGCAGCGGCAACGCCTCCCCGCTGACCGCGCTGGACGTGGCCGCGCACGAGATGACGCACGGCGTCACCTCCAACACCGCGGACCTGAACTACAGCGGTGAGTCCGGTGGCCTGAACGAGGCGACCAGCGACATCTTCGCCACCGCCGTCGAGTTCTACGCGAACAACACCACCGACAAGGGCGACTACCTCATCGGTGAGAAGATCGACATCAACGGCGACGGCACCCCGCTGCGCTACCAGGACAAGCCGAGCAAGGACGGCGCGTCCAAGGACGCCTGGTACTCCGGCATCGGAAACGTCGACGTGCACTACTCGTCGGGCCCGGCCAACCACTTCTTCTACCTCCTCTCGGAGGGAAGCGGCGCCAAGACCATCAACGGCGTCTCCTACGACTCCCCGACCTCCGACGGCCTGCCGGTGACCGGCATCGGCCGCGACAAGGCCGCGCTGATCTGGTTCAAGGCGCTCACCACCAAGTTCACCTCCACGACCAACTACGCGGCCGCCCGCACGGGCACGCTCGCCGCGGCCGGCGAGCTGTACGGCACGACGAGCGCCGAGTACACCGCCGTCGCCAACGCCTGGGCCGGCATCAACGTCGGTACCCGTCCCGGCGGCACCGACCCCGGCGGCACGGTCTTCGAGAACGCCACGGCCGTCTCCATCCCGGACAGCGGTGCGGCCGTCACCAGCTCGGTCACCGTCACCGGCCGCACCGGCAACGCCCCCAGCACCCTCAAGGTCGGCGTGGACATCACCCACACCTACCGCGGTGACCTGGTCATCGACCTGGTCGCCCCGGACGGCACCGCCTACCGCCTGAAGAACTCCTCGTCGAGCGACTCGGTGGACAACGTCAAGACGACGTACACCGTCAACGCCTCCTCGGAGGTGGCGAACGGCACCTGGAAGCTGAAGGTCCAGGACGTCTACTCGGGCGACACCGGCAAGATCAACAGCTTCAAGCTCACCTTCTGAGCCCTGGCCTCAGGGCCTTCCGAAGGCAGCACCACCGCATGACGCGCACCTGATACGGCAGCCGCCCGGGAGAGATCACTCCTCCCGGGCGGCTGCGTGCGGTTCAGCGCATCAGCACACCCGCGCCCTCACCCGTCGCCTCCGTCGGCTGGGCGACCAGGCCGAGTTCGGCACCCGTGGCCAGCAGCCGGTGGGCCGGCAGCACCCGCACGGTGTAGCCGTACGGACCGGTGCGGTCGAGGGCGAGCGGGCCGTCGTACAGCCAGCGGCCCTCCAGGTCCTGGCCGCCCGCCGGTTTCAGCGGGAAGACCTGGGCGTCGGAGATCGCGTCGGCGGAGTCGACGCGGCCGGCCACCGCCTGTACCTCCACGTCGTCCGGCTCCAGCGCCCCGAGGCTGATCCGGACCCGCAGCGCCAGCGTGGCGCCCAGTTCGGCCGAGCCGCCCGGCGCGGTGGGCGTCACCGCCTCGACATGGTCGACGGCCACCCGGGGCCAGGCCGCCCGTACCCTGGCCTTCCAGCCGGCGAGCTCCCGCGCCGCGGCGGGATCCAGCGTGCGCCGGGCCTGCGCCGCGGGGGCGTACAGCCGCTCCACGTACTCCCGGACCATCCGGTCGGCCAGCACCTTGGGGCCCAGCGTGCCCAGGGTGGAGCGGACCATCTCGATCCAGCGTCCGGGAAGTCCCTCCTCGCCCTGGTCGTAGAAGCGCGGCGCGACCCGGTCCTCGATCAGCTCGTAGAGGGCGTTCGCCTCCAGATCGTCGCGCCGGTCCTCGTCCAGCGCGGATCCGTCGGCCGTCGGGATGGCCCAGCCGAAGTCCGGCTCGAACCACTCGTCCCACCAGCCGTCGAGGACGGACAGGTTGAGGCAGCCGTTGAGCGCCGCCTTCATCCCGCTCGTACCGCAGGCCTCCAGCGGGCGCAGCGGGTTGTTCAGCCAGACGTCGCAGCCCGGGTAGAGCTTCTGGGCCATCGCCATCCCGTAGTCGGGCAGGAAGACGATGCGGTGGCGGACCCGTGGGTCGTCGGCGAACCGGACCAGCTCCTGCACCAGGCGCTTCCCGCTGTCGTCGGCCGGGTGCGCCTTGCCCGCCACGACGATCTGGACCGGGCGCTCGGGGTGCAGGAGCAGCGCCCGCAGCCGGTCCCGGTCGCGCAGCATCAGCGTCAGCCGCTTGTACGAGGGCACCCGGCGGGCGAAGCCGATGGTGAGCACGCCGGGGTCCAGCACGCCGTCGATCCAGCCGAGTTCGGCGGCCTGTGCGCCGCGGGTCAGCCAGGAGGCGCGCAGCCGCTCCCGCACTTCGGTGACCAGTTGTTCGCGCAGGGTGCGGCGCAGGTCCCAGAGCTGCCGGTCGGGGATCTGCGCGACGGAGTCCCACCGGCCGGGGGTGCCCCCTGACTCGGTGCGCAGCCGGTAGACCTCGGGGGCGACCCAGGTGGGTGCGTGGACCCCGTTGGTGACGGAGGTGATGGGGACCTCGGGCGGGTCGAAGCCCGGCCAGAGTCCGGCGAACATCTCGCGGCTGACAGCGCCGTGCAGGGTGGAGACGCCGTTGGCGCGCTGGGCGAGCCGGAGCCCCATGACCGCCATGTTGAAGACGCCGGGGTCGCCGCCGGCGTACGTCTCCGTGCCCAGGTGCAGGATGCGGTCGGCCGCGACGCCGGGCAGTTCGCCGTCGTCGCCGAAGTGTCGGGCGACCAGGTCGCGGTCGAAGCGGTCGATACCGGCCGGGACCGGGGTGTGGGTGGTGAAGACGGTGCCGGCGCGGACGGACTCCACCGCGGAGTCGAAGTCGAGGCCGGTTCCGGAGAGCTCGCGGATGCGTTCGAGGCCGAGGAAGCCGGCGTGCCCCTCGTTGGTGTGGAAGACCTCGGGGTCGGGGTGGCCGGTGAGCCGGCAGTAGGTCCGTACCGCGCGTACGCCGCCGATGCCGAGCAGCATCTCCTGGAGCAGCCGGTGCTCGCTGCCGCCGCCGTAGAGGCGGTCGGTGACCTCGCGTTCGAGCGGGGCGTTGTCCTCGACGTCGGAGTCGAGCATGAGCAGCGGTACCCGGCCGACCTGGGCCTGCCAGATCTGGGCGTGCAGGGAGCGGCCGCCGGGGAGGGACAGGACGACCTGGCTGGGCGTCCCGTCGGTTTCGCGCACGAGCGTGAGCGGCAGTTCGTTCGGGTCGAGGACGGGGTAGCGCTCCTGCTGCCAGCCGTCGCGCGACAGGCTCTGGCGGAAGTAGCCGTGGCGGTAGAGCAGGCCGACGCCGACGAGGGGGACGCCCAGGTCGCTGGCGGCCTTCAGATGGTCTCCGGCGAGGATGCCGAGTCCGCCGGAGTACTGCGGCAGGGCCGCCGTCACTCCGAACTCGGGCGAGAAGTAGGCGATGGCGGCGGGGAGCCCGTCGCCCCGGGCACGTTGCTCCTGGTACCACCGGGGGCCCTCCAGGTACTCCCGGAGGTCGGCGGACATCTCGCTGAGCCGGTGCAGGAACTGCTCGTCCCGGGCCAGCTCGGCCAGGCGTCCGGCGGACACGGCGCCGAGCAGGCGCACGGGATCGCACTCCGGCGTCCGGCCGGCCACCGGGTCGACGGCCTGGAAGAGCTCTCGGGTCTCGGTGTGCCAGGACCAGCGCAGGTTGCGCGCCAGGTCGCTGAGCGGTTGAAGGGGATCGGGGAGGACGGGACGCACGGTGAATCGACGAATGGCCTTCACGTATTCCACCTTTACAGGGGACGTACGAATCCGAGCGGACGCACCGCTGTGTGCGCCGCTCCGTCACCCTCGACGGTAGCGGTGCGCGGTGCGCCGCAGCCACGGCGCGCGGCCGGGGCGGGTGGTGCGACCCCTGATGGTCCGACCGCCCCCACCGCCGGTCCCTCCCGGGTCCGTCCCGCACCATCCGCAGATCCAGACACATCCGTCACAGGCGTTATGGCCGATTCCCTCCCCTCGTGTGGCCTTGTGGGGCTTCGCGCCACAGGGAAAGCTGCCCTGTGGCACCGGTACCGCCCCGCGTACGCCGGTTCCCCGCAATCCCGCGTACGCGCGGTCGAGCCCGGCGCATTCGAACCTTCACAGATACGCCCGAGTAGTTAACACACCACCGGATTGGCCTACCGAGATCCGTGGGAAGGCTTCTCCGGTACCCGGAACGACTGCATTCGGATGAGAGCGGAAGGCGATCCGTAACCGTCCCCGCACGATGCATCCGCTGTCCACCGGCGATCCGCTCCCGGTTCGTATGCAATCGGTACGGACGACACACGCATTCGGTCCACACCCGTGCACCGGACCCCCTACCTCATCCATTCGAGTGCCATTCGAGTGAACGCGGACAGGAGCGGCCATGCCCACACCCCATCAGTCGTCGACGGAGCAGCTAGAAAGGACCGAACCCCACCATCGCGGCGTACGCGTTCAGCCGTCCGCGCCCGGTTCGCGCCCTGCCGAGTCCGAGCTCCAGTCCCCAGGTGATTTCATGATCGGTCGCATTCCCGTCCTCGACGTCCGCCCGCTGGTCGACTGCGGCAGAAGGCCCGCCAAGGCGGTCGCCGGCGAAACCTTCCAGGTCACCGCGACCGTCTTCCGCGAGGGTCATGACGCGGTGGCGGCCAACGTCGTCCTGCGGAGCCCGAGCGGGCGCCCCGGACCGTGGACGCCGATGCGCGAGCTCGCTCCGGGCACCGACCGCTGGGGCGCCGACGTGACTCCGGACGCCGAGGGCCGCTGGACGTACAAGGTCGAGGGCTGGAGCGATCCGGTGTCCACCTGGCTGCACGCGGCGAAGATCAAGATCCCGGCGGGGATCGACACCGCGCTGGTCCTGGCGGAGGGCGCCGAGCTGTACGAGCGGGCCGCCGAGGGCGTGCCGAAGCGCGACGGGCGCGAGGCGGTGCTGGCGGCGGTCGACGGCCTGCGCGACGAGTCCCGGCCGGCCGCCGCCCGGCTGGCCGCGGCCCTCACCCCCGAGGCGCGCGACGCGCTGGCCCGGCACCCCCTCCGTGAGCTGGTCACCGCGTCCCGCCCGCAGCCGCTCGTCGTCGAGCGCAGGCGCGCGCTGTTCGGCTCCTGGTACGAGCTGTTCCCCCGCTCCGAGGGCGCCAGGGTGGAGCCGGTGAAGGCGCCCCGCAAGGGCCGTACGGGCAAGGCGGCCGCGGCCCCGAAGCCACCCCGGATCATCAGCGGCACCTTCCGCACGGCGGCCGAACGGCTGCCCGCCGTCGCCGCCATGGGCTTCGACGTGGTCTACCTCCCGCCCATCCATCCCATCGGCACCACTCACCGCAAGGGCCCCAACAACTCCCTCTCCCCCGCCGCGCACGACGTGGGTGTGCCGTGGGCGATCGGTTCCGCGGAGGGCGGTCACGACGCGGTCCATCCGGATCTCGGCACGCTGGAGGACTTCGACCACTTCGTCGAGGCGGCCCGCACCCTGCGCATGGAGATCGCGCTGGACTTCGCCCTCCAGTGCTCGCCCGACCATCCATGGGTGAAGCAGCATCCCGAGTGGTTCCATCACCGGGCGGACGGCACGATCGCCTATGCGGAGAATCCGCCGAAGAAATACCAGGACATCTATCCGATCGCCTTCGACAAGGATCTGCGGGGCCTCGTCACGGAGACCGTACGCATCCTGCGCTTCTGGATGGATCACGGCGTACGCATCTTCCGGGTCGACAATCCGCACACCAAGCCGGTGATCTTCTGGGAAAAGGTGATCGCCGACATCAACCGCACCGACCCCGACGTGATCTTCCTGGCCGAGGCATTCACCCGCCCCGCGATGATGCACACCCTGGCCACCGTCGGATTCCAGCAGTCGTACACCTATTTCACCTGGCGCAACACCCGGCAGGAAATCACGGACTACGTGACCGAACTGTCCGGTGAATCGGCCTCCTTCATGAGGCCCAATTTCTTCGTGAACACCCCCGACATCCTTCCCGGTTATCTCCAGGAAGGCGGCAGGCCGGCCTTCGAGGCACGGGCGGTGCTCGCGGCGACCCTCTCCCCGTCCTGGGGGGTGTACGCGGGGTACGAGCTGTGCGAGAACACCCCGGTCCGCAACGGCAGTGAGGAGTACCTCGACTCGGAGAAGTACGAGATCCGGCCCAGGGACTGGGAAGCCGCCGAGCGCGAGGGCCGGTCACTGGCTCCGCTCATCACCACACTCAACCGGATCAGGCGCCGCAACCCGGCGCTGCAGCAACTGCGTGACGTGCACTTCCACTCGTCCGACAACGACGCCCTGATCGTGTACAGCAAGCGCTCCGGTTCGAACATCGTTCTGACGGTCGTCAACCTCGACCCGCACCACACCCAGGAGGCGACCGTCTCGTTGGACATGCCGCAACTCGGCCTCGACCGGCACGAGAGCGTGCCGGTGCGCGACGAGCTCACCGGCCATTCCTATCACTGGGGCAGGACCTTCTATGTGCGCCTGGAACCGGGCGTCACGCCCGCGCACATCGCGGTCCTGCGACCGTCCCCGCCGACCGGAGGGTCACCCACACCATGATCGTCAACGAGCCCGTCCACGACACCTTCGAGGACACCCCGGCCAAGGACCGCGATCCCGACTGGTTCAAGCGTGCCGTCTTCTACGAAGTCCTCGTCCGGTCCTTCCAGGACTCCAACGGCGACGGCATCGGAGACCTCAAGGGCATCACCGCCAAGCTGGACTATCTGCAGTGGCTGGGCGTCGACTGCCTCTGGCTGCCGCCGTTCTTCAAGTCGCCGCTGCGCGACGGCGGTTACGACGTGTCCGACTACACCGCCGTGCTGCCGGAGTTCGGCGACCTCGCCGACTTCGTCGAGTTCGTCGACGCCGCGCACCAGCGCGGCATGCGCGTGATCATCGACTTCGTCATGAATCACACCAGCGACCAGCACGACTGGTTCCAGCAGTCCCGTACCGACCCCGACGGGCCGTACGGCGACTACTACGTCTGGGCCGACGACGACAAGCAGTTCCAGGACGCCCGGATCATCTTCGTCGACACGGAGACGTCCAACTGGACCTTCGACCCGGTCCGCAAGCAGTACTACTGGCACCGGTTCTTCTCGCACCAGCCCGACCTCAACTACGAGAACCCGGCGGTGCAGGAGGAGATCATCTCCGCGCTGCGCTTCTGGCTGGACCTCGGCATCGACGGCTTCCGGGTCGACGCCGTGCCCTACCTGTACCAGCGCGAGGGCACCAACTGCGAGAACCTCCCGGAGACCCACGGCTTCCTCAAGCGGGTCCGCAAGGAGATCGACGCCAACTACCCGGACACGGTGCTGCTGGCCGAGGCCAACCAGTGGCCGGAGGACGTCGTCGACTACTTCGGCGACTACCAGGCGGGCGGCGACGAATGCCACATGGCGTTCCACTTCCCGGTGATGCCGCGGATCTTCATGGCGGTACGGCGCGAGAGCCGCTACCCGGTATCGGAAATCCTGGCCAAGACCCCGGCGATCCCGTCGGGGTGCCAGTGGGGCATCTTCCTGCGCAACCACGACGAGCTGACGCTCGAAATGGTCACGGACGAAGAGCGCGACTACATGTACGCGGAGTACGCCAAGGACCCGCGGATGCGGGCCAACATCGGCATCCGCCGCCGGCTGGCGCCACTGCTGGACAACGACCGCAACCAGATCGAGCTGTTCACCGCCCTGCTGCTGTCGCTGCCGGGCTCCCCGATCCTCTACTACGGGGACGAGATCGGGATGGGCGACAACATCTGGCTGGGCGACCGGGACGCGGTACGCACCCCGATGCAGTGGACGCCGGACCGGAACGCCGGCTTCTCCTCCAGCGATCCGGGGCGGCTCTACCTCCCCACGATCATGGATCCGGTCTACGGCTACCAGGTCACCAACGTCGAGGCGTCGATGGCCTCGCCCTCCTCGCTGCTGCACTGGACGCGGCGGATGATCGAGATCCGCAAGCAGAACCCGGCGTTCGGGCTCGGCTCGTACAACGAGCTGCCGTCCTCCAACCCCGCCGTGCTCGCCTTCACCCGTGAGCACGGGGACGATCTCGTGCTGTGCGTGCACAACTTCTCGCGGTTCGCACAGCCGACGGAGCTCGATCTGAGGTCCTTCAACGGGCGTCATCCGGTTGAGCTGATCGGCGGGGTGCGCTTCCCCGCCATCGGTCAGTGGCCCTACCTGCTGACTCTGGCGGGACACGGCTTCTACTGGTTCCGGCTGCGCAAGGACGCACCGCCGGCCTGAGAGGAACGGCACCTGCGGGGCGGTTTCCACCGCCCCGCACGGGGCACGCTTCCTCCCATATCGAACACTTCCGTAGTGTTCTTGGATCTTCCTGGCGTTTCGATCACCCCGAGTCGAGTCCGTACGGACCATCCTGACCCGACACGTCCCGCACAGCCGGACAGCCAAAGCCGCAATCCGGGACACTCTTCGCATCCTGTGGTGTGCCCGGGGAAAGGACGCGATGCCATGTCGGAGGCTGCATCCGCTCAGGTCACCCTGGCGAACAGCACAGCCCTGCTCCCGTCTCTCGGACCGCTGCTGCACGAATGGCTGCCCCGGCAGCGGTGGTTCGCGGGCAAGGGGCGGCCCATCACCGCCTTCTCGCTCGTCTCGGCGACCGAGATACTGCCGGTCGACTCCGCCGCCGTCGATACGGGCCCGGGGCTCCTGCACCTGCTGGTACGGGCCCATCAGCCCACGATGGCGGACCAGCCCCCGGCGGACTGCTACCAGTTGCTGCTCGGCGTACGGTCCGCCCTGCCCCCGCGCCTCGCGCCCGCGCTCATCGGTCATGTGACGGACGGACCGCTGGCCGGCCGCACCGTCTACGAGGGACTGCACGACCGGCGCCTGGCCGCGCTGCTGCTGGAGCGGCTGCGCACGCCCGGCGGTCTCGGCGTGCTGCGCTTCGGCCGGGGGGCCGAGCCGATCCCCGCCGCCCTGACCCCCCGGGTACTGGACACCGAGCAGTCCAACTCCTCGCTCGTGTACGGCGACTCCTACATCCTCAAAATCTTCCGCCGGGTCTTCCCGGGTACCAACCCCGATCTGGAGCTGCCGCTCGCGCTCTCCCGTCAGGGCTGCGGACGCGTTCCCGCGCCGGTCGCGTGGTTCGAGGCCGCCGCGCCGGAACGCCTCACGCTCGGCGTGCTCCAGCCGTATCTGCGGGGTGCCGAGGACGGCTGGCAACTCGCGCTGCGCGCCCTGGCGGCGGGCGACGACTTCACGCACGAGGCCCACGCCCTGGGCCGGGCCACCGCCGAGGTGCACACCGCACTGGCCGCCGCGCTGCCCACACCGTCGCTGCGCCGCTCCCAGACCGACGAACTGGCCGCCGCGATGGTGCGGCGCCTGGAGGCGGCCGCCCACGCGGTGCCCGCACTGGTGCCGTACGTCCCCGGACTGCGCGCCGCGTTCGACGCCGTCACGGCCCTGGGCCAGCGGGGCCGCGGGTGGCCCGCCCAGCGGGTGCACGGCGATCTCCACCTCGGCCAGACACTGCGCGGCACCGACGGGTTCTGGTCACTGATCGACTTCGAGGGCGAACCGGCCCGCCCGCTCCCGGAGCGCCGCAGCCCGCAGCCACCGGTGCGCGACATCGCCGGAATGCTCCGCTCCTTCGACTACGCGGCCCGCTCGCACCGCCCCTGGAACGCCGCCTGGGCGGCGCGCTGCCGGACCGCGTACTGCGACGGCTACGCCAAGGCCGCGGGCGTCGACCCCCGCGACGAACCGGAGCTGCTGCGCGCCCACGAGACCGACAAGGCGGTCTACGAGGTGCTGTACGAGGCCCGGCACCGGCCCGACTGGCTGCCCGTCCCGATGGCCGCGATCCACCGCCTGGCGGCCGACGCCGACTGAAGCGGCCTCGACCACCTGCTGCCCGCCGCCCCACCCCACCCACACCCTCCGAGGAGA
>NZ_RDBK01000043.1:3145366-3191416 GCF_008042275.1 Streptomyces sp. OR43 | reverse complement strand
CATCGGCAGGAGCCCGGAGAAGAACCCGTCGCCGTCGTCCAGCAGCTGGGCCCGCAGCCCCTTGGCGAGGACCGTGACGGAGCGGGCGAAGGGACGCAGCACCCGGAAGGTGACCCCGCCGCGGATCTGGTGGGCGCCGAGCAGCTCGTGCGGGGCGTGGTGCTCGCCCGACAGGAGGCGTGCCCGGCCACCGGAACCCTCGCACCGGTGGAGGCGGACGCACCGGCCGCCGAGCCGCCGGCGGCGCCCCCACCGGCCAAGCGGGCGAAGCGGGCGGCGCCGCCGCGGCCCCGCCGCGCGGGCGGGCAGGGCGTCCGCCCCGCCGGTGCGCTCGACGACGGCGACCGGGCACGCCTCCTGTCGGGCGAGCACCACGCCCCGCACGAGCTGCTCGGCGCCCACCAGATCCGCGGCGGGGTCACCTTCCGGGTGCTGCGTCCCTTCGCCCGCTCCGTCACGGTCCTCGCCAAGGGGCTGCGGGCCCAGCTGCTGGACGACGGCGACGGGTTCTTCTCCGGGCTCCTGCCGATGCCGTCCGTCCCCGAGTACCGGCTCCTGGTCGCCTACGACGACAACGAGATCGAGATCCACGATCCGTACCGCTTCCTGCCCGCGCTCGGCGAGCTCGACCTGCATCTGATCGGCGAGGGCCGGCACGAGGAGCTGTGGACCGCGCTCGGTGCCCGGGTGATGGAGCACCAGGGCGTCACCGGGACCCGGTTCACCCTGTGGGCGCCCAACGCCCGCGGGGTCCGGGTCGCCGGGGACTTCAACTACTGGGACGGCACCGGGTTCCCGATGCGTTCACTCGGCTCCAGCGGCGTCTGGGAGCTGTTCCTGCCGGCGATCGGCGAGGGCGCGCTGTACAAGTTCGACATCTGCCGCCCGGACGGCTCGCACACGCTGCGCGCCGACCCGATGGCCCGGCACGCCGAGGTCCCGCCGTCCAACGCCTCGGTCGTCACGGCCGCGCACCACGTCTGGCAGGACCAGGAGTGGATGGCCCATCGCGGGGACGTGCCCGTGCACGAGGCGCCGCTCTCGGTCTACGAGGTGCATCTGCCGTCCTGGCGCCCGGGTCTCACCTACCGCCAGCTCGCGGAGCAACTCCCGGCGTACGTACGCGATCTGGGCTTCACCCATGTCGAGCTGATGCCGGTCTCCGAGCATCCCTTCGGAGGCTCCTGGGGCTACCAGGTCACCGGCTTCTACGCCCCGACGTCCCGGATGGGCTCGCCCGACGACTTCCGCTTCCTCGTGGACGCGCTGCACGGCGCCGGGATCGGCGTGATCATCGACTGGGTGCCCGCGCACTTCCCGCGCGACGAATGGGCGCTCGCCGAGTTCGACGGCCGTCCGCTGTACGAGCACGCGGATCCGCAGCGGGCCGCCCACCCGGACTGGGGCACGCTCGAATTCGACTACGGCCGCACCGAGGTGCGCAACTTCCTCGTCTCCAACGCCACGTACTGGTGCGAGGAGTTCCACATCGACGGGCTGCGGGTCGACGCGGTCGCCTCAATGCTCTACCTCGACTACTCCCGCGAGGACGGGCAGTGGTCCCCCAACGAGCACGGCGGGCGGGAGAACCCGGACGCCGTGGCCTTCCTCCAGGAGATGAACGCGACGGTCTACCGCCGCAACCCCGGTGTCGTGACGATCGCGGAGGAGTCCACCGCCTGGGACGGCGTCACCCGCGCCACCCACCACGTGGGCCCCGGCGGCTTCGGCGGTCTCGGCTTCGGTCTGAAGTGGAACATGGGCTGGATGCACGACTCGCTGGAGTACGTGTCGAAGGAGCCGGTGCACCGCAAGTACCACCACAACGAGATGACCTTCTCGATGGTGTACGCGTACAGCGAGAACTACGTCCTGCCGATCTCGCACGACGAGGTCGTGCACGGCAAGCGGTCGCTGGTCAGCAAGATGCCCGGCGACTGGTGGCAGCAGCGCGCCAACCACCGCGCCTATCTCGGCTTCATGTGGGCCCACCCCGGCAAGCAGCTCCTCTTCATGGGGCAGGAGTTCGCCCAGGGTGCGGAGTGGTCGGAGGGACACGGCCCCGACTGGTGGCTGCTCGACCCGTCGTACGCGGCGGAGAGCGACCACCGGGGCGTACGGACCCTGGTGAGCGACCTCAACACCGTGTACGGGGCGACGCCCGCGCTGTGGCAGCGCGACACCGTGCCGGAGGGCTTCAGCTGGATCGAGGGCGGCGCCGCCGAGGACAACGCGTTCGCGTTCGTCCGGTACGACGCGGCCGGATCACCGCTGATCGCCGTCTCCCACTTCTCCCCGGTGGTGCGGCACGACTACCGCATCGGGGTCCCGGACGGGCCGGAGGCCTGGGTGGAGGTCCTGAACACGGACGAACTGCAGTACGGCGGCAGCGATGTGCGCAACGCGGAGCCGCTGAAGCCGGAGGCGGTGGCGGCGCACGGCCGGGACACCAGCATCACGCTGACGCTCCCGCCGCTGGCGACGGTGTGGCTGCGGCCGGCCTGACCTCGCGGCGTCACCACGGGTCCGGGGCCCGCACCACTCACCGGTGGTGCGGGCCCCCGCGTGCCCGGGGCGGGTCAGACCGCCGCCGGCAGGACATCCTCCAGTTCCTGGAGCAGCCGCCGCTTGGGGCGGGCCCCCACCATCGACTTCACCGGTTCGCCGTCCTGGAACACCATCAGGGTCGGCATCGACAGCACCGCGTAGCGGCTCGTGATCCCCGGGTTGTGGTCCACGTCGATCTGCACCACCTTGAGCCGGCCGGCCTCCTCCGCGGCAATCGCGCTGAGCACCGGGGCCAGCTGGCGGCACGGGCCGCACCAGTCGGCGGTGAATTCGACCAGGACCGGCAGACCGCCGGCCAGCACCTCCGCGTCGAACGTCGTGTCGGTGACTTCCGCGACACCTTCTGCGTGGATCATCTGCCGTCCTCCCCATTCAGTTCACAACGTGGTTCGGGACCGCCGGGCACACCCGCGGAGGCCTCGATCTCGGCGCGGGCCAGCTGGGCGCCCACTTCCGTACGAACCGACTGCAACTGGCCGATGAGCGCGTCCAGCTCGCCGAGCTTGCGCCGGTAGACGGCCAGCGAGGCCGGGCAGGAGTCGCCCGCCGGATGACCGGCGCGTAGGCAGTCGACGAACGGACGGGTCTCCTCCAGGTCGAACCCGAAGTCCTGAAGGGTCCGGATCTGCTGGATCAGCCGCAGGTCGCCCTCGTCGTAGGTGCGGTAGCCGTTCTCCGCCCGGCGTGCGGGCAGCAGGCCCCGTGACTCGTAGTACCGCAGCGTCCGTGTCGTCGTACCGGCGCGTTCGGCCAGTTCCCCGATTCGCATGCCCCGACGGTAATCCTTGACGTCGGCGTCAAGGCAAGGCCGGACGGACCGGCAGACACGGATGCGGCCGGTACGGGAGTCCCGTACCGGCCGCATCGGCGTCGCGTTACACCTTGGTGAGCGAGGGCTGCTCCTCGCCGCCGTCCCTGGCCTCGGGAACGTGCGGTTCGGCGTGGCCCTCGTCCGTGAGCATCGTCTCGTCGAAGGGCAGGGCCCCGGAGAGGACCTGGTCCACCCGTGCCCGGTCGATCTCCTTGGTCCAGGTGCCGACCAGCACCGTGGCCACCGCGTTGCCCGCGAAGTTCGTCAGGGCGCGGGCCTCGCTCATGAAGCGGTCGATACCGACGATCAGGCCGACCCCGTCCACCAGCTCGGGGCGGTGCGACTGGAGGCCGCCGGCGAGGGTGGCGAGTCCGGCGCCGGTGACGCCCGCGGCACCCTTGGAGGCGATCACCATGAAGACCAGCAGCGAGATCTGCTCACTGATGCTGAGCGGGTCGCCCGTCGCGTTGGCGATGAAGAGCGAGGCCATCGTGAGGTAGATCGCCGTGCCGTCGAGGTTGAAGGAGTAGCCGGTCGGCACGGTGATGCCGACGACGGGCTTGCTGACGCCCATGTGCTCCATCTTCGCGATCAGCCGCGGCAGGGCCGACTCGGACGAGGAGGTGGAGAGGATGAGCAGGAACTCCCGGCCCAGGTACTTCAGCAGGGCGAAGATGTTGACCCCGGCCACCAGCCGCAGGATCGTGCCCAGGATCAGGAACACGAAGAGCGCGCAGGTGACGTAGAAGCCGATCATGATGACCGCGAGCGACTTCAGCGCGTCCACGCCGGTCTCGCCGACCACGGCCGCCATCGCGCCGAAGGCGCCGACCGGGGCCATCCACATGATCATGGCGAGGATGCGGAAGACCAGGCGCTGGATGTGGCCGATGCCGCGCAGGACGGGCTCGCCCGCCGAGCCCAGGGCCTGGAGCGCGAAGCCCGCGAGCAGCGCGATGAGCAGGGTCTGGAGGACCTCGCCCTCGGTGAAGGCCGACACCATGGTGGTGGGGATGATGCCGAGCAGGAAGTCCGCGGTGGACTCGCTGTCCCCCGCCTGCGCCTCGCCCGCTGCGCGGGCCGCCTCGGTGAGGTGGAGGCTGGAGCCGGGCTCCAGGATGTTGCCGACGACCAGGCCGATGGCCAGGGCGACGGTCGACATCACCAGGAAGTAGCCGAGGGCCAGACCGCCGACGGCGCCGACCTTGGCGGCCTTGCGTACGGAGCCGACGCCCAGCACGATCGTGCAGAAGATGATCGGCGAGATCATCATCTTGATGAGGTTGACGAAGCCGGTTCCGATCGGCTTGAGCTCGACGGCGGTGTCCGGGGCGACGAGGCCGACGAGAATGCCGAGCCCCACCGCCGCGATCACGGCGAGATACAGATATTTCGTACGGTCCCGCTTGGCGGCGGCCACTCCCACGGGGGTCTCCTCGGCTCGTCCTTGTCCCTCCCCCGTCCCTGGGGGCCTCGGTGACTATCCCGCCCCTTGTGACGCCGGTCACCCTTGTGTGCATTTCGTTCATAGGTTTTCGGCCAGGCAGACTGGGGAGATGCGCTTCCCCCGTACCCGCCCGCGCAGCCTGGCGGGCCAGCTCTTCGCCATGCAGGTGGTGCTGGTCGCGGCCGTGGTGGCGGGGTGCGCCTTCTTCGCGTACGTCTCCGGCAGCGGCCAGGCCAAGGAGACCGCGACCCGGCAGGTGCGGACGGCCGCGCTGGCGATAGCGGGGTCGCCCTCGGTACGGGAGGCGATCCGTACCCCGGACCCGTCGGCGGTGCTCCAGCCGTACGCGGAGCAGGTCCGCAAGGACACCGGGATCGCGTTCGTCACCATCATGGATCCGCACCGGGTCCGCTGGACGCACCCGCACACCGAGCGGATCGGCGAGAGCTTCCTCGGGCACACCGCACGGGCCCTGCGCGGCGAGACGTTCTCGGAGACGTACACCGGCACGCTCGGCCCCTCGATACGGGTCGTCACACCGATCCGGGACGGCGGCAGGATCGTCGGCCTCGTCAGCGCGGGCATCACGGTCGAGCGGGTCTCCTCGCAGGTGCGGGCGCAACTGGGCGCGCTGGGGCTCGCGGCGGGTGCGGCGCTGGCGCTCGGCGGCCTGGGCACGTACGTGATCAACGCCCGGCTGCGGCGGCACACCCACGGGATGAACGCCGCCGAGCTGAGCCGGCTGCACGACTACCACGAGGCCACCCTGCACGCGGTGCGCGAGGGGCTGCTGATGCTCGACGGGCAGCGCCGGATCGCCCTGATCAACGACGCGGGCCGCGAACTGCTCGGTCTGGCGCCGGGCACGGTCGGACGCCGGGTCGCCGAGCTCGATCTGCCCGCGCCGCTGACCGGGGCGCTGCTCGCCTCCGAGGAGCGGGTCGACGAGGTGCATCTGACGGCGGACCGGGTGATCGTGGTCAACACCCGCCCGGTGGTGGGCGGGGAGCGGCGCGGCACCGTCGTCACGCTGCGCGACCACACGGAGCTCCAGGCGCTGTCCGGCGAGCTGGACTCCGAGCGCGGGTTCACCCAGGCCCTGCGCTCGCAGGCGCACGAGGCGGCGAACCGGCTGCACACGGTGGTCTCGCTGATCGAGCTGGGCCGCGAGGAGGAGGCGGTCGGCTTCGCCACGGCGGAACTGGAGCTGGCGCAGGCGCTCACCGACCGCGTCGTCGGCGCGGTCGGTGAACCGGTGCTGGCGGCGCTGCTGCTCGGCAAGGCCGCGCAGGCGAACGAGCGCGGGGTGGAGCTGGTGCTGGCGGACGACAGCCTGATCGACGACGGGGCGCTGCCCGCGACGCTGCCGCAGCGCGATCTGGTGACCATCCTCGGCAATCTGATCGACAACGCGGTGGACGCGGCGTCGGAGGCGGTGACCGGCTCCGGCGTCGGGGTGCCCGCGCAGCGCACGGGCCCGCGCCCGGCCCGCGCCCGCGTCACGGTCACCGCGCTCGCCGACGACGGGGAGCTCCTGCTGCGCGTCGCCGACAACGGGGCGGGCGTCGGACCGGACGACGCCGCGGAGGTGTTCCGCCGCGGCTGGTCGACCCACGGAGCGGGCCGCGGGCTCGGCCTGGCGCTCGTGCGGCAGGCCGCGCACCGCAACGGCGGTGCGGTGGTGCTGGAACAGGGGCCGGACGGTGGCGCGGAGTTCACGGTACGGCTGCCGCTCGCGCGGGGCGGCGGCGTGCAGGGGGAGAGGACCCCGTGATCCAGGTACTGGTCGTCGAGGACGACCCCGTCGCCGCCGACGCCCATCAGCTGTACGTGGACCGCGTCCCGGGGTTCACGGTGGCGGCCGTGGCGCACTCCAGGGCCGAGGCGGTGCGGGCTCTGGACCGTGTCCCGGTCGACCTCCTGCTCCTGGATCTGTATCTCCCCGACGGGCACGGGCTGCAGCTGCTGCGTGCGCTGCGTGCGGCCGGGCACGGGGCCGATGTGATCGCGGTGACCTCGGCCCGCGATCTGGCCGTGGTCCGTGAGGGCGTGTCGCTCGGCGTCGTGCAGTACGTACTGAAGCCCTTCACCTTCGCCACGTTGCGCGACCGGCTCGTCCGGTACGCCGAGTTCCGCGCGGCGGCCGGTGAGGCGAGCGGCCAGGACGAGGTGGACCGTGCGCTGGCGACCCTGCGGACCCCGCAGCCCGCCCGTCTACCCAAGGGCCTCAGCAGCCCGACGCTGGAGGCCGTGACCCGCGCGCTGCGGGCGGCCCCGGACGGGGTGACTGCGGCGGCGGCCGGGGTGGAGCTCGGGATCTCGCGCATCACCGCGCGCCGCTACCTGGAACACCTGGTGACCGCCGGGCGGGCGGTGCGCAGTCCACAGTACGGACAGATCGGACGCCCGGAACTGCACTACCGGTGGCTGGCGGAGGGGCGCTGAACGGGTACGCGGCGGCCCGGGACGGGGCCCCCGGCCGTCTGGAGGTTCCTATGAGCTGTGGTCATCGTGTGAACACACCGTGGTCATACCGTCTCTGACCTCCTACGGTGGGGCCGTGCACCCCACCCCGCCTTTCAACGCCCCCGCCGCGCGCCGACTGCGCGAGGCCCTGGGGATGGCTCCCGGCCATGTCGCCTACGGGCTCGGCGCCCAGTACGGCCTCCGGATCAGCGCCGAGACGGTCGCCGCCTGGGAGCGCGGACTCGCCTGGCCGACCGAGTACGAACTCACGGCCCTGGCAGGTGTGTTGTGGTGCGCCCCGGGCGAACTCCTCACCGCCGCCCGGACGCTGCGCGAGCACCGGGTCGCCCGGGAGATGACCGCGGAGGAGCTGGCGGGGCAGCTGGGGATCTCCGCGTCCGCGTATCTCCGGATGGAGGAGTCGGGCCGGTGGCGGGGCAACGAGCGCCAGTCCGCCGCCCTCAGCGAGGCGCTGGGCCTCGGCCCCGCCGCGTTCGTGACGGTCTCCGGCCGCGACGAGGAACTGGCGGAGCTGCTGCGCAGCGCGGTGAAGACCCGCTGGCAGGCGTACGTGAAGCCGGTGGCGAAGCTCGCGCCCCTGGACCGTCCGCTGGTCCAGAGCTCGCTGGAGCGGCTGCACGCGGACTACCAGGCGCTGATGGTGTCCACGCTCAGCTGGAGCAGTACGGGCACGGAGCCGTCGGGCGCCACCGGGGACGCCGGCCGGGCGTACCTCGTGGGCATCGTGGACCGGTTCTGGGAGACGGCCCAGGCGTAGGCCGTACCGGGTTCGTCGGACGGTGGCGGGGATGCGCGCGCGGATGAGGCGGCCGGCCTCACGGGGCCTCGCCGCCGTCGCTGCGCCGGCGGTCGGCGAGGCCCTTCTTCCCGTGCGGAGGAGTTCGGCCCTACGCGTCCTGCGCCTTCACGACCCGGGACGTCGGGATCGGGTGCGAGTCGGCCTTGATCCAGCGCATCGCGAAGGTGCCCTCGCGGTGTCCGTCGGTGTCGAGCCAGTTGCCGTAGCCCGGGTCCTTCGCGGCCACCACGATGGTCAGGGTGCCGTCGTCGTTGAGCTTGGCCGTGTGGTTGTTGATGTAGACGGTGGTGCGGTGGTAGTCGAGGGATTCCACCCAGAAGTTCTGCAGGACGAAGTTGAAGTACTCGCAGTCCGGTACCTCGGTCTCGATCACCCAGACCTCGTCCTCGGCCAGCTTCCAGTACCCGTGGAGGTAGAAGATCGTCGGATCGCCACCGGCGTTCTGGAAGAAGTCCTGCCCCCAGTCGACGATTTCGTTGGCCCGCGGCTGGAACGTGCGGCTCCACTCCAGGAAGGTCTTCGCGGTGCCGCTCACGTTGCCGACCGCCGCGGTGAGGCGCGCGCCGATCTGCTCCGGGGTCAGCGGGGTGAACTCGCCGTCCGGGTCCAGGCATTCGATGGAGAGCTCGGCGGCGGTCTCGTTGACGCGGTCCTGATAGGTCTGCCGTACGGAGATGAGGTTGCTGTCCGGCGCGAGCGGCAGCCAGGCGCCGTCCGCCGGCTTGTCGACGCTCGCGGTGAACGAGAACCGGCCGTGCTCGTCGACCGGGAGGTCGTGGCCGTGCAGATCGCCGGTCTGCAGCATGGTGCCGTCGATGTGGTACCGGTTGACGCGCGATCCGAACGTCAACAGCGGAACGTTGCCGCGTGTGCCGGTGATCCGGTAGCTGTACGTGCCGGAGATGTTGGCGCGCAGGTAGACGTTGTCGGGATTGTCGGCCCCGATCTTGGTCCTCATGTTCGGGTTGGGCGCCGAGGTGAAGCTCGGCCAGCGCGGATCGGTGTACTCGACGCAGTTGATCGTCGCGTACCTCAGCAGACGGCTCAGGTAGCGGACACCCTCGGCCTGCGTCAGCGGATCCTGCGGCACGATCTCGTCGTGCAGGATGTTCCCGGCGTCGAGCAGGTCGGAGCAGAACTTCTCCCACACAGCGTTCACGGTCTTCTCCTTCGGTCGGTCGGTCGGGTGACGGCGCCGGGTCAGGCGCGGGCCGCGAAGGCCTGGTCGACGTCGGCCTCGCTCAGACCGAAGTCCTGGAGGGAGTACCGGTGGTCGGGGCGGCGGTGGGCGCCCAGGCTCTTGCGGTGCGAGGCCTCGATCGCCTCGCGTGCCCGTGTGGTGAACTCCAGGCCGAAGTGGTCGTAGATGCCGCCGACGGTGCCCAGCGGATCGGTGACGAAGTCCTGGTACTCGACGTCGAGGAACTGCCGGGGGTCGTAGCGGCGGCGGGCGGTCTCGAAGTGCTCGATCCCCCGCGACCACAGGGCGAGCTGGGTGCGGCCGATGGTCTCCCGGTCGTACGCGTCGGACATGTCGTGCTTGCCCTGCTCGGCCAGGCTGCAGGTCGAGGCCATCGCGGTCCTCGGCGCGCGGTGCGTCCGGATGATCAGGGCGTCCGGGTAGACCCGCATGATCTCGTCGATCGCGAAGACATGGCTGGGGTTCTTGAGCACCCAGCGCCTGTCGGGGTCGTTCATGCCGATCAGCTGCAGGTTCTGCTTGTGCCGGGCGTACGTGGCGGTCCAGTCCTGTCCGGCGAGCCACTTCGAGTACGTCGGGAGGTACGAGATGCACTCGAAGGCCACCGACCTCATCGACTGCTGCAACAGCTGCCAGCACTCCTCGACTTCGTCGGCGTCCATGAAGTGGACCTTCATCAGCTCCGCCTCCGCCGCCTGACGGGCGGCGAAGTGGGCCTGGGAGCGCTGGAAGTCGGGATGCGCGGGCCAGTCCGCACGGGCGGGCCTGGGCTGGGGTGCCTCGGCGAGCCAGGTCTCGACGCCCTGGTGGGCGGGGTCGGCGGACAGCAGCCGGTGCAGCGCGGTGCTGCCCGTGCGCATGAGACCGCAGACGAAGACCGGGCGGTCGATGACGACCTCGGTGTGCTCGGGGTGCCGGGCGAACGCCGCCTCGCTGCGCGCCCTGCCGGCCAGGGCCTTCGTCAGCAGCGACCGGGCGATCGTCACCCCGTGCGGAGTGAGCCGTGAGTCACCGTCGAGGCTGGAGATCAGTACGTCCAGCCCTTCGCGGAAGCCGTCGTCACGTGAGTCACCGAAGTCGGTGAGCCCGGTCGCGTCGGCCGCGAGGGCGAGGAGTTCGTCGGCGGTGCCGACCGTTGCGGATTCCTGTGTGGTCATGTCCCTCTCCAGTTCAGTGGTGGGCGTGCCCGCAGTTGACGTCCAGGCACTGGCCCGTGATCGCCCGCGCGAGGTCGGAGGCGAGGAAGACCGCGGTGTTCGCGATGTCGTCGGGTTCGGGGAGGCGGCGCAGGTCGGCCCCGGCCGCGATCTCGTCGTAGACCACGCTCGGGTCGACGCCGCGCTCGCCCGCCCGGCGTTCGAACCACGCCTTGACGGAGTCCGCCCAGATGTAGCCGGGGGCGACCGAGTTCACGCGCACCCCTTGGGGCCCGAGGTCCACGGACAGGCTCCGGGCGAGGGCCAGCAGACCGGCCTTCATGATCCGGTAGGCGCCGAAGCCCGGCAGCTGGTTGCGGAGCACCATCGAGTTGATCATCACGATCGAGCCCTGTGACGCGACGAGCGCGGGCGCCAGCCGGCGGGTGAGGTTGAGCGCCGCCATCAGGTTGATCTCCAGGCCCTGCCGTACGTCGTCCGGCTCGGCGTCCAGGAGCCGGACCTGTGCGGGCTGGACGAACGCGTTGTGGATCACCGAGTCGAGCCGGCCGAAGGCGCCGCACGCCTGCTCCGCGAGGTTCTCGACCGACGCGTCGTCGGTGAGATCGGCCGGCACCACCGCCGCCTGCCCGCCGAGGCCGCGGATCTCGTCGGCCACCGCTTCGAGCCTGGACCGGGTGCGGGCCGCGAGTACCACCTGAGCTCCTGCCAGGGCGCTGCGTACGGCGAGTGACCGGCCGAGACCGGGGCCGACGCCCGACACCAGCACGACCTTTCCCTCCAGCAACGGGATGCGGGTCTGCGTCATGCCGACGCCTGCGCGGGACCGGCCGGTGCCTGGGGATCGATGACCGCGCTGAGCGAGACGATCCGGCACGCGTCGTCGAACTCGATCAGGTCGGTGGCCGCGAACGCGGGCATCCCGGCGCGGTCGACGCGGAGCTGCATCGCGGCGTAGCTGCCCGTCACGGTGATCGGGGAGAGCAGACTGACCGTGAAGTCGACCTTCGCGTTGCCGGTGCTGAACCTCCGGATCTCGTCGATGCCCCGATAGCTGGCGACACCGAGTGGCTCGTGCTGGACGGCGTCCTCGGCGAACAGCGCGAGCAGGGCGTCGACGTCGTGGTTCCCGAGGTGTTTCACGTACGCCTCGACGGCAGAGCGGATTTCGTCCCGACTGGGCATGGATCTCCTTGGCTTGACGCGGTACCAGCGGTGCGGGCGGGTGGTGCGCTCGGTCAGGCGATGACGCCGCGTGCCCGGAGGAAGTCGACGATCCGGCCGGCCGCCTGCTCCGGGGAGGCGGACGTGGTGTCGATCCGTACCTCGGGCGAGCGGGGTGGCTCGTAGGGCGAGTCGATTCCGGTGAAGTTCGGCAGCTCGCCGCGCCGGGCCTTCCGGTAGAGCCCCTTGGGGTCCCGTTCCTCCGCGACCGCGATGGGGGTGTCCACGTGGATCTCGCAGAACTGCTCGGGCCCGATGAGTTCGCGAGCCGCCTCCCGTTCCGCGCGGAAGGGCGAGATGAACGAGGCGATGACGATCAGGCCCGCATCGGCCATCAGCCGGGCGACCTCGGTGACGCGCCGGATGTTCTCCACCCGGTCGGCGTCGGTGAACCCGAGGTCGCGGTTGAGGCCGTGGCGGACGTTGTCGCCGTCCAGAAGGTAGGTGTGCGCGCCCAAGGCGTGCAGCCGGCGCTCGAGTTCGTTCGCGATCGTCGACTTCCCGGAGCCGGAGAGCCCGGTCAGCCACAGGATCTGCGGGCCGTGTCCCATCAGCTCCGTGCGCGCGCGTTCGTCGACGTCGACGGCCTGCCAGTGGACGTTGTCCGAACGGCGCAGCGCGTGCGCGATCATGCCGGCGCCCACCGTGCTGTTGGTCAGCCGGTCGATCAGGACGAAGCCGCCGGTGTCCCGGTTGGCGGTGTACGCGTCGTACGGCACCGGGCGGTCGAAGCTGATGTTGCAGACGCCGATCTCGTTGAGCGCGAGGGTGTTCGCGGCCGCCTTCTCCAGCGTGTTGACGTTGACCCTGTGCTTGGGCCTGGTGATCCGCGCCTGCACCGTCATGGTGCCGATCCGGCAGAGATACGGCCGCTCGGGCAGCATCTCGTCCTCGCCCATCCACACCAGGTGCGCCTCGAACTGGTCGGCGACACCGGGCAGGGCGTCCGCGACGGCGAGCACGTCCCCGCGGCTGACGTCGATCTCGTCGGCCAGCGTGATCGTGACGGACTGACCGGCCACGGCCTCCGTGAGGTCGCCGTCCCGGGTGACGATCCGGGCGACCGAGGACTCCCGGCCGCTCGGCAGGGCCCGCACCCGGTCGCCGGGCCGCACCGCACCGCTCACGATCTGTCCGGAGAACCCGCGGAAGTCGAGGTCCGGCCGGTTCACCCACTGCACGGGCATCCGGAACGGACGGGTGAGGAGGCCGTCGTCGATCTCCACGGTCTCCAGGTGCCCCATGAGCGTCGGGCCTTCGTACCAGGGGGTGTTGGCGCTGCGCTCGGTGAGGTTGTCCCCGAGGTACGCCGACATCGGGATGGCCACGACGTCGGTCAGCCCGGTCTCCTTCGCGAACCCGGCGTACTCGCCGACGATCCGCTCGAAGACCTCCTGCTCGTAGTCGACCAGGTCGAGCTTGTTGACCGCGAGCACCACATGGCGGATGCCCAGCAGCGACACCAAGTACGAGTGCCGGCGGGTCTGGGTGAGCACGCCCTTGCGGGCGTCGACCAGGATCACCGCGAGGTCCGCGGTGGAGGCGCCGGTGACCATGTTGCGGGTGTACTGCTCGTGGCCCGGGGTGTCGGCGACGACGAACTTGCGCTGCTCGGTGGAGAAGTAGCGGTAGGCGACGTCGATGGTGATGCCCTGTTCGCGCTCGGCGGCCAGCCCGTCGACCAGCAGCGCGAAGTCGAGGCCCTCGCCCTGGGTGCCCACCTTGCGGGAGTCGGCCTCCAGTGCGGTGAGCTGATCCTCGAAGACCAGCTTCGACTCGTAGAGCAGCCGGCCGATGAGCGTGGACTTGCCGTCGTCGACGCTGCCGCAGGTGATGAAGCGGAGCATGCTCTTGTGGGCGTGCCGCTCCAGGTACTGCTCGATGTCGCCGGCTATCAGATCGGTCGAGTGCGTCATCAGAAGTAGCCCTCCTGCTTCTTCTTCTCCATCGACGCACTGCTGTCGTGGTCGATGACGCGCCCCTGGCGCTCGGATGTGGAGGTCAGCAGCATTTCCTGGATGATCCCGGTCAGGGAGTCGGCGGTGCTCTCGACGGCCCCGGTGAGCGGGTAGCAGCCGAGCGTCCGGAACCGCACGCTCCTGAGCTCGGGTTCCTCCCCCGGCAGCAGCGGCATCCGTTCGTCGTCGACCATGATCAGCGCCCCGTCGCGTTCGACGACCGGCCGCTTCGCCGCGAAGTACAGCGGCACGATCGGTATCCGCTCCTGCCGGATGTACTCCCAGACGTCGAGTTCGGTCCAGTTGGACAGCGGGAAGACGCGCAGGCTCTCGCCGGGCGACCGCCGCGCGTTGTACATCCGCCACAGTTCGGGGCGCTGCCGCTTCGGGTCCCACCGGTGCCCGGGCGAACGGATCGAGAAGACGCGCTCCTTGGCCCGCGACTTCTCCTCGTCCCGGCGCGCGCCGCCGAACGCGGCGTCGAACCTGTGGAGGTCCAGGGCCTGCTTGAGCCCCTCCGTCTTCCACATGTCGGTGTGGGTGGCCGACCCGTGGGTGAACGGGTTGATCGACTTCTCCACGCATTCGGGGTTCTTGTGGACCAGCAGGTCCAGGTCCCCGGCGGCGGCGGTCTCGTCGCGCAGGGCGTACATCTCGCGGAACTTCCACGTGGTGTCGACGTGCAGCAACGGGAACGGCAGCCTGGACGGGAAGAACGCCTTCCGCGCGAGGTGCAGCATCACCGCGCTGTCCTTGCCGACCGAGTAGAGCATCACGGGGTTCTCGCTCCCCGCGACGGCCTCCCGCATGATGTGCATGCTCTCGGCCTCGAGCCGTTCGAGGTGGGTCAGGGTGGGTGTCATCGTCCGAGTACCCCCAGTGCGCGATCGGTCAGTTCGGGACGGCAGATCAGCAGGTCGGGCAACCAGGGGTTCTCCTGGTTGTAGTGGAGTCCGGATCCGTCGATCCGGGACACGTGGAGTCCGGCGGCGCGGGCGACCGCGACGGGGGCCGCGGAGTCCCACTCGTACTGGCCGCCGCAGTGGGCGTAGATATCGGCCTCGCCGCGCACCACGGCCATCGCCTTGGCGCCCGCCGAACCCATCTCGACCAGTTCGGCACCGAGCGCCTCGGCCATAGCCATCACCGGCGCGGGCCGGCGGGTGCGGCTGACGACCACGCGGGGAACGGCGGGCAGCGCGGAGAGCGGGGCGGCCGGGTCCGCCGTGGAGAAGGTGACGCCCAGTCCGGGCAGCGCGACCGCGCCGGCGACCAGCCGCCCCGCCTCGACGAGCGCGACGTGGACGGCCCAGTCGGACCGGCCCGGCTCACCGAACTCGCGTGTGCCGTCGAGCGGGTCGACGATCCACACCCGGTCGGCCGTCAGCCGGGCGCGGTCGTCGGCGCCCTCCTCGGAGAGCACCGCGTCACCGGGGAACCGCTCGCCGAGGGTGGCGGCCAGGTAGTCGTGCGAGAGCTGATCCCCCTCCTTGCGGATGTCGGCGGGATCGGCCCCGGCGCGTTCCCGGTCCGCCCGGTGCGCGAGCAGCAGAGCACCGGCCGCGGCGGCGATCCCGGCCGCGGCCCGCCCGTCGGCGGCGCGGCGGGAAGTGGCCCCGGAAGACGCGGAGAGCAGGGGTGATGAGGCGGCTGGGTTCGTCATGGACAGGACTGTAGCCCTAGAATGAACGTTGTTCAATCCATTCTGAACAAGGTTCATTCCTTGTTTTCTCCCACGGATACTGTGAGCTCATGAAGGAATCGAGCAGGAAGTCCGCCTACGGCGACCCGGAGGCGCGACGCCGGATGACGCTGGACGCGGCGGCCGCGTTGCTGGACGAGGGCGGATACACCGCGCTCACCATCCGGTCGGTGGCGCAGCGTTCGGGCACCAGCACCGGGCTGATCTACCAGTACTTCGCCGACAAGGAGGAGATCTTCATCGCTCTGCTCATCGAGAGCCAGATCGAGTCCACGGCCTTCGTCGAGGCACTCCCCCGGGACGGGGGCGTCGCGGCACTGATCGCCTCGGTGATCCCGCAGTCAGCCCGCCAATGGGGCCGGGTGGGCCGGCTGACCGCGACCTGGAGCGCGACCGAGGGAGACGCCCGCTACGACCGCACATCAGTCGTCGAGCTGCGCCATACGTCGCGGCTCTACGACGAGGCGCTCCACGCGGCGGTCATCGAGGCGGCGTCACAGGAGGGCCGCCGCCTCCGGGACGATGCCCCGCTCCTGCGGTTCGTGGTGGCGGGACTGATCGGCGTCTCCGAGACGCTGGTCAACAACTGGGCCCCGCACCTCGACCAGTCGGACCTCATCCATTTCGCCGCGGAGGCGATCACCCGGGGTATCACCGCACCGGGCTCGACGACGGATCAGCCGGGCTGACCGGCGGCCGCCCGGCTCCCGGGACCTGGGGCGGGGAGCCGGGATCAGGCGTTCCGGGCGTTCCGGGGTTCCGCGCGCGGCGACCGGGCGTTCCGGGGTGCCAGGCGTTCCGGGGTGCCAGGCGTTCCGTGCGGGGCGATCGGGACCCGTCGGTCCGCCACTCGCCCCGCACACCGGCACCCGTACAGGCGCCGGTACAGCCACCGGTCAGAAGACCGACTCGGCCTCGTGCATGCGGGCCACGGGCACGGTCTTGAGCTGGGTGACCGCGTCGGCCAGCGGCACCATCTCGATGTCGTTGCCGCGCAGGGCCGTCATCCGCCCGAAGTCGCCCCGGTGCGCCGCCTCCACCGCGTGCCAGCCGAAGCGGGTGGCGAGCACCCTGTCGTACGCGGTCGGCGTGCCGCCGCGCTGGACGTGGCCGAGGATGACCGGCCGGGCCTCCTTGCCGAGGCGGGTCTCCAGCTCGACGGCGAGGCGGTTGCCGATGCCCTGGAAGCGCTCATGGCCGAACTGGTCGATCTCGCCCTTGGCGTACGGCATGGAGCCCTCGGCCGGGTGCGCGCCCTCGGCGACGCAGATGACCGCGAACTTCTTGCCGCGCGCGAAGCGCTCCTCGACCATCTTGACGAGGTCTTCGACCTGGAACTTCCGCTCGGGCAGGCAGATGCCGTGCGCGCCGCCGGCCATGCCGGACTCCAGTGCGATCCAGCCCGCGTGCCGGCCCATCACCTCGACCACCATGACGCGCTGGTGGGACTCGGCCGTGGTCTTCAGCCGGTCTATGGCCTCGGTCGCGACGCCCACCGCGGTGTCGAAGCCGAAGGTGCGGTCGGTGGCCGAGATGTCGTTGTCGATGGTCTTCGGGACGCCGACGACGGGCATGCCCGCGTCGGACAGCATCCGGGCGGCCGTGAGGGTGCCCTCGCCGCCGATCGGGATCAGCGCGTCCATGCCGTAACGGCGGCTCAGCTCGGCACAGTTCTCCGCCGCTTCGCGCAGCCGGTCGCGCTCCAGGCGGGCGGAGCCGAGGATGGTGCCGCCGCGGGCGAGGATGCCGCTCACCGCGTTGAGGTCGAGGGGGCGGAAGTGACCGTCGAGGAGGCCCTTGAAGCCGTCCTCGAAGCCGATGACCTCATCGCCGTGACCCACTACGGCACGGTGCACGACCGAGCGGATCACTGCGTTCAGGCCTGGGCAGTCGCCGCCTGCGGTGAGAACTCCGATGCGCATCGTGCTGTATCTCCTGCTCGCTGGGGCCCGTCGTATGCCGTACGGGCCGGGGGCAACGGCATGATCCCCCGTACCGTGAGTCACGACGATTGTCCCACGTCACGTCCGCACCCCGCGCTTTCGGCTGCTCCATGGGCGGCCGGAGCAGCTCCCGCGGTGGCTACGACGGCTGCGACCAGGGACTTTCGCCCGGCGGGCGGCCTCTCGGTCCCCGCAGGTATCGTCAAACAGGCGATACCACTCGAACCGGACAACATACCGGACAAGAGATGACGGGAGAGCACGCGTGACGCGCAGCGTGTACGTGACCGGGATCGACCGGGGAGACGGCCGTCAGGTCGTCGATCTGGGAGTCATGGAGCTCCTGACGCGTCAGGTGGACCGGGTCGGGGTGTTCCGGCCCCTGGTCCACGACGACCCCGACCGGCTGTTCGAGCTGCTGCGGGCCCGCTACCGGCTCTCCCAGGACCCGGGGACCGTCTACGGTCTCGACTACCACGCGGCCTCCGCGATCCAGGCGGAGCAGGGTACCGACGAGCTCGTCTCCCGGCTCGTCGAGCGCTTCCACCGGGTGGCGGCGGACTACGAGGTCGTCCTCGTCCTCGGCACCGACTTCGCCGCCACCCAGCTCCCCGACGAGCTGGCCCTGAACGCCCGCCTGGCCAACGAGTTCGGCGCCTCGGTGATCGCGGTGGTCGGCGGCCAGGACCAGGACGCGGAGTCCGTGCGGGCCGAGACGCGCAACGCCTACCGCGCGTACGCCGGCCTGGGCTGCGACGTGCTGGCGATGATCGTGAACCGGGTGGCCTCCGCGGACCGCGAGGTGATCGCGGAGCGGCTCTCGGCCACGCTGCCGGTGCCCTGCTCCGTGCTGCCCGACGACCCGGCCCTCTCGGCGCCGACAGTCGCGCAGATCACCGCGGCACTGGACGGCACGGTGCTGCTCGGCGACGACGCCGGGCTCGCCCGGGACGCGCTGGACTTCGTGTTCGGCGGCGCGATGCTGCCGAACCTGCTGAAGGCGCTGACGCCGGGCTGCATGGTGGTGACGCCCGGGGACCGCTCGGACCTGGTGGTCGGCTCGCTCGCCGCGCACAGCGCCGGGACACCACCCATCGCGGGCGTGCTGCTGACGCTGAACGAGCGGCCGGGCGAGGAGATACTCACGCTGGCCGCGCGCCTCGCGCCCGGCACCCCGGTCGTCTCGGTGGCCGGCGGCTCCTTCCCCACGGCCGGGGAGCTCTTCGCCCTGGAGGGCAAGCTGAACGCGGCGACGCCGCGCAAGGCCGAGACCGCCCTGGGACTCTTCGAGCGACATGTCGACACGGCCGCGCTCCTCGACCGGATCTCGGTCGCCCGCAGCGGCCGGGTCACGCCGATGATGTTCGAGCACGAACTGCTGGAGCAGGCCCGCGCGGACCGCCGTCGGGTGGTGCTGCCGGAGGGCACCGAGGAACGGGTGCTGCGCGCCGCCGACGTACTGATGCGGCGCGACGTCTGCGACCTCACCCTGCTGGGCGACCCCGACGTGATCCGCAAGAAGGCCGCCGACCTCGGTATCGACCTGGCGAGCACCCAGCTGATCGACCCGCAGAACTCCGAACTGCGCCAGACCTTCGCGGAGCGGTACGCACAGCTGCGCGCCCACCGCGGCGTGACGGTCGAGCTCGCGTACGACGTCGTCTCGGACGTCAACTACTTCGGCACCCTGATGGTCCAGGAGGGGCTCGCGGACGGCATGGTCTCCGGAGCCGTGCACTCCACGGCGGCGACGATCCGGCCGGCCTTCGAGATCATCAAGACCAAGCCCGATGCCTCGATCGTCTCGTCGGTGTTCTTCATGTGCCTCGCCGACAAGGTCCTGGTGTACGGCGACTGCGCGGTCAACCCGGACCCGAACGCGGAGCAGCTCGCGGACATCGCCGTGCAGTCCGCGGTCACCGCCGCCCGCTTCGGCGTGGAGCCCCGGATCGCGATGCTCTCGTACTCGACGGGCACGTCGGGGTCGGGCGCCGACGTCGACAAGGTCCGCGAGGCGACGGACCGGGTGCGCGCGAGCCGGCCGGACCTGATGATCGAGGGCCCCATCCAGTACGACGCCGCGGTCGAGCCGAGCGTCGCCGCGACGAAGCTGCCCGGCTCCGAGGTGGCGGGCCAGGCGACGGTCCTGATCTTCCCGGACCTGAACACCGGCAACAACACGTACAAGGCGGTGCAGCGCTCGGCGGGCGCCGTGGCCGTCGGACCGGTCCTCCAGGGACTGCGCAAGCCCGTCAACGACCTGTCCAGGGGCGCGCTCGTCCAGGACATCGTCAATACCGTGGCCATTACGGCGATCCAGGCACAGGGCGAGGAGCGACCCGCATGACCACCCCGAACACCGCAGCCACCACCCCCGGGGCGAGCCGGGTACTCGTCCTCAACTCCGGCTCCTCCTCCGTGAAGTACCAGCTCCTCGACATGCGCGACCACACCCGGCTCGCGTCCGGGCTGGTCGAGCGGATCGGCGAGGAGACATCCCGCCTCGTCCACACCCCGTTGGCCGGCAGCGGTGGCGAAAGCCGTGAGCGCACCGGCCGGATCGCCGACCACGACGCGGCCCTCAAGGCCGCCGCCGAGGAGCTGGCCGCCGACGGACTCGGGCTGGACTCCCCCGAACTCGCCGCGATCGGCCACCGGGTGGTGCACGGCGGGCTGCGCTTCACCGAGCCGACCGTGATCACGGACGAGGTACTGAAGGAGATCGAGCGCCTGGTGCCGGTGGCGCCGCTGCACAACCCGGCGAACATCACCGGTATCCGTACGGCCCAGGCGCTGCGCCCCGATCTGCCGCAGGTGGCGGTCTTCGACACCGCGTTCCACACGACGATGCCGGAGTACGCGGCGCGGTACGCGATCGACGTGGAGACGGCGGACGCCCACCGGATCCGCCGCTACGGATTCCACGGCACCTCGCACGCGTACGTCTCCCGCAAGGCGGCCGAGCTGCTGGGCAGCGCACCGGAGGACGTCAACGTCATCGTGCTGCACCTGGGCAACGGCGCGTCCGCCTCGGCGGTGGCGGGCGGCCGGTGCGTGGAGACCTCGATGGGACTGACCCCCTTGGAAGGGCTGGTCATGGGTACGCGTTCCGGAGACATCGATCCGGCGGTCACGTTCCACCTCAAGCGGGTGGCGGGCATGTCGGCCGACGAGATCGATGAACTTCTCAACAAGAAGAGCGGTCTGGTCGGCCTCTGCGGGGACAACGACATGCGGGAGATCAGGCGCCGGGTCGACGAGGGCGACGAGCGGGCGGCGCTCGCCTTCGACATCTACGTGCACCGGCTGAAGAAGTACATCGGCGCCTATTCGGCGGTCCTCGGCCGGGTGGACGCCGTGGTGTTCACGGCGGGGGTCGGTGAGAACTCGGCTCCCGTACGCGAGGCTGCCATCGCGGGTCTGGAGGAGCTCGGCCTCGTGGTGGACGCGGATCTCAACGCCGTACGGTCCGGCGAACCCCGGCTGATCTCGCCGGACTACGCACGGGTCGCGGTCGCCGTGGTGCCGACGGACGAAGAGCTGGAGATCGCCGGCCAGACCTTCGCACTGGTCGACAACTGAGCACCCCCGCGCCCCTTTGTATCTTCCACCAGACGGAATATTCCGCAGCGAAACAAACCGATAGGATCCGCCTCATGCGCCGTTCCAAAATCGTCTGCACCCTCGGTCCCGCCGTCGACTCCCATGAGCAGCTCGTCGCTCTGATCGAGGCCGGCATGAGCGTGGCCCGATTCAACTTCAGTCACGGTTCCCACGCGGAGCACCAAGGTCGTTACGACCGGGTCCGCAAGGCCGCCGCCGAGACCGGGCGGGCGGTCGGCGTGCTCGCCGACCTCCAGGGCCCGAAGATCCGCCTCGCGAAGTTCGCCGAGGGTCCGGTCGAACTGGTCCGCGGGGACGAGTTCGTCATCACCGCCGAGGACGTCCCCGGGGACAAGTCGATCTGCGGCACGACCTACAAGGGTCTGCCCGGCGACGTCACCAAGGGCGACCCGATCCTGATCAACGACGGCAACGTCGAGCTCAAGGTCGTCTCCGTGGACGGCCCCCGCGTCCACACCATCGTCATCGAGGGCGGGGTGATCTCCGACCACAAGGGGATCAACCTGCCGGGTGCGGCGGTCAACGTCCCGGCCCTGTCCGAGAAGGACATCGACGACCTGCGCTTCGCCCTGAAGATGGGCTGCGACCTGGTCGCGCTCTCCTTCGTGCGGGACGCGAGCGACGTCAAGGACGTCCACAAGATCATGGACGAGGAGGGCCGCCGGGTCCCCGTCATCGCCAAGGTCGAGAAGCCGCAGGCCGTCGAGAACATGGAGGGCGTCGTCGCGGCGTTCGACGGTGTGATGGTCGCCCGTGGCGACCTCGCCGTCGAGTACCCGCTGGAGAAGGTCCCGATGGTGCAGAAGCGCCTCGTGGAGCTCTGCCGGCGCAACGCCAAGCCGGTGATCGTGGCGACCCAGATGATGGAGTCGATGATCACCAACTCGCGCCCGACCCGCGCCGAGGCGTCCGACGTCGCCAACGCGATCCTGGACGGCGCGGACGCGGTCATGCTGTCCGCGGAGTCCTCGGTCGGCGCGTACCCGATCGAGACGGTCAAGACGATGTCGAAGATCGTCGTCGCCGCCGAGGAGGAGCTGCTCTCCAAGGGCCTCCAGCCGCTGGTGCCGGGCAAGAAGCCCCGCACCCAGGGCGGTTCGGTGGCCCGCGCGGCCTGCGAGATCGCGGACTTCCTGAACGGTGAGGCCCTGGTCGCCTTCACCAAGTCCGGCGACACCGCCCGCCGCCTCTCCCGCTACCGCGCGGCCCAGCCCATCCTGGCCTTCACCACGGACGAGTCGACCCGCAACCAGCTGGCCCTCAGCTGGGGCGTCGAGGCCTACGTGGTCCCGCACGTGGACACCACGGACGCGATGGTGGACCTGGTCGACGCGGAGCTGCTGAAGCTGGACCGCTACAGCAACGGCGACACGATGGTCATCACGGCCGGCTCGCCTCCCGGCATCCCCGGCACGACCAACATGGTGCGCGTGCACCACGTGGGCGGCCAGAGCCGCGACTGACGGCGTCCGCCCCGGACATGACGGTGGGCCGCATCCCGAGAGGGATGCGGCCCACCGTCGTTGTGCGGCTCCCGAACGGGTCCGGGGTGTGTCAGGCGCCGTCCTGGGTGAAGTAGTTCTGCAGACCGGGCACCTTCAGCGTCCCGCCGAACTGGCCCGCCTGCTTCAGCTTCACGTTGGTGAAGAACGCGAACGGCACGTTCAGCGGCGGCGGGGTCTGAGGGCTGAAGGTGATCGGGATGAGACCGAAGAGGTTGCCCTTCAGCTCGTCCGTGTACATCGTCACCTCGCCGTCGCGGATGGTGGACGTGGAGCCCTTCCGCGCCTTCACATGGCCCGTCACGCCCGGCATCGGGCCGACGGTCAGCTGGTGGAGGTCCTTGATGTCGATGGAGGAGGCGGTGAACTTCAGCACCTTCTTCGTGCTGCCGTCGCCCTTCTCCACCTCCACGATGCCCTTGTAGTCGAGCCCGGCCAGCGTCAGCAGCGAACTCTCCAGGACCCACGGCTCGTTCGGGAGGCGGGGGATGCCCTGCTCCAGATCTGCCGCGGCCAGGGCCTCGGGGTCGGCGGTCGGACACGGGAAGGCGGGCTTGGCGCCGTCCGGTATGTCCTCGTCCGCCTTCGGGTCGAGACCCTTGACGTCCTCGTCGAGCTCCTCGACCGGCTTGCCGGCCTTGTCCGCCGCGTCACGGATGGCGTCGGCGGTCTTGTCGACCGTGTCCTTCGCCGCGTCCGTGGCCTTCTCGACGGGCTGGTCGGCGGCCTTCTCCGTGGGCTCCGCGGTGGCGGACTTCGAGGGCTCCGGGGTCGCCGTGGTGGCGCTGGGGGACGGGCTCGCCGTCTCCTTGTCCGGTCCGTCGAAGAGGTCCTTGAGCGCGTCGCCGAGGCCCAGCGGGTCGAGCGGGTTCGTCGACTTCGTGGGGGTGGGACTCGGGCTCGCCGTGGCGGCCGGCGCGTCGGCGCTCGTCTTCGCCGTACCGGCCGGCGCGTCGTCCGTGGCACTCGCCGACGCCGACGGGGTGGCCGTGGGCTCCGGGGTCGCCTCGTCGCTCGTGTCCGGCGCGGGCTTGCCGCTCTCGGAGGCCGACGGGGACGGCGTCTTCGACGCCGAGGGCGAGGGCTCCGCCGACTCGCTCGGCTCGTCGGAGCGGGTCACACAGGGGCCGGGGGCGAACGGGATGTCCGTGCTGTCGTCGGCCATCGCGAGCTTGGGGGTGAGTCCCAYCCCSACGAAGACGGCCGTCGGCATCGCGGCGAGCGCGAACGCCTTCTTGCCGGAGGGCATGTGCAGCTTCGTCAGCAGCGACTTCCTGGGCGCGGCGTGCCGCGGCCCTCGTCGCTCGTCGAGCCCGCCCTCGCCCAGGGCGTTCACCTGCCTGTCGTCACCCCGCACGATGCCTCCCGCCGTCGGCCTCGACTGTCGTGTCGTACGGAGCCGGCTGCTGCTCCGGGACGCCCATCCCGTGGAACGCGCCCTCCGGATGGACCGGGGCGTGCGGGTCCTTCGCGAAGGGGAAGCCGTCCGGTGCTTCCGCGCCGAGCAGCTCCGGCTCCTCCGCCTCGCCGAGGAGGCCCTGGTCCGGCTCGGCCTGGTCCGTCTTCGGCTCGCCCGGGGCCCAGGACACGGAGAGCGCGCCACCGAGCAGGGCGAACAGGAAGCCGATGAGGAAGCCGCCGATGTTGGCGACGGGTATGGAGATCAGCGCCAGCAGGATCGCCGCGACGCCGGCGAACACGCGGACGATGCTGTGGAACCACATCGTCAGGCCCAGCGTGACGAGCAGGACCCCGATGATGAGCGATCCGGCGCCCGCGGTGGTGGACATGGCCAGCGTCATGTTGCCGAGGTGCATGTTCGCGTACGGGAAGTACGCGATGGGTACACCGCCCAGCATGGTGAACAGGCCCGCCCAGAACGGCCGGTTACCCCGCCAGGTGCGGAAGTTCCGCCGGTAGACGCTGAGGTAGTGCTCGTTCTGCCCTTGGGATTCGGGGCTCATGGAAAACAGCTCCCTGGAACCGGTACTGCTGTGAGAAAGAGAAGGGTGGGCGGCCGGGGTCCGCTGCGACGCGTACCCCGGCCACCCGGGCGAGTGCTTAGTAGCACTCCTTGACGCCCTTGTGGAGCTTCAGCGACAGGTCGGGAAGCTTGAACGTTCCTGCCGTGGTGGCCCACGCCTGCTGACGAACGTCCGACAGCTTGGCCTCGTCGGCACGCTGCGAGAACCCGTACGGGTTGGCCTGGGTGCCGGGCTGGATGCCGATGCTCCCGGGCCGGTCCTTCTTCAGCGAACCGGCAGCCACACCGATGTCGATGTTCTTGAACTCGGCGTCCGCGTCGAGCTGCGACACGTCGAGGTACAGGTCCTTGGCGTAGACCTTGTCCTTGCCGGTACCGGCGTTCAGCTGCAGCGTGATGCTGCCGAGGCCGAACGGCAGGTCGGGCGTGACGACCGACTGGCACATGTTCGTGATGGTGGCCTCGCTGAACCCGGACACGGCGACCGGAGCCGCCTGGTCCTTGCCCTTGAGGTCCTTGCCCGTCGCGACACTGCCGTACTGGACGAAGTTCTGGCCGACCAGCTCATCCGCGCTGACCTTGAACTCCTGGCCGGACACGCTGAACGACGCGGCGAGCGCGCCCTGTGCCAGGCCGACACCCACCGCGGCGGTGGCTATGACGCTCGGCACCATGACGACAGCGAAACGCTTCCATCTCGTGCCACCGCGAACCTGGGAACTCATACTTTTCCTCCTTCTCGGACGTACATCTCCGGCCTGGCATCCTGCCCGACCTGGGATGGGAGAAGTGCTACGTCCTCGGGAAGGAGAGCGCCTGCGGACGGGGCTTGAACCGCGCCCGAATCACCGGCGATCACCCCCGAGCGACAACCACTGGCCACGCGTTCGCGCAACCTGTTTCGGACAGGCCCTGCCGGTCAGCAGGAACCCCCCTGTCCGGAATCGGCGCCACTGCCGCCGATCCACTCGGTGGGGACCCAACGGAGCCGCCGCACCGACTGGCAGCCGGACTGGCGTTATTGGACCGAGCGTGGCCGATCGTGGTCCATTCGCGGCCGTGACACAAGGGGGTTCGTTACTCACTAGTAACGGCCCGATAACCGACCCACGACCGGGCGGCACCGAGCGGCCACACAGGGTTGCCCCGACCCGGCAGACGAAAGCCACCATTGGTGAGCGAAAACGGACACATCGCAATGATCGATTTACTGCGAGTAACAGGGTGTCCTTTTATCAAGATTTGGTAAAGCGGAGGGGTCTTTTAGCGCCTGAACGCGAAAACGGCCGTGACCCCCATCGGGGGCCACGGCCGGGTTGTCAGATCAGAACAAGACGCGCGCGAGGGCGGTGCGCGCGGCGCCGACGCGCGGATCGTCGGGGCCGATCACCTCGAAGAGCTCCAGGAGACGGACCCGTACGCGGTCCCGGTCGTCGCCGAAATTGCGGCGGACCGTCTCGACGAGGCGCCCGAACGCGTCCTCGACATGACCGCCGACCAGATCCAGGTCGGCCGCGGCGATCTGCGCGTCCGCGTCCCCCGGGTTCTCGGCGGCGTCCTTGCGGACCTGGTTCGGGTCCATCTCCTGGACGCGGCCCAGCAGTTCCGCCTGCGCGAGGCCCAACTTGGCCTCGCTGTTGGCAGGGTCGTCGGACAGGACGTTCTTGTACGCCTGGACGGCGCCGGCGAAGTCATTCGCGTCCAGCGCCTGCGCGGCCGCCTCAAGCAGCGCGTCGTACGGTCCCGCCGGGGCCTCGGGGGCCTGGGCGGCCACCTCCGGGCCCGCCGCGTCCCGGTCGACCGCGATACCGGTGAGGCCGAACCGCTCCTCGCCGACCTGGATCAGCTGGTCGAGCGTCTCGCGGATCTGGGACTCGGGGGCCGCGCCCTGGAAGAGGGGCAGCGCCTGTCCGGCGACGACGGCGAAGACGGCCGGGATCCCCTGGATCCCGAACTGCTGCATCAGCATCTGGTTGGCGTCGACGTCGACCTTGGCCAGGACGAACCGGCCGTTGTACTCGTGGGCCAGGCGCTCCAGGAGCGGGCCCAGCTGCTTGCACGGCTCGCACCACTCGGCCCAGAAGTCGATGACGACCGGGACCTCGGCGGAGCGCTGGAGGACGTCGTTCTCGAAGCCCGCCTCATCGACGTCGATCACGAGGGAGGACGGGGGCACGGCTGCGGGGCCGCCCTGCCGGGCGGACTCGGCACGGGCCTGCTCCGCCTTCACCTTGGCCTCACCGGCCGCCTTCACCGCGGCGAGGTCGACGACGCCGCTCATGGACATGTTCCTAGGCTGCATACGTACATCCTCCCCCCTCGGCACACCGTTCCGGAAAGCGATACGGGAACCGCGTCCGTCCGCTGCCCCCGCCGGTGTGCGAGGTGCACGGACAGACACGGTCCGAGGACCCCTGAAAGGCCCGGTTCGGCGCCCGGTCCCCACCCGGCGCCTGTGGCTGTAGCTCGTTCGCAGCGCCACGACGGCAGGACCGTCGTTCTTACGCTACGACCCGTAGCGTAACTGGCCCCCGCCCTCGATGCACAAGAGTGTTCGGTGATCTGTCTCACGGGGCACGGGGTCGGCCGGTTCTGGCTACTGGCGGGTATGGTCGCGGGATGCTGAGCCGCAGCCACCCCAAACCCTCACGAACGGGACGTCCGCGCAGTGTCGCGGCCGACGAGGCGATCCTTGAGGCCACCAGAGCCTCGCTGGTCGACCTCGGCTGGTCGAAGCTGACGATGGGTGATGTGGCGACGCGCGCGGGGGTCGCCAAGACGACCCTGTACCGGCGCTGGGCGGGCAAGAACGAACTGGTCGTGGACGCCGTCGCGGTGCTCTTCGACGAGCTGGAACTGCCGGACCTGGGCAGCCTGTCCGCCGATGTGCAGGCGGTGGTGCTGCAGTTCGCCGCGCTGCTGGAGCGGCCGGAGACCCAGACCGCGCTGATGGCGGTGGTCGCGGAGTCGACGCGCGACGAGGCGCTGCGGACCCGGATCCGCGACTCGATCGTGAACCGGCAGAAGCGCCTCGTCCTCCAGGGCCGGCAGCGGGCGCAGGAGCGCGGCGAACTGCCCGCCGAGCAGGACGAGGCCACGGCGGCGCTGACCGCCGACCTGATCTTCGATGTGATCGCCGGTGCGGTGGTCCACCGGGCGCTGGTGAGCGCCGAGCCCGTCGACGAGGACTGGGCCCGGCGCTTCACGCTGCTGCTGCTCGCGGGGCTGGGCGCGGCCGCGGCGGGGTAGCCGGCCGGGCACGGGCCCCGCCGGGCCGTCAGAAGCCGGGCGGCTCCGTGTAGGTGCCCCACTCCTCGCGCAGCACCCCGCAGATCTCGCCGAGGGTCGCCTCCGCGCGTACGGCGTCGAGCATCGGCGCGATCATGTTGGAGCCGTCGCGGGCGGCGGCCAGCATCGCGTCCAGCGCGGCGGTGACCCGGGCGTCGTCGCGGCCCTCCTTGCGGCCGGCGAGCTCGCGGACCTGCTCGCGCTCGACCTCGTGGCTGACGCGGAGGATCTCCAGGTCGCCGGTGACCGAGCCGTGGGCGACGTTGACGCCGACGACCCGCTTCTCTCCCTTCTCCAGCGACTGCTGGTACCGGAAGGCGGACTCGGCGATCTCGCCGGTGAACCAGCCGTCCTCGATGCCGCGCAGGATGCCGGAGGTCATCGGGCCGATCGGGTGCTGCCCGTCGGGGTGGGCGCGGGTGCCGCGCTCCCGGATCTGGTCGAAGATCTTCTCGGCTTCCGCCTCGATGCGGTCGGTGAGCTGTTCCACGTACCAGGAACCGCCCAGCGGGTCCGCCACGTTGGCGACGCCGGTCTCCTCCATCAGCACCTGCTGGGTGCGCAGCGCGATCTCGGCGGCCTGCGCGGAGGGAAGCGCCAGGGTCTCGTCGAGGGCGTTGGTGTGCAGGGAGTTGGTGCCGCCGAGGACGGCGGAGAGGGCCTCGACCGCGGTCCGTACGACGTTGTTGTACGGCTGCTGGGCGGTGAGCGAGACACCGGCGGTCTGGGTGTGGAAGCGGAGCCACTGCGCCTTGTCGGTCTGCGCGCCGTACGTCTCCTTCATCCAGCGGGCCCAGATGCGGCGGGCGGCGCGGAACTTGGCGATCTCCTCGAAGAAGTCGAGGTGCGCGTCGAAGAAGAAGGAGAGGCCGGGGGCGAAGGTGTCGACGTCGAGGCCGCGGGACAGGCCCAGCTCCACGTAGCCGAAGCCGTCGGCGAGGGTGTAGGCGAGCTCCTGCGCGGCCGTGGCCCCGGCCTCGCGGATGTGGTAGCCGGAGACGGAGAGCGGCTTGTAGGCGGGGATGTCGCGGGCGCAGTGCTCCATCAGGTCGCCGATGAGGCGCAGGTGGGGCTCGGGCTGGAAGAGCCACTCCTTCTGTGCGATGTACTCCTTGAAGATGTCCGTCTGGAGCGTGCCGTTGAGCACGGCGGGGTCGATGCCCTGGCGCTCGGCGGCGACCAGGTACATGCAGAAGACGGGCACGGCGGGGCCGCTGATCGTCATCGATGTCGTGACGTCGCCGAGCGGGATGTCCTTGAAGAGGACCTCCATGTCGGCGGCCGAGTCGATGGCCACTCCGCAGTGACCGACCTCGCCGAGCGCCCGGGGGTCGTCGGAGTCCCGGCCCATGAGCGTCGGCATGTCGAACGCGACGCTCAGTCCGCCGCCGCCCGCGGCGAGGATCATCTTGTAGCGCTCGTTGGTCTGCTCGGCGTTGCCGAAGCCGGCGAACTGGCGGATGGTCCAGGTGCGGCCGCGGTACCCGGTCGGGTGCAGGCCCCGGGTGAAGGGGTACTCGCCGGGCCAGCCGATCCGCTCGAAGCCCTCGTACGTGTCCCCGGGGCGGGGGCCGTACACGGGGTCGACCGGGTCACCGGAGAGTGTGGTGAAGTCCGCGTCACGCTTGCGGGCCTTGTCGTAACGGGCCTGCCAGCGTTGGCGGCCTTCCTCGATCGCGTCAGCGTCCATGCCACCAATTTACTAGGACGTCCTAGTAAATGTCGATGACAAACCGCCCGGTGCTCGGCACGGGGCGGTTCGGGTGGAGCGGTCAGGCGTTCGCGGGGGCCGCGGGCGCCGCGTCCGCGAGCAGCGGCTCGACCTCGCGGACGACCTTGCGCTCGACGAAGAACGCGGCCGTCGGGATCGTGCCGGAGAGCAGCACCCAGGCCAGCTTGCCCATCGGCCACTTCGCCTTGGAACCCAGGTCGAAGGCGAAGATCAGGTAGATGATGTACAGCACGCCGTGGATCTGGGAGACGACGAGGGTCAGGCCCTCACCCTTGTCGAAGCCGTATTTGAAGATCATGCAGACGCAGAGGATCAGCAACATGACGGCGGTGACGTAAGCCATCACCCGATAGCGGGTCAGCACACTGCGTTTCATGCCATCGAGCGTAACCGGCCGCCCGGGGCGATCTTGCAGCGGGCCCGGGGCCGGAACAGACCCTCTCAGATCTCCTCGAAGTCCTGGGCCGCGATGCGCAGCGGACGCAGTAGCGCGAAGATCTCCGCGCACTCCTCGGCGTCGTACACGCCGAGTCCGAACTCCATCGCGACCAGGTCCTGGGTCGCGGACTCGACGACCTCGCGGCCCTTGTCGGTGATGGAGGCGAGCGTTCCGCGGCCGTCGTTCGGGTTGGGGCGCTTGTCGACGAGACCGGAGCGCACCAGCCGGTCCACGGTGTTCGTGACCGAGGTCGGGTGGACCATCAGCCGCTCACCGATCTTGGACATCGGCAGCTCGCCGGCCTTGGAGAAGGTGAGCAGCACCAGCGCCTCGTACCGCGCGAAGGTCAGTCCGTACGGTTTGACGACCGCGTCGACCTCGGCGAGCAGGATCTGCTGCGCCCGCATGATCGAGGTGATCGCTCCCATGGAGGGCACCGGACCCCAGCGCTGCTGCCAGAGCTCGTCGGCGCGGGCGATGGGATCGAAGGGAAGGCTGAGGGGCTTCGGCACGGCCACGACCTTACCCATGAGGAACTTTCCGCTCCTCCCCGTCTCGAACTTCGGTCCGAATCCCGAATGGGGTGGGGATGGGCGGAGCCCCCGGCCGGCATTTCGGCAGGGGGCTCCGTACGTGCGTGGGGCGGCGTCAGTCCGCGAGGTAGCGCTCGACCGTCTCGACCTTGGAGGTCAGACCGTCGGTGACGCCCGGGCGGATGTCGGCCTTGAGGACGAGGGAGACCCGTCCGGCGCGCGCCTCGACGGCCGCGACGGCGCGCTTGACGACGTCCATCACCTCGTCCCACTCCCCCTCGACGGAGGTGAACATGGCGTCCGTGCGGTTGGGCAGCCCCGACTCACGGACCACCCGGACCGCGTCGGCGACGTACTCGCCGACGTCCTCGCCGACACCCAGCGGGCTGACGGAGAAGGCGACGATCATGCGCTGACCGTGCCTTCACGGCGGGCCCGGGCGGCGATGACGCCGTCGGCCTCGTAGCGCTTCAGGACCTTGTCGCCGTACAGACCGCCGAAGGGCAGGACGCAGAGCAGGAAGAAGAACGCGACGCGCTTGAGCGGCCACTTGGTCTTCGCCCAGACGTCCAGCAGCGCCACGACGTAGATCACGAAGAGCACGCCGTGCAGCATGCCGAGCGGCATCATCAGGAAGTCGATGTCGGAGACCCGGCTCAGCACCGAGCCGAAGAGGATCAGCGCCGGGAACGAGAGCGCCTCGGGAATCGAGATGAGGCGCAGCCGGTGCAGGGCGGTAGCGGTCTTGATGTCCACGGGGGCACCTTCGGTGGGAGGACGGTGACAGCTTGTGAACGCAGGCACAAGCGGCCCCCATTGTGGCATCGCCGCCCGCGGCGTCCGGCGGCGGGGGCGGGCCCGCGGCGCTCGTTCCGTAAGAGATACGTCCCGATTGCGTCCGCATCCGGTACCGGATGCGTATCAGGGGCGGTTCAGGGGCCGATTCGTGCCGCAGGCCCTGTTCCGGCGGCGGCCCCTGCCGTTACCTTCGCCGGGTGGCGATGTTCCGACTCCAAGGCAGCAAGACGCTCGCCGTCGACCTGAGCGGCGACGCGGTCAAGGCGAAGAACGGCTCGATGGTCGCGTACGACGGCCGGATGACGTTCAAGAAGATGACCGGCGGGGGCGAGGGCCTGCGTGGCATGGTGACCCGCCGGCTGACCGGCGAGCAGATGGCCGTGATGGAGGTGACCGGGCAGGGCACCTGCTTCTTCGCCGACCGCGCGAGCGAGATCAGTCTCGTCTCGCTGCACGGCGACAAGCTGTACGTCGAGGCCAGCAATCTGCTCTGCACCGACGCCGGCCTGCGCACCGGCACCACCTTCACCGGGATGCGCGGCAGTGCGGCCGGCAACGGCCTGTTCACCACCACCGTCGAGGGAACCGGCCAGGCGGCGATCATGTCGGACGGCTCGGCCGTGGCCCTGCGGGTCTCCGCCCAGTACCCGCTCTTCGTCGACCCGGGCGCCTACATCGCCCACCAGGGCAACCTCCAGCAGCACTTCCAGTCCGGGGTGAACTTCCGGACGCTGATGGGCGAGGGATCGGGCGAGTCCTTCCAGATCCGGTTCGAGGGCGAGGGTCTCGTCTACGTCCAGCCCAGCGAGCGGAACACGATCGGGGGCAATGTCTGATGCCGTTCCGTGAGATCAACTCGAAGATGGTCGAGGCGACGGTGATCCCCGGCCAGAAGATGTTCAGCCAGCGCGGCGCGATGCTCGCCTACCGGGGCGAGGTCTCGTTCACGCCGAACATCCAGGGCGGTCAGGGCGGTGTCATGTCGATGATCGGCCGCCGGATGGCGAACGAGGCGACCCCGCTCATGACGGTCGAGGGCAGCGGCACCGTGATGTTCGGCCACGGCGGCCACCACATCCAGGTCATCAACCTGACCGGCGACACCCTCTATGTGGAGGCCGACCGGCTGCTCGCCTTCGACGGGACGCTCCAGCAGGGCACGATGTTCATGGGCTCGCAGGGCGGCGTGATGGGCATGGTGCGCGGCCAGGTGAGCGGGCAGGGCCTGTTCACCACGACGCTGAAGGGGCACGGCGCGGTCGCGGTGATGGCGCACGGCGGGGTCATCGAGCTGCCGATCACGCCGGGCCGTGAGGTGCATGTGGACCCGCAGGCGTACGTCGCGCACCACGGCGACGTGACCAACAAGCTCTCCACCGCGCTGGGCTGGCGCGAGATGGTGGGGCGCGGTTCCGGCGAGGGGTTCCAGCTGGAGCTCAGCGGCAGTGGTGCGGTGTACGTCCAGGCGTCGGAGGAGAAGCTGTGAGCGGGCCCGTGGTGTTCGACCCGATGACGCTGCCGTCGGACGACAACGTCAACGCGTACACCTTCTGTGTGGAGCTCAAGGGGAGCCAGTGGTTCCTTCAGAAGGGCAAGATGATCGCCTACTACGGGCGGATCGAGTTCAACGGCATCGGGCACGGCCGCTTCCAGGGCCTGGTCCGCACGAGCTTCCACTCGCCGCTGCACGCGGGTGACTGGGTGGTGGCCGAGGGCAGCGGCAAGATGCTGCTCGCCGACCGGGCCTTCGATGTGAACTCCTACGACCTGGACGACGGGAACCTGACGATCCGGTCCGGCAACCTCCTCGCCTACGAGCCGACGCTGGCGCTGAAGCAGTCGATCGTGCCGGGGTTCCTGACGCTGATCGGTACGGGGAAGTTCGTCGCCGCGTCCAACGGCCCGGTGGTCTTCATGGAGCCGCCACTGCGGGTCGACCCGCAGGCGCTGGTCGGCTGGGCGGACTGTCCCTCGCCGTGCCATCACTACGACCACGGCTACATGACGGGCGTGCTCGGCGGACTGCGGGCGTTCACCGGCATCGGGGGCGCCTCGGGCGAGGAGCACCAGTTCGAGTTCGTCGGCGCCGGTACGGTACTGCTCCAGTCCAGCGAGACGCTGATGGCCGAACAGGCGACGGGAGCCGTACCCAACCAGGCGGGGGTCCCGGGCGGCGGTCAACCTGGGTCCGGCACCCGCAGGCCCGGTCAGCGGGGGGACTTCCAACATCACTTCGGGTTGTGAGCGGTAGTCTGCGGAGTGTGACGTCGAACGTCTGCGCCCTGCGGTGAGCAGGTGCCGGGCATCACACACCCCCACTTCGTCCGGCTTTCAACTTCTTAGGTAGAATCCATACATGGAGACCGAGACGGCCACCCGCTGGCTGAGCGACGCGGAGCAGTGCGCCTGGCGCACCCACCTGGACGTCGGCAGGCTGCTGACGCACCAACTGGAGAAGGACCTCCAGCCGTTCGGCCTGACGATGAACGACTACGAGATCCTCGTCAATCTCTCGGAGTCGGACGACCAGCGCATGCGGATGAGCGACCTCGCCGGTGCCACGCTTCAGTCCAAGAGCAGGCTCTCGCACCAGATCACCCGCATGGAGAGCGCGGGCCTGGTCCGCCGGGAGAACTGCGAGTCCGACCGCCGGGGACTGTACGCGGTCCTCACCGAGACCGGCGCCGAGACGATGCGCAAGGTCGCGCCGCACCACGTGGCGTCGGTCCGCAAGCACTTCATGGACCTGCTGACGCCGGAGGCCCTGGAGCAGCTGCACGCGGCCCTGACCCCGGTCGCCGACCACCTGCGCGGGCGGCGCGGCAAGCTCTGACCCACCCGGGGTTCAGCGGGCGCCCGGCAGCCAGAGCGTGAACCGGGCGCCCCGCTCCCCCGCACCCGCCACGGTCAGCCGGCCCCCGTGCCGCACGGCCACATCGCGGGCGAGGGCCAGGCCCAGTCCCGCCCCGCCCTCGTCACGGGTGCGGGCGTCGTCGAGGCGGACGAAGCGTTCGAAGATCCGCTCACGCTCCGCCTCGGGAACCCCGTCCCCGTCGTCGGTGACCTCGACGGCCACACCGCCGCCCTCCGCGCGCACGGCGACCGCCACCGCATGGCGGGCGTGCCGCTCGGCGTTGTCCAGCAGATTGCCGACCACCCGGGCCAGCTGCGTACGGGAACCGGTCACCTCCAGGCCCCCGGCCGCCTCCTCCTCATCCGGTACGGACACGGTCACCGGGATCCGGTCACCGGTGCGCTGCGAGACCTCCTCACGCACCAGCGCGCCGAGCTCCAGCAGGGCCGTGCCCGGCCGCTCCCCCGCGTCCAGCCGGGCCAGCAGCAGCAGATCGGCGGCCAGCGCCTGGAGCCGTACGGTGTCGGCGACCGCGCCCGTCACGTCCAGCAGCTCCGGGTGCGCGGCGCCCACCTCGAGCTGGGTGCGGAGCGACGCGATCGGGCTGCGCAGTTCGTGCGAGGCGTCGGCCACGAAGCGCCGCTGCCGCTCGACGGAGGCCTCCAGGGCGGTGAGCGTCTCGTTCGTCGTACGGGCCAGGCGGGCGATCTCGTCGTGCGAGCCGGGCTCCGGCACCCGCCTGCTCAGATCCTCCGACGCGGTGATCGCGGCCATCTCGCGCCGGATGCCCTCGACCGGGCGCAGCGCCCGCCGCGTCACCAGCCAGGTGACGCCGGCGACGACGAGGAGCACGACGGGCAGTCCCGTCAGCATCGCCCCGCGCACACTGCCGACGGCCCGCTGCTCGGCGGCGAGCGGGGCGCCCGCGTGCACGGTCAGGGTCAGCCCGGCCGCGTTCGTGGCCTCGACGGAGGCGAAGCGGTAGTCGGCGGGGTCGCCGTCGACCGTGGCGGTGCCGTTGGCGAAGTCCGGGTCGTCGGTGGAGACCTCACGGCGGGCGGGGTCGGGGCTGTCCGTCCCGTGGTCGTCGTCGTCATCGCCGTCGTCGTCCTCGGCCGAGGCGGAGGCGGAGGCGGAGGGCGTGGGTGCGGGCGCGGGTGTGACCCGGTCCGTGCCGGTGCCGGAGATCGCCTCCAGGTCCTTGGAGACGGCCACCACCCGGCCGTCCTCGTCGGTCACCTGAACGGGGTGGTCCTCCTCGTCGCCCATGTCCAGCCGGTCGTACGGCACGCCCAGGGCCAGCTGCCCCGCGACCTCCCGGGCCGCGACCTCGGCCTGGAGCCCGGCCTGGTCGGTAAGGTTGGCGCGCAGGACCAGGAGGACGGCGAGCCCGGCGGCGGCCAGCGCGAGCGCGACCACCACGGTGGCGCCGAGCGCGGCCCTGGCCCGCACGGACCTCACAGCGCCTCCAGCCGGTAGCCGGCGCCGCGCATGGTGCGGATGGACGCCGGGCCGAGCTTGCGGCGCAGGGTGCTGACGTAGACCTCGACGATGTTCGGGTCGCCGTCATAGGCGAAGTCCCAGACGTGCTCCAGGATCTCCGCCTTGCTCACCACCTGTCCGGCCCGCAGCACGAGCTGTTCCAGCACGGCGAACTCCTTGGCCGTGAGGGCGATCTCCTCCTCGCCGCGCTGGACCCGGCGGGCCGCGGTGTCCATGCGCAGGGAGCCGACCGTGACCACCGGGGAGCCGGCCCCCGCCCGGCGGCGCAGCAGCGCCCGGACCCGGGCGACCAGCACCACGTAGCTGAACGGCTTGGTCAGGTAGTCGTCGGCGCCGGTGTCGAGGCCCTCCGCCTCGTCGTACTCCCCGTCCTTCGCGGTCAGCATGAGGATGGGCACCTCATGGCCCGCGGCGCGCAGGGCGGCGCAGACCCGGTAGCCGTTCATGCCCGGCAGCATGATGTCGAGGACGACGAGGTCGTAGGCGCCGTCGGAGGCCCGGTGCAGCCCTTCGAGGCCGTCGTGGACCACGTCCACGGCGAAGCCTTCGGCGGTGAGCCCCCGGGCCAGGGAGATCGCCAGCCGCTTCTCGTCCTCCACGATCAACAGGCGCATGTGCACAGCGTCGCAAACGGAAGCTGAAGAAGGCTTCAGGTGGCTTCAGGCTGCGTTCAGCCTCGTCCCGGCAGGGTGGACCGCATCGCAACGGACCCATCCGATCGGGGAGGAACCCTCATGAACCGAAAGATCGTCATCGCCGCCGTCACCGCGGCCGTACTCGTCGGCGGCACGGCCGCGACGGCCGTGGCCTTCGCGGACGACGACAGCCGGACGGCGGGCGGCGCCACGGCCCGTGTCTCCGCCGGCGAGGCGGCCGCGTCCGCCGTCCGGGCCGTCCCGGGCACGGTGACCGAGGCGGAGCTCGACGACGAGGACGGTGGGCCGGTCTGGGAGCTGGACGTGTACGGCTCCGACCGGGTCTGGCACGACGTGACGGTGGACGCGGGCAACGGCGAGGTGCTCGGGAAGCACACGTCCGACGACGACGACCGCGACCGCCACGCCCCGCGGTCGGCCCCCGTCACACTCGACGCGGCGGCCGCCGCCGCGCTGAGGACGGCCCCGGGCACGGTGACCTCGGTCGAGCTGGAGGGTCACGCGGGCAAGGCGGTGCGCTGGGAGGTGGACGTCCGGGGCAAGGACGGCACGGCGCGCGAGCTGCACGTGGACGCGAAGTCGGGCGCGGTCACCGTGGACCGGTCGGACGACGACCGCGATTCCGACGACGACTGAGTAGCCCCGGCCCGTGCGGCCGCACACGACGACCGAGAAGCCCCGGCCCCGGTGCGGCCGCACGCCGCACCGGGGCCGGGGAACAGTCCGGTCAGGCCTCGCCGGTGAGTCCCGCCACCAGTTCGTCCGCCGCCGCGTACGGATCGAGGCGGCCGGCCACGATGCGTGCGGCGAGGGCGTCCAGACGGCGGTCGCCGTGCAGGTCCCCGATGCGTTCGCGGAGGCGGGTGACGGCGATCGTCTCGACCTCGCGGGCGGCACGGGCGGTGCGCCGCTCGGCCAGGACGCCGTGCTCCTCCATCCACGCCCGGTGCTTCTCCAGGGCCTCCACGAGCTCGTCGATGCCCTCGCCCCGGGCGGCGACCGTCTTCACGATCGGCGGGCGCCAGTCGCCGGGACCCCGGGACTCCCCGAGGCCCAGCATGTGGTTGAGCTCGCGGGCGGTGGCGTCGGCACCGTCCCGATCGGCCTTGTTCACCACGTACACGTCGCCGATCTCCAGGATTCCGGCCTTCGCCGCCTGGATGCCGTCGCCCATGCCGGGGGCGAGGAGGACGACGGAGGTGTCGGCCTGCGAGGCGATCTCCACCTCCGACTGGCCGACGCCGACCGTCTCCACCAGGATCACGTCGAATCCCGCCGCGTCCAGTACCCGGATCGCCTGCGGGGCCGACCAGGCGAGACCGCCCAGATGACCGCGCGTGGCCATGGAACGGATGTAGACGCCCGGGTCCGAGGCATGGTCCGACATCCGGATCCGGTCCCCGAGGAGCGCGCCGCCGGAGAACGGCGACGACGGGTCGACGGCGAGTACGGCGACCCGCTTGCCGCGGCGCCGGTAGGCGGAGACGAGCGCCGATGTCGATGTCGACTTGCCGACACCCGGGGATCCGGTCAGGCCGACGACGCAGGCGTTCCCCGCCAGGGGTGCCAGCGCCGCCATCACCTCGCGCAGTTGCGGCGACGCGCCCTCCACCAGGGAGATGAGCCGGGCCACGGCCCGTGGCCTGCCCTCCCGTGCCTGCTCGACCAGGGTGGGGACGTCCACCTTCACGCTCGGCCTCCTCGCTGCCTGTTCTGCGTACTACTACTTGCCCGGAACGCGGATGATCAACGCATCGCCCTGGCCGCCGCCGCCGCACAGCGCCGCCGCGCCGGTGCCGCCGCCGCGCCGCTTGAGCTCCAGCGCCAGGTGCAGCACCACCCGGGCGCCGGACATCCCGATGGGGTGGCCGAGCGCGATGGCGCCGCCGTTGACGTTGACCTTGTCCGTGGTGACGCCGAGGTCCTTCATGGACTGGACGGCGACGGCCGCGAACGCCTCGTTGATCTCGATCAGGTCGAGGTCCTCGACACCGATGCCCTCCTTCTTGAGGGCGTGGCGGATGGCGCCCGAAGGCTGCGACTGGAGCGAGTTGTCCGGACCGGCCACGTTGCCGTGGGCGCCGATCTCGGCGATCCAGTCCAGGCCCAGCGCCTCGGCCTTGGCCTTGCTCATGACGACGACGGCCGCGGCGCCGTCGGAGATCTGCGAGGAGGTGCCGGCCGTGATCGTGCCGTCCTTCGCGAAGGCCGGGCGCAGCTTGCCGAGGGACTCGACGGTCGTCTCGGGGCGGATGCCCTCGTCCTTGGAGAAGAGGACCGGGTCGCCCTTGCGCTGCGGGATCTCGACCGGGGTGATCTCGGCCTCGAAGAGACCGTTCTTCTGCGCCGCGGCGGCGCGCTGGTGGGACAGGGCGCCGATCTCGTCCTGGGCCGCACGCGCCAGGCCGAGACGGGTGTTGTGCTTCTCGGTGGACTCGCCCATCGGAATGTTCTCGTAGGCGTCGGTCAGGCCGTCGTACGCCATCGAGTCGAGCATCTCGATCGCGCCGTACTTGTGGCCCTCGCGGGACTTCGGGAGCAGGTGGGGGGCGTTCGTCATGGACTCCTGGCCGCCGGCCACGACCACGTCGAACTCACCGGCGCGGATCAGCTGGTCGGCCAGGGCGATGGCGTCGAGCCCGGAGAGGCACACCTTGTTGACGGTGAGCGCGGGGACGCTCATGGGGATGCCGGCCTTGACCGCTGCCTGGCGTGCCGGGATCTGCCCTGCCCCGGCCTGGAGCACCTGGCCCATGATCACGTACTCGACCTGGTCGCCGCCGATGCCGGCCCGTTCCAGCGCCGCCTTGATGGCGAAGCCGCCGAGGTCGGCTCCGGAGAAGCTCTTCAGGGAGCCCAGGAGGCGGCCCATGGGCGTACGGGCGCCCGCGACGATCACTGAGGTGGTTCCGGTCGTTCCTGACATGAGGCGCAGCCCCTTGGGATCGATTGTGAACGAGGGTTTACATGAATGTACTGAGCGGTACCCCGCCCGTCATCCGGCAACGGGTGTGATCGCGCGCACGTTGCGTAACCATCCGCCGGGCGCTGCACTGGTTCCATGCTGACGCGAATCGACCACATCGGAATCGCCTGTTTCGACCTCGACAAGACCGTCGAGTTCTACCGCTCGACCTACGGGTTCGAGGTGTTCCACTCCGAGATCAACGAGGAGCAGGGCGTGCGGGAGGCCATGCTCAAGATCAACGAGACGTCCGACGGCGGCGCCTCGTACCTCCAGCTGCTGGAACCGACCCGCGAGGACTCCGCCGTGGGCAAATGGCTGGCCAAGAATGGGGAGGGCGTGCACCACATCGCCTTCGGTACGGCGGACGTGGACGCGGACGCCGCGGACATCCGGGAGAAGGGGGTCAGGGTGTTGTACGACGAGCCCAGGACGGGTTCGATGGGGTCCCGGATCACCTTCCTGCACCCCAAGGACTGCCACGGTGTGCTGACCGAACTGGTCACGTCGCGGACGGAGCACTGACCCCGGCCGATCCGGCGGGAGCCGGACAACAGCTTCTCAGGGATACCCGGCCCGGTAGAGTGGGCTGTTCCGGGCCGGGGCCGGGTCGGGGCCGCGCCGCGTCCCCAGCCGTTGATCTGTCACCATTCCCCGGGGGACCGTTCGCCGGCGAACGGTACTCGTTTGGAGTTTGCGACCAGGGGACGGATGGGACCGCGCAGTGCGGGGCTACGAACGCCAGGAGAGCCACCGAGCTGAAGACGACCATCTCTCGCGGTTCGAAGCCGAGATGGACCGGCTGAAGACCGACCGGGAGAAGGCCGTCCAGCACGCCGAGGACCTCGGTTACCAGGTCGAGGTCTTGCGTGCCAAGCTGCACGAGGCCCGACGCAGTCTGGCGACCCGTCCCGCCTACGACAGCGCGGATATCGGCTACCAGGCGGAGCAGCTGCTCCGTAACGCCCAGATCCAGGCCGACCAGCTGCGCAACGACGCCGAGCGCGAGCTGCGCGACGCCCGTGCCCAGACGCAGCGGATCCTTCAGGAGCACGCCGAGCACCAGGCCCGGCTCCAGGCCGAACTGCACAACGAGGCCGTGCAGCGCCGCCAGCAGCTCGACCAGGAACTGGCGGAGCGCCGCCAGACCGTCGAGTCCCATGTCAACGAGAACGTGGCGTGGGCCGAGCAGCTGCGCGCCCGGACCGAGTCCCAGGCCCGCAGGCTGCTGGAGGAGTCGCGTGCCGAGGCCGAGCAGGCGCTGGGCGCCGCCCGTGCCGAGGCCTCCCGGCTGGCCGACGAGACGCGCCAGCGCCTGGGCGCCGAGGCCGAGTCCGCCCGCTCCGAGGCCGAGTCGATCCTGCTGCGCGCCCGCAAGGACGCCGAGCGGCTGCTCAACGCCGCCTCCAGCCAGGCGCAGGAGGCCACCACCCACGCCGAGCAGCTGCGTACGTCGACGACGGCGGAGACCGAGCAGACACGGCAGCGGACGACCGAGCTGAACCGGGCCGCCGAGCAGCGCATGCAGGAGGCCGAGACGCAGCTGCGCGAGGCCCGCGTCGAGGCGGAGAAGGTGCTGTCCGAGGCGAAGGAGGCCGCGGTCAAGCGGCTGGCCGGCGCCGAGTCGCAGAACGAGCAGCGCACCCGTACCGCCAAGTCGGAGATCGCCCGGCTGGTCGGCGAGGCCACCAAGGACGCCGAGTCCCTCAAGGCGGAGGCCGAGCAGGCGCTCGCCGACGCCCGGGCCGAGGCCGACCGGCTCCGTTCCGAGGCGGCCGACACCGCGCGCACCGCCGCGGCGGAGGACGCCGCCGCCCAGCTCGCCAAGGCGGCCCGGGCCGCCGAGGAGGTGCTGACCAAGGCCTCCGACGACGCGAAGTCGACCACCAGGGCGGCGAGCGAGGAGGCCGACCGGATCCGCCGTGAGGCGGAGGCCGAGGCGGACCGGCTGCGCGGCGAGGCCGCCGAGCAGGCCGACCAGCTCAAGGGCGCGGCCAAGGACGACACCAAGGAGTACCGGGCCAAGACAGTCGAGCTCCAGGAGGAGGCGCGCCGGCTGCGGGGCGAGGCCGAGCAGCTGCGTTCCGAGGCGGTCGCCGAGGGCGAGCGGATCCGTGGCGAGGCCCGGCGCGAGGCCCTCCAGCAGATCGAGGAGGGCGCGCGGACCGCCGAGGAGCTGCTGGCCAAGGCGAAGGCGGACGCGGAGGAGCTGCGCGGCGCCGCGGGCACCGAGAGCGAGCGGGTCCGCAGCGAGGCCACCGAGCGGGCGGCGGCGCTGCGCAAGCAGGCGGAGGAGGCCCTGGAGCGGGCCCGCGCCGAGGCCGAGCAGCTGCGTACCGAGGCCGAGGAGCAGGCGGCGTCGGTGACCGCCGCGGCCGAGCAGGCGGCGGCCGAGCTGCGCGAGGAGACCGAGCGGGCGGTCGCGGCCCGGCAGGCGGAGGCGGCCGACGAGCTGACCCGCCTGCACGGCGAGGCCGAGAACCGGGTCGCCACCGCCGAGCAGACGCTGGGCGAGGCGCGTTCCGACGCCGAGCGGATCCGGCGCGAGACGAGCGAGGAGTCCGAGCGGCTGCGCGCGGAGGCCGCCGAGCGGCTGCGCACGCTGCGGGAGCAGTCCGAGGCCGAGGCCCAGCGGCTGCGCGACGAGGCCGCGGCCGATGCCGCGCAGTCGCGTGCGGAGGGCGAGTCCGTCGCCGTACGGCTGCGCGGCGAGGCGGCCGCCGAGGCCGAGCGGCTGAAGACCGAGGCGCAGGAGAGTGCCGACCGGGTGCGGTCGGAGGCCGCGGCCGCCGCCGAGCGGGTGGGCACGGAGGCCGCCGAGGCGCTGGCCGCCGCCCAGGAGGAGGCGAACCGGCGCCGCCGCGAGGCCGAGGAGACCCTCGACGCGGCACGTACCGAGGCCAACCAGGAGCGCGAGCGGGCTCGCGAGCAGAGCGAGGAGCTCCTGGCGTCGGCCCGCAAGCGGGTCGAGGAGGCGCAGGCCGAGGCCCAGCGCCTGGTCGAGGAGGCGGACGCGCGGGCGACCGAGATGGTCGCCGCGGCCGAGCAGACCGCCCAGCAGGTACGGGATTCGGTCAACGGGCTCCAGGAGCAGGCCGAGGCGGAGATCGCCGGGCTGCGCTCCACCGCCGAGCATGTCGCGGAGCGGACGAAGTCCGAGGCGCAGGAGGAGGCGGACCGGGTCCGTTCCGACGCGTACGCGGAGCGGGAGCGGGCCGGCGAGGACGCCGCCCGGGTGCGCCGGGTGGCGCAGGAGGAGACCGACGCCGCGAAGGCGATGGCCGAGCGGACCGTGTCCGAGGCGATCGCGGAGTCCGAGAAGCTGCGGGCCGACACCGCGGAGTACAGCCAGCGGATGCGTACCGAGGCGTCCGACGCCCTGGCCTCGGCCGAGCAGGACGCGTCGCGCAGCCGGGCCGAGGCCCGCGAGGACGCCAACCGGATGCGGTCCCAGGCCGCGGAGCAGGCAGACAGCCTGGTGTCCGAGGCCACGGCCGAGGCGGAGCGGCTGCGCAACGAGACCGTGGCCGAGGCCGAACGGGTCCGTAACGAGGCCGTGGCCGAGGCCGAGCGGGTGCGCACCGAGGCGGCGCAGCAGGCGGCCCGGCTCGGTGACGAGGCGGCGGGCGAGGCGGAGCGGCTGCGGGCGGAGGCGGCGGCGGCCGTCGGTTCCGCGCAGGAGCACGCGGCCCGTACCCGCGAGGAGTCGGAGCGGCTGCGGGGCGACGCCGAGGCGGCGGCCGAGCAGATGCGGGCCGAGGCGCGCCAGGAGGCGGACCGGCTGCTGGACGAGGCGCGCGAGTCGGCCTCGAAGCGGCGGGCGGACGCGGCCGAGCAGGCGGACCAGCTGATCAACAAGGCCCAGGAGGAGGCGCTGCGCGCCGCCACCGAGGCCGAGGAACAGGCCGACACGATGGTCGGGGCGGCCCGCAAGGAGGCCGTGCGGATCACCTCCGAGGCGACGGTCGAGGGCAACTCCCTGGTGGAGCGGGCCCGGGCGGACGCGGACGAGCTGCTGGTCGGCGCCCGGCGGGACGCCACGCAGATCCGGGAGCGGGCCGAGGAGCTCAGGAACCGGGTGGAGGCCGAGGTCCAGGAGCTGCACGACCGTGCGCGGCGGGAGACGGCCGAACAGGTCAAGACGGTGGGCGAGCGCGTCGACAACCTGATGAAGGCGGCGACCGAGCAGCGCGAGGAAGCCGCCGCGAAGGCCAAGGAACTGCTGTCCGACGCCAACTCCGAGGCGAGCAAGGTCCGCATCGCCGCCGTGAAGCGGGCCGAGTCGCTGCTCAAGGAGGCCGAGCAGAAGAAGGCCAGCCTGGTGCGCGAGGCCGAGAAGCTGCGGGCCGACGCCGAGGCCGAGGCCAAGCGGACGGTGGACGAGGGCCGGCGCGAGCTCGATGTCCTGGTGCGCCGGCGTGCGGACATCAACACGGAGATCTCCCGTGTCCAGGACGTCCTGGAGGCGTTGGAGTCTTTCGAGACCCCCGGGGCGGGCGGTAAGGGCGCGGGTGCCGGTCCGCCGGGCAGTGTCAAGGCCACAGCGGCGGCGGGCACTCGTGCGGGTGGCAAGCAGTCGGATGGGTAGCCACCCGGCGCTCTTCCGTGGTTCGGCAAGGACGTTCAGCCCTCCGAGTGGCAAGGGTTACGGGGGTTAGCCACTCAAAAGGGGTGTCATTCTCCAGATCAAACGGGCATCCGCTCGATGACACGCCGTTCTGGCCCCTAGGATTCCCTCTATCACCTCACCGGTCTCACTTCGACAGGAACCCCATGAGTGACCCTTCCTCCCCCTTCGGCTTCGAGCTCGTGCGGCGTGGTTACGACCGCGGTCAGGTGGATGACCGCATTACCAAGCTCGTCGCCGACCGTGATAGTGCTCTCGCCCGCATCACGTCTCTGGAAAAGCGCATCGAGGAGCTCCACCTCGAAACGCAGAACGCCCAGGCCCAGGTGAACGACGCCGAGCCGTCGTACGCGGGTCTCGGCGCGCGTGTGGAGAAGATTCTCCGCCTTGCCGAGGAGGAGGCCAAGGACCTGCGTGAGGAGGCCCGTCGCGCCGCCGAGCAGCACCGTGAGCTCGCCGAGTCCGCCGCCCAGCAGGTGCGCAACGACGCCGAGACCTTCGCCGCCGAGCGCAAGGCCAAGGCCGAGGACGACGGCGTCCGCATCGTCGAGAAGGCCAAGGGTGAGGCCACCACGCTGCGTTCGGACGCGCAGAAGGACGCGGCCCAGAAGCGCGAGGAGGCCGACGCCCTCTTCGAGGAGACCCGCGCCAAGGCCGCCCAGGCCGCCGCGGACTTCGAGACCAACCTGGCCAAGCGCCGCGACCAGTCGGAGCGCGACCTCGCGTCCCGTCAGGCCAAGGCCGAGAAGCGTCTGGCCGAGATCGAGCACCGCGCCGAGCAGCTCCGCCTGGAGGCCGAGAAGCTCCGCACGGACGCCGAGCGCCGCGCCCGTCAGACGGTGGAGACCGCTCAGCGCCAGGCCGAGGACATCGTGGCCGACGCCAACGCGAAGGCCGACCGGATCCGCAGCGAGTCGGAGCGCGAGCTGGCGGCGCTCACCAACCGCCGCGACTCGATCAACGCGCAGCTGACCAACGTCCGCGAGATGCTGGCGACGCTGACGGGTGCCGCGGTGGCAGCCGCCGGCTCGCCCGCCGACGAGGAGCCCGCCACCCGCGGTGTGCCGGCGCAGCAGACCCGCTGATCACCTGTTCGGCCCAGCCTTTGCGCGCCCGGTTCCGCCTTTGTGGTGGCGCCGGGCGCGCGGCCGTTCTAGCGTGAACGCATGATCGAGCTCGATGGCCTCACCAAGCGCTTCGGCAACAAGGTTGCCGTCGACCAGTTGTCGTGCCGGATCAGGCCAGGGATGGTGACGGGCTTTCTGGGACCCAACGGGGCGGGCAAGTCCACCACGATGCGGATGATGCTCGATCTCGACAATCCCACCAGCGGATCGGTGCGCATCGACGGCAAGCACTACCGCGATCTGTCGGAGCCCCTGAAGCACATCGGTGCGCTCCTGGACGCCAAATCGATGCACGGCGGCCGCAGCGCGTACAACAACCTCCTCTGCCTGGCCCAGAGCAACCGGATTCCGGAGAGCCGAGTGGCGGAGGTTCTGGACACCGTGGGCCTGACCGCGGTGGCGAAGAAGAAATCCAAGGGCTTCTCCCTCGGGATGGGCCAGCGGCTGGGAATCGCGTCGGCACTGCTCGGCGATCCCGAGATTCTGATGTTCGACGAACCCGTCAATGGTCTGGACCCCGAGGGAATTCACTGGATCCGCAATCTGATGAAAGCGCTGGCCGCGGAAGGCCGGACGATCTTCGTCTCCTCCCATCTGATGAGCGAAATGGCCCTGACCGCCGACCATCTGATCGTGATCGGTCAGGGCCGGCTGCTCGCCGACACCTCGATGGCCGACTTCATCCATCAGAACTCCCGCAGCTACGTGCGGCTGCGCTCCCCGCAGCAGGAGCGGCTGCGTGACGTCCTGCACGCGGAGGGCATCATCGCGGTCGAGTCGGGCAACGGCACGCTGGAGATCGACGGCGCCACCACCGAGGACCTGGGCGAGCTCGCCGCCCGGCACACGATCGTGCTGCACGAGCTGAGCTCCCAGCGGGCCTCTCTGGAGGAGGCGTTCATGCAGATGACGGCGGACTCGGTGGAGTACCACGCGCACTCGGAGCGCGGCGCCGTGCCGCCGGTGGGGCCGCACTGGGGCGATCAGTGGAACCAGCCGCCCGGCTCCGCCCCGGGGGCTTCCGGCGGTTCCGGCACCGGAACGGGGGTGTGACGGCGATGGCATCGGTACCCGCGGTCCTGACCTCCGAGTGGACCAAGATCCGTACGGTTTCCTCGACG
>NZ_RDBK01000043.1:3142850-3145266 GCF_008042275.1 Streptomyces sp. OR43 | reverse complement strand
CTGGGCGAGCTCGCCGCCCGGCACACGATCGTGCTGCACGAGCTGAGCTCCCAGCGGGCCTCTCTGGAGGAGGCGTTCATGCAGATGACGGCGGACTCGGTGGAGTACCACGCGCACTCGGAGCGCGGCGCCGTGCCGCCGGTGGGGCCGCACTGGGGCGATCAGTGGAACCAGCCGCCCGGCTCCGCCCCGGGGGCTTCCGGCGGTTCCGGCACCGGAACGGGGGTGTGACGGCGATGGCATCGGTACCCGCGGTCCTGACCTCCGAGTGGACCAAGATCCGTACGGTTTCCTCGACGACGTGGACGCTGATCTCCGCGTTCGCCGTCACCGTCGCGATGAGCGCCGCGCTCTGCGCGGTGATGAACTCCCAGTTCGACGACCTCTCCGACGCGGAGCGGGCCACGTTCGACCCCACGTTCATCAGCTTCTCCGGGATGATCCTCGGCCAGCTGGCGATGGTCGTCTTCGGTGTCCTGGTGGTCGGTACGGAGTACAGCTCCGGCATGATCCGCACCTCGCTCGCGGCGGTGCCGCAGCGCGCCACCTTCCTCTTCAGCAAGATGCTGGTCGCCGGCGTGCTGGCCCTGGTGGTCGGGATGGTGACCAGCTTCGTCTCGTTCTTCCTCGGCCAGGCCCTGCTCGGTGACCACAGCATCGGCATCGGCGAGGACAACGTGCTGCGGGCGGTCTTCGGCGCGGGCCTCTACATGGGGCTGATCGCGATCTTCTCCATGGGGGTGGCGGCGATGCTGCGCAGCTCCATGCTGTCGCTCGGCATCCTGATGCCGTTCTTCTTCCTGGTCTCGCAGATCCTGTCGGCCGTGCCGGGCGCCAAGAGCGTCGCCCAGTACTTCCCCGACCAGGCCGGTTCGAAGATCATGCAGGTGGTGCCCGACGCGATGAACAGCGATCCGGCACCGTACGGGCCGTGGGCCGGGCTGCTGATCATGGTGGCGTGGGTGGCGGCCTCGGTGATCGGCGGCTTCCTCGTACTCAAGAAGCGCGACGCCTGACCTCGGGGAAGCGCGATGCCTGACCATGAGAAGCGCGACGCCTGACCGGGTGCCGTGGGCCCCGGTCCACGGCACCCGGAAGCGACTCGCCCCGGTATCGACTTGGCCGGAACCGTCAGCGCCTGGATATCCTCCTCACTCATACGGGGGGCGTACGGCCGACGGCCTGTGCCCCGACGACAGATAAGTCGATGGGCTGGAGCATGATCGAGGCAGTCGGCCTGACCAAGCGCTATGGCGCGAAGACGGCCGTGTACAACCTTTCCTTCCAGGTGCGGCCCGGCGCCGTCACCGGGTTCCTCGGCCCCAACGGGTCGGGGAAGTCGACCACGATGCGGATGATTCTCGGCCTGGACCGGCCGACCGAGGGCCGGGCGACCATCGGCGGCCACGAGTTCCGCGATCTGCCGAACGCCCCGCGTCAGGTGGGCGCCCTGCTCGACGCCAAGGCCGTGCACGGCGGGCGCAGCGCCCGCAGTCACCTGCTCTCGCTCGCCCAGCTCGCCGGTATCCCGGCCGCCCGGGTCGACGAGGTGCTGGGAGTCGTCGGCCTCCAGCAGGTGGCGTCGAAGCGGTCCAAGGGCTTCTCGCTGGGCATGGGGCAGCGTCTGGGCATCGCGGCCGCGCTGCTGGGCGACCCGCAGGTGCTCCTCTTCGACGAGCCGGTCAACGGTCTCGACCCGGAGGGCATCCTCTGGGTCCGTAACCTGATGAAGATGCTGGCGTCCGAGGGCCGCACGGTCTTCGTCTCCAGCCATCTGATGAGCGAGATGGCTCTCACCGCCGACCATCTGATCGTGATCGGCCGCGGTCAGCTCATGGCCGACATGAGCATCACGGACTTCATCTCGGCCAACTCGGCCGATTTCGCCCGGGTCCGCGTCCCGGACGACGGGCCCGAGCAGCGCGAGAAGCTCACCGCCACGCTCACCGAGGCGGGCGGCCAGGTCATGTCGGAGCCGGACGGCGCCCTGCGGATCACCGGCCTCCGGCTGCCGCGGATCAGCGATCTGGCCCATGAGGCGGACGTCCGGCTGTGGGAGCTCTCGCCGCACCAGGCCTCGCTGGAGGAGGCGTACATGCGGATGACGCAGGGCGCCGTCGACTACCGCTCGACGGCGGACCAGGTGGCTCATCTGCAGGCGCCGCAGCAGCCCGCCGGATACGGACCGCAGCAGGCGTACGCCCCGCCGCAGAGCGCCCCCGAGGTGCCTCAGCAGGGCTGGTACGCTCCGCCGCCGCCCGGCCAGAACCCGTACGCGGGCGCACCGGGATCGGGGAGGTGTAGTAGCCGGCCTGCGCGCCCGGCCACCCTGGGTGACGCGGTCGCCTCGGAATGGACCAAGATCCGGTCCGTTCGCTCCACGATGTGGACGCTCGGCGTCATGATCGTGCTGGTG
>NZ_RDBK01000043.1:3073037-3142750 GCF_008042275.1 Streptomyces sp. OR43 | reverse complement strand
ACCTCGCGGAAGCCGTACCGCTCCCCGCGGCCCGCCACCCGTGCCTCGCGCAGCCAGTCGAGCAGCAGCCCCAGGGACCCTCCGCAGACCTGACCAAGAGCGACATCAGCGAGGACTCCCGATGACGACGCCTCCCACGCCGCCCACGCCGCAGGCGCCGTACCAGCAGCAGGCGTACCAGCAGCCCTTCGCCCCCCAGCAGCACGGGCAGGGCGCGCAGGCCGGCTACTACACCTCCCCGATCCCGGTGCGCCCGGCCACCCTGGGTGACGCGGTCGCCTCGGAATGGACCAAGATCCGGTCCGTTCGCTCCACGATGTGGACGCTCGGCGTCATGATCGTGCTGGTGTTCGGCATCGGGGTGCTCTCGGCGATCGCCGTCAGCGTCTCGGACTCCGACTCCGACATGGGTGCCACCCCGGTGCTCAGCCTCGGCTTCTTCGGCGTGCTCCTGGGGTCGATCTGCGTGATCACGCTGGGCGTCATGACCATCGCGTCGGAGTACGGCACCGGCATGATCCGTACGACGCTGACGGCCTGCCCCAGCCGCGCGCGGGTGCTCAGCGCGAAGGCGATCGTCTTCTTCCTGCTCACCTTCGTGCTGACGACCGTGATGACCACGATCGTCGCCCTGATCCAGACCTCCATGCTGGACGCCCCGGCGCCCAGCGGCAAGGAATGGCTGAGCGGAACCGTCGGCGTCGGTCTCTACATGGCGACGCTGGGGCTGCTCTCGCTGGCGGTCGGCGCGCTGATCAGGCACTCGGCGGGCGCGATCACCCTCATGATCGGCCTGGTGCTGCTGCCGCTCGTCCTGGCCATCTTCATGCTCGCCGACTCCCTCACGTCGATCCGTGAGTGGCTCCTGGAGTACTCGATCCCCAACCAGCTCAGCATCTTCTACGACAACTCGGTCGCGACGTCCGGCCCGTCCGGCTGGGAACCGCTGTGGCTCATGCTCGGCGTGACCGCCGTGGCCCTGGGCGGTGCCTATCTGGCGATGAACAACCGCGACGTCTGACGCCGGCGGCCGGTGCTCAGTACCGAGGCGCGTTCCTGGACCGCTGCACCCGCGTGGTGCGGCGGTCCTTCGCGTTCCAGCACGCCTTGTGCCAGTGCCTGCGGTCGTCGATCCCGCCGTACTCGGACCAGGCCACCAGGTGCGGGATGCCCGAGGGGATCTCCTGGTCGCAGCCGGGGCAGCGGTAGCGCTTGCCCGCCGCGCTCGCGCCGCTCACCGGGCGGACCGACCACTCCTCGCCCTGCCACTCCTCCGAGCGCCCTCCGCCGCCGTACCGGTCCCCGTCCGCGCTCGCGCTGCCGGTGGGACTCTCGCCGCCTCGGGGGCGGTTGCGGCGCGGGGACACGTGACACCTCACGGGGCAGGGCTGAACAGTTCCCGTCCAGCGTAGGGCCATTCGGCGGGGGCACACGTCTCGCACCGCCCGGGGCGGGACGGGTAACCGGAAAATCGCAACAACTTCCTGCCGGACCGTGCCTTTGGCACGTGTCAGACGTTGTTGCCAGTAGGGGAGAGCCGCGTCGGCCGCAAGGAGGTATCTGGCGATGCGTGTGGGAACGTTCGTACTGGCAGCCCAGTTTCCGGGGCAGGGACCGGGGGAAGCGCTGCATCGCGCGATCCGGTCCGCCGAGGTCGCGGAGGAGTCCGGACTCGACTCGGTCTGGCTGGCCGAACATCATTTCGTGCCGTACGGGGTGTGCCCGTCCGCCGTCACGCTGGCCGCGCTGCTGCTCGGCCGCACCCGCAGAATCCGCGTCGGTACGGCGGTGAGCGTGCTGCCCACCCAGCACCCGGTCGCGCTCGGCGAGCAGGCGGCCCTGCTGCATCTCACCAGTGGCGGCCGGTTCACCCTCGGCGTGGGCCGGGGCGGGCCGTGGATCGACCTGGAGGTGTTCGGCGGCGGCCTGGAGGCGTACGAGAACGGCTTCCCGGAGTCCCTGGGGCTGCTGCTCGACTGGCTGCGCGAGGCACGGGTGGCGGGCCGCGGGGAGCGGTACGGCTTCCGCGAGGTGGCGGTGGTCCCCCGGGCCGACGAGCTGCTCGACGCGGAGAGCGGGGAGAGCCCCGGGGGCCCGGAGGTGATCGTCGCGTGCACCTCGCCCAAGAGCGTGCGACTCGCCGCCGAGAACGGCTTGCCGATGCTGCTCGGGATGCACTGCGGCGACGAGGAGAAGGCCGAGATGGTCGCCCTCTGGCGCTCCTGCGCGCTCGCCGCGGGCCGTTCGCCGGAGAGCGTACGGCAGGCGGGGCACGTGTCCGCGGGCGTGGCCCAGATCGCGGATCGCGCCGACGACGCCCGGGAGACGCTCGTGAAGGCGATGCCCGGCTGGCTGCGGCAGGGACTGGACGCCCATGTGACGGTGGACGGCCGGCACCGGGTGATGCGCGACCCGGTCGGCTACACGGAGCTGCTGTGCGGGCTTCATCCGGTGGGCCCGCCCCGGCTCGCGGCCGACCGCCTCGCGGCCACGGCGGAGCGCACGGGCATCACCCGCTTCGCGCTCCTGGTGGAGGGTTCCGGAGATCTCGTGGCCACGGAGGAGAACGTAGCGCGGCTGGGCACCGAGGTACTGCCACTCCTCGAATGACCCACACCGATGGCCTTCACGGTGTACGTACGGGAGCTGCCGCCCCGGACCAGTCGCACCTCCCGCGGCCCGGAGCGGCAGCGAAAGACGTCAGCAGTCCCGTAGTTCGGGCGACTGGTTGAGCAACTGGCCTCTCACCGAGGTGAACTTGGCCAGTCGGTCGTCGACCGAGGCGTCCAGCGGGAACACCGCGACGCGGTGGCAGTTCTGGAATGCCAGGCGCACCCCGAAGTGCCGCTGCAGCGCACCGCGTATCGCATCACTCGCGAGCGCACGCAGCAGCTGACCACGTGCCTGCTCGTTGGGCGGCGGCGTCTGGTTGTCGGCGAACTGCCCGCCGTCGACCTTCAGCTGAGCCACCAACGAGCTGATCATCTCCCATGCGTAGGGCAGGGAGGTCCGGACGCAGTCGACGAAGTCGGCTTCGTCGACCTCGCCTCGCTCGGCCTGTTCCAACAGCGCCGGTGAGACGTCGAGCGACATGGGTTCTCCTCTCGCGACCCCGACGGAGGGCCGGGGCCTTACGGGCAGGGAAGAAGGACGGCGACGCAGCGTGCACGCACGGCGACCTCCTGCATCCACGGTAAGGGCGCAGTCCGGGCCGCACCAGGAGATTGGGAACACAACCGGCCAATAACGAAGGGGTTCAAAGAGGGGCAAGACAGAAAGTGTCACTCCGGGACGGGAAGGGAGTGACGGGTGGGTGAATCGCGTCGAGCACCTGTCGTCGAGTAGCGTTGCCGACCATGCGTCTCGTCATCGCCCGCTGCTCCGTGGACTACGCGGGCCGGCTCACGGCCCACCTGCCCTCCGCTCCCCGTCTCATCCTGGTGAAGGCGGACGGGAGCGTGTCGATTCACGCCGACGACAGGGCGTACAAACCGCTCAACTGGATGTCGCCGCCCTGCACCCTGAAGGAGGGCACCGACGACACCGCGGGCGTCTGGACCGTGGTGAACAAGGCGGGCGAAAAACTGATCATCACGATGGAGGAAATCCTCCACGACTCGTCCCACGAGCTGGGCGTCGACCCCGGCCTGATCAAGGACGGCGTGGAAGCGCACCTCCAGGAGCTGCTCGCCGACCGGATCGAGACGCTCGGCGAGGGTTACACCCTCATCCGCCGCGAGTACTTCACCGCCATCGGCCCGGTCGACATTTTGTGCCGTGACGCCGACGGGCAGACCGTGGCGGTCGAGCTGAAGCGGCGCGGCGACATCGACGGCGTGGAGCAGCTGACCCGCTACCTGGAGCTCCTCAACCGCGATCCCCACCTGGCGCCGGTGAAGGGCATCTTCGCCGCCCAGGAGATCAAGCCCCAGGCCCGCGTCCTGGCGACGGACCGGGGTATCGGTTGCGTGGTCCTCGACTACGACGCGATGCGCGGCATCGAGGACGACAAGCTCAGGCTCTTCTGACCCGCCGCCCAACCCCCCGTCCGGCCTTCCCGGCCCGTCCGTCCGGCGCTTGAGGACGGAACCCTCCACCCGGAGACCGACGCCCCCGCCGGACGGGCATCCGCGCATATCAAGCCCGTCCGGCGCTTGAGGACGGAACCCTCCACCCGGAGACCGACGACGCCACCGGACGGGCATCCACACACGACAAGCCCGTCCGGCGCTTGGGGACAAGCCGCCACCGGGGCGCCCCGGCTCAGGTCAGCGACGGACTCGCGCTCGGCCCCGAGGGCCCGCTCGCCGAGTCCGACGAGTCGGGCACGGTCGGCTCCGTCGTCTCGGTGTCCGTGGGCGTCGGATCCGTGGGCGACGGCGACTCGGTCTCCGGAGGAGTCGTCGGAGGATCCGTCGGCGGCGTAGTCGTCTTCGTCGGCTTCGCCGTCGTCCGCGTAGGCGAAGGCTTCCCCGGCGACGACGCCCCGGGCGACGACGGAGCGGACTCCGAAACCGTCGCCCCCGGCGAAGACGCCCCGCTTCCGCCCGCCGGAGCGGACCCGCTCCCGGACGGCCCCGGCGTCGGCGACGACGTCGCGGAACCCGACGTCCGGGCGGACGGGGTCGTGCCGTCCGTGGACTCCTCCGCCGGCAGCTCCTCCTCCGTGTCGCCGCCCTCCGTCACCGACTGGTCGGTCGAGACTCCGGGGTCGCCCTGCGGCTCACTGTTGGAGGTGAGCCCGAGGGTCACCACCGTGCCGAGGACCCCGGCCAGCAGTACCCCCGCACCGGCAGCGACCAGATTGCGCCGGGCCCCGCCCAGCATCGCGAAGCGGCCGCCCTCCTCGGCGGCGGTCTTCGGAGCGCCCTGCCGGGACACGACGGCCGTCTCTTCCGGGTACGTCCGCGGCATCGACACAGGGATGACCGTCGGCAGACCACGGGGCGGCGACACCTCGAAGCGGTCGGCCGGCACCTCGTCCATCACCCCGGCACCGGCCGCCGCCGGTCCGCCGGAACGGTCCTCGACCAGGGCGAGCGCCCTCCGTCCGGCCACCGCACCGGACTTGTCGGCGAGCGCCCCGCGCATGCTGATGGAGGTCTCCAGCTCGGCCCTGGCCCGGTCGAGATTGCCGGTGCACAGCGCGAGCACGCCCAACTCATGGTGGAAGTACGCCTCTTCGGCGACCTCGCCGGCGATCCGGCCGGCCTCCTGGCCGATCCGCAGGGACCTCTCCCAGGCGCTCCAGTGCAGCCCCGCGGCAAAGGCGGGCGAGGCGCTGCGGGCCAGCAGCACGGCGACGCTGGTCTGCCCGGCCCCGTCCCCCGGCACCAGCTGCGCCATCGCCGCGAGCATCGCATCGGACTCGGCCACCACCCGGGCGGGGGTGACGGAGGGGTGTCCGGCCCACCAGGCGTAGTGCTGGGCCACCGTCCGGGCCCGGTCCGTGGCGTCGTCGCCGTATCCGGCAGCCTCCAGCTGGGCGAGGACACCGGCGGCCAGCCGGTAGCGGGAGCCGGCCGGGGACAGCAGTCCGCAGCCGGCGAGCTCACCGAGCGAGGCGTCGGCGTGGGTGTCCCCCACGAGCGCCGGCAGATGCGCCTGGTGCGGCACCTCGCCGCCGAGCGCGACCGCGAAGCGCAGGGTGTCGCGCGCCGCCTCGCTCAGCCGTGAGCCGAGCAGCGCGGCCGGTGCGGCGCCCTCGCCGAGGCTGGGCAGCGGGACCTCGTCGGCATCCGCCCCCACGGATTCCACGGCCTCCGGAACCTCCTCGGCGGGCCGGTTCTCCAGGTAGCCGTACTCGTCGTACGCGGTCGGGTCGGTGGTCAGCAGGTCGCGCTGGCGCAGCAGGGCGCCCGCCTGGACGAAGCGCAGGGGAAGGCCCTCGGACTCGAACCAGAGGTCGCCCGCCCAGTTGGCCTCCTCCTCGGTGAGCTTGCGCTCGACGACCAGCTCCATCAGGTCGATGGAGGCGCCGCGGTCGAGGCCGGCGAGGAAGACCTCTTCGAGGTGGGAGTCGGGGCCGGGGGCGGCGACGTCCGGCGTCGTGGCCAGCAGGAAGGCGCATTCGGGCGTCGCGTCGAGGAGCTCGTCCAGTGCGGCGCCACCGAACTCCAGGTCGTCGAGCACGACGACGGCGCCGGTCGACCGCAGCTTCTCCAGCAGCAGTTCCCGGTCCGGGCGGTGCAGCGGCGCGTCGTGAACGGCCTCGAAGAGTCCGTGGAGCAGGTCGGCGACGGTGCGCTTGTGGCCGCTCAGCCGGACGACGCCGTCAGGGGCGAGTTCCGCGCAGTCCGCGGCGACGGCGTCGAGCAGCGCGGTACGGCCGGATCGCCGGCGAGGTCGCCGAAGAGGCGTACTTCCACCATGAGTTGGGCGTGCTCGCGCTGTGCACCGGCAATCTCGACCGGGCCAGGGCGCACCCCGGGTGTTCGTAGATACTGTGCGAAGGTTTAGGGTTCGGCCGTCTGCCGATTGACGGACCCACCTGGCGGACACCGGACCGGAAGCGACAGCTGGGCGTGCGAGGCCGGGAGGGACGGGAGGCGCGGTGGCCCGTTCGCGGTCGGCGCGCTCCGCCGGGGTGCGCCGGACGGGTGCGGCGGGCTGCTCCCCGGGCGGGCACGGTTCGACCTCGCTGCCGTCGACGGGGTTGACGGTGAGCAGGAGGTCGCCGGATATGAGCGGGACGATGCGCGCCTGTTGCGGTGTTTGCTGACTGAAATCCGGCGTCAGCGGATCCCGGGAAGGACGGCGCCGGCCGGCTTCCTCGGAGAAGCCGTTGCCGTCGTGGCCGAACTCTTCCGGCCCCCGGTGTATCGGGTCCATCGCCAAAGCCCCCAAGACGCGTCGAGCACGGTTGTCCCTCCCGGCCTCGCACGCCCAGCTGTCGCTTCCGGTCCGGTGTCCGCCAGGTGGGTCCGTCAATCGGCAGACGGCCGAACCCTAAACCTTCGCACAGTATCTACGAACACCCGGGGTGCCGCGCCGCCTCACAGATCACGGTCTCGTGAGGATTGTGTGGTTTCGGCCGGGGCCCCGGGACGGGCGCCCGCCGCCGGGCGTCCTCAGACGCGCGGCAGGGACTCCGCGGCGATTCCGCCCTCGATGGCCAGAATGCGGTGCAGCCGGGTGGCCACCAGCAGGCGTTGCATCTGCGGCGGTACGCCGCGGAGCACCAGCCTCCGCCCGGCACGCCCGGCTCTGCGATGCGCTCCCATGATGACGCCCAGCCCGGTGGCGTCCCACGAATCCAGCTCGGTCAGGTCGAGCACCAGATCGCCGGCTCCGTCGTCGRGGGCCGAGTGCAGGACCGTACGGGCGTCCGCCGCGCTTCGGACATCGAGGCGGCCCCCGACGACCAGCTCGGCGTGGTCGCCCCTGATGTGCATATGCGCTCCCCTGGAATGCTCCGTGGCGTGATCGGTCTGTCTGTCATCTGTCTGAAACTGTCTCTGCCCCAACTGACTGTGGCAGCGACGGAGAAGTTGCCGTCTGTAAGCGAACCGATACCGAATTCACTCCGTGGAGTGACCGAAGGTCCGCCGTGAGCCCCTGCGGTTCCATCGAGCGATCCGCAGGTTCCGGAAACGGCCCCCGGAACCCCCGGGCCTGATCGACGGCGGATCGGGCGACCGGGGACCGAGAACGATCAGTAGGTGTAGAAGCCCTGCCCGCTCTTGCGGCCGATGTCACCTGCGTCGACCATTCGGCGCATCAGCTCCGGGGCGGCGAACTTCTCGTCCTGGGACTCGGTGTAGATGTTGCCGGTGGCGTGCAGCAGGATGTCGACGCCGGTCAGGTCCGCCGTGGCGAGCGGGCCCATGGCGTGGCCGAAGCCGAGCTTGCAGGCGGTGTCGATGTCCTCGGCCGAGGCGACGCCCGACTCGTACAGCTTGGCGGCCTCGACGACGAGGGCCGAGATCAGCCGGGTGGTGACGAAGCCGGCCACGTCCCGGTTGACCACGATGCAGGTCTTGCCGACCGACTCGGCGAACTCCCGTGCGGCGGCGAGGGTTTCGTCGCTGGTCTTGTAGCCGCGGACGAGTTCGCAGAGCTGCATCATCGGGACCGGCGAGAAGAAGTGCACGCCGACGACGCGCTCGGGGCGCTCCGTCACGGCCGCGATCTTGGTGATCGGGATGGCGGAGGTGTTGGAGGCGAGCACGGCGTCGTCCCGGACGATCTTGTCGAGGGTCCGGAAGATCTCGTGCTTCACCTCCAGCTTCTCGAAGACGGCCTCGACGACGACGTCCGCGTCGGCGACCGCGTCGAGATCGGTGGTCGTGGTGATGCGGGCGAGCGCGGCGTCGGCGTCGGCCTCCGCGAGCTTGCCCTTGGAGACGAACCTGTCGTACGAGGCCTTGATGCCGTCACGGCCACGGGTCAGGGCCGCGTCGGTGACATCGCGCAGCACGACGTCCCAGCCCGCCTGGGCGGAGACCTGCGCGATACCGGACCCCATGAGTCCGGCGCCGATGACGGCGAGCTTCCTGGCCACGTTGGCACCCCTATGCTTCTCAGCGGTTCTTGTTCCGTGCTCTCCGGCGGAGGTTAGTACCCGTGAGGGGCGCTGGGGCGGTGAAGAGATGCGCGTCACGTCTCAAATGACGGACATCACACCGGGATGCGTCATTCGGCGGCGCGCCGGGCGTAGTTGAGCACCGCTTCGCCCAGCAGGCCCTCGATGTCGTCGAGCAGGACGAGGGCGTCGCGGGACACTTCGGCGGCCTTGCGGCCCGCCACCATCTCGCCGCCGATGTACGCCATGAGCGTCCCGTGCACCCAGGAGAGCTGGCCGGCCACCAGGCGCGCGGTCCGGACCTCCGTCCCGCACTCCTCCTCCAGCGTGCCCTCCAGATGCTGGAGCGCTTCCTGCTGGATGTGCCAGAGGCGGGCCTTGAGGCTGTCGGCACCCTCGATGACCCGCATGAAGCGCTCATATCCCTCCATCAGACCGACAGTGGGTGACACGCCCTCCACCTGGACGCGCAGTTCGCGCAGGACGGCATCGGCCGCGGACTCCCCCTTGTCCCGGCCCCTGACGTACCGCGAGAGGCGCTCGACCACGCCCTGGCTGCGGTCGAGGAAGAGGTCCTCCTTCGTCGGGAAGTAGTTGTAGACCGTGTTCACCGAGACGTCGGCGGCCCGGGCGATCTCCGCGATCGTGACCGCGTCGAATCCCCGCTCCAGGAAGAGACCCGTGGCCACGTCCGAGAGGTACTGCCTGGTCTGGCGCTTCTTGCGCTCCCTGAGTCCCTCAGCCATGGGCCCATCGTAGAGCGCTCTGGGGTGCATGAATATTTGGTGTCATTGCAATTTTTCACTGACTCTGTTTTTGTGGTCGCCATGGCCATCATCAGTACGTCCGGGCTCGCCCGGACCTTTGCCTCGAAGACCGGCCCCGTGCCGGCGGTCCGTTCCCTCGACATGACGGTCGCGACCGGCGAGATCGTCGGTCTCCTCGGCCCCAACGGAGCGGGCAAGACGACCACGCTGCGCATGCTCACCACCCTGCTCGCCCCCACCGGCGGCGCGGCGACCGTCGCCGGCCGCGACCTGGTCGGGGACCCGGCGGGCGTGCGGGAGAAGTGCGGATACGTGGCCCAGTCGGGCGGTGTCGACCCCCACATCAGCGTCCGGGAGGAGCTGGTCACCCAGGGCCGGCTGTACCGGCTGGGCAAGGCCGCGGCCGTGGCCCGGGCCTCGGAACTCGCCGCCGAGCTGGGCCTGGCCGAACTGCTCGACCGCAGGACGCTCACGCTCTCCGGGGGCCAGCGGCGGCGGCTCGACCTCGCGATGGGGCTCACCCACCGCCCCGCCGTGCTCTTCCTCGACGAGCCGACCACGGGGCTGGACCCGGCCAGCCGCGCCGACCTGTGGGACCTCGTGCGCCGGCTGCGCGACACGTACGGCACGACCGTCGTGCTCACCACGCACTACCTCGACGAGGCCGACGCGCTCGCGGACCGGCTCGTCGTCATCGACGGCGGCCGGGTCGTCGCCGAGGGCGCACCGGCCGCACTGAAGACCCGCTACGCGGGCACGCCCGGCGCCTCGCTCCAGGAGGCGTTCCTCGCCATCACGGGCCGCGCACCCGCCTCCTCAGACGCCGCACCCGTGGCCGTATAGCCCGACCACTCAGAGGATTCCGATGCTTCTCCACGACACCGCGCTCGTCTTCGGCCGGTACGCCCGCCAGACCCTGCGCTCCAGGTTCCAGATCCTCTTCGGCATCCTCATGCCGCTGCTCTATCTGCTCTTCTTCGGCCCGCTGCTCACCGGTCTGCCGCTCGGCCCGGACGGTGACTCCTGGCAGGTACTCGTCCCCGGACTGCTGCTCCAGCTCGGCCTGTTCGGTGCCTCGTTCGCCGGGTTCGCCGTCATCATCGACAAGTCGACCGGGGTCATGGAGCGAATGCGGGTGACCCCGGTCAGCCGGACCGCGCTGCTTCTGGGCCGGGCTCTGCGCGACGCGCTGCTGTTCATGTTCCAGGCGGTGCTGCTGGTGCTCGTCGCCGTACTCATGGGGCTGCGCGCCCCGCTGCCCGGCGTGCTGATCGGCTTCGCCTTCGTCGGCCTGCTGACGGTCTCGCTGGCCTCGCTCTCGTACGCACTGGCCATGAAGGTCGCCACGCCACAGGAGTTCGGGCCGGTGATCAACGCGCTCACGATGCCGGCCATGCTGCTCTCCGGGCTGATGCTGCCGATGACGCTGGGGCCGCGCTGGCTGGACGTGCTGTCGCACGTCACGCCGCTGCGCTACCTCGTGGACGCGGTGCGGGACGCGTACGTGGGCTCGTACGCCACCGCGCACATGCTGTACGGGGTCCTGGTCTCGCTCGGATTCGCGGCGCTCGCCGTGACAGTGGGCACACGTGTCTTCAGGAAGGCCGGGGCCTAACTAGGCTGACCGCATGGTCAATCTGACACGTATCTACACCCGCACCGGCGACCAGGGCACCACCGCCCTCGGCGACATGAGCCGGACCGCCAAGACCGATCTGCGCATCTCCGCGTACGCCGACAGCAACGAGGCCAACGCGGTCATCGGTACGGCGATCGCGCTCGGGCAGCTGACCGACGACGTGGTGAAGGTCCTCGTCCGCGTGCAGAACGACCTGTTCGACGTGGGCGCGGACCTGTCGACGCCGGTCGTCGAGGAACCCCAGTACCCGCCGCTGCGGGTCGAGCAGTTCTACGTCGACAGGCTGGAGGCGGACTGCGACCACTTCCTGGAGCAGGTGGAGAAGCTCCGCAGCTTCATCCTGCCCGGCGGCACCCCGGGCGCCGCGCTGCTGCACCAGGCGTGCACGGTGGTCCGGCGCGCGGAACGGTCCACGTGGGCGGCGCTGGAGGTGCACGGCGAGGTCATGAACCCGCTGACGGCGACGTACCTCAACCGGCTCTCGGACCTGCTGTTCATCCTCGCCCGGGTGGCGAACAAGGAGGTCGGCGACGTGCTGTGGGTGCCGGGCGGCGAACGGTAGACAGGACGGGCCCCGCCGGTACGTCCCAGCCCGTCCGGCGACTGAGGACCACCTCACCCGGGCGGGCCCGGCACGTGCTTCGCGCCGCCGTGCGGGTCCCGCTTCGGGAAGAGCGTGTAGCTCGCGGCGATCACCAGGTTGATGCCGATCACGAAGAGCATCTTCTGCTGCCACGACCGCAGCGACGTCGTGTCCCCGTCGACCCCGACGTACCAGACCGCCGCCTGCAGCAGGGCCAGCGCCGTCGCCGCGGCCACCGTCCACCGCCCGGCCACACGCCACTCGTGCGCGGCCCGCGCCATCCCGTACTTCGGCGGCCTCACCGGCGGCGGACCACCGGCGAAACGGTGCGCGACCCGGGCGTCGACCCACTTGATCGTGGAGTGCCCGAGCCCGACCGTGAAGCCGATGTAGACCGCGGCCAGGCCGTGCTTCCAGTCCGGGTCGGCGCCGTTCTTCAGGTCGATGGCCGTCACGACCAGCAGGACGACCTCCAGCAGCGGCTCGCACAGCAGCACGGCGGCGCCCAGCCGCGGCATCTTCGCCGCGTAGCGCAGCCCGAGCCCGGCGGCCAGCAGCACCCAGAAGGCGATCTCGCAGAGAACGATCAGCGTGACGATCACGGTCCGGCTCCTTTCCCTCCCCTCCAGGCTCCCCGCAGCGGCGCTCCCGGTCGTCGGCCGCAGTGACGAACCGGCGCTGCATCCTTCGATGTACTCGCGGCTCACTCCGTGTACCGACGCCCGGCGGTGTCCGGACGTGTTGGATGGGAGCGTGTTCCCTCCTCCCCGTCCCCACCGCGGCGACGTCCTCATCGCCGTCGTCGGGCTGCTCGGCGGAACGGTCCTGGCGCTGGTCGGTCTGGACATGCAGACGGGCCGCCTCTTCGACTCGCCCCGGCTCGCGCTCATCCCGCTCGCCGTGATGTCGGCGGTGGAACTGCTGCGCCGGAGCGCGCCGCTGACGGCCCTGGCCGTCGGGACGCTCGCGCTGGTCGCGGACCAGTTCACCCGCGGAAACCTGGCGACCCTGCTGATGTACACGGACCTCATGTACGCGGCCGTCCTGTACGGGCCCCCGGCGGCCGCCCGCCGGATCCCGGTGGTCACCTTCCTGATCACCGTCGGGGGCACGATCGGCTTCCTGGCCTGGTTCCGTGATGCCCAGGCGCTGCTCGTCGGCATCGTCATCGGTCTGATCTCGTTCGTCCCCGCGCTCACCGGGGTCAGCGTGCGCAATCACCGCGACGCCGCCGAGACCGCCCGGCTGCGGGCCGATCAGACCGCGCTGCTGGCCGAGATGGACCGCACGCAGGCGGTGACCGCCGAGCGGGCCCGGATGGCGCGCGAACTGCACGACATGGTCGCCAACCACCTCTCCGCCATCGCCATCCACTCCACCGCCGCGCTCTCCATCGACGACCCGGAGACCTCGCGCGACGCGCTCGGAGTCATCCGCGAGAACAGCGTCGACGGTCTGGCCGAAATGCGCCGCCTGATCGGGCTGTTGCGCACCGGTGCCGCGGATCCGGAGCCGAGCAGCTCGCCGGCCCTCGGCTCACTGGACGCCCTCATCGAGCAGCACCGTACGAACGCGGCCTCCAGCGGACTGGTCTGCACCCTTGACGACACCCGCACCGACCCCGGCCGGCTGCCCGCACCGGTCGAACTGGCCGCCTACCGCATCGTCCAGGAGTCCCTCACCAACGCGCTCAAGCACGCCGCTCCCGGCCCGGTCACCGTACGGCTGGAGCAGTCGGAGGAGCTGCTGACGGTGGAGGTGGCCAGCGTCCTCGGGGACCGGCCCGGGCCGCGCGCACCGGGATCGGGGGCCGGGCTGATCGGGATGCGGGAGCGGGTGGCGCTGCTCGGCGGGGAGTTCGAGGCAGGGCCCGTGTCCACCGGGGGCGGGCCGGGGATCTGGCAGGTACGGGCGCGACTGCCCGTGGGAGAAGGGAGCGTGAGGCGATGACCATCAGGGTTCTGGTCGCCGAGGATCAGTCGGCCGTACGGGCGGGGCTGGTCCTCATCCTGGGCAGCGCGCCGGACATCGAGGTCGTCGGAGAGGCCGGTGACGGCGAGGAGGCCGTTCGGCTGGCCCGGGAACTGCGACCCGATCTGGTGCTGATGGACATCCAGATGCCCCGGCTGGACGGGGTGTCCGCGACGAGGCAGGTGGTGGCGGAGCGGCTGGCGGACGTCCTGGTGCTGACGACGTTCGACCTGGACGCGTACGTGTTCGGCGCGCTGCGGGCCGGGGCTTCGGGCTTCCTGCTGAAGGATACCGAGGCGCGCGGCCTGCTCGACGCCGTCCGCACGGTGGCGCGCGGCGAGGGCCTGATCGCCCCGTCGGTGACGCGCCGGCTGATCGCGGAGTTCGCGGGGACCACGCCGCACGGACCGTCGCAGGGTCCCGGCCGGGCGGTTCTGGAGGCGCTCACCCGGCGCGAGCGCGAGGTGCTCGGCTGTCTCGGGGAGGGCATGTCGAACGCGGAGATCGCGGTGCGTCTGTCGATGGCCGAGGCGACGGTGAAGACGCACGTCAGCCGGTTGCTGGGGAAGCTGGAGCTGCGCAGCAGGGTCCAGGCGGCCGTGCTGGCACAGGAGTTGGGCGTCTGAGGTTTATCCGCGCCCGACTCCGAACTTTGGTCTGGACCTCTTGACGATTGGTCCAGACCTTCCTAATCTCACCGAGCACACTGCGGTGAGCCCGCCATGACAAAGCGGGCTCAGGGCGGCGCAGGGTTTGCAGTCCACGGACCATCCCCGTTTGTCCGGACCTCACCCGAGGAGCACCGTTGAGCACTGAGACCCCCCGCCGGACCCGATTCAGATTCGGGGCCGGAAAAGCCACCAGATCCCGAGCAGTCGCGGGCCTCACCGCACTGCTCCTTCCGCTCGCCGCGATGGTCGGCCTGGCCTCCCCCGCCGAGGCCGCCACCTCCGCCACCGCCACGTACCTCAAGAAGTCCGACTGGGGCAGCGGCTTCGAGGGCCAGTGGACGGTGAAGAACACCGGAACCACCTCCCTGTCCTCCTGGACCATCGAGTGGGACTTCCCCTCCGGCACCGCGGTCGGCTCCGCCTGGGACGCCACCGTCACCAGCTCCGGAACCCACTGGACCGCCAAGAACCTCGGCTGGAACGGCACGGTCGCCCCCGGAGCCAGCATCAGCTTCGGCTTCAACGGCACCGGCTCCGGCGCCCCCGCGGGCTGCAAGCTGAACGGCGCCTCCTGCGACGGCGGCAGCGTCCCCGGCGACAACGCCCCCTCGGCGCCGGGCACCCCCACCGCGAGCGCCATCACCGACACCTCGGCGAAGCTCAGCTGGAGCGCCGCCACCGACGACCACGGCATCAAGAACTACGACGTCCTCCGGGACGGCGCCGTCGTCGCCACGGTCACCGGCACCACGTACACGAACAGCGGCCTCACCGCGGGTACCGACTACTCGTACACCGTCCAGGCCCGTGACACCGCCGACCAGACCGGACCGGTCAGTGGCGCCGTCAAGGTGCACACCACCGGCGGCGGGGGCACCGACCCCGGCCCGGGCGGCGACAAGATCAACCTCGGGTACTTCACCGACTGGGGCGTCTACGGCCGCAATTACCACGTCAAGAACCTGGACACCTCAGGTTCGGCCGCGAAGATCACGCACATCAACTACGCCTTCGGCAACGTCCAGGGCGGCAAGTGCACGATCGGTGACTCGTACGCCGACTACGACATGGCCTACACCGCGGACAAGTCCGTCGACGGCGTGGCCGACACCTGGGACCAGCCGCTGCGCGGCAGCTTCAACCAGCTGCGGAAGCTCAAGGCGAAGTACCCGCACATCAAGGTCCTGTGGTCCTTCGGCGGCTGGACCTGGTCCGGCGGCTTCGGCCAGGCGGCACAGAACCCGGCCGCGTTCGCCCAGTCCTGCTACGACCTGGTCGAGGACCCCCGCTGGGCCGATGTCTTCGACGGCATCGACATCGACTGGGAGTACCCCAACGCCTGCGGTCTGACCTGTGACACCAGCGGCCCCGCCGCGCTGAAGAACATCACCTCGGCGCTGCGCACGAAGTTCGGCAGCAGCAACCTGGTGACCGCGGCGATCACGGCCGACGGCTCCGAGGGCGGCAAGATCGACCTGGCCGACTACGCGGGCGCCGCACAGTCGCTGAACTGGTACAACGTGATGACGTACGACTTCTTCGGCGCCTGGGCGGCCAAGGGCCCGACGGCCCCGCACTCCCCGCTGACGTCGTACAGCGGCATCCCGCAGGCCGGCTTCAACTCCGCCGACGCCATCGCCAAGCTGAAGGCCAAGGGCGTCCCCGCCTCGAAGCTGCTGCTCGGCATCGGCTTCTACGGCCGCGGCTGGACCGGCGTCACCCAGGCGGCACCGGGCGGCACGGCCACCGGCGCGGCACCGGGTACGTACGAGGCGGGCATCGAGGACTACAAGGTCCTGAAGAACAGCTGCCCCGCCACCGGCACGATCGCCGGCACGGCGTACGCGTACTGCGGCACCAACTGGTGGAGCTACGACACCCCGGCGACGATCAAGTCGAAGATGGCCTGGGCGAACGGCCAGGGTCTGGGCGGGGCGTTCTTCTGGGAGTTCAGCGGTGACACCGCGAACGGTGAACTCGTGAGTGCGATGGACAGCGGCCTCAGCTAACCCCCACGAGGCAGTCGCACCCCGAAAAAGCGCCGGGGAGACAGGTCCGCCCCCTGTCTCCCCGGTTTTCGTCTGCTCCGCCGCGGGTACCCGCGGCCTCAGGCCACGTTCACCCTCTGGCCGGGCGGTGCCGCCTCCAGCCAGGCGAGGAATCCGGTGAGGGCGTCCTCGGTCATCGCCAGCTCCAGGCGGGTCTCCCGGTGGAGACAGCCGAGCACGACGGCGTCGGAGAGAAGCGCGAGCTCCTCCTCTCCCTCGGGCAGCCGGCGGGCGACCACCTCGATCGAGGCGCGCTCCAGCACCCGGCGCGGGCGCGGGGAGTAGCTGAAGACCCGGAACCAGTTCACCTTGTCGCCGCTGTACCGGGCGACTCCGTACACCCAGCCCTTGCCCGTGAGATCGGGCTCCTCCGGGACGTCCCATCGCAGGCTGCAGTCGAACGTCCCGCCGGAACGCTGAATCAGCCGCCGGCGCAGACCGAAGACGAACAGCCCCAACAGGACCAGTGCGACGATCAGCCCGCCCACCCACAGCGCGAGGTACATCTCCACCGACCTCCTCGCGTCATCGAGTAAACGGATACCGCACGAACTTCACCTGCACCTGCATCGCCTCAGCCGCGACACGGTCTGGAGGGGTCTCCAGCTCGGGCCGCGGCTGAGGGTAAAGCCGTTTCGCGGGGTGACTAGTGCACCGCCACCGCACGCAGTCGCACATCGGCGCGGCGCTCGGCAGCGCTGTCCGTGTCCGACTTCGCACGCTCGAACGCACGCTCCGCGCGCTCGACGTCGATCTCGTCCGCCAGCTCGGCAATCTCCGCCAGCAGCGAGAGCTTGTCGTCGGCGAAGGAGATGAAACCACCGTGCACAGCGGCGACGACAGTGCCGCCTTCGCTCGTACGGATCGTCACCGGGCCCGATTCCAGCACACCCAGGAGCGGCTGGTGACCGGGCATGACGCCGATGTCGCCGGACGTGGTACGTGCGACAACGAGGGTGGCCTCGCCGGACCAGACACTGCGGTCCGCGGCGACCAGCTCGACATGCAGCTCAGCAGCCAAGGGTGGCTCCTCGGGTCACCACCCGGCGGTGATGCCGGGTGTTGGGTCAATTCTACGGGGCGTGGTGAGGGGGGCGGGACACACCCACCCCCCTCGGTGAGCCGGAGGCTCAGGAGACGCCGAGCTCCTTGGCGTTGGCCTTCAGGTCCTCGATGCCACCGCACATGAAGAACGCCTGCTCGGGGAAGTGGTCGTACTCCCCGTCGCAGATCGCGTTGAACGCGGCGATCGACTCGTCGAGCGGAACGTCCGAACCGTCCAGGCCGGTGAACTGCTTGGCGGCGTGGGTGTTCTGCGACAGGAAGCGCTCGACGCGACGGGCACGGTGGACAACGAGCTTGTCCTCCTCGCCCAGCTCGTCGATACCGAGGATCGCGATGATGTCCTGGAGGTCCTTGTACTTCTGCAGGATCCCCTTGACACGGCTGGCCGTGTCGTAGTGGTCCTGCGCGATGTAGCGCGGGTCCAGGATGCGGGACGTGGAGTCCAGCGGGTCCACGGCCGGGTAGATGCCCTTCTCGGAGATCGGACGGGAGAGAACCGTCGTCGCGTCGAGGTGGGCGAACGTGGTGGCCGGGGCCGGGTCGGTCAGGTCGTCCGCGGGGACGTAGATCGCCTGCATCGAGGTGATCGAGTGACCACGCGTCGAGGTGATGCGCTCCTGGAGCACACCCATCTCGTCGGCCAGGGTCGGCTGGTAACCCACTGCGGACGGCATACGGCCGAGCAGCGTGGAGACCTCGGAACCGGCCTGCGTGAAGCGGAAGATGTTGTCGATGAAGAGCAGCACGTCCTGCTTCTGCACATCGCGGAAGTACTCCGCCATGGTCAGGGCGGACAGGGCCACACGCAGACGCGTGCCCGGCGGCTCGTCCATCTGGCCGAAGACCAGCGCGGTCTTCTCCAGAACGCCCGAGTCCGTCATCTCGTCGATGAGGTCGTTGCCCTCACGGGTGCGCTCACCGACGCCGGCGAACACCGACACACCGTCGTGCAGCTTCGCCACACGCATGATCATTTCCTGGATGAGGACCGTCTTGCCGACGCCCGCACCACCGAACAGACCGATCTTGCCGCCCTTGACGTACGGGGTCAGCAGGTCGACGACCTTCAGGCCGGTCTCGAACATCTCGGTCTTCGACTCGAGCTGGTCGAAGGCCGGGGCCTTGCGGTGGATCGGCCAGCGCTCGGTGATCTGCGCCTCGGCCTCCGGCTCGTTCAGGATCTGACCGAGGGTGTTGAACACCTTGCCCTTGGTGATGTCACCGACGGGAACGGTGATGCCCGCACCCGTGTCGGTCACCGGGGCCTGGCGGACCAGACCGTCGGTGGGCTGCATCGAGATCGCGCGGACCACGCCGTCACCCAGGTGCTGGGCGACCTCGAGGGTCAGCGTCTTACGAGCGCCGGCCTCGGCCGGGTCGTCGACCTCGACGTGCAGGGCGTTGTAGATCTCCGGCATCGCGTCGACGGGGAACTCCACGTCGACGACCGGGCCGATGACCCGGGCGACGCGGCCCGTGGCAGCGGCCGTCTCAACTGTCGTCGTCATTACTTGTCACTCCCCGCGGACGCGTCGGCCAGCGCACCTGCACCGCCGACGATCTCGCTGATTTCCTGGGTGATTTCGGCCTGGCGGGCCGCGTTGGCAAGCCGGGAGAGGCTCTTGATCAGATCCCCGGCATTGTCGGTCGCCGACTTCATCGCGCGGCGGCGGGCGGCGTGCTCGGAAGCGGCAGCCTGCAGCAGTGCGTTGTAGATGCGGCTCTCGACGTAGCGCGGCAGGAGGGCGTCCAGGACGTCCTCCGCCGACGGCTCGAAGTCGAACAGGGGAAGGATCTCGTCCTTCTCCGTGCTCTCCTTCGCGACCTCGTCGATCGAGAGCGGCAGCATCCGGCCGTCGACCGCGTTCTGCGTCATCATCGACACGAACTCGGTGAAGACGATGTGCAGCTCGTCGACGCCGCCCTCGGCCGTGTCCTTGGTGATGGACTCGATCAGGGGCGCGGCGATCTTCTTGGCGTCCGCGTACTCCGGGCTGTCGGTGAAGCCGGTCCACGACTCCACGACCTTGCGCTCGCGGAAGCCGTAGTAGGCGACACCCTTGCGGCCGACGATGTACGTGTCGACCTCCTTGCCCTCGGCCGCCAGCCGCTCACGCAGCTTCTCCGCGGCCTTGATGGCGTTGGAGGAGTAGCCGCCGGCCAGACCGCGGTCGCTCGTGAGGAGCAGGACCGCGGCCCGGACCGGGGACTCGGCCTCGGTGGTGAGCGGGTGCTTGGTGTTGGAGCCGGTCGCCACCGCGGTCACCGCGCGGGTGAGCTCGGTCGCGTACGGCATCGACGCCGTCACCTTGCGCTGCGCCTTGACGATGCGCGAGGCGGCGATCATCTCCATCGCCTTGGTGATCTTCTTGGTCGCGGTGACGGCTTGGATGCGGCGCTTGTAAACGCGAAGCTGAGCGCCCATCGATCAGCCCTCGCCCAGGAGCTTGCCGTCCGAGGTCTCGAACTGCTGCTTGAAGGCGGCGATCGCGTCGGCGATCGACTGCAGCGTGTCGTCGGACATCTTGCCGCCCTCGGCGATGCTGGTCAGGAGGTCCTTGCGCTCACGGCGCAGGTACTCCAGCAGCTCGCTCTCGAAGCGACGGATGTCCTCGACCGGGACGTCGTCCATCTTGCCCGTGGTGCCGGCCCAGACGGAGACGACCTGCTCCTCCATCGGGAACGGGGCGTACTGCGGCTGCTTCAGCAGCTCGACCATGCGCTTACCGCGCTCCAGCGACGCCTTGGAGGCCGCGTCCAGGTCGGAACCGAAGGCGGCGAACGCCTCCAGCTCACGGAACTGGGCGAGGTCCACGCGCAGTCGGCCGGAGACCTGCTTCATGGCCTTGTGCTGGGCGGAGCCACCGACTCGGGAGACCGAGATACCGACGTTGAGCGCCGGACGCTGACCCGCGTTGAACAGGTCGGACTCCAGGAAGCACTGGCCGTCGGTGATGGAGATGACGTTGGTCGGAATGAACGCCGACACGTCGTTCGCCTTGGTCTCGACGATCGGGAGGCCCGTCATCGAACCGGCGCCCATGTCGTCGGAGAGCTTGGCGCAGCGCTCCAGCAGACGCGAGTGCAGGTAGAAGACGTCGCCCGGGTAGGCCTCGCGGCCCGGCGGACGGCGCAGCAGAAGCGACACGGCGCGGTAGGCGTCGGCCTGCTTCGAGAGGTCGTCGAAGATGATGAGGACGTGCTTGCCGTCGTACATCCAGTGCTGGCCGATGGCCGAGCCGGTGTACGGCGCCAGGTACTTGAAGCCGGCCGGGTCGGACGCCGGGGCGGCGACGATGGTCGTGTACTCGAGCGCACCGGCCTCTTCCAGGGCACCTCGCACGGAGGCGATGGTGGAGCCCTTCTGACCGATGGCGACGTAGATGCAGCGCACCTGCTTGTTCACGTCGCCCGAGCGCCAGTTGTCGCGCTGGTTGATGATCGTGTCGACGGCCAGCGCGGTCTTACCCGTCTGACGGTCGCCGATGATCAGCTGACGCTGGCCGCGGCCGATCGGCACCATGGCGTCGACGGCCTTGTAGCCGGTCTGCATCGGCTCGTGCACCGACTTGCGGACCATGACGCCAGGGGCCTGCAGTTCGAGGGCGCGACGGCCTTCGGTCGCGATCTCGCCGAGGCCGTCGATCGGGTTGCCGAGCGGGTCGACGACGCGGCCGAGGTAACCCTCGCCGACGCCGACGGAGAGCACCTCACCGGTGCGCTGCACCGGCTGGCCCTCCTCGATTCCGCTGAACTCGCCGAGGACGATCGCACCGATCTCGCGCTCTTCGAGGTTGAGGGCGAGACCGAGGGTTCCGTCCTCGAACTTCAGCAGTTCGTTCGCCATGGCGGAGGGCAGGCCCTCCACCTTCGCGATGCCGTCGCCGGCAACGCTGACCGTTCCGACCTCCTCGCGCGAGGCCGCGTCCGGCTGGTACGACTGGACAAAGTTCTCCAGTGCGTCCCGGATCTCCTCCGGCCGGATCGTGAGCTCCGCCATCTGGGTTCCCTGCTCTCCTTGTTGGGCCCGAAGTTTCTTAAGGGGGTCTGGGGGCCGACCCCCAGGAATCTTCTGCAATTTCTGCACGGCCCAACCGGGCCGCTGGTCTTGCTCTGTTCTGTTTGGTACGTCGCGCTGCGTCAGCCGGCCATGCGACGGGTCGCCTCGTCGAGGCGCTCCGCGATGGTGCCGTTGATGACCTCGTCGCCGACCCGCACCGCGATCCCGCCGAGGACCTCGGGGTCCACGTCCAGGCTCAGGTGCATCTGCCGGCCGTAGATCTTCGCCAGCGCGGCGCCGAGACGCTGCTTCTGCCGGTCACTGAGCGGCACGGCCGAGGTGACGACCGCCACCACGCGGTCCCGGCGGTCCGCGGCGAGCTTGGAGAGGGACTCGAGTCCCGCTTCCAGGCTACGTCCACGGGGCTGGGTCACAAGCCGCACGACGACGCGCTCGGTGGCGGGCCGCACCTTCCCGCCGAGCAGGCTGCGCAGCAGCTCGCCCTTGGCGGCGGGGGTCGCGGTCCGGCTGGTCAGCGCGGAGCGCAGCCCTGTGTCCGAGGCCACGATCCGGCCGAACCGGAACAGCTCGTCCTCGACGTCGTCGAGGTCTCCGCTGCGCTGGGCGGCGGTGAGGTCGGCGGTGTTCGCCAGCTCCTCGACCGAGTCGACCAGGTCACGCGACTGCGACCAGCGCGAGCGGACCATGCCGGAGACCAGGTCGAGGGCTTCGCCGCCCACCTGGCCGCCCAGCAGCCGTCCGGCCAGCTCGGCCCTGGCCTCGCCGGCCTGCGCCGGGTCGGTCAGGACCCGGCGCAGCGACACCTCGCGGTGCAGCAGCGCCGTGACGCCGGCCAGGTCCTCGGCGAGCTTCGCCGCGTCGACCGACGTGTTGTCGGTCAGCGCGTCGAGCCGCTCGCGTGCGGCAGCCAGTGCCTCGCGGCTCGCGCTGTTCATCGGACTGCCTCGGCCTTCGCCTCGAGCTCGTCGAGGAAACGGTCGACGGTGCCGCTCTGCCGGGCGTGGTCCTCGAGGGACTCGCCGACGAGCTTGCCGGCCAGGGCGGTGGCGAGCGTGCCCACGTCCTGACGCAGCGCCGAAGCAGCGGCCTTGCGGTCGGCCTCGATCTGGGCGTGGCCGGCAGCGACGATCTCCTCGCGCTGCCGCTGGCCTTCCGCCCTCATTTCCTGCAGGATCACGGCGCCCTGCTCCTGCGCCTCCTGGCGCAGACGAGCGGCTTCGTGGCGGGCCTCGGCGAGCTGAGCCTTGTACTGCTCAAGAACGCTCTGGGCCTCGGTCTGGGCCGCATCGGCCTTTTCGATACCGCCTTCGATGGCCTCGCGGCGCTCTTCCAGAACCTTGTTGATGTTCGGGAGGAGCTTCTTGGCGAGGAAGCCGAAGACGATGACGAAAGCGATGAGGCCAATGACGAGCTCAGGGATCGGCGGAATGAGCGGGTTTTCCGCTTCCTCCGCCGCGAGCTGAACCAGGGGGTTCACGTCAGTGCCTTCCGTCGAATGGGCTGTTCGCGACCGGTCAGGAGGTCGGGTAGACGAACGGCATGACCAGACCGATCAGGGCGAGCGCCTCACAGAAGGCGAAGCCGAGAATCTGGTTGGCGCGGATGAGACCGGCAGCCTCGGGCTGACGGGCGAGCGCCTGGGTGCCGTTACCGAAGATGATGCCGATGCCGACACCGGGGCCGATCGCGGCGAGGCCGTAACCGATCGAGCCGAGGTTGCCCTTGATTTCGACGCCGGCGGCGAGGGTCTGGAGAGCGGACATGCCGGTTCTTCCTTCTCTTTCAATGTCCGGTGGGGGTTGGCCACCGGGTGCTTCAGGAGGTGGGTGCTCAGTGGCCCTTGGCGAGAGCGCCCTGGACGTAGCTGCAGGCCAGCAGCACGAACACATAGGCCTGGACAGCCTGGATGAAGAGCTCGAAGGCGGTCATCACGATGACCATCACGAACGACACGCCTGCGTAGGCGAAGCCGATGCCGTTGAGCAGGTACCAGCTGGCGATCGTGAAGAGCAGCAGGAGCGTGTGCCCCGCGAACATGTTCGCGAACAGTCGGACCGCGTGCGTGAACGGCCGGACCAGCAGGTTCGAGAAGAACTCGATGGTCATCGAGAGCGGCAGGACCCCGCCGAGGCTCTTGTCGTAGCCCGTGAAGTTCTTGAACGCTCCGACGAAACCGTGCTTCTTGAAGGTCAGGACGACCCACAGGATGTAGACGATCCCGGCGAGAGCCGCCGGATACGAAATGATCGCCGTCACGGGGAACTGGGCAACCGGAATGATGGACCAGAGGTTCATCATCCAGATGACGAAGAACAGGGAGACCATCAGCGGGACGTACTTCTCGCCGTCCTTCTTGCCGATCGTCTCGTAGACGATGCCGCGGCGGACGAAGTCGTATCCGGCCTCGGCCACCATCTGAAGCTTGCCGGGCACCAACTTCGGCTTACGGAAGGCGGCCCAGAAGAAGCCAACGATGATGACCGAGCCGAGCAGGGCCAGCAGCATCGTCTTGTTGAAGTACAAGTTGCTGTCCGCGTCGCCCCAGAGGGGCTCGAACAGGAACGAGTGCAGGCCGGGTGCCGGGAAACCACAACCGTCGAAGATGTGGCAATCGGTCTCGAAGGCGAGCACCTGTGTCGGGTCAGCACTCACCGCGGGCTCCTTCAGCGTGGCGCATAGGTACGGCAACCTCGTTGTGTCGGCGCGGCGCGCAGCCGCGGTTCGGCACTGGACTGGTGTTTCGGATGTGTGAGCGGCAGTCAGGCATTTGAGCCTCGCGATCGAGCAGGCGTCAGCTCACATGCCCGCGCCCGCAGTGCCGCAGTTGGAACCGGACGATAGCAGGGTCGCGAACCTGCACTTATTCCGCCCCTACCCTTCACGCTGCGGACCCGGGCTTTTGGGGCTTTTCGTCCTTGTCGGACTCGGGTTCCACGTAAAGGATCTTGGCCTTCATGTGCGCACGCGCCTGTGCGCCGATCCACACGAGTGTCGTCACGACCAGAGTGATCGCGAAGGCCTTCGGGTTGAACAGCGAGGTGTTCTTGAATACGGCGACGAAGATGAACAGCAGCAGGAGCTGCGCCGTGTACAGCGCGAGACCCATCGCCTGGAAAAGGTGGGGCATGGACCGGGCGGTCCGTTGCAGGACCAGCAGCCCGATCCCCATGAAGAGGATGACCACGATCGTCGCAACGATCGCGCCCAGGGCTCCCTTGCCACCGGCGACGCCAGCGCTGACCGCGGCGGCGACTGCGCCGGCGACAGCGGTGGGTACGGCGGTCTGGAGGAGAGTCCGGACGTCGTTGGACGGCATGGCGGCAGCTCCGCTTGCTGGGGGTGGGCAGTGTGTCGTCATGGACGAGCGTAGGCCCGGTCCGAGTCGATGCCTCGGGGCCAAGGGACCGTGCTACTCAGGTCCTTCGGCTCTGTCACCGGGTTCGTGAACGGTATCACAAACTATTTGATGAGGTCTTTACCTAGAAAGTGTGCTTGCTGTCACACGTGAGAGCTAATCAGCGCGTGTGAGCAAGACAACTCAACGACTTGCCTGGTATTGCCCCTTGGCGTCCGAATCAACGACGTGTCGAATCGGCCTTGCGCCGGTCCGCGAAGCGCGAACGGTGGCCGATCGCCGTCGCTCCGTTGACGCCGGACACTCCTGCGGCGATCGGGGCCTGCGGAGCGGCCTCGTGCCCATTCTGCCCCATCTGATCATCCAGGGGCGCCTGTTGGCTCTCCGGCTCCTGCGAGGACCCCGTCCCGGGCTCCGCCTGGCGCCGGCGTCGGCGGTACCGCGGCGGTACGAAGCGCTCCGCCCAGCGCGGGGCGCGCGGGGTGAACCGGGGCATCAGCAGCAGGATCAGGCCGAGCGCGCTCAGCCCCACGATCAGGAGCACGATCCACATCGACGTCGAGTGCACCGAGTAACCGACCGCGCCGAAGGCGATCAGGGCCGACCAGAAGTACATGATCAGCACCGACCGGCTGTGCGAATGGCCGATCTCCAGCAGCCGGTGGTGCAGATGGCCGCGGTCCGCGGCGAACGGCGACTGGCCGTTCCAGGTACGCCGCACGATCGCCAGCACCAGGTCCGCCGCGGGGATGGCGATGATCGTCAGCGGCAGGAGCAGCGGGATGAAGACCGGCAGCATCGCGTGGGTCGCCTGCCGTTCGCTTCCCGCGAAGAGCTTCATCGCGTCCGGGTCGACCTGTCCGGTGACGGAGATCGCACCGGCGGCGAGGACGAGGCCGATCAGCATCGACCCGGAGTCCCCCATGAAGATCCGCGCAGGGTGCATATTGTGCGGCAGGAAGCCGAGGCACATGCCCATCAGGATCGCCGTGAAGAGCGTCGCGGGGGCAGCCGCCTCGATCCCGTAGCCGTACCAGAGCCGGTAGGTGTAGAGGAAGAGGGCGGCCGAGGCGATGCACACCATGCCGGCCGCCAGGCCGTCCAGGCCGTCGACGAAGTTGACCGCGTTGATGGTGATGACGACGAGCGCGACCGTCAGCAACGTGCCCTGCCACTGGGTGAGCGGGACCGTGCCGACACCCGGGATCGGCAGCCACAGGATCGTGAGTCCCTGGAGCACCATGACCGCCGCGGCGATCATCTGACCGCCCAGCTTGATCAGGGCGTCGATCTCGAACTTGTCGTCCAGGACGCCGATCAGCCAGATCAGAGCCGCTCCGGAGAGCAGCGCGCGGGGTTCGTTGGAGAGCTCGAAGACACCGTCGAGGTTGGCCAGATGATCGGCGACGATCAGCCCGGCGCACAGCCCGCCGAACATGGCGATACCGCCGAGCCTCGGTGTCGGTTCGCGGTGGACGTCGCGCGCACGGATCGCGGGCATCGCCCCGACCGCGATGGCGAACTTACGCACCGGGCCGGTGAGCAGATACGTCACCGCGGCCGTGACACAGAGCGTCAGCAGGTAATCACGCACGGGCTGCCCCAGAAATATCGCCGGCCATCTCAGCCCACACCTTAACTAGGTCGGCCTCATGGTTGAGGACACCCAGGCCTCCGCGATGGTTGCACAGGCGGCCACCATTGCGGACATAGCGACCATGTCACCCGGAGTACGGCGGGTGCTGCGCGGCCATCTCCCGTACCTCCTCGGCGACACCGCCCTCCTCGCGCACCGCGGACCCCATCAGCACCGCGAGGCGCGCCATGTCCTTGTCGTCCATGCCCTGCGTGGTGACGGCCGCGGTGCCGAGCCTGATGCCGCGGGCGTCGCCGTACGGCAGCGCGCAGGTGTCCAGCACGATGCCGGCCGCGGCCAGCCGGGTCCGGGCGGTGGGGCCGTCGACGCCGAGCGGGGCGGGGTCCGCGACGATCAGGTGGGTGTCGGTGCCCCCGGTCGTGACGTCGAAGCCCTCGGCCTCCAGGCCGGCCGCCAGGACCCGGGCGTGGTTGACGACGTGATGGGCGTACGCGGCGAAGGCCGGCGCGGCCGCCTCGCCGAACGCGACGGCCTTCGCCGCCACCGTGTGCATCTGGGCGCCGCCCTGCGTGAACGGGAAGACGGCCCGGTCGATCCGCTCCGCCAGCTCCGCGCCGCACAGGATCATGCCGCCGCGCGGCCCCCGCAGCACCTTGTGCGTGGTGGCGCAGACGACGTCCGCGTACGGCACGGGGTTCGGCGCCGCTCCCCCGGCGATCAGTCCCATCGGGTGCGCGGAATCGGCGATGAGGTAGGCGCCCACCTCGTCGCAGATCTCCCGGAACAGCTCGTGGTCGGGGTGGCGGGGGTAGGAGATCGAGCCGCTGACGATCGCCTTGGGCCGGTGCGTGCGGGCCAGGGCGCGGACCTGGTCGTAGTCGATCAGGCCGCTCTCGGAGTCCACCCCGTACCCGATGAACTCGAACCAGCGGCCGGAGAAGTTGGCGGGCGAGCCGTGCGTCAGGTGGCCGCCGTACGGGAGTCCCATCGCGAGGACCGTGTCGCCGGGCCGCAGCAGCGCCGCGTACGCCGCGAGGACCGCCGAGGATCCGGAGTGGGGCTGCACATTGGCGTGCTCGGCGCCGAAGAGCGCGGTGGCGCGGCGGATCGCGATGCGTTCGGCGGCGTCCGCCTGCTCGCAGCCGCCGTGGTGGCGGGCGCCGGGGTATCCCTCGGCGTACTTGTTGGCGAGCGGGGAGCCGAGCGCGGCCAGGACGGCGGGTGAGGTGAAGTTCTCAGCGGCCGTGAGCTGGAGGGTCTCGGACTGCCGGGCCAGCTCTCCCACCAGGACGTCGGCGATCTCCGGATCCTCCCGGAGCAGAGCGCCGAAGTCCTGCGGCAGGGTGACGGTGGCGGAGGGTGCGGCAGCAGCAGTGGTGACCGGCATCGGGGGCTCCGGGCCTGGGGAGGGGCGACGCCCGGCGGTGGCGTCAGCTCCAATGTAGGCCCGCGGCGGGGCCGCTGCCCGCTGTCCTGGGTCGTGGCCCACCCGCCCGGCCTACCGGAAGGCCCGGGGCCGGGTGTACGGCCCTCAGAGCGGCGCGGACGGCCTCCCCGGCACGTTTCAGCGTGGCGCCGAGACGCCCGTCAGCGCGGTGACGACCGGGTCCAGGGCCTGGTTGATCTCGTCGCCGATGGACCGGAAGAAGGTGATGGGGGCGCCGTACGGGTCGTACACCTCATCGGCCTCGGCCGTCGGGGCCAGCAGCCAGCCGCGCAGCGCGGCGGCGGCACGGACCAGGGCGCGGGCGCGCTCGACGACGCCCTCGTCGCGCGCGTCGGGCAGCGTCGCGGGGTCTATCGCCCGGACCAGCCGGGTGAACTCCTTGAGCGTGAAGGTGCGCAGTCCGGCCGAGTGGCCCATCGAGATCACCTGGGCCCGGTGGTCGCGGGTGGCGGTGAGCACCAGGTCGGCGCGGATCACGTGCTCGTCGAGCAGTTCGCGGCCGACGAAGCCGGTGGCGTCGGCGCCGAAGTCGGCGAGGACCACCTCCGCGTTCGCCTCCATCGGGGCGCCCTCGTGCCCCCAGGTGCCCGCGCTCTCCACGATCAGCCCGCCCTGGAGCGGGTCGCCCAGGCGGTCCACGAGGGCATGCCGCGTCAGCCGCTCGGTGATCGGTGAGCGGCAGACGTTGCCGGTGCTGACGTGGAGGATGCGGAAGGTGTCGGTCTGCCCCGCTATGCCACGCCCCTCAGGGGCGGTCAATTGGCCACCTCGAGGTCGGGTACCACCTTGCGCAGCTCCTCCGCGGAGAGCGCGCCGGCGCGCAGCAGGACCGGCACCTTGCCGGTGACGTCGACGATCGAGGACGGGACGATGCCCGGGGTCGGGCCGCCGTCGAGGTACACGGACACGGAGTCGCCGAGCATCTCCTGCGCGGCGTCGCAGTCCTCGGGCGAGGGGTGTCCGGTGAGGTTGGCACTGGAGACGGCCATCGGGCCGACCTCCGTGAGCAGTTCGATGGCGACCGGGTGCAGCGGCATCCGGATGGCGACGGTGCCACGGGTGTCACCGAGGTCCCACTGGAGCGAGGGCTGGTGCTTGGCGACGAGGGTGAGCGCGCCCGGCCAGAAGGCGTCGACCAGCTCCCACGCCTGCTCCGAGAAGTCGGTGACCAGGCCGTGCAGGGTGTTCGGCGAGCCGATGAGGACGGGCGTCGGCATGTTGCGGCCGCGGCCCTTGGCCTCCAGGAGGTCGACGACGCCCTCGGAACTGAAGGCGTCCGCACCGATCCCGTAGACGGTGTCGGTGGGCAGCACGACCAGTTCGCCGCGGCGGACGGCGGACGCGGCCTCGCGCAGACCCGTCGTACGGTCCGTGGCGTCGTTGCAGTCGTATCGCCGTGCCATCAGCCGGCCTCCTCAAGCATGTACGGGTAGGGGTGGTTTCCTCCGGTCACGGCATGGCCTTACGGGCCGTGGCGAACCGGGGGCGCCTGTTGAGGTCGGGGTGGTCGGCCGCGTCGGCCCAGCCCCGCTCCTCGGTGAAGATCCACGGCACCTGGCCGCCCTGGGTGTCGGCGTGCTCGATGACGACGAGGCCGCCGGGACGCAGCAGACGGTGGGCGGTGCGCTCGATGCCGCGGATGGTGTCGAGGCCGTCCTCGCCGGAGAAGAGGGCCATCTCCGGGTCGTGGTCACGGGCCTCGGGGGCCACGTACTCCCATTCGGTGAGCGGGATGTACGGCGGGTTGGAGATGACCAGGTCGACCTGGCCGTCGAGCTCGGGAAGGGCCGTCAGGGCGTCTCCGCGGTGCACGGTGACCCTGGACTCCTCGGCGTTCTTCCTGGTCCATTTGAGGGCGTCCTCGGACAGCTCCACGGCGTGCACGCGCGAGCGCGGCACCTCCTGGGCCATGGCGAGGGCGATGGCGCCCGATCCGGTGCACAGATCGACGATCAGCGGCTCGACGACGTCCATCGCGCGGACCGCGTCTATCGCCCAGCCGACGACCGACTCGGTCTCCGGCCGGGGCACGAAGACGCCGGGTCCTACCTGGAGCTCCAGGTAGCGGAAGAAGGCGCGGCCGGTGATGTGCTGGAGCGGTTCGCGGGCCTCGCGCCGGGCGATGGTCTCCCAGTAGCGGGCGTCGAAGTCGGCGTCCGGCACGTTGTGCAGCTCGCCCCGCTTGACGCCGTGCACGAACGCGGCGAGTTCCTCCGCGTCGAATCGCGGTGAAGGGACACCGGCGTCGGCCAGCCGCTGGGTGGCCTGGGCCACCTCGGCGAGCAGCAGGTTCATCGCGGTTCTCCGTACGGGTTACGAGCGGGGCGGTGGGGCTCGGGGTCAGGGCTCAGGGCGACCGTTACGCGGCGGCGAGCTTGGCTGCGGAGTCGGCGTCGACACAGGCCTGGATCACGGCGTCCAGCTCCCCGTCGAGCACCTGGTCCAAGTTGTACGCCTTGAAGCCGACGCGATGGTCCGAGATGCGGTTTTCCGGGAAGTTGTACGTACGGATCTTCTCGGACCGGTCGACCGTGCGCACCTGGCTGCGGCGCACGTCGGACGCTTCCTGCTCGGCGGCTTCCTGGGCCGCGGCGAGAAGCCTCGACCGCAGGATACGCATGGCCTGCTCCTTGTTCTGGAGCTGGCTCTTCTCGTTCTGGCAGGAGGCCACGACACCGGTGGGCAGGTGCGTGATGCGGACCGCGGAGTCCGTCGTGTTGACGGACTGGCCGCCGGGGCCGGAGGAGCGGTACACGTCGATACGGAGATCGTTGGCGTGGATCTCGACGTCGACCTCCTCTGCCTCGGGCGTGACGAGCACACCGGCGGCGGAGGTGTGGATGCGGCCCTGGGACTCGGTGGAGGGCACGCGCTGCACGCGGTGCACGCCGCCCTCGTACTTCATCCGGGCCCAGACGCCCTGGCCGGGCTCGGTCGCCCCGTTGCCGCCCTTGGTCTTCACGGCGACCTGGACGTCCTTGTAGCCGCCGAGCTCGGACTCGGTGGAGTCGATGATCTCGGTCTTCCAGCCGACGCGCTCGGCGTAGCGCAGGTACATGCGCAGCAGGTCACCGGCGAACAGGGCGGACTCGTCGCCGCCCGCGCCCGCCTTGATCTCCAGGAGCACGTCCTTGTCGTCGCTGGGGTCACGGGGTACGAGCAGGAGGCGGAGCTTCTCGGTGAGCTCCTCGCGCTCCTTCTCCAGGTCCTTGACCTCGGCGGCGAAGTCGGGGTCGTCGGCGGCGAACTCGCGGGCCGTCTCGATGTCGTCGCCCGTCTGCTTCCAGGAGCGGTACGTGGCGACGATCGGGGTCAGCTCGGCGTAGCGCTTGTTGAGCTTGCGCGCGTTGGCCTGGTCGGCGTGGACCGACGGGTCCGCGAGCTTCTTCTCGAGATCGGACTGCTCGCCGATCAGTTCCTCGACCGCCTCGAACATCTTCGGGCTCCTGGTTTCTTCGCTCGTCGTGCGTGCCGGCCGGCGGGTGCCTGCCGGGCGGGATGACGGGTTCGCCGTCGTCCCGGCCGGAAAAAAACGCCGGTCCCGGCGCCCCCGGGAAGAGGGCGCCAAGGACCGGCGCAGCGGCTCGCTACTTGCTGGCGGAGCCGGCGGCCTTGCCGAAGCGGGCCTCGAAGCGGGCCACGCGGCCACCGGTGTCGAGGATCTTCTGCTTGCCCGTGTAGAACGGGTGGCACTCGGAGCAGACGTCGGCACGGATGGCGCCGCTGTCCAGAGTCGACCGGGTGGTGAACGACGCGCCACAGGTGCAGCTGACCTGCGTCTCGACGTACTGGGGGTGAATGTCGCGCTTCAAGGGTTTCTCCTAGGTTCGGGAGGGCGCCGGGTCGTACGCGCGGATTGCGCGTCCGTGAACCGGGGCCGACGTACCAGTCTGCCAGGACTGGCCGTATCTCCCAAAACGAGGGGCGGCCGCCCGCTATTCCCGCTGTCGTGCGCGGGTGGGTCCGTCACTGCACGATCTGTCCGGCGTCGCCCTTGTCGCCCGCCGACTTCTCGGTGGCGGAGGCGGGGATCGGCCGGTCGCCCAGGAGCGCCTGCCACACCTGTTTGCCTGCCTCCTCCTGCGGAATGACGCGGTTCGGGTCCGCCGGGTCGTACTCGACGGGCAGGGTCACCATGTGGACGTCGTCCGAGCCGAGCCCCTTCAGGCCGCTCGCGAAGGACGCGAGTTCCTTGACGGAGCCGAGGTCGGAGTCGGTGGTGATGGCCTTGGTCGCGGTGTCCGCGATGCCGAACAGCTTGGTGCCGTTGAGGATGCCCACGCTCTTGGCCTGTTCCATCAGCGCCTTGATGAAGGCCTGCTGGAGCTGGATGCGGCCGAGGTCGCTGCCGTCGCCGACGCTCTTGCGGGTGCGGACGAGACCGAGCGACTGCTCGCCGTTCAGGGTGTGGGTCCCGGGTTCGAGGTTCAGATGGCTCTTGGAGTCGTTGATCGCCTGCTTGGTGGTGATCTCGACGCCGCCGAGCTTGTCGACCAGCTTCTTGAACCCGGTGAAGTCGACCTCGATGTAGTGGTCCATGCGGATCCCGGACATCGACTCGACGGTCTTCACCGCGCAGGCCGGTCCGCCGACCTCGTACGCCGTGTTGAACATCGCCCGCCGCTCGCCGGGGACGGCCTGCCCGCTCTCGTCGCCGGTGCACTCGGGGCGGGTGACGAGGGTGTCGCGCGGGATGGAGACGACGCTCGCCGTCTTGTGACCCTTGTTGACGTGCACGACCATCGCGGTGTCCGAGCGGGCGCCGCCCTGGTCCTCGCCGTACTGCGCGTTGGCGCCGGAACGGGAGTCGGAGCCGAGGACGAGGATGTCCTCGGAGCCGTTGTCGACGTTGTCGGGGCGGTCCTTGCCCAGCGCGTTGTTGATGTCGACGGCCTTGAGATTGCCGTTGAGGTGGAAGTAGGCGTAGCCGAGGCCGGATCCGCCGACGACGACGAGGCCGGCCAGACTCCACGCGGCTATGACGGTCGCCCTGCGGCGGCGGGACGGCTTCCTCCGGCGTTTGCCGGTGGCCCGTATTCGGCTGCTGCTCCCGCTCTGGTCGCTCATCCGTCTCCTCGTTCCTCGACTGCTCCCGGCTACCCCCTGCGATGGTGTGCGGGTCTGTATGCCGCTTTGTCGCCCCATGACGTCACGCGCGGTGTCGCTCTTGGTTACGACGCGGCGGCGACAAGAAGGGTTGCACAGGGGCCTGTGGCACCGGGGCGGGCCCGAGGCGGGTGCACGGAGTGCGGGAACAGCCGGTCACCCGGCGCTCACCTGCGGTTTCTTGCCTGCTACAGGCAACGGGACGCGGCCCGGGGCCCACCGGCCGTGTGGCGAAGGTCTCGGGACGGCGACGGCACAGGGCCGCCCCCGGCACCGAAGTGCCGGGGGCGGCCCTGTGTACTGCCGACGGGCTGCGACTAGTCGTTGTTGCCCGGGGCCGGCGTCGTCTTCTGGATCTGGAGCAGGAACTCCGCGTTGGACTGGGTCTTCTTCATCCGGTCCAGGAGGAGCTCGATCGCCTGCTGCTGGTCCAGCGCGTGGAGCACCCGGCGCAGCTTCCAGACAATCGCCAACTCGTCGCTGCCGAGCAGGATTTCTTCCTTACGGGTGCTGGACGCGTCGACGTCCACCGCCGGGAAGATGCGCTTGTCGGAGAGCTTGCGGTCGAGCTTGAGCTCCATGTTGCCGGTGCCCTTGAACTCCTCGAAGATCACCTCGTCCATGCGCGAGCCGGTCTCGACGAGCGCGGTGGCCAGGATGGTCAGCGAACCGCCGTCCTCGATGTTGCGCGCCGCACCGAAGAAGCGCTTCGGCGGGTAGAGCGCGGTCGAGTCGACACCACCGGACAGGATGCGTCCGGAGGCCGGGGCGGCGAGGTTGTACGCGCGTCCCAGTCGGGTGATCGAGTCCAGCAGGACGACCACGTCGTGACCCAGCTCGACGAGACGCTTGGCGCGCTCGATGGCCAGCTCGGCGACGGTGGTGTGGTCCTCGGCGGGACGGTCGAAGGTCGAGGAGATGACCTCGCCCTTCACCGACCGCTGCATGTCGGTGACCTCTTCCGGACGCTCGTCGACCAGGACGACCATCAGGTGGCACTCGGGGCTGTTGACCGTGATCGCGTTGGCGATCGCCTGGAGGATCATGGTCTTACCGGTCTTCGGCGGGGCCACGATCAGGCCTCGCTGGCCCTTGCCGATGGGGGCGACCAGGTCGATGATCCGCGTCGTCAGGATGTTGGAGTCGGTCTCCAGACGGAGCCGGTCCTGCGGGTAGAGCGGCGTCAGCTTCTGGAACTCCGGGCGGCCGCGGCCGGATTCGGGCGCCATGCCGTTGACCGAGTCGAGGCGGACCAGCGCGTTGAACTTCTCGCGGCGCTCGCCGTCCTTGGGCTGGCGCACGGCGCCGGTGACGTGGTCACCCTTCCGCAGCCCGTTCTTGCGGACCTGGGCGAGCGAGACGTACACGTCGTTCGGGCCCGGCAGGTAGCCGGAGGTCCGGATGAACGCGTAGTTGTCGAGGATGTCCAGGATGCCCGCGACGGGGATCAGGACGTCGTCGTCGGTGACCGGCGGTGCGTCGCTCGCGAAGTCGTCACGGCCACGACGGCCGCGGCGGTCGCGGTAGCGGCCCCGGCGGCCACGACGGCCGCCCTCGTCGTCGAAGTCGTCCTGCGGTCCGCCGCCGCCCTGCTGGCCCTGGTTCTGCCCCTGGCCGCCCTGGCCGCCGCCCTGACCGCCCTGGCGCTGGCGCTGGCCGCCCTGGCCGCCGCCCTGCTCGTCGCCCTTGCCGCGACGGTCGCGCTGACGCTCACGGCGCTCGCCGCGTTCGCCCCGCTCACCGCGCTGGCCGCGGTCCTGGCGCTCGCCACGACGGCCTTCGGCGTTGTCCGCGGCGGCTTCGGCCTTGGACTCGGAACGGTCCTCGGCAGGGGCCTCGTGCTTCGGCTCGTCCTGCGTCCGCTCCTTGACCTGGACCTTGGCGTCCGCCTTGGTGTCCGGGCTGCCCGCCTGGGCGGTGGCACGGCGCCGACGACGCTCGCCCGTGGGCTGGTCGTCGCTGGCCGGCTGACCGGGGATGTCGATCTGCTGCTGGGCCGTGGCCTTCTCGGCGGGTGCGGCGGCCGGGGTCTCGTCCCCGGTGCCGGTGCGCGCCTTGGAGGTGGCCCGGCGCTTCGGCTTGGTCTCCGCCTCTTCGGCGGGGGCCGCGGCGGCCTTGGCCTTGGGCGCGGAGGAGCCGCCGGCCTGGGTCTCCTTGATGACCTCGATCAGCTGGCTCTTGCGCATCCGCGCAGTGCCCTTGATCCCGAGGCCGGACGCGACCTGCTGCAGCTCGGCCAGGACCATGCCGTCAAGGCCGGTGCCGGAGCGGCGGCGCCGTGCGGTGGTGCCAGTGGCAGCACCTTCGGCGGGCGCGGCGCTGTCGACGCTCTTGTCGGCAGTCACGCCCATCAGATCGGTGGTGTCGCTCACGAAGGGTCCTTCCCTGGAGCGGACGTCGGCCTTCTGGCTCGGCGACCGGTTGTGCTGTCCGACTGCGGTCTTCGGTACGGACCGTGCCGGGGCGGTGGTCCGCCGGATAGGTACGGCGGAGAGATGAACGTGTGCATGGGGCCCGGCGCGAGCATCCCCCTGCTCGGCCCACTCCTGGACAAGCGAGGGGTGTCGTGCCGGTTCCGGAGCGTGCTCGAAACTGCTCAGGCAGGCTGCTCAGGCAGTTGGGGAGGCTCCCGGAAGAAATGGTGGTCCCGGAAAGGGACACGAAGCAACGCGCCACATAGACGTCGATTGCAGACTTGAGGTTAACACTACCGGCTCCAACAAACATTCCCCCTCTCACTCACCGGCAATCACTTCTCGCTAAGGCGCGAGCGGCAGCACGCTCGCACCCCGGGCGTCGAGAGCGAGCCGGTTGGCCGCCCATCCCTCGCCCGCCAGCCGTGCGACCTTGTCGGCCGCACCGTCCTCGGCCAGCGCCAGCACGGTCGGCCCGGCACCGGAGATCACCGCGGGTACGCCATCGGCGCGCAGCCGGTTGACGAGTTCCACGCTCTGCGGCATCGCCGGTGCGCGGTACTCCTGGTGGAGCCGGTCCTCGGTGGCCGTGAGCAGCAGCTCGGGGCGCCTGGTCAGGGCCTCGACGAGCAGCGCGGCGCGGCCGGCGTTGAAGGCGGCGTCGACGTGCGGGACGGTACGCGGCAGCAGTCCGCGGGCGGTCTCGGTGAGCACCGGCTTGCCGGGAACGAAAACCACCGGGACGATGGAATCGGCGGGATCCATCCTGATGGCGCGGGCCGATCCGCCGTCCATCCACGCGAGGGTGAAGCCGCCCAGCAGGCAGGCCGCGACGTTGTCGGGGTGGCCCTCGATCTCGGTGGCGAGCTCCAGCAGGGCCGCGTCGTCGAGCCGGGCGTCGCCGCCGGTCGTCACGGCGCGGGCGGCGACGATTCCGGCGCAGATGGCGGCGGAGGAGGAACCGAGGCCGCGGCCGTGCGGAATGCGGTTGGCGCAGACGATCTCCAGCCCGCGGGGCTGTCCGCCGAGCAGGTCGAAGGCCGTGCGCAGGGACCGTACGAGCAGGTGCTTCTCGTCGCGGGGCAGCGTGTCCGCGCCCTCTCCGGCGATGTCGATGTGCAGTCCGGAGTCGGCGACCCGGACGACCACGTCGTCGTAGAGGCCCAGCGACAGGCCGAGGGCGTCGAAACCCGGGCCCAGGTTGGCGCTGGTCGCGGGGACGCGCACCCGGACGGCGGCGGCTCGGAAGGCGGGACCGGCCATCGCTCTGACGACTCTCCTTGTGAGGCGGCGGGGAATACGAGGAGCTGCGGGGTCTTTCGGGGCTCTCGCGGCTCTTCGGGTTCTGCTCTGTGCGGCTTCTTGGTTCTGCTTCTTCGGGGTTCTGCTGGGGGCTGGGGATTTCCAGGGTCTGCGGCTGTGTGGGGATTCTTCGGGGTGTGCGGCGGCGACTACGGCCCTGATCCCGGGAATGAACCGACGGCCGCAACGGCCCGAGCACCCCGGCTCATACGGCGGGGCGGGTTGGGTACAGCTTATCGAAGGAAGGTTCTGTCGCGACATAGGGCGCACAGGAGGCGCACGATGCGTGTCGCACCCCTTCGATGCGCTCTCTGCCCCTGAAAGAGGCGTTTGAGCTGCTTTCCGATGAGCCGTCACCGCGGCCGCACCCGGGGTCCGTCGTCCGGTCCGGGGGTGCGGCCGCCCTGGGGCGGGGTACGGCTACGCGAGGCCCAGCTTCTCGGCGGCGGTGACCGCGTCGACCGGGACGGTGACCGGCTGGGGGGCGCCGGCGACGGCCCAGTCCGGGTCCTTCAGGCCGTTGCCGGTGACCGTGCAGACGATCTTCTGGCCGGGGTCGACCTTGCCCTCTTCGGCGGCCTTGAGCAGACCGGCGACGGATGCGGCCGACGCGGGCTCCACGAAGACGCCCTCCTGCGAGGCCAACAGGCGGTAGGCCGCCAGGATCTGGCGGTCCGTCACCTCGTCGATGAAGCCGCCCGACTCGTCCCGCGCGTTGAGCGCGAACTGCCAGGAGGCCGGGTTGCCGATCCGGATCGCGGTGGCGATGGTCGACGGGTCCTTGACGATCTCGCCGCGCACGATGGGCGCGGAACCGGAGGCCTGGAAGCCCCACATCCGCGGCTTGTGCGTGGACAGGCCGTCCCCGGCGTACTCCGTGTATCCCTTCCAGTACGCGGTGATGTTGCCCGCGTTGCCGACCGGGAGGACGTGGATGTCCGGGGCGTCGCCGAGCGCGTCGACGATCTCGAAGGCGGCGGTCTTCTGGCCCTCGATACGCACCGGGTTGACCGAATTGACCAGCGCCACGGGATAGTTGTCCGAGAGCTGGCGGGCCAGCGTCAGGCAGTCGTCGAAGTTGCCGTCGACCTGGAGGATCTTGGCGCCGTGGACGAGCGCCTGGCCCATCTTGCCGAGTGCGATCTTGCCCTGCGGCACGAGGACGGCGCAGACCATTCCGGCCCGTACCGCGTACGCGGCGGCGGAGGCGGAGGTGTTGCCGGTGGAGGCGCAGATGACGGCCTGCGCGCCCTCCTCCTTGGCCCGGGTGATGGCCATCGTCATACCGCGGTCCTTGAAGGACCCGGTGGGGTTGGCGCCCTCGACCTTGAGGTGCACCTCGCAGCCCGTGCGCTCGGAGAGGACCTGAGCGGGAACGAGCGGCGTGCCGCCCTCACGGAGCGTGACGACGGGCGTCGTGCTCGTGACCGGAAGACGGTCCCGGTACTCCTCGATGATGCCGCGCCACTGGTGGGTGCCCTTGGTGGTCATGGGTCCTTACTCCCCTTCAACACGCATGATGCTGGCGACACCGCGCACGGTGTCGAGCTTGCGCAGCGCCTCGACGGTCCCGGAGAGGGCGGCGTCGGGCGCGCGGTGGGTGACGACGACGAGGGAGGCCTCGCCGCCGTCCTGTTCGATACCGGCTTCGTCGCCGCTGCTCGAATTCCGGCTCTGCTGGCGGACCGTGTCGATCGACACGCCCTGTTCGGCGAAGACCGTCGCGACCTGGGCGAGTACGCCAGGCTTGTCGGCCACGTCGAGGCTGATGTGGTACCGCGTGACGACGTCGCCCATGGGGCTCACCGGCAGACGCGTGTACGCGGACTCTCCGGGCCCGGGGGCCTCGTTGAGCTTGTTGCGGCAGACGGCCACGAGGTCGCCGAGAACGGCGGAGGCGGTCGGCGCGCCACCGGCGCCGGGGCCGTAGAACATCAGCTGCCCGGCGGCCTCGGCCTCGACGAACACCGCGTTGTACGCCTCGCGGACGGAGGCCAGCGGGTGGCTGAGCGGGATCATCGCGGGGTGCACGCGGGCCGTGACGGACTGGCCGTCGGCGGCCCGCTCGCAGATCGCGAGGAGCTTGACGGTGCAGCCCATGCGGCGGGCGGAGGCGATGTCCGCGGCGGTGACCTCGGTGATGCCCTCGCGGTGCACGTCGCCGATCCTCACCCGGGTGTGGAAGGCGATTCCGGCGAGGATCGCGGCCTTGGCCGCGGCGTCGAAGCCCTCGACGTCGGCGGTCGGGTCCGCTTCGGCGTATCCGAGGGCGGTGGCCTCGTCGAGCGCCTCGGAGTATCCGGCGCCGCTGGTGTCCATCTTGTCGAGGATGAAGTTCGTGGTGCCGTTGACGATGCCGAGGACCCGGTTGACCTTGTCGCCGGCGAGGGACTCGCGCAGCGGCCGTACGAGCGGGATGGCACCGGCCACGGCGGCCTCGTAGTAGAGGTCCCGGCCGTGCTGCTCGGCGGCGGCGTGCAGGGCGGCGCCGTCCTCGGCGAGCAGGGCCTTGTTGGCGGAGACGACGCTCGCGCCGTGCTCGAAGGCGGTGGTGATGAGCGTGCGGGCCGGCTCGATGCCCCCGATGACCTCGATGACGACGTCGATGTCGCCCCGTTTGACCAGGGCGGTCGCATCGGTGGTGATCAGCGCGGGGTCGATGCCCTCGCGGACCTTCGAGGGCCGGCGCACGGCGACGCCGGCGAGCTCCACCGGTGCGCCGATGCGCGCGGCGAGGTCGTCGGCGTGCGTCGTCATGATGCGGGCCACCTCTGAGCCGACCACTCCACAGCCCAGCAGCGCCACCTTCAGCGGACGCGTACGCATCATCCGACCTCGTTTCCTTTACATCTGATGTGTGAACCAGTCTCACTCACCGGACGGGCGTTTCCGCCACCCGTCCGGATCCTGAGATGTTTAGCGGGTTCCGGTGGTATCCGCCCGGAAATACGGCGTCATCCGACGTCGAGACGCAGAAGATCTTCCTCCGTTTCGCGCCGGACGATGACCCGGGCCTGTCCGTCGCGCACGGCGACGACCGGCGGACGCAGGGCGTGGTTGTAGTTGCTCGCCATCGAGCGGCAGTACGCACCGGTCGCGGGGACCGCGATCAGGTCGCCGGGGGCCAGGTCGGACGGCAGGAACGCGTCCTTGACCACGATGTCACCGCTCTCGCAGTGCTTGCCGACGACCCGCACGAGCATCGGTTCGGCGTCCGAGGTCCGCGAGACGAGGGCGACGCTGTACTCGGCGTCGTACAGCGCGGTGCGGATGTTGTCCGACATGCCGCCGTCGACGCTGACGTACGTACGCAGCCCCTCCAGGGGCTTGATGGTGCCGACCTCGTACAGCGTGAAGGCCGTGGGGCCGACGATGGCGCGGCCGGGCTCGACGGAGATTCGGGGCGTGGCGAGACCGGCGGCCTCGCACTCGCGGGTGACGATGTCGCCGAGCGCCTTGGCGATCTCGTGCGGCTCGCGCGGGTCGTCGTCGGAGGTGTACGCGATGCCGAGGCCGCCGCCGAGGTCGATCTCGGGCAGTTCGACGCCGTGCTCGTCGCGCACCTCGGCCAGCAGTTGCACCACGCGGCGGGCGGAGACCTCGAAGCCCGCCATGTCGAAGATCTGCGAGCCGATGTGGGAGTGGATCCCGATGAGTTCGAGCCCGTCCAGGGTCAGCGCCCGCCGGACGGCCTCGGCGGCCTGACCGTCGGCCAGCGCGATGCCGAACTTCTGGTCCTCGTGCGCGGTGGCGATGAACTCGTGGGTGTGCGCCTCGACGCCGACGGTCACCCGGATCTGTACGGGCTGGCGCCGGCCGAGGCGCTGCGCGATGTGGGCGACGCGGACGATCTCCTGGAAGGAGTCGAGCACGATCCGGCCGACACCGGCCGAGACGGCCCGCTCGATCTCGTCGACGGTCTTGTTGTTGCCGTGGAAGGCGATGCGCTCGGCCGGCATCCCGGCGTCCAGCGCGGTGGTCAGCTCGCCGCCGGAGCAGACGTCGAGGTTGAGCCCTTCCTCCCGGAGCCAGCGCACGACGGCACGGGAGAGGAAGGCCTTGCCGGCGTAGAAGACGTCGGCGCCCGGTCCGAAGGCGTCGGACCAGGCGCGGCAGCGGGCGCGGAAGTCGGACTCGTCGAGGAAGTAGGCCGGGGTGCCGAACTCCTCGGCCAGCCGGGCGACTTCGATCCCGCCGACGGTCAGGGCGCCGTGCTCGTCCCGGGTGACCGTGCGGGCCCAGACCTTCTCGTCCAGGACGTTGAGGTCTTCGGCGGGGGCGCTGTAGTGGCCCTCCGTCATGACGTCGGCGTGACGGGGCCCGGCGGGGTGTGCGGATCGGCTCATCGTGATGCTCTCTCGGGTCTCTCAGAGGTGTTCGGGTGCGCTGACACCGAGCAGGGACAGGCCACCGGCCAGCACCGTCCCGGCGGCTTCGGCGAGGGCGAGCCGGGAGCGGTGGGCGGCCGAGGGTTTCTCGTCCCCGACGGGAAGCGGTGAGGCGGCGTCGTGGAAGTCGAGGAGGGCGTGCGCGACGGCTTCGAGCTGCCGGGCGAGGCGGTCGGGAGCGCGATGGCGTGCGGCGGCGAGCAGCGCGGCGGGGTGGTCGGCGAGGAGCGCGAGGAGGGCGTCCGCCGCGTCGCCGGCGAGGTCGGTGGCCTCCCGGCCGGGCGTGCTCGTGAAACCGCTCGTGAAACCGAGGAGTGCGGCGCCGCGTGTCAGCGCGTGGGCGCGGGCGTGTGCGTAGCGGACCAGGAACAGGGGGTTGCCCTCGCCCTGGACGAGGAGGTCGTCGCCGAGGGACGCCCGGTCGTGCCCGGCGGGCCGCAGCAGACCCCAGCGGGCCGCGTCGGGCCCGAGCCGGTCGAGCAGCTCGGCCGCGGTGGCGCCGGCGGGGACGGGCCGTATCTCCGTGGGGACGGGTTCCCCGGCCTCCACGGTGATGCCGAGCCGCGCCCAGTCCGGGTCGGGTCCCCCGTCGCAGCCGATGCGTACGCGCGCGCCCTGCGCCCGTGCGAGCCTGCCCACCGCGTCGGCGGTGACGGCCGCCCGGACCTCGCGTGCGTGGCTGAATCGCAGCAGGTCACCGGCGAGCGCGTCGCCGTGCCCGTACCGCGGCCCCTGCGCGCGCACCCGGGACAGCAGCGCCCCGTACGCGTCGGCGGAGGCGTCGAGCGTGAAGTTCAGGAATCCGGGCCCGGTGATCTCGACCCGCCCGATGCCGGGCGCCCCGGCGACCCGTTCCCGCAGGATCTCGGCCACTTCCCGCGCGGACAGGGCGGCGGGCCCGGCCAGCTGGAGCGCGACGGCGCTGGCGTAGTCACCGCGTCCCCCGGGCCGTGTCCTCTCCACTCGCACGCGCGCGGGCACGGGCGCGCGCAAAGCGTTCTCGTCGACCGCGCGGCGCACGGCGCGCAGCACGGTCCGGGAGAGATCGGCGGGGGTCACGGGACAAGCGTATGGGAGAAAGGGGGGCCTTTCGCCAACGCGTTTCGCCATCCGGTCACCCGGCGGCGCTCTCCGCCCGTCCGGCCCCCTGCCTGCCGTCGAGCACCGGCGGCCGCCCGCGCTCCAGCAACTGCCGTACGACCCGCACCAGCTCGCTCGGCTCGAAGGGCTTCGCCAGGAACGCGTCGACGCCCGCCGCGACCCCGTTGTCCACCTCGTACGGCGTGCACGCGCTGATGATCGCCACGGGCAGATGCCGGGTGCGCGGGTCGGAACGCAGCCTGGTGGCCGTCTGGAGACCGTCCAGCCGGGGCATCACGACGTCGAGCGTGACCACATCGGGGCTGACCCGGTGCACGAGATCCAGACACTCGACACCATCGGCCGCGGTCACGACCTCGAAGCCCTCCAGCTCGAGATTGACCCTGATCAACTGCCGGATGACCTTGTTGTCGTCGACAACAAGCACGCGGCCGCATGCCCCTGACACTCTTCGAGAGTAGGCGGGGCCCCGTGGCTGCGTCCGGGTTTTGCCCACTTCCGCCCCCGGACGGATGGGGCGGGGTGTGGCCGGATGTGCGTGCGAGCGGCCGTGCGGGGCGTACGGCCGCTCGGTGGCGACGCGGAAATACCTGTTCACGGGCACCCGGTGGAAGCTGGTAGTGTTTCACCCGTCGCAGAGCAGCACAGCGATACGCCCCCGTAGCTCAGGGGATAGAGCATCGGCCTCCGGAGCCGGGTGCGCAGGTTCGAATCCTGCCGGGGGCACTTCCGCCAGAACAGCGCGATCAAGCCGCTGAGCAGGCGAAAGTGCCAGACTTCGAGAGCCGGACCCAGTGTCACTGGGTCCGGCTCTCTGTCGTTGTCCACTACTGATCGCGAGTGAGTGGCGAGTGGGTTTTCATGACCGCCGCACGCCTACTGGCCGATCCCCTCACCCCACCCCATGGACTTCTCGATCCTGGTGCGAACGGCCTGGCCTCCTGCGGCACCCACCAGTAGCTGGTGGAGCCGAGGACTCCCCCAGGCTCGTTGGCGAAGAGCCGACCGTCCTCGGCCGTGCCGAGCTGGAACAGGTCACCGGGCCCCGACCACCCTCTGGTCACCGCCGGACGACTCATCGTTCTACCGGAGCTGCTACCCGCTACCAGCTGAGCGAAGGGGAGAAATCCTCGTCTGCGTTGTCAGACATCTCTGTTAGCTTCATGCGCTCGTGTGATCCACGAGGCTCAAACACTTACAGGGGGGGACATTGACCAGGTTCGGAAGAACGGTCAGATACAGACGGATGGTGGTGGGGAGTTGCGCGGCAGCGCTGCTCGCCACGTCTGCCGGTACGGCGAATGCGGTGGACAACCTGCCGCCGAAGCAGCCGCTGATCCAGGACCTCCAGACGGAGGGCAAAGCCTGCGGCACCGGCGACGACACGCCATACGTCCCGGAGTCACCCAGGCTCAGCGCCCTGCTGTACGACCCGGAGGAGGACAACCAGCCCTCCGAATCCAGCCCGGTCAAGGGCGAGTTCGAAACCTGGTGGACGGACGCAGCAGGAGTTGAGCAGCGTCGTACCTACACCACCATCACCTTGTCGTCGGGGGTGCGCTTCAACTGGACGATGCCGGACGACATCCCGGCGAACACGGTCGTGTCCTGGCACGTCCGCGCGAACGACGGCGAGGCGACCTCCGCATGGAGCGATGAGGGCGACGGCTCGGTCTGCTCGTTCGTGTACGACGACGTGAATCCTGAGAAGGCGACGATCAGCTCCCCCGAATACCCCAACCCCGAGGACGTGTTCTGGGTGGACGGGGTGGGCGTCTACGGCCACTTCACCATGGACTCGCCCTCGGACGACGTGGTGGCGTACGCGTACGGCTTCCTGGGCGGCCCATACGGGACCGTCTCCGCCGAGCGGCCGGGCGCAGCTGTGACCGTTCCGTACCTGCCGCTCACTGCAGGTCCCCAGCGGCTGACGGTCCGCGCACTCGACCGGGCGGGCCGAAGCAGCGGTAGTTCGTCGTACGACTTCAACGTGCAGAACGGGCGTGCCCCTGTCGCTCGCTGGAAGCTGGACGACCCGGCAGGCTCCCGCACGGCCCATGCCGAGACGGGCAGCGTCGCCCGTGCCGGCACCGGCGTGACCTTCGGCGGCCCGGCGCCTGCGGGCACAGGAACCACCGCCACGGTCGGCCTCGACGGCAGCGGCCACGGCTTCCTCACCACGGACGCCCCGGCCACCGACATCCGCACGTCCTTCGCCATCAGCGCCTGGGCGCGGCCCGCCGAAACCGGCCGGACCATGACCGTCGCCAGCCAGGACGCGGACGGGAAGCCCGGCTTCGGCCTCGGGATGCGCAGCCAGGACCCCGGCCCTGTCTGGTCGTTCGCGATCGGGGGCGCACGGGTGTCCGGTGGTACGCCCGAGACGGGCGAGTGGGCCCATCTGCTGGGGTTGTACGACGCGGAGACAGGTCGCGCGCAGTTGTACGTCAACGGCCAGGAGGTCGGCACCGCGGCGGAGGCGACTCCCGCGGAGGCGGCCGGCGCGTTCCAGATCGGACGAGCCCGTGGGACTACCGGCTACCGCGACCGGTGGCACGGTGACATCGGCGACGTACGGGTCCACGACCGGGTCGTGGTACCGGGCGAGGTATCCGAACTGGCACTGCGCAAGCCGAAGCTGCTCGGTCACTGGTCGATGGACGACGCGACAGACGGCGCGAGCCCCGAACAGTCGGACGGCGTGCCGCTGCGGCTCGGCACGGGAGCTTCGATCTACCGGGGCTCCGACAACTCCTGCATCCCGGAGATCGACCCCGACTGCACCTACGTGCCGCCGCCGCTCGTCGGCGACGGGCATATGCGCCTGGACGGCGAGACCGGGTACGCCGCTGCCGACGGACCGGTCGTGGACACCGGCGACAGCTTCACCCTCGGCGTCGTCGTGCGCCTCGCGGACTCCGCGCCGGCCCACCCGATGACCGTGCTCTCGCAGGCCGGCGAGCACACCAACGCGTTCAAGGTGCGCTACGAGCCGTCCACGCACACCTGGCAACTCGTGATGCCGGAGAAGGACGAGGCCGGATCTCCCGAGAAGGTGGTGTCCCGGATCGCGGGCGCGGACGGCGGCGAGGGCCAGGGCCATCGTCTCGCCGTGATCTACGACGACGGGACCGACACGATCAAGCTCTACCTCGACGGCTACACCAACGCTGAAGCGACCGCGCCCCTCCCCAACGGCTGGCACAGCACCGGTGACCTCCAGATCGGCCGGACCAAAGCCGGTGACGGATGGGGCGAGTACCTCCATGGCGATGTGGACGAAGTGCAGGCCTACTCCGGTGCGCTGCGGGACAGGGACGTATCCAGCCTGGGCTGGGGTACGAATCCCTGCCTGTGCTGATCCGTCCGTTCTGATCCGTCCGTTCTGAATCCAGAGGTCGGAGCCCCGGCTGTCCGACAGCTTGCGCGCGGAAACGACGATGGACCCGGACAGTGTGTCCGGGTCCATCGTCGTTGCAGCTCAGCCGTTGTCGTCGTGTGTCACAGATCGCGAGTGAGTCGGTCCGGTTCTTTGTCGTCGTCCCACACGGCGATCCCGGGCGGGCGTGCAGGGTCAGACCGATAGCACCGGTACGTCGTACTGCGGGATCCAGCGGTTCCGGGTGACCAGGGTGATTCCTTCCGCCTGCGCCTGCGCCTGCGCGATCAGGAGCCGGTCGAAGGGGTCCGTGTGCACCATCGGCAGCCGGCCTGCCCGAACCCCGTGGGCGGCCGCGAGGGGCAGGCTCCTGAAGTCCAGATCCCTTACCTGCTCGACCAGGTCTCCGGGGCCTTCGAAGGTGCCGAGGAACTGCTTGACGGTGATCTCCCAGGGCGACACCGCGCTGACGTACATGGCCGGTTCCGTTTCGAGGAGTTCCTTGACCGAGGCGGACAGTTGAGGCGCGTCCGCGATCCACCACATCACCACGGTCGTATCGAGCAGAAGCCGCATCAGCGCATCCCCAGAGCGTCGGCCACCGAGGCGTGCGCGTAGTCGAAGGCGGCGGGGATACGGATACGGCCCCGGAGCGAGCCCAGGCCCGGCCGCCGCACCTGCGGCCGTGGCGGCGCCGGCGTTCTCGGCGTCGGCGTTCTCGGCGCCGGCGTTCTCGGCGCCGGCGTTCTCGGCGCCGGCGTTCTCGGCGCCGGCGTTCTCGGCGCCGGCGTTCTCGGCGCCGGCCGGGCGGCGTCGCCGATCACGACGGGGCGCCCGTCGAGCACCTGCGTCAGCGTGCCCGTGAAGCGGGGCGCACGGTCGGGCGCCACGCGCCGGAGCAGCCTCTTCCAGAACGTCTTCACGGTGAGCCCGCCCGGCCGGCCGGAGCCAGTGCCCGTGCTGACCACCGCCCAGGCAGCAGAGGCGCTCGACTGCACCAAAGGCAAGATCAGCCGCATTGAGAACGGCCGCGTCGCGGTACGACTTCCTGACCTGACCGCGATGTTGCATGCGTTCGAGGTGTCCGACCAGGAGCTCTGCGATCGCCTCGGCGCACTGGCCCGCAAGGCCAACCGCAGGCGCCGGGAGGGGTGGTGGAACCAGTACGGGTCTGTCCTCGCCGATACCTACCGGGACTACATCGCGCTGGAAGCGATGGCAGGCTCGATCCGCACCTTCCAGGCACAGCTCGTCCCCGGACTGCTACAGACCCCCGAGTACATCCGGGCTGTGACCGTGGCTTCCCGACAGTGGGAGACGGCGGATGAGATCGACAAGTTCGTCCAGGTACGGCTGGCCCGTCAGGAACGTCTGGCGGGCGAACAACCCTTGCACGTCTGGGCGGTACTCTCCGAGGCTGTCCTTCTCCAGCAGGTCGGGGGCGCAGAGGTCATGAAGGCTCAGCTGGAGCACTTGTTGGCCAGCTCCGAGAACCCCAACGTGACGGTCCAGGTACTGCCGTTCTCCCGTGGAGCCCATGCGAGTATGTTCGGCCCTTACGTAGTGCTGGGTTTTCCCGAAGAGGGGGCTCTCGACGTGGTGCTGGCCGACAACCCGTCGGGCTCCATGTGGTTGGAGCGGGAAGAGGACGTCTCCCGTTACCAGGATCTGTTCGACGCCGCGCGCACGTCCGCGCTCTCTCCGACAGAGTCCCGCGCTGTCATCCACCGCCGGGCCAAGGAGCACACGACATGAAGAGCGCACACCCCAACACGCCGGACCTCTCAGGCGCGCGGTGGCGCACCAGCACGTACAGCGGTGGCAACAACGAGTGCGTCGAAGTCGCCGACAACATCCCCCACCTCACCCCCGTCCGCGACAGCAAGCGCCCCGCCGGCCCCGTGATCGCCTTCGGGTCCGACGCCTGGCGCGCGTTCGTCGCCGAGCTCGGCTGAGCCGGCCGGGGGCAGCCCGGTAGCGCACTGCCCCCGCCGGGGTCACCCCACCCGCAGCCCCGGTGCCGGGTAGCCGTCCATCAGGGCCTTCACCTCGGCGCGGACCTTCGTGACGGCGGACTCGTCGCCGGTGCGGGCGGCATCGACCACGCGGTCGATCCAGGCGGCGACGGTGGCCATCTCCGACGCGGGGATGGACCGTGACGTCAGGGCCGGGGTACCGATGCGGATGCCCGAGGGGTCGAAGGGCTTCCGGGTGTCGTACGGGACGGTGTTGTAGTTGACGACGATGCCGGCGCGGTCCAGGGCCTTGGCCGCCGTCTTGCCGGGGACGTCCTTGTTCGTGAGGTCGATCAGGAGGAGGTGGTTGTCCGTGCCTCCCGAGACCAGATCGAAGCCGCGGGCCGCCAGTTCCTCGCCCAGGGCGCGGGCGTTGGTCACCACGTCGTGGGCGTAGGTGCGGAAGTCCGGTGCGGCGGCTTCGCGGAGCGCCACGCCGATGGCCGCCGTCGTCTGGTTGTGCGGGCCGCCCTGGAGGCCGGGGAAGACGGCGCGGTCGAGGGCGCGGGCGTACTCGGCCCGGCTCAGCAGCATCGCGCCGCGCGGGCCGCGCAGCGTCTTGTGGGTGGTGGTGGAGACCACGTCCACGTGTGGGGCCGGCGAGGGGTGCGCGCCGCCGGCGATCAGGCCCGCGATGTGGGCGATGTCCGCGACCAGGACCGCGCCGACCTCGCGGGCGATCTCGGCGAAGCCGGCGAAGTCGATCGCGCGGGGGACGGCCGTGCCGCCGCAGAAGATCAGCTTGGGGCGCTCGGCGAGGGCCAGGTCGCGGACCTCGTCCAGGTCGACGCGGCCGGTGTCGCGCCGTACCCCGTACTGGACGCCGTTGAACCAGGTGCCGGTGGCGGAGACGCCCCAGCCGTGGGTCAGGTGGCCGCCCATCGGGAGTGACATGCCGAGCACGGTGTCGCCGGGCTTGAGGAAGGCCAGGTAGACGGCGAGGTTGGCCGGTGAGCCCGAGTACGGCTGGACGTTGGCGTGGTCCATGCCGAAGAGCGCCTTGGCCCGGTCGACGGCGAGGGTCTCGACCTGGTCGATGATCTGCTGGCCCTCGTAGTACCGCTTGCCGGGGTAACCCTCGGAGTACTTGTTCTGGAGGACCGTGCCGGACGCTTCGAGCACGGCCGCGGAGACGTAGTTCTCGCTGGGGATCAGACGGAGGGTGTCGGCCTGGAGCTGTTCCTCGGCGGCCACCAGCGCGGCGAGTTCCGGATCGGCTGCCGCCAGAGCGCGGTGGCGGTGGTTCGAGGGTGCGGATGCGGATGCGGTCACTGTCACGGGGTCCTCCCGGGTCGGCCGCGTTGCCGCGGCGTTGACCCGGATGCCCAGGCGGACGGCTCTCCGGAGATGACGCCCCGGGCGGGCCCGGGGTGTGCCGCTCCCTCGTGGTCGATTCCACTGAGCACCCCGGCAGGGGCGCGCGCCAGTCGCAGCGATTCGTACCCTACTGGGCGGCGGGGTCATGGGCCCGGAATTCCGTCAGGACGGGGAGGCGGCCGGCGCGGCGGGCGCCCGGAATCATCCGGATCTATCGGGAGTCACCCGTCGACAAGGTCCGATCCTCGGCCAATCGGCGCGAACTCCCCCGCGTTGAGCAGCCTTTGGCCCATTCTTGGTCATTGCATGCCCCCTACATGAGGCGTTCCTCGCCAGAGTGGCGCATTACATGTGCACAACATTCGGCACATGCGCCACACGCGAGACCCACATCGCAGGGGGTTGTTTTGAGAATCAGCCGCACCCGACGACGCGCCGCGCTGAGCATGGCGGCGACGCTGCCACTGCTCGCCGGTGCGCTCGCCTTCGGGATAACCGACGCCAGCGCGGATGCCGCGCCGGGCGGCCGGGACGCGCTGCAGGGCACCAAGCCGGCCTGGGCCACCGCCTCGGCCGATCAGGGGGCCACGGCCGACAGCGGAAAGGTCGCCGTCCGGATCCACCTCGCCGGACGGGACGCGAAGGGGCTGGCCGCCTACGCGGCCGCCGTCTCGGACCCGCAGTCACCCTCGTACGGGAAGTACCTGAGCGCCGCACAGGCGCAGGCGCGGTTCGGGGCCACCCGGGACCAGATCGACCGGGTCAGCCAGTGGCTGGAGGCCAGTGGGCTGACCGTCACCGGTGCCAACCAGCACTACGTTTCGGCCACCGGCGAAGTGGGGCAGGCCGAGAAGGCGTTCGGCACCCAGCTGCGGAACTACCGCAAGGGCAGCCGCACTTACCGCGCGCCCGCCGCCACGGCCTCCGTGCCCGCCGCGCTGAGCGACGCCGTGCTGGCCGTCTCGGGTCTGGACAACGCGCCGCACCGGTCGAGTCACGACGAGGTACTGCCACCGCCGGACGCGGTGTTCCGCAACTCCGGGCCGTTCTCCTCGTACTTCGGGTCGAAGACCGCCTCCACCCTGCCGAGCGCGTACGGCGCCAAGGTGCCGTACGCCGTCAAGGGGTACACCGGCAAGCAGCTGCGTGCCGCGTACGGGGCCGGGAGCTACACCGGCAAGGGCGTCACCGTCGCGATCACGGACGCGTACGCCTCGCCCACCATCGCCAAGGACGCCGCGGAGTACGCGAAGCGCAACGGCGACGCGCCCTACCGGCGCGGGCAGCTCAGCCAGGTACTGCCGGACGACTACACGAAGACCGAGGAGTGCGGGGCCTCCGGCTGGTACGGCGAGGAGACCCTCGACGTCGAAGCCGTGCACGCCGTCGCGCCCGCCGCGGACATCGTGTACGTGGGCGGCGCGTCCTGCTACGACAACGACCTGCTGGACTCGCTGAACAAGGTCGTCGACCACCGGCTCGCCGACATCGTCTCCAACTCCTGGGGCGACATCGAGGCCAACCAGACCCCCGACCTGGCGCTCGCCTACGACCAGGTGTTCAAAATGGGCGCGGTCGAGGGTATCGGCTTCTACTTCTCCTCGGGCGACGACGGCGACAACGTCGCGTCGACCGGCACCAAGCAGATCGACGTCCCGTCCAACTCCGCCTGGGTGACCTCGGTCGGCGGTACGTCGCTGGCGGTCGGCAAGCACGACACGTACCAGTGGGAGACCGGCTGGGGCACGCTGAACGCTCCGCTGGCGGCGGACGGCAGGAGCTGGACGGGCTTCCCCGGGGCGTACACCTCGGGCGCGGGCGGCGGCACCAGTTCCACGGTGAAGCAGCCGTTCTACCAGCGCGGCATCGTGCCGGACTCGCTGGCGAAGGCGAACGGGACGACCCGGATGCGGACCGCCCCCGACATCGCTGCCGTCGCGGACCCGAACACCGGCTTCCTGGTGGGCCAGACGCAGACGCTGCCGGACGGATCGCTGGGCTACGACGAGTACCGCATCGGCGGTACGTCGCTGGCGGCGCCGGTCATCGCCGGTGTCCAGGCCCTGGCGCAGCAGGCGCAGCACGGGCGCCCGATCGGTTTCGCCAACCCGGCGATCTACTCCCGCTACGACTCGAAGGCGTACCACGACGTGACGGACCACCCGCTGGGTGCGGGGCGTGACCTGGCGGTCGCCCGGGTGGACTTCGTCAACGGGGCAGACGCGGCGGACGGCCTGCGGACCTCGGTGCGCAGCCTCGGCAAGGACGCCTCGCTGTCGGCGGTGCGGGGGTACGACGACGTGACGGGTGTCGGCACGCCGGCCTCCGGCTATGTGAGCTCGTACCGCAGGCGCTGAAGCGGCGGTACGGGACGGGATGTGCGCGCCGCCGGCCGTCGCGGGGATACAGCCCCGTGACGGCCGGCTTCGTCATGCCAGGCCCGTTCGCGGGGCCGGCTCCGTCACGCGGAAGCCCGTGCAGGGCAAGCCGACTTCGTCACGCGGAAGCCCGTGCACGGCAGGCCCACTTCGTCGCGCGGAAGCCCGTTCACGGGGCCGGCAGCCTCGTCATGCGGAAGCCCGTTTGCGGGAGGCCGTCTTCGTGCCGCTCTGCTTCTTGGCCGCCGTCTTCTTGGTCGTCGTGCTCTTGGACGTGGTGCTCTTGGTCGCGCCCGCCTTGGACGCGGTCTTCTTCGCGCCGGACCGGCTGCCGGACGCGGCCTTCTTCGCCGCCGGTTTGCCCGAACTCGCGGTGGACTTCTTCGCTCCCGAGGACTTGGGCGAGGAGGCCGTCTTCCGGGTCCCGCCGCCGGACGACGAGGTACGCGACACCGACTTGCCCGTGGGCGTCCTGTGCGTGGTGGAGGCGGAGGGCTTGCGGTCCGAGAGCGAGGTGACGGACGCCTTCTCCTCGTCCGCCCCGTCCTTCTCGTCCCCGTCCTTCTCGTCCCCGTCCTCGCCGCGCGCCTCCTTCGCCGCCCGGACACTGCTCTCCAGGGCCGCGAGGAGGTCGATGACCTTGCCGCCACCGGCGCCGCCGGTCTCGGGCGGCTCCAGGGTCTCGCCGGATGCCTTGGCCGCGATGAGCTCCTCGACCGCCTCGCGGTAGTCGTCGTGCAGCGAGTCCATGTCGACCTCGCCGAGCGTGTCCATCAGCGCGTCCGCCAGATCGAGCTCGGCGTCGCGGACCGACACGTCGCTCTCCGGAGCGACCCCCTCGGGCGCGCGGATCTCGTCCGGCCAGAGCAGTCCGTGCATCGCGATCACGTCGTCGACCACCCGCAGCATCCCCAGGCGCTCCCGCCCGCGCAGCGCGTACTTGGCGAGGGCCACCTTCTGGCTCCGCTTGAGCGCCTCGCGCAGCAGGGTGTAGGGCTTGGCGGCCGGCACCCCGTTGGCGGACAGGTAGTACGCCGCGTCCATCTGGAGCGGGTCGATGGAGTCGGCGGGCACGAAGGCGACGATCTCGATGGTCTTGGCGGTGGGCAGCGGGAGCGAACCGAGATCCTCGTCGGTGATCGGGATCATCGTGCCGTCCGCGTCCTCGTACGCCTTGCCGATGTCGGACGCGGTCACCTCCTCGCCGTCCAGCTCGCACACCTTGCGGTAGCGGATGCGGCCGCCGTCGGCGGCGTGGATCTGGCGGAAGGAGATCGAGTGGTTCTCGGTGGCGTTGACCAGCTTGATCGGGATGCTGACCAGTCCGAAGGAGATGGCGCCGTTCCAGATGGACCTCACCGGTCACCCCTTACGTGCGTGATATCCGTACAGATCCGTATTTCGTGTGATTCTTATCGTATGACGCCGATCACCGTGGTGGAGGGGCGGCGGGTGCCGCTCAGCAACCTGGACAAGGTGCTGTACCCGGCCACCGGCACCACCAAGGGCGAGGTGCTGCACTACTACGCGGCCACCGCGGCCGAGGTCCTGCTGCCTCACCTGCGGGACCGGCCCCTGTCCTTCCTGCGCTATCCGGACGGGCCGGACGGGCAGCTGTTCTTCACCAAGAACCCGCCGGCCGGTACGCCGTCCTGGGTACACACCGCCCCGGTGCCGCACCACGAGAAGGAGCAGGCCCGGCAGGTTGTCGTCCAGGACCTCGCCTCGCTGATGTGGGCGGCCAATCTGGTGGTGGAGTTCCACACCCCGCAGTGGCGGGCCGAGGCGCCGGGGGTGGCGGACCGGATGGTGTTCGATCTGGACCCGGGAGCGCCCGCGACGGTCGTGGAGTGCTGCACCGTCGCCCTCTGGCTGCGGGAGCGGCTGGCTGCGGACGGGCTGGAGGCGTACGGGAAGACGTCCGGGTCCAAGGGGCTGCATCTGCTCGTCCCGCTGGAGCCCACCCCCTCCGAGCGGGTGTCGGCGTACGCGAAGGCGCTCGCCGTCGAGGCGGAGAAGAAGCTTCCGGATCTGGTGGTGCACCGGATGAGGCGGGCGCTGCGGCCGGGCAAGGTGTTCGTCGACTTCAGCCAGAACGCGGCGGCGAAGACGACCGCCACCCCGTACACCCTGCGGGCGCGGGCCGAGCCGGCCGTCTCCGCGCCGGTCACCTGGGCGGAGATCGAGGCGTGCCGCAGGCCCGGGGCGCTGGTCTTCCTGGCCGGTGCCATGGCGGAGCGGCTGGCCCGGTACGGCGATCTGCTCGCACCGCTCACCGAGCCGGACCGGGGGCGGCCGATTCCGGACACCCTGTAGGGGTCCGGTGGCCGGGACATACCGCATCGGTGCAGGTGTTGTCATGTTCAAGAGCAAAAGGCGGCATGGGGCGGGTGGATTGTCCGAGCGGTGGTGCACACTCTGCGCAAGACACTGCTTCGTGGGAAACCGTGGGGAGGCGATGGCGTGTTCGCGGGGATCGACGAGGTCGACTGGGCCTCGATGGAGCATGCCTACGGGCCTGCCGACGACGTGCCGGCCCTGCTCCGCGGCCTGGCGTCCGCCGACCCGTCGGAGCGCGAGGCCGCGCTGGACGGCATGTACGGGGCGGTCCACCACCAGGGCGACGTCTACGCCTGCACGCTCGCCTGCATCCCGTTTCTCTTCGAGCTGGTCGTCGATCCGCTGGTCCCGGACCGCGGGGGCATCGTCGAGCTGCTGACCAGCATCGGCGGCATCGACATCGACGAGGAGGACATCGGCGAGGCCGAGGCCGAGGACGACGCGGAGGGCGCGGCGAACTACGCGATGGCGGCGGCGGCCGTCAGCGCGGGCGCCGGGGTCTTCTTCGCCCTGATGGCCGACGAGGATCCGGGGGTGCGGGTCTCCGCCCCGCTGGCGCTGGCCACGCTGCACGGCAGTCCGGCCCGGGTCCTGGCCCTGCTGTGCGAGCGGCTGCCGATCGAACCGGACGACGAGGTGCGGCTCGCCCTGGTCGAGGCCGCGGGCCGGGTCGCGCTGCGCCATGGACCGCTGGCCGGCCGGATCGCCGACTGGCTGAGCCGGCTGGCCGCCGAGGCGAACCCGCCGGGGCTGCGGCTGGCGGCCCTGGCCCAGCTGGCGCGATGCGCGCCCGATGCGCTGCCGGGCGATGTGGTGCGGGTGGTGGCGGGTCTGCTGCGGCAGATGCGCTCGGCCCCCGGGGCGGCGGAGGTCTCCGAGGCGGGGTCCCGGGTCCTCGGGGCACCGGCGGAGCCCGGCTGCGCCGAGGCCGCGCCGATGACCCTGGTCGGGCAGTTGCGGGCGCCGACGGCCGAGGACGGGGCAGGTCGCGCGGCGCCCTGGACGGCCGCTCTGCTGCGCACGCTGCACGTCGGTCTCGACGACCGGGTCGCCGAGCGGACGGCGCTGCTGACCGATCAGCTGTGCAGCCCCGACCCGGGGCAGCGCATCGACGCGGTCCGGATGAGCAGCGGACTGATCAGGGCCTGGCGCGGTTCCTACGGGGAGCTCGTGCGGCTCGTGGGCGATCAGCTGGTCTCGGACGAGCCGAAACTGGCCGAGGCCGCCTCGCACGTCCTGGAGGAGCTCTTCGGCCTGGCCGCACCCGCGGGCGACGCGCTGGCGGCCCGCGTGGCTGCCGATCCGGGTGCCTGGGTGAGGGAGTGGGCGAGCGGGCCGCCGGGGCTCGGCAGCGCGGTGAAGGCCCTGGCCCGGCTGGGCGACGCGCGCGCGGTACCGGCGCTGGCGGCGGCGCTGGAGCGGCCCGAGGTGCCGCACGACGTGGGGTTCGCCATCGGGTATCTGGGGCCGGCGGCCGCGCCGCTGGCCGGTGTGCTGCGGCGCCGGCTGGGCGAGGTCGGGCTGGACGAGGAGGCGTACGACCGGGCGAGCCCGCTGCTGGCCGGGCTGACCGCGCTCCGGGCGGGCGAGGCGGCGCCCGAGGTGCTGCGGATCCTGCGCGGGGCGCCGGAGTACCGGGGCGAGTGGCTGCGTACGGCGGCGCTGCGGGCGCTCGGCTCGTTCGGGCCCGCGGCGCAGTGCGCGGTCCCGGAGCTGCGGGCGCTGATCCGGCGCGCCGGGACGGCGGGGGCCACGGAGGCGGCCGAGGCGCTCTGGGCCGTCGACGGGGACGCGGGGGCGGCGCTGCCGGTCCTGATCGAGGGGCTTCAGGCGGATCACGCGGGCGAGCGGCGGGCGGCGGCGAGCGCGCTGGGCCGGCTCGGCGCGCACGCGGCGGTGACCGCGCCGCGGCTGCGGGCGCTGCTGCGGCACGAGGAGCTGTGGCTGCGGGTGGACGCGGCGATCGCTCTGTGGGAGGTTTCCGGCCGGGCCGAGGAGTCCGTTCCGGTACTCCTCGCGGCCTGGGAGCAGAACCGTCATGTCCGGGTTCGGGTGGCCGAATGCCTGGCGCGGGCGGGGGCCGCTGGTGCAGGGTCGGAGGCGGCGCACGTGCTGCGCGCCGAACTCGCCTCCGTACGCCGTCACAACGCGATGGACGGCGGGTACGGCAGCCATGACACGTACGAGGACGAAAAGCTGCTGGCGCTCTGCCGCCGGGCGCTCCTGGGGAATTCGGGGAAGGAACCCACGACATGATCATCTTCGGTACGCGAGGCTATCTCTACCAACTGGCGATCCTGACGCTGGTCTGCGGCTGGTGCGGGAACCCGGCGGCGCACACGCTGCGCAAGCGGGTGACGAAGTTCACGCTGTTCTTCGTGCCGCTGTTCCCCTTCTCGACGAAGTACGCGACTCAGTGCACGTTCTGCGGCGGGGAGCAGCAGATCCCCAAGGAGCAGGCCGATCAGCTGCTGGCCCAGCACGTGGCCGCGCAGGGCGGTAACCCCTTCGGCCAGTCTCCGCAGCAGCCGGGTCACGCTCCGGGCTCGCACGGCCAGACGCAGGGCCAGAACCCCTATCAGCAGTAAATACGCATAGAGGACTTCCTTCCGAATAAGGTCTACGGAGCCGGGACCGTGCGCGATCACGCGTGACCCGGTCCGGCCGTCCGAACGGGAGGAAGACATGCGTCCGCAGCATCGGACGGGGCGAGGCACGGCTGCCGCCGTCGCGGTGCTCACGGGCGCCGTCCTGCTGGCCGGCTGCGGCACCGGCGGCGAGCTGAAGAGCGCCGGACGGCCTCCGGCGGCCATCGGCCCCGCCCGCCTCTGGCCGGAACTGCCGCCCGCCTCCGCCGCACCGTACGACTACGGCGAGGGCGAGACCGCCCATATCCCCGGGATCACCGTCCCGGGCGGCGACGTGCGCCGGCTGGACCCGGTGGCGGTGGTGCGGGCGGGGCTGAACGCCCGGCCTGACCGCTCCAGCGGCACGGACGCGCTCCCGGACGCGGCCGTACGGCGGATCAACGCCTGCCCGACCGCGCCCGCCTCCTGCCCGGTGCTGAAGCCGTACTACCGCGATCTGACGGGCGACGGCCGGGACGAGATGATCCTCGGCATCCAGCTGGCCGCCCGGCAGCTCTCCGTACGCGTCTACATGCCGGAGCCGAGCGGGCTCACCCGGATCATGTCGACCTCGGACGCCGTGATCAGCGTGGAGCTGGCGGGCCGGACCCTGGTCATGCGGGCTCCTTCCGCCATCACCGGGTACGAGTACCGCACGGCCTGGTCCTGGGACGACCAGCAGCGCGCCATGCTGCCGACCCAGGAGGAGATCCTGCGGACGGCCCCGCGCACCGGTCCGGACCGGCGCCGCACCCCGAGCGCCCGGCTGTCCACCCCGCCGACCGCCGACGCGACCCCGGCCCCCGGCACGGCCGCACCCACTCCGGCGCCCTCGCCGGCCGTGACCGCGGAGCGCCGGTGAGAGGCCGGCGGACGGGCGCGAGCCGGGTCCGCCGTCCCGGGCGGCGGCCGCGGCTGCCCGCCTGGACCGCGACGCTGACCTGGAAGTCCGCCGTCTTCATCACTGTGATGTGCTGCGTCCTCGCCGCCCTGCTGGGCGTGCTGGTGCACACCGCGGTCACCCGGCAGACGGTCGGCCACGCCCGGGAGAAGGCGCTCGCCCGGCTGGAGACCGCCACCGCCGCCTACGAGAGGGGCGGGGCGCTGCCGCCGCGTTCCGGGCTCGACCCGCCGGGGCTGCCCGCGTCGTTGCGCGCCCTGGCGGTCAAGGATGGGAAACGGGGCACCATGGTCGCCGACCATCTCGGCCGCCCCACGATGTGGGCGGCCGCCCCGGCGGACGGGCACGCCCTGGCGACGCAGGTCGACTACAGCCAGAGCGCCCGCACGATCAACGGCCTGGACGGTGCCATCATCGGCTCCTCGTTGTTGGCGATCGGCGCCACCCTGCTCGTCGGCGCGTTCTCCGTCACCCGGGTCACCCGGCGGTTGCACCAGACCGCGCAGGTGGCCCGGCGGATCGGCGCGGGCGATCTGGACGCCCGGGTCAACGACCCGCGCACGGCCGACCCCTCGCGCCGGCCGGACGAGGTCGCGATCGTCGCCGGGGCGCTGGACACCATGGCCTCGACGCTCCAGCGCAAGCTCGTGGCCGAGCAGCGCTTCACCGCCGATGTCGCCCACGAGCTGCGCACCCCGCTGACCGGTCTGTCGGCCGCCGCCGAGCTGCTGCCGCCGGGCCGCCCTTCGGAGCTGGTGCGGGACCGGGTCCGGGCGCTGCGCGCGCTGACGGAGGACCTGCTGGAGATCTCCCGGCTCGACGCCCGTACCGAACACGTCGACCTCGATGTGCACGAACTGGCGCCGCTCGCCGAGCGGGTGGCGCGCGGCTCGGGCGGCGGCACCGAGGTCAGGGTCGTCGGGGACGGACCGCCGGTGCGGGTCGAGACGGACCGGCGGCGCCTGGAGCGGGTGCTCGGCAATCTGATCGGCAACGCGCACCGGCACGGCCGCCCGCCGGTGGTGCTGACGGTCGACGGGCCGGTGGTGACCGTACGCGACCACGGCGCGGGCTTCCCGGACTATCTGATCGCGGGCGGCCCACAGCGCTTCCGCACGGAGGGCGACACCAAGGGCCACGGCCTGGGTCTGACCATCGCCGTCGGGCAGGCGGAGGTGATGGGCGCCGAGCTGGTCCTGGAGAACGCGCCGGACGGTGGAGCGCTGGCCCGGCTGACGCTGCCGGAGTACGTAGGCCTGGACGACGGCGACGAGGCCCCGCCGCGCTCCTCCGCCGGCACCTGACGGCCGGACGGCACCAGGCCCCCGCGCCTGACGGCGGAACGGCACCCGGCCCCCGCGCCTTCCGTCCCGACCCCCCGCACTTTCCGTAAGGACCCCACAGACCTTCCGTAAGGACATAAGGGAAATAACACCCACCTCTTGCTACGTTGCGTGGCATGACCGCAACGACGGCGGACGCACCCCCGCCCGAGCTGCGCCTGCCCAAGCGGCGCGGCGTAGAACTCTCGCTCCTCATCGGGGCCGTCCTCATCTCCGTCTACGGCTACGCCGCCGTCGGTCTGGCCCACGACGACGCGGTCCCGCCCGACGTCGCCGGATACGGCGGCGGACTCGGGCTGCTCGCCCTCCTCGCCCATCTCGCCGTCCGCTTCCGCGCCCCGTACGCCGACCCGCTGCTGCTGCCCATCGCCGTGCTGCTCAACGGCATGGGCCTGGTGCTGATCTACCGGCTCGACCTGGAGACCCCGAAGGACCAGGCGGCGCCCACCCAGCTGATCTGGTCCACGCTCGGCGTCGCGTTCTTCATCGCGGTGGTGGTGTTCCTGCGCGACCACCGGGTCCTCCAGCGCTACGCGTACCTCTCGGTCGCCGCCGCCCTCGTCCTGATGATCGTGCCGATCTTCTTCCCCGCGGTGAACGGCGCCAGGATCTGGATCAGGGTCGGCGGATTCTCCTTCCAGCCGGGCGAGTTCGCCAAGATCCTGCTCGCCGTGTTCTTCGCCGCCTACCTCGCGGCGAACCACAACGCCCTCGCGTACACCGGCCGCAGGATCTGGAAGCTCCAGCTCCCGACCGGCCGGGTGCTCGGTCCGATCGTGGCGATCTGGCTGATCAGCGTCGGCGTCCTGGTCCTGGAACGCGATCTGGGCACCTCGCTGCTGTTCTTCGGCCTCTTCGTGATCCTGCTGTACGTGGCGACCGGCCGGACCGGGTGGATCGCGGTCGGGCTGCTGCTGGCCGCCGTCGGCGCGTTCGCCGTCGGCTCCTTCGAACCGCATGTGCACAGCCGGGTGCAGGACTGGCTCGACCCGTTCGCCTCCATCGACGCCGGCCGGGGCCCCGGGCAGCTCGCCCAGTCGCTGTTCGCCTTCGCCGCGGGCGGGATGCTCGGCACCGGTCTCGGACTCGGCCACTCCATCCTCATCGGCTTCGCCGCCAAGTCCGACTTCATCCTGGCGACGGCCGGCGAGGAGCTCGGCCTGACCGGGCTGACCGCGCTCTTCATGCTGTACGCGCTGCTGGTGGCGCGCGGCTACCGGGCCGGGCTCGCCCTGCGCGACGCGTTCGGGCGGCTGCTGGCGATCGGACTCGCCTCGATCCTGGCACTCCAGGTGTTCGTGATCGCGGGCGGCGTGATGGGGCTGATCCCGCTGACCGGTATGGCGATGCCGTTCCTCGCGCAGGGCGGCTCGTCGGTCGTCACCAACTGGATCATCGTGGCGCTGCTGATCCGGGTCAGCGACGTGGCCCGCAGACCGCACCCCGACGAGGTGGAGACCGGCGTCGTCGCACCGGTCCCGGAGAACGAACGGTGATCCCGCATCCGCCGACCGCCCTGGGGGCCCGGACATGATCCGCTACATCCGCCGCGCCGCCGCGTTCTGTCTGCTGCTGCTCGTGGCACTCCTGGTGAACGCCGCCCGCGTCCAGGTCTTCGAGGCCGACACCCTCGACGACAACCCCGCCAACCGCCGTACCAGCATCGACCGTTACGACCGGCCGCGCGGCAACATCCTGGTCGACGGCCGGTCCGTCACCGGCTCGAAGGACACCGGCGAGCAGCTCGCGTACGAACGCACCTACCGCGACGGCCCGCTGTACGCGCCGGTGACGGGGTACGCCTCGCAGACGTACGGCACCACGCTGATCGAGAACGCCGAGGACGAGGTCCTCTCCGGCACCGACCCCATGCTCGCGCCGCTCCCGTTCTGGAACGAGATCACCCGCGACCGGCAGCCGGGCGGCGATGTCGTCACCACGATCAAGGACTCGATGCAGCGCGCCGCCTACGAGGGACTCGGCGGCCGGCGGGGCGCGGTCGCGGCCGTCGAGCCGACGACCGGCAAGATCCTGGCCCTGGTATCGACGCCGTCGTACGACCCCGGGCGGCTCTCCGGCACCGGTTCGTCCGTCACCGACGCCTGGCGCGAGCTCAACGCGTCCACGAGCCGGCCGATGCTCAACCGGGCGATCCGGCAGACGTATCCGCCGGGCTCCACGTTCAAGATCGTGACGGCCGCCGCGGCACTGGACGCGGAGGTCGTCACGGATCCGGACGCCGAGACCGACACCCCCTCCCCCTACGTCCTGCCGGGCACCTCGACCACGCTGCCCAACGAGGCCCGGGGCTGCGAGAGGGCGTCGCTGGCCGAGGCGATCCGGGTCTCCTGCAACACCGTGATGGCGCACCTCGGGGTGGAGGTCGGGCTGGACGGCATGGTGGAGGCGGTCGGGAAGTTCGGCTTCAACGACTCCGGGCTGAAGATCCCCTCCGGGGTGGCGAAGAGCAACTTCGACACGGACATGAGCGACGACCAGCTGGCACTGTCCTCGATCGGCCAGTTCAACACGACGGCCACTCCGCTCCAGATGGCGATGGTGGCCTCGGCCGTGGCCAACGGCGGCGACCTCATGTATCCGCACCTGGTGGACCGTACGACCACGCACAGCGGCTCCACCGTCCGCACCACCGGATCGCGTGCGTACCACCGGGCGATGAACCCGATGACGGCGATGCGGCTGCGGCAGATGATGATCGACGTGGTGCGGGACGGCACCGGCACCAACGCGGCGATCGACGGCGCGACGGTCGGAGGCAAGACCGGCACCGCCCAGCACGGCATCGACAACTCCGGCCTGCCCTACGCCTGGTTCATCTCCTGGGCCCAGGCGGCGGACTCCGGACGGCCGGCGGTCGCCGTCGCCGTGGTCGTCGAGGACGCCTCCGCCGACCGGGCCGACATCAGCGGCGGCGGCAGCGCCGCGCCGATCGCCCGTTCCGTGATGGAAGCGGCCCTGGAAGACTGAGCCGATGACGGCTTTCCGGGAGGTCTCCGAGACGCTGGCCGCGATCGAGCGGGAGGACCCGCGGCTCTGCGCGTTCCTCGACGTGTGGCGCGACGAGGCGCTCGCCCGGCTGCCGGAGGCGGCCCGGCTGCCCCTGGCCGGGCTGCCGTTCGCGGTGAAGGGCCCGGCCGGCATCCGTTCGTACGCCGCGCGGCGGCTGATCGCGGCGGGCGGCGTCCCGGTCGGCTCGACGTCCGTACCGGGCCCCGGCACGTACTGGAAGACCTGGGGTCTCGGCGCCCACGGGCGCACCGTCAACCCGTGGCGGCCGGACCGGACCCCGGGCGGCTCGTCGGCGGGCTCGGCGGTCGCGGTCGCGGCGGGGCTGGTGCCCCTGGCGACCGGCAGCGACGGGGCGGGATCGGTGCGCATCCCGGCCGCGTGGTGCGGGGTGTTCGGGCTGAAAACGACCAACGGACTGCTGCCGTCGCCCGACCGGTCCGGCCTCGCCTCCGCCGGGGTCCTGACCCGGACGGCCGCGGAGGCGCGGACGTATCTGGCGCACGTCCTGGACGGCTACGAACCGGCCGCCGCGGAACTGCCCCTGACCGCCGCTCACAGCACCGGCCTGGGGTTCGCGGACGTCGACCCGGAGGTGGCGGCGGTGGTGCGGGACGCGGTACGGCGGCTGGTCGCCGCGGGTGTGGTGCGGCTCGCGGACGGCGGCTGCGCGCTGCTGGACCCGGGGGCGACGTGGCAGGCCGTACGGGACGGGCGGGCGGAGCCGCGCCCCGACGCGATCCGGCGCGAGAACGACCGCAGACTGGACGCCTTCTTCGCCGCCACGCCGCTGCTGCTCACGCCCGTCACCCCCAACCGCCCGCACGGCCACGACGGTCCGGGCGCGCTCTACTCCACCTCGCTGACCTGGGCGTTCAACCTGAGCGGACATCCGGCGGCGAGCGTGCCCGCCGGATTCACCCCGGACGGCTGCCCGGTCGGGCTCCACCTGGTGGCGCGGCGCGGCGCGGACGCCCAGCTACTCGCCATGGCCTGCGCGGTGGAGGAGGCGCTGGGTCCCGTTCGGCTGTGAGGGCCGCCGGGACCGGGGCCCGGTCAGCCGGCTTCGGCCGCGGCTATCGGCTTGCGCGACTCGGCCCTGACCCTGGCGGTGTCCAGGGCGGCCTTGTCGAGGTCGACCTCCTGCGGGTCCTGGAGCGCGGTCTCGGCGGTGATGACGGCGACGAAGGACGCGGTGTTGTCGTCGCCCCAGGCACACATCGGGAGGGTGCTGGTGACGCCGCCCTCCTTCGACCGGACGACCTGGCAGGACACCGTGATCCCGTATCCCGCGGGGGTGAACTCCCGGGCGGGTACGGCGATGGTCATGCCCTCGTTCTGCACCGCCCCCTCCAGGATCTTGTCCCGGGTGAACTCGGGTCCCTTGATCCGGCCCCACATCCCGGAGATGACCAGGGTGCCGCCGCTCCCGGAGGTGTACTGGGTGACGACGGCCTTCGCGTCGCGGATGGTCGGGTCGTAGGTGCCCTCGATGTCCTTCCCGTCGGTCGACGAGGAGTCCTTGAGCAGCGTGTACTCGTCGTCCAGCAGCTTCTTCGGCACGGTCAGCCGGTACTCGGCCTCCGGGAAGTCCCCGGCCGACGGGATACCGCCGGCCTTGTCCACCTCGTCCACCAGGCGCGAGACGCCGAAGGCGATGCCACCGGCCACCACCAGGGCGCCGAGGACGATGCCGACGACGAGTCCGGTCCTGTTCCGCCGGGGCGGCGGCATCCCGGGCCAGCCGGGCGCACCGGAGGCCGGGGCGCCCCACGGCTGGGGCGCCTGCGGATAGCCGTGGGGCTGCTGGGGGTACCCGTTGGGCTGTTGCGGATACCCGCCCAGCTGCTGCTGCCCCGGTGCCGGCTGCTGGCCGTAAGGATGATTCTGCAGGGGCTGCTGCGGGGGGCCGTAGGGGCCCTGCGGCGCTCCGTACGGGCCCTGCGGGGGCTGGGGCGGCGGCATGCTCATGGCGCCAAAGTTACGCCATACGGGAACACCCTTTCGTGCGCCGGAGCTTGCGGCCCCGCGTCAGCTCAGCGGTTCGCGGCGGCGCAGCCACGCGTCCGAGGCGGGGGCCATCGTCCCGCCGCCGGCCCGGCGCCGTACACCGGATTTCGGCCGTGTTCGGGTCAGGGGGGCGCCATGTGATCCTGGGGCCATGAACGATCGACGTGGCCTTGCCGTCGTACGGCCTCCGGCAGGCTCACTCGCCACCGTGCTCGGGCTGTCGGCGCTGCTGGCCGACTACCACCTGCAGACGGAGGCGGAGAAGGGCCGGCCCGTCGAGGACGCGGCCGCGCTGCCCGCCGCGTACCGCGCGGAGGTGGAGGATCCGGACGGCGCGTTCGACGGTGCCGCCGTGCTCGTCGCGCGCGACGGGGACACCGCGGCGGGCTGTGTCGTGGTCACCGCGCCCGTGGACGGCCGGGCGGAGATCAAGCGGCTGTGGACGGCGCCGGAGTTCCGTGGCCGGGGCGTCGCCTCCGCGCTCCTCGACGCCGCGCTCGCGCACGCCGCGCGCAGCGGGGTCCGCACCGTGCGGCTGTCGGTGTGGCGATGGCGCACGGGAGCGGTCTCCCTCTACGAGCGGCTCGGCTTCTCCCTCACCGCGTCGTGGGACGAGCGCGAGGGCCTGGTCTGCACGGAACGGGCAGTGGAGGAACCAAACCCCTGTACAGAGCCGGCCCGTTCGTAGATCGTGAATGCCGTGACAGAGACGAACGGCACGACCGACTGGCCCGGCAGCATCAGCGCTCTCACCCTGTTCACCGAGGACCTGGAGGAGACCAAGCGGTTCTACCGGGAGGTCTTCGGGCTGCCGGTGACCTACGAGGACGACAACTCCGCCGTGTTCACCTTCGGTAACACGCTCATCAATCTGCTGCGGAGCACCGCCGCGCACGGGCTGATCGAACCGGCGGACGTCGCCGGCCCGGCCGGCGGTGCCCGGATGCAGCTCACGCTGACCGTGGACGACGTGGACGCCGTGTGCAAGGTGCTGGCCGACCGCGGTGTGACGCTGCTGAACGGGCCGGTGGACCGGCCCTGGGGTATCCGGACCGCCAGCTTCCGCGACCCGGGCGGGCACATCTGGGAGATCGCGCGGTGACCGCGGCCGAAGCCGCCCGGGAGGCCGCGGCCATCGCCCCCGGCACCGAGATCCGTGCCCTCATGTCCTCTCTGGACGGCCGGCGCCGCCATGTCCTCGGCATCCTCGAAGGACTCGACGCCGAGGCGCTCCGGCAGCCCGTACTGCCGTCCGGGTGGAGCTGTCTGGGGCTCGTCCAGCATCTGGCGCTCGATGTCGAACGGTTCTGGTTCCGTGCCGTGTTCACGGGTGACCGGGCCGTGATCGCCGCCCTGGACGACATCGACGACGCCTGGCAGGTGGACCCCGGGAGCAGCGCCGCCGAGATCCTCGGCCGCTACCGCGACGAAGCGGCCCTCGCGGACGCCGTGATCGCCTCGGCCGAGGCCGACGCGCCCTTGGCCTGGTGGCCCCACGACCAGTTCGGCGCACCGCATCTGCACACGCTGCGGGACGTCCTGCTGCACGTCATCACCGAGACCGCGTGCCACGCCGGCCATCTCGACGCGGCATGCGAACTCCTCGACGGACGGCAGTGGCTGGTGCTGACGTAGAGCCTCGGCCCCCGGCGCGGCCCTGCCGGCTCCCCCCTTGGCCCTGCCCTACTGGCCGTCCCCGCCCTCCGCGATGGCCGCCGCGACCTCCGCCACCCGCTCCTGCTCCTCCGCCTCGAAGCGTTCCCGGTCCAGTTGCTCGGCGATCTCCTCGTCCTGGGCCATCAGCAGGTCCAGGTTCGAGTCGCCGAGGTCGAAGACGCCCATGTCGACGTACGCCTTCTGCAGGCGCTCGCCCCACAGACCGATGTCCTTGACGCACGGGACGATGCGGCTGAACAGCAGCTTGCGGAAGAGCTGGAGGAACTCCGAGTGCTCGGAGAGGTCCTTCGCCTCCTGCTTGGCGATGCCGAAGTTCTCCAGCACCTCGACCCCGCTGAGCCGGTCGCGCATCAGGTAGCAGCCCTCGATGACGAACTCCTCGCGTTCGCGCAGTTCGGCATCGCTCAGCTGCTTGTAGTAGTCGCGCAGCGCCATCCGGCCGAAGGCGACATGGCGGGCCTCGTCCTGCATCACGTACGCGAGGATCTGCTTGGGCAGCGGCTGGGTCGTGGTGTCGCGGATCATGCCGAACGCGGCCAGGGCCAGGCCCTCGATGAGGACCTGCATACCGAGGTAGGGCATGTCCCAGCGCGAGTCGCGCAGGGTGTCGCCGAGCAGCCCCTGGAGGTTGTCGTTGATCGGGTACAGCATCCCGACCTTCTCGTGCAGGAACCGGCCGTAGATCTCCGCGTGCCGGGCCTCGTCCATGGTCTGGGTCGCGGAGTAGAACTTCGCGTCCAGGTCGGGGACGGACTCCACGATGCGGGCGGCGCAGACCATGGCGCCCTGCTCGCCGTGGAGGAACTGGCTGAACTGCCAGGAGGTGTAGTGCCTGCGCAGATCACCCCGGTCCTTCTCGGTCATCTTCGCCCAGTGCGGGGTGCCGTACAGGGTGAGGGCGTCGTCGGGGGTGCCGAGAGGGTCGGCGGGGTCGACCTCGATGCTCCAGTCGATGCGCTTGTTGCCGTCCCACTGCTTGTCCTTGCCCTTCTGGTACAGGGCGAGAAGGCGCTCACGGCCGTCGTCGTAGTCCCAGCTGAACCGGGCGGCACCCGAGGCGGGCACCGTCCACAGCGGCTGCTCGGGGGCGGTGGTGTAGAGGTCGTGTGTCGACACGGACGGCTCCTTCGCCTCTCGGGGCCCGGGTAAGTCACCTGGCGTGTGGCTCAGTTGGCAGGTTCACACGTTGGTAGACGCCCGGTCAACAAGTCGTGCACAAGGGATTGACGGCCTTGCTGACAAGTAGTCTCATAATGGGTGACCGTCGGTAACCCATGGGAGAGGCCCGTCCAGCCATGACGACCGTGACCGCACGCGATGTGCAGATGCTCCGCGACGCACTCGGCCCCCTCCGTGACCGCGAGCAGATCGCCGAACGGCTCCTGGAGGCCTCGGCCAAGCACTCCTTCGACCCGGACAAGGAGCTGGACTGGGACGCGCCGGCCGAGGACGGCAAGTGGTTCTGGCCTCCGGAGCTGATCTCCCTCTACGACACCCCGATGTGGAAGCGGATGTCGCAGGAGCAGCGGCAGGAACTGGCCCGGCACGAGGCCGCCTCGCTCGCCTCGCTCGGCATCTGGTTCGAGATCATCCTCATGCAGCTGCTGGTCCGCCACATCTACGACAAGCCGGTGGTCAGCAACCACGTCCGCTACGCACTCACCGAGATCGCCGACGAGTGCCGGCACTCGATGATGTTCGGCCGGATGATCACCTGGGGCGGCTCGCCCTGCTACCCGGTGCCGCGCCGCTACCACAATCTGGCCCGCGTCCTGAAGACCGTCTCCACGACGCCCGGTTCGTTCGCTGCGACGCTGCTCGGCGAGGAGATCCTCGACTGGATGCAGCGCCTGACCTTCCCCGACGAGCGCGTCCAGACCCTGGTGCGCGGGGTCACCCGCATCCATGTGGTCGAGGAGGCCCGGCACGTCCGGTACGCCCGCGAGGAGCTGCGCCGCCAGATGGTGACCGCCCCGCGCTGGGAGCGCGAACTCACCCGGGTGAGCTGCGGGGAGGCGGCCCGCGTCTTCTCCGTCTGCTTCGTCAACCCGCAGGTGTACGAGAACGTCGGCCTGGACCGCCAGGAGGCCGTGGCCCAGGTGAAGGCCAGCGGCCACCGGGCCGAGGTCATGCAGTCCGGCGCCAAACGGCTGACGGACTTCTTCGACGACATCGGGGTCCTGAGCGGGGTGGGGCGCAGGCTGTGGAAGCGCTCGGGCCTGCTGGCCTGACGGTGCCTGTCGTTAGGCTGGCGGGTATGACCCCTGCCGCAGCCGCGCCGCCGACCCGTGCGTACCGAAGGCTCAGCGTCGAGGAGCGCCGCACCCAGCTCCTCGGTGCGGCACTCACCCTCTTCGCGCACCGGGCCCCCGACGAGGTCTCGCTCGACGAGGTCGCGACGGTGGCCGGGGTGTCGCGCCCGCTGGTCTACCGCTACTTCCCCGGCGGGCGTCAGCAGTTGTACGAGGCGGCGCTCAGGTCCGCCGCGGAGGCGCTGATCCTGTGCTTCGCCGAACCGGCCGTGGGCCCGCCCACGGAACGGGTGACGCGCGTGCTCGACCGCTACCTCGCCTTCGTCGACGAGCACGACACCGGCTTCAGCGCCCTGCTGCGCGGCGGCAGCGTCGCCGAGACGTCCCGTACGAGCACGATCGTCGACGAGGTGCGGCGGGCGGCGGCCGAGCAGATCCTGCTGCACCTGGGCCGCGGCACCGGCAGCGAACCCGCGCCGCGGCTGCGGATGATGGTGCGCACCTGGATCGCCGCCGTCGAGGCGGCGTCGCTGATCTGGCTGGACGAGGGCAAGCAGCCGGCCGCGTCCGAGCTGCGCGACTGGCTGGTCGACCAGTTCATCGGGCTCCTCGCCGTCACCGCGGCCACCGACCCGGAGACCGCGTCCGCGGTGGCCGAGCTGCTGCCGCTGGAGACCGCGGCGGGCCCGGCCGGCCGGCTGGCGGACCGGCTGGCACCGCTGATCGGCGCGGCGGCGCATCTGCTGCCGCCGGACTGATCGGTCAGACTGGGGCGGTGAGAAGCGAGAACGTCCCCTTCACCGGCGGCCCGCTGGACGGGCGGGTCCTGCCCGTCCTGGTCGGCGCGACCGGTCACCCGCCCAAGTGGTACGAGGTCCCGGTCCCGGCCGCCGACGGCGGACCGGCAACCGTGCACGCGTACCTGCGGGCCCCCGCCGGATACACCAGACGGCTGCGGATCCAGCGCGGCTGGGTGTACGAGTACGCCCCGGCCGGCCGGGAACGCCACCGGCCCAAGTGGCCCTGGTCGAAGTCGGGGTAGGACGTCCGGGGCGGAATGGGGCGTTGCCGGTCGGTCTAAGATCGACGCTCTGGTCCGAGGGACGGTCACAAGGGGGGTGCGCCATGGAGGCGCTGCGTCAGGACGATCCACGCCGCTTCGGTCCGTACACGGCGCTGACGCGGTTCCGTGAGACCGCCGCCGCGGTCCAGTACCTCGCGCACGGCACGGATCCGGACGGCCTCGTCGTCGTCACGGCGGCCCGGCCGGAGCTGGCCGCACTGCCCGCGTTCCGGCGGCGGTTCCACGCGGAGGCCCGGACCGCCGACCGGCTGGCCGGCGGCTGGGTGGAGCCGCGGCCGGCCACGTCCGCCGACGGCTCCGAGGACGAGGACCTGCTGTGGACGGCCTCGGCGTACGTGCCGGCGCTGACCCTCGCCGAGGCCGTCGACCTGGCCGGTCCGCTGCCCGAGCGTGCGGTACGGATACTGGGCGCGGGCATCGCCGAAACGCTCTCCCGCGTCCACGCGACGGGGGCCGTGCTCCAGGGGCTGTCCCCCAGGACCGTGCTGCTGGCCGCGGACGGGCCGCGGCTCACCGCGTTCGGGCCGCTGGGCGCGGCGGCCGACGCCGAGGCCCGGCCGGGCGGCCAGCTCTCCGTACGGCTCGGCTATCTGACCCCGGAGCAGGTCGCGGGCCAGGAGGCGGGACCGGCCTCCGACCTCTTCGTGCTGGGCCTGCTCCTCGCGTACGCGGCGACGGGCAGCACCCCGCTGGCGGACGGCCCGGCCGAAGAGGCCGCGGAACGGATCGCGAACACCGAGCCCCGGCTGGACGCCGTACCGGACGCGTTGCGGAGGCTGGTCGCCCGTTGTCTGGCGAAGGACCCGGCCGACCGTCCCACCGCGGGCACGGTGGCGGCGGAGCTGGCACTGGAAGGTGCGGCCGGACTGGCGAAGGGCGGCTGGCTGCCGGGGCTGCTCGCGGCCGCCGTGGCCGAGCAGAGGGCCCGGGCACGGAAGGCGGCGGTCGCGGCGTCCGCCGACGAGGCCGAGGCGGACGCCCCGGCCCGGCCCGCGGTGCCTGTGGCGGACGTCCCCGACGACGTACAGGACGCCGTCCCCGCCGCCTCCGAGGACGCTGCGCAGGCCCCGGCGTCCCCGACCGCGTCCCTCACGCCCCACCGCGACACCAGGACCGCGCAGTTGGGCGTCATCGACCACCAGGCCCCCCGGCCGGACAGGGCGACGACCCAGCTCTCGATGCCGCGTGAGCGGCCCGCGCTGCCCGCGCCGCCACCGTGCCCGCGGTGGGACGGTCGGCCGGGTCCTTCGCCAGACAACGGGCGACCAGCCTCCGCAACGCGTCCGGTACGGCGTCCAGCCGGGGCTCGGTGTTCGCGATCCGTTCCGCGGCCTCTTCGGCCGGGCCGTCCGCCAGCGGGGTGC
>NZ_RDBK01000043.1:3068143-3072937 GCF_008042275.1 Streptomyces sp. OR43 | reverse complement strand
GGTCCTTCGCCAGACAACGGGCGACCAGCCTCCGCAACGCGTCCGGTACGGCGTTCAGCCGGGGCTCGGTGTTCGCGATCCGTTCCGCGGCCTCTTCGGCCGGGCCGTCCGCCAGCGGGGTGCTGCCCGTCGCCGGACACCGAGGACGGCTCCGGACCCGAAGCGGCCGCCGGACCCGAGGCGGCCGCCGGACCGGTAGCGGCAGCCGGCAGCGTCACCGGACTGCTGAACGAGCTCCAGCGGCTGTACCAGCAGACCGAGGAGGCCACCGAGACCTACAACGGGACGGCGGCCGAGCTGAAGAAGAAGGCCGCGGAGGCGAAGAAGCTGGACTCCGCGCTCGCCGCCTCCCGGCTCCAGCTGTCCCGCAGCCGTGATGCCGCCGGCCGGCTGGCCCGTGAGCAGTACCAGGGCCGATCCGACCTCTCCGCGTATCTGCGGCTGCTCCTGATGCGCGATCCCGAGTACGCGCTGGACCAGGGCCAGGTCGTCCAGCGGCTGGCCGCCGGCCGGGTGGCGACCATGAGGCGCCTGGGCGGAGCCGAGAAGCGTGCCGCCGAGCTGGCGAAGCAGTCCCGCAAGGTCCTGGACCGGCAGAGGGCCCTGGCGGCACGGCAGAAGAAGGACCGCGACGCCGTCCAGACGCGGCTGAAGCGGGTCGAGGGGCTGCTCGCCACTCTCTCCACCGACCAGCTCGCCGAGCTCGCCCGTCTCGAACAGGAGGGCACGGACAAGGCGCAGGACGCGCTGGTCGCCTCGGGCGCCCTGTCTTCGGCCCGGCCGGCGACCGCCCAGGGCGGCGAGGCGGTCCGGTACGCGATCGAGCAGATCGGCAAGCCCTACGTGTGGGGCGCGGAGGGACCGGACTCGTTCGACTGCTCCGGGCTCACCTCGCAGGCCTGGGCGAGTGCCGGCCGCACCCTTCCGCGTACCTCGCAGGAGCAGTGGCGGCAGCTGCGGAAGGTGCCGGTGAACGCCCTGCGGCCGGGCGATCTGGTGGTCTACTTCCCGAAGGCCACCCATGTGGCGTTGTACATCGGCAACGGCCTCGTGGTGCAGGCGCCACGGCCCGGCTCCCGGGTCAAGGTCTCACCCGTGGCGTCGAATCCGCTGCTGGGCGCCGTCCGTCCCGACCCGGAGAGCGCGCCGCTGACCACGTATGAGGCGCCGGAGCTTCCCGAAGGCGCCTCCGAGGGCTCCGACGAGGGGTACGGCGAGACGTCGGCACCCGACGCGTAGCGCTCGCCCCGAACGCACCGGCCGGGCCGGGCCCGCCAGAAGATCCCGGCGGTGCCCGGCCCGGCCGGTGCGTTCAGGGGGTACGGGGCGCTCAGGCGGCCGGACCCGCGACCGAGGCGAGGTAGGCGTTCGTCTTCTCGGGCTCGTAGAAGAAGTTCTCGAAGTCCGCCGGGTTGTTGAACCCGTTGGCGAAGCGGTCGGCGACCGGCTGGAGCTGACCGCCGGCTCCGATCAGGTTCAGCACGTGCTCCGGCGGGACGCCGAGCATCGCGTTCGTCCACTTCGTGACGTGCTGGGCGGTCTCCCAGTAACGGTCGAAGGTGGCCTGCATCCACTCCGCGTCGAACGCGCGGTCGCCGTGCTCGATGATCGAGTCCAGATACGCGTTGGCGCACTTGGAGGCCGAGTTGGAGCCCTGGCCCGTGATCGGGTCGTTGGCGACGACGACGTCCGCGACCCCGAGCACCAGGCCGCCGCCGGGAAGCCGGCCGATCGGCTTGCGGACGGTCGGGGCGTAACGGCCCGCCAGGGTGCCGTTGGCGTCGGTCAGTTCGACCTTGGTGGCGCGGGCGTACTCCCACGGGGTGAACTTCTCCATGAGCTCCAGCGTCTTGGCGAGGTGCTCCGAGGGGTCCTTGATGCCCTGGAAGGCGTCGAGCGGTCCGCCCGGGATGCCCTCCCAGAACAGGATGTCGGCGCGGCCGGACGTGGTCAGTGTCGGCATCACGAAGAGCTCGCCGACGCCCGGGACCAGGTTGCAGCGGACCGCGTCGAACTCGGGGTGCTCGGGACGCGGGCCCATGCCGTGGACGTACGCGACGGCCAGGGCGCGCTGCGGGGCGTCGTACGGCGAACGGGAGGCGTCCCGGCCGAACATGGAGACGAGCTCGCCCTTGCCGGCCGAGACCATCACCAGGTCGTAGGTGCGGGAGAAGTAGTCCAGGTCCGAGACGGCCGCACCGTGGATGACGAGCTGTCCGCCGCGCTGGGCGAAGGTGTCCATCCAGCCGGCCATCTTCACGCGCTGGTCCACGGACTGGGCGAACCCGTCCAGCTTGCCGACCCAGTCGATGGCGCGCGAGGAGTCGGGCGCCGCGACCGAGACGCCGAGGCCCTCGATGCGCGGGGCCTGGGACTCCCAGAAGTTGAGCTGGTAGTCCCGCTCGTGCTGGAGCGCCGTGTGGAACATGCACTGCGTCGACATGACCCGGCCGGAGCGGATCTCGTCGGCCGTACGGTTGGACATGAGGGTGACTTCGTAGCCTCTGGACTGCAGTCCGAGGGCGAGCTGGAGCCCGGACTGGCCGGCTCCGACTATGAGTATCTTCCGCATCGCGGTTCTCCGTTGTGTGTGACGGCGACAGTTACGCCGGGGTGGCGTCGAGAGCGTGGCCCACCAGGGCCAGCAGCGACTCGACGACGGTGATCCTGTTACGCGCGTCCATGATCACCACAGGCACGTGCGGCGGGACGGTCAGGGCCTCCCGGACGTCCTCGGCCTCGAAACCGGGCGTGCCCTCGAAGTGGTTGACGGCCACGATGTACGGCAGCCCGCAGCTCTCGAAGTAGTCGAGGGCGGGGAAGCAGTCGGCGAGCCGGCGGGTGTCGGCCATCACGACCGCGCCGATCGCGCCGCGTACGAGGTCGTCCCACATGAACCAGAAGCGCTGCTGGCCCGGTGTGCCGAAGACGTAGAGCACGAGGTCGTCGTCGAGCGTGAGGCGGCCGAAGTCCATCGCGACGGTCGTGGTGACCTTGTCGGGCGTGGCGCTGAGGTCGTCGGTCTCCTCGCTGGCCTGGGTCATCATGGCTTCGGTCTTCAGCGGGGTGATCTCGGAGACCGAGCCCACGAAGGTGGTCTTGCCCACGCCGAAGCCGCCCGCGACCACTATCTTCGTGGCGATCGGGGCCCGGGTGCGGTCGAGCTGCCAGGCCTGGAGCGATTCCTCGGCCTGGTCCTTCGGCCCCGGCTGACGCGGGGCGAACAGCGGCGACTCAGAGACGACGGAGTCCATTGAGCACCCTTTCGAGCAGTGCGCGGTCGGGCTGGCCGGTGCCGTGACCGGTTCCGTACACGCGGATCTTTCCCTGGTCGGCCAAGTCGCTGAGCAGCACCCTGACCACGCCGAGCGGCATCTTCAGCAGGGCGGAGATCTCCGCGACGGTACGCATCCGGCGGCAGATCTCGACGATGGCCTGGAGCTCCGGCATGACGCGCGAGGCCAGGTTGCCGTTCGTCAGTTCACGCCGCTCGTCGGGGGCTTCGAGCGCGGCGACGAAGGTCTCGACGAGCAGCACGTGGCCGAAACGGGTACGGCCGCCGGTGAGCGAGTACGGGCGCACCCGCGCGGGCCGTTTGTCGGCCCCGCGCACGGGGAGCCTGCGGGCGGGTTCAGCAGCAGCGTGGGTCACTGGGCGCTCTCCATCGATTTGCGCAGCTCACTGCGGAGTTCGGGGGTGAGTACGTGTCCGGCACGGCCGACGAAGAGCGCCATGTGGTAGGCGATGACGCTCATGTCGCAGTCGGGTGTGGCGTGCACACCCAGCAGCGAGCCGTCGCTGATCGACATGACGAAGACACTGCCCTCGTCCATGGCGACCATGGTCTGCTTGACGCCACCGCCGTCCATGAGCTTCGCGGCGCCGACGGTGAGGCTGCCGATGCCGGAGACGATGGTCGCCAGATCGGCGCTGGAGCCTCGGGGGCCGTCCTGCCGTCCTGCCACCTGGGCGGCCTGGTGGCCGGGGTCGGAGGAGAGCAGCATGAGTCCGTCGGACGAGACGACGGTGACCGAGTGGACCCCTGGCACCTCCTCCACCAGATTGCTCAGCAACCAGTGAAGGTTCCGGGCCTCGGTACTCAGCCCGAATGTGCTGGGCGCAGTCAACTGCGTGCCTCCTCGACTGTGTCCCCCGTCTCTCCGGATCGGCCATCGGTACGGCCGGCCTGCTCAGTGTGCTCGGTACGTGTGGTGACTCCGGCCGGTCCGGTGGCCTCGGCGATCTCCGCCTCGACGTCCCGGCGGCCGTCCTTCGCGCCCTGGTGGAATCCGCCGAGCCGGCGGCGCAGGGCCTCCTTGTCGACGCTGCCGGTGCGCTCGGGCGTGGGGGCCGACGCGGACCTGACGACCTTGGGGGTGCGCTTGGGCAGCCCCTTGTCGGTGATCCGTCCGGGCTGCGGCCCCGACTGCGGCTCGGTCTGAGGCTCCGGCTCCGGGTGGCGCGGCCCCGGGAGCGCGTCGGCCACGGAGGCCGGGGCCGGTGGTGCCGGGGCGGGCTCGGGGGCCGGCCGCGGCGGGTCGCTCTCGTCGGCGGTGCGCTCGTGGCGGTCGGGGCCGATGGCGTACGGGCCCGCGGCGGCCGCTGCCTGCGGGCCGTCGCCGAAGGCGGGGGCGTGCGTGAACTCGGGGACGTCCTCGAACTCGGGCACCCGCGGGAGCCGGACCTGCATCGTGGTCTCGGCCTCGGACTCCGCGGGCAGCAGCGGCTCGGGCTCCGGTGCCGGCGGCGCCTGCGGGGTCCCGGGGTCGGCGGCACCGGAGCCCGAGCCGCTGC
>NZ_RDBK01000043.1:2996997-3068043 GCF_008042275.1 Streptomyces sp. OR43 | reverse complement strand
GCCGAGACCGGCGCCGTCCGCGCTCTGCTCACCCGCCTCGAAGAGCGACGGGTCGCCGAGGCGGGTGTTGAGCTCGCCCATCCGTACGGACGACATGCCGATGCCCTCGTCCTGCACGGAGAGCATCACCTCGCCGGTCTCCAGCAGCCAGCCGGAGAGCTGGACACGGGAGTCCGGCGGGGAGAACGAGGTGGCGTTCTCCAGGAGTTCGGCGACGAGGTGGCTGAGGTCGTCGGCGGCGAACCCGGCGATCTGGGCGTGCGGCGGCAGGGACTGGATGGTGACCCGCTCGTACCGCTCGATCTCGCTGACGGCGGCGCGCGCCACGTCGACCAGCGGGATCGGTCCGGGGTGGCCGTGCCCGTGCTCGGCGCCCGCGAGGACCAGCATGTTCTCGCTGTGGCGGCGCATGACGGTGGCCATGTGGTCGAGCTTGAACAGCGTGCCGAGCCGCTCCGGGTCCTGCTCGCGCTCCTCCAGGGACTCGATGACGCCGAGCTGGCGTTCGACGAGGCCGAGGGTGCGCAGCGAGAGGTTGACGAAGGTGTGGTGGACGGTGTTCCTCAGCTTCTCCAGCTGCGCCGTCAGATCCGCGGTGTGGACCTGGAGTTCGGCGCGCTGGAGGGTGAGGGCCTCGCGTCCGGCGATCAGTTCGCCGCGTTCGGCCTCCAGCTTCTCGAACCGCCCGTTGAACTCGTGGAGCAGTCCGTGCAGCCGGCCGTGCAGGGCGTTGATGGAGCGGACGACCTGGGCGAACTCGTCGTTGCGGCCGGTGTAGCGGACCGGTTCGGCCGTCTCGGGCTCCGCGGCCAGGCGGCCGGCACCGATCCGCAGGACGGCGAGCGGCTGGGTGAGGGTGCGGGCCACGGCGGTGGAGACGCCGACGGCGATGAGCAGGCAGCCGCCGAGGAGCGCGATCCGCAGTTCGAGCGCGGTGACGTCGTCGTCGCGCAGTTCCCCGAGCCGCTGCACCTGGGCGGTGCCGAGCGCGGACTCGACGCCGCGCATGCGGTCGATCCGGGCGGAGAGGGCCGCCTGAAGCCTCTTGCTGCTGGTCTTCTGGTCGGACTCGGAGAGCTCGGGGCGGTCGGTGAGCCCGGCGAGGTACTTCTCCGCGTTGTTGACCTCGGGGCCGGTGACCGTGGTGGAGAGCTTGTCGCGGGCGGTGGCGCCGGCGGCCTGGTCGAAGTCGGCGAGGGCGGAGAGTTCGCCGACGCGGGACTGCTGGGCGGCTCCGCTCAGCTCGTCGCGGAGGCGGTCCTCCTTGGTCTCGCCCTCGTCCTGGGTCTGGACGGGCAGGCCGGTGAAGGGGTCGATCTGCGGCTCGGCCGGCTCCTTGCGGGGGACGGCGAGCGCGGCGAGCAGCAGCCCGCGGGTAGCGGAGGCCTGTTCGGTGGCCCGGCCGAGCGCGAGGGGGGCGCGGACGGCCTCGGCGGCGCGCGGAGAGGTGTTGTCCGCGAGTTCCTCGGCGAGGTCGTGGAGCTTGGAGATGACCTCGGTGTACGCCTGGTGGGCCTCCAGCGCCGTGCCCTTGCCGCTGATGGCGTCGCGGCGCAGGGAGGGAATGGTGGAGAGGTCGCGGCGCAGGACGGCGGAGGCCGCGTCCCGGATCTCGTCCACCTGCTGGTCGACGCGGGCGCTGCGGCTGCCCGCGGAACCGTTCGTCGCACCGGGCTTGCCCTCCCGGCCGGCGGCGATGAAGGCGGTGACCTCGTCGCGCTCGTCGGCGAGGGAGTGCGCGAGCGCGATGGCCTGCTGGTTCAGCTCCGCGAGGGTGACCAGGCGCTGTGATTCCGTCAGGTCGGAGGAGGCGCTCAGGGCCGCGGGCGCTCCCGCGGCTATGACGGTGATCCCGACGACGGCGACGCCCGCGACGAGCCGGCTGCGCACGCGCACGGTGCGCCCGCTCTCAGCCGGCGCCGACGACGCCACCCCGGAACCGCTGTGCTGGCTGCCCTTGCTCCGAGGCCGCTTCTTCTGCACCGGTGCTCGCAATCTCGACTCGTCCGCCCTTGAAGCAGAGGTGACGCTCGGTCACGTGAACGAGCGCCCCGACCCCTGGTACGGCTTCTGACCATTCCAGTGCTTATGAGAGGGGGGCGCGCATCAACCGCTCCGCCACTCGAACGAGTGAACCGCACTCCCGAGTTGGCGAACAAGTCTCCCCCCGGGGCCCTCACGGCACACCCGGACGTCCGGCTGGATCTTCGGGGCAGGCTTTGGCAGGATGCCCGCCCGCACACTTCCCGGAGTGATTCCTTCCGCTCCATGCGCCCTTCTGACCTGCTGGTACGGGCCAATCCCCGGTCGGTGCAGGCCCCGTGAAGGCATCGTGCAGACTGGCCGTATGCGCATCGAACTCGCCACCGCCGCCGGCCTCGCCGGGCGTCCGAACGAGGACTGGGCGGCCACGGTCCTGCCCGCCTCCGGCCAGGGTGGAGGGCTCGTTCTGCTCGACGGGGTGACTCCGCCACGGGATGACGACGGTTGTGCGCACTCGGTCCCGTGGTTCACGGCGCGGCTCGGTGGCGCCCTGGTCGAACTGTCGGGTTCGCGGCGGGATCTGCCCCTGCGGGAGATCCTCGCGGAGTCCATCCGGCGCACCGCCGACACGCACCGTTCCCTGTGTGACCTTTCTCACGTAAGGACGCCACAGGCAACGGTCGTGATGGTGCGTTGGGGCGAGGCGGAGATCGAGTACCTGGTGCTGTCCGACTCGGTGCTGCTGTTCGAGGCTCCGGGCGGCGCCGTCAGCGCCGTGCTGGACGACCGGCTCGACCGGCTGCCGCCGGGGTCGCTCGTCTCCGAGGCGGCCGCCGACGCGCTGCGGAACAAGGAGGGCGGCTTCTTCACGGCCGCCGCCGACCCGGCCGTCGCGGACCGCGCGGTCACCGGCCGGACGCCGCGCGCCGGGGTGCGGGCGGTCGCCGCGATGACGGACGGGGCGAGCCGCTGGACGGAGGTGTTCGGCGAGGGTGACTGGGCGGACTGCATGGGGGTGCTCCACAAGGAGGGCCCCCAGGGGCTGATCGACCGGGTCCGCGCCCTGGAGGAAGCGGACACGGAGCGTACGTACCTGCGGCGGGGCAAGCGGCACGACGACGCGACGGCGGTCTACGCGCAGTTGTGAACCGCCCTGACCGGGACGGGCGGACGGACCCTCCCGCGCGACGCCGCCCCATTGCCGGTCGGTCTCAGCTCTCGGCGCGGGCGTTCAGCTGGTGCAGCAGCCGGGCCAGCTCCGCGACCTCGGTGCGGTCCCAGTCGGCGAGCTTGCGCACATAGCGGTCGCGGCGCGCGTCCCGGACGCTGCGGAAGCGGGCGAGGCCCTCGTCCGTGAGGTGGACGAGGGAGGCCCGCCCGTCGGCCGGGTCGGGCTCGCGGGCCACCAGGCCGAGGTCCTCCAGGGCGCGCAGTTGACGGCTCATGGTGGCTTTGCCGACGCCGAAGTAGGAGGCGAGGTCGGTGGCCCGCTGACGGCCGGCCGATTCCAGGCGTACGAAGAGTCCGTAGGCCGCCGCCTCCAGTTCGGGGTGCACCTCGCGCGCCATCTCACCGGAGTTGGCCCGGGCACGGCGCAGGAAGACCGCCAACTCCAGCTCCAGGGCGAGGAACTCGTGGTCCACACCACTTCCCCCGGTTGCGCCGGGTTCACTCCCGCGTTCGCTCCCGTGCACGTCAACACCCCTCATGAGCTTTCCCGCCACTGAAAGTTTCTTTCGCCGCCGGTCATCGCCGCAGCTCCACCAGTATTTCGCAGGAGTAGACCAACGGCACCGCCCAGGCCCTCTTCCGCCACCCGGGTCTACGTGCGTAGCGTCATGCATGGCATGTTCACACCATGGCATGCCGCAAGGGGTGCGTCCGTCGTGCCCCGGGTCAGCAGTTCCCCCCACCGAGGCCTCGGAGGCACGCAATGCCCGTGCACAGATCCGGCTCCACGACCGCCCGCCGCTCGCGCTTCGCCGCGGCGGGAACCCTGCTCGCAGCTCTCTCCCTCCTCGTCGCCCTGCCCGGCGCCGCCGGCGCGGCCCCCACCGCCGGGGACCCCACCGCACCCGCCCGGGGCACCGCCACGATGGGCATGGGCGTCGTCGCCCACGACGGGCAGGGCGGCCTGCCCACCACCCGCGCCGTCCAGACCGAAGGCGTGGACGTGAGCGGCCACCAGAACGCCGTGGCCTGGTCGACGCTGTGGAACAGCGGCGTCAAGTGGGCCTACGTCAAGGCCTCGGAGGGCACGTACTACACGAACGAGGACTTCGCCCAGCAGTACAACGGCTCGTACAACGTCGGGATGATCCGCGGTTCGTACCACTTCGCCACTCCGGACACGACGAGCGGCGCCACCCAGGCCAACTACTTCGTGGACCACGGCGGCGGCTGGTCCAAGGACGGCAAGACGCTGCCCGGCGTGCTCGACATCGAGTGGAACCCCTACGGCGCGCAGTGCTACGGCAAGACCGCGGCCGGGATGGTCTCCTGGATCCGCGACTTCGTGAACACGTACAAGGCGCGCACCGGACGCGACGCGGTCATCTACACCGCGACCAGCTGGTGGCAGTCCTGCACGGGCAACAACGCGAGCTTCGGCTCCACCAACCCGCTGTGGGTGGCCCGTTACAACACCACGGTCGGAACGCTCCCGGCCGGCTGGGGCTTCTACACGATCTGGCAGTACACCTCGTCCGGCCCGACGGTGGGTGACCACAACCACTTCAACGGCGCCCTCGACCGCGTACAGGCGCTGGCCAACGGCTAGGGCCTATCCGAAAGCCCCGCATCCCTTCTCCAGCCGGAGCCCGGTGACGCACGCCGTCACCGGGCTCCGCCGCGTTCTCCGTCTCCGAGCAGGCACGAAGGCTCTCGGCCGCGCTCTCCCCACCCCCCTATACATCGCGTGTATACGCGCTATGTATAGTCCTTGCAGTCCGCACATAAGTGCGATGTAAGCGATGAGGGAGTGACCCGCCTTGCCCAGTAGGACGAAGTCGATCGGTACGGGGTTGGCCGTCGCTCTTGTGACGGCGCTCACGCTGACGCTGAGCGGCTGTTCGATGGAGACCACGGCCCCCGGATCCGCCCGCGGCGACGCCGGCTCGGACGCGAAGGGCTCGTTCGGCCCGGTCGACTGCCGCAAGGCGAAGTGCATAGCCCTGACCTTCGACGCGGGCCCGGCCGAGGACACCCCCCACCTGCTGGACATCCTCAAGAAGGAGAAGGTCCACGCGACGTTCTTCCTGCTCGGCAAGAACCATGTGAAGAAGCACCCCGAAACCGTCCGCCGGATCGCGGCGGAGGGCCACGAGGTCGCCAACCACACCTGGTCGCACGAGATCCTGACGGACAAGAAGCCCGCGGAGATACGCGCCGAGCTGAAGAAGACGCAGGACGCGATCGAGGCCATCACCGGCAAGAAGCCCCGGCTGATGCGTCCGCCGCAGGGCCGCACCGACGACATCGTCTCCGGGATCAGCAAGGACCTCGGGCTCTCCCAGATCCTGTGGAACGCCACCGCCAAGGACTACTCGACGACGGACTCCGCGCTCATCAAGAAGCGGATCCTCGACCAGGCGACCAAGGACGGCATCATCCTGCTGCACGACATCTACAAGGGCACGGTGCCCGCGGTGCCCGGCATCATCGAGGAACTGAAGAAGCGCGGCTACACCTTCGTCACCGTCCCCGAACTGATGGCCCCGGCCGAGCCGGTCCCGGGCACCATCTACCGCCCCTGAGCCACCGCGCTCACGCGGAACGGCCCGCCTCCCGCGAGGGGAGGACGGGCCGCCCGTACCGGCCGTGTCCGTGGTGCCACGTCCGTCACGCCGTGACACTCACGCCGCGGCCGGGACCCTCCGCGCACTCACGCCGCGGCCGGAATCCTCCGCTCCGCCGGGGCCGAAGCCGGGGCGAGGGCGATCTCCAGGACCTGGCGGACGTCCGTGACCGGGTGGACCTCCAGCGTGTCCAGCACCTCGGCGGGGACGTCGTCCAGGTCGGCCTCGTTGCGCTGCGGGATCACCACGGTGGTGATGCCCGCGCGGTGGGCGGCGAGCAGCTTCTGCTTCAGGCCGCCGATCGGCAGGACGCGCCCGGTCAGCGACACCTCACCGGTCATGGCCACATCCGTACGGACCAGCCGTCCGGAGAGCAGCGAGGCCAGCGCGGTCGTCAGGGTGATGCCCGCGCTCGGTCCGTCCTTGGGGACCGCGCCCGCCGGGAAGTGGATGTGCACGCCCCGGTCCTTGAGGTCGGCGACCGGCAGTTCCAGCTCCGCGCCGTGCGAGCGCAGGAAGCTCAGCGCGATCTGCGCGGACTCCTTCATGACGTCGCCGAGCTGACCGGTGAGGGTCAGGCCGGACGCCCCGGTCTCCGGGTCGGCGAGCGACGCCTCCACGAAGAGCACGTCGCCCCCCGCTCCGGTCACCGCGAGCCCGGTGGCCACGCCCGGCACCGAGGTACGGCGCTCGGCCGGGTCCTGGGCGGACTCGGGGACGTGGTGCGGCCGGCCGATGAGCCCGCGCAGTTCCTCGTCGGTCACCGTGAACGGCAGCTCCCGGTCGCCGAGCTCGTGCTGGGCCGCGACCTTGCGCAGCAGCCGGGCGACGGCACGCTCCAGGTTCCGGACCCCGGCCTCCCTCGTGTACTCGCCGGCCAGCTTCCGCAGGGCCGACTCGTCGAGGGTGACCTCGTCCGGCTCCAGACCGGCCCGCTCCAGCTGGCGCGGGAGCAGGTGGTCGCGGGCGATGACGACCTTCTCGTCCTCGGTGTAGCCGTCGAGCCTGACCAGCTCCATCCGGTCGAGCAGCGCCTCCGGGATGGCTTCGAGCACGTTCGCCGTGGCCAGGAAGACGACGTCGCTGAGGTCGAGTTCGACCTCCAGGTAGTGGTCGCGGAAGGTGTGGTTCTGCGCCGGGTCGAGGACTTCGAGGAGGGCCGCGGCCGGGTCGCCCCGGAAGTCGGAGCCGACCTTGTCGATCTCGTCGAGCAGGACGACCGGGTTCATCGAGCCGGCCTCCTTGATGGCGCGGACGATGCGGCCGGGCAGCGCGCCGACGTACGTACGCCGGTGGCCGCGGATCTCCGCCTCGTCCCGGACACCGCCGAGGGCGACGCGGACGAACTTGCGGCCCATGGCGTGCGCCACGGACTCGCCGAGCGAGGTCTTGCCCACGCCGGGCGGGCCGACCAGGGCCAGCACCGCGCCGCCGCGCCGGCCGCCGACCACACCCAGCCCGCGGTCGGCACGCCGCTTGCGCACCGCGAGGTACTCGGTGATGCGCTCCTTCACGTCCTGCAGGCCCGCGTGTTCGGCGTCGAGGATCTCCCGGGCGCCCTTGATGTCGTACGCGTCCTCGGTCCGCTCGGTCCACGGCAGTTCGAGGACGGTGTCGAGCCAGGTCCTGATCCAGGGGCCCTCGGGGCTCTGGTCGGAGGCGCGTTCCAGCTTGTCGACCTCCTTGAGCGCGGCCTCGCGGACGTGCTCGGGAAGGTCGGCGGCCTCGACGCGTGCCCGGTAGTCGTCGGACTCGTCCTCCGGGTCGCCGTTGAGTTCGGAGAGCTCCTTGCGCACGGCGTCCAGCTGGCGCCGCAGCAGGAACTCGCGCTGCTGCTTGTCGACGCCCTCCTGGACGTCCTTGGCGATGGACTCGGCGACGTCCTGCTCGGCGAGGTGTTCGCCGAGCCACTGGATGGCGAGCTTCAGCCGGGCGACCGGGTCGGCGGTCTCCAGGAGCTGCACCTTCTGGGCGGTGGTCAGGAAGGGGGAGTAACCGGAGTTGTCGGCGAGGGCGGAGACGTCCTCGATCTGCTGGACGCGGTCCACGACCTGCCAGGCGCCGCGCGTCTTCAGCCAGCTGGTGGCGAGGGCCTTGTACTCCTTGACCAGTTCGGCGACGGCTCCGGGGAGAGGATCGGGGACGGTGCCGTCGACCCGGGTCCCCTCCACCCAGAGCGCGGCGCCGGGCCCGGTGGTCCCGGCCCCGATCCGTACGCGTCCACGACCGCGGATGAGGGCACCCGGGTCGCCGTCCGAGAGCCGTCCGACCTGCTCGACGGTCCCGATGACACCGATGCCGGTGTAGGTCCCGTCGATGCGCGGAACGAGCAGCACCTCGGGCTTGCCGCCACCCTCGCGAGCCGCGGCCTGCGCGGCCTCCACCGCGGCCCGGACCTCGCTGTCGGACAGGTCGAGAGGCACCACCATTCCGGGCAGCACGACCTCGTCGTCGAGCGGCAGCACGGGCAGCGTGAGCGGTGTGACCGCATTGGACTCAGTAGCCATGATCTCCCCTTCGGCAGTCAAGTTGAGTTATGCAGACTCAATGCTCCTGAGCCGCTCATTGTTCCCGCGAGCGTGTTCGCTGTGAGCGATCGCGTACGTCTGCCGCGTCATGCCCTGGTCCAACGCGGGCTCCGGGCTTCTTAGTCCCACCGCCCTCCGCCCTCGCGGGCCCGAGCGAAATCCCGTGGAACACGGAGAAGCCGCCGGACAGGATGCCTCCATGACCGATGCCGCCCGTCCTTCCCAGGCCCTGCTCGTCGTCGACATCCAGAAGGCCGGGGTGACCGGCGACCGGGCCGTGCCCGGCGCGGCCGGACTACTGGAGCGCACGGCGGAGCTGATCGCCCGCGCACGCCGGAACGGCGCACTGGTCGTGCATCTGCAGAACGACGGCGCCCCCGGCTCCGGCGACGAACCGCACACCCCCGGCTGGGCGCTCCACCTGCCGGTCCGCCCGGGCCCCACGGAGTTCGTGATCCGCAAGACGCGGGACGACGGCTTCGCGGAGACGTCGCTGGGCTCCGTCCTGAGCGCGGCAGGCGTCGACGCGGTCGCCGTCTGCGGCGTGATGTCGGAGATGTGCGTCCAGGCGACGGCCCGCACGGCGCTGGCCCAGGGCTACCGGGTCGTCCTCCCCCACGACACCCACGCCACCCAGGACATCCCGGCCGCCCCCGGAATCAGCGAGGCGGTCCCGGCGGCCGTGGTGTCACGGGTCGCGGCGTGGGCGATCAGCGGGGACGCGGAGGTCACCACCGCGTCCGCCGATGTGGTGTTCGCGGCGCCGCGGCGGCTCCCGCAGGGCAGCGTGTCGTCATGAACGGCGAGGGGGGCCGGACCGGAACGGCACGACCTCGCTCTCCGGCCGGCGGCCGGACACATCGCGATGCCACGACGGGAAGCCGCCGCCCCTGGCCGGGCTCGCAGGAATCGCGCATGAGCGGGAGTGCGTGCGCGGTGGTCAGCAGCGAACGCGGCTGACCACCGCACCCGTTCGGGGAAACCGCTGGCCCGGCGGCCGCGGCACCCGCCAGGATGGCGGGAGACAGCGACCGCCATCCACCGGAGACCATCGCCATGCACCACACCATCGGCCCCGACGCCCTCGCCCCCGTCACCCTGGACCGTCGCGAGGGGCCGTACGGGGAGGTCGTCCTGCGCAGGCGGGGCGAGGACTTCGAGATCATCGCCAACGGGTGCTTTCTGATGGACACCTCGGACGGGCGCTCCGAGCGGCTGCTGGTCGACGCGGCACTCGACGCGCTGCCCGCCGGCCGGACCGCCCCGGCGGTGCTCATCGGCGGGCTCGGCGTCGGGTTCTCGCTCGCCCGGGCCGCCGCGGAACCGAGGTGGGGGCGGATCGTCGTGGCCGAGCGGGAGCAGGCGATCGTCGACTGGCACCGGGACGGGCCGCTGGCCGGGATCTCGGGGGCGGCGCTGGCCGATCCGCGGACCGTGGTCCTGACGACAGACCTCGTCGCCCACCTCCGTACGACTACGGACCGTTACGACGCGCTGTGTCTGGACATCGACAACGGACCGGACTGGACCGTCACCGACGACAACGGAAACCTGTACTCCCCCGCAGGTCTCGCCGACTGCCACGCGCGGCTCACACCGGGCGGCGTGCTCGCGGTCTGGTCCGCGCAACCGTCCGAGGAGTTCGAACAAGCCTTGCGGAATGCCGGATTCCATGGGGTAAGGACGGAAGAAGTGGGCGTTGCCCGAGGTGTGCCCGACGTGGTCCATCTCGCAATTCGAGCAGCCGGATAACCCCCCGCCGGGTATGCGGGGCCCCGGGACGCCCGGGGGCCAAGCGCCACAAGCGCGACACTCCGCCTCCGCTGTTCCCCCGGCCCGCCCTCGCGGGCTTGCACCCTGCGTAGCCGGGAGCCCTTCGCTGCCTTTACGCTGCTGACCGATAGCGGGATCACCCACGAAATTCACGAGCGAGAACCGTACGTCCGGGGGAATGGCCTCCGTGAGAACGGGCAGGGGCGGGGCGATGGAACAGACACACACCACCCACACAGGTGTCGCGGCCACCCCGGGCGCGCAGCGCCGCGTGCTGGTGGTCGAGGACGACGCGACGATCGTCGATGCCATTGCCGCCCGGCTGCGGGCCGAGGGCTTCCTGGTGCAGACCGCGCTCGACGGTCCCGCGGCCGTGGACGCGGCCGAGGCCTGGCAGCCCGATCTGATGGTGCTCGACATCATGCTTCCCGGCTTCGACGGCCTGGAGGTCTGCCGGCGCGTGCAGGCCCAGCGCCCGGTGCCGGTACTGATGCTGACCGCCCGCGACGACGAGACCGACATGCTCGTCGGCCTCGGCGTCGGCGCGGACGACTACATGACCAAGCCGTTCTCCATGCGGGAGCTGGCGGCCCGGGTCCACGTCCTGCTGCGCCGGGTCGAGCGGGCCGCACTGGCCGCCGTGACGCCCCGCAGCGGGATACTCCGGCTCGGCGAGCTGGAGATCGACCACGCGCAGCGCCGCGTGCGGGTCCGCGCCGATGACGTGCACCTGACGCCGACCGAGTTCGACCTGCTGGTCTGCCTGGCCAACACCCCGCGCGCGGTCCTCTCCCGGGAGCAGCTGCTGGCGGAGGTCTGGGACTGGGCGGACGCCTCGGGCACCCGTACCGTCGACAGCCACATCAAGGCGCTGCGGCGGAAGATCGGCGCGGAGCGGATCCGTACCGTGCACGGTGTCGGATACGCGTTGGAGACCCCCGCGCCATGACCGCGCCCGGACCGGGGCTCCGGCCGTTCTCGATCAAGGCCAAGCTGGGCACCCTGGTCGTGGTCTCGGTGTTCATCACGACCGGGCTGATCATGGTGGCGATGCGCACGCGCACGGAGCTGCGGTTCATCACGGTCTTCTCGGTGATCGCGACCCTGCTGATCACCCAGTTCGTGGCGCACGGCCTGACCGCGCCGCTGGACGAGATGAGGGCCGTCGCCCGCTCGATCTCGCACGGCGACTACACCAGACGGGTGAGCGGCGCCGACCGGCGCGACGAGCTCGGCGACCTGGCGCAGACGATCAACCTGATGGCCGACGACCTGGCGGCCGTGGACCGGCACCGCAAGGAGCTGGTGGCGAATGTCTCACATGAGCTGCGCACGCCCATCGCGGCGCTGAGAGCCGTGCTGGAGAACGWCGTGGACGGGGTGTCCGCGGCCGATCCGGAGACGATGCGGACCGCTCTGAAGCAGACCGAGCGGCTCGGCCGGCTGGTGGAGACGCTGCTGGACCTGTCCCGGCTGGACAACGGCGTGGTCACGCTCAAGGCCGGACGGTTCGAGGTGTGGCCCTATCTGTCGGGCGTCCTCAAGGAGGCGAACCTCGCCGCCGCGCACCGCCGGCTGTCCTCGGGCTCCGGCAACCACTCCCGTACGGACGTACATCTGCACCTGGACGTGTCGCCACCGGAGCTGACCGCGCACGCGGACGCCGAGCGGCTGCACCAGGTGGTGGCCAACCTGATCGACAACGCCGTGAAGCACAGCCCGCCGCACGGCCGGGTCACCGTACGCGCCCGGCGCGGCGCGCAGCCCGAGTCGCTGCACCTGGAGGTCGTGGACGAGGGTCCCGGCATCCCTGAGTCCGAGCGCCACCGGGTCTTCGAGCGGTTCAACCGGGGCGAGGAGCCCTCTCCGCACGGTCCGGGAAGCGACGGCGGTACGGGCCTGGGCCTGGCGATCGCCCGCTGGGCGGTGGATCTGCACGGCGGCCGGATCGGTGTGGCCGAATCCGCTCGCGGCTGCCGCATACGCGTCACTCTTCCGGGGATCCATCAGCCGCGAGGTTGACATAGGGTTCGAACCGGAAGGGCACGTTCTACGTGTTCTGTTCAAGGGGTACGGTCCAAGGGGCCGTAACTACGGCCTCGCGTACCCGGAGTGAAGCGGAACCAAGCTTGTTTCCCGCCATTTCCTGCCCCGAAACCCGACTTTCGATGTGACTTGCACGACGAAGACCGGCCCGGCCTGCATGGAACGGCCGGGGAGGCGTAGCCTTGATTTCCGCTGTCCATCACCTTGTGAAGCGGAAGAGGGCGGTTGCCGCCGTGTCGTCTCAGTCCCCCAGTAACTCGAGCATCTCCACCGACCAAGCCAGCCCGGGTACGAACCCGGCTGCCGCTTTTGGCCCCAATGAGTGGCTCGTCGACGAGATCTACCAGCAGTACCTCCAGGATCCCAGTTCGGTCGATCGCGCCTGGTGGGACTTCTTCGCCGACTACAAGCCGGGTACGTCCGGCACGGCGGACAAGCCCGTTCCCGGCGCCGCAGCCGCGGGGGCTGCGGTGCCCGCGGCCCCGGCCGCCGACAACACCGCTCCGGCCGCGCCCGCGCAGCCCGCGGTCCAGGCTCCGGCTCCGGCGAAGGCCGCACCGGCCGCCGCTCCGGCCCCGGCCAAGGCGGCGCCCGCCGCCGCGCCCGCACCGGCGAAGGCCGCACCGGCTCCGGCCGCGAAGGCTCCCGCCGCCCCGGCCACCGAGGCCCCGGCCGGTCCGGAGTACGTGACGCTGCGCGGCCCCTCCGCCGCTGTCGCGAAGAACATGAACGCCTCGCTGGAGCTGCCGACGGCCACGTCCGTCCGTGCCGTCCCGGTGAAGCTGCTCTTCGACAACCGCATCGTCATCAACAACCACCTCAAGCGCGCCCGCGGCGGGAAGATCTCCTTCACGCACCTCATCGGGTACGCGATGGTGCAGGCCCTCAAGGCCATGCCGGCGATGAACTACTCCTTCGCCCAGAAGGACGGCAAGCCGACCCTGGTGAAGCCGGAGCACGTCAACCTCGGCCTCGCCATCGACCTGGTGAAGCCGAACGGCGACCGCCAGCTGGTCGTCGCGGCCATCAAGAAGGCCGAGACGCTCAACTTCTTCGAGTTCTGGCAGGCCTACGAGGACATCGTCCGCCGGGCCCGCAACGGCAAGCTCGGCATGGACGACTTCACCGGCGTCACCGCCTCGCTGACCAACCCCGGCGGTATCGGCACCGTTCACTCGGTGCCCCGCCTGATGCCCGGACAGGGCCTCATCATGGGCGTCGGCGCGATGGACTACCCGGCCGAGTTCCAGGGCACGTCGCAGGACACCCTGAACAAGCTGGGCATCTCCAAGGTCATGACGCTGACCTCGACGTACGACCACCGGGTCATCCAGGGAGCCGCCTCCGGCGAGTTCCTGCGGATCCTCTCCCAGCTGCTGCTCGGCGAGAACGAGTTCTACGACGAGATCTTCAAGGCGCTGCGCATCCCCTACGAGCCGGTCCGCTGGCTCAAGGACATCGACGCCTCGCACGACGACGACGTCACCAAGGCCGCACGGGTCTTCGAGCTGATCCACTCCTACCGGGTCCGCGGCCACGTCATGGCCGACACCGACCCGCTGGAGTACCGCCAGCGCAAGCACCCCGACCTGGACATCACCGAGCACGGCCTCACCCTGTGGGACCTGGAGCGGGACTTCGCCGTCGGCGGCTTCGCCGGGCAGACCCTGATGAAGCTCCGCGACATCCTCGGTGTGCTGCGCGAGTCGTACTGCCGCACCACCGGCATCGAGTTCATGCACATCCAGGACCCGAAGGAGCGCAAGTGGCTCCAGGACCGGGTGGAGCGTCCGCGCCCCGCTCCGGAGCGCGAGGAGCAGCTGCGGATCCTGCGCCGGCTCAACGCCGCCGAGGCGTTCGAGACGTTCCTGCAGACCAAGTACGTCGGCCAGAAGCGGTTCTCGCTGGAGGGCGGCGAGTCCGTCATCCCGCTGCTCGACGCGGTCATCGACTCCGCGGCCGAGGCACGCCTCGACGAGGTCGTCATCGGCATGGCCCACCGCGGCCGGCTGAACGTGCTGGCGAACATCGTCGGCAAGTCGTACGCGCAGATCTTCCGGGAGTTCGAGGGCAATCTCGACCCCCGGTCAATGCACGGCTCCGGCGACGTCAAGTACCACCTGGGCGCCGAGGGCACCTTCACCGGTCTGGACGGCGAGCAGATCAAGGTCTCGCTGGCCGCCAACCCCTCGCACCTGGAGGCGGTCGACCCGGTCCTGGAGGGCATCGCCCGCGCCAAGCAGGACATCATCAACAAGGGCGGCACGGACTTCACCGTCCTGCCCGTCGCGCTCCACGGGGACGCGGCCTTCGCGGGCCAGGGCGTCGTCGCCGAGACGCTCAACATGTCGCAGCTGCGCGGCTACCGCACCGGCGGCACCGTGCACGTGGTGATCAACAACCAGGTCGGCTTCACCGCCGCCCCGGAGTCCTCGCGCTCCTCCATGTACGCCACCGACGTGGCGCGCATGATCGAGGCGCCGATCATCCACGTCAACGGTGACGACCCGGAGGCCGTGGTCCGCGTCGCGCGGCTCGCCTTCGAGTACCGGCAGACGTTCAACAAGGACGTCGTCATCGACCTCATCTGCTACCGCCGCCGCGGTCACAACGAGGGCGACAACCCGGAGTTCACCAACCCGCAGATGTACACGCTGATCGACAAGAAGCGCTCGGTGCGCAAGCTCTACACCGAGTCCCTCATCGGTCGCGGCGACATCACGCTGGAGGAGGCCGAGCAGGCGCTCCAGGACTTCCAGGGCCAGCTGGAGAAGGTGTTCGCGGAGGTCCGCGAGGCCACCTCGGCACCGTCCCAGCCGCATGTCCCGGACGTCCAGGCCGAGTTCCCGGTGGCCGTGACCACCGCGGTGTCCTCGGAGGTCGTCAAGCTGATCGCCGAGTCGCAGGTGAACATCCCCGACGGGATCACCGTCCACCCGCGTCTGATGCCGCAGATGCAGCGCCGTGCCGCCTCGGTGGACAACGGCACCATCGACTGGGGCATGGGCGAGACGCTGGCCATCGGATCTCTGCTGATGGAGGGCACCCCGGTCCGGCTCGCCGGCCAGGACACCCGCCGCGGCACGTTCGGCCAGCGCCACGCGGTCCTCGTCGACCAGAAGACCGGCGAGGACTACACCCCGCTGCTCTACCTCTCCGAGGACCAGGCCCGCTACAACGTCTACGACTCGCTGCTCAGCGAGTACGCGGCGATGGGCTTCGAGTACGGCTACTCGCTGGCCCGCCCGGAGTCGCTGGTCATCTGGGAGGCCCAGTTCGGTGACTTCGTCAACGGCGCGCAGACCGTCGTGGACGAGTTCATCTCCTCGGCCGAGCAGAAGTGGGGCCAGACCTCCGGCGTCACGCTGCTGCTGCCGCACGGCTACGAGGGCCAGGGCCCGGACCACTCGTCCGCCCGCCCGGAGCGCTTCCTCCAGATGTGCGCGCAGGACAACATGACGGTCGCCATGCCGACGCTGCCGTCGAACTACTTCCACCTCCTGCGGTGGCAGGTGCACAACCCGCACCACAAGCCGCTGATCGTCTTCACCCCGAAGTCGATGCTCCGCCTCAAGGCGGCGGCGTCGAAGGTGGAGGAGTTCACCACCGGCGGCTTCCGCCCGGTGATCGGCGACGACTCGGTCGACCCGAACGCGGTCCGCAAGGTCGTCTTCTGCGCCGGCAAGGTCTACTACGACCTGGAGGCCGAGCGCGAGAAGCGCGGCGTCACGGACACCGCGATCATCCGGCTCGAGCGCCTGTACCCGCTGCCGGGTGCGGAGCTCCAGGCGGAGATCGCCAAGTACCCGAACGCCGAGAAGTACCTGTGGGCCCAGGAGGAGCCGGCCAACCAGGGCGCATGGCCGTTCATCGCCCTGAACCTGATCGACCACCTGGACCTGGCCGTCGGCGCCGACGTCCCGCACGGTGAGCGCCTGCGCCGCATCTCGCGGCCGCGCGGCTCGTCCCCGGCGGTCGGCTCGGCCAAGCGCCACCAGGCCGAGCAGGCTCAGCTGGTCGCGGAGGTCTTCGAGGCCTGACCGGTCGCTGTACCCGTACGGAACGAGGGCCCGGCTTCGCGAGTTGATCGCGGGGGCGGGCCTTCGGCGTGTGCGGCCGGGCGCGGCAGCGCTCAGGTGATGAGCGGTTCGAACGGCCAGAAGAACTCCGCGTCGGTGTCCGTCGGTACGGTCGCGATCGCCCGGTAGCAGGCGGCGGACAACGGGTGCCGGGAGCCGAGCGTCTCGTTGGCCCGCTCGCAGCTCGCCCGCCCGAGCTCGCGTGCGGCACCCGGCCGGCCCGTCCGGGTGCGCATCAGCACCGCGTTCAGCGCGCACCCGATGGCCCAGGGGTGGTCCTCGCCGACTGCCCCGGCCATCAGGGTGCGGGCCCGCTCGGTCTCGTAGTGTGCCGCCTCCCGGTCGCCGAGGACCCACCGCATCACCGCCGCGTTGCCCTCGACGCCGATCGTGTACGGGTGCCGGTCGCCCAGCATCCGCCGGTAGCCGGTCACCACCTGTTCGTGCAGGTCCAGGGCCTGCTGCGGTTCACCGGCCTGCCTCTCCGCCGTGGCGGCGGCCATGGTGATCAGGAGAGTGAGGGGGTCGTGCTCGCCCAGGAGCCGCAGCGCGCTCTGCCTGGTCGCGGCAAGCGCCGGAAGCGCGGACACCGCTCCCTCCAGCGCGTACTGACAGAGCGTCAGATGGTATTGGGCGCGCAGCGTCTGCGGGTTGTTGCTGCCCATCCCCCGCAGATGACGGCCGACCGTCTCGCGCAGGGCTAGCTCCGCCTCCCGGTGCCGGCCGAGCAGCCGCAGGTCCATGGCGAGGTTGATCTCCGAATAGAGGGTCGGCGGCGCGTTCGGCGCCAGGACACTCCGGCGCAGGGCCAGGGTGCGCTCGTCCTGTTCCCGCGCCTCCTCGTACCGGCCGAGCAGTCGCAGCGACACGGCGAGGTTGTTCTCCGCGTTGAGCGTGCGGGGGTCCTCGGGTCCGAGCAGCCGCCGGTCGCGTTCCAGGATCGAGACGGAGAGGTCCAGCGCCTCCCGGTAGCGGCCGAGGCCCCGCAGATCGGCGGCGAGGCCGCCGGCCGCCCGCAGATGGTCGAGGTCCATGTCGCCGCGCTCGGCGGCCAGGAAGTCGGCGGTGACGCGTTCGACGCGCTCGCTGCCCCGGTAGTCACCGAGGGCCCGCAGCAGGTTGGCGTAGTGGTGGCGCAGGGCCCAGATGCGGGGGTCGGCGGGCCCGAGCAGCGTCTCCCAGGACTCCGTCGCGGGACGGGCGAGCCGGATGCCGCTGCCGTACTCCCCCGAGAGGTACATGTAACGGAGGCAGTTGAGGATGAGCTGGTGCACCTGCGGATCCGCGCTGTCCAGGACCCCCGCCCATTCGAGGTGGGGGGTGAGCGCGGCGTAGGCGGGCCAGTGCCGGATCTCCGACGGGTCACCGGGATCGGCGGCGGCGAGAGCGCGGCAGGCGGCATCGGCGCATGCCTGCCGGTCCTGTTCCGGCATGTCCTTGCGGACGATCTGGTGGACCATGCGGTGCAGATGGATCGACTCACCGGAGGACGCGTCCGTCTCCACACGGACCACCGAGTAGCGGCGCAACTGGCCGATCGCCCGTTCCCAGGTCTGCGGGTCATCCAGCGGTCCCGTCGCCTGTCCCGGCCGTTCCCCGGGCGGCACGGTTCTCAGCAGTCGTACGGGGATGGAGCCGGGCGCGAAGAAGCTGCACAGGCGGAGCAGGTCGAGGGACTCGGGGACGGTGTCGCGGAGTTTGTTCAGCAGGATCGACCAGGCGGTCCGGAAGGCGAGGGGGAAGTCCGCGGAGACCCTGATGACGTCCTGGTCGATGCCCCCGGCGAGCAGGTCGATGTACTCCTCGACCGGCATGTCCGAGTCGTTGAGCCACCCCGCCGTCTGGTCGAGCAGCACCGGCAGGTCCTCCAGTGCCCCTGCCAGCCGCCCCGCCTCGGTGTGCGTCAGCCGGGGGGCGCGGCGGAGGAGGAAGGCGACCGACTCCTCGCGCTCGTAGACCGGCACCTCGACCAGGTTGCTGTGGTGCTCCCCCCACTCGGGATTGCGCGAGGTGATCAGGACGTGTCCGGGGCCGGTCGGCACCAGGTCCCGGATCTGGTCGGGTTCGTCCGCACCGTCCACGATCAGCAGCCACCGTCGGTACGGCTCGCCACGGCGCAGCGCGTCACGGACCGCGCGCAGCCGTTCGCCGTACTCCGCCCCGGTGGGCAGAGCCAGCTCGGGGGCCAGTTCGGCGAGTCTCTGCCGGTAGAGCGCGCGCCGGTCGCCGGGCACCCACCACACCACGTCGTACTCGGAGCCGAAGCGGTAGACGTACTCGGCGGCCAGTTGCGTCTTGCCGACGCCCGGCAGCCCGTGCAGGGTGACGACGGCGGCGTCGGCCCGAGCGTTCTCCAGCGTGTCGAACACGACGGAAAGGAGCTCCTCGCGCCCGGTGAAGCGCACGTTGCGGCGTGGGACCCCACCCCACACCTGCGGCACCTTGCCCGGGAAGCGGGGACCCGCAAGGGCCTCGGTCTCCTCGGGCAGGGGGGTCGTGGGCAGACCCAGCCGCTCCAGCAGCCGTCGCTCCCCCTCCTGCGCGCCGACGCCCGTGAGGTCCGCCGCGTCGAGGAGCGAGGTGGCGCCGGGCAGCGGCCCGGTGGTGACCGACACCGCGGCGAACCGGTCCGGGGCGGGCGCGACGACCTCCCGCAGCGCCCTGTCCCACTCCTCGTGGCTGCGCGGGCCCAGCTGGAAGTACCACTCGCTGAACAGGAGCAGGGCCCGCCCCGGAACGAGCGTGAGGTCGCGGAGGGCTTCCGCCAGCGGCAGCTCGGTCGGCGGGTCCCAGCGCTGGTGGCTCACGTTCACCCCGCGCCGCTCCAGCCGGTCCACGATCCACGCCGCCCAGGCCCGGTTGAACCCGGCGAAACTCACGGTGATGCTGGAGTCCGGCGCATCGGCGGTGGCATCGGCGCCGCGCGGGTCGAGACGCGGACCGGGCGGGCCGAAGGCGTCGGTCCGCCCGGGCGGACCGGCTCTCCCGGGCAGGTCGGCGAAGCGGTCGGCCGGAGCCGGGGCCGGAGCCGACTCCGTGATGGAGCACGGCAGTTCGGCCTTGCGGATCGCCGCGCCCCACTGGTTGAAGACGGTCAGCCTCAGCACACCGTCGCCGGCGGAGGAGCCCGCGGTGACGAGGAACGTCGCCGGGCCGTACGTCCCTCCGAAGCGGTGCATGATGACGTCCGGGTCGTCGAGCACCTCGCAGACGAAGTGAGGTGCTCCGTCCAGGGTGACGCTGAAGGCCAGTTCCTCCTCCTCGTACGGCCACGCGTCACCGTCCGTCTCCCCCCGGTCGTCGAGCGGGCCACGCAGGTCGACGCTGACGGCCTGGACGAGGCCGGGTTCGACCTCGGGCAGCCAGCCCACGACGGGCTCGATCAGCAAGGGGCGTTCGTCCCGGGTCATGACGCGTCCGCCTCGGCCGGGCCCGGACCGTCGTGGGGGCGCCCGGTGAGGCGCACGGTGCTGAACGGGTGCCCGTAGTACTGGAACATCAGGCTGTACAGCAGCCGCAGCACGTTCCGCTGGCCCACGACGTCGAACGTGCCGTCGTCCCCGACCAGCATCGGCACACCGCCCCCTGCGGTAAACGTCTCGTGGACCTCGGCCCGGAACGCACGCAGTGCCCGGGCGACCGGCCTGTCGGGGTCCTCGGTCACGGTGTCGACGATCTGCCGGATCATGATGCGGGCCTCGGCGTCACCCACCTCGCCGGCCGAGACGATGCAGCCGCCCGCGCCCTTGTCGAGGAAGATCTGGGTGAAGCCCCGCAGTCCCTGCATGCCGTCCCCGCTGTAGTCGAGGAAGCGCCCCGAGTGGCAGGCGTTGAGGCAGACCAGTGAGGCGTCCTGGCGCAGGCGGCGCATACCGAGCCGCTGGTAGTCCGCCCACGTCGCACCGGCCAGGGTGAGCTTGCTGAGCTGATCGTCGAACGTGCCGTGACATCCCATGTACACCAGGCCGGTCCGCTGTGCTTCGCCGTCGTCGAGGTGACGGAGGAAGGCCCCGATACCGAAGTGCGGGCGGTGATCGTAGCCCTGGAAGAACTCCTGGTCGCCGGCCATGTCGGCGTGGAAGAAGCCCAGTACCGCGCCCCTCGGCGCAACCGCCCGGTCCGGGAACCCGCCCAGCCAGCGCGCCACGTCGACGAGCGCGCCCAGAGGTCCTTCGCGGAGCCCGGCGTCCGGGACCGCCGGCAGCACGAGCGCCTCCCAGGGCAGATCGAATCCCGTCTGGTCGAGGACGACGATCTGCAGGGCGTCACCGTGAGCCCGTCGGCACCGGTTGATCCACTCCGTCAGCAGATACTGGTATCCCGACCAGCGCTCGATGGACTTGAAGAGTTCGGACGGAGGGGCACCGCCCTGCCGGGCCCGGCCGAGGTTGACGTCGACCGGGCGCAGGAATCCGTTGCCCGTGGTGTACGGCAGCGTCTCCACACCGTCGCACCAGGCCCGGACCCCGAAGGCCTCCGGGCCGCCCGGGTCGTCCCTGCGGTGGCGCACGACGAGGATGCGGGCGTACGTGGTGTCCGGCGCCCGGCCGGCGTGAGCGGGGGCGGGCCCGAGCCGCCGTGGCTCCGCCGTGCGCGCCCTGTCCGGTACCGGGGTCCGCTGCCCGGGCAGCGCCTGAGCGGCCGACGCGACCATGCTGCGGATCAGCCGCAGGCGGTCCTCACCCATGGCCGGCCACCCGCGGGTCCCGCTCCGCCCGGCCCGGGACGACTCCGCAGCCGAGAGCCTCCGCCAGGGTGGCCGGCAGCCGGGTGTGCGGATGCCCGCCCGGGTCGACGACCACGCAGTGCAGCCGGCTCCGGCCCAGGGCGCGGATGCGAGCGGCCACGGCCAGGGCGTCGTCGACGCCTACCCGTTGGACCGGGCCCCGGCCACGCACGCCGGAGCGGCTCACGGACAGCGGTACGTTGCCCCTGCCGTCGCTGACCACGACCAGCAACGCTTCGACGAGCCCGGCGCGGTGGTGACGGAAGGTGCGCCGGAGCGCGTGCGCGGCCCGGTCGAGGCCGTGTGCGAGCGGGGTGGCCCGGCCGGGCGGACGGGCCAGCGCGGCCGCGATCCGGGGGTCCCGGGTGGAGCGTGCCGTGAACGCGCCGGCCCGCAGCTCGTTCGTCTCCCCCGCGCCTCCGACCTCGACGACCTGGACGGATGCCCGGGTGACGTAGGCCCATTGCAGGAACGGTTCGAGCGTGGTGTGCCAGTCCCAGTCCCCGCGACACGTGTGGTCGAGCACCAGGGTGAGCATCCGGACCGGTTCGGGCGCCCGGACATAGCCGCGCAGATCCTGCGGGACGATCACCAATGGTCCCGCGCCGCCGCCCCGGACGCCCCGGTATTTCGCGGCTTCCATCGCGGTACGTACCGGGGCCAGGTCCCACAGGTCGCGGGCGCGCCGTACCCCGACGACCGGGCCCCGCGAGGCGCGGGCGCCCGCCGGGCGCCGGGTGGGTGTCCGGAGCGTACCCCCCTCCGGCCCCGGCCCCGCGGTGTCCTCCGGGTACGGGGACGCCGAGAGCGGCCGCTCCCCGCCCGTCGGAGCGGGGCCGAGCGGTACTTCCGCTTCCGGGTCGTGTACCGGAACGCCGGTGTCGGTGCCCGGTTCCGGGGTGTGCCGCGCATCGGGCCGGGGCAGGTTCCGGCCGGGCTCCGGGAAGACGGGCGTATCCGGGTCCACAGGCTCTTCGGGGGGTGTCTCCGGACGGTGGGCGGTGTGCAGGCGGATCAGCCGGGCGGCCCGGCCGACGTGGTCGGCGGTGGCCGTGAGCGGGCCGCCGGAGGGCACACCGTCGGCAGCCCCCGCCTGCCCGGCACCATCCAGCAGGGCAAGGGCGCGGGCGATGCGGGCCAGGGCGAGCGCCCGGCGGTGTCCGGTGTCCTCCCGGTCCTCCAGGTGTTCCAGCACGGCCGGGGCGAACTCTTCGGCGAGCGTGACGCGGGGGCGCGGGGTCGCCGGGTCCAGGGCCGTGGCCCAGGCGGCGGGGAGCACTCCGAGTGGGTCGGCGCCCCGGCGCGGCCGCAGTCCCGGGGTGGCGAGGCGTACGGGGAAGCGGTCCAGCAGGTGCGGGGAGAGCAGTTCGGCGTCCTCGGCCCGGCAGCAGGCCAGCCATCGGGCGCGGGGCCGCCAGCGGTGCCGGATGCCGGAGTGTTCGAGGGTGGCGGTGTCCGCGCCGAGCAGCTGAACGGCCGCCCGCATGCCCGGGATACTGAGCCGGGCCAGATCGGGCACGACGACGAGCCGGGGGTCGTTGTCCGTCTCGGCGAGGGGCCCGGGGCCGAAGGTGAACTCGACGCCTCTCGGTCCGCGGTGCACACGGGGCCGTATCCACAGATCCTCGTCGACCGTGGCCGCGTCGAGCACCGTCCGTGGCACGGTGCTGCCCGGGGCATGACCGGCGGCCCGGCCGAGCACCTGGGCGAACACCCCGGTGACGGCGGTCAGATGCTCAGGAGGAAGGTCGAAGAGGAGGACGCCGCCGAGGGACGGTTCGAGGGTGGCGCAGACGAGAGCGGCCAGCAGCCGGCGGGAGACGTCGTCCGGCTCCCGGGATTCCTCGGCCTGCTCGGGACGGGCGGACATCCGCGGCTCAGCCGAACAGCTCGTCGAGAGCGGCTTCCTCGTCCGGTCCCCAGCTCAGTTCCGAACCGTGAACGGAATCGGGCCTGCGGTGGCGCAGCGCGAATGGCAGGACCCTGCGCACATGGCGGGGCTCCACCCGCGGCGCACCCTCCTTGGCGGCCAGCGCGCGGGCGGCCTTGGCCACCAGCAGGTCGCCGCGCTGCCCGACGGCCCCGGTCCGGGCGGCGGCCTCGGCACAGAGCCTGCTGACGTCGGTCCCGAGCCGGACGGCGGTCAGCCGGTCGCGGGCGGCAAGCAGTCCCTCTCGGTGCTTCCGGTTCTCATCCTCGGCGGTGCGCAGCCACTCGGAACCGGGGTCGGTCCGCTCCTCTTCGAAGGTGAGCACGGTGGTGATCATCCGGTGCCGTTCCTCCGTGTCCAGCTCGTTGGTCGTCACCATCAGGCCGAAGCGGTCCAGCAGTTGGGCCCGGAGGCTGCCCTCCTCCGGATTCATCGTGCCGACGAGCCCGAACGACACATGGGTCTCGGTGTCGATGCCCTCGCGCTGGACGGAGAGGACGCCGGTGGAGACGACATCGAGGATGATGTTGACGATGTGGTCGTCGAGGAGGTTGACCTCGTCGACGTAGAGCATTCCCTTCTCGTGGGCCTCTTCGAGCAGTCCGGTCTGCCGCTTCGCCTCGCCGCGCATCAGCGCGTCCAGCTCCCATCCGCCGAGCACCCGGTCGTCGGTCGCGTTGATCGGCAGGGTGACGGGCAGTCGGCCGCCGGTCATCAGCGCGAAGGCGCGCACGACGGTGGACTTAGCAGTGCCGCGCTGGCCCGCGATGAGGACACCGCCGATGCCGGGAGCGATGAAGTTCAGTTCCAGGGCCAGCTTCAGTTCGCCCTGCCCGACGACACGGCTGTACGGGAGAATGGGAGCCGGCGTCCCCCCGGGCTCCTCGCTCACGACGGGGCCACAACCGCGGTCGCCTGCTCCTCGCGCCCCGGCTGCCAGCGGAACGTGACCTGGATCTGCGCCTCCGCACCGGCCTTCACCACCGCGGCCATGCCCGCCTCGAAGGTGATGCCGACCTGGAGCTCGACCTCGTCGGGCCGCAGCCCGTCCCCGAGGTCGCCCAGCCTGCGCATGGCCTGGGAGGCGCAGCGACGGGCGAGATCGAGGCCGTCCCCGTACAGATCGCCGGCCGCGCCCAGCGCGCGCCGGGCGGCACCTGTGCCGTCCCGGGTGTCCACGCTCCCGTACAGCGAGTCCGCGTCGGTGACGGGCGACTGGGTCGTGGTGTACGCCTCGGCGTCCACCACGACCGGTATCGGACCGTCCTCGCCGGGTGCCACCGACCCCACCACGACCGTCATGCGCCCCCCTGGTCTCACAACTCCTGCGTACAGCAAGGATACTGACGCTGCATCAATGAATCCATGAATCAGATCATCTGCGGTTCGAAGTCCCAGTACGGCCGGACGCGGGACCGTGCCGACACGGTGTGGACGTGCTGGGCACCCAGTGTCTTCTTCAGATCGTCCAGCGCCTCCGACTCCACCTTGTCCGCATGTTGCAGGTCGCGCAGGCCGCGCAGGTCCGCCGCGTGCGCGATGCGGGCGGAGAGCGTCAGCGGGTGGGTGCGCCCCAGCACCTCAATGGCCCGGCTGCTGATCGCGTCCGTCAGCGCGGCCGCGGATTCCGGGTCGCCCACGAGGTTCCTCAGGGCCGAAGCGTTGACTGCACAGCCCAGGGTCCATGGGTGGTTCTCCCCCACGGCCCGGCCCATGTCGATGAGCGCTTCCTCCAGCAGGTGGTGCGCCTGGTCCCGCTCGCCGACGTTGCGCAGGATCAGCGCGTGGTTGGCACGCGTGCCCGCGACATAAGGATGCTCCTCACCCAGCATGTCGACATATCCACCCACGACCTTCTCGCTTATGGCCCTGGCCTGGTCGATGTCGGCGTGCTCCCGGGCGAAGAAACTCTGACTGGCCGCGAACATCATGGTCAGGGGGTCGGTTTCGCCCAGGACCCGCTCGCCCCGTTCCAGCACCCGGGTGAAGAGGTCCGCGGCTTCGCCGCGCTTCCCCGAGCGGTACAGGCACAGGGCCAGGTTGTGTTCGGCGCGCAGGGTCTGCGGGTTGTCCGGTTTCATCACGGTGCGGTGCACCTGGGCACTCTGGGCCTGGAGTGACTCGGCCTCGCTGTACCGGCCGAGCAGGCGCAGGTCGGTGGCGTAGTTGATCTCCGAGTAGAGCGTCCAGCTATGGCGCGGGCGGAGCAACTGCCTACGGGATTCCAGGGTGCGCCGGTTGAGTTCCAGTGCCTCCTTGTACCGGCCGAGGAGACGCAGGGACGCACCCAGGTTGTTCTGCGCGTTGAGCGTGCGCGAGTCCTGTTCACCCAGCAGCTCCCGGTAGGCACCCAGGATCCACTCGGACATCTCGTGGGCCTCTTCGTACCGCCCCAGCCCCCGCAGATCGGCCGCCAGACCGCCGGCCGCACGCAGGTGCTCCAGGTCCTGTGCGCCCCGCTCGGCCCGCAGATGGTCCACGGCCGCCCGCTCGATGGCCTCGGTTCCGGCGTAGTCACCCACGGCCCGCAGCAGGTTCGCGTAGTTGTAGCTGAGGTCCCACAGACGCGGGTGGTTCTCGCCCAGCAGCTCCCGCCAGGCCTCCATGGCACGCGCGCCCAGCTTGATCCCGGCGCGGTACTCCCCGGAGAGGTACATGTAGCGAAGGCAGTTGAGCACCAGACCGTGCACGGCCGGATCCGTGCTGCGCAGCACGTCGGCCCACTTCAGGTGCGGGGTGATCTCCGCGTACGTGGGCCACAGCCGGGTGTCCGTGGGGCGGCCGGGGTCCGCGGCCGCCAGGGCGCGGCGTACGACGTCGATGAACTCCCGGCGGTCCTGGTCCGGCATGTCCTTGCGGACGATCTGGTGGACCATGCGGTGCAGGTAGATCGACTCACCGGAGGACGCGTCGTCGATGATCGAGTCGTGGGACTCCAGGCGGACCACGGAGTACTGGCGCAGCTGACCGATCGCCTTGTTCCACAGCAGCGGGTCGTTCATCAGGCCCGAGAGCTGTTCGGGCAGTTCCCCGGACGGCATTTCCTTCAGCAGCCGTACGGGAATGGAGCCGGGCGCGAAGAAGCTGCACAGGCGGAGCAGGTCGACGGACTCGGGGACGGTGTCGCGGAGTTTGTTCAGCAGTATCGACCAGGCGGTCTGGAAGGCGAGGGGGAAGTCCGCGGAGACCTTGACGACGTCCTGGTCGATGCCGCCGCCGAGGAGGTCGATGTACTCCTCGACCGACATGTCGGAGTCGTTGAGCCAGCCCGCGGTCTGGTCGAGCAGCAGCGGGAGGTCCTCCAGCGCCTCGGCGAGCCGGTCGGCCTCGGTGTGGGTGAGGCGGGGGGCTCGGCGGCGGATGAAGGCGACCGACTCCTCGCGCTCGTAGACCGGGACCTCGACGAGGTTGCTGTTGTGCTCGCTCCACTCCGGATTGCGGGAGGTGATCAGGACGTGTCCGGGGCCGGTCGGGACCAGGTCCCAGATCTGGTCGGGTTCGTCCGCGCCGTCCAGGATCAGCAGCCAGTGGCCGTGCGGGTCGCCGCGGCGCAGCGAGTCACGGACGGCGCGGAGGCGTTCGCCGTACTCGGCGCCGGTGGACAGGCCCAGTTCCGGAGCGAGTTCGGCGAGCTTCTGACGGTAGAGCGCGCGCCGGTCCGCGGGCACCCACCACACCACGTCGTACTCGGAACCGAAGCGGTAGACGTACTCGGCGGCCAGCTGCGTCTTGCCGACGCCGGACATGCCGTGCAGCGTGACCACACCCGCGCCCGCCCCCGCGTCCTGGAGCGCCTGGTAGGCCTTGCTGAGGAGTTCCTCGCGACCGGTGAAACGGGTGTTGCGGCGCGGGACCCCGCCCCACACCTCGGGGGTGTCGAACGGGAAGCGGGGCCCGGTCCGGGCCTCCGTGGCCTCGGGCAGTGAGGTCGTGGGCAGGCCCAGGCGTACGAGCAGTCGGCGTTCCGCCTCGACCGCGCCGACGTTGGTGAGGTCCGCGGCGCCGAACACGGAGGTGGCGCCGGGCAGGGCGGAGGTCGTGATGGAGACCGCGGCGAACCGGTCGGGGTCGGGGGCGACGACCTCGCGCAGGGCCCGGTTCCACTCCTCGTGGCTGCGCGGGCCCAGCTGGAAGTACCAGTCGCTGAGCAGGACCAGGACCCGGCCGCGGGAGAGCGTCAGGTCCTGCAACGCGTCCTCCAGCGGGACCTCCACCTGAGGGTCCCAGCGCTGCTGGACGACCGTCACTCCACGGCGCTCCAAACGGTCCGCGATCCACGCCGCCCAGGCCCGGTTGAACCCGGCGAAACTGAGGGTGACGGTCTGCGCCCCGATTGCTCCAACTTGCTTACGCGTACCGGGCATTCAACCGTCTCCCTGACATCGTTGTGAGCCTTTTCACGATACACCGGGGCGTGCCCGCTCCGGCCGGAATCACCTGGCTGCTCAGGTCCTGGGTGATCCGTTCCTCTGCTGCCATATCACCCTCGTGGTGTTCACGTACGCGTCCGCGCGCGCGAGGTGACCCGTGGGTGGCGGCGAATCCTCCAGACGGTGGTAGAGCGTGATCATCTCGTTGACGAGCACGCGTCCCTCGCTGGTCAGCCGGGCCGATCCGGCCAGCACGGGCAGTACGGCCCCGACCTGCTGGCGGCAGCGGGCATGTTCGGCCCAGGCCAGGTCGCGAGGGGTGACGCGCCGGGCGCCGAGCGCGAAACGCTGCCAGTAGTCGGCGAGCGCGAGGTGCGAGTAGGCGCCCTGGAACAGCCCGTCGAAGGGCCTGGGGTCGGCGCGCCAGGGCGCGAAGTGGCGGGGCACGGCGTCCTCGTGGTGGAGCGGGACGAGGGCGCCGAGCGCGGCGAGTTTGGTGTGCTGGAGCTCGTGGACGAGCGTCGAGGCGAAGTAGGCGGGGGTGGCGGGCTTGCTGCTGAGCACCGCGCCGAAGGCCTCGCGCCGGGTGCCGCTGCAGTGCGCCGCGGCCTCGCCGGTGGGTCCCGAGCCGGGCGGCGGGCCGAGCGGGACGAGGCAGCGCAGCAGCACGGCCGCTTCGGTGAGCCGGTGCTCGCCGCCGAGCCGGAGCAGCGGTTCGACTCCGGACCAGGACGCGATCCAGGCCTTGCGTTCCTGGTCGTCGATGTGGGTGGCCGCGCTCAGTCCGTGCCGCTCCAGGCCCGTTCCGCGGGTGCGGTACGGGTCGGTGTCGTCCAGGGGCACGGGTCCGGTGCCGGGCAGCACGGGGTGCAGCATGAGCACCGGGAGCCAGCGGGGGTCGGCGGAGCTCAGGGTGCCGTCCGGCTGGGTCCTTACCGTCAGGGCCGGTCCGCCGGCCGGCCGGACGGTCATCTCGCCGTCCTCGAAGACGATGCCGGCCGGCCCGTCCTGGGCGCGCACCGCCCCGAGTGTGGGCAGGGAGAGCTGTCCGCCGCGGACCGTCAGCCGGGCGGTGACGGGCATCCCGGCGCGGATCGCGGCCGCTGCGGCGAGGGCGGTCAGATGGGCCAGCGCGGCGAGGAGGTCGGGGCCCGCCACGGTCCGCGTGGTGAGGCCGGCCAGGAGGCCCTCGGCCCAGGGGCCCGTCATGGGGTGGAACAGCACGGCGCGCACCGCGGCCCGGTCGGTGCGCTCGGCGGCTTCGAGCAGCGCCCAGTCCTTGTGCAGCCGGTCGAGCAGTGGGGGCGGGCAGAGGGCCGCGGGCGCTGCGGCTGCCGCGTCGAGGAGGGCCCGGAGGAGGACGAGACGGCGGGTGTCCTGGTCGCGTACGAGCAGGCCGAGGGTGTCGGCGGTGCCTTCGGTGCGGCCGAGTTCGCGCAGGGCGCGGTCGGGGATGGCGGAGCTCATGGGGGGTCTCCTGCGGTTGCGTCGGCGAGCCGGTCCGCCACGTGGCGGACCAGCCGGTCGAGGTCGGCGCAGTAGACGGACGGATTGACGAAGCCGTTCTCTGCGCGGTACCGGTGGGCGTAGTGGCCGCCGCCGCAGACGTTCAGCAGCGGGCAGGCCCGGCAGACGGCGGCGAGTGCACCGGCCCCTGCCTGGCGTGCGGCGACGCCGGGGTGGCGCAGGGCGTCGTCGAAGGTGTGGCGGAAGACGTCGAGTCCGGTGGCGGCCGCGGTGTCATAGGCGGACTTGAGGGAGTCGACCTGTTCGATCGATCCGTCCGTCTCGACCACGACCGCGTTGACGGGGTCGAGTCCGAGGGACTCCGTGGCGGCGGGCAGCCCGAGAAGCAGGGCGATGCACTCCTCGAAGAGCCTGATCCGGGTCTCCCGCCGGGCGGCCGGCCACCAGCGGTCGAAGACGGTGCACAGCCAGTCGCCGTACGGAGTGGCGCGGCCCGGCCGGGGGCCGGTGGGCGGCCCGGCCCGGTCCGCCAGGCCCGGCGGCGGGCTGGTCCAGTTGCCGTGCGGCAGCAGGAGGTCCAGGGCCGGGGGGCGCAGGGCGAGCAGTGACTCGTACATCTCCAGGGGGTCGGTGCGCGGGTCGACGACCGTGAGGATGCCCGCGTACGCCTCCGGGTGACGGTCGGCGAGCAGCCGGGCGCCGCGCGAGGCGGCGGGCCAGGAGGGGCGGCCCGCGTGGTCGGTGCGCTGGGTGTTGTGTGCGGCCAGGCCGCCGTCCAGGCTGATGCCGATGCGGATGCCGTGCCGGGCGAGGGTGGCGGCCTTCGCGTCGGTGAGCAGGGTGGCGTTGGTCTGCACGGTGGCGTGCACGGTGCAGCCGACGGGCACGCGCTCACGCAGCCGGTCGGCGAGGGCGGCGAGCCGGTCGGGGCCTGCGAGGAGGGGTTCGCCGCCGTGCAGGACGAGCGCGACATGGCGGAGCCGGTGGGTGGCCGCGTGTTCGGCGATCCGGTCCGCGGTGCGGTCGAGGACGGCGGGCGAGGCGGCGGCGGGCCGGGTCCGCCAGGTCGCGTCAGGGCCCTCGTAGAGGTAGCAGTAGCGGCACGCGAGGTTGCAGCGGCCGTGCACCTTCACGATGAACTGCCCGAAGGGCACCGGGGTCTCCGCCGAGGAGAACGGCGCCGGTTCCGGGCGCACCGCCGCCTCCGTCCGCCGCGGCGTCGATGGTCGGGCCACTCGGGCACCCCCGTGCTGTACGTCTGCCGGGACGGCGCCCGGAACCGGCTGCCCGGGCCGGCCGGCCCCCGCGTCGTACGGCGGGGGTCGTCCGGCCCCCGTGTCGCGCGGCGGGAGCCGGTCGGTCCCGGGCGGTGAAGTCGTGGTCGTCGGCGCCCCGGACAGCGGGCGGCGGCGCGCCTGGGACACGTTGTCCGCCCCGGACCGCGTGATCGCGGGGCGGCGCCCCGCCTCAGAAGGCGTTGTTGAATCCCCAGAGCATCTCCCGCGGCTGTTCGACGCGGTCGCGCAGATCCGCGACCACCTCGGACAGCACGGGGTGGTCCATGGTCCGCAGGGACTCCAGATCGAGGCCCAGCAGATCCGGCAGCTCGCCGGCGGCACCGGTCGCCCCCGCCCCGTCCTCACGTGTCGACTCGCTCATCACGCCTCCCCGTAGTGCAGCACCGGGACCGCCGTGCGGCGCTCGTCGTTGAGCGCACACCGCCGGTCCCGCGTCCCTGACCCGCCTCGGGCCCTTCATGTGGATCACACCGGGCGTCACCGGTCGCGCGACGCCCTGTGCTCGCCGTTGAGCACTCAGCGCTCCAGCTCGGCCAGCCGCCCGGCGGTCGACTCGCCCGCCGCGCCGCCGCCGTCCGGCAGTTTCCGCCACTCCTGACGGGCCGCCCGGTACGCGTCCCGCGCGGCCCGGGGGCGCCCCGCACTCTCATAGGTCTTACCCCGCCAGTGGTTGGCTGTAGCACCCAACTCCACAGCCTCTTGAACCTGTTGTGGACTCAGCTGCTCCGCTTCCGCCTCCGCGGCGGACTCGGCAGCCGACCGGAAGGCCTCGGCGGCGTCGTCCCGCCGGGCCGGGCGGTCCAGTACCTCGGCGGCCTCCAGGCAGGCCCGCCCCAGCTCCAGCCAGCAACGGGCCGCGGTCAGCGGAGCCGTCGCCTCCTGCGCCGCCAGCCTGAGCAGATGCTCGGCCTCCCGCAGGTCGACCCGGTCCGCGACGGCCCGGTGCCGCAGCATCAGGGCCCGGCCGAGCATGAGCAGCCGCTCGGACTGGTGCGCTCCGCCCGCGGGTGTCTCGGACCGGCAGTCGCGCAGCACCCGTACGGCCGCGCCGACGTACGCACCGCCGTCCGGCAGTTCGGCGCGGCGCAGCAGCGTGGCCCCCCACTCGGCGAGCAGGTCGGTGTGGGCCCGTGAGTCGCGCGGGGTGCCGCGGGCGGCGCGGGCGAACCACTCAGCGGCGGCGACGAGTTCGGCCGGGTCGCCGGTGTGCTCGTAGCGGGCCGTCCGGACCCGTCCGGCCCTGGTCTGCAACTGGGCGCGCCGGCGCCCTTCGCGTACGGTCTCCAGCGCCTGGCCGGTCAGGGCCGCGGCCTCGTCCGGCTCCTCGCCCGAGGCGAGCAGGGCGTCCACCAGATCCAGCACGATACGGGTCTCGGTGCCCGTGGTGTGGCCGCCGCCCTGGGCGAACGCCGTGCGCAGGGAGCGGGCGGACTGCCGTGCGTACTCCCGGGACTGCTCCGGGTCCTCGGTGGCACCGGCCAGTTTCAGCAGCGTCCTGCCGTGCTGGAGCGGCAGGGCGGCCGGGCGGTTCTCCTGGTCGGGCCAGGAGTCGGCGAAGGCCTCCAGCATCCCGCAGGCGCTCTGGAGCAGGGCGCTGTCGCCGTCGAGCCGCCACTGCGCCTCCAGGGCCCGCACCCGCTCCAGGGTGAGCCGCAGGGCCTCGGCCGGCTCCATTCCGGGGGCCGCGCAGGCGAGGATGTACTCGCGCTCGGCGCGCCGCAGGAGGTCCAGGGCGCCGCGCCGGTCCCCGCGCCGCCGCCCGTCGTCGGCCGCCGCGTGCAGTACCTGGGCCAGCACCGCGCGTTCGCGTACGGCACCGGGGTGGGCCACGGCCCGTTCGGCGGCCCGCCTGGCCTCGCCGAGGAGTTCGTCGCCGCCCCGCACCTCCCAGAGCCTCAGCGCGCACCGCGCGTACTCGGCCCAGAGCTCCGGGCCCGCGGTGGACCGCGGGGCGCTCCCGGCGGCTCCTCTGAGCAGTTGGACGGCGTCGATCAGGCGCTGCACCATCTTGTCCGCCTCGAACTGGCGCACGAGCTCGCGGGCCTGTTCCACCGCGGGGCTCGTACCGGCTTCCGCGAGGTCCGACCCGTCGGCGGGCTCCTGGGTCACGAACCCGGGGGGTACGGGCATGAAGCGCTCCAGCACACGGGCCGCGACCTCGGCGAACGCGTGCGGAACGCCCCGGCCGTCGCCCGGCTCGTCCTCCTCGCCCCCGATCCCCTCCGGCTCGCCGCCGCCGTCCTCCTCGCCCTCGATCCCGTCCGGCTCACCGCCGCCGTCCGCCTCGCCCTCCCTGGTGTCCCGCGCCCCGTCGCCGGGCCGGGTCCGGGTGACGGCGCCGGGCCGTGCACCGCCCAGTGTGCCGTCCCCGAGCTGGGCGAAGGCCAGGGCAGGGAAGTTGGGGCCGCCCTTGCCGAACCGCTGCTCGATGTACTGCGAACAGTGCTTCAGCACGAGCAGGGCCTCGTCACGGCCGAGCGGTCCGAGGAGTGCGTCCTGGACACCCGGCTCGAAGGCGTACCACTGCCCGCGGCCGCCACCGCCGTCGGCGCGGGTGAGCAGTCCGCTGAGCAGCACCTCGGCCAGTTCGGAGGGTCCCGAGTGGGGAAGCATCGTGCGCTGCACGAGCTGCATCACCGGGAGGTAGAGGGGGGCCGCCGCCAGATGGACGGCGAGTTGTCCGGCGGCCGGTGAGGCGACCGAGCGGAAGCGGCTGACGAGCTGGAGCGAGGAGAGCGATCCGCCGGACCGCTGGGCCGCGGCCGCGGGCTGGTCGGCCCGCACCCAGCCGACGGCTCCGTCGATCCGGGCCGCACCGGTGCCGGAGAGCAGCCGGGCCCAGGCCCCGAGCGCGTCCGCCGTCGGCGGGAGGACCGGCACGGCCAGGGCTCCCGGGTGCACGGCGGGACCCGTCCCGGCGTCCTCGGCGACCTTCAGCTGCGCCGCGCCGGCCGGGCCGTCGCCCCGCGAGAGGGAGCCGAAGGTGACGGGCAGCCTGGTCCGGTTCCACATGCGCTGCGGCAGCGGTTGCAGGACCGCGACCGGGGACTGGCAGGCCAGCTGGTGCAGCAGCCGGTGGGCGCGCCCGCTGTGCCAGAGCGGTCCGGCGCAGTCGCTGATGACGACGGTGACCCGGCGCCCGGTCGGATCGCTGAGCCGGTCCGCGGAGTGCAGGGGGCCCGCGGCCGGGTCGGAGCTGCGGCTGACCGCGCATCCGCCGTCGGGACCCTGGTGCAGATAGCGCACCTGGACATCCCGGAAGGCGCCCAACTGCGCGAATATGCGCTGGAGTTCACGGAACATCCGGTCCCACACCAGCATGGAGGAGGAGGCGTCCATGACGCACTGGAGGATGGCATCGCCCCGGCGGATGCCGCGGAACACCGGCATGATCATGCCGCCCGCCCGGGCGCTGCGTTCCGCGGTCGCCGTCTCGTCCAGGGCGCGCCGCAGCGGGGCGGAGGCCGGGTGGTAGCGCTGTAACGGGCGCAGGGCGCGGGTGAGTTCGAGCGGGGCGGGCAGCACGGGGGCCGCGGGCACGCCGAAGGTGAGCGCGGTGCCGGGGGCGCCCGGCGGGGGCCGCCGGCCGGAGCCGTGGTCGTCGTCGCGGGACGCACGCGCCCGGCCCGGGAGGGGGTACAGGGAGATCTTCCCGTCACCCCGCGGCCCACGCGGCCCCTCGGGCCGGGCCTCCTCGTCCCGGTCAGGGGCATCGCTGTCCGGCGCGGCCCCCGCTCCGGTACGGGTGGGGGGCGCGGGTTCCTCGGGGAGCTGTGCGGGCCCGGGCCCGCACAGCTCCCCGAGGAACCCGCTCCGCCGGCGGCCCGGCGTCCCCGCCCCGCCAGGGCGTTCCCTCCGGCACGAGGACGCTCCAGTCCTCGCCGGCGGGCGCGAGCAGCATCCGCTCGCGCAGCAGATGGGCGACCGGCCGCACGGTGTCCGGTTCGGTCCGGCACAGCAGCAGTGCCCCCACGGGTGATGTCGCGTCCATGCCCCACACCGTAGGGCAGATTGCCCGGTTTTGATGCACTTCAGCCTGGCCGTCACCCCCTCCACTCCCCCGAGACCGGCCTTGACTTCCCCCATCCGCGATATATCGTGTTCTGCAAGAGACGCGATATGTTGCGTCATCCGCGCTCCCCAGGAGGTCAGATCCATGCCTGTGTCGACGTGGGCCATCGCCGAGCCTCGCAAGCTCACCTTCGACGAACCCGTGACCGCGCTGAGCGTGCGCGTCGTCAACGGGACGGTCAACGTCGTCGGTACCGACGAGCCGACCGCCAGGCTGGAGGTCTCCGACATCGAGGGACCACCGCTGATCGTCACGCAGGAGGACGGCGTCCTGACCGTCTCGTACGAGGACCTGGCCTGGCAGAGCGTGCTCAAGTGGCTCGACCGCAAGGGCTGGCACCGCCGGGCGGTGGTCTCCCTCGCGGTCCCGGCCGGATCGGCGGTGGAGGTGGGCGTGGTCAGCGCGGGCGCGTTCGTCTCCGGGATCCGCGGCCGTACCGACGTACGCGGCGTCACCGGCGACACCACGCTCGTCGGGATCGCCGGGCCGGTCGGCGCGGAGACCGTGTCCGGCAACGTGGAGGCCCAGGCCGTCACGGGCGATCTGCGCTTCCACTCGGTCTCCGGCGACCTGACCGTCGTCGAGGGCGCCGGATCCTCCCTGAAAGCGGAGTCCGTCAGCGGCAGCATGGTGCTCGACCTCGACCCGACCGGGCAGCCCACGGATGTCCGGCTGGCCACGGTTTCCGGCGAGCTCGCCATCCGGCTGCCGCACCCGGCCGACGCGAAGGTCGAGGCGAACACCGCGAGCGGCTCCGTCTCCAACGGCTTCGAGGACCTCCGGGTCAGCGGCCAGTGGGGTGCGAAGAAGATCACCGGCACACTGGGTTCCGGAACGGGGACACTGAGGGCGACGACGATCTCGGGATCGATCGCCCTGCTGCGCCGCCCACCGGCCGAGGACGAACCGCACGACGCCGAGCCGACCGGAAAGGTGCTCTGAGATGCCCCCCGTTTTCGCCCACGGCCGCCTGCGCCTCTACCTGCTGAAGCTGCTCGACGAGGCCCCCCGCCACGGCTACGAGGTGATCAGGCTCCTGGAGGAACGCTTCCAGGGTCTGTACGCCCCCTCCGCGGGCACCGTCTACCCGCGCCTGGCCAAGCTGGAGGCGGAGGGCCTCGTCACGCACGCCACCGAGGGCGGCCGCAAGGTCTACTCGATCACGGACGCCGGCCGCGCCGAACTGGCGGGCCGCACCGGCGAGCTCGCCGATCTGGAGCTGGAGATCCGGGAGTCGGTCTCCGAGCTGGCCGCCGAGATCCGCGACGACGTCCGGGGCGCGGCGGGCAAGCTGCGCAGCGAGATGCGCGCGGCGGCCGACGAGTCGCGGCACACGGGCTCTTCCCGGCCGGGCGGCAGGACCGCCAAGGAGCCCCCCTTCGGCGGCTTCGGGGTCGGGGACTTCGGTGACTTCGGCGACTTCGCCGACAAGGAGTCCTGGCGCACCGCCAAGGAGGAGCTGCGCAAGGCGAAGCAGGAGTGGAAGGAGCAGGCCCGCCGGGCGAAGGACGAGTCCCGCCGCGCCCGCGAGGAGGCCCAGCAGGCCCGCCGCCAGGCCAAGGAGGCCCAGGACAGGGCGCGCGAGCAGATGCAGAACGCCGCCCGCCAGGTCCAGGACCACTTCGCCCGGGGCGACTGGCCGGCGGGCGTACGGGAAGGGCTGGCCGAGATCACCGGCCAGCTGGGCGGCTTCGCCCGTACCGGCAACTGGCCGCCCTACGTGAAGCCGGACGCAGCCGCGACGGACCCCGAGTGGGGCAAGGACGCGGGCGGCACCGGCGACCCGGCCCGCGACCTGGACCGCCTGCTCGACCGCTTCCGCGACGACATCCGGGATGCGGCCAGGGACCGGGGGGTGACGGAGGACCAGCTCGCGGAGGCCCGCCGCCACCTGTCGACGGCGGCGGCCCACATCGGTGCGCTGCTGCGGAAGGACACCGACGGCGGCGCGGAGTAGGACCGGAGCGGACCAGGACCGGCGCCGGACCGAACGGGACCAGAACCGGTGCCGGACCGAAACCGGCCAGAACCGCTGCCGGACCGAACGGGACCGGAACCGACCGGCCGGGCGGCCCGGGGAGCGGTGACACTCCCCGGGCCGCCCGTCGTTCAGCCCGCCTCGCGGTCCCCGCCCGCTTCGCCGTCCCCGTACAGCGCATGGCTGACCGTCCCGTACGTCGCACCGTGCTCGGCGAGCACATCGGCGACGACTCCGGGGGACGCGGTGAGAGCGAGCAGGAGGTGCTCCTCGCCGATGAAGCGGTCCCCGCGGCCGACCGCGATCCGGAGCGCCCGCTCCAGGATCTTCTTGGCACCCGGGGTGAACGGGCGATGCCCCGTGCGCCGACGACGTCCGCCGCGGCCGCCCCCCAGAGCCCCCTCGCCGTGCGTCTCCTCGACCCGGGACACGATCGCGCCGAGATCGATGCCGATGTCCGCGAGGGCGTCCGCGTCGGCCCTCGTCATACCGCCGCGCCTGCGCGCGTCGGCCAGGGCCGCCTCCACGGACTCCCTGCGGTCGGTGAGGCCCAGCGCGGCCAGGGCGAACGGCGCCCGGCCGCCCTCCTGGTCCAGCAGAGCCAGCAGCAGAAACTCCTCGGAGACCTTGTCGGCGTCGACCCGTTCGGCATGGGCCACGGCGCCGCCCACGGTGGCGCGGGCGCCCTTGGTGAATCGCTCGAACATCAATGCCTCCCGTACTTCTTGTGCACGGCCTGCCGGCTGACGCCCAGTTCGGCAGCGATCTCCTGCCACGACCAGCCCTGCTCACGGGCGCTTCCGACTTGTACGGCTTCCAGTTGCTCCAGCAGGCGCCGCAGCGCGGCGACCGACCGCAGCCCCACACGGGGGTCGCGGTCACCGGCACGCTCGGCGAGATCCGTTGCATCGGTCATGGTGTCAACTTACGTTGACACCATGGCGCTCGTCAACCCTGGTTGACAGTCAGCACGATCTTCCCGAACTGGTCACCCGAGGCGAGCCGCTCGAACCCCTCGCGGGCCCGCTCCAACGGCAGCACCTCGTCGATGACGGGCCGCACGCCCGTGGTCGCGCAGAAGGCCAGGAGGTCCTCCAGTTCGTCCTTGGACCCCATGGTCGAGCCGACGACCTTCAGCTCCAGGAAGAAGATCCGGGTCAGTTCGGCGTGCGAGGGGCGGTCGCCGCTGGTGGCCCCGGAGATGACCAGCGTGCCGCCGGGGCGCAGGGACTTGACGGAGTGCGACCAGGTGGCGGCGCCGACCGTCTCGATGACGGCGTCGACCCGGTGGGGCAGCCGCGCGCCGGGCTCGTACGCCTCGATCGCGCCGAGTGCGACGGCCCGCTCGCGCTTGGCCTCGTCGCGGCTGGTGGCGTAGATCCGCAGACCGGCGGCCCGGCCGAGGACGATCGCGGCGGTCGCGACACCGCCACCGGCGCCCTGGACGAGGACGGAGTCACCGGGCCGCACACCGGCGTTGGTGAAGAGCATCCGGTACGCGGTCAGCCAGGCGGTGGGCAGACAGGCGGCCTGCTCGAAGGTGAGTTCCTTCGGCTTCGGCAGCACGTTCCAGCTGGGGACGGTCACCTGCTCGGCGAACGTGCCCTGGTAGCGCTCGGTGAGGATGGAGCGGGGCTCGTCGGGGCCGACCCCGTGTCCGGTCTGGCCGATGACGGAGTGCAGGACGACCTCGTTGCCGTCCTGGTCGGTGCCCGCGGCGTCGCAGCCGAGGATCATCGGCAGCTTGTCCTCGGTGATCCCGACACCGCGCAGGGACCAGAGGTCGTGGTGGTTGAGGGAGGCGGCCCGGACGTTGACGGTGGTCCACCCGGGACGCGCCTCGGGAGCCGGGCGTTCGCCCAGCTCAAGGCCGTTGAGGGGGTGGTCGCGGTCGAGGCGGGATGCGTAGGCGGCGAACATGGGCCCGACGATAGGCCGGGCCGTGGCCGGGCGTAACCGGCTGCGGGTGTGACACGCACCGCGCGTGTGGCAAGCCCCTCGGGCGGGAATCCAGCCCCTCCGGCGCTTGAGGAGCAGGGGTCCGGGGGCAGCGCCTCCCGGAAAGGCGCCGCGCCCGAACCCCCGCACTCACTCAGCTCAACGCCGGGCGACACCCTCCGCCCGCGCCGCCGCGGCCACCGCGGCCGTCACCGCCGGGGCGACCCGCTCGTCGAACGGCGACGGGATCACGTAGTCGGCGGCCAGCTCGTCGCCCACCACGTCGGCCAGCGCGTTCGCCGCGGCGATCTTCATGCCCTCGGTGATCCGCGACGCCCGCACCTGGAGCGCGCCCGCGAAGATCCCGGGGAACGCCAGCACGTTGTTGATCTGGTTCGGGTAGTCCGACCGCCCGGTCGCCACGACCGCCGCGTACTTGTGCGCGACGTCGGGGTGCACCTCGGGGTTGGGGTTCGCCATGGCGAACACGAAGGCGCCGGGTGCCATCGAGGCGACGGCCGGCTCCGGGACCGTACCGCCGGAGACACCGATGAAGATGTCCGCACCGGCCAGCGCGTCCGCCAGGGATCCCGAGATGCCGGCCTTGTTGGTGAGTTCGGCCAGCTCCCGCTTGACGTCGGTCAGGTCCTCGCGGTCCCGGCTGACGATGCCCTTGCGGTCGGCGACGGCGACATCGCCGAGCCCCGCCTCCAGCAGGAACTTGGCGATGGCGACCCCGGCCGCGCCCGCGCCCGAGATGACGCCGCGCAGCTCGCCCAGGCCGCGCCCGGACAGCTTCGCCGCGTTGCGCAGGGCGGCGAGCGTGACCACGGCCGTGCCGTGCTGGTCGTCGTGGAAGACGGGAATGTCGAGCCGCTCCTGGAGCTTGCGCTCGATCTCGAAGCAGCGCGGCGCCGAGATGTCCTCCAGGTTCACACCGCCGAAGGACGGGGCGAGCCGGACGACGGTCTCCACGATCTCGTCCGCGTCGGTGGTCGCGAGCGCGATCGGCACCGCGTCCACCCCGCCGAACTGCTTGAACAGGATCGCCTTGCCCTCCATCACGGGGAGGGAGGCCTCGGGGCCGATGTCGCCGAGACCGAGCACCGCGGTGCCGTCCGTCACGACGGCGACGACCTGCGACTTCCAGGTGTAGTCGTGGACGAGCTCCGGGTTCTCGGCGATCGCGCTGCACACCTTCGCCACGCCGGGCGTGTACGCGAGGGACAGGTCGTCCTTGTCCCGGATCGGGACGGTGGCCTGCACGGCCATCTTCCCGCCCCGGTGGAGCGCGAAGGCCGGATCGAACGGCTCGTCGGTGGTGCTGTCGGTCGTACTGTCCGTCTTGCTGTCGCTGCGAGGATTGACGATCTCCGCTGCCATGGTGTTGACCCCTTAAGTCTTCATCGTTCGAGGGTGGCCACTCCTGGTTGAGGAGGGGTGGGTGGGCACCGCGTACGTTCCCCGCACTGGCGATTGGTCCGCCTCGGCAGGGAGGGATTCATACGCGCGGGCGCGCCGCACACGCGCCCTGAGCCCCGGATGAGGGGTGTAAACGTCCTTCTTACCGGACAGGCCGCACCGCAGACGAGTCGGTATACCCACGGTGACGCGTCTCATAGTGGGACATACACACAAGTCGGCCAGGCGACACGAAATCCGCCCAGAGCAGGTCCAGGTCGGTGGATCTTCCGGCATGAAGAAGCGATTCCAGGGAAAGGTCCGGCCTTGATGTGCCGGCCCACTGGGTTCGGGGGTGTCCCGTTACCCGATTTTGACATGCGGTGCCCCCTGATTGGGCTAGTCCGAATGGCAAGATGCCGTAATCACACAAGGCGGCGACACCCGACGCCGTGTGCCATACCGCCTGGCGACACCACCCTCACCTGCCGGAGGAACCCCACCATGACCGCACGTACCACGCGTCGCACGACCGCGAAGTCCCGGATTGCCGCGGTCGGCGCCATCGCGGTCGCCGGCACCATGCTGCTGACCGCCTGTGGCGACCAGACGAAGAACAACTCCAGTGACTCGGCCTCGGCCAAGGCGAGCGACGGCGCGTCCGCCGCGGCCTCCTCGCCCGCCGACCTCCTCCCCGCGGACATCAAGTCCAAGGGCGTCATCAAGGTCGGTTCGGACATCGCGTACCCGCCGGTCGAGTTCAAGGACGGCTCGGGCAAGACGGTCGGCATCGACCCGGACCTGGCCGCCGCGCTCGGCAAGCAGCTCGGCGTGGAGTTCCAGTTCGAGAACGGCACCTTCGACACCCTGGTCACCGGTCTGCGCGCCAAGCGCTACGACGTGGCGATGTCGGCCATGACGGACACCAAGGACCGTCAGGAGGGCATCGACCCCGAGACGAAGAAGAAGGTCGGCGAGGGCGTCGACTTCATCGACTACTTCACCGCCGGTGTCTCGATCTACACCAAGAAGGGCGACGACCAGGGAATCAAGACCTGGGCCGACCTCTGCGGCAAGAAGATCGCCGTCCAGCGCAACACCGTCTCCAACGACCTGGCCAAGGCCGAGTCCAAGAAGTGCACCGGCGGCAAGAAGATCGCCATCGAGTCGTACGACAACGACCTCCAGGCCCAGACCCGGCTGCGCTCCGGCGGGGCCGACGCCGGCTCCTCCGACTTCCCGGTCGCCGCGTACGCGGTGAAGACCTCGGGCGGCGGCAAGGACTTCCAGATCGTCGGCGAGCAGGTCGAGGCGGCCCCGTACGGCATCGCCGTCGCCAAGGGCAACGACCAGCTCACCAAGGCCATCCAGGCGGCCCTGGAGGCGATCATCAAGAACGGCGAGTACGAGAAGATCATCGCCAAGTGGGGCGTGGAGGCCGGCGCGGTCACCGAGGCCAAGCTGAACGGCGGATCCTGACCGGATCCGGCGCTGAAAGGCATCAGCCGTGACTGACATCGAGAAGACGGGCCCGGCCGACCGGTCGCCCGCACCCCCCACACCGCCGGCCGGTCCGGAGGCGATCAAGGCCATTCCGGTCCGGCACTACGGCCGGTACGTCTCGGCGGTCATCGCCATCGCCGCGCTCTTCGCCATCATCTACGCCTTCAGCCAGGGCAAGATCAACTGGGGCGCGGTCCCGGACTACTTCTTCGACGACCGGATCATCAAGGGCGTCGGCCAGACGCTGCTGCTCACCGTCCTGTCGATGGTGATCGGCGTGGTCGGCGGCATCCTGCTGGCCGTCATGCGTCTGTCGAAGAACCCGGTGACCTCGTCGATCGCGTGGTCCTACATCTGGTTCTTCCGCGGTACACCGGTCCTGGTCCAGCTGTTCGTCTGGTTCAACCTCGGTCTGGTCTTCGAGTACATCAACCTCGGGCCGATCTACAAGGACTACTGGTCGAGCTTCATGACGCCGCTGCTGACGGCGCTGCTGGGCCTCGGCCTCAACGAGGCCGCGTACATGGCGGAGATCTGCCGTGCCGGTCTGCTCTCGGTCGACGAGGGCCAGACGGAGGCCTCGCACGCGCTCGGCATGAGCCACAGCAAGACGCTGCGCCGGGTCGTGATCCCCCAGGCGATGCGGGTGATCGTGCCCCCCACGGGCAACGAGGTCATCAACATGCTGAAGACCACGTCCCTGGTGGCCGCCGTCCAGTTCTACGAACTGTTCAAATACGCCCAGGACATCGGGCAGGCGTCCGGGGCTCCGGTGGAGATGTACTTCCTCGCCGCGGCCTGGTATCTCGTCATGACCTCGGTGCTGAGCGTCGGGCAGTACTACCTGGAGCGGTACTACGCCCGCGGCTCCAGCCGCAGTCTGCCGCCCACACCGATGCAGAAGATCCGGGCCAATCTGCTGTCGCTGGGCCGCCCGAAGGGACGCATGGCATGACCGCCATGGTGAAGGCCGAGGGCGTCCACAAGTCCTTCGGCGCCGCGCACATCCTCAAGGGCATCGACCTGGAGGTCGCCCCGCGCGAGGTCTTCTGTCTGATCGGCCCGTCCGGTTCCGGCAAGTCGACGTTCCTGCGGTGCATCAACCACCTGGAGCAGATCAGCGCCGGCCGGCTGTACGTCGACGGCGAGCTGGTGGGCTACCGCCAGAAGGGCGACAAGCTCTACGAGCTCAAGGACAGCGAGGTCGCCCTGAAGCGCCGTGACATCGGCATGGTGTTCCAGCGCTTCAACCTGTTCCCCCACATGACGGCGATCGAGAACGTCATGGAGGCCCCCGTCCAGGTCAAGGGCGAGTCCCGGGCGGTCGCCCGGGCCCGCGCGGAGCGCCTCCTGGACCGCGTCGGGCTGTCCGACAAGGCGAAGAACTACCCCTCGCAGCTCTCCGGCGGACAGCAGCAGCGGGTCGCCATCGCCCGGGCACTGGCCATGGAGCCGAAGCTGATGCTCTTCGACGAGCCCACCTCGGCGCTCGACCCGGAGCTGGTGGGCGACGTGCTCGACGTCATGCGCGGTCTCGCCGAGGACGGCATGACGATGATCGTCGTGACCCATGAGATGGGCTTCGCCCGTGAGGTCGGTGACGCGCTGGTCTTCATGGACGACGGCGTGGTGGTCGAGTCGGGCCACCCGCGCGACGTCCTGACCAACCCGCAGCACGACCGGACGAAGTCGTTCCTGTCCAAGGTGCTGTAGCCGGTACGCATGGGAAAGGGCGGTACGGACCCCTAGGGGTTCGTACCGCCCTTTCCCATGCCGCGTGCTACTTCTCCGTCAGCAGCTCGGGACGGAGCATCAGCGTCCGCAGCTGTGCCCGTGTGAGGGGCGGGGTCTTGAGCTGTGGCCCCAGCGTGGCGTAGGCCTCGAAGCCGGTGCTGTCGCTCACGGTCACCTGCCGGCCGTCCGCGAGGGTGAGCACGGCCAGCAACTGCGGACCCCACTGGATGAAGCTGTGCACGCCTTCCGACGGGCCGCTCCAGATGGTGAGCACCCGCCCGTCCGGCAGCTCCTCCCGGACGCAGTCCGGACGACTCAGCACCCCCGTCGTCGGAGTGCACCGGTCGTGGGTCCGGGGCGAGCCGCCGATGACGAGGAATCCGACGCCGCCGCCCCTGCGGACCGCGTAGAGCCCGTCGAGCGGTCCTGACGGAGGGACTTCGGCCTCGGGCATACCGTCCTTCAGGATGTCCGACATCGACACCTCCTCGACCGCCCCGACCCCCTCGGGCAGCAGCTTGATCAGTGCAGTGGCCCGCTCGGTGTTGCCCACCGGCTTGGCGGGGGCCGCGACCGAGGACTTCCTCGGCGCCTGTTCCCCTCCTGCCGAGATCCCGGGCACCACGAACGCCCCCGCCGCCACCGTGCACACCGCCGCCGCCGACACCGCGACCCGCCGGCGTCTGCGGACCCGGGCCGCCCTCGCGTAGACCTCCTCGGTACTGATGGCCGGCCGTCCCGCTTCCTCGGCGGCCCGCCCCAGCAGCTCCCGCACGTCGTTCATACCAGCTCCTCCGTCATCTCGGCGCGCAGCGCCGCCAGCCCTCGGGCCGCGTGGCTCTTGACCGTGTTCTCCCGCATCCCGAGCACCTGGGCCGTGGCCTCGACGCTCAGGTCCTCCCAGAAGCGCAGCACCAGTACGGCCCGCTGCCTGGGCGTGAGCCGGGCGAGTGCCGCCCGTACCGCGAGGCCGGTGTCCGTGTCGGTTGCGTGTGCCGCCCGTTCGGGCAGTTCGCCGTAGGACTGCTCGCGCCGCCAGAACCGGCGGCGGGCCGCGATGAAGGTGTTGACCAGGGTCTTGCGGGCGTACGCCTCGATGTTGTCGAGCCGCCCGTGCCGCCGTCCGCCGAGCACCACCTTGACCAGCGTCGCCTGGACCAGGTCCTCGGCCTCGTGCCGGTCGCCGCAGAGCAGATACGCGCTGCGGAACAGTGCGGTGCGTCTGCTCTCGACGAAGGCGCGCAGCGCTTCGTCGTCATCGCTCCGCATCGTCAGCTTCCCTCCCCCGGCCCGCGGGCGCGGACCGTCTCACCCTTCCAGTGCGGTGGGGCGGGGGCCGGGTTGCAGCGGCTGGTCACAAAAGTTGGCGGGGCGGTACGGACCGTCGTCCGTACCGCCCCGCTCCGCATGGTGCCGCTACTTCACCGCGAGCACCAGACTGTCGGAGGGCGAGGACCAGACGGGCCGCGCCTCGGCGAACCCCGCGGCGCGCAGGGTGTCCGCGTGCCAGGCCGCGGACGGCGTGCCGCCGTCGGCGTGCTCGCCGTAGATCTCGAACCGCTCGGCGGTGGGCCCGGCGAGCACCGGGTCCTTCGCGGCCAGCGCCCACCACTGCGCCCAGTCCAGGACCCCGGCGGCCTTGGCCCGGTCCATACCGGCGTGCCGGTGGGCGCGCTCGGCGGCGTTGATCCGGGGCGTACCCGTCTCGATCATGCGGTCGGCGTTCATGAACACACCGCCGTCCCGGACGAGGCCGCCGATCTGCCCGTACAGCGCGGTGAGCGGCTCACTGTGCAGCCAGTGCAGAGCGGTGGCGGTGAGGACGGCGTCGTACGAGTCGTGGGGCAGCCGCTCCGTCCACCGCGGGTCCTTGAGGTCGGCGGTCACGAAGGTGACGCGCTCGTCGCCGGCGAAGGTGCCGCGGGCGATGGCGAGCAGCGCCGGGTCGAGGTCGACGCCGGTGCTGGTGGCGTTCGGGAACCGCCGCAGCAGCCTGTCCGTAATACTTCCCGTACCGCACGCGAGGTCGAGCACCCGCGGTTCCGGGCCGGTGAAGGCCTCGACCATGTCGAGCATGACCCTGAAGCGTTCCTCGCGGTCGGGCAGGTACCACTCCTGCTGCCGGTCCCAGCTCTCCTGCCAGGCCTGCCAGTCGGTACCCGTACCCGTAGCTGTATCCGTCACTCGAAACCCTCCCATGTAATACCCTGGCCCCATAGAAGCCCATTACTTCATCGCCGCACCGACCCTAGCCCGACGCCGTAAGGACTACAAGTGGAACTGGCCTATTACTCGGACTACGCCGTGCGCCTGGTCAACACCGAGGAGCCGGCCCGCAACAAGGACGCCCTCACCTCCGTCGAGGCGGTGCGCGAGCTCTTCGGCGCCAACGCACAGGCCGCGCGGCGGGCGACCGACGCGGACGTGACCCGCTTCAGGGCCGTACGGGCCCGGCTTCGCGCGGTCTTCGAGGCGGCCGACGGCGGCGACGAGACGCTCGCCGTCGACTTGCTCAACTCGCTGCTGATGGAGTTCCCCGTCAGCCCGCAGATCTCCGGGCACGACATCCGGGACGCGGACGGCAAGCCGGACTGGCACATGCACCTGACCGACCACCCGTCCAACGCCACGGCGGGCTACGCCGCGATCGCGGCGATGGGCCTGGCCTTCCACCTCACGTCGTACGGCGTGGACCGGCTCGGCCTGTGCGAGGCGGCACCGTGCCGCAACGCCTACCTCGACACCTCGACCAACCGCTCCCGCCGCTACTGCTCGGACCGCTGCGCGACGCGCGCCAACGTGGCGGCCTACCGGGCCCGCAAGCGCCTGGAGACGGAACGGGCCGCCGAGACCGGCCGCAGCGCGGACACGGCCCAGCCCGCGACCCCGAGCACCGAGCGCTGATCCTTCGTCAGGGGCCGGTACCGGGCCCTGACCCTGGCCAGGACGAGCTCCTCGGGCACGGTCCCGTAGTCCGTGCTGTCCCCGCCCGCGAACCGGTTGTCCCCCAGCACCCACCAGCCCCCGGCCCGCCGCTCCACGGCCCTCTTCACGACCAGCAGGTCCTGCTGGAACGGATGCCGCAGAATCACCACGTCACCGGGGCGCACCTGCGCCCCGTACTGCACGAGCAGCCAGTCCCCGTGGTGGAGCGTGGGCACCATCGAGGGCCCCGTCACCTCCACCACCTGGAACGGCACTCTCGCCGCCAGCCCTCGTCGGGGCTGGTCATCGGTCAGTTCCGGCACCTCCGGCACCTCCCGCATCTCTCCGGCACCTCCCCGGTCCGTCCAGTACACCGTCCCGCACAGGGTTCCGTACATTCGGCCACTGGTCTCATCCTCACCCTGGACTTTTGGCCTAAGCCCATGGGGGCACCCGCAAAAACACGCTTCTCACGGAGTAATGTCCCACCTGAGAAGACGATCACGAGGAAGGACAGCTCAATGCTTTCCCGCCTGTTTGCCCCCAAGGTGAAGGTCAGCGCCCACTGCGACCTCCCCTGCGGCGTGTACGACCCGGCCCAGGCCCGCATCGAGGCGGAGTCCGTCAAGGCCGTCCAGGAGAAGTACCAGGCCAACGAGGACCCGCACTTCCGGGCCCGCGCGGTGGTCATCAAGGAGCAGCGCGCCGAGCTCGCCAAGCACCACGTCTCGGTGCTGTGGAGCGACTACTTCAAGCCCCCGCACTTCGAGAAGTACCCGCAGCTGCACCAGCTGGTCAACGACGCCCTCAAGGCGCTGTCGGCCGCGAAGGGCTCCACGGACCCGGCCACGGGCCAGAAGGCGCTCGACCTGATCGCCGAGATCGACAAGATCTTCTGGGAGACCAAGAAGGCTTGATCTCCGGTTGGGCCGCCTGACCTGCGACATCGCAGGTCGCGCCTCTCGCACCTGACCGCACCCGGACCGCGGGGCGCCGATGAAGGCGTCCGTCGCGGACCGGGTGCGGTCTTGTCTTCTCCCGGCACGGATGCGCGTAGCGCCGCGGGTCGTGCCGTCCTAGACGAGGACAGCCGACATGCCGTGCGCGCGATCCTCGAGGATCGCGCGCAGCCACGGGCTGCGACGCACGGCCGGCAGCCTGACCAAGGTGTGGTCGAACGTTTCCCGGTCGGCCCGGAAGAGTTGGTTGGGCAGCATGGGAAGCGGGTCGTCGCGGAGTACGTCCTCGGGGATGCGGCCCGCGGCGGGAACGGGCACGTACCGCTGTGGTGACGCCAGGCACAGCCACACGCCCAGCGGCAGGGGCACCAGGTACGGCGACGCGGCCGGGTCCTCAGGGGTCCAGGTCCTGCCCGTCTGCGGATGGATCGGTACGAGGAGTATGTCGGCATCCCCGCCGGGGGAAGGCCGTCCCGGTCCGGCCAGGACCGCACGCCGCTTCGGGGCGCCGGTGGGCAACAGCGTGTCGAGCGCGCGCTGGAACACGTCCGTGGCGGCGCCGTCCGGGACCTTCACCGGCGCCCCTCGGGACGCCACCAGCAGGTGGGCGAGCGCGTGACCGGCTGCCGCCTCCCACCGCGGGCTCCACGACCAGTAGTGGCTCGGCCCCAGCGGCCCTCCCCACGTGGCAATCGGCTCGATCAGGGGTATCTCCTCACCCTGCTCTGCCAGTTCCGTCCATGAAAGGGGCGCGACGTGGGTGCCGTCGACGGGGATGCGGTGCACGGCGTCCGGGCTGAGCCGTACCGCCTGCCAGAGTGAGCAGTCGTCGACCCTGGTAGCCACGGGGAGATCGCAGGCATCGCAGGCCGTGTTGGGCCCGTCGGCTCCATCGAGGCCGCAGCAGGCGCCACCCCGCTGCTCAGGAATCAGCCGAGTTCCACGGATATCGCCGGGCGCGATGACACTCGCCCCGGGCCTGCCGTCGGACAGGGCGCGGACCGGCGCGTGGATGCCGCGTTCCTCTGCCTCGCCCGGATCGGTTTCGTCCCACTTCCGCCACGGCCCGCCCCAGGGGTCCGGGTCCACGGCAAACGTTCCTGCCTGCATGAGCACCGGGAGCTGTGCCCCGTTCCCGTACTTCTGACGGGCGTGGACCGGCAGTGCGACCTGGGACAGCGGGGCGGTCAACTCGGCACCGCATCCCGCGCACGTGAAAACGAACAAGCGTCCTCCACCTGGGAATCAGGCACATTTTCGCAGCTGTCCGACAGCCGGCCAACATGATGACGCGCATGGCGCGCTTGTCGTCGGCTCCACCCGGCAAGGTCCCCCTTGGCGGGCTCAGGCTTGTCGAATCCCTCACCGCGTGCGCAGGACGCCGTCGACCGTTTCCGCGATGATCTCACCGGGCTCCTGGGTGGAAGGCCGCCGGCATCCGAGGGTGTGGTGTTTCCGGAGTCCGCACAGTAGAACTGGGCTCATGTCCTCCCAGCAGCCAGGTCCTCACCCGGCCCAGGTGCCCGGCGCGCACACCTGGCACGCGCCGCCGCGAGCCCGGGTGGTCAGCGCCGCCTACCGGCGTTGGGCCGGTGTTCTCGTGTCGCTCGCCGTCGCCATCGCCGCCGTCATGGTGGTGGCGTTCGTGATGAGCCTCGTCCTCCTCGCAGAGGCGGACGCGGACTCGGCGAAGGGTGCCCACGGTTACGGCGCCATCTTCCTCTGGTTCGGAATCGCCACCATGGCCCCGGTCCTGGCGGCGGTCGCCGTGCCCGGTGTGGTCATGATGCGGCGTGTGCGGCAGCAGCGGCGGGCGGGGAGCACGCCTTCGTAGGCGTCGGGGGTCACCGCGTACGGGCCACGACGGCCGGAGACGCGGGGCCCCCATGGCCCCGCGTCTCCGGCCGGTGTTCTGCGTACGGTGCGCGCTCCGCACCGTCGTCAGCGCGCCTCGCGCCGCGGCGTGAGGAACGCCCCCGCCAGCAGGGCTCCCGCCAGGACGAGGGCGGAGTTGACCAGGATCGCGAGCGAGACCCCGGACAGGACGGTCCGCGGGTCGCCGTCGGCGAGGCCGGACATCCGGGCCGTGGCGATGGCGCTCATGATCGGGATGCCCATGGTGATGCCGACCTGCTGGGTCATCGTGGCGAGGCCGGTGGCCAGGCCCTGTTCGTCGTCGGGGAGGCCGGAGGTCGCGGTGACCATGAAGCCGACGATCATCAGCATGTTGCCGATCCCGCCAATGAACGTGGCGGCCAGCAGCAGCCAGATCCAGGTGCCGGAGACGCCGAGCGCCACCAGGGAGAGCGTGGCGACGGCCTGGACGACTCCGCCGGTCACGATGGTCGTCCGGTTGCCGAAGCGGCCGACGGCCCGGCCGCCGAGCGTGCCGCCGATCACCGTGCCGATGCCCAGGACACCGAAGGCGAGACCCGTCGCCAGCGGGGAGTAGCCGAGGACTTCCTGGAGGTAGAGCGTCAGCAGGAAGACCAGCGAGGTCTCGGTGACGAAGGCGATCAGACCGGTGGCATTGCCCCAGATGACGCTGCGGCGCTTGAGGATGCGTACGGGGACGAGCGGTGCGGCGGACCTCTTCTCGACGAACCAGAAGGCGACGAGCAGCGCCGCGCCGGCGAGCAGGGCGATCAGGGTGGTGGGCGCGGTCCAGCCGGTCGCGCCGGCCTGGGTCAGTCCGTAGACCAGGAGCAGCAGTCCGCCGGTGACGGTCGCGGCGCCCGGGATGTCGAGCCGGGGCCGGCCGGCCGGGCGTGAGTCCGTGATGACGGACGGGGCGAGGGCGACGACCAGGGCGGCGACGGGGACGTTGACGAAGAAGGCCCAGCGCCAGGAGAGCAGGTCGGTGAGGAGTCCGCCGAGGATGGCGCCCGCGGTGAAGCCCGCGGACATCAGGGCGCCGTTGAGGCCGAGGGCGCGTTCGCGCAGCGGGCCCTCCTTGAACGCCGTGGTCAGCAGGGCGAGTCCGGCCGGGGTCACGGCCGCCGTGGCGAGGCCCTGGAGGACCCGGGCCGTGAGGAGGACCTCGGGTGAGGTCGCCAGTCCGCCGAGCGCCGAGGAGAGGCCGAGGACGACCATGCCGCCCACGAAGAGGCGCTTGCGGCCCACGAGGTCGGCGATGCGGCCGAACAGGAGGGTGAATCCGGCGGCGGCCAGGGCGAAGGAGGTGGCGATCCACTGAAGGTTCGGGAGGGAGAAGCCGAGTCCTTCGCCGACGACGGGCAGGGCGACGTTCAGGATCGAGAAGTCCACGGCGATCATGAACTGGGCGCCGAGGAGGAGCGTGAGGACGAGCTTCTGCCGCCCGGTCATGCGGGGCGTGGCCGGCGGGGCCACTGCGGGAGCGGTCGTGCCGCGTTGCTGGATCTGGCTGGGTGCGGACATGGTCGTCCTTCCTCGGACGGGAGTTTTAACGGGTCTGCGGTTCCGTTAAGATGGGATGACCGTAGCAGAGGAACGGCCATTAATGGAACTGGAGACCCGTTATGACATCCGAGCGCGCGGAGAACGTGGAGCCCGGCACGGTCCGGCCCGGCGGGCGTACCGCCCGGGTCCGTGAATCCGTCCTGCTCGCGGCAGGTGACGCGCTGGCGGAACACGGCTTCGACCGGCTCGACCTCGCCGACGTCGCACGCCGCGCGGAGGTGGGCAAGACGACCGTCTACCGGCGCTGGTCCACCACGACGGGGCTGATCGCCGACCTGCTCGACGACATGGCCGAACAGTCCTCGCCGCGAACCCGGACCGGCTCCCTGGCCGAGGACCTCAGGGCCAATGCCCGGCTCGTGCTGTCGGCACTCACCGATCCTCGCCAGGGAGCCCTGTTCCGGTCCGTGATCGCCGCAGCGACCTGCGACGCGCGTACGGCCCAGGCCCTGCACCGGTTCTACGCGGTCCGCATCCAGGAGTGGGCAGGGTGTGTCACCGAGGCCGTCGAGCGGGGCGAGCTACCCGCCGGGACCGACCCGGACGAGGTGATCCGCGCCGTGTCGGCCCCTCTCTACTACCGCCTGCTGGCCAGCGGCGACCCGCTCGACGAGGCGGCCGCCGACCGCGCGGCCGAGGCCGCGGTCGTGGCCGCGAAGGCCGGTACGTATGTGAGGTGAGCGAGCCCGCGCCCGGGCGTCAGTTCGCCCGCAGCCGGGCCGCCCAGGGATGGCCGGCGCCCTCGGCCAGGGTGATCGTCTCCGTCAGCCAGGCGCGCCCGTCCTCACCGAGAACGGGCAGTGCGGCCTCGAAGTCCTGCTCGTCCTTGGGCCGTCGGGACCTGGCCTTGTAGAGGAGCTGGACCTCCGGCGCGAGGTGGGGCACGCCGTCGTCGGAGACCCTGCCGAGCCGCTCCAGCGGGAGGCGGATCCGTGGGTCGCGGCGGAACACCCAGTCGCCGTCCTCCGTGTCGTCGAGCATGAACTGCACCCGCCACGGTTCGCCCGTGCCCGGCCGGCACCAGATGTCGTGGACCTGCGGCGGGAGGATCTCGCCGGGGAGCCAGGGGCGTAGCGTGCCGGGCGGATCGGCGGCCCACCACTGCCCGTCCGGCAGGATCCGCTGGATGGCGAGCTGGTCGCGGCGGAGCAGCAGGACGTCGATGTCCCCGTGGTCCCGGAAGGCGCGGCCCACGGCCAGCTCGACCGCGTACCCGCCCGCGATCCACCACGGTGTGCGCAGCGGGGCGAGGAGGTGTACGGCGTCGGCGAGGGTCATCGGGTCCCAGGGGCCCCAGGGTGTCTCCGTGCGCATCGGGTTCCCGTCGGATCTCTGGTCGTCGGGCGGATCTCCGGGCCTCGGCCGGTCTCCGGTCGCCGGCGGACTTCTGGTCCCCGGCCGATTGCCGGTCGCCGGCCGGTCTCCGGTCCCCGGCCGGTCTCCCGTTGTCGGCCCGGTCGCTCAGCCGCCCGTGAGGAGGTGGCGGTAGCTGTCCGGGTGCTCGCGGAGGTAGGTGGCCAGGCTCACGGGCGGCCGGCCCGTGAGGGTGGCCACGGCATCGGAGACGGTGGCCATCTCGCCGGCCGCGATGGCTTCGTACGAGGTCACCCACCCGGCCACCTCCCAGTCCGGAGCGCCGTAGCCGGACCGTGAGGCGTAGGCCTCCTCCCGGGTCTCCGGCACGTAGGTGACGGTCCGTCCGGCGGCCCGGCTCAGCTCCTCGGCGGCCTCGGCGAGGGTGAACGCCTCAGGCCCGGTGAGGTCGTACGTCACCCCGTCGTGCGTCGGGCCTGTGGGGTCGGTGCCGGACAGGAGGACGGCGGTCGCCGCGTCGGCGATGTCCTCGTGGGCCACCGCGGCGACCCTGCCGTCGCCGGCCGGTCCGCGCAGGACCCCGTCGGTGCCCGTCATCGCCGGGAGGCCGGCCAGATACCAGCTGTCCCGCAGGAAGGTGTGCCGGACGCCGGAGACCCGGATATGGGCCTCGGTGTCCCAGTGGTCCCGGGCGAAGGTGAACGTCGCGTCCGGTGCGGCGCCGAGGAAGGAGACGTACACGATCCGTTCGACGCCTGCCGCGACCGCCGCGTCCACGGCCGTGGTGTGCTCGTGCACGCGGTCCGGGCTCTCGTGCGCCGATACGAGGAACAGGGTGTGGGCCCCGGCCAGGGCGCGGCGCATGGCCTCGCCGTCCCCGTACGGGGCAGGCGGCGCGGTGTCGGCGCCGGGCAGTTCGGGCAGCCGTGAAGGGTCGCGGCCGAGGAGCCGAACGGGGACGCCCGCCCGGGTCAGCCGCTTGGCGACCCGGCCGCCGAGCGCGCCGCTTGCTCCGGTGACGGCGGTGAGCGGGCCGTTCGTGACGGCTTCGGAATCCTGCGTGGGGTCTGTGGGGCTCATGAGGGGTTGCCTTTCTCGTACGGCCAGGGGCGCACCTCCACGACCGCCCCGACCGGAACCGGTCCGTAGATGTGCGGGAACTCCTCGCCACCGGGTTCGAACGACTCGTACCGCACGGGCACGGGGAGCCGTCCGGTGTCGATGACGAGCACCACCAGGTCCTGGTCATCGGCTCCGGCCCGGCTCCCCGTGCCGTACAGCAACTCGGCCACACCGGCGAGCTGATGGGGCAGCGAGCAGTGGATGAAACCCTCTTCGTGCAGGGTGCGGCCGCGGGTGGACATCTCGTACGTCCCGGTCCCGCGGGCCGCCTCCCACAACGGGCGTTCGGTCAGGTGCAGCAGTTCGGCCATGGGTGCAAAACTAGGCCCCGCTCCCTGATCCGGCATGATCCGAACGAAAGACCCTAGCCGCGTCGGCGCGTCCTGCGGGCCATGAGGGTGGCCACCGAACCGGCGACGAGCAGGGCGGCCGCGATTCCGCCGATCACCCATTCACCGCCGCGTGCACCCGTGTCCGGTAGCTGTCCGCCGTCATGGGGCGGCCCGGGCCYCCCGCTGTCCGTCGGAGTGGGGTGCGGGGTATGGAGCTTGAGGTGAGGCACCTCAGGGCGCTGTGCGCCATCGCCGACACCGGCAGCCTGCACCGGGCGGCCAGCGCGATCCGCTCCCCGCCCGCCGTCGCCCCGTCCGTGTGCCGGCCGGTGGACCCGTCCGGGTGTCCGCCCGCCGGCGGTTGCTCCGGTACGGGGACGACTGCGGCGAGCAGCAGGCCCAGCCCGAATGCGAGCGCGGCCACTCCCAGTGCGGCAGCCAGCTGCCACATCGGGAACGAGACGTCCTGGGCGCGGCCCTGGGCGTCCTCGGCCGCGTCCACGTTGACGAGCAGGACCACCGCCATCAGGTATCCCAGGAATCCCGCGACCGCGTAGCCGAAGGCGACCACTCGTCGGTACGACCGGCCGTGGAACCCTCCCCGGGTGGCCATCAGGGCCCACAGCGCACCGGTGCCGACCAGCAGCACCGTGGTGATGACGACGTACGAGGTCCGGCCCGCGTAGTCGTCCGCCCGGCCGTTGCCCACGAAGTGGCTGGCCAGCTGGCCGGGCAGGCGGTCGCGGCGCGTAGCGAAAAGGATCAGGTCAGCGGCGAGGGCCAGCAGGAACGGCAGAGCGGCGAGAGCCGCGCGGCCGGTGTTCTTTCGGTTCATCAAAACCTCCATTGTTCGCATGCTAGTAGAACAATGGAGGTGCGGCAACCGCCCCAAGGTGGGCGCGCGGCGATCCGGCCGGAACGACGAACCGGCCCGACAGCAGGTCGCCGTCAGGCCGGTTGAAGGAGTGTCATGTCATGTCGTGTCTCATGCGGGCCGCGGTCCCGCCCGCCGCCGCGGTCAGGCCGTTTCGAGTGGGAACGCGCCGCGGTGACCGGTGCCCGCGCCCGCCTCCGGGCGGGGCTCGAACTCGCGGCAGCTCCAGACCTCCTGGACGAATCCACTGCGCCGGTCCCACAGATCCAGCACGTCGTCCTCGCCGGCCGCCCCGCGGTAGGCCTCCTTGGCGCCCCGGAAGCAGGCGAGGCCGCCGGAAAGTCCCCGGCCGGGTGCCGGGAAGTAGTCAGAGAAGGCGCACGCGATGCACGTCCGGAGCCGGATCCCGGGCGGCAGGGAGCGCTGGATGGTGGCGAGCGCGGCTCCGAAGTCGCTCTCGGCCCGGTGGGACCGGAAGGCCGCGCCGCCGTAGCGCAGCTCCAGGTAGAGATACGGGTCGGGCCTGCGCAGCGACAACAGGCAGCTCAGCGTGGCCTGATGGACCTCTCCGTCCGCGGTGACGGGGAACGGCAGGTCCCATTCCAGGACGCAGTCGTTGAGCACCCCGTCGGCGAGGGCGAACATCCCGCTCTCCGGCGGCATGCCCGCCACCGGGCAGAGCGCGTCGAAGCTCTCGCCCTCGAAATCGACGCCCCTGATGCGAAGCCGGAGTTGCTGCCCGTCGGTGGTGAGGATGACGGCATCTGAGCCCTGTCGGTCCCGGTACCACCCTGCCCACGACTCATCTGTCATGGGCAGGGACTGTAGCCCGTGGCTCGGACACTCCCCGTGCCGCCCTCCACTTCGCCGCCCGACCCCTGTGACCTCGGCCGATCTTCGGTCGGCCGCTCGGCACGTCCATCTCCCTTCAGCGCGTCGGCCGGCGTTTCGTGCGTCGGCCGCTGTTCCGTGCGTCGGCCGCCTCTCGTGCGTCCGCCTCCGTCCAGCGAGTCCGCCTTCGTTCAGTGCGTCCGCCTTCGTTCAGTGCGTCCGCCTTCGTTCAGTGCGTCCGGCGGGTGACGAACTCCGCCAGGGCCAGGAGATCGCCCGCCGCCGACAGATCGGGCACGGCCCTGGACAGGTGGTGCACCGCGCGTGCCATGCGGTCGGCGGCGCAGACCTGGGCCCAGTCGCGGCCGCCCGCCCGGTCGACGGCGTCGGACGCACGGCTGATCTCACCGGCCGTGTTCATCGGGCCCCGGTAGAGCGCGGCGAGCTCCGCCGCCGCCGGGGTGCCCGAGGTCAGCGCGGCGACCACGGGCAGCGACTTCTTGTGGGCGGCGAGGTCGGCGCCGACCGGCTTCCCGGTCTGGGCGGGGTCGCCCCAGATGCCGATCAGGTCGTCGATGAGCTGGAAGGCGAGCCCGGCCTCCCGGCCGAAGCCGTCCATCGCTCCGACGGCACGCTCCTCCACGCCCGCATAGAGCGCGCCCAGTGCGCAGGCGCAGCCGAGCAGCGCTCCCGTCTTCGCCGTCGCCATGGTCAGGCACTCGTCCAACGTGACCTCGTCCGGCGCGCGTTCCTCGAAGGCGCAGTCCGCCTGCTGGCCCGCGCACAGCTCGATGACGCAGGTGGAGAGCCGAGCCGACGCACGGGGCGACACCGCGCGCGCGTCCTCGGCCAGGAGCCGCTGGGCGAGGGCGAGCATGGCGTCCCCCGCGATGACGGCGTCGGGGATACCGAAGACGGACCAGGCCGTGGCCCGGTGGCGGCGGGTGCGGTCCTCGTCGATGACGTCGTCGTGCAGCAGGGTGAAGTTGTGGGCCAGTTCCACGGCGACGGCGGCCCGCACGGCATCTCTGGGATCGCCGCCGAGCGCACGGGTGGCGGCCAGGACGAGTGCGGGTCTGATCGCCTTGCCGGCGCCGCCCGCGGCGGGGCTGCCGTCGGCGTTCTCCCAGCCGAAGTGGTACATCGCCACACGCCGGATCGATCCCGGCAGAGAGGCGACCGCGGCCCGCAGATGCGGATCGACGAGGGTCCGGGTGTACTCCAGGAGCGCCGCGGCCTCGTTGCCCTCGGTGGCGGCGGCGTCGGTACGGGTCATGGTCAATCGGTCACCCCGGTCGTTGCCGTCCCCGGCCCCCGATGACTTTCGTCCCGGGGGCCGGGGACGTGGGTGGTTGCGGTGGGTGCGCCGGCTGTGGCCGACGGGGTCCCGGACCCGGCGGACCCGGGACCCCGTGGACTCAACGCCAGCGGCTGACCTCGACGTTCTCCAGGACACCGAGGGCGTCCGGGACCAGGACGGCCGCGGAGTAGTAGGCCGTCACGAGGTAGGAGATGATCGCCTGCTCGTCGATGCCCATGAACCGGACCGACAGGCTGGGCTCGATCTCGTCCGGGATGCCCGTCTGCTGGAGGCCGATGACGCCCTGTTCGGCCTCGCCGGTCCTCATGCAGATGATCGACGTGGTCCGGGCGTCCGTGACCGGGATCTTGTTGGACGGGAAGATCGGAACCCCGCGCCAGGCCGGCACATGGTGTCCGCCGACGTCCACGCTCTCCGGCACCAGTCCGCGCTTGTTGCACTCGCGGCCGAAGGCGGCGATGGCCCGCGGGTGCGCCAGGAAGAGCTTCGATCCTCGGCGGCGCGACAGCAGTTCGTCCATGTCGTCGGGTGTGGGCGCCCCGTCGTGCGGCTGGAGCCGCTGCCCGTAGTCGCAGTTGTTGAGCAGGCCGAACTCCCGGTTGTTGATCAGCTCGTGCTCCTGGCGCTCACGGAGCGCCTCGACCGTGAGCCGCAACTGCTGCTCGGTCTGGTTCATCGGCTGGTTGTAGAGGTCGGCGACCCTGCTGTGGACCTTCAGGACGGTCTGGGCCACGCTCAGTTCGTACTCGCGGGGCGCGGACTCGTAGTCCACGAACGTGTGCGGGACGAGGGCCTCGCCGACATGCCCGGCGGACAGGTCGATCTCCGCCTCGCCGTACTTGTTGGTGCGCTGGTGCGGGATCGCGAGCAGCCCGGCGAGATGGGTGCTCAGCGATTCGGCCCGCTCGGCGAGGTTGAGCACATCGGCCCGCCTCAGGGTCAGGACCGTGCACGCCGTGACGGCGCGGGCCGTGTACTCCCAGAGGGCGTCGCCCTCGATCAGGGAGTGGTCTCCGAAGTAGGCGCCGTCCGCGTGGACTCCGAGCACCGTCTCGTCCCCGTAGGGCCCGGTGCCGACCTTCTCGACCTTTCCGTGCGCCAGCAGGAAGACCCGGTCCGCCGCCTCGCCCGCCGTCGCCAGGAGCTGGCCGGCGGGAATGTCGCGCTGCTCGCACCGCCTGGCGAGTTCGGCGAGCACCTCCTCGTCCCCGAAGCCCCTCAGAGCCGGGAGTTCGCCGAGCTCGGCGGGGATCACGGAGACCCGGTCCCCTGTCTGTACGAAGGTCACCCTGCCGTCCCCGACCGAATAACTCAGCCGGCGGTTCACCCGGTACGTGCCGCCCTGCACCTGAACCCACGGAAGCATCTTCAGCAGCCACCGTGAGGTGATCTCCTGCATCTGCGGAGCGGACTTGGTGGTCGTCGCGAGGTTCCGCGCGGCTGCCGTGCCAAGACTCTGCTGCGGCGGCACCTGCACGTTCTGAACCTCTTCACCAACGGACATCTGTCGTCCTCTCGATTCATCGGCTGACCTGCGAGAAGAACCTTTCAGCATGCGGACTCGCCACGCCATTACACAAAAGAGTGTGACTAATCGGGCTTTGGGCTGGGCACAACGCTGCGCGATGCCCGCCGACCGGTTAATTTGCATACGGAATGCAAATTCACTTAACGTGACCGTCATGCGGCTGACGAGATTCACCGACGTGGCACTGCGCGTGCTGATGCGTCTGGCCGTCGTGGAGAACGAGGACCCGCCGACCACCCGCGAGGTCGCGGCGACGATGCAGGTGCCGTACTCCCACACCGCGAAGGTCGTGGCCCGTCTCCAGCACCTCGGCCTGGTCGAGGCACGGCGGGGCCGCGGGGGCGGACTCGCCCTCACTCCGGCCGGCCGCTCCGCCTCCATCGGCGGCCTCGTCCGCGCACTCGAAGGCACGGGCGACGTCGTCGAGTGCGAGGGCTCCGACCCGTGCCCGCTGCGGTCGGACTGCCGGCTGCGCCACGCCCTGCGCGCGGCCTCGGAGGCCTTCTACGTCTCGCTCGACCCGCTCACCGTCACCGATCTGGTCTCCTCGCCGACCGGCCCGCTGCTGATCGGCATCAGCAGCAGACCGCCTTCGGACGCCTGAACCACCCCCCGCCGGACCGGGCACACGGCCCGGTTCCTACACTGGTTTTAAATACGCATCTCAGATGCCAATTCTGATCCGAGGAGTCATCGATGCTCTCCGAGCCGTCGACCGCCACTGTCCGCGCCACGCTTCCCGCCGTCGGGGCAGCCATCGGAGACATCGCCGATCTCTTCTACCGCAAGCTGTTCGACGCCCACCCCGAGCTGCTGCGCGACCTGTTCAACCGCGGCAACCAGGCCTCCGGCGCCCAGCGTCAGGCCCTCGCCGGCTCCATCGCCGCGTTCGCCACCCAGCTGGTCGAGCACCCCGGAACCCGTCCCGACGTGATGCTCGACCGCATCGCGCACAAGCACGCCTCGCTCGGCATCACGCCCACCCAGTACGACGTCGTGCACACCCACCTGTTCGCGGCCATCGGCGAAGTGCTCGGTGACGCGGTGACCCCCGAGGTCGCGGCCGCCTGGGACGAGGTCTACTGGCTGATGGCCAACGCCCTGATCGCCATCGAGGAGCGGCTGTACGCACAGCAGGGCGTCGTCGCCGGCGGCGTCTGGCGCGACTGGGAGGTGGTCTCGCGCACCGAGGAGACCGCGGACGTCGCCACGTTCCAGCTCCGTCCGGCCGACGGCGCCCCCGCCCCCGCCTTCCGCCCCGGCCAGTACGTGTCCGTGCAGGTCGAACTGCCCGACGGGGCCCGTCAGATACGCCAGTACAGCCTCTCCTGCGCCCCCGGCTCGGTGCTCCGCTCGTTCACCGTCAAGCGGGTGCACGGCGGCGGCGCCCCCGACGGCGAGGTCTCGCGGCAGTTGCACGCCCAGGTCCGCGCCGGTGACCGGCTCCGCGTCTCGGCCCCGTACGGCGACCTCGTACTGAAGTCCGCGGACGCCCCGCTCCTGCTCGCCTCGGCGGGCATCGGCTGCACCCCGGTCCTGTCGATGCTGGCGCACCTCGCGGACTCCGGCCACCGCGCGCCGGTGACCGTGGTGCACGGCGACCGCTCCCCCGCCGACCACGCGCTGCGCGCCGACCACGCCCTGTACACCGCCAAACTGCCCGACGCAGCGGCCCACTTCTGGTACGAGAACCCGGAGGAGGGCCACCCGGCGGACCGCACCGGTCTCGTCGACCTGACCGGCGTGACGATCCCGTCCGGCACCCACGCCTACCTCTGCGGCCCGCTGCCCTTCATGCGGGCCGTGCGCACCCAGCTCCTCGCCAAGGGCGTCCCGGCGGCCGACATCCACTACGAGGTGTTCGGCCCCGACCTGTGGCTCGCCCAGGACTGAGCGGCGGCCGGTGCGCGCGGAATTGACCGGATCGGCTCGCACACCGTCCGAACAGGGCCCCGGAATCTCCCCGTGACTGGTCCGGGACCCCGTCCGTCGGGTACAAGCGCTGTACGGACACACTCCCCCCACGCACGAAGGAGTCGGTCATGTCCTCACCCATGTCCGCGAGCACCTTTCTCGACGCGCTGAAGGACGAAGGGCTCACCGTCGTCCAGGTCGGCGACTGGCGCACGCACAACCGCAACCACAAGGGCCCCTGGGGGCCGGTCAACGGCGTGATGATCCATCACACGGTCACCAAGGGCACCGCCGCCACCGTCCGGATCTGCCGCGACGGCTACGCGGCACTGCCGGGGCCGCTGTGCCACGGCGTCATCGCCAAGGACGGCCGGGTCCACCTCGTCGGCTACGGACGGGCCAACCACGCCGGGCTCGGCGACGACGACGTCCTGCGCGCCGTCATCGCCGAGAAGGGCCTGCCGTCGGACAACGAGGCCAACACCGACGGGAACCGGCACTTCTACGGCTTCGAGTGCGAGAACCTCGGCGACGGCAAGGACCCCTGGCCCGCCGTCCAGCTCGAAGCCATCGAGAAGGCGGCGGCCGCGGTCTGCCGCCACCACAACTGGACCTCCCGCTCGGTCATCGGCCACCGGGAGTGGCAGCCCGGCAAGGTCGACCCGCGCGGCTTCTCCATGACCTCCATGCGGGCACGGATCCACGACCGCCTGAAGTAGCCCGGGCCCGCTCGGTCCGGGGCACGGCCACAATGGAGCCATGCCCTCCACGCCCCCCGACGGACAGGACCCCGCTCTCCGCCGGCTGCAGCCGGTGCTCCCGTCACCTCTGCGGCCGGCCGAGGACGAGCGCTTCGCGCGTCACGGCGTGACGCTGCTCCTGAAGCGCGACGACCTGATCCATGCGGACCTGCCGGGCAACAAGTGGCGCAAACTCGCCCCGAACCTCCGCGCGGCGGCCGGCCGTCCCGTGCTGACCTTCGGCGGCGCCTACTCCAACCACCTGCGGGCCACGGCCGCCGCGGGCCGGCTGCTGGGCTTCCGCACGATCGGCGTGGTCCGGGGCGACGAACTCGCCCACCGCCCCCTCAACCCCTCGCTGGCCCGGTGCGCGGCCGACGGCATGCTGCTGCACTTCGTGGACCGCCGGACGTACCGCGCCAAGGCCGATCCGCAGGTTCTGGCGGGCCTGCTGAGCGCCTACGGAGAGTGCGAGGTCATCCCGGAGGGCGGCAGCAACGCCCTGGCCGCACAGGGCTGCACAGAGCTCGGCCGCGAACTGCGCGGCGCGGCCGGGGTGGCGGCGGTGGCCTGCGGCACCGGCGGCACCCTCGCCGGACTGGCCGCGGGACTGGCACCCGGGCAACGCGCCCTGGGCATCCCGGTCCTGCGGGGTGGCTTCCTGGGGGACGCGGTCCGGGAGCTCCAGCGGGAGGCGTTCGGCGGTCCGGCCGGCTCGTGGTCCCTGGACGAACGCTTCCACTTCGGCGGGTACGCCCGCACCACACCCGCCCTGCACGCGTTCGCCGACGACTTCGAGGACCGCCACGGGCTGCCGGTCGAGCGGCTCTATGTGGCCAAACTCCTGTACGCGCTCACCACGCTGGCCGGAGAGGGCGCGTTCGCCGCGGGCACCACGGTCGCGGCTGTGATCACCGGGCGCCCGGACGATCAGTCCGACTCCTCCCGGTAGGCCGCGGCCTCCTCCAGGTCGAGGCGCCTGAGCAGCGTCCGCATCATCTCGTCGTCGATGCTGCGCTCGTCCCGCAGCCGTACGAAGACCTCGCGCTCGGCCTCGATCATCTCGCCGGCCAGTCGCCGGTAGGTGTCGTCCGCCGACTCGCCCGTCACCGGATTGGCCGCCCCGAGGCGCTCCCAGACGGCGTTGCGGCGGCGCTCCAGGACCGTGCGCAGCCGGTCGGTGAGCGGCTGGGGCAGGCAGTTGCGCCGGTCGGCGAGCAGTTCCTCCAGGCGTGCCTCGGCGGCCGTGGACGCCTCGCTCTGGGCCTGCGCCTCGGCGAGCGTCTCGGCCTGCCGGTCGCGGCCGGGGAGCTTCAGGACCTTCACCATCACGGGCAGGGTGAGCCCCTGGATCACCAGGGTGCCGATGACCGTGGTGAACGTCAGGAACAGCACCAGGTTGCGTGCCGGGAACGCGTCGCCGTCGCTCGTGACCAGCGGGATGGAGAAGGCGATGGCGAGCGAGACGACGCCGCGCATCCCGGCCCAGCCGACGATCAGCGGTGAGGTCCAGTTGGTCTCGGGTTCGCGTTCCCTGATGCGTCTGGACAGCAGGCGGGGCACATAGGTCGCCGGATAGACCCAGATGAACCGCACGGCGACGACCGCCAGGAACACCGCCACCGCGTACCAGAGCGCCTCGGTGACGGCGTACGTACCGAGCCCCTTCAGTACGAAGGGCAACTGGAGGCCGATCAGGGCGAAGACGGCGGACTCCAGGATGAACGCGACCATCTTCCAGACGGCGGCCTCCTGGAGCCGGGTGGCGAAGTCGACCTGCCAGGAGCGGTGGCCCAGATAGAGCGCGACGACGACGACCGCGAGCACTCCGGAGGCGTGCACGCGTTCGGCGGCCGCGTACGCCACGAACGGGATCAGGAGCGACAGGGTGTTCTGGAGCAGGGGCTCCTTGAGGTGGGTGCGGAGCCAGTGCAGCGGGACCATGAGGACCAGCCCGACGCCGACACCGCCGACCGAGGCCAGCAGGAACTCGCCGATCCCGCCGCCCCAGCTCATTCCCTCGCCCACGGCAGCGGCGAGTGCCACCTTGTAGGCGGTGATCGCGGTGGCGTCGTTCACCAGGGACTCGCCCTGGAGAATCGTCGTGACCCGGGCGGGCAGGCCGACCCGGCGGGCGATGGCCGCGGCGGTGACGGCGTCCGGCGGGGCGATGACGGCGCCCAGCACCAGCGCGGCCGTGAGCGGCAGGTCGGGCACCAGCCGGTACGCCAGCCAGCCCACCGCGACGGTGGCGAACAGGACGTAGCCGACGGAGAGCAGCGCGACGGGGCGGATGTTGGCCCGCAGATCCAGGTACGAGCTGTCCACGGCCGCCGTGTAGAGCAACGGCGGCAGCAGGAGCGGCAGCACGATGTGCGCGTCCAGCGTGTACGCCGGCACCCCGGGCACGTACGAGCCGATCAGCCCGAGGGCCACCAGCAACAGCGGTGCCGGCACCGGCGTCCGGCGGGCCAGACCGGCCGTCGCCGCACTGGCTGCGACCAGTGCCACCAGTGGCAATGCGTCCATCTCACGGTCCTCGCATCCGTCGTAACCTGGCCATCATGAGCGAGTGCCCGCATGTACCGGACCTGCCGCGCCCCGAGCCCGCAGCCCTCTCCGAGACCTGTCTCGAATGCCGGGCGGCGGGCACCCACCCCGTGCAACTGAGACTCTGCCTGATCTGCGGGCATGTCGGCTGCTGCGATTCGTCGCCCCGCCAGCACGCCACGGGGCACTTCAAGGAGACCGGCCATCCGGTGATGCGGAGCTTCGAGGCGGGCGAGAGCTGGCGCTGGTGCTTCGAGGACGGTTCGATCGTCTGACGTCTGGGTACGTCAAACCGGCGCCTGTTGTTCGTAATTGACCGCCGCAGACCCCTAGCCACTGTGTGTGCTCATGGGCTTACCATGAGTGACAGTCATGGGTGGGGTCCCGGCGACACGGCATCATGGATCGCGATAGCGTCGCCGGACCAAGAACCGAAGACGTACCGCATGGCTCCGGGCGACCCTTCCCGGATCCTCGAAGAGTTTGTGCCACCTTGGAGGTGAGGGTGTCCCAGATCGCAGGCGAGCCCGGGAATCAGGACTTCGTAGAGGTCCGGCTGCCCGCTGCGGGTGCCTACCTGTCGGTGCTGCGTACGGCCACGGCCGGTCTCGCAGCGCGTTTGGACTTCACTCTCGACGAGATCGAGGATCTTCGTATCGCGGTCGACGAGGCCTGCGCGATCCTGCTCCAGCAGGCCGTGCCGGGTTCCGTCCTCAGCTGCGTGTTCCGGCTCGTCGACGATTCTCTCGAGGTGACGGTCTCGGCCCCGACGACGGACGGCCGGGCCCCGGAGCGCGACACGTTCGCCTGGACGGTGCTCTCCGCACTGGCCGGAAAGGTCGACTCCTCGGTCGCCGATGACCGTACGGTCAGCATCAGCCTGTACAAACAGCGCGGCGCGGGACCCGGGCCGGCGTGAGCAACGGGAACGGGGACGGTCCTGTGCGGGACGAGACGATCCGACCAGGGGTGGTGCGCGCAGCAGGCATCCCGGAGCAGCAGGCCCTGCCTCATCCGGTGGACGGGGCGGACCTGCCCCGTGCGGTGGACGGGGCACAGGGGCCCGCCGGCATTACGGTCGCGGTGGAGAAGTCGCAGGCGGAGCGGGCGGGCCAGATGAGCGAGCACGGGCACCACGATCCACACGACCGCAGCGGGGCGCGGGCGCTGTTCATCGAGCTGGGCAAGCTCCCGGACGGGTCACCCGAGAAGGCGGAGCTGCGCAACCGGCTGGTGCGGATGCATCTGCCGCTGGTGGAGCACCTGGCGCGGCGCTTCCGCAACCGCGGCGAGCCGCTGGACGATCTGACCCAGGTCGCCACGATCGGTCTGATCAAATCGGTGGACCGGTTCGACCCGGAGCGCGGCGTCGAGTTCTCGACGTACGCGACGCCCACGGTCGTCGGCGAGATCAAGCGGCACTTCCGTGACAAGGGCTGGGCGGTGCGGGTGCCGCGCCGGCTCCAGGAGCTGCGGCTCTCGCTGACCACGGCGACCGCTGAGCTCTCCCAGCAGCACGGCCGCTCGCCCACGGTGCACGAGCTGGCGGAGCGGCTCGGCATCTCCGAGGAAGAGGTCCTGGAGGGCCTGGAATCGGCCAATGCGTACAGCACGCTCTCGCTGGACGTGCCGGACACGGACGACGAGTCCCCCGCGGTCGCGGACACGCTCGGCTCCGAGGACGAGGCGCTGGAGGGTGTCGAGTACCGGGAGTCGCTCAAGCCACTGCTGGAGGACCTGCCGCCGCGCGAGAAGCGGATTCTACTGCTTCGCTTCTTCGGCAACATGACACAGTCGCAGATCGCCCAGGAGGTCGGCATCTCGCAGATGCACGTCTCCCGGCTGCTGGCCCGCACCCTGGCCCAGTTGCGCGAGCGGCTGCTCGTCGAGGAGTAGGCGGCCGCGGGGGCGGCCGGACGGCACCCGTCCGGCCGGCCCGGGGCCGCAGTACCGCGCCTCAGGCGTCGGCGCTGTCCGTGCCGGGCGTCGCGCCCGGCCGGCGGATGCCGAGCGCCTCGATGGTCGCCGGGCGGGCCAGCTGGTACAGCGCGGTCAGCGCCATCGCGGCGAGCACGATGCCGGCCGGGATCAGTACACCCTGGGACCGCAGCAGCGTCCAGGCCACCGGCAGCGCGATGATCTGCGTGATGAGTGCGGGTCCGCGGCTCCAGCTCCGCCGCCGAAGGAGCCCGCGGGCGGCGAAGAGCGGGATCAGCCCCAGGGCGATCACCGTCAGGCCTCCCATCTCGGCCTGCTGCGGGCTGTCTGGGCGGCCGAGCAGCCCCATCACCAGCATGGAGACACCGCCGATGACGAGGGCCGCCCCTTCGAGGGCGCTGAGGCCGGCCACGAGCGTGAGCCTGGCCGGCTTCGGCGGCTGGGCCGAGGGCGTCGGCGAGGGCGCGTTCTGCTGAGTACTCACCCTTGCAGGTTGGCATCCCCCGCACACGAAAGCGAAGCCGGGGTCGGAACGCCTTCGGCCGGGCGGAGGCACACACGCGCGGACCGGCGCGCCGCGCCCATGCCGTCACGCAGCGTGAAGGCATCCGGGCAGGACTTCAGGCCGATACCTCGCGGTAGGTAGTCTGGCGGTCATGCGCGCACTTCTTGTGGTCAATCCAGCTGCTACCACCACCAGTGCGCGGACCCGTGACGTGCTGATCCATGCACTGGCCAGCGAGATGAAGCTGGAGGCCGTGTCCACGGAGTACCGCGGGCACGCCCGTGACCTGGGACGAAGGGCCGCCGACAGCGACGACATCGATCTCGTGGTCGCGCTCGGCGGAGACGGCACGGTCAACGAGGTCGTGAACGGCCTGCTCCACAAGGGTCCCGACATCGACAACCTGCCGAAACTCGCCGTGGTCCCCGGCGGCTCGACCAATGTCTTCGCCCGCGCCCTCGGCCTCCCGAACGACGCGGTGGAGGCGACCGGCGCCATCCTGGACGCGCTGGCCAACCGCACCGAACGGACGGTCGGCCTCGGCCTGGCGGCCGGAACCCCCGGCACGGAGGACGAATCGGTCCCGGAGCGCTGGTTCACCTTCTGCGCCGGCCTCGGATTCGACGCCGGAGTGATCGGCCGCGTCGAACAACAGCGCGAGCGCGGCAAGCGTTCGACCCATGCGCTGTATGTGCGCCAGGTGATGCGCCAGTTCCTCGAGGAGCCGCATCGGCGGCAGGGAATCATCACGCTGGAGGTGCCCGGCCAGGATCCGGTCACCGACCTCGCGCTCTCCATAATCTGCAACACGGCTCCCTGGACGTACCTGGGGAACCGGCCGATCTACGCCTCCCCGAAGGCGTCGTTCGACACCGCCCTGGACGTCCTCGGCCTGCGGCGACTGTCCACCCCGGCCGTCACCCGGTACGCCACGCAGCTGCTCACTTCGAGCCCGGAAAAGGGCCCGCGCGGCAAGCACGCCGTTTCACTGCATGACCTCACGGACTTCACCTTGCATTCAAAGGCACCACTGCCCCTCCAGATGGACGGTGACCACCTGGGGCTGCGTACAAGTGTGACGTTCACAGGCGTACGCCGTGCACTGCGTGTGATTGTGTGAGTGGAAGGGACCAAAGTCCTTTAACTCGAACGTTTGGACTGGGCTCCACCCTCTAGAAGTACGGCTGTGACCTAGCCGACACCGAGGAATCAAAAAAAACTTTCCAGAAGGGGTTGTATCCGTCGCCGAGGTTTGCGAATCTCTACATGGCGATCGGGACGGCCCGCAACAACGGCCTCCACTGAGAGCCAGAACCCCTCCTCACTGCACAGGACCACAACCAGTTCATCTGGGCGTCGGCCCGACACTTGCGGGGGGATTCGTGAAAGCGTTCACATTCACAAGCCACAGTACGTATACCAAGGAGAGGTAGCAGCCATGGACTGGCGTCACAACGCCGTTTGTCGTGAGGAAGACCCGGAGCTGTTCTTCCCCATCGGCAACACCGGTCCTGCGCTGCTGCAGATCGAGGAAGCCAAGGCCGTCTGCCGTCGCTGCCCCGTCATGGAGCAGTGCCTGCAGTGGGCGCTCGAGTCCGGCCAGGACTCCGGCGTCTGGGGTGGCCTCAGCGAGGACGAGCGCCGCGCAATGAAGCGCCGCGCCGCTCGCAACCGGGCGCGTAACGCCAGCGCCTGACCGACGCCACCGCTACGAACCTCAGCCAGGCGGCGCGTACGGAGTGTACGCATCACCCCGCCCCCCGAGTCGCAGCGCGCAGTACCCCACGAAGCGCATGCTTGACCAGAGAGCCCGGACCGTTACCAACGGTCCGGGCTCTCTGCTGTGCGCGTGTGCGTGGTGCTTGCGTCCGTGCGTGTTACTTGTCGGCGCGGACCGGGATGTCGAGCACGACCTGGGTGCCCCGTTCGGGCGCCGGCACCATGCCGAACGTGCCGCTCAGCTCGCCCTCCACCAGCGTCCGCACGATCTGGAGTCCCAGATTCCCGGCGCGCTGCGGGTCGAATCCCTCGGGCAGGCCGCAGCCGTCGTCCTGGACGGTGATCAGCAACCGCCCTTCCGTGGGCGATCCGCCGCGTACCGCGGAGACCTCGACCGTGCCGGACTCGGCCACGCCGAACGCGTGCTCCAGGGCGTTCTGCAGTACCTCGGTGAGGACCATCGCCAGCGGGGTGGCCACTTCGGCGTCGAGGATGCCGAACCGTCCCGTGCGCCGGCAGGTGACCTTGCCCGGCGAGATCTCGGCGACCATGGCGATGACCCGGTCGGCGATCTCGTCGAACTCCACCCGCTCGTCCAGATTCTGGGACAGCGTCTCATGGACGATGGCGATCGAACCGACGCGCCGCACCGCCTCGTTGAGCGCCTCACGGCCCTGCGGGGAGTCCATCCGGCGGGCCTGCAGACGCAACAGGGCCGCCACCGTCTGGAGGTTGTTCTTCACCCGGTGGTGAATCTCCCGGATGGTGGCGTCCTTGGTGATCAACTCACGTTCACGACGGCGCAGTTCGGTGACGTCGCGCAGCAGGACCAGCGAGCCGATCCGGACACCCTTGGGCTTCAGCGGGATCGCCCGGAGCTGGATCACGCCGCCCGCACACTCGACCTCGAACTCCCGGGGCGCGTAACCGCTGGCCAGTTTGACCAGCGCCTCGTCCACCGGGCCGCGGGAGGGCGCGAGTTCGGCGGTGATCCCGCCGAGGTGCTGTCCGACCAGGTCGGAGGCGAGGCCCAGGCGGTGGTAGGCGGAGAGGCCGTTGGGGCTGGCGTACTGGACGACGCCGTCGGCGTCGAGCCGGACCAGCCCGTCGCCGACCCGCGGCGAGGCATCCATGTCGACCTGCTGGCCGGGAAACGGGAAGGAGCCGGCCGCGATCATCTGCGCCAGGTCGGAGGCGGACTGGAGGTAGGTGAGCTCCAGCCGGGACGGGGTGCGGACCGTGAGCAGGTTGGTGTTGCGCGCGATGACGCCCAGGACGCGGCCCTCCCTGCGTACGGGGATGGACTCGACCCGTACCGGGACCTCCTCCCGCCACTCCGGGTCGCCCTCGCGCACGATCCGGCCCTCGTCCAGCGCCGCGTCCAGCAGCGGACGGCGGCCGCGCGGGACCAGATGGCCGACCATGTCGTCCTGGTAGGACGTGGGGCCGGTGTTGGGCCGCATCTGGGCGACGGACACGTAGCGCGTACCGTCCCGTGTGGGGACCCAGAGGACGAGGTCGGCGAAGGACAGGTCGGAGAGCAGTTGCCACTCCGAGACCAGCAGATGGAGCCACTCGAGGTCGGTGTCACTCAGGGCGGTGTGCTGGCGGACGAGGTCGTTCATGGAGGGCACGTGTGCGAGCGTACCTGTGGATGCGGACAGGTTCCGAACCGGACGGCCCGCCCGTACGTGCAGGAGGAAGGGCCGGAATTCACCGCGTCCCGCGGATGGACACCGCGAGTGGTCTAGTCCAGAATGCTGAAGACAGAGCCTCCGCTCTCCCCGCACAGGAGAGCGGAACGAGGTACCCGCGCTCTCTGCCCTGACTGCGCCGGGTGCCTCTCCCCGGCCGGGGGCACCGCACACCGCCGGCCGAGCCGATCGCCCCTAACGGGCGGTCCTACTCCGGGCTGCGGTGCTGGTCGGGCTGAGGGTCCCGGCCCGGCGCCGCGGCCCGCGGGTGTTTCCGGAGGCGGGTTTCGGCGGGTCAGCGCGTCTCCGTGACCTTCGCGAGCGCGCGCGGCGCGTCCGGATCCTGGCCGCGGGCGATCGTCACCTCATAGGCCAGCATCTGCAGCGGCAGGATCTCCAGGATCGGCTGTACCTCCTCGGCGACCCCGGCCGTGGGCAGCACGAAGCCCGCCGAGGCCGCTTCCACCTGGGCCTTCGGGCCGACCACGAAGAGGTCCGCGCCACGGCCGCGCAGCCGGTCGAGCACCGGCTGGAGCGCCTCGCCGCCCCGGCCGTCGGTGACCACGGCGATCACCGGGGAGATGTTGTCGACCATGGCGAGCGGACCGTGCAGCAGATCGGCGCCGGAGTAGGACAGGGCGGGGATGTAGCTCGTCTCCATCAGCTTCAGGGCGGCCTCCTTGGCTGTGGGGTAGCCGTAGCCGCGCGAGGTGATGACCATGCGCTCGGCGAAGCGGTAGCGGGACGCCAGGGCCTTGACCTCGTCCTTGCGCGCCAGGATCGCCCCGGCGAGTTCCGGCAGGATCGCGGCCGCCGCGCCGTCGCCGCCGCGCAGCCCTTCCACGAAGAGGTACAGGCAGAGCAGTGAGGCGGTGTACGTCTTGGTGGCGGGCAGGGCCTTCTCCGGTCCCGCCAGGATGTCGATGTGGTACTCGGAGACCGCGGCGAGCGGTGAGTCCGGGCTGTTGGTCACCGCCAGCGTGACCGCGCCGGCCTCCCGGGCCGCCTTCGTCGAGGCCACCAGGTCGGGCGATCCCCCGGACTGGCTCACCGTGATGACCAGGACGTCCCGGAGGTCCGGCTTGGCGCCGTACGCGGTGGTCGTGGACATCGAGGCCAGGCCGCAGGGCAGACCGAGCGTGATCTCCAGCAGGTACTTCGCGTAGAGCGCGGCGTTGTCCGACGTGCCGCGGGCGGTGAGCAGGACGAAGCGCGGCTTCCGGCCCGCGATCTCGGCGGCGACCGCCCGGATGGCGGGCGCCCCCCGTTCGAGGATGCGCCGCAGCATCTCGGGCTGCTCGGCCATCTCGCCGGACATGATCCGGCCGGGCTGCTCGCCCTCGTCGGCCGGGTACGTGGCGGACATGTCTGGTGCCTCCCGGAGTGTCGCGGTGCCTCGGTCAAGTCAACACGGGGCACCGTGGGCCCGCCAGCGGACGACCCGGCGGGACGGGCGCCCGCGCGCCCCGAAACGCGTGGCCGGCGGGCACCGGGGGGCCGTGTCCGGGATCGGGAGTTCTGCTAGATTAGGACTTAGATTGGTCTATACCACATATCGTCAACTCTAGATCGGCAGGCCCCGCGTGGAAGTTGTCATCGTCCCGGACGCCAAGGCAGGCGGCGAACTGATCGCGGGGGCCATCGGCGCCCTGCTCAGCCGTAAGCCCGACGCCCTTCTCGGCGTTGCCACCGGATCGACCCCGCTGCCCATCTACCGGGCGCTGGCCGAGAAGGTCCGCTCCGGCGCGGTCGACGCGTCGCGCGCCCGCATCTGCCAGCTCGACGAATACGTGGGGCTGCCGACGGGCCACCCGGAGTCGTACCGCTCCGTGGTGTTGCGCGAGGTCGTCGAGCCGCTCGGGCTCTCCGAGACGTCTTTCATGGGCCCCGACGGCTCCGCGGAGGACGTCCAGGCCGCCTGCGAGGCGTACGACCGGGCGCTGGCCGAGGCCGGCGGGGTGGACCTCCAGCTGCTCGGCATCGGCACGGACGGGCACATCGGCTTCAACGAGCCGTGCTCGTCACTCGCCTCGCGCACCCGGATCAAGACGCTCACCGAGCAGACGCGGGTCGACAACGCGCGCTTCTTCGACAACGACATCGAACAGGTGCCGCACCACGTCATCACCCAGGGCATCGGCACGATCCTGGAGTCCCGCCACCCGATCCTGCTCGCCACGGGCGAGGGCAAGGCGGACGCCGTGGCGCAGACGGTCGAGGGACCGGTCGCCGCGATCGTGCCCGCGTCGGCGCTGCAACTGCACCCGCACGCGACGGTCGTGGTCGACGAGGCGGCGGCGTCCAAGCTGAAGCTGGCGGACTACTTCCGCGCCACGTATGCGGCGAAGCCGCAGTGGCAGGGTATTTAGTTCTGGCGGTACGCGAGAGGGCCGGGACACCGTGTGGTGTCCCGGCCCTCTCGCGTACGGGGCGTCCCGCGTGGACGTGCTGCCCTCAATCGCCGGGCGGGCTCGACGGGGACTGCCCGCCCGTCCGGTGCGAGGTTTTCGTCCTCGAACGCCGGACGGGCTTGGATTGCTGCTACTTCGGCGCCACGATCGCTTCCGCCGCTGCCAGGCCGCAGACCCTGGCGGCGCCGTGGGTGGCGATGTGGAGGGCGCCCCTGGGGTCGGCCTGGGGAACGCCCATCTCGACCACGATGGTGTCCGGGCGCGCCGCGAGCACCGCGTCGAGGGCCTCGGTCATCCACGGGTGG
>NZ_RDBK01000043.1:2934017-2996897 GCF_008042275.1 Streptomyces sp. OR43 | reverse complement strand
TCTCGCGTACGGGGCGTCCCGCGTGGACGTGCTGCCCTCAATCGCCGGGCGGGCTCGACGGGGACTGCCCGCCCGTCCGGTGCGAGGTTTTCGTCCTCGAACGCCGGACGGGCTTGGATTGCTGCTACTTCGGCGCCACGATCGCTTCCGCCGCTGCCAGGCCGCAGACCCTGGCGGCGCCGTGGGTGGCGATGTGGAGGGCGCCCCTGGGGTCGGCCTGGGGAACGCCCATCTCGACCACGATGGTGTCCGGGCGCGCCGCGAGCACCGCGTCGAGGGCCTCGGTCATCCACGGGTGGCGGTGCGCGTCGCGGACGACCGCGACGATGCGCCGCATCCCCGCGGCCCGCAGCACGGCGGCGCCGGGTGCCTCGGTCTCGCCGCTGTACGTGCCGGTCTCGGTGCCCGGCAGCAGCCTGGTCAGTTCGGCGGCGACGCCCCACGGGGTCTCGGCGCCGACCGCGATGTTCGCGACCGGGGTGAGCGCGGCGACGTACGCGGGCTCCGTGAGCGGTGCGGCCGTGCCGGTCACCTTCACCGCGCGGCGGGCGGCGATCAGGCCGATGTCCGAACCGGCGCCCGTGCTGTGTCCGGTGCCGGGCGCGGTCCCCTCCTGCACTGCCGCGCCCGGCTCCGAGACAGCCCCCCTGACCCGTCGCGTCCAGGACGCGAGGGCCCGTACGCGGGCGGCGGCGTCCGCCAGCCGCTCCTCGGGCAGTTCACCGGCACGGACCGCCGCGACCAGCGCGTCGCGCAGCCGCAGGACCGTGCTGTCGTCGTCGAGGCCGCCGCCGACGCAGAGCGCGTCGGCACCCGCCGCGATCGCGAGGACGGAGCCGCGCTCGATCCCGTACGTCGAGGCGATGGCCTGCATCTCCACGGCATCGGTGACGATCAGGCCGTCGTAACCCAGCTCCTCGCGCAGCAGACCGGTCAGGATCTGCGGGCTCAGGGTCGCCGGGCGGTGCGGGTCGAGCGCGGGGAGCAGGATATGCGCGCTCATCACCGATTTGGAACCCGCCGCGATGGCCGCCCGGAAAGGCACCAGTTCACGGGCGTGCAGGGTCTCCAGGTCCACGTCGATGCGGGGCAGCGCGTGGTGGGAGTCGACCGCGGTGTCGCCGTGCCCCGGGAAGTGCTTGGTGCAGGCGGCGACGCCGGCGGCCTGGAGGCCCTCGACGTACGCGGCGGTGTGCCGGGCGACCAGATGGGGGTCGGCGCCGAAGGACCGCACCCCGATGACCGGGTTGCCGGGGTTGGAGTTGACGTCCGCGGAGGGCGCCCAGTTGAGGTTGACGCCGCAGTCGGCAAGCCGGCGGCCCAGCTCCTGGGCGACGGCGCGGGTCAGGGCGACGTCGTCGACGGAGCCGAGCGCCAGGTTGCCCGGGAAGGACGAGCCGTGCCGCACCTCCAGACGGGTGACGTCGCCGCCCTCCTCGTCGATCGCGACGAGCACGTCGTCACGCTCGGCGCGGAGCTGGGCGGTGAGCGCGGCGAGCTGCTCGGGCGACTCGATGTTGCGGCCGAACAGCCCGACGGACGAGAGGCCTTCGCCGACCCGGCGCAGCAGCCAGTCCGGTGCCGTGGTGCCGGTGAAACCCGGCTGAAGGACGGCGAGGGCGTCGCGGGTGACGGTGTCCGTGGTGGATGTGAGGGTGGTCATGGGAGGCGTTATCCCTTCACTGCGCCGTCGGTGAGACCGCTGACGGCCTTGCGCTGCAGGTAGATGAAGAGGATCAGGATCGGAATCGCGAAGAGCGAGGAGGCCGCCATGGTCGCTCCCCAGTCGTCCCCGAACGCGGTCTGGAACTGCGAGAGCCAGAGCGGAAGGGTCTGGGACTCGATGTCCTTGTTGAGGATGAGGACCAGCGGGAACTCGTTCCAGGCGGTGATGAAACCGAAGAGCGAGGTCGCCATGAGGCCGGGGCCGAGCAGGGGCAGGATCACCTTCCTGAACGCCTGCGGGCGGGTGCAGCCGTCCACCATGGCGGACTCCTCCAGCTCCTTGGGCACCGCGGCGACGTAGCCGCGCAGCGTCAGGATGGTGAAGGGCAGGACCATCATCATGTAGAAGGCCGTCAGCGGGACCAGGCTGTTCAGCATGTCGGCGTCGCGGACCAGCATGTAGATCGCGATGACCATGACTTCCCAGGGCGCCATCTGCGCGATCATGAACGTCAGCAGGATGCCGCGGCGGCCCTTGAAGCGCATCCGTGCCATCGCGAAGGACGCCAGCAGGGCGATCACCAGCGAGGCGACCACGGAGACGATCGTCACCGTGAACGAGTTGCGGACCAGGGTCCAGAAGTGGTCCGCCGCCATGGCCTTCTTGAAGTGCTCGAAGGTGATGTCGGTGGGGAACCACACGGGGGTGTCGGTGATGATGTCGCCGGTCGGCTTGAAGGCCGTGCTGAACATCCAGTAGACGGGGAACGCGAAGCCTATGAAGAGGACGACAGCCGTCAGGTTGGGCCAGATCCGGCCGAACAGTGAGCGCTTCACAGCTCGTCCTCCTCTTGCTTGAGTACGGTGCGCAGGTAGTAAGCGGTCATCGCCAGCAGGACGATGATCGTCAGGAACGAGATGGCCGCACCCATACCGAAGTGCTGGTTGCCGACGCCTTCGACGAACGCGTAGACGGGCAGGGTCTCGGTGAGCCGGTCGGGGCCGCCGCCGTTGATCGCGAAGAGCTGGGCGAAGGACTTGAAGACCCAGATGACTTCGAGGAACGTCGTGGCCAGCAGGAACGGCTTGAGGAAGGGCAGCGTCACCAGGGTGAAGCTCTTCCAGGAGTTGGCGCCGTCGAGCGAGGCGGCCTCGTACAGTTCCTTGGGGATCGTCGTCGACGCCGCGTACAGGTTGATCGCGACGAACGGAATGGACTGCCAGACGATCACCAGCGTGACCAGCGAGAAGGTGGACAGCTGACTGCTCGTCCAGTTGAAGTCGGCCATCGAGTGCCAGCCGAGGCTGTCGAGGACGTAGTTGACGACCCCGAACCGCTGGGCGAACAGCCACTGGTAGACCGTCGTCGCCGCGATCATCGGCATGGCCCAGGCGAGCACCAGGCCCAGCATGAGCACCAGTCGCATCTTCTTGCCCAGCCGCGCGAGCAGGAGCCCGACCATCATCCCGAGCACCATGATCAGGACGACGTTGGCGGCGGTGAAGAGGACCGACCGCTCGACGACCCTCCAGAAGTCCGAGCTGCCGAGGACTTCCTTGTAGTTGTCGATCCCGTTCCACTCGGTCAGGTGGAGGATCAGCTGGCGCGGGTTGAGGTTCTGGAACGACAGCATGCCGTTCTTGACCAGTGGGTAGCCCAGGAGCACCGCTGTGACGAGCAGTGCGGGCACGAGGAGGAGGTAGGGGGCCGAGCCACCGGTCCGCCCTCTGCTCGACGCGGCGGGGCCGCCGGAAGGAGCGTCGTCCTTGCGGACGCCGGCTGCCGGGACCGAGTCCACATTTTCGGTCTGCACTGACATGCTCGCCATCTCTGTCTTGGACCGTACGTTCGAGTCACGCGGGTGCGCCGGGGGGCGGTCGTTGCCCGCCCCCCGGCGCGTGCGATCAGCTCTTCTGCGAGAGACGCTTGTTGATCTCCGACTCGACCGCCTTGGCGGCGTCGGCCGGGGACTTTCCGTTCAGAACCGCGGTCATGTAGCTCTTGATCGGGTTCGGCGCGTTCTCGACAGCGGCCCACTCGGGGATGAGCGGGGTGGTGCCACCGGCGGCGGCGGCCGGGGCGGCGGCCTCGGCGGCACCGTTTCCGGTCAGGTTGGAGTTGAGCGACTCCTTGTTCGGGATGACGCCGTTCTCCTTGGCCAGCTGGCCCTCGAACTGGTCGGACAGCGAGAGCTTCAGGAACTCCTTGGCGAGGTCCTGCTTCTTGCTGCCTGCGGCGACCGCGAAGTTCGAGCCACCGAGGAAGACGCCCTCGGGCTTGTCGGCGGTCTCACCCGGGATGGTGAAGTAGCCGATGTCGCTCTCGATCTTCTTGTTGGCCGCGATGGCCGTGCCGGCTTCCCAGCCCATGCCGATGAAGGCACCGACGTTGCCCTTGGCGAAGACCTCGGCCTGCTGCGGGGTGGCCTCGTCCTTGTCCTTGGGAGCCTTGGAGTAGCCCTGGTACTTCTTGTAGAGCTCCATGGCCGCGGTGACCTTGGGGTCGGAGAGGTTGGAGACGTACTTGTCGCCTTCCTTCTTCACGAGGTCAGCGCCCTGGCCGATGGTCAGGCCGTCGAAGAAGTACCAGTTCTGGCCGGGCAGGTAGATCGGCTCGGCCTTGCCCTTCGCCTTGATGGCGTCCAGGTCCTTGAAGAACTCGTCCCGCGTCTTCGGGGTGTCCTTGATGCCGGCGTCGGCCCAGACCTTCTTGTTGTAGATGACGACGCGGTTGGCGAAGTACCACGGGGCGGCGTACTGCTTGCCGTCGAAGACCGAGGACTCGTTGAGCGCCTCGACCCAGTCGCCGCCGATCTCCTTCTTGAGGTCGCTCAGGTCGGAGAGACCGCCGGTGGCCGCGTAGGCCGGGGTCTGGGTGTTGCCGACCTCGATGACGTCCGGCGGGGTGGACTCGGAGAGCGCCGTCGTGATCTTCTGCTGAATGCCGTCCCACTTCTGGGTCTCGAACTTCAGCTTGGCGCCGGTCTTCTTCTCGAAGGCGGCGGTCAGGTCCTTGGTCCAGCCGGGAGGCGTCGAGCCGTCCATCGCCCAGACGGTCAGCGTCTGGCCCTTGTAGCTGTCGGGGCCGGTCTTCTTGCTGCTGCTGTCGGTCTTGTCGTCCGAGCCACATGCAGTGGCACCGGCCAACAGAGCCACGACGCCAATGGCCGCGATGAGTCCACGCTTCACGACACCCTCCTCAGGGATGCAAGAGATTCCCCCCACCACCCGAGAACGCCGTCCGCCGCACAATCACATGCGGTGGGTACTGCCCGTGGGGCTGGGACCTGGTCTTTAATGGTTTAGACCAGTACCGGGAGCTTGGCCTAGACCTTTAGGGGTGTCAAGGGTGTATAAGAAGTGCACTCGCGTCCGTTACAGGACCGACACCTGAGGGAGGGCGACGAGCCGTGACCGGACCGTGCCACCATGTGAGCCGCGACAGACGGAGGAGCCGGTGACGGCAGCAACGCAGCAGTCGGGAAGGCGGGCCATGGGTGCCGACGGGGGCAGTACGGAGAACGAGACGGGCGGGGGCGCGGGCACGCGTACCGCGCGCGTCCCGAAGTACTACCGGCTGAAGCGACATCTGCTCGACATGACGGACACGATGCCGCCGGGCACCCCCGTGCCCCCCGAGCGCACCCTGGCCGCCGAGTTCGACACCTCGCGCACCACCGTGCGCCAGGCACTTCAGGAACTGGTCGTCGAGGGGCGGCTGGAGCGCATCCAGGGCAAGGGCACCTTCGTCGCCAAGCCGAAGGTCTCGCAGGCCCTGCAGCTCACCTCGTACACCGAGGACATGCGCGCCCAGGGGCTGGAACCGACGTCCCAGCTACTGGACATCGGCTATGTGACGGCCGACGACACGCTCGCCGGCCTGCTCGACATCACCACGGGCGGTCGCGTGCTGCGGATCGAACGGCTGCGCCTGGCGAGCGGTGAGCCGATGGCGATCGAGACCACCCACCTCTCGGCCAAACGCTTTCCCGCGCTGCGGCGTTCGCTGGTGAAGTACACGTCCCTGTACACGGCCCTGGCCGAGGTGTACGACGTGCGGCTGGCGGAGGCCGAGGAGACCATCGAGACCTCCCTCGCCACCCCGCGCGAGGCCGGCCTGCTCGGCACGGACGTGGGCCTGCCGATGCTCATGCTGTCCCGGCACTCACTGGACGGACAGGGCGAGCCGGTCGAATGGGTCCGCTCGGTCTACCGAGGCGACCGCTACAAGTTCGTGGCCCGCCTGAAGCGTCCGCTGGACTGAGCCGCCCGCACTCCGAACAGCCCTCGTGGAAGCGTTCCCACGGGGGCTGTTCGCTGTCCCGCCCCTCGAACGACCGTTGGTCTGCACCAACTCACCGACGTATGACGTCATTTCGACCATCTGTCCGACACATCAGGACCGTTGCCGGACCGCAATGCGGACAGGGGGTGACGGTGGCCGGAACCCTCGCCTAGATTTCCTGCCCATTACAACTGGTGATCAGTGAGGGGACGGAGTCGCCGCCATGCCGGAAGAGCCAGAAGGAAAACCACCGACCGTCACACCGGTACGGGTGGTCATCGCCCTGTGTCTCGTCGCGCCGTTCGTGGCGATGCTCTGGGTGAGTTCGTACGCCAAGGTCGACCCGACCTTCATCGGGATCCCGTTCTTCTACTGGTACCAGATGCTCTGGGTGCTGATCTCGACGGCGCTCACGATGGTCGCGTACAAGCTGTGGCAGCGTGACCAGCGCGCCCGCAAGGGGGGTGCGTCAGCATGAAGGACGGCGTGAACGGCGTCGCGCTCGGCGTCTTCATCTTCTTCTTCCTGGCCGTCACGGTCATCGGCTTCATGGCCGCCCGGTGGCGCAAGGCCGAGAACGAGGCCAGCCTCGACGAATGGGGGCTGGGCGGCAGGTCGTTCGGCACCTGGGTCACCTGGTTCCTGCTCGGCGGCGACCTCTACACCGCGTACACCTTCGTCGCCGTTCCCGCGGCGATCTACGCGGCGGGCGCGGCCGGCTTCTTCGCGGTTCCGTACACCATCCTGGTGTACCCGCTGATCTTCACCTTCCTGCCGCGTCTGTGGTCGGTGTCGCACAAGCACGGCTACGTCACCACCTCGGACTTCGTCCGCGGCCGCTTCGGCTCCAAGGGGCTGTCGCTGGCGGTCGCCGTCACCGGCATCCTCGCCACGATGCCCTACATCGCCCTCCAACTCGTCGGCATCCAGGCGGTGCTGGACGTGATGGGTGTCGGCGGCGGCGAGAACACGCACTGGTTCATCAAGGACCTGCCGCTGCTGATCGCGTTCGCGGTGCTCGCCGCGTACACGTACTCCTCCGGGCTGCGCGCCCCCGCGCTGATCGCGTTCGTCAAGGACGGGCTGATCTACCTGGTCATCGCCGTGGCGATCATCTACATCCCGATCAAGCTCGGCGGCTTCGACGACATCTTCGCCAAGGCGGGCGAGGCGTTCTCGGCGAAGAACGAGGCGGCCGGGAAACCCGTGGCCGGACTCGCCCCCGGCGAGGCGGGCCAGTGGGGTTACGCCACCCTGGCGCTCGGCTCGGCGCTGGCTCTCTTCATGTATCCGCACTCGATCACGGCGACGCTCTCCAGCCGCAGCCGGGACGTGATCCGCCGCAACACGACGATCCTGCCGCTGTACTCGCTGATGCTGGGGCTGCTCGCGCTGCTCGGTTTCATGGCGATCGCCGCCGGCGTCAAGGTGGACAACGGCCAGCTGGCGATCCCGCAGCTGTTCGAGAACATGTTCCCCGACTGGTTCGCGGGCGTGGCCTTCGCCGCCATCGGCATCGGCGCCCTGGTCCCCGCCGCGATCATGTCGATCGCCGCGGCGAACCTGTTCACCCGCAACATCTACAAGGACTTCCTGAAGCCCGACGCCACACCCGCGCAGGAGACCAAGGTCTCCAAGCTGGTGTCGCTGCTGGTGAAGGTCGGCGCGCTCGCCTTCGTCCTCACCATGGACAAGACGGTCGCGATCAACTTCCAGCTGCTCGGCGGGATCTGGATCCTCCAGACGATGCCGGCCCTGGTCGGTGGACTGTTCACCCGCTGGTTCCACCGCTGGGCGCTGCTCGCGGGCTGGGCGGTCGGCATGCTGTACGGCACGATCGCCGCGTACGGGGTCGCCAGTCCGACCCAGAAGCACTTCGGCGGGTCCTCCAAGGAGATCCCCGGAATCGGCGAGATCGGCTACATCGGTCTGACGGCCTTCGTGCTGAACGTCGTGGTCGTCGTCGTCCTCACCTTCGTCCTGAACGCCGTGAAGGCGCCCGCCGGGGTCGACGAGACCTCCCCGGGCGACTACACCGCGGACGCGGGCGACCCGGGCGTGAAGACGGAGCTCCCGCCGGCCACCGCCGGCGCTCCGGGCGGTCACTGACCGCCCGCTGCGCGAACGGGCCGCCGCACCCTCCCCGGAGAGGCGCGGCGGCCCGTTCGCACGTCGTGCGGAAATCGCTTGCGGTCACGGCCCGCCCGTGCGGCAGACTCCTCCCATGGACATGACGATCCGGCCGATCGAGCCAGCCGAGCACGCACGTCTCGCCGAGATCACCGCCGAGGCCTATCTGGGCGACGGACTCCTGGAGTTCGGCGACGGCGATCCGTACCTGGCGCAGCTGCGCGACGTCCCCCGCCGGGCGGCCGAGGCCGAGGTGCTGGTGGCCGCCGACGCGCAAGGGCGCGTTCTGGGCGGCGTCACATACGCGCCCCCGGGGAACCCGTGGGCCGACATCGCGACGGCGGACGAGGCGGAGTTCCGGACGCTGGCCGTCTCCCGCGAGGCTCGGGGCGCAGGAGCCGGGGAAGCGCTCGTACGGGCCTGTATCGACCGCGCACGGGCCACCACGGGGGTCTCGGGGATCGTCCTGTCGACGCAGCCGGCGATGCACGGGGCCCACCGGATCTACCGGCGCCTCGGCTTCGTCCGCACCCCCGACAGGGACTGGAGCCCCGTCGCCGACCTGACCCTGCTGACGTTCCGTCTGGAGCTGCACACTTCGGCATAAGAGGGAGCACGACACAACATGTGGGGGCTGCCGCATCCGGCAGCCCCCACATGTATGCTCATGCTCGCTGTCGCCGCAGGGAAATCCGGTGCGAATCCGGAACTGTCCCGCAACGGTGTGACCGGTGTGCTTTTGCGCACCCCCTAGTCCGAGGTCCTGCCGACAGCGCATCCGGCTCGACCGATCCGGATGCCCAGACGTCCGGGCCTCGTGGATGGGCCGGTGGACGCCGTACGGAGCGCTGCCCCGCCGCGCTCCGCCCGGCCGCCCTCCGCTCCCCGAAGGCCCCGAGCCGAGCGAGGGAGAGCACCGCGTGACCATCGCGCCAGCCGGTCCGGTTTCAGCGGCCGAATCAACGGGAACCACGAGCGACGGACCGGGAACCGCACTGCTGCGGACCCTGACCGACCTCACCGCCGATCTGCCCGACACCGACCCCGGACGCGTCGCCGCCGCCGCGCTGCGCGGCCGCAACGCCCGGTCGGACGAGGCCGAGCTGCGCTCGCTGGCCACCGAGGCCGCCGCGGGCCTGATCTCCGAGGACCCCGCCTACTCCCGGCTCGCCGCCCGCCTCCTCACCCGCACCATCGCGGACGAGGCGGCCGGACAGGGCGCGACGTCGTTCTCCGCGTCGGTCGCCGTCGGGCACCGCGAGGGCCTGATCGCCGACCGCACCGCCGAGTTCGTGACCCTCCACGCCGCCGCCCTCGACGCGCTGGTCGGGCAGTCGCTCGCCGACGGCGCGGACGACCGCTTCGGCTACTTCGGCCTGCGTACCCTGCACAGCCGCTATCTGCTGCGCCACCCGCTCACCCGTGAGGTCATCGAGACCCCGCAGCACTTCATGCTGCGCGTCGCCGCCGGCCTCGCCGAGGACACCTCCGCGCGCGCCCTGGACGAGGTGGCCGCGCTGTACGGGCTGATGAGCCGGCTGGACTACCTGCCCTCCTCCCCCACACTGTTCAACTCCGGTACCCGGCACCCGCAGATGTCCTCCTGCTACCTGCTGGACTCGCCGCTGGACGAGCTGGACTCGATCTACGACCGCTACCACCAGGTGGCGCGCCTGTCGAAGCACGCGGGCGGCATCGGCCTCTCGTACTCCCGTATCCGTGCCCGCGGTTCGCTGATCCGCGGCACCAACGGGCACTCCAACGGCATCGTGCCGTTCCTGAAGACGCTCGACGCCTCCGTCGCCGCCGTCAACCAGGGCGGCCGGCGCAAGGGCGCCGCCGCCGTCTACCTGGAGACGTGGCACGCGGACATCGAGGAGTTCCTGGAGCTGCGCGACAACACGGGCGAGGACCAGCGGCGTACGCACAACCTCAACCTGGCGCACTGGATCCCCGACGAGTTCATGCGCCGGGTCGACGCGGACGGCGCCTGGTCGCTGTTCTCGCCGGCCGACGTGCCGGAACTGGTCGACCTGTGGGGCGACGCGTTCGACGCCGCGTACCGGGCCGCCGAGGCCAAGGGCCTGGCCCGCAAGACCATGCCGGCCCGTGAGCTCTACGGCCGCATGATGCGGACCCTCGCCCAGACCGGCCAGGGCTGGATGACGTTCAAGGACGCCTCCAACCGGACCGCGAACCAGACCGCCGAGCCGGGCCGGGTCGTGCACTCGTCGAACCTGTGCACCGAGATCCTCGAAGTCACCGACGACGGCGAGACGGCCGTCTGCAACCTGGGGTCGGTCAACCTCGGCGCCTTCGTCACCGGCGGCACCCTCGACTGGGAGCGCCTGGACGCCACCGTGCGTACGGCCGTGACGTTCCTCGACCGGGTCGTGGACATCAACTTCTACCCGACCGAGCAGGCCGGCCGGTCCAACGCCCGCTGGCGGCCGGTGGGCCTGGGTGCGATGGGTCTCCAGGACGTCTTCTTCCAGCTGCGGCTGCCCTTCGACTCCCCCGAGGCCCGCGCGCTGTCGACGAAGATCTCCGAGCGCATCATGCTCGCGGCGTACGAGGCGTCCTGCGACCTCGCGGAGCGCTCGGGTCCGCTGCCCGCCTGGTCCGAGACGCGTGCCGCCCGCGGTGTGCTGCACCCGGACCACTACGACACCGAGCTGAACTGGCCGGAGCGCTGGGACGCGCTGCGCGCCCGGGTCGCGAAGACCGGGATGCGCAACTCCCTGCTCCTGGCCATCGCGCCGACGGCGACGATCGCCTCGATCGCGGGCGTGTACGAGTGCATCGAGCCGCAGGTCTCCAACCTCTTCAAGCGCGAGACGCTCAGCGGTGAGTTCCTCCAGGTCAACGCCTATCTGGTGGACGAGCTGAAGAAGCTCGGCGTGTGGGACGCGCGGACCCGTGAGGCGCTGCGCGAGGCGAGCGGCTCGGTGCAGGGCTTCGCGTGGATCCCCGAGGACGTGCGGGCGCTGTACCGCACCGCGTGGGAGATCCCGCAGCGCGGACTGATCGACATGGCGGCGGCCCGTACGCCGTTCCTCGACCAGAGCCAGTCGCTGAACCTGTTCCTGGAGACGCCGACGATCGGCAAGCTCTCCTCGATGTACGCCTACGCCTGGAAGCAGGGGCTGAAGACGACGTACTACCTGCGCTCCCGCCCGGCGACCCGGATCGCCCGCGCGGCGTCCGCCGCCACCGTCCCCGAGCAGGCACCCGCGCCCGACGCGGACGCGATCGCCTGTTCCCTGGAAAACCCCGAGTCCTGCGAGGCCTGCCAGTAATGAGCTCCACCGACAACAAGAACCTGCTGGACCCGGGCTTCGAACTGACCCTGCGGCCGATGCGCTACCCGGACTTCTACGAACGCTACCGGGACGCGATCAAGAACACCTGGCACGTGGAGGAGGTCGACCTCCACTCCGACGTGGCGGACCTCGCCAAGATGTCGCCCGCCGAGCAGCATCTGATCGGCCGGCTGGTGGCGTTCTTCGCGACCGGTGACTCGATCGTCTCGAACAACCTCGTGCTGACGCTGTACAAGCACATCAACTCCCCCGAGGCGCGGCTGTACCTGTCGCGGCAGCTCTTCGAGGAGGCCGTGCACGTCCAGTTCTATCTGACGCTGCTCGACACGTACCTGCCCGACCCGGACGACCGGGCGGCGGCGTTCGACGCGGTCGAGGAGATCCCGTCGATCCGCGAGAAGGCGCAGTTCTGCTTCCGGTGGATGGATTCGGTCGAGAAGATCGACCGGCTGGAGACGAAGGCCGACCGCCGCCGTTTCCTGCTGAACCTGATCTGCTTCGCCGCGTGCATCGAGGGGCTGTTCTTCTACGGCGCCTTCGCCTACGTGTACTGGTTCCGCTCCCGCGGGCTGCTGCACGGTCTCGCCACGGGCACCAACTGGGTGTTCCGTGACGAGACGATGCATATGAACTTCGCGTTCGAGGTCGTGGACACCGTCCGCAAGGAGGAGCCCGATCTCTTCGACGACGCGCTCCAGCAGCAGGTCACCGACATGCTGAAGGAGGCCGTCGAGGCGGAGCTGCAGTTCGGCCGCGACCTGTGCGGCGAGGGCCTGCCCGGGATGAACACCGAGTCGATGCGCCAGTACCTGGAGTGCGTCGCCGACCAGCGGCTCACCCGGCTGGGCTTCCCGGCCGTGTACGGCTCGGAGAACCCGTTCTCGTTCATGGAACTCCAGGGCGTCCAGGAGCTGACGAACTTCTTCGAGCGCCGCCCGTCCGCCTACCAGGTGGCGGTCGAGGGAACGGTCGGCTTCGACGACGACTTCTAGATCCTTCAGATCCTCGCCCAGCTTCTGACGTACGGACGCCGTGCGGCCCTCACCGGCCGTGCGGCGTCCGCCGTTCGCGGGGGTTCGGCGCTCCGGGCCCGTTCCGCTTCCCGGAGCTCGCGGTCGATGCGGCGTTCGCGGACGACGCCGATCAGCGCCGGCAGCAGGACGAGAGCGAAAACAGCCGATATGCCCATGACGTTCTGGAATGTGTTCATGCCTCTACTGTCGTCTGTCCGGACCGATCCCGGCAGTGGCAGGACTGTCATAGAGCATCGAATTACTGCCACACTGGGGTCATGCTGAACAATGTCGCCGCCCTGCTCCTCGACGAGGTCCATCCCTTCGAACTCGGCGTCCTGTGCGAGGTCTTCGGACTCGACCGCAGCGACGAGGGTCTGCCGGTCCACGATTTCGCCGTGGTCTCCGCCGAGGGCCCGGTCCTCCAGACCCACGCCGGCTTCACCATCAGCACCCCCTACGGCCTCGACCGCCTGGAGGAGGCCGACCTCATCGCCATCCCGGCCGGCAGCCGTTTCGGCGACCGGGGGTTCCCCGAGGAGGCCCTGGAGGCGCTGCGCCGGGCCGTGGGCCGCGGGGCCAGGGTGCTGAGCGTCTGCTCGGGGGCGTACATGCTCGGCGCGGCCGGTCTGCTGGACGGCCGGCGCTGCACCACCCACTGGCGGCACGCCGACGAGCTGGCCCGCCGCTTCCCGCGGGCGATCGTCGAGCCGGACGTGCTGTACGTGGACGAGGGCTCCGTCATCACCTCGGCGGGCACGGCCGCCGGGATCGACGCCTGTCTGCACCTGGTCCGCCAGGCGTACGGCCCCGCCGCCGCCAACACCATCGCCCGGCGCATGGTGGTTCCGCCGCACCGGGACGGCGGGCAGGCGCAGTACATCCAGCGCCCGCTGCCCCGGGACCGCTGCGACACGGTCGGCGACACGCTCGCCTGGATGGAACGCCACCTCGACCAGGAGATGACCGTCGAACAGCTCGCCGCCCAGGCGCACATGTCACCGCGCACGTTCGCCCGCCGCTTCCAGCAGGAGACCGGCACCACGCCGTACCGCTGGCTGCTGCGCCAGCGGGTTCTCCTGGCGCAGCACCTCCTGGAGACATCCGATGAAACGATGGATACGATCGCTGGTCAGACCGGCTTCGGCAATGCCGCCGCACTCCGCCACCAATTCGTACGCTCCCTGGGAACCACGCCGAACGCGTATCGCCGGACCTTCCGCGGCCCGGCTGATTTGACCGAAGTAGCCTGACTCACAGATCTGACGTCGGATCATTCGTCCAACTCTTTCCCTCACCTGTCCATGGACCGGGCCGTCACAGAAGCGTCAGGGTCGGGCGCATGGACATCCGGATGACTGGACGAAGGACCATCGGGGCCGTGGTGGCCGCGCTCGCCGCCACTCTGCTGCCCTTGCAGGGCGCCTCGGCCGAGGACGGAGCGGCCGCCACCGCGCCGCCGCCCGAGGTGCTGCCGTCGCTGCGCCAGTGGCAGCCCGGCGAAGGTGAGTTCACCCTTACGGACCGGGCGAGGATCGTGCTGGACGGGGTGCGGGAGCAGCGCACGGCCGCCGATGCGGCGCGGTTCGCGGGCGAGCTCGCGGGGAAGGCGCCGGTCTCGCGGGGCACGGCCCGCGCCGGTGACATCGTGCTGCGCCAGGACGCCTCCCTGAAGGACTCGCTGGGCGCGGAGGGCTACCGCCTCGATGTCGGCGATCGGCTCACGGTCACCGCCGCGACATCGGCGGGCGTGTTCTACGGTTCGCGCACGGTGCTCCAGCTTCTGAACGACGACGGGCGGGCCGCGCGTGGCTCGGCGACCGACGTGCCGGCGTACCGCGAGCGCGGAGTCGGCGTGTGCGCCTGTTACATCAACGTCTCGCTGCCCTGGTTCGAGCGGCTGATGAAGGACATGGCCTCGCAGAAGCTGAACCAGCTCTGGATCGAGGCGAAGGTCAGGAGCGACGTCGACCCCGAGTCGGCGTTCTGGGGCTACTACACGAAGCCGCAGGTGCGCGCCCTGGTCGCGATGGCGAAGAAGTACCACATCGACCTGGTGCCGGAGATCAACTCCCCCGGCCACATGGACACCTACCTGGAGAAGCACCCGGAGCTCCAGCTCAAGGACAAGGACGGCGTCGCCTCGCCGCCCCGGCTGGACATCTCACGGCCCGAGGCCCTGACGTATTACACCTCGATGGTCGACGAGGCCCTGGAGGTGTGGGACACCCGCACCTGGCACATGGGCGCCGACGAGTACATGATCGGCTCCTCGTACCCGGACTATCCGCAGCTGCAGACGGCCGCCGCCGCGAAGTTCGGCCCCACGGCCACCCCCGACGACCTCTTCGTCGACTTCATCAACCAGGTCAACGCCCATGTGAAGGCCGACGGCCGGTCACTGCGGATCTGGAACGACGGCCTGATGGGCCGCAACGGCGTCGTCCCCCTCGACCGTGACATCACCGTCGAGCACTGGCTGGGCGGCGGCGCGATCCAGCAGCCGTCCGCGCTGCTGGCCGAAGGCCGCCCGGTGATGAACTCCGCGTACGCGCTCTACCTGGTGCGCGGTGGCTACACGACGCAGACCCAGAAGCTGTACGAGAGCGACTGGACGCCCCTGCGCTTCGAGGGCCAGACACTGCCGGCCACGGCGGCGAACCTGACCGGCGCGAAGATCAGCCTGTGGCCGGACAGTGCGGCGGCCGAGACCGAGAACGAGGTCGAGGCGAAGGTCTTCATGCCGCTGCGCTTCCTCGCGCAGGCCACCTGGGGCGGCCCGAAGCCGAGTGCCACGTACGCCGGTTTCGAGGCGCTGGCCCGCCGGATCGGGCACGCCCCGGGCTGGGACAACACCGACCGCACCCCGCTGGCCGACGGTACGTACCGGCTGACCGCGGGCGCGAAGGCGCTGGCCCCCGGCGCGGAGGCCGGGGTGTCGCTGGCCCGGGGCGCGAAGGCGGCCTGGACGCTGACGGCGACCTCCGACGGGTACTACACCGTGCGGTCCGCAGACAGCGGGCTGTGCCTGGAGGCGGCTCGCGGGAGGAAGTACCTGGGCGCCCCGCTGGAGGTGGGGGCCGAGCTGTCGCTCGGGACCTGTGCGGCGGGCGCGCGCACACAGCGCTGGCAGCTGGACGCCGGAGCCGGGTCCCTGGTCCTGCGCAACGCGGTCTCGCAGCTCCGGCTGACGGAGCGGGCCACGGACGGTGCCGCGGTGCAGACGACGGGCGGGACGCGCCTGACGGCGAAGTCCGCCTGACCGCGTCCGTGGGGCCCGCCGGTGCCGCGGGCCCCACAGACGTGTCAGATGCCGCAGTTGGGCGCCGACCAGAAGTGGCTGGGGCCCTGATTCACGTGGACGTGGTCGTTGTGGTCCGGGTAGCCCGGGCCGAGGATCCCGTTGAACCCGTGGTTACGGGCCTGCTGGGCCAGGGTGCAGAAGGCGATCCCGCCCAGGTCCGCCGCATCGCCGTACAGGTGGCGGCTGTTGGACGCCCCGCCGACCGCGCTGTTGCAGGAGGTGGAGCGGAAGCCGCTGTTGACGGTGATGGGACGGTCACCGAGCGCGTGGCGCAGCGCCTCCAGCTTCCACATGGTGCTCAGCGCGTTGGCCTTGGCCGTGCCCGCCGCGACGGCACCACCCGCCCAGGTGCTGTTGCAGTGGTTGAGCTCCGCGTACGTGAAGTGGGCCGGTGTGCAGTCGCCGTCCTGGAGGGCGTAGAGCTTGGACTGGGTGGCGGGGCCTGCGACACCGTCGGCGGCCAGTCCGTAGGCGGCCTGGAAGCGTTTGACGGCGGCCGTGGTGGCGGGCCCGTAGGAGCCGTCGATGGCGAGTACGGAGTTGTAGCCGGGGTATCCGGCCACCCGGATCTGTAGCTGGACGACATCGTTGCCCGTGGCGCCCGAGGAGAGGGTGCGGGTCCAGGTGTAGCAGTCGTCGGCCTGTGCGGTACCGGCGGTCACCACCGCCCCGCCCAGCGCGAATGCCATGGTCATGACAAGGCCGAGCAGGAGTCGTGCGGAACGTCTGAGCATGGGGGGCTCCCTACCACGAGAAGGTGTGGAGTGTGAGCCTGGCGGACGAGTCGACGCGCGTCAACTATGCGTGGAAGAACGCAAGTTGACGGTACGGGAACGCGGCGGGGCCCCGTCCCGGACGTGCCGGTACGGGGCCCCTCGCGCTCTGCGCGCTTTGCCTGGTCAGTCGTTCGGGACGACCTCGTAGCGCGGGGAGTTCTCCGCCATCTGGCGCAGCGCGTCCTTGCGGTCGCGCTTGGAGAGGCGGTCGATGTACAGGTAGCCGTACAGGTGGTCCGTCTCGTGCTGGAGGCAGCGGGCGAAGTAGCCGTCGCCCCGCACCTTGACGGGGTTTCCCTTGGCGTCCTGGCCGCGCACCACCGCGTAGTCCGGGCGGGCCAGCGAGGCGTACGCCGTCGGGACGGAGAGGCAGCCCTCGTTGGAGTCGTCCAGGACGCGCTCCTCGGGCGCCAGCTCCTGGAGCACCGGGTTGCAGATGGCGCCCGTGTGCCGGACCCCGTCGTCGTCCGGGCAGTCGTAGACGAAGACCTTGAGGTCGACCCCGATCTGGTTGGCGGCCAGGCCCACGCCCTCCGCCGTCCGCTGGCTGGCGAACATGTCGTCGATCAGCTGGGCCAGCTCGTCGTCGAACGCGGTGACGTCCTTGCACTCCTTGTGCAGGACCGGGTTGCCCACGACCGTGATCGGGCGCGAGGTGCCGCGCTCGCGGTGTGCCGCCTCACGCGCCTCGCAGTCCTCGGTGTCGATGAGGAACCCTTCCTCGTCGACGCTGATCTGCTCGTCCGTCTCCTGCTGCGCCATGTCCGCCGTACGCCTTCCTCACAACCTGAAACCCGGGATCCGCGGCTCGCGAGAACCCGGGCGCCCGAGCACCGGAATCGGTGCGCGTACAGCCTACGGGCACCCGCCCGCCGACTTCTTCGAGACGTCAGCAGACTTCTTCGAGATCCCGCCACTCACGGCTGTCCGGGCTGTCCGCCACCCAGCCGTCGAGCAGCCCGCGCACCAGCCCCGCGGGCGCCGCGAGACCGCACTCGCGCTCGGGCACCCAGAGCTCGCCGGCGGTGCGGTGGCCCAGCGGGCCGGGATGGCCCGGCTCGCTGTGGTCGTGCGGGTCGAGATGCTCGCCGTCGCCCTCGTCGCTCTCCATCCGGCTCTCCGAACAGGCCCGGCACAGCAGCCGGACGGACGAGGACCAGTCCTCGGCCGCGAACCCGGCGTCGGACGCCAGCTGCTCCAGCGCGTCCCGGTCCGCCTCGGTGGCCGCTTCCAGCAGCACCACCCAGGTGGGGACGGGGGACGGCGCCCACAGCTCGATCTCGTCGAACACGGGGTACGAGGGCCCGGCGGCGGTGATCCGCTCGCCGTGCGGGACCCCGTCGTGCAGGACGACCTCGCCCCAGCGCCGCCCGGACGAGGGCAGCGGGATCGACAGCACCTCGATCCGTGCCGGATCCAGCCTGCGGCCCCAGACGACCTCGGCCTCGCCCTCCGGCGACAGCCGCACGGCCGCGCTGCCCAGCTCCATGCCGACCGGCTCGCTGCCCGACGCCGGAGTCTGCTGCCCGCCACCGGGCACCTTCAGCCCATACGCCTGCCAGGCCCGGCGGGCCAGCGGCCAGTCCTGGAGTGCGGTGGCGGCGATCCCGACGTTCCACCAGTCGGGAGCGCCGGACTCCTTGTCGAGCAGCGCGACGGCCCGCAGGCCCGCGGCTCTCGCCTGTTCCCAGTCGTGCCGGAACTTGTGCAGCAGCGCCAGGTTGAACCATGACTCGGAGAGCCAGGGTTCCAGGTCCGCCGCTCGCGTCAGCAGCGCGCCCGCGTCCTCGTACCGGCCGTCGCCGATCAGCGTGAACGCGCGGTCCGTGGCCTGCCGCCAAGAGGCGGAGGGCCGATGCCGTACCTTCCCGAAGATCCTCACGATTCCCGCCTGTCCCGACTGGACACCCTCGTTTTCCGCTCTCTTCGCATCCAACCATGCCCGGCCGGACGCCCGCTCATTACCCATGGGTTACCCAGGCGGGACGGGGGTCAGACCGCCCCTGGCCAGAACCCTGGCAAGCGATTCCACCACCTGGGGCTGATAGTCACGGCCGGTCCCGAGCCTGAGCTGTTCCAGGGCGCCGAGCGGCCCGCCGATCCCTTCCCCGCACAGGTCGTCGTATGCGTTGACCGCCCGGACGATCCTGGCGGACAGCGGCTGCTCGCGGTAGGGGTCCGCCTGCTGTTCCACGACGACGGCGACCTCGGTGTCCACCCCGGTCTGACGGACCACGGCCCCGCCCAGCAGGGCGATCCGCCGCTGCTCGGCGGCCGGCAGGGACGCGGTCGCCCCGTCCGGTACCGGGTCGACGAGCGAGAGCTGGCCGATGTCGTGCATCAGCGCCGCGTACTCCAGGACGGTGAGGTCGGGCCCGGAGAGACCCATCTCACGCCCGACGGCCGTGCAGAGCACCGCCACCCTGCGGGCGTGACCGTGCGGGGTGTATCCGGCGATCTCGGTGGACCGGGCGAGCGAGGCGATGGTCTGCCGGTAGGTGGTGCGCACCGCGGCGAACCGGCGGAACGACACCTGGGTGAGGAGCAGCGGTACGCACAGGACGGGCAGCGCCCAGAGCCCGGCGACGGCGACCCCGAGCGCCATCACGGCACCGGTCGCACAGACCGCCGACCCGATGCCGCCCAGCGCCCGCAGCTCGTCGCGGAGCAGCGGCCCGTACGGGACGGGGGTCAGTCCGGCCGCCCGGAGGCTGCGGGGCAGTGTGCGGGCGCGCAGCAGCAGGGCGCCGAGCACGGCGTCGCACAGGGCGGTGAGACCGAGCAGGACGAGGAGGTAGGCCGCGTAGTACGGGCCGTCGCCGAACCACGTCGCGGCCCGGCCGGAGTTGTACAGCGGCTGGAAGCAGACGGCCGCGAAGGTGACGGTCAGGACGCGGCGGGCCACCTGGTCGGGCCCGGGCCCGCTGCCCCGCGCGACATGGGGCACGGAGGCGACGAGCTGCGCCGCGACGAGCACGGCGATCACCTGGAGCACCCCGTGGCTGGTCGGCTCCCCGCCGCTGCTCCCGAGCAGGGCGTACGCGAGCGCCCCGGCCGCGCCGAGCGGCGCGGGCTCCCGTTCCCCCGGCTGGGCGCCCCAGCGGGCCAGCTCACCGATGGTGATGAGCAGCCCGAAGGCGAGGGCGTGGCCGGGTTCGTGGACGCCGTGCCACAGGGTGTGCACCAGCCCGGCGGCCGCGAGCGCGAGGGCGGCGCCGCGCACGGCCAGGACAACGGGCGGCAGCCGTACCCACCGAGGGCTCACCGCGGACGGCCCGAGGCGCCGCGGTCGAGCCCGTCCGGCGCCGGATGACGCACCCGCTCCCGGGCCGACCCGGCGCCCGCTTCCGTGGCCGCGTCCTGCCCCCGCGGCACCGGAACCCGCGCCTCGTCCGCCGTCGCGGCCGCCGACCACCCGTGCCGTTCCAGGCCCCGCGCCAGCGCCCGGACCATCTGCGGGTCGAACTGGGTGCCCGCGCACCGCTTGAGCTCCTCCACGGCGGCCGGGACGGGGCGCCCCGGCCGGTAGGAGCGGGTCGACGTCATCGCGTCGAAGGCGTCGGCGACGGCGACGACGCGGGCGAACTCGGGGATCCGGCGGCCGGTCAGCCCGTACGGGTACCCGCTGCCGTCGAGCCGTTCGTGGTGGTGCAGGATCGCGGCCCGGGCCTCGCCCAGGAAGCCGATGCCGCGGACGATCTCGTGGCCGTACTCCGGGTGCAGTTCGATCACCCGGCGTTCCTCCGGCGTCAGGGGTCCGTCCTTGCGCAGCACCCTCGTCGGCACCCCGAGCTTCCCCACGTCGTGCAGGATCCCGGCGAACCGGAGCACCTCGATGCGCTCCTGCGCCATGCCCAGTTCCTGCGCGATGAGCACGGAGGCGCGCCCCACCCGTTCGCTGTGCCCCCGGGTGTACGTGTCCTTGATGTCGACAGCCTGCACAAGGGCCCTGATCGTGGCGCGGTGCGCGGCGTGCTCACGGTGGTACTGGGCGAAGACCCAGCAGGAGATGTACATCGGCAGCAGGACGAAGAGCGCGGCCAGTGGCCCGTACGAGCTGTGCCACAGGATCGCCATCATCAGCCCGGCGAGCCCGTGCACCAGGTGCGGGCCCAGCGAGCGCGGCAGCAGCCCGCTCCAGGCGCGCCGCAGGGGCAGCTGTTCCGCCACGGCGAGGATGGAGCCGTCCAGGGCGGTCAGGACGAGGCTGAAGACCAGCGCGGCGGTGCAGGCGGGCAGCAGGGCGTACGGGAGGTCGGGGAGCCGGTCCGGCCCCGGGCCGCCGAGCGCGGCGGGGCCACCCAGCAGGGTGTGCACCGACGAGGCCGCCCAGACGGTGACGGCCAGCTGGCCGGCCCGCCAGATCCGGCGGGCCGCGGCGGGCGGTTTCTCCACCCGTCCCACGAGCGAGCCCGGGATCGCGACCAGTGCGGCGGCCGGGGGCGGCAGCAGGAAGGCCGCGGCGAGCAGCAGGGGGAAGAACGATCCGGCACCGAGGGGCACGGAGCTGCCGAAGAACCGGCAGCGGCCGGGCAGTTCACAGACGAGACAAAGCCCGGTGAGCAGGCCTAGGGTGGTCCATGGGGTGCCCGCACCGGGACGCAGCGCGGGCAGGACGCACAGGACGGCGCCGAGCGCGACGGCCAGGATGTACGCCCCCGCCGCGCCACGTAACGCTCTCGTCCGATCCGCCCGCGCCGCGCCGCGTGTGGCTCTCACCCGATCCGCCCGCCCCCCAGCATCGCTGGCATCGCCAATGGAGGCGTCAGGCTAGCGAGTTGGGCGTCCCGGCAGAGTGCCGACGACTGCGATTAGCACGTTCGGGTGATGCGTCATTCGTTGGCGGCGGCCGGCAGCCCGGTGTCGGAGACCGTGACGTCCTGTTCCGGAACCGCCTGCCCGGACCGGATCAGGTCGATCCGGCCCATCACCTTCGAGCGCAGGTCGGCCGGGACGTCGTCCTGGCCGCAGCAGCGCTTCACCAGCTTCTTCACGGCCTGCTCGAGGCCGTACTTCTCCAGACACGGGGAGCACTCGCCGAAGTGCACCTCGAACTTGTCGCAGTCCCCCTCGGGCATCTCCCGGTCGAGGAACTCGTAGAGGTGGTCGAGGACCTCAGCGCACTCCGTCTCGTGCGGCTCTCCGCAGCTCATGAGCCCGAGCCTTTCCGATCGTCCGACTCACCGGCGCCCGCCGGGACGAGCCCGCGGTCACGGGCGTAGTCCTCCAGCATGCCGCGCAGTTGACGGCGGCCCCGGTGCAGCCGGGACATCACCGTACCGATGGGAGTCCCCATGATGTCCGCGATCTCCTTGTAGGCAAAGCCCTCTACATCGGCGAGATAGACGGCGATGCGGAACTCTTCGGGGATGGCCTGCAGCGCAGACTTCACATCGGAGTCGGGCAGGTGGTCAAGAGCCTGGGACTCGGCGGAGCGCAGACCGGTCGACATGTGCGACTCGGCACGGGCCAGCTGCCAGTCCTCGATCTCCTCGGCCGCACTGCGCTGGGGTTCGCGCTGCTTCTTGCGGTACGAGTTGATGAAGGTGTTGGTGAGGATGCGGTACATCCACGCCTTGAGGTTGGTGCCCTCACGGAACTGATGGAAGGAGCCGTACGCCTTGGCATACGTCTCCTGGACCAGGTCCTCGGCGTCCGCGGGGTTGCGCGTCATGCGCAGYGCGGCCGAGTACATCTGGTCGAGGAAACCGAGGGCATCGCGCTCGAAACGCGCGTTGCGCTCGGCGGTCGTCTCCTGCGGGCGGCCGTCGTCGGTCCCTGTGTCGGTCCCAGTGACCGGACCCACCTCCTCCAACGCTGTGGCGGAGCCGAAACCGGACCCGCTCGAATCGGAGAATAGTCGACCTTGGTCCGAGACGGGCTGTCGATCCGATCCGCTCAGTGCCCGCTCGGGAGTGGTCTTCGCCGCATGGAGCACTGTCCACTCCAGGTCAGCGGCGTCTGTGCGACGCGGGCAGATGGTCGAACCCATGCGACGGACTCCCTCTTCACATACGACGTTGGTGTACCGACGTCCCGAACAACAGCGGCCCCCCGTTCAACATTCCCGGGTCGGGGACCGGTTCCGGATCACACGATTCCGGCCAGCCAGCCGGTCACGGATGTGGTGAGGATCTCCATCGCCTGATCCTCGGTCAGCCCGGAGCGCTTGGGGACGGCGAAACCGTGGTCCCCGTGCGGCACCTCGGCCATCCGGTACTCCCCCGGCGGGAATTCGGCGGGCTTGCCGAACGGGTCGTTGCCGCCCTGGACGACGAGCGTGGGGAGGCCGGAGCCCAGGAGCTCGTCGGCACGGGACTTCTCCGGGCGGCCCGGAGGGTGCAGCGGGAAGCTGAGCGCGAGGACCGCCCGGGCACCGAGCTCCGCCGCGGTCCGGCAGGCGACCCTGGCCCCGGCGCTGCGTCCTCCGGCGACGACCGGAAGCCCCGGGGCCGCCAGCGCCGGCCACAGGCCGCGCCAGCCGGTGTCCAGGGTCTTCGGGGCGGGGGCGAGCTTCTTCCCGGCGACCCGCCAGGGCTGCTCCACCAGAGCCACGCTCACCCCGTGGGCGGGCAGCGCGGCGGCGAGGGCCTTGAGGTCCCGGGCCTCGATGCCGCCGCCCGCGCCGTGACCGAGCGCGAGCACGAGGCGGGGCTTCTTCGCGGGCAGCCAGGTGATCCGGGCCGTACCGGCCTCGGTCTCGGCCGTCTCGGTGCGGGGTTCCTTCTCGGTGGCTTTCACGCCCTCATCCAACCAACCCGCGGCGGGCTGCCCGAGGTGCGGCGCGTCCTTCAGAAGAGGGTGCTCACCTCGGGCGCGGCCAGCTCGTCCAGCAGCTCGGGCCCGTTGTTGCGCACGTTGCTCACAGCGGTGGCGACCGGGTAGGCCCGCATGAGCCCGCCGGGCGGGGGCGCGAGCAGTCCGCGCAGCTCCTCGACGTCGGTACGGGAGGGGTCCAGCCAGTCGTCCCAGCGGTCCGGGGTCAGCATCAGGGGCATCCGAGGGTGGATGTCGGCGAGGGCGGACGGTCCTTCGGCGGGCGCGACGGCCAGCGGGGAGGTCTCCGCCTCGGTCGTGATCACCGAGCAGGTCACCCACCAGGCCTGCGGGTGGTCGTCCGGCAGGGTGCGGTCGCGCCAGAACTCGTAGAGACCGGCCATGGCGAAGACCGATCCGTCGGCGGGCGTCACGAAGTACGGCTGCTTGCGGGGCCGCTTCTTCCGGCCCTTCTCCTCCAGCTGCCGCTCCTCGCTGCCGGTCACCCACTCGTAATAGCCGTCGGCCGGCAGGATGCAGCGCCGGGAGACGAAGGGGCGGCGGAAGGACGGTTTCTCGTGGACCGTCTCGGCGCGGGCGTTGATCATCCGGGCGCCGCCCTCGGGGGATTTGGCCCAGGAGGGCACGAGCCCCCACTTCAGGGCGCGCAGCTGGCGAACCGGACGCTGATCGTCGGCGTCCTTCACAGGACGTTCCAGTACGGCGTAGACCTCCTTGGTCGGCGCCACGTTGTAATCGGGTTCCAGCGCCTCGGCCGGTTCCCACTTCTCCACCTGGAAGAGTCCGGTCAGGTCCTCGGGCCGCCGACTCGCTGCATACCGTCCGCACATAGGTGCCAGACTGCCACGACCGTCATCCGGGCCGGAGCCCGATGACGTCAATGACGCCAATACCGCAAGGAGCCGCCCTCACCATGGACAGCACCGATCTCGGCAATCTGTGGGACCGCGTCTTCGGCACCCAGCCCGCCCCCGAGCAGTGGCTGGTGGTGGTGACCGCCACGGCCGCGCTCATCGCCGTCGTACCGAACTTCATATGGCGGTTGTCACGCAACGCGATCACCATCGCCCACGAGGGCGGGCACGGGCTGATCGCGCTGTGCACCGGACGCCAGCTCTCGGGCATCCGGCTGCACTCGGACACCAGCGGGCTGACGGTGAGCCGGGGCAAGCCGACCGGGATCGGCATGGTCCTGACCGCCGCGGCGGGGTACACCGCACCGCCGCTGCTGGGTCTGGGCGGCGCCTGGCTGCTGGTGAACGGCCGGATCACGCTGCTGCTGTGGCTGGCCACGGCGCTGCTCGCGGTGATGCTGGTGATGATCCGCAACGTGTACGGGGCGCTGACGGTCATCCTCACCGGATCGCTCTTCCTGCTGATGTCCTGGCTGGCGTCACCCGCCTGGCAGTCCCTGTTCGCGTACAGCGCGGTGTGGTTCCTGTTGCTGGGCGGCGTACGTCCGGCGTTCGAGCTGCAGTCCAAGCGGCGGCACGGCGGGGCACCGGACTCGGACGCGGACCAGTTGTCCCGCCTGACGGATGTGCCGGCCGCGCTGTGGCTGTTCCTGTTCCACGCGGTGTCGCTCTGTTCGCTCATCGGGGGCGGCCGCTGGCTGCTGGGGCTGTGAGCCCGGCCCCGCGCCGCCACGCCCCGTTTGCCCGACGCTCTAAAGTGACCTCATGACCGAAAGTTCCGTGCACCCCGCCCTCTGGCCCGCCCCTCACGMGAGCGGAGCCGTCGACGCCACCGTCACGGTGCCCGGATCGAAGTCGGTCACCAACCGCGCGCTGGTGCTCGCCGCGCTCTCCTCGGAGCCCGGCTGGCTGCGCCGCCCGCTGCGCTCCCGCGACACCCTGCTGATGGCCGAGGCACTGCGCGCGATGGGCGTCGGCATCGAGGAGACGGTGTCCTCCAGCTCGTCCGTCGCCGGCCGCCCCGAGGGCTCCGGCGAGGCCTGGCGGATCATCCCGGCCGGCCTGCACGGTCCGGTCACCGTCGATGTCGGCAACGCCGGTACGGTCATGCGCTTCCTGCCCCCCGTGGCGACCCTGGCCGACGGGCCGGTCCGGTTCGACGGCGACCCCCGTTCCTACGAGCGCCCGCTGACGGGCGTGATCGACGCCCTGCGCGTGCTCGGCGCCCGGATCGACGACGACGGCCGCGGCTCGCTGCCGATGACCGTGCACGGCGGCGGTGCGCTGGACGGCGGCCCGGTGGCGATCGACGCCTCCTCGTCCTCCCAGTTCGTCTCGGCGCTGCTGTTGTCGGCGCCGCGTTTCAACCAGGGCGTGGAGGTACGCCACACCGGCGCCCTGCTGCCCTCCATGCCGCACATCCGGATGACCGTGGACATGCTGCGGGCCGTCGGCGCCCAGGTGGACGAGCCGGAGACGGGCGGCGAGCCGAACGTCTGGCGGGTCTCCCCCTCGGCGCTGCTGGGCCGCGACCTGACCGTGGAGCCCGACCTGTCCAACGCCCAGCCGTTCCTGGCCGCGGCCCTGGTCACCGGTGGCCGGGTCACCATTCCGGACTGGCCGCTGCGCACCACGCAGCCCGGTGACGCGCTGCGCGAGATCTTCACCGCGATGGGCGGCAGCTGCGAGCTGACCGAGCACGGGCTGACCTTCACCGGCTCGGGCCGGATCCACGGCATCGACGTCGACCTCGGCGAGGTCGGCGAGCTGACCCCGGGCATCGCGGCCGTCGCGGCCCTGGCCGACTCCCCCTCCACCCTGAGCGGCGTCGCCCACCTGCGGCTGCACGAGACGGACCGGCTGGCCGCGCTCACCAAGGAGATCAACGAGCTGGGCGGTGACGTCACCGAGACCGCCGACGGCCTCCAGATCCGGCCGAGGCCGCTGCACGGCGGTACCTTCCATACGTACGACGACCACCGGATGGCCACCGCGGGGTCGATCATCGGCCTTGCCGTCCCCGGAGTGGAGATCGAGAACGTGGCGACGACCGCCAAGACCCTGCCCGACTTCCCGCAGATGTGGACCGGAATGCTCGGGGCCTGAGACATGCGCCGCTACGGCAAGAACCCCGACGAGGACGACATCCGGGTCCGCCCCAACCGCAAGGGCAACCGGCCTCGTACGCACATCCGCCCCAAGCACGAGGACGCCGAGGAGGGCATGGTCCTCACCGTGGACCGCGGCCGCCTCACCTGTCTCGTCGAGGGCCGTACGGTCGTCGCGATGAAGGCCCGCGAGCTGGGCCGCAAGGCCGCCGTGGTGGGCGACACCGTCTCCATCGTCGGCGATCTGTCCGGCGAGAAGGACACCCTCGCCCGGATCGTCCGGATCGGTGAGCGCCGCACCGTGCTGCGCCGGACAGCGGACGACGACGACCCGTTCGAGCGGGTCGTGGTGGCCAACGCGGACCAGTTGGCGATTGTCACCGCCCTGGCGGATCCGGAACCCCGGCCGCGCATGATCGACCGCTGTCTGGTCGCCGCGTACGACGGCGGGCTCTCCCCCCTCCTGGTGCTGACCAAGTCCGATCTGGCCTCTCCGGACAAGCTGCTGGAGGCGTACACCCCGCTGGGGGTCCCGTTCATCGTCACCAGCCGCGAGGAACTGGAGAACGGCGACGCGGCCGACCGGGTCCGCGAGCAGCTGCACGACCGGGTCACCGCGTTCGTCGGACACTCCGGTGTCGGCAAGACCACCCTGGTCAACGCCCTCGTCCCCAAGGACAGACGGCGCACCACCGGGATCGTCAACGCGGTCACCGGCCGCGGCCGGCACACCACCACGTCGGCGCTGGCGCTGCCGCTGCCGGACTACCGGGGCTGGGTGATCGACACCCCCGGCGTCCGCTCCTTCGGGCTGCACCACATCGACCCGTCCCGGGTCATCAACGCCTTCCCCGACCTCCAGCCCGGCACCGAGGAGTGCCCGCGCGGGTGCACCCACGACAGCCAGCAACCGGAATGTGCGCTGGACGCCTGGGTGGCGGCGGGGCACGCCGATCCTGCCCGGCTGGACTCGCTGCGCCGGCTGCTGTCCACCCGGGAGCGGCGCGAGGGCGACTGACGCCGTCCGCCGGAGGGGAGGCGAGAACGACCGGGCCGGGCACGTTTGCGATCACTCGCCACCGGTAAGTGCATAATCACGCTCAGCGGTACAAGGCGGTCACCTACGCGGGAGGGGCACGGACGATGGCGTGGCTGCTGGTCGTGGTCGCGGGACTTCTGGAGACCGGTTTCGCGGTCTGTCTCAAGCTGTCGCACGGCTTCACCCGGCTCTGGCCGACCATCGCCTTCTGCATCTTCGCCCTCGGCAGTTTCGGTCTGCTGACCATGTCGCTGAAGAAGCTCGACGTCGGACCCGCCTATGCGGTGTGGACCGGCATCGGCGCCGCGGGCACCGCGATCTACGGCATGGTGTTCCTGGACGATGTGGTGTCCACGCTCAAGCTGGTCTCGATCTCGCTGGTGATCCTCGGCGTGATCGGCCTTCAGCTGTCGGGCTCCTCGCACTGACGGCCGGCGACCGCGCTCAGGCCGCCACGTCCGGCAGCCGGTCCACCACCGCCCGTACCAGCGGAGCCCCGTCCTCCGCCATGCCCCCGGGGGACGGCACCAGCGCGTAGGACAGGGCGAGCCGCAGCGCGAGCTCGCAGGTCATGGCCAGGACCGCCCTGTCGTGCGGTGGGCGGCCCCCGTCCAGCGCGGCCACCGCCCGGTCCCTGACCTGTCCGAGGAGTTCGGCGGGTGTCGGCGGTCCGGCGTCGGCCCTGCGCTGGGCGGGCACGGCGGAGGCGGGGGGTCGCCGCGCGGCGGCGGGGTGGGGTAACCGCTCGCCCCAGCAGCCCGTGAGCAGCGCTCTGACCAGGGCGTTCGCCCGTGTGGCGCGGACCGTCCAGGCGGCGGTGGCGGCGAGCCTGTCGCCCGTGCCGCCGGCGGATCCGAGGGCCCGTTCGACGCCGGCGAGATAGCTGTCGGCGGCGCGGCGGACCAGGGCCCGGGCCAGTCCGTCCTTGCCGCCGAACTCGTTGTACAGCGTCTGCCGGGACACCCCGGCGGCCGCGGCGACGTCGACCATCCGCACGGTCGGCCAGGGCCGTGCGGCGAGCGCCGCGTGGGCGGCGTCCAGCAGTTCTTCCCGCGCTGTCGGCATCGTCGCCTCCCACGCCGGGGCCGTGTCCGGTACTCCGGACACGGCTCGGGGGCTCTGCGTTTCAGAGTTGAGGCGCTCCTGCGCACTGTCAAGGCCTCACGCAGCCTCCGGGGCCCTGTGGCTCCGTTCACCCGCGGTGGATACTGTGACGGCATGCCCGACTACCACGATGATCTGCGCCTTGCCCACGTGCTGGCGGACGCGGCCGACGCGACGACGATGGACCGGTTCAAGGCTCTGGACCTCAAGGTCGAGACCAAGCCGGACATGACGCCGGTGAGCGAGGCCGACAAGGCCGCCGAGGAGCTGATCCGCGGCCACCTCCATCGGGCACGGCCGCGCGACGCGATCCTGGGCGAGGAGTACGGGATCGAGGGGACGGGTCCGCGCCGCTGGGTGATCGACCCGATCGACGGCACCAAGAACTACGTGCGCGGCGTGCCGGTCTGGGCGACGCTCATCTCCTTGATGGAGGCCGGCGAGGACGGCTTCCAGCCGGTGGTCGGCGTGGTGTCGGCGCCGGCGCTGCAGCGGCGATGGTGGGCGGCGAAGGGCGCGGGCGCGTTCTCCGGCCGCAGCCTGACCTCCGCGACCAGGCTCAACGTCTCGAAGGTGGAGCGCATCGCGGACGCCTCGTTCGCGTACTCCTCGCTGACCGGCTGGGAGGAGCAGGGCCGGCTCGACGGTTTCATGGACCTGACCAGGGCCTGCTGGCGTACGCGTGGGTACGGTGACTTCTGGCCGTACATGATGGTCGCCGAGGGTTCGGTCGACATCTGCGCGGAGCCGGAGCTCTCGCTCTGGGACATGGCCGCGAACGCGATCATCGTCCAGGAGGCGGGTGGCCGGTTCACCAGCCTGGACGGAGTCAGCGGACCGGGCGGCGGGAATGCCGCGGCCTCGAACGGGACGCTGCACCACGAACTCCTGGGCTACCTGAACCAGCGTTACTGACCGTGCCGTACAGGGCCGCACGGCCCTGAGCAGCGCATGGAGCAGACGAGGGGCGTGCAGCACCACCGCACGCCCCTCGAACGATCTTCGCTCCCCCTTGTTGCCGCCTCATATCGGTGCAATTCTGAGAGTCCCCCCACTTGTGAACTTGTGAATCGACTCACAGGGTCGCTTCACGAAGGAGGTGGCTCCCTTCATGCTCGTCCGTGACGCCATGAGCACGATGGTCCTGACCATCGGCCCGACCCACACCCTCCGCCAGGCCGCCCGGCTGATGTCGGCGCGCCGGATCGGAGCAGCCGTCGTCCACGACCCGGACACCTGCGGGCTCGGCATCATCACCGAGCGCGACATCCTCAACGCGGTGGGATCGGGCCAGGACCCCGATTCGGAGACGGCCTCCACCCACACGACGACCGATGTGGTCTTCGCCGCACCCACCTGGACCCTGGAGGAGGCCGCCGAGGCCATGACGCACGGGGGCTTCCGTCATCTGATCGTGCTGGACGACGACGGACCGGTCGGCATCGTCTCGGTCCGCGACATCATCCGCTGCTGGACACCGGCCAGGCGGCATCCGGTGGAACTGGTCGGCTGAGGCGCCGTCCGGACGCACGACCGGCCGGACCCCGCACAGGGGAACCGGCCGGTCTCGCAACCGAAGGACTAGGTGTTCTGTCCCGGGAGGTTGTGGACGGGTGATGCAGGTCTCGACTGAGGGATCTTGAACGGGTGAGGGCCTTCCGGGTTCGGTGTGGATTGCGACGTCTACACCGACCAGAAAGGCCCTCGTGCCCCACCGTAATGCACCCCTGACCGAGACTGGACGGCTGCGGCTGGCCCGCTGTGTGGTCGAGGACGGCTGGCCGCTTCGCCGGGCCGCGGAACGCTTCCAGGTCTCCCCGACCACCGCCCAGCGGTGGGCCGGCCGCTACCGGGCCCTGGGCGAGGCCGGGATGGCGGACTCCTGACCGACAACGGCGCCTGCTACAAGTCCTACCTCTGGCGCGAGACCCTGACGGCGGCCGGGATCACCCACAAGCGAACCCGGCCCTACCGGCCACAGACCAACGGCAAGGTCGAACGCCTCAACCGCACCCTGCTCGACGAATGGGCCTACGCAAAGCCCTACCGATCAGAACAGGAACGACGCGACGCCTTCCCCTACTGGCTCCACTCCTACAATCACCACCGCGGCCACACCGCGCTCGCCGGCAAACCACCCGCCAGCCGCGTCCCCAACCTCACAGGGCAATACAACTAGGGCGTGTTTTGAAAGTAGCGCCGTCCGCCCGAAGGGCGGGCCCGGCGGCGTCTGGTGCGTGCGATCGCAAGGCGCGGCAATGGTCTCGTAGCGGAGCTACTAGGGCATTTCCGCAACGCCGCGAGCGTGCGTGCCAGGCGTCGCCGGGCAGGCGGGACTTTCAAACACGCCCTAGGCGCGCAGCGCCTGGACGGCCGCGTCCAGCCGCTTGCCGAAGTCCCCGTCGGCCTGGCGGAAGTTGTTGATCGCGCGCTCGGCGATGTCATCGCGCGAGACCTTCGCGATGAACCCGGCGAGGTTGTCGATCAGCCGGCTCTTCTCGTCCTCGGAGTAGAGCCGGTAGAGGTTCCCGGCCTGCACGAAGTCGTCGTCCTCGGCGTGGCTCGGCGCCTCGTGGGTACCGGTGCCGCCCGCGACCTGGGTGGGCTCCCACAGAGGGCGGTCGGTCTGGGCCGGGCCGCCGAAGCTGTTCGGCTCGTAGTTCTTCGCACCCTTGTGGCGGCCGTCGTACAGGTACCCGTCACGGCTGTTGGTGCGCGCCTCGGTGGCGTGCGGGCGGTTGACCGGCAGGTGGTCGGCGTTGATGCCGACGCGGTAGCGGTGCGCGTCGCCGTACGCGAAGAGGCGGCCCTGGAGCATCTTGTCCGGGGACGGGCCGATGCCGGGCACGAAGTGTGCGGGGCTGAAGATCGACTGCTCGGTCTCGGCGAAGACGTTCTCGGGGTTCCGGTTGAGCTCCAGCATGCCGATCTCGACCGGCGGGTAGTCCGCGTGCGGCCACACCTTGGTCAGGTCGAACGGGTTGAAGCGGTACGCCGCCGCTTCGGCCGCCGGCATGATCTGGACCTGCACGGTCCAGGACGGGAACTCGCCGCGCTCGATGGACTCACGCAGGTCGCGCTGGTGGCTGTCCGGGTCCTCACCGGCGAGCTTGTTGGCCTCGTCCTGGGTGAGGTTCCTGATGCCCTGGTCGGTCTTGAAGTGGTACTTGACCCAGAAGACCTCACCGGCCTCGTTGTTCCACTGGTAGGTGTGCGAGCCGTACCCGTTCATGTGGCGCAGCGTGGCGGGTATGCCCCGGTCCCCGAAGAGCCAGGTCACCTGGTGGGTGGACTCGGGCGACAGACCCCAGAAGTCCCAGACGTTGTCCGCCTCCTGGGAGCCGGTGTACGGGTCGCGCTTCTGAGTGTGGATGAAGTCCGGGAACTTGATGGCGTCCTTGATGAAGAACACCGGGGTGTTGTTGCCGACGAGGTCGTAGTTGCCGTCCTCGGTGTAGAACTTCAGCGCGAAGCCGCGCGGGTCCCGCACCGCGTCGGCGGAGCCGAGGTTGCCCGCGACGGTGGAGAAGCGCAGGAAGGTCTCGGTCTGCTTGCCGACCTCGGAGAGGAACTTCGCCCGCGTCCACTGCGAGACGTCACGGGTCAGCGTGAACGTGCCGTACGCGCCGGCGCCGCGGGCGTGCACGACGCGCTCCGGAATGCGCTCACGGTTGAAGTGCGCGAGCTTCTCCAGCAGCGACTGGTCCTGCACCAGAACCGGACCGCCGACGCCCGCGGTCTGGCTGTTCTGGTTGTCGGCGACCGGTGCGCCGGCCTCCGTGGTGAGCGGTCCCTGTGTCACGTGCGCCTCCTGCGTCGTTCCTGCGTATACGCCACGTCGTCATGCCGTCATGGCGAGCACAGCCTGTCCCTGGCCTATGTCGTATCTGATCCTACAATGGACTAAGTCCAAGTCAATGCAGCATCCAAATTCACACCCGTTCAGGAACCGGCGCCCGCCACTGCTAGGCTTGCGCCATGAGTGACCTGCTGGAACGACTCCGTGGACGCGGCTGGCGCATGACCGCACAGCGGCGCGTCGTGGCCGAGGTCCTCGACGGGGAGCACGTACACCTGACGGCCGACGAGGTCCACGCGCGGGCTGTCGCCAGGCTGCCCGAGATCTCCCGGGCCACCGTCTACAACACCCTGGGCGAGATGGTGACCCTCGGCGAGGTCATCGAGGTCTCCACCGACCGCCGGGCGAAGCGTTACGACCCGAACGCGCACCGCCCCCACCACCACCTGGTCTGCGCGAAGTGCGGCGCCATCCGCGATGTGCACCCGGCGGGCGACCCGCTCGCGGACCTGCCGGCCGGCGAGCGCTTCGGTTTCATGATCTCCGGGGTCGAGATGACGTACCGGGGCATCTGCCCGAACTGCGCCGCGACCACCTGACCTGGACGACTTCACTTCCGCGCCGACCGGACGTTCCGGTGGGGGCGCTTCGGCATGCCCCGGGCCGCCGCCCGCCGGGGTCGCCTGCCGCGCGTCCGGACCGGCACCCCTTGGGGCGCTATCGGCGCGCCCGGATCATCACTCCCGGACCGACCGGCCACCGCTCCGTCATCGCGCACCCCCTTCCCGAATCTGACGGGCCGTCATATCGTCATCGGCGATCACAGCCGCCCCCGCGACGGCTGTGCACCTCGATGTGCACGAGGAGACACCCGTGGGAGACCCGCACCCGAACCCACCCCAGGCAACCGCGCCCCCCGTCACCGCACCCAAACTCCGGGCCCAGGCACTGTCCCGTTCCTTCGGGCGCGGCGCCCGGGCCCTGGCCGCACTCGGCCCCGTCGATCTCGACATCGCGCCGGGCGAGTTCACCTGCATCGTCGGACCGTCCGGCTGCGGCAAGTCCACGCTGCTGAGGATCGCGGCCGGACTCCTGCGCCCGACCGCCGGTGAGCTGTCCATCCGCACGGCATCGCCCCGCCCGGCGGCGATGATCTTCCAGGACTACGGGATCCATGACTGGAAGACCGTCCTGGCCAACGTCCGCTTCGGCCTCGACATCCAGCGCGTGCCCCGCCGCGAGGCCGATGCCCGAGCTCGCGACTGGCTGGCCCGGCTGGGACTCGCCGAGTTCGCCGGCGCCTATCCCGCCGAGCTGTCCGGCGGAATGCGCCAGCGCGTGGCCATCGCCCGCGCGCTCGCCGTCGAGCCCGAGATCCTGCTGATGGACGAGCCGTTCGCCGCGCTCGACGCCCAGTTGCGCACGATCATGCAGGACGAACTGCTGGACCTCACGCAGACCACGCGCACCACCACCCTGTTCATCACCCACAGCCTGGAGGAGGCGATCGTGCTCGGCGACCGGGTCCTGGTGATGTCCGCCCGCCCGGGCCGGATCATCGCCGAACACCGTCCGCCCTTCGCCCGGCCGCGCACCGGCGACATCCGCGCGACCCCCGAGTTCACCGCGCTGAAGAGCGAGTTGTGGGAACTGCTGCGCGTCGAAGTACGCGGAGAGGCGGCGCACGCATGAGCACAGCCCTGAAGTCCACCACCGCCTCCGCGGAGCAGGTCCTGGTCCGCAGGCCGGGGCCGCAGGAGCTCCATCCCGTACGCACCCACCGCAGGCGCCGCACGCTGGAGGTCACGCTCGCCGTCGCCGTCCCCCTGCTCCTGGTCCTGCTCTGGCAACTGGCCGCCGCCAGATCCTGGATCGACGAACGCGTCTACCCCGCGCCCTCGACCATCCTCGCGGACGGCTGGGACCGGGCCGCCGACGGCGATCTGTGGCCGGACGTATGGGCGACGCTCAAGCGGGTCCTCGGCGGATACGCGATCGGCACGGTCGCGGGATACGCGCTCGGCCTGCTGATGGGCTCGCTCGCGCTCGTCCGGGCCGCGCTGGAACCCTTGCTCGACGCCCTCTACGTCGTACCGAAACTGGCGCTGCTGCCGGTGTTCCTCAATATGTTCGGCCTCGGTGAGGGACCGCAGATCGCCCTGGTCGCCGCCACCGTCTTCTTCTTCGTCTGGATCTCGACGATGGCGGCCGTGCTCGCCGTCCCGTCCGGACACCGTGACGCGGGGCAGGTGTTCGGCGCCTCGCCCTGGCAGATGTTCCGGCACATCCTGCTGCCCGCCTCGCTCCCCGCCGTCCTGGTAGGCGCGCGGATCGCCGCGGGGGTGGCCGTCCTGGTCATCGTCGCCTCGGAGCAGATCGCGGCCGCCGACGGGCTCGGGCACCTGATCTTCGACTCCCGCGCCCTGTTCCAGAACGACGTGATGTTCGTCGGGATCGTCTGCGTGGCCGTCCTTGGCGTCGTCTTCTCCGAAGTGGTGCGGATCGCGGGCAGGCTGCTCACCCCGTGGGCCCCGCGCGACCGCGGCCGCAGTCAGTCGTGAACGGTTCCACCCGCTCCCCGTAAGGAGGCACTGTGCGTACACGTACCCCTTTCACCTGCACCGTCGCGCTCGTGGCGGCGTCCCTGCTCGGCGCGGCGGGCTGCGCCGGGAACGACCCGTCCGACGCCGCCGCCGACACCGCACCGCGCACCGTCAAGCCGGTCGCCGGCTGCGGCGCCGGCGGCTGGACCGACCCCTCGGACCTCGCGCCCGACCGCGATCCCGCCCGCTGCGACAAGGGCGCACCGGCGCCGCAGCCGCTCGCGGAGAAGCGGAAGATCACCGTCGCCACCGGAACCCTGAGCGCCGAGTACGTCGCACCGCTCCAGGTCGCCGTCGCCAAGGGCGAGTTCGCCAAGGAGGGTCTCGATGTCTCGCTGAAGGTGCTGCCCACCCCGGACGCCCTGCCCCTGCTCGCCAAGGGCGATGTCGACGCGCAGTGGGCCGCGCCCGAGGCCGCGGTGATGAACGGCATCAACGGCGGCTTCGCCATCAAGTGGGTGGCGGGCAACTTCTCCCCGGACCCGACCTCCAAGAGCGGCCTGTGGGTACGTCTCAAGGACGGCGAGAGCGCCGATCACGTGGACATGGCGGGGCGGAAGCTCGGCACGATGATCGGCAAGGGCTCCGTGATCGCGTATCCGATGGACACGTCGCTGAAGAAGCACGGCGGCGGGCTCGACAGGATCAGCTTCCAGCAGCTCGGCTCCGCGGACGTGCTCACCGCTCTGCAGAACGGCGGCGTGGACTCCGCCTGGCTGCTCGACCCGGTCTGGCGGAAGGTGGACGGCGACAAGAAGTACGCGTTCCTCGGCGGCCAGCCCGTCGGCGAGCCGCTCGGCGGGCTGCTGTTCGGTCCGAACCTGCTGAACAAGGACCCGGACGCGGGCGTCGCCTTCCTCCGGGCCTACATCCGCACGGTGAACACCTACTTCGCCGGCGACTACAAGTCCGACCCCGCCTTCGTCGCCGAACTGGCCGGGCTCATGAAGACCGACGAAGCCACCCTGCGGTCGACACCGTCGATGCGGATGGACTGGGAGATCAGGAAGGGCACGACGGACCGGCTGCAGAAGGCGTACGCCGACTCCGGCGTCTCGACCGGGGACCCGGTACCGGAGGACAAGGCCGTGGACCGGGCCATGTACGGCGAGGCCGTGGGCCACAAGCCCTGAGCCGGGCCGGCCGGTGCGGTGCATGCATGTGCCGACCGTGTGCGACGCACGCACAGAGGGCCGGATCCTCGAAAGGATCCGGCCCTCTGTCTTCAGTAGCGGGGACAGGATTTGAACCTGCGACCTCTGGGTTATGAGCCCAGCGAGCTACCGAGCTGCTCCACCCCGCGTCGTTGTGATTGCAACTTTACGTCACGCTCCGGACCAGCGCAAATCCCTTTCCCGGGCCCTCCCCGGAGACATCCAGGGTCTTCCGTTTGGATCAGGCCGGACCCCGCTTCCTGATCCGGCCTGATCCAGACGAGAGGCCCCAGGGGGCCCGGGCGCGCCGCTACGCGGTCAGCTCCTGGTGCAGCGCCTCGCGCAGCCGCCCCGCGCGTTCCGCGACCTCCGCGGGCCCCAGCTCGACGGCGCGGGCGCACCACCGCTGTCCTTCGGTGAGCTCACCGCGCCGCGCGGCCAGCAGGGCGAGGCGCAGCGCGGCCCGCCCGTGTCCGTCGCCCGCGGCACGGCTCCACCACAGCGCGGCCTCGCGCTCGCTGCCCTCGCGGGCCAGCAGCAGTCCGAGGTTGAAGGCACCGTTGCGGCTGCCCGCCTCGGCCGCCTCCCGGTACCAGCGGCCGGCGCTCTCCACGTCCCCCCGGGCCGCGGCCAGCATGCCGACGCGGACCTGGGCGCGGCGGTGTCCCTGCTCGGCGGCGCGCTCGTACCACTCCTCGCACTCGGTCTTGTCCGGCATGGGCTCGCCGAGCGCGGGAGGCCCGGGCGGCGGCTGGCGCGCGTCCAGCAGCCCGGCCAGCCGGAAGGCCGCCTCCGCGCTGCCACCGCCCGCCGCACAGCGCAGGTGCCGTTCGGCCTCGCGTTCCTGGCCGTGGTGCAGCAGCGCCATGCCGACCTGGAGGGCGGCCTCGGTGTGGCCGGCCGCCGCGGCGCGCTCGTACCAGATCAGGGCCGTACGGTCCTCGTCGCGCCCCGCGTGCAGGATGCCGAGGTTGAAGGCGGCGTCGACGCTGCCGGCCTCGGCCGCCTTGGAGAACCAGGGCTCCGCACCGGTGGCGTCACCCGCCTGGAGCAGCAGGACGGCCAGGGCGTTGGCCGCTTCACGGTGGCCCGCGTAGGCGGCGCGCCGGTACCACTGCTCGGCCTGCGGCGTACGGTCCTGGGCCGCGCAGAGCAGCCCGAGGTTGTACGCGCCATTGACGTCGCCCGCGTCCATCGCCGCGCGGTACCAGCGCTCGGCGGTCTGCTGTTCGCCCCGGGCGGCGTGCGCCGCGCCGAGCGCGTTGGCGGCGTTGCCGTCACCGTCCTGGGCGGCCCGCAGCCACCACACGGCGGCGCTCTCCGAGTCGCCCGCGTCGCGCAGCAGGAAGCCGAGCGCGCAGGCGGCCCGAGCCTCTCCGGCCTTGGCGGAGATGAGGTACCAACGGCCGGCCTCCTTGAGCTCGCCGCGCTGTTCGAGGATGGCGCCGAGGTGAAGGGCCGCCCGGCGGTGTCCGCGTGCGGCGGACTGCCGGTACCACTGCTCGGCCTCGCCCATGCGTCCGGCGTCGGGGCCGGCGACCGGGCTGTCGTCCTTGCGCACGACGGACCGGCGCACGCCGGCACGCGCCTCGGACTCGGGACCGGTACGGGGACCCAGACCGGGGCGGCCGAACGCGTCGTGCGCGTCCTCGGTCGCGTTGCGCTCCAGCATGCGTGCAAGCCGGTACGCCGCCTCGCGGTGCCCCTGCTCGGCCGCGGCGCGCAGCCAGCGCTCCGCGCCGACGTCGCTGCGGTGTTCCAGCAGGTCGGCCAGGGCGTACGCCCCCAGCGCGTGGCCCTGCTCGGCGGACTGGCGCAGCCAGTACTCGGCCCCGGGCTCGTCACCGCGCTCGCGGTAGTGGCGCCCGAGGGCGTGTGCCGCCGCGGCGGAACCGGCGACGGCGGCGATGCGCCACCAGCCGGCCGCCTCGTCCGCGTAGCCACGCTGGTGCAGGAGGACACCCAGGTTGTTGGCCGCCGCGCGGTCGCCGTCCGCGGTGGCTCCGCGCAGGTACGCCTCGGCTCCGCTCAGGTCGCCCCGGCGCAGCAGCAGCGCGCCGAGAACGCTCATCGACACGGTGTCCCCGGCATCGGCGGCACGGCGGTGGCGTGCCTCGCTCTCGGCGTTGTCCGCGCTCGCCGCGGTCTCCGCACTCTCGGCGTTCTCCACGCCGTCGGCGGTCTCTGCGGTCTCTGCACTGTCGACGGTCGCGGCACACTCCGCAGTCTCGGCGGTCTCGATGTGGTCGTTGTACTGCGCGGCGGCACCGGCGAATGCCACATCCGCCACTTTTTCCGCCGGATGGACGCGCTGTTGCGCAAACCGCCCTGTCTCCAACAGAGTTGCCCTGTCCCCCATAAATACCATCGTCGCACCACCTGCAACCCGCGTATACCTGGTATATCGCGGCCCGTGAGGTCACTACAGCGTTTTGTCGACATGCCCACAGGGAGACAAGTCAAACACGCTCGTGCCCAACTAACGCCCCACGAACCGCACTTCACGCAGACTGCACAATAAAGTCACCACGACATGACGAAAGCCCGGATCCCCTGGAGGATCCGGGCCTTCGTCATTCAGTAGCGGGGACAGGATTTGAACCTGCGACCTCTGGGTTATGAGCCCAGCGAGCTACCGAGCTGCTCCACCCCGCGTCGTTGTGTTCAAACCGTACCACGACGCGGGGATGAAGCTTTACCGAGTTACTCAGCCTCCGCTGTCGGCACTCGCCGACGCCGCAGGCTTCTTCGGCTCATCCGTCGAACTCGCACCGCCGGACTTGGGCTGGGCGGCAGCCGCCCGCTCCAGTGCGTCCTGCAGATCCTTCTGGGCCTTGCCGTAGGCGGTCCAGTCCTGCTCCTTCAGGGCCGTCTCGCCTGCCGTGTAGGCCTTCTGCGCATCGGCGATCGCCTTCTTCAGCGCGGCGTCACCGGTGGCCGGCGGCTCCGTGGTGTCACGCGGTGGCTCGGTCGTATCGCCCGGTGGCTCGGTCGTATCGGAGCCGTCCACCCCGAAGACCGCGTTGAGCGCCTCACCGAGACTGTTCTCGAAGACGATCTTCGAACCGTACGAAGCGGCTACCTTCCGCAGCAGTGGATAGTTCTGCGTGCCACCGCGCGTGTACACCGGCTCGATGTAGAGGAAGCCCCCTTCGAGCGGCACCGTCAGCAGATTGCCGTACTCGATGTCGGAGTCGGTGCCCTTGAGGTTTCTCACGAACTCGGCGACGTCGTCGTTGCCGTTGAGCTCACTCTGTACCTGGCCCGGGCCCTTCACCGTGGTGGTGACTCTCAGCAGTCTTATCGTGCCGTAGTCCTTGCTGGCCGCATCCGCGTCCACCGCCATGAACGCCCCGAGGTCGGGGCGTCCCTTGGGGGTGAACGTCGTCGTCAGCGAGAACTTCTGAGCCGCCTGATCCGGCATCTTTATGCTCAGGTAGTACGGCGGAACGGCACCGGACTCCTTGTTGGTCGGATCATCCGGGACCTGCCAGGCGTCACTGCCGCTGTAGAACTGCGCGGGGCTCGTGACGTGGTAGCGGGTCAGCAGTTCGCGCTGCACCTTGAACAGGTCCTGCGGGTAGCGCAGGTGGTCCATGAGGTCCTGCGGAATGTCCGCCTTGGACTTCACCGTTCCGGGAAACGCCTTGCGCCAGGTCTTGAGGACCGGGTCCTCGGTGTCCCACTCGTACAGCGTGACCTTGCCGTCGTACGCGTCGACGGTGGCCTTCACCGAGTTGCGGATGTAGTTGACCTGGTTCTGCTGGGCGACGACCGCGCGCTGGTTGGTGGTCAGCGAGTCGGCCGTGGTGTCACCGAGCGTCGTGCGCGAGGCGTACGGGTAGCCGTTGGTCGTGGTGTACGCGTCGACGACCCACTGGATCTTTCCGCCGACCACGGCCGGGTAGGCGTCGCCGTCGATGGTCAGCCACGGGGCGACCGCCTCGACGCGCTCCTTCGGCGTGCGGTTGTAGAGGATCCGCGAACCCTCGCCGATGGCTCCCGAATACAGGATCTGCGGCTCGCTGAAGGCCACCGCGTACGCGGCGCGGTTGAAGGCGTTGGAGAGACTGACGCCGCTCTTGCCCTTGTAGCTGGTGGTCTTCTCTCCGTCGTCCTCGTAGTCGAGCTCCTTCTGGGGCCCGCCGACGATGGAGTACTGCTCGGTCTTCTCGCCGTAGTAGATCTCCTGCTGGTACGTGCCCAGCTCGCCGGTGGTCGGCAGGCCGGACTCCGTGAAGTCGGGAGATCCCTTCGGGTTGGTACCGGTGGTGGTGCCCCGGGCGGCGATCGCGCCGTAGCCGTGGGTGTAGGTGAAGTGGTCGTTGATCCAGTTGCGCTTGGGAATGCCCTGGAGATTGAGCTCGCGCAGACCGATGACCGTGTCCTGCTCCTTGCCGGCCTCGTCCTTGTAGCGGTCGACGTCCAGCGTCTTGGGGAACTGGTAGTAGTTCCTCTTCTGCTGGAGCTGCTGGAAGGCCGGGGAGACGACGTTGGGGTCCATCACCCGGTAGCTGGCCGCGGCGTCCGCGCTCGCGCGGAGCTTCGCGTCGTCGTCCGTCGTGGACTTGCCCGCGTAGTCGGTGACCTGCGCGTCATCGATGTCGTAGGCGTCACGCGTGGCCTTGATGTTCTTCTGGATGAACGGGGCTTCCTTGGCCTGCTCGTTCGGCTGGACCTGGAACTTCTGCACGATCGCGGGGTAGAGCCCGCCGATCAGGATCGCGGAGAGGACCATCAGGCCGAACCCGATCACCGGAAGCTGCCAGGTGCGGCGCCAGAGCGTCGCGAAGAAGAGCACGGCACAGATCGCGGCGATGCAGAACAGGATGGTCTTCGCCGGCAGATAGGCGTTCGCGTCGACGTACCGCAGGCCCGTCCAGTTGTCCGTGGCCTTGAAGTCGCTCGACTTCACGGCCAGGCCGTAGCGGTCGAGCCAGTACGCCACGGCCTTCAGCGCGACGAAGATGCCGAGCAGCACCGAGAGATGGCCGGTGGCCGCCCCCGTCGCCCGTGCGCCGGGGCTGGTGATGCGCAGCCCGCCGTACAGGTAGTGGGTCAGCGCGGCGGCGATCAGCGAGAGCACCGTGGCCGCGAAGCCGAAGCCCAGCAGGAAGCGGTACCACGGCAGGTCGAAGGCGTAGAAGGACACGTCCAGGTGGAACTGGGGGTCCTTCTGACCGAACGACACCCCGTTCACATACATCAGCCAGGTACGCCACTGGCCGGAGGCTGATGCTCCGGCGATCAGACCGACGAGCGCGGTGATCGCGAGCAGCACCCACTTCTTGTACGGGGCGAGACCCATCCGGTAGCGGTCCAGGCTCTGCTGTTCCAGCGACATCGCGCTCAGCGGCGGCCGGAGCCGGTGCGCGAGCCAGATGTTCACACCGATGGCGACGGCCATCAGCAGTCCGAAGACGAGGAACAGCCCGATCTTGGTCCACAGGGTGGTGGTGAAGACGGATGAATACGCGACCGACCTGTACCAGAGCCAGTCCGTCCAGAACCCCGCGAACATGACGAACGCCATGGCGAGGACCGCCAGGACGCCCAGTGTCATGAGCAGGGTTCGGGCGCGCCGGGACGGGCGGCCGACTCTGATCCGTGGCCCGGTCGGGCCTCCGCCGCGGTCCGGCATCTGGAAAGCCAACGTGCGCACCTCGAAGTTCGCGGTCGTGTGGAGCGGGCCCAGCGATCGTAGAGCCCACCTATGCAACTTACTGAGGCTTTACCTAGTTCCCGTTCCGGGGGCGGAAGGAGGCAGGATGTTGTCCATGCCCAACGTTTCCCCCTCAGGCCCTCCGATGGCCGCGAGCCCGCTCACCGTCGCCGTGCTCGAAATCGACGAGTACGTCTCCGGTCTCGGCTGGGACCAGCCCGCCCGGCTCTTCGCCCTCGTCGACACCGCACGGCTGCGGGTCCAGGAGCCCGGACTCGCCGCTCAGCTCGGCCTCGACGACGGCTCGAAGGCCGCCGCACTCACCCCTATCGAGCAGGAGGAGCTTCCCGCAGGTACCGCACTGGACGAGTTCCTCGCCACGATCGCCTGGCCCGACGCGGTCGTCGGGTGCGCGATGACGGTCGAGCGGCTGATGCTGCCGCCGTCCGCCGAGACCTCCGTACCGGAAGGTCTCAACGATGCCCAGCTGACCAAGTGGGTCGCCAAGCACCCCGACCGGCAGGAGGTGCGGATGACCGTGGCGGTCCTGCGGGACGGCGCCCGTGAGTCGGCCGTACGCCTGCGGGAGAAGGACTCGCCGAACGACGTGCTGACCGGCGCCGGCCTGGTGCCGGGGCTGGCCGAGGCGCTCGCCGCGACCTTCGAGTCCTGACTCCGGCTGTTCCGCACCGGTGGGAGGCGGTCAGCCTGTCGAGCAGCTCGGCAGTCCGGCCGCGTCCCCGGTGCGGATCTTCTCCAGCGACTTCTTGGCGTCGTCGATGGTCTTCACCCTGACCAGCGTGAGCCCGTCCGGGGTGTCGGAGGCGGCCGCCTCGCAGTTGTCGTCGGGGGTCAGGAAGTAGCGTGCGCCCGCGTCGCGTGCGCCGACGAGCTTCATGTTGATCCCGCCGATCGGTCCGACCTTGCCCTTGTCGTCGATCGTCCCGGTGCCGGCGATGAACTTGCCGCCCGTCAGCTGCCCCGGGGTCAGCTTGTCGACGATGCCGAGGGAGAACATCAGACCGGCGCTCGGACCGCCCACGTCGGCGAGCTTGATGTCGATCTCGAACGGGAAGGTGTGGTCCGTCCCCGCCTGGATGCCGACGATCGCCCGGTTCTCCTTGGGGGCCTTCTCCGTGGTGATGGTGATCTTCTCGGTGCCCTGGGGTTCCTTGCCGGCCTTCTCGGCCGCCGCCGCGGTCTTGGCGGGGATGACGGTGAAGGTGACGTCCTGGCCGGGCTTGTGCTTGGTGACGAGCTTCGCCACGTCCTCGGGCTGCTCGACCGCCGTGCCGTCGACCGCCTTGATCACGTCGCCCGCGTGCAGCTCGCCCTGCGAGGGACTGTCCTTGAGGACCGTGGAGACGACGACCCGCGAGGACACCGGGATGCCCAGTTCGGTGAGGGCCGCGACCTTGGCGCTCTCCTGGGACTGGCTGAACTCCTCGGCGTTCTCCTGCGTCGACTGCTCCTCGGTCTTTCCGTCCGGGTAGAGCGTGTCGTGCGGGACGACCACACTGTCGTGGCCCAGCCATCCGTAGACGGCCTCGATGAGGTTCATGTTGTAGTCGGCGCCGGTGACCCTGACCGTCGTCATGTTGAGATTGCCGGACGTCTCGTACGTCTTGTGTCCGGTGATCTGCAGGACGGGCTCCCCGTCGACCTTGCCGAGCGTGTTCACGGTCGGCCCGGGAGACATCTCCGAGTACGGCACTTTGATCAGCACGCCTGCGCAGAGCAGCGCGATCAGGATCAGGGTGGAGGCGAGCATCGTCGCGGTGCGGCGTGGCATGGAACGACAGTACGGGAAGGGCCTGTCAGTGCACCGTCGGGGCCGGTCCGTACGGGGGCCGCGGCCGGGCGTGGCGAGGACGCCGGGCGGCGGAGCCGGAGGCTGCCGGTCAGTGGATTGGCGACTGCGTACGACCGGTGTGGCGTCAGACGTTCGATATCTGCTCGACCGGCTCCGAAGCGGAGTGCGAGCGCTCCATCGCCTCGCGGAACCGGGCATAGCCGGCGAGTTCGGTGACATCGCCGGTCGTGCGATTGCGGGCAGCCCAGCTTCCCCATATCGCAGCACCGAGCGCAGCAAAAAGCGGAATCAACAACCAGGCGAGTGCTGCCATGACGACCTCCCTGCCCCATGCGACCGCAACGGAACGATCAGCAGATTAACCATCTGCAGGACCAACGCTCATGGCAGGGGTGGGGTTACGCAAATCGGGGTGGAAGCCGGCCCGGACGGTTTGAGCTCCGCAGCCGTCTCAGCAGGCGCCGACCCACTCCTCCGTGCCGTCGGAGAACTGCTGGTGCTTCCAGATCGGAACCTCGTGCTTGAGGTCGTCGATGAGCTTGCGACAGGCCTCGAAGGCCTCTGCGCGGTGCGGGCAGGAGACGGCCACCACCACCGCGAGATCGCCCACCGCCAGTTCACCCACCCGGTGGACGGCGGCCAGCGCCCGGACCGGGAACCCGGCGACGACCTTCTCCGCGACCCGGCGCATCTCGTCCTGGGCCGAGGGATGACACGAATAGCCCAGCGCCCCGACGTCCTGGCCGCTGTCGTGGTTGCGCACGGTGCCGACGAAGAGCGCGGTGCCGCCCGCCGCGTCGTCACCGACGGCGCGGAAGACCTCGTCCACGGACAGTGGTGTGTCGCGGATCTCCAGCAACCGGATGGGGTCCTGTGCCGCGTGCTCGCCGGGGTGGTCGTACGTGGGTGCCATGACAGCCATCGTGCCGTACCGCGGGGGCATCGCGGAATGCGGCTTTCACCCGGCGGGGCGCCAGCGGCCTTGGAGCCTTCTACAGGCGCCGGGCTCCCGCCGCCGTCGGGTGCCGCGGGACACGGCCCGGTGCCCTTCCCGCACCGCCCTTGCGCTGATCTTCAGGCGGCCTCTCGGCGCCCTTCCGCTGAACTTCAGTCTGCCTTTCGGCGCCCTCACGCTGCTCTTGGGCGCGCTTTCGGTGCCTCCCCGGCGAGCGGTGCCGGTCAGGGGCGCTAGAAGCGGCGGCGGGCCTTGCGGGCACGGCGTACCAGGGCCGCGGTGCCGAGCAGCGCCACGGTCGCACCGGCGGCTCCGGCCGCGGTCGCGTCCTTGCGGCCGAGGCGGCGGCCGGCCACGGTGTGGCGCCCCTCGACCTCTTCGAGGAGTGCGGCGAGCACCTCCTCGTTCGTCCAGCTCGGACGCCAGCCCGCATCGTGGAGCCTGCTCACACTCACCACCCAGGGGTGCATCGTGTACGCCAGGTCGCCCGCCGGGGACGGGGTCAGACCGATCCGGTGGAGCCGGGCGGCGGCCCCGAGCGCGACGGCCGAGGGAAGCTCCATCCGGCGGACTCCGCTGAGCTCCTCGACTTCCGCCTGTTCGAGCCAGCCGTCGCAGCCGACCGCGAACTCTCCGTCGATCTTCTCCAGCGCGGCGTACTCCAGCGCCGTGACCAGGTCGTCGACATGGCAGAACTGCCAGGTGGGGCGCGACCCGGCGACGACCAGGAGGCGCGGCGACTCGAAGTAGCGGGTCAGGGCCGTGTCCGTACCGCCGACGAGCACGGTGGGCCGGACCACCGTGACCTGGAGCCCTGGGTGGGCGCGGGGCGCGCGGCGGCCGAGCCGTTCGATCTCCAGCAGGTCACCGACGCCGGTCGCCTCGGCCGTAGCGCGCAGCTCGGCGTCCTCGGCGAGCGGGACGTCGTTGTCGGGCAGCGCGCCGTAGACCATCGCCGAGGTGCACAGCACGACCCGGTGGACGCCGACGGCCGCGGCCGCGGTCAGCACGGTCTGGGTGCCGCGCACGTTGTAGGCGGTACGGGCGGCGGGATCGGTCTCCAGGTCGAGATCGAGCGCCAGGTGCACCACCACGTCGGCGCCGCGCAGCTTCTCCGCGATCGCCGGGTCGCGCACGTCGAGAACGTGCCACATCGCCTCGGACACCTCACCGCGGCGCTCGTCGACGGCGATGACCTGCTTGATCTCCTCGGAGGCCGCCAGGCGTGCGGTGAGCAGCTCACCGACACCCGTCGCGGCCCCGGTGACGGCCACGACCGGGCCGCGGCTCCTGGAGCGGCTGCGGACGGGCTTGCTCCGCGTCTTGTCCTCGGCCGGGTCCGCAGGCCTGTTCCGAGGCTCGTTCTCGGAATCGCTCTCGAACTTGCTCTCGGCCTTGTTCTCAGGCTCGCTCTCGGACTTGTTCTCAGGTTTGTTCTCAGGCGAAGGGTCGGCCAGGTTTCGCGCTGCGCGAACCTGCGGATCTGGGGAACTCACCGGGCGTCTCCAGCGGTTGTCTTCAGTACGTACCCGAATGACGCGTACGTACCAGGTGGCGTCCATCCTGCCGCAGGCCGGGAGCAGGCGGAGCACTGAGGCCCTGAGTGGACTTGGTGTCTACGCTGGATGGTGATGTCGGGCAGTCGCCGTCGGTTCGAGCCGGCGGCCCTACGAGCCGAGGAAACCCGTGAGTGACACCCCATTCGGATTCGGCGTTCCGCCGGAGGAGCCGGACGACGGCGACAAGGGCAAGAAGAACGACCCCATCGGAGGTGGGCAGGGCTCGGGCGGTCCGGCGAACCCGTTCGGCTTCGGCCCCGGCGCGGGCGGCGACAACCCCTTCGCCGCCATGTTCGGCTCCATGAACCCGAACGACCTCGGCGCCGCCTTCCAGCAGCTCGGCCAGATGCTGAGCTACGAGGGCGGTCCCGTGAACTGGGACATGGCCAAGCAGATCGCCCGCCAGACGGTCTCGCAGGGCACTCCCGACGGCACCAAGGACGCGAGCGTCGGCCCGTCCGAGCGGGCCGCGGTCGACGAGGCGCTGCGCCTGGCGGATCTCTGGCTGGACGGCGTGACGTCGCTGCCCTCCGGTTCCGTCTCGACGGTGGCGTGGAGCCGTGCCGAATGGGTGGAGGCCTCCCTCCCCGCCTGGCAGAAGCTGGTCGACCCGGTGGCCGAGCGTGTCGGCCTCGCCATGGGTGATGTGCTGCCCGAGGAGATGCAGGCGATGGCGGGCCCGCTGATCGGCATGATGCGGTCGATGGGCGGTGCGATGTTCGGCCAGCAGATCGGACAGGCCGTCGGGGTGCTCGCCGGCGAGGTGGTCGGTTCCACCGACATCGGGCTGCCGCTCGGGCCGGCCGGCAAGGCCGCGCTGCTCCCGCTCAACGTGGAGCGGTTCGGCAAGGACCTGAGCGTGCCGCAGGACGAGGTACGGCTGTATCTGGCCCTGCGCGAGTCCGCTCACCAGCGGCTCTTCGCCCATGTGCCGTGGCTGCGCTCGCATCTCTTCGGTGCGGTCGAGGGCTATGCGCGCGGTATCAAGGTCGACACCAGCAAGCTGGAGGATGTGGTCGGCCAGTTCGACCCGTCGAACCCGGAGCAGTTGCAGGACGCCCTTCAGCAGGGCATGTTCCAGCCGGAGGACACCCCGGAGCAGAAGGCCGCCCTGGCCCGCCTGGAAACGGCGCTCGCGCTCGTCGAGGGCTGGGTGGACGCCGTGGTCCACGAGGCCGCGAAGTCCCGGCTGACCTCCGCCGACGCGCTGCGCGAGACGATGCGCAGGCGCCGCGCCTCCGGCGGTCCCGCCGAGCAGACCTTCGCCACACTCATCGGTCTCCAGTTGCGCCCGCGCCGGCTGCGTGACGCCTCGCGGCTCTGGGCCTCGCTCACGGACGCGCGAGGGCTCGACGGCCGCGACGCGCTGTGGGAGCACCCCGACATGCTGCCCACCGCCCACGACCTGGACGATCCGGACGGATTCGTCCACCACGAGCAGCTGGACTTCTCCGAGCTGGACAAGATGCTCGGAGAGGCGGCGAACGGGCCGCAGAAGCCCGCCCCCGGCACCGCCGTCGCCGACGGCGGCAGCGGGACAGAAGCCACCGGGTCCGAGGGCGACGGATCCGATGGCGCCGGGTCCGAGGGCGACGACAGCAAGGGCGACAGCGAGAAGTGAGCCTGCACGACGACGCCGTCCGCGTACTGAAGGAGTACGGCACCGGCGCTGACGCCGTCCAGGAGGAGCTGCGCCAGGCATATCTGGACCACCTGGCGCTCCATCCCGACGGCATGTGGAAGGCCTGCGGCAGCGGGCATCTGACGGCCAGCGCCCTGGTCGTCGATCCGGAGCGCGGCAGGGTGCTGCTCACGCTGCACCGGAAGCTGCGCATGTGGTTGCAGATGGGTGGCCACTGCGAGCCCGGCGACACCACCGTGGCCGCCGCCGCGCTGCGTGAGGCGACGGAGGAGTCCGGCATCGCCGGGCTGGCCCTGCTGGCGGGCGGTCCGGTGGTCCTGGACCGTCATCCGATCCCCGCACCGTGTCACTGGCACCTGGACGTCCAGTACGCGGCGCTGGCGCCGTCGGGCGCGGCGGAACGGATCAGCGAGGAGTCACTGGACCTGCGCTGGTTCCGCTACGACGAGGTCGCCGAGGTCGCCGACTCCTCGGTCGTCCGCCTGATGGAACGCACGCGGGCCGCCCTGGACGCCGGACGGTAACCGGGAGCGGACCGGTACGGGTGAAGGGGCGGCCTCCTGAGAGGCCGCCCCTTCACCCGTCCATGGCATCGCGCCCGTCTCACCTCTCGTGCACAGGGGCGGCGGAGCGGCTCAGTTCCAGGCGTTGTTCTGGTTCTGGGCGTGGGACCCGTGCTGACCCATGCCGTACTGGGCACCCAGGCCCTGGCCGATCTGCGCGCTCTGCGGCGGCAGCACCTCGCTGGGCTGCACCAGGGCGAAGCCCTGGCCGAGGAAGCTGAGCTCCCAGCCCTCACCGGTGTTGCCGCGCCGGCGGAAGACACCCGAGGAGTGCGTCTGCGCCTGCATCTGCACCCGCAGGGAGCTGGACCAGGCGACGATCGCGTCGGCATCCGCGTTGACGTACTTGTCGGGCGTGACCCGCATCATCAGTGGCTGACCGGAGGTCATCAGCGCGACCTTGCCGGTGCCGGAGATGTTGAGCTGGTACTTACCGGTGCCCGAGATGCCGTACTGGCTGTCCACCGCGATGACCTCGGTGTGGAGGGACGAGTCGAGCGCCAGGACGTAGGAACTGTCCACCGTCAGACCGTCGCGGTCGACGTCCACCACGTGGACGTACTGCGCGAGGTTGGCCAGGTAGACCGTGCCCTGCCCGGAGCAGCGCATCAGGTCGAGGCCCTCACCCGTGCCGGCGCGGGCGCGGCGCTGTCCCTGCGACTGGTACTCGCCGTCGAACTCCATCAGACCCTGGTACGCGACCATGGCCCCCTTGCGGGCGAGGACGTCGTCGTGGCCGGTCAGCGAGACCCGCAGGAGCTGCGGGTTCTGGATCGTGTACCGCTCCTGGGACTGCTGTTCCGTATAGCTGAAAAGCGGACTCTGCATGGTGTGTTCTCCTCCCCGTCAGTTCCGGACCCGCAGGCGGTCGGTACTGTCCTCGCTCGGCTGGACGACGACGATCCCCTGGCCGGAGAAGGCCATCTGGAACGCCTCGCCGCTGCCCCGCCCGATGAGCGAGGAGGCCTTGAAGCTGCGCTTGCCCTTCACCTTGAGGTTCGGGGACCACGCCACGAGGGCGTCCGGGTCGACGTACGTCTCGTCCTCGCCGCGTCCGCAGTCGACGACGATCGGCGTGCCGCGCGAGGTGATCGCGACCCAGCCGGTGCCGGAGATGCAGACGTTCCACAGGCCCTGGCCGGCGAACTTGGCCAGCCCCTTGACCCTTTCGACGCCCCAGGTGAGGTGGCCGTCGAAGGCGAGGACGTTGGTGCCGTTGACCGAGAGGGAGTCGTTGTTGAGATTGATGACGACCACATCGGCGCCGTAGTCGGCGAGGTAGAGGAGCCCGTCGCCGGCGCACTTCATCAGGGGCGCGCCCTCGCCGGTGATCCACTGCGAGGCGATCTGGCGGACGGCCGGCGGGTTGGGCTCGTACTGGATGAAGCCCTCGTACGCCACCATCGAGCCGGTGCGGGCGTACAGGTCCTGGCCGGTCGCCATGGCGACCTTCAGCATCGAATGGCCGTGGTTCTCCATCCGGGCCGTGACGGGGGTCGGGGCGTAGCCCGCGAGTTGCTGGTTCATGACGGGCTCCCTCAGACCTCGTAGGGCTGGACGACGATGAAGTTGCCGGGAGCGCCCCGGAACTGGAGGTTCACGGTCTCCCCGCTGTGTCCGGGATAGGCGTTGCGGCGCAGCCGGACCTGACTGGAGATGATCACCTGGGACGCGGCCGACCACGCCACGACGGCATTGCAGTCGGCGAAGGTGGTCGGGGTGACCGGCAGGACGACGGGGACACCGTGCGTCTTGACGACGATGGTGCCGGTGCCCTGGAACTGCATGGTGAACAGGGCGCCGCCGGGAATGCCATGGCCTTCGATCCTGCGGACCTCGTACTGCAGCGACTCGTCGAAGGCGAGGACGTTCTCCGCCGAGACGCAGATGCCATCACCCTGGAGCTCGATCGCGTGCAGATGGGAACCGTCCTCGGCGAGGAAGACCTGCCCCCGGCCGGTACAGCGCATCAGCTGCATTTCCTGACCGGTGGCGTTGCCGACCATCCGGCCCGCGAAACCTGCGCCCTTGTAGCCGAAGTCGACCTTGCCCTGGTACATCACCATGCTGCCCTGCCGGGCCAGCACTCCCGCTCCGCCCATGGTGAGGTCGACGCGCATCAGCTGCTGGTTCTGCGGGGTCCAACGCTGCCCGGTGGCCGTCTCCTTGTACGGCTGGAGCGCGGCCAGCAGGCCGGCCCCGGCCTGCGGCACTCCTTGGGGCACACCCTGGGGGACGCCCGGCGGCATGCCGGGTGGCTGCTGTCCGTACGGAGCCGGAGCGGGCTGTCCGTAGGGCGCGGGGGCCTGCTGTCCGAACGGCGCGGGCGCCTGCGCCGGAACCTGCCCGAACTGCGGCGGCTGGGGCGGCTGCCCCGGCTGCCCGTAAGGAGCGGGTGCGGGCGGCGGCACACTGCCACCCTGCGGCGCCAGCGGCGCCGCTATGGTCGGCGCGGCGTGCATCTGCTGCTGCGGCGTGGGAGCAGGCGCCTGAGCCGCCGGGGCGCCGAAAGACGGCGCGGGCTGCGGGGCCTGCGGGGCGGCCGGGGCGCCGAAGGACGGCGCGGGGGCCGACGCCTGTGCGGGCGGGGCGAACGACGGGGCTGCGGACTGCGGCTGAGGAGCGGCGGGAGCCTCCTCGGCAACCTCGCCGCCGAAGTTCTTCAGCAGCGCGTCGAGCCCGCCGTCGAAGCCCTGGCCGACGGCGGCGAACCGCCAGACGTCCTTGAGGTAGAAGTCACCCAGCATCACCGCGCGCTCGGTGGTGAACTCCGAGCCCGTGAAGGCGTACCTGACGACTTCCTCGCCACCCGCGACGATCCGGATGTACCCAGGACCGACCTGCGACATCTGTCCGGCACCGTCCAGCGTCGCGGTGAAGGACAGCTTGTGGATGTTCGCCGGAATGCGGTCCAGAGTGACGCGGAACGACTCCGTGTCACCGGCCTGCGCGCCGAGGAGCTGAATGGACTCCTCGGGCGATTTCGGCTGATTGAAGAAGATGAAATAACGGTCGTCGGAGAGCTGCTCATTGGCATCGAGGCCGAAGCAACTGATGTCAAAGGTCAGTCCCGGGCCGGCGATCTGCACACCTACGTACAGGTCCGTCCCCGGCGTGAGATCGCTGATCTTGGCCTTGTGGCCGCGTTGGAATTCCCTGGCCATGCGTAACGACCGTCCCCCATCCGGAAGGTGAATGCGTCGCGTCAGGCTAACCGCAAACTCCGGCATTGGACCAAGCCGGTACAGACCCGGTACAAAGCGCGAACGTCACTCACCGCATGCCGCGGGGCGTCACCCACCGCATCCGGCAGGCACGTCCCTCACCACGTACATCAGGCGTCACTCACCACGTGCGGCAGGCAGATGGGGCAGCCGGTCGGCAGCCACCACCCCTTCGAGATAGCCCCGGGCCCGCTCGGTACGGGGGTAGGCGTCGAGAAGCCGCCAGAAGCGCGGTCCGTGTCCGGGCACCAGGAGATGGGCCAGCTCGTGGACGAGCACGTAGTCGACGACGTACTCCGGCATGCCCTGCAGACGGTGCGAGAGCCGGATACTGCCCTCGGCCGGGGTGCACGATCCCCAACGGGTGTTCTGGTTCGTCACCCACCGGACCGACACCGGCCGCGCCCTGCCCTCGAAATACTGTGCGGACAGCCGCTCCGCCCGCTCCGCGAGCTCGCTGTCGCCGAAGATCCGTTTGTTCTCCTGGGCGGCGAGCTTGTCGAGCATCACGCTCACCCAGCGCTGCTCCTCGGCCTCGGACATCCGGGCGGGAATCAGCACGATGGTCCGGTCGCCCTCCCGGTACGCGGAGACCGTTCTGCTACGACGGTTGCTCCTGCGAACCTCGACCGCGCTCGTCGCCGAGGCACGGGGCGGATGGTCGGCCGCACTGCGCCGGTGGGTTCCGGCGCCGCGCGCGGAAGTCTCCCCGGCGAAGCCGGGTGACGGGTCGGCGGGCACGCCACGACGTTACCCGCTGTCAGTGGGGGAAGTCCCGCCTCCGGGACGGTTCACACATGATCCGCCCCATGGCTTGCACCATTTGAACGACTAATACCCCCCGCCTGTGGATAACTTTTCGCGCGGTTCCGCGGCGCGCCTCATTCTGGCAATGGATCTCACGCAGCCACACAGACCGGGGGGAAGCCGTGCATCCGATGTTGAAGCCCGCACTGCGCCGCGCATGGCGCGGCAGCGGCACCGTGCAATTCGGAGTGACGCCCGCACATGCGGTCAAGGTCGGCCCGATGGATATCGCGACCGGCTGTTTCCTGGAACTGCTCGACGGGACGCGCGGGATGTCCCTGCTACGGGCGGAGGCCAGGACGCTGGACCTGAACGACCATCAAGTGGACACACTCGTGGCGCGGTTGATGGACGCGGGACTCGTCGACGACGTCCGGGCGGGCGGCCCTGAAGCCGACGCGCTACGCAACCGGACGGACGTGCTGGAACGTCACCGGCCGGACCTGGCATCACTCTCCGTGGTCCATCCCGAACCGGGTGGAGGGCTGCGGCGGCTGGCGGCCCGCCGTTCCATGCGTGTCCAGGTGCGAGGAGCCGGCCGGGTCGGAGCGGCGATCGCGGCGGTGCTCTCCGGGTCGGGGGTGGGGCATGTGGAGGTACTGGACGGCGGATGCGCCGACCCGTGCGATGTGTCGCCCGGAGGCCTGCCGGCCGCGGCGGTCGGCGAGCGCCGGGACTCGGCGGCGCGACAGTTGGTCCGCCGCTCCTCCCCCGGTCCTGCGCCCCGGATCGTGGGGCCGACGGCCGGACGCGCCGGCGGGGGACCGGGTCTGTCCCTGATCATCGTCGCGCCACGCGACGGCCTGACCGGCTACGTACCCGATCCGCGCACCGCCGAGCCATGGATCGCCTCGGGAACACCCCATCTCTATGCCGGTGTCATCGAGGCCACCGGCTTCGTCGGACCGCTGGTGCTGCCGGGAGGCACGGCCTGTGCGGGTTGCCTCGATCTGAACCGGCGCGACCGGGATCACCAGTGGCCGCGGATGCTCGCTCAGTGGCAGTCCGGGCGGCGGACCGCCGTGCAGGCCTGCGATCTGGGTCTGGCGACAGCGGTGGCGGGACTTGCGGCGTCCCATGCGCTGGCCTTCCTCGACGGCGAACTGCCGGCCAGTACCGGGGCCCGCTGGGAGGCGGCACTGCCGCTGTTGGACTGGCGGACGGAGCAGATCGGGGCACACGTCGGCTGTTCCTGCGGAGCCGGTGGGCACACTGAGGGGGTGCGCACCTCCGGGGCCGGCACGGCGCACGACACAATGGCCGGGTAACCGCCGCACGCAGCGCGGCAGTCTGGGATTTGGAGGGGCATATGTCTGATCTTCCCCGGAAGGCGGTCACCCGAACCGCCAAGCTGGCCGCGCTGCCTTTGGGGTTCGCCGGCCGTGCCACATGGGGGCTGGGAAAGCGCATCGGCGGAAAGTCCGCGGAACTGGTGGCCCGCGAAGTACAGCAGCGCACCGCCGATCAGCTCTTCAAAGTACTGGGTGAGCTGAAGGGCGGGGCCATGAAGCTCGGGCAGGCCCTGTCCGTCTTCGAGTCCGCTCTCCCGGAAGAGGTCGCGGGTCCCTACCGTGCGGCACTGACGAAACTCCAGGAGGCCGCCCCTCCCCTGCCGATCGCCACGGTCCACGCGGTGCTGGCGGAGCGGCTCGGCGAGGACTGGCGTGAGCTGTTCCTGGAGTTCGAGGACAAGCCGTCGGCGGCCGCCTCGATCGGGCAGGTGCATCGGGCGGTGTGGCACGACGGCCGGGACGTCGCCGTGAAGGTGCAGTATCCGGGCGCGGGTGAGGCGCTGCTCTCGGACCTCACCCAACTCAGCCGGTTCGCCCGGCTGCTCGGCCCGCTGGTTCCCGGCATGGACATCAAGCCGCTCATCACGGAGCTGCGGGACCGGGTGTCGGAGGAACTGGACTACGAACAGGAGGCGCGGTCTCAGCGGGAACACGCCGAGGAGTTCGCCAACGACCCCGATGTCGTGGTCCCCGGGGTGGTCCACCAGGCCGATCAGGTGCTGGTCACCGAATGGATCGGCGGTGTGCCGCTGGCCGATGTGATCTCCGACGGGACCCCGGAGCAACGGGACCGCGCCGGACAGTTGCTGGCCAGGTTCCTGTTCTCCGGTCCCGCACGCACCGGACTGCTCCACGCGGACCCGCACCCTGGCAATTTCCGGCTGCTCCCCCCGGACCCCGCCTTCGCGACGGACGGCGAGGCCGGTCAGGACGACGGTGCCGTGGAGGCCGGCGCGGATCGGTGGCGCCTGGGGGTACTGGACTTCGGCACGGTGGACCGGCTGCCCGGAGGGCTGCCGCAGACCATCGGGGACTCCTTGCGACTGACGCTCCAGGGAGATGCGGACTCCGTATACGAACTGCTCCGCGAGGAAGGTTTCGTCAAGGACTCGATCGACCTCGCGCCGGACGCCGTCCTCGACTACCTCCTTCCGATCATCGAACCGGCCGAGGTGGACGAGTTCACCTTCAGCCGGTCCTGGATGCGCAACCAGGCCGCCCGTATAGCGGACCCGCGTTCTCCCGCTCATCAGCTGGGCAAGCAGCTGAACCTACCGCCCTCCTACCTGCTGATACACCGGGTGACGCTGAGCACGATCGGGGTGCTGTGCCAGCTCGGCGCCACGGTCCGGCTGCGGGAGGAACTGGAGTCCTGGCTCCCTGGGTTCCTCCCGCTGGAGGAAGAGGAGCAGCTGTCTCCGTCCGGGGAGGCAACGCCCGGAGACGGGGCGACGGAGTGTGAAGTGACGGCGGAAGACGAGGCGATGGACGGCGCCGCGGCTCCCGCGGACATCACGTAGGGCGTGCAGGGAAGGTCCCGCCCGGTCGGCCGGGGCCGGAGAGCCACTATCGGCGTCACCACCAGGCGGAGTCGAGGCGGCCCTCGATGGCCCGGATGTGAGTGCGGGCGCAGTCGTCGCAGAAGTAGCGACGGCTGCCGTTCTCCACGGAACAGAGCCAGGTCGGCGGTGCGTTCTCGCTCCCGGCGCGGGCGCCGCACAGGGCGCACACGACTGGCGCGGTGCCGCCGGTTCCGGGGCGGTGCGTCTCCTCGTCCACCTCGTGACGATAACTCCCCCGCGCGGATCCGGCGCGGCGCCGGTGCCATCAGGCACCGTTACGGCTGACGCGGGCCGGGCGGGAACACGGCCGCGGGGCCGGTCCGAGTGGACCGGCCCCACGACAGGGGTACGGATATGGGTCCTGCTTGCCGGGAGCAGAGAGCGGCTGCCCCCGGCGGATACTGCCGTCGTGCGGTACTGCTGGGTTCAGTGCATGACCGCCATGGCCAGCGCACGGCGGGCGCGCATCGAGGCGCGCTCGGCCCGGCGCTGCATCCGCCGCGCGGTGATCAGGCGCACGGCCTGACGCTCCGCGGCGGATTCCCGCAGGCGGTCGTGCATATGCGCACGAGCCAGGGCTTCTGGGATGAGTTGCATCTCGCGGGTCCTGTTCTGACGCGAGTCGTTCGCGCCGATGATGGTGACGTCCGGGGTCGCGGAGCCGACGGGCTCCCTCGTGGGGATGGTCATTGGTGCCTGGTTTCGGGGATCGTGGGTCAGGGGACGGTCGATGGTTCCGATGCGTTTCATGGGCTTGGGGGCCATGGCCCCCAGGTCGGCGGTCACGCCGCGACCGGGTTCTTGCGGGGACGGCCACGCGGCCGCTTGCGAGCGACGACGACGCCCTGGATGAAGAGCTCGCCACCCCAGACACCCCACGGCTCGCGGCGCTCCTTGGCGCCGGCGAGGCAGGCCTCGACGAGCGGACAGGTGCGGCAGAGGGACTTGGCGTACTCGACGTCGGCCGGCGACTCGGCGAAGAAGACCTCGGGGTCGTAGGAACGGCAGGGGACGGGCACGCCGAGGTTCTCGATGGCGTCGTCGAGCGCGGTGAGCGCGGTAAGGGGGATCAAGGTGGAGTCCTCCGTGAGGCCGGGCGGGGGGATCGTGTCGGAAGGCGGTACGGACGGGGCGTGCGCTTCGAGTTGCACGGTGGTGGTGTCCTCGTCTGGTCGTTTCCGGCCTGTTGGCCGGGGGGCGGCTGGTACCAGGTCTTGCTTGTCCCGAGGCTCCTTCGCGCTGTCTCGTCCGTTCGGACAAAACAAAAGGGCCGCGGATCCCGAGTGGGGTTCCGCGGCCCTGAAGGCGCCGGTCCGATCGTCGATCAGACTGGATCACTCCAGGGTTCAGGCCCACGGAAGGCCCACATCGTGTGGTGGTGCGTCGTCTTCTTGGCTCCGGCTTCCGCTCCCGCACCGACGGCCGCAAAGGCATAGGCCTGGGCCTGTCCCTTCGCTACTGCTGCTGCCGGTGCCAGAGCCGGTCGCTCATTGCGCTCCCGCACAGGAAGGCCGGCCAGAGGCAGCGGGCTGACGGCGGAAATGCCGGACATACCGGTGCCACGAAGCGAGGAATCCGAAGAGCAGGCGAGGCCGAGCGAGCAGGCGGAGACGACCGAGAGATCGGTCATTTTGTTGGTCTCGATGATGCTGATCACTTCAATCGCCTCCTCTCGGCGTCTCTGGGGACCGGACGAACCGGTCCTACGTATTTGGATAAGTACAGCACAGGGTCAGGGCTTCAGAGAAGTCGCTGTTCCCGTGGTTAAGAACCTATGGTGATGACTGGGGCGGGCGCAAACTATTTTTTCGACGAGTTTTTCTCACATCTCCTCGTCGGCCGCCCCGGGCTCCTCAACCCCGCCCCCACCTGCGCAGATGTCCAGGACAGCGGCGCCGAACCGGCCCAGCTTCCGCGCGCCGACCCCGGAGATCCCGGCCAGTTCGCCCTCGGTGCCCGGCACGGCCTCGGCGATGGCCATCAGCGTCTTGTCGGTGAACACGCAGTACGCGGGCTGGCCGATGTCCTGTGCACGAGCCGCACGCCAGTCGCGCAACCGCTCGTAGAGCGCCTCGTCCATGTCGGACGGGCAGTCGTCGCAGCGCATCAGCTTCATCTCGCCGGCATCCGTCAGTGTCTTGCCGCAGACTCTGCACAATGCGGGCCCGCGGCGCTTGCGCCGGGCCACGGCCGGGCGCTCGATCCCGCCGCTGCCGCCCGCCGTCGCCCTGCCGCCGAGCGCCGCCGAGCCGGGGCGCAGCCCGTTCAGGAACCGGCTCGGCCTGCGGCCGGCCCGGCCACCGGGCGAACGGGCCAGCGACCACGACAGCGAGAGATGGAAACGGGCGCGGGTGACACCGACGTAGAGCAGCCGGCGCTCCTCCTCGATCTGCTCGTCCGTCTTCGCGTAGGTGATCGGCATCATGCCCTCGGTCAGCCCGACCAGGAACACGGCGTCCCACTCAAGTCCCTTCGCCGAGTGCAGGGAGGCCAGCGTGACCCCCTGGACCGTGGGGGCGTGCTGGGCGGCCGCCCGCTCGTCCAGTTCGGCGACCAGGTCGGACAGTGTCGCGCCCGGCCTGGCCTGTTCGAAGTCCTCGGCCAGCCTGACGAGGGCGGCCAGCGACTCCCAGCGGTCGCGCACCGCTCCCGAGCCGGTGGGCGGTTCGCTGCTCCACCCCTTGGTGGAGAGCACCGCCCGCACCTCGGAGGGCAGCCCCTCCGCATCGTCCAGCAGGGAGTCGTTGCCCCCCGCCCGGGCCGCTCCGCGCAGGGCGACGCCCGCCTCCCGGACCTCCGGGCGGTCGAAGAACCGCTCCGCGCCCCTGAGCTGGTAGGGGACGCCCGCGTCCGCGAGGGCCTGCTCGTAGACCTCGGACTGGGAGTTGACCCGGTAGAGCACGGCGATCTCACCGGCCGGGACACCGGCGGCGATCAGATCCCGGATACGGCGGGCGGTGCCCTCGGCCTCGGCGGGCTCGTCCGCATACTCCAGGTAGGCGGGTTCGGGGCCGGACTCGCGCTGCGAGACCAGTTCGAGCCGGTGCTCGGCGGCGCGGMCGCGGGCCTGGGAGAGCAGCCCGTTGGCCAGATGGACGACCTGGGGCGYGGAGCGGTAGTCCCGGACGAGTTTGACCACGGTGGCCCGGGGGTGGCGCGTGCGGAAGTTGAGCAGATGGTCCGGGGTGGCTCCGGTGAAGGAGTAGATCGTCTGGCTGGCGTCGCCGACGACGCAGAGGTTGTCCCGGTCGCCGAGCCAGAGGTCGAGGAGCCGTTGCTGGAGCGGGCTCACGTCCTGGTACTCGTCGACGACGAAGTGCTGGTACTGACGGCGCACGTGGTCGGCGATGTCGTGCCGGTCCTGGAGGATGCCGACGGTCAGGAGCAGCACGTCCTCGAAGTCGATCACCGTGCGGTCGCGCTTCAGCTGTTCGTACATCGCGTAGACCTGGGAGATCTCGGCGGGATCGCGCGGGGCGTCCCGCTGGGACTTGGCGACCACCGCCGGGTAGTCGGCGGGCACGGTCTGGGTGACCTTGGCCCACTCGATCTCGCTCGTGACATCGCGCAGTTCGTTGCGGTCGAGCCGGATGCGGCAGCGGGCCGCCGCCTCGGCGACCAGCTGGACCTTGCGCTCCACCAGCCGGGGCAGATCACCACCGACTGCTTTCGGCCAGAAGTACTGGAGCTGACGCAGCGCCGCGGAGTGGAAGGTCCGTGCCTGCACCCCGCCCGCGCCGAGCTGGCGCAGGCGCCCGCGCATCTCACCGGCGGCACGGTTGGTGAACGTGACGGCAAGCACACTCGTCGGCTGGAGTATCCCCGCGCGCACCCCGTACGCGATGCGGTGCGTGATGGCGCGCGTCTTGCCCGTACCGGCTCCGGCCAGCACGCACACCGGGCCCTGCAGGGCCTCGGCGACCTCGCGCTGCTCGGGGTCGAGCCCGTCGAGGACGGCGTCGGCGGTGTCGGGGACCTGGGGGAAGAGGGTGGAATGCGTTGCTGATGTCACCCCGCCATGCTGCCAGGTCGGAAGGGGCGGCCGCGGAAGTTGTCCACAGGGCCGCCCCGTCCGTCGTACTAATCGGGGGCGGGGCCGGGAATGGTGGCCAGGTCACGTGCGTTCCCCTTCCGTGCGGCAACGCATGTCCCCCGATTCACGTGTGACGGACGAGACGCGCACGCGAGGGGGCGGGATGTGGCGGGATGGCCGCGACCGATGAGACAGAGGAGCGCGAAGACATGCCGGGCACTGTGACGATGTACAGCACCACGTGGTGCGGCTACTGCCGTCGGCTCAAGGGCCAGATGGACCGCGAGGGCATCGCGTACACCGAGATCAACATCGAGCAGGACCCGGAGTCGGCGGCCTTCGTCGAGAAGGCGAATGGCGGAAATCAGACGGTTCCGACCGTGCTCTTCCCCGACGGCTCGACCCTGACGAACCCGAGCCTCGCCCAGGTGAAGCAGGCGCTGGGCGCCTGAGCCACTCACGCACACTGACGCGCACAGACGCACCTGATGTGCACGACCCCCGACCGGCCTGCCGCCGGTTCGGGGGTCTTCGCATGTCCGCCCGCACGCACGGGGCGGGCCGACGCGAGCGGCCGGCGTTCGCCCCCGGTGACGTGGCTGCTCCGCCGCCGTTCCCGCCCCGCGATGACGACGGTCTCGACCGGGTCGGTCGGGGCCGCTGCGCCGCCTGCACGAGGCCGCGACGGGCATCGCGGTCGGCCCTGACGTCGTGTGGCCCCGGGATCCTGCCGCCCCGGAGGGCGGAACGGTGGCGTGCCGCAACGATGTGCCCGGAGAACGTCGTCTTCCGCCACGGCCCGCCGTGCCGTGCCGCCCACCGCGAGACGTTCACGGCGAGCGCTGCCCGGCTGACCCCACGGCCCCGCCGGGTCAGCTCGCGCGGACCGGCTTCGGGAGCGGCTTGCCATACCAGATCTCGATCAGGCGGGCGGCGATCGAGATGCCGAACGGCGGCAGGATCTCGCCCGACTCGAAGGCGGCCGTCAGCTCCTCGCGGGAGAACCAGCGGGCCTCCTCGATCTCCTCGCCGTCGACGTTGATGTCGAACGTCGTGGCCCGGGCCATGAAGCCGAGCATCAGGCTGGAGGGGAAGGGCCAGGGCTGGCTGGCGATGTACTCGACCTCGCCGACCGTGATGCCCGCTTCCTCGAACACCTCACGGGCCACGGACTGCTCGATGGACTCGCCCGGCTCGACGAATCCGGCCAGGGTGGAGAACCGGCCCTCGGGCCAGTGGACCTGGCGGCCCAGCAGTGCGCGGTCCTGGTCGTCGGTGACGAGCATGATGACCGCGGGGTCGGTACGCGGGTAGTGCTCGGCGCCGCAGGCCTGGCAGCGGCGGATGTGGCCGGCCGCCGCGATGACCGTGCGTTCGCCGCAGCGCGAGCAGAAGCGGTGCAGCCGCTGCCAGTTCTCCAGCGCGACCGCGTGCACCATCAGGCCGGCGTCGCGGGCGCCGAGGAGCAGGCCTGCCTCGCGCAGGCCCGCCGGGCGCGCCGACTGGTCCATGCGGCCCGGCAGCGTGTCCTTCTGGAGGGCGAAGTAGCTGACCCCGTCGTCATCGGTGCCGAGGAAGTAGCGGTGGGTCTCGGTGACCGGGGCCTCGAAGGCGGGGGTCATCACGAGTTCGGTGCCGTCGGCGGTGTCGTCGATCAGCACCTGCCCGCCGGAGACGACGAAGACCCGGGTCGTCGGGTGGCTCCACGCGGCGGCCAGCCAGGCCTCGTCGAGGCGGTGGTGCGCCGCGCGGTCGATGCCGCTCGGCGCGGTCAGACCGATGGGCCGGTCCGTGGTGGCGTTGTCGAAGGTGCTCACAGGTGCTTCCTACTCCCCCGGGATGGATCGGGTGTTCAGAGGATTCAGCGGAGTGCGGCTGCCAGTTCGCCCCAGAGGTGGGCAGTGGTCTCCACACCCTTGAACAGCAGGTCGAGTTCGACCTTCTCGTTGGGGGCGTGCCAGCCGTCGGACGGTACGGAGATGCCCAGGAAGAGGACGGGTGCGCCGAGCACGTCCTGCAGGTCGGCGGCGGGTCCCGAACCTCCTTCGCGGGTGAAGAGGATCTTCTGGCCGAAGGCCCGTCCCATCGCGCGGGCCACGGCCTGCAGCGCGGGGTGGTCCAGGGGCGTGAGGCAGGGGCGGGTGGCCGGGAGGAAGGTGATCCGGTGGCGGATGCCGGCCGGAATGCGGTCCTCGGCCCAGGCGTGGACGGCTTCGCGGACGTGGTCGGGGTCCTGGCCGGCGACCAGGCGGAAGCTGATCTTGACCCGGGCGGCGGACGGGATGATGGTCTTGCTTCCGGCGCCCTGGTAGCCGCCGCCGATGCCGTTGACCTCGGCGGTGGGGCGGGCCCAGATGCGTTCCAGCGTGGAGTAGCCGGCCTCGCCGGAGGCCGCCTGCGACTTGGCGGTACGCAGCCAGGTGGCCTCGTCGAAGGGCAGTGCGGCGAAGAGCGCGCGTTCGGTGTCGGTGAGTTCGGCCACACCGTCGTAGAAGCCGGGTACGGCGACCCGGCCGTCGGTGTCGTGGAGCGCCGCGACAAGGCGGGCGATCTCCGTCGCGGGGTTGGGGACGGCGCCGCCGAACGAGCCGGAGTGGATGTCCTGCTCCGGCCCGTACAGCTCGATCTCGCACTCGGCGAGGCCGCGCATGCCGGTGCAGACGGTCGGGGTCGTCTCGTCCCACATGCCGGTGTCGGAGACGATCACGGCGTCCGCGGTGAGGCGGTCGGCGCGCTGTTCCACGAGGGCGCGGAAGTGCGGCGAGCCGGACTCCTCCTCGCCCTCGACGAGGAGCTTGAGGTGGACGGCGGGGGTCGTGCGGCCGGTGGTGGCGAGGTGCGCCCGGACGCCGAGGGTGTGGAAGAACACCTGCCCCTTGTCGTCGGCGGCGCCGCGCCCGTACATCCGGCCGTCGCGGATCACCGGTTCGAACGGGTCGGTGTCCCAGCCGTCCTCGCGGGCGGCGGGCTGCACGTCGTGGTGCCCGTAGACGAGGACCGTGGGTGCGTCCGGGTCGTCGGAGGGCCACTCGGCGAAGACGGCGGGTGCGCCGTCGGTCTCCCAGATCTCGGTGACCGGAAAGCCGGTCTCCTTCAGCTTGGCGGACAGCCAGGCGGCGCTGAGCCGTACATCCCCGTCGTGCTCCGGCTGTGCGGATACGGACGGGATGCGCAGCCACTCGGCGAGGTCGTCGAGGAAGGCTGCGCGGTGCTGCTCGGTGTACGTACGGACGGCGCTGTCCGGGGTGTCGCTCATGACCTTCAGCTTATCCGTCCGTAGGAGATGGCTCGTCCAGCAGGATCCGCTCCAGTTCCGGACGCCCCGGGAGGCGGGTGGGGCGGACGCTCTCGCCGGTGCGTACGAAGAGGAAGGTGGCCGTGACGTCGGTGAGCGGCAGCCCGTGCAGTTCGGCCCAGGCGAGGCGGTAGACGGCGAGCTGGAGGGGGTCGGCGGTGTTGGTGCGGCTGGTCTTCCAGTCGACGATCTCGTACGTGTTCCCCGTGCGGTACACCGCGTCGATGCGGCCCCGGATCACCCGGCCGGCCAGGGTGATCTGGAACGGTGTCTCGACGCGGTAGGGGGTCCGGCGGGCGTACGGGGTGCGCTCGAAGGCCTCCTTGAGCTCGGCGAGATCGCGCTCGTCGGCGATGTCGGCGTCGCTCTCGTCACCGCCGGGCAGCTCGTCGGGGCCGAGCATGGGCAGCGGCAGCTCCTCGAAGCGGGACTCGACCCAGGCGTGGAAGCGGGTGCCCCGGCGGGCGGCGGGCTGCGGG
>NZ_RDBK01000043.1:2883028-2933917 GCF_008042275.1 Streptomyces sp. OR43 | reverse complement strand
GCATGGGGCGGGCCAGTTCCTGGGCGAAGCCGTCGGGGTCGTCGGCGAGGCGCAGCAGCTGGGTGGCCGAGAGCGAGGCGGGCACGAGGACGTCGCGCACGGTGGCGCGGGCGCGGCGCAGCTCTCCGGCGAGGGCGTCGAGGTCGCGGTCCCAGGAGGCCAGGGTGCGGGACTCCTCGGGGGTGAGGCGTGCGGGCAGGTGCTCGGGTTCGCGGGCCGCCGGGACGTGCGGGGCGATGGGGCCCCGGGGCACGTCGTCGTCGGGGGCGCGGGGCACGTCGTAGTCGAGGGCGCGGGGCACATCGTCGCCGCCGGGGGCCCGGGGCACGTCGTCGWCGGGGAACGGGGCGTCGTCCAGGAAAGGGTCGTCGTCCGGGAACAGCTCGTCGTCCGGGAAGACCTCGTCGAAGGCGGGCCCGTCCGGCGGGGACGGCTCCGTCGCCGCGTACACGTCGGGCACCGGGCCCGCCGTGGCAAGCGCCTCCAGGTGGGCCATCACCGTGTCCGCGGCGGCCCGGCGGCGGGTCAGCGCGGCGGGGTCCAGCGGCAGCGGCCAGGCATGGTCGGCCGTGGCCTCGCCGAGGGCCGGGTTCTCCTCGTCCTCGGCCGGCTCGTCCGCCCACGCCTCGATCTCGCCGTAGCCGGCCGCGCAGTGCTCGTACAACGCGTCCAGGAAGGCCGAGGGGCCGCGCGGCTTCTTCTGGCTCGGGCCCCACCAGTGGCCGGAGCCGAGCAGCAGGGTGCGGGGCCGGGTGAACGTGACGTAGCCGAGGCGGAGCTCCTCGGTGTGCTGGTGCTCCTTCATCTCCGCCTTGAAGTCCTTGAGCCCCTTGGCGTCGAAGGAGTGGAGGACGGGCAGTGTGGCCGTGTCGCCGCGCAGGGCGTGCGGGAGGACCTGGGACTGGGAGGTCCAGGCGTCCCGGGACTGGCCGCTGGGGAACTGGCCGGTGACCAGGCCCGGTACGGCGACGACGTCCCACTCCAGGCCCTTGGACTTGTGGGCGGTGAGGACCTTGACGGTGTTCTCGCCGCCGGGCAGCGCGTTGTCGAGGCCCTTCTCGTACTGCGCGGCGGTGCGCAGGAAGCCGAGGAAGGCGAGGAGCGTGGCCTCCCCGTCGACGGCGGCGAACCGGGCGGCGACGTCGAGGAAGTTGGCGAGGGTCTCGCGGCGGCGGGCCGCCAGGGCCTGCGGCGAGGCGGAGAGCTCGACCTCCAGGCCCGTCGTGGCGAGGACCCGGTGCAGGACGTCCATCAGCGGGTCGGACAGCGAGCGGCGCAGGTCGCGCAGCTCGGTGGCGAGGCGGGCGAAGCGGATCCGGGCCTCGGCGGAGAACGGCAGCCGGTCGTCCTGTCCGCCGCCGGAGTCGAGGAAGGTGTCCAGGGCGTCGGCCAGCGAGATCACCTCGGCCGGGTCGATGCCCTCGACGGCTTCGGCGAGCCGGCGGTCGGGGTCGAAGTCCTCGTCGTCGCCGTGGGAGGCGCGGTGGACGAGGAGGCGGGCGCGGCGGCCGAGCAGGGCCAGGTCGCGGGGGCCGATGCGCCAGCGGGGGCCGGTGAGGAGCCGGACCAGTGAGGCGTTGGCCCCCGGGTCCTGGAGGACCTCGCAGACGGCCACGAGGTCGGCGACCTCGGGGAGGTGGAGCAGCCCGGAGAGGCCGACGACCTCGACCGGGATGTCCCGGGCGACAAGCGCGGCCTGGATCTCGGGGAAGTCGCCCGCGGTGCGGCACAGGACGGCGATCTCGCCGGGGGCCTTGCCGGTGCGTACGAGGTGGGCGATGGAGTCGGCGAGCCAGTCGAGCTCCTCGGCGTGGGTGCGCAGCAGCGCGCAGCGGACCAGGCCGTCGCGCTCGGCGCCCGGTGCGGGGCGCAGCGCCTCGACGCCCTCGTGCATGGCGCGCAGGGGGGCGGCGAGCCCGTTGGCGAGATGCAGGAGGCGGCCGCCGCTGCGGCGGTTCTCGCTGAGGGAGTAGCGGGCGGCGGGGGTGCCGTCGGCGTGCGGGAAGTGGCTCGGGAAGTCGTCGAGGTTGGCGACGGAGGCGCCGCGCCAGCCGTAGATGGCCTGGCAGGGGTCGCCGACCGCGGTGACGGCGTGTCCCGAGGCGACGCCGTCGGGGCCGCTGCCGAAGAGGGCGGAGAGCAGGAGGCGCTGGGCGACGGAGGTGTCCTGGTACTCGTCGAGCAGGACGACCCGGTACTCCTCGCGCAGGATCGCGCCGACCTCGGGGCGGGTGAGGGCGAGCTGGGCGGAGAGGGCGATCTGGTCACCGAAGTCGAGGAGGTCGCGGCCGCGCTTGGCCTCCCGGTAGCGCCGGGTCAGCGAGAGCAGCTCGCGGCGGGCCTCGGCGGTCTCGGGGAGCTTGCGCAGTTCCGCGTTGCTGAGCTTGGCGCTCTCCAGGGTGCGGAGCAGCTCGGTGTCGTACGCCGCGAGCTGTTCGGGACGTACGAGATGTTCGGCGAGCTCGGCGTCCAGCGCCAGCAGGTCGCTGACCAGGGTGGGGAACGACCTGGTCAGGGCCGGGTAGGGGCCGGGTGCCTCGCGCAGCACACGGGCGGCGAGCTGGTAGCGGGTGGCGTCGGCGAGGAGGCGGGTGGTGGGTTCGAGTCCTATCCGCAGCCCGTGTTCGGTGAGGAGCCGGCCCGCGAAGGCGTGGTACGTGGAGATGCCGGGTTCGCCCGGGGGGTTGTCCGGGTCGATCACATCCGGATCGGTGACCCCGGCGGCGATCAGGGCCTTGCGGACGCGCTCGGCGAGCTCGCCGGCCGCCTTGTTGGTGAAGGTGAGCCCGAGGACCTGCTCGGGGGCGACCTGACCGGTGCCGACCAGCCACACCACGCGGGCCGCCATCACCGTGGTCTTTCCCGACCCGGCTCCGGCGACGATCACCTGCGGGGCGGGCGGCGCGATGATGCACGCCGTCTGCTCCGGGGTGAAGGGGATCCCCAGAAGCTCCTTGAGCTGCTCGGGATCGGTGATACGTGGGGACACTCCACAGAGGCTAACCGGCCGGACCGACAACCCACGAAGCCGTGAAGGGGCGGTCGGCGGGGCCGCGTATCCGTGTCCCGGTGGGGCCCGAGCCGTAAAAGACCGTCTAAATTATCTGCCTGTCGCATCAACAGCCTTACGAGGACGGTCATATGAGCGCCGACGCATCCGCCCCTGACGCCGCAGAGCTCAGGGCACGCATCGACACGACGAAGGCGCACCCGGCGCGGGTCTACGACGTCTTCCTCGGCGGCAAGGACAACTACCCGGCCGACCGTGAGGCCGCGGCCATGGCCCTGGCCGCCAATCCCCGCGGGTACCTCACCGTGCGGCACAACCGGGACTTCATGCGGCGGGCCGTCGCACTCGCCGCACAGGACGGCGTCCGCCAGTTCCTGGACGTCGGGACCGGGCTGCCGACCCAGCAGAACGTGCACCAGATCGCCCAGGCGATCGCCCCCGACGCGCGCGTGGTGTACGCCGACAACGACCCCGTCGTCCTCGTCCACGCGCAGGCCCTGCTCACCAGCGGACCCGAGGGCCGCACCGACTACATCGAGGCGGACCTGCGCGATCCCGCCAAGATCCTCGAAGCGGCCCGCCGCACCCTCGACCTCGACCGGCCCGTCGCCCTCGTCCTGGCCGCCGTCCTCCACTTCATCGAGGACGACGAGGCCTATCCGATCGTCAAGCACCTCCTCGACGCCCTGGCGCCCGGCAGCTACCTCGTACTGAGCAATGTCAGTTCGGACCTCAACCCCGAGCAGGTCGGGCAGATCACGAAGTCGTTCAAGGAGCGCGGGTTCGCGATGGTCCGCCGCACGCGTGCGCAGGTCGAGCGGTTCGTGACGGACAACGGACTGGAGATGCTCGAACCCGGTGTCGTCCCGGTGCACCGCTGGCGGCCCGAGGAGGTCGTCGACCTGCCCGAGTCCCGGGACCCGGACCCGGAGTTCGTGGCGGGCCTGGACGCGCTGGACCGGACGCGCTACCAGGGCATCAACGACGTCACCGACGCCGACGTCAGTGTGTACGGGGTGATGGCCCGCAAGCACTGACGGCCGCGACGGCGGGTCCGGCTCACTCCAGGACGTGCCGGCCCTCCGGCCGCGCACTGCACGAGGCCTTGAAGGTGCAGTGGGAGCAGTGCTGCCCGGTCGACGGGGTGAACCGCTCGTCCAGGACCCGGCCGGCGGCGGTCGCGAGGAGATCGGAGACCCACTCGGTGTCGGGCGGCTCCTGGGCCTGCACCTTGGGTACGGCGTCGCCGCCCTCCTTCTTGGGGGCGGGCTGGCGAAGCTGTACGAGTTCGGCGCCGCCGGATTCGGGGCGCGTGCCGTCGAAGACCTCGTCGACCGCGCCCGCCCGGACCGCCAGCTGGTACACGGCGAGCTGCGGGTGGCGGGCCACCTCGTCCTTCGTCGGGGACTGCTTGCCGGTCTTGAAGTCGACGACGTAGGCCCGGCCGTCGGCGTCGCGTTCGACGCGGTCCATGGAGCCCCGGATGCGCACCTCGTACTCCCCCGCCTCCAGCGTCACGTCGAAGTCGTGCTCGCTGGCGGCCGGGGTGCGGCCGGTGCGGTCCATGACGTGCCAGCGCAGGAAGCGTTCGAGGGCGACGCGGGCCTGCTGCTTCTCCTGCTGCGACTTCCAGGGCGCGTCGAAGACGAGTCCGTCCCAGACCGAGTCGAGCCGCTCCATGAGGACGGCCAGATCGGCGGGCGTCCGCCCGGAGGCCACCTCGTCGGCCAGGACGTGGACGACGTTGCCGAAGCCCTGTGCCGCGGTCGCCGGGGCGTCGGCCTTCACCTCGCGGCCCAGGAACCACTGGAGCGCGCAGGTGTTGGCGAGCTGGTCGAGGGCGCTGCCGGACAGGGCGACGGGCTGGTCCCGGTCGCGCAGCGGGACGGCGGAGCGGGTCGGCTCGTACAGGCCCCACCAGCGGAACGGGTGGGCCGACGGTACGAGCGGCTGGCCCTCGTCGTCGCTCAGCGCCGCGAGGCGGGCGAGGCGGTGGGCGGCCTCCTCGCGCAGCGCGTCGGAGGCGGTGGGGTCGACGGTGGTGGCGCGCAGCTCGGCGACGAGAGCGGCGACGGCGAGGGGCCGGCGCGGGCGGCCGGTGACATCGCGGGGTTCGACGCCGAGCTCCGCGAGGAAGCGGGACGGCTGGTCGCCGTCGTCGGCGGGCGCCTTGACCGCGGTCACGATCAGACGTTCGCGGGCGCGGGTCGCCGCCACGTAGAAGAGCCTGCGTTCCTCGGCCAGGAGGGCGCCCGGAGTGAGGGGTTCGGCGAGGCCGTCGCGGCCGATCCGGTCCGCTTCGAGCAGCGAGCCGCGGCGGCGCAGGTCGGGCCAGAGGCCCTCCTGCACTCCGGCGACGACGACCAGGCGCCACTCCAGGCCCTTGGACCGGTGCGCGGTCATCAGCCGGACGGCGTCGGGCCGCACGGAACGCCGGGAGAGGGTGTCGGCGGCGATGTCCTGGGCGTCGACCTCCTCCAGGAAGTTGAGCGCGCCCCGGCCCCCGGTGCGCTCCTCCGCGCGGGCCGCGGTGTCGAAGAGGGCGCAGACGGCGTCCAGGTCACGGTCGGCGTTACGCCCGCCCGCGCCGCCGCGCAGCGCGGCGCGCTCCAGCCTGGCCGGCCACGGGGTGCCGGACCACAGCGCCCACAGGGCCTCCTCGGCGGTGCCGCCGGTTTCGAGGAGCTCGCGCGCCGTGCGCAGCAGCGCGCCGAGTCGCTGGGCGCCCCGGGCGTACGCCGGGTCGTGCGTGACGAGCCGTTCGGGTTCGGCGAGTGCGCGGGCGAGGAGTTCGCCGGAGGGCGCGGGCACGCGGTTGCCTGCGGCGCGTTCCTCGTCGCGCAGCGCCCGGCCGAGCCGGCGCAGGTCGGCCGCGTCCARGGAGCTCGACAACATCGCGGACCTGCTGCGCCGGGCGCATCTGGAGGACGGGGTGCCGTGGCACGAGATGGCGGTCCTGGTCAGGGCGGGCGGGCGCACCATTCCCGCCGGTGTACCGCACGGGGAACACGTACGAGATCGTCGACTGGAAGACCAGCCGCACCAACACCGCCGACCCCCTCCAGCTCGCCGTCTACCGCCTCGCCTGGGCGGAGGGCTGGGCCTGGGCGGAGGCCTGCGTGGCGGTTCCCGGTACCGCCGCGTCCTCGGCCGAGAGGCCCATGCCTGCCGGGGCCGGAGTCCCCGGTTCCGCCGCGTCCTCGGCCGAGGCATCGGTGTCCGCGCCCCGGCGCAGCGCCGCCAGGGCCACCGTGCGCAGGGCCGTCAGCAGCGGGGCCACCGCCGGTTCGTGGCGCAGGGGCAGGTCGTCACCGTCGACCTCCAGTGGCACGCCCGCCGAGGTCAGGGCCCGGCGCACGGCGGGAATGGTGCGCCCGCCCGCCCTGACCAGGACCGCCATCTCGTGCCACGGCACCCCGTCCTCCAGATGCGCCCGGCGCAGCAGGTCCGCGATGTTGTCGAGCTCCGTGGACGCGGTCGGGTAGGTGTACGTCTCGACGCTGCCGCCCTCGCGGACCGCCCCGAGCTCCCGGTGGGCGCGCACCTTCGCCGACGGCAGCCGGGTGAGCGGCATCCGGCGGGTGAGCAGACGGGTCGCGGCGAGCAGCCGTTCGCCGGAGCGGCGCGAGGTGGTGAGGACGCCGACCGGGGCCGGGTCGCCGTCCGCGCGCCGGAACACGTCCGGGAAGTCGAGGATGCCGTTCACGTCGGCGCCGCGGAAGGCGTAGATCGACTGGTCCGGGTCGCCGAACGCGATCAGGTTCCGGCCCCCGCCGCCGCCCGGGGCGCTCCCCCGGTTCCCGGCCAGCGCGTGCAGCAGCCGCACCTGTGCCGGGTCCGTGTCCTGGTACTCGTCGACGAACACGGTGTCGTAGCTGCCGGCCAGCAGCGCCGACACCTCGGGGCGSTCCGCGAGCAGCACGGCACGGTGGACGAGCTCCGCGTAGTCCAGCACCCCCTGGGCGTCCAGCACGTCCAGGTACTCGGCGAGGAACGCCGCGGCCGCACTCCAGTCGGGCCGGCCGGTGCGCCGGGCGAAGTCGGCCAGGGCATCCGGGCCGAGACCCAGTTCACGGCTGCGGGCAAGCACGGCACGCACCTCGTCGGCGAAACCGCGCGTCGTCAGACAGGCCCGCAGTTCGTCGGGCCAGCGGATGTGGTCGTGGCCCTCCTTCTCCAGGTCGAGCTGGCCCGCCAGCAGTTCGCGGACGGTCACGTCCTGCTCCGGTCCGGAGAGCAGCCGCAGCGGGTCGGCGAACAGGTCGGCGTCCTGATGGGCGCGCACCAGGGCGTAACAGAAGGAGTGGAAGGTGGTGGCCTGCGGTCCGCGGGCGGCGCCGAGCCGGGCGGCCATCCGGTCGCGCAGTTCGACGGCGGCCTTGCGGCTGAAGGTGAGGATCAGCATCCGGGCCGGGTCCGCGCCCCGGGCGACACGGGCGGCGACCGCTTCGACGAGCGTGGTGGTCTTGCCGGTACCCGGCCCCGCGAGGACGAGCAGCGGGCCGCCGGCGTGGTCAACCACCGCCCGCTGCGCCGCGTCCAGGAGAGGGGGGTCCACGGAGCCCGGCAGGGTACGCACCAGCCGGTACGCGCCCGTGGCCCGCCGCCGTGCCTGACGGTGCGGACTGTTCCGGGTGGTGGAGGAGGAGCTCACGTTGGGATCGCCGGTCCTGGTGGGTGTGCTGGGGGTGAGGGCGCGGCGCGGGCCGCGAACTGACGACGCTACTCCGGCGGGAGCACGGATTGGGGCGGGACGGCTGCGTGGATCGTCACGTTCCGCCGGACGGGAGGACGGGGCACCGTCACGTTCCGCCGGGCCGAAAGACCGCGCACCGTCACAGTCCGCCGGGCGTAAGGAGCGGGCACGACTGCCGCTGCCCGCTCGTTGCCCCCGGCCGAGAGACCGCGCACCGTCACAGTCCGCCGGGCGGAAGGACCGGCCACGGCCCCCGCTGCCCGCTTCCTGTACGTCGTACGGGCCCGGCTCCGCCCGATGTGCCACCGGATGGCCGAAGCTGTCAGGTGTGAGCTCCCCCGCCGTCGTCGCCCCCCGCGCCCGCACCGCCGTCCCATCGTGCGCGCCGCATGTCCAGACGCGGGACATGCCCCTCCGCGGACCGCACGGCCTCGCGCAGCGGGGTGTTCTCCTCGCGGTAGTGATCCAGCGCACGCAGTTCGTGGCCCGGCAGCAGCGCACCGTCGGCGCGCACCACACGCCACCACGGCACCGCGGATCCGTACAGCGCCATGACCCGGCCGACCTGGCGCGGTCCGCCGTCCCCCAGCCACTCCGCGATGTCGCCGTAGGTCATGACGCGGCCGGGCGGGATCAGTTCGGCGACGTCGAGCACGCGCTCCGCGTACTCCGGCAACGCGTCGCTCGTCGGGTGTTCGCTCATCCGGCCCATCCTGCCGTACGCCACCGACAGTCCGGCCCGTTCCGTGTCCGGTCCCGCACGAGGTGTGCGGGGAAGGCGGACGGAGCGTATGTTGCGCACCGCGCGGCCCCGCATCGCACCCTGATGCCCCCCGCCGGCCGAAGGCCGTGCCACCATCATGCGGGCGGTGACCGGTGATACGAGAAGACCAAGACCAATCAGAGGCGACGAAGGAGCAGGGCGTGCAGCCACCGAAGGCGGCCGACGCCTCTGATGCCGAGCCGCGTCCCGAGAAGCCGAGCCCCGAGAAGCCGAGCCCCGAGGAGAGCGGACAGGAGCCCGGCGCACGCCCGGGGGCGTCCGCGGAACACCCGGCCGGCTCGACGCTCTCGACCTCCGAGGCGGACCTGTCCGACCGTGTCTCGGGTGACGAGCCCCTGCTCCCCGCCCGGGTGCACCGCCCCTCCGATCTGCTGCGGCTCCTCATCGGGGTCCTCGCGATCGTCGTGCTGTTCGCCGTCGCCGCGTTCGCCCACGGCACGACGGCCGGCCTCGAGGAGGACATCAACAAGGGCACGGGCCAGGCGCCCGATCTGCTCATCAAGGTCGCCGGGCTCGTCTCCAGCATCGCCGTGCTGCTCGTCCCGGTGGCCTTCGCCATCGAGCGGCTGATCAAACGCGACGGGCTGCGGATCGCGGACGGCGTGCTGGCGGCCGTGCTCGCGCACGGGGTGACGCTCGCCACGGATCTGTGGGTGTCCAACTCCGCGCCCGGCACCATCCAGGACGCGCTGACCCAGCCGCAGCCAGGTCAGGCGCTCACCGACCCCGTACACGGCTACCTCGCGCCGGTGATCGCCTATATGACGGCGGTCGGCATGGCGAGACGGCCGCGGTGGCGGGTCGTGCTGTGGGTGGTGCTGCTGCTGGACGCCTTCACCATGCTGGTGGGCGGGTACACGACCCCGCTCTCGATCATCCTCACGGTACTGATCGGCTGGACGGTCGCGTACGGCACGCTGTACGCGGTCGGCTCGCCGAACGTCCGGCCGACCGGCCAGCACCTGATGGCCGGTCTGCGCCATGTCGGCTTCCGGCCGGTCACCGCGATGCGCGCCGACGACGCGCCCGACTCGAGTGGTGACCAGAGCGACCGCGGGCGCCGCTACGTGGTCTCCCTGGAGGACGGGCCGCCGCTGGACGTGACGGTCGTGGACCGGGAACAGCAGGCGCAGGGCTTCTTCTACCGGGTGTGGCGCAGGCTCACCCTGCGCGGCATCACCCAGCGGCGTTCCATCCAGTCGCTGCGCCAGGCCCTGGAGCAGGAGGCGCTGCTCGCGTACGCGGCGATCGCCGCCGGTGCCAACGCCCCGAAGCTGATCGCCACCTCCGAGCTCGGTCCGGACGCCGTGATGCTGGTGTACGAGCACATCGGCGGGCGCTCCCTGGACGCGCTGGAGGACTCCGAGATCACCGACGAGCTGGTGCGCGGCGCCTGGCGTCAGGTGCGGGCACTCCAGTCGCGGCGGATCGCGCACCGCAGGCTCACCGGTGACGCCATCCTGGTGGACCGTTCCGGCAAGGTGTTCGTCACGGACCTGCGCGGCGGCGAGATCGCGGCCGGTGATCTGGTGCTGCGGATGGACGTCGCCCAGCTGCTCACCACCACGGGTCTGCGGGTGGGTCCCGAGCGGGCGGTCGCGGCCGCGCTGGAGGTGCTGGGGCCGGACGCCGTCGCGGACTGTCTGCCGCTGCTCCAGCCGATCGCGCTCAGCCGCTCCACCCGCGCCCATCTGCGCCGGCTGGCCCGGGAGCGTTCGCAGCGTGAGCGCGAGGCCGTCCTGGAGGCGTCGGACGCGGCGAAGCGGGCCCGGTCGCAGGACGCGGAGCCTGCCGAGGACGCCGGGCGCAGGAGCGACCGCAAGTCGCAGCGCACCGAGAAGCAGGCCGAGAAGCGGGCCAGGGACGACGCCATGGACGTGGCCCGCGAGGAGGATCTGCTCTCCCGGATCCGCCAGGAGGTGCTGCTGATCCGGCCGCAGGCGCCGGTCGAGCCGGTCCGCCTGGAGCGCATCAAGCCGCGCACGCTGTTCAGCTTCATCGCCGGTGCCATCGCCGCGTACTTCCTGATCTCGCAGGTCACCGAGGCCGACTTCGGCGCGGTGGTCGAACAGGCGGAGTGGGGCTGGGTGGCGGCCGCGCTCGGCTTCTCGGCGCTCAGTTACATCGCGGCGGCGATGAGCCTCCTGGGCTTCGTGCCCGAACGCGTGCCGTTCGGCAAGACGGTGCTGGCGCAGGTCGCCGGCTCGTTCGTGAAGATCGTGGCCCCGGCCGCGGTGGGCGGGGTCGCGCTGAACACCCGGTTCCTCCAGCGGGCGGGCGTGCGCCCGGGGCTGGCGGTCGCGAGTGTCGGCGCCTCTCAGCTGTTCGGGCTGGGATGCCACATCCTGCTGCTGGCCGCGTTCGGCTATCTGACCGGTACGGAGAAGACGCCGTCCTCGCTCACCCCGTCCAGGACCGTGATCGCGGGTCTGCTGACGGTCGCCGTGCTGGTGCTGGTGGTGACGGCCATCCCGTTCCTGCGCAAGTTCGTCGTGACGCGGGTGCGGTCGCTGTTCGCCGGGGTCGTACCGCGCATGCTCGACGTCGTACAGCGGCCGCAGAAGCTGCTCACCGGCATCGGCGGGATGCTGCTGCTGACCGGCGTGTTCGTGATGTGTCTGGACGCGTCGGTCCGGGCGTTCAGCGGTCCGGAAACGCCGCACCTGAGCTATGCGAGCATCGCGGTGGTCTTCCTCGCCGGCAACGCGCTGGGCTCGGCGGCGCCGACCCCGGGCGGCATGGGCGCGGTCGAGGGTGCGCTGACCCTCGGCCTGATCGCGGTCGGGCTGCCGAAGGAGGTCGCGGCGCCGGCGGTGCTGCTCTACCGGCTGCTGACGCTGTGGCTGCCGGTGCTTCCCGGCTGGCTCGCCTTCAACCATCTGACGCGCAAGGGCGAGCTCTAGGGTCTCAGGTCCGGAATCAGACCGGACCCGCGCGTGTCAGGAATCGGACCGGACCGGCGAGTGTCCGGAGTCATGCCTGACCAGCGAGCCCGGCATGATCCGGACGAGAGGCGCCAGGAGCGGCGGCCCGCGGGCGTCCACCCGCTTGGACCGGCGCCCCGTGCACCCCCCGGGGAGCCGCCGCAGGATGGAGCGATGAGGACCTCCCCTGCCCTGCGCGCCGCGGCCCTCGCCGCCACCGTGACCGTGCTGCTTCCGCTCACCGGCTGTTCGGACGGGGGTGACGAGGAGAGCTCGCCCCACTCCGCCGCGGCCGCCGCGACGACCACGCCCGCCGACCTCGCCTCCCAGCAGCTGAAGTGGACGCCGTGTCCGGCCCCTTCCCAGGCCCAGGGCGGCGGTTCCTCACCCTCCCCGCTGCCCGGCGGGGCCGTCTGGGAGTGCTCGTTCATGAAGGCCCCGCTCGACTACGCGGAGCCGGAGGGCGACACCATCGAGCTCGCGCTCATCCGCGCGAAGGCGATCGACGCGAAGAAGCGGATCGGCTCGCTCATCTTCAATTTCGGCGGCCCCGGCGCCTCCGGTGTGGCCACCCTGCCCGCGTTCGGCACGGATTACGACAAGCTCCGTACCCGGTACGACCTGGTGAGCTTCGACCCGCGCGGAGTGGGCCGCAGCGCGGGCGTGGAGTGCGAGGACGACGCACAGCTGGACGCGCGGTACGAGGCCGACGGCACGCCGGACGACGCGGCGGAGGAGAAGGCGTTCACCGAGGACACGAAGACGTACGTGGCCGCCTGCGAGAAGAACTCCGGCAAGGAACTCCCCTTCGTGGGGACGACGAACGCGGCCCGCGACATGGATCTGATGCGCCAGGTACTCGGCGACGAGAGGCTGTACTACTTCGGCATCTCGTACGGCACCGAACTGGGCGGCGTCTACGCGCACTTGTTCCCCGAGCACGTGGGCCGGTCGGTCCTGGACGCGGTGGTCGACCCGACCGAGGACGCGGAGCAGTCCTCCCTGGGCCAGGCGAAGGGCTTCCAGCTCGCGCTGGACAACTTCGCCGCGGACTGCGCGGACCGGGGCGACGCCTGCAAGCTGCCGGGTTCCACCGCCGAGGAGATCGAGCAGGGCGTGTCGGGCCTGCTGGACCGGCTGGAGAAGAAGCCCGTACCGGGCATCGGTTCGCGGAAGCTGACGCAGACGCAGGCCACCACCGGCATCGCGGCGGCGCTCTACTCCAAGGAGACCTGGCCGCTGCTGGAACAGGGTGTGGACGAGGCCGACGGCGGCAACGGCGCACTGCTCCTGGCCCTCGCCGACTCCCTCAACGGGCGCTCCGAGGACGGCCGGTACGACAACTCGGCCGCGGCCAACACCGCCATCAACTGCGCGGACTCCAAGGAGCGGTTCACCCTCGACGAGACCAGGGAGAAGCTGCCCGCGTTCCGCGACGCCTCACCGGTCTTCGGCGACTACCTCGGCTGGGGTCTGATGGCGTGCACCGGCTGGCCGGTGGCGGGCGCCTGGGACACCCCGGACGTCAGCGCCGAAGGTGCGGCGCCCGTCCTGGTCATCGGCAACACGGGCGACCCGGCGACCCCGTACGCGGGCGCGAAGGCGATGGCCGAGGAGCTCGGCGAGGGMGTCGGCGTGGAGATGACGTACAAGGGCGAGGGCCATGGCGCGTACAACAGCGGCAGCGCCTGTGTGCAGAAGGCGGTGGGCGGTTATCTGCTGGACGGCAAGGTGCCGGACGACGGAACGGTGTGCGATTAGGCGTGGGGCCGCACGCCTAACATGGGCGGACTGCCGGACCGGCAGGCACGACGGGGAGGACGTACACGTGGTCGCATACGTACGGGCCGGGGCGCTGGCCGCCGCCGCACTGCTGCTGACGGGGACGCTCGCAGGATGTGAGGACGCCGCGGACGGCAAGCCGGGCACTCCGGCCGACGGCACCACGGCTTCGGCCGCCTCACCGTCCGCCGCCGCCTCGTCCGGCGCGAGCGCACAGCCCCTGCCCGCCGCCCTCACCTCGCAGCGCCTGGACTGGAAGGGCTGCGAGGCGCCCGAGGGCGGCAGCGCTCCGGGCCCGTCCTGGCGGTGTACGAAGGTCACGGTGCCGCTGGACTACGCGAAGCCGGACGGCGACACGATCGGGATCGCGCTGATCCGCAAGGAGGCCCGGGACAAGGACCGGCGGCTCGGCTCGATGCTGTTCAACTTCGGCGGGCCGGGCGGCTCGGGCGTCTCCACCCTGCCGCGCGCCGCCGGTTCGTACGGGTCGCTCAACACCCGCTACGACCTGGTGGGCTTCGATCCGCGCGGGGTGGCCGAGAGCGCCGGGGTGCGGTGCCGCACGGACCAGGATCAGGAGAGCTCCTACCGCAAGGTCGACATGACACCGGACACGGCGGCGGAGGAGGCGGCGTTCATGAAGGACGGCGCCGGTTTCGGCGCCGGCTGCGAGAGCCGCTCCGGCAAGGTCCTGCCGTTCGTCGGCACGACGAACGCGGCCCGGGACATGGACCTGATCCGCGAGGTCCTCGGCGACAGGAAGCTGACGTACTTCGGCTTCTCGTACGGCACCGAGCTGGGCGGCACGTACGCCCACCTCTTCCCGGAGCACGTCGGGCGGACCGTCTTCGACGCCGTCGTCGACCCGACCGCGGACACCACGGGCCACGCCCGTAACCAGACGACCGGCTTCCAGCGGGCGCTGGAGAACTACCTCAGGGACCGCGGCCAGGACCCGGAGGCGGGTACCCGGCGCATCGCCGCCCTGCTGAAGCGGATCGACGCCAAGCCGCTGCCGACCGGTACGGGGCGCGAGCTCAACGAGTCGCTGGCGATCACCGGCATCGTGCTGCCGCTCTATTCCAAGGACAACTGGCCGGTGCTCACCCAGGCACTGGACGAGGCGGAGAGCGGCACCGGTTCCATGCTGCTGCAGCTCGCCGACTCGTACAACGGGCGCGACGGGAACGGCCACTACGACACCCAGAACCACTCGCAGCGGGCCATCTCCTGCGCGGACAGCAAGGCCAGGCCGACGGCGGCCGAGGCGAAGGCGCTGCTGCCCGAGTTCGGGAAGCTGTCGCCGGTCTTCGGCCCGTTCCTGGCCTGGGACACCGCGGGCTGGTGCGCCGACTGGCCCGTGGCGGGCGAGCACGACACCCCGGAGGCGAGCGCCCCGGGCGCCGGCCCGATCCTGGTCGTGGGCACGACGGGTGACCCGGCGACGCCGTACGAGGGCGCGCGGAAGATGGCCGACGAGCTGGGCGAGGGCGTCGGCGTCCTGCTCACCAACAAGGGCGAGGGACACGGCGCCTACGGCGGGAACCGCTGTGTGACCTCGACGGTGGACGCGTACTTCCTGGACGGGAAGGTGCCGGCCGACGGCAAGACCTGTTCGTAGCGCCCCGTGCGCACGAAGAAGGGGCCGGTCCGCGCGATGCGGACCGGCCCCTTCTTCACGTACGGCCTTTTAGTACACCGGCTTCTCGGGCTCGATCTGGTTGACCCAGCCGATCACGCCGCCGCCCACGTGCACCGAGTCGGCGAAGCCCGCCGACTTGAGGACCGCGAGGACCTCGGCACTGCGGACACCGGTCTTGCAGTGCAGCACGATGCGCTTGTCCTGCGGGAGGTCCTGGAGGGCGTTGCCCATCAGGAACTCGTTCTTCGGGATCAGCTTCGCGCCGGGGATCGAGACGATCTCGTACTCGTTCGGCTCACGGACGTCGATGATCTCGATCTTCTCGTCCGCGTCGATCCACTCCTTGAGCTGCTTGGGAGTGATCGTGGAGCCGAGCGCCGCCTCCTGGGCCTCCTCGGACACGACGCCGCAGAAGGCCTCGTAGTCGATGAGCTCGGTGACGGTCGGATTCTCGCCGCAGACCGCGCAGTCGGGGTCCTTGCGGACCTTGACCTGGCGGTACTGCATCTCCAGCGCGTCGTAGATCATCAGCCGGCCGACGAGCGGGTCGCCGATGCCGGCGAGCAGCTTGATGGCCTCGTTGACCTGGATGGAGCCGATGGACGCGCACAGCACGCCCAGGACACCGCCCTCGGCGCAGGAGGGAACCATGCCGGGGGGCGGCGGCTCCGGGTAGAGGCAGCGGTAGCAGGGACCGTGCTCGGACCAGAAGACGGACGCCTGTCCGTCGAACCGGTAGATCGAGCCCCAGACGTACGGCTTGTTCAGCAGGACCGCGGCGTCGTTGACGAGATAGCGGGTGGCGAAGTTGTCCGTGCCGTCCACGATCAGGTCGTACTGCGCGAAGATCTCCATCACGTTCTCGGCTTCGAGCCGTTCCTCGTGAAGGATCACGTTCACCAGGGGATTGATCCCCTGCACGCTTTCCTTGGCCGACACGGCCTTGGACTTGCCGATGTCGGCCTGGCTGTGGATGATCTGGCGTTGCAGGTTCGACTCGTCGACCTCGTCGAACTCCACGATGCCGAGCGTTCCGACACCGGCGGCGGCCAGGTACATCAGAGCCGGCGAGCCGAGACCGCCGGCGCCCACACAGAGCACCTTCGCGTTCTTCAGCCGCTTCTGCCCGTCCATCCCGACATCCGGGATGATCAGGTGGCGGGAGTACCTGCGGACCTCGTCGACGGTGAGCTCAGCAGCTGGCTCGACCAGGGGTGGCAGCGACACAGGAACCTCAACAATGCAGGTGGTCGGTTTCTACGTACTTCGGCTACGTACGGTTGTTCTTGCCGTAACACTGCCACGCCCCCTCTCATTCCGAGATAGCAGGTCCGATCCGCGAGACAATTTCGTCCCAGTACCTGGGCAGTGTCGCAAATGGATCGCTTTGCCCCCGTGCGCTTCCGGGAGCGGCATCCTTGATGCGGTCCGTGAAGAAGATCGTCCCGGCGCCCTGCCAGCGGGCGATGCGCATCGCCTCCTCCAGATGGGTGCGCGGGACACCGTGGACGAAGTGGGCGAACCGGCCGGGCGGGTAGGAGGCGGTCCACTCCGCCACCTGCGACCAGCGGTAGTCGGTCCACGAGCCGCGGAAGGTGACGAGCTGGTCGGCGGCCTCCGCGTAGCCCGGGTGCGGGTGGGTGTCGTGGCCGAGCACGAGGTGTCCGCCGCGCTGTGCGCTTTCGCTGTCCGCCAGGAGGGTGGAGAGGGTGGCGGTGAGACGGCGAACGGTGGGCAGGGCCGGGCGCCCGGCCGGGCAGCGGTCCAGGTAGAACCCGTCGACGCGGTACCAGTCCAGGTAGGACCGCGCGTCTGCGACCAGGTCGCCGAAGGGCCGGCTGCCGTGCACCAGGTCGAGCCGGCCCAGCAGCCGTCCGGCCGAGGCTCGCACGGAGTCGAGCGGCTCCTCGCCGCGTACGGCCCGCTCACGGGCGTTGCGAAGCCGCCCCGCGGCTTCCAGGCAGTGCGGGTCGGGGCGGATGCCGGGACCGTCGTCGATGTCGAGGACGGCCCAGTGCAGCGGGGTGCCGGGGCGGGCCAGTTCGGCCCATTCGGCCGGGGCGAGCAGCGGATGCGCACAGCCGGGCACGCCGAAGCCGAGCTGTTCGGCACCACTGGTGCGCCGGGTGGTGCCGGTACTGGTCAGATACGGCACGCCGCCTCCATCCAGATGTCGGCGAGGGACTCCTCCAGATTGATCCGGGGGCGCCAGCCGAGCCGGTCCCTGGCGGTGCGGACGTCCGCCTGCTGCCAGGCACCGCAGCCGTCCGGGTACGGGGAGGGCGTGACCGAGAGGTGCTCCATGACCGATTCGGCGGAGGTGCGGGGGGCTCCGATGGGCAGGCGCGCGGGGGGCGTGTCCAGCTCGTGGAGCGCGCCCCCGTACCCGGCGACCTTGGCGAGGACGGCCGCGGCGTCGCGCAGCCGCACGGCCCGGCCGGTACCGATGTTGACGACGCCCTGGGCGGCGGAGAGCGAGGCGGCGTGCACGGCGCGCGCGACGTCGCGCACGTCGACGAAGTCGCGCTGCACGCCGAGGCCGCTGAGCTTCAGCTCACCGTCGCCGGACTGCATGGCACGGCGCATCGCCTCGGCGAGCCGGCCGAGCGGGGAGCCGGCCGGGGTGCCGGGGCCGACCGGCGAGAAGACCCGCAGCACGACCGCGTCGAGGCCGGAGCCGAGGACGAGTTCGGTGGCGGCGAGCTTGCTGACACCGTACGGGCCGCCGGGGCGCGGGATGGCGTCCTCCGCCGTGGACGAGCCGGGCTGCGAGGGCCCGTACTCCGACGAGCAGCCGACCTGGACCAGGCGGGCGGTGCAGCCGCTGCGCCGCATCGCCTCGCAGACGGTCGCGACGGCCACGGTGTTGTGGCGGGTCAGATCGCGGGCCCCGCCCCGGGTGGCGCCCGCGCAGTTGACGACGACTCCGGGGTGGACGGCGTCCAGGAAGCGGGTGAGCGCTCCCGGGCTGCCGCCGGCCAGGTCGAACCGTACGTCGGCGTCGTCGCCGCGGCCGAGCGCCGTGAGGTGGACGGCCGGGTCGGCGAGCAGCCGGTCGGCCACGAACCGGCCGAGGAATCCGTTGGCTCCGAGCAGCAGCACCCTCATCGCGCGCCCCCTGAGTGCCGACGGCGGGCTGCCGGTGCGGGGGATCGGTGGGTCATGTCCGGTGTCTCCTTGGGGCAGTTGCGTACGGTGTGGAACGGGACCCGCGGCGTCGGCTCCGCGGGGTCTGTGGGCTGTGTCAGGCGGCGGTGTGGGCGGATGCCCGGGACAGAGCGACCGTGGCGGTGGTCAGCAGGCCGAGCGCCGCCGCGCCGCAGGCGACGGCGGGTACGGCCCCGGTGCCGGCCGCCTCGATGAGCGCTTCCACGGGGCGGGCGAGGGCGTCGAGTCCGGGCAGCCGGCCGGCCAGGACGAGTGCGGGGGCGGCGACCTCGACGGCACAGGCGGCGGCGAGGCCGGTGGCGGCCGGTTCGGGGAAGCCGTGGACGGTGAGGAGCCGCGCCAGCAGGAGCAGCACTCCCAGTGCGGCGGCGCCGGCCCCGGACCCGCCCCCGCCGATCCCCAGTCCGGCCAGGTACAGCAGCCCGCCGAGGACACAGAGGAAGGAGGCGACGGCGGCGAAGAGCAGGGGGCGCACGCCTGCGGCGAACTCCTCCAGTGCGCGGCTTCCGTTGAGTTTGCGGTGCGCGTGTACGGAGAAGAGGTGGGCGCACCAGGCCGCGGGAGCGACCGCCACGGCGAGGCCGAGCAACGGAGCCGGAGTGATGTCCCAGGGGCCTTCGGGCCCGCCGCTGAGGAGCTGGTGGAGCAGCGCGTCGCCGTACAGGACGTAGCCGAGCAGCCAGCAGCCGAACAGGCCGGCGGCGCCCGACGACCGTCCGTCGGCGCCGAGGGGCCCGGTACGCAGCGCGAGTGCGAGCCCGACGAGCGCCAGGAGACCGCCGCCGGAACCGATGGCGAGCCGCGCCCCGCCGTCGAGCACCTCTTCGGTGAGCCGCAGCGCGACGAAGGTCGCGAGGCAGGCGGCGCCCGGCAGCAGGGCCCGCAGCGACCACGCGGCGCGCGTCTCGATGTCGCGCGCCGGTGCGAAGGACACGCCGACGGGCTCCCCGGCGACTCCCGGTACCCGGGCGAACAGTTCCTCGGCGAGCGAGAACACGTCGCGGTGCCGGTAGCGCGCGGCAGTGCGGTCGGTGACGCCGTGGGCCTCCAGACCGGCGGCGATCTCCAGCGGGTCGACGGCGCGCTCGCAGAGTTCGCGGTGCCGGTGCATCAGGGACTTCACGGGATCGGCGGGCCCGCGCCCCCGAGCTCGCGCACACCGCTTCCGCGCGCAGACTCTCCACCGGGCGGCGCGGGCCCGCCGATCCCGTGAAGTCCCTGATGCACCGGCACCGCGAACTCTGCGAGCGCGCCGTCGACCCGCTGGAGATCGCCGCCGGTCTGGAGGCCCACGGCGTCACCGACCGCACTGCCGCGCGCTACCGGCACCGCGACGTGTTCTCGCTCGCCGAGGAACTGTTCGCCCGGGTACCGGGAGTCGCCGGGGACGGCCGGGCGGACGCCCAGCTGGGCCGCGCCGACTCCCTGCGCGGCCCAGCTGGGCCGCGCAGGGAGTCGGCGCGGGAGCGTGTGGCACGGGGGCCGAAGCGGTGTGAGGCGCGGGGGCGTGGCCGGGCGCGTGGCCGTAGTCGGGTGCGAGGGCGTGGTCGGGCGCCGGGCCGGGCTCCGGGCGCGAGGCGGGCCCGGCCCTGTCCACCGGTCCGTCCACCGCCTTGTCCACCGGTCCGTCCAGCGCCCTGTCCACCGGTCCGTCCACCGCCCCGGCCGGTGGTGCGGTGGACGGCCCCCAGGCCGGTTGGGAGGCGTCCGCGAGCAGGGTCCCGGAGGCCGCCGCCCCTGAGCGCTGGTCCCTGTTGCTGCTGGTCATCGGTGTGCCGAGTGGATCGGGCGCTTCGGTCGGGCGGCCCATCGTCGTTCCTCCGTGCTTGTCGCCGGGTGCGGCGGACGTGCCGGCCGGTCCCGGCCGGTCGGTACGGCCCGGCGCGGCCGCCTCCTGGTCACACATCGCCGTCCCCCGTGCCACACGCTCCCGCGCCGACTCCCTGCGCGGCCCAGCTGGGCGTCCGCCCGGCCGGCCCCGGAGCCGGGTCGTCGCCGGGCTCCGGCCACAGGCCGAGCACGTGGGCCTCCGGCGGAGTGTCGAAGGGCCGGGGACCACCGGCGGCCGGTGCCGGCGCCCTGTGTACCGGCGCCTGTGAGATCAGCTCCAGGTAAATGCCGCGAAATGCCGTGAGGTTCTGTTCGACGGTGAAGAGTTCGAGTGCGCGGGCACGCGCTGCGGCTCCCAGGCGCGCACGGCGCTCGGGGTCGCGCAACAGCGCCAGGCAGGCGTCGGCGAGCGCCCGGGGGTTGCGCGGCGGCACCACGAGCCCCGTTCCACCGATGACCTCGACGACCGCGCCGACGTCCGTGGACACCGTCGCCCGGCCGCAGAACATCGCCTCGACCAGGCTGATCGGGAAGCCCTCGACCACGCTGGAGAGCACCACGACGCCGCCCGCCGCGTACGCCTGGGCGAGATCCGGGACCTCGGCCCCGCCGATGTCCTCGAAGGAGACGGGGCTGTCGCCGACGGCGTGCGCGTCCACGGCCTCGTCGGGGAAGAGCTGGTCGGCGAGCGCCCGGCAGTGGGCGAGATAGGAGGCACCCTCCGGCCCCTGGGCCGGCGCACCGATGATCCGCAGCCGGGCGTCGGGCTCGGCCCTGCGCACCTCGGCGAAGGCGTGCAGCAGGCCGATCAGGTCCTTGGCCGGCTCGATCCGGCCGACCCAGACCAGCGTGTCGGGGCCGCCGTCGTCCTCGCTCTCGCCGAGCACCGCGAAGCGGCCGGACTCCATGCCGGGGTAGACCGTGCGCACCTTGGCGGGTTCGGCGCCGCAGCGCTCCTGCCAGCGGCGGGCATGGGTGTTGCCGGGGGTGATGAGCGCGGCCTGCCGGTACACCTCGGTGGCGAGCTGCCCGTGGAAGTTCGCGAGCAGCGCGCGTACCGGCGCACTCACCGGCGTACGGGAGTCCGCGAGGTAGTGCGCGCGCAGCTGCACGGCGTGCTCGGTGACGAGCAGCGGCACCCCGAAGAAGCGCTTGGCCAGCAGTCCCGGCAGCGCGGCGGCGCCGCCGGACGCGGCGTGGCAGAGGTCGACGGCGCCGAGGCTCTCCTCGTCGTACCAGTCCAGGGAGAGCGGGCGCAGCGCCCGGTCGAGCTCCGCGGCGAAGGCGAGGAGATCGGGAACGGTGGCGGTCTGGACGGTGCGTCCGGTACCGGGTGCGCGGCAGGCGGCCTCCAGGATCCGTACCGCGGTCTCGGAGCGCAGGGCGGCGGGGAGCCCACCGTGTTCGCAGGCGAGTTCGGCGAGTCCGTAGAGGCCTTCGGTGAACCGCGCGTCCCCGGGCCGCGGCTCGGCGTACCGCGTGCCCGCGTCCCCGTCCTCCCGCGCGCCACCGAAGGCGCCCCCCACGCACACCGCGTGGGCGAGCGCCGTGAAGTGGGTGATGAAGCGGCGCCGTTCGCGCCGCCCGTACGTCCGCGCGCCCCCGCCGGTCAGCAGGCGCGGGATCAGGCCCCGGGGGGCATGGAGGCCGAGGGTGTCCTCGTCGGCGGTCCACAGCGGCGCGGTCCGCACCCGGCTGACCTGGGGCGGGAGCTGGACCCAGCCCTGCGCCTCCTGCTCGGCGCTGCGGCTGAGCGCGAAGAGATCGAACTCGTGCTGCGCGAGCCCGCGCACCAGACGGTCGCACCAGAGTCTGGACTCACCGGACGCATACGGATAACCACCGTCGGTGAGCAGTCCGATCCGCACGAGCACACCCCCGATCTCCCTTGTGAGCGGCCGCCGTTGGATCGGCGACTCGCAGCGGGACGACCGTAAGCGGATACGCCGGTGGCGCGACGGACGGTTGTCCGTCGCACCACCGAAAGGGGTGAACCGTCGTAACTTTCCCGCCCCGGTAGCGTTCTGTCGCGCTATAGAGGCGGTCGGTCACACAGGGTCAGGCTGCGGCCAGCTCCTTGCGGGCCGCGCGGCGTACCGCCGCGAGCGCCGGATCGAGGGCGGGGACGGCCGCCAGCAACTGCTTCGTGTACGGATCCACGGGGTCGCCGTACACCCGCTCCACCGGTCCCTCCTCGACGATCCGGCCCTGCCGCATGACGGCGACCCGGTCGCTGACCTGCCGTACCACGGCGAGGTCGTGGGCGATGAAGACGAGGGCGAGTCCCAGTTCCCGCTGGAGCTCCGCCAGCAGGGCGGTCACCTGGGCCTGGGTCGTCACGTCGAGCGCGGAGACCGCCTCGTCGCAGACGATGAGCTCCGGATCGGCGGCCAGGGCCCGCGCGATCCCGACCCGTTGGCGCTGTCCGCCGCTGAACTCGTGCGGATAGCGGTCGTACTGCTCCGGGTCGAGCCCGACGCGGAGCAGCAGATCCCGTACGCGCGCCCTGATCGCGCTCTCGTCGCGCTCCCCGCGCGCCCGCAGCGGATCGGCGACCGACTCGCCGACGGAGCGGCGCGGGTTGAGCGAGGAGACCGGGTCCTGGAAGACCATCTGTACCCGGGCCGCCCGGTCGATCCGGCCGGAGGTGGGTTCCAGCAGACCGACGAGCATCCGCCCGAGGGTGGTCTTGCCGCTGCCGCTCTCGCCGACGATGCCGAGCGTCTCGCCGCGGCGGACCGTGAGCGAGACCCCGTCGACCGCGGCCAGGGCGGACTTCCCCCGGCCGAAGACCTGGCGTACGTCCGCGGCCTCGACCAGCACCTCGGGCTCGCCTCCAGCCCTTTCCGACGCCGCCGTCCGCGCCGCGGTCTCGGTCAGCACCTCGGCCTCGCCGACGGCCCCTTCGGGCGCCGCCGTCCGCCCTGCGGGCACGAGCCTCGGCACCTCGGCCTCCCCGGCGGCCCCTCCCGGCGCCGCCGTCCGCGCCGCCGGAGCGATCCTCGGCACCGCCGCGAGCAGCGCCTTCGTGTACGGCTCACGGGGCGTGCCGAGCACCTCGGCCACGGGTCCGCGTTCCACGGCGAGGCCCTCCCGCATGACGAGCACGTCGTCGACCGATTCGGCCGCCACGCCCACGTCATGGGTGACCAGGAGCAGTCCCATGCCCGTCTCGCGGCGCAGATCGTGCAGCAGGTCGAGGATCTGGGCCTGGACGGTGACGTCGAGCGCGGTCGTCGGCTCGTCGGCGATCAGCAGTTCCGGTTCGCAGGCGAGCGCCATCGCGATCAGCGCCCGCTGGCGCATCCCGCCGGAGAACTCGTGCGGCCGGGACCGGGAGCGGCGGACCGCGTCGGGGATCCCGACCCGGTCCAGCACCTCCACGGCCCGGGCCCGCGCCGCCCGCCGGGTGACGCGGTGGTGGACCCGGTACACCTGGGCGATCTGGTCGCCGACCGCGTAGTAGGGGTCCAGCGAGGAGAGCGGGTCCTGGAAGACCATCGCGGCCTTCGCCCCGCGCAGCCCGCGCAGTTCGGCGTCACCGGCGGCCCGGACGTCCACGCCGGCGACCCGGACCGAGCCTCCGACCTTCGCCCCGGTCCCCCGGTGCAGCCCCAGCAGTGCGTACGCGGAGGCACTCTTGCCCGATCCGGACTCGCCGACGACGCCGAGCGCGCCACCCGCCTCCAGCGAGAAGGACAGTCCGCGCACCGCGTGCACGTCGCCGAACGAGATCGAGAGATCGGTGACCTCGACCAGACTCATGACAGCACCACCCGTCGGTCGGCCATCGCCTGGAGGATGTCCGCGACGGCATTGGCGAGGACGACGAAGAATCCGGTGACGAGCACCAGACCGACGACGACCGGGAGGTCCACCTGCTTGACGGCCTCGACGAGTTCGCGGCCGACGCCGGGGATCCCGAAGAGGGACTCGGTGAGCACCGCGCCGCCGAACATCGAGCCGACGTCGAGCGCGCCGAGTGCGATCACCGGGGCCAGCGCGCCGCGCAGGGCGTGCCGTCCGACGATCGTCCGCTCACCGACCCCGTACGCCCTGAAGGTGCGCACATGGTCCTCGGCGAGCGTCTCCAGCATCGAGGCCCGGGTCATCCGGGCGTACGGGGCAGCGGAGATGAGCGCGAGCGAGATCCAGGGCAGCAGCAGGTTCCAGGCCCACTGCTCCGGGTTCTCGGTGAAGGGGACGTAGTCGGGGAACGGCAGGATCTGCAGCGCCGTGACGCAGATGATGATCAGCAGCAGCCCGATCACGAACACGGGCGTCGCCATGCCCGCCAGGGTGATCCCGGTGAGGACGCGCTCGGTGACGCGGCCGCGCCGCCACACCGAGAGCACCCCGGTACCGATCCCGAGCACCATCCACAGCACGAAGGCGCCGACGGCGAGCGAGGCGGTGGCGGGCAGCTTGGCGACGATCAGCTGGGTGACCTGCTGACCGCTCTGGTACGAGAGTCCCAGGCACGGGGCCTGGCAGTGCACCACACCGGTTCCGGTGGAGTAGTCGTGGCCGGCGACCAGGGCCTGGAGGAAGTGCGCGTACTGCACGTACACCGGGTCGCCGAGGCGCAGTTGCTCACTGACCTGGGCGACCTGCGCGGGCGAGCAGCGCGGGCCGCAGGCGATCTGCGCGACGTTGCCCGGGGCGACGTAGAACGCGGCGTAGACGACGACGCTGAGGGCGAGGAGGACGAAGAGCGCCCCGCCGAGGCGGCGCAGCAGGAACCCGCTCATGCTCCGGCCTCCTTCTTGCGCCCGGTCCCGATCCGCAGCCGGGAGGCGGCGCGGGGGTCGAGCGCGGTGCGCACGCCCTCACCGAGGACGGTGAGCGCCAGCACGGTGACGAAGAGCAGCAGGGCCGGGATGAGCAGATAGGTGGGCGCGGCCTGGTACCAGGTGTCGGCGTCGCTGAGCATCTGTCCCCAGGACGGCGTGGGCGGCTTGATGCCGACGCCGAGGAAGGACAGGGCCGCCTCGACGACGATGTTGCCGGGGAAGAGCAGGACGGCGTACGTGATGACGGGCGCGGCGAGCGACGGCAGCAGTTCGCGGCGGGCGATCTGCCAGGAGCCCCAGCCGCTGAGCCGGGCGGCCGCGACATGGTCGCGCGACTTGAGGGACAGCGTCTGGGCGCGCACGATCTTCGAGATGCCGGACCAGCCGACCAGGCCGACGATCACGGCGATGAGCACCGGGCGGGGGAAGCCGGCCGGCACGACGGCGAGCGCGCCGAGCGCGGTCACCATGACCGGCAGGGCGACCACGACATCGGTGACCCGGCTGAGTGCCTGGTCGACGAAGCGGTTGCCGAGACCGGCCGAGAGGCCGATGGCGACACCGATCGCCACCTGGAGCAGCGTCGCCCCGAGCGCGACACCGAGCGAGACCCGGGCGCCGTACGCGACGCGGGCGAACAGGTCGCGTCCGGTCAGCGGTTCGACGCCGAGCCAGTGCTCGGCGCTGATGCCGCCGAAGGAGCCGAGCGGGACGCCGCCGGTGGCGGAGTCGACGAGGTCGGGGTGGTACGCGGTGGGGTTCTGGCCCTCGAAGCCCGTGAGCAGCGGCGCGGCGAGCGCGAGGAGGACGAGCAGGGCGACGACGGCCGCCGCCACGAGGGCGGAGCGGCGCGCGCGCAGCCGGCGCCAGAACGGATGGGCCCCGGAGGCGGGGGCCCGGACGGCCCCCGCCTCCTTGACCAGCAGTGCTTCGGCCATGGTTACTTGACCGCGACCTGCGAGATGTCGAGTACGCCGGTCCAGTCGCTGATCACGACGTTCTTGACGGACTCGCCGTACAGGCGCTTGTAGACGGGGTGGAACAGCGGCACGGTCAGCGCCTGCTCACCGACCTTCTTGTCGAGCGCGCCCCAGCGGGCGGCGGCGGCGCTCAGGTCGGTCAGCTTGTTGATCTCGTCGATCTCCTTGTTGACCGCGGGGTCGTTCAGCTGGGCGGAGTTGAAGTTGTACCCGCCCTTGACGATCTGGCGTCCGTCGAAGATCGGGGCGAAGAACGGACCGCCGGAGGGCCAGTCGGCGCCCCAGCCGCCGAGGAAGAATCCGGGCTCGGTCTTCACGTTGTAGACCGTGTCCGAGTACGCGTTGTCCTCCAGGCCCTGGAGCTTGACCGTGATGCCGGCCTTCTTCAGTGCCTCCTGGAGGGCGGTGGCGATCTCCGGACTGGTGGCGAAGTTCTTGTCGTTGTTGTGCGTGAGGGTGACGGTCAGCCCGTCGGGGTAGCCGGCCTCCTTCAGCAGTTCCTTCGCCTTGGCCGCGTTGCCGTTCTTCCCGGCCGGGAAGGCGTCGTACGGCGTGTAGCCGAAGGAGGCCTGGTCGGGCAGGAAGGTGGTGGCGGGCTCGGCGAGCGAGGAGCCGCCGGCGGCGTTGACCACGGAGGTGCGGTCGACGGCRTACGAGATGGCCTGGCGGACCTTCGGGTTGTCGAACGGCTTCACCTTCGGGTTGAAGGCGATGTAGTTGGTGTAGCCGAAGTGGCCGGTGCCGACGCGGGCGGCGAGCTTCTTGTCGCCGGTGACCTTGGCGAGTTCGGCCGGGCCGAGGTTGGTGTCGGTGGTGACGGCCGCGGCGTCGGCGCCCTGGGAGGCGGAGAGCCGCTGGTTGATGACGGCGGAGTCGAGCCCGGAGCGGACGTCGATCCGGTCGGGGTAGGCCTTGCGCTCCTCGTCGGTGGCGGCCGACCAGTGCGTGTTGCGCTCCAGGATGAGCCGTTCGCCGTCGCCCTCGTTCTTCACGACCTTGTACGGGCCCGAGGAGAGCGGGTGCTCCTCGTACTTGGTGCCGGTGTCCTTGGCCTTCGGTACCGGGGTGGTCTGCGTCTGGGTGGCCAGGTAGGGGAACTCGCCCTCGGGCTTGTTGAGGTGGAAGACGATGGTCTTCGCGTCGGGCGTCTCGATCGACGCGAGGCCCTTCTTGTCCTTGTACGGGCCCTGGTAGTCGGCTCCGCCGATCAGCCAGTCACGCAGATAGGGCGCGCCGCCGGAGAGTTCGGCCGCGAAGGAACGCTCGATGCCGTACTTGATGTCGGCACTCGTGATCGCGGTGCCGTCCTCGTACGTGAGACCGTCCTTGAGCGTGTACGTCCAGACCGTGGCGTTCTTGCTGGGCGTGCCCAGGTCGGTCGCCAGGTCGGGCACGACCTTCGAGCCCGCCGCGCCGTCCTCCCGGTTGCGGGTGGTGAGCGTACGGAAGACGAGGGAGGGGACGTTGCCGCCGCCGGAGGTGTAGAGCCGGGCGGGGTCGAAGTCGTCCTGCGGGCTGCTGTTGAGGACGGTGAGCGTGCCGCCCTTCTTGGGGGCGCCCGCCGCGCCGGAGGTGTCGTCGCTGCCCTTGCTGCTGCCCTCGGGGCCGCAGGCCGCGGCGCCCGCGGCCACGGCGAGAACTGCGGCGGCCGCTGCTACGCGGCGCGATATGACGGACGGATGACGCATCGGAAGATGACCTCTCGGAGTACTGCCTGGATGAGGAAACTGAAAGTGATTCCGCGCAGGCGGCGACGGGAGAGGTGTGCACACGACCGGTCAGGACTGGTGGGGGTGACCGGAACACGGAACTGCCGCGCCTGCGGACGGAGTACGCCCGGGCGCGGCAGTCGGGGAAGGGCGGTCCGGGCCATCAGGGCTCGGACGGGGAACCGACGTGCGCGCGGGCAGGCGTCAGCAACAGTCGATGTCGGCGACGCTGTGCCCGGTCACGCCGATGAGCGCGAGCTCGATGGCTGCGCGATCGGTGGTGACGGGGGTGCGTGACATGCCGAGAAATATGGGCGACCGCCTGCTCGATGTCAACGCGATATGAGACAGCCGTCTCACTATCCGGACGGGGTATCTCGGGAGGCGCCGCCCTGGCCGGCCCCGGCGGGGGTGCCGGGCCGACCGCCACAGCACCCCTCACGGGACTCAACCCTTGGGGTACACCCAGGGGTTGGGGAGGCAGGTGATGCCGTTGATGTCCAGCGACTTGGTCTGCTGTTGCATCACCGGAGCGAGGGCGCCCTTGGTGCCGCAGCTCACATGGTTGTGCCCCAGCCGGTGGCCGACCTCGTGGTTGATCAGCATCTGGCGGTAGGCGAAGAGCTTGTCCGGCCCGAAGGTGGACGAACCCTGGGCCCAGCGGTAGGCATTGATCATCACGCGCTCGGTGGCGGCGGAGTCACAGGAGACGTTGTCCTCCGTCGTGTCCAGCAGCGACTTCGCGCACCATGCCGCCGTGGTCCCCGGACTCGCCAGCGTGATCACGAAATCCGGCTTCCCGGTGGAAATCCGTTCGAAGGTCATATCGCCGTCGTGGGCCCAGCTCCGGTCATCATTCAGAGTTTTCTGGACCGCCTGGGCGAAGAGGGCGGAATCCAGCCCGAGCCCGTCCTCGACATCGATCCGGTAGCGGTACTTCTGCCCCTTGCCCGGAGCCTTCGCCGTCCCGGCGACCGCCCGGAACTTCCCGGACGCGGTGAGCTTGGCAGCCAGCGGATACGCCTTGGCCATCTTCTGCTCGTACGAAAGGGGCTTGGCCGCGACCTCGGGGCTGGGCGTCGTCCGGACGTCGGAGCGCGAGGCGTCGCTCTCGCCGTCCCGGTCCACGCCCGCGGGCTGCGCGGCGGCGGACCGGCTGCCGTTGTCATGGGCCACCTGGCCCGCCACGACCACCGCGAGCACGGTCGTCACGGCGGCCGCGGCGATACCGGTGAAGGTACGGCCCTTGCCGCCCTTGGCGCTCTTGGCCTCGTCGCCGGGTACGGCCGCACGGTCGCCCGCGTCCGGCGGGCGCTCGTCCCAGTCGGTGACGGAGCGGTACGGATCGGCCGGACCGGAAGGAGTCGCGGCCGAACGGCGGGGCGCGGGCGGAGCGGGCGGGCTGTCGAAGGCCTCGACGAACTCGCGCCGCGGTCCCGGTATCAGCGGCCTGGCAGCGGTCTCCTGCGCATTCCGCGACGCCTGCGGACCCCGCGGTCCTTGCGGGTTCTGCGGTCCTTGCGGGTTCCGCGGCCGTCCGGGCGACTGGGTCCGGGCCTGGCCGCCGATGCGGCCCGGTCCCGTGCCGTGCGGCGGGGCCGGGCGGTCGCCGTCTCGCCCGAGGGGTCCGGCGCCCCAGCCGCCGCCGGGTTCACGCTGTTCGGGATGGCCGCCGCGCACCTGGGGTGTGCCCTGGAACGGGGTGTGGCCGTCGGTACCGGGAGCCGCTTCGCCCGGCCGTCTGCGCCGGCCGTTGCCGGCCGCGGGCCGGGCGCCCTCGCCCCCCGCTTCCGCGTTCGCCTCGAAGGGCCCGCTCTCGGGCGCCCTGGGCGCAGGGCCCTTTCGGCTGTGTCGTCCCACGCCCCGGATCAGCTCCCGCCGCATTCGTCGAGCAGTTCCCGGAACGCCTGGGCGACCGCCTCCGGGTACTCCATCATCGCCACGTGCCCGGCGTCGGGCAGTGTCAGCAGGCGCGCATCGCGGAAGGCCGCGGACGCCCTGCGTGCCATCCGGTACGAGACGAGCCGGTCCCGTCCGCCGTACACGAGCTGGACGGGTGCGAGCACCCGCTCGGCCTGGCGCCACAGCCCGTGCTGCCCGCCCAGTGTGTACGCGTCGACGATGCCACGTGCCGAGCGCGCCATCGCGTCCCAGAAGTACGGCAGCGCCAGCCGCCGCTCCATTTCGGCCACCGCGTGACGGAAGGCGTCGGCGGAGACACGTGCCGGATCGCCGTAACAGAGTGCCATGACTCCGCGGGTGCGTTGTTCCGCGCTCCAGTCCCGGGTCATCCGGGCGAACAAGGACACGACTCCCGGAACGGCGAGCAGTCCCGTCGGGGCGGCCGACAGCTGCACCCGGAGTTCGGGAAGCGCGGGCGAGATCAGGGTGAGGGTGCGCACCAGGTCGGGACGGACGGCCGCGACCCGGGTCGCCACCGCACCGCCCAGCGAGTTGCCGAACAGGTGCACGGGGCCGCGCTCCCCGGCGTCGAGGAAGCGGATCACCGCGCGGGCGTGGCCGGTGACCGAGTAGTTGCCGTCGTCCGGCGGCGGGGAGTCGCCGAAGCCCGGCAGGTCGACCGCCTCGCTGTCCAGCACGTCCTGGAGCAGCGGCATCAGCGCCGACCAGTTCTGCGAGGAGCCGCCGAGTCCGTGCACGAAGAGCGCGGGCGGCAGCCCGGTCCGCTCCGGCGGCCGCGAACGGACGGTCAGCGTCAGCCCGGGCAGCGTGACGGAGCGAAGCCTCTCCCCCTCCGCGACCCTGACGGCGCTCACCGTGGGGGCCACCGCTGCGGCGGCGGCGCGGACTCCCGGCAGCTCGGTCGAAGACATGCGGCAATGTTACGAGACGATCACACCGTGGTTCATGTGTTCGGCGTCACAGATCGCATGGCGGCTTCCGGGGGTACCTCCTAGGCTCGGAGCAAGGAAGGGAGTCACCATGACGGTCGACCCCAGTGACCCGGAGAGCTTCGAGGACGTCCAGCCGGACGGTCCCGGCCATGAGGCACCCACCGCGGACGCGGCCGAGCAGCACGCGGACCTGCGTCCGGAGGACGACGAACCGCTGACCGACGTCGACCGCGACCGCGCGAACGAGGCGGATGCGGCGGAGCAGGCCCGCGTCGTCCCCCAGGATGAGGACGATTACCGCTGATACGCCCCGCTATGCGGCCTGGGGTGCGGAAACTGTGGCTACCGCAGTCGTCCGGTCCGTGAAATTCTGCGTCCGCGCCGCGCATACCAGGGTTACCCAAAAGTACGATGTCGGTATGGCGCAGCGTGCACGGAACTGCTGGGTCCGATCACAATTTTGGGAGGCGGCGTGACAGCCATCGAGCAGACCGAGGCGGCGCGCCCGCGGGGCACTCGTTTGCCCCGCCGCGCCCGACGCAATCAGCTCCTGGGTGCTGCGCAGGAGGTCTTCGTCGCGCAGGGGTACCACTCCGCCGCGATGGACGACATCGCGGAGCGGGCCGGGGTCAGCAAGCCGGTGCTCTACCAGCACTTCCCGGGCAAGCTGGAGCTCTATCTGGCCCTGCTCGACCAGCACTGCGAGTCGCTGCTCCTCGCGGTGCGCACGGCGCTGGCGTCGACCACCGACAACAAGCTGCGCGTGGCCGCGACGATGGACGCCTACTTCGCGTACGTCGAGGACGAGGGCGGCGCGTTCCGGCTGGTCTTCGAATCGGACCTGACCAACGAGCCCGCCGTGCGCGAGCGGGTCGACCGGGTCTCGCTCCAGTGCGCCGAGGCGATCTCGGACGTGATCGCGGGTGACACGGGGCTGTCCAAGGACGAGTCCATGCTGCTCGCGGTCGGGCTGGGCGGGGTGTCCCAGGTGGTCGCCCGCTACTGGCTCTCCAGCCGCTCCGCCATCCCGCGCGACACGGCGGTGCAGCTCCTCACCTCGCTGGCCTGGCGGGGTATCGCGGGCTTCCCCCTGCACGGCCTCGATCAGCACTGAGCGGGGCGGCCGGCTCCGGTGTTCGCTGCGGGCGTTTCCCGCGGCGCCCTGCCCGGTCCCCGCAGCGGGCTAATGTGTGCTGCGTACGGCGCGGTTCACCGCGCAGGGACTGACCGTCGGAGGGACATAGCCGTGGAGGTCAAGATCGGGGTGCAGCACACGCCCCGGGAGATCGTTCTGGAGAGCGGGCTTTCCGCCGAAGAGGTCGAGAGCGCGGTTTCCGAGGCTCTCGCCGGCAAGGCGCAGCTGCTCAGCCTCACGGACGAGAAGGGCCGTAAGGTCCTGGTGCCGGCCGACCGGATCGCCTACGTGGAGATCGGCGAGCCCAGCACACGACGGGTGGGGTTCGGCGCGCTGTAACAGCGCGCCCGGACGTACAGACCGCGGAAGCGGCCCGGTGGGATTCTCCCCGCCGGGCCGCTTTTCGTTGCGCACGGGGCGGTCCGTCGCACCGGGCCCCGGCTCGTCGTGCCGCCGTGCCGTCGTTCCTGTGCGTCGGCGCTCGCCGTGCCGTCGTTCCTGTGCGTCGGCTGAGCGAAGCCTGTTCCCGGGAGGGTTGCCTCGCTGCGCCCGGGGGTAGTACGGCCTACGACCGATTTGCCCGCCCTCCCACCTGCGAGGTGATCGTCTGTGATCTTGGAAACCCTGGGCTCCGTCGTGCTGGGACTCGCCCTCGCCTGGGCGGCCCTGCGCACTTTGTCGCCCCGGCTCCCGGCCCGCCGCGCCGTGCTCGGCACCGGCGCTCTGGGAGCGCTGTTCGGCGCCGGTCTCACCCACTCGGTGCTGGGCCCGGGCCATGCGGCGGCCACGCTGGTGGGCTCGGTGCTGATCTCCGCGGTGACCCTGTCCCTGCTCCTGAGGCCGCGCAGCCGCCGGCTCAGCCGGTCGGCGGCGGCCTGACCTCGGCGAAAGGCTTCAGGCGGCCAGCCCCAGGGCGGCCATCCGCTTGGTGTGCGCCTCGGTGATCCGGGAGAACATCCGGCCGACCTCGGCCAGGTCGAAGCCGTCGGCCACCCCGCCCACCAGCATGGTCGACAGCGCGTCGCGGTCGGCCACCACCCGCTGGGCCTGCGAGAGCGCCTCGCCCATCAGCCGGCGCGCCCACAGCGCGAGCCGGCCGCCGAGCCTCGGGTCCGCCTCGATCGCGGCGCGCACCTTCTCGACCGCGAAGTTGCCGTGCCCCGTGTCGTCGAGCACGGCGAGGACGAGGGAGCGGGTGTCCGAGTCGAGCCGGGCCGCGACCTCGCGGTAGAAGTCACTGGCGATCGAGTCGCCGACATAGGCCTTGACCAGGCCCTCCAGCCAGTCCGACGGCGCGGTCTGGCGGTGGAAGTCGTCGAGGGCCTTGGCGAACGGCTCCATCGCGCCGGTCGGCTCCACGTCGATCGCGGTCAGCCGGTCCGTGAGCCGCTCGAAGTGGTGGAATTCCGCGGACGCCATCTTCGCCAGCTCCGCCTTGTCGGCCAGGGTCGGAGCGAGTTTCGCGTCCTCGGCGAGCCGCTCGAAGGCCGCCAGTTCCCCGTAGGCGAGTGCGCCCAGCAGGTCGACGACGGCAGCCCGGTACTGCGGCTCGGCGGACGCGGTGGCCCAGTCCTGGTCGGCGATTCTGGTGGATGCGGGGGCTTCAGTGGCGTTGTCAGGCGTCTCCATGAACCGCAGAATAGCCCGCCCGCCGGGGGGTGGAAGGGTCCGGCCGCCGACTGACGTCACACCGTTCCGATGAATTCGCCCAACACAGATGCGCGAATCCGGGGTACAGTGGTATTGCGCTTACTGAGCATTTTGCAACTGCTCGTTGCGCGAAATTGAATGAGGATGCCCGGTCGGTGGCCCGATCGGCTCCGACCCGACAGCCCTCCACGCGGTGCGTACGACACGTACGACCGCAGATGAGGGGCCCCCTCAGCGGCACGAGCGCTCGAGCGACGGCAGTGGTCCCGCGCCACCCGGCCCATCCACGGCCGGATGACCAACCCCGGCACGGTACGACCCCCTTCGTTCGCCTCGGACCGCGTTTCACAGAAGAGGCAGCACCCTGACTACGTTCCGAGACCTCGGGATCCTTTCCGAGACGGCCGAAGCCCTTGAGGCCGTCGGCATCACGTCCCCCTTCCCCATCCAGGAGATGACGCTCCCCGTAGCGCTCTCCGGCTCCGATGTCATCGGGCAGGCCAAGACCGGCACCGGCAAGACGCTCGGCTTCGGCCTGCCGCTGCTGGAGCGCGTCACCGTCCTCGCGGACGTCGAGGCGGGCCGGGCCCAGCCCGAGAAGCTGACCGACGCCCCCCAGGCGCTGATCGTCGTCCCCACCCGCGAGCTCTGCCAGCAGGTCACCAACGACCTGCAGACCGCCGGCAAGGTGCGTAACGTCCGCGTGCTCGCCATCTACGGCGGCCGGGCGTACGAGCCCCAGGTCGAGGCCCTCAAGAAGGGCGTCGACGTGATCGTCGGCACCCCGGGCCGCCTGCTCGACCTGGCCGGCCAGCGCAAGCTGGACCTGTCGAAGGTCCGCGCCCTGGTCCTCGACGAGGCCGACGAGATGCTCGACCTGGGCTTCCTGCCCGACGTCGAGCGCATCATCACGATGCTGCCCGCGAAGCGCCAGACGATGCTGTTCTCGGCCACCATGCCGGGCGCGGTCATCAGCCTCGCGCGCCGCTACATGTCGCAGCCGACCCACATCAACGCCACGTCGCCCGACGACGAGGGCACGACGGTCAAGAACACCGCGCAGTACGTCTACCGCGCGCACAACATGGACAAGCCCGAGATGGTCTCGCGCATCCTGCAGGCCAACGGCCGCGGGCTCGCGATGATCTTCTGCCGCACCAAGCGCACCGCGGCCGACATCGCCGAGCAGCTGGAGAAGCGCGGTTTCGCCTCCGGCGCCGTCCACGGCGACCTCGGCCAGGGCGCCCGCGAGCAGGCGCTGCGCGCCTTCCGCAACGGCAAGGTCGACGTGCTCGTCTGTACCGACGTCGCGGCGCGCGGCATCGATGTCGAGGGTGTCACCCACGTCATCAACTACCAGTCGCCCGAGGACGAGAAGACCTATCTGCACCGGATCGGCCGGACCGGCCGCGCGGGCGCCAAGGGCATCGCGATCACGCTGGTCGACTGGGACGACATCCCCCGCTGGCAGCTGATCAACAAGGCCCTGGACCTGAAGTTCCCGGACCCGCCGGAGACGTACTCCACGTCGCCGCACCTGTACGAGGAGCTCGACATCCCGGCCGGCACCAAGGGTGTCCTGCCGCGTACCGAGCGGACCCGTGCGGGTCTGCGGGCCGAGGAGATCGAGGACCTCGGCGAGACGGGCGGCCGTGGCCGCAAGTCCGCCACCGCGTCGGCTCCCGCCGTCCGCGAGGAGCGTCCCGCGCGTACGCCGCGTCAGCGTCGTCGCACCCGGGGCGGTTCGAGTGCGGAGGAGGGCGCCGTGACGGTGCCCGCGCCCGCCACGGAGATCGTCGAGGCCCCCGAGGCCACGGACGGCCCGTCCGAGCCGCGCACCCCGCGCCGTCGCCGGCGCAGCCGGGTCGGTGCCGCGGACATCGCCGCCGCTGACGTCGCCGCCGAGGCAGCGGTCGCCGTGGCGGAGGCTCCGGCCGTGATCGTCGACACCGAGCCCGAGGCCGCTCCCGAGCCGAAGAAGCGGACGAGGACCAGGGCCGCCAAGGCCGAGGTCGTGGTCGACGCCGAGCCGGAGGCCGAGGTGGTGGCCGAGGCCAAGCCGCGTCGCCGCCGCGCCCGGGTCGCCAAGCCCGCGGAGGAGGCCGAGTTCCAGACCGCCCCGGTGGCCGAGCTCGCGCCCGTCGCCGYGACGGTGACCAAGCCGCGTCGCCGCGCCCGGGTGATCAAGCCCGCCGAGGACGAGGTCGACTTCCAGATCGCGCCGATCGCCGAGCCGGAGCCGGACGCCAGGTCGCGCCGTCGCCCCCGTGCGGCCGCGAAGCCGAAGGCGGAGGCCGCGGTTCAGGCCCCGGCCGCCGAGGGCGAGGCCAAGCCGCGCCGCCGCCGGGCCCCCCGGACGGCTGCCGCCAAGTCCGAGGGCTGAGCACGCGTCGAACGACCGCCCGGACGGGCCCGAGGGTTTCCCTCGGGCCCGTCCGGCGTTCCACGGCATGACGGACCCCGCCCGCGGCCGTAACCTCGTGCCATGAGCAGGCCACCCACCTTCATCCCGCCTTCCTGCGCCCGCCCCCGCACCCTGCACACCGGGCGCGGGGACTTCGCCGTCCTGGACGCCGGACCGCGTACGCGACCGCGGGGAACCGTCCTCCTCCTGCCCGGGTTCACCGGCAGCAAGGAGGACTTCATCGCGCTGCTGCAACCGCTCGCCGACGCCGGCTACCGCGCCGTCACGGTCGACGGGCGCGGCCAGTACGAGACGGACGGGACAGACCGTCAGGAGACTTACGTCCAGGGCGAGTTGGCGCAGGACGTACTCGCGCAGACGGCCGCGCTCGGCCTCGGCGACGAAGCGGTCGACCTGCTCGGCCACTCACTCGGCGGGCAGATCGCGCGCGCCGCCGTGCTGCTGGATCCCGCGCCGTTTCGCTCGCTCACCCTGATGTCCTCCGGGCCCGCCGAGGTCATCGAGGCCCAGCAGGTCAAGCTGAAGATCCTCGGTGACGCGCTCGCCACGATGAGCATGGACGACGTGTGGGCCGCCATGCGCGCCCTCGACCCGCCGGTGGAGGCGGAGACGGACGGCGAGGCCATGCGGCAGCGCTGGCTGCGCCACCGCCCCGCGCAGCTGATCGCCACCGGACGGCAGCTGGCCACCGAGCCGGACCGGGTGGCCGAGCTCGCCGCCACGGGACTGCCGGTCCATGTGATCTCCGGTGAGCGCGACGACGTCTGGCCGGTGCCGCTGCTCGACGCGATGGCGGTACGCCTCGGGGCGCGCCGGACCCGGATCGAGGGCGCCGAGCACTCCCCCAACACGGACCGGCCGGAGCCGACGGCGGCCGCGCTCGTCTCCTTCTGGGACAGCCTCTGAGCGACGGCGAGGGCACCGGGGCACGCGGGGGCCGGCAGGCGTCAGTACTGCGCCTGGAGGTGCTGCCAGAAGCCGTCACGCAGCGCGCGGCGCAGATGGGCGTGGCCGCGCAGTGAGTGCTGGAGCAGCCGCTCGGCCTCGACCAGCAGGTCCTGGTCGACGGAGCCCGGCAGATAGGGGTGCCCGGGCAGCAGATCGGCCAGGGACTCGCGGCCGCGGGCGGAGAGCCAGGTGGCGGCGATCTGCGCGCCGACGAAGCGGACATCCTCGCGCGAGGGCGCCGGGCCGTCCTCCTCGTAGGTGGTGACGGGGCGTCTGGTCACGTACGGGCGGCAGAAGTCGAGGTCGAAGGTGCGCTGGCTGTCGACCTCCCAGAGCAGCGGTTCGGCCTGGTTGCGCCCTTCTCCGGCCTCGATGCCCCAGAGATGGACCCGGGCCCCGTATCCCTGTGCCGCCTCGACGGCCGACACCAGGTCCTCGTCGCCGCCGACCAGAGCGGCATCGCTGATGGCGCGGTGCCGGGCGAGCGATTCGAGGTCGGTGCGGATGAGTGAGTCGACGCCCTTCTGCTGGTTGTTGGCGTTGAGGTTGCCCAGCCTGACCTTGACGTCGGGGAGTTCGGCGATGGACTGCTGCTCGACGGTGTGGATCCGGCGCCTGGCCCCGTCGTACCAGTACACGCGCAGCAGTCGGCTGTCCGCGAAGATGGTGCGGGCCTTGTCGATGAACGCCTCGATCAGCCCTTCGGCGTCGAGGTCGAAGGAGCGCCGGTCCTCGGTTCCGGTGACGAGCAGCCCGGCCGCGGCGTACACGTAGCCCGCGTCCACGAAGATCGCGTGGGTCGACGGGGTCTTCGACACCTCGGCGAGCACCCGCAGGAGCAGTTCGTTGGTGCGGTCCAGACGATCGGCGGTCTCTGCCTCGTTCATGCGGACCTCGTCGCGGAATCCGTCGTCCGCGCATGCTCGGTTACCTGCTGGTACTTAGACATCCAAAAAATTTCCTTAGCGTAGGGAATGATTGCAGGAGGCAAGCCGTTGTACACACCGTGGGGCGCGGGACAGGGGATGCCTGTGCGCTCCACATCCTTGCGGACGGGCCACCCGTCCTCCCAGTAGTTCTCCAGCAGGAGGATCAGACGAAGGGAAGCCATATGCGCTTCGAGATCATGCGACTCGACGATGTCGACGGTACCGCCGTGGACAGCACCGTCGTGGACGCCGCCTCCGTCAACCGGATCGTGCAGCAGGCCGCAGCAATCGGCCAGCGCATCTATATCCGCCCGGCCGACACCTCGGCTTCGTAACGCATTGCCGACGTAAAGAAGACGCCGACGTACAAAGACGAAGCGCCCCCGCACGGAAGAACCGTGCGGGGGCGCTGTGGTGTCCGGGGTCCGGTCAGGCGTTCTGGATGACCTGGGTGACGCCGTTGATGATCTGCTGGACGGCGATGGCGGACAGCATCATCCCGGCGAGCCGGGTGACCAGCACGACGCCACCGTCCTTGATGACCCTGATGATCAGCAGCGAGTAGCGCATGGTCAGCCAGAGCACGACGTGCATGGCGATGATCGCCGTCCAGACCGAGATCTGGCTGCCGACGGTGTCGGCGTGCTGCACCGCGAGGATCACCGAGACGATCGCTCCGGGACCGGCGAGCAGCGGCATGCCGAGGGGCACGAGCGCCACGTTGACGTCCTTGGTCTGCGTCGGCTCGTCGGTCTTGCCGGTCAGCAGGTCGAGCGCGATCAGCAGCAGGAGCAGTCCGCCCGCGATCATCAGCGCGGGAACGGAGACGTGCAGGTAGTCCAGGATCTGCTGGCCGAGCAGCCCGAAGACGGCGATGACACCGAAGGCGACGGCGACCGCCTGCAGCGCCATCTTGCGCTGCATCCGGGCGGGGCGGCCCGCGGTGAGGGCGAGGAAGATCGGGGTGATCCCGGGTGGATCCATAATCACAAAAAGGGTGAGAAAAAGGGATCCGAAGACAGCGACGTCGAACACAGTGAGCCTTGCGAGGAGAGAGCGGACATGCGTGGGGAGGGGCGCCCCGCGGCCTGCCGGACCGGCTGCCGTGACATGGGGCGGGGACGAGCGGGCGTCACGCGGGCGCGCTGCGGCGCGGGCGTGTACGGAAGGGGTGGCGTGTGGGCCGTTACGGGGCGGCGGGTCCGCCGGCGCCCGGAACCGGGAAGGCACCCGTGGCGCGCCGGGTGATCTCGCCGTAGATCTCCGGGTCGGTGGTGTACTCGCCGAGCGCCACGGTCTTGCGGCTGCCGTGGTAGTCGCTGGACCCGGTCGTGAGCAGGCCGAGCTCGCGGGCCAGTCCGCGCAGCCGGGCCCGGGTGGGCTCGTCGTGGTCCATGTGGTCGACCTCGATGCCGTCGAGCCCCGCGGCGGCAAGCGCCGCTATCGACGACTCGGGGACCACCTGGCCGCGTTTGACGGCGGCCGGGTGAGCGAAGACGGTGACGCCGCCGGCGGCCTTGACCAGCCGGATCGCGTCGAAGGGGTCGAGTTCGTGCTTCTCGGCGTAGGCGCGTCCGCCGTCGGCGAGCCACTCGGGCGTGAAGGCGTCGGAGACGGTGTCGACGACGCTGAGCTCGACCAGCGCGGTGGCGATGTGCGGCCGCCCGACCGAACCGTCGCCCGCGATCCGTGCGACCTGTTCCCACTCGACCGGGACGCCCAGCTCCCGGAGCTTGCGCACCATGGTCCGCGCGCGCGGCACCCGGTCGTCGCGCACCAGCTCGCGCTCGCGCGCCAGCTCGGGCTCGTCGGGATCGAAGAGGTACGCCAGCATGTGCAGCCCCACACCGTCGAGGCGGCAGGAGAGCTCGGCGCCGGTGACCAGGGTGAGGCCCTCGGGGAGTGCGGACTTCGCCGCGGCGTGACCGCGGACGGTGTCGTGGTCGGTGAGGGCGACGACATCGAGCCCCGCGGCGGCGGCGTTGCGCACCAGCTCGGCGGGGGTGTCCGTACCGTCCGACGCGGTGGAGTGGGTGTGCAGGTCGATGCGCACGACACGTACTCCAGATGCTCGCGGCCGGGTGGGGGACGCTCAAGGATAACCGGCGAACCGGCCCCTCCCGGCCGCTCAGGGCCCCGTCAGCAGCCGGGGTGTGAGGGCGCCGCAGGGCACCAGGTCGACCTCTCCCCCGGCGTCGCGCAGATCGGTCAGCACCAGTTCGTCGTACATCAGGAGTCCCGACTGCTCGGGCCAGACGATGGCCCACAGCCAGAGCCCTCGCGCCTCTCCGGCGAAGACCGCCCGGTCGGCGGGGGCGTCCTTCACGTGCCAGAGCGGGGTGGGGCGGCCGGCGGCGAGCACCTTGACGTCCGGCGGTCCGTCGACCCTCAGCAGCGGGCCCGGGTCCGGCCCGTCGATCCCCGCGTACCGCGCCCCGAGTCCGACACCGAGCTCCTCGGCGACGAGCAGCAGCTCGCCGACCCCGCCGAGCGGCCCCGGCCCGGAGCAGGCGACAGCGGTGGCCCGGCCGCCGCTGCGGTCGTCGCCCGCGGCCGCGACACCGGTGAACAGCCAGCCGACCGGCAGCGGCCAGGGCATCCACACCGGCACCTGCGCGCGGTGAACCACCACCCCGAGTGCTTCGACGCTGGGCGGGATGACCGGCTGCATCGGGTGCACGCTGCCGTGCACGTCGCACTGCCAGGTGTCGTCGAAGAAACCGGGCGCCTTGACCCGGCCTCCGCACTTCGGGCAACTGGGTTCGCCCCTCATAGCGCCCAACGGTCCTCCCCGGCCGTCCCCCCGTCAAGGACGATCACCCTTCCGCAGCGTGGCTCCGACCAGCAGATTTAGATGTAGTTTGCATTTATTAGACGCTCTAACTTATTCTGTGTACAACACACCGATCCAGTGGAGAGCGAGTAGTCCCATGCAGGGAGAGGATCCGTTCGAACAAGGAACGGCGAGCATCCTGCGCCAGCCGAAGGCCGTCTGGGCCACAGCGGGCGCTTCCGTCGTCGCGTTCATGGGAATCGGCCTGGTGGACCCGATTCTCCCGTCCATCGCCAAGGGCCTGGAGGCGACGCCCAGCCAGGTGTCCCTGCTGTTCACCTCGTACTTCCTGATCACGGCCGTGGCGATGCTCGTCACCGGCTTCGTCTCCAGCCGCATCGGGGGGCGCAAGACCCTGCTGGCCGGTCTCGCGCTCGTCGTGGTCTTCGCCGCGCTCTCCGGCACCTCGTCCTCCGTCGCCGAGCTCGTCGGCTTCCGGGCCGGCTGGGGCCTGGGCAACGCGCTCTTCGTCTCGACCGCACTCGCCGTGATCGTGGGCGCCGCCGCGGGCGGCAGCTCGGCGGCGATCCTGCTGTACGAATCGGCGCTCGGCCTCGGCATGGCCTGCGGACCCCTGCTCGGGGCCCTGCTCGGTGACGCCAGCTGGCGCTACCCGTTCTTCGGCACGGCCGCGCTGATGGCGATCGGCTTCGTCTGCATCACGGCGTTCCTGAAGGAACAGCCGAAGCCGGCCCGCAAGACCTCGCTGCTCGACCCGATCAAGGCGCTCGGCCACCGCGGGCTCGCCTCTGTCGCGACCTCGGCGTTCTTCTACAACTACGCGTTCTTCACGATCCTGGCGTTCACGCCGTTCGTGCTGAACATGACGCCGTACAAGTCCGGCGCCGTCTTCTTCGCCTGGGGACTGCTGCTGGCCGTCTTCTCGGTACTCGTCGCGCCGCGGCTGCAGAAGCGATTCGGCTCGCTCAAGGTGGTCGGCGCCTCGCTGGTGCTGCTCGCCGCCGACCTGGTGATCCTCGGCTACGGCAACCACACGACGGCGATCGTCTGCACCATCGTCTCCGGTGCCTTCATCGGCATGAACAACACCGTCTACACGGAGCTGGCGCTCGGGGTCTCGGACGCACCGCGCCCGGTGGCCAGCGCGGGCTACAACTTCGTCCGCTGGTTCGCGGCGGCCGCCGCGCCCTACCTGGCCCCGAAGATCGAGGAGTGGAGCAACATCCACATCCCGTTCGTGGTCGCCGCCGTCGCCGCGGTCATCGGTGCGGTCGTCGTGTGGGTCCGGCGCTCCGCGCTGACGCACGAGGCGGAGGAGCTGGAGCCGAAGCACGCCACCGAGGACGGCGTCACGGTCTTCGCCGGCTGACCGCTCGGACCGCCCTCACCACCCCGCCCGCGGCTCCGGCCGCGCGGCGGGGCGGTCCTTGTTCCGTCCGCGTCAGTCCAGGGCCACCGAGCCTCGCAGCGGATCACGCAGATCCGTCCCCTGCGACAGCCACCGCTCCTGGAGTTCCTGCGCCCCGCGGACCCGCTTCCAGGCCGCCTCGTTGTGCGTCATCGGCAGCAACGGCAGGAAGCGTACGGGCTCCATCGGCTCGTCCAGTTCCAGATCCTCGACGAGCCCACCGGACTCGGCGACCAGCACGGAGCTGAACGGCGCGCCGGGCCACAGGGGTTCACCCACGTCCAGTGAGGCACCCGGCGCCACGATGACCCCCTCCACCTGCGGCGAGGCCGCCAGCACCGCGAGCTTGCGCAGCACCTGGTCGGTGTCGGCGAGACCGACCCGCACCGAGAGGACCAGTTCGGCGCGCGGGCCCTTGACCGGGTCGGCGAGCGTGGCCGTCGGATCGGCCATCGGCTGGGCGGACATGCCGAGGGTGGCGTACCTCACCACGTCGCCGTCGATGAACCTGAGCACCTCGATCCGGTCCGTCCCGAGAAACGTCACTGCCGCGCGCGCGTCCGGTTCACCCAGGGCCGTCCGCAGACGTGCCTCGACCAGAGCAAGAATTTCTGCCATGCCGCGAGCATAGGACGCGTATGGAACGGGCAAAGTAAGGGATTGACCCTGTACCGGCTGCTAGCCTGGGGTGCCGGTCGGGACAGCACGCAGAAGCGTCGCTCTCAAGTCCCGACGAAACGTCATCCCCCACGGGGGACCGACCGGAGGAGGTGGGGCTGCGGTGGATCCAAGTCGACCGTGCAGTACCAACCGCTCTTCCGCTCGACACCTTTCTTCTGTGATCTGACGCCTTCTCGGTCAAGGCCTCCGGCATTTCGCACGACGGAAGAGCACTCCTTTTTTGCCTGTCTGTAGCGAACGCCGTCGTCGTGCCTCCGCGGTGCCGCCCGCTTTGCGGACGTGAGCCCACGTCCCCATTCCGGGCTGTTCCACGCCTGCGCAGACGGCCCCTCCGTGAAGGAGCCAGTCATGTCGATGATCCGTGACCTGCGCGCTGTGGTGCGCCCGTCCCTGCGCAAGACCAACACGCTGCACAGTGGTTACGACACCACGCGCGACCCGTCCGCCTCCAGCGCCGTCGTCGACTGCGCGGTCTACCGCGACGGCCGCCGCATCGCCGAGGAGGACGGCACCTGCCGTACGCCGCACGAGGCGATGCTGCGCGTCCGGGAGAAGGGCGGCTTCGCCTGGATCGGCCTCCATGAGCCGACCGAGGAGGAGTTCGCGGGAATCGCCCGGGAGTTCGGGCTGCACCCGCTCGCCGTGGAGGACGCCGTCCACGCCCACCAGCGGCCGAAGCTGGAGCGGTACGACGACACCCTGTTCACCGTCTTCAAGACGATCCACTACGTCGAGCACGCCGAACTGACCGCGACCAGCGAGGTCGTCGAGACCGGCGAGGTGATGTGCTTCACCGGCCGGGACTTCGTCATCACCGTGCGGCACGGCGGCCACGGCTCGCTGCGCGCGCTGCGCCACCGGCTGCAGGACGACCCCGAACTGCTCGCCAAGGGCCCGTCCGCGGTCCTGCACTCCATCGCCGACCATGTCGTCGACGGGTACATCGCGGTGGCCGCCGCGGTGCAGGACGACATCGACGAGGTCGAGATCGAGGTCTTCTCGACGCCGGACAAGGGCAGTCCGCGCGGTTCGGACGCCGGCCGCATCTACCAGCTCAAGCGCGAGGTGCTGGAGTTCAAGCGGGCCGTCTCCCCGCTGCTGCGCCCGATGCAGCTGCTCAGCGAGCGGCCGATGCGGCTGATCGACCCGGACATCCAGAAGTACTTCCGCGACGTGGCCGACCACCTGGTCCGGGTGCAGGAGGAGGTCATCGGCTTCGACGAACTGCTGAACTCGATCCTCCAGGCGAACCTGGCGCAGGCGACCGTCGCGCAGAACGAGGACATGCGCAAGATCACCTCCTGGGCGGCCATCATCGCCGTACCGACGATGATCTGCGGCGTCTACGGCATGAACTTCGAGCACATGCCGGAACTCCGCTGGACGTACGGCTACCCGATGGTGCTCGGCTTCATCGGCGTGGTCTGCTTCTCCATCCACCGCATGCTCAAGCGCAACGGCTGGCTCTGACCGCCCGGGGCCCTGTCGTCCGGCCGGTCTAAGCTCTGCCCCATGACTGCTGCTGACGCGCTGCTCGGACCCGCCCTCGTCGAGGAGGCCACCAAGAAGTCGGGCCTCATCTGGGTGCGCGGCACCGGCCCCGCGCGGGCCTTGTGGCATGTGTGGCACGAGGGCGCGGCGCAGCTCGTCGGTGACGGCCCCGGCGAGCAGCCGCTCCCGGCCGGGCTCACCGACGGTGCCACCGCGGAAGTGACCGTGCGCAGCAAGGACAAGGGCGGCCGGCTCGTCGCCTGGTCGGCCTCGGTGGCGCAGCTCACCCCTCATTCCGAGGAGTGGGAGGCCGCGGTCGCCGAGCTCAAGGGCAAGCGGCTCAACGCGCCGGACGCCGAGCAGATGCCCGAGCGCTGGGCGCGCGAGTGCCGGATCATCGTACTGACGCCGCTCGACTCCCGTACGGAACTGCCCGACACCTCGGGGGCGGCCGCCCCGCTGCCCACCACCGCGACCACCCGGCTGCCGGTGCCGGCCGGACTGCCGCGGCTGCTGAGGAAGTCCCTGCGCAGGCCGTAGCTACGAGGAGGCGGACGAGGACTTCGGCAGCTCCTGCCCATAGTCGACCGTCTCGTCCTCGGCCGGGGCCACCAGCGCGAAGTCCTTGCCCCAGTCGGCGAGCGTGACGACGCCGCCACCGCCGCCGCGGGCGAAGCTCAGCGGGTACGGGGTGCCCTCCAGGGAGACGTCCAGGGCGCCGCCCTCGCCCGCACCACCCAGGATCCGGATGGTGCGCACCCCGCGGGCCTTGTCGCGGTCGCCCTTGCCGACCTTGCCGTGCAGCGTGAGCAGCCCGTCGAGCAGCACCTTCTTGTCCGTGAAGCCGCGCAGCTGCTTGTACGTGGGGTCGTCCTCGGGGACCTTCACGTACTTGTCGTCCAGCTTGTCGGCGGCCGTCCTGTCCGCATCGCTCGTCTGCCCGGCGCCCGTCTTCTTGTCGTCGTCGTGGTTCCAGAAACCGGCGTCGGCCTTGAGGTAGAGCTCGTCGCCGATCCGCAGCAGCTCGAAGGTGCTGTTCTTCGAGGTGACGGAGCCCACGCCGCCCTTGTCCTTCAGCTTCATGTCGATCTTGTACGTGCCGCCCTTGCTCACCAGCGTGCCGGCCAGCCGGACCGCGTCCGCGGAGTCCGCCGCTGTCCGGGCCTTCTTCTCGATCTCCGGCCCGGTCAGTTTGCCGATGCCGTTGGTCCCCTTGTCCGGATCCTCACCCGCGCACGCGGTCAGCGCCGCGGTCAGCCCGGCGCAGAGCACGAGGGCAAGGGTGGCGGTCCGGCGGCGGGCCCGGACGGTCGGGACGGAAGAGGTCACAGGCGCACTGCCTCTCATCTGCATGGCGGGGGTGGCAGACGGCAGCGTACCCGTGCGGCCTACGTCTTCCGGCAGAGAGCCGTACGGACGGTTCACCGCGGCGTCACGGAGTGGTACGGGCTAGCCTGATCACGTCATAAGGGTGCAAGAGCTGTCTGAACAGACCGGATGCGTCAACGCGTCGGCGGAGAAGGAGGCGCACGCATGGCTCCAGGCACGCCCCGCGTCTTCGTCTCGCATCTGTCCGGCGTCCCCGTCTTCGACCCCAACGGCGACCAGGTGGGCCGGGTCCGCGACCTGGTCGCGATGCTCCGGGTCGGCGGCCGGCCGCCCCGGCTGCTCGGCATCGTCGTCGAGGTGGTGAGCCGGCGCCGGATCTTCCTGCCGATGACCCGGGTGACGGGCATCGAGTCGGGACAGGTCATCACCACCGGCGTGGTCAACATGCGGCGATTCGAACAGCGGCCCACCGAACGTCTGGTGCTCGGCGAGTTCCTCGACCGGCGGGTCAGTCTGGTGGAGACCGGCGAGGAGGTCACGATCCTGGACGTGGCCATCCAGCAGTTGCCCGCCCGCCGCGACTGGGAGATCGACAAGTACTTCGTCCGCAAGGGCCGGGGCGGGGCGCTGCGCCGCAAGGGCGAGACCCTGACCGTCGAGTGGTCGGCGGTCAGCGGCTTCTCGCTGGAGGAGCACGGTCAGGGCGCGGAGTCGCTCGTCGCCACGTTCGAGAAGCTGCGGCCCACCGATGTGGCCAACGCCCTGCACCACCTGACCCCGAAGCGCCGGGCGGAGGTCGCCGCCGCGCTGGACGACGACCGGCTCGCCGACGTCCTGGAGGAGCTCCCCGAGGACGACCAGGTGGAGATCATCGGCAAGCTGAAGGAGGAGCGCGCCGCGGACGTCCTGGAGGCCATGGACCCCGACGACGCGGCCGACCTGCTCTCCGAGCTGCCCGAGGCGGACAAGGAGCGGCTGCTGACCCTGATGCGTCCGGACGACGCGGCCGACGTGCGGCGCCTGATGTCGTACGAGGAGCGGACAGCCGGCGGTCTGATGACCACCGAGCCGATCATCCTGCGCCCGGACGCGACGGTGGCCGACGCGCTCGCCCGGGTCCGCCAGTCCGACCTCTCCCCGGCTCTGGCCGCCCAGGTGTACGTATGCCGGTCGCCCGACGAGACGCCCACGGGCAAGTACCTGGGCACGGTGCACTTCCAGCGGCTGCTGCGCGACCCGCCGTTCACCCTGGTCAGCTCGCTCGTCGACAGCGACCTGGTGGCGCTGCCCCCGCACACCCCGCTGTCGGTGGTGACGAGCTACCTGGCGGCGTACAACATGGTCTCGGTGCCCGTGGTGGACGAGAGCGGCTCGCTGCTGGGCGCGGTGACGGTCGACGACGTCCTGGACCACCTGCTGCCCGACGACTGGCGGGAGACCGACTTCCACGGCCGCGAGGGGGTGCCCGGTGACCGGTGAGGACCGCTCCAGGGCGTCGAACGGCTCGACGGCGCTGACCCGCACCCCCAGGGCCCGGCTGGACCAGCCCAGGGCCCCGCGCCGGCGGCTGCTGCCGGAGTACGACCCCGAGGCCTTCGGCCGCTTCTCGGAGCGCATCGCGCGCTTCCTGGGCACCGGACGGTTCATCGTCTGGATGACGCTGATCATCATCCTGTGGGTGGTGTGGAACATCTTCGCGCCCGGGAACCTGCGGTTCGACGAGTACCCGTTCATCTTCCTGACCCTGATGCTGTCGCTCCAGGCCTCCTACGCGGCCCCGCTGATCCTGCTCGCGCAGAACCGGCAGGACGACCGCGACCGGGTCACCCACGAGCAGGACCGCAAGCAGAACGAGCGGTCCATCGCCGACACCGAGTACCTGACCAGGGAGATCGCCGCGCTGCGGATGGGTCTGGGCGAGGTCGCCACGCGCGACTGGATCCGGTCCGAATTGGAGGACCTGGCGAAGGACCTGGACGAGCGCCGCGCCCTGTACCCGGCCGAGAGTGACGAAGACCGCTGACGGGGCTACCCGCGTGTAGCTACACGCGCCGTACCATCGTCCGTATGGCTACGGAAGACGCGGTGCTTGAGGCACTGGCGACAGTGAACGACCCGGAGATCCACCGTCCGATCACCGAACTCGGCATGGTGAAATCGGTCGAGATCGATCCTGACGGTGTGGTCGCTGTCACGGTGTATCTCACCGTCTCCGGCTGTCCGATGCGCGAGACGATCACCAAGAACGTGACGGACGCGGTGGCCCGCGTCGAGGGAGTGTCCCGGGTCGAGGTCACCCTCGACGTGATGAGCGACGAACAGCGCAAGGACCTGGCGTCGTCGCTGCGCGGCGGCACGGCGGAGCGCGAGGTGCCGTTCGCCCAGCCCGGTTCGCTGACGCGGGTGTACGCGGTCGCCTCCGGCAAGGGTGGCGTCGGCAAGTCCTCGGTGACGGTGAACCTCGCGGCGGCGATGGCGGCCGACGGGCTCAAGGTCGGTGTCGTGGACGCGGACATCTACGGGCACAGCGTGCCCCGGATGCTCGGTGCGGACGGCAAGCCGACCCAGGTCGAGAACATGATCATGCCGCCGTCGGCGCACGGTGTGAAGGTCATCTCCATCGGCATGTTCACCCCGGGCAACGCCCCGGTGGTGTGGCGCGGACCGATGCTGCACCGCGCACTCCAGCAGTTCCTCGCCGACGTGTACTGGGGCGACCTGGACGTCCTGCTGCTCGACCTGCCGCCGGGCACGGGTGACATCGCGATCTCCGTGGCCCAGCTGGTGCCGAACGCGGAGATCCTGGTCGTCACGACCCCGCAGCAGGCCGCCGCCGAGGTGGCCGAGCGGGCCGGCTCGATCGCCGTGCAGACCCACCAGAAGATCGTCGGCGTCGTCGAGAACATGTCGGGCATGCCGTGCCCGCACTGCGACGAGATGGTCGACGTGTTCGGCTCGGGCGGTGGCGCACGGGTGGCCGAAGGCCTGACGAAGACGGTCGGCGCGGAGGTGCCGGTGCTCGGCTCCATCCCGATCGACGTACGGCTGCGCGAGGGCGGCGACGAGGGCAAGCCCGTCGTGCTCTCCGACCCCGACTCCCCGGCCGGCAAGGCCCTGCGCTCGATCGCGGACAAGCTGGGCGGCCGTCAGCGCGGCCTGTCCGGCATGTCGCTGGGCATCACGCCGCGCAACAAGTTCTGAGGAATCGGCCTCGCCGGCGTYCGAGGCGAGGGTCCGGGGCGSCGCCCCGGACCCTCGCGCCTCGGATGCCGGCGAGCCCGGGACCTACGCGTCGTACGAAGCGATGTCCTCGACGACCGAGAACCCCAGCCCGTACGCGCTCATCCCCCGCCCGTACGCCCCGATGTGCACGCCCTGTGCCGACCCCGCCAGCACCCAGCCGAACTCGGACTCGCGGTAGTGGAAGGACACCGGCACACCGTCGACGGGCAGTGACAGCACCGACCACGCCGGACCGTCCAGATCGTCGGCGAGCTCGAACGCCGTCTCCGTCTGCTGGTCCAGCCAGTCGTCACGCAGGGTGTGGTCCATCTGCGGGGGCCAGGTGTAGGCGAGCAGTCCTGAGCCCGCCAGCCAGGCCGCCGAGGAGACGGTCGTCGCGTCCAGGACCCCCGTGCCGTCGCCCGTGCGCCGTACCGGGCTGCTGGCGACGGTGACGACCACCGCGAAGCGCTGCTTGTCCGCACCGGAGTCGCCGCCCCGTACCGACGGCTCGTCACCGTGACCGGTCGAGCCGTGCTGGACCGTGCCGTCCGCCGCGGTGCCCACCTGCATCAGCCAGCGGCGCCCGGTGAAGGCCTCGTCCAGTCCGTACCAGGGGAACGGCGCCTGCAGATAGCCGTCGACCGTGAGCCGGGCCGCCGGCACCCCCTCCGCCGTGGCTGTGTCCGGCGCACCATCCGCGCCCACCCGACTCGTTGTCTCCATCTGCCCGGCCGCCTCCTCGATCGTCAAGGTCCGGAGCGGCCCGCCCCCCGCGGGCGTACTCACAACCGGACAGATGGAGAATAGCCATACCGTCCGGACGAGTCGGGATTGACGTGGGTCAGGTGGCGTCTGCGTCGAAGGGCGGGTGGTCGGTCTTCGTGGGCTGCTCGCGCTTCTTGAGCAGGTCGGGAGCGCCCGCCGAGCCGTTGGCCGCGGTGACCGCGGCAGCGCCCGACACGCCGGTCTTCGCCTCCACGGCGGGGGTGTCGCGCCCGTTCACCACGTCGGTGATCTCGGCGACCTCCTTGCGCAGGTCGAAGCTCTCCCGGATCTCCTTCAGCCCGAGGTCGTCGTTTCCGTCCATGAGCTGCTTGCGGACGAACGTCTTCGGGTTCAGGTCCTCGAACTCGAAGTCCTTGAACTCCGGGCCGAGCTCCGTACGGATGTCTTCCTTGGCGCTCTCCGAGAACTCCCGGATCTTGCGGATGAAACGCGAGGCGTCCTGGATGACCTTGGGGAGCTTGTCCGGGCCGAAGACGAGCACGCCGATGATGGCGAGCGCCACCAGCTCCAGTGGGCCTATGTCATTGAACACCTTGCGGCTCCTCGTGTTCTCCGCGACCAGGTCGGATGGGGGTCCGGACTCGGCCCACGGTACCCGGCGAAACTGTCCGGGCGGTAGCTTCTCGTGGCCGTCACGTGCCCGTTGCCGAGCCGAGCGTCAAAGTCATGGACAGGTCTTTACCACCGCGGGTCAGCGTGAGCTTCAGCCGGTCGCCCGGCCGGTGCGAGCGGATCTTCACTATGAGCTCCTCGCCGCTGTGCACCCGCCTGCCGTCCACTTCGGTGATGATGTCACCCGGCCGGATGCCCGCCTTCGCCCCGGGGCCTCCCTCCGTGACGGAGGACTTGCCGTCGGCACCGTCGGCCCCGACCTTGGCACCGTCGCCCGTGTACTTCATGTCGAGGCTCACACCGATCACCGGGTGGGTGGCCTTTCCGGTGTTGATGAGCTCCTCGGCGACGCGCTTGCCCTGGTTGATCGGGATGGCGAAGCCGAGCCCGATGGAACCCGCCTGACCGCCCTCCGTCGTCGAACCGCTGTCGGCGGCGCGGATGGCGCTGTTGATCCCGATCACATGCGCGTCGGTGTCCACCAGCGGGCCGCCGGAGTTGCCCGGGTTGATCGGAGCGTCGGTCTGGAGCGCGTCGACGTAGCTGATGTCGCTCCCGTCACCCTTCTCACCGCCCGCGGTGATCGGCCGGTCCTTGGCGCTGATGATGCCGGACGTGACGGTGTTGGACAGGTCGAAGGGCGCGCCGATGGCCACCACCGGGTCCCCGACCCGCACGTTGTCGGAGTTCCCCAGGGGCAGGGGCTTCAGGCCCGAGACCCCGCTGACCTTGACCACGGCCAGGTCGTAGCCGCTGTCCGTGCCGACGACTTCGGCGCTCGCCGTCTCGCCGCCGCTGAACGTCACGGTGATGTCGCCGGAGGACCCGGCCGGGGCGACCACGTGGTTGTTGGTCAGGATGTGGCCCCGGTCGTCCAGGACGAAGCCGGTGCCGGTACCCGATTCGGTGGTGCCGCTGACGTGCAGGGTGACCACGCTGGGCAGGGCGCTCGCCGCTATGCCGGCGACGCTGTCGGGGGCGCGKCCGCCGCCGTTCCTCTCGTCCTGGGGAAGCTCGACCGAGGTGAGGCCGCCGTTGCGCTCGATGTAGGCGCCGATCCCGCCGCCGATGCCGCCCGCCACCAGGGCGAGGAGCAGCGCGCCGACGAGGACCGGCCCGCGCCGGCTCTTCCGCCGGCCGTCGGGGCCGAGCGGCGGCCCGGGCTGGGTGATGAGGGGCTGCCGGGGTGCGCCCCAGGGGTCGTACTGGAGCCACTGCGGCGACGGGGGCTGGGCTTGGTGCTGGGCGTGCGGGTCGGGGACCCGGTGGTGGCCATCGGCGCGCCCTTCGACCTGTCCAACAC
>NZ_RDBK01000043.1:2865751-2882928 GCF_008042275.1 Streptomyces sp. OR43 | reverse complement strand
GTCTCACGCGGTGCGTCCTGGGGTGCCTCGCTGACGCCGGGTGCGCCGGCCCGGGGCATCGCGTCCTCGACGGGCGACGGCTCCTGAGGCGCCGTGCGCGTGCTGCGCCCCGGCGTGGGCCGGCTCCACCACTTCGCCTTCGGCTCGGTGGCCTTCCCGTCGTCCATGCTCTCCCCGCAACTGCCGTGAACCGGCCTCTGCACGCCCCGCCAGGGGCGTCCCTCCGGAAATCCTGCCGGAATTCAACCAGGTTTACGGATGCCCTGCGCAGCCCCGTACGGCGGCCTTCCTCAGTGACGGGGCGAAAGCGGCAGGCCGTGCTGGGCGGGGGCCGGCACTCCGGCGGCCGTGGTGGGGCTCCGGGACGGGTCCGCGGACGGCGCCGGGGTGGCCGGGGCGAGTCCGCTGCCGAGGGCACGGGCGAACAGCGGGTTGCTTGCGTCGGGACGTATCAGCGACGGCGCGGACACGGTGGTCCGGGCGGTCAGCGCGAAGGCGTTGCCGCTCAGATCGCCGGTGCCGAGCAGGGAGGGCGTCGAGGAGAACGCCGGCGGCGCCGCGTTCACCGCGAGCGAGAACGGGCGGTCGGTGCCGGCCGCGGCGAGCGTGCCGTGGCTGCCGCCTCCGCGACGGCTGACGTTGCCGCTCTCCGCGCGGGCGTCGGCGTCGATCGGGGCCACGGCGCTGCCCGGGCCCTCGGCGCGCGTGGGGGTCTCGGTGCCGGAGTCCGTCGGCAGAGCGCCGCCGAGTGCGATGGCGGCCAGTGAGACGGCGCTGGCGGCGGCGAAGGCGAACCGGCGGCCGCGCCACGGCGAGCGGTCGCCCTCGCGACCGACCTCATGGATCCGGAAGACGGAACCGGCCGGAGCTGCGGGCATCACCGCGGTCGAACCGTGCAGCGTCGGAAGGTAGCCGAAGGTGGCCGGCACGGAGTCGTCGGAAGGAGATTCCGCGCGGCTGCCGTGGGGGTGCATCACGGGAAGGACGCCGTCGCCGAAGCGCCCCGGTTCACCCAGAGGTCTTCCCCGACGGGCGTCGTCACCACCCGGTCCACCGGGAAGGCCCTGGAGACGGGCAAGGAACCCCTCGGAGGGCGAGGGCGGGGCCGACTGTGCGAAGACACTCTTCAGGCGCCGCTGGGCGGCAGCCTCGGCCTTGCACTTGCCACAGGTCGCGAGGTGGGCGAGCACCCGGTCGCGGGCGTCGTGTTTCAGCTCGCCGTCCACCAGCGCGGCGAGACGGTCGCCCAGATGTTGTTCCGCGGAGGTCGGACCTGTGCCGCTCACGCCGTTCCGCCCTCCCCTGACACGAGGGCGCCCGCCAGGGAGCGCTGCTCGGCACGGGCCTCGGGCGAACGGTGCTGCAGCGCCTTGCGCAGGTGCGAGCGTCCGCGGTGGATACGGCTGCGCACGGTGCCGAGCTTCACGCCGAGTGTCGCGGCGATCTCCTCGTACGAGAGTCCCTCGATGTCGCAGAGCACGACCGCGGCCCGGAATTCGGGCGCGAGGGTGTCCAGCGCCTGCTGGACGTCCGCGTCGAAGTGGGTGTCGTTGAAGACCTGCTGCGGAGACGGCTCACGGCTCGGCAGCCGCTCCGCGGCGTCGTCCCCGAGGGAGTCGAAACGGATGCGCTGCTTACGACGGACCATGTCCAGGAACAGGTTGGTCGTGATGCGGTGCAGCCAGCCCTCGAAGGTGCCGGGCGTGTACGTCGAAAGCGAACGGAACACCCGGACGAAGACCTCCTGAGTGAGATCCTCGGCGTCGTGCTGGTTACCCGTCAGTCGGTAGGCAAGGCGGTAGACACGACCGCTGTGCGTGCTGACGATCTCTTCCCATGAGGGCGGCGTCCACGCCTGGGAGTCCGCATCTGAGGCGAAGGTCGCGGTCGGTGCGGAGTCGTTGGAAGAACGGTCAGCAATGTTGGTCACGGATTTCGGCTCACCCGCCGACCTGAGAAAGCGCCACAGCACTCCTCCCCGATCCACAGGCGCAGCCGCACCTCCCCTGTCGGCTCTGGTGGTGTCCAGTGGAGCCCCTACCCTAGCCACCTCGCCCGTTAGCTCCGGATAAGCCTTTTTCCTGCTGGGGCCGGGGTCTCCCCCGGGAACGTCCTGGCCGCCGGTCCGGGGCCCGGTCTGCGGGCCCGATCCCACGTGCTTTCCCCTGCCCTTCCCTAACGCCCGGTCCCATCTGCGGGTTCCCGGGCGCAGCGGATACAGTCACCGTTGCGCCAACTACGGGGACAGGAGAGGGTCATTACCGCCAACCGGCAGACGAGCTGGGCGTTCGCCGATGCCTTTGTCGCCGAGGACGAAGCACTGCGCTGGGCCCGGGACCGGGCACGGGACGCGGGGCTCCGCTCGGTGTCACCAGGCACCGGCGCTGCGCTGCGCCTTCTCGCTGCCACCACGGACGCCAAAGCGGTGGCGGAGATCGGCACCGGAACGGGCGTGTCCGGCCTCTATCTGCTGCACGGCATGCGCCCCGACGGCGTACTGACCACGGTCGACCCGGAACCCGAGCGCCAGCAGTTCGCCCGCGAGGCGTTCCGCGCGGCGGGCTTCGCCGCCAATCGGGCCCGCTTCATCCCCGGCCGCGCCCTCGACGTCCTCCCCCGGCTGGCGGACGGCGGTTACGACCTCGTGTTCTGCGACGGCGACCGGATGGAGAGCCTGGACTGCCTCGCTGAATCGTTGCGCCTGCTGCGGCCCGGCGGCCTGGTCTGCTTCGAGGGCGTCTTCGCGGACGGCCGCACGGTGGACTCCGCGGCCCAGCCCGCCGAGGTGCTGCGGCTGCGCGAACTGCTGCGGGCSGTCCGCGAGAGCCAGGAACTGATGGCCACGCTGCTGCCGGTGGGCGACGGCCTCCTCTGCGCGGTACGCCGGGGCTGAGGCCCCCCCGTCAGCCCCGCACCGCCGCAGCGCACCCGGAACGCACCACTGCCCCGGCACGGAGACCGTGCCGGGGCAGTGGTGAAGTGTGGGCGCCTTCTGCTAGCCGACGACCTTCTTGAGGGCATCGCCGAGTGCATCGGCCTCGTCCGGAGTCAGCTCCACGACAAGCCGACCGCCGCCTTCGAGCGGAACGCGCATGACGATGCCCCGCCCCTCCTTTGTCACCTCGAGCGGGCCGTCGCCCGTCCGCGGCTTCATGGCCGCCATGCTCGTTCCCCTTCCTGAAACCAGCTCATCGCAACCGGCGGCCCCATGACAGGCGCTGCCTCACCGGCATCGAACACATTGCTTCCAGGCCATTATCCCGCATCACAGACCCCGATGACCAACATCGCTCTGCATCGCTTGCGCAACGCGCTCTCTCAAAACCACCCAATTCGGCGATCCGACTGCGATACTCCGTCCCCCCGCCCCCCTCTTCGCGGCGGAATTGTTAGACGCAGGTCACATGTTCGCCCTCGCCGAAGTCGGCCATGCTTGCCTGGACAGGCATGTTGAACGAGGCGCAAAGGGGACCGCACATGGCCGATCACGACGACTCCGTGCTCTATGAAGTGAGCGGCGGGCTCGCGACGATCACGATCAACCGTCCGGACGCGATGAACGCCATGGACACCGCGGCCAAGGTGGCTCTGCGAGACGCCCTGCAGTCGGCCGGTGCCGACACCGCCGTGCGGGCGGTTCTGCTCACCGCGGCCGGCGGGCGCGCCTTCTGCGTCGGCCAGGACCTCAAGGAGCACCTCTCCAAGCTGGCCGAGGTCCGCGCGTCGGGCGGCGGCAACGCGCTCAGCACGGTGCGGGAGCACTACAACCCCATCGTGCGGGCACTCACGGAGATGCCCAAGCCGGTCGTCGCCGGGATCAACGGTGCCGCGGCCGGAGCGGGCTTCGGCTTCGCGCTCGCCTGCGACTACCGGGTCGCCGCCGACACCGCCTCGTTCAACACCTCGTTCGCCGGGGTCGCCCTGACGGCCGACTCGGGTGTGTCGTGGACACTGCCCCGGCTGATCGGCCGGAGCCGCGCCGCCGATCTGCTGCTCTTCCCGCGCTCCATCTCGGCGCAGGCCGCCCATGACCTGGGCATCGTGAACAAGCTGGTGCCCGCCGCCGACCTCGTCGCCGAGGCCACCGCGGTGGCCCGCGCCCTCGCGGACGGCCCCACGGTCGCGTACGCGGCACTCAAGGAGTCCCTCGCCTACGGCGCCGGGCACACCCTGGGCGAGGCACTGGAGAAGGAGGACGAACTCCAGACGAGGGCGGGCGCGTCGCAGGACCACGGGACCGCGGTGCAGGCGTTCCTCGACAAGGACAGGTCGCCGAAGTACGTGGGGCGGTAGTCCGGCTCCCGGCTAGGCCGCCGAGCCGCCGCCGCGGGCCACGCAGTCCGCGAGGTGGTCGTCGACCAGGCCGCACGCCTGCATCAGGGCGTAGGCCGTGGTCGGACCGATGAACCGCAGCCCGCGCTTCTTGAGGTCCTTCGACAGTGCCGTGGACTCCGCGGTGACGGCCGCCACGTCTCCGAGGACGCGAGGGGCGGGGCGGCTCGCGGGATCCGGGGCGTACGACCAGATCAGTTCGTCCAGCTCGCCGTCCCGCCAGCCCGTCAGCACCTGGGCGTTGGCGAGGGTGGCGTCGATCTTCGCCCGGTTGCGGATGATGCCCGCGTCGGCGAGGAGCCGCTCCCGGTCCGCGTCGGTGAACGCGGCCACCTTCGCGATGCCGAACCCGGCGAACGCGCTGCGGAAGCCCTCGCGGCGCCGCAGGATCGTCAGCCAGGACAGCCCGGACTGGAACGCCTCCAGACACAGCCGTTCGAAGAGGGCGTCGTCACCGTGGACCGGCCGGCCCCACTCGGTGTCGTGGTAGACGAGGTAGTCCTCGGTGGACAGGCCCCAGGGGCAGCGCAGTCCGCCGTCCGCCGCCGCTTCGGCGCCGCCGCTCATCGCCCGGTCTCCTCGTCGGGCCGCGGAACTCCGTCCTGCGCCTCCGGAGCCTCCCAGGGCGACCGTGGGGCGTCCTCGGGCCGCTTGAGAAGATCGGGCCGGCCGGCTCTCGTGGCCTGGGCGCCGGCGAGCGCCGACTCCAGCTCCGCGATCCGGGCGTCGCGCTCGGCGAGCTCGGCGCCGAGCCGGCCCAGCGCGTCGTCGACATCGGCCATCCGGTAACCGCGCGCGGCGACGGGCAGCCGGAGCGCCTCGACGTCCGCGCGGCCGACCGGGCGCGTCGCGGGCAGCGGATCCGTCAGCTGCTCGGGCGCCACGTCCTGCAGGATGGCGCTCTTCCCTCCGCCGACCACGGCGAGCGTGACCGCGGCAACCACCACCACCATCGCGAGCAGCAAGAACCAGAACACGCGTATCTCCCCGGGAGCGGAATTCGTCCGGGTCCGATCGTGCCATGCGGCACTGACAGTTAGGGTCGCAGTCGGCTCCGGCGGAGATCTGCTGGGCGGATTCAAAGGTCCGAAGGTCCGAAGGTTCGAAGGAGAGACACGGGATGCGAAGCGGTGCGCTCAGGCTGGGCCGGCGCGAGTTCGGTGCGCAGGAACCGGTGATCATGGCGATCGTGAACCGCACCCCGGACTCCTTCTACGACCAGGGCGCCACCTTCCTCGACGAGCCCGCACTCTCCCGGGTCGAGCAGGCGGTGGCCGACGGCGCCGCGATCATCGACATCGGCGGGGTGAAGGCGGGCCCCGGCGAGGAGGTCACCGCCGAGGAGGAGGCCCGTCGCACCGTCGGGTTCGTCGCCGAGGTGCGCCGCCGCCACCCGGACGTAGTGATCAGCGTCGACACCTGGCGCCACGAGGTCGGGGAGGCCGTCTGCGAAGCCGGGGCCGACCTGCTGAACGACGCGTGGGGCGGCGTCGACCCGAAGCTGGCGGAGGTCGCCGCGCGGTACGGGGCCGGCCTCGTCTGCACCCACGCGGGCGGCGCCGAGCCGCGTACCCGGCCGCACCGGGCCGGGTACGAGGACGTGATGGCCGACATCCTGCGGGTGACCGTGGGGCTGGCCGAGCGGGCCGTGGATCTGGGAGTCCGGCCGGACGGGATCATGATCGACCCCGGTCACGACTTCGGGAAGAACACCCGGCACTCGCTGGAGGCGACACGCCGGCTCGGCGAGATGGCGGAGACGGGGTGGCCGGTGCTCGTGTCCCTGTCCAACAAGGACTTCGTCGGCGAGACGCTCGACCGGCCGGTGAAGGAGCGGCTGCTCGGCACGCTGGCGACGACCGCGGTGTCCGCGTGGCTGGGGGCGCGGGTGTACCGGGTGCACGAGGTGGCGGAGACGCGGGACGTCCTGGACATGGTGGCGTCCATCGCCGGACACCGGGCGCCGGCGGTGGCGCGGCGAGGGCTGGCGTAGTCGGAGAGGGCGGGCTCGTCGAGGAAGGTGGCGCCCTGGTCGTAGAAGGAGTCCGGGGTGCGGTTCACGATCGCCATGATCACCGGTTCCTGCGCACCGAACTCGCGCCGGCCCAGCCTGAGCGCACCGCTTCGCATCCCGTGTCTCTCCGACCCCCGCTCCTCAGACGCCGGAGGGGCTGGAAGGGGCGGAAGCGCTACCGCCCGACCTCCTTCGTCACCAGGTTCACCGCCTCGTCCACGTCGTCCGTGACGTGGAACAGCAGCAGGTCCTTCGCCGACGCCTTGCCCTGGGCCACCACCGTGTCCCGCAGCCAGTCCACCAGGCCTCCCCAGTACTCCGTACCGAACAGCACGATCGGGAAGCGGGTGACCTTGCCCGTCTGAACGAGGGTGAGTGCCTCGAAGAGTTCGTCCAGGGTGCCGAGGCCGCCGGGCAGGACGACGAAGCCCTGTGCGTACTTCACGAACATCGTCTTGCGGACGAAGAAGTAGCGGAAGTTGACGCCGATGTCGACGTGGGGGTTGAGGCCCGACTCGAAGGGCAGCTCGATACCGAGGCCGACCGAGACGCCCTTCGCCTCCCGGGCGCCCTTGTTCGCCGCCTCCATCGCGCCGGGGCCGCCCCCGGTGATCACCGCGAAGCCCGCCTCGACGAGCGCGCGGCCGATGCGTACCCCTGCCTCGTACTCCGGCGCGCCGGCGGGTGTGCGGGCGGATCCGAAGACGCTGATGGCGCTCGGCAGTTCGGCGAGCGCGCCGAAGCCTTCGACGAACTCCGACTGGATGCGCATGACCCGCCACGGGTCGGTGTGCACCCACTCGGAGTCGCCCTCGGAGTCCAGCAGCCGCTGATCGGTCGTACCGGGCTGCACCTGGTCCCTGCGGCGCAGCACCGGGCCGAGCCGCTGTTCCTCGGGCCTGACCGCTCCCTCGGGGACCTCCGCGCCCTCAGGGATCCTTGCGTCCTCCGCGTTGCCCATGACTGCTCCCTACGCCGACGTCAGGGCCGCCCTGCGGCGCCCTGTCTCCCGCCAGCGTAGATCGCCGGAGGTTACGGGCAGGGGAATGTGAGGGGTCAGGTCGTGAGCCAGGAGCGGAGCCGGTCCTCGCAGTGGGTGATCCGTTCGACCTTCACGTGCTCGTTGCGCTTGTGGGCGAGGATCGGGTCGCCGGGGCCGTAGTTCACCGCGGGCACGCCGAGGCCGCCGAAGCGTGCCACGTCCGTCCAGCCGAACTTGGGCTTCGCGGTGCCGCCGACCGCGTCCATGAAGGCCTTGGCCGCGGGGTGGGACAGGCCCGGCATGGCCGCGCCGGAGTGGTCGTCGACGATGAATTCGGCGACGCCGCAGCCGGCGAAGACCTCGTACACATGGGCGATGGCCTGCTCGGCGCTCAGGTCGGGGGCGTAGCGGTAGTTCACGACGACGGTGCAGGCGTCGGGGATGACGTTGTTGGCGACGCCGCCCTCGATCCGGACGGCGTTCAGCCCCTCGTGGTACTCCAGTCCGTCGATCACCGGCTTGCGCGGTTCGTAGGCGGCGAGCCTTTCGAGGACGGGCGCGGCGGCGTGGACGGCGTTGGACCCCATCCAGCTGCGGGCGGAGTGCGCCCGCTCGCCCTCCAGGCGCAGCAAGACGCGCAGCGTGCCCTGACAGCCGCCCTCGACCTCTCCGTTGGAGCCCTCCAGGAGGACGGCGAAGTCGGCCGTCAGCCAGTCGGGGTGGGCGGCGGCGATGTGCCCGAGTCCGTTGAGGTCGGCGGCGACCTCTTCGTTGTCGTAGAAGACGAAGGTGAGGTCGCGGTTGGGCTCGGGCACGGTGGCGGCGATCCTCAGCTGGACGGCGACGCCCGACTTCATGTCGGAGCTGCCGCAGCCCCACAGCAGGCCGTCCTCGTCGAGGCGCGAGGGCACGTTGTCGGCGATCGGCACGGTGTCGATGTGACCCGCCAGTACGACGCGCTCGGCGCGGCCCAGGTTCGTCCTGGCGACGACGTTGTTGCCGTGCCGGTCGACGGTCAGGTGCGGGAGGGTCCGCAGCGCCGACTCGACGGCGTCGGCGAGGCCCTTCTCCTCCCCGCTGACCGAGGGGAAGTCGACGAGCCACGCGGTGAGCGCGGGTCCGTCCAGTGTGAGGTCAAGCGTGCTTTCGGCCATGGCTACGACCCTAGTGCCTGTCCGGAGCCCCCCGCCTGTGTCCCGACGCCCGGCACGCACGCACCGACCGCCGCTGCGCCCGCGCTCCGCGCGAACGACGGGGGACTCCGGACAGGCACCGTGCCTCGCGTACGGTGGCCCCGTGCCCCGGACCGTTGCCCCTGCCCGCCGACACACCGCCCGCAGCCGTCGTCTGCGCCTCACGGCGGCCTTCGCCGTACTCGTGGCGGTGGCCGGTTATCTGACCGTGCAGTACGTGACCGGCGGCAAGGGCTCCGACCAGTGCACGGTGGAGTCGGCCGACGGTTCGGACGGCGAGGGACGGACGTACCGGCTGACCGCGGAGCAGGCGGCGAACGCCGCGACGATCTCCGCGGTCGGCACCACCCGCGGCATGCCGGAGCGCGCGGTGACGATCGCGCTGGCGACGGCGCTGCAGGAGTCCGGACTGCGCAACATCGAGCACGGCGACCGGGACTCGCTGGGCCTCTTCCAGCAGCGCCCGTCCCAGGGCTGGGGCACCGAGAAGCAGATCCTGGACCCCGTGTACTCGGCCGGGAAGTTCTACGAGCACCTGGCCGAGGTGCCCGGCTACTCGCGGCTGCCGCTCACCGTGGCCGCGCAGCGGGTCCAGCGCAGTGGCTTCCCGCAGGCGTACGCGAAGCACGAGCCGGATGCCGCGCTGCTGGCGGCGGCGCTGACCGGCCGGGCGCCGGCGGCCCTGAACTGCGATCCGCCGCGGAGCACGGCCGGGACGGGCGAGGCGGCGAAGGTCCGGGCCGCGCTGGTGCGCTCCTTCGGCAAGGACGTGCTGCCTTCCGAGGACGCGGAGGCGGCGAAGACCCCGGCCGCCGGGGCGGCCGCGGACGCGGGGAGGCTCTCGGTTCCGGTGCGGACGGCTCTCGGGGCCGGCCAGGACGGGGTTCCGCGGCGCGGCTGGGAGCTCGCGCACTGGGCGGTCGCGCAGTCCGAGGCGCTCGGCATCGACGAGGTCGCGTACGCCGGCAAGAAGTGGGACTCCGGGTCGGGCTGGCGGACGGAGCGCAAGGAATCGGGCACCACTGCGGTCCGGATAGGCCTCGCGCAGTAGTACGGCCCGTCACCCGTCCAGGGGAGTCCGCTCCTTCTCCGGACGGGCTCCGCACCGCACCCCCCGGACTGCCTTCCGTACGCGGCTATCGCCTTGCGGCCAAAGGGAAGTGACGGTTCGGCGCAGGGGCGCTCGCTGCCGTGTCCGCCCGGGTTTCTCCGTTGCGGATTATGTGACGCATTACCCGATCTTTACCTCGGCACACCGCAACCTCTCCCTCCCCCACGACGGTTGTCATGGCGTCCGGCCCACGGACACCAGGATTTCCCACCCCGTCGAAGGAGCATCATGTCCCTCCCCCTGACCCGTCGGATCGCCCGTACCGCGCTGCTGATCGCGGCGGGTGCGGCCCCCGTGGTCGGTGCGGCCGGTGTCGCAGGTGCCGCGCAGCTCCCGCAGGCCCCGGAGCTCGGCGGTCTCACCACCGTCGAGGGCGCCGGACTCGGCCAGGCCGTCGACGCGGCCCAGCCGGCCGCCGACACCGCGGGCAAGGCCGGCGGCAAGGTCGTCGGCACCACGCTGCCGGTGGCGGCCAAGACCCTCGGCGAGGCGGGCGGCAAGGCCGCGCCCGCGGCGAAGGGTGCAGGCAAGGCCGCCAAGGGCGGCGCGAGCGACACCCTCGGCGACGCGACCGGCGCCGTGACCAAGGGCGGTCTGCCCACCGGCAAGCTCGGCGGCCTGCCGATCGGCTGATCCGCACCACGTCCGTGCACATGGAGGGGCCCCGGGAGTGCGCACTCCCGGGGCCCCTCCATGCGTACGGACGGCTCAGCCCAGTCGTTTGACCGCGGCCGCCACGCGCTCGTCGGTCGCCGTGAACGCCACGCGCACGAAGCGGTCGCCCGCCGGCCCGTAGAAGTCACCGGGCGCCACCAGGATGCCCAGCTCCGCCAGGTACGCCACGGTGTCCCAGCAGGGCTCGTCGCGGGTCGCCCAGAGGTAGAGGCTCGCCTCGCTGTGCTCGATGCGGAACCCGTGGGCCTCCAGCGCCGTGCGCAGGGCCGTGCGCCGGTCCGCGTACCGGGTGCGCTGCTCGGCCACGTGACGGTCGTCGCCGAGCGCGGCGACGGTCGCCGCCTGGACGGGGGCCGGCGTCATCATCCCGCCGTGCTTACGGATCAGCAGCAGCTCGCTCAGCACGGCCGCGTCGCCCGCGATGAAGGCGGCGCGGTAGCCGGCGAGGTTGGAGCGCTTGGAGAGCGAGTGGACGGCGACGACGCCCTCGTACGTACCGCCGCAGACGTCCGGGTGGAGCACGGAGACCGGTTCGGCCTCCCAGCCCAGCTCCAGGTAGCACTCGTCGCTGAAGACCAGCACATCGTGCTCGCGCGCCCAGGCGACGATCCTGGTCAGCTCGTCCTTGGCCAGGACCCGGCCCGTCGGGTTGGACGGCGAGTTGAGCCAGAGCAGCCTCAGTCCGGCCGGATCGAGTTCGGTCGGGTCGTCGTAGGCGACGGGCTCGGCACCGCACAGCCGGGCGCCGACCTCGTACGTCGGGTAGGCGAGCCGCGGGTAGGCGACCTTGTCACCGGCGCCGAGGCCGAGCTGGGTAGGCAGCCAGGCCACCAGTTCCTTGGAGCCGACGACGGGCAGCACGTTCTCGTGCGTCACCGAGACGGCGCCCAGGCGGCGCTCCACCCAGCCGGTGAGGGCGTCGCGCAGCGCGGCCGTCCCCCACACCGTCGGATAGCCGGGGCTGTCCGACGCGGCGACGAGCGCCCGCTGGATCAGTTCGGGCACCGGGTCGACGGGCGTGCCGACGGACAGGTCCACGATGCCGTCCGGGTGGCCGCCGGCCGTCGACTTGTAGGGCGCGAGCCTGTCCCAGGGAAAGACCGGGAGACGGGAGGAGACTGCGGACACGGATCTCTGCTTTCTCGTACGGGGTTCACGCGGGCGGCCCCCAGGGGCCGCGGGAAACACCTCGGCCCCGCACGGTGACGAGCCGTACGGGACCGGGGCGACGCACGTGCCGGAGCGCTGCTACTGGTTCTGCGGCGGCAGCGCGGCGATGAACGCGTGGTCGCGCTCGATCAGACCCAGCTTGGAGGCACCACCCGGCGACCCGAGGTCGTCGAAGAACTCGACGTTCGCCTTGTAGTAGTCCTTCCACTCCTCCGGGGTGTCGTCCTCGTAGAAGATCGCCTCGACCGGGCAGACCGGCTCGCAGGCTCCACAGTCGACGCACTCGTCCGGGTGGATGTACAAGGACCGCTGGCCCTCATAGATACAGTCGACGGGGCACTCTTCGATGCAGGCCTTGTCCTTTACGTCGACACAAGGCTGCGCGATGACGTAGGTCACGCTGTCGTTCCTCCTCGGTAGGGCGTTGGCTCTCGCGCGGGAGCGCGGCGTCGTCGATGCCCGCACCTAGTATCTCCGTTCCCGGGCACGATCCGAACAGGAGGGGCGGACAGAGCTGTGGAATTCACCATGGGCGGACGGCTGGAGGTCCGAATTGCACCGGCTGACGTGGGCAAACGGGTATCAGTCCGGCGCCTGACCGAGGACGGCCCCCAGGGTCCGAAATTCACCGACACGGTCGGTGTTCTCACATCCTGGAACACGGGTGTGCTGTCGGTCACACCGAAGAGCGGTGAGTCCGTCCGGATCCCGGAATCGGCCCTGGTGGCGGGAAAGGTCGTGCCGGCCGCCCCGGCCCGCAGGCGCGGTCCGGCGGCCTCCTTCAGCGAACTCGCCCCGGTCTGCGCACGTGCCTGGCAGCCCGTGGAGAGCGAGCCCCTGGGCGACTGGCTGCTGCGCGCCGCCGGCGGGTTCACCCGGCGTGCCAACTCCGTACTGCCGCTCGGCGAGCCGGGCGTGCCGCTCGACGCCGCGCTCGCACGGGTCCGGCAGTGGTACGCGGAGCGCGGGCTGCCCGCCTACGTCCAGGCGGCGACCGGTGCCGAGGACACCCAGGAGGAACTGTGCGCGGCTCTGGAGGACCACGGCTGGCAGCGCGAGGTGACGGCTCAGGTGCGGATCGCGGCGCTGGCTCCGATCGGTGATCTGGCGGCCGAGGTGTCGCGGGTGCGGCTGAGCCGGGAGGTGGACGAGACGTGGCTCGCCCGCTACCAGCGCGTCGGGGCGCCGGGCCCGCAGGTCTCCGCGGTCCTGGGCAGCGGCCCGTCGGTGTGGTTCGCGACCGTGCCGGGCGGGGCGGGGGACGAGGCGCCCGCCGCGATCGGACGGTGTGTCGTGGACGGGCGGTGGGCCGGTTTCATGGCCGTCGAGGTGGCTCCCGAGCACCGCAGGAGAGGGCTCGCCACCACCGTGATGACCGCGCTGGCCCGGCAGGCGATGGACGAGGGCGCGTCGGCGGCGTGGCTCCAGGTGGAGGCGGACAACGAGGGCGCCCGGGCGCTGTACGACGGTATGGGCTTCGCGACGCATCACTCGTACCACCACTTCCGGGCGGCGTAGCGCGATGGCTCCCGAGAGGCACGACAAGGACGAGCTGCGCCGCCGGTTCGCCGAGGAGGCGCGGGCGGAGCGCCCGGATCTGGCGCTGCTCTGCCTGCTGCTGGGCGCGGAGGCCGACCCCGCGCTGGACGCCGACGCCATGGACGCGGCCCAGATCGAGCTGGACCGGCTCGCGGGACTGTTGCCGTACGGGCTGCGCACCGGACGCGCCTGGGCCTCGGCGCTGGCCGGACTGCTCGGTGAGCGGTACGGGTTCGAGGGCGCTTCGGCGGACTACCAGCGGCTGGAGTCGTCGCTGCTGCACAAGGTGCTGCGGCGGCGGCGCGGGCTGCCGATCCTGCTGTCGGTGGTGTGGATCGAGGTTGCCCGGCGGGCGGGCGCTCCGGTGTACGGGGTGGCGCTGCCGGGCCACTTCGTGGTCGGTTTCGGGGATCCGGCGGAGCGGGTGCTGGCCGATCCGTTCGCGGGTGGGCGGCCGCTGACGGGCCAGGACGCGGAATTGCTGGTGGCGGGCGCGACCGGGCAGTCGCTGGAGGCGTCGATGCTGGTGCCGGCGCAGCCGCTGGAGACCGTGCTGCGGATCCTGAACAACATCCGGGCGTGGGCGGCGGCCCGCCCGGAACGCAACGACGTGGCGCTGTGGGCGGTGGAGCTGTCCCTGCTCCTGCCGTCGCACCCGGCGCGGCTGCGCTACGAGCGGGCCCAGTTGCTGGTCCGGGGCGGGGAGTTCCTGCGCGGGGCGGCGGAGATGGAGGAGTACGCGCAGGTGCTCGCGGACGTCGACCCGGCTGCCGCGGAGGCGGTGCGCGGGAGTGCGCGGGCGGCGCGGGCGATGCTGAACTGAGGGGCCGCGGACGGCCGCTCACTCCTGTCCGCCGCCGGCCCGCCTCATCGTGTGCAGCAGGTACTCCTTCCGGTCGAGCGGGTTGTGGTCCGTGCGCGAGCGCCGGGGGACGGTGCCGGTGACGGGGCGGTGGGTGTCGAAGGCGGTCTCCAGCAGCCCTTCGCCGCGAGTCAGCCCGGGCAGCCGCTGCTGGAGTTCGTGCACCCGGGCGGCCGGGACCTCGCCCTCCAGTACGCAGCGCGAGCCGTCGACGGACGGTGGGCCCGGGACGGCGCGCAGGCGGGCCAGGACCGGCAGGAGCGGCCCGAGCGTGTCGGCCGGGAGCTCCGCCCGGAAGCGGTGCATCGGCTCGTACACCGTGGTGCCGGCCTGCCGGAGCGCGGCCATCAGGACCAGCGGCGTGAGTTGGCGGAAGTCGCCGGCCGTGCTCGACATGGACTTGTCGAAGACGGCGTGCGAGTGGCTCTGCCGGGGCCAGTAGCCGGAGTGCGTCATCGTGACGGCGCAGTCGGTGACGCGCCAGCCGTACAGGCCCTGTGCGAGCGTCTCGGTGACGGTCTCCTCGACGGCTCGCATCAGGGAGTACGGCATCGAGCCGAGCTCCACCTCCAGCCGGTAGGTGACCCCGCTGCCGGGCGGGGCGGGATCGACGCGCAGTCCGACCGTCGCGAGAAAGGGGTTGTCGTCCTTGTCGATGATCTCGACAGCCGATCCGGTTCCGGACGGCTTTTCCAGACAGATGGTCGTGGTTCCGCGGAAGGTGACATCAATGCCGAATTCTTCCGCGAGCGTCGCCTGGATGACTTCCTTCTGCACTTCGCCGTAAAGCGATACGGACACTTCCTTACGGATGTCGTCCTGCCGCAGATTGATCAGCGGATCCTGCTCGGCCAGTTGCGCGAGAGCGAAATGCAGTTCGCCCCGGGAAGTGGGCGGAGCGGCAGCCACCACGGATTCGAGCGTCGGCGGGGCGAAGTGGTGCCCGGTGACCGCCGCACGGATATCGCCGACCGCGTCACCGATCCTGATGTCCCCGAGTCCCCGGAGTTTCGCGATCCGCCCCGGGCCCACCGACGCGGCGTCGGCGTCCGCGCCGTCGGCGAAGACCCGGACGCCGGTCACCTTGCCCTCGGACACTTCGCCGGGGCCCTGCCCGAACACCAGCCGGTCGCGGGTGCGTACGGTCCCGGAGACCATCCGGACCCAGGCGAGCTTCTCGCCTGCCCGGCCGCGTTCGACCTTGAAGACGGTGCCGGAGACCGGCCCGTCCGCGTCGTCCCCGGCCGCGGGCAGCAGTTCCTTGATCCCGTCGGTCAGGGCGGTGATGCCGGCGCCGGTGACGGCCGAGCCGAAGTAGACGGGGTGGACGAGGGCCTGCCGGGCCTGCTTCGCCAGTGCCGCCCTGAGCCGGGCCGGTGCGAGTTCCTCGCCGCCCTCGACGTACGCGGCGAGCAGTGTGTCGTCGTGCTCGGTGAGCAGATCGGCGAGCCGGTCCAGGAAGCGGGGGTCGTCGTCGGCGTACGGCACGCTGCGGGCCTCGCGGGTGCCGAGGCCGGTGACGGCCGGTCCCCTCGCGACCGTGTGCGGGGTGAGCTTCTCCGTGATCTCGCGCAGCACCGGCGCGTACCGGGCTCCGGCCCGGTCGGTCTTGTTCACGAAGATCAGGGTGGGGATGCGCAGGCGCTGGAGCGTACGCATCAGCACCCGGGTCTGGGCCTGGACGCCCTCCACGGCGGAGACGACCAGGACCGCACCGTCGAGCACGCCGAGGACCCGTTCCACCTCGGCGATGAAGTCCGGGTGGCCGGGGGTGTCGATCAGGTTGACGGTGACGTCGTCGAGGGCGAAAGAGACGACGGCGGACTTGATCGTGATCCCGCGCTGCCGTTCGAGCGCGAGCGAGTCCGTCTGCGTGTTCCCGTCGTCGACGCGGCCGATCTCGTCGATGATTCCGGCGGCGTGGAGCAGCCGCTCGGTCAGACTCGTCTTACCGGCGTCGACATGCGCCAGAATTCCAAGATTGAGCGTGTGCACGGAACTCCATGTGGTCAGCGGTGGGGTGAATTCCCGTCGAGACGAACATGTGAGATCCGCGCATCGTTTTCTCCTGGTCCTGTCGGCTGATGCGGCGAGTAGAACAGCGCGCGAGCCGACGGCGCAACCCAATTACCGGCGCCGCACGTGCTGCCGCACGGTGAGGCCCCGTCAGCGAACGGGGGACCCGGCCGCGGCCAAACCTCTCTTCGGCGCGCCGTGCCGTCCAACGGGTGATTATCCGTTCTTCGCCACTCGATGAGCCCATGCCGTAGCTCCAATGCGGAGCTCCCCGATGGCGCGCTCCGGGCTCCGGGCTGACGGTGGATCACGTAGCGACCGCGCCACACAGAGTCGACGCTCCGTCACTCTTCGCAGTCGCGACGAAAGGAAACGTGTTCAGATGCGCTCTGCCCGCACCCTGTTCGCCACGGCCGCCGTCACGGCGGTCCTCACGATCACCGCTCCCTCCGCGTACGCCATGACCACCGGCGACTGGGAGCACGACAGCGGTTCGTCCTCCAGCAGCGAGGACGGCGGCTGGAAGAAGGACAAGCCCAACGGTGGCGTCCACACCGGCGGCGGCGCCCTGGCCAAGACGGTCACCGGCGACGAGCACGGCAAGTCGGACGACGAGGGCTGGAAGAAGGACAAGCCCAGCGGCGGCGTGCACACCGGCGGCGGCGCGCTGTCGATGACCGTCGCCAAGGAGTGGCAGCCCGGCAAGGACGACGAGGGCGGCAACTCCGACTGGAAGAAGGAGAAGCCGAGCGGCGGCGTCCACACCGGCGGCGGCGCCCTGTCCTCGACGGTCACCAAGGAATGGCAGCCCGGCAACGACGAAGAGGGCGGCAAGTACAAGGACGAGGGCAAGCCCAGCGGCGGCATGCACGCCGGTGGCGGCGCCCTGTCGATGACGGTCGCCAAGGAGTGGCAGCCGGGCAGCGACGAGGCCGGCAAGACGGAGAAGGGCGAGAAGTCCGACACGTCCTCGAAGTCCGAGAAGAGCGACGAGGGCTGGAAGAAGGACAAGCCCAGCGGCGGCGTGCACACCGGCGGCGGCGCGATGGCGATGACCGGCGGCGGCCTGGCGGCCGGTTCGCTGCTGCTGCTCGGCGGTGTCGGTGTCGGCGCGTACAAGCTGCGCCGTCGCCAGGCGACGGGTGGCGCGATGGCCTGACCCGGCCGCATCGCGAGCCGGCCGCATTCCTGTCGCGGCCGCCGTCCCTCCGGACGGCGGCCGCGGCGCCTTCGTTTTCCCCGGGGCGCCCGCCGTATCGAGCCCGCCCCCACCACCACACCAC
>NZ_RDBK01000043.1:2815917-2865651 GCF_008042275.1 Streptomyces sp. OR43 | reverse complement strand
CATCGAGGGCGGCGGTGACCTCGGACCCAACGTGATGGTGTTCGACCCGTCCATGCCCGACATCCAGGCCAAGGTCGACGAGGTCTTCAAGCAGCAGGAGTCGGCGCAGTTCGGCACCGGCCGCTACGCGCTGATGTTCAAGCCGGGCACGTACGACAAGATCAATGCCCAGATCGGCTTCTACACCCAGATCGCCGGTCTCGGGCTGAACCCGGACGACACCACGTTCAACGGTGATGTGACCGTCGACGCGGGCTGGTTCAACGGCAACGCCACCCAGAACTTCTGGCGCTCGGCGGAGAACCTCGCGCTCAACCCGGTGAGCGGCACCGACCGTTGGGCCGTCTCCCAGGCCGCGCCCTTCCGCCGCATGCACGTCAAGGGCGGTCTCAATCTCGCGCCCGACGGCTACGGCTGGGCGAGCGGCGGGTACATCGCCGACAGCAAGATCGACGGCCAGGTCGGCCCGTACTCGCAGCAGCAGTGGTACACCCGCGACAGTTCGATCGGCAGCTGGGGCAACGGCGTCTGGAACATGACGTTCTCCGGCGTCGAGGGCGCACCCGCCCAGAGCTTCCCCGAGCCGCCGTACACCACACTGGAGAACACCCCCGTCTCCCGGGAGAAGCCGTTCCTCTACCTGGACGGTGCCGACTACAAGGTCTTCGTGCCAGAGAAGCGCACCAACGCGCGCGGTGTCTCGTGGGCCAACGGCACGCCGCAGGGCGAGTCCATCCCGCTGGACCAGTTCTACGTGGTCAAGCCCGGCGCAACCGCGGAGACCATCAACGCGGCCGTGGACCAGGGTCTGCACCTGCTGTTCACGCCCGGGATCTACCACGTCGACCGGACGATCGACATCGACCGCGCCAACACGGTCGCGCTGGGGCTCGGTCTCGCGACGATCATCCCGGACAACGGGGTCACGGCCATCAAGGTCGGTGACGTGGACGGTGTGAAGCTCGCCGGACTACTCGTCGACGCCGGTCCCACCAACTCCGACACACTGATCGAGGTCGGCCCCGAGGGCGCGTCCGCGAGCCACGCCGACAACCCGACCTCGCTCCAGGACGTGTTCGTCCGGGTCGGCGGGGCGGGGGCCGGCAAGGCCACCACGGGCATGGTCGTCAACAGCAACGACACGATCATCGACCACACCTGGCTGTGGCGCGCGGACCACGGCGAGGGCGTCGGCTGGGAGACCAACCGGGCCGACTACGGCCTCCAGGTCAACGGCGACAACGTGCTCGCGACCGGTCTGTTCGTGGAGCACTTCAACAAGTACGACGTCCGCTGGTCGGGGGAGAACGGGAAGACGATCTTCTTCCAGAACGAGAAGGCGTACGACGCCCCGAACCAGGCCGCCGTCCAGAACGGCGACACGAAGGGGTACGCGGCCTACAAGGTCGACGACTCCGTCACCACCCACGAAGGCTGGGGCCTGGGCAGCTACTGCTACTTCAACGTCGACCCCACCATCCGCCAGGACCACGGATTCCAGGCACCGGTGAAGCCCGGCGTGAAGTTCCACGACCTGCTCGTCGTCTCCCTCGGCGGCCAGGGCCAGTACGAACACGTCATCAACGACACCGGATCACCCACCTCGGGGACGGACACCATCCCATCGCAGGTGGTGTCGTTCCCCTAGCGTCCTCCAACGTCCCCAACGTCCCAACGTCCCCAACGAGTTCTCCCCCACACGCGCAGCACAGTGCGCCCCGCCTTCCGTGGCGGGGCGCACTGCCGTCAGTCCCTTCGACGCACGTCCGCGGCGGGGCGCATCGGCGTCAGGCCCACGCACCCAGGTCCGCGGCGGGGTGTACCGGCGTCAGGCCCACCCACGCACGTCCGCGGCGGGGCGCACTGTCGTCAGACCAAACTGTCCGCCATTACGGCCTTGAGCCCGTCGAGGGCCTCTTCGATGTACGCAGCCATGGACCGGCCGTCGGTCCCCTCGATCCAGCCCTCGAACGCCACCTTGAAGACGGCGATCCCCGCCTCCCCCGCCAGACTCGCAGCTGGTTCCGGGACGCCGCGGGCCCGCAGGGACTCGGCGAGTGCCGCGGACAACGAGGCGAGCTTGACCAGCTCGCGTTCCCGCAGCTCCGCGTTGGCCGAGACGACCTTCTGGCGCCGCTGCGACTGCTCGCGACGCTCGTCGAACACGGCAGCGGCAGCGCGGAGCGCCGCAGCCACCGCATCGATCGGCGCCGCCGTCGCGGGCGCCCCGGCGAGGGTGTCCACCAGGAGCTCCTGAAGCAGAGCGGAGCCGCCGAACAGGACCTCGCGCTTGTCGGCGTAGTGCCGGAAGAACGTCCGTTCCGTGAGCCCCGCCCGTGCGGCGATCTCGGTCACGGTCGTCTGCTCGTAACCGCGTTCGCCATAGAGCTCCATGGCCGCCTGCTCCAGGCGGCCTCGCGCGTTCGGCTCCCATCGACCCATGCCGCCGATTCTATGTGATGACAGTGACCGACATCAGGAGTAGGGTGATGTCAGTTGCTGACATCGATGGTTCCTCGTATCCCCTGCTGGCGCACACGAGGAGAACGTCGACCGACCCGGGAGGTCTCCCATGCGTGTATTCATGACCGGCGCGTCCGGCTGGATCGGCTCCGCCGTCGTTCCCGAACTCATCGACGCGGGCCACCAGGTCGTCGGGCTCGCCCGCTCTGACGCCTCGGCCGAGGCGCTCGTCGCCGCGGGAGCCGAAGTGGTGCGCGGGGACCTGGACGACATCGCCGTCCTGCGCGACGCGGCCGCCGGCGCGGACGGCGTGATCCACCTCGCGTTCAAGCACGACATCGCCTTCTCGGGGGGCTTCGAGGGCGCCGCCACCGCGGACCGCCTGGCCGTCGAGACGTTCGGCGAGGCGCTCGCGGGTTCCGGCAAGCCGTTCGTCATCGCCTCCGGGACGCTCGGGCTCGCCCCGGGCCGGGTCGCCACCGAGGAGGACGGACAGAGCCCCGACTGGCCGACGCCGTTCGCGGCCGCGCGGGCCCGGCTGGGCACGGCCCTGCTGGCCGTCTCCCTCGCTTCGAGCGACGTCCGCTCGTCCGTCGTGCGCTTCCCCCCGACGGTGCACGGCGAAGGCGATCACGGCTTCATGGCGGCCCTGGTCGGCATCGCCCGCGACAAGGGATTCTCCGGGTACGTCGGCGACGGCTCCAACCGCTGGCCGGCCGTGCACCGCGCCGACGCCGCCCATCTCGTCCGCCTCGCGCTGGAGGCCGCCCCCGCGGGGTCGACGCTGCACGCCGTCGGCGAGGAGGGCGTCCCGATCCGTGACGTCGCCGATGCCATCGGGCGCCACCTCGGCCTCCCCGCCACCTCCGTTCCTTCTGAGGACGCGGACGCGCACTTCGGCTGGCTGGGCGGCCTGGTGGGGGTGGACGGGCCTGCCTCCAGCGCCCTGACCCGCGCCTCGTCCGGATGGCGGCCCGTACAGCCGGGGCTGATCGAGGACCTGGACAAGGGGCACTACTTCGACACCCGGGCCGCGTGACGGCCGGATCGCCTTATCGCCGGAGCGCCGAGCACCTGATCGCCGAGCGCCTGCTTGCCGGAGCGCCTGGCCTGACCTGACCTGACCTGGCCTTCCCTGGATTGGCCTGGCCTGGCCTGACCTGGCCTGACCTGGCTGACCGCCCGACCTCAAGGCCGCGAGGGGAGCACCTCCGGTGCCCGGAGGCGCTCCCCCGCCGCGGGTATCAGCCGTGCAGCGCCAGCGCGCCCTTCGCCGGGACGGTCGCCGTGACCGTCCCGTCGTCGCCGACCTGCACCGTGTTGCCGTCGCAGGCGTCCGGAGATGCCTGGGCCACGTTGCAGTACGTGCCCGCCGGCAGGGACGTGGCGAACGCCTGCCGAAGCTCGCCGTCACCGTTGTTGATGGCCACGAAGCCCTTGTCGCCGCGGCCGAAGGCGATCGCCGACGAGCCGTTGTCCCACCAGTCGGTCAACCCCGCGCCCGCCGTGGCGTTGTGGAAGCCGACCATCCCGGCGATCGCCGTCCGCGCGTGCGTACACGTCCAGCCGCCGCTGCCACAAGCAGCCGCGCCGCCGTTCGGCGGGCCCGCGTCCTTGTCCGACCACTCGTAGCCTGAGTAGACGTTCGGGGCGCCGTAGGGCGAGGCGAGCATGAAGACGTTGGCCAGGGTGTAGGCCGCACCATCCTTGTACGTCAGTGTCGAGCCGTTGCGCTCGGTGTCCCAGTTGTCGACGAACGTACGGGCGCTACCGCTCGCCAGTTTGCCGTCGGCGACGTTCTTCAGGCCCGTGATGCCGCCGCCCTGGAAGGCGCTCTTGAGGTGGCCGCCGTAGCGGAACTCGTCGACGTCACCCACGCCCGTGTACTCGTCGGGCTGGACCGCCTCACCGCCTCCGTAGATGACCTCCGTGACCCAGAACCCCGGGTCGGACATCTTGCCCTTGATGGCGGCGATGTCGTCGGCGGACATGTGTTTGGCAGCGTCGATACGGAAGCCGTCGACGCCGAGACCGCGCAGGTCTGAGAGGTACGCGGCGATCGTCGTACGGACGTCGTCGCTGCCTGTGTCGAGGTCGGCCAGACCGACCAGTTCGCAGGTCTGGACGTCGTCGCGGTCACCGTAGTTGCTGATGTCCTTGCGGCAGCCGTGGAAGTCCTGGTCCTGGAAGTACCCGGGGTAGTCGTACTTCGTGTACGCCGTGCCGCCGGTGCCCGTACCGGAGCCGGACGACATGTGGTTGATGACGGCGTCGGCCACGACTTTCACCCCGGCGGAGTGACAGCTCTCCACCATCGAGGCGAAGGAGTCGCGGTCACCGAGGCGCCCGGCGATCTTGTAGCTGACGGGCTGGTAGGAGGTCCACCACTGGTCGCCCTGAATGTGTTCGGAGGCGGGCGAGACCTCCACGTAGCCGTAGCCGGCCGGACCCAGTGAGTCCGTACAGGCCTGGGCCACCGCGTCGTACTTCCACTCGAACAGCGTGGCGGTGACGGTCTTCTCGCCCGGTGGGGTCGCCTGGGAGGTCCAGGGGGCGAGGGCGGTGATACCGGCGGCTGCGAGCAGGCCGGCCAGTGTCGCGCGAGCGGCGCGGGAACTCAATTGCGGCTCCTTCGTTCGCGGGGACGGAAGTGGGGTCCGTACCCGGTGTGGATGGCCACGCGCCTGGCCACCGTGGGGTGCTCGGAGCCTGCCGTCACGGCGGTGAACACGTCAAGAGGTGTCGCAAGAGTTTCCAGCAGGTTTCTGAAAAGCGTTGCGGGGAAGGCGAGTCGGGGAGACGGTCACTGGTCTCGTCGGTGCACCACGGTCACCGCCACCGTGCCCGCCAGCAGTGCCCAGGCGGCATACACCGTCCAGGCTCCGGAGACCGTCCACGGGTAGAGGGCGGGGGCATGGAGGTCGGAGGCCGAGAGGCGCTCCCACGCGCTCAAAGGCAACGTGTGCCGGAGCATCGCAGTGAGATGGCGGCGGTCACTGAGGACCGTCGGCAGCAGGAGGAGCACCACCACGCATCCGATGACGGCGCCTCCGGTGTGGCGTATCACCGCACCGATCGCCAGGCCGGCGATCGCGGCCACCGGCGCGAGCAGCGCGGAAGCCACGACAACGCGCACGGCACCGGGGTGGCCGAGGGTCACCGAGGCGTCCCGGCCGGAGAGGATCGCTTGCGTGGACGCGAACGACGCCAGTGCGACGAGTGCGCCGAAGACGGTGGTGACGGCGGTGAGTACGAGAGCCTTGGCGGCCATCACCGCGCGGCGGTCGGGGACGGCCGTGAACGTGGTGCGGATCAGTCCGGTGCCGTACTCGCCGGTGATCGATACAGCACCGATGGCGGCGACGGCCAGGACCAGCACCATGGCGGCGTTCCCAGTGAAGGCGTCCATGAGGGGCGAGTCGTTGGCGATGAAGGACGCGCGGCCGTGATCGTCGTACTGGTACCAGTACTTGTAGTGGTCGTAGGCCGTGCCCGCGTTGAAGCCGATGACGGCCAGTGCGGTGATCGCGTACATCCAGGATGTGGAGCGCAGCGACCACGTCTTGAGCCATTCGGCGGCGAGCAGTTCGCGGAAGCGGGCGCGGGGTTCGTCGCCGGTCAGGCGGGCCGGTGGTGCGCTCATGGCTTGCGCTGTGGTCATCGGGGGTCTCCTGCGAGGTATTCGACGCTGTCCGCGGTGAGTTCCATGAACGCCTCCTCCAACGAGGCGCCGAGTGTCGTGAGTTCATGGAGCAGTACGCGGTGGTGCAGGGCGAGCTCGCCGATGCGGGCGGCGGTGAGACCGGTGACCGTGAGCCGGTCACCGTCCCGGACCACCTCGGCGCCCTCTGCGGTGAGCAGCGGGGCCAGCGCCGCGGGGTCGGGGGTGCCCACGATCACACTGAGGCGGGTGCTGCGGGCGGCGAACGCTGCCAGGCTCTCGGCCGCGATGAGCTCGCCCCGGCCGATCACGACAAGCCGGTCGGCGGTGTGCTCCATCTCCGTCATCAGGTGGCTGGAGACGAACACGGTGCGCCCCTCGGCGGCGAGCCGGCGGAACAGCCCGCGCACCCACAGCACGCCTCCCGGATCAAGGCCGTTGAGCGGTTCGTCGAAGAGCAGCACCGGCGGGTCACCGAGCAGCGCGGTGGCTATGCCGAGGCGCTGGCGCATCCCGAGGGAGAAGCCGCCGATGCGCCGACGGGCCGCCCCCGCGAGGCCCACCTCCTGGAGCAGTTCATCGACCCGGGAGCGCGGGATGCTGTTGCTGCGGGCGAGCATCGTGAGATGGGCGCGGGCGGTGCGGCCGCCGTGCACGTCGCCCGCGTCGAGCAGGGCGCCGACGTGCCGTAGTCCGCGCGGGTGCTCGCGGAACGGCCGGCCCTGGAGGGTGGCCGTCCCGGCGGTGGGCTCGACCAGGCCCAGCAGCATGCGCAGCGTGGTGGTCTTGCCGGCCCCGTTGGGTCCGAGGAAGCCGGTGACCTCGCCCGGCCGTACGGTGAAGGTGAGGTCGTTGACGGCGGTGGCGCCGCCGTATCGCTTGGTCAGTCCGTTGACTTCGATCACGCAGTCAACTCTCCCGGCCCTACCTGCCGTTCGTCGTCGCCCCGGCGGTGACACCTGTCGGACTTGGTGTCGACCCCGGTTGTACGACCGTGGTCCGATGCCGGTCCGTGAGGCGATGGCTACGATCGGCGCATGTCCCACTCACTCTCTCCGCCTCGACTCAAGCGCGTGCCGCCTGGTTGGTGGGTCGGCATGGGCTGGTACGCGGGCATGCTGCTCACCTTCCTCGTGCGGGTGCGGCTGCCCGGCGAGAACGAGCCGTCCGTCCGGCCCGGGGTGCTGCTCTACCGGTGGGACGGTCTGCTGATGCAGTTGCTTGCCGTGGCCCTGGCAGCGGCCGGCTGCTTCTTGCTGGAGCGGCGTCCGCTGAAGGCCCTGGCGCTGGTTCTGGGCGCCGCCACGCTCGCCACGTTCTCGCTGGGCGTGGGAGAGATACCGCTCGCCCAGTTCCTGGCCGCCGATGTGGCGCTGTACCTCATCGCCGCCAACCGGTCGCGCCGGACCGCTCTCGTCGCCCTCTTGATGGCGCTCGGCACACTCACCGGTTTCCTGGCCGTCCGACTGCTCGCCGGGTGGGACATCGGTACGTCGGCGGAGCTGGTCGTCGCTCTGACCGCGGTCGTTGCCTGGCTGCTGGGCGGCTCGGCGTACGAGACCCGTCGGCACGGCGAGCGCCTCGCCGCACGGGCGGCCGAACAGGGCCTGGTCGAGGAGCGGTTGCGGATCGCCCGCGAGATGCATGACACGGTCGCGTACAGCCTCGGCATCATCGCCCTCCAGGCGGGGGCGGCGGCCCGGGTCGTGCACACCCGTCCGGACGCCGCGCGCGAGGCGATGAGTGCGGTGGAGACCGCGGGCCGCGAGACGCTGTCGGGGCTGCGCCGGATGCTGGTCGCGCTGCGCCAGGCGGGCCCGCCCCACGAGGAAGCGGAGCGGGAAACGACGGCGCCGCGCCCCGCGGAGGGCCTCGCTGACCTGGAGCGGCTGGCGCGGGCCACGACGGCCGCCGGGGTCCGGGTCGACGTGGACCTGCGGGGCGAGCCGCGGCCACTGCCGCCGGACATCGACCTGTCGGCTTTCCGCATCATCCAGGAGTCGGTGACCAATGTGGTCCGTCACGCCGCGACCGGGTCCTGCCGGGTCTCGATCGTGTACGGCTCCGAGGCGCTCGCCATCGAGGTCGCTGACCGCGGCCGGGGCGCAGGCCTCGCCTCCCGGCCCGGGTTCGGCCTGGTCGGCATGCGGGAGCGGGTCGCCCTGTTGCACGGCGAGTTCACCGCCGCCCCTCATCCGGAGGGCGGCTTCCGGGTGACGGCCCGGCTGCCGGTGCCTGCCACGGCGTTGAGGGGAGAAGAGCGTTGAGGGGAGAAGACGTTTGAGAGGGGACGAGGCGTGAGCGACGAGAGTCCCCGACCCACCGAGCCGGTCCGGGTCGTGCTCGCCGACGACCAGCCGCTGGTGCGCACCGCGCTGCGCATGGTCATGGCCGAGACCACCGACCTGGACGTCGTCGGAGAGGCGGGCACGGGCGAGGAGGCGGCGAGGATGGCCGTTGAACTGGCCCCTGACGTCGTCGTGATGGACATCCGGATGCCGGGCCTCAACGGCATCGAGGCCACCGAACGGATCGCCGCGTCCCCCTCCACCGCCCACGTGGTGGTCCTGACCACGTTCGACGACGACGCGTACGTGTACGGCGCCCTGCGCGCCGGCGCGGCCGGCTTCCTGGTCAAGGACATGGCGCTGGACGACATCCTGGCGGCGGTGCGGGTGGTGGCGGCGGGGGACGCGCTGATCGCGCCGGGCGTCACCCGGCGGCTGATCAAGGAGTTCGCCGGCCGCCCGGCCTCGCCGGCCCCGCGCCGCCCGCTCACCTCGATCACCGACCGGGAGCGCGAGGTGCTGGTCCTGGTCGGCAGCGGGCTGTCCAACGCGGAGATCGCCGAGCGGCTGTGCATCAGCGTCGCCACGGCCAAGACGTATCTGACCCGGCTCCTCGCCAAACTCGACGCCCGGGACCGGGTTCAGCTCGTGATCATCGCGTACGAGGCAGGTCTGGTGTCCGCCTCCCGGTGAGCGGCCGGCCGCGGGCAGCCGTCCGGGGGCGGAAGCACCGCAGGCAGCCAGCCGGGGGCGGAAGCACCGCAGGCAGCCGTCCCGGGGGCGGAAGCACCGCGGGCGGGCAGCCGCTGGACGAAGAAGACCGCGGGCGGGCCGTGCGGTGAGGTCGTGGGCCGGGCGGGGCCCGGTCCGCCTCCCGGCGTAGGCCGGCGCCGGGTGTGGCCGGTCGGCAGGCGGGCTGTCAGAGCCAGCCCTTCTCCCGCGCCATCCGGACCGCCTCCGCGCGGTTGCGCGCCGCCATCTTCTGGATCGCCATGGAGAGGTAGTTGCGGACCGTGCCCTGCGAGAGGTGCAGCGCACCGGCGATCTCCGCGTTGGTCGAGCCGTCCGCGGCGGTGCGCAGCACGTCGCGTTCGCGTTCGGTCAGCGGGCTGGCGCCGTCGGCGAGGGCGGCGGCCGCGAGGGTGGGGTCGATGACGCGTTCCCCGGCGAGCACCTTGCGTACGGCTTCGGCGAGTTGGGAAGCGGGTGCGTCCTTCACCAGGAAGGCGTCCGCGCCCGACTCCATCGCCCGGCGCAGATATCCGGGGCGGCCGAAGGTGGTGACGACGACGACCTTGACGCCGGGGAGGTCGCGGCGCAGTTCCGCCGTCGCCTCGATGCCCGTCATGCCGGGCATCTCGATGTCGAGGAGGGCCACATCGACGTCGTGTTCCCTGGCAGCGGCCAGTACCTCGTCGCCGCGCGCGACCTGGGCGACCACCTCGATGTCGGGTTCCAGGCCGAGGAGTGCCGCGAGGGCCTCGCGCACCATGGACTGGTCCTCGGCGAGGAGGAGTCTGATCATGCTCATTCCCCGGATCCTAGGCCGGATTCGAGAGGAACGCTGAGGACCGTGGTGAAGCCTTTGCCCGAACGGGAGTCAGTGGCCCGGGTGGTGAGCGTCCCGTCGACCGTGGCGAGGCGCTCGGCCATGCCCGTGAGGCCGTTGCCCCGGGTCGTGCCGGAGGCGCCGCGGCCGTTGTCGGCCACGGTGAGTTCGAGGACCCGCCCGTCGAGGGTCTGACGCGGGGCGAGGGTGACCGTGCAGCGTCCGGCGCCACTGTGGCGTACGACGTTGGTGACGGCCTCCCGCAGGGCCCAGGCGAGTACCTCCTCCGCCTTCTCCGGGAGTTCCTCGGGGGCCTCGGCCGGAATGTCGGCGGTGATCCCGGCGGCGGCGAGCGCGGTTCTGGCCCCAGCCAGTTCGCCGGGAAGGGTCGGCCTGCGGTAGCCGGTGACGGCGCTGCGTACGTCCACGAGGGCCTGGCGGCTGACCTGTTCGATGTCGGCGACCTGTGCGGCGGCCTGTTCCGGGTTGGCGGGGAGCATCCGTCCGGCCAGTTCGCTCTTGAGGGTGATCAGGGAGAGGGAGTGGCCGAGCAGATCGTGCAGATCGCGGGCCAGGCGCAGCCGCTCCTCGTTCGCGGCGAGCTGGGCGACGGTGGCGCGGGCCTCGCGGAGCTGGATCGTGGTGCGGATCATCTGCCGTACGCCGGACATCGCGAACCCTCCGAGGAGCGCGGGGAAGACCAGGGCGGTGATGATCTCGCGGGGGTGGTCGCCGGTCAGGCCGATGGCCACCAGGACGAGGGTGACGACGGGGATCAGCCAACGGGCGGTCCGCATCGGCAGGGTGGCGCCGACGGACACCGACACGTACACGAACAGCACGAGCCAGGGCGTGCCGAACGTCAGGGAGAGCAGGACGGCGAGGGCGCCGAGGAAGGCGAGGGCGGCGCGGACCCGGAAGGGGTCCAGCGCCTTCGAGGTGTGGCGGAAGACCAGGACGAGATAGCTGCCGACGAACACCAGCAGACCGAGGGTGCCGAGCGCGGTCGCCCACGGTGTGTGGTTCCCGTCGGCGAGGTCCTTGACCGGCGCGCTCATGAAGGCGAGCCAGATGCCGATCCACAGGAGCTTGGTCCCGGCCTGCTTCGTGTTCGTGGGCGGGCGCCCGATACCCACGGACGTCTCGTCCTCGTTCATGCCTTCAGGGTGTCCTTCCGGTAGAGCCAGGCGGCGCCGCCCGCGAAGAGCAGGAAGTAGGCACAGAGGATGGCGACGTCCTTGGCGTGCGGCGCGCCGCCCATCTCGACGGCCTGGCCGAGTGCAGCGTACGCGTGGGTGGGCAGCCACTCGGAGATGTTCTGGATCCACTGCGGGAAGGTAGCGCTCGGCATCCACAGACCGCCGAGGATGGACAGGACGAAGTAGATGATCATCGTGATCGGGCGGACCGCGTCCCCGCTGGCGAGGTAGCCGATGGCCACCCCGAGTGCGGCGAAGACCAGCGAACCGGCCCAGATGACGCCGGTGAGGGCGAACCACTGCCAGAGGTCGAACCGTACGTGCTTGGCGGAGGCCGCGACGAGGAAGACGACCACGATGCAGGGCAGGGTGACCATGGCGGCGCTGGCGATCTTCGCCAGGACGTAGCCGCGGCTGGGCAGTGCGGTCAGCCTCAGCTGGCGGACCCAGCCCTTCTCGCGCTCCTTGGCGATGCGTTCGCTGTTGCCCATCAGGACGGCGGTCAGCGCGCCGAAGGAGGCCATGGAGACCATGAAGAAGGACTGCAGGGTCAGATCGGTGTGCGGCACCTTGTCGGTCGTGTTCTGGGTGCCGGAGATCAGCAGGTAGATCACCGACGGGTAGATGATCGAGAAGAACATGAACTTCTTGTTCCGCAGGGTGCGGGTCACTTCGAGCTTGATGAGCGCCCATGAGAAGAAATTCAGCATCGGGTCCTGGCCTCCTCGGCCTCGGTGATGGCGACGAAGGCCTGTTCCAGGCCGAGTCCGGCGACTTCGAGCTCGCGCGGGTAGAGGCCGAGGCCGTAGACGGCGTGCACGGTCGCGTCGGCGTTGTGCGACTGGATACGGACGCGGGGGCCGGTGATGTCGAGCGTGGAGAGGAACGGCAGGGCGCGCAGGGCCTCTTCGTCGATCACGCCCTCGAGCTCGAAGGAGATACGGCGGGCCCCGGCACGTGCCTTGATCTCGGCGGCGGTGCCGTCGGCGAGGATCCGGCCCTTGTGCAGGACCAGGACACGGTCGGCGATCGCGTCGGCCTCTTCGAGGTAGTGGGTGGCGAACAGCACGGTACGGCCCTGGTCGGCCTGCTCGCGCATGGTGGCCCAGAAGGCCTGGCGCGCGGTGACGTCCATGCCGGTGGTCGGCTCGTCCAGCACGATGAGGTCGTTGGCCCCGGCGGTGGCGAGCGCGAACCGTACGCGCTGTTCCTGGCCGCCGGAGAGCTTGTTGACCAGGCGGCCGGCGATCGGCGCGATGCCGGCCCGGGCCAGCACCTCGCTCACCGGGTAGGGCCTGGGGTGCAGATCGCAGACGAGCCCCACCAGTTCGCCGACGGTGACGTCCTCCATGAGGCCGCCCGACTGCAGCATGGCGCCGACCCGGCCGGCGGCGATGGCCGCCTGCGGGGTCGTACCGAAGAGGCGGACCGTCCCGGAGTCGGCGGTGCGCAGGCCGAGGAGGAGGTCGAGGGTGGAGGACTTGCCGGCGCCGTTGGGGCCGAGGAGCGCCACGGTCTCACCGGGATGCAGGTCGAGGGTGAGCCCGTCGACGGCGCGTACGTCTCCGTAGGCCTTGCTGACCTGGTCGAAGCTGACCACGGCGGTCCTGGCCGCGGTGACTTCGGGGGCTGTCGTTGTCATGCGTCCAGCCTGGCTCAGGCGGGGATCCGCCCGGCAGGGTCACGGGTCGTGAATACGGGATGACAGATGTCATGAGGTTCGCGTGACGGCGGGGCGGCGTCTGCTTCGGCCGGACCGGGCGACGTATGACGGCGGGGCAGCGTCGGCGTCTGCCGGACCGGGCCACGTACGACAGCGGGACAGCGCCTGCGTCTGCCGGACCGGGCCACGTACGACAGCGGGACAGCGCCTGCGTCTGCCGGACCGGGCCACGTATGACAGCGGGACAGCGCCTGCGTCTGCCGGACCGGGCCACGTATGACAGCGGGACAGCGCCTGCGTCTGCCGGACCGGGCCACGTATGACAGCGGGACAGCGCCTGCGTCTGCCGGAGCGGGCCACGGTACGCCGCCGCCCCCGGCCGGGATTCCGGTCGGGGGCGGCGGATTGCGCGGGGACGGTGCGGGTGCGGGTGTCAGCCGTTGCCGCCGAGGTCGATCGTGACGGTCCGCTCGGCCTCCGTCTTGCCGAGCAGCGCGCCCCTCATCGCGAAGGCCACGTCGTCGGGTCCGACCTGGTGCTTCGTACCGTCACCCTTGGTGACCATGATCCCGTCGAAGACGCCTCCGCAGAGCTCTTCAATGGCCTTCTTGTTGTAGCGGTCCACGAGCTTGCCGTCGACCGGCACCATCGAGAGGATCTTCGGCAGCGACTTGGCCGGGCCGAACGGGATCTCCTTCGTGCCCGCCTTGATGCGGATCAGACCGGACATCGCCGGCTCCGCGAACTCCTTCATCGCCCGGTCGAGTTCGGCCTGGCTGATGGTGGGCTCGCTGGCGGTGACGGGCAGCTGGACGGTGTTCGCCCTGCCCGTCTCGACCTGGGCGCGGTACGCGTCACGTACCGACACCATCGACTGGTTGACGTCGAGCGCCTTGCCCGGCTTGCCCGGGACGGCGACGGCCTTGCCCGGCACGAACTTGATCGTGCCGTCGCTCGCCGAGCCCGAGGCACCGGCCAGGTCCTTCAGCGCGACGCCGAGCTTCTCCTCGTCGACCGGGATCACCGGGTCGACCGCGCGCTCGCCGCCGAAGAGGGAGCCGATGACGGAGACGGGGTTGTAGTCGCTGCCCGCCGCGGCACGTACGGTCGCCTGGCTGTCCAGCGACAGTCCCGCCTTGTCCGGGGCGAGCTGCGTCTTCTTGCCGTCCACGGTCAGCTGGAGCGGGGCCCTGGACCGCTCGCCGAGCGCGGCGTCGAGCTTCTCGACGGCGTCGTCCCTGGTCCCGCCGCCGATGTCGACGCCGAGGACGGTGGTGCCCTTGGGCACGTCGGAGTGGTTCATCAGCAGCCCGGCGCCGTAGGCGAGGCCGAGCAGGCAGACGGCGGCCACACCGAGCATGACCAGCTTGGAGCGGCCCTTCTTCGTCGGGGCGCTCGACGCCGCGGGCTCCGGGGCCGTCCGGGCTGCGGGCTTGGGCGCCCGATCGGCGAACCCTCCCGGCCCGGCCGGTCCGGTACCCATCGGGCCGTCCGGCGTCTGCGGGGCGGAGTCGGCACCGGGGAACGGCGACGGCCCGCCCGGACGGGGCTCCGAGGGCACGACGGGGATGCCGCTGTTCAGCGTGTCGCCCGAGACGTTGCCCCCCGGCCCGGCGGGGCCCGGTCCGAACTGCGGGGTGAGCACGGCGGTGTCGTCCGACATCCGCGGCGGCACGCCGCCGGGGGTGCCGGGGCCCTGCGCGCCGCCGGGGCCCGCCGGTCCGCCCGGCCCCGGACCGGGGCCGAACGGCGCCCGCCCGTCGAGGTCCGGGGTGAGGGCCGAGGTGCCGGTGGCCGGTCCCGTGGTGGGTCCGGACGGTCCGGGCGTACGGATTCCGAGGTTCGGCGTGGAGCGGGGCCCGCCCGCACCGTCGCCACCGAAGGCGTCGGGACCGGGCGCGCCCGGGTCGCCGGCGCGCTGCGGTCCGTCGGAGAAGTAGGGCAGATCGGCGCGGGGGCCGCCCGGGGGCGGGCCGGAGGGACCGGAACCCGGACCGTCCGGCCGGCCGCCGGGGCCACCGGCCGCGAAGCCGGCGCCGTCCGTACCGCCGGGGCCCTCAGGACCACCGGCCCGGAACCCGGAGCCGTCCGTACCACCGGGCCCGCCCGCACCACCGGCCCGGAAACCGGCGCCGTCCGTACCGTCGTTCGGCGAGGTGCCCGACGAGGCGCTCGCGCCCGCAGGAGCGGTTGCCGGAGCGCCCGCCGGAGCGGCTGCCGGGGGCTTGCGCGGCGCGAACCAGTCGCTGCCGCTCTTCTCCCGGGCCGGCTTCTCCGCCGCGGGCTCCGCCGCGACCGCGGTGTCCCGGGACTCGGGACCGGGCACGGCCGGCGCCGCCTGCGCGCCGTTGGACGCCGGGGCGCCCGGTCGCGGGGTAGAGCCGGTGCGCTCTCCACCGGAGCCGTCGACATCGCTCATGGGCGTACGCATGACGACCGGAGGGATGGGGCGCGAGCCCGGAATGTTGATCCGGATACGCGTCGTCAGCGTCGTCTCGGTCCTCGGCTCGTCGGGCTGAGGCGGATCCGCAGGCTCCGGGGACTCCTCCGGGGCGTCCTGCGAAGGGTGCAGCGACGGATACTGGCGGGATCCGTACGGCGGCGTACCCGAGGGGTACGCGGCTCCTCCGCGGCCCTGGGGCCCGGAGGACGAACTGTCAGTTTCACGACTCAAAGCAGGTTCTCCCGATTGGCTCCGCCGCCCGTACTTCCCCCATGCCGCAGGCCAGGGGACGGCTCGGCGCGCGAACCACCTTACTGGCCGCGGCCGACAGACACCCCGCGACCGGGGGAAACGAACCCGCACCCCCCGGACGGACAGGGGGCATTACGGGATGGGACGTGGCACATTACTTGCCAGGTCGGCCGCTGTCGGCCCCCAGTTGGGGCGCCCGCGACATGGTGGCACAGATCACAGCGATGGCCATGCCGCCCAGCATGAAGAGGGCGAGGCCCAGTTCGTTCCCGAAGACGTAGTCCCCTTCCGGTCTTCCCCCCAGCAGAAGAATGACCGAAACCAGCCATCCCGCGGCGGGCGCCAGGGCCCCCGGCTGGGTGCCCATCAGGCTGCGGCCGCCATAGAAGAGGCCGGTGGCGGCGAGCAGCGCCAACAGCAATCCGCCGGGGAACCAGGCGGATTGGACGAGTGTTCCGGCGATGCCGACGAGCGCGCCGAGGACCGCCAGGCCCAGCAGCGCGGCGATCCGGCGAGGGTTGAGGGGCGCGGCCAGACCGGTGGCCGGAATGTCCCTCGGAGGTGCGTTGGTCCGCGCGGCGCGCGGCCTGCTGCCGCTCATCGGCGCGCCTCCGCCGGTCCCTCGAAGAGACCGTGCAGGCCCGCGAAGAGATCGCGTTCCCGGGTTCCGTCCGCGGCGCCGGAGGCACCGTTCACCAACTCGTAGTACTCGGTGGTGAGGACGGGCTGCCCCAGGTCGTTCGACAGGGCGAAGAAGGAACCGTCGATCGCGATCTGGGTGGCGTGTGCCCGCATCGCCGCGGCCTTCGCCTCGCCGTGTCCGGTGCCGTCGATCTCGGTGGTGATCAGGGTGTCGTCCACCACACCCGGCACGTCGTCGATCGCGGCGATGCCGGGGAACGCGTCCGGGGCGGTGGCCCGCAGTCGGGCGAAGCCCTCCTCGGCGACCGGGCGCGGCACCCGGTTCCAGTAGATCTTGGCGATGGTGTGCGCGGCGCCGGAGCCGGTGCGGTACGCGGGGTCGGCGGCCAGTTCCGCGGCACGCGTCGCGACGCGGTGCGCCTGGATGTGGTCGGGGTGCCCGTAGCCGCCCTCGGGGTCGTACGTCACCAGCACCTGGGGACGTACCTCACGGATCACCTCCACGAGGTACCCGGCGGCCTCGTCGACGTCGGCCGACCAGAAGGCGCCGGGGCGGTGGTTCTGCTCGGCGCCCATCATTCCGGAGTCCCGGTACCGGCCGGCGCCGCCGAGGAGGCGGTGGTCGGTGACGCCCAGTTCCTTCATCGCCGCGGCGAGTTCGCCGCGGCGGTAGGGGCCGAGGGCGTCGTCCCGGTCCGCGGCGAGATGCGCGAGGGCGGGCGGGATGATCTCGCCCTCCTCGCCGAGCGTGCAGGTCACCAGCGTGACCAGGGCGCCGTCGGCCGCGTACCTGGCCATGGTGGCGCCGTTGTTGATCGACTCGTCGTCGGGGTGCGCGTGCACCAGGAGCAGACGCCGGGCGGGAAGGTCCGTCATGGGGACCACCCTACGAGCCGACGGTCCCCCGGAGCGACGGCGGCCACGCTCCGGCGGGCGAAGGACCGCACGCGCACGCGCCGCGGGGACTCACGGAAGGACAACGGGCGGTGGTCCAGTGACGGACCGCACGCACGCACCGCGGACACACGCGCGCACCACGGGCACCCGAACGCGCCGACGGACCTCGCACGGTCGGAGGCGTCAGAACTTGATGCCTCCGATCACGCCGGCCAGGTTCGTGGTCAGCTCGGAGATGCTGGGCGCTATGGACGAGCTGGCGAGATAGAAACCGAGCAGCATGCAGACGACCGCGTGTCCGCCCTTCAGTCCGGATTTCCGGATCAGCAGGAAGACGACGATCGCCAGCAGCACCACCGCCGAAATCGAGAGCGCCACGGCGGTTCACCTCCATCTGTACGGTCGGGACGGGCAGCACGCATGGAGCCAGCAGGTTCATACCCACCGAGCGCTACGGATCATAACTATCCGTGGCAAGGCATTGATCGGGGCACAGCAGCACGAGGGGCGCACGGACGGCGGGGCCGGCCGATAGGTTCGGCCTATGACTTCGCCAGAGATCACCTTCCCGCTGCAGTTGGCCCGGACCATGCGCTTCACCCTCGGTGCACCGCGCGCGTTCACGGTTTCACCCGATGGTGAACGGGTGGTCTTCGTGCGCTCGGGTTCGGGCACCGACCGCTCGGGCCGGCTGTGGGTGCTGGACCTCAGCGACGGCGCGGCCCCCCGGGAGCGGGTCGTGGCCGATCCGGCGGTGCTGCTGGGCGGTTCGGCGGAGCGGCTCTCGGCCCAGGAGCGGGCCCGTCGTGAGCGCAGCCGCGAGGGGTCGTCGGGGATCGTCGGCTACGCGGTGGACGCGGCGGCCGAGTTGGCGGCGTTCGCGCTCTCGGGGAAGGTGTACGTCGCCGAGCTGCGGGCCGGGACGGCACGCGCCCTGCCCGTACCCGGCCCGGTGATCGATCCGCGCCCCTCCCCCGACGGGCGGCACATCGCCTACGTGTCCAAGGGCGCGCTGCGCGTCGTGGGCGCCGACGGCGAAGGGGACAGGGCGCTCGCGGAGCCGGAGGAGGCGGATGTCTCCTACGGGCTCGCGGAGTTCATCGCGGCCGAGGAGATGCAGCGCCCGCGGGGCTTCTGGTGGTCGCCGGAGTCGGACCGGCTGCTCGTCGCCCGGGTCGACGACAGCCCCGTACGGCGGTGGTGGATCGCCGATCCCGCGAACCCGGACCGCAAGCCGGCCGAGGTCGCGTACCCGGCGGCCGGGACGCCCAACGCGGTGGTGCGGCTCTTCGTCGTCGACCTGGCCGGACAGCGCACCGAAGTGGCCTGGGACCGGGCCCGGTTCCCTTACCTGGCGCAGGTGCACTGGTCGTCGGACGGGGCGCCGCTGCTGCTCGTCCAGGCCCGTGACCAGCGCAGTCAGCTCTACCTCGCCGTGGACCCGGAGACCGGGGCGACCCGGACGGTGCACGTGGACGAGGACCCCGTGTGGCTGGACCTGTTCCCGGGGGTGCCCGCGTGGGCGCCGGACGGGCGGCTGGTGCGGATCGCGGACGAGGGCGGGGCACGGGTCCTCGCGGTCGGTGACCGGCCGCAGACCGGGGCCCAGTTGCAGATCCAGTCGGTGCTGGACATCGGGGAGTCCGACATCCTCGTCACGGCGTCGGCGGGCGAGCGGGCCACCGAGGCGGAGATCGGCGAGAGCCACGTCTACCGGGTCAACGAGCTGGGCGTCGAGCGGGTCTCGGAGGGCGCGGGCGTGCACGCGGCGGTCCGGTCCGGCGCGGTGACCGTCATGGTCTCCACCGCGTTGGACGCGCCGGGATCGACGGTCCGGGTGTTCCGGGACGGGAAGCGGATCGCCACCGTTCGCAGTCACGCGGAGCAGCCGGTCCTGTCCGCGCGGCCGCAGCTCACCGAAGGGGGCGCACGGCGGATTCCGTGCGCCGTGATGCTCCCCACCGACTACAAGGAATCGGATGGTCCGCTTCCGGTTCTGATGGATCCATACGGTGGACCGCACGGCCGCCGGGTCCTCGCCGCCCACAATCCGTACCTGACCTCGCAGTGGTTCGCGGACCAGGGGTTCGCCGTGATCGTCGCGGACGGCCGCGGCACCCCCGGCCGCTCGCCCGGCTGGGAGAAGGCCGTCAAGCACGATCTCACCCTCGCCCTCGACGACCAGGTCGAGGCGCTGCACGCCCTCGCGGAGCGGTACCCGCTCGATCTCGGCCGGGTGGGCATCCGGGGCTGGTCGTTCGGCGGCTTCCTGGCCGGCATGGCGGCCCTGCGCCGGCCCGACGTCTTCCACGCGGCGATCGTGGGCGCTCCGGTGACCGACCAGCGGCTGTACGACACCCACTACACCGAGCGCTACCTCGGCGATCCGGCGACGCAGCCGGAGGTCTACGCGTACAACTCGCTGCTCACCGACGAAGGGCTCTCGCACGCCGCCGACCAGGTACGGCCGATGATGATCATCCATGGGCTGGCGGACGACAACGTGGTGGTGGCGCACACCCTGCGGCTGTCACAGGCGCTGCTCGCGGCGGGCCGCCCGCACGAGGTGCTGCCGCTGAGCGGGGTGACGCACATGACCCCGCAGGAGAAGGTGGCGGAGAACCTCCTGCTGCTCCAGGTGGACTTCCTGAAGCGGTCACTCAACGGGTAGGGCTACCAGCCCGGCGGCGGCTGCGAGGGCGGCGGGGGCGGTCCGAAGCCGCCGCCCTGCGGGTATCCGTAGCCCGGGGCCGGCGACTGCTGCCCCGGGTACGGGGCGGGGCCGTAGCCGGGCGGACCGAATTCCGGGGGTCCGTACCCGGGTCCCTGCCCCGGCCCGTACGGTCCGGGCACGTCGGCGAAGCCCCTGGGCGCCAGCGCGATCAGCACCACCAGCGCGGCGAGCAGCTCGAAGATCCAGCTCAGGAGCGTGAGCTGGGTCTCCGTCGGCAGCGCACCGAAGTGGTCGAGCAAGTCGTAGTGCACGATCCGGACCACGCCCAACGCCCCGCCGGGCAGCAGCAGCACGGCGGCCACCAGCCCGAACGGCCGCGCGTGCACGGCGTGGAAGAGGGCGCTCACCCCCGCGACGAGGCAGAGCAGCGCCAGCGCGGCGGTGCCCCAGCCGGGCGGCGGGTCGATCACGCCGTGCGGGACCCGGTCACCGCCCACGTACCACTCGGGGTAGATCTCGGGGTACCGCACCATCTGGCGGATCTCCCAGGCGATCAGCACCGCTCCGGCGGCACCCAGCATCAGGAACGCGGCGACGGAGGCGCCCGGGCCGGGCCGGGTMGGCAGTTGTTCGTAGGAGTCGGCGGGCGGGCGGCGGCCGGCGCCGGCGGTGATGAACAGCGCGATGCCCGCGGCGAGGGCCACGAAGGCGCAGATGAGTGCCCGTGAGCGCAGGTCGTCGGAGAAGACCGACTCCATCCGGTGACTCCCGATGCCCCAGAGTCCGGGCAGCCGCACGGCGAGCGTGATCACTCCGGTGGCGACAAGCACGGTGGCGGCGACCGAGGACCGTAGCGCGGCGACGGTGGCGGCGGCGTACACGGCGAGGAGGGCGACGTCCAGGGGCGAGGTCGCGGGCATCGCCCGCGGACGCGCTTCGGCGAAACCGGCCCAGTAGCGCCACAGCTGGCCGGCGTCCACGGCCCTGATGTCCCGTACGAGCCAGCTCGCGACGATCAGGGCGAGCACCGCGCAGAGAGCGGCGCCGGTCACTCTTGCTCCACGGGTGAGTATCACCCCAGCGATACTCCACCGCGCCCGGCTTCCCGACAAGAGGGCCGCCGGCGCGGTCCGTCGGGCGACCGGCCGGAGGGACGAGAGTCCTTCCGGCCGGTCCACGGCACCCGCACGGCCGTACGCAGTCCATGCTGACGGGTCCGTATATCGGACGTGAGACGCCCGAGTTGCCCTCGCGTTAACGGCCCGTCGTCAGCTGACCCGGCTGCTGCCGGAGGGCGGCGGCGGACCGTCGTCCTCGTCCCCCGCCTCCGGCGAGAGCGCGGCCTCGGCTTCGGCTTCGGCTTCGGCTTCGGGCGCCGGCCCCGGCTCCGGCTGCACGGGCGCCTCCGGGTCGCGCTCCGGCTCCACCCGTGACGCCGACGGTTCCGGCTCAGCCGCTGCCGCCGGCCCCGCCGCCGGCTCCGACTCCGGCTCCGGCTCGCCATGGGACCGCGGCGGCTTCCGGGCCTCCCGGTCCACCTTCTCCACATCCGGTCCGGCCCCCACGGCGCCCGCGGCGCCTTCACCGGCCCCTTCACCGCCCTCGCCGCCCTCGCCCACCTGCTCCAGCGTGCCCTCCGGCGGCACCACCCGCTTCTCCTCCGCGAAGTGACAGGCCGAATCGTGCTTGGCCGGACTCTCCGTCAGCCGGAAGACCGCCGGGACCGCCAGCAGCGGGACCTCCAGCTCGCACCGCTCCTGCGCCTTCCAGCAGCGGGTACGGAAGCGGCAGCCGGACGGCGGGTTGGCGGGCGAGGGAACGTCGCCGTGCAGGATGATCCGCTCGCGGTATTCGCGCGCCATCGGGTCCGGAACCGGCACCGCGGAGAGCAGTGCCTGGGTGTACGGATGCGTGGGGTGGTCGTAGATCTCCTCGTCCGTGCCGATCTCCACGAACCGGCCGAGGTACATCACGCCGACCCGGTCGGAGATGTGGCGGACGATGGAGAGGTCGTGCGCGATGAACACGTAGCTGAGGTTGAACTCCGCCTGCAGCCGGTCCAGCAGGTTGACGACCTGGGCCTGGACGGAGACGTCGAGGGCCGAGACGGGTTCGTCGGCGACGATGATCTCGGGGTTGAGCGCGAGGCCGCGGGCGATGCCGATGCGCTGGCGCTGGCCGCCGGAGAACTGGTGCGGATAGCGGTTGATGTACTCCGGGTTGAGGCCGACGACGTCCAGCAGGTCCTGGACCTTGCGCCGCCGGTCGCCCTTGGGCGCGACCTCGGGGTGGATCTCGTACGGCTCCCCGATGATGTCGCCGACCGTCATCCGCGGGTTCAGTGAGGTGTAGGGGTCCTGGAACACCATCTGGATGTTGCGGCGCACGGCCTTCAGCGCGCGGCCGGACAGCTTGGTGACGTCCTCGCCCTTGTATCGGATCGCACCGGCCGTCGGCTGCTCCAGGTGCACCAGCATCCGGGCGACGGTCGACTTGCCGCAGCCGGACTCGCCGACGATGCCGAGGGTCTCGCCGGCCGCCAGGTCGAAGGAGACGCCGTCGACCGCCTTGACGGCACCGACCTGCTTCTTGATCAGGATGCCCTGGGTCAGCGGGTAGTGCTTGACGAGGTCGCGCACCTCCAGGATCGGCTCACCGCCCGCGTACGCACTGCCCTCGCGTGACTTGGCCAGGAGGTCGCGTGCCATCCGGCTCTCCTCACGCGCTTCCTTGCGCCCCGAGTGATCAGCGTGCATCGAGCGTCTCCTTCCAGAAGTGGCAGGCGCTCTTTCGGTGCTCGGCCACGTCGTACAGCGGCGGCACGTCGGTGCGGCAGACGTCCTGGGCCATCGGGCAGCGCGGGTTGAAGGCGCAGCCGGGCGGGATGTGCAGCAGGTTGGGCGGCAGGCCCTTGATGGCGTAGAGCTCCTGGCCCTTCTGGTCCAGGCGCGGGATCGAACGGAGCAGGCCCTTGGTGTACGGGTGCGCGGGCGCCTGGTAGATGTCGTGGACCGGTGAGGTCTCCACGATGCGGCCCGCGTACATCACGGCGATCTTGTCGGCGACGTCGGCGACGACGCCCAGGTCGTGGGTGATCAGGATCAGACCCATGTTCAGCTCGCGCTGGAGCTCCGCGAGCAGGTCCATCACCTGGGCCTGGACCGTGACGTCGAGGGCGGTGGTGGGTTCGTCCGCGATGATCAGCGAGGGTTCCAGGGCCAGCGCCATGGCGATCATGATGCGCTGGCGCATGCCGCCGGAGAACTGGTGCGGGTAGTTGCCGACCCGCTCCTTCGCGGCCGGGATGCGCACCCGGTCCATCAGCTCGACGGCCTTGGCCTTCGCGTCCTTGCGGGACATCCCGCGGTGCACGACGAACATCTCGCCGAGCTGCTGCCCGACGGTCAGCACGGGGTTGAGGGAGGAGAGCGCGTCCTGGAAGATCATGGCCATCTCCTGGCCGCGGATCTTCCGGCGCTCCTCCTTCTTGAGTTTCAGCAGGTCGCGGTCCTTGAAGAGGATCTCGCCGCCGCTGATCTTCCCGGGCGGCATGTCGAGGATGCCCATGATCGCCTGTGCGGTGACCGACTTGCCGGAGCCGGACTCGCCGAGCACGGCGAGCGTCTCGCCCTCGGCGACCGAGTAGTTGACCCCGTTGACGGCCTTGGCGACCCCGTCCCGGGTGTGGAACTCCACGTGCAGATCGCGCACTTCGAGCAACATGGCAGCGGACTCCTCAGCGCAGCTTGGGGTCGAGGGCGTCGCGCACCGCGTCGCCGAGCATGATGAACGCGAGCACGGTGACCGCCAGGGCCCCGGCGGGCCAGAGGAGCATGTGCGGGGCGTTGCGGATGTACTGGGACGCGGCGGAGATGTCGATGCCCCAGGAGACGGCCGGTGGCTTCAGGCCGACGCCGAGGAACGACAGGGTCGCCTCCAGCGAGATGTACGTGCCCAGCGCGATGGTCGCGACGACGATGACCGGGGCGATGGCGTTGGGTGCGATGTGCCGGAGCATCATCCGCCCGTTGGAGGCGCCGAGCGCCCGGGCCGCCTGTACGTAGTCGTTGTGTTTGGCGGTGATGACGGAGCCTCGGGCGATACGGGCGATCTGCGGCCAGCCCAGCAGCACGATGAACCCGATGACGGGCCAGACGGTGGAGCTGGTCACCACGGAGAGGAAGACCAGGCCGCCGAGGACGACGGGGATGCCGAAGAAGACGTCGGTGAGGCGGGAGAGGATCGCGTCCCACCAGCCGCCGAAGAATCCGGCCAGACCGCCCAGGATGCTGCCGATCAGTGAGACGCCGATGGTGGAGCAGATGCCGACGGTGACGGAGTTCCGGGCGCCGTACACGACACGGGTGTAGACGTCGCAGCCCTGGCCGTCGTACCCGAAGGGGTGGCCGGGCTGGGAGCCCTCCTGGGACTTGTCCAGGTCGCAGTCGAGCGGGTCGCCGGAAGCGATGAGCTGCGGCCAGATGGAGATGATCACCAGGAACAGGATAATCAACGCGGAGATGATGAAGACGGGGTTGCGGCGCAGGTCGTGCCAGGCGTCGGACCACAGGCTCTGCGGTTTGGTGCCGGGGCCCGTCCCCCGCGGGCCGCCGGGGGTCTTCTCGAGGGTGTCGCCCTCGTCGAGTGCGAGGTCCATCGTTCCGCCGGCTCCGGCCGACGAGATCGCCTCGTCCGGTGTCTGCTCAGGCATAGCGGATCCTCGGGTCGAGTACGGCGTACAGCAGGTCGACGATCAGGTTCGCCGCCAGGAAGACGAGGACCAGGACGGTGACGAACCCGACGACGGTCTGGGAGTTCTGGCGCAGGATGCCCTGGTAGAGCTGGTAACCGACGCCATGGATGTTGAAGATCCGCTCCGTGACGATCGCGCCGCCCATCAAGGCGCCCACGTCCGTACCGATGAAGGTGACGACGGGGATCAGCGAGTTGCGCAGCAGGTGGCGCACGACCACGCGGCGCCTGGGGAGGCCCTTGGCGGTCGCGGTGCGCACGTAGTCGGCGCGGGCGTTCTCGGCGATGGAGGTGCGGGTGAGCCGGGTGACGTAGGCCAGTGAGACGGAGGCGACCACGAGTCCGGGGATGATCAGCTCGTTGAGCGGGGCCTCGCTGGAGACGGAGGGTTTGATGACGCCCCACTCCACGCCGAGCAGGAGCTGGAGGAGCAGACCGGTGACGAAGGTCGGGATGGAGATGACGACCAGCGTCAGGATCAGCACGGTGGTGTCGATGGGCCGGCCGCGGCGCAGGCCGGTGACGACGCCGAGGCTGATGCCGATGACGATCTCGAAGACGATCGCCACGAGGGTGAGGCGGATGGTGATGGGGAAGGCCGTGGCCATCAGCTCGGTGACCTTCTGCCCGTTGAACGCGGTGCCGAAGTCGCCGGTGAAGACGTTCCCCATGTAGGTCAGGTACTGCTGCCAGACCGGCTTGTCGAGGCCGAATTCCGAACGGAGTTGGGCGGCGGTCGCCGGGTCGCACTGGCGGTCGCCGCAGAGACCCGCGATGGGGTCACCCATCACGTTCACCATGAGGAAGATCAACAGCGTGGTGCCGAAGAAGACCGGGATCATCTGCAGCAGCCGCCGGATCACATAACGTCCCATGAAGGGCTCCGGGGGTCGCGGGGTCGGAAGTCTCTGGGCTGAGGAGTCGCGGGACGGGGAAGCCGGGTGGCCGGTGCGTGGGCGCACCCGGCCACCCGGCCGCCTATCGGGTCACTTGACCTCGATCTGCTCGTACACCGGGACGCTGAACTGGTTCAGGGAGACGTTGGTGACGTTCTCCGAGTAGCCGGCGCTGCCGTTCTGGTACCAGAGCGGGATGACCGGCATCTGCTGGACCATGACCTTCTCGGCGTCCTGGAAGGTGGAGACGGCCGTGGCCTTGTCCGACTCGGCGTTCGCCTTGTTGACGAGGTCGTCGAACTGCTTGTTGCTCCACTTGCCGTCGTTGGACGAGGCGTTGGTGTAGTAGACGGGCTGCAGGAAGTTCTGGATCAGCGGGTAGTCCATCTGCCAGCCCGCGCGCCAGGCGCCGCTCAGCTTCTGCTGGGAGACCTGGCTGCGGAAGTCGGCGAAGGTGCCGATCGGGGCGCCGACGCACGCCTTGTTGTTGCCCATGACCTTGTTGATGCTGTTGCAGACGGCGTCGACCCACTCCTTGTGGGAGCCGGTGTCCGCGTTGTACGAGATCTTGAGCTGGCCGCCGGGGATGCCGCCGCCGTCCTGGATCATCTTCTTGGCGTCGGCGGCGTTGTACGTGCACTCCTTGCCGCAGAGCCCCTTCTTGAAGCCGCCGTCGTCCCCGAGGACCGGCGAGGTCCAGTCGGATGCGGGGGTGCGGGTCTTCTGGAAGATCTGGTTGGTGATCTGCTCGCGGTTGATCGCCATGGAGAGGCCCTGGCGGACCTTGATCGCGCCGGGGGTGTTCCACTGCTTGTCGTAGAACGGGAACGCGAGCGTCTGGATGATGCCGGCCGGGGTGTTGATGTAGCGGTCGCCGAGGTCCGCCTTGACGTTCTTGAGCTGGGAGGCGGGCACGTCGTCGACGAGGTCGAGGTTGCCGGCCGTCAGATCGGTGTAGGCGGTGTTGTTGTCGGTGTAGACCTTGAGGTCGATCCCGCCGTTCTTCGCCTTGTCGTCACCGGGGTAGTCGTCCCACTTGCGCAGGCTCATGGACGAGCCCTTGGTGTACTTGTCGATCGTGTACGGGCCGTTGCCGATCGGCTTGGACACCCAGGCCTCGTGGTCCGTGAAGAAGGTCTTGGGCAGCGGCGCGAAGGCGGGGTAGCCGAGGGTGTCGGGCCACAGGGAGAACTTCTGCGTCAGCTTGACCGAGAAGGTCATGTCGTTCACCTGCTTGAGCCCGGAGAGCGTGGTGGCGCTCGCCGTCCCCGTCTCCGGGTGGACCTTGTCGTATCCGTCGATGTAACCGAAGAAGTAGGCGTTCTTCTGGTTGTTCTTCAACAGGGCGCCGTAGTTCCAGGCGTCCACGAACGACTTGGCGGTGATCTTCTCGCCGTTGCTGAAGGTCCAGCCGTCCTTCACCGTGATCGTGAAGTTCTGGTTGTCCGTGGACTCGATCTTGTCGGCGAGCATGTTCGTCGCCTCGCCGGTCTTCGGGTCGTACTTCTTGAGCCCCCGGAAGATCATGTCGAGGACCTTGCCGCCCTGCACCTCATTGGTGTTGGCGGGCTCCAGCGGGTTCTGCGGGTCACCCCAGGAGGAGCTCACGATCCCGTCCGCGCCACCGCCACCGCCGCCGCTGTCCCCTCCGCCGCAGGCCGTCGCCGCCAGGGCGACGGCCACCGCACATGCGGCCCACTTGACCTGTGTGGCTCCGCGCATGGAGTGCCTCCTCGTAGTGCTCCGTCTTACGTGAGGTCAAATATCGCCGCATAGCGGACTTCTCGCATATTTACTCCCGCCATCCGAGCTCAGCGGGGCCATGCGGGTGGATACGGGGCCGCTAGCCTGCGACCCGGCGTCAGGGATGTGCCCTGTCGGCCTACGCACACGAAGGAGGGGCGGGAATCGTGGACGCTCAGGTACGGACCCGTGTTTCGGCATACGCCATCGCAAGAGAGGACGATCGCCTCCTGCTGGCCCGCCTTTCGGACGCCTCGCCCGTCTTCGCGCCTGGCCTGTGGCACCTGCCGGGCGGCGGGATCGATCCGGGCGAGCAGCCCGTCGAGGCGCTGGCCCGTGAACTCCTGGAGGAGACCGGACACGAACTCGCCGACGCCCGGCTGGCCGATGCGCGGACCTACGCGGCCCGGCGGAACGGGGTCAGCTGGAGCCTCACGGCGTTGTTCTACGTGGTCACCCTCAAGGGCGGGTCACCGGAAGTGGCCGAGACCGACGGCTCCACGGACGGGGTCGCGTGGGTCCCGCTGGCCGCCCTGCGGGACGATGCCCTGCTGTCACCGGCGGCGGCCGACGCCCTCCGCATCCTCGAACGGGCGGCGCCCACGATCACCCGCTGAGGCAAGCGCCGCTCACGCCGGGCGGGCCCCCGTCGCACCACGGGCCGTCCGGCGCCAGGGCGCCCAGCACCGCCACCAGCCGCGGCGGCTCGACCCGGTCCGGCAGCCCGGCCAGATCCGGCCGGGCCACCCAGGCATGCGTGTCCAGGCTGACCTGCTCGTCGGGGAGCAGTCCGGTCCGCACCAGCGCCGGCCGCTCGCCGGGGAACCGGGCGACGAAGAAGTGCTCCGTCCCGATGTGCCGCTTGCCGTTCCACCACACGTCACGGTCGACGGGCACCCAGCGGTCCAGGACGGCGGCCGGGTCGAGTCCGGTCTCCTCGACGAGCTCACGCCGCGCCGCCGCCAGCGGGGTCTCGCCCGGCTCGATGCCGCCGCCCGGCGGCTCCCAGAGCCACGACCCGTCGTACGGATCCCGCCAGCGCAGCAGAAGCACCCGGTCGGCGGCGTCGAGGCAGAGGACCCGGGCGGCAGGCCGGTGTGCGGTTTCCACCGGCCCGACGTTAGGCGGCACGCGCCACGCGTTCAAGACCGGCTCGGCCGGCAGGCAGGGCCCCGTCGCGCCCACATATATACAAGCGCTGTTATATTAGCGCTGTGACATCATCTGACCCCACCGCGCTCCCCGATCCCTGGCACTCCCTGCACGAGCTGCTCGCGGCCATGGATGCCGAGATCGAACAGGTCTACGTCGAGCGCGGCATCGAGGGCGTACGGCCCCGCTTCGCCTATCCGCTCATCCGGCTCGCCCACACCGGCCCCCTGACCATCCGTGAGCTCGCGAAGTCCCTGAACCGCTCGCACTCCGCGATCAGCCAGACCGTCGCCGCCATGCTCAAGGAGGATCTGGTCACCTCCGAGCCGGGGCCCGACGCCCGCACCCGGCACATCGGCCTGACCGAGCGCGGCCGGTCGCTGGTGCCGTTCCTGGAGGCGGAGTGGCGCGCCACCCATGCCACGGTCGCCGAACTGGACCACGAGGTCCCGCACGCGATGACCGGCGTGGTCGAGGAGGTACGGCGGGCGCTGGAACGCCGGTCGATGCGGGAGCGGATCCTCCACCACCTCGCCGAGCCACCGCGATGAGCGGACGTTTCCGCGTCCGGTTCCTCGACACCCGCCCGCTGCGCGGCAACCGGCCGTTCCGCGACCTGTGGATCGGCACCTCGGTCTCCCAACTCGGCGGCCAGACAGCCAATGTGGCGGTGCTGGCCCAGGTCTGGGATCTGACCGGCAGCCCCGTGGGCACCGGCGCCATCGGACTCGCCACCGGTCTGCCGATCATCCTGTTCGGACTGCTCGGCGGCACCCTGGCCGACACCGTCGACCGGCGCGCCGTGGTGCGGGCGACCACCGCGGGCCAGCTGCTGGCCGCGGCGGGGCTGTGCGCCCAGGCGCTGGCGGACAACCGCAGCGTGCCGCTGCTCCTCGCCCTGGTCGCCGTGGGGACGAGCTGCGGCGCGCTCGGAGCTCCTGCCCGGCGCACCTTCCCGGTCCGGCTGCTCCCGGGCGACCAGATCGCGGCCGGTCTCGCGCTGACGAACATCTCCTTCCAGGCGGCGATGCTGGCCGGCCCCGCGATGGCCGGGCTGATCATCGCCCGCTGGGACTTCGCTGCCGCGTACGCGATCCAGGCCGCGGCCATGGCGGTCTCGATGCTCGCGGTGATCCGGCTGCCCGCCATGCGGCCCGAGGGCGCCGGTGCGACGGGCGGCAGGCGCCGGCCGGAGCGTGGCGGGTGGCGAGCCGTCCTCGGCCGGCCGACGCTGCGGGGCTCGCTGGCCACCGACCTGGCCGCCACGCTGCTCGCCATGCCCGTCGCCCTCTTCCCCCTGGTCAACGAGATCCGCTTCGGAGGAGACCCGCAGACCCTGGGCCTCTTCCTCTCGGCGGTCGCGGTCGGAGGCATCACGGCCGGTCTGCTCTCCGGCACGGTGACACGGTGGCGCCGCAGCGGCCTGGTTCAGCTGGCCGCGGCCGGTGTCTGGGGCCTGGCGCTGGCCGGTTTCGGTCTGGCGGGGCCCTTGTGGGCGGCGCTCGGCTGCCTGGCCGTGGCGGGCGCCGCCGACACCGTGTCCGTCGTCACCCGCAGCGCCCTGGTGCAGCTGGAGACGCCGGACGCGTACCGGGGGCGGGTCTCCTCGGTGGAACACGTGATCGGCGTCGCGGGCCCCGAGCTCGGCAACTTCCGGGGCGGACTGCTGGCATCGGTCACGTCCGCCCCGCTCGCCCTGGTCGCCGGCGGACTGTCGGCCACCCTGGCCATCGCCGCCGTGGCCGCCACCCACGCCCCCCTTCGCGCCTACCGCACACCGTCCGCCGCCGCGAAGGCGGACGGCTCTGCCACAGAACCCGCCGTCTCCGAAGCCGCCGTACCGGCCGGATGACCGGCCTTCCACGCCTCGTGCGACCGTGCGGCCCCGGAAACGCGAACGGGTGCCGGGACGCTTGCGCGTCCCGGCACCCGAACTCCCGGCTTCGCCGGAGGGTCCCGCTACTTCGTTTCCGCGTCCTTCTCCAGAGCGATCAGCGCGGGGTCGAGAACGACGTCCGGGCCGGTCTTCTCCGTGGTCGGCTCCTCCGGGAAGTGGCAGGCCGTCAGGTGGCCCTCACGGGCACCCGAGAGCTGCACCAGCGGAGGCTCCTCCGTCGCGCACTTGTCCTGCGCCTTCCAGCAGCGCGTCCGGAAGCGGCAGCCGGAGGGCGGCATGATCGGCGACGGCACGTCACCGAAGAGCCGGATCCGCTCCGTCTTGTCCGCGTCCAGGTCCGCGTTCGGCACCGCCGAGAGCAGCGCGTGCGTGTACGGGTGGCGCGGCGCGTTGTACAGGGAGTCGCGGTCGGCAACCTCTACCACCTTGCCGAGGTACATCACCGCGATGCGCTGCGAGAAGTGCCGGACGATCGCGAGGTCGTGCGCGATGAACACGAACGCGATGTTCAGCTCACGCTGAAGCTCCTGGAGCAGGTTGATGACCTGTGCCTGGATCGACACGTCCAGCGCCGAGACCGGCTCGTCCGCGATGATGATCTTGGGGTTGAGCGCGAGCGCGCGGGCAACACCGATGCGCTGACGCTGGCCCCCGGAGAACTCGTGCGGGAAGCGGTTGTAGTGCTCCGGGTTGAGCCCGACCGTCTCCAGCAGCTCCCGCACCCGTGCCTCACGGCCTCCGGGCGGGTTGATCCCGTTGACCTCCATCGGCCCCGAGATGATCGTTCCGACCGTCTGCCGCGGGTTCAGCGAGGCGTACGGGTCCTGGAAGATCATCTGGATCTCGGACCGGATCGGTGCCAGCTTCCTACGGTTGGCGTGGGAGATGTCCTGGCCGTTGTAGGTGATCGTGCCGCTGGTCGGCTCCATCAGCCGGGTGAGGAGCCGGCCCGTGGTCGACTTGCCACAGCCCGATTCACCCACCAGACCGAGGGACTCGCCCGGATACACGTCCAGCGTCACGCCGTCGACGGCCTGAACCGCACCGACCTGCCGCTTGAAGGGAAATCCGCCGTAGATCGGGAAGTGCTTGGTCAGGCCCTTCACGCTCAGGAGCGGTTCCGAGACATCCGGCTCCCGCTCCGCCTGAGCCGTGTCCGGACCGGCGGTGTTGCTCTTGTTCTCGCTCATGGTCATAGCCCCAGTTGCCGGTACATCAGCCCAGCCGGGGCTGAATCGTCTCGATGAAAACCTGCTGCTTCTGCTCGCCGGTGAGGTGGCAGGCAGAGCCGCGCCCCTCCGGAAGCAGGGGTCGCTCGTTCACGCAGCGGCCGCTCCCGTCGACGATGTCGACGAACGAGCACCTCGGATTGAACGCGCAGCCCGACGGCGGGTTCAGCAGGCTGGGCGGCGACCCCGGAATCGGCGTCAGTTCCGAACCCACGTCCTGGGAGAGCCGCGGCATCGAGCCGAGCAGACCCCAGGTGTACGGGTGCTCCGGAGTCTTGAGCACCTCACGCACGGTGCCGCGCTCCACGGCCCGGCCCGCGTACATCACCAGCAGGTCGTCGACGGTGTTCGCGACGACGCCGAGGTCGTGGGTGATCAGGATGATCGCCGAACCGAACTCCTGCTGAAGGTCCTTGAGCAGATCGAGGATCTGCGCCTGGACGGTGACGTCCAGGGCGGTCGTCGGCTCGTCGGCGATCAGCAGTTCGGGGTTGCAGACCAGCGACATCGCGATCATGGCGCGCTGGCGCATACCGCCGGAGAACTGGTGCGGGAAGTCGTCGACCCGGCTCTTCGGGTCGGGGATCCCGACCTTGCCGAGCATCTCGATCGCCCGCGCACGCGCCTCCTTCTTGGAGGCACCCGTGTGCTTGATGTACGGCTCGGCGATCTGCCGGCCCACCGTGTAGTACGGCGAGAGCGCGGTCAGCGCGTCCTGGAAGATCATCGCCATCTTGTTGCCGCGGAGCGTCTGGAGCTGCTTGTCAGAAGCGCCGGTGATCTCCTGGCCGTCCAGCACGATCTCGCCCGAGACCTCGGTGCTGCGCCGGTTGTGCAGCCCCAGGATGCTCAGGTTGGTCACCGACTTGCCGGAACCCGACTCGCCGACGATACCGAGCGTCTGCCCGCGCTCCAGGTCGAACGAGAGCCCGTCGACGGCTTTGACGATGCCGTCCTCGGTGGAGAACTGGACCCTCAGGTCCCGCACCGACAGGAAGGCTCCGGACGAGGAGGGTGCGGGCGAGTCCTCGGTCTTGGTGAGTGTGGTCACGGTCGTACTCCTAGGACAGACGCACGCGCGGATCGATGAACGCGTACGCGGCGTCCACGATGACGTTGAACAACAGGATGAAGGCGGCGCTGAAGATCAACACGCCCATGGTCAGCGGGAGGTCCTTCAGGACCACGGAGTCGCGGGCGAGGCGGCCCACTCCGGCCAGACCGAAGGTGAGTTCGGTGACCATGGCGCCACCGAAGAGCGCGCCCATGTCCATACCGATGATCGTGACGATCGGGATGAGCGAACCGCGCCAGGCGTAGCGGAAGAAGACGAAACGGCTCGTCATACCCTTCGCGCGGGCTGCCTTGACGTGCTCTTCCTGCAACTGCTCGATCATCGACGAGCGCGACATACGCGTGTACTGGGCCGTGAAGATGACCGACATGACGAGCCACGGGATCAGCAGACCCATGAACCAGCCACTGAAACTCTCCGTCAGCGGCACGTACTTGGGCTTGTCCAGCCATCCCGTGCTGTAGACGAAGATCCCGAGGACGACCGGGCCGAGGAAGTAGATCTGCAGGGAGCTCAGCACGAGCGAGGCGGAGCTGACCGTCTTGTCGACCTTCGTGCCCTTCTTCCAGGCAGCGAGCATACCCAGGCCCAGGCCCACCACGAGGAAGACGATGAGTCCGCCGGCGGAGAGGGAGAGCGTCAGCGGGAGACGGTCGATGATGGTGTCCCAGACCGGCTGGCCGCTGGCGAAGGAGATGCCGAAGCAAGGAGCGGCGCAGTCACCCATGGCCAGGTCACGGCCGGCGAAGATGCCGACCATGTAGTGCCAGAACTGGACCGCCACCGGCTCGTCCAGGCCGAGGTTCGTGTGAATGACCTTCAGCGCGTCCGGAGTGCAGTTCTTCCCGCACGCGAGCAGTGCGGGGTCCTGCGGGATGGCGAAGAACATGAAGTACGTGACGGCACTGATCAGGAAAAGTGTCAGGACTGCGCCGAGCGTCCGGCGAGTGAGGAATCGAAGCATGGCTGGTCGCTGCTCTCAGGACGGCGGCAATGAGGGGGACATCAGGAGAGGGCCTGACGTCCCGGGGGTGCGCGCTCCGCCGTGTGCGCACCCCCGGGATCGGCCTGTGCGGGTCGCTACTTCTTCAGGTACAGACGCGTGACGTCGACGTAGCTGGCGTCACTGGAGTACCGCAGGCCACCGACGTTGGAGCCGAAGATCTGGAACACCTTGGTGAAGTAGATCGGGGCAGCCGGGTTGATGCGCTCCACGATGTCGTGGTGCAGCGCCGTCCACGCCTTCTGGGCCTCGGCCGGGTCCGTGATCTTCATGATGCGGGCGATCTCGGCGTTGACCTTGGGGTCGTTGATGTGCGAGTAGACGGAGGAACCGTCCTGCAGCTGGGTACCGTCGTAGGACGGCGGGATGACGGTGGAAGCCGCCGGCCAGTCCTGGCCCCAGCCGGTCATGTACAGGTCGAGACCGTTCTTGACCTTACCGACCTGCTCGTACCAGGTGGAGGAGTCGATCTCCTTCTTGACGACCTTGAGGCCGATCTCTTCCAGGCGCTTGGTGATGAGGACGGCCTGCTGCTGGCGGACCGGGGTGTTGCCGTAGGCGTAGATGACCTTCTTGCCCTCGGCGCCGGCTTCCTTGATGAGCTCCTTGGCCTTGGCCACGTCACCGTTGGGCTTCTTCAGCTTGCCGAACGGGTCGTAACCCTTCTCGTAGCCCGGAACGGTCGGGGCCATCAGACCGGTCGCGGTCTCACCACCGTAGGCGCCACCGTCGAGCTTGTAGAGCTGCGCGTTCGGCATCGCGTAGGTGATCGCGTCACGGACCTTCTTGTCCGTCATGCGGTCGAGGTTGAAGTTGAGCTGCCACACGTACGGGGCGTAGCCCTGGATCGTGCGCTTCATCGCGGCCGCGTCGCCGACGACCTTGCTCACCTGGTTGGTGGCGACCTGACCCGTGAACATCACGGCGTTCTTGGCCTCGCCACGGTCGGCCAGGAGGGTCTTGGTCTGGTCGTCGTCGTCGTGGTTGAACTCGATGTTGAAGCCGTCGACGTACTGGTGACGGACCGAGTCGGTCTTCGGGTCCCAGTTCGTGTTCTTGACGAGCTTCATCGACTTGCCGGGCTTGAAGTCGGCGATCTTGTACGGGCCGGTCGCGACCGGGTCCGTGTCGTACTTCTCCTTGGTGTCCGTCTCCTTGGGCACCACGGAGTAGCCGGGCATCGCCAGCGCCTGGCCGAGGTCGGGCTGCGCGTCCTTGAACTTGAAGACGATGGTCTTCGCGTCCGGGGTCGCCAGGACCGAGTCCGGCAGGTGCTTGCCCTTGTACGGACCGTCCGGCAGAGCCTTGCGGTACGTGGTGCCCGAGCCGGACAGCCAGTTCTGGATGTAGATCGGGCCGTCGGTCACGAACGACGCGTACATGCGCTCGATCGTGTGGCGGATGTCGGACGAGTCGATCACGTTGCCGTTCTCGTCCTTGAGGTTGTCCTTGAGCGTGTAAGTCCAGGTCTTACCGCCGTCGGTCACCTTGCCGGAGTCGGTGGCGAGGTCACCGACCACGGTGAGCTGGCCCTTGTCGTCCTCCGCGTACTGCGTCAGACCACGCTGCAGCAGCCGGTCCAGCTGCTTGGCGTCGCTGACGTAGCTCTGGGCCGGGTCCAGGTGGGAGAAGTCGCCCTCCTGGTAAACCGTCATGGTGCCGCCGGGCTTGGCGCCGGGGACCTCGGCCGCAGGTCCGGTGGACACCTTGGCGTCGCCCATGATGACGGCCGACGACTGCTTGGCAGCGTCTTCCTGCGTCTTCGTCTTGGCCTTGCTGTTGTTGTCGTTGTCGCTGCCGCCGCATGCGGTCAGCACCAACGAACCGGCTGCCACCGCGATGACCGCGGCGCGCATCTGGCGCGTACCAAAGATGCTCATGACGATGAGTACCTATCTGTCAGTAGTGATCCAACTGAGCTGCCTGGCGCGTCCGGTCTGGCCGGCGTCCGGGTGACAGCTACCCCATCCGCGGGGGGACGGAAGTTTCAGCGTCCGGACTTGGGGTCGAACGCGTCTCGGACGGAGTCGCCGAGGAGGTTGAACGCCACCACGAAGACGACCATGGCGACACCCGGGAACAGCATGTAGACCGGGTCCTGCTCGTAGATGTCGGCGCCGATGGCGAACATCCGGCCCCAGTCCGGGGTGGGTTCGACGAAGCCGACGCCCACGAAGGAGAGGAACGCCACGGAGAGAATCGTGGAGGGCAGCATCAGCGTGGCCTGCACCAGGACAGGCGTGATGATGTTGGGCATCAGTTCCTTGCGGATGATGCGCCCGGGCGAGGCGCCCGAGATCCTCGCGGCCTCGATGAACTCCCGCTCGCGCAGAGTCAGCGTTTCCGCACGGATCAGACGGGAGAGGCCCATCCAGCCGAGGAACGACAGCACGATGATGATCGCTGCGGCCCGCAGGGCGGTGGGGGTCTCCTCGTCGGGACGGACGAACGCCGCGACGACGACCGGCATGGAGGCGATGAAGAACAGCTGGCTCGGGAAGCCGAGCAGGAAGTCCGTCAGCCGGCCGACCCAGTAGTCGATCTTGCCGCCGAAGTAACCGCCCACGAGGCCCATGAACACACCGATCGTCACCATCACGACGGTGGCGGCGAGGGCGGTGTAGATCGAGGTGCGCATGCCGTAGACGAGCTGCATGAACACATCGCGGCCGAGGTTCGGCTCGATGCCGAACCAGTGGTCGGCGGACATGCCGCCCGCCCCGCCCGTCGGCATGTTGAACTCGTCGAGGAGGTCGAGGTTGTCCTGCCCGTAAAGGGTGTAGGCATCCTTGCCGTAGAGCATCGAGATCACGGGCGCGAGAATCGCCACCGCGAAGAAGAACAGGACGATGCACGCGGATATGACTCCGGTGCGGTCCCTCTTGAAGCGACGCCACATCAGCTGCCCGGGAGAAAGACCTGCGGCCTTCTTGACCTCCGGTCCACCGGACTCCGACTCGCTCCCGGACGCCGGGAGGGCTGACGCCTCGGCGTCATCAATCTGCACAGGACTTGTCACGGTCGGTCGACCCCCATAGGGATCAGCGTCGCGCACACGACCCAGTTGGTGCTTATGGCACCACGCATGGGTTCCTCCTCAAGAGTCCACTTGTTCACCGCAGGAGAGACACCGACATCCGCCGCCATCTCTGACGTGCCTGATCGGTACACCCAGCGTGCTCGTGAGTCGGCACCCTGCCAGTGCGCGCCTCATTGACCCGAGCTCAACTGAGCCAACTATTGAGCACAACCGGGCTGTAAACCACACTTAAAGGGTCTCGGTTTGACAACATAGGGAAGCCTTGAATGGCCGAAATTCGGACAAAGGGATCCTAGACAGACACACCCGAAACGGACTGTTAACACGTGGTCCGGTGAACAGCGCCCGATATCCGGACGTCTGACGAAAGAAAACAGGTTGCGCGGCGCGGCCGTCCGGCACGTGTCCGGCGCCGCCGCAGGACGCGGGGACGGGGTCGCCGGACGGGCGGTTCTCCCCGTCGCCCACGACCGCCGCCGACGCGGGCCGGAGACCTCCCCCGGAGCGCGTTTCGGGTCATTCCCGGCCTGATCCCCCGCGGCGGACGTCGCACGCCCGGAGACGCGCCCGGACGTGCCTCGGCGGGGCCGCGGACCGGCGGGAACCGCGCACGGGAAAGGCCCGGTTCCGCGGCAGTCGCGGAACCGGGCCTTCCTCGTACGTCAGCGCTTGGCGCGCGAGGCGGAGCGGCCGCGCTCCTTCTGGTCCAGGACAACCTTGCGGATACGCACGGTCTCCGGGGTGACCTCGATGCACTCGTCGTCGCGGCAGAACTCCAGCGACTGCTCGAGCGACAGCTTGCGGGCGGGCACGACGTTCTCCGTCGTGTCCGCGGAAGCCGCACGCATGTTGGTGAGCTTCTTCTCCTTGGTGATGTTCACGTCCATGTCGTCGGCGCGCGAGTTCTCGCCGATGATCATGCCCTCGTAGACCTCGGTGCCGGCCTCCGTGAAGATGACACCGCGCTCCTGGAGGTTGACCATCGCGAACGGCGTCACCACGCCCGAACGGTCGGCCACCAGCGAGCCGTTGTGACGGGTGCGCAGCTCGCCGAACCACGGCTCGTGGCCCTCGAACAGGGAGTGCGCGATGCCCGTACCGCGGGTCTGGGTCAGGAACTCCGTGCGGAAGCCGATGAGGCCGCGGGACGGGACGATCCACTCCATGCGGACCCAGCCCGAACCGTGGTTCGTCATCGTCTCCATGCGGCCCTTGCGGGTCGCCATGAGCTGCGTGATGGCGCCGAGGTGCTCCTCCGGCGAGTCGATCGTCATGCGCTCGATCGGCTCGTGGGTCTTGCCGTCGACCTGCTTGGTGACCACCTGCGGCTTGCCGACGGTGAGCTCGAAGCCCTCCCGGCGCATGGTCTCGATGAGGATCGCGAGCGCGAGCTCACCGCGGCCCTGGACCTCCCAGGCGTCGGGGCGCTCGGTGTCGAGGACGCGGAGCGAGACGTTACCGACGAGCTCGCGGTCCAGCCGGTCCTTGATCTGACGGGCGGTGACCTTGTGGCCCTTGCCGCCCTTGCCGACGAGCGGCGAGGTGTTCGCACCGATGGTCATCGAGATGGCGGGCTCGTCGACCGTGATCAGCGGCAGCGCGATCGGGTTCTCGGTGTCGGCCAGGGTCTCGCCGATCATGATGTCCGGGATACCCGCGATCGCGCAGATGTCGCCCGGGCCGGCCTTCTCGGCGGGCTTGCGGGTGAGCGCCTCGGTCATCAGCAGCTCGGTGATACGGACGTTGGACTGCGTGCCGTCACGCTTGATCCAGGTGACCGTCTGGCCCTTGCGCAGCTCGCCCTGCTCGACGCGGCAGAGCGCGATACGACCGAGGAAGTTGTCGGCGTCCAGGTTGGTGACGTGCGCCTGGAGCGGGGCGTCCTCATCGTACTCCGGGGCCGGGACCGCGGAGAGGATGGTGCTGAAGAACGGCTCCAGGCTGTCGCTGTCCGGCGGGACGGTGCCGTCCTCCGGCTTGGTCAGCGAGGCGACGCCGTCACGGGCGCAGGCGTAGACGATCGGGAACTCGATCTGGTCCTCGTCGGCGTCCAGGTCCAGGAAGAGGTCGTACGTCTCGTCGATGACCTCGGCGATCCGGGAGTCCGGCCGGTCCGTCTTGTTGATGCAGAGGATGACCGGCAGCTTCGCCGTCAGCGCCTTGCGGAGCACGAACCGGGTCTGCGGCAGCGGGCCCTCGGAGGCGTCGACCAGCAGCACGACCGCGTCGACCATCGACAGGCCTCGCTCGACCTCACCGCCGAAGTCGGCGTGGCCGGGGGTGTCGATGATGTTGATCGTGATGACGTCGCCGCCATCCTTGGGGTGGTACTTCACGGCCGTGTTCTTGGCCAGGATCGTGATGCCCTTCTCACGCTCCAGGTCGTTCGAGTCCATCATGCGTTCGTCGAGGTGCTCGGCGGCGTGCGCGGCGAAGGCGCCGGCCTGCTTGAGCATGGCGTCGACCAGCGTGGTCTTGCCGTGGTCGACGTGGGCGACGATGGCTACGTTACGGATGTCGTGGCGCGTGGGCATGGGTGGCTTGCGCTTCTCTCGGATCGGGGATTCAGGCGTCTTAGTCGGTCTTGAGTCCTCGTACGCCCGCCGGGCGGACGCGCCACGGCTACTCCCCATGGTACGGGGCGGGCGCGCCTCCGGCTTCCCGGGCAAGTCTTACCGGCCATGAGACGGCGGGCGCGCCTCGTCCGGAGTGAAGCGGTGGGCCCGCGTCCGCTTGATGTTTCCGCCTCCGTGATCAGGTCTTCCGCCGGAATTCACCGGTGGTCATGAACACGGTCCCCCGGGCGGACGACGCGAACGCGGGGCCGGAACAACTCGGGAGGTGGGGCTCCGGAGCTGCGGCTCCTCGGCGGGGGCTCGGAGCGGGCCTCCACGGCCGTCTTCGGGTTGGGGCCCTTCGGCCGGCGGTGGAGTGGTCAGGTCACCCGGGTCAACAGGTACGCACAGCCTTGCCCGCCGGTCGTCCGGCGGGCAAGGGAATTGAGCCAGTTCTGAGCTTTCGGTCCGGCGCTGACCTGCTGCTTCGTCGCCTTGGCCGGTTCCGGCTGACCGGCGATGGGGGGCGGCGTCGCGGGGCCGGGCAGCCTTACTTCGTCGTGTTGGCCGGGGCTCCGGCGGACTGCGGCTTCTTGAAACCGATGTCCTGGTAGTGCGGCACCCCGAAGCCGAAGGCGCCGACGTTCACGAGCTTCTTGTCCGTGGCGACCAGCTGCGGGCGCTGGTAGAGAGGAATCGATCCTGCGGCGGCCCAGATCCGGGCGTCCGCCTGCTTCATCAGATCCCGGGACGTCTTCTCGTCGAGTTCCGAGACCGCCTCGTCGAAGAGCTGGTCGATGTGGTCCGATCCGACGCGGGAGTAGTTCTGCTCGACGAGCAGCGAGCCGTCGGTGGCCGGCACCGGCTTCGCGAAGATCGGGCGGTTGTCCGTGGCCGGGTAGGCGGTGGCGGGCCAGGAGTACAGCGCCAGGTCGTAGTCACCGGAGGCGACGTGGTCCCGGAAGTAGCTGTCGTCGGACACCTTGGTGATCTCGGTACGGATCCCGATGGTGTCCAGCATCGCCGCGATCTTGTCGCCGACGCTGCGCAGGGACGCGGAGCCGGGACCCGACGGCAGGACGAACCGCAGCGACAGCGCCTTGCCGTCCTTGCCGAACGGGCCGCGGGCGGTGTCGGGGGCCTGGACGGGGGCCGCGGTGCCGACCGGGGCGTAGGCACCGGCCGCTCCGCCGGGCTGCCGGTCCTGGGCGGCGATCCGGGCGGGGGCGTCCTCGGAGGCGCCCGTCTCGCCGAGGTGCCCGGCCTGGCGCAGCAGGGCGGCGCTCTGGAAGGCGGCGGCGGGGGCGGGCGCGATGACGTGGGTGGCGGTGCCCCCGGCCTCTCCGGGCTTGTTGTCGTCGCCGACGATGTACAGGCCGTCGTCCTTGGAGGGCTCGCGGCGGGCGGCGTCGCTGGTCTTGCCGTCGTCCTTCGCGCTCCCGGCCTTCTCCTCCTGCGCCGCGCCGGCCTTCTCCTCCTCCTTCGTCTTTTCCTTCTCCTCCTGCTTCGTGCCGGTGTCCTTCTGCCTCTCGCCCTCGCTGCCCGCCTTGGTCCCGTCCGTCTTCCTGAGGGCGCCCTCGCGCGTCCACCCGGCGTCGGCCAGCAGCGCCTGCGCCTCCTTGGTGTCCTGGCCGCCGAGTGCGTCGCTGCCGTCCTTGTACGCGGGCTGCCCGGCGAGGGCCAGGTGGCTGCCGAGCGGCTCGGCGGGCAGGCCGAGCGGCTTGAGTACGGTGTCGGCGAGCTCCTGGCGGTCCWGGGCGCGGGCCACCGCCCGGCGTACCCGGTCGTCGGCGAGCGGCCCGCTCTCACCGTTCAGCGCGAGCTGGGTGTAGGCGGGCTCCAGGGACTTGCGGACCGCGTAGCCGCGCAGGTCGCTCTGCTCGGCCGCGTACGCCTTCGCGGCCCTGGCCTTCTCGTCCCGGGCCTCCTGCGCCTCCTCGGCCACCTCCTCGTCGGAGCCGTGGGCCAGCGCCCAGGACCGCAGCGCCTGGGCCGGGGTGATCTCGGAGCCGGGGCCGTGGGCGGGCGGTGCGCCGTTGCCGCCGGTGTCCCGGGCGGCCTGGACGATGCGGTTCGCGGCCGCCGCGTCGATGTCGGCGACATCGACCTTGCCCTCGGTCAGCGCCTCCGTGCGGTCCTGCGGCTTCACCGCCTTGAAGACCAGCGAGTCGAGCTTGGCGGGGCTGCCCCACCAGCGCGGGTTGCGGGCCAGCGTGACGGAACCCGTCTCCTTGTCCACCTCACGCAGCCGGAACGGGCCCGCGGTCGCCTTGAGCGTGGACCGCGCACCGTCGTTGAAGGCGTCCGGGGAGCCCGTCACCTGCTTCGGGTACAGCGGGGAGAAGAGGGAGCGCCAGTCCGCGTACGGCTTGGCGAAGGTGACCTTGACCTCCAGGTCGTCGGCGCCGCGCTCGATCTTGTCGATGCGTTCGTACCCGGCGTTGCGGGCCGTCCAGAAGGCGGAGTCCTTGCCGCTCAGCGCGCGCCACTGGGCGACGAAGTCCGGTGCGCCGATCTCCCGGCCGTCGCTCCAGACCGCCTGCTGGTTCAGCCGGTAGAGCACGACCTGCTTGGGCTCGGTCTCGACGACCTTCGCGGATTCCAGGTAGTCCGGATTCAGCTGCGGACGGCCCTTGGCGTCCAGCGGGAAGAGCGTCGGCAGCAGGGCCCCGGTGATCCGGGTGGTGGCGCTGTCGGCGTCTGCCTGGAACGCGTTGAGGGTGGCGGGCATCGCGTCGATGGCCCAGTTGACCGTGCCGCCCTCCGCCACCTGGGCGCGGGCCGCGGCCGCGATGTCCTGCGGGGTGACGACGGCGCCGGCGGCGGTCTCGTCGCCGCCCGAGCTGCAGCCGGCCAGGACGGGGAGCGTGAGCACCCCCGTGGTGAACAGGGCGAGCGAGCGGCGCTTTCGGGATGTCCCGCGCGGGACGCCGACGTGGGACATGACTGATACCTCCGGGGACGGCCCGGCCCACCGTTACCCGTATGGGCCGGATTCTGCGTGTTTGGTGGCATTTGCAGTTGATCACACTGGTTCCGCCCGTCCACTGAAGGCGCCCACGCGCGGGAGACCGCGCAGACACGGCGCAGCGGCTCCGAACCTCACCCGTGCGGCGGAGTGCCGGAACCCACCGGAATTCCGCCGCCGAAGGGGGTGCGCCACACGCCGCCGCAAGACGGGGCCGCCCGCTCTCTTCCCAACGGGGATGTGACGCGCGACACTCGCATGCGCATGAGCATGGCCACCCGCGACTGCGGAAGTGAGATCAAGTCATGTCACTGCAAGATGAATTGACGGCAGTTCAGCACTGTCTCGACGACCTGGTCCGCACCGTCGGACGGCTGGAGCGGAGCCTTGCGCACCTGCGCGAAGCCGCCACCGCCCAGGACCCGCTCGGCCCGGCCGGCCACGCCGCACCCGTCGACGGCGTCATCACGATCACCGAGGCGCCGTACGACACAGCCCTGTGGACGGACTCGGACGACGAGGGTCTGGGCGTCCCCGGCAGGCACGCCCCGTAGGGCGCACCTGACAAAACCCAGGAGAGTTCCTTGGCCACCGATACGGAAACAGGAACGGATTCAGGAACGGGCCCCGGCGACGGGCCGCGCCCGCCGGACGGACCGGCGGCCCGGACGACGGGGGTGCACCACCCCGCACGGGCCGCCATCGCCGCCCGGCATCTGCGGACCGACCGCTGGTGGCTGGCGCCCGCGGTCACGGCGGGCGGGCTGCTCGCCTTCATCGTCTACTCGACCTGGCGGGCGTTCGCGAACGCCGACTACTACGCCGCGCCCTATGTCTCGCCGTTCTACTCGCCCTGTCTGGCGGACAACTGCGCCCCCATGCGGAGCGGCCCCAACTGGGAAATCCTCGGAAACTGGTGGGGCCTGTCCCCCGCCCTGCTGATCCTCGTCTTCCCGCTCGGCTTCCGGCTGACCTGCTACTACTACCGCAAGGCCTACTACCGGGGCTTCTGGGCCTCGCCCCCGGCCTGCGCGGTCGCCGAGCCGCACCGGAAGTACAGCGGCGAGACCCGCTTCCCGCTGATCATGCAGAACATCCACCGGTACTTCTTCTACGCCGCGGTCCCGGTCGCCGGGATCCTCACGTACGACACCGTGCTCACCTTCCGCGACGAGCACTACTCCTGGGGCCACATGGGCCTGGGCTCACTGATCTTCCTGGTCAACATCGCCCTGATCTGGGCCTACACCCTGTCCTGCCACTCCTGCCGGCACATCATCGGCGGCCGGCTGCGGCACTTCTCCCGGCACCCCGTGCGCTACCGGCTGTGGGGCTGGGTGGGGCGGCTCAACACCCGTCACATGCTGCTCGCCTGGGCCTCGCTGATCAGCGTGGCGGCGTGCGACTTCTATGTGTACCTGGTCGCCTCCGGCGCCTTCGACGATCCGAGGTTTTTCTGAATGACTGAGCTCGAACGACAGCAGTGGGACGTCGTCGTGGTCGGTGCCGGAGGCGCCGGGCTGCGCGCCGCGATCGAGGCCCGCGAGCGCGGGGCCCGTACGGCCGTCATCTGCAAATCGCTCTTCGGCAAGGCGCACACGGTCATGGCGGAGGGCGGGATCGCCGCCTCCATGGGCAATGTGAACTCCGGGGACAACTGGCAGGTGCACTTCCGCGACACCATGCGCGGCGGGAAGTTCCTCAACCAGTGGCGGATGGCGGAGCTGCACGCCAAGGAGGCGCCCGACCGGGTCTGGGAGCTGGAGACCTGGGGCGCGCTCTTCGACCGCACCCCCGAGGGAAAGATCTCCCAGCGCAACTTCGGCGGCCACGAGTACCCGAGGCTGGCCCATGTCGGGGACCGTACCGGCCTCGAACTGATCCGCACCCTCCAGCAGAAGATCGTCTCCCTCCAGCAGGAGGACGAGCGCGAGTTCGGTGACCACGAGGCCCGTCTGAAGGTCTTCCAGGAATGCACCGTGACCCGCGTCCTGAAGGACGGGGACCGGGTGTCCGGGACCTTCTGCTACGAGCGCGAGAGCGGCCGCTTCTTCGTGCTGGAGGCGCCCGCGGTCGTCCTCGCCACCGGCGGGATCGGCAAGTCCTTCAAGGTGACGTCGAACTCCTGGGAGTACACCGGCGACGGCCACGCACTCGCCCTGCTGGCGGGGGCGCCCCTGCTGAACATGGAGTTCGTGCAGTTCCACCCCACCGGCATGGTCTGGCCGCCCTCGGTCAAGGGCATCCTCGTCACCGAGTCGGTACGGGGCGACGGCGGGGTGCTCCGCAACTCCGAGGGCAAGCGGTTCATGTTCGACTACATCCCCGACGTGTTCAAGGAGAAGTACGCGCAGTCGGAGGAGGAGGGCGACCGCTGGTACGAGGACCCGGACCACAACCGCCGCCCGCCCGAGCTGCTGCCGCGCGACGAGGTCGCCCGCGCCATCAACGCGGAGGTGAAGGCGGGCCGCGGCTCGCCGCACGGCGGGGTGTTCCTGGACGTGTCGACCCGGATGCCCGCGGAGCGGATCCGGCGCCGGCTGCCGTCGATGTACCACCAGTTCAAGGAGCTGGCGGACGTCGACATCACGGCCGAGGCGATGGAGGTCGGCCCGACCTGCCACTACGTGATGGGCGGCATAGCCGTCGACTCCGACACCGCGGCGGCCCTGGACGTGCCCGGCCTGTTCGCGGCGGGCGAGGTCGCGGGCGGCATGCACGGCTCCAACCGGCTCGGCGGGAACTCCCTCTCCGACCTGCTGGTCTTCGGCCGGCGGGCGGGACTGCACGCGGCCGCCCACGCCGCGTCCGCCGGCGCCCGGCCGGTCGTGGACGAGGCACAGATCGACGCCGCGGCAGCGGAGGCCCTGCGGCCGTTCAGCGCGGAGGAGCTCGCCGAGGGCGCGCCGACGGAGAATCCGTACACGCTGCACCAGGAACTGCAGCAGACGATGAACGATCTGGTCGGCATCATCCGGCGGGCCCCCGAGATGGAAAGGGCCCTGGAGAAGCTGGCCGGACTGCGCGAACGGGCCCGGCGCGCCGGCGTCGAGGGCCACCGGCAGTTCAACCCCGGCTGGCACCTCGCCCTGGACCTGCGGAACATGCTGCTGGTCAGCGAGTGCGTCGCGCGGGCGGCCCTGGAACGCACCGAGAGCCGCGGCGGTCACACGCGCGAGGACTGCCCGGTGATGGAACGGTCCTGGCGCCCGGTCAACCTCCTGTGCCGGCCCGTGGACGAGCTGGGCCCCGCGAGCGGCCGGATCGATCTCGTACGCAAGGTGACCGAACCCATCCGTCCGGATCTGCTCTCCCTCTTCGAGCAGGAGGAGCTGGTCAAGTACCTCGCCGATGAGGAGCTCAAACAGTGAGCAGCTACGACGCACGGTTCAGGGTGTGGCGCGGGGACAGCGAAGGCGGCGGCCTGGAGGAATTCGAGGTCGAGGTCAACGACGGCGAGGTCGTCCTCGACATCATCCACCGCATCCAGGCCACCCAGGCGGGCGATCTGGCGGTGCGGTGGAACTGCAAGGCGGGCAAGTGCGGTTCGTGCAGCGCGGAGATCAACGGACGGCCGCGGCTGCTGTGCATGACGCGGATGTCGGTCTTCGGCCGCAAGGAGACGATCACGGTCACCCCGCTGCGGGCCTTCCCGGTGGTGCGCGACCTGGTGACGGACGTGTCGTTCAACTACGCCAAGGCGCGCGAGATACCGGCCTTCGTTCCTCCGGAGGGCGTGAAGCCGGGCGAGTACCGGATGCAGCAGGTCGATGTGGACCGCTCGCAGGAGTTCCGCAAGTGCATCGAGTGCTTCCTGTGCCAGGACACCTGCCATGTGGTGCGCGACCACGAGGAGAACAAGCCGGCCTTCGCCGGGCCGCGCTTCCTGATGCGGGTCGCGGAGCTGGACATGCATCCCCTGGACGCCGCCGCCGAGTCCGGTCTCGACCGGAGGGCGACGGCGCAGGAGGAGCACGGCCTCGGGCTCTGCAACATCACGAAGTGCTGTACGGAGGTGTGCCCCGAGCACATCAAGATCACCGACAACGCCCTGATCCCGCTGAAGGAGCGGGCCGTGGACCGGAAGTACGACCCGCTGGTGTGGCTGGGCAACAAGATCCGGCGGCGTGACGCGACCTGAGACGCCGGGGCCTCAGCCGAGCAGCTTGACGATCGCGTCGGTGGTGTCCGTCTCGCCGAGGCGGGGGAAGATCCGCTCGACGCTGTTGTCGTGGGCCTCGGCGCTCATGTCGGTCACCGCGTCCGTGGCGACGGTGACGTGGTAGCCGTGCTCGTGCGCCGCGCGGGCGGTCGACTCGACGCCGATGCTGGTCGCGATTCCGGCCACCACGACCTGCGTGATGCCGCCGCGGCGCAGCCGGAGGTCGAGGTCGGTGCCGTAGAAGGCGCCCCACTGCTGCTTGGTGACGACGATGTCGCCCTCGGCCGGGCCGAGTTCGGGCACGATCTCGGCCCAGTCGGCGGCCGGCTGCCCGGACCGGGCCGGGCCCTCCGTGCGACCGGGCGCTCCGCCGGTGACGCGGACCAGGACGACGGGAAGGCCCTTGGCCCGGAAGGCGTCGGCGAGGGTCGCGGCGCGGGCGACGACCTCGGCGGCGGGGTGGGCGGTCGGCAGGCCGACGATGCCCTTCTGGAGATCGACGACGATCAACGCGGTCTTCGGGTCGAGGGTGGTGGCGCTCATGGCGGTGCTCCTTGCCGGGTGGTGCTCGGGGAATGGGACGGTGGTACGGGGGCGGGCGCCGGCGGCCGGGGAGCCGCACCCGCGCAACTCGCGCCCGGTCAGGAACCGACCAGGCGCTCGATGAGGGTCGCGGCCTCGGCGACGGTGCGCCGCTCGGCCCCGTCCAGTCCGGCGGCGACGGCCTCGGCCAGCCAGTTGCGCTTGGCGGCCCGGACCTCGGCGAGGGTGCTGCGGCCGCTCTCCGTCACCGACACGACCGACTTGCGGCCGTCGGCCGGATCGGGCGCGCGCGCGACGAGTCCCTGCTCCTCCAGGGCGCCCAGGGTCAGCCGCATCGACTGGGGGCGCACGAACTCGGCGCGGGCCAGATCGGCCGTGGTGGCCGGGCCCCCGTCCTCCAGCCGCGCCAGCACCGAGCGCTGGGTCGGGGTCAGCAGACTCTCCGACGACGAGGAGCGCAGCCGTCGCAGCAGCCTGCCGACGACGGAGGCCAGCTGCTGCGCCACCTCCTCCGCGGTCGGGTCGGCGGGCGTGGGTCCGGACGGTCGCGGCATGCTTCCACCGTAAAAGATGCACAGGGCATCTTGCAAGGTTGCCTGTTGATCTCTGGATGGCCTTGCCCGTTTCCGGCCCGCGATCTAGGGTGAATGCGCTTTCAAAACGTGTACGCCGACCCCTTCGACGGCACACGCCAGTACAGATCACCACGTGTACGCCGACGCCTCTGCCGGCCCACGTCAGCACAGAGAAGAAGCGGACGGTCGGTCGAGTGAGCGCCCCAACGGTGTACGACGTCGCGGAGCGGTCGGGCGTCTCGATCGCCACGGTTTCGCGGGTCTACCGCACCCCGGATTCCGTGCGCGCCCAGACCCGTGAGCGGGTCCTGGAGGCGGCGCGCGAGCTCGGTTACGTACCGAGCGGTAACGCACGAGGGCTGGCGAGCCGCACCACCGGAGTGCTCGGCCTGTGCTTCCCCGACTACGCCGACCCGGACGCCGAGGCCGACGCCGAGGCGGACAGCGACGCCGACGACGCGGTGATGCTGTACTCCGACCAGATCATCCGCGGCATGGAGCGCGCGGCCCGCCGGCACGGCTACGCGCTGCTGATCGCCGCGTCGCTGGAGGGCGGCCCGGAGAGCCTGGTCGCGAAGGTCGCGGGGCGGGTCGACGGTTTCGCCGTCCTGGCGCAGACCGTGCCGACCGAGGACCTCGAAGTGATATCGCGCCGGCTGCCGGTGGTGATGCTCGCCGGACCGCGCGAGATCGACCACCTCGACCACATCGTCGTCGCCAACGCCGACGGCGAACGTGAGCTGACCCGCCACCTGATCGAGGACCACGGCCTGCGCCGGCTGGTCTTCGTCGGGGGCGACACCGACTCACCGGACGCGGAGGCCCGGTTCCGCGGCTTCCGGGAGGCGTGCCGGGACGCCGGACTGCCGGTGCCGGACGAGCCGGCCCTGCGGACGACGATGATGAAGCAGGCCGAGGGAGCACAGGCGGCCGAGACCCTGCTGGACCGGGGCGGGGAGCGGCCCGAGGCGATGCTGTTCGCCAACGACCAGATGGCGGTGGGCGCCCTGCGCGCCCTGGCCCGGCGCGGCGTGCGGGTGCCCCAGGACATGGCGGTGACCGGCTTCGACGGGATTCCGCTCGGCCGGATCGTCCAGCCGTCGCTGACGACGGTGCGCCAGCCGATCCGCCGGCTGGGCGAACAGGCGGTCGAGCTGCTGGTCGAGCGCCTGAGCGACACCGGCCGCGAGCCGGTGTCGCTCACCCTCCCGGTCTCCGTGATCCGCCGGACCAGCTGCGGCTGCGGCTGACCGCAGGTACGGGCCGGTCCTCGGGTCAGCCGCGGCTGCGGCTGACCGCAGGTACGGGCCGGTCCTCGGGTCAGCCGCGGCTGCGGCTGACCGCAGGTACGGACCCCGCCCTCAGGCCAGCCACTTCCCGAAGAACGCGCGCCGCGCCTCCACCAGCCCGGCCACGCCCTGCTCCAGCCCGTCGTACTCGAAGTGCCCCGCCGGCAGCACCAGCAGCTCCCGCTCCCCCGCCAACGCGTGGTGCACGGCGAACTGGCCCGGCGGCGGCACGGACGGGTCGAACAGCGCCGCGGCCACCAGTGTCGGCCGCTCCACGAACCCGGCGGCCGTCGCGGCGTCGAAGTACCGCAGCACCTCCACGACCTCGGGGTGCCCGCGGTGATACCCGCGCACGGACTCCCCGCTGCCCGCGCACTCCAGCGTGAGCCGCAGCGGGTGGTTCCCGAACGTGGGCACCGTGAGCTGCGCCGCCGCGAACCGGTCGTCCCACGGCAGGGCCAGCGCCCCGAGCCCGCCGCCGAAGCTCTCCCCGAGGAGGCCCAGCCGGCCCGCCCCGGCGAGCTCCGGCACCAGCTCCGCGAGCGCGGAGGCCGCACACCACAGGTCCGCCACGCAGTCGCCGATGACGTAGGTGTCGCGCGACTCTATGCCGTGCAGCACATGCTGCGCCGAGACGTCGGGGACGCCCGCCACGAGGCCACGCGCGCCCATCCCCCGTACGCACGGCAGGATCGCGGCCGACGCGGACAGCGGCAGCGGTACGTCGGGCCCCGGCTCCTGGCGCCCCCCGTACCCGTGCCCGATGACGAACCCCTGGCGCACCGGCTCCGGTTCCACGGGCAGGGCCAGCCAGCCGCCCAGGCGCACCCCGCCCACCGAGGTGTAGGTCACACCGTGGATCCGCACGCCGTCTCGCTCGTCCTCCAGCGGGCCTATCTCCGGGTCCGTGGCGACCTGGCGGGCCGCGTCGTACCGGGCGCGCCAGAAGTCCGCGAAGTCGTCGGGAGCGGGCGGCGCGGGCACGGCCATGAGCGCGTCGACGGTGTACCCGTAGGCCGGATCGAAGGGGAAGTCATGCACGTACGAAGTCATGATCGCGACATTAGCGCCGCCCCCGCCCCGGCCCCGCACCTGGCTGCCCGGCCGCGTCCCCGAGCCCGCCC
>NZ_RDBK01000043.1:2785958-2815817 GCF_008042275.1 Streptomyces sp. OR43 | reverse complement strand
GTGGGGCGAGAAGGCGCTCGCCGCCAGCCGCAAGGCCGATGAGCTGCGGGCCGGCGGATCGGGCCCGGACGCCGACAAGTTCGACAACCTGGCCAAGGTCGCGCTCGGCCGCCAGCTCCAGTCCGAGAAGGAGGCGAGGACGGCGGAGCCCACGATCGCCTCGCAGACCGAGGTGGTGGACAAGCTGAAGTCCGGCCTGGACCGGATGAAGACGAAGCTGACGGAGCTGAAGTCCAAGCGTGACGAGCTGGTCGCCCGTGCCAAGTCCGCCCAGGCGCAGAACCAGATGATGGATTCCGTCAAGAACATCGACGTCCTCGACCCGACCAGCGAGATCAGCCGGTTCGAGGACAAGGTACGGCGCGAGGAGGCGAAGGCGCTGGGCAAGCAGGAACTCGCCGCGTCTTCGCTGGACGCCCAGTTCGAGCAGCTGGACACGCTGGGCGAGAGCGCCGAGGTGGAGGCCCGCCTCGCCGCGCTGAAGTCCGCTTCGTGAATCCGCCGGGAGGCCCGCCCCCGTACGTGCTGAGCCGGCCTCAGAACATGCTGAGCAGTTCCTCCACCGTACGCTCGGCGGCCGGTGCGCCGTCGGGCAGCGGGAGTTCGAACCAGACGGTCTTGCCGCGCGGTGTCCGGCGCGACCCCCAGGCCGCGCTCAGCAGTCCGACCAGCTGGAGTCCGCGGCCGCCCTCGTCCGTGTCGCGTGCGCGCCGGCGCCGCGGCTGGACGAGGCCCGCGTCCCACACCTCGCACACGAGGGTGCGGTCGCGCAGCAGTCTCAGCCGGATCTCGCCCTCGCCGTACCGGAGGGCGTTGGTGACGAGTTCGCTGACCAGCAGTTCGGTGGTGTCCACCAGGTCGTCGAGGTCCCAGGCGAGCAGCCGGCCGCGGGCCAGTTCGCGGGCGCGGCCGACCGAGCGGGGCTCGCGGGGCAGCCGCCAGTCGCCGACGGCGTCGGCCGGCAGCCCCTGGATGCGGGCCATCAGCAGGGCGATGTCGTCCTCGCCGTGCCGGGTGTCGAGCGAGCTCAGTACGTGGTCGCAGACGTCCTCGAGGGGCCGGGCCGGTTCGACGAGGGCTTCGCGCAGCGCTTCGAGCCCCTCGTCCAGCGGATGGTCGCGGGACTCGACGAGACCGTCGGTGTAGAGGGCGAGGAGGGCGCCCTCCTTGAGCTCCACCTCGACCTCCTCGAAGGGTTCGCCGCCGACGCCGAGCGGCATGCCGGGCGGTACGTCGAGGAGCAGCGCGGCTTCGCCCGGCTCGACGACGACCGGAGGCAGGTGGCCGGCGTTGGCGAAGGTGCAGCGGCGGGTGACGGGGTCGTAGACGGCGTAGACGCAGGTCGCGAGATAGACCTCGGAGAGGTCCGCCTCGCGTGACTTGTGGGCGGCCCGCGAGGGCCACTGGGCGCCGCCGCCGGCGTCGGCCGAGGTGCCGGCGCCCGGGGTGCCGAGGCCCCGGGCGACCTCGTCGAGCGCGGAGAGGACTTCGGCGGGCTCCAGGTCGAGGAGGGCCAGGGTGCGCACGGCGGTGCGCAGTTCGCCCATGGCCACGGCGGCACGCAGTCCGCGGCCCATCACGTCGCCGACGACGAGGGCGGTGCGGTGGCCGGGGAGCTCGATCACGTCGAACCAGTCGCCGCCCACCTCGGTCGCCGTGTTGCCGGGCAGATAGCGGCAGGCGATGTCGAGGCCGGCGGCCTCGGGGTCGCCGGGCGGCAGGAGGCTGCGCTGGAGTATCAGTGCGCGTTCGTGCTCGCGGCGGTAGAGGCGGGCGTTGTCGATACAGACGGCGGCGCGGGCGGCGAGTTCGCCGGCCAGGGAGCGGTCCCGCTCCCCGAAGGGTTCACTGCCCTTCGTCCGGGAGAACCGCACGAGGCCGACCACGGTGTCGTGGGCGACCAGCGGCACGGCGAGCGTGGACTGGACGAAGCCGCGGTCGTCGCCGGGCACGTCCTCCACATGACCGGTGCGCAGGGCGATGGCACACGGTGAGCCGAAGGGGTAGTGGTGCAGCGCGCCGAGGGCGGGCGGGCCGTCGACCGTGTGGGGTTCGGCGTCGGCCGAGGAGTCGGGGATGCCGGGCAGGGCGTCGGACACGGCGCTGGCGAAGGCGACGCGGCGCAGTTCGGCGGAGCCGCCGAACGCTTCCCCGCGCAGGGAGCCGCCGCTGCCGGGCGGCGTCTCCTCGCCGGTGAGCAGGGCCTGGTAGAGGTCGACGGACGCGAGGTCGCAGAAGCCGGGTACGGCGACGTCGAGGAGTTCGCGGGCGGTCGTCTCCAGGTCGAGGGAGTTGCCGATGCGTGCGCTCGCCTCGTTGAGCAGGGCGAGGTTGCGCCGTGCGCTGGCGGCCTCCCGGGCGGCGATGTGGCGCCGGGTCACATCGGTGGCCAGTCCGGCGATGCCGATGGGGCGGCCCGAGCCGCTGTGCACCCGGTAGAGGTTCATCGACCAGTGGCGGCGCTCGGTGTCGCCGGGGGCGGTGCCGACGAGCTGGAGGTCGGTGACGGAGTCGCCGGTGGCCAGGACGCGTTCGAGTGTCGCCGTCAGCCGGTCCGCCTCCGCGGCCGCGAGGTAGTCGTGGACCGTACGGCCGCGGTGGTCGTCCGCCTGGCCGCCGAAGACGGTGGCGAACCGCTGGTTGGCCCGCAGCACGGTGAGGTCGGTGCCGAACAGGACGAAGCCGAAGGGAGATTGGCCGAAAATCGCCTGCGAGGCCGCGAGGTCCGTCTCGATGAGCCGCAGGGCCCGGACGTCCACCACGATGCAGACCGCGGCCCGTTCACCGGTCGCCGTCTCACTCGGCATCACATAGATCTCGGCGAGCCCGTGCACGGCGTCCTCGCCCGGCATCCGGAAGGGGACGAGGCCCGTCCACTCCTTGCCGTCGAGCACCTCGCCGATCCGGCGGTGGCCGTCGCCGCGCAGCTCGGCCGGCATGAAGGCCTCGACCGGGTCCTTGCCCATGGCCTCGTGAGCGGCAACGCCGAAGAGGCCGGCGGCCCGGCGGCTCCACTGCTCGATCAGGCCATCGGGGCCGATCGAGAAGGAGGCGACCCTGATGTAGTCGTAGATCGAGCCAGGCGGACTGCTCTGCCACACCACGTCGCCCGCTGTCCCAGGTATCTCGCTCACGCGACCGTCCCCTCCAGCTCACACACCGGACCGGTCCTGCCCGCAGTATTCAGCACTACGGCCCCGACCGACACGGCGTTCACGATCACAGCACGGTCTCAGTCCGTTTCGGCCAGATTCCGACCGGCCGATTCCGACCTTCCCACCGTGATCGCTGTTCGTCCCACCTCACTCCTAACCAGGCAGGGCCAGCTCGAACCACACCGTCTTGCCGCTCTTTCCGCGCCGGGTCCCCCAGCGGCGGGCCGAACAGGCCACAAGCTGCAGCCCTCTGCCGCCTTCGTCGTCGGGCCCGGCCATACGTTCGGTGGGCGGATCCGGAAGCGGATCAGAGACTTCCACGAGGAGTCCGGGGTGCACTGCGGGGCCTTCGCCATCAGGACGGGGGCGTACCAGCCGTACTCCAATGGGACCCGCCGTGTACCGCATCGAGTTGGTCACCAGCTCGCTGACCAGCAGAACCGTCACATCGCCGACGGCGGCGTCGAGCCCCCAGGAGGTCAGCGCCTCGTGGACGGCATGCCGTGCCGTGCGCACGGCGCCGGGCACAGCCGGAAAGCTCCACTCCGCGCTGTCGCCTTCCGTATCGATCACGCCGATCACTTCCCAGGGCCGGCAACGGGAACTCCTGATTGCGGGGGCTAAACATCACATACCCGTAATTCAGGACGAAATACCGCTGCTGTCGACACGTGGGGCGTACGGGTGTAGGAGCGTGCGCACGAACGGCCGTACGTGTAGGGAGGGGGCGCACGGAGTGGGGCGAAGGGTCCCGGCTCAGCCGTGTGCGCCGCCGGGCTGCCGGCGTACGGCTTCGGCCACTGCGGGCAGGTCCTGTTCGAGCCAGTCCACCGTGCCGCTCTCGCCCGGTCCGAGCCAGCGCAGCTCGTCGTGGTCCTGGAGCGGCGCGGGAACCCCGGACACCAGCCGGGCCGTCCACACCTGGAGCACATAGCCGGGCTTGAGCGGCCACTCACCGGGGATGCGCTCCAACGCCTCCGCCTCGACACCCAGCTCCTCGCGGAGCTCGCGGACGAGCGCCTGCTCACCGCTCTCCCCCGGCTCCACCTTGCCGCCGGGCAGCTCCCAGCGTCCGGCCAGCTCGGGCGGGGCGCTGCGGCGCGCGGCCAGCAGCCGCCCCCGGTCGTAGACGGCCCCGGCCACCACTACGCGATCAGTCATGGTGCGGAGCGTAACGCCCCGTCACGGACGCCCGGCGGAACGCCGTAGGGGGCGCACTACGGGCGGGCGGTCTGCCCTACGCGCTCGACCCAGTAGAGCTGCTTGTGGCCGTGGCTCTCCAGCTTGTCGGCGGTCTTCTGCGCCTCGTCCTGCGTGGCGTACCTGCCCACGCGGTAGCGGTTGCCGTTGTCGTCCTGCCGTATCACCAGCCAAGGGAGCACGGCACCGCTGTCGCTCATCGTGCCCCTCCCGAGCATTGCGCCCCTCCCCTGAACGGCGTGCATGTCTCTAAGGATCCCCAGGAAACCGCAGTACGCATATGCCCGAGCCTACGCCTGACCTTTACTCAACGCATGCGTAATTGCACAAAGAGATACCGATCCGGCCAGGAGCGGACCAACGCCCCGGGGGCGCATCCGTCTGGATGCGCCCCCGGGGCGCTCCCCGGCGGATTTTCGGCTACGGAACCTCGGCGACGGACCCTCGGGGACGGGCCTCAGGAACGTCCCTCAGGGGCGGGCCGCTGCCTCGCGCAGTACCGGCGCCGGCATGAGGACCGGGCCGGCGGCGGGGGCCTTGCGGCAGACGTCTCCGCACTCCGCGTCCAGCGAGCAGCAGAGCGAGCAGATCGGCCCGGACTGCACGGGGCAGTCGGCGATGTCCGGGAGCTCGTAGGCCGTGGCGCAGACCGAGCAGGTGTGGGTGGCGGTGATGTCCGCCACCTCGGCGCCGGGGCCGTTCACGGGGTTGGGCCGCGCCAGATAGTACTTCCCCTTCGTCGCCCAGGCGATCAGCGGACAGAGCGTCAGCGAGAGTCCGGCCGCGATGAAGGTCGAGAACGCCTCCGCGTACCTGCCGAACAGCCCGAAGAAGGCGAGGATCGAGACGGTCGAGGCGATCACCATCGCCCCGAATCCGGCCGGATTCACCGCGTACAGATAGGCCCGCTTGAATTCGATGTACGGGGGGCTCAGGCCGATCCGCTTGTTGATGACCAGGTCGGCGGCGACCGCGACGATCCACGCGATGCCCACGTTGGAGTAGAAGCCCAGCAGCTTGTTGAGGGCCGCGAACATGTTCATCTCCATCAGCGTCAGCGCGATGACGAGATTGAGGAAGATGTACCAGACCCGGCCGGGGTGACGGTGGGTGATGCGGGAGAAGAAGTTCGACCAGGACAGCGAGCCGCTGTAGGCGTTGGTCACGTTGATCTTGATCTGCGACACGATCACGAAGAGGGCGGCCGCAGGCAGCGCGAACGAGCCGAGCCAGGGCTTCAGTGCCTCGATCTGCGGGGCGATCGGCTCCAGCGCGTGCGTCTTGCCGACCGCTTCCAGGGCGACGAAGGCGAGCAGCGCGCCGCCGAGCTGCTTGGCCGCGCCGATGATGACCCAGCCGGGTCCGGCGGCGAGGACGGCGAGGTTCCAGCGCCGCTTGTTGGCCTCCGTCTTCGCCGGCATGAAGCGCAGGTAGTCGGCCTGTTCGCCGATCTGCGCGATGAGCGAGAGGGCGACACCGGTGCCGAGCCCGAAGCCGATCCAGGAGAAGCCCGAACCCGCCCCTTCCGTCCCGCCGAAGGAACCGAAGGCACCCCAGGCGTCCGGCGCCTCGAAGGCGAGGACGACGAACGGCAGCACCATGCCGATGATCCAGACGGGCTGGGTCCATGCCTGCACCTTGGCCAGGGCGCCCATGCCGCGGAAGACGATCGGTATGACGATCAGAGTGGTGATCAGATAGCCCGCCTCGACCGGGAGTCCGACGGCCTGATGCATGGCCTGGGCCATGATCGAGCCCTCCAGGGCGAAGAAGATGAAGGTGAACGACGCGTAGATGAGCGAGGTCAGCGTCGAACCGAAGTAGCCGAATCCGGCGCCCCGTGTGACGAGGTCCATGTCCAGGCCGTACTTCGCGCAGGCGCGGGCGATGGGGATGCCGGTGAGGAAGATGATCGTCGCGGCCGCCATGATCGAGGCGAATCCACTGGTGAACCCATAGGTGAAGACGATCGAGGCGCCGATCGCGAAGTCGGCGAGGTAGGCGATCCCGCCGAGCGCGGTGCCGGCGACCGTGCCGGGCGACCAGCGCCGGAAGGAGTGCGGCGCATAGCGCAGGGAGTAGTCCTCCCGGCTCTCGTCCGCTGCGAGTTTCGCGTAGCTGCGGCGGGGAGGCGGGGCACCGGAGCCGCCTGCGAGGTCTCCCCCGGAGGCGGTCTCCGTCTTCGGTACGGCTGTGTCCGTCATCGGTGACTTCCCGTTCGTCAGTCCGGAGTGCGGGTCCGAACGGGAAGGTAGGAGCGGGACATGACAAGCCATCACGGTCGACGGTTGCCCGCCCGTTACGGGGTACGGGCCGCCGTTAATTCGTGGTGACGGGCGCCGGACGGGCGCCGCCGGATATCGGTCACCCGACAGGAACGCCGCGCCGGCCAACCCGCTGACCGGCCGGGAGCGCCCGCAGCAGAGCCCGCCACCGCAGGACCGATGACTCGCCGTGCGACCGGCACCGCAGGGCCGGTGACCCACCACCCGACCGCCACCGCAGGGCCGGTGACCCACCACCCGACCGCCACCGCAGGACCGATGACTCGCCGTGCGACCGGCACCGCAGGCCAGGAGAGCCGCCACCCGGCCGGACCGAGCGGAAAGGAACCGCTCACCGGACCGGCAGGTGGTAGGCGACCCGGTAGCGGTCGGCCGGCACCACCACGTCGGCGGTCTCGACCGGGCGGCCCGACGCGTAGTACGTCCGCTCGATCACCATCACCACATGGCCCGGCACCCCGCCGAGCGCCAGGAGCTCCTCCGCCAGCCCCGGGCGCGCGCCGACCTGTTCGGCCACGTTGTCCACGACGACATCGATCGCGGCCATCCGCTCGACCACCCCGCAGCCGCCCAACGGGCCCTCCTCCGGCAGCATCACCGGCGTGCGCCCCGTGACCGCGAGGGTCTCCCAGGAGGTGGAGAGCATCATCGGCTCGCCGCCGTCCCTGAACACGTAGCGCGTACGCATCACCCGGTCGCCCGGCTCGATGCCGAGCCTCTCGGCGACCTCCGGGCTCGCGCCCTCCTGTTCACTCCGGGACTCCCAGGTCCCCCGGGCCCCCTCCGCCGTCTGCTCCTGCCGGAACGGACTGGCCCCCGCCTCCGACCGGAAGCCGGAACGGGCGATCCGGCGCGGGACCGGGCGCTCGCGCACGTAGGTTCCGGAACCGGAACGGCCCTCGACGAGCCCCTCGGCCATCAGCACCTTGCGCGCCTCCAGCGCGACCGTGTCCGAGACCCCGTACTCCTCGCGGATACGCGCCTGTGACGGCAGGCGCGTATGCGGCGGCAGCGAACCGTTGGCGATCTTCTCTCTCAGATCGCTCGCAACACGCAGATAGGCGGGCTGCTCACCGAAAGTCACAGGCCACTCCCCAAGAGGTTGACAGACTGCAACAGCGTCGCAACCGTCGGTTCCAGACCGCAAGCACAGGCCAGAGTTTCACTCGAAGTGATGATTCGCCGTCGGCGTGCGCATATCGCGCCCGGGTCACCACGCGCCTTCGGCCGTTCCGGTACGTCCCACCCCTTGACCGTATTTGGTCCAGACCAATAGTTTCCTCTCCACACAGCACGGTCACGCACCTCCCCCCGCACATGCCTCGCCACGCGCATGCCTCCGCGTACGCGCCTGCCTGGCATGCGCACATGCCTCCGCACACGCACAGGAACGGGCCTCATGCGTCGAAGAACCTTGTCCGGACTGGCCATTGCCGCCTGCGCCTTCTCGCTGGCAGCCACCCTCGCCCCCGCCGCCGGCGCCACCACTGGCCACGGCGACGAGCACCGCGGAAAGGGCGGCCACCACAGTTCCGCGCCCGCGTACAAACGCGTCGGCTACTTCACCCAGTGGGGTGTCTACGGGCGCGACTTCCAGGTCAAGGACCTGGAGACCAGCGGCACGGCGGCCAAACTCACCCACATCAACTACTCGTTCGGCAACGTGAGCGCCGACGGGAAGTGCTTCACGGGCAACGTCCCCGGCGAGGCCGACGCCTGGGCCGACTACGTACGCCCGCTGGACGCGGCTGGCTCGGTGGACGGCGTCGCCGACACCGACGACCAGGCCCTCGCGGGCAACTTCAACCAGCTGCGCGAGCTCAAGGCCAAGCACCCCGGCCTCAAGGTGATGATCTCGCTCGGCGGCTGGAGCTGGTCCACGCACTTCTCGGACGCGGCCCGCACGCCCGCCTCCCGCAAGGCCTTCGTCTCCTCGTGCATCGACCTGTACATCAAGGGCAATCTGCCGGTGGACGGGGCGCGCGGCGGCGAGGGCGCGGCAGCCGGCCTCTTCGACGGCGTGGACCTCGACTGGGAATGGCCGGGATCCGCCGGTGACACCGACACGGTGTACCGGCCCGAGGACAAGCGGAACTTCACGGCGCTGGTCCATGAGTTCCGTACCCAGCTCGACGCGTACGCGAAGAGCGCCGCTGCGCGCAAGGGCGGCCACCACGGGGCGAAGCCCAAGCACTACGACCTCTCGGCGTTCGTACCCACGTCCCCCGAGAAGATCGACGCCGGCTTCGACGTCCCGCGCATCATGCGGGACTTCGACTTCGTGAACCTCCAGGGCTACGACTTCCACGTCTCGGGCGAGAAGACCACCGCGCAGCAGTCCGCGCTGTACGCGAAGGGCGACTTCAGCGTCGACCAGACCGTGCGCGACTGGCTGAAGCGCGGCGCCCCGGCCCGCAAGCTCGTGATGGGGATGCCGTTCTACGGCCAGGGCTGGACCGGTGTGACCGGCGGCGGCGACGGCCTCGGACAGCCCGCGGCGGCCCCGGCCCCCGCTACCTGGGCGGCCGGCTACGAGGACTACAAGGCCCTCAAGAAGCTGGCCGAATCCGGTACGTACAAGGTCCACCGCAACGTCCGTGACGGCAGCGCCTGGCTGTTCGACGGCACCACGCTGTGGACGTACGACGACCCGCAGGTCCTGCGCGGCAAGACCGCGTACATCCGCGACCACCGGCTCGGCGGCGCGATGTTCTGGTCGCTCGACGGGGACACGGAGGACGGCGAGCTGATGGCCGCCGTCGACCGCGGACTCTCCCGGCGGTAGGAACGGCCCTTCCGGAACGGCCCCTTCGGAGGGGCCGTTTCGAAACGGCCCCTCCGGGGCGGCCGCGACCCCGCGGCCGCCCCGGACTCCGTTCCGCCATCCCCGCCGCCCGGCTGGCATGCTGGCCGCCATGACCACCACGTACCGCTGCCCGCAGGACGGCACCCGTGCCGACGTCACCTCGCTCACCTGGTGCTGCCCGGTCTGCCGCGGCCCGTGGGACCTGGACTTCGAGAGCGCGGGCCCGCTGCGCGCCGGCGAACTGCCCGGCCGGGTCAACTCCCTGTGGCGGTACGAGGAGGTCCTGCCGCTCTCCTCCCCCACGACCACCCTCGGCGAGGGCCGCACCCCGCTGGTGCCGCTCACCGGCACGGTCTCGGCCAAGCTCGACTTCCTGATGCCGACGCTCTCCTTCAAGGACCGCGGCGCGGTCATGCTCGCCGAACTGGCCCGCCGCCTCGCCCCCGAGCGCGTCGTCGCGGACAGCAGCGGCAACGCGGGCACGGCCGTCGCCGCCTACTGCGCCCGCGCCGCACTGCCCTGCACGGTGTACGTCCCCGCGGGCACGTCCCCGAAGAAGACCGAGCAGATCCGGGCGCACGGCGCGCGGCTGGAAGTCGTCCCCGGGGACCGTGAGGCGACCGCGCGGGCGGCCCGCGCCGCCGCCGACGCACCCGGCACCTTCTACGCCTCGCACGTCTTCAACCCGTACTTCCTGCACGGCACGAAGACCTACGTGTACGAGCTCTGGGAGGACCTCGGCGGCCGGCTCCCGGACGCCATCGCCGTCCCGGTCGGCAACGGCACCCTCCTCCTCGGCGCGGCCCTGGCCACCGCGGAACTCCTCGCCCAGGGCCTGATCGACACCCGCCCCGCGCTGATCGCCGTCCAGGCCGAGAAGGTGTCCCCATTGGCCGCCGCTTTCCACGCCGGGGCGGACGACCTCCCGGGCGCCCCGGCCGGGATCACCGCCTCCCCCACCCTTGCCGAGGGCATCGCCATTCCGCGCCCGCCGCGTGCCCGGGCGATCCTGGCGGCGGTGCGGGAGTCGGGCGGCACCTTCCTGACGGTGACCGAGGATCGGATCCGCACCGCCCAGCTGGATCTGGCCGCCCGCGGCTTCTACGTGGAGACGACCGGCGTGGCCTGCTGGGCGGCGGTGGGCGGCTGGACGGACCGCAGCGTCGTCGTACCGCTGTGCGGCGCGGGGCTGAAGACGGGGCTCGCGGCCTGAGCGTGCGCGCCCCCGCGTCAGCCGTTCACCCGCGCGCCGTGCCCCGCCGCACCGCACCCGCTTCCCTACGTTCGTACCGTGAGCCTTTCGCGTACTTCTCTCCTCACGTCCCTCGTCGCATGCGCCCTGATCGCACCCCTGCCGCCCGGCGCGTCCGCCGCAGGCCGGCCCTCATCCACCCCGCCGGCCGTGGCCTGCGGCCGGGACACGGACCCCGCCTGGGCCCCGACGTCCACGACGTACGGTGAGGCCGGGGGCTACGACCCCTACGTCGGCAACGGCTATCTGGGGCACCGCGTGCCCGCCGCGGGCGCCGGGTACGCCGAGCGCGAGGAGAAGACCGGCTGGCCCCTGTTCACCCCGCGCTACGACGGGGCGTTCGTCTCCGGGCTGTTCGGCCGCGAGGAGGATCTGGCGGCGGGCCGCGAGGTGGCCGCCGCGCTGCCGAGCTGGACGAACCTGGATGTGCGCGTGAGCGGGGAGACGTTCGGCTCCGCCACCCCGGCCGGACGCGTCTCCCGCTACCGCCAGACGGTGTTCCTGCGGTGCGGGCTGGTGCGCACATCGCTGCGCTGGACCACGGCCGACGGGCGCGCGACCGACCTGACGTACGAGGTACTGGCCGACCGCTCCGACGTGCACACCGGCGCCGTGCGGCTGCGGATGACCCCGCGCTGGACCGGCACCGCGACGGTCACCGGCCGGCTCGACCCGCGCGGGGCGCGCCGGCTCGACCTGGAGGACGACGGGACGTTCCGCACCCGGGGCACGGGGACGGTGGGCGCGATCGCGCAGACACTGCGCCCGGCGGGCGTGAACGGACAGGTCTCCCGGGTGACCGCGGGGCGCACGTACACCTACCTGAAGTACGTGGGCGTGGACACCGCGCTGACCTCGCGCGCCCCGCGCACCACCGCCCGCGAGGCGTCCCGGGACGCGGCGCGGCGCGGCTGGTCCGCCGTGCTCGCCGAGAACGCCGCCGTCTGGCGACGCGACTGGTCCGCCGACGTGTCCGTGCCGGGCAGCCCCGATCTGCAGAAGTGGCTGCGCTCGGCCCAGTACGGACTCCTCGCCTCCACCCGTACCGGCTCCCGCGACAGCATCGCCCCGGCCGGGCTGACCAGTGACAACTACGCGGGCATGGTGTTCTGGGACGCGGAGACCTGGATGTATCCGGGGCTGCTCGCCACGCGCCCCGAACTGGCCCGTTCGGTGGTCGAGTACCGCTACCGGACGCGCGGCGAAGCCCGTACGAACGCCGAGAAGCTGGGCTACGAGGGTCTGTTCTACCCGTGGACGAGCGCGAGCAAGGGCAACCTCTGGTCCGAGTGCCAGAGCTGGAACCCGCCGCACTGCGTGACTCAGAACCATCTCCAGGGCGATGTGTCCCTGGCCGTCTGGCAGTACTACCTGGCCACCGGCGACCGCGACTGGCTGGCCGGCCACGGCTGGCAACTGCTTCGGGGCATCGCCGAATTCTGGGCCTCGCGCGCCACCGCGAACGACGACGGCAGCTACTCGGTGAAGGAGGTCGCGGGCCCGGACGAGTACAGCAACGGCGTCACGGACGGGGTGTTCACCAACGCCGTCGCGGCCACCGCGCTGCGCAACGCCACCCGCGCGGCGCGGCTCCTCGGGCACCCGGCCCCGGAGAAGTGGACCGAGGTCGCGGACGGCCTGCGCATCCCGTACGACCCGGAACGGAAGCTGTACCTCCAGTACGCGGGGTACGACGGCTCGACGATCAAACAGGCCGACACGGTCCTGCTGATCTATCCGCTGGAGTGGCCGATGGAGCCGGGTGCGGCGGCCTCGACGCTCGACTACTACGCGGCGCACACCGATCCGGACGGCCCGGCGATGACGGACTCGGTCCACGCGATCGACGCGGCCGCGATCGGCGAGCCGGGCTGCGCCACGTACACGTATCTCCAGCGTGCGGTACGGCCGTTCATGCGCGGCCCGTACGCACTCTTCAGTGAGGCGCGGGGCGAGAAGGCGGGTGCGCAGGACCCGCTGTCCGGCTTCCCCGCCGAGGATTTCCTCACCGGTAAGGGCGGCTTCCTCCAGGTGTTCACCCACGGCCTGACGGGTCTGCGGCTGCGGGAGGACGGGGTGCGCCTGGACCCGATGCTGCCGCCGCAGCTGAGCGACGGCGTGAAGCTGACGGGCCTGCGCTACCGGGGGCGTACGTACGACATCGCGGTCGGCCCCCGGACGACCGAGGTCCGGCTCACCTCGGGCGCTCCGTTCACCCTCCACACCCCGTCCGGCGCCCGCACCCTGTCGGGCTCTCTCACGCTCCCCACGCGCCGCCCGGACCTGGCCCCGACCACCGACGCGGCCCGTTGCCGGCCGGCGACGGCGACCTCCGAGACGCCCGGCCTGTACGCGGCCGCGGCGGTGGACGGCAGCACGGCGACGGCCTGGTCCCCCGACGGGCGGACGGGCACGCTGACGGTGGACCTGGGGCGGACGGCCCCGGTGACGGGCATCGCGCCCGAGTGGACGGACGTGGCCCCCGCCTCGCACCGCCTGGAGACCTCGGCCGACGGCCGGAACTGGCGGCCGTACCGGGCGGGGGCGGTGGCCCGCGAGGTGCGGGTGACGGTCCGCTCGGCGGACGCGGCCGAGCCGGCGGGCGTACGGGAACTGAGGGTCACGCAGCCTTAGCGCACGCGGGGCGGGCCCCGGCCGCCCGGCGGCGCGTCACCGGGCGGCCGAGCAGGATCCCGGCCAGGACGAGGCCGAGCCCGCAGATCTGCCGGAGGGTGAGCGGCTCTCCGGCGATCACGGTGCCGAGCAGCACTCCGGTCACCGGGTTGAGCAGCCCGACCAGGCCGACGGTCGCGGCGGGCAGATGGCGCAGGCCCGCGAACCAGGCGGCGAAGGCGAGCGCGGTCGCCACCACGGTGACGTAACCGAACCCGAGGAGGGCCGGCCCGTCGAGCGCGGGCGGGGCGCCTTCCACGACCGCGGCGAGGGGCAGCAGCAGGAGGCCGCCGGCGATCAGCTGCCAGGAGGTCGAGGCGAGGACATCGGTCCCGGCGCCCCAGCGCTTGGTGAGGATGTAGCCGAGGGACGACATCAGCAGGGCCGCGACCGAGGCCAGCACCCCGCGGATGTCGGCGGAGACGGTCCCGGTCAGCAGCATGAGGCACACTCCGCCGATGCCGGCGGCGGCGCCCAGCAGGGGCAGCGGCCCCGGCCGCTCGGCGAGGAGCGCCCAGGCGATCAGCATCATGGCCACCGGCGAGGCCGCCATGATCGTCGAAGCGGTGCTGGTCGGGAGCAGTTGCGCGGCGACGTACACGAGCGCGAAGAACCCGCCCATGTTCAGGACGCCGAGGACGGCCGCCTTCCACCACCAGGAGCCGCGGGGCCGTTGGCGCCGGACGGCCAGGAGCAGCAGCCCGGCGGGCAGGGCCCTGACGGCGGCGCCGTACAGCGGGGTCCCGGCGGGCAGAAAGGCGTGGGTGACGTAGTAGTTCGCACCCCAGGCCACCGGGGCGATCGCCGTGATGAGCACCCACCGCAAAGTAGCTTCCATGGAAGCCAATATACCTTCCCAGGAAGCTACAATCGAGCCCATGCCGGATTCTCCTGATTCCACCGCCACCCCTCAGCCCCTGGACCACGTGGCCCGCATCCAGGCCGAATGGGCGCGCGAGCGCCCCGACCTCGACGTGCGCCCTCAGGGCGTGATCGGCCGCCTGCACCGGCTGGCCGGACTGCTCACGGAGGAACTCTGCGTGGTGTACCGCCGGTTCGGCCTGAGCGAGGGCGAGTTCGACGTGCTGGCCGCGCTGCGCAGGGCCGGGGATCCGTTCGAGCGGGCGCCCGGCGAACTGGCCACGCACACCATGGTCACCACCGGCGCGATGACGAAGCGCATCGACCGCCTGGAACGCGCGGGCCTGGTCACCCGCCGCCGGGCGGCCGTCGACGGCCGCGCCCGCGTGGTCGCCCTCACCCCGGCCGGCCGCGATCTGATCGACCGGGCCTTCACCGAGCACATGCGCAACGAGCGCCGCCTCCTGGACACCCTGAGCGGGGACGAGGCGGCAGCGCTGGAGTCGCTGCTCACGGCATGGCTGGGACGGACGGAGCCGCCACAGGGCGACTGAGGGCTCTCGCTCCCGCTGAGGCCGAGCAGCGGCCGCCCGCCGCCCTGATCCCGTCCAGGTCCGGGGGGGGACCGCAGGGAATGAGCCCCCGTGACTCCGCGACTCACCCTGATCCCGTCCAGGCCCGGGGGGAACCGCGGGAAATCAGCCCCGTGACGACAGGGGCGCCCAGGTGTAGCGGACGCGGACGCCCTGGTCGTGCAGCCAGGCGGCCTCGCGGTGCCGGAGTTCGCTCGCGGACTCCGGGGCGATGGCGCTGGGCCAGCGGACGAGTACCGCGGTGACGTCGCCCGTCTGCGCCAGCTGCCTCACGCGCCGCCACCCTCTGCGCCGGGCCGGGTCGGGCTCACCGTACGTATCGGTGACGACCTCGGCGATCGTCAGTCCGCGTTCCCGGGCGAACGCGCGGCCTTCCTTCTGGGCGCGCTGCGTCGCTTCACCGGGCGCGCCCCGGGCGCGGTCGGCGCATACGTACAGCACGACGGGAGAGACGGTTTCCTCGTGGGGGGTCATGGGCGCCTTCCGTAAGTGGATCGAAGAGGAGGGGTTCCGCCGCGTGAGGGGACGCGGCGGGCTCGACTCAGCCCGGACGGACGTGCGTTCGGCTCGTACCGGGCATGCGGAGCGACTGCCGCCCGCTCCGGGCCGGATCCTGCGTCATTGCTGTGACTTGACCGCTCACCCACCCACTATGCGCGTGACAACAGTCACGCTGCAACCGACTCCCTGATAATTTCAGGAGCACGGCTATCAGCCTGGCGTCAACATCAAATGGCTGTAAGAATGGCCTTGTTGACGGTTTCTCAGGAGGTTGGGCGTGAGTGATGCCCGTTCCGGCACCAGTGCGCCGACAGTCCTGCGCATGATCCTCGGCCGTCGGCTGCAGGACATGCGGCTCGGCGCCGGCGCCTCGCTGGAGGACGCGGCAAAGGCACTGCGCGTGACGACCCTGACGATCCGCCGGCTGGAGAAGGCCGAGGTCGCGCTGAAGCCGCTCTACGCGGAGAAGCTCCTGGAGACCTTCGGCGCGGACCGCCAGGAGATCGACGAGTTCGTCGACCTGGCCGAACAGGCCAACAAGCCCGGCTGGTGGCACTCCTACCGCGACGCCGTCCCCAGCTGGTTCACCGCCTACGTCAGCCTGGAGTCCGGCGCCAAGACCCTCCGTACGTACGAACCCCAGTACGTCACCGGCCTTCTGCAGACCCCCGCCTACGCACACGCGGTGCTGCGCGGCGGCCTGCCGAACGGCAGCGAGGAGGAGCTCGCCCGCCGTGTGGAGCTGCGGCTGCACCGCCAGAAGCTACTGGAGGGCGAGGACGCGCCCACGCTGTGGGTGGTGATGGAGGAAGCCGTCCTGCACCGGGTGGTGGGTGGCGCGCACGTGATGCGGGAGCAGCTGGAACGGCTCCTGGAGGTCTCCGAGCTCGCCCACGTCAGCATCGACATCGTGCCGTTCGCCGCTGGGGCGCATTTCGGAGCGTGCGCCCCGTTCACCTACTTCCGCTTCGAGGAACCCGAACTGCCCGACGTCGTCTACAGCGAACTCCTGTCCGCCTCCGTCTATCTGGACCAGCGGGCGGACGTCGTCTCCCATCTCGAAGCACATTCCCGTATGGCGCTGATGACGTCGTCCGAGGACAGCAGGGCGCTCTTGAACCGCATGCGCAAGGAGTACTCATGACGATCACCGACGAGGGCGTCTACAACGGCATGCCGGCCCGCAATCTCGGGGAACAGGGCTGGGAGCGGCCCTGGAGCGGGCCGAACGGGGGCCAGTGCGTCGAGACGAAGCAACTCGCCGACGGCCGCGTGGCCGTACGCCAGTCCACCGACCCGGCCGGGCCGGCGCTGATCTACACACCGGAGGAGATCGCCGCGTTCGTCCGCGGGGTCAAGGAGGGCCTGGCGGATCACCTGGCCGCCGGGTGAACCGGCAGCGGGCGTGAGGGACGACCGCACCGGGTCCCGTCCCCGGCCATACGGGCCGACATACATACGTACGAAGGGGAGAACATGAGCACCAGGCAGGCCGGCCAGGACCTCGACACGAGCAAGGCGCACTCGGCCCGGATGTACGACTACTTCCTCGGCGGCAAGGACCACTTCGAGATCGACAAGGAGGCGGCGCTGGTCGCCGCCCAGGCCCACCCCGGCATCTACATCACCGCGCGCGAGAACCGGGCGTTCATGCACCGGGCCACCCGCGTCCTGGCGCAGGAGCACGGGATCCGCCAGTGGCTCGACATCGGCACGGGCATCCCGACCGAGCCCAACCTGCACCAGGTCGCCCAGTCCGTCGCGCGCGACGCCCACGTCGTGTACGCGGACAACGACCCGCTCGTCCTCAAGTACGCCGAACGCCTCATGCGCAGCACGACTCAGGGCCGTACGGCCTACGTCCAGGCCGACGTCACCGACCCCGACGCGCTGATGAGCGCGGTGGAGGACTCGGGCGTCCTGGACTTCGACCAGCCCATCGCCCTCTCCCTCAACGCGCTCATGCACTTCATCACGGACCCGCACGACCCGTACGCCATCGTCCACCGGCTCCTCGACCCGCTCCCGGCGGGCAGCGCCCTCGCGATGAACCACTGCACGCCCGACTTCGACCCGGTCACCTGGAACAAGGTCGCGGAGGTCTACACGAAGTCCGGGTCGCCGGTGCAGTTCCGTTCGCACAGCGACGTCCGCCGCTTCTTCGACGGACTCGACCTGGTCGAACCGGGCATCTGCTGCTGCCACCGCTGGCGCTCCGACGCCCCGGCCCCGGGCGAGCCCGAGATCGAGGACGCCCAGATCAGCCTGCTGGCGGGCGTGGGCATCAAGCGATAGCCGGAGCGGGGCGGCCGGCCCGCACGGGGGCACCGGGCCCGTGGCGCACGCGACCGTGACGAACCCGCCGAGGGCGGCACAGTCCGGCTCGAAGAGGATGAACGGGCCACGTGCGTCCCCAGACGTATACAAGCACCGTGGGCGGCCGGGCCGTACGTACCGCCCGGTGCCGCGCGCGCCGGCCGGCGTACGAGGACGCACGGCACGCTTCCCCTCGCATCGGGCCTGCTGACGGGCCGGGCGCGGCACGGACCCGTTGGCACGTACGGCCGCTGGAGTACTCAACTCCGTTTGTGTGTACAGAGGTTGCATTGACGTGACGCCTGAGCTGTTCATAACATCGCAACACCTGAAGCCGTGAATGACTGGATCTCGCCGGTGGCGAGACCGGTTGACAGCCGTGGCACCTCCCCATGCCGCCGCGTTGCTTCGCACCCCCACATGCTCCGCACGTCGCCATTGACCTGAAGCAACCGCACACCACGCCGCTCGGCGTGCGCGCCGAGGGAGCCGGATGAGTACCCGAACCGCCCCGTCGAACCTGACACATGGCCAGAAACGTCTGTGGTTTCTGCACCAGATGGACCCCGACGACGCCTCGTACAACATTCCGCTCGTCCTGCGGCTGACCGGAGAACTGTCCCCGGCCTCTCTGCGCGCCGCCTTCGAGGCGTTGGTGGCGCGGCACGAGGCGCTGCGGAGCCGGTTCCCCGCCGAGGACGGCAACCCGGCCGCATCGGTGGCGGAACCGGGCCCGGTCGACGTGGAGTTCCGCGACCTGCGCGGCGACGGCGACCGGCTGGAGACGCTGATCGCCGACCGTACCAACCGTGCCTTCGACCTCGCCCGGGGGCCGCTGCTGCGCGTCTCCCTCTTCCGTACGGGTGACACCGAGCACGTCCTGTGCCTGGTCCTGCACCACATCGTCGCCGACGGCTGGTCGCTCAACGTCCTGCGCGACGAACTCGCGGCCCACTACACCGCCCATCTGCGGGGCGAGGACGCCGGCCTGCCCGCCCCGCCCGCGCACCCGGCCGGGCAGGAAGGGGAAGCGGACGAGGCACAGGCGCGCGAATCCCTCGCCTACTGGGTCCCGGCAGGAGCGGACCGGTGAGCCCCGGCGTGCCCCCCGGCTCCCTCATCGCATTGCTGGAGCACCGCGCCGCCCTCCACCCGGACCGCGTCGCGCTGCTCAACGGGCCGCGCCACCTGGACTTCGGCACCTGGCGCCACCGTGCCACCGCCCTCGCCCACGGCCTGCTCGCCCGCGGCCTGCGCCCCGGCGATCCGGTGGGGCTGCGCTACGGGAGTACGGAGTGGACCGATTACGCGGTCGCCTACTGCGGGGTGCAGTGGGCGGGCGGCATCGCCGTACCCCTGTCCGACCGGCTGGCCCCCGCCGCCGCGGCGCACATCCTGGCGGACAGCCGGGCGGTCGGCGTCCTGCACGGGGAGGGCGGGCCGCCGCCGCGGTTGCCCGCAGAGGTGTGGCAGGTCTCCGGCGAAGACCTCGAAACCGGGTCCGGCGCCGGCCTTCGGCTGCCCGACCCGTCCGCACCCGCGCAGTACCTCTACACCTCGGGTACCACGGGCCTGCCCAAGGGCGTGCGGGCCGCCCATGCCAACCTCGCCCACGGCTGCACCCTCGACGAACGCCGCAGGCCCCTGCGCCACTCGCGCACCTTCCTGCACAGCTTCCCGATCGGCACCAACGCCGGACAGACCATGCTCGTGAACTGCCTGGACGCGGCGGCCACCGGCGTCGCCGCCCCGCAGTTCACCCCGCTGCGCTTCGCCCGGCTGATCGAGGAGCACGCCGTGGGCAGCGTGTTCCTGGTGCCCGCCACCGCCATCGAACTGCTCGCTTCCACCGCCGTCGCCCGCTGCGACCTCAGCACGGTCAAGCTGGTGGGATCGACCGCGGCGGCGCTCCCGCAGGCGGTCGCCCTACGGCTGTCGCAGGTGTTCTCCGGCGCCCAGATCGTCAACTACTACACCTCGACCGAGGCCGCGCCCGCCCAGATCACCCTGCTCTACGACCCCGACCGCCCCGACTCGCCCGGCCGGCCCGCCTCACTGGGCCAGTTGCGCGTCACCGGCCCGGACGGGCGCCCGGCCGCCACCGGTGAACCCGGCGAGATCTGGCTGCGCTCACCCACCGCGCCCCGCTCCTACCTGGGCGCCCCCGACGCGGACGCCGAGGTCTTCCGCGGCAGCTGGGTGCGTATGGGGGACATCGGGCGGCTCGACGAGGACGGCTATCTCCACCTGCTCGACCGGGAGCGCGACGTCATCAAGTCCGGCGCCCACAAGGTGTCCACGATCCAGGTCGAGAACGCGCTGCACACCCATCCGGACATCGCCGACGCCGCCGCCTTCGGCATACCGCACCCGGTGCTGGGCAGCGTGGTGGCCGCCGTCGTCGTGCCCCGGCGCGYCGAGCCGGACCTCACCCGGCTGCGGGCCTTCCTGCTCGACCGGCTCGCCGCGCACGAGCTGCCGGCCCGCATCCTCTTCCGCGCCACCTTGCCTCGCAACGAAGGCGGCAAGGTCCTCAAACGTGAACTGCACCGGCTCCTGGACGACGAGGCGACCTCATGACCCCTTCCGCAACCCCCGCCGTACCGGCCCCACTTGACCCGGCCCAGCACGGTCCGGCCCAGCACGGTCCGGCCCCACTCGACCCGGCCCAGCACGGTCCGGCCCCACTCGACCCGGCCCAGCACGGTCCGGCCCCACTCGACCCGGCCCAGCACGGTCCGGTCCCACTCGACCCGGCCCAGCACGGTCCGGCCCCACTCGACCCGGCCCAGCACGGTCCGGTCCCACTCGATCCGGCCCAGCACGGTCCGGTCCCACTCGATCCGGCCCAGCACGGGCTCTGGGTCACCGAGCAGACCCTCGACGCCGGCTCGGCTTACCACCTCAGCGTCGCCCTGCATCTCCAAGGACCACTGGACACGGTGGCCCTGGCGGCGGCCTGGGCCCGCTGTGTGCGGGACGCCCCGCTGCTCGCCGCCCGGATCGACCCGTCGGGGCCCGCCCTGGTCCCGGGTGAGGTGCCGCCGCTGCGGATGGTCACCGCCGCCCCGGACGACCTCGGCAAGCTCCGTGTCGAGGAGACCGCCGCCCGGTTCGGCCCGGGCGGCCCCCTGGTCCGCGCCACGCTCCTCACCACCGCCCCGGACCGGCACCTGCTGCTCGTGGTCGCCCACCACCTCGTCTTCGACGGCGAGTCCAAGGACATCCTCGTCTCCGGGCTGGGCCGCTCCTATCGGGCGGCGACGGGTCAGGACAAAGGACCCGCTCCGGCCGGACCGCCGGCACCCGCGCCCGGCAACCCGGAGCCGGCCACGGCCGCCGTCGAGGCCGCCACCCGCTTCTGGGCCGGCCGCTGGCGTGAAAGCAGCGCTCCCGCACTCCCTGGCCTCACCGCCCACCACGGAGACCCCCTGACCCCGGCCCCCGGCAGCGCCGGCGGCTTCCGGCGCGACGGCGAGTGGCACGCGCGCCTGGTGGCCGCCGCCGCGACGCTCGGCGTCACCCGGTTCGAGTTCCTGACGGCGGCCTGGCACGCGCTGATGCTGCGTTACGGGAACACCGGACCCGCCACCGCGATCGAGCTCTCCACCCGCGCACCCGGCGCGCCGCGGCAGGCCGGCCTGCACGTCAACGAACTGCCCCTGTTCACCCACCCACGGCCGGAGCCCTCCTTCGCGGAATTCGCCCTCGAGGTAAGGGCCGAACTGCGTGCCCTCTACCACCACCGCGCCGTCCCGCTCAGCCGCGCGGTGCGCGGACTCACCCCGCGCACCGCACTGTGCCCGCTCTCCCTCAGCTACCGCCGCCGCGACGACTCCCGGCCCGTCGACTTCGGCCCCCGACTCGCCGTGCGCACCGAATGGACCGGCTTCGCCCACACCGCCCGCAACCTCGCCCACCTCCAGCTCATCGACGCCCCCGACAGCCTCGAAGGCAGCCTCCAGTACCGCACCGAGGCCTTCGAGCCCGACGCGCCCGCCCGCGTCCTGGACCACTTCCTCACCCTGCTCGACGAGGCCATGGCCGCCCCGGACACCGCCCTGGGCCGCCTGCCGGTCCTGCCACCCCGGGAACGCGCCACCCTGCTGGCCGACACCACCCACGCCCCGGGCAACGCCCGCACTACCCTGCCCGCACTGTTCGCCGCCCAGGCCGCCGCCACCCCCGAGACCGTCGCCGTCATCGAGGGCGACACCACCCTCACCTACGCGGAACTCGACGCGGCCGTGCGCCGCCGCGCCCACCGGCTCCGCGAGCGGGGGGCCGGTCCCGGAACCCTGGTCGGCATCGCTCTGCCCCGTTCAGCCGCCCAACTCGTCGCCGTACTGGGCACGCTCACCGCCGGCGCCGCCTACCTTCCGCTCGACCCCGACCATCCCGCGGAGCGCCTGGCGTTCATCCGCGCCGATGCCGGGCTCACCCTGGAGACCGCCACCGACCCGGGGCCCGAGGACCGGGACCGGCTGCCCGACGCCCCGCCGGCGCCGGCGCCGCCCGCCCTCACCGACCCCGCCTATGTGCTGTACACGTCCGGCTCCACCGGTGTGCCCAAGGGCGTCGAGGTGTCACACGCCGCCCTCAGCAACCTCCTCGCGGCCCTCCGGGACACCACCGGCACCCGGACCGGCAGCCGCTGGCTCGGGCTCACCTCCCTCTCCTTCGACATCTCCACCGTCGAACTCTTCCTCCCCCTGGTCACGGGAGGCACCGTCGTCCTCGTCCCCGAGGGCCGCCACCGGGACGGCTCGGTCCTGACCTCACTCGTCGAACGGCACCGCCTCACTCACGTACAGGCGACGCCGAGTGGCTGGCGCACCATGCTCGCCGCGGGACTCCACGCGCCCGACGTCGTCGCCCTGACCGGAGGAGAGGCCCTGCCCGACGCCCTCGCCCGGGAACTGCGCACCGCCGTCGGCAGTCTGACCAACGTGTACGGGCCGACCGAGACGACGGTCTGGTCGACCGCCGCCGAGCTCGGGCCCGAGGACACCGTCACCATCGGCCGCCCGCTGGCCAACACCCGCACCTACGTGCTGGACGCGCTCCTCCAGCCGCTGCCGCTCGGACTGACCGGGGAGCTGTACATCGGGGGCGACGGGGTCGCCCACGGGTACCGGGGCCGTCCCGGACTCACCGCCTCCCGGTTCGTCCCGGACCCCTTCGGCCCGCCCGGTGCCCGCCTGTACCGCACGGGCGACCTCGCCCGGCTCACCGCCGACGGCCGGATCGTCTTCGCCGGCCGGTCCGACACCCAGGTGAAGGTGCGCGGTCACCGCATCGAACTCGGCGAGATCGACACGGCCCTCGGCGGCCATCCGCAGGTCGTGCAGGCGACGACGGTGCTGCGGGAGGCCCCGGACGGCGAGCCGGGCCGGCTGGTGGCCTACGTGGTCGCCGCCTCCGACCGCGTACCGCCCACGTCCGAGGCACTGCGTGACCACCTGGCCCGGACCCTGCCCGCCGCGGCCCTGCCCGAGGCGTACGTGACACTCGACGCGATGCCCCTGACCCCCAACGGCAAGCTCGACCGCGCCGCCCTGCCCGAACCGCCGCGCCCGAGCCCCGCTCCTGCCGGACCGCGCCCCGCCGAAACCGGCGACCGGGGCGTCACCGCGACCGTCCTGGCCATCTGGCGTGAGGTGCTCGACCTCGACGACCTCGGCCCCGACGAGGACCTGTTCGACCTCGGCGGCCACTCGCTCACGATCACCTCCATCGCGGGCCGCATCCGCAAGGAGTACGGGGTCTCCGTCCCCTTCGACGCCTTCTTCGACACCCCCACCGTCCACGGCGTCGCCGCCTGCGTCGCCGAACTCATCGAGGAGAACCAGTGAACGCACCCGCGAGCCGCTACCTGGTAGCGGTCAACGACGAGGAACAGCACGCCCTGTGGCCCGCGGGCACCCCGTTGCCCGCAGGCTGGCGGCCGGAGGGTTTCGTCGGCACGGAAGACGAGTGCATGTCCCATGTCGACCAGGTGTGGCCCGACATCAGGCCCCTCAGTCTGCGCCGCAGACTGGCCGGGGAGGAGGGCAGTTGAGCACCGCACAGGACCCGGCCACCCGAGCCCGCGCACGGCTGGCCGGGCTGATCAGCGACGCCATGGACGGGCAGATCTCCGCAGCCGAGATCCTCACCGCCCGGGGCACCCTCACCGAACTGGGCGTCACCTCCCTGGCCCTGCTCCGGCTCGCCGACATCCTGGAGGAGGAGTACGGCCTCGAACTCGACCTCGCGGACCCGGAGTTCTACCGGCAGAGCGTCGACAGCCTGGCGGTCCGGCTGAGCGGCGACGGAGACCGGGAATCCCATGAGTGACCTGGCCACGGCCCGTATCGTGCACGTGCCCTTCGCGGGGGACGGAGCGGGCACCGAACCTCTCACCTGGGGCCAGAGGGCGATCTGGAACGCGGTCCTGCGTACCGCGCCGAACGACATCTACTTCAACATCGGGCGCCTCCTTCCGCTCGGGGAGCGCGGTCGGGTGACGGACCTGCCCCGCCTCACCACCGCGCTGGCCGCTCTGCTGGAACGTCACGAGGCCTTGCGCACCAGGCTGTGCGGCATCGAGGACGGCGACCCCCGCCAGTCGCTCGCGGCCTCCGGCACCCTGCCGGTCACCGTGGTGGAGGAGGCCGACCCCGAACGGACGGAGGCCACCGCACGCGCCCTGCTCAACGAGTTGACGGCCACCCGCTTCGACTACGGGGCGGAGTGGCCGCTGCGCGTCGGCGCCGTCTGCCACCAGGGGCAGGTGACGCATGTCGCGCTGGTGCTCTGCCATCTGGCGGCCGACGGCCACGCCGCCGAACAGGTGGTACGTGACCTGCGGCTGCTGGTGGGACGGGGATCGGCCGGGCGGGCCCCGCGCACCACACCCCTCGACCTGGCCCGCGACCAGCACGGACCGGCCGGTGTCCGCCGCAGTGAGCGGGCCCTCGCCCACTGGGAGGGCTTCTACCGGACCATGCCGCCCACGATGTTCCCGCGGCAGGCCGCCCCACCCCGCACGCCCCGCTTCTGGAGCGGCCGGCTGGTCTCCGAGGCGCTGATGAAGGCGACCGACGTCCTGGCGACCGCGCACCGGATCAGTGGATCGACGGTCCTGATGACCGCCCTGGCCGCCCTGGTCGCCGCCGAGGGCGGACACACGGCGGCGGCGATGATGCCCATCGTGGCCAACCGCGCGTCCGAGGACCGGCGGGACCTGGTGGCGATGCTCTCCCAGGACGCGCCGTTCCTGCTCGACACGACCGGCGCCGAACGCTTCACGGACCTGCTTCCGGCGGCATGGCGCGCGGCCATGGCGGGCTACCGGGCGGCGTCCTACGACCCGGTCGCCTGGGAGGCCCTGCGTGAACGGATCGGCCGGGAGCGCGGCACACCGGTGCACCCGTACTGCTGCTACAACGACCAGCGGTTCTTCGTACGCCCCCCGGACGAAGGACCGCCGCCGGACCCCGCGGAACTGCGCGCGGCACGAGCCCGTACGGAGTTCGGCTTCCCCGCCACCGAGGACAAGCTGGGATGCCGGTACTGCGTCCACGTCACCGAGGAGCGGGGCCTCCTCGCCGTCATGCTCACCGCCGACACGGCCTACCTGCCGCCGCCCAGAATCAGGGCACACCTGTGGGCGCTGGAGGAAATGGTCGTCGCCTCGGCGTGCGGCGAGGCCCCGGCACTGACCGCCCTGCCCGCACTGCTGGAGCGCGGCGAGACTGCTGCCTGACGGACCGGCACCTGGTCCCGGCCTGCCCCGAACCGGTGACCAGGCGCACGGCCGGTCGGACAGACAGCCCGCCTCTGGGTGAGGAGAGCGGTTCTCGTTTCGGGCGCCGTCGACCTCGTGGCCCGGACCTCACTGAGTCGCTACGGTCCAACCCTGACCGCACTGCCCGACTGGATGCGTCCGCCCCGCGCGGCAGGCTGGTTCGCGGAGGACCTGGACCGCCTCCCGGAAGCACCACGCCACACCGAGCTGATCGACGGAGCCCTCGTATCCATGATGTCCCCGCAGCGGTGGTGACACGGCCATCTCGTCACGATGCTCACCGTGGCTCTCATGGAGCAGGCACCGGCCGACGTAAGGGTCGGACGGGAGATGACCATCAGGCTCGATCAACGCAATCGGCCCGAGATCAGTCTTCCATCCCTTCTTGATCCGTTCCCGAAGCCGAGCCTCGGCGGCGACGCCACGAGCAGCGATCGGCACCCACGATCCACATGCGAATGGGCGACCTGAGCCGTCAGGCAGCAACACCGCGTCACCACTCGCATTGTTGACAACAGCATCAGTGAACCCAAGATGACGTGCACGCTCGTGCCCGAACATCAGGGAAGTTGGCCTGTCCAAGTCGGCGAATGACCTAGGACTCACCTTCCTGAGAGCTTCACTGACCAGATCGACAACGCGCGGCTCACCGCCGACAATCGCCTCGTGAACGGCCCACTCAAACCCATCTCTGCGCGATCCCTTGTCGCGGTGCAGGCCAGCGAGCTTAGCGAGCTGCCGAAACGTGACGTCCACCCGATCGCGATTGAGGTCTTCGAGATCCGCTTGCGACAACTCATCGAAGTGGGCCCTCAGAATCGATCGCGACACCGCATAGAGAGCGCGACCATACTCATCGACTGGTTCAGCCTGCCTCAGAAGGTGAAATCAGCCATTCAGCATCTCCCTATTTCTTCGCACCAGAGGTTGGACCGGAAATCGACTACACATCGAAGTGGAACTTCTGACCTGCGGAAATGCAGATTATCGAGGCACTCGCCGGCACGGCGTGCGGCGTTCCCGGTCAGTCGGCGGTGCCGGGCTCCACGACCCACTCGGCTTGCACCCCGCTCACCGAGGCGATCATGTCGAAGTCGCCGTCGTAGTGCAGGACCGTGGCCCCGTGCCGTTCTGCAGTTGCCGCGATGAGGACGTCGGCCAGCGACAGCGCTCGGTGAAAGCCAGCGTTCAGCGCCAGCGCCTGGATAGCGAGCGCCTGCTCGAACTCATCGTCGTTGCAGGGCAAGTAGTCGAAACCACGGAGCAGGGTACGCAGGCGCAGCGCCTCGGGCTTTCCACGCGCCGAGTACAGAACCTCATACTCGGTCGGGGCGCACACTGCCAGGAGTCCATCACGGTCCAGTGCATCCAGCCGCGCCCGCACTGCCGGTTTGCCCCGGCGGGCCAGCGCGGACTTGTCGATGAGGTAGCGCCCTTTCACGCCGCCGAAGCCCCGTCTTCGCGCTTAAGCGAGCCGTCCGGATTCCGCGGCCCCGTCTGCGACCGGATCTCCGCGAACACGTCATCAAACTCACCATCGTCAATGGCATCGAACAGCTCCCGGCGCAGCCGCAGCCTCACCCCCTCCTCCATGGCCGCCCGCACTGCGGCGGCCTTCGTCCTCGCCCCATACACCCGCATCGCCTGCTCGACGATCTCCTCGTCCAGATCGATCACAGTCCTGGCCATCAGTTGTCCCCTTCACAGCTCGACGCTCCAACAACGATATCAATTGAGAGTAAGAAATGACATCAAAATACTGGAGCGCGTCGAGGGTGCCTCGATCAGAGCCGGGAGCACGACCTGGACTGGTTGATCATCTTTCCGATCGGCGAGCAACCTGGACGAGACCCTGTACGAACTCCCTGGACTGGGACTCGGCGAACGAATCGACGCCATGTTGCCGGAGCGGCCACTCCGCAAGACATTGGAAGCCGGAAAGAACGAACCCGGGCACGGCAGACTGCGCTCCCCGCGACGATCCGCTCGCAGTCTCGGGAGGGCTCATCAAAGTGGAACCCGGCACCGGTGGCGCATCCGCGTCCCAGCGCAAACCCAGCACGGTACGAACGACCAGGGATGACGACAGGTGACGGGGAGTCAGGTAACTCAGCACCATCCCAGCACCGGAAAAGGCAAAGGGCCCGACTCCGAAGAGTCGAGCCCCTCCTGAACTGCATGTTTGCCAGATCAGCGACGTGGTGATGAATCACCCGCTACACGTTGAAGCGGAATGTCTGCGGTCTGATCCTGACCTGCGAAGGAGCCCCATCCAGGGCCCTGACCAGCCATTTCTCCGTTGGCTCGCGTTGGCCTGCGACGGGCGCTTACGGGTGTCCTGCGGGCTCGCTGCGGACCGGAGGGATGCCCGTCCGCAGTCTGCGCGGCCACGACCATTTGCGCCCAGAGAGTTACGACCACCGGTAGCATGGGTGCCATGAGCAGTAGCAAGAAGTACTCGATCAGCCTGCCCGAGGACCTCGCCGAAGCCGCACGCGCACACGTCGGGCCCGGCGGTTTCTCCTCCTACGTCGCCGAAGCCCTCGAACAACGGGTCGCCATGGACAAGCTCCGGGAGATCGTCGCCGACTTCGCGACCGACAATGACGAGCTCACCCGCGAGGAGGTCGAAACCGCCCGCACGCTGCTGCGCCATGACCACCGGCAGGCCGGCGGGGCCGCAGCCTGATGCCCGGCACCCTACTGCTCGACAGCGAAGGCCTTTCCAAGCTCTACCGCAAGGACCGCACCGTCATGGCCCTGATCCAAGCTGCATCGGAGGAAGGCATCCGCGTGGCCACAAGCGCCATGACCACCCTCGAGGCCGACTACGAGCGCATTCACCCCGCCCGGATCAAGTGGGTCCTCTCCCGCGTCGACGTTCACGACGTCACCAAGGAGATCACCGGTCAGGCCGCAGCCCTCCTGCGGAGCCACCGCCTCCACGGCCACAAGTACGCCATCGACGCCGCCTTCGCCGTCATCGCCCGCACCGCACCCCAGCCAGTCACCGTCCTGACCTCCGATCCCGAGGACCTGACGCTCCTATGCGGCCCCGCCGTAGAGGTCGTCAAAGTCTGAACGCCTACCGCAGCCGCACGAACCAGACCCGTCACCAACACCTCAGCGCCTCGCGGCACAGGGACTCCACGCGGACGTACACCTGCGCCCGACCCACCAACAAGCGGGCCGGGCGCATCTCTTGACTGCTCGTCAGACGTTGAAGCGGAACTCCACCACGTCCCCGTCCTGCATGACGTAGTCCTTGCCCTCCATGCGCGCCTTGCCCTTGGCGCGGGCCTCGGCGACCGAGCCCGTTTCGACCAGGTCCTCGAAGGAGATGATCTCCGCCTTGATGAAGCCCTTCTGGAAATCGGTGTGGATCACACCGGCCGCCTCGGGGGCCGTGGCGCCCTTCTTGATCGTCCAGGCGCGGGTTTCCTTCGGGCCTGCCGTCAGGTAGGTCTGCAGTCCGAGGGTGTCGAAGCCGACGCGGCCGAGGGTGGCCAGGCCGGGCTCCTCCTGACCCATGGACTGGAGGAGTTCCAGCGCCTCGTCGTCGTCGAGCTCGATCAGCTCGGACTCGATCTTGGCGTTCAGGAAGATGGCCTCGGCGGGGGCGACCAGGGCGCGCTGCTCGTTCTTGAAGTCCTCGTCGACCAGCTCGTCCTCGTCGACGTTGAAGACGTAGAGGAAGGGCTTCGTCGTCAGGAGGTGGAGCTCGTGGAGCAGGCGGCCCTTCTCCGTGCCGGCCGTGATGCCCGCGTGGAAGAGCGTGTCACCGGCTTCCAGGATCTTCTGGGCCTCCTCGACCGCGGCCAGGACGGCGACCTTCTCCTTCTGGAGGCGGGCCTCCTTCGTGAGGCGGGGGACGGCCTTCTCGACGGACTGGAGGTCGGCGAGGATCAGCTCGGTGTTGATCGTCTCGATGTCGTCCTTGGGCGAGACCTTGCCGTCGACGTGGACGACGTTCTCGTCCTTGAAGGCGCGGATGACCTGGCAGATCGCGTCCGACTCACGGATGTTCGCGAGGAATTTGTTGCCCAGGCCCTCGCCCTCGCTCGCGCCGCGCACGATGCCCGCGATGTCGACGAAGTCGACCGTCGCCGGGAGCAGCTTCTGGGAGCCGAAGATCTCCGCGAGGGTGTTCAGGCGGGGGTCGGGGACGCCGACGACGCCGACGTTCGGCTCGATCGTGGCGAACGGGTAGTTGGCCGCCAGCACGTCGTTCTTGGTCAGGGCGTTGAAAAGGGTCGACTTGCCGACATTCGGCAGACCGACGATTCCGATCGTGAGCGACACGGTGGCGACTTCCCTAGGGGGTGGACGGGCTCGAATGGACGTCGGGCCCGGGTGGGCCGATTCTCCAGTTTACGGGCGGAGGCGAAGAGCCCGGCGCCGATTCCGGTCAGCCGGGGATTGGGC
>NZ_RDBK01000043.1:2773644-2785858 GCF_008042275.1 Streptomyces sp. OR43 | reverse complement strand
ACCGGGCGACCCCGGCCGGCCGGGGTGCTCATCACCCGGTAGGCGGTCGCGCCGTCGCCGACGGCTCCTTCGGCTCCCTTGGCCCCTTTGACTTCCTTGACTCCCTTGGTCCCGAGCGGGGACAGCGGGGCCGGGCCGGAATCGGGGGCCGAATCGGTTCCCGTTGGGCCGTGTGGCATCGAACTCATCGCCAAGGTCGCCCAAAGCGCGTGTCCCGCACCCGCTTCCGCCCGCCCGGCGACCTACGTTATCCCGGTGGAGCAGCACAGGACACGTCCCCCGCAGCGCAGGCAGACCCGGCCGGCCCCGCTGTCCCCGCTCGGGACCAAGGGAGTCAAGGAAGTCAAAGGGGCCAAGGGAGCCGAAGGAGCCGTCGGCGACGGCGCGACCGCCTACCGGGTGATGAGCACCCCGGCCGGCCGGGGTCGCCCGGTGGCGCCTGCCGTGCTCGCCCTGCGGCGGCTGCCCAATCCCCGGCTGACCGGAATCGGCGCCGGGCTCTTCGCCTCCGCCGTCATGTTCGTCGTCGGCTGCCTGGACTGGCTGCTGTTCGACGGCTCGTCGGCCGTGTTCGGTGTGCTGTTCCTGCCGGTCAGCGCGCTGACCGCGCTCTGGGTACGGCCCGCCGACCTGGTGACCGCGCCGATCAGTGTGCCGATCGCGTTCGCCGTCGGCATCATCCCGATCTCCGGCGGCACGGGCGGCTTCGGCGGGCAGACCATGGCCGTCGTCACCGCCCTCGCCGTCCACGCCGGCTGGCTGTACGGCGGCACGCTCGTCGCCGGGCTCATCGCGACCGTACGCAAGGTCCGCCTGATGCGGGCCCGGCAGCGGCGGATGCTGCTGGCCGCGCAGACCGCGCGGCCTGCCGGGCAGCCTTCGCCCGCGGCGCGTGCACCCGGCCGGACGCCTCGGCGCCCGTCCCGGCGATAGCGCCTGCCGGACCGCTCAGCGGCCCGCCGCCACCGTCAGGGCGCGACAGCCCCCAGGCCTCAGCGGCCTGCGGCCGCCATCGCCGCGCCCACGATGCCCGCGTTGTTCTGCAGCTCCGCGGGCACCATCTCGGCCCGCACGTGCTCGACGAGCGGCAGGAACTTGTCCGCCTTGCGGCTGACACCGCCGCCGATGATGAACAGCTCGGGCGAGAACAGCATCTCCACGTGGGCCAGGTACTTCTGCACCCGGTGCGCCCAGTGGTGCCAGCTCAGGTCGCCGTCCTCCTTGGCCTTGGTGGAGGCGTGCTTCTCCGCATCGTGGCCGTGCAGCTCCAGATGGCCGAGCTCGGTGTTGGGCACGAGCCTGCCGTCGATGAAGAGCGCGCTGCCGATCCCCGTACCGAAGGTCAGCACGATGACCGTGCCCTTGCGGCCACGGCCCGCACCGAAGGTCATCTCGGCGATGCCGGCCGCGTCCGCGTCGTTCAGGACGGTGACCGGGAGGCCGAGCTTGTCGCCGAGCAGGGTGCGGGCGTCCAGGTCGATCCAGCCCTTGTCGACATTGGCCGCGGTCCGGGTGAGGCCGCTGGTGACGACGCCCGGGAAGGTGATGCCCACCGGGCCCTGCCAGTCGAAGTGGCCGACGACCTCGGCCACGCACCCGGCCACGTCCTCGGGAGTGGCCGGGTGCGGGGTGAGCACTTTGTGGCGCTCCTGCGCCAGGTCTCCGCGGTCCAGGTCCACGGGAGCACCCTTGATCCCGGATCCGCCGATGTCCACGCCGAAGATCTCCATGTGATCCACGGTACGGGCACCGGGCCCCGCCCACTTCCTGGAACGGGAAACCGGATGAGAGCGGGCCCCGGGCGGGGCGCCGGGTGCTATTCCGCGGACAGGGCCGCCGCCTCCGCGCGCAGGTCGCGGCGGAGCTCCTTGGGCAGCGAGAACACGATCGACTCCTCGGCCGCCTTCACGATCTCCACGTCCTCGAAGCCCCGCTCGGACAGCCAGGCCAGAACGCCGTCGACCAGTACCTCGGGCACGGACGCGCCGGAGGTGACACCGACCGTGGAGACGCCCTCCAGCCAGGCCTCGTCGATCTCGTCGGCGGCGTCGACGAGGTACGAGGCACCCGCACCCGCGCCGAGCGCGACCTCGACCAGGCGGACCGAGTTCGAGGAGTTCTTCGAGCCGACGACGATCACCAGGTCGGCGTCCGCGCCCATCTGCTTCACCGCGATCTGGCGGTTCTGCGTGGCGTAGCAGATGTCGTCGCTGGGCGGCGAGATCAGGAGCGGGAACTTCTCCTTGAGCGCACCGACGGTCTCCATCGTCTCGTCGACCGAGAGCGTGGTCTGGGAGAGCCAGACGACCCTGGACGGGTCGCGCACCTCCACGTTCGCGACGTCCTCGGGGCCGTCCACCAGGGTGATGTGCTCGGGGGCCTCGCCGGAGGTGCCGATGACCTCCTCGTGGCCCTCGTGACCGATCAGGAGGATGTCGAAGTCGTCCTGCGCGAAACGGACGGCTTCCTTGTGGACCTTGGTGACGAGCGGGCAGGTCGCGTCGATCGTGGCGAGCTTCCGCTCGGCCGCCTCCTCGTGCACGGTCGGCGCGACACCGTGGGCGGAGAACATGACGATGGAGCCCTCGGGGACCTCGGCGGTCTCCTCGACGAAGATCGCGCCCTTCTTCTCCAGGGTCTGCACGACGTACTTGTTGTGGACGATCTCGTGGCGTACGTAGACCGGGGAGCCGTACTGCTCCAGGGCCTTCTCCACGGCGATCACGGCACGGTCCACGCCGGCGCAGTAGCCACGGGGAGCGGCGAGCAGGACGCGGCGGGGTGTCGGAGCAGTCATGCGTCCCATCGTAACGGCCTCCTTCGCTGACCCGGGGAGCCGTTAGGCCGTACCGAACAGGCGCGGGGGCGGCGGGGTCGGGAGACTGATCATCACGCGACCGATGACGCGAACGACGGAGGGCTCATGGCCGGCAGCGGCACGGAAACCGGCACCGGCGGTTCGACGGAGCAGGTGAGGCTCCGTCGGACGCTCGGCTTCCGGGACCTGGTGGTCTACGGGCTGCTCTTCATCGCCCCGATGGCCCCCGTCGGCGTCTTCGGCACCCTCGACGCGAAATCCGACGGTGCCGTGGCGCTGGTGTACATCGCCGCGACCGTCGTGATGGCGTTCACCGCCTTCAGTTACGCGCAGATGGTGCGGGTCGCCCCACTGGCGGGTTCCGTCTTCGCCTACGCCCGCAAGGGGCTCGGTGAAGGTCCAGGGTTCATCGCCGGGTGGATGGCGATGCTGGACTACCTGCTGATCCCCGCGGTCGCCTATCTCTTCTCCGGGATCGCGATGAACTCGCTGGTGCCCGAGGTGTCGCGGTGGGTGTGGACCGCCTTGGCGGTGGTCCTCACCACGCTGCTCAACCTCTGGGGCGTACGGGCGGCGGCCCGGGTCGGCTTCGCGGTGCTCGCGATGGAGATCGTGGTGCTGCTGGTGTTCCTGGTGTCCGCGGTGGTGGTGCTCGTACGGGACGGGGCGCAGCGCGGCTGGCTGTCGCCGCTCACCGGGGATTCGGGTTTCTCCGCGACGGCGGTGCTGGGCGCGGTGTCGGTGGCGGTGCTCTCGTATCTGGGCTTCGACGCCATCGCCTCGTTCGCGGAGGAGGTGACGGGCGGGTCGGCGAAGGTGGCGCGGGCGGTCCTGTTCTGCCTGGTGCTGGCGGGGGTGCTGTTCGTGGCGCAGGCGTATCTGGCCGCGCTGCTGGAGCCGATGACGTCGGCGGAGCTGGCTGCCGATCCGGTGGCGCAGGGCTCGGCGTTCTACGACACGGTGGACTCCGCGGTCGGGACCTGGCTGCACGATCTGGTGGCGGTCAGCAAGGCGATCGGGGCGGCCTTCGCGGCGCTGGCCGGGCAGGCGGCGGCGGGGCGGCTGCTGTTCGCGATGGCCCGGGAGCGCCGGCTGCCCGCGCTGCTGTCCAAGGTCGATCCGGGTTCGGGGGTGCCGAGGATCGCGATCCTGATCGCGGCGGTCGTCACGATGGTGGCGGCGGTGTGGGCGGCCCGGCGGGACGACGGCCTGGACCATCTGGTGTCGGTGGTGGACGTGGGGGCGCTGACCGCGTTCGTCCTGCTCCACGCGTCGGTGGTCGGCTGGTTCGCGGTGCGGCGGATGGAGGGGCCGCCGAGCTGGTGGCGCCATGTCCTGGTCCCGGTGGTGGGGGCCGGGGTGCTGATCGCGGTGATCGTGGAGGCGACGACGAGCGCCCAGGTGGTGGGCGCGTGCTGGCTGGCGGTGGGGTTGGTGGTGCTCGCGGCGCAGCGGGGGCGGAGAGTGGTGACATGAGACGGCGAGCGCCGGTCCTCGGGGGCTGAGGGCGGCGCGGACCCGCCCGCGGTGTCGGTGCCGGCGGATACGCTCGCTCGCATGGCTCTACAGACTTCCCCCGAAGCTCCGCTGCCCGTCGGTGACGTGTCGCGGCTGATCGGCGGCTGGATCGACCGGCTCGGCGCGGTCTGGGTCGAGGGACAGATCACGCAGCTGTCGCGGCGGCCGGGTGCCGGAGTCGTGTTCCTGACCCTGCGCGATCCCTCCCACGACATCTCGGTGAGCGTGACGTGCTTCCGGCAGGTCTTCGACCGCATCGCGGACGTGGTGACGGAGGGCGCGCGGGTCGTCGTCCTCGCGAAGCCCGAGTGGTACGCGCCCCGCGGCCAGCTCTCGCTGCGGGCCACGGAGATACGGCCGGTCGGCATCGGTGAGCTGCTGGTCCGGCTGGAGCAGCTCAAGAAGTCCCTGGCCTCGGAGGGCCTCTTCGCTCTCGACCGCAAGAGGCCGCTGCCCTTCCTGCCGCAGCTGATCGGGCTGGTCTGCGGACGCGCGTCGGCGGCCGAGCGCGATGTGCTGGAGAACGCGCGCCGCCGCTGGCCCGCCGTCCGCTTCGAGGTGCGCAACACCGCGGTGCAGGGTGTGCACGCGGTGAACCAGGTGGTCCAGGCGGTCAAGGAGCTCGACGCCCTCGACGAGGTCGACGTGATCGTCGTGGCACGTGGCGGGGGCAGCGTGGAGGATCTGCTGCCGTTCTCCGACGAGGAGCTGATCCGTACGGTCGCCGCGTGCCGGACCCCGGTCGTCTCGGCGATCGGGCACGAGCCCGACTCGCCGCTGCTCGACCTGGTCGCCGACGTGCGGGCCTCCACGCCCACGGACGCGGCGAAGAAGATCGTGCCCGATGTGGGCGAGGAGCTGGACCGGGTGCAGCAGCTGCGGGACCGGGCGCTGCGGACCGTACGGGGGCTGCTCGACCGGGAGGAGCGGGGCCTGGCGCATGCGCTGGGGCGGCCCTCCATGGAGCGCCCGCAGCGGATGGTGGACGAGCGCGCCTCGGAGGTCGACGCGCTGATCGGGCGGGGCCGGCGGGTGCTGGGCCATCTGCTGGACCGCGCGGACTCGGAGCTCGCCCACACCCGCGCCCGCGTCCTCGCGCTGTCGCCCGCGGCCACGCTGGAGCGTGGCTACGCGGTGCTCCAGCGGGCGGACGGGCACGTGGTCCGGGACCCGGCCGACGCGGGCACCGCCGGGGACGCGCTGCGGGCCCGGGTGTCGGGCGGCGAGTTCACGGTGCGGGTCGACGGGTGAGCGGCCGCGGCCCCGGGCCGCGGCCACAGGGAACGGACATGCCGACGCATAGGGTGGATCACATGACGGACGACGGGACGACGACGGCTGCGGCGACGGGCACGCTCGGTTACGAGCAGGCGCGCGACGAGCTGATCGAGGTGGTGCGCCGGCTGGAGGCGGGCGGAACCTCGCTGGAGGACTCCCTCGCGCTGTGGGAGCGCGGCGAGGAGCTGGCGAAGGTGTGCCGGCACTGGCTGGAGGGCGCCCGCGCCCGTCTCGACGCGGCGCTGGCGGGACCGGCCGCCCCGGGGCAGGACGCCGGGGACGCGGCGGCCGACGCGGGCTGAGGAACACAGGCCGGGCGGAACGGCGCAAGGTGTGCGTCTTGTGGGGTCGGTCACTCCCCTCCCGTTTTAGTTGAAAGTTAACCTACCTCTCCCGTACCGTGATCAGCGTTGCTTGATCCCCCGTGTACGTCCGGAAGGTAATACGCCAGATGTCCCTCGTTCTTGACCCCGCCGCCCAGGACCTCCTCTTCCGTGAGGCCCGCACCGCCAACACCTTCACCGACGAGCCGGTGACCGACGAGCAGGTCCAGGCGATCTACGACCTGGTCAAGTACGGCCCGACCGCGTTCAACCAGTCGCCGCTGCGCGTCGTCCTGGTCCGTTCGGACGAGGCCCGCGCCCGTCTGGTCCCGCACATGGCCGAGGGCAACCAGCCGAAGACCTCGACCGCCCCGCTGGTCGCGATCCTGGCCACGGACAACGAGTTCCACGAGGAGCTCCCGGCCCTGCTGCCGCACTTCCCGCAGGCCAAGGACATGTTCTTCTCCGAGCGCCCGGTCCGTGAGTCGGCCGCCACGCTGAACGGCGCCCTGCAGGCCGCCTACTTCATCATCGGCGTCCGCGCCGCCGGCCTGGCCGCGGGCCCGATGACGGGCTACGACGCCGCCGGGATCGAGAAGGAGTTCCTCGACGGCGACCACAACGTGCTGATGGTCGTCAACATCGGCAAGCCGGGCGAGGACGCCTGGTTCCCGCGTCTGCCGCGCCTGGCGTTCGACGAGGTCGTCAAGACCGTCTGAGCCACGCCGCCCCACGCGGGCACATGAGCATGAGGAAGGCCCCGGAGCATGTACTCCGGGGCCTTCCTCATGCCCGTACGCGAAATCCCCGTACGCGAAACACCCGTACGCGAAACACCCGTACGCCGATGCGCAGGCGTCAGGACGTCTTGAGCGACGCCGCCATCTCCGTCAGCCGCTCCGCCGAGGCGGATCCGGTCACGACCGTGGTCGCGCCCTTGTCCTGACGCACGAGGGCGTCGTACTTCGGGCCCTCCCAGTGCTGCCAGGTCTCCCCCGCCACCTGCTGCGTGCGGCCGGTGTCCTTCGCCTTCTGGCTGACCTCGGAGACGTACTTCTCCGCAGCGGCCGTGGACTGCTCCACCGCGACGTACTTGCCGTCCGGGTCCAGGAAGCCCAGGTGCCAGCTGTTGCCCGCCGCACGGTCGTAACCGACCGAGGTGGGCTTCCAGTCCTGCGCCAGACCGCTCGGGGCCACCACCGGATACGGGGCCGCGCGCCGCGCGGTCAGAAGCTCGACCCGGTAGTCGACCGCCTTGACCGGATCGGCCTTGTCGTCATGCGGAACGAAGATGTAGGCGACGCCCGCCACCGCGGAGATCACCGCCAACGACAGGAACATGTCCCGCACTGTCTGCTTGCCTCGCTTGCTTGCCACGCGTCCATCGTCGCATCAGCCCCGGCGGCACCGAAGCCCGGGACCGGATATCGGGAGACGGAGCGCGGCCGAATCGAAGGGCGGAGCAGAGCTCGGACCGGAGACGAGCAGAACTCGGATCAACTCGGATCGGAGACGGAGCGGGAGCTCGGCCCAGGGACCGGATCGGCCACCCGACCGAGAGGGGCCGCTCATTCGTGACCCGGTCTGCTCATTTTATCGACCTGACGATAGAGTCACATCACCCTCATCCGGTCGTCGTCGTACAGAAAGGTGCGCTCCGATGTCCGAGCATCATCTGCCGTCCCAGCTGGAGGTCTCCCCGGAGGCCCCCGACCGCAACCTCGCCCTGGAGCTCGTCCGGGTCACCGAGGCCGCCGCCATGGCCGCCGGGCGCTGGGTCGGCCGCGGGGACAAGATCGGCGCCGACGGTGCCGCCGTGAAGGCCATGCGGACCCTCGTCTCCACCGTCTCGATGAACGGCATCGTCGTCATCGGTGAGGGCGAGAAGGACGAGGCCCCCATGCTGTTCAACGGCGAGCGCGTCGGCGACGGTACCGGCCCCGAGGTCGACATCGCCGTCGACCCGATCGACGGCACCACCCTGAACGCCAAGGGCATGCCGAACGCGATCGCCGTGCTGGCCGCCGCGGACCGGGGCGCGATGTTCGACCCGTCCGCCGTCTTCTACATGGACAAGCTGGTCACGGGTCCCGAGGCCGCCGACTTCGTCGACATCAACGCCCCCGTCTCGGTGAACATCCGCCGGGTCGCGAAGGCGAAGAACTCCATGCCCGAGGACGTCACCGTCGTCATCCTGGACCGCCCCCGCCACGAGGGCATCGTCCGGGAGATCCGGGAGACCGGCGCCCGGATCAAGTTCATCTCCGACGGCGACGTCGCGGGCTCGATCATGGCCGCCCGCGAGGGCACCGGCGTCGACCTGCTGATGGGGATCGGCGGCACGCCCGAGGGCATCATCTCGGCCTGCGCCATAAAGTGCCTCGGCGGTGTCATCCAGGGCAAGCTCTGGCCGAAGGACGAGGCCGAACGGCAGCGCGCCCTGGACGCCGGACACGACCTGGACCGGGTGCTGTCCACGGACGACCTCGTCAGCGGCGACAACGTGTTCTTCGTGGCCACCGGCATCACGGACGGCGAGCTGATGCGGGGCGTGCGCTACCGCGCGGAGACGGCGACGACCGAGTCGATCGTCATGCGCTCCAAGTCGGGCACCATCCGGAAGATCGACTCCACGCACCGGCTGTCGAAGCTGCGTGCCTACAGCGCGATCGACTTCGACCGCGCGAAGTGACGTAGGTACGTCCCCACGAAGAGGCGCCCCCCATGTGCGGTGGGGGCGCCTCTTCGCGTCAGTGGATACGAAGAGCGCGACGAGTACGGGCACGGATCCAGCCGCACGTACAAGTACGGGCGCAGGCGCGGGTACGAGCACAGCTACAGGCGCAGGTACGGAGACGTTCCGGTCTTTCCGTCAGCCGGCCGCGGCGATGCGGCCGGTGGCGCCGGACGCCTTGAGCTCCGCCTCGCGCCGCCTGCGGCGGGCGAGCGCCACACGGCGTTCGGCAGCCGTGAGGCCGCCCCACACCCCGTACGGCTCCGGTTGCACCAGGGCGTGTTCGCGGCATTCGATCATCACGGGGCAACGCGCGCAGACCCGCTTCGCGGACTCCTCGCGCGAGAGTCGGGCAGCAGTCGGCTCCTTCGACGGGGCGAAGAACAGCCCGGCTTCATCCCGGCGGCACACCGCCTCCGCATGCCAGGGGCCTGCCTGGTCCTCCCGAGCGGGGGTCCGCTGGGGAGGGACGGCAGCGACCTGCAGGGGCTGATGCGGCAGTTGCAGCACGGTCCACTCCTGACGACGGCTTCGCGAGCAAGAGGCGATGCAGCACTCCCTACCCGCTGTGCGCGCGCCTATGCACTGAGTGGCACTCAGTTCCGGTCCACGGAATTGCGGTCGAGCATATTTCCGCCCGGAATCCGCCCCCGCGCAACGACGCACCCCCACACGCCCTTACGCGCCGTCGCGTGTCGCGCCGTCGTCAGTGGCCGAGGTGTTTACGCAGCCTCGCCTGCAGGTCAGCAATGAACTTGCCCCGCTTGGGCTTCGCCTCGACGCCGCCGAACACCGAATATCCGTTGACGACCACCACGGGTGCCTCGGGATCCGCCGATTCCAGCGTGGTGACTTCGAAACTGCCGAAAATCCCCGTCCCGCTTCCACGCAGCGAGATGTTCTCGGGAACCCTGATGTCCACGCTTCCGAAGATGGAAGTCGCATTGATCACCGTGAGCCGCTGTCCGAAAAGGGCCTCGGTCAGATCGATTTCCACACTGCCGAACAGCGAGAACGCGTTCGTGCGCCCGCCGACCCGCCAACGGCCCTTGCGGCTGGCACTGCTGAAGATCGCGACCAGGTTGTCGGCGGGCCCCGTGGGCACCTCGGGGGCGAGGGCGTGCGAGGCGCCGACGGGCCTGGGAGTGCCGCCCGGCGCCGGCAGGTCCCGTACCAGTGGTTCGAGTTCCCCGACGGTCTTCGCGCGGTAGACGGAGTCGACCCGCTCGGCATGCTCGTCGGCGGTCAGCCGGCCCTCGGCCATCGCCTCACGCAGGATGTCGGCGATCCGGTCGCGGTCCGCGTCGGAGGCGCGGATGACGTCGGGTTCCGCCCGCGCGGTGGGCTGCTGGGGGTGCTTTTCGAGGTCCACCGGCCCAGCGTACCCAAACGCGATAGATCGCGACTAGGGGGCGGGCCGGGCGCGCCCGGCGTATGTCGCGATCCGGTCCGGCGGAGCGAAGATGCGCCCCACAGAGCGAAGAAGCACCCCGGGGCCGGAATCGCGATGAGCCCTACCTCACAGACCCGCCACCTCCGCGGGGTCCTACCCTGGTGGGTGCGCTGCCCAAGGGAGGTCAGCCGCTGTCTGCCGAGTGAGGAATGGCCGTAATGCCAGAGTTTGCGTACTCCGATCTGCTCCCCCTGGGAGAGGACACCACGCCGTACCGCCTGGTCACCGCCGAGGGTGTGTCCACCTTCGAGGCCGACGGACGGACGTTCCTCAAGGTCGAGCCGGAGGCGCTGCGCACCCTGGCCGCCGAGGCCATGCACGACATCTCCCACTATCTGCGGCCGGCGCACCTGGCGCAGCTGCGGCGGATCGTGGACGACCCCGAGGCCTCGTCCAACGACAAGTTCGTCGCGCTCGACCTGCTGAAGAACGCGAACATCGCCGCCGCGGGTGTCCTGCCGATGTGCCAGGACACCGGCACCGCGATCGTCATGGGCAAGCGCGGACAGAACGTGCTGACCTCGGGCGGTGACGAGGAGGCCCTGTCGCACGGCATCTTCGACGCGTACACCAAGCTCAACCTGCGCTACTCGCAGATGGCCCCGCTGAACATGTGGGACGAGAAGAACACCGGCTCGAACCTCCCCGCGCAGATCGAGCTGTACGCGACCGACGGCGGCGCGTACAAGTTCCTCTTCATGGCCAAGGGCGGCGGCTCGGCCAACAAGTCGTTCCTCTTCCAGGAGACGAAGGCGGTCCTCAACGAGGCCTCCATGATGAAGTTCCTGGAGGAGAAGATCCGTTCGCTGGGTACGGCGGCCTGCCCGCCGTACCACCTGGCGATCGTCGTCGGCGGTACGTCGGCCGAGTTCGCGCTCAAGACCGCGAAGTACGCCTCCGCGCACTACCTGGACGAGCTGCCCGCCGAGGGCTCCCCCACCGGTCACGGCTTCCGTGACAAGGAACTGGAGGAGAAGGTCTTCGAGCTGACGCAGAAGATCGGCATCGGGGCGCAGTTCGGCGGCAAGTACTTCTGCCACGACGTGCGGGTGGTCCGCCTTCCCCGGCACGGCGCCTCGCTGCCCGTCGCCATCGCCGTGTCCTGCTCGGCCGACCGCCAGGCGACCGCGAAGATCACCGCCGAGGGCGTCTTCCTGGAGCAGCTGGAGAAGGACCCGGCGCGCTTCCTCCCCGACACCACCGACGAGCACCTGGACGAGTCCGGTGACGTCGTGAAGATCGACCTCAACCGGCCGATGGACGACATCCTCGCCGAGCTGACGAAGTACCCGGTCAAGACGCGGCTCTCGCTGACCGGCCCGCTGGTCGTGGCGCGCGACATCGCCCACGCCAAGATCAAGGAGCGGCTGGACGCGGGCGAGGAGATGCCGCAGTACCTGAAGGACCACCCCGTGTACTACGCGGGTCCTGCGAAGACGCCCGAGGGTTATGCCTCCGGTTCCTTCGGCCCGACGACGGCAGGCAGGATGGACAGCTACGTCGCGCAGTTCCAGGCGGCGGGCGGCTCCAAGGTGATGCTGGCCAAGGGCAACCGGTCCAGGCAGGTCACCGACGCGTGCGACGCGCACGGCGGCTTCTACCTCGGCTCGATCGGCGGTCCGGCGGCCCGTCTCGCGCAGGACTGCATCAAGAAGGTCGAGGTCGTCGAGTACGAGGAGCTCGGCATGGAGGCGGTCTGGAAGATCGAGGTCGAGGACTTCCCGGCGTTCGTCGTCGTCGACGACAAGGGCAACGACTTCTTCACCGAGCCGGCCCCCGCCCCGACGTTCACCAGCATTCCGGTGCGCGGTCCCGGCCTCGGCTGACCGACCCCGCACCCGCACCATCGAGGGGCGCCCCGGCCATGGCCGGGGCGCCCCTCGGCGTTGAGCGAGGCACCGACGGCGGGGCACGGGCCGCATGGCCGGTCCATCTCACCGCACCGCGCAGCCGGTCCGCCTTCCCCGTCCGCGTGCCCGGCCCGTACCACCGCACCGCGTGCCCGGTCCGCGTGTCCCCTCCGCCCGGCCCGGCCCGTACCACCGCACCGCGTGCCCGGTCCGCGTGCCCGATCCGCGCCACCGCACCAC
>NZ_RDBK01000043.1:2715134-2773544 GCF_008042275.1 Streptomyces sp. OR43 | reverse complement strand
CCTGCCTCACCCAGATCTACGACTCGGGCCTGCGTGAGGCGAGCTGCGCCGACCCGGCGAGCACCGGGAAGCCCGTACCGGACGCCCCGCCCCGTACCGGACGCCCCGAGAGGTCCGACGGCTACGCGAAGCGCTGTTGCGCGCCGCCGTCGCAGGGTTGCAGCCTCAGCGGGTCATGGGCGCCCGCCAGGGTCGCGCACAGCCCGGTCGAGGCGGCCGGGCGCAGGGTGCCCGACTGCCGGACGAACTGCTGGTTGGCCGCGCCCGAGCAGTTGTAGAGGATGAGGGCCGCGTCCGCCGTGTACTTGGCCCCCGGTACGTCCAGGCAGCGGTCGTGGCTCAGCTCGGTGCGGAGGTTCTTCGTGCCGGAGTCGTACCACCAGCCCTGGTTGCGCCCGCCATGGCACTCCCAGCCGGTGACACCGGTGTTGTTGCGGGTGACCGAGGCGGGGACGTCCAGGCAGCTGCCCGTCGCCTCGCCGCGCAGGGGCTCGAAGGCGTCGTCCCAGGCGGCGGCCCGGAGTACGGGCTTCCCGGTGCTCGCCGGGTCGGCGCAGCTCGCCTCACGCAGGCCCGAGTCGTAGATCTGGGTGAGGCAGGAGGCGAAGGCGCCGTGGCCGGCCGCGTTCGGGTGGAAGGACTGCCTCAGGGAGTTGGAGTCCGGCGGGAAGTGCCCGAGGTCGATGTACAGGCCGCGGGCCCAGGTGGACTCGCTGCACACCTCGTGGCCGTGGAAGAGCCGGGAGTTGTCGAGGTAGACCGCCCCGGTGTCGGCGGCGGCCTTGCGCATGCCCCGCTCGAAGGCGGGAACGGCGACGTTACGGCCCCAGGCGGCGTCGGAGTCGTATCCGGCACAGCCGCCGGGAAGCTTGCCGGGGAAGTTCGGGTTGTCGTAGAAGTCCGGGCCGATGGGGCTCGGGTAGCCCATCACGACGAGCTTGTAGTCGCGGTCGGCGTAACCGGCGCCGGTCATCACCGTCCGCAGGTCGCGCACGGTCTTCTCGACCTTGGGCACGAGCCCGTCGACGCGGGCCTGCCAGCCGCCGTCGTACTTGGGCTCGCAGGTTCCCTGGCTGAGGACCCAGCGCGTGACGCAGTCCGTCATGACCGGGCCGAACTGGAGGTCGTCGTTGGCACCCGCCACCAGCACGATCATCTTGATGCGGGTGTTGCGCGCCTTGATGGCGAGGCTGTCGCTCTGGACGAGTTCGTCGGCGTACTGCTTCGAGCCGCCGATGACGATGTTTCCGGTGTACGCGCCGGAGCACGAGACGTTGTACGTGACGTCGGCCGGGATCCCGGTGCGGTGGATGGCGGCGTCGGGTGAGCGGTGGCACCAGTTGTCGGGGCCGTTGGTCCCCGCCTCGTACGTGCCGACGCCCTCGCCCGAGATCTCGCTGTCGCCGAGCGAGATGAGTCCGGTCTTGCGTTCGGCGAGCGGGCGCTCGGCCGGGTCGCCGTACAGCCGGGTGGCCTCGGCGGCGCGCAGGGCCTCCAGTTCCGGCGGCAGGGCGGTGGATGCGGTACTGCTGGTACCGGGCTGGGCAGCACCCGCCGGACCGGCGGCGACGGTCATGCCGCCTAATGCCGCCGCCATGGCCGCGACGGCCGCGACCGTACATCGGAGTCGGTGTCCGGTACGTCTCATTGCGCCTCCCGAGGTTGTTGTTACCCCCGGTATTTACTGGTCGGTAGACGACTTGGGAATACATGGAACAAGACAAGTGCTCATCTTTTTCGACCGCCCGGGAGTGGTGGGCGGTCCTACAGGGAGGTTGGATCACCATGGACGAGGGAACCGGCAAGGACTACCGCGTCGAGCACGACTCGATGGGCGAGGTGCGGGTGCCCGCCGACGCGAAATGGCGGGCCCAGACCCAGCGTGCCGTGGAGAACTTCCCGATCTCCGGACAGCGTCTGGAACGGGCGCACATCGCGGCCCTCGCGCGCGTCAAGGCCGCCGCCGCCAAGGTGAACGCCGAACTGGACGTGCTCGACCCGGAGATCGCGGAGGCCATCCAGGAGGCCGCGGCGGAGGTCGCCGAGGGGCGCTGGGACGCGCACTTCCCGATCGACGTCTTCCAGACGGGCTCCGGTACCTCGTCGAACATGAACACGAACGAGGTCCTGGCCACGCTCGCCACCGAGCGCCTCGGCCGCGCGGTCCACCCCAACGACCACGTCAACGCCTCGCAGTCCTCCAACGACGTCTTCCCCTCCTCGATCCACATCGCGGCTGCCGACGCGGTGACACGCGAGCTGATCCCGGCCCTGGCCCATCTGGCGGTGGCGCTGGAGCTCAAGTCCGAGGAGTTCGCGGACGTGGTGAAGTCGGGGCGTACGCATCTGATGGACGCCACCCCGGTCACCCTGGGCCAGGAGTTCGGGGGGTACGCGGCACAGATCCGCTACGGCATCGAGCGGCTGCGCGGCTCGCTCCCCCGCCTGGCCGAACTGCCGCTGGGCGGTACGGCCGTCGGCACCGGTATCAACACCCCGCCCGGCTTCGCCGCCGCGGTCATCGCCGAGGTCGCCCGCGTCACCGGGCTGCCGCTCACGGAGGCCCGGAACCACTTCGAGGCACAGGGCGCGCGGGACGGCCTCGTCGAGACCTCCGGCCAGCTCCGCACGATCGCGGTCTCCCTCACCAAGATCTCCAACGATCTGCGCTGGATGGCGTCGGGACCGCGCACCGGACTGGCCGAGATCAGCCTCCCCGACCTCCAGCCGGGCTCCTCGATCATGCCGGGCAAGGTGAATCCGGTCATTCCCGAGGCCGTGCTGATGGTCGCCGCCCAGGTGACGGGGAACGACACGACGGTGGCCGTCGCGGGCGCCGCCGGCAACTTCGAGCTGAACGTCATGCTCCCGGTCATCGCGAAGAACCTGCTGGAGTCCGTCCGGCTCCTGGCCAACGCCGCCCGGCTGCTCGCGGACCGTACGGTCGACGGCATCACGGCGAACGTCGAGCGGGCCAGGGAGTACGCGGAGTCCTCGCCGTCCGTCGTCACCCCGCTGAACAAGTACATCGGCTACGAGGAGGCCGCGAAGGTCGCCAAGAAGTCCCTGGCCGAACGCCGGACGATCCGCGAGGTGGTGCTGGACTCGGGCTACGTCGAGCGCGGCGACCTCACGGTGGAGCAGCTCGACGAGGCGCTGGACGTGTTGCGTATGACGCGTCCGTGACGTGCGTCGCTGCGGAGGAACGGCTCTCTCACTAAGATCTCTCCATGACAGGTACCGGAGAGACCGAGCGCTGGGCGCCGGGTGATCAGATCCTGTGGCGCTACCGCGGCAACGGACCGCGGCGGCGCGGCCCCGCGCCCGCCGGGACCCCGAACCCCGTGCACATCTGCCGTCCGGTCACCGTCGTCCAGGACACCGACGAGCTGCTCGCCGTCTGGGTCGCGCCCGGTACCGAGTGCGTGAAGCCGGTGCTGGCCGACGGCACCGAGGTGCACGCCGAACCGCTCGCCACCCGGTACACCGCCCCGCGCACCACCGCCCGCTCGCCCTGGCTGGGCAACGGGGTGCTGAAGCTGGCCCGGCCCGGCGAACCGTGGTCCGTGTGGCTGTTCTGGGACCGGGGCTGGCAGTTCCGCAGCTGGTACGTGAACCTGGAGGAACCGCGGACCCGGTGGGCCGGCGGCATCGACTCCGAGGACCACTTCCTCGACATCTCGGTCTACCCGGACCACAGCTGGCTCTGGCGCGACGAGGACGAGTTCGCCCAGGCCCAGCGGGTCGGCCTGATGAGCCCGGACGCCGCCCGGCAGGTGCTGGCGGCGGGGCGCGCGGCCGTCGGGGTGATCCGCGCGTGGGGGACGCCGTTCCGGGACGGCTGGGAGGACTGGCGGCCCGATCCGCACTGGCGGGTGCCCGCGCTGCCGGCCGACTGGGACCGGTTGCCGGATGACTGGGACCGCACCCCCTCCCCCATGCCGTCGTGAGACCCTTGATGCACCCCAGGGGGGCAAACGTAGGATCGTCCCGAGAAGATCAGCTCCGCCCCAACCGACGGGCGCGGCACACGACCTGACCGTAAGTCACCGAGTCATCGCACACGTGCACACTTCATGAACCGCAGCAGCGGTACGAGTCGTGCGAGTCGCACGAGTTGTCCGCATCGCATGAGCCACGACGAGGGGGTGGAGACGTGCTCGCTGTCCGCCGCCCCGGCGCCGGAAACGTTGTCACGGACACCCGGCGCGGACATCCGGTTTCGGCCCCGAGTTCCGGGGCACGAGATGTCAGCCGTTGTGATTGCCGCTCATGCCGGGGCACAGTAGCGCTCCACGAGGTGATTGCCTCATACAACCGGCCCGGACGGACGGAACCCCACGCGTGACGGAGCATCCCACCTCCCACGAAGGCCGGCAGCCTCTCGCCGCCCGGTCGCAGGAACGCACCCGGCCGCGGCAGCGTGACGCCGCGTCGGCCCCGGCCCCTGCCACCGCGGCGATCCCGGCACCGGCCAAGGGCCCGAACCCGGCCGCTGCCGGCACGGGTCCCGCGGCCGGCCCCGACCCGCAGGCAGCATCCCGTCGCGAGGGCGACCGGCTGCGCTTCGTCGGGGCCGCGACCAGGCGGATCGCCCGCGGGATAGACCTGGACGAGATCGTGCTGGGGCTCTGCCGGGCCAGTGTGCCGACGTTCTCCGACGCCATACTCGTCTACCTCCGCGACCCGCTGCCGGTCGGCGACGAGCGGCCCGTCAACCCGTTCGTGCTGCGGCTGCGCCGCTCCGACCGGCTGCGGCTGAGCGACGAGGACACCGAGAACCTGTCGGAAAGCGAGCGGCTGCGGCTGCCCGCCGCCGACCCGCAGGCCGGTCTGACGCCCGCCGCCGAACTGTGTGAGGTCCTGGCGGGCGGCGCGCTGGCCGAGGTGCTGCGCGGGGTGCGTCCGGTGTTCGGCGACTCCGCCGCGGCCCGGGTCGCGCTGCCCGAGCTGCTCGGCGCGGACCGCGTGGTGCCGTCCGGCCACCGGGCGATCCTGGCGCCGCTGCGCGGACGGCGCCGGGTGATCGGCGCGGCGGTGTTCCTGCGCGGCACCGAGCGCCCGCCGTTCGAGGCCAACGACCTGCTGGTCGCGGCCCAGCTGGCGACGCACACCGCGCTCGGCATCGACAAGGCCGTGCTGTACGGCCGCGAGGCGTACATCGCCGACGAGCTCCAGCGCACCATGCTGCCCGACTCGCTCCCCCAGCCCACCGGCGTCCGGCTCGCCTCGCGCTACCTGCCCGCCGCCGAGACCGCCCGGGTCGGCGGCGACTGGTACGACGCGATTCCGCTCCCCGGCAGCCGGGTCGCCCTGGTCGTCGGCGACGTGATGGGCCACTCGATGACCTCCGCGGCGATCATGGGCCAGCTGCGCACCACGGCCCAGACGCTCGCCGGGCTCGACCTGCCCCCGCAGGAGGTCCTGCACCACCTCGACGAGCAGGCCCAGCGGCTCGGCAGCGACCGCATGGCGACCTGCCTGTACGCGGTGTACGACCCGGTCGCGCACCGCATCACCATCGCCAACGCCGGTCACCCGCCGCCCGTCCTGCTCCACCTCGGCGGCCGGGCCGAGGTACTGAAGGTGCCGCCGGGCGCCCCGATCGGCGTCGGCGGCGTGGACTTCGAGGCCGTCGAGCTGGACGCGCCCGCGGGCGCCACCCTGCTCCTCTACACCGACGGGCTGGTCGAGTCGCGGCTGCGGGACGTCTGGACGGGTATCGAGCAGCTGCGCGAGCGGCTCGCCGCCACGGCCCGGCTGACCGGCCCGGACCACTCGCCGCCGCTGGAGGCCCTCTGCGACGACGTGCTGGACATGCTCGGCCCGGGCGACCGGGACGACGACATCGCGCTGCTCGCCGCCCGCTTCGACGGGATCGCGCCGAGCGACGTGGCGTACTGGTTCCTGGAACCTGAGGACTCCGCCCCGGGCAAGGCCCGCAGGCTGGCCCGCCGGGCGCTCAGCCGGTGGGGGCTCGACGACATCGCGGACTCGGTGGAGCTCCTGGTCAGCGAGGTGGTGACCAACGCCGTGCGGTATGCGGAGCGGCCGGTGACCCTGCGGCTGCTGCGGACCGACATCCTGCGGTGCGAGGTCGGCGACGACGCCCCGCAGCTGCCCCGGCAGCGCCGGGCACGGGACATGGACGAGGGCGGCCGCGGCCTGTTCCTGGTGAACCGGCTGGCCCGGCGGTGGGGCGCGACGCGTCTGTCGACCGGCAAGGTGGTCTGGTTCGAGATGCCCACCCGGGGGCAGTGACCGGGGCCGTCGAAGCCCTGGTCACCGAGGGTGCCGAAATGTTGCCGTCCTCCACTCGGCGGAGTTGACTTCAGGCGTGTACGAAGCGACCTGACCGAAACCCCCACCGACGGGAGGACGCTCGTGACCGAGGAACCCAGGACCAAGAACGCCCCCTACACCACGAACAACGCCGGGATCCCGGTGGAGAGCGACGAACATTCGCTCACCGTCGGCACCGACGGGCCGATCCTGCTCCAGGACCACTACCTCATCGAGAAGATGGCCCAGTTCAACCGTGAACGGGTCCCCGAACGCGTGGTCCACGCCAAGGGCTCGGGCGCGTACGGCTTCTTCCAGGTGACCAACGACGTCAGTCAGTTCACCAAGGCCGACCTCTTCCAGCCGGGCAAGCAGACCGCCATGCTCGCCCGCTTCTCCACGGTCGCCGGTGAACAGGGCTCCCCCGACACCTGGCGCGACCCCCGCGGCTTCGCGCTGAAGTTCTACACCGAGCACGGCAACTACGACATGGTCGGCAACAACACGCCGGTCTTCTTCGTCCGGGACCCGATGAAGTTCCAGGACTTCATCCGCTCGCAGAAGCGCAGGCCCGACAGCGCGGTCCGCGACCACGACATGCAGTGGGACTTCTGGACCCTGTCCCCCGAATCCGCGCACCAGGTGACGTGGCTGATGGGCGACCGGGGCATCCCGAAGACGTACCGCAACATGGACGGTTTCAGCTCGCACACCTATATGTGGGTCAACGCGGGCGGCGAGCGGTTCTGGGTGAAGTACCACTTCAGGACCGACCAGGGCATCGAGTTCTACACCCAGGCCGAGGCCGACGCGATGGCCGGCACGGACGGTGACGTCCACCGCCGCGACCTGTTCGACTCGATCAAGCGCGGCGACCACCCGAGCTGGACGCTCTCCGTCCAGATCATGCCGTTCGACGACGCACCGGACTACCGGTTCAACCCGTTCGACCTGACGAAGGTCTGGCCGCACGGCGACTACCCGCTGACCGAGGTCGGCCGGATGACGCTGAACGAGAACCCCGAGGACTTCTTCGTCCACATCGAGCAGGCGTCCTTCGAGCCGTCGAACCTGGTGCCCGGCATCGGTCCGTCGCCCGACAAGATGCTGCTGGGCCGGCTCTTCTCCTACCCGGACACCCACCGGTACCGGATCGGCCCGAACTACGCGCAGCTGCCGCCGAACCGGCCGCGCTTCTCGCGCAACTCGTACTCCAAGGACGGCCCGATGCGCTACGAGCCGTCGCGTACGGGTGCCGTCTACGCCCCGAACTCGTACGGCGGTCCCGAGGCGGACACCGCGCGCTTCGGCGAGCCGGCCGGCTGGGCCACGGCGGGCGAGATGGTGCACGAGGCGTACACGCTGCGCCGGGACGACGACGACTGGGGCCAGGCGGGCACGATGGTCCGCACGGTCCTCGACGACGCGGCACGCGAACGCCTGGTGTCGAATATTTCCGGCCATCTGCTGGACGGCGTGAGCCGCCCGGTCCTGGACCGGGCACTGCAGTACTGGCGCAACGTGGACAAGGACCTCGGCGACCGGGTGGCGAAGAAGGTCGACGGCGGCTGAATCACGGGCCCCACGGTCCCGGAACACGGGAACGGGCGGTGTGCGGGGTCTCTCCCCCGCACACCGCCCGTTGCGGCGACTGCCGTGTCAGCGCGTCACGGCGTCGTCGTTGCCCGGCCGGTTGTTGCCTCCCGGGTCGATCGGGAGTCCGGCGGTGTCCGACGGGCCCGGCTCGGTCGACGGGTCGGTGGGCGGGGTCGTCGTCGGATCGCCGGTCGGCGTGGGCGGCGGGGTGGTCTCCGGCGGTTCGGTCGTGGCGGGCGGTGTGGTCGTCGGTGCCTGGGTGGTCGGCTCGTCGGAGGGCGAGGCCTCTTCGGAGGGTGACGTGGTCGCGCTCGGGGAGCTGGTGTCCGGCGGCGGGGTGACCGCGGCGCCCATGTCGGTGTCGAGCACGAACTCGCTCGGTTCGCCCATGGCCTTCGCGGTGAAGTCCGCCCAGATCCGGGCCGGGAAGCCGCCACCGTTGACGCGGCCGCCGCCGCCGGCGCCCTTCAGGGTCACCTGCGCGCCCTTCTGGACCTTCTTGCCGTCGTCGTCGGTGCGCGGGTAGGCGGCTTCGCCGAACAGGCCGACCGAGGTGACGAGGTCGGGGGTGTAGCCGGTGAACCAGGCCGACTTGTTGTCGTCCGAGGTACCGGTCTTGCCCGCGATGTCCTGGTCGGCCAGTCCCTCGGCGTTGCGCACCGAGCCCTGGGCCGTCCCGTCGTCGACCACGCCGGTCAACACCGAGGTCACGGAGTCCGCGGCCTGGCGGCTGATCACCTGGTCGCCGATCGCGTCGGGCAGCTGCACCGGCTCCTCGCCCTGGTGCACGGCCGACTTCACGATCTGGGGGGTGACCTTCTTGCCGTGGTTGTCGAGCGTGGCGTAGACGCCGGCCATGGCCATCGGGCTCGCGCCCATGGAGCCGAGCGTCTGCGCGGGACCGTGGTCCAGATTCTTCACGTCCATGCCGAGCTCGCCGGCGGTCTTCAGCACCTGGTCCATGCCGACGTCCACGCCCATCTGCGCGAAGACCGAGTTGATGGACTTGTTCATCGCGGTCTGGACGGTGACCTGCCCGTAGTCCTGATCGTCCTCGTTTTCCGGCGCGAAGGCGACGTCACTCCCGACGACCGGCCGCTTGCTGGTGCCGTCGTAGCGGGTGTTGGCCGTGATCTCCTGACCGTCCTGCGTCACCGACTCCTGGTCGAGGGCCGCGGCGAGGATGACGGGCTTGAAGGTGGAGGCGGGCTGGTAGTCGGGGCGGGTGGCGTTCGACGTCCAGTGCTCGTTCTGACCGCGTCCGCCGTACAGCGCGAGCACCGCGCCGGTCTTCGGGTCCACCGAGACGGCTCCGGCCTGGATGTCCTGGTCGAGCTTGCGCTTCTTGGTGTCCAGGTTGTCGATCAGTTTCGTCTCGACCGACTTCTCCAGCGCCTGCTGCTTCTTCTTGTCGATGTTGACGGTGATCGTCCAGCCGCCGAGGTCGAACTGGTCGCTGCTGAGACCCGTCTCCTCCAGCACCGCCTTGCGGGCCGCCTCGACGATGTAGCCCTTCTGTCCCGCGACGCCGTTGAGCGGCTTGGGGTCCTGCGGAATCGGGAACTTCAGGCCCTGGCGCTTGCCGGCGTCCAGCCAGTCCTCCTCGACCATGTTGTCCAGCACGTAGTTCCAGCGCTCCTGGACGAGCGCCTTCCCCTTCGGGCCGGCGACGGCCCAGTCGTACTGGCTGGGGGCCTGGAGCAGCGCGGCGAGGTAGGCGCCCTGGGCGACGTTCAGGTCCTCGGCGTCCTTGCCGTAGTACGCCTGCGCGGCGGCCTGGATGCCGTAGGCGCCCCGGCCGTAGTAGCTGGTGTTGATGTACCCGGCGAGGATCTCCTGCTTGCTCCGCTTCTGGTCCACCTTCAGCGAGATGACCAGTTCCTTGAGCTTGCGGGTGACCGTCTGGTCCTGGTCGAGGTAGTAGTTCTTGACGTACTGCTGGGTGATGGTCGAGCCACCCTGCTTGCCCTTGCCCGATACGGTGTTCAGCAGGCCGCGTGCGGTGCCTTTGAAGTCGACGCCCTTGTCCTGGTAGAAGGACTTGTTCTCGGCGGCGACGAAGGTCATCTGGACCTCCTTGGGTACCTGCGCGAGGTCCACGATCTCGCGGTTGACCTCACCCGTCCTGGCCAGCAGGGTCCCGTCGGAGTACTTGTAGATGTTGCTCTGCAGCTTGGCCTGGGCGTTGCCCTCGGGCACGCTCACCATCATGTAGAGCACGGCGAAGGCACCCATGCCCAGCAGGCAGACACCGAGGGCCGTGCCCAGCAGTTTCCGCCAGGTGAAGAGTCCGCGTATGCCGCCGCTCTTCCCGGCCCGCCGCGACCCGCGCCGCTGGGCTCGTCGCGCATCCGCTCGACCCATTGCTGTGTTGCTCCCGTTTCTCTGCTCGACCGGATCAGCTCGGACCTGCCAGCTAACACCGTTGGCAAGGACAAAAAGCGAGCGATCCCGCCTTTTCCGGACGTGACAATGAGCACCCGTTCCCATGGGAACCGACTCACGAGGGGTGCGCAGGGTTGCGATATCCGTTAATGTGTAATCACATTGCTAGCTCATCGCTAGCCAGTCGAAACGGGGGATTCCATGACTGAACCGCTCAACCCGAACGCCTCGGCCGAACCGCGGGCCGACCTCACTCCGGACGCACCGGACATGCCGGAACCGCAGGTCCGCGAGACGAGGGCGCACAGCATCGCCGGCGGCCTCGGCCTCCTGCTGACCGTGATCGGGGTGGTCGTCGGTGTCGGCCTCGCCATCCTCGGCGGCGTCATCGGCTCGAACGGGAACAACGGCCTCGGCGTCCCGCTGTGCATCCTGGGCGTCCTGCTCGTCATCGCCTCGTTCTTCTGCATGGGCGGTGTGAAGATGGTCGCACCGGGCGAGGCGCGGGTGATCCAGCTCTTCGGCCGTTACGTGGGCACGATCCGCACCGACGGGCTGCGCTGGATCAACCCGCTGACCTCCAGCCGCAAGATCTCCACCCGGGTCCGCAACCACGAGACCGCGGTCCTCAAGGTCAACGACGCCTACGGCAACCCGATCGAGCTCGCCGCGATCGTCGTCTGGAAGGTCGAGGACACCGCGCAGGCGCTCTTCGAGGTCGACGACTTCCTGGAGTTCGTCGCCACCCAGACCGAGGCGGCCGTCCGGCACATCGCGATCGAGTACCCGTACGACGCCCACGACGAGGGCGGCCTCTCGCTCCGGGGCAACGCCGAGGAGATCACCGAGAAGCTGGCCGTGGAGCTCACGGCACGGGTCCGGGCGGCGGGCGTACGGATCATCGAGTCCCGCTTCAGTCACCTCGCGTACGCCCCCGAGATCGCCTCCGCGATGCTCCAGCGCCAGCAGGCCGGAGCGGTGGTCGCGGCCCGGCAGCTGATCGTCGAGGGAGCGGTCGGCATGGTCGAGATGGCGGTGACCCGGATCACCGAGCAGGACATCGTCGAGCTCGACCCCGAGCGGAAGGCGGCCATGGTCAGCAATCTGATGGTGGTGCTGTGCGGCGACCGCGCGGTGCAGCCGGTCCTCAACACGGGCACGCTCTACCAGTGACGGATCAGACCCCGCGGCGCCGCGCGCCGCAGTCCGGGCCGCAGCAGCGCAAGCAGATGCTGCTGCGGCTGGATCCCGCCGTCCACGACGCCCTGGCCCGCTGGGCCTCGGACGAACTGCGCAGCGCGAACGCCCAGATCGAGTTCCTGCTGCGGCGGGCGCTCGCCGAAGCGGGCCGGCTGCCCGGCGGCGCGGCGCCGATCCCGCGCCGCGGGCGCCCCCCGAAGGCTCCGGAGGCACCGGAGCCGGAGTGATCCACCGGGGCCCGCTGCGGCCCCGGCCACTGACCCGAGCCCCCGGCGACCGGTATACACGGCAGGTATACACACCGTGTACAGTCCTCGGTATGTCTATCGGCCACACCCTGCTCGGGCTCCTGGAGTCCGGCCCCCGTCACGGCTACGACCTCAAGCGGACCTTCGACGAGAAGTTCGGCCACGACCGTCCCCTGCACTACGGACAGGTCTACTCGACGATGTCCCGCCTCCTCAAGAACGGCCTCGTCGAGGTCGACGGCGTGGAGACGGACGGCGGCCCGGAACGCAAGCGCTACGCCATCACCGACGCCGGGATCACCGACGTCGCCACCTGGCTGGCGCAGCCCGAGAAGCCGGAGCCGTACCTCCAGTCGACCCTGTACACCAAGGTCGTCCTGGCCATGCTGACCGGCCGCAGCGCCGCCGACGTGCTCGACGCCCAGCGCTCCGAGCACCTGCGCATGATGCGCATCCTCACCGATCGCAAGCGCCGGGGCGACCTCGCCGACCAGCTGATCTGCGACCACGCCCTGTTCCATCTCGAAGCCGATCTGCGCTGGCTGGAGCTCACCGCCGCGCGACTCGGCCAGCTCGCGAAGGTGGTGGCCCCGTGATTCCCGCCGGCTCCCTGCTCGCCGCCCACGATCTGCACAAGGCCTACGGGCCGACCCCCGCACTCGACGGCGCCTCGTTCTCCGTCCACCCCGGCGAGGTCGTCGCCGTGATGGGCCCCTCCGGCTCCGGCAAGTCCACCCTGCTGCACTGCCTCGCCGGCATCATCACCCCGGACTCCGGCAGCATCACCTACGCCGGACGCGAGCTCTCCACCATGTCCGACGCCGAGCGCAGCGCCCTGCGACGCAGCGAGTTCGGCTTCGTCTTCCAGTTCGGCCAGCTCGTCCCGGAACTGACCTGCGTGGAGAACGTCGCCCTGCCGATGCGGCTGAACGGCACCCGCCGCAAAGCCGCCGAGCGCACCGCCCTGGAGTGGATGGAGCGCCTGGAGGTCGATGACATCGGCGCCAAGCGCCCCGGCGAGGTGTCCGGAGGCCAGGGCCAGCGTGTCGCCGTGGCCCGCGCCCTGGCCGCGTCCCCGAAGGTGATCTTCGCCGACGAGCCGACCGGCGCCCTGGACTCGCTCAACGGCGAACGCGTCATGCAACTACTCACCGACGCGGCCCGTTCCTCCCACGTCGCCGTGGTGCTCGTGACCCACGAGGCCCGCGTCGCCGCCTACTCCGACCGCGACATCACCGTCCGCGACGGCCGGGCCCGCGACCTGGAGCACGCCGTATGACCATGCTCGACCAGAAGCGGCCCCCGGCCGGCCCGGCGCACCCTCCCGAACCCCCGTCACGTGCCGCCTCCTGGCTGCGCGACCTCCGGCTCGGCATCCGGTTCGCCGCCGGCGGCGGCCGCGAGGGCTGGATCCGCACACTGCTCACCGCCGTCGGCGTCGGCCTGGGCGTGGCGCTGCTGCTCACCGCCGCGTCCGTCCCGCACATGCTCGACGAGCGGTCGGCCCGTGAGCAGGCCCGCTCCGAAACGAAGATCTCGGAGTCGCCCGACGCGCAGGCCAGGAAGTCGGACACCACGGTCCTGCGGATCGAGGCGAGCACCGAGTTCCGCGACCGCACCATCACCGGCTTCCTGATGCGCGCGGACGGCAGCCACCCGGTCGTCCCCCCGGGCATCACGGCCTTTCCCGCCCCCGGCGAGATGGTCGCCCGGCGAGATGGTCGTCTCCCCCGCCCTCCGCGATCTCCTGGACGACCCCGGCAACAAGCTGCTCAGGGAGCGGCTGCCGTACGAGGTGACCGGCACGATCGCGCAAGCGGGTCTGCGCTCGCCCGGCGAGATGTGGTTCTACGCCGGCTCCGACACCCTGACCGGGGCATCCGGCGGCCATCGCATCGCCGGATACGGCCGGCCCGGCCCCTCCGACCCGATGCCCCCGATCCTCCTCGTGCTGATCATCATGGTCTGCGTGGTGCTGCTGGCTCCCGTGGCCATCTTCATCGCCACCGCCGTACGCTTCGGCGGCGACCGCCGCGACCGCCGCCTCGCCGCCCTGCGCCTGGTCGGTACGGACATCCGGATGACCCGCCGGATCGCGGCCGGTGAGGCACTGACCGGCTCGGTGCTCGGCCTCCTCATCGGCCTGGTCATGTTCCTGGTGGCCCGCCGGTTCGTCGGCCACATCGAGGTCTGGGACACCAGCGCGTTCCCCTCCGACCTGGCCCCCGACCTCCGGCTGGCCGCGCTGATCGCCGTAGCCGTTCCGCTCACCGCCGTCCTCGTCACGCTGGCCGCGATGCGCTCGGTGGTCATCGAGCCGCTCGGCGTCGTACGCAACGGCCGCGACCGGGGGCGCCGCCTCTGGTGGCGTCTGCTGCTGCCGACCGCCGGTCTCGCGGTCTTCGGACTCGGCGGAAAGATCGACGAGTACAGCGTCGTCAACCCGTACCCGATCGCCGCAGGCGCGGTGCTCGTCCTCGTCGGACTGGCCCTCCTCCTGCCCTGGCTGGTCGAGGCCTGCGTCGGACGGCTGCGGGGCGGCCCGGTCCCCTGGCAGCTCGCCACCCGCCGGCTCCAGCTGAGCAGCGGGGCGGCCTCCCGCGCGGTCAGCGGCGTCACCGTCGCCGTGGCCGGTGCTGTGGCCCTGCAGATGCTGTTCGCCGCGATGAACGACGACTTCAACCGGATCACAGGCCAGGACCCGTCCCGCGCCCAGTTCTACGCCGCTTCCGAGATCGTCCGGGGCGACGCCGCCCTCCAGTCGATCAAGGAGTTCCGCGCCACCAAGGGCGTCACCACGGTCATCGGCACCATCGAGGCCTACGCGACCAAGCCGGGGAAGTACACCGACGACGAGATCCAGCCCACCACCTCGTTCACCGTCGGGGACTGCGCGACCCTGCGTGAACTCGCCAGGATCACCACCTGCCGGGACGGGGACACGTTCGTCGCCCACCCCAAGGACAAGGAACAGGCCGGCTGGGTCGACCAGACCGCCCGCAAGGGCAAGGTCATCGAGTTCGACACCTACGGCCGGAGCAAGCCGCTGCACTGGACGCTGCCGGCCGGCTCCCGGACCGTCGCGGCCCGGACCGACCCGTACGGCGAGGAGCGCTCGGGCATCCTGGTCACGCCCGGAGCGATCGACGCGCGGACCCTGCCCGGTGCCCAGACCATCTCGCAGATCCGCGTCGACGAAAGCGTCCCGGACGTCGCCGAGTACGTACGCAACACGGCGGCCCGGCTCGACCCCGGCATGCGCCTGGTCACGCTGAACTCGGTCGAACGCAACCGGCAGTACGAAAGCATCCAGACCGGCCTCCAGGTCGGCGCGACCGCCACCCTGCTGCTGATCGCCGCGTCCATGCTCGTCTCCCAGCTGGAGCAACTGCGCGAACGCAAGCGGCTGCTGTCGGTCCTGGTCGCCTTCGGCACCCGCCGGGTCACCCTCGGCTGGTCGGTGCTGTGGCAGACCGCGATCCCGGTGGTCATCGGGCTCGCGGTGGCGGTGGCCGGCGGCCTCGCGCTCGGCGCCGCCCTGTGCTGGATGGTCGGCAAGGAGGTGTCCGGCTGGTGGCTGTTCCTGCCCCTGGCCGGCGCGGGCGCGGCCCTCATCCTCCTGGTCACCCTGCTCTCGCTGCCGGTCCTGTGGCGCCTGATGCGCCCCGACGGGCTGCGCAGCGAGTAGGCGGACCCGACGGCCGGCCGGACCCCGCAGTTCAGGTCCGGCCGGCCGCCGCCACCCGTACCGGCAACGCCTCCATCGCCCCGCGCAGCGCCGCCGCGAACTCCTCGAACTCCTCGTGCCGGGCCGCCCCCGTCCGCATCCCCAGCGCCACCCGCCGCGCGGGGGCCGGTTCCGCGAAGTACCCGGTGCTCAGCGCCTCGTTGCGGGCCGTCTCGACGGTCACCGCGGTCCGCGGCAGCAGCGTCACCCCGAGCCCTCCGGCCACCAGCTGCACCAGCGTGGAGAGCCCGGCCGCGGTCGTGGTCACCGGCGCACCCTCCGTACGCCCCGCCTCACGGCAGATGTCGAGCGCCTGGTCGCGCAGGCAGTGCCCCTCGTCGAGCAGCAGCAACGGCAGCTCGCGCAGCGCCTCGCGCGGGATGTCCTGCCGCCCCCCGAGCCAGTGGTCGCGCTCCATGACGAGCACGAAGTCCTCGTCGAAGAGCGGGAGTTCCGTGACACCCGGCACCCCGAGCGGCACGGCGAGCAGCAACAGGTCCAGCCGCCCCGCGGCCAGCCCGTCCAGCAGCGAGGAGGTCTGCTCCTCGTGCACCTGGAGATCGAGTTCCGGGTAGCGGTCGTGGACCAGCCGCAGCACGGTCGGCAGCAGATACGGGGCGACGGTCGGGATCACGCCGAGCCGGAGCACTCCGGTGAAGGGCGCGCGGACCGCCTCGGCCTCCTCCATCAGCTCGCCCACGGCATGCAGGACGACCCGCGCCCGCACCGCGAGCCGCTCCCCGGCGGGCGAGAGCAGCACCTTGCGCGTCGTACGCTCGATGAGCTGGACACCCAGTGCCTCCTCCAGCGCGGACACGGCCCCGGAGAGCGCGGGCTGACTCATCCCGATTGCGGCCGCGGCGTCCCGGAAGTGCAGATACTCCGCCACGGCGGCGAAGGCGCGCAGCTGCGAGAGGCTGGGCTGTTTGGGCCTGATGCCCTGATTACTCTGGGCCACTGATAGGCACCTCCGATCATCACGACCGAGTGTAGCTATTTCCGCGATCAATGCACTCTGTGCCAAGGTGGACATCGTCCAACCCTCAGGAACTCCCCCAAAAAGGGAATTCCTACGCTGCAAGGAGAGCGCGTGCTCACTGTCGGTGACAAGTTCCCCGAGTTCGACCTGACCGCTTGTGTTTCGCTGGAGAGCGGCAAGGAGTTCGAGCAGATCAACCACAAGACCTACGAGGGTCAGTGGAAGGTCATCTTTGCGTGGCCCAAGGACTTCACCTTTGTGTGCCCCACCGAGATCGCCGCGTTCGGCAAGCTGAACGAGGAGTTCGCCGACCGTGACGCCCAGATCCTCGGCTTCTCCGGTGACTCCGAGTTCGTGCACCACGCCTGGCGCAAGGACCACCCGGACCTGACCGACCTGCCCTTCCCGATGCTGGCCGACTCGAAGCACGAGCTCATGCGTGACCTCGGCATCGAGGGCGAGGACGGCTTCGCCCAGCGCGCCGTCTTCATCGTCGACCAGAACAACGAGATCCAGTTCACGATGGTGACCGCCGGTTCCGTGGGCCGTAACCCCAAGGAGGTCCTGCGGGTCCTCGACGCCCTGCAGACCGACGAGCTGTGCCCCTGCAACTGGACCAAGGGCGAGAACACCCTGGACCCGGTCGCGCTCCTCTCGGGCGAGTGAGCTGACAGCGACATGGCACTCGACGAACTGAAGGCCGCCGTTCCGGACTTCGCCAAGGACCTGAAGCTGAACCTCGGCTCGGTCATCGGCAACAGCGAGCTCCCGCAGCAGCAGCTGTGGGGCACCGTCCTGGCCTGCGCGATCGCCTCGCGCTCGCCGAAGGTGCTGCGCGAGCTGGAGCCGGAGGCGAAGGCCAACCTCTCCGCGGAGGCGTACACCGCCGCGAAGTCGGCCGCCGCCATCATGGCGATGAACAACGTGTTCTACCGGACCCGGCACCTGCTGTCGGACCCCGAGTACGGCAACCTCCGGGCCGGCCTGCGGATGAACGTGATCGGCAAGCCGGGCGTGGAGAAGGTCGACTTCGAGCTGTGGTCGCTCGCCGTCTCGGCGATCAACGGCTGCGGCCAGTGCCTGGACTCCCACGAGCAGGTGCTGCGCAAGGCCGGCGTCGACCGTGAGACCATTCAGGAAGCCGTCAAGATCGCCTCGGTGATCCAGGCGGTCGGCGTGACCCTCGAAGCCGAGGCCGTCCTCGCCGAGTAGTACCCCCGAAACGAGAAGGGCCCCCGGACGACCGACCGTCCGGGGGTCCTTCTTCTGTGTCCGTTCAGGTGTTCACGCCTTCTGCGGCTCGTCGGCGACCGGCTCCTCGTCACTGCCGTCGTCGAAGTCCTCCGGCGGCGAGCCGGGGGCCGGCCTGGGCGCCGCGTCCAGTGATGTCGAGCCGTGCGGGGGCGGCGAGTGACGGCGGGACTCCTCCTGCCCGTACGTCCGCAGATAGCCGACCACGGTGTTGGTCACCGCGACCAGCGGCACCGCGACGACGGCGCCCCCGATGCCGGCGATCATGCCGCCCGCGGCGACCGAGAGCACCACGGCCAGCGGATGCACCCGCACCGCGCGGCCCAGGATGAACGGCTGCAGGATGTGGCCCTCGATCTGCTGCACGGCGAGCACCACGGCCAGCACCATCAGTGCCGTGAACACGCCCTGGGTGACCAGCGCGACGACCACCGCCAGCGCCCCGGAGACCACGGCCCCGACGAGCGGGATGAAGGCGAACAGGAAGATGAAGACGGCCAGCGGCACGGCCATCGGCACATCGAGGAAGAAGATGCCGAGGCCGATGAAGATGGCGTCGATCAGGGCGACTATCACCGTGCCGCGCACATAGGCGGTCAGCGTCCGCCAGGCCCGGGGGCCGGCGCCCGCGACGCCCGGCCGGGCCTGCGCGGGGACGAGCCTGAGCACCCAGTGCCAGATGCGCTTGCCGTCGTACAGCAGGAAGAGCGTGGAGAACATCGCCAGCAGCATCCCGGTGAGCAGCTCCACCATCACGGTGACGCCCTGCAGTCCGGCGGAGGTGATCGCCTCCGTGTTGGTGCCGACGGTGTCGCTGAGGTTCTTCGCTATGTCGTTGATCTGTTTGTCGGTCACATGGAACGGGCTGTCCAGCAGCCAGTTCTTCAGATCGTCGATCCCCGTCCGCACCTTGTCGGAGAGGGTGTCGATGTTGTCCATGACCTGCCAGACCACGAACCAGCCGACCAGGCCCATGATGACGAAGCCCAGGATCGCGGTGACCGCGGTGGCCAGTCCGCGCGGCAGCCCGTACCGCTTCAGCCGGGCGACGGTCGGCTGGAGCATGGCGGTGACGAGCAGCGCGGCGACGAACGCCAGCACCACCAACTGCACCGCGCTGATGACCCGCATGAGCACCCAGAGGGTTCCGGCGAGCACCAGCAGCCGCCAGCCCGCCTCGGCTGCGACCCGCATGCCCCAGGGGATGGCCGCGACCGGGTCCGGGCGCGCGGAGACGGAGGGGGCGTACGCGGGCGGTGGCGGGACATGGTCGGCCGCGCTCCCGGCCTCCCCTGCGATCGTGCCCGCCGTCACCGAGGTCTCCGCGTGCACCGCGTCGTCCTCGGCCGCCGATTCGGCCCGCCGTTCGTCCAGGCGCTCACCCAGCCTGGTCAGTTCGCCACCCAGTTGTCCGAGCCACCCCGGCAGTTTCGACATAACGGTTCCTCTACCCCCGTCCGTTCTCCCCACCGCTCCCCCGGGAAACGGTTCCGCCCGACCGTACACGCGCGAAGCCCCCCACCGTAGGACGGTGAGGGGCTCCGTGAGGTTGAGACCGAACCTCGGAAGGTTCTAGTACCAGTGGTTGGCCTGCCAGAAGGACCAGGCACCGCACGGGCTGCCGTAGCGGCTGTCCATGTAGTTGAGGCCCCACTTGATCTGGGTGGCCGGGTTGGTCTGCCAGTCGGCACCGGCGGACGCCATCTTCGAGCCGGGCAGCGCCTGGACGAGGCCGTAGGCACCGGAGGACGGGTTGCTCGCCCGGTAGTTCCAGCTCGACTCGTGGTTCACGATGTTGCTGAAGCACTGGAACTGGTCGCCGGGAATCATCTGACGAGCCATCGCCTGGACGTCGGCCACGCTGTACGAGCCCTGCGTCGCGAACGCCGAAGCGCTGCGCACCTCGGAGCGGCTGGCGCGCTCGGCGCGCTCCGCCTTCTCCTGACGCTCCTTCTCCAGCTGCGCCTCGGCCGCCGCCTTCTTGAACTTGGCGTCCTTGGCGGCCTGCACACGGGCTGATTCCTCGGCGGACTTCTTCGCCGTCGCGTCGGCCGCGGACGCCTGGGCGTCGGCCTGCTGCGTCAGCGATGCGGTCTGCACCTGGGCCTGCTGGCCCGCGGGGATGTCTGCGAGCAGCGTGGTGTCGGCTGCGGTCGCCTCGAAGTTGTTGTCATCGGCAGCGGGAGTGCTGCCTGCTGCAACGCCTACGACGGCGCCAACGGTGGTTACCGCTGTGGCTGATGCCACGGCGAACCCCCGGACCGAGATCCGGCTCACACGGTGTCCTTCCAGCATCGCCCGCTTAGGTGACCTCGCGGGCGCAATCGTGCCCCTGGACACTGGCCTCCCTACTGCTTGGGTCACGGGAGGCACGGGCCCGGTGGGCACTCCCCGGAGGGAGCGCCGCGTGGTGCTCGCGGGCGGCATACGGACGGCGGTTGTTGAGTTGTGTGGTGCGTGGCACCTCTGGAGGTGCCGGTGTGCCGTATGCGGGGCCTGACGGAAGCAAGACTCTGCCGGAACGGGACGCCGGGAAGCAATTCTCTGTTGCGTGTGAAAGGTCACACCCCGTTTGGAGCACGTGAATGACGGAAATGGCGCCGCAACACGATGCCGCCCGGCTAAGCTCCTTCGCTCGCCGGGCGGCACCAACTGTCCCAAGCCGTATCAGATCTGGCCTTCCTCCAGCATTTCGGTCACCAGTGCGGCGATGCGGGAACGCTCCGAACGCGTGAGCGTCACATGCGCGAAGAGCGGGTGCCCCTTCAGCTTCTCGACGACGGCGACCACACCGTCGTACCGGCCGACCCGGAGGTTGTCCCGCTGGGCCACGTCATGCGTGAGCACCACCCGGGAATTCGACCCGATTCTGGACAACACGGTCAGCAGGACGTTCCGTTCGAGCGACTGCGCCTCGTCGACGATCACGAAGGCGTCGTGGAGGGACCGGCCCCTGATATGGGTGAGCGGCAGGATCTCCAGCATGCCGCGCCCCAGCACCTCCTCGATCACCTCGCGGCCGGAGACGGCCGACAGGGTGTCGAAGACGGCCTGGGCCCAGGGGCTCATCTTCTCGGCCTCGCTGCCGGGGAGATAGCCGAGCTCCTGCCCGCCGACCGCGTACAGCGGACGGAAGACCATCACCTTCTTGTGCTGTCCGCGCTCCAGCACCGCTTCGAGGCCCGCGCAGAGCGCCAGCGCCGACTTTCCGGTGCCGGCCCTGCCGCCGAGCGACACGATGCCGACGTCCTGGTCCAGGAGCAGTTCCAGGGCGATGCGCTGCTCGGCGCTGCGGCCGTGGATACCGAAGGCCTCCCGGTCGCCCCGCACGAGCCGGACGTTGCCCTCGGGTGTCACCCGGCCGAGCGCCTTGCCCCGTTCGGACTGGAGGACCAGGCCGGTGTGGACGGGGAGTTCGGCGGCCTCGGGGACGTACAGCGTCTCCTCGGCGAAGAGCAGGTCCACCTGTTCGGCGGGAAGGGACAGTTCGGACATCCCGGTCCAGCCGGAGTCGGTGATGGCGAGTTCCGCCCGGTACTCCTCGGCGAGGAGACCGACCGACGAGGCCTTGATGCGCAGGGGCAGGTCCTTGGAGACGACCGTGACGTCGTACCCCTCGGCCTGGAGATTGCGTGCGACCGCGAGAATCCGTGAGTCGTTGTCCCCCAACCGGTAGCCGGCGGGAAGGACGCCGGGATCGGAGTGGTTGAGTTCGACGCGCAGCGTCCCGCCCAGATCCCCGAGGGGGATCGGGGCATCCAGCCGGCCGTACCGGACCCGGAAGTCGTCCAGCAGGCGCAGGGCCTGCCGGGCGAAGTACCCGAGTTCGGGGTGGTGCCGTTTGGCCTCCAGTTCCGTGACCACGACGATCGGGAGCACGACTTCGTGCTCGTCGAAGCGGGCCATGGCGTTCGGATCGGCCAGCAGGACGCTGGTGTCGAGAACATAGGTGCGCCTGTCGGGCATGCGGCGCTTTGTGCTGGTCACCACGGAAGGACGTACCCCCTCGGACGAGGTTGGGGTGCGACGGCGTCGCGGAGCATCCCAATGGGAGAGGACGGGCCGGGCTCCGGCCACCTTGCGCGGGCCGAGCGCCGGCCCTCCGCGTCGGCCGCACTGTATGTACGGTCCTTCGTGTGCAAAGGGCCTCCCGGGCGAGCGGACTCCATGCCGCTCACTTGGACACGACGTCCGCCTGGTTGGTGACCGGACGTCGACCTGTCAGGGGTATGCCCTCGAACGCGCCAAGCCATGCCGACCTGGGCCGGTGGGGTGAGCGGGGAGTGTCGTACGAGACCGCGGGCGGGAGCACAGCAGCTGGGAGGACCCCCGGGCTGCCGGACCGGCCGGGAACGCCTGCGGGCCGGAGAAGGCCCGCGGTGTCAGCCGCCGTAGCGGCGGTGGCGGGCCGCGTAGTCGCGCAGGGCCCGCAGGAAGTCGACGCGGCGGAACGCCGGCCAGAAGACCTCGCAGAAGTAGTACTCGGAGTGCGCGCTCTGCCAGAGCATGAAGCCCGACAGACGCTGCTCGCCACTGGTGCGGATCACCAGGTCCGGGTCCGGCTGGCCCCGGGTGTAGAGGTGCTCGGAGATGAGGTCGGTGGAGACGATCTCCGCCAGGTCCTCGAAGGAGGTGCCCTTCTCGGAGTGGTCGAGCAGCAGGGAGCGCACGGCGTCCGCGATCTCCTGGCGCCCGCCGTAGCCGACGGCGACGTTGACCAGTATCCCGTCGACACCCACGGTGGCCTGTTCGGCCTCCTTGAGGACCGTCTGGGTGTGCGCGGGCAGCAGATCGAGGGTGCCGACGTGGTGGACGCGCCAGCGCCCGTCCGCCACCAGGTCCCGCACGGTGTTCTCGATGATGCCGAGGAGCGGGATGAGCTCGGACTCGGGCCGGTCGAAGTTGTCCGTGGAGAGCATCCAGAGCGTGACGACCTCGACGTCCGTCTCGCTGCACCAGCCGAGAAGCTCCTTAATCTTGTCGGCACCGGCCTGGTGCCCCTGCGCGGCGGTGCCACCGGACGCCTTCGCCCAGCGCCGGTTTCCGTCGAGGATGACACCGATGTGCTTGGGCACCTGGGCGTGATCGAGGCGGGCCTCCACCCGGCGTGCGTAGAGCCCGTACACCAGGTCGCGCAAGTTCACTGAGTCCACCTCTCGGTTCCGTGCGGGCACGCCCACCCCTCGGCCCGGGGCCCGGGGTCGTCCACCTGGGGATCGCCGCACCGGAAGGGGGCGATCGCCCCGCCGTGCCGTGGCAGTCCCGAAGCGGCCACATTACTGCGCAGGCGGCTCGCAGGCCCAACCCGGCCTGTCACAAGTCCGTGATAACCGGCCTGTCGCACGTCCGTGATAGGAGAGAACGTGACTGATTCCTCTTCCCCCTACCGGGCCGACGCCGCGCGCTACGACTCCATGGAGTACCGGCGCGCCGGCCGCAGCGGCCTCAAGCTCCCGGCTCTCTCGCTCGGCCTCTGGCACAACTTCGGCGACGACCGCACGCTGGGCTCCCAGCGCGCCATCCTGCGCCGCGCCTTCGACCTCGGCGTGACCCACTTCGACCTGGCCAACAACTACGGCCCGCCGCCCGGCTCGGCCGAGCTCAACTTCGGGAAGATCTTCGGGCAGGACTTCGCCCCCTACCGCGACGAGCTGGTCATCTCCACCAAGGCGGGGTACGACATGCACCCCGGCCCGTACGGGGAGTGGGGCTCGCGCAAGTACCTGCTGTCGTCGCTCGACGCCTCGCTGAAGCGGATGGGCCTGGACTACGTCGACATCTTCTACTCGCACCGCTTCGACCCGGACACTCCGCTGGAGGAGACGATGGGGGCGCTGGCCTCCGCCGTGCACCAGGGCAAGGCGCTGTACGTGGGGGTGTCCTCGTACAACTCCGGGCAGACCGCCGAGGCGGCCCGGCTGCTGAAGGAGATGGGCGTACCGGCCCTGATCCACCAGCCGTCCTACTCGATGATCAACCGCTGGACCGAGGACGACGGGCTGCTGGACACCCTGGAGGCGGCCGGCATGGGCTGCATCTCCTTCGTGCCGCTCGCCCAGGGCCTGCTGACCGGCAAGTACCTGACGGGGATCCCCCAGGGCTCGCGTGCCACGCAGGGCAAGTCCCTCGACCCGGACCTGCTCTCGGACGAGGTGGTCCGCCGGCTGAACGGGCTGAACGACATCGCGCGCCGCCGCGGCCAGTCGCTCGCCCAGCTGGCCATCGGCTGGGTGCTGCGCGACAGCCGCATGACGTCGGCCCTGATCGGCGCGTCGAGCGTGGGACAGCTGGAGGAGAACGTCGCGGCTCTGGCCGGTCCGCCGCTGACCGCCGAGGAGTTGAAGGAGATCGACACCTTCGCCGTGGACACCGCGGGCACCAACATCTGGGCCGGACGGGGCTGAGCGAGCGGCCCTACCGGGTGGCCGGGGCTCCGCGCGACCGCTTGCGCGGTGCGGGCCCGGCCGTACCGGGGCACAAAAAAACGGGCCGGTCCGTGGGGGGGGTTACGGACCGGCCCGAGGGGGGGTTTCCACCATAACCCTTCGTAAGTGCTGCTGCGTGCCACGCCGCGAAATAATTACTCTCCGAATGTGCGGAACTCCGCAGCGGACGCGGATCCCGGCGCTTCGCACCCCTGTGACCTGCACAGACACCCACAGGCGCCACATTGACGCCGAACGCGCCCGCAGGACGTACACAGGATGTGCACATTCCGGTCGTGGACGGCCTGAGCCCCGCGTCCTCGACGACCGGCCAGGGGTCTCACGCAGGGTCATGAACGGTCGCCCCATTGGGACAGGATCTGACCTACTGGTCCACTAGTTTCGGTTCATGACGACGCCGAGCGCGACCGTGACGTGGACCGGGGCGAACGCCCGCCGGCTGGAACGCCAGGGCCTGACGGACCCGCTCAGCGGCACCCCGTCCGCCGTGGTCGAGTCGATGCCCGCCGCGCACGCGCAGGTCCTGTCCGCCGCCGAGCTCTCCGTGGGGTTGCGGAGCCGGGAGCTGACCCGCACCGACGTGCGCAAGGCGCTGTGGACGGACCGGACGCTGATCAAGACGTTCGGGCCGCGCGGCACGGTCCATCTGGTGTCGGCCGCCGAACTCCCGCTGTGGACCGGAGCGTTGTCCGCACTGCCGGCGGGCCGCACCACCCAGCCGGAAGGGGTGCGGATGACGCCGGAGCAGACCGAGGAGGTACTCGCCGCGATCGCCGACGCGCTGACCGGGGCGGAGCTGACCGTCGACGAGCTCACGGAGGCGGTCGTCGCCCGTGCCGGGGCCTGGGCCGGTGAACCGGTGATGCCCGCCTTCCAGACCCTGTGGCCGCGCTGGCGCCAGGTCACCCATCTGGCGTCCCACCGAGGAGTCCTCTGCTTCGGAGCTGACCGCGGCCGCAGGATCACGTACACCCGCCCGGACGTCACCCCGCTCGCCGGACCGCCGGCGCTCGCCGCGCTCGTCGGCCGCTATCTGCACGCGTACGGTCCCGCCACCCCGCAGAACTTCGCCAAATGGCTCGCCGCACCCGGCCGTTGGGCCTCGGACCTGTTCGCCGGGCTCGCGGCGGACGGGAAGATCGAAGAGGTGGCGTACGAGGACGGCAGCCCGGCCTGGGTGGCGGCGGGTGACACCGCGTTCCCTTCGCAGCCGGTACGTGGCGTGCGGCTGCTCCCCTACTTCGACGCGTTCGTCATCGCCTCGCAGCCCCGCGAGCGGCTCTTCCCCGGAGCCGCGTACACCCGGGCGCTGGCGGGCGGCCAGGCGGGGAACTTCCCGGTACTGCTGGTGGACGGCACCGTGGCGGGGGTGTGGCACCAGCGCCGCTCGGGCCGGCGGATCGTGGTGACGGTGGAGCCGCTGTCCCCGCTGACGGCCGGACAACTCCGGGAGCTGGAGCGGCAGGTGGCGCGGGTGGGCGAGGTGATGGAGGGCAAGCCCGAGCTCACGGTGGGGGAAGTGACGGTCGGCGGCCACGCGTAGCGCCATCGGCGGGTGCGCCCGTGCCGGCGTACGGGGGCCGGCACCGCGGGCCGGTCAGGGCGCCGGCCGCCCGTGTCACGCTTGTCCCGTGACGCCGCCCGCACCCCTCACCCCCGACGCCCCGGTCGCCCTGCGCCGCCCCCTCCTCACGCAGCAGTGGCTCGATCTCTGCTTCGTCCACTGGGCGGCCGATCCGGCGGAGGTCGCGGGGCTGCTGCCCGAAGGAACCGTTCCCGACACGGTCGACGGGGTCACCTACGTCGGCCTGGTGGCCTTCCGGATGCACCGGGTCGGCTGGCTCGGGCTGCCGGGCGTGCCCTATCTCGGTTCGTTTCCCGAAACCAACGTCCGGCTGTACTCGGTCGACGCCCAGGGGCGGCGCGGGGTCGTCTTCCGCTCCATGGACGCGTCGCGCCTGGTTCCCGTGGCCATAGGCCGGATCGGCTTCCGCCTGCCGTACGTGTGGTCCCGGATGAGCGTCGAGGCGACCGGCGACACCATCACCTACACCAGCTCGCGGCGCCTGCCCGGCCCTCGTGGCGCCCACAGCCGCATCACCGTACGCACCGGTGAACGCATCGAGAAGCCCACGGATCTGGAGTACTTCCTCACCGCCCGCTGGGGCCTGCACAACCCGTTCCTCGGCGCCACGGCCTACCTGCCCAACGAGCACCCGCGCTGGCCGCTGCACCGCGCCGAGCTCCTCCGCTGCGAGGAGAACCTGATCGAGGCCGCGGGCCTGACCGCCCCGGGCGGCGCCCCGGTCAGCGTGCTGTACTCCCCCGGCGTACCCGTCCGGCTGGGGCGTCCGGTACGTGTCGGCCGCGTACGGGACGAGCGGCCCCAGGACGCGCGCCCGGCTGTCACGTCGTCGCGGCCGCGCCCCGGTGGCCCCGGGTGAAGCGGATGCCCACGGTGTCGCCGCCGGTCACCACGAAGCGGCCGCCCTCGCAGCGGATGACGGCCTCGTCCACCTCGCCGCGCTCGTCCCTGCGCTCCTCGGTGCGCAGCACCGTCCAGCCGCCGTGGGGCGGTTGCGGCAACCGTGCCATCGCGGCGTACTCCCACTGGGCGGCCGGTACGCACCAGTCGGGAAGGTGCGGCCACGTTCCGGGACCCACGTGCAGGCTGCCGTCGGAGGCACAGGTCAGGAGCACGGACTGGCCGTCGTCCAGCAGGAAGGCGACGGCTTCCGGCTCCCCCATGCGTCCCTCGGGCCGGTAGAAGATGCCGAGGACGCCGACGATCCGGGCGCCTGCGAGCCATTCGGCGTTTCCCTGCCGCGGGCCGCGCGCCGCTTCCTCGTCGTTGCCGACCCTCATGGCCTGCTCCTTCCCGGTGCGTTCAGCACCCAGGGTGCCATCCTTCGGGCGCGGGAAGGGTGTTCGGGATCACCCGGGTTTGCGGGCCTCGATCAGGAAGCGGGTGGTGTGGGCGACGAACGGCCCCTCGGTCTCGATCCGGTGGTGCAGCGCGGCGAGTTGTGTCCGGTACGCGTCCACGGTGAAGCCGGGCACCATCCAGATCACCTTGCGCAGGAAGTAGACGACGGCGCCGATGTCGAGGAACTCGGTGCGCAGTCGCTCCATCCGCAGGTCGACGACGTCGAGACCGGCCGCCTCGGCCGCGGCACGTGCCTGGCCGGGGTCGCGTCCGGCGCGTACCTCCGGCGGCTGCGGGCCGAGGAAGTACTCGACGAGTTCGAAGACGCTCGCCGGGCCGACCTGTTGCGAGAAGTACGTGCCTCCGGGGACCAGGACCCGGGCGATCTCCTCCCACCACGTGGTCACCGGATGACGGCTGACCACCAGATCGAAGGCCGCGTCGCCGAACGGCAGCGGAGGCTTGTCCTCGTCCGCGACCACGACGGCTCCCCGCGGATGCAGCAGGGCGGTGGCACGGGCGATGTTCGGCGGCCAGCCCTCGGTCGCCACGGTCAGCGGCGGCAGCTTCGGCGCGGAGGCGAGCACCTCGCCGCCCCCGGTCTGGATGTCCAGCGCCGCCCGCGCCCTGCCGAGGCGCTCACCCATGGCGTGGGCGTATCCCCAGGACGGGCGCTCCTCGGTGGCCCGGCCGTCCAGCCAGGAGAAGTCCCAGCCGGCCACGGAGACGGCGTCGGCCTCGGCGACCAGGGCCTCGAACCGGTCGTGTTCCGCCGCGGCGGCCGCCTGCGCGTCATCGGGGTGTGCGGTCATACGGCCAGGGTGGCAGCCGGGTACCACCGGCCGCGACCGCATTTCCCGCGCGCCCGTCGAGGGCCGGACGTCCGGTCCCCGTCCGGCGGGGGCCGGACGGCTCGGGGCGTCAGGCGGCCAGTGCGCCGAACAGGATGCCCAGCAGCGCACCGGCGATCATGAACGGGCCGAAGGGGATGCCCGTCTTGCGCCCGGCCCGCCGCATCACCACCAGCCCCAGCCCGTACAGCGCACCGAACAGGAACCCGGCGAACCCGCCCGCGAACACGACGGCCCAGCCGTACCAGCCGAGGGCCACGCCCAGGGACAGCGCGAGCTTGACGTCTCCGAAGCCCATCCCGCTCGGGTTGATGAGGAAGAGCAGGAAGTAGAAGGCGCCCAGGACGGCACCGCCGAGCAGCGCGGACAGCCAGGATCCGCCGTGTTCGGGCAGCAGGGCGGCGAGCCCGAGGAGTACGGCGGCTGCCGCCGCGGCCGGCAGGGTCAGCTGGTCGGGCAGCCGGTGGACCCGGCGGTCGATGGTCGCGAGGAGTACGCCCACGGGAGTGAGCAGCAGCCAGACGGCCAGCTCGGGCCGTGCGCCGGTGGCCGCCGCGAGGACGGCGCAGGCCAGGGCGGCGACGACGGGCGCGACGATGTGCGGGGCGTAGCGCGGGCCGCTGCGGCTCGGTGCGGCGGGTGACGGCGGGGCGGTGTCCGGTCCCTGGGCGTCGTCCGCGTCACCGGCCGGCTCCGGCTCGTCGCCGTCCACCGGTCCGGGGCCGCCGTGCCCGGGTCCGGCGGCCGCCCGCACGGCGACGGCGGCGCCCACCTCGGCGCAGGTCGTGCAGCGCGTGGAGCCGAACCAGCCGCGGGCGGGCCCGGTCAGGGCGTGGCCGGCGGGGCAGGCGTCGCGCCACGCGTCGTCCGGCTCGACGGAGAACCGGTAGGCGGCGCGCGGCACCAGCAGTCCGGTCGCGGCTCCCCAGAGGGCGGCGACCCCTATCAGGATGGCGTACACAGCATCGACCCTAGGCGGCTCGCGGGTACCGGTCATGGGCCCTGGGGCCCACTTCGCACCATGCGGGACCCAGAGCCCGTCACGTGGCGCTACCGTCGTGGCCATGGCTCGATGGCGCAATGGAACAGGAACGCTGACGATCAGGGACCGGGACGGGGAGGACGGAACCGAGGTGCCGCTGCGGATCGCGGCCTCGTACCGTCACCGTAGCCGTGGGCTGCTCGGTCAGGACGGGATCGACGGGGCGTTGATGATCACTCCGTGCGGGAGTGTGCACTCCTTCCGGATGCGGTTCACGATCGATGTGGCCTATCTGGACCGGAAGTTCAACGTCGTGGCGGTGCACACGATGAAGCCGGGGCGGCTCGGCCTGCCCCGACTGCGGGCCCGGCATGTGATCGAGTCGGAGGCCGGCGCGATGGCGAAGTGGGGGCTGCGGCCCGGCATGCGGGTGCGGATCACCCAGCAGACGGACTGACCTCCGGCTCCGGCCCTCCGGAAGCCGTCCCGGCCGGGCACGGATGGGGTCCCGGGGCCCATGACGCTGGGTCCGTTGCGGCTCTAGGGTCGAAAACATGTCATCCATGGGGGAGTTGCGTCGGCGGATGCGCCGGTGGTCACGGACTTCGGTGCCGCGTACGGGTGTGCGGTTGCCGGCGCTGCGGCGGCGGGGCGACCGGGGCCAGGGTGCGTTGGAGTACCTGGGCCTGACGCTGGTCGTCGTGGCGATCATCGGTGCGCTGGTGGGTACGGGGATCGGCGCGGACCTGACCGCGAAGATCGGCGTACAGGTCTGCCGGATCGGTGGCGGCGGCAACTGTGGTGGTGACAGCGGGAACGAGGCGCGGGGCGGCGATCAGAACGCTCCGGGGCAGGGCGATCCGGCTTCGGACAGGAATGCCGACGGTTCGCCGAAGTCGCCGGAGCAGATCGCGTACGACAAGGCGCTGAAGGATCTCCAGGACGCGCAGAAGGACGAGAAGTCCAACAGCGACAAGGCGATCGAGGCGGCGAAGGAACTCGCGAAGATCCTTGCCGACGAGCTCGGGATCACCGACGCGCTGGACTGCGTCACCAAGGGCGACATGGGCGCCTGCACCGAGACGCTGATCAACGTGCTGTTGAGTCTGGTCGGGGGTGCGGTCGGGAAGCTCGCCGCGAAGTACGGGGCGCCCTGGAAGTGGAAGAAGGCCTACAAGCTCATCCAGAGCCTCAAGAAGCACGGCGGGGACCTGTACGACGGGCTCAAGGGGCTCATCAAGAGCCGCGGGAAGGTCAAGGACGCCCAGAAGGCCCTCGACGACGCGGCAAAGAAGCTCGACGACACCAAGAAGCCCAAGAAGGACGAGCCCAAACCCGACGACAAGAAGCCGCCCACCTGCCCGGTGAGCCACAGCTTCCTGCCCGGGACTCCGGTTCTCCTCGCCGACGGCAGCAGCCGGTCCATCGAGACGATCCGCCCCGGCGACCTGGTGACGGCCACCGATCCGGTGACCGGCAGGACCGAGGCCCGCCCCGTCGAGCGCGCCATCACCACGTACGACGACAAGCACTTCACCCGGCTGGTCTTCCGCGCCGGCGGCGGCCCCGCGGTGATCACCGCGACCGACACCCACCCGTTCTGGATCACCGGCGAGCGGCGCTGGGCCGACGCGGGCGACATCACTCCCGGCATGAGGCTCCGGTCCCCCGACGGATCCGTGCTCACCGTCGCCGGGGTGTCCCGCCACACCCAGCGCCGGACCACCCATGACCTCACCGTCAACGGCATCCACACGTACTATGTGCTGGCCGGGCGGACTCCGGTCCTCGTGCACAACACCGACTGTCCTGTCGGATCGGTGACCGGGCCCGGTGGAGAATCGCTGCCCTTGCCCAAGGGGGCGACCGGCACCCCGGTGGCAACGGGTAAGGGCTGGTCCTACGACATCCCGGCCGGCACCAAGGGCCTCGATCCCCGGGTGACACAGGTCCGGGTGATGGACCCCGTCACCACCGGCAAATACCAGTACCCCAAGGGCTATGTGGTCTACATGAACAAAGCGGGACAATCCGTCAATCCTCTGACCGGACAGACGGTGAGCAAGGCTGATCCCTACAACCACATCCCGATTCCATGACCTCGATCAATGATCTCGTCACGGCACCGTTTCGTTCGACAGGCCTCGACCGGGCCGAATCGGATCCTCTGCGGGAGGCGGATGCCCTGCAGGAGTCGCAGTTGCTGGACTCCCGGGTGTGCCAGCTGACCTCCACGGCGGCCCTTCTCTTCGAACTGCGTACTTCCTTGCAGTTCGAAGCGGGGAACGCCGCGCTGCTTGTGGTGCGCGGACTGCGTTCGTTCGGGTGGAACTCGGCTCCGGCGCGGGGCCCGCTCACGGCGCTGACCGTGGTGTCCAGTGCGCCCGATCGGCTCAACGATTCCTTTCGTGCGAGCTTTGCGTTCTTTCCGGACGCGCAGCTGGAAGTGGTGGGCGATCTGGCGGAGTTCTACGTACTCGCGGTGGAAGGAATCGGTGACGTGCCGCCCGATTACTCGGATGGGGACCTGAAGCGCGTCCAAGGGGCCTTGCCCTCCTGGTCGTCCGCGTGCAGCCCGCTTCAGGTGTCACGTTCACGCTGAGCGACCTCACCCTGGGCGATGGCACCCGGCTCGTGGCCGTCGGGCGGTGCGGATCACGCACGGCCGGGTGAGTTCGCCCGGGTGTCGCACCAGAGGGCCGGCCGACTGACGGAACCCGGTGAGCTCGGACCCGGCTCCGCCCCCGCGTAACCAAAAGAATGCCCTGCCGTCGGCGGACCGCCGTCGGCAGGGCATCGTCGTTCCCGCCTCAGGGCAGCTTCGCCGCCTGTGCCGCGACCAGTTCGGCCGGAAGCTGCGGGGTCTTCGCCGTGAGGAAGTCGGCCACGTAGAACGTGACGACGGTCGAGCCGGTACGCACCAGCTGGAAGACCAGCGGCACCTTGTCCCCCTCGATGCTCCCGGTCACCTGGTAGGCGATGCTCTCCTGGCCCGCCGGCGGCAGCGGAAGCTGCTTGACCTCGGTGTACGTGGAGGGGCCGTCCTCGCTCGACGTACGGAAGCCGCCCGCGCAGGCCCGGACCGCGTCCCTGACTCCGCGCATCAGCTGCTGCGCCGCGTCCTTGGGGTGCGAGGTGAGGATCTCCGTGACGACGGTCTGGTCGTCCTTGCCCTCTTCTGACTTGTCCATGACGGTACGGAAGACGGTGGCGGCCGGGGTGGGCTGGGGCGCGCCGTTGATCACGGCGACGAGCGGTTCGCAGTCCTTGTTCTCGGACCGCTCCGTGCCGCTCTCCTCGCCCCCCTGCATCGGCGTGACCTCGTAGGCGGCCACCTCGCCGGTCGTCAGTGCGACCTTGGCCAGCCCGGCCTTGTCGAGGACCTCGCCGCTGCTGGTGGGGGTGGAGGTGGGCGCCGGGGCGGCGGAGTCGCTTGCGGCAGGGTCGCTCGCGTTCGCGGAGGCCGTCCCGCTCGGATCGGCGGTCGCGCCCGCGGCCTTCCCGCCGTCCTTCTCGGACTTCTCGCCGTCCGGGCCGCAGGCGGCGGCCGCCAGGCAGAGCGCCGCTGTCGTGGCCGCCACGGCTGCCGTACGAAAGACCCTGGTCACTGACCGCTCCTCACCGGCGAACCGCTACCGCCGACCTTGTTCCCGCACGGACTCCGCACGCTAACAACCCGAGTGGCCCGGACGCTTGGGCCCACGGGCCCAACCCGTTCGGTCACGGCGGCCCGGAACCGAGCAGCGTCCAGGCCCCGTACGCGGCCGAGGCCGCGGCGAGTACCGCGAGAACCGTCACCGTACGGGCGGTGGAACGCAGCCGGGCCAGTGCGACGGCGGGCGGCAGCAGGAGCGGGAAGGCGGGCATCATCAGCCGGGGCCGGGAGCCGAAGTACCCCGAGCCGATCAGCGAGATGACGACGACGGCGATGCCGTAGACGAGTACGGGCAGCGGCTGGCGCTGCCGCACGCACAGGGACACCAGCCAGCCGAGCGCCGCCAGCGCCGCGCACAACCCGAGCATGCCGGGCAGCGGCAGGCCGAGGATGAAGGAGGCGAGGGCGGCGCCGCCGTCGATGCTGTTGCTCCACTGCGCCTGGACGTCGAAGTAGGCGAACGGGCTGCCTTCGCGCACGGCGACGAACACCACGTACGCGAGCCAGCCCAGCGGCGCGAGCACCACCCCGAGGAGCATCCGTCCGTTGCGGCGCACGAGACCGTCGGTGGCACCGGCCCGCCACTCCCGTACGAGGGTGACGGCCGCGGTGATCGCGAGGGCGGCGATGAGCGCGGCGGCGGAAGGACGGGTCAGCCCGGCGAGCGCGCACAGTCCGCCGGCCACGATCCATCGCCGGGTCAGCGCGGCGTACAGCGACCAGGCGGCGAGCGCGGTGAACAGGGTCTCGGTGTACGCCATCGACTGGACGAACGCCGTCGGGTACACCCCCCACAGCGTCGCCAGGACCACCCCGGCCCGGCGCCCGTACAGCCGTGCCCCGACAGCGAAGATCCCCCAGGCGGCGAGCAGCCCCGCCGACCAGGCGACCAGCAGTCCGGCGCCCGCGAGGCCGAGCGGGGTGACCTCCGCGAGACCGCGCTCCAGGGCGGGCAGCAGAGGGAAGAAGGCCAGGTCGGAGTGGATTCCGCCGTCCGGGAGCGTGACCGTGTACCCGTAGCCGTTCTCCGCGACCCGCTGGTACCAGACGGAGTCCCAGCGCTCGGAGAGCAGGTGCGGCGCGTCCTTGCCCGCGGCCGACGCGGCGGCCCAGAAGACGACGAGCCCGACGATCCGGACCCGCACCTGCTCTCCGAGCGCTGGGACTCCGTCTGGTACCAGCGGGTCGCGGAGAACGGCTACGGGTACACGGTCACGCTCCCGGACGGCGGAATCCACTCCGACCTGGCCTTCTTCCCTCCGGCGAGGACGGCGGCGGGCGCGGGGTCACCCAGCTGGTGATCCCGGTCGAACCACCCGTTCCGCCGTCGCCGCCCCCGTCGGCGCCCCCGTCGTCACCGGCCACCACCTCGGTGCCGGGTGCGGGGCAGGCGCTACCGGTCAGCGAGCAGATGGCGCTCTGGATGCCCCCGGTGATCCCAGCGCCGATGCCGGTCGCCACCAGCCCGCCGATGAGGGCCACCACCACCAGGACGAGGCCCAGATATTCCATGGCCGTCTGCCCGCCGTCCCGGCGCCACTTGATCATCCGCGAGACGCTGAAGGGGCGGGGCGACAACCTTTGTTCCAGGGGAAGTTCGAACCAGTCGCGCGAGCTCGCCCGGAACAGCGCCACGATGACGGCGACCGGGATCACCAGCTGGGTGACCCCGCGCCCGCCGCCGTCCTCGCCGAGCGTCGCGAGCGCGCCGAGCACGAACCAGAGGTACACGGCCAGGAGACCGCGCCGGACCCCGATGCCTCCGGTCCGTACGTACAGCGAGAGCACGAACCCGACGACGCTCGGCAGAGCCGCGTACAACAGCAGCCCGAACAGCCGGCCGTCGACCGCGTTGACCGAGGACGCCACGGTCAGGATGCCGATGCCGCCGACGACAGCGAGCACGAAGAGCGCCCGGGTCAGCAGCAGCACCGCCCAGAGGGCCCGCGGAAGCGGCTGCCGTCCCGGGCCGGCGGCTATCACTCCACCGATTCCGCCTGCTCCACCTGAGAACGCGATACCACTGAAGCCAGACACGAGAAGTCCCCCAACTCATCGGTTCATCGCTGCTGTTCGGCCCGTTCACCCAGGAGGCCCATCAAACTTGCGTTCGACAGGCTACCGCTCGGCCGCCGTCGGCCCCGCGACCACGGACAACTCCCCAAGTGCCCGTACATGAAGGCTGGTTGCGGGTGGCGACCTTCGCCCACGTAAGGACTGACGTGCGGGACACTCCGCCTGGTTGCCGAAGGGCCTGTCCACAGGCCCTCCCGCCTCCACGCCGGATGGGAAATCGTGGCTCCACGCACGCGGCAGGCCGCAGCACAGGAGTTGGCCGCCCTCGCGCCGGGAGGCAGCCTCCTCACCGCCCGGGCGCGGACTCCGCCCTGTCCGCCCTGGCCGCCCGGCGGGTGCGCGGAGTGCGCCGTCGGCACCCTGCTCCCGTTCCTCGACCCCGACTCCGGATCCCTGCCGAGACGGTCGCCCGCCTCCTCCTCCGCGATGCCGGCCTCCACCCCGATGCCGGCCTCCACCCCGAAACACAGGCGGCAGCACCCGGCAGGGGGTCAACGCCTCGACCGGGTCATGGATTCGCCTCGTCGAACGGTTCGCCGTACCAGCGCCAGCCGGCGGTGCCGTCGCCGTGAATGCGTAGCCAGAACTCGGCGACCGGGGTGTCGTCGGGGAACGTCATGGTCAGCGCCGCGCGGATCCGCTCGAAGCAGTCCTCCAGCCGTTCCCAGTCCTCCGCGTCAGCAGCCTGTTCCTGCTCCATGAAGACGGGGCGGAACTCCGCGAAGCCCGGTAATTCTTCGATGTCGGCGTGCATCCATGGCATGTCTGCGCCGGTCACGTTCAGCCGGGCGAGCTCCTGATCACCATGGTGGAGGCGCCAGACAGCGCCGGGGTCGAGGTCCGTGTGCGTCATGGCTCCAGGGTGACGGTCACCACTGACAGCGGGCTGCCCGAGCGACGGGGTTGAAGCGGTCCACGTGCCGTGTCACCGGGCAGACAGGGCCGGCCGCGTTCACGCCCTCTCCGGGGCCCGTCATCCGCCCGCGGCGTCCTCGGCCTCCCAGCGCAGCAGGTCCCCCGGCTGGCATTCGAGCACCTCGCAGAGCGCGGCGAGGGTCGCGAAGCGGACCGCCTTGGCGCGGCCGTTCTTGAGTACCGCCAGGTTGGCCGGCGTGATTCCCACACGGTCCGCGAGCTCACCCACGGACATCTTGCGCCGTGCCAGCATCACGTCGATGTCGACCGTGATCGGCATCAGATCACCTCGTCCAACTCGGCCTGCATCTGCGACGCTTCGACGTCGCGCGCGAGGGCCTGGGCCAGCAGCATGCGCAGCACGTGCACGATGAGCGCGACCCCCAGGACGGCCACACCGACGCCGCCCATGATGACGGTGACACCCGGATCGTCCCGCTGGCCCGGCGCGTTGACGGCCGTGACCGTGAACCACACGAGGGCAGCCGCCACGATCGCGCCGATCATGACGTCCACGTACCGGAAGGCGGTGCGGGAGAACACGGTCCCGCGGCGCACCATCGTCACCAGCCGCCATACGCAGACCAGGGCGGCCTGAACCGCGACCATGCCCAGGATCGTACATACCCGCAACGTAGTCAGCGGGAGCGAACCGTCCTCCGGGTCATTGCCACTGACCAGCACCCACACCATCCCGGCCTGTACGAACACGGTGCCGGCCAGCACCACCACGAGCACGACGCGCAACGCAGCCACTGTCAGCTTGCCCATGACCCACCCTTCCATCGATTTACGATGGGAATCTATCGAAAGTCGATAGATCGAGCAAGAGCGGACGCTGCGGCCGGGCCGCCGGCCGGGCCAGTTTCCGGGTAGTGCCGTCAGCCGTTGTGCTCGCGGTCGTAGGCGGCCTGGGCGGCGGCGACCGCGCCGCCGTGGCGCTTGGCCCAGTCGGTGAGCTCCAGCAGCGACTTGTGGAGTTCTTGGGCCATTTCCGTCAGCGTGTACTCGACCTTGGGCGGAACGACCGGATGGACGGTGCGTACGAGCAAGCCGTCCCGCTCCAGCTTCCGCAGATTGAGCGTGAGCATGCGCCTGCTGATTCCTCTGATCGAACGTTCCAGCTCCGTGAACCGAACCGGGCCCCGCGCAGCGGCTACCAGGATGCCGATGCTCCACTTCCCGGAGACGTGATCGAGGACCTCCGAGACCGGGCACGCCTCGCTGGCCAGGACTGACACATCGATGTGCCTCTGGGACATGAAAGTGCCTTCTTCCGCCGGGGCCGACAGTTACCGATCGTGTACTCGGTATCAAATCGTGCACCACACCGGAAGGCGGCTCGATGCTCCAGGAACTCACCGACCGCGCTGCGATCGTGGATGTCGTCGTCGCGTACGCGACGGCGCTGGACTCCAGGGACTGGGCGACGCTGGGCGCGCTGTTCACGGGCGACGCCTGCTGGGAGTACAGCAATTCGGCAGAACGGCTCTGCGGACCTGATGCGATCGTCGCCAGGATCAGGACCAGCCTGGAGCGCCTCGACGCCACCCACCACCTGAACGGCAACCATGTCGCCGCGGTGCACGGCGACGAGGCAGAGCACACGTGCTACTACCAGGCCCAGCATGTCCGCCATGGCGTGCCGGACGGCGAGACGTTCCTCGGCGGGGGCCGCTACGACGACCGGCTGCGCCGCACCACGGACGGCTGGCGTTTCACCCACCGCAGGATCACCAACATCTGGAGCGAGGGAAACCCCGCCGTGGTCATGTCCTGACGTCGGTCCGTGAACGAGTGACGGGTTGTGGAAGACGGGGCATCGAGGAGTACGCGATCGCACCAAGCGCCCAAGGCATGGACATGGACGTGGACCTGACGTGGAACCCATGCCCCATGCCCAGCCGACCGGGCCCGGGCCGGGCCGGGCCGGCCCGCTGGGGGCAGGTCATGCCGTCAGGAGTCCTGAGCCATGACTGGTGCGGCCGAACCGGCGGCCGCCCTGGCGGCCAGCTCGATCTTCGCGCGGTGGGCTGCACGGGCTTCCTCGTCGATCTGCCTCTCGTGCTCGGCGCGCAACCCGGTCCTTCCGTCGAGCCCCTCGCGCAGGATGTCGGCGTGTCCGGCATGCCGGACGGTCTCGCTGAGGACATGGGTCATGACGGCGAAGAGGTTCGTGTTGGGACGGGGCTCGGACCACCACGGCACGTGGCCCGCTGCGTCCAGGGAAGTTCGCTGATCGTCGCGTCCGAGTGTTCCCACGTTCGCCGGTAGAAGCCGATGATCTGATCGCGGGTCTCGTCCCCGGCCGCCCACTGATCGCTGCCGTCGGAGTCCTGCCACCGGCACAGCGGTTCCGGGGAAGGGCGGTCGAAGACCTCGCCGAAGTACCTGGCCTCGATGGTGGCGACGTGCTTGACCAGGCCGAGGAGGTTGGTCCCGGTCGCTGTCAGAGGCCGGCGGACGTCGTATTCGGACAAGCCGTCGAGTTTCCAGAGCAGCGCCTCGCGGTCCCGCCGCAGTCTCCCGTGCAGGTTGTCCTTGGCGAATTCATCAATCATGCGGCATGAGCCTGCCATGGACCGTTCGTGGCCTCAAGATCCCGCCCGGCAACGCCATGCACCTCGTGGCGCCGGGCGCGTAAGGGCGGCGCCAGGCGGGGTCGGCGACGCGTGCGGGGCCTCTCTGCCGGGATGGCGGTCGGGGCCGCCGAGACAGCAAATCTCAACCGGGGGCCTGACCACGAGGAAGCAGAGACCTTCCCGATGGATACCCGCCGGGGTATTGCGCCTCCGGGTGCCCAATCAGGTTCCCCCGGCACCCTTCGCGACGTCACGCCGAAGTCTTCGCCGAGCACTAGTCCCGCCTCGTCGCCGCCTCAGCCGGGGGCGGGAGTGTGCCAGTCGATCAGCTCATCCAGCACGTCCCGGAGGATCCTTCGATGGGTCGTTTCCCCTCCTAGTTGTTGACATCCACCCGCAGTTCCTCCAGACGATCGAGTGGAGTGCCATCCCCCTTTTCGGCCTCCTCGAACACGACTTTGATCGGCGAGGAAGAAGTACCGGGCGAACCAAGCGCCAAGCTCGACATCTTCGAGGGAATCCCGGTGTCCCCTCCAAGAGTTGCTGAGCCGGTTGATTCGGACACACGGAACGATGCGGATCTGGCTGGCACCCCCAAAGTCGTCGCCCGCACGGCCAGTCCGAACACCTGCTGTGACGACAAGAGCCCGGCACCGCGATCTCTCGCGACGCCGGGCTCTGTCCTGCTGCGGTGCGGGTAACTCAGGAGGAGTCGCCACGCGGGAAGGAGACCTCCACGCGGCGGTTCTTCTTGCGGCCCTCTTCCGTAGCGTTGCTGGCGATCGGGTACTGCTCGCCGTAGCCGCGGATTTCGAAGGTGACACTCGAACCCGTGGACTTCACCAGCACCGACTGCACCGCGTCGGCGCGCTGCTTGGAAAGGACGTCACCGTGTGCAGAGGAGCCGAGGTTGTCGGTGAAGCCGAAGACGCGCACCTTGGTGGCGTTCTGCTTCTTGATCTCGGCACCGATTGCGGCGATACGGGAGTTGGCGGCAGAGCTCAGCTTGGCGCTGTCCTTGCCGAAGAGAACCTCGGCCTGGAGAGCGAACTTAATGTCCGAGTTGGTCTCCTCCCGCCTCTCATCACCCCCCTCGTCCTCGACGACCTGGATGATGTCGAGAACCCTGCCCGGGGCGAGGGTGCCGCCTTCGGGCATCTTGAGGTCGGGGTCGCTGCTGTCCAACTTGACGGGCGGCTCGGAGGACGCTTCGGTGCCCGGAGGAACGCTGGGACCGTCATCGGCTAGAGCGGAGGAGGCACCGAAAACCGTCGCGCCCGTCAAGAGCACTGCCACTGCAAGGACTCGTCCAGCCGCATGGCCTTGCCTGCGCTGTGTGCACACTGATTTCATGTCGGCCGTCACCCAGAGATCTTCAGCGAAGTCGTAGCAAAAGTGGGCAGTGAGAGGTCGACTTCGGTTGTCGTGTCGGGAGGTGCGGGGAACTGCATGAAGACAGGAAGCGACTTCCCGGGCGCAAGCGGTCGGATCCCGGTGGTGCAGAGGCACCTGCCGTCCGTGTCACGGAGGATGTAGTAGCGCTTCTTCCCCGCCTTGTCCACCAGAGTGGCGCCACCCACAGAGTTGAGGTTCTTCCTCACGATGACGCTCTCATTACCCGCCCACGCAGCAGGGTTGACCGACAGGTCGCCCTCGTTCTTGATCTCACCCTGAACTGTGACGAAGCCGCCGGAGTCACGCTTCACCTCATTGACGACGAGCAACACCCCGTTCTGTCCCTTGACTTCAGCAAGCTTGACGTTCGGGTCCACCTTGTCCCCGGCGGCCGTGTCATCACTCGGGCCCTTGCCTTCCTCGGAAGGCTTCGCGGAAGACGACGACCCGGCATCGCCCTCCTTCCCTCCGCCGTCGCCACCGCAACCGGTGACGACAAAGGCCAAGGCAGCCACCATCGAGGCAGCGGCCGCTACCCTTCGGGACTTCGTGGTGCGCCGAATGCTCATGGGTTCAGGTTCCTTTAGTCGTCGTTCGCTGTCAGTCGTCGATCAATTGCACGTCAAAGAGCAACTTGCCCAGGCCGGCCGCGAGATCGTGGTCCCCCAAGTCGAGCGGAACTTCCACTCCGTCGCAATCGAGGGTAAGGATGGGCAGATCGGGTGTCCCGCTCTTGTCGTCCCCGTCGTTCCCGCCATCCCCTTCGTCCTCGTCGTCGGCTGGATCCGGGAGGCCTTGGACCTTCGTGCTGCACCGGAACTTGATCACGGCAGTTGCCGTCGCCGTGGCATGTGTCTTCTCTGTGCCAGGAATGACCGATTCACCCACTGTGTAGTGGGTCTTGATCCGGGCTGTGACCTTGTCCTGCCAATAGCCTGTCCGCCAACCGAAGTCGATGAGATCCGAGCGGTTGTCAAAGGCCAGCTGAGTCGCCTTCCCACGGCCCGCCTGGAAGTACTCGTGCGTCGCCAGGAACTCATTCAGGCCGTTTGGCTCCCGAAGTACGGGAAGGAGCTGCACTCCCAAACCGTCACGGGCTTCCTGGGCGGCGGCAAGCGCGGCAGCGTCTGCGGCGCCCTGAGCGCCATTGCGCGTGGCAGAGGCCTGACCAACAGCAAAGAACGCGAACGCGAGGAAGAGCAGGCCCGCCACCATCACAATGTAGATGGGGAAGGCCTGCCCTGCGTCGCGGCGACTGTGCTCAGTCATTAGCCAGCGGTGATGGTGTCGACCAGGTCGCTGATGCGAGTCGAGATCGCACTGCCGATGCCCGAGGCCACCATGCCACCGATGATCGCGACGACCACCAGGATGATGCCGAGGTACTCGAAGGCCGTCTGGCCGCGGTCCGTGGCCGCGTAGCGCTTCTGGATCTTGGAGACGGCGGTGTTGGCCCAGCCGTTGACGCGGACGGCGGTCTTCAGGGTGATGTTCGACATGATGTTCCCCTCCAGATTCGGCCGACCGACTGCCGGCCGACTCGCAAGTTCCTCTGTTCTCGCTCCCGTTACCGGCTTCCTCCTGGCCGGTGCCGTTTGCGATACGAGAAACATACGGCGGAACACCGTGACCATCAGAGGGTCCCAGGGCCCATTCCCGGGCCCAATCCAGCAGTTGGGCCCTGGGCGCCCAGGACTGGGCCCCAAAGCCCGAACTCTCGTTGCCTCGCTCTATCCCCCGATAGGCCATGACTACCTGTCCCCCCGTGCAGCAGGTCCGGCAGGCGATGCCGTGCCGAGCCAGCGGGCGATCGCCTCGCTGCGGCTGCCGCTGTGAAGTTTGGTGAAGATGCGGTTGATGTGGTTCTTGACCGTCTTCTCGCTGATGAAGCAGGTGGCGGCGATCTGCTGATTACTCATGCCGGACGCGATCAGGTCCATGACCTCCACCTCCCGTGAACTCAGCCCGTACTGCTGCCTGGCAGGAGGCCCACCAGGCCCCCCAGTTACGGAAGACTGTGCCATACCAGGTTGCAGATGCGAAAGACCCTGCGCGGGTGCAGCCGGTCGCGCCCCAGGTGAGGCCTGCCGCGGGTTCGGCAGCGGCGTCTGCACATGTGCATACGCATCGCTTTGATGCGGCGACCCCGGCAGGCGACCGTCATAGCTGGGCTGCTGATACGGAACGCCCGAGGTCAGCGCCGTTCCCAGGCCCTCCGGCAGAACCGAGCCCTGCGGTCCGGGGCCCTGCCTCATGTGGGCCAGGAGGGCGTTGGCCGCCGTAGCGGTGAAGTGGGCCCGGCCGCTCTGCGTGTCGCGTACGGCCTGCACCAACTGGTCGGCGGTGAACTCACCGTGCACCAGGTACCCGCCCGCGCCCAGCCGCAGTGCCTCGTGGACGATCTGGCTCTCGCGGCTGTAGGTCAACATCATCACCGGCGCGATCTGCACCAGGTGCGGAAGCGCGGAGATGCCATCCACGCCGGGCATGCGGACGTCGAGCAGCACGACATCAGGGCGGTGCTGGACGGCCATGTCGTAAGCCTGGCGGCCGTCCGCGGCTTCGGCCACGACCTCGATGTCGTTCCGGCCGGAGAGCAGGGCGCCGAGCCCGGCCCGGACCACGGGGTTGTCGTCGGCAACAACGACTCTCATCGGTCCTGGCGCGGGAAGGCCGGGGGCAGGAGGGAAGGCGGGCATGGTTCCGGATGCCGCGGTCTGCTGAGGAACGGGAAACCCGGGGGAGCTGGATTCGGAAGTGACCGGTGTGCCATGCGAGGACGTGTGCTGGGAGGCGTGGGGCTGTGCGGCCCAGTTCTGGCCCGAGGCACGGGAGACGTCGTCCGACATTCTGCGACCTCCTCTCATCTATCTGTGGGGACGGGTGGGGAGCGGGTCAGTCGAGCGGTGTAGCGGATGGCGCTTGGGACAAGGCGGCCATGGGCAGCTCAAGGCGGACTTCCGTGCCGGTGACCGCCTTGCCCTTGCCGATGCGGATGCGGGCGCCGATGGACGCGGCGCGTTCGACCATGCCGACGAGTCCGAAGTGTCCGGCGCGTCTGAGGTCGTCGAGCGTGACGCCGGGGGGCAGGCCGCGCCCGTCGTCGTACACGCTGATCCTCAGCACGTCGCCCTTCACTCCGGCGAGTACGACAAGGTAGGTGGGGTGGGCGTGGCGGTTGGCGTTCTCCATCGCCTCGGAAGCGATGGTGAGCAGTTGCCGGGCGACCACCTGAGGCACGGGCGGCACCGGGATGTCGTTAAGCAGCCGGAAGGTCGCGGTGAGGCCGTGGCGTCGGGTGAAGTCGTCGGCGCGTGCTTGCAGTTCTGTCACGACGTCGATTCCGCCGTCGAGTCCCGACTCGCGCCGCAGGTCCGACAGCAACTCGCGCGACTCCGCCGCCGCGCGGCGGGCGGATCGGGCGACGAGCTCCGCCTGGTGTTTGACGGTCAGTGGGTCCATCCGGTCGGAGGAGGAGGCCAGGCCGTCAGCGGCCATGGCCAGACCGTGCAGGGTCTTGGCGACAGAATCGTGCATTTCCCGTGCCAGGCGCGTGCGTTCGCCCTCGATGGCTTCACTCACGGCCAGTCGCGCACGTGTCTCGGTAAGGGCCTGGCTCGCCGTGCCGAAGCGGAGCAGCAGATTGCGCAAGGTGACGCCGACGGCGCCGGCGATGACGCAGAATCCGGGAAGAAGCAGTGCGGTGGCCTCGCTGGCGTCCAGTTTCGCGTCGGTACCGTAGACGCCGAAGATGATCAACGTCTGAAGGGCGGCGAAGACCGCTGAGCCCCGCCATCCGTAGACGAGCCCGGCCAGCAGCGGCGTACAGACCGTGACGTACGCCAGGGTGGACTCGGGCGTGGCAGTGATGAGCAGCAGGGCGCCGAAGAAGGCGTCGACACCGAGCAGCCAAGGGTGGCGCAGGAAGAGCGGGCCGAAGCGCTCCCAGTCCCGGAAGAGGACGTAGGAGCCCATGAAGGTGACGAGGATCGCCGCGCCGATCAGCCACGTGGCCAGACCAGGTGCCGTGCGGTCGATCGCGAACGGCGTCGCTATGGCTGTCATGGCCAGACGGAATCCGAAGACCTGCCGGCACATGGCCTGGAGCGCGTTGAGCTGGATCGCAAAAGCCGGCTGCGCGCCCGGGTTCGCGAGCGCCTGGCGCACCTCACTCGTCAAACCCGGTTGGGAGTCGCTCAGTTGAAATGCCATGCGCCTGTCACCTCCTCATGCTCGCCATTTTCGTCACCTTCTTCTTGCGGGTCATCACTTGACGAACGAGAAGTCGACGTTCGCCCCGTAGACGAACCCGACCGTCAGCATCACCAGGGTTCCGGGAAGCAGGAACGAGGTCACCGCGAAGGTCGCCTTCGGGACGGCCTTGGCCGCCTTCCGCCGTGCGTTCTGTGCATCGGTACGCCGCATGTCGTTGGCGATCTGGATCAGCGTCTCGACGATCGGCGCACCCAGTTCCTCGCCCTGCTGGAGTGTGGTCACGAACATGGCGACCTGCTCCGAGTCATTGCGTTTCCGCAGCTCCTCGAAGGCCTGCCGCCTGCTGACACCCATGTCCATCTGGCGGAGGGTGATGCGGAGTTCGTCGGCCCAGGGGCCCTCGTACTTCTCGGCGACGCGCTCCAGCGCCTGACGGAACCCGAGACCCGCCGAGACGACGACCGCGAGGACGTCGAGGAAGTCGGGGAGTGTCCGTTCGATGTGTTCCTTGCGGACGCGGACGGCCGACCAGATGCCGACCTCCACCCAGAAGGCGCCGAACGCGAGGAGCAGGATGGCCACGAAGACCTGGCCGCGCATGAGCATCGACAGCGCGCCGAACCCGCCGAGGGCGCCATACACCGCACGCCGGGCGGCGTACCGGTCGATGGTGAGGCCGCCGGGGTTACCGGCCATGTCGATCTGGTGGCGCTTCTTGTTGACGGCCTTGGGGCCCATCATCCTGAGCACCGCGGGGGCCCACCGCATGCCCATCCGGTCGATGCCGGAGCCGACCGCGCTGGTGCGCGTGGAACCGACCTCCAGGGCGACGGCCAGGTCTCCGGGCAGCTTGGCGTCGGCTCGGTACATCCGGATGCCGGCGATCGCTCCGTACACGGCAAGACCTACAACGAGTGCGAGCAACAAGTCCATGTCCGCTCCTCCCCTCAGACGTCGATACGGGACAGGCGGCGGATCACGATGAATCCGATCGCGTACAGGACCAGCGAGACGATGACCGCGACCTGGCCGATGAACGCACCGGTCATACGGTCGAGAGCGCCCGGCATCACGGCGTTCATCAGGAGCATGGCGCCGATGCCGAAGCCCGGGACGGCGTAGGCCGTGACGGTGACCTGCGACAGCTGCGTCTTGACCTCACGACGGGTCTCCTTGCGCTCCTCCAGCGTCTCGGTGAGGTTGCGCAGGGAGCTGACGACCGTACCGCCGGCCCGGTTGGAGAGAACGAGGGTCGTGACCAGGACGACGAGTTCGCGGGACGGCAGCCGCTCGGTCAGCTCGCTCATGGCGTCTTCGAGCGATTCACCGACGCTGAGGCGGCGGGCGACCCGGGCGAGCTCCTCGCCGGCGGGGTCCTCCAGCTCGTCCGCCGCCATGGAGAGCGCGGTACGCAGCGCGAGTCCGGCCTGGGTGGCGTTGGCGAGGATGCGGGAGAGCTCGGGAAGCTGGTTGATGAAGCGCTCGGTGCGCTTGGTCCGCTGGTAGTTCAGGAAGGCGTTGGTGCCCCAGAGCCCGACGAGCGCGGCGACCGGGCCGAAGAAGGAGGCCAGGATCGACGAAGCGGCCATCCAGAGGCCCGCCATGGCGATCAGCGCGTAGACGAAGAACTCGCCCGGCGTGATCTCCAGGCCCGTTGCGGCCAGTTTCAGCTCGATCCTGCGGCCCAGCCCGGTCTTACGCAGCCTGCGGTCAACGCCCTGGAAGCGGCGGTGGCGTCCTACGGCCTGTATCTGACCGGTGTGCGAGAGGCGGTCGACGAGAGCGTCGCGGTCGGCCTTGCCGCCGGCGTACGCGTGCAGACCCATGACGCCGAGCACGCCGCAGACGAGCGTGACGCCGATCGTGAGGAGGGGGAGATTGGTCATGGCGCGGTACCTACTTGGCCTCTCGGGTGGCGAGCTGTTCGTCGGACGAGGCGACGCCGAAGGCCTGGGGAATGGGCTGGCTGGCCATGTAAAGGCGTTCGGCGATCTTGCGCGGGAGCGGAAGGTACTGGAACTGGCCGTAGATCCGCCCGTCGGCGGCCATCGGCTGGGGAATGAAGCGGGCGACGCTGACGATGCGGTAGTTGTCGCGGCCGTGCGAGTCGAGGATCGCGATCTCGGTGATCTTTCGGCCACCGTCCGCGTGCCGGGTGAGCTGGACGATCACGTCGACGGCGCTGTTGATCTGGTCGTGCAGGGCCTCGAAGGGGATCTTGATCTCGGACATGGAGGCCAGCGTCTGAAGACGCATCAGCGCGTCCTCGGCGTTGTTGGCGTGGACGGTGGCGAGGGAACCGTCGTGACCGGTGGACATCGCCTGGAGCATGTCGAGCGACTCGCCGCCACGTACCTCACCGACGACGATGCGGTCGGGACGCATACGCAGGGAGTTGCGGACCAGGTCACGGATGCTGATCTGGCCCTTGCCCTCGACGTTCGCCGGGCGGGACTCCAGTCGGATGACGTGGCTCTGCTGGAGCTGGAGCTCGGCGGAGTCCTCGATGGTGATGATGCGCTCGTTGTTGGGGATCAGCCCGGAGAGCGCGTTGAGCAGGGTCGTCTTGCCGGTGCCGGTGGCGCCGGAGACGATGATGTTGAGCTTCGCCTGGACGAGGCCGGACAGCAGGATCAGCATCTGCTCGTCGAGCGAGCCGAAGTTGATCATCTCCTGGAGGGTGAAGGCCCTCGGGAACCGTCGGATCGTGAGCGTGGCACCGGTCAGCGCGAGCGGCGGGATGATCACATTGACACGCTCGCCGCTGGGGAGGCGGGCGTCCACCATCGGGTTCGATTCGTCCACGCGCCGGTTGACGGTCGAGACGATGCGCTCGATGGTCTGCATCAGCTGTTCGTGCGAGCCGAAGCGCATCGGGAGCTGTTCGACCTTGCCGCTGCGCTCGACGAAGATCTGATCCGGCCCGTTCACCATGATTTCGGTGATGGACGCGTCTTCCAGCAGCGGTTCCAGGATGCCCAGGCCGAGGGCCTCGTCGACGACCCGGCGGATCAGCTGCGTCCGTTCGGCGGTCGAGAGGACCGGGCCTTCGCGGCTGATGATGTGGCCGAGTACGCGCTCCAGGCGGGCCCGCCGGTCGGCGGCGGCCAGCGAGGACATCTCCGCGAGGTCGATCTCCTCAAGCAGCTTGGCCCGGTAGGAGGCGACCAAGTGGCCGTCCTCCCGCCCCCCGGCTTGCTCCTCGGGGGCGGTGATGCGTGCCCGCAGGCTCATTTCGCTGACTCCTCGATCCGGCTGGCCGGTGTGGTGCGGTGTGGGTGGGGCGGCGGCTGCTCCGCGTCATTCCTTGGGCATGGTGGAGCTGCGGGTGGCGGTGCCGAAGTCGTTGACCCACGGGATGATCGAGGGGATCTTGACCTCGGCGGTGTACTTCACGGTGTCGGCTCCGGACGGGGCGGGATGGACCACCGCGTTGCCGTTCTTGGAGATCCAGTCGCTCATGGCCCGGTGACCTGCCACCACCGGCGGAATCTCCGGAAAGTCGTGGCTGGCCGTACGCGCCGCCGCCCGGGCGCCGGTACCCGCCTGGTTGACCGCGTACGCGGCGATGCCCAGCTGGATGGCGCAGAGGCCGACCAGCAACAGAAGCGGGACGAACCCCATGTACTCGAACGCGACCTGGCCGCGGTCGCGCGGTGGCTTGCGCTTGCTTGCGGTCATTGGTCAGCCCTCCTTGGCCGAGGCGGCGTCGCCGTGCACCTTCGGCCCCCAGTCGAGTACTCCGGGCACCAGGACGGGCACGGTGAGGTCGACCCTCACCTTGTACAGGCCGGGCTCGTACCCGATGGGGCAGCCAATGTGCGCCTTGCCCTGCCACGCGCTCGGCAGGTCCTTCCGCCCAGCCTGCTCACAGGCACCTTTCGGGTTGTGCTGCGACCCGTTCCCCGCCCGTGCCGCCACATCTGCCGCATTCCCGGCCAGGATGAACGTGTAGCCGAACAGCGCGCACTGCCAGAGCGCGATGAGCATCAGGATGATCAGTGGCGTGACCCCGACGAACTCGATCGCGGTCTGTCCGCGGTCGCGGTCACGCCTCCGCTCACGCCTCCTGCCTATCCGGGTTTCCGCCCTCTCGGTGGTCACCATGGATCAACCTGCCCCCTCAGTCGGATTTGCCACGGCCCGCGGAATCGCCCCGCCTGCGCGAGCGCCCGATCGAACCCCGGTCGTTCTTGTACTTGCCACTGCCTTCCGCCCCGGCGGGAACCTTCACCAGCCCGAGCTCGCCCGCCAGAGCCCAGAGCGCCTGCTTGACGACGCTCTTCGAGTCGAGTTCGTGCATGCGGCCGGCGTCGACCGCGCCCTGGAGTTCCTTGAAGTTGGCGGGAATCGCCGTTCCCGCGATCCGGGTCCCCGTGATCTTCTGGATCAGCGGGGGCTGGATCTCCGTGTTGCGGCTGTAGCGGTTGACGAGGGTCGTCGTCTCCTCCGCCTTGCGGATCTGGAGGCGGTCCCACATCCGTACGATGCGCTTCGCGCCGCGTACCGCGACCACATCCGGCGTCGTGACCAGCAGGGCGATGTCGGCCATCTCGATGGCCGCCGCGTTGGCGCCGTTCATCTGGCTGCCGCAGTCGATGACCACGATCTCGTACCGCGAACGCAGTGCGCTGACGATCTGCCGGGCGGACCGGTCGCTGACCTCCTCGCCCCGTTCGCCCTCGCCGGGTGCCAGCAGCAGGGCGAGCCCGCTGCCGTGGCTGAACACGGCGTCGGACAGCACGCGGGGCGAGATGTCGCTGATCGCGGCCAGGTCGACGATGGAGCGGCGGAACTGTACGTCCAGGAACGAGGCGATGTCGCCGGACTGCAGGTCCATGTCGACCAGGGCGACCGTGTGGCCGGAGGCCTGGGCCGCCAGGGCCAGTTGTACGGCGGTGACGGTGGCGCCGACGCCGCCCTTCGCACCGCTGACGGTGACGACCGTGCCGCCGGGGCCCGTGAAGACCTCGGCGCCCGCTCCCAGGTGGCGGCGGACTCCGACGGACCAGCCGGCGGCGGCCTGGACGCGCTGGGCCAGCTCCTCGTACGAGAGGGGCAGGCCGACCAGGCCGCGGGCGCCGGAGTCCATGGCTGCCGAGTAGAGCCCGGGGCTCGCGTCGGCGGTGACGAGCACGACCCCGACCGCCGGAAAGCGCAGGGCCACCTCCCGGATCAGCTCAAGGGCTGGAACCGGACCGATCCGCTCGTGCACCAGCACGACCTCGGGCAGCTCGTCCAGGGACTCGGCGGCGAGCCGGGCCAGGGTGTCGAGCAGCGCGGTGGAGTCACCCAGGGGCCCGGCCGGCTCCGCGTCGGGGAGCTGGCTGAGCAGTGTGGTGATGGATCGGGCGGCGTCGGCATCGCCGACAGCCGGGAGGATTCGTGTGCTCATCCGGTCCTCACTTGTTCTTGTCTTCGTCGAGGTTGTAGCTGCCCTCGCCCGGACGCAGGGTGGTCGGGCTGTCGTTCGGCAGAAGGGCCAGTCGGACGTGCTCGGCGAAGGACTCGGCGTAGGCGACGCGCTGCGCGTCGGTGGTGTCCAGGGCGAAGGTGATCGGCACGGCCTCGGTCGGGCCGCTGCGGTCCTCGTTCCCGGGCTCCAGGGAGGTCAGCTGGCCGACGTCGATGACCTTGGCGTTGGGGACGATGACGCGCGAGGTGGGCTGTTCCTTGTCGTTCTGGCCGCCGAAGGTCGCGTAGATGTTGACCAGGTTGCCCGGCCGGATCTTGCCGGCGACGCCGGTCGCGGCGTCGATCATGATGGCGATCTCCTGCTGCCCGCTCTCCAGCGCCGGGCGCTTGACGAGCATGTCCTCCTGGAGCAGCGAGCCCGCGCGGAGCTTGGTGACGGCGATCTTGCCGTCCAGCACCGAGAGGTCGGTGACGGCGTTCTTGGACAGCCAGCGCTTCGGCATCGAGACCTTCTCGAACTGCCCCGGGTCCAGCGGCCGGTAGGGAAGTATTTCCTTTTTGACCTGGTAGGCAGTCACCTCCGGCCCGACCTTCGAGTTCACATCACTGATCACCGAGAGCACACCGGCGAACGCACCGAAGGCACAGAGGATCGAGAGAAGAAGAAGGATGACGCCGCGGCGTTGCCGTGAGTTCATGAGCGGAGCAACCTCGTTGGGAGACGTGGGCCGATGAGCGGACTGAGGGGCTGAACGGGGTCGGGCCGACGCGGGTCACGCTGCGGCGTCCGCCCGTGCGGAAGCGGGCCGGTGCCGTGCGCGGATCGCCGTGCTGTGGGTGCAGCTGCGGCACACCGCCGTCGCGGTGGCTCACGACCCGTGGTGCATGGGTGTTCCCTGGTTCAGGACACCGGAACCGTGCGTTTGGTTCTCCGGTGGTTTCAACGGGGCTGAACAGAGACCGCAGCGGTCGCCGATGAGTTCATTTCCGCACCAGGTGCAGACCTCCCTGCGAACCGAAGAAACCAGCTGATAAATCAGTGAAATATCGGGCAGAAAGGCGGCGAATTCGATCATTTTCGGAGTACCCCACCAAGCAGGCGAATCCGCGGGCAAGGCGACTTCCTGCACGGCCTGCACCTGCCAGGCCGGAGCGATCGTGGACGCCACCCAGTCGGACTGCAACTGCCCCTTGGCAACGAGCAGGTGGGTGGAGAACTCGGGGCCGGTGAGGTCTCCCGAGCCGATCTTGATCAACTGGGGATTCGGATGGGCCAGCACACCGAACTGCGAGCCCGGCATCTCAGTGCCTGGTCGAGCGGCTGCTCGTCGGGCGCCCTCAGGACCACCGCCGTGGGCGTCTGCTGGTCGGTCGGAGGCAGCACGAGGTCAGCACTGGTCACTGCTATTGCTGTCGGCACGCTGTTCCCCGTTCGGCTCCGGCCGCCGCGTACCGCCGGCCGCAATCGCTCCTGCCAGGTGCTCCTTACCCGGGCGCTCCTGCCTCAGCACTTTATCCACGTCCGGGGAGGCAGAGAACACCTTTGGGGACCCAGTGAGGCAGGGCTCACGAAGTCCGGACAGGGCGTTCGCCTGACAAATCACCTCAAGTGACTGGTAGTTAAATTGCGTACCATTAAGCGGCTAAGTCATGGGTGCCCAGACAATTCATGATCCTTTCTCACTTCGGTGCAGGTCAGCGGCGCGGGAGCTCATTCCTGCGATCACCTTCGGCGCCCCGGACGGGCCCAGAGTGAACTCTGGGCCCGGATTAGGGCCCCCGGACCCACTCAGGCGCAGGGGATGTCGCCCTCTCGGGCGTGCGGTCCCACTCGCGGACGACTCAGGTCCGGTGCCCGGCGGCGATCAGGGTTCAGGGTTCGGAATTCCGATCATTGCCCTGCCACTCCCTCTCGCCCTCGCCCTGGCCCTCGCCCTCGCCCTCGCCCTCGCCAGGCAGAGATCACACAACACCCCGCCAAGGACACCGAAGGGACCCGGGCCGGCAAACGCAGCGGCCACCGACGGAAGGTCGGTGGCCGCTCGCCCCGGCACGCTCAGTGCGCCGGGCTACTTTCCGAAATCACCCAATTGAGGGAGCAGCCGTTCACGCGCCGCCTCCAACTGCTCGCCGTAGTCGACGGCGAAGATGGCCGGCAGCGACGTCTCAAGGGTTCCGCTGATGGTGAACAAAGCGGACCATACCGCCCGGTCGTCCACTTGAGCCGCGAATTCCCGCGTGTGCAGAACCCGGTCCATCCAGTCGGAGAGGACCAGCGCCTGGTCCTGCGACAACTCGATCCTCATGCAGCACCTTCCCGTTGCAGGTCACCCTTACAGCGATTCGCCGCCCTCACAGTTTCCCGTCCCGCAGCAAGTACAGGAGCTGGTCGCCGTCCGATCGCCAGCCACCGAGATACTTGCCCACGTCCGGACCGTTCCGGGCGAAGGAGGCATGCAGGCCGGTTTCGTCGACGAAGTGGGTGGCGGGCTTGCCCCGGTACGTTCCCTCGATCCTGCGGGTGCCCGGATTCGTCACCAGTCTTTCGATCGCCTTGATGAACTTCTCCCCGTTCGCCCGATTGTAGTTGCCGTGCACCCCGAAGTCCTCGGCGTGCTTGACACCCTGATTGTTGAGCGACATGTAATGGTGCGCGGCCCTGTCCTCATCCATCCAGAAGGTGCCGCACCCGGCCGAAGCGGGCGGTGGCAGGTCGAGGACCCGGAGCAGGCCGAAGCTCGCCCTGTCGACGGTCTTGCAGCCACGCTTGAGGTTGCGCAGCGCCTCGTACGACCGGGTCAGCAGTTTCAGCTTGGACTGGACGATGACGTCCGTCGTGAGCTCCGCACAGGCCCAGAGGTCCTTCTTCATGGCGCAGTTCTCGAGCTGAGTGAGCCCCGTGAGTGTGGCGCTGACCTCCCACAGTTGCTGCATGGCGTCGTTGAAGGCGGGGCCCACGGAGATGATCTGGCACAGAAGTTCGTTCTGCACGCACCACCGGACGGGGTTGTCGGTCATCTCGCAGGTGGGGTCCAGGACGCCGCAGCGGTACTGCTTGCGAGCCTGCGCCCCCGGATCGTTCTCCGCGGCTTCCTTCGCGTCAAGCAGCTCCTTGCGCCGGGCTTCCTCCTCCTCCTTGCGCTTCTGCACGGAGATGGTGAATGCCTGAGTCGCCGCTTCGAGAGCCGCCGCGGAGTCCTTGCCGGCCGCGATGGCCGAGGCGCGGGCCTGATCGGAGTCGAACCATGCCTGGGCGGCGGATGCCTGGGCGTTCTCGGCGGAGACGGTGGCGGTAGCGGCGGACGCGGCCGCGTTGTCCGCGTCACGGTCGGCCCTGTCCGCCGCAGTGCGGGCCGTCTTCGCGGACGCGGCCGCGGCGGCTGCCGATGCCTCGGCGTCCTTGGCGTGCTGCTCCGCCTGGGCGGCGTACTCCTCGGCGTCGTCGGCCGAGTCCTGGGCCTGCTTGCGGTACTTTTCCGCCTCCTCGGCGGCCTTGCGGGCGAGGGCTGCGACCTTCTGCGCAGTGGCCGCGTCCTTCTGCGCGAGCGCGGCGACCTTCGACGCCTCCGAGATCAGTTCCTGCACCAGCGCGAGGTGGGTCGCGGCGAGGAGGTCCTTGCGCTGGGCCATGTACTGGCCCGACTCGATGAACGTGTGCAGCATCTGCGTCGAGCCCTCCAGCGCGACCCGCGCCGCGGACCTCACCTCGGGACCACCACTGCTGACCAGCTGCGCGGCACGTACCCGCTCGTCCTGCCCGCGCGCAGTGTCCAGCGTGCTCGTCAGGAACGTGCGGTACGCGGCGACGGTCCCGGCCGACAGCGCGGCCCGTCCCGTCCGCTGGACCTCTGGCCCGCCCGCGGAGACGGCCTGGGCGACGGCGACCCGGAAGTCCTCCTCACCCGCCTCGTACTGACCGTGCGTCAAAAACGCCGTGACTTCGGCGGGCCCTCCGTCCAGGGCCACCTCCGCAGCGTCCCGTACCGCCTTGATGGCGCTGTCCTCGGCAAGCCGCTCCGCATGGGCGCGGTCGTCCTGCTCCGCGGCCAGCCGCCATCCGTTGCGCAGGTACTCGATGACCACCGCGTCCGTGCCGGTGAGCGCGGACTCGGCGGCGGCCCGACCCCAAGGGGTGCCCCTCGGCATCGTCAGCACGGCCAGTTCGCGACCTTCGGCGGCAATGGCCGCGAGGTCGGCCCCGGGCTGGGCGGCCGCGGTGGCCAGGCGCTGGGCCTCGGCGTCACGGTCCCTGCTCTCCTGGTCCGCACGGGTCTGCTCGGCCCGACGTGCCTCTTCCTCGGCCCTGGCGTCCTTGGCCCGCTCTATACCCGCGTTGGTGCGGCCCAGCAGTTCCTCCGCCTCGACCTCACGAGCCAGCGTGTACACACTTTCGGCCTTGGCTGCCATGGCGRACGCCACGTTCGCCGCCGCGGTTGCCGCGTTCGCGTGTGCGGTCGACTTCGTCGCCGCCGTGGCGGCCTCGCCCGCATGGTCCGCGGCGTCATCGGCGGCCTCCGCCGCGTTGTTCGCGTGCGTCGCCGCTGACCTGGCCGCGTCACGGGCCTCCCCGGCGGCCGTCGCCGCCTTGCGGGCCAGCGCCTCCGCGGCGGCCGCGGCGCGGTTCGCCTCCGCGGCATGCCGACGTGCGGCCGCGGCCGCGGCTCGCGCTTGCGCAGCCTGCGCGCTGCTCTGACCGGCGTACCCGCTCGCCTCCACCGCGGCGTCCGCGGCGAGGTTGGCGTTCGCGCCGGCACCTGTGGCCGAAGCCGCCGCGTCCCCGGCCGCCGTGGCTGCCAGCATCGCCTGATCGGCCGCGTCAGCCGCCAGGTTCGCGCCCTTGGCGGCACCACGCGCGTTCTCCGCCGCTTTACGCGCCGCCGCCGCGTTGCCGGCGTCCACAGCCGCGTCCGCCGCCGCCCCGCGCGCCTTCGCCGCTGCCTGTGCCGCACCGGCGGCGGCTGCCGCCGCCTGCGACGCCGCACTCGCCGCGATCCGCGCCGAATTGCTCGCTGCATTGGCCGCGTTGATGGCCTTCTGTGCAGCGGCCGCGGCCTGGGACGCGGCCTTGGACGCACGCCCGGCGGCCTGCGCGGCCTTCTCCGTGTCGCCCTTGGCCGCCTCCGCCTCCGCAGCAGCCAGCTGAGCCGCTTCCTTCGCCAGCTTGGCCGCCTCGACCGCCTGCGCCGACGCCTCCTTGGCCGCCGCCGTCTCACTGGCTGCCTGGCGCCCGGCCTCCTGCGCCTGCGCTGCCAACTGGGCTACCGTGGCATGCTCCTGATCCCGGGAGCGTGCCACGAACTGGCCCACTTCCAGGAACTCCGCGATGTCCTGCGCGGTCCCTCCCAGCGCCAGCCGCCCGGCCGCTTGCACGGCCGGCCCGCCCACGCTGATGACCTGCACCAGCTGGACCCGGTTGTCCTGCTCACGCTGGCTGTACTGACCGGCGTCCAGGAATTCCTTCACATCCTCGGCCGTGCCGTTCAGCGCGGCCCGCCCCGCCTCCTGGACACCGGGGCCACCCACGCTCATGACCTGCGCCACGAGCACCCGCTGGTCCTGCTCCAGCGGAGACTGCCAGCCGTACAGCAGGAAGTCGTCCAGATCCTCGGGCGTCCCGGCGAGCGCCGCGCGGGCGGCCGCCAGGAGCTCGGTACCGCCGACGCCGGCAAGCTGGGCCGTCACGACCCGGTTGTCCTGGAAGGCCAGGTCCGAGGAAGCGGCCAGGAACGCCTGCACATCGGCGTCGGTCCCCGTCAGCGCGGCCTCGGCTGCGGCCTTGACACCGGGCCCGCCCGACTTCCAGAGCTCCACGACCATGCCCCGGTCGGTCGGGACCACCAGCATGGTGCCCGGGACGATCTCGGGCGGAACGTCTTCGGCTGCCGCCGGTGCGGACCCGAGCAGGCCGACAACCAGAGCGAGCGGCAACAGGGTGGTGATCAGTGCGCGTATCGCGCGCACTGATCTCCTTGCGCCACCCGGCCCATGCAATCGTCGTTTCATTCTCACGCGTTCTGTCTCCACGTCAACTCGTATTCAACCGCTGCGAATCCTGGCGCGCGGATCATAACTGCCTCCTTTTTCAAGCTGGTTGCATTTACTCCACACAGACTTTTCTTGAGAAAAAATCGGATGGGCGGCTTTTGTTCTCCCAACAAACGCTGCTTCCCGTGACTGAATCAAGCCGAACTGGCGGGAAGCCTACGACGTATAGGGGATATGGCGGGCCAACCGGCCAATTTCAGACTGCCCTTGACGGGTTTGTGGGTGCCGCTTAATATCCAGCGACATCTTTTCCTGATCATCACATCTTGGCGGGGGGCCTCCGGATGCGCAGGCGCCATGCCCGGAAGGACTCTCTGTGGCTCATCGCGCCCGTAGAACACTGATTGCCACGGCCGTGGGGATAATCGTGGCGGGGGCCGCAATACCCCTGGCATCTGCCGCCGGTGAGCCCGTTCAACAAGCCACCGCGGAAACACCGCCGTCAGCCGTGGAGGACTTCTCGTACCCCGGCGCCGCGAAGATCCTCGCGACCAAGGGCATCGAACTGAAGAAGGGCGACGGGCATGTCCTGCTGGCCGATTGCGACCCGGCGGCCGAGCAGATCAGAGTCCTGACCGTCAAGGACGACACGGTGGGCCGCGCCGGCACCTACTGTTTCCGGGCCACGGCCGCGACGGGCTTCATCACGCTCTCGCTTCCACGGGTGTTCGCTCTGGAAGCTGCGGATCACCCCATAAGCGCCGACCTCACCGCCAATGGCCAGACGGCCACGATCGACCTGCCCGAAGGCGGCTTCGAGTCCGTCGGTGAGGGCACCGTCGGCGGCGCCCAGTCCGTGCTCGTCGAGATCCGCGTCACCGGCTGACCCCGAACGCACCTAGCGATCCCGGGAACGCCGCGCTCCCGACTGCCCGCTTGCCGCACCGGCGCGCACATCTGTCCTGCGCGGCCCCTCGCCTTCTGAATCAGTCAAGGAAAATCGTGCCCAAAAGAAATCCGCGTACCTCGTGGACGATCGGCCTGCTCGCGACCTCTGTGGCCGCCTGCCTGCTCTCCTCCGCCCCCGCGGTCGCGATCAGTGGCGACACGGTCAAGACGGGTGACTACGCCTTCACCGTCAAGCTCGACATCGCGAACGGCGAGCGCAGCTGCTCGGGAGCGCTGGTGGACCCGGTGTGGGTCCTGACGGCCGCCAGCTGTTTCGCCGACGGGACCGGCCAGATTCCCTCCGGATACGTGCCGGACGGAGTAACGGTCACTGCGGGTGGGCCGCCGACCCTGCCCACCACGGTCACGGCCGACAAACTCGTTCCCCACCCGGACCGTGACCTGGTCATGGTCCGCCTGGACTCGGTGTTTCCCTTCGACATCGACCCCGCGTTTCAGGTCGCCCCGATCGCGGTCGCCTCCACCCCTGTGACGGCTGGTGAGGACATCCGGGTCACCGGCTACGGACGTACGAAAACGCAATGGGTGACGGACGCCGCTCACACCGCCACGCCGACCGTCACAGCCGTCGACGAGACCACCCTCTCCTTGAGCGGCACGGCACCGGAGACCGCGGGCATCTGCAAGGGCGACGCCGGTGGCCCCACCTTCCGCATGAAGGCGGACGGCACACCGGAGCTGGTGGGCATTCACTCCCGGTCCTGGGGGGCCGGCTGCTACAACTCCGACGAAACCCGTGACGGTGCCGTAGACACCCGCGTCGACAACGTCGACTCCTGGATAAGGCAGACCCGCCTGACCAACGTGAGCCACTTGACCACCAAGGCCGTCACCTCCGCCGACTTCAACGGTGACGGCCGCACCGATGTCGCCGTAGTGCTGACCAACGGCACCCTGCACGCGTTCTACACCGGACCCGGCGGGACTCTCGAATACGGCCGGCCCCTGTGGAAGGACGGGACCTGGAACACCTTCTCCAGGATCATCGGGGGAGACTTCAACGGTGACGGCCGTGGCGATGTGGCCGCGATGTCGAGCGACGGTCAGTTCTATCTCTACCCCGGCTCCGCGAATGGCTACCTCGGTACCCGAATCCCGATGTGGAAGGACACCAGCTGGAAGACCGTGCGGCACATCGCCCGCTACAAGGCCGACGCCTCCGGGCGCGACGGTCTGATCTCCGTCTGGGAAGACGGCTCGCTGTACGCCTACACCACCGGTCCCAGCGGCGCTCTCACCGGTACAAAGCGAAACATGTGGCACGACAGCACGTGGGGTGGCAAGACACACTTCGCCACCGCGGACTTCAACGCCGACGGCCGGGACGACATCGCGGCGGTCAATGCCACCGGAAGGCTCGACCTGTACGTCGGCAACGCGAGCGGTTCCTTCGCTGCGGCCCGGCAGATGTGGCACGACAACAGCTGGAGTGGCATGGAAGCCATAGCCGGTGGCGACTTCAACGGTGACGGCAAGGGCGACCTGGCCGCCTACTGGTACCTGACGGGTCCGGTCATGTTCCCCAAGAACAACTTCAGCCTGTATCGGGGAGACGGCACCGGCGCCCTCGCCCTCGGCACCACTCTGTGGCCCGCGGGGTCCTGAGCCCTCGACCCCACAGATGATCCGCGTACCGCCCGGACCGGCGACAGTCGGTCCGGGCGGTACGGCCGCCTCGGGCACCGTCCGTCCGGGCGGAACGGTCGCCGTCCGGGCCGTACGGTGACGTCGGACCAGACAAGAGCGGTCCTGGGTGACTCGGCGACTGTGCGCTCACGCCGGCGATCAGGCGAACGCGCCATCCAGGACCTTCCCGCTATCAAGCCGGCGCGCTATCCACTGACTCGCATCGCCCGGCGAGGCGGCCGAACGCCTCGGTCCTGAGCCGCCTGCGCGGGCGTCGGCGGATCGCTCCGGCCGTTTCGGTTCGCGATCCGCTGACCGTATCGCCGTCGACCGCACTCGCTCACGTGCCTGCCCCCTCATCCGCATCGGGCAACGTTCCGGCCCTCGGATGCGCGTCGACCGCCGCATCCGGGCGCGGCACCGCCCACACAGGCCCCCACGCCCGGATCGCGCGCCCGCGCCGGTGGATCGACCCTTCGCGTGAGCGAACGAACCGCGATACGCAGCTCCCCTCACCCCTCGCCCAACCGGGCTTCACAGCAGTCTTCGGGACGGTCTTCGGGGCGTTCTCCCCAGCACTCTTCGCCACCGGCCCCTGCCAGAGGTCTTGACAACTCGATTGGTCTGGACCAGTTTTGTCGCCCAGCGGTGGCCACCGTTCCTCGATTCCACACCCCAGCACTCCCCGTGCCGCACCCCCGGCA
>NZ_RDBK01000043.1:2704389-2715034 GCF_008042275.1 Streptomyces sp. OR43 | reverse complement strand
CCCCCGACTCCCCCACGGAGGCAGCAAGTGGAACGTTCTCCCGCCACCAGTCACAGAAGACGTCACACCCGCCCGCTCCTCGGCTCCGCCATGGCCGTCGTCGCCGCCGGGGCGCTGACCCTCACCGGTCTCGTCAGCAGCGCCGAGGCCGCCGACGTCAACGTCGCCAAGAACGCCGGGTTCGAGTCCGGGCTCGCCAACTGGACCTGCTCCGGCGGTTCCGGCGCCACCGTCTCCTCCCCCGTGCACGGCGGGACCGCGGCCCTCAAGGCGACCCCGGCCGGCCAGGACAACGCCAAGTGCACGCAGACCGTCGCCGTGAAGCCGAACTCGACGTACGCCCTCAGCTCCTGGGTCCAGGGCGGGTACGCCTACCTGGGCGCGAGCGGGACGGGCACCACCGACGTGTCGACCTGGACCCCGGGCTCCAGCAGCTGGACCCAGCTCTCCACCAGCTTCAAGACCGGCCCCAGCACCACCTCCGTCACCGTGTACACGCACGGCTGGTACGGGCAGGCCGCTTACGTCGTCGACGACGTCTCGGTCACCGGCCCCGACGGCGGCGGTGGCACCGACCCCGGCCCGACGATCCCCGCGGCCCCCGCCGGTCTCGCCGTCGGCACGGCCACGCCCTCCTCCCTCGCCCTGTCCTGGAACGCGGTGTCCGGCGCGACCGGCTACACCGTCTACAAGGACGGCGCCAAGGCCACCACCGCCACCGGGACCTCGGCGACGATCACGGGGCTGGCGGCCGACACGGCGTACCAGTTCTCCGTGACCGCCACCAACGCGGCCGGCGAGTCCGTGAAGTCCGCCACCGTCAGCGGCCGCACCGCCAAGTCCGGCGGCGGCGAGCCCAACCCCGGCACCTCCGTGCCCAAGCACGCGGTCACCGGCTACTGGCAGAACTTCAACAACGGCGCGACCGTGCAGAAGCTCAGCGACGTGCCCGCGAACTACGACATCATCGCGGTCTCCTTCGCCGACGCCACGACCACGCCCGGAGCCGTCACCTTCAACCTGGACTCGGCGGGCCTGAACGGCTACACCGTCGACCAGTTCAAGGCCGACATCAAGGCGAAGCAGGCGGCCGGCAAGAACGTCATCATCTCGGTCGGCGGTGAGAAGGGGTCCGTCTCGGTCAACAGTGACGCCTCCGCCACCAACTTCGCCAACTCGCTCTACTCCCTCATCCAGGAGTACGGCTTCAACGGCGTCGACATCGACCTGGAGAACGGTCTCAACTCCACTTACATGACCAAGGCGTTGCGTTCCCTGTCGCAGAAGGCTGGCTCCGGCCTCGTCATCACGATGGCTCCGCAGACCATCGACATGCAGTCCACCTCCGGTGAGTACTTCAAGACGGCACTGAACATCAAGGACATCCTGACCGTCGTCAACATGCAGTACTACAACAGCGGTTCGATGCTCGGCTGCGACGGCAAGGTCTACTCGCAGGGCTCGGTGGACTTCCTCACCGCGCTGGCGTGCATCCAGCTGGAGGGCGGCCTCGACCCGTCGCAGGTCGGTCTCGGTGTCCCCGCCTCCACCAGGGGCGCGGGCAGCGGATACGTGGCCCCCTCGGTCGTGAACGCGGCCCTGGACTGCCTCGCGAAGGGCACCGGCTGCGGTTCCTTCAAGCCGTCGAAGACCTACCCGGGCCTGCGCGGCGCGATGACCTGGTCGACCAACTGGGACGCCACGTCGGGCAACGCCTGGTCGAACGCGGTCGGCCCGCACGTCCACGGTCTTCCGTAACTCCCGCCTGAGCACCCATCGTTGCGCCTGACGCATCACTGACCAGCAGCGCCGCCGCTCCCCCGGTGGCGCTGCTGCATGTGCGGGACCCGGCGGACGTCCCCGCCATGTACCGGCCCCGCAACAGAGTGTCAGGGAGTTGCCGCATTCCATGGCTGTTCGGGCGGCCTCGTGCGGCTCGTCCGGCCCGGCCGATCCGGCTGATCCGGACGGCGCGTCCGACCCGGCCTGTCCGTCTGGCGGTCGTTCGCGAGTTCCAGGCCCTGGGTCGCGTACGCGCCGATCAGCGCCGTCCACCGCGGAGGAAGCCACCGGGTGCCGCTGTGGGAGGCCGGCAGATGGGGGGTGCGACAGGGGGAGTGACATGGCCGGGGCGCGGGTTCAGGCGCTGGGCGGGGACGATCCGGCGACGCTCGGACCGTACCGGCTGATCGGACGGCTCGCGTCCGGCGGCATGGGGCGGATCTATCTCGCCCGCGGCGGCGATCGGGGCGCACGGGGTCTCGTCGCGGTGAAGACGCTGCTGGCCGAGGGCAACGTCAGCGACGTCGACCGGCGGCGCTTCGCGCGCGAGGTGGCGGTCGCGCAACGGGTGGCCAGCGCCTACACGGCGCGGGTACGGGACGCCGACCCGGCGGCGGAGCGGCCGTGGATGGCCATCGACTACATCGCCGCGCCCCCGCTCTCCGAACTGGTGCGCAGCTGCGGGGTGCTGCCCGCCTCGGCCGTACGGTGGATCGCCGCCGGCACCGCGGAGGCCCTGGTCACGTTGCACGGGGTGGGCATCGTCCACCGCGATGTGAAGCCGCAGAACGTGCTGCTGCCGCTGGACGGCCCCCGGGTCATCGACTTCGGCATCTCGCACGCCAGCGACCTCACGCTCACCGGGCTCACGCTCGGCACGATCGCGTTCACCTCGCCCGAGCAGGCACGCGGCGAGGAGTCCACCGCCGCGTCCGACGTCTACTCGCTCGGCGCGACCCTGTTCCTGCTCGCCACCGGCCGGCCGCCCTATGCCGCGGACGGCGACACCCTGCGGCTGCTGGCCCGGGTCCAGCGCGGTGAACTCGACCTCGACGGGCTGCCGAAGGAGCTCGTCGCGACGATCCGGCCGTGCCTGTCGGTCGACCCGGAGCGGCGCCCCGAGCCCGCCGACCTGCTCGCCCGCTTCCGCGCGGCCCAGGCCCATCTGCCGGCCTCCCACAGCGGCACCCGGTGGCTTCCTCCGCGGTGGACGGCGCTGATCGGCGCGTACGCGACCCAGGGCCTGGAACTCGCGAACGACCGCCAGACGGACAGGCCGGGTCGGACGCGCCGTCCGGATCAGCCGGATCGGCCGGGCCGGACGAGCCGCACGAGGCCGCCGGCGGTGAATCCGGTGGCCCCGACGCTCGTCCAGCGCACGAATACGGTGCCGCCCCCTCCCCCGACCCTGGTCTACCCGCCGGAGCGCCGGGCCCGCGCGGCCCGCGACCGCGAACGCCGCGAGCGGACCCGGCGGGAGATGGCGGCCCTCGCGGAACTGGCGGAGCGGCAGCGGGCGGAGCAGGCCGAGCAGGAGCGCGCCGAACGGGAGCGTGCCGAGGCGGCGCGCCTGGAGGCCGAGCGGCAGGCGGCCCAGCGCGCGGAGGCCGAGCGCGCCCGCCGCGAACGGGAGCGCGCGGCGCAGGAACACGCGCGTGCCGAGCAGGAGCGTGCGCGGAGGCGGGCCGAACGCGAACGGATCCAGCGCGAGCAGGCGGCGCGGGAGCAGGCGGCACGGGAGCGCGCGGCACGAGAGGCCGCCGAGCGCGCCTCGCGGGAGCGGGCCGAGCAGGAGGCCGCCCGCCGGGCGGCCCGTGCCGCCCGGGCCCGTACGACCTCGCCCAGCACCGCCCCGACCGCCCCGGCCGGGCCGACGACGACACGTCCGACGCCTCCGCGGACCGGCTCCTCGGGGAATTCCTCGGCGCTGGGCTGGCTGGTCGCCGTGGCCGTCGTCATCGGACTGCTGGCCTGGCAGCCCTGGGAGACGACGGGCAACGGGAGTGGGGGCAGCGGCAGTTCGTTCACTTCCGGCAGCAGCGGCTCCGCGTCGTCCGACAGCGACGCCCGCACGGGCGACTCCGGCTCGGACACCGATACCGACTCCCACAGCGACAGCAGCTACGACCCCGACAGCGACAGCGACACAGCGGACGATCCGACGCCCACCCCCACGCCGACTCCCACTCCCACGCCGACTCCCACCCCGGACGCCACCGACCGCGCGTTCGCCGCCGTGCGCGCCGGCGACTGCCTCGACGTGTACAACGACGGCCACGACGACATGAGCGCCTCCCGCCCGATCCGGGTGAGCTGCGGCGCCTCGAACGCGTACATGCACGTCAACCGTGTCAGCACCCGGTCCGGTGGCTCCAGTTCCTGCGACACGGGGGCCGGCTTCACCTGGTGGAGCAGATCCGGTGACGACGGGGTCGACCGGACGCTCTGCCTCGACCGGGTGTACCAGGTGGGCCAGTGCTTCCCCGCCGATGTGAACGGAGCCACCAACGCCGACCTGACGGTGGTCTGGCGCTGCGACGCGTCCACGGTGCCGCGGGCCGGCCAGTCGATCCTGCGCATCACCGGCTTCTACCGGGCTCCGACGGCGGGCCAGAACTGGACCTGTCCGTCGGGGCGCGGTGAGAAGTTCTGGTACTGGCAGGTCAACAAGGGCCGGAGCATCATCTGCGCGTCGGCGGCCTGAACCTCCCCGTGCCCGACGAAAGGCCCTAGATCACCAGGCTCAGCAGCGCCGCCACCACGAAGCCCGCGACCGACAGGACCGTCTCCAGGACCGTCCAGGACTTCAGGGTGTCGCGCTCGGAGATGCCGAAGTACTTCGACACCATCCAGAAGCCTCCGTCGTTGACGTGCGAGGCGATGATCGAGCCGGCCGAGATCGCCATGATGATCAGCGCCAGGTGCGGCTGCGAGAAGTCCTGGTCCTCGACGAGCGGGACCACGATGCCGGCGGTGGTGACGATCGCGACCGTCGCCGAGCCCTGGGCGATGCGCAGGACCGCCGAGATGAGCCAGGCGAGCAGGATGACGGGCAGGCCGACGTCGTTGAACGTGTCGGCGAGCGCGTCCGCGATGCCGCTGGCCTTGAGCACGGCGCCGAAGATGCCGCCCGCGCCGACGACGAGCAGGATGTTGCCGACCGGCTTGAGGGACGAGGTCGACACCGACTCCAGGGACTTGCGGGACCAGCCGCGCCGGATGCCGAGCAGGTAGTAGGCGAGCAGCAGCGCGATCGTCAGGGCGACGAACGGGTTGCCGAAGAACTCGATGACCGAGCGGGGCGTCGAGGGGTCGAGCGCGATGGAGGAGAACGTCGCGGCGAGGATCAGCACCAGCGGGGTGCCGATGATCGCGAGGACGGTGGAGAGGGCGACGGGGGCCTCGTGCGGGGTGACTCCGGCGGCCCGCTGCTCGGCGACGACGGCGGCCTTCGCCTCCTCGGCGGCCTCGACCATGTCCTGCGGGACCTCGACGAAGATCCGCTTTCCGATCCAGGCGGCGTAGCCCCAGGCGGCCAGGACGGACGGGATGCCGACGACGGCGCCCATCAGGATGACCCAGCCCAGGGAGACGTGGAAGAGGCCGGCGGCGGCGACCGGGCCGGGGTGCGGCGGCAGGAACGCGTGCGTCATGGACAGGCCCGCGAGCAGCGGCATCGCGTAGAGCAGGATCGACTTGCCGGAGCGCTTGGCCGCCGCGTACACGATCGGCGCGAGGACGAAGATGCCGACGTCGAAGAAGACCGGGATACCGAAGATCAGACCGGTCAGGCCCATGGCGAGCGGGGCGCGCTTCTCACCGAAGAGGTTCAGCAGGCGGGCGCTCAGCACCTCTGCTCCGCCGGAGACTTCGAGGATCGCGCCGAGCATCGTACCGAGGCCGATGATGATCGCGACATGGCCGAGGATGCCGCCCATGCCGGACTCGATGACGGAGACGGCGGCCGACTTCTGCACCGTACCGAAGAGCTCGGTGACGGAGAGGCCGGCGCCCAGGCCGACGGCTATGGAGACGGCGAGCAGGGCGACGAACGGCTGGAGCCTGACCTTGATGATCAGGAAGAGGAGGAGCGCGATACCGAGGACGGCGACGGTCAGCAGACCGGCCGTCCCGTCTATGAGGAGGAGGAGTCCACCGGTGTGGGGTGGCGTCTCGACCGGTGGGGGGCTTGCGGCGAGCTGCATGGGTAACTCCGTTGTCGTCCATGGTGCTTGGGCAGGGCGGAGCACGGCACGGCGCCCCGGTGGGGTGGGGCGCCGTGACCTGCGTGGTGGTGCGGTGGTGCAACGGGATCAGGCTCAGCCGAGGACCGCGAGGGCGTCGATCTCGATGAGCAGGCCCTTGGGCAGGCCGACGTAGACCGTCGTGCGGGCGGCGGGGGCCTCCTTGAGGTTCTGCGCGCCGAAGTAGGTGTTGTAGATCTCGTTCATCTCCGCGAAGTGGTCCACGTCCGTGAGGTAGACGCGCATCATCATCACGTCGTCCCAGCTCGCGCCGCCCTCCTCCAGGATCGCCTTGACGTTGGCGAAGGTCTGGAGGGTCTGCTCGCGCAGGGTCGGGCCGGCGGGGGTGGGGGCCTGGCCCTCGACGGCGGGCAGGAAGCCGACCTGGCCGGCGACCTGGAGGATGTTGCCCTTCCGCACGCCGTGCGAGAACTTCGCGGGCGGGGCGGTGTGGGTGCTCGGGGTGAGCGGGGTCTTCACGGTCTTGTCGGTGCTGTCGGTCATCGGTGATCAGGCTTTCTTGGGTCGGTTGGTGCCGGAGTACTCCCGGCTGATGGTGTCGGCGGTGCGACGGACCAGGGGGAGCAGGGTGAGGAGTTCCTCGGCCGTGACGACCACGTTCGGCGCGGAGACCGACATCGCGGCGACGACGCGCCCGTCGGCACCGCGAATGGGGGCGCCGACACAGTTGATGGACTCCTCGTGGCCACCGAGGTCGGTGGCCCATCCCTGTTCGCGCACGGTGGCGAGTTCCTTGAGGAAGGCGCCGGGGCCGGGGGTCGAACGGGACGTGTACATGGGGTAGTCGAGCTTCTCCGCGAGCGAGCGCCGCTCCGTCTCGGAGAGGTCGGCGAGCAGGAGTTTGGCCACGGCGGCGACGGTGATCGCGACGGGCTTGCCGATGCGGGAGTACATCCGGACCGGGTAGCGGCTCTCGACCTTGTCGATGTAGAGGACCTCGTTCTCCTCGTACACGGCGAGGTGGACGGTGTGGCCGCAGTTCGCGTTGAGCTCGACGAGGTGCGCGTGGGCGATCTCCCGTACGTCGAGGTTCTCGACGGCCTCCTGGGCGAGGGCGAAGAGCCGCGCGCCCAGGCGGTAGCGCTGGTCCTGCTGACGGTAGACGAGCCCGTGCTCGTGGAGCGTACGCAGGAGGCGCAGGGCGGTGGACTTGTGCACGCCGAGCCGCTCGGCGACCTGTCCGAGGTCGGCGGGTCCCTGGGCGAGCAACGGCAGGATGCTCAGCGCCCGGTCGACGGTCTGACTCATGCGCGTGCCTCGCTGTCCTCGGCCCGGCCTTCGCCGGTGACGCCCCTCTTGCCGGTTCCCTCGCTACGCTCGCTCACGCGCGTGCCTCGCTGTCCTCGGCCCGGCCTTCGCCGGTGACGCCCCTCTTGCCGGTTCCCTCGCTACGCTCGCTCACGCGCGTGCCTCGCTGTCCTCGGCCCGGCCTTCGCCGGTGACGCCCCTCTTGTCGAATCCCTCGCTGCGCTCGCTCATGCCGTACGTACCTCCGTGTCGTCCCCCGTCCACCCGGGGCCGAGACGCAGTCTCCCCCAGTCGGTGTCGTCGAGGGCCGCGAGGCGGTCCGCCCGGTCGCGGGAGGGCGGGTCGGTGAGGTCGCCGGGGACGGTGAGGACGGCGGCGGCCATCAGGTGCCCGTGCCGGGCCCGGTCGCGGACGGGCAGCCCGCGCAGGGTGGCGGAGAGAAACCCGGCGGCGAAGGCGTCCCCGGCCCCGACGGGGGCGACGACGTCGACGCGGAGTGCGGGGACGTCGGTGACCACTTCAGCCCCTCCGGCGATTGAGGAGCGGGGTCCGGGGCGGAGCCCCGGTTCGGGAAGGGGCGGGGTGGGGTGGGAGAACACCGTCGCGCCCTCCGCGCCCCGCTTCACGACCAGTACCGCCGGTTCCGGCAGCGCCTCCCGGATCGCGGCGGCGCCCTTGACGCCCCACGCCTCCTCCGCCTCGTCCTCGCCGACGAAGACGAGGTCGGCGCGGCGGGCCAGGTCCAGCAGGACGCCGGGGGACACGTCGGCGTCGCGCCAGAGGCCCGGACGGTGGTTGACGTCGAAGGAGACCAGCGGGCGCCCGGGACGCGGGGCCGTCAGCTCGTGCAGCAGGGCCAGGCAGTCGGCGGAGAGCGCTGCCGTGATGCCGGACAGGTGCAGGACCCGGCCGGTGAACAGCGCCTCGTACGGAACGTTCGCGGGCGACATGGCCGAGGCCGCGGACCCGGCCCGGTAGTACGCCACCTCGTGGACGTCGGTGCCGCGGTCCGTCGCCGTACGGAAGTAGATGCCCGTGGGCCGGGCCGGGTCGCGCCGCACGGCGGAGGTGTCGACCCCGTACGCGGAGATCGCGTCGACGAGGTGGTCGCCGAAGCCGTCCGCGCCGACCCGGCTCACCCAGGCCGCGCGGTGCCCGGCCGCGGCGAGGGCGCAGGCCACGTTGGACTCGGCGCCGCCGATGCCGCGGCCGAAGGAGGGGACGTCGGCGAGGCGCCCGGGCCGTGAGGGCAAGAACGTCACCATGGACTCGCCGAGGCACACGACATCGGTGGCCGTTTCGGCGTCGGTCCTGGCCGGGGTTCCGGACACTCGGGCTCCTCGGGATCGGGCGGGCGGCGCCGGGTCTCACCATTGACCGGGCGTCGGCTCGGATGTTAGACAGCCCTGAGCGATATACGCAATGGGTGTTGCATATGTTGCAACGCCCATCGTCACCTACCGCATGACTTCGATCGAGGAGGCACCCCCATGGCCGACGAACGCCCCGCCGCCGGACTCGCCGGCCTGGCCGGACTCGCCGACGAGCGGGTCGACCACCGGTTCAAGGCGCTCCCGCCCGACGCGGAGGGCCTGACCGTCGGCGATCTGGCCGCCGAGCGGCGCAACCTCTTCACCGGCGGTTTCACCACCCCGGTGCTCGCCCTGTCGGCCGAGTCCGTCGCACACAACCTCGCGCTGCTGGAGACGTACGCACAGCGCCACGGCCTCGCCTTCGCACCGCACGGCAAGACCTCGATGTCCCCGCAGCTGTTCGCCCGCCAGCTGGAGCACGGCGCGTGGGGCATCACCGCGGCGGTCCCGCACCAGGCTCGCGTCTACCGGGCGTTCGGGATCCAGCGGATCTTCCTCGCCAACGAGCTCGTCGACGCGGCCGCGCTGACCTGGCTCGCGGGCGAACTGAACGCCGACCCGGAGTTCCGCTTCATCTGCTACGTCGACTCGGTGCGCGGCGTCGAGCTGATGGACCGGGCCCTGAGCGAGGCCGGCGCCTCCCGCCCGGTGGACGTCGTCGTGGAGCTCGGCGCGGGCGACGGCGCCCGCACCGGCGCGCGTACCGAGGCCGACTGCGCCGCCGTCGCCGACGCGGTGGCCGCCGCGGGGACGCTGCGTCTGGTGGGCGTGGCCGGATACGAGGGCGAGGTGCCGGACGCGAGCGGCGAGCGCGTACGGGAGTGGCTGCGACGGCTCGTCGCGCTCGCCGCGGACTTCGACGCGGCGGGGCGGTTCGCCGCCATGGGCGCCGGTGAGCGGATCGTGATCAGCGCGGGCGGCAGCGCGTGGTTCGACGCGGTCGCGGACGTGTTCGCCGGCATCCCCGAACTCTCCGCTCCCGTACTGAAGTTGCTCCGCTCGGGGGCGTACGTCTCGCACGACGACGGCCACTACCGCCACCTCACCCCCTTCAACCGGGTCCCCGAGGAAGGCGCGCTGCAGCCCGCCTTCCGGCTCTGGGCCCAGGTCGTGTCGCGCCCCACCGGCGAGCAGGCGTTCCTGAACGCGGGCAAGCGGGACGCCGCCTACGACCTCGACCTGCCCCAGGCGCAGCTCGTGCGGTCCGGGCGCGACGGCTCGGTGCGGGAGGCGACGGGGATCGAGGTCACCGGCCTGTCGGACCAGCACGCGTGGGTGCGCACGGACGGGGCGGCCGAGCTGGAGGTCGGGGACTGGGTGGGGATGGGGCTCTCGCACCCCTGCACGAGCTTCGACAAGTGGCAGCTGATTCCGCTGGTCGCGGCGGACGGGACCGTCACCGACTACATCCGCACGTTCTTCTGAGCCCCACCGATGAGTCCGAGCGATGGGCCCGACCGATGAGCCCCGCCGATGAGCTCTTCCGATGAGCCCCACCGATGAGCGCGGGCCGGGGGCAGTCCAGTCCCCCGGCCGGCCCCGAAAGGCACACCCCCCATGGACCTGGTCATCCGCGACGCCCGCGTCATCGACGGCACCGCCACCCCCTCCTACCGCGCCGATGTGGCCCTCGCCGACGGCCGCGTCGCGGAGATCCACCGCGAGGACTCCCCCGGCCGCCGAAGTTGCGGTCGAGCCGGTCGAGKTACTCCCCGACGGTGCGCCAGTCGAAGTCGATGTCGCTCCCGTCGCCGTTCCAGCCGGTGATGGAGCGGCGGACCTCGGCGAGGGTGCGGTCGTCGACGGGGGCGTACGACAGGCCGTCCTGGCCGAGCACTTCGAGGGTGACGCCCTGCGCCGCCTTCGCGCTGTGGTCGGGGTCGCGCAGCAGGGCGAGGTCGCTGTGGGCGTGCATGTCGACGAACCCGGGGGAGAGCGCGAGGCCGTCGGCGTCCAGGGTCCGGGCGGCGGTGGGGC
>NZ_RDBK01000043.1:2696423-2704289 GCF_008042275.1 Streptomyces sp. OR43 | reverse complement strand
GCCTCGCGCTCTCCCCCGGGTTCGTCGACATGCACGCCCACAGCGACCTCGCCCTGCTGCGCGACCCCGACCACAGCGCGAAGGCGGCGCAGGGCGTCACCCTCGAAGTGCTCGGCCAGGACGGCCTGTCGTACGCCCCCGTCGACGACCGCACCCTCGCCGAGGTCCGCCGCTCCATCACCGGCTGGAACGGCGACGGGAGCGACATCGACTTCGACTGGCGCACCGTCGGGGAGTACCTCGACCGGCTCGACCGCAACTTCGGCGGCCGGGGCATCGCGGTGAACGCCGCCTATCTGATCCCGCAGGGCACCGTCCGGATGCACGCGGTCGGCTGGGACGACCGCCCCGCCACCGACGCCGAGCTGACCCGGATGAAACAGCTCGTCGCCGAGGGCATGGCCCAGGGCGCCGTCGGCATGTCCTCGGGGCTCACCTACACCCCGGGCATGTACGCGGACGACGCCGAACTCACCGCCCTGTGCCGGGTGGTGGCCGAGCACGGTGGCTACTACTGCCCGCACCACCGCTCGTACGGCGCCGGGGCGCTGGAGGCGTACGAGGAGATGGTGCGGCTCACCCGCACCGCGGGCTGCGCCCTCCATCTCGCCCACGCCACCATGAACTTCGGCGTGAACGAGGGCCGCGCCCCGGAACTGCTCGCCCTGCTCGACGGCGCGCTGGACGCGGGCGCCGACATCTCCCTCGACACCTACCCGTACACCCCGGGCTGTACGACCCTGGTCGCCATGCTGCCGAGCTGGGCGAGCGAGGGCGGTCCCGAGTCGGTCCTGACGCGCCTGGCCGACGACACCACGGCGGCGAGGATCCGCCACGACCTGGAGGTCGTGGGGTCGGACGGCTGCCACGGGGTGCCGATGGAGTGGGACACCATCGAGATCTCCGGCGTCAGCGTGCCGGACCTCGCCGGGTACGTCGGCCGTACGGTGGCCGAGTCCGCGCGGCTGCGGGGCGAGGAGCCCTGGGTGACCGCGCGGCGGCTGCTGCTGGACGACCGGCTGGGGACGACGATCCTCCAGCACGTGGGCCACGAGGAGAACGTCCGGCAGATCATGCGCCACCGCGTCCACACCGGCGGCAGCGACGGCATCCTCCAGGGCGACAAGCCGCACCCCCGGGCGTACGGCACGTTCCCGCAGTATCTCGGCCGGTATGTGCGGGAGTTGGGCATCCTCTCGCTGGAGGAGTGCGTCGCCCATCTCACCTCGCGCCCGGCGGCCCGGCTGCGGCTGGCCGACCGCGGGTACGTGCGCGAGGGCTACCGCGCCGACCTCGTGCTCTTCGACCCGGCGACGGTGGCGGCCGGCTCGACGTTCGACGAACCCCGCACCCTGCCGACCGGCATCCCGCACGTACTGATCGACGGCCGTTTCGTCATCGAGGAGGGGAAGCGGACCCAGGCACTGGCGGGCCGCTCGGTACGGTCCGGCAGCACGGCCGCCGCCGGGGCGCGGTAGTTTCCCGTCTCCCGGCCGGGGCAACCGGCTGGACATGAATATCTCTGCGACAGCCCGGAAGGGTCACGGAAAGGCGAGACGGGCGGGTGACAGTTCAGCCGTCGAGGCGGGCGGCCGGGCGGGATTCGTCGCCCGCGGAGTGATCTATGTCCTGGTCGGCGTCCTCGCGCTGCGCATCGCGTTCGGCGAGGGCGGGAGCGGCGAGAAGCAGGCGGACCGGGGCGGGGCGCTCGCGGAGATCGCGCAGAAGCCCTTCGGTTCCGTCCTGCTGTGGGTCCTGGGGGTCGCCCTGGCCGGAATGGCCCTGTGGCGGCTGTCCGAGGCGGCGTTCGGGGCCGCGGGGCCGGACGGGCGCAAGGCGGCCAAGCGCCTGGCCTCGGCGGGGCGCGCCGTCTTCTACGCCTTCGTGTCGTACTCGGTCCTGATGTTCGCGGCGGGCGACCGGGGCAGCGGCAGCGGTTCCGGCGACGCGCAGTCGAAGGACGTCACGGCACAGGTGCTCGGGATGTCGGGCGGGCGCTGGCTGGTGGGGGCGGCCGGCGCGGTCATCGCGGGGGCCGGTCTGTGGATCGCGGGCCGGGCGGCGCTGCGGAAGTTCCACAAGCATCTGCGGATGGGCGAGATGTCGCCCGCCGAGCGGCGTGCCGTGGACATCACCGGGGTCTTCGGCGGTGTGGCGCGAGGGCTCGTCTTCGCGGTCGCGGGCGGCTTCGCGGTGGCCGCTGCGGTGAAGGCCCGCTCGGGCGAGGCCAAGGGCATGGACGACACCCTGCGGTCCTTCGCCACGACTCCGGCCGGTCCCTGGCTGCTGGCCCTGATCGCCGTGGGCCTGATGGCGTTCGGCCTGTTCTCCTGGGCGAACGCCCGTCGGCGCAGGATCTGACCCGGGGCGGGGCGGACGGGCGGGGCGGCGCGGGGGAACCGCGCCGCCCCGCCCCGCCGCTGTCCGCGTCACGGCTTGGGCAGCGCACACCCTTCACGGTCGAGGTCGAAGACGTTGCCGGTGCCGATGCACGGCACGATGCCGTAGGTCTCCTGGGCGTAGTTGATGCCCTCGCGGACCGTCACCTGCCCGTTCTCGTCGACCTCGCACGGGTTGTTGTCCGTGCACTCCTGCCCGTCCTCGTTACCGGTGTTGTTGACGGCGACGACCTTGCCGGTGGCGTTGTCGATCACCGGCGAGCCGGACGTACCACCTATGGTCTGGCAGGCGGAGGTGTAGCGGACGGAGTCCTTCCAGGTCCACTCCCCCTCCTTGAGGCGGTACACGAACCCGTCGACGTTGCAGCTGTACGTGCGCTTCCAGTACCCGGACACGACGGTGATCGCGGTGCCCTGCACCGGGTGCGCGGTGTTGAGCTCCAGTGCCTTGATGCCGTAGGTGCTTTCGATCTGGGCGTACGTGGAGGTGAGTCGGTACACCGAGATGTCGGTGTCCGTCATCGTCCCGTACGCGATCTTGCTCGCCCGGAGTGTCCCGACACCGCTGCCCGAGGCGTTGAGCAGGGTGAAGCTGCGGGTGGACGGCTGGTTGAACACGACCTCGCCCGGGCCGGGGAATCCGGACTCCATGCAGTGCCCGTTGGAGAGCACGAGCGCGGGGTCGCCCGGCTGGGAGCCGGGCGTGCGGACGACCGAGCCCGAACAGTTGCTGAGCGCCACGGTCCCGGCGAAGTTGACCGCCTTGGGCCTGACCTTCGCGCGGACGGCCGCGTGGCCGGACGACGCCGCGTCCGCCGCCGTGCGGCTCGCGGCGGCCGCTGCCGCCCCGGCCGTGCTGGGCGCTGCCGCGTCGTGGCTTGTGGCCGCTGCCGCGGGCGCGGTGCCGGCTCCGAGGAGCAGCACCGCGAAGAGCGCACCGACGAGAGGCTTTTTCATGTGGGGGTCCCCTCAAGTGACCTGCGCAGAGCGTGGGAAGCCTCTGCGACCGAAGTTCTTCCGGTTTTGACATGCGCATGGTGGCGCACTGAGGGAAGGCCCACAAGGGGCGAATTCAGGTCACCAGGCCCTGCCGGTAGGCGTAGACGACTGCCTGGACGCGGTCCCGGAGCCCGAGTTTGGCGAGGATGCGGGACACGAAGGTCTTGACGGTCTCGGGACTGATCAGGAGGGTCACGGCGATCTCGCTGTTGGAGAAGCCGTCCGCGATGAGGCGCAGGACCTCCAGCTCGCGCGGGGTCAGCCCCGTGCCGTCCGGGGTGCCGCCGGCCGGCCGGATCCGGGCGGCGTACCGGCCCACGAGCCGGCGTGTCACCTCCGGGTCCAGCAGGGCGGCGCCCGTCTGCACGGTCCGGATCCCGTGCAGCAGGTGGGCCGGCGGCGCGTCCTTCAGGAGAAAGCCGCTCGCCCCGGCGCGCAGTGCCTCGTAGACGTACTCGTCCAGGTTGAACGTGGTCACGACCAGCACCTTGACGGGATGCGGCACCCCGGCACCGGCCAGCAGCCGGGTGGCCTCGATGCCGTCGAGTACGGGCATCCGGATGTCCATCACCACGACGTCCGGGCGCAGCTTGCCGGCCAGCTCGACCGCGGTCCGCCCGTCCCCGCACTCGCCCGCCACTTCGAGGTCGGGCTGGGCGTCGATGATCGTGGCCAGCCCGGTGCGGACGAGGATCTGGTCGTCGCAGACGAGAACCCGGATGGGCGCGGTCACGACGGGCTCCCGGCGGGTATGCGCGCCCGGACGACGAAGCCGCCGCCCGCGCGGGGGCCGGCGCTGAATTCGCCGCCCAGGACGTCGACGCGCTCCCGGAGCCCCACGAGCCCCCGCCCGCTCCCTCCGGGGACCGCCGCCCGCGCGCCGGACCCGTCCGTGCCGACCTCCACGGTGATCTCCCTTTCGCTGTGCCGCACCTGGACCGAAGTATGACTGCCCTGGGCGTACTTGAGAGCGTTTGTCAGCGCCTCCTGCACGACCCGGTAGGCCACGAGGTCGGCGCTGCCGGTCGACGCCGCCGGTGTGCCCTGCTCGGTGAACTCCACCTCCTGGCCGGCCCGTCGGGTCTGCTCCACGAGGGTGAGGATGCGGCCGACGGTCGGTGTCCGGGCCTCGGCACTATGGTCGGGATTGAGCAGGTCGAGGAGGTGCCGCAGATCGGTGATGGCCCGTCGGCCGGTGTCGGTGACCGTGGCCAGCGTCTCGTCGAGCCGGTCGGGTGCGGCGGTCAGATAGCGCGCCGCCTCGGTCTGTACGACCATCGCCGTCACATGGTGGGTCACGATGTCGTGGAGTTCGCGGGCGATGCGGGTCCGTTCGGCGAGGCGGGTGTCCTCGGCGATCCGGTGGCGGCGTTCGCTCTCCAGCTCCCGGGTCCGGCGCAGCCACGACCCGGCGCCCCAGGACAGGGCCAGGGCCAGGTAGAAGACCACGAAGCCGGCCAGGCTCTCCCCGGGCCCGAACCGCTGGAGCCCGGCCGCCAGCGCCACGTACGCCCCGGTCAGGGCGACCGTGATGGCGCGCCGGTGGCGTTCCAGATGGGATCCCGCGCTCAACAGGGCGACGGGCAGAGCGATGCCCGCGAGCAGGTGGTAGCCGCGGAGTTGGTCCACGGCGAAGCCGAGCGCCACCAGGCCGAGGGCGACCGCCGGCAGCCGTCGGCGTACGGCGAGCGGGAGCGTCTGCAGGGAGACGGCCACCACGCCCAGCACGTCGAGGGAGCGGGCCGGCATGGCGCCGATGTCCGTCCCGCGGTTGTAGAGCTGGGGCGTGAGCGACGCGACGAGGAGAAACAGCCCGAAGAGGAGATCGCGAACCGTGACGTCCAGCCGGCGCCACGGCTCCGCGATCCTCCGCATTCTGGTCACCGGGGAACTCTAGTGGTGGTTCCCGCCTCGACGACGCGCCGGCTGCGCCGGGGCAGCACACGGCCACGCCGGTGGGCCACCCACATGAACACCGCCGTCAGGAGCACGCCGAACAGCACCGCGTACAGACTGCCCTCCGGGCCGAAGTCACCGCCGGTCAGCAGCTTCGATCCCGAGGTCGCCGAGTCCAGGAGCCCCTGCGGGGTGTCGTTGCCCGACACCTCGGTGCTGAAGATGCCGGACGCGGCGAAGTTCCAGCCGAAGTGCACGCCGATGGGCAGCCACAGCGAGCGGGTGGCCGCGTACGCCGCGGCGAGCATGCCACCGGCCTCGACGGCGATGGCGATGGCACCCCACAGACTGGCGTTCGGGTTGGCCAGGTGCATGAGGCCGAACAGGGCCCCGGTCGCCATCAGCGAGATCCACGTCCCGGTCCGTTCCTCGATGACCCTGAACAGGATGCCGCGGAACAGCAGTTCCTCCGTCGTGGCAGCGGCCGCCATGAAGCCGATCAGCCCCATCGCGCCGGTGACCGAGCCGATACCGTTGACGTGGTAGTCGCCGACGAAGGCCAGGTTCAGGACGACCGCCCCGAACAGCGCCAGGCCGATCAGCGTCCCGCGGCCGGCGGCCGGCCAGGCTCCCTCGCGGGCCAGTTCGGTGACCGGACGGTGCTCGGTCCGTCCCACCACCCACCGGTAGGCCGGCACGGCGAGTGCCACGGTCAGCAGACCGAGAAGCAGCGTGAGCCACGGATTCCCGTCCACGGCGGCGACGCATTGACCTCCGATCATCCACACCGCGACGATGACCAGAAGCTGCCAGACGACTCTCATGCGTACTCCTCTGCCGGGCCCGCGGACGTCTCCCCGCGGCTACGCTCCGACGCTACGGATCCGGCGGACCGGAGTCGTCACCGCACAGTGGACACCTGCGCGTAGCTCGCACGGGGGACAGCCCGCCGTTCAGGGCCCGTTGGCCGAGCCCGAACCGCGGGCCGTCCGGCCGAGGTCACCGGCAGCGGACCCTCAGGCCGCCGTGTCCCGCTCCACCGGGATCCACAACTGCGCGTCCGCACGCGCCCCTTCGGGCGAGACGTGCACACGGAGGATCTCCGGCCCGGGCCGGCTGCGGTACGGATTGGACGGGAACCACTCCGTGAAGACGTCACGCCACAGGTACTGGAGCGCCTGGGGGAAGGCGCCCGAGCTGTCGAAGACGGCCCAGGTGCCCGCCGCGACGGGGAGTGCGTCCATGTCCTCGGGGACGGCCGCCGAGCTCACCACCCCGTGGTAGTAGTCCAGTTCGCTGCCCTCCGCCCGGCTGTCGGCGAGATCGTCGCTCACCTGGACGATGCCCTCCGGCTCCTGGTCGGACAGGCTCTTGATGCGTTCCACGGTCTCCTTGCCGAGGCTCCGGATGAACGTGGCGATGGCCGGATTCACCCCCTCGTGCACCAGCGGAACGCGCGCCTTCCTGCCCACCACACGGAACTCGTCCTTCTCCACGATCCGGTATCGCATGCTGTTGGTCCCTTCGACGACGAGACGGAAGGACATCCGGGGCTGGGACCGCAACGCGGCCCCGGTACGCCTGGCCTCGCCCGGACCGACACCGTGCACGGCCCGGAACGCCCGGGCGAACGCCTCGCCCGAGGCGTAGCCGTACCGCACGGCGACATCCAGCAGCGTCCGGTCCCCTGCCAGCACCTCGGCGCCCGCGACCGTGAGCCGCCTGCGCCGGATGTACTCCGACAGCGGTATCCCGGCGAGCGCGGAGAACATCCGGCGCAGGTGGTACTCCGAGGTCATCGCGATCCTGGCCGCCTCGGCGACGTCGATGTGGCCGTCGAGGCGGCGCTCGACGTACTCCATGGCCTCGTTCAGCCGCTCCAGCACCCGGGCCTCCTTCCTTGACGTCCACCACGCTAGGAAAGGACCACCCTGCCGCACCCGACATCCTGTGCCCGGTCCGGTCGGGTACCGGCCCGGGCACGGTGCACGGTCCGACCCACGGGTTCACGGCCCGTCGCACGGTGCACGGCCCGGGCACGGTGCACGGTCCGTCGCACAGATTCCGGCCCGTCGCACGGTCTGCGGCCGGTGACTGTCAGACCCGGCTGTCAGACTTCCGTCATGACCGATGCAGTGAAGGGCCCCGCGAGCTATTTCCCGTCGATCGAGCAGAAGTACGGCCGTCCGGTCGCGGAGTGGAAGGACCTCATCCGCGCCTCGCCGCTGACCAAGCACATGGAGATCGTGGCCTGGCTCAAGTCCGAGCACGCGATGGGCCACGGCCATGCCAACGCCCTGGTCGCCCACACCCTGGCCGAGGACAAGAACGCGTAGTCATGGAGGCCGACGGACCGCGACGCGCCGTGGCGCATGTCACCCGGTCCGGTCCGTCACGTCCCCGTTCCACCCCATTCCAAGCCCCGGCCCGGCCCGCGCCCGGGGTTCCCACGGCCGGCGGGCGCGGGCGCATGGCGATGGAAGCCGGGGCTTGGAATGGGGTGGAACGGGGACGTGACGGACCGGACCGGGTGACATGCGCCACGGCGCGTCGCGGTCCGTCGGCCTCCATG
>NZ_RDBK01000043.1:2649905-2696323 GCF_008042275.1 Streptomyces sp. OR43 | reverse complement strand
CGTGTGCACGTCTCGCCCGAAGGGGCGCGTGCGGACGCGCAGTTGTGGATCCCGGTGGAGCGGGACACGGCGGCCCGCGAAACACAGTCGTAAGCTCGCAGACATGCAGGTCATCCAGTCCACGAAGCTCGCCAACGTCTGTTACGAAATCCGGGGCCCCGTGCTCGAGGAGGCGATGCGGCTGGAAGCAGCAGGTCACCGCATCCTCAAGCTGAACACCGGCAACCCTGCCGCGTTCGGTTTCGAGTGCCCGCCCGAGATCCTCGAAGACATCCTGCGCAACCTGTCCGGGGCGCACGGCTACGGCGATGCGAAGGGACTGCTGTCCGCGCGGCGCGCGGTGATGCAGCACTACCAGACCAAGGGGATCGACCTCGATGTCGAGGACGTCTACCTGGGCAACGGCGTCTCCGAACTGATCCAGATGTCGATGCAGGCGCTGCTCGACGACGGTGACGAGGTGCTCGTACCGGCTCCGGACTATCCGCTGTGGACGGCGTCCGTCTCACTGGCGGGCGGCACGGCCGTGCACTACCGGTGCGACGAGCAGGCGGACTGGATGCCGGACCTGGCCGACATCGAGCGGAAGATCACCGACCGCACCAAGGCGATGGTGATCATCAATCCGAACAACCCGACGGGCGCCGTCTACGACGACGAGATGCTGCGCGGGCTGACGGAGATCGCCCGGCGGCACAACCTGGTGGTCTGCTCCGACGAGATCTACGACCGGATCCTGTACGACGGTGCGACGCACACGCCGACGGCGGCGATCGCACCCGATCTGATGGTGCTCACCTTCAACGGGCTGTCCAAGAACTACCGGGTGGCCGGTTACCGCTCCGGCTGGATGGCCGTCTGCGGGCCGAAGGCGCACGCCTCCTCGTACATCGAGGGGCTGACGATCCTGGCCAACATGCGGCTGTGCGCCAACATGCCCTCGCAGCACGCGGTGGCCACCGCGCTCGGCGGCCGGCAGTCGATCAACGACCTGGTGCTGCCGGGCGGGCGGATCCTGGAGCAGCGGGACGTGGCGTACGACCTGCTGACCCAGATTCCGGGCGTGACCTGTGTGAAGCCGAAGGGGGCGCTGTACCTCTTCCCCCGGCTCGACCCCAAGGTCTACAAGATCAAGGACGACCGGCAGATGGTCCTCGACCTGCTGCGGGCCGAGAAGATCATGGTGGTGCAGGGGACGGGGTTCAACTGGCCGGATCCCGATCACTTCCGGGTCGTGACGCTGCCCTCGACGAAGGACCTCACGGACGCGATCGGCCGGATCGCCCGCTTCCTGGACGGGTACGGGCAGGTGTGACCGCCAACAGACAATCGAACTTGAATAACTTTAGACTGAATCCAAGCTAAGATGGTCCCCACAGCACCACCAGGAGGCCATCCATGTACGAACCGATCCGCACCAAATCGGTCCACACACCGGCCGACCATGCCGACGACTTCCCGCACCGCACCCGCGAGGAGGAGTTGGACATCCAGCTCGCCGGACACCTGGCCGCCCTGCTCGCGGTCACCGACGAGCTGGGGCTGGGCGAGGCGGGCGACCGCATCGCCGAACAGGTCGCCCGCTTGCGCGGCGCACCGCCCGCCCGGCACGCCGGCCTGAGCGACGCGTCCGCGACCAGCCTCCACCGCCGCGCCCACGCCCTCGCGGGCCGGGCCCTGGTGGTGGCGGCGTCCCGCGCCGACACGGTCGTCGCGATCCTCTCGGCCGAACGTATGGACGCCCACACCGCAGCGGTCGCCGCCGCTGCCCCCGCCGAGTCCGCCGCCCCGCCGCGGCTGGTCGGCGCCCTCTGACGGCCCCGGTCCACGTGCCGTCGAGGCGTGTGGACCGGGTGCCACCCTTCAGGGCGTGGCGGACGCGGACGCCCGTGCGGCCAGGGCGGTCGACAGGAACGTCACATCGGCGACCACGCACTGCGGCCGGCCCCGCACCGGGACCGGCCCGGCGATCTCTCCGGTCGCCGTCGCCCCCACCGCCAGGTCCTCGAAGACCACGGTGCGCCTCCCGGCCGGCTCGCTCCGGCCCTCGCCCCCGTCCTTGCCCCGCAGGTCACGGAAGCCGAGACGAACCGTGAAGGTTCCGGGCCGCGCCGCCCGGCTCGCCACGCGCACGACCGCCACCGGGCCACCGGTCACCGCGTCCTTCCGGCAGGAGGAAACGCTCACGTCCTCCGAGGGGAAGCGCATGTCCTCGTGGTTCCTTCCCCAGACGTAGAAGAAGCCCACCACGAGGGCGACCGGGGACAGCACCAGCAGCGAGACGACCACCACGATCAGGACCATTACCCCGCGCGGGAACCGCCTGGGCCGGTAGGGCATGCCGGTGTGCTGGTCCGGATACGGCGGTATGCCGGACAACGTCATGGCCCCCCACAGCCCCCGCACCCCCCGGCGCGGCCAAGGTCCAACGTAGGCCGGGGCACACCCCCGCGACAGCTCCGGCCGGTCACGACCCGACGACGAACAAGCAAACGGGAGCGGCCCCCGGAACCGCTGCCGGTTCCGGGGGCCAGGGCCGTGTTCGTGCACGTCCCTACCGCGGCGAGCCGTTGACCCCACAGGTCAGGGCGGATGTCGGGAGCCCGACCGCGGAGTTCGAAGGGGCCGTCAGCCCAGGCGCTGCACCAGGGCCCGGTACTCGTCCCACAGTTCCTTCGGCGTGTGGTCACCGAAGGTGTTGAGGTGCTCGGGGACCAGCGCCGCCTCCTCGCGCCAGACCTCCTTGTCCACCTTGAGCAGGAAGTCCAGGTCGGACTCGGAGAGGTCCAGGCCCTCGGTGTCGATCGAGCCCTTGGCCGGCAGGATGCCGATCGGGGTCTCGACGCCCTCGGCCTTGCCCTCCAGGCGCTCGACGATCCACTTGAGGACGCGGCTGTTCTCGCCGAAGCCGGGCCAGACGAACTTGCCCGCCTCGTTCTTGCGGAACCAGTTCACGTAGTAGATCTTCGGGAGCTTCGACTGGTCCGGCTTGTCCGCGCCGACCTTCAGCCAGTGGTTCATGTAGTCGCCCATGTTGTAGCCGCAGAACGGCAGCATGGCGAACGGGTCGCGGCGCAGCTCGCCGACCTTGCCCTCGGCGGCGGCCGTCTTCTCGGAGGCGACGTTGGCTCCGAGGAAGACGCCGTGCTGCCAGTTGAAGGACTCGGTGACCAGCGGGACGGCGGAGGCGCGGCGGCCGCCGAAGAGGATGGCCGAGATCGGCACGCCCTTCGGGTCCTCCCACTCGGGCGCGATGATCGGGCACTGGCCGGCCGGGACGGTGAAACGGGCGTTGGGGTGGGCGGCGGGCGTACCGGACTCGGGCGTCCAGTCGTTGCCCTTCCAGTCCGTGAGGTGCTTCGGGAGCTCCTCGGTCATGCCCTCCCACCAGACGTCGCCGTCGTCGGTGAGCGCGACGTTGGTGAAGACGGAGTTGCCCCACATGGTCTTCATGGCGTTGGCGTTGGTGTGCTCGCCGGTGCCGGGCGCGACGCCGAAGAAGCCGGCCTCGGGGTTGATCGCGTAGAGGCGGCCGTCCTCGCCGAACCGCATCCAGGCGATGTCGTCGCCGATGGTCTCGACGGTCCAGCCGGAGATCGTGGGCTCCAGCATGGCGAGGTTGGTCTTGCCGCAGGCGGAGGGGAAGGCGGCGGCCACGTACTTCGACTCACCGCGCGGCGGCGTGAGCTTCAGGATCAGCATGTGCTCGGCGAGCCAGCCCTCGTCGCGCGCCATGACGGAGGCGATGCGCAGCGCGTAGCACTTCTTGCCGAGCAGGGCGTTGCCGCCGTAGCCGGAGCCGTAGGACCAGATCTCGCGGTCCTCGGGGAAGTGCGAGATGTACTTGGTGGAGTTGCAGGGCCACGGAACGTCCTCCTGGCCCTCCTCCAGGGGCGCGCCGAGCGTGTGGACGGCCTTGACGAAGAAGCCGTCGGTGCCGAGCTCGTCGAGGACGGCCTGTCCCATGCGGGTCATGGTGCGCATGGAGACGGCGACGTACGCGGAGTCGGTGATCTCGACGCCGATGGCGGAGAGCGGCGAGCCCACGGGGCCCATGCAGAAGGGCACGACGTACATGGTGCGACCCCGCATGGAGCCGCGGAAGACGCCCTTGTCCCCCACGAAGATCTCCCGCATCTCGGCGGGGTCCTTCCAGTGGTTCGTCGGACCGGCGTCCTCCTCCTTCGCGGAGCAGATGAACGTCCGGGTCTCGACGCGGGCGACATCGCTCGGGTCCGAGGCGGCGTAGTACGAGTTCGGGCGCTTGATCTCGTCGAGCTTGGTGAACGTGCCCTTGGCGACGAGCTCCCCGCACAGGCGCTCGTACTCGGCCTCGGAACCGTCGCACCAGACCACTCGGTCCGGCTCGGTCAGGGCTGCGATCTCGTCGACCCAGGCGACGAGCTCCTGGTGGTTGGTGGGAACAGTGAGGGGAGCCGCGATGTCTCGCGCCACGATCGCTCCTTGATGAGGGTGTGTGTTTGGTAGGCCCCGTGGGGGCTGCGACCCGGATGCTTCTACCCTTTCGAATTCCCTGGCGCTCATCCGGTGCCGACCGCACTCATTTGATCATCCGACCGATCCGCCCATATGTCCAGGGGGCCGCCCACGTGAGCATCACCACTCGGATCCGATACCTACGGAAGCGTAGGTACGATGCGGGAATGACTGCCGCCCCCGCCGCCGCGCCCGAACCCACCGGGCTGGAACCAGCCGGAACCATCGCCGCGGAGGTCAAGCCACGTATGCGTGGCTGGCTGCACGCCGGCATGTTCCCCGCCGTCCTGATCGCGGGCATCGTGCTCATCGCCCTGGCGGACAGCACCCGCGGCCGGATCGCCTGCGCGATCTACATCGCGACCGCTTGCCTGCTCTTCGGCGTGAGCGCGGTCTACCACCGCGGTACGTGGGGGCCGCGCGGCGAGGCCGTGCTGCGCAGGCTCGACCACGCCAACATCTTCCTGATCATCGCGGGCACCTACACCCCGCTGACCCTGCTCCTGCTGCCCGAGTCCACCGGGACGCCGCTGCTGTGGGCGGTCTGGGCGGCGGCGGTCGCCGGCATCGCCTTCCGGGTCTTCTGGGTCGGCGCCCCGCGCTGGCTGTACACGCCCTGCTACATCGCGATGGGCTGGGCGGCGGTCTTCTTCCTGCCGGACTTCATGCGGACCGGCGGGATCGCGGTGCTGGTGCTCGTCGTGGTCGGCGGGCTTCTCTACAGCGCCGGCGGCGTCATCTACGGCATCAAGCGGCCGAACCCGTCACCCCGCTTCTTCGGGTTCCACGAGGTCTTCCACTCGCTGACCCTCGCGGCGTTCGTCGTCCACTACGTCGGCATCTCGCTGGTGGCCTACAACCACAACTGAGCTCCCGCACACGAAGGGCCGCGGCTTTCGAGCCGTGGCCCTTTCGCATGCCCCGTTGCCACGTCCGGTACCCATGTCCGGATGCCATGTCCGGCTTCCGTGTGGGGCCGCCACCCCCGTCGATGCCTGACAATGGCAACCATGGCCGCCACCTCCCCTACCCCCTCCCTCACCGCAACCGAGGGCAAGCCCCCCATGGGGCTGCGCGAGCGCAAGAAGCTCAGGACACGGGTCGCGATCCGGAAGGCGACGTACCGCCTCATCCAGGAGCAGGGCTACGAGGCGACGACCATCGAGCAGATCGCGGAAGCGGCCGAGGTGTCACCGAGCACGGTCTTCCGGTACTTCGCGACCAAGGAGGACATCGTCCTCACCGACGAGTACGACACGGTCATGGAGGCCGCGCTCCGCAGCCGCCCGCTGGACGAACCTCCGCTGGAGTCCCTGCGGCTGATGATGCGCGAGGCGCTGACGTCGGTTGCCGCCGCGGAGGACGAGGAACTGCGCCGGCGCACCCGGCTGATGGTGGAGATCCCCGCCATCCGCTCCCGGATGACGGAGACCATGTCGGACACGGCGAAGATGCTCTCCCAGGCGCTCGCCGACCGCACCGGCCGCAGCGCGGACGACCTGCGGATCCGGGTCTTCATCGCGGCGGTGCTGGGTGCGCTGCGCGAGGCCACGCTGTACTGGGGCGAGCACGGCCAGGAGGGCGACCTGATCACGATGGTCGACGAGGCGCTGACCGCGCTGGAGGGCGGCCTGCGGCTGTGAGCCTCCGCGGCCATCGGGTCATCCGGCGGCCTCTCGGCCTCCGGCGCCGCTGAGGGCTTGCGCCAGCGCCTCCGGGTCCGTCGTCGGCGCGTCACAGACGAAGTGCCTGCACACGTACGCCGTCGGCGCACCGCCCAGCATCGGCCGTTCCGCCAGCAGCGGGAACTCGGACCCCGCCGTCTCCCCCGCCGCGACGACCGCGCCGGGCGCCTGCCCCAGCAGGGCCGCACGGTGCAGCGCGCCGCCGACCGGTCCGGCGACCGCCACCTCACGCGGCCCGTCGAGCAGCGCCTCGGCCACCGCGAGCCCCCAGCCGATGAACCGCGGAGCCCGCGGACCCAGCGCCTTCACGACACCCAACGCGCCTTCCGCGGCGGTGCGGTGGGGCTCGGATCCGGTGTAGGCGGCGTACGAAAGCAGCGCACCGGCCGCCGCGGTCCAGCCCGCCGGGGTCGCGCTGTCGGTGGGGTCCTGCGGGCGGCGGATCAGCTGCTCGGCGTCGTCCGCCGTGTCGTACAACTGCCCGCCCTCACCGGTGAAGTGCTGGAGCACGATGTCGGTCAGGAAGCCCGCGAACTCCAGCCAGGTCCCCTCGCCGGTGACGGCGGCCAGGGCCAGGAAGCCCTCCGCGACATCGCCGTAGTCCTCCAGCACCCCGGCGTGCGTACCGGCGCGCCCGTCCTTCGAGGTACGGACCAGCCGGGCGACCGGCCCCATGTGGAGCCGCACCAGCAGGTCCGCGGCCTCGGTGGCGCGCTCGATCAGGTCCGGCCGGCCGAAGTAGGCCCCGGTCTCGGCGAGCGCGGCGATGGCCAGCCCGTTCCACGCCGCGACGACCTTGTCGTCCCGGCCCGGCCGCGCCCGCAGCTCCCGCGCGGCGAGCAGCCGGGCCCGCACATCGGCGGCGCGCGCCTCGTCCGCTGCGTCCGCCGCGTCGCCCCGCGGGAGCTGGAGCACCGAGGAGCCCTCCTCGAACGTGCCCTCCTCGGTCACCCCGAAGAGCTCCGCGGCGAACACGGCGTCCTCCTCGCCCAGCACCTCACGCAGCTGCGCGGGCGTCCAGACGTAGTAGGCGCCCTCGACGTGCTTGCCGTCCGCGTCCTCACTGTCGGCATCCAGCGCGGAGGCGAAGCCGCCCTCGGCCGTGCGCAGCTCGCGGACCATGAAGTCGGCGGTCTCCAGGGCGATCCGGCGGGCGGACTCGGATCCGGTGGAACGCCAGAGATGGGCGTACACGCGGCAGAGCAGCGCGTTGTCGTAGAGCATCTTCTCGAAGTGGGGAACGACCCACTCGCGGTCCACCGCGTAGCGGGCGAAGCCGCCGCCGAGCTGGTCGTAGATCCCGCCCCTGGCCATCGCCTCGCAGGTGTCGGCCGCCATCTGGAGGGCGCCGTCCGCCCCGGTGCGGGCATGGTGGCGCAACAGGAACTCGATGGCCATCGACGGCGGGAACTTGGGCGCGCCACCGAAGCCGCCGTACTTCGCGTCGTACTCCCGGGTCAGTCCGAGCAGCGCCTGCGCGAGCTCCGCCTCACCGGGCAGCCCCTCGCCGCCGTGGTCGAGGGTGCGCTCGGACAGGTCATGGACGATGCGCCCGGCGACCTCTCCGACCTCGTCACGGCGGTCGGTCCAGGCCGCCGTCACCCCTTCGAGCACCTGCCGGAACGACGGCAGGCCGTGCCGTGACTCGGGCGGGAAGTATGTACCGAAGTAGAACGGTTCGGCGTCGGCGGTGAGGAACACGGTCATCGGCCAGCCGCCCTGCCCCGTCGCGGCCTGCACCGCCTCCATGTACACGGCGTCGACGTCGGGGCGCTCCTCGCGGTCGACCTTGACCGGCACGAAGTGTGCGTTCAGGTACTCGGCGAGTTCGGCGTCCTCGAAGGACTCGTGCGCCATCACATGGCACCAGTGGCACGCCGAGTAGCCGACCGACAGCAGAACGGGAACGTCGCGCCGCCGGGCCTCCTCGAACGCCTCCGGCTCCCATGGCCACCAGTCGACGGGATTGTCCGCGTGCTGAAGCAGATAGGGCGAGGTCACACCAGCCAGCCGGTTCATGCGAACCAGCCTCTCACGGCACCTGGCGTGAGAGCCGAAACCCTCACGGGCCCTCCTCGCTCGGCCGAATCACACGTGTGCGCCATCCCGTGGCGGGCGGCTCCTCGCGCTGAGGGCCGGTGCCGGACTTCTCCCGGCGTTCCTCCGGGTCGGGCGGCCGGGACACCTCGGAACAATAGGCTGGGCGCAGCAGTGCCGGACCTGCCGAGGCTCCTCGAAGGAGGTACACCATGACCGCCGAAATGGTGGCGCCCGCGTGGATGCACACGCAGATCAGCGCGGAGCAGTACGACTCCTGGTCCGAGGAACAGTGCGCAGGGATCGAGATCGTGGACGGGATGGTCGTCGTGAGCCCGAGCGCCTCCAAGCGGCACAACCGGCTCGCCCGAATCCTGGCCAATGCCCTGGATGCCGCCGCCGGCCCGGACTGGAACGCCGACACCGACTTCGATCTCCGTCTGCAGGACGTTCCCCTGACCAACCGCCGCCCGGACGTCACCGTCTACCGGGCGGAGACCATCGACCTCACGCCGCCCCGCCCCGAGCACGTGCTGCTGGTCGTCGAGGTCGTGTCGCCCGGTTCGGAGACCACAGACCGGATCGTGAAGGCCGACCAGTACGCCAAGTCCGGCATCCCCTTCTCCTGGCGGGTCGAGCAGGCCGCCACCGGCGTCCCGATCACATACACCTACGTCCTCGACCCCGCCACCAAGGCTTACCGGGACGGCGAGATGTTCACCGGCACGGTGAAGGCCACCGCGCCCTTCTCCCTCACAGTCGATCTTGGAGACATGTAGAGAACCGAAAGCCGTCTCGCTTTCGACGTTTGCCCGAGGTGCCCGCATCACGCTCTTCCCGGACCCAACGGGACGCTCTCGGCCACTCAGCGGTGGCTGGAGTTCCGGCGTGACCGACGTCGAGCGGCCGGGGACGCTCGGGAGTACCGGGAGGAGCCGGCCGCATGGCAGAAGGCTCCCGCCCACCACGGGACCGGCCGCGCAGTCTCGCAGACTCCCTGTCGCGCGCCCGTCCCAGGCAGGAGACTGGTACCTCGTGCGGCCGGGCGCGATACCGGCCGAAAGGGCAGGGACCGAGGGGGACTTATGCGGATGCGGGACAGCCATCGGGCGGAAGCCGAACGGCTGTTGGCACGGGCCGTGGAGGAAGAGGTGCGCCGTTCCGGCGGCCGGACCGACCCCGGCACGCTGATGGCACGCGGCCGCGCCGCGCTCGACTCGCTGGCGGCCGGGGCGGGCGAGGAGTACGTCACGTACACCCAGGCGCTCGACGTCGAGACGGCCGGGCAGCAGCCGCTGGCGCAACGGTTCAACCGGGCCACGCTCGGAACGCCGTTGCTGGTCACGGGAGTTGCCGCCGCCGCAGCCTTCGGCGCGGATGTGGCGCTCGGCACGGCGTCGGGCCTGGCGCTCGGTGCGGGCGCCGTCGTCGCGGTCGCCGGCGCCACCGCCACCGTCGCCAAGGTCACCGCCTCGCACTGGCCGGCCGCGCACCGCCGCGCCGGAGCCCTCGGGCAGCCTGGTGGGACGGAACAACTGCGGCTGCAGTGGCTGACGGCGCTGGAGGTACGGGGCATCCGCCCGTTCATCGACCAGCAGCGGATGCTGACCGCCTCGTCCCGCACCCCGGCGAAGAAGAAGGCCGCAGCGGAACGGACCGCGCCCCAGCTGCGCGGCGGGGACCGGAGCGCGGCCGCCCGCATGCGTGCGCTCCTCGAGCAGTCGTTCAGTCATCTGCCCGCGTCCGAGGGCGGGTTCGCGGGACGCCGGGCCGAACTGGCGCAGATCGCCCAGTGGGTGCACGCGGCCCGCGCCTCGACGGAGACGAAGCCGACCGTCGTCGTCCTGCACGGACCGCCGGGGTCCGGGCGCACCGCTTTGGCCGTGCGGGCGGCGCACAGCCTGAAAGACCAGTTCCGGGGCGCGTGCGTGGTCGATCTGCGGGGCGGCGCCGACGACGAGCCGCCACTGCCGACCCGGGACGCGCTGCTGCACCTGCTGAACCGGCTCGGCGCCCCCCGCGAGCAGTTGCTGTTCCGCGACAGCTCCTCCGCCGAGCAGCAGGTGCGCCGGCTCAGCGAGCTGTACCACCAGCACCTGACCGGCACCCCGGTGACGGTCGTGCTCGACGACGCGAGCGATGCCGAGCAGGTCCGTACCCTGATACCGGAACGCTCGGACAGCCTCGTCCTGGTCACCGCGCGTGAACCGCTCGGACTGCCGGAGTCCCTGCCGGCCCGGGTCCATCAGCTGGAGGTCGGGGCGCTCGACCCGGCGGGCGCGGAGGAGCTGCTGCGGGAGGTGTCCCAGGAGGACGGGGAGGGGCTGTACGACTACCCGGCCGGCGAGGCGATCACCGAGCTGTGCGGCGGGCTGCCGCTGGCGCTGCGGGTCGCGGGCTCCTCGCTCGGGGCGCGTACCCCGGGCGCGCTGGCGGCCGACCTGGCCGCGTACGGACCGGTCCCGCCGGTCGAGCGGGCGCTGTGGCTGCGCTACACCGACCAGTCCGAGCAGGCGCGGCGACTGCTGCGCCGGCTCGCGCTGGCCGGTCGTGCCAGCCTCGGCGCCGCGGCGGCCGCCGCGCTGCTGTCGGCCGACGAGCAGGAGGCCGGACGGCTGCTGACCGCCCTGTCGGAGGCCGGGCTGCTGGACCATGTGCGGGGCTCGCGCTACCGGCTGCACGATCTCGTACGGGGCTTCGCCCTGGCCCGGCTGAACGACGAGGAGGAGGCCGCGGAGCGGACGGCCGCGCAGGAGCGGCTCATCGCCAACTACGCCGAGCTGGCGGGCGCGGTCATCCGGATGGTCGACGGCAAGATGTCCACCCGGGCCGGGCAGTTCGGACCGCACGGGTTCGCCTCGCTCGACGCGGCGCTGCGCTGGCTGGACGACGAGTCGAGCTTCATCACGTCCGCGCTGCGGCACAGCGAGGGCGTCGACCAGGGCGCGGTACTCGATCTCCTGGGCGCGCTGTGCGACTACTGCCTGCTGCGCGGGGACCTCTACCGGCTGGGCGAGATCAGCGAGTTGACGCAGGCCGTCGACCAGGGGCTGCTGGAGCGTTCGGTGCAGTGGCGGACCGGGATCGCGGCCCGCCAGCTCGGCGAGCTGGACAAGGCCCGCACCACGCTGTCGTCCGTCGTCGGCCTGTACCGCGAGGCGCAGAACGACTCGGGTACGGCGCTGGCGCTGTGTTCGCTCGGCATCACCCTGCACCACCAGGGCAACCTGACGGAGGCCGCGGCGCGGCTGCGCGAGGCGATCGAGCTGCAGTCGTCGGCGGCCCAGGCGGAGGACCGGGCCTGGTCGCTGCACGCGCTGGCCGCGGTGGAGCGCGACCGGGCGCACCTGGCCGAGGCGCTGGAGCTTCTGGACACGGCGCTGGTCCTGCATCGCGAGGGCGAGTCGCTGCACGGGGAGGCGTGGACGCAGTTCCAGCTGGGTCAGGTGCGCCTGCGGACCGGCGATGTGGAGCGGGCCGAGACCGCGCTGCGTACGGCCCTGGATCTGTACGGGCGGACGCGGGACGAGCGGGGCGAGGCATGGGCGCTGACCCAGCTGGCCCGGGCCCGGCTGATGGACGGCGATCCGGCGCCCGCGGTCGAGCAGCTGAACGCGGCCCTGGCCCGTCACCGCGACAGCGAGGACGCCCGGGGCGAGGCGTGGACGCTGTACTACCTGGGCCAGGCCCTGGAGGAGACCGGCGACACCGATCAGGCGGTACGGCAGCTGGAGCGGGCCCGCACGATGTTCTCCCGGATGCGGGACGTGTACGGGCTGGCGTGCGCCCGCCATCACTCGGGGCGCGTGACCCGCGACCAGCGGGCCGCCCAGACGGGCAACCTGCGCAATTCGGGGTTCGCCCGGCAGCTGCTGGTCGACGCGCGGGCCGACTTCCGCCGCATCGGGGTCGCCCACGGGGAGGCCTGGACGGCTCTGGAGCTGGCCCTGATCGACGCGGGCAACCAGCGCGCGCCGCAGGCCCTGGAGCTGTGCGGCGAGGCGGCCGCGCTGTTCGACTCGTACGGCGACGCCCGGGGCGCGGACTGGGCCCGCTTCCTGCGCTGCACGCTGCTGCCGTACGCCTCACCGGGCGGCATCGAGGTGGGCACGGTGGTGGCCCAGCAGGAACTGGCCGACCTGACCGAGGCCGGCCACCCCACCCGGGACACGAAGCTGGAGGACTGTGCGGAGGCGTACCGGGTGGTTCTGAACCGCGGCGTGGATCTGGAGGACGGCTGGCAGGCCTGGCGCCTGGGACTGATCCCGACCCGCCATGCCCGCGAGATCATGGGCGTGGCGATCCCGGCCCCGTCGAGCCCGCCCGGCGTTTGAGGGCATCCGACGGCTCACCCCGCGCGGGTAGCCGTCGGCCTACCCCGCGCGGGCATCCGTCGGCTCACCCGGCGCTGAGGACACGCTCGGCCGCCCACAGGGGCGGGGAGCCACCGGTCACCCCGGTTCCGCCCCGCCCCGCCACCGCACTACTTCCGCTTCGCGGAGCCGGCGGAGACCGCCGGCTCCGTCACGCCCTCCGCCGCGGCCGGGTCCGGCGCTTCGTCGAAGTCGACCTTCCCCATGTGCCGGTTCATGGACTTCATCAGCAGCCACACGCCCACGGCGAGCGCTGCGAAGACGATGAAGCCGAGGACCCCGGGGGTCACCTTGTTCTTGTCGAGTTCCTCGGCGAGCGGGACGAGGTGCGTCAGTGCCTGAGTCGCGTACATATCAGGCATTGTCGCGGATGCCCGCGAAGAGGTCGCTCTCGGGGAGGGAGGTATCGACGAGAGACTTCGCCAGCTCGTACTCCTCGGTCGGCCAGACCTCCCGCTGGATGTCCATCGGAACGCGGAACCAGCCGCCGTCCGGGTCGATCTGCGTCGCGTGCGCGATCAGCGCCTTGTCGCGGATCTCGAAGAAGTCCGCGCACGGAACGTGCGTGGTCAGCGTGCGTTCGGCGCGCTCGAACTCCTTCCAGCGCTCCAGCCAGTCGCCGTAGGGCGACTCCAGGCCGCGCGCCAGCAGCGCCTCGTGCAGCGCGACCGTGCGCGGCTTGTTGAAGCCCTGGTTGTAGTAGAGCTTCTGCGGCGTCCAGGCGGGACCGAACTCGGCCTCCGGGAACTTCTCGGTGTCCGCCGCGCCCTCGAAGGCGATCATCGAGATGGTGTGGGTCATGATGTGGTCGGGGTGCGGGTAGCCCCCGTTCTCGTCGTACGTGGTGATGACCTGCGGCCGGAAGGCGCGGATCTTCGCGACGAGGCGCCCCGCCGCCACGGTCTCGTCCTCCAGCGCGAAGCAGCCGTCGGGCAGCGGGGGCAGCGGGTCGCCCTCGGGCAGGCCCGAGTCGACGAAGCCGAGCCACTCCTGCTTGACGCCAAGGATCTCCCGGGCCTCGTCCATCTCCTTCTTGCGTACCTCGTGGATGTGCTCCTCGATGTACGCGTCCCCCTGGAGTTTCGGGTTGAGGATGGAGCCGCGCTCGCCTCCCGTGCAGGTCACGACCAGCACGTCCACCCCCTCGGACACATACTTGGCCATGGTGGCCGCGCCCTTGCTCGACTCGTCGTCGGGGTGGGCGTGTACGGCCATCAGTCGAAGCTGCTCAGTCAAGACTCGATCCTCAGTGATTGGTCGCGGAGTGCAACTTCTATAGTGACCGAACCGGGGGGTGGAAAATTCCTCGATACCCGGTACGGGAGGAACGATCATGACGGCGGTGCGCGAGGCGCTTCCCGAGAACCGCTACGGCCGCTCCGCGGACCAGCGCGCGGACCGCAAGCTCAAGATCATCGGCTCCGTCCTCGGCGTCGCGCTCCTGGGTGTGATCGGCTGGATCGGTTACGGCTATGTGGGCGGCCAGGGCCTCAGCGCCGAGATGATCAAGTTCAAGGTCGCCTCGGACGACCACGTCGAGGTGCATCTGGAAGTCCGGAAGGGCCGGGACGCCAAGGGCTACTGCACGCTCCGCTCGCTGAGCGAGGACGGTACGGAGGTCGCCCGCAAGGACTTCCGCTTCGACGCGGACACCGACCGGATCGACCAGGTCCTCACCCTGCGTACGACGTCCCGGGCGACCGCCGTCGAGCTCCTGGGGTGCACGGACGACGGCGGGGCGTAGCGTTGACCGCCGCACGGGTGACCTGAGCGACTCCTGACCCCCTGACCTGCGGCTCAACACTCTCAGCCGTTTACCTCCTCCCCCTTTCCCCGCCGAATTGTTAGGCTCGTGGTTTCGCCCACCCGTGGAAGCGCATGCTTCGGGGTAGGGCGATGCTTTGTATTCCCAGTACCGACGAGGAGCACCCTGTGACCCAGACCAGCGAAAACGTCACCTGGCTCACGCCGGAGGCGTACAACCAGCTCAAGGCCGAGCTGGAGTACCTGTCTGGTCCCGCGCGCACGGAGATCGCCGTCAAGATCGCGGCGGCCCGTGAGGAGGGCGACCTGCGCGAGAACGGCGGGTACCACGCGGCCAAGGAGGAGCAGGGCAAGATGGAGCTCCGGGTGCGCCAGCTGACCCAGCTCCTGGAACACGCGAAGGTCGGCGAGGCACCTGCCGACGACGGCGTGGTCGAGCCCGGCATGGTCGTGACGATCGCCTTCGACGGCGATGACGACGACACGACGACCTTCCTTCTCGCCTCCCGCGAGTACGCGAGCTCGGACATCGAGACGTACTCCCCGCAGTCCCCGCTCGGCGTGGGCGTGAACGGCAAGCGGATGGGCGAGAGCGCCGAGTACGAGCTGCCGAACGGCAAGACCGCCACGGTGAAGATCCTTTCGGCGAAGCCGTACTCCGGCTGACCCGCACACCCCGCAGACAGCAGGAAGCCCCGGCCGGATGCGACGGCCGGGGCTTTCCGCTGTCTGCTGTTCCGCTGTCTGCTGTTCCGCTCAGACGGCGACCGAGCGGTACTTGCGGACCGCGAGGGTCCGGAACACCACGATGATCACTACGGACCAGATCAGCGAGGCCCAGACGGGATGCTGCATCGGCCAGGCATCTGAGGTCGAGACACCCGGGTTTCCGAAGAGCACCCGGCACGCCTGGACGGTCGCGCTGAAGGGGTTCCAGTCGGCGATGGGCTGGAGCCAGCCCGCCATCTGGCTGGAGTCCACGAAGGCGTTGGAGATGAACGTCACCGGGAACAGCCAGATCAGCCCGCCCGACGTGGCCGCCTCCGGGGTGCGGACGGACAGGCCGATCAGAGCGCCGATCCAGGAGAAGGCGTATCCGAGCAGGAGGAGCAGCCCGAAGGCGCCCAGCGCCTTGGGGACGCCCTCGTGGATGCGCCAGCCGACGAGCAGCGCGACGATCGTGAGCACCAGCACGGTGAACATGGTCTGGACGAGGTCGGCCAGCGTCCGGCCGGTGAGCACCGCGCCGCGTGCCATGGGCAGCGAGCGGAACCGGTCGACGAGGCCCTTGTGCATGTCGTCGGCGATGCCCGCGCCCGCGCCGGCCGTGGCGAAGGTGACGGTCTGGGCGAAGATGCCGGCCATCAGGAAGTTCCGGTAGACGACGGGGTCTGTCGACCCGCCGATGTTCATGGAGCCGCCGAACACGTAGCTGAACAGCACCACGAACATGATCGGCTGGATGAGCCCGAAAAGCACCACTTCTGGAATCCGGGTCATCCGAATCAGATTCCGGCGGGCCATGACCAGTGAGTCGCGGGCGGACTGACCGATTCCACCGCTGCCTCGGGGCGCGCGACCCGGGGTCGCCTCGGTTACGGCACTCACTTCTCTGCCTCCGTCCGGGCGGTGTCCGGGGCTTCCGTCGCGTTCTCGTCGTTCTTCTCCTGCTCGGCCGCGTGGCCGGTGAGGGAGATGAACACGTCGTCGAGGGTGGGGCGGCGCATGCCGATGTCGTCGATTTCCACGCCGCGGGCGTCGAGGTCACGGATGACCTCGGCCAGGAGTTTGGCGCCGCCGTCGACCGGGACGGTCAGTTTGCGCATGTGCGGGACGACGGCGACGTCGCCCTTGCCCAGGTGGGCGAGGACCTCGCGGGCCGGGCCGATCTGGTCGGGCTGCTGGACGACGACCTCGACGCGTTCGCCGCCGGTGCGGGCCTTGAGCTGGTCGGAGGTGCCGCGGGCGATGACGAGGCCGTGGTCGATCACGCAGATGTCGTGGGCGAGGCGGTCGGCCTCCTCCAGGTACTGCGTGGTCAGCAGCAGCGTCGTGCCGCCGGCGACGAGTTCCTCGATGACGTCCCAGAGCTGCTGCCGGTTGCGCGGGTCGAGGCCCGTGGTCGGCTCGTCCATGAACATGACCGGCGGGGAGACGACGAGCGCCGCCGCGAGGTCGAGCCGGCGCCGCATGCCGCCGGAGTAGGTCTTCGCGGTGCGGTCGGCCGCGTCGGCGAGGTTGAAGCGATCCAGCAGCTCCCCGGCCCGGGCCTTCGCGTCGCGGGAGGACATCTGGTAGAGCTGGCCGACCATGTGCAGGTTCTCGCGGCCGGTCAGGTACTCGTCGACCGCGGCGAACTGGCCGGAGAGCCCGATCGAGCGCCGCACGTCGTTGGGATTCTTCAGTACATCGATGCCCGCGACGAAGGCGCTGCCGCTGTCGGGCCTGAGCAGCGTCGTGAGGACGCGTACGGCGGTCGTCTTGCCGGCTCCGTTGGGGCCGAGAAGTCCGAGGACGGTGCCTTGCGGCACGTCGAGGTCGACGCCGCCGAGTGCGGTGACGTCGCCGAAGGTCTTCACCAGACCTTCGGCGTAGATCGCGCCTGGCATACGGGATTCCCCCAGTGCGTTTGGGTGACTTCCTCACAGATCCTAGATTTGCCCGGGTTGCCGCGCCCGGTGAACACACGAGACGAACGCGCGCACGCCAACAGGCCGGGCGCAGGCACAGTAACGCGATACATCGCGACCGACAAGCGGTTCAGCCCATCACGAGATAGCCCGCCCCGCGCAGCGCCGCCGCGACCTCCTCGCAGTGTTCGGGGCCCTTGGTCTCCAGGTGCAGTTCCACCTCGGCCTCGGTGAGTCCGAGCCGGGGGTCGGTCCGCACATGGCTGACGTCCAGGACGTTGGCGTCGGCCACGGTGAGCACGCCCAGCATGGTCGCCAGCGCGCCGGGGCGGTCCGTCAGGCGCAGCCGCAGGCTCAGATAGCGGCCGGCCGCGGACATGCCGTGGGTCAGGATGCGCTGCATCAGCAGCGGGTCCACGTTGCCGCCGGACAGCAGCGCCACCACCGGCCCGCGGAACGACTCCGGGTCGCTGAGCAGCGCGGCCACCGGGCTCGCACCGGCCGGTTCCACCACCATCTTCGCCCGTTCCAGGCAGAGCAGCAGGGCGCTGGACAGCTCGTCCTCGGAGACCGTACGGACTTCGTCGACCAGCTCCCGGACCAGCCCGAACGGCACGTCGCCGGGGCGTCCCACCTTGATGCCGTCCGCCATCGTCTGGAGCGAGCCGATCGACACGGGGTGGCCGGCGGCCAGCGACGGCGGGTAGCAGGCCGCGCCGGCGGCCTGCACGCCGACGATCCGCACGTCGGGCCGGATCGCCTTCACCGCCACGGCGATGCCCGCCGCGAGACCGCCGCCGCCGATGCCGACGACGATCGTGCGTACCTCGGGACACTGGTCCAGGATCTCCAGGCCCACCGTGCCCTGGCCCGCGATGATGTCCGGGTGGTCGAAGGGGTGGATGAAGACCGCGCCGGTCTCCTGTGCGTACTCCTGCGCCGCGGCGAGCGTCTCGTCGACGACATGGCCGTGCAGCCGCACCTCGGCTCCGTACTCACGGGTCGCGGCGATCTTGGGCAGTGGCGCGCCGACCGGCATGAAGACCGTTGACCGTACGCCGAGCAGCGCAGACGCGAGCGCTACACCCTGCGCATGGTTTCCGGCGCTCGCGGCGACGACACCGGCGGCCCGTTCGACGGGGGAGAGGCCCGAGATCCGTACGTACGCGCCCCGCAGTTTGAACGAGCCGGTCCGCTGCAGGTTCTCGCACTTGAACTGGACGGGTGCGCCCACCAGCGCGGACAGATGCCGGCTGCCTTCCAGCGGCGTGACCCGGGAGACGCCGGAAAGCATCTTCTGCGCACCCCGGACGTCATCGAGGATCAGCGGGGGAAATCGGCCGGGCGGCGGGAAGTTCATACCGCAAGTCTTGCAGGTGAAAAGGCTTGCGGCCGCTGCCGGCGGCCCCCTCATGCGCCGATGTCCGCAGGTTTGTGCGGCACTGGTACGCGTTGCCCCGGGGCCGCGTACTCTGTCCCCCACCCATCCGACACCGTACGAAGAGAGCCCCCGGCCATGCCCCCTCAGGACATGACGACTGCCGCGTCTCCTTCCGGGGGCGCCACCCCGGAGAACCCGGGTCACGACCACCTTCTCGACGCTCTGCAGCACCAGGTGGCGGTCTTCGCCCGGCGCGCCGAGCAGACCCGCCTCGGCGGCGTCGGACAGGTGCGCAACTCCATGGACCGCGCCGCGTATCTGCTGCTCAACCGGCTGGACCGGGAAGGCCCCATGGGCGTCAAGGCGCTGGCCGCCGGGATGGGGATCGACTCCTCGACCGTGACCCGGCAGGTCGCGCCGCTGGTGGACACCGGTCTGGTCAAGCGCACTTCGCATCCGGAGGACGGCCGTGCGGTCGTGCTCCAGCTGTCCCCGCGCGGGCAGGCCCGGCTGGACGAGGTGCGCTCCTCGCGGCGCGAACTGATGTCGCAGGTGACGGACGAGTGGTCCGAGGACGAGCGGGACACGTTCTGCGCCCTCCTCACCCGCTTCAACGCGGCCCTGGCGGCCCGGCAGGCGGCGCACCAGGCCCCGCCTGCGGGATAGCGCGGACCGCCGGGCTCCCGGGGGTTGACCCGGGACCGGCGGAGCGCTCCGATTGACCTCGTGCGAGAGCGTCACGCGGGCCGGCAGCGGCGCCGCGCCCAGGAGTTCGAGGCCTTCGCGGCGGGCGCGACGGGCCGGCTGCTGCACGTCGCGGCCCTGCTCACGGCTGAACCGGTGGACCCGCCCGGGACCGAGGAGCGCGCGCAGCGGCTGCTGACGGCCGCGCTGGCCCGGACCTACGCGGACTGGGACCAGTTGCACGGCGAGGATCCGTACGTCCGCACCCGGCAGGACCTTTCCGTCCGGTTCGCCCGTCAGGCGTGGCGGCACCGCCGACCGCGCGGCGGTCTGCTGGACCGGCTGACCCCGCAGGAGCGGCTGGTTCTGGTGCTTCGGCTGTACGAAGGTGTCCCGGAGGAGCAGGCGTCGGCGCTGCTCGGGATCGCGGTGGAGCGGATCCGTACGGTCTGCGACCGCACCCGCCCGGGACCGAGGAGCGCGCGCAGCGGCTGCTGACGGCCGCGCTGGCCCGGACCTACGCGGACTGGGACCAGTTGCACGGCGAGGATCCGTACGTCCGCACCCGGCAGGACCTTTCCGTCCGGTTCGCCCGTCAGGCGTGGCGGCACCGCCGACCGCGCGGCGGTCTGCTGGACCGGCTGACCCCGCAGGAGCGGCTGGTTCTGGTGCTTCGGCTGTACGAAGGTGTCCCGGAGGAGCAGGCGTCGGCGCTGCTCGGGATCGCGGTGGAGCGGATCCGTACGGTCTGCGACCGCTCGGTGGCCACGATGCGCGGCACCCGGGGCCCGACGGCGCGGTGGGGGCGCATCCGGCGGTCGCGGGCCGCGCCGTGAACGGTGTCCGGCGCAACGATGACGAGGTTCGGCGGATGCTGGAGGCCTCCCGTCCGCTGGTGCCCGCGGACCTGCCGGCGCGGGCGGCGCGGCGCGGCGCCCGGCTGGTGAGCCGCCGGCGGGTGCTACGCCGGCTGTGGCTGGTGGCGGCGGGAGCGGTGGTCGTGGCGTTCACGGTGTGGGCGGTGCTGGTTCAGCCCTGGCAGGCGCCGCCCGCCGGGACGACACCGCCACTGGACGGCTGGTAGGGCGGCGGAACCGGGATGCGCGGGACGGCTCACCTACGCTCGTTCGGGAGCCGGGAAAAAGGTTCGTCCGTGGATGTCGAGAACCCGTGAGCGGCTCCGTCCCCGGGGTGAGAGCGACCGGAACGGGTCGCCGAGAGCGAACACCAAGGAGAATGATCATGGCCAAGTACCTGCTGCTGAAGCACTACCGCGGCGCCCCGGCTCCGGTCAACGACGTGTCCATGGACCAGTGGACGCCCGAGGAGATCTCGGCCCACGTGCAGTACATGAACGACTTCGCGGCCCGCCTGGAGAAGACCGGCGAGTTCGTCGACGGGCAGGCGCTCGCCCCCGAGGGCGCGTGGGTCCGCTACGACGGCGAGGGGCGCCCGCCGGTCACCGACGGACCGTTCGCCGAGACCAAGGACCTCATCGCCGGCTGGATGATCATCGACGTCGACAGCTACGAGCGTGCCGTCGAGCTGACCGGGGAGCTGTCGGCCGCCCCCGGCGCGGGTGGCAGGCCGATCCACGAGTGGCTTGAGCTGCGTCCGTTCCTGACCGAGGCCCCGACCATCACGGAGTGATCTCCCGGATGAACCGGATCGACGAGGCCCTGCTCAGGACCCTCACCCCGGGCGTGCTCACCGTCCTCGTCCGCCGCGGAGCCGACTTCGCGGCGGCCGAGGACGCGGTGCAGGACGCCCTGGTCGAGGCGCTCCGGGTCTGGGAGGCCGACCCGCCGCGGGATGCCAGGGGCTGGCTGATCACCGTGGCCTGGCGCAAGTTCCTCGACGCCACGCGCGCCGACACCGCACGCCGCCGCCGTGAGGACCGGGTCGAGGAGGAGCCGGTGCCCGGGCCGGCGCCCGCGGGGGACGACACGCTCCAGCTGTACTTCCTGTGCGCGCACCCGTCGCTGACCCCGGCGTCGGCGGTCGCGCTCACGCTGCGGGCGGTCGGCGGGCTCACCACCCGCCAGATCGCCGCGGCGTATCTGGTGCCCGAGGCGACCATGGCGCAGCGCATCAGCCGGGCCAAACGCACGGTCTCCGGTGTGCGTTTCGACCGGCCGGGCGATGTCGCCACGGTGCTGCGCGTCCTGTACCTGGTCTTCAACGAGGGCTATTCCGGCGATGTCGACCTGGCCGCCGAGGCCATCCGGCTCACCCGGCAGGTCGCGGCCGCCGTCGACCACCCGGAGGTGGCGGGGCTGCTCGCCCTCATGCTGCTCCACCATGCCCGGCGTGCCGCCCGGACGGCGTCCGACGGCAGCCTGGTCCCGCTGGCCGAGCAGGACCGCGGCCGGTGGGACACGGCGTCGATCGCCGAGGGCGTCGGGATCCTTCAGGCGGCCCTCGCCCGCGACCGGCTGGGCGAGTTCCAGGCCCAGGCCGCCATCGCGGCGCTCCATGCGGACGCGCCCGCCGCCGAGGAGACCGACTGGGTGCAGATCGTCGAGTGGTACGACGAGCTCGCGCGCCTGACCGACAGCCCGGTCGTCCGGCTCAACCGCGCGGTCGCGGTCGGGGAGGCCGACGGGCCGCGCGCCGGTCTGGCGGCGCTCGCGGCGCTGGACGCCTCGCTCCCCCGCCACACCGCGGTGGCGGCCTACCTCCACGAGCGCGACGGTGACCTGGAGAAGGCGGCGCTGCTGTACGCGGAGGCGGCCCACCGGGCCCCGAACCTCGCGGAGCGCGACCACCTGACCCGCCGGGCCGCCCGGCTCAACGCCCGCCGGGGCCAGTGACCGCAGGGCCGCCGGGGCCGCTGACGGGCCGGGGCGCGCGGGGCGGCCCGGTCTATCCTGGAAGGGCATCGGCCGAGGAGGCTGTGATGACCAGGAAGATCGCCGACTGCCGTAAGTATCCGAGTGTGTCGAACTGCTCGCTGACCATCTCCGGCGAGGAGGAGGAAGTCGTGCGGGCCGCGACCGAGCACGCGGTCTCCGTCCATGAGCACACCGACAGCCCCGAGCTGCGGGAGCAGGTCAGGGCCTCGCTCGAGGACGAGAAGGTCACGGCCTGAGGGCGGCCGCACCAGACACACCAGGGAACACAGGCACACCAGGGGCGGGGCCGGCAGAGCCGGCCCCGCCCACACGTACACGGACCAGCGGACTAGCCGAGCGCCTGCGTCAGGTCGGCCAGCAGGTCGTCGCGGTTCTCGATGCCGACGGAGAGCCGCACCAGATCGGCCGGGACCTCCAGCGGGGATCCGGCGGCGGAGGCGTGCGTCATCCGGCCCGGGTGCTCCAGCAGCGACTCGACGCCGCCGAGCGACTCACCGAGCGTGAAGAGCTTCGCGCGGTTGCAGACCTCGACGGCCGCTTCCTCGCCGCCCGCGACGCGGAACGACACCATCCCGCCGAAGGCCTTCATCTGCTTGGCGGCGATCTCGTGGCCCTGGTGCTCGGGCAGGCCGGGGTAGAGGACCTGGGTGACCTTGGGGTGGCGGGTCAGCAGGTCGGCGACCTTGGTGGCGTTCTCGCTGTGCCGGTCCATCCGGACGGCCAGCGTCTTGATGCCGCGCAGCACCAGCCAGGCGTCGAACGGCCCGGCGACGGCGCCCATCGCGTTCTGGTGGTACGCCAACTCCTCGGACAGGTCGGGGTCGTTGACGATCAGTGCGCCGCCGACGACGTCCGAGTGGCCGCCCATGTACTTGGTGGTGGAGTGGACCACGACATCGGCGCCGAGGGCGAGGGGCTGCTGGAGGTAGGGGCTCGCGAAGGTGTTGTCGACGACCAGGCGTGCGCCGGCGGCGCGGGCGACCCCAGCGACGGCCGCGATGTCGGTGATGCCGAGCAGCGGGTTGGACGGGGTCTCCACCCAGATCGCCTTGGTACGCGGGGTGATCGCGGCCCGTACCGCCGCCACGTCCGAGGTGTCGGCCACGGAGAACTCCACGCCCCAGCGCGAGGCGACCTTCGCGAACAGCCGGAACGTGCCGCCGTAGGCGTCGTTCGGGATGACCACGTGGTCGCCGGGGGTCAGCAGCGTACGGAGCAGGCAGTCCTCGGCGGCGAGGCCGGACGCGAAGGCGAGTCCCCTGCGGCCGCCCTCCAGGGCCGCGAGGTTCTCCTCCAGCGCGGTGCGCGTCGGGTTGGCGCTGCGGCTGTACTCGTAGCCGCCGCGCAGCCCGCCCACGCCGTCCTGCTTGTACGTGGACACCTGGTAAATGGGCGGAACAACGGCGCCGGTGAGGGGATCGGCGGTGTTCCCCGCGTGGATCGCGAGAGTTTCGAAGCTGTGCTGGTCGCTCATGGGGCCCGAGCGTAGTCCGCCGCCGAGGCCGCTCACGGAGCACCGGGCCGTCCGGTGACAATGGGGGCATGGAGATTCTGTGGTTCCTGCTCGCGCTGTGCATGCTCGCCGCGGTCATCGGCCCCTTCGTGCTGCGGCGTCGCGGCGGTATCCGTCAGGTGGCACCGGGCTCCCCGGACGCCGCCGACCCGGACACGTACGGCTTCGTACGGCAGGAGGAGCTGGACATCCGGATGCCGGGCCCCGACCAGGATCTCCTCGACGTGCTCGATGTCGTCCAGCACACCCAGGAGTGGCGGGCGGCTTCCCAGCTGCTGTCCGGTACGCCGAAGGACGGCGAGGTGCGGTGGCAGCGGGTGCAGGCGTTCGCCGGGGCCGCCTCGCTGGAGCTGATGCGGCGGCCGGGCGTCGGCGGGGCCTGGCTGCGCAAGTGGCGGGCCGAGGCGCCGAAGGACGCGGGCGGCGCGGCCGTGCACGCGGAGTTCCTGGTCCAGCAGGCGTGGCGTTCGTCGACGGCCGGTACGGACGACTTCCGGATCATCCTGGAGGAGGCCCGTACGGTGGTCGGCGAGGCGGCCCTGCTGGCGCCGGGCGACCCGGTGCCGTATCTCGTGGAGCTGGCCGTGGCCCGTGGACTGGGCTACTCCCACGAGGAGTTCGACCAGCTCTGGGCGAAGATCATCGACCGGGCGCCGGCCCACATGGGCGCGCACATCGCGGCGCTGCACTTCTGGTGCGAGAAGTGGCACGGATCGCGCGAGGAGGCCGACCGCTTCGCGACCGCGGCGGCCGCCCGCGCCCCGCAGGGCTCGCTGCTGGCGGCGCTGCCGCTGTTCGCGGTGTACGAGCATCTGCCCGAGGTCAATCTGGTGCAGGGGTTCTACCGGAGCCAGGTGGTGACCAGGGCGGTCGAGGGTGCGATGTTCGCGGTCCACGCGGCCCGCGCCGACGACCCGATGCTCGCGCACGTCCGCCATCTCCTGGTGCTGTTCCTGGTCCGGATGGAGCGCTGGTCCGAGGCGATGAACCAGCTGGTCCACATCGACGGGCACGTGGGCGCGCTGCCGTGGACGGAGAACTCCGACCCGGCCGCCGAGTACACCGTGTACCGGGCCCTGGCGGTGGCCGGCTACGAGGCGAACGGCGGCAGCCCGGCGACGCTGCTCCGGTAGCCGGTGTGCGACCGTGGAGACACCGATACCGCGCAGCAGCGGCCGACCTCACGACAAGGACCGGTGTTCCCGTGGCCCGACTGATACCCCTGATCCTGATCGGCCTCGGCGTGTACTTCTGGCTCAGGGCCCGCAAGCGGGCCGTCGACTACGCCGAGACCTTCGAGTCCGAGGACGGCACGCCCCGGCGCTGACCGCGGGCGCGCGGAATCCGCGGCGCTCCCGGGACGTTGTACGGACAGCACACCGACCCAGGAGGAGCCCCCGCATGTTCCTGCACCGCCGCACCCCGCAGCTCCCCACCCCGGAGGAGGCCCTGCGCGGCCGCGCCACCCCGGAATTCACCGTCCCGTCCCGGCACACGGTCCTGGGCAACGCCCTGCTGGGCCCCTACCCGGAGGGCCTGGAGGTCGCGGACTTCGCGATGGGCTGTTTCTGGGGCGCCGAGCGGAAGTTCTGGGAGACCGACGGGGTCTGGACGACGCTCGTCGGCTACCAGGGCGGCTATACGGAGAATCCCGCGTACGAGGAGGTCTGCTCGGGCCTGACCGGGCACACGGAGGCGGTCCGCGTGGTCTACGACCCGAAGACCGTCACGTACGCCCAGCTCCTGAAGGTCTTCTGGGAGTCCCACGACCCGACCCAGGGCTTCCGCCAGGGCAATGACGTGGGCACCCAGTACCGCTCCGCCGTCTACACCCACTCCCCCGAGCAGGCGGCGGCCGTGGCCGCCTCCCGCGAGGCGTACCAGAAGGTCCTCACGGGCTCCGGGTACGGCGAGATCAGCACGGAGATCCTGCCCGCCGAAGGCCGCACCTTCTGGCCCGCGGAGCCCGCGCACCAGCAGTACCTCGACAAGAACCCGGCGGGCTACTGCGGGATCGGCGGCACGGGGGTCTCCTGCCCGATCGGCGTGGCCCCGGCCGGGAGCTGAGCCGGTTACCCTCACCCCGGACGTGAACGCCGAGGGTGGGGGGCACCATGCATGACAACGGCACGGGCGGACCGGCGATACCTTCACTGAACGGCCGGCCCTGGTGGGCCGCCAACGAGGTTCTGGCGTTCCTCGTCGAACTGGCGGCGCTGGCCTGCCTGTTCTGGTGGGGGTACAGCCTCGGGGACGGCTTGGCCGTCCAACTGCTCCTGGGCACCGCACTGTTGGCGATCGCCGTCACCCTGTGGGGGCTGTTCGCAGCACCCCGCGCTCGCTTCCGCCCGCCGCTGGCCGGAGTGCTCGCGGTGAAAGCCGTGGTACTGGGCGGCGGCGCCTTCGGCCTGTTCGCGGTGGGACACCCGGTGGCGGCGCTGGTCATGGCCGTCGTGGTCGTGGTGAACACGGGGCTGGCGGAGACGTTCCGGCGCCGTCCGCGGCCCGCGGCATAGACACCGGCCCGGGACGCGTCCGCGTCCCGGGCCGGTGTCTATGCGCCGGATCTCCCGTCAGATCAGGCCCTGTGCCAGCATCGCGTCCGCCACCAGCTCGAAGCCGGCGATGTTCGCGCCGACCACGTAGTTGCCGGGGCTGCCGTAGCGCTCCGCCGTGGTGTAGCAGGAGTCGTGGATGTGGCGCATGATCTGCGCGAGCCGCTCCTCCGTGTGGGCGAAGGTCCAGGAGTCGCGCGAGGCGTTCTGCTGCATCTCCAAAGCGCTGGTGGCCACGCCGCCCGCGTTGGCCGCCTTGCCGGGGGCGAAGGCCACCCCGGCCTCCTGGAACACGCGGACGGCCTCGGGGGTGGTGGGCATGTTGGCGCCCTCGGCGACCGCCTTCACACCGTTGCGTACGAGGGTCAGCGCGTCGGCCTCGTGGAGTTCGTTCTGCGTGGCGCAGGGAAGCGCCACATCGCAGGGCACGTTCCAGACGCCGGTGCCGGGCACGAAGACGGCCTCGGGCCGGCGTTCGGCGTACTCGGAGACGCGACCGCGGCCGGCCTCCTTGATCTCCTTGAGCAGGGCGAGGTCGATGCCCTTCTCGTCCACGACGTAGCCGTCGGAGTCCGAGCAGGTCACCACCGTGGCGCCGAGCTGCTGGGCCTTCTCGATGGCGTAGATCGCGACGTTGCCCGAGCCGGAGACGGCGATGCGCCGGCCGTCGAGGCTGTCGCCCTGGCTGCGGAGCATTTCGGCGGTGAACAGGACGCAGCCGTAGCCGGTCGCCTCCGTACGCACCAGGGCGCCGCCCCAGCCGAGGCCCTTCCCGGTGAGGACGCCGGACTCGTAGCGGTTGGTGATCCGCTTGTACTGGCCGAAGAGGTAGCCGATCTCGCGGCCGCCCACGCCGATGTCGCCGGCGGGCACGTCGGTGTACTCGCCGAGGTGGCGGTGGAGCTCCGTCATGAACGACTGGCAGAACCGCATGATCTCGGCGTCCGAGCGGCCCTTCGGGTCGAAGTCGGAGCCGCCCTTGCCGCCGCCGATGGGCATGCCGGTGAGGGCGTTCTTGAAGATCTGCTCGAAGCCGAGGAACTTCACGATGCCGAGGTTGACCGAGGGGTGGAAGCGCAGCCCGCCCTTGTACGGGCCCAGCGAGCTGGAGAACTCGACCCGGAAGCCGCGGTTGACGTGGATGTCGCCGGAGTCGTCCGACCACGGCACACGGAAGATGAGCTGGCGCTCCGGCTCGCATATGCGCTCGATGATCCGGGCGTCCACGAACTCCGGCCGCTGGGTCAGCACCGGGCCGAGCGTCTCCAGGACCTCGCGTACGGCCTGGTGGAACTCCTTCTCGCCCTGGTTGCGGCGGAGGATCTCCGCGTACAGCGGCTCGATGACGCGGTGGGCGGCGGGCGGCGTTGCGGAGTCAGGGGTGGCCGTCATCTGATCAAGACCTTCCATGGGTCGGCTCATGCGCGAAGGCGCCCCCGTCCCGAGGGGCACCAGGTCCCCCCTCGCCGTTGAGGGCGTCGCCCGACATCACGCATACCGTGCTCACGAAAGCGACGTACAGGACCGTTGTGGCGTATCGAGTGTCCCAGTGGGGCGGCAGGATGCTCCACGGGCATCCACATGATGATCCCCGCGTGCCGCGTACGGAAGGGCCGCCGCTGCCCCGCCCCAGGCCGGTTCCGGGCAGAATCGGCGGGCTTGCGGCGAGGTCGCGTGTCATTCGAAGTGGTGAACCTCACAAGGGCGCACGGATGACTGTGAGGTCCGCCCTCAGTTCTCGCGCGGGCCGCGCAGCATCCACAGGCCCGCCGCCGACGCGAGCACGACCACGCCCGAGACGACACTCAGGGCAATGTGCAGCCCTTCCTGTTCCACCATGAAGTTCAGCGAGACGTTCGCGACGAGTGCGACGAGGAGCATGGTCCAGAGCAGCGGCTTCACGGGTTCCTCCAGGAGGTCGGGCGGCTGTGCCGGGCCCCTGCCCGGCTGTGTCCCCCATCCTTCCGGCGCACGGACCCGGGCACGAGGGACCGGGCTCCCGGACCGGTGGTGTAGCAGGCTGCACCACGGCGCAGGCGGCCACGATGCCCGCAGGTGTGCGGTCCGGGCCCGCGGTGACGGGCTATCAGACATGATTCCGTCATGACGACATCACGGGGGTACCGCAAGGGCCGCGATCCCCATACTCCGTACAGACAACCGCCGTTGGGCGCCGGGCCACTGCTCGGTTACGGGCAGCCTGGGCCCTCGTACGTCCCCGGGCGGGCGGAGCGGCCCGCGCCGGGGACACCGCCCCGGGCGGGTGAGATGCGCCGGTATCTCGCCGTGGGGCTCGACTGCTACCTCTGCCTGCTCACCAGCGGCTTACTCGTCCGGCCGTACGTGGACTCGGCGGCCGTTCCCCGGGTCGTCGGGCTGCTGATCGGGCCGGTGCTCGTCGTCTCGTTCCTCAACCAGGTGGTGCTCACCGCAATCGCGGGTGCGGGAGCGGGAAAGCTGATCATGGGGATACGGGTGGTGAGCGTGCCGGACGTGGGGCGGCCGGGCCCCGTACGGCTGGTGCGGCGCTGGCTGTACGGGCTGTGCTGGCTGCCGCTGCAGCCCTGGTACGGGCTGCGCGCCCGGCCGGCCGGAAGCGGTCCGGCTCCGAGAACGGCCTGCGAGGAAGGCGCCGCGTACAGCGACCTGGCCGGCCTCCGCCAGGTCCGCCGCTCCGATCTGGTGGCGCACCGCAGGGCCGTGGCGGCCGGGCGGGCGGCCGGCTGAGGGCCGCCGGACGGCGTAGGGAACCTCGGTCCTGCTGACTGGCTGCCGGACGGCGTGGGGGACCTGGCCCGGGCGAACTGGCCCGCCGGGCGGCACGTGGGTCCCGGCCCCGCGAACCGGCCGCCGGACAGCGTGTGGCCCCCGGACCCCGCGAACCGGCCGGCCCGGCGGCCCTTGGGTCGCTGGGCCGCCGGGCCGCCGGGCCGCCGGGCCCGTGGGTCGCCGGGCCCGTGGGTCGCCGGGCCCGTGGGTCGCCGGGCCCCAGTGTCGCCGGGTCAGGCCGCGGCGTTCTCCGTGATGGTGACCTTGCCCTTGCGGATGGTCGCCAGGCGCGGGGCCCTGCGGGCGATCGCGCTGTCGTGGGTGACCATGATGAAGGTCAGCCCGTGCTCCTTCCACAGGGTCTCCAGCACCTCCATGATCTCGTCGCGCATGGACTCGTCGAGGTTGCCGGTGGGCTCGTCGGCGAGCAGCACCTTGGGCTGCTTGACCAGGGCCCTGGCGATCGCGACGCGCTGCTGCTGGCCGCCGGACATCTCGCTGGGGAGGTGGGCGAGGCGTTCGCCGAGCCCGACCGAGTCGAGTGCCTCGGCCGCTCTTCTGCGGCGCTCGGACGTCTTGACGCCGAGCGGGACGAGAGCGGTCTCGACGTTCTCCTGGGCGGTGAGCGTGGGGATGAGGTTGAAGCTCTGGAAGACGAAGCCGATGTTCTCGGCGCGCACCTTGGTGAGCTTGGCCTCGCTGAGCTTCGCGAGGTCCACCCCGTCGAGCTCGACGCTGCCGGCGGTGGGGCGGTCCAGGCCGCCGAGCATCTGCAGCAGCGTGGACTTGCCGCCGCCGGTCGGGCCCTGGATGACCAGGCGGCCGCCGTCCTCGATGGTCAGGTCGACGCCGGCGAGCGCGTGGACGGTGGACTTGCCGCGTGTGTACTGCTTGGTGACGCCTTGAAGCGTGTACATGGGTCAGCTCCTGCTGGGCGGTGATCGCGGATCCCGGGCGACCGCCTCGGGGGGCGCCCGTGGACCGGGGATCGCTGGGGGACGGGGTACGGGATGCCCGGTCGCCGGTCATCCCGTGCGGGCTACTCGACGCGGCGCAGTGCGTCGGCGGGGCGCAGCCGGGACGCGCGCCAGCCGCCGAAGGCGCCCGCGATCAGCCCGCCCGCCACGGCCAGGCCGACGGCCATCAGGATGACGGAGAGGGAGACGGGTGCGGTCAGCGCGATGTCGAGCGCCTTGGACGCGGTCTGCCGGCCGGGGCCGCCCATGCCGCCGCCGCGTCCCGCGCCGCCGCCCGTGGAGCCGAGCTGAGCGGTGAGGGTGGGGCTGACGGCGGTGACGGCGTAGGCGCCGGCCAGGCCGATCGCGATGCCGAGGACGCCGCCCATCAGGCCGTTGACGAGGGCCTCGCCGATGACCTGACGGGTGACCCGGCCGCTCTTCCAGCCGAGTGCCTTGAGCGTGCCGAACTCCCGTACGCGGCGGCTGACCGCGGAGGACGTGAGGAGTCCGGCCACCAGGAAGGCGGCGATGAGCACGGCGATGGAGAGCCACTTGCCGACGCTGGAGGCCAGGTCGGACGCGGTGGACAGGGAGCCGGACACGGTGTCCGCGAGGTCGGCGGAGGTGGTGACCGTGGTGCCCGTGATGTTCTTCTGGATCGTGGCCTTGACGCTGTCGATCTGCTGCGAGTCGGCGGCCTTGACGTAGACCGTGGTGACCTTGTCCTTCGAGTCGGCGAGGGTCTGCGCCTGCTGGAGCGGGATGTAGAGGTTCGCGGCCGCGTCACCGCTCTCGGCCGTCGAGACGCCGACGATCGAGAACTTGGTCCCGTGGATCGTGACCGTCTTGCCGGTCGAGAGTTCCTTCTCCTTCGCGTACGCGGCGTCGACGACCGCCACCTTCGCGTTGGTCTCGGTCGTCTTGAACGTACGTCCGGTGGTGATCTTCGACGAGGTGAGCGGGCCGAGGTCCTGCTTGGTGACGTCGGTGCCGTACACGGTGTAGGAGTTGACGTCGAAGGAGGCTCCGCCGCCCTGCACCTCGCCCTGCGGCTGGGTGCTGCCGCCGCCGGGGCCGCCGCGTCCGCCGCCTCCGGCCGTGGCGCTCTCGTCCTGCTTGAACTCGCCGCGCTTGAACTGGCCGTCCACCTTCATGACGGTCAGGCTCAGCCCGCCGACGGCGTCGGCGACGCCGGTCTGCTTGCCCACCTTGTCGACCGTGGTGGCGGCCAGGCTCTGGAAGCCCTGGACCATGACCCGGTCGGTGCTCTGCGTCGCGTCGTCGTCGCCGTCCTTGGCGTCGAACTCGAACCTGGGGCGCTCCGTGCCGGAGCCCGGGGCCGCGGCGGCCTTGGTGACGGTCATGTCCGTGCCGAGGCCGTACAGCGATTGAAGGACCTTGTCCTGGGCCTTGCTCATGCCCGAGGAGACCGAGCTGACGATGATGACGAGCGCAATGCCGAGGGCGAGCCCCGAGGCGACGACGAGCGCCGCCTTTCTGCGGCGGCGCAGCTCGCGCCGGAGGTAGGTGAAGAACATGGCGCGAGGCTAGGGACCGCTTGTGATGGTGGGTTAAGGCCACGATGAGAGCGGGATGAGAACGGTCCGGAAACGCCGCGGGCGGCGGCTCCGGGATCCGTGGGGATCGCGGAGCCGCCGCCTGCGGCGTACGGGGCGGGGGTGCGGCCGGCTCAGGCCTGGGAGCCCGCCGTCCACTCGGCCCAGCTCATGTTCCAGCCGTTGAGGCCGTTGTCGGGCTTGATGGTCGCGTCCGGGGAGTTCTTGACGATGACCACGTCGCCGATCATGGAGTTGTTGTAGAACCAGGCGCCGGGGGCGTTGGGGTCGCCTGCGCCCTTGGCGTCGGCGAGGCCGACGCAGCCGTGGCTGGTGTTGGCGGAGCCGAAGATCGACTTGGCGCCCCAGTAGTTGCCGTGGATGAAGGTGCCCGACGTGGACAGCCGCATGGCGTGCGGCACGTCCTTGATGTCGTACTCACCCTTGCCGTCGTCGTCGGTGAAGCCGACCGTCGAACCGTCCATCCGGGTCTCCTTGAACTTCTCGGAGATCACCATCTGGCCGTTGTACGTCGGGTTGTCCGACGAACCGGCCGAGATCGGGATGGTCTTGATCGTCTTGCCGTTCTGGGTGACGGTCATCGTGTGCGTCTTGGCGTCCACCGTCGACACCTGGTTGCGGCCGATCTTGAAGGTGACCGTCTTCTGCTGCACGCCGTAGACGCCGTCCGCGCCCTCGACGCCGTCCAGCGCCAGCTTCAGCGTGACGGTGGAGCCGCCCGTCCAGTAGTCCTCGGGGCGCAGGTCCAGCCGCTGGGAGTTGAACCAGTGGCCGGCGACCTGCTGGCCGCTGCTGGACGTCACGGTGATGCCGGCCTGGACGGCCTTCTGGTCCGTGATCGGCTTGTTGAAGTTGATCGAGACGGGCATGCCGACGCCGACGGTGGAGCCGTCCTCGGGGGTGAAGTTCCCGATGAAGCTGTTGGCGGGCGACACGGTGGTGAACGAGGAGTTCTCGTGCGCCTCGCGGCCCTTCGAGTCCTGCGCCGTCGCGTTGATCTTGTAGGTGGTCGAACGCTCCAGCTGCGCGTCCGGCTTCCAGCTGGTGCCGTCGGCGGACAGGGTGCCCTTGACGCTCTCACCGGCCGCCGTGGTCATCGTGACGACGGTCAGCTTGCCCTGGGTGACGGTGACCTTGGCGGCGTTGTTGATGCTCGCGTTGGTCGCGCCGTTCTTCGGCGAGATCGCTATCTGCGCCTCGGAGGCCTCCTCGGCCGCCGCCTTGTCGACCTCGGCCGCCTGTGACTTCTTCGAGCTGTCGGGGCTGGGGCCGCCCTTGTCGCCGCCGTCGCTGCAGGCCGAAAGCACCAGCACGCCGCCGAGCAGTGCGGACGCGGCCATGAGGCCCTTGCGCCGTTTGCTGTCCGTCATCACACGCTTCTCCATCGTTGCCGAAATCCCCGAAAAACCCCGCGCCGGCCCGTCGGCCGGCAATCCCCGTCAATGCTCCAAGAACACCTTGAACAGGTGTCCCGTTCCATATCCGGTTCGGATGTGGGGAACACCACTCATCGACGCGGTGGCGGCAGCGGTGGTTCCCGCTGTTCGTCACCTGGGTACCAGCCGGTGCACGACCCGGTTGTACCGCACGTCCGCGATCCGGATCCACCGGCCGCTCACGCGCACCGGCCCCGGTCCGCCGAAGCGGGCCGGGGCCGGTGTTCCCACCTGCTAGGCCCGCCGCTCCGTGCTGCCGCGCTTGTCGTCCTTCTCCCCATTGTGCGGGACGCCGGAAGTGCTCCGGTCGCCGTCGCCCTCTTCCGCTTCCTCGTCGGCGTAGTCGTCCCCGTCCTCGTCCTGGCCGTCGTCGAGGTCCCATCCGTCCGGGTCCTCCGGGTCGTAGTCGATGGTCTCGCTGCTCCAGGAGGCCTGGGTCAGCTCGACCCCGGGAACCTCGCTGACCAGGTCGAACGGGTCGATCAGCGAGGCAAGGGCCTCCGCACCGTCTTCCCGTACGGCGGCCTCGGCATGCGTGCGTTCTTCGGCGGACTCCCCGCCGGGCTCGCCGTACTCCGCGGCGAGGCTTTCCAGGGCGGTTCCGCTCAGGGCTTCGGGGTCCGTGATCTCCAACACCATTTCGACACGAAGGCGAACGAATCGTGATGACTCAGAAGTACTCATGAGGCGGAGCGTAAGCCGCCTGCCGCCATGGCTTTCCCGCGACCCGCTGCGTTCATTAGCATCGGTGCAACAGGCCTGAGGGGACCCGGCATTCGGGAAGCCCTCGTACGTACGGCTGCCCCGAGGGGGATCGATTCCGTGGCTATCACCCGCCGCCCGCTCCTGACCGCCACCGCTGCGGGAACGCTGCTCTGCGCCCTGTGGTTCGTGCCGTCCGCCAACGCGGGCGACGCGGCCACGGCCCCGGGCTCGGCGGGCCGCAGCGCCGCCGTCACCGGGCCACAGACGGACACCGGCTCGCTCGCCGACACCGGGACGGGCATCGACACGACGCCGTACCTCATCGGCGGGATGGCGTTCCTGGGGATCGGAGCGGGCTTCGTGACCTACTCGGGCCGGCGCGGAGGCCCGCGACCGGCCGTGTGACCGGATCGCGGAGGCGGCCACCGGGCGGACCCGGTGGCCGCCTCGGCGCAGGTCGTACGGTCAGGCCAGCGGCCCCGTGACCGGCTCGACCGCCGCGACGAGCTTGCCCGCCCGGACGAAGGCGTCCGCCGCGGCCAGGTCCGGCGACAGGAAGCGGTCCGGTCCCGGACCCTCGACGCCCGCCGCCCGCAGCGCCTCGATGGCCGCGAGCGAGGCCGGGGCCGGGGTCAGTCCCTGCGCGGCGCGCAGTTCGACGGCGCGGGTCGCCGCGTAGAGCTCGACGGCCACGATCCGAGCGAGGTTGTCGACGGCGGTACGGAGCTTGCGCGCGGCCGACCAGCCCATCGAGACGTGGTCCTCCTGCATCGCGGAGGACGGGATCGAGTCGGCGGAGGCCGGGACGGCGAGCCGCTTCATCTCGCTGACCAGGGCGGCCTGCGTGTACTGGGCGATCATCAGGCCGGAGTCGACACCGGCGTCGTCGGCGAGGAACGGCGGCAGGCCGTGCGAACGGTTCTTGTCCAGCAGCCGGTCGGTGCGGCGCTCGGCGATCGAGCCGAGGTCGGCGGCGACGATCGCCAGGAAGTCCAGGACGTACGCGACCGGTGCCCCGTGGAAGTTCCCGTTGGACTCGACCCGACCGTCCGGGAGGACGACGGGGTTGTCGACCGAGGACGCCAGTTCGCGGTCGGCGACGGTCGCGGCGTACGCGAGTGTGTCGCGGCCCGCGCCGTTGACCTGGGGCGCACAGCGCACGGAGTAGGCGTCCTGGACGCGCGGCGCGTCATCCTGGTGATGGCCGGTCAGACCCGAACCGGCCAGCACCCGCAGCATGTTGTCGGCGCTTGCGCCCTGGCCGGGGTGCGGGCGGATGGCGTGCAGTTCGGGGGCCAGGACCTTGTCCGTACCGAGCAGCGCCTCCAGGGAGAGGGCCGCGGTGATGTCGGCCGAGGTGTAGAGGCTGCGCAGGTCGGCGAGGGCCATCACGAGCATGCCGAGCATGCCGTCGGTGCCGTTGAGGAGGGCGAGGCCCTCCTTCTCGCGCAGCTCGACCGGAGTGATGCCATGGGCGGCGAGGAGCTCGCCGGCCGGGCGGACCGTCCCGTCGGGGCCCTCCGCGTCACCTTCACCCATCAGGGTCAGGGCGCAGTGCGAGAGCGGTGCCAGATCGCCGGAGCAGCCGAGGGAACCGTACTCGTGAACGACGGGTGTGATCCCGGCGTTGAGTACGTCGGCCATGGTCTGCGCGACCTCGGGCCGCACGCCCGTGTGGCCCGAGGCGACCGTCTTCAGCCGCAGGAACATCAGCGCCCTGACGACCTCGCGCTCGACCCGCGGGCCCATGCCGGCGGCGTGCGAGCGGACGATGTTGCGCTGGAGCTGCGCACGGAGCTCCGGGCTGATGTGGCGGCTGGCCAGGGCGCCGAATCCGGTGGAGACGCCGTAGACCGGCTCGGGCTTGGCGGCGAGCGCGTCCACGATCTCGCGGGCGGCGGCCAGGGCGCTCACCGCGGCGGCGGAGAGCTCGACACGGGCGTTGCCCCGGGCCACGGCGATGACGTCCTGAGCGCTGGTACCGGACGTCCCCACCACGACTGTATGCATATCCATATTCAGAAGCGTACGGATTGAAACCCTTCATGTCACTAGTGGTCCTCGGGGTGACCCCTTACCTCGTCCGTCGCTCCGGGGACCGCTCCCCGCAGCCGGCGGCGGTCGTGGGCGGCTTTCGGCGGGGAGTCGGCCAGCCGGATGACCTCGCCGTCACGCCCCGCCACCACGGGCTTCGTGGAGCGTGCCGCCTTCGCCCGGTACTGGGCCGCGTCCGCGAGCCGGAAGAGCCGCCGGGCGGAGACCACCGGTCCGATCGGGTCCCCCGTGGACGCGATCCCGCAGGCGACCCCGTTGCCGAACTCCAGCTCGGCGGCGCGCTCGCAGAGCTCCGTGGCCACCGCGATCACCTCGTCCGCCCCGGGACCCAGGGCCAGCAGACAGAACTCGTCCCCGCCGAGCCGGGCCGCGAGCGCTCCGGGCAGCATGGCCCCGCACCGTGACAGCACGGAGCCGAAACGTTCCAGCAGACGGTCGCCGACGGCGTGCCCGTGCGTGTCGTTGACCCACTTGAGGCCGTTGAGATCGCAGACCACCAGGCTCACCACCGAGCCGTCCTCCCGGTGCCGCTCCACCGCCTCGTCCAGCCGCATGTCGACGGCCCGCCGGTTGGCGAGGCCGGTCAGCGGATCGGTGAAGGCGAGCTTGCGCACCTCCTCCAGGCGCTCCGTCTGGGAGATCCCGGCGGCCACGACGGCCGCCAGGACCGTGGCGAAGTCCGCGTCCCGGCGGTCGAACACCGGCTCCCCCGACGGCCGCGCCACATAGAGCTCGCCCCAGGCCCGCCCGTGCAGCACGATCGGCGCGACGACACAGCAGCCACGCCCGCGCCGGCGCAGCGCGGCCACCCGCTGATGGCAGTAGCCGCGCCGGTAACCATGCGCACCCGACACATCCGCACCCCCCGCACCGGCGTCCCCGGGCTCCGGCTCCACCGGACCGTCGGCGGTCTCCACCCAGGCGTCCGGCTCACCGCCCCCGGCCCACCGCTCGTGCAGGAACTCGGTGATCTCCGGGAACTGGTGCACGGGGTACGTCTCCTCGTCGGGGAACTCCTCCTCCCCGTCCGCCCGCTCGCCCGCGTTGACCAGGACCCGCAGCCGTCCGCGCCCGCGCTCCCAGACCGACAACGCGGCGAAACTGCCGCCCAGCGCCTCGCACGCCCCCAGCGCCGCCGCCCGCCAGCACCCCCGAGGGGTGTGCGCCGCCGCCATCGCCTGCGCAAGCGAAACCACGGCCCGCAGCCGCGCATCGTCACCACCCATCGCACCAGCTTATGTAGATTTGCGATGATTTGATCAGTTTGCGACCTTCCTTGGACACGGTGCGTCGCACCGCGAGTGCGCGGAGTCACCCACCGGTCACTCCCCGGGCCAGTTCGGCTTCCGCTTCTCGTTGAACGCGGCCACGCCCTCCGCCCGGTCGCCGGAGAAGGCCACCGAACGCCAGGCGGCGTCCTCGACCTCCAGGCCGGCCCGCAGATCGAGCCCGTGGCCGAGCCGCAGGGCCCGCTTGGCCGCGCGCAGCCCCACCGGGGAGTTCGCGGCGATCCGGCCGGCGAGCGCCAGCGCCTCGGTCCGGTCCTGACCGTCCGCGACCAGCTCGTCGACCAGGCCCAGCTCCCGCGCCTCGGCCGCCTCCACCCGGCGCGCGGTGAAGATCAGCTCCGCGGCGCGCGCGGCCCCGATCCGGCGCGGCAGCAGCTGGGTGCCGCCGCCGCCCGGGATGACCCCGACCGACACCTCCGGCAGACCGACCAGGGCGGTCCGGTCGGCCACGATCAGATCGCAGGACAGGGCCAGCTCGAACCCGCCGCCCAGCGCGAAGCCGTGCACCGCGGCGATCGTCGGCATGGGCAGTTCCAGCACCCCGGTGTAGGCGGCGCGCGCGGTGGGCCGCTGGCGCACCAGGTCGGCGTCCGTGAAGGAGTTGCGCTCCTTGAGGTCCGCGCCCACGCAGAAGGCCCGCTCGTGGCTGGAGGTGAGGACGGTGACCCGGACGTCCGGGTCGGCGGCGAGCGCGGCACAGGCGGCGGCGATCGAGCGGGCCATGTCCGTGGACACCGCGTTCATGGCCCTGGGCCGGTCCAGGACCAGCTCGGCGACATGGTCCAGCCCCTCGTGGCCCCGTACGACGACGAACTCCCCGAACCGCTGCTCGGACGTGACGGTCATGACTGCACCCCTGTATCGGTTAACGAGCGTTACCGGAGGGATCCTAGAGCTCTCCCGGGGCGGGAGGTCAGGGGGCGGCCGGGACGGGCCGGCCGGAAGGTCAGGAAGTGCTCGGTCGGGCCGGCCGCGACACCAGGCAGCGGTCGGGCGGTGGTCAGGACGTGCCGCGACGGGCCAGCAGCCACGGTTCGACGATGCCGAGACCACGCACCGGGCGCTGCCACATCGGCTGCAGCCCGTAGCGGTACTTGGGCACGGGAGCCGGTTCCCCGCCGTCCGCGCTCTCCTTCGCCGCAGCCGCCTCCTCCGCGGCCCGGGCCTCGGAGACCGGAGCGTCGCCGGTCCGGGTCAGCTCCTCGGCGAACGCCCCGTCCACCAGGACGGCGTCCTTCGGCGCTATCGACGTCAGCCGGCTGGCGAGGTTCACCGTGGTGCCGAAGACATCGCCCATCCGGGTGGTGACGGTGCCGAACGCGATGCCGACGCGCAGCGCCGGCATCGTCTCGTCCAGGGTCATCGCCTCGATGAGGCGCAGCGCGATCTCGGAGGCCGTGCCGGCGTCGTCGGCGGCGAAGAGCACCTCGTCGCCGAGGGTCTTGATGAGCCGGCCGCCGTGCGCGGCCACGAGGTCGGCGCAGGTGGTCTCGAAGGACTCGACGAGCTCGCCGAGCTCCTCCTCCTCCAGCCGGCGGGTCAGCCGGGTGAACCCGACGAGGTCGGCGAAGCCGACGGCCAGGCGCCGGTCGACCATCTCCTCGTCGTCCGCGGCCTGCACGACCCGGCCGGTGGCGGCGGCGAGCTGGCGCCGCCACACGTAGACCAGGAACTCCTCCAGCTCCGGCAGGAGCAGTTCGATCAGGGGGTACGTGACCTCGGTGCGGGTCATTCCGGGCTCGGGCGGCTCGGTGAGGCCCTCCAGGAACGAATCGATCTGCCATTCCGCCAGCCGGGCGGTGGTCTGCCCGGTCGACCGGGCCACCTGGATCGCCATCGGCTCGCTGAGCAGCCCCGCCTCGACGAGACCGGAGAGCCGCCGCAGCGCCAGGACGTCGGCCTCGGTCAGCGCCTTGGCCTGGCCGATGTCGGCGAACCCCATGGCCCGCCAGAACCGGGACGCCAGGTCCATGGAGACGCCCGCGGTCCGGGCGGCCTGGAACGGGGTGTAGCGCCGGTCGGCGCCCAGGATCAGCTGTTCCAGCCGGATCGCGAGCGGGTCGTCGGTCGGTTCGGCCGTGTGGTCGACGTCGTGATGCGGTGTCGCGTGGACCGAGGAGTCCGGCGAGGGCTCATCGCCCGCTCCGGAGGTCGTGTCGTCGACGGTCACCAGCCGCCTCCTGCCCGTTCCCTGCGCACTGCCCTGCCGATCTGTCGGTGGATCGCCTCAACGATACGGCAGGTGTGCCCTACCTCACGTCGCCGAGGCGTTACCCGACGGGTCGGGGCGTGCGTGCCGCTCGGACCGCCTCTCAGGTCAGTCCACCCTCCGCGCCGCGCAGGTGCACGATGTCGCCCGCGGAGACCGGCTCGCGCAGACCCTCGCCCGAGGACAGGACCAGCCGGCCGTCCCCGTCGATCGCCACCGCCTCGCCGGTGAGCGTGCGGTCGCCGGGCAGCTGGGCCCGTACCGTCCGGCCGAGCGTGGCGCAGCCCGCCGCGTAGGCCTCCTGGAGGCCGCTGGCCGCCGCGTCGCCGTCGGCCGCGCGCCACTGCCCGTACCACTGCTCCAGTGAGCGCAGTACGCCCCGCAGCAGCGTTTCCCGGTCGGTGGAGACCGCTCCGGCGAGGGCGAGCGAGGCGGCGGTGGGGGCGGGCAGTTCGTCGGCGCGCAGGGAGACGTTGAGGCCGATACCGATGACGACGCCGTCACCGGCCCGCTCGGCGAGGATGCCGCCCGTCTTGCGCTCCTGGCCGGATGAGGTCTCCCCCGGACGGAGCTCGTCGGAGTCCTCGGGGATGGTGACCAGCAGGTCGTTGGGCCATTTCAGTGCCGTGTCGACGCCGGCCGACCGCGCCAGGCCGGTCGCCACGGCGACCCCCGCCAGGAGCGGCAGCCAGCCCCATCGCTGGACGGGGACGGGGCCCGGCGTCAGATAGACCGAGAAGAACAGGCCGGAGCGGGCCGGGGCGGTCCAGGTGCGGTCCAGCCGGCCGCGCCCGGCGGTCTGCTCCTCGGCGACCAGGACGGCACCCTCGGTGAGGGAGCCCGCGCGCCCCGCGAGGTCGGAGTTGGTCGAACCGGTGCTGTCGACGACGTCGAGCGAGGTCCACAGCCCGTCCGGCCGCAGCAGTCCGCGGCGCAGCGCGGGAACGTTCAGGGGCGGCCGGTCCAGGTCCGACCAACGGCTCTGTGGCGCATCCGAGGGTGTCATGCAAGCCACCCTAGGTGTGTCAAACGACGCACTGCCGAACGGTATCCGCGCCGATACGCTACGGATCAGTAGCCGTACAGCGCTGCGGGCCGTCAGCCGTTCATCCGCTGATCAGCAGCACCGTCGTCCCCGTGACCAGGCAGGGAGCCGCCACCCGATGTCCGAGCCGGAAGAGATCGACATCCACACCACCGCGGGCAAGCTCGCGGACCTGCAGCGCCGTATCGACGAGGCGACCCACGCGGGTTCCGCGCGCGCGGTGGAGAAGCAGCACGCGAAGGGCAAGCTGACCGCGCGTGAGCGCGTCGACCTCCTGCTCGACGAGGGTTCCTTCGTGGAACTGGACGAATTCGCCCGGCACCGCTCGACGAACTTCGGCATCGAGAAGAACCGGCCGTACGGGGACGGTGTCGTCACCGGGTACGGCACGGTCGACGGCCGCCCCGTCTGCGTGTACTCGCAGGACTTCACCATCTTCGGCGGCTCGCTCGGCGAGGTCTACGGTGAGAAGATCGTCAAGGTGATGGACTTCGCGCTGAAGACCGGCTGTCCGGTCATCGGCATCAACGACGGCGGCGGCGCCCGCATCCAGGAGGGTGTCGCGGCGCTGGGCCTCTTCGCGGAGATCTTCCGCCGCAACGTGCACGCCTCGGGTGTGATCCCGCAGATCTCGCTGATCGTCGGACCGTGCGCGGGCGGCGCGGTCTACTCCCCCGCGATCACCGACTTCACGGTCATGGTCGACCAGACCTCGCACATGTTCATCACCGGGCCCGACGTCATCAAGACGGTCACCGGCGAGGACGTCGGCTTCGAGGAGCTCGGCGGCGCCCGTACGCACAACACCACCTCGGGTGTGGCGCACCACATGGCGGGCGACGAGAAGGACGCCATCGAGTACGTCAAGTCGCTGCTCTCCTACCTCCCGTCGAACAATCTCTCCGAGGCCCCGGCCTTCCCGGAGGAGGCGGACCTGGCGGTCAGCGACGAGGACCGCGAGCTCGACACGCTCATCCCGGACTCGGCGAACCAGCCGTACGACATGCACACCGCGATCGAGCACGTGCTGGACGACGGCGAATTCCTGGAGACCCAGGCCCTGTTCGCGCCGAACATCCTCACCGGCTTCGGCCGCGTCGAGGGCTACCCGGTCGGCATCGTCGCCAACCAGCCGATGCAGTTCGCCGGCTGCCTGGACATCAACGCGAGCGAGAAGGCGGCCCGGTTCGTCCGCACGTGCGACGCGTTCAACGTGCCCGTGCTGACCTTCGTCGACGTCCCGGGCTTCCTGCCGGGTGTCGACCAGGAGTACGGCGGCATCATCCGCCGGGGCGCCAAGCTGATCTACGCGTACGCCGAGGCGACCGTCCCGCTGATCACGGTGATCACCCGCAAGGCGTTCGGCGGCGCCTACGACGTCATGGGCTCCAAGCACCTGGGCGCCGACATCAACGTCGCCTGGCCGACCGCGCAGATCGCGGTCATGGGCGCGCAGGGCGCCGTCAACATCCTGCACCGCCGCACGATCGCCGCCGCGGAGGACCAGGACGCGACCCGTGCCGAGCTGATGGCGGACTACGAGGACGCGCTCCTCAACCCGTACGTGGCGGCCGAGCGCGGCTACGTGGACGCGGTGATCATGCCGCACGAGACCCGCGCCCAGGTGGTCAAGGGTCTGCGGCAGCTGCGCACCAAGCGGGAGTCGCTGCCCCCGAAGAAGCACGGCAACATCCCCCTCTAGAAAGGGTCCTGGCCATGATCAAGGTCGTACGGGGCAACCCGACCCCGGAGGAGCTGGCCGCCGCTCTGGCGGTGGTGCAGGCGCGCGCGGCGGCGGCGTCCGCCGTGTCGTCCGGCGCGCCGGAACTGCCCGCGCACTGGTCCGACCCGGGCCGGCTGGCCCGGCGCGGCCGCCAGCTGCCGGGACCGCGCGCCTGGGCGCGTACGTACTGGCCCGGGTAGGGCGACACCTCCGCGACGCGTGGGGCGGTGGTTGAGTACGCGTACTCAGGCGCCGCCACCGTTCGCACCGCAGGATCGGATCATGCTGTGGTCCGATCCCGAGAACAAACCGCCGAAGGAACTGCGCGACGCCCAGGACATGCTCCGGCGCGCGGGCCTCGTGCTCGCGCTGGCCATGGTGATCGCGATGTTCGTCCTGGGCGCCCGCTGACACCGTCTCCGGCGGGTACGGCTCATTTGTACGATGGCCCGCATGACTGACCCCGCGCCCCGCCGCCTCGTACTCGCCTCCGCCTCGCCCGCCCGTCTCGCCCTGCTGCGGCAGGCCGGGTTCGCCCCCGAGGTGATCGTCAGCGGGGTCGACGAGGACGCGCTGAGCGCCCCGACCCCGGCGGAGCTCGCGCTCGTCCTGGCCGAGGCCAAGGCCGGGGTGGTGGCCGGGCTGCCGCAGGCCGCCGGGGCCCTGGTCATCGGATGCGACTCGGTGCTCGAACTGGACGGCCTGGCGCTCGGCAAGCCGGCCGACGCCGAGGAGGCCACGGCCCGCTGGAAGTCCATGCGAGGGCGCTCCGGGGTCCTGCGGACCGGCCACTGCCTGACCGACACCGCGAGCGGACGCACCGCCTCCGCGACCGCGTCCACGACGGTCCGTTTCGGCGAGCCCTCGGACGCCGAGATCGCCGCCTACGTGGCCTCCGGCGAACCGCTGCACGTCGCGGGCGCCTTCACCCTCGACGGGCGCTCGGCGCCGTTCGTCGACTCCATCGACGGCGACCCGGGCAATGTCATCGGTCTCTCGCTGCCGTTGCTGCGCCGGCTGCTGGGCGAGCTGGGGATCCAGGTCACCGACCTCTGGGTCTGAGCGGCCCGGATCAGGCCGGCGCCGGCGCCGCCGGCTGCTCGGGCTCGGCACCGGCGGCCGGTTCACCGTCGGCGGGGCCGTACGCCACCAGGGTCAGCACGATCAGTCCGAGCACCACCATCATGAGGGCGAACGCCGCCCAGCCCACCAGGCCGACCGTCAGCGCGCCCAGCACGCCGTGCACGACCGCGCAGCCGATGAGCACGATCCGGGCGGCACGGCCCGGGGCCCGGTCGCGGATGCCGGCCACCAGGAGCAGCACGCCGCAGAGCACCAGGAACAGTCCCGAGACGCCGCCCAGCGCCCAGGTCCCCTTGGACATGACACCGGGATCGGTGCCGGCCAGGGACATGTCCTGGTTCTTCACGACCGTTCCCAGGACGACGTTGATGATCACGATGCCCACGGCTTCCGCGAACAGCACGAGCGCGGCTATGAAAGCCACCGGCCTGCGCACCACGGCGCTCACCCCCTGTTACCTGCAGTACGTCCGACAGCGCGGACCCTACTAACGGGTAATCCTTCGGACAAGGGGTTCGGCGGCCCCCTACCCGCACTCGTACGCCCCCACTTCGCGCCCCCTTGTCCGCGCCCAGGTGCGTCGCGCAAAGAATCACGCGCCCGTTAGTAGGAAGTCCACAAAGAAACACCGGGAGTCGGTGCCCGTGCCGACAGAGACCTGGACCACACCTCGTGGCTACTGTGCGGTCATGGTTCCCGGCGTACCGTGGTGCCACAAGGGATTTCGCGACTCGAGCAAGCCTCGAATCACACTCCGTGTGGGCAAGCTCACCAGTGGGGACGGGTCGTAGGACCGTGTCGGTTGTCCCTAAACTCAGCTTGTTTCAAGGAGGGAGCCATCGTGCGCAAGGTGCTCATCGCCAACCGTGGCGAAATTGCTGTCCGTGTTGCCCGTGCCTGCCGGGACGCGGGAATCGGGAGCGTGGCCGTCTACGCGGACCCGGACCGCGACGCTCTGCATGTGCGTGCGGCCGACGAGGCATTCGCTCTGGGCGGTGACACCCCGGCCGCCAGCTACCTGGACATGGCCAAGGTGCTCCAGGCGGCCAAGGACTCCGGGGCGGACGCGATCCACCCGGGTTACGGCTTCCTCTCGGAGAACGCCGAGTTCGCCCAGGCCGTGCTCGACGCCGGTCTCACGTGGATCGGCCCGCCGCCGCAGGCGATCCGGGACCTCGGTGACAAGGTCGCCGCCCGGCACATCGCCCAGCGCGCCGGCGCCCCGCTCGTCGCGGGCACCCCCGACCCGGTCGAGGGTTCCGCCGAGGTCGTGGCCTTCGCGAAGGAGCACGGGCTGCCGATCGCGATCAAGGCCGCGTTCGGCGGTGGCGGACGCGGGCTGAAGGTCGCGCGCACGCTGGAGGAGATCCCGGAGCTGTACGACTCCGCCGTCCGTGAGGCCGTCGCCGCGTTCGGGCGCGGGGAGTGCTTCGTGGAGCGCTACCTCGACAAGCCGCGGCACGTGGAGACCCAGTGCCTGGCCGACACCCACGGCAACGTGGTCGTCGTCTCCACCCGTGACTGCTCGCTCCAGCGCCGCCACCAGAAGCTGGTCGAGGAGGCGCCCGCGCCCTTCCTCTCCGAGGCCCAGAACGCGGAGCTGTACGCGGCGTCCAAGGCGATCCTGAAGGAGGCCGGCTACGTCGGCGCCGGCACGGTCGAGTTCCTCGTCGGCACGGACGGCACGATCTCCTTCCTGGAGGTCAACACCCGCCTCCAGGTCGAGCACCCGGTCACCGAGGAGGTCACCGGCCTCGACCTCGTACGCGAGATGTTCCGCATCGCCGACGGCGAGGAGCTCGGTTACGACGACCCGGCCGTCCGCGGTCACTCCTTCGAGTTCCGCATCAACGGCGAGGACCCGGGCCGCGGCTTCCTGCCCGCCCCCGGCACCGTCACCGTGTTCGCACCGCCGACCGGCCCCGGCGTCCGCCTCGACGCGGGCGTGGAGTCCGGCTCGGTCATCGGCCCGGCCTGGGACTCCCTGCTCGCCAAGCTGATCGTGACCGGCGCGACACGTGAGCAGGCGCTCCAGCGCGCGGCCCGCGCCCTGGCCGAGTTCAACGTCGAGGGCATGGCCACCGCCATCCCCTTCCACCGCGCGGTCGTCGTCGACCCCGCGTTCACGTCCGACCCGTTCCGCATCCACACCCGCTGGATCGAGACGGAGTTCGTCAACGAGATCAAGCCGTTCGCCGCGCCGGCCGACACGGAGGCGGACGAGGAGTCCGGCCGCGAGACGGTCGTCGTCGAGGTCGGCGGCAAGCGCCTGGAGGTCTCGCTGCCCTCCTCGCTCGGCATGAGCCTGGCCCGCACGGGACTCGCGGCGGGCGCCAAGCCCAAGCGCCGCGCGGCGAAGAAGTCCGGCTCGGCCGTCTCCGGCGACACCCTCGCCTCCCCGATGCAGGGCACCATCGTGAAGATCGCGGTGGAAGAGGGCCAGGAGGTCAAGGAGGGCGACCTGATCGTCGTCCTGGAGGCCATGAAGATGGAACAGCCGCTCAACGCGCACCGCGCCGGCACCATCAAGGGCCTGGCCGCCGAGGTCGGCAGCTCGGTCTCCTCCGGCGCCGTCATCTGCGAGATCAAGGACTGACCCGCACGGCAGCCGTTCCCACCTGTTCCACCGGCGCCCCGCTCATGTCGTAGGACGTGACCGGGGCGCCGGTCATTGCGGGGAACGAGCCGCCCGTTCAGCGTTACGGAGGGCACCTCCGGTTAGCCGGTGGCATCCTGGACCCCGGGGCGGACACAGGGAGGACTGCGCAATGGCGATCAGTACGGCAGGGACAGCGGTCCGCACGCCGGACCGGCCCATGCGCGCCGACGCGCGCCGCAACTACGACCGGCTGCTCACCGAGGCCCGCGACTCCTTCGCCGAGCACGGCACGGACGCCTCCCTGGAGGACGTCGCGCGTCGGGCGGGCGTCGGCATCGGCACCCTGTACCGGCACTTCCCGACCCGTCACGCGCTGATGAGCGCGGTCTTCCAGGAGGCCGTGGCCGCCCTGATCGCCCGCTCCCGCGAACTGGCCGGGGCGGAGCAGCCGTGCACCGGCCTGGTGGAGTGGCTGGGCGCGCTCATCACTCATGCGGGTGAGTACCGGGGGCTGGCCCAGGCACTCATGTCGACGTGCCGGGACGAGACCTCGGCCCTGTCGCCGTGCAACGTGCCGTTGCGCGAGGCGGGTTCGGTGCTGCTGGCCCGGGCGCAGTCGAGCGGGGCGGTACGGGCCGAGGTGTCCATCGACGACCTGATGCAGCTGACGAACGCGATCGCGCTGGCCGCGGAGCAGTCACCGGACGATCCGGCACTGGCGGAGCGGTTGCTGACGCTGACGTTGCGGGGCCGGCCCGCCCATCCAGCCTTGCCCCGTCCCGATCCGGGCCCAGGGTGCCGCTCTCGGGGTTGCCCGTCTTGGTCCGGGCTTGGGGGCCGCTCTTGGCGTTGCCTGGTGTCATCCGGGCTCGGGTGCCGCCCTCGGCGTTGCCCGTCTCGATCCGGGCTCTGGGGGCCGCTCTCAGTGTTGCCCGTCTCGATCCCGGCTCGTGGGGCCGCTCTCAGCCCCGCCGGCGTTTGAGGCGCGGGGACCG
>NZ_RDBK01000043.1:2636909-2649805 GCF_008042275.1 Streptomyces sp. OR43 | reverse complement strand
GGGCTTGGGGGCCGCTCTTGGCGTTGCCTGGTGTCATCCGGGCTCGGGTGCCGCCCTCGGCGTTGCCCGTCTCGATCCGGGCTCTGGGGGCCGCTCTCAGTGTTGCCCGTCTCGATCCCGGCTCGTGGGGCCGCTCTCAGCCCCGCCGSCGWTTGAGGCGCGGGGACCGGGGGCAGCACCCCCGCGGCTCCGCCGCCCTCCCAGCCCCGCCGCCGATTGAGGCGCGGGAGCCCGGGGGCAGCACCCCCGCGGCACCGCCGCCCTTCCAGCCCCGCCGGCGWTTGAGGCGCGGGAGCCCGGGGGCAGCACCCCGGGGCTCCGCCCCGGTCCCCGCGCCTCAAWCGCCGGCGGGGCTGAGAGCGGCCCCACGAGCCGGGATCGAGACGGGCAACACTGAGAGCGGCCCCCAGAGCCCGGATCGAGACGGGCAACGCCGAGGGCGGCACCCGAGCCCGGATGACACCAGGCAACGCCAAGAGCGGCCCCCAAGCCCGGACCAAGACGGGCAACCCCGAGAGCGGCACCCTGGGCCCGGATCGGGACGGGGCAAGGCTGGATGGGCGGGCCGGCCCCGTCCGGTTCAGCGGCGGCGCAGGTCGGCCACCCGGGCGCGGTCCGCCGGGCCCGGGTCTGCCAGCACCGACGCGCCCCGCAACTGCTGCGCATGCGTACGGCGCTGACCCGGCAGGGGCATGTCGCGGCGGGCGCCGCGGCCCGGCGGCCCGGCGTCGGCGGAGGCAGGCGCGCCTCCGGTGCCCGCCACCGCGATCTGCACGCCCTGATCGGCCAGGGCCTGCAGCTCCGCGGCTGCACGGTCGTCGTGCGCGGCCGGTTCGTCCGTCACCAGACGGGTGATGAGATCCGTCGGCACGGTCTGGAACATGGTGTCGGAACCGAGCTTGGTGTGGTCGGCGAGGACCACCACCTCCCCCGCGGCCTGCACCAGCGCCCGGTCCACGCTCGCGGAGAGCATGTTGGACGTGGAGAGTCCGCGTTCGGCGGTGAGCCCGCTCCCGGACAGGAAGGCGCGCGAGACCCGCAGTCCCTGGAGCGACTGCTCGGCCCCACTGCCCACCAGGGCGTAGTTGGAACCGCGCAGGGTGCCCCCGGTCATCACCACTTCCACCCGGTTGGCATGGGCCAACGCCTGGGCGACGAGCAGCGAGTTGGTGACCACGGTCAGACCGGGGACCCGCGCGAGCCGGCGGGCCAGCTCCTGCGTGGTCGTACCGGCGCCGACCACAATGGCCTCGCCCTCTTCGACGAGGCCGGCGGCCAGGTCGGCGATGGCCGTTTTCTCCGCGGTGGCGAGATGGGATTTCTGCGGAAAGCCGGACTCCCGCGTAAAACCGCCCGGCAAAACCGCACCGCCGTGCCGGCGGTCGAGGAGTCCTTCTGCCTCCAGTGCCCGCACGTCCCGCCGTACGGTCACTTCGGAGGTCTGGACGACGCGGGCGAGCTCACGGAGCGATACCGCCCCGTTGGCACGCACCATTTCGAGGATCAACTGACGACGTTCTGCAGCGAACACAAAACTGACAGTAACGTGACCGCCCGAGCGTTTTCAGCTGTTTGCGCCGAATAACAGAAGTTGTACATACAAGGGGCCGCCAAGTGGTATAGGCGGCCCCGTTGTTGTTCCGTACTGATCGAACGGCGGTCCGCGACCGCCTGAGTTGCCGGGGGTTGCCGGGGAATGCCGGTTTTCCCGGGGCTCCCGGAGGCCACCCGCGAGGCGGTTACGCCTCGCCCGCCTGCTTCCGGGTGTGCAACTGCCGGGCCACTTCCGCGATCGATCCCGACAGGGACGGATACACAGTGAAGGCGTTTGCGATCTGTTCCACGGTCAGATTGTTGTCGACCGCGATCGAGATGGGGTGGATCAGCTCGCTGGCCTTCGGCGCGACGACACAGCCGCCGACCACGATGCCGGTGCCGGGCCGGCAGAAGATCTTGACGAAGCCGTCCCGGATGCCCTGCATCTTGGCGCGCGGGTTGCGCAGAAGCGGAAGCTTGACGACACGGGCGTCGATCTTGCCGCCGTCGACGTCGGCCTGGCTGTAGCCGACCGTGGCGATCTCGGGGTCGGTGAAGACGTTCGAGGAGACCGTCTTCAGGTTCAGCGGCGCCACCGCGTCGCCGAGGAAGTGGTACATCGCGATCCGGCCCTGCATGGCGGCGACCGAGGCGAGCGCGAAGATCCCGGTGACGTCACCGGCGGCGTAGACGCCCGGCGCGCTGGTGCGGGAGACCTTGTCGGTCCAGATGTGGCCCGAGTCCTTGAGCCGGACCCCGGCGTCCTCCAGGCCCATGCCGGCGCTGTTCGGAATCGCGCCGACCGCCATCAGGCAGTGCGAACCGGTGATGACCCGGCCGTCGGCGAGGGTCACCTCGACCCGGTCGCCGACCCGCTTGGCGGACTGGGCGCGGGAGCGGGCCATCACGTTCATGCCACGGCGCCGGAAGACGTCCTCCAGGACGGCCGCGGCGTCCGGGTCCTCGCCCGGCAGCACCCGGTCGCGGGAGGAGACGAGGGTGACGCGGGAGCCGAGGGCCTGGTAGGCACCGGCGAACTCGGCGCCGGTGACACCCGAGCCGACGACGATGAGCTCCTCGGGGAGCTCATCGAGGTCGTAGACCTGGGTCCAGTTCAGGATCCGCTCGCCGTCGGGGAGCGCGTCCGGGATCTCCCGGGGGTGACCGCCGGTGGCGATCAGCACGGCGTCCGCGGTGAGCGTCTCCTCCGTGCCGTCGGCCGCCGTGACGACGACCTGGCGGGAGCCGTCGGCGGCCTGGAGGCCCTCCAGACGGCCGCGCCCGCGCATCACGCGTGCGCCGGCACGGGTGACGGAGGCGGTGATGTCGTGGGACTGGGCGAGCGCGAGGCGCTTCACCCGTCGGTTGACCTTGCCCAGGTCGACGCCGACCACCCGCGCCGCCTGCTCTATGTGCGGCGTGTCGTCCGCGACGATGATGCCGAGCTCCTCGTACGAGGAGTCGAAGGTGGTCATCACCTCTGCCGTCGCGATCAGGGTCTTCGAGGGCACGCAGTCGGTGAGCACGGACGCGCCGCCGAGGCCGTCACAGTCGACGACGGTCACCTCCGCGCCGAGCTGGGCGCCCACCAATGCCGCCTCGTACCCGCCGGGTCCGCCGCCGATGATCACGATCCGGGTCACGAAAAGTCCGCCTCGCGTTTCTCGTCCCGCGGCCGTCTGCTGTCCCGGCCGGGGGTCCGGGGGGTCGCCCCGGGGGAATGCAGTACGTACTTCATTGTCCCGCACGCGCCAAGGTGCTTCGCCCCGGGGCCCTCCATACGTGCGCCGGGGCGCCCCGGGTACGGGAAGCGGCCGGTCGGACCGGCGCGGTGCCGGGGCCCGCCGGTCCCGATCCGGCGCCCCGGACAGAGTGGATCGGCAGGGTGGTTCCTCCCAGGAATCGACGCTCCCGGCGTCACCTCCCGTACCCTCGATCCCATGTCGCTCTACGCCGCGTACGCCGGCAACCTCGACGCGCGGCTGATGACGCGCCGCGCACCGCACTCCCCGCTGCGCGGCACCGGCTGGCTGAACGGCTGGCGGCTGACGTTCGGCGGCGAGCAGATGGGCTGGGAGGGCGCGCTGGCCACGGTGGTCGAGGCGCCGCGCTCCCAGGTGTTCGTGGCGCTCTACGACCTGGCGCCGATGGACGAGGACTCCATGGACCGCTGGGAGGGCGTCGGCCTGGACATCTACCGGCGCATGCGGGTCCGGGTCCACACCCTGGACGGCGAGGAGCCGGCCTGGATGTACGTGCTGAACGGGTACGAGGGCGGGCTGCCTTCGGCCCGCTACCTGGGCGAGATCGCCGACGCGGCCGATTCCGCGGGCGCGCCGCACGACTATGTGATGGAACTCCGCAAGCGCCCCTGCTGAGCACCGGAAACCTGCTCCGAGCTGGTCTTTCCCGGCCTCACCCGCGGCCGGCTGTGGGAACACACAAACGAACGCGCCAAGACTCTGTACAGGAGCATCTACGCGCGTAGGGATTCAGCGGTTACGCTCATCCGCGTGAACGCATCAGTTATTCCGGACCACATCCAGGGCGACCCGCACGCCGCCGCCGCCGACGCCGCTGCCCGCCTGCGCGAGCTGACCGGTGCCGAGACCCACGACGTCGCCCTCGTGATGGGTTCCGGCTGGGCGCCGGCCGGCGATGCGCTCGGCACTCCGGAGGCCGAGTTCCCGGTGACGGATCTGCCCGGTTTCCCGGCCCCCGCGGTCGAGGGCCACGGCGGCACGATCCGCTCCTACCGCATCGGCGAGAAGCGCGTCCTGGTCTTCCTGGGCCGCACGCACTTCTACGAGGGCCGGGGCGTCGCCGCCGTGTCGCACGGGGTGCGCACCGCCGTCGCCGCGGGCTGCAAGACCATCGTGCTGACGAACGGCTGCGGCGGTCTGCGCGAGGGCATGCGCCCCGGACAGCCGGTCCTGATCAGCGACCACATCAACCTCACGGCGGCGTCGCCGATCATCGGCGCCAACTTCGTCGACCTGACCGACCTGTACTCGCCGCGGCTGCGGGCCCTGTGCAAGGAGGTCGACGAGACCCTCGAAGAGGGCGTGTACGTGCAGTTCCCCGGCCCGCACTACGAGACCCCGGCCGAGATCAACATGGTCCGCGTGATGGGCGGTGACCTCGTCGGCATGTCCACCGTGCTGGAGGCCATCGCGGCCCGCGAGGCGGGCGCGGAGGTGCTGGGCATCTCCCTGGTGACGAACCTGGCAGCGGGGCTGAGCGGGGAGCCGCTGAACCACGAAGAGGTGCTGCAGGCGGGGCGCGACTCGGCGACCCGGATGGGGTCGCTGCTGGCGAGGGTCCTGGACCGGATCTGACGGCGGGCGTCTGTTCGCGGGGGCGCTGCCCCCGTACCCCCGCTCCTCCAACCGCGCGAAGCGGCCTCCCCGGCGTTCGAGGGGCGGGGTCCGGGGCGGAGCCCCGGGTTCGGGAAGGGGCGGGCAGGGGAACAGAAGCGCCGCAGGCGCGACCACCCGCACCGCACCCCGACCAACCACCACGCACCACGCACCCGGAAACGCAAACCGGAAAGGCGGACACCGTGACGACGCAGGACCTCATCGCCCGGGCCAGCACCTGGCTCGCCGAGGACCCCGACCCCGAGACCCGCGACGAGCTCGCGAAGCTCATCGACGCCGAGGACCTCGACGAGCTCGGCGCACGCTTCGCCGGCACGCTCCAGTTCGGCACCGCCGGACTCCGCGGTGAGATCGGTGCCGGGCCCATGCGGATGAACCGCGCCGTCGTCATCCGGGCCGCCGCCGGGCTCGCCGCGTACCTGAAGGACCAGGGCCAGGACGGCGGCCTCGTCGTCATCGGCTACGACGCCCGGTACAAGTCCACCGACTTCGCCCGGGACACCGCGGCCGTGATGACCGGCGCCGGTCTGCGGGCAGCCGTACTCCCCCGCCCGCTCCCCACCCCCGTCCTGGCGTACGCCATAAGGCATCTGGGGGCCGTCGCGGGCGTCGAGGTCACCGCCAGCCACAACCCGCCGCGCGACAACGGCTACAAGGTCTACCTCGGCGACGGCTCGCAGATCGTGCCGCCGGCCGACGGCGAGATCGCCGCCGCCATCGCCGCGGTCGGCCCGCTCGACACCGTGCCCCGCCCCGACAGCGGCTGGGAGACCCTCGGCGACGAGGTCCTGGACGCCTATCTGACGCGTACGGACGCGGTGCTCGCCGCCGGCTCCCCGCGCACGGCCCACGTCGTGTACACGGCCATGCACGGCGTCGGCACCTCCGTGCTCACCGCCGCCTTCGACCGCGCCGGCTTCCCGGCCCCGGTCCTCGTCGCCGAGCAGGCCGAGCCCGACCCCGCGTTCCCCACCGTCGCGTTCCCCAATCCGGAGGAGCCCGGCGCGATGGATCTCGCGTTCGCCACCGCGCGCCGCTCGCACCCGGACCTCGTCATCGCCAACGACCCGGACGCGGACCGCTGCGCCGTCGCCGTCCCGGATCCGGGCGTGGCCGGCGGCTGGCGGATGCTGCGGGGCGACGAGGTCGGCGCGCTGCTCGCCGCCCACCTGGTCCGCCGCGGTGTCAGCGGCGTGTTCGCCGAGTCGATCGTGTCCTCGTCCCTCCTCGGCCGGATCGCGGAGAAGGCGGGCCTCGGTTACGAGGAGACGCTGACCGGCTTCAAGTGGATCGCCCGTGTGGAGGGCCTGCGGTACGGCTACGAGGAGGCGCTCGGCTACTGCGTCGACCCGGACGGCGTACGCGACAAGGACGGCATCACGGCCGCGCTGCTGGTCGCCGAACTCGCCTCCGTACTCAAGGAGCAGGGCCGTACGCTGCTCGACCTGCTGGACGATCTCGCGGTCGAGCACGGGCTGCACGCCACCGACCAGTTGTCGGTCCGGGTCGAGGACCTGTCCGTCATCGCGGACGCCATGCGCCGTCTGCGGGAACAGCCGCCGACCGCCCTCGCCGGCCTCGCCGTCACCTCGGCGGAGGATCTGTCGAACGGCACCGAACTGCTGCCGCCCACGGACGGGCTGCGTTATCACCTGGAGGGCGCCCGGGTGATCGTCCGCCCGAGCGGCACCGAGCCGAAGCTCAAGTGCTACCTGGAGGTCGTGGTGCCGGTCGGCTCGGCCGACGAGCTGCCCGCGGCCCGTGCGAAGGGCGCGGAGCTGCTGGCCGGCATCAAGCGGGACCTGGCGGCCGCGGCCGGGATCTGACGGTCCGGTTCCGCACACACCGGCTCACGTACGCATCAGGTACGCATACGTGAAGCCGGTGTCCGGGCCCACGCAGGACTGGAGCGTCAGATCGCCCCGGAACAGCCCGTGGGCGGGGGCGCTGCGGCCGGGCGTCCGGTAGCGGGCGTACACCCGGCAGCCCAGGGTCCCGTGTGGCGTCTCGACGGTGACCCGGGTGCCGACGGGAGCGTCGCGAACCGGCCGAACCCGCAGTAGTCATGGCCGACGACCACGGCCGTACGCATCCTGTTCCCGTCCTCGCGGCCGAAGTCGGGCCCGGACCACTGGACCGCCTCCCGGCACGCGTCGATCTCCTCCTGGCCGACCGGCGGGCCCGGAAGCAGGCGAACGGTCGGCTTTCACAAGGAAGTTGCCCTCAGACCGCCCGGCATACATGCGAGCGCCCCCGGCCGGTACCCCACCCGGCAGGGGGGGCGCGTCAGCGATTCGGCCGGTACTCCACCCGGCCAGAGGCGCCTCGGCCCTTCGCTCCGCGGCCGTCAGCCGACGACGAGCAGCACCACCAGCAGCACGGCGCCCACGACGGCCGGTGCGATCACCTCGTACGCCCAGCGGACCGACGCGACCAGGCCCTCGGCGGCGGGCTTGTCGCCCGCGTGCTCGGCCAGCTGCCGCAGATCGTGCATGGTCTGGTCGGCGACTGCCGCCCGCGCCTTCGTGTCGCGCACGTCGGCGGTGGCGGACGTCCGGCCGTACGGGTCGTCGGCCGCCTGCCGGGACTGGTGGCGGGCGGCCTTCTTGCGCTGCCGCAGCGACACCGGGATCGCCCAGAGCTGGTACTTCCCGCCGGCGTGGGTGAAGATCTCGCTCGAGTACCCGGCCCGGACGTCCTTGACGTCGGTCCACGGCAGCGTGATCGTCCGGAACGGGTTGCGGATCCGGATGCGCTGTTCGTTGGCGGACACCACCGGCCGCAGGGTGAAGGCGACCACCAGCGGCACCACGGTCAGCAGAGCGGCCAGCGCCAGCCACGGCACACTGCCCTCGCCCTGGACCATGGCGTCCACGCCGATCCAGCCGACGAGCACGAGCAGCAGGACACCTCCGATCAGCCCGGCGGGCGACCGGAACGTCCGGTCGGCGTAGGTGGGCTCGGAGGGCGGTGTGGGGCTCGTCATGAGCCCGATTCTGCCTGACGGGCGCGGCGGACGCGGGGGCGGCCGCCCGGACACGCGTACGGAGGCCGGCGGGACCGGCCCCGGACGCGCGGTAGCCTCCGCCGCGGCGCCGCGCGATACGCGTCCGACCTGGGCCCCTGTACAGGCCGCTACGCGCGTAGATATGCTCATGTGGTGACCATGCCCACCACTGCTCCCGCATTCGCCGACGCGACGGCGTCCGACAGTGCGCTGCGCCGCTTCCTGCACGGGCTGCCCGGCGTCGACGCCGTCGGCCTCGAAGCGCGCGCCGCCTCGCTCGGAACCCGTTCGATCAAGACGACGGCCAAGGCGTACGCCATCGACCTCGCCATTTCGATGATCGACCTGACGACGCTGGAAGGCTCGGACACCCCGGGCAAGGTCCGCGCGCTCGCCGCCAAGGCCGTCCATCCCGATCCCACCGACCGCACGACCCCGCACACCGCGGCGGTCTGCGTCTACCCCGACATGGCGGCGACCGCGGTGGCCGCCCTGGCCGGCTCCGGCGTGAAGGTGGCGTCCGTCGCGACGGCCTTCCCCGCCGGGCGCGCGGCGCTCGACGTGAAGCTCGCGGACGTCCGGGACGCCGTGGCGGCCGGGGCCGACGAGATCGACATGGTGATCGACCGCGGCGCCTTCCTCTCCGGCCGCTATCTGAAGGTGTACGAGGAGATCCTCGCCGTAAAGGCCGAGTGCGGCCGGGCCCGGCTGAAGGTGATCTTCGAGACCGGCGAGCTGTCCACGTACGACAACATCCGGCGGGCCTCCTGGCTCGGGATGCTGGCGGGCGCGGACTTCATCAAGACGTCGACCGGCAAGGTCGGGGTCAACGCCACACCCGCGAACACCCTGCTGATGCTGGAGGCGGTGCGCGACTTCCGCGCGCAGACCGGCATCCAGATCGGCGTGAAGCCGGCCGGCGGCATCCGCACCTCCAAGGACGCCGTCAAGTTCCTGGTGCTGGTGAACGAGACGGCGGGCGAGGACTGGCTGGACAGCCACTGGTTCCGCTTCGGTGCCTCCAGCCTGCTGAACGACCTGCTGATGCAGCGCCAGAAGCTCAGCACCGGCCGTTACTCCGGCCCCGATTACGTGACGGTGGACTGATTCCCATGGCATCTGCATTCGAGTACGCACCGGCGCCGGAATCCCGTTCCGTCGTCGACATCGTCCCCTCGTACGGCCTGTTCATCGACGGCGAGTTCACCGACGCCGCCGACGGCCAGGTCTTCAAGACGGTCAGCCCGTCGTCCGAGGAGGTGCTCTCCGAGGTCGCGCGGGCAGGCTCCGCGGACGTGGACCGGGCCGTGAAGGCCGCCCGCCGGGCGTTCGAGAAGTGGTCGGCGCTGCCCGGCTCCGAGCGCGCCAAGTACCTGTTCCGGATCGCCCGGATCATCCAGGAGCGCAGCCGCGAGCTCGCCGTTCTCGAAACCCTCGACAACGGAAAGCCGATCAGGGAGACCCGCGACGCGGACCTCCCGCTGGTCGCCGCGCACTTCTTCTACTACGCGGGCTGGGCCGACAAGCTGGACCACGCGGGCTACGGGGCCAACCCCCGTCCGCTCGGCGTCGCCGGCCAGATCATCCCGTGGAACTTCCCGCTGCTGATGCTCGCGTGGAAGATCGCCCCGGCGCTCGCCACCGGCAACACGGTGGTGCTGAAGCCGGCCGAGACGACCCCGCTCTCCGCCCTCTTCTTCGCCGACATCTGCCGCCAGGCGGGCCTGCCCAAGGGCGTCGTCAACATCCTGACGGGCTACGGGGACGCGGGCTCGGCCCTCGTCGAGCACCCGGACGTGAACAAGATCGCCTTCACCGGATCGACCGCGGTCGGCAAGGCCATCGCCCGCCAGATCGCCGGCACGGACAAGAAGGCCACTCTGGAGCTGGGCGGCAAGGGCGCCAACATCGTCTTCGACGACGCGCCCATCGACCAGGCCGTCGAGGGCATCGTCACCGGCATCTTCTTCAACCAGGGCCAGGTCTGCTGCGCCGGCTCGCGCCTCCTGGTCCAGGAGTCGATCGAGGAGGAGCTGCTGGACTCCCTCAAGCGCCGGCTGTCCACGCTGCGCCTCGGCGACCCGCTGGACAAGAACACCGACATCGGCGCGATCAACTCCGCCGAGCAGCTCTCCCGGATCACCGCGCTCGTCGAGACGGGCGAGGCCGAGGGCGCGGACCGCTGGTCGGCCCCGTGCGAGCTGCCGTCCGCCGGCTACTGGTTCGCGCCGACGCTGTTCACCGGCGTCACCCAGGCGCACACCGTCGCCCGCGACGAGATCTTCGGCCCGGTCCTGTCCGTGCTGACCTTCCGTACGCCGGACGAAGCCGTCGCCAAGGCCAACAACAGCCAGTACGGCCTCTCGGCCGGCATCTGGACGGAGAAGGGCTCCCGCATCCTCGCGGTGGCGAACAAGCTCCGGGCGGGCGTCGTCTGGGCCAACACGTTCAACAAGTTCGACCCGACCTCGCCGTTCGGCGGATACAAGGAGTCGGGCTTCGGCCGCGAGGGCGGCCGTCACGGTCTGGAGGCCTACCTCGATGTCTGACGGGCGACTGAGCGTCTTCAAGACCTACAAGCTGTACGTCGGGGGCAAGTTCCCCCGCTCCGAGAGCGGCCGGGTGTACGAGGTGACGGACTCGAAGGGCAAGTGGCTGGCGAACGCGCCCCAGTCCTCCCGCAAGGACGCGCGGGACGCCGTCGTGGCCGCCCGCAAGGCCTTCGGCGGCTGGTCCGGCGCGACCGCGTACAACCGCGGCCAGATCCTCTACCGCATCGCGGAGATGCTGGAGGGCCGCCGGGACCAGTTCGTCCGGGAGGTGGCGGAGGCCGAGGGTCTCTCGAAGTCCAAGGCCGCGGCCGTCGTGGACGCGGCGGTCGACCGCTGGGTCTGGTACGCGGGCTGGACGGACAAGATCGCCCAGATCGTGGGCGGGGCGAACCCCGTCGCGGGACCGTTCTTCAACCTCTCGACGCCGGAACCGACCGGGGTCGTGACGGTCCTGGCCCCGCAGAAGTCGTCGTTCCTGGGCCTCGTCTCGGTGCTCGCGCCGGTGATCGCGGCCGGCAACACGGCCGTCGTCGTGGCCTCGGCCGCGTCCCCGCTGCCGGCGCTGTCGCTGGGCGAGGTGCTGGCCACCTCGGACCTGCCGGGCGGCGTCGTCAACATCCTGTCGGGGAAGACGGCGGAGATCGCCGCGCCGCTCGCCGCCCACCAGGACGTGAACGGCATCGACCTGACGGGCGCGGACGCGGATCTGGCGAAGGAGTTGGAGATCGCGGCGGCCGACAACCTGAAGCGGGTCTCCCGCCCACCCGTCGCCCGMCACCACCCCGAGACGGAGACGCACGGCGCCGCTCATCCACAGGCTGTGGACGGCGACGGTGACGACTGGTCCGCCGATCCCGGCACGCGTCGGCTCACCGCGTTCCTGGAGACCAAGACGGTCTGGCACCCGACGGGCGCACTGGGCGTGTCGGGCTCCTCGTACTGACGCACACACGGCAGCGGCCCGCGCCCCGGAGGAATCCGGGCGCGGGCCGCTTCGCGTCAGCCGTGCAGCAGGCCGGTGACCTGTCCCACCACGGGCAGGTCCTTCAGCGCGCCACCGCTGGTCACCGGGTCGGTGACCAGCGCGGTGGAGACCGGCTTGAAGTCGGCGACCTGCGTCCCCACCGCGTTGTCCAGCGGGTCCACGCCCGTACCGGCCAGCGGGTCGAGCCGCAGATGCGTGACGGGCGCGATGCCGTTGCCGAGCGAGTGGCCGAGTGCGCCGGTGACCGCACCGCCGGCCGCCTCGCTCGCCTCGCCGAGACTGGTGTCCGTACCCGACGCCTGGACGAGGGGCAGCGGGGCCGCCTGGGCCGCCGCACCCCCCGCACCGAGCGCGGCACCCACCGCGGTGACGGTCAGACCTGCCCGCAGCAGCGTGCGGCGCCGTGACTTGGAAAGTGCGTAACGTGCCATGAAGTTCCCACCTGATCGGGCCGATTCGAACCATCAATCGAGTAATCGGTTGAGTGCACAGAGTAGTTGAGGTGTGATGCCGGATACCAACAGGACCTCCGGGGATCCCCTGTGCGGGTCAATGCCTCACACTTGTGTTCTGTGAGTTCCCAAGCGATTTCGACCCGTGTCGTCCTGCTCGCGGGCCCCTCCGGCTCCGGCAAGTCATCCCTGGCCGCCCGTACCGGTCTTCCGGTGCTGCGGCTGGACGACTTCTACAAGGAGGCAGGCGACCCCACGCTGCCGCTCGTCACCGGCAGCACGGACATCGACTGGGACTCCGCCCTGTCCTGGGACGCCGACGCGGCGGTCGCCGCGATCGTGGAACTGTGCCGCACCGGGCGGACCGACGTACCTGTGTACGACATCGCGACCAGTTCCCGTACGGGCCACGAGGGCTTCCACATCGAGCGCACGCCGCTCTTCGTGGCCGAGGGCATCTTCGCGGCGGACATCGTGGAGCGGTGCCAGTCCCTGGGCCTCCTGGCGGACGCCCTGTGCCTGCGCGGCCGCCCGTCGACCACGTTCCGCCGCCGGCTGCTGCGGGACCTGCGCGAAGGCCGCAAGTCCGTGCCGTTCCTGCTGCGCCGGGGCTGGCGGCTGATGCGCGCCGAACGCCGCATCGTGGCGCGCCAGGCGGAGCTGGGCGCGTACCCCTGCGGCAAGGCCGAGGCGCTGGGCCGCCTGGCCGCAGCCGCGGCGGGCCGCTGCCGCACACCGGCGCCGGCGAATGCGCCTGCGAGCCCTTCAGGCGACTGAAGTCCCGGGGCACACACTCAAGCCCCTCCGGCGATTGAGGAGCGGGGGTCCGGGGACAGCGCCCCCGGAAGGCCGCCGCGCCGTGACCCCACGCACAACGCCGAAGGGCCGGACAGGACCCCCCGGCCCGTCCGACCCTCAGCTTCCCCGTTACCCCCGTACACCGCTGCCTCCCCCGAAGCAGCGGCCCCGCTTCCCCCGTGACAC
>NZ_RDBK01000043.1:2568913-2636809 GCF_008042275.1 Streptomyces sp. OR43 | reverse complement strand
CCCGTACCCCGTTCCCCCCGCTGCCTCAGGCCACCAGCTCGCCGAAGGACTCCTCCTCGTCACGGCCGAAGCTGAGGACCTCGTCCTCACGCAGCCGGCGGAGCGACCGCCAGATGCTGGACTTCACCGTGCCGACACTGATGTCGAGGATGGACGCGATCTCCGGGTCCGTACGGCCCTCGTAGTAGCGCAGGACCAGCATCGTGCGCTGTGTCTCGGGCAGTCGCGCCAGCGCCTGCCAGAGCACGGCGCGCAGCTCCGTACCGCGCATCGCGTCCGTGTCGCCCGCCGTCTCCGGCAGTTCCTCGGTCGGGTATTCGTTCAGCTTCCGCCTGCGCCAGGCGCTGATGTGCAGGTTGGTCATGGTGCGGCGCAGATATCCGCCGACCGCCGCCTTGTCGCTGATCCGGTCCCATGCCCGGTACGTCGAGAAGAGGGCACTCTGCAGCAGGTCCTCGGCCTCGAACCGGTCGCCGGTCAGGTGGTAGGCGGTGGCGTACAGGGAGGCGCGGCGCTCCCGGACGTAGGCCGTGAACGCCGCTTCGGCGTCCTCGGACCGCGCCGGGGCCTTCCGCTCCCCCGTGACCTCCCCGTACGTGCTTCCCCCGTTGCCCGCCCCCGTGGCGGCAGGCGCGTCGACCACCGTCATGTATGACGGGTGCTGACGCCCGGCGCCTCGAACGCACCCCCGTCCGTTCACTGCGGCGCCGGACTTCTCGGTGCTCCGCCCGACGTCGTGGAGACGCGTGACAACTGCGCTCGTGGTGATGCTGTGCGTTGCGTTCATCTCGCGCCCCCCGTCGGTGGAGTCCGTCCGTTCCTTGTGTCAACGAGCTTGCCGGGGCGATTTCATGGCCCTGTCCGCCGACTGTCACAGACCTGTCACAGGGCCCGGCGGGGACGTGATTCGGGGCTGCGGGATGCATGAGAGGGGACCAACTGTCGAACTGGGGCACCCCCATGGGTCAGAATGACCAACGTGCCTTTCCTGTTGCTGATCGAGGACGACGACGCCATCCGCACGGCCCTCGAACTCTCGCTGTCTCGCCAGGGCCACCGTGTGGCCACCGCGGCGACGGGAGAGGACGGCCTCAACCTGCTGCGCGAGCAGCGGCCCGACCTGGTCGTGCTGGATGTGATGCTGCCCGGGATCGACGGTTTCGAGGTGTGCCGGCGCATCCGGCGCACCGACCAACTGCCGATCATCCTGCTGACCGCACGGAGCGACGACATCGACGTCGTGGTCGGTCTGGAGTCCGGTGCCGACGACTATGTGGTGAAACCCGTGCAGGGCCGGGTGCTCGACGCCCGGATCCGCGCGGTGCTGCGCCGCGGTGAGCGCGAGTCCACGGACTCCGCCACCTTCGGCAGCGTGGTGATCGACCGGTCCGCCATGACCGTGACGAAGAACGGGGAGGACCTGCAGCTCACGCCGACCGAGCTGCGTCTCCTCCTGGAGCTGAGCCGTCGGCCGGGCCAGGCCCTGTCGCGGCAGCAGCTGCTGCGCCTCGTGTGGGAGCACGACTACCTCGGTGACTCCCGTCTGGTGGACGCCTGTGTCCAGCGGCTGCGCGCGAAGGTGGAGGACGTACCGTCCTCGCCGACCCTGATCCGTACCGTGCGGGGCGTGGGATACCGGCTGGACTCGCCGCAGTGAGCACGGCTGTGCGGCGGAGTCTGCTGGCCGGGCTCCGCTGGACCAGCCTGCGGCTGCGGCTCGTCGTCGTGTTCGCGCTGGTCGCGCTGACCGCCGCGGTGTCCGCGTCCGGGATCGCGTACTGGCTGAACCGCGAGGCGGTGCTGACCCGTACGCAGGACTCCGCGCTCGGGGACTTCCGGCAGGAGATGCAGAGCCGCGCGGCCTCGCTGCCGCTGAGCCCCACCAAGGAGGACCTGCAGACCGCCGCCGTACAGATGGCGAGCAGCAGTCCCGGCTACAGCGTGCTGCTGATCGACGAGCGCGATCCCGGCAAGCCGATCGTCGGCAACTCCGACCTGGACACCTTCACCCGCGACAACGTGCCGGTGTCGCTGCAGCAGCAGGTCGACAGGAAACAGCAGGTCAAGGCAGGCAACAAGTACCAGTACCACCTGTTCTGGCAGCGGACCTCGATCCGCGGCACGCCGTATCTCGTCGCCGGCACGAAGATCATCGGCGGCGGTCCGACCGGCTACATGCTCAAGTCGCTCGACCAGGAACGGCAGGACCTCAACTCCCTCGCCTGGTCCCTGGGAATCGCCACCGCCCTGGCCCTGGTCGGCTCCGCCCTGCTCGCCCAGGCCGCGGCGACGACGGTGCTGCGTCCCGTGCAGCGGCTCGGCGACGCGGCGCGCAAGCTCGGTGAGGGCAAGCTCGATACGCGGCTGACGGTGTCCGGCACCGATGAACTGGCCGATCTCTCCAGGACGTTCAACAGAACGGCGAGCTCCCTGGAGAAGAAGGTCGCGGACATGAGCGCGCGGGAGGAGTCCAGCCGCCGCTTCGTCGCCGACATGTCGCACGAACTGCGCACCCCGCTCACCGCGATCACCGCGGTCGCGGAGGTGCTGGAGGACGAGGCCGACAGTCTCGACCCGATGATCGCGCCCGCCGTGCACCTGGTGGTCAGCGAGACCCGGCGCCTCAACGACCTGGTGGAGAACCTGATGGAGGTCACCCGCTTCGACGCGGGCACGGCCCGTCTCGTCCTCGACACCGTCGACGTCGCCGACCAGGTGACCGCCTGCATCGACGTCCGCGCCTGGCTGGACGCGGTGGACCTGGACGCCGAGCGCGGCATGATGGTCCGCCTCGATCCGCGCCGGCTCGACGTGATCCTGGCCAATCTGATCGGCAACGCGCTGAAGCACGGCGGTTCGCCCGTACGGGTCACGGTGCGCACCGAGGGCGACGACCTCGTCATCGAGGTACGCGACCACGGCCCCGGCATCCCCGAGGACGTCCTGCCGCATGTCTTCGACCGCTTCTACAAGGCCAGCGCCTCCCGCCCCCGCTCCGAAGGCAGCGGCCTGGGGCTCTCGATCGCCATGGAGAACGCGCACATCCACGGCGGCGACATCACCGCCGCGAACTCGCCGGACGGCGACGGCGCGATATTCGTCCTGCGCCTTCCGCGCGACGCGGAGGCGCTGAGCCGCACCACCGAGGGTCACGGCGCGGAGATCCCCGACCAGGAGGACGACGCCACGTGACACCCACCGGACGCCGGGGCAGCCGCCCCGCCGCGCCACGCCCGGGCCGCCGCCCCGCCGCGGCCCTCGCCGCCGCCGCGCTCTGCGCCGTACTGGCCACGGGCTGCGGGATCAGGACGACCTCGGTCCCCGTCGACGCGGGACCGGCCCCGTCCCGGGTGCCGTGCGCCATGCCGGCGGAGGACATCACCACCCAGGCCCAGCAGGGCATCCCCGTGCAGATCTACCTGGTCTGCGCCTCGGAACTGGTCACCGTGGACCGCGCGGTGCAGGTCCGGGAGACGGCATCGGACCGGCTCCGGATCGCCCGGGCCCTCCTGGACGAACTGCGCCTGGAGCCGCCGAGCGCGGAGCAGCAGGCGGGGTTCTCCACCCACGTCCCCGGGACGCTGCGGGTCAACGGTCCCCACGCGGGCGACCCGAAGGGCACGCTCCGTCTCAGCGTGCAGCCGGAGGACCTGCCGTCCGAGGCACTGGCCCAGATCGTCTGCACGTTCACCGAGAGCGAGTCGCTCGTCCCCGACGAGTCGGTGACGCTCGGCGGCCCGGGCGACTACGCGCCGCGCGCCTACCTGTGCACGACGGAGACGAAGGCCAGCCCGGAGGCCGTACCGACCGCGGACACGGCCCAGCTGCCCTGAACCGGCGCGTTCGCGCGCTGAGGGCGGGTGCCCGGAACGGGGTGAGCCAGGTCTCCCCCGCCGGAGCGGAACCGATCCTGCCGCCGCCCGCGTCTTGGCTGGCGTGCGTCAAGGTTCGGGCGGCCAAGCCGTCATCCGCTTCCGCGTGGTCGGAGTGTCACTGCTCCTCGCGCATCTGCTGCTCGTCGGGTGGCTGACTCTGCGCCCGCTGGACGTGCCGTGGATGACCGCCGCCAACCTCCAGCCGTTCGCCGGCATCAAGGCCGATCTGTCCCTGGGCCCGGTCGCCGCCGCCCGCCGTATCGGCAAGGAACTGCTGCTGCTGGCCCCACTGGGCGTGCTGCTGCCGCTGGCCGGAGGCCGGCTCCTCGTCTCCCCGTGGGCCTCGCTGACCCGTACGGTCGCGGCCGGGGCGCTGATCTCGCTGGCCATCGAACTGGGGCAGACCGGGGTGCCCGGCCAGGTCGTCGACGTCGACTCGCTGTTCCTGAACACCGTCGGCGTCGGACTGGCCCACCTCCTGATCGTCCCGGCCTGGCGCGCGCGGCTGCGCCGCCGCGAGGAGGAGCGGGGCCGCCTGCTGCCCCGGGCCGCGCGCGTGGCCCAGTCCTCGTCGCTGTCGGCCTCTCAGGGGTCGACCCCGACGATTTCCAGGGTCGGTATCGCCCCGTAGAGCGACGCTTTGCCCCCGTCGCCCGAGCCATCCTGGATACACCGGGAGCGCGACGAACCGCTCCCTCCTCGGATTCAGCAACGGTTCGCGAAGGAGCCCACCATGGCCGCACTTGCCCGCCCCCGTGACGGACGCATGCTCGGCGGAGTGTGCGCAGCGCTGGCACGGCGCTTCGGCACCTCCGCGAGGACCATGCGCATCATCTTCGTCGTCTCGTGCCTGCTGCCGGGCCCGCAGTTCCTGCTCTACCTGGCGCTGTGGCTGCTGCTCCCCCAGGAGCGGCCTTCGTCCGCCGCGACCGCCTGGTAGTCCCCGTACACACGCCTGTGGGCGGGCACCCGAGGCCGGGTGCCCGCCCACAGGCGTGTGCCACGTTCCTCAGCGGCCGAGGGGCAGCCCGTTGGCCGACAGACCGCTGGTCGTCAGACCACCGGCGGGCATGCCGCCGAGGAGACCCTTGGCCGGGGCGGCGACGTCGCCCAGGACCTTCGTCTGGCTGGTGCCGAGGAGCTCGGTGGCGGTGTCCTGGACCGGCAGGGCCGACGTGGCGTTCGCCAGTGCGCCGGCGACGGGCAGGGCGCTGGTGGCGGTCTCCAGCGGCAGCGCGGAGGCGGACGCCGTACCGGCGGCGGCAGCGGCGAAAGCGGCACCGAGAGCGGCGACGCCGAGAGTCCTGGCAGCAGACTGCTTCATGTGAAATTCATCCTTGGGGAAGGGGATGTGAGCGGCTCTGCAACCTAGTCAGCCCTCGGCCCGTCCCGCAAACATCAAAAACACGGAAAACGGCCGGGAAAATGACCCCCGGCCGTTCCCCGCAAGCTGTCCGTTCAGCCGGCGACCGAGGTAGACACGCTGGTCGCAGCGGTCTGCTCGAAGAGCCATTCGGACTTCAGCTCGGCATAACCGGGCTTGATGACGTCACTGATCATCGCCAGACGTTCATCGAAAGGAATGAATGCTGATTTCATCGCATTGACGGTGAACCACTGCATGTCATCGAGCGTGTATCCGAAGGTCTCGGTCAGCTTCTCGAATTCCCGGCTCATGCTCGTCCCGCTCATCAGCCGGTTGTCCGTGTTCACGGTGGCCCGGAAGTGGAGCCGGCGCAGCAGCCCGATGGGGTGCTCGGCGTACGAGGCCGCGGCACCGGTCTGCAGGTTGGAGGTCGGGCAGAGCTCCAGCGGGATGCGCTTGTCGCGTACGTACGAGGCGAGGCGGCCGAGCTTCACACTGCCGTCCTCGGCGACCTCGATGTCGTCGATGATGCGGACACCGTGGCCGAGCCGGTCGGCGCCGCACCACTGGATGGCCTGCCAGATCGACGGCAGGCCGAAGGCCTCGCCGGCGTGGATGGTGAAGTGGTTGTTCTCGCGCTTGAGGTACTCGAAGGCGTCGAGGTGCCGGGTGGGCGGGAAGCCCGCCTCGGCGCCGGCGATGTCGAAGCCAACGACGCCCTGCTCGCGGTAGCGGTTGGCGAGCTCCGCGATCTCCAGCGAGCGTGCGGCGTGCCGCATCGCGGTGAGCAGCGCGCCCACCCTGATCCGGTTCCCGTCCTGCCGCGCCCGGCGCTCTCCCTCGCGGAAGCCCTCGTTGACGGCCTCGACGACCTCTTCGAGGCTCAGACCGGCTTCCAGGTGCTGCTCGGGGGCGTACCGCACCTCGGCGTAGACGACACCGTCGGCGGCCAGGTCCTCCGCACACTCGGCGGCGACCCTGACCAGCGCCTCACGGGTCTGCATGACGGCGCACGTATGGGCGAACGTCTCCAGATAGCGCTCCAGCGAACCGGAGTCGGCGGCTTCCCGGAACCAGATGCCGAGCTTGTCGGCATCGGTCTCCGGGAGGCCTTCGTAGCCGTTGACCGCCGCGAGTTCGACGATCGTCCCGGGGCGCAGTCCGCCGTCGAGGTGGTCGTGGAGAAGGACCTTGGGGGCACGCCGGATCTGATCCTGGCCGGGCACATGGAGGGTCGGGCTCATCATCCACGCACTCTAGCGCCTACGCGCGTAGAGCGCCGCTGGACGGCGCTCGCCGATACGTAACAGAGACCGCGAATACGGGTGGCGTACACCTGCCCTTCTGACACTGTTACGTCATGGCACAGCGCGCACTCCCCCTGCCTGCTGCAAGGCTGGGACGGGCCGTCAGGACGGCCGGAGAATCCACCACGGTCAGCGGCGTGGTCCTGCTGCTCCCGGACGGCGAGCCCTACTCGCACCGCCGCCCCTCCCCTCTCACGTACGCCCTCCAGCTCCCCCTGGCCCGGTCCCTGGCCCGCGCGGGCGGCACCGACGGCCTCGCCGCCCACGTCGTCCACTACCGCTGCCGCGGCTGGAACACGACGGAGGCCCACCTCGCGGCGGACGCCGTATGGGCGGTGGACGAAGTCGTACGCCGCTACGGAGACATCCCGGTCTGCCTGGCCGGCCACGGCATGGGCGGCCGCGCGGCCCTCCGCGCGGGCGGCCACCCGGCCGTCACCTCGGTCCTCTCCATGGCCCCCTGGCTCCCGGGCGACCCGGACGCCGAACCGGAGCCGGTCAAGCACCTGGTCGGCCGTCAGGTCCTGCTGGTCCACGGCACGAACGACGCCCGCTCGGACCCGGAGCTCTCGTTCCGCCTGGCCGAGCGCGCGAAGAAGTCCAACCGCGACACCTGCCGCTTCGAGGTCCACTCGGACGGCCACGCACTGCGCCAGCACCACACCGAAGTCGCCGCCCTGGCCGCCGACTTCGTCCGCGGCTCCCTCTTCGGCCGCAGCTACGCCCGCCCGGTCGCGGACGCCCTGGCGGCTCCGCCGCCGCTGGGGCTGCGGATGCCGCTGGCTGCCGGGTTCGGGAAGTCGTTGCGGGGGTGAGACGGAGGGGTGGGCCCGGACCGGCTCACCCGGTGGAGCATCGGCAACCGTGACAGGAGGGCCATGTCGTTGCGGCTCCGCGACCGCACCTCGGCGCGCAGGAGAGGTCCGGCCCACGACACCGCTCTCATGACCGGCCGGCCGGCGTGGTCGTTGTGCCGGTGATGCACCTGGCCCGCACTCCGTACGGCGTGCCTGTCGCCCGTCTACGCGGTCATGCGCCGACCGACCCGCTCCCTGTCCTCCTGCGGCAGCGCGTCAGCGGCCAGCAGCCGTGGCAGCAGGTCCGGTTCGAGCGTCATCGCCCGGAAGGCGAGCGCGACGGTCACGTCGTGGTCGGGCCGGTGCACGATCTCGACCGGGTCGGAGACCCGGATGTCTCCCGGCTCGATCACGCGCAGATAGGCGCCGGGCACCGCTGCCTGGGTGAACCGCTTGATCCAGCCCTCTCGCTCCAGCCATCCCTGGAAGGTCGCGCAGGGGATCCGCGCGCACGACACCTCCAGGACCACGTCCGGACCGACGCGCCAACGCTCCCCGATGAAGGCGCCGTTGACGTCGAGGCCGAGCGTCGTGAGGTTCTCCCCGAAGACACCGTTGGCAAGTGGCCCGCCCAGCTCGGCCTCCCACCCGTCGAGATCCTCGCGGGCATAGGCGTAGACGGCCTGGTCGGTGCCGCCGTGATGCTTCACGTCGTAGACGCGGTCACCCACCAGACCGACCTCACCGGTGCCCTTCGGGCCAGGAGCGATCACGGCGACCGGCCCGGCAACGGGCCGCTTGTCGATTCCTGTCGCGCTGAGGCCCTTCCATGGGTTGGGCCGGGGCTTGCCGACATTGACGGAGAGCAGCTTCATGCGCGCGAGGGTACGGTCCTTTGCCCGCTGCGGCGACTCAATTCCCCTCCACACCCTTGGGGTTGATCACCACTCCCGGGCCCTCACGCCTCATCGCGCATGTCCTCGGCCGCTCCGGGCATGGAGATCTCTCCGGAGGACCATCGAACTTTGCCGGACCGTCATGCCCACCCGCAGATACAAGTCGAGCGCGCCGGTGTCCGAGTGGGTCCACAGGACGCAGGAGCTTCGGCTCGCCCGGTGGAAGGCGCGAAACGTGTGGCACAGCAGCAACCTGGCGAGGCCGCGGCGTCGGTGATCGATGCGCACGGCGACCTGCTCGACGTAGCCCTCACCCGATCCAGGCACATCCAAAGCCAGTGCGGCACCCACCAGTTGGCCACCGGAGAAGGCCAGGGTCGATTGCGTCGGGGCGAACGCGGGCCGGTCGACGGTGTGGGTGGCCCACTCCTCGTACGCCTGTCGCCGCTGCTGCCACTCATCGAACGCGTCCTGCACGAGGGCGTGTGCGGCAGGGCCGTCGCCGACGCGAAACGGCCGCACTGTCACGCCCGTCGGCGGCTCGGGTACCGCGGGTTCGACCGGCATGGGGAACTCCAGCTGCCAGGCCGTCGCCAGCGGCCTGTACCCGCGGGAGCGCAGCAGCGCGACGGCAGCGGTATCCGCTTCCGGCACGGTCTGCACGATGCCGTCGCTGCCGGTCTCCCGCGCCCGCGACTCCACCCAGCCGAGGAGCGCCGCGCCCAGCCCTCGGTCTCGGTGCCCGGGGTGGACGTCGACCTCGGAGCGCCGGTCCACCCAGGCCCAGGCGGCCGGACTCCCGGCCTGGTCGAGGACGAGCACGGTGTCCGACTCCAGCACCAGACCCGGACGCGAGAGATCGGCGGCGATGGCACCGGCGTCGCTCTGCACCCATCCGTGCACCTCCCGTTCGCAGGCCGCGACCAGCGCGTGGATCGCCGGTATGTCGTGGGCGTTCACAGGCCGCCAGCGGTAGCCGGGAGGCAATGACGGGGCTGTCGAAGGCATCAGCGGACCCTAGCCGCAGGCCGATCTCCCGGTCCAGGGCGTAATCCGCCGGATGCCCCTGGCCGGGGATTCCCGGCATGCGCCTCATCGCGCGGCTCCTTCGCCGACCTGGGCCATCGGGCATATACCGCGCCATGCCGTGAGTACCGGCGGGCGACCCGGGCGTCCGAAGAGGAGCCGCCTGCCATGCAGGCTCAGGCGGAGTCTCCAAGGGCGGTTCGTTCCGGGGGACTTCGGCTCCGGCTGTGCTGCGCGTCGGACCGGTTCCGTGACAGCGCGGCACGCCGCCTCAGGTCGTCAGCGGCTCAACCGACCTGGGTCTCGAAGCCGTTGTCCTGGCAGTACCGCACAATGAGCTCACCCGCCCCGCGATCATTGCTCTTCAGCGCCGCCGCCGTGGCCTCGGCCAGGGTGCGCCCGCCGTCGAGGGCCTCGTCCCGGAGCGGGTCCATCGCGAGGAAGACATCATCGGCGACGGCCCCGACCATGTCGTACCCCGACGCCCCATCCGCTTCCGCGCCCTCCCTCTCGGTGTCCGCCTCCTCCGCCCGCGCGTCCTGCCACGCCCCGAGCTGCGTGCAGTAGCTCTCGCGCTGCTCGGTCAGCCGCGCTTCGCTCTTGCCGTCGTCGGAGGAACACCCGGCTGTCACGGCGACCAGAGCGAGCACCGGAACGAGCGTCCTGACCAAGCGCACCATGTCGTCCCCCGATTGCCACCGCGTGTACGTGCCCTGACCACTCAACTGCCGCAGCAGGATACCCACCTCGGGCTCCCCGTCCACTCGGCTCGGGAGGTTCCTGCCGAGCCTCGCCGGAGATCACCCGGTGCCGCTGGGCGCGCCCAGCCGGTGCAGCGGTTCCCGTCGGCCGGCGTCACCGGCTCCGCCACGGCCACCCGCGGCTCGTGGCCGTTGGACTCGGCTCTCGCGTGTCACAGGACCCAGGATCCAGGCAGGTCCGACGACGGGCCGCCGGCGATGCCTGGGGCGCGTCGGACGTGCGGCACCGCCTGTTCTCACGGAGCCGGGGTACGCGATGCGTCATGACCCTGGCCCGCTCCTTACCCGACAGCGCGACCGAGTGGTGGATCTACCTCGGCGCGTTCTCCGTCTACGCGCTCACCCGCCTGGTCCTGGCCTGGCGCCAGGCACGCGACGAAGGTGCCGAACACCCCGTCCGCTCCGCCTTCACCGATGAGGAACCGGAAGAGCCGAAGGTCTCAGCGGCATTCGGGGCCTTTCGCTCCTACCGGCAGCTCTTCGGCTTCTTCGGAGGTGCGGTCGCGATCGTCCTGATCGCCACCCTGACCGACGGACAGCTGCGACTCGTGCTGATGTGCACCCTCGCTCCCGTCATCGTCATGGCGCTGGCCTACCTCGACTTCCGCGTCGCCCGCACGGCACGCCTGCGCTCCGCCCGGTCACCGGGGGGAGTCCAGCGGCGGCTCTGACCGGCCCCCCGCCCCGTTCCGGCCGCAACGGGGCGGGGGCCTGCACCCGCGGTCCCGGCGCCTATCCGACCTCACCTTCCGGGGAAACGCTCGACCCCTGACTCGGCGCCGACTCCGGCTGCGACCGGCTCGCGGCGACCGCTGCGGCGACGAACGAGGCGACGAGGGGCCGGTCGTCGAGTCGCGACCACGCGACGACCAGGCGGCTGGGCGGGGCGTCGGCCACCGGCTTGTAGACCAGCCCCGGGTGGACCGGTTCGACGGACGAGCGCGGCAGGATCGCGATCGTCCGGCCGAGCATGATCATCTGGGTCATCTGTGCCACGTCCACGATCTCCGGACCGGTTCCGCCGTCCGGCACGCCCTTCCAGCGCGGCAGCGTCTCGTGCTCCAGGTCGGCCATGCGCAGTTCGCCGCGCGAGGCGAGCCGGTGGTCACGCGGCAGGATCGCCACGCGCCCTTCGACGTACAGCGTCTCGGACTCCAGTCCGGTGAGGTCGTCGAACGGCGCGTACAGCAGTGCCACATCGGCCCGGCCGTCCCGCAGGTAGTCGGCGCGGTCGGTGGCGCCGCCGAACAGGACGTCCACCCTGCGCGCATCGGGCTGCCCGGCATACGCGGCGAGGATCCCGGACAGCAAGTTGGCATCGCCACCGGGCTTGATCACCAGCCGCAGTTGCGCCTGGACATCGCCGGCCCGGCGCGCGCTTTGGGCCGCAGCGCTCACCGCGTTGAGCGCGTGGCGGCCGTGGTGCAGCAGCGCCTCCCCGGCCGGCGTCAGCGAGACGCGGCGGCTGGAGCGTACGAGCAGCTGAACGCCGAGCCGGGATTCGACCCGCTGGATCGCCTTCGACAGCGCCGGCTGAGCGATGGCGAGACGCGCGGCGGCATGCCCGAAGTGCAGTTCCTCGGCGACTGCGACGAAGTACTCGAGCTCACGCGTCTCCAGTTCAACCATGCCTCCAGGTTATCAATGGAGATCCGATCGGTCTTGGACTTCGCTCGTGGGGCGCGGTTCGATTGAGCCATGATTCACCACACAATGATCGTCTCCTTCGCCGAATCCCTTCCTGATGCCGAGCTGGATCAGTTCCTCAAGGACATCGAACAGGTGATGCGCGACTCGGGGCAGATCCAGACGTTCGCCACCGCACGCCACGTCCGTGTACCCGCCGAGGACCACAGCCCCGCGCCCAAGGCCACCGCGATCGTGCAGATCTCCCTGGCCGACCTCGAAGCGCTCAACGGCTCGTTCGCGGCCCCGGGCCTTGAGGACGTCATCACGCGCTGGCAGTCCCGCTACCCGTACAAGGTCGTCTGGGCCAACCACGAGCCGCTCTCCTTCTGACGGACCCCGGCCCGCGTTCGGCCCTCACCGGGCAGCCGGCCCCGCCTCCGCCCACACGGTCTTGCCCGGTCCGAGCCGGTCACTCACGCCCCAGCGGGCGGCGAGGGCCTCCACGATGAGGAGGCCCCTGCCCCCGTCGGCCTCCGGGTCGGCCGTGGGCACGGCGGCGGGGTCGGGGCGGGCCTCGTGGGTGTCGGAGATCTCGACCCGTACGACGCCGGTCCCGTGTGCGTACGCGAGCCGTAGTTCGAAGTCGCGCCCCGGTACGCGCCCGTGCAGGACCGAGTTCGCCGCGAGCTCGGCGACGAGCAGGGCCACGGTGTCGGAGAGTTGCGTGCCGTACGGGATTCCCCAGACGTCGAGTTTCCAGACGGCCAGGCGGCGCGCGAGCGTGGCGCCCAGACGGGTGGCGGAGCAGCGTTGGACGAACACGCTTACGGTTACGTGCGGTTGGGCTTGCAGTGCTGTCATGCGCCAAGCGTTCCGCCTCGCCCCTTGCTTCCAGCAGGAACGACGCCCATACAGTTCCACCTGTATGGGTTGACGCTCTGGACGGGGTGGGTCACCGTCCGTGATCATTGCCGCGTTGATCCACGCGTGGAAGACAGGGCGGCGATGGCTACAGATCACGAAGGCACCGCGTCGGGCGGCGAGCCCGAACTGTCGGACAGCCTGCGGACGTTCGGGGCCGTACTGAAGGCCCTGCGTGAGGCCGCCGGCCTCACGCAGGAGGAATTCGCGCCCCACGTGCAGTACTCGCCCGCCTACGTCGCCAAGATCGAGCAGGGCAAGCGGTTCCCTCCGGAGAACCTGCCGGAGCGGGCGGCGGATGCCCTGGGGGCCGTGGCGGGGAAGGTCCTCGGAGCCGCCGCGCGGAGTCTGCGCAGGAGGGCCGGGCTCGCCTCCTGGTTCCAGCAGTGGGCGGGGATCGAGGAGGAAGCGGTCGCGCTGTACGCGTACGAGTGCCGGGGTGTACCTGGACTGCTCCAGACCGAGGGATACATCCGGGCGGTCTTCGACCGGCGCCTCCCGCCGCTCGCGGAGGACGCGTTCCAGCAACAGGTGGCCGCGCGTCTGGCGCGGCAGGACCTTCTGCCCGGACGCCCCAACACATCGTTCTCTTTCCTCATCGAACAGGCCGTCCTTGAGCGCCGGTTAGGGGGTACACAGGTGACGTCCACGCTCATCGAGAACCTTCTGACGCAGGGCGGGCGCCGCAATGTGGAGGTGCTCGTCACGCCTCTCAGGCAGCCGGATCACTCCGGCATCGACGGGCAGATGTACCTCGCCGAGACTCCCTCGCACAGCTGGTTCGGTTACGTCGAAGGCCATGACAGCAGCACCCTCCTCACTGACCCGAAAGTGGTCAGTGCCATGCTCCAGCGCTATGGCAAGATGCGCTCACAGGCGCTGAGCCACGAGGCCTCGGCGGCCCTGCTGAAGCAGATGCTAGGAGCGCTATGAGTACCGAACTGGCCTGGTTCAAGAGCAGTTACAGCGGCAGCGGCGGCGACAACTGCGTAGAGGTAGCCCTGCGCCCCCACGCCGTCCACGTCCGCGACTCCAAGGACACCGCCCGCCGCCCGTTCACCGTCTCCACGACGGCGTGGTCGGACTTCACCGCGTACGCGTCCACCGTCGCGTCCTGATCGGGGCCGAGCAGTCGTTCAGCGTTCGAAACTCGGTCGCGCCGCCCCAGTCAGCTCGGCAGAATCACCGCGCATGTCCAACTCGTATGCGCAACCCATTCTCAGAACGACCGATCTCTCCGAAGGGCTGCGTGTTGTCGAGCGGTTGCTTGCGATCGCTGACCTTCGTGAGCTCGAAATCGACTACGCGGCTCATGTCTCCTCCACACGAACCCTGACGCCCCTGTTTGATTTGTTGCCGCATGCGGGTTGGTACACCGAAGGCGACGGGGACGCGCCGTCAAAGGCCGGTGACGATCCGTCGGCGCATCTACCCCTTCGCTTCAGGGCCTGGGCGGCAGAGCCGGAGACCGTGCCGGCGTTCCTCGAAGCTCTGCATGACACGCCGGCCACGGTGCGGTGGGATTTCCGGGGCTGGCCCGCCGCCCCCGAGGTCGGCTTGGACTGCGGAGGCACAAGGGGCGCCTTCGTGACCCTGTGCGTCAACGTCCGCGACCTCGACCTCGAAGAGCCCGCCACCGATCACACCGTCTTCGTCCACGTGAAGCAGATCGAGGCCGAACGCGCTCCCTGGCTGGCCGCGCAGGTGGGACTGCAGGTGATCGGCGACCTCGTGATGGCTCCTTACTGAGCACGTGCGGCGGACGACACCGCCGACTGCCGCGCTCCCTCAGTCCGGCAACAAATTCCCCCGTCGCGACAGCAGGAACTTCTTGAACGCCGCCACCGGCGGGGTGTCCGGGTGACCGTCCAGCCAGGCCACGCCGATCTCCCGGGCGGCCCGCGGTGCCGTCACCGTCAGTTCCACGACCCCCGGGCGGGCCACCGCCGGGGGCGGGAGCAGCGCCACGCCCAGGCCGGCCGCGACCAGGCCGCGCAGGGTTTCCGCCTCCTCGCCCTCGAACGCGACGCGCGGGACGAAGCCCGCCTCCGTGCAGAGGTCGTCCGTGATGCGCCGCAGGCCGTAGCCGGGTTCCAGGGTGACGAAGGTTTCGTCGGCGGCCTCCGCCAGGCGGACGCGGCGGCGGGTGGCCAGGCGGTGGTCCTCGGGGACGACCAGGCGCAGGCGCTGTTCGTCCAGGCGGCGGGCCACGAGGTCCGGGGCGTCCGGGACGGGTGAGGTGAGGCAGAGGTCGAGGCCGCCCGCGCGGAGGCGTTCGAGCATGGCTTCGCCGTAGTTCTGGACGAGCTGGAAGCGGACCCGGGGATGGTCGACGCGGAAGGCGCGGATCAGGGCGGGGACGGTTTCCGAGCCCATCGTGTGGAGGAAGCCGAAGGCGACCTTGCCGGCGGTGGGGTCGGCGTCGGCGCGTACGGAGTCGGCGGCCTTCTCCACCTCCGCGAGTGCCCGTTCCGCCGAGCCGAGGAAGGTGCGGCCCGCGGGGGTCAGGGAGACCGTGCGGCCCTTGCGGGCGAACAGGGCCACGCCCAGGTCCTGTTCCAGACGGACCATGGCCCGCGAGAGCGTGGACTGCGGGACTCCGAGTTCGTGCGCGGCGCGGGTCACGTGCTCGTGGCGGGCCACGGCCTCGAAGTACGCCAGGCGCGGGGCGAGGACTGCGCGGATGTCTTCTTCGTAACTGCTTGGTGACAGCCGAGGCTGTGAGCTGTGCTGATGCGCCATGGGATTGATTATCGCGTGTTTGTGCATTGGACGCATGAAAGGCGGCGGCATACGTTCGTGGCATGCCTCCTGCCAGTACCGGGGCGTCCACCCTCATCGTGGCCGCCTCGACCCAGTCGTCCCCCGTCGCCGCAACCGTTCCCGTCGCTCCGGAGCGGCTCGAGCCCGGTCGTCCCGGCTATCGCCGGATGAGCTTCGCGCTCTTCGCCGCCGGTGTCGCGACCTTCGCGCTCCTCTACTCCACCCAGGCCCTCCTGCCCGCCGTCTCCGCGTCCTTCGGCGCCACGGCCGGGCAGGCGAGCTGGACGGTGTCCGCCGCGACGGGCGCGCTGGCGCTGTGTGTGCTGCCGATGAGCGCGCTGTCCGAGCGGTTCGGGCGGCGGCAGATGATGACGGCCTCGCTGGTGGTCGCCGTGACCGTGGGGCTGTTCGTGCCGTTCGCGCCCTCGCTGGGCTGGCTGATCGCGCTGCGTGCCGTGCAGGGCGCCGCGCTCGCCGGTCTGCCCGCTTCCGCGATGGCGTATCTGGCGGAGGAGGTCCGGCCGAAGGCGCTCGTCGCCGCGATCGGGCTGTTCGTGGCCGGCAACAGCATCGGCGGGATGAGCGGCCGGATCCTCACGGGCTGGGTCGCCCAGGCGTGGGGCTGGCGGGCGGCGCTCGGCGCGGTCGGGCTGCTGGCCATGGCCTGCGCCGTCGTCTTCCACTTCATGATCCCCAAGGCCCGGCACTTCACCCCTGGTTCACTGAACCCGAAGGCACTGGCCAAGACCGTCGGCGGGCACCTCGCCGATCCGCTGCTGCGCCGGCTGTACGCGATCGGCGCGCTGTTCATGACGGTGTTCGGCGCGGTCTACACGGTGATCGGTTACCGGCTCGTCGAGGCGCCGTTCAGCCTGCCGCAGGGTGTGGTCGGGTCGATCTTCCTCGTCTATCTGGTCGGTACGGTCTCCTCCGCGGCCGCGGGGAAGCTGGTCGCCCGGCTGGGGCGCCGGGGCGCGCTCTACCTGGCCGTCTCCACCACGGCCGCCGGTCTGCTGCTGTCGCTGGCCGACCAGCTGGCCGCCGTACTCCTCGGCCTGGTCCTGATCACGGCCGGCTTCTTCGCCGGGCACGCGGTCGCCTCGTCCTCGGTGAGCCGCACGGCCACCACGGGCCGCGCCCAGGCGTCGGCGCTGTACCAGTCCGCGTACTACCTGGGCTCCAGCGCGGGCGGCACGCTCGGCGCGGTCGCCTTCCACGCCGCGGGCTGGGCGGGCACGGTCGGGCTGGGACTGGCCGCGGTGCTCGGGGTCGTCTCGATCACGCTGTACGGGACGCGGGCGGCGCGCGCCGAGCGGATGCGGCCGGCCGCGCTCGTGTCCGTACAGAACTGAGACATTCGGCGCACAACCATCCACTCCCCGACGCGCGTCTAGCAGGCGGAATCACCGCACTGTGCGCGAAGGGGAGTTGGCGGTTATGGGAGTCGCAGGGAAAATACGGAACATAAAGGGCGTACGGACGCGGCGCGGGGTCGCGCTGGCCGTCGCGGCGCTGACCGCCGTACCGGCGTTCGTGCTCGGTACCGGCGGCACGGCCCAGGCGGCGTCGTGCACGACGTCCCGGGGGCCGTACCAGAAGCAGGTCGAGAAGTACCTGCACCTGAAGGTGGACGGCAAGCAGTCGGCCGCCGACTGCAAGGCGATCCGGTCGTTCCAGAGCACGTACGGGGTCACGCCGACGATCGGTTACGCGGGGCCCGTCACCTGGCGCACCATGCAGACGCTCGCCGCCCAGAAGGCGGCCGGGAAGACCCCGAACAAGGCCAAGAAGTGCCCCACGAACAAGGGGCGCATCGCGTGCGTGGACCTGACCCGGCAGATCACCTGGATCCAGGACGGCAGCAAGCTGAAGTTCGGGCCGGTGCCGGTGCGGACCGGGCGGGACGGGTACGAGACCCGGACCGGCGCGAAGAAGATCTACTGGAAGCACAAGAACCACGTCTCGTCGATCTACCACGTCTCGATGCCGTACTCGCAGTTCTTCGACGGCGGGCAGGCGTTCCACGCGGTCGGCGTGAAGATGTGGAACCCGCCGGGGTCGCACGGCTGCGTCAACATGCGCACCGCCGACGCGAAGTCATACTGGAACCTGTTGAAGAACGGCGACGACGTGTACGTGTACGGGCGCAAGCCCGGAACGTGACCGCTTCTGCTCTTCCCGCCCCCGTTGTCAGTGCCCTGCGGTAGCTTCCGAAGTGCTGAAGTGAGCGGTGTCACAGCGCAACAGGGGTGAGCGAAAGCGATGACTGATCTGACGGCGACGACGACGACCGACATCGACAGTCGTCTGGAGGGACACCGGGTCGAGCTGACCGGGTACTGCTACCGGATGCTCGGCTCGGCCTTCGAGGCGGAGGACGCGGTCCAGGACACGCTGGTGCGCGCGTGGCGCAACATCGAGAAGTTCGAGGGCCGGTCCTCGCTGCGGTCCTGGCTCTACCGCATCGCGACGAACGTGTGCCTCGACATGCTGAACGCGGGCAACAAGCGGGCCAGGCCCGTCGATCTGTCCGGCCCGACGCCGCTCGCGCAGGCGGCGCTCAATCCGCTGCCGGAGAACACCTGGCTGGAGCCGATGCCGGACGGGCGGATCCTGCCGACGGTCGCGGATCCGGCGGAGGCCGCCGTCGCGCGGGAGTCGGTACGTCTCGCGTTCGTCGCCGCGCTCCAGCACCTGCCGCCGAAGCAGCGGGCGGTGCTGATCCTGCGCGAGGTGCTCGCGTGGAAGGCCAGCGAGGTCGCCGAGCTGCTCGACACCACGGTCGCCTCGGTCAACAGCGCCCTCCAGCGGGCGCGGGCCACGCTCACCGACCACCAGGGCGACGCCGCCACGGCTGATGCGGCGGACCCGCTCGACGAGGAGCAGCGCAAGCTCCTGGAGCGGTATGTCGCGGCCTTCGAGGGCTACGACATGAAGGCCCTGACCGCGCTCCTCCACGAAGACGCCGTGATGACGATGCCGCCGTTCGACCTCTGGCTGCAGGGGCACGACGACATCGCGGGGTTCATGACGTCGATCGGCGCGTCCTGCGAGGGCTCCCGGCTGGTCGCCACGTCGGCGAACGGCACCCCGGCGTTCGCGCACTACAAGCCGAACCCGGACGGTCCCGGGTTCGTGCCGTGGGCCGTGCAGGTCATCGACATCCAGGACGGGGCGATCACGGGCATGCACTGCTTCCTCGACACCCCGCGCTGGTTCCCGCTGTTCGGGCTGCCGGATCACCTGGAGGCCGATGCCGCGTGAGGCCGCGGCTGGTGCGGGGGCTGGTGGCCGGGTGGGTGGTGCTGGCCGTCGCGGGATGGGGGCTCACGCGTTGGGCCGGTGAGCCGGCGGCGACGTCGGGGCCGGCCCGCGTCGTCCCGCCGGCCTCCGGCGCGGAGCCGGGCCCGCAGCCGGAGTCCGACTGCGCGGCAGCGGCCGCGCGGGGTGCGGATCGGTCGCGGGACGGGATGCCGGAGCCGGCGGCCACGGCGCCGGGCCACCCGTCATCGGCTCCTGGGGCGCGCCCGGTGCCGATCCCGGCCTCGCCCGAGCCGTCGGCCACCGGCGCGCCGACGAAAGGCCCGATCGGGAGAGACGGCGTGCAGACCCGTGTGACTTCGGTGCTCTGCGACTACGCGGTGTACGAGAGCCCGTGAGGCGCCGCGGCGCCCGCCCCGTCAGGGGCCGGACGCCCGGCCCGGCGCCTCGGCCGGCGCCCCGTCGTCCAGTCCCACCACGTCGGTCAGGCCCACGAAGTCGATCAGGCTCCCCAGCTCCGACGGCACATGGAGCAGCCGCAGCCGCCTGCCGCCCGCCCTGCGCGCGACCACGGACAGACGGGCGATCGCCTCGACGGAGGCCAGGCCCGGCTCGACGATGCCGCCCACGTCGCAGTCCACCACGGCAGCGTCCGACGTGGCCAGTATCGCCTCAAGGTCCGCGCAGAGGCGGGGCGTACCGGCCCGGGTGACACGTCCGGAGAGGACGAGTACGGCTGGCGACAGGGGATCCATACCAGGGAGACCGGTCCTACGGCCGAAACTCATCGCCCCGCCGCTCCCCGCCTCCTGCCGACGCGCGTGCTCTCATGTCCGGCCCGTCGGGGGGTGCCCCGCGCCCACGAGCTGCCCATGGGCCTCTCCGGCCGCCTTCGTAGCGGGCCGCTCCCCCGTCGCGCAGGACCGGCCGCCGGACGAATCGCAGCCGACCGACAGCCGATGGCGATCCGCCAACTCCGGCCATCTATGTGCCTGCTGTGAACCCATTCGATCAAATCCCTCTCTAGACAGGTGAAACGGCCGCGCCGGTGCACGCATCGGCGCCGACCGCCTGCCGGCCCCCTCGGGGGCCGCCTGATTCTCCAGGGGGAGAGTTGCGCAGACACGTGAGAAGAGCGTGTGTTTCAACCGTCGCCACAGCGGCGGCCGTGGCGCTCGCAGCCGGGTTGACCACCCCGGCCATGGCCCGCGACACCAGCCCGTCGCAGCCGGCCGACAGCTCGTCCGGCGCACGGCATCAGCTGACGCTCATCACCGGCGACCGCGTCACGGTGGACGCCAAGGGCCGGGTCGTGGGCTTCCGTCCCGCGGCGGGGCGCGAGCACATACCCGTGCAGCGCCAGACGTCGAACGGGCACACCCTGCTCGTCCCGGCCGACGCTCACCGGCTGATCAGTTCCGGAAAGCTGGACCGCCGGCTGTTCGACGTCACGGAGCTGAGCCGGGAGGAGAACCGCAGGGCGCAGAAGTCGGCCCTGAAGCTGATCGTCTCGTACCGGGGCGCCGCGGCCACGGCCGCCAGGGCCGAGGTACGCGACGCGGGTGCCACCCGAGTCGGACCCGTGCTGAGGTCGCTGAACGCCCAGGCCGTGGCAACCCCGCAGGAAGACGCCCGGTCCGTCTGGCAGGCGCTCACCCGTAAGCCGTCGGGCAGCGCCCAGCGGACCACGGCCGCCGGCATCGACCGGGTGTGGCTGGACGGCGTGCGCCGGGCGAGCCTCGACAAGAGCGTCCCGCAGATCGGCGCCCCGACCGCCTGGAAGGCCGGCTACACCGGCAAGGGCGTCAAGATCGCCGTCCTGGACACCGGTGCGGACGCCACCCACCCGGACCTCAAGGGCCAGATCCTCGCATCGAAGGACTTCTCCGGGTCACCCGACACGAAGGACCACTTCGGCCACGGCACCCATGTCTCCTCGATCGCGGCCGGTACGGGCGCGAAGTCGGGCGGGAAGTTCAAGGGCGTGGCCCCGGACGCCAAGCTCCTTGAGGGCAAGGTGCTCGACGACAACGGCTTCGGCGACGACTCCGGCATCCTGGCCGGCATGGAGTGGGCGGTCGCGCAGGGCGCCGACGTCATCAACCTGAGCCTCGGCGGCACCGACACCCCGGGGATCGACCCGCTGGAGGCGGCGGTCGACAAACTCTCCGCCGACAGCGGCGTGCTCTTCGCCATCGCGGCGGGCAACGAGGGCGACGGGGCAGGCACCGTCGGCTCCCCCGGCAGCGCGGACTCCGCGCTGACCGTCGGCGCGGTCGACGACAAGGACGTGCTGGCGGACTTCTCCAGCCGGGGTCCCCGGGTCGGCGACGGCGCGATCAAGCCCGATGTCACCGCTCCCGGCGTGGACATCACGGCAGCCGCATCGCCCGGCTCCGTCATCGACAAGGAGGTCGGTCAGAGCCCGGCGGGCTATCTGACGATCTCCGGCACGTCGATGGCGACCCCGCATGTGGCGGGCGCCGCGGCACTCCTCAAGCAACAGCACCCCACGTGGAAGTACACCGAGCTCAAGGGTGCGCTCACGGCCTCCACGAAACCGGGGAAGTACACCCCCTTCCAGCAGGGCTCCGGCCGGATCGCCGTCGACCGGGCGATCACCCAGTCCGTCGTCGCCGAGCCGGTCTCGATGAGCTTCGGCGTCCAGCAGTGGCCGCACACCGATGACGTGCCGGTCACCAAGAAGGTGTCGTACCGCAACCTCGGCACGAGCGATGTCACGCTCGCGCTCACCGTCCAGGGCACCGGTCCGACGGGCAAGCCCGCCCCAGCCGGATTCTTCACGCTCGGCGCCACCGGTGTGACCGTCCCGGCGGGCGGCACCGCCGAGGTGCCGCTGACCGTGAACACCAAGCTCGGCGGCACGGCCGACGGCGGCTACTCCGCCTACGTCGTCGCCAGCGGCGCCGGGCAGACCGTCCGCACCGCGGCCGCGGTCGATCGCGAGCGCGAGTCGTACGATCTCACGCTCAAGACCATCGGGCGCGACGGCAAGCCGGCCCGGTACACCACGGGCGACGTCTACGGCATGAGCGGCGCCGCGAACGGCGTGTGGGAGTCCCCCGAGGTCGTCAACGGCACGGCGAAGCTCCGCGTCCCCAAGGGCGGGTACGTGCTCAACTCGACCGTGTTCGTCGACCCGGAGGACGCGAGGAAGGGCGTCGACTGGATCGCTCAGCCCTCGCTGAGCCTCACCAGGAACACCACGGTGACCTTCGACGCGCGCCTGGCCAAGCCGGTGGACATCACGCTTCCGGCCACCGGCTTGAAGCCCGTGCTCGCCTCCCCCGACCTCCAGGTCGAGAACGAGGACACCGGCATCTCCTCCGGCCTGCTGCTCGACTCGTACAAGCAGCTGCGCACCGCGCACATCGGCCCGAAGGCGACCGGCGTCCAGCTCTCCCAGCACTGGTACGGCACCTGGACCAAGGGGGCGAAGACCCGGTACGACATCGCGGTCGGCGGCCCGGTGAGCCGGGTGGCGACCGGCTACCACCGCGCGTTCGGCAGCGGGCAGCTGGCCAGGGTCACGGTCCGCGCCGGTTCGTCCGTCACGGGCAAGACCGGCGACATCTCCGCGTGGAGCGAGCTGCCCGGCGCGTACGGCGGCTGGTCGATCGCAACCACCCAGAAGCTTCCGTCCGCCACCACCGCCTTTGTCTCCACCGCCGACAAGGTGCGGTGGGGCTTCGACTTCGGCCAGAACGGTGCGCCCGACGAGGACGGCTTCCCGCAGACCGAGGCCTCGTACTCCCTCGGTGACCCGCAGGTCCTCAAGGCGGGCAAGGCATACACGAAGACCGTGAACACCGCGGTGTTCGGGCCTTACGTCAACGCCGAATTCGGGGTCTTCCGCGAGGGCGACGCGCTGATCGGGGCGCTGCCGCTGGTCGCCGACGGCAACCGGAACATCGGCGGTTCCGTGTACAGCTCGGTGAAGACCGTGCTCTACCGCAACGGCAAGGTCTTCACCAGGAACGCCGACCCGCTGGCGGGCGGGACACCCATCACCGTGCCCGCCGCGGCCGCCGACTACCGGCTGACCACGTCGGTGCGGCGCGCCGCCGACGTCGCTTCGGTCTCGACCCGGGTCGACGCGAGCTGGACCTTCCGGTCCGGCCGGACCAAGGATCTCGTCGCGCTGCCGGTCTCCATGGTGCGCTTCGCACCCGCGGTCGCGCTGGACGGTACCGCGAAGGCCGGGAAGTCCGTGTCCGTGCCGGTGACGGTGCTGGGAGCGGCTGCCGGGAAGAACCTCAAGTCACTCACGGTGTACGTCAGTTATGACACCGGGAAGACCTGGAAGAAGACCGCGGTCAAGAAGGGCAGGATCTCGGTGAAGAACCCGGCCAGGAAGAAGTCGGTCTCCTTCAAGGCCGGTGTCACGGACAAGAAGGGCAACAAGTCGTCGGTGGCGATCTACAACGCCTACTTCGGCAAGTAGCCCGGGCAGCCGGTGACAGGCCGAAGGCGGCCCGCACCGGCCCCGCACGGCAGCGGCCCGTCAGGACGGTTCTCACCGTTCCGGCGGGCCGTTCGTGCCGGGGCGCACAGGGTCGCGCGATACGTCGCCCTATCGGTGCGTCACCGAGTCCAGCATGCCGAACGGGACCGGCGGCAGTCCACCGGTCCCGTTCACCCGTACGCGGAAGCCGCACGGAAAGCCGCAGGTCAGGCGATACGTTCCCGCACCACCGGGGTGGCGGCGAACGGCGTGCCCACCGGGGCGATGTCGTACGAGTCCGGCAGCGCCTTCAGCGCGTACTCGAACTTCTCCGGGGTGTCCGTGTGCAGCGTCAGCAGCGGCTGTCCGGCCGTCACCTCGTCGCCCGGCTTGGCGTGCAGTTCGATGCCGGCGCCGGCCTGGACCGGGTCCTCCTTGCGGGCGCGGCCCGCTCCGAGGCGCCATGCGGCGACGCCGATGTCGTAGGCGTCGAGGCGGGTCAGGATGCCGGAGGACAGGGCCCTGACGACGTGCTGTTCGCGGGCGACCGGGAGCGCGGCGTCCGGGTCGCCGCCCTGGGCGGAGATCATCCGGCGCCAGACGTCCATCGCGGAGCCGTCCGCGAGGGCCTTCTCCGGGTCGGCGTCCTTGAGTCCGGCCGCGTCCAGCATCTCGCGGGCGAGGGCCAGGGTGAGGTCGATGACGTCCTGCGGGCCGCCGCCGGCCAGGACGTCCACCGATTCGCGGACCTCCAGGGCGTTGCCCGCGGTGAGGCCGAGGGGGGTGGACATGTCGGTGAGGAGGGCGACCGTGCGCACTCCGCTGTCGGTGCCCAGCGCGACCATGGTGGAGGCCAGTTCGCGCGCGTCCTCGATGGTCTTCATGAAGGCGCCGGAGCCGACCTTGACGTCCAGGACGAGTGCGCCGGTGCCTTCGGCGATCTTCTTGGACATGATCGAGCTGGCGATGAGCGGGATCGCTTCGACGGTGCCGGTGACGTCGCGGAGCGCGTACAACTTCTTGTCGGCGGGGGCGAGTCCGTCGCCCGCCGCACAGATGACGGCGCCCGTGGTGTCGAGGACGTTCAGCATCTCGGCGTTCGAGAGGTGGGCGCGCCAGCCGGGGATGGACTCCAGCTTGTCGAGCGTGCCGCCGGTGTGGCCGAGGCCGCGGCCGCTGAGCTGCGGAACGGCGGCGCCGCAGGCGGCGACCAGCGGGGCGAGCGGCAGGGTGATCTTGTCGCCGACGCCGCCGGTGGAGTGCTTGTCGGTGGTGGGGCGGGAGAGCGCGTCGAAGTTCATCCGCTCGCCGGAGGCGATCATGGCGGCGGTCCAGCGGGCGATCTCCGTGCGGTTCATGCCGTTCAGGAGGATCGCCATGGCCAGTGCGGACATCTGCTCGTCGGCGACCTCGCCGCGGGTGTACGCGTCGATGACCCAGTCGATCTGCTCGGGGGTCAGCTCGCCTCGGTCCCGCTTGGTGCGGATGACGGAGATGGCGTCCATGGTCTGGAGTCCTTCCGGCCGGTACGTGTGCGTACGCATGAGTCCCGTTGACTCTACGCGCATAGAGGAGAAGAGAGAGGCCGGACGGGCCCGCACGTGGCGGGCCCGTCCGGCGGATTCGCTAGCCGAGGTGCGCGGGGCCGAACGCCTGCGGCAGCATCTCGTCGAGCGTGCGGAGGCCGTCGGGGGTCTCCAGGACGAGTTCCGGTCCGCCGAACTCGTACAGCAGCTGCCGGCACCTGCCGCACGGCACCAGGATCTCGCCCGAGCCGTCCACGCAGGTGAAGTGGGTCAGCCGGCCGCCGCCGGTGGCGTGCAGCTGGGAGACCAGTCCGCACTCGGCGCACAGCCCGATCCCGTACGAGGCGTTCTCGACGTTGCAGCCGACGATGGTGCGGCCGTCGTCGACCCGGGCGGCGACGCCGACCGGGTAGCCCGAATACGGGGCGTACGCCCGGGACATCGCGTCCCGGGCGGCCGTACGCAGGGCTTCCCAGCCGGCCGGAGTCATGACGCCGGTGGTCACTTGCCCTCGCCCTTGCGGTAGGGCACGCCGTCCGCCTTGGGCATCCGCAGCCGCTGGGACGACAGGGCGAGCACCAGCAGCGTGGTGACGTACGGGGCGGCGTCGACGAACTGGCTCGGGACCTGATCCACCAGCGCGTACCAGGTGAACAGCAGCGCGGAGCAGGCGGCCGAGATCACCGCGGCCACGTACTTCTTGCGGTACAGCTGCCAGAAGGCGGCGATCACCAGCAGGATCGCCAGGAGCAGCAGCATCGCGTGCACGTTCTCCGCACCGCCGCGCAGCTTGAGGCTGTCGGTGAAGCCGAAGAGTCCGGCACCCAGGGCCATCCCGCCGGGCATCCAGTTACCGAAGATCATCGCGGCGAGACCGATGTAGCCGCGGCCGCCGGTCTGGCCCTCCTGGTAGATGCTGGTGGCGACGATGGAGAGGAACGCGCCGCCGAGTCCGGCCAGTCCGCCGGAGATGGCGACGGCGATGTACTTGTACTTGTAGACGTTGACGCCGAGGGTCTCGGCGGCCACCGGGCTCTCGCCGCAGGAGCGGAGCCGCAGGCCGAAGGCCGTGCGCCACAGCACCCACCAGGTGACGGGGATCAGCAGCAGGGCGACGACGGTCAGCAGGGACAGTCCGGTCACGAGCCCGCCGATGATGCCGGCGAGGTCGGAGACGAAGAACCAGTGGTGTTGCTGGAGGTCCTGCAGCCAGTCGGAGAGCCCTGGGATGGTGATCTTGTCGATCTCCTCCAGGCGGGGTGACTGCTTGGAGGAGCCGCCCGGCTCGTCGGCGAAGGTGAAGTTGGAGAGGTAGCGGGTGACGCCGACGGCGAGGATGTTGATCGCCACACCGGAGACGATGTGGTTCACGCCGAAGGTGACCGTCATGACCGCGTGCAGCAGACCGCCGAGCGCGCCGCCGATGATGCCGAACAGGACGCCCACCCAGGGGCCCCACTGGAAGCCGGCCCAGGCGCCGAACCAGGTGCCGAGGATCATCATGCCCTCGAGCCCGATGTTGACGACGCCGGCCCGCTCGGCCCACAGACCGCCGAGACCGGCGAGGCCGATGGGCACGGCCAGTTCGAGGGCGCCGGCGACCTGGCCCACGGAGGTGATGTCGTTGGCGCCGCTGATGAGGCGGACCAGCGAGACCAGGGCGAGCGCGCCGGCGATGATCAGCAGGACGACGGGCAGGGAGAGCTTGCGGCCGCCGCCCTTCTTGGGGGCCACGCGTGCGGCGGAGACTTTGCTGGTGCTCACAGGGCCGCCTCCTTCTCGGTCGTGAGGGCGTGGCCGGCGGCGAGCTCTTCGCCGACCTTCTGCTGCTGACGGCGGGTCCCGTAACGACGGACCAGCTCGTAGCTGATGACGACGGAGATCACGATCAGGCCCTGCATGATCGTGGCGATCTCCTTCTCGAACCCGAACTGGTCGAGCGGGGAGGACGCCTTGTCGAGGAACGCGATCAGCAGGGCGCTGAGCGCGATGCCCACGGGGTGGTTGCGGCCGAGCAGGGCGATGGTGATGCCGGTGAAGCCGATGCCGACCGGGAAGTCGAGGCTGTACGTGTGGGTGTCGCCGAGCAGCGTCGGCATGCCCGCCAGACCGGCGACCGCGCCGGAGATCAGCATGGAGGTGAGGATCATCTTCTTGGCGTCCACACCGGAGGCCTGGGCGGCGCTCTCGCTGGCGCCGGTGGCCCGCAGGTCGAAGCCGAAGCGGGTGCGGTTGAGGACGAACCAGTACACGAGGCCGCAGCCGGCGGCGACGAAGGTGAAGCCGTAGATCTCTCCGGACTCGGGGCCGAGCGACAGTCCCGGGAACCAGCCGGACTCGGCGATGTCGCCCGTCGTGAGGTTGTTGGATCCCGCAGCCTGGTCGCCGAAGTTCTTCGGCAGGATCAGCCAGGCGATCAGGGAGGTCGCGATGGAGTTGAGCATGATCGTCGAGACGACCTCGCTCACTCCCCGGGTCGTCTTGAGGATGCCCGCGATGCCTGCCCAGAACGCGCCCACCAGCATCGCCACGATGACGATCAGGGCGATCTGGAACGGTCCGGGAAGGTCGACGCTCGCGCCGACGAGGGCGGCCATCATCGCCGCGAGGCGGTACTGGCCGTCCACGCCGATGTTGAAGAGGTTCATCCGGAAGCCGACCGCGACCGCGAGAGCGGCGAGGTAGTACGTACCGGCCTGGTTGATGATCAGTACCTGTACGTCGGAGTACGACGCCTGCTCGAACAGCAGCCGGTACAGCTCGAAGGGGTCGCGGTTCGACACGAACAGCACCAGGGTGCTGAGCGCGAAGGCGACGACCAGGGCGAGTGCCGGCCCGGCGAAGCCGAGGATCAGCCGGTCCTTGTCGAGTTTCTTCATCAGGCCTCGTCCTCCGGTGCTGCTTCGAGGTGACCTGCGGCGGCACCGGTCATGGCCGAGCCCAGTTCCTCGGGGGTGATGGTCGCGGGGTCGGCGTCCGCGACGAGCTGTCCGCGGTACATGACGCGCAGGGTGTCGGAGAGCCCGATGAGCTCGTCCAGGTCCGCCGAGATGAGCAGGACGGCGAGTCCTTCGCGGCGGGCGTCGCGGATCTGGTCCCAGATCTGCGCCTGCGCGCCGACGTCCACGCCGCGGGTGGGGTGGGCGGCGATCAGGAGCTTCGGCGCGTGGCTCATCTCGCGGCCGACGATCAGCTTCTGCTGGTTGCCGCCGGAGAGGGAGGCGGCCGTGACCTCGATGCCGGGGGTGCGGACGTCGTACTCGCGCACGATCCGCACGGTGTCCTGGCGGGCCGCCTTCGGGTCCAGCAGGAAGCCGCGGCTGTTGGGCTTCTCGGTGACGTGGCCGAGGATGCGGTTCTCCCAGAGCGGGGCGTCCAGCAGGACTCCGTGCCGGTGCCGGTCCTCCGGGATGTAGCCGATGCCGCTCTCGCGCCGCTTGCGGGTGGGCACGCGGGAGATGTCCTCGTCGCCCAGGGTGATCACTCCGCTGTCCGCGGACTTCATCCCGATCAGCGCGTCGATCAGCTCGGTCTGGCCGTTGCCCTCGACACCCGCGATGCCGAGGATCTCGCCCTTGTGGATGGTGAAGCCGACGTCGGACAGGACGTCGCGGACGACTCCGTCCGGGTCCGTCATGGTGAGGGACAGCCCCTCGACGCGCAGCATCGGCTCGTCCGTCACCGTGGACTCGCGGGTCTCGGGCGACGGCAGTTCGCTGCCGACCATGAGCTCGGCGAGCTGCTTGGTCGTGGTGTGGGCCGGGTCGGCGGTGCCCACCGTCGTACCGCGCCGGATCACCGTGATGTCGTCGGCGACCGACAGGACCTCGCCGAGCTTGTGCGAGATGAAGATGACGGTGAGGCCCTCGGCCTTGAGCTCGCGGAGGTTCGCGAAGAGCGCGTCCACCTCCTGCGGGACGAGCACCGCCGTCGGCTCGTCCAGGATGAGGATGCGGGCGCCGCGGTAGAGGACCTTGAGGATCTCCACACGCTGCCGGTCGGCGACCCCGAGGTTCTCGACGAGCGCGTCGGGCCGGACTCCCAGACCGTACGCGTCGGAGATCTCCTGGATCTTCCTGCGTGCGGCGGAGCCGATGCCGTGCAGCTTCTCGCCGCCGAGGACGACGTTCTCCAGGACGGTGAAGTTGTCGGCGAGCATGAAGTGCTGGTGCACCATGCCGATGCCGCGCGCGATGGCGTCACCTGGATTGCCGAACGAGACCTGCTCGCCGTCCACCGCGATGGTGCCCTCGTCCGGCTTCTGCATGCCGTAGAGGATCTTCATCAGGGTGGACTTGCCGGCACCGTTCTCGCCGACGAGGGCGTGGACCGTGCCCTTGCGGACGGTGATGCCGATGTCGTGGTTGGCGACGACGCCGGGGAAACGCTTGGTGATGCCGTGCAGTTCTACGGCAGGGGGGCTGCTGGACGCGTTGATGACGCACTCTCCTTGGCCGGACAGGAGCGGGAGGCGGAGGGGCAGGGGATGACTGACTGTTCCACGTGGACCAGTGGGCGGTCGCCCACGCGGGATGGTCGGACAGCCCCTGGGGGGCGGGGTGAAGTTATCGCGCCTGAGGGCTGTCTACACGCGTAGCGTTGCCGAATCGTCAAACGCATGCGCGCAGCGCGGCCGGAACGCCGGAGTTCCGGGACAGGCCCTGGGCCTGTCCGGGAGAGCACTGCAACGGGCGGAACCACTTCGGGGAGTACCCCGTGGGCCCGGAGCAGCGATGCTGCGTGCTCCGGGCCCACGGGAATCCAGCCGTACGACCGGGGTCGTTACGGGGCGGTCTTGACGGTGATCTTGCCGTCGATGATTTCCTTCTTGGCCTTGTCCACGGCGGCGATGACGTCGGTCATCGCGGTGAACTTCGGGTTCGACATGGCCAGGCCGACGCCGTCCTTGTCGAGGCCGTAGCGGATCTCACCGGTCTCGGGCTTGCCGTCCACGACGGACTTGATCAGGTTGAAGACCGAGTCCTCGACGTCCTTCGTGACCGAGGTCAGGATGGACTCCTTGTAGGCGGCGAGACCCTTCTGGTTGTACTGGTCGGAGTCGACGCCGATGTTCCACTTGCCGGCCTTGGAGACGGCCTCGATCGCACCGGAACCGGCCAGACCGGCCGCCGAGTAGACCACGTCGGCGCCCTTGTCGAGCTGGCCCTGGGCCGCGGCCTTGCCGAGGTCGGGCTTGGAGAAGCCGTCGAAGTTCGGGGGCTGGGTCAGGTACTGGGGGATCACCTTGACCGCGGAGTTGGTGTCCTTGACGCCCTGGGTGAAGCCGGCCTCGAACTTCTTGATCAGCGGGGTCTCGACACCACCGATGAAGCCGACCGTCTTGGTCTTGGTGACCTTGGCGGCGGCGACACCCGCGAGGTAGGAGCCCTGCTCCTCGTTGAAGACGATGTTGGCGATGTTGGGGCCGGTCACCGAGGCGTCGTCGATGATGCCGAAGGTGACCTTCGGGAACTTCGGCGCGACCTTCTTGATGGCGGGCGCGTAGGCGAAGCCGACACCGATGACCGGGTTGTTCCCGGCACGGGCCAGGGACGTGAGGCGCTGGACCTTGTCCGCGTCCGACTCGCCGTCGGAGGGCTCGGCCTCGGTGCCCTTGACCCCGAGGTCCTTCTCCGCCTTGGCCAGACCCGCGTACGCGGCGTCGTTGAACGACTGGTCGCCGCGGCCGCCGATGTCGTACGCGAGGGCGGTCTTCTTGTCCTTCGAGTCCGAGCCGCTGCCCGACGAGGAGGACGAGTCACCACACGCGGTAACGCTGAGTGCGAGTGCCGCGGACATGACGCCCACAGCGGCAATCCTAGTGATCCGGCGCAAGGGAAGGCTCCTTCAAACCTGACCGAAGCGCCTCTTCCGGCGCTGGTTTCGCCGCGATCGTAACGCGCGTAGATGTCAGATAATGACCTGTACGGCAGCCGTTATCGGATCGTCGTGAACCGGGGGCGGCCTGTACGGCTACGGATGGTTGCCGTGGAGCAGCGCCGAAGCGGTGAAGAGCTCCACCCCGACGGTGATCGCCTCCTCGTCCGCGTCGAAGTTGCCCCGGTGCAGGTCGAGCCCGCGCGTGTCGCCGGGCGTACGCACTCCGAGGCGCGCCATCGCTCCCGGGACGTGTTCCAGGTACCAGGAGAAGTCCTCCCCGCCCAGGCTCTGTTCGGTGTCCTCGATTGCATACGAACCGCGGCGGGCGGTCATCGCGCTGCCGAGCAGATCGATCGCGGCCGCGTCGTTGACCACGGGCGGGACGCCCCGGATGTAGTTGATCACCGTCTTGGCGCCGTACATTCCGGCCACCTCGTCGATGGCCGCGTGCACCAGGTCCGGTGCGTCGCGCCAGGCCGCCAGGTCCAGGCAGCGAACCGTGCCGGACATCTCGGCGTGTTGCGGGATCACGTTGCACGCGTGACCGGTCTCCAGCCGTCCCCAGGTCACGGCGAGCCCGGCCCGGGCGTCGGCCCGGCGGGCCAGCAGCGCGGGCACCTCGGTGGCGACCTTGGCGGCGGCGGTGACCAGGTCCGTGGTCAGGTGCGGGCGGGCGGTGTGGCCGCCGGGGCCGTCCAGGGACAGCTCCAGGCGGTCGCAGGCGGAGGTGATGGCCCCGACCCGCAGCCCGATCCGGCCCACGTCGACCTTCGGGTCGCAGTGCACCCCGATGATCCGGCCGACGCCCTCCAGCACGCCCGACTCGATCGCGTCGGGCGCTCCGCCGGGCAGCACCTCCTCGGCCGGCTGGAAGATCAGCCGCACCGGGTTGGGCAGCAGCCCCTGCCGGTCGAGCTCGGCGAGCACGAGTCCGGCGCCGAGGACGGTGGTGGTGTGCACGTCGTGCCCGCAGGCGTGCGCCCGGTCGGGCACGGTGGAGCGGTACGGGACGCCCGCCTTGGTGTCCGGGATCGGCAGCCCGTCGATGTCGGCCCGCAGCGCCAGCATGGGCCGCGTCGCCTCGCTCCGCGTCCCGACGTCGCACAGGAGGCCCGTCCCGGAGGCGAGCACCTGCGGCCGGAGGCCCGCCTGCTCCAGCCGGGCCTTGATGGCCGCGGTGGTGCGGAACTCCTGGTTGCCGAGCTCGGGGTGCATGTGCAGATCGCGGCGGAAGGCGACGAGCTCGGCGCGCAGCGCTTCGGGCAGCGTGCCGGGCAGGGCCTCTGCCGTGAGCGGCCGGGCTTCACAATCGCGGGGCGTCGAGTGGTTCACTGGTGAAGGGTAAGGCCCTTCCCTCTCCAACTGACCATGAAACAAGAAAAGTTCAGCCACATAGACGAATAAATGACTGGGTCACGGCGTGTGAGGCTGTGACACGGTGGGTAAGCTCCACCGTTCCGTCAGCTCCCCAGCCCCGGCGCATCGGGTACAGCGCCAGCCCGACGCACACGGCTCCGGCCGCCAGCAGGTCCAGGCTCATGGCCATCATGACGGTCCCTGAGAGCACCAGCAGCGGGGACCAGCCCGGGACCCGACCCCGGCGGAACAGCGCGAGCAGCGTGACGAGGGCCAGCAGCCCGACCCAGAACAGCATCGGCACCACCGTGTAGACGGCGGGCATCACACCGGGCACGTCCTGCACCTTCTCGAACAGGTCACTCATGGCGTCCTCGTCCGCCGCGAGGAACCCGACCACCAGGTCGATCACCGCCTGCACCGCCACCGCGGCCGCCCCCAGCAGTCCGGCTCCCGCGGCCAGCCGGACGCCGGCCCGTCTGCCGCCCCGCACCCCGGCCGGCGTCCGCAGGCTCAGGAACACCGGAACGAAGGCGAGCACTCCGGCCAGGAACAGCACGTGCGCCAACGACCACCACACCCCGGGCCCGTAGTCACCGGCCGCCCGTCCGATCAGCCGCACCACGCCGTATCCGGCCATCAGGGCCGGGCCCGCGAGGAACGCCGTCGTGGCGGAGGTGCTGTGCTGATTCTTGGTCAATTCCCGTGTCTGCATGCCTCGATGATCGATTCCCGACGCCATCGGCGGCTATCGGGGATGCCCCTGGGGCATCCCTGACGCGGCCCCCGCGAAACCCGGGGGCGGAAGGGGAGACCTGCCAGGGTGCGGCTGCCCCTCCGGCGGTGTCCGCACCAGCCGCTGACGTGGGAGTCGAGCGGGGCGGCGAGTCGCGGAGTACGCTTAGTCCAGTGGTTAGTCCACTCCCGTACCCGCTCCCTGTGAGGCAGCCGTGGAAGCAGCTCGTCAGTACAACGTGCATGAGGCCAAGACCCACCTCTCGCGCATCCTGGAGCAGGTGGCCACCGGTGAGGAGGTAGTGATCTCCAAGGCAGGAGAGCCGGTGGCCAAGGTAGTGCCGCTGCGCGCCCGCGTGAAGCGGACCGGGCGCGGCTCGCTGCAGGGGCAGATCCGCATCAACGATGACTTCGACGAACTGCCGGACGACATCGCCGACGCCTTCGGGATGCGCTGATGAAGCTACTGCTCGACACCCACGTCGTCCTGTGGTGGCTCGACGACTCCACCGAGCTCAACGACGAGGTCAAACACCTGCTGGACACGGAACCGTCGGTCTTCGTCAGCGCGGTGACACCTTGGGAGATCGCGATCAAGCAGTCCCTCGGAAAGCTGGAAGGGCCGGCTGACCTGGCGGAACGGGTACGGGACAGCCAGTTCCTCTCGCTGCCCATCACCGCCGGACACGGCGTACGCGCGGGTCGGCTTCCCGGGCACCACCGGGATCCCTTCGACCGGATACTGATCGCTCAGGCCCAGACCGAGGGGATGACCGTCCTGACCCGGGACAAGTGGATTCCCTCCTACGACGTGCAGGTCATGCCCGTCTGACCGTGACGGGCCTCCCCGGCCGGTTCACGCCTCCGAAGTCACCGCCGTAGCCCGCCAGGGCGCCAGCCGCTGGACGTCCCGGGCCGTCTCCGTGACCCCGGCCAGGAAGCCCTGCGCCCTCGGGGACGCCGTTTCGCGGAGCCATTCCGGCGCGATGTCGCAGACCGCGACCTTCACCTCGGTGCCGGCCAGGGCCAGCGGGAGGGTGTGGACCACCGTGGAGGGGAAGCTCAGGACCGTGCGGCCGATGGGGCCGCGGCGGGCGATGAGTTCCAGGGGGAGGTCGGGGCGGACGATCTCCAGGCCGGTGACCGCCTCCAGGGCGTGGAGCTTCTCGGTGGACTCGCGGCGGTGGGCGAAGTAGCGGGTGGCGCCGTGCGTACGGGCCAGGGCCGCGACCGCCTCCAGGTACGGTTCGCGGTCCACCACGCCGGTCTCGACCAGGGAGGTGCCGACCAGGTCCGCGCCCTTGGTGAGCAGCGGCGGCCCGAAGCGGGAGCGGGTCCAGGAGAAGGTGTTGGGGATGAGGGTGATGCCGGGCGGCGGGATCACCGGCATCGCGGTGAAGAGCTCGACCTCGCGCACGGCGGACGGGGTGAACCGGCGGCGGGCGGTCGCGGAGACCGGGGCCAGGGCCAGGTCGCGCGGGCCGGAGCCGCCGCGGCGGTGCCAGCGCACCAGGCGCTCGCCGCGGGTCAGCAGGGCGACGAACTCCATGGTGGCGGTGCCGTCGTCGACCACGGTGAGCCGGCGGGGCCGGACCAGGGAGAGCAGGAGCTGGACGTAGCGGGAGAACGGGTCCCCGATGACGATGTGGTCGGCGTTGCGTACGAGGCGGGTCAGGGCGCGCAGCGACTTCAGGGGCGTCCCCGAGTCGCCGCGCGCCTCCTGCCAGCGCACGGTGATGCCCTCGTCGCGGGCCAGCTCCGCCATCCGGCGCAGCTGACCGCGCGACATCGGGTCGACCGGAGGGAGGACGACGACGGTGACGTCCGCGACGACCCGTCCGCCGCCTCCCTCTGTGTAGGCCCACTCCAGGACGTTCAGGAGCTGGACCGGGCTCTCGACGAAGGCGAGGTTCACCGGTCTGCCCGTCAGACCGCGACCGGCTCGGCGGCCTGGGCCGTCTCGCCGCTCTCCGCCACGACGCCCGGGACCCGGCGGAGCTTCTTCATCGGGCCGAGCTCCGACTCGTACACCTTCTTGACGCCGTCACCGAGGGACGCCTCGATGGTGCGGATGTCGCGGACCAGGCGGGTCAGGCCCTGCGGCTCGACGGACGCGGCCTGGTCGGAGCCCCACATGGCGCGGTCGAGGGTGATGTGGCGCTCGACGAACGCGGCGCCGAGCGCGACGGCGGCGAGGGTGGTCTGGAGCCCGGTCTCGTGGCCGCTGTAGCCGATCGGGACGTTGGGGTACTCCTGCTGGAGGGTGTTGATGACGCGGAGGTTCAGCTCCTCGGCCTTCGCCGGGTACGTCGACGTGGCGTGGCAGAGCAGGATGTTGTCCGAGCCGAGTACCTCGACCGCGTGGCGGATCTGGCGCGGGGTCGACATGCCGGTGGAGAGGATCACCGTGCGGCCGGTGGCGCGCAGGGAGCGCAGCAGCTCGTCGTCGGTGAGGGAGGCGGAGGCGACCTTGTGGGCGGGGACGTCGAACTTCTCCAGGAAGGCGACGGCCTCGGTGTCCCACGGGGAGGCGAACCAGTCGATGCCGCGCTCGGCGCAGTGCTCGGAGATGGCCCGGTACTCGGTCTCGCCGAACTCGACGCGGTGGCGGTAGTCGATGTACGTCATGCGGCCCCAGGGGGTGTCGCGCTCGATGTCCCACTGGTCGCGCGGGGTGCAGATCTCCGGGGTGCGCTTCTGGAACTTGACGGCGTCGCAGCCGGCTTCGGCGGCCACGTCGATGAGCTTGAGGGCGTTGTCGAGGTCGCCGTTGTGGTTGATGCCGATCTCGCCGGTGACGTAGACGGGGTGGCCGGGGCCCGCGGTGCGGTTGCCGAGGGTGCGCAGTCGGGAGGTGCTCATGAGGGTGTTCCTTACTTGGTGGGGACTGAGGTGGTGAGGGTGGGGCCGAGGAGCCAGGCCGCGATCTCGCGGATGGCGCCGAAGCCGCCGGGGGTGGTCGTCACGGCGCGCGCCGCGGCGCGTACCGAGTCGTGCGCGCTCGCGACGGCCACGGGCCAGCCGGCGAGTGCGAAGCAGGGGAGGTCGTTGACGTCGTTGCCGACGTACAGGACGCGTTCGGGGGCGATGGCCTGCTCGTCGCACCACTGCTTGAGCGCGAGGTCCTTGCGGTCGATGCCGTGCAGGACGGGGACGCGGAGCTTGTGGGCGCGGGCGGCGACGACCGGGTTCTGTTCCGTGGAGAGGATCAGCAGCGGCAGTCCGGCCTTGCGCAGGGCGGCGATGCCGAGTCCGTCGCCACGGTGGACGGCGACGGTCTCGCGGCCGTCGGCGTCGATGAGGACCCGGTCGTCGGTCTGGGTGCCGTCGAAGTCGAGGACGACCGCGTCGACGTCGTCGCGGGTGGGCAGCGGGGCCGGGTCCAGGAGCGGGGCGAGCGCGCGGGCGCGGGCCAGGTCGTGCGGGTCGTCGATCTCCAGGACGCGGGCGGGGTCGGTGCGCACCAGCGCGGTGTGGCCGAAGAAGCGGTGGCGGTGGGTACGGAATCCGGCCGCGTCCATCGCGTAGGCGGCGCCCGTCTCGAGGAGGTCCTCGGGGCGGTCCTGGCGGCGGGGGCGGACCTTCTTGTCGTGGTTGACGCCGTAGTTGTGGTCCTCGACCGCGCTGCCGTCGCGCCAGAGGAAGCCGTGGAACGGGGCGACGGTGACGGCCGTGTCGGCGCCTTCCCGGGCGACCGCGGCGGCGACGCCGTCGATGTCCTCGCGGGCGACGAAGGGGCTGGTGCACTGGACGAGCAGCACCACGTCCACGGCCTTGCCGTGCTCCGCCTCGTACGTGTCCAGGGCGTGCAGGACGGCGGCCTCGCTGGTCGCGGTGTCGCCGGCGATGGCTTCGGGGCGCTGGACGCAGTGCAGCCGGGCCGATGCGCCGAGGGAGTCACCGGCGGCCCGGGCGGCTTCGGCGACGGCGGGTGCGTCGGTCGTCACGACGACCGCCGTCACCTCGCTCGACGCGAGGCAGGCGCGGACCGCGCGGACGACGAGCGGGACGCCGCCGACCTGGGCGAGGTTCTTGGCGGGTACGCCCTTGGATCCGCCGCGGGCGGGGATCACGGCGAGCACGGTGGGCTGCGTCATCGCTGCTCCAGTGAGTGACTTGGTGGTGGTGTTCACAGCTCGCCCATCCGCCGGATGACGGGGGCGACCCGCTGGACGCCGTGGCGGTACGCGCCCCGGGCCGCGTCGCGGACCGCCTCGCGCACCGCTCCCCTGACCCGGCCGGTCTCCCGGGGTTCGGCGGCGCCCGGGAGCGGGTGGCCGTCGGGGGCGAGGTGGTGGCGGGCGAGGATGCCGGGGAGGTAGCCGGGTGCGGTGGCGGGGGTGTAGTAGGGCGCGAGGTCCGGCAGCCGGTCCTGCGCGAGCAGGGCGGTGACCCTGGCCCGGGCGGTGTCGTAGGCCGTGGCGTAGGTGCCGTCGGCGGCGACGCCCTGGCCGGCCAGCCACTCCTCGTCGGGCTCCGGGTGGGCGCCGCCGTCGAGGTGGTCCCAGGAGGTGAGCAGGCCGGAGCCGATGAAGTGGTGGTTGCCGAGCGTCTCGCGGACCCCGAGGTCGGTGAGGACGGCGGTGGGGATGCGCCGGTGCAGGGACTCCAGGGCGGCGGTCGAGGAGACCGTGACCAGCAGGTCGGTGCGGTCCAGGACCTCGCCCATGTGCCCGTACACCAGACGGAAGTTGGGCGGGAGTCCGCCGGGCAGCCTCTCGGCGAGGCGCTGGTACGGGAGTTCCTCGATGTGCGTGGTGTGCTCGCCGGGCCTGGAGCGCAGCTTGAGGAGGACCTCGCGCCGCGGGTGCAGCCTGGCGTGCTCGACGAGCCGGCGCAGCAGGTACGTACGGTCGGCTCGGGAGTCCGGTACGGAGGGCTGCGCGGCGAACACGACGGTGTCGCGGCCCTGTTCGGGGGCGTACGGGGCGCCGCCGAGGAACGGCAGGGCGGCCTCCGTGACGGCCGAGGCATCGGCGCCCACTCCTTCGTACACCGCGCGGAAACGCTCCGCGTCGTGGCGGGAGTTGGCGAGGACGACATCGGCGCCGTGCCGCAGGAGCAGCCCGTCGGCGAGCTTCTCGTAGACGACGCCGACGTAGCCGGTGACGACGACGGGCCGGGCCCTGAGCGCGGCGAGGCCGTGCAGCATCGCCTGGACCGCGCCGCCGACGAGGGCGAGGACGACGAGGTCGTATCCCTCGTCGCGCACGGTGTGCAGGAACTCGACGGCCGTCACCTCGCGCACCCGGTCGGTGTCGATGCCGACGTCGCCGACCTCGGCGAGCTGGCGGGGTGTCGGCGTCGCCCGGCCGCGGAGCAGCAGTCCGCTGATCTGCGCGGGGGGCGTGGGCGCGCCTTCGTCACCCGTGGTCAGCCGGCGCGCGGTGAGCGCGCCCCACTTCCATCGGGTGTCGGAGTCGGCGAGGACGGCGACCCGGAGGGCGCTCGTCTTTTCGGTACGTGGGGGCACGTCCCAAAACTTAGGAAGGCATTTCGATTCGCAGCCCAACGTGGCGGCAACAGCGGGTTAACAGCCTGCCGACGCTTGGCGAATCACCCTCACAAATGCCCCACGCATGGCGATGAATGGACCTGGTTCATCACTTCGACATTCGTCGTTCACCTACTGTCCCCATCAGGGCCAGGGTAAATGCCGGACCTCCGCCTAGCGTGTGACGCGTGGTTAAGCTCTCCGTCATCGTGCCGTTCTACAACGTACGGGCCTATGCCCCCGATACCTTGCGAAGTCTCCGGGCCAATGCCCGTGACGATTTCGAATTCATTTTCGTCGACGACTGTTCGACCGATGGGACTCTGGAGATCCTCCGGCGCGCCGAGCGCGAGATCCCGGGTGCCGTCCTGGTCGAGCACGAGAAGAACGGGGGCCTGGCCACCGCACGCAACACGGGTATCGACGCGGCGCGCGGCGAGTACCTCACGTTCCTCGACGGCGACGACTGGGTCGTCCCCGGCCACTACGAGCGGCTGCTGGCCGCCATCTCGGGGCTGGGGTGCGACTTCGTCCGTACGGACCATGTGCAGTTCACGGACCGGGTGCGCACCGTGCACCGGGTCCCGCACGGTCTGCGCGACACCGTCCTGCGTCCGCGCGACGTGATCCTGCCCTCCGACCGGTCGACGCCGGTGGACTACGCGTATGCCTGGGCCGGCGCCTATCACCGGCGGCTCGCGGACTCGGGGCTGCTCCGGTTCCGGGACGGGCTGCGCACCGCCGAGGACCGGCCCTGGATCTGGCGGCTGCACCGTGAGGCGGAGTCGTTCGCGGTGGTCGGGCTGCCGGGCGTCTTCTACCGGCGCGGAGTCGCTTCCTCGCTCACCCAGATCGGTGATGTACGCCAACTCGACTTCATCCGGGCCTTCGATCAGGTTCTCGAGGAAACGTCCCGGGATCCGGAGGCGGACCGGCTCCTGCCGAAGGCCGTGCGTACCTATTGCGCGGTCATGGCGCATCATCTGGAATCCATCGAAAGGTTCGAACCGGCAGTGGCAAGGAAATTGCGCTCCATGAGCGCGGCTTCCCTGCGGCGCATGCCTCAGGAAGTTCTCGCCGAAACACTGAATTCGCTGGGCGACCGCCGGGCGGGCCAGCTGCGACGGGTCCGCCGCCGCTCCGTCTCCCGGGAGGTCGCGGCCTGATGCCCGGCACGTACACCGCGCCGGTCGGCCGGTCCACCACCCAGATCTTCTCGGCGTGCACGCAGTACGCCGCCGCCACCCTGGTCGCCGCCCTGCGCGCGGGCCAGTTCGGCCCGCGCTCCGAGCACCGGCGCATCCTCGTCGTGAGCGACACCTCACCCTCCCCCGAGCTCGGTACGCCGCTTCATCAGCGGCCCGGATTCGAGGCGCTGGCGGTCGAGTTCGACGCCGTGCGGTCCTGGAACGACTTCATCCGGCCGTTCCATCCGGCGGGCTGGTCGCCCAGGGACCAGGACGCCTCGCTGTGGGAACGGGCCGTGCGGGCGGCCTGGGACATCGGCGACGGTCCGGTCGAGATCGCCTGCGAGTCCATCCAGGCCAATCCGGCCCAGGCCCTCACCGTGATCTTCGGCGACAGTCCGGTGCACATCTACGCCGACGGGCTGATGAGCTACGGCCCGACCCGCAGCAGACTCGACCAGCTGGTCGGCACCCGCATCCGCCGGCTGCTCCACCTCGACCTGGTGCCGGGCCTGCGGCCGCTGCTGCTCACCGAGTTCGGCGTGGAGCCGGAGATCGTGCCGACGGACGTCTTCCTGAAGGTGCTGGGCGAACTGCCGGGCCCTGCCGACCTGCCCGACGACGACGGGGGCCCCGGCCCGGCGCTGCTGCTCGGTCAGTACCTCGCCACTCTGGGCATCCTCACGCCCCAGCAGGAGGAGGAGCAGCACGCCCGGATGCTCCGCGGTGCCGTCGCGCTCGGCCACACCCGGATCGTCTTCAAGCCGCACCCCAGCGCCCCGGCCCACTGGGCCCGCGCGCTGGAGCAGGAGGCGGAGCGGCTCGGCGCGGACCTCACCGTGCTCGACAGCCCGGTCCTCGCGGAGACGCTGTTCGACACGATGCGTCCCGCCCTGGTCGTCGGCTGCTTCTCCACCGCGCTGCTGACCGCCGCCTCGTTCTACGGGCTCCCGGTCGCCCGCGTCGGCACCGGTCCCCTGCTGGAACAGCTCACCCCGTACCAGAACAGCAACCGGGTCCCTCTGACGATCGTCGACGCGCTGCTGCCCGATCTGGAGGACCCGTCCGCGGTCACCGGCTGGTCGCTGCCCTCCGCCGAGCAGGTCCGGGGCGAGCCGACCGGCCTGCTCGCCGCGGTCGGATACGCGATGCAGCCGCAGATCCAGGCCGCGCTGCGCCCCGAGGCCGAGCGCTACCTGGACCGGCACCGCGACACCCTCTGGCGGTACTTCAAACGGCGCCGGCTGACCGCGCTCGGGCTGCCGGGGGCCGTCCCCGCACAGCTGGCGTTCATCCCGCGCAACGCGACGGTCCGCCGCCTCGCCCGCAAGGCCCGCACCCTGAAGCGGGCGGCGGCGGGCTGACCCGTCCGGGGCGGCGCTCGTCCGGGGCGGCGCTGGTCCGGTCGGGGACGACTGCGTGAAGCCTGGCCGTCCATCAGGTGAACCGCCTTTCTCCGCCCGGGATTTCACGATGTTCGATGACATATTCGACTCATCATGAGGACTCCGTCGATTATCCGATCGCCGCGCGGCCGGGGCGCCGCCCTGGCCGCCCTGCTCACCGTCGCGACCGTCTGTGCCGGGGACGCGGTGGCCCGCAGCTACCCGTTCGGCCCGCACACCCGCAGCGTGAACGACCTGGGCAATCAGTTCGTCCCGTTCCACACCCGGCTCTGGGACCTGCTGCACGGGCGGGCGGACGGCGGGCTGCTGCTGAACTGGCAGTCCGGCTTCGGAAGCAGCTTCCTGCCGGACTTCGGTACGTATCTGAGCAGCCCGTTCGCCCTGCTTGTCGGGGTCTTCCCTCGGGACCGGATCGACCTGGCGGTGTACGCGGTCACGCTGGTGAAGACGGGCGTGGCGGCGGCGGCCATGACCTGGCTGCTCACCGCGTTGCGCCGGGGCCGCGGCCGGGAGTGGGCGGCGGCCGTGCTCGGCGCCTCGTACGCCCTGTGCGGCTGGTCGGTCGTGGAGGCCGCCTACAACCCGATGTGGCTGGACGGGCTGATCGCGTTCCCGCTGCTGTGCCTGGCCGGTGAGTGGGCGCGGACCGGGCGGCGTCCGGTGCTCGGCACGCTGCTGGTGACGCTGGCCTGGGTGTCGAACTTCTACACCGCTTACATGGCCACGCTCGGGGCCGCCCTGGTGCTGGTGGTGCGGCTGCTGCTGGAGGACGGGACGTCGCGGGAACGGGTCCGGGGCCTGGTGCGGGCGGTGCGCACGGTGCTCATCGGCATCGGACTGGCCGCACCGGTCCTGGTGCCGGTGTTCCTCGGCACCCGGCACGCCTACCCGGGCTGGAACCGCGCGTTCGCCCCGGCCGCCTGGCCCGATGTCGCCGCGAGGCTGCTGCCGGCCACGTACAGCTTCTTCAGCCCTGCGCTGTTCCTCGGGACCGGCGCCCTGCTGCTGGCCTGTGCGCTGGCCTTCCACCGTGCCGTGCCGCGTACCGAACGCTTCGTGTGGGCGGGGCTGGTGGCCGCGGTCGCGCTGTCGTTGCAGTGGGAGCCCACGCATCTGCTGTGGCATGCCTTCGCGACACCGAACGGGAGCCCGTTCCGGCAGACGTTCGTCCTGTCCGGGCTCGTCGTGATCGCCGCCTGGTTCGCGGTCGCCACCGCCTGGCCGGACCGGCGGACCCTGCTGGGCGGCGCGGCGGTCCTGGTGCTGATCGCGGCCGGCGCCGCGTCCAGCGCCCTGATCACCGGCTGGACGTATCCGCTGTTCGCGGCGGGCCTGCTGGCCGTGACCGGGGCGCTCGCCCTGGCGCGCAGCGGCAGGTTCGCCGTGTTCGCGGCCCTGCTGCTCATCGGGGCGCAGGCCGGTCAGGCCGCCGCGACGACCGCGTACGCCGACCGGCAGCGGCTGAACCGGCTCGACGACTACGCCCCCTGGGGTGAGCGCCAGAGCCTCCAGGCCGCCGCGGTGGCCGGCGCCGACGGCTGGCCGCGTTACCGCACCGACCCGGGACTGGAGCAGTCCACCGCCAACGACCCGCTGCTGGTCGGCGGGCAGGGCGGTGCCTACTACAGCAGTCACACACCGGATGTGCTGACCCGCACGTTCCTCGCGCTGGGCGCCGGCTGGACGTCGAACGGCCGCGCCCTGCACAGCCTGGACAACCCGGTGACCGACGCGGTGTTCTCGGTCGGCGCCCGGGTCCGCATGCCACGCGATCCGCACCAGGGCTGGAACCGCCCGGACGGCCGCCCGGTCACCGTCACCCGGCAGGACGCTCCCCCGCTGGTGACACTGCGCCCGGCCGCCGACGCCGGTGCGCGGCTGGGCCGTTCACCGTTCCGCAACCAGGAGAAGCTGCTGGGCGCGTCCGTGTACACGGTGCCCGCGACCACGCTGCGCGCCGCGGACGGCAGGCCCGCCACGGATGAGGGTGCGTACGACTACCGGGTACGGCCGGGTGCGTACAGCCTGACCGCGAGCTGTCCCGCCAACAGCGAGGTGTATCTGTGGGCCCCGGACCTGTTCGGCCGGGCCCGGCTCGGGATTTCGGGCGAACAGACCGACTTCCGGGGTGAGTTGCCGGGACGCCGGGCCGGGATGCGGATGCTGGGAACGGGCGGCGGCCGGCTCGCGGTCCCGCTGCGGGTGGCCAGGGCCGGAACCGTTCCGCACGAGGCGCTCGGCTGCCTGGACCGGGGGCGCCTGGACGCCGCCGTGGCCGGGCTGAAGCGGACCGGCGCGACGCGCGTCGATGTCACCGGCAGCGGGGTGCGGGCCGAACTCCCGCGGAAGGCTCGCGGGTTGGCCGTCCTGGCCGCGCCGCGGATCGCGGGCTGGAGCTGCGACGGGCGTCCGGCCGGCTCATACCTCGGCCTGGTCGCCGTGCCGGTGAACGGCGACCGGACGACGGTGGACTGCACGTTCCGGCCGCCGGGGCTGCGGGCCGGGAGCCTCGCCGGGGCGGGAGCCCTGGTGGCGCTGCTGGCGACGGTCCTGGTCCCCCGGGCGCGGATGCGCGGGCGGGCCGTTCGGTTGCCCCGGTAGCCGCGACGACACCGAGACTTCATCTGCGCGTGGTGGGAAGGAGCCACTCCGCGCGCGTACGTTCCCACCCATGCCCTCCCTCCTGAAGAACCGTCTGACGAAACGCGCCCTGCGCCCCGCCCTCACCCTGGTCGACCGCCGCATCCGGCTGCGGACGGAACGTGCCGCCGAACCGCTGCGCAGCGAGCTCGCCGCACTACGGCAGGAGGCCGAGGAGATGCGGCGGGGCCAGTACGCGCTGGGACTGCTGCTCGACGGTACGGGGAGGGGCGCGCACCGGATCCCGCCCGCCCGGGAGATCGACCAACTGGTCTGCCAGATCGGCGCGTTGAACGGGGACGAGGGAGCGGCCCGGCGCAGCGTCGTCACCGCCTACCGGACCGTGGTGGCGCTGGAGTCTCTCGGTGTGGGGCGGCTGGCCGGTTCCACGTCCAATGTGTGCGGCAAGCTGGCGACGGTGCCGCTGCTCGCTCCGCCGAACGGCGCCATTCTCGAAATCGGCACGCTGTACGGGCTGTTCGCCGCCGCGCTGACCCGGATGGTGCACCGGGCGGGCATCCAGCCGGACCTGACCATCGTCGACCCGCTGGCCGGGTCGCAGCTCCAGCCGGGCACGTCCCAGCCCGCCGACCCGACGGGGACGCCCGTGCGCGAGGACGTCGTACGGGCCAACCTGGCGCTGACCGGGGCGGGTTCGACGCATCACCCCCGCATCCGGCAGGGCTTCTCGTCCGATCCGGAGGTGCGCACCGAGGTCGCCGACCGGGAGTACGGGGTGATCGTCGTGGACGGCGACCACTCCATGGAGGGGGTGGCCGCCGACCTGGAGTGGGTCGAGGAGATCGTCGCCCCGGGCGGCGTCGTGGTGCTGGACGACTACGGCGACGCGTCGTGGCCGGGCGTCCAGGAGGCCCTGGACAAGCACCTGGCGGACGGCTCATCGCGGCTGCGGATGCTGGGGCGGGTCTCGACGTCGGCGTACCTGCGGGCGGAGTGAGGTTCCGCCCCTTCGCGACTGCCCTCTCACGCCTCCGCGTTCACACCCGCCCCGTCACGCCCGTCCCCCGTACCGCGACTCGATGCCCGCGATGATGAGCCGCAGGCCGTCCTCGAACCGTTCGTCGTAGTGGGCGAAGATCTCCGCACCGGCCGCGGCGGCCAGCGGGTAGCGGGCCACGCGTTCCGCGCGTTCACCGATGTCGAAGCCTTCGCGCTGCTGGTCCGGCATCGGGCGGGCGCCCTGTTCCTCGCTGACGAAGCCCATCGTGTAGGAGTACGCGGTGGTGCCCGCCCGGGCGGCCAGGGGCTCAACACCAGCGTGCAGGACGCGTACAACCTGGGCTGGAAGCTCGGCCAGGTGCTGGGCCACGGGGCGCCCGCAGCCCTGCTCGACAGCTACGAGGAGGAGCGTCGCCCGGTCGCCGCGGAGATGCTCGGCCTGTCCACCCGGATCCACCGCGGTGAGCAGGAACGGGGCGCGGCCGCGCAGCAGCTGGGCCTCGGCTACCGGGAGGGGCCGCTGTCGGTGGGCCGCGCGGGCGTGCTGGAGGCGGGCGACCGTGCCCCCGACGGGCCGACGGGCGAGCGCCGGCTGTTCGACGTCTTCCGGGGCCCGCACTTCACGCTGCTGGCGGTCGGCACCGACGCGGAACTGCCGGAGTTCGCCGGCTCACAGGTCAGGGTGCACCGCATGGACGCCTACGAGGCGTACGGCAAGGGGCTGTTCCTGGTGCGGCCGGACGGCTACGTCGGCTGGGCGGGCGAGGACACGGCCGGGCTCGCCGCCTACGCCGCACGGCTGGGCCTCGCCCTCGAGGCCGGCTGAAGGTCAGACGCTGCTGAGCGAGAGCTTCGCCGCGAAGCCGAGGAACAGCACGCCCGCCGCCGAGGTGGCCCCCGCCGACAGCCGCTTGCGGCGGCGGAACGCGGCGGACAGCCGGGTGCCGCCGAATATCAGCATCGACAGGTACAGGAAGCTGGCGATCTGGAGCAGGGTGCCCAGCACCAGGAAGGAGAGCGCCGGATAGGCGTAGCCCGGGTCGACGAACTGCACGAAGAAGGAGATCAGGAACAGGATCGCCTTCGGGTTGAAGAGGCTGACCACCAGCGCCCGCCGGTACGGCCGCTCCATCGTGGCCGGCGCCCCGGCCTCCTCCCCGCCCTCGCCCGTGAGCTCGGCCACCCGGCGATGCCGCTCGCGCCACATCGACACCGCGGCCCGCAGCATCCCGATCGCGAGCCAGGTCAGATAGCCCGCACCGGCGAATTTCACGAGGGTGAAGAGCACGGGCGTCGTCTGCAACAGGGACGACGCCCCGAGCGCGGACAGCGTCATCAGTACCGTGTCCCCGGTCCACACCCCGGCCGCGGCCACGTAACCGGTCCGTACCCCGCGCCGGGCGGCGACGGACAGGACGTACAGCGAATTCGGCCCCGGCAGCAGAACGATGAGCACGAGGCCGACGAGATAGGTCGGAAGGTCGGTGACACCCAGCATGGGACGGAGTCTCGCACGGCCGTACGACACTCGGGAGGCGGGGGTTCCGCTTGCCGCGGGGCCCCGGGGTCTCAGCTCACCAGCTCCGCGAAGACGATGATGTTGTCCGGCCGGTGGCCGCCTCTCAGCTCGCCGCCGCAGGTGATCAGCCGCAGCTCGGGGCCGGTGGTGTCGCCGTAGACCTCGTCGGTCGGGAAGGCGCCCTTGTCGACCTGCTGGAGCCGTCGCACGGCGAACACCGCATCGGACCCGTCCGCCCTGGTGACGGTGATGCGGTCACCGGCGACGATCTTCGAGACGTTCTTCAGGACGGCGGGACCCTCGGAGGTGTCGAAGTGCCCGATGAGGACGGCGGGCCCGGTCTCTCCGGGGGTGACGCCCTTGGTGTACCAGCCGATCCGGTCCGCCTGCGCCACGGACGGGACCTCGACGGTGCCGTCGGACGCCAGACCCAGCTTCAGGACGGGGCCGGTGTCGATGCCCGCCGACGGGATACGGACCCGGACCGGCTCGGAGGCGGGCAGCGGGGCGGCGGACGTGGCCGGCGCGGGTGTGGCCGGCGCGGGTGTGGCCGGCGCGCCGGGCGGGGCCGCGATGTGCGCGGGCGGGGTGGCAGGGGCACCGTCGCCCGAGGCGCAGCCGGTCAGTGCGGCGGCGGAGAGGAGGGCGACGAGCGGGCCCGCCAGCAGGCGACGGGCGAGGGGGATGCGCATACGGGACTCCCGGCAGGCGGAACCGGGAGGGGCCGCCGCACGGTGCGACGGCCCCTCCCCTGACGTGGGACGACGGGACGAGCGGCCCGGCCGGTCAGCGGCCGGACACCGCCGCGCGGCGCCGCAGGAGGACGAAACCGAGGCCCGCCGCGCCCACCGCTGCCGCACCGCCAACGGCGATCAGTACCGGACTGCCGTTCTGCTCGAACTCGGCACCGGCGGCGACGCTGCCCTTCGGGACGACGGACGTCTGCGTGGTCTGCGTCTGGGTGCCGGTGCCCGAGGTGCTGTTGCCCGAGGTCGTGGCGTAGATGAAGCTGCACCCCTCGGGCAGCTTCGGGAAGTCCGTGACGGACGCCGGGTGGCCGCCGCCCTCCATGTTGGTGCGCAGCTGCGGCGCGGCGCTGCTCGGGTTGATGATCTCGCCGAGGAAGCCGGCACTCGCCGGAAGCTCGGGGTGGAGCCGGGAGAGCTGGCCGAGGACCTTGCCGTCGTCGCCCTGGAAGACGACGGACGGGCCCGACGGGCTGATGCTCAACTCGGCCAGGGTGCCGGCCCCGATGCTCTTCGTCACCGTGGCGACGCACTCGACGGGGGTGACGGGGCCCTGGCCGTCGCTGCCCGCGTCCACGACGGACGTCACCGCACCCGTGAAGTCCAGCGTCACCTTGATCCCATTACCGAAGACCCTGCTCTCCTCCGGGGCGTAACCGCCACCCGCGGTCAGAACCCCCAGCACCTTCCCACCGTCGAGCACCTCAGCCGTGTAATAGACGTGCTGATCACCGTGCTTGTACACCTTGGCGGTGAGACCGCCCTCGAGCTCGTCGGTGTGGACCAGCACGCCCGCCGGGGTGACGGGGCCCTGGCCGTCGCTGCCCGCGTCCACGACGGACGTCACCGCACCCGTGAAGTCCAGCGTCACCTTGATCCCGTTACCGAAGACCCTGCTCTCCTCCGGGGCGTAACCGCCACCCGCGGTCAGAACCCCCAGCACCTTCGCACCGTCGAGCACCTCAGCCGTGTAATAGACGTGCTGATCACCGTGCTTGTACACCTTGGCGGTCAGTCCGCCCTCGAGCTCGTCGGTGTGGACCGGCGTGCCGTCGTCGGTGGCCTGCTGTCCCTGACCGGCCGGCGTGGCCGGGACGGTGTCGGCGAAGGCCGCGGTGGCCGGGACGAGGACGGCGCCTCCCAGTGCGGCCGCGGCGACGGCGGTGCGGAGGGAGACACGGCGGTACGAGGGACGGAAAGACATGATCGACTCCGTGAGGAATGGCCCTTGCGGGCTCGGAAGGCTGGGAGAGTCGCATGCCGCTTCCTCGAAGTGTGGGGCCGTGAGGTGGGGCGGGCTGCATCAACGAATCTAGGTGTGCCGTACAGCGGACCCATCCGTTCCGTGTCACAGACACGTGACAGGCATCCGCGTCCTCACCTCACAACTGTTGGTACGGGGAGGCGCGTTGCTGCCCTCCGCCCCCACCTCGCCACGCGTCTCAGAACGCGTCCGACGGCACGTACGTCCCCCACACCTCCCGCAGCGCGCCGCACACCTCGCCCACCGTGGCGCGGGCCCGCAGCGCGTCCTTCATCGGGTACAGCACGTTGTCCGTGCCCTCGGCCGCCCTGCGCAGAGCCACCAGGGCCGTGTCCACCGCGCCCTGGTCGCGTTCGGCGCGGAGCCGCGCCAGCCTGGCCGCCTGCTGGGCCTCGATCGCCGGGTCGACGCGGAGCGGCTCGTACGGCTCCTCCTCGTCGAGCTGGAAGCGGTTGACGCCGACGACGACCCGCTCGGCGCTGTCCGTCTCCAGGGCGACGCGGTAGGCGCTGCGCTCGATCTCGTTCTTCTGGAAACCCTGCTCGATCGCGCTGACGGCGCCGCCCATGTCCTCGATCCTGAGCATCAGTTCCACGGCCGCGGCCTCGACGTCGTCGGTCATGCTCTCGACGACGTAACTGCCCGCGAACGGGTCGACGGTGGCCGTCACGTCCGTCTCGTACGCGAGGACCTGCTGCGTGCGCAGGGCGAGGCGGGCGGACTTGTCGGTGGGCAGCGCGATGGCCTCGTCGAAGGAGTTGGTGTGCAGGGACTGGGTGCCGCCCAGGACCGCGGCCAGGCCCTGCACCGCGACGCGTACCAGATTGACCTCGGGCTGCTGGGCGGTGAGCTGCACACCGGCGGTCTGGGTGTGGAAGCGGAGCATCATCGACTTGGGGTTCCTGGCGCCGAACTCCTCCTTCATCACCTTCGCCCAGATCCGCCGGGCGGCCCGGAACTTGGCGACCTCCTCCAGGAGCGTCGTACGCGCGACGAAGAAGAAGGAGAGCCGCGGGGCGAAGTCGTCGACGTCCATGCCGGCCGCGACGGCGGTGCGGACGTACTCGATGCCGTCCGCGAGCGTGAAGGCGATCTCCTGCGCGGGCGAGGCCCCGGCCTCCGCCATGTGGTAGCCGGAGATCGAGATGGTGTTCCACTTCGGGATCTCGGCCCGGCAGTACCTGAAGATGTCGGCGGTCAGCCGGAGGGAGGGTCCCGGCGGGAAGATGTACGTGCCCCGGGCGATGTACTCCTTGAGCACGTCGTTCTGGATGGTGCCCGTGAGCTGCCGCGCCGGGACGCCCTGCTCCTCGGCGACGAGCTGGTACATCAGCAGCAACAGCGCGGCCGGGGCGTTGATCGTCATGGACGTGGAGACGTCGCCCAGCGGAATGCCGCCGAACAGCACGCGCATGTCGTCGATCGAGTCGATCGCCACCCCGACCTTGCCGACCTCGCCGGACGCGATGTCCGCGTCGGAGTCGTGGCCCATCTGGGTGGGCAGGTCGAAGGCGACGGAGAGGCCCGTCGTGCCGTTGGCGATGAGCTGCTTGTAGCGGGCGTTGGACTCGGTGGCCGTGCCGAAGCCGGCGTACTGGCGCATCGTCCACGGGCGTCCCGTGTACATCGACGGGTACACGCCGCGGGTGAAGGGGTAGGCGCCCGGCTCGCCGAGCTTCGCGGCGGGGTCCCATCCGTCGAGCGTGTCCGGCCCGTAGACCGGCTCGATCGGCAGTCCCGATTCCGACTCGCGCGTCATCTGCTGTGCCTCCCGCTGATGCTGCTCACTGGTACCCATGGCTTTCGGGACGGACTGTAGCGGCGGGTCCTGAAGCGGTGGAGGGGGCCGGGCCGGGACCTTGCTCACAGCCCCGATGCCTGACATCCTCCGGTCCTCGATGCCGCTTTCCCCATCATGCGCAGGATTCGGCAACCGGGCAGAGCGGGAATCCGTCCCATGAGATACCGCAGATTCAGGGGGTCGGGATGATACGCAGCAGCAGGACCGGGCGCGGCCACGCGCACAAAGGACGCCGGGGGGCGGGCGCGGCGTCCGCCGTCGCCGTACTGGCGCTGGTCGCCGTGACCTCCGGGTGCAAGGCCGAGCCCGCCGGCAGCGCGCCGGCCACTCCGTCGGCGCCGCCGGCGAGCAGCTCACCCACCGAGGACGCCAAGCCCGGCACGGACGGGACGGAGTCGACGACGCCGTCCACGAGCGCGAAGCCGAGCGCGAAGCCCAAGGCCACGCCGAAGTCCACCCCCGAAGCCACGCCGTCGGCCGATCCGCAGGCCGAGGTGCTGATGGCGACCGGCTCGCAGGGCAAGCAGGTCCGTGAGCTCCAGGCCCGGCTGCGTCAGATCGGCCACTTCGACCGCAGCCCCACGGGCTACTACGGCTCCGTCACGGTCACCGCCGTGCAGTCGTTCCAGGGCAAGCGCGGACTGTCCCGCACGGGGAGGACGGACACCGTCACCTGGCGGAAGCTGCTCGGCATGACGCACGCGCCGACGGCCGCGGAGCTGACCCCGCCGACCACCCGGCCGGCCGCGAAACCGGACAAGCGCTGTCTGACGGGCCGGGTCATCTGCATCAGCAAGAACAGCCGGTCGCTCTCCTGGATGATCGACGGCAGGATCGTCTCGTCGATGGACGTGCGGTTCGGCTCGCAGTACACGCCGACCCGCGAAGGCACCTTCTCCGTCTACTGGAAGTCCCGGCACCACGTGTCGTCGATCTACCACACGGCCATGCCGTACGCGATGTTCTTCAGCGGCGGCCAGGCGGTCCACTACTCCTCGGACTTCGCGGCCCGCGGCTACAACGGCGCCTCGCACGGCTGCGTCAACGTCCGGGACGAGGGGAAGATCGCCTCGCTGTTCGCCCAGGTCCGCAACGGCGACAAGGTCGTCGTCTACAAGTGAGGCGGAGCGGGACGGGGGAGACACGTTCCCCCGGTCCCGCCCGCGCCATTGCGCCGAGCCGTAGGTACGGGGGGAACCCCGGCTGCGGGCGCTGCCGATGACCAGTCGGCTCACTTGTTACTGCGCCCATCGGCCGGAAAACGTCACACCCGGTGGTGCCGGGGCGGGCGGAGTGGACTCAGCGCGCCGCGGGCGAGGGCGACGAGGAGCGCGCGGAGCCGGAGGACTCGGCGGTGGTCGAGGGGTCCGGGGACGCGGTGGAGAAGCCGATCGACGGCAGGGTGCCCGAGCCGCCGGACGAGCCGTCGCTCCCGGCCGGTTCGTCGTCGCCGTTGTCGCCCTGACCCGCACCGTCGTCGTTCTTGCCGTCGGTCTGGTCGAGCATCCGGTCGCAGAACCGGTCGAGATTACGGGCCCCCTTGGCCAGCGCTTCGAGGCGCTTTCGCTGCTCCTCCTCGAGCTTGCCGCCGCGGTAGTCGCGGCAGGCCTTCACCGTCTTCGCGTACCAGGACGCCTCGTCGCCGCTGTCGCCGGAGGCCCCGTCACCGTCCTTGCCGCCGGGGCTCGGCGTCGGGCCGCTGCCGCCCGACGGCTTGTTCCCGGCTCCGCCGGACCGGCTTTCACCGCCGCCGTCGCCGCCGTCGGTCTCCCGGCCCGGGCCGGCGGTGCGGTCGCCACCGTCGGGGCGGCCGCTCTCGGGCCCGCCGGTCGTGGACGCGTCCGGTGACGCGGCTTCCTCGCCCGGCGATCCGGGCGGCGGTGCCGATGTCTCGTCGTCGGTGGTGAGGTCGGAGCCCAGTTCCTCGGGGGACGCCGCGGCCGACACCGAGGTGGCCGGTGTCGGCGCGTGCCGGCCGAAGGGACCGGGCAGCATCCCGGTTCCGGCGGCCACGGCCACCCCGCCGATCGCGCAGCACGCGAGGGAGGCGACCAGACCGAACCGGATGGGCCGGCTCCAGCGCATGGGGCGGGGGCCACGGATTCCCGCGGCCCCCGACGCCGTACCGGAACCGGCCGGGCGTATGTGTACGGGGGCGAGCATGCCGGACTCGGCGGAGTCGTCCGCGCCCGCGGTCCGGGCCGGATCCGCCGGTGCGGTGACGCCCGAGGTACGGGCGGCGGTACGGCGGACGGCGCGGAAGGCGGTCAGGGCCGCGGCCTCGCCGGGCAGCTCACCGGTGGCGGGGCGGGCGGTGCGGGCCACGGCGTCCAGGACGGCCGCGAGCCTCTCGGCCTCGTTCCGGGGCGGGCCGTCGGAAGGGTCGACCGGTGCGCGGCGGAGCATCTTCTCCGCCGCTTCCTTGTCAAGCCATTCGTGCTGCTCGTCGGCCATCACATGTCCTTCTGCGTCCACAGACGCGAATGCGTCACACCGGCGGGCGCCACCAGGCCGGTGCGGGAGGGGCGCTGCGCGGGGACGGCGCCGAGTTCCACCGTCCGGCCCGCCCCGTTGTTCTGCGAGGACTGCGCGGGGTTCGTGCCACCGCCCGGCCCCCTGGGCGCGCCGACCGTGCCGGCCGCCCCGTCGCCACGCGGACGGCTTCCCTCCGCAGGACCGGCCGCAGGCGAACGGCCTTCGCCGCCCGGGTGCGCTTCCGCCGGCGGTGACGCGGCCGGCGCGCCGACCGCCCCACCGCTGGAAGGCCCCGCTCCGCCCGCGCGGTCCGCGTCGTCCGCCCGCAGCAGTTCGGCGAGCCGCTTCAGCCCGCGGTGCGCGGCGGTGCGGACCGCGCCGGGCCGCTTGCCCAGCGTCTGCGCCGCGCTCTTGGCGTCGAGACCGACCACCACCCGCAGCACCACGGCCTCGGCCTGGTCCTGCGGCAGCTGGGCGATGAGCGACATGGTGCGGCCGGTGGCCAGCGCCTCGATCGCCTCGTCGGCCGTGTCGGACCCGGCCGGCTTCCCCGACAGCTCCGTCTCGTCGCCGCCGATGGCGGGCCGCCTGCCCCGCATCCGCAGATGGTCCAGGGCCCGGTTGCGCGCTATCCGCGCCGCCCAGCCCCGGAAGCGGTCGGCGTCACCGCTGAATCGGTCGAGGTCCCTGGCTATCTGCAGCCACGCCTCGGACGCCACGTCCTCGGCGTCCGCGTCCCCCACGAGCGTCCGTATGTAGCCCAGCAGCCGCGGCTGCACAGCGCGGTACACAGTACGGAAGGCGTCCTCGTCCCCGTCCTGCGCCGCGAGCACCGCGGCAGTAAGCCCCGCGTCGTCCCCCAGCACTCCCTCAACCTGCCCTGCTGTCCCGAATCGCAGCTGGTCACCACTGCCGCGCCACCCTGCGCGACTCAGCACGCTACGTCCTCTCCGGGCGTCGCGTCCATGACTTGTACAACCCGCAACATTCTTCGGACACCGCGCGGTGTGACAGAAAACGCAGTCGCGGCGCAGAGATGAGTACGGGGTCGTCCTGCGACCCCGCGGAAGACGACCGGGGCCTCTCCTGTGGGGGGTGGCGGCCCCGGTCGTCGTTCCATCGCCCCGCTCCGGCCCGGGAAAACGCGGCTCGCGGGCCCGTTACGCGGCCACCGCGTGGCCCACGCGTCCCCCCGTCCACCTGATCCGGCTCGGATCAGGGCGGCGCGCCGCCCGATGCGGGGGCGCTCGAACCTCTTCTCAGCTCTCCGCCGGCCGTCGTTACGGCTCGGCGGGGTTGTCGCCGCCGTGCGCCCAGCCGTGTGTCCGTGCGGCGGCGGTCGGAGCTCGGGGCCCGGGATCGCGCCGGGTCAGCCCCGCACCCGGGCCCGTCGTGAGGCCGCCGCCCTCAGGACCCGCTGGCCCTCCGTCGAGACGTCCATCACCTGGCGCAGCCCGGCTCCCGTGGGGGCGCCGTCGCCGATCTCCGCGAGCATCTCCAGGATCCGGGCCTGCCGGGCGGCCTCCCCCGACAGCAGCGGTCCCGCTCCGGCCGGGTCGCCGGCCCGGCAGCGCGCCACCAGCTCCGTGGCGTCGGCGCGGGCGGCGTCGTGCCCGCGGTGGAGGTCCAGGGCCAGCACCGAGCAGGCGTCCGCCCAGGTGCGCAGCGCCTCGCCCGTCCGGTCCGCGGGGGCCTCGCCGAGGAGCTTCGCGATGCGCCGGACGCTCTCCGGCGGATCGGGCAGGGCGTCCAGCGCCGTGCGCGCCTCGGCCAGCCGGTCCGGCCAGTCGTGCGGGTCGGCGCAGCCCGCCCAGAGCGGCCGCAGCGGATCCGGGTCGGCCGCCCCGGCGGGCTGCGGCAGGCACCGGTCGAGGCAGGCGGTCCCGCTCGCGGCGAGCCCTCGGGCGTCAGCGGCGGCGATCAGTTCGAGCAGGCTCATCGGCGTCTCCCGTCGGCCTCCCCGTACCCGGATCGGACGCACGGGGACGTAGCGCGTCGTCTTATCGCGTACAGCGCCGAATGGCCGAAAAGCGTCACTCATGTCGTCTGAATACCGCCGCTCCGCACCCGACGCCTCAGTGCGACCGGCCCCGGTCCGCGCGCTCCGGGGTGAGCGGCGGGACCGTGGCGGCCCGCTCCGCCGCCCGTTCGCCCTGCATCGCGGTCAGCCGGCGCACGAACAGGATCGCGAGCACGGCGGAGACGATGTCGAGTGCGTCGGTGGCCATGCCCAGGTCGAAGGCGTGCAGGACCTCGTCCGCCTCCTCGGCGTCCGCGGCGGACCCGGTGAACCGGGAGACGAGTTCCGAACAGACCAGCACCGCCCACCACGCGTGCAGCAGCCCGCGCGGGGCCGGGGCGCGGTTGCTGCCGCCCGGGGAGCTCGCGGTCCACACGCCGCTCGCGACGCGGTGGGGCAGCCAGAGGTTGCCGACGGGGACGAACCAGCCGCCGATCGCCCAGCCGGGCCGCATCGAGTGGGCGTACGCGTCGAACACCTCCGCGTTGAGCCGCACCCTGCGGAACCAGACGAGGAAGACGACCGCGGTGGCCAGGAAGGTCAGCACCTGCAGTGATCCGGAGGCCTGGTACAGCGTGTCGGCGCGGTCCGCGAGCGCCTCGTCGAATCTCAGGAAGTCGTCGGCCATCCCGTCGCCGTACACCTGACGCGCGTAAGCGCCGGCGCCGAGCGCCAGCAGGTCGGCCACGGCCACCGCCCCGAGCAGCACGCACACCGCCTTGCCGAGCCCGACCGGCGACCGCAGTGACCTCCCGGTTGCCGGCCCCTCCGGCGTCGGCATCAGTCCGCCCGCCCGGGAACGGCGGAAGGCGGCGCACACCGTGCACCGCCCGTCGGCCGTGTGGGCAGGTCTCGTACCGCAGAGTGAGCAGAGCATGGAAAGGGAACCCCCCAGGATTCGGACGTCTACGCATGGAGCGCGCGTCCCTCCCCGGACCACGCGGCCAGCGGAACGTAGCCCCCCGCTTGCCTCACTGTCCACGGTTTTGGCAGGTCAGGCCCTCAGCCCTGGTCGATCTCCTTCGCCAGCGCCTTGAACCCGTCCCAGCTCAGTTCCGGTTTGCCCGGATCCCAGAGCTTCTGGGAGGTGGCCCGCAGCGGCATCCGGATGCCCTCGGCCACCTGCGCCGCGGTCTGGGCGTTCGGGAAGTCGCCCCAGACCGCGAACCGGCCCCCGAGGATCTGGTCCGAGTACGTCGCCGGGACGGGGCTCGTGCCGCGCAGCACGAGCGGCGTCCACTGTTCGTAGATGCGCTTGCCCGTGGGGTAGACGAAGGCGTTGGGCTGGCCGAGCACGTAATAGAGGTACTCGTCGTTGAGGTTCAGCATCTTGTACCCCTCACGGAGGTACTGCTCCGGCGGCCGGGCGCCGTACTCCTTGCCCGTCCAGTACTCGATCTCGATGTCCTTGTCGGCCCTGACGGTGCTGTCGCGGAAGAGGCCGTCGTTCCACGCCTTGGGCTTCATGCCGTGCGGCCGGACCACCGCAGCGCGGTCGTTGAGCCAGCCGGTGGCGAGGTCCTCGATGCCGGCCTGCGCCCCGTACTTCTTCACGGCCGCGCGCTGGAGCTGCGGGTACGAGGCGGCGGGACTGCTGACCGTGAGCGCCTGGTACTCGTCGGCGCCCAGGTGCCAATAGGCGCCGCCGAACAGTTCGGTGTACTCGCCGAGGAGCTCGTCGACGAGCTTCGCCGCGCCCGGCTTCGAGATGTCGAGCGATCCCTTCGACGGCACGCCCGAGACGTTGAGCAGCTGGAGGCCGGGGTGGGCGGCCAGGACCGCGCCGAGGTGGCCCGGGGAGTCGATCTCGGGGACGACCTCGATGTGCAGACCGCGGGCGAGGGCGACGATGCGCCGCACCTCGGCCTTGGTCAGGTGCTCGGGCGACACCACCTCGGGGTGGGTGTCGGACTCGATGCGGAAGGCCTGGTCGTCGGAGAAGTGCAGGCCGAGCTGGTTGAGCTTGAGGTCGGCCATGTCGCGCAGCCGGTCCTCGATCCAGCCGGCGCTGTAGTGCTTGCGCGCGATGTCCAGGTTGAGGCCGCGCTGCGGGCGGTCGGGGCGGTCGCGCACCTCGCCCTCGGGCATGGTGCCGTCGGCGCGCACGGACTGCTTGAGGGTGCGGGTCCCGTAGAAGACCCCCGCCTGCGCGGGACCGCTGATCGTGACGCGTCCGTCGTGGGTCCGCAGGGTGTACGACTCGGGCCCGTCGCCGGCCTTCGGGTCCAGGGCCAGTTCCACATCGCCCGCACGGGCCGGGACCTCGCCCCGGTAGCGGATCCTCAGCTCACCGGCGAGCAGCCTTCCTTCGTCGGCCAGCCCCTTGTCGCCCTGGTCGATCACCACGCCGCTGCTCTTGCCCGGCCGCCAGCCGGGACCGCGGGCCGGGGTGTGCTCCCGTACGGCGGGGATCGTGCGGGGCGTCTTCGAGAGCGGGTAGCTCCGGGTCGGGGAGGGTGTGGGGGAGGACGCGGACGGCGACGACGAGGAGGGGGACGTGGCGGAGCCGTTCTGCTGTTCGGTGCCGGAGCTGTCGCAGGCGGCGACGGTGATGCTCGCGGCCGCCACCGCCGTCACGGCCATGAGGGCGCCGCGTGAGGGTGCCATCGTTCAGAAACCTCCGGTTTCGGGGGGAAAGAGAGCAGAAGGGAGAGAAAAGGTGGCAGATGGGTGAGATAGCCGGGCATTCTCCTCGCTCATTCGTCCCTCAGGCATCGTGAAACTCTCCCGTCCGGGTGAAATTCGCGCATCCGTCGGACGGCCGTTGCCCCGCGTCGCTAGCTTTGAGGCACATTCGTCTCTCCCTTCACCCTGCATCCACCTGGTCTCTCCGGTCCCTCCCCACTCCAGGTTCACAGATGCCGTTGATTCCAGGAGTCCACGCTGTCCAGGTCCAGCGAGTCCCACGCCGGCCTCCCCGCGCAGCCGCCCCCGTCCGCCCGGCGGACCGCCGTACCCGTGCAGAGCTGCGGATCCGCGCCCGGCCGGGTCCCGTCCGGGCCCTGCGGCCTGGCGGGGTTCAACGCCGCGTCAGCCGCCGCGGCCGAGGCCGCGCTGCTGGAGTGTTTCGGCAGCCGCCGCTGGGCCAAGCGGCTGGCGGACCACCGCCCCTACCCGGATCTGGACGCGCTGCTCGCCGCCGCCGACGAGGCCTGCTACGACCTCTCCCCCACCGACCGCGCCGAGGCGCTGGCCGCCGAGGTCGCCCCCGGACTGCACCCGGACGCGCCGCGCACCGCCCATCTCGCGCTGGCCGCCGCGCACGCCGCGTACGAATGCAGGTTCGGCCATGTGTTCGTGATCTGCCTGGACGACTTCGGACCCGCCGAGCACCCCGATCAGGTGCTGGCCGGCATCCGGGCCCGGCTGGGGCACGACCCCGAGCAGGAGCGAGTGGTCGCGGCGGACGAGATGCGGCGACTCGCCCGGGGCCGCATCATCGAGCTGGTATCGAGTCAGTAACGGGTTGACGGCGGGCCGAGAGGGGCGGATTCCCTCTCACAGGCGGGCAAACAGGCCCACCTGTGGCGCGACCTAGGCCGTCCGTGCCTGATTCGTTGCCACTTTGATCACACCAGAGGCCCCCGCGCGATCGAACCGACAAACCGTCGCTACGATGGCCGGGGCCGGTGGACCGTACCCGGCCGGGTCAGACCGACAGTCAAGCCGGCCGACCCCAATCCCCGCTCCCGGAGGGTTCTTCCGTGCCGGCTGGAACGCTGTACCGCGGCCGGGAAGGCATGTGGTCCTGGGTGGCTCATCGAGTCACCGGTGTCCTCATTTTCTTCTTCCTGTTCGTACATGTCCTGGACACCGCCCTCGTCCGCGTCTCCCCCGAGGCATACGACGACGTCGTGTCCACGTACAAGACGCCGATCGTCGCGCTCCTCGAATACGGCCTGGTGGCCGCGATTCTCTTCCACGCGCTGAACGGTCTGCGCATCGTCGCCGTGGACTTCTGGGCCAAGGGCCCGCGCGTTCAGAAGCAGATGCTCTGGGCCGTGCTGGGTATCTGGATCGTGCTGATGGTCGGGGCCCTGTACCCCGTCCTCGGCCACGCCGTACGCGAAGTATTCGGGAGCTGAGGCCAATGTCCACCGAGACTTCCGCGATCGGCGACGTCGAGGGCGCGGCCCTCTACGACGTCGACAACCCCGCGCCCGTGATCGAGCCGCCGCGCAAGCGGACCGGCAAGACCCCCAAGGGTTCGCGCACCAACTTCGAGATGTACGCCTGGCTCTTCATGCGCCTGTCGGGCATCGTGCTGGTCGTCCTGGTCCTGGGCCACCTGCTGATCCAGCTGGTACTGGACGGCGGCGTCTCCAAGATCGGCTTCGCCTTCGTGGCGGGCCGCTGGGCCTCGCCGTTCTGGCAGGTGTGGGACCTGGCCATGCTGTGGCTCGCCATGCTGCACGGCGCCAACGGACTCCGTACGGTCATCAACGACTACGCCGAACGGGACAACACCCGCTTCTGGCTGAAGATGCTGCTGTACACCGCCACGGTGTTCACCGTCCTGCTGGGCACGCTGGTGATCTTCACCTTCGACCCGAACATCCGCTAGGCGCCGGGCCCGAAGGACCAGAGGTAAACCATGCAGATCCACACGTACGACACCGTCATCGTCGGCGCCGGCGGCGCCGGCATGCGCGCGGCCATCGAGTCGACCAAGCGCAGCCGCACCGCCGTGCTGACCAAGCTCTACCCCACCCGCTCCCACACGGGCGCCGCGCAGGGCGGCATGGCCGCCGCGCTCGCCAACGTGGAGGAGGACAACTGGGAGTGGCACACCTTCGACACGATCAAGGGCGGCGACTACCTGGTCGACCAGGACGCCGCCGAGATCCTGGCGAAGGAGGCCATCGACGCCGTTCTCGACCTCGAGAAGATGGGCCTGCCGTTCGGCCGTACCCCCGAGGGCAAGATCGACCAGCGCCGCTTCGGCGGTCACTCCCGCAACCACGGTGAGGCCCCGGTCCGTCGCGCCTGCTACTCGGGCGACCGCACCGGCCACATGATCCTCCAGACGCTGTACCAGAACTGCGTCAAGGAGGGCGTGGAGTTCTTCAACGAGTTCTACGTTCTCGACCAGCTGGTCGTCGAGGAGGACGGCGTCAAGAAGTCCGCCGGCGTCGTCGCCTACGAGCTGGCCACCGGCGAGATCCACGTCTTCCGGGCGAAGTCGGTCATCTACGCCTCGGGCGGCACCGGCAAGTTCTTCAAGGTCACGTCGAACGCGCACACCCTGACCGGTGACGGCCAGGCCGCCTGCTACCGCCGGGGTCTGCCGCTGGAGGACATGGAGTTCTTCCAGTTCCACCCGACCGGCATCTGGCGCATGGGCATCCTGCTGACGGAGGGCGCCCGCGGTGAGGGCGGCATCCTCCGCAACAAGGACGGCGAGCGCTTCATGGAGAAGTACGCGCCCGTCATGAAGGACCTCGCCTCGCGCGACGTCGTCTCGCGCTCCATCTACACGGAGATCCGCGAGGGCCGCGGCTGCGGTCCGGCCGGCGACCACGTCTACCTCGACCTCACGCACCTGCCGCCGGAGCAGCTGGACGCCAAGCTCCCGGACATCACGGAGTTCGCGCGTACGTACCTCGGCATCGAGCCCTACACGGACCCGATCCCGATCCAGCCGACCGCGCACTACGCCATGGGCGGCATCCCGACCAACGTCGAGGGCGAGGTGCTGGCCGACAACACCACCGTCGTCCCGGGCCTGTACGCCGCCGGCGAGGTCGCGTGTGTCTCCGTGCACGGCGCCAACCGCCTCGGTACGAACTCGCTGCTCGACATCAACGTCTTCGGACGCCGGTCGGGCATCGCAGCCGCCGAGTACGCCGCGAAGAACGACCTCGTCGAGCTTCCCGAGAACCCGGCGCAGATGGTCATCGACCAGGTCGAGCGGCTGCGCAACTCCGCGGGCACCGAGCGCGTCTCGGCGATCCGCCTGGAGCTGCAGGAGTGCATGGACGCCAACGTGATGGTGTTCCGCACCGAGCAGACGATCAAGACCGCGGTCGACAAGATCGCCGAGCTGCGCAAGCGCTACCTCGACGTGTCGATCCAGGACAAGGGCAAGCGGTTCAACACGGACCTGCTGGAGGCCATCGAGCTGGGCAACCTGCTCGACCTCGCCGAGGTCATGGCGACTTCGGCGCTGGCGCGCAAGGAGTCCCGCGGCGGTCACTACCGCGAGGACTACCCGACCCGCGACGACGTCAACTTCATGCGCCACACCATGGCGTACCGCGAGGTCGCCGACGACGGCACCGAGTCGATCCGGCTGGACTACAAGCCGGTCGTCCAGACCCGCTACCAGCCGATGGAGCGTAAGTACTGATGGCTACCCCCACCTTGGAAAAGGCCGACAAGGCTCCCGAGCCCGAGGCCGGTTTCGCCGACTCGCCGTACATCACGGCGACCTTCCGGATCCGCCGGTTCAACCCCGAGGTCTCCGACGAGGCCCAGTGGCAGGACTTCCAGATCGAGATCGACCCGAAGGAGCGTGTCCTCGACGCCCTTCACAAGATCAAGTGGGAGACCGACGGCACGCTGACGTTCCGCCGCTCGTGCGCGCACGGCATCTGCGGTTCCGACGCGATGCGGATCAACGGCAAGAACCGGCTCGCCTGCAAGACGCTGATCAAGGACCTGAGCCCGGAGAAGCCGATCACGATCGAGGCCATCAAGGGCCTCACGGTCCTCAAGGACCTCGTGGTCGACATGGACCCGTTCTTCCAGGCCTACCGCGACGTCATGCCCTTCCTCATCACCAAGGGGAACGAGCCGACCCGCGAGCGTCTGCAGTCCCCCGAGGACCGCGAGCGCTTCGACGACACCACCAAGTGCATCCTGTGCGCCGCGTGCACGTCCTCGTGCCCGGTGTTCTGGAACGACGGCCAGTACTTCGGCCCGGCGGCGATCGTCAACGCGCACCGCTTCATCTTCGACTCGCGCGACGAGGGCGGCGAGCAGCGCCTGGAGATCCTCAACGACCGTGACGGTGTGTGGCGTTGCCGCACCACGTTCAACTGCACGGACGCCTGCCCGCGTGGCATCGAGGTCACGAAGGCGATCCAGGAGGTCAAGCGCGCGCTGATCACGCGTCGCTTCTGACCCCGGGATCTCCCGAACGCGCCAGAGGCCCCGTCCCCCGCGGGAACACCGCGGGAGGCGGGGCCTCTTGCCGTACCCGGGGCGGTTCAGTCCCAGCCCGCGCCGCCCTTGTGCTCCGCGACCACCATGATGCGTCGCAGCATGTCGTTGAGCAGGGCGCGCTCGTCCTTGGCCAGGACGCCCAGCAGGCGTTCCTCCTCGTGACCGAGGAACTCCATCGCGCCGGTCCAGGTCGAGCGGCCCTCCTCGGTCAGCTCCACGTCGACGCGCCGCCGGTCGGTGGTGGAGGTCCTGCGGCGGACGAACCCGCGGCGCTCCAGCGCGTCCAGCCGACCGGTGACCGAGGCGGGCGCGAGGTCGAGGTCGGCGGCGAGCTCCGAGGGGGCCGCCTTGCCGCCGCGGCCGGCCAGTTTGTGCAGGGTGTCGAACTCCTGCCGGTCCAGGTCGAAGTCGACCAGGGACTGCTCCCGTACCCGGCGCAGGTGGACCCCGAGCTTCTTCATCCGGGTCACCGCGCCCTCGACATCGGGGTCGAGTTCGGGAAGTACCGGCTTCCACCGCTCCACGTGGCCGTCGGTCCAGTCGCGTTGCTGCATGGGCCACAGCCTACGCCGGGCACCTACATACTTCGGAAGCATATATTTCGTTGACGAATAGTTCGGTGACGAAATAGATTCCCGCCCATGCCTCACCCCTTACGCACCCGTTCCTTCCGCCTGCTCTTCGTCGGACGCAGCCTCTCCCTGCTCGGTGACGCCGCGATCCCCGCCGCGCTCACCCTCGCCGTGTACCTGGCGACCGACTCGACCGGCGCCCTCGCCCTGGTGCTCGCCTGCGCGATGGTGCCCAAGCTGCTCCTGCTGCCCCTCGGCGGCGTGGTCGGCGACCGCTTCAACGCCCGCACGGTGGCGCTGACCACCGATCTCGTACGGTGCGTCACCCAGCTGTTCGTCGGCGCCGAACTGCTCTCCGGCACACCGGCGTTGTGGCAGATCGCGGCGGCCGAGGCGATCGGCGGAGCCGCCGGCGCCTTCTCCATGCCGACCGTCTCGCCGCTGATCCGCGGCACCGTGGCCGAGTCCGGACTGCTGCGCGCCAACGCCCTGATGGCCGTCGTCAGCAGCGCGGCCCGGATCGGCGGCCCCGCCGTCGCCGGAGTGCTGGTGTTCACCGCCGGGCCCGGCTGGGCCTTCGTCCTGGACGGCGCGACCTTCGCGGTGAGCGCAGCACTGCTCGCCGCGATCGAGGTACGGCACGTCCCCATCCCGCGGCGTTCCCTGATCGGCGACCTCCGGGAGGGCTGGGGCGAGGTCCGGAGCCGCGACTGGTACTGGACCAGCCTGATCGCCCACGCCGCCTGGAACGGGGCGGCCGCCGTCCTGATGACGCTGGGGCCGGCGCTCTTCCTCCGCCACCTGGGCGGCCAGGGCGTCTGGCTCGCCTTCCTCCAGACCGGCGCCGTGGGGCTGCTGATCGGCTCACTGGTGGCCGGCCGCGCCCTGCCCCGCCGCCCGGTCCTGACCGCCAACCTGGGAGGCGCGCTGTACACCCTCCCGCTCTGCCTGCTGGCCGCACACGCGCCCGTCGGCGTGGCCGTCGTCGCGTACGGGACCGCCATGGCCGGGCTGGGCTTCCTCAACCCGGTCTGGGAGACCGCCGTCCAGTCCGCCGTTCCCGCGCACGTGCTCGCCCGGGTGACCTCGTACGACTGGCTGCTCTCACTCGGCGCGATGCCGCTCGGGTACGCACTGGCCCCGCTCGCCGCTTCCGCGTGGGGGCCCGAAGTCCCGCTCGCCGTCGCCGGATTGCTGGTCGGCACGGCCTGTCTGGCCACGGCGGCCGTGCCGGGCGTACGGCGCTTCAAGACGCCCGCCACGCCCGCCGAGGCGGTGACGCGGACCACCGGAACCCCGGCTTGAACATGTTCAAAGAGGGGTCTACAGTCCATGACAACAGCATTTGAACGCGTTCAAGGGAGGGTGGGGCATGGACCTCACTGTTGTCGCGTACGTCATCTACCTGCTCATCAGCGTGGCGCTCACCGTCTGGGTCGCCCGCACGCTGAGCCGCAACGGCAAGGTGTTCCTCGCCGATGTGCTGCACGGGAACGAGAAGCTCGCCGACGCGGTCAACCACCTGCTGGTCGTGGGCTTCTACCTGGTCAACCTCGGGTTCGTGACGCTCTATCTGAAGAACTCCGACGGTGTCGCCGACGCCCGGGAGCTCTTCGAGGCGCTGTCGGTCAAGGTCGGCGTCGTCCTGCTCGTCCTCGGGGTCATGCACCTCGGCAACGTCTACGTACTCAACAAGATCCGTCGCCGGGGCCTGATGGAGCGCGAGCAGACCCCGCCCGTCGCGCCGCAGGGCTGGACGGGACCGGGCCCGTGGGCCGCGCCCGCCCCCAGGGCGTGAGGACCGGTCATGAGGCAGCGCACGGATGGCGGGCGGTGGTCCGTCGAACGGCTCACCGTGCTCTACGACGCGCAGTGCTCGCTCTGCGTCCATCTGCGCCACTGGCTGATGAACCAGCGCCAGCTGGTCCCGCTCGACCTCGTCCCGGCGGACTCGGCCGAGGCACACCGCCGCTTCCCCGGTCTCGACCACGCCGGAACCCTGGAGGAGATCACGGTGATCGGTGACCGGGGACAGGTCTACCGCTCCACCTCCGCGTGGATCGTCTGTCTCTGGGCGCTGGCCGAGCACCGGCCGAAGGCCCACTGGCTGACCACCCCGGCCGGCCGGCCGTTCGCCCGGGCGACCGTCCTCGCCGCCGCGAAGTACCGCTCGCTGACGGCCGAGCCGTGCCGGGCGGACGGGGTGGTCAGCCAGTGGGCCTTCGGCCGGTGCTCGGCCAGCGCCCAGAGACAGACGATCCACGCGGAGGTGGAGCGGTAGACCTGTCCCCGGTCACCGAGCGGAGATCAGCCGCCAGCTGGAGGCGGACGGGCTGTTCAAGGTCACGGTGAAGGCCGTCGAGTGGCAGACCTTCCAGAAGGAGTACGCGGCCGGTAAGTACGACATGTACACCGTCGGCTGGCTCCCCGACTACCCGGACCCCGACACCTTCAGCCAGCCGCTCGTCGGCCGCGAGAACAGCCTTCACAACGGCTACACCAGCAAGAAGATGGACCGGCTGATCAGCTCCACGCTGGAGTACAGCGACCGCAGCCGCATGCCGGGTCCAGGGGCCCGGCCCGGCGACGTAGCCGGTCCGGATACCCTCGGGACCGTGGTGAAGGAAGAGAAGGACGTGAAGGAAGTCAAGGCTCCCAAGAGCGAGCAGACCCGCACACTCATCCTCGAGACCGCGCTCCGGCTCTTCCAGGAACGCGGATACGACAAGACGACGATGCGGGCCATCGCCCAGGAGGCCGGCGTCTCCGTAGGGAACGCGTACTACTACTTCTCGTCCAAGGAACACCTGGTCCAGGGCTTCTACGACCGGATCGCCGCCGAGCACGAGGCGGCGGTGCAGCCGGTGCTGGCCGGCGACAAGGACCTCGCGGAACGTATCCGCGGGGTCCTGCTCTGCTGGCTGGACGTGGCGGAGCCCTACCACCGCTTCGCCGCCCAGTTCTTCAAGAACGCCGCCGACCCCGAGAGCCCGCTCAGCCCCTTCTCGCCTGACTCGGTCTCCGCGCGGGAGGCGGCGATCTCCATCCACGAGCGCTGCCTGGCGGGCTCCGGCACCAAGGTCGACCCCGAACTCGCCGACCTGCTGCCTCAGTTGATGTGGCTGAACCAGATGGGGCTGGTGCTGTACTGGGTGTACGACCGCACGGACGACGCCGAGCGCAGCCGCCGCCTCGTCGAGCGCATCTCCCCGATCATCGCCCGGGCCATCGCCCTGTCCCGGTTCCGGGTGCTGCGGCCGCTGGTGCGCCAGGTCTACGAGGTGCTGGAGGAGTTCCTGCCGGGAGCGACGGGCCGGACGCCGGCCAAGTAGCGCGGGAACGGCCGAGCGGCCGTCCCGGGATCCTTCCCGGGGCGGCCGCTCGTTGTCGTTGTCGCGCGGTGACACCCGCGCTGTGACGCCGGATCAGATCCAGCCCAGTTCCCACAGCCGCCAGATGCCGGTGCCGTCGGAGAGGTACTGCGATCCGGAGATGTCGGGCTTGGCGAGGACGTAGTCCTTCTTCTGCCACAGCGGCACCAGCGGAACGTCCTCGCCGACCAGCTTCTGCAGTTCCTTGAAGTCGGCCGAGGTGCGGCTGCGGTCGCTGTACTCCAGCGTGGAGCTGATCAGCCGGTCCATCTTCTTGCTGGTGTAGCCGTTGTGAAGGCTGTTCTCGCGGCCGACGAGCGGCTGGCTGAAGGTGTCGGGGTCCGGGTAGTCGGGGAGCCAGCCGACGGTGTACATGTCGTACTTACCGGCCGCGTACTCCTTCTGGAAGGTCTGCCACTCGACGGCCTTCACCGTGACCTTGAACAGCCCGTCCGCCTCCAGCTGGCGGCTGATCTCCGCCGTCTCCTTCTTGTACTCGTCGTCGTCGCGGTAGGCGAAGGTGACGGGCAGCGGCAGCTGTACGCCGGCCTCCTGCATCAGCTGCTTGGCCCGCTTGGCACTCGGCGACGGGTAGGCGTCGAAGAAGGGGGTGCTGTGCCCGATGTAGCCCTGCGGGATCAGCGAGTAGAGCGGTTCGACGGTGCCCTTGTAGATGTCGGTCACCAGCGGCGCGCGGTCGATGAGCGCCGCGATGGCCTGGCGGATCTTCCTGTCGGCGAGCGGCGAGCCGTCGCGGACGTTGAAGACCAGGTTACGGATCTCGGCGCTGTCGGCCTCCGTCACGTGCTGGTCGACGGCGCCCGGGTCCAGCTCGGCGAGCGTGGACGACGGGAGCTGACGGTGCGTGACATCGACCTGGCCGGACTTCCAGGCCGCCAGCAGGTCGTCCGACTGCTTGTAGTAGCGCACGGTGATCGGGTCACCGGTGTTCTTCAGCGCGCCCTTGTACTTCGTGTTCGGCACGAGCTCGGCGCTGACGCCCTCCTCGTACGACTTCAGTACGTACGGCCCCGAACCGGTCACCCGCCCGTCGTTGCGGAGCTTGTGCTCGGCGTAGGCGTCCTTCTCGACGATGGAACCCGCTCCGGTGGCGAGCTTCTGCGGGAAGGTCGCGTCACGCGAGGAGAGGTTGAAGGTGATGGTCCGGCCCTCGGTCACCACGTTCTTCAGGCTGGGGAAGAGGACCGACGGACCGACGTCCGTCGCGATCCCCATCATCCGGTCGAAGGAGTACTTGACGTCCTCCGCGGTGATCTCCTTGCCGTCGGAGAAGGTCAGGTCGTCACGGAGCTTGCACTGGTACGTCTGCAGCTTCCCGCCGATGAACCCGCAGCTCTCCGCGGCATCCGGCTCGGGGACGATCGCCCCGGACTTGAACGTCATGAGCGACTGGTAGACGTTGCTGTACATCGCCCACGAACCCGCGTCGTACGCGCCCGCCGGGTCCAGTGAGGTCACCTCGTCGGTCGTGCCGACCGTGATCGGATCAGTGTTCCCCTCGTCCGAGGGAAGCAACTGCCAGGCGACCACGCCTGCGATGACCAAAACCGCGAAAATCGCGAGAATCCGTAGCCGGATCGACCGCATTGCCGTGCTCTCCCTTACCAGCCCCACCTCGGCGTCGCGCTCAGATACGCAGATCACCGCACGTTCGCGCTCAGCCAATCACACGATTTTCACATCTGGAAGAGGAAATCAGAGCCTCATAGGCTTTTGTTCGTTAGTTGAAACCTTGGGCCGATACGTCGAATACAGAGGGTTCACGACCGGTCACCCGATCGCCTATTCCGGGCCGTCGGACGGTGATTACGCCTGACGGGACGCGAGCTCGACGACGGTGATGTCGGAGGGGGCGCCGACCCGCACGGGCGGACCCCAGGCGCCGGCGCCGCGCGTGACGTACAGCTGGGTGTCGCCGTAGCGTTCGAGCCCCGCGACCGTGGGATTGGACAGCTCCGCGATGTAGTTGCCCGGCCAGAGCTGGCCGCCGTGGGTGTGCCCGGAGAGCTGGAGGTCCACGCCGTGCTCCACGGCCTCGTCGATGACGACGGGCTGATGGGCCATGAGAACGGCGGCGCGGGTACGGTCCCGGTCGCCGAGCGCCCGGCCGAAATCCGGGCCCTGTCCTTCGCTCTCGCCCGCGATGTCATTGACCCCGGCGAGATCGAAGCCGTCGATCTCGACCCGGGCGTTCTCCAGCGGATGAAGGCCCAATTCCCTTACGTGGTCCACCCATTCGGCGGCGCCCGAGTAGTACTCGTGATTACCGGTCACGAAGAACGCGCCGCGCCGGGCGCGGAGCCCGGCGAGCGGTTCGGCGGCCGGGCCCAGATTCTCGACCGATCCGTCGACCAGGTCCCCGACGACCGCGATCAGGTCGGGCTGGGTCCGGTTGACCGCGTCCACGATCCGCCGGGTGTGCGCGCGGCCCAGGATGGGGCCCAGGTGGATGTCGCTCACGACGGCGATCCGGAAGCCGTGGGCGGACCGGGGCAGCCGGGCCAGCGGGACCGCGACCCGCTTGACGCGCGGGCCGCGGAGCACCCCGTAGGCGCCGTAGCCGGTCGTGCCGAGCCCCGCCACGGCTGCGGCACCCCCGACAGCCCGCGCGACGAAGAGGCGGCGCGAGGGGGCGGGGGGTGCCGCAGCCGTGGCGGGGCTCGGCACGACCGGCTACGGCGCCTACGGG
>NZ_RDBK01000043.1:2495431-2568813 GCF_008042275.1 Streptomyces sp. OR43 | reverse complement strand
GGCTGTCGGGGGTGCCGCAGCCGTGGCGAGGGGCGAGGAGGCCGGCGGGGCCGTGGTGGTGGCGGGCTGTCGGGGGTGCCGCAGCCGTGGCGAGGGGCGAGGAGGCCGGCGGGGCCGTGGTGGTGGCGGTGGACCCGTGTGCGGCGGTTACGGATTCGGCGGAAATATTCTCCGCCGAATCCGGCGCGGGACTGGCCCCCGTCGCCGCCTCCGGCGCGTCACCGGACCGACGGGCGAGCAGCCGGCTCAGCAGGGGGCGTACGAGTTCCCCGGCCAGCAGGGCAAGCGTCAGGTAGAGCAGGGCGGCCAGCCACAGATAGCCGGGCCAGGCCAGCACCTGCTGGAGCCGGAACGGCGTGCCCGTACGCCCGGAGACCAGGGCGCCCACGCTCAGCAGCGGCAGGACGTACGCCGCGACCGTGCCGGCCCTGCGCGGCAGGCTGCCCGCTGTCGTGGTGTCACCGACGAGGCGGCGCCACACATAGCGGTGGACGAGGACCAGCAGCACGAGCACCGCGACCGCCGCCAGCACGAAACCCAGGACCGCCATGCGTACTCCCCCGCCTAGTTCGTTCCCGTTTGTACCGCATGCGGACCGGGCCGGAAGCCGACGCGCTACGCGCCTTGGGCGCGCAGGGCCCTGACGCCACGGAACCCGATCACTCCCACGGCCGTCCCCAGGAGAAAGGACGTGATGGCGAGCAGCAGATGAACCCAGAAGTAGGCGGTCGGGTCACCGGCGTCGTCGAACGCGAGACCACTGCCGTCCTTCCACAGGTTCTTGACGAAAGTGACCCAGATGAACCAGCTCCACACCCCGAAGGCGAGCAGGAACCAGGAAACGGGGCGGCTGAGCTTCATGGACTCAGTATCTCCGTCCCGCTCCCGCCGCCTCGCCCGGGGTGGGCTGTCCCGGCGGTACGCACGGCGGGTCATACCTCCGGTATCCATATTCAGATCAACTGCATGTACGTTTTCGACCGTGCCAGCTCTCAAGAAGGCCGCTCTGTCGGTCACCTCTGCCGCTTTGCTGTCCGTCTTCCTCGTCGGTCCCGCGTCGGCGGTCGGTCAGGACACCACGGACGACGAGCCGAAGCCGCCCACCGGCATGTCGCAGGTCGGTGGCGCACAGCTCGGCCTGAGCGGGACCCAGGTCAATCTCGGTGCCGGCGCCCCCGTCCTGCCGAAGAAGCTGACCGGCAGGTCCTGGATGGTCTCGGACGCGGAGACCGGCGACGTGCTCGCGTCCCACAATCCGCACTGGCGGCTGCCCCCGGCATCCACGCTGAAGATGCTCTTCGCCGACACCGTGATGGAGGCGCCGGCGCTCCAGCCGAAGACCCGTGAGTACACGGTGCAGGACGCGGACCTGGCCGACCTCGGCGAGGGCAGCAGCCTGGTCGGCGTCAAGGAGGACCTTCCCTACACGGTGCACGACCTGTGGCTCGGGGTCTTCCTGCGTTCGGGCAACGACGCGGTGCACGTGCTGGCCTCGATGTACGGGGGCGTCCCCAAGACGGTCACCGACATGCAGGCGCACGCGGAGGAGCTCCAGGCCCTGGACACCACCGTGGTCTCGCCCGACGGGTACGACGCCCCCAACCAGGTCTCCAGCGCGTACGACCTGACGCTGTTCGCCCGCAGCGGGATGCAGAAGGCGGACTTCCGCGAGTACTGCGCGACCGCGACGGCCCAGTTCCCCGGRGAGCAGAAGAAGGGCAAGGAGCGCGAGAGCTTCGGCATCCAGAACACCAACCGGCTGCTCACCGGGGCCGACGGGGTCACCGCGTACAAGGGCATCGCGGGCGTCAAGAACGGCTACACGACGCACGCCGGGAACACCTTCACCGGCGTCGCCGAGCGCGACGGCAAGGTGCTGCTCGTCACCGTCATGAACCCGTCGTCCGACGAGACGCACGCCGTCTACAAGGAAGCGGCGAGCCTGCTCGACTGGGGCTTCGCGGCCGGCGGCAAGGTCACTCCGGTCGGCGAGCTCGTTCCGCCGAGGTCCGCCGACACCGGCACGGGGACGGGCAAGGGCGCCCAGGCGGAGAAGCCCGCCGCGGACAAGGGCGGCAACGGCCCCGGGACCACGAAGGCCGCCGCGGCCACCGACCGTTCCGGCGGGATCGGCATCGCCCTCGGGATCGCCGGCGGAGCGCTCGTCCTGGTGGCCGGGGCGGCGTTCCTGGTCAACCGGCGCTGGCCGCTGCCGGACCTGGTGCGCCGCCTTCCCCGCCGCTGAGGGTGCTGCCGCCGGGTTCCTTCCTCCCGGCGGCATCCGCCGCGTCGGTTTGCTCGCCGGCGGCCTCCGTTCCGGCTTCCTCCTTGCTCCGCGTGGCCGTCCAGGCGGCGCAGAACAGCAGCAGCTTCGCCGTGAAGTTGATCCACAGCAGCAAGGCGATCGGGACGCCGAAGGCCCCGTACATGCTCTTCGAGGCGACGCCCTTCATATAGCTGCCGAGCAGCAGCTTGAGCAGTTCGAAGCCGACCGCGCCGATCAGCCCGGCCACCACGAGCCGGCGCCGCGGCGGTTCGACGCCGGGCAGCAGGGTCAGCAGGTAGAGCAGCAGCAGGAAGTCGGCGACGACCGCCACCAGCAGGGCCGCGACGCGCAGCAGCACGCCGCCCGCCCCGTTCTCCGGGATGCCCAGCAGATCGGCGACCCGGCCGACGGCGACGGAGCCGACCGAGGAGATCGCGAGCGTCACCAGGGCCGCCCCGCCCAGCCCGAACAGCACTCCGGCGTCCTTGAGTTTGCGCAGGACGGGGTTGCCCTGGTCCACGTCGTCCAGGCCCCAGACGGCGCGCAGGCAGTCCCGCATCGAGCCGATCCAGCCGACGCCGGTGAAGAGCAGCAGCGCACCGGCCACCAGCCCGACCGTCCCCGCGTGCGCCACCAGGTTGTCGATGCCGAGCTGGTCGGAGATGCCGGGCACCTGGTCGGCGACCTTGTCCTCGATCTTGTCGAGCTGCTTGTCCGAGAGCAGCGCCGCGCCGATGGCCGCGGCGACCGCGATGAGCGGGAAGAGCGCCAGGAAGCTGATGAACGTGATCGCTGCGGCGAGCCTCGCCCAGTGGACCCGTTCCAGCGTCTCGTAGCTGCGCCAGGCGTGCGTCTCCATCAGCCGGGAGACGAGCGGCCCGATGACGGGGAGTTTTTTCAGCCAGTCCATGTCGTACGACTACCCTCCCGGGCACCGAAAACCGGCGTCCGGTGTGCCGCGGGGGTGATGACGCCCCCTCAATCACCCATTTCGGTGAGTGTTGTAACAAATCCCTCAAAGGTGTTTTCTCGGGCGATACGGTCACCCTCATGTCTGTCGACACCGTGTCCCTGACCGGCTGGGGCCGCACCGCCCCGACGGCCGCCCTGCGCTTTCACCCCCGTAGTCACGAGGAGGCGGTCGCCGCGGTGCGCGGCTGCGGGCCGCGCGGCTCGATCGCCCGTGGCCTCGGCCGGGCGCACGGCGACGCCGCGCAGAACGCCGGGGGTTCCGTCCTCGACATGACGGGGCTGGACCGGATCCGCACCATCGACGCCGGGGCCGGGCTCGTGGTGTGCGACGCGGGGGTGAGCCTGCACCGGCTGCTGGAGGTGCTGCTGCCGCTCGGCTGGTTCCTGCCGGTGGTGCCCGGCAACCGGTACAGCACGGTGGGCGGGGCGATCGGGTCCGACGTCCACGGTCACAACCACCGCACCGCGGGCTCCTTCTCCCGCCATGTCGTCGCGTGCGAACTCCTCACCGCGGACGGCCGGATCCGTACGGTCCTCCCCGGCACACCGCTCTTCGACGCGACCGCGGGCGGTCTGGGGCTGACCGGGGTGATCCTCTCGGCCACGCTGCGGTTCCATCCCGTCGCGACGTCCCTGATGTCGGTCGACACCGAACGGGCCCTGGATCTCGACGACCTGATGACGAGGCTCGCCGCCGGGAGCCGCCGCCACCGCTATGCGTCCGCCTGGGTCGACCTGACCGCCCGGGGCCGGTCGACGGGACGCGGCGTCCTGACCCGGGGGGAGCACGCGCCCCTGCACATGCTCCCGGCGCACGCCCGGCGCACACCGCTCACCTTCCGGTCGGCCGAGCCGCCCGCCACTCATCTCGCCGTGCCGGACGCCGTGTCCGGAGGGCTGCTGGGCCGGATGTCCGCCGCCGCGTTCAACGAGGTGCGGTACCGCCGCGCACCCCGGTCCCGCACGGGTGAACTCCAGCGGATCTCCGCCTTCTTCCACCCGCTGGACACCACCGCGCACGGCTACCGGATCCACGGCCGGGGCGGCCTCGTGCGCTACGAGTTCACCGTCGGGGACAAGCGGGCCGAGACACTGCGCCGGATCGTCGGACGGATCTCGCAGCGGCGCTTCCCGTCGTTCACCGCCGCGCTCGGGCGGTTCGGCCCGGGCGATCCCGGCTGGCTGTCGTTCCCGGAACCCGGCTGGAGCCTCGCCCTCGACCTGCCCGCGGCCCTGCCGGGACTGGCCCGCTTCCTCGACCGGCTGGACGAGGAGGTGGCGGCGGCGGGTGGCCGGGTCTGTCTGACAGCGGACTCCCGGCTGCGCCCCGACACGCTGGCCGCGATGTATCCCCGGCTGGACGCGTTCCGGCAGCTCCGGGCCGAACCCCCGGACCGCGGAGAGGGGTTCCTCCTCCGCTTTCCATCCCCCCGCCTCAAGGAGCGTTCCCGTGAAGGATGCCTTCGGTGCCCCGCAGTCCCTGCTCATCCTCGGCGGCACATCGGAGATCGGGCTCGCGACCGCACGCCGCCTGATCTCCCGCCGCACCCGCACGGTCTGGCTGGCCGGCCGCCCCTCCCCCGCCCTGGAGTCGGCCGCGGCCGAACTGCGCGGCCGGGGGGCCTACGTCCGTACCGTCGACTTCGACGCGCTGGACACCGAGTCGCACGAGACCGGGCTCGGCAAGATCTTCACCGAGGGCGACATCGACATGGTGCTCCTGGCCTTCGGTATCCCCGGCGACCAGGAGCGTGACGAGGAGGAACCCCTCTCCGCGGTCCGGGTCGCCCAGACGAACTACACGGGCGCCGTCTCCGCCGGCCTGGTGTGCGCCGGCGCACTCCAGGCGCAGGGGCACGGCTCGCTGGTGGTGCTCTCCTCGGTGGCGGGGGAACGCGCCCGGCGCGCGGACTTCATCTACGGGTCGAGCAAGGCGGGCCTGGACGCGTTCGCGCAGGGACTCGGGGACGCCCTGCACGGGACGGGGGTGCACGTGATGGTCGTACGCCCCGGCCTCGTCCGGCCGGCGACCGCGCCGCCCGGGTCGGGCGCCGCGGCGTCCGGGGCCCCGCTCGCGATGATCCCGTTCACCCGCACCCCGCTGGTGACCACTCCGGACGCGGTCGCGGACGCGATCGTGACGGGGCTGCGGCGGCGTTCGGAGACGGTGTGGGTCCCGGGCGCGCTGCGGGCGGTGATGTCGGCGCTGCGGCATGTGCCGCGGCCGCTGTTCCGGCGGCTGCCGGTCTGAGCGGCGGCCGTGCGGTCCGACCGCTCAGGTGTGGAGCGAGGGCGCGTCCACGGAGCTGCCGCTCTGCGCGGGCACGGCGGGGCCGGCGCCGCCCGCTCCGAACGGGAACTCGTTGACCTTGCGCCAGACGCTGTCCAGGCCCTGCTCGTACAGCGCGAAGGAACCGCAGGTCCAGGACGCCTCGTAGTCGCCGAGCTCGGCGTAGGCCCGGTCCATCGCCGCTTCGGAGATGCCGTGCGCCACGGTCACGTGCGGGTGGTACGGGAACTGGAGCTCGCGCACCAGCGGCCCGGAGGCGTCCCGGACCCGCTTCTGGAGCCAGGAGCAGGCCGATGCGCCCTCGACGACCTGGACGAAGACGACCGGTGAGAGCGGGCGGAAGGTGCCCGTACCGGAGAGCCGCATCGGGAAGGGGCGGCCGCCGGTCGCGATGGCGGCGAGGTGCGCCTCGATCGCGGGCAGGTCGGCCGCCTCCGCCTCGGTCGGCGGCAGGAGGGTGACGTGGGTGGGAATGCCGTGAGCGGCAGGGTCCCCGAAGCTCGCGCGCCGCTCCTGGAGCAGGCTGCCGTAGGGCTCCGGGACCGCGATCGAAACGCCGAGCGTTACGGTCCCCACGTCGTTCTCCTCAATCCTCGAGCATCTGTTTTCAGCCACTGACGGCCGCATGCTTTACGCCGCCAGTGTGCCGCCTGTGGGGACCCTGGCGCCAGGGTCCTTGGACTCAGTGCTTGACCGGCAGAAGACCCATGCGGTCGTAGGTCCGCGCCAGGGTCTCGGCGGCGACGGCCCGTGCCTTCTCCGCTCCCTTGGCCAGGATGGAGTCCAGCGTCTCGGTGTCGTCGAGATATTCCTGGGTGCGGGTACGGAACGGTGTGACGAAGTCGACCATGACCTCGGCCAGATCGGTCTTCAGCGCACCGTAGCCCTTGCCCTCGTACTTCTGCTCCAGGTCGGCGACGGACGTGTCGGTGAGCGTCGAGTAGATGGACAGCAGATTGCTGACACCCGGCTTCTCGGCCTGGTCGAAACGGACCACGCTGTCCGTGTCGGTGACGGCGCTCTTCACCTTCTTGGCGGTCATCTTCGGCTCGTCGAGGAGGTTGATCAGCCCCTTGGTGGTCGCCGCCGACTTGCTCATCTTCGCGGACGGGTCCTGAAGGTCGTAGATCTTCGCCGTCTCCTTGAGGATGTACGGGTCCGGCACGGTGAAGGTGTCCCCGTAGGTGCCGTTGAACCGCTCGGCGAGGTTGCGGGTCAGCTCCAGGTGCTGGCGCTGGTCCTCGCCCACCGGGACCTGGTCGGCCTGGTAGAGCAGGATGTCGGCGACCATCAGCAGCGGATAGGTGAAGAGCCCCACCGTGGTGCGGTCGCTGCCCTGCTTGGCCGACTTGTCCTTGAACTGCGTCATCCGGGACGCCTCACCGAATCCGGCCAGGCAGTTCATGACCCATCCGAGCTGGGCGTGCTCGGGAACATGGCTCTGGACGAAGAGCGTGCAGCGCTCCGGGTCCAGCCCGGCGGCGAGCAGCTGCGCGACGGCGAGCCTGGTGTTGGCACGCAGCTCCGCGGGGTCCTGCGGGACGGTGATCGCGTGCAGGTCGACCACCATGTAGAAGGCGTCGTGGGAATCCTGCAGGGCCACCCACTGGCGGACCGCGCCGAGGTAGTTGCCGAGGTGGAACGAGCCTGCGGTGGGCTGGATTCCGGAGAGCACACGGGGACGTTCAGAGGCCATGGAAGTCATTGTCTCAGGTACGGAAGCGATCTCGGGCAGCCGGTGTAAGAAAGGCGTGAGGACGCCCGAGGGGGTCCTGCGGACAGGCCGGAGGTCCTCACCACCGCCGAAATCGCGGGCGCGCCGCGCAGTGAAGGTTTCCTCGTGCGGGATCCGACCGACGATACAAAGTGGGCACCATCCCAGCCCGGGCCGCACGACGAACGGAGATCCCGTGTCGACCACGGAAACCGCCATCGCCTCCGCCGAGGCGCACAGCGCGCACAACTACCATCCGCTGCCCGTCGTCGTCGCGACGGCGGACGGCGCCTGGATGACCGACGTCGAGGGCCGGCGCTACCTCGACATGCTCGCCGGATACTCGGCACTCAATTTCGGCCACGGCAACCGCCGGCTGCTCGACGCGGCCAAGGCCCAGCTGGAGCGGGTGACCCTCACCTCACGGGCCTTCCACCACGACCGGTTCGCCGACTTCTGTACGCGGCTCGCCGAGCTGTGCGGCATGGAGATGGTCCTGCCGATGAACACCGGCGCGGAGGCCGTGGAGACCGCCGTGAAGACCGCCCGCAAGTGGGGCTACCGGGTCAAGGGCGTCCCGGACGGGATGGCGAAGATCATCGTCGCCTCCGACAACTTCCACGGCCGGACGACGACGATCATCAGCTTCTCCACGGACCACGAGGCACGCGCGGACTTCGGTCCGTACACCCCGGGGTTCGAGATCGTGCCGTACGGGGATCTGACCGCGCTGCGGGAGGCGATGACCGAGAACACCGTGGCGGTGCTGCTGGAGCCGATCCAGGGCGAGGCCGGGGTCCTCGTCCCGCCGCCCGGCTATCTCCCGGGGGTCCGGGAACTGACCCGCGAGCGGAACGTGCTGTTCATCGCGGACGAGATCCAGTCGGGCCTCGGCCGGACCGGGAAGACGTTCGCGTGCGAGCACGAGGGTGTCGTCCCCGACATGTACGTGCTGGGCAAGGCACTGGGCGGAGGGGTGGTGCCGGTGTCGGCCGTGGTCTCGTCCGCCGCGGTGCTGGGGATCTACCGGCCCGGGGAGCACGGCTCGACGTTCGGCGGCAATCCGCTGGCGTGCGCGGTCGCGCTGGAGGTCGTCGCGATGCTGCGCACCGGCGAGTACCAGCAGCGGGCCGCCGAGCTGGGCGAGCACCTCCATCAGGAGCTGGGCCTGCTGGTGGGCGGCGGCGCGGTGGAGGCGGTGCGGGGCCACGGGCTGTGGGCGGGCGTCGACATCGATCCGGCCCGCGGTACGGGCCGGGAGATCTCCGAAAGGCTGATGGACCGGCGGGTGCTGGTGAAGGACACCCATGGCTCGACGATCCGGATCGCGCCACCGCTGGTGATCAGCAAGGAGGATCTGGACTGGGGTCTGGAGCAGCTGCGTGAGGTGCTGCGGGGCTGATCGCGGGGAGGGGGCTTGGTGCGGTGCGGTCCGCACCGCGGCGGGCGGGCGCGGAGGCCTGGTGCGGGTCCGCGCCACGGCGGGCGGGCACGGACCCGTCCGCCGTGGCGGGCCCGCCCGCGCTCCGTACGCGCGGGGGCCCGGTCCGCTCAGTGCCTCGCGCCACCCAGGACCACGCACCGCCAGGGCCCGCAGCGCTCAGGACCCCACCCCGTCAGAGAGCCCCGCGCCGCTCAGGGCCCCGCACCCTCACGGCAGGATCCGGCACAAGGCGTCCAGGGCGCCCGTCCAGGCGCTGTCGGCCGGCGTTCCGTACCCGATGACCAGCGCCTCGCGCCGTACCGCGGCGTCCGGGTGCCGGAAGAAGGACAGGCCCTGCACCGCGAGTCCCTGCCAGGCCGCCGCCCGGACCACCTCGGCCTCGCTGCCCTCGGGGAGTTCGAGCACGGCGTGGAGCCCGGCGGCGATCCCGCTGACCCGGATGGACGGCGCCCGCTCGGCGAGCGCCGCGACCAGCTGGTCGCGGCGGTTGCGGTAGCGCAGCCGCATGGACCGCACATGCCGGTCGTACGCGCCGGAGGCGATGAACTCCGCGAGGGTCAGCTGGTCCAGCGCGCTCGACGCCCAGTCGCTCCAGCCCTTGGCCGCGGTCACCTCGCCCACCAGCGAGGGCGGCACCACCATCCACCCCAGCCGCAGCCCCGGTGCCAGGGACTTGCTCGCCGTCCCCAGGTACACGACGCGTTCGGGGTCCAGTCCCTGGAGCGCGCCGACCGGCTGGCGGTCGTAGCGGAACTCCCCGTCGTAGTCGTCCTCCAGGATCAGCCCGCCGGTGCTGCGCGCCCAGTCCACGGCCGCGGCCCGCCGGTCGGGGTGGAGCGGCACGCCCGTCGGGAACTGGTGCGCGGGTGTCAGGAGCACGGCGCCCGCGCCCCGTATCCCGTGCAGTTCGCCGGTCCGGGAGCCCAGTCCGTCGAGCGGCAGGCAGGGGGTGCGCAGCCCGGCGCCGGTGAGCAGGCCCGTGTGCGGGGCCAGTCCGTACGACTCGACGGCCACCTCACGCACCCGGCGCTCCCGCAGCACCGTGCCCATCATCCTCAGCCCGTGGACGAAGCCGGCGCAGACCACGATGTGTTCGGGATCCGCGTAGACGCCGCGGGCCCGTGCCAGATAGTCGGCGAGCACGGTGCGCAGCTCGATGCGGCCGCGCGGATCGCCGTAGCCGAAGGCGTCGTTGGGTGCGCGGGTGACGGCGCGGCGGGCCGCCTTCAGCCATGCGGCGCGCGGGAAGGTGGCCAGGTCGGGCGAGCCCGGCATCAGGCTGTACGCGGGAGTGCTGCGGGGCGGCCGGCTGCGCGTCGCCCTGGTGGCGGACGGGCGGGGCTCGGACCGCTGCGCCACCCGGGTGCCGGACCCCTGCCGGGCGGTGAGCCAGCCCTCGGCGACCAGTTCCGCGTAGGCGTCGGCGACGGTGTTGCGGGCGATGCCGAGGTCGGCGGCGAGGGTCCTGGACGAGGGCAGCCGGGTCCCGGGCGCGAGCCGGCCGGTCCGGGCGGCCTCCCGCAGTGCGTCCATGAGACCGGTCCGCAGCCCGGTCGACCCGGTCAGGTCGAGATGCAGGTCGGCACCGAAAGTGGCCCAGGGATCCGTCATGGAAATGGACCATACAGGTGCGCCACTGACCGCGTAGCGTCATATCCATGACGACGAACGAGAACAGCCCCACGACCTCCGAGTACACCGCCGAGCACACCCCGCGCATGCAGTGGACCCAGCACGCCCCCGACGTCTACAAGGCGATGGCCCGCATGGACGGCGCGGCCGCCAAGGGGCTCGACCCGGTCGTGGCCGAGCTCGTGAAGATCCGGTCCTCGCAGCTCAACCACTGCGCGTTCTGCCTCGACATGCACACCAAGGACGCGCTCGCCGCGGGTGAGTCCGTGCAGCGGATCGTGCAGCTCAGCGCCTGGGAGGAGTCGCAGCACTTCTACACGCCGAAGGAGATCGCGGCGATCGAGCTGACCGAGGCGGTCACCGTCCTGACCGACGGCTTCGTGCCCGACGAGGTGTACGCCAAGGCCGCCAAGCACTTCGACGAGACCGAGCTCGCCCACCTCATCGCCGCGATCATCGCGATCAACGCCTGGAACCGGTTCGCCGTGACCACGCGCATGGTCCCGGGCCACTACACGCCCGGCGACCACTGAGCCGGCCACTCCCCACCCGCACCACCCACCTCAGGAGCCTTCCGCGATGACCGCCTCCGACCTCCGCGCGCTGCACCTCGGCCGCGCTCCCGGCGATCCGCTGGTCCTCCCCGGCCCGTGGGACGCCGCGAGCGCCCGCGTCCTCGCCGACGCGGGGTTCCCCGCCCTGGCCACCCCGAGTGCGGGGGTCGCGGCCTCGCTCGGGTACGAGGACGGGGCCACGCCCGCCGCCGAGATGTTCGCGGCGGTGGGGCGGATCGCCCGCGCCGTCCCCGTACCCGTGTCGGCCGACATCGAGGCCGGGTACGGGCTGGCGCCCCGGGAGCTGGTGGAGCGGCTGCTCACCGCCGGGGCCGTCGGCTGCAATCTGGAGGACACGGTGGACGGGGTCCTCGTGGACGCCCGGTGGCAGGCGGACCGGCTGGCGGAGGTGCGGGCGGTCGCCGGCGACGCGCTGTTCGTCAACGCCCGGGTGGACACGTACGTCACCGGCGTCCCGGACGGCACGGACCAGGAGGCCGAGACCGTGCGCCGTGCGCTGCTGTACGTGGCGGCGGGCGCCGACGGCGTCTACCCGATCATGGCGCCGGCCGAGGCGCTCCCCCGTCTGGCCGCCGCCGTTCCGGTGCCGCTGAACGCGCTCGCCCGGCCGGACGGTCCGGGGCCGCGGTGCCTGGGTGAACTGGGCGCCGCCCGCGTCACCTTCGGTCCCGGTCTGCAGCGCCGGGCCATGGCGGCACTGGGCGGGTTCGCCGACGGGCTCCGCACGGACTGAGGGCCCCGCCCGTACCGGAAGACGCCCCCGCCCCCGGCAGCGACTCACTGCTGCCGGGGGCGGGGGCGTCCGCGTGTCCCTGGGGGACGGACGGATCAGATCAGGCCGAGCTCGCGAACCGCGTCGCGCTCCTCGGTGAGCTCCTTCACCGACGCGTCGATGCGCGCACGGGAGAACTCGTTGATGTCCAGGCCCTGGACGATCTTGTACGTGCCGTTCTCCGTGGTGACGGGGAAGGACGAGATGATGCCCTCGGGGACGCCGTAGGAGCCGTCCGACGGGATGCCCATGGAGGTCCAGTCGCCCGCGGCGGTGCCGTTGACCCAGGTGTGCACGTGGTCGATGGCGGCGTTCGCGGCCGAGGCGGCCGAGGACGCGCCACGGGCCTCGATGATCGCGGCGCCGCGCTTGGCGACGGTCGGGATGAAGGTGTCGGCCAGCCACGCCTCGTCGTTGACGAGCTCGGCGGCGTTCTTCCCGCCGACCTCCGCGTGGAAGATGTCCGGGTACTGGGTGGCCGAGTGGTTGCCCCAGATCGTCAGCTTCTTGATGTCGGAGACGGCGGCACCGGTCTTGGCGGCCAGCTGCGAGATCGCGCGGTTGTGGTCCAGACGGGTCATCGCGGTGAAACGCTCCGCGGGGACGTCCGGGGCGGCGGCCTGCGCGATGAGCGCGTTGGTGTTGGCCGGGTTGCCGACGACGAGGACCTTGATGTCGTCCGCGGCGTTGTCGTTGATCGCCTTGCCCTGGGGCTTGAAGATGCCGCCGTTGGCGGAGAGCAGGTCGCCGCGCTCCATGCCCTTGGTGCGCGGGCGGGCGCCGACGAGCAGGGCGACGTTCGCGCCGGCGAAGCCGACGTTGGCGTCATCGGTGATCTCGATGTTGCGCAGCAGCGGGAAGGCGCAGTCGTCGAGCTCCATCGCGGTGCCCTCGGCGGCCTTCAGCCCCTGCGGGATCTCCAGGAGACGCAGGTTGACCGGCACGTCCGGGCCGAGCAGGTGGCCGGAGGCGATGCGGAAGAGCAGCGCGTAGCCGATCTGGCCGGCTGCGCCGGTCACGGTGACATTCACGGGAGTGCGGGTCATGGCGATCTCCGTTAGACAGCTGGCGGTGGGGGCTCCTGGCCCCGGGTGCTGGACATCCCTGAATCTTGATGTGAAGAGATATCCAGCGGTCAGGCTATCCGACCCGGAACCTTGCGGCCGCCCGCCCCCCTGTGGCACCGCACACAACCGGTCACTCCCCGCTCACCCCGCCGGTCGCGGCGGTCCGCCCGCGCGTCTGCCTACTGGGACGCCCCGGCCGTGCACCCCTGCGTACCGGACGCGAGCGTGGCGCACGCCCGGACGTCGGCGGTCCGCTTCACCTCGACCATCGGCGTGTACGCCGCCGCGGCCGCGTCCGCCGTTCCCTTCTGCCCCGCGTCGCCCGCCGTGATCTCCACGACGTCGCCGGGGGCCGCCTTGGTGATCCGGGCCCACGCCGCCGCGCAGGGCTCGCTGTACCGCACCTCTATGACGCTCGTGCCGACGGTGGCGCTGGAGAGCGTACGGACGTGCTCGCCGCCGCAGCCCATGTCCTCGGGGTCCTGGCCCGCGCACGTGGCACCGCTGCACTCGACCCCGGCGGGCGGCAGTACCGGTGCGCTGCTCGTCGGCGTCGGGGAAGGCGTGTGCGCGGCCTCGGCACCCTCGGAGTCGCCGTCCTGGCCGAGCAGCAGCACCGCGCCGGTGACCGCGAGCAGGACGCCCACCACGACCGCCGCGATCACGGCCGTCCTGCGGCCTCCGCCTCGGCGCGTCGGTGGCGGCGGCTGTCCGCCGAGGCCCGCGGCGAAGGCCACGGCGGGCGGCAGGCCGTGGCCCGGCGCGGCGCCCGGCACGGCCTGCGGCTGCTGCGTCACCCGCGGCAGGGACCCGCGCTGAGCCGGTACGGACGGCGAGCCGCCTCCTCCGGCGGCCGGTCCCGCCGTACCGACGGCACCGGAGGGACGGCTCCGGCCGTGGCCGCGCGGGCCCCCGGCCTCGTCGAGAGCGGCCCGCGCCTGGGTGATCCGGATGGCCTCCATCGTCATGTCGTGGCGCATCTCGGCACGGCTCCAGGCCCGTTCCGCCAGCTCCCACATGGTGTTCAGATGGGTCTGATTGGTCCCGGTCACCTCGCCGAGCGCGACGATCGCCCCGCGCGGGGCGAGCAGCCGGCCGTTCAGATACCGCTCCCACGACGTCTTGCTGTAGCCCGTGCGGTCGGCCACCGCCGCGATGCTCAGGCCGCTGCGGTCGACGAGTCTGCGCAGCTGGCCGGTGAACTCCCGGATCTGCGGGTCGAGCTCCTCCGGCAGTGCCTTCCAACGAGGCATTACTTCCCCACTTCCCCCCACTTGCCTACGGGCTTCCGCTGCGCCGCGCACGGCCTGCCCCCCTGCCCGAAACCGGTGGTCTTCCGTTCCGGACTACCCAGGTAGATGCGCGAACGCTGACTGCCAGTTCCTGGGAAAGGAGCGCACGGTGGCACTCAGGCGGCCGGGCGCGCCTTCGCACGCCCCCGCCGTGGCGACCGGGCCAGTGTGCCACCGTTGCCGAGCGATCACACCGTGGCGGAATGGTCACTTCCGTGCCACAGGCCACAGCCATCCCTTGAACCCTTGATCCCCGTCGACAAGGCTGGAGTCAGGACGGGGCAAGGCCGCTCAACTCGCCACTTTCCGGAGCGTTTCGCCCCGGTGCGCCTCGTCCATGGTGTCCGTCCCTTCTCGGGGGAGGGGACGGACACCGCCCCATGGGCACGGCGCACGGCGCACGGCCTGAGGGTCACCGCCCAGCGGGCACGGCCTTGCAGAGACCTGCCGGCAGGCACGGCCTGACGGAGCACGCCCAGCGGGCACGGCCTCAGCGGATCGCGAAGTGGACCGCGTCCTCCAGGACCGGGATGTCCAGCCACGGCTTGGGCTGCGCCATGAGCGACAGCATCACGATGAGGACGCCCAGCAGTCCGTACGTCACCAGGTCGGTGAAGCGGGAACGCACCGCGAGCATGCCCACCGAAGGCACCACCAGACGCAGGACCGCGCCCCCGACGAGCGCCACGCCGATCAGGATCGTGCCGATCCGGAAGGCCTCGTCGAAGGGGTCGGCGGCCACGATCAGCAGACCGGCCCCGGCCGTGCAGAGCACGGCGAGCAGCGGCCACTGACGGGCGGGCGCGGGGGCGTCCCCGCCCGCCGCCCGGCCGCCGCCCTCGGGACGCGCGGTGTCCCGGGTGAACGACGGGAAGCGCCGCGACCGGCGCGCCGACGCGGTCGCGGGGGTCGCGGCGGCGCCGGTCTCCGGGTGGCTGCCGGTGCGGACGTCCGGGGCCTCCGCGGGGCTGTCGGCCGCGTCGGCCACGACTGCCGTGTCGCCCGCCGAGTCGTCGGCCACGACTGCCGCGGGGCCGTCGACCGCATCCGGCGCGGGCGCTCCGGCCGCGCCCTCGGCCTGCCCGTCGGCCGGCCCGGTCGCCGAGGCGGCCCGGTCGGCCGGACTCGTACCAGCACCCATGGGGTTCCTTCCGGATCGGATCAGACGGCGTCTGCGGCGTCGGCGGCGTGCTCGGCCGCCTCGACCACGTTGACGAGCAACTGCGCGCGGGTCATCGGGCCGACACCGCCCGGGTTCGGCGAGATCCAGGCGGCGACCTCGGCCACGCCGGGGTGGACGTCGCCGACGATCTTGCCGTTCTCGTCGCGGCTGACGCCGACGTCGAGCACGGCCGCACCCGGCTTCACGTCCTCGGGCTTGATGATGTGCGGCACTCCCGCGGCGGCGACGATGATGTCGGCCTGGCGGAGGTGGGAGGAGAGGTCACGGGTACCGGTGTGGCACTGGGTCACCGTGGCGTTCTCGGACTTGCGGGTCAGCAGCAGCGGGATCGACCGGCCGATCGTGACGCCGCGTCCGACGACCACGACGTGCGCGCCGTTGATCTCGACCCCGTGGTGGCGGAGCAGCTGCACGACGCCCTGCGGGGTGCAGGGCAGCGGGCCCTGCTCGTTGAGCACGAGCCGGCCCAGGCTCATCGGGTGCAGACCGTCGGCGTCCTTGGCCGGGTCCATGAGTTCCAGGACGCGGTTGGTGTCGATGCCCTTGGGCAGGGGCAGCTGCACGATGTAACCGGTGCACGCGGGATCGGCGTTGAGCTCGCGGACGACGTCCTCGATCTCCTCCTGCGTGGCGGTGTCGGGGAGTTCGCGCTGGATGGAGCCGATACCGACCTGGGCGCAGTCCTTGTGCTTGCCGTTCACGTACCACCTGCTGCCCGGGTCGTCCCCGACGAGCAGGGTTCCCAGGCCGGGGGTGATACCCCGGGCCTTGAGGGCCGCCACGCGGACGGTGAGATCGGACTTGATCGCGGCTGCGGTGGCCTTGCCATCGAGAATCTGGGCAGTCATGTCCCCATACTCGCGGATGACCCCGCCCGGGGACCAATTGCAGATACCGCACGTGGACACAAGGTTGCACTTGGACAACTTCTCGGGCAGCGACTGGACAAACTTACTTCCCGCTTATAACGATGAAGGCCGCAGTGCCGCAGAAGTATCCGGGGGGCGGACCGCTGATGTTTTCTTCCTCCGCGCGGCCGCATTCGTCCCCGTACATCCCGTTGGAGGAACGCCCCAGATGAGCTTCGGCGACCCGAACCCGAACAACCCCTACGGGCAGCAGCCCGGCCAGCCGCCGCAGGGCCAGCCCGGTTACGGCTACCCGCAGCAGGCCCCCCAGGGCGTCCCGCCGCAGGGTCAGCCGGGTTACGGCTACCCGCAGGCCCCGCCGGTCCAGCCCTACGGCCAGGGCGGCGGCTACCCGCAGCCCGGCTACGGCGGCATGCCCGCCTTCGCCGGCTGGTGGAGCCGGGTCGCGGCCATGCTGATCGACGGCATCGTGATCTCCGTTCCGTACGGCATCCTCGTCGGCATCGGCGCAGGCGTGGGCGGCGGCGCGGGCAGCGCCCTCGTCTTCGTCGGCGTCATCATCGGTATCGGGCTCGGCCTCTTCAAGCTGTACAAGGAGGGCACGACCGGTCAGTGGATCGGCAAGAAGGCGGTCAACATCCGCGTGCTGCGCGAGGCTGACGGTCAGCCGCTCGGCTTCGGCATGGCGTTCGTCCGCTACATCGCCCACTTCCTGGACAGCCTGGCCTGCTACCTCGGCTGGCTGTGGCCGATCTGGGACGCGAAGAAGCAGACGTTCGCGGACAAGATCTGCTCCAGCGTGGTCGTCAAGTCCGTCTGATCCAGACGCGGACACACACGAAGGGCCGTAACCCGACGCGCATCGCGTCGGGTTACGGCCCTTCGTCATGAGGTCAGTGGAAGAAGTGCCGCGTACCCGTGAAGTACATCGTCACGCCCGCCTTCTTCGCGGCCTCGACCACCAGCTCGTCGCGGACCGAACCGCCCGGCTGGGCCACGGCCTTGACGCCGGCCGCGGTCAGGATCTCCAGCCCGTCGGGGAAGGGGAAGAAGGCGTCGGAGGCCGCGTACGCGCCCCGCGCCCGCTCCTCGCCCGCCCGCTCGACGGCGAGCTTCGCGGAGTCGACGCGGTTGACCTGGCCCATGCCGACGCCGACCGAGGCGCCGTCCTTGGCGAGCAGGATCGCGTTGGACTTGACCGCGCGGCACGCCTTCCACGCGAAGGAGAGCTCCCGGAGCTCGTCGGCGGAGAGCGCGTCGCCCGCGGCCAGCGTCCAGTTGGCCGGGTCGTCGCCCTCGGCCTGGAGGCGGTCGGTGACCTGGAGCAGCGCGCCGCCGTCGATCGGCTTGACCTCGACCTCCGCGGACGGGGCCTCGGGGCAGCGCAGCACGCGGATGTTCTTCTTGCGGGTGAGGACCTCGACCGCGCCGTCCTCGTACGCCGGGGCGACGATGACCTCGGTGAAGATCTCGGCGACCTGCTCGGCCATGGCGACCGTCACCGGGCGGTTGACGGCGATGACGCCGCCGTACGCCGACAACGGGTCACAGGCGTGGGCGTTGCGGTGCGCCTCGGCGATGTCGTCGGCGATCGCGATGCCGCACGGGTTGGCGTGCTTGATGATCGCGACGCACGGCTCGGCGTGGTCGTACGCGGCCCGGCGCGCGGCGTCGGTGTCCGTGTAGTTGTTGTACGACATCTCCTTGCCGTGCAGCTGCTCCGCCTCGGCGAGACCGCCGGCGCCGGAGGTGTAGAGCGCGGCGGGCTGGTGCGGGTTCTCGCCGTAGCGCAGGACGTTCTCGCGCTCGTACGTCGTACCGAAGAAGTCGGGGAAGCCCGAGTCGTCCGCGGCGGCGTAGTCGGCGGCGAACCAGGCGGCGACGGCCACGTCGTACGCGGCGGTGTGCTGGAAGGCCTCGGCGGCGAGCCGCTTGCGGGCGGTCAGGTCGAAGCCGCCCGCCTTGACCGCGGTGAGGACGTCGGCGTACCGCTCGGGGCTGGTGACGACGGCGACCGACGGGTGGTTCTTGGCGGCGGCGCGGACCATCGACGGGCCGCCGATGTCGATCTGCTCCACGCACTCGTCGTCGGAGGCACCGGAGGCGACGGTCGCCTTGAACGGGTAGAGGTTGACGACCACCAGGTCGAACGGCTCCACACCGAGCTCGGCGAGCTGCTCGCGGTGGGCGTCCAGGCGCAGGTCGGCCAGGATGCCGGCGTGGACGCGCGGGTGCAGCGTCTTGACGCGGCCGTCGAGGCACTCGGGGAAGCCGGTGAGCTCCTCGACCTTGGTGACCGGCACTCCGGCGGCGGCGATCTTCCCGGCGGTGGAGCCGGTGGAGACCAGCTCGACACCCGCCTCGTGCAGACCGCGGGCGAGGTCTTCGAGCCCCGTCTTGTCGTAGACACTGACCAGGGCGCGGCGGATGGGCTTATTCACCGACATGACCGAGATGAACCTTTCGTCCCTCAATGCGATAGCCGTCACGGGCGAGCCGCCCCACGGCCTCGACGAGCAGCTTGCGCTCGACTTCCTTGATGCGTTCGTGGAGGGCCGCTTCGCCCTCCGGGGTGTCCTCTTCGGTCACCTCGACCACGCCCTGCGCGATGATCGGACCGGTGTCGACACCGTCGTCGACGAAGTGGACGGTGCACCCGGCGACCTTCACGCCGTACGCGAGCGCGTCGCGCACACCGTGGGCCCCGGGAAAGCTGGGGAGCAGGGCGGGGTGGGTGTTGATGAACCGGCCGCCGAACCCGGCGAGGAACTCCTTGCCCACGATCTTCATGAACCCGGCGGAGACGACGAGGTCCGGGCGGTGCTCCGCGGTGGCGGCGGCGAGCGCCGCGTCCCATTCCTCGCGCGATCCGTAGTCCTTGACCCGGCACACGAAGGTGGGCAGCCCGGCCCGCTCGGCCCGCTCCAGCCCGGCGATGTGGTCACGGTCCGCACCGACCGCGACGATCCGGGCGCCGTACCCCTCGGGGTCGTCGCCGATCGCGTCGAGCAGGGCTTGGAGGTTCGTACCGGAGCCGGAGACCAGGACGACCAGGCGGGCGGGTCCGGCGGAGGAGAGCGGGGAGGCCACGGCTGGGCCCTTTCTCGCGTGCGGAGCGGTTCGAAACGGCCGCACCACCCGCCGCATTGCGGGACCGGCGGCACGACGGCCATGCTGTTTGTACGGTCGTACGAAAGAATCACGCTTCCCGATACGGGGAACTCTACGAACGAGCCGACCGTCAGCAACGATACCGGCACCTCGGGAGGGCCTTGTCTGACGGGGGTGGAGGGCCGGTGGCCGCGGGCCCGGCAGGGGCGGGCGGCCCGGATGACAGCTCTCGGCCACCGTGCCTGTACGCCCAGCTTTCGGCCCCTCCTCGCCGGAGGGTAGCGTCAGGGGACAGCGAACCGTCCAACGGGCGGACATGACGAGATGGGGAAGACGTTCACCATATGCCGGACCGACGCCGCCGCACCGCCTTCCGCCATCCGCTGCCCGAGCGGTCCTCACTGCTGATGCGGGAGCGCCAGTCCGGCACGCCGGGCTCCTCCTCGTCCTCTTCTTCTCCCTCGTCCTCCTCTCCGCCCTCGTCCTCCTCTCCTTCGTCCTCCTCCTCGCCGGCCGGGTCCTCCGGCCCGCAGGACGACAACCCGTTCGCCCCGCCGCCCGAGGACCGCCCCGACCAGCCGTGGCAGCCGCGCCACCAGGCCAACGGCGGTACGCACGGCGAGGACGACGGCGCGTCCGGGGACGCGCCGGAGGGCGGGTCCTCCGACAACCGGCCCGTCTGGGGCAGCCAGTGGAGCAGCCACCAGCCGGGGCGCCAGAACGGCAACTTCGGCGGCCGGCCCACCGGACCCGGCGGAACGAACGGCCAGGGCGGCCCCGAGAGCCCCCGCGGCGGCCTGCGCTGGGACCCGACCGACCCGGTGCAGCGCCGGGCGCGTTACTCGCTGCTCTCCGGCATGTGGGCCTTCTTCTTCGCGCTCTTCGACTTCCCGGAGATCGCGCTGCTGCTCGGCGCGCTCGCGACCTACTGGTCGATCAGCGCGCTCCGGGCCAAGCCGACGGCTCCGGGCGAGGCGGGCGGTCCCGCCGGGGCTCCCGGCACGACCGCCGCGGCGCAGGGCCACGACGCCCCGTCCGCGCCGAGGCCCGTCACCGGGTCCACGGCCGCGGCGGCTCCGCAGGGCACGAACTACCTCCAGCGCGGCAGCCGCCAGCAGACGACGGCGGCGGTCAGTGGTCTGGTGACGGGGCTGATCGCCCTGTTGATCGTCGCGACGTCGTTCACAGTGCAGCTGGTCTACCGCGACTACTACACCTGCGTGAACGACGCTCTCACCAAGTCGGGCCAGCTGACCTGCAACGATCTGCTTCCGAAGCCGCTGGAACCCCTCTTCGGGGTCAAGAACTAGCCGGCGTCCTGCGGACCGGCCGTGCCGAGCGGCGCGGCCGGTGCGGGGTCCGTGCCCGGTACGGGGTCCGTGCCCGGTACGGAGTCGGAGCCGGCGGGCGGCGCGGCTGATGCGGACGGTGTTGCCGGTGCGGTCGATGTTGCCGGTGCGGTCGATGTTGCCGGTGCGGTCGATGCCTTCGCGTGCCAGGGGTCGGTCGGCAGGAAGTCGTACGCCTCGAACTCGTCGTCCGCCTCGGCCGGGTGATGACCGGCCGGGCGGGGCACGGGGACGGGAGCCGCGTCCGCCCCCGGTTCCTCCGGCCGGCCGCCGCGCTCCGGCCACCACGTGCGCCGCGCCTTCCGCCGCTCGCCCTCCACGTCATCCCCGTTCCGCGCCGTGCCCGTAGCGTGCGGTGCCTCGTCCGCCGCATCCGCCTCCGCCGGCGTACGGCCCCGCAGTCGCCAGGCCCTCAGCAGGAGCGCCACCGGGACGGCGAGCGCCCCCGTCCACACGAGGGCCGCCGCTCCGGTGAGCCACCACACGGGACCGAACCGTGCCAGTGCGTGGGTCCCGAGCGGCCCGCCGGCCGCCGCTGCCAGCAGGGCCGCGCCGATACCGCATCCGGCCGCCGCCAGTGCGGTGGTGAGGGCCGTCTCCCGCAAGCTCCACGCCTCCTCGCGGTCACCGTGGGCGGGCGCCGCCCTCCGTACGGTGAACCAGGCCACCGTCACCGCCGCCGCGACCGGGACCGCCGCGGCCGCCCACGTCAAGGACGTCCCCGGCCCCTGCGCCGGCAGCGCGGCCAGCAGCGGGAAGTCAGGCAGCGACGGGGTTCCCGTGAAGGCGAGCGGGGTGGCCGTGGACGCCGTACCGAGCGCGAGACCGGGACCGAGTCCGTACGCCGCACCCCACACCGCCGCGTTCGGCACCAGCGCCAGCGCGAGCAGCAGCACCGCGCAGCGCCCGGCCCAGTCGCCGGAGAGCCGCAGGAAGGACTCCTGGACCGGTTCCGCGTGGAACACCAGCGCCGCCGCGGCCACCAGCGCGCCGCCGCCCAGCAGGACCGCGACCCCGGCCGCGGCGGACCGGCCCACCGCCTCCGCGCGCCGCGCGAACCGGGAGCGGGCCATCGCCTCGTGCAGCCGCACCGGCGCCCAGGCGGGCGGCGGTCCGAGCGGGCGCCCCGAGGCCGTCCACACCCCGGCCGCGGCCGCGGCGGCCACCACGAGGGCCGCCGGGAACAGCAGGGACAGCGGTCGCGCGGAGAGCGAGGACCCCCGGGCGTAGAGCGCCACAGCTGTCCCCACCAGCAGGTATCCCGCCGTCACCAGGGCGAAGGCGCCTTGGGCGGAGGGCGCGCCGTGCCCTTCCTCGGGGTCCAGCACGTCCCTGGCCGCCCGGTGCACCAGCCAGACCGGCAGGACGGTGAGCAGCAGCGGAACGACGCCGACGGGGGCCGGGGCGCCGGTCAGGGTGTCGGTCCTGATCAGTTCGGCGCCGTGCGCGAGCAGCCAGAGCCCGGCCGCGGCGTGGAAGGCCTCGCCCGGGCTGCTGTCGGGGTCCGGGGAACTGATCCACAGGACCACGACGAGCACGGCGACGGAGCCCAGGCTCAGCCCCGCCGCGAGCGCCCCGCGCATCAGCGCCCGGGCCTGCACGGCGGACCGTCCGTGCTCTGCCGACAACGACGGGCCGCGTTCGGTCATTTGGGTCACGCCGTCATGCTCCCAACGACACGCGCTTAATCCGTGTAACGGGCGAATGGCCGTTGTGTCGCTCAATATACGTTTATGTACTTTTTCACCCAGTGCAGGCTGGTCGGGGAGCCCTCATGACCCAGAGCACGACCGGCACATCCGCCTCCCCTCCGCTCCCGTCGCCCAAGGAGCGACGCAGGCTGCGGGAGGCGAAGTCGCTGAGTGAAGCGCAGGTCGCGGCGGCGGTGGGGGTCACCCCGGCCACGGTCCGGGCCTGGGAGACGGGCCGTACCAGCCCGCGCGGACGCAAGCGCGAGGTGTACGCGCGACTGATCGGGACCGGCGGCACGCGGTCCACCTCACGCCCCTCCCCCGTCAAGCCGGCCACCCCGAACAACCCGCCGAGAGCCGCCGCCGCGAGCCGGGCCAGGCCGGCGGAAACCGCGCAGGCGGGGCCCGGGGCCGCCGCCGCGCCCGGCACCGCGAGGGCCGCAGAGCCTTCCGTGACGCCCTTGACCGGGCCCCTTCCGCCGACCCCCGTCGAAGCCACCGGGAGCGACGCCATGGACCCGACCGAGCCCGGCACCACCGCCGCACCGGCGTCGCCGGCCCAGGCACAGGCACCCGCGCCCGTGCCCGCAGCGCCCGCCGAGGCCGCTCGCGCGACCGACACCGTCGAGGCCGATGCGGCGGACGGAGCTGACGCGAACGGAACTGACGGATCCGAAGCGGCCGAGGCCGCCGAAGCGCAGGGATCCGGAGTGGCCGAAGGCGCCGGGCTCTCCCCCGCCGAGGCCTTCGACGCGCTGTACCGGCACACCGCCGCCGCGCTCTACCGGCAGACCTATCTGCTGACAGGGCGTCGTGCCCTCTCCCGGGAAGCCGTCGGCAAGGCCTTCGAGCTGGCCTGGCAGCGCTGGCCGGAGGTCGCCGTGGACCGCGATCCGGTGGGCTGGGTGCGGGCGGCCGCCTACGAGCACGCGATGTCGCCGTGGCACCGGCTGCGCCGCGAGCACCGCCACCCGGACCCGCCGCCCGAGGCGCCGGGCCCGCGCGCGCTGCTCGACGCGCTGCTCGCCCTGCCGCCGTCGTACCGCCGCACCCTGCTGCTGCACGACGGTGTCGGTCTGGGGCTGCCGGAGACCGCGGCGGAGACGGAGGCCAGCACTCCGGCGGCAGCGGGGCGGCTGGTGAACGCCCGGGCCGCCGTCGCCGAGCAGCTGCCCGAGCTCGCGGAGCCGCCGACCCCTGCCGAGCAGTCCGCGCTGCTGCGCGAACACCTCGGCGCACTGGCTCTCACCCAGCCGGCCTCCTCGCTCCCGGTTCCGGATCTGATCCGGACGGGCAGCGAGCGCAAGGCGCAGCTCTGGACCCGGGCGGCCATCGCGTTCACCGTGCTGCTGATCGGTCTGACGCTGATCACCCTGGCGACGGCCCCGAGGCAGTACGAGACGCCCGAGTCGCCTCCGCAAAGGGTGGAGGGAGTGCCTCCGCTCGGTGGTCCGCAGAAGCTCACGCCGCAGGACAAGAAGCTCCAGAAGAAGCTCGGCGGTGAACTGGTGCGTGGTCCGGGCCGGCTGGTCCCCCGGGCCGGCTGATCCGGCACGCCGGAACGGCTGACCCGGACCGGCTGATCCGGCTCACCCCGTACGCAAAGACGCGGGCCCGTACCCCGATCAGGGGGTACGGGCCCGCGTTCTTGTGCGGTGACGCGTTCCTGCGGTGGTGCTCCGACGCGTTGAGGCGTCAGGCGCCGAGGATCTCGCGTGCCAGCTTGGCGGTCTCGGTCGGCGTCTTGCCGACCTTGACGCCGGCGGCCTCGAGGGCCTCCTTCTTCGCCGCGGCGGTGCCGGAGGAGCCGGAGACGATGGCGCCGGCGTGGCCCATGGTCTTGCCCTCGGGGGCGGTGAAGCCCGCGACGTAACCGACGACCGGCTTGGTGACGTTCTTCGCGATGAAGTCCGCCGCACGCTCCTCGGCGTCGCCGCCGATCTCGCCGATCATGACGATCAGGTCGGTGTCGGGGTCGGCCTCGAACGCCGCGAGGGCGTCGATGTGCGTCGTACCGATGACCGGGTCGCCACCGATGCCGACGGCGGACGAGAAGCCGATGTCACGGAGCTCGTACATCATCTGGTAGGTCAGCGTGCCGGACTTCGACACGAGACCGATGCGGCCGGGCTTGGTGATGTCGCCCGGGATGATGCCGGCGTTGGACTGGCCGGGGGTGATGAGACCCGGGCAGTTCGGGCCGATGATCCGGGTCTTGTTGCCCTTCGCGCCGGCGTACGCCCAGAAGGCGGCCGAGTCGTGGACGGCGATGCCCTCGGTGATCACGACGGCGAGCGGGATCTCGGCGTCGATCGCCTCGATGACGGCGGCCTTCGAGAAGGCCGGCGGCACGAAGAGGACGGACACGTTCGCGCCGGTCTTCTCCATCGCCTCGGCGACGGAGCCGAAGACCGGTACCTCGGTGCCGTCGAAGTCGACGGTCGTGCCGGCCTTGCGCGGGTTCACGCCGCCGACGATGTTGGTGCCGTCGGCGAGCATGAGCTTGGTGTGCTTCATGCCCGTCGAGCCGGTCATCCCCTGGACGATGACCTTGCTGTCCTTGGTGAGGAAGATAGCCATGGTGGTCTGAGTCCCTCTTCCTTACTTCGCAGCCGCGGCGAGCTCGGCGGCCTTGTCGGCCGCGCCGTCCATGGTGTCCACGCGCTGAACGAGCGGGTGGTTGGCGTCGGAAAGGATCTTGCGACCCAGCTCCGCGTTGTTGCCGTCAAGGCGCACGACGAGCGGCTTGGTGACCGCTTCGCCCTTGGTCTTGAGCAGCTCCAGCGCCTGGACGATGCCGTTGGCGACCTCGTCGCAGGCGGTGATGCCACCGAAGACGTTGACGAACACGGACTTGACGTCCGGGTCGCCGAGGATGATCTCCAGGCCGTTCGCCATGACCTCTGCGGAGGCGCCGCCACCGATGTCGAGGAAGTTGGCGGGCTTCACGTTGCCGTGGTTCTCACCGGCGTACGCGACGACGTCCAGGGTCGACATGACCAGACCGGCACCGTTACCGATGATGCCGACCTCGCCGTCGAGCTTGACGTAGTTGAGGTTCTTGGCCTTGGCGGCAGCCTCGAGCGGGTTGGCTGCGGCCTTGTCCTCGAGCGCCTCGTGACCCGGCTGACGGAAGTCGGCGTTCTCGTCGAGAGACACCTTCCCGTCCAGGGCCAGGATCCGGCCGTCCTTGGTCTTGACCAGCGGGTTGACCTCGACGAGGAGGGCGTCCTCGGCGACGAAGGTGTCCCACAGGGTCACCAGGGCCTCGGCGACACCCTCGGCCACGTCGGCCGGGAACTTCGCCTGGGCCACGATCTCGCGGGCCTTGACGATGTCCACTCCGTCGACGGCGTTGACCGGGACCTTCGCGAGGGCCTCGGGGGTCTTCTCCGCGACCTCCTCGATGTCCATGCCACCCTGCACCGAGGCCATGGCCAGGAAGGTGCGGTTGGTGCGGTCGAGGAGGTACGAGACGTAGTACTCCGCCTCGATCTCCGGGGACAGCTCGGCGATCATCACCTTGTGGACCGTGTGGCCCTTGATGTCCATGCCGAGGATGTCGGTCGCCCGGGCGACCGCCTCGTCGGGGTCGGCTGCCAGCTTCACGCCACCGGCCTTGCCGCGGCCACCGACCTTCACCTGCGCCTTGACGACAGACTTGCCGCCCAGCCGCTCGGTCGCCTCGCGGGCTGCCTCAGGCGTCTCGATCACTTCACCGGCCAGCACCGGTACACCGTGCTTGGCGAAGAGGTCCCTCGCCTGGTACTCGAACAGGTCCACGCGCGTCCGTCCCTTATCAAATGGTCTCGCGGTTGGTTTTCTGCGTGGGCGTGCCGCGAGGGGCAACGTGACTGCTCTGTCACAAGGAAGGCGCACACGGTGACCGAATACGCGGCATGTCCGTCTCGCAGGTTATCCCCGAGCCCCGCAGGACCCTAAATCGCAGATCACACCTGGGCGGTGATTACGGTCACAGATCACGCTGGTGGCCGGGTCGCAGTGGACAAAGCAGCACGGCCGGCGAGCGGCGGCGCACTGCGGACGGGGCGGTCCCCCGCCGTTCCGGACCGGCAAGGTCGGAACGTACGGGAGACCGCCCCCCACCCTCAGATCCCCTGGAGCGGGTACGCCGGAGTGGTGACGGACGGCGCCGGGTTCAGCGACGAGACGGTCGCCGAGTCCGACGACACGGTGTCGGAGACGTAGGCGGGCGTGATGGACGTCAGCCCTTGGGAGCCGTACGCGGCGTGCTCCACGGCCGGACGGGCGTCGTCACCGACCGCGGACACGAGACCGCCCGCGAGCGGACGGACCCGGGAGCCGACGCCCTGGGCCAGCGGCATCACCTGTCCGGTGACCCCGTGGACGAACGGCGCGACGGCGTCGCCGGTCAGGCCCTGAGCCAGCGGCCGGACCTCGGAGACGACGCCCTCGGCGAACGGCTGGACCGCGCCGGTCACTCCGTACGCCAGGGGCTGGACCTCGGTCGTCACCCCCTGCGCGAACGGCACGGCGTCCTGCGTCACGACTCCGTCGGCGAACGGCGTGACCTCACCGGTGACGCCCTGGGCGAGCGTGGACACGTCTCCGAGTGCCTGTCCGACGACCGGGAGCACCGACGAGACGGCATCGGCGACCAGGGGCGGCAGCACGGCGTCGGAGGTCTGTCCGACGACCGGTGCGGCCTGGGTGAGGGCGCCCTGGGCGGTGCTCCCAGCCGTGTCGAGCACCTGGGGCGCCGCGGTCCGCACGTAGCCCTGGACGATGCTGCGGCCGAGGTGCTCACCGGTGTTCTGACCGGTGTTCTGGCCGTAGCCGGGGAGCTGCTCGATCGGGCCGAAGAGGTAGTCGACGGGCGCGGGCGCTTCGGAGTCGGGCGTGCCGAGGGTGTCGGCCGCATGGCCGGCCGCGGTGTTCCGTGCGGCGGACGTGACGGTGTTCTGTGCGGCGGACGTGACGGTGTTCTGTGCGGCGGACGTGACGGTGTTCTGTGCGGCGGACGTGACGGTGTTCTGTGCGGCGGATTTGACGGTGTTCTGTGCGGCGGACGTGGTGGCGGATGCCTTCGCGCGGGCGTCGGACGCCACGTCGGCGGCCTTCGCGCGGGCGGTGTCCTGGAGGCCTGCGGCCCTGGTGACCGCATCCGCGCCGTCGATGCCGCTGATGCCGTCCGTCACGTCGCTCACGTCCGTCACGTCGCTCACGTCGGCCGCGTTGGTCACGTCGGCCGCGTGGTCCGGAGTGGACAGCGGGAGGGAGACGGGCAGTTCGTCCGCGCTTGCGGCTACGGTGCCGAGCGCCCACATACCGGTGGCCGTGGCAGCGACGGCTATGGAACGGCGGATGTTCTTGTGCATGTGTGTGTCAGATCCTTCGAATGGTTCGGCGGTCCGGAGTACGTCCGGACGGCGGGCAGACCTGTTCCGCCCCCGCGCGGCAGGTCGAGGCGGGGGAAAGGCCTGCCCTAGCCGGGGAATTCGAGAATGTCGCCGGATCTGTCACGGACCGGTGCGGCGGTCGCCGGAAGACCGGCGCCGCGAACGAGCCCGAAGGAGGTGCCGTCCGCCGACGGAACCGCGTGCTGGTCACCGCCGCGCGGCGGGTGGACCTCGGCGGACGCGGAGTGGCCCTGTTGCCCGCCTGCGGGCCCGAAGGGCCCCCGGGGTGCCGGGCGGTGGTCCGCCGCGGCCTCCCGGTGAGGGGCCGCCGCTGCTGTCCCGTCCGGTGCGACTCCGGAACCGGCACCGATGACGTCCCCCGGGCAAGGTGCGGCCGGAAGGTCCGGTGCGGCGTCGGCGGGCGCCTCGGACACCGGTGCGGGACCGGTCTGCGGCGGCTCCGGGGTGGCCGGCAACGACGGCACGGGCAGCGGCCGTTCGGCGGGAGCCGGGAGGACCGCCGTGATGTGGCCGCGGAGTTCCGAGACGGCCGTGCCCACCGTCCTCTCGACGACCGCGCCCACGGGCCGGGTCACCTGTCGGACGGTGTCCCGTACGGGCTCGGTGACCGGGCTCAGCACGGAACGGGCGACGTCCCGGGGTGTGGCCGCGGATGGCGCGACGGCTTCCGGTGCCACCTCACGTCCTGCCGGTGCCCCAGCATGCGCTGCCGGCGCCCCATGCCCTTCGGGTGCCTCCGCATGTGCTGCCTGAGCTGCCGGTTCCGTCGCCGTGCGGGCCGATCGCTGTTCCCTGACCGGCTGTGGGAGCAGTCCCTGGACCGTTTGGCGCTCCGGTCGCAACTCAGGTACCGGGTCCGGTTGCTGGTCCGCCTGCGCACGCGCGCCGAAGAGCAGCCCCAGAGCCAGCAGACCGCCGAGGAACAGCACCACCTGCAGCGCGCGCCGGCCGGCCGCGCCGCGCCGGGAGCGCGGGGCGGCCGCGGGAGCGGCAACTGCGGTGGTCACGGGGGCGAGCCTTTCAGGGCGGGATGGACCGCGGAACGCGATCCTCCGCGGACGTCGGGACGATGCTTGCACGAGCCGCCCGGGGTGACGCAAGTCCCCTGTTACCGATGGGTCTCCTTGTCCGGTATGGGCAGGGGCCGCCTCTCGATCGCGGCCGCCATCACGTCCGGGAAGAGGTCCGGCGTACAGGCGAAGGCGGGGGCACCGAGGGCGGAGAGGGCCGCCGCGTGGTCACGGTCGTAGGCGGGCGCGCCCTCGTCGGAGAGGGCGAGCAGGGTGACGAACTGCACTCCGGACGCCTTCATCGCGGCGACCCGCTTCAGCATCTCGTTGCGGATGCCGCCCTCGTAGAGGTCGCTGATGAGCACGACGACGGTGTCGGCGGGGCGGGTGATCCTGGACTGGCAGTACGCGAGGGCCCGGTTGATGTCCGTGCCGCCGCCGAGCTGGGTGCCGAAGAGCACGTCGACGGGGTCGTCGAGCTGGTCGGTGAGGTCGACGACCGCCGTGTCGAAGACGACGAGTCTGGTCCGCAGCGCGCGCATGGAGGCGAGGACGGCGCCGAAGACCGACGCGTACACGACGGATGCCGCCATCGAACCCGACTGGTCGATACAGAGGATGACGTCCTTCTTCACGGACTGCGCGGCCCGCCCGTAGCCGATGAGGCGTTCGGGGACGATCGTGCCGGCCCCGTCCTCGCCGGGGAGGGTGAGGTAGTTCTTGAGGTTGGCCCGGATGGTGCGGTCCCAGTCGATGTCGTGGTGCCGGGGACGGGTGACCTTCGCGGAACGGTCCAGGGCGCCGGTCAACGTGGCCCGGGTGCGGGTCGAGAGCTGCTTCTCCAGCTTCTCGACGACCTTGCGCACGACGGCCCTTGCCGTCTCCTTCGTCGTCTCGGGCATGGCCTTGTTGAGCGAGAGCAGCGTGCCGACGAGATGGACGTCCGCCTCGACGGCCTCCAGCATCTCCGGCTCCAGCAGCAGCGCGGACAGGCCGAGACGGTCGATGGCATCACGCTGCATGACCTGGACGACGGATATGGGGAAGTACGTACGGATGTCGCCGAGCCAGCGGGCGACGGACGGAGCCGAGGCACCGAGTCCGGCCGACCGGCCGCTGCCGCCCCGGCCACCGGACCTGCCGCCGCCCTCGTAGAGCGCGGTCAGCGCGCCGTCCATCGCGGCGTCGCGGCCGGTGAGGGTGCATCCGGTGCTTTCGGCGCTGTCCGCGCCCAGCACCATGCGCCACCGCCGCAGCCGTTCCTCGTGGCCGGTGACGGCCTGCGGCGTTGCCGTCACCGTCGCTGCCACCTCCACTGATCCGTCCACCGGAGCGTCCGCCGAGCCACGCGGCGCACCATCCACCGCTCCGCCCGACGCGCCCGCGCCGTTTGCCGTCGTCATCCTGTCGCCCCCAGCCGTTCCTCGTGGTGTTCGGATGTCGCCGCCGCCCTCGTTGCGGCGTCCAGACCCAGCAGCAGGCGCAGCACCGGCACCACCGCGTCCGCGCGCTCCGCGTCGAGGACGGGTCCGAATCCGGGCGCCGTGGACTCGCGGCCCGGAACCGCTCCGCTGCCCGGGTCCGTGCCGGCGGCCGGTCCGCGCCGGACGAGTTCGCCCAACGTGCGCCGCACACCCGGCTCGTACGCCGAGAAAGTCCGGCGCAGCAGCGGCAGTACGTCGGTGAAGGTGCCGACGGGGACTCCGGTGAGCCAGGAGTCGACCAGGGCGAGCAGCCGTTCGTCGTGGACCAGGAGCATGCCGCCGCCGGCCGCGCCGCCGACGAAGCCCTCGATCCATGCGGCGGCGTCGGCAGGCGGGGTACCGGGCGAGAGGGCGAGACCCATCAGCCGGGCGGCCTCGTCATGTGCGAGGTCTCCGTCGTCGAGCAGGAGCCGGGCGGCCCGGCCGCGGATCACGCCGGCGACCGTGTCCCGGGCGGTGAGGCGGTGCAGCACCGATCTCCAGCGTGCGCGCAGCCCGTCCGCGTCGGCCGGTACGGCACCGGCGAGGAGCCCGATCGCCGTGTGGACGCCGTCCACCTGACGGCGCAGGGCGGCGGCCCCGTCCGCGTCGAGCCCGGTGCAGGCGGGCGGCAGTCCGACGCAGATCCGCTCCGCGAGCCCGGCCGCGACCTCCCCCAGCGCGGCGGTGTCCGTGGCGCGGACGTCTCCGTAGCGCAGGGTGCGGGCCAGGGCCGGCAGGGCGTCCGCGAGGTGGCCGACATCGGCGTCGAGCGCGGCCCGGTCGGCGAGGACCCGCATCACGACGGGGAGCGCCTCCGTCAGTCCCGCGAGCAGACACCGCTCGGCCAGGGCGGTGACCTCGGCGAGCGCGGTGGCCGCCAGGGCGTCCGACTCCGCCCGTGCCGTGGCGGCGGAGAGCACGGTGGTGCCCCAGACGCCGGCCTCCGCGACCCGTACGTACAGCTCGGGCTCCCAGTGCAGCCGCCAGCTCTCCCGGAAGGTGCCGGTGCTCCCCCGGCCCGCGGCGGGTTCGCCCCAGCCGATGCCGAGGAGGCGCAGCCGGTGCAGGAGCCGGCTGCGCGCCGCGTCGGTGTCCTTGCGGAGATCGAGCTCCAACTCCCTTTCGGCGGCTTCCGGTTTCAGGCGGAGGGTGCGCTGCTGACGGCTGAGGTCTCGTTGCAGAGGCACGGCGGGGGCGGTGTCCGGCACCTCGCCGAGTGTCACGCCGACGACCAGGCGGTCCCGGACGAGGGCGAGCGGTACGTCGGAGCCTTCGCACATCACGGCCCGCACGGCGTCGGTGGTCTCGCCCAGTCCCGCGAGCGGCCGGCCCCGCATGGCGGCGAGGGTGTCGGCGAGCCGGACCGCCTCGATGACATGGGCGGAGGACACGAACCGGTCCTCGTCACGCAGGAGTCCGGCGACCTTGGTCATCCAGCGCTCGACCGGGCGGTCCGGGGAGGCGAAGAGGTGCTCGTACCAGCCGGGCGAATCGATGCCCGCCCCGTATCCGCTGTGCCGGGCCAGCCGCTGGTGGGTCCAGGGCACCCAGGTCAGCTCCGCCTTGACCTTGGGGAGTCCCTTGAGGAGCGCCCGGTCGGCGGTCTGCGTCGTCCTGGCTTCGAGCGCGGGAACATGCCAGGCACCGCAGACCACGGCGAAGGCTCCGCCGAACTCCTTGCGCGCGGCGCGGAGCTGGATGCGCATGTACGCCTCCCGGACCGCGTCCCGGGGATGGCCGCCGTCCCCGTACACCTCGCGCAGGGCGGTCATCGCCTCGCCGAGCGCGGCGAAGGCGGCCAGCGGGTCGGTGACCGCGGCGCCCGGCAGGCCGGGGACGCGGTGCTCCACGACGTCCTCCCACCAGCGCTCGGGGTCGTCGTACCCCGCCGTCTCGGCCAGCACCCGGATCGGATCGACGGGGACGGGCCGGGGCGCGGCCTCCTGCCCGGAGCGGGGCTCGGCCTCCTGTCCCGGGCTCGGCTCGTCGTCCTGTCCGGGGCCGGGCTGATCGTCCTGTCCGGGGCGGCGCTCCCGCTCACCGTCCTCCGCCATGGCCAGGGAGTGGGCGGCGGGCAGGTCGATGAAGCGGACCGGGACACCGTGCGCCAGGGCCCAGCGGATCGCGACCCACTCGGGCGAGAACGCGGCGAGCGGCCAGAACGCCGCCCGGCCCGGGTCGTCCACCGCATGGGCGAGCAGGGCGACGGGCGGCCGCATCTGCTCGTCGGCCGCGAGCGGCAGCAGCGCGTCGCCCTCGGGCGGGCCCTCGATGAGCACCGTTTGCGGACGGGCCGCGTCCAGGGCGGCACGGACGGCGCGGGCGGACCCCGGGCCGTGGTGCCGCACCCCGAGCAGCAGCGGCCCCGACGGACGCGCGGTGATCATGCGGAGACCTCACGGCAGGCGCGGTAGAAGTCCTTCCAGCCGTCCCGCTCGCGGACCACGGTCTCCAGATACTCCTGCCAGACCACACGGTCGGCCGCCGGATCACGGACGACCGCGCCGAGGATGCCGGCGGCGACGTCCCCGGGCCGCAGCACGCCGTCGCCGAAGTGGGCGGCGAGCGCCAGTCCGTTGGTGACGACGGAGATGGCCTCGGCCGTGGACAGCGTCCCCGAGGGGGACTTGAGCTTGGTCCGGCCATCGGTCGTGACCCCGTCGCGCAGTTCGCGGAATACCGTGACCACGCGGCGGATCTCCGCGAGGCCGTCGGGCGCGGGCGGCAGGTCGAGCGAGCGCCCGACCTGGTCGACGCGGCGCGAGACGATGTCGACCTCCGCCTCGGGCGTGGCGGGCAGCGGCAGCACCACGGTGTTGAAACGGCGGCGCAGCGCGCTGGAGAGCTCGTTGACCCCGCGGTCACGGTCATTGGCCGTGGCGATGACGTTGAATCCACGGACCGCCTGGACCTCCTGGCCCAGTTCGGGCAGGGGCAGGGTCTTCTCCGACAGGATCGTGATCAGTGAGTCCTGCACATCGGCGGGGATGCGGGTGAGTTCCTCGATGCGGGCGGTCATGCCCTCGGACATGGCCCGCATCAGCGGGCTGGGCACCAGCGCGTCACGGCTGGGGCCGTGCGCGAGCAGCTGTGCGTAGTTCCATCCGTAGCGGACGGCTTCCTCGGGTGTGCCCGCCGTGCCCTGGACGAGGAGGGTCGAGTCACCGCTGACGGCGGCCGCGAGGTGCTCGGACACCCAGGTCTTGGCGGTGCCGGGCACCCCGAGGAGCAGCAGCGCTCGGTCGGTGGCGAGCGTGGTGACGGCGACTTCGACGAGGCGGCGCGGGCCCACGTACTTGGGTGTGATCACCGTGCCGTCGGGCAGGGCGCCGCCGAGCAGGTACGTGGCGACGGCCCAGGGCGACAGGCGCCAACGCTCGGGCCGCGGGCGGTCGTCGGCGGCGGCGAGCGCCTTCAGCTCATCGGCGAAGGCGTCCTCGGCATGCGGGCGCAGGACTTCGGCGCCGGTGGCCGCGGTGGTTTCGGACACGGTCATGGATCCCCCTCCAGATCGGTCGGCCTGGTGTGGTTCCCACGGTGCACCATGGCACTGACAATCGGACTTCCCGCAGGTCAGGGCCGCTTGTCAGTGGTGCGGCCTAACGTCGTTCCCATGCTGCTGACTGACGGGGGAGAACCCTTGGGCGCCGCTGCTCCGGCGGCGCGCTGGACGGTGGAGCAGGTCCTGGCCCTGGCTCCTGACGACGCCTCGCGCAAGGCGGGGAACAAGCTGGGTTCGGCCGGTCCGTGGTCGGACACCGGAAGGGATGGTCCGGGCGCGGTGTGGGGGCTGTGCCGGGGCAGCGGGAGCACGCCCTACCGGACGGTGATCGACACCACGGGCCCGGCGTACAAGTGCAGTTGCCCCAGCCGGAAGTTCCCGTGCAAGCACGCGCTGGGCCTGCTGCTGCTCCTGGCGTCCGGCGGACCGGCGGTCCCCGCCGGCGAACCGCCGGAGTGGGCGGACACATGGCTGACCGGCCGTCGTGCCCGCGTCCGGGCCGAGGAAGAGGCACCGGGCGGCGGACCGGCCGATCCGGAGGCCGCCCGGCGCCGCGCCGAGCGCAGGGCGGAGCGGATCGGTGGCGGTGCCCAGGAGCTGGAGCAACGCCTGACCGACCTGCTGCGCGGCGGGCTGGCCGCGGCCGAGCAGGCGGGCTACGGGCTGTGGGAGGAGACCGCCGCCCGCATGGTCGACGCACAGGCGCCAGGTCTGGCGGGCCGGGTCCGGGAGCTGGGGGCGATCCCGGCCTCCGGCCCCGGGTGGCCGGTGCGGCTGCTGGAGGAGTGCGCGCTGCTCCATCTGCTGGACACGGCGTGGCTAAGCATCGACCGGCTGCCGCGGCCGCTGGCGGCGACGGTCCGTACCCGCGTGGGTCTGACGGCCGCCGCGGAGGGGCCTCCGGTCCGTGACCACTGGCTGGCCCTCGCGCAGTACGACACGCCCGAGGGCAAGATCGTCACGCGTCGCATCTGGCTGTACGGCAGGGACTCGGGCCGTTTCGCGCTGCTGCTGTCCTTCGGGGCCGCCGGCCGCTCCCCCGCGCTGGCCCTGCCGGTGGGCGTCACGTTCGACGCCGGGGTCACGCACTTTCCGGGGTCCGGACAGCTGCGGGCGGAGCTGGGCGAGCAGTTCGGCCCGCCCGCGCCGACCGGGCCGCCGCCCCCGGGCGTCAAGGTCAGCGAGGCGATCGCCGCGTACGGCAGGGCGCTGGGCGACGACCCGTGGCTGGAGTCCTGGCCGGTGACGCTGCGCGATGTCATACCCGTGCCGTCCTCGGACGGCTGGCAACTGGTGGACGCGGAGGGCGATGACGCCCTGCCCGTCGCCGCTGCCGCGCTGTCCCGTCCGGGGCTGTGGAAGCTCGTCGCGCTCTCCGGCGGTGGCCCGGTCACCGTCTTCGGAGAGTGCGGCCACCGCGGCTTCGACCCGCTCGCGGCGTGGTCCCCCGGCAGTGAGGGCGGACGCGAGGGAGGTGGCGGCGGTGCCACATCGGCGGCTCCGTCGTCGCGCAACCGGCCGGACGCCGCCGTCGCCTCCGTCACCGCCGCCGAGACCGTGCCGCTCATCTGACCCTGGAGGAGGAGCGATGCCCCGCACCACCCCGCCCACGCCCACGACCGGGCCCAAACCCACGACCGCGCCCACGACCGGGCCTGTGACCCCGACCGGTTCACCGTCCGACGCACCACCGTCCGACGCACCACTGTCCGACGCACCCGCCGGGGGGCCGGTGTCCTTGCCGTGGGAGGAGCTGGTCACCTCGGCGCTGCTCGGCACGGACCGACGTCCGCCCGGGGCTGCCTCCGGCCCCGACGCCGCCGCGGCCGCACTGCTGGACGCCGCGGCGCTGCACACCGTGCGCCGCCGGGCGGGTCTGCTGCCCGCGCCCGCCGCCCCCAGGCCCGCTCCCGCGCCCGCCGACCCACGGCCGGCGCTGCCGGAGGCGGCCCGGAGCCGGCTGGCCCAGCTGCTCGCGGACCGGGCGGCGCCGGGCGGCTCGGGTGGCCGGCGCGGCGCGGCGCCTGACCTGACGGAACTGATCCCGCAGTGGCTCGCCACCGCCAACCTGCACGGCTACCGGGCACCGGATGCCGCGCTGCCGCCCCTGCTGGACGCGGCCCGGGCGCGTACGGACCTGCGGCCCCAGGCCCTGACGTTCGCCGGGCCGCGCGGGCTGTGGCTGGCCGGGCTGAACCCCGACTGGAAGTTCGCGCTGCGCGGCGCGTCCGGCAGCGCGCTGCTCCCCGAGGTGACGGACCTCGAGGCGGTACGCCGCCTGTGGGAGGAAGGCCTGTTCGCCGAACGCGTCGCCCTGCTGTCCGCCGTACGGGCACATGAGGCGGCTGCCGCCCTCACGCTGCTGGCCACCACCTGGTCCACCGAACGGGCCGAGGACCGGCTGATGTTCATCGACTCGCTGCGCACCGGGCTGTCCGGGGCCGATGAGGAGTTCCTGGAGCAGGCCCTCGCCGACCGCAGCCGCAACGTGCGCGCCACGGCCGCCGAGTTGCTGTCCGCACTGCCCGGATCGGCGCTGGCCCACCGGATGGCGGCGCGGGCCCTGTCCTGCGTGAGCCCGGGACTCACCGGCACCGGGCCGTCCGTGGCCGTGGAGGCCCCCCACGAATGCGACGCGGCGATGCAACGGGACGGGGTGGTGGCGCTCCCGCCGTCCGGGCGGGGCGAACGGTCCTGGTGGCTGGGCCAGTTGGTGGAGTCGTCCCCACTGTCCGTCTGGCCGGCGCGGTTCGGCGGCCGTGGTGCGCGGGAGATCGTCGCGCTGCCCGTGGCCGACGGCTGGGGCGAGGAACTGCACGCGGCCTGGTGCCGGGCGGCGGTGCGGCAACGGGACGCGGAGTGGGCGCGGGCGCTGCTCGGCGCCCCCTCCACACCACCGTCGAACGGCCCCGGTACGGCGTCGCTCGCCGAGCGTTCGAAGCTGCTGGCCGTTCTCCCCACCGCCGAACGGGCCGACTGGGTGGCCGGGTTCATCGCGGCCCACGGCCTGTCGGAGGCGTTCCAGCTGCTGGGGGTCTGCCCGACGCCGTGGGCGGAGCCGCTGGGGCGTTCCGTGGTGGACGCCCTCGACATCGCCCGGGACGCGGGCAGTTACCCCTGGAGCTTCAGCGGGGTGATGGGCCTCGCCGAACGCTGCCTGAACCCGTCCGAGGCGGACCGGCTGGAGGTGCTGACCACGACGCCCGACGAACCCGCGGACGCCTCACCGGGTGCGAACGGCTACTGGTCGGAGGCGTTCCAGCGGCTGGTCTCCACGTTGCGGCTGCGCGCGGCGATGGACCGGGAGCTGATACCGGCCCGCTGAGACAGGGCGCGGCGGACGCGGCCGGCGGGCCGGACGCGCGGTGCCCGGCCCGGGGCACCGCGTCCCGACCGGGCGCCCGCAGCATGCATGCGGACGAAGCCGGACGGCACCACATCGCACGGCACCGCAGCCGCGGGTCTGGTCCCGGACCGCAGCCGTTGCTCTGGCCCCGGACCGCAGCCGTTGCTCTGGCCCCGGACCGTGGCCGTGGGTCGCGTCCCGGGCCTCGGCCGCGCGCGGGCCCTGGCGAGCCCGGCAGGATCCGGACGACCAGAGGCCAGGCCCTGACTAGGCCTCCGCCGGCTGGCGGACGTTCGCGTTGACCCACTCGACGATCGCGACCGTCGTCGCGCCCGGCGTGAAGATCTCCGCGACGCCCTGCTCCTTCAGCGGAGCGATGTCCGCCTCCGGGATGATGCCGCCGCCGAAGACCTTGATGTCGGCCGCGTCGCGCTCCTTCAGCAGTTCGATCACCTTCGCGAAGAGCGTGTTGTGCGCGCCGGAGAGGATCGAGAGGCCGATGGCGTCCGCGTCCTCCTGGATCGCGGTGTCCACGATCTGCTCGGGCGTCTGGTGGAGCCCCGTGTAGATGACCTCCATACCGGCGTCGCGCAGCGCCCGCGCGATCACCTTGGCTCCGCGGTCATGGCCGTCGAGGCCCGGCTTGGCCACCACCACACGGATCGGACCGGTCACACCCATCACTGCCTCCACATGCGTCTCCCGTGCCTGAAGGCCGGGGAATGTGAACGAACGTTATCCCCAGCATCCCGCAAGCCGCAGTTTCGCGGTGGGCGGGGAGGGGGAAATCACACGTGGGACACGTTCACCGGGCACCGCTCCCGCAGCACACGGCACTCCTGCCGTGCGGGACCGGCCGCCGGGGGAGCCGCAACGAGGTCGTCGTACCACCGCGCCGTCAGCCGCACGGCACGGTGGTACGGCTCACCACCCGCCCGCCCGCCGGTCACCGATGGTGACCCAGGGGACACGGCGGGCGGCGCGTCCCGGACGGCGACCGGCCGGCCCGGACCTCCGCGATGGCGCCCCCATGAGGGCAGACGGGGCAGCGAGCCGCTTCTCCCCGGTGCCGGAGCAGGAGGTCGACCATGAGGACCCCGCCTACCCCCAGGACCGCGCAAGCCTCGTTCCTGCCCCTTCTTCCCCTGCTGCTGCGCCGGCTGTGCACGGGAACCACCTGGCTGCCCTCCGTCCGGATGCCGTCCACCCGGCTGTCCGCGGCCCTGCTGAGGGCCACGGCGCTCGAACTGGTCGTGCTCGCGGGCCACGCCCTCCTGTATCCCACCGGCATCACCGGCGAGCGGCACCCCGCGACCGGAACGGAAACGGAAACGGGAACGACCACCGGAACAACAACAACCGGAACGACAGGCCACCCCGCACCAGCCTCCGCATCCGCCTCCGTTTCCGCCCCCGCTCCCGCGGGGACCACCGCGCTGCCCACCGGGCATCCCGACCGGCCGCCCGTCGTGCTCCTGCACGGCTTCATCGACAACCGTTCGGTCTTCGTCCTGCTGCGCCGCTCGCTCGCCCGGCACGGCTGGCACCACCTGGAGTCACTCAACTACTCCCCGCTGACCTGCGACATCCGTACGGCTGCCGAACTGCTCGGCCGGCACATCGAGGAGATCTGCGCCCGCACCGGCCACCGCGAGGTCGACATCGTCGGCCACAGCCTGGGCGGCCTGATAGCGCGCTACTACGTCCAGCGGCTGGGCGGCGACGGCCGGGTCCGCACCCTGGTCACCCTCGGCACACCGCACGGCGGCACCGCCGTCGCCCCGCTGGCCGGCGCCCACCCCATCGTGCGCCAGATGCGCAGCGGCGCGGCGCCCATCGAGGAGCTGCGGCTCCCCGCGCCGGGCTGCCGCACCCGGTTCGTCAGCTTCTGGAGCGAGCTGGACCAGGTGATCGTCCCGGTCGAGGCCGCCTGCATCGACCACCCGGACCTGGACGTGGTCAACGTGCGCGTCACCGGCGTCGGCCACCTCGCCCTGCCCGTGCACCCCGCCGTGGCCGCCGGCATCCGTCAGGCGCTCGACGCCCACGTGTCGGCCCAGGGACCCGCGGGCGCCGCCTCCGTGGCCTGAGGACGGCCCAATCTGCCGGAATCCGGCAACCGCGCGCCCTTCCGTCAACGCTCCACCCCTGCCACAAATAGAACGGGTTTCGAACATAGAGCCAAGGCTGTGTGAGCAGCCCGTCGAAAGACGGCCGATTGCCCGTTTCCTGAGCCGCCGGAGGCCGTCGAAGATTGTCGGCGTCGCATACCGCCGGGTACAGTCGCGGCCACTGCTTTCCCCGGAGTCCCCCACCGGACCCCGGACCCACTGGTCCTGCTGCCGAGGCGAGAGAGACGTTGGTGAACGACCAGCACCCCCACGCCGGGTACGCCGGATACGACGGCCACTCCACGGGCGGCTTCGACAGCGACCCGCTCTTCGGCTCCCTTCCCGGCAACTACGACGGCTCGTACGACACCACGACCGGCTACACCGCCCCGTACGGCAGCACCACGGCCGACCACAGCGGCACGTACGACGCCTCCCCGTGGGACACGGGCGCGCACCCGACGGCCGAGTACGGCCATTCCGCCGACTACACGGCCTACACCGCGCAGCCCCAGGCCCATCAGGAGCCCCAGCGACACGCGTACGACCCCGGCCCGCAGTACGACACCGGCGCGACCTGGATCCCGGTGGACGGAGGCTACGGCCACACCGTCCCGGCCCAGCACGGCATCCCGGACACTTCCGGCCAGTGGGACACCACCACCTGGCAGCAGACCGGCCAGCAGACCGGCCAGTGGACCGTCGCGGGCCCGACGGCGTACGACACCGGCGCCTACGACGCCACCGCCTGGAACACCGGCGCCACGCCCGAGTACACACAGCAGACCGCGCAATCCTCGCACCCCACGGCATCCCCCGCCTCAGCCGAACAAACGGCCCAGTATCCGTACGCGACCGACGAGACGTACGAGGCACAAGAGGCACAAGAGCATCAGAGCTCCTATGAGACGCCCTACGCCCCGCAGGCCTCCTCCGAGGCGCAGGCGTCCCGGGAGCCGCAGGCGTCCTATGAACCGTACGACCCGTACGAGCCTTACCGGACCGCCGAGTTCAGCCTCGCGGAGACGGACCTCGGCGCAGCGGCCACCGACGGCACCGCTTCCGAGCCGGACGACCAGGCTCGCGAGCACACCCGCGACCACGATTCCGCCGCCACACCCGACACCGCCCCGGACGCCGCCCCRGCCTCCGGTCACCGCCCCGCAGGCCGCCCCGTCACCCGCAGTGGTGGCGGAAGCCGGAGCCGCAGGCGCTCCCCCGCGAAGCGTTCCGCACTCCTCACCGTCGCCGTTCCGTCCGCCTGTGTGATGAGCGTGGCGGGCATCGCCGCGGCCTCCGTGGGCGGGATGGGCGGCGGCGAGGAGAAGAAGGACGAGACCACGACGATGGCCGCCGCCGACCCCGGCACGGTCAAGCCCGTCGCGGCGAACAACGAGCTGGACACCCAGCTGGCCAACCTCAGCGCCGACGCGGAGAACTTCGCCGACCGTGCCAGCCGCACCCAGGAGCGCATCGACCTGAAGGCGCGGCAGGCCGCCGAGAAGAAGAGGCGCGCGGACGAGGCCGCCCGCAAGGAGGCGCTGCGCCCGAAGTTCGTCATGCCGGTCAAGGACCACCAGCTCAGCGCGTACTTCGGCCAGGCCGGCGTCAACTGGATGTCCGTGCACACCGGTATCGACTTCCCCGTCGACTACGGCACCCCGGTGATGGCGGCGACCGATGGCACCGTGCGCACGCAGTTCAACACCGCCTACGGGAACATGGCCATCGTCACCGCGGCCGACGGCACCGAGACCTGGTACTGCCACCTCAGCAGCACCCGGATCCGCTCGGGCTACGTCAAGGCCGGTGACGTCATCGCGCACTCCGGCGACTCCGGCAACTCGACCGGCCCGCACCTGCACTTCGAGGTCCGGCCCGGCGGCGGCGCGGCCATCGACCCGCTGCCGTGGCTCCGCAGCCACAACGTCAACCCGAACTGACCGGCGGGCGGCCCGCAGCCGCCCGCCGAGGCGTCCGAGCGGGCCCTACAGCTTCTCGACCGGGGCGTACCGCAGCAGCAGCTTCTTCGGCCGCTCGTCCCCGAAGTCGACCGTGGCCTTCGCCTGGTCCCCGATGCCCTCGACCGCCGTCACCGTGCCCAGACCGAACTGGTCGTGGGTGACCCGGTCACCGGCCACCAGCGTGATCGTCGGCTTGTCCGAGGTCCGCCGGGTCGCGAAGCCCGAGGGGCCGGACCGCGCCCGGGACGCGGAGAGCGACGAGGTGATGCCCGACGTCGGCCCGGCGGGTGCCGCCATGGGGCCCTTGCGCTTCCACTCCAGGTGCTGGTCCGGGATCTCCTCCAGGAACCGCGACGGCGGGTTGTACGCGGGCTGGCCCCAGGCGCTGCGCATCGCCGCACGCGTGAGGTAGAGCCGCTCACGGGCGCGCGTGATGCCGACGTACGCCAGCCGGCGCTCCTCCTCCAGCTCCTTGACCTGGCCGAGCGCCCGCATGTGCGGGAAGACGCCGTCCTCCATGCCGGTCAGGAAGACCACCGGGAATTCGAGGCCCTTGGCGGTGTGCAGCGTCATCAGGGTGACGACACCGGAGCCGTCCTCGTCCTCGTCGGGGATCTGGTCGGCGTCGGCGACGAGCGCGACCTTCTCCAGGAACTCGGCCAGCGTGCCCGCGCCTTCGTCCTCGGCCCGCTCCTGCTCGAACTCGAGGGCGACGGAGGCGAGTTCCTGGAGGTTCTCGATCCGGGTCTCGTCCTGCGGGTCGGTGGACGCCTGAAGCTCGGCGAGATAGCCGGTCCGCTCCATGACGGCCTCCACCACGACCGCCGGTCCCGCGCCGGACTCCACGATCGTGCGGAGCTCCTCCATCAGCGTGTTGAACCGCTTCACCGCGTTCGACGAGCGGGCGGCCATGCCGTACGCCTCGTCGACACGGCGCAGTGCCTGCGGGAACGAGATCTTCTCGCGCATCGACAGGGCGTCGATCATCGCCTCGGCCCGGTCGCCGATGCCCCGCTTGGGCACGTTCAGGATGCGGCGCAGCGGGACGGTGTCCTCGGGGTTGGAGAGGACCCGGAGGTAGGCCAGGACGTCCCTGACCTCCTTGCGCTCGTAGAAGCGCACGCCGCCGACCACCTTGTAGGGCAGGCCGACGCGGATGAAGATCTCCTCGAAGACACGTGACTGCGCGTTCGTCCGGTAGAAGATCGCCACGTCGCCGGCCTTGGCGTCGCCCGCGTCGGTCAGCCGGTCGATCTCGTCGGCGACGAACTGAGCCTCGTCGTGCTCGGTGTCGGCGACGTAGCCGGTGATCCGGGTGCCGGCGCCCGCGTTCGTCCAGAGGTTCTTCGGGCGGCGGCTCTCGTTGCGCTCGATGACCGCGTTGGCCGCCGACAGGATCGTCTGCGTGGAGCGGTAGTTCTGCTCCAGCATGATCGTCGTCGCGTCCGGGTAGTCCTCCTCGAACTGGAGGATGTTGCGGATGGTCGCGCCGCGGAAGGCGTAGATCGACTGGTCCGCGTCACCCACGACGCACAGCTCGCCGGGGGCGTCCTCGGGCCCGGTCGGGCCGACCAGTTCCCGTACGAGCGTGTACTGGGCGTGGTTGGTGTCCTGGTACTCGTCGACGAGGACGTGGCGGAAGCGGCGGCGGTAGTGCTCGGCGACGTCGGGGAACGCCTGGAGCAGGTGCACCGTCGTCATGATGATGTCGTCGAAGTCCAGCGCGTTCGCCTCGCGCAGCCGGGACTGGTAGAGCGCGTAGGCCTGGGCGAGCGTCTTCTCGAAGCCGTCGGCCGCCTGTCCGGCGAAGGTCTCCTCGTCGATCAGCTCGTTCTTCAGGTTCGAGACCTTCGCCGTGAACGACTTCGGCGGGTAGCGCTTCGGGTCGAGGTCGAGGTCGCGGCAGACCAGGGCCATGAGGCGCTTGGAGTCGGCGGCGTCGTAGATCGAGAACGAGGACGTGAAGCCGAGCCGCTTCGACTCGCGGCGCAGGATCCGTACGCACGCGCTGTGGAAGGTCATGACCCACATGGCGTTGGCCCGCGGTCCGACGAGCTGCTCGACGCGCTCCTTCATCTCACCGGCGGCCTTGTTGGTGAAGGTGATCGCCAGGATCTGGCCGGGGTGCACACCGCGCTCGGCCAGCAGATGGGCGATGCGGTGCGTCAGTACGCGGGTCTTGCCCGAACCGGCTCCGGCGACGATGAGCAGCGGGGATCCGGCGTGCACCACGGCTGCGCGCTGCTCGGTGTTCAGCCCGTCCAGCAGCGCGGCCGCGTCGATGACCGGGCGGTGGGCCCCGTCGCGGTAGTACGCCTCGCGGGGCGGCGGGGGCCCGTCGAAAACGCCCGCGAAAAGGCCCTCCGGCACCGCTTCGGGTGCGGAGTCCTCGGGGGGCGGCGGGGGCCCTTCCTCCGTGTGCTGGAGGCCGGCCAGGAAACTGTCGTCAAAGAGGCTGCTCATCGCCTCCCGAGTCTAGGCGTGCGCACTGACAGTCCGGGCCCGAGTGACCAACCACGCACCCCCGGCCGGACACACAGAGCGAGCAGGGAGCACCGCTGTGTGGAGCGACCCCGGGCTCCACCTGCCCCGCAGCACCCCGATCCGCTGAGGTCACGAAAATGTATCGGGCATATCGAACATCAACCTTCACAGCGGCACCATGAGTTGGCTAGCGTGCTCGTTCGGGCGGCCCGTACCCCCAGAGGCGATCCACGCCGAGCGGGCGTCCACGCCGAATCCGGGCTGCCCGTCACGGGAGTCCGGAACCGGGGACCCACACGCATCACCGGGGTGAATCGGTCCGCATCCCCCACCAGGACCGTAGGGCAGCCTTCCGTTCCGCCCGAACCCGACAGCTAACCCGGTAGGCGGTCCACGGAAGGAGATGCCGGCCTTGGCGTCGCATCGCAAACCGCGCACCCGCGTGCGCAATACCGGCCCGGCCGTCGGGATCACGACGGCCGCCCTGGCCTCGGTGACCCTGCTGTCCACGCAGAGCGCACTCGCCGCCCCGGCTCCCAAGCCCAGCATCGAGGACGTGCAGAAGAAGGTCGACGACCTCTACCGGCAGGCGGGCACCGCGACCCAGCAGTACAACCAGGCGAAGGAAGCGACCACCGCGCAGCGCTCCAAGGTGGACACCCTCCTCGACGACGTCGCCCAGCGCACCGAGAAGCTCAACGAGGCCCGCAGGACGCTCGGCACGTACGCCGCCGCCCAGTACCGCGGCGGCACCCTCGCCCCGACCGCCACCTTCTTCCTGGCCGACGACCCGCAGTCGTTCTTCGACCAGACCCACCTCATGGACCGGATGACCGAGCGCCAGACGCAGGCGGTGTCGGACTTCCGCACCCAGCAGGCGAAGGCGTCCAAGCAGCGGGCCGAGGCGGTGGCGAGCCTGGAGACGCTCACCGAGTCCCAGGCGACGCTGCGCACCAGCAAGCAGAACGTCCAGACGAAGCTGTCCGAGGCCCGCGGCCTGCTGTCGAAGCTGACCGCCGAGGAGAAGGCGCGCCTGGCCGAGCTGGAGCGCAAGAAGGAGGCGGAGGCCAAGCGCAGGGCGGCGGAGCTGGCGAAGAAGCAGGCCGCCGCGAAGGCCGAGGCCGACCGCAAGGCCGCGGCGGCCGAGGAGGCCGCCAAGGAGGCCGGCGGCGGTACGGGGACGGACACCGGAACCGGAACCGGGACAGGCTCGGGTTCGGACACCGACGCCTCGTCCAAGGCCGAGAAGGTCATGGCCTTCGCCAGGGCGCAGCTCGGCAAGCCGTACGTCTGGGGGGCGACCGGCCCGGCCTCGTACGACTGCTCGGGTCTCACCCAGGCGGCCTGGAAGGCGGCCGGTGTCGACATTCCGCGGACCACCTGGGACCAGGTGAACATCGGCACCCGGATAGCCACGGAGGATCTTCAGCCCGGGGACCTGGTGTTCTTCTACGACGACATCAGCCACGTCGGCATCTACAAGGGCGACGGCATGATGATCCACGCACCGAAGCCGGGGGCGAACGTGCGCGAGGAGTCGATCTACTACATGCCGATCTACGGGAGCGTGCGGCCGGGCTGACGGGCCCGTCGGGACTGCCACGCGAGGGCGCGCTTTGGGTCCACGGGCCCAAGACGCGCCCCCCGTGGGCCCGTTAGCGTCGTCTCATGCCACGCATGGGGGAGTTACGGCGCCGGGTGCGGCACCGTGTGCCGCGCACACAAGCACGTGTGCTGGGGCTGCGCAGGCGGCGCGACCGGGGCCAGGGGGCGCTGGAGTACCTGGGTCTGACGCTGGTGGTCGTGGCGATCATCGGCGCGCTGGTCGCCACGGGGATCGGCGCGGACCTGACGGAGAAGATCGGGGTCCAGGTCTGCCGGATCGGCGGCGGCGGGAACTGCGGGAGCGACGGCGGCGCCGAGGCGCAGGGCGGTTCGGACACGTCCGGCACCGGCCAGGACGATCCGGCCTCGGACAGGAACGGGGACGGTTCCCCGAAGACTCCCGCCCAGATCGAGTACGACAAGGCGCTGAAGGACCTCCAGGACGCGAGGACGGAGGAGAAGTCCAACTCGGACAAGGCAATCGAGGCCGCGAAGGAACTCGCGAAGATCCTCGCCGACGAGCTGGGCATCACCGACGCGCTGGACTGTGTCACCAAGGGTGACATGGGCGCCTGCACCGAGACGCTGATCAACGTCCTCCTGAGCCTGGTCGGCGGTGCGGTCGGGAAGCTGGGGGCCAAGTATGGGGCGCCCTGGAAGTGGAAGAAGGCCTACAAGCTCATCAAGAGCTTGAAGAAGCACGGCGGTGACCTCTACGACGGCCTGAAGGGCCTCATCAAGAGCCGGAAGAAGGTCAAGGACGCCGAGAAGGCGTTGGAGAACGCCGGCAAGAAGGTCGACGGGGAGAAGAAGAACCCACCGAAGAAGGACGAACCCGAGGAGAAGAAGCCGGACTGCCCGGTCAATCACAGCTTCCTCGCTGGCACCCCCGTCCTCCTCGCCGACGGCACCCGCCGCGCCATCGAGGACATCCGGGCCGGAGACCGGGTCCTGGCCACCGACCCGGCGGCCGGCCGGAGCGCGGCCCGCACGGTGACGGACACCATCACCACCGAGGGCGACAAGCACTTCACCCGGCTCACGGTGGAGCAGAACGGCCGCACGGCCACCCTGACCGCCACGGACACACACCCGTTCTGGCTGGCGAACGAGGGACGCTGGGCCGACGCGGGCCGGATCACCGTGGGCGACGCGCTGCGGCTCTCCGACGGCGGCGCTCTCGCCGTCACGTCGGTCAGCCGTTACACACGGCTTCAGCGCACCCACGACCTGACGGTCGACACCACGCACACCTATTACGTGGCGGTCGGCCGGGGCAACGTCCTGGTCCACAACAACGACTGCGGCCCGAAGAAGCGGACCCCCGCCGAGCTGAAGAAGCTCGCCGAGGAGAACGCCCAGGCGGCCCGCGACTACCAGGACGTCTTCCTGGACGAGGTGCGGCGCGAGGCGAAGGCGAAGGGCAAGAGCCCGGAGGAGATCGAGAAGGCGGTCGAGTGGGCCGAGAAGACGAACACCACCTCCGTCGTCCGGGCGCGCTTCCCCGTACCCGGCAAGCCGGGGCAGTGGGTGGAGCGCAACGTGGTCTCCAGCAGCGGCCAGGGCCTGTCCCCGGCGCAGCTGAGCGCCATCGCCAAACGCGGTGACGTCCCGGTCCGCGTCAACGTCCAGGGCGCCACGCACGCCGAGCAGAACGCCTTGCTGGAGATCGACAAGCTGGGCGGCAAGCCCATCGCGGGCGGGGCGTCGCGCGAGGTCTGCCAGGACATCTGCGGACCGCTCATCAAGGGCTCCGAGGGTGTGGTCAGCGGCAATGTGACCGGGCGGGGCGGACGGAAGTACAAGACGTTCTGGTGGCCGTGACCGGGCCGGCGCCGGGTACCGTGCGGAAGGTGTCCGGCACCGGACGGGCATCCCGTACACAGGACGAGCACGAGCAGGAGCGAGCGACCGTGAAGATCTTGGAGAGCGTCCGGGGCATGGCCTTCCTCGGGACCTTCGCCCAGGCAAGGCTGTTCTCGGCGGCCTGCGCCGAGCGCACCGCGGGAGTGCTCCTGCGGTATCTCGCCGACGAGGGGCGCCCGGAGGACCAGGACAGCTGCGTGGCCGCCCTGGAGCTGCTGTGGGACACCGCGCCGCCGGACGAGAGCGCGGCAGCCGCCATGCACCGCCGGCTGAGCGTGCTCCCCGAGCTCGATCCGGAACTCCGGCCGGACGGGGTCGTCGCGGCGGCGGCGCTCGGGCTCAGGGCCCTGTTCTCCGGAGTGGCGATGCTCATCGACCAGGGCCCGGACGGTGCGGTCGGACCCTCCGAGGCGGCTCGGGCACTGGCCCGGGCGCTGGACCGCGAGGGCGGCGCGACGGCCGCCGAGGAGGACGTGATCCAGGACCGGGACGTCGAGCGGATCATGTCGTGGAGCCCCCAGGAGCAGACGCTGCACGTCCACGGGCTGCGCGCGTCGGCCGCGGAGACGGGGCGCGAGCGGCTGACCGCGGCGCAGGACCGCTTCGGCCTCGGCGCCGGGGCGCCCGACGGGGCCGGTCCGCACCGGATCGCGGTGACGGCCACCGTCGACCGCGGCGATGTGGCGGCGGCCGAGCAGCGTGCCCGGTACGGGGTGGTCGGGCGGATCACGGCGGGCTCCGACGCGGGGTCCTACCTCCGCGTCGACCGGCTGGCCGACCTGGCGGCGACACCCGAGGAGCGGGCCGGGGCGGCCGGGGTGGACATCCTCGTGGCGGCCGACCCGGCGATGACGCGGGAGTGCGTGGGCGAGTGGGTCGAGGACTGGGCCGGCGTCGAGGAGGCGTTGCGGCGGGAAGGCCGGCAGGTCGACTGGGGCACCGCGCCATAGGACCGCCGGGCGCAACGCAACCGCTCAGCCGTCCGCGCCATAAGACCGCCCGGCGCAACGCGACCGCCCAGCCCATCCGCGCCATAAGACCGCCCGCCCGGCCGGCCCAACGCAACCGCCCGGCCCCTCCGCGCCATGAGGCCGGCCCGCGCGGTCCGCGCCAAGAGGCCCCCGCCGGGCCGCGCCGGAGGCTCAGGTCCAGAGCGTGGCGATGAAGATGTTGACGATCGTGAGTCCGCCGACCGCCGCGAAGAGGCCCTTGTCGACCTTCTCCTCGTCGCGCTTGACGTAGACGAGAGCGAGGATCACGACCAGGATCAGCAGCTTGATGCCGATCTTGACGTTGTTCACGGGATGGTCGTCGGCCTGGTCGAGGCCGACCAGCGCGATTCCGGTGACCAGCATGGTCAGCGCTCCGTGCAGCATGGCCGGGACGAACCGTGCCGTGCCCGCCCCCATCGCCTTCATCTGGGTGAGGAAACCGCCCAGCAGGGAGGCGATGCCGATGATGTGCAGGGCGACGAAGACATCGATGAGTACGCGCATGGCTCCGCAGCCTAGCCCCGGCCATATCAGCACTCCGCAGCCAGGTGAGCCTGAGTAGCCACTTGACCGCGAGATGCACCAATTGCCTGGCTCTGATGTAATTTTTCCGATCATCCGGCGACAACGCAACGCCAAATTCACACAATAAGCGTCATTACAACTCTTTCCCGTGTCCCGGGTTTAGCGTCCCTGCCAGGTGACCGGCACAGCGCCGATCCGTACCCGGGTGGCGTTCCCGGTCACCCCGCCGAGGTTCCGGCGGCGGGCCGCTCCCCCTGTTGGCAGCCCGCCGCCGGGCCGGGCGGGCCCGTCGGTAGTCCCCGGCGGGCCGTCGAAAGGAAGGACGCCCGCCCTCGTGGCAGCGCACCGGAAACCCAAGCAGCGCCCGTACACCGGCTCTGCTGCCCGCACAGCGGCGACGCTCGCCTTCGCCGGGGCCGCGACCGCCGCCGCGTTGCCGGGATCCGCGCACGCCGATCCGGCGCCCACGCCCGCCCAGGTGAAGGCCCAGGTCGACCGGCTGTACCGGGAGGCGGAGGCCGCCACCGAGCAGTACAACGGCGCCAAGGAGAAGGCCGCCGCCACCGCGAAGTCCGTCGACGCCCTGCGCGACGAGGCGGCCCGCAGGACCGAGCGGCTCAACACGGCACGCGAGGCGCTGGGTTCGTACGCCGCCGCGCAGTACCGCTCCGGCGGCATCGACCCCGCCGTGCAGCTGGCGCTCTCCTCGGACCCCGACCAGTACCTCCGGCGCGCCTCGTACGTGGAGCGGGCCGGCGAGCGGCGGGCCACCGAGGTGCGCACCGTGCAGCGTCAGGTCGCGGACGTGGCCCAGGTCCGCGCCGAGGCCGCCGGCGAACTGACCGAACTCGCGAGCCGCCAGGCCGCCCTGAAGAAGCACAAGGCGACGGTCCGCACCAAGCTCGCCGAGGCCCGGCAGCTGCTGGCCCGCCTCTCCCCCGCCGACCGCGCCGCCTACGACGCCTCGGAGGGCGGCCGCGGCGACGCCCACGCCGACCGCAGCGCCCCGCGCGGCGCGGACCGGGCACCCAACGCCCGCGCCGCCGAAGCGGTCGCCTTCGCGTACACGGCCCTGGGCAAGCCGTACGTCTGGGGCGCCACCGGCCCCTCCTCGTTCGACTGCTCCGGCCTGACCCAGGCCGCCTACCGCTCCGCGGGCGTCTCCCTCCCCCGGACCACGTACACGCAGATCAACGCCGGTCAGCGCGTATCGCGCTCCGAACTCGCCCCTGGGGACCTGGTGTTCTTCTACTCGGGCGTCACGCACGTCGGCCTGTACATCGGCAACGGCCGGATGATCCACGCCCCGCGCCCGGGCGCCCCGGTCCGCATCGCCCCGATCGACCACATGCCCTTCGCCGGAGCGACCCGGGTCGCGTAGGCTCCCGCCCTCCGATCCGGAACGGCCGAAGGACACTCACCCATGCCCATGGACGTCGACGTCCAGACCCATGCCCGTACGCTCACGCTCCGCTCCCCGGACCATGTCCGGGTGGGACCGTTCGTGATCCGCTACAACCCGGACTGGTCGCTCAAGTACGCCAATTACGCGATCCCCGACCAGGGCGCGGAACCGGCACCCGGCGAACTCGACGCCCTGATCGCGGCCTTCCGCGAGCTGGACCGGATGCCGCGCCTGGAGTTCCTGCCCACCTGGGCGCCCGCGGTCGAACCCGCCCTGCTGGCGGCCGGGTTCACCGTGGAGAACCGCGCCCCGCTCCTGGCCTGCGCCCCCGGCGGTCTGCTGCCGCCGAAGCCGGTCGACGGGCTGGTGATGGCCGAGCCCGCCACGGACGCGGAGTTCGATGCCGCTGCCCTCGTCCAGCACCTGGGCTACGGCGGGACGGGTCAGCCCGAGGCCGGTACGGCCGAGTGGCTGCGCACCGCCGCGTCGGACGGCGGGGTCGCCGCCCTCGCCACGATCGGCGGCACGCCTGCGGGCGCGGGCGGCTGCTCGGTGCCGGTCGACGGCCTCAGCGAGCTGGCCGGGCTCGCGGTCTCGGAGGACTTCCGCCGCCGCGGCATCGGGGCCGCCCTCTCCGCCCACCTCACGGAGACCGCGTTCGCGCGCGGCTGCCGGGTGGTGTGGCTGGAGCCGGGCGACGCCGACGTGGAGCGGATCTACGCGTCCATCGGCTACCGCAGGGTCGGCGAGAAGCTGAACATCTCGCTCGACCCCGAACGCGAAGGCGCCTGACCGGGACCGGTCCGACGCCAACGTGCCGGGACCCCGGCCCGACGCGAAGGCGCCTGACCCCCGGGGCGGTCCGACGCCAACATGCCCGGACCCCGGCCCGGCCCGAACGCGAAGGCGCGCCCGCCCCCGGGGCCGGTCTGGTCTCAGACCAGCCGGCGGGCGGTCGCCCAGCGCGTCAGTTCGTGCCGGTTGGAGAGCTGGAGCTTGCGCAGCACCGCCGAGACGTGGGACTCGACCGTCTTCACCGAGATGAACAGCTGCTTGGCGATCTCCTTGTACGCGTATCCGCGGGCGATCAGCCGCAGCACCTCGCGCTCGCGCTGCGTCAGCCGGTCGAGGTCCTCGTCGACCGGCGGGGCGTCCGTCGAGGCGAAGGCGTCGAGGACGAAGCCGGCCAGCCGGGGCGAGAAGACCGCGTCGCCGTCCTGGACCCGGAAGACGGAGTCGACCAGGTCGGCGCCGGTGATGGTCTTGGTGACGTAGCCGCGGGCGCCGCCGCGGATGACGCCGATGACGTCCTCGGCGGCGTCCGAGACGGACAGGGCCAGGAAGCGCACCGGGTTCTCGACCGCGCCCATGAAGGGCGCGCAGCGGCGCAGCACCTCGACGCCGCCGCCGCCCGGGAGGTGGACGTCGAGGAGGACGACCTCGGGGCGGGTCGCCGTGATGACGGTGACCGCCTGGTCGACGTCGGCGGCCTCGCCGACGACCTCGACGCCGGTCTCCTCGGTGCGGCCGATCTCTGCCTGTACTCCGGTGCGGAACATCCGGTGGTCGTCGACGAGCACGACTCGTACCCGGCGCTCCGGGCCCTCGTGGCCCCCGGTCGCCTCAGTGGTCCCGTTCATCGCTCGTCCTCTCCATCTCCAGCTCGACTTCCGTGCCCCCACCGGGCACCGAACGCAGCCGTGCGGTACCGCCGTTGCGCTGCATCCGGCCGATGATTGATTCTCGTACGCCCATTCTGTCCCCCGGTACGGAATCCAGGTCGAATCCCGGACCCCGGTCGCGGACCGAGACGAAGACCGTGCGGCCCTCGACCTCCGCGTAGACCTGGACGGCGCCGCCCTCGCCACCGTACTTGGCGGCGTTGACCATCGCCTCGCGCGCGGCCTGCATCTGTGCGGTCAGCTTCTCGTCGAGCGGGCAGTCGCCGACGACGACGACCTCCAGCGGGACGCCGTGCTTGTCCTCGACCTCGGCCGCGGCGCGTTTGACGGCCTCGGCCAGGTTCTCGGGTTCGTCGTCCTCGTCCTTGCCGGTGCCTTCGGGGTTGTAGAGCCAGTTGCGCAGTTCGCGTTCCTGGGCGCGGGCGAGTCTGCGGACCTCGCCCGCGTCGTCGGCGTTGCGCTGGATCAGGGTGAGGGTGTGCAGCACCGAGTCGTGGACGTGGGCGGCGACCTCGGCGCGTTCCTGGGCCCTGATGCGCATCAGGCGTTCCTCGGAGAGGTCCTGGGTCATGCGGACGAGCCAGGGGCCGGCCAGCAGGGCGATGCCGGTGAGCACGGCGATGGCCGCCGTGATGACGTTGCCCAGCTGGGCGGCGGAGCCGCGCACGACCATGAATCCGGCGAGGCCGAGGCCCACCAGGGCGACCCCGGCGAGGCCGCGGGCCAGGTGCAGGACCCGGCGCCGGCTGCCGGCCTCCATCCAGCGGGCGCGGCGGGCGTTGTCGGCCTGGCGCCACACGAGGKCGGAGCCGGCGCCGATCAGCAGAGTGGGCCAGATGTAGCGGTCGGCCTTGCTGCCCATGTCGACGTTGCCGACGAAGATCAGGGCGCCGACGAACAGCGCGATGAGGGCGAAGACCTGGCCCTTGTCGGGTTTGCGGAGTCTGCGGGTGCCGTCGGGCGCGGTCTCGAAGAGGGAGCGCGGGCCGTCCACGCCGCCGACGCCGAGCGGGACGACGATCCAGAACACCGCGTACAGGAGCGCGCCGAGGCCGTCCGCGAGGAACAGCCCGAGGAAGACGAAGCGCACCCAGGCCACCGGCAGCCCGAGGTGCCCGGCGAGACCGCGTGCGACGCCGCCGAGCAGCCGTCCGTCGGCGCTGCGGTACAGCTTGCGCTGGGGCTGCTCCTCCGGGTCGGGGGCGAGGGAGCTTGCGGCTCGGGGCGTGGCGGCTGGCATGACCCGATCGTCACACGTCCGTGCGGGTGATGGCATCAGGGTCGGCCCCCACATCGACCCTGAGACACATCGGCTCTGCCACACATCGGCCCTGGGGCCCGGCTGGGGGCGACGGGGCGTCTCAGGGTCCGGCCCGGCCAATATCAGGGACCGGCCAGGGTCGGGGCGGGTGCCGGAAGGGGCCGGCGCCCGTCACCATGGAGCCATGACCGTTCCCCAGGATGCGCCGCCGGGCGCCGTGCCGCCCCCCGGGCCCGTACCGCAGCTGCACCGCAGCTCGCGGCAGAAGGTGGTGGCGGGGGTGTGCGGCGGGCTCGGCCGGTACTGCAACGTCGATCCGGTGATCTTCCGGATCGTCCTCGGCGTGCTCTCGGTGACCGGTGGTCTCGGGCTGATCTTCTACGGCTTCGCATGGCTGCTGATCCCGCTGGAGGGCGAGGAGGAGAACGAGGCGCGCCGGCTGCTGTCGGGCCGGGTCGAGGGGTCGTCGCTGATCGCGGTGCTGTGCGCGCTGATCGGCTGCGGGCTGTTCCTTTCCATGCTGGGCAACAGCGGCACGCTGGCGTTCTCCGCAATGCTCTCGGTCGCGGTCATCGGCTTCACCGTCTGGACGCAGCACCGCAGGACGGCCGATCCGCAGGAGCGGACGCATCCGGCGGCCGACCGGGCCGTGTCGGACGCGCCGCCCGAGGTGAAGGCGCCGCCGAAGCCGTCCGGGCCGTCCTGGTGGCGTGACCCGATCATCAAGGACGGGACCACGGGGCCGGTCGGAGCGGGCTATCTGTGGGGGCCGCCGGACACCGTGATCGACGGCGGGACGCAGGGGGCACAGGGTGCGTCCCGGGCGACGGCCTACGCCCCCTTCCTGCCGCCGCAGCGGTCGCGGCAGATCCGGGGGCCGCGGTCCATCGGTGGTGCCGTCTTCGTCAACGCGATGATCGCGGGTGGTGTCGGCACGGGCCTGAGCTGGGACAGCCAGCCCCTCGGTACGAGCCTGCAGATCGGCCTCGCCGCCGCGCTCGCGGTCTTCGGGGCCGGGATGCTGATCAGCGCCTTCGTGGGCCGGACCGGTTTCGGCACGCTCCTGATGGCGATGATGACGGCCGGTCTGCTCGCGGGAGCGTCCGCGCTGCCCAAGGACATCACCACGCACTGGGTGCGCGAGGAGTGGCGGCCGGCGTCGGTCGCCGCGGTGCAGCCGCGCTACGAACTGGGTTCCGGGCAGGCGAAGCTGGATCTCACCGGGGTCACCGTGCCCGAGGGGGACACGGTGCGGACCGAGGTGGAGGTCGGCGCGGGCCGGGTCGTCGTACACGTACCGGGGACGGCCACCGTGAAGGTGGACGCGCGGGCCGGAATCGGCGACATCACCCTGCCGGGCGACCGGCGCCAGAACGATGTGGACATCCGCCCCTCGCAGAACGAGCACCGGACCCTGCCGCCGGCCGCGGGCGTCAAGCCGTCCGGCACGGTCGAGCTCGATCTGGAAGTGGGCCTCGGACAGGTGGAGGTCATCCGTGCCAAGTCGTGAGTTCCGGCCCGGGCGGGGTGTCGCGGGTCTGGTGATGCTGACGCTGGCGGGCGGTTACGCGGCCGACGCGGCGGGCACGTGGGAGGCCCCGTGGGCCTTCTTCGTCGCGGTCTTCGCGGGCGGTCTGTGGCTGGCCGCCACGGTGACCTGGGTGGCCTACCGGATCCGTCGCCGCCGCGTCGCGAGGAAGGCGTCCACGGAGAGCGTCGCCGCTCCGCCGAGCAGCAGCGGCAGCCAGGCCATGAGGTAGATCAGGTCGTTGCCGAGGTAGTACGGCGAGACCTGCCAGCTGACGGTCAGCCACAGGCTGAGCGAGATCAGCGCCCCGCCGAGTGCCGCGATCCGTGTCCACAGGCCCAGCAGCGTGCCGATGCCGACGGCGAGCTCGCCGAAGGCGATGGCGTATCCGAAGCCGGACGGGCTCTTCAGCGCGAGGTCCACGAGCGCCGGGATCGCGGCGGAGTCGCGGACGGCCGTCATCTGCTCGCCGATCGACCCCGGTCCGGTGGCGTGGAAGAAGGCGCTGTCGGTCAGTTTGTCGAGCGCGGCGTAGATGAAGGTGACCCCGAGGAAGATGCGCAGGGGCAGCAGGGCGTTCTCCCGTGCCAGGTCCCCCAGGCTCCTGGCCTCGCCCAGACCGCGCCCGTTCGTGCCGTACCCGTGCATGACTCTCCCGCCTTCCGCGGCCTGCCGCCGAACCGCCGGGTCCGTCAACAGGGCCGTTCGACCCTCGCCGGACCGTTCGATCCGTCACCAGACCATACGTACGCCCCGCACGCCCGGCTCACCAGGTGTCCGGCGGGGATTCCCGCGTCGTCTCAGTCCGTCACGTCGATCGCGACCCGGTTGGACTCCGCGCCGGACGCGGTCACGACCTGCACCTCGACCACTCCGGGCTCCACCTCCACCGGCACCGGCACGGTCAGCACGGTGTCGGTGGGGTTGGCGAAGCCACCGGCGACCGGCACCATCGGGACGTGTACGTGGACGGGGCCGATCCGCACGACCATGCGGGCGAGCCGGTCCGGGGCCCCGGCGCCGGGCGGCACGAATCCCGCGCCGCGGATCTCGATGTCGTCGCCGGTACGGATGGGCGCGTCCAGGTCGCCTGCCTCGCGGGCCCGGACCACCGACAGCACCACGGGCCGGCCGCCCTCCGTGTACTTCCCGGCGAAGTACACCGCCGCCGAGACGGCCACCAGGAGGGCCAGCCCCCACGGCAGGTCGGGCAGCTGCTCGGGCCGGCGGGCGAGGCGGACCGCGGCGAACACCACGGCGACGGTGGACACGAGCACGTAGCTCACATCGGTGAAGGCGCCGCGCCCCGAGTCGTCGGTGAGCAGGTCGGCGGCGCGCGGCCGGTCCGCCCGCAGCTTCTGCAGCCGCCCGGACAGCACCCGCAGGCTCACCACCCGCCGCACGACCACCGCGATGGCGCACACCAGGGCCAGCACGGTCACCACACCGGCGCCGCGCGCCAGGTCCAGGCCCTCGATCAGCGCGTCGCGCTCGGCGTGGCCGGAGGCGCCCGCCAGCTGGAGGGCGAGGACGAGGACGGAGAAGACGGCGAGGAGCACCCAGGACGCGGCGACCGCGCGGGAGGTGGAGAGCCGGTTGTCCTCGCCGATCAGGGGGGCGAGGAGGCCGCCGCGTGCCCGGTGGACGTGGGCGGCCGCGGTGAGCAGTCCGGCGGTGACGAGTCCGGCGATCAGGCCGGCGGTACGGGCGTGGGTCCAGCCGGCCCCGATGGCGGTGGCGGCCTCGGCGACGGCCAGTACGGCGACGGCGCCCCAGACGATGACCAGGGTGCGCTGCCACACCCGGTACAGCCAGGCGTCTCCGGCTTCCCGGCCGCGGTCGGCGACGGCCTGCGCGGACTGGGTCAGCTCGTCCGAGACCCACTGCCGGGTCGCGGAGGCCGACTGGGCGACCCCGGTGGGCAGCCCCTGACCCGCCGCGAGTTCGTCGCGCTTGGCCAGGAAGGCGGCCACCGCGCGGCGGTGCCCCTGGCGTGCTCCGTGCGGGCAGTCGCCGCACGTGCAGCCACCGCCGTGCGTGCCCTGTCTCGCCTCGTCCAACGCCACGGAGAACTCCGCCCCTTCCCGCCCCGGTACAGCCGTTGATCAACCCAACTCGGCTGTGATTGCTGCGAATTGTGCCGTACGAGGCGGGAGGTTCCCGCATCGGGGCACACCGGACGGGCCCGGTCGTCAGAACGTTCGAGAGATCCGGCTCCACAGCGGCTGGTAGTTGATCCAGGCGACCAGGTCGCTGCCGAGCTGTTCGCGGGTGGTGACCGCGTCCCGGTGCTCGATCAGCACGGGCTTCCCGGCCGCCCGCGCGGCCAGCTGGACCTGGCAGGACCGCTCCAGCGCGAGGAACCACCAAGCAGCCGCGTCCACCGAGTCGCCCACGGTCAGCAGCCCGTGGTTGCGCAGCACGATGGCCTTGCGGGGCCCGAGCGCGGCCGCGATCCGGCGGCCCTCGTCCTCGTCCACGACGACCCCGGTGTACGCGTCGTAGAGCGCGTGGTCCTCGTAGAAGGCGCAGGACTCCTGGGTGATCGGCTCGACGAGCTCCCCCAGCGCGGCCAGCGCCCGGCCGTGCACGGAGTGGGTGTGTGCGACGGCGACGACGTCCGGGCGGGCCCGGTGCACCTGCGCGTGGACGGCGAACGCCGCCTGGTTGACATGCCGGCTCCCCTCGACGACCTGGCCCTCACCGTTGACGAGGATCAGCTCGTCGGGCCGCAGCCCGTCGAAGGGGGCACCGAAGGGGTTGACCCAGTAGCAGTCGCCGAACTCCGGGTCCCTGGCCGTGATGTGTCCGGAGACGCCGTCCTCGTACCCGTACTCACCGAACAGGCGCAGCGCCCCCGCCAGGCGTTCCTTGCGGTGGGCTCGCTCCTCCTCCACGGAGGTGTGGACGGGCGGCATGGCGAAGTGGAGCTGGTCCACGGGTACGGGTGTGGGCTCGGGCATGGCGACTCCTCGGGTGCTCCCGGGCGTACGGGATCAGGCGTACGGGATCGGAAGTTACCGCCGGTCGCCGCAGGTGACCAGAGATACGACGATGCCGTCGCCCGGAACGGACGACGGCATCGGTACCGGCCTGTGGCGGGCAGTCCTACTCCCACTCGATGGTGCCCGGGGGCTTGCTCGTGACGTCGAGCACGACGCGGTTCACGTCGGCGACCTCGTTGGTGATGCGGGTGGAGATCTTGGCGAGGGTCTCGTACGGCAGGCGCGACCAGTCCGCCGTCATGGCGTCCTCGGAGGAGACCGGGCGCAGCACGATCGGGTGACCGTAGGTGCGGCCGTCGCCCTGGACGCCGACGCTGCGGACGTCCGCGAGCAGGACCACCGGGCACTGCCAGATGTCGCGGTCGAGACCGGCCCTGGTCAGCTCCTCGCGGGCGATGGCGTCGGCCTCGCGGAGCAGGTCGAGCCGCTCCTTGGTGACCTCGCCGACGATCCGGATGCCGAGGCCGGGGCCGGGGAAGGGCTGGCGCTGGACGATCTCCTCCGGCAGGCCGAGTTCCTGGCCGACCATCCGGACCTCGTCCTTGAACAGCTGGCGCAGCGGCTCGACGAGCTCGAACTCGATGTCGTCGGGGAGGCCGCCCACGTTGTGGTGCGACTTGATGTTGGCGGTGCCGGTGCCGCCGCCGGACTCGACGACGTCCGGGTAGAGCGTGCCCTGGACGAGGAAGGCGACCTCGGGCCCGTCCTCCTGGAGGATCTCCAGCTGGGCCTGCTCGAACACGCGGATGAACTCGCGGCCGATGATCTTCCGCTTCTGCTCCGGGTCGGACACGCCGGCCAGGGCGTCGAGGAAGCGCTTCTCCGCGTCGACGACCTTCAGCTTCGCCCCGGTCGCGGCGACGAAGTCCTTCTCGACCTGCTCGGTCTCGCCCTTGCGCATCAGACCGTGGTCGACGTACACGCAGGTCAGCTGGGAGCCGATGGCCTTCTGCACGAGGGCCGCGGCGACGGCGGAGTCCACGCCGCCGGAGAGGCCGCAGATGGCGCGCTTGTCGCCGACCTGGGCGCGGATCGCCGCGATCTGCTCCTCGACGACGTTGGTCGTCGTCCAGTTCGGCTCGATGCCTGCGCCGCGGTAGAGGAAGTGCTCCAGGACCTGCTGCCCGTGCGTGGAGTGCAGGACCTCCGGGTGGTACTGGACGCCGTAGAGCTTCTTCTCGTCGTTCTCGAAGGCGGCGACCGGGACGACGTCCGTGGACGCGGTCACGGTGAAGCCCTCGGGCGCGGCGGAGCAGGCGTCGCCGTGCGACATCCACACCGACTGCTCGGTCGGCGTTCCCTCGAAGAGGGTCGAGCCGGCCTTGGAGACGGCGAGCGCGGTACGGCCGTACTCACGGGCACCGTTGTCGTCGACGGTGCCGCCGAGCGTGGTGGCCATCAGCTGGAAGCCGTAGCACATGCCGAAGACGGGGACCCCGGCCTCGAACAGCGCACGGTCGAGCGAGGGCGCGCCCTCGGCATACACGGAGGACGGTCCGCCGGACAGGATGATCGCCCGGGGGTTCTTGGCCAGCATCTCGGCCACCGGCATCGTGGACGGCACGATCTCGCTGTAGACCCGGGCCTCACGGACTCGTCGGGCGATGAGCTGGGCGTACTGCGCGCCGAAGTCGACAACGAGGACCACGTCGGTGGTGGTGTCGGGGGCGGCGGGGGGTGCTGCTGGCACGGGGCGGCCTTCCGGCGGTGGAGAGGGGGTCGGTTCTTCCGATTCTACCGGCGGCCGGGGGCGTACCTCGTCGCGCGGGCAGAGCCCCGGCCTCACGCGGGCGGAGCCCTGCCGTCGCGCGGGGAGAGCCCCGGCCGTCTCACCATCCGGGCCGGGCGTTGGGCCGGGCCCGCCGATGGGTCCATACTGTGCGCATGCTTCAGCACACGACCTTCGTCTTTACCTATGGCATCCGGCCCGCCGGCTGCCATGGTCGTGCTGCTTGAGCAACTGACAAGCAACGTTCCAGGCGCCCCGGGCCGACAGGCCCGGGGCGTTCTGGCGTTCCGGGCCCGGTCGGCCCCGGGGAGCCCATACGCACCCCTCAGGGAGACCAGCCATGAGCAGCAGCACCGCCACCACGAGCACCAGGACCGCCGCCGACGTGACCGGCGCGCACACCGACGAGGCCGCGTCCCTGATCGCGGACGCCCGGACGCGCATCGACGCCCTCGACGACCGGATCATCGGCCTCATCCAGGAACGGATGGCCGTCTCCACCGTCATCCAGGAGGCCCGGATGACGTCCGGGGGCCGCCGGGTCAACCTCTCCCGCGAGATGGAGATCCTCGGCCAGTACCGGGACGCGCTGGGCAAGCCGGGCACGTCGCTCGCGATGACGCTGCTGGAGCTGTGCCGCGGCCGCGTGTGACCCGCCGCAGGCCAAGTACCCCAAGGGCCCACAGGGCTGTACGGGCGTATCCCAGTTCGGGCGGACTCTCACCCGTACGGCGCGTGACCGGTCGGCGCGTGGCTTCGTTGGTCCCGGTGTCCGTGCCAGCCAGGGGCGGCTTCGGTAAGAAACCACGCGTGGCTCCGCCGGGGTGTGTGGCGTACCGCAGGTACGCCGTGGGACCGCGCACCGGCGTGCGTGACCGGTCGGCAGGGGACAGCAGCCCGGTCACCTCAGAACGGCAGGCTTCGGGGACGCTCGGAGCCTGCCGTGTCCAAGGGTCCGTGAACCGGTCTTCCGGTCCACGGGCCCTTGTGCGTTCCCGGTCTGCTCTTCGGATCCACGGAGACTTGCGGGGTTGCCGGTCGGCTCGTGCGGTCCGCGGGCCCATGGCCGTTCCCGGTCGGCTCTTCCGGTGCACGGAGCCTTGTGGGTCCCCGCTCAGTACCCGCGCCGCCGTCCGGCCGCCAGGTACAGCACACCGCCCGCCAGCAGCGCGGTCGCCGCCGCGCCCGCGGCCGCCGCGGCGCCGGTTCCCGTGGCGGCGAGCCGACCTCCGGCGCCGGTTTCCGCACCGCTCCCGGAGGCGTTGGTGCCCGTGGCGTCGGCCGACGCGGAGACCGCCGGTGCCGAGGCGCCGTCCGTCGGGCCGCCGCTGCCCGACGAGCCCGAGGCGGACCCGCCTGCGGTGGCGCCGGATTCCCCCGCCTCGTCCGCGTTCAGCACGAGGGCGGCGGTGTTGTTGCCCCGGTCCGGGTCGAACGGCAGCAGCGGGTCCCGCGCCCGCGTGCCCCGGACCTCGACCGTCCCGGAGGCCCCCGTGACGGCCTCGGTGACCTTCAGGTCGAAGTGCAGCGCGGAGCCGCCGTCCTCCCGGACGGCCGTCAACGTGTCGCACACATAGCGCGGTGCGCCGGCCTGCTGCTCGCGGTACTGCCCGTCGGCCGTCACGCCCCGGCAGGTGCCGGGCCACGCGCTGACCGAGGCACCCTCGGGGACGGTGAAGTCGACCGTGGCGACCGGCTCACCGGACCGGAGGTCGCCGATCCAGGCCGGCCCCTCGTTGCGGAAGCCGATGTCGGCCCCGACCGTGCTGCCCGGCAGGCCGGACGCCGTGTCCCCGTACGCGACGAAGTCGGCGGTGTTCGCGGTGCTGAAGTCGGCCTCCTGCTGGTTGTCGGTGGGATCCAGGTCGCTGGAGCGGACGGCCGGGGCCTCCTGGAGCGCGAGGACGTTGCCCTTGGCGCCCGGGGCTGCCCGCCCGGCGTCGCGCACCGAGGGGCCGGCCTCGTCGATCCGGTAGACCAGGGTGTCCCGGTAGGCGTGCTGCGTGGCCCGGAGCAGCAAGGGCTCGGCCAGTTCGTAGACGGCGCCCGCCTCGTAACTGCCCTCGACCGAGCAGAGCGCGGTCGTCCGTACGGTGAAGCCCTGCCCGGCGTCGTCCTCGCGGTACACGCAGTTCTCGTACCGCTCGGTGAACTCGATGCCGCGGGTGTACATGAGCGTCAGCACGACACCGTCGGCGGCGCGGGTGCCGTGGTTGGCGAAGGCGAGCGGGAAGGGCTGGGTCCGGCCGGGCCGGAGCTCCTGTTCCAGCGGGGCCCGCTCCATCACCAGGTCGGGGCCGCCGATCACGATCCGGGTGGTGAACGGGGTGAAGGCCGCGTCGTCCGCCGTACCGGTCACCCGGATCGTGCCGGAGTCCCCGTCCCTGCTGCCCGCCGCGGCGCCGACGCGGAGTTCGGGCAGCGGGTTCGTCCCGGGCGCGAGACCCGCACCGTGGCAGACACCGGTCGTGCCGGTGATCTCGCAGTACGCGCCACCGCGCGTGCCGTCGTCCTCCGCGCCGTCCGCCGTGCCGCCCTCCGCACTGCCCGGCGTGCCGAACACGGCGTCGGCGACGCCCGCGATCCCGCTGAGGTCGAACGTCACGGTGTACGCGCCCTCGAAGCGGCCGTACTCCTCGTCCCGGGACGGGTTGTCGACCGTGAGCGCGACGGAGGTCCGCTGCGGGCCGCCGCTCGCGGGGTACGGGTGCAGCGCGGTCTCGGCCGGGCCGCCGAAGCCCATGACCGGAGCGGCGGCGCGGGCCGGGACGCTCAGGGCGAGCGACCCGGCGGCCAGCAGGCCGGCGGCGACGAGAGCGCCCGCGACGCGACGCAGGGCGGCTCTCGGAGTCGTGCTTCTCATCGCGGGACCTTCTGGGGGGGTCGGTGGGAACCGTGCGGCTGCCGTGGGCAGCGATACGAGTTCGACCCCGGGCCCGTGCGAAGAGTTGCGCGGGTCCAGGTCACGGATTGAGCACGTCGCGTCGCGAGCGCCGGAACGGAACGTGAGCGGCGTCACATAAGGATTATGTGAGTCCGGGGACAACCATCGGGGCGCCTTGCAGGTCATGCATGCGGAACCACCGGTCACATCCGTCACGCGGCTTCACCGGTAGAGCGTGAGGGGCTGCACTCGGAGGGGGGTGCAGCCCCTTCTGCTGTCCGCGGCCCTAGTCCGCCTTCGCAGACTCCGCCTTCGCGGACTCGGCCTTCGCGGGCCCCGCCTTCGTGGCCTTCGGCGGCACCGCCGGCATTCCCAGGAACGGCAGCCGCAGCGCGCCGAACGCCTCCTTCGGGACGGCGGGTGCCTGCGGCTCGACCGCCACCAGCCGCTCGTACTCCTGGCCCTGTGCCGGGCGGAGGTCCTGCTCGCCCTTGTTGGGCCAGAAGGACATGGCACGCTCCGCCTGCGCGGTGATCGTCAGGGACGGGTTGACGCCGAGGTTGGCGGAGACCGCGGAACCGTCGACGACCGAGATGCCCGGGTGGCCGAACAGCCGGTGGTACGGGTCGATGACCCCCTCCTCGGCACTCGCGCCGATCGGGCAGCCGCCGAGGAAGTGCGCGGTGAGCGGGGTGCCCATGAGCTCGCCGATGTTGGAGCCCGGGAAGCCGTTGATCTCCTCGGCGAGCAGGGTCGCGCTCTGCGTCGCCTCGGCGATCTGTGTCGGGTTGGGCGCTCCGTGGCCCTGGCGGGCGGTGAGCAGGCCCTTTCCGATGCCGCGGGGCTTGCGGTACGCGGTGAGGGAGTTGTCCAGCGACTGCATGACGAGCCCGATGATGGTCCGCTCCGACCAGCGCCGGTTGGAGAGCGAGCGCACGGCGAGGGTCGGGTGCTTGGCCACGTTGCCGATCCAGCCGAGCACCCGGTGGGCGCTGTGGGGGACCTGGAGGATGGTCAGCCCGCCCATCGCGTTGGATCCCTTGCCGTAACGGACCGGTTCGATGTGGGTGTTCTCGTCGGGGTGGATCGAGGACGTGATGGCGACGCCCTTGGTGAAGTCGGGCTTCGAACCGTGGCGCTTGCGGTAGCGGCGGTCGGAGGTCTGCGCGCCGACGAGGCCCTCGGAGTTGGTCCGGGTCAGCTCGCCGAGCCGGTCCGAGAGCCGGGGCAGCAGCCCCCGGTCCTTCATGGTGTGCAGCAGGGTCTGTGTGCCGTACGTGCCCGCCGCCACGACCACGTTGCGGGCGCGCAGCAGCGTGGGCTTCGCCTTCTTCCGGCGGTCGGTCGGCACGGTGGAGACGTGGTAGCCGCCGGCCGGGTCGTCCGTGACCGCGACGACGGACGTCATCGGGTGGATGACCGCGCCGGCCTTCTCGGCGAGGTGGAGATAGTTCTCGTTGAGGGTGTTCTTGGCGCCGTGCCGGCAGCCGGTCATGCATTCGCCGCATTCGGTGCAGGCCTTGCGGGCCGGGCCCGCGCCGCCGAAGTACGGGTCGGCGACGGTCCCGCCCGGCTTCGCCCTCGCCGTGCCGTCGGCGTCCTTGCCGTCGCCGAAGAAGACGCCGACCGGGGCGAGATGGAAGGTGTCGCCGACGCCCATGACCTCGGCGGTCGCCTTCAGGTGGACGTCGGACGGCGTCATCGTCGGGTTGAGCCTGACCCCGAGCATCCGCTTGGCCTGCTCGTAGTACGGCGCGAGCTCGTCCTGCCAGTCGGTGATGTGCGCCCACTGCCGGTCCTCGAAGAACGGAGCCGGGGGCACGTACAGGGTGTTGGCGTAGTTCAGCGAGCCGCCGCCGACGCCCGCACCGGCCAGCACCATGACCTTGCCGAGCAGATGCACGCGCTGGATGCCGAAGAGGCCCAGCGCGGGGGCCCAGAGGTAGTTCTTCAGGTCCCAGGAGTTCTTGGGCAGCGTGCCGGGGGTGAAGCGGCGGCCCGCCTCCAGGACACCGACCCGGTACCCCTTCTCGGTCAGCCGCAGCGCCGAGACCGCGCCGCCGAAGCCCGAACCGACGATCAGGACGTCGTAGTCGTACGCGTGGTCGTCATCGGCCGAGCCGGCCGGTCCGGCCTGATTCTGGGCAGGGCTGTCCTGGGACATGGCTCTCCTCGGTACGAAAAGGACAGGAATGCTGCGGTGGTGCGGGGGTCAGCGCAGGCGGAACGCCTTCATGGCCTTGAGGCTGCGGCTCATGAACGCCGCGTACTTCGCGTCGTCCATCCCGAAGGCCGGGGCGAGCGGGATCAGGCGCTGCTGGGCGACGGTCTGGGCCTCGGTGTACTTGAGGATGCCCTCGGAGCCGTGGCGGCGGCCGAGACCGGAGTCCTTCATGCCGCCCATCGGGGACTGCACGCTGCCGTACGCGGGGGCGTACCCCTCGTTGATGTTGACCGTGCCGGTCCGCAGCCGGGCGGCGACCCGGTGGCCGCGCTTGCCGTCCTTGGTCCAGACGCTGGAGTTCAGGCCGTACGGGGTGGCGTTGGCCAGCGCGATGACCTCGTCCTCGTCGCTGAACCGGTAGATGGAGACGACCGGGCCGAAGGTCTCCTCGTTGCAGACGGCCATCGGGGCCTCGACGCCGTCGAGGATGGTCGGCTCGTAGAACAGCGGGCCGATGTCGGGGCGGGCGACGCCGCCCGCGACGAGCGTGGCGCCCTTCTCGACGGCCTCCGCGACGTGCCGGCTCACGGTCTCCAGCTGGCGCTCGCCGACGAGCGAGCCCATGTCGGCGCCGTACGCGAGGGAGGTGCCGAGCCGCATCGCCTTCGTACGGGCGGCGAACCGGGCCACGAAGTCGTCGGCGACGGACTCGTGGACGTACAGCCGTTCGATGGAGATGCAGAGCTGGCCGGCGGAGGAGAAGCAGGCGCGGACGGCGCCGGCGGCGGCCTTCTCCACGTCGGCGTCCTTCAGGACCAGCATCGCGTTCTTGCCGCCGAGCTCCAGCGAGACACCGACGAGCCGGGCCGCGGCACCCTGGGCGACCTCGCGGCCGGTACGGGTGGAGCCGGTGAACGAGACGTAGTCGGCGTGCTTGACGACCTCGGGCCCGACGACGGGTCCGTCACCGAGGACGACCTGGAACACCTCGGCCGGCAGACCGGCCTCGATGAGGAGGTTACGGGCCCACAGCGCGGTCAGCGCGGTCTCCGTGTCGGGCTTCATCACCACGGCGTTCCCGGAGACGAACGCGGGCAGCGCGTCGCCGACGGACAGTTCCAGCGGGTAGTTCCACGGCGCGATCTGGCCGATGACACCGCGCGGCTGGCGCAGCTCGGTGACCTTGGTGAGGGTCGGTACGACCCCGGTGTGCCGCTTCGGCTTCAGGTAGGCGCTCGCCCTGCGGCCGTAGTGCCGGGCGGCGACGGAGACCGCGAGGACCTCTTCGTGGGCGTGCAGCCGGGCCTTGCCGGTCTCCAGCTGGATGAGGTCGAGGACCTCCGACTGGCGCTCCAGCACGAGGTCGTGGAAGCGCAGCAGCACGGCGGCCCTGGCGCGGACGGACAGCGCGGCCCAGGCGGGCTGGGCGGCACGGGCGCGCGCGAAGGCGTCCGCCACGTCCTCGGGGGTGGACTCGGGCAGGTCGGCCAGCTTCTCGCCGGTGAAGGGCGTGTGGTTGGCCGTACGGCCGGAACCGGCGACGCCGCGGGTCAGCTGGGCGACCACCTCGGGCGTCACGACATCGGCGGCCGTGCGCGCGCCCGCGGGCGCGGCGGCCACCGGGTTGGTGCCGACAACGGCGGCGGTGGTGGGCGTGGAGGCCTGCGAGTCCGTCATGAGGGCGAGAGTACGTCCAGCCGGAGCCTTTGGGTACCCGTGGGTAACAGCTTTTCACACTCCCCACAACAGCCCTCCGCGGCCCCCCGTCAACCAAGCCAGTGATCACTGGCTGAATAACCGCTGATCAGGGGGTATCTTGCCCGGCGTCGCCGAGGGGGGAGGCGCCGCAGGAGCCCTTCGAGGTCAGTTGGAATCGGCCGGCGCGCGCCAGCTGCGCAGCATCGTGTTGAACCGGTCCCGGGTGATGTCCCAGTCCTCCTCCGGCCCCGTCATGTACAGCGCGTACTCCGGGCCGCCCTCCTTCGCGTAGTACATCTGGTCGATGGCATGGCGGGGCTCGCCGGGCTTCTCGTTCCAGGTGAACTCCCAGATGGAGCCGGGCTGGTCCCGGTAGACGTTGGAGTTCATCTCCATGCTCCGGTAGTCCGGCAGCCGCTCGCGCAGACGCGTCTCCAGGTCCTGCATGTGCGTGTACGAGTCCTCGAAGTCGGGTGCCGGATCCACGCTGAAGCGGAAGTAGTGCACACCGTCGTCCGGGGTGTAGTCGATGTTGGTGCCGTTCACCTGGCGCTCCCAGCCCACCGGCATGAGGATGCTGAACCCGGCCGGGTCCTCCACGCGCCGCCAGCCGTCCGGGACGCCCTCCTTCGCCGGGTCCGGCTTCGGCGTCGGGGTGGCGCGGGGACTGGGGCTGTGGGTGACCGGCCCCGGAGACCGGGTGCCGTGCGACGCCGTGCCGCCGGTCCCGGTCTCCGCGTCGCTGCGGTTCGCGTACATCATCGCGGCGAGGACCCCGCCGCCGCCCACCAGGGCCGCCAGCGCGATGACCAGAACCGTGGTGCGCCAGCGGCTGCGCCGGGCCACGGGTGCGGTGCCGGGGGCCGGGACGGGCCCGGGATAGGGCAGCCGGGCGGTGCCGCCGCCGGGTATCCCGCCGCCCGACGGCCCGTCGGGGCCCATCGCGTGGAGGACCGTCTCCGGGACCCGCTGGGTGGGGACGTAGGCCTGGGCCGCCCGGGGCTCGCGTCCCTCCATGGCCTCCAGCAGCATCCGCTCGGCCTCGGCGGCCGAGGGCCGGTCCTCGGGTTCCTTGCGGAGCAGCGCGGTGATGACGTGGCCCAGCGCCCCGGCCCGTTCGGGCACCGGCGGTTCCTCGGTGACGACGGCCTGCATCGTGGAGATCGGAGAGGTGCGGCGGAACGGCGAGCGTCCCTCGACCGCGGTGTACAGCGTGGCGCCCAGCGACCACAGGTCGGACGCGGGGCCGGGATCGCCGCCGCGGACCCGCTCGGGTGCCAGGTAGTCGATGGAACCGACCAGTTCACCGGTCCTGGTGATGGTCGAGTCGCCCTCTATCGCCGCGATCCCGAAGTCGGTGAGCAGGACCCGACCGTCGCGGGCGAGCAGCACGTTGCCCGGCTTCACATCGCGGTGCAGCACCCCGGCGTCGTGCGCGGCGCGCAGGGCGCCCAGCACATGGAGCCCGATCCTGGCCGCCTCGCGGGGTTCGATCTCGCCGGATTCCTTGGCCTGGTCGGCAAGTGACGGGCCGTCGACGTACTGCATGACGATCCACGGCCGGTGGTCGTACTCGATCACGTCGTGGACGGTGACCACGCCGGGATGCGTGATGCGGGCCGCGGCGCGGGCCTCCTTCTGGGTCCGCGCGTGCAGCACGACCCGGTCCGCCTCGGCGACGTACAGCCCGGCGGTCAGCTCCTTGACGGCGACGGTGCGGTGCAGCACCTCGTCGTGGGCGCGCCAGACCTTGCCCATGCCGCCGCGTCCGAGGACCTCTCCGAGCCGGTACCTCCCGGCCAGCAGCAGTCCCGTTTCCGTGCCCTGCGATCGTTCCACGTGTCCCCGCCCCGTTCCTTCGGATGCCAGGTTACGGAGGGGAAGTACGGCCACGGAACCTCGCACCGCTCACGAGATCGCACTGTGACGCATGTCGCCCCCGGGCCCGTGCCCCGTCGAACCGCTTGCGTTCACTGTGTCACGCGGTAGGAGGCACTGGCCTGTTGGTAGATGTCGCTCACCTTGTCGCGCTCGCTCTCCGGGCCCATGACCTGGAGGATGTGGTACTTGCCCTTGACGACGATCACCAGGTTGCGGACGTACACCTCGCGGCCGCCGGACTCCTGCCAGGTGAACTGCCCCTCCGCCATGGCCTGCTGTCCGACGTCGATCCGGCGCAGCCCGCTCGCCGACGCCCAGCTGGAGTCGCGGAACTGCTGCAACTCCGGCTCCCTGTTCCGCTGGTAGTCGAGCGGGTCCGCGCCGTTCGACTTCACGGTGTCGCGTCCCGGGACGACGAGGAGGCTGAATCCGTCGCTCCCGTAACGGATCTGACGGTCCGCGTTGGCGGGGCTGCGCTGCCAGCCCTTGGGCGCCCCGACCTCGAAGCCCTCGGGGTCCTTGCGCAGCGTGTAGCCGGGGGCGAGCGCCACGGCGGAGCGGCTGGTCTGCGGCTGCTGCGCGCCGGAGGAGGCCGGGGCGGACGGGTCGCCGGAGTCCTGGCCGCCCGGCTCGGGTGCTCCGGACTCCGTACGGGAAGGAGCGGCGCCCGCTCCGGAATCCGAACCGGACTTGGGCATGAACATCACCGCGTACGCGACCGCCGCGGCCAGGAGCAGCAGGATCAGGACGAGCAGCAGCCGCCCGAGCCTGCGGGGTGCGCGCGCGCCGCCCTGCTGCGGGCGGGGCGGGGTGCGGAGCGCCTTGGGACCCTTGGGCTCACGGGGCGGCCTGGGGGCCCTGGGCTCGCGCGACTGGAGCGGGGCCCGCTCCGCGGGTTCCGGCCGTTCCCCGGTGTGGCGGTGCCGGCCGTGCGCCGACCCGCCCCGGCGGCCGCGGCGCTTGCGGACGAGTTCGCCGCGGCGGCGCACGACGGGCAGCCGGGTGGCGTCCGGGGAGGGCAGCGTCACGACGTCGAGACCGGCCTCCGGCTCGGGCGCCGACCGCACGAGCGAGCGCAGCCAGCCGCGCAGCTCCTCGAAGTCCGGGCGCTCGGTGGGGTCCTGGCGCAGCAGCGACTCGACGACGGGCCGCAGCGGGCCGCACTCCTCGGCGAAGGCGGGCGGTTCGCCGCAGACCATCTGGACGAGTTCGGCGGCGTTCTCCTCCGGGTACGGGGCATGGCCCTGCACGGCGCGGTAGAGCAGCGCGCCCAGCGCCCAGAGGTCGGTGGAGGGGCCGATGGGCGGTGCCAGCTGCCAGTTCTCGTGGACCGGTCCGGCCTGCTCGGGCGCCCAGCGCTCGGTGACCGCGCCGACGACGGCGATCCGGGCCTGCCGGGCGCGCTCGGCGGCGAGGGTGGTCGCGGGGCCGCGGTACGCGGAGGTGTCACGGCTGCCGGCGACGATCTCGTCCCAGCGGCCCGGGGCGCTCTCCGGGGCCGTCTCCCGGGTGGTGGCCGGCAGCTGCGGGCGGACGGCCGGGGTGGCCCCCTGACGCCGGGAGTCGGCGCGCAGGGCGTCCTCGCTAGAGCCTCCGGCGGGCACCGGGCGGCCGCGGCCGGGACCGTCGTCCCAGGAACCCGTCAGATGGAGCCGCCGCGGCGGCGGGCCGTCGTCGCCCTCGTCGTCGTACGGATCCTCGTCGTCGTACAGGTCCTCGTCGTACGCGTCCGGGGCGGCGGGCCGGCCGAGGGGCTGCAGCGGGTGGGCGGGCCGCTGGACCGGAAGGGTGCCGGTGTCCTGGGCGTCCTCCCGGCCGGCCCGGCGCTCCTCCTCACCGATGCGGGCGGCGGCGCGGGCGCCCGCGCCGCGGTTCCTGGGACGACGGTCCCGGCCGCGGCCGCCCGGTGCCCGCCGGAGGCTCTAGCGAGGACGCCCTGCGCGCCGACTCCCGGCGTCAGGGGGCCACCCCGGCCGTCCGCCCGCAGCTGCCGGCCACCACCCGGGAGACGGCCCCGGAGAGCGCCCCGGGCCGCTGGACCGGAAGGGTGCCGGTGTCCTGGGCGTCCTCCCGGCCGGCCCGGCGCTCCTCCTCACCGATGCGGGCGGCGGCGCGGGCGCCCGCGCGGTACGCGGCGATGGCCCCCGCCCGCGCGGCCCGCGCCTGCGCGCTGCCGGCCTCGGCGGCGGGAACGGGCACGGTGGCGGGCGGAACGGGCGGCGACGGCCGGCGCGCGGACTCCAGCTCGCCCGCTCCGTAGGGCTGCGCGGGACCGCCCCCGGCCCCCGCTTCGATGGCCTCCGGGCCACGGGAGGCGGGCACGTCGGGGTGGTTGTACGGATCGGCGTGCTCGGGCTCGACGGCGGGCGGGCGGTACGGGTCGTGGCTGCCCGGCCCGGACCCCGGCAGGGCGTACCGACCGATGTCCGCCGGCTCGACCGCGGGCGGTGCGTACGGATCGACGTGCCCCGGCTCGACCGCGGGCGGTGCGTACGGGCCCGTGGGGCCCGACTCGACCGCGGGACCGCCGTAGCCGTCCTCGCCGTCGCCGTCGTCGTCGGCGCGCGGGACCGGGACGTAGCCGCAGAGCGCCTCCTCGGCCGCCCCGGCCGCCAGGCCGGTCAGCACGACGCGGCCGTCGTCGCAGATGAGCACCGTGCGCACGGTGATGTTGCGGTGGGTCCAGCCGTGCGCGTGCAGGACGCGCAGCGCGGTCAGGACGTCGGAGCCGATCTCGGCGGCCCGGTACGGATTGAGCGGGCGCTCCGCGAGCAGCGCCGCCAGCGGCCTGGCCGCGACCAGTTCGCTCACGATCCAGAGCGAACCCGCCTCGGCGAACACGTCGAAGACCTGGTCCAGGCGCGGGTGGTCGGGCACCTGGGCCGCCGCCTGGGCGGCCTCGATGGCGCGCCGGACCGCGGGGTCGGTGGACCGCCGCACGGTGCGCCCGCCGGCCCGTCGCGCCGCCGTGGGCTGCCCGTCCGCGTCGAGCACCTCGGCGTCCACGACCTCCGGCAGCGGCACCTGACGGACCAGTACCTCCTGGCCGCTGTAGGTGTCGAACGCCCGGGTCTCGACCAGTTCGTACGCGTCGGACGGAGGCAGCGGAAGGCGGTAGCGGTCGGCAAGCACCCGACCCGCATAGTCGTCCACGACGCCTCCCCAGAGCGCGCTGCCCCCCGGTCACGTAGACCGCACGAAACCGTCAATTGCGGTCACTTGCTGTGCAATTGACTTGTGGTTTCGGCTGCGTACGGTCTTCGAGCTCTCACAATACGTGGCAGGAGGCCGCCGCGCGGCAGGGTCGGCCCAACCCGGCCGGACGGCTTCCGTCAGTCGCGCGGCGCGAAGGTGTCGAACGCCGTCTTGCGCAGCGTCCGGCACTCCGCGCCGTCCCACTCGTCGGCCTTGCAGCTGATCATGATCGCGTACCCGTGGCCGCCGTCGACCTTGAAGCCCCGGTTGATCACCCGGACCCGCTGGCCCTGCTGCGTACGCTCGAACTGCCAGTCGGCGACGGTCGGGTAGCCCTTGTACTGGACCTCGTTTATACCGAGGTGGTGGTAGCCGTTGCTGGTGGCCGCGACGGCGGCCCTGGCCGCCCGCCAGGCCGCGGCGGCGTCGCCGCCGGGCGAGTCGGTGTAGTCGACCTGGATACGGGGAAAGCCGCCGCTGACGTTGTATATGGCGCCGGAGTTGGCACCCGCCGTCTTGTCGAAACGGAAGTCCTCGGGCATCACCATGGAGAAGTGGAACTTCTTGTTCTCCACCGCCTTGTAGCCGGTGGGCACGGCGTCGTCCTGCTGGTCGCCCTGCGAGTCGTCCGATCCCTTGCCAGAGTCGTCGCTCCCGCCCTGGCCGCCGTCCGTACCCTGCTCGTCCTTGCCCTGCTCCTTGCCGCCGCCCTGCTCGGTGTCGGCGGAGGAACCGGAGCCGCTGGATCCGCTGCCCGCGGAGGATCCGGCCGAGGCGGACGTGCCGTCCTTGGCCTTGCCCGCGTTGCCGGGGTCCTCGTCGCCCCCGCCGAGCGTGAGCGCGAGGACCGTGCCGAGCACGGCGAGCACGATGACGGCCGCGATGATCGCCAGCGTGCGGCGCGGCACCACGTCCGTCAGGGACGCGCGGGGCGGGCTGACCGGCGAGGTGGCCGGACGCGGCGGCGGTACAGCTCCCGAAGGCGAGGCCGTGGCTGTCGTGGGGGCCTTGGCCGGACGGGCCGGAACGGCGGCCACGGCACCGGCGCCCGCGGCGGGCGCCGCCTTCGCGTTCCGCGCGGAGCGCAGCGCGCCGCGCAGCCGGTCCCTGGCACCCTCAGCCGGTTCGCCGGGCTTCTGCGCCGGCCTGTGCGGGGCGTCGGCCACGTTCTTGGGGAGCGCCATCACCTGGGTGGCGTCGGCCGGCGGCGGAACCGGAACGTCCGGCTGCTCCGGGGCGTCGATCACGTCGTTGAGCAGGGCGCGCGCGCCGGCGTCGTCGAGCCGCTGCTCCGGGTCCCGGGCGAGCAGCCCGTAGATGACCTCCTCCAGCGGGCCCGCGTTCTTCGGCGGGTCGAGCGGCTCGGTCATCACGGCGGTCAAGGTCGCGATCGCGGACCCCTTGTCGTACGGCGGGCAGCCCTCGACGCTCGCGTACAGCAGTCCGCCGAGCGACCAGAGGTCGGCGGGCGGGCCGGGCTTGTGGCCGCGGGCCCGCTCCGGCGAGATGTACGAGGGGGCGCCGACGAGCATGCCCGTGGAGGTGACCGACGGGTCGCCCTCGACCTGGGCGATACCGAAGTCGGTCAGCACGACCCGGCCGTCCTCGGCGATCAGCACGTTGGACGGCTTCACGTCACGGTGCAGAATGCCCTCGCGGTGCGCCGAGCGCAACACGTCGAGGATGGCGAGGCCGACCTCGGCCGCGCGCCTCGGCGTCAGGACGCCGTCCTCGCGGACCGCCTCGGCCAGCGACTTGCCCTCGATGAGTTCCATGACGATCCACGGCCGGTCGTCCTCGTCGACCACGTCGTAGACGGTGACCGCGCCGTTGTTGCGGATCCGGGCGATCGCCTTCGCCTCGCGCAGGGTGCGCGTGATGAGCCGGCGCTTCTCGTCGTCGTCGATGGCCGACGGGAACCGCAGTTCCTTGACCGCGACCGTGCGGCCCAGCGTCTCGTCGACGGCGCGCCAGACCGTACCCATTCCACCCCGGCCGAGCACCTCTCCGAGCCGGTACCGCCCCGCGAGAAGACGTCCGTCCTTGTCCCGTTGGGGCTCCCGTGCCTGCTCCGCCTCCGACATGCGTCCCCTCTGCGATCAACCCGCCCTGGCAGAGCGTTCATTGTCCCTCACCCCGGGACCGGTCCTGGTGCCGGGTCCGGGGACCGTCGTAAGTGGCCGACGGAAGGGATCTCCGGCCGCGGCCCGTACGCGCGGCGCTGCCCCGCCACGACCGCCCACCCCTGCCCTGCTCCGCCTCTGCTCCGCCTCTGCTCCGCCCAGCGAACCACATCCCGCCGCGGGCACCCGCTGCCGGGCCTCGTCGTCGTCGCGGGAGGCAAGTACACGACGTACCGGGTGATGGCGAAGGACGCCGTGGACGAGGCGGTGCACGGCCTCGACCAGCGGGTCGCGGAGTGCGTCACCGAGGACATCCCGCTGCTGGGC
>NZ_RDBK01000043.1:2468153-2495331 GCF_008042275.1 Streptomyces sp. OR43 | reverse complement strand
CGCGGTTGTGTGCGGAGCTGATGGCACGGGTGCTCGGCTGGGACAAGGGCCGGATCGAACGTGAGGTCGCGCACTACGAGAAGCGGGTGGAGGCGGAACGGGAGTCGCAGCGCCAGCCCGACGACCTGACGGCGGACGCGGCGCGGCTGGGGGCACCGGACATCGTGCCCATCTAGGACAGCGTCCGGCCCCCGTGCCTGCCGCCGCCCCGCCCGGCGGTGAAGGGCCGGTGGGCGGGGCGGCGGCAGGCACGGGGGCCGGACGCTGTCCTAGATGGGCACGATGTCCGGTGCCCCCAGCCGCGCCGCGTCCGCCGTCAGGTCGTCGGGCTGGCGCTGCGACTCCCGTTCCGCCTCCACCCGCTTCTCGTAGTGCGCGACCTCACGTTCGATCCGGCCCTTGTCCCAGCCGAGCACCCGTGCCATCAGCTCCGCACACAACCGCGCGGAGCGTGTGCCGCGGTCGAAGGTCTCGATGGAGATCCGGGTACGCCGGGTCAGTACGTCGTCGAGGTGGCGGGCCCCCTCGTGCGAGGCCGCGTACACGATCTCGGCCTTCAGGTAGTCGTCGGCGGCCGGCAGCGGTTCGCCCATCACCGGGTCGGCGACGATCAGCTCCAGGATCTCCTCGGTCATGGAGCCGTACCGGTTCAGCAGATGCTCCACCCGGGCGACGTGGAGACCGGTGCGGGCGGCGATCCTGGCCCGGGCGTTCCACAGGGCGCGGTAGCCCTCGGCGCCCAGCAGCGGGATGTCCTCGGTGACGCACTCCGCGACCCGCTGGTCGAGGCCGTGCACCGCCTCGTCCACGGCGTCCTTCGCCATCACCCGGTACGTCGTGTACTTGCCTCCCGCGACGACGACGAGGCCCGGCAGCGGGTGCGCCACCGTGTGTTCGCGCGACAGCTTGCTGGTCGCGTCCGACTCGCCGGCCAGCAACGGCCGCAGGCCCGCGTAGACGCCCTGGACGTCGTCCCTGGTCAGCGGGGTGGCGAGGACGGAGTTGACGTGTTCGAGCAGATAGTCGATGTCCGCGCTGGAGGCGGCCGGATGGGCCTTGTCCAGGTCCCAGTCGGTGTCCGTCGTCCCGACGATCCAGTGCCGTCCCCACGGGATGACGAAGAGCACGGACTTCTCGGTGCGCAGGATCAGGCCCGTGGAGGAGTGGATGCGGTCCTTGGGGACGACCAGATGGATGCCCTTGGAGGCCCGTACGTGGAACTGGCCGCGCTCGCCGATCAGCGCCTGGGTGTCATCCGTCCAGACGCCGGTGGCGTTGACCACCTGTTTGGCCCTGACCTCGTACTCGCCGCCCGCCTCGACGTCCGCCACCCGGGCGCCGACGACCCGTTCGCCCTCCCGGAGGAAGCCGACCACCCGTGCCTGGTTCGCCACCTGCGCGCCGTACCCGGCGGCGGTCCGCACCAGCGTCGCCACATAGCGGGCGTCGTCCATCTGGGCGTCGTAGTACTGCAGGGCCCCCACCAGGGCGTCCCGCTTGAGCGCCGGCGCGACCCGCAGGGCCTGGCGGCGGGAGAGGTGGCGGTGCACGGGCAGCCCGCGGCCGTGCCCGGAGGACACCGACATCGCGTCGTACAGCGCGACGCCGGAACCGGCGTACAGCCGCTCCCAGCCCTTGTGCTGCAAGGGATAGAGGAACGGCACCGGTTTCACGAGGTGCGGGGCGAGGCGCTCCAGCAACAGCCCGCGCTCCTTCAGCGCCTCGCGGACGAGCGCGAAGTCGAGCATCTCCAGATAGCGCAGCCCGCCGTGGATCAGCTTGCTCGACCTGCTCGACGTGCCGGAGGCCCAGTCGCGCGCCTCGACCAGTCCCGTCGAGAGCCCTCTCGTCACCGCGTCGAGTGCCGTCCCGGCGCCGACCACGCCCGCCCCCACGACCAGCACGTCCAGTTCGCGCTCGGCCATCGCGGCGAGCGCTGCCGCACGCTCCGCGGGTCCCAGTGTCGCTGTCCTCACTGCTGCCTCCCGGTAGATCGGGGTGGTCCGGCACGGGGATGCGGTCCGACCGCGGGGTCGGGTGCCCGTGCCCACCTCTCGATTCTGTCCGCGCTCCGCGACTTCAGCCACCGCCTGTGGACAACACCCGGACGACGACGGCCACACAATGCGACATATAGGTCATATTTACGCCTAGTCTGACATTGCACTGTCCCCAGCAGTTGCGCTTTCTCGGTTCCCAGGGAAGGACGGCCACCCACGTGCCTGCAGACCTCGCCGTCATCGGACTCGGTCACCTCGGCCTGCCCCTCGCCCAAGCCGCCGTGTCGGCCGGTATCCAGACCATCGGCTACGACACCGACCCCCGGGCCTTCGCCGAGCTCTCCGCGGGCCGTACCCCGGTCGAGGGATCGCTCACCGCGTCCGACATCCGCCGGATGCTGTCCGGAGGATTCCGCCCCACCACCAACCAGGGCGAGCTGGGCCGGGTCCGTACCGCCGTGATCTGCGCCCCCACACCCCTCGGCCCCGACCGCACCCTCGACCTCACCGCCGTCGGCGACGCGGCCCGCGCCCTGGCCGCCCGGCTGCGCCCGCACACCACCGTGCTCCTGGAATCGGCCGTACCCCCCGGCACCACCGAGAACTTCCTGCTCCCCCTCCTCGAGGAGGGCTCCGGGCTGCGCGGCGGACGCGACTTCCACCTCGCCCACTCCCCCAGCCGCCTCGACCCCGGCAACCGCACGCACGTCTACACCAACACCCCCAAGGTCATCGGCGGCCTGACCCCCGCCTGCACGGAATCGGCCGCCGCCTTCTACAGCCGGCTCACCGACAAGGTCGTGCGCGCCCGCGGCCCGCGCGAGGCCGAGATGACCAAGGTCCTGGAGACCAACTTCCGGCACGTCAACATCGCGCTGGTCAACGAGATGGCCGTGCTCTGCCATGACCTCGGCGTCGACCTCTGGGACGTCATCCGGTGCGCCGAGACCAAGCCCTTCGGCTTCCAGCCCTTCCGCCCCGGCCCCGGCGTCGGCGGCCACGGCGCCCCGGTCGACCCGGGCTACCTCCCGTACAACAGCCGCACCCCCGGACACCCGCTGCGGATGGTCTCGCTCGCCCAGGAGATCAACGACCGGATGCCGCAGTACGTGATCCAGCGCTGCGCCACCCTCCTCAACGAGCACGGGAAGTCCGTCCGCGGCGCCCGGATCCTGCTCCTGGGCGTCACCTACAAGCCGGACCTCGCCGACCAGGAGGCCTCCCCCGCCCGCGAGATCGCCACCCGGCTGATGGACATGGGCGCCCAGATCGGCTACCACGATCCACACGTCCTGGACTGGCGCGTACGCGAACTCCCGGTCCCGCGTGCCGATTCGCTGTACGAAGCCGCCTCCAGCGCCGATCTGACGGTGCTGCTCCAGCACCACCGCACCTACGACCTCCAGGGCCTCGCGGTGAAGGCGCAGCTCCTTCTCGACACCCGTGGCGCGACCCCGGCGGGGGCCGCGCACCGCCTCTGATCGCAGTCCCCCCAAGGATTCCGGTGGGTCAATGTCGGAACCGACTGCTAGCCTGCGGCGTCACTCCTCGCACATCAGTGCGCCACAGTCCCAGGGGGAACCCACCATGAGCACGCCCGTACCACCGCCGAACCAGCCGTACGACGGTCAGCCCACGCCCGGCAACCCCTACGCCGCGCAGCCCGGCCAGCCCCAGCCCGGCGCCCCGACCGGCAACCCGTTCGCGGGTCAGCAGCCCGTCGGCGCCCCGTTCGGCGGCGGCGCACCCTTCGCCCCGGTGGCACCGGCGCGCAACAACGTGGGCCTGGGCATCCTCGTCGCGTTCATCGCGGCACTCGTCGCGGCGGGCATCTACGGTGCGATCATCGGCGCCACGAAGCACGAGATCGGCTACGCGGCCGTGGGTGTCGGCGCCATCGTCGGCTTCGCCGCCGGCAAGCTCGGCGGCCGCAACCCCGCCCTGCCCGTCATCAGTGGCGCCCTCGCCCTGGTCGGCGTCTACTTCGGCCAGCTGCTCGGTGAAGCGATCATCATCAGCAAGCAGCTCCCGCTCTCGGTCACCGAGATCTTCTTCGACCACTTCAGCGACCTGAACACGGTGTGGAAGGAAGACTCCGACGCGCTCAGCTTCGTCTTCTTCGCCGTCGCCGCCGTGGTCGCGTTCTCCACGGCCCGCAAGACGTCCGACTAGTCGCGGACCCCACGCACGACACACGGGAGGGCCCGGACCACGATCGTGGTCCGGGCCCTCCCGTCATGTTCCGTGCAATCAGCGGCGGTGCTGCGAGTCCGCCACCGTCACCTCGACGCGCTGGAACTCCTTGAGGTCGCTGTACCCCGTCGTCGCCATCGCCCGGCGCAGGGCGCCGAAGATGTTCATCGAACCGTCGGGGGTGTGCGAAGGACCGGTGAGGACCTCCTCGGTCGTCCCGACGGAGCCGAGGTCGACCAGCTTGCCGCGCGGCACGTCCTCGTGGACGGCCTCCATGCCCCAGTGGCGGCCGCGGCCCGGCGCGTCCGTCGCGCGGGCGAGCGGGGATCCCATCATCACGGCGTCCGCACCGCAGGCGACGGCCTTCGGGATGTCGCCGGACCAGCCGACGCCGCCGTCCGCGATCACGTGCACGTACCGGCCGCCGGACTCGTCCATGTAGTCGCGGCGGGCACCGGCCACATCGGCGACCGCGGTCGCCATCGGAACCTGGATGCCGAAGACGTTGCGCGTGGTGTGCGCGGCGCCGCCGCCGAAGCCGACGAGGACACCGGCCGCGCCCGTACGCATCAGGTGCAGGGCCGCGGTGTACGTGGCGCAGCCGCCGACGATCACCGGGACGTCCAGCTCGTAGATGAACTGCTTCAGGTTGAGCGGCTCGGCCGCACCCGAGACGTGCTCGGCGGAGACCGTCGTACCGCGGATGACGAAGATGTCCACACCCGCGTCGACGACGGCCTTGGAGAACTGGGCGGTGCGCTGCGGGGAGAGCGCGGCGGCGGTGACGACACCGGCGTCGCGCACCTCCTTGATGCGCCGGCCGATCAGCTCCTCCTGGATGGGGGCGGAGTAGATCTCCTGGAGCCGGCGGGTCGCGGACTCGACCGGCATCTCGGCGATCTCGTCGAGGAGCGGCTGCGGGTCGGCGTGCCGGGTCCACAGGCCTTCCAGGTTGAGCACCCCGAGGCCGCCGAGCTCGCCGATGCGGATGGCGTGCTGCGGGGAGACCACGGAGTCCATGGGAGCGGCCAGGAACGGCAGCTCGAAGCGGTAGGCGTCGATCTGCCAGGCGATCGAGACCTCCTTCGGGTCGCGGGTCCGGCGGCTCGGGACGACGGCGATGTCGTCGAATGCGTATGCCCGGCGGCCGCGCTTGCCGCGCCCGATCTCGATCTCAGTCACGATGGTGTGGCCTTTCCCTCTACGTCTGCGCTGTCCAGTATCCCCGACACACACAGGAGGGGCGGTTCCGGGAACCCCGGACCGCCCCTCACCTGCGCTGTCGCGTTACTTCCTGCTGTAGTTCGGTGCTTCGACCGTCATCTGGATGTCGTGCGGGTGGCTCTCCTTGAGACCCGCGGACGTGATCCGCACGAAGCGGCCCTTGCTCTCCATCTCGTCGACGGAGGCGGCGCCCACGTAGCCCATCGTCTGGCGGAGGCCGCCGACGAGCTGGTGCAGCACGTTGGCCAGCGGGCCGCGGTAGGGCACCTGGCCCTCGATGCCCTCGGGGACGAGCTTGTCGTCGGAGGACACCTCGGCCTGGAAGTAGCGGTCCTTGGAGTACGAGCGGCCCTGTCCGCGGGACTGCATCGCGCCCAGCGAACCCATGCCGCGGTACGACTTGAACTGCTTGCCGTTGATGAAGAGGAGCTCGCCCGGCGACTCCTCGCAGCCCGCGAGGAGGGAGCCCAGCATCACGCTGTCGGCACCGGCGGCCAGCGCCTTGCCGATGTCGCCGGAGTACTGGAGGCCGCCGTCGCCGATGACCGGGACGCCCGCCGCACGGGCGGCCAGCGCGGCCTCGTAGATCGCGGTGACCTGCGGGACGCCGATACCGGCGACCACACGGGTGGTACAGATCGAACCGGGTCCGACGCCGACCTTGACGCCGTCGACACCGGCGTCGACCAGGGCCTGGGCGCCGTCGCGGGTCGCGACGTTGCCGCCGATGACGTCCACGTTCACGGCCGACTTGATCTTCGCCATCCAGTTGAGGGCGTTGCTGTTGTGGCCGTGCGAGGTGTCGACGATCAGGAAGTCCACCCCGGCCCCGGCCAGCGCCTGGGCGCGGTCCAGTGCTTCCGGGCTGGCACCGACGGCCGCGCCGACGAGCAGCCGGCCCTCGGCGTCCTTGGCCGCGTTCGGGTACTGCTCGGCCTTCTTGAAGTCCTTGACCGTGATGAGGCCCTTGAGGATGCCCGCCTCGTCGACCAGCGGAAGCTTCTCGATCTTGTGGCGGCGCAGCAGCTCCATGGCGTCCACGCCGGAGATGCCGACCCGGCCGGTGACCAGCGGCATCGGCGTCATGACCTCGCGCACCTGGCGCGAGCGGTCCGACTCGAAGGCCATGTCGCGGTTGGTGACGATGCCGAGCAGCTTGCCCGCCGGGTCGGTGACCGGGACGCCGCTGATGCGGAACTTGGCACAGAGCGCGTCGGCGTCGCCGAGCGTGGCGTCCGGGCCGACCGTGATCGGGTCGGTGACCATGCCGGACTCGGACCGCTTCACCAGGTCGACCTGGTTGACCTGGTCCTCGACCGAGAGGTTGCGGTGGAGCACGCCGACGCCGCCCTGACGGGCCATGGCGATGGCCATCCGGGCCTCGGTCACCTTGTCCATCGCGGCGGACAGCAGCGGGATGTTCACGCGTACGTTCCGTGAGATGAGCGTCGAGGTGTCGACCGCGTTGGGCAGCACCTCGGATGCGCCCGGCAGCAGCAGCACGTCGTCGTATGTCAGCCCGAGCGTCGCGAATTTCTCGGGCACTCCGTCGACGTTTGCAGTCATGACACCTTCCCCAAATGGCCTTGATCGGTGCGGATGTCCATGCTAACGGCCTCTGGCGGCGTCTCATTCCACGAGCAAGATCACCTGGAGGTTCTGTAGCTTCCTACGGCACGGACCGGTGTCCCGTTCACTGTTCCGCGAGGGCCCGCAGCCGGCTGAGCGCACGGTGCTGGGCGACCCGGACGGCACCCGGCGACATGCCGAGCATCTGTCCGGTCTCCTCGGCGGTGAGCCCGACGGCGACCCGCAGGACCAGCAGCTCGCGCTGGTTCTCCGGAAGGTTGGCGAGGAGCTTCTTGGCCCAGGCGGCATCGCTGCTGAGGAGCGCCCGCTCCTCGGGCCCGAGCGAGTCGTCCGGCCGCTCCGGCATCTCGTCGGAGGGCACGGCGGTCGACCCCGGGTGCCGCATCGCGGCGCGCTGGAGGTCGGCCACCTTGTGGCCGGCGATGGCGAAGACGAAGGCTTCGAAGGGCCTGCCGGTGTCCTTGTACCGCGGCAGTGCCATCAGCACCGCGACGCAGACCTCCTGCGCCAGGTCCTCCACGAAGTGACGGGCATCACCGGGCAGCCGGTTCAGCCGGGACCTGCAGTAGCGCAGCGCGAGGGGGTGGACGTGGGCCAGCAGATCATGGGTGGCCTGCGCGTCGCCCTCGACGGCGCGATGCACCAGGGCACCGATCACCGTCGTTCCGTCCTCGCGCATCGAACCATGGTGCCCCGGTGCCGCGTCATCCGCGGCACCGCGTCCGTAGTTGTGCACTGAAGCGTTATGAGCGGGTGCGCCGGAAGTCATGTCCTGCGCCCTCCCCTTCCGCTCGACCGAATCGTTCCCGAGGAACTCCACGTCTCAAGGATGCGTCATCGGCCGGGAAGCGTCACATGCCGCCGGGGCGGCGGGCTGCACGGGCGGCGTACGAGCCGGTCGCGTCCGCGGACACGAGCCGGCTCCGCACCGCTTGCGCGGGGTCGCCCCGTCCGCCCGCGAGCGGACGGGGATGGGTACGGCGGCCGGTCACGGCCGGCCCTCAGCGGACCAGGCCCCAGCGGAAACCGAGTGCCACCGCGTGCGCCCGGTCCGAGGCTCCGAGCTTCTTGAACAGACGCCTGGCGTGCGTCTTCACCGTGTCCTCGGAGAGGAACAGTTCACGGCCGATCTCCGCGTTGGAGCGGCCGTGGCTCATTCCTTCGAGGACCTGGATCTCACGCGCCGTGAGCGTGGGCGCCGCGCCCATCTCGGCCGAGCGCAGCCGGCGCGGGGCGAGCCGCCACGTCGGATCGGCCAGGGCCTGGGTGACGGTCGCCCGGAGCTCCGCCCGGGAGGCGTCCTTGTGCAGGTAGCCGCGGGCCCCGGCGGCGACCGCGAGCGCGACCCCGTCCAGGTCCTCGGCGACGGTCAGCATGATGATCCGCGCCCCGGGGTCGGCGGAGAGCAGTCGGCGGACGGTCTCCACACCTCCCAGACCGGGCATGCGTACGTCCATGAGAATCAGATCCGAACGGTCGGCACCCCAGCGCCGGAGAACTTCCTCCCCGTTGGCCGCCGTCGTCACACGCTCGACGCCGGGCACGGTCGCGACCGCGCGACGGAGCGCTTCTCGGGCAAGCGGGGAATCGTCGCAGACGAGAACGGATGTCATGACCGCCCTCCGCAGCTGATGCGCGTCACCTTGTGCCTCCAGGCTGTTACAAGTCGTCACCTGTGCGGTTGACACTCTCGGACATCTGCCCGATCGCTTTCTCCGTCAACCGCCTCCGCCCTCTCAACGATGGTCACTCGAAAGAGTTACGGGTCGGACGACCGGGTTCGGCACTCTACGTGAGGGACCGACCACGGAGGAGAGCGCCACGGGTCGTCCAGCCGTCAACCGAAAACTTCCCATGAACTTATGCCCCATTTAGCGGGTTTTCTTCCCTTTTGCTGGTGTCTGTGACTAGATTCGCAATCAGTCATATTTACATCTACTAACACCGTAGATGTACGGTCATGGGCACGGTACGACGGACGACCACGACGTTTCCGACACAGCATGGTTTCGAGGGGACAAGCAATGGCAGATTTCTCCCGCCTTCCCGGACCCAACGCCGATCTGTGGGACTGGCAGCTGCTGGCGGCCTGCCGAGGGGTCGACAGCTCCCTGTTCTTCCACCCCGAGGGGGAACGCGGAGCCGCCCGGAGCGCCCGCGAGACCTCCGCCAAAGAGGTCTGCATGCGCTGCCCGGTACGCGCCGAGTGCGCCGCCCACGCACTGGCGGTACGTGAGCCCTACGGGGTGTGGGGAGGACTGACCGAGGACGAGCGCGAGGAGCTCATGGGCCGGGCCCGCAACAGGCTGATCAGCGCGGCCGCCCCCTCGTCGCCACCCGGGCACGGCTGACCCCGCCGCGCCCCATCAAGGCAGAAACGATTCTTCAGTCGCGGCCGGGGCTGCGCGTCCCCCGGGGCCGGCACGGCGGACCGCTCAGCGCGCGGCCGCCAGCGACAGCTGGTCCAGGGTGGCCGCCACGGCCGGGACCTGCGCCAGGTCGGGCAGGGTCAGCGCGACGATCTCGCGCTCGATGGCGGGCTCCACCGTCACGGTCCTGGCCCCCCTGGGACGCACCGACTCGATCGCCAGCGCCGGCAGGACGGCCACCCCGAGGCCCGCGCCGACCAGGCCGATCACCGCCGGGTAGTCGTCGGTGGCGAAGTCGATCCGCGGGGTGAAGCCGGACGCCTCGCAGACCTCCACCAGCTGCCGGCGGCAGCGCGGGCAGCCGGCGATCCACGGCTCCCCGGCGAGTTCACCGATACCCACCTCGTCCCGGCCCGCGAAAGGGTGCCCTTCGGGGACGAGACCGATCAGCCGGTCGGTGAGCAGGGGCCGCACCACGAGGTCGTCCCACTCCGCGCCCTGCGTGCCGTACCGGAAGGCCAGCGCGATGTCGCAGTCGCCGTCGCGCAGCATCTCCACCGAGTGCGGCGGTTCGGCCTCGACCAGGGAGACCCGGGTGCCGGGATGGGCGGCCCGGAGCGCCGCGAGGGCGCCCGGGACCAGGGTGGAGCTGCCGCTGGGGAAGGAGACCAGCCGGACCCGGCCGGCCCGCAGCCCGGCGATCGCGGCGACCTCCTCCTCGGCGGCAGTGAGCCCGGCGAGGATGCCCGAGGCATGACGCACGAGTGCCTCACCGGCCTGTGTCAGCCGCATCTCCCGTCCGGTGCGGATGAGCAGCGTGGTGCCCGCCGAGGACTCCAGTGCCTTCATCTGCTGGCTCACGGCGGGCTGGGTGCAGCCGAGCTCGCGGGCGGCGGCGGAGAAGGAGCCGGTACCGGCCACGGCGCGCAGGACTCGGAGATGACGGGCTTCGATCACCCTTCCAACATAAGGGACTCTTGGGTCAGCCGCGAATTATTCGCGTACAGCTTTGAGCCGGGGACTCGCTAACGTTCGGGCATGACTGCGAAGACTGTGCTGACCGTGAACGCGGGCCGCCCCATGGCGGCGCCCTACACCGACGCCCCGGGCGGCATGACCGGGATCGACAAGCACCCCGTCGAGGGACTCATACGCGTCTGCGACCCGGGTCCCGAGGGCGTGGGCGGCAGTGGTCTGGCCGGGGACACGGTCTGCGACCTGCGCCACCACGGCGGCTCGCACCAGGCCGTGTACGCCTTCGCACGCGAGGACCTCGACGGGTGGGAGCGGGAACTGGGGCGCCCGCTGCCCAACGGCTCGTTCGGCGAGAACCTGACCACGGGCGGGCTGGAGGTCGGCGGTGCGCTGATCGGCGAGCGCTGGCGGATCGGCGCGGAGCTGGTTCTGGAGGTCACCTCCGGCCGGATTCCGTGCCGTACGTTCGCGGGCCACCTCGACGAGGCGCGCTGGGTGAAGCGGTTCACGCGGGCGGCGGTCCCGGGGGCGTACCTCCGGGTGATCACGGCGGGCAGCATCCGGGCCGGCGACCCGGTCGAGATCGTGCACCGGCCGGACCACGAGGTGACGGTGCAGTTGCAGTTCCGGGCCGTGACGACGCAGCGCGAGCTGCTGCCGCTGCTGCTTCCGGCCGGCGAGGCACTGCACCCCGAGGCGCTGCGGAGCGCCCGCGCGTACGTGCCCCGTCAGGCCTGAGCGGGGAGCGGTGGGCGGGTCGTCGCCGGGCCCGCACGGGGCACTAACGTGCCGCGTATGACGACTGCACTGATTACGGGCGCGACCGCGGGCATCGGCGCCGCCTTCGCGCGGCGGCTCGCGGCCGAGGGGCACAACCTCGTGCTGGTGGCCCGCGACACCGACCGGCTGCGGGACCAGGCCACCGAACTGCACGACCGGCACGGCATCGAGGCCGAGGTGCTGACGGCGGATCTGTCCGCGGACGACGGGATCGCCGCGGTCGAGAGCAGGCTGGCGGACCGTAAGCAGCCGGTCGATCTGCTGGTCAACAACGCCGGGTTCGGCAACAAGGGGCAGTTCCTCGACGTCCCGATGGCCGACGAACTGGCGATGCTGAAGGTGCACTGCGAGGCGGTCCTGCGGCTGACCTCGGCGGCCGCGGCCGGCATGAAGGAGCGGGGCAGGGGCGGCGTCGTGAACGTGGCCTCCGTCGCCGCGTTCGTGCCGCGCGGTACGTACGGGGCGTCCAAGGCGTGGGTCGTGCAGTTCACCCAGGGCGCGGCGAAGGACCTGGCCGGTTCCGGCGTGCGGATGATGGCCCTGTGCCCCGGCTTCGTACGGACGGAGTTCCATGAGCGGGCCGGGATGGGCACCGGCAACATCCCGGGCTGGATGTGGCTCGACGCCGACAAGCTGGTGGCGACGGCGCTGGCGGACCTGGCGCGCGGCAAGTCGCTGTCGGTCCCCGACGCGCGGTACAAGGCGTTGATGGGCCTGGTGAAGGTGACGCCGCGCGGCCTGCTCGGAGGGGTCACCTCCAAGACAGGCCGCAAGTACGGACCGCAGTGAGCGGTGGGTTACCGCAGGCCGCGGCCCGCGTAGGCGCCGATGTTGGGAGCGCCGGGCTTCAGGCGGCTGCCGAAGTAGTCCTTGCCGCCGTTGTCCTCGATGACGGCTCCGGCGGCGAGGGCGGGCGAGCCCGCGCCGAGCCGGAAGTCGTCCCGGAGCTTCGGGTCGGCGGTGACGCCGCCGGGGTCCGGGCGCGTCATGTCGATGCCGTAGAAGGCGTTGTGGTCGAAGGAGAGCCCGGGGGTCGGGTTCTTGAAGGCGTAGCCGCCGGTGCCCTCGCTGACGAAGACGTTGTTGCGGATGGTCAGTTCGTGCTGGGTGGTGGCAGGACTGCCGGCGTCGTCCTGGACGAGGTAGCCGGGGATCCGCTCCTTGTTGTGGAACGTGTTGTTGTAGATCTCGGTGCCCAGGATCGGGCCCCAGCAGTTCTGGATCAGGCGGGCGCCGTCGTTGCGGCTGACGTTGTAGCGGGCGACCGTGCCCAGGGTCTTCGCCCCGCTGTACGGGCAGATCAGCAGGAAGCCGCCCTTGTTGTCGTGGCTGTAGTTGTACTGGAAGACGGTGTTCCGCGAGGCGCCGTCGGCGTCGAAGGACATGCCGTCGTGGGTGTTGCCGCCGCCCGAGACCTCGTTGTGCTCGACGGTCGTGTCGTCGGTGTTGAAGGTCCAGATGCCCGCGTTGGCGGAGGGCGAGCGGAGCTGGAATCCGTCGACCCGGTTGTGGTCGACCCGGGCGCCGCTCGTGGTGTCGAGCTTCATGCCGTCGCCGGCCAGGGACTTGAGCGTGTTGTGGTGGATGCGCACGCCGGTGCTGGGGGTCCACTCCCCCGGGTAGACGTCCGGGTCCTGCTGCCCGCCGACCAGATCGCGCCTGGAGAAGGTCGACTTGAAGTAGACGCCCTCGCGGTCGACGTCCTCGATGCGGTTGTGACCGATGTCCAGACCGTCGTACCAGCTGGCCTTCGCCGTGCCCTCGACCGCGATGTGGATGGCGCTGGAGCCGGACACGGTCTTGTGGTCGCCGCCGCGCACGTCGTGGATGTAGAGGCCGCTGATGTCGAAGCCGCGGGCGACGCCGAAGTCGGTCAGGCGCAGACGGACGCCGTTGCGCTCGCTGCCCGGGTGGTCGGCGTTGGTGATCTCCAGGTTCCTGAGGTGCACGTACTGCGTGTTGGAGAGCAGAACGGTGTCGTGGGCGCCGGCGCCGTCGAGCCGGGCACGGTCCGGGCCGTTGCCGTAGTCGGCGATGGTGAACGGCGCTCGGGCGGAGCCGGTGCCCGTGGGTGCGAGGGTGCCGGTGCAGGTGGCGCCGCGCCTGAACAGGAGCCGGTCACCGGGCCCGTAGGGGTGCGCGTTGGCCTCGTCGAGCGTGGTCCAGGGGTGCTGCCGGCTGCCGGTGGCCCCGTCGGGGGCGGCCGAGCAGTCGACGTGAAAGGTACGGCCGGCGGGTGCCGCCTGCGCGGCGTCCGGTCCTGCGACGGTCAGTCCGGCGGCAACGGCCAGGGCCGCGAGCGCCGCTGCGGTGACGCGATGTCTCACAATTCCTCCGTACGAACAGTCGGGGTCGTGCCGGGAACGGCCGGATCGGCATCGCCGGGAATCCTGGACTCGGATTGATCGAACGTCAATGGATTACGTTTGAATGATCGAAACTCCCATCGTTCGATCACGTTGGTCTAGGGTCGGACACCGGCTCCGGAACCGGTCGGGCCCGGGGCCGGGCCACACACTGCGAGGGGACTGCCACCGTGCGCGAAAGTGCTGCTGAACGTCATGACCGCCTGCTCGGACTGGTACGCGACCGGGGCTCGGCCCGGGTCTCGGACCTGGCCTCGCAGCTGGGGGTCTCGCCCGTCACCGTGCGCCGGGACGTCGAGGACCTGGCCGGCCGCGGCCTGCTCGACCGGGCCCACGGTTCGGTGTCCTGGCCCCAGGACGCCGCCCCCGCGAAAGGGCCAGCCGCCGGCAACGGCCTGGTGCTCGGCATGCTCGCGCCCTCGGCGACCTACTACTTCGCCGAAGTCATCCGGGGCGCTCACGAGGCGGCCGCCCGGGCGGGTGCCCGGCTGATCCTGCGGATCTCCGACTACCGGCCGCAGGAGGACCAGGCCCGCACCGAGGGACTGCTGTCCGCGGGCGCCGAGGGGCTGCTCGTCGCGCCCGGCTGGCAGCATCCGGGCGACCCGTCCGCCTTCGGCGACTGGATCAGCTCGCTGCCCGTACCGGCCGTCCTGCTGGAGCGCAGGCCCACCGCCGGGTCCCCCCTGGACGGCCTGGACCGCGTCTGCTCGGACCATGCGCACGGGGTGCTGCTGGCCGTGCGCCACCTGGTGGGTCTCGGGCACGGAACACCGCTGCTGATGGCCCGCGCCGACTCCCCGACCGCCCTCGCGGTGCGCTCCGGATACGTGGAGGCGCTGACCGTGCTCGGGCTGCGCGCACCGCAGGACGTGATCGACTCCGTACCGGCCGATCTGGCCCCGGAGGTGTTCGAGGAAGCCGTGCAGGCCTTGCGCGAGGCGGTCCGCTCCGGGGTGGCGACGGCGGCGCTGATCCACAACGACGTGGACGCGATCCAGGTGGTGCAGCGCCTGGCGGAGCTGGGCGTGCGGGTACCGGAGGACCTCGCGCTGATCGCGTACGACGACGAGGTGGCGGCGCTCGCGGACACTCCCCTCACCGCCGTGGCCCCGCCCAAGCGCGAGGTGGGCCGCCATGCGACGGAGCTGCTGGTGGAACGGCTGGGGCAGGGCGGCACCGACACACCGCGCCGGCACCTGACCCTGCTCCCCCAGCTGCGGGTCAGGGACTCCTGCGGGGCGCCGCTTCCGTAGGCCTCGCCCGGACCCGTTCGCGGGGCGCTCCCCGGGCACTCCCGGCGCCGTTCCCAGCAGCCTCCGTGGGCGCTCCCCACGCATTCCGCACGCAACTCTTCTGATCTTTTTTCGATCAATCGATCTTTCGCTCTTGACTTCGGTCACGGCTGGTCCAAGGATCACGGCCAACGCCCATGTCGCCGCCTGTTCAGGAGCCTCGCTGTGAGCCGCAGTTCGAGCAGAACGTCCCTCGCCGTAGTCGGCGCCGCCACCGCCCTCGCCGTTCTCACGGCCTGCGGCGGCAGCGGTGACGACACGTCCGCCGCCGGAAGCGACGGCAAGCCCGTCAGCATCACCTTCTGGGGCTGGGCCAAGGGGTCCAAGGAGGTCGTTGACGCGTTCAACGCCTCCCACACGAACATCAAGGTGGTGTACGAGGAGATCCCGTCCGGCAACGCGGGCGGCTACGCCAAGATCTCCAACGCCGTGAAGGCGGGCAACGCCCCCGACCTCGTCTCGATCGAATATCCGCAACTCCCGGAGTACGTCAGCCAGGGTGCGCTCCAGGACATCGGCCAGTACTTCACCGAGGACATCAGGAAGAAGCTGCTGCCCCAGGCCGTGGAGCTGACGACGCTCGGCGGCAAGAACTGGGCCGTCCCCTTCGACGCCTCGCCGCAGTCGTTCTACTACCGCAAGGACCTGTTCGAGAAGTACGGCGTCGAGGTCCCCAAGACCTGGGACGACTTCCGCAAGGCCGCCGAGAAGGTCAAGAAGGCGGACGGGAAGGCCCGCATCGGCACCTTCTTCCCCGACGACCCGACTACGTTCCAGGCGATGGCCTGGCAGGCCGGCGCCCAGTGGTACAAGCCCGAGGGTGACACCTGGAAGGTGAACACCACCGACGCCGCCACCGAGAAGGTCGCCGGCTACTGGCAGGGTCTGCTCGACGACGACCTGATCCGCGCCAACGCCTCCTTCAGCCCCGAGTGGACCAACTCCCTCAAGAACGGCGGCACCGTCGGGTACCTCGGCGCGGCCTGGGGCGCGGGCGTCCTCAAGGGCACCCTGCCCGAGCAGAGCGGCAAGTGGGCCGTCGCCCCGATGCCCAGCTGGGACGGGAAGCCGGCCAGCGGCATGCTCGGCGGCTCGACCTTCGCGGTGACGAAGAACAGCAAGAAGGCCGGGGCCGCGGTCGAGTTCGCCACCTGGATGTCGACCACCGAGGAAGGCATCAAGGCCCGCATCGAGTCCGGCACATCGAGCGCCTTCCCGGCCGCGGCGTCCCTGCGCCCCGTCGCGAAGAAGGCCTTCGACGCGGACTTCTACGGCGGCCAGGACATCTACCGGGTGTTCGGGGACGCCGCGACGTCCATCGGCCCGGACTGGAGCTGGGGCCCGACGACCGGCACCACGAACACCACGATGAAGGACCAGTTCGGCAAGGTCGCCAGCGGCGGAACCACCATCGAGGAGGCGGTGAAGGCCGGGCACGACGCGACGGTCGCCGAGCTGAAGAAGCGCGGTCTGAAGGTCGAGGACGCAGGCTGATGAAGCGCGCCCGGACGACCAGAGCCGCCGCCATCCTGCTGGGGCCCTTCTTCGTACTGTTCACGCTGGCGATGGTGCTGCCGATCGGCTACGCGGTCTGGCTCAGCCTGTTCACCGAGAAGCAGTCCGGCCTGGGCTTCGGCGGCACCGAGACCGTCTTCAGCGGACTCGACAACTACACGGCGGCCCTGGGCGACCGGGCGTTCCGCGAGGGCTTCGGCGTACTCCTCGGATACTGCCTGTTCTACATTCCGCTCCTGCTCGTCGGAGCCCTCGCCCTCGCCCTGCTGCTGGACTCCACGCTGGCCCGCGCCCGCCGATTCTTCCAGCTCGCGCTGTTCCTGCCTCATGCCGTGCCCGGCATCATCGCCGCGCTGATCTGGGTGTACCTCTACACACCGCAGCTCAGCCCGGTGGTCAGTGCCATGGAGTCCGGCGGCATCGGCTTCGACTTCTTCTCCCCCGACGGGGCCCTGCCCTCGGTCGTCAACATCGCGCTGTGGGAGTGGCTCGGCTACAACATGGTGATCTTCTATGCCGCGTTGCAGGCCATCGACCGCTCCGTACTCGAAGCGGCCACGGTCGACGGGGCCGGCGCCTGGCGGATCGCGATCGGCATCAAGGTCCCGCTGATCCGCGCGTCCGTCGTGATGGTCGCGCTGTTCACCGTCATCGGCTCGCTCCAGCTGTTCACCGAGCCGCTGATCCTCAACAAGGGGACCGGCTCCGCCGTCTCCTCCACCTGGACGCCGAACATGTACGCGTACACCGCGGCCTTCGAACGCAACGACTACGGCCTCGCCGCCGCCGCCTCCATCCTGCTGGCACTCACCGCCGCGCTGCTGTCCTTCGTCGTCACCCGCTTCACCGGCCGGAAGGGCAAGAAAGCATGAGTTCCCCCGCCTCCCGCGGCCGCTGGATGTCGAAGACCGCGGTCAACGGCTTCCTGCTGCTCGCCGTCGTCTACATGCTCTTCCCGCTCGTCTGGCTGGTCACCGCCGCCACCAAGGACACCGGCGGCCTGCTCGCCGGCAACGCGTTCTCCTTCGACGGCTTCAACCTCGGCGAGAACCTGTCGAACCTGGCGTCCTACGGGGACGGCATCTACTTCCGCTGGTACCTCAACAGCCTTCTGTACGCGGGCGTCGGGGCCATCGCCTGCTCGCTGATCTGCGTCGCCGCCGGGTACGCCTTCGACAAGTACGCCTTCCGGGGCAAGGACCAGCTGTTCGGCCTGGTGCTGATGGGCGTGCTCGTCCCGACCACCGCGCTCGCCCTGCCGATGTATCTGCTGGCGTCCAAGGTCGGCCTGGTGAACACCTACTGGTCCGTGCTGATCCCGGTGCTCGTCAACCCGTTCGGCGTGTATCTGGCCCGGGTGTTCAGCACCGGCTACATACCGAACGAGGCCCTGGAGGCCGCCCGTATCGACGGGGCGGGCGAGCTGCGCATCTTCTGGTCCGTCGGTCTGCCCATGGTCATGCCGGGCTTCGTGACCGTCTTCCTCTTCCAGTTCACCGCGATCTGGAACAACTTCTTCCTCCCCCTCGTGATGCTCTCGGACCGCAAACTCTTCCCCCTGAGCCTCGGTCTGTACTCGTGGAACACCAACACCCATGGCGAACCGAGCTTCTACCCCCTCGTCGTCACCGGCTCCCTGCTCGCCGTCATCCCGCTGATCGTCGCCTTCGTCTCCCTGCAGCGGCACTGGAAGGCGGGACTGACCGCCGGAAGCGTCAAGTGACCGTCCCCGCGAGCCCCGAGGAGTACGAGTTCCACCATGCCGCACGCCACTGACAACCGGCCCCGGGCGCTGCTCGCGATGGGCCCCGGCATCGCCGGGCGCCTCCTCGCCGAACGCCACCACACCCGGCTGGCCACCCTGACCCGTACCGACACCCGGCTCGTCGCCCACGACCTGGCCGACCCGTCACCCGAGGTGGCGGCCGCGCTCGCCGAGGCCGAGGTGCTCTTCACCTGCTGGGGCGCGACGCCGCTCACCGGGCCGGTCCTGGCCGCCGCCCCGCGGCTGCGTGCGGTGGTGCACGCGGCCGGATCGGTCAAGCACCACATCACCGACGCCTGCTGGGAACGGGGCATCGCCGTCGCCTCCGCGGCCGGGGCCAACGCGCTGCCGGTCGCCGAGTTCACCGTGGCCGCGATCCTCTTCGCGGGCAAGCAGGTCCTGCGCTCGGCACGGCGTTACGGGGAACTGCGCACCCGCCACGACTGGCTGGACGAGCTGGACGGCAGCGGCAACTACCGCCGTACGGTGGGCATCGTCGGCGCCTCCCGCATCGGCCGGCGCGTGATCGAACTGCTGCGCCCCTTCGATCTGGACGTCCTGCTGTACGACCCCTACGTCGGCGCGGACGAGGCCGCCCGGCTGGGTGTCCGCCTCGCCGCTCTCGACGAGCTGTGCGCGAGCGGGTCGGTGGTCTCGGTGCACGCTCCGCAGCTGCCGGAGACGCGGCATCTGATCGGCGCCGCCCAGCTGGCGGCGATGCCGTCGGGCGCGACGCTGATCAACACGGCCCGGGGTTCGCTGGTCGACGAGGACGCGCTGCTGCCCGAGCTGACGAGCGGGCGGCTGCACGCGGTCCTGGACGTGACGGACCCCGACCTGCCCCGGGCGGCCTCGCCGCTCTACGACCTGCCGAACGTGCTGCTCACGCCGCACATCGCCGGATCGCTGGGCAACGAGCTGCACCGGATGGCGGACCAGGCCCTGGACGAACTGGAACGCTTCGCGTCCGGCCGCCCGTTCGCGGACCCGGTGTACGGGGACGCGCTGTCGCGCTCGGCGTAGTCCACCCGGCCCGTTCGCCCGTTCGCCCGGCCCGTCTGGCCGCCCGCCCGACCCGACCGACCGGCCCGTCCGCCTGCCGGCCCGTCCGGCCTCCGCGGCCCAACCCAGCCTCGCCGGCGTTTGAGGCGCGGGGTCCGGGGCGGAGCCCCGGGGACGCTGCCCCCGTACCCCCGCTCCTCAATCGCCGGAGGGGCTGGATGTGGCCGAGCCGGACCGGCGGCACGGCCTGACCGGACCGGTGGCCGGACACGCGAAAGGCCCGGTACCCCTCGCGGGGTACCGGGCCTCACCGCTTGCGCGGGGCGGCTACACGCTAGTGCGAGTGACCGTGGCCGTGACCGGCCTCGGCCTCTTCCTCGGCCGGCTTCTCGACGACCAGGGTCTCGGTCGTGAGCAGCAGCGACGCGATGGACGCGGCGTTCTCCAGCGCGGAGCGGGTGACCTTGACCGGGTCGATGACGCCGGCCTTCACCAGGTCGCCGTACTCGCCGGTCGCGGCGTTGAAGCCCTGGCCCTTGTCGAGCTCGGAGACCTTCGAGGTGATGACGTAGCCCTCGAGGCCCGCGTTCTCCGCGATCCAGCGGAGCGGCTCGACGGCGGCGCGGCGCACGACCGCGACACCGGTGGCCTCGTCGCCGGTCTTGCCGAGGTTGCCCTCGAGGACCTTGACGGCGTGGACCAGAGCGGAGCCACCACCGGAGACGATGCCCTCCTCGACCGCGGCGCGGGTCGCGGAGATGGCGTCCTCCAGACGGTGCTTCTTCTCCTTGAGCTCGACCTCGGTGGCAGCGCCGACGCGGATCACGCAGACACCGCCGGCCAGCTTCGCCAGGCGCTCCTGGAGCTTCTCGCGGTCCCAGTCGGAGTCCGTGGACTCGATCTCGGCCTTGATCTGGTTGACGCGGCCGGCGACCTCGTCGGACTTGCCGCCACCGTCCACGATGGTGGTGTCGTCCTTGGAGACGGTCACGCGACGGGCGGTGCCCAGCACGTCCAGACCGGCCTGGTCGAGCTTGAGGCCGACCTCCTCGGCGATGACGGTCGCACCGGTGAGGGTGGCGATGTCGCCGAGCATGGCCTTGCGGCGGTCACCGAAGCCCGGGGCCTTCACCGCGACGGCGTTGAAGGTGCCACGGATCTTGTTGACGACCAGGGTCGACAGGGCCTCGCCCTCGACGTCCTCGGCGATGATCAGCAGCGGCTTGGAGGCACCGGCCTGGATGACCTTCTCCAGGAGCGGCAGCAGCTCCTGGATCGAGCCGATCTTGCCCTGGTGGATCAGGATGTACGGGTCGTCGAGGACGGCCTCCATACGCTCCTGGTCGGTCACCATGTACGGGGACAGGTAGCCCTTGTCGAAGGCCATGCCCTCGGTGAAGTCGAGGTCCAGACCGAAGGTGTTGGACTCCTCGACGGTGATGACACCGTCCTTGCCGACCTTGTCCATCGCGTCCGCGATGAGCTCGCCGACCTGGGTGTCCTGCGCGGAGAGCGCGGCCACGGCGGCGATGTCGGACTTGTCCTCGATCGGACGGGCGGTCGCGAGGAGCTCCTCGGACACGGCCTTGACCGCGGCGTCGATGCCCTTCTTCAGGGCGGCCGGGGACGCGCCCGCGGCCACGTTGCGCAGGCCCTCGCGGACGAGCGCCTGGGCCAGGACGGTGGCGGTGGTCGTACCGTCACCGGCTACGTCGTTGGTCTTGGTCGCGACCTCCTTCACCAGCTGGGCACCGAGGTTCTCGTACGGGTCGTCCAGCTCGACCTCGCGCGCGATGGTGACACCGTCGTTGGTGATGGTGGGCGCACCGAACTTCTTGTCGATGACGACGTTGCGGCCCTTGGGACCGATCGTCACCTTCACCGTGTCGGCAAGCTTGTTGACGCCGCGCTCGAGGGCGCGACGGGCGTCCTCGTCGAACTTCAGGATCTTCGCCATGGAGCTGAACTGTCCTCTCAAAACAAGAACTGCGCCCCTGCCGCCCGGCTAGTTATTTCGCAGGGGGCCAGGGGCGCAGAACAGAGCAAACGTGGGTGAATTACTTCTCGATGATCGCGAGCACGTCGCGAGCCGAGAGGACGAGGTACTCCTCGCCGTTGTACTTCACCTCGGTGCCGCCGTACTTGCTGTACAGAACGACATCGCCGGTCTTGACGTCGAGCGGAAGGCGCTCGCCGTTCTCGAAGCGGCCCGGGCCCACAGCCAGGACGACGCCCTCCTGGGGCTTCTCCTTGGCCGTGTCCGGAATGACCAGGCCGGAGGCCGTGGTCTGCTCGGCGTCGAGCGGCTGGACCACAATGCGGTCCTCGAGCGGCTTGATCGCAACCTTGGTGCTGGTCGACACGATCCGGTCTCCCCCTTCGGAGATCTCACGGGGTTATCAGTCTTTGGGGTGGCGACCAGGTGGGCCCGTCGTCGCGGGTGCCGGACCTGCCGGTCGCACAGAACTGCTGGCACTCTCCAGTGGGGAGTGCCAGCACTGAGACTATGACCGCGATTAGCACTCGGTCAAGCGGAGTGCCAATTCACGCCCCTCGTGGCGTCCGGGGACCTCCTCCTCGTACGACTGCGTCCGTACAACGTTCCGGTCACCGTAGGGGCAACGCGGAGTCCGTCCGCACCGTTCCGTACGACGGTGGCCTCATGCTCATGCGACCCGCCGGACCGGCGAACCAGCGGCCGGGCCCGCTCGCGACCGGCTGCCTGGACGTGGTGCTCGGCCTGCTGATCGCCGCCCTGGAGGCGGTGATCTGCGCGGTCGTCGTGTACACGTACACGCGCCCGGAACCGGACTGGACCCGGCCGTCCGCCGAGCTGCCCTACAAAGGGCCCGTCGAGAGCGGGCCGCCCGCGATGGACTGGTCGGCCACGCTCACACTGACCTCGTTCACCGCGGTGGCCTGCCTGATCGGCGTGGTGCTGCTGCGCCACGGCCTGCCCCTGGCGGGCCTCGTCCAACTGCTCGCCGCGGGCGTGCTCGGCGTCCTGACGCTCATGGCGTGGCACAGCGACTACCGGCTCGCGCACCCCGCGCCCGCGGCCTCCTCGCCGGACCGGTCGGGCCACCAGTGGACCGGCGGGCGCACCCCGGAGCCCCCGGCCGCCGCGGGGCGGCCGCAGGCGACGACGACCATCGCCCCCGGCGCCCCGTGGTCACCGCGCACCGCCGCCGGCCGCGCCTGATCGCCCTGCGACGGGTTCACATGCTGCGCGGCCTTCCGGCCCAGCCGCTCGATCGGGTCCACCGACTGCGCGCAGCCCGCGGTGGCGGCCAGGAGCGCACCGGCGGTCAGCAGTCCGGCCAGCAGCCGGTGCGCCCTTCTCATACGTAGTCCTCCAGGCGGGCCACGGCGTACCCCTTGTCCGTGATGACCTTCATGACGTTCCGGATCATGTCGGGCATGCTGCCCTTCCAGTCCTTCTTGCCCCGGAAGTGCGTGAGGATGATGTCGCCGGGGTGCAGGTCCTGGTCCTCCTCCCGCCACTCCATGTGGTCGGGGAAGGCCTCCGCCGCCCAGAGCGGCACGGCCGTGATGCCGCAGGACTTGGCGATCCGCAGGGTGTCGCCGTTGTAGTTGCCGTACGGCGGCCGGAAGAGCCGGGGGCGCTCGCCGTACTGCTGCTCGATGATGTCCTGCTGGTCGCAGATCTCCCGCTTCTGCTCGTCATGGGAGAGACCGGGCATGTAGCGGTGGTTCAGCGTGTGGTTGCCGAGGACGACACCGCGGGCCTGCGCCTCCTTGAAGTACCCGTAGTCGTCGCGCACCAGGTAGTCGCTGAGGAAGGCGCTGTACGGGATGTTCAGCTCCGCCATCATCTTCAGCAGCTCGGGGTCCTTGTCGTCCCCGTCGTCCATCGTCAGGAAGACGATCTTCTTGTCGGTGGGGACCGTGGTGAAGACCGGCGGCAGCGAGGCGTCACCGCCCTCGACCTCGAAGCCCTTGCGGGTGGTGAGGTGCGGCTTGACGGCGGGGGGTGCCGGCGGAGTCAGCGGAGTGCTCGCCAGGCCCCACTTCTTGGCGGCCACGGCCCGTGCGGCCTGGGCGCGGCGCGCCTTCTCGGCCTGCGCGGCGACGGAGTTCGCCGCCCCGGCCGCCGGCGGGCCGCCCGGCTGTCCGGCCCGCGCCGCGGCCACGCGCCCGGGGTCGGCCGGCGCACTGCCGCCCGTCTCCGCGGCGCAGCCCGAGCCGGCCGCGGCGACCAGCAGCGCGGCGAGGACCGCGTAGCCCGGCCGGCGCCGCAGGTGGCCCCGCCCGCGCCCCGTCCGCGCCGGTCCGCACGACACCGCATCCGATCTGCGCCTCTTCATGTCGAATTCTTCCTTTTGTCGTACTGGCTGCATGGCGCCGCATCCTGCCAGCCCGGGACGGGGCATCCGGGCCGACACAGCGCCCGCCCCGTACGGTCCCCCGGCTGGCGCGCAGCCGACTGGCCCACAATGGGACGGGTGAACGCTCTCGACCCCACCGGCCCGTCCGGCGACACCCCCGACCCCCTCGCCGGCTTCCACGCGCTGCGCACCCCCGAAGGCGCCGAGCTGCTGGCGGGGCTGCGCTCGTACGACCCCGCCACCGAACTGGCCACCGCCACCCGGCTGCGCCGCACGCACCCGGCCGCCCTCGTCTCGGCGGCCCTGGGCCAGGCCCGACTGCGGCAGCGGGCGGTGGCGAAGTTCGGCGCCGAGGACGCGCACCGGATGTTCTTCACGCCGAACGGGGTCGAGCAGGCGACCCGCACCTCGGTGGCCGGCTACCGCGCCCGCCGGTTCGCGGACGCCGGGGTGCGCAGCGTCGCCGACCTCTGCTGCGGGATCGGCGGCGACGCGATCGCCCTGGCCCGGGCCGGGATCGCCGTCCTCGCCGTGGACCGCGACCCGCTGACCGCCGAGGTGGCCCGGGCCAACGCCGCGGCGCTCGGACTGGACGCGCTGATCGAGGTGCGGTGCGCCGACGTCACGGAGATCGACACCTCGCCCTACGACGCGGTGTTTGTCGACCCGGCCCGCCGCGGCGGACGCGGCCGCGTCTTCGACCCGGAGGCCTACTCGCCGCCCCTGTCCTGGGCGACCGGGGCGGCACTGAAGGCGCCCAGGGCCGCGCTGAAGATCGCCCCCGGGGTGCCGCACGAGGCGATCGGGCCGCAGGCGGAGGCCGAGTGGATCTCGGACGGCGGCGACGTGAAGGAGGCGGTGCTGTGGTTCGGCGAGGGCTTCGAGGCGGGGTCCTTTCGCGCCACCCTGCTCCCGTCGGGCGCCACCCTGTCCGCCCCGGCCGTGCTGCCCGCCCCGCCGGTCGGCCCGGTGGGGCGCTATCTGTACGAGCCGGACGGCGCGGTGATCCGGGCGCATCTGGTGGCCGCGATCGTGGAGCGGTACCACGGACGGCTGTTCGACGAGATGATCGCGTACGTCACGAGCGACGAGCTGTACGACTCCCCGTACACCGCGGGCTACGAGATCACCGATCAGCTGCCCTTCAACACGAAGCGGCTGAAGGCGCTCCTGCGGGAGCGGAAGGTCGGCGTCCTCACGGTCAAGAAGCGCGGTTCGGGGGTCGAACCGGAGGAGCTGCGGCGGAAGATGAAGCTCCAGGGGCCGAACGCGGCCACGGTCTTCCTGACCCGGGTCGCCAACGTACCGACGATGCTGATCGGCCGTCCCGTGACCGGCCCCGAGGCCGCCGCCCTGCGCTGACGGCGGCCGGGGCCGCTTCAGTCCCGGGCGCCGCCCCGCACGGAGACCAGAGGCTCGGGAGCGGGTGTGCCCAGCAGGGTCCGCAGGACCCAACGCCGGTGCCAGAAAGCCTTGGTGACACCGATGAGGCCGATGATCCAGCCGATGGACCCGAGGCCCATCACCAGGGCCATCAGGCCGTAGGTGTCATCGCCCCGGACGGCGCCGGCCGGCACCGCGAAGCAGGCGTACAGCCCGCACGCGCAGAGCACGAAGGAGCCCAGCAGCCACGCCAGGCTCACCCCCGGCAGCCGGTACGCGACGTCGCGCGCGGGATCACGGTCCAAGGCGCCCCACTGCGTGAGGAGCCGGCGCACCCGCCGGTCCCGGCGCAGGCCGATGACGACGAGGACGACGGCCGGTACGAGGCAACAGGCGCCCAGGGCCAACAGGATGAAGCCGAGGAAGGCGCTGACGACGTCGTACGACTGCTCGAAGGTGATGAACGCGCTGCCGATCAGCGCCCAGCCGAGCGCGCCGACCGCCCCCCACAGCCACAGCAGTCCGAGCCGGCCGGGGCCGAGGTGCGTCCTCACCAGCGCGCCCAGGATGTGGGCCCGGTCGGCGAGCAGCGCTCCCCGGTCGGGCCAGGTGCGTATCTCCACGGGCGGAGGGGGCGGCGGCAGCGCGGGGCGAGCGGACATGGGCCAGACCCTATCGAGCGCCGGTGCCGCCCCGCGCCCGGGTGATCACGCGTCAGGCGTTGCGCAGGGCCTCGATGTCGAGGCGCTTCATGCCGAGCATCGCCTTCATGGCACGGGCCGCCTTCTCCGGGTCCGGGTCGGTCAGGGCGTCACCGAGACCGGGCGGGATGATCTGCCAGGAGACCCCGAACCGGTCCTTGAGCCAGCCGCACTGGCTCTCCTGGCCGCCGTCCGCGGTGAGCCTGTCCCACAGCCGGTCCGCCTCCTCCTGCGAGTCGCACTCCACGGAGAGGGAGACCGCCTCGCTGAAGGGGAACTCGGGACCGCCGTCGAACGCGATGTACTCGGTGCCGTCGAGCTGGAAGCGGACCGTCATCACCGCCCCCTCCTCGCCGGGCGACGCGGCCGTCCAGCGGGTCACGTCCAGGACGCGCGAGTCACCCCCGATGACGGAGATGTAGTGGTTCGCCGCCTCCTCGGCCTGGCCTTTGTCGAACCACAGGAACGTGGTGACCTTCTGCATGGTCTTCTCCTCACGCGGTGGTGCCGGTTGCCTGAGAGGTAGACCGGCGGCGGGCGCGGAACTCATCGGCCGGCCCGGTCCAGGAGCAGCGCCCGTTCCCGCTCGTTGCGGGTGAGCTCCGCCGCCCGTACGAACTCGGCACGTGCCTCGTCCGTACGCCCCAGCCGTTCCAGCAGATCCCCGCGGACGCTCGGCAGCAAGTGGTACGCGGTGAGCGCGGGGTCGGCGGCCAGCGCGTCGACCAGGGCGAGAGCGGCGGCGGGGCCCTCGGCCATGGAGACGGCGACGGCGCGGTTGAGCTCGACGACGGGGGACGGGGTCAGGGCGGCGAGCCGGTCGTACAGCGCGGCGATGGCGGCCCAGTCCGTGTCCTCGTAGCGCGCCGCCCGGGCATGGCAGGCGGCGATGGCCGCCTGGAGGGCGTACGGCCCCAGGGCCTGCCCCGCCTCCGCGGCCGTCTCGCTCGCCCGGAGCAGGGCCGCGTAGCCGCGGCGGATCAGCAGGCGGTCCCAGCGGGCCCGGTTCTGGCCGGCGAGCAGCACCGGGGTGCCGTCCGGCGCGGTCCTGGCGGCGGTGCGCGCGGCCTGGAGCTCCAGCAGGGCGGCCAGTCCGTGCACCTCGGCCTCGCCCGGCATCAGCCCGGCCAGCACCCGGGCCAGCCGCAGCGCGTCCTCGCAGAGGCCGGGGCGCAGCCAGTCGTCGCCGGCGGTCGCGGCGTAGCCCTCGTTGAAGACCAGGTAGATGACTTCGAGCACCGATCCGAGCCGGGCGGCGCGCTCGGGGCCGTACGGCACCTCGAAGGGGACGCCGGCCCGGCCGAGCGACCGTTTGGCGCGGACGATCCGCTGCGCGACGGCCGGTTCGGTGGTGAGGAAGGCGCGGGCGATCTCGCCGGTGGTGAGGCCGCCGAGGAGGCGCAGGGTGAGGGCGATGCGGGCGTCGGTGGAGAGCACCGGGTGGCACGAGGTGAAGATCAGCCGCAGCAGGTCGTCGTCGATCCGGTCCGGGTCCGCGGCATCCGGGTCCGGTTCGCCGGAGACGGTGTCCAGGTCCCGGCCCATCTCGGCGAGCTTGCGGGCGTACGTCTCGCGGCGGCGTACGAGGTCGATGGCGCGGTGCTTGGCGGTGGCCATGAGCCAGGCTCCCGGGTTGTCCGGGACGCCCGACTCCGGCCACTGCTCCAGCGC
>NZ_RDBK01000043.1:2401586-2468053 GCF_008042275.1 Streptomyces sp. OR43 | reverse complement strand
CACCGGCGATGATCCGCGCGGACTCGATCCTGAATACCGCCTCAACCGCGCTCGCTGCCGTCACGGCCACCCATCAGAGCAGCCGCCCGGGGCCCGGGCAAGCGCGGCCGGTCAGCCGGTCGCCTCGTCGATGGCCCGGATCTCGGAGGTGACGCTCCAGCTCTCCGGGTGGCACTGGAGGAACCGCCTGGTCCACTCCAGGGCCTCTTCCTTGTCCTTGCACTGGAGGATGGCGTACCCGCCGACGACCTCCTTGGTCTCGGTGAAGGGCCCGTCGGTGTAGCTGAGCTTTCCGCCGGACCAGTGGACCCGGGTGGCCTCGGCGGTCGGGCTGAGGCCGGCCGTCTCCAGCATCACGCCCGCCTTGCTGATCTCCTCGAACAGGGCGCCCATGCGCTTCTCGAAGTCCGGGTCGGGCTCGAACCCGGCGGCGGCCTGCTCGTCGATGCGGATGAGGGACATGAAGCGCGGCATGGTGACTCCTCGGTCGGGACGGGGACCTCTTCCCCGCCTCTCACCCCTGCGTCGAACGGGAGACGGCCGGATCGACACTCCCCCCGGAATTCTTCTGAGAAAGTTCCGGATCGGCCACCGGGCGGGCCGCGGCCCTCAGCGGTCCGCCGGTCCGAGGGACTCGAACCGCCAGCGGTGCACCGGCCGGGTGACGGCCGCCGCGTCCGGCTCGGGCAGCTCCGGCAGGTCGTCACCGTAGGCGCCCTCCCACCAGGTGATGACCAGGACGCGGTCCTGCGGGGCGCGCAGCAGCTCGCTGCGCAGCGGGGGGCGCGCCAGCTCGCCGGTGCGGGCGCGGGCCCACTCCAGCAGTTCCGCGCCCCTGCCCTCGGTGGCCCGGGCCTCCCACATCAGCGCGACGGTGGTGCCGTTCCCGCTCATGAGTACAGGTTGTCCTTGCTGATCTCGTGCACATGGTCGTGCGGGTGGCTGTGCCCGTGCCCGGCGCCCGGTACGTGGGTCTCGGTGACCGGCAGCGAGGAGTCGGCCGAGAGCTCCAGGTCGGAGGCGGGCCGGTTGCGGGCCACCATCTCCGCGCCCAGGGCGGCGACCATGGCCCCGTTGTCGGTGCACAGTCCGGGGCGGGGCACGCGCAGCCGGATGCCGGCCCGTTCGCACCGCTCCTGGGCGAGTGCCCGCAGCCGCGAGTTGGCCGCGACGCCGCCGCCGATCATCAGGTGGTCGACGCCTTCGTCCTTGCAGGCCCGGACGGCCTTGCGGGTGAGCACGTCCACCACGGCCTCCTGGAAGGACGCCGCCACGTCCCGTACCGGCACGTCCTCGCCGGCGGCGCGCTTCGCCTCGATCCAGCGGGCGACGGAGGTCTTCAGACCGGAGAAGGAGAAGTCGTACGCGGGGTCGCGCGAGCCGCTCAGACCGCGCGGGAACGCGATGGCCTTCGGGTCGCCCTCCTTCGCGAGGCGGTCGATGACCGGGCCGCCGGGGAAGCCGAGCTGCAGCACCCGGGCGATCTTGTCGAAGGCCTCGCCCGCCGCGTCGTCGATGGTCGCGCCGAGCGGCCGCACGTCGTTGGTGATGTCGGGGGCGAGCAGCAGCGAGGAGTGGCCGCCGCTGACCAGCAGGGCCATCGTGGGCTCGGGCAGCGGGCCGTGCTCCAGCTGGTCGACGCAGATGTGCGAGGCCAGGTGGTTCACCCCGTACAGCGGCTTGTTCAGTGCGTACGCGTACGCCTTGGCCGCCGAGACGCCGACGAGCAGGGCACCGGCGAGTCCGGGCCCGGCGGTGACGGAGATGCCGTCGAGGTCGCGGCCGGTGACCCCGGCCTCCTTCAGGGCGCGCTCGATCGTGGGGACCATCGCCTCCAGATGGGCGCGGGAGGCGATCTCGGGGACGACGCCGCCGAAGCGGGCGTGCGTGTCGACGCTGGACGCGACGGCGTCGGCGAGCAGCGTCGTCCCGCGGACGATGCCCACGCCGGTCTCGTCGCAGGAGGTCTCGATGCCGAGTACGAGCGGTTCGTCAGCCATCAGTCAGTCTCGTTTTCTGGTACGTGCTCTTGTACGTGGAGGCGCATGACGAGTGCGTCGATGTTGCCCGGCTGGTAGTAGCCGCGGCGGAAGCCGATCGGTTCGAAGCCGAAGCGTTCGTACAGCTTCTGCGCCCGGGTGTTGTCGACGCGGACCTCCAGCAGCACCTCGGCGCACTCGAAGGCCGTGGCGTGCTTCAGCAGGTCGGTCAGGAGCTCGGAGCCGAGCCCGCCGCCCCAGTGGCCGCGGGTGACGCCGATCGTCTGTACGTCGGCGAGGTCACCGGCCGCCGCGAGGCCCGCGTATCCGACGATCCGGCCGGAGACGGGGTCCTCGGCGACGACATAGCGGCGGGTGGCTCCCGCTCCGCGGGCGTGCGCCAGCTCGGACCAGAACATGCCGGCCGACCAGGCGTCGTCCGGGAACAGCTCGTGCTCCAGCTCCAGCACCGGGTCGATGTCCCACCAGCGCATCTCGCGCAGCACTGCGGTCGTGGCGGTCACTTGGGGGTGACCACCTTGTAGTTCTTCGGGACCTGCGCGTCGGGCCTGCGCAGGTAGAGCGGCTGCGGCGGCAGGAGCGCGTCCCCCGCGGCGAGGCGCTCGACGGCGAGGGACGCCATCGCGCCGGCGGCGAGGTGCTCGGGGCCGCGCGCGTCCGGGAACGCGTCCGGGTAGAGCACCGCGCCCGCCCCGGCGACCGGCAGGCCCGCGAGCCGCTCCGCGATGTCGGCCGGCCGGTCGACGGCGGGTTCACCGGTCCGGGTGAGGGCGTCCTCGTACCGCGCCCAGTAGACCTCCTTGCGCCGGGCGTCCGTCGCGACGGCGAACGGTCCCCCGACCCCGGCCTGCCCCGCGGCGTACGCGAGGGCGTCCAGGGTGCAGATCCCGTGCACGGGTACGGACAGCGCCGAGCCGAAGGTCGCGGCCGTCACCAGGCCGACCCGCAGTCCGGTGTACGGGCCGGGTCCGACGCCCACGACCAGGTCCGTCACGGCGTCGAGTTTCACGCCTGCCTCGGCGAGGACCCGGTCGACGGCGGGCAGCAGCAGCTCCCCGTGCCTTCGGGCGTCGACCTGAGCGGACTCGGCGACGACGCGGGTTCCGTCGTGCAGGGCGACGGTGACGGCGGGGGTGGCGGTATCCATAGCGAGCAAGAGCACGCAAACAGCCTACGGCTCCGCCGCGGGCGATACGGCGCCCCGTACGGCGTCCCGGTGCGGGAGTGCTCCGGTGCTACCGTCACCGGGTATACGCGGAGTACGTGTAAACGCTTGTACGACATACGACGGTCCACGACATACGACGGCGAAAGAGGCGCACGGTGGCTAGGGGCAGCTCGGGAATCGTGGCCGCGCTCACCGCGGCGGCCGTCGCCGCGGTCGGCTTCCTGGCCTACCAGGCATCGGCGAACGTCCCCGACAACCTGGGCGCCAAGCCGAAGGCGTCCAGCAGCGCACCGGCCACGGCCGGCAAGGCCACGCCGAAGCCGAAGAAGGACCCTCTCGCTCTTCCCGCCGCGTCCGGCACGGGCATGCGCGTGGTGTACGCGCTGGGCGACCGCCGGGTGTGGCTGGTGAGCGCGAAGAACAAGGCGACCCGGACCTTCAAGGTGATGCCGAGCGCGGTGCAGGCCAGGCCCGGCGTCTACCGGGTGACCTCGCGCTCCGGCCGTGTCACCGGCTCCGACGGGGTGCCGATCGAGCACGTGGTCCGGTTCGCGACGAACAACGACGTGGCCATCGGCTTCAGCGCCGCGCAGGACGGCTCGATGGAGAGCCCGGACCCGACGCTGAAGGCGGGTGGCGTCCGGATGTCCCGTGCGGACGGCGACGCGGTGTGGACGTTCGCGACGGTCGGTGTGAAGGTCCACGTCGTCTCGTAGGACCTGCCGGGCTCAGGCGGCCCGCTTCGGGTTCGCTCCCGTGCCCTCGCGCGGCGCGGGCGCCGTGCCGTGCGGGCGTGGGCCGGGCGGGGTGGAGACGGCGGTGGCCGCCGCTCCGGCGGCGAGCAGGTCTCTCATCGACACCGCTCGCGGCGGTGGCGGCACTTCTCGCTCCGATGTCGGCATGAACGCCTCCTGGGGCTCCGGTGGAAGGCACGGTTAGGCGGACCTAACCTGCTCTCGCCCTCCATGTCACCACGCCCGCACCACCCCGCGCAACAATGTGCCGACACGATGTCGGAAACGGGCCGGAGGCGGTCGCTCAGCGGAGTCGGGCCGTGTCCCACGGGGCCCAGGACTCCGTCCGCAGCCCCGCCCACCGTGCGCCGAAGCCCACCAGCGTCACCGTGCGCCGCTCGTCGTCCGTGTCGCCGACCGCGCGGTCGATGAGCACCTGGAGCCGGTCGTCGGAGAGCTCCTCGACCTTGCCGTCGCCCCACTCGACGACGATCACCGAGTCCGGCAGCGACACGTCGAGGTCCAGGTCCTCCATCTCGTCGAGCCCGCCGCCCAGGCGGTACGCGTCGACGTGGACCAGCGCCGGGCCGTCGCCGAGCGGCGGGTGGACGCGTGCGATCACGAAGGTGGGCGAGGTGACGGCGCCGCGGACGCCCAGGCCCTCCCCGAGCCCCCGGGTCAGGGTCGTCTTGCCCGCACCGAGCTCGCCGGTGAGCATCACCAGGTCGCCGGGGCGCAGCACACCGGAGATCCGGCGACCCAGGGCCTGCATCTGTTCGGGGGACTCGACGGCGAGCGTCACGGTGACGGTGTCGTACGGGGCGCCTGCGGCGGGCTCGGCCGCCGGGCTGCTGTGCGGTGCTTCCATGCCCGCCAACGTTAGAGGATTCCCGCTGCGCCCCCGGCCCTCACCCGCGCTGCGCAGGACTCCGGTACGGCGGCGGCTCCCACCCCGCGCGCTGCTCAGGACTCGTTACGGCGGCGGTCCTCACCCGTGCGCGCTCAGGACTCCGCTACGCCTCCGGCCTCATCCGCGCGCCTCGGACGACTCCGGTACGGCGCCGGCCCGCACCAGCAGGTCCGCCAGCCGGTCCGTGACCGTCTCCGGGTGTTCCAGCATCACCAGGTGTCCGGCGTCCGGGACGATGACCAGTTCCGCGTCGGGCAGCCGGTCCGCGATCGCCTCGCTGTGCGAACTGGGCGTCACCAGGTCCTTGTCGCCCGCCAGGATCAGCACCGGGAGGTCCCGGAACAGCGGCAGCGCCTTGCTCTTGTCGTGCTCGGTGAAGGCGGGGTAGAACTCCGCGACGACATCGATCGGCGTGGACTCGATGAGCCGCTCGGCGAACCGCGCGACCGCCGGGTCCACGTCCCGCGAGCCGAACGAGTACCGCTTGATCAGCCCGGCGAACAGGTCCGCCGTCGCCCGCCTCCCCCGCTCCACCAGCTCCGTCTGTGTGCCGAGCGCCTTCAGCACGCCGGGCAGCACCCGCCGTACCGCGTTCACGCCCGCCACCGGCAGCCCGAAGCTGACCTCGCCGAGCTTCCCGCTCGACGTGCCGACGAAGGCGACGGCGGCGACCCGGTCGCGCATGAGCGCCGGGTACTGGTCGGCGAACTCCATGATCGTCATGCCGCCCATGGAGTGCCCGACCAGCACCAGGGGCCCTTCGGGGGCGGCCGCGTCGATCACGGCCTTGAGGTCGCGGCCGAGCTGGTCGAAGCGCAGCGGCGCGCCCTGCGCCTGCGCCCGGCCGCGCTCGGAGCGGCCGTGGCTGCGCTGGTCCCAGTGGACGGTGCGCACGAGGCCGCGCAGGGCCGCCCGCTGGAAGTGCCAGGAGTCCTGGCTGAGGCAGTAGCCGTGGCTGAAGACGACCGTCACCGGGGCGGGTGCCTTGTGCCCGAAGAGACGGCGCCGGCGCGGGCCGGGGGGCGTACCGCCCGTTCCCTTGCCGCTGCCCGGGTCGACCTCGTCGATCTCGTAGTACAGCTCGGTGCCGTCGTCGGCCGTCGCCCGGCCCGGCAGCCCGCGCAGCGAGCCGTACGGTCCGGTGGCGTCCAGCGCCAGCCTGGCCCGCTTGCGCATGCCCCGGCCGACCGTCAGCCGCTCGACCGCGACCCCGGCCGCCGCGCCCGCCGCGATCACGCCTATGGCGGCCCCGGCGATCCCCGCCCGGCGCCAGCCGGCCGCCGAAGCGGCCGCCGCCACCGCGTCCCCCGCGCTGATCTCGCTCACCGTGCCGCGCTCCTCGTCGGTCGTGTCGTGTCCATCGGGCCGGTCAGGGCCGCCCGAGGTCCTGCGTTCTCGTCGGGCCGGCTCGGGACCTGCTCAGATCGTGCCTGGTCAGGGGTGCTGATCTGGTCAGGACCCGTCCGATGGGCCTTCCGGCGTTTCGTCGTCCCGGTAGACGCGCGGCACCCGGCCGCCGATCCGGGTGACGATCTCGTACGCGATCGTGTCCGCCGCCCGCGCCCAGTCCTCGGCACTCGGCTCGCCCCGGTCTCCCGGGCCGAACAGCACGGCGTCGCTGCCCACCGCCGGCTCGTCCCCGTCGAGGTCGACGACGAACTGGTCCATGGCCACCCGGCCCGCGACCGTCCGCCGGACCCCGCCGACCAGCACCGGGCCCCGGCCCGAGGCGTGGCGCGGAACACCGTCCGCGTACCCGAGCGGCACCAGGCCGAGCGTGGTCTCCGCGGACGTCGTGTAGTGGTGCCCGTAGCTGATGCCGTGGCCGGCCGGGACCCGCTTGACCAGGGCGATCGACGCGGCCAGCGTCATCACGGGGCGCAGCCCGAAGTCGGCCGGGGTGCCGAGCTCGGGGCTGGGCGAGATGCCGTACATGGCGATCCCGGTCCGCACCAGGTCGAAGTGCGACTCGGGGACCGTCAGCGTCGCCGGGGAGTTCGCGATGTGCCGCACCTCGGGCTCGACGCCGGCCTTCTCCGCGTACGCCACCATGTCGCGGAAGGTGACCAGCTGGGCGGTGATCGAAGGGTGCCCGGGCTCGTCGGCGCAGGCGAAGTGGGACCAGAGGCCGGTGATGCGGACGGTGCCGGCCTGCTCGGCCGTGCGGGCGGCGCCGACCAGTTCGGCCCAGTCGGCGGGCTGGCAGCCGTTGCGGCCGAGGCCGGTGTCGGCCTTGAGCTGGATACGGGCGGGCCGGCCCGCCTGCGCCGCCGCGGCGGTGACCTCGTCCAGGGCCCACATGCCGCTCACCGACACGTCGATGTCGGCCTCGATCGCCTCGCGCCAGGGCCCGCCGGGCGTCCAGAGCCAGCACATCACCCGGCCGCCGAGACCGGCCGCGCGCAGGGCGAGCGCCTCGTGCGGGGTGGCGGTGCCCAGCCAGGTGGCGCCGGCTTCGAGCGCGGCGCGGGCGCAGCGCTCCGCGCCGTGTCCGTAGGCGTCGGATTTGACCACGGCCATGAGTTGCGCCCCGGCCGCCCGGGCACGCAGAACGCGCACGTTGGCGCGGAGTGCGGCGAGGTCGATCTCGGCACGGGCTCTCAAGGACGCTGTCTCGTTCATCGCGCCCAGTGTCTCACTGGCGCACGGCGGGGCCCCCGGGCGTCGGCCTCGGCAGGGCGCGGCGCGCCGGTGGACGCGCACGTCAGCGGCGGTGCAGCTCGTGTTCCACATGGTCGACGAGGACCGGCACATGGCTGTGCGGCACGTCCTTGACCGCCGTGACGAGCGTCACCGGACCGCCCTCGCGGACCAGCGCCGTCAGCTCGTCCACGGCCGCCGCGTGCACGGGGTCGGCGAGCTCGGCGCGGTAGCGGTCCACGAAGGCGTCGTACCGGTTCGCGGAACGGTCCTCGTGGTACCAGGAGCGCAGTTCGTCCGACGGGGTGAGGTCCTTGAGCCACTTGTCGATCGCGGCCCGGTCCTTGGAGACGCCGCGCGGCCACAGCCGGTCGACGAGGACGCGGGTGCCGTCGTCGTCCTCCCGGGGGTCGTACACCCTGCGTACCCGCAGGTCACCGTCGGCGGTCACTGGCACTCCCCTTTCGCCGTCTCCAGCATCACTCAGGCCCGTACGTCCCGCCATGCCGCCGCGATGGCCTCCGCGACGTCCTGCGCGGCGACCGGGGAGCCGTCCGACGCGTGCCGGGCGGCGAGGCCGTGGAGGTGGGCGCCGACGGAGGCGGCGTCGCGCGGGGCGAGGCCCGCGGCGAGCAGCGAACCGGTCAGCCCGGAGAGCACGTCGCCGCTGCCCGCGGTGGCCAGCCAGGACGTGCCGGTCGGGTTGACCCGCACGGGCGTGTGCGGGGTGTCGGTGGCGATCAGGGTGGTCGAGCCCTTGAGCAGGACCGTGGCGCGGAACCGGGAGGCGAGTTCCCGTACGGCGGCGAGCCGCCCCGCCTCGACCTCCTCGCGCGGTACGCCGAGCAGCGCCGCGGCCTCCCCGGCGTGCGGGGTGAGGACGGTGGGCGCGGTGCGCGCCCGTACGACGTCGGCGTCCAGCAGCCGCAGCCCGTCGGCGTCCACGAGCACCGGCACGTCCGTGGCCAGCACGTCGGAGACCGCCTCGACCGCGTCCGTGCCGTCGCCGAGCCCCGGTCCGGCCACCCACGCCTGCACGCGTCCGGCCTTCGACGGCGGACCGGCGTGGACCAGGGTCTCCGGATGCCGCGCGATCACCGCGTCGCCGCCCGGCCCGACATAGCGCACGGCCCCCGCCCCGCCGCGCAGCGCCCCGGAGACGGCGAGGACCGCGGCCCCCGGGTAGCGGGCCGATCCGGCGACGATGCCGACGACACCGCGCCGGTACTTGTCGCTCTCCGCGGCGGGCACGGGCAGCAGCGCGGCGACGTCCGCGTACTGGAGCGCCTCCAGATCGGGTACCTCCGGCAGTTCGGCGCCGAGCCCGATGTCGACGAGGTGCAGGGCGCCGGCCCGTTCGGCGGCCGGGTCGACGAGCAGCCCCGGTTTGTACGCGCCGAAGGTGACGGTGGCGTCGGCGCGCACGGCGGCCCCCCGTACCTCACCGGTGTCGGCCTCGACACCGCTCGGCAGATCGACGGCGACGACGGGCACCCCGTGGGCCGCGTAGTGCTCCACCACACCGGCGGCGTCCGGCCGCAGTCCGCCGCGCCCGCCGATGCCGGTGATGCCGTCGACGACGAGGTCGATGTGGCCGCCCCAGTCGCGGTGCGGGCTGACCTCACCGGCGTCCATCACCCGTCCGCCGGCCGCCAGCAGGGCCGCCGTCCCGGCCTCGTGGCCCCGGCCGGGTGACACCCGCACGGCGACGACGCCCGCGCCGCGCCGGGCCAGCCGGGCGCCCGCGTAGAGCGCGTCGCCGCCGTTGTCGCCGCTGCCGACGAGGAGGACGACGCGGGAGCCGTAGACGCGGCCGCCGCGCCGCAGCAGATCGGCGCAGGCGGCGGCGAGCCCGGCGGCGGCGCGCTGCATCAGCGTGCCCTCCGGGAGCCGTTCCATCAGGGCCTGTTCGGCGGCCCGTACGGTCGAGACGCTGTAAGCGGTTCGCATGGATCCAACGTACGCAAGGATCCGCCCGCCTACCCCTCCGCGATCACCACCGCCGAGGCCACTCCCGCGTCATGGCTGAGCGAGACGTGCCACTGCCGCACGCCCAGCTCGGCCGCGCGCGCGGCGACGGTGCCCCGGACCCGCAGCCGGGGCTGCCCGCTCTCCTCCACGTACACCTCGGCGTCCGTCCACAGCAGTCCGGCGGGCGCGCCGAGCGCCTTGGCGAGGGCCTCCTTGGCGGCGAACCGGGCGGCCAGCGAGGCGATCCCGCGCCGCTCGCCTCCGGGCAGCAGCAACTCGCTCTCGATGAAGAGGCGTTGGGCGAGGTTCGGCGTACGCTCCAGCGCCGCGTCGAACCGCTCGATCTCCGCCACGTCGATCCCGACCCCGATGATCACGTACGTACCCTCACTGTTCATTCCATCTGTTCACTCCACGGTGACGGACTTCGCCAGGTTGCGCGGCTGGTCCACCTCGTTGCCGCGGGCCGTCGCCAGCTCGCAGGCGAAGACCTGCAACGGCACGGTGGCGACCAGCGGCTGAAGCAGCGTAGGCGTTGCGGGGATCCGGATGAGGTGGTCGGCGTACGGGACGACCTCCTCGTCGCCCTCCTCCGCGATGACGACGGTGAGGGCGCCTCGGGCCCGGATCTCCTGGATGTTCGACACGATCTTGCCGTGCAGCACGGAGCGTCCGGCCGGTGACGGGACGACCACGACCACCGGCAGCCCGTCCTCGATGAGCGCGATCGGCCCGTGCTTGAGCTCGCCTGCGGCGAACCCCTCGGCGTGCATGTACGCGAGCTCCTTGAGCTTCAACGCGCCTTCCAGGGCGACGGGGTAGCCGACGTGCCGGCCGAGGAAGAGCACGGTGTCGTGCGAGGCCAGCGACCGGGCCAGCGCGCGGACCGGCTCCATCGTCTCCAGGACCCGGTCGACGGAGCCGGAGATCTCGGAGAGCTGGCGGATGACGGTACGGATCTCGTCGCCCCACTTGGTCCCGCGGACCTGGCCGAGGTAGAGCGCGACCAGGTAGCAGGCGACGAGCTGGGTCAGGAACGCCTTGGTGGAGGCGACGGCGACCTCGGGACCGGCGTGCGTGTAGAGCACGGCGTCGGATTCGCGCGGGATGGTCGAGCCGTTGGTGTTGCAGATGGCGAGGACCTTCGCGCCCTGCTCGCGGGCGTGCCGGAGCGCCATCAGGGTGTCCATCGTCTCGCCGGACTGCGAGATGGCGATGACGAGGGTGTGCGGGTCGAGGATCGGGTCGCGGTAGCGGAACTCGCTGGCGAGCTCGGTCTCGCACGGGATCCGGGTCCAGTGCTCGATGGCGTACTTGGCGATCATCCCGGCGTGGAACGCCGTCCCGCAGGCGACGATCACCACCTTGTCGACCTCGCGCAGTTCGCCGCGCGTGATCCGGACCTCGTCGAGGTGGAGGGTGCCCTCCGGGTCGATCCGGCCGAGGAGGGTGTCGGTGACGGCCTTGGGCTGCTCGGCGATCTCCTTGAGCATGAAGGAGGCGTACCCGCCCTTCTCGGCGGCGGAGGCGTCCCAGTCCACGTGGTACGCACGCACCTCGGCGGGCTCCCCGTCGAACCCGGTGACGACGACGCCCTCCCGCCGCAGCTCGACGACCTGGTCCTGGCCGAGCTCGACGGCGGAGCGGGTGTGGGCGATGAACGCGGCGACGTCGGAGGCGAGGAAGGCCTCGCCGTCGCCCACCCCGACGACGAGCGGCGAGTTCCGCCGGGCCCCGACCACCACGTCGGGCGCGTCCGCGAACACGGCGACGAGCGTGAAGGCCCCTTCGAGGCGCCGGCAGACCTGCCGCATCGCCTGTGCCGGGTCCGCGCTCTGCGAGAACGCCTCGGCGAGGAGATGGGCGACGACCTCGGTGTCGGTCTCGGAGAGCAGGTCGTGGCCGCGCCCGCCCAGTTCGGCGCGGAGTGCGGCGAAGTTCTCGATGATCCCGTTGTGGACGACGGCGACGCGTCCGGCGTTGTCGAGGTGCGGGTGGGCGTTGGTGTCGGTGGGCCCGCCGTGGGTGGCCCAGCGGGTGTGCCCGATCCCGGCGCTCCCGGCCGGAAGCGGCCGCTCGACCAGCACCTTCTCCAGGTTGACGAGCTTCCCGGCCTTCTTGGCGGCGGCCAGCCCGCCGTCGGCGAGGATCGCGATCCCGGCGGAGTCGTACCCCCGGTACTCCAGCCGCTTGAGACCGGCGACGACGACGTCCTGCGCCGACTGCCCACCGACGTAACCCACGATTCCGCACATAGTGGTCCTTTCCTGGTCACCAGCCCCTGTTCTTCGCATAGTCGCAGAAGGCGTCGGAGGTGTCAGGGAGGACGGCGTCAGATGGTCCTGCGGTCCCGGCACGTCACCCGCCGAGGGCCTGCGGCGCGGATATGCGCGCGGCAGGCCCTCGGGGCCGGCCCCGTCACCGGACCGGGCCGGCCCTCAGCGGTCCTTGGCCAGGGCGACGAGTTCGGCGAACAGGCCCCCGGCGTGGATCAGGTCGTCGTACGTACCGTCCTCGGTCACCCGGCCGTGCTCCATGACGATGATCCGGTCGGCCAGGCGGGTGTTCTCCAGCTGATGCGTCACGACGATCGTCATGCACTCGGCGGCCAGCCGCTTGATCTCCAGGAAGATCTGGTGCTCCCCGCGTGCGTCCATCTGCGAGGTCGGCTCGTCCAGGATCAGCAGCGGCGTCCGCCGGTACAGCGCCCGGCCGCAGGCGAGCCGCTGCCACTGCCCTCCGGAGAGTTCCGCTCCGCCGAACAGTTCACGGGCCAGGAGGGTGTCGAGCCGGTTCGGCAGTTCTTCCACGGCCTCCCGCATGCCGACGGCGTCGACGGCCTTCCACACCAGCTCGTCGTCCCACGCCTTGGGCTGGCCGAGCGTGATGTTCTCGCGGGCGCGCAGCGGCCAGGTGGCGAAGTTCTGCGGGACGAGCGCGGTCCGCTTCCAGACGGCTTCGGCGTCGGCCCGCGCGAGGTCGGTGCCGTCCCACAGCACACGGCCCTTGTCGGCGAGGAGGAGGCCGGTGATGAGCTTGGTGAGCGTGGACTTGCCTGAGCCGTTCTCGCCGACCACGGCCAGGATCTCGCCCCGGCGCAGGCTCAGGGAGACGCCGTTCACCGCGGGCTGTTCCTTCCCCGGATACCGGTAGACCACCTCGTCGAGCCGGATCTCGTCCACCTGCTCCGCAATCGTCAGCGCGCCGCGCTGCGGGGCCCGTGCGCCGGCCATGTCGAGGAACGCGCGCATGTCGGCGAGGTAGAGCGAGGTGTGGAACAGCGCGGCACCCTGGATCACGAGCTGGGAGAGCGCGGCGAGGGTGGTCTGCACGGCGAGGACGGCGGTCGCGGCGACCGGCAGCGGGACCGCGCCCGTGATGGCGAGCCAGGCGAGGAGGGCCCAGGTGCCCGTCAGGAAGACGCCGCTCACGGCGCTGGTGGACACGTCGATGCGCAGCTGTCGTGGCGCGGCGGCCAGGGTGCGCCGGTCGATGCGCTCGGACAGCGCCCGGTACCAGTACAGGATGTAGCCGGTCATGCCGTTGGCGCGGACCTCGTCGCCGTACCGGGCGGAGGTGGCCCACCAGCGCGTCATGCCGCGCACGTTGCGGTCACCGACGTTGAGGTAGTGGGTCTCGTAGTCCACCCGGGCCCGGAGGATCGCACCGAACCCGGCCGGGAGCACGGCGAGCAGCAGGGCGGGAAGCATGGCCCAGTGCAGGACGGTGATGACGCCGCCCGCGGCGGCCATCCGGACGCCGGCGGCCATGAACCGCTGTGCGTCGTTGACCAGGGTCGTGGTGCGGGTGACGCCCACTTCGGCGGCTTCCTGCCGGTCCGCGAAACCGTCCTCGCCGTACGCCGCCACTTCGACCCGGCACACGGCCGCGACCAGCGCCACGTCGGCCTCGGTCATCAGCAGCGGCGTGACGCGACGTTCGGCGTAGGACGCGAGCGCCATGGCGATGCGGCCCGCACCGGCGGCGACGGTCACCACGACGAGCGCGGGCAGGGCTCCGTGCAGACGTTCGGAGACGGGACCCGTGGCGAGCAGGTACGTCATCGCCTTCGCGGTGAAGGCGAGCGTGAGGGCGGCCGCGGTGCCGGTGAGGAGCTGGCCGAGCAGGAGGAGCAGAACGGCGGTCCGGTCCACCGCCCAGGCGCGTCGGAGTGTGTGCTTCAGGACGGCGGGAAGGCGCCCGCACATGGCGCGGAAACCGGCTTCGGCCAGCGGGTTCTTGCCGTGCTTGCCGTGGAAGTCGAGGACGGCCGGGGGTGGTGGCGGCGGGGTGTCCGAGTGTGCGGTCAAGGCGTCAGTCACAGTCACCTGCGTCCCTCCTGGGACTCGGTGCCGCACCTGGATGGCTCGGCGGTGCACGGCATAACGACGCCCACGGAGAATCGAACGCGCTCGATTCCGGACGCGTGGGACCTCAGCAACGACAAGGGTTCGCGGGCCCGTTCCGTGCGCTGGGGCAGCCGAGAGGCCTCCGAAGATGGCCGAATCGCCGACGCCTGAAACCCCTGTGACGGATGGGGAAGGAGGCGCTGACGGCGGGGTGAGGCGCAAGGACGAAGACCCTGGCCGCACCCGGTCTCCGTGTCTAAGATCGTCACCGCACTGGCGGAGTGCGGCGGCCGAGCGGCCGGTAACGGGGGGGTAGCGATGCGACTTCTTGGCATCCGACGACGTGGGGTCCGGCTCGTGCTGGCGGGGGTGGTGGCCGGGGTGTTGTTGCCGGTGACGACTGCACCGGCCCAGGCGGCGGCGGCTCGTACGTACAAGGTGTGGCAGTGGAACGTGGCGGGGAACACCATCCACGGCGGCTCCACGACCGATGGCATGGTCGATCAGGCGGCCGCGTCCCTCGTGAACCGTGAGGCGGACTTCGCCGGATTCAACGAGCTGTGCGAGGGACAGTACGACGCCCTTGTGAGCAGGTTGCGCGCCAAGGGCTGGCCGGCGGACCCGCAGAACTTCGCCCGCTTCGAACCGAGCCGCCAGGCCGGCAATGCCTCCGTGTGTCACGGCGAGGCGTTCGGGAACGGGTTGTTCAGCCGCCTGCCGCTGGGCTCGGCGGACCGGATCACCCTGCCGGACGACGGCACGGCCGAGAAGCGAAAGCTGTTGTGCGCGCCGCTGACCGACGGCAGCGGAACCCGGTTCTGCACGACGCACATCACCACGAGCCAGTCGTTCAACGTGGCCCAGCTGGAGTCTGTGCGGCGGAAGCTGGAGGAATACCACACCGCCGGTGAGATCGCCCTGATCGCGGGCGATTTCAACGCCCAGCCGCACTACGGCCGACTGAACTCGTTCTACGCGCCGAGCCTCGACGTGCCCGCCAACGGCAACAACACCGGGGCGTACCGGGAGCTGGACGACAACGACACGGGCAACTGCCTCGGCTATGGGGAGTGGACATCGGACGGCACCCCGGGCGCGGTACCGCCCTGTGGGGGCAAGGCGAAGATCGATCTCATCTTCGCCCGTGAGAGCGCACTGGCCGGACCGTACAGCGAGGATTCGCTCGCCATCTCGACGTCCTGCACAGGCGTCACGGCCTGCTCGGATCACCGCATCATCGTCGGCACGGTGACCGTGGGGGGCACCCTGTCCTCGGCATCGGACCTCCACGCCGGCTGACAGGGGCGGGAGGAGCGCGAGGAGGACCGACTTTGCATGATCATGCGAGATGATGCATAATCTTCCTATGTCTAAGGTCCTCACCTCCCTGCCCACCGGCGAGCGCGTCGGCATCGCCTTCTCGGGCGGCCTCGACACCTCGGTCGCGGTCGCGTGGATGCGCGACAAGGGCGCTGTCCCGTGCACCTACACCGCCGACATCGGCCAGTACGACGAGCCCGACATCGCCTCCGTGCCCGGCCGCGCCAATGCCTACGGCGCCGAGCTCGCGCGGCTGGTCGACTGCCGTGCGGCGCTCGTGGAGGAGGGGCTGGCCGCGCTCACGTGCGGCGCGTTCCACATCCGCTCGGGCGGGCGGGCGTACTTCAACACCACGCCGCTCGGCCGCGCCGTCACCGGCACGCTCCTGGTGCGGGCGATGCTCGAGGACGACGTGCAGATCTGGGGCGACGGCTCCACGTACAAGGGCAACGACATCGAGCGGTTCTACCGCTACGGCCTCCTCGCCAACCCGCACCTGCGGATCTACAAGCCCTGGCTCGACGCGGACTTCGTGACCGAGCTCGGCGGCCGCAAGGAGATGTCGGAGTGGCTGGTCGCCCATGACCTGCCCTACCGCGACAGCACGGAGAAGGCGTACTCCACCGACGCCAACATCTGGGGCGCCACCCACGAGGCCAAGACCCTGGAGCACCTGAACACCGGGGTCGAGACCGTCGACCCGATCATGGGCGTCAAGTTCTGGGACCCGTCGGTCGAGATCGAGACCGAGGACGTCACGATCGGCTTCGACCAGGGCCGCCCGGTCACGATCAACGGCGAGAAGTTCGACTCCGCCGTCGACCTCGTGATGAAGGCCAACACCATCGGTGGCCGCCACGGCATGGGCATGTCGGACCAGATCGAGAACCGGATCATCGAGGCCAAGAGCCGGGGCATCTACGAGGCCCCGGGCATGGCCCTGCTGCACGCCGCGTACGAGCGACTGGTCAACGCGATCCACAACGAGGACACCCTCGCCCAGTACCACAACGAGGGCCGGCGCCTGGGCCGTCTGATGTACGAGGGCCGCTGGCTGGACCCGCAGGCGCTCATGGTCCGTGAGTCGATCCAGCGCTGGGTCGGCACCGCCGTCACCGGCGAGGTCACCCTGCGGCTGCGGCGCGGCGAGGACTACTCGATCCTCGACACCACGGGCCCGGCGTTCAGCTACCACCCGGACAAGCTGTCCATGGAGCGCACCGAGGACTCCGCGTTCGGCCCGGTCGACCGGATCGGCCAGCTCACGATGCGCAACCTCGACATCGCCGACTCCCGCGCCAAGCTGGAGCAGTACGCGGGCCTCGGCCTGATCGGCACCGCCAACCCGGCCATCGGCGCGGCCCAGGCCGCCGCGACCGGCCTGATCGGCTCCCTGCCCGAGGGCGGCGCCCAGGCCATCGCCTCCCGCGGCGAGGTCTCCGAGGCCGACGAGATGCTGGACCGCGCCGCGATGGAGTCCGGCACGGACTAGGTAGGGCAAGCGGAAGGCCGGCCCGGCGCGCTGTGCGCCGGGCCGGCCTTTTCGTTATGCGCTGCCGACTACCGGCTACCGGCTCAGCGCACGTCGAGGTAGTCGCCGGACGACGTGGCGCTCCCGGTGGTGTCCCACCCGCCGAAGGTCCAGCGCCAGTAGCCGTCGACGGACGCCTTGACGGTCGTCTTCAGCGCGCCCGTGGAGCTCGACCGTACGGACTTCACCGTGGTGTAGACGGTGCTGCCCTTCTTGCAGAACTGCAGCCTGGCGAGCCCCGCCGCGACGCCGGTGTACTTGTGCTTCACCCAGTCGGCCCGCGTGAGGCTGCCGGTCACGGTGAGCGTCCCGCCCTTCTTCACCGGCTCCGGCGAGGCGTTGACCGTGGCCTTGGCCCAGCGCTTGACCTGGACGCGGCCGGAGGTGGCCACCAGCTCCTGGGTCTTGAGCTGCCCGTTCGTCTTCCAGAGCTGCGCCAGGACGGCGACCTTCCAGGTCGTCGCGTCGTTGTTCGAGTCCAGGCGGTAGTACGGGTCGATGCGCACGGTGCCCTCGCAGTCCGCGATCCGGGCACTCGTCTCGTAGCAGGTGTAGCCGCCCGGATAGAGACCACCGTCGTCCGCGCCCTTCGCGGGAGTGGTGTCGTGGTAGAGGAACGGCTCCGCGCGGTACGCGAAGGGGTCGGCGGTGCTGTATCCGGCCGGAAGCGTGATCCGGAAGGTGAGCGGTGGCTCCTGCACGTCGTGCGTACCCACCACCACGGGCTTGCCGCCGTTGATGACGATCCGGGACACCGTGATGCCGGTGTCCGCGGCCTGCGCCGTCGGCGCCGTGATCGGTACGAGGGCCAGGGCCCCCGCGAGGGTGATCACGGCGCCGGTTCTGCCTGCTGCCTTCATGCGCGCCTCATTGCTGCTCAAGGAAAGGTGAGTCCGCCGTCCCGGACGTCGAAGCCCGGCCGGCGGGGCGGCAGCGTACCAACGGCCCGGACGCGCGCCGAAGGCCGGGTGATCGTTCGACTGCCCGCGCTATGGGGCGGGTTCAGGCCCTGGCCCCGACCTGGAGGCGCAGGCCCGCCAGCGTCAGCTCCAGCCCGGCGAGGAACTGTTCCCTGTCGTCGTGTCCGTCGAACTCGTCGGCGATGTCGCGCATGAACGGGAACTCCTCGGGGTCGAGCTCACGCCACATCTCGGCGTAGCGGCCGAGGAACTCGTCGCGGTCCACCGAGCCGTCGAGCACCTCCCGGGGCGGCTCCTGCCCCAGGTCGATGGCGCTGCCGACCACCACACCGACGACCGCCGACACCGCGTGGAACCGCTGCCGCTGAGTGAGGTCGAGCCGCAGCGTCGGCCGGCCCAGCTGCTCGTAGAGCCGCAACGAGTTGCCCCGCTCGGCGATGTTGCGCATGAAGTGCGCACCCAGCCACGGCCGGTCCACGATCGCGTCGAACAGCGTGACGGCCATCAGGCGCAGGTCGTCGATCGGGTCGTCGGTCCTCGCCTGGCCCTCGACCGCGGTCAGCACCCCGCCGAGCACATGATCGATGGCGCGGTCGAGCAACTCCTCCTTGCCCGAGACGTACCAGTAGATGCTGCCGACGCCGGTACCGAGCCGGGCCGCGAGGGCGCGGAGGGTCAGCGCCGACGCACCCTCCTCGTCGAGCAGGGCCACGGCCGCGGTGAGCACGGCCTCGATGGAGTGCGAGGCACGTCGGCGCCCCCGGGAAGGGCGGTCGGCGGGTCGTGGGCGCGGGCCTGTCATGGCACTCATCCAATCACAGCTTGCACGTTTATCGAACTGTGTTCTACAGTCGAACCTCGTTCCACTAACGAACACCGTTCTATTGTCGAACGCAGTTCTATGTTCGGCAACGTCCCGAGAGGAGGCCCGCCATGACCACGACCACGTCTTCCACCGAGCCCGATGCATCGCGTACCTATCCGTCCCTGCGCGCCGCATGGATTCCCCTGGCCGCGCTCTGCCTGGCCTTCTTCGTCGAGATGGTGGACAACACGCTGCTCTCGATCGCCCTGCCCACGATCGGCCGGGACCTCGACAGCAGCACGACCTCGCTGCAGTGGGTCACCGGCGCGTACTCACTGACGTTCGGCGGGCTGCTGCTGACGGCAGGATCGATGGCCGACCGGCTCGGACGCCGACGGGTGCTGCTGGCCGGCCTGGCGGTGTTCGGCCTGCTGAGCCTGGGCGTCGTCGCCGTCAGCTCCGCGGGCGAGCTCATCACCCTGCGGGCCGGCCTCGGCATCGCCGCGGCGGCGATGGCCCCCATCACCAACTCGCTGGTCTTCCGGCTGTTCGACGACCAGGCGCTGCGGATGCGCGCGATGACCCTGATGATCATCGTCGGCATGTCCGGCTTCATCCTCGGCCCGCTGCTGGGCGGCACCGCCCTGGCCCACGTGTCGTGGCAGTGGCTGCTGATCGTCAACGCCCCGATCGCCCTGATCGCGGCCATCGGCGTCCGGCTCGGTGTTCCGGCCGACCGCCCTCAGGACCTGACCCGCGACAAGCTCGATCTGCCGGGCGCCGCGCTGAGCGTCACCACCATCGGTCTCGCCTGCTACGCGCTGACCAGCGGCGTCGAGCACGGCTGGCTCTCCGCGACCACGCTCGGCTCGTTCCTCGGCGCCCTCGCCGCAGGCATCGCGTTCGTCCTGCACGAGCGCCGCAGCCCCTCGCCCATGCTGGACCTCCGCCTCTTCGCCGGCGGCACCGTCCGCGGCGCCGCTATCGCACAGATCGGCACGGCCATCGCGATGGCCGCCGTGATGTTCGGGCTGATCCTCCACTTCCAGTACGCCTACGGGTGGAGCCCCGTCCGGGCCGGCCTGGCGAACCTGCCGCTCATCGTGACCATGATCGTCGCGACCCCGCTGTCCGAGTGGCTCGCGAAGCGGTTCGGCCACCGCATCGCCTGCCTGGTCGGCGCGGCCTGTCTGGCCGGTTCGCTGGCCGGCCTGTCCTGGGGCGTCGACCACGGGTACGGCGTCATCGCGGCCTGCATGGTCCTGATGACCGTCGGCCTGCGCACCGTCATGACGATCTGCGCCATCGCGCTCGTCGGCGCGATGCCGGAGAACCGCACCTCCATCGGCACGGCACTCAACGACACCGCCCAGGAGGTCGGAACCAGCATCGGCACCGCCGTGGTCGGGACGCTGATCGCCGTACTGGTCACCACACACCTGCCCGCGGGCACCTGGAGCGACAGCCTGGTGGCGTCGTTCTTCCACGGCGAGCGGATCACCTACGCCGTACTGGCGGTCGTCGTCGGCCTGGTCACGGCGGGCGGCGCCCTGACCCTCACCGACTCGCACGCCACCGAGGAGCACGTGTAGACGGTGCGAAGGCCGGTGGGCTCCGTCCGCCACGTGACCGAGCCCACCCCCCACCCCGTTCGAACTCCCGTCGAACTCCCGCAACAATGAACCCGTGATCACCTCGCCGACACGGAGCACGAACCGACGCGCCGAGCCCGCCGCGACGCCGTACGTCGACCTCTCCCGGGCGGAGTGGAGCGCGCTGCGCGACAAGACGCCGCTGCCGCTGACCGCCGACGAGGTGGAGCGGCTGCGCGGGCTCGGGGACGTCATCGACCTCGACGAGGTGCGGGACGTCTACCTGCCGCTCTCGCGCCTCCTCAATCTGTACGTCCAGGCCACGTCCGGCCTGCGCGGCGCGCTGAACACCTTCCTCGGGGACGCGGGCAACGGGCACGGGGCGCAGCGCGGCACGCCGTTCGTCATAGGCGTCGCGGGCAGTGTCGCGGTGGGCAAGTCCACCAGCGCCCGTATCCTCCAGGCGCTGCTGGCCCGCTGGCCGGAGCACCCGCGGGTCGAGCTGGTCACCACGGACGGGTTCCTGCTGCCGATGAAGGAGCTCCACGCGCGCGGCCTGATGTCGCGCAAGGGCTTCCCGGAGTCGTACGACCGGCGCGCCCTGACCCGTTTCGTCGCCGACATCAAGGCGGGCAAGGACGAGGTGACCGCCCCCGTCTACTCGCACCTGATCTACGACATCGTGCCGGGCGAGCGCCTCACCGTGCGGCGCCCGGACATCCTCATCGTCGAAGGGCTGAACGTGCTGCAGCCCGCCCTGCCCGGCAAGGACGGCCGGACCAGGGTCGGGCTCGCGGACTACTTCGACTTCAGCGTGTACGTGGACGCGCGGCCCGAGGACATCGAGACCTGGTACCTCAACCGCTTCCGCAAGCTGCGCGCCACGGCGTTCCAGGACCCGTCCTCGTACTTCCGCAAGTACACCCAGGTCTCCGAGGCGGAGGCGATGGAGTACGCGGCGACGATGTGGCGGACCATCAACAAGCCCAATCTGGTGGAGAACGTGGCGCCGACCCGCGGCCGTGCCACGCTGGTGCTCCGCAAGGGCCCCGACCACAAGGTCCAGCGGCTGTCCCTGCGCAAGCTCTGATCCCGGAAAGGGTGCACCGTGCTGCATCTACGCCTGATCGTCCCGGCCGACCGGACGGGCGAGGTGACGGACCTGCTGGAGAAGACCATCGGCACCGCCCACCTCGCGGTGCTGCCGGGGGTCGCGCGCGACCCGGTCGGTGACGTGGTGCTGTGCGACGTGGCGCGCGAGGCGGGCGACGAGCTGATCGGGGCGCTGCGGGAGCTCGGGGTCGCCGAGTACGGGGCGATCACGGTCGAGAGGATGGACCTGACGCTCTCCGCCAGCGCCGACCGGGCCGAGGAGGAGGCGCCGGGCGAGGGCGCGGACGCGGTGGTGTGGGAGGAGCTCACGGACATCACCCACGAGGAGTCGACGTTCTCCATCACCTATGTGGCGTTCCTCTCGGTCGCGACGATGCTCGCCGCCTGCGGTGTGATGCTCGACAACGCGATCCTGATCGTGGGCGCGATGGCGGTGGGCCCGGAGTTCGGGCCGCTCGCGGGGATCTCCACGGCGCTGGTGCAGCGCGCCCCGCGCCTGGTGTGGCGGTCCCTGTGGGCGCTGGTCGGCGGTTTCGCCGCGGCCATGGTGCTGACGGCCGGCTTCGCCTGGCTGATGGACGTCTTCGGGCTGTTCAACGAGGCGATGATCGAGGCACCCCGGCCGAACACGGCGTTCGTCTGGCAGCCGGACTGGATGTCCTTCGTGGTGGCCCTTCTCGCGGGCATCGCCGGCACGCTCTCGCTCACCTCGGCGAAGTCCGGCGCCCTCATCGGAGTCGCGATCTCGGTGACGACGGTGCCGGCCGCCGCCAATGCGGCGGTGGCGTTCAGCTACAGCGACTACAACCAGATGACGGGATCCATCCAGCAGCTGCTGGCGAACCTCGGCGGGATCGTGCTGGCGGGAACCCTGACACTGCTGGCGCAGAAGGCACTGTGGATGGCGGCCCTGCGGTGGTACGCGGCCCACCCGAAGCCGTCGGCGGCGGCTGACGCGTAACAGGGACGGGCGCGCGCACCTGCCCACGGGCGGGGGCCGGAACGCCGGAAGGGCCCGGCCGTGAGGCCGGGCCCTTCCAGGAGTCGGGCGCGGGTCAGCCCAGCGCGGACTTCACGACGTCGGCCAGCCGGCCGGCCACCGCGCGTGCCTGCTCGATGTCGGCCGCCTCGACCATGACCCGTACCAGCGGTTCCGTACCCGACTGGCGCAGCAGCACGCGGCCGGTGGCGCCCAGCTCGCGTTCGGCCTCGGCGACGGCCGTGGCCAGCTCCGGGGAGGTGGACACGCGGGACTTGTCGACGTCCGGGACGTTGACGAGGACCTGCGGCAGGCGCTCCATGACCCCGGCGAGGTCGGCGAGCGAGCGGCCGGTGGCGGCGACGCGGGCCGCCAGCATCAGGCCGGTCAGCGTGCCGTCGCCGGTCGTGGCGTGGTCCAGGACGATGACGTGGCCGGACTGCTCGCCGCCCAGGGCGTAGCCCTCGGCCTTCATCGACTCCAGGACGTACCGGTCGCCGACGGCGGTCTGGACGAGCTGGATGCCCTCGCGCTCCATGGCGATCTTGAAGCCGAGGTTCGACATCACGGTGCCGACCACGGTGTCCTTGCGCAGCTGCCCGGCCTCGCGCATGGCGAGGGCCAGCACGGCGAGGATCTGGTCGCCGTCGATCTCCTCGCCCGCACCGTCCACGGCCAGGCAGCGGTCGGCGTCGCCGTCGTGCGCGATGCCGAGGTCGGCCCCGTGCTCGACGACGGCGGCGCGGAGCAGCGACAGGTGGGTCGAGCCGCAGCCCTCGTTGATGTTCAGGCCGTCCGGCTCGGCGCCGATCGTGACGACCTCGGCACCGGCCCGTGCGAACGCCTCGGGCGAGACGTGGGCTGCGGCGCCGTGCGCCTCGTCCAGGACGACCTTGAGGCCGTCGAGGCGGTTGGGGAGCACCCCGATGAGGTGGGCGACGTACCGGTCGAAGCCCTCGGCGTAGTCGCTGACGCGGCCGACTCCGGCGCCGGTGGGACGGGCCCACGGCTCGCCGGTGCGGTGCTGCTCGTAGACCGTCTCGATGCGGTCCTCCAGCTCGTCGGCGAGCTTGTGGCCGCCGCGGGCGAAGAACTTGACACCGTTGTCCGGCATGGCGTTGTGGCTGGCGGAGAGCATCACGCCGATGTCCGCGCCCAGAGCGCCGGTGAGGTAGGCCACGGCCGGGGTCGGCAGCACGCCGACGCGCAGGACGTCGACGCCCGCGCTGGCCAGACCCGCCACCACGGCGGCCTCCAGGAACTCTCCGGAGGCGCGCGGGTCGCGGCCGACCACGGCCGTCGGCCGATGGCCCTCGAAGGTGCCTGCCTCGGCCAGTACGTGTGCCGCCGCGACCGAGAGACCGAGCGCGAGCTCGGCCGTCAGGTCCGCATTGGCGACGCCGCGCACGCCGTCCGTGCCGAAGAGTCGTCCCACTGGTGTCCTCCGAAGGTGCTCCGAAACGCAAAAATCAGACTAAGTAAGCAACAAGCACATCAAGCCTATGAACGCCTTATGCCGTTATATGCCCGAGGGTGTCAATAAACGAACGCCCCGGCAGCACGAAGAGTGCCGCCGGGGCGAACGTGTAACGCGTTTGAGCAGGCGGTTTAGCGCTTGCTGTACTGCGGGGCCTTACGGGCCTTCTTGAGACCGGCCTTCTTGCGCTCGACCGCACGGTCGTCGCGGGAGAGGAAGCCGGCCTTCTTCAGCGTGGCGCGGTTGTTGTCCACGTCCGCCTCGTTCAGCGAGCGGGCCACACCGAGGCGCAGGGCACCGGCCTGACCGGAGACACCGCCACCCGAGATGCGGGCCACGACGTCGTAGCGACCGTCGAGCTCGAGAACCTTGAAGGGCTCGTTGACTTCCTGCTGGTGCACCTTGTTGGGGAAGTAGTCCTCAAGGGTGCGACCGTTGATCTTCCACTTGCCGGTGCCCGGGATGATCCGGACGCGGGCGATGGCGTTCTTGCGACGGCCAAGGCCGGCCGCGGGCTGCGGGTCGCCGAAGCGGCCCGCGAGCGACTCCGAGGTGTACTCACCCTCGACGGGGACCTCGGACTCGAAGGTGGTCACCTCGGCGAAGGTCTCTTCGCCCTCGGTGCCCTCGACGGGCGTCTCTGCAGTGGTCTCGGCCACGATTCTCCTCAGATCTTTCTTTACGTCTTTTGGGGGTGGCCGGAACTACTGCGCGACCTGGGTGATCTCGAACGGGACCGGCTGCTGCGCAGCGTGCGGGTGCTGGTCGCCCGCGTAGACCTTCAGCTTCGAGATCATCTGACGGCCCAGGGTGTTCTTGGGGATCATGCCCTTGATGGCCTTCTCGACGGCCTTCTCGGGGTTCTTCGCGAGGAGCTCGTCGTAACGAACGGAGCGAAGACCGCCCGGGAAGCCGGAGTGGCGGTACGCCATCTTCTGGGTCTTCTTGTTGCCCGACAGGTGAACCTTGTCGGCGTTGATGATGATGACGAAGTCGCCCATGTCCATGTGGGGGGCGTAGATCGCCTTGTGCTTGCCTCGGAGGAGGTTCGCGGCCGTGGTGGCCAGACGGCCGAGGACGATGTCCTCCGCGTCAATGATGTGCCACTGGCGAGTGACATCGCCGGGCTTGGGGCTGTACGTACGCACTTCGTAGCCTTCGCTTCTTCAGTGGATGGGGTCCAGACACACGGCACCTCTGAAGCGATATGCAGCTGGGGTTCACAGTGCCGGGGACGCTGCCCGTATGCGAACCACTGGTAACTGCTCCAGGGAACCTACGTAAGGCCCTTCGCGTGAGAACGACGAAGCCAATACGTATAACAATCCCCGACAGTACCCGCCCGGCCCCGGACGGGTCAAAACGGGTCCCCGGATGCGCGCGCTTACCCCTCCCGGGGCGGGGGTTCCGCCCCGGAAAGAGGCAAGGTCACCGCGCCCGCTCCACCCGCCGTTCGTCCCACACCGGCTCCGTCGTCTCCCGTACGACCCCGTCCGAACCGAACACCAGATAGCGGTCGAAGGACTTCGCGAACCACCGGTCGTGCGTGACCGCCATGACGGTGCCGTCGTACACCTCCAGGCCGTCCTGGAGGGCCTCCGCCGACTCCAGGTCCAGGTTGTCGGTCGGCTCGTCCAGGAGCAGGGCCGTCGTGCCGGCCAGCTCCAGAAGCAGGATCTGGAAGCGGGCCTGCTGACCGCCGGACAGCTTCTCGAACGGCTGGTCCCCCTGCCGCTCCAGCTCGTAGCGCCGCAGTACGGACATGGCGCCGCCCCGGTCCTTGGCCTGCTCCGTCCACAGGATCTCGACGAGCGTCTTGCCCAGCAGTTCCGGATGGGCGTGGGTCTGCGCGAAGTGTCCGGGCACCACCCTCGCCCCGAGCTTCCACTCCCCCGTGTGCGCCACCGGCTCGCCCGCCAGCAGGCGCAGGAAGTGCGACTTGCCCGACCCGTTGGAGCCGAGGACGGCGACCCGCTCCCCGTAGTAGATCTCCAGGTCGAACGGCTTCATCAGGCCGGTCAGCTCCAGGTTCGTGCAGGTCACCGCCCGCACGCCGGTCCGGCCGCCGCGCAGCCGCATCTTGATGTCCTGCTCGCGCGGCGGCTCCGGCGGCGGGCCGGCCTCCTCGAACTTCTTGAAGCGGGTCTGCATCGCGTGGTAGCGGTTCGCCATGTCGGGGCTGTTCGCCGCCTGCTGCCGCATCCGCAGCACGAGCGCCTTCAGCCGGGCGTGCTCCTCCTCCCAGCGGCGCAGCAGTTCCTCGAAGCGCGCGAAGCGCTCCTTGCGGGCCTGGTGGTACGTGGCGAAGCCGCCGCCGTGCACCCAGACGTCGCTGCCGGCCGGGCTGGGCTCCACGCTGACGATCTTCTCGGCGGCACGGGAGAGCAGCTCCCGGTCGTGGGAGACGAAGAGGACCGTCTTACGGGTCTCCTTCAGCTTCTCCTCCAGCCAGCGCTTGCCGGGGACGTCCAGATAGTTGTCCGGTTCGTCGAGCAGCAGCACCTCGTCGGGCCCGCGCAGCAGCGCCTCCAGCACCAGCCGCTTCTGCTCGCCGCCGGACAGGGTGCGCACCTCGCGCCACTGCGCCTTCTCGTACGGGACGCCGAGGGCGGCCATGGTGCACATGTCCCAGACCGTCTCGGACTCGTACCCGCGCGCCTCCGCCCAGTCGCTCAGCGCCTGCGCGTACGTCATCTGCGCGGCCTCGTCGTCGGTGGTGAGGATCAGTTCCTCGGCCCGGTCGACCGCCTGCGCGGCCTCACGGATCCGGGGCTGGGCGACGGACACCAGCAGGTCCCGCACCGTGCGCTCGTCGCGCACCGAGCCCACGAACTGCTGCATCACGCCGAGCCCGCCGCTCACCGAAACCGAGCCGCCGTGCGGCTGGAGCTCCCCGGCGAGCAGCCGGAGCAGCGTGGTCTTCCCGGCGCCGTTCGCCCCGACGAGGGCGACGACGGCACCGTCCGCGACACGGAACGAGGCATCGCCGAGCAGTACCCGCCCGTCCGGTAGGTAGTACTCGAGATGGCCTGCTTCAAGATGTCCCATGCACAGCATTGTCACGGGCGGCGAAGCCCTGGCCCAACCGGTTTAGGATTCGGCCCATGAGCTTTGGGCAAGGGGGGCCCTCCTGGGGGCCCGGGGGCACGGGTACACCGGACTGGGCGGCACTGGCCGAGGCCTCGGCCGCACGCGCCAGGCGCAAGAGGTGGCTGATGATCGGCGGGGGCGCCCTGGCCACCGCCGCGGTCGCCGCGATCGTGGCGACCGCGGTCATCTCGGCCAACAAGGACGACTCCGGCGGCTCGTCCGGCAAGAACGCGAGCGAGCTGCCGTCGGCGACCGATCTGCCCAGCCAGTCGACGCAGCCGGAGCCGTCGTTCTCGTCGGTGGCCCCCGCGCCCCCGCCCGATCCCAAGGACTACATATCCGACGTGCGGAAGGACCGGGCGCCCGTCACCGTGGACGCCTTCTTCCCCGGCAAGAAGCTGACGATGGGTGACCGCGTCTACACCAAGGGCGCGACGCACCGCACCACGAAGTGCGCCACGACCACCCAGGGCGCACTCGGCACGATCCTCACGAACAACGGCTGCGACCAGGTCGTCCGGGCCACGTACAGCCGCAGCGGCGTGGCCGTGACCATCGGCCTCGCGGTCTTCGGGACCGAGGCCCAGGCCAAGAAGGCCGCCCAGCAGGCCAGCGGGGGCCTGGCGTCGCTGAGCGGGGCGGGGGTGCCGACGTTCTGCCGCGGCGGCGCCGTCTGCCGTCGCACGGCCAACTCCTACGGCCGGTACGCCTACTTCACGGTGGGCGGCTTCACCAACGGCAAGAACGTCACCAAGAGCGACAAGAACGTGTTCGCCGTCGGCGACGACCTGACGGACTTCACGTTCCGGCAGATCCGGCACCGCGGTGAGGTGCAGGCCTCGGCCGCCGCCACCGCCGCCCCCTGACCGGCCGTCCTTCGGTTCAGTCACCCTCCCGGATGCGGAGAACCGCTGCTGTGCGTCTCGTCTTCCTGGTCTCCTTCCTGCGCATCCTGCGCCACCGCGACGCCGTCGGTGTCGACCTGGCGCCCGACGAGGCGGTGGTCCTGGACCCGCCGGACGCCCCGCTGCGCGCCGCCCTCACCGCGGCGACGGCCGGCGACCACGTCCCGGCGCAAGAGCTCCTCGCCTCGACCCGGGCGCACGCCCAGTGGGAGCGCAGGGACGCGTACGTGAGCCGGCTGGCCCGGACCGCGTTGCACCACGACGGCTGGCTGGACGCCTGGCTGGCGGAGTCCCCCGAGGATCCCGACGCGCTCCTCGTCGTCGCCGACCTCCACCTCCACCAGGCGTGGAAGGTACGGACGAGCGCCCGCGCGAAGGATGTCGAACGGGACCAGTTCCAGGCCTTCTTCGCGCTCCTGGAGGACGCCGTGCCGGCGATCGGCGCCGCGGCCGAGCTCAACCCCGCGGACCCGGTCCCCTGGCGCATCGCGCTCACGCACGCCCGCGGCATCCAGGCCCCGCGCGAGGTCTTCGACACGTACCTCGCCGAGGCCGAGGCCCGCGACCCGCACCACTTCGGCTGCCACGCGCAGGCACTCCAGTACCTGTGCGCCAAGTGGTACGGCTCGCACGAGGAGATGTTCCGGTACGCGGAGCGGGTGGCCGCCTCCGCCCCGCCCGGCTCCCGGCTGCACGCGCTGCCGCTCCAGGCGGCGCTGGAGTACCGGCTGTCCGCGGCGGACGAGCCCGAGGGCCCCGAGCCGTACGGGCCGAAGGTCGAGGCGGCCCTCACCCGCGCCCTGGCCCTCTCCGACACCTACGACGGGGCGGGCGACCGCGAGGCCGCCGGATTCCGCAACGAACTGGCCCTCCTGCTGATCATGTCGGACCGCCCGGCCGAGGCCCTCGACGTGTTCCGGGCCATCGGCGTCCACGCCACCGAGTACCCGTGGAACCGGCTCGGCGACCCCCGCGCCGAGTTCCTCGAAGCCCGGTCCGACGTCCGGCTGGACCTCGCCTCCCAGATCCCGTTCTTCGGCCGCCCGCCCGATCCGCCCGCCGTCGCCCGCGACTGGGCGGCCCTCACCCCGCGCGCCGTCGCGATCGTCCCCGCTCCCCCGGCCGCTGTCGCCCAGGCGGCTCTGATCTGCGGCTTCTCGCTGCGTACGGCTCCGGCGGGCGAGGGCTGCAGCTATGTCGAGGTGGTCCCCGAGGCCACCCGCGGACGACGGGCCGCGCTGCTCCCGGAGGAGCCGCTGACCGCCGCGGCGGAAACCTTCACGACGGGTGAGACCTGGCCGGCCCTGGTGCTGCACCGCACCCCCGAGCGCTGCACCGTCACCGCCCTCCACCAGGGCCGGCAGCTCGCGACGCACACCTGGGACGCCGAGTCCCCCGCCCCCGACCACGCCGATGTGCAGGCGACCGCCGGGGACCTCGCCCGTCTGTACCGGCTGGCGGACCCGCGCCCGCTGGCCCACATCCTGCGCGCCACCGGCGACCCGGTCCGCCACCAGGCCGATCTGGTGACCGCGCTCGGTCTGCCGCCCGTCCCGCCCGGCTTCGGCGGCGACACCGAGATCCTCGACGGGATCCCGGGCGCCCGGGTCCAGGTCCGCCGCTCGATCCTGGCGGGGATGCGCGACACGATGACGACGCGCACGGGCAGCCACCCGCCCGCGCCCGAGGACGGAGCCACGCGGACGGCCCGCTGGTGGCTGACGCGTACCGCCGCACTGGCGCTCGTGGGCACGGGCGCGGTCCTCGCCTGGTGGAGCCCGCGCATCGGCTGGTTCCGCGCCTCGCTGCTGAGCGGCGCGGCGCTGTATCTGGCGGGCTCCCTCGTCTCCGCGCTGCGCCGGCGCGGGCGTACGGCATCCTGACCTGCCGTCAGCAGCAGCCGGCCCCCGGAAGCGTCCGCACGTTCCGCGCCTCCACCGCCCTGGCGGCGAGCAACTCGTCCGCCGGATAGGCGACTTCCTCCAGAGTCAGCCCGTGCGGCCGCACCACGTGCACGCCCGGGTCGCGCACCCGGGCGGCGAGGACCTCGGCCGGCCACGGAGAGGGGCGGCGCCCGTCCCCCACGAACAGCATCGCGCCGACCAGCGCCCGCACCATGTTGTGGCAGAAGGCGTCGGCCTGCACGGTCCCGGTGATGATCCCGGACGCCTCGTCACGTACCCAACTCAGCTTCTGGAGCGTCCTGATGGTCGTCGCACCCTCGCGCTTCTTGCAGTACGCGGCGAAGTCGTGCTCCCCCGTCAGGCGCGCCGCCGCCGCGTTCATCGCGTCGAGGTCCAACTCCCGGTCGTGCCACAGCACATGACCCCGCACCAGCGGATCGACGCCCCCGGGCGCGTCCGACACCCGGTACGCGTACCGGCGCCACAGGGCCGAGAAGCGGGCGTTGAACCCGGCCGGCGCCTCCGCGATCCGCCGGATCCGCACATCGGGCGCCATCCGGCCGGCCATCCGCCGCAGCAGCATCGGCGCGTGCTCGGCCCACACCTCGCCCGGCAGGTCCACATGCGCGACCTGGCCCCGGGCGTGCACACCGGCATCGGTACGACCGGCCACGGTCAGGTCGTAGGTCCGCGAGGAGCGGGTCACGGTCCGCAGCGCATCCTCGATCTCCCCCTGCACGGTCCGTCGGCCGGTCTGCTTCGCCCAGCCCGAGAAGTCCTTGCCGTCGTAGGCCAGGTCCAGCCGCACCCGGACGAAGCCGGGCTCCACCACGTCACTCACACCAGCGATCCTCTCAAGATCCGTACACAGCGAAACGGGCCCGCACCGCCCCGAAGGGTGATGCGGGCCCGTCCCAGAGGTCTCAGAACGCTCAGGCGTCCTTGGACTCCTCGTCGGCCTCGGCCGGCTTGGCGTCCTCGACGGACTCGACCGGGGTCTCGTCCTTCTTGAGGGCGTCTTCCTTGACCGCACGCTTCGTGGCGGCCTCGGCCTCACCGGTGGCGGCCTGCGCCACGGTCAGGGCCTCGACCAGCTCGATGACGGCCATCGGGGCGTTGTCGCCACGACGGTTGCCGATCTTGGTGATACGGGTGTAACCACCGGGGCGGTTCTCGTACCGCGGGGCGATCTCGGTGAAGAGCGTGTGCACGATGCCCTTGTCCGTGATCGACTGCAGCACCAGGCGACGGTTGTGGATGTCGCCCTTCTTCGCCTTGGTGATGAAACGCTCGGCGACCGGACGCAGGCGGCGGGCCTTGGCCTCGGTCGTGGTGATGCGGCCGTGCTCGAACAGCGACTTCGCGAGGTTGTTGAGAAGAAGCTTCTCGTGCGCAGCGCTGCCGCCCAGACGGGCACCCTTGGCGGGCTGAGGCATGGTTTTCTCCTTGTGTGCTGCACCGGCCGTATCAGGTACCGGTGTCAGTTCCCGTGAGGCGGTCGCCACACGGAAGTCATGTCTGCCAGCCGCACTCGAATTCTGACATCAGCCAAAACCAAGCCCGTCCGGCGATTGAGGACAAAAGCCCCCGCCCGGTCCGGGGCGCCCGTCAAGGACACGCACCCCAGCCGGAGGCGTACTAGTACTGCTCGGTCTCCACGAAACCGGCGTCCGCGTCGTCGTCCGCACCGAACGCGTCGGCAGCGGCGGTCGGGTCGAAGCCGGGAGGCGAGTCCTTCAGCGCCAGGCCCATACCGGCCAGCTTCGCCTTGACCTCGTCGATCGACTTCGCACCGAAGTTGCGGATGTCGAGCAGGTCCGCCTCGGAGCGGGCCACGAGCTCGCCCACCGAGTGGATGCCCTCGCGCTTGAGGCAGTTGTACGAGCGGACCGTGAGCTCCAGCTCCTCGATCGGCAGCGCCAGATCGGCGGCGAGAGCGGCGTCCGTGGGCGAGGGGCCCATGTCGATGCCCTCGGCGTCGATGTTGAGCTCGCGCGCCAGACCGAACAGCTCGACCAGGGTCTTGCCGGCCGACGCCATGGCGTCACGGGGACGCATGGCCTGCTTGGTCTCGACGTCGACGATCAGCTTGTCGAAGTCGGTGCGCTGCTCGACACGGGTCGCCTCGACCTTGTACGTGACCTTGAGCACCGGCGAGTAGATGGAGTCGACCGGGATCCGGCCGATCTCCTGGCCCACCTGCTTGTTCTGGACGGCGGAGACGTAGCCGCGACCGCGCTCGACGGTCAGCTCCATCTCCAGCTTGCCCTTGCCGTTCAGCGTGGCCAGGACGAGGTCCGGGTTGTGGACCTCGACACCGGCCGGCGGGGCGATGTCAGCAGCGGTGACCAGGCCGGGACCCTGCTTGCGCAGGTACATCACGACCGGCTCGTCGTGCTCCGAGGAGACGACCAGCTGCTTGATGTTGAGGATGAGGTCGGTCACGTCCTCCTTGACGCCCGGCACGGTGGTGAACTCGTGCAGGACACCGTCGATGCGGATGCTGGTGACAGCGGCACCCGGGATCGAGGAGAGGAGCGTGCGACGCAGGGAGTTGCCGAGCGTGTAGCCGAAGCCCGGCTCCAGCGGCTCGATGACGAACCGCGAGCGGAACTCGTCAACGACCTCTTCGGTCAGCGACGGACGCTGAGCGATAAGCATGTGTGAATCCTTCAGTCGTGGGCGCCCACTATTTGACGCCCGACAGATGAAACAAGGATACGGGCGGCACGCCCCCGAAGGGACATACCGCCCGGATCCACGCTATTGATCACGCACGGCCGTTACCGGCCGTTACGCATCAGACGCGGCGACGCTTCGGCGGACGGCAGCCGTTGTGCGGCGTCGGGGTGACGTCCTGGATCGAACCGACCTCCAGGCCCGTGGCCTGCAGGGAGCGGATCGCGGTCTCGCGGCCGGAGCCCGGACCCTTGACGAAGACGTCAACCTTGCGCATGCCGTGCTCCTGCGCGCGGCGGGCGGCCGACTCGGCGGCCATCTGCGCGGCGAAGGGGGTGGACTTGCGCGAGCCCTTGAAGCCGACGTGGCCGGCGGAGGCCCAGGAGATCACGTTGCCCGAGGGGTCCGTGATCGAGACGATGGTGTTGTTGAACGTGCTCTTGATGTGGGCGTGCCCGTGAGCGACGTTCTTCTTTTCCTTGCGACGCACCTTCTTGGCTGCGCCCTGACGACCCTTGGGGGGCATGTCTTGACTCCAGATGGAGAGGGGAGGTGATCGGTCCTACAGCGAAGACCGCTGGATACCGCGGTGCCCGGGGATCCGGACGTTCGCGGTGCGTCCGCTGAGGACTACTTCTTGCCCGGCTTCTTCTTACCGGCGATCGCGCGACGCGGGCCCTTGCGGGTACGAGCGTTCGTGCTGGTGCGCTGGCCGTGGACCGGGAGACCGCGACGGTGGCGGATGCCCTGGTAGCAGCCGATCTCGATCTTGCGGCGGATGTCGCCCTGGATCTCGCGGCGAAGGTCACCCTCGGTGCGGAGGTTGGCGTCCACGTACTCGCGGATCTTGACCAGGTCCTCTTCGGCCAGGTCACGAACGCGGGTGTTCGGGTTCACGCCGGTGGTGGCGAGGATCTCCTTGGACCGGGTGCGCCCGATACCGAAGACGTAGGTGAGGGCAACCTCCACGCGCTTTTCGCGCGGGATGTCAACACCTGAAACGCGTGCCATTCAATGGCTCCAGTTGTTATTTCGGGGGTCTTCCGCAGCGCCACTCCCGACCGCCGACCTCTCGGAGAGAGGTGGTACGCCCGGGTCCCCGGCCCCCGCCGGAGGTGTCGTCAGCCGTGGCTTGGACGGGCACTGCGTATGTACGTTTACGTGCGTCGCGCGAAGTACTGCGAGATGCGAGGGGGTCGTGCGTCAGCCCTGGCGCTGCTTGTGGCGCAGGTTGTCGCAGATGACCATGACCCGACCGTGACGGCGGATCACCTTGCACTTGTCGCAGATCTTCTTGACGCTCGGCTTGACCTTCATGGGATGTCAGGTTCTCCGGGTCAGTGCCATCACCCCGCCGAAGCGGGATGCGGGCAAGATCTACTTGTAGCGGTAGACGATCCGGCCACGCGTCAGGTCGTACGGGGAGAGCTCCACCACGACCCGGTCGTCCGGGAGGATACGGATGTAGTGCATCCGCATCTTGCCGGAGATGTGCGCGAGGACCTTGTGACCGTTCTGGAGTTCCACCTTGAACATGGCGTTCGGGAGGGACTCGATCACGGTGCCCTCAATTTCGATGGCACCTTGCTTCTTGGCCACGCTTCGCCTTTCGAATCGGCTACCTTGATCGACTTCGGTCACTCGTATGCGGACACACGGATGCACGAGAGCCGACGAGTCAGTCTACGTCAGCGGACTCCAAAAGACGAATCCGTCAAGTTTGCCCACCGCGGGAGATCCTTAGACCTCGCGGTGGCCGTCAATCCCGCGAGAGGCCCGGCACCGCCGCGCCCCCCGTCACGCTCACCCCAGCGGGTCGGGCGCCGCCTCGACTCCGGCCCCTCCTCCACGCAGCCCTCGCGGGCTCGGCGCCGGGGCGCCTCACAGGCTTCGGCCCGCTGCGCCGGGCTCCGCCCCCGTCACGCTCACCCCAGCGGGTCGGGCGCCGCCTCGACTCCGGCCCCTCCTCCACGCAGCCCTCGCGGGCTCGGCGCCGGGGCGCCTCACAGGCTTCGGCCCGCTGCGCCGGGCTCCGCCCGCCGYACGTGGCTCACCCCAGCGGGTCGGGCGCCGCCTCGACTCCGGCCCCTCCTCCACGCAGCCCTCGCGGGCTCGGCGCCGGGGCGCCTCACAGGCTTCGGCCCGCTGCGCCGGGCTCCGCCCGCCGCACGTGGCTCACCCCAGCGGGTCGGGCGCCGCCTCGACTCCGGCCCCTCCTCCACGCAGCCCTCGCGGGCTCGGCGCCGGGGCGCCTCACAGGCTTCGGCCCGCTGCGCCGGGCTCCGCCCGCCGTACGTGGCTCAGCCCAGCGGGTCGGGCGCCGCCTCGACTCCGTACTGCGCCAGCTTCTCGCGGCCGCAGTCCGGCGCGGTCAGGACCAGCGGGCCCTGCTCCGTGAGGGCGATGGAGTGCTCCCAGTGGGAGGACCAGGTGCCGTCGGTGGTGATGACGGTCCACTCGTCCTCCAGGACCTCGGTACGGGCCGTGCCGAGGGACACCATCGGCTCGATGGCCAGGCAGAGGCCCGGGACCAGCTTGATGCCCTTGCCGCGCTTGCGGGCGACGTAGTTCAGCAGGTGCGGGTCCATGTGCATCTCGGTGCCGATGCCGTGCCCGCCGTAGTCCTCGATGATCCCGTACTTGCCCGTCGCCGGACGGGGCTGGCGGCGGATGTAGGACTCGATCGCCTTCGAGATGTCGACCAGGCGGTTGTTCACCTTCATCGCGGCGATGCCGGCCCACATCGACTCCTCGGTCACCCGGGAGAGCTCGATGAGCTCCGGCGCGTGACCGGTGCCGACGAAGGCCGTGTAGGCCGCGTCGCCGTGCCAGCCGTCGATGATCGCGCCGGCGTCGATGGAGATGATGTCGCCGTCCTTGAGGACGGTCTTCTCGTCCGGGATGCCGTGGACGACCACCTCGTTCACCGAGGTGCAGATCGTCGCCGGGAACCCGCCGTACCCGAGGAAGTTCGACTTCGCACCGTGGTCGGCGATCACCTTGCGGGCGACCTGGTCCAGGTCGTGCGTGGTGGCGCCGGGCACCGCCGCCTCGCGGGTGGCGGCGTGAATGGCGGCGACCACCAGCCCCGCCTCACGCATCTTCGCGATCTGCTCGGGGGTCTTGATCTGCACCATTGCGCGGCGCCTTTCTGCATGAGCGGGGACGGGTAGTCAACGATACGGCCGCAAACAGTCGGCCGCGGCGCCCAAGGACGCCGCGGCCGACTGCACTGCATGTACGGAAGGGTGTGCTCTCAGCCCTTGTCGGACTTCAGAGCCTCCATGGCCCGCTCGGTCACGTCGGTGACCTTGCCGAGCGCGGAGATGGTGACCACCAGGTTCTGCGCCCTGTAGTAGTCGATGATCGGCTCGGTCTGCGTGTGGTAGACCTCGAGCCGGGTGCGGACCGTCTCTTCGCTGTCGTCGTCGCGCTGGTACAGCTCGCCGCCACAGGTGTCGCAGACACCCTCGGTCTTCGGCGGGTTGTACGTCACGTGGAACACGTGCGCGCTCTCGTTGCGGCAGACCCGGCGGCCCGCGATGCGCTTCACGACCTCGTCCTCGGGGACTTCGAGGTCGAGTACCGCGTCCAGCTTTACGCCCTCGTCCTTGAGCATCACATCGAGGGCCTCGGCCTGACCCACGTTGCGCGGGAAGCCGTCGAGCAGGAAGCCGTTGACCGCGTCCGGCTGGGACATGCGGTCCTTGGCCATCCCGATCGTGACCTCGTCCGGCACCAGCTGCCCCGCGTCCATGTAGGCGCGGGCCTGCTTGCCAAGGTCGGTGCCCTGGCTGATGTTGGCGCGGAAGAGGTCGCCCGTGGAGATGTGCGGAATCGACAGGTTCTTGGCAAGGTACGCAGCCTGCGTTCCCTTGCCGGCACCCGGCGGGCCGACGAGGACGATTCGCATCAGCGGAGGAACCCTTCGTAATTGCGCTGCTGGAGCTGACTCTCGATCTGCTTCACGGTTTCCAGACCCACACCCACGATGATGAGGATGCTCGTCCCGCCGAACGGGAAGTTCTGGTTGGCCCCACCGAAGCCTGCCAACGCCATCGTCGGCACAAGAGCGATCAGACCCAGATACAGCGAGCCCGGCCAAGTGATCCTGTTGAGCACGTAGCTCAGATACTCGGCAGTAGGTCGACCTGCCCGGATACCCGGGATGAAGCCACCATACTTCTTCATGTTGTCGGCGACTTCCTCGGGGTTGAACGAGATCGCCACGTAGAAGAAGGCGAAGAACACGATCAACAGGAAGTACGTCGCGATGTAGTACGGGTGGTCGCCCTTGACGAAGTGGTCCTGGATCCAGGTCGCCCAGCCCGCGGTGGAGTTGGAGAACTGGACGATGAGGGCCGGGATGTAGAGCAGCGAAGAAGCGAAGATGACGGGAATCACACCCGCCTGGTTCACCTTCAGCGGGATGTAGGTGGACGTACCACCGTACGACCGGCGTCCGATCATGCGCTTCGCGTACTGGACCGGGATGCGGCGCTGGGCCTGCTCGACGAAGACGACGAGCCCGACCATCACGAAGCCGATCAGGATGACGGTGGCGAACTCGATCCAGCCGTCCGCGAGCTTGCCGCTCGTCTTGATGGCCCAGATGGCGCCCGGGAAGCTGGCGGCGATCGAGATGAACATCAGGATCGACATGCCGTTGCCGATGCCGCGGTCGGTGATGAGCTCACCGAGCCACATGACGGCGGCCGTACCGGCGGTCATCGTGATGACCATGACGACCGTCGTGAACATCGACTGGTTCGGGACGATCTGGTCGGCGACCGGGCAGCCGCTGAAGAGCGCACCGCTGCGTGCGGTGGCCACCAGGCCGGTGCCCTGCAGGATGGCGAGCGCGACCGTCAGATAACGCGTGTACTGCGTGATCTTCGCCTGGCCGGACTGCCCTTCCTTCTTGAGTGCCTCGAGTCGGGGAATCACCACGGTCAGCAGCTGAAGAATGATGCTGGCCGTGATGTACGGCATGATGCCGAGCGCGAAGATCGTGATCTGCAGCAGTGCACCACCGCTGAACATGTTCACCAGGCCGAAGAGGCTGTTGTTGCCCTTACTTGCCTGATCAACACAGGTCTGGACGTTCTCGTAGCTCACTCCCGGTACCGGGATGTGCGCCCCGAGCCGGTAGAGCACGATGATGCCGAGCGTGAAGAACAGCTTCTTGCGCAGGTCGGGCGTCTTGAACGCCCGGGCGAACGCGGTGAGCACGGTGCCTCCTGCGACCCCCGCGCAATGCGTAGAGGTGACGGTCTTGAGGTTCGATGAATAAGTGATAGCCAAAGGGCCCAAGGCGCTTGCACCCAGGGCTTACCACAGCAACGGAGGCCACCTTACCGGCGTACATGCCCCCCTAGGAACGACCAACCGGGGATGCCCCATATGAGAGGCATCCCCGGTTGGATGTTCAGGCCACCGAATGGTCCGAGTTGTCTCAGACGAGCTCGGTGACGGTGCCGCCGGCAGCGGCAATCTTCTCCTTGGCGGAGCCGGAGACGGCGTCAACCGAAACCTGCAGTGCCACGGAGATCTCGCCCTGTCCGAGGACCTTGACGAGGTGGTTGTTGCGCACAGCGCCCTTGGCGACCAGATCGGCCACCGTGACCTCTCCACCCTCGGGGTAGAGCGTCGCGAGCTTGTCCAGGTTCACGACCTGGTACTCGGTGCGGAACGGGTTCTTGAAGCCCTTGAGCTTCGGGAGACGCATGTGGAGGGGCATCTGCCCACCCTCGAAGCGCTCCGGAACCTGGTAACGGGCCTTGGTGCCCTTGGTACCACGACCAGCGGTCTTACCCTTGGATGCCTCACCACGACCCACACGGGTCTTGGCGGTCTTGGCACCCGGGGCAGGCCGGAGGTCATGCGCCTTCAGCGGCTTGTTCTCCGCCATGTCAGTCGACCTCCTCAACCGTCACGAGGTGGCGGACGGTGTGAACCATTCCGCGGAACTCGGGGCGGTCCTCCTTGACAACCGAGTCGTTCAGGCGCTTGAGCCCGAGCGAACGCAGGGTGTCGCGGTGGTTCTGCTTGCTGCCGATGTACGACTTCGTCTGCGTGATCTTGAGACGGGCCATTACGCACCCGCTCCCGCACGAGCACGGAGCAGAGCCGCGGGGGCGACGTCCTCGAGGGGCAGACCACGGCGAGCCGCGATCTCCTCGGGACGCTGCAGGCCCTGGAGGGCCGCCACGGTCGCGTGCACGATGTTGATCGGGTTCGAAGAACCGAGCGACTTCGACAGGATGTCGTGAACGCCGGCGCACTCCAGAACGGCGCGCACCGGGCCACCGGCGATAACACCGGTACCGGGGGAAGCAGGCTTGAGCAGAACGACACCCGCAGCCTTCTCGCCCTGGATCGGGTGAGGGATGGTGCCCTGGATACGCGGAACCTTGAAGAAGTTCTTCTTGGCTTCTTCCACGCCCTTGGCAATGGCCGCGGGAACTTCCTTGGCCTTGCCGTAACCGACACCGACGGTGCCGTCACCATCGCCCACCACGACCAGCGCGGTGAAGCTGAAGCGACGACCACCCTTCACAACCTTGGCGACACGGTTGATCGCGACGACGCGCTCGACGTACGCGGTCTTCTCGGCGGCAGCAGCGCCGCCGTCACGGCCCTTCCGGTCCCGCCGCTCGCCGCCACCGGCACCGCTTCCGCGGCGCTGGGGTCCAGCCATTGGATTTACCTCTCTCTGTTACGTCCGCTGTGCGTAGGAACCGGGGCTTAGAACTTCAGCCCGGCTTCACGGGCGGCGTCAGCCAGAGCGGCAATCCGCCCGGCGTACTGGTTACCACCGCGGTCAAACACGACGGCCTCGACGCCTGCGGCCTTGGCACGCTCGGCGACCAGGGCGCCGACCTGCTTGGCCTGGCTGCTCTTGTCGCCCTCGCCACCACGGATGGAGACGTCCAGGGTCGACGCCGACGCGAGCGTGTGGCCCGCGATGTCGTCGATGACCTGAGCCACCATGTGGCGGTTGGAACGCGTCACAACCAAGCGCGGACGCTCCGGCGAACCGGAGATGTGCTTGCGGACGCGGATGTGGCGACGCTTGAGAGCGGCACGCTTGTACGCGTCGCCCTTGGCGATCTTTACGCCGTATGCCATCGCTACTTACCAGCCTTTCCGACCTTGCGGCGGATGACCTCGCCGGCGTACTTGACGCCCTTGGCCTTGTACGGGTCAGGCTTCCGCAGCTTGCGGATCTTGGCCGCGGTCTCGCCGACCTTCTGCTTGTCGATGCCCTCGACGGTGAACTTCGTGGGGGACTCCACCTTGAAGGTGATGCCCTCCGGGGCCTCGATCAGGATCGGGTGGCTGTAGCCCAGGGCGAACTCCAGGTTGGAGCCCTTCGCCTGGACGCGGTAACCGACACCACTGATCTCGAGCGCCTTGATGTATCCCGTGGTCACGCCGGTGATCATGTTCGCCACCAGCGTGCGGGACAGGCCGTGAAGGGCCTTGTTCTGACGCTCGTCGTTCGGGCGGGCGACGTTCAGGACGCCGTCCTCACCCTTGGTGACCTCGATCGGCGACGCGACGGTGTGCGAGAGGGTGCCCTTGGGCCCCTTCACCGCGACCGTGCGGCCATCGATGGTGACGTCCACACCGGCGGGAACCTGGATGGGGAGCTTGCCGATTCGCGACATGAGCTATTCCTCCGTTCCCGACTACCAGACGTAGGCGAGGACTTCCCCACCTACGCCCTTCTTGCTGGCCTGCTGGCCGGTCAGGAGACCGTGGGACGTGGAGATGATCGCCACGCCCAGGCCGCCGAGAACCTTCGGCAGGTTGGTGGACTTTGCGTATACACGCAGACCCGGCTTCGAGATTCGCTTGATGCCGGCGATCGAGCGCTCGCGGTTCGGGCCGAACTTCAGCTCGAGGACGAGGTTCTTGCCAACCTCGGCGTCCTCGACCTTCCAGCCCGTGATGAAGCCCTCCTGCTGGAGGATCTCCGCGATGTGCGACTTGATCTTGCTGTGCGGCATCGTGACGTCGTCGTGATACGCCGAGTTCGCGTTACGCAGACGCGTGAGCATGTCTGCGATGGGATCAGTCATGGTCATGAGTTGGCCTTCGGCCTCTCTCGCCGGGGTTTCCTGTATGCGCCATCCCTCTCCCCACTCAGAGGCGGGACGGGTGCGGTGCGGGGACCTACGGCGTAGTAAGTCGGTCTTGGGCGGCAGGCGCCCAACCCCACAAGCCTACGGCATGTGAGGCCGGGCTCCTGCCGACCAGATGCTTACCGAGAGTCTCCGGGTAATCCCAACGCCCAAAGGGCGAAGGAGATTTACCAGGAGCTCTTGGTCACGCCCGGCAGCTCGCCACGGTGAGCCATCTCACGAAGGCACACGCGGCACAGGCCGAACTTGCGGTAGACGGAGTGGGGCCGGCCGCAGCGCTGGCACCGGGTGTAACCCCGGACGCCGAACTTCGGCTTGCGGGCGGCCTTAGCGATCAGAGCCTTCTTCGCCACGGTCAGTTCTCCTTGAACGGGAAGCCGAGGTGACGAAGGAGGGCACGACCCTCGTCGTCATTGGTCGCCGTGGTGACCACGGTGATGTCCATGCCCCGGACCCGGTCGATCTTGTCCTGGTCGATCTCGTGGAACATGACCTGCTCCGTGAGACCGAAGGTGTAGTTGCCACGGCCGTCGAACTGCTTCGGCGACAGGCCACGGAAGTCACGGATACGCGGAAGCGCGAGCGACAGCGTACGGTCCAGGAACTCCCACATGCGGTCACCACGGAGGGTGACGTGGCAGCCGATCGGCTGCCCCTCGCGCAGCTTGAACTGCGCGATCGACTTGCGGGCCTTGGTGACGGCCGGCTTCTGACCGGTGATCGTGGTGAGGTCGCGCACGGCGCCATCGATCAGCTTGGAGTCGCGGGCGGCGTCGCCCACACCCATGTTGACCACGATCTTGACCAGACCGGGAATCTGCATGACGTTCTCGTAGGAGAACTCCTCACGCAGCTTGCCGGCGATTTCCTCGCGGTAGCGCGTCTTGAGACGCGGCGCAGTGGTGGTAGTCATCAGATGTCCTCACCGGTGCGCTTGGCAACGCGGATCTTGTTGCCCTCGTCGTCAAAGCGGTAGCCGACGCGAGTAACGACCTTGTTGCCGTCCTTCTCAACAACCAGCTGCACGTTGCTGACGTGGACGGGGGCCTCGGTCGTCACAATGCCACCGGTCTGCGAACCGCGAGCGGTCTGACCGGCCTTGGTGTGCTTCTTGACCCGGTTGACACCCTCGACGAGGACGCGGTCCTGAGCAGGGTAGGCAACGATGACCTTGCCCTGCTTGCCCTTGTCCTTACCGGTGATGACCTGAACCAGGTCGCCCTTCTTGATCTTCATGCTTACAGCACCTCCGGCGCGAGCGAGATGATCTTCATGAACTTCTTCTCGCGCAGCTCACGGCCCACCGGGCCGAAGATACGGGTGCCGCGGGGGTCGCCGTCGTTCTTGAGAATGACAGCGGCGTTCTCGTCGAAGCGGATGTACGAGCCATCCTGACGACGACGCTCCTTGACGGTGCGAACGATGACGGCCTTGACGACGTCACCCTTCTTCACGTTGCCACCGGGGATCGCGTCCTTGACGGTGGCGACGATGACGTCACCGATGCCCGCGTAGCGGCGACCCGAGCCACCGAGAACACGGATGGTGAGAATTTCCTTCGCACCCGTGTTGTCGGCGACACGCAGTCGCGACTCCTGCTGGATCACGTCTATCTCCTGATCGTCTGCCGGTTCCCGGCGGGGGCCGCTCCGTTACCGGAACGGACCCCCGCCGAGCCTGGCGGAACCTGCCTGAAGGGGAAACCCCTCAGGAATTACTTGGCCTTCTCGAGGATCTCGACGATGCGCCACCGCTTCGTGGCGGACAGCGGCCGGGTCTCCATGAGGAGGACACGGTCGCCGACGCCGGCGGCGTTCTGCTCGTCGTGAGCCTTGAGCTTGTTCGTACGGCGGATGACCTTGCCGTACAGCGCGTGCTTGACGCGGTCCTCGACAGCGACGACGACGGTCTTGTCCATCTTGTCGCTGACGACCAGACCCTCACGGGTCTTGCGGAAACCGCGGTCGGTGTTCGTCTCAGTCACAGTGCTCTCGCTCATCAGACGCTCTCCACCGTCTCGATGCCGAGCTCGCGCTCACGCATCAGGGTGTAGATCCGGGCGATGTCCTTACGGACGGACTTGAGCCGGCCGTGGTTCTCGAGCTGTCCGGTCGCCGCCTGGAAGCGGAGGTTGAACAGCTCTTCCTTGGCCTCGCGGAGCTTGTTGAGGAGCTCCTCGTTGCCCAGCTCGCGCAGCTCGGACGTCTTGGTACCGGCCGACATCACGACTCACCTGCCTCGCGCCGAACAATCCGGCACTTCATCGGAAGCTTGTGAGCAGCGCGGGTGAGCGCCTCACGAGCAATCTTCTCGTTCGGGTAGGACAGCTCGAACATCACCCGGCCCGGCTTGACGTTCGCGATCCACCACTCGGGAGAACCCTTACCGGAACCCATGCGGGTCTCGGCAGGCTTCTTCGTCAGGGGACGGTCCGGGTAGATGTTGATCCAGACCTTGCCGCCACGCTTGATGTGACGGGTCATCGCGATACGAGCGGACTCGATCTGACGGTTCGTCACGTACGCCGGGGTCAGCGCCTGGATGCCGTACTCGCCGAACGCAACCTGCGTGCCACCCTTGGACATACCGCTGCGCTTCGGGTGGTGCTGCTTGCGGTGCTTGACCCTACGGGGGATCAGCATTTCGGTCAGGCCTCCGTTCCGGTGCTCTCAGCAGCCGGAGCAGCGGCGGACGCCTCGGCCTTGGGGGCCTCGGCGGCCGGAGCCGACTGCTGCGGCTTACGGCCGCGACCGCCACGCTCGCCACCACGGCCACCGCGGCCGGCCGGACGGTCAGCGCCGCCACGGGCCGGGCGGTTGCCCGCACGGGCAGCAGCGTTCTCGGCGCGGACCTCGGCGATGTTCTTGACGTCGCCCTTGTAGATCCAGACCTTCACGCCGATACGGCCGAAGGTCGTCTTGGCCTCGAAGAAGCCGTAGTCGACGTTCGCACGGAGGGTGTGCAGGGGCACGCGGCCCTCGCGGTAGAACTCCGAGCGGGACATCTCGGCGCCGCCGAGGCGACCGCCGCACTGGATCTTGATGCCCTTGGCGCCGGCCTTCATCGAGCTCTGCATGCTCTTACGCATGGCGCGACGGAAGGAGACGCGGGAGGAGAGCTGCTCGGCGACGGCCTGGGCCACCAGCTGAGCGTCCACCTCGGGGTTCTTGACCTCGAGGATGTTCAGCTGGACCTGCTTGCCGGTCAGCTTCTCCAGCTCGCCACGGATGCGGTCGGCCTCGGCGCCGCGGCGGCCGATGACGATGCCCGGGCGGGCGGTGTGGATGTCAACGCGGACGCGGTCGCGGGTGCGCTCGATCTCAACCTTCGAGATACCGGCTCGCTCCATGCCCTTCGTCATCATGCGACGAATGGCGACGTCTTCCTTGACGTAGTCCTTGTACAGCTTGTCGGCGTACCAACGGGACTTGAAGTCCGTGGTAATGCCGAGCCGGAACCCGTGCGGGTTTACCTTCTGGCCCATTACCGGGTTCCTTCCTTGCTGCTGACGACCACGGTGATGTGGCTGGTCCGCTTACGGATCCGGTAGGCACGGCCCTGAGCACGCGGACGGAACCGCTTCAGGGTCGGGCCCTCGTCCACGTACGCCTCGCTGATGACCAGCGAAGAGGCGTCAGGGTGGTCGTAGTTGTGTGCAGCGTTGGCGATGGCGCTGTCAAGCACCTTGCCAACCGGCACGCTCGCGGCCTGCGGGGCGAAACGCAGGACCGCCTGAGCCTCCGTGGCATCCATGCCACGGATGAGGTCCACCACTCGGCGGGCCTTCATGGGCGTGACGCGGATGTACCGCGCCTGGGCCCTGGCTTCCATGGTTGTCCCTTCGGTGTGAGTCATAGTCGTTTCCACCCCGCGCTAGCGGCGCTTCGACTTCCGGTCGTCCTTGACGTGGCCGCGGAAGGTGCGAGTCGGCGAGAACTCGCCGAGCTTGTGGCCGACCATCGACTCGGTGACGAACACCGGGACGTGGATCTTGCCGTTGTGCACCGCGATGGTGTGACCCAGCATGGCCGGGATGATCATCGAGCGACGGGACCAGGTCTTGATGACGTTCTTGGTGCCAGCTTCGTTCTGGACATCCACCTTCTTGACGAGGTGGCCGTCGACGAAGGGCCCCTTCTTGAGACTGCGCGGCATCTAAACCCGCTCCTAGCGCTTCTTGTTCGTCTTGCGGCGGCGGACGATGTACTTGCTCGATGCCTTCTTCGGCGAGCGAGTACGACCCTCCTTCTGACCCCACGGCGAGACCGGGTGACGTCCACCGGAGGTCTTGCCTTCACCACCACCGTGCGGGTGGTCAACCGGGTTCATCGCGACACCGCGGACGGACGGGCGAACGCCCTTCCAGCGCATGCGGCCGGCCTTGCCCCAGTTGATGTTCGACTGCTCGGCGTTGCCGACCTCACCGATCGTGGCGCGGCAGCGGGCGTCGACCAGGCGGATCTCACCCGACGGCATACGAAGGTGGGCCATGGTGCCCTCCTTCGCCAGCAGCTGCACGGAGGCACCCGCGGAACGGGCGAACTTCGCGCCGCCGCCGGGCCGCAGCTCGATGGCGTGGATGGTCGTACCGACCGGGATGTTGCGCAGCGCCAGGTTGTTGCCGGGCTTGATGTCGGCGGCCGGGCCGTTCTCGACACGGTCGCCCTGACCCAGGCCACGCGGCGCGATGATGTAGCGCTTCTCGCCGTCCGCGTAGTGCAGGAGCGCGATGCGCGCGGTGCGGTTCGGGTCGTACTCGATGTGCGCGACCTTGGCCGGCACGCCGTCCTTGTCGTGACGACGGAAGTCGATCACGCGGTAGGCGCGCTTGTGGCCACCACCCTGGTGGCGAACGGTCACACGACCGGTGTTGTTACGGCCGCCCTTGCTGTGCAGGGGGCGGACCAGCGACTTCTCCGGCGTGGACCGCGTGATCTCGACAAAGTCGGCGACGCTGGAGCCACGACGGCCCGGGGTCGTCGGCTTGTACTTGCGGATACCCATTTCTCAGTCCTCGTCCGATTCCGGACGACTCGACCTCCGTTAGGAGGTCGGGCCGCCGAAGATGTCGATTCGGTCGCCCTCAGCGAGGGTCACGATGGCGCGCTTGGTGTCAGCGCGCTTGCCGAAACCGGTCTTGGTGCGCTTGCGCTTACCCTGACGGTTGATCGTGTTGACCCCGGTGACCTTGACCGAGAAGACCGCTTCGACGGCCTGCTTGATCTGGGTCTTGTTGGAGCCGGGCGCGACGATGAACGTGTACTTGTTCTCGTCGAGCAGCGCGTAGCTCTTCTCCGAAACAACCGGCTTGACGAGAACGTCACGCGGGTCGGAGTAGGTCTTGCTGGTAACGGTCGCCTCGCTCATCAGGCGTCGCTCCCTTCGGTCTCAGCGGTCTGGGGGCCAGACACGAAGGACTCGAAAGCGGCCTGGGTGAAGACCACGTCGTCAGAGACGATCACGTCGTACGTGTTCAGCTGGCCCGGGTCCAGGATGTGCACCTGGGGCAGGTTGCGCGCGGAGAGCCACGCGGCCTCGTCGTTGCGGTCGACGACCAGGAGCACGTTGTTGCGCTCCGAGATCTTGCCGAGCAGCGACTTCGCGGCCTTGGTGGAAACCGCACCCTCGACCACGCCGGTGACGACGTGGATGCGGGAGTGGCGCGCCCGGTCGGAGAGGGCTCCGCGCAGGGCGGCGGCCTTCATCTTCTTGGGGGTGCGCTGCGAGTAGTCACGCGGCTGCGGGCCGTGGACGACGCCACCGCCGACGAACTGCGGTGCGCGGGTCGAACCCTGGCGGGCGCGGCCGGTGCCCTTCTGGCGGTAAGGCTTGCGCCCACCACCACGGACTTCGCCGCGACGCTTGGTCTTGTGCGTGCCCTGACGGGCAGCTGCCAGCTGTGCGACAACGACCTGGTGGATCAGCGGAACGCTGGTCTTCGCGTCGAAGATCTCCGCGGGGAGCTCGACGGTACCGGCCTTGTCGCCTGCCGGCGAAAGGATGTCAATGGTGCTCATTACCTCAAGCCCCCTTGGCCGCGGTACGGACCAGGACGAGGCCGCCGTTCGGACCGGGGACTGCGCCCTTGATGAGGAGCAGACCCTTCTCCGCGTCAACCGCGTGGATGGTCAGGTTCTGGGTGGTGACGCGCTCGTTACCCATCCGACCGGCCATGCGCATGCCCTTGAAGACACGCCCAGGGGTGGCACAGCCACCGATCGAACCGGGGGAACGGTGCTTGCGCTGGACGCCGTGACCGGCGCCGAGGCCCTTGAAGTTGTGACGCTTCATGACACCGGCGAAGCCCTTGCCCTTGCTCTTGCCCGTGACGTCAACCTTGACGCCGGACTCGAACACCTGGGCGGTGATCTCCTGGCCCAGCGTGTACTCGCTGGCGTCAGGGGTGCGGAGCTCCACCAGGTGGCGGCGCGGGGTCACGTCGGCCTTGGCGAAGTGACCCTTGAGGGGCTTGTTCACCTTGCGCGGGTCGATCTCGCCGAAGGCGATCTGGACCGACTCGTAGCCGTCGCTGTCGTTCGTACGCACCTGCGTCACGACGCACGGACCGGCCTTGACGACGGTCACCGGGACAACCCGGTTGTTCTCGTCCCAGACCTGGGTCATACCGAGCTTCTCGCCCAGGACGCCCTTGATGTTCTTGCTCATCTCGGCCCGTCCCCTCAGAGCTTGATCTCGATGTCGACGCCAGCCGGCAGGTCGAGGCGCATCAGCGAGTCAACCGTCTTCGGCGTGGGGTCGAGAATGTCGATGAGGCGCTTGTGCGTGCGCATCTCGAAGTGCTCGCGAGAGTCCTTGTACTTGTGCGGCGACTTGATGACGCAGTACACGTTCTTCTCAGTGGGCAGCGGCACCGGGCCCGCGACCGACGCACCAGTGCGGGTCACCGTCTCGACGATCTTCTTCGCCGAGGAGTCGATGACCTCGTGGTCGTAGGCCTTGAGCCGGATGCGGATCTTCTGTCCCGCCATGGCTACTAGTAGTCCTGTCTCTCGTAACGCTCTGGAACCCGAGGTTCTGGTAACTCCGCCTCCGACCCACGCGGTCGGGCGTGTCGCATCCCCTCTACGAAAATCTCCCGAAGGAAATCCCAACCAAGGGGGTGCGGGCCTGAGACCGCGCTGCCGGGGGAGGAACCCCACCGGGCGCCTGGCCGGTGCCACACATACGCTTCCCGAAAGATTCCCGTACGTCCGGCCCTTACAGGGCCGACGAGTACTGTGGGACTCGCTTCCGGTCCTCCCGGCGGGAGGCGCGCAGCATTGACACTCAACCGAGCAACCTGGTCAGTGTGCCATACGGCGCATGAGCCTGGCCAATCGGGCCGAGGATCTTACCCCCCGCGCCGCCGTGGTCAAACGCGGGCACGAACGGTGAGACCCGGCCCGTGCTCCCCGCCTCGATATTCGGTCGAGTGCCGCACGGCCCCGCCCCTAGTGTGAACGGCCGGGACGGCGACTCACCGGGGGCACGGAACATGCGTACGCACTATCCACGGACGCCGCATCTTCCCTGGTCACCCGGGGTCACCTCGGACGATGTGCGCCTGGCCGACCTCGCCGGGCTGACCGGCTCCGAGGTCGTCGTCACCGAGAAGCTGGACGGCGAGAACACCACGCTGTACGCGGACGGGCTGCACGCCCGCTCCCTCGACTCGGCGCACCACCCCTCCCGCGGCTGGGTCAAGGCGCTCCAGGGCCGCATCGGCCCGCGCATCCCGGCGGGGTGGCGGATCTGCGGCGAGAACATGTTCGCCCGCCACTCGATCCCGTACGAGGACCTGGCGAGCCACTTCTACGGCTTCTCCGTCTGGGACGGGGAGGTCTGCCTGGACTGGGACCGGACCGTGGACTTCCTGCGGGACCTGGGCATCCCGACCCCGCCGGTCCTGTGGCGAGGCGTGTTCGACACCCGGGCCGAGAAGGCGCTGCGCGCACTGAGGCCGGACACGCTACGCCAGGAGGGTTACGTCGTCCGCCCCGCCGAGAGCTTCCCGGCCGCGGCGTTCAAGCGGCGCGTGGCGAAGTGGGTGCGGCCGGGCCACGTGACGACGGACACGCACTGGATGCACGCGGCGGTGACGGAGAACGGCCTGGGCCCGGCCGCCGCCCTGTGGGCCGTGCGCTCGGGCGCCCCGGTGGACCCGGCGGCGCTCGCGGTCGCGGTCGGCGCCGGGGCGGGCGGAGCGACGGGCGGCACGGGGCGTCCGGGGGCGCTCGGCGATGTCGGCACGGGCACCGGGGTGGGTGAGGCGGCGGGCACCACAGGGCAGCCGGCGGCGCTCGCCACGGGCATCGCCCCCGGCGACGCGGCCGCGGCCCTCGCGACGGCCGACGCCCTGGACGCACGGGGCCGCACCGGCGACGACCGCCTGGCCGGGGTGCTCGCCGCCCTGCTGCACCGCACCCGCCGGGCCGCACTCGCCCCGGCGCTCGCCGGACCGCTCGGCATGCCGCTCGCCCGCCGCACCGCGGACCTGGTCGGCCTGTACCCCGCACTGCACCGCCCCTATCCGGACGACGAGCGCCACGCGGGCCTGGCCCGGATGGCGCTCGCCGCCGACCTGCCGGTCCTGCACGCGCTGGCGGGCGTACTGGCGGACGGCCCCGAGGCACGCGAGCAGGTGGAGTGGTCGGCCCTGCACGCGGCGGAGGTGGCGGAACCGGCCGGGCTGCGGGAGTCCTTCGCGGACCTGGAGCCGGACGCCGCAGCCCGCTGCCTGGCGCAGGCCCGCGAGGCGTACGCGCGGGGCCGCATCGGCACCGCGGCGGAGGCGGTCGCCGCGACGTGGCGGTGGCGGTCCGGTGACTTCCCGCGCCTCATCCACCTGGTCGGCCCCTCCGGCAGCGGCAAGAGCACCTTCGGCCGCGGGCTTCCGGGCGTCGCCACGTACCTCTCGCTCGACGACCTGCGCGAGGCCCGCGGATCGCGCGCCGACCAGAGCGCCAACGCGGACGTGCTGCGCGAGGGCCTGGACCGCCTGGACGCCGCCCTCGTCCCCGGCGCGACGGTGGTCTGGGACGCCACCTCGCTCAACGCGCACCAGCGCTCCCTGGTCCACGCGGTCGCCCACCGCCGGGACGCCCTGATCACCCACGCCGTGGCCTGGATCGGCGCGGACGAACTCACCGCCCGCAACACCCGGCGCAGCCACCCCGTCCCCCCGGAGGTCCTGGCCTCCCAGCTGCGCCGCTTCGTACCCCCGTACCCCGGCCAGGCCCACCGCACCTGGTACATCGGCACGAGCGGAACCGTGGAGGACCGGACCTGATGCGTACGAGCGAGGAGATCTACCACCGGGTCCGCTGGGACGCCCGCTTCGACCCGGCACGCTTCGTCCTGGGTGTCGCCCAGCGCGGCCGGGACCCCAAGCGGGTGCCGCTGGAGCGGTTCACGCCCGGCGGAGACATCCCCTGGCACCGGGTGCTGTTCTTCGAGGCGGACGGCGAGGTGGTGTGGGACCGCTCCTCGGGCACGGACCGGATCGACGCGACGGACGCGGGCCGGGTCCGCAGCCCGCGCCGCCTGCCCTCCCCCTACTTCACCTCCCGCGTCCCGCACGCCTTCTCCCCTCCTACGGGCGCCTGGGAGCCGTCGCCGGCTCGGCTCCCCGGCCCGTCCGGCCCGTCCGGTCCGCCCGGCCCGCTGACGGTGCTCACCTGGAATACCCTCTGGGACCGCTACGACAGCGACCGCATCGACACGGCCCGCCGCCGCCCGCTCCTCCTCGACGCCCTGCGCGCGGCGGACGCGGACGTGATCGCGCTCCAGGAGGCGGAGCCCGCGCTGCTGGACCTGCTGCTGGCCAGCGACTGGGTACGGGACGCGTACGTCCTCGCCACCGACCCGGCCGGCCATGACGTACCGGACTGCGGACTGCTACTGCTCAGCCGGCTGCCCGTGAGCGAGGCGGCTCTGCACGCGCTCGGCCCGCACAAGGCGGTGGCCGCGGCCGTCGTCGAGACGGCCGCAGGCCCCGTCACCGTGGCCGTGACCCACCTCAGCAGCGACCACTCCCCCGAGGGCGCCACCCGCCGCGACGCCGAACTGACCGACCTGGCAACGGGGTTGGCTTCGGTCCAGGGCGAACTGCTGCTGGTGGGCGACTTCAACGACGGCGGCGACCACCCGCAGACCCGCCTGGCGATGACGGACGCGTGGACGGAGATCCACGGGCCCGCCGACGCCACTCCCACCTTCGACCCTTCGGTGAACCCCCTGGCCGCCGTCTCCTCTCTGTCGGGCCGCGTCTCCCGGCTGGACAGGGTGCTGCTGCGTACGGAACGGCTGCGCGCCCGGTCGGCGGCCCTGACGGGTGAGGTGCCCGGCCCGGAGGGGCTGTGCGTCTCCGACCACTACGGGGTACGGGTGGAGCTGGGCCCGCCGCTCGCTGCCGCCGACGGGGTCAGGGAACGGGTCGCCGCCGCCCTTCCCGGCGCCCGGGTCCACGTCGTCGGCTCCCGGCGCATGGGCTGCGCGCTGCCCGGCGCGGACCTGGACCTGGTCGCGGCCCTGCCCGGCGCCGTCGAGCCGGCCAGGGTGCGGTCCCGGCTGGCGGATGCCTTCCCGGAGGCCCACGGCCTGCGCGAGGTGTCCGGCGCCCGGGTGCCCGGGCTGCGCTGGCAGCTCGACGGCCTCCGGGTCGACCTGGTCACCGTGGCGACCGGGGCCCTCTCCCCCGACGAGGCGGTCGCCCGCCGCAGTGAGCTGGGCGACGCGGCGGAGGTCGCGCTCAGCGCGGTGAGCGATGCCGAGGCGGTGCTCGCGGCAGCGGACCCGCACCGGGACGCCTACGCCGCTCTCGCCCGGGACGTCAAGGCGTGGGCGGGGGCAAGGGGCCTCGACTCCGCGCCGTGCGGCGGGCTGCCGGGTCTGGCCTGGGCGGTACTCGCCGCCCGTACCGCGCACGAGGCGGGCGACCTGCCGCCGCTCGCGCTGCTCCGGCACTTCTTCGCGACCTGGGCGGCGTGGGACTGGGACGAGGCGGTGGGCGGGGCTGCGGCAACCGGTGACCCGGTTACGGTGCTGACGCCGACGGCTCCGGTGCGGTCCTGCACCCAGCAGGTCTCCGTCGCGGGCCGCGATCTCCTGGCCGCCGAGCTGTACCGGGCCTGGGAGGTCCTGGAGACCGCGGAGGACGGCACCGACCCGCGTGCGCTGCTGTGCGCGCCGCCGCGCCTTGCTGACCTGCACCCGTCCTGGGCCCTCGCCTCGGTGCCCCCGGGCGGCCCGGACGAGGGGCGGCTACGCGGGCGTCTGCTGGCCCTGACCGCCGCCCTCGCCGAGGCGGGCGCCGCCGACTGCCGTATCTGGCCGCGCCCGCTCAGCGTCGGCGGCCGCACGGGGTACGCGATCGGGCTCGGCGCGACCCCGCCACCGGCTCACCGACTGGCGGAGATCGGGGCGGAGGTGCTGCGGGGGATCCGGGACGCGTCGTTGGCGCCGGTACGTATATAGGGGTCAGCGCCCGGCGGCGTACGGGACGAAGCCGGCCCATGCGTCGTCGCCGAAGGTGAGCTGCGGGCCGGGGAGGTTCTTGGAGTCGCGGACGTGCGTGGCGCCGGGGGCTGTGGCGACCTCGACGCAGTCGCCTTCGTTGCCGTTGCTGCTGTAGCTGCTCTTGAACCAGGCCAGCTCGGAATCGGCCTGCGTGGAGGTCCTGCGCATCATGTCTCTCCCAGCACTTTCTCGATGAAGGCCAGAGTCTCCCGGGGCGTGAGAGCCTCGGCCCGGATGACGCCATACCGCAGTTCGAGGATACGGAGTTGCTTCGCGTCGGTCACCCGGCGCCCATTGAATGCCCCGTGCGAACGCCCCACCGCCGTACCGTCCTTGAACTTCAGGACGTCGATGTCGCCGTCCATCCCGGGATGCGCCTCTCGATGCGTAGGCATCACCTGAAGGGTCACATTGCGCAACTTCCCAATGTCCAGCAGCCGTTCGAGCTGGCGCCGCCACTCCGGCCTCCCCCCGATGGGGCGCCTGAGCGCCGACTCCTCCTGAACGAAACTGAGCGCAGGCGCAGGCAACCGCTCGTAGATCGACTGCCGACCCATGCGCGCGGCGACCATACGTTCCACCTCGTCCTGCGAGTACGAAGGCTGCCGGGCCTCGAACAACGCCCGCGCATGGCCAGGGGTCTGCAACAGCCCATGCAAGCCGTGCGCCACATAGGCCGCAAGCTCAACCGCCTTGGCCTCCACGCTCGCCAGGTCCCGCACCTTCTTCGGGTACCGAACCGCCGCCACGTCCCGCTTCATCGCGGCGATCTTGCCGCCCGCGCCCAGCACCTCGTCCGACCGGTCCAGGAACTCCGGCCGGGGAATCCTCCGCCCGCCCTCCACCTTGCGGACGAGGTCCTCCCCGTATCCGATGGCGGCCCCGAACTCGCAAGCCCGCATACCGGCGGCCTCCCGCCATGCCCGGATCTGGCGCCCCACGGCGGCAACCACCGCAACGCCCGACTCGTCATCCGGATCGACGTCCCAGCCGGGCTCGTCCGCCCCGCCGCCGCCCTGCTCCGTACCGACCCCGTCCACACTCATCCGTGCCCCACTTCCGACGCGCGTGCCGTTCCTGCTCAACCGGCTCTGTTCCCCGCACGTCACTCAGGACAGCCGGGACAGCGCTGGACAAGCCCGGGACAATCGCCGTACGCAAGGGCTGTGTCCCTGGGCACGGTACGCAGACCCGGACACGCTGAGTGACGTGAACCAACAAACCGCCACCCCTCAACTCCACTCCACCGAACGCACGTTCACCGTGCTGCTCTCGCCCACGCGCCGAGGCGCCCGACTGGCCCGCCTCCTCGCCGTGGCCCATCTCGACCTCTGGGGCCTGCCCTCCGAGTCGGCCGCGCACATCGTGGCGGAGCTCGCCACCAACGCCTCGGTCCACGGCCGGGTATCGGGCCGGGACTTCCAACTGCGCCTGAGCGTCCACGCGGAGAGCCAGCTGCGGATCGAGGTCACCGACACCCGCGACGACCGCCTGCCCGTGGTCGCGGCCCCCGACCCACTTGCGGAGAGCGGGCGCGGCCTGCTCATCGTCGAGGCACTCGCCGACCGCTGGGGCATCGTCCCGGGCCCGGTCCCGCGCAAAACGGTGTGGGCGGAACTCGACCTCGTACCGTGACCGACTCCACCGGGTCGTGGGCACCCACGACGTACGGGACCACGACCCGGTTGCCCGCGACGCGGCTGCCCACGACGTCTAAAGGCTTTAAAGAACTCAGGGAAATAACCCCACCAAACCCGACCCAACCCCCGCCCTGACCTGCATCACTCGCGCGAGTGAACCTGGGCAACTGGGCTGGATTCGAGACGGGTTGGTCGGCATATGCTCGCCGCGACAACCACAGAACCGCGACGGCCCCCGCCGAGACTGACAATCTCAACCGGGGGCCTGACCACGAGGAAGTTAGGGCTTCCCGAATGGCTACCCCGCAGGTTATCGCGCCTCCGTGCGCCCAGTCCGGCTCCCCCGGCACCCTTTCCGACGTCACGCCGACATCCGGCGTCATCCACGTCAACACCCGCCACACCTCCGGCTTCGTGATCATCGGCAACCACCTCGCCCAGCACGACGGCCTCTCCCTGATCGCGATCGGCCTCGCCGTCCACATCCAGTCCCTGCCGGCCGGGGCCAAAGTCGGCATCAAGGTCCTCACCGACCGCTTCCCCGAGAGTGAAGCCCGCATCACCGCCGCCCTCCACGAACTCGAAGCCGAGGGCTACCTCCACCGCAGCCGCGTACGTCTCCCCAACGGCCGCGTCACCACCCGCACCGTCTCCTACAACAAGCCCGGAGCCACCGCACCCAAGGCCACCCCTCCACCGTCCCGCCCACACCGTTTTGCGCGGGACCGGGCCCGGGACGATGCCCCAGCGGTCGGCGAGTGCCTCGACGATGAGCAGGCCGCGCCCGCTCTCCGCAAGTGGGTCGGGGGCCGCGACCACGGGCAGGCGGTCGTCGCGGGTGTCGGTGACCTCGATCCGCAGCTGGCTCTCCGCGTGGGTTCATCCGCCACCGCATCACCACCCTCATCCCGCTCCAGAACTGCGACACCTGCGACCGCGCCTTCCGCGCCACCCACCCCGGCCACTGCCGCGACTGCCGAACCGAAGCCCACTCCGCCATCCACGCCCCCTGAACGGACCCGCACGCACGGTCAGCTCACCCCACGAAGCAATGCACCGCATCTTCCAGGAGTACCCCGGCCTCTTCTCCCGCGTCTCCGAAGTCCTCGGCATCGACATCCCCCCGCCCACCTCCGCGACCGTCCTGCCCAACGACCTCACCGAGAACAGCCCCGTGGAACGACGCGTAGACACCCTCCTCCGCATCGAGACGCAGGACGACGGCCCCTTCCTCCTCGCCGTCGAGGCGCAAGGCAAGAAAGACCCCCGCAAGACCACCAGCTGGCCCTACTACGTCAGCTACCTCCACAACCGATACGGCGCCCTGCCCGTCCTGCTCCTGGTCGTCTGCCAGGACCACGCCACCGCCCAATGGGCCGCCACCCCCATCACCATCGGCCTGCCTCAGTGGCCCACCCTCACCCTCAACCCACTCGTCGCCGGACCCCACAACATGCCCGTCATCAAGAACGTCGCCGAAGCGCGCAAAGACCTCGCACTCGCCACTCTCGCCGCCATCACACACGCCGACAATCCGGACGTCGATGCCATACTGAAAACGCTCTCCGCCGCACTCCGCGACGTACCCGAAACCATTGCCGACCCCATCGCCGAACTCACCGCACAGGGCCTGGGCAACCGCCCGGCCGCACAACAATGGAGGAACCTGGTGGCCGTGGATACGTCTTTCTACAAGTCCTTCATGTCCGAAGAAATCCGGGCCCAAGGCCGCGCCCAGAGTCTGCTGCTGATCCTCGAAGCACGCGGTATCGCCCTCACCGACGAGCTCCGACAGAAGATCACGACCTGCGCCGACTCCCACCTGCTGAACCAGTGGCTCCAGCGCGCTGCCACTGCCACCACGGCCGAGGAAGTCTTCACCGGGGAATAGCCCCCCGCCCAGCCGGAGGCGTCGCTGCCCACACAGGACAGCGACAGCCACCGCCCGGATGCACGACGTTGAGAGGTCTGAGGCCTTGGATATTTCTCTCTACACATCCTCCATGTCCGAAGAAATCAGGGACGAAGGCCGGGCCGAAGGCCGAGCCCAAGGCCGAGCCGACAGCCTCCTGCTGGTCCTGGACGTGCGCGGCATCGCGCTCACCGAAGCGGCCCGCAAGAAGATCACTGCCTGCACCGACGCTTACCTCCTCCACCAGTGGCTCCAACGTGCCACCACCGCAACCACCGCCGAAGAAGTCTTCGCCGAGGGTCCCGAGGGTCCCAAGGATCACTGAGCGGCCAGGCCATCAGAAGCCGAACGTGTTGTGCGGTTCGGGGTCGGCCCGGAACATCCGGCCGAGCCGGCCGGTCGCGCCGCCGGTGTGCTGCCTGATGTGGCCCGCGTACGCGAGGTCGTGCGCCGACATGCCGCCGAAGTAGAGCGTGCTGAGCGCCGGGAGCGTGAGGGTCAGGTCTGCCGGCTCGTCGGTCGGCACGCACGTCACCGTGGCTTCGTCTGCCCGCAGCTGCCACGTCCCGTTGTTCCCCGGACACATCCGGTCGTCGTCGATGGTGAATCGCAGCGTGCCCGGCGTGAGGTACGAGCGCTGCGTCAGGGCGCGCGGAACATCGAGCAGGCGCGCCCAGAGGTTGTCCGTCTGGCGGGTGACGCGCATCGCCCGGGGGTTCGTCAGCATCCATCGCAGGGGTTCGTCGCGCGGACGGGCGGGCGCCACGACGGTCTTGGTGAGGTCGAAGTCGATGAGCAGCCCCCACAGAGCACGGTAGGCCGCCGGGTTCATCGCCTCCAGGGCCTCCACCACGAGCGTTCCCGCCCGGTCCGCTGTCGGTGACCAGGGCAGCCGGAAGTGGGCGATCCCGTCCACGTCGCCGTGGCGGTCGCGGTGGACGAGGTAGCGCAACGGGCCGTTCGTACCGTCCGCCTCGTCGGACAGCCCGTCCCACCGCCCGGGGAGCGGGCTGAGTTCTCCGACGCGCTGCGCACGCACGTGCGCATGCACCCGGGGCCAGGCCGCTCTCGCGTCCGCGGCGGCGACCAGCTCCAGCGACCCGGGGTCCGGTTCCGCCGGAAGGAGGGCCGCTTCGTGACGCGCCAGTTCCCACCGGGTGCGGTAGGTCGCGGGCGAGAACCCGAACCGTCCGTAGATGCCGCCCTCACTCGCGCTGAGCATGGCCAACGGCTCGCCCCGCTCCAGGGCCGCGTCGAACATGGCCTGCATCATCTGTCGCAGGCAACCACGCCGGCGATGTGTCGCGATCACCCCGGTGGAAGTGACGCCGGCCATCCTGGCCGTCCCCCCGCCGGGGACCGTGACCACGAAGGAGATCGTCCCCGACGCACCGACACATCTGCCGTCGACGAATGCCGCGACCGGATGGAAGGACGCGTCCGCGCTGTCGGCAGCGGCCAACTCCTCCAACTGATCGGCACTGGCAGGCGCGCGCTGTGGAGGCCAGGGCTCGGGGCCGCCGTGCCAGGCGGCGTCCTCGGGTTCCCAGCTCGGCATGCCGTTCGCGAACGGCAGGGTCCGGTAGTAAGCGGCCATCTCGTCGCGTCGCGGCGGGCGGACTTCAGTCACCATGCCGGACATTGCATCCCCCGTCCGCGCAGGCGGGCAACCGCATATCCGTGTGCCGCGTCGATGTGGAGTGTCGGAGCAGCGTGCCATGATCGGCGAAATGTCGGCCGTACGAGGGTGAGGAGGAGGGGGCGGGCCGGTGAGGTCGTGCCGCGCCTCCGGAGCGTATGACGCAATGGCGTGCGTTGAGTGATGCCGAAGTTGTCGAACTCGCTGAACGACTGCGGTCGTTGGAATGCACGTGGGAGCTGGGGGCCACGCCGAGCTCCAGACGGTCCGCGCAGTTCACACGTCAGGCGTTGATGATCCGGCCGCGCTGGGACCTCCTCCGCACCGGGTTCGAACGAGCCGACCGCGCCACGTCCCGCCGCAGGAGCGCGCAGGACCAGGAGATGGTCGAGCGCGTACGGCTGCGTCTGACCGACTACGCGGCTGAATGGGCCCTGTCCCAGGACGCGTTCGCGAGGATGGCCGCCGCGTTGCACACGTCGTGGGGCGCGCCGACGGACCGCAGGCCGGGCGCCCCTGCCTCGATTCACTGGGCAGCCGGCGCCGACACCACCTTGGTGCTCGAACACACGGGAGACTCGGTGCACTTGGAGCTGGTGACCAACAAGCGGCTCTCCCTCGATGACGAACTTCTGCGGATGGATGAGGAGGGGCTGCTGTGACGGGGTGGGACGGGTTCGGGGAAAGGCTCGCCGAGCAGCTGACCCTGCTGGGCGCCGGATCGGTGCTGATCATTCGCGAGGGCGGAGGCACCGGCCGGTACGCGCAGTTCCTCCAGAGCGACGAAGGGGTGGAGGCCGAACTGGTCGGGGATCACGGTCTCGACCCGGCACTGCGCGCGGGAGAGGCGGGCTCCCGGCTGATCGTCGAGGCGGGCTGGCAGCCGCCCGAGGACACCGTCTACGGCCACAACTGGTGGGCCGAGCTGCCCTGGCCGTCGCCCTCGGACGCGTACCGCAGGCTGGCGGGGATGACGGTGACCGGCCTGCGCGACGGGCTGCGGATCACCGGCCCGGAGGCCCTGGTGTACGAGGCGTGGGACGGACGCAGAGGCAATCGCGACCTCGTCCTGCCCCTGCTGGGCCTCGCCCCGAAGGGCTGACGAGGGGCAGCATGTCCGCGCAGGAGACACGAGCAGAGCAACTGGCACGGCTCGCCGCACGGACCGACTGGTCGAAGGTGACCGATGCCTACACCGGCGAACGGTACGGCCCCGACGTACTGGCAGAGCTCTGGGCGACCGACCGCATCACGGCTGACGACACCTGTACGAATCTGCGCTTCGCGGCCATCGGCGACGGCAGCTCGGTGAGCGGGGCGGCCGCCGAGATACTGCCGTTCCTCGTGGAGGCGGCCCGGGATCCGGACGTGACGGTGCGCTTCGAGGTCCTGCGGACGATCGCCGACATCGCCGGCACGGGCAACACCGCCCCGACCGCGAAGGTCGACCGCATCCTCGAAGGCAGGTGGCGGCCCACCGTGGACGCGAGGTGGCCGGCCACCTGGGAGCGGGCCGCCGAGGAGCTGCTGCCGCTGCTCGACGACAGCGACTCCCTCATCCGGGCCGGCGCGGTCCGCGCACTCGCACAGTCCGCGGCCCACGCGGACTGGCTGATCGCCGACTTCCGGGCGCGCTTCGACGTCGAGGCGGGCCTCTGGTCGGCCGGGCGCCTCGTGCTGGGCGTCGGCGAGCTCGCCCGCCATGGCACCGGTCGACGCGAAGAAGCCCTCGCGTGGCTGCGGCACCGCATGACCGTCGAGGGCAAGGGAGCGGAACCCGACATCGACCAGGACCTTGACGCCTGGATCGCCTGGGACGAGGAGATCCGCCACGACGTCCGGCTCCAGGCCGTGGAGGCCCTGTGCCGCGCCCTGCCCGGGCACGCCGACCCCCTCTACGCCCACGTCACCACCGCCGCACTCCTCGCCTCCTCGGCCGCGTCGGCCTACCCGCCCGCGGAGTGCTTCTCCTCGCGCATCGACGACATCACCGAGGCCGACCGGCGGCTCGGAGCCGACCTCCCCGGACGGCTCGCCCTGGCGCACGCGTTGCTGCGCCACGACCGCAGGGATGAGCGCGCGGGTGGCCTCCGGATCGCCGCGGCCCTGATCTCCCGCTGGCGCTCCGCCGTACCCGCGCTCCTGCCGACCGTGGCCGAGCGGGTGAGCGACGCACATCCGGAGAACCGTGTCTTCGCCCTGCGGGTCCTCGCCATGTGCGGAGCCGCCGCGCACCCGTGGGCCGACCTCGTCGCCGCGCGTCTCTGCCCGGCCGAGGAACCCAACGAGCCCACACGGGAGCACGCCGCGTGGGCGCTGAGCCGGATGGGCGACGAGCGCTGCGTACCGTACCTCGTCGAACTGCTGCGCACCCGCGGCGACTTCGCCCACCGCCCCACGGGTTCGATCGACCGCCGCTGGAGCCGCAGCGACCTCAGCCTCGCCGAGGCGCTCGCCCCCTTCGCCGCGCACAGCGACGTACTCCTCGCCTCACTGCCCGAAGATTTGGCGGCGGGGGAACAGATCCCGCACGACCACCGCTCCGACGCGATGGCCGTCGTCCGGAGGCTGTGCCGGCTCCCCGCGGACCCCGCGCAGATGGCACCGCACCTGCGCGCCCTCCTCGACGCCGACGAACGCCCCGTACGCCACGACGACTGGCGTTCCGTCCGCGATGACGAGGCTCTGTGCGCGGCGGCCCGCGCGGTCCTGGACGCCGTCTGATCCCCGCGAAAGGCCCCCTGCTTCCGCTTGCCCATGGCCGCCCACAACTCCCCTACCGGTACGCACTGATGACGCTCAGTCCGCACATCCCTACAGTTGTGCCGACACCGGCCACGGGGGGGCAGCGATGGCGGAGCCAGATACGAGACGTCCGATTGTGCCGCCACCAGGAGCACCGCCCCGCCGGGCCCCCGCGCCTGTTCTCCGCCTCGTGCCCCGGGCGCGGCGCGGCGTCCTGTGGTGGATGGGCTGGCTGGTGCCGGTGATCACCGCGCACCGCCTGTGCTCACCGACGCGCGCCGACCGGGTCAGGGACCGCGCGATCGACAGGGCGCAGATCTGGCGTGGTGCGCTCGGCCTCGCCCTGACCGTCGCCGCCTGGCTGGCCCTCGGGCTCGTGCCCGCGAGCGAGATTCCCAGGCGGTTCTGGCAGAGCTTCGCCTACACGGCCGGCGCCATGCTGATCATCTTCAACGTCTGCGGGATCGCGGTCGCGCTGGCGCCCAAGGGCCGGAAGTGGGCCGCGACCAAGATGTGGCGCGGCCCGCTCCTCGCCTACGTCCTCACCTGTGCGTCCTGGATGGTCTTCATCCAGACCCGCCTCTCCGACTGGCCGCCGCGCTCACCCGTGACCGCGGTCTGTGGCCTGTGGCTGGGTCTCTTCGGCATGTACGGCATGCTGCTGCTCATCCTCAACGGAGGACGTAGCGCAGACGTCAACGACTGCCTGCCGGTCCTGCTGCCGACGGCCTTCATGCTCTGCCTGACCCTGCCCACGATGGGCGACCCGATGTACGACCAGGTCTCCACGCCGGTGCACCTGCTCCTCGGCCTCACCGGGCCGGTGACGCTGGTCCTCCTGGCCTACTGGCAGCTGCGGCGCCTGCGCGTCCTGCACGGCGTGCGCCTGTCAGACCTGTCGCAGGGGCCCTGACCGGCCGGCCCACCGCCTCCCGCGACGACGAGGCTCTGTGCGCGGCGGCCCGCGCGGTCCCGGAGGCCGGCTGATCCCGTCAGAGGCTCCCGCGCGCGTCCGGATGTGCCGTACGCCAGGCCGCCATCGACACGTCCCACTCGTCCCCGGACAACGCGGTGAGCGAGGCCGGGAACAGCCCGTCCTCCTCCTTCGCGATGTGGTGGTGCAGCTCATCGACCGCCTCGCGCAGCCGTACGACGTCCTCGGCTCGGCTCAGGTCGACCCGGTCGAGGAAGGCGGCGAGTTCGCGGTGCTCCGCCACCAGCGCGTCGATGTACCCGGCGTACTCCGCGTCGCCGCTCATCACCGCGAAGAGCCCCTGCTCCTCCCCCTGCCAATGGGCCCGCAGCTCCCGCCCCATCCGGACCACCAGCTCCGCGGCAAGGTTCCGGTCACCGGCGTCCAGGGCGCGCAGCGCACCGCCCGCCGCGTCGGTGACGGACTCGTGCTCCGCGATGAACTCCTTGATCAGCGGGATCTCACGGCAGCCGCAGTAGTGACACATGCGCCCACTTTAGAGAGCTATGCGCCATTTCTGGGCGCTACCGTCCGCGCATCCACCATCAGCCCTCTGACAGACTCCAGCCATGCATGCACGTACCACCCACCACTGGGCCCTGCGCCCCGCCACCCCCGAGGACCTCGAAGCCATAGTCGAACTCCGGGCCGTCGTGATGCGCCCGGACCTGGTCCGCCTCGGCCGCTTCGACGAGGACCGGGTGCGCCGGCGGATGCGGGAGTCCTACGTGCCCGAGCACACCTCGGTGATCGTCGTCGAAGGCCGCTTCGCCGGCAGCGTCACCCTCCGCCCCCACCAGGACGGGCACTGTCTGGAGAGCTTCTTCGTCGACGAGAAGGTCCAGGGGCGGGGCATCGGCTCGGCCGTGCTGGGCGAGCTGCTGGCCCGTACGGACACCGAAGGCGTGCCGGTCCGCCTCGACGTGCTCCAGGGCAGCGCGGCCCGGCGGCTGTACGAGCGGCACGGGTTCGTCCTGGAGCACGAGGACCCGGTGGACGTGTTCATGGTGCGCCGGCCGCCCGTAGCCACTGCCTGAGACAAGAAGAAGGGCCCCGCCCCACCGCTTGCGCGATGGGACGGGGCCCTTCTCGGTGCTCTTGTGCGGAGCTACCAGGTCAGACGCTCAAGTACTTACTTGAGGATCTTGGTGACCTGGCCGGCGCCCACGGTCCGGCCACCCTCACGGATGGCGAACTTCAGGCCCTCTTCCATGGCGACCGGCTGGATCAGCGCGACGTCCATGAGGGTGTTGTCACCCGGCATGACCATCTCGGTGCCCTCGGGAAGGGTCACAACGCCCGTCACGTCCGTGGTACGGAAGTAGAACTGCGGGCGGTAGTTGTTGAAGAAGGGGGTGTGACGGCCACCCTCGTCCTTCGACAGGATGTAGGCCTGGGCCTGGAAGTCGGTGTGCGGCGTAACCGAACCCGGCTTGATGATGACCTGGCCGCGCTCGACATCCTCGCGCTTGATGCCACGGAGGAGCAGACCGACGTTCTCACCGGCCTGGCCCTCGTCGAGCAGCTTGCGGAACATCTCGATGCCGGTGACCGTGGTGGTGGTCTTCTCGGTCTTGATACCGACGATGTCGACGGTCTCGTTGACCTTGAGGACACCACGCTCGATACGACCGGTGACGACGGTGCCACGACCGGTGATCGTGAAGACGTCCTCGATCGGCATCAGGAACGGCTTCTCGACGTCACGCTCGGGCTGCGGGATGGACTCGTCGACGGCCTTCATCAGGTCGAGGACGGTCTGGCCCCACTCCTTGTCACCCTCAAGAGCCTTGAGCGCCGAGACCTTGACGACCGGAAGGTCGTCGCCCGGGAACTCGTACTCGGAGAGGAGCTCACGGACCTCGAGCTCGACGAGCTCCAGGATCTCCTCGTCGTCCACCATGTCGGCCTTGTTCAGCGCGACGACGATGTAGGGAACGCCGACCTGGCGGGCCAGGAGGACGTGCTCCTTCGTCTGCGGCATCGGGCCGTCGGTGGCGGCGACCACGAGGATGGCGCCGTCCATCTGCGCGGCACCCGTGATCATGTTCTTGATGTAGTCGGCGTGACCCGGGCAGTCGACGTGCGCGTAGTGACGCGACTCCGTCTGGTACTCGACGTGCGCGATCGAGATGGTGATACCGCGCTGGCGCTCTTCGGGAGCCTTGTCGATCTGGTCGAAGGCCGAGGCCTCGTTCAGGTCCGGGTACGCGTCGTGCAGCACCTTGGTAATGGCGGCCGTGAGGGTCGTCTTACCGTGGTCGATGTGACCGATGGTGCCGATGTTGACGTGCGGCTTAGTCCGCTCGAACTTTGCCTTCGCCACTGGGTCCTCCTGCGGAGTGGTTCTGTACGCCTTGCTTCATCGGCGCCAGGTGATCTTTGCTGGGATGCCGGGGCCGGGGGCATTCGACACAATGCTTGCGCGCCGTGTCAAATGCCCCACCAGGCTCCGGTGATAAGCCTAAAGCGTCAACTCGGGAGAGTTACTCGCCCTTGGCCTTCGCGATGATCTCCTCGGCGACGTTCCGCGGAACCTCGGCGTAGGAGTCGAACTGCATCGAGTAGCTTGCGCGACCCGAGGTCTTGCTGCGGAGGTCTCCGACGTAGCCGAACATCTCCGAGAGGGGCACGAGGCCCTTCACGACGCGAGCGCCGCTGCGCTCCTCCATGGCCTGGATCTGGCCACGGCGGGAGTTGAGGTCGCCGATGACATCGCCCATGTAGTCCTCGGGCGTGGTGACCTCGACGGCCATCATCGGCTCGAGGAGCACGGGGGACGCCTTGCGGGCACCCTCCTTGAACGCCTGCGAACCGGCGATCTTGAAGGCGAGCTCCGAGGAGTCGACCTCGTGGTAACCACCGTCGAGAAGGGTGACGCGGACGCCGACCATCTCGTAACCGGCCAGGATGCCGAACTGCATGGCTTCCTGAGCACCCGCGTCCACCGAGGGAATGTACTCACGGGGGATGCGGCCACCGGTGACCTTGTTGACGAACTCGTAGGACGCGTCGCCACCCTCGATGGGCTCGATGGCGATCTGCACCTTCGCGAACTGGCCGGTACCACCAGTCTGCTTCTTGTGCGTGTAGTCGATGCGCTCGACGGCCTTGCGGATCGTCTCGCGGTACGCGACCTGCGGCTTGCCGACGTTCGCCTCGACGCGGAACTCGCGCTTCATGCGGTCGACGAGCACCTCGAGGTGAAGCTCGCCCATACCACCGATGATGGTCTGGCCGGTCTCCTCGTCGGAGTGCACCTGGAAGGACGGGTCCTCCTCGGAGAGGCGCTGGATGGCGACACCCAGCTTCTCCTGGTCACCCTTGGACTTGGGCTCGATGGCGACCTGAATGACCGGCGCCGGGAAGTCCATGGACTCCAGGATGACCGGGTTCTTGTCGTCACACAGCGTCTCACCGGTGGTGGTCTGCTTCAGGCCCATGACGGCGATGATGTCACCGGCGCCCACCGACGCGATCTCCTCACGCTTGTTCGCGTGCATGCGGTAGATCTTGCCGATGCGCTCCTTCTTGCCCTTGACGGAGTTCAGCACCGCGGTGCCGGCCTCCAGGCGACCGGAGTAGATCCGGACGAAGGTGAGCTTGCCGAGGTGCGGGTCGCTCGCGATCTTGAACGCCAGGCCGGAGAACGGCTCGTCGTCCGAAGGCTTGCGCGAGATGACCTTCTCCGGGTCCTTGACGTCGTGGCCCTCGATGGCCTCGACGTCCAGGGGCGAAGGCAGGTAGCGGACGACCGCGTCGAGCAGGGGCTGGACGCCCTTGTTCTTGAACGCGGTGCCACAGAACACCGGGGTGACCGTGACGGAGTCCGCGGTGCCCTTCGACGCGAGGGTGATCCGACGGATCGCCTCGTGCAGCTGCTCCTGGGTGGGCTCCTCGCCCTCCAGGTACAGCTCCATCATGGCGTCGTCGTTCTCCGAGACGGCCTCAAGGAGCTTGCCGCGCCATTCCTCGGCGGCCTCCTTCAGGTTGTCCGGGATCTCGACGACGTTGTACATCTCGCCCTTGGCGGCCTCTTCGGGGTACACGAAGGCCTTCATCGACACGAGGTCGACGACGCCGGTGAAGTCCGCCTCGGCGCCAATGGGGAGCTGCATGACGATCGGGACAGCGCCGAGGCGCTCGACGATCATGTCGACACAACGGAAGAAGTCGGCACCGGTGCGGTCGAGCTTGTTGACGAAGCAGATACGCGGCACGCCGTAGCGGTCCGCCTGACGCCACACGGTCTCGGACTGCGGCTCGACGCCGGCCACACCGTCGAACACGGTGACGGCGCCGTCGAGGACGCGGAGCGAACGCTCCACCTCGACGGTGAAGTCGACGTGACCCGGGGTGTCGATGATGTTGATGGTGTGGTCAACATCATTGAGCGGCCAGTGACAGGTCGTCGCGGCGGACGTGATCGTGATGCCGCGCTCCTGCTCCTGCTCCATCCAGTCCATCGTGGCAGCGCCGTCGTGGACTTCACCGATCTTGTACGAGACGCCGGTGTAGAACAGGATCCGCTCAGTGGTGGTCGTCTTGCCCGCGTCGATGTGGGCCATGATCCCAATGTTGCGGACCTTGGCCAGGTCAAGCGAAGTGGTGGCCATAAGGCTCAATCTTCTCTCGGTCTCGATGGGGTAAGCGACTACCAGCGGTAGTGCGCGAAGGCCTTGTTCGACTCGGCCATCTTGTGGGTGTCCTCGCGCTTCTTGACGGCAGCGCCAAGACCGTTGGAGGCGTCGAGCAGCTCGTTCATGAGCCGCTCGGTCATCGTCTTCTCGCGACGGGCGCGGGAGTAACCGACGACCCAGCGCAGCGCGAGGGTGGCAGCGCGACCGGGCTTGACCTCGATCGGCACCTGGTAGGTGGCGCCACCGACACGGCGGGACTTGACCTCGAGCGAGGGCTTGACGTTCTCAAGCGCGCGCTTCAGCGTGATGACCGGGTCAGCGCCGGTCTTCTCGCGGAGGCCTTCCATGGCGCCGTACACGATCCGCTCGGCGGTGGAGCGCTTGCCGTTGAGCAGGATCTTGTTGATCAGCGAGGTGACAAGAGGAGAACCATAGACCGGGTCAATGATGACCGGGCGCTTCGGGGCGGGGCCCTTACGAGGCATTCTTACTTCTCCTTCTTGGCGCCGTAGCGGCTGCGGGCCTGCTTGCGGTTCTTGACACCCTGGGTGTCAAGGGAGCCGCGGATGATCTTGTAGCGAACACCCGGCAGGTCCTTCACACGGCCACCACGCACGAGCACGATGGAGTGCTCCTGCAGGTTGTGTCCCTCACCCGGGATGTAGGCCGTGACCTCGATGCCGGAGGTCAGACGCACACGTGCGACCTTCCGGAGCGCGGAGTTCGGCTTCTTCGGGGTGGTCGTGAACACACGCGTGCAGACGCCGCGGCGCTGGGGCGAACCCTCGAGCGCGGGCGTCTTGTTCTTCTCGACCTTGTCCTGCCGGCCCTTCCGGACCAGCTGCTGAATCGTAGGCACTACTTCTCCGGTTTCTGTGTGCCGTCGGTGAAACTAACCTGGAACACTCACCGACCCACGCGGTCGGGTGTGTCGAATGCTGCGGGCCACTCCCCTGGAGCAGTGGAAGCACAGATCGCGGTGGCCAAAGACGGACTCGCCGTGCGGTTGAGGACACGCACGCGAGCCCAGGCACACCCCAGGCACAAGGTCTGAGCGTACCTACCTCATCGACTCCGGTCAAAACAAATGCTGTCCGGCACAGGACATCGGGGCCCACCCCTGGTATGCCCCGGCCACGCCCAGGCCGCCACACGGCCCCACAC
>NZ_RDBK01000043.1:2350959-2401486 GCF_008042275.1 Streptomyces sp. OR43 | reverse complement strand
ACTCCGGCCCGCCGACACGTACGGTGGTGGGAGGCCCCACACGGGGCTCCCGGCGCCCTTGGGGCCTCCCACCACCGTACGTGTCGGCGGGCCGGAGTGACGTATCGCACGCCGGAGGGCGGCCACCCCGTGTGTACGGGATGACCGCCCTCCGGTCGTATCAAGCGACTCGCTTACTGGTTGTACGGACCGTAGTCGTAGTCCTCCAGCGGAACGGCCTGGCCGGAGCCCGTGCCGAACGGCGAGTAGTCGATGTCGTCGTAGCCGACGGCCGAGTACATCGCGGCCTTGGCCTCCTCGGTCGGCTCGACCCGGATGTTGCGGTAGCGGGACAGACCCGTACCGGCCGGGATGAGCTTACCGATGATGACGTTCTCCTTGAGGCCGATCAGGGAGTCGGACTTGGCGTTGATCGCCGCGTCCGTCAGGACCCTGGTCGTCTCCTGGAAGGAAGCCGCGGACAGCCACGACTCCGTCGCCAGCGAGGCCTTGGTGATACCCATCAGCTGCGGCCGGCCGGAGGCGGGGTGACCGCTCTCCTGGACCACACGACGGTTCTCGGTCTCGAACTTCGAGCGCTCGACGAGCTCGCCCGGCAGGAGTTCCGCGTCGCCGGACTCGATGATCGTCACGCGGCGCAGCATCTGCCGGATGATGATCTCGATGTGCTTGTCGTGGATCGACACGCCCTGCGAGTTGTAGACCTTCTGGACTTCGCCGACCAGGTGGACCTGGACTGCGCGCTGGCCGAGGATCCGCAGCACGTCGTGCGGGTTGGTGGCACCCACGGTGAGCTTCTGGCCCACCTCGACGTGGTCGCCCTCGCCCACCAGCAGACGGGCGCGCTTGGAGATCGGGAAAGGAATCTCCTCGCTGCCGTCGTCCGGCGTGACCACGAGCTTCTTGGTCTTCTCGGTCTCCTCGATCCGGACCCGGCCAGCGGACTCCGAGATCGGGGCGACACCCTTCGGCGTACGGGCTTCGAAGAGCTCGACGACTCGGGGCAGACCCTGGGTGATGTCGTCACCGGCCACACCACCGGTGTGGAAGGTACGCATCGTCAGCTGGGTACCGGGCTCACCGATGGACTGGGCGGCGATGATGCCGACCGCCTCACCGATGTCGACCAGCTTGCCGGTGGCGAGCGAGCGTCCGTAGCAGAAGGCACAGGTGCCGACCGCGGACTCACAGGTCAGGACCGAGCGGGTCTTGACCTCCTCGACGCCGGCGCCCACCAGGGCGTCGATCAGGACGTCACCGAGGTCGACGTTGGCAGGCGCGATGACCTTGCCGTCGACGACGACGTCCTCGGCGAGCATGCGGGCGTACACCGAGGTCTCGACGTCGTCCGTCTTGCGGAGCACGCCGTCGGCGCCCTTGACCGCGATCTTCAGCTTGAGGCCACGGTCGGTGCCGCAGTCCTCCTCGCGAATGATCACGTCCTGCGAGACGTCCACCAGACGACGGGTCAGGTAACCCGAGTCGGCGGTACGCAGGGCGGTGTCCGCCAGACCCTTACGGGCACCGTGCGTGGAGATGAAGTACTCCAGAACGGTGAGGCCCTCACGGAAGGACGCCTTGATGGGACGGGGAATCGTCTCGTTCTTGGCGTTGGACACCAGACCACGCATACCGGCGATCTGACGCATCTGCATCATGTTTCCTCGGGCACCCGAGTCAACCATCATGAAGATGGGGTTCGTCTTGGGGAAGTTCGCGTTCATCGCCTCGGCAACCTCGTTGGTCGCCTTGGTCCAGATCGCGATGAGCTCCTGCGTGCGCTCGTCCTTGGTGATCAGACCGCGCTCGTACTGCTTCTGGACCTTCTCGTCCTGGTCCTCGTAGCCCTTGACGATGGCCTTCTTGGCCTCGGGGACGACGATGTCCGCGACGGAGACGGTGACTCCGGAACGGGTGGCCCAGTGGAAGCCCGCCGCCTTCAGGTTGTCGAGCGTCGCCGCCACGATGACCTTGGGGTAGCGCTCGGCGAGGTCGTTGACGATCTCGGAGAGCTGCTTCTTGCCGACCGAGTAGTCGACGAACGGGTAGTCCTCGGGCAGCAGCTCGTTGAAGAGCGCGCGGCCCAGGCTGGTGCGCAGCCGGAAGGTGTCGCCCGGCTGGTACTCGGGCTCGCCCTCCTCGGCGACCGGCGGCACCCAGCCACGCGGCGGGATGGTGCCCACCGGGAAGCGGATGTCGACGGAGGACTGGAGCGCCAGCTCGCCGGCGTCGAACGCCATGATCGCCTCGGCCGTGGAGCCGAACGCGCGGCCCTCGCCCTTGGTGTCACGGAGCTCGCCGTCGGTGGTCAGGAAGAACAGACCCAGCACCATGTCCTGCGTAGGCATGGTGACGGGACGACCGTCGGCCGGCTTCAGGATGTTGTTCGAGGACAGCATCAGGATGCGGGCCTCGGCCTGCGCCTCCGCGGAGAGCGGCAGGTGCACGGCCATCTGGTCACCGTCGAAGTCCGCGTTGAACGCGGTGCAGACGAGCGGGTGGATCTGGATGGCCTTGCCCTCGACCAGCTGCGGCTCGAAGGCCTGGATGCCGAGGCGGTGCAGCGTCGGCGCACGGTTCAGGAGAACCGGGTGCTCGGCGATGACCTCTTCCAGGACGTCGTACACGACCGTGCGGCCGCGCTCGACCATGCGCTTGGCCGACTTGATGTTCTGCGCGTGGTTCAGGTCCACCAGGCGCTTCATCACGAACGGCTTGAAGAGCTCCAGCGCCATGGCCTTGGGCAGACCGCACTGGTGCAGCTTCAGCTGCGGGCCGACGACGATCACGGAACGCGCGGAGTAGTCCACACGCTTACCGAGAAGGTTCTGACGGAATCGGCCCTGCTTGCCCTTCAGCATGTCGCTGAGGGACTTGAGCGGGCGGTTACCGGGACCGGTGACCGGGCGACCGCGGCGGCCGTTGTCGAACAGCGCGTCGACGGCCTCCTGCAGCATCCGCTTCTCGTTGTTCACGATGATCTCGGGGGCACCGAGGTCAAGGAGACGCTTGAGGCGGTTGTTGCGGTTGATCACACGGCGGTACAGGTCGTTCAGGTCGGAGGTCGCGAAGCGGCCACCGTCCAGCTGCACCATCGGACGCAGGTCCGGCGGGATGACCGGCACGCAGTCGAGCACCATGCCCTTGGGCTTGTTGCTGGTCTGCAGGAACGCGGAGACGACCTTGAGGCGCTTGAGCGCACGGGTCTTCTTCTGGCCCTTGCCGGTACGGATGATCTCGCGGAGGCGCTCGGCCTCCTCGTCGAGGTCGAACGACTCCAGGCGCTTCTGCAGAGCAGCGGCACCCATGCAGCCGTCGAAGTACGTGCCGAAGCGGTCACGCAGCTCGCGGTAGAGCAGCTCGTCGCCCTCCAGGTCCTGGACCTTGAGGTTCTTGAAGCGGCTCCACACCTCGTCGAGGCGGTCGATCTCGCGCTGCGCACGGTCGCGCAGCTGCTTCATCTCACGCTCGGCGCCTTCGCGCACCTTGCGGCGCACGTCGGCCTTGGCGCCCTCGGCCTCGAGCTCGCCGAGGTCGGTCTCGAGCTTCTTGGCGCGGTTCTCGAGGTCCGAGTCGCGACGGTTCTCGACCTGCTGACGCTCGACGGAGACGTGGGCCTCCAGCGACGGGAGGTCGCGGGTGCGGCGCTCCTCGTCGACGAACGTGATCATGTACGCGGCGAAGTAGATGACCTTCTCGAGGTCCTTCGGCGCGAGGTCCAGCAGGTAGCCCAGGCGCGACGGGACGCCCTTGAAGTACCAGATGTGGGTGACGGGAGCGGCAAGCTCGATGTGGCCCATGCGCTCACGGCGCACCTTGGCGCGAGTGACCTCGACGCCACAGCGCTCACAGATGATGCCCTTGAAGCGGACACGCTTGTACTTGCCGCAGTAGCACTCCCAGTCCCGCGTCGGACCGAAGATCTTCTCGCAGAAGAGTCCGTCCTTTTCGGGCTTGAGCGTGCGGTAGTTGATGGTCTCCGGCTTCTTCACTTCGCCGTGGGACCAGGTCCGGATGTCGTCCGCGGTGGCAAGGCCGATCCGCAGCTCGTCGAAGAAGTTGACGTCGAGCACTTGTCGTCAATCCCTCTTTCGGGGGTTCGAGCCCCCTCGCTTCACGCGAGAAATCGGGGCACTTCAGCAATGGTCTGAACGGGTCCGGGGAGAGCCGGCCGGATCACGGGGATCCGGCCGGCCAACCCGTCAGACCTCTTCGACGCTGCTCGGCTCGCGCCGGGACAGGTCGATACCGAGCTCCTCCGCCGCACGGAAGACGTCCTCGTCCGTGTCGCGCATCTCGATGGACATGCCGTCCGAGGACAGCACCTCCACGTTGAGGCAGAGCGACTGCATTTCCTTGATGAGCACCTTGAAGGACTCGGGAATGCCGGGCTCGGGGATGTTCTCGCCCTTGACGATGGCCTCGTAGACCTTCACGCGGCCGGTCACGTCGTCGGACTTGATCGTCAGCAGCTCCTGGAGGGCGTATGCGGCGCCATAAGCTTCAAGGGCCCACACCTCCATTTCACCGAAGCGCTGTCCACCGAACTGAGCCTTACCACCCAGCGGCTGCTGGGTGATCATGGAGTACGGACCCGTCGAACGAGCGTGCAGCTTGTCGTCGACGAGGTGGTGGAGCTTGAGGATGTACATGTAGCCGACCGAGACCGGCTCCGGGAACGGCTCGCCGGAGCGGCCGTCGAACAGGTTGGCCTTGCCCGAGGGCTGGACCAGCCGGTCGCCGTCGCGGTTCGGGATCGTGGCCTGGAAGAGGCCGGTGATCTCGTCCTCGCGCGCACCGTCGAAGACGGGCGTGGCGACGTTGGTGCCGGGGGCTACCTGGTCGGCGCCGATGAGCTGCAGGCGCTTGGCCCACTCGTCACCGAGGCCGGAGACGTCCCAGCCGCGGCTGGCGAGCCAGCCGAGGTGGATCTCCAGGACCTGTCCCGGGTTCATTCGGGACGGGACACCCAGCGGGTTGAGGATGATGTCGACCGGGGTGCCGTCCTCCAGGAACGGCATGTCCTCGATCGGGAGGATCTTCGAGATGACGCCCTTGTTGCCGTGACGGCCGGCGAGCTTGTCACCATCGGTGATCTTGCGCTTCTGCGCGACGTAGACGCGGACCAGCTGGTTCACGCCCGGCGGCAGCTCGTCGCCCTCTTCGCGGTCGAAGACGCGGACGCCGATGATCTTGCCGATCTCGCCGTGCGGCACCTTCAGCGAGGTGTCGCGCACCTCGCGCGCCTTCTCACCGAAGATCGCGCGGAGCAGGCGCTCCTCGGGGGTCAGCTCGGTCTCGCCCTTGGGCGTGACCTTGCCGACGAGGATGTCACCGGCCGTGACCTCGGCACCGATACGGATGATGCCGCGCTCGTCCAGGTCCGCGAGGACCTCTTCGGAGACGTTCGGGATGTCCCGGGTGATCTCCTCCGGGCCGAGCTTGGTGTCACGGGCGTCGACCTCGTGCTCCTCGATGTGGATCGAGGAGAGGACGTCGTCCTGCACGAGGCGCTGCGACAGGATGATCGCGTCCTCGTAGTTGTGACCCTCCCACGGCATGAATGCCACGAGCAGGTTCTTACCGAGGGCCATCTCACCGTTCTCGGTGGCCGGACCGTCGGCGAGCACCTGCTCGGCGATCACCCGGTCGCCTTCGGAGACGACGACCTTCTGGTTGACCGAGGTGCCCTGGTTGGAGCGCATGAACTTCGCGATGCGGTACGTGGTGTACGTGCCGTCATCGTTCGTCACGGTGATGTAGTCCGCGGAGACCTCCTGGACCACACCGTCCTTCTCGGCCTTCAGCACGTCACCGGCGTCGGTGGCGCAGCGGTACTCCATGCCGGTGCCCACGAGCGGGGCCTCGGACTTGATGAGCGGCACCGCCTGACGCATCATGTTCGCGCCCATGAGGGCACGGTTGGCGTCGTCGTGCTCCAGGAACGGGATCATCGCGGTGGCGACGGACACCATCTGGCGCGGCGAGACGTCCATGTAGTCGACTTCGGTGCCGGGCACGTAGTCGACCTCTCCGCCACGACGGCGGACCAGGACGCGGGGCTCGGTGAAGCGCAGCTCGTCGGAGAGCGTCGCGTTCGCCTGGGCGATGACGTAACGGTCTTCCTCGTCGGCCGTGACGTAGTCGACCTCGTCGGTGACCTGGCCGTCGACGACCTTGCGGTACGGCGTCTCGATGAAGCCGAACGCGTTGACGCGGCCGTACGAGGCGAGCGAACCGATCAGACCGATGTTCGGGCCTTCAGGGGTCTCGATCGGGCACATGCGTCCGTAGTGGGACGGGTGCACGTCACGGACCTCGAAGCCGGCCCGCTCACGGGACAGACCACCCGGGCCAAGAGCCGACAGACGGCGCTTGTGGGTGAGACCCGACAGCGGGTTGTTCTGGTCCATGAACTGCGACAGCTGGCTGGTGCCGAAGAACTCCTTGATGGAGGCGACGACCGGCCGGATGTTGATCAGGGTCTGCGGCGTGATGGCCTCGACGTCCTGAGTCGTCATGCGCTCGCGCACGACGCGCTCCATCCGGGCCAGACCCGTACGGACCTGGTTCTGGATGAGCTCGCCGACGTTACGCAGACGACGGTTGCCGAAGTGGTCGATGTCGTCGGTCTCGACGACGATCTCCCGGCCGGACTCGCCGGTCGTCTCGGTCTCGCCGGCGTGCAGCTTCACGAGGTACTTGATGGTCGCGATGATGTCGTCGCTGGTGAGGACACCGGCGTCGAGCGGCTCGTCCGCGCCGAGCTTCTTGTTCACCTTGTAGCGGCCGACCTTCGCGAGGTCGTAGCGCTTCGGGTTGAAGTAGAGGTTCTCGAGCAGCGTCTGAGCAGCCTCGCGCGTCGGCGGCTCGCCGGGACGCAGCTTGCGGTAGATGTCGAGCAGCGCGTCGTCCTGGCCCTGGGTGTGGTCCTTCTCCAGGGTGGCGCGCATGGACTCGTACTCGCCGAACTCCTCGAGGATCTGCTCGGTGGTCCAGCCGAGAGCCTTCAGGAGAACGGTGACGGACTGCTTGCGCTTGCGGTCGATGCGGACACCGACCATGTCGCGCTTGTCGATCTCCATCTCCAGCCAGGCACCCCGGGAAGGGATGATCTTGGCGGAGAAGATGTCCTTGTCGGACGTCTTGTCGATCGAGGAGTCGAAGTAGACACCCGGCGAGCGGACCAGCTGCGACACCACGACACGCTCGGTGCCGTTGATGACGAAGGTGCCCTTGTTGGTCATGAGCGGGAAATCGCCCATGAAGACCGTCTGGGACTTGATCTCGCCGGTCTCGTTGTTGGTGAACTCGGCCGTGACGAAGAGCGGGGCGGCGAACGTGAAGTCGCGCTCCTTGCACTCGTCGATCGAGTTCTTGGGGGGTTCGAAGCGGTGGTCGCGGAACGTAAGCGACATCGACCCGGAGAAGTCCTCGATCGGTGAGATCTCCTCGAAGATCTCCTCCAGGCCGGACTTGGTGGGGACGTCTTGTCCACTGTCCAGAGCAGCCTCGACGCGAGCCTTCCAGGCGGCGTTACCGAGGAGCCAGTCAAAGCTCTCGGTCTGCAGCGCGAGGAGGTTCGGAACCTCGAGGGGCTCCTTGATCTTTGCAAAAGAGATGCGCAGCGGGGCGGTGCTGGCACCGTTGTTCGTATTCGCGGTCGAGGCGTTGCGCGAGGCGGCCAAGAGGGGGTCCTTCCGAGGGCTCGGACTCACTACGCGCGTACCGGTCCCAAACTGGACAGGTGGACAGATATCCCAGGTGAGGGATGAACGGTCCACGGTGCACAAGATGGGTATGCCCCTGGTGACGGGCAGGAGGCAGCTAACAGGCAGCGCAAAGGGTCAGTGTAGCCAAGCGGCACACTGATGTCCAGTCGGGGTTCTCAGAGACCCACGTTGCACTCAAAAGCTGTTCTCAACACCTATGTCTAGCCCTGCGCGGGGTGCGCTCTTCTTTACTGCCCTCTTCGCCATCGATCCATGCCTCGGATTCGGATCGATGTGACGACGCGCCTTGAGAATTGCGCGCCTCGTGCGGTTCGTCAAGGCCCCCCAGCCGGTACGGGCCCCGAGACCCGCCTCCCGCCGCCTCTCGGCGCCACCCGCGCTCCCCACGAGAGGCGCACGGCGAAGATCACCATACTCGTCACCGCGCGAAGAGCAAGGCACCCACCGCGGGTACGCCGAAAGGCGACCACCCATACGGGTGATCGCCTTTCGCGAAGTGACGCCCACGCCTCGCGGCACGGGGGTCCCAAGGAGTCAGAAGACTCGCTGGGTCACTTGACCTCGACGGAGGCGCCGGCGGCCTTGAGGGACTCGGCAGCCTTCTCGGCGGCCTCCTTGGCGACCTTCTCGACGACGGGCTTCGGGGCGCCGTCGACGAGGTCCTTGGCCTCCTTCAGGCCGAGGGAGGTCAGCTCACGCACGACCTTGATGACCTGGATCTTCTTGTCACCGGCGGCGGTGAGGATGACGTCGAACTCGTCCTGCTCGGCAGCGGCCTCGGCCGGGGCGGCAGCGCCGACCGGAGCGGCGGCGACGGCCGCGGCGGCGGTGACGTCGAACTTCTCCTCGAAGGCCTTAACGAACTCGGAGAGCTCGATGAGGGTGAGCTCCTCGAACTGAGCGAGCAGGTCTTCCTGGCTGAGCTTCGCCATGATGGCGTCCTTCCACTATTCGGCAGGTGCCGGATGTATATGTCGGCGGGCGTACGTGGAGCCCGCTGGACCGCTGAGCGAAATTACTCGGCGGCCTCGGCGGGAGCCGGAGTACCGGCACCGCCCTGCTCTTCCCGCTTGGCACGAAGAGCTTCCGCGGTGCGGACGAACTTCGACGGCAGAGCCTGGAAGAGCTGCGCAGCCTGAGTCTGCTTGCCCTTCATGGCGCCGGCCAGCTTGGCGAGCAGAACCTCGCGGGACTCGAGGTCCGCGAGCTTCTTGATCTCATCGGCGGACAGCGCCTTACCGTCAAGGACACCGCCCTTGATGATGAGGTTGGGGTTGTCCTTGGCGAAGTCACGAAGACCCTTCGCCGACTCCACCGGGTCACCGGTGACGAAGGCAACCGCCGTCGGACCTGCGAACAGGTCGTCCAGCGTGTCGATCCCGGCCTCGTTGGCCGCGATCTTGGTCAGCGTGTTCTTCACCACGGCGTACTGGGCGTTCTCACCGAGCGAACGGCGCAGCTGCTTGAGCTGTGCCACGGTGAGGCCCCGGTACTCGGTCAGCACGGCGGCGTTCGAGCTGCGGAACTGGTCCGCGAGCTCGGCTACCGCTGCAGCCTTGTCGGGCCTTGCCATGAGCGTGGCCTCCTTCCGGGTGATGAGGACCGCTCAAAAGGGCCCGGAAAAGACGAAACGCCCCGGCGCAGGCGCCAGGGCGAAGCTCGACCGAATGAGATCCGGGAGCTTTTCCACAGTCACCTGCGCAGGTCGTCCGCATTCAACGGATCCTTCGGTTGCCGTCGCCCTTGCGGGTTTCAGCAACGACCAGCGGTCTTTGGCTTCTGCAGAAGAGTACGCGACCGGGGTCGCGCCGGGCAAATCCGTCCGGGTTCGGGTGGTCCGGAAGGTTTAGGACGCTCCCGCGGTCGCGCCCTGCTGCTGCTGGAGCAGCTCCTTGAACCCGATGGTCTCGCCGGCCGGGGGCGGCTCGACCGAGACCTTGGTCCCGTAGTCGCTGTAGAACATCGTCGTGTTGAGCTCGCCGGTCTTCATCTGCCCGCGCTCGCTCTTCTTCACCAGCAGGTCGTTCTCGTCGACCCAGATGTCGACCTTCTCCGTGGTGATCCCGGCGTCGTTGAGCTGCTTCTTGAGCGCTGCCAGCTGATCGGCGTCCAGCTTCGACGTCTTGGCGGTCAGCTCGGCGACGTCGACCGTGCCGGAGTAGTGCGTGGTGGCGACACCGCGGACCTGCTCCTTGCCGACCTCCTTCACATCGCCGGAGGCCAGCAGCGACTTCACTCCCTGGTCGGGAGTGGTGTTCTGCATCTGGTCCTTCATCGCCGCCCCGGAGGCGCCCCCGAGCTCGGCGAGGTCCTCGTAGGAGTAGCTGATCCAGCGCTTGCCACCGGTCTGCCGGGCCATCGCCGCGCCCATGTCCGCCGCGTAGCCGTCCTTGAAGTAGCGGGCCTGCATCGTGCCGGTGCCGCCGGCCTTCTTCATGGTGTCGGCCATGGCGCCGCCGGTGTACGTGATCTCCATGCTGCCGCTGACGCCGTCGCTCCAGTCGAGCGCCCCGGACTGCTTCATGGACATGGCACTGCCCACGGTCATGGTGCCCTCGACCTTCGCCGAGCTGGCGGCGCCGGTCTTCTTCTGCACGTCGAGCAGCGCGGCAATCGCGTCGGTCTTCACCACGCCGCTGCCGCTGCTCGCGTCCTTGCCCTTGCTCGTGGAGCCGCCGTCCGATCCGCCACAGGCCCCGACCGACGTCAGCGCCGCCGCCACAGCCACGGCCAGGCCAACGCGCCGTACGGTACTGGTCCTCATGTCCGCTTCCACCCCTCGTTCGGCTCTCTGTGCCCCGCACGCTAACGCACGGCACCGACAGCCACTGGTCCGTACATACGAGGACGGGCCCCGCACCTCGAAAGGTTGCGGGGCCCGTCAATGTCACACGTGACACGGCGGTCGTACGAGCGCGATGGCTCAGACGGCGGCCGGGTCCTCCTCGACGAGGAGGTTACGGGTGCGGTTGGCGTCCAGCGGGATGCCGGGGCCCATCGTGGTGGCCAGCGTGGCCTTCTTGATGTAGCGGCCCTTGGCGGCGGACGGCTTCAGACGGAGGATCTCGTCCAGCGCCGCTGCGTAGTTCTCCACCAGCTTGGTCTCGTCGAACGAGGTCTTGCCGATGATGAAGTGCAGGTTCGAGTGCTTGTCGACGCGGAACTCGATCTTGCCGCCCTTGATGTCGTTGACAGCCTTCACGACATCGGGGGTGACGGTGCCGGTCTTCGGGTTCGGCATCAGACCACGCGGACCGAGCACGCGGCCGAGGCGGCCGACCTTGCCCATGAGGTCCGGGGTCGCGACGACGGCGTCGAAGTCCAGACGGCCCTTCGCCACCTCGTCGATGAGCTCGTCGGCGCCGACGATGTCGGCGCCCGCGGCTTCCGCGGCCGCAGCACGGTCACCGGTCGCGAAGACCAGGACCCGGGCGGTCTTGCCGGTGCCGTGCGGGAGGTTCACGGTGCCACGGACCATCTGGTCGGCCTTGCGCGGGTCAACACCCAGGGCAAACGCGACCTCGACGGTGCTGTCGAACTTCGTGGAGGCGGTGTCCTTGGCGATACGGACGGCCTCGAGCGGGGCGTAGTTGCGCGCCCGGTCGATCTTGGCGTCCGCAGCGCGGAGGTTCTTGCTGCGCTTCACTTCTACTCCTGTGGTTTCAGAGTGTGGAGTCGTGGTGCGGACCAGCGCTTGGTCCTACCACTGAGGGGGTGGGGCTGAATCAGCCTTCGACCGTGATGCCCATGGAACGGGCGGTGCCGGCGATGATCTTCGACGCGGCGTCGAGGTCATTGGCGTTCAGGTCGGGGAGCTTCGTCGTGGCGATCTCGCGGACCTGGGCGGCCGTCAGCTTGGCAACCTTGGTCTTGTGCGGCTCGCCGGAGCCCTTGTCCACACCCGCGGCCTTGAGGATCAGCTTGGCGGCCGGCGGAGTCTTGGTGATGAAGGTGAAGGAGCGGTCCTCGTAGACCGTGATCTCCACCGGCACGACCATGCCACGCTGCGACTCGGTCGCGGCGTTGTAGGCCTTGCAGAACTCCATGATGTTGACGCCGTGCTGGCCCAGTGCGGGGCCGACCGGCGGGGCCGGGTTGGCCGCACCGGCGTTGATCTGGAGCTTGATAAGCCCCGTGACCTTCTTCTTCTTGGGAGGCATGTGCTCTCTCCGGGTCCTAGTGAGAGTTTTCGCCGTCATCCGGTCATCCGGATGCAGGCATACCGCACAACGATAACGGGTATAGCTGCGCGACCAAAAACCGAGCAGGTCAGACCTGCTGTGACAGCCGGTCTGACCTGCTCGGTAGGCATGTGTCCAGAAGCTGGCGGGAAGCGCTAGTTCTTCTGGATCTGGTCGAAGCTGAGCTCGACCGGGGTCTCACGGCCGAAGATCTCGACGAGACCCTTGACCTTCTTGGAGTCGGCGTTGATCTCGTTGATCGTCGCCTGCAGGGTCGCGAAGGGGCCGTCGGTGACGGTGACCGAGTCGCCCACCTCGAAGTCCAGCACCTGGACCTCGACCTTGCGGGACGGAGCCGGCTTGCCCTCGGCCTCGGCGGCCTCGCGGGCGGCCTTCTCCTCGGCCTCCGGGGCGAGCATCTTGACGATCTCGTCCAGGGTCAGCGGGTACGGGTCGTAGGCGTTGCCCACGAAGCCGGTGACGCCGGGCGTGTTACGGACGACGCCCCAGGACTCGTTCGTCAGGTCCATGCGCACCAGGACGTACCCCGGGAGCTTGTTCTGCCGGACGTTCTTGCGCTCGCCGTTCTTGATCTGGACGATTTCCTCCTCAGGCACCTCGGCCTGATAGACGAACTCCTCCACGTTCAGCGAGACGGCGCGCTGCTCCAGGTTGGCCTTCACACGCTTCTCGTAACCGGCGTACGTGTGAATGACGTACCACTCGCCCGGGAGCGTACGGAGCTCCTCGCGCAGGGCGGTGACGGCGTCGACGGGCTCGGCCGGCTCGGCCTCTTCCTCGTCGGCCTCGTCGGCGGCTTCCTCGGCCTCGGGGCTCTCGTCCTCGTCGTCACCGGCTTCGGCCTCGGGGGCCTCGTCGTCGGCTTCGGCGGCGTCCTCGGTGTGCACGGCGTCCTGCTCGGCGGGCTCGCCCGCGGCGGCGTCGGCAGCTTCAGCCTGGTCCGGCTCCACAGCGTCCGCCGCCTCGACGATGTCGAGCTCGTCCTCGGCGGACTCGAAGGCGCCCGCCGTCGGCTCGACGGCGTCGTTCAGGTTCGGGTCAGACACGGTGGCTGCTTCTTCCTGGATACAAATGGGTGGAACATGCGAAAGGGGCGCCCCCATGAGGCGCCCTCCGCGGGATCAGCCGAAGACGTACTTGATGACCCGCTGGAAACCGAAGTCAATCACGGTAACAAGACCAATCATGACGACTACGAACACAATCACCACGGAGGTGTATGTCGTCAGCTGGTTGCGAGTCGGCCAGACAACCTTGCGAAGCTCGGCGACGATCTGGCGGTAGAAGAGCGCGAGACGGCCCAGAGGGCCCTTCTTGCCGCGCTTGCCGCCCTTCCGGGTCTTCTTCTTCGACTCGGGGACTTCATCCTCGGCATCAGGCATGTCGATGGAGCCCACGGCGTCCGTCACGCTTCTCACCTGATTCCGGGTCATGGCCGTGCCGCGCCCGGTGAAGCCGCACGGCAGTGCATTGAAGTACGTACATGCGCACACATCCTGGCGAAGGAGTGTGTAGCAGGGCCGGAGGGACTTGAACCCCCAACCGCTGGTTTTGGAGACCAGTGCTCTACCAATTGAGCTACGACCCTTTGTGGATTCCACCAACCTACCGCATGTCCCCGGATGCCCCGGGTGCAGGAACGGTGCGGCTGGTGAAGGCCAACGACAGGTGAGTGTACGTGCTCAGCGGCCCGGCGTCGAACAGATAGCTCCCGACCGTTCCTGTCCGATGCTGTCCGCTCGTCCGTCCACATGGTGTCCGGCTGCTGTCCGGTCCCTGAAACCCCTGTGCCGACGGGGAATACGGTCTGCGAGCATGGGGGGCATGAGCGCTGCTACTTCTCCCTCCGAGCGCCGGGTCTCCGCCCGCATCGGTGCCATCTCCGAGTCCGCCACCCTCGCCGTCGACGCCAAGGCCAAGGCCCTCAAGGCCGCCGGCCGTCCGGTGATCGGCTTCGGTGCCGGCGAGCCCGACTTCCCGACCCCCGGCTACATCGTCGACGCCGCGGTCGAGGCCTGCCGCAACCCGAAGTACCACCGCTACACCCCGGCGGGCGGGCTCCCCGAGCTCAAGGCCGCCATCGCCGAGAAGACGCTGCGCGACTCCGGCTACGAGGTGGACGCCTCGCAGATCCTGGTGACCAACGGCGGCAAGCAGGCCATCTACGAGGCCTTCGCCGCGATCCTCGACCCGGGCGACGAGGTCATCGTCCCGGCGCCGTACTGGACCACCTACCCCGAGTCGATCCGCCTCGCCGGCGGCGTACCGGTGGATGTCGTCGCCGACGAGACCACCGGGTACCGGGTCTCGGTGGAACAGCTGGAGGCGGCACGCACGGAGCGTACGAAGGTCGTCCTGTTCGTCTCCCCGTCGAACCCGACCGGTGCGGTCTACAGCGAGGCCGAGGCCGAGGCGATCGGCAAGTGGGCCGTCGAGCACGGTCTGTGGGTGCTGACCGACGAGATCTACGAGCACCTCGTCTACGGCGACGCGAAGTTCACCTCGCTGCCGGCGATCGTGCCCGAGCTGCGCGACAAGTGCATCGTGGTCAACGGCGTCGCCAAGACGTACGCGATGACCGGCTGGCGCGTGGGCTGGGTCATCGGCCCCAGGGACGTGGTGAAGGCGGCGACGAACCTGCAGTCGCACGCGACCTCCAACGTCTCCAACGTCGCGCAGGCCGCCGCGCTGGCCGCCGTCTCCGGCAACCTGGACGCGGTCGCCGAGATGCGCACCGCCTTCGACCGGCGCCGGCAGACCATCGTGCGGATGCTCAACGAGATCGACGGCGTCCTGTGCCCCGAGCCCGAGGGCGCGTTCTACGCGTACCCGTCGGTGAAGGAGCTGCTCGGCAAGGAGATCCGCGGCAAGCGCCCGGCCACGTCGGTCGAGCTGGCGGCGCTGATCCTGGACGAGGCCGAGGTCGCCGTCGTTCCGGGCGAGGCCTTCGGCACCCCGGGCTACCTGCGTCTTTCCTACGCGCTGGGTGACGACGACCTGGTCGAGGGCGTCTCGAGGCTCCAGAAGCTGCTGGGCGAGGCCAAGGCCTAGTACCTCCCGGATTCCGCGATGGCGACCCTCGGTTCCGGCCGGGGGTCGCTTTCGTGTTCGCGCATTCGTTCGATGGGCAACTCGATGGGGAAACCGGCTACCGCGGCGCCCCGTCCGTGCGGCAAGATCCATGGATGGAGCGTGATGTACGGCTGTTGCCGAAGGCCCACCTGCACCTGCATTTCACCGGGTCGATGCGGCCCACGACGCTGCTCGAACTCGCCGACAAGTACGGCGTGCGGCTGCCCGAGGCACTGACCGGCGGCGAACCCCCGAGCCTGCGGGCGACGGACGAGCGCGGCTGGTTCCGCTTCCAGCGGCTCTACGACATCGCCCGCTCCTGCCTGCGGACCCCCGACGACATCCAGCGGCTGGTGCGCGAGGCCGCCCAGGAGGACGTGGCGGACGGCTCCGGCTGGCTGGAGATCCAGGTCGACCCCACCTCGTACGCACCCCTGCTCGGCGGGCTCATCCCCGCGATCGAGATCATCCTGGACGCGGTGGACAGCGCCTCGCGCGATACCGGGCTGCCGATACGGGTGGTGATCGCGGCGAACCGGATGAAGCACCCGCTGGACGCCAGGACGCTGGCACGGCTCGCGGTGCGGTACGCGGACCGGGGCGTCGTCGGATTCGGGCTCTCCAACGACGAGCGGCGCGGCATGGCCCGTGACTTCGACCGGGCCTTCGCCATCGCCAGGGAAGGCGGCCTGCTGGCGGCCCCGCACGGCGGTGAGCTGTCGGGGCCCTCCAGCGTCCGCGACTGCCTGGACGACCTCGACGCGGCACGGGTCGGACACGGGGTCCGGGCCGCCGAGGACCCACGGCTGCTGCGCAGGCTGGCGGAGCGCGGGGTGACCTGCGAGGTGTGCCCCGCGTCGAACGTGGCGCTCGGCGTCTACGAGAAGCCTTCCGACGTCCCCCTGCGCACTCTGTTCGAGGCCGGTGTGCCGATGGCGCTCGGGGCGGACGACCCGCTGCTGTTCGGTTCCCGCCTGGCCGCGCAGTACGACCTCGTCCGCCGCCATCACGCGTTCACCGACGAGGAGCTGGCCGAGCTGGCGCGCCAGTCGGTACGGGGTTCGGCGGCGCCCGAAGCGGTCCGTACGGACCTGCTGGCGGGCGTCGACGCATGGCTGGCCAAGCCGGCGGGCTGACGGCCCCGTGTCCTACCCCGTGAGGCCGCTCAGGACCATCCGGGCGACCGAGGCGGCGAAGGCGTCGAGCGGCTGCGGCGGCTCGCCGGTCTCCGTCGCGTCGTAGGCGAAGGCCCGCTGGGCGCAGGCCCCCATCAGCAGGGAGGCGGCCGTGTACGTGTCGGCGTCGGCCCGTACGCGACCCGCCGCCTGTTCGGCGCGCAGATACGCGTCGAGCCCGCGGATGGGTATGTGGGGGCCGGTTCCCAGCTCGCGCATGGCCTCGTCGTGGCGCGCCTTGAGCCTCGGCTCGGCGTAGAGGGACGCGGCGATCGGGAAGCTCTGCTCGTAGAAGAGGGCGGCCTCGTGGGCGATCTCGGCGAGGTTCCGCTCCACCGTCCGTTCCCCCTCCCCCGGGTCGGCGATGAGCCGCTTCAGGACTCCGTCGACCTTGGGCAGACGCTCCTTCAGCACCACCACGAACAGCTCTTCCTTGCTCGAGAAGTGCTTGTAGAGCGCGGCCTCGGAGCAGCCGGCGGCCCGGGCGATCTCCTTGGTGGTGGCCCGGGCCAGGCCGATGGTGAGCATCAGCCGGTGGGCGGCGTCGATGATGCGGGCGCGGGCCGGCTTCTGCTCCATGTGCTCTCCAACGAAGCTTGACGAGTGAGTGAGTACCCACTCACTCTAGAGGTGAGTGAATACTTACTCACCTGGGAGGGTGTGCCATGAAGCTCACAGTGTTCGGCGCGACAGGCGGCATCGGGCAGGAGATCGTCCGCCAGGCGGTGGCGGCGGGGCACGAGGTGACGGCGGTGGTCCGCGATCCCGCGCGGCTGCCGGTGCCGCTCTCCGGCCTCACGGTCCACACCGCGGCCCGTATCGACGACCCGGAGGCGCTGCGCGAGGCGGTCGCGGGCCGCGACGCGGTGCTCTCCGGTCTCGGCGCCCGCGGCCGGAAGGCCGACGGAATCGCGGAGCGGCTGACCCGTAGCGTGCTGACGGCCATGGAGGCGGAGGGGACCCGTCGGCTGCTCGTGGTGAGCGCGGCCCCCGTCGCCCCGAAGCCCGCGGACGACCCGCTGCTCGACCGCATGATGCTCGCGGCGATCGGCGCGATCCTGAAGGAGGTCTACGCGGATCTCACCGCCATGGAGGCCGCGCTGGCGGCCTCCGCCACGGACTGGACGTCGGTGCGTCCGCCGAAGCTCACCAACGGGCCGCTGACGGGCCGATACCGGACCGTCATCGGCAGCAACCCGCGCAGCGGCCGGTCCATCTCCCGGGCCGACGTGGCACACGCGATGCTCGCGCTGACCGACGACCCGGCGTCGGTGAAGCAAGGGGTGGGCGTGGCGTACTGACGCCCAGCGCCTACAGGCTCACGCCGACGGTCACCGGTTCGTTGACGAGCGTGACGCCGAAGACGTCCTGGACCCCGGCGACGACCTCGCGCGCCAGGGCCAGCAGATCCTCGGTGCTCGCCGCGCCGCGGTTCGTGAGGGCCAGCGTGTGCTTCGTGGAGATGCGGGCCGGGCCGGAGCCGTATCCCTTGGTGAAACCGGCCCGGTCGATGAGCCAGGCCGCCGAGGTCTTGGTGCGTCCCTCGCCCGCGGGGAAGGCGGGGGGCGTGACGTCCGGTCCGAGGTGCCGCGCCGCCGCGGCGAGGAAGGCCTCGAACTGCGCCGGGTCCAGGATCGGGTTGGTGAAGAAGGACCCGGCCGACCAGGTGTCGTGGTCCTCGGGGTCGAGCACCATGCCTTTGCCGGCGCGGAGCCGGAGCACGGTTTCACGGGCGGCCGCGGCGGGAACGCGCTCCCCTTCCGCCACACCCATGGCGCGTGCCGTCTCGGGGTACTTGAGGGGCGCGGACAGACCGCCCGCCTCTTCGAGGCCGAAGCGGACACGCAGCACCACGAACCGGTCGGGTTCGGCCTTGAAACGGCTGTGCCGGTACGCGAAGGCGCACTCGGAGTTCGGGATCGTGACCGTTTCCCGGGTGCGCCGGTCGTAGGCGACGACCTCCGTGATGGTGGACGACACCTCCTGCCCGTACGCCCCGACGTTCTGGATCGGGGTGGCTCCCGCCGAACCGGGGATGCCGGCCAGGCATTCGAGGCCCGCGAGGCCGGCCTCCACACTGCGGGCGACGGCGTCCGTCCAGACCTCTCCGGCGGCCAGTTCGAGCGTGGGCCCGTCCAGCACGAAGCCCTTGGTCGCGATGCGCAGGGCGGTGCCTTCGAACCCCTTGTCACCGATGACCAGGTTGCTGCCGCCGCCGATGACCAGGAGCGGGGTGCCGCTGTCGTCGGCCTCGCGCACGGCGTCGACCACTTCGGCGTCGGTCGTCGCGGTGAGGAGCCGGGTGGCGGGGCCGCCGAGCCGGAAGGTGGTCAGGGGGGCGAGGGGCGCGTCGTGGAGTTCCTGCACGGGGACAAGAGTACGGTCCGCGTTCCGGGGACCGGGCACCTCGGCCCCGTGGGCCACGTCCCCCCGCGCAACCGGCAGCTCCTGCGGTGGCGGCCCCATGCGTAAGGGGCACGGCCCCATGGACCGCGCCCCTTACGTCAGCACATCGCGACGGTGTCAGCCGAGCTGCACCACGGCGCGGGACATGCCCAGCACCTTCTTGTCGCCGCTCGTCGCCGTCAGGTCGACCCGCACCCGCTTGTCGTCCAGCAGCGCGCCCACCTTGGCGCTGACCTCGATCAGCGCGCCCTTGTCGTCGTTGGGGACGACGACCTGCCGGGTGAACCGCACGCCGTACTCGACGACCGCACCCGGGTCACCGGCCCAGTCCGTGACCACGCGGATCGCCTCGGCCATGGTGAACATGCCGTGGGCGATCACGTCCTCCAGCCCGACCTCGCGCGCGAACTTCTCGTTCCAGTGAATCGGGTTGAAGTCGCCGGAGGCGCCCGCGTACTGCACGAGCGTCGCGCGGGTGACCGGGAAGGACTGCGGCGGCAGCTCCGTACCGACCTCGACCGAGTCGTAACTCACCTTCGCCGTCATCACGCCTCCTCGGCGGCGCGCGCCACCAGCTTCGTCCACGCCGTCACGACATGCTCACCGGACTCGTCGTGGACCTCGCCACGGATGTCCACGATGTCGTTTCCCGCGAGGGACTTGATCGCCTCGATCGTCGAGGTGACCGTCAGCCGGTCCCCCGCCCGCACCGGACGCGCATAGACGAACTTCTGGTCACCGTGCACGACCCGGCTGTAGTCCAGGCCCAGCAGCGGGTCCTGGACGACCTGACCGGCGGCCTTGAAGGTGATCGAGAACACGAACGTCGGCGGCGCGATGACATCGCCGTGACCGAGCGCCCTGGCCGCTTCGGGGTCGACGTACGCCGGATTGGCGTCGCCCACCGCCTCGGCGAACTCTCGGATCTTCTCCCGGCCGACCTCGTACGCCGGGGTGGGCGGGTAGGTCCGCCCCACGAAGGACTGGTCGAGCGCCATGAGCTCGCAACCTCCTGATGAAAGATGAAGGGGCCCGCAGCGCAGCTACGGCCACAGCTACAGGTAACAGGTACAGCCCAGTACAAACGACACGAGGCCGCCCCCAATGGGGACGGCCTCGTGTACGAGCCTGATTCAGCGCGTTTCGCGGTGCGCAGTGTGCGAGTTGCAGCGCGGGCAATGCTTCTTCATCTCAAGACGGTCCGGGTTGTTACGCCGGTTCTTCTTGGTGATGTAGTTCCGCTCCTTGCACTCCACGCAGGCCAGCGTGATCTTCGGGCGGACGTCGGTGGCAGCCACGTGAGTGCTCCTTGGACGGACGGTGGACGGATGAACGCAAAAAAAAGAGTAGCCGATCGGAGGACCGACCCCACAATCGGCTACTGTTAGTAGCGGTGACCGGACTTGAACCGGTGACACAGCGATTATGAGCCGCTTGCTCTACCGACTGAGCTACACCGCTTTGATGACTGAGTCCCCCCGCCGAAGCGGGGTTTCCCGATCACCAGAGCCCCAATGCGGAATCGAACCGCAGACCTTCTCCTTACCATGGAGACGCTCTACCGACTGAGCTATTGGGGCGAGCGATGAAGACATTACACGGTCGGCCGCCGATCGCCCAAATCCGTTTCGAAGCCCCATCCCGAGCCCTTGATCAGCACCGCTCCACGGCCTTGTCAGGCCCCGCTCCGGGCCCTTGATCAGCCACTCCGCCACCCCTGGCCCCTCACACGAGCCCTTGCCTCCGGCGCACCACGGAACCGCGCCGGTACGACTATTTCGCTCCTCCTCGAACCGGGCCGGGCACACCCCTAGGCTCGTCTCACTCTGAGTGATCCTGACCCCCTCCCAGGAGCCGCGATGCCCGACAGTCAGCCGCGGCAGCCGGACGACCACACGACCGACGCCGCCGGCAGCCCGGCGAGCTCCGCGCTGACGCTCTGCGGCGCCCGTCTCACGGACGGCCGCGTCGTGGACGTGCGGCTCGGCGGCGGCCGCATCGAGGCCGTCGGCACCGCCGGGAGCCTGATCGCGCCCGGCCCCCGCCTGGACCTGCGCGGCCACCTGCTGCTCCCCGCCCCCGCCGAGCCGCACGCCCACAGCGACACCGCGCTCACCGCGGACGGCGCCGGACCCGGCGCCCCCGGGCCCGCCTCGCAGCACCCCGACGACGTCCAGCGGCGCGCCACCGAGGCCGCGTTGCTGCAACTCGGCCACGGTGCGACCGCCCTGCGCTCACACGTACGGATCGGCGACGTACAGGGCCTGGGCGCCCTCGAAGCCGTCCTGCAGACCCGCCGCTCGCTGCGCGGGCTCGCCGATCTGACCGCGGTCGCCGTCCCCCGGCTGCTCACCGGCGTCGCGGGCGCCGGCAACCTGGCGATGCTCCGCGACGCGCTGAAGATGGGGGCCGGCGCGCTCGGCGGCTGCCCCGACCTGGACCCGGACCCGGCCGGGTACACGGAGGCCGTCCTGGAGGTCGCCGCCGAGCACGGCTGCCCCGTGGACCTGCACACGGACAGTGACGATCCGGCCCGGCTGGCCCGCTTCGCGGCGATGGCGGGCGGAATGCGGCAAGGAGTCTCCATCGGCCCGTGCGCCGGCCTCTCCCGGCTTCCCGACGAGGCCGCGGCCCGCGCCGCCGACCAGCTCGCCGCCGCGGGCGTGACGGTCATCTGCCTGCCCCAGGGCGGCTGCTGCGGGGCCGAGCGCCGGGGCACCGCCCCCGTACGGCTGCTGCGCGCGGCCGGTGTACGGGTCGCGGCGGGCAGCGGGGCGCTCCGCGACCTCGCCAACCCGGTGGGGCGCGGCGACCCGCTGGAGGCCGCCTTCCTGCTGGCGTCGCAGAGCGGGCTGCGGCCCGAACACGCCTACGAGGCCGTCTCGACGGAGGCCCGGCGCGCCATGGGGCTGCCCGAGGTCCGGGTCGAGGCGGGCTTCCCCGCGGAGCTGCTCGCCGTGCGCGGGGAGCAGCTGGCCGGGGTGCTCTCGCTGGCGTACAGCCGCATCGTGGTGCACCGCGGCCGGGTGGTCGCCCGGACCAGCGCGGTGCGCGAGTACTGCGACTCCGACACGGACAGCTCGTTCGGACTGCCGCGTCAGGGGCGGCCGGATTCCGGGACGGGCGGCGGGCCTTGAGCGCGGCGGCGCTCCGCGGCGTACCGTCGACTTCATGCGCATTGTCATCGCAGGTGGACATGGTCAGATCGCGCTGCGGCTGGAGCGGCTGCTCGCTGCGCGCGGGGACGAGGCGGCGGGCATCATCCGCAACCCGCAGCAGAGCGAGGACCTCCGGGCCGTGGGGGCCGAACCCGTGGTCCTGGACCTCGAGTCGGCCACCGTGGAGGAGGCCGCCGAGGTGTTGCGCGGCGCCGACGCGGCGGTCTTCGCGGCCGGAGCGGGCCCGAACAGCGGCACGGAACGCAAGGACACGGTGGACCGGGGAGCCGCGGTCCTCTTCGCGGACGCGGCGCAGCGGGCCGGGGTGCGGCGTTACGTCGTGGTGTCGTCCATGGGCGCCGACCCGGACCATCCGGGCGACGAGGTGTTCGACGTCTATCTGCGGGCCAAGGGAGCGGCGGACGCGTACGTGCGCGCGCAGACGGCCCTCGACTGGACGATCCTGCGCCCCGGAATGCTGACCAACGACGCGGGCACCGGACAGGTCCTGCTCGCCGCGTCGACCGGGCGCGGCCCGGTGCCGCGCGACGATGTGGCGGCGGCGCTCGCGGAGCTGCTGGACACCCCGGCGACGGCGGGGCTGACGCTGGAACTGATCTCGGGCAATGTCCCGGTGTCGGTCGCCGTGAAGGACATCGCGGGCAACTGACCCGGGGCGCCGAGAGGCAGCGACCGCCTCGCCGGACGCTGCCCCCCGGCCGCGAAGGGGCCGCGGCCCGGGTCAGTCGCCTCGCCGGTAACCGGCCTCCCGGCCCCGAGGATGAGCGGCCCGGTCAGTCGCCTCGCCTGGTAACCGTCCTCCCCGCCCCGCGAGGAGGCCGCGGCCCGGGTCAGTCGCCGGTCGCGGGGCGGACGGCGATGCCGTGCCGCTCCAGCAGGGCGGCGGTGACCCCGTCGCCCTCGCGCAGCCCGCCGGCGAACGTACCGTCATAGACCGTGCCGCGCCCGCAGGAAGGGCTGCGGGCCATCAGCAGCGCCTCGGTGCAGCCCGCTCCGCGCGCGGCCTCCAGTGCCCGCCTGGCGCCTTGCACGAAGGCGTCGGTCACATCGTGTCCGGTGTCGTCCACGACGCGGGCCCGGCCGTCCAGCACGTCGTGCCCGTCGCCGCCGACGATCTCGGCGGGGCGGCGGGGCGTGGGCAGTCCCGCGGCGACCTCGGGGCAGAAGGCGACGGGCCGCCGGTCACCGAGGGCCGCGGCCATCTCGGCGGAGGCCTTGCCGCGCCCGTCGAACCGGCAGGGAACGCCCCGCAGGCACGCGCTGACCAGCACGGATTCCATCTTCACGCCCCTCGTCACAGCCCAGCGTCGCACAACAGAGAAGGCCCCCGTCCGAAGGACGGGGGCCTTGCTATGTGGCGGCGCCAGGGTTCGAACCTGGGTAGGCTGAGCCGGCAGATTTACAGTCTGCTCCCTTTGGCCACTCGGGCACACCGCCAAGGGATGCTGCCGTGGGGCCCCGCCTTGCGGCGGCGCTCTGTGGCAACGACGTAAACGATACCTGATGCCCGGGGGTGCTACGCCACTGGATTGATCAGCGGCCGGGACGGGCGCGGGTGGCTAGGCTTTGTGGGCGGCGTGGTGCCCGAGGGCGCCGCGACCGCCCCTGTAAGCACTTCCTTTCCAGCACCCCGATACAAGGAGCCACACGTCATGGCCGACTCCAGTTTCGACATCGTCTCGAAGGTCGAGCGGCAGGAGGTCGACAACGCCCTCAACCAGGCCGCCAAGGAGATCTCCCAGCGCTACGACTTCAAGGGCACCGGGGCGTCGATCTCCTGGTCCGGCGAGAAGATCCTGATGGAGGCGAACGGCGAGGAGCGCGTCAAGGCGATCCTCGACATCTTCCAGTCCAAGCTGATCAAGCGCGGCATCTCGCTGAAGTCGCTGGACGCGGGCGAGCCGCAGCTGTCCGGCAAGGAGTACAAGCTGTTCTGCACGATCGAGGAAGGCATCTCCCAGGAGAACGCCAAGAAGGTCGCGAAGATCATTCGCGACGAGGGCCCCAAGGGCGTCAAGGCCCAGGTCCAGGGCGACGAGCTGCGGGTCAGCTCGAAGAGCCGGGACGACCTGCAGGCCGTGCAGGCGCTGCTGAAGGGCCAGGACTTCGAGTTCGACGTCCAGTTCGCGAACTACCGGTAGGACGCGGCGGTCCGGGAGCGGGGCGGAACGCGCTGCTCCGCGCCCGGACTGCAGGTCCGAATACCGCCGGTCGCGGTGGTCCGGGCCACGCAGACTGGTCCGTGCCGGCCGGCGGTCTGCGGGCCGGCGGACGAGGAGAGGGACGAGTCATGACCATGTACGCGACGGTCGACAGCCCGCTGGGCGAGCTGCTGCTGGTCGGCGAGGAGGCCGCGGGCCCTGCCGGGACCGCGGCGGGGGTCGCGCTCGTCTCGCTCTCCGTGCCCGGGCAGAAGGGTGCGGCGGTCGTCCAGGACGGCTGGCGGCACGATCCGGCGGCGTTCGAGGAGATCGCCGCCCAGTTGCGGGAGTACTTCGAGGGGCGGCGGACCCGCTTCGACGTCCGGTACGCCGACGGGCGGGGCACCGACTTCCAGCGCCGGGTCTGGGCCGCGCTGGACGCCGTTCCGTACGGGGAGACGGTGTCGTACGGGCAGATCGCCGAGCGGGTCGGTTCCGCCGGGGCGGGGGTCCGGGCCGTGGGGACGGCGATCGGGCGCAATCCGCTGCTGGTGGTGCGGCCGTGCCACCGGGTCATCGGCGCGGACGGGGCGCTGCGCGGCTACGCGGGCGGCCTGGAGCGCAAGGAGCAGCTCCTGGGGCTTGAGGGCGCCCTGGCGGTGCGCTGATGACGGGGCTCTTCCCGCGGCCGCGGGCGGTGGTCGCACCGGGCGCCGTACACGTACCGGAGTGGCTGTCGGGCGAGCGGCAGCGGGAGTTGGTGGCGGCGTGCCGTGGATGGGCGCGCGGGCCCGTGCCGCTGCGGCACACGGCGCTGCCGGGTGGTGGGGTGATGTCCGTGCGGACCGTGTGCCTGGGGTGGCACTGGCAGCCGTACCGGTACACGCGTACGGCGGACGACGTGAACGGTGCGCCGGTCGCCCCGTTCCCGCAGTGGCTGGCAGAGCTGGGACGGGCGGCGGTGGCGGAGGCGTACGGGGCGGAGAGTCCGGTACGGACCTACGCGCCCGACGCCGCGCTGATCAACTTCTATGACGACGCCGCGCGGATGGGCATGCACCAGGACAAGGAGGAACGGTCCGGGGCCCCCGTCGTGTCGCTCAGCATCGGCGACACCTGCGTCTTCCGCTTCGGCAACACGGAGAACCGGGGGCGGCCCTACACGGACGTGGAGTTGGCCTCCGGGGACCTGTTCGTCTTCGGTGGGCCGTCCCGTCACGCGTTCCACGGAGTTCCGAGGATCCTTCCCGGCACGGCGGGTCCCGGGACGGGCATGAGCGCTGGCCGGCTCAATCTGACGCTGCGCGAGACGGGGCTCGGCGCCCCGGGGTCCGGCGAAGCGCGTCAGCGGCGTTCGCGGGAGTTCCCGAACAGCAGTCGGTAGCCGATCAGCAGGACGAGCGAACCGCCTATGGCCGAGACCCAGGTCGCCGGGTCGAAGAAGTCCTCGTTGTCGATCGTGCGGTCCAGGAAGCGCGTCGCTATCCAGCCGCCCAGGAACGCGCCGACGATCCCGATGAGGGTGGTCCCCACGAGGCCGCCGGGGTCGCGGCCCGGCAGCAGGATCTTGGCGATGACGCCCGCGACAAGTCCGAGAATGATCCAGCCAATGATGGTCATGCGCGCAAACCTACCCGTCACTCGGTCCTGGAATCCAAGACGTCGTGCCGGCTCGGGTGGTTGCGGAGAACGGCTGTGAACTGCTGTGAAACGCCTGTGCGCTGCTCGCCGTACCGATGGCCTACCAGCCGGCGAACTGGTCGTCGGTGCTGACGATCTCCTTGCCGAAGGGCATCAGCGAGACCGGGATCAGCTTGAAGTTCGCGATGCCCAGAGGGATGCCGATGATCGTGAGGCAGAGGGCGATGCCGGTGGTGATGTGGCCGAGCGCCAGCCACCAGCCGGCCAGGACCAGCCAGAGCACGTTACCGACGCAGGAGGGCGCGCCCGCGTCACGGCGGTCGACGACGCGGTGGCCGAAGGGCCACAGGGCGTAGAGACCGATACGGAAGGCCGCCAGGCCGAACGGGATGCCGATGATCGTGATGCACAGCAGGAGTCCCGCGAGGATGTATCCGAGGAACATCCAGAAGCCGCACAGGACCAGCCAAATGACGTTCAGAATTGTCTTCACGGGCGATGACCTGCCATCTGCTCGAGTCGGGCGATGCGCTCCGCCATCGGCGGGTGGGTCGAGAACATCTTGGACATGCCCTGTCCGGGGCGGAACGGGTTCGCGATCATCATGTGGCTCGCGGTCTCGATCCGGGGCTCGGGGGGCAGGGGAAGCTGCTTGGTGCCGGCGTCCAGCTTCCGCAGGGCACTGGCCAGGGCCAGCGGGTCGCCGGTCAGCTGGGCACCCGAGGCGTCCGCCTCGTACTCCCGGGAGCGGCTGACGGCCAGTTGGATCACGGACGCGGCGAGCGGGCCCAGGATCATGATCAGGAGCATACCGAGGATGCCGGGGCCGTCGTCGTCGTTGGAGCGGCCGACCGGGATCAGCCAGGCGAAGTTGACCAGGAACATGACGACGGAGGCGAGCGCCCCGGCGACGGACGAGATCAGGATGTCGCGGTTGTAGACATGGCTGAGCTCGTGGCCGAGGACGCCGCGCAGTTCCCGTTCGTCCAGGATCTGGAGGATGCCCTCGGTGCAGCAGACCGCGGCGTTGCGCGGGTTGCGGCCGGTCGCGAAGGCGTTGGGGGCCTGGGTCGGGGAGATGTAGAGCCGCGGCATGGGCTGGCGGGCCGCGGTGGAGAGCTCGCGGACCATGCGGTAGAGCTGGGGCGCCTCGAACTCGCTCACCGGGCGGGCCCGCATGGCGCGCAGCGCCAGCTTGTCGCTGTTCCAGTACGCGTAGGCGTTGGTGCCGACGGCTACGAGGAGCGCGACGATCAGGCCCGTACGTCCGAAGAAGCTGCCGATGACGATGATGAGTGCGGACAGGCCCCCGAGGAGTACGGCGGTTCTCAGCCCGTTGTGCCGGCGGTGCACGGTACGCCCTCCAAATGGTGCAGCAGGGGAACCCTTGCTTGGTGGTGCTCCACTCCCCAGTGGAGCCTCCCGTACTGGTCAACGCCAGGCGGGGAAAGCTAGTTCCCTTGTGCTCACGGCCGCGGGGCCCGGCCCGCTCCGGGCGTTCGTGCCGGAGCGGGCCGTAGGCCGTACGGGTGGAGGGGTGCCGCGGCTCAGCGCTGGACGGGCAGTTTCGCGAGCGCCAGGGCCTCGGGGTCGGGCTGGACGTCGCTGGTGCAGTGGGCGCAGCGGGAGGCGACGGCGGGGATCGCCGTGAAGCAGCGGGGGCAGTCGCGCAGGGCGGCCTTGATGTCGACCTGTTCCTGGTCCTTCTTGGCGGTGAAGCGGTCCTGGACCTTGGCCATGGGCACGACGACGCAGAAGTAGAGGACCGCGGCGGTGATGAGGAAGGCGATCGCGGCGCTGACGAAGAGGCCGTAGGGAAAGTCGACACCGTCGACCTTGAAGTGCGCCTTGCTGAAGTCGCCCGTTCCGCGCGTGATGATGCCGATCAGCGGCACGATGAACGCGTTGCTGAACCCGGTGACGACCGCGGTGAACGCCGCTCCGACGGCGAGGCCGATCGCCATGGAGATGACGTTGCCGCGAAGGATGAAGTCCTTGAACCCGTTCAGCACTGCTTCCGGCTCCTCTGTGGTGATGTGAAGGTTGTACGCGCCATGCGCGGGCATGACCCTGCCCTGTGCGGGCTGCCCGGGGCAAACCGATCTTGCGGTCGCGGCGCGAGAAGGCGTCAGAACAGGTTGACGCCGGCGAACCTGAGGACGGTCTGCGGGGCGCCCGACAGGGCAAGGCCGGCGACGGCGGTGAGGACGATCGCGGCGGTGAGCGGTGCCGGGGTGCGGTGGCGGGTGACGGGCCGCTCCGTGCCGTCCTCGGCGGGGCCGCGGAACAGGGCCGCGGTCCACTGGAGGTAGTAGAAGAGCGCGATCACGACGTTCACCGCCATGACGACGGCGAGCCAGCCGAGTCCGGCGTCCACGGCCGAGGAGAAGACCGTGACCTTGGCGAAGAGCCCGATGATGCCCGGCGGCAGCCCGGCCAGGCAGAGCAGGAAGAAGCCCATCGCGAGGGCGGCGAGCGGGCGGGTGGCGTACAGACCCCGGTAGTCGGCGATGCGGTTGCCCGGGTGGGTACGGGCGACCAGTGCGGCCACCGCGAACGCGCCGAGGTTCACGACGGCGTACATCAGGGCGTACGCGACGGTGGAGCCGATCTGCCGGTCTCCGGCGTACGCGGCGGCGGCGATCGGCACCAGGAGGTAGCCGGCCTGGGCGACGGACGACCAGGCGAGCAGCCGTACGGCGCTGCGCGCGCGGGCGGCGCTCTGGCGCAGCGCGGCGACGTTGCCGACGGTCATGGTGAGCGCGGCGAGGACGGCGAGGGCGGGGCCCCAGACGTCCGCGTACGACGGGAAGGCGACCACGGTGACGAGGATGAGGCCGGAGAAGCCGACCGCCTTGCCGACGACCGAGAGGTACGCGGCGATCGGCAGGGGGGCGCCGACGTAGGTGTCGGGGACCCAGAAGTGGAAGGGCGCGGCGGCCGTCTTGAAGGCGAAGCCGACGAGAGTGAGGGCGACGCCCGCCTCGGCGAGGGTGGAGAGCTGTCCGGGGACGTCGTCGAGGCGGGTGGCGATCTCCGTGAGGTGGAGGGTGCCGGTCGCCGCGTACACGAAGCTGACGCCGAGGAGCATGACGGCGGTCGCGACGACGGAGGAGAGGAAGAACTTCAGCGCGGCCTCGGAGGAGCGCCGGTCGCCGCGCTTGATCCCGACGAGGGCGAAGGCGGGCAGCGAGGCGACTTCGAGGGCGACGACGAGCGTGGCGAGGTCGCGGGACGCGGGCAGGAGGGCGGCGCCTGCGGCGGAGGACAGCAGCAGGAACCAGAACTCGCCGGCCGGCAGCTTGCGGGTGTCGCCGATGGAGAGCAGCGCGGTGAGCAGGGCGCCGCCGAGGACGAGGGCCTGGATGACCAGGGTGAAGTGGTCGGCGGTGTAGCTGCAGGCGCGGGTGCCGGTGGTGAGGCAGAAGGTCGAGCGGTCGCCGTCGTGCAGCGGAATGAGGAGGGCGAGCGCGGCTACGAGACCGGCTACGGCCCCGTAGCCGAGGAGCGGCTTGCGGGCCGCGGGGACGAAGAGGTCGGCGACCAGGACGGCGAGGGCGACGGCCGCGACGACGACCGGGGGCGCGATCGCGAGCCAGTCGACGGACTGGACGAGGCTGGTGGCGCCGCTGTCGGCCGCCGACTGGACGGGGCCCGTGGCGCCGCTCCCGGCCGCTGACTGAACCAGGTCTGTGCTGCTGCTCCCTGCCGCTGACTGGACGAGACGCCATGCGCCGGGGGCGTTTTCGGCTGCCACGATCACGACTTGCCTCCTGCGAGGAGCTTCTGCACGGCCGGGTCGGTCAGGCCGAGGAGGACGGCGGGCCACAGGCCGGCGAGGACGGTGAGGGCCGCGAGGGGCGTCCAGGCGGCGAACTCGTAGCTCTGGACGTCGGCGATCGCGTGCGGTTCCTCGCGCTGGGCGCCCATGCAGACGCGGCGGACCACGACGAGCAGGTACGCGGCGGTGAGCAGGGTGCCGAACGCGGCGATGGACATGAAGGTCAGGAACGCGGCGCGGTTCAGGCCCTCGGCGGGGTCGAAGGCCCCGAACAGCGCGAGCATCTCGCCCCAGAAGCCGGCGAGGCCGGGCAGGCCGAGGGAGGCGACCGCGGCGAACGCGAGGAGGCCGCCCAGGCGGGGCGCGCGGCCGTAGAGCGCGGCGCCGGTTGCTCCGGCGAGGGTGTCGAGGTCGGCGGTGCCGTACCGGTCCTTGACCGCGCCGACCAGGAAGAACAGCAGGCCGGTGATGAGGCCGTGGGCGATGTTGGCGAAGAGCGCGCCGTTGACGCCGGTGGGGGTCATGCTGGCGATGCCGAGGAGGACGAAGCCCATGTGGCCGACTGAGGAGTACGCGATCAGCCGCTTCAGGTCGCCCTTGGCGCCGGGCCGGGCGAGCGCCAGGCAGGCGAGCGATCCGTAGATGATGCCGGCGACCGCGAAGGCCGCGAGGTAGGGCGCGAAGGTGTGCATCCCGTCGGGGGCGATCGGGAGCAGGATGCGGACGAAGCCGTACGTGCCCATCTTCAGCATGACGCCGGCGAGGAGGACCGAGCCGACCGTCGGGGCGGCGGTGTGGGCGTCGGGGAGCCAGCTGTGCAGCGGCCACATCGGGGTCTTGACCGCGAGCCCGATGCCGATCGCGAGAACGGCGATGACCTGCACGGACGAGCTGAGGCCACGGCCGTTGTCAGTGGCGAGTGCCACCATGTCGAAGGTGCCGCTCTTCAGTCCGATGAGGAGCAGGCCCAGCAGCATGACGACCGAGCCGAGCAGTGTGTAGAGGATGAACTTCCAGGCGGCTGCCTGCTTCTGCGCACCGCCCCAGCGGGCGATGAGGAAGTACATCGGGACGAGCACCATCTCGAACGCCAGGAAGAACAGCAGCAGATCGAGGACGGCGAAGGTCGCCAGCGTGCCGGACTCCAGGACGAGGATCAGCGCGACGAAGGCCTTCGAGGAGGGGCCGGCCGGCATTTTGAAGTAGCTGTAGAGCGCGCAGAGGAAGGTCAGCAGCGCGGTCAGTACGAGGAGGGGGAGCGAGATGCCGTCGATGCCGAGATGGATGCGGACGTCGAGCGCCGGGATCCAGCTGATGTCGGTGGTGGCCTGCATCTTCGACGGGTGGTCGTGGTCGAAGCCCAGGGCCAGCACGAGGGCGGCGACGAGGATCACGCCGGTGACGGTCACGCCGTGGCGGAGCACGGCCTGGTCCGGGTTCCTGCCCTTCAGCCCGGGCGGGGCCGGGAGCAGAGCGGCCACGGCTCCGAGGAGCGGGGCGACGACGACGAACGCCAGAAGGAACTGCATCACGGATGCGCTGATATCGATCACGGCTCACGACCCGGCGTTGACGTTGGCGAAGACGACGGCGGCGACCGCCAGGACCAGCGAACCGGCGAGCAGTGCGCTGAGGTAGGTCTGCACGTTGCCGGTCTGCGCGCGGCGGACGGCGGTGCCGAGCCAGCGTGCGCCGGTGGCGGAGCCGCGTACGTAGGTCTCGACGACCTCGCGGTCCAGGAAGCGGACGAGGCTCGCCGCGGCCTGGACGGGGCGGACGAACAGGGCCGCGTACAGGGCGTCCAGGTGGAAGCCGGTGGCTGCGTGACGGTGGAGGGGGCCGAGCAGCAGGCGGCCGGGGTCGGCCGGGTCGGGGGCGTCACCGGCGGTGCCGTAGGCGGCGGTGTGGCTCTCCAGGGCCTCGATCTCGACGAGGGCCGGTTCCGCGTCGGGGTGGGCGACGACCGAACCCATGGGGGTGCGGGCGGCGAGTGCCGTGGTGTGGCGCCAGGCTCCGTAGGTGACGAGACCGCCGACGAGACCGACGCCGGTGGACAGCACGGCAGTGGTCAGCGACGGGGTGAGGCTGTGGCCGTCGAACCAGTCGGTGATCACGCCGACGGTGAGTCCGAAGGCCATGGTGGGGACGGCCAGCACCCACAGGACCGAGGTCATGGCGACGGGCTGCCTGCCGTGGTCGGGGGCCTCGGCGCCGCGGCCGCGGAAGGCGAGGAGCCAGAGGCGGGTGGCGTACGCGGCGGTGAGCACGGCGGCCAGGAGGCCGGCGACGAGGACGGTCCAACCGGCCGCGGCCGGGGCGACGTGGCGGTCGCCGAGGGCGGTGTGCTCGGCGGCGACGAGGACGGCTTCCTTGGAGAAGAAGCCGGCGAACGGCGGGATGGCGGCCAGCGCGAGAAGGGCGACCGTCATCGTCCAGTAGGCGTCGGGGATGCGCTTGGTCAGGCCTCCCATACGGGACATGGCGGCCAGTGAGTTGGTACCGGCGGCGTGGATGACGACGCCCGCGGCGAGGAAGAGGACGGCTTTGAACGCACCGTGCGAGATGAGGTGGAAGACGGCGGCCCCGCGGTCCCCGACGGCCAGGGCCCCGGACATGTATCCGAGCTGTCCGATGGTCGAGTACGCGAGGACGCGCTTGATGTCGTCCTGCGCGAGGGCGGCGAGTCCCGAGCCGATCATCGTGACGGCGGCCATCACCGCGAGGACCACGAGAGCGGCGCCGGATTCGGCGAAGACGGGCAGCAGCCGGGCCACGAAGTAGATGCCGGCGGCGACCATCGTCGCCGCGTGGATCAGCGCGGAGACGGGCGTGGGGCCCGCCATCGCGTCGGGCAGCCAGGTGTGCAACGGGAACTGCGCGGACTTGCCCGCGACACCGGCGAGGAGGAGCAGGGCGATCAGCGTGGGGTGGTCGAGGCCGCCGTGGGCGACGGAGCCGAGGATGCCGGTGATGCGGAAGGTGCCGGTGTCGGCGGCGAGGGCGAACAGGCCGATGAGGAAGGGGACGTCGCCGAGCTTGGTGACCAGGAAGGCCTTGAGCGAGGCGGCACGGGCCTCGGGCGTCTCCCAGTAGTGGCCGACCAGGAAGTACGAGCAGATGCCCATGATCTCCCAGCCGACAAGGAGCACCATCAGGTCGCCGGAGTAGACGACGAGCAGCATCGCGGAGGTGAAGAGGGAGACGAGGGCCGCGTACGAGGGATAGCGGGGGTCGTCGCGCAGATACGCGGTCGAGTAGATCTGCACGCAGCTCGCGACGAGGGCGACCAGGACGGCGACGAGGACGGCGAAGCCGTCGAGGTGCAGCGCGAGGTCGATCGGGACCGAGCCGGTGGGGGTGAGCCGGGTCGCGGCGTCGATGGCAGGCCCGCCGCCCTGGCGTGCGGCGACGACGGCCGCGATGACGAGGGAGGCGAGGGAGGGCAGGACGGCGAGCGGCCGGACGAAGCCCGGTGCGCTGCGACCGAGGAGGAGGCCGGCCGCCGCGCCCAGGAAGGGGAGAAAGGGGACGAGCACGGCGAGGGTCGTGGTGGTCACGCGGTGGCCTCAGCCTTCTTTGCCTTCCCTGCCGGAGCAGTGGCCTGGTCTTCGGGGGCTCCGGCGCTCTCGTCGTCCGGGCCGTCCGGATCGTCCGGGAGCTCTTCGGCTTCGTCGGTCTCGGCGGTGTCGCGGAGCCGGTCGATGTCCGAACTGGCCCGGTTGCGGTAGACGGCGAGGACGATCGCCAGGCCGATGCCGATCTCCGCCGCCGCGATGGCGATGGTGAAGAGGGTGAGGGCCTGGCCGGAGTGCAGGGCGTCGCGAAGCCAGACGTCGAAGGCGACGAGGTTGAGGTTGACGGCGTTGAGCATCAGCTCGACGGACATCAGGACGAGGATCGCATTGCGCCGGGCGAGCACTCCGTACAGCCCGGTGCAGAAGAGGAGGGCGGCGAGCACGGCGGGATAGGCGAGGTGCATCAGCGCTTGTCCTCTCGGGGGGCGCTTGCTCCGGGGGCGGTCGCTCGGGGGGCGGTCTCCCGGCCCTTGCGGGACAGGACGATCGCGCCGACGAGGGCGGCGAGCAGCAGGACGGAGAGCGCTTCGAAGGGCAGCACCCAGTGCCGGAAGAGGAAGGAGCCGGTCGCCTCGGTGGAGCCCTGGGCCGGCCCGTCGAGTTCGATCCAGGTGGTGCGGAAGGCGTCGACGACGACCCAGACGAGGGTGCCGGCAGCGGCGACGGCCACGGCGAGGGCGGCCCATCGGTTCTCCGAATCGGCGTCCGGGGAACGGCCGATGGGGGCCCTGGTGAGCATCAGGCCGAAGAGGAGGAGGACGACCACGGAACCCACGTAGATCAGCACCTGCACCCACGCGATGAACTCCGCCGTGAGCAGGAGGTACTCGACGGCCAGCCCGCCGAGCGCCACGATCAGCCAGAGGGCGGCGTGCACCAGCTGTCTGGTCGTGACGGTGACGAGGGCCGCGCCGAGGGTGGCGATGCCGACGAGGACGAAGGCGATCTCGACCCCGGTCGGGGAGAGGAAGCCGGGATGGTTCGCGGCGGCGGCGAGGGCGGGGCCGGTGGCGGTGATCACTCCTGTCCCTCCTGCTCCGTCGGCGCGGGCGGGGTGGCCTCGGCTGCCGCTTCCGCTGCTGCCGCCGCTTCCTGTTCGCGCTGGGTGCGGAGTTTGTCCGCCGTCTTGCGGGCGGCGGCGATCTCCTTCGGCTCCTCGGCGGCCGGGTCGAGGGCCGGCGGCTCGGGAACCGTCCACATCCAGTCGCGCAGCTTGTCGCGCTCATGGGTGAGTTCGAGGATGTCCGTCTCGGCGTACTCGAACTCCGGTGACCAGAACAGCGCGTCGAACGGGCACACCTCGATGCAGATCCCGCAGTACATGCAGAGCGAGAAGTCGATCGCGAAGCGGTCCAGCACGTTGCGGCTGCGCTCGCGGCCACCCGGGACCGCAGCGGGCATGGTCTCCTTGTGGGAGTCGATGTAGATGCACCAGTCCGGGCACTCGCGCGCGCAGAGCATGCAGACCGTGCAGTTCTCCTCGAACAGCGCGATGACGCCGCGGGAGCGGGGCGGGAGGTCGGGCTGCACGTCCGGGTACTGGGCGGTGACGGTCTTCTTCGTCATCGTCCGCAGGGTGACGGCGAGGCCCTTGGCCAGACCTGAGCCGGGGATCGGAGGCACTAGTTGATCGCCACCTTCACGATGCCGGTGAGCGCGATCTGCGCAAGAGCGAGCGGGATGAGTGTGGTCCAGGCGAGCTTCTGGAGCTGGTCCTCGCGCAGCCGCGGATAGCTCACGCGCAGCCAGATGACGACGAAGGCGAGGATGCCGACCTTCAGGAGCGTCCAGACCCAGCCGAGTCCGTCGGCGCCCAGCGGGCCGTGCCAGCCGCCGAGGAAGAGGACGGTGGTGAGCCCGCACAGCACGACGATGCCCGCGTACTCGGCGAGCAGGAAGAGCGCGAAGCGGAGGCCGGTGTACTCGGTGTACGCGCCGAAGATGATCTCGGAGTCGGCGACGGGCATGTCGAACGGCGGGCGCTGGAGTTCGGCGAGGCCCGCCACGAAGAAGACCAGGGCGCCGACGATCTGCCAGGGCAGCCACCACCACTCGAAGGCGTCGAGGATGCCGGGGAGCGAGACGGTGCCGGCCGCCATCGCCACGGAGGCGGCGGCGAGCAGCATCGGCAGCTCGTACGCGAGCAGTTGCGCGGCGGTACGGAGACCGCCGAGCAGGGAGAACTTGTTGGCGGACGCCCAGCCCGCCATGAGGGAGCCGAGCACGCCGACGCCCATCACGGCGAGCACGAAGAAGATGCCCGCGTCGACGACCTGGCCGACCGCGCCCTCGCCGGGGCCGATCGGGATCGCGACCAGGACGAGGAGGTACGGAAGCAGCGCGACGGCCGGCGCGAGCTGGAAGACCCTGCGGTCGGCCTCGGCCGGGACGATGTCTTCCTTCTGCGCGAACTTCACGCCGTCCGCGACGAGCTGGGCCCAGCCGTGGAAGCCGCCCGCGTACATGGGTCCGAGGCGGCCCTGCATATGGGCCATCACCTTGTGCTCGGCCTGGCCCACGACGAGCGGGACGACCATGAACACCGCGAAGACGATGACCAGGCGGAGGGCGACGTCCAGTACGTCGTTCACTCGGGGTCGCCTCCGGCGGGGGTGTCGGGTGGCCCTTGGTCCTCGGGGGCCTTGAGGGGCTGCTCGGTGGGGCCGGTGGGAGCTGGCCCTTCAGGGGGCCCCACTCGTTCGGATCGGGAACGCCCGGCGGCAGCATCGTGCGGCGCTTCGGGCCGCCGTGCTCCGACTCGCCCGGCTCCTTGGCTCCCGGCCACGCCTTCGCGACCCGGGCCGCCAGAACGAAGTCCTTGCGCAGGGGGTGACCCTCGAAGCCCTCGGGCAGCAGCAGGGGCACCAGGTGCGGGTGGCCGTCGAAGCCGATCCCGAACATCTCGTGGGTCTCGCGCTCGTGCCAGTCCGCGCCGGCGTACACACCGATCGCGGTGGGCAGCACGGCCGCCTCGTGCGGAACCGTCGTACGGAGCAGCAGCCGGCGGACGCTGCCGCCGCCCGCGTCCGGCAGCGCGGCGACATGGGCGCAGACCCGGAAGCCGGTGCCCGGTTCGTCCACGGCGCTCAGCCAGTCGAAGTAGGTGCAGCCGAGCCGGTCACGCGCCGTTTCGAGAGCGGTGGTCCAGGACTTGGGCGGCACGTCGACGGTCAGCAGTTCGTACGCCTGCTCCGCCGTGGCGTCCGCGCCGAAGATCTCGGTGACGGCGTCCGGGAGCCGGCCGTACTCTTCGCTGCCTTCTGAGGCGGTCACTTTCCCTCCTCCCCCGACGGGTCCGACGACGGGTCCGACGAATCGGACGGGTCGGATGGGTCGGACGGGTCCGACGTGCCCGGCGTCGGCGGTGCCGCGACCAGGCCGCTGCGGAGCGCGGCAGTGGAGGGGCGGCTTCCGGCGCCTGTCGCGTAGCGCTCACCGAGCGACTCGCGCGCGATCTTCTCCTGGAGCTTGAGGATCCCCTGGAGCAGGGCCTCCGGCCGGGGCGGGCAGCCGGGTACGTAGACGTCGACCGGAATGATCTGGTCGACGCCCTTCGTCACGGAGTACGAGTCCCAGTACGGGCCGCCGCAGTTGGAGCAGGCGCCGAAGGAGATGACGTACTTGGGCTCGGGCATCTGCTCGTACAGCCGCTTCACCGCGGGGGCCATCTTGTCCGTCACCGTGCCCGAGACGATCATGAGGTCGGCCTGGCGGGGCCCAGGGGCGAACGGGATCACACCGAGCCGGATGAAGTCGTGGCGGGCCATGGAGGCGGCGATGAACTCGATGGCACAGCAGGCGAGTCCGAAGTTGAAGACCCAGAGGCTGTAGCGGCGGCCCCAGTTGAGGACCACCTTCATCGGCTCGGGCGCCAGCCGGGACAGCACGCCCAGGCGCTTCGGTTCCGGGAGGAACGTGGGTACGGGGGCGGGTTCGGCACCCGACTCGGAGGACGACGGGCTCGTCACGTCCATTCGAGGACGCCCTTCTTCCATGCGTAGAGCAGTCCCACGGCCAGGAAACCGAGGAAGATGAACATTTCCACCAGCGTCGTCGCGCCGTATCCGGGCGCGGCGAAGACCGTTGCCCAGGGGAACAGGAAGATCGAGTCGACGGCGAAGATCACGTACAGGAAGGCGTAGACGTAGTAGCGGACCTGGGTGTGGGCCCAGCCCTCCCCCACGGGGTCCACGCCGCATTCGTACGTGAGGAGCTTCTCCGGCGTCGGCACCACGGGGCGCAGCAGCCGGCCGGCTCCGAAGGCGACGGCGACGAACAGCACGCCGATCACCGCGAGCAGTCCGATCACCGAGTAGCTGTGGAAGTAGTCCGCCGCGAGAACCGCCGATCCCGACGGACGCGTCACGTCAGGCAGAGCTGTCAGGTCGGTCACGTCCGGCAGAGCTGTCAGGTCCGTCACGTTCGGCAGACCCGTCACGTCAGGCAGAGCTGTCACGTCCGGCAGGCCCGTCACGTCCGTCACGTCCGCCCCCTCGCTCCCTCAGAACCTGTTCGCCGATCTGTACGCACGGGAGTCTAGGCCCTGTAAAGGGACGGTAAGCAGTTGCGTCGGGCAACTGGTAGGGATATCCCTACTTCGCCCCCACCCACGAGCCCCATGGCGTCCGGGGGCCGGGCCCGGCAGGCTGGTCGTATGACCATGAGCCCCCAGGTGCCCGACCACGACGGGCCGCCTCCTGTCCGCTTCGCCTTCGACCGGTGGACGTGGAAGGAGATCGCGCATCTTCTCGCCAATCTCCCGATGGCGATCGCCGGATTCGTCTACACCGTGCTGATGGTCTCCATCGGTGTGGGGCTGGCGGTCACGGTGATCGGTCTGCCGTTGCTGGCGCTGGGGCTCCAGGGCGCCCGGTTGCTGGGGCGGGCCGAGCGGGGACGGGCGCGGGGGCTGCTCGGCGTGCGGATCGAGGAACCGAGCCCGATGGCCCGGGTCCGCCGGGAGGAGGGGTTCTTCCCCTGGCTGTGGTCGAGCCTGAAGGATCCGGTCGGCTGGCGGGCGGTGCTGTACTCGTTCATACGGCTGCCGTGGGGCGTGGTCACCTTCGCGGTGACGTTCGTGGGCCTCTTCGTCCTGTGGCCGGTACTCCCCTATATCGCGCGGTTCCTGACCAACGCCGACCGCGGGATGGTGCGCGGACTACTCTCCCCCTCCGACGAACTGGAACGCCGGATCGCCGAGCTGGAGTCGGATCGCGGTGTGGTCGTGGACACGGCTGCCGCCGACCTCCGCCGCATCGAGCGCGACCTCCACGACGGGGCCCAGGCCCGGCTCGTCGCCCTCGCCATGGGGCTGGGGCTGGCGAAGGAGAAGCTGACGGACGACCCGGAGGCCGCCGCCAAGATGGTCGACGAGGCCCACGGCGAAGTGAAGGTCGCCCTCCAGGAACTCCGCGACCTGGCCCGCGGCATCCACCCCGCCGTCCTCACCGACCGCGGCCTCGACGCCGCACTCTCCGCCATCGCCTCCCGCTGCACCGTCCCCGTCACGGTGGCGGTGGACCTGCCGGGACGCCCGGCGCAGGCCATCGAAGGCATCGCCTACTTCACCGTGTCCGAGCTGCTGCAGAACGTCAGCAAGCACGCCCGCGCCACCCGCGCCTCGGTCGACGTGTGGCGGTCGGCCGACCGGCTGCTGATCCAGGTCACCGACGACGGACGGGGCGGCGCCTCGATGGACGGCGGTACGGGGATGTCGGGACTCGCCGAGCGGCTGGACGCGGTCGACGGGCTGTTCGTCCTCGACTCCCCGGCCGGCGGCCCGACGACCGTCACCGCCGAACTGCCCTGGCGCGATCGCGAGAGCGAGAAGAGCGCCGCCGGAGTCCGTACCGCCTGACGCCCTGCCGGGAACGGGCGGCAGCCCGTGGGCCGGGGTGGGGAAAACCCCCGGTCGAAGAGGGAGACCGCCCTCATGGTGTGCGGGCGCACGGGCCAGCAGTCTTATCAGTAGACGTACGCGGTACACACACGGCACGCGGTTGCACCCCCGCGGAAGCAGAAGCAGAAGCAGAAGCAGTACACGCAACGCAAGCCGCGGACAGCACACACAGCGGACCCAGCGGACACAGAAGAAACGGACGGAACCCCATGGCCACGGCATACGGACCGGACACACGGGACCCCCAGCGGTCGGGTGGCGGTACGGAGAGCCGCCTCGCGGCGAAGCACTTCCTGCCGGCTGCTCTGCGGGCCCCCGTCGAGGCCAGGACCTGGCGTGAGTTCGTCTATCTCATGCTGAGCTTCCCGATCAGCACCGTGCTGTTCTGCTTCGCGGTCACCATGACCTCGCTGAGCGCCGGGCTGCTGATCACCTTCCTGGGAATCCCGCTCCTGGCCGTCGGCCTCGCCGCGTGCCGCGGCCTCGGCATGCTGGAGCGGGCCCGGGCCCGTGCCCTGCTCAAGCTGGACGTGGCCGAGCCCGCCCCGGTGCGGGGCCGCACCGGCGGTCCGATGTCCTGGGTCGGGGCGGTCCTGAAGAGCGGGGTGTCCTGGCGGCACCTGCTCTACACGCTGCTGCACTTCCCGTGGGCGGTCTTCGCCTTCTGCGTCTCGCTGAGCCTGTGGACGTGGGGCTGGGCGGCTCTGACCTACCCGGTGTACGCCTGGGTCTTCCCCGCCTACGCGGGCATCGACGGGGTGCAGCTGTACGGCGACGGCACGCACAACGTCTACCTCGACTCCCCGTTCGAACTCGCGCTGACCAGCGCCGTCGGGCTGGTGGTCGTCATGGGCACGGCATGGGTCATCCGCGGTCTGGCCGCGGTGGACCGGCTGATGGTGTCCGGCCTGCTGGGCCCGTCGCGGCTGGCGACGCGGGTCACGGAGCTGGAGTCGGACCGCGGTGTGGTCGTGGACACGGCCGCCGCCGACCTCCGCCGCATCGAGCGCGACCTCCACGACGGGGCCCAGGCCCGGCTCGTCGCCCTCGCCATGGACCTCGGGCTGGCGAAGGAGAAGCTGACGGACGACCCGGAGGCCGCCGCCAAGATGGTCGACGAGGCCCACGGCGAAGTGAAGGTCGCCCTCCAGGAACTCCGCGACCTGGCCCGCGGCATCCACCCCGCCGTCCTCACCGACCGCGGCCTCGACGCCGCGCTCTCCGCCATCGCCTCCCGCTGCACCGTCCCCGTGACCGTCGAGGTCGACCTGGCCACCCGCCCCGCCCAGGCCATCGAAGGCATCGCCTACTTCACCGTGTCCGAGCTGCTGCAGAACGTCAGCAAGCACGCCCGCGCCACCCGCGCCTCGGTCGACGTGTGGCGGTCGGCCGACCGGCTGATGCTCCAGGTCACCGACAACGGGCGCGGCGGTGCCGACCTGACGTCGGGCAGCGGCCTGGCCGGTCTGACCGAGCGGCTGGACGCGGTGGACGGGATCCTCGTCGTCGAGTCCCCGGTGGGCGGCCCGACGAAGGTCACGGCCGAGCTGCCCTGGCGCGGCTGAGCAGCCGGCTCGTCTCCGTACCCGGTCGCCGGGCGGACCCGTACACCGGGCCGCCCGGCGACCGCCCGTTTCGCACCGTCCGGGACCGGTCCTCGCCCGCCCCCGGGGCACGTCCGCCACGACGCAACTCCGCGAAGGCTCGCGGCGTCACTGCCGGTACTGGGATGCTGGACGGCGTACGGGCGGAACAGCGAATGAACGAACAACCGAACAGTGGGGGATTCAGCGTCGTGGTGGAGGACAGGGTGCGTGTGGTCATCGCCGAGGATTCGGTACTGCTCCGGGAAGGACTCACCCGGCTGCTGACCGATCTCGGGCACGACGTCGTGGCGGGCGTCGGGGACGCCGAGGCGCTGATCAAGACGGTGGGCGACCTCGCCGGGCAGGACGCGCTGCCCGATGTGGTGGTCGCCGACGTGCGGATGCCGCCGACGCACACCGACGAGGGCGTGCGGGCCGCGGTGCGGCTGCGCAAGGAGTATCCGGGAATCGGGGTGCTGGTCCTGTCGCAGTACGTCGAGGAGCAGTACGCCACCGAGTTGCTGGCCGGGTCCAGCCGGGGTGTGGGGTATCTGCTGAAGGACCGGGTCGCCGAGGTCCGCGAGTTCGTCGACGCGGTGGTCCGGGTGGCTCAGGGCGGTACGGCACTGGACCCCGAGGTGGTGGCGCAGCTGCTGGGCCGGAGCCGTAAGCAGGACGTGCTGGCCGGGCTGACGCCGCGTGAGCGCGAGGTGCTCGGCCTGATGGCGGAGGGGCGGACGAACTCGGCGGTGGCCAGGCAGCTCGTGGTGAGCGACGGCGCGGTGGAGAAGCACGTGAGCAACATCTTCCTGAAGCTGGGGCTGTCCCCCAGCGACGGCGACCACCGGCGCGTCCTTGCCGTACTGACCTATCTGAACTCCTGACCCGGCTGGGCTCCTGACCCGGGGCTCCTGACCCGGCTGGGCTCCTGATGCCGCACCGCGATATCTGACATCCTGTCAGATATCTTTGGAGGCACTCCCCGCACCGCTCCGACCAGGCAACCCGCGACTCGCTCCACGCTGACTCCACCAAAGGTCCGACGAGGAACCGCGCGGCTGATGAATCATGACGGAACAGCACCGAAAAGCGTCTCAAAACGCCGTCCACCATGTGATCGGCCAGAGGAAGGCGACCCTTACAGACGTAGGGTGGGGCTGGGGACCGCCGGCGGGCCGGATGGTTCCGAGCCACCGCGCCGAGGGAGGTCCAGTAAGTGACCAGCCAGGTCAGTAGCCCAGCCGAACAGGCCGACGAGGCCAGTGAGGCACTCGTAGGGGGACAGCGTGCCCCCCAGTCCGCAACAGCCGGTGCCGACGGGAAAGAGATCCGTCGCCTGGACCGGGTGATCATCCGCTTCGCGGGTGACTCCGGAGACGGCATGCAGCTCACGGGTGACCGGTTCACCTCGGAGACCGCTTCCTTCGGGAACGACCTCTCCACGCTGCCGAACTTCCCCGCCGAGATCCGCGCCCCCGCAGGAACCCTGCCGGGCGTGTCCTCGTTCCAGCTCCACTTCGCCGACCACGACATCCTCACCCCGGGCGACGCCCCGAACGTGCTGGTCGCGATGAACCCGGCCGCGCTCAAGGCCAACATCGCCGATGTCCCACGTGGTGCCGACATCATCGTCAACACCGACGAGTTCACCAAGCGGCCGATGGCGAAGGTGGGTTACGAGACCAGCCCGCTGGAGGACGGCTCACTGGAGGCGTACCACGTCCATCCGGTGCCGCTGACGACGCTCACCATCGAGGCGCTGAAGGAGTTCGGGCTCTCCCGCAAGGAGGCCGAGCGCTCCAAGAACATGTTCGCGCTGGGCCTGCTGTCGTGGATGTACCACCGGCCCACCGAGAACACGGAGAAGTTCCTGCGGGCCAAGTTCGCCAAGAAGCCGCAGATCGCCGAGGCGAACGTGGCGGCGTTCCGGGCCGGGTGGAACTTCGGGGAGACCACGGAGGACTTCGCGGTCAGCTACGAGGTGGCCCCGGCCACGACCGCGTTCCCCACCGGCACGTACCGCAACATCTCCGGGAACCTGGCACTGTCCTACGGTCTGATCGCCGCGGGCCGGCAGGCGGACCTGCCGCTGTACCTGGGCTCGTACCCGATCACCCCGGCCTCGGACATCCTGCACGAGCTCAGCAAGCACAAGAACTTCGGCGTACGCACCTTCCAGGCCGAGGACGAGATCGCCGGCATCGGCGCCGCGCTCGGCGCGGCCTTCGGCGGCAGCCTCGCGGTCACGACCACCTCCGGCCCGGGCGTGGCCCTCAAGTCCGAGACGATCGGCCTGGCCGTGTCCCTCGAACTCCCCCTGCTCATCATCGACATCCAGCGCGGCGGCCCGTCCACCGGCCTGCCCACCAAGACCGAGCAGGCCGACCTCCTCCAGGCGATGTACGGGCGCAACGGCGAGGCCCCGGTGCCGATCGTGGCCCCGAAGACCCCGGCGGACTGCTTCGACGCGGCACTCGACGCCGCCCGGATCGCCCTGACCTACCGCACCCCGGTCTTCCTGCTCTCCGACGGCTACCTGGCCAACGGCTCCGAGCCGTGGCGCATCCCCGAGGTCGACGAACTCCCCGACCTGCGCGTCCAGTTCACCCAAGGCCCGAACCACGAGCTGGCCGACGGCACCGAGGTGTTCTGGCCCTACAAGCGCGACCCGCAGACCCTGGCCCGCCCCTGGGCCGTCCCGGGCACGCCCGGCCTCGAACACCGCATCGGCGGCATCGAGAAGCAGGACGGCACCGGGAACATCTCGTACGACCCCGCCAACCACGACTTCATGGTCCGCACCCGCCAGGCCAAGGTGGACGGCATCGAGGTCCCGGACCTGGAGGTCGACGACCCGGCGGAGGCCAGGACGCTGGTGCTCGGCTGGGGTTCGACGTACGGCCCCATCACCGCCGCCGTCCGCCGGCTGCGCGCCGCCGGGCAGCCGATCGCGCAGGCCCATCTGCGCCACCTCAACCCGTTCCCGCGGAATCTCGGCGAGGTGCTGAAGCGTTACGACAAGGTGGTCGTCCCCGAGATGAACCTCGGGCAGCTGGCCATGCTCATCCGGGCCAAGTACCTGGTGGACGCGCACAGTTACAACCAGGTCAACGGCATGCCGTTCAAGGCCGAGCAGCTTGCGACGGCCCTTCAGGAGGCCATCGATGCCTGAGACCAACGAACTGCTCCAGCTGGTGCCCAAGGCCGAGGCCAAGCAGTCCATGAAGGACTTCAAGTCCGACCAGGAAGTGCGCTGGTGCCCCGGCTGCGGTGACTACGCGGTCCTCGCCGCCGTGCAGGGCTTCATGCCCGAGCTCGGACTGGCGAAGGAGAACATCGTCTTCGTCTCCGGCATCGGCTGCTCCTCCCGTTTCCCGTACTACATGAACACATACGGGATGCACTCGATCCACGGCCGTGCCCCGGCGATCGCCACCGGACTCGCCTCCTCCCGGCGGGACCTGAGCGTCTGGGTGGTCACGGGGGACGGCGACGCGCTGTCCATCGGCGGCAACCACCTCATCCACGCCCTGCGCCGCAATGTGAACCTGAAGATCCTGCTGTTCAACAACCGGATCTACGGGCTCACCAAGGGGCAGTACTCCCCCACCTCCGAGGTCGGCAAGATCACCAAGTCGACGCCGATGGGTTCGCTCGACGCACCCTTCAACCCGGTGTCCCTGGCCATCGGCGCGGAGGCCTCGTTCGTCGCCCGTACCGTCGACTCCGACCGCAAGCACCTCACGAGCGTCCTGCGCGCCGCGGCCGACCACCCCGGCACCGCACTCGTCGAGATCTACCAGAACTGCAACATCTTCAACGACGGCGCGTTCGAGGTCCTCAAGGACAAGGACCAGGCCCAGGAAGCGGTGATCCGGCTGGAGCACGGCCGGCCGATCCTCTTCGGCACGGACGACTCCAAGGGCGTCGTACGGGACTCGCTGACGGGTGATCTGCACGTGGTCGCGGTCACCGAGGAGAACCGTTCGCAGATCCTCGTCCACGACGCGCACGCCCCCAGCCCGACCACGGCGTTCGCGCTGTCACGGCTGGCCGATCCGGACACCCTGCACCACACGCCGATCGGCGTGCTGCGCGACGTCGAACGGCCGGTCTACGACACCCTCATGGCCGACCAGCTCGACACGGCCGTCGAGCAGCAGGGCAAGGGCGACCTCGGCGCCCTTCTCGCGGGCAACGACAACTGGACGGTCGCGGGCTAGAAGCACGGCCCCGCGGGACGACCTCGAAGCGCCCGCTCCTCCCCGTTCACGGGAGGGGCGGGCGCTTCGTCTTTCGCGTTCCCGCCTCCTTGCGCTACGCCGCCGGCTCGCGCGCCCGCTTTCGCGCGTCGTACGCCGTGCGCGCCGCGTCCACCGCGTCCAGACTCCGTTCCGACCAGCGCGCCAGGGCCCACACCTGCTCGGCGGCCCCCCGGCCCAGGTCCGTGAGGGAGTAGTCCACCCGCGGCGGGATCACCGGCTTGGCGTCCCGGTCGACGAAGCCGTCGCGCTCCAGGGTCTGGAGGGTCTGCGCCAGCATCTTCTCGCTGACACCGCCGACCTCGCGGCGCAGCTCGCTGAAGCGGTACGAGCGCTCCAGCAGGGCGGCGAGGACCAGGACGCCCCAGCGGCTGGTGACGTGTTCGAGGACCAGCCGCGAGGGGCACATCGGCTCCCGCACGTCGGGCCCACGCTCCAGGTTGCTTACGCTCATGCCAGTACCTTACTTCAAAGTGGGTACTTTCGTTTGGTTAGTGCCCTCCATAAGGTGAGTACCAGAGCGTACGAACAGGAACATGAGCACCTGAAGAGGAGAAACACCCCATGAGCATCGTCGTCACCGGAGCCACCGGAGAGCTCGGCCGACTCGTCGTCGAGCAGCTGCTGACCACCGTCCCCGCGAGCGGCATCGCCGCCGTCGTCCGCGACAAGGAGAAGGCCGCCGGCCTCGCCGCCCGCGGCGTGGAGCTCCGGATCGCCGACTACAACCACCCCGAGACGCTGACCGGCGCCTTCCGCGCCGGGGACCGGGTGCTGCTCATCTCCGGCAGCGAGGTCGGCAGCCGTGTCGCCCAGCACGCCGCGGTCATCGACGCGGCGAAGGCGGCGGGCGTGGCGCAGCTCGCGTACACCGGCATCCTCGGCGGCCCGGACGCGGACATCGAGCTGGCCGACGAGCACAAGGTGACCGAGCAGCTGATCCTCGACTCCGGCCTGCCGTACACGTTCCTGCGCAACGGCTGGTACACGGAGAACTACACCGCGAACCTGGCTCCGGTCCTGGCCCACGGCGCCGTCGTGGCCAACGCGGGCGAGGGCAGGGTCGCCTCCGCCACCCGTGCCGACTACGCGGCCGCGGCCGCGGCCGTCCTGACCGGCGAGGGCCACCTCGGCAAGGCCTACGAGCTGAGCGGGGACGTCGCCTGGTCGCTCGCGGAGTACGCCGCCGAGATCGCCAGGGCCTCGGGCAAGGAGATCGCCTACAAGAACGTCCCGGCCGCCGTCCACCAGGAGATCCTGACCGGCGCCGGTGTGCCCGAGGCCTTCGCGGCGATCCTCACCGACGTGGACGAGGGCATCCGGCGCGGGCTGCTGGCCGGCACCAACGGCGAACTGGCCCGGCTGATCGGCCGCCCGACGACGCCGCTCGCGGAGACCGTCGCCGCGGCGGTCGCGGCCCAGTAGGCGACGCGGGCACCGCGCACCACGGGCCCCGCGTCCGGTGTCATGACCGTCTGGCGATACGGCAATGACACCGGGGCGCGTCGGCGCTACCTTCGTCAGGTCGACGAAGCCGTCGACGGACACCTGCCAGGAGGGCCCGTGAAGGGAAAGAACGAACAGCGGGCCGGGCTCCTGTCCGGTGTGGCGGCCTACGGGCTGTGGGGGGTCGTCCCGCTCTTCTGGCCGCTGCTGAAGCCGTCCGGCGCGGTCGAGATCCTCGCCCACCGCATGGTCTGGTCCCTCGGCGTCGTCGGCGTCGCCCTGCTCGTCCTGCGCCGCTGGGCCTGGATGGGCGAACTGCTCCGGCAGCCGAAGAAGCTGGGGCTGATCACCGTCGCCGCGGCCGTGATCACCGTCAACTGGGGCCTGTACATCTGGTCCGTCAACAACGGGCACGTCGTCGAGGCCTCGCTCGGCTACTTCATCAATCCGCTGGTGACCATCGCCATGGGCGTCCTGCTCCTCGGCGAACGGCTGCGCCCCGCGCAGTGGGTGGCGGTCGGCACGGGTCTCGCGGCGGTGCTCGTGCTGGCGATCGGGTACGGGCAGCCGCCGTGGATCTCACTGGTCCTGGCCTTCTCGTTCGCGACGTACGGCCTGGTGAAGAAGAAGGTCAACATGGGCGGCCTGGAGTCGCTCACCGCCGAGACCGCGGTGCTGTTCGTGCCCGCGCTCGGCTATCTGGTGTGGCTGGGCACGCAGGGCGAGTCGACCTTCGCCTCAGAGGGCGCCGGCCACACGGCACTGCTCGCCGCGACCGGTCTGGTGACCGCCATCCCGCTGATCCTGTTCGGGGCGGCCGCGATCCGCGTACCGCTGTCCACCCTGGGCCTGCTGCAGTACCTGGCACCGGTCTTCCAGTTCGTGCTCGGAATCCTGTACTTCCACGAGGCGATGCCCCCGGAGCGGTGGGCGGGCTTCGGTCTGGTCTGGCTGGCTCTCACGCTGCTGACCTGGGACGCGCTGCGGACGTCCCGGCGTACGCGAGCACAGGCACAGGCCGCACGGCTGGCCGCCGCCGAGCAGGCCGCCGCGGCGGCACCGGCGGCTTCGACCTCCACCCAATCCATTACCTAGTTGCCTTTTTAACTCGGTTACGTTTCCCTGGGCGCAACGGACACGCACCCGAGGAGTACGCATGCCCACCACGACCACCGTCCTGATCGTCGGCTCCGGGCCGACCGGACTGACCCTGGCCCTCGACCTCGCCCGGCGGGCCGTCGAGGTGACGGTCATCGACAAGGCCGCCCGGTTCCCGCGCAGCTCCCGCGCCAAGGGCCCGAACTCGCGCTCGCTGGAGGTCCTGGAGGACCTCGGCGTCATCGACGAGGTCCTCGCCGCCGGGGCCGCCCCGCTGCCGATGCGCAAGTACCGGGGCGGGGTGGCGATCTCCGACGCCGCGCCCTTCGCGGACGTGCGCCCGACACCGGACTCCCCGTACGCCCTGCCCCGGACGGTCGCCCAGTGGCGGCTGGAGGAGGTCCTGCGGGACCGGCTCGCGACGTACGGCGTACGGGTCGGGCTCGGCGCCGAACTGGTGGGACTGACCCAGGACGACACCACCGCGACGGCCGTCCTGGCCGACGGCCGCGAGATCGGGGCACGGTACGTCGTCGGCTGCGACGGCGGCCACAGCGCGGTGCGCAAACTGCTCGGCATCCCCTTCGAAGGGAAGACGGACGAGACGCAGATGATGGTCTGCGGCGATGTCGAGGCCGAGGGGCCGGACCGCGGATTCTGGCACCAGTGGTTCGACGAGGACGGCGCCGTGATGCTCTGCCCGATCCCCGGCACCCGGTCGGGCTGGTGGTTCCAGGCCGGTCCGGAGACCGACGCCTCCGGCGCTCCCGTACCGCCGTCACTGGAGAGCTTCCAGCGACTGTTCGCCAAGCACACGGGCCTGCCGGGCACCCTGCTGTCCCAGGCCGCACTGCTCTCCACCTACCGGGTCAACGAGCGCATGGTGGACCGCTACCGGGTGGGCCGGGTGTTCCTGGCGGGCGACGCCGCGCACGTGCACTCGATCGCGGGCGGGCTGGGCATGAACACCGGCATCCAGGACGCGTACAACCTCGGCTGGAAGCTCGCCCGGGTCGCCTCCGGCCAGGCGGACCCGGCCCTGCTCGACACGTACGAGGAGGAGCGGCTGCCCGTCGCGGCCGCCGTCCTGGACGTGAGCGCCGAGCGGCTGCGGGTCACACTGGAGGCGATCAAGAAGCCGGGCGGCGGCCTGGACGCGGCGAACGCGCCACTGCCCCACGGCCCGGGGTCCGGCTACCCCTGGAGCTCGCTGGCCCGCCTCGGCGCCACGCCCCGGCTGCGCGCGGGCGACCGCGCCCCGGACGCGCCCTGCCGCCACCTGGCCACCGGAACCCCTCTCCGGCTGTTCGAGGCCTTCACCGGGCCGCACTTCACCCTGCTCGGCTTCGGCACGGGCACGGCACCCGAGCTGCGGCAGGCCTCGGTGGCGTACACGGGCGCACTGCGGGCGTACGGGGTGGACGCGGGCGCGTACGGGGAGGACGCGGGCGGGGCATGCGGCCTGGCCGATGACGGCGGCCACGCGCACTCGGCGTACGGCATCGCCCCGGGCGAGGACGCCCTGGTCCTGATCCGCCCGGACAACCACGTCGGTCTGATCGTCCCGGCCGGAGAACTGCGGGCGGTCGGGGAGTACCTCAACGCTGCGGCATTGGAGCGAGCTTGAGCGCGTCACGGTGGGTAATCCACCCCTGACGCGCAGTTTATATTTTCCTCACACTTATGACCCGACCTCTGCGCACCTCCGGGACGTCTCGCACGCTCCTGCGCACCGCGACCACCACCGCCGCCCTGTCCGCCCTCACCCTCCTCGCCTGCGGGATCGCCCCCACCGCGGGCGCGGAGGACACGGTGCAGACCGTCAACCCGTCGGGCCTCGGCCCGGCGGGCCCCTGGCTCCGGCTCCAGGAAACGACGCCCGACCGGGACCCCGGCATCCAGGAGGTCTCCCCGAAGCCCGACCCCGTCCATCTCAACGGCAGCCTGCGCCTGGCCATCGGCGCGGGCGAACAGGCCCAGGCCGCCCACTACTTCAACGCGACGTGGACGCCCGAGCCGATGCAGCCGCTGCTGGACGCGGGCATCTCGTACTGGGCGTACACGGCGACCGAGGGCTCCAGCAACACCAGCATCGGCGCGAACCTCCAACTCCCGGCCTCGTGCGGCGGGTTCACCACTCTGTCGTTCGAGCCCGGCAGCAACGCGGATGTCGAGGGCGCGGCGCTGAAGCCGGACACCTGGCAGAAGTACCGCTTCACCGCCGACTCCGTGATGCGGACCTCGCGTGCCGTGGCGGGCATCCCGGCGGGCGGGGACGCCCCGCTGTCGCACTTCGTCGCGGAGTGCGAGGGGGCGTACGGGGTGATCGCCAACATCGGCAGGCTCGGCGACCCGAACGGCACGCTCAACACCTACGTCGACAACATCACCGCCGACGGCACCGCCTGGGACTTCGCCGTCACCGGCAGGGCGGCGGCCGCGCTCACCGTGCCCGAGGAGATCGAGGCAGGGGACGGCCCCCGCCCGGCCGACGCCTCCTACACCGACCCGGACGACGGCCCGCAGTACCCGGGCATCGGCACCCGCCTCAGCCTCAAGGGACCGGCCGGCCTCCGGGCGGACCAGCTGACCGTCATGTCCGAGGGCGCCGAAGTCCCCCTGACCCAGGGGACGGACGGGACGCTCACCGGCGAGCTGCGGACCAACCTCCGGGCAGGCGGCACGCTTGAGCCCGGCGGGAAGGCGGGCGCCGCCTTCACACTCGCCGCCGACGAGGGCGCGCCCACGGGCCCGCTCGACGTGACGACCGAACTGACCGTCGCCATCGCCGGAGTCGACGGCCCGCAGCGCACCGGCGTCAGCGCCACGGACCGCACTCTGATCACCGCCCAGGACGTGGAGCCCAGCCCGTCGCCCAGCCCCAGCCACCCGCACCACCCCAGGCCCACCCCGTCCGACGGCGGCCACGGAGGCGGCGGGAACAGCGGTGGCGGCCACGGGAACGGTGGCGGTCACGGCAACGGCGGGAACAGCGGTGGCGGCCACGGGAACGGTGGCGGTCACGGGAACGGCCCCATGCCCAACGGCCCGGTCGACGCCGGTGACGGCTCCACCGCCCTGACCGGCAGCGGCTCCACCGGCCTCTCCGGCACCGCTCTGGCGGCCGGCGCGGCCGGACTGCTGGCAGCGGCGGGCGCCGCCCTCGGCGGACTCCGCACCGTCCGGCGCCGACGCGGTTGAGCGCGCGCACCCCGCGGGAACGGCCCTCACGGCGGCCGTTCCCGCGCCTGATCGCGGCGGCCGGGCTGGTCCCGGCCGCCGCGGCGGCACTCGTCCTGCTCCTGGGCCCGCCCCTGACGGAACCCGGCAC
>NZ_RDBK01000043.1:2297322-2350859 GCF_008042275.1 Streptomyces sp. OR43 | reverse complement strand
CTCTGCCAACGGCCGCCGGGCCGCCGCCCGGTACCCGTACGCCGCCGCCCACAGGCGCCAAGCGGTGAGTGCCATCCCCGCCAGAGCGCATCCGATCAGCAGCCGTAACCCGGCGCCGTCCGCGAAGTACGCCTGCAGGCTGTGAGCGGACGGAAACGAGCCGACCGCCAGATAGAGCGCGGACGGAACCGCGAGGAGCAGCGTCAGGCAGAGCAGGACCTTCTCGTGGGCCGGGAGCCCTGGCCGCTGCSGACGGGCATCGCGCCACAACCGTCCCAGGGACAGGCCGCGCCAGGCCGCCTCGTCGTTCACCTGATTCAGCTGCCGCGTCCGTTCGACCACCACCGTCCGCAGCGGCTCCAGCTTTTCGGGACGGGTACGCGGGTGGGCCGCCGCGTACAGCAGGGCACGACGCTGCCGTGCGTACTCCAGCGCGATGAGCCAGGTCGCCGGGGGCTTCAGCAGAGCGAAGGCGAACAGCACCTGCGCGCTTCCGCGGCCCTGCTGCTCCCCATCGAGCCGGACGCCGCTCTCGCGCCGTACGCCGAGCCGGACGGCTCGGACGCTCCACCCCCAGGCGAGCGCCAGGCATCCCAGGATGATCCACAGGCCCCACGATCCGGTGAGACGTTCCCGCCACGCTCCTGCCGTCTCGTTGCCCGGAAAGACGGCCGCGTAGTTGTGCACCCAGTGAACGGCCACCGCGCCGGCGACCGGGAGCGCGGCGCAGGCCCGCACCAGCCGGCTCGCCCCGCACAGCAGCAGTCCCACCCCGGCACCCGCCAGCACGCTGGCGAAGACGTGCATGTCGTACGGCATCCGCACCACCAGGCCGCCGGTCTCTGCCACTCCGGTCGGCGCCGGGAACCAGTGCCCCAGCACATCGCCCGGGCCCGGAACGTAGACCTGGGACATCAGACTCGCTGGAATCTGCCAGCCGCCGGATTCCCGGGGTACCGCCTTCGCTCCCGACCCGGCGTACATCAGCAGCTCTTCCAGCAGGCTGAAGCCCGCCCCCAGAGCTCCGCCCAGCACCGCGAAGTCCGCAAGCCCCCACTGCAAACGGCCGCGCAGCGCCCACCCCGCCAGCAGCAGCGGAGCGATCTTGATCAGCTCCTCCGCGACCGGGGCCGTCGTCCACGACACGGTGTCCAGCACGGCGCTGACGGACTCGTGCCGTGCGGCAGCCAGTTGCCGTGCGGTCACCAGCTCCACCAGCATCGACGCCACGCCACAGCCGTACGCCCCCACCCCGAAGGCCAGGAACACCGTCGGCCAGCGCACCGTGCGCACCGGCGAGGTGAGCAGCAGCAGCTGCAGCACCCCCCACACCGACGCGGCCGCCATCCAGAACGCCATGCCCACCCCCCAGGTGCAATTTGCAAACGCGCATGCAAAAGCTAGAGCAAACATCGTTTGCACACAAGGGTGTTCCAGGCATGGCTGTGCTCACGCACAGGGAGTGAATGCGGCGAGGGCGTCGCCCGTCAGCTGACCCCCGCCCTCAGCGACCGCAGCACGTGCCCGACCAGGGAGGCCACCGTCTCCGCGTCCTGCATCGGCTTGCGCAGGACGTGGCGGTAGTAGACCGGGCCGTAGAGCATCTCCACCGCCAGGCGCAGATCGGCGTCCGGCGGGATCTGGCCCTGTTGCTGGGCGCCGCGCAGGCGGTCGACGGCGGCTTCGAAGCGGGGGTCGATCAGTTGGGTGCGGACCGTTTCGGCCAGGGCGTCGTCGTGGTGGAGTTCGGAGAGTATGCCGGCGTACGCGGGACCGAAGGGCGGTTCGGCGAGGAACCTCACCGCGGCCGTCACATGGGTGCGCAGATCCACGGCGATGTCGCCCGTGTCGGCGAACGGGGTGGCGGTGACCAGGGCCTCCGTGAACGCCTCCAGCAGCACCGCGCTCTTCGACGGCCACCACCGGTAGATCGTCTTCTTGCTGACGCCGGCCCGGGCCGCGATGGCCTCGACCGTGACGCGGCCGTACCCCTTCTCCGTACAGAGGCCGAGGGCGGCCTCCAGCGTCGCCCTGCGTGAGCTCTCGCTCCGGCGCAGCGAACTCGGCGATGTGATCATTCGGTGAGCATAGGTCCGTTCGAGCACATCCTTGTTGACAGCCCGTCGCCAGAAGTCGAACAATGCCCATGCGGGAAACGGAACGTACCGTGTCGGCTCGTTCCTTGCCTTTCGCACCGTTCGTGCCGTTCGTGCCGCGACGAGCCGATCGGGGGACGGCTCGCCGGCCGACGGTACGGGTGCCGGAGCCGGGCCGATTTCCTCGGGCGGTTCTTCTCAGGCCGTGATGTCCTTCGCCGTGAACCGGGCCCAGGCCGCCGAGCCGAACACCGCCGCGTACAGCGCCTGCAGCTCCAGGTTCTTCAGCACCTCGTCCCAGTAGAACGGCTCGCGCAGCAGGTCCGAGAAGGACAGCCAGTAGTGCGAGAAGAGGTACGGGGCGATCCCGCTCAGCTGCGGGATGGCGTCCAGGATCTGCACGGTGATCAGGACCCCGACCGTCGCCGCCATGGCCGCGATCCCGCTGTTGGTGAGGGTCGACACGAAGAGCCCGAGGGCCGCGAAGCCGATCAGTGACGCCGCGACCGCCACCGCGACGAGGCCCGCCCGGAGCAGCCCCTCGCCGAAGCTGATCCGGGTCCCGGAGATCGTCGTGAGGTCGTCCACGGGGAAGAGCAGCGCGCCCACGGCCAGCGCGGAGGCGGCGACGACGAGGGTCGCGATCAGGCAGAAGACCAGGGTGGAGGCGTACTTGGCGAGGAGCAGCCGGGTCCGGCCGGCCGGTGCGACCAGGAGGTAGCGCAGCGTTCCCGCACCGGCCTCGCCCGCTACGGAGTCGCCCGCGATGACGCCCACCGCCATCGGGAGGAAGACCGGGAGGACCGCGGCGAGGGAGGCGAAGACCAGGAAGAGGCCGTTGTTGGTCACCTGGGAGAGGAACGCGGGGCCCGCGCCGCCCCCGCCGGGACCGGCCGACGATCCGTCGGCCGTCTCGATGCGGACCGCGATCCCGATCAGGACGGGGACGGCGGCCAGCACACCGAGCAGGGCGACGGTGCGCCAACGGCGCAGCGTGGTGGTCAGTTCGGAGCGCAGGAGGCCGAGCGTCCACAGCGGGTTCCGCCGGTCCGTGGTGGTCCCGGTGGTCCCGGTGGTCCCGGTGGTCCCGGCCGGTGCGGGTTCAGCCTGCGACATCGAATCCCTCTCCGGTGAGTGCGACGAACGCGTCCTCCAGCGAGGCCCGTTCGACGCCGAAGGAACGGACCCGGATACCGGCGTGGACCAGGGCCGCGTTCAGGTCCGCGAGTTCGACGGTGCCGGCCGGGGCGTCGGCCCGGACCCGGTCGCCGTCGAGGGTGATGCCGGTGATGCCGTGCTCCTTGAGGACGCGCGCGGCGTCGGCGGGGTCCGGTGTGGTGACGGCGAGCCGGCCGAGGGAGCCCGCGGCGAGGTCGGCGACGGGGCCCTGGGTGATCAGGCGGCCCCGGGCCATGACCGCGGCATGCGTGCAGACCTGCTCGATCTCGTCGAGGAGGTGGGAGGAGAGGAACACCGTGGTGCCCTCGGCGGCCAGTTCCCGGATCAGGGCGCGGATCTCCCGCATGCCCTGCGGGTCCAGGCCATTGGTCGGCTCGTCCAGGACGAGCAGCCGGCGGGGCCGGAGCAGGGCGGCGGCGAGGCCGAGCCGCTGCTTCATGCCGAGCGAGTAGGCCCGGGCCTTCTTGCCGGCGGCGGCGGCGAGACCGACGCGCTCCAGGGCGTCGCCGACGCGGGCGCCACGGGTGCGCGGGTCGGCGGTGGGGTCGGCGCGGTCGAAGCGCACGAGGTTGTCCCGGCCGCTCAGGAACCCGTACAGCGCGGGGCCTTCGATCAGTGCCCCGACCTGGGGCAGTACGGTGCGGGCCGCGCCCGGCATGGGGCGGCCCAGGACGCGCGCGGTGCCGGACGTCGGGTCGATCAGGCCCATCAGCATCCGGATGGTCGTGGTCTTGCCCGAGCCGTTGGGACCGAGGAAACCGAAGACGCTGCCGCCCGGGACGGCGAGGTCGAGCCCGTCGACGGCGAGCTGGCCGCCCCGGTAGCGCTTGGTGAGACCCCGGGTCTCGATCACGGGCACGGTGCCGGCCCCAGTCATATGTGCTCCCCACAGGTCGCCCGGGCCGCGTCCGCCCCGTCCCACCGTACGGAGGCTACGGCGGGACGGGGCGGCGCCGGTGCGAAACGGCGTACGGCGTGGTGTCAGCCGGCCTGGTTCGCCGCGTTCACCAGCGCGTCCTTGGTGACCGCGCCGACGTAGACACGGCCGTCGTCCGTCATCAGGGCGTTGACCAGGCGGGTCTTGAAGACCGTGCCCGAGCCGAACTTCCCGGTGACCTTGTCGCCGAGGGCGTCGAGGAACTGCTGCGCCCCGGCCGGTACCTCGCCCGATTCCGCCGACGGGAGGGCCGTCCCGCCGGGGGTCTTGATCTCGGCGACGGTGTTCCAGCCCTTGCCGATCACGTTCATGCCCTCGAAGGCGCTCAGGTCGCCCTTCGCCCTGTCGGCCTCGGCCTTCCCGTGGCCCTCCGCCTCGTCCGCCTCGGTCACCTCGGCGCCCTTGGGCGGCGTGAAGGAGAACGAGGACGCGTCGGGCTTGCCGAAGTCGACCGTGGTGAACCCGGCGTCGACCGCCGCCTTGCCGCCGCTGCTGGGCCGCAGGGTGAACTTGAGCGGTACGCCGTTCTCCGCGTCCACCGCGACGGTGATCGAGCCGATCGTGGAGCCGCTCTGCTCGGGCTTGATGACCAGCCGGTACGCGTCGCGCCCGGCGACCTGCGCGGTGCCGTCGACCGTGACGGACGTCGTGCCGTCGGCGGCCTTCAGGGCCTGCTCGGCCAGGGCTTTCGGCGTGGTGGGTACGCCGTCGGGGGCGGCCTGCCGCTCCTTGCTCCGGCCGGTCCGGTCGTGTGCGCTCCCGGCGTTCTTCGCGTTCTTCGCGTTCTTCGCGTGGTAGACCGCGTTGGACTTGCTGTCGTACGCCCAGACCTGGTCCCCGTTGTGGATCAGGCTGTACTCGGACGCGTCGTCCAGGATGGACAGGCGCTGCTTGTCGGGGCCGTCGGCGGCCACCCGGAGGGTGTGCGTGCCCGAGGCCAGTTCCGTGAGCTTCTGCTGCGGGTCGGCGCTCGCCGAGCCCTGGCCGGCCGCGCCGTCGGGGACGAGGGAGCCGGTCAGGCCGCCCATCGACGGGATCCCGAGGTCGGTGCTGATCTTCACCGTGCCGGAGAGCTGCTGCGTGTCCGATGCGGCGATCTTCTCGATGAGCTCCTGCGCGGTGATCTTCGGCAGATCGGGGTCCCCCGAGCTCGCGAGCGCCGGGACCAGCCCGATCGTCGCGGCCGCCACCCCCGCCACCGCTACGGGGACGATGTAGCGCGCCGCCTTCCGGCGGCCCGCGCCGGCGCCCTTGGTGCCCTGCGCTGCCGAGCCGTTGGTGTCCGCGCTGTCGTTCGGTGCCATGTGTGCCCTACCTCCGTGGTCGGCGGCTTCCGTCCGGATGCACTCGTCCACTCCAGTGCCGCCATTCTCGCCCGTTCTGGTCAGGAGTGGTTGTTCTCCATCTGACCAAATCGGGCGGCTTCAGGCGTCAGCCCGCGGGAGCAACTCCGCCTACCTCTCCGGGATGACACCGAGGAGCGGTTCCTCCGCCAACCAGTAGGGGTCGGGGCGAGGGGCGTTCAGCCCGCGCGGTGCACCACGGCGTCGCACATCTCTTCCAGCGCGTCCTTGGCGTAGCACGAGGGCAGCGGCTTCAGCGTGGCCCGCGCCTSCTGCGCGTACCGGACCGTGTCGCGTCGTGCCTGGTCGAGCGCCGGGTGGGCGCGCAGCAGGCGCAGTGCCTCGTCGAGCCTGCCGGGCTCGTTCAGGTCGCCGTCCAGCAGTTCGACGAGCTCCAGGTCGTCCGGCTTGCCGTCGGCCGCGGCCTGCGCCCTCAGATGGAGTACCGGCAGGGTCGGGATGCCTTCGAGGAGGTCGGTGCCGGGGGTCTTGCCGGACTCGTGGGAGTCGGACGCGATGTCGAGGACGTCGTCGGCGAGCTGGAAGGCGACGCCGAGGCGCTCGCCGTACTGGGTGAGGATGTCGGTCGTCGACTCGTCGGCGCCGGACATCATCGCCCCGAAGCGGCAGGCCACGGCGATCAGCGAGCCGGTCTTGCCGCGCATCACGTCGAGGTAGTGCTCGACGGGGTCGCGCCCGTCGCGCGGTCCGGCGGTCTCCAGGATCTGGCCGGTGACCAGGCGCTCGAACGCCTCGGCCTGGATACGGACGGCCTCGGGGCCGAGGTCGGCCAGGATGTGCGACGCGCGCGCGAAGAGGAAGTCGCCGGTCAGCACGGCCACCGAGTTGCCCCAGCGGGAATTGGCGCTGTCGACTCCGCGGCGTACGTCGGCCTCATCCATCACGTCGTCGTGGTACAGCGTCGCGAGGTGGGTCAGCTCGACGACCACGGCGGCGGGCACCACGCCCGGGGCGTCGGCGTCACCGAACTGGGCGGCGAGCATCGCCAGCAGGGGCCGGAACCGTTTGCCACCCGCCCGCACCAGGTGCTGCGCGGCCTCCGTGATGAAGGGGACCTCGCTCTTGGTGGCATCGAGCAGCCCCGACTCGACAGCAGCCAAACCGGCCTGGACACCGGCCTCAAGAGCCTGGTCCCGCACGCTCAGTCCGAACGGCCCGACGACGGTCACGAGGGGATCTCCTGTCTGCTGACGATCACACGGAATGTCGATGTGTCGCTGCCATCACTCAAGTCAGCGTATCCGGTCCCCTTTGGATCACCGTGGGCGCCTTCCCGCCACCGCCGGTATGTTCGGGATCAGCTCATACGATCAGGAGTCACCCCTTTGTCCCACACCGCCGCAGACACCGAAGCCGCCCAGCCCCCGCCGGGCGACGACCATGCCTTTTTCGGCCAGCCACGGGGGCTGATGACCCTGTCCGGCCTGGAGGTCTGGGAGCGGTTCTCGTTCCTCGGCATGCAGGCGATCCTGGTCCTCTACTTCGCCGACGCCGTCAGCAACGGCGGCATGGGGATGGAGGCCGGCACCGCCGCCTCCGTCTCCGCCGCCTACGGGACCCTCGTCTACCTGGTCTCCGTGGCCGGCGGCTGGCTGGCGGACCGGATCCTCGGCTCGTACCGCGCCGTCCTGTACGGCGGGATCCTCATCGCCATCGGCCACTACTCCATGGCGGTGCCCACCGACGCCATGACCTGGGTCGGCCTCGGGCTGATCAGTGCCGGAACGGGCCTGCTCAAGCCCAATGTCGCCACCATGGTCGGCAAGCTCTACCGCACCGACGACGAGCGCCGCGACGCCGGCTTCGCCCTCTACTACATGGGCATCAACATCGGCGCGTTCCTCGGCCCGCTGATCACCGGCTGGCTGGGTGACCACGCGAGCTGGCACTGGGGGTTCTCGGCCGCCGCGTTCGGTATGACGCTCGGCCTGATCCAGTACGTGCTGGGCCGCCGTCACCTGGCCGGGCGTAAGAACACCGCCGAATTCGCGCTGGCCCCCGGACCCATGCGCCGGGCGGTCCGGCTCATCGTCATCGGTGTCGTCGTGGTCGCCGCCGTCGCGACCGCGCTGGCCCTGGCGGGCTGGCTGACGATGGACCGCTTCGTCGACCTGCTCACCCTCATCTCCGTGATCGCGCCGGTCGTGTACTTCGCGGTGATGTTCCGGAGCCCCCGGGTCACCGCGGAGGAGCGCGGCAGGCTGCGCCCGTACGTGGTGCTGTTCCTGGCCTCCGTCGTGTTCAACTTCATCCTCTTCCAGGCGTACTCGACGATGATGCTGCTCGCGTCGACCAACGCCCGTACCGAGATCTTCGGCTTCCACTTCCCGGCCAGCTGGTACGCCTCCGCGCTCGGCGCCTTCGAGGTGGCACTCGCTCCGGTGGTCGCGGCCGTCTGGGCGAAAATGGGGCCGCGCCAGCCGCACGCGTCCAACAAGATCGCGATCGGGGTGATCCTCGGCGGGCTCTCCTTCCTGCTGATGGTGCTGCCCACCTCCGGGCACGCCGACGACACGTACAAGATGGCCGCCTGGTGGATCGTCGGCTCGTACCTGCTGCTCGGGCTCGGCGACATCCTGCTGGAGACCTCCGGCATGTCCGCGACCACGAAGCTCGCCCCGAGGGCGTTCGCCAGCCAGACGATGGCGCTCTGGTTCCTCTCCCTGGCGCTCGCCAACGGCATCCAGGCACAGATCGTGAAGCTGTACGGCGAGGTCTCCAACCCCGCCTACTTCGGTGTCAATGGCGCCATCGCGGTAGCGGCCGGTGTGGCCGTCATCGCCGCCGCCCCCTGGCTCAGGCGCACCATGCACCCCGTCCACTGAGGTAGCCCCCCATGCACATCCAGACCGCCTTCCCGTACGAGACGACCCGCGAGGACCTCTACATCCCGCTGCCGGACGGCACCCAGCTGTACGCCCGGATCTGGCGGCCGGTCACCGACGAGCCCGTGCCCGCGCTGCTGGAGTACCTGCCGTACCGGCTGAGCGACTGGACCGCGCCGCGGGACTGGCAGCGCCACCCCTGGTACGCGGGCCACGGCTACGCCTCGGTCCGGGTCGACGTCCGCGGGCACGGCAACAGCGAGGGCATGCCGGGCGACGAGTACGACGCGACGGAGCTCGCGGACGGGGTCGCCGTCATCCACTGGCTGGCCCGGCAGGAGTGGTGCTCGGGCCGGGTCGGCATGTTCGGCATCTCGTGGGGCGGCTTCAACTCGCTCCAGATCGCCGCACTCGCCCCGGAGCCGCTGAAGGCCATCGTCACGGTGTGCTCGGCCGACGACCGCTACGACAACGACGTCCACTACATGGGCGGCTCCGTCCTCGCCGTGGACATGCACGCCTGGGCGGCCACCATGCTGGCCTTCGTCTGCCGGCCGCCGGACCCGGCGGACGTCGGCGACGACTGGCGGCAGATGTGGCTGGACCGGCTCGAAGCCGTGGACCCCTTCATCCACACCTGGCTGGCTCATCAGACGCGCGACGACTACTGGAAGCACGGCAGCGTCTGCGAGGACTACTCCGCCATCGAGGCGAACGTGCTGGCGGTCGGCGGCTGGCACGACCCGTACCGCGACACCGTGCTCCGGCTCGTCGAGCACCTGGACCCGGCGAAGGTCCGCGGGCTGATCGGGCCCTGGTCGCACCAGTACCCCGACCGCGGACTGCCGCCCGGTCCCGGCATCGGCTTCCTCCAGGAGACGCTGCGCTGGTGGGACCAGCACCTGAAGGACAAGGACACCGGGATCATGGCGGAACCCCTGCTGCGGTCCTGGATCAGCGAATCGCACCGGCCGGCCACGGTCTACGAGACGCTGCCCGGCCGCTGGGTCGGGGAGACCAGCTGGCCCTCGGAGAACGTGGCGCCGGTCGCGTACGCCCTCCAGGGCGGGCCTCAGATCGTCGACTCGCCGCAGCAGACCGGGCTGGACGCCGGGCGGTTCTTCCCGTTCGGCAACGACGCCGACCTGCCGCCCGACCAGCGGGACGAGGACGCCAAGTCGGTCTGCTTCGAGTTCCCCGTGGAGGCCGCCCCGATCGAGATCCTCGGCCGCCCCCGCGTGAAGCTGCGGATCCGGATGGACGTCCCGCGCGGCCAGGCCGTCGCCCGGCTCTGCGACGTCGCCCCCGACGGCTCCTCCACCCTCGTCACCCGCGGCGTCCTCAACCTCGCCGCCCGCGACGGCAGGGACGTCACCGAGGACTGGCCCGTCGGCGAGACCGAGGACGTCACCTTCGACCTGAACGGCATCGGGCACACCTTCCCGCCCGGCCACCGGATCAGGCTGGCCGTCTCCTCGTCGTACTGGCCGTGGATCTGGCCGCAGGCCGGTTCGAAGGGCTTCACCCTGGACGCCGACGGCAGCTTCGTCGAACTCCCGGTACGCCGGCACACCGAGGACCCCTCGATCCGCTTCGAGGAACCCGAGCAGTCCGAGCCGCTCGGCGTCGTCTTCCCGGTCACGCTCGACGAACAGCGCCCCGAGCGGCTGGTGATCCGCGACGTCGCCAAGGGCGAGTGGCGGATGGAGGTCGACCCCCGCTACGGCGGCACACGCGTCTACCCGGACGGTCTGGAGTTCACCGAGGACGCGGTGGAGACGTACACGATCCAGGAGAGCGACCCGCTCTCCGCGCGCACCCGCTCCGACTGGACGATCCGGCTGCACCGGCCGGAGATGTCCTGGGACGTGCTGGTCGAGACGCGCTCCGAGATCTCCGCCGACGCGGGCGACTTCATCACCTCCAACGAGGTCGTCTGCAAGGAGGGCGGCGAGGTCGTCTTCCACCGGACCTGGGAGAAGCGGATTCCGCGCACGGCGGGGTGAGCGCCGCCGCCGGGTCCTCGTGTTCGCGTGCCCCGGTTCGCAGCGATACGGGGCACGGGGATAACGGATACAGCACCGCTTTCCGGGCATTGGGGATGATTGAGGCACTGCCGCTGGGGGATGTCCCCCACGTAACGTGTCCCCCACAGCGACCTGGAAAGCGAGGCAGCAACAGATGCCCGAGCAGAGCAGCCCGCTCGACGTGGCCGAGGGCGATCCCTTCGGCCCGCACCACCTTCCGTACGGTGTCTTCTCCACCACCGACCGGCCCGGCGAGCGGCGGGTCGGCGTCCGCATCGGCGGCCATGTACTGGATGCCGGGGCGGCCGCGCACGCGCTGGGCTCGCCCTATGCGCAACTGCTGGCCCAGCCCGACCTGATGGCCCTGTTCGCGGCCGGCCGCACCGCCTGGAGCGATGTGCGCCGCGCACTGACCGCCTGGGTGACGGTCCCCGCGCACCGCGCGGCCATCGAGCCGCTGCTGCACCCCGTCGACTCCGTGACGCTCCATCTGCCCTACCGGGTCGCGGACTACGTGGACTTCTACGCCAGCGAGCACCACGCCACCAACGTCGGCCGGATCTTCCGCCCGGACGGCGACGCGCTCACGCCCAACTGGAAGCACCTGCCGATCGGTTACCACGGCAGGGCCGGCACGGTCGTGGTCTCCGGTACGGACGTCGTGCGCCCGTCGGGACAGCGCAAGGCCCCCGCCGACCCGGCTCCCGTCTTCGGCCCGTCGGTCAAGCTGGACATCGAGGCCGAGGTCGGCTTCGTCGTCGGCGTCGGTTCGGAGCAGGGCCGGCCGGTGCCGCTGGCCGACTTCCGCGACCACGTCTTCGGACTGTCGCTGCTCAACGACTGGTCGGCGCGGGACATCCAGGCCTGGGAGTACGTCCCGCTGGGCCCGTTCCTCGGCAAGTCCTTCGCCACCTCGGTCGCGGCCTGGGTGACCCCGCTGGAGGCCCTGGACGCGGCCCGCACCGCCCCGCCCGCCCGGGACCTCCCGCTGCTGCCCTACCTCGACGACGCGGACGAGGAGGAGCCCGGCGGCTTCGACCTGCGGCTCTCCGTCGCGATCAACGGCCAGGTCGTCTCGGAGCCGCCGTTCTCCACCATGTACTGGACGGCGGCCCAGCAGCTGGCCCAGATGACGGTCAACGGTGCCTCGCTGCGCAGCGGCGACCTGTACGGCTCCGGCACCATCAGCGGCGCCGAGCCGGCCCAGCGTGGCTCGCTGCTCGAACTCACCTGGAACGGCCGCGACCCGCTGGAACTCCCGGAGGGCAAGCGGACGTTCCTGGAGGACGGCGACACGGTGACGCTGACGGCCTGGGCCCCGGGCCCGGACGGCACCCGCGTCGGCCTCGGCGAGGTCACCGGACGCATCGTCTCCGCGCCATGACCCATCCCCCCGGCCCCACGCTGCCCGAGGAACTGCTGCTGCTCGCACTGGACCCGCAACGCGGCACACCGTACTGCCGCAACCGGGTCCTCGAGTACGCGCTGGCCGGGGCGGCCCTGGCGGAACTGGAACTGCAGGGACGCGTCACCGGACAGCGCGGCGAGATCCAGGTGGTCAACCCGCTGGAGCCGCCGGACCCGCTCCTGGCCGCGCTGATGAGGAGCCTGCCCGCTCCGGGCAAGGGCCGCTCGGGCGTCGCTGCCCAGGGCTGGGTCCGGCGCGCCGGGCAGCCGGTCGGGGGCATGTATCTGGAGGCCGCGGTGCAGCGCGGTGTGCTGCTCCGGGAGACCCGCCGCTTCCTCGGCCTGGTGCCCTACCACCGCCACCCGGCGGGACCGCAGGGCTACGCGGTCCACGTCCGGGAGCGGTACGCGGCGGCCGAGCGCGCCGGCCTCCCGGATCACCGCAGCCGCGCCCTGGCCGCGCTCGTGGCGGCGGCCGGCCTCGATCCGCATGTGCCGGGAGCGGGACTGGCGTCCCGTTCCGCGATGCGGACGCTCGTCCACGAGCTGTGGCCGGCCTACGCGGTGTACCGCAACGTCCGCCGGGACGCGTCGGATCGGTCCAGGAGGCGGGCCGCGCAGGCGGGGATGAACTCCGGCAGCGGATCCTGATCCCCCACCGGTGGCAGATCTTCCCGCTGCGGACCACATCCGCGCAGGTCACAGCCGTTCCGTAACGGCCCCCAAGTGGCGCAACACTGTGGCAACACCATCTCCGCCAAGGCGTCGGTATGGTCCACCGCATGCCAGCCGAACGCATCCGTGAGCACACCGTGCCCGTCGCCGCCGCCCGCCGGCGCCGGCTGCGTGCGGACGGCGCCCGGCTCCTCGCCGACCTGCTGCGCCACCAGGTGCGCACGGGCGCGTTCCCGGGTGGCGTCCTGCCGTACGAGGACACCATCGGCACCGACTACCGCGTCTCGCGCAACACCGTCCGCCAGGCCCTCGATCTGCTGCGCGGCGAGGGAATCGTCGAACGGCAGCCGGGCGTCGGCACCGTCGTCGTCGGCGAGCGGTACCCGCACGCCCTGGACCGGCTCCAGGGGCTGGCCGAGACCCTGCACGAACACGGCAGGGTCACCAACGAGGTCCGTACCGTCGGACCGGTCCCCGCACCCGCCCCCGTCGCCCGGCGGCTCGGCGTGGCCGAGCACACCGACGTGCTCTACATCGAGCGCCGCCGGCTGCTGAACGGGCTGCCGCTCTCCCTCGACCTCACCTACGTCCCGATGGACCTCGGGACCGGGCTCCTCGGCGCCGACCTGGAGAACACCGACGTGTTCCGGCTGCTGGAGTCCCTGGCCGGGCAGCCGCTGGGCAGCGCCGACATCACCCTGGAGGCCGTCAACGCCGACGCGCACTCCGCCGCCGTCCTGGAGATCCCGCGCGGCTCCGCCGTCCTGATGCTGGAGCGCCTCACCCATCTCGCCGACGGACGCCCCGTCGACCTGGAGTTCATCCGGTTCCGCGGCGACCGCATCAGCATGAACGCCCTGCTGCACCGCTCCTGCTGACCCGCCTCCCTCACTCCCCACCCCTTCCCTGGAGCCCCGCCATGCCTCTGGCGCCCCAGCGGGCCGACGTGCCCGTGACCATCGACGAGTCGAAGTGCATCGACGGATGCACGCTCTGCGTCGACATGTGCCCGCTCGACTCCCTCGCCATCCACCCGGACAGCGGCAAGGCGTTCATGCATGTGGACGAGTGCTGGTACTGCGGCCCGTGCGCGGCCCGGTGCCCCACCGACGCCGTGACCGTCAACATGCCCTACCTCCTGCGCTGAAAGGCCCCGACTCCCATGCGAAGCAAGGCATTCGGCGCCCTGGCGGGTGCCGCGCTGCTCGTCCCCCTCACCGCGGGCTGCGGTGGCGGGGCGAGCGCCGACGACAGCGGCACGGTCACGGTGACCGTCGGCTACCAGTCCCGGACGATCAACACGGTCACGGCCGGCACCCTGCTGCGTTCCCTCGGCTACTTCGAGGACGAGCTGCGCAGCCGCGGTGAGCGGGACGGTGTCACGTACAAGGTGAAGTGGCAGGACTACGCCACCGGCGCCCCGATCACCGCGCAGATGACCGCGGGAAAGATCGACATCGGTTCGATGGGGGACTTCCCGCTGCTGATCAACGCGGCCCGCGGCACCCAGCTCGACCGCCCCACCCGGCTCGTCTCCGTCACCGGCTACAACCTGGCGGGCGGCCTCAACACGGTGGTCACAGCCCCGGACTCGACGCTGGACTCGCTCGCCGACCTGCGCGGCAAGAAGGTCTCCACGAGCGTCGGATCGGCAGCGGACGGCACCCTCGTCCGCGCCCTCCAGCAAGCCGGAATCGACCCGGAGAAGGACATCCGCAAGCTCAACCAGCAGCCCGCGGTGGGCGCTTCGGCACTCCAGGCGGGCAGCGCGGACGCCCTCTCCCAGTTCGTGGCCTGGCCCGGACTGCTTGCGTTCCAGGGCCGGGCGAAGGCGCTGTACGACGGCGCCGAGCTGAAGCTGCCGACCTTCCACGGGGTCACCGTCCGCCAGGACTTCGCGAAGAAGCGGCCGGCGGTGGTGGAGGACTTCCTGCGCGCCCAGGGCCGGGCGACCGACTACCTGCACCAGCACCCGGTGGCGGCGTCCGAATCCGTCGCGAAGGCCACCGGTCTGCCCGCCGAGGTCGTCCACCTCTACAACGGCTCCCAGGGCATCGCCACCTTCGACACCACGCTGAAGCCCGCCCTGATCGCGGCGCTGAAGAAGGACGTTCCGGTGCTGCGCTCGGCGAAGCTCGTCGGCGACGTCGACGTGGACGCGTTCGTCGACGACAGCTACCTCAAGCGGGTGTACGGCTCCGGCTACGCGAAGGCCCTCGCCGCCGGCCCGCCCGCCCGGCGCGGCGGCGAGGTGTGGCTGAAGGGCAAGGACACCACGAAGGCGTTCACCACCTCCGCCGCACTGCTGCGGTACGTCGCCGCGCACCGGGACGCGGTCCGGGTGGCATATGTCCCCGACGCGTCCACCGGCACCCTGTGGTTCGCGGACCGGGCGGTGTGGGTCGCGGACGGGGACGAACTGCGGCCGCACGTCACCGCGTCCGCCGCCCGCGCGGATGCGGCGGCCCGTCCCGGCGCCCGTACGGTCTCCTACTCCACGGCGCTGGATCTGGCCCGGGCCGCCTCATGAGCCGCCCGTGGTCGTTCCTGCGCCGGGCGCTCTCGCTCGTCGCGGCACTCGGTCTGTGGCAGGCGCTGACCTCCTACGACATCAGTCTGTGGCTGCGCTTCGAGCAGTTCCCGACGGTCACGGAGGTGGCCCGCGCCTATGCGGACCGGGTCTCGGGCGACGCGTACTGGCAGGACCTCACCGACAGCCTGACCAGGATCGTCACCGGGTTCACGCTCGCCGCCGTCCTCGGCGTCACCGTAGGCACGGCGATCGCCCGCTCCCGGCTCGCCGCCGACCTGCTGGGCCCGGTCCTGGAGGTGCTGCGCCCGGTCCCGGCCATCGCGCTCGTGCCGGTGGCGATCCTGCTGTTCCCCAGCAACGAGCAGGGCATCGTCTTCATCACCTGCACCGCGGCGTTCTTCCCCGTCATGGTCTCCACCCGGCACGCGGTCCGGGCGCTGACCCCGGTGTGGGAGGAGGCCGTCCTGACGATGGGCGGCGGGCGGTGGCGGATCCTGTGGTCCGTGGTGCTGCCCGGGGCGCTGCCCGGCATCCTCGGCGGGCTGTCCGTCGGCATCGGGGTGTCGTGGATCTGCGTGATCTCGGCGGAGATGATCTCCGGCGAGTACGGGGTCGGCTACCGGACCTGGCAGGACTACACGGTCGTCGACTATCCGGGCGTCTTCGTCGGCATGGCCACCATCGGTCTGCTCGGCTGGCTTACCTCGACGGCCGTCGAACTCCTGGGCCGCCGGCTGACCCGGTGGCTGCCGCGTACGGAGAACCGTCCGGCCGCTCCCGTACGACGGGGACCCGCCTCACCGGCGACCGCCGCCGCCCCCACGATCCGTACGGCACAGGAACGGGTGCGCTCATGACCACGAAGACTCGCGGCGTCCGCCTCACCCTGCGCGGCGCCACGCTCGGCCGGGCCGGTGTGCCGGTGCTGGACGGGGTCGACCTCGATGTCGTCCCCGGCGAGATCCTCACCGTCGTCGGCCCGTCCGGCTGCGGGAAGTCGACACTGCTGCGCACCCTGGCGGGCCTCCTTCCGGCGCTCGGTGGCGAGGTGAACCAGGACGGCGAACCCGTCACCGCGCCCCGCGCCGAACGGGCGCTCGTCTTCCAGGACGACGCGCTGCTGCCCTGGCGCACGGTCCGCGCCAACGTCGAACTGCCCCTGGCCATCCAGGGGGTGGCCCGCGCCGAACGGCGGGAGCGCGCCGCGGACTGGCTGGCCCGGGTCGGTCTGGAGGAGCACGCGACGAAGCTCCCGCACCGGATCTCGGGCGGCCAGCGCCAGCGCGTCCAGCTGGCCCGCGCCCTCGCGGCCGGCCCCCGCGCGGTCCTGATGGACGAGCCGTTCGGCGCGCTGGACGCCCAGACCAGGGCCGGAATGCAGCAACTGCTCGTCGACGTGCTCCGGGCACCGGCGCCACGGTCGTCTTCGTCACGCACGACGTGGACGAGGCGCTGTTTCTCGGCGACCGCGTCGCGCTGCTCTCCACCGGCCGGGTGCTGCCCGTGCCGCGCCCGCGCGAACGCGCCGCCCACGCCGATCCGGCGACGGTCGCGCTGCGCCGCGAGGTCCTGGAATCCCTCACCACCCTCTCGTGAAAGGCACCCCCGTGCAGATCCCCGCCCTCACCGACGCCGAGGAACTCTCCTGCGACGTGCTGGTCGTCGGCGGCGGCACGGCCGGCACGATGGCGGCCCTCACCGCCGCCGAGCGCGGCGCCTCCGTCCTGCTGCTGGAGAAGGCGCACGTCCGCCACTCAGGCGCCCTCGCCATGGGCATGGACGGCGTGAACAACGCCGTGATCCCGGGCCGCGCCGAACCCGACGACTACGTCGCCGAGATCACCCGCGCCAACGACGGCATCGTCGACCAGTCCACCGTCCGCCAGACCGCCACGCGCGGCTACGCGATGGTGCGGCGGCTGGAGTCGTACGGAGTGAAGTTCGAGAAGGACGAGCACGGCGAGTACGCGGTGCGCCAGGTCCACCGCTCCGGCTCGTACGTCCTGCCGATGCCCGAGGGCAAGGACGTGAAGAAGGTCCTCTACCGGCAGCTGCGCCGCCGCGAGATGCGCGAACGCATCCGGATCGAGAACCGCGTCATGCCCGTGCGCATCCTGACCGGCGACGACGGACGGGCGATCGGCGCGGCCGCCTTCAACACCCGCACGGGGCAGTTCGTCACGGTCCGCGCGGGCGCCGTCGTCCTCGCCACGGGACCGTGCGGCCGGCTCGGCCTGCCGGCCTCCGGCTACCTCTACGGCACGTACGAGAACCCCACCAACGCCGGTGACGGCTACGCCATGGCGTACCACGCGGGCGCGGAGCTGACCGGCATCGAGTGCTTCCAGATCAACCCGCTGATCAAGGACTACAACGGCCCTGCCTGCGCCTACGTCGCCAACCCCTTCGGCGGCTACCAGGTCAACCGGCACGGCGAACGCTTCGTGGACTCCGACTACTGGTCGGGCCAGATGATGGCGGAGTTCGCGGCGGAGGTCGCCTCCGACCGGGGGCCGGTCTATCTGAAGCTGAGCCATCTGCCGGAGGAGTCCGTCAGCGCGCTGGAGACGATCCTGCACTCCACCGAGCGGCCGACCCGCGGCACCTTCCACGCCGGACGCGGCCACGACTACCGCACCCATGACATCGAGATGCACATCTCCGAGATCGGCCTGTGCGGCGGCCACTCGGCCTCCGGCGTCCGCGTCGACGACCACGCCCGCACCACGGTGGACCGGCTCTACGCCGCCGGGGACCTCGCCTGCGTCCCGCACAACTACATGATCGGCGCGTTCGTCTTCGGTGACCTGGCGGGTGCGGACGCGGCCCGGTTCACGGCGTACGAGGGCGAGTTGCCGGCCGACCAGCTGCGGGCGGCGCACGAACTGATCTACCGGCCGCTGCGCAACCCGGACGGGCCGCCGCAGCCCCAGGTCGAGTACAAGCTGCGCCGCTTCGTGAACGACTACGTGGCGCCGCCGAAGTCCGGCGCCCGGCTGTCGATCGCCCTGGAGTCGTTCGAGCGGATGCGCACCGACCTCGCCGAGATGGGCGCGAAGACGCCCCACGAACTGATGCGGTGCGCGGAGGTGTCGTTCATCCGCGACTGCGCGGAGATGGCGGCCCGCTCGTCGCTCGCCCGTACGGAGTCCCGCTGGGGCCTCTACCACGAGCGCACGGACCATCCGGAGCGGGACGACACGGACTGGTTCCACCACCTGGACCTGTACAAGTCGGCTTCCGGGGCGATGCAGTTCACGGCCCGGCCGGTGGCGCCGTACCTGGTCCCGGTGGAGGGGTTCGTCCCGGCCGGGGGGCCGGCGCGGCGGATCGGCGAGGTGGAGCCCGAGGGGGTGGGAACGGCGGGCCCGCGCGACGCGGCGCCGGTGTCCACATCCGCGCGTGCCGCCTCTCCCACGGTGGCCGACGCGGTCTCCTCCACCTCCCCGCGCATTCTGGAACTGCTGGCCCTCGCGGAGGGCGAACCGGACCTGGCCGTCCTCGCCCCGTACCTGGACGATCCCGACCCCGCTGTCCGCCGCGCCGCCGTCGCCGCGCTCACGGAGTCGACCCCGCCGGGTGCCGGTCCCGCCCTGGCGGCCGCGCTCGCCGACCCGGCCGCCGTCGTCCGCGCGGCCGTCGCCGCGTCCCTTCGGGAACTGGTCGAGGTGCTGGAAGCCTCGCCCGCCCTGCGCACGCCCCTGGTCACCGCGCTGTCCTCGGCCGACCCGGTGGTCCGCGCCGCCGCCCTCGACACCCTGCGGGCACTGCGGCTGGGGGACGCGGAGCTGTTCGCCGGCACGCTGGACGACCCCGATCTCGATGTGCGGGTCGAGACCGTGCGGGCCCTGGTGTCCGTGGACGCGGTGGACGGTCTGGTGCTGGCCGCCTCCGACACGGCACGCGAGGTGCGGGTGGCGGTGGCGAAGGGGCTGGCCGCCGTCCGCTCCCCCGCGCCGGGCCCGCTCGCCCCACTGCTGGACGACCCGGACGCGCTGGTCCGCGCGGCGGCCCTGGCCGCGCTCGCGGGGACGGGGTGCCCGCCCGCGTACGCCGAGCGGGCGGTGGCCGCCCTGGCGGACCGGGCCTGGCAGGTCCGCGCGGGCGCGGCGACGGCGCTCTCCTCGGCGGACCCGGAGGAGGCGACCGAGACCTCGGACCCGAAACGAACGCAGAAGTACGACGCGGACCGCCGCCGGGCCGAGCGCGGGCAGGTACTCGATGTACTCGACACCGCGCTTCTGATGTACACGGGCCAGTACCGGTCGAGGCCTGGGCCGGGGCGGCCGTGGTCGCGGCCCGGGCCGGGGCGGCCGCCTCCGCCCGGGCCGCGGGTTCCGCCTCGCCCGGGAGCCCCGCCAGCACCGCCAGCACACCCTCCCCGTACGTCGCCAGCTTCTTCTCGCCCAGGCCGCTGACCCCGCCCAGCTCGCCGAGCGACGAGGGACGCAGGGTCGCGATCTCGCGGAGCGTGGCGTCGTGGAAGATCACATACGCCGGGAGGCCCAGCTCCTTGGCCTGGGCGCCGCGCCAGGCGCGGAGTGCCTCGAAGACCGGGAGCGCCTCCGCCGGGAGCTCGGCCGCTGCGGCCGAGGACTTCGCCTTGCGCTCGCCCTTCGACGAGGAGGAGCGGGAGGCGGGTTTCGGGGCCTCCTTGCGCAGCAGCACCTCGCGCTCCCGGCCGAGCACCGTGCCGCTCTCCTCCGTGAGCACCAGCGTGCCGTACTCGCCCTCGACCGCGATCAGGCCCTGGGCCAGCAGCTGGCGGACCACGCCGCGCCATTCCGCCTCGGCCAGTTCCTCGCCGATGCCGAACACCGAGAGCTGGTCGTGGTCGAACTGGATGACCTTCGCGGTCTTGCGGCCCAGCAGGATGTCGATGATCTGGCCGGCGCCGAACTTCTGGCCGCGCTCCCGCCTCAGCCGGACCACCGTGGACAGCAGCTTCTGGGAGACCACGGTGCCGTCCCAGGTCTCGGGCGGGTTCAGGCAGGTGTCGCAGTTGCCGCAGGAGGAGGCGGTGGGGTCCTGGCCGAAGTAGGTGAGCAGCTGGGCCCGGCGGCACTGGACGGTCTCGCAGAGCGCGAGCATGGAGTCCAGGTGCGCGGCGGCCCTGCGGCGGAAGGCCTCGTCGCCCTCTCCGCCCTGGATGAGCTTGCGCTGCTGGACGACGTCCTGGAGGCCGTACGCCATCCACGCCGTCGACGGGGCTCCGTCACGGCCGGCGCGGCCGGTCTCCTGGTAGTAGCCCTCGACGGACTTCGGCAGGTCGAGGTGGGCGACGAAGCGGACGTCCGGCTTGTCGATTCCCATGCCGAAGGCGATCGTCGCGACGACCACGAGACCCTCCTCACGCAGGAAGCGGGACTGGTGGGTCGCGCGGGTCCCGGCGTCCAGGCCCGCGTGGTACGGGACGGCCTCGATGCCGTTGCGGCAGAGGTACTCGGCGGTCTTCTCGGTGGAGTTGCGCGAGAGGCAGTAGACGATGCCGGCGTCGCCCGCGTGCTCCTCCTTCAGGAAGGAGAGCAGCTGCTTCTTCGGGTCCGACTTCCCCACGATGCGGTACTGGATGTTGGGCCGGTCGAAGCTGGCCACGAAGTGCTTGGCGTCGGGCATGCCGAGGCGCTGGGTGATCTCGCGGTGCGTGGCGCCCGTCGCCGTGGCCGTCAGGGCGATGCGCGGGACGTCGGGCCAGCGCTCGCCCAGCACGGACAGGGCCAGGTAGTCGGGCCGGAAGTCGTGGCCCCACTGGGCGACGCAGTGCGCCTCGTCGATCGCGAAGACGGAGATCTCGCCCCGGGACAGCAGCCCGAGCGTGGAGTCCAGGCGGAGCCGCTCGGGGGCGAGGTAGAGCAGGTCCAGCTCGCCCGCCACGAACTGGGCCTCCATCGAGCGGCGCTCGTCGAAGTCCTGCGTGGAGTTGATGAACCCGGCCCGCACACCGAGGGCCCGCAGCGCGTCGACCTGGTCCTGCATCAGGGCGATCAGCGGGGAGATGACGATGCCCGTACCCCGCCTGACCAGGGACGGGATCTGGTAACAGAGGGACTTGCCGCCGCCGGTCGGCATGAGCACGACGGCGTCCCCACCGGCCACCACGTGGTCGACGACCGCTTCCTGCTCGCCGCGGAACGTCTCGTATCCGAAGACCCGGTGGAGCGTCTGCCGCGCGGCGCTCTCGGTGACGTCCCCGCTCACGTCCGTGGTCATGTCCGAGGCCATGCCCGTGCTCACGTCCGTGGTCATGTCGTCCGTGGTCATGTCCGTCACGCCTGTTCCGCCCGTCCTGCTCATTGCGCTGTTCCCCCGACCGGCTGTCCCGCTTCTGTCCCTGCGCTCTCCCCTGCCACGATAGGCGCCGCCTACGACAGCGCCGGACGGGCTTGACTTCCAAGCCCGTCCGGCGCTGGTCACGCGGTGGTGCGTGCGGCTACCTCACGAACACTCCCGCCTGGCTCGCCAGGTCCAGGAAGTACTGCGGGGCCAGGCCCAGCACCAGGGTGACCGCGACGCCGACCGCGATCGTCGTCATCGTCAGCGGGGACGGGACGGCGACCGTGGGGCCGTCCGCCTTCGGCTCGCTGAAGAACATCAGCACGATGACGCGGATGTAGAAGAACGCGGCGATCGCCGAGGAGATCACACCGACGACGACGAGGCCGCTCGCGCCGCCCTCGGCCGCGGCCTTGAACACCGCGAACTTTCCGGAGAAGCCCGAGGTGAGCGGGATACCGGCGAACGCCAGCAGGAACACCGCGAAGACCGCGGCGACCAGCGGGGAGCGCCGGCCGAGCCCGGCCCACTTCGACAGGTGCGTCGCCTCGCCGCCCGCGTCGCGCACCAGCGTGACGACGGCGAAGGCGCCGACCGTCACGAAGGAGTACGTGGCCAGGTAGAAGAGCACCGAGGAGATGCCCTGCGGGGTGGCCGCGATGACACCGGCGAGGATGAAGCCGGCGTGCGCGATCGAGGAGTAGGCCAGCAGCCGCTTGATGTCGGTCTGGGTGATGGCGACGACCGCGCCGCCCACCATCGTGACGATGGCGATGCCCCACATGACCGGGCGCAGGTCCCAGGTGAGGCCCGGCAGCACCACGTACAGCAGGCGCAGCAGCGCACCGAACGCGGCGACCTTCGTGGCCGCGGCCATGAAGCCGGTGACCGGGGTCGGGGCGCCCTGGTAGACGTCCGGGGTCCACATGTGGAACGGCACGGCGCCGACCTTGAAGAGCAGGCCGGTCAGGAGCATCGCGCCGCCGATCAGCAGCAGCACGTCGTTGCCCATGGTGTCGGCGAGCGCCGGGTCGATCTGCTGGATCGAGCCGTCGACGACGGTGGCGATCTGCGCGTACGAGACGGAGCCCGCGTACCCGTAGAGCAGGGCGATCCCGAAGAGCAGGAACGCCGAGGAGAAGGCGCCGAGCAGGAAGTACTTCACCGCGGCCTCCTGCGACATCAGCCGCTTGCGGCGGGCGACGGCGCACAGGAGGTAGAGCGGGAGCGAGAAGACTTCCAGGGCCACGAAGAGCGTCAGCAGGTCGTTGGCCGCCGGGAAGACCAGCATGCCCGCCACCGCGAAGAGGAGCAGCGGGAAGACCTCGGTGGTGGTGAACCCGGCCTTGACCGCGGCCTTCTCGCTGTCGCTGCCGGGGACCGAGGCGGCCTGTGCGGCGAACGAGTCGACGCGGCTGCCGTGCGACTCGGGGTCGAGGCGCCGCTCGGCGAAGGTGAAGACGGCGACCAGCGACGTCAGCAGGATGACGCCCTGGAGGAACAGCGCGGGTCCGTCGATCGCGACGGCGCCCATCGCGGCGATGTGTGCCTTGGTCGTGCCGTATCCGGCGGCGGCCAGGCCGATCACCGCGGCGAACGCCGCGACCAGGGCGGCGACGGTCAGGAAGACCTGGGTGTAGTAGCGGGCCCGGCGCGGCACGAAGGCCTCGACGAGCACGCCCAGGACGGCGACGGCGATGACGATCAGGACCGGCGTCAGCTGGGTGTACTCGATGACGGGGGCCTTGAACTTCTCGTCCGGGGCGGCCGATGTCACCCCGCCCGCCATGGTCCACAGGCTGTGGACAGCTGTTGCGCTCACTTGGCGGCCTCCACCTCGGGCTGGGGGTCCTTCTTCTGTACGTCCGACATGGTGTGCTGCACCGCCGGGTTGACGATCTCCGTCAGCGGCTTCGGGTAGACGCCCAGGAAGATCAGCAGCGCGATCAGCGGGACGACCACCACCAGCTCACGGACCTTGAGGTCCGCCATGCCCTGGACCTCGGCCTTGACCGGTCCCGTCATCGTCCGCTGGTAGAGGACGAGGACGTAGATCGCGGCGAGCACGATCCCGGTGGTGGCGATGATGCCGACCGCCGGATAGGCGGCGAACGCGCCGACCAGGACGAGGAACTCACTGACGAACGGGGCGAGCCCCGGCAGCGACAGCGTGGCGAGGCCCCCGATCAGGAAGGTGCCGGCCAGGACCGGCGCCACCTTCTGCACTCCGCCGTAGTCGGCGATGAGCCGCGAACCGCGCCGGGTGATCAGGAAGCCCGCCACCAGCATCAGCGCGGCGGTCGAGATGCCGTGGTTGACCATGTAGAGAGTCGCGCCCGACTGGCCCTGACTGGTCATCGCGAAGATGCCCAGGATGATGAAGCCGAAGTGCGAGATCGACGCGTAGGCGATCAGCCTCTTGATGTCGCGCTGGCCGACGGCGAGCAGCGCCCCGTAGACGATGCTGATCAGAGCCAGGACCAGGACCACCGGCGTGGCCCACTTGCTGGCCTCCGGGAAGAGCTGGAGGCAGAAGCGCAGCATCGCGAAGGTGCCGACCTTGTCGACGACCGCGGTGATCAGCACGGCGACCGGGGTCGTCGCCTCACCCATGGCGTTGGGCAGCCAGGTGTGCAGCGGCCACAGCGGGGCCTTCACCGCGAAGGCGAAGAAGAACCCGAGGAAGAGCCAGCGTTCGGTGCTCGTCGCCATGGTCAGCGAGCCGTCGGCCCGGGCCGCGGCGATCTCGGAGAGCGAGAACGTCCCCGTGACCACGTAGAGCCCGATCACCGCGGCCAGCATGATGAGGCCGCCGACCAGGTTGTAGAGGAGGAACTTGACGGCGGCGTACGAGCGTTGGGCCGCCGCGTTCTCGTCGCTCCCGGAGTGGGCCCGGTCCCCGAAGCCGCCGATGAGGAAGTACATCGGGATGAGCATGGCTTCGAACAGGATGTAGAAGAGGAAGACGTCGGTGGCCACGAAGGAGAGGACCACCATCGCTTCCACCATCAGGATCAGGGCGAAGAAGCCCTGGGTGGGGCGCCAGCGGGAGGAGTTCGTCTCCAGGGGGTCGGCGTCGTGCCAGCCGGCCAGGATGACGAAGGGGATCAGCAGGGCGGTGAGCGCCATGAGCGCCAGCCCGATGCCGTCCACCCCCAGCTCGTACCGCACGCCGAAGTCCTTGATCCAGGCGTGCGATTCGGTGAGCTGGTAGCGGCTGCCGCCGGGTTCGAAGCGGGCGAGCGCGATGCCCGCCAGCACGAGGGTGCCCAGCGAGAAGGCGAGCGCCAGCCATTTGGCGGCGGTGCGCCGGGCTGCCGGGACGGCGGCGGTGGCGACCGCGCCGATCGCCGGGAGCGCCGCCGTCGCTGTCAGGAGAGGAAAGGACATGTGATCAGACCGCCCTCATCAGCAGGGTCGCGGCGATGACGACCGCCGTACCGCCGAACATCGAGACCGCGTAGGTACGGGCGTAGCCGTTCTGCAGTTTGCGCAGCCGGCCGGAGAGCCCGCCCATGGAGGCGGCCGTGCCGTTGACGACGCCGTCGACCAGGGAGTGGTCGACGTAGACCAGCGAGCGGGTGAGGTGCTCGCCGCCGCGGACCAGGACCACGTGGTTGAAGTCGTCCTGGAGGAGATCGCGGCGGGCCGCCCGGGTGAGCAGCGAGCCGCGCGGGGCCACCGCGGGCACGGCCTTGCGTCCGTACATCGCCCAGGCGATGGCGACCCCGATGACGAGCACCACCATGGTGGCGGCCGTGACGGTGGTCGCACTGACCGGGGCGTCCCCGTGGCTGTGGCCCGTGACGGGCTCCAGCCAGTGCAGGAAGCGGTCGCCGATGGAGAAGAACCCTCCGGCGAAGACCGAGCCGAACGCCAGGACGATCATGGGGATGGTCATGGACTTCGGGGACTCGTGCGGGTGCGGCACGGAGTACTCGCCGCGCGTCTCGGCCGCGGGCTCCACGTCGGGCGCGGCGGGCGACGGGGTCGGCGCGCTGCGCCAGCGCTCCTCGCCGAAGAACGTCATCAGCATCACGCGCGTCATGTAGAACGCGGTGATCGCGGCGCCCAGCAGCGTGACCGCGCCGAGGATCCAGCCCTCGGTGCCGCCCTTGGCGAAGGCCGCCTCGATGATCTTGTCCTTGGAGAAGAAGCCGGACAGACCGGGGAAGCCGATGATCGCGAGGTAGCCGAGGCCGAAGGTGACGAAGGTGACCGGCATGTACTTCCGCAGGCCCCCGTACCTCCGCATGTCCACCTCGTCGTTCATGCCGTGCATGACCGAACCGGCGCCGAGGAAGAGCCCGGCCTTGAAGAAGCCGTGCGTGACCAGGTGCATGATCGCGAAGACGTAGCCGATCGGGCCGAGCCCGGCGGCCAGGATCATGTAGCCGATCTGCGACATCGTCGACCCGGCGAGCGCCTTCTTGATGTCGTCCTTCGCGCAACCGACGATCGCACCGAAGAGCAGCGTGACCGCTCCGACGACCACGACGACCAGCTGGGCGTCGGGAGCGCCGTTGAAGATCGCGCCGGAGCGGACGATCAGGTAGACCCCGGCGGTGACCATGGTGGCCGCGTGGATCAGGGCCGAGACCGGGGTCGGGCCCTCCATCGCGTCACCGAGCCAGGACTGCAGCGGCACCTGGGCGGACTTGCCGCAGGCGGCGAGGAGCAGCATCAGGCCGATCGCCGTCAGCTTGCCCTCGCTCGTCTCCCCGCTCGCTTCGAGGACGGGGCCGAAGGCGAACGTGCCGAAGGTGGTGAACATCAGCATGATCGCGATCGACAGGCCCATGTCGCCGACCCGGTTGACCAGGAACGCCTTCTTCGCGGCGGTGGCCGCGCTGGGCTTGTGCTGCCAGAAGCCGATGAGCAGGTACGACGCCAGACCGACGCCCTCCCACCCGACGTACAGCAGCAGGTAGTTGTCGGCGATGACCAGGATCAGCATCGCCGCGAGGAACAGGTTCAGATAGCCGAAGAAGCGGCGCCGGCGCTCGTCGTGCTCCATGTAGCCGATCGAGTAGATGTGGATCAGCGTGCCCACACCGGTGATCAGCAGGACGAAGGTCATCGACAGCTGGTCGAGCTGGAAGGCCACATCGGCCTGGAAGCCCTCGACCGGAATCCAGCTGAACAGCTTCTGGTGCAGCGCGCGGTCGTCGGCGCTCCTGCCGAGCATGTCGGCGAAGAGCACCACCGCGACGACGAAGGAGGCACCGGCGAGCGCGGTGCCGAGCCAGTGGCCCACGCGGTCCAGCCGGCGGCCGCCGCAGAGCAGCACCGCCGCTCCGAGCAGGGGCGCCGCGACGAGCAGCGCAATCAAGTTCTCCACAGTTCAAGCGCCCCTCTACAGCTTCATCAGGCTGGCGTCGTCGACCGAGGCCGAGTGGCGGGAACGGAACAGCGACACGATGATCGCGAGCCCGACCACGACCTCCGCGGCGGCGACGACCATCGTGAAGAAGGCGATGATCTGGCCGTCGAGATTGCCGTGCATCCGGGAGAAGGTCACGAACGCGAGGTTGCAGGCGTTGAGCATCAGCTCCACGCACATGAACACCACGATCGCGTTCCGCCTGATCAGCACCCCGGCCGCGCCGATGGTGAACAGCAGAGCGGCGAGATAGAGGTAGTTGACCGGATTCACTTGGCGACCTCCTCTTCTTCTGCGGTGTCCCGGCCGAGCCGCTCACCGGAGCGCTGCTCCAGTGCCTTGAGGCCAGCCAGCGACTCGTGGGACACATCGCGCATCTGGCCGCGCTTGCGCAGCGTCTGCATGACGGTGAGTTCGGACGGTGTGCCGTCCGGGAGGAGTCCGGCGATGTCCACGGCGTTGTGCCGGGCGTAGACGCCGGGTGCGGGCAGCGGCGGCAAGTGGTTGCCGCGCACGCGGTCCTCGGACATCTCCCGCTGGTTCTTGGCCCGTTCGGTGCGCTCGCGGTGCGTGAGCACCATCGCGCCGACCGTGGCGGTGATCAGCAGGGCGCCGGTGATCTCGAAGGCGAAGACGTACTTGGTGAAGATGAGGCTGGCGAGCCCCTCCACGTTTCCGCCGTGCGCGGCGTTGGCCGTACCGAGTCCGTTGAAGCTGTTCAGCGAGGCGTTGCCGATCCCGGCGATCAGGAGGACGCCGAAACCGAGCCCGCATCCCGCGGCCAGCCAGCGCTGGCCCTTGAGGGTCTCCTTCAGCGAGTCCGCCGCCGTGACACCGACGAGCATGACCACGAAGAGGAACAGCATCATGATCGCGCCGGTGTAGACGACGACCTGGACGATGCCCAGGAAGTAGGCACCGTTGGCGAGGTAGAAGACCGCCAGGATGATCATGGTTCCGGCGAGGCTCAGCGCACTGTGCACCGCCCGCTTCATGAGCACGGTGGCCAGGGCGCCGATGACGGCGACCGTGCCGAGCACCCAGAACTGGAAGGCCTCGCCGGTAGAGGTCTGGGAGGCCGCTGCGGCCAGGCCGGTCATGCGTCCACCTCCTGTGCGGCGCCGTTGCTCTCGTTGTCCCCGTCGTCCGGCTTCTCGCCCTTGGAGACGGCGAGCTGACGTTCCGTACCGGGGGCGGCCTCGGTCACCAGGCCCCGGTAGTAGTCCTGTTCGTCCATGCCGGGGAAGATCGCGTGCGGGCTGTCGACCATGCCTTCCTCCAGGCCCGCGAGCAGCTCGTCCTTGGTGTAGATGAGGCTCTCGCGGGTGGTGTTGGCGAGCTCGAACTCGTTGGTCATCGTCAGCGCCCGGGTCGGGCAGGCCTCGATGCACAGTCCGCAGAGGATGCAGCGCGCGTAGTTGATCTGGTAGACGCGGCCGTAGCGCTCCCCCGGGGAGTAGCGCTCCTCGTCGGTGTTGTCCGCGCCCTCGACGTAGATCGCGTCCGCCGGGCAGGCCCAGGCGCACAGCTCGCAGCCGACGCACTTCTCCAGCCCGTCCGGGTGGCGGTTGAGCTGGTGCCGGCCGTGGAAGCGCGGCGCCGTGACCTTCGGCGTCTCCGGATACTGCTCGGTCAGCCGCTTCTTGAACATGGCCTTGAAGGTCACGCCGAAGCCGGCCACCGGATTGAGGAACTTGTCCTCCGAGGAATCCGAGGACCGCGAAGATCCCGGGGATTCCGAGGAGCCGGAAGCCTGCGTGGACTTCGCCGGCCTCTTGGACCCTGGCGACTCAGACAGTTCAGACACCGCCGGCCTCCTTTCCGTCACTCGGATTTCCGTCACTCTGAGTATCCACGCCGCCACTGACAACGAGCTCCCGCTCGCGGCGCGGCCTGCGCCGGGGCACGGGCGGCAGGGTCTGTCCGGGCAGCGGCGGCACCGGGAACCCACCCGCCATCGGGTCGAACGCCGGCTCCGGTTCCGCGTGGGCCTCGGCGGCCCGGCCCTTCTTGTCGCGGAAGATGTCGACCACGAAGGAGATCAGCAGGACCGCGATCACGGCCCCGGCCACGTAGAGCAGGATCCTCGAGAAGTCGTAGCCCTCGTTGCGCAGCGCCCGTACGGTCGCGACCATCATCAGCCAGACGACGGAGACCGGGATCAGGACCTTCCAGCCGAGCTTCATCAGCTGGTCGTAGCGGACACGGGGCAGTGTGCCGCGCAGCCAGATGAAGAAGAACAGCAGCAGCTGGACCTTGAGGACGAACCAGAGCATCGGCCACCAGCCGTGGTTCGCGCCCTCCCAGAAGGTGCTGATCGGCCACGGGGCCCGCCAGCCGCCCAGGAACAGGGTCACGGAGACGGCGGAGACGGTGACCATGTTGACGTACTCGGCGAGCATGAACATCGCGAACTTGATCGACGAGTACTCGGTGTTGAAGCCGCCGACCAGGTCGCCCTCGGACTCCGGCATGTCGAACGGGGCGCGGTTGGTCTCGCCGACCATCGTGATGATGTAGATGATGAAGGAGACCGGCAGCAGGATGATGAACCAGCGGTCCTCCTGCGCCTCCACGATCTTCGACGTCGACATCGACCCGGAGTAGAGGAAGACCGAGGCGAACGCGGCGCCCATCGCGATCTCGTAGCTGATCATCTGGGCGCAGGAGCGGAGCCCGCCGAGCAGCGGGTACGTCGATCCGGAGGACCAGCCCGCCAGCACGATGCCGTAGATCCCGACCGAGGCGACCGCGAGGATGTAGAGCATCGCGATCGGCAGGTCGGTGAGCTGCATCGCCGTACGGTGCCCGAAGATCGAGACCTCGTTGCCGGACGGTCCGAACGGGATGACCGCGATCGCCATGAACGCCGGGATCGCCGCGATGATCGGGGCGAGGACGTAGACGACCTTGTCCGCCCGCTTGACGATGACGTCTTCCTTCAGCATCAGCTTGATGCCGTCGGCGAGCGACTGGAGCATGCCCCAGGGGCCGTGCCGGTTGGGGCCGATGCGCAGCTGCATCCAGGCGACGACCTTGCGCTCCCACACGATGGAGAAGAGCACGGTCACCATCAGGAACGCGAAGCAGAAGACCGCCTTGATGACGACGAGCCACCACGGGTCGGTGCCGAACATCGACAGGTCCTCGGCGGCGAGCACGGCGCCGTGCGGGGCCGTGGCCAGTTGAGCGAAGGCACTCACGCCCCCACCTCCGGTGTGACGTCGGAAATGCCGGGTGCGGCGGGGCCGATCCGGACCGGGCCGCCGGGGCGGGCACCGGTGTCGGCCGGCACACCGCGCCCGACGGAGTTCAGCGGCACCCAGACCACGCGGTCCGGCATCTCGGTGACCCGGAGCGGCAGTTCGACGCTGCCCGCCGGGCCGGAGACGGCCAGCAGATCGCCGTCCTTGACGCCGGTCTCGGCGGCGGTGGCGGCGGAGAGGCGGGCGACAGCGGCGTGCCGCGTCCCGGCCAGCGCCGTATCGCCCTCCTGGAGCCGGCCCAGGTCGAGCAGCATCCGGTGGCCCGCGAGGATGGCCTCACCGTCGCCGGGCCGGGGCAGCGGCTGGGCCGAGGCGCGCGGGTCGTCCGCGTGCGCGCCCTGCCAGCCGCCGAGCCGGTCCAGCTCACGGCGTACGGACTTCAGGTCCGGCAGCGCGAAGTGGACGTCGAGGGCGTCCGCCAGCATGTGCAGCACCCGGGCGTCGCCCGGCGCGAGGTTCCGCGTCATCTGCTCGGGCTTCAGCGCGGCCTCGAACATCCGCGCCCTGCCCTCCCAGTTGAGGAAGGTGCCGGACTTCTCCGCGACCGCGGCCACCGGGAACACCACGTCGGCGCGGTCGGTGACCTCGCTGGGCCGGAGCTCCAGGGAGACCAGGAAACCGACCTGGTCCAGGGCCTCCAGGGCCCGGGCCGGATCGGGCAGGTCATCGGCCTCGACACCGGCGACGAGCAGCGCGCCCAGTTCGCCGGAGGCCGCGGCCTCGACGATCTGGCCGGTGTCGCGGCCGAAGCGGGACGGGAGTTCGGCGACGCCCCAGACGGACGCCACCTCCTCCCGGGCCCGCGGGTCGGTGGCCGGCCGGCCGCCGGGCAGCAGCGACGGGAGCGCGCCCGCCTCCACCGCGCCGCGCTCGCCGGCCCGGCGCGGGATCCACACCAGGGTGGCTCCGGTCGCGGTCGCCGCCCGTACCGCGGCGGTCAGCCCGCCGGGCACTCCGGCCAGCCGCTCGCCGACCACGATCAGGGCGCCCGCACCGCGCAGCGCCTCGGCGGCGACGGCACCGTCGCCTTCCAGGCCGACCCCGCCCGCGATGGCGTCCAGCCACTCGGTCTCGGTACCGGGTGCGGCGGGCAGCAGCGTGCCGCCCGCCTTCGTGAGGCCGCGGGTGGCGTGCGAGGCGACGGAGAAGGTCCGCTGTCCGTGCTTGCGGTGCGCCTTGCGCAGCCGCAGGAAGACGCCGGGCGCCTCCTCCTCGGACTCGAACCCGACCAGCAGCACGGTCGGGGCCTTCTCCAGCGAGGTGTACGTGACCCCGCTGCCGTCCAGGTCACGGCCGCGTCCCGCGACGCGGGCGGCCAGGAAGTCGGCCTCCTCGCCGCTGTGGACCCGGGCCCGGAAGTCGATGTCGTTGGTGTCCAGGGCGACCCGGGCGAACTTGCTGTACGCGTACGCGTCCTCGACGGTCAGCCGGCCGCCCGTCAGGACACCGGTCCTGCCGCGTGCGGCGGAGAGTCCGGCGGCCGCGGCGGCCAGCGCCTCGGGCCAGCTCGCCGGTTCCAGCTCGCCCGCCTCGTTACGGACCAGCGGCGTGGTGAGCCGGTCGCGCTGCTGGGCGTAGCGGAAGCCGAAGCGGCCCTTGTCGCAGAGCCATTCCTCGTTGACCTCGGGGTCGTTGGAGGCCAGGCGCCGCATGACCTTGCCGCGCCGGTGGTCGGTGCGGGTGGCGCAGCCGCCCGCGCAGTGCTCGCACACCGACGGCGTCGACACGAGGTCGAAGGGGCGGGAGCGGAACCGGTAGGCCGCCGAGGTCAGCGCCCCGACCGGGCAGATCTGGATGGTGTTGCCGGAGAAGTACGACTCGAACGGGTCGCCCTCGCCGGTGCCGACCTGCTGGAGCGCGCCGCGCTCGATCAGCTCGATCATCGGGTCGCCCGCCACCTGGTTGGAGAACCGGGTGCAGCGCGCGCAGAGCACGCACCGCTCACGGTCCAGCAGCACCTGGGTGGAGATCGGGACGGGCTTCTCGTACGTCCGCTTCCTCCCGTCGAAGCGGGAGGTCGCGTCGCCGTGCGACATCGCCTGGTTCTGGAGCGGGCACTCGCCGCCCTTGTCGCAGACCGGACAGTCCAGCGGGTGGTTGATGAGCAGCAGCTCCATCACGCCGCGCTGCGCCTTGTCGGCGACGGGCGAGGTGATCTGCGACTTGACGACCATGCCGTCGGTGCAGGTGATGGTGCAGGACGCCATCGGCTTGCGCTGGCCCTCGACCTCGACGATGCACTGGCGGCAGGCGCCGGCCGGGTCGAGGAGCGGGTGGTCGCAGAAGCGCGGGATCTCGATGCCGAGGAGTTCGGCGGCGCGGATGACCAGGGTGCCCTTGGGCACGCTGATCTCGATGCCGTCGATGGTCAGCGTGACCAGGTCCTCGGGCGGGAGCGCCGCCTCGCCGCCCCCGGAGGGCGCACTCGTGGTGACTGTCATGCGTTCACCCCCTGGGATGCGTTCTTGTCGTCGGCCCAGACGGTCGACCTGGCGGGATCGAAGGGGCAGCCCTTGCCGGTGATGTGCTGCTCGTACTCCTCGCGGAAGTACTTCAGCGAGGAGAAGATCGGCGAGGCGGCGCCGTCGCCGAGGGCGCAGAACGACTTGCCGTTGATGTTGTCGGCGATGTCGTTCAGCTTGTCGAGGTCGGACATCTGTCCCTTGCCGGCCTCGATGTCGCGCAGCAACTGGACGAGCCAGTACGTGCCCTCACGGCATGGCGTGCACTTGCCGCAGGACTCGTGGGCGTAGAACTCGGTCCAGCGGGTGACGGCGCGCACGACGCAGGTGGTCTCGTCGAAGCACTGGAGTGCCTTGGTGCCGAGCATGGATCCGGCGGCGCCGACGCCCTCGTAGTCGAGGGGCACGTCGAGGTGCTCCTCGGTGAACATGGGGGTGGAGGAGCCGCCCGGGGTCCAGAACTTCAGCCGGTGGCCGGGGCGCATGCCGCCGCTCATGTCGAGGAGCTGGCGCAGCGTGATGCCGAGCGGGGCCTCGTACTGGCCGGGGCCCGAGACGTGTCCGCTGAGCGAGTACAGCGTGAAGCCCGGGGACTTCTCGCTGCCCATGGACTTGAACCAGTCCTTGCCCTTGTTCAGGATCGCGGGAACCGAGGCGATGGACTCGACGTTGTTCACCACAGTGGGGCAGGCGTAGAGACCGGCGACCGCGGGGAAGGGCGGGCGCAGCCGGGGCTGGCCGCGGCGTCCTTCGAGCGAGTCGAGCAGCGCGGTTTCCTCACCACAGATGTACGCACCGGCGCCCGCGTGCACGGTGAGTTCCAGATCGAGTCCGGAGCCCATGATGTTCGTACCGAGATAGCCCGCCTCGTACGCCTCGCGTACGGCCTCGTGCAACCGCCGCAGTACGGGGACGACTTCGCCGCGCAGATAGATGAAGGCGTGCGAGGAGCGGATCGCGTAGCAGGCGATCACGATGCCTTCGATCAGGCTGTGCGGGTTGGCGAAGAGGAGCGGGATGTCCTTGCAGGTCCCGGGTTCCGACTCGTCGGCGTTGACCACCAGGTAGTGCGGCTTGCCGTCGCCCTGCGGGATGAACTGCCACTTCATCCCGGTGGGGAATCCGGCGCCGCCGCGGCCGCGCAGACCGGAGTCCTTGACGTACGCGATGAGGTCGTCGGGGGTCATGGCGAGGGCCTTGCGCAGTCCCTCGTAGCCCTCGTGGCGTCGGTAGGTGTCCAGGGTCCAGGATTCCGGCTGGTCCCAGAAGGCGGACAGGACAGGCGCGAGAAGCTTCTCGGGACTGGTCCCGTTCTTGTCGATTTCGGCGGCCAACGTCATCACTCCCCCTCCTCGGCTGCGGGACCGGCCGGGTGGTCCGGGTCGGAGGCCGAGGTCTGCTGTGGTGCGTCGTGGGAGCTGAGGTGTTCGGCGCCCTTCTGCGGTTCGTCGCGCGGGGCCTCTCCTCGCGGTCCCACCACGCGGGCCTGCGGCGCGGCCTCGCCCTTGGCGAGCTTCAGGCCGATGAGCGAGGCGGGACCAGCGCCGCCGGACGCCGCGACGGCGCCGGGGCGCTCGTCGGGGAAGCCGGCCAGGATCCGGGCGGTCTCCTTGTACGAGCACAGCGGGGCGCCGCGGGTCGGCTCGACGGTGCGCCCGGCGATGAGGTCGTCGACGAGCCGCGTCGCGCTCTCGGGCGTCTGGTTGTCGAAGAACTCCCAGTTGACCATCACGACGGGCGCGAAGTCGCAGGCCGCGTTGCACTCGATGTGTTCGAGGGTGACCTTGCCGTCCTCGGTCGTCTCGTCGTTGCCGACGCCGAGGTGGTCCTTGAGCCGGTCGAAGATCGCGTCGCCGCCCATCACCGCGCAGAGCGTGTTGGTGCAGACGCCGACCTGGTAGTCGCCGCCGGCCTTCCGCCGGTACATCGTGTAGAAGGTGGCGACCGCGGTGACCTCGGCGGTGGTGAGGCCGAGCAGTTCGGCGCAGAACGCCATGCCCGTACGCGAGACGTACCCCTCCTCGGACTGCACGAGGTGCAGCAGCGGCAGCAGCGCGGAGCGGCTGCCGGGGTAGCGGGCGATCACCTCCTTCGCATCCGCTTCGAGCCTGGCGCGCACCTCGGCCGGGTAGGCGGGGGCGGGGAGCTGCGGCATCCCCAGACTGACTTCGCTACGTGCTTCGGTCACCGGTCGACGCCTCCCATCACGGGGTCGATGGATGCGACGGCGACGATGACGTCGGCGACCTGGCCGCCCTCGCACATCGCCGCCATGGCCTGGAGGTTGGTGAAGGACGGGTCGCGGAAGTGGACCCGGTAGGGGCGGGTGCCGCCGTCCGAGACGACGTGCACGCCGAGTTCGCCCTTGGGCGACTCGACCGCGGTGTACGCCTGCCCGGCCGGGACCCGGAATCCCTCGGTCACCAGCTTGAAGTGGTGGATCAGGGCCTCCATGGAGGTGCCCATGATCTTCTTGATGTGGTCGAGCGAGTTGCCGAGTCCGTCCGGTCCGAGCGCGAGCTGCGCGGGCCAGGCGATCTTCTTGTCGGCGACCATGACCGGTCCCGGCGCGAGCCGGTCGATGCACTGCTCGATGATCCGCAGCGACTGGCGCATCTCCTCCAGCCGGATGAGGAAGCGTCCGTAGGAGTCGCAGCTGTCGGCCGTGGGGACGTCGAACTCGTAGTTCTCGTACCCGCAGTAGGGATCGGTCTTGCGCAGGTCGTGCGGGAGTCCGGCGGAGCGCAGGACCGGGCCGGTGGCGCCGAGCGCCATGCAGCCGGTGAGGTCGAGGTAGCCGACGTCCTGCATGCGGGCCTTGAAGATGGGGTTGCCGGTGGCGAGCTTGTCGTACTCCGGCAGGTTCTTCTTCATGGTCTTCACGAACTCGCGCAGTTGGTCGACCGCGCCCGGGGGCAGGTCCTGGGCGAGGCCGCCGGGGCGGACGAACGCGTGGTTCATCCGCAGGCCGGTGATCAGCTCGAAGAGATCGAGAACGAGTTCACGATCGCGGAAGCCGTAGATCATGATCGTCGTGGCGCCGAGCTCCATGCCGCCGGTGGCGATGCACACCAGGTGCGAGGAGATCCGGTTGAGCTCCATCAGGAGCACGCGCAGGACGGTGGCCCGGTCGGGGATCTGGTCCTCGATGCCGAGGAGCTTCTCGACCCCCAGGCAGTACGCCGTCTCGTTGAAGAACGGCGTCAGGTAGTCCATGCGCGTGACGAAGGTGGTGCCCTGTGTCCAGTTCCGGAATTCGAGGTTCTTCTCGATGCCGGTGTGGAGGTAGCCGATGCCGCAGCGGGCCTCGGTGACGGTCTCGCCGTCGATCTCCAGGATCAGCCGGAGCACGCCGTGCGTGGACGGGTGCTGGGGACCCATGTTGACGATGATGCGCTCGTCGTCGGACTTGGCCGCCGACTCGACGACCTCGTCCCAGTCGCCGCCGGTGACTGTATATACAGTCCCCTCGGTCGTGGCGCGGGGAGTCGCGTGGGGAGTGGTCATCAGGAGTACGACCTCCGCTGGTCCGGAGCCGGGATCTGGGCGCCCTTGTACTCGATGGCGATGCCGCCGAGCGGGTAGTCCTTGCGCTGCGGGAAGCCCTGCCAGTCGTCCGGCATCATGATCCGGGTGAGGGCGGGATGCCCGTCGAAGACGAGCCCGAAGAAGTCGTAGGTCTCGCGCTCGTGCCAGTCGTTGGTCGGATAGACCGCGACGAGGGACGGGATGTGCCGGTCGTCGTCCGGTGCGGAGACCTCCAGCCGGATGAGCCGGCCGTGGGTGATCGAGCGCAGGTGGTAGACGGCGTGCAGTTCACGTCCCTTGTCTCCGGGGAAGTGGACGCCGCTCACCCCCGTACAGAGCTCGAAGCGCAGTGCCGGGTCGTCGCGCAGGGTTCTAGCGACGGTGGGCAGGTGCTCGCGGGCGATGTGGAAGGTGAGCTCGTCGCGGTCGACGACCGTCTTCTCGATGGCGTTCTCGGGAAGCAGTCCCTGTTCCTCCAGGGCGCCTTCGAGTTCGTCGGCCACCTCGTCGAACCAGCCGCCGTACGGGCGCGAGGTGGCGCCCGGCAGGGCGACGGTGCGGACGAGGCCGCCGTAGCCCGAGGTGTCGCCGCCGTTGTCGGCGCCGAACATGCCCTTGCGTACGCCGATGACCTCGCCGTGCTCGTCGCGCGGGGCGGGAACGCCGTTCGCGCCCTGCTCCTTCTCGCTCATCGCAGCAGCCCCTTCATCTCGATCAGGGGCAGTGCCTTGAGGGCCGCGTCCTCCGCCTCGCGGGCGGCCTCCTCGGCGTTGACCCCGAGCTTGGAGCCCTGGATCTTCTGGTGGAGCTTGAGGATCGCGTCCATCAGCATCTCGGGCCGCGGTGGGCAGCCCGGCAAATAGATATCAACCGGGACAATATGATCAACACCTTGAACAATGGCGTAATTGTTGAACATTCCGCCCGATGACGCGCAAACCCCCATGGAGATGACCCACTTGGGGTTCGGCATCTGGTCGTAGACCTGCCGCAGGACGGGCGCCATCTTCTGGCTGACCCGTCCCGCCACGATCATCAGGTCCGCCTGCCGCGGCGATCCGCGGAAGACCTCCATGCCGAACCGGGCGAGGTCGTAGCGCCCGGCCCCGGTCGTCATCATCTCGATGGCGCAGCAGGCGAGGCCGAAGGTGGCCGGGAAGACGGATGACTTCCGTACCCAGCCGGCGGCCTGCTCGACAGTGGTCAGCACGAAGCCGCTGGGCAGCTTCTCTTCGAGTCCCATGTGTGCCCCTCAGCCCCTCAGTCCCATTCCAGGCCGCCGCGACGCCATACATACGCATAGGCGACGAAGACGGTGAGCACGAAGATCAGCATCTCGACGAGCCCGAAGATCCCGAGGGCGTCGAAGGTGACCGCCCAGGGATAGAGGAAGACGATCTCGATGTCGAAGACGATGAAGAGCATCGCCGTCAGGTAGTACTTGATGGGAAAACGGCCGCCTCCGGCTGGAGTCGGGGTGGGTTCAATACCGCACTCGTACGCTTCGAGCTTCGCCCGGTTGTACCGCTTGGGACCGATAAGCGTGGCACTGACCACGGAGAAGATCGCAAAGCCTGCCCCGAGGGCGCCGAGCACGAGGATGGGCGCGTAGGCATTCACGCTCCTCGCTCCTTCCAGTCGTCCTTGACCGTTGGACCGCATCGGGCGACCTGGCTCGCCACCTCACCAAGATCGTGCACATGTGAGGCAGTTCACAAGCCCGACTGCCCCGCATCCTATGCCTGCCGTCCTGTGATCTGCGACACGGGGTACGACAACGTCTTTGTGATCTCCACCACCTGACGAACGATCATGAAGTCGGATGAGCGGTGATCTTCGTACACGAAGCGGCCGAGTGATCACGAGACGTGACATCTCCCGCCGTTACCGCTGGTCAAAGAGGTGTCGCTCTATCAAGCGACAGTGCCGGGTGCCAAATTGGCGATGGACGCGATCGGGTGATAAAGGGATCTGCCCCACTCTGGGTCCGGGGCCGCGTCACCCGCGCGGGGGGCCCGGAGGAACGAAGTGGACGCATCCCGGCATCACTCCACTATCGGGCGAATCAAGCGCGACGCGCGGCTAGTTCCCCGGCCCCGGACATCCGCCGGCGAGGCACCCCTCGCGCGAGGTCCTCGTATGCCCGTCACGCGAAGGTCATGCTGTGACCTGCGTCACTCACGCGAGGCCGCCGGAGAAGCGGGCTTGGCCAACCGTGTGAACGGATGGTAAGTGACGGGCAATTCGGGCGTATTGCTGAAAACCCGTGATCACAGCAGTGATCGAGCCTGACCGTTATGCCCGTTACGGCGTCAATAAAGGCCCTCAGGAAGCGGATTCACAGATTCCGGACGTAACTGTGTCGCAACACACGTTTCTTGATGGGACCCCTGAGGCCCTGATAGCGCTAGTACCCATGTCCCACACCGCTCTCATACCCAGCCACCGGAAGCCCCGCCGAAACGCCTCGAAGACGGCGCTGCGGGCCGGAGTTGCCGGTGGCGTCCTCAGCACCATCGCGGTCGCAGGCGCTGCCGGTCCGGCCCAGGCCGAGCCGGTGACCCAGACGATCGAGATGCCGACCATCACGGCCGGTCTCTCCACCACCGTCGCGGCGTCCGCCGAGGCCACGCAGCAGGTCGCCCTGGACCTGGAGACGCAGGCCCACGAGGAGGCAGCGGCCACCACCGCCGCCAAGGACGCCAAGAAGGCCAAGGCCGAGGCGGTCCGCAAGGCCGAGGCCAAGAAGAAGGCCGAAGCCAAGGCGAAGGCCGAAGCCGAAGCCAAGGCGGAGGCCGCCGAGCGCGCCTCCCGCGCCGCCGAGCGCACGACGCTCAGCACGTCCTCCGGCTCGTCCTCGTCCGGCTCGACCGCGACGACGTCGTACTCCTCCACCGCCACGGGCACCGCCGCCTCCGTCGTCGCGTTCGCGCAGGCGCAGGTCGGCGACGCATACGTGTCCGGCGGCACCGGCCCCAACTCCTGGGACTGCTCCGGCCTCGTCCAGGCCGCGTTCCGCACGGTGGGCGTCGACCTGCCGCGCGTCTCGCAGAGCCAGTCGACCGCGGGCACCCAGGTCTCGCTGAGCAACCTCCAGCCGGGCGACATCCTGTACTGGGGCGGCGCGGGCAGCGCGTACCACGTCGGCATCTACGTGGGCGGCGGCCAGTTCGTCGGTGCGCAGAACTCCTCCACCGGTGTGGTGCAGAAGTCCCTGGACTACGACCCGCCGTCGGGCGCGGTCCGCGTCCTCTGAGTTCACGGATTCACAAGCGCCTCGGCGCACTTCGAAGGGCCGCGGTTCCCCCGCTCGGGAGCCGCGGCCCTTCGGCGTTCCCGGCGGGTTTCCGACCTCACCCCCGGCGTCCACGGTGACGTCGGGAACCTGCCGGACTCCGTACCCGGGAGCTTGTGAACTGGAGCGAACAGCTCCCGCGTCACCGGACCCAGGACGGCCCCGCCATGTCCACCACGACCGACCCCCGCACCGACGCCGCGTCCCCCACGCCCTTACGCGGCCGACTGGCCGTCCTCTCCGTGACGCTGGGCATCTTCGCCGTCGTCACCACGGAGATCCTGCCGATCGGTCTGCTGACGCCGATCGGCGCCGACTTCGCGGTCGCGGACGGTACGGCGGGCCTGATGATGACGATGCCGGGCCTCCTGGCCGCCGTCGCCGCCCCGGTGGTGACCCTCGCGACGGCCCGCGCCGACCGGCGGCTGATGCTCGCCGCCTTCGTCCTGCTCCTCGCCGTGGCCAACTTCCTCACCGCCGCCGCGACCGCCTACGGGGTCGTGCTCGTCGCCCGGGTCCTGGTCGGCATCACCATCGGCGGCTTCTGGTCGATCGGCGCCGGCCTGGCCGGCCGGCTGGTCCCCGCCCCGTCCGCCGCCCGGGCGACCGCGGTCGTCTTCGCCGCCGTCCCCCTCGGCTCCGTGCTCGGCGTCCCCGCCGGAACCCTCATCGGCGATCTGGCGGGCTGGCGCACCGCGTTCGTTACGATGGGGCTACTGTCCACGGCCGTGCTGGCCCTGCTGCTCCTGTCTCTGCCCGCGCTGCCGCCGGAGCGCGTCACCCGCCCGGCCGTGCTCCGCGCTCTGCTGCGCCGCCCGGACACCCGGTTCGCGCTGCTGATGACGTTCCTCGTCGTACTGGCACATTTCGGCACGTACACCTACGTGACACCACTGTTGCGCGGGATCACGCACGCCGGGCCGGGCCTGATCACCGGCTTCCTGCTCGTCTACGGTGCGGCGGGCGTGGCCGGCAACTTCCTCGGAGGCGCCCTGGTGACGCGCCGGCCGCACACCGCCTTCGGGGCCGCCGCCGCCACGATCGCCGCGGCGACCGCGCTCCTGCCCGTCCTCGGCCCATCCGAGGGGGGCGCGCTCGCACTCCTCGTCCTGTGGGGGCTCGGCTACGGCGCGGTCCCGGTCTGCTCACAGACCTGGTTCGCCCGCGCGGCGCCGGGCACCCCCGAGGCGGCCTCGGTCCTGTTCACGGCGTCGTTCCAGGCGACGATCGCCGTCGGCGCACTGGCGGGCGGCTACGTCGTGGACCACGCCTCGCTCCACGCGGTCATGTGGCTCGGAGCCGCGACGGCCCTGCTCGTGGTGCTCGCGGCCCCGGTCCACTTCGTACGGACGGGGCAGTGCCCAGGTCCTAGGCGCGGGGCGCGACCTTCGTCAGACCGTTGATGATGCGGTCCATCGCGTCGCCGCCCGTCGGGTCGGTGAGGTTGGCGAGCATCTTCAGGGTGAACTTCATCAGCAGCGGGTGGGTGAGACCGCGCTGGGTGGCGACCTTCATGACCTTCGGGTTGCCGATCAGCTTCACGAAGGCGCGGCCCATCGTGTAGTAGCCGCCGTAGGTCTCCTTGAGCACCTTCGGGTAGTTGCTCAGGGCCAGCTCGCGCTGGGCCGGGGTCGCGCGGGCGTGGGCCTGGACGATGACGTCCGCGGCGATCTGCCCCGACTCCATGGCGTACGCGATGCCTTCGCCGTTGAACGGGTTGACCATGCCGCCCGCGTCACCGACGAGCAGCAGGCCCTTGGTGTAGTGCGGCTGGCGGTTGAACGCCATCGGGAGGGCGGCGCCCCGGATCGGCATCGTCATGTTCTCGGGGGTGTAGCCCCAGTCCTCGGGCATGGAGGCACACCACGCCTTGAGGACCTCGCGCCAGTCGAGCTCCTTGAAGGCGGCGGAGGAGTTGAGGATGCCGAGGCCGACGTTGGAGGTGCCGTCGCCCATGCCGAAGATCCACCCGTAGCCGGGCAGCAGCCGGTCCTCGGCCCCGCGACGGTCCCAGAGCTCCAGCCAGGACTCCAGGTAGTCGTCGTCGTGGCGCGGCGAGGTGAAGTACGTACGGACCGCGACACCCATCGGACGGTCCTCGCGGCGGTGCAGGCCCATCGCGACGGAGAGCCGGGTCGAGTTGCCGTCGGCGGCGACGACGAGAGGGGCGTGGAAGGTGACCGGGGTCTTCTCCTCGCCGAGCTTCGCCTCCACTCCGGTGATGCGGCCGGTGCGCTCGTCCTTGATGGGGGCGCCGACGTTGCAGCGCTCGTACAGCCGCGCGCCGGCCTTCTGCGCCTGGCGGGCCAGCTGCTCGTCGAAGTCGTCGCGCTTGCGGACCAGTCCGTAGTCCGGGTACGAGGCGAGATCCGGCCAGTCCAGCTGGAGCCGGACGCCGCCGCCGATGATGCGCAGGCCCTTGTTGCGCAGCCAGCCGGCCTCTTCGGAGATGTCGATGCCCATGGAGACGAGCTGCTTGGTGGCACGCGGCGTGAGGCCGTCGCCGCAGACCTTCTCGCGCGGGAAGGCGGTCTTCTCCAGGAGGAGGACGTCGAGTCCGGCCTTGGCGAGGTAGTACGCGGTGGTGGAGCCGGCTGGGCCTGCCCCGACGACGATCACGTCCGCGCTGTGTTCGGACAGGGGCTCGGTCACGGTCGGATCTCCCGAAGACTCGAAATCGCGTGCCGCGCGGCACATGTCCCGTGCAGTCTATGGGGGCCTGTTGTCCCACCCTCCGAAGGGCTCCCCGATGTCGCTCGCGCCTCCCGCGCTCCCCGTCGTACAGCTGCGTGTCCCGACCGACGAGGACGCCGTGGCCTGGCACCGCGTCTTCGACGACCCGGACGTCATGGAGTTCTTCGGCGGCCGTCCTTCCGAACTGTCCATGTACGAGGAGTGGACCGCCCGCCAGCGCAGACACGACGCGGAGCTGGGCTTCTGCCTGTGGACCGTGCTCGACGGGAACGGCGAGGTGCTCGGCTTCACGGGTGCTCAGCCGTGGCCGCACCGTAGCTACGGCCCCGCGGGCGAGATCGAGATCGGCTGGCGGCTGGCCCGTCCGGCCTGGGGCCGCGGCTACGCGACCGCGGCCGCGCGCCTCACGCTGGAGCGGCTGCGCGCGGCCCGGGTGGAGCGGGTGGTGGCGACGATCGACGCGCTCAACGAGCGGTCGATCGCGGTGGCCCGGCGCCTGGGCATGGAGCGGGCGGAGAGCTTCACGACCCCGCGTGAGGGCCAGGAGGCGGTGTGCTTCCGGCTGGAGCTGCGACGGTGACGTGCGCGGCCGGCCGTTGACGTGGCGCGTCCGGGGCGGCGGGGGCGTTGACCTGGTCGGTGGACGTGTCGGCGTCGGACTGTTCCGTGGCGGGCTCGGTGCTGCGGACGGGCGCGGGCTTGTCGTCGCCGCTGTCCCGGTCCGTCAGGGCCAGGACACCGGCGGTCGCCCCGCCTCCGACGAGCAGCGCGGCGGCGAGCGTCGCGCACCAGAGGGCGACGGTCCGCTTGCGGCCGGACGGCTCGGGGGCGGGCGCCGGCTGCGGGGCGTACGGGGCGTAGGCGCCGTACGCGCCCGGAGCCGCCGGGTAAGCCCCGGGCACCGCCGGCGCGAGCCCCGTCAGCCGCAGCAGGTACGGGGCGACGAAGACCGCGCCGCCGACCCACAACAGGCCGAACAGCAGCACCTCCGACAGGCTCAGGGCGAACTCCACGGTGCCCCGGCCGTCCATGTCGTCGACGGTGCCGGAAAGCTGCGCCGACACTCCGCCCAGCGCGGCCGTCACCAGGACCAGCAGCAGGAACAGGCCTCCCGCGGTGGCCTGTTCGCCCCTGCCGGCCGAGCGGCGCGCGGCGAGCAGGCCGATCGTCAGCGCGCAGACGACGCCGGTGGCCAGCGCCCCGGCCACCGCCCAGCCGCCGGCCGCGTCCCCCAGGTCGGACAGCCCGAAGCCGCCGTGCTCCGTGCCCGAGCCGAAGAGGTCCGCCTGCCCGCGCAGGTCGTACTCGAAGTGGGCGCCCCAGCTCACGCCGAGCACATGCAGTCCGATGTTGGGCAGCAACGGCAGGGCGATCAGCAGGGCTTCGCCGTCGACGTCGTCCGCGGTGGCGTACAGGACGATGCCGATCAGCGAGCACAGCAGCAGCACGATGCCGAGCGCCCGGACCGCCGTGCCGGCTGCCCGGACCAGGGTCAGCGTCCCGGGGCGCTGCGCCAGCCACTGGGCCGCCGCGTCGCGTTGCAGTACGCCGCCGGTGACGAGCAGCGCCATCACGAGCGCGCCGAGGGCGGCGAGGACCGGGGAGGACGAGACCGAGACGTCCTCGATCACGGGCTGCGCGAAGAGCCCGAGGACCAGGACGGCGGCGGTGGCCACGAGGCTGATCCGTACGGCCGCTTCGAGGCCGCCGCCCTGTCTGCGGGCCGCCCGGGCGCCGAGGAGCAGGGCGCCGATCCACAGCACGGTGACGGTGAGCGGGACGATGGCGAGCGTGTAGCTGCCCTGGGTACCCGGGCCCAGGCCGCCGAAGTCCGACCCGAAGTCCGGTCCGCCGGAGCCGTAGTCGGAGCCGTAACCGTTGCCGTAGTCGGAGCCGTTCAGGCGGCCGGGCCCGGTCGCGCTCAGCTCGAAGCCGCCGCCGAACGCCTGGAGCAGCATCGCCAGCGCGATCCGCAGCCGGTCGCTCCAGCCGACGACGACGTCGTCGCCCTGGCCGTACGTGGGAACGGAGAGCGCCACCGCGAGGGCCACGATCAGTCCGGTGGGCCAGGCGGCGGCCTTCACCGAGCCCGCCCAGTCGCCCCGGAACACTCGTCCGAAGAAGGCACCGAGCGGTGAAGGACCTGCCGGGACCACCGGCATCGGGGCGTACCCGGGCGGGGGCGGCGGTTCCGCCACCGGAGCGGACGGTCACGATCCGCGACGGGGTCCTGGGCGAACGCGCGGGGGCGGCGGCCGGATGATCCGCGGCAGGTTCCCCCGGCGCCGGACGCCCCCGGTGCGGCCCTCCGTGTTCTCCTTCGGCGACCTGCTCGGCGAATCACTCGCCGGCACGCTGCAGCGCCCAACATCGGACTGCATGTGCTCGGCGTGAGCTGGGGCGCCCACTTCGAGTACGACCTGCGCGGGCAGGCGGACCTCTTCGGCTCGGGCACGGAGCACGGCGGCTTCGGGCTGTCCGACCTGGGGGACGCGGCCGGCGGCTGGGCGGMGGCCTGGGGAGGCGAGGTGGGTGCCTGCGGAGGCGACGCGGGCGCCGGTGGGCGCTCACGCCCGCACGTCATGCAGAAGCGCGCCTCGTCCGGCGCCGGGGATCCGCAGAAGGGGCAGTACGACGGCATGAGGACTCCGCAACGGGGAGACGGGGACGGCTGGAACGGTGACGCAGGGGAACGGGAAGGACGCGTGCCGTATCAACGGACACATCTTCCACGTCACCCGGTTCCCGTCAACTCCGTTCCCGTCAACTCGGGTCTCCAGCACCGCTTTTCAACGGGCGCGCCCGCCGTGAGCGCCCTCGGACCCCGTCAGGTGCGAACGCCCCGGTGCAGCGCGACGATGCCACCGCTGAGGTTGCGCCAGGCGACCTTCGACCAGCCGGCCTGCTGGAGCCTGGCCGCCAGCCCGGCCTGGTCGGGCCAGGCGCGGATCGACTCGGCGAGGTAGACGTACGCGTCGGGGTTGGACGACACGGCGCGCGCGACCGGGGGCAGCGCACGCATCAGGTACTCGGTGTAGACGGTCCGGAACGGCGCCCAGACCGGCTGGGAGAACTCGCAGATGACCACCCGGCCGCCCGGCTTGGTCACCCGGTACAGCTCACGGAGCGCCGCGTCGGTGTCCTGGACGTTGCGCAGCCCGAAGGAGATGGTCACCGCGTCGAAGGTCTCGTCGCGGAACGGCAGCTTCGTCGCGTCGCCCGCGGTGAACGGCAGCCAGGAGTTGCGCTTCTTGCCCTCGCGCAGCATGCCGATGGAGAAGTCGCACGGCACGACGTACGCACCGGTCGCGGCGAACGGCAGCGAGGACGTCGCCGTCCCGGCGGCGAGGTCGAGGACCTTCTCCGCGGGCCGGGCGCGCACCGCGGCGGCGACCTCCTTGCGCCACAGCCGGGCCTGGCCGAGCGAGAGCACGTCGTTGGTGAGGTCGTAGTTCGCCGCCACGTCGTCGAACATCGAGGCGACTTCGTGCGGCTGCTTGTCCAGGGAGGCTCGGGTCACCCACCCATTCAAGCAGCCCGGCCCCGCCGCGTCGGGGCGGGCCCGCTGCATGGGAGCCCCGCGCCGCCGATCAGCGGCGCAGAGCCTCGGCGGGCTCGATCCGGGACGCCCGCCACGCCGGATACAGCCCGGCCAGGACCCCGGTGAGGAGGCCGATGGCGGGTGCCGCCGCGGCCGTCGCCGGGTGCACGACCGGGGTCCAGTCGCGGGCCACGGCCACGCCGACCACCGTGACGACGCCCAGCGAGGTCCCGATCAGCCCGCCGAGGGCCCCGAGGAACCCGGACTCGGCGAGGAACTGAAGGGTGATGTGCCTGGCCCGGGCGCCGAGCGCGCGCCGCAGACCGATCTCTCCGGTGCGTTCCAGAACCGACACCAGGGTGGTGTTGGCGATCCCGACGGCCCCGATGACCAGACAGATGCCCGCCAGGAGCAGGAACAGCTGGCTCAGGTCCCCGCTGACCCCGGAGCGCAGCACCCGGGGATCCGGCGGCGGCACGGCCTTGAGGTATTCGGGGTGGTCGGGCCGCAGCGCGGTCGGTGCCAGCCGGGCGACCTGCTGGGCGGCGCCCAGGTCGGTGGAGATCAGCATGGCGGCGCTGCTGCCCTCGGGCGGGCCCCAGACCTTCTCGGCCGTGGTGCGCGGGACGACGACCGACAGGAGCAGGTCGGCCTTGCGTTCGGTGTTCTCGACGATCCCGGTGACGGTGAACGGCTGGTCCCCGACGAAGACGGCGGGCCGGGTCTCCAGGGTGGTGATGCCGAGCCGGGCCGCGACGCCCGATCCGATGACGGCGACGAACGCCCCGTCGCGGGACATGAGGTCGTCGTAGATCCGCCCCTGGGAGAGCGTGGGCTCGGCCGCCTCCAGTACACCGGGGGACGCGGCGACCACCTCCGTCCTCCCGCCGCCCGCGGCCCCGCCCACCGGGGCGGAGCGCACGGTGACGGTGTCGGCCAGGCGGACCGGCCAGTAGACCCCGGCGCTGCGGACGCCGTTCAGCCGCTCCACGCGTGCGTCGGCGTCGGGCGGGAAGGCGGGCCCGGCGAACTCGTTCTGCTCCGAGGCCTTGTCCTCGACCGACACCTCCGTGGCGCTGAGCGAGTCGAAGCGGGCGTCGATCTGTGAGGAGGCGGTGGCGGTCAGCCCCAAGATGGCCACGAACGTGCCGACGCCCAGGACCGTGCCGAGGGCCGTCAGCGCGGAGCGGGCGGGGCGCTGCAGCGTGCCGGCGAGTGATTCGCCGAGCAGGTCGCCGAAGGAGAACACGGAGGGCCGCACCGGGGGCGTCCGGCGCCGGGGGAACCTGCCGCGGATCATCCGGCCGCCGCCCCCGCGCGTTCGCCCAGGACCCCGTCGCGGATCGTGACCGTCCGCGCGCCGCGCCCCGCCACTTCCGGGTCGTGCGTGATCACCAGCACCGTCATCCCATCCGCGTGCAGTTCCGCGAGCAGGGCCAGCACGGACTGCGCGTTGGCGGTGTCGAGGTTGCCGGTCGGCTCGTCGCACAGCAGCAGGGAGGGCCGGGCCACCAGCGCCCGGGCGATCGCCACCCGCTGCCGCTCCCCGCCGGACAGCGTGGTGGGCAGGGATGCGACCCTGTGCCCGAGTCCGACCCGTACCAGCGCCTCCTTCGCCCGCCGCCCGCGCTCCTTGCGGGGCACGCCGCTGTAGACCATGGCCAGCGTGACGTTCTCCAGGGCGCTGCGGTGCGGCAGCAGATGGAAGGACTGGAAGACGAAGCCGATCCTGCGTCCGCGCAGTGCGGTGCGGTCGCCGTCCTTCAGCGCGCCGGTGTCCAGTCCGTCGAGGAGGTACGTCCCCGAGGTGGGCGCGTCCAGCAGTCCGGCGATGTTGAGGAACGTCGACTTGCCCGATCCGGACGGTCCGACGACGGTCACGAACTCGCCGCGGCGGACCACCAGGTCGCAGGGCCGGAGGGCGGCGACCGGCGGTGGTCCCGGATAGGTCAGGGCAGCCTGCCGGAACTCGATGACGGGCGCGCTCATTTCCGTACCCCGGTGACGACCCGGTCGCCCGCGCGCAGGGCGGTCTCCACCACGGGGACGACGGCCACGAAGCCGTCGCCGGAGGTCCCCGGACGTATCTCGACGCGCTTCTGCGCACCGGACGCTGCGCATACGGTCACCACGGTCCGGCCGTCCGCACCCGCGGTGATCGCGGTGACCGGGACCACGAGGGCCTTGCCGCCGGTGGAGGCGGCCTTGATGGTGAGCCTGACGTCCTGGCCGTTCAGCCGGGCGTCGAGCGCCTTGTCCGGCGTGATCCGCACCAGATAACCGGACGGGCCGGCGGCCGGAGCGCCGCCGGCCTCCGCCCCCGGCGCGGTGCCGCTCTCCCCGGCCGGGGCGGTCTGCGTGTCCGCGACGCGGGAGACCTTCGCCCCGGCCGACACCCCGGACACCTCCGAGTAGATCTCCACGTCCTGCCCGGCGCGCAGCAGCCCCTTCTGGTACTCGGGGACGTACGCCTGCACGACCAGCCGGCCCGAGGACAGCGTCATGGCCGTCCCCGACACCTTGGCGCCGACGAGGCCCTGCACCGCGTTCACCCGGGCCGGGAAGCTCTTCAGGAACACCGCCTCGCCCGCGGGAAGCATCGGGCCCGACTTCGCCAGGACCTCGGCGTGGACGGCCCGTGCGTCGTCCAGGTCCTCCGTGGCGCGTTCCACGGCCTTGCGCGGATCACCGGGCGCCTCGTCGTCGTCCTTGGCCGCGGACCGGGAGTCCTGGGCGTCCTCCAGCGCCCGTTCGGCCGAACGCACCGCGTCCGCGGCGGCCTTAAGCCCCTCGCCCTCGTCGTCCTGGGCCGGCAGCGGGTCGTAGCCGATCGACGCGTAGAAGGAGCCCAGCGCCGCCTTGGTCCCCGCGCCGAACGTGCCGTCCGCGTCGGGCGTGGTGGGGTGCCCCAGCTCCCGGAGTGCCTTCTGGAGCTGCTCGACGTCCTCCCCCTCGCTGCCGGGCCGCAGGTCCCGGTAGACGGGCAGCCCTCCCCGCAGCACGAACACGGGCCTGCCGGACACCTCCATCAGCAGCCGGCCGCTGCGCAGGACGTCGTGGGGCCCGACCGCCAACTTCGTGATGACCGCCCCGCTCGCCCCCTCGTCACCGGCGGACACCTGAGGGGAGACGTTCACCGTCTGCCCGGCCCGGACCTGGCCCCGGGTGATCACGGACGACACCAGGACACGGTGCTCCACCGCCGCGGTCAGTACGTCCTCCGCCGGTGCGCCGGCCTCCGCCGCGGCCTGGGCGGGTGACTTGATGACCATCGACGCGCCGACGCCCGCGGCGCCGAGGAGCAGGGCCGCCACGGCGACGGCGACGACCCATCGCCGTCGGCGGCCGAGACCGCCGTCGGCCGGTTCCTCGTCGGTGCCGCTGTTCTCGTCACTCATCGAAGAGCTCTCCAGTCCGGCCATGTCACCCGCCGGCCGAAAGGTCTTCGCCCCCGGGCTGCCTGGGATCACAGATCTCGCGCGCCGCGCGATAGTCGGGGTTCGTCTTCATCTTGAAGGACAGCTCGTTGCTGAGCGGGAAGTCGCCGTTCGGGGCGGGGTCGGGGTAGTCCTTCACACCGTGCTTCCGGAGGCAGGCGCTCAGCTTCCTGGCCCGCGCCATGTCCTCCTTCGACGCGGGCACCATCGACGGGCTGGGAAGAAGGCCCACGCACTTCTTCTCCGCCGTCAGGATGGCCGCGTTGTTGCCCTTGCCCTTCTCGACCCGCAACGCGCCCCCGTCCGTCGTCTCCAACGGGATCCCCTCGCCCTTCAGGCACGTGTAGTACGCGGCCTCGTCCGCCCCCTGCGTGGGCGCCGGTGACGACGTGACGCCGGACTTCGCCTGCCCCGAGTCCGCCGGGCCCGAACAACCGGCGGTCACCAGCGAGAGCAGTACCAGCGAAGCGGCGGCTGCGGCGACAGCGGGGACTCGGTGCATACGGAACTCCCTGGTGGGACAGCGGAGGGAAAGGCGGTCGCCGCGCCTGGCGTACCAGCCGGTCGCCGGAGCCCAACTCGCCCTGCCTGTAGGCGTTTTCGTGAGCACGTGACGGCGCCGGGGCACGACGCTACCGATCCGCCGAAGGGCGGACAACTGTCCTCGGGGCCAGTAGCCAGATCCGTGCACGACGCATTGGATGGATGGCGCTCACGCCCCAACGGGCCCACATTTCACCGGTTCAGCAACCGAAGGAGCACCATAATGCCCCGTTCAACTGCTATACGGCGCCTGACTGGCATCGCCCTGGCCGCGACCGCGGTCACCGGGCTGACACTCACGACGGCCGGCACCGCGTCGGCCGCGACGAACAAGAACGGGAACGTGGAGAGCGGAGAGTTCGGTCTCTACTACAACTCCAACTACGCCGGCTGCGTCTTCGATCTCCTGAACGAGGACGGCAACTTCGCCGACAACCGCTTCATCTCGTCGACGAGCTCCCAGACCTGCCCGGGCCAGGGCCAGATCACCAACGACAACACCGCCTCGTACTGGAACCGCGATGTGACGGCCTGGGACGTGTACACCGACGCCGGCCGCAAGGGTATCCACGGTTACGTGCCGCTCAATTACTACGGCAACGCCTCCGCGACGTACAAGAACGAGATCTCGTCGTCCTACCCCTTCTGACCGTCCGGGCGGTTCGCCCCACCCGCACACCAGCACCGCTGTTCTGCCCGTAAGCGCCGGGCAGAACAGCGGCTGCCACATCGTACGACCAGGCCGTCCCCCGAAGGATCCGCATGCACCCGCTCTCCGGCCGCCGCCACCTCCACCGTTCGCTCGGTGTGCTCTGCGCCGCCGCCCTCCTTGCCGCCTGCTCCTCCTCCGCCGACACGGGGCAGAGCGACGAGAAGTCGGAACCCGAGGTCTCGGCCACGCCCGCGATGTCCGCCACCGTGGGCCTGAAACTCCCCCTGGACGCCTACGACGCCACCCGGGAGGAGGCCGACGCGCTCCAGCAGGGCCAGGGCGTTCTCATCTCGCGGTGCATGGAGCGCTTCGGCTTCCGGTACAGCCTCCCGCCGAGGCCCGCCACCCCTACGCGGGGGGAGAACGCCCTGGTCTTCGGCGTGGTGGACGCGAACGAGGCCGCCCGGTACGGCTACAGCGCTCCCGAGGACGCACAACCGTCCCGGCGCACTCCGCAGAACCTCACCGCGTCCGAGGAACTCGCACTGCACGGCGCACCGGATCTGAAGCCCACCGACATGCCGAACAGCCAGACGGAGGCCACGAAGAAGGGCGGCGGCAAGGAGCGGATCAACGGCAAGGCGGTACCGGTCGGCGGCTGCGGCCACGAGGCGTTCCTCAAGCTGTACGCCCCCGAGCCGAACGCCGTGGACGCCATGTACGTGTTCAACCTCAAGGCCCAGGCCGAGTCCCGGGCGCGCGAGGATTCCCGTACGAAAGCCGTCAACAAGCGCTGGTCCGACTGCATGGCGCGCAGTGGCCGCACCGCGACGGACCCCATGAACGCCACGGCGGAGCTCGGAATCGCCGACGACGCCCTCGCGTCCCCCGCCGCCATCACCGCCGCCAGGGCCGACGTCGGGTGCAAGAAGGAGGTCAATCTGGTCGGCATCTACTTCGCCGTCCAGTCCGCCTACCAGAATCGGCTGATCGACAAGAATGCCGAGACGCTCGGCCTGGCAAAGAAGCAACTGGCGGATCGGCTGAAACTCACCGCTTCCCTCATTTCGGCGCCCTGAACAATCCGCCCCATTTGCCGCCGACGCACATCCTGAACCGTCCGCATCGCGGCCCTCTCCCGGAATATCCGCCCCCGCGTGCTAGATTCCTGCCGCTCTTGAACCAGCACCCTGGGGGGGGAATCATGACGGTTCATTGCCTTGCCTGTGCTGCCCCGATCCATGACGGACCGCACGAAGGCCCGTCCGAGGACCAGCTCGCCGAAATGTCTCTCCGGCGGCTCACGCCCACGGAGGAGCAGCTATTCGCGACGCTGCACCGCGCTCCCTCGAACGAGGAAGTCGCGGCCTGTCTGCATGTCACCACACGGACCGCGAAGTTCCATATCGCCAATATCCGTTCGAAGCTCGGCGGAATGTCGAGACTTCAGCTCTGCCTCCTGTCCGCTCTCCACCACAGAGGTCTTCTGTCTCTCTGCGATTCCTGCATGCTCCTGTTCACGTCCTGGCCGTCCGGTGCCGAATCCACCGTGCCCGAGCTCGTTCCGAGGGAGCTGGCGGGCAGACAGGCCGGCTCCTGAGCACACCTGCCCCGCCGCACCTGCCCCGCGTTCGGGCACCGATCCCGATCCGGCTTCAACCTTTCCGGCCCGTCGGCACTCAGTAAGAGACGTAGTGACCACCGACAGACCGCAGAGGAGGCCGGATGACAGCCGGACGCAGCCCGGACGCCACTGGCTTCGAGGAGTTCGCCCGCGCGAGTCAGCGCCGGCTGTACCGCACCGCGTATCTGCTGTGCGGAGACGCCGACGCGGCCCGTGATCTGACCCAGACGACGCTGGCGAAGCTGTTCCAGCACTGGGGCCGGGCGAGCGCGGCCGACCATCCGGACGCCTACGCCCGCACGGTGCTGACCCGCACCTACATCGCCGAGCGCCGGCGCCGGCTGCGGGACTTCCGTGCCCACACGCCGATCGCCACGCCCGCGCCCGGGGTCGGCCCCGAGCTGACGGTCACGCTGCTGGCCGCGCTCGCCGAACTGCCGCCCCGCGCCCGGGCCATGGTCGTCCTGCGGTACTGGGAGGACCTGAGCGTGGAGACGGTTGCCGCGCTGCTGCGCTGCAGTCCGTCCACCGTGAAGAGCCAGTGCTCGCGCTCGCTCGCCACGCTGCGCACCCGGCTGGGCGACGCGCGTCTCTACACCACCCGAAGCTGAGGAGACCGTCATGGACATGTTTACTGACCGCTCCCCAGGCCGGGGCCCGGACCCGGAGGCCGACGACCTGCTGATCAGGGCGGCCATGGAGCAGGCCGCCGACGGCGCGCCGGCCCTGCCCGATCTGGTGCCCGTCGCCCTGGTCCAGGGCCGCAGGCGCCGCAACCGCGCCCGTGCGGCGGTCGGGGCGGGGGTGACCGGCGTGGTGGCCCTGGGCGTGTTCGGCGCGGCGGTTTCGCTGTGGAGCCCGCAAGGGCGTACGCAGCCGGCGCAGACCTGGTCTGCCGCCTCGCAGACGACGACCGTCAGCCCGCCGCCGTCCCCGGCCGCGACCGCGGCCCCCCAGGCCGTCCCCGCGCCCGTGCACATCGAGCCGACGCCCGGCGAGACGAGCATGGCCGACCTGCCCCCGGCCGAGCGGGCCCGGCAGAAGCAGTTCCAGCAGCAGGCCGCGGCGCTGCTCGACGAGCTGCTCCCCCGGCAGCTCGGCCCGGTCCGGCCGGTCGATCTGGCCGTCAACCGGTACCAGGCCGGGCGGGACGGCAACACGTTCCCCATCGTCTTCTCCGTACGCCCCAAGGCGGCACCGGGCGGCGCCCCCGCCGATCCGCCGTGCCGGGACATCCCGTCGAAGGGCCTCCGGTGCGCGGCGGCGGTCCTGCCGGGCGGCATCAAGGCCCGCGTCACGACCGCGGAGGGCAATGCCAGGGGCACGCAGACCATCACGGGCGTCAGCCTCGGCTTCGTCTACCGCGACAGCGTCGTCCGGATCTCGGTCGACGGTGACGACTCCTCCATGGTGTCGGCACCGGTCACCGCGGACCAACTGGTCGCCGCCGCCCGTGACTCCAGGCTCCTGGAACTCGTGGGGTACGCGGACGGACATCCCATGGAAGACAAGGAGCGCACGGTTCGTGGCGGCTGAGACAGTCAGGAAGCCGGACCCGCGCCGCGCCCGGGGCCGGGGTGACCGGCGGGACATGCGACGGCAGCGCCGGCGCCGCAGCCGGATACGGGTCCTGGCCGCGGTACTCGTCCCGGCACGGCGGATCGGCGGGGGCGCCGCCCGGTGCCGCCTTGGGGCGTACGGAGAAGACGATGGGGAACGTGTTGCCGTCCCGCCCGGCCTGGTACCGGTTGACGGCCAGATCGACCGGCCGGACCGGGCCGAGCTGCCGGGGGAGC
>NZ_RDBK01000043.1:2291339-2297222 GCF_008042275.1 Streptomyces sp. OR43 | reverse complement strand
CCCTAGTTGGCGTTGAGGAGCTTGAGTTCCGGGTGCGCCGTGCCGCCCTCGATCGCGGTGGACGAGATGTGCGAGACGACGCGCTCGTCGACCGGGTCGTTCGCCGGGTCGTCGTGGACGACGAGGTGCTCGTACGTGGTGGCGCGCTGGGCCGGGACGCGGTCCGCCTTGCGGATCAGGTCGATGATCTCCAGCCGGTTGGAGCGGTGCTTGGCACCGGCGGAGGAGACGACGTTCTCCTCCAGCATGATCGAGCCGAGGTCGTCCGCGCCGTAGTGCAGCGACAGCTGGCCGACCTCCTTGCCGGTGGTGAGCCAGGAGCCCTGGATGTGGGCGACGTTGTCCAGGAAGATCCGGGCGATGGCGATCATCCGCAGGTACTCGAAGAGCGTGGCCTGCGTCTGGCCCTTCAGCTTGTTGTTCTCCGGCTGGTACGTGTACGGGATGAAGGCACGGAAGCCTCCGGTCCGGTCCTGCACGTCGCGGATCATGCTCAGGTGCTCGATGCGCTCGGCGTTGGTCTCGCCGGTGCCCATCAGCATGGTGGAGGTCGACTCGACGCCGAGGCCGTGGGCGATCTCCATGATCTCCAGCCAGCGCTCGCCGGACTCCTTGAGCGGGGCGATCGCGGTGCGCGGCCGGGCCGGGAGCAGCTCGGCTCCGGCGCCCGCGAAGGAGTCGAGACCGGCGGCGTGGATGCGGCTGATGGCCTCCTCTGCGGAGACCTTGGAGATCCGGGCCATGTGCTCGATCTCGGAGGCGCCCAGCGAGTGGATGACCAGCTGCGGGAACGCCTTCTTGATCGCGGAGAAGTGCTCCTCGTAGTACTCCACGCCGTAGTCGGGGTGGTGTCCGCCCTGGAACATGATCTGCGTGCCGCCGAGCTCGACCGTCTCCGCGCAGCGGCGCAGGATGTCGTCGAGGTCGCGGGACCAGCCCTTGGCGGTGTCCTTCGGCGCGGCGTAGAAGGCGCAGAACTTGCACGCCGTGACGCACACGTTCGTGTAGTTGATGTTGCGCTCGATGATGTACGTCGCGATGTGCTCCGTACCGGCGTAGCGGCGCCGGCGTACGGCGTCCGCGGCCGCGCCCAGGGCGTGCAGGGGCGCCGACCGGTAGAGGTCGAGGGCCTCCGCCGGAGTGATCCGGCCGCCTTCGGCGGCTCGGTCGAGGATGGGCTGGAGGTCGGCCTTCTCGGTCACCGGGCTGTCACCTTTCGGCGGTTTTTCAACGGATCTACGGACCGGTTCAGCGTACGCCAGCCCTGCTCCGGGTCATTGGCCGGACCGGGTCAGCGTGCCGTACGGAAGTCCGGCGCCCCGTTCGTCCGACCGGTACCGCAGGGTTCCGTCGGCCGCGAGGGTGAAGTGGACGTCGGCGACGGTGCTCGTGCACAGGCCCGCGGTGCTGGGACGGTCCGGGTCGGCGCGTTCCCGCAGCGTCAGTTCCCTGTCGGTGCCGGAGGTGAGGGAGGCGACGCTGTTGCAGCTGACCTCGACGCCGAGGGTGGAGATCGTCGTGTTCATCGTGACGACGTCGGCGCCCTTCTTCCCTTCCTTGAACACCGCGGTGAGCGTGCCGTGCGGCTGGCCGCTCGTCTTCTCGGTGACCGGCCCCTTCCAGGTGCCGAGGAAGCCCTCGGGGACCTCGGCGACCTGCCCGGCGCCGCCGGTGGCGGAGGCCGTGGGTCTGGGTGTGGGTGTGGGTTCCTTGTCGGAGGGGGTGGCGGCGGGGGCCGTGCCGGTGTCGGTGCCGCCGTGCTCAGCCGTGTGGGAGCCGCTGCCCCCCGGCACCAGGTCGAAGAGGAAGGCGCTGCCCACGGTCACGGCGGCGAGCGCGCCGGCCACCGCGAGGGCGACGGTGCAGCTCAGCCGCCGTCCGCCCCGCTCCCCCGGCCCGGACTCGGTGCTCACGCCGACGCTGAACCGGGGGTCGGGAGTGCGCTGCCCGGGCAGCCCGCCCGCCCCGGCGGTGGGCGGATACGGCGGCGGGGTCGGGCCCGGCGTGGCGTACGGGCCCGCTGCGGGGTACGGGCCGGCCGTGGGCGTCGGGCCGGCCGTGGCGTGCGGTTCGACCGGCGGGCCGAACACACCGGGGGCGGCGCCCCCGTTGAAGCCGGACGACGCGTGGGTGAACGGCACCGGCCCCGACTGCACCGGCGCCTCCTGCGGTTCCAGGTCGAGCAGCGCGACCGCCGACCGGCTGACCTCGCGCACCAGCGGACCGGGCAGCCAGCCCGCCGCCACCGCGGCCGCCGCACCGCCGGGCACCAACTGCCGGGCGAGCTCCGCGGGAGTGGGCCGGCGGGCCGGGTCCTTCGCCAGGCAGGAGGCGATGACGTCACGCAGCCCGCCCTCCAGCTCACCCAGCTCGGGCTCCTCGTGCACGACCTTGTAGAGGAGTACGGCGGAGGAGTCGCCCAGGAACGGAGCGGACCCGGTCGCCGCGTACGCCAGCACCGCGCCCAGCGAGAACACGTCGGCCGAGCCCGAGACGTCCAGACCGCGGATCTGCTCCGGCGCCATGTAGCCGGGCGAGCCGACCGAGACGCCGGTGGAGGTGAGCGAGGCGGTGGCGTCGATGGCCCGGGCGATGCCGAAGTCGATCAGCCGGGGGCCGTCGAGAGCGAGCAGCACGTTGGACGGCTTCACGTCCCGGTGGATCAGGCCCTGTCCGTGGACGGCGGCCAGTGCCTCGGCGAGCCCGGCGCCCAGGGTGCGTACCGCCTGCTCGGGCAGCGGCCCGTGCTCGGTGACGGCTTCCGAGAGCGGCGGCCCGGCCACGTAGCCGTGGGCCACCCACGGCACGGGGGCGTCCGGGTCGGCGTCCAGGACGGGTGCGGTCCACTGCCCGCCGATCCGCCGCGCCGCGTCCACCTCCAGCCGGAACCGGGCGCGGAACTGTTCGTCGAGCGCGAAGTGCGGGTGGACGACCTTGACCGCGACGGTCCGGCCGCCCGCGCTGCGCCCGAGATACACCCGGCCCATGCCGCCGGCCCCGAGGCGGCCGAGCAGCCGGTAGGCACCGATGCTCAGCGGTTCGCCGGCTTCGAGCGGCTGCATATGAGGACTCCCCTTGTGGACCGGCCGGACCTCCGACCGAAGCCTAGGGGCGAAGGTCATCGGGTCACAGGGGAAACCATCCGCCGATTTCGTCCCCAAGGGAACGAACGACGCCATTCACCACAACAAAAGGCGTGAATGTGCCGTTCCCCGGTTCGATTACGGGAGGGATCGGAGACGTACTCCCGAGCCCTCCCGCCGATCGGCCATTCACCGCGAATTCACCCGAATCGATATCCGTATCCCTACGGCCCGCACATCGGCACGGGTTCCGACTTGCCGGCGGCCGGCACGCGGCGGGAGAGCCCGTGAGTCGTCAGCCGTCGAGCAGTTCCACGTTCACGTCCGCCGGGAAGCCCGTGGTCGGGCCGGTCCGGCGGGCGAACTCCGTGACGCCGGCCAGCTGCGCGGGGCCGAAGCGGAAGTCGAGGGTCGTGAAGTAGCGCTCCAGGACCTCCGCGTCGAAGGCCTCCCAGCGCGCGGCCTGCTCCGCGACCTTGGTGACCTCCTCCAGGGACACGTCACGCGAGGCCAGGAACGCCTCGTGCACCTTCTTCACCGCGAGGGGCTCGGCCGCCAGGTAGTCCTTGCGCGCGGCCCAGACGGCGAAGACGAACGGCAGTCCCGTCCATTCCTTCCACATCGCGCCCAGGTCGTGGACCTGGAGCCCGAGCCGCGGGGCGTCGTGCAGGTTGGCGCGCAGCGCGGCGTCACCGATGAGCACGGCGGCATCCGCCTCCTGCATCATCAGGCCGAGGTCGGGCGGGCAGGTGTAGTAGTCCGGCGTGACGCCGAACCGCTCCGCGAGCAGCAGCTGCGCCAGCCGTACGGAGGTCCGGGAGGTCGAGCCGAGGGCCACCCGGGCCCGGTCGAGGTCCTCCAGGGGCCGCTGCGACACGATCACGCACGACATGACGGGCCCGTCGCACCCGACCGCGATGTCGGGGAAGGCGACCAGGTCATCGGCGTTGCGCAGGAACTCCACGAGGGTGACGGGACCGATGTCCAGGTCGCCTCTGATCAGCTGCTCGCTGAGCTTCTCCGGGGTGTCCTTCGAGAGCTCCAGATCGAGCAGGGTTCCGGTGCGTGCGAGCCCCCAGTAGAGGGGAAGGCAGTTGAGGAACTGGATGTGGCCGACGCGCGGCCTGCTGCGACGGTCGTCGCCTGCGACGGTTGAGACGGTTGAATTGTCCACATCGCGAGGCTAGACCCGCGACCGGCGGACGGCCTCACCGGGGGCGCGCGGCGCCGCACCGGCCCCTCTTCCGGCGCTCCGGGAATGGCCGACGAAGGGGCTCGGAAGGGGCACGGAAGGTCTCTCGGGAAGGGGTCGGGAGTCACCCGGAAGGACCATCGCGAGCGCTCATCCGCACGGCCGCCAAACATCCGATTGAAGTGATCTTTCCCTCTACCGTTCCCCACATGCTGCGTGCTAGGCTCATCGCCAAGTTGCAGTTTGGTTTCCCTTGCAGTACAGAGCCTGCGGAGCATGTAACCCGCAGGCTTTTGTAGTTTTCAGACTTCTTTGCAGGTTCTGGAGCAGGGCAACCCTTTGGCCCAAGGAGGGCTTATGGCTACCGGAACCGTCAAGTGGTTCAACGCTGAAAAGGGCTTCGGCTTCATCGCCCAGGACGGCGGCGGCCCGGATGTCTTCGTCCACTACTCCGCGATCAACGCGTCCGGGTTCCGCTCCCTCGAGGAGAACCAGGTCGTGAACTTCGACGTCACTCAGGGACCCAAGGGTCCGCAGGCTGAGAACGTCACCCCGGCCTAGTTGCCCGGGTCGGCCGATCGCGGCCGGTAACGCAGTACCCAAGGAGCCCCGCTCCCCCGCTTCGGCGGAGGAGCGGGGCTCCTGCCTGTATGGGGGCGCGCACCGGTCCGCAGCGACGACGCTTGACCTTGACGCCGTGTGAGGCCTTGCACTGGGAGACATCATGTTCACCATCGGAGACTTCGCCAGGTACGGGCGGGTGTCGGCCCGGATGCTGCGTCACTACGACGCGGTCGGGCTGCTGCACCCCGACCGCACCGACCCGGCCACCGGCTACCGCTACTACGGCGCCGCCCAGCTCGCCCGGCTCAACCGGATCATCGCCCTCAAGGATCTCGGCTTCACGCTCCAACAGGTGCGGGCCGTCCTCGACGAGGAGGTGGGCCCGGAGGAGCTGCGCGGAATGCTGCGGCTGCGACGCGTGGAGCTGGAGGCGGCGATGGCCGCGGCGGCGGCCCGGCTGGCCCAGGTCGAGGCGAGGCTCCGGTCGATCGAGAGCGAGGGACACATGTCCGTTGACGATGTCGTGATCAAGAGCGTGCCGGCGGTTCGCGTCGCGGAGCTGACCGCCGTGGCCGCGGGGTACGGCCCGGAGGACATCACGCCGGTGATCAGCCCGCTGTACGAGCGGCTGTTCCCGCTGCTGGACGAGGCCGGGGTACGCCCCACGGGCCCGGGAATCGCCCGTTACGCGGACGCCCCGGAGGGTGGCGGCGCGATCGTCGTCCATGCCGGGGTGACGGTCTCGGCCCCGGTCGGGCCGCTGGGTGACACCGGGGTCACGGTGGTCGAGCTGCCGCCGTTCGAGGCGGCGACGATCGTCCACCGGGGCTCGATGGACGGGATCCTGCCGACGGCGCAGGCCCTGGCCCGGGGGATCGAGGCGAGCGGCTACCACTCGACGGGGTACGCGCGGGAGATCAGCCTGGAGTGCCCCGAGGACCGGGAGAAGTGGGTCACGGAGCTCCAGGAGCCGGTGACCCGGGCCTGAGGCCTGCGGGGAGGGGTGGGGCGGCCCGCGTATGGTCCGCCCCACCCCTCCCCGCA
>NZ_RDBK01000043.1:2195181-2291239 GCF_008042275.1 Streptomyces sp. OR43 | reverse complement strand
CGGCCACTGGCTCGGCCACGGCCACGAGACCTGCCCCGGCAAGGGCCGCCCCGCGCCCGCGATGATGCAGCAGATCGACGGCCTCAAGGGATGCGTCGCCAACGCCTGGCCGTACGCGGCCGACGGGAAGTACCTCGGCGGCCCTTCGGTGCCGTGACACCGTCGGGCAGGGCCCGGTGCCTACCGGCCCCGGAACACCAGTCGTCCCGCCGCCACCGTCGCCACACAGCTCGCCGCGCCCGCCGCGAGGAGCGCTTCCTCGTCCGGTACGTCGAAGGCGGCGAGGTCCGCCCGTGCCCCGGCGGCGAGCGGCGCCGCCATCGCGTCGGCCACGGTCGCGGCCCCGGCGAGCGGATCGAGCCGGGGCGCGGCGCCCGGACGCTCCGGAGCGGGGGTGACCAGCAGCCCGGAGCGGCGCATGGCCGTGATCAGGGCGGGCGGTGCGGTGGGAGCGGCCGTCGCCGCGGTCGTGCCGTGGCGGAGCATCCGGTGCAGCCCGCGCCGCACGCTGCCGGCCCGCCAGGTGTCGTCCGGCCCGAGCGCGTCGAGTGCCTCGCCGGTCAGCGGCTCCGTGCCCAGGGTGTCCGCCTCACGCGGATCGGGGAAGTACGACTCCTCCAGCAGCCGGACCGCGTCCCGTTGCAGGAGGCCCGGGGCCAGGACGCCGGGCCAGCGCCGGACCCGGGCGGCGGGGTGGGCTGCGGCCAGTTCCCCGTACGGTCCGAAGTCCGCGATCACCGCGTCCCGCACGGCGACCGCCCCGCCGGGCACGGGTGCACGGCCGCCGCCCGGCAGGAGCAGGGCGGCGGCGTGAATCGTCAGCAAGGGGACAGACCCTAGTTGGCGTTGAGGAGCTTGAGTTCCGGGTGCGCCGTGCCGCCCTCGATCGCGGTGGACGAGATGTGCGAGACGACGCGCTCGTCGACCGGGTCGTTCGCCGGGTCGTCGTGGACGACGAGGTGCTCGTACGTGGTGGCGCGCTGGGCCGGGACGCGGTCCGCCTTGCGGATCAGGTCGATGATCTCCAGCCGGTTGGAGCGGTGCTTGGCACCGGCGGAGGAGACGACGTTCTCCTCCAGCATGATCGAGCCGAGGTCGTCCGCGCCGTAGTGCAGCGACAGCTGGCCGACCTCGACCTGATCGGCAAGTACGCGACCTTCACCGCCGACGTCTACATCGGCTGCGCCCTGGTGATGTTCGGCGTCTACCCGCTGCTGCTCGCCACCGTCGCCAAGGTCAGCCCGCTCCAGTTCTTCAAGGGCGCCTGGCCCGCGATCCAGCTGGCCTTCGTCTCCCGCTCCTCGGTCGGCACGATGCCGGTCACCCAGAAGGTCATCGACCGCCTCGAACTCACCGTGTACGCGGAGGCGTTGACGCCACACCGGCGCGGCACCGAGGTCACCGTGGTCACGGAGGCGAGGCTCGCCGACGAGCTGGTGTGGGAGTCCCGCAGCGGATACCTGTCCCGCCACACGCCCCGGACGCCCACGGCCCCGGCCACACCCGGACCGTCACCTTCCGCCGCTCCCGGACCGTCGCCCGCCGCCGCTCCCGAACCAGCACTCCCCGCCGCACCCGAACCGGCACTCCCCGCCGTCGCCGAGTGGCGGCTGCCCGCCGACCTCGGACGGCGCTACGGGGCCGCCTCCGGCGACCGCAACCCGATCCACCTGTACCCGCTGACCGCCCGGCTGTTCGATTTCCCCCGCGCCATCGCCCACGGTATGTGGACCGTCGCCCGCTGCCTCGCCGAAGCCCCGCAGCCCGACCCGGCCCACTCCGTCCACTCGGTACGGGCCGACTTCAGGGCCCCCGTCCTGTTGCCCGGCACCGTCACCTACGCCTCGGACGGCGCCGCCTTCCAGCTGCGCGGCGACGGCGGACGCGTTCACCTCACCGGGACGACGACGCCGACGGCCCCGGAGGCTGCCACGGGCGGCCGTTCATAAGGTTCTCCAGACCGGCCCAGGAGAAGTTCATCAAGGTGGCCGCCGCCTCCTTGGCCGAGACACCCGGAGTCTCGTTCGCCCACCCGGCGAGCGCCTCCGCGGCGCCCACCAACGCCTGCGCCAGCCCCGTCACATCGCGGTCGGGAAGCGCCGGATCATGGTGCGCCTCGCGCGCCGCGGCGCCGATCAGACCCGTCACGAACGCAACGATCTCCTCACGCATCACGTTCACCTCACCGGCGAACGGCTCCCCGTGCGTCCGCGCCTGCCGGTAGAGCACCGCCCAGCCGTCCGGGTTCTCCGCGGTGTGCGTGAAGAACGCCCGCAGCCCCTCCCACAGCTGCCGGTCCGCCGGCAGCCCCGGCTGCACACCCGCCTGCACGGCCGCGACCAGCGCTTTCGACTCACGCGCGATGCACGCGGAGAAGAGTTCGTCCTTGGAATTCAGGTAGAGGTAGACCAACGGCTTGGACACGCCCGCCAGCTCGGCGATCTCGTCCATCGAGGCCGCACGGAATCCGCGCTGCCCGAAGATCCGCACCGCGGCGTCCATCATCTGCTGCTCACGCACCGCGCGCGGCATCCGTTTGCTCTTCACAGCACCCACGTCGACTTCCTCCCGCCCCCGATGCGCTACTCCGCGGTAAGCGTACGGCGCGGGGCGCCCCACCGTCGTACGGAGCAGACGCCTCCCGGCCGGGACGGCCGGAAGTCACCGCCCCCACGACACACGGAAGCGCCCCCGGCCCGTGGGGACCGGAGGCGCTCCTGTGGATCACGCGTGTGCGGTTACGCGGCGACCGGCACGCGCTCCGGCTCGGTGTCGCGCACCTCGTCGTCGACCGGGGAGGAAGAGGCCGAGTTGTACGCGTCGTGGTCGAGGATCTTCTCGCGGGCCGAGACGATCACCGGGACGAGTGCCTGGCCGGCCACGTTCGTGGCGGTCCGCATCATGTCCAGGATCGGGTCGATGGCCATCAGCAGGCCGACGCCCTCCAGCGGGAGGCCCAGCGTCGACAGGGTGAGGGTCAGCATGACCGTGGCGCCGGTCAGACCGGCGGTGGCCGCCGAGCCGATCACCGAGACGAACGCGATGAGGATGTAGTCACCGACACCCAGCTGCACGTCGAAGATCTGCGCGATGAAGATCGCGGCGAGCGCCGGGTAGATCGCGGCGCAGCCGTCCATCTTGGTCGTCGCGCCGAACGGAACGGCGAAGGAGGCGTACTCCTTCGGGACGCCGAGGCGCTCGGTGACCTTCTGGGTGACCGGCATCGTGCCGACCGAGGAGCGGGAGACGAAGGCCAGCTGGATCGCGGGCCAGGCGCCCTTGAAGAACTGGAGCGGGCTGACCTTGGCGACGGTGGCGAGCAGCAGCGGGTAGACGCCGAACATCACCAGGGCGCAGCCGATGTAGACGTCGGCGGTGAAGGTCGCGTACTTGCCGATCAGGTCCCAGCCGTAGTCGGCGATGGCGTAGCCGATGAGGCCGACGGTGCCGAGGGGCGCGAGGCGGATGACCCACCACAGGGCCTTCTGGAGGAGCTCCAGGACCGATTCGCTGAGGGTGAGGATCGGCTGGGCCTTCTCGCCGAGCTGGAGGGCGGCGATACCGGCGACGGCGGCCATGAAGACGATCTGGAGGACGTTCAGCTCGGTGAACGGCGTGATCACGTTGTCCGGGATGATGCCGGTCAGGAAGTCGAGCCAGGAGCCGGAGTGCTCGGGGAGCTTGCCGTCCTTGGGCGTGAGGCCGGTGCCGGAGCCCGGGTTGGTGATCAGGCCGATCGCGAGGCCGATGGCGACCGCGATGAGCGAGGTGATCATGAACCAGAGCAGGGTGCGGGTGGCCAGCCTGGCGGCGTTGTTGACCTTGCGCAGGTTGGTGATCGACACCAGGATCGCGAAGAAGACGAGGGGCGCGACGGCCAGCTTCAGCAGCTGGACGAAGATGTGGCCGACCTTGTCCAGGGTGGTGTAGAGCCAGTCGATGTCCTGGCTGCGGGCGAGCCAGCCGAGCAGGACGCCGAGCACGAGGCCGGCGACGATCTGGGCCCAGAAGGGGACCTTGGGTATGCGGAAGCCGGAGCCGGAGGGCTCAGCGGTGGTGGACGCGGGGTTCGCGGACACGGACACACTCCAGATGTGACGCATCGGGACGCACGGGGACGGTGTGCGGAGGGGACGGGGTGCGGCGCCCGCGTCAGGGGCGGCGCCGCTGTGATGCCGGTATCAGACGTTGCGGCAACAGACCGCGGACATACAGCGGCAGAGATCGACATGCAGGCGCTCCACGAGCGGGATGCTCGTGGCAGGTCGCAGGCGCACAGCTGTCTTCATGTCGAACACGTTAACACTTGAACTTTGAGAACCTCAAAGGTCTTCTTTGGTCCCGAGGGGTGGGCCGCGGGCCCTCTCCCGCCTCCCGGGAACGCGAAAACCCCAGTACAGGAGCGCGCGCTCCGGTGCTGGGGTTTCGAGGAGAAAGGCGAGGGGTGTGAGGAAGCTTACAAAGTCCTTACTTCGCCCTCACGCCCTCCTTACTGGGTGACGCTGTCCTCGCGGGTGCGGTTGGCCTCAAGACGCGCCTTGGCGCGGTCGACCGAGGACACGATCTGCTCGGACATCTCGTCGCGCTGCTTGCGCAGGAGTACGTAGCTGAGCGGTGCGGAGAGCACCAGCGCGAGCAGGACGACCCAGACGATGTTGGATCCCCCGGCGCCGGAGGGGATGAGCCCGAAGTTGACGGCGATGGCGGCGACGACGAGGCAGCCGACGAAGATGCTCAGACGCATCGCGGTGTACCGGACGGTTGCGCTCGGCTTGGCAGCGGACACAGCTGGCCTTCTCTCTACGTACGACAGTCCTGCCCGACCAGTGAAGCATGCCCCACAATCGATCAGTTCGGAGGGCTGCGCCAACTGCCCGCCGGGGGCGGGCTCAGCCGAGCGGCAGCAGCATGATGACGTCGTCGCGGTCGTCGCCGTCGGCCACCCGGATCGCCCCCGGCACCCGCCCGACCTCCTTGTATCCGCAGGCGCCGTAGAAGCGGTCGGCGCCCGTGCCGCCGCGGCAGGTGAGGCGGATCGCCTCGATGCCGTCGATGGAGCGGGCGGCGTCGGCGGCCGCGGCCATCAGGTCGCGGCCGTAGCCGCGGCCCTGGTGGCGGGGGTGGACCATGACGGTGTAGATCCAGAGCCAGTGCGCCATCAGGCGGTGCGTGTTGTGGGTGAGGAAGGCCGTGGCGGCGATGGCGCCCTCCTCGTCGTAGCCGACGAGGATCCGGGTGCGCCCCTCGGCCATGGACACGAGGTGCTTGACCAGCTCCGGTCGCACGTCCTCGGCCGTCACGGGCGGCACGAAACCCACCGCGCCGCCCGCGTTGGACACATCGGCCCAGAGCTCGGCTATGCCGTCCCGGACCGACCGGTCGAACTTCGGGTCCAGCTCAAATGTAAGCGCCATAGGAGCAGATTAACCATTACTTGCCCTCTGCTCAACCACCGTCCGGAACGCGAGAAAGCTCCGGCCGGGGACGGCGGCCGGAGCTTTCGTTCAGCACTGCGCGCGACAGGGCGCGCGCCGGGTCAGACCCGCATCGGCTGCGGCGACTCGCGCCGCCCGGCGTCCGGGCCCGGGTACTCGCGGATGATCTCGTACCGGGTGTTGCGCTCCACGGGCCGGAAGCCGGCGTCGCGGATCAGGTCCAGCAGATCCTCACGGCCCAGCTTGTTCGGCGTGCCGTAGTTGTCCGCGTCGTGCGTGATCTTGTACTCGACGACCGAGCCGTCCATGTCGTCCGCACCGTGCTGGAGGGCCAGCTGGGCGGTCTGCACGCCGTGCATCACCCAGAAGACCTTGACGTGCGGGACGTTGTCGAACAGCAGGCGGGAGACCGCGAAGGTCTTCAGCGCCTCGGCGCCGGTCGCCATCGTCGTCCGCGCCTGGAGCTTGTTGCGGACCTTGCCGTCCTTCATGTCCACGAAGTCGTGCTGGTAGCGCAGCGGGATGAAGACCTGGAAGCCGCCGGTCTCGTCCTGGAGCTCACGCAGCCGCAGCACGTGGTCGACGCGGTGACGGGGCTCCTCGATGTGCCCGTACAGCATCGTCGCCGGGGTCTTGAGCCCCTTCTCGTGCGCGAGCCGGTGGATGCGCGACCAGTCCTCCCAGTGGGTGGCGTGGTCGACGATGTGCTGGCGGACCTCCCAGTCGAAGATCTCCGCGCCGCCACCGGTCAGCGACTCCAGACCGGCCTCGATGAGCTCGTCGAGGATCTCGGAGGCGGAGAGCCCGGAGATGGTCTCGAAGTGGTGGATCTCGGTGGCGGTGAACGCCTTGAGGGAGACCTGCGGCAGCGCTTCCTTCAGCGCGCTCAGCGAACGCGGGTAGTAGCGCCACGGGAGGGTGGGGTGCAGCCCGTTGACGATGTGCAGCTCGGTGAGGCTCTCGCCCTCCATCGCCTTCGCGAGGCGGACGGCCTCCTCGATGCGCATCGTGTACGCGTCCTTCTCCCCCGGCTTGCGCTGGAAGGAGCAGTACGCGCACGAGGCGGTGCACACGTTGGTCATGTTGAGGTGGCGGTTGACGTTGAAGTGGACGACGTCGCCGTTCTTCCGCGTACGCACCTCATGGGCCAGCCCGCCCAGCCAGGCCAGGTCGTCGGACTCGTAGAGCGCGATCCCGTCCTCGCGGGACAGTCGTTCGCCGTCCCGGACCTTCTGCTCCAGCTCGCGCTTGAGTCCCGCGTCCACTAGGGCGCCTCCCATTTCCTCTTCGTAACAGACTCAGATCACCGTACGCCTAGCCCTCTTCCGGGAGGTCTCCGACCCGGTTCTCCCACTTGGTGGAGAGCACGATCGTCGTACGCGTCCGGGATACGCCCTTGGTACCGCTGAGCCGGCGGATGGTCTTCTCCAGGCCGTCCACGTCGCCGACCCGGACCTTGAGCATGTAGGAGTCGTCGCCGGCGATGAACCAGGCGTCCTCGATCTCGGCGAGGTCCTTCAGCCGGTGGGCCACGTCCTCGTGGTCGGCGGCGTCCGAGAGCGAGATGCCGATCAGGGCCGTGACCCCGAGGCCGAGCGAGGCCGCGTCGACGGTGGCGCGGTAGCCGGTGATGACACCGGCGGTTTCCAGCCGGTTGATGCGGTCGGTGACGCTGGGCCCGGAGAGCCCGACGAGCCGCCCCAGCTCGGCGTACGAGGCCCTGCCGTTCTCCCTGAGGGCCTGGATGAGCTGCCTGTCCACCGCGTCCATGTGACTGAAACCTTCCATTGTTCAGCAGTTTCGCGAGTCTACGTGTAGAATCTAAGGCATGCGGGCTTCACGGCCTGCAAATCTTTCCGAACTTCCAAAAAATGCTTTCGAATCTTCAGGAGTGGATACACCGTGTACACGATCGAGATGGCCTACGCCCGGATGCGCGAGCTGCAGGACCTGGCCAACCGCTCGCGTGCCCACCAGCCCGCCACGGCCCACCGGGCCGGCCTGACGCGCAAGCTGCGCGCCTCCAAGAAGCGCTGACCCGACCCGGGTCAGCCGCGAGAGCCGCCACCGAGCTCTCCCTCCCAGCGGCGGTACAACCGGTGCGGCACCCCTGCCGCGTCCAGCACCCGTCCCGCGACGAAATCCACCAGGTCCTGGATGTGCGTCGCCCCCGCGTAGAACGCCGGAGAGGCGGGCAGCACGACCGCGCCCGCCTCGTCCAGGGCCACCATGTGCCGCAGCGTCTGACCGTTCAGCGGGGTCTCGCGCACCGCGACGACCAGCTTCCGCCGCTCCTTGAGCGTCACGCTCGCGGCCCGTTGCAGCAGGTCCTTCGAGAGCCCGAGCGCCACCCCGGCCACGCAGGCCGTCGACGCGGGCACGATCAGCATCCCCTTGGCCGGGTACGACCCCGAGGACGGCCCCGCGGCCAGATCGCCGGCAGCCCAGTGCCGTACGCCGGACACGTCCACGTCGAAGGTGTGCGGCTTCCCGTCCGCCCCCCGCGCCAGCCAGCCGGCCAGGTCCTCCCGCCAGTGCGCGTCGCGGAACGCGATCCCGGTCTCGTCCAGCAGCGTCAGCCGCGAGGCCCGGCTCACCACCAGATCGACGCTCTCCCCCGCGGCCAGCAGGCCGCGCAGCACGGACGCGGCGAATGGGGTGCCCGAAGCGCCCGAAACCCCGACAATCCAAGGCTTTCGCTGCGGTTGAGTCACTGAAGTCCCGGAATCCACACCCCTGAGCCTATCCGGCGCCGTGATCCGGTGGCGCGTCAGGAGTTGGGACGTCCGGCGGGCCCTACACCGTCAGGCCGCGCACCAGCAGGTCCAGCAGCGCGCACGCGAAGAGCGCGATCCCGATGAACCCGTTGACCTGGAAGAACGCCCGGTTCAGCCGCGACAGATCGTGGGGCCGCACCACCCGGTGCTCGTACACGAAGGCCACAGCGACGATCACCATGCCCACCCAGTAGAAGAGCCCGGCCTCCGTGGCCAGGCCGAACCAGACCAGCAGGCCCGTCGTCACCACATGGCAGACCCGCGCGCCCCACAGCGCCGCCGGGACACCGAAGCGCGCCGGGACGGACAGCACGCCGTGGGCGCGGTCGGCCTGAACGTCCTGGCAGGCGAAGATCAGGTCGAAGCCGCCGATCCACACACCGACGGCGAGCCCCAGGATGACCGCGTCCCACGACCAGCTGCCCGTCACCGCCAGCCAGGCCCCGACCGGGCCCATGGCCTGGGCGATACCGAGGATGGCGTGCGGGTAGTTCGTGAACCGCTTGCCGTACGGGTAGACGACCATCGGGATCACCGCGACGGGCGCCAGGGCCAGGCAGAGCGGGTTCAGCAGCGCCGCCGCGCCGAGGAAGACGACGACGGCGACGAGCGCGCCCGTCCACGCCGACTTCACCGACACCGCGCCGGTCACCAGCTCACGGCCGGCGGTGCGCGGGTTGCGGGCGTCGATCTCGCGGTCGATGATCCGGTTCGCGGCCATCGCGAACGTGCGCAGTCCGACCATCGCGACGGTGACCAGCAGCAGCGTCGTCCACTGGACGGACCCGTCGTCCAGGAACATCGCGGTCAGGGCGGCGATGTAGGCGAAGGGCAGCGCGAAGACCGAGTGCTCGATCATCACCAGCCGCAGGAACGCCTTGACCTTGCTGTTCGGTTGCGCGGGGCCGGAGCCCAGGGTCGCTTCGGCGGCGCTCACAGTCCGTATTCCTTCCAGCGGCGGTCGACCTTCGCCGCCGTGTCCGGGTCGGACTCGACCATGTCCGGCCAGCCCCCGTCCCGGGTGTAGCCCTCCTCGGGCCACTTCTTCGTCGCGTCGATGCCCGCCTTGCCGCCCCAGAACTGCTGGTACGAGGCGTGGTCGAGGTGGTCGACCGGGCCCTCGGCGACGGTGAGGTCACGTGCGTAGTCGGTGTTGCCGAGGGCCCGCCAGGACACCTCGTGCAGATCGTGGACATCACAGTCGGAGTCCACGACGACGATCAGCTTCGTCAGCGACATCATGTGCGCACCCCAGATCGCGCTCATCACCTTCTGCGCGTGCTTGGGGTACTTCTTGTCGATCGAGACGATCGCACAGTTGTGGAAGCCACCGGACTCGGGCAGGTGGTAGTCCACGATGTCCGGCACGATGATCTTGAGCAGCGGCAGGAAGAACCGCTCGGTGGCCCGCCCCAGCGGACCGTCCTCGGTCGGCGGACGGCCGACGACGATGGACTGGAGCAGCGGCCGCTTCCGCATCGTCACGCAGTCGATGGTCAGTGCGGGGAACGGTTCCTGCGGCGTGTAGAAGCCGGTGTGGTCGCCGAACGGCCCCTCGGGAAGCATCTGGCCGGGCTCCAGCCAGCCCTCGATGACGACCTCGGCGTTGGCCGGGACCTGGAGCGGGACGGTCTTGCAGTCGACCATCTCGATGCGCTTGCCCTGGATGAACCCGGCGAAGAGGTACTCGTCGATGTCGCCGGGCAGCGGGGCGGTGGAGGCGTACGTGACCGCGGGCGGCGCGCCGAAGGCGATGGCGACGGGCAGCCGCTCGCCGCGCTTGGCGGCGACCTGGTAGTGGTTGCGGCTGTCCTTGTGGATCTGCCAGTGCATGCCGATGGTGCGGCGGTCGTGGCGCTGGAGGCGGTAGAGCCCGAGGTTCCGGACGCCGGTCTCGGGGTGCTTGGTGTGGGTGAGCCCCAGGTTGAAGAAGGAGCCGCCGTCCTTGGGCCAGGTGAACAGCGCGGGCAGCTGGTCCAGGTCCACGTCGTCGCCGGTGAGGACGACCTCCTGGACGGGGGCGTTCTCGGACTTCACCTTCTTCGGCGGTACGTGCACCATCGTGCCGAGCTTGCCGAAGGCCTCCCGTACGCCGACGAAGCCGTGCGGCAGTTCGGGCTTGAGCAGTCCGCCGATCTTGTCGCTGATGTCGGCGTAGGACTTGAGCCCGAGGGCCTTGAGGAGGCGCTTGTCGGTGCCGAAGACGTTCATGGCCAGGGGCATCGAGGAGCCCTTGACGTTCTCGAAGAGCAGCGCGGGTCCGCCGGCCTTGTTCACCCGGTCGACGATCTCACCGACCTCCAGGTAGGGGTCGACCTCGGCCTTGATGCGCTTGAGCTCGCCCTCGCGCTCCAGGGCCCGGAGGAGGGAACGAAGATCGTCGTAAGCCATGCCGTCCAGTCTGACATCCCGCCTGCCGCAGGCTGCCGGGGCTCCCCCGCGTCGGCCGTGCCGCATCGCGGCCACGGGAGTGGGCGTCCCGTGGCCGCGATGCGGCCGCCGATGGTTCCGGGGTGGATGTCAGCAGGTGCCGAGGTCTTCCCAGACACCCCAGTCCCCGGTGGTGCCGGGCTGCTCGCCCTGGGTCCACCACTTGGCGCGCCAGGTGTGGCCGTCGAGGGAGGCGGTGTCGCCGCCGTTGTAGATCCGGCCGGCCTCCCAGCCCGATGCCGCGCAGTCGCCCGGGTCCGGATCGCCGGGGTCGCCCGGGTCGGTGCCGCCGCCACCGATGTTCACGTCGATGCAGGCGTAGAAGGCGTTCGACGTGTCGGCGACGTTCCAGACCGCGAGGACCTTCTGCTTGCCCGAGAGGGACCCGAAGTTCACGTGGTGGGTCACTGTGGCGCCGGGCTGGGCACCGCCGTCGTTGAACTCGGCCACCTTGGTGCCGCCGACGTAGTACTGCCAGGTGCTCGTGGCATGCCGGGCGGTCAGCGCCCAGGAGAAGTCGGCCGAACCGGCGACCGGGGTGACCTTCCAGCCCTTGCTGTCGTCGTCGAGCTCGGCGAACTGGGAATTTCCGCCGCTGCAGCTCCGCAGGCCCTTCGGGCCCTCGACGCTCTGCGGTTCGTACTTGATCTGACCGCAGGGGACGGTGCCCGCGGCGCACTGGGCCTGGCGGCTCGGGGGTGAGGAGACGTATCCGTGCGCACTCGCTGTGGTGGCGGGCAGGGCCACCGCGATGAGGGGGGCGATCCCCGCACCGATCACGAGAGCCAGTCTTCGCTTGGCGTTCATGCCAACTCCTTCGCTGAAGGGGCTGCCGACGGCAACGGCAGCATCAGGACGCGCCCGCACCGGCGTGGTCCCGTGGCGTGAGGCGTACCGCGCACGGTGAACACACGGGTGCGGCCGGTGGCGAGGGGGGCGCCGCCCCGCAGACCCTTCGCGCGCCACCGGTCACGCACTGTCGACCGGGGCTCACCTTTAGGTCTAGACCATACTCGGGGCGGGGCGCCCGTCAAGAGAACGCACAGCCGTCGATCGCCCCGACATCGCACGCGGCGTCCTCCCCCAACACCCCCTACTGGGAAGGGGGTTGGTGTCGGGACGAGAAGCCGGGCCCCGCGCGAGGGCTATGCGGCCTTTCGGGGAGAAGAGCGAGGAATGGGCGACGCCTCGGACGGCAGCCGCCCGGTCACGCCCGGCCGGGCCCCGCACCCCGGCCCGCTCCCCCCGAGGACGTAACGGGCACCCGCTACTCTGGGCGCGTCACCGGGGCGGGGCATCGCCCCGCCAACTCTCCTCGGGGGGACCTCTCCACCATGCTCCGGGCCCTGATCTATCTCCTGCCTCTGGCGCTGACGATCTACGCGTTCATCGACTGCCTGAACACCCCGGAGGACGAGGCCAAGCACCTCCCGAAGGTCGCCTGGGTCTTCATCATCCTGCTGTTCTGGATCGTCGGCCCGATCGTGTGGCTGGCCGCGGGCAAGCTGCGCCAGGTGCCCGACGGAGGCCGTACGCCGTCCGAATGGCACCGCAACCACCGTCAGCGGTGGGTGGCGCCCGACGACAACCCCGACTTCCTGAAGTCGCTCAAGGACGAGAACGAGAAGGACGAGGCCGTCCTCAAGGACTGGGAGGCGGACCTGCGCCGCCGCGAGGACGAGCTCAAGCGGCGGGAGAGCGGTCCGGAGTCGACCCCGCCCGCTTCCTGATCCCGGGCCCGCCGCAGCACCCGGTCGCGATCGTTCGAAAATCTTCACCCCCCTCCAACACCCGGCCGATATCCTCGTGTTGACGGAGTGACAGATCGGGTGGGCTGCGGTGCTGGGGGTGCTGTGGAGCGAGACCTGTACGGGCGCGAGGCAATTTTCGGTGACGACGGACTTGCGGCGCGGCTGACCGGTCTCACTCCCCACGGTTCGCGGCGGGTCACCTGCGAACACGGTGACGACCCGCCCGTCGCGGTGCTGACCGGCGGCCGGGGCATGGGCAAGACGGCCGTGCTCAAGCAACTGCGCAGCCTGTACCGGGAGATCACCCCGGTCGCCCTGGTGGACTGCGAGGCCGTACGGCCGCCCGCGGACCCGGGACCCGGCTGGACACCCGTCACGGGCGTGCTTCCCGAACTGGCCACCCAACTCACGGCGCGGGTGCACGCGGCCCGCCCGGTGCAGTTCCCCCGGCTCGGCCTGGGCCTGGTCGCGGTGGCCTCGGTGTCCTGGCGGCGGGAGGACGAGTCCCGGGCCCAGCGCGACCTCCAGTCACTCGGCCCCGTGCTGGCGACGCTCGACACCCGGGCCGACACCGCGACGGGCTGGGTCACCAAGGTCCTGACGAAGCTCGCGGCCGGGGCGTTCGACTCGATGGCGCCGATGGCCGGCATGGTCGCCGAGGCGACCGTGGAAACGGTCCTGGAAGAGACGTTCAGCCGCTTCCAGCGGCGCTCGGCGGACTGGTACGGCACCTACCCGCACGCGGGCGGCAACGGGCGCATCGGCCTGCGGCAGCTCGCGGTCGACTTCGAACGCGGCGGCGATCTGCGTCGCCGCGCCGAGGACCACCTGGTGCTGGCCCTGGTCGAGGACCTGGTCCGGGCCTACCGGGGAATGGCGCGCGGCGCCCGGCGCGGCCGCCCGGTCCTGCTCCTGGACAACGCCCACACCCCGCTGGGCCGGCAACTCGTCGAACCCCTGCTCCGGCAGCGCGCGGGCGGTGTGCGCGACCAGATCGCCGTGTTCGCGTCCTCGCGCGTCCACGACCACGCGGGCCTGAGCCACGCGGTGCGCCGAAGGCTGCCCGAGGTCGCGCACGCCTCGCACTGGGTCCGCGGCACGGAGGTGACGTCCGGGATCCTGGCCGTCGGCCTCACCCCGCTGGACGCCGCCCATGTGCGCTCCGCGCTCGACCGGCACGATCCGCACGGCCGCACCCCGGCCGGGCTGGCGCGCGGCGTCCACCGGCTGACGGGCGGCCGGCCGCTGGGGGTGGCGTTGCTGGCGCAGGCGGCGGGCGAGTCACCGGACCCGGGCGACCTGGTGCCGGGGTCGCTGCTGGAGCGCACGGTGGAGCTGCGGGAGGACCGGCCGCCGGTCCGGGTCGCCGACGAACTGCTGGAGCGGCTGCTGCCCGGACAGCGCCCGGACGTACTGAGCGTGCTGGCCGCCGCGCACGGCGAGGACTCGGCCCGCCTGCTGGCCACCACCCGGCTGCGCGGGGAGTCCCTGGACGGCGATGTGGCGCTGCGGGTACGGGACGCGCTGCGGTCCGAGGACTGGCCGGTGGGGCCGGAGCACTTCGTCGCCGATCCGCTGCTGCGGTCGCTGCTCCTGCACCGGCTGCGGTTCCAGGACGACGACCCGCCGTACTACGCGGCGTGGCGCGCGGTGCACGAGACGCTGCGTTCGGCGTACGCCGCCGGGGGCAGCTGCCCGAGCGAACCGCACCGGCTGCACCAGGAGCTGGTGCTGGGCGCGGCGGAGGACTGTGTGACGCATCTGCGGGTGCAGTTCGCCCGGCCCGACGTGCTGAGCTGGCTCGGCGCGCTGCGCTTCATCGCCTCGGCCCCCTGCCCCCGCCCGCCCGGCAGCACGGGCCCCGATCCGCGGCGGGCCGTCGCGCTGGGCCGGGCGGCGGCCTCCGACGAGCAACGGGACGCGCTCGCCGGGCTCGACGAGCGGGCCGTCGAACTCCAGTTGCAGCTGCGGCGGCTGCTCCACGCCGTCTGGCTGCTGTCCGATCCGCTGGCCCTGCCCGACGAAGAGGTGATCGACAAGATGGCGCACGAGCTGCGGCAGCTGTCCGGCAGGCATCCCACGGGGCACGCGGTGCTCTGGGACGCGGCGACGCACTGGCCGCGCGATCTGCGGGACTGGCGGGCCCTGTCCATGCCGCCGGGCGCGCCCGTGCCCGCCCGGGCCGGGCAGCCGGGTCCGGGGGGCGGTGGCCCGGATGCGTAACCCGCTGCGGTACCGGCTGTGGTGGACCACCCGGCAGAAGATCATCACCTCGGTCGTCGTGGGCGCCCTGCTGGTCACGGCCGGCTGGTACGGGGCGGACCGGCTGACCGAGCCCGAGGACCGGTCCTGCGCGACGGGGGTCTCCCGGCCGCAGGGCAGCGACGAGTGCGTCGGGGTGTCCGGGGACGGCTACGACTTCGGGCAGTCACAGCTGACCGAGGTCGCCGCGGCGATCGGCCGCGAGAACAGCTCACTGAAGGCGGGCGGGTACGCGACCGTCGCGCTGCTGCTCCCGCTGACCTCGACCGACACGTCCATGCGGACGAAGGTGCTGCACGAGCTCCAGGGCGCGTTCGCCGCGCAGTACCGGTCCAACCACCGGGCGAACGGGCAGGTTCCGCAGATCCGGGTGGTGCTCGCCAACACCGGGAGCAACAACCTGCGGTGGCGTCCGGTGGTGGACCGGCTGCTGACGATGACGGGAGCCCCGCACCGGCTGCGCGCGGTGTCCGGGGTCGCGATCAGCAGTACGCAGGCCAAGGAGGCCGTGAAGGAGCTGACCGGGGCCGGGATTCCGGTCGTGGGCTCCACGATCACCGCCGACGACATCGCCAACGGCCCCTCCGGCGACCCGTTCCCGGGCCTCGCCCGGGTGTCCCCCACCAACCGGGACGAGGCCCGCGCCCTCGCCTCGTTCGGCGAGGTCGAGGCGGACAAGGCGCTGCTGGTGCAGGACACCCGCAGCGGCGACCACTACACGGACACCCTGAAGTCGGCGTTCAGCACCCTGCTGAAGGGCTCGAAGTACGAACCGGAGCTGTTCACCTCGCGGGAGGACCCGTACGACGAGGGGACCACGGCCAACACGTTCGAGCAGATCACCCATCTCATCTGCGACACCGACGCGGACACGGTGTTCTTCGCCGGGCGCCACGTACAGCTGCGCCAGTTCGTCAACGCGCTGGGGGCGCGCGGCTGTCAGAGCCGCCGGTTCACGGTCCTCACCGGGGACGAGGGCTCCTATCTGGGCGACGACAAGAAGCTCGACCGCGACGCGCTGCGGCGCAAGGTGACGGTCCGCTACGCCTCGCTGGCGCATCCGGACGCCTGGCCCGCGGTGGCGGCCGGCAAGAAGCAGCCGACCGGTGGTTCGGCACAGGACTACCGGGCGTTCACGGGTCTGCTGGCCGAGCTGGCGAAGAAGCCGGCCGGCCCGATCGGTCCGACCGCGCACGACGACCTGACGGACGGCCAGCTGATCATCGCCCATGACGCGATGACGCTGGCGGTGGCGGGGATCCGGCGGGCGACCACGGACGGGAAGGAACTGCCGGACCTGGCGGACGTGGGCGGCCAGTGGCCCCGGGTGAAGGGGTCGCTGCGGGTGCGGGGGGCCAGCGGCTGGATCTGCCTGGACAACCACGGCAACCCGTACAACAAGGCCGTACCGGTGGTGGAGCTGGCGCCGGACCCGCCGCACCAGCGGTTCTCGGCGCTGGCGTGGCCGGAGGGCGCGCCGCCGAAGGAGCAGTGCCTGCCGCCCTCGTCGGCGCCCTGACCCCGGAGAACGAAACGGCTGCCCGCCCCCGCCGGAGCGGGGACGGGCAGCCGTGCGGTGCGGGCGGCTCAGACGCCGGCGTAGGAGTGCTTGCCGGTGACGAAGATGTTGACGCCGTAGTAGTTGAAGATCCAGCAGCCGAACGCGATCAGCGCCAGGTAGGCGGCCTTGCGGCCCTTCCAGCCGGCCGTCGCGCGGGCGTGCAGATAGCAGGCGTACGCGACCCAGGTGATGAAGGACCAGACCTCCTTCGGGTCCCAGCCCCAGTAGCGGCCCCAGGCGTCACCGGCCCAGATCGCGCCCGCGATGATCGTGAACGTCCACAGCGGGAAGACCGCCGCGTTGATCCGGTACGAGAACTTGTCGAGGCTCGACGCGGACGGCATCCGGGAGAGCACGGAGTGGGCGAACGCGCCGGGCTCCTGCCCGTTGGCGAGCTTGCTCTCGTAGCTGTCGCGGAAGAGGTAGATGAGCGTGCCGATGCCGCCGATGAAGAACACGGCGCCGCAGATGATGGCGGTGGAGACGTGGATCCACAGCCAGTACGAGTGCAGTGCGGGCACCAGCTGGTCGCTGGAGGTGTAGAGCACCGTGGTCGCGAGGCCGAGATCCAGCAGGACGGCCGTGATCAGGATCAGGCCCATCCAGCGGACGTTCTTCTTCAGGGCCAGCAGGGCCAGGTACGCGCCGACCGCCACCGTGGAGAACGTGATGGAGAACTCGTACATGTTGCCCCAGGGGGCGCGCTGCACGGACAGCGCGCGGGCGATGACCCCGCCCGCCTGGATCAGGAAGGCGAGCACGGTCATGGAGACCGCGATCCGCCCGTAGAGGTCGCCCTTGAAGGTGCCGCCCGCGGCGCCGGGACCGTCCGGGACGTCGCGCGATCCGGCCGCGGACCGGGTGACGATCTTCGGCCGCTCCAGGACGGCGGTGCCGCCCTTCTGCGCGACCTGGACCTTCACCGTGCCGGCGGCGGCGGCCTGCTCGGTCGTCAGTGAGGCGGCGGTGCGGCCGACCTTGCTGCGGGACCCGAACACCCACTCCGCGATGTGTGCGAAGAAGGCCAGGGTGTAGACGGCCATCGACGAATAGATCAGCACATTGCTGGTATGTGCCAGGTTCTCGTTGGTTGCGGCGGCGAGATTCACTTCTCAGCCCCTTCGGAAGGTTCTGCGGAGGACGCGGCGACGACGTGGGTGCCGGAATCCGGATCGGTGTCGGGGTCGGTGTCTGGGCCGGGCGCCGTGGGCGCGACGGCGTTGAGCGTGACCGCGAGATCGGCCAGCTCCTCGGGAAGCTTCGCGGACTCGCTGCGGCCGAGCCCTGCCATTTCGACGACGGTGACGCCGTCGGCGCCGCGTACGGCACGGATCCAGACCCGGCGGCGCTGGATGAACAGCGAGCCCGCCAGTCCGGCGATCGCGCCGATGGCTCCGGTGAGCGCCCATCCGCTGGCGGGCTGCTCCGAGATCTGGAAGCTCGCCCACTCCTGGAGGCCCTCGAAGGTGATGGAGCCGGCCCCGTCGGGCAGCTTCATCGTCTCGCCGACCAGCAGCCGCTGCTTGAGCTGCTCGCCCTTGGAGTCCTTGAACTCCTTCATCTTCGACTTGTCGAGCTGGTAGACGTTCTGCGCCAGTCCGGAGTCGACGCCGAGCGAGCCGTGGAAGCCGTTGAGCGCCAGGACCGGCATGTCGGCGGCGGGGAACTGCGAGAACATCGTGCCCTTGCCGCTGCCGGCGAAGGTCGGCACGAAGAAGGCCTGGAAGCCGAGCTGGTCCTTCTTGCCGTTCTTGTCGCGGTAGCCGTCCATCACCTTGATCGCACCGGACGAGGTGACGTTGTTGTCCAGCGGCAGCAGCGGCACGGCGGCCTTGTAGACCTCCTTGCCCCTGCCGTCCTTGACGGAGACGACGGGCGCGTAGCCGTGGGCGTTGAGATAGACCTTCGTACCGTCGACGACGAGCGGCTCGTTGACCTTGATGACCTTCTTCTTCGGCTTGCCGTAGGCGCCGTCGGAGTACGTCACGTGCGCCTCGTACGTCCGGGGCGTACCGACCTGCGGGCCGCTGCGCTCGTACGTGCCGATGAAGTCGTCGAGGGTGAAGCTGAAGGGGACCAGCCCGTCGTTGTCGAAGAGCGAGCCGGACTTGAAGTTGTCGTACTGGGTGATCGTGTTGGAGAACCCGTCTCCCTCGACGACGAGCTTGGCGCCCTCGGACTTGAAGAGCTGTCCCCAGGCGAAGGCCACCAGCATCACGATGAGCGCGATGTGGAACATCAGGTTCCCGGCCTCGCGCAGATAGCCCTTCTCGGCGGCGACCGCGTCCCCGTCGACGTGGGCCCGGTAGCGGCGCCTGCGCATCATCGCGAGCGCGGCCTCGTGGACCTGTGCGGGCTCCGCCTCGGTGCGCCAGGTGGTGTACGCGGGCAGCCGGGTCAGGCGCTTGGGTGCAAGCGGCGGACGGCTGCGCAGCTGGCCGATGAACGTGCCGGTGCGCGGCACGATGCAGCCGATGAGGGAGACGAACAGCAGGATGTAGATCGCGGAGAACCACACCGAGCTGTAGACGTCGAAGAACTGGAGCTTCTCGTAGATCGGCGAGACGGTGGTGTGCAGCCCCTTGAAGGTCTGCACCTTGAGTTCGTCGACGCTGTTCTGGGGGATCAGCGAGCCGGGGATGGCGCCGAGCGACAGCAGGAAGAGCAGGATCAGCGCGACCCGCATGGAGGTCAGCTGCCGCCAGAACCAGCGGATCCAGCCGATGACACCCATGGCGGGAAGGCTCGCCAGGGCCTCCTCGCGGGGGGCGGTGGAGAGCTGGGAGCCTGCGGCGCCGAGCTCCCGGGCGGTCTCCCGGTCCTGCTCGGCGCGCACCTCCCGCTCATCGGGGCGCTCGCGCTCCTGGGACGACGGGTCGGACGTGGTGTTGCTCATCGGTACTCAGATCCCCACCGTGAAGCCGGCGGACCAGCCCTGTAGTTCCTGCATCATGCTGCCCCACGCGCCGGTCAGCAGCAGCAGCCCGGTCACGATCATCATGCCGCCGCCGATGCGCATGACCCAGGCGTAGTGGCGCTTGACCCAGCCGAACGCGCCGAGCGCCTTGCGGAAGGCGACGGCCGCGAGCACGAAGGGCAGGCCGAGGCCGACGCAGTACGCGACGGTCAGTATCGCCCCGCGTCCGGCGGTGCCCTGGTCCATCGCCAGCATGCTCACCGAGCTCAGCGTCGGGCCGAGGCACGGCGTCCAGCCGATCCCGAAGAGCGCTCCGAGCAGCGGGGCGCCCACCAGGCCGGTCACCGGCTTCCTGTGGATGCGGAACTCGCGCTGCGTCATCCACGGCATCAGGCCCATGAAGAAGACCCCCATGAGGATCATCAGCACGCCGAGGACCTTGGTGAGCGGCCCGCTGTTCGCCTGGAGCGTGTCGCCGAAGTAGCCGAAGAGCGCGCCGCCGGAGACGAACACGGCGGTGAAGCCGGCCACGAAGAGCGAGGCGCCCGCGACCATGCGCCCCCGCCGGGCGTCCGCCAGGTCGGCGCCGCTGACCCCGGTGACGTAACTGAGGTAGCCGGGCACCAGCGGCAGGACGCACGGCGAGAAGAAGGAGACGAGCCCGCCGAGCAGGGCGATGGGCAGGGCCACCAGCAGTGCCCCGCTCAGGACCGTCTCGTTCTGCGTGGCGGCGGCGAGCGTGATCACCTGATCACTTCTCCGCGATCAGGGGGTCGAGCATCTTGCGCAGCTTGGTGTCGTCGAGCGGTCCCACGACGCGGGCGGCCAGCTTGCCCTCCCGGTCGATGACGACGGTCGACGGGATGGACTGCAACCTGAAGGTTCCCTTGGGGAACCGCAGCAGGAGCTTGCCGGTCGGATCGTAGAAGCTGGGGTAGGTGACCCCGAAGTCCTTCTCGAAGCTGATGGCCTGGGCCGGTTCCGGGTCGCGGGTGTTGACCCCGACGAACTGGACGCCCTGGTCCTTCGTCTCCTTGGCCACCTTGTTGAAGTACTTGGATTCCAGTCTGCACGGGGCGCACCACGAGCCCCAGGCGTTGAGGACGATGACCTTGCCCTTGTAGTCGGCGAGGTCGAGCTTCTCGCCGTCCAGGCTCTTGCCGTCGATCTTCGGCGCCTCGGCCCGCTCGCCCTTGGCCGCGGTCGAGATCCCGCCGTTGCCGGTGACGAAGTTCGTGTCGCCGCCGCCACCGGTCTCGCTGTCCGAACTGCACGCGCTCAGCGTCAGTGCCAGCGCGACGGCCGCCGCGGGGGCGGCGAGCAGGGTGAAGCGGCGTCGGGATGCGCGGCCATAGCTCATGTGAAAAGTTTCGCATGGCGGTTCCGGGGATCTTGGGCACCCCCCTCGGTGCCCGTAAAGCCCGTTGTCAGGCTTGTTTAAAGAACGCGTTCCAGCCGCCTTCGGGGGCCTGACCGACCTCCAGCGTACGAAGCTTCGCGAGCACCGCCGGGTCCTGGACGTCGAGCCAGTCGACGAACTGCCGGAAGGAGACGAGGCGCACATCCGGCTTCCCCGCGATGTGCTTGAGCGCGTCCTCGACCGCATCCATATAGATGCCGCCGTTCCACTCCTCGAAGTGGTTTCCGATGTAGAACGGCGCACGGTTCGTCTCGTACGCGCGCTGGAAACCGCTGAGGTACGACTGGGTGGCCTGGTTCCGCCAGCCCGGATACCGGGACGGCATTCCCTTGGTCGAATTCTGCGACTGGTTGGCCAGGATGTTGTAGTCCATGGAGAGGACCTCGAAGCTGTGCCCGGGGAACGGGATGCCCTGGAGCGGCAGGTCCCAGACGTCCATGCGCTTGGTGGGCCACACCTGGGTGCCGCCGGGCGAACTGGCGTCGTAGCGCCAGCCCAGTTTCTTCGCGGTGGGCAGCAGATTGTCCTGTCCGAGCAGACAGGGGGTACGGCCGCCGACCAGTTCCTTGCGGTAATCGAAAGGCAGCGGATCGAGGTCGGTCCAGCCGGTGTTGGTGCGCCATTCGGTGACGAAGGAGATCGACTGATCGATTTCGCTCTGCCACTGGGAGGGCGACCAGTTTCCCACCGATCCGGAGCCGCCGCAGAAATGCCCGTTGAAGTGCGTGCCGATCTCGTGGCCGTCGAGCCAGGCCTCGCGCACGCCCTTCAGCGTCTCCTTGATGTGCCCGTCGGTGAGATAACCGATGTCGGAGGCGCCGATGGGGTTGTTGGGCGGACGGTAGAGGGTTTTCTTCGATTCGGGCAGCAGATACAGCCCCGAGAGGAAGAAGGTCATCTTCGCGTCGTGTTCCCTGGCGAGTTCCAGGAAACGCGGGAACAGCCCGTTGCCGACCTCGCCGGCGCCGTCCCAGGAGAAGATCACGAACTGCGGCGGCTTCTGCCCGGGTTCGAGCGGCACGGGGGCGGACGGCTGGTGCGGCTGCTTCCCGGTGTCCGCGGTGGAACCGTCACCGATGGCGCGGACGTCCTTCTTCGCGGGCCCGTTGCCCTTGACCGCGCCGTCGGCCCCCTTCTCGCCCTTGGCGCCCTTGTCCGGGCCCGCCCCACCCGTATCGGACCCGCCGGAGGAACTGCAGCCCGCCACCCCGATGGCGGCCGCGGCCCCAAGACCGGCTCCGAGCAAACCCCTTCGGCTGATGTCGCGCATGCTGTTCCCATCTGCGGTCGTTTTGCCTCAAGTCCATACAAACTGGCAAAGGCTTAGATGGGTGAAGCAACACGGGGGTTCCTCGAATTAGCACACAATTCTTTGCGGAACCAGACCCCAGCCATGACCGAACGCAAGATCGACTCCGAAACCGCCCGAAACACGGCAGGCCGAAACCCCGGACGGCAGAATTCCGCCCGGTCGGCCCACGAAATGATCAGCGGGCCAATCAAGCCCGTCCGGCGTTTGAGGACAAAACGGTCACCAGGTCGCACCCGGGCCCGCCCACCGGCCGAACCGGGGCGGGCCCGAACCGAGAGACCCCCGGCCAACGGCCGGCTACGCGCCGAACCCCTTCGACGCCCCCTTCACCGGCTTCGCCCCCGCCAGCAGATGCGCCGGCACCAGATCCCGGGCCGGCTCCGCGTACCCGACCGACACGATCTTGTCGCCCTGGTACGTGAAGCTGGTCAGCGAGGCGAGCGTGCACTGGCGCTTGCGCGGGTCGTGCCACAGCCGCCGCCGCTCCACGAAGCTGCGGACGATCCAGATCGGCAGCTGGTGGCTGACGCACACCGCCTCGTGACCGCGCGCCGCGTCACGCGCCGCGTCCAGGGCGCCCATCATCCGTACGACCTGCTCGATGTACGGCTCACCCCACGACGGCCGGAACGGGTTCGTCAGGTGCTTCCAGTTGTCCGGCTTGCGCAGCGCCCCGTCGCCCACGCCGAAGGTCTTGCCCTCGAAGACGTTGGCGGCCTCGATGAGCCGCTCGTCGGTGGCGAGGTCCAGGCCGTGCGTCTTGGCGATCGGCGTCGCCGTCTCCTGGGCCCGCTCCAGCGGGGAGGCGACGACATGCGTGATGTCGCGCTTGTCCAGGTGTTCGGCGACCCGGTCGGCCATCTGCCGGCCGAGCTCGGAGAGGTGGTAGCCGGGGCGGCGCCCGTACAGCACGCCCTCCGGGTTGTGCACCTCTCCGTGGCGCATCAGGTGGACGACGGTGATGTCCCTGCGTCCGGCGTTGCTGCTGGTCTCGCTCATGCGGTGGCCTCCGATGCGGCGCGGGCTGCGGCGGGCAGCGCGGCGGCGATCCGCTCGACGGCCCGGCTGTCATGGGCGGTGGAGACGAACCACGACTCGAACGCGGACGGCGGGAGGTAGACACCCTGCGCCAGCATCGAGTGGAAGAACGCGGTGAAGCGGAAGGCTTCCTGCCGCTTGGCGTCGTCGTACGTGCGGACCGGACCGTCCGTGAAGAAGACGGAGAACATGTTGCTCGCGGCCTGCACGGTGTGCGCGACCCCCTCCTTGTCGAGGGCCTGGCTCACCAGCCCCCGGATCTCCGCGGAGACCGCGTCGACCTTCGCGTACGCGGCATCGTCCAGCAGGCGCAGCTGGGCGAGACCGGCGGCGGTCGCGACCGGGTTACCGGAGAGGGTGCCCGCCTGGTAGACGGGGCCGACGGGGGCCAGGTGCGCCATCACGTCGGCGCGGCCGCCGAACGCCGCGGCCGGGAAGCCGCCGCCCATGACCTTGCCGAACGTCATCAGGTCGGGCCGCACCCCGTCGACGCCGAACCAGCCGGCCTTCGACGTACGGAACCCGGTCATGACCTCGTCCGAGATGTACAGCGCACCATTGGCGGCGCAGATCTCCTTCAGCCCCGCGTTGAAACCGTCCAGCGGTGGCACGACGCCCATGTTGCCCGGCGACGCCTCGGTGATCACACAGGCGATCTCTCCGGGCTGCGCGGCGAAGGCGGCCCGCACGGCCTCCAGGTCGTTGTACGGCAGCACGATCGTGTCGCCGGCCTGGGCGCCGGTGACCCCCGGCGTGTCCGGCAGCCCGAAGGTCGCAAGCCCGGACCCGGCGGCGGCGAGGAGCGCGTCGACGTGGCCGTGGTAGCAACCGGCGAACTTCACGATCTTCGCCCGGCCGGTGAAGCCACGGGCGAGGCGGATCGCGGACATGGTCGCCTCGGTGCCGGACGACACGAGCCGTACCTGCTCCACGGGCTCGACCCGGGCCACGATCTCCTCGGCGAGCGCGACCTCGCCCTCGCCGGGCGTACCGAAGGAGGTGCCGCGGGCGACGGCCTCCTGGACGGCGGCGATGACAGCGGGGTGGGAATGGCCGAGAATCATCGGCCCCCACGAGCACACGAGGTCGACGTACTCACGACCGTCGGCATCGGTGAGGTACGGACCGGTACCGGAGACCATGAAGCGGGGCGTACCGCCCACGGCCCGGAAGGCACGTACGGGAGAGTTCACGCCACCGGGCGTCACGAGGGACGCGCGGTCGAAAAGCGTCTGCGAAACTGGGGCGCTATAAGGAAAGCTCACACATGCCATGGTGTCAGAGCCACGGACGGTCTTGCGGACGGGTGTTTCACCGGACGTTCGCGGGGGAGGTCACTGACACGATGATCGGGTTGCGCGGCGGGGGCTGTGTCTCCTAGTTAGTAGTCGGGTGGATGAGATATGCATCGCGGTGGCGAAGTGGGCGAAGGCACCGACGACCTGGGGCCCGAGCCTGCCCGGCGGGGTCGGCACCGGCGCGAGGCTGAGCGCAAGCAGGGCATACAGGCCGGCGGTGCGCAGGTCGGAGCCGGAAGCAGGAGCAGTGGCGGGATGGGGGTGACCTACAAGTATTTCGGGGCCCCGGACGGCGCGACTGCCGCACGTGTGCCCATTTCCATGCGGCCCGAGGAGCTCGGCGGCGACGAGCTGGGCATGGGCGGCATGTTCACCAAGATCAAGCCGGAGACGGTCGCCGCGATGGTCCTCACCGGCATACAGGGCATACCCCTGCACAAGGTCCCGCCGCTGGAGCTGGTTGTGCTGCACCCCGACTACGCGGTGGTCAAGCTCCCCATGACGGTCGTGGACCCGCTGCGCGGCGTCGGCGAGGAGTCCGTGGGTGCCGCGGCCTTCATCTGGTCGACGGTCCCGGACCGCGGCGGCCCGCGCGACGCGTTCAACGTCTATCAGCTGCTGCACGAGTGGCAGGACTTCAGCCACCGCCTCCACGACGCGGGGCATCAGGCGTACTGCCTGGTCTGGCCCTGACCCGCGCCTGCGGAGCGACCCGCGTGAGCGGGCCCGTCGAAGTCACCCCTTCGTCAATCGCCGTTAGTTATAGAATTGCGCCGTGAGCAGCGAGGATGACGCCCTGGAGGCCTTGGTCGCACTGGGGGACCCGGTGCGACGCGGACTGTACCGGCACGTCTCGGGGACGCCGGGCGAGGTGGGCCGGGACGCCGCGGCCGAGGCGGTCGGGATCTCCCGTTCGCTGGCCGCGTTCCACCTGGACAAGCTGGTCGAGGCCGGCCTGCTGGAGGTGTGCTTCCGGCGGCTTTCGGGGCGCAGCGGCCCGGGGTCCGGGCGGCCCTCGAAGCTGTACCGGAGGGCCGACGGCGAGCGCACGGTGTCGGTGCCGCCCCGCTCCTACGACTCGGCGAGCCGGCTGCTGGCCGAGGTGGTGGAGCGGGCCGGGCTCGACGGGGAACTGCAGGCGGCGGCCAGGGCTGCCGGGGAGGCCTCGGGCGGTGCCCCGGGGTGCGACGCGGATCCGGTCGAGGTCCTGCGGGCGCGCGGTTACGAGCCGTTCTGGGACGAGGGGACGCTCCGGCTGAACAACTGCCCCTTCCATGCGCTGGCCGATCAGTTCCCCGCCCTGGTCTGCGGGATGAACCTGGCAGGAATCGAGGGCCTGCTCAAGGGGCTGCCCGGCGGCCGGGACTGGAGCGCGGCGATGGACCCCCTTCCGCACGGGTGCTGCGTCGCGCTCGAAACCGCGAAGGGGACGGGGCCGGGCGCCGAACCGGAAGTCGCCGCAGCCGCACCGACGCCGCACACGGAACCGTAGCCGAAGTCTAAAAACAGCATTCGTTGACTTTAGAAGGTTCACCCGGGCATGCTTGCCCCCGTGAGCGACTTCCACCTTGCCCAAGTCAACGTCGGGCGCATGCTTGCCCCACTCGACAGCCCCCAGCTGGCCGGCTTCGTCGCCCAGCTCCAGGAGATCAACGCCGTCGCCGACCAGGCCCCCGGTTTCGTCTGGCGCATGGTCGACGACAGCGGAGCCGACGCGACGAACCTGCGCCCCGAGCACGACGACGACCTGCTTCTGATCAACTGCTCGGTCTGGGAATCGGTCGAGGCACTGCGGAACTACACGTACCGCAGTGACCACCTCAAGGTGCTCGCGCGCCGCCGTGACTGGTTCGAGCGCCTCGCCGACGTCTCCGTCGCGCTGTGGTGGGTCCCCGCGGGGCACCGCCCGGGCATGGCGGAGGCGATGAGCCGTATCGCCCTGATCCGCGAGCAGGGCGAAGGACCCGAGGCCTTCACCTTCCGGGCGCCGCACCCGCCGCCGTCCGGCTCCCCCGCCGAAGCCGCGCACGCCCGCCAGGGCACCCCGTCCCGCACGGAACACACGCCCACTGAACGCACGCCCGCCGAACACGCACCCCGCTGAGCGGGCCGCCGCCGAACACACGGTCCAGCCGGCGTCACCCCCTGCGGTGACCTGCACGAAGGGTGTTCGCCAGCCAGCCGTATCCGGCCATTCATTGGCCGAAGAATGATCTTCAGTAGACCTGCCGAACCTGCCGATGCAGGAGGCATCGACACTGAAGGAGGCCTGCCATGGGCGACATTCTGCTGGCCCTGTCCATCCCCGTGCTGGTCTTCGCCTCCGGCATCTACGCGGCATGCGATACCTGGTGGCGGCGCCGGCACCCGGCGCCGCCGTCCCCGTACACCCACCAGGCCGCCCGGCTCGCCGAGCGCGCGATGCTCGTGGACGCCGAGCAGATCGTGGACGGCGCCTACGCGACGCTCGGCACGCTCTACGACGGCCCGACGGCGGCGGACACGCGCGTTCCGGCCACCGGCGTCACGCCCGGGGCGGCTGCCAGCCCGGATCACGACCGGTCAGCGCCAGCACCCGCGCAAAGGGGCTAGCCCCGTCCGGTACGGGGAAGGGCTCGCCGAACACCTTCGCCTCGCGGGCCTTCGGAGCCATCGCCGCCATGACGGGGCCGAGCTCGTCCACCACGTCCGCGTCCGGTTCGAACCCCTGGCCGGTGGCCCGTGCCAGGTCCCACGCGTGCACCGTCAGATCACCGAGCACCATGTGTCCGACCGTCCGCGCGGGGAACCCCATGGCGCCCGTGGTCCCCTCCTCCGCGCCCGGCGCCGCCCACGCCGCGACCAGCGCGGCCGTCTCCTCGCCGAAACGTTCCCGCCAGTCCCCGGTGACCGCGTCCGGGGTCTCACCGAACTCCGCGTCCCGCTTCGCCGCGAGCGCGGTGAAGTTGCCGATCACCTGCGAGAGGTGGCTGACCAGGGCCCGTACGTCGTACTCCGCGCACGGCGTGGGGTCCGCCAGCCGGCTGTCGTCGATCCCCCGGACCACCGGCAGCGCGCCGCCGGCCGCCGCGTCCAGCAATTCACTGATCTTCTTCATGCTCCGACCCTGCGTCCGGCGACGTCCGGCGTCTTGAACAAACGCGACAGCCGGGACACGAACACGGGCCGGGTCCTAGGATCGGGAACCATGTCCGGCTCCCGAGGTCCCCGACGCGACACCCGGGGCATCGTCGCCGCCCCCGAGCTGTTCACCCACGTACGCTTCCGCCGCCGCGAGCCCGCCCCCGCGCTGCGCCCGTACCTGGAGCACTACTGGCTGATCGACTGGGATCTGCGCGAGCCGTACGCCTCCCATCTGGTCCCGCACCCCAGCGTCAACCTGGTCTTCGAGCGGTACGCGGGCTGCGGGGACGAGGACGCCGGGTTCGCGGAGGTCTCGGGCATCGGCCTGGAGCTCTTCACGCAGAAGCTGGAGGGGCGGGGCCGGGTCTGCGGTGTGCAGTTCCGGCCGGGCGGCTTCCGGCCGTTCGCACCGGACCGCCCGGTGTCCGACTGGACGGGCCGCCGGGTCCCGGCCGCCGAGGTCTTCACGCCGCCCGCCCCGCCGTCGGCCGTACTGGACCCCGGGCAGGAGGACGCACGGGTCGCGGCGCTCGACGCGTACCTGCTGGCACTCGGCCCCCGGCCGGATCCGCAGGCCGAGCGGGCGATGGCCCTGGTCGACCTCGTACGCACCGACCGCACGGTCCGCCGCGTCGGTGAACTGGCCCGGTCCGAGGGACTGTCGGTGCGGTCGCTGCAACGGCTCTTCGCCACGTACGTGGGCGTCGGCCCCAAGTGGGTCATCCTGCGCTACCGCATCCACGAGGCGCTGGAACGCGCCGAGTCGGACCCGGCGGTGGACTGGGCGGGACTCGCCGCGGATCTCGGCTACAGCGACCAGGCGCACCTGGTCAGGGACTTCACCGCGACGGTCGGCGTCCCGCCGACCGTGCTGGGTGCCCTCTGAATGTCAGTGCCCCGTCCTACAGTGCAGAGATGGAGCGCGCCGAAGCACCATCCGTACGGATCGAGCCCTGGTCGGACAGCGACCTGGAACTGCTCCGCCGTGCCAACGCACCGGAGCTGATGGACCATCTGGGCGGCCCCGAGTCCCCGGAGCAGCTCATCGCGCGTCATGGCCGCTACGTGGCCCTGAGTGCGGACCGGGAGGGCCGCGGCAGGATGTACCGCATCGCGCTGCCCGCAGAGGCCGACGCCGTGGGCACCATCGGCTTCTGGGAGCGCACCTGGCAGGGCCGGGAGGTGTACGAGACGGGGTGGGCCGTTCTCCCGGAGTTCCAGGGCCGGGGCATCGCGTCGGCCGCGACGGCGGCCGTGGCCGCGCAGGCGCGCGCCGCGCGCAGACACCGTTATCTGCACGCCTACCCGTCCGTGGACAACGCCGCGTCGAACGGGGTGTGCCGCAGGGCGGGGTTCCTGCTGAGGGGCGAGTGCGAGATCGAGTACCCGCCGGGACACCCGCTGCTGACCAACGACTGGCGGCTGGACCTCCATCCGGAACGGCGGTAGGGCGTAAGGCATGCCGGTTCAGGGGAAACACTGTTCCGCCAGGCGAACCGGGCATACGCTCGGCCTCCCGGGAACGGGCGCCGGTATTCCGCCCCTGACCGAAAGGCGGCCCCATGGCCACGGCGGCCCTTCTCTGTATCGGACTGGCGCAACTCGCCCTGGCGGTCATGGCTTTCGGGGCCGGCCGGGGATCCGGGCCGGGCGCCGGATGGTGGATCGGCATCCTGGGGTGCGGCCTCGCCTATGACTCGCTCGTCGTGGCGGCCGGGGCGGCCGTGGGCGAGGGGGTGGCGCTGGAAACGCTGAACGTGGGCCGGTTCGTCGTCCACGCCGTGCTGACCCCGGTCGTGATCGTCTGCGGAACGCTGCTGCTCGGACCCCGACCGCGGACCCTGACGACAGCCTGGCTGGTGGCCGGGGCGTCGGCCGTGGCCGGCGCACTGCTCACACTGCCCGGGCTCACCCTGGAACCGCGCCGCTGGGCGGGCACCCTGAGGTACGTCGCCGCCGGGGACCACGGCGCACCCGTGGCCGCCGTGTTCTGCATCCTGGTGCTGCTCGGGATCGGAGTGCGGGCCTGGGTCCGGGACGCGGTGCGATGGACCGCCCTCGGCGCGGGCGCCGTGTTCGTCGCGTCCGCGTTCGCCTTCTCCGTACCGCTTCTCGGGAACGCGGGAGAGGCGCTGATGCTCGCCGGCCTGGTGGCCGCGCTCCGGGACCCCCGCACGGCCGGCGCCCGGCTGCCACGACGAGCGAGTCATAGGCGAGGCCGCACCCCAGGATGCCGATCCACCATCCGGCGCCCGGCCCGGATCCCCGGCCGGCCCCGAAAGCCATGACCGCCAGGGCGAGTTGCGCCAGTCCGATACAGAGAAGGGCCGCCGTGGCCATGGGGCCGCCTTTCGGTCAGGGGCGGAATCGACGCGGCCGCGGCTGCCGGTGACGAGGGTGAGCATGGTGAGGGAGCTCCAAGGAGGAAGGACGGGAGGCGGGTGCCGTGCGGCACCACCGCGTCAACTGTGCCACACATTTGCTTCGCGCCGCATATTTATCTGCGCCGCACAGCAAATGTGTGGCACAGTTGACGCGGTGGTGCCGCACGGCACCCGCCTCCCGTCCTTCCTCCTTGGAGCTCCCTCACCATGCTCACCCTCGTCACCGGCAGCCGCGGCCGCGTCGGCTCCGCGCTCGTCTCGCTCCTGCACGCGGGCGGCCACGCCGTGCGCGCCGGATCCCGCAACCCGGACGGCCTTGACCTGCCCGCCGGGATCCCGTCCGTAGCCTGCGACCTCGGCGACCCCAGCACCTTCCCGGCCGCCCTGAAGGGCGTCGACTCCGTCTTCCTCTACGCCGAGCCGTCCCACATCACCGAGTTCCTCGCCGCCGCGCAGACCGCCGGCGTCGCGCACATCGCCCTGCTCTCCTCCAGCTGGGTCCTCGACCCGGACGCCGGCTCCCACCCGATCGCCGCCTCCCCCCACGCCGTGGAGCAGGCGCTGACCGCCTCGCCCCTCACCGCGACCCTGCTGCGCCCCGGCACCTTCGCGGGCAACGCCCACCAGTGGTCGGAAGCCATCCGGTCGGGCCGCCCCGTCGAACTGCCGTACCCGAACAGCGGCACCAGCCCCATCGACGAGGCCGACATCGCCGAGGCGGCGCTCGCCGTCCTCACCGACGCACGGCTCCAGGGCTCGGCGTACCACCTGACCGGCCCCGAATCCCTCACCGCGGCCGAACAGGTCGAGATCCTGGCCGCCGCGTCCGGCAGCCCCGTCACCGTCCGCACCGTGACCAGGGCCGACTGGAAGGCCGCCGTCTCCCCCTACATGCCCGAGGAGATCGCCGAGGGGCTGCTCGACTACTGGGCCGCCACGGACGGCTCCGCCGCCGAAGTCACCGGAGAGACGGAGAAACTGACCGGCCGTCCGGCCCGTACGTTCACGGCGTGGGCCGCCGGCCACGCCGCCGCCTTCCGCGCCTGACGCCCACGCGACCCGACCGAATCCCGTGGCTGCGCCCCCCGCCCCAATGGCATCCTGACCAGGTGAACGGACCCGAGATCCACCTCGAAGTCGCCCCCGAGCTACGCGTCTTCGTCGCGCACGAACGCCGCCGCGGCCGGACCGCCGTGACCACCGACGGCTCGTCGACCCTCGGCCACGTGGTGGAGTCGCTCGGCGTCCCGCTCACCGAGGCCGGCCAACTCCTCGTCGACGGAAACCCCGTGCCCGTGTCACACATCCCCGCGACGGGCGAACAGGTCGAGGTCCGGGCCGTCCGGCGCCCACAGCAGGTACCGGGCGCACCCCTGCGCTTCCTCCTCGACGTCCACCTCGGCACCCTCGCTCGGCGGCTGCGGCTGCTCGGGGTCGACGCGGCGTACGAGAGCGAGGACATCGGCGACCCCGCACTGGCCACCCGCTCCGCGAAGGAGCGGCGGGTCCTGCTCTCCCGGGACCGCGGACTGCTGCACCGGCGGGAGATCTGGGCCGGGGCGTACGTCTACAGCGACCGCCCCGAGGAGCAGCTGCGGGACGTGCTGGAACGGTTCGCGCCGGACCTCGCCCCGTGGACGCGGTGCACGGCGTGCAACGGGCCGCTGGCGGCGGCCGACAAGGACTCCGTCAGCGGGCAACTGGAGCACGGAACACAGAAGTCCTACGACGTCTTCGCGCAGTGCACGGAGTGCGGCCGGGTCTACTGGCGCGGCGCCCACCACGCCCGCCTGGAGGCGATCGTCGACGAAGCCGTCCGCGACTTCGGCAGTGCCCTGACCGGCCCCGGACCGTCGGGCACCTGATTCCGCGCCCCGCGTCAGGGTGCGTCGCCGTCGCGCAGCTTCCCGACCTGCGCGGCGCTCAGCTCCACGGTCCGCCGCATATGAGCGATGAGGAAGGCGACCTCGCTGTCGTCATACGTGTCGAACAGCGCCGCCCAGCCACCGTTCAGCCGCTCCCAGACCGCACCGAACTCCACCATCCGTTCCGGAACCGTCGTGACCAGCACCCGCCGCCGGTCCGCCGTGTCCCGCGCGCGGGTCACATACCCGGCCCGCTCCAGCCGGTCGACGAGCCGGGTCGCCGAGCCGGTGGTGAGCCCGGTGAGCTCCGCGACGCGGCCCGTGGTGACGGGCCCGGCCTCCAGACCGAGCAGGTTGAGGCACTGGAGGTCCGTGGGATGGAGGCCCAGATGGTCGGCCACGGCCTGGTTGAACAGCGCGTACGAGGCCATGTAGCGGCGCGAGGTGACGGCCAGCTCGGCCAGCAGGGCGCTGCGCCGGGGAGCGGATGACTTCTGCGGCATGCAGAGAGTGTACGGAGCAGACACCGCCCCGGCCCTCACCGCTCAGAACACGTACTCGTCCCCGGTGGCGAGAGCCAGCACCTCGTGTTCGCTGTTCTTCGCGTCCCGGTCCGTCGCCCCGCCGTTCCACACGGTGTCGATCCGCACGACCACCTCGGCCGGCCGGCCCGCGAGCCGGAGTTCGAGGGCGAGCTGCCGCTGCTCGGAGCCGTCCGCGTGCAATGCGCCCGTCCGGCACAGCACGGTCGTCCGGTCGGCCCGCAGGCACTCCTGCGGCAGCCGCTGGCGGCCCGCCAGCGGTACGGAGATCCGCAGCCGCACGGTCGCTCCGTCCAGATCCGCCGGCCCGCGGTTCTCGCTGCGCAGAAAGATCCCGAGCCCGGACCCCCACAGCGAGACATGCCCGTGGTGCGAAACATCCGCCTCCGGCGCGACGTTCCGCGCCGGAGGCGTACCGAAGGGCGCACCGACGGCCGCGGCCGTCCCGGCCGCACCCAGCGCCACCGTCGACGCCATCGCCGCCGCGGCGGCCACCCCCAGCAGAGCCTTACGCGTCACTACCATGCCCTGAAGATACAGATCATCACGAATTATCCATATTTACCCACTTGTTCGGCGCGTCTCGGATCCGCGGCCATGGCACCCTTCCCCCATGTCCGTGATCCGCTCCCTCGCCCTCTTCGTCGTCGCCGCCCTCTTCGAGATCGGCGGCGCCTGGCTCGTGTGGCAAGGAGTCCGGGAACACCGCGGCTGGGCCTGGATCGGCGGGGGCGTCATCGCTCTGGCCACCTACGGCTTCGTCGCCACACTCCAGCCCGACGGCGAGTTCGGGCGGGTGCTCGCCGCGTACGGCGGGGTCTTCGTCGTGGGGTCGATCGCCTGGGGCATGGCCGCCGACGGCTACCGCCCCGACCGCTGGGACGTCACGGGCGCACTGATCTGCCTGGCCGGCATGGCCGTGATCATGTACGCCCCCCGCAACCACTGACCGCGTCCCTGCCTATCCTGGGCCCGTACCGATCAGCTGTCCGAGGAGCCCGCCATGGCCGCCGCATCCCCCATCGCCGTCATCACCGGAGCGAGCAGCGGCATCGGCGCCGCGACCGCCCGGCAGCTGGCGGCAGCCGGCTTCCGCGTGGTGCTGACCGCCCGCCGCAAGGACCGCATCGAGGCGCTCGCCGCCGAGATCACCGAGGCGGGCCACGAGGCCACGGCCTACGCCCTGGACGTCACCGACCGCGCCGCGGTCGACGAGTTCGCCACCGCGTTCCGCACCCTCGCCGTCCTCGTCAACAACGCGGGCGGCGCGCTCGGGGCCGACCCCGTGGCCACCGGCGACCCGGCGGACTGGCGTCAGATGTACGAGACCAACGTCATCGGCACGCTCAACGTCACCCAGGCCCTGCTCCCGGCCCTCACCGCGAGCGGCAACGGCACGGTGGTCATCCTCTCCTCCACCGCCGGTCTCTCCACGTACGAGGGCGGCGGCGGCTACGTGGCCGCCAAGCACGGCGAGCACGTCCTGGCGGAGACCCTCCGCCTGGAGATCGTCGGCACCCCGGTCCGCGTCATCGAGGTCGCCCCGGGCATGGTCAAGACGGAGGAGTTCGCCACCACCCGCTTCCGCGGCGACACGGAGAAGGCCGCCAAGGTCTACGCCGGCGTCGACGCCCCGCTCACCGCGGACGACGTGGCCGACACGATCACCTGGGCCATCACCCGCCCCAGCCACGTGAACATCGACCTCCTGGTGGTCCGCCCCCGCGCCCAGGCCTCCAACTCGAAGGTCCACCGCACGGTCTGACGAACGTCACGTATCACCCTTCCGGGCGAATCTCTTCGATCACTCGAAGCGGCATCGCCCGCCCCGCATACGCTCGGTCACACCTTCATGCCGGACGGCCCTCGACCGGGATTACAGTCCCGGCCGAGAGCCTCACCACCAAGGAACTGAGGCTTCCCGTGGCTGAGCACGACCTTAACGCGCCCGCACTCTTCGAAGTCAGCGATCTCGTTCCTCGCTCAACAGGGTTCATGGACCTCACCGATCCCGAGTACAGCTATATGTTCGGTTTCGTCCAAGCAGACGGCCATCTCTCCGCCGGATCCGGCCAAAAGGGGCGCCTGACCGTCGAAATCAACGTGCGAGATGTCGCGATTCTCCGTGAGTTCCAGCGGCTGACGCCGTACAACAGCAGCATCACCGAGCGCATCCGGGCCACTAACTTCTCCGACCGTCACCACTCGGCGATCTGGTCCGTCTGCTCCCTGGATGCCAGGTCCTTGATCAATGAGCTGGGGATCCCCTACGGGCACAAGTCGCGGCGCATTACACCACCCCGGGTGGACTTCTCAGCCCGCGACTATCTTCGCGGAGTCATCGACGCCGACGGCTCGGTGGGCATCACCGGCCAGGGATTCCCCTTCATTTCCCTGACCACGGCCAGCACAGCCGTGGGGGCCTTCCTCTGCTTCTACGCGAAGCAGGTGACCGGGGCTCAGCGCTACATCAAACGCAACGCTCGTGACGGCATCTACAACGTCATGTACACCATGGAAGCCGCCGTACGCCTGGCCGAACACCTCTACTACCCCGACTGCCTGGCGCTGCGCCGCAAACAGGAGGCTGCCGGAGCCGTCTTCGCCTGGCAGCGCCCTCCTGGGGTGAAGCCCCGCGGGAAGAACCGGCGTTGGAAGCCCTGGGAGGACGAAGTCCTCATCCGGCTGGACAGCGCCGCCGCTGCGGCGCCTGAACTCGACCGGAGCGAGGCCAGTTGCTCGGTGCGGCTGTGGCGGCTGAAATCCGGCCAGGTCTCCCCACCCGCTGACGCGACGCCCAGCCAGTAGCCCAAGCGTGGGTGGAGGCCGCCCGAGGCGGCCTCCACCCACGCTTCAGCCCTTCACGCAGATGACCTGCTTCAGCTTCGCAACCACCTCGACCAGGTCGCGCTGCCGCTGCATGACCTGCTCGATCGGCTTGTACGCGCCCGGGATCTCGTCCACGACTCCGGAGTCCTTGCGGCACTCCACGCCCCGTGTCTGCTCCTCCAAGTCGCGTGTCGAGAACCGCTTCTTGGCCGCGTTACGGCTCATTCGACGGCCCGCCCCATGCGAGGCGGAATTGAACGCCTTCTCGTTGCCGAGGCCCTTCACGATGTACGTGGCCGTGCCCATGGAGCCCGGAATGATCCCCAGCTCACCGCTGCCCGCCCGAATCGCCCCCTTACGGGTGACCAGCAGGTCCATACCCCCGTACCGCTCCTCTGCCACGTAGTTGTGGTGACAGCTGACTTCCTGGGCGAAGGCCACGCTCGCCTTCTTGAACTCCTTGCGCACCACGCCCTTCAGGAGCGCCATCATCGTCGCGCGGTTGTGCTTCGCGTACTCCTGCGCCCAGAAGAGGTCGTTGCGGTAGGCAGCCATCTGCGGGGTGTCTGCGAGGAAGACAGCCAGGTCACGGTCGACCAGACCCTGGTTGTGCGCCAACCGCTGCGCCTGGCCGATGTGGAAGTCGGCGAGTTCCTTGCCGATGGCACGCGACCCGGAGTGCAGCGTCAGCCACACGGCGCCGACCTCGTCCAGCGAGACCTCGATGTGGTGGTTTCCCCCGCCGAGCGTTCCCATCTGCTTCGTGGCACGTTCCTGACGGAATTTGACCGCGTCGGCCACCCCGTCGAACCGTCCCCAGAAGTCGTCCCAGCCGGTCGCCGCGAGGTCCCGCAGCCGGTCCGGGTCGACCGGGTCGGTGTGCATCCCCCGGCCCACCGGAATGGCCTCCTCGATCCTCGACCGGAGCGGGGACAGGTCCCCGGGCAGGTCGTTGGCGGTCAGCGAGGTCTTGACCGCGGACATGCCGCAGCCGATGTCCACGCCCACCGCCGCCGGGCAGACCGCTCCGTGCATCGCGATCACCGAGCCGACCGTGGCGCCCTTGCCGAAGTGGACGTCCGGCATCACGGCCAGGCCCTTGATCCATGGCAGGGTGGCGACGTTGCGCAGCTGCTGCATGGCGACGTCCTCGACCGAGGCCGGATCGGCCCACATACGGATGGGGACCTTCGCGCCCGGTACCTCTACATACGACATAACCCCTCGATTCCCCCGAAAAGACTGAAAGCGCAAAACCGGTGCCAAGGTCGGCAAATGAGTCGGTCGACCGGCATTCACGGCGGCGCGTGCGATACACATTGTGTCCATCGGCCGCCATCGAGCGGCAACCGTTTTTCGCGCGAAGGGAGCCCAGGACCGTGCGACGAATGGCGTACGTACCCGGCGCCGTGCTGATCGTGGCACTCGTCGCCGGCTGCAGTGCCGGCACCGAAGGCGACGCATCCGCCACCGACAGCAAGCCCGGCACCCTGTCCGCCTCCGCCGCGCCCCCGGGCAAGTACCGCACCCTGCCCGAGGCCTGCCGCGCCATCCCGCTCGCCACGCTGAAGGACCTGCTGCCGGGCGCCGCGCAACTGCCCGAGGTCCAGCAGGAGCAGGTGTACGAGGGCACGCCCGCCGGAACGTTCGACACGGACCGTCGTGTCGGCTGCAGCTGGAAGTCCGAGGCCGCCGACGCCTCCCGCAGCGTCACCCTCGACTTCGAGCGTGTCGTCTCGTACGACCCGGCCGTGAGCGACGACGACCGCGCCCGCGAGGTGTACGCGAAGAAGGAGGAGGCCGCGGACCTCCCCTCGGCCTCCGTGCCGTCCGACGGCACGGAGAAGGAGACGGGGAAGGCCCCGGTCTCGTCCGAGGGCTCGCCTCCGGGGAAGACGGACGCGACGCCGGGCGCCGGCACCGGCCCGGAGAGCAGCCCGGGCGCCGACGCGGACGGTGGTACGGGCAGCGGCGACGCGGCCGGCGGCACGGAGGACGCCGCGGACGGCGGCACGGCGGGCAGCCCCGCCGAGAACCTCCGGCCCCGCGTCCTCGACACACTCGGGGACAGCGCGTTTCTGGACGATCTGCTCACTCCGGCAGGTTCCGCCGCACAGCAGCGCACGGTGAGCGTGGTATTCCGCACATCGAACGTCATCGTCACCATCCGGTACACCGCGCAGCCGGCCCTCTCCACCGAGGTCCCCGACAGCAAGGAACTGCAGGAGAAGGCCCAGGCCCTGGGCGAGAAGCTGGTCAACGGACTCAGCGAGTAACCCCGCCCCCGGCCGCCACGGGCCGCCCTCCGGGACTCCCGGCCGAGGCGGCGTCCGGGACCCGTCCGTCGTACCGTGGCCCTCCGGACCACCCGCCCGACCGCCGTGCCACCCGAGTGAAGGAACCATGCACCGATCAGCCCCGCGACTCACCCGCATACTCGCCTGCGCCGCCGTCCCGGTGATGCTCGTCGTCGCCGGCTGCTCGTCGGACTCCGACGGGAAGAAGGACGACGCCTCCTCGTCGTCCGCCGCACCGGACGCGACGAAGACCGAACCGGCCGTCGCACCGGCGAAGTTCGCCGCGCTGCCCGACCCGTGCAAGTCGCTCACCACGAAGACGGTCAAGTCCCTGGTCCCCTCGGCCAAGAACAAGAGCGGTACGCGCGGCAAGTCCAGCGACACCGCCGCGCGCGGCGGCTGCTCCTGGAACGGCCTCGACGACAACGGCGTCAAGGGCTCCCAGTACCGCTGGCTCGACGTCGGCTTCACCCGCTTCGCCTCCGACCAGTCCCTGGGCAGCGGAGCGGACCGCGCCCAGGCGGACTACACGAAGCAGGTCGCCAAGGCCCAGGCGGCCGAGGGTGCGAAGAAGCTCGCCACCGCCCCGGCCCCGGCCGGCTCGATCGGCGAAGAGGCCACCAAGGTCACGTACGACCTCACCAAGACGGGTGAGGACTTCAAGTACGTCACGGTCATCGCCCGTACGGGCAACGTCGTCGTCACCGTCAACTACAACGGTGCGGGCTACGCGGGCGCAAAGACCCCGTCCGCCGCGGACATCCTGAAGGGTGCCGAGAAGGCCGCCAAGGAGGCCGTCGCCTCGGTGGCCGCCGCCAACGACGCCGGACAGCCGAGCGGCTCGCCGAAGCCCTCCGGGTCCGCCTCGGCCAAGGCCTCCGCCAAGGCCTCCGCCTCCGCCACGAAGACGGGCTGACCGCCCCCGGCCCTCCCCTGCGACGAAGCCCGGTCCTCGCCCGGGAACCGGGCTTCGCCCCTCCCCGCGCAACAGCAGGCTCCGGCATGTGCCAGGCTGTGCCCGCCGGATCTCGAAGTCGTCCCGCTGGAACGGACGTCGGGGACAAAGAATTGGGGAGGGGTCGCGGGTGGCCGCGATGCAGCTGACACGCACTCACCGGATACTCGTCGGGCTCGTGGTCGCCGGTGCGGTACTCATCGCGGCGATCGGTTTCGCGGGTTCCTACGCGGCCGTGCGCGAGCTCGCCGAGCAGAAGGGCTTCGGCGGTTTCTCGGTCGTCTTCCCGATCGGCATCGACGCCGGCATCTGCGTCCTGCTCGCGCTGGACCTGCTGCTGACCTGGCTCCGCATCCCGTTCCCGCTGCTGCGCCAGACCGCGTGGCTGCTGACCGCGGCGACGATCGCGTTCAACGGCGCCGCCGCCTGGCCCGACCCGCTGGGCACCGGCATGCACGCCGTGATCCCGGTGCTGTTCGTCGTCTCCGTCGAGGCCGCCCGCCACGCCGTGGGCCGGATCGCCGACATCACCGCCGACAAGCACATGGAGGGCGTCCGCCTCACCCGCTGGCTGCTCTCCCCCGTGCCCACGTTCCGGCTGTGGCGGCGGATGAAGCTGTGGGAACTGCGGTCGTACGAGCAGGTCATCAAGCTCGAACAGGACCGGCTGATCTACCAGGCCCGCCTCCAGGCCCGCTTCGGCCGCAGCTGGCGCCGCAAGGCACCCGTCGAGTCGCTGATGCCGCTCCGCCTCGCCAAGTACGGCGTCCCGCTCGCCGAGACGGGCCCCGCCGGACTCGCCGCGGCCGGCATCGAACCGGCCCTGCTGCCCCCGGCCCCCGATCCAGCGAGGGCCCAGGCCCCCGCATCCGTCGTGGAGGCGGCCCCGCAGCCGGAGCTCGCGTACGACCCCCGGCAGAACCCGCAGAACCCGCAGCAGCAGCCGGTTCAGCAGGAGCAGTACGCCAAGACGGTTCCCGGTGAGTGGGCCGAGGAGCAGCAGTTCGCGGAAGGGCCCGGCACGCATGACAGCCCGTGGTTCGCGGCGCAGGTGCCGGACGCGGCGTACGAGGGCTCGTACAACCCGATGTACGTCGAGGGCCTGGAGCCCACCCCGGTGATGATCCCGTCGGGTCCGGGGGGCCGCACGCGGCCGCTGGGCAACGTCGGCACGATCGGCGCGGTGCCCGGGCAGCGTACGGAGCAGATGCCGATGGCACCGGAGGCCGAAGAGGCTCCGGAGCAGGGACAGGAACAGGGGCCCGTGCAGGAGCAGGGGCCCGTGCAGGAGCGGTTCCCGGTGCAGGAGCAGCAGCCGAAGGCCGTCGTCGAGGCCGCTGACGAGTGGGCCGAGGAGTGGGCGCAGGAGGACGCGGAGTTCAGCGAGATCGCGTACGAGGTCTTCGCCGCGTTCGTGACGCAGCACAGCACGTACCCCAGTATCGAGGTCCTCGACATACATCTGTCGGACGGGCACAACGTGCGGCACCCGCGCAGTGCGGCTCTGCTCCGCCAGTTGATCCAGGGCTTCAAGAACCGTTACCACGCCGAACTCGAGGCCGACCACATCGCGTGATCGGGACATAGAGCGACGACGGCAGGCGAAAAGAACAACGGCTGAGGGCCGTCACCCGCATCACCGGGGTGGCGGCCCTCAGCCGTGCGCGTTTGCGCAGGTCCGCGCGGATATCCGTGGCCGGGGAATGTCTCGAAAGAGGTATTCCCGGTACGTCCTAGGTCCTCTACATATCGCGCGGCGGCCGACCTAGATTCGATGGTGTGCCGCAGTGGAAGCGCCCCGGCGATTCACGCGTCACGGAAATCAGCTGATTTCACGTTGTCCGTCGCGCCGCCGGAATTCGCATGCTCCGTGCACCCGTATTCCCTCACTTCACGGAGTCCGGACCCGGCCGGCCCACCATGAGAGGAACACCGTGTCCCGCGCCCTTCCGCTAAGAGCCGTGCTCGCCTCCGCGGCCGTTCTCACGGCGATCGCGCCGATTGCCCTCCCGGCCCCCGCCCTGGCGAATTCGCCCGCCCCGGCGGCCTCGGCCGCCGGCCGACACACCGGTCCGGACGTGATCGACACCCGGGCGGCCGACGTCTACCCGGAGGGTGTCGCCTGGGACCCCACACGCCGCGCCTTCCTGGTCGGCTCCGCCCTGAAGGGCACCCTCTCGGTGATCCGGCTGGACGGCACCGTCGAGGAGCTCGCGCCGAGCATCGGCATGGTGTCCACGCTCGGAGTCCGGGTGGACACCGCGCGCAACCGCATCCTCGTCGCGTACAGCGACTTCTGGATCCGTCAGCGCCTGGAGGTCGGGGATCAGCCGCCCACCTCGGGTGTGGCGGTGTTCGCCCTGGACACCGGCAAGCTGCAGCGTCGTATCGACGTCGCCCAGGGGCTCCCCCGGACGTTCGCCAACGACCTGACCTTCGATCCGCAGGGCAACATCTACGTCACGGACTCCGTGTCGCAGACCCTTCAGCGGATCGACCTCGCCGGGCGTGTCACCCCGGTGGTGAGCGATCCCCGCTTCGCCGCGCAGATCGTCGGTCTGAACGGCATCGTGTGGCACCCGGACGGCTATCTGCTGGCCGTGCGCTACGACGACGGCCGGATGTTCAGGATCCGTCCCGACGCCCCGGCGGGCCGCAAGGTGGCCGAGGTGGACCTCGGCGAGCCGCTGGTGGGCACGGACGGGCTCGGGCTGCGTCCCGACGGCTCCCTGGTCGTCGTCACCAACTCCATCGGTGCCGCCGTCGGCGCGCCGGGTGGCGTGGACGCCGTCAAGGTCGTGGGTTCGCGCGACGGCTGGCGCAGTGCCTCGGTCCGCTCGCGGGTGGACCCGTGGCCGGTCGGCGGCCCGACGACCGTGGCGGTGACGCCGTACGGCGACTACGTGCTCAGCGGTGAGGTGGGGACGGTGCTGGTCGGGGAGACCTCGGACCGGATCGTCCTGCGTCGCCTTCCCTGCTCGGGCCCGGTGCGGCACGGGCACTCCACGACCAGCAACTCCACGAGCAGCAAGGGGATCATCCGATGACGACAACCAAGAGCCGAGGCGTTCTCTGGGCGTTGGTCGCCACCTCTCTGCCCATGTTCATGGTCTCGCTGGACAATCTCGTCGTCACCAACGCGCTGGCGGAGATCAGCCAGGACTTCGACGTGAAGCAGTCGGAGCTGCAGTGGGTGATGAACGGCTATGTGCTGGCCTTCGCCGGTCTGCTGCTGGCGGGTGCGGCGCTGGGTGACCGGTTCGGGCGCCGGCGGGTGTTCCTGAGCGGCATCGCCCTGTTCACCCTGTCCTCCGTGGCGTGTGCGATGGCCGGTTCGGTCGTGACGCTCGTGATCGCCCGGGTCTTCCAGGGTGCGGGCGCGGCGGCCATTCTCCCGGTCTCGCTCACGCTGGCGGTCGGCGCGGTGTCGCGGGCGCAGCGGAACCTGGCCGTCGGTGTGTGGGGCGGTGTCAACGGACTCGGTATCGCGGCGGGTCCGCTCGCGGGCGGTCTGGTGACCGAGAAGATCGAGTGGAGCTGGATCTTCTGGATCAACGTGCCGGTCGGTGTGATCGCTCTGCCGCTCGCCCTGTGGGCGGTCAGCGAGAGCCGCGGCAAGGAACGGAGCCTGAACGTCCCGAGCATGGTGCTGGTGACCGCTTCGGTCGTGTCGGCGGTCTGGGGCATCGTGTCGGCGGCCGACCACGGCTGGACGCACGCCACCACGCTGACCGGGCTGTCCCTCACGGTGATTCTGGCGGTGGGGTTCATCGTGTCGGAGCGCAACAGCAGGTTCCCGCTCATCCCGGCGCACATGTACCGCGCGCCGGCGTTCGTGCTGAGCAACGTGGTGTCGATCACGATGTACTTCGGTGTCTTCGGGTCGATCTTCTTCCTCACGCAGTTCCTTCAGGGCCCCATGGGTTACTCCCCGTTCGAGGCGGGTCTGCGCACCATCCCGTGGACGCTGGCGCCGATGTTCGTGGTGCCGGTCGCCAGCCAGTTCGTGGACCGGATCGGCGGCGGTGTGCTCCAGGCGGCGGGCTGCGCCCTTCAGGGGGTCGGCCTGGGCTGGATCGCCCTGGTCGTGACGCCGGACGTCGGGTACGGCGCGATGGTGCCGGCGCTGGCGCTGGCCGGTATCGGTATGGGCCTGGTCTTCGCGGGCAACCCCGCCACGGTGATCTCGGCGGTGCCGGAGAACGAGCAGAACAAGGCGTCCGGTGCCAACAACACCAGCCGTGAGTTCGGCGGCGCGCTGGGTGTGGCGGCGCTGACCACCGTGTTCAGCCGGCAGTTCGCCGACAACACCTCGGGCGATCCGGCCGCGGCGTTCACCGACGGGCTGGAGGCCGCTCTGTGGATCGGTGTGGCCGTCGTGATGATCGGCGCGGTGAGCGGCATGTTCATCCGGCGGAGCGCGGAGCGTGCCGGCGACGAGGCGGCCGAGGACAGCGCGGTGTCGGTCCCGGTCGGCTGACCGGTCCGAGTCCCGGCAGACCACCCCGAGAACTGGTTCGGAGGAACCGATGACCACCCAGGTGCTGGAAGACGCCACGACGTCCGTGGCTCCGGCCATCGAGTACGGCCGCACGATCGAGCGCTCGCTCGCCCACCGTTCCGCCATCTCCGAGGTCTTCGTCACGGACGTCAGGAGTCTGCGGCCGATGGCGGTGACCGCGGGTATCCACCTGCCGCTCACCCACCTCTACTACAGCGACCACCGGCAGCGGCCGAAACTGCACGACTCCCTGCTGCTGCTGGAGGCGGGCCGGCAGTCGGCGATCGCCGGTTCCCACACCAACGCCGGTGTTCCGGCGGGAACGATGGCCATCGTGCACGCCTTCCAGTTCTCCCTGCGGAACCTGCACGCGCTGCGGATCGGCGGCGAGCCGGGGCCGCCGAGGGTCGACACGGACTTCTTCGGCAAGACCGCCCGGCACAGCGGGCGTTACCGCAAGGGCCGGCTGGAGCAGCGGATCTTCATGGGTGACGTGCATGTCGCCGATCACTCCATGGACGTGCTCTTCCTCAAGGGGGACGAGAACGAGATCCTGCGCCACGCGCAGCGCGGCACGCCCGCGCCGCTGAGCTCGGACTTCACCGAGGCGCCGGGTGACGTCGGGCGGGTGGCGCCGGAGCTGGTGGGCCGTGACAACCCGTTGAACGTCGTGCTCACGGAGCCGGAGTTCACCGCGGGTTCCGTGACGGCCCGGGTCGTACCGCGCTTCGACAACCCGGCGCTGTTCGACCACGTCTACGACCATCTGCCGGCCATGACGCTGGTGGAGGCGGCCCGCCAGCTGGCGCTGCTGACGGCGGCGTCCGCCGGGACCGGCCGGGCCGCCGCGTCCGGCTCGGGCTCGCTGTGCGCGATCGGTTACGAGGGCGGGTTCGAGCGATTCGCGGAGCTGGACATCCCTCTGACGGCGACCGCGACCCCGGCTCCCGCGGGCGCCGGGCAGCACGCGATACGGGTCCGATTCCACCAGGACGCGCAGGAGATCGCGGAGTTGACCGTCGCCGTGGCCGATGTCTCGTACGTCGACCACGTCTCCGGGAGCCGGCATGTCTGACACCTCAGCACCGCGGCTGGCCGTCTGGTCGGACTTCGGCGGGGTTCTGACGCCTCCGCTCGCCCACACGATGAAGACGTTCTGCGCGTCGATGGGCCTCGACCAGGAGGTCCTCGGCCGCGCCCTGGCCACGGTCACGGCCCGTTACGGCACCTGCGACATCATGGAGCCGATCGACACCCCGGTGGTGACCGAGGAGGCGTGGCTCCAGGAGATCGGCGATGTGCTGGAGGCCGAGCACGGCGTCACGCTCCGCCTCACCACGATGGCGGACGCCTGGTTCGACGGCCGGGAGACCAACCACGACTGGCTGGCGCAGCTGCGCAAGGCGCGGGAGCGCGGGGCGTTCGTCGGGATGCTGTCCAACATGGTGCCCGCCTGGGACCCGTACTGGCGGCGCATGATCGAGCCGGACGGGCTCTGGGACGACGTGATCCTGTCGTTCGAGGTGGGCCACCGCAAGCCGTCGCCCGGCATGTTCGAACTGGCGGCGCGGCGGGCCGGTGTGGCCGCGGAGCGCTGTGTGCTGGTGGACGATCTCGCGCAGAACTGCGCGGGTGCCGAGGCGGCCGGCTGGCAGTCGGTGCTGTTCACCGATGCCGAGAGCGCCGGTGACCGGCTCGCCTCCCTGTGGGAGGACTTCGCGTGACGCACCGTCCGCCGTCCCCTTCCCCGTCTCCGCCCCCGACTCCGACCCCGACCGTGCTCCGGCCTCGTCCGGCCGGCCCGCGGCACCTCACCAGGAGGAAGTGCATATGAGCCGCTCCGTACTCGTCACCGGCGGAAACCGGGGCATCGGGCTCGCCACCGCGCGGGCTCTGGCGGCCGAGGGCCACAAGGTCGCCGTCACCTACCACAGCACGCCGCCGCCGCCCGGCTTCTTCGCCGTACGGTGCGATGTGACCGACCCGGCGCAGGTGAAGGCCGCCGTCGAGGAGGTGTCCATCCAGCAGGGTGCCGTGGAGGTCCTGGTCTCCAACGCGGGTATCACGCGGGACCAGTTGCTGATCGGCATGCCGGAGGACGACTTCCGGGCCGTGATGGAGACCAACTTCCAGGCCGCGGTCAGCGTCACCCGCGAGGTCGTCCCGGCGATGATCAAGGCCCGCTGGGGCCGGCTGATCTACATGTCGTCCATCAACAGCATGTCCGGCGCGCCGGGGCAGACCAACTACGCCTCCGCAAAAGCCGCGTTGATCGGGTTCGCCCGCTCCCTGGCCATCGAGCTCGGCCGGCGCAACGTCACCGTGAACGTGGTGGCCCCCGGAATGATCGAGACCGACATGGTCGAGCACGTCACCGACGCGCGCCGCGAGGCCGCCCTGGCCAGGACCGCGCTGGCCCGCACCGGCACCCCCGAGGAGGTGGCCGCGGCCGTGCGCTTCCTCGCCGGCGAGGAAGCCTCGTACGTGACCGCCGGGGTCATCCCGGTCACCGGCGGCCTGGGCGCCGGGCACTGAGCCACCCCGTCCGGGCCGGCGAACGACAGATTTCCGGGGTATCTCCCCGGGTTCCCTCCCCACCGTTCGAGGAGTCATCAGATGAGCACCGAAGCACTCGACCTCTCCATCAACATGGGCCAGATCTTCAACGACCTGAGCGAAGAGGCTGCACTCAAGTACGTCGCCGACGACTTCGTCGACTACGAGGCGCAGGCCGGCGTCCCGAACGGCCCCTACGGCTACCTGGGCACCGCACGCTGGGTGCACAGCGCGTTCGAGGGCGCCAAGTGGGAGCACCTGGACAGCTTCTCCGAGGGTGACCGCGCCGTCCTGCGGCTGCGCTTCACCGGCAAGCACACCGGCGACTTCCTCGGCATCGCGCCGACCGGGCGCGACGTGGACGTCGAGCAGACCCACATCTACCGGATCGAGAACGGCAAGGTCGTCGAGCACTGGGGCTTCCGCCAGGACCTGCTGCTGCTGACGCAGATCGGCGCCATCACCCTCGTGCCGCCGACCCCGGCCGCCGTCTGATCACCCGGCCTTTCCGGCCCGTTTCCTGAGACCTGTCGCGCCACCCCTTCACGTTCGCTCCTTTCGAAAGGACCCACCACCATGACCGTGCAGACCGTGGAACTGGATGCCGAGCTGCGGACCCGCGTCATCGACATCGTCAACGAGGAACTGGAACTGGAAGACGGTGAGCTGACCGAGGACGGTCTGTTCATCGAGGACTACGACAGCGACTCGCTCACGCTGATCACCGTCGTCTCCCGAATAGAGAAGGAACTCGGTTTCGTCCTTCCCAAGGAGGAGCTGGAGTCCCTGACCACGCTCCGCACGCTGCTCCTCGCCGTCGAGGGATGCGCGCGGAATGCCTGAGCCGACCTTGCGCCGAGTCGTCATCACGGGGCTCGGAGCGGTCAGCCCGGTCGGAATCGGCGTGCGGGACTTCGCCGATTCCCTCCGGGCGGGCCGGGTCGGCATCGGGCCGGCCCGCAGCTTCGACGCCACACCGTTCCCCAGCCGCAAGGCCGCCGAGGTCGACGACTTCGACCCGGCCGCCCTCCTGCACCACCTCGACCCGGACCGCTGGGGCCGCAGCGCGCTCCTGGCCGCCGCCGCCTCCCGGCTCGCGGTCGAGGACTCCGGCATCGACCCCCAGCTGCTCTCCGCCGGCCGGTCCGGCTCCATCATGGGCACCACCAGCGGCGAGTCCGCGGTGGCCCAGAGCCTGGGCGGCCAGTGGGTCACCCAGGGCCTGAAGGGCCTGGAGCCCCGCCTCGTCGGGCAGTTGCCCGCCGGCCAGATCGCGGGCGCCGTCAACGCCGAACTCGGCCTGAGCGGTGACGCGCAGACCATCCCGACGGCCTGCTCGGCCAGCAACTACGCGCTGGGGTACGCCTTCGACATGGTGCGCCTGGGCGAGGCCGACTTCATGCTGGCCGGCGGCGCCGACTCCGTGAACCGGCTGACCCATGCCGGGTTCTACGCCCTGGGCGCCATGGCCCAGGACCTGCCGCAGCCGTTCGACGCGAACCGTTCGGGCATCATCACCGGCGAGGGCGGGGCCGCGCTGCTGCTCGAACCCCTCGACCACGCGCTCGCCCGCGGCGCCCGGATCTACGCCGAGGTGCTCGGCTACGCGGCGAACTGCGACGCCTCCCACATGGTGCACCCGGACGCCACGAGCATCGCGGACTGCATCCGGGCGGCGCACCGCAACGCGGGCGTCGTCCCCGACCAGATCGACTACATCTGCGCCCACGGCACCGGCACGCCGACGAACGACGCGACCGAGGTCCGGGCGGTCCGCCAGGTCTTCGGTGACCGGCTGCCCCCGATCAGCTCCATCAAGTCGATGCTCGGCCACACCATGGGCGCGGCCAGCGGCTTCGGCGCCATCGCCTGCTGCACGGCTCTGGAGCAGGGCTTCCTGCCGCCGACCGCGAACCTGGTCGAGACGGACCCGGAGCTCGGCCCCGGCGTGGACTGCGTCCCGGGCCGGGGCAGGGACGCCCGGGTGGAGATCGTCCAGAACCACGGCTTCGCTTTCGGCGGCAACAACGTCATCACCATCCTCGGGAGGTACCTGTGACCACGGCCGCGCCCGTGCAGCCCCTGCCGGTCGTCGGCGCCGGAGTGGTCTCCAGCGCGGGCTACGGGCTGGCGCCCCTGGCCGGAGCGACGGCCCGGAGCGCGGCGCCGGAGTCCACCGCCGAGGCGGACGCGGCCTACCCGCCGCGTCCGCTGCGGCCGGTCCCCGGCTTCAGCGCCGCCGACCACCTGGGCCGCAAGGGAATCAAGAACCTGGACCGGCTGGCGCAGCTGAGCCTGGTCGCCTGCAAGCAGGCCCTGGAAGCGGCGGGACCGGCCGCGGCCGGTACGGACCCGGCCAGGACCGGCGTGGTGCTGGCCACCAACACCGGCTCCATCGCCGGCTACTCCGACCTGCTGTACGACACCCTCACCCTCGACAAGCCCTATCTCATCAACCCGGGCAAGTTCGCGGGCAGCGTCATGAACTGCAGCGCCGGCCAGATGGCCATCCGGCACGGGCTCAAGGGCCTGAACGCCACGGTGGCCGGCGGCCGCAGCGCCAGCCTCTACGCCTTCCGGCACGCGAGGCTCGCCATGGCGGCGGGGCGTGCCGGGGAACTGCTCGTCGGCGGCGCCGAGGAGCTCAGCGCCCCGACGGCCTGGGCCTGGCACCACGCGGGAACGCTGCGGGAGGCCGCTCCGGTCGGCGAGGGCAGCGCCGTCTTCGTCGTCAGGGCCGAGGAGTCCGCCGGCGAACCGGTCCTCGCGGAGCTGCTGGCCTGCGAGGTCGGCTTCTTCGGCTGGACCGGGGTCAACCGGCGGACCGGGCTCGGCCGCGGTCTGACGAACGGCCTGGTCACCGCGATCAGCCGGGCCCTGGAGCGCAGCGCGGTGACGGCCGGGGACGTGGCCGACGTGTCGCTGGGCGCCGGTGACCACATCGGGCTCGACCGGGTGGAGGAGCGTGCCGTGCGGCTCGCCCTCGGCCGGCTGCCGGACCCGGTGCGGATCACCGAGGTGCTGGGCGAGACGTACAGCGCCGGCGGGGCCATGCAGCTCGCGGCACTCCTCGCCCGCTGGCAGGACTCCCCGGGCAGCGGGAAGCCCCGTATCGGTCTGATCACCTCGGTCGGCCACGACGGCAACGCCGGTGCGCTGGTCGTACGCGAGCGGGTCTGACCCGCACAGGAACGTGAGCCCCGCCTACAGGAACAGGACGGTTGAGCCGCATGGTGAAGCGGGATGAGTGGGACGCCATCGTCGTCGGAAGCGGCATGGGCGGCCTGGTGTGTGCGGCGTACCTGGCCGTCAGCGGCCGCCGCGTCCTCGTACTGGAGCAGCACGACGTGGCCGGCGGGAACAGTCATGTGTTCCGCCGCCGCCGGGCCTACGAGTTCGACGTGGGCGTCCACTACCTGGGTGACTGCGGTCCGGGCGGGCTGCTGCCGGCGATCTTCTCCGGGCTGGGGCTCGAAGGCCGGGTGACGTACCGGGAGATGGACCGGGGCGGCTTCGACCGGATCGTGCTGCCCGGTCTCACGGTCGACGTGCCGGTGGGCTGGGAGGCGTACACGAAGCGGCTGACGCAGGCGCTGCCGGCACAGCGGGAGGGCATCGAGCGGTTCACCCGGATCTGCGCGGCCGTCGGCGCGGAAACCCGTTCGATGATGCTGTCGGACGGTGAGCCGTCGCTGGCCGACCTGCTGGCGCGTACCCCGGTCACCGCCGAGTGGGGCCGCCGTACGCTCGCCGAGCTGTTCGACCACTGCGGGCTGGGTCCACGGGCGCGTACCGTGCTCGCCGCGCAGTCACCCAACTACGGGATGGGCCCGCGCCAGGCCACCGTCTCCACCCACGCCGCCGTCACCGACCACTATCTGCGGGGCGCGTACTACCCCGAGGGCGGCGGCCAGGTGCTCGCCGCGGCGCTCGTCGAGGCGCTGGAGGCGCACGGCGGGGAGCTGCGGACGAAGAGCCGGGTGGAGCGCATCCTCGTCGAGGACGGCAAGGTCACCGGGGTGGGGATGACGGGCGGCGCCGTCCACCGCGCTCCTCTGGTGGTGTCGAACGCGGACTATGCGCGGACCGTGTTCGACCTGGTGGGAGAGGAGCACTTCGGCCGCCGGGTGGTGTCGAGGACCCGGCAGGCGAAGATGGCGCTGCCGCTGGCCACGCTCTACATCGCCACGGACCGGGAGCTGCCGGCCCGTCCGAACGCCAATCTGTGGTGGTACCGGGACGACGACATCGAGGCCTACTACGAGCAGGTGGCGCAGGAGACCATCAGTCCGGTGCCCTTCCTCTTCGCGTCGTTCGCCTCGCTGAAGGACCCGGGTACGGCGGCCGTCTGCCCGCCGGGGCACAGCAACTTCCAGGTGATGACGCTGTGTCCGCCCGGGTACGAGTACTGGGGGGTGGACAGGGGTCCGGCGGCCGGTGAGCGCTACCGGCGCAACGAGGGCTACCAGCGGCGCAAGGCCGAGCTGACCGAGGCGATGCTGAGCACGGCGGAGGAGGCACTCGGCCCGTTCCGCGAGCACATCGTGCACCTGGAGACGGCGACCCCCATCACCCACGAGCGCTACACGCTGGCCACCGGCGGGACCCCGTACGGGCTGGCCGAGTGGGGTGGCACGGGCAGCCGCCCCGACACCCGCACCAGCATCGAGGGCCTCCACATGGTGGGGACCAACACCCGGCACGGCACCGGCATCACGGGCTCCGCGGCCGGCGGTATGGCGCTGGCCGGCCAGCTCCTGGGGCGCGGCCTGATGGCCGAGGTCCACCGGGGCGCGCTCCTGGGCGACCCGGACCTCCTGCCGGAACGTGCGGAGGGCTGGGACCCGCTGGCCGTCTCCCGCGGCTCCGCCCGGCAGGGCGCCCGCGGTCTGGCCCGGATCGGCTGATGGAAGAAGCGCGGGAGGCCCCGGGGAGATCCTCCCCGGGGCCTCCCGCGTTCCCGCGCGGTGCCGGCGGACTACTTCGCCCGGCCGAGGCCGAGCTGGCCGGCCCAGCCGCCGTCCACCCGCAGCAGTTCACCGGTGATGTACGTGGAGTCCTCGCCGGCCAGGAAGGACACCGCGCCGGCCACCTGCTCCGGAGTCGCGAACTCGCGCAGCGGCAGCTGCCGTTTGATGGCCTTGCCACCGTCCTTCTCCAGCAGTCCGCCGATCAGGTCAGTGGTGGTGAAGCCGGCGAGGACCGCGTTGACCCGGACCTCGAAGCGGGCCAGTTCGACGGCGGCGGCCCGGGTGAAGGCGTTGACGGCGCCTTTGGAGGCGGAGTAGTTGGACTGCCCGACCCAGCCGCCCTCGCCCATGACCGAGGAGATGTTGATGACGTTGCCGTCGCGCTGGGACATGAAGTGACCGGCGACGGCCCGGGTGCAGTGGTAGACGCCGCCGACGTTGACCTTGAGCACCTCCCACCAGTCCTCGGGCGCCTGGTCGAATATGAGCCCGTCCTGCGCCACTCCGGCGTTGTTCACCAGGATGTGCAGCCCGCCGAGCCCGGCGATGGTCTCGTCCACCAGCCGCTGGGCGGCGTCCGGGTCCGACACGTCGGCCTGAAGGGCGATCGCCCGTCCTCCCAGGGCGGCGATCTCCTCGACCGTGCGCTCGGCCTCGTCCTTGCGGGAGCGGTAGTTCACGGCGACCGCGGCACCGTCGGCCGCGAGACGGAGCGCGATGGCCCGTCCGATGCCACGGGAACCACCGGTGACCAGGGCGACCCGGCCTTCAAGGCTCATCACTTGACTCCTTCTCCTGCCGAATTGACTGGATGGCGCAATTTCGAATACGTCGAACAAGCCTATCCAGCACCCCCGTTGACAATGCGGCCCGACCGATACCACCTCGGCACCCCTTCTGTTCCTTTCGAGGCACGACCAGGCACGACCAGGCGCGGGAAATCCCCGCAAGTGGTCCGCCAAGGGTCCGGAGAATTGGCCTGGAAGTCTCTCCCGGCCCGCTGCGAAGCTCCTTTCACTACGACAGCGAAGGGCGGTAAACAGATGAGGAAGAAAGGCAATTCACCTTCCGTCATCGTCGGATACGGACACGCGGGCCGCGATCTGCACCATCGCGCGCTGCGGGACATCACGGGCGGCCGGTCGACGGTGATCGCCGTCGATCCCCGCCCCGCCGAGGTGGCGGGAGGGGAATGGGTGCCGGACATCCGCGGCGCCGTGACGGCGCTGTGGGCGGCCGGCCACCGGGTGGCCGACGCCGTCTTCCACGTGGCGGTGCCGCCCGACGCCCACCGGGACTGCCTGGAGCAGCTCCTGCACGTCGGGGCACAGCACTTCATCCTGGAGAAGCCCATCGCGCACACCGTGCAGGAGGCCGCCCATCTGGTGGACCTGGCGGAGGCCACCGGGGCCGTGGTCCTGCCGATGAGCGTCTGGCCGGCCAGCAGGGTCACCGAGGCCGCCGAGGAGCTCGTCGCCTCGGGGACGATCGGTGAGCCGGTCTCGTACCACATGGAGCAGAGCAAGCCCCGCTTCCGCCGTTCGCTGCAGACCCAGGGGCACGGCAGTGCCTTCGAGGTCGAGCTGCCGCACCAGTTGCTGCTCGCCCTGCATCTCGCCGGGCCCGTCGCGGAGGTCACCGGCTCGCGCGGCTGGGACCTGCCGCTGCCCGCCGGCCGGCTGGCCCGCCTCGGCGGTGCCGAGGTCACGCTGCGGCACACCTCCGGCGTACGGACCACGCTGTACACCGATCTGGCCTCGCCGGTACGCCGGCGGCGGCTGCACATCCACGGCACCGAGGGCACGCTCGTGGCGGACTACCCCGTCTCCGGCGACGACGACTTCGGCCAGGTCCGCATCGCCGGCCGGCCGGTCCGCAAGGTCGTCCAGGACGCCCCGCTGACCCGGTTCATCGAGCAGGCGTACGCCCACTTCCGCGGTGAGGCCCCGGCGCCGCGCAGCGACCTCGCCCTGCACCTGGAGTCCATGGAACTCCTCGACACCGCCCGCGCCGCCGCCTTCGCGGACTCCTCCACCCCGGCCCCGCAGGAAGCAGCATGAGCACCGTTCTGATCATCGAGCCCCGCTCCTCCGGACTGGAACTGGTCACCCGCGCCCATGAACTCGGGCACACCGCCCTGGTACTGACCGCCGGCCTCGGACCCGGCACCGCCCCGGCCAAGGCCGACCGGGTGATCACCGCGGACACCTCCGACCAGGCCGCCGTACTCGGCCTCATCCGCGCCCTGCACGCCGAAACACCGCTGGACGCGGTCCTGCCCGGCTTCGAGCACTTCGTCTCGCTCGCCGCCCACGCCGCCGCCGCGCTCGGCCTGCCCGGCATCGATCCGGCGGGAGTGGAGTTCCTGCGCCACAAGCACCGGATGCGCCGGGCCGTTGACGCGGCGGGGCTCGACCAGCCCCGGTACCGGATCGTCTCCGGCGCCCGGTCGGCCGCCGCCGCCTACGCGGAACTCGGGCCGGTGTGCGTGGTCAAGCCGGTCGACCAGTCGGGAAGCCTCGACGTCCGCAGGGCCGGCAGCGAGGCGGAGGCCGTGGCGGCGTTCCGCCGGGCGCTGCGCTCCGGCCGGGCCGACGGCTCGCGCGGCGGGCTCGGACTGGTGCTGGTCGAGGAGTACGTCGAGGGGCCCGAGTACAGCGTCGAGGGATACGTCGAGGACGGCCAGGTGCACATCCTCGGCATCACCGAGAAGATCCTCGGGGCCGAACCGCACTTCGTCGAGGTCGGGCACATCGTGCCCGCCCAGCTGAAGACGTCGGCGGCCCGGGAGATCAGGACGTACATCGCCCGCGTCCTGGACGCCGTCGCGCTGGGCATCGGGCCCTTCCACGCCGAGCTGCGGATGTCCGCGCGCGGCCCGCTGCTGATGGAGGTCGCGGCCCGGCTGCCCGGCGACCGCATCCCCGACCTGCTGCGCCTGGCCTGCGGCCACGATCTGTACGAGATCATGCTGCGCTGCTACCTGGGCCTGCCCAACCCCGAACCGGCCGTGTCCCGAACCGGCACCCGGGCCGGCATCCGCTACTTCCTGCGGCCCGGCCTCGACACCTACCGCGAGTTCCGCGTCGACCCGGTGATCGAGTCCGATCCGCGGGTGCGGGAGATAGGCGTCCTCCTGCCGCCGGGCAGCGCCCTGCCGGATCCCGGCAGCTCGGCCGGCCGGCTCGGCTACGTGCTCGCCGCGGGCGCCTCGTACCGGGAGACGGCGAGGGTGCTGCGGCGCGCCGAACGTGCCGTGACCTTCAGCTGATCCCTCCGCAGGACCGTCCACGAACCATCCGGAGACCCGATGAACCGCCATGTCCTCATCCTCAACCGCTGGACCAACTCCTTCGCGGAGTACCACCGTTACCTCGACCACACCGAAGACCGCGTCGCCTATCTGACCACCGCGGCGGGCCGTACGCCGCTCGACGGGGAGCTGGCCGAGGACATCCGTGTGCTGGACGACCTCTCCGACACCGCCGAGGTCCTGGCGCAGACCGCCGAACTCGTCGAGCTGTACGGCCCGTTCACCCATGTCCTCGCGCTCTCCGAGTTCGACCTGGAGCCCGCGGGCGAGATCCGCCGGCACTTCGGCATCCCGGGCCGCGGCCCCGAGGAGGTCGCCGCCGTCCGGGACAAGGTCGTCATGAAGGGCCTGGTCGCGGCGGCCGGGCTGCGGGTGCCCGACTTCCGGGAGACACCCACGGCCGGCCTGGTGCGGGAGTTCGCCGCACGGCACGGCTATCCGTTCGTCCTCAAGCCGCGCGCGGGCGCCGACAGCCAGGGCGTGCACGTGGTGCGCTCCGAGGCGCAGTTGGACGCCCTGCTGAACGAAGGCGGTCTCGCCGACGCCCAGTGCGAGGAGTTCATCGACGGGGCGCTCTACCAGATCGACGGGGTGATGCGGGGCGGCAGACTGCTCACCTCGCGGTCCTGGCGCTGCGGCGGCAGCTGCCTCGACTTCGCCACCGGCACGGCCTTCAGCTCGGTCGCCAACGACGACCGGGACTTCGAGCAGCGCGTGACCGGCTTCGCCGAGCGCGTGTGCGCCGCCCTGGACCTCACCGACGACGTCTTCCACCTGGAGGTCTTCCGCGCCCCGCGGCCCTCGGGCGACGGCGACGAGCTGGTGTTCCTGGAGATCGGGGCACGGGCCGGCGGCGGTCAGGTCCGGGTCATCTGGGAGGAGGTCTACGGCGTCGACCTGGTCGCCGCCTCCGCACGGGTACAGCTCGGCGACGACATGACGATCGCGCCGATGGACCTGGACGGTCCGGTCGCCGGCTATCTGATGATGCCCGAGCCGCCCGTACGCCCGGCCGTCGTGGACGCGGTGACCTCGCTGGTGGGCCGGGTGCCCGCGCTCTGCTCCGAGACCCTGCCGCCGCCCGGCACGGTGCTCAGCGGCAACGGCGGCGCGGTCCACACCGCCGGCACGTTCCGCTACCGGGCCGAGCGCTCCGAACAGGTCGAGGAGGCCATCCGGCAGACGCTCGCCGCCTATCGGCTCGACTGGCATCCGCAGGGCGAGCAGCCCGCCGACGCCCGGGGCCCGGCGACCCGGGAGGCCGTCCATGTCGTCGGCTGAGCTCCTCGACCGGGCCGGGCCCCCGGCCCCGGAACCACCGCCCCGCGGGCTCTGGCACCACCGGGACTTCCGCCGGCTGTGGGCCGGACAGACGGTCTCCCTGCTCGGCTCCCGGGTCACCGAACTGGCCCTGCCGGTCACCGCGATCGTGCTGCTCGACGCGAGCCCGGCCCAGCTGGGACTGCTGAACAGCGCCCAGTACCTGCCGGTGCTGTGCGTGACCCTGTTCGCCGGGGTGCTGGCCGACCGGGTGCGCCGCCGTCCGCTCCTGATCACCGCCAACCTCGGGCGGGCCGCGATCCTCACCGCGGTGCCGCTGCTCGCCTGGCTGGGCGGGCTCGGCATCTGGGCCCTGTGCGCCGTCGCGTTCGCCACCGGTGTGCTCACCGCCCTGTTCGACGTGGCCTACCAGGCGTACGTGCCGTCCCTGGTGGCCAAGGAGCAGCTGGTCGAGGGCAACAGCAAGCTCCAGGCCAGCCGTTCGGTCGCGGAGACCGCCGGACAGGGCCTCGGCGGGACCCTGATCCAGGTGCTCACCGCGCCCGTCGCCATCCTGGTCGACTGCCTGGGCTACCTCTTCGGCGCGGCCATGCTGCTGCGGATCCGCACCCCGGAGACCCGGCCGGTCCGCGCGGCAGGCGCCCGGTCCTCCGTGCGCAAGGACATCGCCGCGGGGCTGCGCATGACGCTCGACAGCAGGCTGCTGCGCGTGATCATGCTGCACGCCTCCTTGTACAACCTGCTCTGGGACGTCGTCCTGGTCGTCTTCCCGCTCTACGCGCTGCGCGTCCTGCATCTCGGCCCGGCCGGCCTCGGCCTGGTCATCGCGGTCGGCAGCATCGGCGCGTTCGGCGGCGCACTGTCCGCCGGCCGGCTCGGGAAGCGGCTCGGCGTGGGCCGCGCCATGGTGTCCGGCATGGCCATCGCCTCCTCGGCGACCCTGCTGCTGCCGCTGGCGGCCGGGGCCGGAACCGGGCCCGGATACGCGCTCCTCGGCGCCGGCTACGTCCTCAACGGCTTCGGCATCGCGATCTTCAACATCCACTCGATCACGCTGCGCCAGGCCACCGTGCCCCCCGAGCTCATCGGCCGGGTCAGCGCCACCTTCCGGTTCCTCACCTGGGCGGTGATCCCGGTGGGCGGGCTGCTCGGCGGGCTGCTCGCGTCCGCGGCCGGTCCGCGGACCGCGCTGGCCCTCACGGCGGGCGGGCTGACCGCCGCGGCCGTGGTCTTCCTGTGCTCCCGCACCGCCGTCCGGTCCTGAGCACCGGGCCTGACAGCATGGATGACCCCGACAGCACCGAAGTCCCCGTGCACGTTCCCGTTCACGTTCCGGATCCAGGAGAAGACATGTACGTCAAGGTATGCGGCCTGAGCCGCCCGCAGGACGTGGCGGCCGCGGTCGAGGCCGGGGCCGACGCTATCGGCTTCGTCCTCACACCGAGCCCCCGCCGGGTCGCTCCCGCCGACGTCCGCGCGCTGGCCGCCCTGGTGCCGGAAGGGACCGCCACCGTCGCCGTGTTCCGTGGGGAGCCGCTCGACGAGGTGCGCCGGGCCGCCGCCGAAGCGGGCGTCGACACCGTGCAGCTGCACGGCGCGGAGCCCCCCGAGGCGTTCGCCGCGCTGCGCGCCGACGGGTTCCGGCTGATCCGGGCCACCTCGCCGGAGGGCGGGGCGCCGCTGGAGACCGGTGCGTACGGCGAGGACCTGCTGATCATCGACTCGCCCCGGCCCGGCTCCGGCGAGCGCTGGGACCCGGCCGCGCTCGGCGTCCCGCCCACCGGCCCGTGGCTCCTCGCCGGCGGTCTCGCCCCGGACAACGTCGCCGCGGCCGTCGCCGGTCTGCGGCCCTGGGGAGTGGACGTCTCCAGCGGCGTCGAGCGCACCCGCGGCGTCAAGGACCCGGAGCTGATCAGGCAGTTCGTGACCGCGGCCAAGAAGGCGGCCGCATGACCGACGCGCGCCCCGGCGCACTGCCACCAAGAGCGAAGGGACTGTCTCCTAAGGCTAATTGAGGGCTCCTCGGTGCGGACCGCAGTATCGGATAGCCGCTTCCCGGACGCGTACGGGCGCACCCGGCCCTGTGCCCGGTGCACGGCACTGACGTCCACCGCACCCGCCGAATCACCTGGGGGATCCATGTGGCTGCCCACATCCGGGAAGCACCGCGACTTCATCGAGCGCTATCTGACGCTGCACGACCGGTACACCGCGGGTGAACTCGGTGAGGAGGAGTGGCGTACGTGGGCGCAGCGGCAGCTGCGCGAGGTCGTCGCGCTCGCGCAGGACGGCTCGCCCTTCTACGCCCGGCACCTGGCCGGTGTGCCGGCCGCCCGGCTCACCCTCGACGACGTGCGCTCGCTGCCCTTCACCACGAAGGACCATCTGCGCACGGCCATGTCCGACGTGCTGAGCCGTGATCTCGACGAGGCCTGCTTCTTTTACGAGACCACCGGCACCACCGGACCGGCCACGCCCTGTCCCCGTGACCCGCGCGAGGTGATCGCCTCCAACGCCCATGTGACGGAGAGCTGGCGGAACATCTTCACGGACGTCTTCGGCGACCGGGCCCCGCGCGTCGGCGTGATGGGTCCCACCGAGGTCCACTCGCTCGGCGACACCCTCGGTGACGTGGCCCGCAACGTGGGTTCGGCCGTCGCCAAGATCTGGCCGTACTCCCCCGTCATCGGTTTCCCCAAGGCCCTCCAGCTGATGCGGGACCTGGCCCTGGACGTCGTGTTCTGCACGCCGAACGTGGCGCTCTCGCTGGCGCGGGCCGCCCGTGAGCAGGGGCTCGACCCGCGCCGCGACTTCGCCGTGAAGGTCTTCCTGGTCACCGGCGAGATGTGCACGCCCGACCTGGCCCGCCAGATCGACCAGGCGTGGGGCGCGCGGACGTACAACGCGCTCTACGGCTCCCAGGAGACCCTGGTCATCGCCTCGGCCTGCGCGCACGGCCGGCTCCACCTGGCCCGGCCCAACTACATCGCCGAGCTCGTCGATCCGGACACCGGTGCCGCACTCGGCGACCTGGGCACCGGCGAACTGGTCGTCACGATGCTGATCGACGGCATCAAGCCGCTGATCCGCTACCGGACCGGCGACCTGGTCGAGCTCTCCGGCAACGTGTGCGGCTGTGGCATCCGGGGCCCCGTCATGCGGGTCGTCGGCCGCACCCGCGACCGGATCGTGCTCGGCGGTCACAGCTTCCAGGCCTGGCAGATCGAGCGGGCCGTCCTGCGCCGGATCGACCACAGCTACGGCTACCAGGTCGTCATCGACCGCGCCGAGGACGGCGAGGACCTGATCACCGTCCGGCTCGACCTGCCCGACGGGCGCGTGCCGGGACTGGAGGCCGCCCACGCGGCACGGGTCGCCGACGCGCTCGGGGTGCGCTGCCGGGTGGAGCTGCCGAGCGAACTGGACCCGGTCACCACGACCGGCGCCTTCGTCAGCTGGAAGGCGGCGCGCATCCACGACCGGCGTGCGCCGATCGACCACGAGACGGCAGCCGCCCGCCGGCTCGCCGGGGCCCGGGGGCACCGCGCATGACCGAGCCCCTGTTCCGCGCCCAGGACGTCCTCGGCGACGGCGACGACTCCGACACGACGCCGTTCCCCATCCTGTGGGAGCCCGCCCGGATACCCCACTCGCCGCTGCTGCGGCCCGGCACCCTGCGGGTCGGCACGCTCGGCCCCGACGGCACCACGTCGATGGTCGCCCTCTCCCGTCTCGGGTACCGGCTGGCCCACCTCGGCGGCCCCGTGGTGGAACCCGTGCCGTACGACTCCTTCGAGGAGCTGCTCGCCGCCGTCGGCAGCCGCGGCGGTCCCGCCTACGCCCTGGTGCCGGGCGCCGCCGAGTGCGCGACCCGCTTCTTCTGGTCGCCCCGGCTGCGGCTGGACGCCACCTTCTCCACGCCGACCCCCGAGTACGGCATCGCCTCCGGCCCTTCGGGGCTGCGCGAGGGCGTCCTGCGCCTGGCGACCCTGCACGAGACCCGCCGTCTGGTGGAGCTGCTCGACGGGGCCGAGGGCGGGCGGGGCGGTTACGACATCGCCTGGGTGCCGGCCGAGTCCACGATCCACGCCGCCCAGCTCGTCGCCGAGGGACGCGCGGACGCCGCCGTCACCAACGAACCGGGACGCGTCGCGCACCGGCTGGAGTTCCAGGTCTCGCGGCCGGGCGTCCCCATGGTGTGGATGGTGTTCGGGCCCGCGGTACTGGCCCGTTTTGAGGATGCCCGGACGTCCGTGGGGAGCCGGCCGTGACCACTGACCGCCGACTGCTGCTGCACGACGTCACCGTCCAGGAGGGGCTGGGCCGCGCCTCGCTGCCCGCCCGCTCCGTCCTGGTGTCGGGCGAACGGATCGAGGCCGTGCTGCCGGCCTCCGAGGCCCCCGCCGAGGGCGGCTTCGTCCACTGGGACCTGGCCGGGGCCACCGTGCTGCCCGGCATGACGCTGGGCCACACCCACATCGCGTACGTCAATGTCACCACCGGCCGCGAGACGCTGTTCAAGTACCGGGTGCCCGAGGTCGCGCTGCATGCCGCCCGGCACGCGGCGGACCTGCTGAGCTGCGGTTACACGGCGTTCGTGGGGGCCGGGTCGGTCGCCGGGATCGACATGGCGCTGAAGAACGCCATCGAGTCCGGCGTCATCGCGGGCCCGCGCATCACTCCGTGCAGCCGCGACCTGATGGTGTCGGGGCCGCCGGGACGGCGCTCGCCCGAGCTCAAGGCGCGGATGCCGCGCGAGCTGATGCCGGTCGTGGACGTCCTGGGCGACCTGGTGAAGTACACCGAGGAGGAGATCGACGAGGGCGCCGAGATCATCAAGGTGTTCTCCTCCGGGGACGACACGTTCCCCAACGCCCGCTCCGAGGAACTGCTCTTCACCCGCGAGGAGTTGACCACGGTCGTGGAGACCGCGCACCGGCGCGGCGCCCGGGTGCGGGCGCACTCCCGCGGCCTGGCCGGCATCCGCAACGCGCTGGCCGCCGGCGTCGACGTCATCGACCACGCCACGTACGCGGACGACCGGGCGCTCGACGAGATCGCCGAGCGGGGCGTGTTCGTGGTGCCGAGCCTGTTCCAGCCGGACCGGCTGCTGGCGCTCGGGGAGCGGTTCGGCAAGGCTCCCGACTATCTGGAGTCGCTGGACTTCCGGGACGAGATCGAGAACACCCTGCGCTTCCTCCCGACGGCCGAGGCCCGCGGCATGAAGATCGTGCCGGGTGACGACTTCGGCTTCGCCTGGACCCCGCACGGGACGTACGCGGACGAGCTGGTGATGTACGGGGAGCGGGCCGGGATCGCGCCCGAGACGGTCATCAAGTGGGCCTGCGCCCACGGGGCCGAGCTGGCCGGGCGCGGCGCGGACGCCGGAGTGGTGGCGCCGGGCCGCCTGGCCGACCTGGTGGTGTGGGACCGCGATCCGGCGGCGGACCTGACGGTGCTCCAGGACAAGGAGGCGCTGCGGTCGGTGCTGGTCGGCGGGCGGCACGCGGCGGGTCCGGTGGCGCCGCCGGCATCCTGAACCCCCCGGTCGCGGCCGGGCTGTTCACCCGTGGGGCCGAGCAGCCCGGATCCCGTTCCGGAGCCGGGCTGTTCACCCCGTGGGGCCGAGCAGCCCGGATCCCGTTCCGGAGCCGGGCTGTTCACCCCGTGGGGCTGAGCAGTCCGGCTCGTTCGTTGCGGGGCAGCGACAGCAGCCGGGCGGTGTCGCCGCGGCCGCCGTGCGGCAGGAGCAGGATCCGCATCAGGTCGATCATCCGGTCCATCAGTCCACGTGCGGCGGCCAGGCCCTCCTGGTCCTCGCCCGGGGCGAACTGGTCGTGCACGAAGGCGGGGAAGCCGCTGCCCGGCACGATCATCCGGTTGAGCAGGACGTTGTCGATGAGCTGCCCGTAGACCCGATCGTGGCTGTAGCGGCGGCCGGTGACCACGACGCCGGCCACCTTGTTGGCGAGCGGGCGGTCGAAGCGCAGATGGCCGACCCCGGCCCGCTCGATGAAGTTCTGCATGACGCCCGCCAGCCCGAAGCCGTGGACCGGCGCCGCGTACAGCACCCCGTCGGCCCGCACCAGGCGGTCCACCAGGGCCGGCACGTCGTCGTCCAGGGCGCACGGCAGCGGGCGCACATTGCAGTCGCCGCACGGCCCGCAGGGGGTGATGTCGTACTCGGCGAGCGGGATGACGTCGAGGTGCACGCCGTGCTCGGCGGCCTGGGCCGCCAGCATGCGCAGCACCCTTCCGGTGAGTCCGTCGGGCCGTTCGGAGCCGTTCAGGGCGGCTATCGACGCCCAGGGACCGTGGTCGACCATGGCTGTATCCCTTCGAGGAAGTTGGCGATGAACGCGGATCCGGTCTGTGTGGTGATGCTTTCGGGGTGGAACTGCACGCCCTCGACGGGCAGCCGGCGGTGGCGCAGCCCCATCACGCAGCCGTCCTCGCGGGCCCGTGCGGTCACCAGGAGGTCGTCGGGCAGCGGGTCGGCGACGGCCAGTGAGTGGTAGCGGGTGACCTCGGTGCCATCGGCGAGACCCGCGAGGATCCCGGAGCCGTCATGGTCGAGGCGGCTGGTCTTGCCGTGCACGGTGCGCGCGGCCCGTTCGATCCGGCCGCCGAAGGCGAGCCCGATGGCCTGGTGGCCCAGGCAGATCCCGAGGAGCGGTACCCGGCCGGCGAAGTGGCGGACGAGTTCCGGGTGGCCGGAGTCGGCCGGGTGGCCGGGGCCGGGGCCGAGGACCACCGCGTCGGGGCGGCGGGCGTCCAGTTCGGCCGGGGAGTGGGCGAGCGCGGTGACGACGTCCGTGCGGGCGCCCTGCTCGCGCAGATAGTGGTCGATGATGTGGACGAAGCTGTCGCGTGCGTCGACGAGCAGGATCCTCATGCGCCCAGCACCTCGCCGGTCAGGGCGGCGTACACCGCGCTCATCTTGATCAGGGTCTCGCGCCATTCGCCGTCGGCCGAGGAGTCGGCGACGACGCCGGCGGACGCCTGGAGGGCGTACGTCCCGGTGTCGGGGTCGTGGACGGCGGTACGGATGCACAGGGCGAGCGTCGCCGCCTGCCCGCGTACGTCGATCAGGCCCAGCGCGCCCGCGTAGGCACCGCGCGGCCGGCCCTCGATCTCCTGGATCAGTTCCATGGCGCGGACCTTGGGCGCCCCGGTCATGGTGCCCGCGGGGAAGGTGGCGCGCAGGGCGGACCACACGTCGGCGTCGTCGGCCAGTTCGCCGCGGACCGTGGAGACGAGGTGGTGGACCTGGGCGAAGTGCTCGACGGCCATCATCCGTTCGACGGCGAGGGTGCCCGGCACGGAAACCCGGGCGACGTCGTTGCGGCACAGGTCGACGAGCATGATGTGCTCGGCGCGTTCCTTCTCGTCGGCGTGCAGCGCGGCGACGCGGCGGGCGTCCTCGGCGGGGTCGGCGGCCCGGGCGGTCGTGCCGGCGATGGGCCGCATCGCCAGGGTCCGGCCCTCGATCCGCAGCAGCAGTTCGGGGCTGGCGCCGACCAGGGTGCGGCCCGCCCACGGGACCAGGTACATGTACGGCGACGGGTTGCTCCGGCGCAGCCGGCGGTAGGCGTCGATGGCCGGCAGCGGGGTCCTCACCTCGATGCGGTGGCCGATCTGGATCTGGTAGACGTCGCCCGCCCTGATGTGCTCCAGGCAGCGGCGCACCCGGTCGGTGAACGCGTCCCGGCCGACGGTGCGGCGCACGCGGTACGCCGGCGGGGCGGGCGGCACGGGGGCCGTCTCCGGCTCGGGCGGCAGGGTGGAGACGAGTGCGGCGAGATCAGGTCCCAGGATGCCCGGGCCGCCGAACTCGGGCGCCCGCGCCAGTAGTTCGTGGCTCTCGCCGGTCGCCAGGTTGTAGGAGACGACGTACCGGAAGAGGGTGAGGGTGATCTCCGGGTCGTGGCCGGGAGCGCGCGGCGGCAGCTGCTCCAGGTGCCAGGCGGCCTCGTAGCCGAGCACGGCGAGGAACCCGAAGGCGTAGGTGTCGAGCGGGACGTCGGTCTCCACGGCGAAGGCCCCGTTCACCGCCTCCAGCAGCTGCCGGACGTCGCCGCGGGCGCGGTCGGTGAGCGGGCGCAGCCGCGCCACGAGCTCCGGGACGCCGTCCAGGCCGATCCGTCCGTCGCGCACGGTGATCCGGGCCAGCGGCTCGGCGCCGACCGCGGCGAACCGGCAGTCCTCGTCGGGTCCGGCCAGGCTCTCGAAGAGGAACACCTGGTCCTCGCCGAGCAGCCGGCGCAGCTCGGCGCCCAGGGCGAGCGGGGCGTGCGGCGGCAACGGGGTGCGCGCCACGGTCACCCGCAGGGGTACGGCGACCGCCCCGGGTGGTGGTGCGGCGGGCTCGACGGCGGTCATGGTCATCGTGGGCGGTCTCTTTTCGGGACGAGGGTCGGTCAGCGGCTCGGTTCCAGCCAACCAACAGCGCGTCCCCGCCCGGCAGTCCACTGTTCCGGGCCGGCGGCGGACCACTTGACCGCCCGGCCCGGGAGACCCCGGGGGCCGCCCCTACGGCGCCGTTCCGCCCAGGAGCGCGGCGGCGGCCAGCAGCGCGTCCCGGCAGGTGTCCTCGTCGACGCCGGGGACCGAGCAGGCCAGCAGCAGCACCCTGCGGGTCTGTGCGGTCACCGCCTGGTGGACGCCGTCGCGGTGCGCGAACTGCGACAGCACGCGCTTCTCGTCGGCCAGCACCAGACCGCCCGCCTCCAGCGTCACCGGCCCGTCGGCGCCGAGAGCGGTGAACTCCTCGGTGCCGTCGGTCAGCCGCAGCGCGACCTCGCCCTCCAGCATGTCCCGGTCGAAGAGGCCGAGAGCGACGAGGTCGCGTACCGCCACCGCGTTGACCGCGTCGACGGCCGGGTTGATCTTCGGCCAGGCGCCGAGCGGCTTGGCCCGCAGCCCCCGGTCGATCAGCGCCTGCACGGAGGGCGGCCGCTTGTCGGGGTGGCTGCCGATCAGACGGCTCAACTCCCGGTAGGCGGTGACGTTCGGGGCCGCGCGTACCTCGGCGCGGCTCGCCCCGGTCCACTGGGCGTGCGCCTCGGCCCAGACCTCGTCGGCCGGTGCGGGGCCGGCGGCGGGGATCTGCGCCTCCAGGGTCAGCACCTGGACGCCGGGCACGAGTGCGCGGGCCTCGGGTGTCACGGCGACCTTGCGGAAGGTGGGGGTGGTCATCGGGTTCCTCCGGAGAAGGTGAAGGTGTCCAGTGTCTGCAGATCCAGGTCCTCGGCCGTGAGGACGCGCTCGGTGTCGATGAGGATGTTGTAGTGGTTCGGCGCGTGGCACTCGTCGAATCCGGCCACCCGTCCGATCGGCCCGTGCGGGCCCGACACCACGTCGCCCCGGTCGATGACCGTGCCGGAGGGGAACTCGGCGAAGCCCAGGAACCCCACGTGGTCGACGCGGTCCCCGGTGGCGGAGGGCCGGTCGGTCGTGGTGACCAGCTCGTGGACGTCGCCGGCCCGCACGCAGCGCGACTGCCAGGGCGACAGCCGCATCCCGCGGTCCGTACGCCGGTGGAACAGCAGCTTCACCAAGTGGGCCGAAACCGGCTCCTTGGCGGACATCCGCAGCCGCTGCTCCTTGGTCCGCCCGATGCCGTACGCCTCCTCGACGAGGTCGACGATGTGCGGGCCCCGGTCCGGTCCGCTGCGTCCGTCCCGCACGACCCGGTGGAAGTCCGCCATGATGCCCGCGTACTCGTGGTCGAGGGAGGACTTGAACGCCTCGAAGCCGTCCAGCATGTCGGCGTGCAGCTCCCGGCCGTCCTTCAGGTGCACGGTGATGTCCTTGCGCTCACCGGTCTCCAGGGCCCAGTCCAGGTCCACGTGGACGGGTATGCCGCCGGCCGTGGCCAGGGCGAGTTCGGCGCAGAACTCGACGCCCGCCTTGACGTCGCCGATCGTGGCGTCGGTCAGCGTGAGGGGGCCCAGCACGGTCTCCAGGGCGTCGAGCGCGTTGGGGCCGTTGTCGATGATGCAGCCGCCGCCGCAGCGGTCGAGGTCCTGGTACCAGCGGTCGGCGCCGGTGTGCTCCTCGATCTTCTCCTGGTAGCGGCTGGTGACGTGCGAGATGAGCGCGGGCTCCGGCAGCCGTTCCGCCAGGTCCTGGACATGGGTGTTGTAGCGGCGGTGGAAGGCGGTGAACAGGGTCGCGCCGTGCTCGTCGGCCAGCTGGACCAGCCGGTGCGCGTCCGCGGCGTGGACGGTCAGCGGCTTCTCGCAGCACACGTGCACACCGGCCCGCAGGGCGTCGGCCACGACGGGGGCGTGCGCGTGGTTGGGCAGGGTGACGACGACGCCGTCCACCAGGCCGGAGGCGAGGAGCTCGCGGTGGTCCGTGAACATGACGGTTCCCGGCGGGAATCCGGTCAGCTTCGCCCGGTCGAGGTCACAGACGGCGGTCAGCCGCAGCTCGGGGTCGTCCTCGATGGCCTGAAGGAAGAACGGCGCGATGACGCCTGCTCCGATGACTCCGATACGCATGACGGTTCGGTCCTTTCCGTGTGTCTCGTGGTGGGTTGCGTGCGGGCGCCGGGTCAGGCGACCGGCTGGAGGCTGCGTCCGGTCAGCGCGGCGGGCGCCGGGACGGTCAGCTGCTCGGCGAGCGCGGCCAGACCCTCGGCCACCGGGTCCGGCAGCTCGACGCCCTCGCGCTGCGACTGCGCGTACCGCAGGGCCTCGGGGGCGCCCGGGTAGGTGACGCCGCGCGTCGCGTACGCGGCGGCCGGGGAGCCGGCGACCGTGTCGAGCAGGATCCGGTTCTCGGCGGCGATGGCGTGGGCGGAGCCGAACGCCGACGGGTCGATCACGATCGCGGTGTGCCCGACGTTGTCGTCGCCCGCCGGCTCGCCCTTCAGGACACCGGGCCGGGGGCCGTACGCCGCGCCGGAGAGCGGGCCGCACAGCAGGTCCACCAGGAGGGCGAGCCCGAAGCCCTTGGCGCCACCGGTCGCGGCGGGGCCGCCGAGCCAGGCGACGTCGGCCTCCTCGGCCATGAAGTCGGCCGGGTCGGAGGTCGGCGTGCCGTCGTGGCGGACCAGCCACTCCTGCGGAACCTCCTGGCCTTCCCGGTGGGCGGCCTTGATCTTGCCGGTGGCGACCACGGTGGTGCTCATGTCGAGGACGAACGGCGCGCCCTCGGTCACCGGGACGGCCGCGCTCAGCGGGTTGGTGCCGAGCATCCGGACGGTGCCGCCGAGCGGCGGGGCGACGCCCTGGGCGCCGCAGTTCGTCATCGCCAGGCCGATCAGCCCGGCGGCGGCCGCCTTCTGCGTGTAGTAGCCGGCACTGCCGAAGTGGGTGCTGTTGCGGACGGCGACCATGCCGATGCCGGTCTGCCGCGCCTTGGCCATGGCGATGTCCATGGCCAGGTCCATGGTGACCAGGCCGAGCCCGCGGTCCCCGTCGAGCAGGGCGGCCCCGGCGGTCTCCTGCACGATGCGCGGGGCGGCGCCCGCGTCGATCCGGCCGTCGAGCAGCCGGGGTGCGTAGATGTTCACCAGCCCGTTGGTGCCGTGGGTCGTGAAGCCGTTCGCGTCGGCGTACGTGATGACGTCGGCGGCGGTACGTGCCGCGTCGGTGTCCAGGCCGCACTCCGTGAGGACGGTGCGGACGAAGGTGGTGAGCTCGGCGAGGGGAACACGGACGGTCATGGCAGGTCCTCTGGTTCGTAAGAGACAAGGGAACGAAGGGGGAGGTTCAGGCGGTGTGCGCGGCGAACGCGTGCACCAGGTCCTTGATGCGCAGGGCGTACGTGTCGAGGTCGTCCAGGTCCACGAACTCGTCGTCGGTGTGCGCCCCGTTGGCATCGAGGCGGCCGGGGCCGCAGGCGACGACATAGCGGCCGGGGCCCGGCGCCCAGATGGCGTCACAGGTGAACGCGGAGCCGTCGGCGAGCCCGTCGTGCCGGACGAACCCGGCCTCGTTCAGGACGAGTTCGGCTTCGGGGTCGCGGTTGTTCAGGGTGGGCAGGCCCTGCTTCAGCCAGTCGAGGCGGACGATGCGGCGCCAGTCCTTCACCGTGCGGCGGCTGAACGGGTCGTGGGCGTGCAGATGGGCGAACTCGGTACGGGCCTCCTCGATCAGCACTTCGAGGGAGGCGGCGAGCAGTTCGGCCTGCTCGGTCGCCGGGTAGGCGATGTTGAGGAGCAACTGCCCCGCGCCGTACACGCGGTTGTGCGCGTTGCCGGTGTGCAGGCCCGATACGCAGAGCTTGGCGCCCATGCCGTGGGCGAGCGGGCCGAGCCGGCGGGCGAGGAAGTCCGCGAGGAAGCCCAGCAGCACGGTGGCGTTGTGCCCGTCCGCGGGGTGGTCGTCGGTGGAGTCCTGGCCCGTGACCGTGATCCGCGGGGTCATCGCCGCGGTGCAGCCGTCCATGAAGGTGTTGCCGGTCGGTTCGGCGAACACCATCAGGCGGCCGGTGTATCCGGCGTCGACCAGCGCACGCGTCCCGTACGTGCCCATCGCACCGCCCTCCTCACCGGGCACGGACGCGATCTGCACCTCGATCCGGCCGTCGAGCCCCGGGTTCTCGGCGAAGGCGGCGGCGATCCCGGCCGCGGCGGCGACCCCCGGGCCCTTGTCGTCGACGGCTCCCCGGCCGTGCAGGACCCGGCCCTCCAGCCGCGGCGGGACGTGCGGGCCGACCGTGTCCATGTGGAAGTTCACGACCAGCCGGCGCTCCTGCGGCTGCGGGGAACCGTAGGCGACCACCACGGAGGGCTGCCCGTCCAGGAACGCGGACAGGTCCCGGCCGGCCGCCTCCCGTACCGTGGCCGGCACTTCGGGGCGCGCCAGCAGTCCGGCCGCGGGCGGTGCGTGCAGCACGGTGCGGAAGCCGCGCTCGGTGGCGCCGGCCAGGAACACCCGCTGCGCGCGGGCCGCCCCGTCCAGGGGCCCGCCCTCCAGGGGCGAGACCGAGTCGACGGCCATCAGCTCGGTCAGCCACTGGAGGTCCGCGGCCACGAGGCCGCCCTCGGTGCGGGTCGTGCGGGCCGTCTCAGCCATGGTGGCTCTCCTCCCAGTACGTACGGCTGTCCTTGAAGTCGATGCCGAGCAGCGCGGCGCAGCGCCGGGCGTAAGCGCGATAGCCGTCGGCGAGCGCTGCCGGGTCGCCCGACAGGCCGAGGTGCGGGATGTGGGCCAGATGGGGTTCCAGGCTGTAGTAGCCGCGGTAGCCGTGCTCCTCCAGCAGCCGGACGCACGCGGCGACGCGGGCCGTGCCCTCGCCGGGCATCGTGAACTCGGCCTGTCCGCCGGAGCGGATCCCGTCCTTGATGTGCACGTGCTCCACCCACGGCAGCACCCGGCGCAGGAAGTCGAGGGAGTCGTAGCCGTAGGCGAGTCCGTTGCCCGTGTCGAAGAGCAGCCGCAGGTGAGGGCTCGCGACCTCCTCCAGCATGCGCACGGTGTGGGCGGCGCTCTGCCCGGCCCAGCCCTGGCAGTTCTCGTGCAGCAGGGTCACGCCGAGGCGCTCGGCCTCCCGGGTCAGCGTCCGCATCCGGCGGAGCGACTCGGTGCGCCACTCGCGCTCCGGCCGGCCGTCGTTGGGGTACGACATGACGCGCAGCCGGTCGCAGCCGAGCAGCGCCGCGGCCTTCGCGGAGCGCTCCAGCGCCGCGAGCTCGCCGTCCATGCCGGTGGCGACGGTGGTGGACCAGGAGCCCACCGGGGTGTCCACGACCGGCACCCGCAGACCGGCGACGATGGTGCGCCGGGCCAGGTCGGCGGCGTCACCGGCGGGCAGCTCGTGCAGTCCGAGGCCGTCGATCGTGCGCAACTCGACGGCGTCCATGCCCAGTTCGTGGTGGATGGCCAGTTGGCCTGCCAGGTCGGGGGCGGCCTCGTCCCCGATGCCGCACAGCCGGTCCGCGGTGACGCCCAGGAGGTCCGGCACAGACACCGCGCTCACCTCCCCGCTGCGTAGAAGCGGCTGACGGCGGCCACGACCTGCTCGGCCGCGCCCGGCGCCATGTCCGGGTGCAGGGGCAGGGCGAGCGCCTCACGGGAGAGCTGCTCGGCCACGGGGAAGTCACCGGGCCCGTACCCGAGGTGCGCGAACGCGGGCTGCAGGTGGAGCGGGCGCGGGTAGTAGACGGCCGTCTCGATGCCCTGGCCGGCCAGGTGGGCGCGCAGTGCCTCGCGCTGCTGGGCCCGTACGACGTAGGTGTAGACGGAGCGGCCCTCGAACCCGGCCGGCGGGGGAAGCAGCGCCGGGGCGAGCGGGCGCAGGCCCTCCTCGTAGACGGCGGCGATCTCGCGGCGCCTCTCCAGGATCCGGTCCAGGTGCGGGAGTTTGCGCAGCAGGAAGCCGGCGGTGAGCTCGTCCATCCGGCAGTTGAAGCCGAGCAGCTCGTGGTAGAAGCGCTTGCCGGCGGGCTGGCCGTGGTTGCGCAGCATCCGGGCGGTACGGGCGAGGTCGTCGTCGTCCGTGACGATCATCCCGGCGTCGCCGAKGCCGCCGACGGGCTTCGCCGGGAAGAAGGAGTAGACCCCGGCGTGCCCGTGCCGGCCCGCGGGCCTGCCGTCCACCTCGGCGCCCAGCGCGATCGCGCTGTCCTCGACCAGGTGCAGCGAGTGCCGGGCGGCGATCTCCGCGAACGCGCCCATCTTCGGGGAGCCGCTGAACAGATAGGCCGGCAGCAGCGCCCGGGTGCGCGGGGTGACGGCGGCCTCGGCGGCGGCCGGGTCGAGCAGGCCCGTCTCGTACTCGACGTCGGCGAAGACGGGGCGGGCGCCGCGCAGGGCGACGGTGGAGGCGGTGGAGACGAACGAGAACGCGGGGGTGACGACCTCGTCCCCGTCGCCGAGGCCGAGCGCCGCCAGGATCACGGTCAGCGCTCCGGTGCCGCTCGCGACGGCGACGGCGTGCGCGGCTCCGGTGCGCTCCGCGATCTCCGCCTCCAGCCGCTCGACACGCGACTTCAGGATGAACTCGTCGCTCTCGGCGACCTCCTGGAAGACCTCCACGAGGTCGTCGGCCCAGTCGGCCGAGCGGGCGGGCCAGTCGAAGTACGGGATGACGGTGGTCACGATGCGGCTCCGTAGAAGGCGTGGACGAGGGCGGCGACGCGGTCGGCCTGCTCATCGGTGAGGTCGGGGTAGAGGGGCAGCGCCAGGGCGCGCCGCGCGGACGCGTCGGACACCGGGACGGGGTGGCGGGAGCCGGGCAGCGGGGCGAGCAGCGGCTGCTGGGTGAGCGGGCGCGGGTAGTACGCCTCGGTCCCGACCCCGTGGGCCTCCAGGTAGGCGGCCAGCTCGTCGCGGCGGTCGCACTCGATCAGGTACACGTAATAGACCTGGTTGCCCGGCGTCTTGGCGGGTGCCATCCACGGCGTGGTCACCGTCCCGGCGAGCGGGGCGAGCAGCCGGTCGTAGCGGGCGGCCAGTTCGGATCGCCGCCCGATCTCCTCGCCGAGGCGCTCCAGTCGGTGCAGCAGGAACGCCGACTGCAGTTCGTCGCAGCGGCTGTTGTAGCCGATGTCCTGGTAGACGTACGCACCGTCGGTGTCGTACGCGCCGTCCGTGCCCTGGCCGTGCAGGCGCAGCCGCCGGGCGGACGCGGCGATGTCGTCGTCGTCCGTGAGGAGCATCCCGGCGTCGCCGAGCGAGCCGAGGGTCTTGGTGGGGAAGAAGGAGAGCACCCCGCCGCTGCCCCACAGGCCGGCGTGGACTCCGCCCGCCCGCATGTCGATGCCCTCGGCGCTGTCCTCCAGGAGGAGCAGCCCGTGCCGGTCGGCCAGGTCCTTCAGCGTCTCCATGTCGGCCATCTGCGAGAACAGGTGGACCGGCATGATCGCCTTGGTGCGCTCGGTGATCGCGGCCTCGGCACGCGCCGGGTCCATCGCGTAGCTGCCGGGCAGCACGTCCACGAGCACCGGCTCGGCGCCCACGTGCAGGACGCACGAAGCGGTGGCGAAGAAGGTGTACGCGGGCACGATGACCTCGTCGCCGGGGCCGATGCCCGCCGCCCGGAGGAGGATCACGAGGGCGTCGGTCCCGTTGGCGACGGCCACCGCGTGCCGGGCGCCCGTGCGTGCGGCGATCGCGGCCTCCAGTTCGGCGGTGACCGGGCCCGAGGTGAACCGGCCGGAGGCGGCGACCTGGCGGACCATGGCCTCCAGCCGGACCCGGTCCCGGCGGGCGGAGGCGGCCCCGCTGAAGAACGGGATGGCGGTGGCGTCGCTCATCGCGTGGCCGCCTTGAGGGAGGAGATCAGCCCCGTGACGGCCTGGCGGCGGCCCGCCGCGTCGCGGGCGGCGCCGATGGCCTGGAGCAGCGCGCTGCCCACGATCACGCCGTCCGTCTTGCCGTGCAGCGACGCCACGTGCTCCGGGCGGGAGATCCCGAAGCCGACGGCCATCGGGGTGTCGCCGGCCGCCCGCACCCGCTCCAGATAGGCGTCGAGGCCAGGGTCCAGGTCCTTGCGGACGCCGGTGACGCCGTTGGCGGCAAGGACGTACAGAAAGCCGCGGGAGGCGGCGGCGGAGGCCGCGATGCGCTCCGCCGAGCTGCCGGGAGCGGTGAAGAACGTCTGGCCCAGCTCGTTCGCCTCGGCGTGCGCCAGCCACTCGGCGCCCTCGCTGACCGGCAGGTCGGGGACGACGAACCCGTCGACGCCGGCCGACCGTGCGTCGTCGTACAGCTGGGTCAGGCCGTAGCGCAGGAACGGGTTGCAGTAGCCCATCAGCACGATCGGCGCCTCGACGCCGGCGGCGCGCGCCTCGGCGACCACGTCGAGGGTGGCGGCGGCGGTGGTGCCGGTGTCCAGGGCGGCCTGGCCGGTGGCCTGGATGACCGGGCCGTCGCCCAGCGGGTCGGAGAACGGCACACCGAGCTCGATCACGTCGGCGCCGGCCTCCACGGCGGCGGAGATCAGGCCGACGGTCTCGCCGAGCAGCGGGTAGCCGGAGGTGATGTAGGCGACGAGGGTGGTCTCGTCCTTGGTCCGGTTGTCGGTGAAGGTCTGTTCGATGCGCTTCATCGGGCGTTCTCCTCACGCTGCTTGAGGGCGGCCATGGCGGAGGTGAGGTCCTTGTCGCCGCGACCGGAGAGGTTGACGAGGACGGTGGAGCCGGGCGCGCACTGGCGGGCCACCTTCAGGGCGCCGGCCACCGCGTGCGCGGACTCCAGGGCCGGGAGGATGCCCTCCTGGGAGCTGAGCGCGACGAACGCGTCCAGGGCCTCGTTGTCGGAGGCGGAGATGTACTCGACCTTGCCGGTGTCCTTGTAGTGGGAGTGCTCGGGGCCGACGCCCGCGTAGTCCAGTCCGGGAGCGATGGAGTGGGTGAGCTGGATCTGCCCGTCGTCGTCCTGGAGCAGATAGGTACGGGTGCCCTGGAGCACGCCCGGGTCGCCGTAGAGCAGCGGGGCCGCGTGTCCGCCCTGCCCGCCCTTGCCCTCACCGGCGGCCTGTACGCCGACGAGGCGGACCGGGTCGTCGAGGAAGGCGCTGAACATCCCGGCCGCGTTGGAGCCGCCGCCGACACAGGCCACGACCGCGTCGGGCAGCTTGTCGTTCGCCTCCAGGAACTGGGCGCGGGCCTCGCGGCCGATGACCGACTGGAAGTTGCGCACGATGGTCGGGAAGGGGTGCGGGCCGACGACCGAGCCGAGCAGGTAGTGCGTGGTGTCGGGGCGGGCGATCCATTCGCGGATCGCCGCGTTGATGGCGTCCTTCAGCGTCGCCGTGCCCAGGTCGACCAGCTCGACGCGGGCCCCGAGCAGCTCCATCCGCTGCACGTTGGGCGCCTGGCGCTCGGCGTCGACCCGGCCCATGTAGACGGTCGCTTCGAGGCCCAGGTAGGCGCAGGCCGCGGCCACGGCCACACCGTGCTGGCCGGCGCCGGTCTCGGCGATGATCTGCTTCTTGCCGAGGCGGCGGGCGAGCAGCGCCTGCCCGATGGAGTTGTTGATCTTGTGCGCGCCGGTGTGGGTGAGGTCCTCGCGCTTGAGCCAGAGCTTGACGCCGTTCTCCGTGGCCCCGAGCCGGTGCAGTTCGGTGATCGGCGTGGGCCGGCCGACGAACATCTTGAGCAGCCTGTCGAGCTCTGCGGTGAACTCCGGGTCCAGGAGCGCCTTCTGGTACTCCTCCTCCAGTTCCTGAAGCGGGCCCACCAGGGTCTCCGCGACGAACTGTCCGCCGTACTCGCCGAATCGGCCGTTCACGAGGCCACCTCCAGAATCTGGACCCCGGTGTAGGACCGCAGCTGGGCGGCGGGGTCGGGGCTGCTGAGCAGGGACTCGCCGATGAGCGCGGCGTCGAAGCCGTGCGCGGCGATGCGTTCGATGTCGGGGCGGCCGGACAGGCCGCTCTCGCTGACGGTCAGCACGCCGCGCGGGATGTCGCGGCGCAGCCTGGCCGAGGTGTCCAGGTCGACCGAGAAGGTCTGGAGGTCCCGGTTGTTGATGCCGACGATGCGGGCGCCGGCGGTCAGCGCCCGGTCCACCTCGTCCTCGGTGAAGGTCTCCACCAAGGCGTCGAGTCCGAGGCCGTGCGCGGTGCGGACCAGGTCGGTCAGCAGCGCGTCGTCGACGGCGCGGGCGATGATCAGGATGCCGTCGGCGCCGCTGTCGTGGGCGAGCGTCACCTGGCGGACGTCGACCAGGAAGTCCTTGAACAGGACGGGGACGGTGACGTCCGGGTGCTCGGCGACCGTGCGGACCAGTTCGGGCGAACCGCCGAAGTAGGGCGTGTCGGCGAGCACGGAGATGGCCGAGGCGCCTCCCGCGATATAGCTCCGGGCGGTGGGCACGGCCAGCGCGGGGTCGAGCAGCTGTCCCTTCGACGGGGACTTGGGCTTGATCTCGGCGATGACCGAGACCTCCGGGCCGCCGAGTGCGGCGGCGAACCGGCCCGGTACGGCGGGCGTCCTGCGGCCGCGGGCTGCGGCGTCGGCGGCCGCCGGGCCGCTCCAGGCGGCACGTTTGGCGGCGACGATGTCGTCGAGGTGGGTGGCCATCACAGGGTCTCCGGGGTGGTCGCGGTGGTCGGGGTGATCGCGGGGACCGGGGTGATCGCAGTGGTCACGGGGGCCGCGGTGGTCGCCGCGACCCGGGTGAGCGGGTTGGCGCCGGCGGCCGGGGCGTTCGGGGTGCGGGCGAGCCGGTCGGCCAGAGCGGCCGGGGCTCCCTGCTGTACGGCGCTGCGCGCGAGGGCGACGCCGGACGCCATGTCCGGTGCGTGACCGGACAGTTGGAGCACGGCCGCCGCGTTCAGCAGCACGGTGTCCAGCAGCGGCGCGGGGGCCGTCCCGTCGAGGACCTGGCGGGCGAGGACCGCGTTGCGTGCCGCGTCACCGCCCGCCAGCTCGGCGCGGCCCGCCGGGCTCAGCGGCAGCCCGGCCGGGTCGACGGTGAACTCGGTGAGCTCGCCGCCGTCCACCCGGAGCACCCGGGCGGGGCCCGCGGTGGTGAGCTCGTCCATCCCGTCGAAGCCCTGGATGACCCAGGTCCGCCGGTGGCCGAGCAGCAGCGCGGCCTGCGCCAGGACCTCCTGGTCCTGCCGGGTCGCGGTGCCGATCAGCCGGCCCGTCAGCGGGACCGGGTTGGCCAGCGGGCCCGACAGGTTGAACAGGGTGCGGAAGCCGAGTCGGCGGCGGACCGGGGCGAGCCTGCGCAGCGCCGGATGGAGCGCGGGTGCGAAGAGGAACGCGAACCGGTGCTCGGCCAGCAGCTCCGGGATGCGCTCCCCGGCGTCCAGGCCGATCCCGAGGGCCTCCAGCAGGTCGGCGCTCCCGCACTGCGAAGTCGCCGCCCGGTTACCGGCCTTGGCCACGGTCGCCCCGGCGGAGGCGGCGACCAGAGCGGCCAGCGTGGAGATGTTGACCGAGCCGCTGCCGTCACCGCCGGTGCCGACCACATCGACCGCCGGACCCGTCCAGGCGACCGGCCTGGCCACCGCCAGCACCGCCCGGACCGCTGCCGCCACCAGGACCGGGCTCGCCCCGCCCACCGCGACCGCGGTCAGGAAGGCAGCGGCGTCCACCTCGTCCGTGGTCTCGTCCAGCAGCTCCGCCACAGCCGCCCGGGCCGCCTCCGACGACACCGTACGGCCGGCGACCGCGTCCCGGGTGACGGTGGGGAGCGCACGGCCGGCGAGCAGGGTGGCCGCCATCAGAGCACCGCCACATTGCTGGCCGCCGCGAGCTTGTTGTGGGTGTCGAGCACGACCGGCGGGATGCCCCACAGCAGGTCCTGCTCCAGGCCGGGCACGGGGGTGACCATCACGGCCGCGTCCAGCTGCGCCAGCTCCACCACCGCCCAGTCGGCCGCGGTGACCGGCTCCCCGTCGACGACGAGGTCCGGGACCAGCGGGTCGTGGTACGAGACGACGGCGCCGGCGGCACGCAGACCGCGGATGACGTCCAGGGCGGGCGCGTTGCGCAGATCGGCGACGCCCGACTTGTAACTGACGCCGACCACCAGCACCTTGGCGCCGCGCAACGCGGAACCGCGCGCCTCCACCAGCTCCGCCAGCCGTTCCACGACCTGCCACGGCCGCTGCTCCACGCGTTCGAACGCGGCGGCCACCAGCTTCATCCCGGTGCCGGCCCGGTCCGCGGCCTCCCGCAGGAACAGCGGGTCGACCGGGATGCACTCACCGCCGACACCCGGACCCGGGTAGTGCGCGAGGAACCCGTACGGCTTGGTGGACGCGGCGTCGATCACCTCGCGGACCGGTATGTCCAACTGACGGCACAGGTCGGAGAGTTCGAGCGTGAGGCTGATGTTGACCAGCCGGAAGGTGTTCTCGAAGACCTTGGACAGTTCGGCGACCTCGGTACGGGACACCGGGACGACCGTCTCGCAGACCAGCCCGAACAGGGCCGCCGCGCGGCGGGTGCACTCCTCGGTGAGGCCGCCCACCACCTTCGGGGTGTTCGACAGGCTCCAGCCGCTCGTGTTGGCGGGGTCGACCCGCTCCGGGGCCATCGCCACGTGGAAGTCGGTGCCCGGCTCCAGGCCGGTGGTGCGGGCCAGGGCGGCCGCGGCGGCCGCCGTGGTGCCCGGCGGGACCGTGGACTGCAGGATCAGCAGCGTGCCGCGGCGCAGCAGCGGAGCCACCGAGTCCATCGCGGCCTGCACGTAGTCCAGGTTGGCCTGCTGGTCGCCGGTGACCGGGGTCGGCACGCAGACGATCAGGACGTCCGATCCCGCCAGCTCCCCGGATTCGGTGGTCGCCTTCAACCGGGAGGCCACGGAGGCGAGTTCACTGTCGCTCACATCGGGCAGATACGAGCTGCCGCGCGCCACCCGGTCGACCCGCTCGGCGTCGGTGTCCATGCCGAGCACCGGAAGACCGGCGGCGGCGAATCCGAGACCGAGCGGCAGACCGGTGTATCCGAGGCCGACGATTCCCACCCGCAGGGTGCGGCGTTCGATCTTCTCGTCGAAGACGCTCGCGCCGTCCCGCCCATGGATCACGGGAGCGAGTACGCCAGTCATTTCAGCCATGGGGTTCTCCCTCTGAGTGCTATAAATAAAGGCCGTTGGCGTGATCAAGTAGGCCAGTGGGCGAGGGGGACCACCCAGACCACTGCGGGGGAGACGGAGCAGACCAGATGGCCTGGCATCTGTCGGTGCAAGTGGACCGGGACTCGGCCGTACCGCTCACGGCACAGCTCCAGAACGCCATCAAGACCCGGGTCGAGGACCGTGTCCTGCACCCGGGCGCACGTCTCCCGTCGAGCCGCCAACTCGCCCTGGACCTGGGCCTTTCGCGCAGCGTGGTGGTCGAGGCGTACGAGCAGCTGATCGCCGAGGGCTATCTCGACGCGGTCCGCGGATCCGGCACCCACGTGGCCCGGAAGATGCCCGACAGCGTCGGCGACACCTCCCTGCTGGACTCCCGCCCGGCCACGAGCGCGCGCTGGGACCTGCGGGTCGGCATAGCGAACCTGTCGAACTTCCCGCGCCAGGAGTGGCTCAACTCCTATACGAAGGTGCTCCAGAACGTCGGCCGCGAAGGCATGGACTACCCCCCGGTCGCCGGCATCGCCGAGCTGCGCAACGAACTCTCCGGCTATCTGGGCCGGGTCCGTTCGGTGCACACCGAGCCCGGCCAGGTCATGGTCACCGCCGGATTCGCCCAGGGCCTGGCCCTGCTCTCCGACTCCCTCCAGCGCCTCGGCATCCATGAACTGGCCATCGAGGAGCCCGGCCACAGCGGCCAGCGCCGGTTCATCCTGGACACCGGGCTGACCCCGCTGCCGGTCCCCGTCGACGAGGAGGGCCTGATCGTCGAGGCCCTGGAGCGCTCGGGCGCCCGCGCGGTCCTGGTGACCCCCGCGCACCAGTTCCCGACCGGGGTCATGATGTCGCCGGAGCGCCGCGAGCAGCTCCTGGCCTGGGCGCGGGCCCGGGACGGCTGGATCATCGAGGACGACTACGACGGCGAGTTCTGGTTCGACCGCGGGGTCAGGCCCACCGCACTGCAGGAGGGCGACCCGGAGCGGGTGGTCTACGCGGGCACCACGAGCAAGGTCCTGGTCCCCGGCCTGCGGCTGGGCTGGCTGGCGATACCCCCGAAGCTGTACCCCCTGATGGAACGGGTCCGCTCCCGCCAGGACCAGGGCTCCGACACCCTCACCCAGCTGGCCTTCGCCGAGCTGATGCGCAGCGGCCTGCTGGACCGGCACCTGCGCCGGGTCCGTTCCCGCTACCGTTCCCGCCGCGAGGCACTGGCCGCGGCCGTCCACGAGTCCCTGCCCGAGGCCCGCATCATCGGCTGCGCGGCCGGCCTGCACAGCTACGCCGTACTGCCCCCGGGCACCGACGAGGCGGCCGTGGTGCACGGCGCCCTGCGCCGCTCGGTCCTGGTCCGCAGCGGCGCGGCGTTCCGCTTCGGCGGGCCGCCCGGTGAGCCGGGCCTGCTCCTGGGATACGGCTCACTGCCGCTCACCGGCATCTCCGAGGCCGTGGCGGCCATCGGCGCGTCGTACGAGGAAGCCCGCCGCGGCTGAGCCGCCGCGCGCGTACGGAGAAGCCCGCCGCGGCTGAGCCGCCGCCCGCCGCTCAGCGCTCCCAGCGCCGCCGCTCAGGCCCACTCCTCCACGCCGCTGCTCAGCGCCTGCCCTCAGCGCCGCCGCTGAGCCCCGCTCCTCAGCGCGTCTCAGCGCGTCTCAGCGCATCGAACGGCCCCGGGGCGCCGCGATGAGCTTCTGGGCCAGTGCCTTGTTCACCGCGTCGATGCGCGACACCGCGTCCAGCTTGTCGAAGATATTGCGCAGGTGACGCTTGACGGTGCCTTCGGTGATGCCGAGCCTGGCGGCGATCTGCCGGTTGCTCATGGCCTCCGCGACGCACGTCAGCACCTCGCGCTCACGCGGCGACACCGGACCGGCCTCCTGGTCGTGCGCCTGGTCACCGCCCGCCGTGTAGCCCGAGCGCGGCACCAGGATGGTGATCTGGTCGTCCTCCCGCGCCGCGTTGCGGACCGCGCTCAGCAGGGCCGCCCGGGAGACGCTCTTGTGCAGATAGCCCCGGGCACCCAGTTGCAGCAGCTCATGGACGAGCGGCTGGTCGTCGTACATGGTGAGGATGATGATCCGCAGGCTGGGGAAACGTTCCAGCAGCCCGCGTACCGCCGCCCTGGGGTGGTGGTCCGGCATCTCGACGTCGAGGAGCAGTACGTGCGGCTGGTGCCGCTCCACCAGCTCCGCGAGCCCCCGCCCGCTGCTCGCCTGGGCGACGACCTGCAAGTCGTCCTCGGCGTTGAGCAGTTCGGCCAGCGCCGTACGCAGCAGAGTGTGGTCGTCGGCCGCCAGGATGCGGATCAGTTCAGGTCGCGCGTTCAACGGAATCACCTGGGAGGTCCATCAAGGGGATCGTGAGCGTGACCCGGGTGCCCTCGGGCGCACTGTCGAACAGGATGGTGCCGCCGAGCAGTTCGACCCGCTCGGTGCAGGACGCGATCCCGTTGGCCCGGCCTGCCGTGGCGACCTCCGAGACGTCGAAGCCGCGTCCGTCGTCCTCGATCAGCGCCTGCAGTTTGTACGGTGCGATGTCCACCGTCGCGAGCACATGCTCGGCCTCGGCGTGCGCCAGGGAGTTGCGCAGGCACTCCCGCACCACGAGGAACACCTCGTCGAGCACGTCCTGCGGGGCCCACTCCTCACTGCCGTTGACCTTGATCCGCACCTTGGAGGGGGTGATCTCCATCGATTCCAGGAACGCGGCGAACGCCGACTCCAACGTGCCTTCGCGATCGGCACGGCGCAGCTGGGTCACCAGGTCGCGGATGATGCCGAGGGCCTCGGTGAGGGTGTCCTTGACGGCTCCGATCCGTACGGCGACCTCGTCGGGGCTGGATTCCCAGGTCAGTTCGTGCAGCTCGATACGGCGCAGGGCGAGACTGACGTGGTTGCCGAGGTGGTCGTGTATCTCTCGGGCGAGCTGCCGCTGACTGGCGGCGTTGACCTCCCGCACCGTGTTCAGCAGATAGGTGTCATGGCCGATCGCGCCGGCCTCCAGCCGTCTGCCGATGCCCTGCTGCAACGTGCGCACACCGGCCTGGAAACCGTCGAACGCGGCGGGCGAGTCGACCATCGCCTTCCCGAGCGCGTCGAAGACGATGTCGAAGAGCATCATCCCGGCACGGATGGAGTGGACGGCGTCGATGCCCTGCGTCGCCCGCGCCACACCCAGGCCCTCGACCTGCTGGATCAGCCGGTCGCGCACGTCGGCCCGGCCGCTGCGCAGGCTGTCCGCGCAGTCCCGGATGATCCGCTCGGCTTGCAGCGCACAGGTGTGCCAGGTCTCTTCGGTGGCGACCAGGGGGCTTTTGATCTTTTGGAGCCGGCCCCGGTAGTCGGACAGTAATTCAGGTGTCCGGCCCAGAAGTTGTTCGGCTGTGTCGGATTCAACAAAACCGGAATGCATCAAAAGAGCCCCCACCCTCATCAGAAACCGACTGTCGGATCATCATCGTACGGTTACGGAATGTCAACACGGCTCCACCCGTCCACGTTCTGAGACAAGTCACCTGACGGCCACGAGAAAACGCTTACCGCGGCCTCTGGCATCGCCGTGGCGACGCAACCCACATATCCGTCGGGGCAGTCCACATAGTGAACGTACCAGTCGGCCAAATCGCCTGACCGGCGCGCGCGCCGCAGTCCGCCCGCCTCGGGAGCGCCGACCGAGACCGGGATCCGCAGACCGGTTCCCGCCGCTTTGCCCACCGCCTCGACCGCGGTCCAGGTGCGGAATCCGGCAATCCGGTCTTGCGTCCCCACCGCGGGCACCCGGCCCCAGTCGAAGGTCGCGCGGAGCCGTTCGACGTCCACGCCGACCGAGCCCGGCGCCCCGGCCACACCCACCAGGGCCGCGGCTCCTGAATGAGACAGGCTGAAGCCGAGATCGGGCCACGGCCCGTCCACGAGCACGGGCCGTCCGCGGCCGCAGCCGCCGCACACCTCCGGCTCGGGGCAGCGCCGGGTGAAGCGCGGCAGACCGGGCGCGACGCCGAGGTAGCCGCCGAGCACGGTACGCAGCGCGAGGTGCGCCCGGCGGTAGCGCCACTGCGCGCGGGGATGACGGATCCGCGCCGCACGGGCGCGTTCACCGGGATCGAGGACCATCTCCGCACGCTCGGGCGGCACCTGGTCCAGCGGGACGGACCAGACATGGATCTCCCCCGGCGCGAGAACCGAGATGCCCGGGAAGGGGGACGGAGCGGATGGGGGCGGGGACAGAGACGGAGACAGGGACGTGGACGGGGACAGGGACGGGGACGTGGACGGGGACAGGGACGGGGACAGGAGGGTACGCATGATGGCTTCCCGGGGTCGGAAACGGACCAGGGCTGCCAACGGCCCATAACGGGAAGCGGGGTGCCGGAAACGACGGCGCCCGCCTGCTCACCAGCGAAGCGCGGGCGGGAGACGGGCGGGGGGTCCACTTCGGCGGTGGACCGGCGTACCAGAACGAAGGCACCGGACTCCAGCGGCTGACCGGCATTCCGGAACGGAGGCATCAGAGGCACCGGCGGCTTACCGGAACAGAGGCACCCGAGGCACAGCAGGCTTACCGGAACAGAGGCATAGGACTCCGGCACAGCCGGTTCCGGTACGACCAGTTCCGGCGCAGAGTTCCGGCGCAGCCGCTTCCGGCACGGCCAGTTCCGCACAGCCGCTTCCGGCACGGCCAGTTCCGCACAGTCGGCTCCGGCACGGCCCGTTCCGGCGCGGGTGGAATTCGGAATCCGACCCGCCGGTATTCCATGCCTCTTTAGTGGTAGCCATGGCTCATTTGCAGAACAGTCAGGTACCCCTGCCCATGCCTAGGCTCCTGGGCATGCCTATGGCGACGATACGGCCACTGCCTGTGACTGCACCCAGTGGTCCGAAGTACCGGAATCCAAGCATTCTGCGACTCTGCATCGAAGAATCCCGCCCCGCCGTTCTGATGGCCTTCCAGCTCCGTTATTTCGCCGGTATCGCACTGGCGCTCGCGGCGGATCCGGACCTCGGCGCCCGATCGGTTCTCCAGGCGGCGTTCGGCTCCCTCGCATGGTTCGGCGCCATCTTCTACACCTATCTCTACAACGGATGCATGGATTACCACGAGGACCAGGTCAACGGATCGGCCCGCCCGATAGCGAGCGGCCGGCTGCCCCGCCACACCGCGCTGCTCGTCGCCCGCGGCGCGGCCGTCGCCTCGCTGATATGCGCGGCGTGCGCCGGGTTCGGCCCCCTGCTCCTGTGCACGGCCATGCTCCTGCTCGGGCACGCCTACTCCGCGCCCCGCACCGTCTGGAAGAACAGCACACCCGCGGCGATGGGCGTGGTGTTCCTCTCCGGACTGCTCACCTACGCCGCCGGGCCCCTCGCCCTCGGCGTCTCGCCGAGCTCACCCGCGCTGTTCCTCACGGCCCTCGCCATGTCCCTGTGGATGGCGCTCGTCGGCGCGGTCGCCAAGGACTTCTCCGACATCGAGGGCGACACCGCGGCCGGCCGCCGCACCTGGGCCGTCACCCTGGGCGAACGCCGCACCCGCGTCCTCGTCGCGGCCGGCGCCGTGACCGTGGGCACCTTCTTCACCGCCGGGACGCTGCGCTGGGCACCGGAGCAACTGCCCACCGCCTGCGTGGTCCTGGTGGGCGGCCTGGCCCTGGCCGCCGTGACGCTCGCGGGCCACGCCACCGACGACCGCCATCTGCGCCGCCGCCCGTACCGCTTCTTCATGGTCACGCAGCACTGCGCACATCTGGCCCTGCTCGGCCAGGCCGTCGCCTGATATTCGGGTCAACACGCGGAACCGGCCCGGAAACACAAAGGAACACTCCCCCTCCCAAAGGCGCATTCAGCCACCACTCAAGTGCAACGCACAGTCCTGGCAGGGTGGTTGAAGTGGTTTCATCACCGGAGAAAGCAACGGATCGCAACAATGCGATCCGGACCGCGGAATCCGGGAATGGGAAAGTCACTGACGCCAGTGGCGGGGAACGCGTGTCAGTGGACGGTGACGCGTCACCCGCCACGCAGTGCCATATCGCCCCCGGCCGCAGGAAGGAGACGGAAGACGATGGCGAGCACCCGACTGGCGCTCATGTTCCCCGGCCAGGGAGCGCAGCGTCCTGGCATGGGCCTGCCCTGGCACCGCACCCCCGGCTGGTCCGTGGTGGCGGAGGTCTCCGAGGCCGCCGGCCGGGACATGGAGGCCCTGCTGCTGGACGCCGGCACCGAGACGCTGCGGCGCACCGACAACGCCCAGCTGACCACCTTCACCCTGGCCATGGTGGCGCTGACGGAGCTGCGCCACCAGCACCCGCTGGCCGCCTTCCCCGGCGCCTGCGCCGGACACAGCCTGGGCGAGTACTCCGCACTCGTCGCCGCCGGAATCCTCGACCCGCAGGACGCGGTCCGGCTGATCGTGGCACGCGGCGCGGCCATGCGGACGGCCTGCGCCCGGGCGGACGGGGCGATGGCCGCGATCCTCGGCCTGGACGCCGCACAGGCACAGCACCTGGTCGACGAGACCCACGCGGACGGCGGCCAGGTGTGGGTGGCGAACCTCAACTCGCCGCAGCAGACGGTGATCGCGGGCCACGCGGCCGACGTGGCACGCTGCTCCCGGGCGGCGGAACGGGCAGGGGCGGCCAAGGTGGTGGCCCTGACGGTCGGCGGCGCCTTCCACACCCCGCTGATGGCCGAAGCGGTCGAGCCGTTCGCCGCGGCCCTGGCCACGGCCCGGTTCATGCCGGGCCACTCCGCGGTCGTCTCCAACGTGGACGCCCGCGCCCACCGCGGCGGGCCGCACTGGGCCGAACTGCTCCGCCACCAGCTCACGGCACCGGTGCGCTGGGCGGACACGCTGCACACCCTCACCACGGAGCTGGCCTGCGACCGCCTCATGGAGATCGGCCCGGGCAGGACCCTGACGGGCCTCGCCAAGGCCACCGTGCCCCGGGTCCCCCGCGACACGTTCTCCGACCCGCAGGCCTCCCTGGCCCCCACGGCCTGACCCCGCCACCGCACGCCACGAGAACCCCCGCACGTGCCTCACTCCCGTGAGGCGCACCCCCCGCGACGTCCCCCGCGCGGGGGGAAAACGAAGGGCCGTCACCCGGATCCCCGGGTGACGGCCCTTCGCCCTGCGTACGTACGCGGTCAGGCGCCCAGCAGCGTCCGCACCCGGTCCGCACCCACCGCGAGCAGCAGCGTGGGCAGCCGCGGACCCGTGTCCCTGCTGACCAGCAGCCGGTACAGCAGCGCGAAGAACGACCGCTGGGCCGCCTTCAGCTCCGGCGTCGGCTTGGCATCGGCCTCCAGCCCCTCCATCACCTTCGGCACGCCGTAGACGAGCGTGGTCAGCCCGTCCAGCGACCAGTGCGAGTCCAGCCCCTCCAGGAGCAGCCGCAGCGACTCGCGCCCCTGCTCGTCCAGCGACCCGAGCAGTTCCTTGTCCGGCTCGCTCCGGACGACGGTGCGCGCCTCGGCCGGTACCTGGGTGGTGATCCAGTTCTCGGCCCGGTCGAGCCGCGGCCTGGCCTCGTCCAGCGACGTCAGCGGGTTGTCCGGGTCCAGCTCGCTGAGGATGCGCAGCGTCTGGTCCTCGGCCCCGGCCGTGATGTCGGCGACCGACGCGAGGGTCCGGTACGGCAGCGGCCGCGGCGTGCTCGGCAGCTCACCGGCGGCCGTACCGATGGCCCGGGCGTACGCGGCGGCGTCCGCCGGCAGCACGGAACCGTCGGCGACCTTGCGGCCCAGCGAGTCCCACTCGTCGTAGAGCCGCTGGATCTCCTGGTCGAAGGCGATCTTGAAGGACTGGTTGGGCCTGCGGCGCGCGTACAGCCAGCGCAGCAGCGGCGCCTCCATGATCTTGAGCGCGTCGGCCGGGGTCGGCACACCGCCCTTGGAGGAGGACATCTTCGCCATGCCGGAGATGCCCACGAACGCGTACATCGGTCCGATCGGCTGCACCCCGTCGAAGATCTCGCGGACGATCTGGCCACCGACGACGAACGACGACCCGGGCGAGGAGTGGTCCACCCCGCTCGGCTCGAAGATCACGCCCTCGTACGCCCAGCGCATCGGCCAGTCGACCTTCCAGACGAGCTTGCCGCGGTTGAACTCCTTGAGCCGCACCGTCTCGGCGAAGCCGCAGGCCGTGCAGGTGTAGTTCAGCTCGGTGCTCTCGTCGTCGTACGACGTGACCGTCGTCAGGTCCTTCTCGCAGTTGCCGCAGTAGGGCTTGTACGGGAAGTAGCCGGCCGAGCCGCCGCTGCCGTCGTCCTCGCTCGCCGCACCGGAGCCCGCCTCGGCCTCCAGCTCGGCCTCGTCGACCTTCTTCTGCTGCTGCGGCTTCTTGCCGCCCTTGGCACCGCCGGCCGCCGGGTCCTTCTTGGTCCGGTAGCGGTCCAGGACGGCGTCGATGTCCGCGCGGTGGCGCATCGCGTGCAGGATCTGCTCGCGGTACGTCCCCGCCAGGTACTGCTCCGTCTGGCTGATCCCGTCGTACTCGACACCCAGCTCGTCCAGGGCCGCCGTCATGGCGGCCTTGAAGTGCTCGGCCCAGTTCGCGTACGCGGACCCGGCCGGGGCGGGGACCGAGGTCAGCGGCTTGCCGATGTGCTCGGCCCAGGACGCGTCGACGCCCTCGACCCCGTTCGGCACCTTGCGGTAGCGGTCGTAGTCGTCCCACGAGATCAGGTGCCGGACGGTGTACCCGCGGCGGCGGATCTCGTCGGCGACCAGGTGCGGGGTCATGACCTCACGCAGGTTGCCCAGGTGGATCGGGCCCGACGGGGAGAGGCCGGACGCGACGACGACCGGTTTGCCAGGCGCACGACGCTCCGATTCGGCGATGACCTCGTCCGCGAAGCGGGAGACCCAGTCGGTCTCGGTGCTGCTCTGACTCTGAGCCACGGTCGGCACGTCCTTCTCTCTTGTAGGACTCATAGGGGCGAGGACCATTCTCCCAGGTACCACCCACAGCGCGAAAACGGCTTTACGGGGACGCGCGGCCGGAGGCGTAAACCGCTTTACAGCCCGTGGGATACTTGGGGTCATCCCTTGTACCCCTACGGAAACGGCAGCCAGCTCATGGCCTCGGTCACTTCCCTCGCTTCCACGCTCCAGCAGCAGCTGGCGGACGCCCTGACGGCAGCTCTGCCGGATGCCGGTACCGCGGACCCGCTGCTGCGCCGAAGCGACCGGGCCGACTTCCAGGCCAACGGCATCCTGGCGCTGGCCAAGAAGCTCAAGGGCAACCCGCGCGAGCTGGCCGCCCAGGTCACCGGCGCCCTCCCGGCGAGCGACCTGATCAAGGACATCGAGGTCTCCGGACCCGGCTTCCTCAACATCACGCTCTCGGACAAGGCGATCATCGAGACGCTCGCCGCCCGTGCCGCGGACGACGAGGACCGGCTCGGCGTGCCGTACAACGCCTCGGCCGGCACGACCGTCATCGACTACGCCCAGCCGAACGTGGCCAAGGAGATGCACGTCGGACATCTGCGGTCCGCCGTGATCGGCGACGCGATGGTGCAGATCCTGGAGTTCACCGGCGAGTCCGTCGTGCCCCGGCACCACATCGGCGACTGGGGCACCCAGTTCGGCATGCTCATCCAGTACCTGATCGAGCACCCCGACGAGCTGAACCACGAGGACGACAAGGCCGACGGCGAAGCCGCCATGTCGTCCCTGAACCGGCTCTACAAGGCGTCCAGGGCCCTCTTCGACTCCGACGAGGAGTTCAAGAACCGCTCACGGGACCGGGTCGTCGCCCTCCAGGCCGGTGAGCCGGAGACGCTCGCCATGTGGCAGCGGTTCGTCGACGAGTCGAAGATCTACTTCTACTCGGTCTTCGACAAGCTCGACATGAAGATCAACGACCCCGACATCGTCGGCGAGTCCGGGTACAACGACATGCTGGAGGAGACCTGCCGGATCCTGGAGGAGACGGGCGTCGCCGTCCGCTCCGAGGGTGCGCTCTGCGTCTTCTTCGACGACGTGAAGGGCCCGGACGGCAACCCGACCCCGCTGATCGTCAAGAAGACGAACGGCGGCTACGGCTACGCGGCCACCGACCTCTCCGCGGTCCGCGACCGGGTGCAGAACCTCAAGGCGAGCACCCTGCTGTACGTGGTGGACGTGCGGCAGTCCCTGCACTTCCGGATGGTCTTCGAGACGGCCCGCCGGGCCGGCTGGCTGAACGACGGCGTCACGACGCACCAGCTGGCCTTCGGCACCGTGCTCGGCAAGGACGGCAAGCCGTTCAAGACCCGTGAGGGCGTCACGGTCCGGCTGGAGGACCTGCTCGACGAGGCGGTCGAGCGGGCGACGGCCGTCGTCCGGGAGAAGGCCGGGAAGATCGGCCTCTCCGAGGAGGAGATCGTCGAGAACGGCCGGTACGTCGGCATCGGCGCCGTGAAGTACGCGGACCTGTCGACCTCCGCCGTACGGGACTACAAGTTCGACCTGGACCAGATGGTGTCGCTGCACGGCGACACGTCGGTGTACCTCCAGTACGCGTACGCGCGTATCCGCTCCATCCTGCGCAAGGCCGGCGACGCGAAGCCGGTCGCGCACCCGGAGCTGGAACTGGCCCCGGCCGAGCGGGCGCTCGGTCTGCACCTGGACCAGTTCGGCGAGGTGCTGTCCGAGGTGGCGGCGGGCTACGAGCCGCACAAGCTGGCCGCGTACCTCTACCAGCTCGCCTCGCTCTACACGACGTTCTACGACCAGTGCCACGTCCTGAGCGACGAGAACCCGGCCGAGGTCGTGGAGAACCGCCTCTTCCTCTGCGACCTCACCGCCCGCACCCTGCACAAGGGCATGGCCCTGCTCGGCATCAGGACCCCCGAGCGCCTCTGAGCACGGACAGGGACGGGGCCCGGCACACTTCGGTGTGCCGGGCCCCGTCGTCTTTCCGTCCGTCTCGGGCCTGCTCCGGACGAGAGGGCCCTGCTGCTCTACTCGGGCCGCCCGAGCGCCCACCCGGACACGTCCGCCAGCCGGCCGCGCCACAACGGCAGCCCGATCGGGGCCGATCCTCCGAGGACGAGCGTCGCGTCCCGCAGATGGATCCAGCGGGGCAGCTGCCGCACGTCCTCGTCGGACCGCAGCTCGTTGATCCCCTGATCCACCGTCTCGGGGAACTCCGCGATGAGGTTGGCACCCTCACCCTCGACCTGGCGCAGGCTCCTGGCCCATTCGGCCTTCCACGCCTCGTGGCCGATCACATCGCCGTGCAGCACACCGGCCGGAAGGGTGAGCGTGAGCGGCAGCCCGGACCGCATCTCCCGGTCGAGGAGCTGGATCAGCAGCTGGAGCTGGAGATCGGGCACGGGCTCGACGACGACCGGAGTCGAGTCCGGCACGCGTTCGACGGACTCGTTCATGGTGCGTTCCCTTCGCAGCGGATCATCAGATGCGTCAGGCACACACGTGCCCGGAAATCCGCAGGACACGCATTTCCTCCTCGCGCTTTTCTCGCCCGGAGAATTTCGGATACACCGAAATACCCCGGGTACACGCAGCGAGAACCGGCCTCCACGTACGACTCACGGGGTGAGACCACATGACGAAACAGCGCGCCGCTCCCCTTTCCTCCGGCGGAGTCACTTCCACCGGAGTCACGTCCACACGAGTCATCTCCACCGGAACCTCCCCGACCGGCAGCTCCTCCACCGGGAGGGAGATCGCGCGATGTCCGGTACCGCCACCCCACCGAGCGGCGGAAGCACGCGCGGCAGCCGCCGACTTCGCGGCGCGGCTGCACCCCGCCCCGTCGGCGCGCACCGTCCAGAATCTGCTGCTGCTCTCGTCGGAGCTGGTCACGAACGCGATCCAGCACGCCGGAGCGGTCACCGCCCTGTCCTTCAAAGCCGACAGCCGCAGCCTGCACGTCCGCGTCGCCGACCCGAGCCCCGCACATCCGCAGTCCCGCGTCCCTGACATGAGCGGCCGGACGGGCGGCTTCGGCTGGCCGATGGTCCTTCGGCTGGCCCATCGGGTGACCATCCGCCCGCTCGGCCGCGAGGGAAAGATCATTCTTGCCGTACTGCCGCGCTGACCGCAGCGGAATTCCCGCCCGGATTCTCCTTGGCGGCACGACTCAACTCACCGGGAAAACCCGGGAATTCCGGCACCGGAACGGCCATTCACACGGCACAGCGCAATACAGCGTCACGGCAACCGGCTGCCGACCGCCGGCGCCACCGCCCCGCACCGCGCCCGACCTGCGAACTCTTCCCTCGGCAGCCATTGACCGGCCTTCAGCCGACAGGCGATAGTGACGCGGCCGATCTCTTGTCGGCCGCGTCACCAGGGGTGGGGATCTCATGCAGGACACCGAACACGACTCGTCGCCCGAAGAGGCGACAGCGGCGGCGCAGGCCGCTCTCAACGGCGGAAGACCGGCCGACGCCCGCGCGCAGGCGACCGCCGCGCTGGAACGATACGGCCCCGACCCGGCGCTCTACCTCCTGCTGGGCCGGGCCCACGCCGCCGAGAACGAGGACGACCACGACGACGAGGCCGAACGCGCCTACCGCCAGGGCCTGGACGCCTTCCCCGACGACCTCGGCCTGCTCACGGCGTACGCCGAACTCTGCCTGGAATCCGACGCCCTCGACCGCCCCGGCCGCCACGCCCGCGGCCCCGTGCTGGCGGCCCGGATCATGGAGCTGGCCCCCGGCTCACCACAGGCCCTGCACGTGGACCGGCACGCCCGGGGCGAGATCATGGTGCTCCCGGGCCCCGGCGCCCTGCCGAAGGCCACTGCCGCGCACATCCAGCGCCATGACGTCCGCGCCGCTCTCGCCCACACCCCCGACCTCGCCGAAGCGGCCCGCCTGGCCGAGGAACAGGCCGCGGAGTACCCGTACGACGAGCGCCTGGCGGTGCGCGCGGAAACACTCACGGCGCTCACCCGCCCCGGCCGCCGGCTGTTCCTGGCCCACGTGCGGGCACCGCTCGCGTCCCTGCTCATCGTGACGGCGGTCGCGGCGACGCTGACGGTCGTCCGGGCCGCGTTCCACCTGCCGGACTGGGTCGCCCTGATCGCCGCCCTCCTCTTCGTGCCGGGCATGGCCCTGCGAGCTCTGGAGCGCCACGCCCAGGCCCGAGGCGCGGCCCGCCTCCTCGCGCCCCCGGACGCGGCGAACCCGCCGGTCAGCCCCCTGCCGCCGCCGCCCGACTTCGGCTCCCGTCAACTCGCCGTGAACCTGGCGGTTCTGGCCATCGTGCTCGGCGCGGCGGCCTCGCCGCTGCTGTGGAAGACCGCGGAGAACACGGACTACCCGCGCTACGTGGCCACGCCACCGGCCACTGTTCTCGGCGCCCCCCTGCTCACCGCCGTGGACGGTGACGACGACGGCACGCTCGCGCTGTGGACGGAGGCCTTCGACGACTCGTTCTCGTACGTCTACGGAACCGTCCAGCAGCCGGCGGAGAACGGCGCCCAGCCCGTCGCATTCATCTACGGAGGACTCGGCGACCTGCACAACGCACCGTCGGACTTGGTCGAGGGCTACGAACTGGGGCTCGCCGAATCCGCATCGACCATCGACGCGATCTGGGACGCGCCCCCAGGCGCCCGCGGCGGACGACTGCGTTGCGTCTCGTACGCCACCGATCTGGAGAAGGAGGGCGCGCACACGGCGTGCAGTTGGGCCGACCGGGGCAGCCTCGGCATCATCGTCATGAACAAGGCCGGTCTCGACCACGACACCGCCGCCGAGACCACGCGCACGGCGCGTGACGCGATCCTCCACGAGGACACGTCCGGGGCCACGGAAGCCTCCGCCCCCATGCCCGTGGGGACGGGGGCGACTGTCAGAGGCGGCGCCTAGAGTTCCTCCATGGCGACACTCCCGAACCCACTCAGCTCCCCGGCCGACGCAGACCTGCACCTGCCACCCGGCACCTTCGTGGACGCCACGATCGACGAGGTCTGGCACGAGCCCCTGCTCTGGTACGCGGACGCGCCCGCGTCCCCCGGCAGTTGGACCGCCCTGCGCACCTCCGGACGGCCCGTGGGCCTGCTGCCCGTACTGATTGACGGCGGCATGCGCGACCAGTGGCCCGAGGCGTGGGACCTCGGCCCGGCCAGGACCTCCTACCCCGGCGACCATGACGCCGAAGAGGTCCTGAGCGAGGCCTGGGAGGCGTACGCCCCGGAGGAGTTGGGCCTCGACGAGTCCTCGGCAGACTGGCCGGGGCTCGCCCCCGTCCCGGCCGAGGCGGCGGCCGAGGACCCGGACACGTCGGCGGCGGGCCTCGCGGACTTCCTGACCGACACCAGCAGCCCGATGACCGGACTGCGGGCGGGCCTCGTGCCCGCGCGCCGCAGCGCGGACATACCGGCGGCGATCGGCTGGTCGGGACCGCTCAACCACGAGAACGACGTGGCGCGGCTCTGCGCGGTGCTGCGCTCCTGGGAGGACCGGTTCGGAGCGCGGGTCGTGGTGCTCGGGTTCGACACGATGGTCGTCTCGGTGAGCCGCCCGCCGACCACGATCGCCGAGTCCGAGGCCCTGGCCGCCGAGCACTTCGCGTTCTGCCCGGACAACATCCAGCAGTCCACGCTGAACAGCCTGGACGCCTACGCGGAGAAGGCGGTGCTCAACCAGCAGACCTGGGCCTTCTGGTGGGACTGATCTCTCGGAAGAAGCATCCCTGCCCAAGCCCTGTCCCTGATTCCCGTGCCCCCGGCTTCGGGCTTCGGGTACGAGCTCCGAGGCGGAGGTCAGCTGCCCTGGCCCTCCAGCGACTCCGCGATGTCCTCCCACTCGGCAGTGTCATGCCGATATTCGTACACGGGCCGGTCCTTCATGCTGCTCGTACGGAACGGCTTGCCGTTGTCGTCGATGCGCAGCATCCCGCTCCGGTCCCCGCTGGACCACTCCAGTTCCAGGTACCAGGTCACATCGTGGTCCTCGGTGTGCGCGTCGAGGTGGAACACCTCCACGTCGGTGGAGCTCACCCGGTACGGGAAGTTCTTCGCCGCAACGACCTTGCCCGCGTCCTCGCCGGCGACCGGCCGCGATACGGGCTGGCCGTCGTCGAGGTCGATATTGAACGTCTGCGGCACGATGCCGCTCCCGCAGCCCTCCCCCATCGAGTACGCGGGCCAGTCGGTCGCGGCCTCCTGCTTCACCACCCGGACATGGAGCGCCTTCAGGACGACCGCCTGCTGCGACGCTCCCTGCAGGGTGAGTTCGATCAGCATCTTCCCCGCGTCCACCCCGCCCAGCTGCGCCGCCCAGTTGCGCCTGGCCCTGTCCGCGGTGTCGGGCACCGGCGGCATGCCCTTGGGGTCGCGGTCGAGCAGGAAGTACTGGTCGCAGGGCCAGTCCCAGTTGTACGCACTGAGAGTGGCGGTCACCGGCACCCCCCGGGACCCGACGCCGTTCCCTGCCTTCCCGTCCGCACCCTGGGGGGCGGTGGACTTGGCGGCCGCGGCGGAGGGTGAAGCGGAACCGCTGGTCGCGGACGGCGAGGGCTTCGAAGGACTCGGCGACGGAGACGTGCTGTCGCTCCGGCTCGGCGTGACCGGTGCGCTGCTGCGGGGCGTGTCCATCCCCTCCTCGCGGGTGCGCTCGCCCGAGTAGTGGTTGATCGCCAACGCCGTGGGCACGGTGAGCGCCACGACAGCGGCGGTCGCGAGCAGGACCCGCAGTCGCTTGCCGGACAACCGGCCCGGGACCGGCGCGGCTCCGGCGCTCCGCACATCCGGGGTCACGTCCTCGGCCACCGTCGCGTCGGGGGCCGCCTCCGCTTCCGCGTTCCCTTCCGCTTCCGCTCCCCGTTCCGGTTCTCCTTCCGGCCCCTGCCCCGGTCCCGGCTCATGCCGGTTCACCGGCTCCGCCGCCGTCGGGGCCGAGAGCTCCGACGTCACCAACGACGGCTCGAACGTCCCGACAGCCTCGGCCCTCCGGGCACCTCGCCGCTTCGCCTCGTCGGCGAGGATCCACTGCCGGTGCAGCGCCACGAGCTCGTCCGACGTCGCACGGCACACGCGCGCGAAGCGCTCGACCGGCGCGTAGTCGTGCGGGACCGCCTCGCCGTTGCAGTACCGATGAATCGTGGAGGTACTCATGTGCAGCTTCTGGGCGAGCGCTCCGTAGCTCAGCCCGGAGCGCTCTTTCAGCCCCCTGAGCAAGGCCGCGAAGTCCTGGATCTCCGTGCTCACCCTGACCGTTCCCCTCTCCTACCCTCCCGGAACGGCGTCCCAGGCAGGTGATGTCTTCGCAGGTCAGAGGCCGTTTTTCCGTTCCAGCGTCCCGTACCGGCCGGGATCCGTTGCCACCGGATTCACGGACCCGACACGATGGTGGAACACACCGCAGCGGCACCCCGGCAAGGGCGAGCAGCGCGACTCGTACACCCACCAACTTTGCCCGCCACCGGGAGCCGCCGTGCGTACTCGTCCTCAACTCAGCCTGACCGACGCAGTCGCCACAGGAGTTCTGATCGCCTCTGTCGCGACCGTCATCGCACTCCTGTGGCACCTCTGACCACACGTCATTGTCCAGTACATCCGTCAGGTCCCGGTGCGCCAAAGCGGCGCCCCACACTCCGCAACACTCGACGAACGGAAATCTCTCTCATGCGTACTCTCAACTTCCGCCGCGCCGCCCGCACCTCCGCCCTCGGCGCCGTCGCACTGATCGCCTCCCTGTCCCTGACGGCCTGCCAGGGCGACGACCCGGAGCCGTACGACGCCCTGCCCTCCGCTTCGGCCGGCTCCGCTTCGAAGACCCCGGCGGAGAGCGCGGGATCCTCCGGCGACAAGGGCACGGCGGCCCCGGACGCCGACCAGGGCAAGGACTCCACCGGCTCGGGCTCCGGCGGCGGCACGTCCACGGCGAAGCCGAAGGACGACGGTGGCAACAGCGGCAACGGCGACAGCGGCGACGCGGTCTCGGTGACCTGCACCGGAGGGAACACCAAGCTGTCGATCACCGAGGTGAGCCGCCCGGTCAACCACATGCTGCTCACGATGACCAACACCGGTTCGAAGGCCTGCAACGCCTACTACTACCCGTACCTGAAGTTCGGCGAGGCCCAGTCCGTGCCGAACACCTTCGACGAGAGCAAGCCGCAGGCCGTGGTGACCATCAACCCGGGCGAGTCCGCATACGCCGGCGTCATGACCTCGTCCGCCGACGGCAGCGGCTCGAACGGCTACGACGCCAAGGACCTGGAAGTCAGCTTCCAGAACCGCGACGGCAACTCCGACAACACCGGCTCGTCGGTCGGCGTGCCGCTCTCCAAGAGCGTTCACGTGGACAGCAGCCTGACCGTCTCCTACTGGCAGATGAGCATGGACGACGCCCTCACCTACTGAGCCTCCGCGAACCACCACCACATCACTGCACGACTACACGGGGAACACCACCATGCGCAGCAACCGCATCCGCACCACAGCCCTCGCCGCCACCGCCCTCCTGGCCGCCCTCTCCCTCACCGCGTGCGGCACTGAGACCGCCGGCGGCGAAAGCGCCAAGGCGGGAGCCGCCGCTCCGGCCGCCGCCCACCAGGCCGTCAAGCAGTCCCCTCCCCCGGCAGCGCCCGCCGCTCCGCAGGAGAAGACCACCGACACGGGCGGCACCTCGAAGGACACCGCCGCTCCCCCCGCCCGGAGCGATGCGAAGAACACCACCGGCTCCACGAAGCGGACAGGCAACGGCAGCGGCACCGCCAAGCCCGACCGCACCCCCGTCACATGCGACGGCGGGAACACCCGGACCTCCGTCACCACGGTGAGCCGCCCCCTCAACCACCTGCTGCTGACCCTGACCAACACGGGCGACCGCCCCTGCTACGCGTACTACGCGCCGGGGCTCCGCTTCGACGACGCCCAGGCCGTCTTCCCGGTCCTGGACAGCAGCCAACCGCAGGCCGTCGTGACGCTCGACCCGGGCCAGTCCGCGTACGCCGCCATCGGCCTGACCGGCGAGCCCGGCGCCGGCCCGGCCCCGCGCAAGGGCACCCGGCTCCAGGTGCACTTCTCCGGCAGGAGCGGCGAGGGCTCCACGGGCACCCCGGTCAACCTGACGCTCCCGTCCGACACCTACTGGGACGACAACGGCTTCGTCACCTACTGGCAGGCCGAGCGGGCGGACGCGCTCACCTACTGAGCCCCGCCCCAGCCGGACCGGTCCCCCGCCACGTGCGGGCAGGGCCGGTCCGTCCGCGTAACGGTCACGCCCACTCCGCACGCGCGACACGGGTGCATGGCGGCGACGCTACTTGCCCTGGCCGCGGCCGGGTCCGGAATCGGCGCCGGACCCGGGGTCGAAGTCGAAATCGAACCAGATCCGGTGCGTACCGTCCTCGTCGACGACCAGCCCGCCGCCCCCGCGGATCCCGGCCAGCGCGCCGGTCCCGCTGGCCGGCGCGATCGCGAAGAACTCGTTGCTGCGGTCGTCGCCGCTCGTCGAGGCGGAGTGCACGAAGTTGAACGTGCCCGCGCGACCCCCGACCGCACCTTCGAAGGACTCCATCGCCACGTAGGTCCCGACGCCGGCGGCCTGGTCGAAGGCGGCGGTGAACAGGGTCGTCGAACGCCCCGTGATCTCGCCCTCGAAGCTCTTCACGAGGGTCGCGACGCCGACGGGGAGCGCGGTGGTCACCTCGGGGTCGGGCTTCAGATCGGCCGGGACGAACGTGGTCACGGTGAAGGTTCCGGAGGCTCTCATGACGTCGATCGTAAGGACACGGCCGGTGTACGCGGTTAGAACCCGCAGACGCGGGCCGCATCCACCAACGGCGGCACACCTACCGATCCCTCTACCATCGGCGCCATGGCCATGTTCGTCCACCTGACACCCGCAGCCAACGCGGCCCGCATCCGCAAGTCGGGGATACGGGCGGCCAGTCGTGGCCCGGACGGCGACAGGGGACTGTTTTGCTTCCCGGTCCTGCCGTCCTACACGCTGACCCACCAGTGGCTGCGCGAACTCGCCCGCCACGGCGGCCCGCGCGGCCTCGTCGCCGTCCACCTGCGGCTGCCGGACGACGAACCCGTCACGGTCGGCCACTACAGCAACCGCCCGGAACGTTCCCACACCCTCACCACGGCGAGCGAAGCCGTGCGCCGGGTGGCCGCCCTGGAGGACCCGCGCGGCTGGGAGGTCTTCGTGCCCCGGGCCGCGACCCGGGCCGAGATCCACCGCGTGCACACGGTCCGCCAGGTCACCGGCTGGCGCTACTTCCCCGGCTCCAACGGCACGGCGCCCTGCACCTGTTACGGCTGCCGGGTACGCGGTGAGTACGGCTCCCAGCGCCTGCGCCGCCGCAGGCCGCATCCGCTGGACGGGCCCGCACCCGCGCCTTCCGTCCTCCTCGGCCGGATCGCCGAAGCAGGCACCCTCGGCGACGCCGCACAGCTCTGCGCGACCCTCCACTGGTTCGGCTTCCGCCGACGCGGACCGATCGACCAACTCGCCCACCTCGCCGACCACCCCGACGCGGACGTCCGCGTGGCCCTGGTCGAGGCCGTGGCCCGCTGGCGTACCCCCGGAGTCGACGAGCTCCTCACACGTCTCTCCGAGGACCCGGACGAGGACGTACGTGAAGCGGTCGACTTCACCGACCGCCTGAACCCGGCCTGACGAGCCGCCCGATCCCCCTTCAGCCGAACTCGCACCACACGATCTTCCCCGGCGGCACGTCTCGGTGCAGGATTTCCTGCCGGTCCAGACGCTTGGCGACATGCGCGTCGATTTCCGCCCTGCTGAATGTTTCCGCCCTGCTGAATG
>NZ_RDBK01000043.1:2166909-2195081 GCF_008042275.1 Streptomyces sp. OR43 | reverse complement strand
ACGTTCGTCCCGGCCGATCTGAAGCCCGACCCCGAGGTGACCACCGCGCTCCCCGTCGGGCTCACGCACCCCGGGCTCCCCGTCGCCGCTGTCGTGCACCTCGACCCGGAGCTGCCCCTCGTCCCGCAGCCACAGCACCAACCGGTACCCACGCCCGGGCGGCACCCCGTGCACCAGCGCGTTGGTGCACAGCTCACTGACACACAGCACCACGTCACCCGCCATCACCTCGCCGAACCCCCAGTCGGCCAGCGCACCGCGTACGAACTCCCGGGCCTCCCGGACCGACCGGCGCTCCCGCCGGAAGAACCGCTCGCGCAGCAGCGGGAGTTGCATCGTCTCGTTCATGGAACGATCGTCACACTCGGTGACTATGCTGTCGCAGTGCGCGCGCCCGTACACATTTCTTGTACGGGTCGGGCGCGCGTGAAGTACGAACGCGGGCGGGAAGTGGGGACCGTATGCAACCCAGGAAGCGGCAGCGCAAGAACGCGTCGGCGATGAGGCTGGTGGGCGCGCTGGTCGCCCAGTTCCGCACCGCCGCCGGGATGACCCAGCGTCAACTGGCCGAGCAGACCTGCACCCAGCCGGAGACCATCGCCTCCATCGAGCAGGGCAGACGCGCCCTCCAACCGCCGCTGGCGCAGCGCATGGACGCCCTGCTGGAGACGAAGAAGGCGTTGGCGACGGCGGTGGAGAACATGCCAGAGGTGGACCTGATCCCGGCGTGGGCGGAGGAGTACATGGACCTGGAGCGGAGCGCGCTCGCCCTTTGCTTCTTCGCCAATCAGGTCCTGCCGGGTCTGCTCCAGACCGAGCGCTACGCACGGGCCGTGTTCGGCAGCCGAGTGCCCACATTCAGCAGGGCGGAAATCGACGCGCATGTCGCCAAGCGTCTGGACCGGCAGGAAATCCTGCACCGAGACGTGCCGCCCACCACCAGCTTCGTCATCTCCGAGGCCATCGTCCGGGACCGCCTCGGCGGCGACGACGCGTATCGCGAGATGCTGCACCACCTGCGGACCTACGCCGGAACGCCGGGCATCACGCTCCAGGTCATGCCCCTGGCCCGGACCACTCACGCGGCTCTCGACGGCCCGTTCATCCTGCTGGAAACACCGGACTATCAACGCATCGCCTACACCGAAACTCAGCGCGGCAGCCAGCTCATCTCCGACCCGGACGAGATCAGCATCCTCTCGCAGAAATATGCGATGCTGCGAACGCAGGCCCTCAACATCGAGGACACGAAAGGCCTGTTGGACCGGCTGCTAGGAGAGTTATGAGCACCGCACGTGAGTGGTTCAAGTCCAGCTACAGCGGCAGCGACGGCGGAGAGTGCCTCGAAGTCGCCTACGACTGGACGAAGTCCAGCTACAGCGGCAGCGAGGGCGGCGAATGCGTCGAGATCGCCGCCCACCCCGCCGCCGTCCACGTCCGCGACTCCAAGAACCCCGAGGGCCCCACGCTCACCCTCGCCCCCACCACCTGGACGGCCTTCGCCGCGCACATCGGCTCCTGAGCCGCCCGGTTGTCAATGGCCGCCCCGGCCTCCGTCAGGAGCGCCGCAGCTTCTGCGCGACCTCCGTCGCCCAGTACGTCAGGATCATCTGCGCGCCCGCCCGGCGGATGCCGGTCAGGCTCTCCAGGATCGCCGCGTCCCGGTCGATCCAGCCCTTCTCCGCAGCGGCCTCGATCATCGCGTACTCGCCACTGATCTGGTACGCGGCGACCGGCACGTCCACCGAGTCGGCGACCTTCGCCAGGACGTCCAGGTACGGGCCGGCCGGCTTGACCATGACCATGTCCGCGCCCTCTTCGAGGTCGAGCGCCAGTTCGCGCATCGACTCGCGGAGGTTGGCCGGGTCCTGCTGGTACGTCTTGCGGTCGCCCTTGAGCGAGGAGCCGACGGCCTCGCGGAACGGGCCGTAGAACGCGGAGGAGTACTTCGCCGTGTACGCGAGGATCGAGACGTCCTCGTACCCGGTCTGGTCCAGCGCGTCGCGGATCACGCCGACCTGGCCGTCCATCATGCCGCTGGGGCCGACCACATGGGCGCCCGCGTCGGCCTGGACCTGGGCCATCTCCGCGTACCGCTCCAGCGTCGCGTCGTTGTCGACGCGGCCGTCCTCGGTCAGCACGCCGCAGTGGCCGTGGTCGGTGGTCTCGTCCAGACAGAGGTCGGACATGACGACGAGGTCGTCACCGACCTCCTCGCGCACCGCGCGCAGACCGAGCTGGAGGATGCCGTCCGGGTCGGTGCCCGCCGTGCCGCGGGCGTCCTTCTTCTCGTCCAGAGGCACGCCGAACAGCATGATCCCGGAGACGCCGGCGGAGACCGCGTCGACGGCGGCCTTCCGCAGGGTGTCCAGGGTGTGCTGCTGCACGCCGGGCATGGCCGAGATGGCGACGGGCGCGTCGATGCCCTCACGGACGAACGCGGGCAGGATCAGGTTCGCCGGGTCGAGCCGGGTCTCGGCGACCATCCGCCGCATCACGGGGGTCGTCCGCAGCCGTCGGGGGCGAGAGCCGGGGAAGTTTCCGTACACAGTCATCCTTCGAGACTAGACCCGCGCACATCACCGGTTTACCGACACCCGGGCCGGAAAAACCCCCGCCGCTGCGGACGGAACAGGGCCGGCCGGATTCGAACCGGCGTCTTCCCACATGTCGTGAGGGCGCGACGACCACTGCGACGAGCCCTGCTCCGACGGGGACGCCACACGCCCGCCGGACCGCTTCGCGAGAAGAAAAGGGCGGGGCCCGGCCGCTTCACGAAGAAGCAGCCGGGCCCCGCACGCACCACACCGGACGGATCAGGTCGTCGTACGACGCCTCCGCGCACCCGGACGGCGCTCGCTCGGCCGCGTCACCGGGTCACCGGCCTCCTTCGCCGCGTCCCGGCGCTGCGCGCCGAACTCGGCGAGGGCCTCGGCCAGCTTGTGCACCGAGGGCTCCGGCGACAGGACGTCGACGCGCAGGCCGTGCTCCTCGGCGGTCTTCGCCGTGGCGGGGCCGATACACGCGATGATCGTCACGTTGTGCGGCTTGCCCGCGATGCCGACGAGGTTGCGCACCGTCGAGGACGAGGTGAACAGCACCGCGTCGAACCCGCCGCCCTTGATCGCCTCACGCGTGTCGGCGGGCGGCGGCGAGGCGCGGACCGTGCGGTACGCGGTGACGTCGTCGACCTCCCAGCCCAACTCGATGAGCCCGGCCACCAGCGTCTCGGTGGCGATGTCGGCACGCGGCAGGAAGACACGGTCGATCGGGTCGAAGACCGGGTCGTACGGCGGCCAGTCCTCCAGCAGACCCGCGGCGGACTGCTCGCCCGAAGGCACCAGGTCCGGCTTCACACCGAAGTCGACCAGCGCGGCGGCGGTCTGCTCGCCGACGGCCGCGACCTTGATCCCGGCGAAGGCACGGGCGTCGAGCCCGTACTCCTCGAACTTCTCCCGGACCGCCTTCACGGCGTTGACCGACGTGAACGCGATCCACTCGTAGCGGCCCGTGACCAGGCCCTTGACCGCCCGCTCCATCTGCTGCGGCGTACGCGGCGGCTCGACGGCGATCGTCGGGACCTCGTGCGGCACCGCGCCGTAGGAACGCAGCTGGTCGGAGAGCGACGCCGCCTGCTCCTTCGTACGCGGCACGAGCACCTTCCAGCCGAACATCGGCTTGGACTCGAACCACGCGAGCTGGTCGCGCTGGGCGGCGGAGCTGCGCTCCCCGACCACGGCTATGACCGGCTGGTGCCCGTCCGGCGACGGCAGGATCTTGCCCTGCTTGAAGACCTGGGCGATCGTGCCGAGCGTCGCCGTCCAGGTGCGCTGGCGCGTCGTCGTACCGGCGACCGTCACGGTCAGCGGGGTGTCGGGCTTGCGGCCCGCCGAGACCAGCTCGCCGGCGGCCGCGGCCACCGCGTCGAGCTGCGTCGAGATCACGCACGTGGAGTCGCTGGCGCCGACCTCGCTCCAGCAGCGGTCCGAGGCGGTACGGGCGTCGACGAAGCGGACGTCCGCGCCCTGCGCGTCGCGCAGCGGCACCCCGGCGTACGCGGGCACGCCCACGGCGTTGGCGACGCCCGGCACGACCTCGAACGGAATGCCCGCGGCGGCGCAGGCCAGCATCTCGCCGCCCGCGTTGCCGTCGAGGCCGGGGTCACCGGAGACGGCACGGACGACCCGCCTGCCGCCCTTCGCGGCCTCCATGACAAGATTGACCGCATCCCTGAGAACGGGAACACCGGCGGCTGTTGACTGCGCGTCAACAACCGTCAGCTCAGGCGTGCTTACGCCTGCCCGCGCATGGCAGCGGACGACGCCGAGAACGTCTGGCTCGGCGACAAGAACGTCCGCGCTCGCAAGCGCCTCGACGGCGCGCAGAGTCAGCAGTCCCGGGTCGCCGGGACCGGCGCCGAGGAAGGTGACGTGCCCTGCGGACAGGACCGGATAATCGGATGCGGCGTGGCCGGTGGGGCTCAAAGTGCTCGCTCCCCCATAAGACCGGCCGCACCCTTGGCGAGCATCTCGGCCGCGAGTTCGCGACCGAGGGCCGCCGCGTCGTCGTGCGACGTGGGGACGGGACCGGTGGTGGACATCTGTACCAGCGAGGAACCGTCGATGGAACCGACGACACCGCGCAGGCGCAGTTCGTTGACAGCCTGGCCGTCGGCCAGGAGGTCGGCCAGCGCACCCACAGGTGCGGAGCAGCCGGCCTCCAGGGCGGCGAGCAGGGAACGCTCGGCGGTCACGGCGGCCCGGGTGTACGGGTCGTCGAGCTCGGCGAGCGCGGCGGCGAGGTCGGCGCTGCTGGCAGCGCACTCGATCGCCAGTGCTCCCTGGCCGGGAGCGGGCAGAACGGTGTCGACCGACAGGAAATCGGTCACCTCACCACTCCGTCCGAGGCGGCTGAGCCCGGCCGCGGCAAGTACCACCGCGTCGAGTTCACCGCTTCGTACAAATCCGATACGCGTATCGACGTTGCCGCGGATCGGCACGGTCTCGATATCGAGGCCGTGACTGCGGGCGTACGCGTTGAGCTGCGCCATGCGGCGCGGCGAGCCGGTGCCGATGCGGGCGCCGGACGGCAGCTGCTCGAAGGTCAGCCCGTCGCGCGCCACCAGGGCGTCGCGCGGGTCCTCGCGCACCGGCACGGCGGCCAGCACGAGGCCCTCGGGCTGCTGCGTCGGCAGGTCCTTGAGCGAGTGGACAGCGAAGTCCACCTCGCCGCGCAGCAGCGCGTCGCGCAGCGCGGCGACGAAGACGCCGGTGCCGCCGATCTGCGTGAGGTGCTCGCGGGAGGTGTCCCCGTACGTGGTGATCTCGACGAGTTCGACGGCGCGCCCGGTCACCTCGCTGACCGCGTCGGCCACCAGGCCGGACTGCGCCATGGCGAGCTTGCTGCGCCGGGTCCCCAGCCGCAGCGGCTGGGTTGACCCCGCGCCCAGGGGTGAGTTGTCGGTCATGACCGCCCTCGATTCGGGTCGTTCAGGTCTGCCCGGGAGACGGCGGCGACCGTCTGCGGGTCGAGGTCGAAGAGTTCCCGCAGCGCATCGGCGTACCCGGCGCCGCCGGGCTCGCTGGCGAGCTGCTTGACCCGCACGGTGGGCGCGTGCAGGAGCTTGTCGACGACGCGGCGCACGGTCTGCGAGATCTCGGCGCGCTGCTTCTCGTCCAGGTCGGGGAGGCGTCCGTCCAGGCGTGCGATCTCGCCCGCGACCACTCCGGCGGCCATCGTGCGCAGGGCGACGACGGTGGGAGTGATGTGGGCGGCGCGCTGGGCGGCACCGAAGGCGGCGACCTCGTCGGCGACGATGCTGCGCACCTGGTCCACATCGGCGGCCATCGGGGCGTCCGCGGACGCCTCCGCGAGCGACTCGATGTCGACGAGGCGCACACCGTCGAGGCGGGCGGCGCCGCCGTCGATGTCGCGCGGCATGGCGAGGTCCAGCAGGGCGAGCCGGACGGGGCCGGTGGACTGGGCCGGGATCCGGCGGACGGCGCGGGCCTGCGCGGTCGCGGTGGCGGAACCGTTCTCCACCCATGCGGCGTGCTGCTCGTCCGGCTCGACGGGCGCCGCCGTGACGGACGCGGCGGGCGCCTCGTACGCGGGGGCCGGGTCGAGCCCGAGCGCTCCGGCGACGGCCTCGGCGCTCAGGACGAGGCCGGTGGCGCCGGTGCAGGAGACGACCACGTCGGCACGTGTCAGTTCGTCGGAGACCGCGGCCATGTCGACGGCGTGGGCGGCCACGCCGGTGCCGTCGGCCTGGCCCAGGATCTCGACCAGGCGGTCGGCGCGGGCACGGGTCCGGTTGGCGACGACGATCTCGGCGACTCCGGTACGGGCCAGGGTCGCGGCGGCCAGCGAGGACATCGAGCCCGCGCCGATCACCAGGGCGCGCTTGCCCTTCGCCCAGGCCTCGGGGTCGCGGCCGTCGGCGAGCTGTTCCAGGCCGAAGGTGACGAGCGACTGCCCGGCCCGGTCGATCCCGGTCTCGCTGTGGGCGCGCTTGCCGACCCGCAGGGCCTGCTGGAAGAGGTCGTTCAGCAGCCGGCCGGCGGTGTGGAGCTCCTGCCCCAGCGCCAGCGCGTCCTTGATCTGGCCGAGGATCTGGCCCTCGCCCACGACCATCGAGTCCAGCCCGCAGGCCACCGAGAACAGGTGGTGGACGGCCCGGTCCTCGTAGTGCACATAGAGATACGGAGTGAGCTCGTCCAGGCCGACGCCGCTGTGCTGGGCGAGCAGCGTGGACAGCTCGGCGACGCCCGCGTGGAACTTCTCCACGTCGGCGTACAGCTCGATGCGGTTGCAGGTGGCGAGGACGGCGGCCTCGGCCGCGGGCTCGGCGGCGAGGGTGTCCTGCAGCAGCTTGGCCTGGCTGTCGGCGGACAGCGAGGCCCGCTCCAGCACGGAGACGGGGGCGCTGCGGTGGCTCAGCCCTACGACAAGGAGACTCATGCCGGCATCACGGCGGGCATGTCCCCGTCGGGTCCCTTCCGGCTGCTGGTCGCGGCGCGCACGGGCGGCGCGGCCGGGTCCGGGCCGCTGTCGGCGGACGCGGCGTCCTCGCCGGCCTTGCGCTGCTCGTGGAAGGCGAGGATCTGCAGCTCGATGGAGAGGTCGACCTTGCGCACGTCGACGCCGTCGGGCACCGAGAGCACGGTCGGGGCGAAGTTCAGGATGGAGGTGACGCCCGCGGCGACGAGCCGGTCGCAGACCTGCTGGGCGGCGCCGGGCGGGGTCGTGATCACACCGATCGAGACGCCGTTCTCGCTGATGATGCGGTCCAGGTCGTCGGCGTGCTGGACGGGGATCCCGGCGACCGGCGTACCGGCCATCGCGGGATCGGCGTCGATCAGCGCGGCGACCCGGAAGCCGCGGGAGGCGAAACCGCCGTAGTTGGCGAGGGCCGCGCCGAGGTTACCGATGCCGACGATCGCGACCGGCCAGTCCTGGGTGAGGCCGAGCTCGCGCGAGATCTGGTAGACGAGGTACTCGACGTCGTAGCCGACGCCGCGGGTCCCGTACGAACCGAGATAGCTGAAGTCCTTGCGCAGCTTCGCGGAGTTGACTCCCGCCGCCGCGGCGAGCTCCTCGGAGGAGACCGTGGGGACCGAACGCTCGGAGAGCGCGGTCAGCGCACGGAGATACAGCGGAAGTCGGGCGACGGTGGCCTCGGGAATTCCTCGGCTACGGGTCGCCGGTCGGTGATTTCGGCCAGTTGCCACGGTGCTCCTGCGGGATGAGCGGGGCTGCAGGCGGCCGTATGTCCCAAGACCGCCCCGTCGAATGCAGGCTATGTCTTTGTGAACGCGTGCACAAAGATAGTGTCCGTTTTGTCCGGTCAAAGTGACCGGGGTCACGCGCACTCGTCCCGCGATCCAGGAACCACGGATCGCATCAGCCCGTTGCAGGCCCGAAGGGGGCAAAGCGGAACACACTCCTCACAGCCACGCCCCCGAGACCACTCAAAACGCCCACGATGGTAACCAGGTTTCGCTCAGGAAAGCAGCGCGCTGCGCAGTCTTACCGGGTCCACCCGCCAGAACGTGTGCTGTTCGTTATCTACGAGCACCACGGGGATCTGCTCCCAGTACTCCTTGTACAGCTCCTCGTCCCGGGTGATGTCCTTCTCCTCCCAGGAAGCGCCGGTCTCCTTGCAGACCGTCCGCACCACCGCCCGGGCGTCGTCACAGAGGTGACACCCCGGCTTCCCGACCAGGGTCACCACGCGGTCGGCGGGCTTCTTCTTCGTACGACGCAGCAGGGCACTCATACCTCTCATTCTGCGCCGCTCCCGGGCCGCTTCCACCCTTGAACCGGTACGCCCGGGAATCGCCCGTTTAACGCGTCGGTCTCCGAGAGTTCACGCCGCCGCATCCCGGCAGGTCGGGAAGGAGCGCGGTGACTGGCTATGCTCACGGCATGGCCGCTCTTGGATGGCTCACACCGCGTAGGCGTTCCGCGACAGCACGCAGCGTGCTGGCAGGCGAAGCGGCGGCGGAGGCAGCGCGGAAGTCCTCGCTCGACGCCGAACAGTCCGCCGCCGCCGAGGACGGCGCCGCGCGGGACGGGGAACCCGAATTCCCCGTCGTCGGCGACGACCGGGCCGCCGCCTTCTTCGACCTCGACAACACCGTCATGCAGGGCGCCGCGATCTTCCACTTCGGCCGCGGCCTGTACAAGCGGAAGTTCTTCGAGCGCCGCGAACTCACCCGGTTCGCCTGGCAGCAGGCCTGGTTCAGGCTGGCCGGCGTCGAGGACCCCGAACACATGCAGGACGCCCGCGACAGCGCCCTGTCCATCGTCAAGGGCCATCGCGTCTCCGAGCTGATGTCGATCGGCGAGGAGATCTACGACGAGTACATGGCCGACCGCATCTGGCCCGGCACCCGCGCGCTCGCCCAGGCCCACCTCGACGCCGGCCAGAAGGTCTGGCTGGTCACCGCCGCACCGGTGGAGACCGCCACCATCATCGCCCGCCGGCTCGGCCTGACCGGCGCGCTGGGCACCGTCGCCGAATCGGTCGACGGCGTGTACACCGGACGCCTGGTCGGCGAACCCCTGCACGGCCCCGCGAAGGCCGAGGCGGTACGCGCCCTGGCCGCGGCCGAGGGCCTGGACCTGGCCCGCTGCGCGGCGTACAGCGACTCGCACAACGACATCCCGATGCTGTCCCTGGTCGGGCACCCGTACGCGATCAACCCGGACACCAAGCTCCGCAAGCACGCGCGCGCCCGGGACTGGCGGCTGCGCGACTACCGGACCGGCCGCAAGGCCGCCAAGGTCGGCATCCCGGCCGCCGCGGGCGTGGGCGCCCTCGCCGGCGGCACCGCGGCAGCCGTCGCCCTGCACCGCCGCCGCCACTGACTGCCCGGCCGCGGGCCGCCGGGGCCGGGCCACGCCCGGCCTCCGCCGCCAATCGGAACCCCATACCCACCGACCGCTCCGGCCAGTCGGGTTACCCGCACTCGACCACAACCCGTCGCGGCCTGTGACAGATCTCGAAGTATTCCGATCAATAACCGATCACGATGTGCTACTTGATGCATCGCATAGTCGCTACAGAAGCGACGTAATCGGTGATTTGAGCAACTGGGTGTAGCACTGCCTGTACGAAGCGTTATTCTCCTCAGACGCATTCCGGAACCCACCACTCACTACGACGAGTGACGGTTTCGCACTGCACGTGATGGAAGCTCTGCCTCTGGGAGTCCCGTGTACCCACACGTCGGGGTTGACGCCTCGGGCCTGGCTACGCTGCGCGCAACGGTCGGCGACCGCTTGCGCGGCTTCGTCCCCACCGCGTACGCCGTACCCGCCTTTGCCACCCCTGCACCTGCCGGCCCCTGCTACGCCCTGGCCGAACGCGGCGCGGCGGTCGGAAGACGCAGCAACCGCGGCGCAACGACCACGTCCACCGTTCGTCGGCCGACCGCCGACAGCGACAGCGCGCGCATGATGGATCTCGTCGAGCGCGCACAGGCCGGTGAGGCTGACGCCTTCGGCCGCCTCTACGACCAGTACAGCGACACCGTGTACCGCTACATCTACTACCGGGTGGGCGGCAAGGCGACGGCCGAGGACCTCACGAGTGAGACCTTCCTCCGCGCCCTGCGGCGCATCTCCACCTTCACCTGGCAGGGCCGCGACTTCGGCGCCTGGTTGGTCACCATCGCTCGCAACCTGGTCGCCGACCACTTCAAATCCAGTCGTTTCCGACTGGAAGTGACCACCGGCGAGATGCTCGACGCCAACGAGGTCGAGCGCAGCCCCGAGGACTCCGTCCTGGAGTCCCTCTCCAACGCCGCACTGCTGCAAGCCGTGCGCCGACTCAACCCCCAGCAGCAGGAGTGCGTGACCCTGCGCTTTCTGCAAGGCCTCTCGGTCGCCGAGACCGCCCGGGTGATGGGCAAGAACGAGGGCGCGATCAAGACCCTGCAGTACCGCGCCGTCCGCACCCTCGCCCGGCTCCTTCCGGACGATGCCCGCTGACCCCATCCCGGACCGAGTGACGCTCGGCGATATGTTCATCACGCACTGGTCCGATCATCTTTCGTGCGTAACCCCAATGCCGCGCCGCTCGTTGTGCCGGTTGCAGGCTCCCTGTCGTCACCCCCTGTCCGCAGACACTCACTCAATCGTGTGGATGCGCTCAAGGTGTGCAACCTTCCGGACCCACAGGGGAGTCGACCGTCATGACGAGAGGAGGTGCCGCCAGTGATCGCAAACGTTTCGGCACACCGGCGGGCGAACGCCTTCGCCCAGGCCCTGGAGGAGCAGTCGCTCCGCGGTGCGGCGGCCGTACAGCCCGAGGACCCGGCCGAACAGGCCGACCCCGGACCGCTGTTGGCCCTGGCGAACGGCCTCGGTGAGCTACCGAAGCCGGAGTTGGATCCCGAGGTCAAAGTGGTGCAGCGAGCCCAGCTCGTCGCCGCCATGGAGGCCATGTTCGCCGAGGGCGGCGCGTCCGCGGACCCTACGGTGCCCGAACAACGGGGCAAGGGGGCCCACCGGGCCTCGCCACTCCGGAAACTGCGCCCCAGATCCCGCTGGACGAAGGGCCTCGCGGCCGGCGGGCTCACCGTCGGTGTGGCCGCGGGAGCCTTCGGCGGAGTGGCCGCTGCCAGTTCCGACGCCCTGCCGGGTGACTCCCTCTACGGGCTGAAGCGCGGCATGGAGGACATCCACCTCGGCCTGGCCGACGGCGACACGGACCGCGGCGAGGTCTACCTGGACCAGGCCTCGACCCGGCTCAGCGAAGCCCGCAGGCTGATGGAGCGCGCCCGCTCGGGCGACCTGGACCACGAGCAGCTCGGCGAGGTCCGACGCACGCTGGGCCGCATGACCCACGACGCCACGGAGGGCCACCGTCTGCTCCACGCCGCCTACGAACGCGACGGCGGGATCGGCCCCATCCAGACCCTCGACTCCTTCTCCCGCACCCACCGCGACAGCTGGAGCAGCCTCCGCGACCGCCTCCCCGTACAGCTGACCGACATCGGCGACCAGGTGAGCTCGGTCTTCGCGGCCATAGACCAAGAGGTCGAACCGCTGCAGTCGCTGCTCCCCCGCCCCGTGGAGAAGGACAGCGGATTCAAGGAGTCCGGCACCACCGGCGAGGGCTCGGCACCGTCCTCCCGTTCGCACGCCCCGTCGCCGTCGTCGCCTTCCGGCACGCACGACAGCAGCCCGGGCACCAGCTCCTCGCCCCGCCCCTCGGGCTCGGGCAGCAGCCCCGCGGACGGCCTGATCGGCGGCGGCACGGACGGCCTCCTCGACCCGCCGTCCCCCGACGCCACCAGCCCGTCCCAGGACACACCGAGCACGACCCCGTCGCCGGACATCACCCTGCCGCCCCTGATCCCCGGCCTGATCGGCGGCCTGGGAATCGACGCCCAGGACGACAAGAACTGACACCGGCCGGGGGCGGCCCCAACCGGGGCCGCCCCCGGCCTCATCAAGCCCGTCCAGCCCCATCAAGCCCGTCCGGCGTCTGAGGGCAAAGCGGTCTCGCCACGGACCGGCCAATCAAGCCCGTCCGGCGATTGAGGACAAGGCCCGCGCCCCAGCGCACCCGCACCTCGCGCCCGAGGCCACCCATCCGCAGCCCGTCCGGCGCTTGAGGACAAATCGACACACCCGGACGCCCGGGCAACGTCAGAAGAACACCGACCGCCGCTGCACCAGCAACTTGTACAGCGTGTGCTGAATCTGCTCCCGCACCTGATCCGTCAGATTGAACATCAGCATCGGATCCTCCGCCGCCTCCACCGGATACCCGTCCGTGGGAATCGGCTCACCGAACTGGATCGTCCACTTCGTGGGCAACGGCAGCGCCCCCAGCGGTCCCAGCCAGGGAAACGTCGGCGTGATCGGGAAGTACGGGAAGCCCAGCAGCCGCGCCAGAGTCTTCGCGTTGCCGATCATCGGGTAGATCTCCTCCGCCCCCACGATCGAGCACGGCACGATCGGCACCCCGGCCCGCAACGCCGTGGACACGAAACCGCCCCGCCCGAAGCGCTGCAGCTTGTACCGCTCGCCGAACGGCTTGCCGATGCCCTTGAACCCCTCCGGCATCACGCCGACGACCTCGCCCTGCCGCAGCAGCCGCTCCGCGTCCTCCGCGCAGGCCAGCGTGTGCCCGGCCTTGCGGGCCAGCTCGTTCACGACCGGCAGCATGAAGACCAGGTCCGCCGCGAGCAGCCGCAGATGCCGCCCCGCCGGATGGTTGTCATGCACCGCGACCTGGAGCATCAGCCCGTCCAGCGGCAGCGTCCCCGAGTGGTTGGACACGATGAGCGCCCCGCCGTCCGACGGGATGTTCTCGATGCCCTTCACCTCGACCCGGAAGTACTTCTCGTACACCGGCCGCAGCACCGACATCAGGACCTGGTCGGTGAGCTCCTCGTCGTAACCGAACTCGTCGACGTCGTACTCGCCCGTGACCCGCCGTCGCAGGAACGCGAGCCCGCCCGCGATCCGCCGGTCCCAGCCACCGCCTGCCACGCCCTCGGAGCCCGCCACAGCTTCCTCCTGCCCCTCCGGCGGCAGCGAGGCCGCCGGCTGCCCGGGCAGGGCGCTCACGGACCCCGTACCGCGTCCCGGGGAACGCCGGCGCGCGGCACGCGGTGCTCCCCCCGACCGTGAACGGTCGTCATCGAACGGAATGACCTTGGCATCCGCCATCGTCGGTGCGCTCCTCTACCTGACGCTCGGAGTCGGGTGTGTGTCGCCGCTGCCGGGGACCCGGCCGGTCCCCCCGGCGAACGGCAGCGCCGCCAGCCGGTCGACGGCCCGGCCCACCGCCGCGGGCGGCAGCAGCCCCGGCCCCCGGCTGCGCGCGTACTCGGCGAAGGTCTCCGCCGTGGAGAACCGCGGTCGGAAGCCCAGGGTCTCGCGCATCTGGACCGTGGAGACCACCCTGCCATGGGTGAGCAGCCGGATCTGTTCCGGCGAGAAGTCCGTCATGCCGACGGTACGCAGCGCCTGCCCGACCCACGTGACCGCGGGCAGCAGCAGCGGCATCGTCGGCCGCCCCAGCCGCCGCGCGCACTGCGAGAGCAGCAGCACCCCGTCCCCCGCGATGTTGAACGTCCCGCTGTTCAGCGTCCCGCGCCGCGGCTCGCCGGAGGCGATACCGAGGACGTCCAGGACGTCGTCCTCGTGGACGAACTGGAGCCTCGGGTCGTACCCGAACACCGTCGGCAGGACCGGCAGCGCGAGATAGTCGGCGAGCGGCGAGTCCGGGTCGGGTCCCAGGATGTTCGCGAACCTCAGCACGCACACGGCCACGTCCGGCCTGCGGCGCGCGAAGCCCCGTACGTACCCCTCGACCTCCGCCGCGTCCTTCGCGAAGCCGCCGCCGGGCAGCGACTTGGGCGGCGTCGTCTCGTGGAAGACCGCCGGATCGCGGGGCGCGGAGCCGTACACGCCCGTACTGGACTTGACCACCATCCGCCGCACCGACGGCGCCTTCTGACAGGCGCCGAGCAACTGCATCGTGCCGATGACGTTGGTCTCCTTGACCGCGGTACGCCCCTGGGCCCCGAGCGCCTTGCCACTGACGTCCAGGTGCACGACCGTGTCGACCATGTGCTCGGCGAGGACCCTGGCGATGGCGGGCTGGCGGATGTCCGCGCGCACGAACACGGCGTCGCCCAGCCCGTGCCCGGGCTCGACCGCGTCGACCGCGATCACCCGGTCCACGTCCGGTTCACGCTGGATGCGCCGCACGAACCGGCCGCCCAGCTGCCGGGCCGCTCCCGTGACGAGCACGACCTTCCCCAAGATCAGCGCCTTCCCTCGGTCTCCCGTGAGGTGAGTGAAGGGGACGCCCGCGAAAAGGCACTCCCCCGCTCGTCACCGTAGCGGGTGGATGTTGCCCTGTGACGTCTGCGCGGCGGCGTTCTCCCGCGTCTTGGCCCGAATGTGCGCACCCGCCGCCCGCAGCGCCGCGTACCGGCCCCGCACAGCACCGCAGCCCTCCCGCCTCATCGGCGAAAGGGCTGCGGATTTCACGAACTGCGTTCGCTTACTTCTTGTTGCGACGCTGAACGCGCGTGCGCTTGAGCAGCTTGCGGTGCTTCTTCTTGGCCATCCGCTTACGCCGCTTCTTGATAACAGAGCCCACGACTACCCTCGCTCACTTCTTCTTCACTGGTGCGGGGCGTCTGGGCCCACACGACCTACGTCGGCCTAGCCTACCCGCCACCGCGTGAGGTACGTAATCCGAGGGGAACGTCAGGCCGTCCCCACCCCCACGAAGGACTCACGGAGATACTCGTGAACCGCTTGCTCCGGCACCCGGAAGGACCTTCCCACCCGGATCGCCGGCAGATGACCACTGTGCACCAAGCGGTACACGGTCATCTTCGACACTCGCATGACCGAGGCGACTTCCGCCACGGTCAGAAACTTGACCTCGTTGAGAGGCCTCTCGCTGTCAGCAGCCATGACCCACCTGTACCTTCCGCACGAGACGCGCACCGGCTTCCCCTCCGGTGACTCTTCGTCGCTGTGCGCTCACTCCCCAGATTAGGGGCGGGTGATGCGAGTGGGGAAGAGGAGAGACGATCGGCCGCCTACTGTGACAGACACGCCCGATTGAGCACATAGCGCGTCAGCGGCAGGTAATACGCGGACCGCACGCCGTCGTCGAGCGGAACGGCGACCGCCACCCGGCCCTCCGCCTCCCCGACGAACAGCGCCGGATCGTCCGTATCCGCCAGGCCGATCGCCTCGATGCCCAGCTGACCTGCCCCGCAGACCCAGCCGTGGTCTCCCACGACGAGTTCCGGCAGCGGCCCGCGAGCCTCCGCGGCGGCCTCCAGGGCCACCCTCAGCGGCAGCGGTGAGTGGGTGTGTGCGCCGGTGCCACCGCCGGGCACCCGCGCGCCGGGTTCGCGCACCAGCGCGACTCCCCGTACGTAGTCGAGGTGGTACGTGCGTACTCCGAACCGGGTCGTTATGTCGATACGTCGCCCCTGCGCGGGGGTGAGTACGGCACACCCGACCGCCGACAGGGCGTCTGCCAGCGCTGCGTAGAAGCCGATCAGCCGATGCGGATGTCCCGTCCCGAACAGCACCGGCGCCCGCCGGACCGCCGCGTCCGACAACCGCTCGGCAAACGCGTCGAGACCCGCCATCGTCCGCTCAGGATCGATCACGTCGGGACCCGAGACATGGGCCGGGTCGTCCGAGACCCCGCACTTGTCGGCCATCAGCCGCAGCAGGTCCCGCTCCCCCCACCCCTGTCCGGGATCGAGTCCCAGCGTCACCCGCGGATCCCTGGCCGCGAACAGCCGATAGCTCCGCAGGCTCGTCTCCCGCGAGGTGGCCACGGGCCCGGCCAGCCGGGCCGCCAGCAGATGCGCGCGCAGCGCTCCGGTGCTCAACACCCTGCCGATGCTGCCCCACCACCGGCGCCGGGGGGCCAAAACCCGGATTACGCCCCACAGTTGGCGCAACCGGAACGAGCCACCGCTCCGGCCGTCAGGTCAGCAGCCCCCGCAGCGGGAACGCCGCACGCCGGGTCGCGAGCACCGCCTGATCCAGCCGGTCCGCAGGGTCGTAACCGTCCTCCCACGCCTTCCACGACGGAGTCCGCCCGTCCGTCATCCGGGCCGGCCCCAGCTGCCGGGTCCGGGCGTAGACCTCGTCGCGCCAGGACGACGGGATCACCGACTCCGGATCCACGGGCGCGTGCGCGGCGATCCCCACCAGATGGGTCCAGGACCGCGGCACCACGTCCACCACCGCGTACCCGCCCCCGCCGAGCGCCACCCAGCGCCCTTCCTCCGCATGCTCGTGCGCCAGATCGTGGCAGGCCGCCATCACGGCCCGCTGCGCGTCCAGCGACACCGCGAGATGGGCCAGCGGGTCCTCGAAGTGCGTGTCGGCCCCGTGCTGCGTCACCAGCACCTGCGGCCGGAAGTCCGCCAGCAGCTCCGGCACCACCGCGTGGAACGCCCGCAGCCATCCCGCGTCCCCCGTACCGGCCGGCAACGCCACATTGACCGCACCGCCCTCCCCCGCCCCGGCACCGGTCTCCTCCGGCCACCCGGTCTGCGGGAAGAGCGTGCGTGGATGCTCGTGCAGCGAGATGGTCAGCACCCTCGGGTCCTCCCAGAACGCCGCCTGCACGCCGTCGCCGTGGTGCACGTCGACATCGACGTACGCGACGCGCTCGGCCCCCAGCTCCAGCAGCCGCGCGATGGCGAGCGCCGGATCGTTGTAGATGCAGAAACCCGCCGCCCCGCCGGGCATGGCGTGATGGAGCCCGCCGGAGAAGTTCACGGCGTGCCCGGTCTCGCCCCGCCACACGGCCTCGGCCGCCGCCACCGACTGGCCGGCGATCAGCGCCGACACCTCGTGCATCCCGGCGAACGCCGGATCGTCCGTCGTCCCGATCCCGTAGTTCTGGTCCGCGGCCCGCGGATCGGCGGACGCGGCCCGCACCGCCGCCACGTAGTCCGACCGGTGCACGAGCCGCAGCGTCGAGTCCCCGGCCGCCTTGGCGGCCACGACATCCACCGCCCGGTCGAGACCGAACGCCCGGACCAGACCCATCGTCAGGGCGAGCCTGACCGGATCCATGGGATGACTGTCCCCGAAGTCGTATCCCGTTACTGCGTCATCCCACATCAACTGTGCGCGGCCGCTCATGCCCGCCACCGTATCGGGCAGGCTCCGCGCCGAACGACTTGGCGTACACCAGCGTCGCGAGCACCAGCACCATCGGCACGAGCATCGCGCCCCGGTAGCTCCAGGCGTCCCCGAGCGCCCCCACCAGGGGTGAGCCCACCAGGAACCCCACGTAGTTGAAGATGTTCAGCCGGGCGATGGCGGTATCGCTCGCCCCGGGGAACATCCGCCCGGCGGCCGCGAACGTCTGCGGCACGATCACGCAGAGCCCGAGCCCGAGCATCGTGAACCCGAGCATCCCCACCCAGGCCCCGCCCGCGACCGCCACCACACCGAACCCGGCCGCGGCCAGCACGCTCCCCGACCGCACCACGGCCACGGCACCGAACCGCCGCACCCCGAAGTCCCCGACGGCCCGCCCGAGCAACGTCGTCACCATGTACACGTTGTACGGGACCGTCGAAAGCTGCTCCGAACTCCCCAGCACGTCCTGGAGGTACTTGGCGCTCCAGTTCGAGACCGTCGAATCCCCGATGTACGCGAAACACATCACCAGACAGAGCGGCATCAGCAGTTTGAACGAAACCGACCCGGCCGCACCCCGCGCCGCACCCTTCTCCCGCTCGTCCTCCTGCTTCCCCTCGACGTACCAACGGCTCCCGACGAACGCGACGGGCAGCAGCACGACGACCACCGGAAGGTACGAGACCAGCAGCGAGAGATCCCAGTGAGCTCCGGCCCACGCCATGGAGGCCCCGGCGATCCCGCCCAGGCTGTACGCGGCGTGGAAGCCGAGCATGATGGAGCGCCCGTACGCCCGCTGGAGGCTGACCCCCATCATGTTCATGGAGGCGTCCAGCGCACCTACGGACAGCCCGAACACACCGAGCGCCAGGGCCGCTTCCCACACCTGGCTCCCGGCACCGACGCCGAGCAGCGCAAGCAGCACCACCGGCTGCGCCCACCGCAGGACGACCCTCGGACGCACCCGTGCGACCACCTTCTCGGTGACCACGCTGCCCACACCGGCCAGGACCGGCACGGCGGCGAGGAACACGGGCAGCAGGCCGTCGGATATCCCGTACCGGTCCTGAATGGCGGGGATCCGGGTCACGAGGAGAGCGAAGGTGACGCCCTGCACGAAGAAGCTCAACGCGAGGGAGGCTCTGCCGTGCCGCAAACGTGCATCTGTCATGGGCGCGAGCGTAGGGCCAGTTTCTACCCATGGGTAGACGCGTCAGGCAAGCAATTCCCGCAGCTGTCCCATGTCGGAGAAATGCCCGGTCACACCGGCCAGCCGGTCCGCCGGCATCATCGATGTGAACCCGTACACGTCCATGCCCGCGGCCCTGGCCGCCTCCACACCGAGCGGGCTGTCCTCGATGACGACGCACCGTTCCGGGGCGACGCCCATCCGCTCGGCGGCGAGGAGGAACAGGTCCGGCGCCGGCTTCCCCCGGCCCACGTCCTCGGCCGAGAAGATCCACTCCTCCTCGAACCACTGGTCGAGCCCTGTCCTGCGGTGGCTGACCCGGATCCGCTCGTGACTGCTGGAGGAGGCGACGCAGTACGGGATCCCGTCGGCGACGAGCTCCCCCAGCACCTCCTCCACGCCGGGCACGGGCACCAGCTCCCGCTCGAACGCGGCGAAGATCCGCGCGTGGAGCGTGTCGTCGAAGTCTGCGGGCAGCTTCTCCCCGCCCCGCTCCTCGACGAGGTCGTGCACCCGGTGCACGGCGGACCCCATGTAGTCGCGGAGGGACTCCTCGTACGAGGTGGGGTGGCCGAGCTCGGTGAGGTAGGCGGCCAGGATGGTGTTGGAGATCGGCTCGCTGTCCACGAGCACACCGTCGTTGTCGAAGATGACCAGTTCGTAGCGCATGTCACGACCTTAAACGGTCGGAACGCAGAAAAGCCCCGTGCCACAAGGGCACGGGGCTTAACTATCAAAAGGAGTTCGGCGGCGTCCTACTCTCCCACAGGGTCCCCCCTGCAGTACCATCGGCGCTGAAAGGCTTAGCTTCCGGGTTCGGAATGTAACCGGGCGTTTCCCTAACGCAATGACCACCGAAACACTATGAAATTAACCAACACCGGATGAAAACACGGCCGTTCGTTATTTCAGAACTAACACAGTGGACGCGAGCAACTGAGGACAAGCCCTCGGCCTATTAGTACCAGTCAGCTCCACCCGTTACCGGCCACGAGAGCGGAACAACCGAGTCGGAATAGGACCGGTCGTTCACTATGTCCTCGCTGTGTGCATTGCCTGCCAAGCCCGAAGGCCTGCCAGGACTTTCAAAGGAACCTCGAACCTGCCGAAACAGGTCGGGGTATCAACATATCTGGCGTTGACTTTTGGCACGCTGTTGAGTTCTCAAGGAACGGACGCTTCCTTCGTACTCACCCTCGCGGGCTTTCCTCCGGGCGCTTCCCTTCGGTCTTGCGTTTCCGACTCTATCAGACTCTTTCGTGTCCGATTCCCGGTCGAAGCGGGTCTCGCATTTCCGCTTTCCAGTTCTTCGCTTTCGCGCTTTCCCTTTCCAGCGAGTCCGACTCTATCAGATCCTTTCGGGCCTGATTCCCAGTCAGCGGGGCTTGTCCTCGCGGCTGTTGGGCCGTTCCGACGAGTGAGACGTTAGCGGAATCCAGGGCCCCGACGCTAATCGGGGTCACGTTCCTTCGAACGTGGATTCCTCATTTCGCGAATGCGCGCACGCAGATGCAGGCGACAGCTGTCGCTCGCTCGTTGTGGTTACTGCGGAATGGCTGTCCGGGGACCGACCGGGGTCGGCGCTCACGTCGGACAACTCGGAGCACACTACGGATGCGTGGGGGGCGTGTCAACCCCGGCCCTCGTCGGGGTGCGGTGGAAGGCGAGACGGTAGTCGCGGGGGCTGGTGCCCAGGTGGGTGGCGAAGTGCTGGCGCATGGTGATCTCGCTGCCGAAGCCCGTACGGCGGGCCACCTCGGGCAGCGGGAGGTCGGTGCGTTCCAGAAGTTTCTGAGCTGCGGCGATGCGCTGGGCGATCAGCCAGCGCAGCGGCGTGGTGCCGGTGCTCGCCTGGAAGTGGCGGGCGAAGGAGCGCGGCGACATGCCGGCCCGGTCGGCCAGCCCCGCCACCGTGTGCGGATCCGCCAAGCGGGTCAGGGCGAAGGCGCGGACATCGGCGAGCGTGTCGGCGTCGCGGTCGGTGTGCGGCGTGGGGTGCTCGATGAACTGGGCCTGCGTGCCGGTGCGGAAAGGGGCCGTGACCATCGACCGTGCGATCGTCGCCGCCGCCTCGGCGCCCTGGGCCGTCCGGACGAGGTGGAGGCAGAGGTCGATGCCTGCTGCGGTGCCTGCCGACGTCCAGAGGTTGTCGTCGTGGACGAACAAGGCGTCCGGGACGACGGTCACGGCGGGATGGCGGGTACGCAAGAGGTCCGTGAGGTTCCAGTGGGTGACTGCCCGCCGGCCGTCCAGGAGGCCCGCCTGCGCCAGGGTGAAGGCGCCTCCGCAGAGGGCCGCGATGGGCGTGGCGCGGGCATGAGCGCGGCGCAGGGCCGCGAGGACCGGTTCCGGGGCCGGTGTCACATGGTCGTCGAGCCCCGGCACGACGATCAGGTCGGCGCGGGCCAGCCAGGTCAGTGTGCGGTCGGGGGTCAGGGAGAGGCCGCCGCGCAACGCGATGGGGGCGTCGGTGGCCGCGGTGCGGTGCAGGTCGAACGGCGGGACTCCCCGGTCCGTCCGGTCCACGCCCCAGACCTCCGTGATGACCGAGACGTCGAACGCCCGGACACCGGGGAAGGAGACGAGGGCGATCCGGGTGGGGGCGGGATGGAGTGTCCCGGTCATCGGCATGGTGGCAGTAAAGCATCGATCGATGGCTTTCCGACCTCTGGGCGCTCCGGTCCCGGGGCGGCAGGATCGTGGTCATGGAGATCGCGGAGAACGCAGCGCTGGTCGTGGTGGACGTGCAGCAGGGATTCGAGGAGGAGGCGTACTGGGGGCCGCGGAACAATCCCGCGGCGGACGAGAACATCGCCGGGCTGATCGACGCCTGGCAGTCGAGCGGTCGGCCCGTCGTCTTCGTACGGCATGACTCGCCCAAGCCCGATTCGCCGTTGCGGGTGGGATATCCCGGGAACGACTTCAAGCCGTACGTGGAGAAGCGGCGGGGTAAGGGCGGCGGAGCGGAACTGTTCGTCGCGAAGAGCGTGAACTCGGCGTTCTACGGAACACCGGATCTGGGTGCCTGGCTGAACGCGGCAGGAGTGCGGCAGATCGTGGTGGCCGGGATCCAGACCAACATGTGCGCGGAGACGACAGCGCGCATGGCCGGGAACCTGGGTTACGAGGTGTTCTTCGCGCTCGACGCGACCTACACCTTCGACGGGGCCGGTCCGTGGGGATGGACGCTCGGTGCGGAGGAGTTGGCGCGGGCCACCGCCGTGTCGTTGCACGGCGGTGGGTTCGCGAAGGTGGTGCGCAGTGCGGAGCTGATCGCGGCCGCGAAGTAGGGTCCGGGCCCCGGCTCAGCCGTTGCCGGAGGCGAGCTCGCGGCTGCGGTCGCGGGCCGCTTCGAGGGCGGCGATGAGAGCGGCGCGCACCCCGTGGTTCTCCAGTTCGCGGATGGCGCTGATCGTGGTGCCGGCCGGGCTGGTGACGGCCTCGCGGAGTTTGACCGGGTGCTCGCCGCTGTCGCGGAGCATCACTGCGGCGCCGATGGCGGCCTGCACGATGAGGTCGTGGGCCTGGGCGCGGGGCAGGCCCAGCAGGATGCCCGCGTCCGTCATCGCCTCGACGAGGAAGTAGAAGTACGCGGGTCCCGAGCCGGACAGGGCGGTCGCCGCGTCCTGCTGCGACTCGGGGACGCGCAGGGTCTTGCCGACGCCTCCGAAGATCGACTCCGCGGTGGCGAGGTGTTCGGTGGTGGCGTGGCTGCCCGCGGAGATGACGGACATACCCTCGTCGACCAGGACGGGAGTGTTCGGCATGACGCGGACCACCGGGGTGCCGGCGGCGAGGCGCTCCTCGAAGAAGGCGGTCGTGATGCCGGCTGCGGCGCTGATGACCAGGCGGTCGGCGGTGAGGTGCGGGGAGAGCTCGTCGAGGAGGCGGCCCATGTCCTGGGGCTTGACCGCGAGGATGAGGATGTCCGCGCGCTTGGCGGCCTCCGCGTTGGTGACCGTGTCGACGCCGTAACGGTCGCGCAGCTCGGCGGCGCGCTCGGAGCGGCGGGTGGTGACCAGCAGGTTCGCCGGACGCCAGCCGGCCCGGATCATGCCGCTGAGCAGGGCCTCGCCGATCTTGCCGGTGCCGAGGACTGCAACTGTCTGGGTCATGCGCTTCACCCTCCGGGCGGTGCTCACGGTTCTCGTGGCGCCATCCTCGCACCGGCCGGTCAGGTGGTGCGGCGGCGGAGGGTGGCCGCGCCGAGCGCCAGGACGAGGACGGCGCAGCCGGCCACGACCGCGATGTCGCGGACGAAGTCGCCGGTGACTTCGGTGTGGTGGAGGACCTCGTTCATGCCGTCGACGGCGTACGACATGGGCAGGACGTTTGAGAGCGCTTCGAGGGCGGGGGCCATCCGGTCCCGGGCGATGAAGAGTCCGCAGAGCAGGAGCTGCGGGAAGATCACGGCCGGCATGAACTGGACGGCCTGGAACTCGGATGCCGCGAAGGCCGAGACGAACAGGCCGAGCGCCGTGCCGAGCAGGGCGTCGAGCAGCGCGACCAGGAGCAGCAGCCACGGTGATCCGGTGACGTCCAGGCCGAGGGCCCAGACCGAGAGGGCCGTGGCCAGGAGCGACTGGACGATGGCGACGGCGCCGAAGGCGAGCGCGTAGCCGGCGATCAGGTCGCCCTTGCCGAGCGGCATGGCGAGGAGGCGCTCCAGGGTGCCCGAGGTGCGTTCGCGCAGGGTGGCGATCGAGGTCACCAGGAACATCGTGATCAGCGGGAAGATGCCGAGGAGCGAGGCGCCGATGGAGTCGAACGTCTGCGGGCTCCCGTCGAACACGTACCGCAGCAGCGTGATCATCAGGACCGGGATCAGCAGCAGGAGAGCGACCGTGCGCGGGTCGTGCGTCAGCTGGCGCAGGACCCGGCCCGCGGTGGCGAGGGTGCGGGCCGCGCTCAGGGGCCGGGAGCCGGTGGTCGTCGTGTTCATCGGGCGTTCTCCTGACGGGTGGCGGCCGCGTCGACCAGGTGGAGGAAGGCTTCTTCGACGGTGTCGGTCCGGGAGTTCGTGCGCAGGGCCTCGGGGGTGTCGTCGGCGAGGATCTCGCCCTCGCGCATCAGGAGCAGTCGGTGGCAGCGCTCGGCCTCGTCCATGACGTGGGAGGAGACGAGCAGGGTGGTGCCGCGGTCGGCGGCGAGGCTGTGGAAGAGGTTCCAGAGATCGCGCCTGAGCACCGGGTCGAGGCCGACGGTCGGTTCGTCGAGGACGAGGAGTTCGGGGGTGCCGAGCAGCGCGACGGCGAGGGAGACGCGGGTGCGCTGACCGCCGGAGAGGGTGCCGGCGAGATCGTCGGCGTGGCTGCTCAGGTCCACTTCGGTGATCGCTTGGGTGACGGCAGCGCGGCGGTCCTCCCGGTGCCGGCGGCCCGGCTGGAGGACCGCCGCGAAGTAGTCGAGGTTCTGCCGGACGGTGAGGTCGGTGTAGACGGACGGGGCCTGGGTGACGTACCCGATCCTGGGCCGGAGGGTGGGGTGGCCCGCCGGACTGCCCAGGACGTCGAGGGTGCCGGTGACCTTGGCCTGGGTGCCGACGACGGCACGCATCAGGGTGGATTTGCCGCAGCCTGAAGGGCCGAGGAGGCCCGTGATCCGGCCGGGTTCGACGGTGAAGCCGAGGCCCTTCAGGACGGTGCGGCTGCCTCGTACGACGGTGAGGCCACGGGCCTCGATGGCGGCGCCCGAAGAATTCATCATGTGATGAATTTTGGTCCCGGCGGGCGCCGCCGTCAAGGGACCGGGCGGGGCCGGGCCGTCAGCGGACGGCCACACTCAGATCGACGACGTATGCCTCCTCCACCGTGCCGTCCGGGAAGAGCCGCGCGAGGTGCTCGCGTTCGTCGGCGAGGAAGCGCCGGGTGGGTTCCTTGCCCAGGACCAGGAAGGCGGAGTGGCTGCCGAGGTTGTCGAGGTGGGTGGCCAGGGGGACGCGCCGGGTCCAGGGGATACGGCGGTGCACGAAGGCGAGCTCGGGCAGCAGACCGCGGGTGAGGGCGGGCGCGCCGTGGGCGCTTTCGTCCTCGGCCCCGGTCTCGTCGCGGAAGAAGTCGCGCAGCCGGGTGTCCTGGCCGGCCACCCACGGGACGGTGTGGTCGGAGACGTTCCACCAGAGAGCGAGCGCGCCGCCCGGCCGCAGGACGCGCAGGGCCTCGGGCGTGGAGCGGTCGCGGTCGGTCCAGTGGTAGGACTGCGCGTACGTGATCAGGTCGGCCGAGGCCGGGGCGAAGGGAAGGCTGTTGCCGTCACCCCGCACCAGCGGCACGCAGGGGAGGGACCGGCGCAGTTCGGCCGCCATGCCGGGGCCCGGCTCCACGGCGACGACGCGGGCGCCGCGGTCGTGCAGGCGCCGGGTGGAGATGCCGGTGCCCGCGCCCACGTCGAGCGTGCGGGCACCGTGCAGGGGCAGGCCCGCGAGCTCCTCTACGGCGTCGAACAGGGCGGCGGGGTACCCGGGGCGGGCGGCGGCGTACTGGGCGGCCGCCCCGTCGAAGGACAGGGCGCGCCGGGGTGCGGGATCGGGCGTGTGTTCCGGAGCGGCGTCCGGGGATTCCGTTGCGGTCATGGGGCCATCGTGGCCCGCCGGCCGTACGGGCCGGGCCGGGTCCCCTACTTGCGCCGCGGCTTCTTCGCCCTGGCCGTCTTGCGGGCCGCCGGGTTGCCGGTCCTGGACGAGCGGCGCTTCGCGAAGCGGACCTGGGCCGCCTCGTACTCCGCGCGGCGCAGCTTCTCGCCCGGCGCCTCGGTGAACGTACGGAAGAAGTACGCGAGGAGCGAGCCGACGAAGCCGATGGTCTTGAGACCGCGCAGCGTGTCCTCGCGGGCCGGGTCGGCCGGGCGGCGGCTGAAGCCCTCCCACGTCTTGCGGAACGCGACGGCGCTGCAGATGGCGAACATCAGGACGACCAGCAGGCCGACGAAGCTGCCGACATCGGCGATCTGCAGGCCCTGATAGGCGAAGCGGAGGACGAAGCAGGAGGCGACCGCGGCGGCCAGCGAACCGATGGCGGCTCCGGCCCTGCGGAGCCCGTAGTTGCCGTCGTGGGCGACCCAGGTCGTGCCGAAGAAGCGGAGGGGCTCGGGCTGCGGGCCGGGGGCGGTCGCGGGGGCGCCGGTGGGCGTCGCGCCGGACTCGGTGGTGCCGGGAGCCGTGCCGTCGGGGGTGTCGCTGTTCTCGGTCACGCGACCGATTATCCCAGGGTCGGGACGGAGCCCGGGGCAGCCGTGCGCGGCGGCGCCGCGCACGGTGCGAATGCCGGCGCGGCTCAGCCGCAGTGTTCCCAGGAGCTGGTGTAGGTGTACGTGGCGACACCTGCCTCGATCATGCCGCCCCACTTCACACAGCGGCTGCCCGCGGCGAGCCTGACCGGTCCCGCGTACGAGGAGTACGTCCCCTGGTCCTTGGCCTGTCCCTTGCCGTCCCCGTCCACATCGAGCCAGGCGCCGGTGGTCAGCGCGTAGCCGCTGGTGGAGGAGGAGTGGAAGGTCACGACACAGTTGGACCGGGTGCTCGCGTTGTAGAAGAGATGGACGCGGGCCAGTTCGGTCGCCGAGTTCCGGAACGCGTGCGAGTCGATCTGGGTGTACCCGGATCCACAGACCCCCGCCGGAGTGGCGGCCGCCGTGACCGCGCCGGCCGGGGTGGCGCCGAGTGCCGCGAGGGCGGCGACGGCGGCCGCGATGATCGCCGGGCGGCGTACGGAAGTGCGCATGCTCCCCCAATCATGATCCTTACATGACAAGGGTGCGAGCCTACTGCGAGCGGATGGTCACGGGGAGTTGGTTTTACGCCACGCGCAGGAGGGCGGGCCACGGTTCCGGCCCCTCCGTGGAGGGGCCGGAACCGGGTGGCTCAGCCCAGCTTGGAGACGTCGCGGACGGCGCCGCGGTCCGCGCTCGTCGCCATGGCCGCGTAGGCGCGCAGCGCCGCCGAGACCTTGCGCTCGCGGTTCTTCGGCGCGTACACGCCGTTCAGCGCCTCACGGCGGGTGGCCAGATCGGCGTCGGACACGAGGAGCTCGATCGAGCGGTTCGGGATGTCGATCCGGATCCGGTCGCCGTCCTCGACCAGCGCGATCGTGCCGCCGGACGCCGCCTCGGGCGAGGCGTGGCCGATGGACAGACCCGACGTACCACCGGAGAAGCGGCCGTCGGTGATCAGCGCACAGGTCTTGCCGAGACCCCGGCCCTTGAGGAAGGAGGTCGGGTAGAGCATCTCCTGCATGCCGGGGCCGCCGCGCGGGCCCTCGTAACGGATGACGACGACGTCGCCGTGCGTGATCTCCTTGCGGAGGATCTTGTCGACGGCGTCCTCCTGGGACTCGCAGACGACCGCCGGGCCCTCGAAGGTCCAGATCGACTCGTCGACGCCGGCCGTCTTCACGACGCAGCCGTCCACGGCGATGTTGCCCTTGAGGACCGCGAGGCCGCCGTCCTTGGAGTACGCGTGCGCCACGTCGCGGATGCAGCCGCCGGCCGCGTCCAGGTCGAGGGTGTCCCAGCGCTCGGACTGCGAGAACGCGGTCGCGGAGCGGACACAGCCCGGCGCCGCGTGCCACAGCTCGACGGCCTCGGGGGACGGCGAGCCGCCGCGGATGTCCCAGTTCTTGAGCCACTCGGCGAGCGTGTCCGAGTGCACCGAGTGCACGTCCTCGTTCAGCAGACCGCCGCGGTGGAGCTCGCCGAGGAGGGCGGGGATACCGCCGGCCCGGTGAACGTCCTCCATGTAGTACGTACCGCCGGGCGCCACGTTGGGCGCGACCTTGGACAGGCACGGGACGCGGCGGGAGACCTCGTTGATGTCGTCGAGGTCGTACGCCAGCTCGGCCTCCTCGGCCGCGGCCAGCAGGTGCAGGATCGTGTTGGTCGAACCGCCCATGGCGATGTCCAGCGCCATCGCGTTGTCGAACGCGGCGCGGGTGCCGATGGAGCGGGGCAGGACCGTCTCGTCGTCCTGCTCGTAGTAGCGCTTGGTGATCTCGACGACCGTGCGGCCGGCGTCCTCGTACAGCGCCCTGCGGGCGGTGTGCGTGGCGAGGACGGAGCCGTTGCCGGGGAGGGAGAGGCCGAGGACCTCGGTCAGGCAGTTCATCGAGTTGGCGGTGAACATGCCGGAACAGCTGCCGCAGGTGGGACAGGCGTTCTCCTCGATACGGAGGATGTCCTCGTCGGAGATGCTCTCGTCGACCGCGTCACTGATCGCGTTGACCAGGTCGAGCTTGCGGACCGTGCCGTCGACGAGGGTGGCCTTGCCGGCCTCCATCGGACCGCCGGAGACGAAGACCGTGGGGATGTTGAGGCGCATCGCGGCCATCAGCATGCCGGGGGTGATCTTGTCGCAGTTCGAGATGCAGATCAGCGCGTCGGCGCAGTGCGCCTCGACCATGTACTCGACGCTGTCGGCGATGAGGTCGCGGGAGGGCAGGCTGTAGAGCATGCCGCCGTGGCCCATGGCGATGCCGTCGTCCACCGCGATGGTGTTGAACTCGCGGGGCACCGCGCCCGCGGCCTTGATCGCCTCGGAGACGATCCGGCCGACGGGGGCGAGGTGGGTGTGGCCGGGGACGAACTCCGTGAAGGAGTTGGCGACCGCGATGATCGGCTTGCCGATGTCCTCGCTCGCTACGCCCGAGGCGCGCATAAGGGCGCGGGCGCCCGCCATGTTGCGGCCGTGGGTGACAGTGCGGGACCTCAGCTGGGGCATCGTCTCTCGCTCCTTCGACAGAAAAGACTCGTTCCGAGCGTACGCCTCCGGTGCCAGGATCTGGACAGGGTGTCCGGAATGCGGGATGCGGTGCTCAGTTGG
>NZ_RDBK01000043.1:2091396-2166809 GCF_008042275.1 Streptomyces sp. OR43 | reverse complement strand
GGGTGCGTGCGGGCCGTGTGGGTTTCGGGGCTCTGCCCCGCGCCCCGCTCCTCAATCGCCGGAGGGGCTTGATTCGCCCGGGCCGCCGTCCGGATCGGTGGAGGGACTTGATTCGCCCGGGCCGCCGTCCGGATCGGTGGAGGGACTTGATTCGCCGGGGCCGCCGTCCGGGTCGGTGGAGGGGCTTGATTCGCCCGGGCCGCCGTCCGGATCGGTGGAGGGGCTTGATTCGCCCGGGCCGCCGTCCGGATCGGTGGAGGGACTTGATTCGCCCGGGGCGGTCGGGGTCGGGTCCGTCAGGTAGCGCTGCAGGGTGGGGGCCACCATCTCGATGATCCTTTCCGGGGGCGCCGATGCCAGGGGCTCCGCCCTGAGCACGTACCGCAGCATCGCGATGCCCACCATGTGCGAGGCCGCCAGTTCGGCGCGGAAGGTGGGGTCGGGTACGTCGAGCTGTTCCGCGATCCGTCCGAGCAGGCGGCGCAGGACGAAGCCGCGCAGGACGGCCGCCGCCGCCTCGTTGGTCAGGGCCGACCGCAGGACCGCCAGCAGCGGGGTCCTGGAGGCCGGGTTCTCCCAGATCGCGATGAAGTAGCGGGCCAGCCGCTCCCCCAGGCCGTCCTTGTCGCTGCCGAGGATCGCCGGGACCACCAGGGCGGGCTCGAAGGAAAGCTCGATCGCGGCGGCGAAGACCTCGTCCTTCGTACCGAAGTAGTGATGGACCAACGCCGCGTCCACGCCCGCCGCCTTCGCGATCCCGCGGACCGACGTCTTGTCGTAGCCGCGCTCGGCGAACTCGGTGCGGGCGGACTCCAGGATCCGGGTACGCGCGTCGGGCCCCGCCGTCGCCGCGGTGCGGGCGGGACGGCCGCGGCGCCTGGGACCCGGGGCTTCGGCGCCCGCGGTCACGGGCGCGGCACCTGCGCGGAGGAGGCGAGGTGCAGCCGGGTGAAGGCCAGCGCCTCGGCGAGGTCGGCCTCGCGTTCGGCGGTGGACATCGCGCGGCGCGTGTTGACCTCGATGACGACATGGCCGTCGAAGCCGGACCGGGCCAGCCGCTCCAGCAGTTCGGCACAGGGCTGGTCGCCCCGGCCGGGCACCAGGTGCTCGTCCTTGCCCGAGCCCTTGCCGTCGGCCAGGTGGACGTGGGCCAGCCGGTCGCCCATCCGGTCGACCATGGCCATGCCGTCCGTACGCGCCGTCGACGTGTGCGACAGGTCGACCGTGAAGTGGCGGTAGTCGTCGTTGGTGACGTCCCAGTCGGGGGCGTACGCGAGCATCTCGCGGTCCCGGTAGCGCCACGGGTACATGTTCTCGACGGCGAACCGGACGTCGGTCTCGTCCGCCATCCGCCAGATCCCCGTGACGAAGTCGCGGGCGTAGTTGCGTTGCCAGCGGAACGGGGGGTGGACGACGACCGTCGACGCACCGAGTTTCTCCGCCGCGGCGCGCGCCCGCTGGAGCTTCACCCAGGGATCGGTGGACCAGACCCGCTGCGTGATCAGGAGGCACGGGGCGTGAACGGCCAGGATCGGCACCTGGTGGTAGTCGGAGAGCCGGCGCAGGGCCTCGATGTCCTGGCTGACGGGGTCGGTCCAGACCATGACCTCGACGCCGTCGTAGCCCAGGCGCGCGGCGATCTCGAAGGCCGTCGCCGTCGACTCCGGATAGACCGAGGCCGTCGACAGGGCGACCTTCGCATCCGGGATGCGCACCACTGGTTCTGCCACGCAGACAGCGTACGGGCAGCGGTGCGCGGCGCCGAGGGCGTCCGGCCGAAAGTGAGAAGGGCCATGACGGTGACACGCCCGGGACCGGCCCCCTTCAGTTGAGGGCCACGTCCTCCTTCGACGTCAGGTGGTCCAGGCGGCGCAGGATCACGCCCTCACGCAGCGCCCAGGGGCAGATCTCCAGGTCCTCGACGCCCAGGAGGTCCATCGCGCCCTCCGCGACCAGCGCGCCCGCCAGCAACTGGGCGGACCGTCCCTCGGAGACTCCGGGCAGGGTCCCGCGCTCCTCCACCGTCATCGCGGCCAGCTTCGGCACCCACTCCTCCAGGGCCTTGCGGCTGAGGGTGCGCTGCACGTACAGCCCCTCGGTGGAGCGTGCGGCGCCCGCGATCCTGGCGAGCTGCTTGAAGGTCTTGGACGTGGCCACGACGTGGTCGGGGCGGCCGAAGCGGGTGAACTCGCCGACACTGCGGGCGATCCGCGCCCGTACGTGGCGGCGCAGCTCCTTCACCTCTGCCGGGTCCGGCGGATCGCCGACCAGCCAGCCGGCCGTGAGACGTCCGGCGCCCAGCGGCAGCGACACGGCCGCGTCGGGCTCCTCGTCGATGCCGTACGCGATCTCCAGCGAACCGCCGCCGATGTCCAGGACCAGCAGCTTGCCCGCCGACCAGCCGAACCAGCGCCGCGCGGCGAGGAAGGTGAGGCGGGCCTCCTCCGTGCCGCTGAGGACGGCGAGGTCGACGCCCGTCTCGTCGCGCACCCGGGCGAGCACCTTGTCGGCGTTGCTCGCCTCCCGCACCGCGGAGGTGGCGAACGCCAGCACGTCCTCGCAGCCCTTGTCCTCGGCGGCCTGGAGCGCACCGGCGATCGTCGTCACCAGCCGGTCCACACCGAGCGGGCCGATCGCCCCGTCCCCGTCGAGGAGCTCGGCCAGGCGCAGCTCCGCCTTGTGCGAGTGCGCGGGCAGCGGGCGGGCGCCGGGGTGCGCGTCGACCACCAGCAGATGAACCGTGTTCGACCCCACGTCGAGGACTCCGAGTCTCATATGCAGAACGCTACTGCGGCCGTGGGGGCGGGTGGACCGGCGCACGGACCCGCGCAGGTGCTCGGCGGTCTTACTCTGGGCGCGTGCCAAAGACGAAAAAGGCGAAGCCGGGCAAAGTCACGAAGAATCAGAAGACGAAGCAGGAGATGCAGCAGCCGCAGACAGACGGACCCCAGGGGTCCGACGAGACGGGGATCGACTTCGCGCGCGCGTGGGTGGAGTTCCCGGACCCCGCCGACGACGAACAGGTCTTCCGCTGTGACCTGACCTGGCTGACGTCCAGGTGGACCTGCATCTTTGGCAGTGGCTGCCAGGGCATCCAGGCCGGTCGCGCGGACGACGGGTGCTGCACCCTGGGCGCCCACTTCTCGGACGAGGACGACGAGAAGCGGGTCGCCGAGAACGTGGCCCGGCTCACGCCGGACCTGTGGCAGTTCCACGACGTGGGCACGGAGTCGGGCTGGGTCCAGACCGACGACGACGGGGAGCGGCAGACACGGCGCTGGGAGGGGTCCTGCATCTTCCAGAACCGTCCCGGATTCGCCGCGGGAGCCGGCTGCTCCCTGCACATCCTGGCTCTGCGGGAGGGCAAGGAGCCCCTGGAGACCAAGCCGGACGTGTGCTGGCAGCTGCCGGTCCGGCGTACGTACGACTGGATCGACCGGCCCGACGACACGCGCGTCCTCCAGGTGACGATCGGTGAGTACGACCGCCGGGGCTGGGGACCGGGCGGCCACGACCTGCACTGGTGGTGCACGTCGGCGACATCGGCGCACGGTGCCGGGGAGCCGGTCTACGTGTCGTACCGGCCGGAGCTCACCGAGCTGATGGGCAAGCCGGCGTACGACCGGCTGGTCGGGCTGTGCGAGGAGCGGCTCTCCTCGCTGCTGCCGATGGCCCCCCACCCGGCGGACCCGGTGAACCCCGCGTAGAAACCGGGGGCCCGTCAGTCCGCCGCCGGCGGGGTGCTCGGGCCCTTGCCCGGGTCCGACGGGGACGGGGAGTCCGTCGTCGGGTCCGGGGACGGGGCCGGGCTCGTCGGGGAACCCGGGTCCGTCGGGGTGCTGCCCGTCGGGTCGGGGGTCGGCGTGGGCGTCGGGTCGGGGTCCGGTGAGGACGGCGACGGCTCCTGCGGAACGGGCGGGCGCGGACGGGACGGGCCGCTCGGCAGGGGCGGCCTGGGCGCGGTGGTCGATGCCGGTCCGCCGTACCCGTGCATCGCCACGACCGATCCCGAGGGGGCGACGGCGATCCGTGCCGTCCAGTACCCGTCCGGTTCGCGCGCGTGGTCCACGAGGACGCGGACCGTGATGCTGTCGCCCGCCCCGAGCGTTCCCGAGGTGCGGCTCAGACGCAGCCAGGACTGGCCCGTGCCGGCCGACCAGACGACCGGGCCCGCCTTCGACGCGGTGAGCGTGATCGTCGTCGTGCCGCCGGAGGACCGGGCCTCGACGGTGAGGCGGCCCGCGGCGGCTCCCGCGCCGCCCCCGTCCGGGCCCGTGCCCACGCTGATGACCTCGGCGGAGACGTCCGGGAGGCGGGCGCCGTCCGTGAAGCCGGGGCCGGGCTCGGGGCGCGCGTTGCCCGCGTTCTCGTAGTGGCCGTACGGGTCGTCGCTCGCGTGGTCGCCGTCCGCCTCGGTCGCGGTGACCGCCGAACCGTCGCGCCCCTCACCGGTGAGCGGGGCGCCGCGGTAGGCGGACCACAGGGCGATCACGGGGGCGGCGACGACCGTGGCGACGACCGTCGTCGTCATGACCCTGGACCGCATCCGGTCCCGGCGCGCGGCGTGGTCCTTCGGGTCCATCGGGAAGCCCGTCCGGTCGAACCGGGGAGTGGCGGACCGATTCTTCTGATGTTTCCGCGCGTACATCATCGCCACATAGGCGGAGGGCCGCGGCGCCTCGACGACCGCCAGCGCGGCCACGGGCGTGACCGCGGCGCCCGGCCAGGGCCCCCGGGCGTCGGCCCGCTCGGCGGCGCGGCGGCAGCTCGGGCAGTCGTCCACATGCCGTACGAGCTCGCGGCGCAGGGTGGCGGAGAGCAGCACACGGTGGTCGCCGGTGAGCCGGCCGACCGCGGGGCAGTTGCCCTTCTCGACGACCGCGAGGGCGGCCCTCGTCCGTTCCACTTCGCAGGCGGCGGCGGCCAGGAGCTCCCGGGCCGTCGCGGGTTCCAGCCCGAGGACGGCGGCGACGGCGCGCGGGGTGAGGCGGTGGCGGACGGCGAGCTCCAGGGCCTCGCGCTGTTCCGGGGTGGTGCCCGCCGCCTCGGGCCAGGCCAGCTGGGCCAGCTCCCGGCGGTGGGCCTCGGCGGCCGCGGGGCCCTCCATGGGGGCGGCGGAGGGGAGAAGCGGGGCGGACGCCGACGCGGCGGGCCGGAGCGCGGAGGACGACGGGGGCGCGGCGGGTGCCGCGGACGCCGGCTTCACGGTGTGCGCGCTCCCGGGCGTACGCCGTCCCGCGCGGGCCCCCGGTACCGCGGGGCCGCGACGCTCGTCCTGCGCCCTGGCCGGCTGCCTGCGCGCCTGCGGCCCGTCGGGCCTGCGGTGCGCCCGGCGGCCCTGCTTCTGCTCGCCGAGCCTGCGCAGGCACATCCACCTGGCCAGGGCGTACAGCCAGGTTCTGCGCTCCTCCTCGCCGGTGGGGCACCGGCCGTTCTGCCGCTCGGCCAGCGCCAGTACGCCGCCGAGCGCCTCCGTGGCGGCGTCGTGGTCGCAGAGGACGGAGAGGCAGTACGTGAACAGGCCGTCGAGATGCGGCTCGTAACGGGCGGGAGGCTGCTTCGGCGAGGAGTGGGGCGCGCGGTGCTGCGCCCGGTGTGCGCCGGGGGTGCTCGTGGGGGTCTCCAGCCTGCTGCTCGTCACCTTGCGACCGTAGGCAGCGCAGGGCAGGGCCCTGGCACCCCTTGCGCACATTTAACCCTTACGGGTGAACGTATCGCTCAATAAGGGACAGGAATCCATGATTCCGCACCCTCGCGCGGGCTCCGCCGCCCGCGCCCGCACCGCGGCGGGCCGCACTGTCCGACCCCACCTATACGGTGGCGCCATGGCTGCCCGTACGAAATCCGCGAAGGACCGGCCGTCCTACCGCTGCACCGAGTGCGGCTGGACGACCGCGAAGTGGCTCGGCCGCTGCCCCGAGTGCCAGGCGTGGGGGACGGTCGAGGAGTTCGGCGGCGCCCCCGCGGTGCGCACCACGGCGGCCGGCCGCGTCTCCACCGCCGCGCTCCCCATCGGCCAGGTCGACAGCCGCCAGGCCACCGCCCGCTCGACGGGCGTGGGCGAGCTGGACCGGGTACTGGGCGGCGGTCTGGTGCCCGGTGCCGTCGTGCTGCTCGCGGGCGAGCCGGGCGTGGGGAAGTCGACACTGCTGCTGGACGTGGCGGCCAAGGCCGCGAGCGACGAGCACCGCACCTTGTACGTCACGGCGGAGGAGTCCGCCAGCCAGGTCAGGATGCGCGCCGACCGGATCGGGGCGATCAACGACCATCTGTATCTGGCCGCCGAGACGGATCTGTCCGCGGTCCTCGGTCATCTGGACGCGGTCAAGCCGTCCCTGCTCGTCCTGGACTCCGTGCAGACCGTCGCCTCCCCCGAGATCGAGGGCGCGCCCGGCGGGATGGCGCAGGTCCGCGAGGTGGCCGGGGCGCTGATCCGGGCCTCCAAGGAGCGCGGCATGTCAACCCTGCTGGTCGGCCATGTCACCAAGGACGGGGCGATCGCCGGGCCCCGGCTGCTGGAGCACCTGGTCGACGTGGTGCTGTCGTTCGAAGGTGACCGGCATGCCCGGCTCCGGCTCGTGCGCGGCGTCAAGAACCGTTACGGGGCGACCGACGAGGTCGGCTGCTTCGAGCTCCACGACGAGGGCATCACCGGCCTCGCCGACCCCTCCGGTCTCTTCCTCACTCGCCGCGACGAGCCCGTGCCCGGCACCTGCCTGACCGTCACCCTGGAGGGCAAGCGCCCGCTGGTGGCCGAGGTGCAGGCCCTCACCGTCGACTCCCAGATCCCTTCGCCCCGGCGCACCACCTCGGGGCTGGAGACGTCCCGGGTCTCGATGATGCTGGCCGTGCTGGAACAGCGCGGCCGGATCAGCTCGCTGGGCAAGCGGGACATCTACAGCGCCACGGTCGGCGGCGTGAAGCTCTCCGAACCGGCCGCGGACCTCGCGATCGCGCTCGCCCTGGCCAGCGCGGCCAGCGACACACCCCTGCCGAAGAACCTGGTGGCGATCGGCGAGGTGGGCCTCGCGGGCGAGGTCAGACGGGTCACCGGGGTCCAGCGCAGACTGGCCGAGGCGTACCGTCTGGGCTTCACGCACGCCCTGGTCCCGACCGATCCGGGGAAGGTCCCGGCCGGTATGAAGGTCACAGAAGTGGCCAACATGGGCGATGCGCTCAGGGTGCTCCCACGCCGCTCTCGTGCACAGGCCCCGCAGGAGGACGGCGCACGCCGGTAGACTTTGCCCTGGTCTCGCCCGTCCGTACGAACGGTATGAGGGACATAGGGTCTTTCATCTGGATCGGGATCGATCCGAACGAGAGGCCCCGAGGGCACCGCAAACCTGTGACCGGAGGAGTGCAGTGGCAGCCAGCGACCGGGCAGCATCGCCCGGAAAGTCCGGCCAAGGCACCGGTAACGAGGCGCTGATGCGCGCCTCGTTGACCGCCGTCGCGCCCGGAATGGCCCTGCGGGACGGCCTGGAGCGCATCCTCCGTGGCAACACCGGCGGGCTGATCGTGCTCGGCATGGACAGGACCGTCGAGTCGATGTGCACCGGCGGCTTCGTGCTGGACGTGGAGTTCACCGCGACCCGGCTGCGCGAGCTCGCCAAGCTCGACGGGGCACTGATCCTCGACAAGGACATGACCAAGATCCTGCGGGCCGGCGTCCAGCTGGTCCCGGACGCCTCGATCCCCACCGAGGAGACGGGCACCCGGCACCGCACGGCGGACCGGGTCTCCAAGCAGTGCAACTTCCCGGTCGTCTCGGTCTCGCAGTCGATGCACCTCATCGCGCTGTACGTGGACGGGGAGCGCCGGGTCCTGGAGGAGTCCGCCGCGATCCTCTCCCGCGCCAACCAGGCGCTCGCCACGCTGGAGCGGTACAAGCTCCGGCTCGACGAGGTCGCGGGCACGCTCTCCGCCCTGGAGATCGAGGACCTGGTGACGGTCCGGGACGTGACGGCCGTCGCCCAGCGTCTGGAGATGGTCCGCCGGATCGCGACCGAGATCGCCGAGTACGTGGTGGAGCTCGGGACGGACGGCCGGCTCCTCTCGCTCCAGCTCGACGAGTTGATCGCGGGCGTGGAGCCGGAGCGCGAACTGGTCGTGCGCGACTACGTGCCGGAGCCGACCGCGAAGCGCTCGCGCACGGTGGCCGAGGCGCTCACCGAGCTGGACGCGCTGTCCCACACCGAGCTGCTCGAACTCCCGGTCGTGGCCAGGGCGCTGGGCTACAGCGGCTCCCCGGAGACGCTCGACTCGGCTGTGTCGCCGCGCGGCTTCCGACTGCTGGCGAAGGTACCGCGACTGCCCGGGGCGATCATCGACCGGCTGGTGGAGCACTTCGGCGGCCTGCAGAAGCTGCTTGCCGCGAGCGTCGACGACCTCCAGACGGTCGACGGTGTCGGCGAGGCGCGGGCCCGCAGCGTGCGCGAGGGCCTGTCGCGCCTGGCCGAGTCGTCGATCCTCGAACGGTACGTGTAGCCGGGCGGAACGGCAGCCCTGCCGACCGGCGCACCCGCCGGACCGCGCCGCTCCCGGCGCATCCGCCGCTCCGGGTGCTCCCGGTCCTCCGCGGACCTGCCCCTCGCCGCCGTCAGCCGTTCGCTGCCATCAGCCGTTCGCCGTCGGCCAGTCCTTCGCCGTCGGTCAGCCGTTCGCCGCCGTCCGGTCCTTCGCCGCCGTCATGCGTTCGCCGTCGGCCAGTCCTTCGCCGCCGTCATGCGTTCGCCGTCGGCCAGTCCTTCGCCGCCGTCATGCGTTCGCCGTCGGCCAGTCCTTCGCCGTCGGTCAGCCGTTCGCCGCCGTCATGCGTGCGCCGTGGTCAGGCGTGTGCGGTCGTCAGTCCTTCGCGAGGACGAACGAGGCGCGCTGCACGGGCTCGCCCGGGGCCTTCGCCTCGACCAGGTACGTACCCGCGCCCACGGCCCCCGCGGGCGGCGTCGCGCACTTCGGGGCGCTCTTCGCGCGGTCCCACTCCACGGCGTGCTCGACGGTCGCGCCGGCCGGCACCTTCAGCAGCACGGCGGCCGCGTCGCGCGGGCAGTCCTTGGAGGACCACACCTCCTCGTCGTCACCGCCGGCTTCCGTGACGGTGAGGACCGTGGACTTCGGGCCGAAGTCCGCCTTGCACGCGGTGGACGAGGTGTTCGTGGCGATCAGCCGGAACTTCGGCTTCTCGCCGGGCCCGTAGCGGAGTTCCGTCTTCAGCGTCAGCCGCAGCGCGGCGGGCGCGCAGTCCGGGAGCGAGGAGCCGGGCGGGAGCTGCTGCCCCGCGGTCGCGCTGCCGGCGCCACCGCCCGTACCGGAACCGGAGCCGGAACCGGCTTCCGCGTCCGCGCCGTTGCCGCTGTCGCCCGTACCGTCACCGGTTCCGCCGGAGCCCGCGTCCGAACTTCCGCCGCCGCTCCCGCCGCTGCCGCCGGTGTCGCCCGACTCGTCGCGTCCGCCCGGCTGTTCACTGATCGCCGGGCCCGAACCTGAGGGACCGGGCGTGATCGAGTCGGCGGGACCGGAGCCGGGGGCCCGCGAGTCGTCGTGATTCCCGTTGCCACCACCGTTGGTGACGGCCCATACGACCAGCAACGCGAGCAGCGCAATCAGCGTCGCCGCTACCGCCCTCCGTCGCCAGTAGATGGTGGAGGGAAGCGGCCCGATCGGATTACGCAGAGATCCCACGGCGCAAACTGTACGAGAGAACGGCACCAACTCCCGCCCCACCCGCCGCTACAGGGGGCCGAGTTTTGCGGATCATCATCCTGGGCGGCCCGTTCCCGCTCCGCCCGCACGCTCCGGGCACCGCACGTGATCACGTCGACGCTCTGGGTGACTCCGCGCGGGGGTCGTGGGCCAGTTGCCGCAACGGCTCGCGGGACGTGCCGCCACTTGCCGGAACGCGGGTCCGGCGGGGCACGGAAAGACGGGGGTCACTATCACTCCAAGGGCTTTTATGAGGGGCGACACCCCCGTGCCCCTGACCTCTCTCTGCACTTCCGTGCCAGGATCGACGGTGCGATGACTGCCACGACTGCGACACAGACGCCCCCCACCTCCCTCCACACTCCCGTCATCGGGTGGTTCGACCAGCACGCCCGCGATCTGCCCTGGCGCCGCCCCGAAGCGGGCGCCTGGGGCGTGATGGTGAGCGAGTTCATGCTGCAGCAGACCCCCGTCAACCGGGTCCTCCCGGTGTACGAGCAGTGGCTGGCCCGCTGGCCGCGACCCGCCGACCTCGCGGCACAACCGCCCGGCGAGGCGGTCCGCGCGTGGGGCCGGCTCGGTTATCCGCGGCGGGCCCTGCGCCTGCACGGCGCCGCCCAGGCCATAACGGAACGGCACGGCGGCGACGTACCGAGCGAGCACGCCCAGCTCCTCGCCCTGCCCGGGATCGGCGAGTACACGGCGGCCGCCGTGGCCTCGTTCGCCTACCGGCAGCGGCACGCCGTCCTCGACACGAACGTCCGCCGGGTGTTCGCCCGGGCCGCGACCGGCATCCAGTACCCGCCGAACGCGACCACCGCCGCCGAACGCAAACTCGCCCGCGCCCTGCTGCCGGACGAGGACGAACAGGCGGCCCGGTGGGCGGCCGCGACGATGGAGCTSGGCGCGCTCGTCTGCACCGCGAAGAACGAGGACTGCACGCGCTGCCCGATCTCGGAGCAGTGCGCCTGGCGGCTGGCCGGGAAGCCCGCGCACCAGGGACCCCCGCGCCGCGGCCAGACCTACGCCGGCACGGACCGGCAGGTACGCGGCAGGCTCCTCGCGGTGCTGCGCGAGTCGGTGACCCCGGTCCCGCAGTCCGCGCTCGACGCGGTGTGGGAGGAGCCGGTGCAGCGGGCCCGCGCGCTGGACGGCCTGGTCGCCGACGGCCTGGTCGAACCGCTGGCGGGCGGCCAGTACCGGCTGCCGCTGACCTGACGGACCGGGCGGGGCCGTTCCGGTTCACCGGCCCTTTCGTCCCTCTCCTCCTGCGCTGTTACACAACCGATGGGCAGCCGTGCGTCCGCGTACGGCTGCTCCGCACAGCCTCGTGACAACCGCTCCGTAGCGTCACCGAAGTCAGCCCGACGACCAGGCGGCTGGCGGTGGTCTACGGGGTTTCACGGGGACGGAGGCGGTTGTCATGGCGCAGGGTGAGGTGCTCGGTTTCGAGGAGTACGTACGGACCCGGCAGGACGCGTTGCTGCGCAGCGCGCGCCGGCTGGTCCCCGATCCCGTGGACGCGCAGGACTTGCTGCAGACCGCGCTGGCCCGCACCTACGGCCGCTGGGACGGCATCGCCGACAAGTCCCTGGCCGACGCCTATCTGCGCCGCGTCATGATCAACACCCGCACCGAGTGGTGGCGTGCGCGCAAGCTGGACGAGGTCCCCACCGAGCAGCTCCCCGACGCCAGTGTCGAGGACGGCACCGAGCAGCGCGCGGACCGCGCCCTGCTGATGGACGTCCTGGGCGTGCTGGCTCCCAAGCAGCGCAGCGTGGTCGTGCTGCGACACTGGGAGCAGATGAGCACGGAGGAGACGGCCGCGGCGCTCGGCATGTCGGCCGGTACGGTGAAGAGCACCCTGCACCGGGCCCTGGCACGACTGCGCCAGGAGCTGGAGAGCCGGGAAGCGGCGAGCCGTGCGGAGCGGATCCGTGAGGACGGGGAGCGCGTGGCGGATGTACGCGTCGCGGCGCCCCGGACCCCGGTCCGGTCGCGGGCACAGGCGGGGGCGCCCCGGGAGGGGCGTCACGACGAGCGGGGGCGGGAGCGGTGCGCGGCCTGACAGGCAGCGGTGAGGGCGGCGCCGGGAGCGGCGGCCCCTTCACCGGAGGACCCACGGAGGACGGGACCGGCTTCACCGGCGGACCCACCGTGGACGGATCCGCCTTCACCGGCGGACCCACCGGAGACGGGACCGGCAGCGGGCGCAGGCCCCGGCTGACCGGCTGGGCGGCGAGCAGCACGGCTCTGGCCGGGCTCGCCGCCTTCGGGCTGTTCGCCGTCAGCTGCTCCACCGGAGGCACCGGCACCCGGGACGAGGGCCCGGCGGGCAGCCAGCCGGTCGCCCAGGTCACGCCCAGTGCCACGGTCCCGTCCACGGCGAGGCCGACGCCCCGGGTCGACGCGGTGGGTCTGCTCAAGGCGGATTCCGGGGTGAGCGAGCGGGTCAGGACGGATCTGAGGCCCTGCACCGGTGACGAGTACCCGGTGGACACCTCGTACGGCACCCTGACCGGCGGCCCGTCCGCCGACGTGGTGGTGAACGTGATGACCTGCGGCGACTCGGTCGGCGTGGGCACGTATGTGTACCGGCCGCGGCCCGACGGTACGTACGAGAACGTGTTCACCATCGAGCAGCCGGCGGTCTACGGGACCATCGACCGCGGTGATCTCGTGGTGACGACGCAGGTGTACGGGAAGAAGGACGCGGTCGCCTACCCCTCGGGCGAGGAAGTGATCACGTACCACTGGGCGAACACCCGGTTCAGCGAGCAGGACCGGGTGCACAACGACTTCAACAGAGCCGTCGGTGCCGGGGACGGGGACTTCCCCCAGCCGGCCGAACCGACGAAGAACTGAGGGCAGTCCGATGGCCGAGACCCATGTCCTGTTCGTCGAGGACGACGACGTCATCCGCGAGGCCACCCAGCTGGCGCTGGAGCGGGACGGCTTCGTGGTCACCGCGATGCCCGACGGCCTCCTCGGCCTCGAAGCGTTCCGGAGCAACCGGCCCGACATCGCGCTGCTCGATGTGATGGTCCCCGGTCTGGACGGGGTCAGCCTCTGCCGGCGTATCCGGGACGAGTCGACGGTTCCGGTGATCATGCTGTCGGCGCGGGCCGACTCGATCGACGTGGTGCTCGGCCTGGAGGCGGGCGCCGACGACTACGTCACGAAGCCGTTCGACGGAGCGGTCCTGGTCGCCAGGATCCGGGCCGTGCTCCGGCGCTTCGGCCATGCCGCCGGGAGCGGGTCGGGCGGCGGCGAGAGGGCCGAGGGGTCCGAGGGCGGCGTGCTCGTCTTCGGTGACCTGGAGGTCGACACGGAGGGCATGGAGGTGCGCAAGGGCGGCGAGCAGGTGGGGCTGACCCCCACCGAGATGCGGCTGCTGCTGGAGTTCTCGTCCGCGCCCGGCACCGTCCTCTCCCGCGACAAGCTGCTGGAGCGGGTCTGGGACTACGGCTGGGGCGGCGACACCCGGGTCGTGGACGTCCATGTCCAGCGGCTGCGGACGAAGGTCGGCCAGGACCGGATCGAAACGGTCCGCGGCTTCGGCTACAAGCTCAGGCCATGAGGCGCCCGGCCCTGCGGACGGGCGTCCGCTGGAAGATCAGCATCGCGATCGCGGCGGTCGGCGCCCTGATCGCCGTCGCGCTGAGCCTGGTCGTCCACAACGCCGCCCGGGTCTCCATGCTGGAGAACGCGCGCGAGGTCCAGCTGGAGCGGCTGAACTACGCCCAGCTGCTCTACGAGGCGACGAAGACGAAGAAGGCCGATCCCCGCTTCGGGGCGAAGCTCAACGATCCGACGATGCCGCAGAGCCTGCGCCAGGAGACCCGGCGCAACCGGCGCGCCACGCACGTCGAGGACGGCGGCGGAGTGCCCGACGTCTGGGCGGCCGTACCGCTGCCCGGCGGCGACGTGCTCTCGCTGCACACGCGTTTCGCCGACCGCTCCACCACGATCCTGGGCGATCTCGACCGGGCCCTGATCATCGGCTCGGTCTCGGTGGTCTTCGGCGGCTCCGCGCTGGGCGTGCTGATCGGCGGCCAGCTCTCGCGCCGGCTGCGCAAGGCGGCGGCCGCCGCCGGAAGGGTCGCGCAGGGCCATACCGATGTACGGGTCGGGGACGCCGTCGGCGGGGTCGTGCGGGACGAGACCGATGAGCTGGCCGGTGCGGTGGACGCCCTGACGGACGCGCTGAACGAACGGATCGAGGCGGAGCGCCGGGTCACCGCGGACATCGCGCACGAACTGCGCACCCCCGTGACGGGTCTGCTGACGGCCGCCGAGCTGCTGCCGCCGGGCCGCCCCACGGAGCTCGTACGGGACCGGGCGCAGGCGATGCGCACGCTGGTCGAGGACGTGCTGGAGGTGGCCCGCCTGGACAGCGCGTCCGAGCGGGCCGAGCTGCAGCAGGTCGCGCTGGGCGAGTTCGTGAGCCGCCGGGTGGCGCTGCTGGACCCCGAGGTGCGGGTCCAGGTGGTCCACGAGTCGTGGGTCAGCACCGATCCGCGCCGGCTGGAGCGCATCCTGTTCAATCTGCTGGGCAATGCCGCCAAGCACGGCTCCACCCCGGTGGAGGTGACGGTCGAGGGCCGGGTGGTGCGGGTCCGCGACCACGGCCCCGGGTTCCCGGCGGCGCTGCTGCGGGAGGGGCCGAGCCGGTTCCGTACCGGATCCTCCGACCGGGCCGGGCACGGGCACGGGCTGGGGCTGACGATCGCGGCCGGTCAGGCCCGGGTGCTCGGCGCCCGGCTGACCTTCCGCAACGCGGCGCCCGACGGCGCGGCCGAGGGCGCCGGCGGGGCGATCGCCGTCCTGTGGCTGCCCGAGCACGCACCCACCGACACCGGCAGCTTCCCCATGCTCCAGCTGGGCGAGCAGCGCGGCCCGGAACCCAGTGGCAGGAAGTCCGCCGGCCGCGGCAGCCGCTCCGACCGATGAGCGGCCGTTCCGCACGGAGATACGGAAAGGCCGCGGGGCGCCTGCCCCGCGGCCCTTCCCGTACGAGGACGGCTACACCGCGTCGGCCACCGGAGCGGCCTTCTCCGGGCCCGCGCCCCGCAGCGGCACCTCCTTGACGAACAGCGCCGCCACCAGGGCGACCAGTCCGACCGAGGCGCCGACCAGGAAGGCGATGTGCGTGCCGGACGCCACCGCGTACTCGTACGCCTCGCGCACCGGCACCGGCAGCTTCGCCAGACTCGCCGCGTCCAGCTGGGCCGCGTGCATGGTGGCGCCCGCACCGCCGCGGGCGGACATCTCGTCGCTCACCCGTCCGGTGAACAGCGCGCCCATGATGGCGACACCGAAGGAGCTGCCGAGCGTACGGAACAGGGTGGTGGAGGACGAGGCGACGCCCATGTCCTTCATCTCGACGCTGTTCTGGGCGACGAGCATCGTGATCTGCATCAGGAAGCCCATGCCCGCACCGAGCACCGCCATGTAGACGCCGGAGGTGAACCGGGTGGTGCCCGTGTCCATCGTCGAGAGCAGGAAGAGCCCGGTGACCATCAGGATCGATCCCACGATCGGGAAGATCTTGTACCGGCCGCTGCTGGTGGTGATCCGCCCGGCTACCAGCGAGACGATCATCATCGCCAGGAGCATCGGCAGGAGCAGCAGTCCGGAGTTGGTCGCGGACGCGCCCTGGACGGACTGCTGGAACAGCGGCAGGTAGAGCACCGCGCCGAACATCACGAAGCCCGCCATGAAGCCGACCACGGACATCAGCGTGAAGTTGGCGTTGCGGAAGATGTGCAGCGGGATGATCGGTTCCGCGGCCTTGGTCTCGACGAAGAGGAAGCCGGCGATCGCGGCGACGCCGATCGCGATGAGCTCCATGATGACGCCGGAGTTCCAGTCGTACTCCGAACCGCCCCAGGTGGTCACCAGCACGATCGCGGTGATCCCGACGGTCAGCAGTCCGGCGCCGAGGTAGTCGACCTTCGCCCTGGTGCGCTCCCGCTTGGGCAGGTGCAGCACGGTGACGATCATGGCCAGGGCGACGGCGCCCAGCGGCAGGTTGATGTAGAAGCTCCAGCGCCAGCCGAGGTGGTCGGTGATGGTGCCGCCGACCAGCGGTCCGCCGATCATCGCGATCGCCATGACGCCGGCCATCATGCCCTGGTACTTGCCGCGCTCGCGGGGCGGCACGAGGTCGCCGATGATCGCCATGACACCGACCATCAGACCGCCGGCGCCGAGCCCCTGAACCGCCCGGAAGCCGATCAGCTGGCTCATGTCCTGAGCCATTCCGCTGAGGACCGAGCCGATCAGGAAGATCACGATGGACGTGAGGAAGATGCCCTTGCGCCCGTACATGTCGCCGAGCTTGCCCCAGATGGGGGTGGAGGCGGCGGTGGCCAGGGTGTAGGCGGTGACGACCCACGACATGTGTTCCAGGCCGCCGAGACTGCCGACGATGGTCGGCATGGCGGTACCGATGATCAGGTTGTCGAGCATGGCCAGCAGCATGGCGATCATCAGGGCGAGCACCACCACCCGCACACTGCGCTGCTGCGGGGCGGGTGTCTCCGCCGGTCCGGGCGGTGCCTCCGCCTTCCCGTCCGCCGCCTTCATCAGGTCCGCCATGTTCCCCAACTCCCCGGTTCCCCTGTACACCGGGCCCTTACTTGCCGCCCGGCTAGTTGACTACACTAGGGGGAAGGTAGCGCCGTAACTAGCCGGGCGTCAAGTAAGTTTTTTTGGGAGAGCACCATGGGCAGCACGCCGCAGCCGCGCCGGGGCAACACCCGCCAGCGCATCCAGGACGTCGCCCTGCACCTCTTCGCCGAACAGGGCTACGAGAAGACCTCACTGCGCGAGATCGCCGAGCACCTCGACGTCACCAAGGCCGCGCTGTACTACCACTTCAAGACCAAGGAAGACATCCTGGTCAGCATCTTCGAGGACCTCAACCGGCCCGTCGAGGAGCTGATCACCTGGGGTGAGACGCAGCCACGCACGCTGGAGACGAAGAAGGAGATCCTCAGCCGCTACAGCGAGGCGCTGGCGGGCGCCGCCCCGCTCTTCCGCTTCATGCAGGAGAACCAGGCGACCGTGCGCGACCTGAGCATCGGCGTGACGATCAAGGACCGGGTCCTGGCGCTCGTGGACCTGATCAAGGATCCCCACGCACCGCTCACCGACCAGGTGCGCTGCTTCAGCGCGCTCTTCACCCTGCACGCCGGCATGCTCGCGCTGAAAGACGTCGACGGCGACCCCGAGGACAAGCGGAAGGCCGCCCTCGAAGTCGCCGTCGAACTGGTCACGCGGGCCCACGGCCCGGATTCCGGCCGGTAGCGGGGTGCCGGCCGGTCAGACCGAGATGCCGTGGTGGTGCAGGAAGTTGACCGGGTTGACCGCCGAGCCGTAGTTCGGGGTGGTCCGGATCTCGAAGTGCAGGTGCGGACCGCTGGAGTTGCCGGTGTTGCCGGAGAGAGCGATCTTCTCGCCCTTCTTCACGTGCTCACCGATGTGCACCTGGATCTTCGAAAGGTGCGCGTACTGCGAGTACGTACCGTTCTTGTGCTTGATCACGATGGCGTTGCCGTACGCGGGACCGTCGCCGCCGCCGTTCGGGCCGGCCTTGACGATGGTGCCGCTGTGCGCGGCCTCGACCTTGGTGCCGATCGGCACGGCGAAGTCCTGGCCGGAGTGCTTGTGCGACCAGCGGCTGCCGTCGTTGCCGAAGCTGGCGCTCAGCTGGTAGTGGTCGACCGGGGTCTCCCAGGCGAGCTTGGCCTTCTTGGCGGCGGCCTTCTTCTTCGCGGCCGCCTTCTTCTTCTCGGCGGCGGCCTTCTTCTTGGACGCCTCGGCCTTCTTCGCCGCGGCGTGCTCGGCCGCCTTGCCCTGCGCGGCCGCCTGCTGGGCGACCGACTCGGCGGTGGTCGCGCTCGCCAGGCTCGCCGTACCGGTGGTACCCGCCGTGCCGGCCGCGAACGCAGCGCCCGCACCGAGAACCATCGACGTCCCCAGACCGGCTGCCACGACGGCGCCACGGACACGGGAAGCGGACGGGCGGCGGGTCTGGAACGTAACGCGCTTCGACATAAGCAGAAAACCTCCGGGATGACTGGACCCGGCGTCGTGCCGGGCTGGCCATACCTTGGTAACCCGCACCCCCGGATGCACTCAAACCCCCCATCTACGAAGAAAAGCCGTAGCCGGAGGCCCGGGAATTCGCTGCCGCAGGGCCCGCTCCACACCCCTCGACCGCTGCCGAAAGTCTTCGTCAGGACAGGTTTAACCCCAGTTCCAAACCGTCCATACCGGACACCGGCCCGCCCTCCAGGCGGTTCACCCCCCATACCCGAAGGGCCCGCCGCGCACCGGGCCGAAGGTCCCGCCCGCGATCAAGGCGTTTCCTCCTAACATGCCTAGTAGGCCTCGAAAGGGCTGTGCGCCTTGTCACCGGCGGTGGGACCAAGGGCTGTCCGTTTCGGGACCTTCGGCCCGGGGTGACGGCGCTACCCGACGGGCAGCGCCGTCACCTTCTTCGCGTGCAGAGCCACCAGCTGGTTGCCGCCCGCGGCCAGGTACCACCGCTGGAGGTCTCCGCTGCCGTCGTTGTACGTCCAGTGCAGCTTCCCGCTGCCGGGGTCGTAGGCGTGGATGCCGCCGTCCTTGTCGAACTCCGTCGCCCCGTAGAGGACGTCGCCCACCTTCGCGAACTGCCAGGGGGCGGCTACGTCCAGGCTGCCCTTGTCGTGCCAGTGCGCCTTCCCGGTCGCGGGGTCGGCCGCCCAGAGGCCGTGCGCGCTGTCGGAGACGTAGAGGACTCCGTCCAGGACCGCCGGGTCGTTGAACCGGCTGAACTCCTCGGTCCTGAAGGACCAGCGCTCCTTGCCGTCCGCCAGGTCGTAGGCGCGCATCCGCTCCCCGTTGGCGAGGATGGCGAGGCCGTCGTGGACCACGAAACCGCGGTTGTTGGACCGGCCGATCTTCTTCGTCCAGATCTGGCGGCCGGTCACGGTGTCGCGCACCGTGAGGTTCTCCCGGAAGTCCGTGTAGACGAGACGCCGGCCGGCCACCCGCGCGGTGATGCCGTTCTCCTCCGTGCCCTTGTCGCGCTTCTCGCGCCAGAGGACCTTCCCCGAGGTGGTGTCGATCGCGGCGATCACGTTCTCCGGCGTCCTGAACTCCTCGTCCAGGATTCCCGCGACGACGTAGAGGCGGTTCGTGTCCACGGCGATGGGCCGGGGCTGGGAGTACTGCTTCCCCATGTGGCTGCGCCAGGTGTCCTTGCCCGTCTCGGCGTCCAGGCCGACGATGTTCCCGTCGTAGCGGGCGCTCTGGAGGTAAAGCGTCCCGTCGCCGACGAGCATGGTGGCGCCCGGAGTGGTGACCTCGGCGCGGGACCAGATCTCCTTGCCCGTGGATATGTCGCGGGCCACCAGCGGATCGCCCGAGACCAGGACGACGTTGCCCACGACCGCGATCGCGTCGATCCAGGCCAGTCCGTCGAACGTCGAGGCGTGCTGCCAGGAGGGCTTCGGCTTGCTCCCCGCCTTCGGCGTACTGGGCCTCGGCACGTCCGGTCCGCCGGCGCCCGGCTCGTCCTCCGGCCCGCAGGCCGATGCGCCGGCCCCCAGCAGCACCAGCCCGGCTCCCGCCGCCTTCATCATCTGCCTGCGTGACACATCGCGTCTGCGCATGATCTGCTCCGGCCCCCTCGCTGTCTCGTCCGCACCCGGACGACGTGTCCGGAGCCGGGCCAGACTAGCCAGCGATTTTCCGCCCCCGCGCGGCCCGGACCCGACCGGGACATCCCTGTGACACGCCCGTCACTGTGTACGCAACAGCAAAGAGGCGGCCCCGAACCGGTGTGAAACCGGTCGGGGCCGCCTCTTCGTGCGCTCGGGCGCTAGGCGCCGCTCACGCTTCCTTCGTCATGTTCGGGCCGGCGCCGCCTGCCGCCTGCTCGATCGGGGGGACGTCGGGCAGAGCCGACTTCTCCTCGCCGCGGAAGGTGAACTTCTGCTCGTCACCCTCGCCCTCGGTGCCGACGACCACGATGTGACCGGGGCGCAGCTCACCGAAGAGGATCTTCTCGGAGAGGATGTCCTCGATCTCGCGCTGGATCGTCCGGCGCAGCGGCCGGGCGCCCATCACGGGGTCGTAGCCCTTCTTCGCCAGCAGGGACTTGGCGGCCGGGCTCAGCTCGATGCCCATGTCGCGGTCCCGCAGGCGCTCGTCCACCTTGGCGAGCATGAGGTCGACGATCTGGATGATGTCTTCCTCGGTGAGCTGGTGGAAGACGACCGTGTCGTCGACACGGTTGAGGAACTCGGGCCGGAAGTGCTGCTTGAGCTCTTCGTTGACCTTCGTCTTCATCCGCTCGTAGTTCGTCTTGACGTCGCCCTGGGCGGCGAAGCCCAGGTTGAAGCCCTTGGAGATGTCCCGGGTCCCGAGGTTGGTCGTCATGATGATGACCGTGTTCTTGAAGTCCACGACCCGGCCCTGGGAGTCGGTCAGGCGACCGTCCTCCAGGATCTGGAGCAGGGAGTTGAAGATGTCGGGGTGGGCCTTCTCGACCTCGTCGAACAGGACGACGGAGAACGGCTTGCGGCGCACCTTCTCGGTGAGCTGGCCACCCTCCTCGTACCCGACGTAGCCGGGGGGAGAGCCGAAGAGCCGCGAGACCGTGTGCTTCTCGCTGAACTCCGACATGTCGAGGGCGATCAGCGCGTCCTCGTCACCGAAGAGGAACTCGGCGAGCGTCTTGGACAGCTCGGTCTTACCGACACCGGACGGACCGGCGAAGATGAACGAGCCACCGGGGCGCTTCGGGTCCTTCAGACCGGCTCGCGTACGGCGGATCGCCTGCGAGAGGGCCTTGATGGCGTCCTTCTGGCCGATGACGCGCTTGTGGAGCTCGTCCTCCATGCGCAGCAGACGGGAGGACTCCTCCTCCGTCAGCTTGAAGACCGGGATGCCCGTGGCGGTGGCGAGGACCTCGGCGATGAGCTCGCCGTCGACCTCGGCCACGACGTCCATGTCGCCGGCCTTCCACTCCTTCTCGCGCTTGGCCTTCGCCGCCAGCAGCTGCTTCTCCTTGTCACGGAGAGACGCCGCCTTCTCGAAGTCCTGGGAGTCGATGGCCGACTCCTTGTCGCGACGCACGCCCGCGATCTTCTCGTCGAACTCGCGGAGGTCCGGCGGCGCGGTCATCCGGCGGATGCGCATCCGGGATCCGGCCTCGTCGATCAGGTCGATCGCCTTGTCCGGCAGGAAGCGGTCCGAGATGTAGCGGTCGGCCAGCGTCGCGGCCTGGACCAGCGCCTCGTCCGTGATGGACACGCGGTGGTGGGCCTCGTAGCGGTCGCGCAGACCCTTGAGGATCTCGATGGTGTGCGGCAGCGACGGCTCCGCGACCTGGATGGGCTGGAAGCGTCGCTCGAGAGCGGCGTCCTTCTCCAGGTGCTTGCGGTACTCGTCGAGCGTGGTGGCGCCGATGGTCTGGAGCTCGCCTCGCGCCAGCATGGGCTTGAGGATGCTCGCCGCGTCGATCGCGCCCTCGGCGGCGCCCGCACCCACGAGGGTGTGGAGCTCGTCGATGAACAGGATGATGTCGCCGCGGGTGCGGATCTCCTTGAGGACCTTCTTCAGGCGCTCCTCGAAGTCACCGCGGTAGCGGGAGCCGGCGACCAGCGCACCGAGGTCGAGGGTGTAGAGGTGCTTGTCCTTGAGGGTCTCGGGCACCTCGCCCTTGACGATGGCCTGCGCCAGGCCCTCGACGACCGCCGTCTTGCCGACGCCGGGCTCGCCGATGAGGACCGGGTTGTTCTTCGTACGGCGGGACAGCACCTGCATGACCCGCTCGATCTCCTTCTCGCGCCCGATGACCGGGTCGAGCTTGGATTCACGAGCGGCCTGGGTGAGGTTCCGGCCGAACTGGTCGAGCACCAGCGACGTGGAGGGCGTGCCCTCCGCGGGGCCGCCCGCTGTGGCCGCCTCCTTGCCGCCCGAGTAGCCGGACAGCAGCTGGATGACCTGCTGGCGCACCCGGTTCAGGTCGGCGCCCAGCTTCACGAGGACCTGGGCGGCGACGCCCTCGCCCTCGCGGATCAGGCCGAGCAGGATGTGCTCGGTGCCGATGTAGTTGTGGCCGAGCTGAAGGGCCTCGCGGAGCGACAGCTCCAGGACCTTCTTGGCTCGGGGCGTGAAGGGGATGTGACCGGACGGGGCCTGCTGGCCCTGACCGATGATCTCCTCCACCTGCTGGCGGACCGCCTCGAGCGAAATCCCGAGGCTCTCCAGGGCCTTAGCGGCGACACCCTCACCCTCATGGATCAGGCCCAGGAGGATGTGCTCGGTGCCGATGTAGTTGTGGTTGAGCATCCGGGCTTCTTCCTGAGCCAGGACGACAACCCGCCGCGCGCGGTCGGTGAACCTCTCGAACATCGTTAATCGCTCCTCAGAGCGGTCAGGCAGTAAGGGGTCGGTCCCCTCCCTGTCCTTCCGCAGCTTAGTCCCGCAAGCGGGGACCGCTCATTTCGACTGCCGACACCCGGCCCTGCTTCCCGGGGGGATCTCCTGCCCCGAACGCCGACAACTGCTCCAACCCGATGGTGCGAGACGATGTTCCCGCAGGCCAGGCAGATACCCCTATCGCCTGTACGCCGATGGCGAACGTGAGACGTCCGTGGCTTGCGTGTCGCCCCTCCCCACTAGGGATGTCTTACCCGCAATTACAGACAGTCCATGCGGCGTACGCGGGTTCCCTCCGCTACGGGCGAACATATTCGTACTCCCGAATGCGCCCGTACGCCCCCAACCCGGACACAGTACGCGTTCGATCAAGGACTCTGCGTAACTCTTGGCGCGGCTCGGGAGTTCTTCCGTCATGACTCCCACCGTCCCGCCTCCCCGCACGGCGCTCCCCGCGGAGCGGAACAGTCGCGCCGACGGTGTGTCACGGGGCGCGTGTGCCCGGTGGTACGAGCAGGAGCTCGGCTGGGCGACGGCCGGCAGTGCGCCGGTGAGGCTGCTGACCGGGCTGCGGTTCGACGCGCTCGTCGTCCCGGCGGCCGCCGGTCGTGCCGCGCTGGAGCGGGTGGGCGCCACCGGCCCTGTGGCGCTGGCGGGCCGGCGGATGAGTCTGCTGGTGGCGCCGGGGAGCGCCGACGAGCTGCCGGGGCTGCTCGACTGGCTGGAGTGGGGCGGGGTCGCCCTCGACCTGACCGCCCTCGGTGTGGGCGGGCGGATCACCGCGCCGCCGCCGCCGGGCCGGCCGGGTTCGCCGGGGGCCGCCGTATGGCTGCGGCCCCCCGGCCCACCGCACGGGCAGGAGGGGGAGCCGGTGTTCCCGGCCCTCTCCGGCTTCGGGAGCAGGGGTGGGGATGCTCCCGATCTCATCCGGCTCGTGGACGCCGTGGCGACGGAATGCCACCGGGCACGGCTGGCGCGTGCCCGGACGGGGTTGCCCCCCAAAAATTCGGCTGCTCAGCCGTTGGCCTTCTCGTAAGCCTCACGGATCTCCGCGGGAACACGGCCGCGGTCATTCACGCTGTGGCCGTTCTCGCGCGCCCACTTACGGATCTCCGCGGTGTCCTTGTTGCCGCCGGGAACGGCGCGGCCCTTGCCACGACCGGACGCCGCACGGCCACCGGTACGCCGGCCGCTCTTCGCGTACGGCTCCAGAAGAGACCGGAGCTTGTCCGCGTTGCTCGTGGTGAGGTCAATCTCGTACGTCTTGCCATCGAGAGCGAACGTCACGGTCTCGTCCGCCTCGCCACCGTCGAGGTCGTCAACAAGAAGGACCTGAACCTTCTGTGCCACCGGGATTTCCTTTCATCGAAAATGGAGTACGCGGAAAGGAAACCGCTTTTCACCGGAAAACACAAACCCCCGGGAGAGGTTCAGGAGCGCAACGGGACGGGAAACGTGCGCGATTCGGACATAGGGATCGGTCTTCTTGCGACGGTCACAGGTGCAGAAGCATCCGGCTGTTGCCCAAGGTGTTCGGCTTCACTCGTTCGAGACCGAGGAACTCCGCGACTCCCTCGTCATAGGAACGCAGCAGCTCGCTGTAGACATCTCCGTCGACCGGCGTCTCCCCGATCTCCACGAAGCCGTGCTTCGCGAAGAAGTCGACTTCGAAGGTGAGGCAGAAAACCCGTCGCACGCCCAGCCAACGGGCGGTCTGCAACAGCTTGTCCAGTACTTGATGTCCGACTCCTGCGCCCTTGATGCTGTGATCGACGGCGAGAGTACGCACTTCGGCCAGGTCTTCCCACATCACATGCAGTGCGCCGCAGCCGATGACCCGGGCGTCCTCGTCGCGTTCGGCGATCCAGAACTCCTGGATGTCCTCGTAAAGCGTGACCGTCGCTTTGTCGAGCAGGATGCCTTCTCGTACGTAGCCGTCGAGGAGACGCCGGACCGCGGCCACATCGCTCGTCCTCGCACGGCGGACGGTGATGGCCATGTTTATAACCGACTGAGCGGTCTGGAAATCGGTATGCGGAAGCTCTGAGGACATACCCCGACGCTATCGCCCGGCGTCCGGCTCCGTGTCATCGGCTGCTTCGGCACCTTCACCGGATCCGCCCCCGGCGTCTTCACCAGTGCCTTCACCGGCACCTTCGCCGCCCTCTTCACCGGCGCGTTCGCCGGTCGCCGGAACGGAACCCGCGGGAAGTGTGGGCAGAACGATCCGCATGGCGTCCCTGAGGGCATCCTGCTGCTCGGCCGACATCATGCCGAAGAACGCGACCAGTGCGGCGGCGGGGTTGTCGCTCTGCGACCAGGCTTCGTTCATCAGTGCGGCCGAGTACGCGGCACGCGTGGAGACCGCCGTATATCGATATGCGCGGCCGTCCACTTCCCGGCGGACCCAGCCCTTCTGATGGAGATTGTCCATAACCGTCATGACGGTGGTGTAGGCGATGGACCGCTCCTGCTGAAGGTCCTCAAGGACTTCCCGTACGGTTACCGGTCGGTTCCATTGCCAGACCCGCGTCATCACGGCGTCTTCCAGCTCTCCCAATTGGCGGGGCACAGCGTCACCTTAGTGCCAGATGTCTGGAATGGACGGTTATTTACACAGCAAAAGGGCGTACGGCTCCTGGGAGCCGTACGCCCTTCGTATGCGTGGTGCGCGTGCCGGGAGGTCAGACCCCGTCGGTACGCGGCGTGCGCTGCGCCGATTCCGCGCGGCTGATCGCGGCGTCCACGGCCGCGTCCTCCTTGGCCTTGTTCGGCCCGCCCTGGCTCTTGACGATCGTCACGACCAGGCCGATGAAGAAGGCGGCCATCACCACGGGGGGCACAAGCGCGGATACGTAGTCCATGGCGTCCAGAGTAGCGAGCCCGGCCACCGCCCCCGATGCAGGGCCCTACCCCGCGGCGCGTTGCTGCGGCGGCGGGACGGGGCGGCGGCGGGGCGGGAAGACCTCGGAGGGCTTGGGCGCCGGGCGCTCGGACGGCGCGGCCGGACGGGCCGGGGCCGCCGGGGCCTTCGGCTTCTCGGGCTCCGCGGCACGTCCGCCGGGCAGCGCGAGGAGCCGGCTGCGCGGCGCGGGTGCCGTGGCGGGGACCGCGCGTCCGGCGAGACGGGCCCGCACCGAACGCTCGGCGAGCACCTGACAGCGCTCCAGGAGCGCCGCGGCGGCCGGCCCGCCGCGCAGGGCGCGCAGCGCGGCGAGATCCTCGGGGCGGGGGTCGTATCCGGCGGCCAGTGCGTCCTGGAGGCGCTCCAGATAGCCGCTGAGGGAGCCGGGGAGGGCGTTGCGGTAGCGGACGAGGTCGGCGAGGAGGAAGGCGCGCAGCCGTCCGGCCTCACCGACCGCCTCGTCGACGGCGCCCGCTAGCCGCAGGCAGTCCTGGACGTCCTCGTCGGGCAGGGGCGCGGGGTGGAGGGCGATGGCGAGGGCACGGCGGAGCACTCGCAGCTCGTCCGCGCTGAACGCCATACCGCCGCGTGATCCGTAGGGCGTGGGCATAGCGCGACAATACGTGCTAAATGGACAAAATCCGTTTAACTGGCCGTCGGCGGCGCGGCGGCTCCGGTGAGCCACCGCGCCGGGAACCTCCCGGTCAGGGCCGCGTCGCTACAGGCGCGCCACATTGCGCTCGTACACCAGGCGCAGCCCGATGAGCGTGAGCCAGGGCTCGTGCTCGTCGATGACGGAGGACTCGCCCAACACCATCGGAGCAAGGCCGCCCGTCGCGATGACGGTGACGTCGTCGGGGTCGGCGGCCAGCTCCTTCTTCATGCGTCCGACGACACCGTCGACCTGGCCGGCGAAGCCATAGATGATGCCCGCCTGCATGGCCTCGACGGTGTTCTTCCCGATCACGCTGCGCGGCCGGGCCAGCTCGATCTTGCGCAGCTGGGCGCCCTTGACGCCGAGCGCCTCGACCGAGATCTCGATGCCGGGCGCGATGACGCCGCCGGTGTACTCGCCGCGGGCGGAGACCGCGTCGAAGGTGGTGGCGGTGCCGAAGTCGACGACGATCGCCGGACCGCCGTACAGGTCGACGGCGGCGACCGCGTTGATGATGCGGTCCGCGCCGACCTCCTTCGGGTTGTCCATCAGGATCGGCACACCGGTCTTGATGCCCGGCTCGACGAGGACGGCGGGGACGTCGCCGTAGTAGCGGCGGGTCACCTCGCGCAGCTCGTGCAGGACGGCCGGGACGGTGGAGCAGATCGCGATGCCCTCGATGCCGTCGCCCAGCTCCATGCCGAGCAGCGGGTGCATGCCCATCAGGCCCTGGAGCAGCACCGCGAGCTCGTCCGCGGTGCGGCGGGCGTCGGTGGAGATGCGCCAGTGCTCGACGATCTCCTCACCGTCGAACAGCCCGAGGACCGTGTGGGTGTTGCCGACGTCGATGGTGAGCAGCATCAGACGCCGGCCCCGTCGGTGTCGCGGAAGTCCAGGCCGATGTCGAGGATCGGCGAGGAGTGGGTCAGCGCGCCGACGGCCAGGTAGTCCACACCGGCCTCCGCGTAGGCGCGGGCGGAGTCCAGGGTCAGCCGGCCCGAGGACTCCAGGACCGCGCGGCCGCCGACGAGCGCGACCGCTTCGGCGGTCTGCGACGGGGTGAAGTTGTCCAGCAGGATCAGATCGGCACCGGCGTCCAGGACCTCGGTGACCTGCTGCATCGTGTCGACCTCGACCTCGATCGCGAGGTCCGGGAACTCCTCCCTGACCCGCTTGAACGCCTCGGCGACGCCGCCCGCCGCGATCACGTGGTTGTCCTTGACCAGTGCGGCGTCGGACAGCGACATGCGGTGGTTGACGCCGCCGCCGCAGCGCACCGCGTACTTCTCCAGGGCGCGCAGCCCAGGAGTCGTCTTGCGGGTGTCGCGGACCTGGGCCTTCGTGCCCTCCAGGACATCGGCCCAGGCGCGGGTGGCGGTGGCGATGCCGGAGAGCCGGCACAGCAGGTTGAGCGCGCTGCGCTCGCCGGTGAGCAGGTCACGGGTGCGGGTGGTGACGGTCAGCAGCTTCTGGCCGGGGACGACGCGGTCGCCGTCCTCGACATGCCGCTCGACCTCGAACTCGTCCGTACAGACGATGGAGAGAACGGCCTCGGCGACCCGCAGACCGGCCACGACGCCCGCCTCACGGGCGGTGAAGTCGCCGGTGGCCACCGCGTCCTCGGGGACCGTGGCGACGGTCGTGACGTCCACCCCGCCGTCGAGGTCCTCCTCGATGGCGACGTGCGCGACGTCCTCGACGGTGACCGGGTCCAGCCCCGCGTCGGCGAGGAGCTGCGCGAGCGCCGGGTCCAGGCCGCACTCCAGGGCGTCCAGGTCGTAGCCGTCCTCCCCGCCGCAGCCGCAGCCGTCACCGCAGCCGCCCGCGGCGGATGCGGGCGCGCCGATCTGGATCAGCGGTACGTCCACGGGTGTGGGGCGCGGATTCTCTTCGGGCGTGCTCACGGTTACGGCTCCTCGGGAGTGGGGTGGGTGGTGCTCGTTGCTGCGCAGTCTGCTGCCCCGGACGGCTGTACGGGCCCGAACGCCTCGGTATCCGTCCGACGGAGGACGAGCTGCCGGTCCGGGGTGAGCTTCACGACGAGGTGGCGGCGCCAGTTCTCGTCGTCGCGCTCGGGCCGGTCCTCGCGCCAGTGGCAGCCGCGGGTCTCCTCGCGCTGCCGGGCGGCGGCGACCAGGACCCGGGAGACGAGGAGCAGGTTGGTGACCTCCCAGGCCTCGACCCCGGGCACCGCGTCCTTGGGCTCGGCGGCCCCGGCCTTCAGGAACGCGCTGCGGTGCAGGTCCTCCAGCTCCTCGGCGGCCCTGGCGAGGCTGTCGGCGGACCGCACGACGCCGGCGCCGCGGGTCATGATCCGCTGGATGGTGCTCCGGGCCTCGGGCGGCAGCAGCGGGGAGGGCGCGGGGCGGTCGGCGACCGTGGCGGCCGCGGACCGGGGCCGGTCGGCGACGATGTCGGCCGCGATGCGTTCGGCGAAGACGAGGCCTTCCAGGAGCGAGTTGGACGCCAGCCGGTTCGCGCCGTGCACCCCGGTGCAGGCGACCTCGCCGCAGGCGTACAGACCGGGCACGGTCGTACGTCCCCGCAGGTCGGTGCGGACGCCGCCGGAGGCGTGGTGCGCGGCCGGTGCGATCGGGATCGGCTCGGTGACCGGGTCGATGCCATGGGTCCGGCAGGCCGCCAGGATGGTCGGGAAGTGCTGCTCCCACATCTCGGCGCCGAAGTGGCGGGCGTCGAGGTACATGTGCTCGGTGCCGTGCAGCTGCATCTGGCGGGTGATGGCCTTGGCGACGATGTCGCGCGGCGCCAGCTCCGCCAGCTCGTGCTGCCCGAGCATGAAGCGCGTGCCGTGGGCGTCGACGAGATGGGCGCCCTCGCCCCGTACCGCTTCCGAGACGAGCGGCTGCTGGCCCTCGGCACCGGCGCCGAGGAAGAGGACCGTGGGGTGGAACTGGACGAATTCGAGGTCCGAGACCTCCGCGCCCGCCCGCAGCGCGAGTGCCACGCCGTCGCCGGTGGCGACCGGCGGGTTGGTGGTGGCGGAGAAGACCTGGCCCATGCCGCCGGTGGCGAGGACGACCGCGGGGGCGTTGACCGCGCCGACCCCGTCGTGCTGACCCTCACCCATGACGTGCAGGGTGACGCCCGCGGTACGGCCTTCGGCGTCGGTGAGCAGGTCGAGCACGAGGGCGTTCTCGACGGTGTGCAGGGCCGCCTCGCGGACCGCTTCGACCAGGGCGCGGGAGATCTCCGCGCCCGTCGCGTCGCCGCCCGCGTGGGCGATGCGGCGGCGGTGGTGGCCGCCCTCGCGGCCCAGCGCGATGGTGCCGTCGTCCGCCGTGTCGAAGTGGGCGCCGGTGCCGATCAGCCGGCGTACGGCGTCGGGGCCCTCGGTGACGAGGGTGCGGACCGCCGCCTCGTCGCACAGGCCCGCGCCGGCGACCAGGGTGTCGTCCAGGTGCTGTTCCGGGGTGTCGCCCTCACCCAGGGCGGCGGCCACGCCGCCCTGCGCCCAGCGGGTGGATCCGTCGTCGAGGCGGGCCTTGGTGACGACGACGGTGGCGAGGCCCGCGGCGGCGCAGCGCAGCGCGGTGGTGAGGCCGGCCACGCCGGAGCCGACCACCACGACGTCGGCGTCGATGGACCAGCCAGGGGCGGGGGCGGTCAGCCGTATTCCGGTCACGCGGTGGCTCCGAAGGTCAGCGGGATGTTGTCGATGAGGCGGGTGGTGCCCACCCGCGCGGCGACGGCGAGGATCGCGTCGCCCGCGGTGCGGTCGTCGGGGATCTCGGTGAAGTCCGCCGGGTCCACCAGCGCCAGGTAGTCGAGGGCGAGCGGGGGCTGCTCGGCCGCCGCGTCGTCCAGGATCGCGCGGGCCGCCGCGCGCACGGCGGCGGGGCCCCCGTCCGGCCTGGCCCGGGCCACGGCCTGGGCGTCGGCCGCGAGCCGCGCCTCGCCGAGCCGGCTGAGTCCGGCGGCCCGGTTCTCCGTCGCGCCCGTCGTCTGGGCGCGGGCGTGCAGCGCCTGCTGGGCGGCGAGCCGGTCACGGGCCGCGAACAGGGCCCGGGACAGCGCGAGCGCGGTGCGGCGCTCATGCGTGTCGAGGAAGCGGTTGCGGCTGGAGAGCGCGAGACCGTCGGCCTCCCGGGCCGTCTCCACGCCCACGATCTCCACCGGGAAGTTCAGATCGCGCACCATGCGGCGGATCAGCGCCAGCTGCTGCGCGTCCTTCTGCCCGAAGAACGCGACATCGGGGCGGGTCAGATGGAGCAGCTTGGCGACGACCGTGAGCATGCCGTCGAAGTGTCCGGGGCGGGAGGCGCCTTCGAGCCGCTCGCCCATCGGGCCCGCGGAGATCCGGACCTGGGGTTCACCGCCGGGGTACACCTCGTCGACGGACGGCGCGAAGACCACGTCGGCGCCGGCCGCGCCGGCCACGGCGAGATCGGCGTCCAGGGTGCGCGGGTAGCGGTCCAGGTCGGCGCTCTCACCGAACTGGAGCGGGTTGACGAAGACGGTGACGACGACCTGGCCGCCCGGTCCGACAACCGCACGCGCGGTTTGGATCAGGGAGGCGTGGCCCTCGTGCAGGGCGCCCATCGTCATGACGACGGCACGCTCGGCCCGGTCCCCGTCGGGGGCGTATCCCGCCAGTTCGGCGGCGGTACGCAGCAGCGTGGCGGCGGATGCGGTCATCGGGAGTCCTCCGGTCCGGTTCCGGCGCTGCCGGGGGTGCCCGTAGCGCCCGAGCCGTCGGCCAGGACGTCGAGCAGGTCCTCGGCCGACTCCGGCTTGAGCATGCCGTGGGAGAGCGCGCGGTCCGCGGTGGCGCGGGCCATCGCGACGTAACCGGCCACCGTCTGCGGGGCGTGGGTGCGCAGCTCGTGGATGTGCGCGGCGACCGTGCCCGCGTCGCCGCGGGCGACCGGGCCGGTCAGGGCGGCGTCCCCGGAGCGCAGGGCGTTGTCGAGGGCGGCGCCGAGCAGCGGGCCGAGCATCCGGTCGGGCGCGGAGACACCGGCCGTGCGCAGCAGCTCCATCGACTGGGCGACCAGGGTGACCAGGTGGTTCGCGCCGAGGGCGAGGGCCGCGTGGTAGAGCGGGCGGGACTCCTCGTCGATCCATTCGGGTTCGCCGCCCATCTCGATGACCAGCGCCTCGGCGGCGAGCCGCAGCTGCTCGGGCGCGGTGACCCCGAAGGAGCAGCCGGCCAGCCGCTGCACGTCCACGGACGTGCCGGTGAACGTCATCGCCGGATGCAGGGCCAGCGGCAGGGCTCCGGCCCGCAGCGCGGGGTCCAGCACCTTCGTGCCGTACCGCCCCGAGGTGTGGACGATCAGCTGGCCCGGGCGGACCGCGCCGGTCTCGGCGAGGCCCTCGACCAGCCCCGGCAGGGCGTCGTCGGGCACCGTCAGCAGGACCAGCTCCGCGCGCGCGAGGACCTCGGCGGGCGGTACCAGCGGGACATCGGGAAGCAGGGTGGCGGCGCGGCGCACCGAGGCGTCGGAGACGCCCGACACGGCGACGGGGCGGTGCCCGGCGAGCGCCAGGGAGGCGGCGAGAGCGGGGCCGACGCGGCCCGCGCCCACGACGCCGACGGTGAGCCTGGCGGGGCGGTCCCTCGCGTCGAGGGGCTCCTGGGGGGTCATTGCATTCACGCGGCGGTGGCCTTCCGTTCCAGTCCGCGGGGGGTACCGGACGATTCCTCTGCATGCTACGCCAGCACATCGCCCGGGCCCTCGGCTGTCCACAGGCTGTGGACAGTCCCGGCCGCGGTGGCACCGGCGTCCATATCCTGTGGGCAGGGGCAGCCTTCTGCGTGATGATCGTCCCATGGCAGACACAGACGAGCAGGTGCGCGACGAGGCCACGGACGGCCCGCAGACCCCCCGCGGATACGGGGACGAGGAGCCCGACCCGCGGCGGCTGCGCCGCATCGCCGCATGGCGGGAGGCCCGAAGGCTCCTGTCACGGTCGCCGGTGGACCGCCCGCTCGGCGAGCAGTTGGCGGCGCTGACCGCGGGCGCGGCCACGGTCACCGATCTCGACCGGCCCGCCGACATCTACGGCAACGGTGTCGTCGCCGAGCTGGAGCGGCGGATCGCCGCACTGCTGGGCACCGAGGACGCCGCGTTCTTCCCGACCGGGACGATGGCGCAGCAGGTCGCGCTGCGCTGCTGGGCCGGGCGGACCGGCAACCCGACGGTGGCCCTGCACCCGCTCGCCCACCCCGAGGTGCACGAGCGCGGGGCCCTGTCCGCGGTCAGCGGGCTGCGTACGGTCCACCCGACGCACGAGCCCCGGCTGCCCACGGCGGACGAGGTCCGCGACTTCGGAGAGCCGTTCGGCACCCTGATGCTGGAGCTGCCGCTGCGCGACGCGGGCTTCGTCCTGCCCACGTGGGAGGAGCTGGAGGCCGTGGTCGCGGCGGCCCGCGAGCGCGACGCGGTGGTGCACTTCGACGGGGCGCGGCTCTGGGAGTGCGCGGCCCACTTCGGGCGGGAACTGCCGGAGATCGCGGCGCTCGCCGACAGTGTGTACGTGTCGTTCTACAAGACCCTCGGCGGGATCTCCGGGGCGGCGCTCGCCGGCTCCGCCTCGCTGATCGAGGAGGCCCGCACCTGGCGGCACCGGTACGGCGGCCAGCTCTTCCAGCAGTTCCCGGCGGCGCTCGCCGCGCTGATCGGCCTGGACCGGGAGCTGCCGAAGCTGCCGTCGTACGTGGCCCAGGCGAGGGTGGTCGCGGCGGCGCTGTCCGAGGCGTTCACGGAGGCCGGTGCCGGGTGGTTCCGGGTGCATCCGGAACCCCCGCACACCCACCAGTTCCAGGTCTGGCTGCCCTACCCGGCGGATGTGCTGGAGGAGGCGTCGCTGCGCCAGGCGGAGGAGACGGGCGTGGCCCTCTTCCGCCTGTGGCATCCGGCTGCCGCGGGCCCGCCCGGGGTGTCGTTCACCGAGGTCACGGTGGCGGAGGCGGGGCTGGAGTGGACGGCGGCCGACGTCCGGGCGGCGGCGGCGGAGTTCCTGGAGCGGGTGGCGCGGCAGCGGTGAGGCGGAGCCGGCTGCGGTGAGCCGGGGCCCGGCGGGCCCCCGATTGACGCCGGCCGTCAATCGGGGCCCGGGCCGTCCCGCTCACCACGCACCATGGACGGGTGAGCGTAACCATCGGCATCGCGGGCCTCGACCCCCGGCACGTCGTCTTCGAGACCTCGCCCCTCGTCGAGCTGGGGGTCGCCCTGCACGCGCTCTCCGAGCCGGGGCACCACCCCGGACTGCACGGCTGGGCGACGGCCACCACCACGTCCCTGGAACCGGACCTGGCCGACCGGCTGCATGAGGCGGACTTCCTGTGGCGGAACACGTTCTCGGACATCTTCATGCCGTTCGCCGGCGTCCTCGGCGGCAACGGCAGGACCGGCGCCGGCCTCGCCGAGGACCTGGACATCCTGGACCGGCTGGACGACGAGCGGTTCGTGTCCGCGGCCCTGGAGTTCACCTGCGCCAACCTGTACGGGACCGGCGCGGCCTCCCCGCTCCACGACCCCGGCATGCGGGCCCGGGCCCTGGAGATGGCGGCGGCGCGCGGCCCGCAGCAGGTGGAGTTCACCCAGCGGCTGCTGGCCGACCCCGCCCCGGTACGCCGCTGGATCCGGCGTCTGTTCGAGGACTGCGACCAGGCGTTCTTCGCGGACACCTGGCAGCGGGTGCGGGTCCCGCTGGCGGCCGACGCACGGCACAAGACGGATCTGCTGCGGCGCAAGGGGATCGCCGAGGCCGTACGGGCCGTCTCGCCCGCCCTCTCCGTCGGCGAGGACGGTGCACGGATCAGCGTCGACAAGCTGACCGAGGGCTCGACCGAGGCCACCGACCCCGCCGTCGGCCCCGGCCTCACCCTCATCCCGACCAGCCTCGGCTGGCCGCATCTGATGGTGCTGCACGCCCCCGGCTGGCGGCCGGTGATCCACTACCCCGTCCACCGGCCCGAGCTGCCCTCGCCCGCCTCGGTGGAACTGCTCCAGCTCCGGATGGAGGCCCTGGCCCACCCGCTGCGGATGCGGCTGTGCCGCAACATCGCCCGCTCGCCCTACACGACCGGCGAGCTCGCCGACACGAACGGCATTACCGCCCCCGAGGTCTCCCGCCATCTCACCGTCCTCAAGAAGGCGGGCCTGGTCACGACGCGGCGCCGCGGCCGGTACGTACTGCACCAGCTGGACCTGACCGTGGTGGCGCGGCTCGGCAGCGACTTTCTGGAGGGGATCCTGCGCTGAGCGCCCGGCGGCGCCCTCTCAGTCGAACCGGATGTGCCGGATCCCCGTCCAGGCCCGGCGCACCCGGTGCCGCAGCGCGCCGTCCGTGTCCGGCAGCAGGGTGAGGCCCGCCGACGCGGCGATCCGGTCGGCGACCTGGGGGACCGTCAGCCGGTCGGTACGGATGTGCTCGGCGAACTCCGGGGCTGCGAGCCGCTCCAGGCAGTGGTCCAGCTTCGCGACGGCGAAGCTCTCGCGCTTCAGGCCCCGTCCCAGGCCGCGTTCGCGCAGCCGCCCCAGTACCGTCTCGCGCTCGGCGAGCAGGGAGAAGTGATGCACCGTCCGCCCGTCCTCGCGCAGCCGTCCGACGATCTCCGCGAAGTAGCCGGGCTCGACCAGGGTCATCGGGGCGATGACCGTGCCGGGATGCCCGTCCAGGGCGAGAGCGAGCATGTCGTGCACGCCCCGCCGCCAGGCCGGCAGATCCTGGAAGTCGCCGCGCAGCGCGGGCGGCAGCGTCCGGTGCAGTCCGAAGCCGACGTGTTCCGGATCGCAGACCACGCTTCCGGGCAGCCGCCGCCGGAGCTCGTACGCCGTCTGTGTCTTGCCGCCGCCGAACGGGCCGTTGATCCACAGGAGCGCGCCCATCGGTCAGCCGGCCCCGCCCCCGGCGCGCACCAGCCCGGTCTCGTAGGCGAGGACCACGACCTGCACCCGGTCGCGCAGACCCAGCTTGGTCAGGATCCGGCCGACATGTGTCTTCACGGTCGCCTCGGAGAGCACCAGCCGCCCCGCGATCTCGCCGTTCGACAGGCCCTGGGCGACCAACAGCATCACCTCGCGTTCGCGCTCGGTGAGCTTGGCGACGTCCTTGTGCTGCGGCTCGGCCGTACTGCTGGGCAGCATCGGCGAGAAGCGGTCGAGCAGCCGGCGGGTGGTGGACGGGGCGACGACGGCGTCGCCGCTGTGCACGGAACGGATCGCGGCGAGCAGTTCGCCGGGCGGTACGTCCTTCAGCATGAAGCCGCTGGCGCCTGCCTTCAGCCCCGAGAAGGCGTACTCGTCGAGGTCGAACGTCGTCAGGATGAGCACCTTGGGCGCATCGGGCTGCGCGCAGATGCGGCGGGTGGCCTCGACCCCGTCCAGCCGGGGCATCCGCACGTCCATGAGCACCACGTCGACGGCGGTCGCGCGGAGGTTCTCGATCGCCTCCGCGCCGTCGCCCGCCTCGGCGACGACCTCCATGTCCGGCTGCGCGGCGAGCACCATCCGGAAGCCGGTACGCAGCAGCGCCTGGTCGTCGACGAGCATCACGCGGATCGCCATGGGGTCCCTGTCTCCTGTTCGTCCTGCGGTCGGTCGGTGGCTCGGAAAACCGGCCCGGTCCCTGGGGCCTTTCGTTTGCACCACGCCGGGCTCGCGGGTCCCGGCACGCACATCTGAACCGGCTGTCTTACCGAAAGACCCTAGTTCGCGGCCTTGAGCGGCAGCAGCGCGCTGATCCGGAATCCGCCGCCGGGGCGCGGTCCGGCATCCAGTGTGCCGCCGACCATGCCGACCCGTTCGCGCATACCGATCATGCCGTGGCCCGCCCCGTCGGCGCCGCCGTCCTCGTACAGTTCGTGCGCCGCGCCCCGGCCGTCGTCCTCCACCAGCAGGCCGAGCCCGTCGTCGAAGTAGACCAGCCGCACGCTGGCCCCGGCGTTCGGACCGCCGTGCTTGCGGGTGTTGGTCAGCGCCTCCTGCACGATGCGGTACGCCGTCAGCTCGACTCCGCTGGGCAGCGAGCGCGGGGTGCCCTCGATCCTGAAGTCGACGGCCAGACCGGCCGCTCTGACCTGCTCGATCAGATCCTCGATCTGCTCGACGTCGGGCTGCGGGACGTACTCCCCCGACTCCGGGGCGTCGCCCGTGCGCAGCACGCCCAGCAGCCGGCGCATCTCCGCGAGCGCCTGCCGACCGGTGCTGGAGATCGTCTCCAGCGCCTGCCGGGCCTGGTCGGGGGCCGCGTCCATCACATAGGCGGCACCGTCCGCCTGCACCACCATCACCGAGACGTTGTGCGCGACGACGTCGTGGAGCTCGCGGGCGATACGGGCCCGCTCGGCCGCCACCGCGACCTTCGACTGCGCCTCGCGCTCCCGCTCCAGCCGGGCGGCACGCTCCTCCAGCTGGTCGAAGTAGGCCCGCCGCGTCCGCATCGAGTCGCCGAGCACCCAGGCCAGCACGAACGGCACCGTCATCACGACGACGACGAAGACCGACTCCGCCCAGCTGCGCGGCATGTCCTCCCGCTCCGGCCAGCGGAGCTGGGAGAGCGCGGCCGCGCACAGGCTGCACGCCAGGGCGAGCCGGGAGGCCCAGCGTTCGCCGACGGTGGCCACGGTGAAGGTGATCACCAGCATGGCGAAGTTCGCGACGGTCGGTCTGACCCCGAACGCCAGCTGGGCCACGCCCATCGCGATGGCGAGCAGCAGCATCTTCTCGGGTGCGCGCCGGCGCAGCGCCACGACGACGCAGAGACCGATGACGACCGGCACGATGGCGATGCGCTCCGCGCGTCCGCCGTGCCCGACGTCGCCGACCACGATCGTCATGCCGGAGATCCCGAGGAGGAAGACAGCCCAGAAGCTGTCGACGCCCGTCGGGTGTCTGCGGATGAAGTCGTAGAGGCGCTGCACGTAACCCAGCGTAGGGAAGGGCGAGGGGGGCACGGGTCAGCCGAAGGGCCGATCCGGGTCCGGAGACCGTACTCCCCAAGGTGGAGACTTGGGAACGTGACGGATGAGTGGCGTGGGTGGCAGGAGGCGGCCGAGACCGCTTTGTACGGGGACGGGGGGTTCTACCGGAGCCCGGAGGGGCCCGCGGGGCATTTCCGCACCTCGGTGCACGCCTCCCCGCTGTTCGCCGCGGCCGTCGCCCGGCTGCTGGTCAGGACGGCCGGGGAACTGCGGACCGCGTCCGTGGACCTGGTGGATATGGGGGCGGGACGCGGAGAGCTGTTGACGGGAGTGCTCGCCGCGCTCCCGGCCGAGGGCGGGAACGGCCTCACGGTACGGGCGTACGCAGTGGAGCTCGCCGCCCGGCCGCCCGGCCTGGACCCACGGATCGAGTGGTGCGCGAAGCCGCCGCAGGGGGCGCGCGGGCTGCTGTTCGCCAACGAGTGGCTGGACAACGTGCCGCTGCCGGTGGCCGAGAGCGACCCGGACGGCACCGAGCGGTACGTCCTGGTGCGGACGGCGGACGGTGCGGAGCGGCTGGGCGACCCGGTGAGCGGGGCGGACGCGCAGTGGCTGCGCCGCTGGTGGCCGTCGGCGGGGCCGGGCAGCAGGGCCGAGATCGGCCGCCCGCGCGACGAGGCGTGGGCGGGTGCGGTGGCCACCCTGTCCGGCGGGCTCGCGGTGGCGGTGGACTACATGCACGTACGGGAGCGGCGGCCGCCGTTCGGCACGCTGACCGGGTTCCGGGCGGGGCGCGAGGTGCCGCCGGTGCCGGACGGCAGCTGCGACCTCACCGCGCACGTCGCCCTGGACGCGTGCGCGGCGGCGGGCGGGCCGGGCGCGGAGATCCGCACGCAGCGCGAGGCGTTGCGGCAGCTGGGCGTCACGGGCGAACGCCCTCCGCTGTCGCTCGCGTCGAGCGATCCGGCGGGTTACGTACGGGCGCTGGCCTCGGCGGGCGAAGCCGCGGAACTCACGGCCCGGGGCGGACTGGGCGACTTCGGCTGGCTGACGCAACGGGTGGGCCCACTCAGCCCCGCCGGCGATTGAGGAGCGGGTCCGGGGCGGAGCCCCGGGAAGACGGGCCGCAGGCAATACTGTGCCCCATGACGGAGACGACAGTCGGCATCGGCGGCGCAGCGGAAAGCACCGACATGGTGCTCAACATCGGCCCCCAGCACCCCTCCACCCACGGCGTGCTCCGTCTGCGCATCGTCCTGGACGGCGAACGCATCCAGCACGCCGAACCGGTCATCGGCTACATGCACCGCGGCGCGGAGAAGCTCTTCGAGGCCCGCGACTACCGGCAGATCGTGATGCTCGCCAACCGCCACGACTGGCTGTCGGCGTTCTCCAACGAACTGGGCGTCGTGATGGCCGTCGAGCGGATGCTCGGCATGGAGGTCCCGGAGCGCGCGGTGTGGACCCGCACCCTGCTCGCCGAGCTGAACCGGGTCCTCAACCACCTGATGTTCCTGGGCTCGTACCCGCTGGAACTCGGCGGGATCACGCCGGTGTTCTACGCGTTCCGGGAGCGCGAGGAGCTCCAGGCCGTGATGGAGGAGGTCTCCGGCGGCCGGATGCACTACATGTTCAACCGGGTCGGCGGCCTCAAGGAGGACCTTCCGGCGGGCTGGCTCGGGCGCGCCCGGGACGCCGTCGCTTCGGTCCGTTCCCGGATGGACGTCTACGACAAGCTGGTGCTCGGCAACGAGATCTTCCGAGGCCGTACCCGTGGAGTGGGCGTCCTGTCGGATCGGGCGGTGCACGCCTACGGGGTGTCCGGGCCGATCGCCCGCGCCTCGGGCGTCGACTTCGACCTGCGGCGCGACGAGCCGTATCTGGCGTACGGGGAGCTCCGGGACACCCTGAAGGTCGTCACGCGTACCGAGGGCGACTGCCTCGCCCGGTTCGAGTGCCTGCTGGAGCAGACGCACAACGCGCTGGACCTGGCGGACGCCTGTCTGGACCGGATGGCGGACCTGGCGCCCGGTCCGATCAACCAGCGGCTGCCCAAGGTGCTGAAGGCCCCCGAGGGCCACACCTACGCCTGGACCGAGAACCCGCTCGGCGTCAACGGCTACTACCTGGTGTCCAAGGGCGAGAAGACCCCGTACCGGCTGAAGCTGCGCTCCGCCTCGTTCAACAACATCCAGGCGCTCACCGAACTGCTGCCGGGCACGCTCGTCGCCGACATGGTGGCGATCCTCGGTTCGCTGTTCTTCGTCGTCGGCGACATCGACAAGTAGCCGCCGGCGGCTGCCGCCTGGTTCGTTTCGTTTCGTTCTACGAGATCGCGCTGCGGAGCTCCGCCACGTCCAGCTGCTCGGTCTCGTCGTGCGCGGTGAGGTCGATGACCTTGCCGACGGCCCGGTTCTCGGCCGCGCCCGTGCGGTGCGCGGCCAGCGCCTCCTCGCCCACCACGTCGGCGAGGTCCTCGTTCTGCACGGACTCGATCGCGGCGTGCGCCTTCTGCGTACCGAAGAAGTCGAAGCTGCCCTGCGGCACCAGATGGCGGCGCGAGGCCGCGTACGGAACGACCGCGCTGGCGGCCTGAACCGCGCGCGGGGCGGGCAGCGCCCGGTCCGGCCGGCTCGCGGGCAGGGCGGCCTGCGGACGACGGTGCGGCTCGGCACCCGGCTGCCCGGCGGCTGCCTGCGGGTGCCCGGCCGCCGCGTGCTTCCCCTGCGGCTCCTCCGCTTCCCGGGCCCGCTCCGCGAGATCGCGCTTCCTGGCCTGCTCGGCGGTGCGCCGGGCCTCCTGGAGCGCCCCGTTGCGCGAGAGGTCGTCGAGGGCCTGGGCGGCGCGCAGATACGCCGACGGGGTCGGGGTGCTGCGCGCGGCGGGCAGTTCGCGGGGCGGCGCGGACGCCTCCAGCGCAAGCTGCCGCCGGCTCTCCAGGACGCTGGCGCGCTCGGTCTCCGCGTTGGCGTACCGCCGCAGCAGCGCGGCGTGCTCGCCCCGCAGCCCGGCGAGCTCCACGCGCTTGCGGCGCAGCTTCGTCTCCAGGCGGGCGCGCAGTTCGCGCGACTCCTCCAGATCCGTTTCCAGCTCCGCCACCCGTTCCTCGGCGCGCCATTCGTCACTGGCGCGGGCGCGCGTCAGCTCCGCGACGCGACGGCCCGCCTCCCGGTCCCAGCTGCGCATCAGATACGCGCCGGTGACGGCGGCGGCCGCCGCGGCGGCGACCAGTCCGCGCAGGACCAGCGGCTCGGCGAGCAGCCAGGCTCCCGCGGCACAGAGGACCGCCGCTCCGGCGACGACCGAAGGCGGAAGGATTCTGTGCAGAGGTGGCGAATGGCGATGGCGTCCACGTGGCATGGCCTGAAATTTACCGTGCGTACGGTCCGCTTGGGGGGCCGCCCGGCAATCTGTTCCCCGGCAGTTACCTGACGGCCCCTGAATCGCTCATTCCGCCCTTGCTACTTCTTGATCAGACCTTTCGTCTCCAGGTATTCCCTGGCGACATCGCCGGGCTTGGCGCGCTCGGCGTCGACCTTGCGGTTCAGTTCCGCCAGATCCTGTGTCGTGAGCGCGTCGGTGAGCTTGCCGAGGGCGTCGGCGATGTCCTGGGCTCCGGCGTCCTCGGCATTGAGGACGGGCAGCACGTTGTCCGCGTTCTGCAGCTTCTTGTCGTCCTCGAGGAAGACCAGACCGAAGGTGTCGAGCACCGCGTCCGTGGTCGTGGTCAGGACCAGCTGGTCCTTGCCGTCCTTGACCGCCTGCTTGGACTGCGGGGTGCCGACCCCCTTGGGGTCGATTCCGGTGACGTCGATGCCGTACGTCTTCTTCAGCCCGGGTGCGCAGAAGGGCCGCACCTCGCACTCGTCACCCGCCGCGATCTTCACCTTGATCTTGGAGGCGCCGAGATCGGAGAGCGTCTTGAGCTTGTTCTTGTCGGCGAATTCCTTGGTGACCGCGAAGGCGTTCTGGTCGACGGCCGCACCGGCCGGCAGCACCTTCAGCCCGCGCGGAGTGGCGAGCTTCTCCAGGGCGGCGACCGTGGCGGCGGTGTCGCCCGAGGCGACCGGCTTCGCCTCGGCCGCCTTCGCCCCGTTCACCTTGGCGTTGAGGAATTCCGCGATCGTCGCCGCGTATTCCGGGACGACGTCGATCTCGCCCTTCTCCAGCGACGGTTCGTAGAGTTCACGGTTCTTCACCGTGGTGACCGACGTGCTGTATCCGGCCTCCGACAGGACTCCGGCGTACAGCTCCGCGAGCACCTTGGACTCGGTGAAGGCGGCGGCGCCGACGACCAGCGAGCCCTTCTTCCCCGAGCCCTTGTCCGCGTCGGACGCGGCCGTTCCGCCCTTGTCCTTCTCCAGGCTGTCGCCGCCGCAGGCGGCGAGCGAGCCCGCGAGCGCCACGATGCCGATGACCGCACCGGCCAGGCGCGAGGTCCTGCTCATACTGTTCTCCGTCCACGGCAACGAGGCCATATGCGATGTGCGTTATCGGTTGAGCGGGCCGGCCGGACGCTCATGCGGTCCGGCGGCGGCGCAGCGGTGACAGCAGCCGGTCGATACCGACCAGTGCCGTCTCCACCAGCAGCGCCAGTACGGCGACCAGCAGGGCGCCCGCGACCACCTGCGGGGTGTTGTACGTGTTGAAGCCGGCGGTGATGATCCGGCCGAGACCGCCCTGGCCGACCATCGCGGCGATCGTCGCGGTGGCCACGACCTGCACCGCCGCCGAACGCAGCCCGGTCATGATCATGGGGTAGGCCAGCGGGAGTTCGACCCGGAGGAAGAGCTGCCCGCCGGACATGCCCATCCCCCGCGCCGCCTCCGCCACCGAACGGTCCACCTCCGTCATCCCGACGTAGGCGTTGGTCAGCAGCGGCGGCACCGCGAAGAGCACCAGGGCGATGATCGTCGGTATGTATCCCGCGTTGCGCAGCGGCGAGACCATGAAGAGGGCCAGCACCGCGAAGACCGGTATCGCCCGCCCCACGTTGGAGATGTTGACGGCGAGCGCACCGCCCTTCCCGATGTGGCCCAGGTACAGCGCGATGGGCAGGGCGATGGCGCAGGACAGGGCGAGCGCCACCCCGCTGACGTACAGATGCTCGCCGAGCCGATGGGCCACCCCGCTCTCTCCCGACCAGTTGGCACCGGTGCCGAGCCAGGTCCAGGCCTCGCCGAGAACTCCCACGGGTCAGACCGCCTTCGCCGGAACGGGTGTGCCCACGGCGTCGCGGGCGGCCGGTATGCGGGTCCAGGGGGTCAGCAGCCGCTGGACACCGAGCAGCAGCAGATCCGCGACCACCGCGAGCAGGACGCAGAGCACCGAGGCGGCCAGCACCTGGGCCTTGAAGAAGCTCGGCAGGGCGTCCTCGATGAGGTTGCCCAGACCGCCGCGGCCGACGATCGATCCGACGGTGGTCAGCGCGATCGTGGACACTGTGGCGATCCGTATCCCCGCCATCAAAGCGGGCATCGCCAGCGGGAGTTCGACCTCCCACAGCAGGCGCACCGGCCCGTACCCCATGCCGCGGGCGGCCTCCTTCGCCTCCTGAGGCACCGCTTGGAGTCCCGCCAGGATGTTGCGTACGAGAATCGTCAGCGAATAAAGCACGAGCCCGGTGACGACGAGCGCCGCCGAGAGTCCGAACAGCGGCAGCAGGAGCGAGAACATCGCGAGCGACGGCACCGTGTAGAGCACCGTCGTCAGCCCGAGCACGGGCCCGGCGAAGTGCCGGCCGCGACGGGCGAGCAGCGCCAGCGGAAAGGCCACGGCCACCCCGATCGCCACCGAGACGGCGGTGATCCAGATGTGCTGCACCGTCGCGTCCGTCAACTCCTGACTGCGGGAGCGGAGATACTCGCCGCAGATCCAGTCGTTCGTCACCAGGCAGTTCTGTCCGGCCATCCGCCCCCACCTCCCGATCGTCTCTCGTACTGATGTCCGGCGAGCCTATCCTCGACCACTGACAATCGCCGAGGCCGTTGTATTCCAGCAACACGTCCTTCACAGAACACGCGCGACAATGGGGAACCATGATCCGTTTCGAGCACGTCACCAAGCGGTATGCGGACGGCACGACCGCCGTCGACGACCTTTCCTTCGAGGTCGCCGAAGGTGAACTCGTCACGCTCGTCGGGCCGTCGGGCTGTGGCAAGACGACCACCATGAAGATGGTGAACCGGCTGATCGAGCCGACCGAGGGCCGGATATTCCTCGACGGGGACGACATATCCGCCATCGATCCCGTCCAACTGCGGCGCCGCATCGGCTATGTGATCCAGCAGGTCGGTCTGTTTCCGCACCGTACGGTGCTGGAGAACACGGCGACCGTCCCGCATCTCCTCGGCTGGAAACGGGGAAAGGGCCGGGCCCGCGCCGCGGAACTCCTCGACCTGGTCGGACTCGATCCTTCCGTTTATGGCGACCGCTATCCGGAACAGTTGTCCGGTGGTCAGCGCCAACGCGTGGGCGTGGCCCGGGCCTTGGCGGCGGACCCGCCGGTGCTGCTGATGGACGAACCTTTCGGCGCGGTCGACCCGGTCGTCAGGGAACGGCTGCAGAACGAATTCCTGCGCCTCCAGGCCCAGGTCCGCAAAACCGTGCTGTTCGTGACGCACGACATCGAGGAGGCCGTCCGCCTCGGCGACCGTATCGCCGTCTACGGACAGGGCTCGATCGAGCAGTTCGACTCACCGGCCACCGTGCTCGGCGCCCCCGCCACCGACTACGTCGCCGACTTCGTCGGCGCGGACCGCGGGCTCAAGAGGCTCTCGGTGACCCCCGTCGAGGAGAGCGACCTCGACCGGCCGCCCGTCGTCCACCTCGACGACCCGCTGGACCGGGCGACCGAGCGGCTGCGCGCGGAAGGGGCACGCTGGGCCGTGGTGCTGGACGGCGACGGCCGGCTGCACGGCTGGATCCCGGCCGGTGACGCACTGAGCGGCGCCACGGGCACGGTCCGCGAGCACGCCCGCCGGATGGAGGCCTGGCTGCCCGTCGGCGCCCCGCTCAAGCAGGCGTTCGCCACCATGCTCCAGCACGACGCCGGCTGGATCGCGGTCATCGACGAGCAGAGCGAGGGCCGGTTCCTCGGTGTGCTCACCCCGGCCCGGCTCCACGAGGCGCTGCGGCGTTCGATCAGCGCCGACGACCTGGCCGTGCCGCGCGCCGAAGTGGCCGTCGAGAGCGTGGCGGCCGTCGCGCAGACCCCGGGGGCCTGAGCCGGCCCGGCGGGGCGCCCGCGCTGAGCCTGAGCCGGCCCGGCAGGGTGCACGCACTCAGCCTGAGCCGGCCCGGCGGAGTGCACGCCCTCAGCTCCCGTCGCCCCGACGGGGTGCACGCGCTCAGCCTGAGCCGGCCCGGCGGGGCGCCCGCGCCGAGCTCCCGTCGCCCCCGCCCGGCGCCACCGGTCAGCTCTCGCTGAGCCGGCTGCTCATCCACTCCAGGGCCGCCGGGATCTCCCGGCGCCAGGTGTTGAAGTTGTGCCCGCCGCTGTCCAGCACGATCGACGAGACCCGCGCGGGCCGCTGCACCTCGGCCACGAACTTCCGCGTCGCGGCGTAGTTCGCCTCGCCCCGGCGGGACGTCGTCACGAGGAAGGACGATTCGGGCTGCGGCCGGTGCTCCAGGGACCACAGCAGATCGGCACGCTCGCGCGCCCGACGGTCGCCGTGGAAGAGGTCACCGGTCGTCGGGTCCTCGGCCGCCTTGTAGTACGCGGAGAGCCCCGCGCTCGCCGTGAAGCGTTCCGGATGGTGCAGACCGATCTTCAGGGCGCAGTAGCCACCGGTCGAGTTGCCCATGATCCCCCAGTTCCGGGCGTGCCGCCCGACCCGGTACGCCGCCGAGACGGCGGACGGCAGGTCGTCCGCGAAGAACGTCTCGGTCTTCGGGCCGCCCTCTATGTCCACGCACTCGGTGTCCCGCGGCGGCGCCACGGTCGGCCGCAGCATCACCAGGATCATCGGCTGGGAGCGGCCGGCCCGCACCCGTCCGAGTGATGTCTTCGGGTAGTCGAGCCCCTTGATGAGGTTCTCCGCGGTGCCCGGGTAGCCGGTGAGCACCACGACCGCCGGGAACTTCCGCCGGGCGTACGCCTCCTGGAAGTACTCCGGCGGCAGGTACACATAGGCCGAGGTCTCGATCCCCGTGCTCCGCCCGGCGATCACGACCTTGTCGATCCGCCCGGCCGAGCCGGGACGGGAGCCCCCCGGCACATCGGGCCGCCGCGTCCCCACCCGGACGATGTTCTTCTCCGCCAGGGTCCCCTGGGCATGGTCGGTCACCACACCCAGGTCCTGCTTCTGGCCGAACAGATCCGCCCAGGAGCCGTAGAAGAGGAACGAGTTGTTCGCCATCAGACCGACGGTGACGAAGACCGCCACCTGGGTCGCCAGCAGCAGCCCCACCCTGCCGAACACCACGGGGACGCTGCGCCGGGCGAGCCTCGGCCAGCACCAGATCGTGACGGCGAACAGCACGACGGCCAGCGTGATCGCCAGGATCAGCACTGCGTTGCCGGTAAGGCCCATGGCGGTAGAACTTTCTTGTCAGGAAATTTCCGGGTGCCGGGTGAACCCGCGGCCCGGAAGCCTCGTCCTAGAGGTCGCACATCGTCCGCAGGGCTCCGGCCGACGGACTCCAAGAATCTCTCGCGGAACCACGGGAAGCGATGTCTGTCACGCTAGATGGGGATAAATCGGGATCGGTTCCGAATGGTGTACGGAAGTTCGTGCACGGACCGCGACCCGAGACCGTGCCGGCACTCGTCGGCACCGCCTGCACCGCCGTCGGCCTGATCGACGTCGCCGCGGGCGTCTTCCCGCGCTTCCGGCACAGCCGGATGCACACCCTCGCCGAGGTCCTCCCCGGCGCCCTCGGCCCCTTCGCCGCCGCGCTCTCGCTGAGCGCCGGCGTCCTGCTGCTGCTCCTGGCCCACGGTCTGAAGCGGCACAAGCGCCGGGCCTGGCGGGCCGCCGTCGTCCTGCTCCCGGCCGGTGCGGTGGCCCAGTTCACCTACCGGCACTCGGTCCTGGGCGCCGTCGTCTCGCTGACGCTGTGTTACCTGCTGGTGCGCCATCGGAGTGAATTCGCCGCGCTCCCCGACCCACGCAGCCGTTGGAGGGCCCTGGCCAACTTCGTCCTGCTCGGAGCGGGTTCGCTCGGGCTCGGCCTGGTCATCGTGAGCGTCCACCCGGGCCGCCTGGTCGGGAACCCCAGCATCGCGGACCGGCTCCAGCACGTGCTGTACGGGCTGTTCGGCTTCGAGGGCCCGGTCGAGTACGCCGGCGACACCTCCTGGACCGTGGCCTACTCGCTGGGCGCGCTCGGTCTGCTGACCGCCGTCACCACGATCTACCTCGCCTTCCGGCCCGAGCACCCGGCCGCCCGCCTCACCGAGGACGACGAGGCACAGTTGCGCGCCCTGCTGGAGCGGCACGGCCGCCGCGACTCGCTCGGCCACTTCGCGCTCCGACGCGACAAGGCCGTGGTCTTCTCGCCCAGCGGCAAGGCCGCCGTCTGCTACCGCGTGGTGTCCGGGGTGATGCTGGCCAGCGGCGACCCGATCGGCGACGTGGAGGCCTGGCCCGGCGCCATCGAACGCTTCATGGACGAGGCCAGGGCGCACTCCTGGACCCCCGCGGTGATGGGCTGCAGCGAGACCGGCGGCGAGGTCTGGACCCGTGAGACCGGCCTCGACGCCCTGGAACTCGGCGACGAGGCGGTGGTGGACGTCGCGGATTTCTCGCTCGCCGGACGCGCGATGCGCAACGTGCGCCAGATGGTGAAGCGCATTGAGCGCGGGGGGTACGAGACGCGGGTCCGGCGCGTGGCCGACATCGGCGAGGCCGAACTGGCCCGCATCCGGCGGGCCGCCGCCGACTGGCGCGGCACGGACACCGAGCGCGGCTTCTCCATGGCACTCGGCCGGATCGGCGACGGCGCCGACCCGGACTGCTTCGTCGCCACCGCCCACAAGGCCGACGAGCACGACGCGGACTCCCCGTACGGCGACCTGAAGGCCGTCCTCCACTTCGTCCCGTGGGGCACCGACGGGATGTCCCTCGACCTGATGCGCCGCGACCGCGCCGCCGACCCGGGGATGAACGAGCTGCTGATCGTCGCCTCCCTGCAGGCCGCGCCCCGGCTCGGCATCACGCGTGTCTCGCTCAACTTCGCGATGTTCCGCTCCGCCCTGGCCCGCGGCGAGAAGCTGGGGGCCGGGCCGGTGCTGCGGGTCTGGCGCGGGCTGCTGGTCTTCCTGTCGCGCTGGTTCCAGATCGAGTCCCTGTACAAGTTCAACGCCAAGTTCCGGCCCCGCTGGGAACCCCGGTTCGTGGTCTACCGCACCGCCCGCGACCTGCCCCGGATCTCCCTGGCGGCCATGCAGGCGGAGGGCTTCGTCAGCTTCGCGCTCCCCCGCCCGCTGGCCCGCCGGCTGCCGGCGGGCGGCCGGCGCCCGTGCCCGCACATGCGGGCCTCCACGGGGGAGCACGGCGTCCGTCCGGCGTGACCGGTCCCCGCACGGGCCTACGCTGGTCGTATGAGTACGTTGCATGGACGAGGCACGGTGCAGGGCCTGCCGGAGTGGGACCGCTGCGCGGTCATGGGTGTCGTCAACGTGACCCCCGACTCCTTCTCCGACGGGGGCCGCTGGTTCGACACCACGGCGGCCGTCAAGCACGGCCTCGACCTGGTCGGCGAGGGCGCCGACCTGGTCGACGTCGGCGGTGAGTCGACCCGCCCCGGTGCGAGCCGGGTGGATGAGTCGGAGGAGCTGCGGCGGGTGGTCCCGGTCGTTCGCGGCCTGGCCTCGGAGGGGGTCGCCGTCTCCGTCGACACCATGCGGGCCCGGGTCGCCGAGCAGGCCGTCGCCGCGGGAGCGGTCCTGGTCAACGACGTGAGCGGCGGGCTCGCCGACCCGGACATGGTCCCGGTCGTCGCCGCCGCCTCGGTGCCGTTCGTCGTCATGCACTGGCGCGGCTTCAGCGAGTCCATGAACAGCAGGGCGGTGTACGGGGACGTCGTCGCCGAGGTCGTCGAGGAACTGCGGGTCCGGATGGACGCCGTGGTCGCCGGGGGTGTCGCCCCCGAACGGATCGTGATCGACCCCGGCCTCGGCTTCGCCAAGGACGCCGCCCACGACCTGTCGCTCATCGCCCGCCTCGACGCGCTGCACGGCCTCGGCCGCCCGCTGCTGGTCGCCGCGTCGCGGAAGCGGTTCCTGGGACACGTGCTGGCCGGTGCGGGCGGCGCCCCGCCGCCCGCCCGCGAGCGCGACGCGGCCACCGCCGCCGTCTCCGCGCTCTCCGCCCGGGCCGGTGCCTGGGCCGTCCGGGTCCACGAGGTACGGGCCACCGCCGACGCCGTCCGGGTCGCCCGGGCGGTCGAGGGAGCCGCGTGAACGAGCCGCAGGACGAACAGACCTCCGCCGCCGACGACATCGAGGCGGTCGAGCGGGCCAACACCGCCTTCTACGAGGCCATGGAGCGCGGCGACCTGGACGAGCTGACCGCACTCTGGCTGCCCGGGGAGGACCTCACCGTCTCCTGCGTCCACCCCGGCTGGCCGGTGCTCACGGGCCGCGGCGAGGTGCTGCGCAGCTACGCCCTGATCATGGCGAACACCGAGTACATCCAGTTCTTCCTGACCGACGTCGGGGTCTCCATGACGGGCGACACCGCCCTGGTGACCTGTACCGAGAACATCCTCAGCGGCGGTCCCGCCGAGGAGGGCAGCTCCCTGGGGCCGCTCGTCGGCCAACTGGTCGTCGCGACCAATGTGTTCCGCCGCACTCCGGACGGCTGGAAGCTCTGGTCCCACCACGGCTCGCCCGTACTGGCCGAAACCGGCGAGGAAGAGGACGAAGACTCCTCGTCCTGAGTGGGTACAACGCCGGTATGGGCCCCAAAGGCAGCTCGGCGGGGTTGGAACCGGGCACATCGGGGTATCAGCGGCTACCAGTCCCGTACCGCCGTGTCCATAGCCCCCGCGGGGGAGGACTGTCGGCGCTCGCAGGTAGATTCGGAAATGGGTATGCGGCCGCCCGCACGCGGTCCCGTGCCCCTTCGACAACAACAGCAGGAGTGATTCGCGTGGATCGTGTCGCGCTGCGCGGCCTCAAGGCCCGTGGGCACCATGGCGTCTTTCCCCGGGAACGGGAAGAGGGACAGACGTTCATCGTGGACCTGGTGCTCGGCCTCGACACCCGCCCCGCGGCAGCCGCGGACGACCTCACCAGGACCGTGCACTACGGCGTGGTCGCCGAAGAGGTCGTGGCCGTGGTCCAGGGCGAACCGGTCGATCTGATCGAGACGCTCGCGGAGCGCATCGCCCAGCAGTGCCTCAAGCACGAAGGCGTCGAGGAGGTGGAGGTCGTGGTCCACAAGCCGGATGCGCCCATCACCGTCCCCTTCGACGACGTCACCATCACCATCACCCGGAGCCGAGCATGACTGCATTTTCTACCGAGGGGCAGAGCGACCCGACCGTACAGCCGGTTCCCGCCTTCGTGGTCGAGCAGGTGGACGCCGCGGACATCACCCTCTCCAACCCCAAACGCGCCGTGATCTCCCTAGGCTCCAACCTGGGCAACCGTCTGGAGACCCTCCAGGGCGCCATCGACGCCCTGGAGGACACGCCGGGCCTCCGGGTCAAGGCCGTCTCCCCCGTGTACGAGACGGAGCCGTGGGGCGTCGACCCCGGCTCCCAGCCGTCGTACTTCAACGCGGTCGTCGTCGTGAAGACGACGCTGCCCCCGTCCTCCCTCCTGGAACGCGGCCAGGCCATCGAGGAGGCCTTCGACCGGGTCCGCGCGGAGCGCTGGGGGCCGCGCACCATCGACGTGGACATCGTCGCGTACGCCGACGTCGTCTCCGACGACCCGGAGCTCACCCTCCCCCACCCCCGGGCCCGCGAGCGCGCCTTCGTGCTCGCCCCGTGGCACGACGTGGACCCCGAGGCCCAACTGCCCGGCGCCGGGCCGGTCGCCGCTCTGCTGGCCGGTGTGGGACGCGACGGCGTACTGCCCCGGGCCGACCTGGAACTCCGGCTGCCCGAGTAGTCGTTAGGCTCGAAGGAGACAGCGGAACAGCAGGACATCCACGGACCGCCGCGGTCCACGGACGACGAAGGGCGGCTCACCCGGTGAAGCAACTACGGCTCGGAGTACTGGCCGGCCTCTTCGCCGCGGCCGGGGTGCTGTCCTGGGGCGGCGCCCGCCTCTGGGACTCCCTCGGCACCCTGCCGAGCGTCCCGCTGTTCGCACCCATCGTGCTCGCGGTGATCGCCGTGGTCCTGCTGGCGACGGCGCTCTCCATCCGCTCCCGGCTGCGCGCCCAGCGTGAGCGCCGGCCGGGCGCGAAGGGCGTCGAGCCCCTGATGGCGGCCCGTGCCGTGGTCTTCGGCCAGGCCAGCGCCCTCGTCGTCGCCCTGGTCGCCGGGATGTACGGCGGCGTCGGGGTCTTCCTGCTCGGCTCCCTCGACATCCCGGCCCGCCGCGACCAGGCCATCTACGCGGGCTTCGCGGTCCTGGCCGGCATCGCGGTGATCGCGGCGGCCCTGTTCCTGGAACGCGTCTGCAAGCTCCCGGACGACGAGGACGACAACAAGAACGCGGCGGCGGCGTAGGCCGTCCGTTCCTGACCCGGCCGTTCCCGGCCGTTCCCGTCCGGCGTCGGCGGGTCAGCGGGCCGGCAGGTCAGCGGTCAGCGCGCCATGATCAGGCTCATGGCCTCGGCACGCGTGGCGGGGTCGCGGAGCTGTCCGCGCACCGCCGAGGTCAGCGTCTTCGCCCCGGGCTTGCGGATCCCGCGCATCGACATGCACATGTGCTCGCACTCCACGACGACGATGACGCCGCGCGGCTCCAGGATCTCCATCAGGGACTCGGCGATCTGCGTGGTCAGCCGCTCCTGGACCTGCGGCCGGCGGGCGTAGACGTCCACCAGGCGGGCCAGCTTCGACAGACCGGTGATCTTGCCGCTGGCCGCCGGGATATACCCCACATGCGCCACTCCGCGGAACGGCACCAGGTGATGTTCACAGGTGCTGAACACTTCGATGTCCTTGACCAGCACCATCTCGTCGTGGCCCAGGTCGAACGTGGTCGTCAGGACGTCCTCGGGCTCCTGGTACAGGCCCGCGAATATCTCCTTGTACGCCCGCGCCACCCGCCCCGGCGTCTCCCGCAGCCCCTCGCGGTCCGGGTCCTCGCCGACGGCGTAGAGCAACTCGCGTACGGCCGCCTCGGCCCGCTTCTCGTCGAACTCACCGATCGAACCCTGGCCGTCCAGCGTCACCGGGTCGGTCATCTGTGCCTCGTTCCTCAGAGCTGTCACTGCGTGGACATCCGCGCAGGTGTACGGAAAAACCGCGCCCCCACAGGCTAAAACCTGGGGGACGCGGCATCCATTCCGGGCCCGGTGAAGCCCCCGTGACAGGGGCCACACCGGGGTCGGTGTCTAGCTCTCGGGACGCTCCTCGGGGATCGCCTCGGTCACCGGAACCGTGTCCGTGACCGAACCGTTCGCCGTGGTGGCGCCGTTGGTGAGGGCGAGCTCCTTCGGGGAGAGCACCGGCGGCCGGGTGGACGGCGTGCGCCGGGCGGAGCCGGTCCACGCCGGACGGGCCGGACGCTTGACGATCGGAGCGAAGATCTCGGCGATCTCCGCCTTGCCGAGAGTCTCCTTCTCAAGGAGCTGGAGAACCAGGGCGTCCAGAACGTCGCGGTTCTCGACCAGGATCTCCCACGCATCGTTGTGCGCGGTCTCGATGAGCTTCTTGACCTCTTCGTCGACCAGCGCGGCGACCTCTTCCGAGTAGTCGCGCTGGTGGCCCATCTCGCGGCCCACGAACGGCTCGGTGTTGTCGCCACCGAACTTGATCGCGCCGAGCCGCTCCGTCATGCCGTACTGCGTGACCATCGCGCGGGCCGTTGCCGTGGCCTTCTCGATGTCGTTCGCAGCGCCGGTCGTCGGATCGTGGAAGACCAGCTCCTCGGCCGCGCGCCCGCCCAGCATGTAAGCCAGCTGGTCGAGCATCTCGTTGCGCGTCGTGGAGTACTTGTCCTCCTCCGGGAGCACCATCGTGTAACCGAGGGCGCGGCCGCGGGAGAGGATCGTGATCTTGTGGACCGGGTCCGCCTGAGGTGAGGCCGCCGCGACCAGGGCGTGTCCGCCCTCGTGGTACGCGGTGATCTTCTTCTCCTTCTCGGACATGATCCGGGTCCGCTTCTGCGGACCCGCCACGACGCGGTCGATGGCCTCGTCGAGCATGTTGTTGTCGATCAGCTTCAGGTTGCCGCGCGCCGTGAGGAGCGCAGCCTCGTTCAGCACGTTCGACAGGTCGGCACCGGTGAAACCGGGCGTACGACGGGCAACGGCGCCGAGATCGACGTCCGGTGCGACCGGCTTGCCCTTCTGGTGGACCTTGAGGATCTCCAGACGGCCCAGCATGTCCGGCCGGTCGACCGCGATCTGCCGGTCGAAACGGCCCGGGCGCAGCAGCGCCGGGTCGAGGATGTCCGGACGGTTCGTGGCGGCGATCAGGATGACGCCACCCTTCACGTCGAAGCCGTCCATCTCCACGAGCAGCTGGTTCAGCGTCTGCTCGCGCTCGTCGTGACCGCCGCCCATACCGGCACCGCGGTGCCGGCCGACAGCGTCGATCTCGTCGACGAAGACGATCGCCGGGGCGTTCGCCTTGGCCTGCTCGAAGAGGTCACGGACACGGGAGGCACCGACACCGACGAACATCTCGACGAAGTCGGAACCGGAGATCGAGTAGAACGGGACGCCCGCCTCGCCGGCGACGGCGCGTGCGAGCAGCGTCTTGCCCGTACCGGGAGGTCCGTACAGCAGGACGCCCTTGGGGATCTTGGCGCCGACGGCCTGGAACTTCGCCGGCTCCTGCAGGAACTCCTTGATCTCGTGGAGTTCCTCGACCGCCTCGTCCGAGCCCGCCACGTCGGCGAACGTCGTCTTCGGGGTGTCCTTGGTGATCAGCTTGGCCTTGGACTTGCCGAACTGCATGACCTTGGAGCCGCCACCCTGCATCTGGTTCATCAGAAACAGGAAGACGACCACGATGAGGACGAACGGCAGCAGCGAGAAGAGGATCGAGACGAACGGGGACTGCTTCGACGGCGAGACGGTGTAGCCGTTCTCGATGTCACCGCTCTCGAACTTCTTCTGCAGCGTATCGGCGAGCTCGACGCCCTGGTTGCCGATGTAGCTCGCCTGGAACTTGCTGCCGGACTCGCCCGAGAGCTTCTGGTCCTTTTTCAGCTCGATCTTGATGATGTGATCGTCACCGGTGGTGAGCTTGGCCTCATCCACCTGGTTCTTACTGATCGCCTGGATCACCTTGCCGGTGTCCACCGTCTTGTAGCCGCCACCCGAGCCGACGACATTCATCAACACGACCACGGCGAGGACGGCCAGCACGATCCACATGACCGGCCCACGGAAGTATCGCTTCACGTCCATCCATACGGAGCGAAGTCGCCCCGTCCCTCCTGCCCGTAGGTAAATGCTGCTGTGAGTAAAGACTGTTCTTCGGACGGTACCCCAGCATTGTCACCGACGACCGTCGGGGACGTCTGTCAAACCCGCCTTCGAAGGCTCAACGGCGGGAAAACGGTGAGGGTTCCCCGCCGCCGGGGCGGGTTCGCCGGTGCCGCCGTCAGCCGCCGTACACGCGCGGGGCGAGGGTGCCGACGAAGGGCAGGTTGCGGTACTTCTCCGCGTAGTCCAGCCCGTAGCCGACGACGAACTCGTTGGGGATGTCGAACCCGACCCACTTGCAGTCGAGCGCGACCTTCGCCGCGTCCGGCTTCCGCAGCAGGGTGCAGATCTCCAGCGACGCGGGCTCGCGCGAACCCAGGTTCGACATCAGCCAGGACAGCGTCAGACCCGAGTCGATGATGTCCTCGACGATCAGGACGTGCTTGCCCTTGATGTCGGTGTCGAGGTCCTTGAGGATCCGGACGACACCGGAGGACTGGGTGCCCGCGCCGTACGACGAGACGGCCATCCAGTCCATGGTGACGGGGGTGGACAGCGCGCGCGCCAGGTCCGCCATGACCATCACCGCGCCCTTGAGGACTCCGACGAGGAGCAGGTCCTTGCCCGCGTACTCCGCGTCGATCTTCGCGGCCAGTTCGACGAGCTTCGCGTCGATCTCTTCCTTGGTGAGGAGCACCGACTGAAGGTCGGTGCCCATGTCCTTCTCGTTCACCCGCGTCTCTTTCTTTGCCTGCCGGTCCGGGACGGTGCCCGGGCCTGCGCGGCCGCTCGCCTGCATGTCAGCCGCTTGTACGTCAGCTCTGCCGAATCACCAGTCTGCCACCCTGGCGCAGGGCTTCGACGCGGCCGGGGAGGTTGATGGCCTGCTGGCCGCGCCAGCCGGTGATGAGGCGGTCGACTTCCTCGATGTGCCGGGCGAAGAGGGACCCGGCCGGGGAACCCGCCTCTATGGCCGCGCGGCGCAGGACGCGGCGGCGGACGGCGGGAGGCAGCGCGTGCAGCTTGGCGCACTCCAGCCGGCCCGCGTCGTCGCGTACGTCACGTCCGGCCTCGGCGGCCCAGGTGTCCAGGGCGTCGGCGTCGTCGCGGGAGAGCTGCGCCGTACGGGCCAGCGCCTCGACGACTCCTTTGCCCAGCGCCTTCTCCAGGGCGGGCAGGCCCTCGTGGCGCAGCCGGGAGCGGGTGTAGGCGGGGTCGATGTTGTGCGGGTCGTCCCAGACGGGCAGCGACTGGGCCAGGCAGGCCGTGCGGGCGGTCTGGCGGTCGAGCTGGAGGAAGGGGCGGCGGTAGCGGCCGGCCGGTCCGGATGCGGCGGCCATGCCGGAGAGGGAGCGGATACCGGAACCGCGGGCGAGGCCCAGCAGTACCGTCTCCGCCTGGTCGTCGCGGGTGTGGCCGAGCAGGACGGCGGCGGCGCCGTGGCGTTCGGCGGCGGCGTCCAGGGCCGCGTAGCGGGCGTCGCGGGCGGCGGCCTCGGGCCCGCCGTCATGGCCGACCCGCACAGCGACGGCCTCGACCGGGTCGAGGTCCATGGCGGTGAGGCGGCCGACGACCTCGGTGGCGCGGGCGTCCGAGCCGTTCTGGAGGCCGTGGTCGACGGTGATGCCGCCGGCCCGGACGGCGAGCTTCCGGGCCTCGAAGGCGAGGGCGGAGGCGAGCGCCATGGAATCGGCGCCGCCGGAGCACGCGACCAGGACCAGGGGCGTATCGGTGCGTTCGGGAAGCGCGGGGCGCCGCCGGCCCGTCCCGGCCTCGGCGAGCTCGGGATGGGGGGCGCGTGGGGCGCGCCCGGTGCGTTCGGTCTGTTCGGCGAATTCGGTGAGTACGTCGTGGAGTACGCGGCGGACCGCCAGGCGTATCGCCGCGACCGCAGGATGGGGACCCATGTCCGGTGCCCTTCGTGAAGTTCTGGAGAGGTGCCTCCGAGTGGCGGGACAGAGAAAAGTGCCGTCACTCAGAGTGCGTCGATGGTGACAGAGCAAACCCGTTCATCGAGCATTGCACGCCTTCCCATGCCCCTACGGTCCCTCGGATGGGTGATTACCGGCGCGTTGCCCTCGGGTCCCGGGCTTGTGCGCGAGCCGTGATCATGACTCTGCCTTACGGTGCACCCTCGCGATCCAGTCCTCCGGCTTGGCGATCTCCGCCTTGGTCGGGAGGGTGTTGGGCGAGGTCCAGACCCGGTTGAAGCCGTCCATCCCGACCTCGTCGACCACCGCGCGCACGAACCGCTCGCCGTCGCGGTACTGGCGCAGCTTGGCGTCGAGCCCCAGCAGCTTGCGCAGCGCCTGGTCGAGACGGCTCGCGCCGCGCGCCCTGCGCTGCTGGAACTTCTCCCGGATCTCGCCGACGGAGGACACGACCTCGGGGCCGACGCCGTCCATCACGTAGTCGGCGTGCCCCTCCAGCAGGGACATCACCGCGGTGAGCCGGCCGAGGATCTCGCGCTGTGCGGGCGTCTGGACGATCTCGACGAGGCTGCGGCCGCCGTCCTCGCCCTCCTCGCCCTCGGGCCGTCCGCCGGCCAGTGACTGGGCGGCCTCGCGGAGCCGTTCGAGCACCGTCATCGGGTCGACGTCGGTCTCGTCGAGAAATGACTGGATCTCGCCCTGCAGATGGTCGCGGAGCCAGGGCACCGCGGTGAACTGCGTGCGGTGCGTCTCCTCGTGGAGGGCGACCCAGAGGCGGAAGTCGTGCGGGTCCACCTCCAGCTCCCGCTCGACGTGGACGATGTTCGGGGCGACCAGCAGGAGCCTGCCGCCCCCGTCGGCCGAGGCCGGGAGCTCACGGGTGGCGGGGGCGAACGTCTCGTACTGGCCGAGGACCCGGGAGGCCAGGAACGACAGCAGCATCCCCACCTCGACACCGGTCACCTTGGAGCCGACCGCGCCGAGCACGGCGCCGCCCGCACCGCCGCCGCGCCGCTCCTCCATCTTGTCCAGAAGGGGGCGCAGCAGTTCCCGGAAGCCCGCGACGTTCGCCTTGATCCAGCCCGCCCGGTCGACGACCAGGACGGGGGTGTCCTCCGGTTCGGTCCCTTCCGGGATCATCCGGGTGAAGGAACGGACGTGTTCCTCCGCCGCCTTGGCATGCCTGCGCAGCTCCGCGACGACCTCACGGGCCTCCTCGCGGCTGATCTCGGGACCCGGCCGCACAAGCCGGGTCGCTGTCGCGACCGCGAGATTCCAGTCGACCATCCCGGCACCACCGATGCTCGTCATGCGTCAACCGTACGTGCTCGGACCTTGTTCGGGTGAGGTGTTGACGGGCTCATCGCCTGCCGGCGGCCAGTGCGGTCGCGAGCGCGTCGAGGGCGGACTGGGCCTCGGACGGGGCGGTGGTGCCCGAGGCGAGGAAGGCGAAGGCGAGCAGCCGGCCGTGGGGGTCGACGACCGTGCCGGAGAGGCTGTTGACGCCCGTGAGGGTGCCTGTCTTGGCGCGGACGAGTCCGGTGCCGCCGGATTTCGTGGTGTAGCGGCCGCTCAGCGTGCCACTGAAGCCGGCCACCGGGAGTCCCGTGAGGACGGGGCGCAGCTCCGGGTGGTCCTGGTCGGCCGCGCGGGCGAGGAGCCCGGCGAGCAGGGCGGCGGTGACCTTGTCCTTGCGGTTGAGCCCGCTGCCGTCGGCGACGACCACGCCCTTCAGCGGCAGACCCAGCTTCTTCAGCTGTGCGGTGACGGCCCGTCGGCCGCCGTTGAAGTCGGCCGGTTCCCCGGTGGCGAGCGCGGTCTGCCGGGCGAGTGCCTCGGCGATGTCGTTGTCGCTGTTGGTCAGCGCGCGCTCGACGAGGGCGGACAGCGGGGCGGAGAGGTGCTGGGCGACGGGCCGGGACTTCGCGGCCGCCCGGCCCGGCTCGGGGCCGTCCCCGGTGCCGACCCCGGCCTCGTCCAGCAGTTCGCCGAAGACGTCGGCCGCGTCGCGGGCCGGGTCCTCGCTGCGCGGCGCGGGACCGCTGGAGGTGTCGTCGAGCCTGCCCTCGTTCATCATCAGGGCGCTCACGGGCGCGATGTTCTCGTTGGGGCCGATCGGGTGAAGTGCGGGTCCCGAGTACCCGGAGGTGTCGTACCGCAGCCGCACCGAGCGGACCCCGCCGTCCTTGAGGGCGCGGGCCGTGTCGGCGGCCAGGGAGCGCAGGGCCGCCCGGTCGAGCGTGGGGTCGCCGCCGCCGACCAGCGTCACGGTCCGCAGATCGGCGGAGGCCCCGACGGTCGTGGGGATGCGGTGGGCCGGGCCGAGCGCGGTCAGGGCCGCGACCGTGGTGGCGATCTTGACGGTGGACGCGGGTGTCATGGGGGTGTCGGCCCCCACCCCGTACAGCCGCTTGCCGGTGGCCGTGTCGATGACGACGGCGCTGCGCCGGGTGCCGAGTGCCGCGTTCCTCAGCAGCGGGTCGAGTGCGGCGCGGAGTCCGGCCGCTGCTCCGTCCGGGGCGGCCGCCGCGTCGGGCGCGGGCTCGTCGGTACCGGTGCCGAGAGGCGCGAGTACGGCCGGGGCACTGGGCGCCGGGTCGGGCCGGGAGGGCGCGGCCGGCTCGTGATGTGCGCCACCTGTACGGGCCCGGGCAGCCGCCCAGTCCTGCTCGGCCTTACGCTGACCCGAGTCCCAGGGACCGGCGGCGAAGACGGCGCCGGCTGCGAGCGCCAGGCCCAGGACAGCGGAGACGGCCGTGAACTGCCGGTTGCTCAGTCCGCCGCGCATGCCCAGCCGGTTTGCGAGAGCCGTCCCGGTCTGTGCGGAGAACGGATTGATCGACGGTCTTTTCACCGGCTCGGCCACCGTTGACCAGCCCCTTTCGCGAGCACACAACTCCGTGGGGGACACTTAACCATCAGTCGTATGTGTTGATCATGGAGGAGCCACCCGTGGAGTTCGACGTCGTTATCGAGATCCCGAAGGGTTCGCGGAACAAGTACGAGGTGGACCACGAGACCGGTCGGATCCGCCTGGACCGTCGACTCTTCACCTCGACCAGCTACCCGGCCGACTACGGCTTCGTCGAGAACACCCTCGGCGAGGACGGCGACCCGCTGGACGCGCTGGTCATCCTGGAGGAGCCGACCTTCCCCGGCTGCCTCATCAAGTGCCGCGCGATCGGCATGTTCCGGATGACGGACGAAGCCGGCGGCGACGACAAGCTGCTGTGCGTGCCGGCCTCCGACCCCCGGGTGGAGCACCTGCGCGACATCCACCACGTGTCGGAGTTCGACCGCCTGGAGATCCAGCACTTCTTCGAGGTCTACAAGGACCTGGAGCCCGGCAAGTCCGTCGAGGGTGCCGACTGGGTCGGCCGGGTCGAGGCCGAGGCCGAGATCGAGAACTCGTACAAGCGCCTCGAGGCGCAGGGCGGCGCGCACTGACGTTCCGCTTGCGGTTCTGAGCACGCTTCCGGGCGGCACACCTTCACGGGTGTGCCGCCCGTTCGCATGAGCGCCCATAGGCGCGGCCATACTGGGCAGGAGTGCGGCCGAGAACGCGCAGCCGACGAGGAGCGAGGTCGAGTAGTGGCGGAACCGGGCGGTCCCGATGACCAGAAGCCCCAGTCCGACGAGGCGCGCAGCGCCTTCTCGCAGCCCGCCGGGGTCGAGAGGTCGGCAGGGCCTTCGGACGACGACCATCCGACATCGGAGTTCTCCCTGCCGTCGGGTCTTGCGCCCGAGCCACCGGCCCCGTCTGCCGGACCGGGAACGGGTTCCGCTTCCGGGTCGGACACGATCGGTTCCGCTTTCGCCCCGCCGCGCACCTACGACGCCAGGAACTCCCCGCCCGCCTTCACGCCGGCGCACGGCATCCCGATGATCCGGCTGACCAAGGAGGCGCCTTGGCAGGACCGGATGCGCACGATGCTGCGGATGCCGGTCCACGACCGGCCGGCCCCGGAAACGGTCCAGCGGCACGACGAGGAATCGGGCCCGGCCGTGCCGCGCGTGCTCGACCTGACCCTGCGTATCGGGGAGCTGCTGCTCGCCGGCGGTGAGGGCGCCGAGGACGTCGAGGCGGCCATGTTCGCGGTGACCCGCAGCTACGGGCTCGACCGCTGCGAGCCGACCGTCACCTTCACACTGCTGTCGATCTCGCATCAGCCGTCGCTGGTCGAGGACCCGGTGACGGCCAGCCGGACCGTACGCCGCCGCGGCACCGACTACACCCGGCTGGCCGCGGTCTTCCGGCTCATCGACGACATCACGACCGTGGAGGGCGAGATCTCGCTGGAGGAGGCCTACCGGCGCCTCGCGGAGATCCGCCGTAACCGGCATCCGTATCCCGGCTGGGTACTCACCATGGCCGCCGGCGGGCTGGCGGGCGCGGCATCGGTGCTGGTCGGCGGCGGGCCGCTGGTGTTCGTGATCGCCGCGCTCGGCGCGATGCTCGGTGACCGGCTGGCCTGGCTCTGTGCCGGACGCGGGCTGCCGGAGTTCTACCAGTTCGTCGTGGCGGCGATGCCGCCCGCCGCGATGGGCGTGGCGCTGACCCTCACCCACTGGTCGGACGTACGGCCCTCGGCGGTGATCACCGGTGGGCTGTTCGCGCTGCTGCCGGGGCGGGCGCTGGTGGCGGGGGTGCAGGACGGCCTGACCGGCTACTACATCACCGCGTCGGCGCGACTGCTGGAGGTCATGTACTTCTTCATCGCGATCGTCGCCGGGGTGCTGCTGGCGCTCTACGGAGGGCTTCAGCTGGGTGCCGAGCTGGACCCGGAGGCGCGGTTCATCTCGCACGACCGGCCGGTGACGCAGATCCTGGCGTCGATGGTGCTGACGCTGGCCTTCGCGATCCTGCTCCAGCAGGAACGGTCCACGGTCCTGGCAGTGACCCTCAACGGTGGCGTGGCCTGGGTCATCTACGGGGCGATGGCGCGCACGGGCGGTCTCTCCCCGGTGGCGGCCACCGCCGCCGCGGCCGGTCTCGTCGGGCTGTTCGGGCAGTTGTTCTCGCGCTACCGCTACACCTCGTCGCTGCCGTTCATCACGGCCGCGATCGGTCCGCTGCTACCCGGCTCGGCCACGTACTTCGGTCTGCTGGGCGTCGCGCAGAACGAGCTGGACCGGGGGCTCGCGTCTCTGTCGACCGCGGTGGCGACGGCGCTGGCCATCGCGATCGGGGTGAATCTGGGAAGCGAGATCTCCCGGCTGTTCATGCGGGTGCCGGGAGCGGTCGGCGGAGCGAACCGCCGCGCGGCCAAGCGGACGCGCGGCTTCTGACGGGGACCCGCGGGCCGGGTCCCGGCCCGGGGAGCCGGTGTCAGCGCTTGGCGTGGCGGCCGCCGCGGCGGCCCGCGGCCGTACCGCCACCGGCGGACGGGTCCTGGTCCTCGTCCTCGCCCGACGCGGCTTCCTTCTTCGACTTGCTGCGGGCGCGCAGGAACTCGATGCCGATCGGCACGACCGAGATCAGCACGATCAGGACCAGCATCGCCTCGATGTTCTTGTGGACGAACTCGATCCGGCCGAGCCCCGCGCCCAGCAGCGTCACGCCGACGCCCCACAGGATTCCGCCGATGATGTTGAACGTGATGAACGAGCGGTAGTTCATCCGGCTGACACCGGCGATGATCGGCGTGAACGTCCGCACGATGGGCACGAAGCGGGCCAGGATCAGCGACTTCGGCCCGTACTTCTCGAAGAACTCGTGGGCCTTCTCGACGTTCTCCTGCTTGAAGAGGCGGGAGTCCGGGCGGTTGAAGAGCGAGGGGCCGACCTTGCGGCCGAACAGATAGCCCACCTGGTCGCCGATGATCGCCGCCAGGGCGACCAGGACGCAGACCAGCCACAGCGGGGTGTCCAGCTTGTCCGTCGTCACGAGCAGACCCGTGGTGAACAGGAGCGAGTCGCCGGGCAGGAAGAACCCGATCAGCAGCCCGGACTCGGCGAAGACGATGACCAGCACACCGATCAGCCCGAACTGCCCGATGAGGTGGTCCGGGTCCAGCCAGCTCGGTCCGAGCGCAAGCGTATTCAAGGGTCCGGGCTCCAGGATGTGGTCGATGGCGGCTGCGTGGCCGCCCAAAGCTATCAACGCCGCAGCCCTCCTCCCGGTTCCACTGGCCCCCGTGGAGATGCACACAGGATGAACCGGGGCAAAACTCGGTGCCAGGAGGTGCCACACCATGGGCATTGAGGATTACGGCGGCGGTCAGACGGCACAGTCCGATGTGCTGGTCGTCACCACCAATGACGTACCCGGCCACCAGGTGACACAGGTCATCGGCGAGGTCTTCGGGCTGACGGTCAGGTCCCGTCACCTCGGCAGCCAGATCGGCGCCGGACTGAAGTCCATGATCGGCGGCGAGCTGAAAGGGCTCACCAAGACGCTCGTCGAGACCCGCAACCAGGCCATGGAACGGCTGGTGGAGCAGGCGCGGGCCCGTGGCGCCAACGCGGTGCTGATGATGCGCTTCGACGTGACCGAGGCGGCGGACGTGGGCACGGAGGTCTGTGCGTACGGCACCGCGGCGGTGATCAGCAAGAACTGAGCGGCGTACGGGGGCGGGGCGCCCCACCCCCGTACGCGCGGCCCGGCTACTCCTGGCGCTGCGCGTTGGCGTTGATCGCGTCGCGCAGGTGCTCGGCAAGGCCCGGCCGCATCGCGTCGTAGAACGCCTTGAACTGCGGATCGGCGACGTACATCTCGCCGAGTCCCCGGTGGATCTCCGTCGTGCAGTCGTAGAACCAGGTCGTGATGTGGAGCCGGTGCTCCTCGGCGAGGTCCATCGCGCGTTGCCCGGTGGCCGGCTCGCCGTCCTCCATCAGCGCGTCGTAGCGCTCGCCCCAGGAGGCGACCTCGGCCTTCATCCGCTGCCAGTCCTCCTTGGTGTAACGGGCGGCCCGGCGCTGCGACTCGGCGTAGGTGTCGCTGCCGCCCCAGCGGCGCTCGGCCTCCTGCGCGTAGTGCTCCGGGTCCTTGTCACCGAAGACCTCGAACCTCTCCTCGGGCGTGAGGTTGATGCCCATCTTCCGTGCCTCCATGGCTGTCTCGACGGCCGCGGCCATCCGCCGCAGTTCGGCGATCCGGTGCGACAGCAGCGCGTGCCGGCGGCGCAGACGCTCCTGCGGGTCCGCGTCCGGGTCGTCGAGCAGTGCGGCGATCTCGTCGAGCGGGAAGCCGAGCTCCCGGTAGAACAGGATCTGCTGCAGCCGGTCGAGGTCGGCGTCGTCGTAACGCCGGTGGCCCGCGTGGCTGCGCCCGCTGGGCGAGAGCAGTCCGATGCCGTCGTAGTGGTGCAGCGTGCGCACCGTGACCCCGGCATACCCGGCGACCTGTCCCACGGAGTGCTCCATGGCTCCCCGCTCCTTCCGTGTGGTCGGTACGTGTCTGAGCCTCGGCCCTGACGTGACGTGAGGTGCAAGCCCGAAATACCGCAGACGCTGACCCATTTGAGGGGTTATAGGTCTTTTGCATGGCTATGGTGAGCCGATGGCCACCGAATCCGCCGCCGGTTCCCCCGTCACCGCCGAACCGGCCCCCGCGCGCCGCCTGCTGATGCTCATCGTGCCCGCGCTGGCCGTCGGCGTGGTCTCCGCCCTCGTCCTACTCGGCGTCAGCCTGCTCGCGGAACAGTTGCAGGACGTCCTGTGGAAGACGCTGCCCGACACCCTGTCGATCGGCCGGTACTCCTCGCTGTGGATGATCGTGATGCTCACCGCGATCGGCCTGGTGACCGGACTGGCCATCCGGACGGTGCCGGGCCACGCCGGACCCGACCCGGCGACCACGGGGCTGGTCGACCCGCCGCTGCCGCCGGCCGTCCTGCCGGGACTGCTGATCGTGACGGTGCTGGCCCTGGCGGGCGGGGTCAGCCTGGGTCCGGAGAACCCGATCACCGCCGCCAACATCGCGCTGGCCTGCTGGGCGGGCCGCCGGTTCGCGCCGAGCGCCCCGGCCCAGCTGTGGCTGGCACTCGCCGCCGCGGGCACCATCGGCGCCCTCTTCGGCACCCCGGTCGCCGCCGCACTGATCCTCACCGAGACGCTCACCGCCACCCCGGGCAAGGGAGCCCTCTGGGACCGCCTCTTCGGCCCGCTCGCGGCCGGCGCCGCGGGAGCGCTCACCATGACACTGGCCGCGCACCCGAGCTTCGACCTGTCGCTGCCCGCGTACCCCGGAGCCCACTGGGGCGACCTGCTCTCCGCCGCCGTGATCGCCTGCGCGGGCGCGCTGCTCGGGCTGGCGGCGGTGTACGCCTTCCCGTACGCGCACCGCGCCTTCCGCGCCCTGCGCCACCCGGTCCTGGCCATGACGGCGGGCGGGCTGCTGCTCGGCCTGCTCGGGGCGCTGGGCGGCCACCTCACCCTGTTCAAGGGGCTGGACGAGGTAAAGGTGCTGGCCGCCGATCCGGACGGCTGGTCGGCGGGCGGGTTCGGGGGCATGGCGGTAGTGAAGACCGCGGCCCTGCTGGTCGCGGCCGCCTGCGGCTTCCGGGGCGGCCGGATCTTCCCGGCGGTGTTCTGCGGCGTCGCGCTCGGCCTGTGCGCGCACGCCCTGGTGGACGGGGTGCCGGTGGCCCTCGCGGTGACCTGCGGAGTGCTCGGCATTCTGCTCGCCATCACCCGGCAGGGCTGGCTCAGCCTGTTCACCGCCGCGGTACTGGCCTCCGACATGGCCCTGCTCCCCGTGCTGTGCGTCGCCACACTGCCGGCCTGGCTGCTGGTGACCGGTCGGCCGCTGATGCAACTGCGTGCGGACGGTACGCCGCTGCGCTGAGACGCGTGTCGCGGCGCCGCGACACGCCCTGCGGCCGGGCGGACGTCCGTACGGCGCGCCGGACGCCCCCACCATCCGTATCGTCAGGCTTTGTCCGTATCGCCGGATTCATTTCCGTCATGCCGGCGACAGCCGAGAAGGGCAGGTCCGCGATGGCGCTCCACAAGGGGTCCGCACACAGCACCGAACCGTCCGACCCACGACGCCGGCTCGCGCTCAACCCGTTCTTCGGGGAGGCCGACCCGACCGCCGGGATGGACTCCGCCCCACCCCGCCACAAGCTGCCGGACGGACCGCTGCCGCCTGCCACCGCCTACGGCCTCGTCCACGACGAGCTGATGCTCGACGGCAATTCACGGCTCAACCTCGCCACCTTCGTCACCACCTGGATGGAGCCCCAGGCCGGTGTGCTGATGGGCGAGTGCCGCGACAAGAACATGATCGACAAGGACGAGTACCCGCGCACCGCCGAACTGGAACGGCGCTGCGTGGCGATGCTCGCCGACCTCTGGAACGCTCCCGACCCCGCCACGGCCGTCGGCTGTTCGACGACCGGGTCCAGCGAGGCCTGCATGCTGGCCGCCATGGCGCTCAAGCGCCGCTGGGCGGCCAGGAACGCCGACCGCTATCCGGCGACCGCCCGGCCCAACCTGGTCATGGGCATCAACGTGCAGGTCTGCTGGGACAAGTTCTGCACGTTCTGGGAGGTCGAACCGCGCCTCGTCCCGATGGACGGCGACCGCTTCCACCTCGACCCGCAGGCCGCCGCCGACCTCTGCGACGAGAACACCATCGGGGTCGTCGGCATCCTCGGCTCCACCTTCGACGGCAGCTACGAACCCATCGCCGAACTCTGCGCCGCCCTCGACGCCCTCCAGGAGCGCACCGGCCTCGACATCCCCGTCCATGTCGACGGGGCGTCCGGCGCGATGGTGGCGCCGTTCCTGGACGAGGACCTGGTGTGGGACTTCCGCCTCCCCCGGGTCTCCTCGATCAACACCTCCGGGCACAAGTACGGCCTGGTCTACCCGGGCGTCGGCTGGGCCCTGTGGCGCTCGCCCGCCGAACTGCCCGAGGAGCTCGTCTTCCGGGTCAACTACCTCGGCGGCGACATGCCCACCTTCGCGCTGAACTTCTCCCGGCCGGGCGCCCAGGTCGTGGCGCAGTACTACACCTTCCTGAGGCTGGGCCGGGAGGGTTACCGGGCCGTACAGCAGGCGTCACGGGACGTGGCCATGGGGCTGGCGAAGAAGATCGAGGAACTGGGCGACTTCCGGCTGCTCACCCTGGGCGACCAACTGCCCGTCTTCGCGCTGACAACCAAGCCGGAGGTGACGGCGTACGACGTCTTCGACGTGTCGCGCCGGCTCCGTGAACGCGGCTGGCTGGTGCCCGCGTACACCTTCCCGGCCAACCGCGAGGACCTCTCCGTGCTCCGGATCGTGTGCCGCAACGGGTTCTCGTCCGACCTGGCGGAGCTGTTGCTGGAGGACCTGCGGCTGCTGCTGCCGGAGCTGCGCAGCCAGGACCACCCGCTGAGCTCCGAGCACGGCCCGGCGACGTCGTTCCACCACTGAGAGGCTGTCACCCGCACACTCCGGCCCCCGCCCGTGAACACCGGACGGGGGCCGGAGCCGTACGCCGCCGTCAGCGGCTGAGCCGCGCGAACCGCCGTACCGCCAGCGGGAAGAACACCGCCAGCAGCGCCAACGGCCACACGACCGCCAGCAGTCCGGCATGGCCCGCGGCCCAGGAGAGCCCGCCTCCGCCCGGGTTGCCGAACAGATCGCGCACCGCCGTGGCCGTCGCCGACATCGGGTTCCATTCGACGACCGCGCCCAGCCATCCCGGCATCGAATCCGGCACCGCGAAGACGTTCGACAGGAAGCCGACCGGCCAGACCAGGATCTGCACCGCCTGCACCATCTCCGGCCGTCCCGCCACCAGCGCCAGCAGGATGCCGAGCCACAGCATCGCGAACCGGAGCAGCAGGAGCAGCCCCAGGGCTCCCAGCGCCGCGAGCGGTCCGTGGTGCCAGCGCCAGCCGATGGCGTACCCCACCCCGGTCATGACGGCCAGCGCGGCCACCGACTGGAGCATGTCCGCGACGGCCCGGCCGACGAGTACCGCGCCGGAGGCCATCGGCATCGAGCGGAACCGGTCGACGACCCCCTTGTTGAGGTCCTGGGTGACCGCGAGCATCGTCGACTCCAGGCCGAAGGCCATGGTGAGGGCGAGCATGCCGGGCACCAGGTACTCGGTGGTGTCACCGTCGACCCCCCGGCCGCCGCCGACCAGGTAGTTGAACATCAGCAGCAGCATCACGGGGAAGACCAGCCCCACGACGACCTGCACCGGCTGCCGTGCCCAGTGCGCCAGTTCGCGCCGGGTCATGGTCCAGGAATCGACCGCCGCCCATCCCGCCCCGCTCATACCGCCACCTCCACGTCGTCCTGCCTGCTCCCCGTCAGGGACAGGAACACCTCGTCCAGCGTCGGCCGGCGCACCGCGATGTCCTCCGCCTCGATACCCGCCTCCTCCAGGACCCGTACGGTCCGCGAGAGCGTCGCCATCCGGTCCCCGGCGGGTGCGCCGATCAGGCGCCGGTCCGGGTCCGTCACCGCCCCGCCCGCGAGCAGGGCGGCCGCCCTGACCAGTTGCGCGCCGTCGCGGACGACGACGTCGATCCGGTCGCCGCCGACCCGGGCCTTCAGTTCGTCGGCCGTGCCCTCGGCGGCGACGCGCCCGCCGTCGACCAGCGAGATCCGGTCCGCGAGCTGGTCGGCCTCCTCCAGGTACTGCGTGGTCAGCAGTACGGTCGTGCCGCCGCCCACCAGGGCCCGCACCGCCGCCCACACCTCGGCCCGGCCGCGCGGGTCGAGTCCGGTCGTCGGCTCGTCGAGGAAGAGCACCTCCGGGTCCGTGATCAGCGAGGCGGCCAGGTCGAGCCGCCGCCGCATGCCGCCGCTGTACTCCGCGACCGCCTTGCGGCCGGTGTCCGCGAGACCGAACCGGTCCAGCAATTCGTCCGCCCTGGCTCCCGCCCGGCGTGCGCCCCGGTGGTACAGCCGCCCGAACATCTCCAGGTTCTGCCGGCCACCGAGCTGCTCGTCCACCGCCGCGTTCTGGCCGAGCAGCCCGATCCGGCGCCGGACCTCGCCCGGTCGCCGCCGCACGTCGTGCCCGGCCACCTCGACGCGGCCCTCGTCGTACCGCGACAGCGTCGACAGGATGCGGACCGCCGTGGTCTTCCCCGCCCCGTTGGGACCGAGCACCGCGTGGACGGTGGAGCGGGCGACCGTGAGGTCGAGGCCGTCCAGGGCGCGCTTCGTGCCGTAGCGCTTGTGCACTCCTTCAACGACGATCGCGTCGTCGGACATCGCCACACCCCCTATTAGTCAAACTTGACTAGCTCCGGAAAGGTAGCGGACCGTCCCGCATTCGTCAAACTTGATTAGTGAGCGTCCCCCGGATCGGCGACCCCGGTCGCGTACGGGTTCGCCTCGCCCTCGGCCAGCACGCCGACGAACGGCTCGCCCTCACCCGCGAAGGTGTACGCCCCGCCCTCGATGCGCTCGATCAGCCCCCGGGTCCATTCCGCGCCCGAGTCCGCCGAGTGCACCCACATGTTCATGATCTCGCCGATGTGCCCGATCGACTCGGGCCCCTCCTCGGGCGTGTAGTACTCGGTGACCGAGGTCCGCCACCGGTCGAGGCCCGCCACCCGCTCCTTGAGCAGGGCCACCGCCTCGGCCCGTTCCAGGTCGACGATCCCGCCAAGACCGGCCGACAGCACGTCCAGCCTCTGGTCGTACGAGGTCAGCGCCGCGCGCAGCAGCGTGAAGTACTCCTCGTCGCCCTGCTCGGTGATCTCGTACTCGGTGCGCGGCGGGCCGCCCACCGTGCTCGGCGCGACCTCGTGGGCGAGCAGCACGCCCTGCTTCGCCATCTGCTTCAGTGCGTGGTAGATCGACCCCGGCTTGGCGTTGGACCACTCGTGCGCGCCCCAGTACTCCAGGTCGTTGCGGATCTGATAGCCGTGTGCCCGGCCGTGCTGCCGTACGGCACAGAGGACCAGCAACCGGATCGCTGACATCCCACCCACCTCTCTACTCAACTTTGACGAGCGTAGCGGTGCGGTGATCGGGACGCGGCAGGGCTCCGGGGCCGGAGCGGGAAGCGGCTCCGGGGTCAGAGCGGGAAGTGGCTCCGGCCGTGCTGGATCGATATCCACTTCCGGGTGGTGAAGGCCTCGACCGTCGCCTCGCCGTTCAGCCGGCCGTTCCCGGAGTTCTTCTCGCCGCCGAAGGCGACCAGCGGATCGTCCTGGACGGTGGCGTCGTTGACGTGGAACATGCCGCTGTCGATCCGCTGGGCGAAGCGCACTCCGCGTTCGGCGTCGGCGGTGTGCACGGCGCCGCTGAGCCCGTAGGGGCTGTCGTCGGCGATCCGTACGGCCTCCTCCTCGCCGTCGAACTCGATCAGCAGCGCCACCGGCCCGAAGATCTCCTGGGAGAGCAGCGGCGAGCCCTCCGGGAGCCCGGTGAGCACGGTGGGCTCGACGAGGTTGCCGCGGGTGCGGCCCCGGACCGGCGCCGTGGCTCCGTCCGCGAGCGCCTGGTCGACGAGGGCGGTCAGCGCGTCGGCCTGGAAGGTGTTGATGACCGGGCCGATCTGGGTCTCCGGGTCGCGCGGGTCGCCGGCCCGGAGCGCGGCCACCCGGGCGACGAACTTCTCGGTGAACTCGGGGGCGACGGCGCGGTCCACCAGGATCCGGTTGGCGGCCATGCAGACCTGGCCCTGGTAGACGAAGCGGCTGAAGACGGCGGAGTCGACGGCGTAGTCGACGTCCGCGTCGTCGAGCACCACCAGGGCGCTGTTGCCGCTGAGTTCGAGAATGGTGCGCTTGAAGAGCGCGCCCGCCGTCGCGGCGACGTGACGGCCCACGCGGTCCGACCCGGCGAACGAGATCACCTTGGGGACGGGGTGGGTGATGAACGCGTCGCCTATCTCGGCTATGTCGGTGACGACGACGTTGAGCAGCCCGGCCGGCAGCCCGGCCCGCTCGAAGATCCGGGCGATCAGCCCGCCGCCGGTCACCGGCGCGTTCTGGTTGGGCTTGACGACGACCGCGTTGCCGAGCGCCAGGGCCGGTGCGACCGACTTCATCGTCACCAGGAAAGGGAAGTTGAAGGGGCTGATGACGCCGATGACGCCGACCGGGAGCCGGTAGAGGCGGTTCTCCTTGCCGTCCACCGGGGAAGGCAGGATCCGGCCCTCGGGGTGCAGCGCCTGATGGGCTGCCTCGCGCAGGAAGTCCTGGGCGGCGCTCAGCTCGTACAGCGCCTTCGCCCGGGTGCCGCCCAGTTCGTCGATGACCGCCTCGACGATGTCGTCCGCCAACTCCTCGGTGATCCGCGCGGCCCGCTCCAGAACGTCCCGGCGTTCGTACGGACTTGTGGCGGCCCACTCCCGCTGGGCGCGCTCGGCGGCGCGGTAGGCGGCATCGACCTCGTCCGCGGTGGCGACGGTGATCGCGGCGAGCTTGTCCCCGTTGTAGGGATTGAAATCGATGATGTCCCACGAGCCGGTGCCGGTGCGCCATTCACCGTCGATGTACTGGGCAGCCAGCTCGTGGAAGAAGGACATGCGATCCCTTACTGCAGGTGCAGACTCCTGTCGGTACGTCATCGTACTGAAATATCAGGAGAGTTGGAGGAGCCCACGGAGCAGATCACGGCTCTCCTCCGGCCCCGGGCTCTCGTCGTGGAGCCGGACCATCGCCTTTTCGTACTGGGCGACTTCTTCGGCCTTGTCCAGATAGAGCGCACTTGTCAGCTGCTCCAAATAGACAATGTCCGACAGATCGGATTCCGGGAATCGCAGCATCGTAAAGGAACCGCTCTCACCCGCGTGCCCGCCGAAACTGAAAGGCATCACCTGGAGCGTGATGTTGGGCCGTTCCGACATTTCGATCAGATGGCGCAATTGGGTGCGCATCACTTCCCGCCCGCCGTACGGGCGGCGCAGCGCGGCCTCATCCAGTACGGCGTGGAAGCGGGGGGCCCGTTCGGAGACGAGGGCCTTCTGGCGTTCCAGCCGGAGCGCGACCCGGCGGTCGATCTCGGCGGCGGGAGCACCTCGCATACCCCGCGAGACGACCGCGTGCGCGTAGTCCTCGGTCTGCAACAGACCATGGACGAACTGGACTTCATAGATCCGGATGAGTGAGGCGGCGCCTTCCAGGCCGATGTACGTCTGGAACCAGCCGGGCAGCACATCCCCGTAACTGTGCCACCAGCCCGCCACGTTGGCCTCACGCGCCAGGCCGAGCAGGGAGTCGCGCTCCGCCTCGTCCGTGACTCCGTAGAGCGTGAGCAGGTCCTCGACGTCCCTGGCCTTGAAGCTCACCCGTCCCAACTCCATGCGGCTGATCTTCGATTCGGAAGCCCGGATGGAGTAGCCGGCCGCCTCGCGCGTGATGCCGCGTGAGTCCCGCAGCCGCCTCAGCTGCGAGCCCAGCAGGATGCGCCGCACCACGGATCCACTCGACTCGCCTGCCGCCACCGGTCCAACCCTCCCCATCGCTTCCTTGACATCGGGGTCCCCCCGAACCCCAAGTGCCGGATTCTGCCATCAAAACGCTTCAGCCCGTACTCATTCGATTACGGAAATGAGAAGACTTCCCGAAGGTCCCGAAACTCCACCCAGGAAGAAATGAGCAAGAACCGGCACGGTATCGGACAGGTCCGGCGCGTGCACGTGCATCTGCCCTTGCATCTGCCCTGCGCATTCGGAACCATGGGCCTCGCGCACCTGCGTGCTCGTTCGTGTTGTGCCGCTGTACCCGCGTACCCGCAGTACCGATACAGCCGCGATTCCTGGGAGTGCCTCGCATGGGGACGAATGGATCGACGATGCTCGAGCCGTTACGGCAGGGGCTTCCCCCCATCGACCCCTCCACCGTCTCCGGATCAGCCACCTGCACCCTGCCCGCCCGCTACGAAGCGGTCGGCGGAGCACGGCAGTTCACCCGGTCGACCCTGAGCGGCTGGGGCCTGAACGAGCGCTTCGACGACGTCGCCCTGGTCGTGTCCGAGCTGGTCACCAACGCCCTGCGGCACGCCCTACCCACCGACGCGCCGCGCGAGCCCCAGGACCCGCCGGTCCGCCTGCACCTGATGCGGTGGACCTCGCGGCTGGTGTGCGCGGTGCGTGATCCCAGCCAGGCGAGCCCCGTCGCGTCCGAGGCCGAGGACTCCGCGGAGTCGGGCCGCGGGCTCTTCCTGGTGGACTCCTTCAGCGACTGCTGGGGCTGGCACCCTTCACCCGTATGGGCGACGGGAAGCACCGTCACCGGACCGGCGCCGCGCGGAAAGGTCGTCTGGGCACTCTTCCGGCTGTCCGAACCGGCCTGACGCCGGAGCAGGTACGACGGACGGGCGAAAGTGCGGCGGGCAGAGGGCGCTCAGACCTCCGCCGCACAGAAAGCGCTCACGCCTCCGCTATGAGGTGGTCGAACTCTCCGTCCTTCACGCCGAGCAGCAGTGCCTCTATCTCCGCGGGCGTATAGACGAGCGCCGGCCCGTCGGGGTGCCGCGAATTGCGCATCGCCACATCGCCGCCGGGCAGCTTCGCGAACTCCACGCAGGATCCCTGGGAGTTGCTGTGCCTGCTCTTCTGCCAGACGACTCCGCGAAGCTCTGTGGCCGCCATGCCGTTGTACACGTGGTGCACAGGACGCTCCCCGAGTTGCAAAGTGCAAGTGTCAACTGTCTCGGATCATAGCTGTGTTCAATTTCTGGTGCATGAGCGGATGCATGCGCAGATGCACGTGCACGCGGGGTGTTCCCTCGGTTACAGCTCTCTGCAGAAGAAAGACGAACGAGAGAGCTGTTCGGCTCCCGATTCGGGGAGTTGACCGCTCCGCCCCGATGGTGACCGGCTGGTAGCTTGGACGGTCATTCGTCTACCAGGGGGAATTCAGCATGCACAAACGCGTACGTACCGGCGCCGTCCTCGCCACCGGACTGCTGACCGCTCTCGCCCTGACCGGGTGCGGCAGCGACGGCGACAAGGAGAGCGCGGACAAGGGTTCCGGTTCCACCACCACCCCCGCACCCGACGGCGGTGCCGGCGACGACGCCACCTCGGGAACCGAGGGCGCCACCGGCGGCCTCAAGGCGCTGGAGGGCGCCTGGGCCGGACAGACCGGCGGCAAGGCCGTGGTGCTGTCCGTCGCATCCGGGAAGGCCGTGGTCGTCGCCGACTCCCACGTCTGCTCGGGTACCGCCAAGGACACGGGCAAGCCGATGCTGTCGCTGACGTGCGCCGACGGCAACACCGACCGGACCACGGGAGCCATCGAGTCCAACGACGGCAAGACCGTCGTCGTCTCGTGGGACGGCGGCACCAAGGACACGCTCGCCAAGACCGACGCCGACTCGCTGGAGGGCCTGCCCGACCTCCCGACCCCCTGATCCGGGCGCGGGACCGGGCCCTGACCGCCACTCAGTCACGGGAGGCGGCACCAGACCGGGCCCTGACCGCCACTCAGTCACGGGAGGCAGCACGGGAGCTCGACGAGCCGCTCTCCAGGCCCTCGGAGAACTCCTCCAGGGCTTCGAGCAGGAGGTCGGCCCCGTTCCGTACGACCGGGTCCGACCCTTCTTCGCGCAGCCGGTCCTCCTCGTCCCATCGCGCGAGCGCCTCCCGCACCGCCGACCAGTCGGGCACCCGCCGCTCCCGGACCGCCTTGGCCCCCTGCTCGGTGGCCCGGCGCAGCGCGTCGGCGAGCGGAGCGGCCGCCGGTACGGGAGTGGCGCCGCCTTCCGGAAGGTGCGCCTCCATCAGCATCGCGACCCGGCCGAGCTGGGCCAGCGCGTGCTGGGTGTCGTCGGCCGCGGCGTGCGAGAGGCCGCGGTGGCGCACCGGTTCGTGCTGGGCGGTGGCCACCGCCTCCTGCCAGGCGACCCGGGCGTTCCGGGTGGCGAGCAGGGCCTGGCGGACGTCGTCATGGCCGCGGTCGGCCGGGTCCGCGTACTGGTCGACGACCGCGGCGGCGTACCGGCCGTCCTCCTTCAGCCAGTCGCCGAGCCGGCCGCGCAGCCGCGGGGTCTCCCAGGCCGGGTAGACGGCGTACGAGATCATCGCCAGGACACCGCCGAGCAGGGTCAGCAGGACCCGTTCGAGCACGGTCTGCGAGAGGTCGTCGCCCGCCATGCCGAGCAGGAAGACCACATACGCGGCGACGCAGGCCTGGCCGACGGCGTAGCCGGTGCGCATCAGCAGGTACATCAGCAGGGCGCAGACCACGGCGAGCACGGCCGACAGCCCGGCGCGGGGGTGGGCCGCCTGGACGATCGCGCTGGCGACGAAGACACCGACGACGGTGCCGCCGAAGCGCGCCACGGACCGTTCGTACGTCCGGGAGAACTCCGGCCGCATGACCATGACGGCCGCCATCGGCACCCAGTAGCCGTGGCCGTACGGCAGCGCCAGGCCGAGCAGGTAGCCGGCCGCGGCGACGACGGAGATCCGGATCGCGTGCCGCAGGATCGGTGAGCCGGGGTGCAGTTCGCGGCGCATCGACGCGATCACGACCGGGATCAGCCGCAGCAGGGTGGGCCGCCGGTGGTGCTCGGCGGTGCCCCGGCGGCCCCGCCCGGCCTCGATGGCGTCGGCCGCCTCCGCGGCCCCGGCCCGCTCCTCCTTCGTACCGTCGCCCTCGGCGGCCTCGATGACGTCGGAGAGCAGGGCGGCCAGCCGGTCGGCGGCGCGGAGCGGGGGGCCGGTGAGCAGCGCGCCGGTGTCGGGGGTCTTGAGCGCGGCGACGGCGGGGGCGGGCAGGCGCACCGGGTCGCCGTGGCGGATGGCCCGGGCGGCCGCGTCGAGCAGGGAGGCTGCGGCGGCGAGGAGTTCGCGGACGCGGTCGCGCTCGGGGCCCTCGGCCGGGACGCCCATAGCCGGGTCCGCGAGTGAGGCGAGGACGGGCCTGATCCGCTCGGCGGCGCCGCGCGAACCGTGCAGTTCGGCGGGGCGGCGCCGGGCCTGGCGGGCGGTGACGGCGGCGGCTCTGCGGGCCTCCATCAGGGGGGCCGGGTCGAAGTGGGCGACCGGGTCGTGACGCAGTCTGCGGGCGTAGTCGGCCTCGGCGGCCAGCGCGTCGGCCAGGGCGTCGCGCTGGGCGCCCCATCTGCGGACGGGGAACATCACGATGAGCGCCGCCTGGACGACCCCGCCGAAGGTGATCATCAGGGCGTGCAGGGCCGCCTCGGCGACGGAGGTGGGCAGCGTGACCGTCACCAGCATGATCGCGACGTTGGACGCGGCGATGATGCCGCCCGTCGGGCCCGCCGCCCAGGCCAGCCCGGCCAGGAAGGTCCACAGCACCAGCAGGACCATGAAGAGCGGGAGATGGGAGCCGGTGACGTAGCCGAGGAACGTCGACATGCCGAGGCTGAAGCCGGAGACCAGGGCGAGTACCGGCCGGGGCCGCCAGCTGCGCTGGAAGGTGGCGATCGCCGCCTGGTAGGCGCCGAACGCGGAGCTGGCGGCGACCACGGGTCCGAAGAGCGCGAGGCTCACCCCGATCACCAGGGCGAGACCCGCCGCGCCGCGGATGGCGATCAGCGGTTCGAGACGCGTCCTCTCGATCGTCAGCCCCGAGCGGGCGGTCTCCCTCAGCGCCCGGAGCCAGCTCATGCCCAGAGCCTAACCGGATTTTCCGGTATGCCCGAGTTGTCGGGTGTGCTTGTCTGCTTCGCGGGCCGGGCCCGGACGCTCCCGAGGGCGGGGCCGCCGCCCTCAGCCGGAGATCTCCGGGGTGTTCCCGCCCACCCGGGCACGGTCCGCCGCGGCCGTCCCGTGGGTCCAGCCGTCCAGGTCCGTGGCGCCGCGGACCCGGGTGGTCGTGGTCTCGGGGAACATCTTCTCGGCGGCGCCGGTGACCGCCACGTCCCGGGCGGCCAGGACCGGCAGCAGCCCGGCACCGGGGGCCGGTGCGCCGGGGACCGCGCCCTCGGCTTCGGCCTCGGCGGTGGCACGGGCGGTGCCGTCGGCCAGCCGGGCACCCAGCCGCTGCGCGTAGGCCATCAGGAAGGACTGCCGGAAGGTCTTGGTCCGTTTGCGGCCGCCGGCCCGCTGGCCCGCTTCGGCCCGGGTCATCGCCGCCGTGCCCTGCACCAGCAGCGAGGTGTGGAGCAGTTCCACGGCCTCCAGGTCCGGCTCGAAACCGACCACCGTCGAGAAGCCGAGATCGCTGTTCCACACGGCCCGGCAGCGGTTCGCCGAGGCGACGGCGTCGAGCAGGATCGCCTTGGCCGTCTCGTACGGGGCGTCCACCCCGATCCGGCAGGCGCCGGGCACACTGCCGCTGTGCGTACGGGCCGCCAGCAGGGCCTCGTCGATGCTGTGCCGGGCCATGAGCTCCTGCGCCTTGGTGGTGAGCGCCTCCGCCTCCTCGGGAAAGCCCGTCGCCTCGGCCTTGGCCAGCAGGGCCCGGATCCGGGTCAGCATGCGCGGTTCGTCGTGCGCGGGCGGCAGGTGCAGGGCGTCGCGCAACGCGCCGGGCGGCGGCCCGACGGG
>NZ_RDBK01000043.1:2075339-2091296 GCF_008042275.1 Streptomyces sp. OR43 | reverse complement strand
GATCCGGGTCAGCATGCGCGGTTCGTCGTGCGCGGGCGGCAGGTGCAGGGCGTCGCGCAACGCGCCGGGCGGCGGCCCGACGGGTTCGATCGCGGGCAGCCGGAGCAGCAGCCGGTGGAGCGCCAGAAGCGCGGAGGCGTACGAGAAACGGTCCGGCCGCCCCGCCGGCGGCGGGGCGGGCAGCTCGTCCAACTGGGCCTGCCAGCGGGGCGGGAGCACTTCGTAGCGCCGGACCTCCGAGCCGATCAGCCCGGCGGCCAGGCCGGCCGCGTGCTCGTCCAGTTCCCGGCGGACCAGGCGCACAAGGTCGGCGGGCAGCCAGCCGCGATCCCAGGCACGCCGGATGAACTCCTCGCCCCGGCGCAACAGCTCCGCGTCGGAGGCCGGGTCGGCGGCGAGGAGGGATGCGCCGGTGTCGAGCCCGGAGTCGTCGTCCGAGTACAGGGCTGCCGCGAAGGCCTGGTCGATCACCGGTTCCATGAAGTCAGGGTAGGCGGGGCGGGCTCACCGGAATTCATCCACACCCTGTGGACAACTTTGGCCGAGCGCGTTGCCTGCGCTGCCGCGGCGGGGGCGGCCGGATCACCGCGCCCGCTCGCCCCCGCCGCGGTGAGGGGCGGCGGCCGCCACCCGCGCTGCGGCGAGGGAAGCCGGGACACCGCGCCCGCCCACCCCGCTGCGTGAGGGGGCACCGAGCGACCGCCCGTCTACCCCCACTGCGCTGAGGGGCAACGCGCCCGCCCCCTCACGGCAGCAGGACGATCTTCCCGCGTACGTGCCCCGCCTCGCTCAGCTCCTGCGCCCTGACCGCCTCGTCGAGCGGGAACGTCTCGGCGACCGGCACCCTCAGCTCGCCGTCGGCCGCGCGGCGGGCGTGCTCGGCCAGCTGCTTCCCGGACCGCGAGCCACCGCCGGAGAACGCGACGCCGTACTTGCCCGCGTCCGGGTCCGCGATGGTGACGATCCGGTCCGTCGTGCCGCCGCGGAGCTCGATGGAGTCCGGCAGCGCGCCGCGCCCCGCCGCGTCGAAGACCGCGTCCACACCCTGGGGAGCGGCTGCGCGGACCCGGTCGACCAGCCCGTCCCCGTACTCCACCGGGGTCGCACCGAGCACCCGCAGGTAATCGTGGTTGCCTGGGGACGCCGTGCCGATCACCGTCGCACCGCGGGCCGCCGCCAGCTGGACCGCGGCCGATCCGACCGCTCCGGCGGCCCCGTGCAGCAGCAGCGTCTCCCCCGCCTCCACGCCGAGTTCGTCCAGGACGCGCTGGGCCGTGTTCGTCGCGATGGTGAGGGCGGCCGCGTCCGGCCAGCTCAGCTCCGGGGGCTTGGGGGCGACGAGAGCGGCGTCGGCCAGGGCGTACTCGGCGTAGGAACCGGTGGCGCTCCAGCCCAGTACCTCGTCGCCCACCGCGATGCCGGTGACCCCTTCACCGGTCACGTCGACCACCCCGGCGAACTCGACGCCGGGAATCGCCGGGAGCGAGGTCGGGAACACGTCCTCCATCCAGCCGCGCCGGATCTTGTAGTCCATCGGGTTGACCGCGGCGGCCCGGACCTTCACCCGCACCTGCCCGGGACCGGGATGCGGGTCCTCGACCCGGGCGGGGTGCAGTACCTCGGGTCCGCCGAACTCCTCGAAAACGATCGCTTCCATCGTGTCGCCTGCCTCCTCGTCGCAACGGATCCGGACCGGGACGTGCCCTGAAGAGTCCCGCCTGCCCGGGCCCGGCCCATCCTTCCAGCGTCCCCGCCCGCGCGCGCTCCGCCTCGCTGTCAGTGCCGGGTGCCAGACTCGAATTCATGACCGAACGCTGGGCTGTGGCCGTGACGGAGAGCGGTGGCGCGCGCCTCGCCCCGCTGGACCGCACCGGCCGTCCCACCGCCCCGGCCGTCACCGAACCGGACCTCGCCGAGGCCGTCCGCTCGCGGCCCGGAGTCACCCGCTGGGTGTGGCGTTCGTCGGCCGAGGTCTACCCACGGCTGCTGGCCGCCGGAGTCCCGGTCGCGCGCTGTTACGACATCGAGGTCGCCGAGTCCCTCCTCCTGGGCCACGAGGGCCGGCTCGGCGAACCCCGCTCCGCCGCCGCCGCCCACGCCCGTCTGCTGCGCGGCCCGGTGCCGCCCGATCCGCCGCCGCGCTCCGCCGTACCGGGCTCCCAGTCCTCCCTGTTCGAGCCGCAGTCGGGGACCGAACTGCCCTTCGACGCCCTGCTCCAGGTGTACGCGGACCAGCTCGCCCGGCACGACGCCACGGACCGGCCGGGCCGGATGAGTCTGCTGACGGCCGCCGAGTCCGCCGGCATGCTGGTCGCCGCCGAGATGAACCGCTCGGGCCTGCCCTGGCGGGCCGACGTCCACCGCGAGGTGCTGCACGAGCTCCTGGGCGAGCGGTACGCGGGCGGCGGCGAGCCCCGGAAGCTGGCCGAGCTCGCGGACGAGGTGTCCGCCGCGTTCGGCCGCAGGGTCCGCCCGGACCTTCCCGCCGACGTGGTGAAGGCCTTCGCGCAGGCAGGCATCAAGGTGCGGTCGACCCGCCGCTGGGAGCTGGAGGAGCTGGACCATCCGGCGGTGCGTCCGCTCGTCCAGTACAAGAAGCTGTACCGGATCTGGACGGCCCACGGCTGGAGCTGGCTCCAGGACTGGGTCCGCGACGGCCGCTTCCGCCCCGAGTACCAGCCCGGCGGCACGGTGAGCGGCCGCTGGACGACCAACGGCGGCGGGGCGCTGCAGATCCCGAAGGTGATCCGGCGGGCGGTGGTGGCCGACGAGGGCTGGTGCCTGGTCGTCGCGGACGCCGACCAGATGGAGCCGAGGGTGCTGGCCGCCATCTCCCGCGACCCGGGCCTGATGGAGGTGGCCGGTCACGACGGCGACCTGTACACCGCGCTGTCCGACCGCGCCTTCCACGGCGACCGCGACCACGCCAAGATCGCGCTGCTCGGCGCGGTCTACGGTCAGACGTCGGGGGACGGCCTGAAGAACCTGGCGGCCCTGCGCCGGAGGTTCCCGCGCGCGGTCGCCTATGTGGACGACGCGGCGAAGGCGGGCGAGGAGGGCCGCCTCGTACGGACCTGGCTGGGCCGGACCAGCCCGCCCGCCGCGGGCAGCGGGGACGACGGGGAGGCCGGCATACCGCAGGAGAGCGACGACCCGCCGCCGGACGGCTCGGCGGCGACAGACGGCGGATTCACTCCGGGTTACGCCTCCTCCAACGCCCGTGCGCGGGGCCGCTTCACCCGCAACTTCGTGGTGCAGGGCAGTGCGGCCGACTGGGCGCTGCTGCTGCTGGCCGCGCTGCGCCAGTCGATCGCGGCGGCCGGACTCCGGGCGGAACTGGTCTTCTTCCAGCACGACGAGGTGATCGTGCACTGCCCTCAGGAGGAGGCCGGGACCGTGGTGGAGGCGATCCGGGCGGCCGGCGAACTGGCCGGACGGACCGCCTTCGGTGACACGCCGGTCCGCTTCCCGTTCACCACGGCGGTGGTGGAACGGTATGCGGACGCGAAGTGAACCGGCCCGCAACGGGGCCACACGTGGCACGGAAGCGGCCCGGGCCGGAAGACTCCGGCCCGGGCCTGGCGCGGCGCACACCCCGGGCAGAGGCCCGGGGCGTGCGCGCGCGGCGGTGGTACCCCGCCGGTCTGCCCGTCTACCCGCGCTCCCACAACGCGGGGACGTTCGACGGCTCCCAACCGGTCAGGGCGGTGTGAGCCTGCAGACAGCGGTAGGTGACCCCGCCGTATGTGACGCGGTCGCCCGCGTTGTAGAGCGTTCCGGCCTTCCAGGTGCCGCCCGTCGGCGGATCCGTCGGGTCGGTCGGCGGATCGGTCGGATCCGTGGGGTCCTGGGCGACGTCGAGGACGAAGTCGAAGGTCCCCTGCTTGCCGGAGCCCACGGACCGGACGTTCATCAGGAGCGCCGGGTCGTACAGGGCGTCGGTGTTGTTGCGCGGTTCGCCCGGGAAGTACAGCTGGGTGGTGAGGATGCCCGAGCCGGGCGCCTGGGCCTTCACATGGATGTGCCGGGTGCGGCCGGGGTACAGCCCCGCCACGATCGTCGTGAGCGTGAACGCGCCGGACCGGTCGGTGAACTGGTGGCCGCGGAAGGCGTATCCGCTCATGTCGTACGCACCGTTGGTGTCGGCCTGCCAGAAGTCCAGCAGCACGCCGGGGATGGGCCGGCACTCACGGCCGAAGACGTATCCGCTGACCGTCAGCCGAACGCCGGGAGTGCCCGCGGTCACCAGGCTGGTGCGCAGCGGGGAGTTGGGCTTGAAGTACGGGCCCTCCATCTGGTCGTGCGTGGGCTCGTCGCCGTCGTCGCAGTCCGGCGTCGGGGCGAGCCGCACCCCGGCGGCGCCGGCGTCGCGCGCCAGCGCGACCCCGCCCCCGGCGAGCAGCGGGACGGCGGTGGCGACCAGGGCCGCCTTGAGGAGGGTCTTGCGGCTGATGGGCCGGTCACCGGCGGAGCCGCCGGACGCGCCGGGTACCGGATCGGGCATCGGATCAGGGGTCAGGTCGGGGGTCCTTTCCCCCGCCCCCTCGCCTTCCCCGGGCCTCCGGCAGGCGCTGCGGCAACGCCGCTACCTGCGCACCGCCTGGCCGTGGCGCGCCACGCTCTACCTGCTGACGAGCGTGCCCCTGGGCCTCGCGACCCTCACCGCGCTCCTCCTCCTGGCCGTCGCGGGCAGCGCCCTCACCGTGGTCCTGATCGGTATCCCGCTCCTCCTCACCCTCGTGCTCGCCGGCATCCCGCTGGCCGCCCTGGAACGGCTCAGGCTGCGGCTGACCGACCCGCGGCCCCTCGCCCCGGCCCACCGCGAACCCGACGGCACCGGCCTCTCCGCCTGGCTGCGCACCCGTCTCCAGGAGCGGGCCACCTGGCGGGAGCTCGGCTACGCGCTGCTGTTCGCCCTGGTGCTGTGGCCGCTGGAGGCGCTGGCCGTGGGCACGGCCCTCGTCGTCTGCTGCGGACTGATCGCCGCTCCCGTGATGCTGGCGGCGAGCGGCGGCGAGGAGGCGCGCGTGCTCAAGATCTGGCTGATCGACAGCTACCCGCCCGCCGTCGCGGCGCTGCTCGCCGGACTGGTGCTGCTCCCCCTGTTCGCGTATCCGCTCGGGGTCCTGGCGGCCGGCCGGGCGGCGCTGACCCGGCACTTGCTCTCCGCACCGGAGCCCGGACTGGACTCCCGTATCCGCGAGTTGGGCCGCTCCCGGATGCGGCTCGTGGACGCCTTCGAGGCGGAACGCCGGCGGATCGAACGCGATCTGCACGACGGCGCGCAGCAACGGCTGGTCGCCCTGTCCATGACGCTCGGTCTGGCCCGGCTGGAGAACCCGGCCGAACCGCTGGCCGGGCTGCTCGCCAAGGCCCACGAGGAGGCCGGCGTCGCGCTGGTGGAGATCAGGGAGCTCATCCAGGGCATCCACCCCCAGGTCCTCACCGACCGCGGCCTCCGGGCGGCGGTCGAGGACATCGCGGATCGGTCGGTGGTCCCGGTGGACACGGACTTCGACCTGCCGGACCGGGTGCCCCAAGCGGTGGAGACGGCGGTCTACTTCGCGGTGTGCGAGGCGTTGGCCAACGTGGCCAAGCACAGCGGGGCCGGGCGCGCCCGGGTGAGCGGCCGGACGGAGCGGGGCCGGCTCGTGGTGGAGGTGTGGGACGACGGGACGGGTGGCGCCGACACCCGCGGCGGCACGGGGCTCCAGGGCGTGGCCGACCGTATCTCGGTGCTGGACGGCCACCTGCTAGTGTCCAGTCCGCCCGGCGGGCCCACGGTGTTTCGGCTGCAGGTCCCCATGTCACCTGCGGATACGAGGACGTGAGCGTGCGCATCGTACTGGCCGAGGACAGCGTCCTCCTGCGGGAAGGCCTCATCGGGCTGCTGGAGCGGTTCGGCCATCACGTGGTGGCGGGCGCCTCCACGGCGGACGAGCTCATCGCGGCCGTGGCCGAGCACGGCCCGGACATCGTGGTGACCGATGTGCGCATGCCGCCCGGCTTCTCCGACGAGGGCCTTCGCGCCGCGATCGAACTGCGCGCCCGGCAGCCGGAACTGCCCGTCCTCGTACTCAGCCAGTACGTCCAGCGGACCTACGCCGAGGACCTCCTCGACTCCGCGGACGGGGCGGGCGTCGGCTATCTGCTCAAGGAACGCATCGGCAACGTCGAGGAGTTCATCGACGCGCTGCACCGGGTCGCCGCCGGGAACACGGTCGTGGACCCGGAGGTGGTCCGCCAGCTGATCCGGCGCCGCCGGGACCCCCTGTCCCGGCTGACCGCGCGCGAGCAGGAGGTGCTGGCCCTGATGGCGGAGGGCAGGTCCAACGCGTCGATCGCCGCGGCGATGACGGTGAGCGAGGGCACGGTCAGCAAGCACTTCGGCAGCATCCTCGGCAAGCTCGACCTCTCGCTGGACGACACCACGAACCGCCGGGTGCTGGCGGTGCTGGCGTACCTACGGACCTGACCGACGTCGCCGTAACCCGTAATCCGTAAGCCGGCACCCAGCGCTCGTCACCGAGCACCCAGCACCCGTCACCGCTCTCGTGCTGAGCCATGCCGAGTCGGCCGACTCCGGCCTCCTCGACACCACCGTCGAGAGCTTCGACCGGCACTTCGCCGTGAACGCCCGCATCACCCTGGCCGCCTCCCACGAGCTCGCCCACCTGGGAGTGACCGCCAACGTCATCAACCCCGGCCCCGTGGACACCGGCTGGATGAACGACGAACTCTCCCGACGCCTCGTACGCGACACCCCACTGGGCCGCCTGGGCACCCCGCAGGACACCGCGCACCTGGTGGACTTCCTCTGCTCGCCGCAGGGTCAGTGGGTCAACGGCCAGCTGCTGAAGAGCAACGGCGGATCGGCGTAGTCCTCACCGGCCGCGCGGCGACCGGGCGACCGGGCGACCGGCCCCCGGAAGTCAGGACATGAGCCGTTGCAGCCGCGGCTCGACGAGCGGCCGGAAGATCCGCTGCACCACAGCGGTCATCAGCAGGACGGCCACAACGGCGGCCACCGCCGTCAGCGCGATCTTGCCCCACGGTGAATCGATGCGCTCGTAGACCCCGGCGTCCACCGCCGCACGGTAGAGCAGCGGGTGCAGCAGCAGGGCGTACATGGTGCGCGTGCCCATGACCGTGTACCAGGTCGTGCGGTTCGGGACGAGGGAGAAGAACGCCGCCGTCATGACAGCCGCGGCCACGAACAGCGCGACCCGCATGAAGAACCAGAACGACAGCGATACGTGCAGCTCGGTGTAGTCGTGCCGCCAGCTGAACCACTCCCATTCCTCCAGCCGCGGAGCGACCAGATAGAAGAGGGGCAGCGCGAGGCACAACACCACGGCCGACGCCACCCTGATGTGCCGGGCGCGCAGCCATGCGAAGTGCTCCCGGCGCAGTTGCAGGCCCAGCACGAAGAAGGGAAGGAACTGGAGCACCCGGGCGAACTGCAGGATGTTTCCGTTGCTGGTGAGGCCCGAAAGCATCGAGATGACGACAGCGACGGCCACCGGCCACCGCACGGCACGCCAGACGGGCGCGGTGATCCGCCAGATGAACAGAGCGACGAGGAACCAGCAGACGAACCAGGGCTGGAGGATCGTGATGTCGATCTCGCCCTCGTCGAGGACGTACTGCCGGACGAGCGCGTAGAGGGTCTCGAAGATGAGGTACGGGACCAGAACCCCGGTGATCAGCCGCTTCACCTGGTCCGGGCGCCCGGTGTAACTGCGGGAGAGGTAGCCGGACAGCACGATGAAGGCCGGCATGTGGAAGGAGTAGACCCAGGCCGCCGCAGACCTGACGGCATCACTGTGGTTGATCCAGTCGGCCCAGAAATGCGCACAGACCACAAGGACGAGCAGCAGGAACTTGGCATTGTCGAAAAACGGATCCCTGCCGTCCCGACCGGGCGTCGCGGGCGCCGTCGACCGTTCCGGTGCGGGCGGCGCCGTCAGCACCGCTCTCTCGCGTCCCGGCCCCGGTATCTCCCCGCCCATGGGGCTTGTCATCCGCCGTCTCCTCCACAACACCCTGCTGGTCGGGTCCATAGCAGCAGCGCGGAGTGCCGGCCGCCCGACCCGGGCGGTGATCATACCCATCGGCCCCGGACAGACGGCACCGAAGAGACTCCGCGCCGACCCACCGTATTCCCCCGCCGGCCACCGCCCGGCCACCGGGGAGGCGCGGCGCGCCCACGGGCGGCCCTGCCAGTACGTCAGGCGTCAGGCGTCAGGCGTCAGGCGTCAGGCACCCCATCGGGCGAACACTGCCTCCTCGACGCTGAAGGACACGCCGCAGTCCGCGCACTGAGCCCGGCCGAAGACGTAGGTCAGCTTGTGCGCCAGGTCAGGGTGGCCGTCTTTGATCATGCGCGCGTACAACCTTCCGGCCAGGCCGTCCATGAGCGAGGGATCCATGGGCCGGAGAGGGAACCGTGTGGCGGGCGCGCGCTCCATGTACATGGCATCCATGGTCGAGAAGCAGCCGTGCTCACCGAAGACGACGAAGTTCTCCGCCTCACAGGCGGGGCAGGGCAGTTCGTACTCCCCGCCGTTGAGTCCGTCGATCTGCTCACCCCAGACCTCGACACCCTCGAAGCTGAGGAGAGTACCCAGCAACTGAACGTAGTTGAGGGGGTCTCCGGTCAGCCCGGGGTCCCGCAGAGCTTCCTCGGTCAGCCCGCGCAACTCGGCTGTCGCAGCCGAACGGGACAGATACGGATCTTCTCCGTTGTCCGGCCGGTCGACGCTCGCGACGATGGCACCGGCCAGACAGAGCGGCGCGCTTCGCTCCGCGGCGGACCACTGGCGAGCCATCGCAGCGAGGGCAGGAAGTGCCGCGTAGCCGGCCGAATAGACCGTGCCCTGATGGCACAGCCGGGACCACAGCGCGCCCCACCCCGCGTCCTGCGGATCCGGGCTCATGGCGTCGAGGAGGCCGGGAATGTCCTGGGCGGTGCCGTAGGCGTGGTTGAGCCGGGACCAGTCCGTCATGCGGCTGATCCAAGCAAACGATGCGGCCCCGGTCGCCGCCGGGTCCGGGGCCCGGCGGGACGGCAGGCCGCGGACAGGACGAAGGCGACGCCGCGCCCGCCCAAAGCAAAAGCCCCAGGTCACGGCGAGTGAGTCCTGAGGCTTAAGCGGAGCCGCCTTCGGGATTCGAACCCGAGACCTACGCATTACGAGTGCGTTGCTCTGGCCAACTGAGCTAAGGCGGCGCGCCCTGTCGCACCATGATGCGATCAGCAGCGTCGCCAAGTCTACACAGTTTCGAGGGGTGCTCCGTACCGCCCCGTTGCCACGCCTCAGCCGCAGGTCAGGAGCACTTCTTGCCGTCGTCCGGTGCGGTGCCCTCCAGGAGGTACGTGTTGATCGCCGTGTCGATGCAGTCGCTGCCGCGGCCGTACGCCGTGTGCCCGTCGCCCTCGTAGGTGAGAAGCGTGCCCGACGACAGCTGGCCGGCCAGGGACTTCGCCCACTTGTACGGGGTCGCCGGGTCCCGGGTGGTGCCGACGACCACGATCGGGGCGGCACCCTCGGCCTTGATGGGGTGCGGGGTGCCGGTGGCGGGGACCGGCCAGTAGGCGCAGTTCAGGGAGGCCCAGGCGAAGCCCTTCCCGAAGACCGGCGAGGCCTTCTCGAAGGTGGGCAGGGCCTGGGTGACCGCCTGGGAGGTCGCGAAGGCGGGCGGGAGGTCGAGGCAGTTCACGGCCGCGTTGGCGTACATGAGGTTCGCGTACGTGCCGTTCGGCTCACGCTCGTAGTAGCTGTCCGCCAGCGAAAGCAGCCCCGAGCCGTCGCCCGCCTGGGCACCGGTGAGCGCCTCGCGGAGCTGGGGCCAGGCCGTCTCGTCGTACATGGCGGCGATGACGCCCGTGGTGGCGAGGGACTCGCCGAGCTTGCGGGACTCACCCGTGGCGATCGGCTTCGCGTCCAGGGCGTTGAACAGCTTCTTCAGGTTCGTCGCCGCGTCAGCGGCGGACGTCGTGCCGAGCGGGCAGTCGGCCTTCTTCACGCAGTCCGCCGCGAAGGACTGGAACGCGGTCTCGAACCCCGCGGTCTGGTCCCGGTTCATCTCCACCGACGGGAGCGAGGGGTCCATCGCGCCGTCGAGCACGAGGCGGCCCGCCCGGGCGGGGAAGAGCTCGGCATACGTCGCACCCAGGAACGTTCCGTACGAGGCACCGACGTAGTGCAGCTGCTCGTCCCCGAGGAGCTCCCGCAGGATGTCCATGTCGCGGGCCGTCTCCACGGTGGAGACGTGCGGCAGGATCTCGCCCGAGCGCTGCTCGCAGCCGGTGGCGAACTTCTTGAACGAACTGCTCAGCTTCGTGACCTCGACCGCGTCGTCAGGGGTCTGGTCGACCTGGGTGTACGCGTCCATCTGTGAACCGGTGAGGCACTCGACGGGCTCGCTGCGCGCCACCCCGCGCGGATCGATGGCGACCATGTCGTAGCGGGCGCGGACCTGGGCGGGGTAGCCGATCGCCGCGTATCCCTGGAGGTAGCCGATGGCCGATCCGCCGGGACCTCCCGGGTTGACGAGGAGCGAGCCGATCTTCTTGCCGGGGCCGGTGGCCTTCTTGCGGGAGACCGCCAGCTTGATCTCGCCGCCGTCCGGCTTCGCGTAGTCGAGCGGCGCCTTCATCGTGGTGCACTGGAATCCGGTGACCCCGCAGTCCCGCCAGTCCAGTCGCTGGGCGTAGAACGGCTTCAGCGCCGCCGGTACGGCGGAGGGTGTGGCCGAGGCCGCCTGCGCGGGCGACGAGGCTCCCGTCGTCGAACCCCCGTCGGTACAGCCGGAGATGAGGAGGCCGGCGGTGCCGAGCGACAGGGCGAGGGTGCGGAGCGGGCGCCTGGTATGCATGTCGGGAGCGTAGCCGCCGGGCGTCGGCTCGTCCGATTCCTTGCTCTTTCGGGTGATTCGGCGACCGGCCGGGCTGTCCCAGCGTCGGCTTGCGCGGCCGTGACCGGCGGTCTCAGCCCGCCCGCAGCGCCATCGTCATGGCCTCCACCGCGAGCAGCGGGGCCACATTGCGGTCCAGGGCCCGGCGGCAGGCGGTCACCGCCTCGATCCGGCGCAGGGTGCGCTCCGGTGTGGACGAGCGGGCGATGCGGTCGAGGGAGTCCTGGGCGTCCGCGTTGGCGATGGCGATCCGGGAACCCAGTTGCAGGGCGAGCACATCGCGGTAGAACCCGGTCAGCTCGGTGAGCGCCAGGTCGAGGCTGTCGCGCTGGGTGCGGGTCTTGCGGCGCTTCTGCCGGTCCTCCAGTTCCTTCATCACGCCCGCGGTGCCACGCGGCATCCGGCCCCCGGCCGAGGCGCCGAGTGCGGCCTTCATGTCTTCCGTCTCCTTGACGTCGACGTCCTCGGCCGCCTGCTTCGCGTCGTCGGTGGCGGTGTCGATCAGTTCCTGGGCGGCCTTGAGGCAGCCGCCGATGTCGTCGACCCGCAACGGAAGCTTCAGGACGGCCGCCCTGCGGGCACGCGCCCGCTCGTCGGTGGCGAGACGGCGGGCCCGGCCGATGTGGCCCTGGGTGGCGCGGGCGGCGGACGCGGCCCGCTCAGGATCGATGCCGTCGCGGCGGATCAGGACGTCGGCGACGGCGTCGACAGACGGGGTACGAAGGGTCAGGTGGCGGCAACGCGAACGGATCGTGGGCAGCACATCCTCCAGCGAGGGCGCGCAGAGCAGCCACACCGTGCGCGGCGCCGGCTCCTCGACCGCCTTGAGCAGCACATTGCCCGCGCCCTCGGTGAGGCGGTCGGCGTCCTCCATGACGATGACCTGCCATCGCCCGACGGCCGGCGAGAGCTGGGCCCGGCGGACCAGCTCGCGGGTCTCCTTCACGCCGATGGACAGCAGATCGGTGCGGATCACGTCGACATCGGCGTGCGTACCGATGAGGCTCGTGTGACAGCCGTCGCAGAAGCCGCAGCCCGGTGCGCCGCCCAGGGCACGGTCCGGACTGGTGCACTGCAGGGCGGCGGCGAAGGCCCGGGCGGCGGTGGACCGGCCGGAGCCCGGGGGGCCGGTGAACAGCCAGGCGTGGGTCATCTTCGAACCGGGCGGCACCGGCTGCCCCGCGGAATGGGCGGTGACCAGCGCGTCGGCGTCGCGGGCGGCGGCACCGAGCTGTTCCTGCACGCGGTCCTGGCCGACCAGGTCGTCCCATACGGACATGGGTCACCGCCCTTCCGGTGGTGTGCGGGCCGCGCCCCGCCGTTCCGTGGAACGGGTGGTACGGCTCCCTGTGGCTCTCGTCACGGCTGTCACCGTGGCGCTCGTCGGTCCGGCTTTCCATTGTGGGGGACGCCTCTGACAATCCCGGCAGACGGCCGCAGAACGGCGGCGGCCCGACCGGCCGGCCGGACACCGATGGCCCCGCGCCTGTTCGCGCGGGGCCATGCGGCGTCGTACCCGGTCAGCGGCGCGGACGGCGCCCCCGGCCCCTGGGCCCGGGGTCCTCGTCGTCGTGGTGGTCGCCGAGCAGCTCGTCCGCCAGCGTGGGCAGATCGTCCAGCGGCGTCTCCTCCGCCCAGTCCGGGCGCGGACGCCCCGACCGGCCGGACGGCCCCTGCCGGTCCGCGGGCGGGTTCGCCTGCGGGTCGGTGATCTGCGGCAGCTCGCGGGTGCGCTCGTTCTCGCCCTCCGGCGCGGATGCCGCCGGGCGCTCGTCCCGGAAGATGCCGCGCGGTACCCGGTCCGCGGGGTCGGCGTCGCGCCGTCCCGCGTCCCGTCCCTCGTCCCGGACCGGCGGCAGCACCGCCGTCTCGTCCGCCGCACCGGGGTGCCCGGGCGCGTCGGAGATCTTCGGGATCATCGCCGTCTCGGCCTCGTCGGAGGGCCAGGGCGCGGACGGCGACGCGCCGCGGGTCCGGCCGGAGCCGGACTGCGGATCCACCGGGGAAGGCACCGGCTGCGTGATCTCGTTCGGGTTGACGATCGGAGTCGGCACCGTCAGTTCGCTGTCCGGCTCGGACCGCGAGGACGAAGCGGACGACGAGGAGGACGGAGAGGACGAAGCGGTCGGCCCCGACGGGGAGGCCGCACGCGAAGCCCGCTCGGCAGCGGCCGCCTCCGCATCGGCTTCTGCCTGCGCCGCCGCTTCCCGGGCTCGGGCGCTCTCCGCGGCGGCAGCGGCCTCTGCCTCTGCCTGCCGTCGAGCCGCCTCGGCCCGGAGCAGTGCCTCCTCCGCCTTGCGCTGCTTCTCCAGACGCCGGGCCTCGGCTTCCTGGCGCAGCCGGGCCTCCTCCTCGGCCTGGCGGCGCAGCCGTGCCTGCTCGGCCTCGCGGGCCGCGTCCTCGGCCTCGACCCGGGCGCGCTCCTGTTCGGCGATGCGGCGGGCCTCCTCGGCTCGCTGCCTGGCCTCCTCCGCCTGGCGTTCGGCCTCGCGCCTGCGGGCTTCCTCCTCCTCGCGGCGCTTGCGCTCCTCCTCCTCGGCGCGGAGCTTGGCGAGCTGCTCCTGGCGCTCGCGCTCCAGACGCTCCTCCTCCGCCTTGCGCGCGGCCTCCTCCTCGGCGAGGCGCCTGGCCTCTTCCTCGGCGGCCTTGCGCGCCTCTTCCCGGGCCTTGATCTCGGCCTCGGAGAGCGGAAGGAGCTGGTCGAGCCGGTGCCGTACGACCGTGGTGATCGCCTCCGGTTCCTGGCCGGCGTCCACCACCAGGTAACGCGTCGGGGCGGCGGCGGCCAGCGTCAGGAACCCGGAGCGCACCCGGGCGTGAAACTCGGGCGGCTCGGACTCCAGCCGGTCGGGCGCTTCGGTGAACCGTTCCCTCGCGGTCTGCGGGTCGACGTCCAGCAGCACCGTCAAATGCGGTACGAGTCCGCTCGTCGCCCAGCGCGAGATCCGGGCGATCTCGGTCGGCGCGAGATCACGGCCCGCACCCTGGTAGGCGACGGACGAGTCGATGTAGCGGTCGGAGATGACGATCGCGCCCCGCTCCAGCGCCGGACGCACGACCGAGTCGACGTGCTCGGCGCGGTCGGCGGCGTACAGCAGGGCCTCGGCCCGGTTGGAGAGCCCTGCGGACGACACGTCCAGCAGGATCGAGCGCAGCCGCTTGCCGACCGGGGTCGCCCCCGGCTCGCGGGTGACGACGACCTCGTGGCCCTTGGCGCGGATCCACTCGGCGAGCGCCTCGACCTGGGTGGACTTGCCCGCTCCGTCACCGCCCTCCAGGGCGAGGAAGAAGCCCGTCGCGGCAGGCGCCACCGCCGGGTCCCCGCCGCGCAGCGCCTCGCGCAGGTCGCGGCGCAGCGGCACTCCGGAACGGTCGTCCGTCTTCGCGAGGACGATCGCGGCGACCGGCAGCAGCAGGGCGCCGATCAGCATCAGCGTGAAGGCGGCGCCGCCGTGCGCGAAGACGAAGTCGCCCGCGGTCAGCCGGTGGGTGCCGATCGCGGCGGCCACCAGCGGGCCGCCGACCGCGCCGAGCGCGATCAGGACCCGGACGACGGCCTGGAGGTGCTCGGTGGTCCGGGCCCGGCGGAACTCCTCGGTCTCCTGGTCGACGAGCACATGGCCGGTGTTCGCGGCGACACCCGCCGCGTATCCGGCGAGCACGGCGAGCAGGAGGACGGTCGCCGTGTCCGGGACCAGGCCCATCGCCAGGAGGGCGACACCGGTGACGGCGGTGGCCAGGGAGAGCAGCCGACGCCGCGACAGCGTGGGCAGCACCTTCTGCGCGGTGCGGATGCCGACACCCGTACCGCCGGTCAGCCCGAGGATCAGCAGGGCGAAGGTGGCGGGACCGCCGCCGAGGTCGGCGGCGTCCAGCACGGCGACGGCGGCCGCGGCCGCGATCGCCCCGGCGACCGCGGCGCAGGTCGCGACGATCAGCGGGACGGCGCCGGTGCGGCCCTTGTCAGGTCCGCTGCCGGCGGACGGCCGGCGCAGGCCCTCCAGGGGCGAGCGCGGACGGGGCGTCGGCGTGCCGGGCAGTTCCAGGAAGTACAGGGTGGAGATCGAGGCGGAGAACAGCCCGGCCGCGACGTAAGAGCCGAGGGCCGCCTGGTGGAAGGAGAACCACTCCAGGCCCGAGCCCAGCAGGTTGCCGATCAGCGTGGCGACCAGCAGAACGGCCGCGGCGGCGGGAACGGCGGCGAAGTCCGTACGCAGGGACAGCCGGCGCAGTGAGTCCAGGTGGTCCGGCAACGGGCGCACCGCGGCGCCCTCGATCGGCGGTGCGGGCAGCAGCGCGGGCGCCGCCCCGTCCTTCGCGATCGTCCACAGGCGCTCACCGGCACCGGTGACGAAGACGGTGATGAGGATCATCATGAGCGCCTTGTCGGGCGTCCAGTCGATCCACAGGGGCGCGACGACCAGCAGCGCGAGCCGCAGCCCGTCGGCGCCGATCATCAGCCATCGCCGGTCGAGCGGCCCTCCAGGCGCCGTCAGGGTCGTCAGCGGCCCCAGGAGTACGGCTCCGAAGAGCAGGGTGGAAATAATCCGGGCCCCGAAGACGGCGGCGACGGCGAAGGCCGCCCCGCGGTATCCGGATCCGAATGAGCCCTCAAGGACCGCCGCTTGCAGCGACAGCAACACCAGCACGAGAAGGGCGAGTGCATCGCCGGTACTGCCGATGAGCTGGGCGCTCCACAACCGCTTCAGCGGGGGAACACGCAACAGGGCTCGTACGGCGCGCTCGCGTGAGTCTGCGGCAAGTGTGTCGGAGGTGGGGCTCACGACCGTTGGCTGCTCGGCTCGCGTCATCCGCCCAGCCTATCGGGAGCGGGACGGTGCCCGGGGTCCGCGTCCGAACATACGACCGTCGGCCTCACGATCCGACCCGCCCGAGGGCCATACGGACCCCGGCTTCCGGAGCCACAGCGCCCGTCCCTCGGCCCCTCCCGGCGTACTTCCAGTCCCGTCGCCGCAAGATCGAGCCCCTCCGGCGTTTGGAGGAGCGGGGGTCCGGGGGCGAAGCCCTCGGCTACGG
>NZ_RDBK01000043.1:2045025-2075239 GCF_008042275.1 Streptomyces sp. OR43 | reverse complement strand
CCTCCCGCCCGTCCGTTCGCCTGTCGGCCTGTCCGTCCGGGAAACGGCAATGGCGGAGGGGCCGGACACATGTCCAGCCCCTCCGCCATTCAGGACCCCAGAACTCCAGAACCCCGGAGACCCGGAAGGTCAGTCCTCCGCGGAAGCGGAGGACGCAGCCGTCTTCTTGGCCGCGGTCTTCTTCGCCGCAGTGGTCGTCTTCTTCGCCGCAGTGGTCGTCTTCTTCGCGGCAGTCGTCTTCTTCGCCGCCGTCTTCTTGGCCGCCGTCGCCGTCTTCTTCGCCCCGGTCGCCTTCTTGGCCGGAGCCTTCTTCGCCGGAGCCTTCTTCGCCGTCTTCTTCTTGGCCGGCCCCTTGGCCCGCTTCTCGGCGAGCAGCTCGTAGCCGCGCTCAGGCGTGATGTCCTCGACGCTGTCGTCGGTCCGCAGCGTCGCGTTCGTCTCGCCGTCCGTGACGTAAGCGCCGAAGCGTCCGTCCTTGACGACGACCGGAGCACCGCTCACCGGGTCGGTCCCCAGCTCCTTCAGCGGCGGCTTGGCCGCGGCACGACCCCGCTGCTTGGGCTGGGCGTAGATCGCAAGGGCCTCTTCGAGCGTGATGTCGAAGAGCTGGTCCTCGGAGGTCAGCGACCGCGAGTCCGTGCCCTTCTTCAGGTACGGGCCGTAGCGGCCGTTCTGCGCGGTGATCTCGACACCCTCGGCGTCCTCGCCGACCACGCGCGGCAGCGACATCAGCTTCAGCGCGTCGGCCAGCGTCACCGTGTCCAGGGACATGGACTTGAAGAGCGAGGCCGTCCGCGGCTTCACCGCGTTCTTGCCGGTCTTCGGGGTGCCCTCGGGCAGCACCTCGGTGACGTACGGGCCGTAACGCCCGTCCTTGGCGATGATCTGGTTCCCGCTGACCGGGTCCGCGCCGAGCTCGAAGTCGCCGCTCGGCTTGGCCAGCAGCTCCTCCGCGTACTCGACGGACAGCTCGTCGGGCGCCAGGTCCTCGGGAACGTCCGCGCGCTGGTGGCCCTCGGAGTCCTTCTCGCCGCGCTCGATGTACGGGCCGTACCGGCCGACCCGGAGCTTGATGTCGTTGCCGACGGGGAACGAGGAGATCTCCCGGGCATCGATCGCGCCGAGGTCCGTGACGAGCTCCTTGAGCCCGCCGAGGTGGTCGCCGTCGCCGTTGCCCGCGTCGGAGGCCTTTCCGGCCCCGGCCGCGTCGTCGCCCTCCTGCGCACCGAAGTAGAAGCGCTTCAGCCACGGCACGGACTGGGCCTCGCCCCGCGCGATGCGGTCGAGGTCGTCCTCCATCCGGGCCGTGAAGTCGTAGTCGACGAGCCGGCCGAAGTGCTTCTCCAGCAGGTTGACCACGGCGAACGACAGGAACGACGGAACGAGCGCCGTGCCCTTCTTGAACACGTACCCGCGGTCGAGGATCGTCCCGATGATCGAGGCGTACGTCGACGGGCGGCCGATCTCGCGCTCTTCGAGCTCCTTGACCAGCGAGGCCTCGGTGTAGCGGGCCGGAGGCTTGGTCGCGTGGCCGTCGACGGTGACCTCGTCGGCGGTCAGCGCGTCGCCCTCGGCGACCTGCGGCAGCCGGCGCTCACGGTCGTCGAGCTCGGCGTTCGGGTCGTCGGCGCCTTCGACGTACGCCTTCATGAACCCGTGGAAGGTGATCGTCTTGCCGGACGCGGAGAACTCGGCGTCCCGGCCGTCGCTCGCCCGGCCGCCGATCTTGACGGTGACGGAGTTGCCGACCGCGTCCTTCATCTGGGAGGCGACGGTCCGCTTCCAGATCAGCTCGTAGAGCCGGAACTGGTCACCGGTGAGACCGGTCTCGGCAGGGGTGCGGAAGCGGTCACCGGAGGGGCGGATCGCCTCGTGCGCCTCCTGCGCGTTCTTGACCTTGCCGGCGTACGTGCGCGGCTTGTCCGGCAGGTAATTGGCCCCGTACAACTGCGTGACCTGCGCCCGGGCCGCGGAGATCGCGGTGTCCGAGAGGGTCGTGGAGTCGGTCCGCATGTAGGTGATGAAGCCGTTCTCGTACAGCTTCTGCGCGACCTGCATGGTGGCCTTCGCCCCGAAGCCCAGCTTCCGGCTCGCCTCCTGCTGGAGGGTCGTCGTACGGAAGGGCGCGTACGGGGAGCGGCGGTACGGCTTCGACTCGACGGACCGCACGGCGAAGGTGGAGTCGGCGAGCGCGGCGGCCAGGGCACGGGCGTTCGTCTCGTCCAGGTGCAGCGTCTGGGCGGAGCCGGCCTTGAGCTGTCCGTCCGGACCGAAGTCACGGCCCTGGGCGATGCGGCGCCCGTCGACCGCGCTGAGGCGGGCGGTGAGCGTCGAGGGGTCGGACGCGTCGCCGCTGCGGCCGGTGGCGAAGGTGCCGGTCAGGTCCCAGTACTCGGCGGAACGGAACGCGATGCGCTCGCGCTCCCGCTCGACGACGAGGCGGGTGGCGACGGACTGGACACGGCCCGCCGACAGCCGCGGCATGACCTTCTTCCACAGGACCGGCGAGACCTCGTAGCCGTAGAGGCGGTCGAGGATACGGCGGGTTTCCTGGGCGTCGACCATGCGCTGGTTGAGCTCGCGCGGGTTGGCGACGGCGGCCCGGATCGCGTCCTTGGTGATCTCGTGGAAGACCATCCGGTGGACCGGGACCTTGGGCTTGAGGACTTCCTGCAGGTGCCACGCGATGGCTTCGCCCTCGCGGTCCTCATCGGTGGCGAGGAAGAGTTCGTCGGACTCGGCCAGCAGCTGCTTGAGCTTCCTGACCTGGGCCTTCTTGTCGGCATTGACGACGTAGATCGGCTGGAAGTCGTTCTCTACGTCGACGCCGAGACGGCGTACCTCGCCGGTGTACTCGTCCGGCACCTCGGCGGCGCCGTTCGGGAGGTCGCGGATGTGCCCGACGCTCGCCTCGACGACGTATCCGGGGCCGAGATAGCCCTTGATCGTCTTCGCCTTGGCAGGCGACTCGACGATGACGAGTCGGCGGCCGCCCTGTGCGGTCTCGCTGGTCGGGGACAACTTCGCTCTTCTCTCCGGTCGACGCTCGGTGGGCATCAGGGCAGCGCGATGGCGCTGCCGACAGTGCTGTCGCTGCGGAGTGTGACGGTACAACCCGCCCCCGTGTCAAACGGCAAAAGCCCGCAACGGCCACTCGAACGGTAACCCGACTTCCGCCATTCCTGCCGCCCGGCCCGCTCCGTCCGCCGTCCGCGCGGCCGCTGCCTGCGGGTTTCGGCGGCGCTGTGGCCGCCCTGCGGACGAGAGGCCCCCGAGGCGGCAGGCCCGGGCGTGTTCCCGGGCCCGCCGGGCGGGCGGGGAGCCGGAGCGGGTTCAGATGCGGGTGAGGCACCACACCCCGAGGACGAGGAAAAGTACGCCGAACACAGTGGCGAGTGCGGTGGAGGCGACGGGGCTCACCCCGTGCGCCACCGGCGCACGGTGCAGCACACGCGCCCCCGTCCACAGCAGCAATGCGGCGCCGAACAGCGTGAACACCGTTCCGGCGAAGACAGCAGGTCCGCTCTCCATACCCGTACGCCTCCCCGTCCCCCGGAACGGCCCGGCACGGTCTGCCCGCCCGGTGCCGCCCGGCTCGGGGGGAGGTTCCCACTGCGGAACGTCGCAGGCACGAACTCCGGGTGAACAGCCCGGCCGTGGTGGACATCTCACGGCCGACGCACCCCTCGACGCGTCACCGCAGGCACGGCAGGCACGGCAGGCACGGCAGGCACGGCAGGCACGGCAACCATGGCCGAATTCACATCACGGCCGGGGCCGGGGGCGGTACCGGACCGGCACGCTGCCGCGTTCGAACACCGTCAGCCGTACGAGGCCGATCAGCGCGGCCCCCGCTCCCGTCACGGCTTCCTCTCTACCGCCGCCTGTGCCGCCGCCTCGGCCGCGGAGATCGGCCGCCCCGGGATCAGGCCCGGAAGCTCGGCGACGGAGACCGGCCCTGGAGGCCGCCTTCCGCGGACAACGGAGTTTCGGCTCAGGCCTCGTCGGACTTCGGCTGAACGTCCCGGATCTGCGCGCGTCCCCGCCCGCAGGTCCGGGCAGTACCCAACCGGAATCCGGCACCGGAGCGGCGACCAGGCCGCAGCACCGGCGGAAGGCGCTGGTGACAAGGCCCTCCGGCACATGCGCCAGAGGCACCTGAGCCCCGGACCGGAGCCTGTACCGACGACTCGGCAGCCCCATGACGGGCAGCCCTGGGCGGGACGCAGACCGCCGAGCGCCTCCCCCGGCCCGCCGCGGATCATCCGGCCCGGTGCAGCCCACCCGGCCGGCCGCGGATCATCCGGTCCGGTTCGGCCCGCCGCGAGTCATCCGGCCCGGTGCAGCTGCCCCAGCCGGCCGCGGATCATCCGGCCGGCCCGGTTCAGCTCATCCGGTCATCCGGTCATCCGGCCAGCCGGAGGCAGTGGCTCCAGGAAGCCCTCCTCGACCAGCAGTCGGATGGCCTGCGGGGTGCGGTCGCGCAGCAGCACCGGGTCCTCGTTCATCAACTGGGCGATCGCGTCCAGGATCCGGCCGGCGGGCAGCGATCCGTCGCACACACCGGCGAAGCCGGCACCGACCGCGTCGACCTTCGTCGCGCGTCGCATACCGCGGTTCTGACGCAGCACCACATGCTCGGGGTCCTCGGCCCCCGGCAGACCCACCTGCTCCTGCACGACCTCGGTGGCAAGGGTGAAGTGCGCGGCCAGCAGAGCCGCGTCGTCCTGCTCCCGCAGATAGTCCTGGCGGGCGAAGTGCGCCTCGACGGCCGGCCCGAGCGGTTGCTCCACCGCGTGCGGCCACTCCTCGATCACGATCGAGGGCTCCCCGGCCCCCGCCGCGGCGGACTTCCGCAGCGTGATCCAGCCGAAGCCGACCCCCTTCGTGCCCCGGGCCTCGAACTCGTCGAGCCAGGCGTCGTACCGCGCGGCGTACTCCGCCGGGTCCGTGCGGTGGTCGCCGCTGTCACGCAGCCACAGCTCGGCGTACTGCGTGACGTCCTGCATCTCGCGCTGCACGACCCAGGCATCGCAGCCCCGCGGTACCCAGGAACGCAGCCTGTCCTGCCACTCCTCGTCCTCGGTGTGCTCCCAGTTGGCCAGGAAGTGGGCGTAGCCGCCCTCGTTGAGCCGGTCGCCCGTCTGCTGCACGAGCGTCCGGCACAGGTCGTCGCCCGCCATGCCTCCGTCGCGGTAGGTGAGGCGGGCGCCGGGCGAGATGACGAAAGGCGGGTTGGAGACGATGAGGTCGTACGTCTCCGTGCCGACGGGCTCGTACAGCGACCCCTCGCGCAGGTCGGCCGGGGCGGCACCGGACAGGGCGAGGGTGAGCCGGGTGAAGTCGAGGGCGCGTGGGTTGAGGTCCGTGGCGGTGACCCGGGTGGCGTGCTGTGCGGCGTGCAGCGCCTGGATGCCGGAGCCCGTACCGACGTCCAGGGCGGAGCCGACGGGCCTGCGGACGGTGATCCCGGCGAGGGTCGTGGACGCCCCGCCGATCCCGAGAACGACACCCTCCTCGTGCGAACCGATTCCGCCGGCGCCGCCCACGGCGCAGCCCAGGTCGGAGACGATGAACCAGTCCTGGTCGTCCGGGCCGCTGTACGGCCGCACGTCGACCGTGGCCCGCACCTCGCCGTCCGCCTCGGTCAGCCAGCCGTCCGCCACGCACTCCGCCAGCGGCAGCACGGCGGCTGCCCGTCCGGCGGCGACCGGACGCTGAAGAAGGAAGAGGCGCACGAGCGTGTCGAGCGGCGCGTCGCCCCGGGTGGCCCGCAGCGCCGGGACCGTCTCGCTGCGGGCGAGCGCGGCGTAGGCGGGAGCGCCGAGCAGTTCGAGGAGTCCGTCTGCGGTGAAGGCGGCGGCGACAAGGGCTTCGCGGAGCCGGGTCGCGTGGTCTGCTGCGGGAAGACTGGTCTTACTCACATGCCCCATTGTGACGGTTCCCACTGACAACGGCAGCGGCCCGGCGGCCCACCTGGGACGCCGGGCCGCTCGCGGGCCCGGCTAGGACTCCTTGCTGGGCGAGGCGGACGCCTCCTTGGACGGCGCGGACTGCTTCGAGGCACCGGCCGAAGGCGAGGCCGAGGCCGTGGGCTTCTGGCAGCCCTTCTGCTTGGCCATCGCTTCACCGACCTCACCGGACTGAAGCTTCTTCAGCGCCTGGTCGCCATTGGTGCTGATCTTGTTCAGTTCGTCGGCGATGCCCTTGAGGCCGTCGGCGAACTCCGCCTGGTCCTTCGTGTTCAGGGCGTCGACCTTCTTCTGCAGATTCGCGTAGGCCACGGAGGAGGCGTTGAGCTCCTTCACGGCTTCCTTCTGCGTCGTCTCGCCGTCGTCGACCGGCGGCGGACCCGCCGAATCGACAGCCGTGCCCAGCGCCTTGTACGCCTGCGAGATCTGCTGGAAGGCGGCCGAGTCGGTCTCCTGGACGTCCGCGGGCTTGCTGTTGTCGGCGGTCTGCTGCTGGATCGAGGCGTTGGCGTTCGCGATCTTCTGCAGCTGGGGCTGGACCTGGTCACAGACCTTCTTGGCCCAGTCGTTCACCTTGTTTTCGCTGTCGTCGCTGCAGCCCGACAGCGTAAGTACCAGTACCGCACCGCCGGACAGCGCGGCCGCTAGCTTCTTGTTCACCGGATTGGTCCCTTCCAAGGCTCTCGGCCCCGGAACTTACACGCCGAGCGGCCTCCATCCGGGTGCCGGGCGTCCGGTGGATGGCCTTTTGCAGCCATTTGCACCAAGGGAAATGAGGGAGATACAACTCACCCACACAGCCCCCGAGCACGGGAACACCTGCACGAACCACCACTCCTACGGCGCGAGAAGGGGGCGGACGCGACATCAGGATGCCGCGCCCGCCCGACTGTTGACCGGCCGTCATCCCGTGGCCGCGTGCGTCGGACGATTCCGGTTCACTGAGCGGCTGCCGGATCGGCCGGCCTGGCCGTACCGTCCCCGTCACCGCCCTCGGAACCGCCGTCCTCGCCCACGGTGATCCCCCTCCTCTTGGAGACGTAGACGGCGCCGACGATGACCCCGATGGCCAGCACGGCCACCACCGCCCGCACCCCCGCGCTCGCGTCCTCGCCGTAGCTGAACTGCACCACCGCGGGAGCGATGAGCAGCGCCACCAGGTTCATCACCTTGAGCAGGGGGTTGATCGCCGGCCCGGCCGTGTCCTTGAACGGATCGCCGACCGTGTCACCGATGACCGTCGCGGCATGGGCGTCACTGCCCTTTCCGCCGTGATGACCGTCCTCGACGAGCTTCTTGGCGTTGTCCCACGCGCCACCGGAGTTGGCGAGGAAGACGGCCATCAGCGTTCCCGTGCCGATCGCGCCCGCCAGATACGAGCCGAGTGCCCCGACACCGAAGGTGAAGCCGACCGCGATCGGCGCCAGCACCGCCAGCAGACCGGGGGTGGCCAGCTCGCGCAGCGCGTCCTTGGTGCAGATGTCGACGACGCGCCCGTACTCCGGTTTCTCCGTGTAGTCCATGATCCCGGGGTGCTCGCGGAACTGCCGTCGCACCTCGTAGACCACGGCGCCCGCCGAACGGGACACCGCGTTGATGGCCAGTCCGGAGAAGAGGAAGACCACCGCGGCGCCGAGGATCAGACCGACCAGGTTGTTGGGCTGGGAGATGTCCAGACTCAGCCCCAGTTCCCCGGCCGAGGCCCCGACGTCGTCGACCGCCGTGGCGATCGCGTCCCGGTAGGAGCCGAAGAGCGCCGCTGCCGCCAGAACCGCCGTGGCGATGGCGATGCCCTTGGTGATGGCCTTGGTGGTGTTGCCCACGGCGTCCAGGTCGGTGAGGACCTGCGCGCCGGCGCCGGTGACGTCGCCGGACATCTCGGCGATGCCCTGCGCGTTGTCGGAGACCGGGCCGAAGGTGTCCATGGCGACGATCACACCCACGGTGGTGAGCAGGCCGGTACCGGCCAGCGCCACCGCGAAGAGCGCCAGCATGATCGACGTACCGCCCAGCAGGAACGCTCCGTAGACGCCGAGCCCGATCAGCAGCGCGGTGTAGACGGCCGATTCCAGGCCGATGGCGATACCCGCGAGGACCACGGTCGCCGGCCCGGTCAGCGAGGACTTGCCGATATCCCTGACGGGGCGCCGGCTGGTCTCGGTGAAGTAGCCGGTCAGCTGTTGGATCAGGGCTGCCAGCACGATGCCGATGGCGACGGCGACCAGCGCGAAGACCCGCGGGTCCCCGCCGTGCGAGGTGATGGCCGCATCGGTGACTCCGTCCAGTTCCGCGTACGAGGACGGCAGGTAGACGAAGACCGCGACGGCCACCAGTACCAGTGAGATGACTGCGGAGATGAAGAAGCCGCGGTTGATGGCAGTCATCCCGCTGCGGTCGGTGCGGCGTGGGGCGACCGCGAAGATCCCGATCATCGCGGTGACCACACCGATCGCCGGCACGATGAGAGGGAAGGCGAGGCCCGAGTCGCCGAAGGCGGCCTTGCCCAGGATCAGGGCCGCGACCAGCGTGACGGCGTACGACTCGAAGAGATCGGCCGCCATGCCCGCGCAGTCCCCGACGTTGTCGCCCACGTTGTCGGCGATGGTGGCGGCGTTGCGGGGGTCGTCCTCGGGGATGCCCTGTTCCACTTTGCCGACCAGGTCGGCACCGACATCGGCCGCCTTGGTGAAGATGCCTCCGCCGACCCTCATGAACATCGCGATCAGCGCCGCACCGAGCCCGAAGCCCTCCAGCACCTTCGGCGCGTCGGCGGCATAGACGAGAACCACGCAGGAGGCGCCCAGGAGCCCCAGTCCCACGGTGATCATGCCGACCACACCGCCCGTACGGAAAGCGATCTTCATTGCTTTGTGCGAAACGGCAGTGAGATCCTTTTCCGGTTCGCCTTCCGCGGGGGTCGCCTCACGCGCGGCGGCCGCCACCCGGACATTGCTCCGTACGGCCAGCCTCATGCCGATGTATCCGGTGGCTGCCGAGAAAAGCGCACCGACCAGGAAGAACACCGAACGGCCGGCGCGCTGCGACCAGTTGTCGGCCGGAAGCAGCAGGAGCAGGAAGAAGACCACGACGGCGAATACACCGACCGTACGCAGTTGCCGGGCCAGATAGGCGTTCGCACCCTCCTGGACCGCGGCCGCGATCTCCTTCATGCGCTCGGTGCCCTCACCCGCCGCCAGCACCTGCCGTACCAGCAGCTGGGCGACGATCAGTGCGGCGACGGCGACGACCGCGACGACGATCACGATGATGCGGTTGTCATCGGTGAGTACCGCGGCCGCGAGAGTGGTGGGTGGGTCGGAAAGTGCGGAAAACTGCGTCAGTTCTGCCAGTGGTGTGGTGCCGAACCCCGCCATACGTCCTCCTTGACGCTCAGCGCTCAAGACGTGGACGGATTGTAGGGAGCGGAACACGATCAAAACAGTGCGCGGTAAATGTAATTGACCTGCATCCACCGAACGGCAATTGATCGGGATCTCCGTATGGACCGAATGCAGTAATGGGACAGATGCATTGCTGGAAGATCGCCGAAGGAGCGCAAACGAAAAAAGGCCCTGCTCAGCAGGGCCTCGGAAAAATGGATCGGGAACGGCCGACTACGCCGTCGGGGTGGCCGAACCACCCCGGGACCCCGAGCCGTCTCAGGGAAGAACGGTGACAGGTGTCTTCGGCCAGCTCATGCGGATCACACCGCCGTCCGCACCGGACCTGACCTCCACGTCGTCGACCAGACCGCTGATGACCGCCAGGCCCATCTCGTCCTCACCGTCGCCGTCGGCCTCCGGTTCCGGTTCATCCGGTCCCACGCCGGGCGCGGCGTCGCGGCTCCCCGGGACGCCGGGCACGGAGCCGTCGGCACCCGGGCCGGGCACCTCGTCACCGACCTCGATGGAGAAGGACTTCTCGTCCTCGATCAGGACGACCGTGACGGGAGCCGTGATGCCGTGGCTGCGGTGCAGCCCGACCGCGCGGCTGCATGCCTCTCCCACGGCGAGCCTGACCTCGTCGAGCACTGCCTCGTCGACCCCGGCCCGGCGCGCCACGGCAGCCGCCACGAGGCGGGCCGTTCTGACGTGTTCGGGCTGGGCGCTGAAGCGGAGTTCAACGGTGGCCATGCGATCCCCCTCGAACGTACGTAAGTGCATCCCCAGGAGCCGGGCACGCGGCCCGGTACTCCTGAGCTCTGTCTGCTGAGCCTGCTGAGTTCAGCCTGCTGAACTCAGCCTGCGAAAGCCGCTGCCCGATCGGCCGACGGACACTGGCCGACACCCGTTCAGCGGTCCGACCTCCGCCGGACCGCTGATCCGGCCGCCGATCCGGCCGCCGATCCGGCCGCCGGACGATCGCGTGACGACCGACCGGCAGCTGACCGATGAAGGTCGGCCGGATACCGCCGAACGGGTGACGGAAGGGTGCCGAACACGGTGATCCGGTGGTCACCGGTCACCGATGAACGGCCCCCGCCACCCAGGCCGCGCGGGTACGGAAATGCCGTCGCACCGCCACCGCCGAACCGACCGCAGAGCCGGCCCGGCCGCGGACGGGACGTCAGTCGGTTGCCGCCACGGCCTCATCGACCGTGGTGTGGATGGGGAACACCTTGGTCAGACCGGTGATCCGGAAAATCTTGAGAATGCGCTCCTGGTTGCACACCAGGCGCAACGAGCCCTCATGGGCCCGCACACGCTTCAAACCGCCCACGAGCACGCCGAGGCCGGTGGAGTCGAGGAAGTCGACACCTTCCATGTCGACAACCAAGTGGTAGCTGCCGTCATTCACCAACTCGACCAACTGCTCGCGCAGCTTGGGCGCGGTATACACATCAATCTCGCCACCGACCTCGACGACCGTACGGTCGCCACCAGGGCCGGACACATTGCGAGTCGACAAGGACAGGTCCACGGATCCTCCAGCACCTTGCTATCGAGCGGTCGCCCCTCGGTCTCCCCGGCGGAGCCAGGGGACGGATCGCCAGCCGCGATGGCATTCAATCACTTACGGGCAGCCATGCACGACGCCTTGGGACCATTGTCCGTCCTGCCAGTGACACACTCGGTGCCGATGGCCAAGAATCACCGCCCCAGCGAACCGCCCGGGAGCAGGGGCTCCCGCCCCTCTCCCGACGTGGTCCTCGACCGGCTCGCCGCTGCGGCGGGCCGGTCCTCGCGCATCACTCATACGGAGCACTTGCCCCCGCGCGCGGGAACCCATGCCATCTGGCCCGATCGCATCCGTCCGGAAGTGATCGCCGCCATCCAGAAGGCCGGCATCGATCATCCCTGGGCCCATCAGGCCACCGCGGCGGAGCACGCCCTGGACGGCGAATCGGTCGTGATCGCCACCGGCACGGCGTCCGGAAAGTCGCTGGCCTACCTCGCCCCGGTCCTCAGCGCCCTGCTGGACGGCTCCGAAGCCCCCAACGGCCGCGGAGCGACCGCGCTCTACCTCTCCCCCACCAAGGCCCTGGCGGCCGACCAGCGGCGCTCGGTGAAGGAACTGGCGGCCCCTCTGGGCAACGGAATCCGCCCCGCTGTCTACGACGGCGACACTCCGGTCGAAGAACGCGAATGGGTGCGCCAGTACGCCAACTACGTGCTCACCAATCCCGACATGCTGCACCGCGGGATACTCCCGTCCCACCCCCGCTGGTCCTCCTTCCTGCGTGCTCTGCGCTACGTCGTCATCGACGAGTGCCACACCTACCGGGGTGTCTTCGGCTCGCATGTCGCCCAGGTAGTGCGCAGGCTCCGCCGTCTGTGCGCCCGCTACGGCGCCGATCCGGTCTTCCTCCTCGCCTCCGCCACCGCTGCGGAGCCCTCGGTCGCGGCCGGCCGTCTCACGGGCCTCACGGTCACCGAGGTGGCCGACGACGCCTCCCCGCGCGGCGAACTGGTCTTCGCCCTGTGGGAGCCGCCCCTGACCGAACTGTCGGGCGAGAAGGGCGCCCCGGTGCGCCGTACGGCCACGGCCGAGACCGCCGACCTGCTCACCGACCTGACGGTGCAGGGCGTGCGCTCCGTCGCGTTCGTACGCTCGCGGCGTGGCGCCGAGCTCATCTCCGTCATCGCGAAGGAACGCCTCGCCGAGGTCGACCGGTCCCTGCCCTCCCGAGTCGCCGCCTACCGCGGGGGCTACCTCCCCGAGGAACGCCGTGCCCTGGAGCGCGCACTGCACTCGGGCAGCCTGCTCGGCCTCGCCGCCACGACCGCCCTCGAGCTCGGTATCGACGTCTCCGGCCTGGACGCGGTCGTCATCGCCGGGTACCCGGGCACCAGGGCTTCGCTGTGGCAGCAGGCCGGCCGCGCCGGGCGGGCGGGCCAGGGCGCCCTCGCCATCCTGGTGGCCCGCGACGACCCGCTGGACACCTTCCTGGTCCACCATCCCGAAGCGCTGTTCCAGCAGCCCGTGGAGTCCACCGTCCTCGACCCGGACAACCCCTACGTCCTGGCTCCCCACCTGTGCGCCGCCGCCGCAGAGCTACCGCTCACCGAAGCGGATCTGGCCCTCTTCGGTCCCGCCGTGGCCGGGCTTCTGCCGCAGCTGGAAGCCGCGAAGCTCCTCCGCAGACGGGCCTCGGGCTGGCACTGGACCCGGCGCGAGCGGGCCGCCGACCTCACCGACATCCGGGGCGAGGGCGGCCGCCCCGTCCAGATCGTCGAGGAGGGCACCGGCAGGCTGCTGGGCACCGTCGACGAGTCAGCCGCGCACACGGCCGTCCACGAGGGCGCCGTCCACCTTCACCAAGGCCGCACCTACCTGGTCCGGAAACTGGACCTGGAGGACTCGGTCGCCCTGGTCGAGGAGGCCGGGCCGCCGTACTCGACGACCGCACGCGACACCACGGCCATCGCCGTCCTGGACACCGACACCGAGATCCCCTGGGGAGACGGGAAGCTCTGCTACGGCTCCGTCGAAGTGACCAACCAGGTCGTCTCCTTCCTCCGTCGCAAACTGATCACCGGCGAGGTGCTCGGCGAGACCAAACTGGACCTTCCGCCCCGTACCCTGCGCACCCGGGCCGTGTGGTGGACGGTCACCCAGGACCAGCTCGACGCCGCACAGATCAACCCGGAGATCCTCGGCGGCGCGCTGCACGCCGCCGAGCACGCGTCGATCGGGATGCTGCCGCTCTTCGCCACCTGCGACCGCTGGGACATCGGCGGGGTCTCCGTACCGCTGCATCCGGACACCCTGCTGCCGACCGTCTTCGTATACGACGGCCACCCCGGCGGCGCCGGCTTCGCCGAACGCGCCTTCCACACCGCCCGGGCCTGGCTGACCGCCACGCGCGAGGCGATCGCGTCCTGCGAGTGCGAAGCGGGCTGCCCGTCGTGCATCCAGTCCCCGAAATGCGGCAACGGCAACGAACCCCTGCACAAACGAGGCGCCGTCCGCCTGCTCACCGAACTCCTCCGATCCGCCCCGTCCGGCCCGGGGGAGCCGGACGGGCCGGGTGGCCCGTGGGCGCCGCCGTCGGCGGCCCCGCCCGGGACCTGACCTCGGGCGCGTACGGCCCCCGGCGCACCCGGGCCGTCACATCGGCGATCTCCCCCTGGACGGCGCACCGCACCACTTCCGCCCCCTGCGCAGCCGCCACGTCCCGGGCCGCCCCGCAGGCGGCAGCGGCTCCCTCCAGAGCCCGGTCCGCCGCGGCCAGCGCGGCCAGGTCTGCCGCGCCCGCGGCCCGGTGCCGGACCACGACCACCTGTCCGAGAGCCAGCACCACGGCGAAGACGACACACAACGTAGCCGTGGTCACCGCAGCCCAGACGGTCGCCAGCCCTTGATCCCGCGGCCTCCCGCACATACGCAGCCGGCTCAGACCCCGGCCCCCGCCCCGTCCTCGGCCGCCGCCGCAGCTTCCGCGCTCAGTGTCACGGCCAGCGGCCCGGGGCCCGGAGCCGGTGCGGTCACGATGACCCGCCACAGCTGTCCGGCCCGCTCCACCTCGACCCGTGCCCGCTCGGGCGCCGCTGACAGGGCGGCCTCCCTCACCTGCGCCTCCGGTTCGGAGCGGGCTGCCGCCCTCGCACCGGCCCGCGCCGCGTCCACACACCGGATCTGGCCCGAGGCGGCCATCAGCGCCCACAAGAGGGCGAGAGCGAAGATCACCATCACCGGAATCGCCATGGCCGCCTCCGCCGTCACCGCGCCCCGGTCACCCCACCGCCCGGCCGTCCCGGCTCCGTCCCGGGAGGGTCTCTCCCGCCCGGCCCTCTCCCCTGTCCCGTCGTCCTGTACCGCTCCGGCTCCGCCCTCAGAACTTCGCATCGAGCGCGTCCTTGAGCAGCGACTGCATCTGTGCCATGACCGGCGCACTGGTGACCACCTTGTAGAGCACCGCGGCAAAGGCACAGGCCGCAATCGTTCCGACCGCGTATTCCGACGTCGTCATGCCGGTGTCCGCCTGAACTCTGCGCGCCACGGTTCGCACCCAGTACATGATGGTCCGCATCACTCGCATCACTTCAACCCCCGATTAACCGATATTTGTTGGGAAATTGCCCTACTGCAGGGCCTTTGGGCCATCAAGGCCGCAGCAGCCCACCCGCCAGCCCGATCACCACAGGCGCCACGCCCACAGTCAGAAAGGCGGGCAGGAAGCAGAGCCCGAGAGGCGCGGTGATCAGTACGGCCGCCCGCTGGGCCCGCGCCACCGCCGCGCTCGTCCGCTCGGCCCTCATGGCCCCGGCCAGCCGGGCCACCGACTCCGCCGCAGGAGCGCCGGTTGACCCGGCCCGCTCCAGGCAGCGCGCCAGGGCGGCAGCTCCCGGTATCGCCCCGAACCTCCCCCAGGCGACGGCAGGATCACCACCGAGCCGGATTTCCGCTGCCGTACGCGCCAGTTGCTCGCCGACCGGACCGCCCAACGATTCCCCGACCGCCTCGGCCGCCTCGCGCGGACCGGCGCCCGCAGAGATACAGGACGCCAGCAGATCGGCCGCCAGCGGAAGCTGACGCATCGACTCCGCTGCTGTCGCCGCCGCCTCGGCAGCAGCTCGAGGTGCCTGCCCGAGCCGCACCCGTTGCCATCTCCAGGTACCGCAGGCCACTGCCAGGCCAACCGCCCACCCTGCGGGGCCACCCACCAGAAACCAGCCCGCCAGAACAGCGCCCAGCACGGCTGCCCACTGCCTGGCATCGGCGCCGGAGACCGGCCACCGCATCCGCCCCGGATGCCTGCCCAGCCGGCCCGCACGCCCACTCAGGGCCGCCGGAGCGGCAGAATCCACGGCCAGCAGCGTCAGACCGCGCCGGCGCACCCGCTGCCCTGTCCGGTGCCGGGCCAGAGCGAGAGCAGGCTGGACACACACGCCCAGCACCAGCCCCGCCACCCCCACCCTGTGGACCACCTCACCCACCACGGCGCTCATGCCGCCTCTCCCTTGCGGACGATCCGAGTCGCCCAGACAAGCCCGGCCGCTTCCATCGATGTGCCCACCACCAGGCAGCCCAGCCCAACGGGGCTGTGCAGCAACACCGCCAGTGGATCCGCTCCGAGCGCCGTCCCCAGCCCCACGCCCAGCACCGGCAGCAGTGCCAGCACGACAACCGTCGACCACGGACCGGCCAACTGCGCCCTCAGTTCCTCGCGCTGCCGCCGCTCGGCCCGTAACGCACCTTCCAGCCGGTCCAGACCGGCGGCGAGCCCTGCACCGCCGTCCACTGCCACCCGCCAGCAAGCCGCCACTCCCGCGAGGCCCTCCAGGCCCGGCTCACCCGCCGCCTGCCCCAGGGCTCGGGGAACATCGCCGCCGAAGCGCGCCGCGGCCGACACCCCGGGCCCTGCCGCGCCCAGTGCCGCCGCGGCATGGGCCGCGACAAGCAGCGCCTGCCCCGGTTCATGCCCGGCCCTCAACTCGCCCACCACCGCGCCACACAGGTCCACCACCCCGTCGGCCCGGCGCTCCCGCTCCTTGCGCACCTCCCTTCTTCCCAGCCATCGCCTCACGACGGGGGCCGCGACCACCCCTGCGATCACCGGCAGCACGGACTCGCCGAGGACGGCCAGCACCAGAGCGACCGGCAGACACAGCCACTCCCGCCGCCCCCGCAGCCACGTTCCCCACCGGATCCGGCCGTTCGCCCAGCCCTTCCGAAGCGGCGACCGCACCGTCCCGGGACCGAACAGCACACGGGCTCTCCGGTGCCCTTGGCTCCGCCCCGCCACCACGAGTCCGGCCGCCGCCCCCGCACACAGCGCGGCCGCATGGACCGCCTCCGGCGCCCCCACCCCCGTGCCGCTCACCGTGCGTCCCCGATCAGCGACCGCAGCCGGTCCCAGCCCCGCTCCCGCCCGAAACGGGCGGCTCCCCACCGCAGGGCCGGAACGGTCACCACCAGCCCCACCGCATTGCGTTCCAACACGTGGATCTCGGAGATCCTCCGCAGGCCTGTCCGGTCCCGCACGAGATGGACCACCACCGACAACGCCGCCGCCAGCTGACTGTGCAACGCCGTCCGGTCCAGGCCGGCGGCGGTCCCCAGCGCCTCCAGCCGGGCCGGTACGTGCTCGGCTGCATTCGCGTGAACAGTTCCGCAGCCGCCCTCGTGCCCCGTGTTGAGGGCCGCGAGCAGCTCGGTGACCTCGGCACCTCGCACTTCTCCGACGACCAGCCTGTCGGGGCGCATACGAAGGGCCTGACGCACCAGGTCCCGAAGGGTCACCCGCCCGGCACCCTCCTGATTCGCAGGGCGCGATTCCAGACGCACCACGTGTGGGTGGTCAGGCCGGAGCTCGGCCGAGTCCTCCGCGAGCACGATGCGCTCCCGCTCCCCCACCGCGCCGAGCATGCTGGACAGGAGCGTCGTCTTTCCTGCCCCCGTCCCACCACTGATCAGGTACGAGACCCGGGCCTCCACCAGGGCCCGCAACACTCGGTCGCCACCTGGCGGTACCGTCCCCGCCGCGACCAGCTCCCCCAGGGAGAAGGCCTTCGGCCTGACCACGCGCAGCGACAGACAGGTCGATCCGACCGAGACCGGCGGCAGCACGGCATGCATCCGGGTCCCGTCCGGGAGCCGGGCGTCCACCCAGGGCCTGGCATCGTCCAGACGCCGCCCCGCGACGGCCGCCAGCCGCTGCGCCAGCCTGCGGACCGCCGCAGCGTCCACAAAGGTCACCGCGGTGAGTTCGAGCCCGCGGCCCCGGTCCACCCACACCCGGTCGGGCGCGGACACCAGCACATCCGTGACCGCCGGATCGGCGAGCAGCGGCTCCAGAACGCCGCTCCCGATCAGCTCTCCACGCAACTCATCAGCCGCTCCCAGGACTTCTGCGTCCCCGAGCAACCTCCCCTGCGCCCTCAGCGCGGCCGCCACCCCAGCCGGAGTCGGCGCCGCACCGCTCTGCGCCAGCCGTTGCCTTACCGCGTCGAGCAACGTCTCGCTCATGACGCGCCCCCCATGAACTGGCCTCCGGCCACTTCTCCCGCAAGGGCCCGGTCCCAGAAGGCCGTACAAAACCTGGCCAGCGGCCCGCGGGGACTTCCTCCGGGGGGCGCTCCCATGTCCTGCTCGGCCAGCAGACCCGGCTCCAAAGGGAGTTCACCAACGAGCGGCAACCCCATGGCATGCGCCACCCACTGGTCGTCGAGTCCGGAGGCGTACGGCCCTCGCGCCACCACGCGGAGGTCCTCCAGAACCATTCCGGCCATCGATGCCACCCGTTTCGCCGCAGCGACCGCCCGCAGCTCCCCGGGCACCACGAGAAGCCCGAGGTCCAGCTGCGCCAGCGCCTCGGCCACGGCCTCGTCGACCCGCCGCGGCAGATCCACGACCACCACTCCGCCGAGCCGGCGTGCGGCGCCCAGCACCGCTTGCATGGCCTGCGGCGGGATGACCACCCAGTCGTCACGGCCCCAGCTGAGCACCCGCAGTCCGTGCAGGGCGGGCAACGACTCCTCCAGCGCGCCGCCACCGACCCGCCCCTTGGAATGAACGAAATCAGGCCACCTCATCCCCTCGGCCCGCTCACCGCCGAGCAGCACATCGATCCCGCCGCCCAGGGGATCGCCGTCGATCAGCATCGTCCGCCGCCCGGACCTCGCCGCGGTCACCGCCAGCGCACAGGCCAGCGTTGACGCGCCGGAACCACCCCTGCCGCCGATCACCCCGACGGTCAGCGCGGGCCGGCCGACCCCCTCAGCCGCGTTGGCGATCTGGTCGACCAGCCAGTTCTCCGAATCGGGCAGGCGCAGCACGTACTCGGCCCCGATCTCCACGGCCCTGCGCCACACGTCGGGAGCGTCCTGATCCCGGCCGACGAGCATCACCCCCCGCCTGCGGGCCGCCCCGCGGCACCGCGCCGCCGCGTCGTCCCCCACGAGGACCATGGGAGCCTGCTCCCATCCCCCTCTGCGGTCGGGCATCGTGTGATGAACCTCGGGCTCCGCTCCAGCGGCTGCGCACAGCCTCAGCAGATCGTCGAGCAGTTCCACATCCTCGGTCACAATCAGCGGTCCGCCCCGTCGGGCCTCGCCAGCCGGCGCACGATCCCGTGCACTGGATTCAGCCACGATCTCCGCCCCCTTCTTCACTCACCTTCACCGCGGTTCGCGGCGATCCCGGAGCCCTCCGAGAACGGTGATTCCGGAACCCGTGGACTTCACGGGTGGAATCACGGTGCAGCGCTTCGGAAAATCGTGTGGATCTTGCTCAAGAACTGTGGACAACGCGGCCGCTGTGAATAACTCCGTCACCCAAACCGGCGACTTCCCAGAGCAGCACTACAGTTACGCACTGTGACCATGCATGCTGATCGGAGTCATCCGCGGACACAGGCCATGAAGGCCGAAGGGGAGGAGAAATGTGTGATTCCGAGCGGCAGAACCGCGTCCGGACATGCGACGACCCCCGCCGGGGGGGAGAGCGGGGGTCGTCCCCACGGCCGACTCGGGGGGGGGGAGGAGTCGGACCGGGTTAGCACGGTCGCGAACGATCCGTGACTTCCATGGTGTACCCGAGAGCCTTCTCAGGCAAACCCACGCGCCGGAGTTTACGCCGAATGGTGGGCCCCTATGCTCTGCCTTGTGGAAAACCGCTTCTTGCCTCGCACAGCCGCCTTCTTTGACCTGGACAAGACGGTCATTGCGAAGTCGTCGACGCTGACCTTCAGTAAGTCCTTCTACCAAGGCGGACTGATCAACCGCCGCGCCGTACTGCGCACTGCGTACGCACAGTTCGTGTTCCTCGCCGGGGGTGCAGACCACGACCAGATGGAGCGGATGCGTGAATATCTCTCATCACTCTGCAAGGGCTGGAACGTGCAGCAGGTGAAGGAAATTGTCGCCGAGACGCTGCACGACCTGATCGACCCGATCATCTACGACGAAGCAGCGACCCTCATCGAGGAACATCACACCGCCGGACGCGATGTGGTCATCGTGTCGACGTCCGGGGCCGAGGTGGTGGAACCGATCGGTGAACTCCTGGGCGCCGACCGCGTCGTCGCCACCCGCATGGTCGTCGGCGACGACGGATGCTTCACCGGCGAGGTGGAGTACTACGCGTACGGACCGACGAAGGCCGAGGCCATCAGGGCTCTCGCCGTGTCCGAGGGCTACGACCTCGCCCGTTGCTACGCATACAGCGACTCAGCCACCGATGTACCCATGCTGGAATCCGTCGGTCACCCGCACGCCGTCAACCCTGATCGCGCGCTGCGGCGCGAGGCAACCCTGAGGGAGTGGCCGATTCTCGTCTTCGACCGCCCGGTCCGGCTCAAGCAACGCCTGCCCACACTCTCGATGCCGCCACGGCCGGCGCTGATGGCCGCTGCCGCAGTGGGCGCGGCAGCCCTCACCGCCGGGATCGTCTGGTACACCGCCCGGCGTCGCGCCACCACTGCACCCGGCCTGCCCGTTTGAACCAACTCGTCCGTAATTGAACGTAAAAGTAAAGAAGTACAGCCAGCACTTCCGCTCACCCGGCCCCTGGAGTACAAAGGACTCAACGGCCCGCGAGACCAAGGACATCCGCGAGGATGACCTGTAACGCAGAGAAGGCCCCACGGACCGCGCATGAAAGCCGGGCACCCACGCGACGTCGACCCGTCGATTACGGGCCAGCCGCACCAGGAGCGGGCAAAGTACCCGACCTGATGGGCATATATCGAGGACGCTTGGTAACTGGGCGGACATGCCAGCGGCGGTACCGAATTCGGTACCGCCGCACCCTTTGCCCACCGGGCGTAAGGATCATCCGGCGCCAAGATCACCGGACGTCAAGCGGCCCGTCACCGTGCGAGGCGAGGCGTACCGGCGAAGCGCCCCCCACACAGCCGATCGCCATCACCCAGAGGCGACCGCCGCAGGGCCCCCACATCACCACTCCGCGCCAGCCACGTGGCGCTTAAGCGGCTCCCCGTTGAAGCGCCTCGCATACGGCCGTCGATTCCCGGACACCGAGTTCCACGGACCGCCCGCAGTGCGTGATCCAGGCGGCCATACCTTCCGGGGTGCCAGCCAGGTATCCCTGGAAGGCAGCGACGTAAGCGGCCCTCCCCTGCTCGGCGTGACCGACCTCGGCCGGGCAGATCGACTTCGGGTCGAGCCCGCTCCCGATCAGCACGATCCGTTCGGCAGTCCGTGCGACCAGGCCGTTGTACGAACCGAAGGGGCGCAGCGCCAGCAGCTCGCCGTGCACGACGGCGGCCGTCACCAGAGCGGGCGCCGCACTCCCCGAAAGGATGAGCCCACTGAGCCCTTCGAGGCGCCCCGCGACCTCGTCGGCGCCCGGCAGGGGCGCCTCGATCAGAGGCTCATCCACCGGCTCGTCCGCCAGCCGGGGCCGCCCGACCGCGTCCTCAGGCGTCGCGCCACCCGCTGCCACCAGGTGAAGTCGGGCAAGAACCCGCAGAGGCGACTGCCGCCAGATGGAAAGGAGTTGGCCTGCTTCAGCCGTCAGGCGCAGGGCCGCACCGATTACGTGCGCCTCACCGTCGCCACGGAAGTCGGTACGGCGACGCACCTCCTCGAGGTTCCAGTCGGCACCCGAGAGCGCAGCCGATCCCCGGGCGCCCCGCAGGGCCGCTTCGGCGGTCACCTCGTTGCTGCGACGCCGCATGACACGGTGCCCGTAGACCCGGTCGACGGCCTTGCGTACAGAGTCCACCGCATCGGTGACCCCTGGCAGGGAGCCCAGAGCGGCGAGCGGGTCCGAGGAAGTCGTACTCATAAGTAGCGAGGCTACGCGCCCCTTGCACAACCACCGCCTCGGCGTGGCGTTCTTCACGAACTGTGACAGCGGACCGCGATCGTGCCGCTACCCTAGGTGAACATGAAGATCGCTTTCGTAGGGAAGGGCGGCAGCGGCAAGACCACGCTGTCCTCGCTCTTCATCCGCCACCTTGCCGCCAATGAAGCTCCCGTCGTCGCGGTGGACGCCGACATCAACCAGCATCTCGGGGCCGCACTCGGCCTCGACGAACAAGAAGCGGCGGCGCTGCCCGCCATGGGAGCGCAGCTGCCACTGATCAAGGACTATCTGCGGGGCAGCAATCCCCGCATCGCCTCCGCCGAGACGATGATCAAGACGACACCGCCGGGCGAGGGCTCCCGGTTGCTTCGGGTGTGCGAGGACAACCCCGTCTACGACGCCTGTGCCCGCACGGTCGGGCTCGATGACGGGGACATCCGGCTGATGGTCACGGGGCCGTTCACCGAATCGGACCTGGGGGTGGCCTGCTACCACTCAAAGGTCGGCGCGGTCGAACTCTGCCTCAACCACCTCGTTGACGGCCCCGAGGAGTACGTGGTGGTCGACATGACCGCCGGTTCGGACTCCTTCGCCTCCGGAATGTTCACCCGCTTCGACATGACGTTCCTGGTTGCCGAGCCGACCCGCAAGGGCGTCTCGGTCTACCGCCAGTACAAGGAATACGCACAGGACTTCGGCGTCGCGCTGAAGGTGGTCGGGAACAAGGTGCAGGGCGAGGACGACCTGGAGTTCCTGCGCGCCGAGGTCGGCGAGGATCTGTTGGTCACCATCGGCCATTCCGACTGGGTGCGAGCCATGGAGAAGGGCCGCCCTGCCCGCTTCGAGCTGCTGGAGGCGGACAACCGGATGGCCCTTCAGGCCTTGCAGAACGCCGCTGAGGACTCGTACGGGCAACGCGACTGGGAGCGGTACACGCGCCAGATGGTCCACTTCCACCTGCGCAACGCGGAAAGCTGGGGCAACGAGAAGACGGGGGCCGATCTGGCGGCCCAGGTCGACCCCGCGTTCGTACTCGACGAGCGCTTCGCGCGAGCCGAGGCCACCCCCCAGCCTGCCTGACCGGCTGCCGTTCCAGGACCCGTCCTCTCCCGGCCCGCAGAGACAACCCTTGGGCCCCCTGGAGCGGACCACCCACCACTGTCCCCTGAAACGAACGCACCACGACCGCCCCTGGAACGCACACGGTGCGGGCCCTGAAGCGGACGCCACTCGGGACGGGTCCTGGGCCCGACCGTACCCAGTTCAGGCCCAGGACCCGGGTCGGCCGCCGGACCGCCGTCGCATCGCCGTCGGTGGGCCCGGCAGTCGAACGGCATCCAGCAGCCGGCCCCGGTGACGGGCCGGAGGAAGGCGGCCCCGGTGACGGGCCGGAGTAGGGCCGGCTCTCCGTGGGCGGTCTGGGGCCTTTCGTTTGGATCAGGCCGGTTGAGGGGGTCGGTGCATGCGGCGCAAGGCGGAGGAGGGAGCCACTGCCGAGCATGGGGTGACCGACGACAATGCCGGAGGGTGTCCCCTGGTCGAGAGAAGCCGAGACCTCGGGGAGCGCGTGCCGGATCCCGCGAGCCCGGCGTGAGCCAAACGGAGAGGCCCTATCGGTCGGCCTGCTTCCCCGCGGACCCGACAGGCTCCTTCGCCTCAGCCTGGCCCCGTCCCTCGCCGAGGAACGATGCCCATCCGGTCTTCGGCGCCTTGCCGACCTTCAGCGTGCCGAGCTTGGCGAGCGTGGCCGGATCCTGCGCGTCCAGCCAGTCCGCAAGCTGCCTGAAGGACACGCAGCGCACACCCTCCTTGGTGCACACCGACTCGATCGTCTCCTCAATGGCACGCATATACGTGCCACCGTTCCAGGACTCGAAGTGGTTGCCGATGATCAGCGGGGCACGATTCCCGTCGTAGGAGCGGTCGAAGGCCTGGAGCAGCCCGTCGCGCATCTGGTCGCCCCAGTACTCGTGCTGATCCGGATCACCCTGGGTCGTGCCGGACTGGTTGAACATGAAGTTGTAGTCCATCGACAGGGTTTCGAACTCGCGTCCCGGCACCGGGACGAGCTGCATCGAGAGGTCCCAGATGCCGTCCTTCTTCTTCGGCCAGACCTGGTCGTTGACTCCGCTGGAGTCGTAGCGGAAGCCCATCGAGCGTGCCGCCGCGACCATGTTCTTCTGCCCCTCCAGGCAGGGAGTCCGGCCGCCGATCAGCTCCTTGTCATAGTCGAAGGGCAGGGACTTCTCGCCCTTGAGCTCCGGATCGTTGCTCTTCCAGCCCTTCACGAACGACTTGGCCTGTCGGATCTCGCTCTTCCACTCGTCAACCGACCAGGTGCCGACGCCACCGTCCTTGCCGCAGAAGTGACCGTTGAAGTGGGTGCCGATCTCGTTGCCGTCGAGCCAGGCACCGCGGACCTGGTCCAGGGTGTCCCTGATGCCTTCGGTGTCGTTGAAGCCGATGTCGGAGCTGCCCGCGTTGTGCTTGGGCGGGTCGTAGAGCTCACGCTTGGCCTCCGGCAGCAGGTACACGCCGCTGAGGAAGTACGTCATGCTCGCGTGGTACTTCTTCCCCACCTCGCGAAAGTGCGAGAAGAGCCGCTGACTGTCCTCCCCTGCCCCGTCCCAGGAGAACACCACGAACTGCGGCGGCTTCTGACCGGGCATCAGTCGCTGCACGGCCGGCTGCTTCGGCTGGGCCCCCGTGAAAGCGGTCGACCCGTCACCGATCACACGGACCGCGCTCCGGGGGGCCGCTTCGGCCGCCTTCTTCTTCGCCCCCGCGGCGCCGTTCACGGCACCGGGTCCGGAGCTGCTCGGGCCGGATCCTGCCCCGGAGCAGCCCGCCGCTCCCGCGACCAGCGCAACGGCCATGACACCCAAGGCGAACCTCTTCGCGGCGGCCATCATCCGCCCACCCTCTTCCTTGCAGGTAACTTGCGCTGAAGTGCCGAGACGGCGCGGCCAAACTTGCACGCACTGCACACAAATTCGGGCGACAGGCCGCATGAAAAGCTGCCTATTCACTGGAACGGGTGCTTCAATAGCCCATTTGCCCTTAATCCTGGACACGGATCTTTACTCTCCATTACGATCTGTTTACCGAGAGTTGAGATATCCCGCCGCTGCACGCCGTGACCCACGGCCGCGTCCCCACGTTCCGCGACCGCGCTGCCCCGGAGGAGACGGGAAACATGTCTGCCTGCGTCCCCACTCGTCATGACCACTCATCCCGCAGTTCGCGCCCTCCCCGATCCTCGGGAGTCAAGCGACCGCACAGCCCGCCACCGCCGCACCGCGGCGGACGATTCCGCATCGCGGGCGCCGACCTGTCCGCATCGATCACGGTCTTCCTGCTGGCCGTCCCCATGTCGCTCGGCCTGGCCGTCGCCATGGACGCACCACTGGAAGCGGGCCTCATCTCCGCCGCGGTCGGCGGCATCGTCGCCGGCCTGCTCGGCGGGACCCCTCTGCAGGTCTCCGGGCCGTCCGCCGGACTGACCGTGGTAACAGCCGAGTTGATCCAGATCTACGGCTGGCGCACCACCTGTGCGATCACCATCGGCGCAGGCCTTCTTCAGATCGTGCTGGGCTCGCTGCGGACCGCGCGCAGCGCACTGGCCGTCAGCCCCGCCATCGTCCACGGGACACTCGCCGGCATCGGTGTGGCGATCGCGCTCGCCCAGCTGCACATCGTGCTCGGCGGCTCGCCGCAGAGCTCGGCTGTCTCCAACGCCTTGCACCTGCCCGCCCAGTTGGAGCGGTCGGGCCCGGCGGCACCATTGATCGGCGGGCTCACCATCGCCGTCCTGGTGCTCTGGACTCGAATCCCGGGTCGCGCCGGACGGAACATGCGGCGGGTCCCGGCAGCCCTGGCCGCCGTCGCCATGGCGACGGCGGTGGCCGCTCTCGCAGCCCCTTCGATCGCCCGGGTCGACCTGCCGTCCTGGCGCTCGCACGCCCTGCCGGAAATGCCTCAGGGACCGCTGCTCGGCCTCGCCACAGCCGTATTCACGATGATGCTGGTGGCCAGTCTGGAATCCCTGCTCGCCGCCGTCGCAGTGGACAAGCTGGCTGCGGACCGCAGCCGCGAGCAGTCGGCCGGCCCTGCCGCCGGCAGCGACGACAACCGGACCGGCGAACTCTCCGTCAGGAGCGACAATGTCCGGACCGGTGACCTCCCGCCCGATAGCGAAGCCATCCGGACCGGCGAACCTGCGGCCGATGCCCCGGATGGGGCCCCTGCTGCGGCGGCGCCCCCGGTCAGACGCTCCGATCTCGACCGCGAGCTCCGCGCTCAGGGCATCGCCAACACCGTCTCCGGTCTGCTCGGCGGCCTGGCGGTCTCCGGTGGCGCGGTGCGCAGTTCGGCGAACGTACGGGCCGGAGCGACCGGCCGCGCGTCCACGGTGCTGCACGGCGTCTGGGTCCTGCTCGCCACCGGGTTCCTGGTCACCGCCCTGGAATGGATCCCGCTCGCCGCTCTCGGTGCGCTCGTGATGGTGGTCGGCATCCAGATGGTGAACTTCGCGCACATCCGCAACGTCCACAGGCATCGGGAATTCCTGGTGTACGGCGCGACGATCACCGGTGTGCTGCTCTTCGGCGTACTCAAGGGTGTGGCGATCGGGATCGCCGTGGCGGTGGCCGTCGCACTGCACCGGCTGGCCCGGACACGGATTACCGCGTCCCACCATGATGGGCAGCATCTGGTGGTGGTGCGAGGGCAGTTGACGTTCCTTGCGGTGCCCCGGCTCAGCAGAGCGCTGGGCCAGCTGCCCCAGGATGCTGACGTGGTCGTCGAGTTGGACGGCTTCTTCATGGATCACGCGGCGTACGAACTGATCCATGACTGGAGCAACGCTCATGCCGCCCACGGCGGCCGGGTCGCCTTCACCGGCCGTTCCGGGGGCAGAATCGCCGAGCCCGCCTCTGCGGCGCACTCCTGCTGCCGCCCCTGGACGCCCTGGCGCAACCACCACTGCCACGACGGACCCGAGCACGTGCCCGTCACCACCGCGGGTGGTCGCGCACACGCCAGCGCGGGCACGGAGACAAGCGCGCCGGGCACGCCGGGACCGGCGTCGGTAACTACGGCTGTGCCTGCGACTGCGACTGCCACTGCCGCTGCGACTGCGGTGACGACCGGAGCCAAGGCACTTCCCGACCACCCCACGGCCGAAGTAGCAGAAGCAACATCGCCACTCCCGTGGCCGGATCACCACGCACCGGACACGGGCGGGACGCGGCCCGGTCCCCTCCTCGCCCCGGAAGCACTCGGGCACGCGGAGGAAGACACCCACCCCTCAACTGATCACGCCGGCCGCTTCGCACCGGATCATCGGTCCGCACGACCGCTTTCGGCCGGAAGCCAACGGCTGGTCAGCGGCCTCAGCTCGTTCCAGCGCAACACGGCCCCGCTCGTACGAGAGGAGCTGGCGAGACTGGCCAGGGAGGGGCAGCGCCCCTCTCAGTTGTTCATCACCTGCGCGGACTCCCGACTCGTTACGAGCATGATCACGGCAAGCGGACCCGGCGATCTGTTCACCGTCCGCAATATCGGCAATCTCGTCCCGCCGTCCGACTCCGAGACCGGCGATCATTCGGTAGGCGCGGCCATCGAGTACGCGGTGGACGTACTGGGGGTCGAGTCCATCACCATCTGCGGGCACTCCGGCTGCGGTGCGATGAACGCACTGCTCGGTACCAGGCCGGAAGGTTCCGAGACGGCTCTCTGGCGCTGGCTCCGGCACGGAGTCCCCAGCCTGGAGCGGATGGCCTCGCGCGACCGGGCCTGGGCCCGGATCTCCGGCCGGATGCCCGCGGATGCCGTGGAGCAGCTCTGCCTCACCAACATCGTCCAGCAGCTGGACCATCTACGGGCCCACCCGCCCGTGGCACGCCGCCTCGCCGAGGGCACCCTCCAGCTCCATGGCATGTACTTCCACGTGGCCGAGGCACAGTCGTATCTGCTGACCGAGGGCGCGAGTGCCGGCAACGGACTCGACGAGGTCTTCGCCCCGGTCAGTCCGTCTCGTTCATCCCCGCCCCTCTCACCTTCCGCGTCGCCTTCGTCTGCTCCCTCGCCTGCGCATGCGCCGACTGATCCGGTCGAGTTGGCACGTACGGGCGCCTGAACCACACAGCCCCCTAGTCCGTGAGACCTTGTGGTCCCGCTTCCGCCCACCCGCCCGTGGCACGCCGCCTCGCCGAGGGCACCCTCCAGCTCCATGGCATGTACTTCCACGTGGCCGAGGCACAGTCGTATCTGCTGACCGAGGGCGCGAGTGCCGGCAACGGACTCGACGAGGTCTTCGCCCCGGTCAGTCCGTCTCGTTCATCCCCGCCCCTCTCACCTTCCGCGTCGCCTTCGTCTGCTCCCTCGCCTGCGCATGCGCCGACTGATCCGGTCGAGTTGGCACGTACGGGCGCCTGAACCACACAGCCCCCTAGTCCGTGAGACCTTGTGGTCCCGCTTCCGCACACCAGCACCCCGCACACGCACGACGTGCACCACCACCCGCCGCGGAAGCGGGATCATGTCTCCATACACGAAGACACAGGTCTAAACCAATTTCCGGCAGGCACTTGTCACCCGGCCCCTGGCCTGATGAGCTAGGCCCCGGGACACAACGGACACCCTGGGACTGGGAGATGTCGTGAGCAACGAAAGCTTGGCCAATCTGCTTCGTGAGGAGCGGCGGTTCGCACCGCCTGCCGATCTGGCCGCGAACGCCAACGTCACAGCAAAGGCGTACGAGCAGGCCGAGGCGGACCGGCTGGGCTTCTGGGCCGAGCAGGCCCGCCGCCTGACCTGGGCCACCGAGCCGACCGAGACGCTCGACTGGAGCAACCCGCCCTTCGCGAAGTGGTTCGCGGACGGCGAGCTCAACGTCGCGTACAACTGCGTGGACCGCCACGTCGAGGCGGGCAACGGCGACCGAGTCGCCATCCACTTCGAGGGCGAGCCCGGCGACAGCCGTGCCATCACCTACGCGGAGCTGAAGGACGAGGTCTCCCGCGCAGCGAACGCGCTGACCGAGCTCGGTGTCGGCAAGGGCGACCGGGTCGCCGTCTACCTGCCGATGATCCCCGAGGCCGCCGTCGCGATGCTGGCCTGCGCCCGCATCGGTGCCGCGCACTCGGTCGTCTTCGGCGGGTTCTCCGCCGACGCCATCGCCGCCCGCATCCAGGACGCGGACGCGAAGGTCGTCATCACCTCCGACGGCGGCTACCGCCGTGGCAAGCCCTCCGCGCTCAAGCCCGCGGTCGACGACGCCGTCTCCCGTATCGAGAGCGTCGAGCACGTCCTCGTCGTCCGCCGCACCGGCCAGGACACCGCGTGGACCGAGGGACGCGACGTCTGGTGGCACGAGATCACCGCCCGCCAGTCCACCGAGCACACCCCCGAGGCGTTCAAGGCCGAGCAGCCGCTGTTCATCCTCTACACGTCGGGCACCACCGGGAAGCCCAAGGGCATCCTGCACACCTCCGGCGGCTATCTCACCCAGGCCGCGTACACGCACCACGCGGTCTTCGACCTCAAGCCGGCAACCGACGTCTACTGGTGCACCGCCGACATCGGCTGGGTCACCGGCCACTCGTACATCGTCTACGGGCCCCTGGCCAACGGTGCGACGCAGGTCATGTACGAGGGCACGCCGGACACCCCGCACCAGGGGCGTTTCTGGGAGATCGTCCAGAAGTACGGCGTCACGATCCTCTACACCGCACCGACCGCGATCCGCACGTTCATGAAGTGGGGAGACGACATCCCCGCCAAGTTCGACCTGAGCAGTCTCCGGGTCCTGGGCTCGGTCGGTGAGCCGATCAACCCGGAGGCGTGGATGTGGTACCGCAAGCACATCGGCGCCGACAAGTGCCCCATCGTGGACACCTGGTGGCAGACCGAGACCGGCGCGATGATGATCTCGCCACTGCCCGGCGTCACCGAGACCAAGCCCGGCAGCGCCCAGCGCGCCCTGCCGGGGATCTCCGCCACCGTCGTCGACGACGAGGCGCGTGAGGTTCCGGACGGCGGAGGCGGCTACCTCGTCCTCACCGAGCCGTGGCCCTCCATGCTGCGCACCATCTGGCGCGACGACCAGCGGTTCCTCGACACCTACTGGTCCCGCTTCGAGGGCAAGTACTTCGCGGGCSACGGCGCGAAGAAGGACGAGGACGGCGACATCTGGCTGCTGGGCCGCGTCGATGACGTCATGCTCGTGTCCGGGCACAACATCTCGACCACCGAGGTCGAATCCGCGCTGGTGTCGCACCCGGCAGTCGCCGAGGCCGCCGTCGTCGGCGCCGCCGACGAGACGACCGGCCAGGCCATCGTCGCGTTCGTCATCCTGCGCGGCACCGCCACTGCCTCCGAGGACCTCGTCGCGGAACTCCGCAACCACGTCGGCACCACCCTCGGCCCGATCGCCAAGCCCAAGCGGATCATGCCGGTCGCCGAACTTCCCAAGACCCGCTCCGGCAAGATCATGCGACGCCTCCTCCGCGACGTCGCCGAGAACCGCGCCCTGGGTGACGTCACCACACTGACCGACTCCTCGGTCATGGACCTCATCCAGACCCAGCTGCCGCAGTCCTCCTCCGAGGACTGAGACCGGGCTTCGGGCCAAGGGACGGGACCTCCAGACCAAAGGACCAGGCCTACGGACCAAGGGGGCCGGATCTCCGGCCAAAGGGGACCAGGCCTCCGGCCCCAAGGGGCCCTGGCGGCCCCGGACCCCGGGCCGCCCTCAGTGGCCCCGGCCCCCTGAGCAGCGCACGCCCGAAGGGCATCCGGCTGACGCGCCGGATGCCCTTCGGGCGTTTAGGGTGGCGATCACCGGTTACCGCCCCGCACACCCCGGGTACAGTGGCAGCTGATCAATAAAACGATAAGAAATCTCCACAGGGTGTGCGGGGCGGTAACCGGTGATCGCCACCCTAAACGCCCGAAGGGCATCCGGCGCGTCAGCCGGATGCCCTTCGGGCGTGCGCTGCTCAGGGGGCCGGGGCCACTGAGGG
>NZ_RDBK01000043.1:1990926-2044925 GCF_008042275.1 Streptomyces sp. OR43 | reverse complement strand
CCCCTCCCCCCGCCGCACCTTCTTGGGCCGTCTGCCGCTCCCCGAGCGGAACTACCTCACCGACGCCCTGCGTACGGAGACGGTCGGCGGAGTCATACTCCTGGTCGCCGCCGTGGCAGCCCTCGTCTGGGCGAACACCTTCGGATCGAGTTACACGAGCGTCAGCCATTTCCACTTCGGGCCCGGGGTGCTCGGCCTCCATCTGTCCGTGGCGCACTGGGCGGCCGACGGGCTGCTCGCCGTCTTCTTCTTCGTCGCGGGAGTCGAGCTCAAGCGCGAACTCGTCGCGGGCGAGCTGCGCGACCCCAAGGCGGCCGCGCTCCCGGTCGTCGCCGCCCTGTGCGGCATGGCGGTACCGGCGGTCGTCTACACGCTCGTGGCTGTGCTCGGCGACGGCTCCACCGGCGGCTGGGCCGTGCCCACGGCCACCGACATCGCCTTCGCGCTCGCCGTCCTCGCCGTCATCGGCACCTCGCTGCCCGCCGCGCTCCGCGCGTTCCTGCTGACCCTCGCCGTGGTCGACGACCTCTTCGCGATCCTGATCATCGCGGTCTTCTTCACCGAGAACATCGACTTCGTCGCGCTGATCGGCGCCTTCGCCGGCCTCGCCGTCTTCTACCTCCTGCTGCGGTTCGACGTCCGCGGCTGGTACGTCTACGTGCCGCTCGCCCTGATCATCTGGGGGCTGATGTACAACAGCGGCATCCACGCCACCATCGCCGGTGTCGCCATGGGCCTGATGCTGCGCTGCACCCGGCGCGAGGGCGAGGAGCACTCGCCCGGCGAACGCATCGAGCACCTGGTCCGCCCGCTGTCGGCCGGACTCGCCGTACCGCTGTTCGCACTCTTCTCCGCCGGTGTCTCCCTCTCCGGCGGCGCGCTGGCCGGCGTGTTCACCCGGCCCGAAACGCTCGGTGTCGTCCTGGGGCTCGTCGTCGGCAAGACGATCGGCATCTTCGGCGGTACGTGGCTGGCCACCCGGTTCACCAAAGCGGAGCTGAACAAGGATCTGGCCTGGGCCGATGTCTTCGCGGTCGCCTCACTCGCCGGCATCGGCTTCACCGTCTCGCTGCTCATCGGGGAGCTCGCCTTCGTCGGCGACGACGACATGATCAACGAGATCAAGGCATCGGTTCTCATCGGTTCCCTGATTGCGGCCGTACTCTCCGGTGTACTGCTCAAACTGCGGGTACGCAGATACCGGGCGCTGTTCGACGCGGAGGAACTCGACGAGGACGCGTCCGGGATTCCGGACATCTACGAGCAGGACGATCCGGAGTACCACCTGCGGATGGCCGCGCTCTACGAGAAGAAGGCGGCCGAGCACCGCCGCCTTGCCCAAGTGGCGGGGGCAGCGAGCAACAAGCCGGACAGTCCGGCATGATCTGACATCGGATGTGTTGAACAGGAGAGGGAGTCAGGGATGAGCGACCCCGGCAATTACGCGGGCAGCGCCGACCGCAGTCTCGGCCAGCTGGTCGCCTCGGCGACGGCCGAACTGTCGGCGCTGGTGCACGACGAGATTGCCCTGGCCAAGGCCGAGGTACGACAGGACGTCAAGCGTGGCGTCATCGGCAGCGTGGCGTTCATCGTCACGGGCGTGCTGATTCTGTTCGCGATCCCGGTGCTGAGCTTCGCGGCCGCGTACGGAATCCACAACCTGGGACTCGGCCTCGCCTGGTCGTTTCTGATCGTGGGCGGTGCGTTCATCCTGCTGGGGATCCTGCTCGCGCTCTTCGGCTACGCCAAGTTCAAGAAGGTCAAGCCGCCGGAGAAGTCCATCGCCTCGGCCAAGCAGACCGCCGCCGTCCTTCAGGGGGTCAAGCCGCACCCGCGCGCGAGCGTCGGCGCGGACGCGATCCTGCCGATCGGCGGCAGCACACTTGCGGACAAGGCCATCGAGAACCGTCCGGTCCAGGACAAGGCGTCTGCTGTGGCACGCTCATCCACATGACGGTCCCCGATTCCAGCGCATTTCGCCCTGTGGGCCCGGAAGACCGGGCAGGTCAGGAGAAGCCGGCCGGTCCGGCGGGCCACAACCCCGGCCCGGCCGCCCCGGCTCCCGGCGACCCAACAGCTCCCGCGTCGGCGGCGGGCGGCCCAGCGGCTCCCGCGTCGGCAGCAAGCAGTCCCACGGCTCCCCCGTCGTCCGCGGCGAACAGTCCAGCGGCTCCCGCGTCCGCGGCAGGCGGTCCCGTCCGCCTCGACGGCCCCTGGACCCATCGGGACGTCGCGGCCAACGGCGCCCGCTTCCACATCGCCGAAATGGGCGAAGGCCCGCTGGTCCTTCTCCTGCACGGCTTCCCGCAGTTCTGGTGGACCTGGCGCCACCAGCTTCCGGCACTCGCCGACGCGGGCTTCCGCGCCGTGGCGATGGACCTGCGCGGGGTGGGTGGCAGCGACCGGACGCCCCGCGGCTACGACCCCGCCAACCTGGCACTCGACATCACCGGCGTGATCCGCTCACTCGGCGAACCGGACGCCGCGCTGGTCGGCCATGACATGGGCGGCTACCTGGCCTGGACGGCCGCGGTGATGCGCCCCAAGCTGGTGCGACGGCTGGTGGTGTCCTCGATGCCGCATCCGCGCCGGTGGCGCTCCTCGATGCTCTCCGACTTCGCCCAGTCCCGTGCGGGGTCGTACGTCTGGGGCTTTCAGCGGCCCTGGGTTCCGGAGCGTCAGCTCGTGGCGGACGACGCGGCGTTGGTGGGACGGCTGATCCACGAGTGGGCGGGCCCGGGGACCGCGGAGTTCCCGGACGACGCCGCGGTGGACGTGTACCGGCGCGCCATGTCCATCCCGTCGACCGCGCACTGCTCGATCGAGCCCTACCGCTGGATGGTGCGCTCGCTGGCACGGCCGGACGGCATCCAGTTCAACCGGCGCATGAAACGGCCGGTGCGGGTGCCGACCCTGCATCTGCACGGTTCACTCGATCCGGCGGTCCGCACCCGTAGTTCGGCGGGGTCCGGCGAGTACGTCGAGGCACCGTACCGTTGGCGACTTTTCGACGGTCTGGGCCACTTCCCCCATGAGGAGGATCCGGCCGGTTTCTCGGCCGAACTCATCAACTGGCTCAAGGATTCCGAGCCCGACCGCTAGCCGGCGGGCACACATGTCCGACGAACAGCCACTTGCCTGCCGCATAGGCCAATTGGCTGGCGGATGGGCGGTTACCGACCATGCGTCACGGGCAGACGTCCGGGTATGGGCTGGACGCACGACTTCGGTGACGCAGCACGCAATCGTCGCTCGACCGCCACGGCGGCACCGGGCACTCATGAGGGGGGCGGCCTCCAGGGCCGGGTGCACGCTATGCATGTTCTGCATGATCCCCGGCTCGGCATTCCGCACATCCTCCGCCGCAGGGCCCGCTGGGTCTCCGCGCGGCTGCGCCACCCGCGCGGATGATGCGCGGTCCCGCCACCTCGCCGGCGGGGCCTTCGACCCACGCTCCCTGGGCCCGTCATCGGACTGCCGTCGTCGTCCGAAGGGCGGCCGCGCTGGCGCCCTTCGGACGACGGGCGGCAGCGCGGCCGTCCGGTGCGTGCTCTCGGCGTGCCGGCTCCAGGCCCCTGCACTTGGACGTACCGGGGCCTGGAGCCGGTACGGCGAACGAGCGCACAGACCGCCGCGCGGCAGACGGCACTGTGACGACAGGGTGGCAACCCACCGGCAACCCACCCGTGGCAGACCTACGGCACCACCTGGCAAAGCCCTACTAGAGCGCGCACGCCTGGCTGTCGACCTGTTGGTTGGCGGTACGGCCCTGCGTGATGTCCTGGCGGATCTCGTCGGCCGTGAGGGCATAGCCGGTGTCGGGGTCGTCGAGCGATTTGGCGAACACGACTCCGTACACCTTGCCGTCGGGCGTCAGCAGCGGGCCGCCGGAGTTGCCCTGACGGACCGTCGTGTAGAGCGAGTAGACATCGCGGCGGACGGTGCCGCGGTGGTAGATGTCGGGCCCGTTCGCGTCGATACGGGCACGGACACGCGCGGAGCGCACGTCGTACGAGCCGTTCTCCGGGAAGCCCGCGACGATCGCGCTGTTCCCGGTCGCGGCGTCGTGGTCGGTGTCGGTGAACTGCAGCGGCTTCGCGTCGAGGTCCGGCACGTCGAGTACGGCGATGTCGCGCCGCCAGTCGTAGAGGACGACCTTCGCGTCGTAGAGGCGTCCCTGGCCGCCGATCTGCACGGTCGGTTCGTCGACGCCGCCGACGACGTGGGCGTTGGTCATCACCCGGCGGTCGGAGAAGACGAATCCGGTGCCTTCGAGGACCTTGCCGCAGCTCGGGGCCGTACCGACGACCTTGACGATCGACTCCTTGGCGCGGGCCGCCACGGGGCTGCCGGCCAGGGCGGGGTCCGGGGCCCTGACCTCGGTGATGGGTTCGTTGGCGAACGGGCTGAAGACCTGCGGGAAGCCGTTCTGCGCGAGGACCGAGGAGAAGTCCGTGAACCAGGTGGAGGCCTGGGGCGGCATCACCCGGGAGATGCCGAGCAGGACGGAGGAGCTGCGAACCTCCTTGCCCAGCGTCGGCAGGGACGTGCCCGCCAGCGCGGAGCCGATCAGCCAGGCCACCAGCAGCATCGCGACGACGTTGACGAGGGAGCCGCCGGTCGCGTCGAGGGCGCGCGCGGGCGACCACGTGATGTACCGGCGGAGTTTGTTCCCCAGGTGGGTGGTGAAGGCCTGGCCCACCGAGGCGCACACGATCACGATGACGACCGCGACGATGGCCGCGGTCGACGAGACCTCCGAGCCGTCCGTCACCTGGTCCCACAGGATGGGCAGCAGATAGACGGCGACGAGACCGCCGCCCAGGAACCCGATCACCGACAGAATGCCGACGACGAACCCCTGGCGGTAGCCGATGACCGCGAACCACACGGCGCCGGCCAGCAGCAGGATGTCCAGCACGTTCACCGTCTATTGCCTCGCAGATTCGTCACCGGGCCCGTACGGCTCCCCGTGGCCGGGAAGGCCCGGTAGCGGAGCTCGGGAGTCAGCCTGTCATGCGCGCCAGTCGAGCGGCACCTGCTTGGCCCTGTCCCAGGGGCGCTCCCAGCCCGCGAAGTGCAGAATCCGGTCGATCACCCCGGCCGTGAACCCCCAGACGAGTGCGGATTCGACCAGAAATGCCGGGCCGCGGTGACCGCTGGGGTGGCGCGTGGTCACCCGGTTGGCCGGATCCGTGAGATCCGCCACGGGCACCGTGAAGACCCGGGCGGTCTCCGCCGGGTCGACGACCCCGACCGGGCTGGGCGAACGCCACCAGCCGAGGACCGGAGTCACCACGAAGCTGCTGACCGGGATGTAGAGCCGGGGCAGCACGCCGAAGATCTGCACCCCGCGCGGATCGAGACCGGTCTCCTCCTCCGCCTCGCGCAGCGCGGCCCGGAGCGGCCCTGTCGTCTCCTGGTCGCCGTCGGCCGGATCCAGCGAACCGCCGGGGAAGGAGGGCTGGCCAGGGTGGGAGCGCAGGCTTCCGGCGCGCTCCATCAGGAGCAGTTCCGGCCCGTGTGCGCCCTCGCCGAACAGGACGAGCACCGCGGACTGCCGCCCGGCGCCGCTCGCGGGCGGCAGAAAGCGGCTGAGCTGCTGCGGCTCGATGGTCCGCGCGGCTCGGGCGACGGGATCCAGCCAGTCGGGCAGGCCCTCGGTCGTGACGTCGATCGCGGCGTCGTCGGCGATGTGGTCGGCGGTATCCCGCCCAGCGGCGGCGGCCGCGTCCGTGCTGTGTTCATGCGTCTTCATAGGCACCCCTCGTTTCACAACGCCTGTCCTTACGCATTTCGTTCCGGAGCGCCTCGCCGGTCAGCCCGCGCCCAGCGCGGGGGCGGGGCTGCCCGGGTAGTCCGCCGGCGGTTTCAGGCGCTGGCCCGGCTGACCGCCCATCTCGTACTTCAGCAGCTTCCTGGCCTTCTCGGGGTCCGTCTCGCCCTCCCCGTACGAAGGACAGAGCGGGGCGACCGGACAGGCGCCGCAGGCGGGACGGCGGGCGTGGCAGACACGGCGGCCGTGGAAGACGACGCGGTGGGAGAGCATCGTCCATTCGCTCTTGGGGAAGATCATCGCGATCTCCGCCTCGACCTTCTCCGGATCCTCCTGCTCGGTCCACTTCCAGCGGCGGACCAACCGGCCGAAGTGCGTGTCGACGGTGATGCCCGGTACGCCGAAGGCATTGCCGAGGACGACGTTGGCGGTCTTGCGGCCGACCCCGGGCAGGGTCACGAGATCGGCGAGGCGTCCCGGCACTTCGCCGCCGAAACGGTCCCGGAGCGCGACGGAGAGGCCTATGAGCGACTTGGTCTTGGCCCGGAAGAAGCCCGTGGGCCGGATGATCTCTTCCATCTCCTCCGGGACGGCCATCGCCATGTCCTCCGGAGTCGGGTACTTCGCGAACAGCGCCGGCGTCGTCTGGTTCACCCTCAGGTCCGTCGTCTGCGCCGACAGCACGGTGGCCACCAGCAGCTCGAACGGCGACTCGAAGTCCAGCTCCGGATGTGCGTACGGATACGTCTCCGCCAGGACCCGGTTGATCTTCCGCGCACGCCGCACCATCGCCAGGCGCGACTCCGGTTTTGCCGGCTTCGCAGCCGCCTTCACCACAGGTTCGGCCGCGGGCTTACGGACCTTGCTCTCTGCCATGTCCGAAGGCTACGCCGAAGGGGCGAGGCCCCGGGGCCGGTTCTCTTCAGGTGCGGATCGGGGCGTGGGCGCTTCAGTGCTGATGATCCCCGTCATGCTCCGCGGAAGCCGAGGCAGACGCCGAAGCGGTGGGGGAGGCCTCCGCCGGGCTGTCGGCGGCGGTGACCGTGAAGGCCGCGGTGCGGACCACGTCCCCGTGCCGGAAGTCCAGGAAGAGGCGGTAGCCGCCCCGGCTCGGCGCGGTGGTGGTGAAGGTGATGTCCGGGCCGGGCGCGGTGCCGTCGCCGGGCTCTCCGTCGGGGTGGACGTGCAGATAGGCGAGGTCACCGGCCCTCAGAGCGACCAGGTGGCCGTACGCGCCGAGGTAGGGCTGGAGATCGGTGACGGGCCTGCCGTCCTTGGCCACGGCGAGGCCGATCCGCGTGGAGCGGCCCGGGACGAGGTCACCGGTCAGGGTGACCTGGTAGCCGTCGACGGTGACGGTGCGCCCTGTCCTGGCCGGCGGTACGGGGCGCAGGTCGCCGGCGGCATGCAGGTCGGCGCCGAGGGTGAGGCCCTCGGAGGCGCCGGCCGGGGTGAAGTCGGCGAAGACGCGGTACTCGCCGGCGGCGGGCAGGGCGGCGGACGTCCGCCAGGTGCCGTCGYCGGCGCGGGTGGGGTGCAGGTGCTGGAAGGTGGAGAGGTCGCGCGGGGCGACGATGAGGTGCAATTCCTTGCCGTGCGCGGCCCGGTAGGCGGTGACGGGCTCGCCGTCCGCCCCGAGGATCCGGAAGCGCAGATCGGCGGGCGCTCCGGCGGTGACGTAGGGGTCGCTGAGGCTGAGCGTGTAGCCGCCTTCGGAGATCTGCAGACCCCCGGGCAGCGGGCCGTCGCCGTCCGCGGCGCCGTCGGCGTCCGAGGCATCGGCGGCGCGCGGGGAGGCCGGATCCGAAGGCGCGGCCGAGGTGTGCCCCGCGTGGGCGGCGGTGGCCGGCTTCGCGGACGGGCCACCGGTGGCGTGGCCGATGCCGTACGAGGCGCCGAAGACGGTGGCGAGACCGGCGGTGAAGGCGGTGATCTTCAGGGCGGTGTTCATGGCGGACTCCTCGGCGGATCGAGCGGGCGGGACAGCTGCGGGGTCGGACCCTCGTCAGCAGTACATACCCCCTAGGGGTATGAGGTCAACCCGCATTTGGATACCAGCAGGGGGTATGTCGGCTCGAGAGAGGACCCCCGGCCCGCCCGCGCCTCCCACTCCCGCACAGGGCGCCGTTCGCCGGCTTTTCGCGGCCCCTGACGCCCTGTTCGCCCACGGCTGAATCAGGCCACGTCGCCACCCGGTCGGCCCCGTCCGCCTGCACGCTCACCGGCACGCAGGTCACCCGTCCGGCCCCGTGCCGGGCCCCGGCATCCACCCCGCTCGCGGGGGATCCGCCCCCAATCGGCCCCCTGCCGTACGCCCCGGCACGCGCGTGCGTCAAACTGGTTTGTGATTGATCGCACTGTTTTACCGTCCGGCATGATGGGGACCACGGTTCCCTGAACAGGCCGACAAGGAGAGAACTCGTGGACGACGTTCTGCGGCGCGCCCCGCTTTTCGCGGCGCTCGATGACGAGCAGGCCGCGGAGCTCCGCGCCTCGATGAGTGAGGTGACCCTCGCGCGCGGCGACGCGCTGTTCCACGAGGGTGACCCGGGTGACCGCCTCTATGTGGTCACCGAGGGCAAGGTGAAGCTCCACCGCACGTCCCCCGACGGGCGCGAGAACATGCTGGCGGTCCTCGGCCCCGGCGAACTGATCGGTGAGCTGTCGCTCTTCGACCCGGGCCCGCGTACCGCCACCGCGACCGCGCTGACCGAGGTCAAGCTCCTCGGCCTCGGCCACGGCGACCTTCAGCCCTGGCTGAACGTACGCCCCGAGGTGGCCACGGCCCTGCTGCGCGCCGTAGCCCGGCGCCTGCGCAAGACCAACGACCAGATGTCCGACCTGGTCTTCTCCGACGTGCCGGGCCGCGTCGCCCGCGCCCTTCTCGACCTGTCGCGCCGCTTCGGCGTCCAGTCGGAGGAAGGCATCCACGTCGTGCACGACCTGACGCAGGAGGAGCTGGCCCAGCTGGTCGGCGCGTCCCGCGAGACGGTCAACAAGGCCCTCGCCGACTTCGCCGGCCGCGGCTGGCTGCGGCTGGAGGCCCGTGCGGTGATCCTGCTGGACGTGGAGCGGCTGGCCAAGCGGTCCCGCTGACCCGTCGTCGTACGCAACGCCCGAGGGGCCCCGCCGGACACCGGCGGGGCCCCTCGCGTACGTCACAGAGCGGGCCCGCCCGGTCGGTACGGGGCGGGGCCCGCCCGGGTCCGTACGTGCGGGGCAGGGCCGCCCGGCTCCGCACGTACCGGCGGGGCCCGTCAGATCAGTCCGTGTTCCCGCAGATACTCCAGCTGCGCCCGCACCGAGAGCTCGGCCGCGGGCCACAGGGACCGGTCCACGTCCGCGTACACGTGTGCCACCACCTGGGATGACGTCAGATACCCGGCCTCCACGGCCGTCTCCACCTGGGCCAGGCGGTGTGCGCGGTGGGCCAGGTAGAACTCGACCGCGCCCTGCGCGTCGTCCAGCACCGGGCCGTGGCCGGGCAGCACGGTGTGCACCCCGTCGTCGACCGTCAGGGAACGCAGCCGCCGCAGCGAGTCGAGGTAGTCCCCCAGCCGCCCGTCCGGGTGCGCCACCAGCGTCGTCCCGCGCCCGAGGATCGTGTCGCCCGTCAGCACCGCGCGGTCGGCGGGCAGATGGAAGGAGAGCGAGTCCGCGGTGTGGCCCGGGGTCGGCACCACGTACATCTCGAGCCCACCGGTCGTGATCACGTCCCCCGTGCCCAGGCCCTCGTCGCCGAGCCGGAGCTCCGGGTCCAGGGCCCGCACCTTCGTCCGGGTCAGCTCGGCGAACCGGGCCGCGCCCTCCGCGTGGTCGGGGTGCCCGTGAGTGAGGAGCGTGAGCGCGATCCGCCGGCCCGCGCGGTCGGCCGTGTCGATGACCGCCCGCAGATGGGCGTCGTCCAGCGGGCCCGGGTCGATGACCACCGCGAGGTCCGAGTCGGGCTCGGCGACGATCCAGGTGTTGGTGCCGTCCAGCGTCATGGCCGACGCGTTCGGCGCGAGGACGTTGACCGCACGGGTCGTGGCGGGGCCGGACAGCACCCCGCCGCGCGGCTGTCCGGGCAGCGCGGCCGCGTCACTCATGCGGAACCACCGCCCGCACCGCTCCCGCCGCCCACCGGGATGTGCTTGGTGAACTCCTCGTGCCCCGGCCAGCTCAGCACCAGCTCTCCGCCCTCCAGACGGGCCTGTGCGAGCACCGGGGCGAGATCCTGGCCCGATGCCGCCTCCAGCGCCTGCGCGGCGGTGGCGTACGGCCTGAGCGCACGCAGCGTGGAAACCGTCGGCGGCATCATCAGCAGCTCACCCCGGTCGTATCCGTCGGCCGCCTCGGCCGGACCGATCCACACCGTGCGGTCGGCCTCCGTCGAGGCGTTGCGGGTGCGCTGACCGGCCGGGAGCGCGGCGACGAAGAACCAGGTGTCGTAGCGGCGCGGTTCGAACTCCGGAGTGATCCAGCGCGCCCAGGCGCCGAGCAGATCGGAGCGCAGCACCAGCCCGCGCCGGTCGAGGAACTCGGCGAACGACAACTCCCGCGCGACCAGCGCCTCGCGGTCGGCCTCCCAGTCCGCACCGGTGGTGTCCGTGACGACCGTGCCCGCGGTCGGACCGGCGAGCAGGACGCCCGCCTCCTCGTACGTCTCGCGGACCGCGGCGCACACGATGGCCTGGGCCTCGGCCGCCGTACCGACCCCGAGCCGCTTCGCCCAGTCCTCCAGCGCGGGTCCGGACCAGCCGACGAGCCGGTCGTCGTCGCGCGGGTCGACCCCGCCACCCGGATAGGCGTACGCACCTCCGGCAAAGGCCATCGAGGTGCGCCGGCGCAGCATGTGGACCGTGGGCCCGTCCCCGGCACCCGCGGCGGAGTCCCGGAGCAGCATCACGGTGGCGGCCCGCCTGGGGGCCGCCGCCGTCAGTTCGCCTGCGGCGAGGGCCCGGATCCGGCCGGGCCATTCCGGTGGGTACCACTGACCATTGGACATGGCCGGAGGCTATCCGGAACCGTGCCGATGTTCGAGGGGCGCGGTGATCCGTACATGCCCCGTACACAGATGATCCCGCCCGGTCGTCACGACCGGACGGGACCCCACGGAATCGGGGCGGCGCCCCGGCAGCGGTACGGCTTCGGCTCAGGCTCCGGTCAGCTCGACCTGGACCTCGACCTCGACCGGCGCGTCCAGCGGCAGCACGGCCACGCCGACGGCGCTGCGGGCGTGCACGCCCTTGTCGCCGAGCACCGCGCCGAGCAGTTCGCTCGCGCCGTTGATCACGGCGGGCTGGCCGGTGAAGTCCGTGGCCGAGGCGACGAACCCGACGACCTTCACCACACGGGCGATCCGGTCCAGGTCACCCGCGACCGACTTCACGGCGGCCAGCGCGTTCAGCGCGCAGGTCTTCGCCAGTTCCTTCGCCTCGTCGGGCGTGACTTCCGCGCCGACCTTGCCGGTGACGGCGAGCTTGCCGTCCACCATCGGCAGCTGGCCCGAGGTGTACACGTACACCCCGGACCGCACGGCGGGCTGGTACGAGGCGAGCGGCGGTACGACGTCCGGCAGCGCCAGCCCGAGTTCGGCGAGCTTCGCCTCGACGGCGCCCGCCATCAGGCCTTCTCCCGCTTGAGGTAGGCCACGAGCTGCTCGGGGTTGTTCGGGCCGGGAACGACCTGGACCAGCTCCCAGCCGTCCTCGCCCCAGGTGTCCAGAATCTGCTTGGTCGCGTGCACGAGAAGGGGCACGGTCGCGTATTCCCACTTGGTCATGGCCCGACTGTAATGCCTGGCCGGTCCACGGGACGCCCGACCTCGTGCGTAGCCTGCGGCACGACTGGTTAGGCTCGAATACGTGAGCAGGTTCCAGGTCGTCAGCGGCAAGGGCGGTACCGGTAAGACCACGGTCGCCGCCGCCCTCGCGCTCGCCCTCGCGACCGAGGGCAGGCGCACCCTCCTCGTCGAGGTCGAGGGCAGACAGGGCATCGCCCAGCTCTTCGAGGCGGACTCCCTCCCCTACGAGGAGCGCAAGATCGCCGTCGCGCCCGGCGGCGGCGAGGTGTACGCACTCGCGATCGACGCCGAGCGCGCCCTCCTCGACTACCTCCAGATGTTCTACAAGCTCGGCAGCGCGGGCCGGGCGCTGAAGAAGCTCGGCGCGATCGACTTCGCCACCACCATCGCCCCCGGTGTCCGGGACGTCCTGCTGACGGGCAAGGCGTGCGAGGCCGTGCGGCGCAAGGACAAGCGGAACCGGTTCGTCTACGACTACGTGATCATGGACGCTCCGCCGACCGGCCGGATCACCCGCTTCCTCAACGTGAACGACGAGGTGGCGGGGCTGGCCCGGATCGGCCCGATACACAATCAGGCGCAGGCCGTGATGAGGGTGCTGAAGTCCCCCGAGACGGCGGTGCACCTGGTGACCCTCCTGGAGGAGATGCCGGTCCAGGAGACCGCCGACGGCATCACGGAACTGCGGGCCGCCGAGCTTCCGGTGGGCCGGGTCATCGTGAACATGGTGCGCCCGCACCTGCTGGACGAGGACGCGCTGCGCACCGCCGCGGGCGGGCGGCGCAAGGAGATCGCCAAGACCCTCACCCGGGCCGGCGTGACCGGCTCCGCCGGACTCGTACGCCCCCTGGTCGAACAGGCGGCCGAGCACGCCCAGCGGGTGGAGCTGGAGCGTGAGCAGCGCGCCGTACTGACGGGGCTGGGGCTGCCGACGTACGAACTCCCGCTGATCGGCGAGGGCGTGGACCCGGCCGGGCTGTACGAACTGGCGGTGGAGCTGCGCAAGCAGGGCGTGGGCGAAGGGGCGGCGGAACAAGGGGTGGGTTCATGACATCGGGCAGGGGCAAGGACTCGGGTTCGGGTGTGGGCACGGGCAGGAAAGCGCGTACCGGCGCGGACACCGGCACCGGTACGGACGCCGGAGCGGACACCGACGGTGACGCCGGAGTGGGCGCCCGTACTGACGCCGGCACGGCCCCGGCCCCTTCCCTGGACACCGACGCCCTGCTCGATGACCCGGACATCCGGATCGTCGTGTGCTGCGGCTCGGGCGGCGTCGGCAAGACGACGACCGCGGCGGCCCTCGGCGTACGGGCGGCCGAGCGCGGCCGCAAGGTCGTCGTCCTCACCATCGACCCGGCGCGCCGGCTGGCCCAGTCCATGGGCATCGACTCGCTGGACAACATCCCCCGCCGGGTGCAGGGCGTCGGGACCGAGGGCGCCGGCGAACTGCACGCCATGATGCTCGACATGAAGCGGACCTTCGACGAGATCGTCGAGGCGCACGCGGACGGGGAGCGGGCCCGGGCGATCCTGGAGAACCCCTTCTACCAGTCCCTGTCGGCCGGTTTCGCCGGCACGCAGGAGTACATGGCGATGGAGAAGCTCGGTCAGCTGCGGGCGCGCGACGAGTGGGACCTGATCGTCGTCGACACCCCGCCGTCACGGTCCGCCCTGGATTTCCTGGACGCGCCGAAGCGGCTGGGCTCGTTCCTGGACGGGAAGTTCATCAAGTTGCTGATGGCACCGGCGAAGATGGGCGGCCGGGCCGGAATGAAGTTCCTCAACGTGGGCATGTCGATGATGACGGGAACGCTGGGCAAGCTGCTCGGTGGTCAGTTCCTGCGGGACGTGCAGACCTTCGTCGCCGCGATGGACACCATGTTCGGCGGATTCCGCACCCGCGCCGATGCCACGTACAAGCTCCTCCAGGCACCTGGCACGGCGTTCCTCGTCGTCGCCACACCCGAGCGGGACGCGCTCCGCGAGGCCGCGTACTTCGTGGAGCGGCTGGCCGCGGAGGACATGCCGCTGGCCGGCCTGGTGCTCAACCGGGTCCACGGCAGTGACGCCGCCCGGCTCTCCGCGGAGCGCGCGCTGGCTGCCGCAGAAAATCTTGATGCCGACGGCATTGTGGATCAGGGGGCCGGGAAGGCTGGACTTCGTGAGCCCGCCGAATCCCCCGCGGCCGGCTCCGCACCGACCCCGGACACCGCAGGAGCCGCCACCCCCGAACCGTCCGAGCACGCCTCGGAGCATGACCCCGCCGACCTCCCGGACACGGAGGCGGACACCCGCCCCGACGCCGCAACGAACACAGCTGCCACTGCCGCCGTGACCGTCGAACAGCTGACGGCCGGTCTGCTGCGCCTGCATGCCGAACGGATGCAGGTGGTCGCGCGCGAACAGCACACACGCGACCGCTTCACCGCGCTGCATCCCGAGGTGGCCGTGACCGCGGTGGCCGCGCTGCCTGGAGATGTCCATGACCTCGCAGGGCTGCGCGCCATCGGGGACCGGCTCGCGACCGGTTCCGCCTCGGCCGGAGCTGCGTAGTCTCCCCGTCGTCCGTCCTGCCGACCGGGGCTACCCCACGGCGGCGAACGTCTCGTGCAGTTCGTCGTCCTCCAGCCCGATCGCCACGGGCAGGATGCCCGTGGACCGCTCGTACTCGCTGCGTGCGGTCTCCAGCAGCCGGCGCCAGGACGTGACCGTCGGGCGCCGGCGCAGCAGTGCGCGGCGCTCCCGCTCGGTCATTCCGCCCCACACGCCGAATTCGACGCGATTGTCGAGCGCATCGGCAAGGCACTCGGTCCGCACCGGGCATCCGGTGCACACCGCCTTGGCCCTGTTCTGCGCTGCCCCTTGTACGAACAGTTCATCCGGATCGGTAGTGCGGCAGGCTGCCTGCGCACTCCAGTCGGTTACCCAGCCCATCCCGGCGCCGTCCTCTCCCGAATCGAGGCTCCCCCACGGCGGTAGCGGCATATTCACCGCTGCCAGTTGAGGACGTTACGGAAGGTGGCGACAGCACAACACCCCCTTCGGGCCCAATCTTGAATGGCCCGAACGGACTATGCGTATGCGGCAGATCACCCAGGGGAGTGAGGTGAGGACATCCGCGACTATCCCGACAGAATCGGGACAGACCACCTGAGTCATAACGGACGTTCGATGACACACGAGGCGATTTCGGGAGCGCCTGAACTCGTGGCCGGGTCATGCACAGGGTCATGCAGGGGGGTTGATACAAAACCGGACTGCTGTGACAGTTGAGAGCAGCTTAGGCCAAGGCATATACGTGTGTCCGGCGAATGAGAACGTAGGCTGCCCCCATGCCAAAGAAGCGCTCGGGCGGGGGTCTCACGACGACCCAGCAGGCCGCCAAGTTCCTCGGTGTCGCCGCACTCTCCGGAGTGGTCCTGGCGGGCATCGCGCTGCCGGCCGCCGGAGCACTGGGTCTCGCCGCCAAGGGAACGGTCGACGGATTCGACGAGATCCCGGCCAATCTGAAGACTCCGCCGCTGAGCCAGCGCACCACGATCCTGGACAACCAGGGCGGCCAGATCGCCACGGTCTACTCGCGGGACCGCACCGTCGTGCCGCTGACGAAGATCTCCCCGTACATGCAGAAAGCGATCATCGCGATCGAGGACGCCCGCTTCTACGAGCACGGCGCGGTCGACCTCAAGGGCATCCTGCGTGCGATGAACCGCAACGTACAGGCGGGCGGGACCGCGCAGGGCGCGTCGACCCTCACCCAGCAGTACGTGAAGAACGTCTTCGTCGAGGAAGCGGGCGACGACCCGACCAAGGTCGCCCAGGCCACCCAGCAGACGCTGGGCCGCAAGGTCCAGGAGCTGAAGTACGCGATCCAGGTCGAGGAAGAGCTCGGCAAGAAGAAGATCCTGGAGAACTACCTCAACATCACCTTCTTCGGACAGCAGGCGTACGGCGTCGAGGCGGCCTCCCAGCGGTACTTCTCCAAGCCGGCGAAGGACCTCAAGCTGGAGGAGGCGGCGATGCTGGCCGGCATCGTGCAGTCACCCAGCCGCTACGACCCCGTCAACGACAAGGAAGAGGCGACCAAGCGTCGCAACACCGTCATCCAGCGGATGGCCGACGTCAAGGACATCTCGCAGGAGGAGGCCGACAAGGCCAAGGCCACCCCGATCAAGCTGAAGGTGAAGCGGCCGAAGAACGGCTGCATCACCGCGGTCAGCGGATCCGGCTTCTTCTGCGACTACGTACGCCAGATCGTCACGAGCGACCCGGCCTTCGGCAAGACGGCGAAGGACCGCGCCAAGCTCTGGGCGACCGGCGGACTCACCATCAAGACGACCCTGGACCCGCGCTCCCAGGCCGCCTCCAACGAGGCGGCGACCTCCCGGGTCAACGAGACCGACAAGGTCGCGGCCTCGGTCGTGCAGGTCCAGCCCGGCACCGGCCAGATCCTGGCGATGGCGCAGTCCCGCCCGTACGGACTGGACGCGTCCAAGCACCAGACTGTGCTGAACCTCTCCGTCGACCACGAGATGGGCGGCAGCTACGCCGGCTTCCAGGTCGGATCGACCTTCAAGCCGATCACCGCGGCGGCGGCGCTGGAGAAGGGCATCAGCCCGGCCCAGAGCTTCACCACCCCCCACGAGATCTCCCTGCCCGGCGAGAGCTTCCGCACCTGCGACAACCAGCCCGCGGACGACAAACCGTGGGAGGTGGGGAACGAGCTCGAGACGGAGAAGGGCATGTTCGACATGACCAGCGCGCTGGGCAAGTCGATCAACACCTACTTCGCGAAGCTGGAGCAGAAGACCGGTCTCTGCGAGACGCTCGCGATGGCGAAGAAGGTCGGCTACAACCGCGGCGACAACAAGCCGCTGTGGCAGGTCGCCAACACCACGCTCGGCGGCCAGGAGTCGACGCCGCTGGCGATGGCCTCGGTCTACGCGACGTTCGCCAACCGGGGCACGTACTGCTCGCCGGTCGCGATCCTCTCGGTGACCAAGCCGGACGGCAAGAAGATCGGCGTACCGAAGTCGACGTGCGACCGGGCCATGAGCGAGCACACGGCCGACACCATCAACCAGATGCTCAAGGGCGTCGTCGCGGACGGCACCGGGCAGTCGGCCGGTCTCAGCGACCGTGACAACGCGGGCAAGACCGGTACGACCGACGAGCGCATCAACGCCTGGTTCGTCGGCTACACGCCGAACCTGTCCACGGCGGTGTGGGTCGGCAGCGACGGCGCCCACCAGATCCCGATGAGCAACATCACCATCGGCGGTCAGTACTACGAGGACGTCTGCGGTGGCTGTCTGCCCGGTCCGATCTGGAAGACGGCGATGACCGGCTCCCTCGACGCCTCCGAGACCCCGGCCTTCAACCCGGTCGACGTACCGCGGGCGAAGCCGAAGGAGGACAAGGACAAGAAGGACAAGAAGAAGCCGGGCGAGGAGGACGACAAGCCCGGCGACGACACGCCCTTCCCCGGCATCAGCATCTCGCCGGACCTGATCGGTGGGAACGACGGCAACGGCAACGGCCGCGGCCAGAACGACGGCGGGACGAACGGCCCCTGACCCGGCCCGTCCTTGCGCGTACGTCGGACATGAAGGTGGGGCGCCCCCGGCCCGGGGGCGCCCCACCTTCATGTCTGCCTGACTGCGCTGACTGCGCTGACTGCGCTGACTGCGCTGACTGCGCTGACTGCTGAGCCTCGCGTACCGTCAGCCCGCGAGGAGCCGCTTCACCGTGGCAGCCACCCGGCCGCCCTCGGCGCGCCCCGCCACCTTCGGGTTCACGATCTTCATCACGGCCCCCATCGCACGCGGCCCCTCGGCCCCGGCGGCCTTCGCCTCGTCGACGGCGGACGCCACGATCGCGGTCAGCTCGTCGTCGCTCAGCTGCTGCGGGAGGTAGGCGTCGAGCAGCTCGCCCTCCCTCTTCTCCCGCTCGGCCTGCTCGGTCCGGCCGCCCTTGGCGAAGGCCTCGGCCGCCTCGCGGCGCTTCTTGGCCTCCTTGGCGATCACCTTCTGCACCTCGTCGTCGGAGAGTTCGCGGGCCGTCTTGCCGCCGACCTCCTCCTTGGTGATCGCGGTGAGGGTCAGCCGGAGCGTGGACGAGGTCAGCTCGTCGCGCGCCTTCATGGCCGTGGTGAGGTCTTCCTTGAGCTTGGACTTGAGCGTGGTCATGGGGTGATTGTGGCAGGTGCGGGGTGCTCGCCGCCCGCCGGTTTTCCCGTGGACACACACTGTCTGCGACGATGGGCGCATGCGCGCACGCTACGGAGTACCCCTGAAAATCACGGCGGTCACCGCCGCGGCCGGCGCCGCCGGTCTCGCTTACGCGGCCGGATTCGAGGCCCGCTCGTTCCGTCTGCGAAGGGTCACCATCCCGGTACTCCCGCACGGGGCACGCCCGTTGCGCGTCCTGCAGGTCTCCGACGTCCACATGGTCGGCGGTCAGCGCAAGAAGCGCGCCTGGCTGCAGTCCCTGGCCGGGCTGCGCCCGGACTTCGTCGTGAACACCGGCGACAACCTCTCCGACCCGGAGGCCGTGCCCGAACTGCTCGACGCGTTGGGCCCGCTGATGGAGTTCCCGGGCGTGTACGTGTTCGGGTCCAACGACTACTACGGCCCCAAGCTCCGCAACCCCGCCCGCTACCTCTTCGAGAAGGCCGCGGGCAAGCACGGCCTCAACGGCAACGCCCCGGCCGTCGGCGTCGTCCACAACCCGTGGGAACCGATGCGCGACGCCTTCGACGACGCTGGCTGGCTGAACCTGTCCAACACCCGCGGACGCCTGAAGATCGACGGCCTGGAGCTGGCCTTCACGGGCCTCGACGACCCGCACATCAAGCGCGACCGCTACGCGGAGGTCTCGGGCGGCCCCGAGACGGGCGCCGACCTCTCCATCGGCGTGGTCCACGCCCCCTACCTGCGCTCTCTCGACGCCTTCACCGCGGACGGCTACCCGCTGATCCTGGCCGGCCACACCCACGGCGGCCAGCTCTGCATCCCCTTCTACGGAGCCCTGGTCACCAACTGCGACCTGGACACGGACCGGGTGAAGGGCCTCTCCAGCCACACGGCCGACGGCCACCGCGCCTACCTCCACGTCTCGGCCGGCTGCGGCACCAACCGCTACACCCCGGTCCGCTTCGCCTGTCCGCCGGAGGCGACCCTGCTGACCCTCACGGCGCGGGACGTGTGACCGAGGGTGCCCGGCCACTGACCGCCGGCGCCCACGCGATCGGCGCAAAAAGCGGATTTCGTCTCCGGCCGCCGGTGGGCTAAAGTAATCGATGTCGCCGGGAGACCGGCGGCGATCGGGGTGTAGCGCAGCTTGGCAGCGCGCTTCGTTCGGGACGAAGAGGTCGTGGGTTCAAATCCCGCCACCCCGACAGCCAAAACAGCAGGTGAGGCACCTACGGATTTCCGTAGGTGCCTCACCTGTTTTGGTCTGCGTGTCTATCCGCGTGACTACCTTCCCGGGTCCCGCTTGAAGATGCCGTCCATGACCACGGCACCGGTCTGGATTACGGGCCGGATCTGCTTCCGGTAGACCTCCTCGGTCACGGCCCTGCCGGAGTGGCCGACAAGGCGAGAGATCTCCTCCAGAGGGACACCACGGTCGGAGAGCAGGGATACGAAGCTGTGCCGGAGCTCCCGGGGCGTCCCGTCGGCGTCAATCCCCTCGACCACCTTGAGCACCACCCGGAAGGCGCGCCGAACGCTGGTCGCATCGAGAGGCTTGCCGACTGCCGAGGCGACGACCAACCCGTGTTTCTCCCAGTCGTCGCCCGCGGCAAGCCGCTCCCAGCCCTGGTCCTCGAACTGCCGCCAGAGAGCTTCGACGCACCGCGCCGGTAGAGCGAGCGTCCGCCGGGACTTCCGGGTCTTCGTGTCCCCACCCCGCCGGACCGAGCGCCACACGACGATGTGCGGGGGCTGCGGCGGATCGGCATCCGGCCGGCCGCCAAGCTCTCCCGCAGGTCAGCGCACCTTCGCGTACGGGGTCTTTCAAACTGGTGCGCCACGGATCAGGAGGAGAAGCCTCGGCCGTACTCTTCAGGCCCGACAGTGAAGTCGCCCGGACGATCACGCCTCAACTCCTCATACCGGACCGCGAACACGTCAATGGCTTCATGAATCGTGCAGCCCATCGCTTCGCGGATAGTCTTGATCGCGAGGATGGTCCGGTGATCGAGGATGTCGCGGTCTACGCTCGCCGGCAGTTCGGTCATGAGTCCTCCGAAGTTGCTGTACAGCAGCCGAGTACAGCAACCGAGGAGACCACAGCCAACCGAGTATGACGTTGCCAACCCTGCTGAACGGCCAAGCGAACCTCAGCGGCCATCGCGCCCGTAGTTCGCATCGAAGGGGCATCCACCGGTCGGAGTGACTCGATTACTGGGCTCCGCTCACCACCGCTGAACAGTGCGGCCAAAGGGGAGACTCATGAGTGATGACGGCCTGATGCGGGAGCCCTTCACGGCAGCGGACCGGCTGCTGATCTTCCTTAAGATCATTGTGGCGGTGATTGTCCTGCCGATGGTCCTCATGTGGGCCGCGACTCTGCTGTTCTACGTACTGATCGGCAGGACATAGGGCCGGCTGACATCAGCGGCTGACACCAACAAGCGCGAACAACGGCGGTCAGCGCCATATCTCGATGGGCCCTCGACCGAAGCGCCGGACCGGTCCAGCAGTGTCGACAGCACCCCGTCACCATCGGCTCCGGCCGGCCCGGACATCCGCCGCAATCCGCACAACTTCCAGCCGATCGGCGAGCAGGCGCGGGCACCCAGCGGCACTGGTGCGGCCCGGTGTTTTCGGCCGCCCCGCGCACCCGCAGCACACAGGACGGGTGACAGGAATCCCGCGCGGGCCTTACTAAACCTTTACCTAAACTAAACAGATCACTAGACAACGTTGTCAGAACCCGTCAGAGTGTGCTCCGGAGCGAAGGAATCCCGCTTCCTTCACGAAAGGTGTGGTGACGTGACGGTGTACGGAGCACTGGACATCGGCGGCACGAAGATCGCCGGAGCGCTCGTGGACGATGCGGGCACGCTGCTCGTACGCGCGCAGCGGCCTACTCCCGCTCAGCGGTCCGCCGACGAGCTCATGGCGGCGGTGACCTCGGTGCTCGACGAACTGGCCCTCCACCCGATGTGGGCCGAGCTGGCCTGCCTCGGCATCGCCAGCGCCGGTCCGGTCGACACCGCCGCGGGCACGGTCAGCCCGGTCAACATCCCCGCGTGGCGGCGTTTCCCGCTGACCGAGCGGGTGGCGGCGCACCCGCGGCTGCCCGCGGGGGTGCGGCCCGTGCTGGTCGGGGACGCGGTGGCCATGACCGCCGCGGAGCACTGGCTGGGCGCGGCGCGCGGGTTCGCGAACGCGCTGTGCATGGTGGTGTCCACCGGGGTCGGGGGCGGCCTGATCCTCGACGGGCGGCTGCACGCCGGCAGGACGGGGAACGCGGGTCACATCGGGCACATCACCGTCGATCTGGACGGTTCGCTGTGCCCCTGCGGTGCTCCCGGCTGCGTCGAGGGGTTCGCCAGCGGTACGGCCATCGCCGCGCACGCGCAGGCGGCCGGGTGGTCCGCGCCGGCCGGGGTGCCCCCGACCGCGGCAGCGGTCGCGGCAGCGGCGCGGGCGGGGAACCTGCATGCCCTGGCGGCCTACGAGCGGGCGGCCCAGGCGCTCGCGGCCGCCATCGCGGCGACGGCGGCTCTCGTCGAGCTCGATCTCGTGGTGATCGGCGGAGGCGTGGCGCAGGCCGGCGACACGCTCTTCGCTCCCTTGCGCCGGCACCTGGCCGACTACGCCGTCCTCGACTTCACCCGCGGGCTGCCCGTGGTACCGGCCCTCCTGGCCCTGGACGCCGGGCTGATAGGCGCGGCAGCCGTCGCCTCCTCACAGGCCGGCGTCACCTCCTCGCAGGCTCCTGTCGCCTCCTCACAGGCCGGCGTCCCCGCCCTCGCCTCGGGGCCGCGTCCGTAAGCCGGCCCTCCCCCGAAGACACATCAGCGCCGTTCTCAGTTCCGGGCGGGTGCCTGTGCGGTGGAACCGCGCGGTGTGAGGGACGGGGTCGGAACCTGTACGGAACCGGTGTGCTCACCCTCTATGACGGCGAACAGAGTGCGGGCCACCTGCGCGCCGAAGCTGTGCACGTCGTGGCTCATGGCCGACAGCGTGGGATGGGTGATCCGGCACAGCTGCGAGTCGTCCCAGGCGAGCAGCGACACGTCGTCGGGGACCGCGAAGCCCATCTCCGCGGCGACCCCCGCTCCCGCCACGGCCATGATGTCGTTGTCGTAGACGATGGCCGTCGGACGGTCGGCCGACATCAGGAGGGAGCGGGTGGCCCTGGCCCCCTCGCTCCCGTCGAAGCCGGTCGCTATCTGGCGGCCCTCGTCCAGCCCCAGCTCCCGCATCGTGGACGCGAAGGCGGTGGCCCGGATGGTGCTGTGGCCGAGCCCGACCGGGCCGCCGACGCGGGCGATGCGCCGGTGGCCGAGCGCCGCCAGATAGCGGACGGCCTCGGCCGCGGCCGTGGCGTCGTCGGTCCACACCGCGGGAAACGAGCCGGTGAGGGAAGGATGGCCGACGGCCACCGCCGGCAGCCCGATGGGCTGCAGCGACGCGACCCTCGGATCGTTCTCGTGGAAGTCGACCAGGATGGCACCGGCGATCGTCTGGCTGCGCCACCAGGACTTGTACTGCTCGGTCTCCTCGTCGAGATCCCGCACCAGCCTCAGGAGCAGCGAGTACGACCGTTCGGCGAGAACGCTCTCTATGCCGGAGATGAAGTCCATGTAGAACGGTTCGAGGCCGAGCAGCCGGGCGGGACGGCACAGGGCCAGGCCGATGATGTCGACCTTCTGGCTGGAGAGGCTGCGCGCGGTGAGGTTCGGGGCCCAGCCCAGTTCCTTCGCGGCCTCGAAGATCCTCCGGCGGGTGACGTCCGAGACGCCCGGTTTCTGGTTGAACGCGAGCGAGACGGCGCCCTTGGACACGCCTGCGCGGGCGGCGACGTCCTTGATGGTCACACGTGCGGGACTGTTCACCTCGCGTCCGCGCAGACGCGGGCAGTCCGCGCCCTCTTCCCGTCCACGGAACCACAGCCGGTCACGCGGAACCGGGCCTGCTCGCCGGGCAGCGGCGTCCGCAGGCCCTGCCCGGCCGCGGCGTGCGGGGCGAGGTGGTCGGTCCGAAGGAGGAGGTCTCTCAGCAGAGTGTGCTCACTTACCACGACGCCGACTGTATCTCCCTTGCCCGCCACTGCTTCCACCGTGACGTCGCACTCCGGCCGCGGGCAGACGCCGTCCTTGTCCATGGTGACGAAAGGATTCGCCCCTTCGGGCGCCCGGGACGTCTGTGCGGGGGCCGCCGGCCCAGTGGATAGCCTCGGTCGGGCCCGTACGGCCGCCCCGGCGTCCGCGCCGGGCCGAGAAGGCAGCCACGTGAAGAGAGCGACAGCACTGTGCACCAGTACGAGAAGGACGGACCGGCCATCTATCGCCAGTCCTTCGCCACCATCCGGGCCGAGGCCGATCTGACGGGGCTGCCGGCCGATGTGAGCCAGGTCGCGGTCCGGATGATCCACGCCTGCGGGATGGTCGACCTGGTCCGCGATCTCGCCTTCACCCCGGACGTGGTGAGCCGCGCCCGTACGGCGCTGCGGGGCGGCGCGCCGATCCTGTGCGACGTGGCGATGGTGGCCAGCGGCATCACCCGGCGGCGGCTGCCCGCGGACAACGAGGTGGTGTGCACCCTGTCCGACCCGGCCGTTCCCGGTCTCGCGGCGGAGCTCGGCACGACCCGCAGCGCCGCCGCGCTGGAGCTGTGGCGGGACCGGCTGGACGGTGCGGTCGTCGCCGTCGGGAACGCGCCCACCGCGCTGTTCCGGCTGCTCGAACTGATCGAGGAGGGGGCACCGCGGCCCGCCGCCGTCATCGGTGTGCCGGTCGGTTTCGTCGGCGCCGCCGAGTCCAAGGACGCCCTGGCCGCGCACCCGTCGGGCCTCGCTCACCTGATCGTGCGGGGCCGGCGCGGTGGCAGCGCGATGGCGGCCTCGGCAATCAACGCCCTGGCCTCCGAGGAGGAGTGAGCCGACGACCGGTCAGCCCCGGTGGCCGAGCCGGGAGCGCAGCCAGCTGACGGCTTCTTCCGGCGTGCCCGCCACCGCCACGCCTTCCGGGACCGGGGGCCGGCGCACCACGACCACCGGGATCCGTGCCTCGCGGGCCGCGGCGAGTTTGGGGGCTGTGGCGGCGCCTCCGCTGTCCTTGGTGACGAGGACGTCGACGCGGTGGCGGCGGATCAGCTCGCGCTCGCCGTCGAGGGTGAACGGTCCCCGGTCCCGCAGCGTCTCCATGCGGGCGGGGTACGGCGGTTCGGGGGCGTCCACCGACCGCGACAGGAACCACAGCCCGTCCAGCCCGGCGAAGGAGGCCAGGCCGAGGCGCCCCGTCGTCAGGAACACGCGCCGGCCGAGGGCCGGGAGCACCGCCGCCGCCTCCTCCAGGGAGGCGACCGGGTGCCAGTCGTCGCCCGCGCCGGGCACCCAGCCGGGGCGGCGCAGAGCGAGGAGAGGAACATGGGCGGCAGCGGCACCGGCGGCCGCGTGGAAACTGATCGTCCCGGCGAAAGGATGGGTGGCGTCGATGAGCGCATCCACCCGGTGCGTACGCAGCCATGCGGCCAGGCCCCCGGCTCCGCCGAAGCCCCCGATGCGCACCTCCCCGGGCGGCAGCCTCGGCCCGGCCACACGGCCGGCCAGCGAACTCGTCACCCCGGCCCCTTCGGGCAGCTCCGCCACCAGCAGCCCGGCCAGCCGACGGGCCTCCGTCGTGCCGCCGAGTACGAGCACGTGCATCGGATCCCTCCATGGGTGAGGCGTCGGGCGGGCGAGGCAAGGATGAGGCGTCGGGCCGGGGCAGTAAGGATGAGGCGTCGGGCGGGCGCCGCTCGAGTGGGGCATCGGGCGGGCGCAGCGCCCAACTCAAGCACACGGGTCTGCGGCCGGGCTGGACCACCGGGGCCTGTGCGACCGCGGCCACCACGGCCGCGTACACGGCCCTGCTGACCGGCGACTTCCCGGACCCGGTGACCATCACCCTGCCCGGCGGGCAGACCCCCGCCTTCGCGCTCGCGGTCGAGGAGCTGCACGACGGGCGGGCCACGGCCGGCATCGTCAAGGACGCGGGCGATGACCCCGACGTCACGCACGGGGCGCTCGTCCGGGCCACCGTGCGACCGCTGCCGCCCGGCTCGGGCGTGGTGTTCCGGGCCGGTCCGGGCGTGGGCACCGTGACGCTGCCCGGCCTGCCGCTCGATGTCGGCGAGCCCGCGGTGAACCCGGTGCCGCGCCGGATGATGCGCGAGCACGTCGAGCGGGTCGCGGCGGCGCACGGGGGCGCGGGTGATGTGGAGATCACGCTCTCGGTGGACGACGGCGAGGAGATCGCCCGCTCCACCTGGAATCCGCGTCTGGGCATCCTGGGCGGGCTCTCGATCCTCGGCACAACCGGGGTCGTGGTGCCGTACTCCTGCTCGGCGTGGATCGACTCGATCCGGCGCGGCGTGGACGTGGCGCTGGCCGACGGGCAGACCCATGTGGCGGGCTGCACCGGTTCCACCTCGGAGAAGACCGTGGTGGCCGAGTACGGGCTGCCGGAGATCGCCCTCCTGGACATGGGTGACTTCGCGGGCGCGGTACTCAAGTACGTGCGCCGTCATCCGGTGGAGCGGCTCACCGTCTGCGGAGGGTTCGCCAAGCTGTCGAAGCTCGCCGCCGGCCATCTGGACCTGCACTCCGCACGCTCCCAGGTGGATCCGTCGTTCCTGGCCGCACTGGCCCGGCGGGGCGGGGCGGACGAGGCCCTGGCCGCCGAGGTGGCCGCGGCCAACACGGGGCTTGCGGCGCTCCATTCCTGCCTCGCGCGCGGTATCCCGCTCGGGGACCTGGTGGCCTCGGCGGCGCGGGACGAGGCGCTGACGGTGCTGCGGGGCGCACCGGTCGCCGTCGACGTCATCTGCATCGACCGGGCAGGCGCGGTGGTCGGGCGCAGCACGGTGCGCTGAGGCACCGTCCGGCGTTGCCCCATCGCCCTTCCCCTCGCAGGACCCTTCCGCCGCCACCTCCGAAGTGATGACCAGATGGTCCTCAAACCTTGGTTTCAGGGCCAGTTACAGGTTTATCTACGCGCGGAGCTACGACCACCGAATGATCATTCGGGCAAATCCGGCACGTTCTCGCGCAGCCATTACCGGCGGGTACCGGGAGCTGCTACAACAGGTGACGCTTCATCAATCCCCCACCCACCCCCCACACTTCGGAGGGCTGACAGCTATGTCAGTACGGAGATTCTGGGCATCCGCGTCCACGCTGCTCCTCGCCGCAGCCGCCGCTCTCGGCATGGCCCAGCCGGCCTCGGCCGCCGCCGGCGGGTACGTCGCCCTGGGCGACTCGTACTCGTCCGGCGTCGGCGCCGGAAGCTATCTGTCCGACAGCGGCGACTGCCGTCGCAGCACCAAGTCCTACCCCTACCTGTGGGCGGCGGCGAACTCCCCTTCGTCCTTCGCCTTCGTCGCCTGTTCGGGCGCCACCACGAGCTCCGTGGCGAGCAGCCAGCTCGGCTCGCTGAGCTCGTCCACCTCGCTCGTCAGCGTCACCGCGGGCGGCAACGATGTCGGCTTCGCCGATGTCATGCAGGACTGCGTGCTGTCCGGCGAGGCCGCCTGCCTCTCCGCTGTCAGCACGGCCGTCGGTCAGATGAACAACACGCTGCCGTCCCGGCTGGGTTCGCTCTACACCTCGATCCACTCCAAGGCCCCGCAGGCACACGTCGTGGTGCTGGGCTACCCGCGCTTCTACAAGATCGGCGGCAACTGCATCGCCGGTCTCACGGAGAAGGAGCGCACCGCCATCAACAACGCCTCCGACGTACTGAACGGCGTCATCGCCAAGCAGGCGGCGAACGCCGGATTCACCTTCTCCAGCGTCGTCGACGAGTTCACCGGGCACGAGCTGTGCTCCGGCAGCCCGTGGCTCCACAGCGTCACGATCCCCGTCTACAACTCGTACCACCCCAGGGACTCCGGCCAGCTGGGCGGCTATCTGCCCGCCTTCCGCTCGGTCGCATAGGCTCGGCACGGTTGTACCGGGCGCGGCATCGCTTCGGAGTTCCCGGCTCCGAAGAGGTGCCGCGTCCGTGCGTACCGCTCGATTCCCATCCCCACTCAGGACGCTCGTCAGTCCCGCTCGTCAGTACCGCTCCACCAAGTGCTCCCGGCCTGCCGGGGGCTCGTACGGCTCGGGCCAGAAGTCGGTGATCCCGCAGATCCGCCCCTGCGCGTCGAAGGTGAAGAAGTGGACGGCGTGCGACTCCTGCCCGTTGTCCGTGACCAGCGTCCGGGCAGCGGCCTGCCGCCCGCCGCCGTCGGCCACGACCCGCTCGACACGCACCCGCCAGTCCCCCGGGTACTCCCGGTTGAACGCCATGTACCGCTCCTTGCCGCGAATGCGCTCGCGGGTCTGCGGCAGGTCGTACAGCACCTCGTCGGCGAGTGTCGCCGCGAAGGTGTCCCAGTCACGGACGTCGGCCGCGGTCCAGTACCTCTCGACCGTGGCGCGCAGATCAGCCGTCGGATCAGCAGTCGAATCAGCAGTCGTGGTCATGGTCCCGAGTCTGGACCCGACCACTGACAATCGGCCCGGCCCCGGCGAACGGCTGCCGCCGACCGGCCCGTTGCGCTATCGGCAGCCACCCGGTCAGGCCGGCCGGCTCGCCTTGACCGAGTACATCAGCGGAATCCGCGGCCGGTCCGCCGGGAAGCGGTAGTAGCCGTCCGATCCGTGCTCCAGCACCGGGAACCGCGCGAAGAGCGAGGCGTCGTGCTCGTGCAGGAACTCGATCCGCAGGCCCGCCTCGGCCAGCGCGGAGACCACACGGCCCACCGGGTGCTGCCACTCGACGCTGCGGTTGTTGACGGTCGGCGCGTCGAAGTCCGCGTACGTGCCCGGTGTCTCATCCACCCACGCCTCGCGGGAGAAGTAGTCGTGCACGACGCGCGAACCGGTCGCGTCGTCGAGGCAGTCGGTGAGCGGATGGAACTCCGCCAGGTAGAGGAACCCGCCGGGTGCGACGAGGGAGGCCGCCGTCTCGGCCCAGCGGTCGATGTCGGGCAGCCAGTTCAGCGCTCCGATGCCCGTGTAGACGATGTCGTACGCGTCGTCCGGCACCGCCTGGGCCGCGTCGTAGACGTCGGCGGCGACGAACGCCGCCCGGTCCGGACCCATGCCCAGCTCCTGGGCGAGCGCGCGGGCGGTCTCGACGGCCGGTTCGGAGAAGTCGAGGCCGACGACCTGCGCGGCGCCGTGCCGGGCCCAGGACAGGGTGTCGACACCGATGTGGCACTGCAGGTGCAGCAGCGTCCGGCCGGTCACGTCCCCGACCTCCGACAGCTCGAAGTCCCGCAGGGCCTCCTTGCCCGCGCGGAAGGAGTCCAGGTCGTAGAAGTCGCTTTCGGTATGGATGGGCACACGCTCATCCCACAACGCGCGGTTGGCCTCGCGCCAGTCGGCGGGAAGGGGAGCAGGCATGTCGGGAGGTACTGGAGCAGGCACGTCGGCGGGTACCGGAGCAGGCTTGTCGGCGGGTATCGGAGCAGCCATGCCGGCGAGGTTATCCACAGGCTGCGGGCGACGCGAACGAATTGTCGGCCGTCCGGCGCAGAATGGAGGGCATGACTGAGACCACTGGTTCGAGAGACGATTCCGCCCCGGCGTGGGAGCAGCGCTTCCGGGCTCCCCGGGTGTCGCTGCCCGACTGGGCGGAGGACGCGCCGGACCGCGCGCTGTTCGTCTCCAACGCGACGGGGACGTACGAGCTGTACGCATGGGACCGGTCGACGGGCGGACAGCGTCAGGTGACCGACCGGCCGAACGGGACGACGGACGGCGTGCTGACGCCGGACGGCGAAGCCGTGTGGTGGTTCAGCGACACCGACGGGGACGAGTTCGGGGTGTGGATGCGCCAGCCGTTCAGCGCCGGGAGCGAGGGAGCGGCGGACGAGCCCGCGGCTCCCGGTCTCGGCCCCTCCTACCCGGCCGGGCTCGCCATCGGACGCGACGGGACCGCCGTGATCGGCCGTTCGACGGACGAGGACGGCACCACGGTCCACGTCGTACGGCCCGGGGCGGCGCCCGTGGAGATCTACCGCCACCGTGAGTCGGCGGGGGTCGGCGACCTGTCGCACGACGGATCGCTGATCGCGCTGGAGCACACCGAGCACGGTGACGCGATGCACTCCGCGCTGCGCGTGGTCCGGCCCGACGGCACCGCGGTCGCGGAGCTGGACGACACCGAGGGCGGCACGAAGGAGCTCGGCCTCACGGTCCTCGGCTTCGCACCGGTCGCCGGGGACACCCGGCTGCTGGTCGGGCACCAGCGGCGCGGCCGCTGGGAGCCGATGATCTGGGACCCGGTGGCGGGCACGGAGACGGACCTCGCCATCGAGCTGCCCGGCGATGTCGGCGCCGAGTGGTATCCGGACGGCTCCGCGCTGCTCGTCGAGCACGGCTTCGAGGCCCGCAGCGAGCTCTGGCGGTACGGACCGGCCACGGCCGACGGGACCCTGACGCGGGTGGAGACGCCCGCGGGCACGGTCTCGGGCGCCACGGCCCGGCCGGACGGCACCGTGGAGTACCTGTGGTCGTCGGCCGCCGAACCGCCCGTCGTCCGCTCCACCACCGGTGCGGTGGTGCTCGATCCGCCCGGCGCGAAGGCTCCGGTGTCCGTCCCGGTCGAGGACGTGTGGGTGGACGGGCCCGGAGGCCGCATCCACGCGCTCGTCCAGCGCCCGGCCGCTCCGGCCGAGGGCCCGTTCCCGACGGTCTTCGAGATCCACGGCGGACCGACCTGGCACGACAGCGACGCCTTCGCGGCGGGACCCGCCGCCTGGGTGGACCACGGCTACGCGGTCGTCCGGGTCAACTACCGCGGATCGACCGGCTACGGGCGGGCGTGGACGGACGCGCTCAAGCACCGGGTCGGGCTGATCGAGCTGGAGGACATCGCGGCGGTGCGGGAGTGGTCGGTCAAGTCTGGCCTCGCGGACCCGGCGAAACTGGTGCTGGCCGGCGGCTCGTGGGGCGGTTATCTGACGCTGCTCGGTCTCGGCACCCAGCCCGGCGACTGGGCCGTGGGCCTGGCCGCGGTCCCGGTCGCGGACTACGTCACGGCGTACCACGACGAGATGGAGGCCCTGAAGGCCATGGACCGCACGCTGCTGGGCGGGACCCCGGAAGAGGTGCCCGAGCGGTTCGAGGCATCCTCTCCCCTCACCTATGTCGACGCCGTGCGGGCCCCTGTCTACATCTCGGCGGGCGTCAACGATCCGCGCTGCCCGATCCGCCAGGTGGAGAACTACGTCGACCGGCTGAAGGGCCGCGACGCCGTGCACGAGGTCTACCGGTACGACGCGGGCCACGGCTCGCTCGTCGTGGAGGAGCGCATCAAGCAGGTGCGCCTGGAACTCGACTTCGCCCGGCGCCACCTCGGAGACCCGGCCGAGGCCGCCCAACGGTGACGTAGGGGCCGGATAAAGGGCGGTGTACGGGGTGCCCCAGCTCCGGGGGGCCGGAGCGGGGACCGTACCGTGGAGGGGTGTACCGGTTCCTGCTGACCCCGCGATGGTGGGGGATCAACCTCTTCGTCGTGCTGGCCATCCCGTTCTGCGTGTTCATGGGCACCTGGCAGCTCGGCCGCTTCGAGGACCGCGTGCAGACGCACGAGGCCGCCGAGAAGCAGCCCGCCCCCGGCTCGATGGCCGCCGAGCCGCTCGACGAGCTGCTGCCCGTCGACACGGTGACCTCCGGCCGCCCCGCGACCGCGAGCGGCCGGTACGCCGATCAGTTCCTGGTGCCCGGCCGGAAGCTGGGCGACCGCAGTGGCTTCTACGTGCTGGACATGCTGCGCACCGACAGCGGCAAGGCCCTGCCGGTGGTACGCGGCTGGCTGCCCGGGAAGGCCGGACAGACCCCGGTGCCGGCCGCACCGGCCGGCCGGGTCACCGTGACCGGCGACCTCCAGGCCTCGGAGAACACGGGGACGGACGGCGTCGACGCGAAGGGCGGCCTCCCCGACGGGCAGGTCGGCATGATCAGCGCCGCCTCGCTGGTCAACCTCGTCCAGTACGACGTCTACGACGCCTGGGTGACCCTCCAGGACACCGGCGCCCGCACGGGTGCGTCGGGGACGGGTGCGTCCGGGACCGCCGATGCCGCCCTCACCGACTCACCGGGAAAGGGCGGCGCCGGACTGCGTCCCGTGCCGGCCGCCGCGCCGGAGGGCAGCGGGCTCGACCTGAAGGCGTTCCAGAACCTCGGCTACACGGGCGAGTGGTTCGTCTTCGCCGCGTTCGTCGTCTTCATGTGGTTCCGGCTGCTCCGGCGCGAGGCCGAAGCGGCCCGGGACCTGAAGCTCGGCCTCGTCGCCGACGAGGACACCCCGGCCGGCTGACCCGCCCGCGCCCCGGCCAGCTGACCCGCCCGCGCGCCCCGGCGAACTGACCCGCCCGCGCGCCCCGGCGACACGCGGAGACACGAGGCACCGGGCGCGTCGGCGAGCCGGGCCACGCGGTGCCGGGCGGCTCCGGCGGGCCGGGCCACGCCCCGCCCCTAAGAAGGCGGTGCCAGCACGCCCGTGCGGTAGATCGTGCCCGCGCAGGCGTTGGCGATCGTCGTCTCGGCGATCGGCGCCCCCGGCTCCGGTGTGTGCATCACGGACACGGTGCCCTTGGCCGCGCCGTCGCCCTCGTCGCTGCCGAGCTGTGTCTCCGTACCCGCTTCGCCGTCCCCGGTCGCGCTGCCCGTCGTCGCCCCGGTCGCGCCGCCGGTAGTGCCGGCCGCTCCGTCCGTGGGCGTCGGGGAGGGTGAGCCGCCGGTGGTCGGACAGGTCTCCTGGGGCACCCAGGCGAACTGCACCTCGTAGACCATGGCCGGCTTCAGGAGCATGCTCGCCTCCTCCTGCGCGGGATCGGGCAGTCCGGACGCCGGGTCCCCCTGCGTGTGCCGGACGACCACGATCCTCGCCGGGTCGGCCGCACCCGCCGCCGCGAAGCCCACCGTGCCGCCGCTGCTCACCGAGCAGTCCTTGCCGGACACGTTGGCGATGCGGAAGGTCCCGTACACCGTGCCGTCGGCACCCACCGCGCCGGTGCTCGCCGAGGCGACCCCCAGCTGGTCCGGGGCGCAGGCCGGCATGACGGCCTGCGCACTGGCGGAAGGATCGTCCGCGGAGCCGCCGTTCGTCTCCTCGTCCGCGCCCTGACCGCTGCTGTCGGAGGGCGTCGCCGTGCTGTCCGGCAGGCCCTGTGTCCCGCTCTGCTGACCGTCGCTGCCGCCGGTGCCGCCCCCGTTGCCGGATTCCGCGCCGGGCTCCTCGCCGTTGCCGCCCTGCGCCTGCTCACCGTGACCGGCGATGGCGGGGCTGGCGGTGCTGGAGCCCTCGGAGCCGGCCACATGGACGAAGGCGGGGACCGCGGTACCGATGAGCAGGGCGGCCGCGGCCACCCCGACGAGCGCCTGGCGGCGCCGCGCACGGCGGGCGGGCACCGCGCGGTACAGGTGGTCGAGGGTGCCGTCGCTCGGTTCGAGGCCCTGCACGGCGCCGCGCATCATCCGGCGCAGCGCGGCCTCGTCGAGGAGGTCGCCGCCGAGTGAGCCCGGGCCCGGACCGAACGGACCGACCGGACCGACCGGACCGACCGGACCGGAAACGACGCCGTCAGCGCCCGGAGGCGCTTCCTGGCCCGAGTCGCCGTCCCTGTGCGGAGTGTTCTCCGGCCCGTGGTTCACAATTCCGTTTCCAGTCCGGTCATTCCGATGTCCGCGGGCAGACCGGCGCCTGTTCCCGTTCTCGTTCTCGTTGCTGTTCTCGTTGCTGTTCTCGTTGCCGTTCTCGGTGCTGTTCTCATTGCCGCGCAGGTGATCGTCGTCGTGACGCCCGCTCATGCCTGCGCCTCCATCACCACGCGCAGCGCCGCGATGCCGCGGGAGCCGTACGCCTTCACCGAGCCCAGGGATATCCCCAGCGTCTCGGCGACCTGCGCCTCGGTCATGTCCGCGAAGTAGCGCAGCACCAGCACCTCCCGCTGGCGCCGTTGCAGCCCCCGCATCGCCTTGATCAGCGCGTCCCGCTCCAGTTGGTCATAGGCCCCCTCCTCCGCGCTCGCCATGTCCGGCATGGGCTTGGAGAGCAGCTTCAGCCCGAGGATGCGCCGGCGCAGCGCGGAGCGGGAGAGGTTGACGACGGTCTGACGCAGGTACGCGAGCGTCTTCTCGGGCTCGCGTACCCGGTTGCGCGCCGAGTGGACGCGGATGAACGCCTCCTGCACGACGTCCTCACAGGACGCCGTGTCGTCCAGCAGCAGGGCGGCGAGGCCGAGCAGCGAACGGTAGTGGGCGCGGTAGGTCTCGGTGAGGTGGTCGACGGTGGTTCCGGCTGCCACGCTCTCCTCAGCGCCCTCGCGCTGCGACGGCAGCCCCGCGGCGCGCGTTGCGGGCATGGGCGCGATCACCGGCATACCACCGGACGCGCGGGGCCGTCTGAGCGGTCGCACCGAAGCGCCGCGCAGGGGGCCCACCACTGTGATATCGAGAACCTCTGCCACGCCAGTTGGACACGTTTCCCCCCGTCAGGGTTGTACGCATACGGCACCGCGTTTGGCTCCATGCGATAAGCCCTCATACGTACCCGATCTTCCCCAAATGCCCCGAATGTGCGCCCCGCCGCGCAAGAAGTGACCGCTGAGACGCCTGTCGGCCGGCCGGCGGTTGCGACGGGCCGAAAGGTCATCGTCGGCCACCGCGATACCCCAGCTCAAGAGGTTCAGACCAGCAACTTGCTCACAGGGCATTCACAGAGCGTACAAAACAGGTTCGATCAGGACCGGGGAAATTCCGCGGCGACCGCTTCGGCGATCTGAGCCACGTTCAGCGCCGCTCCCTTACGGAGGTTGTCGCCGCAGAGGAAGAGTTCCAGCGCCCGGGGATCGTCCAGCGAGCGGCGGACCCGGCCGACCCACGTGGGATCGGTGCCCACGACATCGGACGGGGTGGGGAAGTCGCCGGCTCCGGGGTTGTCGTAGAGCACCACGCCCGGCGCGGTCGCCAGGATCTCATGGGCCCGGTCGACCGCTACCTCGTTCTCGAAGCGGACGTGCACGGACATCGAGTGCGTGGCGATCACGGGCACGTACACACAGGTCGCCGAGACCTTCAACGAGGGCAGGTCCAGGATCTTGCGGCACTCGTCGCGGATCGCCAGTTCCTCGGACGACCAGCCGTCGCCCGCGTCCGTACCGGCCCACGGCACGACGTTGAGAGCCACGGGAGCGGCGAACGGGCCGCCGTCCGTGTCGCCCACGACGCGCCGCACGTCGCCCGGCTTCGTACCGAGTTCGGTACCGGCCACCATCGAGAGCTGTTCGCGCAGGACGGCGACGCCGTCGCGCCCGGCCCCGCTCACCGCCTGGTAGGACGAGACGACCAGTTCCCGCAGCCCGAACTCGGCGTGCAGGGCGCCGACCGCGACGATCAGCGACAGCGTCGTGCAGTTCGGGCTCGCGACGATGCCGCGCGGCCTGATCCGTACGGCATGGGGGTTGATCTCGGGCACGACCAGCGGGACCTCGCCGTCCGTCCGGAAGGCCGCGGAGTCGTCGATGACGACCGTGCCCTTGGACGCGGCGAGCGGCGCCCAGCGCGCGGACACCTCGTCGGGCACCAGGAAGAGCGCCACGTCGACGTCGTCGAAGACGTCCTCGGTGAGTCCGAGGACCTCTGACTCCTCACCGCGCACCATCAGCTTGCGGCCGACGAGACGCGGTGAGGCGATCAGTTTCACCTCGCCCCAGACATCCGCGTGTTCCGAGAGGATCTGGAGCATGACGCCGCCGATCGCCCCGGTCGCGCCGACGACCGCGAGCGAAGGGCGGCGTGCGGTCATCGGCCGGTGCCCCCGTACACGACTGCCTCGTCGGAGTCGCTGTCGAGTCCGAAGGCGGTGTGCACGGCGCGCACGGCCTCGTTGACGTCGTCGGCGCGGGTGACCACCGAGATGCGGATCTCGGACGTCGAGATCAGCTCGATGTTCACGCCGACGTCGGACAGCGCCTCGAAGAAGCCCGCGGTGACCCCCGGGTTGGTCTTCATACCCGCGCCGACCAGGGAGATCTTGGCGATCTGGTCGTCGTAGCGCAGCGACTCGAAGCCGATGCCGGCCCGGCTGCGCTCCAGGGCGTCGATGGCCTTGCGGCCCTCCGCCTTGGGGAGCGTGAAGGTGATGTCGGTCAGACCGGTCGACGCGGCGGAGACGTTCTGCACCACCATGTCCATGTTGATCTCGGCGTCCGCGATCGCGCGGAAGATCGCCGCTGCCTCGCCCGGCTTGTCGGGCACGCCGACGACCGTGACCTTGGCCTCGGAGACGTCGTGGGCGACTCCGGAGATGATGGCGTGCTCCACCTGCTGGTCCCCTTGCGGCTCGTTGCTGACCCAGGTTCCGCGCAGTCCCGAGAAGGACGAGCGGACGTGGATCGGGATGTTGTAGCGGCGTGCGTACTCCACACAGCGGTGCAGCAGCACCTTGGAACCGGACGCGGCCAGTTCCAGCATGTCCTCGAAGGAGATCCAGTCGATCTTCCGGGCCTTCTTCACGACCCGCGGGTCGGCGGTGAAGACGCCGTCCACATCGGTGTAGATCTCACAGACCTCGGCGTCCAGCGCGGCCGCGAGCGCCACCGCGGTGGTGTCCGACCCGCCGCGGCCGAGGGTGGTGATGTTCTTGCCCTCCTGGCTGACGCCCTGGAACCCGGCGACGATGGCGATGTTGCCCTCGTCGATCGAGGTCCGGATGCGGCCGGGCGTGACATCGATGATGCGCGCTTTGTTGTGGACCGAGTCGGTGATGACACCGGCCTGGCTGCCCGTGAAGGACTGGGCCTCATGGCCCAGGTTTTTGATCGCCATGGCCAGCAGGGCCATGGAGATCCGCTCCCCGGCGGTCAGCAGCATGTCGAACTCACGCCCGGCCGGCATCGGGGATACCTGCTCGGCGAGATCGATCAACTCGTCCGTCGTGTCACCCATCGCGGACACCACGACAACCACCTGGTTGCCATTCTTCTTGGCGTCGACGACTCGCTTGGCGACCCGCTTGATGCCCTCGGCATCGGCTACGGAGGAGCCTCCGTACTTCTGCACGACAAGGCCCACGTGCGCTCCTCGCTCAATCCATTTATCGCGGTCGGCTCAGTTTAACGAGCAGTCCGGAAACGCCCCGTTACTACCACATGCTGAGATGTCCCGCTCACCACGTGATCAACGGCGTGTCGCTCCGAACTGCTCGTACGAGGCTGCTGCCCGCTGATCACCGCGCCACTCCCCCATGTGGCCCAGCCCACACGCCGGGCGGTCGAAGGGCCTGCCGGCCCCGCACGGCCGACCCGGTACCCGGCCCCGGGCTCGCGGGGAGCCGCGCCCCGATTTGCGGTTCACGGCCGTCGTCCCAGGATCGGTCACTGGGGGATCGAAAGCCTTGCCGAGTTCCACGCGGCGACGCCGGCGCCCGCCCGGCGCCGTCTCCTGCACCGAAAGGACCGGCCATGCCTGTCTGCACCACCCGCGACGGTGTCGAGATCTTCTACAAGGACTGGGGGCGGGGCCGGCCCGTGGTGTTCATCCACGGCTGGCCGCTCAACGGCGACGCCTGGCACGACCAGCTCAAGGCGGTGGCCGACGCCGGGTTCCGGGGCATCGCGCACGACCGGCGCGGCCACGGACGCTCCACGCCGGTCTGGGACGGCTACGACTTCGACACCTTCGCCGACGACCTCGACGACCTGATCACGAGCCTGGACCTGCGGGACGTCACGCTCGTCGCCCATTCCATGGGCGGCGGCGAACTCGCCCGCTACATCGGGCGTCACGGCACCGAGCGCATCCGGTCCGCCGTCCTGCTGTCGGCGGTGCCCCCGCTCATGCTCAAGTCCGGCACCAACCCCGAGGGCGTGCCGGAGGAGGTCTTCGACCAGATCAAGGCAGGCATCCTGAAGGAGCGCTCGCAGTTCTGGAAGGACACGGCGGAGGGCTTCTTCTCCACCGACAAGCCCGGCAACAAGGTGACGCAGGGCAACAAGGACGCGTTCTGGTACATGGCCATGGCGCAGACCATCGAGGGCGGTGTCCGCTGCGTCGACGCGTTCGCGTACACCGACTTCACCGACGACCTGAAGCGGTTCGACGTCCCCACCCTCATCGTCCACGGCGACGACGACCAGGTCGTGCCCCTCGACGCCACCGGCCGCAAGTCGGCGCAGATCATCTCCGACGCCGAGCTGAAGGTCTACGAGGGCGGCTCCCACGGCATCGCGCTGGTCCCCGGCGACAAGGAGAGGTTCAACAAGGACCTCCTGGACTTCCTCAAGAAGTAGCGCCCGCGAGCCCCGGCGGAGGAGACCGCGGGAACCCGGCCGGAGGCGTCCTCAGACCGCCGCGTCCGGCCATTCCCCGCGCAGCATCGCGAACAGCACCGTGTCGTACCGCCTGCCCGCCACCCGTACGGTCTCCCGGCGTCGGCCCTCCTCGCGGAAGCCCGCCCGGGTGAAGGCGCGGACGGCCCGCTCGTTGCCGCTCCAGGTGTCGAGCTCGATCCGGTGCAGCCCGAAGGAGCCGAACAGATGCCCCACCAGCAGCCTCAGCGCCTCGGAGCCGTACCCGCGGCCCCAGTGGTCCCGGCTGCCCACGGTGACGCCCACCGTCACCACTCCGGCGAACGGGTCCAGGTCCCGGTAGTCCGCCATGCCGATCACCGCGCCGTCGGTCAGGTCCTCGACCGTGAAAACGGCCGACTCCCTCGGGGGCAGCCGCAGCATCGTCTCGAAGGCGAGCGCGAGCGCCTCCTCCGTCACCGGCCCGAAGCGGGGGTCACCGGCCGTAGCCCAGTGCACGACCTCCGGGTCGTTGCGCCACCGGAGGTGGTGCGCCGCATCCTCCGCGCGCAACGCGCGCAGCCTTACCGATGTGCCTTCGATCATCCGGTGATCATATTCCCGGCCGGCCCGTAGTGATCTTGAAAAGCGGGCGCCCCGGAACTACTTCACCGGACGCAGCCCCAGCGGTCCCGCGATCTCCTCGGCCATGACCCGGCCGGCCTCCTCGGCCAGGTCGTCGTCGCCGGCGTCCTGGTCGGTGTCCAGGCCGTCGAGCTCCTGGAGCGGCTGGTTCAGCCGGATGTGCGCGATCAGGGACTGGAGCGCACGCAGGGCCGCGGAGGCGGTGGAGCCCCAGTTGGAGAAGTACGAGAACTGCCACCACCACAGGGCCTCGGTGGTGCGGTCCTCGTCGTAGTGGGCCAGGCCGTGGCGCAGGTCCGTGACCAGGTCGGCCAGGTCGTCGGAGATACGCGCCGGGACCGGGGCCTTGCGGGGCTCGTACGGGTCGAACACCTCGGAGTAGACGTCGATCGGCTCCAGCAGGGTCGCGAAGCGCTCGCGCAGCCCGTCCGCGTCCGGCTCGGCGCCCAGGTCCGGCTCGTAGCGCTCGTCGGGAAGGATGTCCTCGTACGCGCCCAGCCGGCCGCCGGCCAGCAGAAGCTGGGAGACCTGGAGGAGCAGGACCGGAACGGCTTCCTCCGGCTCCTCGACGTGGGACACCTCGGTGACCGCGACGATGAACGTCTTGATCTGGTCGGCGATCTGGACGGCGAAGTCGTCCGGGTCCTGAGTGACAGTGTTCAGCGTGGCGTCAGACATCGAGGAGACCTCCCGTGGGCACGGTCGCAGACGGTGGGAAGAAGATAACGGCGCTGAACGTAAAGCCGTCGTGAGGCCGCAGGCCGACGGCCGGAAGGCGGTCAGACATCGAGCAGGCGCCTCCCCTCGAAGGCGCGGCCGAGAGTGACCTCGTCCGCGTACTCCAGGTCGCCGCCCACCGGCAGGCCGCTGGCCAGCCGGGTGACGCGCAGACCCATCGGCTTGACCATCCGCGCCAGGTACGTCGCGGTGGCCTCGCCCTCCAGGTTGGGGTCGGTCGCCAGGATCAGTTCGGTGATCGAGCCGTCGGCGAGCCGGGCCAGCAGCTCGCGGATGCGCAGATCGTCCGGGCCCACGCCCTCGATGGGGCTGATCGCCCCGCCCAGCACGTGGTAGCGACCCCGGAACTCACGGGTCCGCTCGATCGCCACGACGTCCTTCGGCTCCTCGACCACGCAGATGACCGTCCGGTCGCGGCGCGCGTCACGGCAGATGCCGCACTCCTCCTGCTGGGCCACGTTGCCGCAGACGGCGCAGAAGCGGACCTTGTCCTTGACCTCCAGGAGGGCGTGGGCGAGACGGCGCACATCCGTGGGCTCGGCCTGGAGGATGTGGAAGGCGATCCGCTGCGCGCTCTTGGGACCGACGCCGGGCAGCCTGCCCAACTCGTCGATGAGGTCCTGAACCACGCCTTCGTACAACGGAACGCCTTTCGGGCCGGGTCGGCTGCTTCGTGGTACGTACCGTAGGGGGTACGCACGGTCTTGGGTATGTCCGCGGTCGCGTGCGGTACGGGTGCGGTGCGTCCGCGGCCGGGTGCGGCGGCGGCGCGGTGCGTCCGGGTCAGAAGGGGAGGCCGGGCATGCCGCCCAGGCCCTGGGTGAGCGGGCCCAGCTTCTGCTGCTGGAGCTGCTGGGCGTTCTCGTTCGCCGCCTGGACCGCCGCCACGACGAGGTCCGCGAGCGTCTCGGTGTCCTCCGGGTCCACCGCCTTCGGGTCGATCACCAGGCCGCGCAGTTCGCCGGAGCCGTTGACCGTCGCCTTGACCAGGCCACCGCCCGCCTGGCCGTCGACCTCGGTCCTGGCCAGCTCCTCCTGGGCCTGGGCGAGGTCCTGCTGCATCTTCTGAGCCTGCTGCAGCAACTGCTGCATGTTGGGCTGACCACCACCGGGAATCACGGTCACTCCAGGCATTTCGACGACAAATGTTTCGGTAAGCCGAGCCTACGTGCTCCCCGCGCGGCGCGCCCCACCCACTGGCGAGCAACTCTTTCGAGTGAGTTCCCGCAGACCGTGGCGGGGCTCCTATACCTGACCAGAGGCCCTGTGCACCCGGGAATACCGCGATTTCGACCCCACGGCCCACCATTCGGCGGTAGGAAGGGGTGCGTCCCGGTACGCGCACGCTCATCTCCCGTCACGCAAGGTTACGTACGGGGGACTGCGGGTCGCACCGGGGCCAGTGAGCAGCGAGTGCACAGAGAGCAGAGATCCGCCCATCGTCGAGTACGCGGTCGAGAACACGCGTCGCTATGCAGCATGCAGAGGAGTACCCCGGTGAGTCAGCCGGAGATGCAGCCCGAAGGGCCGCCCCGCAACGAATCCGGTGTGCCCGGTCCGGCCACTCCTTCCGGTGCGGGCTCCGGCGCTCGGAGCCGTGAGGCGCGGGGCAGGGACCTGACCGGGACGCCGTTCCCGCTCGGCGACTGGGGCGAACCCGCCCAGCGGCTCGACGAGCTGTACCGATGGGTCGAGGCCGACGCGCTGCGCACCGCCGACTGGTATCTGGGCGACCGGGTGTGGAAGCGGCGCGGCGCCAGGGCGCTGCGGCTGGGCACGGCGGCCGGGGTGGTCGCGGGAGCCGCGCTGCCGCTGCTGGACCTGACGGGCGCGCTGCACGGCGCGGCGGGCTGGGGCTATCTGTCGCTGCTGCTGGGCGCCGCGTGCATGGCGTGCGACCGGTACTTCGGCCTGACCTCGGGCTGGATAAGGAATCTCGCCACGGCCCAGGCGGTCCAGCGCCGGCTCCAGGTGCTCCAGTTCGACTGGGCGTCGGAGTGCGTGCGCGAGGTGCTCGGCCCGGCCGAGGGAACGGCGAGCGAGGCGGCCGAACGGTGCCTGGGAGTCCTGCGGCGCTTCTCGGAGGACATCACGGAACTCGTACGGTCGGAGACCGCGGACTGGATGGTGGAGTTCCGCGCCGGTCCCGCCCCGATGGGCATGCAGGCGCTGGTCTCGGGCGGCTCGGGCGGCGGGCGCGCGGACTCCGGGGTCCAGCCGGGAAGGTTCCCGTTGCAGTCGATGGGCCGGCCGAACATGCCGCGGCAGCGGCCGCCGGAGTCCCCGCGGTGACCGGTCACCGGTGAGCACCGCGGGGAGCGGCGGAGGCCGCACCCGACAGCCCTTCAGCTGAAGATGATCATCGAGCCCTGGGCGAGGCTGCGGGTGACCGCCGCGCCCACCTCGCTGGAGGAGCCGGCGATGCCGATGGACGGGCCGACGAACTGCAGCTCGCGCAGCAGGCCGTGCGCCGAGCCGAGCGGACCGCCACCCTCCAGCAGGGCGTCGGTGGACAGCGGCATGGCGAAGTCCACGGGGACGTACGCACCCGCGTGGTCGTAGTGCCACACCAGGTGCGACTGCTGGGCGGTCGGCTCGAACATCTCCAGCAACTGCTCGTAGTCCCCGCCCAGTTCGTCGACGGGTGTGACGGCGAGGCCGCTGAGGTGAAGCAGATAGGCGCGGCGCAGGAAGTGCAGCGCGTCGTAGTCGAAGCCCGCGACCGGGGCCACGTCACCGGTCAGCCCGGGCATGTACGCGTAGACGGGCACGGGCGGCAGCCCTGCCTCGCCGAGCGCTTTGTCGTAGACGGCTATCTCTTCGGCGAACGGGTTGTCGGGGCTGTGGCACAGCACATCGACGAGGGGGACCAGCCACAGGTCACAGGCCACGAAGTCTCGCTCTCATGCGGGGATGCGTGCGGTGGTGCGATGGTCGGGACAGCGTAATGCGGTCGGGGCGTCGCGGACAGTGGCCCATCGGGACCGGCTCGTGCCTGCTCCGCCCGGCATGTCCGCAGGAGGGCGCGCCCTGCTCGCCCCGCCGGTCGGAACGGTTCAGTGCGTGGGGCGGGACCGGTCCGCCGGCCCGTCCGGCCCGCCCGGCCGCAGCGCGTCCCCCGGACGGGCCGGATCTCCGGCCGCCAGCCGGTCCGCCCAGCTCAGGGCGTGGTTGTTGTAGTCCTCGACGGCCCTGCGCAGGGCGTCACGGTCGCGGTGCGAGATGGCGGCGACGAGTTCGGGGTGGCCGTTCCACAGCCAGTTCCGCGCATTGCCGTCGCCGCGCAGATACGGCACGGCGAACACCCACGCCTGGACGCGCAGCCGGTGGAGGAAGTCGGTGATGTAGGTGTTGCCGACGAGGGCGCCCAGTTCGCGCCAGAAGCGCAGGTCGTAGCCGATCAGGATGTCCAGGTCGCCGCCGCGCGCCGCACGGGAGGCCTCCTCGGCCCGGCGTCGTACGGAGACGAGCGCGTCCCGGTGGACGGCCTGGCGCGCGGGTCCGGGGAGCGGCCCCGCGAAGATGTCCCGGATGACCCCGTCCATGACCAGGGTGCGGGCCTCCACCATCGCGCGGTAGTCCGCGACGGTGAACTCGTGGACGCGGAAGCCGCGGTGCTGGTCGGATTCGAGCAGGCCCTGCGCGGAGAGGTCGAAGAGCGCCTCGCGGACGGGCGTCGCGGAGACCCCGTACTGCTCGGCGATCTGCTTGACGGTGAACTCCCGTCCCGGCTGCAAACGCCCGGCGAGCACCTCGTCACGCAACGCGTCCGCGATCTGCTGCCGCAGCGTACTGCGTGTGACAGCTCCGCTCGCGCGCATGGCGCCCCTCCCCGTTTCGGCCTCGGGTCACCTTAGACGAGGGCGGCGGGAAGGGGCGCGGCAGCGTTACGCGGTGTGCTCGTCGGCCACGGACAGTGCGGCGTCGAGAGCGGCCAGGCCCTCCTTGGCCTCGGCCTCGGTGACGTTGCAGGCAGGAACGGCGTGCGTGCGGTTCATGTTGATGAAGGGCCACAGGCCGTTCTTCTTGGCCGCGGCGCCGAAGGCGGCCATCGGCGCGTTGGCCTCGCCCGTCGCGTTGTACGGGACCAGCGGCTCGCGGGTCTCCTTGTTGCGGACCAGCTCCAGCGCCCAGAACGCGCCGAGGCCGCGGACCTCGCCGACCGACGGGTGGTTCGCGGCGAGTTCGCGCAGACCGGGGCCGAGGACGTGCTCGCCGATGTGGGCGGCGTTCTCGATGACCTTCTCGTCCTCCATCACCTGGATGGTGGCGACGGCGGCGGCGCAGGCCAGCGGGTGGCCGGAGTAGGTGAGGCCGCCCGGGTAGGGGCGGGTCTCGAAGGTGGCGGCGATCTCGGCCGAGATGGCGACGCCGCCGAGCGGGACGTAACCGGAGTTGACGCCCTTGGCGAAGGTCATCAGGTCGGGTGTGACGTCGAAGTGGTCGGCGGCGAACCACTTGCCGGTGCGGCCGAAGCCGGCCATGACCTCGTCGAGGACGAAGACGATGCCGTACCGGTCGCAGATCTCGCGGACGCCGGCGAGGTAGCCGGGCGGCGGCGTCATGATGCCGGCGGTGCCCGGGATGGTCTCCAGGATGATCGCGGCGATGGTCGACGGGCCCTCGTAGGCGAGGGTGTCCTCCAGGTGCTGGAGCGCGCGGGCGCACTCCTCCGCCTCGGTCTGCGCGTAGAACGGCGAACGGTAGAGGAACGGGGCCCAGAACCGGACGACGCCCGCCGAGCCGTTGTCGGACGCCCAGCGGCGCGGGTCACCGGTCAGGTTGATCGCGGTCGACGTGGCGCCGTGGTACGAGCGGTAGGCGGAGAGCACCTTGGTACGGCCGGTGTGCAGCCGGGCCATCCGGACGGCGTTCTCGACGGCCTCGGCGCCGCCGTTGGTGAAGAAGATCTTGTCCAGGTCGCCGGGGGTCCGCTCGGCGATGAGGCGGGCGGCCTCGGAGCGCGCCTCGACCGCGAAGGCGGGCGCGAAGGTCGTCAGCTTCCCCGCCTGCTCCTGGATCGCGGCGACGACGGTGGGGTGCTGGTAGCCGATGTTGGTGAAGACGAGGCCGCTGGTGAAGTCCAGGTAGCGGTTGCCGTCGTAGTCCCAGAAGTACGAGCCCTCGGCGCCGGCGACGGCGAGCGGGTCGATCAGGCCCTGGGCGGACCAGGAGTGGAACACGTGCGCGCGGTCGGCGGCCTTGACGGCCGCGCCGGCAGCGGAGTCGACAGGGGGATGAGGGGTCATGCGACGAGCGTAGGCGGCGGCGGGCGGCGTCCGGTATGGCCACCTTGTATGCCGTGGGCCGCCTGGTTCGGCAGGGTGTCGGGTCGCCGCACACCCCACGAGATATTGACAACATGCTGTCGTAGCGACAACATGTTGTCATATACGTTCTTCCTGTCGAGGAGGCCGTCATGACCCTCAGGACCGCGCACCTGGCCGTGTACGACACCTACGCCGACTGGGAGACCGGGCACACGACCGCCCATCTCGCCCAGAACGGCTTCACCGTCCGGACGGTCGGCCCCACCACCGCCCCCGTCACCAGCATGGGCGGACTGACCGTCCGGCCCGATCTCCCGCTCGCGGAGCTGAGCCCCGGGGACAGTGCGCTGCTGATCCTGCCGGGCGCCACGCTGTGGGACTCCGGCGACGCGCTCGCCCCCTTCGCCCGCACCGCACGCGCCTTCCTGGACGCGGGCGTGCCGGTCGCCGCGATCTGCGGGGCGACGGCGGGACTGGCCCGCGAGGGACTGCTCGACGAGCGGGCGCACACGAGCGCGGTCCCGTTCTACCTGGCGGCCACCGGATACGCGGGCGGCGCGCACTACACGGAAGCCGACGCCGTGACCGACGGCGACCTGATCACCGCCGGACCCACCGAACCGGTCGCGTTCGCCCGCGAGGTCTTCGCCCGGCTCGGGGTGTACGACGGGAAGAAGCTCGACGCCTGGTACCGGCTCTTCCACGATTCGGACCCGAGCGCGTACGAGGTGCTGCAGGGATGAGCCACGCGGACCAGGACCGGCTGAGCCGGACCGCCCTCGGGATCTTCCACCTCAACGGCCGGTTCCTCTCCGTGGCGGAGAGGCTGGCCGCTCCGGCCGGACTGACGGCCGCGTGGTGGCAGGTGCTCGGCGCGGTGATCACCGAGCCGCTGCCGGTCTCCGGGATCGCCCGCTCGATGGGCATCACCCGCCAGGCCGTGCAGCGCATCGCCGATCTGCTGGTGGGAAAGGGCCTCGCGGAGTACCTCCCCAACCCGGCCCACCGCCGCGCGAAACTGCTCCGCCCCACGGAGGAGGGCCGGGCCGCGATGTCCCGGATCAACCCGGGTCATGCGGAGTTCGCGGCGCGCCTGGCACGGGAGTTGGGGGATGAGGGCTTCACGGAGACGGTACGGGTACTGGAGCGGCTGACCTGGGCGATGGAAACCCTTGGACCGCCGGACTTGGCGGGGTCCGCGGGCCTGACGGGGTCCGCGGGCCCGGTCGACGCCCCTGGCCTGGCCGGCGCTCCGGACCCGGCCGATGCCTCGGACCCGGCCGATGCCTCGGACCCGGCCGACTCCCCTGGCCCGTCGGGCGATTGAGGGCACGTCCGCGTCCACCCCTGACCGACGCCCGCACGGACAAGCCCCCTTGACAGGTCCAGACCATGACGCTTGAGTGTCGGCACCCCCCATGGCGGCGCACCGATGAGCTCGGTGCGCCGCGCCGAAGGAGTGATCACATGATCAAACGCGTCATGGGCCTGCTCGCCGCGCTGGTCGCGGTCGTCGCGACGGTCGTCATCCTCCCCGCCACCCTGCGCCCGACCCGAAACGATCCCTCAACAGCGGTGATTGCGGAGGCAGTCGGTCCGGATCACGGTCCGGAACGCCGACGCGCCCGAAGGCAAAACCTTCGGGCGCGTCCACCATGCGGGACACCGGGCGGGGCAGGACGTTCAGTCCGGGAGCACGTGCCCGACCGTCAGCAGGTGAGCCCAGAACCAGGACTGGTGTCGATGACGGCCGTGATCCGCTCATACTTGGCGACCCTCGCCGCCACGGACGCGGGGTTGCCGCCGTCGCATTCCAGCGCCCCGTTGAGCGACCGGATCGTCTCACCGAAGCCCGCACCGCCGACCATGGCGTCGTGCGAGGTCATGGTGCCGGGGCCGTTCTGGGTGTTCCAGTACCAGAGCGCGGTCTGCCAGGCGACGGACGGATCCCGCTCCACCAGCCATGGATCGTTCAGCAGATCGAGGCCGAGCGCGTCGCCCGCCGCCTTGTAGTTGAAGTTCCAGCTGAACATGATCGGTCCACGCCCGTAGTACGCGGACTGGCCGGCCGGGCAGCCGAACGGCTGGCTGTAGTCGCACTTGATCCAGTAGTTGGCCTCGTTGATCTCCTTCACGTACTGGAGGCCGACCGATTCGAAGTCGGCGTGCGTCAGGAAGGCGGCAGCCTCCCGGCTCCGCGTCGCCTCGGTACCGGTGTTCGCGAAGCGCGGGTAGGCGTGCAGGGCGTCGATCAGGCCCTGGTACGTGTAGAAGGGGTCGCGGTCCGGGAAGAGCTCGTCGAACTCCGCCTCACTGATGACGAAGTCGGAGACCCCACCCGTACAGGCGCCGCGGTCGGACCAGACGGTGGTGGCGCCCGGGTTCTCGCCCCGCGTCCACCACTTCGCCGTCCAGTTGCGGCCGTGATGGGCGACGGTGCCACCGGCCGTATAGGCCGTCGAGGAGTTCCAGAGGGACGCGCACGCGGCGGCGGGAACGGCGTTCGCGGAGACGACCTTCACGGGGACGACATTCGCGGGAACGGCGTTCGCGGTAACAGGGAGGAAGGCCGCCGTCGCGACGACGGCACTCAGTGCGGTCAGAAGGCTCTTGATGCGGTTCAAGCGCTGCTCACTCCTTCGGCAGGGCGCCCGAACAGGCTCCGCATGCCGTCCGGGCATCCCGACACCCAACCCCGATTGGTCTGGACCTGTCAAGGTCTGGACCAATCGCCCGCTGTCCGAACGGCGGGCGAACACCTGACGACGGGACCGGGTACTCACCGCCACCCGCACCCCACGCCTCATACGGTGACCCGCACTCGTACAGACGTCCGGCAGCCGAGGAGGAACGGGCCGTGGAGTGGTTCAGCGCCGAGAACATCGTGGCCGTGCTCACCGCAGTGCTGGGCGTCCTCGCCTCCGTGGGCGTGCTCTGGTACGAGCGCCGCGTGCCCCGCCGCAAGCGCATCGGCTACCGCGTCCAGATGGACACGCCGATCGGCAGTGACGTCAGCCAGGCGCGGGCCAACGTGCGGCTCGGCCTGTTCGACGAGACCCCGGACATGGCCGACGCCACCCTCGTCCTGCTCCGCATCGAGAACGACGGCTCGCAGTCCATCGACCGCGGCGACTACACCGGACCGGACGGACAGCTCCACGGGCTCGTCGTCGAATTCACCGACCGGCGCGTACGCGGCATCGCAGTCACCCACTCCCCCGGCGCCGACCACCTCATGGACCACTTCACCCCGTCCGAAGGACTCCGCGGCAGCGGGTCCCTGATCCGGCTGCCCCGCGTCCCGCTCAACCGGGGCGAGCACTTCAAGCTCCTGGTCCTGCTCACCGGTTCACGCGTGGGCAGCCCCGTCCGCGTCACCGGCGGCATCCGGGACGGCGAGGTCAGGACGAACACCGCGGCCCGCCCGGACGAGAAGCCCCCGATGTTCGGCCGGGCCGCCCGGTTCATCACCGTGGCCCTGACCGTCTGCGTCGTCACCCTGGCCTCCATCATCCTGGTGCGGGACGACACCCCGCCCCCGATCGGCTGCGCCCGCGGCGAGCTGACCGTGACCGGCTCCACCGCCTTCAAACCCGTCCTGGACGAACTGGCGGAGAAGTACGGCAAGGCGTGCGACGGGGCCACCGTCACCGTGGACCCGCACGGCAGCACCGCCGGGATCAGAGAACTGGCCGAACGGGGCGCCGCGGCCGGGAAGTCCGGATCGCCCGCCCTCGTGGCCCTCTCCGACGGCCCGAAGCCGAGCGGCTTCCCGCAACTGCGCGAGAACCGCGTCGCCGTCTCGCTCTTCCGCCTGGTCGTCAACGACAAGGTGCCGCTGAAGAACCTCAGCCGGGACGCGATCCGCTCCCTCTACCGCGGCGACATCCGCAACTGGAAGCAGCTCGGCGGCCCCGACCTGCCCGTCCTGCTGGTCAGCCGGGACGCCAACTCCGGCACCCGCGAGGTCTTCCAGCGCCGCGTCCTCGGCCGCAACGAACCCGCCCAGTCCTCCCGCGACTGCGCCACGAAGGACGACCCCGAGGCCCTCGTCATCCGCTGCGAACTCGACTCCACCGACCAGGTCCTGGCCGAGGTCGGCCGGCTCGACGGCGCGATCGGCTACAGCGAACTGCGGACGGGGACCAGACCGGCCGGGGCGCACCAGATCGCCATCGACGGCGCCGCCCCGTCCGTCGACACGATCGGCACCGGCACCTACCCGTACCGGGAGATCGAGTACGCGTACACGTACGGCAGCCCGCCCGCCGACTCGCTGGCCTCCAGCTTCCTCTCCTACCTCAGCAGGGGCAGCGGCCAGGACGTCATCCGCACCCACGGCCACCTGCCGTGCGCGACTCCGGAAGGGCTGCGGATCTGCGGCGAGGACTGAGCCCGGATATGAGGAAGGGCCGGGGCGACGACGCCGCTCCGGCCCTCCTCCGCTCCCGTGTGCCTACAGGAACGAGTTGATCTCGATGGTCTCGGTGCGGCCGGGGCCGACACCGATCGCGGAGATCGGGGCGCCGGACATGTCCTCCAGCGCCTTCACGTACGCCTGGGCGTTCTTCGGCAGGTCGCCGAAGGTCTTCGCCTTGGTGATGTCCTCGGACCAGCCCGGCAGCATCTCGTAGATCGGCTTCGCGTGGTGGAAGTCGGTCTGGTTGTACGGGAGTTCCTCGACGCGCTTGCCGTCGATCTCGTACGCCACACACACCGGGATCTGCTCCCAGCCGGTCAGCACGTCCAGCTTGGTGAGGAAGAAGTCGGTCAGGCCGTTCACCCGGGTCGCGTACCGCGCGATCGGGGCGTCGAACCAGCCGCAGCGGCGGTCACGGCCGGTGGTGACACCGCGCTCGCCACCGATCCTGCGCAGCGCCTCGCCGTCCTCGTCGAGCAGCTCCGTCGGGAACGGACCGGCGCCGACACGCGTCGTATAGGCCTTGAGGATGCCGATGACCCGGCTGATCTTCGTCGGGCCCACGCCGGAACCGGTGCAGGCGCCGCCCGCGGTCGGGTTCGACGAGGTGACGAAGGGGTACGTGCCGTGGTCGACGTCGAGCAGCGTGCCCTGACCGCCCTCGAAGAGGACGACCTTGCCCTCGTCGATGGCGTTGTTCAGGATAAGCGTCGTGTCGGCGACGTAGGGCTTGATCTGCTCCGCGTACTGGAGCATGTCCTCGACGACCTTGCCGGCCTCGATCGCGCGCCGGTTGAAGACCTTGGCCAGAAGCTGGTTCTTCTGCTCCAGGGCCGCCTCGACCTTCTGCTCCAGGATCGACTCGTCGTAGAGGTCCTGGACACGGATGCCGACCCGGTTGATCTTGTCCGCGTACGTCGGGCCGATACCGCGCCCGGTCGTACCGATCTTGCGCTTCCCGAGGAACCGTTCCGTCACCTTGTCGACGGTGACGTTGTACGGGGTGATCAAATGAGCGTTGCCGCTGATCAGCAGCTTGGACGTGTCCACGCCGCGGTCGTTCAGCCCACTCAGCTCGGAGAGCAGGACCGCAGGGTCGACGACGACACCGTTACCGATGACCGGGGTACACCCCGGTGACAGGATTCCGGAGGGGAGGAGATGAAGTGCGTACTTCTGGTCACCGACGACCACCGTGTGGCCGGCATTGTTGCCGCCTTGGTAGCGCACCACATAGTCCACGGATCCACCGAGGAGGTCGGTGGCCTTTCCCTTGCCCTCGTCACCCCACTGAGCACCGAGCAGCACAAGTGCGGGCACAGGCGTACACCCCTTCCGGGCGGGGCATGTCCAAGGTCAGGGGGCGTACGTAAACGCCGTACATGCCGTACGACGTTGTACGACAAGGCCTGAACCGTCGAACCGGGTGCCCCGGAATAGACGAAGCCCCTGGCGCAATAGCGCAAGGGGCTCTTGCACCAAGATGCTACCCGAGGAAGGACCGAGGTGTCGGCTGCCCAGCCCTCCGGTAACGGTGCGCCCCATCTGCTGGTGGTGATCGATCCGGTCGCCCGCCGCACGGACGGTGAGTCCGTCCGGATCGCAAAAGACGTGTTGAGCGCCGGTTCGCACGCCAAGATCTGCCTCCCGGACGGGCCCGAGGAGTTCGCCCGGGCCCTGGCCCGGCGAGGTGCCCGCCGGCCGGTGGTGATCGGCGACGACCGGGCGCTGCGGCGTGCGGTGGCCCTCCTCCACCGGGAGCGAGAACCGGCCATGAGCGCCCTCTCGCTCATCCCGGTCGGGGCCGCGGCGGCGCTGGAACTCGCGCACCGGCTCGGCGTGCCGACGGGTGCGGTGGCGGCAGCGCGCACCGCGCTGGACGGCGCGGTGCGCCGGCTGGACCTGCTGGTCGACGACAGCGACGGCGTCGTCCTCGACGCGCTGCGGATCCCGGCCCTGACCGGCGCACCGGGCACGCAGCCGGACCGCACGGGCGTCACCGCGGTCTGGGACACCTGCCGCTCCCTGGTCCGCACCCTGGTCCGCCCCGCCCCCTCGGCCCCGGCCGGCCCGCCGGCCACCCACCGGCTGCGCGTCGAGGCGGACGGGGTCGTGCTGAACGATCTGGGCCGCCCGGTCGAGTCGGTGACGCTGACATCGGGCTGCGGCGGCGGAATGGCCGAGGTCACGATCCACGCGCCGGGCGGCGACCCGATGACCACGGAGGCCAAGGCCGTCACGGTCTCCGGCGCGGACTTCCGCTACCGGGCGGACATACAGGTCGCGGGCCCGGTGCGGACCCGGACGTGGACGGTACGGGCGGGGGCCTGGGGGCTGATGCTGCCGGTGGTGGAGAGCTGAGCGCGGACCGAGGTGTGCCTGAACGGCGGACGCCTCCGTCCGCCGTTCAGGCGCCACGTGAGGCGTGCGCCATAGGCCGTGGGGCGTTCAGGCGCCACGTGAGGCGTGCGCCAGGGGCCGGGCGCCGTTCAAGCGGCACATGAGCAGCCGTGCGCCACAAGCCGTGCGGGTGTTCAGGCGTCGCGCGCGTCCTCGGCCGTCGGCAGGTCGAGGGTTTTGCGGTGTTCCTCCCAGCGGTCCATCATCGCGCCCAGCTCCGACTGCATGAACTCGAAGAACGCCGCCGTCTCGGCGATCCGGGCGCCGGCCGGGGTGTGCTCCCCGAGCGTGCGGGCGCCGTCCCTGAGGGTGTTCTCCCAGCGGGTGAGGACACGGTCGCGGCTGGCGAAGGTGGTGTACCAGATCTCGTTGTGCAGCCGGTAGCGGTCACGGCGTGAGCCGGGGTCCCGCTCCCGGCCGACCATGCTGACCTGGGTGAGGTAGTTGATCGCGCCGGACACGGCGGCGGGGCTGATCTGCAGGGCCAGGGCGAGCTCGGCCGAGGTCATGGAGGCGTCGTCGTCGGCGAGCAGCGCGGCGAAGACGCGGGACGCCATCCGCTGCATCCCCGCCTCGGTCATCTCCGACGCGAACCGCTCGACGAACCGCGAGACCGCCTCGGCGTCCCGGCCCTCGCGCCCGTGGACGGCGGCACCGTTCGGCTCGCGTGTGTCTGCGGTTTCGCTGTTCATCGACCCCTCGTCCCTCCGACATCCTCGGGCTCTCGGCGCCCGCATGTCACCCGTACTGAGTTTATACGCTTCCTTAACTTCACAAGTTTGTGAAAGTAGCGTACGTTCAAAATCATGACGAAGGCAATCACCGTGGCCGGACTGCACAAGTCGTTCGGCCGGACACATGCGCTGGACGGGCTCGACCTGGCCGTCGAGTCCGGTGAGGTCCACGGCTTCCTCGGGCCGAACGGCTCGGGGAAGTCCACCACCATCCGGGTCCTGCTGGGGCTGCTGCGGGCCGATTCCGGCGCCGCCCAACTGCTCGGCCGCGACCCCTGGCGCGACGCGGTGGAACTGCACCCGCGCGTGGCGTACGTCCCCGGGGACGTCACGCTGTGGCGCAACCTCTCGGGCGGCGAGGTGATCGATCTGTACGGGCGGCTGCGCGGCGGCCTCGACGGCAGCCGGCGCGCGGAGCTCGTCGAGCGGTTCGAGCTCGACCCGACGAAGAAGGGGCGGACGTACTCGAAGGGCAACCGGCAGAAGGTGGCCCTGATCGCCGCGTTCGCCTCCGATGTGGACCTGCTGATCCTGGACGAGCCGACCAGCGGGCTCGACCCGCTGATGGAGGAGGTCTTCCAGAGCTGCGTCACCGAAGCACGCGACCGCGGGCGGACGGTGCTGCTCTCCAGCCACATCCTCAGCGAGGTCGAGTCCCTCTGTGACCGCGTCAGCATCATCCGGGCGGGCCGGACGGTGGAGACCGGCTCACTGGCCGGCATGCGCCATCTGACACGGACGAACATCACCGCCGAGCTGGCGGACTCCCCCCATGGCCTGGCGCAGCTGCCAGGGGTCCACGACCTCGATATCCGGGGCCATCAGGTCTCGCTCCAGGTCGACACGGACAAGCTGGACGGCGTCCTCAAGTCGCTCTCCGCATCCGGGGTCCGGTCCCTGACCAGCACTCCGCCCACCCTGGAGGAACTCTTCCTCCGGCACTACACGGCGGACGCGGAGCAGGGCACGCCACAGGGCGCCGATCAGGGCGCGGGGGTGTCGGCTCGATGACTGCCGCGACCATGACCGCGCCGGACCGCACAGGACGCCGGACGGGGACCGGGCAGCTCGCCGGGACCTGGCCCCTGCTGCGGCTCGCGCTGCGGCGCGACCGCATCATCATGCCGGTCTGGGTGCTGGTGCTCGGCGGGTCGTTCTCGTCCGTCGGGCAGTCCATCGCCTCGCTCTACGGGACGGCCGCACAACGCGCCGAGCTCGCCGCTTCGATGAACGGCAACAGCTCGCTGCGCGCGATGTACGGACCCGTGTTCGGCGACTCCGTGGGCGCGCTCGTCAGCTGGCGCATGACCGCCTTCGGCGCCGCGCTGGCCGCGGTGATGAGCCTGGTCGTCGTCGTACGCCATACCCGGGAGGAAGAGGAGACCGGCCGTCAGGAGATGCTCTCCTCCGCCATGGTGGGGCGCCGGGCGCCGCTCACCGCCGCGCTGCTCGCCGCCCTGATCGCCAACGCCGCACTGGGGCTGGTGATCGTGGCGGGGACGGCCGCGTCAGGCGCGGGCGGTGCCGGGGCGGTGGCGCTCGCCTCGGCCGTCGCCGGTGTCGGTGCGCTGTTCGCGTGCACCGCCGCGATCGCCGCGCAGTTCACCGAGAGCGCGCGGCTGGCGAAGGGGCTGACGGCCGCGGTCATCGGTGCGGCCTTCGTCCTGAAGGCGGCGGGCGACTCCGCGACGGACGACGGCTCGTCGGTCCTCACCTGGCTCTCCCCACTCGGCTGGGCGGAGAACGTCCGGCCGTACGCGGACGAGCGGTGGTGGGTCCTTCTGGTGATCGCCGGCGCCGTGGCCGTGCAGTGCGCCGTGGCGTACGCGCTGACCGGGCGCCGCGATGTCGGCATGAGCTTCCTCGCCACACGGCCGGGGCCCGCCCGGGGCCGGATCTCCACGGCCCTCGGCCTCGCGGTGCGCCTCCAGCGCGGCGCGCTCCTGGGGTGGGCGGCGTCGTTCGCCGTGGTCGGCGTCGTCTTCGGCGGGCTGACCGGCGGCGCGGCGGATCTCGTCGGGGACAACGAGAAGACGAGGGAGATCTTCGAGCGGATGGGCGGCCAGTCCGGTCTGACCGACGCGTTCCTCGCCTCGATGGTCTCCGTGCTCGGCACGGTGGCAGCGCTGTACATCGTCTCCTCGGTACTGCGGCTGCACGGCGAGGAGACCGCCGGGCGCGCGGAACCGGTGCTCGCGGGCGGCGTCGGCCGGACGGGCTGGGCCGCCGGCCATCTGCTCATCGCCTTCGGCGGCGCTGCCCTGATCATGACGCTCGGCGGCCTCGGCCTGGCGGCGGGCTACGGACACGAACTCCCCGCCGTGCTGGGCGCCTCGCTGGTACAACTGCCCGCCGTCTGGCTGCTGGGCGGGCTGACGGTCCTGCTGTACGGGGCGCTGCCGAAGGCCGCGGCGGCGGGCTGAGGCCTGGTCGGTCTCTGCCTGGCGCTGGGCTGGATAGGCCCCGCCCTGGATCTGCCGCAGCCGGTGATGGACGTGTCGCCGTTCACGCACCTGCCCAAGCTGCCGGGGGCGGCCATGGAGTGGGGGCCGGTGGCACTCCTCACAGCGACCGCGATGGTGCTGGCGGCGGGCGGCCTGGCGGCGCTGCGCCGGCGCGACATGCTGACCTGAGGCGACGGGGGCGGGCGGCAAGGCGGGCGGCGCGCAGGCACCCTCGCCCTCACCCCTGACGCCGTTCCGCCCTCACCCCTGACGCCGTTCC
>NZ_RDBK01000043.1:1973325-1990826 GCF_008042275.1 Streptomyces sp. OR43 | reverse complement strand
CTTGCCGCCCGCCCCCGTCGCCTCAGGTCAGCATGTCGCGCCGGCGCAGCGCCGCCAGGCCGCCCGCCGCCAGCACCATCGCGGTCGCTGTGAGGAGTGCCCCCGGCCCCGGCCGRGCGTCAGAGCTCGACCCGGAGTTCCTTCACTCCTCGGATCACGTAACCGGGGTTCCACTCAGGTTCCGCGGCCAGTCGCAGGCCGGGCGCCCGGCGCAGCAACTCGTCGAAGGAGGCGGCCAGCTCCACTCGGGCCAGCGGCGCCCCGAGACAGAAGTGGATGCCCGCGCCGAAGGTGATGTGCGGGTTCTCCCGCCGGGCCAGGTCGAGCGTGTCCGGGTCCGCGAAACGGGCCGGGTCACGGTTGGCCGAGCCGAAGAGGAGGGCCACCTCCGAGCCTCGCGGAATGACCGTGCCGCCGACCTCGACGTCGTCGAGCGCCCAGCGTTCGAACATCTGCAGCGGGGTGTCGTAGCGCATGAGCTCCTCCACCGCAGTGGGCAGCAGGGTGTGGTCCGCCCGCAGCGCGGCCAGCTGATCCGGATGCCGAAGCAGCGTCCACCAGCCGTTCACCGTGGTGTTGACGGTCGCCTCGTGGCCCGCGTTCAGGAGCAGCACGCACGTGGAGACCATCTCCTGTTCGGTCAGCCGCTCGCCTTCGTCATGGGCGGCGATGAGCGCGGAGATCAGGTCCGTCCCCGGGTTGCCACGCCGCTCGGCGATCAGCTCCCGCAGATACGCGGAGAAGTCGAGGGAGGCGCGGACGGCGGCCCGGGCGGTCTCCTCGGACGGGTTGAGCTCGAACATCCCGCAGATCGCCGCCGACCAGGGCCGCAGCGGTGCGCGGTCGGACTCCGGAATGCCGAGCATCTCCGCGATCACGGCGACCGGCAGCGGCTCCGCGACCGCCGTCAGCAGATCGCCGCCGCCCTGCGCGACGAAGTCGTCGACCAGCCCGGCGGCGAGCCGCCGCACGGTCGGGACGAGCTGTTCGACGGTACGTGGGGTGAACGCCTTGGAGACGAGGCGCCGGATCCTCGTATGGTCCGGCGGTTCGAGGTCCAGGAGCCCTTGCCCGTTCAGCGTCTCGAACGGCTCGTGGGCGGCGGGCGGGGGCGTCCGGCCGAACTCCTCGTGCGTGAACCGGTGCAGATACGTCCGGCCCAGCCGCCTGTCGCGCAGCAGCGCCGACACGTCGGCGTGGTGCGGGACGAGCCACTGGTCCGTCGGCTCGAAGTAGTGCGCCCGGCCGGTGGCGCGCAGCTCGGCATAGGCGGGGTACGGATCGGCGACGAACGCCGCCGACCAGGGATCGAACGGGGCGACGGGGCCGGAGTCGGCGCGCGGGGGCTGGTCCATGGACCGAAGCTAACCGGCCACCTGGCCCTGGGCCAGCCCTGCCCCGGGGCCCGCCGCCCGGCTCACGACGGCGTGACCAGCCGCGCCTCGTAGGCGAAGACCGCCGCCTGGGTGCGGTCGCGCAGGCCCAGCTTCACCAGGATGCGGCTCACATGGGTCTTGATCGTGGACTCGGCGACCACCAGATGCGAGGCGATCTCCGCATTCGACAGGCCCTGGGCGATCAGGACGAGTACTTCCGTCTCGCGCTCCGTGAGGTCGCCGATCTGGGCGAGGGCCGGCGGCCGCGGGGCCGCCGCGAGCTTGGAGAACTCGGTGATCAGGCGACGGGTGACCGTGGGGGCCAGAAGCGCTTCGCCGGACGCCACCACGCGCACCCCGTCCGCGAGTTGGCGGGCCGAGGCGTCCTTGAGGAGGAAGCCGGACGCGCCGGCACGCAGCGCCTGGTAGACGTACTCGTCGAGGTCGAACGTGGTGAGCACCAGCACCTTCGCGTCCGCGTCGGCGGCGACGATCTCACGGGTCGCCTCGATGCCGTTGAGCTCCGGCATCCGGATGTCCATCAGCACCACGTCGGGACGGAGCGCCGCGACCTGGGCGACGGCCTCCCGCCCGTTGACGGCCTCGCCGACGACCTCGATGCCCGGCATCGCGTTGAGCAGCACCGAGAAGCCCTCGCGGACCATCATCTGGTCGTCGACGATCAGCACCCGGATCGGTGTACCGGCGGCGGCCGTCACGCCTGCTCCCCTGCGGCTGCCGCGGGCGCGTCGGACGGGGCCGCCGCCTGCACGGGGATGAAGGCGGTGACCTCGTAACCGCCTTCCGCGGTCGTCTCGGCCGTCATCTCGCCGTTCAGCATCGCCACCCGCTCCCGCATGCCGGTGATCCCGTGCCCGGCACCGGGTGAGGGCTTCACCGGGGCGGTCGGCGGACCGTTGACGACGCGCAGCCCCAGACCGCCCAGCACATAGCCGATCTCGACCTTCGCGGTGGCGCCCGGCGCGTGCCGCAGGCTGTTGCTGAGGGCCTCCTGAATGATCCGGTACGCCGAGAGCTCGACGCCCTGCGGCAGCTCGCGCACCGCACCGGTCACGGTCTTCTCCGTCGGGAGTCCGGCCTCGCCGACGTTGGCGAGCAGCCCGTCGAGTTCGGCCAGGGTGGGCTGCGGGGCGTCCGGCGCCTCGTAGTCCTCGGCCCGTACGACGCCGAGGACCCGGCGCAGTTCGGTGAGGGCCGCGACGGCGTTCTCCCGGATCGTGAGGAAGGCCTGCTCCAGCTCGGGCGGCGGGTTCTCCACCCGGTAGGGGGCGGCCTCGGCCTGGATCGCGACGACCGACATGTGGTGGGCGACCACGTCGTGGAGTTCGCGGGCGATGGTGGTGCGCTCCTCCAGCAGCGTGCGCCGGTCGCGCTCGACGGCGGTCACCGTGCGCTGCACGGTGACCTCGCGCTCCGCCTCACGGCGGACCTGCACCACGCACACCAGGAGCAGCGCGAACGCGGACGCCACCGCCATGGCGGGTGTGGACGGCCCGGAGTTCCATCCGCCGACGTTCTCCAGGAGCGTGCCGAACAGCACGGTCAGGCCCCACATCCAGGCCGCGGTGCGCGGCTTGGTCCTCGCCGCGACGACGACCAGCACCACCAGGTGCGCGAAGAACGTGCTCGGCATCCACGGCCCGTCGGAGCTGCCGGCGACCATGCTCACCGGCATGAGCGCCATCGACATCCAGAACGCCCCGACCGGCCGCACCAGCGACATCCCGACGCACGCGGCGGGCACCAGCCCCGACACGAGGACTCCGGCGTTGCCGGTGACGGAGAAGCCCATCATGAAGGCGAGCAGCGCGGCCGCCAGGACCACCGCGTGCGGAGTCCACTCGGCCCGCGCCCGGAGCCGCTCCGGCAGCCGCCGGGTCAGCACCCCGTCGGTCCGCATGGGCCCCAGCGGACGATAGGCGAACGCATCGTGGATGAGGTCCTGGCGCAGGCCGCCTATCGCCTCTTCGGCCACCCGGAACTCCGGGCTTCTGGTCTTGGTCTCGGTCACGCTTCCACGGTAGGGGGCGCGGCGCCCCCGGTCGTCAGCAGTGATACGGATCCTGAGCCGTCCGTCGCAAGTACTACCGGGGTCCGTCGCGTGGCAGCGGTGGCCCGGGCGCTACCAGGCCAGCTGGGCGATCTCCTCGGCGACCACGGCGCACGCGTCGGCCGCCGGGTCGATCAGCGGGAAGTGCCCGACGTCCGGCAGCAGCGTCAGCCCCACCGTCTCGCCCTCCTTCGCCGCCGCGTCGACGAACGCCTCCGAGACGGCCTGCGGCACGGTCAGGTCGGTGGTGCCCTGGACCACCGCCGTGGCGATGCCGGTGGGCAGCAGCAGGGCCGGGTCGGCGTGCGCGGCGCGCTCGGTGAAGTCCTCCGCGCGCCCGAGGAACTGCCCGACCGCATCGGAGCACACACCCAGCCCGACGGCCGAGGCGAAGTCCGCGATCGGGGCGAGCGCGACCACTCCGCGCAGCGCGGGCGCCCGCGGCAGCCGCCACGGCGAGCCCTCCGGCAGCACGTGCCTGGCGGCCGCCCACAGGGCCAGCTGCCCGCCCGCGGAGTGCCCCGTGACGACGATCCGCCGGGCGTCCGCCGACGGCATGTGGAGCACCAGGAGTTCCGGCAGCGCGTCCATCGCCGCCGCGACGTCGTCGAAGGTCTCCGGCCAGCGCCCGGCGACCGGACCGGATCCGCGCTGCTGCGGGAGCTCGCTGCCGCGCCGGTACTCGACGCTCGCGACGGCGAACCCGCGCCGGGCCAGGAAGTCCGCGAACGGCGACATGTGAAGCCGGTCGTACGGTGCCCGCCAGGCCCCGCCGTGCAGGACGACCACGACGGGGGCGCCCGCGCGCCCGTCGCGCGGGGCGTAGAAGTCGATCACCTGGTCCGGGTGGCTGCCGTAGGCGGCGGAGACATCGGGGGCGACGACCGGATGCGAGAACGCCGACTCGGTCTCGGCTGCGTCCTGATCACGCGCGGCAGAATCCGACATGCTGCTCCAACCGTCCCTGTGACATGCCCAACTGGCTTGACCTGCGGGGACGGTATCAGTACGGAGGCATCCCGCTCCCAGGCGGCAGGTGATCCCGCGTCAGACCGGGCCCGGCCGGGAGTAGTACGTGCCGTACAGCCCGCCCCGGAGGTCGCCGAAGAAGGCGACCCAGGGGCTCTCCTTGGACTCCTCCTCGGAGAAGGCCACCGGGTCGACGCGGGCGAACTCGTCCTGGATCCCGTCGGCGAAGCGGGCCAGCTCGGCGTACGGCGCGCTCCGGTCGCCGCCGGCCCACTCGCGGTCCACCTTCAGTACCCGCCCGTGCAGCAGTTCCAGCAGGTGCCGGAGCGAGGAGAGGTCGGTGTGGACCGGGCGCAGGCCCCCGTCGAAGAGCTCCGGCTCGTCGGGGAGCGCGTACACCCTGCCGTCATCGAGACCGAGGAAGAGGTACCAGCCCTGAACCGCGCCGAAGAGCAGGACGTTGCCGAACTCCTCCTCGATGACCACCACCTCGTCATCGAGGTCCACGACGGGGCCGCCTCCCTCGACCGCACAGCCCACAGCGGCCAGGACCGGGGCCAGGTGGAAGGGGCGCTGCGGAAAACCGATGTCGCACAGGGCCCGGAGGTCCTCCGGGCGGTTCACCACGTCGGCGAGGACCTCGCGCGAGGCCCGTACGTAGCGGGAGCGGTCGCTCCCGTTCCCACCGTCGGCGTCGCTGTCGAAGAGCACCTGGCGCAACTCCCTGCCCGTCGGCTGTCGTCGCACCCATTCTGCTGCCCGCACGACAGCTCCGGGGCCCGTCCGGCGACCGGGGCGAGCCGGTCGCCGGACTGACCCGGCAGCCTACGCCGCCGGAGCGGCGGAACCGGTCAACACGTCCGCGAGCACCCGCGCCGCCCGCTCCGCGTCGACGAACCCCACGTACAACGGAGTGAAGCCGAACCGGAGCACGTCCGGCCGCCGCAGGTCCCCGACGACTCCGCGCGCGATGAGCGCGGCCATCACGGGTTCGGCGTCCTCGCACCGCAGCGCGACCTGGCTGCCGCGTTCCGCGTGGGCGGCCGGGGTCACGGAGGTGACCCGGCCCTCGGGGGCGTATGCGGCGACGCACTCCAGGAAGAAGTCCGTCAGCGCCAGCGACTTGGCCCGTACCGCGTCGATCCCGACCCCGTCCCAGACGTCGAGGGACGCCTCCAGGGCCAGCATGGACAGGATGTCGGGCGTTCCGACCCGGCCCCGTACGGCACCGTCCGCGGGCGCGTACCCGGGCGTCATCGCGAACGGGTCGGCATGCGAGGTCCACCCCGGCAGGGGCGAGTCGAAGGCCGCCTGATGCCGTGCGGCGACGTACAGGTACGCGGGCGAACCGGGGCCGCCGTTGAGGTACTTGTACGTGCAGCCGACCGCCAGGTCCACCCCGTGGGCGTCCAGCCCGACGGGCAGCGCGCCCGCGCTGTGGCACAGGTCCCAGACGGCGACCGCGCCCGCGGCGTGCACCGCGGCGGTGAGCGCCGGCAGGTCGTGGAGCCGGCCGGAACGGTAGTCGACGTGGTTGAGCAGCACGGCGGCGGTACGCGGGCCGAGCGCGCCCGGTACGTCTGCGGGAGCGACCGGCACGATCCGGTGGCCGGTCATCCGGGCCGCCGACTCGGCGATGTACCCGTCGGTGGGGAACGTGGAGGCGTCGACCAGGATCTCGTCGCGGCCCTCCGGGGCCAGCCGGGTGGCGGCGACGACGGCCTTGAAGACGTTCACGCTCGTCGAGTCGCCGACGACGATCTGGCCGGCCGCCGCACCGACGATCGGGGCGATGCGGTCGCCGATCCGCTCCGGCGCGGTCCACCAGCCGCTCTCGTCCCAGGACCGGATGCGCAGCTCGCCCCACTCGCGGGTGAGGACCTCCTGCAGCCGGGCGGGCACATGACGGGGCAGTGCGCCGAGCGAGTTGCCGTCCAGGTAGACGGTGTCGTCGAGGGTGAAGAGCTTGCGCAGCGGTGCCAGACCGTCCGCGGTGTCGAGCGCCTGTGCGCGCTCCTGGAGATCAGACATGGCTGCGGGCCGTCCAGAGCTCGGGGAACACGTTCTTCGTGGCGCGCTTCTCCAGCCAGGCGACCCCGGCGGAGCCACCGGTCCCGGTCTTGGAACCCATGGCCCGCCGGGTGGCGACGAGGTGGTCGTTGCGCCAGCGCCACACGAGCTCGCCCACGTCGGTGAGGGCCTCGCCGAGGCGGACCAGTTCGTCGTTCTGGTCGGGGTTGGCGTAGATCTCCGCCCAGACGGCCTCGACCTCGGGCGACGGCTCGTACTTCTGGGTGAGGTCGCGGCCGAGCACGGCCCGGGGCACCGCGTGACCGCGCCGGGCGAGCAGGGCGAGCGTCTCGTCGTACAGACTCGGCTCGGCGAGCGCCTTCTCCAGCTCGGCGTGGACACGGGGCGCGCCCCGGTGCGGCACGAGCATGGACGCGGACTTGTCGCCGAGCAGGAACTCCATCCGCCGGTACATGGCCGACTGGAAGCCGGAGCCCTCGCCGAGCGCGGACCTGTAGGAGTTGAACTGGGCGGGGGTGAGCTGGGCGAGCGGCGTCCAGGAGGCGTTCAGCGCCTCCAGCTCCCGCAACGACCGCTTCAGCGCGTCGCGCGCGACGCCCAGCCGGTCCTCGCGCAGGGCGTGCGCGGCGGTCTCCCACTCATGGACGATGACGGTGAACCACAGTTCCATGACCTGGGTGGTGACCAGGAAGACCATCTCGCCGGGGTCGTCCGAGCGGAGGTGCTGGAGGTGGGTCAGGACATCCGCCTGGACGTAGTCCTCGTACGGAGTCGTTCCCGCGAAGTCGAGGTGCGGGGTCTGCGCACCGGTGGCTTCGGGGTCGGGGGGAATCGTCGACATCGCTGTCTCCTCGACACGAGCTTCCGGGTAGCGGTCCGCCCCCACCTTGTGAGGTGGTGGAGCTCCGGTCCCCTGCCCGCATCCTAAGCGGAGATCCGCAGGCCGCGACAGCGCGGAGGCCCCGCCGACAGCGATCGTCCACGGGGCCCGGCAGGAGTACGCGTCGGTCAGCCGAGGGTCTCGGCGGCGGTCGGCGAGGAGTCGCGCAGGAACGTCGAGCAGCGCTCGTACTCCTCCTGCTCACCGATCGACTGCGCGGCGCGCGCGAGGCCGTGCAGGGCGCGCAGGAAGCCACGGTTCGGCTCGTGCTCGAACGGTACGGGGCCGTGGCCCTTCCAGCCGGCGCGGCGCAGGGCGTCCAGGCCGCGGTGGTAGCCGGTGCGGGCGTAGGCGTACGACTCGATGACCCGGCCGCCCTCGAACGCCTCGTCGGCGAGCTGTGCCCAGGCCAGCGAGGAAGTCGGGTACTTCGCCGCGACATCGGCGGGCGCGGTGCCGGCGGCGAGCAGTTCGCGCGGCTCCGGGTCGTCGGGCAGGTGGGTCGGGGCAGGGCCCCCGAGCAGGTTCTCGTGGATCGACATGGGTTCAAGTGTGCCTGCCGGCGGCGCCGCCCGGGGCATCCGGTGCGCACAAGGCCGTGAAACGTCTAGGACCTGTCCGGGGCGGGTTCCAGCGGAGGGCTCGTGACCCCGCAGTGCACCGTGCATTCGGGCTGGGCGGTTTCCTGCACGGCGGCCGGCGGCGTACGGACGGTCGCCCACGCGATGAGGGAGCCGAGGACCAGCAGCCCGGCGCACATCGGCATGGCCCGCCGGAAGGTCACGGCGAACTCCCCGGCGTCGCGGTAGGCCTCGGGGCCCATTCCGGCGAGCAGCGGCAGCGCGGCGACCGCGATCAGCCCGGCGGCGCGGGCGGCGGCGTTGTTGATACCGCTGGCGAGGCCGGCCCGGCCGGTGTCCACGGAGGCCAGGACGGTCGCGGTGAGGGGTGCCACGAGGGCCACCAGGCCGATGCCGAGGACGGCGACGGCGGGGAGGACGTCGGCCAGGTATCCGGTCACGGAGGCGGACCCCGGTCCCACGCGCAGCATCAGCAGCATCCCGGCGGCGGCGATCAGCGGACCGGCGGTGAGCGGGATGCGGGGGCCGATGCGCCGGCTCAGTTCGCCGGACCGGGCGGAGAACAGCAGCATCAGGACGGTGGTCGGCAGCAGTGCGGTGCCCGCGCCGAGCGCGGAGTAGCCCGCCACGACCTGGAGCTGGATGGCGGAGAGGAAGAAGAACCCGCCGAGCGCCGCGTACACGCAGAGGGTGACGATGTTGACGGCGGTGAACTGCCGGGACGCGAACACCGACGGCGGCAGCATGGGATCCGCCCGTCGCCGCTCGACCTGGACGAACGCGCCGCCGAGCAGCACCCCGCCCACCGCCGCCCCGATCACGGCCGGTGAGGCCCCCTGCCCCGGCGCCTCGATCAGCGCGTACGTCACCAGCGCGAGCGCGAAGGCGGCGAGGGCGGCCCCCAGAACGTCGAAGCGCCCGTGCTCGTACGGATCCCGGGACTCCGGTACGTGGCGCAGGGCGACGGGCACGCAGATCGCGGCGAGCGGCAGATTGAGCAGGAACACCCACCGCCAGCCCGGCCCGTCGACGAGCCATCCCCCGACGAACGGCCCGACGGCGGCGCCGACCCCGCCGAGCCCCGACCACAGCCCGACCGCGCGGGCCCGGTCGTCCGGATGGAAGCTCGCCTGGATCAGGGCCAGCGACCCCGGGGTGAGCAGGGCGCCGCCGACCCCCTGGAGGGCACGGGCCGCGATGAGCACCTCCGCGCTCGGCGCCAGCCCGCAGAGCAGCGAGGCGGCGGCGAACCACACCACGCCGATGACGAACACCCGCCGCCGCCCGTACCGGTCACCGAGCGCTCCCCCGAGGAGGATCAGCCCGGCGAGCGTCAGCATGTAGGCGTTGACGGTCCACTGGAGCGCGGCCAGGCCGGTGCCGAGGTCCTCGCCGATACGGGGCAGGGCGACGTTGATGACGGTGGAGTCGAGCATGGCCATGCTCGACCCGAGCACGGTGGTGAGGACGACCCAGCGCCCGGCGGTGGAAGCGACACGGATACCGCCGGAACCTGCTGAGCTCTCCGCCATGCCCTCAGCATCGCGCAACCGAGCCCCTCCGGCCCACCCGAACCGCTCAAGCCCTTCCGCCCGTCCCCCAGCCGCTCAAGCCTCCGGCCCGTTCGAGCCCCTCAAACCCTGCCCGGCCCGTTCGAGCCGCTCAAGCCCCTCCGGCAGGAGCGGGGGTCCGGGGGCAGCGCCCCCGAAACGGCCCGCACCCCACGTTCAGCCGCACGAAGCCCTCCGCCCCGTACACAGCCCCCGGCATCACCGCGACGCGCTCCCGTTCGACCAGCACACGCTGGAGCGCCTCGTCGTCCTTCACGCCCGCCCGGCGCAGGTCGATCCAGGCCAGGTAGCCGGCCTGCGGCGGCTCCCACTCCAGAGCCGGGAACGCCGCGTTCAGCCGTTCGGCGACCAGGGCCAGATTCCCCGCGACGTACGCGCGTACGGCGTCCAGCCACGCCGCGCCGTCCCGGTACGCGGCGATGTGCGCGGTCAGCGAGAGCACCGCCGGTGAGGCGAGGCCCTCCGCGGTCTCCATCCGGCGCAGGAACTCCGTCCGGTCCTCCGCACGGCCGACGATCCCGTACGAACCGGTCAGCGCCGGGAAGTTGAACGCCTTCGAGGCCGAGGAGACGAGCGCCCAGCGCCCGTCACCCCCCACCCGCGTCCACGGCACATGGACACGGCCCTCGTGCACGAAGTCGGCGTGGATCTCGTCGCTGATCACGGCGACCCCGTGCCGCGCCGCGAGGGAGGCCATCTCCGCGAGCTCCGCCTCCGTCCACACCCGCCCCGACGGGTTGTGCGGCGAACAGACCACGAGGACCTTGCTGTCCTCGCGGGCGAGCTCCCGCTCCAGCGCCTCCGTGTCCCCGAGACCCACCCCGCGCAGCTCGCGACCGAGCCCGGTGACGGCCTTGCGGAAGCCGTCGTACGTCGGGGTGTGGACGACCACGCCGTCGCCCTCGGCCGTCCACATCTGGAGCAGTTGCGACAACTGGCTGAGCACGGAGGGGCCGTACACCAGTTGCCCGGTGTCGATCACGGTGCCGTACCGGCTCGCGAACCAGTGGGCCACGGCCGGGCGGAAGTCGCCCAGCCGCCAGTCGGTGTAGCCGAAGACCCCGTGGTCGAGCCGGGCCCGCAGGGCGGTCAGTACCTCGGGGGCCGTCTCGAAGTCCATGTCCGAGATGGTGAACGGCAGCAGTCCGTCCACCCCGAACCGGTCCGCGACCCCGTCCCACTGCACGCTCCAGGTGCCGCGGCGGTCGATGGCGGTGTCGAAGTCGTAGGACGTGCTCACAGCCGCTCCCTCAGATCATTTTGCCGGGTACGAAGATGCCAAGCATGGAGATGCCGGGCACGGAGATGCCGGGCACGCCACGGGCCCGGCACCCCAAGGGGTACCGGGCCCGGGCAGACATCCGTACGCAGTTACTTCAGCTTGGTACCGGTGGACCGCAGGTTGGCGCAGGCCTCCGTGACGCGCTTGGCCATGCCCGCCTCGGCGGACTTGCCCCAGGTGCGCGGGTCGTAGACCTTCTTGTTGCCGACCTCGCCGTCGACCTTCAGCACACCGTCGTAGTTGCGGAACATGTGGTCCGCGACCGGTCGGGTGAAGGCGTACTGGGTGTCGGTGTCGAGGTTCATCTTCACGACGCCGTTCTCCAGCGCGGTGGCGATCTCCTCGGCGGTGGAACCGGAGCCGCCGTGGAAGACGAAGTCGAACGGGGACGTCTTGCCGTACTTGGCGCCGACGCCCTCCTGGAGGTCCTTGAGGAGCTCGGGACGCAGGACGACGTTGCCCGGCTTGTAGACGCCGTGCACGTTGCCGAAGGACGCGGCCAGCAGGTAGCGGCCCTTCTCGCCCAGACCGAGCGCCTCGGCGGTACGCAGCGCGTCGTCGACGGTCGTGTAGAGCTCGTCGTTGATCTCGTGCGTGACGCCGTCCTCCTCGCCACCGGTCGGGGTGATCTCGACCTCAAGGATGATCTTGGCGGCGGCGGCCTTGGCCAGCAGCTCCTGGCCGATGGACAGGTTGTCGGCCAGCGTCTCGGCCGAGCCGTCCCACATGTGGGACTGGAACAGCGGGTTCAGACCCTTGGCGACGCGCTCCGCGGAGATGTCGATCAGCGGACGGACGTACGTGTCCAGCTTGTCCTTGGGGCAGTGGTCGGTGTGCAGCGCGACCGTGATGTCGTACTTGGCGGCGACGATGTGCGCGAACTCGGCGAGGGCGACGGCGCCCGTGACCATGTCCTTGTTGTACTGGCCGCCCAGGAACTCCGCCCCACCGGTGGAGATCTGGACGATGCCGTCGCTCTCGGCCTCAGCGAAACCACGCAGCGCAGCGTGCAGGGTCTGCGTCGACGTCACATTGATGGCCGGGTAGGCGAACTTGCCTGCCTTCGCCCGGTCGAGCATCTCGGCGTAGACCTCGGGGGTTGCGATGGGCATCTGTCCGCTCCTTGGGATGTGCGGGTGTGCGTTGCTGGTTCCCTGACCTGGGGGCGACGTCATCGTCGCCCCCATCTTCCCAGACTCTCGTCCCGGCTCCACCCCGCGTACTCCCCCAGCGTCCCGGGCGCCTCGCCGCAGACAGACGACAAGGGGGGTCGGTTTCACGTGAAACCGACCCCCCTTGCGAGAAAGCGCAGGTCAGGCCAGGTCGAGGTCCGGGACCGAGTAGACGTGGACGTACGGGAGACCCGCTTCGGCGATGGCCGGAGCCGCGCCCCGCTCCACGATCACGGCGACGGCGACGACCTCGCCACCCGCCTCGCGCACCGCCTCGACAGCGGTCAGCGGCGATCCACCGGTCGTCGAGGTGTCCTCGACGACCAGACAGCGGCGGCCCTTGACCTCCGTGCCCTCGATCCGGCGCTGCATGCCGTGGGCCTTCTGCGCCTTGCGCACCACGAACGCGTCCAGCTCCTGCCCACGGGCGGCGGCGGCGTGCAGCATCGAGGTGGCGACCGGGTCGGCGCCCAGCGTCAGCCCGCCCACGCAGTCGTAGTCCAGCTCCGCGGTCGCGTCGAGCATGACCTGACCGACCATCGGAGCGGCCTTGCCGTCCAGCGTGATGCGGCGCAGATCGATGTACCAGTCGGCCTCGAGACCGGAGGAGAGAGTCACCTTGCCGTGGACCACGGCCTTGTCCTTGATCTGCTGCAACAGCTCAGCGCGTACGTCAGTCATGGCTACGAGGATAAGGCCGCCCGGCCCCGCACCCGCCCGGTCCGACCGGCTCCGCACCCGCGCGGCCCGCCCGGCTCGGTCCGACCGGCCCCGCACCCACCCCGGACCGCGTCGCGCTCAGAGCGTGCGCCAGCTCCACGTCGTCGCGATCTCCAGGGGGTCGATCGGGGTGACATAGCGGGGAGCGGTGTTCAGGCCGTTCGGCGGGCCCGACTGCGGCTCCACACAGACCGCCTCGTCCTGCTCGTCGTAGACCACGGCCCACTCGGTACGGCTCTTCACCGTGAGCTCCAGCTGTTCCGGCCAGGTGAGGGTCACATCGACACCGTCGGGCATGCCGAAGCAGTCGTCCCACGGGCCGGCCAGGGGAGGGATCCGGCGGCCGGTCGGCAGATGGTTCTCCCCGCGCTCCTCCTGCCACGCGGCGTCGAAGTCGATCCGGACGTCCTTGCCGCTGCCGAGGTTGCGCCGGAACCACGGATGCCAGCCGGCCTGGGCCGGGAAGGAGTCCCCGTACGTCTCGACGCCGAAGGCCAACGTCAGCGAGGACTCGGTCAGTTCGAAGGTCTGCGTCACCCGGCCCGGGTACGGCCACGGGTCGGTCAGGTCGTAGTAGAACGCGGCCTCGGTCGCGCTCTCCCGCGCCGTGCGCCAGGCCGTGTCACGGCCTGTGCCGTGGATCGCGTGCGGCGGGGCGGTCAGCGGCAGCTGATGCAGCACACCGCCGTTGTGGAACTGGCCGTTCTCGGTCCGGCCGCACCACGGCACCATCGGGAAGCAACCGTAGCGCTCCCCCTGCCGCAGCAGTTCGGTGCCGCCGATGCGCAGGCTGCTGATACGACAGCCGTTGGCGGGGTTCACGGTCAACTCTGCGTCGCCGACGGACAGCCGGACGTCCTTCTCGCTGCTGCTCACACGACGACCCTACTGGCGCGGCTACCTCCGGCGCCGCAGCGCCCGGCCGACCACCACCGCGGAGGCGAGGGCCAGCGCGGCCGCGGGGGCCACCCAGCGGAGCGTGGCGCCCGCACCGGTCGAATCGGGTGACGGGACGGGGGCGTACCGGCCGCGCGGCGGTGCGTGGTCGACCTCCTCCGCACTGCGGCCGATCATGGTGCGCCGGGCATGCGCGGCCTCGGCGGGCGGCCCGTCCGGGACGGTGAACTCGATCCCGGCCACCGGGTCCATCGACGAAGGCGGCACCGGGGTGTCGAACACGGAGGCCTGCTCCGGCGGCTGCTCCCCCGCCGGGGGCTCGTCCGCGGCCGCCTCGTGCGGGGCCGGCGCGTCACCGGCCCGCGAGGTGTCCGCCTCCTCGGCGGCCTCCTCCAGCGCCTGCTCCACGGCTTCGCCGACGGCCTGCTCCTCGGCGGTGACGGCTGCGGAGGCGGACTCACCCGCGTCCCGCGCCGCATCGTCCGATCCCGCGTCCCGCGCCGCATCGTCCGATCCCGCGTCCCGCACCGCATCATCCGCACCCGGGCCCGCGCCGCCATCGCCCGCATCCCCGGCATCGGCCACCGCGCCGCCATCCCCGTCCGCCCGGGCCTCCCCGGCATCGTCCGCCCGGGCATCCCCCGCATCCCCCGCGAGGGTCTCCGTCACCAGCTGCTGCGCGAACCGGTCCAGCAGCCGGTGGCCCGCGGACTGCGCCGCCGCCGGGTCGAGCTCCAGCAACCGGCCGTCGCCGCTCACCGTGCCCTCGAAGGCGATCGCCGTGCCGCCGTCGCGTGCGGTGAGGCGGACGGTCAGGGCCAGCTTCGCCGAACCGCTGCCCCGCGCCTCCGAGCCCTCGCCCGCCACGGCCACCCCGTGCGCGGCACCCGGCAGCGGGGTGAGCCGCAGCGCGCCCCGGTACGTGATCGTGTGGCCGCCGGCCCGGACCTTGAGCCGGCCGGACAGCGGGCCCGCGGACGCGTCGGCGTCCTGCTGGAGCCCCGGCACACAGCGCGCGACCCGGGCAGGATCGCCCAGCGTCAGCCGAAGGGCCGGGACCGGAACCGGAACGAACACCTCATGCTCCATGGAAACCGAGCCTACTCAGCCCCGGCCACCACGTCAGCGCTTCCGCATCCCGAAACCCCCGCCACCGGACCGCCGCGCACCGCTCACCGCTCCTCCCAGTACCGCGGATGCACCAGCGTCGACGGGGCCTGGCCGCGCAGCCGCCCGGCCTCCGCGCGCCGCCCCGCGTCCCGCAGCTCGGGGCCCGTCAGGGACCGCAGCCGCGGCGCCCCGCCGTCCAGGCCGAGGACGGGCCTCGCGGCGGGCCCGGCCAGCACGAAACCCCAGCCGTGCACCTCGCCCGTCGGGCCCGTGGCCCGGTCGGGGCCGACCGCGAATCCGGCGTACCGCCCGCTGATCCGATAGGGGCGGGTGTGCAGTCCCGCCGCCCGCATGGACGCCTCGACCGTCCAGTAGGTGCGCGGCCGGCTCACCGCCGGCCCTCCGTGCACCACCAGTCGGCCGTCCGGAGCCAGGGCACGGTCGACCAGTCCGTAGAACTCCGCCGAATAGAGCTTCGTGCTGGCCGAGATCCCCGGGTCCGGCAGGTCCGCGACCACCACGTCGTAACCGTCCCGCACCGTCCGCAGCCAGCTGAACGCGTCCCCGGTCACGGCCGTCATCCGCGGATCCCGGTAGGCGTGCGCGTTCAGCTCGGACAGCGCCCGGTCGGTACGGGCCAAGCGGGTGACGGCGGGGTCCAGCTCCACCACGGTCACGCTCCGCACGTCCGGGTAGCGCAGCACCTCGCGGGCCGCCAGGCCGTCACCGCCGCCCAGGATCAGCACCCGGGCGTGCGGCCCGTTCATCGCCGGGTGCACCAGCGCCTCGTGGTAGCGGTACTCGTCGCGGGAGCTGACCCGCAGCCGCCCGTCCAGGTAGAGGTCGAGGGAACTCCGGTCCGATCCGGTGAGCACCACTTCCTGGACCTCGCTCTGCAGCGCGACCCGCACCTGGCCGCCGTAGACCGCACGCCGCGCAGCCCGCTCGAAGTCGTCGGCCAGCACGGCGGCCGTGGCGAGCACGGCGATCACCAGCACGTTGGCGGCGATCAGCAGCCACCGGGAGCGGGAGGTGAGATCCCGCCGGAACACCCACAGGACCAGTGCCCCGCCCGCCGCCGCGTTGACCGTCCCGGTGAACAGCGCGCCCGACAGCTGTCCGAGCATCGGCAGCAGCAGGAACGGGAACGCCAGCCCGCCTACCAGCGCGCCCACGTAGTCGGCGGCGAAGAGATCGGCGACCGCCCCGCCCGCGTCCTGCCGGTCCACCCGCTGGATCATCGTCATGAGCAGCGGGATCTCCGCGCCGATCAGGACGCCGATCGCCAGCGAGAACCCGACCAACGCGTACCGCGACTCCCCGATCCAGGCGAACGACGCGTAGAGCACCAGCGCGGAGGAGCCGCCGACCAGGGCGAGCGCCGCCTCGATCAGCCCGAAGCCGACCGCCGCACGGCCGCGCAGCCGTTTCGCGAGCAGCGAGCCGATCCCCATGGCGAACACCATCACGGACAGCACGACGGACGCCTGGGTGACGGAGTCACCGATCAGGTAGGAGGCGAGTGCGACCAGTTCGAGTTCGTACACCAGCCCGCAGGCGGCGCAGATGAAGACAGTGGCCAGCACGAGGTACCTGCCGGTCCTCGGACGCACGGGAAGCCGCGCCGCGCCCCCACGCAGCGGCACCTGCTGGTCGATCATGCCGCGAACGCTACGTCACTGAAACGTCGCCGCTTGTCACCCACAAGGGTGTAATCGGCGCACTCCCAACGGAGTTGGCGCCGGTCACAGCGCCGCCGCTGCCGGCGTTCGCACACCCACCCTGGTCCGCGTCACCACCAGCCGGCCCTCCTGCGGGTACGCGTGCCAGGTGCGCCACCGCACCTGGCCCTCGGTCCGCTGGGCCAGCATCGCGGTGAAGGCGTGCGGGCTCCCCGGGAACGTCCCGGCCAGTCCGTGGGGGTGGTCGGCGACGAGTGCCAGCAACTCCTGGGCGCGCCCCGCGAAGGAGCCCGCGCCGAGCGTCTCGACGCGCGCCGCGAACTCGTACTCCCAGTCCCCCAGCCGCTTGGAGACGCCTAAGGGCAGCGGGGTGCTGCTGCCGGGCATACAGGCGACGGTTTCGGAACAGCTGCCCTGCTCCTCCTCCAGAAGTACCTGGTGGGAGGCGCCGAGCAGCCGCAGCTGCAGTTGCGCGCCGCCGAGCCCGAGATCGAGGACGGCCAGCGCCGGGAGCGGTTCACGCCCCAGCGCCCAGGCCAGATCGGCGGCACGGGTGTCGGAATAGGCCGTATGAAGGGTCGTGAGCATGGGTCGGCTCCGCAAAACACACATGGACACGTGGACAGGGGGCGCCCCGACGCGGTGCACGTGGGAGGTGGGAAGCGCCCGATCAGGTCCAACTGGGGTCCGAGGGCTGAATGTTCTCTCAACCGAGGGAATCACGAACTACGCCGCACTCGCAGCGTTTTTGCCCAACTTGGCGTGGTTTCCATCCCCCCGGGGGCCTGCCGGTTCTGGTGTTCACCAGGGATGCGCCGCACGGCCCAACGAAAAGGCGCCCGGCGGGACTTAGAGAGCTCCTCCTCGTCCCGTCGGGCGCCGCCGGCCGTCCTGCCCGGCCGCGGACCAGCTGCCCCGTGTCAGCTGCCTCCGCCGCATCCGCCCCCGCCGCCACCGCACGACGAACTGCCGCCGCACGACGAACCGCCGCCACACGAATGGCCGCCTTCCGCTCGGGGTCGAGCTCGACGATGTCCTGCTCGGTGATCCGGGTCACCGCCATCTCGACCATGCCGACCGCTCCCTCGACGATCAGCTGCCGGGCCGCGACCACCGCTCCGGCCTGCTGGCGCTGGAGCATCGCGGAGGCGATCTCGGG
>NZ_RDBK01000043.1:1925718-1973225 GCF_008042275.1 Streptomyces sp. OR43 | reverse complement strand
CTTCTCCGCCCTGTCCGGGGACGAGCTCGCGCACATCGCGGGGCTCCAGATCGACCGGCTCGCCAAGCGGCTGGCCGACCGGCAGCTCACCCTCGACGTCACCCCGGCCGCCCTGGCCTGGCTGGCCGAGGAGGGCAACGACCCGGCGCCCGCACTGCCCGCCCTGCGCCGCCCGGCCGACGACCGGCCGCGGTTGCCCGCGCTCACCAGCGCCGCGACGAGAAGCACGACCAGGGCCACGCACACCGCTATGACCACACCCACCACGGATCTCACGTCCTTCCGTTCCCCCGAAGCGAAAGTCCCCCGCTCCGTACCGATTCCTGCGTGTCAGGGGGATGCCCCCGTCCCCGTACGGCCAAAGCAGACTTGAGCAACTCCAGAGCTTCCGCGCAGGATGGCGGTCATGACACAGGGACGACCGCTGCTCAACCGCCGCCTCGCCGAGTTCGGCACGACGATCTTCGCGGAGATGTCCGCGCTGGCCGTCCGCACCGGCGCCATCAACCTCGGCCAGGGCTTCCCCGACACCGACGGCCCCGAGGAGGTCCGCGAAGCCGCGGTCCGTGCCCTGCGCGCCGGGCACGGCAACCAGTACCCACCGGGGCCCGGCGTCCCCGAGCTGCGTACCGCGATCGCGGCCCACCAGCAGCGCCGCTACGCCCTGTCGTACGACCCCGACACCGAGGTCCTCGTCACCGCGGGCGCCACCGAGGCCATCGCGGCCACGCTGCTGGCGCTCCTGGAGCCCGGCGACGAGGTCATCGCGCTGGAGCCGTACTACGACTCGTACGCCGCCTGCATCGCCATGGCGGGCGCCACCCGCGTCCCCGTGACCCTGCACCCCGAGCCGTCCACCGGCACCTACCGGCTGGACCTCGACGAACTGCGCGCGGCCGTCACCCCCCGCACCCGGCTGCTGCTGCTCAACACCCCGCACAACCCCACCGGCACCGTCCTGACCCGCGAGGAACTCGGCGCGATCGCCGGGCTTGCGTGCGAACGCGATCTCCTCGTCGTCACGGACGAGGTCTACGAACACCTGGTCTTCGAGGGCGAACACCTGCCGCTCGCCGGCTTCCCGGGGATGCGCGAGCGGACGGTCACCATCAGCTCGGCCGGCAAGACGTTCTCCTTCACCGGCTGGAAGGTCGGCTGGATCACCGCGAGCCCCGAGCTGGTGACGGCGGTGCGCTCGGCGAAGCAGTTCCTGACGTACGTCTCCGCAGGCCCGTTCCAGTACGCGGTCGCCGAGGCGCTGAGCCTGCCCGACAGCTACTTCGACGCGCTGCGCGCCGATCTGCGGGCCAAGCGCGATCTGCTGGGCGGCGGGCTCGCCGAGGCCGGGTTCGAGGTCTACCGGCCGGCGGGCACGTACTTCGTCACCACGGACATCCGCCCGCTCGACAGCAGCGGCGACGGCTTCGCGTTCTGCCGCTCGCTTCCGGAGCGGTGCGGGGTCGTGGCCGTCCCGAACGCGGTCTTCTACGACCATCGGGAGCAGGGCGCGCCCTTCGTGCGCTTCGCGTTCTGCAAGCGTACGGAGGTGCTGGAGGAGGCCGTCTCCCGGCTCAAGGGCCTGTGAAACGAAACGGCGCGGGGAACGGCCCCGGAAGGACCGTTCCCCGCGCCGTGACGGTGTCGCGGGTGGCTCAGGCGTCCGGAGCGGCCTGCTCCGTGCCGTCCGCCGGCTTCTCGTCGGCCGGTGCCAGGCCGAGGCGCTCCAGGAGCCACTTGTCGAACTCGATGGAGGCGCGCACCCAGCTGACCGTCGAGGAGACGAAGTGCTCCAGGGAGACGCCGGTGCCGATGAGCATCTGCGCCTCACCGATCAGCCGGACCGAGGTACCGGTGTCCTCGGAGCCCTCCTCGGGCTCGTGGGTGTGCGTGTAGACCTTGGGCCACAGGGTGCGGCGGTTCCAGTCGTCGATCGCGTCGAGGAGGACCGGGCGCTGGTCCGTGTCGTGCGGGCGGTCGTAGAACGTACGGACCGAGAAGACCTGCTGCTCGCCCTCGCCACGGAACATGAAATACGTGCGGAAGTCTTCCCACGGCGCCGCGAGGTCGCCCTCGTCGTCGACGACGTACTTCAGCTCCATCTGCTCCAGGAGCTGCTTGACGAGGTCCTGGTCAGGGACGACGGGGCCCTCCGGTCCTGCCGCCTGCGGTTCGGGCTGGCCCCCGAAGTTAGGAATCGAGGACGGATCGATGCTCACCGTAATTTCCCTTCGTGCGGTTGGCTGCCATCCTCTCCCATGCCGGGCGGGGCGTGGCAAGCCCGGACGGCCCCGATCCGCCACGAGCTGATATCCAGCCGGTGGGGACCGGGGCCGCCGTTACGCCACACGTGCTCCGGTCAGGCCGCCGCGCCGACGGTCAGACCGTCGCCTTCCCGGTCGACATGGACCGTGTCGCCGTCCGCGATCTCGCCCGCGATGATCTTCTTCGCGAGCCGGTCGCCGATCGCCGTCTGGATGAGGCGGCGCAGCGGCCGGGCACCGTAGGCCGGGTCGTTGCCCTCCTCGGCCAGCCAGGCCAGGGCGGCCGGGGTGACGTCGAGGGTGAGCTGCCGGTCGGCCAGCCGCTTGGCGAGCCGGTCGATCTGGAGCCCCGCGATGTGCGCGAGCTCGTCCCCGGACAGGGCGGAGAAGACCACCAGGTCGTCGAGCCGGTTGAGGAACTCCGGCTTGAAGGAGGCCCGCACGACCTCCAGGACCTGCCGCTTCTTCTCCTCGGGCTTGGTCAGCGGGTCGGTCAGGTACTGGCTGCCGAGGTTGGACGTCAGGATCAGGATGGTGTTGCGGAAATCCACCGTCCGGCCCTGTCCGTCGGTGAGCCGGCCGTCGTCGAGGACCTGGAGCAGGACGTCGAAGACCTCGGGGTGCGCCTTCTCCACCTCGTCCAGCAGGACGACGCTGTACGGGCGGCGGCGGACCGCCTCCGTGAGCTGGCCGCCCTCCTCGTAGCCGACGTACCCGGGCGGGGCGCCGACCAGCCGGGCCACGCTGTGCTTCTCGCCGTACTCGCTCATGTCGATGCGGACCATGGCCCGCTCGTCGTCGAAGAGGAAGTCGGCGAGCGCCTTCGCCAGCTCGGTCTTGCCGACCCCGGTCGGGCCGAGGAAGAGGAACGATCCGGTGGGCCGGTCGGGGTCGGCGATACCGGCCCGGGTGCGGCGTACCGCGTCCGAGACGGCCTGCACGGCCTCGGTCTGCCCGATGAGGCGCCGGCCGAGCTCCTGCTCCATGCGCAGCAGCTTCTGGGTCTCGCCCTCCAGCAGCCGGCCGGCCGGAATGCCGGTCCAGGCGCCGACGACGTCGGCGATGTCGTCCGGGCCGACCTCTTCCTTGACCAGGGTCTCCTTGGGTTCCTTCGCCGCTTCCTCTTCGGCCTCGGCGGCCTCGGCCAGCTCCCGCTCCAGGCCGGGGATCTCCCCGTACAGCAGCTTGGACGCGGTGTCGAAGTCGCCGTCGCGCTGGGCCCGTTCGGCCTGCCCGCGCAGGTCGTCGAGGCGTTCCTTCAGCTCACCGACGCGGTTGAGGCCCTGCTTCTCCTTCTCCCAGCGGGCGTTGAGGCCGCGCAGCTCCTCCTCCTTGTCGGCGAGGTCGCGGCGCAGCTTCTCCAGGCGCTGCCTGGACGCGGGGTCGGTCTCGTTCTTGAGGGCCAGCTCCTCCATGTGCAACCGGTCGACGGAGCGCTGGAGTTCGTCGATCTCGACGGGCGAGGAGTCGATCTCCATGCGGAGCCGGGATGCCGCCTCGTCGACGAGGTCGATGGCCTTGTCGGGAAGGAAGCGGGAGGTGATGTAGCGGTCGGAGAGCGTGGCGGCGGCGACCAGGGAGGCGTCCGCGATCTGCACCTTGTGGTGGGCCTCGTAGCGGCCCTTGAGCCCACGCAGGATCGCGATGGTGTCCTCGACGGACGGTTCGGCCACGAGCACCTGCTGGAAGCGGCGCTCCAGGGCGGGGTCCTTCTCGATCCGCTCGCGGTACTCGTCGAGTGTGGTGGCGCCGACCATCCGCAGCTCGCCGCGGGCCAGCATGGGCTTGAGCATGTTGCCCGCGTCCATGGCGGAGTCGCCTCCGGCGCCCGCGCCGACGACGGTGTGCAGCTCGTCGATGAACGTGATGATCTGGCCGTCGCTCTCCTTGATCTCGGAGAGAACGGTCTTCAGGCGTTCCTCGAACTCGCCGCGGTACTTCGCGCCCGCGACCATGGCGCCCAGGTCCAGCGAGACGAGCCGCTTGTTCTTCAGGGATTCGGGGACGTCGCCCTTGACGATGCGCTGGGCGAGCCCTTCGACGACGGCGGTCTTGCCGACGCCGGGCTCACCGATGAGCACCGGGTTGTTCTTGGTGCGGCGCGACAGCACCTGGACGACGCGGCGGATCTCCTGGTCGCGCCCGATGACCGGGTCGAGCTTGCCCTCGCGCGCGGCCGCGGTGAAGTCCGTACCGAATTTCTCCAGGGCCTTGTACTGGCCCTCCGGGTCGGGTGTGCTCACCCGGCGCCCTCCCCTGCTCTTCTCGAATGCGTCCAGCAGCCTCTTCGCACTGGCGCCCTGCCCGTCGAGGATCTCACCGGCACGGCCGCCCTTCGCCGCGATGCCGATGAGCAGGTGCTCGGTGGACAGGTAGTCGTCGCCGAGTTCCTTGGCCCGCCGGGCGGCGTCGTCGATGACGGCGAGCAGCTCGCGGTTGGGCTGCGGTGGCGCGACGGTCGAGCCGGTCACGCTGGGCTGGGCGCCCAGGAGCCGCTCGGTCTCGGTACGGATGGCGACCTGGTCGGCCTCGACCGCGGCCAGCAGATCGACGAGGTTCTCGTTGTCCTCGCCCGAGAGCAGCGCCAGCAGCAGATGCCCCGGGGTCAGATCGGGATGCCCGTCCTTCACGGCCCTGCTGGTGGCCGCGTTGATGGCGTCCCTGCTCCTGTTGGTCAGCTCGGCGTCCACGTGTGCTCTCTCCTCCTTGCGATGACTGGCCCGTCCTCATTACTGACACGGTCAACGTGCACAAAGTTGTGTCTATTCCACTCAAGGCGAAACCGGGCGCCCTTCGGGCCTCTCTTCCGCTCCCACCCTTCCCCTCTGCCCCTTCCGCTCCGGCCTTCCGCTCCGAGTGAACCGGCCGCTCCCCCCGCCCGCCACCGCAGCCGGCCCCGGGGCTGCCTAGGCTGGCGCCATGGCAGTCGACGTACGCAATCCCGGCCCGGAGTACCTCGCCTTCTGGCGCGAGTCCCATCTGTGCACCCTCACGACACCCCGCCCGGACGGCACCCCGCACGTGGTCCCGGTGTGCGTGACGTACGACCCCGAGGCCGGCCTCGCCCGCATCATCACCAACAAGAACAGCCGCAAGGTCGCCAACATCCTGGCCGCGGGCCCGGACGGCGCCCGCGTCGCGGCCTGCCAGGTGCACCGGGCCCGCTGGGCGACCCTGGAGGGCGTCGCGCGGGTGCGTACGGAGCAGGACAGGGTCGAGACGGCGGTACGCCGCCACACGGAGCGCTACGCGCGCACGCCCTCACCGAACCCGGACCGCGTCGTCATCGAGATCAGCCTGGACCGGGCGCTCGGCCACGGCTGACCGCTCAGGTTTCGGACCCGGCGCCCGACGCCGGGGTGCGGCACCACTCCCGGGCCCCTACCGGACCAGGGGCCCGGCGGCCCCGCGCCCGCCGTCAGCTGCCACCGCCCGCCCAGGGCCGGCGCGGCGGCACGGGCGGCGGCGCCATGGGCGCGGGCGCCTGCGACTGGACCGGGAGGGAGGCCGCGGCCTCCTCCTCGATCTGCGGAAGACCGTGCGGGAAGACCGGTCCGACGGCGACCGTGCGCCCGTCCACGGCGGCGTACATGCCCTCCCGGGCGGCGGCGTGCAGGGCCTCCCGCAGGGCGCGCGGCGGCTCGGTCCGCATCATGACCTTCTCCATGTCGGTGCCGCCGAGGCCCCGGACGAAGTCGGAGACGAACTGCGCGACGAGTTCGGTGCCGCGCCGGTTGCGCCACATCACCCAGCCCAGATAGAGGCTGGTGCCATAGGCGAACACCGAGAGGTAGGCGACGTAACTCCCGTCCCGGAGCACCATCCGGTGGGTCACCCGGGAGTGCTCGCCCCCGCCGCGGATACGGCGGAACACCGGCACCACCGGCAGCCGGCGCTCCCGGACGACCCTCGCGATCTCGGCGTACGCGGATTCGGCGTGCGTCGCCCGGCCGGCCAGCAGCACCCGCCACTCCCCGACCGGTTCGGCGATCCTCGACGCCAGGAACACGGCGACGAAGGCGATCATGGCGATCTGCAGGCCGATGCCCATGATTCCGAGGCCGCTCCGTGGATCGCCGGCCAGGGTGATGAGCCCGGCGAAGCCGAAGAGGAGAAGCACGCCGAACGCCGCGGCGGCGGCCCTCAGCAACACCGCCAGAAAAGCCTTCCCGTTCACCGAGTCGTCGAAGGAGACCTCCACCTCGCGGTGGAGCAACGTCTTGTCGAGGTAGGCGGCATCGCCGTCACCTCCGCGCCGGCCGGGTTGTTTGTCGACCTTGTGTCCGCTCATGAATGACCCTCGTGGTGGAAGGGCGGAGCATGGAGGACCGTGGCCCCACCCACACAGAGGCGAATTTCGACACCTTCTGTGCCGCTCCGACCGGAATGTCTCCGGGAGAAGCACAACGGCGCCACCGTGTTCAGGTCACGGTGGCGCCGTTGTGTGGGGGAGTGTCTGAGCGACGTGGTACGACGGGGGATCGCTCAGGCACTGCGGGGGGTGGCGGAGATGGTTTCGGGCTCGAACAGCTGGTGGTCACGCTGAGCGAGGTTCACAAAGATCATGTCGTACCGAATGGCACAGCGCACGGGCTGCGGCGCTCCGCGGGGCTTGCGGAGGCACCGGTAGGCGCGGAGTTCACCGTCGTCCTCACGGGCGACGACGACCGGGTCACCGAACAGAGTGACCATCAACGAATCACCACGGTGGGGGAGTGCCGTGACGAGGTCGATGAAATGCCACCCTGAGCGATAGGCGGTTGCCATCTCGCGCCGGAAGGTCCGGTCGTCCGGCGGCGTAGTCATGTCAGGCGCCCGCGCGGTCGGAAACGGGTGCCCAACTGATCTCACCAGCCGTCTTCGGCGCCTGGGCAAACCAGCTGATCTCACCGGGTGAGCTCGCAGCCTCGATGCTCCAGCTGATCTCGCCGGGCCCGGCTGCCGCCTCGGCACTCCAGCTGATCTCATCGCCGCTCGCCAGGACGGCAAAGCCCATTGCCGCGACGAATGAGACGGCAAGCGCCGAGCGAAGCATTCGCTTATACATAGTCGGCTTCGTCCTCACTTGTGGATTCTTCTCCCCCGCACCTAAGACGATGTCTCACCTGGGCACACGAACACCACCGAGTCGATGCATCATGTTCCTGCATGTTCAGGAACCTGGGGGGTGTAGATATGGCAACAAACAAGGCAGAAGAGACACATCGTCACGGGATCACCGAACTGTGCGCCGACGGAGCACACCTCTACGCCAGCGCGCTGCGTTCAGGGCGCATATCCCGAGCCGAAGTGGCTCCGGCCCCCTGCCTGATGGACTTCGCCCTCCTGCATCCGGATCCTGACGACCCCGACTGGCTGCGCCCTCTCCCGCCGTCCGCCGCACTCGCGCAGCGGCTCCACCCCATCGAGCGCGAGATCCAGGAACGCCGGCGCCGGTCCCTCGAACTGGCCGAATCATTCGAACCGTTCATGGACATCAGCGCACAGGATCCCCCCATCACCCACGCCATCACGGTGCTGGAGGGGAAGCATCGCATCAACGCAGCGCTGGACCTGGCCACGGCTGAATGCCGCACCGAGGTCCTCACGGTCCAGCCAGGAGGAGATCGCGGTGAGGACCGCCTGCGAGAAGGCCTGGAGCGCGGACTGCTGGTGGTGGACCGGGGGGTTGGCATGCGCACCCTGTACCAGCACACCGTCCGGCACAGCCAAGGCACCCTCGCCTACGCGGAACGCATGGCCGAGGGCAAAGTAGAGATCCGGACGCTCGAAGAACTCATCGCGCGCCTGATCGTCTTCGACCGCACCGTGGCCTTCATTCCCGCCAGCAACGACGACCAGATAGCGCTCGAACTGCGCCATCCCGGACTGGTCGAGTACTTGATCACGGTGTTCGAGCAGCTCTGGAATCGCGCATCGCCCTTGTTGGGCGCGCTGCCGTACGATCCGGCGCCCAAGGGCATCAGCGGCGTACAGCGCTCCATCGCCCAGCTTCTGGTCGAGGGCCATGTGGACGATTCGATAGCCCGCCGGCTGGGCATGAACGTCCGCACCTGCCGCGCTCACGTCGCCAAGCTGTCCGCCGTGCTGGGCAGCACCAGCCGCGCCCAACTCGGCTACCTGATAGCCCGGTCAGGAATCCTTGATCAGGACTCCTGACCGGGAACGACCCCAGCAGATCCCCGCCCCCCGGGCCGGAGGCGCAGCCACGCAACGGGGGAGAAGCGTGGCCGCGCCCTTCTGATCAGCCGGGGGAGTTCCCGGCTCCCCCGACAGGTCCACACTGGCCCGAGGACTACGCTTCCACCACCGTCATCTTGATGCACTGCCAAAAGTGGGGGGTCACGAATGGGCAGGGATGAGGACACACCGGCGCATGCGCACGGGGACCGCCACCTGTGCGACGCGGCCGTCACGGTGTACACCGAAGCCCTCCGCGCAGGACGGATACCCCGGACGGCGCTGCAGCCCGCACCGTGTCTGCTGGAGTTGGCACTCGTGCACCCGGACCCCCAGGACAGCGAATGGATCCGGCCGGTGCCACCGTCCGCGGCCCTCGCCCACCTGCTGCAGCCCGTCATACGGGAGATTCACGAGCGCATCAGGCTCTCCGCCGCGCTCGCGGATTCACTGGCTCCGCTGGCTTCCGTCGCCAGCACCGACCCCAACCTCTCCATCACCGTCCTCGAAGGCATCCCGCTGATCGAGACGGCCATTCAGAACGCCTTGGACAGTGCGCAGGAAGAAATCCTCACCCTTCAGCCGGGGAGCAGCCGCCCGGCTGAACAACTCAAGAAGGCACTGGCACGCGCCTTGTCCACGGTCGATCGCGGCGCCACGCTGCGCCACATCTACCAACACCCGGCGCGCTACAGCCCGACGCTCAAGACCTATCTGGCCGAGCTGCCACCCGGGCATATCCAGGTCCGCACCATCGAGCAGACCGTCGAGCGGCTCTTCATCTTCGACCGCACCGTGGCCTTCATCCCCGCCAACCCCAGGCGCGACGTGGCCCTGGAGATCCGTCACCCCGCGCTCGTCCGATACCTGATCCAGGTGTACGAGGTCCTGTGGGCCGAGGCCACCCCACTCACCGAACCGCTGCAGCCGCCTCCTCCGGGCGCCGCCGTCACCGCGGTCCAGCTCAGCATCGCGCGCCTCCTCGTCGAAGGTCACACCGACCAGGTGGTGGCCCGCAAACTCGGCATCAGCGTCCGCACCTGCCGTACGCACATCGCCAAACTCATGCAGACCTTCAACGCCACCAGCCGCACCCAACTGGGCGCCCTCCTCGCCCAGTCCGGATTCGCCGATCGCACTCCCGTATGACGACGGTCCCTCCGCACGAGCACAGCGACCGCGCCGTGTGCGACGCGGGGATGAGCGTCTACTCGGAGGCATGGGCCACCGGTCGCGTCTCCCGGACCGCCGCCACGCCGCTGCCCTGCCTCAGCGAGAACGCGCTCCTCGTGCCCGATCCGCTCGACAGCCGCTTTCTGCGCCCCGTGCCGCCGTCGGCAGCCCTCGCGCACCTGCTGCACCCCATCGCCCAAGGGCTCCTGGATCACGTAAGCGCCTCCGACCACCTGGTCAAGGCCCTGGCCCCGCTGGTCTCCTTCGACCACCACGTACCGCACCTCGCCATCACCGTGCTCAAGGGCCGCTCGACGGTCCAGGCATCCATCAACGAATCGGCACGCGGTGTGCGTGACGAGATCCTCACCCTTCAGCCCGGAAGCACCCGGTCACGAGAAGATTTGCAACGGGCCCTGTCGGGCACGCTGCCCACAGTGGAGCGAGGGGTTCGGGTGCGGCACATCTACCAGCACTCCGCGCGCTACAGCCCGGCCCTCAAGGCGTACCTGGGACAGCTGCCGAGCAGCCTCCTCCAGGTCCGCACCATGGAACAGGCCATCGAAGTCCTCATGATCTTCGACCGCACGGTCGCCTACGTCCCCGCCGAACCCGACCGCAGCGTGGCCCTGGAGATCCGCCACCCCGCGCTGGTCACCTTCCTCGCCCAGACGTACGAAACACTGTGGGCCCAGGCCACTCCCTTCGCCCAACAGCTCCCCACCGCCCTGCCCGGGACACCCGTCACCGCCGTCCAGCAGAGCATCGCCCGCCTCCTGATCGAGGGGAACCAGGACGAGGCCGTCGCCCGCACACTCGGGATCAGCGTCCGCACCTGCCGCGCCCACATCGCCAAGCTCATGCAGACCCTCGACGCCACCAGCCGCACCCATCTCGGCGCCCTCCTCGTCCGCTCCGGCATCGCCGAGCCTCCAGCGCCGCCGCCCACGGCGTGAGACCCCGCACCGCAAGGCACAACGGAGAGGCCCGCGGCGCCGCGCACGACGGAGAAGCCCGCCACCCTCGGCGTTCCGGGGTGACGGGCTCCTCGTACGGGCTCTTCGGGGAAGGGGCCCCGGTCAGTCCTTCGGCCGCTTCGGCCGCCAGACCACCAAAGCGCTGGTCTGCTGCACGTCCTGATACGGCACCAGGTCGCGCCGGTACGAGGCGTGCACCTGGGCCTCACGCTGCTGCATGGCCACCGCCGCCCCGTCCACGGCCGCCGAGAGCTCGGCGACGCGCTGCTGGAGCGCTGCGACCTGGTTCTCCAGTTCGATGATGCGCTTGATTCCGGCCAGGTTGATGCCCTCGTCCTGCGACAGCTGCTGCACGGTGCGCAGCAGCTCGATGTCGCGGGCCGAGTAGCGCCGTCCGCGCCCGGCCGTACGGTCGGGCGAGACGAGGCCGAGGCGGTCGTACTGGCGCAGCGTCTGCGGATGCAGGCCCGAGAGCTGGGCCGCGATCGAGATCACGTACACCGGGGATTCATCGGTGAGTTCGTACGGATTGCGTCGTCGGCCGTCCACCTCAAGCTCCCTTCGCTGCCTGGAACAGCTCCGCCCGCGGGTCCTGGTCCGCGGTCGCCTTCCGGTAGGCCTCCAACGCGTCCCGGGCTTCGGTGCCCAGGTCCGTGGGGACCGTCACCTCGACGGTGACCAGCAGGTCGCCGCGGGTGCCGTCCTTGCGGACCGCGCCCTTGCCCCGGGCCCGCATGGTACGCCCGCCGGGTGTGCCGGCCGGAAGCTTCAGGGTGACCGGCGGTCCGCCGAGCGTGGGGACCTTCACCTCGCCGCCGAGCGCCGCCTCCGTGAAGGTGACGGGCACGGTGACCGTGAGGTTGTCGCCCTTGCGGCCGAAGACCGGGTGGGCGTCGACGTGGACGACGACGTAGAGATCGCCGGCCGGTCCGCCGCGCTCGCCCGGGGCGCCCTTGCCGCGCAGCCGGATCCGCTGGCCGTCGAGGACGCCCGCCGGGATCCTGACCTGCATGGTGCGGGACGACTTCGCCCGGCCGCTGCCCTTGCAGACCTCGCAGGGGTCCTGGGCGATGAGGCCCCGGCCCTTGCAGTCCACGCAGGGATCGGTGAGCGAGAAGCCGCCGCCGCTGCCGCGCGAGACCTGGCCGGTGCCGACGCAGGTCGGGCAGACCCTGGGGGTGCCGTTCTTGTCGCCGGTGCCGGAACACGCCTTGCAGGGCGCCTGGCTGGACATCCGCAGCGGGACCGTGGCCCCGTCGACCGCCTCGGTGAAGCTGAGCGTCACCTCGGACTCGATGTCCTGGCCGCGGCGGGGCTGCACCCGGGTGCCGGTGGTGCCGCCCCGGTTGAAGAGGCCGCCGAAGACATCTCCCAGGCCGCCGCCGCCGAAACCGCCGGCGCCGCCCTGCTGGCCCCCGCCCGGGGCACCTCCGAAGAGGTCCCCCAGGTCGAAGTTGAAGTTGCCCTGGGCGCCGCCGGGTCCGGCGCGGAAGCCACCGTTGCCGAACAGGGCGCGCGCCTCGTCGTACTCCTTGCGCTTCTTGGCGTCACCGAGGACGTCGTTCGCCTCGGAGATCTCCTTGAAGCGCCCTTCCGCCTTGTCGTCGCCCTTGTTGGCGTCCGGGTGGAACTCGCGGGCGAGCTTCCGGTACGCCTTCTTGATCTCGGCGTCGGTGGCGTCCTTCGGGACGCCGAGAACCTTGTAGTAGTCCTTCTCGACGAAGTCCTTCGTACTCATCGACGTCCCTCCTTCCGGACGCCCGGCCGGGGGGCCGGGTGGTGTGCTGCCAGGTGGTCGGACGGAATGTCAGACCTCCTCGCCGCCACCGCTCTCCTCGTCGTCGGTCTTCTCTTCCTTGCCCGCGGGGGTCGCCCCCGGCTGGGGTTCGGCCACCGCCACCCGCGCGGGGCGGATGGTGCGCTCGCCGATCCGGTACCCGGGCTGCAGAATCGCCACGCAGGTCGTCTCCGTGACGTCCGGCGCGTACGAGTGCATCAGGGCCTCGTGGATCGTCGGGTCGAAGGGCTCGCCCTCCTTGCCGAACTGCTGCAGTCCGAGCTTGGCGACGACCGTCTCCAGCGATTCGGCCACCGACTTGAACCCGCCGACGAGCTCACCGTGCTCGCGGGCCCGGCCGACGTCGTCGAGCACGGGCAGGAGCTCGGACAGGAGACCCGCGACAGCGATCTCCTTGACCGTGACCCGGTCCCGCTCCACGCGGCGGCGGTAGTTCTGGTACTCGGCCTGGAGCCGCTGGAGGTCGCCCGTGCGCTCGGAGAGCGCGGTGCGGACCTGGTCCAGCTGGGCGGTCAGGGCCGTCGTCCGGTTCGCGTCCGTCTGGTGGTCATCCGTCTGGTTCGCGTCCCCGGCCGGGGCCGCCGCCTCCTCCGAAGAGGGGGTGGCGGCCTTCGGCTCGGCGTCGTCAGGGGTGGCGCCGGAGGGGACGTCGGGCTTCTCCTCGAAGCCCGGAGTCTCCTCGGTCACGCCGCACCGCCCTTGGAGTCCTTCTCGTCGTCGACGATCTCGGCGTCGACGACATCGTCATCGGCCTTGGCCTGCTCGGCACCCGGCTGCGCGTCGGCCTGCGGGCCACCCTCGGCCTGGGCGTTGGCGTACATCGCCTGGCCCAGCTTCTGGGAGACGGCCGCGACCTTCTCGGTGGCCGTACGGATCTCGGCGGTGTCCTCGCCCTTGAGCTTCTCCTTCAGCTCGGTGAGCGCGGTCTCCACCTCCGTCTTCACGTCACCGGGGACCTTGTCCTCGTTGTCCTTGAGGAACTTCTCCGTCTGGTAGACGAGCTGTTCGCCCTGGTTGCGGGACTCGGCGGCCTCGCGACGGCGGTGGTCCTCGTCCGCGTACTGCTCGGCCTCTTCACGCATCCGGTTGACCTCGTCCTTCGGCAGCGAGGAGCCACCGGTGACGGTCATCTTCTGCTCCTTGCCGGTGCCGAGGTCCTTGGCGGCGACGTGCATGATGCCGTTGGCGTCGATGTCGAACGCGACCTCGATCTGCGGCACACCGCGCGGGGCCGGCGGCAGACCGGTCAGCTCGAACATCCCGAGCTTCTTGTTGTACGCCGCGATCTCGCGCTCGCCCTGGTAGACCTGGATCTGCACGGACGGCTGGTTGTCCTCGGCCGTCGTGAAGATCTCGGAACGCTTGGTCGGGATCGTGGTGTTGCGCTCGATGAGCTTGGTCATGATCCCTCCCTTGGTCTCGATACCGAGGGACAGCGGGGTGACGTCGAGGAGCAGGACGTCCTTGACCTCGCCCTTGAGGACACCGGCCTGGAGCGAGGCGCCGATGGCGACGACCTCGTCCGGGTTCACACCCTTGTTGGCGTCCTGGCCGCCCGTGAGCTCCTTGACGAGCTCGGCGACGGCCGGCATACGGGTCGAGCCACCGACGAGAACGACGTGGTCGATCTCGGAGAGCTGGATGCCCGCGTCCTTGATGACGTTCTGGAACGGGTTCTTGCAGCGGTCCAGGAGGTCCGCGGTGAGCTGCTGGAACTGCGAGCGCGTGAGCTTCTCGTCCAGGTGCAGCGGGCCCTCGGCCGACGCCGTGATGTAAGGCAGGTTGATCGAGGTCTCCGTCGAGGACGACAGCTCGATCTTCGCCTTCTCCGCGGCTTCGCGGAGACGCTGGAGAGCCATCTTGTCCTTGGACAGGTCCACGCCGTGCCCGTTGGCGAACTGCTTCACCAGGTAGTCGACGACACGCTGGTCCCAGTCGTCACCACCGAGGTGGTTGTCGCCGTTGGTGGCCTTGACCTCGACGACGCCGTCGCCGATCTCCAGGAGCGACACGTCGAAGGTGCCGCCACCGAGGTCGAAGACGAGGATCGTCTGGTCGTCCTTGTCGAGCCCGTACGCCAGGGCGGCGGCCGTCGGCTCGTTGACGATACGCAGGACGTTCAGGCCCGCGATCTCGCCGGCCTCCTTCGTCGCCTGACGCTCGGAGTCGTTGAAGTACGCCGGGACGGTGATGACCGCGTCGGCCACCTTCTCGCCCAGGTACGCCTCGGCGTCACGCTTGAGCTTCTGCAGGATGAAGGCGCTCATCTGCTGCGGGTTGAAGCTCTTGCCGTCGATCTCGATCTTCCAGTCAGTGCCCATGTGGCGCTTGACCGAACGGATCGTCCTGTCGACGTTCGTCACTGCCTGGCGCTTGGCGACCTCGCCGACCAGAACCTCGCCGTTCTTCGCGAAGGCGACGACGGACGGCGTGGTCCTGGCGCCTTCGGCGTTGGTGATGACGGTGGGCTCGCCGCCTTCGAGAACGCTGACGACGGAGTTAGTCGTGCCCAGGTCGATGCCGACCGCACGTGCCATTTCAATTCCTCCAACTGACTACTTGAGTGGATCTGACTCAAGGATGCATGACACCCGCCCCGGAGTCAACAGACCTGAGTCGAGGCGACTCAATTATCGTGCACGCACCCCTCACCACCAGGCAAAACCCCGCACCCAGTGACGGCGGACACCCTGCACATACGCCCCCATCAGCGGCACATCGGCTCGCATACGGGCGACACCTGCCGAGCCCCACGGGCCACACGCCGCTCCCCATCATCGCCTCATGGGATCGTTCTGTCACAAAATGCCGTGAGCCGCGCAAAACCGGCACACGATCCACCGGCTCCGGTCGGCCGACCCAGGCAGGCGCGCACCATGCAGACGCAAGGGCAAGGACACAGGCAAGGACGGAGCCATGGGCCCAGGCGGCGGCCGGGGCCCACAGGCCGCCGCCGGCAGCCGACGCGGCCGCTCCACCTCCCGGCCCCCCGGAGATCCCTGCGGGCCCTGACCCGGACACCCCTGCCCCGCCTCTCCGCGAAACGCGCCCTGGACCTGGCGCTCGGTTCGGCCCTCCTGGTCCTGGCCGCCCCCCTCCTCGCCGCAGCCGCTCTGACCCTGGCCGCCCAGCGCGGATCCGGAGGCGTACTGACGCGCTCGACCCGGCTGGGGGCGGACGGCAGACCGTTCGTCCTGCGGTCGCTGCGCACCCGGCGGCTCCGGCTTCACGTGATCTCCCGGCTCCCCCACGTCGTGCGGGGCGAGCTCTCGCTGGTCGGCCCGGCCCCGCTCGCACCGGGCGACGTACGTGCCCGGCCGGCCGGTGCGAGAGACTGGCGGCGGGAACTGAAGCCCGGCCTGACCGGCCTGGCCCAGATCCGCCACCGCTCGGCCCTGCCGTGGGACGAGCCGGACCTCCTCGACCAGCACTATGCCGAGCACCACCGGCCCGGCCTGGACCTGGCGATCCTCGCGGAGGCCCTCGGTGCGCCCCTGTACCGGGCGGCCCGAAGCCTCGCCGGGCACGGCAAGGCAGACCTGAGCGACACAGATCACCGCCGGCCCGGCTACAGGACGGCGGAATAAGTGGATAGTGTCAGCACAGACTGATTAAGTTACTGCTTAGTAATCGCATAGCCATCACTCGCACAGCCATCCATCGCACAGCCATCACCTGAGTACCGAGTACCGAGTAATCAGCGAACATCGCTGGAACCCACCCCTCGCAGGCCCGAGGAGCCCCCAAATGCAACTCGCCGCGATCATCGTGTCGCTGGTGCTGACCGTCGTCGGCGTTGCGCTCATCGCCCGAGCGGTCGCGCAGATCTACCGGTTCGTCCGTCTCGGACAGCCGGTCCCGGCAGGCAGCCGCACCGACGACCCCAAGCAGCGCACGATCACCCTGGTCAAGGAGTTCCTCGGCCACACCCGGATGAACCGGTGGGGCATCGTGGGCTTCGCGCACTGGTTCGTCGCGATCGGCTTCCTGACGCTGCCGCCGACGCTGCTCCAGGCGTACGGACAGCTCTTCAAGGCCGACTGGGTGCTGCCGGTCATCGGTGAATGGCTGCCGTTCGAGCTCTACATCGAGTTCATCGGCCTGATGACGACGGTCGGCATCCTCGTGCTGATCGCCATCCGGCTGCTGAACCTCCCCTCGCGGGCCGGCCGCAAGTCCCGGTTCGCGGGCTCCAAGGCCTGGCAGGCGTACTTCGTCGAGTACGTCATCCTCGTCATCGGCCTGGCGATCCTGACGCTGCGCGGCCTCGAGGGCGCGATCCACCACGTCGACGGCTACGAGGCCGCGTACTTCGTCTCGTACCCGCTGGTCCTCGCCTTCAAGGGACTCGCGCTCGGCACGCTGCAGAACCTCATCTACTTCACCGCGATGGTCAAGATCGGCGTCTCGCTGATCTGGATGATCACGGTCTCGCTCAACACCAACATGGGTGTCGCCTGGCACCGCTTCCTCGGCTTCCCGAACATCTGGTTCAAGCGGAACGCCGACGGCGAGGTCGCGCTGGGCGCGCTCCAGCCGATGACCTCGGCCGGCCAGGAGATCGACTGGGAGGACCCGGCCGAGGACGCCGTCTTCGGTGTCTCCCAGGTCGAGCAGTTCTCCTGGAAGGGCATCCTCGACTTCTCCACCTGCACGGAGTGCGGCCGCTGCCAGTCGCAGTGCCCCGCCTGGAACACCGGCAAGCCGCTCTCCCCGAAGCTCCTGATCATGTCCCTGCGCGACCACGCGCACGCCAAGGCCCCGTACCTGCAGGCCGGCGGCGGAAAGGACATGGAGGGCAACGAGAAGGCCACCGAGGAGCAGCTCAAGGACGTTCCGGCCGCCGCTCTCGCCGAGGCCGAGCGCCCCCTGATCGGCACGGTCGAGGAGAACGGCGTCATCGACCCGGACGTCCTCTGGTCCTGCACCACCTGCGGTGCGTGCGTGGAGCAGTGCCCGGTCGACATCGAGCACATCGACCACATCGTCGACATGCGCCGCTACCAGGTGATGATCGAGTCCGCGTTCCCGTCCGAGGCGGGCACGATGCTCAAGAACCTGGAGAAGAAGGGCAACCCCTGGGGGCTCGCCAAGAAGCAGCGCGTCGAGTGGACCAAGGAGGTCGACTTCGAGGTCCCGATCGTCGGCAAGGACGTCGAGGACCTCACCGAGGTCGACTACCTCTACTGGGTCGGCTGCGCCGGCGCCCTGGAGGACCGCGCGAAGAAGACCACCAAGGCCTTCGCGGAACTCCTCCACATCGCGGGCGTCAAGTTCGCGATCATGGGCGGCGACGAGAAGTGCACGGGTGACTCGGCCCGCCGCCTGGGCAACGAGCCGCTGTTCCAGCAGCTCGGCCAGGAGAACGTCGCGATGCTGAACATGGCGTTCGGCGAGGACGACGAGGACGACTCGACGAAGAAGGCGAAGGCGACGAAGAAGATCGTCGCCACCTGCCCGCACTGCTTCAACACCATCGCCAACGAGTACCCGCAGCTCGGCGGCGAGTACGAGGTCATCCACCACACGCAGCTGCTCCAGCACCTGGTGGACGAGGGCAAGCTGATCCCGGTGACGCCGGTCGAGGGTCTGATCACGTACCACGACCCCTGCTACCTGGGCCGGCACAACAAGATCTACACGCCCCCGCGCGAGATCATCGCGAAGGTCCCGGGTCTGCGGAACGAGGAGATGCACCGCCACAAGGAGCGCGGCTTCTGCTGCGGCGCCGGTGGTGCCCGGATGTGGATGGAGGAGCGGATCGGCAAGCGCATCAACAACGAGCGCGTCGACGAAGCCCTCTCCCTCAACCCGGACATCGTCTCCACCGCCTGCCCGTTCTGCCTCGTCATGCTGACCGACTCGGTCAACGGCAAGAAGAACGACGGCAAGGCGAAGGAGTCGATCCAGGTGGTCGACGTGTCGCAGCTGCTGCTCGACTCCGTGAAGACCCCGGCCGACCCCGCGGGCGAGCCGGAGACGGCTGACGCGCCGGAGCCGGAACCGGTGAAGTAACCGGAACCGCGCCACCGCGTTGCACAAGCGGCCGGACCTGCCTCGGGGGCAGGACCGGCCGCTTCTGCTTTACGGCTCCGGTGGCGCATGATGTGGGGCGGCCGGGACGGAAGTGTCGGCCGGGACGGCCACGACGTACGAGGTATTCCTGCGGGGATACGTATTCGGAGGTATCCCGTGCGGATACGCATCGCAGGGACGACAACGAGAGCGACCACGCGAACCGGACCGACAACCGGCACAGCAGCACTCACGCGAACCGGACCGACAACCGGCACAGCAGCACCCACGCGAACCGGACGGACCACCGGCACAGCAGCGGCGATCGGCGCCCTCTGCGCCTGCGGCGTCCTCCTGCTGGCGGCCTGCACGGGCTCCCCCGCCTCCTCGGCCCCCAAGAACGGCGATGCTCCGCCCACCGCCCTGGCCGGCCTGGCGGGCGCCCAGCGCCACGCCGTCCCGCACGGCACCGGCAGCCGCGTCCCCGACGACTTCAACGGCGACGGCCACCGCGACCTCGTCCTGGACGACCTGGTGAAACCGGCGGCCGACCGCCACGGCGACGACGCCGGGATCGGCATCGTGTACGGCTCCGCCACCCGCGGCCTCGACCCCTCGGTACGCCAACTGCTCAGCGCGCGTACGAACGCCGCCAAGTCCGGCGACACCCTCCCCGCGGCCTTCGACGCCGAGGCGTCGTGCGACCTGGACAAGGACGGCTTCACCGATCTGATCGTGGCCACCGACCCCCCGTACAACGGCATCGGCCGCCCGCCCGTCCCGCTCCAGATCCTCTTCGGCTCGCCCGCGGGCCTCACCGGCAAGGCGGTCACGCTGCGCATCCCGGACCGGGCCCGCTTCGGCAACGAGTGGCCCGACCACCCCGTCTGCGGCGACTTCGACGGCGACGGGAAGCCGGATCTGGCCGTGACGGCGAGCGCGGGCCGGTTCAGCTTCCTGCGGGGCCCGTTCACCCGCGACGGCCGCCCGCACGCCGCCGGCGGCACGATCCCGGGAGCCGGCCCCGCCCTGTCGGCCCCCGAGCCCCGGACGGACACGAACGGCGACGGGTACGACGACCTGGTCTACACCGCCCTCCCCCATGCACCCGGAACCGCCGGCAAGGGCACGCTGCTGCTCGGCAGCCCGGACGGACCGGGCCGCCCGGGCGGCCCGTACCGCTTCGGCGCCCCGGCCACGGACCTCCCGACGGCACCGCTGCGCAAGACGGCGGGCAGCCCCGCGGCGCCCCGTGCGGAAACGACTCTTCTCCAGCGGTACGCGGACTTCGACGGTGACGGGAAGCCGGACACGGTGGTCCGTACGCACCGGGGCGAAGCAGCGGACCTGATCGCGCTGTACCCGGCGGCGACGCCCGACCGCCCGCTGATCACGTTCACCAGCGCCCTCTTCACAGCGGGCTGAGGACAGCCCCCCAGGGTTCCCCTAGGGGATGTCACAGCTAGGCGGCAAAGGCGGCCCAGTTCCCCCGCCCCCCCCCAGGGCGACCCGTACGCGAACAGCCCCGGTCACACCCAGGCCTTCAGCATCAACGAGGACCCGTACGGCGACGGCAACACCTACCGCGCCGGCCAGGCCCCCGCCCAGCCCGCGGGCCCGCGCCTGCACTGGAAGCAGCTGCTGAGCGGCATCGTGACGCGCCCCGGGCCGACGTTCTGGCAGATGCGCGACTACCCCGTCTGGGGCCCGGCGCTCGTCGTCACGTTCCTCTACGGCCTGCTGGCGCTGTTCGGCTTCGACGAAGCCCGCGACGACGCGATCAACGCCCCGGTCGGCAACGCGATCCCCTACGTCATCATCACGGGCGTCGGCTTCGTGCTCGGCGGCCTGGTACTCGGCGCGGTCACCCACACCCTCGCCCGCCAGCTCGGCGGTGACGGCGCGTGGCAGCCGACCGTGGGCCTCTCGATGCTGATCATGTCGATCACGGACGCTCCGCGCCTGGTCTTCGCGCTCTTCCTGGGCGGCGAGAACTCCCTGGTCCAGATCCTCGGCTGGATCACCTGGCTGGCGGCGGCGGCCCTGCTCACCTCGATGGTGAGCAAGTCCCACGACCTGCCGTGGCCGAAGGCGCTGGGCGCGTCGGCAATCCAGCTGCTGGCCCTGGTCTCGATCCTCAAACTGGGCACCATCTAGAAGTGGCGAGAGCCCCCGCGCCCCCTTCCAGGGGCGCGGGGGCTCTCGCCCTTTCCGTCCGTCGGTCCGTCCGTCCGCCTATTTCCGTCCGTCAGGCGTCCAGAACCTGCCCGCTGCGCCGCACGACCGGCTTCTCCACGCTCCAGGGGAAGTTGATCCAGCGATCGGTCTTCTTCCACACGTACTCGCACTTCACGAGCGAATGCGACTTCTCGTAGATCACGGCGGAGCGCACCTCGGCGACATGGCCGACACAGAAGTCGCGCACCAGCTTCAGCGTCTTGCCGGTATCGGCGACATCGTCGGCGATGAGGACCTTCTTCGCCGAGAAATCAATGGCATTGGGCACGGGCGCCAGCATGACGGGCATGTCCAGCGTGGTGCCCACCCCCGTGTAGAACTCCACATTCACCAGATGGATGTTCTTGCAGTCCAGCGCGTACGCCAGCCCGCCCGCGACGAACACCCCGCCCCGCGCGATGGACAGCACCACATCCGGCTCGTACCCGTCATCGGCCACGGCCTGCGCCAGCTCCCGCACGGCGTGCCCGAAGCCGTCGTACGTCAGGTTCTCCCGCACGTCGTCACTCACCGGGCATCACACCTGCGTCCGGTGGAAGTTCATAAACGAACGCGACGCGGTCGGCCCCCGCTGTCCCTGGTACCGCGACCCGTAGCGCTCGGAGCCGTACGGGAACTCCGACGGAGAACTCAGCCGGAACATGCACAGCTGCCCGATCTTCATCCCCGGCCAGAGCTTTATCGGCAGCGTCGCCAGATTCGACAGCTCCAGGGTCACGTGCCCGGAGAACCCCGGGTCGATGAACCCGGCCGTCGAATGCGTCACCAGCCCGAGCCGGCCGAGCGAACTCTTGCCCTCCAGCCGCGAGGCCAGGTCGTCGGGCAGCGAGATGACCTCGTACGTGGACGCGAGCACGAACTCCCCGGGGTGCAGGATGAACGCCTCGTCCCCGTCCGGCTCGACGGTACGGGTCAGATCGGCCTGTTCGACGGCCGGATCGATATGCGGATAGCGGTGGTTCTCGAACACCCGGAAATAGCGGTCGAGCCTCACGTCGATGCTCGACGGCTGCACCATCGACGCGTCGAAAGGATCAATACGTACGCGTCCGGCGTCGATCTCGGCCCGGATGTCCTTGTCTGAGAGAAGCACCCACCGAGGATACGCAGAACGCGCGGGCCCACCCCCATCGGGCCGCCCGCGCGCCTGTCGCCATCTTCCCGGAAGCCCTACCGCTCCTCGAACACCACGGGCACGGCATGCCGCAACCGGGCGCAACGAGGACAGCGGATAAGCCGCCCGGGACCGATCCGCCCGGACCCGAGCTGCTGCATCGGGAACGAGGCGGTAGCGAAAACGTGCCCTTCGGCACAGCGGACGACGGTGCGCTCCATGGAGTCCATCAAGTCCCTTCCCCATCAAGCCGTGGACGAGAAAGCCACATTAGGGGATGAACAGGACGCCACCGCACGCGGCACTCCGACCACCCACGCTACGCCCCCAACTCCCGCACAACACACCCCCGTCCACCACCGCCCACCCCACCGGACTCCCGCCGGATCCCACCACGCCTCCCCGCGCGCCTCACGCCGGGGCTCATGCCTCGGGGGGGCCGCAATGGGGTACAGTGTGGGACGATGCGTCGCTGGTCAGCCAGTGCGCTACGCGGGTGTAGTTTAATGGTAGAACATGAGCTTCCCAAGCTCAGAGCGCGAGTTCGATTCTCGTCACCCGCTCTTCGATGAAGGCCCTGGTCAATGACCGGGGCCTTTCTTGTTGTCTAGACCTCTTGTCGAGTGTCGTGCCCTCCGCGTGCCCCATCTCGCACGAATGCCCTGCTCGGAAGGCGCGCAGGGCACCACCTCGTACTGCTTGCGTCATGCCTCGCCTAGGCGATCCCCGCCAGACCCGAGAATCGCCTCATGTGTAGCGGGGGGACTTTTTCCCGAGGCGCCACTCCATGACGGTCCGATCGCCTTTCGCGAGGTTGCAGTGGGGACAGGCAGGGACCAGGTTTCCGATGCCGTCGACTCCGCCCCTGGAGATGGGGACGACGTGCTCCTGATGAAGAGACGAGGATCTTTCGCCACAGTAGGCGCAACCGTTCCCATACTGGCTCCAGAGCCTGGAGAGGTCACGATCGGTCACGTTGTATCGCGCGGCTTGGGCGAGCATCGCGCGGCGCTGGTGGTTTCCGCGGCGCTTTGCGGCCCGGACCCTCTCCCGGTTCGCCTCGAAGTAGGCACGGCGGGAGCAGCGGCCCGAACAGTAGACACGGTGCGCGGTGCTGAGCGGCATCTTCTCTCCGCAGTAACCACAAGGGCGTGAGCGAAGAGCTGTACCGACCTTACGCTTGTACTGGGCCTTCAAGTAGCAGGACTGTCCGCAGAATTTGGCACCGGCACGACGATGGAACAGCGCATCTCCGCACCAAGCGCAGGCGTTATCCTTCGGCCTGGGGACGTAGTTGGCGCGGTACCAGCAGCCATGGCCACAGTACTTACGGAGACCGTGTTCCCGTACCTCGATCGCCTGGCCGCAGACCTCGCACTGCCGGTCTCGCTTGGCCTCTGCCCGATCAACCTTGCGCCGTTGCGCCTGCGCGAGATTGTTCGTGGTGACCTGACAGCCGATAGAACAGTAGAGGGCGAGACCACCTCGCTCGGTCGGAACGGTCAGACCGCAACCCTTGCAAGCATGAGGTCCCGAGCGCGCCTGAGGCTTATCGAGATCGCGGCACGGTTGACAGCCCTGAGGCTTGCGCCCCGTCTTGTTTCCAGGCTCGTCAAAGAGGCCCCCACAGTGCTTGCACTGCAGAGTCACCGATACCGGTCGTGAGGCGGCCCGCTTCTCTCGACGCTTGCGCAGTCGCTCCTCATGGGATGTGGGCTGGTGTGGAACATGACCTTGAGCGTCATAGCGGCACTGCTGGTCGCAGAACCTTGCGCCGCCCTGGCGGTGATTGATATCGGCCCCACAGACTTCGCACCTTCTGTCACCCCGTTGCAAGCGAAGCTCTTCCATGCGCCTTGCGTGATAGCCCGTCGACTTGCGGGTTGCCGCAGCAGCCCGGTGTTCCTCGGAGCAGTAGCGGGGCGGAGCACCCGGACGGTTTGGCCGAGCGAACGGGGTGTCGCACTCTTCGCAGACAAGCATGGTGGGACGGCGTGCCTCTACGGCACAGGTATTAGAGCAGTACTTCGCAAGGCCGTGCCGGTGGCTGATATCCGCCCTACAGACCGCGCATCTCCTCATGGCGGCACCCTCGTTCTTCATACATGGCCGTACGGCACCTGAAACTGACTGGACCGCAAGGTAGACCACCGCACTGACAGCCGGTACTGGACGAGGGAATGCTCGACCGAGCGATGTTCATGTGAACGGGCCGCCGAGTTCGGCCAGGGTCTGAACGGTCGCTGCGAGCGGGTGGTGTTCGCGTAGTCTGCTTGCTAAAGCGGGGGCGGCAGGCCGGGCGCGGTTTGTAGGCATTCGAGGACGCGGGCGAGCGGCGGAGCGCGTGAAGTCAGTGACCGCTCTGGAAGCTGCAAGGGCCTCCTTGAGGCGGGGCGCAGGCTGGTACAAGACGAGTTGGCCGCAGGCTTGCGCCTCGAGAGCGACCAGGCCCATGGCCTCCAGGGAAACCAGCACTTCGTGCTTGGTGAAGACTTTCCACAGCTATGGACGGCGGAGGCAGCCCCAGAGGTACCGGGCACGCGCGCCGGCCCGCTGGATCAGCGGGCCGACGTGGAACTGGGCTCTGAGGGTGACAACCCCTTACGACTCGCCAGGGCGGAGAAGCGAAAATCCTGCAGCGGAGCGCCCGCCCCCTGATTGCCGCGCGTCCGTCGGCAAATGGAACTTGCAGACCAGTCGGCAGCCACAGACAGGGGGCGCCCCTTCCTGCGGCCTCGTCACACAAGCCTCAGCACCGGGCGACTATCTGGCATCCCCAGCAGCTCACGTACCCTCGCCGGCTTCCACGCAAGTTCCGCAGCAAGCGCACGTATTGTCAGTCCCGTGTCTTGCTCTGCCAGCTCGAATGCCTTACTGAGCATCACCGGCTGTTCGCCGGGGTACCCACGTACCGATTGCGGGGCGAAACCGGGCTCCGCGCTGAGCCCTCGCAACCGCTGGTACGCACGACTGATCGTCGCATCAGAGACGAGCCCAAGTTCGCGGTACCGGTAGACGAGCGAGTTCACCGAGACGCCCCAGGTCTGCGACAGGCCGGCCAACCGCGCAAGGTCCACCCTCTGCGGTAGCAGCGGATGGATCGATTCCCGAGGGGTGAGGAACTCGGCAGCGAACGCATCTGCTTCGCGCTCCAAACGGCTGTCGCCAGTAGCACCCGCGTGGAGAACCAGGTGCCCGAGTTCGTGGGCCGCGCTGAAGCGGTATCGGTAGACATCGTCGGCGCGATTTGGCGTGAGAACTACAACGGGTCTCAACAGCCCGGAGCTGGAGAAAGCATCGACTTTAGCCGCAGCCTCCTCGGCTTCCGCCGGCGCGACGACGATGAGGCCATTCGCTTCCATCCGGCGAGCTAGGTGGCGCACAGGGCCGTCACCCAGCCCCCAGTGATGCCGGAGCGCTCGGGCAGCGCCCACGGGGTCGTCAGGTAGCTCGGCGCCGGGGCATACCTCGCCTCCTGTGAAGCCGGGAAGGTTCACGAGAGGAAGCTGCACGCGCTTCTCCAGCGCGTGAGTGAGTTCCCAAACCTGTTCGACGAAGCCGAGGGCCCGCTCTCGCTGCGCCCCGGATGTGGAACGCAGGGCCCGAAAGTGAGCCATGGAGCTATCGACTTTACCCATCGGGCGGCCTGCGACGAAGAACTGAATGGGCACGTCCAGCACGTCGGCCAACCGAGGAATGAGCTCAGGGCGAGGACGGTTGGTACCCGCCTCGTACTGGCCAACAGCAGCTGCCGACACACCTATACCGTCCGCGACCTCGCGCTTGGTGAGGCCGGCAAGGCGACGTGCCTGAGTCAGCCTAGGTGCGTGGAAACCGTCCCAGACTGCCCTCGGCGAAGTACCGCCCAGGCTCGTCCCCGGCAGTAGCGGTTGCTCAATGTTCATTGTCCTCAGCAGCGTTCACGAACGCTTCGTACTCGGTCTCACTCTGCGGCGGAGTTCCCGTGGCACGGGCCGCCTCGCTGCGTGTGGAAAGCGCAACCTCAGGAAGATCACCAGAGGCAAAGTTATCCCCTGCGCGCTGGTTCGGTACAGCGTAGATACGGCTCTCGGCACCGGTCGTGAGCAGAGACTTTTCGGTCACCCACTGCAGGTTCCCAGCATCGTCCAAGAGATTCGCCTGGCCCCACCAGGCGCGCTGCAGACCACTCATGTTCATCTCGTACGGGATGAGGACCAGGCCGGGGCGGGGGTCCCTCTGCGCAAGATCAGCCAGTGAGCGCCGAAGAAGCAGCTCCAGGCCTTCCACTTCAACCAGAGGATCCGCGATCCACCGGGGTGCTGGCGCATCGGTAAGGGCGAACAGCTCCCGCATCACGAGAGACAGCTTCTTCGGCCACTTGTCGCCCGGCTCAAAGCCGTCGACCGAGTCCACGCGGTAGGGGCAGAGGATGGTGTTGTGCACCAACACAAGCTCGTAGAACGTGCCAGGCTTGATGAGTTCGGTCCCGGGGATGCCAAGGTCAAGCACGTGCTCAGCGATCCGGTCGTACTGATTGGTCATGCGCGCCGCCCCAGCAGCGAACTTGTGCTTGGACCGACCAGCCAAATGCGACTCGAGCATCGCCGACTCCGTGTCGAGGAGCCCCATCTGAATCGCGAGTCGAAGGCCGGCGACATCTTCCCCAAATCGACCACTGGCCCAAGACGGCATAGGCCCGTCGACGTTCGCGTCCACGCATCACTCCGATCCACGACAGCTTGCGTTACTCCAAGGATGCTACCGCAGGAACTTTAGTCGATCACGTGAATCTTGCACTTTCGACGAATCTTCCACGCCGCCAAGATCTATCGCCCGGGCCGCAAGGGCGCGCGGTGTGGTGCCACACGCCCCTGCGGCCAATTCAGGCTTCGCGCGCCGGACACTGGCGGGCGGCCTGGACGCGAGCATCGATACCCCTGGCGACCTCCCGTTGCCGCTCACCATCGGAGTGCTGATGGATCAGGGCGGCCTTCTCCGAGGACTGGCCGGCGCGGACCATCGTGTCCTTGAGCGTGGCGCCGGACTGGGTGGACAGGGTGTGGCCGGTGTGGCGGAGGTCGTAGAAGCGGAAACCCTCCGGCAGGCCGACCTTGGCGCGGGCCCTGCGCCACTTGCGGCCGAAGGTGGACCGGCGGAAGGGGGCGCCCCTCTCCCCGATGAACAGGAGCCCGTTGGGTTCCTTCTCGGCGTACCGGTCGAGGTGTCGCTTCACCTCGATGTGCAGGAAGGCCGGGAGGAAGACGGTTCGCCTTCCGGCGGCCGACTTGGTGTCGCCCTCGACGCGACGGCCGCTGGTCAGCTCGGGCGGGGCGTCACGGACCTTGACCGCGAGAGGTTCGAGAGTGACGTCGGGGCGCCGGAGGGCGGCCTGTTCTTCTGGGCGCATGGGCCCGTAGGCGCCGAAGTAGACCATCAGCCGCCACCTCGGTCCCATGGCGTCAGCGAGCGCGTCGACCTGTTCGTCAGTGGCCGTCGGGCGTTCCTTGGCGTTCTCGCTGCCGGCGCCGCAAGGGCTCGGACAAGCCCAGCACATCGTAGATGCCTCGCCCATATTACCCCTGCGTGATATTATGTACAGGTGATGTTCTGGTGGGTGGGAGAGTGAATGCCGTTCAAGATCATCGTTATCGAACCGGCCAGGAGTTGGTTGCACAGCTTGCGAAACGCCGACAGGGACACACTCCTCCAGATCACTGCCGCCATCAACGTCCTGCAACAGGAGGGCCCGACTCTCGGCCGCCCCTTGGTCGACCGCATCACTGGATCGAGCATCTCGAATCTGAAGGAGCTGCGGACGGGATCGTCCGGAGCCAGTGAGGTGAGGGTCCTGTTCGTGTTCGACCCCGGGCGCAACGCCGTGATCCTCGTGGGCGGCGACAAGGCGGGCAACTGGTCGGGGTGGTATCGAACAGCGATCAAGGAAGCGGAAGACGCCTGCAAGGCGTACCAGAATGACCAGGAATGAGGAGTCATGAGCGCCACCAAGCCGAAGACGGCCAGCTCCGTCGACTGGGATGACCTCAAAGACGAGTTCGGCTTCTCCACCGAGGAAGCCAAGGAAGTCGAGCAGCGCACCACCACGTTGCTGTCGGAAGTACGCGCGCATCGCCTCGCTGAGGTACGCAAGCGCCAGAAGATGACGCAGACGGCAGTGGCCAGGACTCTCGGCGTCACTCAGGGACGCATCTCGGCCATAGAGAAGGGCGCCATCAGCCGGTCCGAGGTCGAGACTCTCGCCGCATACGTGGCGGCCCTGGGTGGGCAGCTCAAGCTGGTGGCTGACTTCGGCGACGAATCCCTGGTTCTGGGCTGAAGCGGCAGGTATCCAGCGCGCCGACGGTCCAGTTTCTCAGCCGTCGCCCAGCGCGTTCGCCGGACGCGGCTCCCGCAGTAGCGCCGTCCCGTCACACCAAAAGCATCAGCCGCCGCGATAACGGACTGGCCTTCCGCGGCCTGGCCAACGCCGTGCCAATACGTGCCAGTCACGGAGGTAACCAGCGGTCAACAGGGGTGTCCCCGGGCCGCCGAAAGGTAATGTGCAGCAGCACAATTTCCCAGGTCGAAGGCCGCATCACCCCTGAAGTGCTGGGTGATTCCCAAGCTCAGAGCGCGAGTTCGATTCTCGTCACCCGCTCCATGAAAAAGCCCCAGGCCAGCGGCCGGGGGCCTCTTTGTTGTCTGGACCAGTTCAGGTGTCTCGTGCCATCCATGCCAGATTCTTGGTCATCCGCCGCTTCAGGGACCGTTGCCTTCCGATCTTGATGACTGCGTTCTTACTGGTCAGGCAAGGGCCGAGGTACCCGTGGCAGGCAGTCCGCGTCGTGTTGGTGCGGTCGCGGAGGTTCGGGATGCCGTCGGTGATCGGGCTGCTGGAGAAACGGGTTGGAGAAACGGGAAGGCATCCCTGCTCAGCGCGTGGAGGCTCTGCGGGCCGAGGCAGCAGGCCGCAGGGGGCACGGATCAGGTGCCGGCGCCTGCCGTTCCAGATCGGTGACCTGAGGCGAAGGGGCGGATGTTGGGCATGTCGGAGCGGATCGGGGCCCCGTCATCCGGGCGAGGAGCCGACGGGCGGCACCTGCCCGTTGACACCGAAGACCGGCGGTCGTACCGTCACTGGTCAGAGATGTGACCAGCGTTCATACATGAGGATATGAGGTGGGGTCATGGGGCATCGCAAGGTCGTGGTGTCAGGTGGCGGTACGGGGATCGGGCGGGCGGTGGCCGAGGTCTTTGCGGCGGACGGCGACCACGTCGTCCTCATCGGGCGGCGCGAGGAGCCCCTGGAGAAGGCCGCCGGAGAGCTCGACGCCGCGCATGGTGCGGGAACGGCCACCTGGGTCGCCGCCGATCTGAGCGATCCCGGCCAGGCCCGCAAAGCCGTGGAGTTCTGCACCGCGGGCGGCGCGCAGGTCGACGTGATCGTCGCCAACGCCGGCGGCAACGTCGCGCCGGCCCACGACGGCACCCTCGAAGGCGTCGCGGACAGCTTCCGCCGCAACTTCGAGGCCAACGTGCTCACCGCCGTGCTGCTCACCGAAGGATTGCTACCGCACCTCACCCGGCCCGGCGGCCGGATCATCCAGATGTCGTCCATCGCCGCGCTGCGCGGCCCCGGTTCGTACGGCGGCTCCAAGGCCACCGTCAACGCCTACACACTCGAGCTGGCGCAGAAGCTCGGCCCGCAGGGCATCACCGTGAACGCGGTCGCTCCAGGCTTTGTCGCCGACACCGAGTTCTTCGGCGACCGGGCCACGCCCGAGTTCGTCGCCGCCCGGAGCAAGCAGTCACTGACGGGCCAGGCGGGCCGCCCCTCGGACATCGCCGCCGCGGTGCACTTTGTGGCGTCACCTGAAGCGGCGTACATGACGGCGCAGATCGTGCATGTGAACGGGGGAGCAGCACTGGGGCGGTGACGGTCCGCTGCTGGGTCGTAGCCCCGCGCGCGACCAGCCCGACTCGCCGAAGGGTCCTGGAGGACGCTGTCGAATTCGGTGCGGCCCGCGGCGACGACCGCGGCACGGGTGTAGAGGAAGGCATCTCCGCTCAGGTCGTGTCCGTACTCCTTGCGGTCCAGCCGGTAGAGCGCCCACGACAGCTGTTCGGCAAAGCCGATGACCAGAGACAACGGGGACTGCGCAAGCCACTCGGTCAACGTGGCTGCAAGGAGTTCGGCGTCCGGGTCAGCTTCCGCGGGCCTGCAGTCCTCGATGAGGTGGACGCAGTACGCCATCGCTCGGACCCCGTGCACGCGCGCGCCATCCTGGACACCAGCGGCGACGACCCCAACCGGCGTGTTGCCCGGAGGGCGCTCGAAGCGTGGGGCCACGACGCCCCCGACTCCGAGCCTTTCCTGGAGGAGTCCTGGGACTGGGGGCCGCACGGTGATGGCCGCAGCTATCTCGAACCGCCCTTCTGACCGATACGCGCATGGTCGGCGGGCTCGTACTCCCGGCGCCGGAAACCGCACCCTCCGGTCGCGAAACCTTGACCAGAAGGATCGGTGCCGCAAAAAGCCTGCACGCATACTCCAGTATGCTTACCGCATGTCCTCAACGACTCGCATCACCGTCACGCTCCCCAGCGACCAGGTGGCGGAGCTCCGCAAGCTCACGGACAACGTCTCCGGGTACGTGGCAGAAGCCGTAGCCCGCCAGATCCGGCACCAGCTTCTGGGTGACGACCTCCGCCGCCACGAGGAAGAGCATGGGGGCTTCAGCGACGAGGAGCTCGCCGAGGCCCGCGCGAGGATCTTCGGCTCCGCCGGCTCTTCCAAAGACGCGGACGCCGCGTGAGCGAGCGCATCGAGACCGTCGTCCTGGACGCGGAAGGGCTCTCCGCCTGGATCGCGCAGGACCGCAAGCTCCTCGCGATGCTTCAGGTCTTCCACGACATGGGAGCCGACCTCGTGGTCGGGGCCAACACCATCGTGGAAGTCACCCACTCCCGCACCAACATGCCTCGCCTCAACTGGGCCCTGTCCCGTGTCAAGGTGGAGCCCGTCACCGAGCAGGCGGCGAAAGCGGCGGCCGAGCTCCTCAAAGGCGCCGGGCTGCACGGGCACAAGTACGCCATCGCCGCCACGGTCGCCGAGGTTGCGCTCCGCCAGCCGAAACCCGTCGCCCTGCTGACCTCCGACAGCGATGACATGACCAAGCTCTGCGGCAACCAAGTCCGCATCATCTCCCTCTGACCAGTCGGCCCGCCCGGAGCACGCGGCGCACTGCCGGCTCTCGTGCCCCATCCGTGCCCAGCAGAGCGGACAACAGCGGTCAGATACGGCTCCCAGAGGCCGGGAGCCATCCACCTGCCTGTTCCACAACGTAAGAACCGTTGATTCCCAAGCTCAGAGCGCGAGTCTTGTTGGCCCGGAGCGGAACGCGGATGTCGCCCACCGGCTTCGGTCGCCAGCCAGGCCGGCGAGTACATCAGCCCAAGTAGGGCCTGCCGCGCCGCCCCGTCATGACACTGTCGCGTCTGTCCGGCGTGCGCTCACCAAGCTGTAGGACCCGGCAGCAGGGAACTCCACTGGCCGAGCAGGCCGTCGTGTCGCAGCAGTGACGTCACCGAGGGCTTGAGGTGCGGCCGGGAAGTCAGGCGGCGATGAGGTCCTGCTCACGGTCCGGCGTTCCGGCCTTGTGCTGCTTGTTCGGCAGCGCGAGCCGGAAGACCTTGTGCCACGCGGAGAACACCTGCTTGGGGAGCGGGCCGGTGATGTACTCCAGCTCGTACTTCTCGAACAGCGCGCGCACCTTCGGCGCGACCTCGGCGTACCGGTTGCTCGGCAGGTCCGGGAACAGGTGGTGCTCGATCTGGTGCGACAGGTTGCCAGTCATGAAGTGCATGGCCTTGCTGCCGCTGATGTTCGCCGAGCCCATCATCTGGCGCAGGTACCACTGGCCGCGTGTCTCGCCCGTGATCGACCGGCGTTCGAAGACCTTTACGCCCTCGGGGAAGTGCCCGCACATGATCACTGAGTGGGTCCAGATGTTGCGGACCAGGTTCGCGGTGAACGTGGCGGCGAGCGTGGTGAGGAACGAGGGGCCCGAGAGCAGCGGGTGGATCACGTAGTCCTTGAGCACCTGCTTGCGGATCTTGCGGCCCACGGCCTTGGCCCGCGCGCGGAACTCCGGGTTCTTGCGGCGGCGCTTGTGGAGGTTCTTGCCGAGCTCCAGGTCGTACGCGGCGATGCCGTACTCGAAGAAGCAGGCATTGAGGAAGTTCCACAGCGGCTGGCCGAGGTGGAAGGGGTGCCACTTCTGGTCCTCGTCGACGCGCATGATGCCGTAGCCGAGGTCGTTGTCCTTGCCGATCACGTTGGTGTACGTGTGGTGCAGCTCGTTGTGCGAGTGCTTCCACTGATCGGACGGCGAGACGTGATCCCACTCCCAGGTGGTGGAGTGGATCTTCGGGTCGCGCATCCAGTCCCACTGGCCGTGCAGGACGTTGTGGCCGATCTCCATGTTGTCCATGATCTTCGCCACGGACAGTCCGGCGGTGCCGATCAGCCACGCGGGCGGGAAGATCGAGAACAGCAGCACACCCCTGCTGACCAGCTCCAGCTTGCGCTGCGCCGAGATGATCCGCCGGATGTAGGCGGCGTCCTTCTCGCCGCGGTCGGCGATCACCTCGTCGCGGATGGCGTCCAGCTCGCGGCCCAGTTCCTCGATCTGCTCCGCGGTCAGGTGGGCGGTGGGGTCGATGGCGGTCAAGGTGCTCCTACCGTTCGATGTCGCAGGGGCCCGCCGCGGCGGACACGCAGGTCTGGATGAGGACGCCCGGCTCGGCCTCGGTGATCTCGCCGGTGCGCAGGTCGCGGACAGCGCCGGCCTTGAGCGGCGTGACGCAGCCGAAGCAGATGCCCATACGGCACCCGGAGGGCATGAGCACGCCGACCTCCTCGCCGATGTCGAGCAACGGCGTGGCGCCGTCCGCGTCGATGGTCTTGCCGGTGGCGCTGAACGTGACCTCGCCGCCGTCGCCGGCGACGACGATGCCGGGGCGGAACCGTTCGGTGTGCAGGCGTTCTTGGACGCCCTCTTCGGTCCAGTGCTCTTCGGCGGCGTCGAGCAGACCTGCGGGCCCGCAGGCCCAGGTCTCGCGCTGGGCCCAGTCGGGCACGAGTTCTTGGAGACGGGCGATGTCGAGCTTGCCGTCCGTGTCGGTGTGCACCTCGGCGAGCCGAAGCTTCTTGTCCGCGACCAGACTGTGCAGTTCCTTGCGGAAGATCACGTCCTGAGGGCGTGGCGCGCAGTGGACCATGACGACGTCGTCGAGTTCGATGTCGCGCAGCATGCCCATCACGGGCGTGATGCCGCTACCGGCCGTCAGGTAGAGCACCTTGGCGGGCTTGGCCTGCGGCAGGACGAAGTCACCGGTCGGCTGGTCGAGCTGGATCAGCGTGCCCGGTTTCGCCCTGCGGACCAGGTGGTTGCTGACCTTTCCGTCCGGGATCGCCTTCACGGTGATCGTCACACGGCCGTCCCGGCGGTTGGTCGGCGAGGTGATGGAGTAGGCACGCCACAGGCGCACTCCGTCGACGTCGACTCCGATCCTCACGTACTGGCCGGCTGTGTGGCCGCGCCAGCCCCGCCCCGGCCTGATCACGACAGTCGCGGCGTTATCGGTCTCGGAGTGCACGGCCTCGATGCGCCCACACAGGTCAGCGCCCGCACGCAGCGGGCTGACCAGGTCGAGGTAGTCCGACGGCAGCAGCGGCGTCGTGACCATCTCCAGCAGTTTCCACGCCCTACTGCGGAGGGCTCCACTCGTCATGACTCCAGCTTGCTGCGCCTCTAGGCGTAAAGTCCTGACCGCAGGACGTAAAACTGGTCGACTGAATTGTTCGCAGGGAACAAAAATGAGCTATGCAATCCGGAGGGCCAGCGAACTGAGCCTGGATGAGACGACGGTCACCGCCCTTCGGGCCGCACTGAAGACCACCGCCGACGAAGTCGTCCAGGCGATCATCGACGAGGTTCCTCCCTACGCCCATGCCTTGTCGGGCCGCATGGGCGCCACCATCCGCAGAGCCGTCCGCACCGCCCTGGGGCACTACCTGGACCTTGCGAGCGGTAACGCCACAGGCGGCGACGCCGGGGACGCCGCCTACGAGCTGGGCCGCGGCGAGGTGCGCGACGGCCGTTCGATGGACGCCCTGCTCAGCGCCTACCGCGTCGGCGCCCGGGTCGCCTGGCGATGTCTGGCAGCGGGTGCCGTACCCGCAGGTCTGCCCGCCGCCGGGGTCGCAAAGTTCGCCGAGCTGACCTTCGCCTACATCGACGAGCTCTCCGCCGCGAGCGCCGCAGGCCACGCCGACGAACTGGCCGCCCGGGGCAGAGCCCACGAGCGCCACCTGGAACACCTGGCCCGCGACCTCCTCGCCGGCGCGAGCCCGGACGTGCTGCTGGCCTCCGGCCAACGGGCCAGGTGGCAGCCGCCGGTTTCACTGACCGCCGTCCTGCTGCCCGCCGCCCAGGCCCGGCCTGCCTACCGGACACTCGACCCGAGCACCCTCGTCCTCGACGATTTGCCGGATGCCACCGGTGTGCTCCTCGTCCCCGATGCCGACCGACCACGTCTCCTACGGCAGCTGACCGACCGCGCCGCCGTGGTCGGCCCGGCCCGGCCATGGACCCACGCGTCCGCCTCGTACGCACGAGCCCTACGCGCACGCTCCCTTTCCTCTGACATTCGCGACACCGAGGACCACCTGCCCGACCTGGTGCTCAGCGCCGACGAGGACGCGTTCGCGGACCTGCGCGCCCGAGCCCTCGCACCGTTGCAGACCTTGCCCGCCGCAACCGCACGACGGCTGGAGGAGACGTTGCGAGCGTGGCTGCTGCACCAGGGCAGGCGGGACGAGGCCGCGGCGGCATTGTTCGTCCATCCCCAGACGGTTCGATACCGGATGTCGCAACTGCGGGAGCTGTTTCCCGATCTCGCATCACCACACCGGGTCCTTGAACTCACGCTGGCGGTCGGTCTCCGAGTCCGCTGACGCGTCACCCGTCTGCCGCCGCGTCCGCGAGCGTCCAGAAATCGTGCTCGTTCCCGGTGCCAAGCCGCTACGACCCTGGAAAACGGCTTTCCGGTCGTCGCGACAAGGGACCGGGCCGCTCATCCCAGCCACCACCGCCGTCCTGCGACGGCCCGTATCTCCCTCCTGGCAGCCGGTCGGTCGACCGGCTCGGTGTCCGAGTGCTGGTAGATCATCGCGGCCTTCTCGGAGGACTGGCCGGCGCGCACCATGGTGTCCTTCAGCGTGGCACCCGAGCGGGTCGACAGGGTGTGCCCGGTGTGCCGGAGATCGCAGAACCGGAACCCCCTCCGGCAGGCCGACCGCAGCACGTGTCGCACTGCCAGCTCCCGTGCCCCATCCGTGCCGCCCGGCAGAGCGGACAGCAACGGTAGGTGCGGCCCCCAGATCCCATAGCCCATACAGTCAGCCCAGCGGGCAAGGCCAGGTCAGAGCCACTTCAGCAGCCCAAGCACCGCTGATTCCCAAGCTCGGAGCGCGAGTTCGACTCTCGGCGCAGCCTGATCGCGCAAGCGTACGGCTCACCGGCGCGTTCGCCGCACCGCCGGCCGCCCTGCCCTCGCTCGTCGGCGGAGAGGGACGCTGAGTGACGGACACATCCGAGCCGGCCCCAGCTGATCGGCCAACAGACACGCATGCCGTCACGCCCTCCACGGCGCGTGCCTGGGGGCGTGACGGCCAAAGGGCCGCACGGGATCCGTGCGGCCCTCGCGTCTCAGGTCAGGACAGCGTCTTGTACATCTGCCAGCCGCCGCCGATCTTCGCTCGCGCCGAGAACGTGCCCGCAGCGGTGCCGTTGTAGCGCCACAGGACTCCGGCGGTGTCGCGGGCGACCAGGTCCACCCTGCCGTCACCGGTGATGTCACCGATGCCCGCGAGGGCGTTGTAGATCTGCCAGCCGCCGCCGACCTTCACTCGGCCACCCAGTGCGCCCTTGCCGTTGCCGTAGTACCGCCACAGGACTCCGGCGGTGTCGCGGGCCAGCAGGTCGCCGGCCTTGTCACCGTTCAGATCGCCGGTGCCGACGAGCGCGTTGTAGATCTGCCAGCCGCCGCCTACCCGCACGCGGGCCTTGAACTTACCCGCGCCATCGGCGGCGTACATCCACAGTTCGCCGGCCGGGGTCCGGGCCACCAGGTCCGTCCGTCCGTCACCGGTCAGATCGCCGGGAGCGGTCAGCATGTTGTACGCCTGCCAGCCCGATCCGATCGTCAGCCGGACGCCACTCGGCGAGAACGCCTTCCCACAGCCTCCGTCGTATCGGGTCAGCACACCCGCGGAACTGCGGACGAGCACGTCGTTGCACCCATCGCCCGACAGATCCCCGAACGGCACGACCGTCGATGTCGACGGCCATCCGGTTGCCGACGCCCCCGTCCCGAGCCCGCCGGTTCCCGTGCCGGTCCGCACGGTCAGTGCCCCGGCCGAGGTGCGGGCGAGCAGGTCGCCCCTGCCGTCACCGCTGACATCCCGCCACGCGGGAAGCGGTGCCGGAGCGCCACCGGTCACGGTCACCGAGCCGGTCACCCTCAGATCGGCGCCGACCCCGTCGGCGGGCTCGGCGGTCAGGGTCCAGACGTACGCCCCGTTGCGCACGGTCTTCCCGGAGGCGTTCTTGCCGTCCCAGGCGGCATCGACGCGGCCGCGCGCCTCGGCACCGGAGACGGTACGGACCACGGTCTTCGTGGCTGCCTCGGTCAGCGACAGGCGCCACGCACCGGTGGGCTTGGAGGTCCACCAGGTGCCCGACCAGCGCGGAGCCGCGGTGGCCAGGTTGAACGTGGAGCCGCCGACGACGGAGTCGATCACGCCTGCGTCCGGGGCGGGGACCCCGGTTCCGACGATACGGACACGCTCGTCGTCGCCCGCGTAGGCGATCTGGCCGCCGAAGCGGTCCACCGTCCAGCCCAGGTTGGGCTTGTTGTTGGGACCCAGATCGGCCGCGCTCACGACCACGCGCTGCGGCACGGTGCCAGTGGTGGGAAGACCGGCGTGCAGGTCGAAGAGCCGCAGCCCTTCCCCGCTCTGCCGGACGAGATAGCCGTCGCCGAGCAGGACGTTGCGGATGTTGCGTCCCGGCACGCGCATGGTCTGCTTGGTCAGGCGGTCGTAGACACCCGACCCCGCCTCGGGACCCCACTCGCTGTCCTCGCAGGACCAGTACACCCAACGTCCCGCAGCCTGGAGTTCCGTCGGCACGCACGCGTTGGGTGTGGTGAAGGACGCTCCGGCGGCACCGGACGGCAGGGTCTGCGACGTGATCTTCGGGCTGTCCTTGGCCACGCTCCAGAGGGTGGAACCCCATACCGCGGCCAGAGCGGAGCCGGTCCGCCGCAGGATGGTTCCGCCCGTAGGGGGCTTGAACTCGACGATGGACGGCGAGTCACCGGTGACCCCACTGACGGTCACGCCGAACCGGCCGGAGAGGTCCTCCACCTGGTCCCCGTCCGTGTCGACGCGCGGTCCCCAATCGCTCTCGCCGTTCTTGTAGAGCAGCGTGGCTCCCCCGTGATCGGCGGCGGTCCGCTGTCCGTGGAAGCCGTCGCCGCTCGCCCGTAGCGAGACACAGCGGTCCGGGATGAACGTGACGCAGTTCTGGGTCCTCAGCAACCCGTCCACGGTCGTACGCACCGGCTGCGGCTGCCCGGCAGAACTCAGCCAGGTGCTCCGGTACACCCCGTAGTAGTCGCCCGGCTGGTAGTAGGTGCTGTTCTCCGCCGTGGTGAGGATGCCGGAGCCCAGGGAGAGGCCGAAGACGCGGGCGGGCATGGGAGCGACGGTCCGGAGGCGACGCGCCTCCACCCCGCCGCCGGCGGTCGGTACGAGCCGGTGCACGGCCCAGTCGATGTCGCCCTGGGCCTCCGCGGTCTTCGCGCCGGCGACGAGCGCGGTGCCGTCGGGCGCGAGGACGACCTGCGCGTTCGCCTGCTGCAGTACGGGTGGGGCCTGGCCCTCGTCCTCCTCCGGAAGGCTCCACAGCTCTGAACCCCGGTACTCGTTGTTGCCGGGGTTCTGGCGCTGGACCGCCAAGATGGCCGTGCCGACGGGGACCATGGTCGCGTCGTAGGAGACGGAGCCGGTTTCGACGGTACGAAGCACGGCGTGCGGAGCGGCACGGTCCAGGAGATCGCTCCCGTTCCGCAGAATCGTCCCTGCGCCGAGCCGGAAGCTACGTACGCTCCACGGATCCTCGGGAACCGGACGGTCGGGGAGAGGCTTTGCCACCCCGTCCGAGAGGTTCACGAGGACCCAGCGCCCCCACCCGCCGGTGGAGTCCTTGTACCGGAGGATGAGCGACGTCGCGTCGGCGTCCTCCAGCCCCCCGAGCTCGGCCCCCTCGGGGAAGCCGGTGACCGGTGTGTCCGTCACCTGACCGGCCTCGTACCGCAGCAGGTGATAGCCGGTCGGCGTGTCCGCCTCACCTGTCCGGGTCAGGACGGTGTCGCCGAACGTCCCGACGTACGACTGTCCCTCGGGCAGTCGTACGTCGGCGAACACGGCGCCCGCGCCCTTCTGAAGCGTCACGTGGGGTGCGGGGGTGGCGGAGTAGAGGGCGACGGTGTCGGAGCCGTCGCCGTAGTAGCCGCCACCCCCGATGTTCAGCCCCTGGAAGCCGTCCCAGTAGCCGCTGTCGAAGTCATAGCGCGGTATCTCGGGCAGCGTGACGGCGAGAGGTGACGCCGAGCCGGTCGCATAGTCGATCCACAGGAGCCGGTCGTCGCCCTCCTGAGCCAGCAGGTAGCCGGTCTCACCGGCGTTGAGGATCGAGGTGGCACGCGGTGAGAACCGCGGGGCCGCAGGCAGGACGGTGACGTTCGGGGCCGAGTCGGCGAACGCCGGCGGCGCCATGATGCCCGGTGTCGACGCGGTCAGCGCCGCCAGCGCCAGCGCGAGAGCGGCACGGGTTCGGCCGTTTCCGCGCAGCCGGACGTTGCTCGTAGGAGTCAAAGTGAGGTCCCTCCCCAGGGCCAAGGAAACAGGAGGCGCACAGCGTCGGCTCAACCAGTCGCGCGAGTACCGGCGAAAAGGCCCCCCAGCCGTACCGCCTCATGCAAACGCCGCGATGCTAACAGCAGAACCGAGCAGCGCCCGGAGGATATTCGCAGGGCGCGCGGGCGCGAACGTGGGCCCGGGCCCGCTTCTCCTGGGCGCGATCGCGGCGACCCGTGGGCAGCAGGAGAGAAGGTGATCGTCGGCACTCGTGCCCCATCCGTGCCCTTGGGAGCGGACAGCAGCGGCCGAGTACGGTTCCCGGAGACCTTGCCGACCTCACCCGGACCGGTCCACCATGCGGGTCAAGGCGACTGCACCAGAGTCCCAGCACTGTTGATTCCCAGGCGCAGAGCACGAGTTCGCGCCTCGTCACGCGCTCCATGAGAAAGCCCCGGACCAGCGGCCCGGGGCTTCTTCGTATGCGGCACCTTGTCGCCGCCCGGTCGGCTTCGGTGGCCTCTTCGGCGAATTCGCCCACAGTGCCCGGACCGCTGCGTGGATCTCGCCGGCCTGCACCGTCGCCTGCTTTGCAGACGTGCTCACCGTAGGCGGCTCCTACCCCACGGGGTCTGCGCCGTGCTCGCCCCCTGCGCCCCCAAGCCGGTTCGAGCCGTGGGGACTTGGACGTCTCGGCCGGCGCCCCGGATACGGCAGTGCCTGATGCTCGTGTGGCTGCGATATCAGTGGTTTCTTACAAGACGGTTTCGCGTTCGTCCCACTGGAAGTCGCTTTCGCGGTAGTTCAGGGTGCCCTGACCCGTGCCTTCATAGAGGTCGAGGGTGCTACGGCCGCCGCCGAAGAGATCGTTGTCGCCGTCACCGGTTGCGTCTCCGACGGAGAAGAGCGACCGGAACCGCTGCCAACCGCCTGTACCGATCAAGGTGCGCGTGCCGAACCATCCCTTGCCATTGCCGGGGTAGAGCCAGAGCTTGCCGGCGGTGTCACGGGCAATGAGGTCGTTAGTGGTGTCCTTGTTGAAGGAACCGATGCCGACAAGGGCATTGATACCGTTCCAGCCTCCGCCGATCTTGGCGCGGGTACCGAACCACCCCTTGCCGTTGCCCGGGTATATCCACAGCACACCAGAGGTGTCGGCTGCCAGCAGGTCGCCCTTGCCGTCGCCGTTGAGGTCACCGGCCGCAGTGATGCGGCGCATGCTGTTCCAGCCTCCGCCGATCTTGGCGCGGGTACCGAACCACCCCTTGCCGTTGCCCGGGTATATCCACAACACGCCAGAGGCATCACGGGCGAGGAGATCCTCCTTGCCGTCACCGTTGAGGTCACCGTGCCTGGTGAGCGCGGTCATGGAGTTCCACCCGGCTCCGATGAGGGTGCCGGTACCGTCACCGCGGAGGAACCACAGTCGGCCGTTGCGGGAGCGGAACAGCAGGTCGCTTCTGCCGTCGGCGTTGAGGTCGCCGAAGGTCCGGGCGGACCGGGCGTCGTAATTGCTGCTGTTGTACCACTCCATGTAGTCCAGTCCGGTCAGGCAGCTGTGCAAGGTGCCGCCGAGACGGAACGAGCTGACGTTGTTGGACAGGTGGCTGTTGGCGTCGTGGAAGCCGGCCAGGTCCAGACCCTCATGGCTCCCGGTCCACATCACAACGTCGTGTACGCCGTCGATGTACTGGTAAGACGATCTGGTGTAGACGCAGATGTAGTCGGACGCCGTGCGGTTGATGAGGGACGAAGCCTTGTTCTCGAAGGAACCCAGGGTCGGCTTGCTGCCGGAGTACGTTGCCATGGTTCCCGCGCCATACGCTCCGTCGAACAGGCAGATCTTCCCCTTAGGACAGCGGTCGTAGCCCGTAGGCGCGGCCGCGGCCGGCGCTGTCACCCCAGCGAGTAGGCCAATCGCCGCGGCCGCACTGACGACACCAGAGCGAAGCGATATACGCATAGTTGACCCCCCAAGATCAGAGGAGGACACCATAGCGGTGCGCGCCTTGGCCCTCGTCCCGTTCAGGGGGCCTTCCGGCGCGGGTGTACTGCCGTCCCGGGACACGGTTCGGGGTCGTGACCGGAGTCGTCGGCGCAGTGGCACCACACAAACTGGACGCCTGCGAAGTCCCACCACGGGGCGGGCCGCGCCTGTCGCGGTGTGGACCAGGTCGAAGGTGACGTGCGCGGTGGAGCGGCTGAGTGTCCAGCCGACCGGTAGCTTCCCGCCCGCCCGGTCGAGGTCGAGCACGCCTGAAGGAAGCTGCGGCTCGGACAGGGCGGTGAGGACGGTGAGGACTCCGGCGGTCGCCAGGACGGAAACGGTCGGCGGACCGCCGTTCGCGCCGGGCGTGATCCCGTGGTCGTTCAGGGTTGCACATCCGGCCCGGAGTTCGCGGATCACGTCATGGGGTACGTACGGGTCGCGGCGCCGTCGTAGCCTCGGCCCACGTCCGCGGTCCCGGTCACCGGCCGGCGCTACCGAAGCGTGGCCTCCAGCAGCAGTTCGCTCAGCTCCGACGGCATGGTGATCATGCAGTCGTGTCCGGTCGGCAGTTCCCGTATGCGTGCCGGCGAGCCGTTGGGCTGTGTCGCGGGGACGGGCCGCCGCACGATGCCTTCCGGTTCGGCGCCGACACAGTGGATGTGGGTACGCGGGACCGAGGCCAGGGCGGGGTTGTCCAGCCGGGCCGGTTGCTGCAGGCAGCGCACCGGCTGGTCGGAGAGCGTCGTACGCAGCCATGCGACGTCCGCCGGGTCCGTGACCCCGAACAGGCCGAGGGGCGCGGGCATCTCGGGCAGTGGCGGGATGCGCCAGCCGCTGCCGGACCCGGCGGCCAGGTCGATCAGGTGCTGGGACATGGGCTGCACGTCGACGGCGCTCTCGCCGTGCTCCGGGACCATCGCGTCCAGGTACACCAGATGCGCGATCCGTTCCGGTACCTCGTTGGCCACGGACGAGACGACGAGCCCCGCGTAGCTGTGGCCCACGAGCACCACGTCGGTCAGGTCCTCCTCGTGGATCAGCTTCACGACGTCCTCGACGTGCGTGTCGAGCCCCACGTCGGGGCCGAGCAGGTGCGACGTGTCGCCGTAGCCGGTCAGCGAGGGCGCGAACACGCGGTGTCCGGCCGACTCCAGCAGCGGGACCACTCGCTCCCAGCACCGGCCGCTGTGCCAGGCACCGTGTACCAGCAGAAAAGTTGACATGAGGGGGTGACTTCTTCCTCTTCGGAGCATGGAGGCACGAGAAACCAGACGGTTCCCGTTCGTGCCTCGGTACTCTTCAGGAACCGAAATCATCGTGCGGCACCTGTCGCACCCCGATCAATACGGCACATTGAGGTGCCCCGGTTCTCTGGAGGTAACCATGAACGGCACCGAGGGCGGGGCGTCACGGGCGACACCGCCGGAGGACCCGTGCCAGGTCCGGGAGGTGCTCGGCATCGTCGGCGACAAGTGGTCGCTGTTGATCGTGCGGCATCTCAGCGAGGGGCCACGCCGCTTCACCGAGCTCAAGCGGGCCGTCGACGGGATCAGCCAGCGCATGCTCACCGTCACCCTGCGCGGCCTGGAACGCGACGGGATCCTCACCCGGACGGTGCGCAATGTCATGCCACCGCACGTCAGTTACGAACTCACCCCGATGGGCAGGGCCCTCCGCGGAGCCACCGCTCCCCTGCTGGAGTGGAGCATCAATCACCTGACGCACATCGACGCCGCTCGCGCCGAGTACGACGCCCGCCCCGACACCCGGTCCGCCTGACCCCTCGCCCCAGTCGCTCTCGCGACCTGCGGGAGGGGGCCGGTGTGCGGCGGTGGCGTGGCGCACTCCGCCTGCCGTGAGCCGGAGGCGCCAGGGCCTTTTCGTTATGGCTGGTGTGCGGAGTCGGCGGAACCGGGTAACGTCGTTGTCATGTTCTTCCAGACGCCGATGTACGAGTGAGAGCGTGACGGGCGCCTGCTGATGTCCTTCGACGTCGCCGCCCGTCCCCCACCGACGCATCCGTAGATCACTTCGCATCATGACCTGGAGAACCCCGTGACCGTGAGCAAGAACATCAACAACCCCGTGGGCATGGGCGGCGGCAAGCGCAAGCGACTGTCCCGCACCGAGCGGCAGAACAACGGCCCGCACCGCAACCTCGACCGCCAGGGCGCAGCCGACCGGAAGGCCGAGCTCGTACGCAAGATGCGCGAGAAGGCCGGCTCGGGAGAGGGTGCCGGGCAGACGGGCGACGACTCCGCCGAGAGCTGACGGTCCGCCGCCGCAGGGCGGCGCACACCGCGCGAAGCAGGGCGGCGCACCGCGACGAGGCAAGGCGGCGCACACCGCGCTGAGCAGGACCCGCACCGCCACGCGCGGTGCGGGTCCTGCTGCCGTTACCGGGTATCGCCTCCTGCTGCCGTTACCGGATATCGCCGCCGGTGTGCCGTTCACACGGATGTCAGCATCGGCAGCGACGTCAGGTACTCCTCCGGGATGTCGAAGGCTTCCGTCAGCGTCGGCAGATGCGGCGCGAGTCCGGAGGTCAGCGCGCGCACCGCGTCGGGGAGGGAGCGGACCTGGTCAGGGGTGAGGGCGTTCTCGATCAGGAGGAGTCCGGACAGGGCGGGCAGCCGGTCGAGCAGGAACAGCGCGCGCAGGTCGTCCAGGGTGGCGCGGGTGCCCGGGTCGGTGACGTCGGCGCAGGCCGTGGCGAAGGCGTCGGCGGCCCGGCCCAGCGCGTACGTCCCGACGAGGGCGAGGGCGGCGGCGGACGCGTGGTTCCAGCGGCCGAGGGCGTCGCCCCCGGCACCGGCGCGCAGGTCGCGCCGCGCGGCCAGGTGCCAGTGGCGCTCCGCGGCGGAGAGGGCCCGGCGCAGGAAGGCGGGGTCGGTCAGCGATTCCCGGCCGGTCGCCGGCGGCGGTGCCGGGAGCAGCGGATGGCCGAAGATCATCTCGGCCCCGGCCTTGCACCAGATCGCCAGGTTGTCGCCTTCGGCGGTGATGGCTCCGTCCGCGTTCGCGGCGAACTCGGCCAGCCCGTTCACCGGGAACAGGGCGCGGGCGCCACAGCGCTCCCGGCTCTCGATCGTGATCTCCCGGGCCTGCCAGGTGATCCAGCCCTTGGCCACCGCGACCAGTCGTTCGGTCTCGGCCCGGTCTTCGGGGGCGTGGGCGATCCAGCGGTCGGTGACGGCCCGGTGCAGGAAGGTCATCGCGTAGGCGGTGGCCGTGCAGGTGAGCAGCCGGGCGTGATGGCTGCGGTGCGCGGCCAGCGGGACGCGCTGTCCGGCCGCGGGGCCGGAGACGTGCCGGATGCCCGCGTAGCGGACCGCGATCGCCAGGGCCGCGCGGCTGCCTCCGAGAGTGCTCGCGCTCATGCACAGCTTTCCGGCCGTCACCCGGCGGATCGCGTGCAGGAACCGCTTGCGCGGGCTGCCCACGGCGCTGCTGAACGTGCCGTCCGGCAGCAGCTCGCCGTGCTCCCCCTGGATCAGGGCGGTGCGGGGCAGTCGCACCTGGTCGAAGGCGGTGACGCAGTGGTCCACGGGACTGCCGACGCGGTCGGGCAGCAGCGTCACGGTGATACCCGGCAGCGTGCCGTGGCGGTCGCTCAGCGGGGTGAGGAACAGGAAGACTCCGTGGTCCCGGTCATCGACCAGGAGCCGGGCCGCGACCACCGCGGTCTTCGGCCCGCCGGCGGGACCGGTGTTGGGCATGTACTTCTGGGCACCCTCGTGCGGGGTGTGCAGCACAAACTCGTCACGTTCGCGGTCGTAGCGGGCAACGGTCTCCAGCGCGGCCGCGTCGTTGCCGTGCGCGCGCTCGGTGCACAGAAAGGTTCCTGTGCGGTTCAGCGCGGCGAATGCGGAGAGGTCACGCGCCGGTGAGGTGCCGTCGTCGAGCAGGCTGCCGAGGAAGAGGTTGTAGTGAATGCCGGCCACCGTGGCCGTGGCCCCGTCCACCACCGAGGTCCACTCGTGCAGGGCGGCCAGCCCACGGGCATCCCGGGCCAGGGATTCCGGGCACAGCACCTCTTCGTTCAGCGCCCGCAGCCGGTCGTACGACAGCTGCCACCGTTCCTCGGCACGCAGGTCGACGCGATGGCGGAACCGGTCGGTCGAGATCACCTTGCGCCAGAGACCGTGCGCGTCCGCGCCCTCGTCTCCGTCCCGGAAGAGGAGGCCGGTCAACTCAGGCAGTCGAGGAAGGAGTTGCTGTTCGGACTGCGCGTGCGCGTCCGTGTTGATCTTCACGTCCGACCCAACGAGCGGGCCGGTTCGCAGAAACGATCTTTACGCGTCACCATCGTCTCCCGTCCGGGGATGTCCGTGGACGACCGGGGATGTCCGGGGCCGACCGAGACCGTCCGGGCCCGACCGGGGCCGACCCGGAGTCCGGCAGGGCCGAATGCCCGGGAGGAACGATTCCGCGCACCTCGTTCGGGCGACGCGGCGATTGCCTCGCGGGCGGTCCGGGCAGCGCTTGCCCTGATCTCCGTACGCCCGAGAAAAGGTGAACACCCCCATGCGTCTCCGCTCCTCCCTGGCCGCGTCGGCCGGCGCCGTCGTTCTGCTCCTCGCCACCGCCGGCTCGGCCTCGGCCGCCAACGGCCAGTTCCGCTACACGTACCTGACGTCCGACGGCTACGAGGCCGTCGGCTTCATGAACGACCCCGACAGCGCCACGTGCATCAACATCCAGGGCCCGGGATCCGAGCCGGGCTCCGCCGCGTACGCGCCCAAGAACCGCACCGACGCGGTGGCGACCGTGTTCCTCGAAGCGGACTGCACGGGCGACGCCTACTACACGCTGCGGCCGGGCGGCGGCGCCTCGGACCGGCTGCTGGTGCGGTCGGTCGTCTTCTCCTGAGACCGACCGGGTACCGCTTCCGGTTCTCCTGAACCCGGCGGATACCCCTTCCCGTTCCCCTGAGACCGACCGCGTACCCCTTCCCGTTCTCCTGAACCCGGTGGGGCACCGCTTTTCGCGATGACCGCCCTCGGCGGTGGGGCCGTCGGCCCCACCGCCGAAAACCACTGACACCGGCCCGACGAGCCTCCCCGGTCTCAGCCGGTCAGCCCCGCCTCGTGCGCCAGCACCGCCGCCTGGACCCGGTTGGTGCAGTCGGTGCGGGTGAGGATGCTGCTGATGTGGGCCTTGACCGTGCCCGAGCTCAGATGGAGCTGTGCGGCGATCCCCGCGTTGGACAGGCCGGTGCCCAGCAGCCGCAGGACGTCCCGTTCGGCGGGCGTCAGGCCGGCGATCCGCCGTGCCGCGGCCTCGCTGCCGCGGCCCGACCTGGTCCGGAAGTCGACCAGTTGGCGGGTGACCTGCGGAGCGAAGACCGGGTCCCCGGCGGCCGCGCGGCGTACGGCCTCGATGAGCTCGCGGGGGCCGGTGTCCTTGAGGAGATAGCCGTGGGCTCCGGCGCGCAGCGCGCGGGTGACGCTCGGTTCCTCGCCGAACGCCGTCAGCATCACCACCCGGGTACGGGGGGAGTGGCGGATGATCTCGGCGGCGGCGGCGATCCCGTCACCCGGCATACGCAGGTCGAGGAGGGCCACATCCACGACGTGGGCGCGGCAGGCCTCGACGGCCTCACGGGCGTCCTGCGCCTCGGCCACGACCCGGATCCCGTCGTCGTTCTCCAGGATCAGGCGGATTCCGGCGCGCATCAGCGCCTCGTCGTCGGCGATCAGCACGCGGATCATCGGATCAGTCTAGGACCGCCATGATCAGCAGCATGAGGCTGCCGCCGATCGTCGGCAGCAGCACCAGCATCGCCGCGCAGCCCCCGCCCAGCAGGCGCGGCCATGTGAGGACCTCCGTCGAGAGCGGAGGCCTCGATCCCGCCCCGCCGGGCACCGGCTCCATCGAGGCGGCGTAAGCGGGCGGCGCGTCGGGCCGGGCGGGTATCCGGGCCGCGAGGACGAAGCCGCCCTCCGGACGCGGCCCGCAGTCGAGGGTGCCGCCGAGCAGGCCGATCCTCTCCCGGAGACCGACGAGTCCGCTGCGGTTCCCGCCCCCGGGCGAACGCGGCACGGGCGGGGCGTCGTTGACGACGGAGACCACCACCCGGTCCCCCTCGTCGTGGACCGTCACGCGGACCGGCGCTCCGGACGCGTGCTTCAGGGCGTTGGCGAGACCTTCGCGGGCGACACGGTGGACGGCCTGGCGGGTCCGGGGATCCGCTTCCGCGGCGCCGGTCGCGTTCCAGTGCAGTGCGGCGTCGGCGCCCGCGCTCCGGGAATCCGCGACGAGGGCCGAGAGATCCTCACGGGTCCCTCGCTCCCCGCTCTCCTCGTCCGTGTGGTGGCGGAGGACGCCGAGGATGCCGCGCAGCTCCTCCATCGCCGTTCCCGCGGTGGTGTGGAGGAGTTCGGCGTGGGCGGCCAGCGGAGGCGCCTGACGTTCGGCGGCGAGCTGGAGCGCTCCGGCGTGCACCGAGATGAGGCCGATGCGGTGGCCGAGCAGGTCGTGCATCTCGCCCGCGATGCGCGCCCGTTCCTCCATGCGGGCCGCCTCGTCGGCGAGCGACCGGGCGTGTTCGAGGTAGGCGTTGCGCTCCCGCAGCAGCCCGGTCAGCCGACGGCGGCGCCCCAGCATCAGGCCGGACAGCGCGGGCATCAGGATGAACAGCGCGCTTCCACCGGCGGCGGCGAACAGGTACGCCATGTCCGGGATCCCGTCCAGGGACAGGACGACGGCCGAAGCGAGCACCGAACCCGCCACGCTCAGCCCGACCACCCGCCATGCGTGCTGAACGGGAGCGATGCGACGCGCGGCGGA
>NZ_RDBK01000043.1:1915563-1925618 GCF_008042275.1 Streptomyces sp. OR43 | reverse complement strand
CCTCCCTCCTGGCCGGAGGGCGGGGGAGGGGCCGGCGTGGCCGGTGTGGGCGAGTCCGCGGGGGCGGGAGGGCCGGTCGCGTGAAGGCCTGCATAGGCCGTGACCCGGCGCCGCTGGGACTCCAACAGCTCCTGGATTGCCTGCAGTGCCAGACGGGAGCGCATGCTGCCCGCCGAAGAGGGTTCGTCCATGCACAAAAGGGCCCTTCTCGGAATGGGGATACCGACGGTGCAGGGAACAGCATCGAGGCGAGCGGCGGGGGACGCCAGCAGATGTGGGCCGGGTGGCGGTCATGACCGGGCCGGCCGTGCGGCTCTTGTCCTCGGCGTCCTGATCGCTGACCTCGCGTGGACCTGACGCCGCGGTGGCGGGGCGGCCGGTCGCCGACGGGGTCCGTTCCCCGTCCTTGGTCGCCGTCGCCGTCGCCGTCAGCGGCGCGCCGAGTCGCGCGGTTCTCGGGGAGCCGTGCGCCCATGCGAACCGGCACGTCCGAAAACGCCCGATCGGCCCGCAGCCCGGAGACGGCCTCCTCGTTCGAAAGTTTCGGTATGCGCCAGAGTCGAGCGTGTCGCGGCATCGCCCTCGCGACCGTAGGTTCCGATGCCGACGTGCAGTCCTTGCGGTCCGGAACGGCGCCGGATCGCCTCCGCCCGGGCGCCGAGTCGGGCGTGATCCGACCATTGACCCGGGGCTAGGCGTCGTGCGCGGGTCCCCGAAAGCATTCGCCATCAACGTCGATACATGCGAGACGTATTGACGTTGTTCACCGGCTCCCTATCATGGGGGTGCTCGACATTTCGACCCTTGTTCGATATATCGAATAGGTCGAGTCGCTCCATGCCGTGGCCGGGCGCTCCCGGTCGTCCTGCCCGAGTGTGGCGTACGCGGAGTTGTCGGGGATTTGTATGTCATGAACGCGCCAAGTTGGCGCTGTCAGGGAACGGGAAGCCGGCCTCGGAGAGGCCGGCCGGCAACATCTACTCAACGTGGAGGAAGTCCCCATGCGCAGAGGAAGATTCAGCCGCACGCATCCGTCCGCGGTGCTCGCCGCCGTGGTCGCGGCCCTGGCCGCGATGGCGGCGATGCTCGTCGCCACCCCGGCTCAGGCGGCTGCCAGTGGCGCCTTACGCGGTGCCGGTTCGGGCCGGTGCCTCGATGTGCCGGGTGCCGTCCAGACTGATGGCACGGCCCTGCAGATCTACGACTGCTGGAACGGAACCAACCAGCAGTGGACGTCGACGGACGCCAACCAGCTGACCGTGTACGGCAACAAGTGCCTGGACGTTCCGGGCCATGCCACCACGGCCGGTACCAAGGTGCAGATCTGGGCCTGCTCCGGCGGTGCGAACCAGCAGTGGCGGGTGAACTCCGACGGCACGGTCGTTGGAGCGGAGTCCGGGCTGTGCCTGGAGGCCGCGGGCGCCGGTACGGCCAACGGCACGGCGGTTCAGCTGTGGACGTGCAACGGTGGCAGCAACCAGAAGTGGGCCGGTCTGACCGGGACCCCGCCGACGGACGGCACATGTTCTCTTCCGTCGACGTACCGCTGGACATCGACGGGAGTGCTGGCGCAGCCGGCGAACGGGTGGGCCGCCGTGAAGGACTTCACCACCGTGACGCACAACGGCAGGCACCTGGTCTACGCGTCGAACGTGTCAGGATCGTCGTACGGCTCGATGATGTTCAGTCCCTTCACGAACTGGTCGGACATGGCGTCGGCCGGCCAGACCGGCATGGGCCAGGCCGCGGTGGCGCCCACGCTGTTCTACTTCGCGCCGAAGAACATCTGGGTGCTTGCGTACCAGTGGGGTGCCTCGCCCTTCGTCTACCGCACGTCGAGCGACCCCACCGACGCCAACGGCTGGTCCTCTCCGCAGCCGCTGTTCATGGGGAGCATCTCCGGCTCCGACACGGGCCCGATCGACCAGACCCTGATCGCCGACGGCCAGAACATGTACCTGTTCTTCGCCGGTGACAACGGCAAGATCTACCGGGCGAGCATGCCGATCGGGAACTTCCCGGGCAACTTCGGCTCCTCGTACACGACGGTCATGAGCGACACGAAGGCCAACCTCTTCGAAGGCGTACAGGTCTACAAGGTCCAGGGTCAGAACCAGTACCTCATGCTCGTCGAGGCGATGGGCGCGAACGGGCGCTACTTCCGCTCCTTCACGGCCTCCGGCCTGAACGGGTCATGGACCCCGCAGGCCGCCAGTGAGAGCAACCCCTTCGCGGGCAAGGCCAACAGTGGCGCCGGCTGGACCAACGACGTCAGTCACGGTGACCTGGTCCGCAACAACCCCGACCAGTCCATGACCATCGACCCGTGCAGTCTGCAGTTCCTCTACCAGGGCAAGGACCCCAACGCGGGAGGCGAGTACAACCGCCTGCCGTGGCGTCCGGGCGTCCTCACCCTGCAACGCTGACCTTCCCTCCTTTCCGTCGCCGTGACGCTGTGCGGTTCGCAGGCGCGTGGGAACGGTTCACACCGGGCCGACGCGCCTGCCTGCCCCGACGCGGCGGAGCGGTCAGGGATGTGCGCTCGCGTGTCTGCCGAACGCCCGCATGGCCATCGCGCCCGCCAGCGGCCCCGGTGCCAGGAGCAGGAAGGCGTACTGCCAGCCGACGGCCTCGGCCAGCAGAGGGGTGAGCTGGATGGTGATGACCGTCAGGGCGAAGCCGATGGCGGTCTGGGCGGTGAGGGCCGTGCCGATGTAGCGGTGGTCGGCGACCTCGCTCAGTGAGGTCGAGAACACCCCCGAGTCCGCGATCACGGCCGCGCCCCACAGCATGCAGAAGGCGAACAGAAGCAGCGAGGAGGAAGGGAAGAAGAAGGGGGAGACCAGGCAGCACAGGCCGCTGAGAAGGAGAGCCGCCATGGCTGCGGGCGGGCGGCCGAAGCGGTCCGCCGCCCAGCCGCCCAGCAGACAGCCGGCGACCCCGCCGAGGCCCATGGTGAGGAACACGGTGACCTCCACCGAACCCGGAAGGCTCTCCGCGGCAGGCGTCGCCAGCAGGAAGGACGGGATCCACGTCCACAGCGCGTAGAGCTCCCACATGTGCCCGAAGTAGCCGAGGTTGGCCAGCCGTGGCCCGCGCTCGGTGAACATGGTCAGCGCATACCCGGGATTGCGGGCGGGCGCGGACTTCGCCGCGTAGGGGCCGGGCCGGACGAAGAGCAGCGCGATGACGGCACCCGCGAACCCGGCCGCCGCGGCGGCGAGCAGAACGTCGCGCCAGCGCAGTGATCCCACTCCGGCGATCAGATGGGGAAGCGCGGAGCCAAGAGTGAGGGCGGCGATGAGGACGCCCATCGTCCTGCCCCGTCCGGCACTGCCGGACCACGAGACCATCAGCTTCATTCCGGTGGGGTAGACCCCGGCCAGGAACATCCCCGTCATGAAGCGCAGCGGGATGGCGACGGTCAACCCGTCGGCGGCGAAGGCCAGGACCACGGTGCAGACGGCGGCTGCCGCCGCACTGGCGGCGAGCAGACGCTGCGGCGGGACGCGGTCGGCCAGGTTCAGGGTGGCCGAGGCCACGGCACCGACGACGAAGCCGATCTGTACCGAGGCCGTCAGCCATACCGCGCCCCCGGCAGTGAGTCCCCAGTCGGTCCGGAGGCTGGGAACCACGGCCGACATGGAGAACCACACGGCGAGGCCGAGCACCTGCACCACGGCGATCGCACCGCGTTGCACGACGATGTTCACGAATACCTCTCCCGGGCCGAGCCCTCGTTCCCGGCCGCGCACGTGGTGGCCGAAGGCCGACCCTAATGCGCCCCGGCCCCGGCGGGTTGCGGACTCCGGCGGAGCCGGGCGCGCAGCGACGCGATGCCACTCCGGCGCCCGGGGCGTTGCGTACGGGATGAAGCCTCCGCCTCCGCCGCGTGGCGAGGGCGCCTTCCGCGCCCGGAGAAGGACTCGAAACGGAGCCGGTCGCCGTTGCCCGTCACCACCGGATCGAGCGATGCGCGCAGAGTGCGCCGGTGGTYACGGGCCGCGGCCACGTCCGGCGAAGAGTGGTACGGCAGGTCGTCAGCCCGTGGTGCACGAGACCGTCGGTTTGTGGTGCGGCAGGTCGTCAGCCCGTAGGGCACGAGACCGCCGGCTTGTGGTGCGCGAGACCGTCAGCCCGTGGTGCACGAGACCGTCGGCCAGGTCCAGGACCCGTTGGTCTGAATCGTCACCCCCCAGGTGTTTCCGCTGCCGTTGGGCTTTGCGGTCAGGACCTGGGCGCTGGGGTAGGCGGTGCTGACGTTCCAGGTGGAGAGGATCTTCTCGGGGGCCGGTACGTTCATGGTGACCGTCCAGTTGGCGGCGCCGGTGACGGAGACGGAGAGGTTGTAGCGGTCGCTCCACGATTGCCCGGCGGAGAGCGTCGCGTTGCAGCCACCGTTGCCTCCGCCTCCGCCGGTGCTGCCGTCGGGCGCGACGGCCCGTCCGGTCTGCGGGGAGATCATGCCGGAGCAGAGGCCGCGGGAGGCGAGTGACTGGGCGATGCGCGGGATCGCGGCGAGGGTGTTGGCCGGCCACTCGTGCATCAGGATGACCTGACCGTTGGTGAGTCGTCCCACGGCCTGCACGATCGCGTCAGTACTCGCGCCGTTCCAGTCCTGCGAGTCGACGTCCCAGATCACCTCCGTCAGCCCGTACTTGGCCTCCACGGCCTTGAGGGTGGAGTTGGTCTCGCCGTACGGCGGCCGGAACAGCTTCGGCGTGCCTCCGCCCGCGTTGGCGATGGCCTGCTGGGTCCGGGAGACCTCCGAGTCGATCTGGGCCTGGCTCTGCTGGATGAGGTGCGGGTGTGTGTAGCTGTGGTTGCCGACCCACATGCCGGCGTTGATCTCGGCCTGCACCTGGCTCGGGGCGGAGGCGGCGTACTGCCCCTCGTTGAACATGGTGGCCCGCAGGCCGTTCTGCTTGAGGGCGTTGAGCAGGGCGGGGGTGTGGTCGTTGGACGGGCCGTCGTCGAAGGTCAGGCCGACGTAGCCGTTGCAGGCGGCGGCCTGAGCGGGAGCGGCGGCCGTGGCGGTCAGGCCCAGGGAGGCCGTCGCGGTGAGAGCGAGTCCGGCGGCCAGGGCGGCCGGGCGACGGCGGGGAAGGAGATGCATGGGGGTCCTCCTGGTGGCGGAGGCCCGGCCACGCCGAGGAGCGCGGCCGGGCGCGTGAGGAAGGTCGGGTCACGGGAAGGTGAGGGTCACTGCGGACCCGGGTGGATCAAGGGTGGATCAACCTGCGCTGCAGGTGACCGTGGGCCAGGTCCAGGAGCCGTTCGTCTGGATGGTCGCTCCCCAGGTGTTGCCGCTGCCGTTGGACTTGGCCACGAGGGTCTGGCTGTCCGGGTAGCCGGCGCTCACGTTCCAGGTGGACAGGACCTTCTCGGGCGAAGGGACCTTCATGGTGACGGTCCAGTTGCCGGCGCCGGTGACGGAGACGTTCAGGTTGTAGCGATCGCTCCACTTGTCGCCTGCGGAAAGCGTCGCTGCGCAGCCGCCCGTACCACCGCCGGTACCGCCGCCCGTGCCGCCACCGCCCGTACCGCCTCCCGAACTGCCTTCACTGACGGCGATGTTGGAGCTGCCGCTGCTCTGGTAGCCCTCGGTCGCCATGATCATGTAGTTGAAGGAACCCATGCTCATGCCGTGGCTCGACCAGGCGTCGAAGTGGTTGCCCGTGGTGATGGTGCCACCCGTCCGCTTCGACTGGCGGACGCTCCAGTACTGCTTGAAGGTCTTGGTGCCCTCGATCGAGGGCTGGTTGACCCGGGTCGTCTCATAGATGTCGTAGGTGCCTCCGTCGCTGGTGACCGTGCCCTTGAAGGTGCCGGTGGGACGGTACGTGCCGAAGTTCTCGACGACGTAGTACTCGACCAGCGGGTTGGTGGTCCAGCCGTAGAGCGCGAGGTAGGCGTTGCCCGACGGGTTGAAACTTCCGGAGTAGTTCACGGACTTGCGTCCGCCGGTGCTCCATCCCTTGCCGCCGACGAAGTTGCCGACGTTGCTCCACTGGTAGCCGTAGTTGCCGCCCGAGCCCAGCGTCATCGACACCGAGCCGCCGCCGTCGCTCCAGTGCGAGTAGTAGTAACCGTTGTTGGTGCCGGTCTGGTTCGCGTTGACGACGGTGTCGGCGCTGGCGGCGTTGGGCAGCAGCAGCACGGCGACCGCGGCCAGGGCGATCGCCCAGGAGCTTCTCAGCAGGGTCATGAAGCGACCGGGGCTGCGTCTGCGAGGCGATGGCACGGGTGCGCTCATATCGGTTTCCTCCAGGGGCTGTTACGTAGGAGCGGTGCCGGACGGGTCCTGTCGAAACCCCCAACACGGCTGCTCCAGAGCGTGGTTGGGCTCATGCGGTAGCCGGCAGAGGCTGTCCGGCCCGATCACGGAGTCTTGGTCTGCCCCTCACGACTGTCAATAGTTTCGGCAGGAGTTGCGAAACCTTCGGCCTGGACGAAAGGGCGCCGTCGACATCGTTTTGGCAGTTCAAGGCGTAACTCACGTGCGCGGAAACTGTTGCCGGTCGAGCGCGGTGGGGTGGGTGATCCATTCCTGGTCACGGATTGCTTCGAAACTTTCGGAACTCCTCGAACCCGCGCCGACCCTGACGGGCGGGCGTGTGAACCCGGTTGCGTCCAGTGTTATTTGACCGAGCGTTCCAGATAGGTCTAGGGTCCTCGACGTGGCCAGGACCAAGGAATTCGATCCGGACGCCGCGCTGCAGTCGGCCCTTGAGCTGTTCTGGCGGCGTGGCTACGAAGCGACTTCGGTGGCGGACCTCGTCGAGCACCTCGGCATCGGGCGCGCCAGCATCTACGCGACCTTCGGCGGCAAGAACGAGCTGTATCTGAAGGCCATGGACCGGTACGCCGAGACGCGTGACCCGCTGCTCTTGGTCGAGCTGTCGCAGCCCGGCCCCGCCCTTCCCGCGGTGCGGGCGGTGGTGCGCCGCTTCGCTGCGGAGGCGGCCTCCCCGGAAGGGCGGCTGAACGGCTGCTTCGTGACCAACACCGCGGCCGAACTGGCCCCGCACGACCCCGCGGCGGCCCGTCGGGTCGAGATCAGCTGGGAGCGCCTGGAGGCCCCGCTGCACTCCGCGCTCGTGCGGGCCCAGTGTCAGGGTGAGCTTCCCGGGGACCGTGATCCGCGTGCGTTGGCCCGCATGCTGCTCGTCCTGCTTCAGGGCATCCGGGTCGTCGGCAAGGCGTCGGACGATCCGGCCCGGGTGCGGGACGCGGCCGAGCAGGCGCTGACGTTGCTGGACTGAATCACGCGCGACGGAGTCGGCGGGTGCCGCCGAGTGCCGCCGCATGTCATCGAGTGCCTCCGAGGGTGCTCCTCGCGCGCCCGAATAATGGAACGTTCGGTCAAATATCAGGGGGAGATATGACCGCCAGAGGCTCCGCCCGCGTCGTCGGCACGCGGTACCGATACGCCTTCGTGCTTCTCGGCATCGTCCAGACCACGCTGATCTTCACGCTCGCGGCCCTCGCGGTTCCCCTGCCCCGCATCGGGCGCGAACTGGACCTGGAACGCGCCGACCTGATCCTCCTCAGCGCCGCCTACGGGCTGACCTTCGCCGGGCTGGTGCTCTTCGGCGGACGCCTGGCCGACCGCTACGGCGGGCGACGCACCCTCACCACGGGACTCGTGCTCTTCGCGGCAGCCTCGGCCGCCGCCCCGTTCGCCCCCGGCATCGGGGGGCTGCTCGCGGCGCGCTTCGCCCAGGGCGCGGGCGCGGCCCTCGTCGCACCAGCTGCCATGGCCGTGCTGCGCGCCGTCTTCCCCTCCCCGCCCGAGTACGGCAGGGCGATGGCCACCTGGGGCGGGCTCTCCGTACTCGGCGCGACCGCCGGCAATCTGCTCTCCGGTGTCATCTCGGCGCTGCTCTCCTGGCGTTGGACCTTCGCCCTGCCGATCGGGGTGGCACTCGCCGCCCTCGCCCTCACGCGCAGGCTGCTGCCGGACACCGCGCCGGACCCCGGCAGGAGTCTCGACCTGCCCGGTGCCCTGCTCGCCACCGCCGGGATCACCCTGGCCAGTTACGGGCTCGTCGTCACCGACGCCCGGCCCTGGTCATCGGCGGCCGTGCTCGTACCGCTGCTCGGGGGTATCGCCCTGCTGGCCGCGTTCCGGTACGCCGAGCGCCGGGTCCGCGACCCGCTGCTGCCTCCCCGGTTCCTGCTCGGCCGGCGCCGGTCCCTCGCCCTCCTGGCCATCGCGCTGAGCGCCTGCGGGACGGCGCTGACCTTCGTGGTCCTGTCGCTCCACCTCCAGCAGGTGCGCGACTGGTCCCAGGTCCGGACCTCGGCCGCCTTCGTGCCGTTCGCCGTCGCCCTGATCGCCTCGGGCCGGGCGGCGGGACCGCTCATCGGGCGGTACGGGCCCCGGGCCGTCACAGCCGCCGGAATGGGCACGGCCGCGGCCGGGCTCATCCTCCTCGCGCTCACCGGGCTCGACGCGCACACCGGCTACGCGTACGGGATGCTGCCGGGCCTCGTGCTGCTGCCGGCCGGCACCGCGGCCTCCTTCGCCGGCGCCTCGGTCCTCGCCGCCGAAGGCGTACCGCCGGGGCAGACCGGGCTCGCGGGCGGCGTGCTGAACACCGCGATGGAATGCGGCCCGACCGTCCTCCTCGCCGCCCTGCTCACGCTCGGCAGCGACGCCGCCGCCCTGGCCGCGACAGGAGCCGCCCTCCTCGTCGTGGCCTGCATGAACCAACGCACCCAGTAGTCCACCACCCAGGGAGTCACCGAGATGAACCGCTTCACCGGCAGGACCGTCCTCGTCACCGGCGCGGGCTCCGGCCTCGGCCGTGCCATCGCACTCGCCTTCGCCGCCGAAGGCGCGTCCGTGGTCGCCGCGGGACGCACCGTGGCCTCCCTGGACGAGACGGTCGGCCTCATCGGGGCGGCCGGCGGCACGGCTGCCGCTGTGACCGTCGACGTCACCGACTCCGGCCGGCTCCAGAACCTCGTACGCGAGACCGTCACCCGCTTCGGCGGGCTGGACATCGCGGTCAACAACGCCGGGATACTCCGCGGCGCCGGCCCCGTCGGCGAGGTGAGCGAGGAGGACTGGGACGCGGTGCTGCGGACCAACGTCACCGGCGTCTGGCTGGCCATGAAGCATGAGATCGCCCACATGAAGGAGAACGGCGGCGGCACCATCGTCAACATCTCCTCCAATCTGGGCGCACATCTGAGAATCCCCAACGCCGCCGCGTACATCACCTCGAAGGCGGCGGTCTCCGCGCTGACCCGCGCCGCGGCGCTCGACCACATCCACCAGGGCATCCGCATCAACGCCGTCAGCCCCGGCGCCTCCGCCGCCCCCATGTCGCTGCGGCCCGGTGAGACCGAGGCGGACCGGGCCGAGCGGGTGAAGACGGAGAATCCGCTCGGCCGGCTCGCGGAGGCCGGGGAAGTGGCCGCAGCGGTGCTCTACCTCGCCTCGTCCGCGGCCGGTTCGGTGGTCGGCACCGATCTGGTCGTCGACAGCGGGTCCTCGGCCTGACGGGCGCGCCCCCGGCGAGCGGGACCACCTGAGGCGCTCCGGTCCGATCATCCTGTGCGTGGCGCACGCCCAGCGGCGACCGCGCAGTCACTGGGAGTGGGCTACATCGGCTGGTCCTGGAGCGGCAACGGCAGCGGCGTCGCGTACCTCGACATGGTCAACGGCTTCGACGCGAACTCCTGACCGCCGGGGGCAACCGCTTCATCAACGGCGCCAACGGCATCGCCCCCACCTCCGGGACCACCACCGTCCACGGCGACGACGGCGAGCCGGGGCGGCGGAGGCGCCGGGGCTGACGGCGTTGATGCGGATGCCCTGGTGGATGTGGTCGAGCGCCGCGGCGCGGGTCAGCGCGGAGACCGCCGCCTTCGAGGTGATGTACGCGGCGGCGTTGGGGATTCTCAGATGTGCGCCCAGATTGGAGGAGATGTTGACGATGGTGCCGCCGCCGTTCTCCTTCATGTGGGCGATCTCATGCTTCATGGCCAGCCAGACGCCGGTGACGTTGGTCCGCAGCACCGCGTCCCAGTCCTCCTCGCTC
>NZ_RDBK01000043.1:1863078-1915463 GCF_008042275.1 Streptomyces sp. OR43 | reverse complement strand
CCGGACCGGTCGACCACGGCGAGCAGACAGGTCGCCGCCCGGTCGAGCCCGGACCGTTCGACCATCCGGTCGAGCTGCTCCAGGATGCGGTGCGGCGGCAGTTCCTCGTCGGCCAGCAGCCGCAGCAGCGAGCGGTAGTGGCTCATCGCGACGGCCGCCTCGACGCCGTGCCCCATCACATCGCCCATCGCCTTGAGGTGGCGGCCGTCGGGCAGCGGGATGACGTCGAACCAGTCGCCGCCGACCAGCACGCTCCGGTCGGCCGGCAGATAGCGGGTGGCGACCTCGATGTGCGGGTGCGGCGGGCGCGGCTCCGAGAGCAGGGAGCGCTGGAGCTCCAGGGCGATGGTGTGCTCGTGCGTGAAGCGGCGCGCGTGGTCGAGGTGGACGGCCGCCCGTACGGCCAGCTCGCGGGCGACCATCACGTCGTCGTCCGTGAAGACGGGCGAGCCGCCGGCCCTGAGTAGGCCGAGCACGCCGATCGGGGCCCCTCGCACGGCGATGGGCACGGCGATCGCCGAGTGCAGTCCGAGCTCCCGGTAGGCGGCGACCCGCTCCGGGTTGGGCGCGGCACGGCTCAGCGGCTCGTCGCCGGTGAGGTTCTCCACGACCGGCTGGTTGGTGACCAGGCAGCGCGGCACGGCAGCGTCCTCCTGGTAGTCGATGTAGTCGCCGGCCACCCCGAACTGCGCGATCCCCCGGCTCAGCCCGCGCACCGACGCGATCGCCGCACGCCGCATCCGGATCACGTCGGGCGGTGCGGGCCGGACCGGCGGGGCGACGTCGGGCGGGAAGACCTCGACCGTGGCCACGTCGGCGAGGCCGGGGACGACGAGTTCGGTCAGCTCGGCGCAGGTGGTGTCCATGTCGAGCGTGGTGCCGATGCGGGTGTTCGCGCTGTCCAGGAGGCTCAGGTGGCGCTGGGCCTGGGCGAGCCGCTGCTGTTCGGTGTCGGACGCCATGACCTCCAGCACGATCCCGACGACGCCGACGATCCGGCCGGCCACCTCCAGGCGGTGGTACACCCCGTGCCAGTAGCAGCGGGCGGTGCCGGACTCGGCGGGCAGCCGGCCGCTGGAGGTGAACTCGCGCGCCCGTCCGTCGGAGAGCACGACGCGCATGAGGTCCTCGCGGGCGTCGATGTCGGGCATGACCTCGCTGGGGCGGCGGCCCAGGTGCGCGGCGCTCGGGAGGCCGTTGTGGCGGACGAGCGCCGGGTTCACGTACAGATAGCGCAGCTCGGTGTCGAACACGGCCACGCCCGCGGTCGTGCCTTCGAGCACGGCGGCGAGCGCCGTCGCGTCGATCGACCGCGGACGGTCGGTGGGGACCGGCAAGGCGTACCTCCTGGGGCAGGGCGCGGGCCGCCCGACTGCCCGGCCCTTCATCGTCGGACGGCCGCACCGCCACCGCATCCGCAGACCGCCCGCCCCACCGTCAGTGCGACGGCATCGCGCCCCCCGTCTCCGGCTTCCCCCGGGGCACCAGCGCCGCGGACACCACCGCGCAGCCGCCCGCCGCCACCGCGCACACGAGGAAGGCGTCCGCGAAGCCGGTCACGGTGCCCGCCGCGCCGCCGATTCCGGCGGCGGCCACCGTGGACACGACCGCGACGCCGACCGAGCCGCCCACCTCGTGGAAGGTGTTGACCACGCCGGACGCGAGCCCCGCCTCCTCGTGCGCGACCATGCCCAGGGCCGTCGTGGTGGCGGTGACGAACACCGCCCCGAGCCCGGAAGCGGCGACCGCGAGACCCGGCAGCAGCACCCCGTACACGCTGCTGTCCCCGTCGATCCGGGTGAGCGGGACGCAGGCGGCGGTGGCGACGAGCATCCCGCCGACGGCGGTGGCCCGGCTTCCCGCCGACGTGACGAGCCGCGAGCCCAGGTGCGCGCCCACGCCGACGGCGACCGCCACCGGCAGGAAGACGAGGCCGGTCCGCATGGCCCCGAAGCCGCGGCCGTGCTGGAGGTAGACCGAGCCGAGGAAGAAGAACGCGATCAGCAGTCCGGTCGCGATCAGCATCAGGAAGGCCCCGGCGAGCACCGGGCGCCGGGTGAACATCCGCAGGTCCATGAGCGGCTCCCGGGCCGTTCGTTCGACCGCCGCGAACCCCGCGTACAGCAGCGCGGCGGCGGTGAGCGGCAGCAGGGTGGCGGGGGCGCCCCAGCCGCCGTCCCCGGCCTCGACCAGTCCGTAGATCAGCGCACCGGTACCGGCCGTGACGAGCACCGCCCCGGGAACGTCGAGCCGGGCCGTGCCGGCCGGGGGCCGGGGTGCGCGCGGCGGTACGAAGGCGGGGAGTGCGGCCAGCAGGGCCAGTCCGACGGGCACGTTGACGTAGAAGACCCAGCTCCATCCGGGCCCGGCGGCCAGGGCGCCGCCCACCAGTACCCCGATGGCCGATCCGGTGCCGCCGATCGTGGCCCACACCCCGAGCGCCTTGGTGCGTGCGGGGCCGTGGAACGACGTGGTGACGAGCGAGAGCGCCGCCGGTGACAGCAGGGCGGCGCCCACGCCCTGCGCGATCCGGCCGCCGATCAGTACGGAGGCGCTGCCGGCGAGCCCGGAGACCAGCGAGGCGGCGGTGAAGACGGCGAGGCCCGCCAGCAGGGTGCGGCGGGCGCCGAGGGCGTCGGCGAGGCGTCCGCCGAGCAGCATCAGGCCGCCGAAGCAGAGGGTGTAGGCGGTGACCACCCAGGTCAGCGCGGTGCGGTCGAGGTGCAGKTCGGCGGCCATGCCCGGCAGCGCGACGTTCACCACGGTGACGTCGAGCACCAGCATGAACTGGGCCGCGCAGATGAGCGCGAGCATCGCCCCGGGCCTGCGGGCCTCGGGCGGACGGTGGTGGTCGGGGTGGCCGCCGCGCGGAGGTACCGCGCCGTGGGCGGAGGTCTTCGGTGACGCGTCATGAGCCATGAACTGAACTGTACGGCTCAGTTCAGTTGAACTCAACTGTTCAGTTCAGGTCGCTGTTAGCATCGCCTCATGGACATCAAGCCCCGCCCCGCGGGACCCCGCGCCGAGGCCAAACGGCAGGCCATCGTGAAGGCGGCCCGCGAGGCGTTCCTCCGGGACGGGTTCGGCGTCGGCATGGACGCCATCGCCGCCGGGGCGGGCGTCTCGAAGGTGACCGTCTACAACCACTTCGGCAGCAAGGAAGCGCTGTTCACCGCGGTCGTCGCGGGCGCGCTCGACGAGCCGCTCGACGGCGCGTCCACGACGGCGCTCGCCGCGCTCGCCGACGCCCCCGACCTGCGGGCCGCGTTCGTCGACGCCGCCCGCACCTGGGTGGCGGCCGTCCGCGGCAACGCGGACGTGATCGCGCTGCGCAACCTGGTCGCCGCCGAACTGCACCGCTTCCCGGAGATCGCTCAGGCCTGGCAGGGCCACGGCCCCGAGGGCCACCACCCCGCCGTCGCCGACGCCCTGCGCGAACTGGCGGGCCGCGGCCGGCTGGTCGTCCCCGACCTGGACACGGCGATCATCCAGCTGTACGCGCTGCTGGTCTTCCCGCACCTGGTCTTCGGCTCGTACGGCACGACGATCGACGACGACGCCACCGACCGGCTGATCACCCACGGCGTGGACATGTTCCTGGACTACTACGCCCCGCCCGTACCGCCCGAGGCGTAGGACCCCGGCGGGAGCACCCGGTCCAGCTCCACCGTCCCCTCCTCGGCCGTGGCCCCCGGAGGCAGCCGCAACGCCTCGGCGACGGGCCCGGGCATGGGCGCGCGGTCCAGCAGCCCGGCGACCAGAGCGGCCGTCAGACGGTGCCAGGCCCGGGCGCGCCGGAGCATCGCGTGGTCGCCGCCTTCCACGGTGACCAGGCAGGTCCGGGCGCCGCCCTTCCTCGCCCGTTCGGTGAGCGCGCGGGAGTCCGCCGGGTTCGTGACCCGGTCGTCGGTGCCGTGCACCAGGATGACGTCCCGTCCGGCGAGCTGGCCGGTCCGGTCGCCCGGCGGGCACCACGGGGCGAGGCCGACCACACCCCGTACCAGCGGGTGCCCGGCGGCGGCCAGGGCCGCCCGGCCGCCCATCGAGTGCCCGAGCAGCACGACCGGGACCTCGCCCGCCGTACGCCGCAGCACGTCCAGGGCGCGTACGGCATCGTGCAGCGGATCCGCCCGGTCCCCGTTCCACCCCCGGTGTCCGTAACGGACCGCCCGCACCAGCACCTCCCCGAGCAGCGCTCCCCGCAGGGCGCGCGCGAACGGCCGCATCCGCACCGCGGGCAGGTTGAACGGGCCGGGCGGCGGCACCCCGAGTCCGGTCTCCCGGCCGCCGTGCAACAGGAGCACCGCGGCGGCCGGCGGGCGTGGTGGCGTCATGTGTACCTCCGGGTGCGGTGATCGGATCCGTACCGAGCATGCTGTACGGGCACGGGCAGCACCCGCACGCAGCGCCGCTCCCCCAATTGCCGGACCCACAAAGGACATCACATGGGATCCTCACCGCAGATCGGCCAGCAGATCCAGGACTTCACGCTCCCGGGAGGCGTCCTGGACGGGGACTCCTTCGAACGCCGCGACTACACGCTCTCCGCCGCGCGCGGCCGCGCCCTCGTCCTCGCCTTCTACCCCGGCGACAACACGGCGGTGTGCACCAAGCAGCTCTGCTCGTACTCCTCGGGCCTGGAGACCTTCGAAGGGCTGGACGCGGAGGTCTGGGGGATCAGCCCGCAGGACGTGGACAGCCACGAGTCGTTCGCCCGTGCCCACCTGCTGCGGATGCCGCTGCTGGCGGACACCGGCCGTGCGACGGCCCGTGCGTTCGGAGTGGCGGCGCCCGGGATCGGGGTGCGGCGCTCGGTGTTCCTGATCGACGCCGAGGGGGTGCTCCGCTGGAAGCACGTGGCGCTGCTGGGTGCCACCTTCCAGTCGCCGGCCACGCTGGCGAAGCGTTTGTCCGGCATGGGTAACAGGTAGAACACTGCCGGGATACGGCAGTTCCGGCGGTCGGGGATGTATGGGACCATCCAGCCAGTTCGACGGAAAACCTCGGGGGATTTCCGGCAGCCGGGAGGAGTGACCGCGTGACCTTGTTTCTCGGTCTCGGAATTGCGGGCATCGCGCTTCTCGCCCTGTCACTGATCTTCGACGGGATCCTCGAAGGACTCTTCGGGGGTCTGCTGGAAGGCCTCTTCAGCGGGCTGGTCTCCCTTCCGGTGATCGCCGGATTCCTCTCGATGCTCGGTTTCGGCGGCGCCATCGTGCTCGGTACGACCGGTGCCGGCACGATTGCCGCCACCGCGGCCGGGGCGCTCGCCGGTCTGGTCGCGGCCTGGCTGACCTGGAAGTTCAGCCGGGCCCTGATGCGGGATCAGACCGACGCCACCCCGCGGGACGAGGACCTCGTCGGCACGTCGGGGTCCGTGGTCACGGCCATTCCGGCCGACGGCTACGGGGAGGTGCTGGTGCAGCTCGGGGGCCAGCCCGTGAAGCTCTCGGCGAAGAGTCCGGTACCGGTCGCACGCGGCGCCGAGATCTGGGTCGAGGCCACGCTCTCGACCACCTCGGTCTCGGTCCGTCCCGTCGAACGCTGAGCCGGCCCACCGGCCCGTACGCCACCGCTCGCCACAGAACTGCCGTCCCCCTGTCGGGAGGCAGAGGGGGACATCCTTATGAGTCCAGTCCTGATCGCCATCGTCGGAGTCGTCGTACTCCTCTTCCTGCTCGCCCTCGCCGTCATCACGCGCTACAAGGTCGCGGGCCCCAGCCAGGCGTTCATCATCACCGGACGCCGCGGCAAGAAGTCCGTGGACCCGGTGACCGGACGGTCCAGCATCGACAACAGCGGCCAGAAGGTCGTCGTCGGCGGCGGCGTCTTCGTCGTGCCGTTCGTCCAGCAGAAGTTCACCCTGGACCTCTCCAGCCGGCACATCCCCGTCGCCGTGCGCGGGGCCGTCACCCTGCGCGGCGTCAAGTCCCACCTCGAAGGCGTCGCGATCGTCAAGGTCGGCGGCAGCGAGGACGCCATCCGGGCCGCCGCCCAGCGCTTCCTCCAGCAGCAGGACGGCATCGTCGGCTTCACCCAGGAAGTGCTCTCCGGTGCGCTGCGCGCCATCGTGGGCCGGATGTCGGTCGAGGACATCATCCGCGACCGGGCCGCGTTCGCCGGTCAGGTCGCGGAGGAGGCCGAGGCCAGCCTGTCCGGCCAGGGCCTGATCCTGGACGCCTTCCAGATCCAGGACATCACCACCGAGGGCTCGTACCTGGAGGACCTCGGCCGCCCCGAGGCCGCCCGTGCCAAGCAGGAGGCGGACATCGCCGAGGCGATCGCCCGGCGCGCCTCGGAGCAGGCCCGGCTGAAGGCGGCCGAGGAGATCGCCATCGCCGAGCGGACGTTCTACCTGAAGCAGGCCGAGATCAAGGCCGAGACGGAGGCCGCGGCCGCGATGGCCGCCGCCGCCGGTCCGCTCGCCGAGGCCGCACGTCAGCAGGAAGTCCTCACCGAGCAGGAGAAGGTGGCCCAGCGTCAGGCGGCCCTGACCGACCGCGAGCTCGACACCCGCGTCCGTAAGCCCGCCGACGCCGCGCGCTACCAGGCCGAGCAGGAGGCGGAGGCCCGCCGCATCGCCCAGGTCAAGGAGGCCGAGGCGGACGCCGAGCGCTCCCGGCTGACCGGTCAGGGCGAGAAGCTGCACCGCTCGGCGCTCGCCGACGCCGTACGCATCGAGGGCGAGTCCGAGGCCGCCGCCATCGCCGCCAGGGGCGCCGCGGAGGCCGAGGCCATGCAGAAGAAGGCGGACGCATTCAAGCAGTACGGCGACGCGGCCGTCCTCCAGATGCTCGTCGAGGTGCTCCCGCAGGTCGTCGCCAAGGCGTCCGAGCCGCTGAGCGCCATCGACAAGCTGACGGTCATCTCGACGGACGGCGCGAGCCAGCTGTCGCGCACGGTCACGGACAACGTCGCCCAGGGCATGGAACTGCTCAGCTCCACCACGGGGGTCGACCTCGCCGCGCTGCTGAGGAACCTCAAGGGCGCGGGCCCGAAGCCGGAGGTCCCGGCCCAGCAGGACACCGCGGCCGCGGCACCGAACGGCAAGATCGAGATCAGCGACTGACGCCCCGCGTCGACCCCCGCGTGCCCGGCCGGTTGCGCACCGGCCGGGCACGCGTGTGTGCGGGCCCGGAAGACCGGCCACGGAGGCGGCGGGACCCTCCGGATAGGGTCATGGGCAGCTAAAGAGATCACCAAGTACGTCAGAGACGCACATCGCGCTCCTCGGGAGGAAGCCATGGGAACCCACCGCACCACGCTGCCCGGAGTCGGTGTGCAGTACGACTACACCACCGAGTCGGGACAGCACATCTCCGTCGTCGTCCACCACGACGGGCGCCGGTTCATCGGCTTCTACGACCAGGACGACCCCGATTCCTGTCAACTCTCCGTACCCCTGACCCCACAGGAGGCGACCGGCCTCGCCCACCTCATCGACGCGGCGCCCATCGACGCCGTGCGGACCGAGGGCATCGACCTGGTCACCGAGCACATCCCGCTCGGGACGCGCTCCCCGTACGGCGGCCGGCTGCTCGGGGACACCCGGGCACGGACCAGGACCGGGGCGTCCATCGTGGCGGTGCTGCGGACCCACAGCGCACATCCGTCACCCGGGCCGGACTTCCGGCTCGCCATCGGGGACACGCTCGTCGCCGTCGGTACGAGGGAGGGCGTCGACACGCTCTCCGAGATCATTGCGGAGGGCTGACCGTGCACGACACGACCGCACTGCTGGTGGAGCTCGGCTCCGTCATCCTGGGACTGGGCATCATCGGCCGGTTCGCCGGCCGCGTAGGGCTCTCGCCCATCCCGCTGTACCTGCTGGCCGGGCTCGCCTTCGGCGAGGGCGGGCTGCTGCCGCTCGGGGCGAGCGAGGAGTTCACCGCCGTGGGCGCCGAGATCGGCGTCATCCTGCTGCTGCTCCTGCTGGGCCTCGAATACAGCGCCTCCGAACTCGTCACCAGTCTGAAGACCCAGTACCCGTCCGGCGCCGTGGACTTCGTCCTCAACGCGACCCCCGGCGCCGTCGCGGCCCTGCTGCTCGGCTGGGGACCGGTGGGCGCCGTGGCCCTGGCCGGGGTCACCTGGATCTCCTCGTCCGGGGTGATCGCCAAGGTCCTCGCGGACCTGGGCCGGCTCGGCAACCGGGAGACGCCCGTCATCCTCGGCGTGCTGGTCATCGAGGACCTGTCGATGGCCGTCTACCTGCCGCTGCTCACCGCGATGCTCGCCGGTGTCGGCTTCGCCGGGGGCAGCGTCGCGCTGCTCGTCGCGCTCGGCACCGTCGGCTTCGTGCTCTACCTGGCGCTGCGGCACGGGCGGCTGATCAGCCGGGCGGTGTCCTCCGACAACCCGGAGATGCTGCTGCTCGTCGTGCTCGGCCTGACCGTTCTGGTCGCCGGCGTGGCCCAGCAGTTGCAGGTGTCGGCGGCCGTCGGGGCGTTCCTCGTCGGCATCGCGCTCTCCGGTGAGGTCGCCGAGGGTGCGCGCAAGCTGCTGACCCCGCTGCGGGACCTCTTCGCTGCCGTCTTCTTCGTGTTCTTCGGCCTCTCCACCGATCCCGCGGAGATCCCGCCGGTCCTGCTGCCGGCCGCGCTGCTGGCCGTCGTCACCGTCTTCACCAAGATCGCCACCGGCTGGTACGCGGCCCGGCGGGCCGGCATCGGGTCGCGCGGGCGCTGGCGGGCGGGCGGCACGCTCGTGGCCCGTGGCGAGTTCTCCATCGTCATCGCCGGCCTGGCCGTGGCCACCGAGCCCCGGATCGGGCCCATCGCCACCGCGTACGTCCTCATCCTCGTCATCGTGGGCCCGCTCACCGCGCGCTGGACCCAGCCGGCGGTCGAGCAGATCCGGAAGTGGCGCGGCAAGGACGGCGGCCCGGCCGGCAGGACCGGCGCGGTGCCCGCCGCACCGGTCCCCGCCCCGCAGGAGGAGCCGGAGCTGGCCGCGTCCGCGGACACTCCCTGAGGCCCTGAGGCCCCGAGGCCCTAAGCGGTCTCCCCGGGCGCGGGGAGGTCGGGCGCCCAGCCCAGGGGGTAGGCGCCCGCGCCGCCCCCGCGCACGGCCGGTTCGCCGCCCGCCGCGGTGAACGCCGTCAGCGCCTCGATCAGCGCGGTGCACTGCTCCGGCGCGAGGCGTTCGACGATGGCGGCGACCTCCCGGCGGCGGGTGGAGGTGACGTCCTCCACCAGCCGGAAGCCCTCGGGAGTCACCCGCAGCGAGGTCTCCCGGCGGTTGGCCGGGTTGACCTGTCGTTCCGCCAGACCCGCGGCGATCAGCCGGTCCACCATGCGCATCGCGGTCGACGGGTTCACGCCGAGGCGCTCGGCGAGCGAGACCAGTTTGGCGTCCCCGTGCGTGGCGAGCACCACGAGCAGCCGGAACTGGGGCAGCGTCACCCGGTCCTCGACCGTCGCCAGCGAGCGGGCGGACACCGCCACCAGCAGCCGCGATGCCGTGAGCACCGCGCGCGTCACCGCGTCGACGTCGTCCCGGCCCGGGGCGGACGGTCGTTCCTCGGAGGACTGTTCGTGCGCGGCCATGCTTCTTTGTACCGTGCGCGACGGCCGTACTCGAATCCGGTGCCGCCCGTGACGCGCGGGCCCGTCAGCCCTTCCGGGCCAGCAGGTACACCTCCCGGAACTGCCGCCGGTCGGCCGGCTGGGGTTCGCGCACCATCCGGGCCGTCTCGGCCAGCCCGGCCGTGCGCAGCGACGCGGCGAGGTGATCGGGCCACCACCGGTAGGCCGGCGCGACCGCGTGGTCGAAGACCTGCGTCGGGTGGGTGGGTCCTTCGCTGGCGGAGAAGCCGATGAGGAGATGACCGCCGGGGGCCAGGACCCGGTGGAACTCCGCCAGGATGCCGGGCAGCTCCGGCGGTGGTGTGTGGATGACGGACCACCGGGAGAGCACGCCGCCCAGCACGCCGTCGGCGATGTCCAGCGCGGCCATGGAGCCGAGGTCGAACCGCAGCTCCGGATGGGCTTGCCGCGCCGCTTCGATCATCGCGGAGGACGCGTCCACGCCGAACGTGGAGAGGCCCAGGGAGTCCAGATGGGCGGTGACGTGCCCGGGTCCGCATCCCAGATCCGCGACCTGCCCGTTTCCGTGCGCGCTTACATGCTCGGCGAAGGCGCCCAGCATCGCGCGGTCCAGCGGCCGGTGGCGCAGCTCGTCGCCGAACAGCTCGGCGTAGGCGGGGGCGGCGGCGTCGTACGCTTCGCGGGTCGTCGTGAGGGCATCGTGTTCCACCATGGCCGCGACCCTAAGGGCTGTCCGGGCGCATCGAGGCCGAAACGGTGTCGAACCGTCACCGAATCCTTGACTCAGGACCATGACACCCACCTTTGGACTGTGCAACGTTTGCACCGTGATGCCTGAACCCGTACCTACGCCCGGACCGCGGCGTCCGCCCCTGCCGACCGGAGTGCGGCGCGCCGCGGCCCGGCTGCCCGTCCACATGTTCCGGGCCGGGCTCGGACCGCTGTTCCGGGGCCGTCTGCTGCTGCTCGTGCACACCGGGCGCACCTCGGGCCTGGCCCGGCGGACGGTGATCGAGGTCGTCGAGTCCACGACGGCGGACGGCCGGCGGAGCTGGACGGTGGCCTCCGGCTTCGGCCCCGGCGCCGACTGGTACCGCAATCTGGTCCGTACGCCGCATGCCACCGTCCAGGCCGGGCGCGGGTTCCACGCCGTGACGGCGCACTTCCTGCCGGCCGCGGAGGGCGGCGAGCTGATGGCACGGTACGCGCCCCGCCACCCGAGGACCGCCCACCGGCTCTCCGCGTTCATGGGGTTCACGGTCGACGGTGGCACGGAGGACTACCGGCGGGTCGGCGAGTCGGTCCCGTTCGTCCGGCTGGTGGAGAGCGCTGGGGCGGGACGCTGAGGCCCGGCGGCCGGGCGGCGTCTCAGGCCGGCGCGGCCCCGGTCTCCTCGACCAGGTGGGGGCGGGGCGCGCCCCGGCGGTAGAGGATCGCCGTGATCAGCAGACCGAGGGCGAAGAAGCCCGCCGACCACCAGTACGCGGTCGAGTAGCTCTCCAGCTGGGCCTGGGCCAGGGCGTCCGGCGTCGGTTTGCGGCCCACCATGTAGTCGGTGGCGGCACTGGTGGCCAGGGTGTTGAGCAGCGCCGTACCGATGGAGCCGCCCACCTGCTGGCTGGTGTTGACCATCGCCGAGGCCACTCCGGCGTCCCGCGCCCCGACTCCGGCGGTGGCCAGGTTCATCGCCGTGGCGAAGACCATGCCGAGCCCGAGGCCCATGCAGAGCAACGGCGGCAGCACATGGGCGAGATAGCTGCTGCTCAGGTTGAGCGTGGTCAGCCACATCATGGCGGCCGCCGCGAGGCCCATCCCGAGCGGCACGATCGGTTTCGCGCCGAACCGCGGCACCAGCGTGTTGGTCGTCGTCACGGACGCCACGATCATGACGGCGACCATCGGCAGGAAGGCGGCGCCCGTGGAGACCGGCGAGTACAGCAGGCTCTTCTGGAGGTAGTACGTCAGGAACAGGAAGACGCCGAACATCCCGGCGCCGGAGATGAACATGCCGAGGAACGAGGCCGCACGGTCCCGGTCCAGCACCACGCGCAACGGCAGCAGCGGGTGCTCCGCCCGGGTCTGCCACCACGCGAACGCGACGAGGAGCACCGCACCGGCCAGCAGGAATCCCCAGGTCTGCACCGAACTCCAGGCGTGGGTCTCGGCGTTGGAGAACCCGAACACGATGCAGAAGAGCCCGGAGGAGACCAGCACGGTCCCCGGGATGTCGAGCTTCGGCCGGTTCGCCGGCGCACCGGCGGTGAGCAGACGCGCGCCGCCGACGAAGGCGACGAGCGCGAACAGCAGGTTCACGTACAGGCACCAGCGCCAGTCCAGGTACTCGGTGAGCACCCCGCCGAGCAGCAGCCCCACCGCACCGCCCGCACCCGCGATGGCGCCGTAGATCCCGAACGCCTTCGCCCGCTCCTTGGGCACGGTGAACGTCGTCGTGAGGAGCGAGAGCGCGGCCGGGGCGAGGAGCGCCCCGAACATGCCCTGGAGGGCGCGGGCCAGCACCAGCACCTCGAAGCTCGGGGCGGCGCCGCCGATGGCCGAGGCGACCGCGAAGCCGACCAGTCCGGTCAGGAACACCACCCGCCGGCCGACCAGGTCGGCGATGCGTCCGCCGAGCAGCAGCAGCGAGCCGAAGGCGAGGGCGTACGCCGTCACGATCCACTGCCGGTTCCCGTCGCTGAAACCGAGGTCCTGCTGGGCGGAGGGCAGCGCGATGTTCACGATCGTCGCGTCGAGGACCACCATCAGCTGGGCCAGCCCGATCACGCCCAGCACCCACCACCGGTGGGAGGGCCCGCGCTCCTGTCCCGGCGCGGCCCGGGACGCCGCTTCGGTGGCCGCCCGCCCCCGTCCGCCGGTCTCGGACGGTTCCCCTGCCTGACGTGAATGACGGGCCATGGTGCGGATCTCCCTCACTGCACACGACACCGGACCCCCCGGGTGATCACGCTAGGCGGAGCTCGGCCTCCTCGCATGCGGGGAGAGCCGCCGACGGGAAACGCTGCCGGAACCCGGCAGCGGTGAGCGCGGTGTGAGAGGCCCGACGGTGCCCGGGCCGGGCCCGGCCCGGGTCCGGCCGGTGCCCGAGGCCGTGCGTACGGGATGCGGCGGAACACCGTCCGCGGGCCGCCGCTCCCCGCGGTGCCGGGCTCAGATCTCCTTGGCGGGCCAGTCCAGCAGCCGGGCCCCGATCACCGCGGTCTGCAGGGTGTAGCGGTGCATCGGGTCGGACGGGTCGGAGCCGGTGAGCTGGTGGATGCGCTCCAGCCGGTACGTCAGCGCCCGGACGCTCAGCGCGAGGCGCCGGGCCGTCTCGGCCGCGACACAGCCGGCGTCGAAGTACACGGAGAGCGTCTTCAGCAGCGGCTCCGCGCCGCCTCGCGCCTGCTGGAGCGGGCCGAGCTCGCTGCGCACCAGATCGGCCATCGCCTGCCGGTCCCGGGTCAGCACGGGATACACGAGCAGATCCGCGGCGTACAGCACGGGGTCGTCCAGCCCCATCCGGTCCGCCAGGTCGAGCGCGTCCAGCGCCTCGTCGTACGACTGGACGACACCGCCCGGCCCCCGGTGGGCCCGGCCGACCGCCACCCGGCCGCCGTCCGTCGCCGCGTGCGCCTGCTTGGCGAAGTACCGCAGGACATCGGGCTGGTTGCCGGGCGCGATACAGATCAGCCGGCCGTCCTTCGTCGTGAGCAGGATCTTGCGGCCGCTGAACCGGGCCAGCAGCGCCGACTCCACCTGCCGCGGCACGGCGTCGGTCTCCGTGTACGCCTCCGGGCCCGCCGCCACCGCGACGGCGTGCGCGCGGGAGAGCCGCAGCCCGAACCGGGTGGCGCGCTCGGCGAGCCGGCCCAGGTCGCTGCGTCCGTACAGCAGGTCGTCGATGAACTCCCGGCGGGCCGCCTCCTCCCGCCGGACGGTGAGGCGCTGGGCCCGCTCGAAACCCTCGGCGAACGCGTCGACCGTCTGCTCCACCGCGGCCAGCACGCTCTCGGTGGACGCGGCGGTGGCGGCCGCCGTCGCTCCGGGGACGGCGGACGGCCAGGTGGTGCGGGTCTCGGCCAGATGCATACGGACCAGGGCCCGCAGCTGGTGTCCGGCCTCGGCCGCCTGCCTGCCCAGGGTGCGGCGGGTGTCGAGCTCCTCCCGGGTGAGCCGACGGCCGGAGACCGCGACCTCGCCCAGGATCTGGGCGTAGCCCTCCAGAAAACTGTCGGGAATCACCGGTTCCGCCACGCCCCCACCTCCCCTTCTGATGCGTCACTGATATTTACACAACGCATACGCGCGCATGCCGGTGCCCGGCATCGAGCACCGGGAAAGATTGCCGGATTCCGGCAATGCGGCCGGCCGGCTGTGGATGACACGATCCTGTCAGCACCAACCGGGGGACCACGGGGGGAACACGGGGGTGCAGGGGGACGGGGGAAGGCCCGGCTGCCGCGGTGCCGTTGGGACGGCGCCGCGGCTCCGGGGTCACCACCGGGCCCCGTGACACGCACCGGCGGAGCCGTCGGGAGAGCGGGCAGGGGGTGGACCGATGCAGGAGTTTCTGACCGCGACGCAGTCCTTCCCCACCGTGCTCTTCTCCGCGGCCCTGGTCGTCGTCATCGCCTTCTGGCTGCTCGTCCTGGCCGGTGCGGCCGACCACCACTCCTTCGACGCGGACCTCGACACCGGTCTCGCCGGGATCGGCGGCGTGCCCGTCACCGTCTCGGTCTCCGTGATGGTGGCCGTCGGCTGGTTCTCCGCGCTGACCGGTTCGGTCCTGCTCCACCGCGGCCACACCACCGGAACCGTCCGGGCCGCGCTCGCCTGCGGCATCCTCGTCGGCGCGCTGCTGATCGCCTGGGCCGTGGTCCGGCTGCTGGTGCGCCACTTCCGCCGCTTCTTCGCGGACCAGCCTCCTCCATCGCGCCAGGACTTCCTGGGCCGCGTCTGCACGATCCGTACCGGCTCGGTCGGCACGGACTTCGGTCAGGCCGAGGTCGCCGCGGCCGACGGATCCACCGCGATCGTGCAGGTACGCCAACTGGCACCGGCCGACGACGCGCTGTCGGCCGGGAGTCCGGGCCTGCTGTACGCGTACGACGAGGCGGGCGAGTTCTTCTGGGTCTCCCCGTACGACCGTGCGCTCGACCCGGGACCGCCGCCGGCCCCGCCGCGTACGCCCCGCCGTACGCGTCCCCGCCGCACCGCCTGATCCGGGCACACGTCCCCGCCACGTCCCACCACGTGCCCCGAGCAGCTCCGTGCTGCCCGGGCCCGCGCGCGGCCCGCATGCCTCTCCCTACTTCTCCTGTCCGCACCACCAGCCGCCAAGGACTGTCATGGAAGCCATCTCCTTGGGCCTCGGCCTGATCGTCGCCGTGGTCCTGCTCATCGCGATCGCCCTGCTCCTGGTCGTCACCCGGCTCTTCCGCAAGGTGGAGCAGGGCAAGGCCCTGATCATCTCCAAGACCAAGAAGGTCGACGTGACCTTCACGGGTGCCGTCGTCCTGCCGGTGCTCCACAAGGCCGAGTCCATGGACATCTCGGTGAAGACCATCGAGATCCGCCGCACCGGGCGCGAGGGCCTGATCTGCCAGGACAACATCCGCGCCGACATCCACATCACGTTCTTCGTCCGGGTCAACAAGACGGTCGAGGACGTCATCAAGGTCGCCCAGGCCATCGGTACGGAACGGGCCAGCGACAAGGTGGCGATCCAGGAGTTCTTCGCCGCGAAGTTCTCCGAGGCGCTCAAGACCGTCGGCAAGCAGCTGGACTTCGTCGACCTCTACACCAAGCGCGAGGAGTTCCGGGACCGGATCATCCGGGTCATCGGCACCGACCTCAACGGCTACCACCTCGACGACGCGGCGATCGACTTCCTCGAGCAGACCCCGATGGTGCAGCTGGACGGCGCCAACATCCTCGATGCGCAGGGCATTCGGAAGATCACCGAGCTGACGGCGATCGAACACGTGCGGACCAACGAGTTCCAGCGCACCGAGCAGAAGGAGATCACCCGGCAGGACGTCGACGCCCGGGAGACCATCCTGGAGCTGGAGCGCCGGCAGGCCGAGGCGGAGATCAAGCAGCGCCGCGAGGTGGAGACGCTGCGCGCCCGCGAGGAGGCGGTCACCGCCCGGGTCCAGGAGGAGGAACGCCTGGGCGCCCAGGCCGCGTTCATCAAGACCGAGGAACAGCTCGGCATCCAGCGGGAGAACCAGGCCCGGGAGATCGCCGTCGCGCAGAAGAACCGCGAGCGGGTCATCGCCGTGGAGAACGAGCGCATCGAGAAGGACCGCATGATCGAGGTCATCGGGCGCGAGCGGCAGACCGAACTCAACCGCATCGCCGCGACGAAGGAGGTCGAGGCGGAGCGCCGCGAGGTCGCCGACGTGATCCGCGAACGCATCGCGGTGGACCGTACGGTGGCCGAGCAGGAGGAGTCCATCAAGACCCTGCGGTCCGTCGAGGAGTCCGAGCGCACCCGCAAGTCCGTGATCATCGCGGCGGAGGCGGAGGCGCAGGAGCAGCTGGTCAAGGACATCAAGGCGGCGGAGGCGGCCGAGGCGGCGGCGACGCACCGGGCCGCCGAGCAGCTGACGCTCGCGGAGGCCCGGCTGAAGACCGCGGACCTGGACGCCCGGGCCAAGCTGCGGCTGGCCGAGGGGGTCCAGGCGGAGTCTGCGGCGCCCGGACTCGCGGACGTGCAGGTACGGGACGCGGCGGCCGAGGTCATCGAGAAGACCGGCCGGGCCGAGGCCGAGTCGACGTCCGCCCGGCTCAGGGCCGAGGCGGAGGGCTCCCGGCTCAAGGCGCTCGCGACGGCCGAGGGCACCCGCGCCCAGGCGACGGCCGATGCGGCGATGATCGGCGAGAAGCTGAAGGCCGAGGCGGCGGGGCTCACGGACAAGGCGGCCGCGATGGCGGCGCTCGACGACGCGTCGCGCGGGCACGAGGAGTACCGGCTGCGGCTGGCCGCGGAGAAGGAGATCCGGCTCGCGGGCCTTGAGGTCCAGCGCCAGGTCGCCGAGGCGCAGGCGACGGTGCTGGCCACGGGTCTGGAGAACGCCGACATCGACATCGTCGGCGGGGAGTCGGTCTTCTTCGACCGGCTGGTCTCGTCCATCTCCATGGGCAAGAGCCTCGACGGGTTCGTCGAGAACTCCGACACGGCGAAGGCGCTGGGCGGTGCGTGGCTGAACGGCACGTCGTCGTTCACGGACGACGTGACGCGGGTGCTGGGGTCGGTGTCGTCGGGTGACGTACAGAACCTGACGGTGTCGGCGCTGCTGATGCGGATGATGGCTGCGCCGGGGGCGGGGGGCGCCGGCGCGGACCAGGTCCGCCAGCTCCTGGACCACGCGAGGTCCCTGGGCCTGGCGGACGTACCGGTCGGCACCGTGCCGAGCCCTTCGCCTTCGCCTTCGCCTTCGCGCAACGGTACGCCGGTGGCGTAGCCGGGGCACGTTGTCCTCAAGCGCCGGACGGGCTGGTTCGGGCCGGACCAGCCCACTGGACGCGTCTGCGGGCACGGTCCGTCCTCAAGCGCCGGACGGGCCGGAAGTGGCCGCACTGCCGGGATGCGGCCGGCCCGGATCGCTCACCCGCGGGCTCACAGCAACGGCAGGCACATCCAAGCCCGTCCGGCGCTTGAGKACGGACGGCCCGCCCGGCAACCCGCACACACGACAGACCCGGACCCGAACGAACCAAGCCCGTCCGGCGMTTGAGGACGGACGGCCCCCCGGGCCCACCCGCACCGCACAACCAACGCCCGCACCGCACAACCAACGGCCGCCGGCCAAGCCCGYCCGGCGCTTGAGGACAGCCCCGCGCACCGGAATCCGAGGCCACAACCAAGCCCGTCCGGCGCTTGAGGAAAAAGCCGGCCGCAGGCCACACCACCGCCCCGAGGAGCCGCCCGCATGGACACCGCCACCCCGCCGCCCCTGGACGCCCCCGAGGACGGGGCGTACGACGTGCTGCGGCGGCGGCTCCGCACCCAGGCCGCCGAGCTCGCCCACCGCGCCGAGGCACTCAACGCCCGGCGGACCGAGGAGTTCGGCTCCACCGGCCTCCAGCTGCTCGGCAGCGAACAGGTCCGGACGGCGCAGCCGTCCGTTCCCCGCGACCTCGTCGCCATCGGCGGACAGCTCCTGTTCGGCTTCGAGCGCGGCCCCGGCCGGCGCGACGAGCCCGCGGTCGACGACGTACTCGCGGCGTTCACCCCCGAGTTGGCTCCCGCCACCGCCCCGCTCCTCGCCGGCGAACCCTTCGTGCGCGAGTTCGCCGGCCTCCACCGCTACTACCGCGACGCCCGCCTCCTGCGGCTGCGCCGTACCAACGGGCGGCTCCTCGCCGTCTTCCGTACCGGCGAGAACGCCGAGGACATCCGTGTCCTGCGCTGGGCGCTGAACGCCGACGGTTCGCCCGGCGCGTTCCTCGACGCCCGCGGCGAGCGCGACCACGTGTTCCCGCCGTCGCACGACTTCACCTGGACGGTCGCGGGCCGCGAGGCCCACGTCGCCGGCCGCCACCCGCACATCGCCATCGGCGCACGCCGCGCCGAGGACGGCGACCGCGCCCCGCTCTACCTCTCCACGCTCGGCGGACACCTCACGCTCAAGACCGTCGACGACACGGAGACCCCCGACGGGATCTACCGCGAACCGGTCACCGAACCCCTCCAGTCGCTCGCCGACGCCGAGGTCGCGTACGCGGAGTGCGGGCCGCTCGTCCTGCTCCGCGTCCGGCCGTACAAGGAGGAGGCCTGGCGCCATCTCGTCTTCAACGGGCTCCTCGGCACCGTGCAGCGGCTGGACGGCATCGGGCCCTCCTGCCATCTGCTCCCCGAGGACCAGGGGATCATCTTCCCCGGCGGCTACTACCTGACCGCCGGCACCGCGAAGACCTTCGACATCGCCGAGCCCCTCACCGACCCCGTCTTCGAGGGTGCCGTCCGCTCGCCCAACGGCGAGGACGTCCTGTACGCGTTCCGTTCGCGGGAGGACGGGCGCAGCCTGCTGCTCCCGTACAACGTGATCCGGCAGGAGGTCGCCACCCCGCTCCAGGGCCGCGGCCACGCGCTGCTCGACGACGGCACGCTCGTGCTCCTGCGCGACCCGGTCGAGGGCCGGGACGCCGGCCCGGCGCGCGTTCACCCGGTGCGGCGCTGGCGGACGCCGTACGTCTCCGACACCTTCGCCGCCTCCCGCCCGCCCGGCACGGGCCCGCTCGCCCGCGTGGGCAACGCCGATCTCGTGCGCGGCATCTCCGACTGCCTCGCGCTCGCGCGGAGCGCCGAAGCGACGGCCCCGACGGCCGCCGTCTACGGCCGGCTGGTGGCGGACTGCTCCCGCGCCACCGACCGCTACCACTGGCTGGACGACGACGAACTCGGCTCGCTCGGCGCTCCGTTGGCCGCACTCCGCGACACCGCTCAGCAGGTGCTCGCCGAGTTCGACGCCGTGCAGGAGCAGATGCGGAGCGCCGCGGACGCCCTCACCGAGACGGCGGACCGGATCACCGTCCTCGTCCGCCGGGTCCGCGGCGAGGCGCCCCGCACGGCTGCCGACTGGGTCGACCGCCTGACCGAACTGCGCGCCGCCCACGGCCACTTGGCGGGCCTCGCCGAGATGCGGTACGCGGACACCCGGCGGATCGCCGAACTCACCGCCGCCACCGCCGACGACATCGCCTCGGCGGGCCGGCGGGCGGTCGCGTTCCTGTCCGGCAACGACGCGTTCACGGGCTACCACGAGGACGTCGCCCGGCTCACCGAGCAGGCCGCCGCCCTCGCCACCGTTACCGACGCGACCGCGCTCGGCGAGCGGCTGGCGGGGATGACGGACGGGCTGAGCACGGTGACGGACGTCGTCGCCGGGCTCGACATCGGGGACGGCGTGGTCCGCACCTCGATCCTGGAGCGGATCGCGGGCGTCCTCGGCGGGGTGAACCGGGCCCGCGCCACGCTCGACGCCCGCCGCCGCTCCCTGCTCGACCAAGAGGGACGGGCCGGGTTCGCCGCCGAGTCCGCGCTGCTGGGGCAGGCCGTCACGGCCGCGCTGGCCGCCGCGGACACCCCGGACGCCTGCGACGACCAGCTCGCGCGACTGCTCCTCCAGCTGGAGAACCTGGAGGCGCGGTTCGCCGAGTTCGACGACTTCCTCGCCGAGCTGGGCGAGCGGCGGACGGAGGTGTACGAGGCGTTCTCGGCCCGCAGGCAGACCCTTCAGGACGCCCTCGCCCGCCGGACGGAACGCCTCGCGGCCTCCGCTGCGCGGGTCCTGGAGACCGTCGCACGCCGCAGTTCCGCGCTGGCCGACGCGGACGCCGTGCACACGTACTTCGCCTCCGACCCGATGGTCGCCAAGGTCCGCCGCACCGCCGACGAGCTGCGCGGACTCGGCGACACGGTCAGGGCCGAGGAGCTCGACGGGCAGCTGCTGGCCGCCCGCCAGGAGGCGGGCCGGGCGCTGCGCGACCGCAACGAGCTGTTCGCGGACGGCGGGGCGACGATCCGGCTGGGCCGGCACCGGTTCGCGGTGAACACCCAGCCGTTCGAGCTGACGCTGGTGCCGCAGGGAGACGGGCTCGCGTTCGCCGTGACCGGCACCGACTACCGGGCGCCGGTCACGGACCCGGACTTCGCCGGCACCCGCCCGTACTGGGAGCAGCTGCTGCCCTCCGAGTCACCGGCCGTCTACCGGGGCGAGCATCTGGCCGCCCGGCTGCTGGCCGCACACGGCGCGGACCGGCTGAGCTCACTGGGCGACGGCGAACTGGCCTCACTCGTACGGGAGTCGGCCGCCGCCGCTTACGACGAGGGTTATCAGCGCGGGGTCCACGACGAGGACGCCACGGCCATCCTCACCGTCCTGCTGCGGCTGCACGCGACCGCCGGGCTTCTGCGCTGCCCGCCCGCCGTACGGGCCGCCGCCCAGCTGTTCTGGGCGTACGGGACGGACGAGGCCCGCCGGACGTCCTGGACGCTCCGGGCCCGCTCCCTGGCGCGCGCCCGTGAGACGTTCGGTCTCGGCGCGGCCGTCGACGCGCTCCAGGAGGAGTGGGCGTCGGCCATCACGGGAGCCGGCTCCCGGGCCGTCGCCGCGTATCTCTTCGAGGAGCTGACGAGCGGCCCCGACGGTTTCGTCACCGCCGCCCACGTCCGCACGTTCCTGGACAAGTTCCGCCGCACGACCGGCACTCCGGCGTACGACGAGGACCTGGCCGCCCTCGCCGACGACCTGCCGGCCCGCCGCCAGCTCGTGGAGGGCTGGCTCACCGCGTACGCCCGGGCGAGCGGATCCGACCTCGACGAAGGCGATCTCGCGGAGGCCGTCGCCGTCGAGCTCTGCCCGGAGCCGGTCCTGGCCCGCTACGAGGACGAGGCCCCGCTCACCGCGACCGTGGACGGCCTCCTCGGCGTCCACCCGCGCATCGAGCGGGGCAGCATCGGCATCCGGATCGACGAACTCCTGGCCCGCACCGAGGAGTTCCGCACCACGACCGTCCCCGGCTTCCGCGCCTACCAGCGCCGGCGCACCTCCCTGGTCGCCGCCGAGCGGACCCGGCTCCGGCTGGACGACCACCGGCCCCGGGTGATGTCGGCGTTCGTCCGCAACCGGCTGCTCGACGAGGTCTACCTGCCGCTGGTCGGCGACAGCCTCGCCAAGCAGCTCGGCACCGCGGACGCCGGCCGGCGTACCGACTCGCAGGGCCTGCTGCTGCTCGTGTCGCCGCCCGGCTACGGCAAGACGACGCTCATGGAGTACGTGGCCGACCGGCTCGGCCTGGTCCTCGTCAAGGTCAGCGGGCCGAACCTCGGCCACGACGTGACCTCGCTGGACCCCGCGCAGGCCCGCAGCGCGACCGCGCGCCAGGAGATCGAGAAGATCAACTTCGCGCTGGAGGCGGGCAACAACACCCTGCTCCACATCGACGACATCCAGCACACCTCGCCGGAACTGCTCCAGAAGTTCATCCCGCTCTGCGACGCCACCCGCAGGATCGAAGGCGTACGGGACGGCGAGCCGCGCAGCTACGACCTGCGGGGCAAGCGCTTCGCGGTGTGCATGACGGGCAATCCGTACACCGAGTCCGGGGCGCGCTTCCAGGTCCCGGACATGCTCGCCAACCGGGCCGACGTCTGGAACCTGGGTGAGGTACTGAGCGGGCGCGAGGACGTCTTCGCGCTGAGCTTCGTCGAGAACGCGCTGACCGCCAACCCGGTACTGGCGCCGCTCGCCGGCCGGTCCCGCGAGGACCTCGCCCTGCTGCTGCGGCTCGCCTCCGGCGCCGACGCCCGCGTCGACCGGCTGCGACACCCGTACACCGCACCCGAAGTGGAGCGGATCACCGCCGTCCTCCGCCATCTGCTGCACGCCCGCGACACCGTGCTCGCCGTCAACGCCGCGTACATCGCCTCGGCCGCGCAGACCGACGCGACGCGCACCGAGCCGCCGTTCCGCCTCCAGGGCTCGTACCGCAACCTGAACCGCATCGCCGAGCGCATCGTGCCCGTGATGAACGACGCCGAACTGTCCGCCGTCATCGACGACCACTACACGGGCGAGGCGCAGACGCTCACCACGGGCGCCGAGGCCGCGCTGCTGAAGCTCGCCGCCCTGCGCGGAACGCTCACCGCCGAGCAGGCCGAGCGCTGGGCCGCCGTCACCGCCTCGTACGTCCGCACCCAGGCGCTCGGCGGTCCCGACGGCGATCCGCTGACCCGCGCGGTCGCCGCGCTCGGGCTGCTCGCGGACCGGATCGCGGCCGTCGAGACGGCGATCAGCAGGGCCGCCGACCCCCGCCATCTGCTCTCCCGCCCGCCGTCCGCACCACACGAGGGCCACTGACCCGACGGATCATCAGAAGGGAGCAGGGCATGCTGGGACATGTGCCTCCTCTTCCCCAGCAGCCCCAACGCTCCCCGGTCTCCGGACACATGGTCGTCTGCGGCGACGACGCGCTCGCCCAGCGGCTCGCCGTCGAGCTGCGGTATGTCTACGGCGAGCGGGTCACCCTGGTCCTGCCACCGGAGCCCCGCAGGAGCGGGCCGGAGCTGCCGCTGACCGGACGCGGGCGGGCGGCGGCCCTGTTCGGGCGGATGTCGTCGGCGATGAGCCGCAACGGGGGCAACGGCGCCGGGAACGGGGACGGCGACACCAACGCCGGCGTGGAGGCGGTCCGTATCCTCCAGGCCGCCGAACCCTCCGACGAGGCCTTCGAGGAGGCCGGCGTCACCACGGCCGCCGCGCTGGCCCTCGTCTACGACGACGACGAACGCAACATCCGTGCCGCGCTGACCGCCCGCAGGCTCAATCCCCGGGTCCGGCTGGTGATCCGGCTCTACAACCGCAAGCTGGGCCAGCATCTGGAGACCCTGCTGGACCAGGCGGCGGCCGTCGCCTCGCCCGGCATCGACCAGACCGTGCTCGACGCCTCCACCACGGTCCTGTCCGACGCCGACACCGCGGCGCCCGCCCTCGCCGCGACCGCCCTCTCCGGCTCCAGCAAGGTGATCCAGGCGGAGGGCCTGCTCCTGCGCGCCGCCGAGCGCACCCCGCCCCGGGACGGCCAGACCGTCCGCCCGGCCCTGTGCACGCTGGCCCTGCTCTCCTCCACCACCCATGACCCGGCCGGCACCGAGGGCTCCGACAGCAGCGGCGACGAAGGCCCCCGGCTCCTGCCCGACCAGGCAGAGGTGGCCGCCGCGACCGGGCGCGGGACGATCGTCCTGGAGGCCGTCAGCCGGCCGGGCCCCACCGGCCGCGTGCGCCGGATGGGAGGCAGGGGCGCCCCGCTCGGCCAGGTCTTCTCGCGGCGGCTGCGCTGGTCCGCGCTGGGCGTCGGCACGGCGGTCCTGGGGCTCGCGGTGGCCTCCACGTTCACCACGGGCGACGAGCCGGTGCACGCCGCGTATCTGACCCTGCTGGACCTGTTCGCGATGGGCGACCCGGCGATCGGTGACCCGACCGCCCGCCAGGTCATCCAGATCCTGTCCGGGGTCGCCGGGCTGATGCTGCTGCCCCTGCTGGTGGCCGGGGTGCTGGAGGCGTTCGGTTCGCTGCGCACCGCCTCCGCCCTGCGCAGACCGCCGCGCGGCCTGTCGGGGCACGTGGTGCTGCTCGGTCTCGGCAAGATCGGTACGCGCGTCCTCGTCCAGCTCCGTGAACTCGGCATCCCCGTGGTGTGCGTGGAGGACGACCCGGACGCCCGCGGCATCCCCGTGGCGCGGCGGCTGCGGGTGCCGGTGGTGCTCGGGGACGTCACGCAGGAGGGCGTCCTGGAGGCGGCGAAGATCCGGCGTTCCCGCGCGCTGCTCGCCCTGACCAGCGTCGACACCACGAACCTGGAGGCCGCGCTGTACGCCCGCTCGGTCAAGCCGGACCTGCGGGTGACGCTGCGGCTCTTCGACGACGAGTTCGCCACCGCCGTCTACCGCACCCTGCGCACCGCCCACCCGCAGGCGCTGACCCGTTCCCGGTCGGTCTCGCATCTGGCGGCGCCCTCGTTCGCCGTCGCGATGATGGGCCGGCAGATCCTCGGGGCGGTGCCGGTCGAGCGGAAGGTGATGCTGTTCGCCGCGGTCGACGTGGCCGGGCACCCGCAGCTGGAGGGCCGGACGGTGGAGCAGGCGTTCCGGGCCGGGGCCTGGCGGGTCCTCGCCCTGGACGTGGCCCGGCCCGCCGACCGCCGGCCGGACCTGGCCACGCCGGTCACGGCCGACGGCGCCGAGGGCCGGCCTGCCGGGCTGGTCTGGAACCTGCACCCGGGGTACGTGCTCCGGCCCACCGACCGCGTCGTCATCGCCGCCACCCGCCGCGGCCTCGCCGAACTCCTGCGCAGACGCGGCTCGTTGACCCGGCAGTGACAGCGGCCGAACCCGGCCGCACGGCGATATCCGGAACGCGCCGCCGGGCGACGGGCTCTAGAGCAGGCCGCCCATCGCCTCCCGGACCTCGGCGAGCGTCGCGTCGGCGATGTGGTTGGCGCGCTCGTTGCCGGCCCGCAGCACGGACCTGACGTAGCCCATGTCCCGTGCGTACTCCGCGCGCCGGGCCCGCATCGGCGCCATCCGGCTGTTGACCGCGTCGGTCACGGTCCGTTTGAGGGCCGCCGCGCCGCCGCCCCCGATCTCCTCGGCCACGTCATGCGGGTCCCGGTCGAGACAGAGCGCGGCGAGCCGCACCAGACCCGACACCCCGGGCCGGCCCTCGGGGTCGTACGTGATGTGCCGCTCGGCGTCCGTCGTCGCCCCCTTGATCAGCCGGGCGGTGGTGTCCTCGTCGGCGCTCAGGGCAAGGGAGTTGGCGCGGCTCTTGCTCATCTTCGTGCCGTCGGTGCCGAGCAGCAGGGGCGCGGCGGAGAGCAGCGCCTCGGGTTCCGGGAAGAGCGGCCCGTAGCGCTCGTTGAACCGCCGGGCGACGGTCCGGGTCACTTCGAGATGGGGCACCTGGTCCTGGCCGACCGGCACCAGATTGCCCTTGCAGAACAGGATGTCGGCCGCCTGGTGGACCGGGTAGGTGAACATCAGACCGCTGACGGCCGCCTGCCGGGAGTGCGCGATCTCGTCCTTGACCGTGGGATTGCGGCCCAGCTCGGCGACGGAGACCAGGCTCAGGAACGGCAGCAGCAGCTGGTTGAGCGCGGGTACGGCGCTGTGGTTGAAGATCACCGCCCGTTCCGGGTCGATGCCGGCGGCCAGGTAGTCCAGCAGCAGCCCTTCCATGACCGGGGTGAGCCGCTCCGCCACGTCCCGGTCGGTGAGCACCTGGTAGTCGGCGACGAGGACGAACACCTCCACCCCGAGCTCCAGGAGCCGCACCCGGTTGTGGAGCGTGCCGAAGTAGTGCCCGAGGTGCAGCGCCCCGGTGGGCCGGTCGCCGGTCAGGACCCGGAAGGCTGCCGGGTCCGCGTGGATCCGCTCGTCGAGCGTGGCGGTGCTGCCGGGGCAGGTCGTGGTCATGGCTGGTCTCTCCTCGCGATGGTGTGTGCGTGGAGGACGGCCCCCGCCGGGCTCGGAGCCCGTACCGGAAGAGGGCAGAGAAGAGGGCCGTCCGTAACGAACGGCCCTGGTCCCGCGCTGAAGAGGTGGCCGCTCCTAGGAGGAGCGCCACCAGTTGCGGCACGGTACGGAGGTCATGGGGCGAGCTTAGCGGGACGCCGGGGCGGAGGCACGAGGACTTTCCGCCACTCGCCGGATGCCGTTCCCCCGCCAGGCCGTGCCCGCCCGGCTACTTCTTCGCGTGCTCGCCCACGTAGAAGAGGATCCAGACGAAGCCCGCGAACATATGCGTGGCGAAGACGTAGACGAAGACGCGCAGCGCGACGCCGCGCTCCTTCCACCCTTCGCTCCCGCCGCCCCCGCCCTCGCGCCCCTGCCCGGGCACGGCTCCGCCGCCGCTCCCCGTTCCGGTCCCGCTCATGCGCGCCTCCGTCCGCCCGGGGCCTCGGGCGGCCTCAGTCCCCGTCCAGCGTACGCAGCGGGGTCCGGGGTGACGGCCGGCGTCCCTTCAGCGCGGGACCAGGGCCGTTCGTTACGGACGGCCCTCTTCTCTGCCCTCTTCCGGTACGGGCTCCGAGCCCGGCGGGGGCCGCGGAATAGGGAGGAGGGGCACTCCGTTGTAGGGTGTGTTCAGATAGTTCAACGTTCAACCATATGAGCCTGGAGGCGGGCGCCATGCAGTTCGGGATCTTCACCGTCGGGGACCTCACCACCGACCCCACGACCGGCACGACGCCGAGCGAGCACGAGCGGATCAAGGCCACCGTCGCCATCGCGCGGAAGGCCGAGGAAGTCGGGCTCGACGTGTTCGCGACCGGCGAGCACCACAACCCGCCCTTCGTGCCGTCCTCGCCGACGACCACCCTCGGCTACATCGCCGCCCGCACCGAGCGCATCATCCTGTCCACCTCGACGACCCTGATCACCACCAACGACCCGGTGAAGATCGCCGAGGACTACGCCACCCTCCAGCACCTCGCCGACGGCCGCGTCGACCTGATGATGGGCCGCGGCAACACCGGACCGGTCTACCCCTGGTTCGGCAAGGACATCCGCCAGGGCATCCCGCTCGCCATCGAGAACTACGCCCTGCTGCACAAGCTGTGGCGCGAGGACGTCGTGGACTGGGAAGGGAAGTTCCGTACGCCGTTGCAGTCCTTCACCGCGACCCCGCGTCCGCTGGACGGCGTCCCGCCGTTCGTCTGGCACGGCTCGATCCGCTCCCCGGAGATCGCCGAGCAGGCCGCGTACTACGGCGACGGCTTCTTCCACAACAACATCTTCTGGCCCATCGAGCACACGAAGAAGATGGTGAACCTCTACCGGCAGCGCTACGCCCACTACGGCCACGGCACCGCCGAGCAGGCCATCGTGGGTCTGGGCGGCCAGGTGTTCATGCGGAAGAACTCGCAGGACGCGGTACGGGAGTTCCGCCCGTACTTCGACAACGCGCCGGTCTACGGGCACGGGCCCTCGATGGAGGACTTCACCCAGCAGACCCCGCTGACCGTGGGTTCCCCGCAGGAGGTCATCGAGCGGACGCTGTCCTTCCGGGACGCCGTCGGTGACTACCAGCGCCAGCTGTTCCTGATGGACCACGCGGGACTGCCGCTGAAGACGGTCCTGGAGCAGCTCGACATCCTCGGTGAGGAGGTCGTGCCCGTGCTGCGCAAGGAGTTCGCCGGCCTGCGGCCCGCCGGGGTGCCCGAGTCCGCGCCGCTGCACCCGGCCGTCACCGCCGCCGCCACCACCGCCACTGCCGCGAAGGAGAGCTGACCGTGTTCACCACCGAACCGCTGAGGATCGTCGCCGTCGCGGCCGGCCTGAGCAGCCCCTCCTCGACCCGGCTGCTGGCCGACCGGCTGGCCGCGGCCACCCGGGAGCGGCTGGAGCACGAGCAGGACCGCCCGGTCGAGGTCCGTGTGATCGAGCTGCGCGATCTGGCCGTCGACATCGCCGGCCACCTGGTGTCCGGCTTCCCGTCGGCCACGCTGGAGGAGGCGATCGGCGCGGTGACGGGGGCCGACGGACTGATCGCCGTCACGCCGGTCTTCACCGCCTCGTACAGCGGCCTGTTCAAGTCGTTCTTCGATCTGGTCGAGAACACCGCGCTGACCGGCAAGCCCGTCGTCGTCGCGGCGACCGGCGGCACCGCCCGGCACTCGCTGGTGCTGGAGCACGCGATGCGGCCGCTCTTCGCCTATCTGCGGGCCGTCACACTGCCGACGTCGGTGTACGCGGCCTCGGAGGACTGGGGCTCGTCGGGCGACGAGTACACCGAGGGCCTGCCGGCCCGGATCCGGCGCGCGGGCGGCGAGCTCGCCCAGGCGGTCACGGGCGGCCGGGCGGTCTCCGGGGCCGCCAAGGCCCTCGGCCTGGACGACGAGGTGGTCCCCTTCGAGCAGCAGCTGGCCGGTCTCCGGACGGCCTGACCGACCCAGCGGCTGTGCTTTCGTCCGGTTTGACTACAGTTGCACGAGAAGGTGCGTCCTGCGGGCATCCCGCACGACGCACCGGCATGACCGAGCGCAAGCGAGCGGGAGGCAGAGATGGGCAGGATCGTGGTGGGCGTTGACGGCTCGGAGTCGTCGATCAAGGCACTGCACTGGGCCGTACGCCAGGCGGAGCTGACCGGGGACACGGTGGAGGCCGTCAACAGCTGGGAGTACCCCGCGACGAGCTGGGCGTCCATGATGCCGGGGATGCCGGAGGACTTCGATCCGCAGGCCCTGGCCACGGTCTCCCTGACCGAGGCGCTGGAGGAGGCCGTCGGCGGTGCGCGCGCGGCCGAGATCAGCAAGGTCGTCGTGATCGGCAACCCGGCCCAGGCCCTGCTCGACCGGTCCGAGGGCGCGAATCTGCTGGTGGTCGGAGCGCGCGGACGCAGCGCCCTCAAGGCGACCCTGCTCGGATCGGTCAGCCTGCACGTCACCCAGCACGCCCCGTGCCCGGTGACCGTGGTCCGCGGCTGACGACGACCCCGCACACAGCGGTACGGGCCCGCGCGGGCCCGTACCGGCACAGCGGCGGACTCAGTCCCCCCGCGTGTAGAAGTAGTAGAACGCGAGGATCAGCATGCCCGCTCCGGTCAGCAGACCCAGCACCGATGCGGCCAGCACGCTCTTGCCGGAGAGGCTGTAGAGGAAGCCGACCGAGCCGCCGAACAGCGCACCGTACGCGGCCGCTGCGGCTTGGGCCGGCAGTCGCATCTGCACCCGGCCCAGGCCGAAGCAGAGCGCCGCGAGCACGGCGCCGGAGACCAGTCCGAGCGCGAGCTGCGTGCCGGTGAGCACACCGCCGCCCCGGACGATGGACGTCGCGTACCAGCCGAGGATCACACCGAGCGTGACGGGCACGGCCCAGCTCATCGTGGAACGGGAATGGTGCTGAGCACGCGCACGCGTTCCGCGTGCCTGCACCGAAGCGTGTGCGGCCATGGCAGGAAGCTCCTTCCGTCGCCCCCGCTGTCTGTGCACGTTCTCTTCCAGGGCACACCCGGCCGTCGGCCCCGGCAACTCGGATGGCCCACCGCCCGGGGCGCGGCCCCGCCATCCGCGGTTCCCTGGTGAGGTGCGGACCTACTTCTCGGCGGCTCTCTCGGTGGCACTGCTGGTGCTGCTCGCCGTCCTGGTGCCGGTGAGCGCGCTGTCCGCCTGGGTCGATCTGGAGATCGACGACACGGACCGCTACGTGGCCGCGGTGGCGCCGCTCGCCTCGGACCCCGATGTGCAGAACACCGTCGCCGACCTGATCACCGACGAGGCGATGAAGCAGATCGACGTCGGCCCGCTCCAGGGCACCATCCGCGACTTCCTCCACGAGGCCGTGCTGTCCTTCACCACCACCGACGCCTTCCAGGCCGCCTGGAACGCCGCCAACCGCACCGCCCACGAGGCCGTCACCGCGGCACTGGACGGGGACAGCGGCGAGAGCGTCACCATCGATCTGGCCCCCGTGACGGAGAAGGTGAAGCAGAACCTGGTGGACAACGGGGTGCCGTTCGCCGACCAGATCCCCGTCCAGCACACCGACATCCGGATCATCTCCGCGGACCGCGCCGACCAGATGCGCCAGAGCTTCCGGTGGCTGCGGGCCGCCAGTATCTGGCCGGCCGTCGGCACCCTCGTGTTCGCGCTGCTCTCCGTCGTCCTGGCCTGGGTGCGCGGCGGGCCGGGACGCCGCGGCTCCGCCCTGGCCGCGCTCGCCGCCACCGCCGTCGCCGGGGCGGGCTTCGCGCTCGGCGCACTGGTGCTGCGCGGGGCGATCGCGCTGGCGCGCGACCGGGTGCTGGACGAGGTGCCCGGCAGCGAGACGGACGGGGCGGCGGCGGTGTACGACGCGCTGACGGGGTCGCTGCGCACCACGGTGTGGATCGTCTTCGGTACGGGCCTGGCGCTGGCCGTGTGCGCGATGGCGGCACGGATCTGGGCCGGGCGGGTGCTGCCGGCCCCGTCGACCGGGGGCTGAGCCGGGCGCTGTCCGGGCGCGCCTTCGCCGACGTGCGGGCGCCGCCGGGCCGGGCAAGAGTGGAAGAGGTGACCGCGGGGGCTACTGGGAGGTCGTGCGCATGCGAGCCATCGCCGTCAGCTCACTCCGGGCCGATCCCGCCCTCGTCGTCGTCCCGAAGCCGGATCCGGGACCCGGCGAGGTCCGGGTGCGGGTCGAGTACGCCTCGCTCAACCCCGGTGACTGGCAGCTCGCGGACGGCACCCTGGACGGCCTCGCGCCCCAGGCGTTCCCCCTCGTCATCGGCGTGGACTACGCGGGCCGGGTGGACATGATCGGCAGCGGCGACAACCGCTTCCGGGTCGGCGACCACGTCTTCGGCCGGGCCGGCGGGCCGGCGGCCGGTGCGGGGACGTACGGCGACTACGTCTGCGTGCCGCAGGACTCCGCCATCGCCCTCGTCCCGCGCGGGCTGGACGCCCGGATCGCGGCCGCGCTGCCGTCGGCAGGGATGGCCGCCGCGCAGATCCTGGAGGCGGTGTCGCTCCGGGGCCACGAGAGCCTGCTGGTCGTCGGCGCGGCGGGCGGGATCGGCAGCTGTCTGACCCAGCTCGCCAAGGCCCGGGACGTGCGCGTGATCGCCGCGGTGCGCGGTGACGAGCGTTCCCGCATGGGGTCGCTGGGCGCCGCCGTCACGATCGACGTCACACAGGACCCGGCGGCCGACGCGATACGGGCGGCATGCCCGGACGGCGTCGACGCGCTGGCGGACCTGGCGTCCGCGACGCCCGGGGCGTTCGCCGCGTACGCCGCGACGCTCCGGCCGGGCGCGGTCGCGCTCTCCACCCGCGGTGTCGCGGCCGGGGCGGCGCTCCCCGCGACGGTGCGGGGCGTCGACTTCCGGCTCGACCCGAGCCCGGTCCTGCTGGACGTGCTGGCCGCCGGCGCCGCGGACGCCGTCCTGCGCGTCCCCATCGACATCGAACTGCCCCTGGAGAAGGCCCCGCAGGCCCTGGACCGCAACCGGACCGGCGGGGCACGCGGCAAGACCGTCATCGTGCTGAAGGAGCACGGGCACTGCTGAGTCCGGCACGGCCGGGAAGGACACGCCATGGACGACCAGGAACGCGACATCATCGGCGGCATCGACGGACTCGTCGCGGAGGAACGCGCCCTGCGCGACCGCAACGGCCGGGAACCCGGCCTGACCGACGGGGAGAAGGCACGACTGCGTACCGTGGAGGTCCGGCTCGACCAGTGCTGGGACCTGCTGCGGCAACGCCGGGCCCTGAGCGAGTACGGAGAGGACCCGGCACAGGCCCGGGTCCGCCCGGCCGACGAGGTCGAGGGGTACCGCAGCTGACCGCTGCCCGGAGGGGGACGCATTGACCGGCAGCAGGGCCGACCGAACCGGCTCCTCCGCCACCGCGGCACACCGGCGCGGAACACCGCCCGTCTGGCTGCGCTACGGACTGCGCCCCCTGCCCACGCCCGTGCCCTGGGCCGCCGTCGCCCGCGCGAGCATCGCCCTGGCCGCGCCGCTCGCCGCCGGATTCGCCGCCGACCGGCCGATGTACGGGGCGCTGGCCTCCATGGGCGCGCTCTCCGGCGTCATCGGCGACACCGCCGACGCGTACCGGATGCGCATCCTCAACATCGCCGTGCCGCAGCTGTTCGGCGCTCTCGGCATCATGACCGGCACGCTCGTGTACGGGACCGGCTGGGCGGCCGTCGCCGTGCTCACGGTCGTCGGCCTCGTCTCCGGGATGATGTCGACGATCGGGGCGGTCGCCTCCGTGTCCGGCCTGCTGCTCCTGCTCAACTCGGTGGTGGGCGCCGGACTCCCGATGCCGGACCCGTGGTGGGTGGCGCCGCTGCTGCTGACGCTGGGCGGACTGTTCGTCCTCGCCCTGACGCTGCTGGCCTGGCCGTTGCGCCGCAAACTGCCGGAACGCGTCGCGGTCGCGGACACCTATCTCGCGGTCGCCGATCTGCTCGCCGCCGCCGGCACCCAGGCGTACGAGGAGAAGCGGCAGGCCGTCACCGACTCGCTCAACACCTCCTACGACCTGGTCCTCGCCCGCCGCGCCCGCTATCACGGCCGCAGCGGCACCATGGTGCGGATGCTCTCCCAGCTCAACGTGGTGATCCCGCTGGTCGAGGCCGCGCCCGCGGTGCACGTACGACGGATCCCGCTGCCCGACGAGATCCCGGCCGCGGTCCGGGCACTGGCCGAGGACATCGAGGAGACCCGCACCGGCGGCGAGGAACCCCGCCTGCCACCGCCCGGCTCACCCGCCACCCGGGCGGTGGACAGCGCGCTGCGCCATGCCGCCGCCGTCGTGCACAAGGCCGACCCCGACCCGTACAACGTCGACGACCGGCTCGGCCGGCCGGCTGCCCTCGGGGTCCGCGTCCGGCGCGCCACCCGCAACGTCGTGCTGTCCGGGCCCTCCTGGCGGTACGGGCTGCGCCTCGCGCTCTGCATCGGGCTGGCCCAGGCGCTGACCTCGCTGATCGACGTGCCGCGCTCGTACTGGGTGGCGCTGACCGTCACCTTCGTGCTGAAGCCCGACTTCGGTTCGGTGTTCTCCCGGGCCGTGCTGCGTTCCGTGGGCACGGCCGCGGGGCTCGTCATCGCGGCCCCGGTGCTCGCGGAGGTGCCGGTCGGCTGGTGGGACGTGCCGGTGATGGTGCTGCTCGCCGCGCTGATCCCGGCGCTGACGGCGAAGGGGTACGCCTTCCAGACGGCGGCCGTCACTCCGGTCATCCTGCTCCTGTCGGACCTGCTGAACCACGAGGGCGTGCACCTGGTCTGGCCGCGCTTCCTGGACAGCCTGATCGGCTGCGCAATCGTGCTGGTGGCCGGATATCTGCTGTGGCCGGAGAGCTGGCACTCCCGCATCGGCCGCCGGCTGGCCGACGCGGTCGCGGACATCGCGGACTACGTGGGGGTCGCGTTCGAGCCGGGCGGCGACGGCGACCGGGCCGAACGGGTCCGCGCCCGCCGCCGCATCTACCGCGATCTGTCGTCCGTGCGCTCCGAGTTCCAGCGGGCCCTGACCGAGCCGCCCCCCACCGGAACCCGCGCCGCGGCGTGGTGGCCGCTGGTCGTGGCCGTGGAACGCATCGTCGACGCCACGACGGCGGCCCGTGTCCGCGTCAACCACGGGGCCGAGGAACCGGATCCGGCGGAGGTCGCCGCGGTCCAGGCCCAGCTCCGCGAACTGGCCGACGGAGTGCGGGCGAGCGAGGTCCTGGTCGCGGTACGCACCGAACTCCCCGGCGACGAGGAGGGCGTCCTGGCGCCCCTGCGCCAGGAAGTGGCGGCCGCACGGGCCATCGCCTCGCCCGAGCCGTAGGCCCGGTCCGGGCACGGCCCCGCGCGGCCGCGGCCGCTACTCCGCGGACTCGGGCCCCGCGCCCCGCAGCCGGTCCATCTCGCGCCGGTCCCGCTTCGTCGGCCGTCCCGCGCCCCGGTCCCGTACCGGAACCTGGATCGCGGCCTCGCGCGGCGGCGGGGGCGGGCTGTTGTCGACGAAGCACTCCGCCGCCACCGGCGCCCCGACCCGCTTCTTCACGATCTTCGAGACGACCACGACCCGGTCGCGGCCGTCGTGCCGCAGCCGCACCTCGTCGCCGACGCGCAGCGCCTGGGCCGGCTTGGCCCGCTCGCCCGCGACCTTCACATGACCCGCGCGGCAGGCGGCGGCGGCCTGCGCCCGGGTCTTCGTGAGCCGGACCGACCAGATCCAGACATCGACCCGAACGCTGCCTGCCGCCTGCGGCGCCTCACCGGAAACCATGGGTCCGACTGTAGTGCGGCGGACGCCCGGCCCCTCAGCCGAAGTCGCTGATGACCTCCGCCATGTCGTAGCGGTAGACCTCCCGCTTGCACACCGGGCACTTCTCGGCGTCCGGCGCGTGCTCGCTCAGCGACCAGAGCTGCGGCGCGAAGCCGTCACCGCGCCCGTGGGCGAGGTAGAGGTCCTCGGGCCCGAACGACGACTGCAGGGTCTTCGCGTTGCCGACCAACTGCGTCGTTCCGCCGACCGTGCCCGGGGTGGCCTGGAGCAGCCGGCCGTTGTCGTAGGCGTTGCTGCGGTGGAAGTACCACTTACCCTCGTACCGCATCGCGCCCTGGATCTTGTGCCACAGGTCCTCGTTGCCGAACGCGGCCCCGGTGGGCAGGCCGTAGGCCTCGTCGGCGCTCGCGGCCGTGCCCGTGGCGCCATCGACCGCGGCGGTCAGCGCGCTCATCGGATAGGCGCCCACCCGGCCGGGACTGCTGCCGCCGTTGTTGGTGTTGCAGTACTCGCCGAGGACCATGTGGTCGGTCCCGGTGCGGTCCAGCGAGATGTACGAGGCCTTGGGCCGGCCGGTGGCGTAGCACTGGTTCCCGCTGGTGGTACCGCCGTTCTTCGCCGTGGTGAACTTCAGCGTGGCGACCTGCGGCATCACATAGCGGTAGCCGTATCCGTACCAGACGTTGTTCTGCCTGCCGATCTGCTTCTTGTCCTGGACGTCGCTCTCGAGGCCGTCCGGCGTGGGGTCGTTGACGGCCGCGTCGTTGTCCGGGTTGAGGTCCATGATCCTGCGGAGGTCGAAGACCCGCATGCCGTTGGCGGTGTCGGCGACGTAGAGGTAGTTGCCGTACCAGACCATGCCGCCCGCGTGGATGCCGTTCTGCGCGGCGCAGCCCGTGACGATGACGGGGTTGCACCGGCCCTCGCGCGCGTGCAGGGCGTCGAAGGAGATGTGGTCCTTGGAGTTCATGTACGGCCACACCAGCAGCACATGCCGGTACATCTTGGTCGCCTGGTTGAAGAAGGTGACCCGGATGCCCTTCTCGTTGCAGGCGTCCGAGGCGGAACTCTCCAGACAGTTGTCGCGCCCCGCGATGTAGTCGCTGCGGCCCGGGTTCACCGCGTCGTAGCCGCCCACGGCGACCGGCTCGGCGTTCGACGTGCCCCAGTCCTCGTCCTCCTGCGCGTCCGAGACACCCGAGATGGCCTGCGGCACCCACTCCTTGGACGTGGCGTCGTCGTCGGCCTTCCAGCAGATGCGGTGGCTGACGGCCAGGTCGGGGCCGTAGATACCGGTGTTTCCGCAGTCCGCGGCCGGCCGGTTGGCCTGCTCCAGCAGTTCCGTGAGGCCCTGCTTCGGGAGTCCCGCGTCCAGCTTCGTCACAAGCCCGGACAGGTCCGTGCCCTTGGCCAGCTTGAAGTCGGCGGGGCGCCCCGGCACCGGGGCTGCCGCGACGGCGCTCCTGCTCGCGCCGGACGTCGCGGCCCCGGCCAAGTCGTCCTGTTCGCTTTCGGGTTCGTCCTCGAAGCCGTCGTCCGGCATGCCTTCGTGATCCGGTACGGGATCATCCGCGGACGGAACCCCCGTGGCCGGTCCGGCGAGGGGCGCCGCACTCGCACCGGCCATGGGCGTGAGGCCGGAAAGCATCGCCCCGGCCGCCACCGCGCAGGCCGCGAGACGTATTCGGCGGGATGGGTTCGTCATACGAGAGCCCTTCTTTTCACATCTGCGGATAACGGAAACGGTGCCCCTGACTGCTCGTCAGACGCACCGGCCGCTCACGCTAGCAATGCGAACGGGCACCTCGGAGGCGTGTGCGAACGACTTGCCGATGACATCCATGAGGTCCGCACACCCCCATCACAGGACTCGGTACGGGATCGGTTGCGGTTCAGTTCTCCCACGGGCGGGCCGCGCCGACGAAGGGCCGGATCCGGCCGCTAACCTTACGTATCCGCCCTGGCCAGGGATCAATTCCCGCAGTACGGACATTCATCGCACCCAACTCATGCGAAAGGCCTCGCCCATGGGCATTCGGAGCTTGCTGCGCAAGGTGTTCGGCCGTGACCGCACGGAGCAGGACGAGCCGACGACGGCCACGGTCCCGGCCCAGGGCGAGCGCACCCTGGCCCCGGAGCCGGTGACCGTGGACGAGCCCGCGGCCGAGCCCGCCCCGGCCGTCAAGGTGTCGGTACCGGCCCCGGCCTCTTCGGAGCCGGTCCCGTCCACCACGTCCCGGTCCACGAAGGACGACGGCGGGGTGGCGGCGGACCTGGTGGCCGCGGCCTTCGACAAGGCCGCCGCTCCCGCTCCCAAGACCGCTCCCACGGTGCCGTCACAGGGATCGGGGTCCCGGACGAAGCCCGTGGAGACGGCGGAGGCTACGGAGACCGCTGAGGCTGCTGAGGCCGCTGAGGCCGCTGAGCCCGTGAAGGCCGGGGCCGAGGAGACGGTGGCCGAGGAGACGGTGAAGGCTGAGGAGCCGGTGGCCGCTGAGCCGGAGGCCGCGTCCGCTCCGGAGGCCGAAGCGGAGCCCGTGGCGGCGGTCGTGGCGGCGGAAGCGGAGGCCCTGACGCCCGAGGCCGTGGCCGTGACGCCGGAGCCCGAGGAGGCGCCGGCCGAGGTCCCTGCCGCAGCGGTCGAGCCCGAGCCGGCCGTGGCCGAGGCCCCGGTCGTCGCAGAGCCGGTCGCCGAGCCCGAGCCGGTCGTCGCAGAGCCGGTCGCCGAGCCCGAGCCGATCACGATCGACATGGACCCGGCCCCGGAACCGGAACCCGAACCGGTCCCCGAGCCCCGGGCCGAGGCGGCCCCCGCCGCGCCCGCCGGCAAGCCCGCGCTCACCCTCGCCAAGGTCAAGGCCCGCGCGCCCGAGCTCGTGGGGGCGTACAAGGCCGCCCAGGCCGGGCTGAAGGCGCACGGGCTCACCGGCCTGCGCGCCACCGTCTACCTGGTCCTGGACCGCTCCGGCTCCATGCGGCCGTTCTACAAGGACGGCAGCGCCCAGCACCTGGGCGACCGCACGCTCGCGCTCGCCGCGCACCTCGACGAGAGCGCCACCGTCCAGGTGGTGTTCTTCTCGACGGACATCGACGGCACCGGCACGGTGGGGCTGGACGGCCACGAGGGCCGCATCGACGAGCTGAACGCGGGCCTCGGACGGCTCGGCCGGACGAACTACCACCGCGCCGTCGAGGAGGTCGTCGCGCACTACGAGAAGTCCGGGGCCACCGGCCCGGCCCTGGTGGTCTTCCAGACGGACGGCCCGCCGGACGTCAAGCAGGCCGCCCGCCAGGCGATCGACGACGCGGCACGGCTGCCGCTGTTCTTCCAGTTCGTCGCGTTCGGCGACGAGGACGCGAAGGGCTTCGACTTCCTGCGGAAGCTGAACGCCCCGAACGCCGGCTTCTTCCACGCGGGCCCCGCCCCGCGCGAGGTCGCGGACGCCGCGTTCTACCGCGAGGTGCTGGCCGCACTGCCCGCCTGGGTCGCCGCCAACGCCTGATCCACCGGCAGTCGTACGGTCACGGCGAGCCCGCCCTCCGGGCCCGGCACCGCCGTGACCGTACCGCCGTGCGCCAGGGCTATGGAGCGGACGATCGAAAGACCGAGCCCCGAGCCCGCCCCCATCCGGTCCCTGCCCTCGCCGCGCCGGAACGGCTCGAACAGGCCCGGGATGTCGGCCGCCTCCACCACCGGACCGCTGTTGCGCACCTCCAGCAGCACCCCCGCGCCCGCCGGCACCAAGGACACCGCCACGCTCCCGCCGGGCACGTTGTACGTCGCCGCGTTGGCCACCAGATTGGCCACCAGCTGGGCCAGCAGCAGCCGGCTCCCCCGCACCACGCAGGGCTCGGCGCCGACCGCCACCCCCGGATACCGGCCCGCCTCCTCCGCCACCACCCGGTCCAGGTCCACGGCTTCCCGCTCGCTCCGCTCCAGGCCGCGCTCGCTGCGCGCCAGCACCAGCAGGCCCTCGATGAGCCGCTCACTGCGCCGGTTGTTGTCCAGGAGCGTCTGCCGGGTGCGTACGAGATCGTCCGGAGTCGGGTCCTCCAGGCCCACCTGGATCGCGACCCGCTGAGTGGCCAGCGGGGTGCGCAGCTCGTGCGAGGCGTTGGCGATGAACCGGCGCTGGCTGTCGAAGGCCTTCTCCAGCCGGGCCAGCAGCGCGTCCAGCGTGTCGCCCAGCTCCTTCAGCTCGTCGTCGGGCCCGCTGGAGGCGATCCGCTCGTGCAGCGTGTGCGCGGACAGCCGGCGCGCCTTCGCGGTCATCTCGTGGACGGGCCGCAGGAGCCGCCCGGCGGTCCACCACCCCACGCCCACCGCGCACGCCGTCATCACGAGCAGGGCGGCCGCGGACCAGTTGAGGAGCTGGTCCCCGGCCGCGTTGCTGACATCGTCGGTGAGGTCGTAGACGGTCGGCGGCCCGAGGCTGCGCCGGGTGACCAGGGGCCCGTTGACGGCGTATCCGGGCTGGACGACCGCGGCGGTACGGGCGATGGCGCGGGCCTGGGAGTCGGTACCGGCCCGGGAGGCGAGGTTGACCGTGGCCAGGAGCGCCGTCCCGAGAACCAGGAAGACGCCCCCGTACACGAGCGCGATCCGGGTCCTGATCGTGGCGTGCGGCACCCGGACCCGGAACCGCTTCACAGGGCGTACCCCACGCCCTGCACGGTGCGGATGACAGCCGGCTCCCCGAGCTTCCCGCGCAGCTTGCTCATGCAGACGCGGACGGCTCCGGTGAAGGGGTCGGCGTTGGCGTCCCAGGCCCGCTCCAGGAGCTCCTCGGCGCTGACCGTCCCGCCGTCGGCCTCCAGCAGCAGCTGGAGCACGGTGAACTCCTTCGGCGAGAGGTCCAGCTCCCGGCCGTCCCGGGTCGCGGTGCGGCGCACGGTGTCGAGCCGGATGCCATGCCGCACCAGTTGCGGCGGTACGGGGCGGGCGCTGCGCCGGCGCAGGGCGCGGACCCGCGACACGAGCTCGGGGAACTCGAACGGCTTGCCCAGGTAGTCGTCGGCGCCCAGGTCGAGCCCGGAGACGCGGTCCTCCATGGACCCGGCGGCCGTCAGCATCAGGATCCTGGTCCGGGAGCCGGAGGCGACCAGTCCGCGGGCCACGTCGTCGCCGTGCACCCGGGGCAGGTCCCGGTCCAGAACGACGACGTCGTAGTCGTGGAGCCCCAGGTAGGCCTGGGCGGCGTCACCGCTGTACACCGTGTCGACGGCGAACCCGGCCCGCCGCAGTCCGGTGGCGACGAGTTCCGCCAGAATCTCCTCGTCCTCGGCGACCAGTACCCGCATCGTGATGTCCCCTGCCTCGTGCACGCGTGTCCACTCCCTCCCAGGATGCGTCTTTGCTACCGGAACAGATGTTTCGCAAAGGTCTCCGCACTCCCGGCCGGGTTTATCGGTGTGAGTGGATCTCCCCCGGACCGTTAGGATTTCGACCATGGCGGCCACTGGATCCGAGAAGCAGGCGGCGACGGCGTTTTACGTCTCGACCCCCATTTACTACGTCAACGACGCTCCTCACCTGGGCCACGCCTACACGACCGTCGCAGGCGACGTGCTCACGCGCTGGCACCGCCAGCGCGGCGAGAAGGTGTGGTACCTCACCGGCACGGACGAGCACGGTCAGAAGATCATGCGCACGGCCGAGGCGAACAACGTCACGCCCCAGGCGTGGTGCGACAAGCTCGTCGAGGAGGCGTGGAAGCCCCTCTGGGAGCACCTCAACATCGCGAACGACGACTTCATCCGTACGACGGAGAAGCGGCACACGGACCGTGTGCAGGAGTTCGTGCAGGACCTGCACGACAAGGGTGAGATCTACAAGGGCGGGTACGAGGGCCCGTACTGCGTGGGCTGCGAGGAGTACAAGCTCCCCGGCGATCTCATCGAGGACGAGGCCGGCGTCAAGCTGTGCCCGATCCACAAGAAGCCGGTGGAGATCCTCAAGGAGGAGAACTACTTCTTCAAGCTGAGCGAGTACGGCCCGAAGCTGCTGGAGTTCTACGCGGCCAACCCCGGCTTCATCCAGCCGGAGTCCGCGCGCAACGAGGTCGTGAACTTCGTCAAGCAGGGTCTCCAGGACCTCTCGATCTCCCGCTCGACGTTCGACTGGGGCGTCCCGGTCCCGTGGGACGAGAAGCACGTCATCTACGTGTGGGTCGACGCCCTGCTCAACTACGCCACGGCGGTCGGCTACGGCGCCAACCAGGAGAAGTTCGACGGTACGTTCCCGGCGAACGTGCACCTGGTCGGCAAGGACATCCTGCGCTTCCACGCGGTGATCTGGCCGGCGATGCTGATGGCGCAGGGCCTGCCGCTGCCGGGCCGGGTCGCGGCCAACGGCTGGCTGATGGTCGGCGGCGAGAAGATGTCGAAGTCGAACCTGACGGGCATCAAGCCGCAGGACCTGACCTCGCACTTCGGCGTGGACGCGTACCGCTGGTACTTCCTGCGCGCCATCGCCTTCGGCAGCGACGGCTCGTTCTCGTGGGAGGACTTCACCGCCCGCTACACCTCCGAGCTCGCCAACGACTACGGCAACCTGGCCTCGCGCCTCGCCGCCATGGTCGGCAAGTACTACGGCGGCGCGCTCCCCGAGGCCACGGCCTCGGGCGAGGCCGAGCAGGCGGTCCGGGAAGGGCTGGCCAAGGCCGTCGCCACGGCCGACCAGAAGATCGGCGAGGAGCTGGACTTCCAGGCGGGCATCCTGGCGGTCTTCGACTTCGTGAAGCAGGTCAACGGCTACATCACGGATCAGGAACCGTGGAAGGTCGCCAAGGACGAGTCGCCGGAGGGCAAGGCCCGCCTCGCGACCATCCTGTACACGGCCGCCGAGGCGCTGCGCGGGGTCGCGGTCCTGCTGAACTCCGTCATGCCGGACACCTCTCAGAAGCTCTGGGAGTCCCTGGGCGCCGAGGAGTCCCTGGGCGCGCTGTCCGACCAGCGCGTGCAGGACGCGGCCACCTGGGGCCGGCTGCCCGCGGGTGCGACGGTGACGAAGGGCGCGGTGCTGTTCCCGCGCCTGGAGGAGAAGCCCGCGTAAACGGGTCCGCGTACTAGGGAGGGGCGGGATCGCGTGCACGCGATCCCGCCCCTCCCTAGTGGCTCCTGTCAGCGGACCCAGTTCTTGAGCGGCTCGGTGTCCAGCTCGAAGCCCACCGGGTCGGGGAGCCGGACCGTCTTGCCGAACGGCACGGTCACCACGGTCTCGTACCGCACCCCGTCGGGCTGCGAGTGCACCTTGACCTCACAGGTCTCGCGGTCGATGAGCAGGTAGACGGGGATGCCCGTCTCCGCGTACGCGCGCGGCTTCTCGACACGGTCCCGGCGGTCGGTGTCCGCGTCGTACGAGGTCACCTCGACGGCCATCAGAACGCCGTCAGGGTTTGCCCATTCGCCTTGGCCGGCGAAGGTACCACTGCGAGCGAACGCCCCATCCAGCCTGGCGTTCCCCTTGCGATACGTCTCGATCCGCAGCCCTTGTTCGGCGTAGAGCCAGCGACCGGGGTCTGCCTGCATGCACTGCCGAGTGAGCCACTCGATGATCTGCGCGTGGTCCCCGTCCGGCACAGCCTTGACTCCCAGTTTCCCGTTCACGAATTCCAGACGCAGCGCTTCGTCCGCGCGTATGGCATGACGGGCCAAGTCCTCGAAGACCTCCTGGGTCAGCACACCTTCGTCGACCACGGTCACGCCTGCCTCCTCGGAATCGGTCGGGCAAGGTCCAGATTACGGGCCACGGACCGGGCGCGTCGTCCCTTTCAGCGGCTCAGCGACGCCGCGTCCCCCATCACGATGACCGGCTCCTTCGCCGGGTCGAGGACTCCCAGCAGCTCCTTCATCCGGTCCTCGGTGACCGAGACGCAGCCCTGGGTGGGGCCGCCGTGGTCGACGTGGATCCAGATGCCGCCGCCCCGCTCCTGGCCGAGGGGGCGGGTGTGGTCCAGGGGCGAGGTGCCGGGGACGCGGTTGTAGTCGATGGCGATCACGTAGTCGAAGGAGCCCTCCAGCGGTTCCCCGTGGAAGCCCTCGCCCTCCACCTTGAAGTCCGGGCTCAGGTCGTACGGGAAGGCGGTGTCCGGCGGTTCGAGGCGGCCGCCCGCCGCGGTCAGGGTGAAGACGCCGACGGGCGAGCGCAGGTCGCCCTCCCAGTGCTCGGCCGTCCAGCCGTTCAGGGCGTTGTGCGCGGGCCAGGGCGCCAGGGCCGCCCGCCAGCCGACGGCCGGGTCGTCCCGCGTGTAGAGCACGGCCGTGGAGCGGTTGGAGTCCGGTGACTGGCCGGTGACGACGAACGCCTGGTGGGCCCCGGCCGGAATCTGCGCCCGGGTCTGCGGCCCCAGCCCCGGGATCTCCCGCGGCGGCGCGGGCGGCACGGCGGCCCGGGACGGTGCGGGGGCGCCGGGTGCGCCGGCGGCCCCGGGCGGTCCCGGTACGCCGGAGGCGCCGGCGGCCTTCGTGGTGGCGCCGCTCCCGTCCATCCCGGCGAGCGGACCCGCCCCGCACCCGGCGAGCAGCAGCAGGAGGGCGGCGCAGACGACGTACGGGAGGCGCAGCGGAACGCGCGGACGGGGCACGGGCACGGAGGGCTCCTCAGCGGTAGGTGGCCGGTCCGGGGCTCAGCGGACACGGGCCGGGGTCCGCTCTGCGCCGGGGTCGGCCCAGGCAGTCTTTGCCGCAGTCGCCGTCCGCCAATCCGGCGCGGGGGCCATCCGGGTCACACCGTTCGGGTGATTCGTGTACTTGTATGCACGCAGCCATGTGTCCGTGGGCAGCACGAAGGGCCCGGCACCGGGGTGGATGTCCGGTGCCGGGCCCTTCGTCTCGGCGGGGAGACGGACGCCTACTTCGCGCCGGTGTCCCTCGCCACGGAGTCCTTGGCCTCGGCCTTCTCCTTGGCCTGCGCGACCGGCTTGCGGAGCTGGATGTTCAGCTCGCGCAGGCGCGTCTCGTCCAGCTCGCTCGGGGCGCCCATCATCAGGTCCTGGGCGTTGCCGTTGAGCGGGAAGGCGATGGTCTCGCGGATGTTGGGCTCGTCGGCCAGCAGCATCACGATGCGGTCGACGCCCGGGGCGATGCCACCGTGCGGCGGGGCGCCGAGACGGAACGCGCGCAGCATGCCCGCGAACTCCCGCTCGACGGTCTCCGCCTCGTAGCCGGCGATCTCGAAGGCCTTCAGCATGACATCGGGCTCGTGGTTACGGATGGCGCCCGAGGACAGCTCGATGCCGTTGCAGACGATGTCGTACTGCCACGCCAGGATGTCGAGCGGGTCCTTCTCCTCCAGGTCCTTCATGCCGCCCTGGGGCATGGAGAACGGGTTGTGCGAGAAGTCGATCTTGCCGGTGTCCTCGTCCTTCTCGTACATCGGGAAGTCGACGATCCAGCAGAAGCGGAAGACGCCCTCCTCGAAGTGGCCGGCGCGCTTGGCGGCCTCGACGCGGACGACGGACATGATCTTGGAGACCTCGTCGAACTCGCCCGCGCCGAAGAAGACGGCGTGGCCGGGGACGAGGGACAGACGCTCGGTGAGGGTCTTGATGTCCGTCTCGGTGAGGAACTTGGCGATCGGACCGGCCAGCGTGCCGTCCTCGCCGACGCGGACCCAGGCGAGGCCCTTGGCGCCGTGCTCGACCGCGTACGCGCCGAGGCCGTCGAAGAACTTCCGGGACTGGCCCGCGGTGTCCGGCACCGGGAGGGCGCGCACGTGCTTGCCGGCGAAGGCCTTGAACTCCGAGTCCACGAAGATGTCGGAGATGTCGACGAGCTCCAGCTGGGCCCGCAGGTCCGGCTTGTCGTTGCCGTACTTCAGCATCGACTCGCGGAACGGGATGCGCGGGAACGGCGACGTCACCGGGCGGCCGTTGCCGAACTCCTCGAAGAGCTCGGTCATGAGCTTCTCGATCGGCTGGAAGACGTCCTCCTGCTCGACGAACGACATCTCGACGTCGAGCTGGTAGAACTCACCCGGCGAACGGTCGGCGCGGGCGTCCTCGTCGCGGAAGCAGGGCGCGATCTGGAAGTAGCGGTCGAAGCCCGAGATCATCAGCAGCTGCTTGAACTGCTGCGGCGCCTGCGGAAGGGCGTAGAACTTGCCCGGGTTCAGCCGGGACGGGACCACGAAGTCACGGGCGCCCTCGGGAGAGGTCGCGGCCAGGATCGGGGTCGCCATCTCGTTGAAGCCGAGGGCCACCATCTTGGAGCGGATCGCGGCGATGACGGACGAGCGCAGCATGATGTTGCGGTGCATGCGCTCGCGGCGCAGGTCGAGGAAGCGGTACTCCAGGCGCCGCTCCTCGTTGACCCCGTCCTCGGCGTTGATCGTGAAGGGCAGCGGGGCGGCCTGGCCGAGCACCTCGACCTCGGTGACCTCGATCTCGATCTCGCCGGTCGGCAGCTCCGGGTTCACGTTGTCGGCGCCGCGGGCGGAGACCTTGCCGTCGATCCGTACGACGGTCTCCTTGGTCAGCTTCGCCAGGGCCTCGTTGCCGGGGGTGCCGGGACGGGCGACGAGCTGCACCAGACCGTAGTGGTCGCGCAGATCGATGAAGAGGATGCCACCCAGGTCTCGGCGATTGTGCAGCCAGCCGCTCAGCCGGACGTCGGTGCCGACGTCAGAGGCGCGGAGCTCGCCGCAGGTGTGGGACCTGTACCGATGCATCGTCGTTCATCCAGTCTTCGCGGTTGGGGATGATTCAGCCACCCCAGGCTACCGCCCGCGACCGGACCGTTTCATTGTCATTGTCCGCACCAAGATCGTCGGTGCGCTCCTGGCGCTGCCTTGCGTACACATGCCGGTCTAAAGTGGGGCAATGCGCACCGAGGAAGTCCTGGCCGCGACGGCGACCGGCCTTTGGCGCTGGGACAACGGAGCCGGGACGGTCACGCTCGACGCGGAGGCGGCCCGGCTCCTGGACCTGCCCGCCGAGCACAGCGTCTTCCGGGAGTCGGAGGTGCGCTCCCGCTTCCATCCCGTCGACTGGAACGAGATCTACGGGGTCGTGAACCTCGCCGTCGCCGAGGGCACCCTCGCCGAGGCCCGGGTACGGATCGTGGACGAGCGCGGCCGGGTGCTGCGGACCGTCCGCAGCCGTTCCAAGCCGATGCTGCCCGAGGACGGCTCCGCGTCCGACTACGTCCTGGTCGGCACGCTCCAGGAGGTCGCCGAACCGCAGCCCGGCACCACGGGCGCGCACACCCCGATCACCGGCGACTGGCGGCGCTCCCGCGAGGCGTTCCTGCTCGACGCGGGACGGGCGCTGGCCGAGGCCCGGTCGACGGCGGAGGTGCTGCGGGTGGCCTACTCGCTCTCCATGCCCGGCTTCTCGCCGGACGGGCTGGCGGTCTTCGGGGTCGACGGCGACCGGCTGACGATCGTCGGCCATCACGGGCACAACATGGGCGACGAGGGTCCGTTCAGCGACATGCCGCTGGAGACGGACTACCCGGCCGCCGAGGTCGTCCGGACCGGGCGGGCCGTCTATCTGCCGACCCCCGACGACTACCGCGACCGCTATCCGGCCACCTGGCCGCTGGCCCGGCGGTTCGGGCGCCGCTCCTGGGCCTTTCTGCCACTGATCGTGGCAGGACGCACGATGGGCACCTGGATGGCCGGGTTCCGCCACCCGGTCTCCTTCTCCCCGGACGAGCGGTCGGTGCTGACGACCGTGGCCCGGATGCTCGCCCAGGCACTCACCAGGGCGGGGGTCGCCGAGACGGAGCGGGAGCTGTCGCTGGGGCTCCAGCGCTCGATGATGCCGTCCCTGGGACCCGACATCCCGGGGATGACGGTCGCCGCCCGCTACGTCCCGACCGGGGGCGGCCTCCAGGTCGGCGGCGACTGGTACGACATGATCCCGCTGCCCAGCGGCCGCATCGCCCTCGTCATCGGCGACGTCCAGGGGCACGACGTGCGGGCCGCGGGGCTGATGGGCCAGCTGCGGATCGCCCTGCGCGCGTACGCCTCCGAGGGCCACCCCCCGGACGCGGTGCTCTCGCGCGCCTCGCGCTTCCTGTCCGGGCTCACCGACGCGTACGAGGACGGCGAGCAGCCGGAGGCCCGCTTCGCGACCTGCCTGTACGCGGAGGCGGACCCGGAGACCGGCACCCTCGACATCGCGCGGGCCGGTCATCCGGACCCCGTGGTCATGACCGGCGACGGCACCGCCGTGATCCGCCGGACGGAGGGCGGACTGCCGCTCGGGATCGAGGCCGACGCGGACTATCCGGCGACCCGGATCACGCTGGAGGCCGGAGAAACGATCATGCTGTGCACGGACGGCCTGATCGAGACCGGCGGGCACGACCTGGCCACCGGCTGGGTGCGGCTCCGGCCGATCCTGGAGCGGCACACCGACGATCTGGAGAAGCTCGCGGACGAGCTGGTGCAGGCCGTGCACGGACCGGCCTCGCACCACACGACGGGGCCGCTCGCCGACCGGCGCGAGGACGACATAGCGCTCCTGCTGCTGCGGCGCGAGGCCTCCACGACGCACCCGGCCGCGCCCCGCCGGACCGCGCTGACCATCGCCCAGGCCGAACCGGAACGGATCGCCGCCGCCCGGTCGCTGCTGCGCGAGATGCTGCACGACTGGGCGGACGCCGAGCAGGTCGACTCGGCGGTGCTGATGGTGTCCGAGATGGCCACGAACGTGCTGGTCCACACGGACGGCGACGCCTTGATGGTCGCGCAGGCGACCGGTGAGAACGGGAAGCGGCGGCTGCGGGTCGAGGTGTCCGACGGCAGCGACGAACTGCCGCACAAGCGCCGGCCCGGCGAGATGGCCTCCAGCGGGCGCGGCCTGGTGCTGATGGAGATGCTCGCCCATGCGTGGGGGGTGGACCCACGGGGCTCGGGGAAGTCGATCTGGTTCGAGCTGTACGAGTCGGCGGAGCCCTCGGAGCCGTAAGCGGCTACGCGCGGGCGTTACGCCGACGGTTCCCCGGCCGCCGCTTCGGGCGCCTCCGGAGAGTCCGGGCCGCCCTTGCGCATCTCGCCCAGGATGCCGAAGGCCGCCGCGCACAGCGGGACCGCGAGCAGCATCCCGAGGATCCCCGCCACGCTCGCGCCGGCCGTCAGCGCGATCAGGATCATGGCGGGGTGCATCTGGACCGTGCGGCTCTGGATCATCGGCTGGAGGACGTGTCCCTCCAGCACCTGGACGGCGAGGACGACCCCGAGCGCCCAGAGCGCGATCACCAGCCCCCGGTCCGCCAGCGCCACCAGGACCGCGACGGCCCCGGAGATGAAGGCGCCGAGGTACGGGATGTAGGCGCCGACCAGAACCAGCGCGCCGAGCCCCACGGCGCCGGGCACGCCCAGGATCAGCAGGCCGACCGTGATGCAGACCGCGTCGATCAGGGCGATGAGCGTCGTCCCGCGCATGAAGCCCTCGATGGCCTCGAAGGCCCGCCGGCCCATCGCCTCGACCAGGTCTCCCCAGCCGCGCGGGGCGACGGAGTGCGCCAGTCTTCCGGCCCGGTCGGCGTCGCGCAGGAAGAAGAAGGTCAGCAGCAGGGCGAGGACCGCGGTGGCGACGAGCGAGCCGATCAGGCTGATGCCGGAGAGGAGCCCGCCCGCGGCGCTCGCGCCGAACTTCTCCACCAGGGTCTTGGCGTTGGCCGCGAGGTCGTCCACGTTCGCGCCGCCCTCGATGCCGAAGTGGTCGATGACCCACTGCCCGGCGTCCTTCAGCGACTCGACGATCTGCGCGCCCGTGTCGACGAGCGCGGTGACGACGATGTAACCCGCACCGCCGACCACCGCGACGAGCACGGCGCAGGTGAGCCCGGCGGCCACGGAGCGGTTCACCCCGTGGTCGGTCATCCGGCGGTGGACCGGCCCGAGCAGCCCCGTACCGAGCAGTGCGAGGAGGACCGGGGTGACGGCGGTCTTGAAGACGATGCAGAGGAAGACGAGGACGGCGGCGACACCCGCGACCAGCAGGACGACTCCGCACCACGCGGCCGTACGCCGGGCGGCATCGGGCAGGAGGGGCTTCTGGGTCTGCACCCTCCCACCCGATCACGCCGAGGCACCGGTGTCCCGCCCGCGCCGCCGTACGAGTGATGAACCGTCATACGGCGGCAGCGGGGCTCACATTCCGTGGACGGCGGGCACGGTGCCGAGGCGGCCGGCCTGGAAGTCCTCGAAGGCCTGCTTCAGTTCGGCCTGGCTGTTCATCACGAACGGGCCGTAGTGCGCCATCGGCTCCCGGATGGGACGGCCGCCGAGCAGCACGACCTCCAGGTCCGGGGTGTTCCCGTCCTGCTGCTCGTCCGCGCGGACGGTCAGCGAGGAGCCGGCGCCGAAGACCGCGGTCTGGCCCATGTGGACGGGACGGCGCTCCTCGCCGGCGGTGCCGCGGCCGGCGAGCACGTACGCGAGGCCGTTGAAGTCCTCGCGCCAGGGCAGCGTCACCTCGGCGCCGGGGCGCACGGTGGCGTGGATCATCGTGATGGGGGTGTGGGTGACGCCCGGGCCCTCGTGGCCGTCGAGCTCGCCCGCGATCACCCGGAGCAGCGCGCCGCCGTCCGGCGAGGCGAGCAGCTGGACCTGGCCGCCGCGGATGTCCTGGTAGCGCGGGGCCATCATCTTGTCGGCCTTGGGCAGGTTCACCCAGAGCTGGAGGCCGTGGAACAGGCCGCCCGACATGACGAGGGACTCCGGCGGCGCCTCGATGTGGAGCAGCCCGGAACCGGCTGTCATCCACTGGGTGTCGCCGTTCTGGATGGTGCCGCCGCCCCCGTTGGAGTCCTGGTGAACGAAGGTGCCGTCGATCAGGTAGGTCACGGTCTCGAAGCCGCGGTGGGGGTGCCAGGGGGTGCCCTTCGGCTCTCCTGCCGCGTACTCCACCTCACCCATCTGGTCCATCATGATGAACGGGTCGAGGTGCTTGTAGTTGATCCCCGCGAAGGCGCGGCGGACCGGGAAGCCCTCGCCCTCGAACCCGCTCGGCGCCGTGGTCACGGCGAGCACGGGACGGGCCGCGGCGTCGCCGGCGGCGACGACCTTGGGCAGGGTCAGCGGGTTTTCGACGGTCACTGCGGGCATCTGAGCCACCTCCGGGGGACTGTTCTGGAACCAATTTAGTTGAATGGTGAACATCCTGCAAGGCGTCATCCATTCCCGCGCCGGCCGGAGCAGCAGAAAGGGGTCCGTGCCGCCCAGCGGCACGGACCCCTTCTCGAAGGCCTGCGGATCAGCCGTACATACGGCGCATCGCGAAGTCCACCATCTGCTCCACGGCCTTGGCGTCGAAGACCATGCGGTGCTCGCCCTCCATGTCCAGGACGAAGCCGTAGCCCGTGGGCAGCAGATCGATCACCTCGGCCCCGGTGATCACGAAGTACTTGGACTCCTTGCCCGCGTACAGCCTCAGCTCCTTGAGCGTGGTGAACATCGGGATCACGGGCTGCTGGGTGTTGTGCAGCGCGAGAAAGCCCGGATTGTCGCCGCGCGGACAGTAGACCTTCGACGTCGCGAAGATCTGCTGGAAGTCCTCGGCGGCCAGCGAGCCGGTCGTGAAGGCCCGTACCGCGTCGCCCAGCGAGGGCGGCGAGGGTTCGGGATACAGCGGCTGCTCGCCGTAGCCGCCACCCATCGGCTGCTGTGCGCCCTGGTTCTGGTCGTAGCCGTACATGGAGCAAAGAGTAATCGGACACATCCACCCCTTGAGGGGTTGCGTCTTATTACTGACGGGTAGCATCATCGTAAGGGTCAGGTGATGACGGCCGGGTGAGGCCGTAAGTCCGGGGCCACCCCTCCACGGGGCGCTGCGCGCCACTGCTATTGATTACGGAGCCTTCCCATGGGGCACTACAAGTCGAATCTCCGCGACATCGAGTTCAACCTCTTCGAGGTCCTCGGGCGCGACAAGCTGTACGGCACCGGACCGTTCGCGGAGATGGACGTCGAGACCGCGAAGAGCATCCTCGACGAGGTCACCCGCCTCGCGGAGAACGAGCTTGCCGACTCCTACGCCGACGCCGACCGCAACCCGCCGGTCTTCGACCCGGAGACCAACACCGCACCGGTCCCGGACTCCTTCAAGAAGTCGTACCAGGCCTTCATGGACTCCGAGTACTGGCGTCTGGGCCTGCCCGAGGAGATCGGCGGCACCACCTCGCCCCGCTCCCTGATCTGGGGTTACGCGGAGCTGCTGCTCGGCGCCAACCCGGCCGTGTGGATGTACTCCTCCGGCCCGGCCTTCGCCGGCATCCTCTTCGACGAGGGCAACGAGGCGCAGAAGAAGATCGCCGAGATCGCCGTCGAGAAGCAGTGGGGCTCGACGATGGTGCTGACCGAGCCGGACGCCGGTTCCGACGTCGGCGCGGGCCGCACGAAGGCCGTCGAGCAGGAGGACGGCTCCTGGCACATCGAGGGTGTGAAGCGCTTCATCACCTCGGGCGAGCACGACATGTCCGAGAACATCATCCACTACGTGCTGGCCCGCCCCGAGGGTGCGGGACCCGGCACCAAGGGCCTCTCGCTCTTCATGGTCCCGAAGTTCCACTTCGACTGGACCACCGGCGAACTGGGCGAGCGCAACGGCGTGTACGCGACCAACGTCGAGCACAAGATGGGCCTCAAGGCCTCCAACACCTGCGAGATGACGTTCGGCGACCAGCACCCCGCCAAGGGCTGGCTGATCGGCGACAAGCACGACGGCATCCGCCAGATGTTCCGCATCATCGAGTTCGCCCGCATGATGGTCGGCACGAAGGCCATCGCCACGCTCTCCACGGGCTACCTCAACGCGCTGGAGTACGCCAAGGAGCGCGTCCAGGGCACCGACCTGTCGCAGTTCATGGACAAGACGGCCCCCAAGGTCACCATCACGCACCACCCCGACGTGCGCCGCTCGCTCATGACGCAGAAGGCGTACGCCGAGGGCATGCGCTCCCTCGTGCTGTACACCGCCTCCGTCCAGGACGCGATCCAGGAGAAGGAGGCCGCGGGCGAGGACGCGAAGGCGCTGCACGGCCTCAACGACCTGCTGCTCCCGATCGTGAAGGGTTACGGCTCCGAGAAGTCGTACGAGCAGCTGGCGCAGTCGCTCCAGACGTTCGGCGGCTCCGGGTACCTCCAGGAGTACCCGATCGAGCAGTACATCCGTGACGCCAAGATCGACACGCTGTACGAGGGCACGACGGCGATCCAGGGCCAGGACTTCTTCTTCCGGAAGATCGTCCGCGACCAGGGCGCCTCGCTCAACGCGCTCTCCGAGGAGATCAAGAAGTTCCTCGCGGGCGCCCAGGGCAACGAGGAGCTGTCCGGCGCGCTGGACCACCTCGCGAAGGCGGCCGTGGACCTGGAGGCGATCGTCGGCACGATGATCACCGACCTCACCGCGACCGGCGAGGACGTCAAGAACATCTACAAGGTCGGCCTCAACTCGACCCGCCTGCTGCTGGCCTCCGGCGACGTCGTCGTCGGCTACCTGCTGCTGAAGGGCGCGGCCGTGGCCGCCGAGAAGCTGCCGACCGCCTCCGCCAAGGACGTCGCCTTCTACCAGGGCAAGATCGCCGCCGCGAAGTTCTTCGCCGCGAACGTCCTGCCGGGCGTCGGCGCCGAGCGCGCGCTCGCCGAGGCCGTCGACAACTCGCTGATGGAGCTGGACGAGGCCGCGTTCTAGGCTTCACCACTCACGATCGCCCACACGGCACCGCCACCCGGACACGCTGTCGGGTGGCGGTGCCGTGTCGTACGGGCGGCGCCGCGGCAGCCACCGCGCGCGGGCCTTCTTCCTTATGATCGGACCTCGTTGACGAGGGGGAGGCCGGCGCATGAGCCGAGTGGACGGGCACAGGTACATACGGGGCGCGGCAGCGGGGGCGGCCCTGCTGCTGCTCGCAGGCTGCGGCGGCGGGGAAGACGGCGGCGGAGCCGCGAAGGCGCTCGGCAAGGCGGAGGTCTCCTCGGTCCTGCCCGACGCGAAGGCCATGCCGGGCTGGCGGACGCAGCTGGAGCCCGATGCCCAGAAGCCGGTCCCGGAGTACCCGCCGACGGTCTGCCTGACGACGGACAGGACGAAGCGCGCCACGGCCTGCGGCAAGATCGCCTACTACGGCGTCGCCGCCTACGTGCGCAAACCCGACGTCACCTCGCTCAACTACTGGGTGCTCGCCTACCCGGACGAGAAGACCGCCGGCGCCGCCTATGACGCGATCGCCGAGTACTACGGCGGGGACCGGGTCGGTGTGGGCGCGGTGCCGGTCGACATCGGCGAGCCCGGCGACGCACGCGAGGCCAACCGCGCCGAGATGGGAACGATGGGCGGGCCCGCCACCATCACCCAGCTCCGGGTCGGCACGACCGTGCTCGGTATCAGCACCGGGAACCGGGGCAAGGAGGCCGTCTCCGACCAGGAGGTGAAGGAGTTCGCCGCCGTGTTCGCCGAGCGCGCCCAGCAGGCGCAGAACGGTGAGAAGCCCTCCGCCGCCGTCGCGGGAGGATAGCGGCGGCCCTGGAGGCACTACGGTGAATCGTCCGGGCCGGGCCTGGTTACAGTGAAGAACATGAGTTCCTCCCTCCGGTTCGACCGCGGCCACACCGAC
>NZ_RDBK01000043.1:1837791-1862978 GCF_008042275.1 Streptomyces sp. OR43 | reverse complement strand
CCGAGATGGGAACGATGGGCGGGCCCGCCACCATCACCCAGCTCCGGGTCGGCACGACCGTGCTCGGTATCAGCACCGGGAACCGGGGCAAGGAGGCCGTCTCCGACCAGGAGGTGAAGGAGTTCGCCGCCGTGTTCGCCGAGCGCGCCCAGCAGGCGCAGAACGGTGAGAAGCCCTCCGCCGCCGTCGCGGGAGGATAGCGGCGGCCCTGGAGGCACTACGGTGAATCGTCCGGGCCGGGCCTGGTTACAGTGAAGAACATGAGTTCCTCCCTCCGGTTCGACCGCGGCCACACCGACGATCTGATGGCCTTCCTGATGTCCGCCCCCTCCCCGTACCACGCCGTGGCGAGCGCCGCGGCGAGGCTGGAGAAGGCCGGTTTCCGGCAGGTCGAGGAGACCGCGGCCTGGGACGGGACGAGTGGCGGGAAGTACGTCCTGCGCGGCGGCGCCATCGTGGCCTGGTACGTGCCGGAGGGCGCCGGGGCGCACACCCCGTTCCGGATCGTCGGAGCCCACACCGACTCCCCGAACCTGCGGGTGAAGCCGCTGCCCGACACCGGTGCGTACGGCTGGCGGCAGGTCGCCGTGGAGGTCTACGGCGGCACGCTCCTCAACACCTGGCTGGACCGCGACCTCGGCCTGGCCGGCCGGATCTCGCTGAACGACGGCACGCATCGCCTGGTCGACATCGACCGGCCGCTGCTGCGCGTCCCGCAGCTGGCCGTGCACCTGGACCGGTCGGCCAACCCCGACGGGCTCAAGCTCGACCGGCAGAAGCACATGCAGCCCATCTGGGGGCTCGGTGACGTCGAGGAGGGCGACCTCATCCGCTTCGTCGCCGGGGAGGCGGGCGTCGACGCCGAGGACATCACCGGCTGGGACCTGATGACGCACCCCGTCGAGGCGCCGTCCTACCTGGGCCGTGACCGCGAGCTGGTGGCCGGTCCGCGCATGGACAACCTGCTCTCCGTGCACGCGGCGACCGCGGCGCTCGCCGCCGTCGCCGGGCAGCCCGACTCCGAGATCCCGTACATCCCGGTGCTGGCCGCCTTCGACCACGAGGAGAACGGCTCGCAGTCCGACACCGGCGCGGACGGGCCGCTGCTCGGCACGGTCCTGGAGCGCTCGGTGTTCGCCCGCGGCGGTACGTACGAGGACCGCGCCCGCGCCTTCGCCGGCACCGTCTGCCTCTCCTCGGACACCGGCCACGCGATCCACCCCAACTACGCGGAGCGCCACGACCCGACGCACCACCCGGTCGTCAACGGCGGACCGATCCTCAAGGTCAACGTCAACATGCGGTACGCGACCGACGGCAGCGGGCGGGCCGTGTTCGCGGCGGCGTGCGAGAAGGCGGGCGTGCCGTGGCAGACCTTCGTCTCCAACAACGCGATGCCCTGCGGCACCACGATCGGCCCGATCACCGCCGCCCGGCACGGCATCCAGACCGTCGACATCGGCGTGGCCATCCTGTCGATGCACAGCGCCCGTGAGCTGTGCGGCGCCGACGACCCGCACCTGCTGGCCACCGCGCTGGCGTCGTTCCTGGCGGGCTGACGACACGCTCCGACGGTCCCCCTGCCTGGGTCAGGCAGGGGGACCGCTGTCATGGGGGCCGGTCCGGAAGCGGCGGCGGTATTCGGTCGGCGTCGTGTCGAGCCTGCGGCGGAACGCCCTGACGAGGGTGTCGACGGTGCCGAACCCGCAGGCGGACGCGATCCGTTCGAGCGTGGCGTCGGTGGATTCGAGCTGGTTGCGGGCCCTCTCGACGCGGACCGACTCGATGTAGGCGTGAGGCGTCGTGCCGAGTTCGGTCTTGAAGATCCGGGTGAGCTGCCGGTCGCCGATGTGGCCGTGGGCGGCGAGGTCCGCGACGGTGAGCGGTTCGGCGATGTTGCGCATGATGTGGTGCCGCAGGTCCTCGATGCGCCGGGTCGTGGAGACCTGTTCCAGCGGAACGCTGAACTGGCTCTGGCCGCTCGGCCGCTTCAGGTACATCACGAGCTGCCGGGCGACCCGCAGCGCGACGGCCTCGCCCAGATCGTCGGCGACGAGGGCGAGCGACAGATCGAGGCAGGCGCTGATCCCCGCGCCGGTCCACACGTCCCCCTCGCGGATGAAGATCGGATCGGCGTCGACCTCCACCCGTGGGTGGTCGGCGGCGAGTCGCTGTGCGGTCGACCAGTGCGTGGTGGCCCGCTTGCCGTCGAGGAGTCCGGCAGCGGCGAGGATGTGCGCGCCGACGCAGACGGACGTGACACGGCGCGTACGTCCGGCGAGCTCTTCCACCCGGCGCACCACGGCCGGGTCGGTGAGCGGGTGCACACGCCCCTGCCCGTCGGTCWCCACCGCCCCGGGGACCAGGAGGGTGTCGATGCTCCGTGCCGCCAGGTCGTCGAAGGTGAGGTCGGGGAGGATCCGGACCCCGGCGGCGGTGGTGACCGGGGCGGTCGTCTCGGCGGCCAGGACCACGTCGTAGCCCGCCGCTTCCTCCGTCTCGCGGCGCGCGAGCGAGAACACCTCGGGCGGTCCGGTGACGTCGAGCAGGTCGACGCCGTCGAAGAGGACGATGACGACCAGCCGGTCGACGGTGCTCACGCTCACAGGCTCCCGGGCCTCCTGTCTGGCTCGCGCGATGGTGTCGGTTTCTGCATGTTAGACGACATTGCCGACACAGGGGGCGGGCCGTAGCGTCGTAGGTACGGCCCGCCGGTCCGGTGGGCGCCGACCTCCCCGACCCGACACCCGAGGTGCCACAGTCATGCCCCGAACGACGCTGCGCCAGCTCAACGGCCTCGACGACACCCCCGCGAAGCTCGCCGATTCGACCCTGGTCCTCATCGACTACCAGAACACCTACACGACCGGTGTGATGGAGCTGGACGGCTGGCAGGCCGCGCTCGACGCCGGCGCCCGCCTCCTGGCACAGGCGCGCGAGGCGGGCACGAAGGTCATCCATGTGATCAACGACGGCGGGGAAGGCTCCGCGTACGACATCCGGGCCGAGATCGGCCGGATCCACCCGGCGGTCGCGCCCGCCGACCGCGAGACCGTCGTCGTCAAGCAGGCACCGGACTCCTTCGTCGGCACCGACCTGGGCGAGCACGTCGACGCCGCGGGCCGGACCGACCTCGTCCTTGCCGGGTTCATGACCCACATGTGCGTCCAGTTCACCGCGCAGGGCGCCTTCCTGCGCGGCAACCGGCCCACCGTCGTGGCCGACGCCTGCGCCACCCGTTCCCTGCCGGTCGACGGCACCGAACTGAACGCCCGCCAGGTCCACCTCGGCGCCCTCGCCACCATCGCGGACCTGTACGGGGTCGTCGTCCCGGCACAGAACTCCCTCACGTAGTCCACCGGCCCGGCGGGAGCATGCTCGTCGGCGGTCCGGGTACGCGAGCCGTACACGGTCCGGAGCTTCCGGGCCGTCAAGGAGGCGGAACTCATGGGACTCGGAGGCTGCATCATCCTCATCGGTGCGGGGGCGATACTCGCCTTCGCCACCGACTGGGAACTGGACACCGTCAACGTGGACATGGTCGGCTGGATCATGATGATCGTCGGCATCATCGGCGTCTTCGTCTACGCGAGCGTGATGCGCCGGCGCCGTATGGTCGTACCGCCCACCACCACCGTGGTGGGTGACGACGAACGGCGGCTGTGACCTGCGTGGGTGCGCCCCGCCGAGCGGGCGCACCCCTTGGCGGGCACTGCGGGATCCCCGATATTCTGGACGCTTGTCCGTGACCCGGAACCGGGCGCGTCACGCCCGGGAATGGGAGAGCCGCTCGTGGAGTTCCGGTTGCTCGGCACGGTCTGCGTCGACACGCTGACCGGGCCGCTGCCACTCGGCCCCGCCAAACGCCGCAGCCTGCTGGCCGCACTGCTGTTGCGCGCCAACACACCGGTGTCCATGGCGCGGTTGACGGACTGCCTGTGGGACGACGACCCGCCGCTGCACGCCCGCACGGTCATCCAGGGCCATGTGTCCCGGCTGCGCGTCCTGCTGACGGGTGCGGACGCGGAGGCGTACGGGGTCGAACTGGCGACGCTGGGCGACGCGTACGTCCTGCGGGCGCCGGAGACCCTGCTGGACTCCCAGCGGTTCGAGGAACTGCTGATGCTGGCCCGGGAGCAGCGCAGCCCGGCCGACTCCGTGCTCATGCTGAAGGAGGCCCTGTCGCTGTGGCAGGGGCCCGCGCTCACCGGTACGTACGCCAGCGCGCCGCTCCAGGCCGCCGCGCACGCGCTGGAGGAGTCCCGGCTGGCGACGGTCGAGCAGCTGGCGCGCGCCTACGCCGTGCTGGGGGAGCACCACCGCGCGGCGGCGCTCCTGCGGGCCGAGGCGGACGCCCACCCGATGCGGGAGTCCCTGGCCGCGGCCCTGATGACGGCGCTGTACCGGTCGGGCCGGCAGTCCGAGGCGCTGGATCAGTTCCACCGCACCCGCCGGATGCTCGCCGACGAGCTCGGCATCGACCCGGGGCGCGAGCTGGCCGACGCGTACGCGCAGATCCTGCGCGGCGATCCGGAACCGGCGGACGACCGGTCCCCGGGCGCCCCCGCCGGGGCTACCGAGGCCGACCGCGCACCCGCGACCCACGACGGCGCCGGAGCCGCCCCGGAACGCGCCGACCTGCCGGCCCCGGCACGCCCCGCCGTGCCGAGCAACCGGAACTCCACGAGCGGCTCTCCCATTCCCGGGCGTGACGCGCCCGGTTCCGGGTCACGGACAAGCGTCCAGAATATCGGGGATCCCGCAGTGCCCGCCAAGGGGTGCGCCCGCTCGGCGGGCCTGACCTGCGCGGAGTCACGGACGTTGTCGAGGATGACGAGCAGGCTGAGCCGGTCGGTCAGCGAGCGGAACAGCGCCGCGGCGCCGGTGACGGACTCCGGGATCCGGCGCGGCGCGACCCCGAGCGCGAGCAGGAACTCGCGCAGGACCTCCAGGGGCGTCGGCTCACCCGTGTCGGAGAACCCGCGCAGGTCGGCGTAGAGCCGCCCGTCCGGGAACGCCGCGGGCGACCGGCGTGCCCAGTGCAGGGCCAGCGCGGTCTTGCCCACCCCGGCCGGTCCGGTGAGCAGACAGACGGGTGCCTCGCCGGCCGCCGCCCGGGACAGCGCGGTGAGTTCGGCGCCGCGCCCGTGGAAGCCGCGGGGAGCACGGGGCAGCAGGTCGSCCGCGGCGTTCCCGGACGGGCGGCTCTACGCCGACCTGCGCGGGTTCTCCGACACGGGTGAGCCGACGCCCCTGGAGGTCCTGCGCGAGTTCCTGCTCGCGCTCGGGGTCGCGCCGCGCCGGATCCCGGAGTCCGTCACCGGCGCCGCGGCGCTGTTCCGCTCGCTGACCGACCGGCTCAGCCTGCTCGTCATCCTCGACAACGTCCGTGACTCCGCGCAGGTCAGGCAGCTGCTGCCGGGCGGCACGGACTGCGTCACGCTGATCACAAGCAGGCACCGGCTGGAGGGCCTCATCGCCTCGGACGCCGCCGTCCCGGTGCCGCTGGACGTGCTGGAGCCGCCGGACGGCACCGCGCTCCTGGCCGGCGTGCTGGGCGAGGAACGGGTCACCGCCGAGCCGGTGGCCGCCCGGCGGCTCGCCGAGCTCTGCGGCGGACTGCCCCTCGCCCTGCGGGTCACGGCGGCCCGGCTGGCGGGCCGTCCGCAGTGGACGCTCGCCGACATGGCGGACGAACTGGCCGACGAGCGCAGTCGGCTGACGTATCTCGCCGTGGAGGACACCGGGGTCTCCGCCGCGCTGCGGCTGACCGTGCAGCAGCTGCCGCCGGACGCCGTCCGCCACTTCACCCGTCTCGGCCACCACCCGGGCAGCCACTTCGACCCGTACACGGCCGCCGCGCTCGCCGGCAGCGACCCGGTCGTCGCCGCGGCCGCGCTGGAAAGGCTCGCCGCCGCCCACCTGGTCACCGAGGCCGGGCCCGGACGCTGGATACTGCACGATCTGGTGCGGCTCTACGCCCGCGGGCTCGACCCGGCGGCAGGCCCGCACGCGCTCCTCGGCGTGCTCGACCACTACATCGCCACCGCGCTGGCCGCCGCGGACACGGCCGAACCCGGCGGTGAGCCGTGCTTCGTGCTGCCGGACGGCTTCCGCCGGCCCGCCGCCGTAAGGGACTTCGCCGGCCGGGACGCGGCGATGGACTGGCTCGCGGCCGAGCGCGAGGACCTCTCCCTGGCCGCTGCCGCCGCCCGTACCGCGGGACTCGACGACCGGGCCTGGCGGATCATCCTGCTCCAGTGGCCGCACGTGGTGTGGCGGGCGCGGGACGGCTGGGCCCCGATGCTGGAACTGGCCCTGGCCGCGGCGGTCGCGCGGAACGATCCGTACGCCGAGTCCCGGGTGCGCAATCTGCTGGGCTGGGTGCTGGCCGAAGAGGGCAGGACCGCCGAGGCCGTGGCTCTTCTGGAGCCTTCGCCCGGCCTCGCACGGCAGGCCGCGGACCGGCTCGGCGAGGCGACGGCCCTGATCAACCTGGCGATCGTCCAGGCCGAACAGGGCGGCCTCGACGTGGCGATGGAGGGCTGCGGCCGGGCGCTGGAGCTGGCCAGGAAGGAACCCGACGCGCACACGGAGATGCTCGCCCTCCAGCACCTCGCCCGCATGCAGCTCACCGCGGGACGCCCGCAGGACGCCCTGAACTCCGCCCGCGCCGCCTTCGAGCTGGGCCCCGAGCCCGAGGAAGCGGCCCGCCGGGTGCTCCTGACGACCGTCAGCGGCGAGGCGCAGCTCGCCCTGGGCGCGGAGGACGAGGGCGTCCTGCTCCTGGACCTGGCGGCCACGGAGGCCGAACGGTCCGGGTACGACGTGGGCGCGGTACGGGCCCTGGAGGCGCTGCTGCGCGTCGCCGCGGGGCAGGAGTACGTACGGCGCTACGAGGAAGCGGTCCGGCGTCTCGCCGACGACGGATGACGGTTCTCCCGCCGTCGGCGGGTGAAGGTCCCCGGGGCGGATGCGGCTCGGCCTGCCCGCGCCGACGACGGGCGAAAGCCCTCCGGGGTCGCCAGGGTCGCCGGTGGTGCAGCAGCCGGGGCGGACCGCGGTGGTCCCGCGCGTCCGTCCCGGCCGACGCGCTCTCAGCCCTGCTCGTCCATGCCCGCCAGCACCAGCGGCAGCCGCGAGATCCCCTCGGCGGTCACGGTGACCGGGACGCCCCAGTCCTGCTGGTGGACGTGGCAGGCCGGGTACTCGTTCGCCGGGTCGTCGTCGCAGGACGCGGCCATCGCGGAGACGTGCAGGACGCCCTCGGTGACGCCGTCGGCGAGGACCAGGTCGCGGAAGAGGTCGGTGCCCGCGCCTTCGCCCGCGGCCAGCAGCTCCGGCGGTGTCGAGGAGACCAGCAGCCGGGTCGACGGCCCGTAGCGGGTGTCCAGCTTCTGGCCGGCGGGCGCCTGGAAGACGACGTCGAGCCGGAGCGTGCCGGGGGCGATCGCGGTCGCCGCGCGCTGGGTCCGGTGCGCCTGGTCGGCGACCCGTACCGCCTCCTCGGGCAGCCGCAGCCGGGTCAGCCGGTGCCGGGCGGACTCGACGACCACGAGGTCGCCGTCGACCAGCACGGCATCGCTCGGCTCGCGCAGGTCCGTGGCCAGCGTGGTGACCTCGTCGCTCGCCGGGTCGTAACGGCGCAGGGCGTGGTTGTACGTGTCGCAGACGGCGACGGACCCGTCCGGCAGCGCGGTGACGCCGAGCGGGTGCTGGAACAGCGCCTGTGCGGCGGCTCCGTCGCGGTGGCCGAAGTCGAAGAGCCCGGTGCCGACGGCCGTGTGCACGGCGCCCTCACGGTCGACGTAGCGCAGGGAGGACGTCTCCGAGTCGGCGACCCACAGCCGGTCCTCGGTCGCGGCGAGCCCGGACGGCTGGGCGAACCAGGCCTCCGCACCCGGTCCGTCGACCAGTCCTTCGTTGGTGGTGCCGGCCGCGACCCGGACCGTGCCGGCCTCGGGGTCGTACGTCCACAGCTGGTGCACGCCCGCCATGGCGATCCACAGCCGGCCGTCGAACCAGGCGACGTCCCACGGCGAGGAGAGGTCGACCTCACGGGCCGCGCCGCTCGTGGGGGCGCCCTGCCACCACTGGCGGCCGGTGCCCGCGAGGGTCGTCGTCACACCGGTCGTGAGGTCGAGGGCCCGGATCGCGTGGTTGACCGTGTCGGCGACGGCGATCCGCCCGTCGGGCAGCAGCGCCAGCCCCTGCGGCTCACTGAACCGGACGTCGTCGGGCCCGCCGTCCGCGAGTCCGCGCTCACCCGACCCGAAGTGACGCCGGACGCTCTCGCCGTCCGCGTCCAGCTCGACCAGGCGGTGGCGGGTGGTGTCGGAGACCAGGAAGCCGCCGTCGGCGAGCAGCAGCGCCTTGCCGGGGAACCGCAGGTGCGTGGCCACCGGCTCGGGTGCCACATAGGGGCCGTCGCCGCGGCGCAGCGTGCCCTTCTCCGCGTGCTCGGCCTCCAGCTCCTCGACCAGCTTCTCGATGGCGTGGGCGTGACCCTCGCCCGCGTGCTGGGCGACGACATAGCCCTCGGGGTCCACGACGACGAGCGTCGGCCAGGCGCGTACGGCGTACTGCTTCCAGGTGGCGAGCTCGGGGTCGTCGAGCACCGGGTGGTGGACCTCGTACCGCTCGACGGCATCGACGACGGCCTGGTGCTCCGCCTCGTGGACGAACTTCGGCGAGTGCACGCCGATGATCACCACGGTGTCGCGGTGCTTCTCCTCCAGCTCGCGCAGCTCATCGAGGACATGCAGGCAGTTCACACAGCAGAATGTCCAGAAATCCAAGATCACAATGCGCCCTCGCAGGTCAGCGAGGGTGTACTGCCGGTCGCCTGTATTGAGCCAGCCGCCCTTGCCGATCAGTTCGGGGGCCCTGACGCGCGCACGTGTTGCCATAGGAACAGTCAACCCCAACGTGGCGTCCGCGCATTCCGCAGGGGCCTCGGGGAACCTGTGAGCCATGAGACTTCTCGTACGTGAGCGACTGTTCGGCATCGGTGACGACTACTGGATCGAGGACACCGACGGCCGCAAGGTCTTCCTCGTCGACGGCAAGGCCATGCGGGTACGCGACACCTTCGAGCTGAAGGACGCGCAGGGCCGGATCGTGATCGAGATCCGGCAGAAGCTGCTCAGCCTGCGCGACACGATGCTCATCGAGCGGGACGGCGAGCAGCTCGCGAAGGTCAAGCGGAAGCGGCTGTCGCTGCTGCGCAACCACTACCGGGTGACGCTCGTGGACGGGACCGAGCTCGACGTCAGCGGCAAGATCCTGGACCGCGAGTTCGCCGTGGACTACGACGGGGAGCTGCTGGCCCAGATCTCGCGCCGTTGGCTGACCGTGCGGGACACGTACGGGATCGACATCGTGCGCGAGGACGCCGACGCGGGGCTGCTGATCGCGGTGGCGGTGTGCGTGATCGTGCTCGCGGAGAAGGAGCACGAGGACTGAGCGGCGTGGATGCCTGTTTCATGTGACCGGGCGCCTGTCTCATGGGAGCCGGGTGTTTGTCTCACGGGAGCCGGGTGCCTGTCTCGCGGGAGCCGGGTGCCGGCTTCACACGAGCCGGGTGCCTGTTTCACGTGAAACAGGCACCGTCCTCGGCCAGCCCCGTACTGAGGGCAGTAAGCCCCGTACCGAGGGCAGGAGCCCCCGTACCGAGGACGGTCAGCCCCGTACCGAGGACGGTCAGCCCTGTACCGAGGACGGTCAGCCCCGCACGACAGGCGGCGCCAGCCCCAGTCGGCGGTCCTTGAGCGCGGGGAACTGGTCCCGGGTGGTGGCGACCTTGACCGGGTCGAACTCCACGGTCAGGACCTCCTCGTCCGCGCCCGCCTCGGCGAGCACCTCGCCCCACGGGTCGACGACGATGCTGTGTCCCGCCTGCGGGACCCCGGCGTGGGTTCCCGCGCAGCCGACGGCCAGGACGTAGGCCTGGTTCTCCACGGCCCGGGCCTGGGCCAGCAGCGTCCAGTGGGCGCGGCGGCGCTCCGGCCAGCCGGCCGCGACAACGAGGGTCTCGGCACCGGCGTCGACGAGTCCACGGAACATCTCGGGGAAGCGCAGGTCGTAGCAGGTGGCGAGGCCGAGGGTGGTCTGCGGCAGGGCCAGGGTCACCAGCTCGTCGCCGGCGCCCATCATGACCGCCTCGCCCCGGTCGAAGCCGAAGCGGTGGATCTTGCGGTAGGCGGCGGCCCGCTCGCCCTGAGGCGTGAAGACGAGCGTGGTGTTGTAGAGCGTGCCGTCGGCATCGCGTTCGACGAAGGACCCCGCGTGCAGCCAGACCCCGGCATCGGCGGCGGCCTTGGCCATCGCCTCGTGCGTGGGACCGTGCAGCGGTTCGGCCTCGGCCTCGAACTCCGTGTAGGCGAAGGCGCCGACCGGCCAGAGCTCGGGCAGGACCACCAGGTCCGCCCCCCGCTGGGCCGCGATCAGGGAAGCCGCGCGTTCCCTGCGGGCCTGCACGGATTCGGCCGGGTCTACTGCGATCTGGATGAGGGAGGCGCGCACACTACCACCGTCCTGGCATTCGAGCCGTCAACACGGGCCTACGATCGTCACACGAAAGCACTGCCGGGGTGCCTGCTCGCAGCGTAACTTAGCCACCGAACCTCATCGCCGCTCGCAGCTCGCATCCCGCCGTCCGCGCCCAGCTCTCCAGCCCATGCACCGCAGAACCGCACGAGGGGTCCCGTGACCGTCCATCCCAGCCTCCAGACCTACGCCGACGCCTGGACCCACTCCATCGAGTCGATAGCCGAGCTGGTGAGCCCGCTCACCGAGGGGGAGTGGAACGGCCGTACGCCATGCCCCAACTGGTCGGTGCGCGACATCGTCTCGCACATCATCGGCATGGAGTGCGAGCAGCTCGGCGACCCGCGTCCCATCCACACGCTTCCGCGTGATCTCTTCCATGTGCAGAGCGACTTCGCCCGCTACATGGAGATGCAGGTCGACGTCCGGCGCCACCACACCGCGCCGGAGATGACCTCGGAGCTGGAGTACACGATCATCCGCCGGTCCCGTCAGCTGCGCAACGAGACGCGTGACCCGGAGACCATGACGCGGGCCCCGCTCGGCGCCGAGCAGACCCTCGAACTGGCGCTGCGGATGCGCGCCTTCGACGTCTGGGTGCACGAGCAGGATCTGCGGACGACGCTCGGCAAGCCCGGCAACCTCGACTCTCCCGGCGCCACGGTCGTCCGGGACACGCTGCTTCTGTCGCTGCCGAAGGTCGTGGCCAAGGACGCGGGCGCACCGCCCAACTCGGCGGTCGTGCTGGATGTGCACGGCCCGATGGAGTTCCTGCGCACCGTCAGGGTCGACGCGGAGGGCCGCGGTTCGGTGGACGGCGCGCCCTCGCTCGGTCCCGTGGTGTCGCTGGCGATGGACTGGGAGACGTACGTACGCCTCGCCTGCGGCCGGGTGCGGCCCGGTGCCGTCGCGGACCGGATCAAGGCCGAGGGCGATCAGGACCTGGCCGCCGCGATCCTGCAGAACTTCGCCGTCACCCCGTAGTCACTGCACCGCCGGTGCGCCCGCCCCGCGAAGGGACGGGCGCACCGCAGTTTCCGGGGCCGGACGGGCACGCCGGCATGGGCGCGGCGCTCACGCGGGCACGTGCACGGCCTCCACGCGGCTGATCACATGGTGCTCGCGTTCCCGGTGCGCGGCCTTCAGCCGCAGCCGCAGGATCTGTACGACGCCGAGCGCCTCCAGGACGAAGACCGAGGCGAACGCGATGCGGTAGTTGTCGCCGGTCGCGTCCAGCAGCACACCGACCGCGAACAGCGTGGTCATCGAGGCGACGAAGCCGCCCATGTTGACGATGCCCGACGCCGTGCCCTGGCGCTCCGGCGGGTTGGCCGGGCGGGCGAAGTCGAAGCCGATCATCGAGGCGGGCCCACAGGCGCCGAGCACCACGCACAGCGTGATCAGCAGCCACATCGGCGCATGGTCCCCGGGGTGGAGGATGGCCGACGCCCACAGCAGGGCCGTCATGCCGACCGTCCCGAGGGCGAGCGGGATCCGGGCCGCGTGGTGCCGGGCGATGACCTGCCCGTAGACCAGGCCCACGGCCATGTTGGAGAGCACCACCAGCGTGAGCAGCTCCCCCGCGGTCCCCCGGCTCAGCCCCTGGTCCTCCACCAGGAACGGCATGCCCCACAGCAGCAGGAACACCATGGCCGGGAACTGCGTCGTGAAGTGCACCCACATGCCGAGCCGGGTGCCGGGCTCCCGCCAGGCGGCGGCGATCTGCTTGCGTACGTACGTCGCACCGGCGTGCTCGGCGGGCGGCGGCTCGAACCCCTCGGGGTGGTCCTTCAGGAAGAGCAGGAGCAGTACGAGCACCACGACTCCGGCCAGCGAGCTGCCGACGAAGGTGGTGGTCCAGCCGAGGCCGTGCAGCGACCGGGCGATGACCAGCGTGGAGACGAGGTTGCCCGCCATGCCGAAGAGGGCGGCGACCTGTCCGATCAGCGGGCCGCGCCGGGCCGGGAACCAGCGGGCCCCCAGCCGCAGCACGCTGATGAACGTCATCGCGTCGCCGCAGCCGAGCAGGGCGCGGGAGGCCAGCGCGCTGCCGTACGAGGGGGAGAGCGCGAAGCCGAGCTGGCCGAGGGTGAACAGGACGGCCCCGATGGCCAGCACCTTCTTGGTGCCGAGCCGGTCGACCATCAGCCCCACGGGTATCTGCATGCCCGCGTAGACGAGCAGCTGAAGGATGGAGAAGGTGGACAGCGCCGAGGCGTTGACGTCGAAGCGCTCGGCGGCGTCGAGTCCCGCGACACCCAGACTGGTGCGGAAGATGATCGCGACGAAGTAGACGGCGACACCGATGCCCCAGACCCAGGCGGCACGCCGGCCACCGGGCGGATCGCCGGGCAGGGACAGGGTGGGAGCGGCGGCAGAACTCACCGGTCCTCACCCCTGACCAGCACCTTGACCCGGCTGACATGGCGGCGCACGACCTGCGCGGCACCGTCCGCGTCACCGGCCCTGATCGCCTCCAGCAGCTCACCGTGCTCGGTGATGTTCGCGGCGATCCTGCCGGGGTGGGACTCCATGACCGCGACGCCCATCCGCAGCTGCCGGTCGCGCAGCTGGTCGTAGAGGCGGGACAGGATCTCGTTGCCTGCGTGACGGACGATCTCGGCGTGGAAGCAGCGGTCCTTCACGGAGACGGCGGCCAGGTCGCCGGCCTCGGACAACTGCCGCTGCTCCTCCAGGAGCTCCTCCAGCCGGGCGATCAGCTTCGCCGAGGCGGGCACCGCCTTGCGTACGGCGAACTCCTCGACGAGCAGCCGGGTCTCCACGACGTCGGCGATCTCCTGAGCGGAGACGGCGAGCACGAGGGCGCCCTTCTTCGGGTAGAGCTTGATCAGCCCTTCGACCTCCAGCCGCAGCAGCGCCTCGCGCACGGGCGTACGGGAGACACCCACGGCGTCGGCGAGGTCGCCCTCGGTCAGGAGCGTCCCGCCCTCGTAGCGGCGGCTCAGGACCGCGTCCTTGATGTGGGTGTAGACGCGCTCGGCGGCGGGGGGCCGCTTCGCGGGCGGGCGGACGGGGGACGCGGCTGGAGCAGGCATGCGCACAGCATAGATACAACATGCACGCAAGCGTGAACCCTTCCACGATGCGGACGCCGGCCCGCTGCCCGACATCCGGAACCCGAGCCCCCGGATGTCGTACAAAATCACCCTCCCGCACACCACAACCATTTGTCGGCCCCATCGGTCTCATCACCGCGCGGCACCCCCATGTAGCCGCATTCCAGGGGCCTTTGGAGCATCGACTTGAAACTCGGCATTCTCGGCATTCAACGGACAAGGCGCGCTTCCGTGGCCGCCACGGTGGCGCTGACCACAGGCGCCGTGATCGCGGGCAGCGCGTTCGCCTCGACGGCGCAGGCCGCCCCGCCGCCGGCTCCGACCATCGTCGCCAAGGGCGGCTTCGTGATGAACAACGGGACCGGGAAGGCCTTGTACACCAAGGCCGCGGACACCCGCCGGTCCACCGGGTCCACCACGAAGATCATGACCGCCCGGGTGGTGCTGGCCCAGAAGGGCCTCAACCTGGACTCCAAGGTCACGGTCCAGAAGGCGTACAGCGACTACATCGTCGCCAAGGGCGCGTCCTCGGCCCGCCTCATCGTGGGCGACAAGGTCACGGTCCGTCAGCTCCTCTACGGCCTGATGCTGCCGTCCGGCTGCGACGCCGCGTACGCGCTCGCCGACAAGTTCGGCTCCGGCAGCACGCGCGCGGCGCGGGTGAAGTCGTTCATCGGCAAGATGAACACCACGGCCAAGAGCCTCGGCATGACGAACACGCACTTCGACTCGTTCGACGGCATAGACAACGGGTCCAACTACTCGACCCCGCGCGACCTGACGAAGCTCGCGAGCAGCGCGATGAAGTACTCCACGTTCCGCACGGTCGTGAAGACGAAGTCGACGACGCAGAAGGTCACCACGAAGAGCGGCGGTACCCGCTCCATGTCGTGGACCAACACCAACAAGCTGCTGGGCACCTACAGCGGCGCGATCGGCGTGAAGACCGGCTCCGGCCCGACGGCCAAGTACTGCCTGGTCTTCGCCGCGACCCGTCACGGCAAGACCGTCATCGGCGCGGTCCTGACCTCCACCTCGGAGGCGACCCGCACGTCGGACGCCAAGAAGCTCATGGACTACGGGCTCGCGAGGTATCTCAGCCGGGTCTGACGCAGGACAGGAGCCCGGCGTACGCGGTGCGCGTACGCCGGGCTCCGTCGCGTACTGGGCCCGTCCGCTTACAGGCTTCTTCGCCTACCGGGCTCCTTCGCGGACCGGACCCCGTCGCCTGTCGGCCCCCTTCGCGTACCGGGCCCGCAGGCCGGCACGTGCGCGAGGTCCCACAGGCGTGCGTGCGACCCCTCCCAGGCCGCGGCCGCGCACCGATCCGGTCAGACGACGATGACCCGACGCCCGCGCGTGTGGCCGGCCCGGCTGTCGATGTGCGCCTCCGCGGCCTCGGCGAGCGTGTAGGACTTCTCGACCGGGATGTGGAGCTTCCCGCGCGCGATGAGCCGGGCGGCCTCGGCGAGCGCGTCCGGCACGCTCCCGGCCACGCCGGAGAACCGGACACCGAACTCCGGCGCACCGAGGTCCGCGATGGAGACGACCCTCCGCGGATCCCCCGTCAGCTCGACGAGCTCACGGACCACCCCGGAACCGGCCAGGTCCAGAGCGGCGTCGACCCGGCCGAGCTGCCGCACCCGCTCGGTCCAGCCCTCGCCGTACGTGGTGGCGAGGGCGCCCAGGCCCCGCAGGTAGTCCTGGTTCGAGGCGCCGCCCGTGCCGATCACCGTGATGCCGCGCTCGCGGGCGATCTGCAGCACCGCCGACCCGACTCCACCGGACGCCCCGCTGACCAGCAGCGTCTGACCGGGCAGCACGCCGACCTCGCGGAGGACGCGCAGCGCGGTCTCCACCACGGAGGGGTAGCCGGCCGCCTCCTCGAACGTCAGGCCCTCCGGCATCCGGGCCCAGGCGGACAGCACGGCGAACTCGGCGTACGTACTGGATCCTTCGCCGAACACCTGGTCGCCGATCTCGACCCCGGCGACGCCCTCGCCGACCTCGTCCACCACCCCGGCGGCGTCCAGCCCCACCCCGGCGGGCAACTCGGTCGGATGGGCACCCAGCACCTGCCCCTCGCGGACCCGCCAGTCGACGGGGTTCACGCCCGCCGCCCGCACGGCGATGCGTATCCGGCCGGGGCCCGCGTGGGGTTCCTCGGCATCGATGAGTTGCAGAACGTCCGGACCGCCGAACTCGGCGAAGCTCACTTTCTTCATACGGAGGAACGTAACACTAACCGTTAGCTTTTTGGAACGGTGAGGATTTCCTACCTGCTAGCGTCACCGTATGACCGTTGAGTCCGGGCGCCGTGAGCGCAAGAAGGCCGCGACCCGCCAGAAGATCGCCGACACCGCCCTGCGGCTCTTCCTGGAACGCGGGTACGACGCGGTGGGCATCCGCGAGGTGGCCGCCGAGGCCGATGTGGCCGTCACCACGCTCTTCTCCCACTTCGCCTCCAAGGAGGCCCTGGTGTTCGAACAGGACCCGGCCTTCGAGCAGCGCCTCACCGCGGCGGTCACCGGCCGGGCGCCGGACGAACCGCTCCTGCCCGCCCTGCGCCACGAGATCCACGCCCTGGTACGCCACTGCACGGCGGACGGCAACGCCCCGGTCTGGGACATGGTCGTCGGGTCGTCCGCTCTGCGGGAGTACGAGGAATCGATGCGGCTGCGCCACGCGGAGACGCTGGCGGCGGCCATCGCCGCGGATCCCGGGCTGGGTCGGACCACAACGGCCTGCCGGACGATCGCGAGGTTCGTGGTCGACGCGTACGCGCTGTCCCGTGAGGCGCCCGATCCGGAGGCCGCCGTGGACGAGATCTTCGAGATGATCGAGGCGGCGTGGACCGCCACCGCCCCTTAGCCGGTCCGCCCCTCCCCGAGGGCGTCGGCTCCGCACAGTTCCTGGTCCACGAGTGTCCTCATGGCCTGCTGCGTGTCCGGGCCGCCGTCACTCGTGGCGTACACGACGGCCGTCCTGGATCCGTCCCGGGTGATGCCGGCCCAGGTGCGGTAGCCGAGCAGTTCGCCCGGGTGCCCGTAGTAGCTGCCGCCGCAGGTCAACGGGATCTCGCCCAGCCCGAGACCGTACCGGACGCCCATCCCGGGTGCCTCGACGGTGGACGTCATCTCGGCCAGCTCCGCCGGTTCCAGGAGGCGGCCGCCGAGCAGCGCGCCGTAGAACCGGCTCAGATCGTGCGTGGTGCTGATCACCGCGCCCGATCCGATGGCCATGCTCGTGTTGAGCGCGGTCACGTCGATGACGCCCGCATCCGTGCCTTTGCCCGTGCCGAACGTGGTGTAGGCATGGGCGTGCGGGCCGGGGACGAACGGCGAGGTGCCGGGCGTGCTGGTGCCGCTCAGGCCCAGCGGCCGGATGATCCGGTCCGCCACCTCCCGGTCCCAGCTCCGGCCCGTCACCTCTCGGATGATCATCGCGGCGAGAATGTAGTTGGTGTTGGAGTACGACCACACCGCGTCGCCCGTCATCACCTCCGGGCGCCCCATCGCCAGCCCGGCCAACTCCTGCGGGGTGTACGTACGGAACCGCTCGGCCCGGTACCCGTCGGCGCTGTTCAACGCGGCTATTTCCGGGAGCACTTCGGGGATCCCGCTGGTGTGCTGCAACAGCTGCCGGACAGTGATCCGGCTGCCGTCGAGGCCACCGCCCGCGACCACTCCCGGAAGCCACCGCTCGACGGTGTCCTCCAGGGACATGCGCCCCTCGCCGACGAGTTGCAGCACGACCGTGGCGGTGAACGTCTTGGTGGCGCTGCCGATCCGGAACCTGCCGCCCGGGGGCATCGGCCTCCTGGTGCCCTTCTCGGCCACCCCGGCCCGCGCGACGGCCCGCGTGCGGGTGCCCGGTGCCGTCACCTCGGCGGACACCCCGACCACTCCGGTGTCATGGATCGCGTCAACCTGCCGCTGGAGCGGACCGGCGTGCTGCCCGTCCGCGACGGCCGGCAGGCCGCCCGACGTGGCGAGGAGGAGTGCGGCGAGACCGGTCAGGACGAGCAGTCGTCGCCGACGCCTTCGTAAGACCTGCATGAGGGACCCCATTTCCGCCCTCGGCCTGCGGCCCTTCGCCGCCGGTTTCGAGGGTGGCGCCCATCCCACCAGGGAAGAGGGGTCCGGCCCATCCTGCCTGCCCCCGCCGCCGGGAGGCGCTGTCGGCAGGGCGGCCCCGGGGGCTGACCGGCGGCGCGACCTGGGGATTGCCCTCCCGACCACGCCCGAACCACCCGAGCCGCCGCCCCGGCCGGCGCTGCCCATCGGGCCGGCCATTAGGGGTGACCGACTCGGCCGGTGACGCCGCCCGGATATCGCGAAAAATCGCCCCGCCTACGCCACAACCATTCCTCGCCCCTGCACGTCTCACCCATGCGCGGCACCCCATGCAGCCGCCTTCCATGGGCATTTGGAGCATTCAACTTGAAACTCGGCATTCAGCGCATGAAGCGCGTTTCGGCTACCGCCACGGTGGCTCTCACCGCAGGTGCCGTCATCGCGGGCGGCGCCTTCGCCTCCACCGCACAGGCCGCCGCACCGCCGGTTCCGAAGATCGTCGCCAAGGGCGGCTTCGTGATGAACAACGGCACCGGCAAGACGCTGTTCACCAAAGCCGCGGACACCCGTCGCTCCACAGGCTCCACGACGAAGATCATGACCGCCCGGGTGGTGCTGGCCCAGAAGGGCCTCAACCTGGACTCCAAGGTCACGGTCCAGAAGGCGTACAGCGACTACATCGTCGCCAAGGGGGGCTCCTCGGCCCGCCTCATCGTGGGCGACAAGGTCACGGTCCGTCAGCTGCTCTACGGTCTGATGCTCCCGTCCGGCTGCGACGCCGCCTACGCGCTCGCCGACAAGTTCGGCTCCGGCTCGACACGCGCGGCCCGGGTGAAGTCGTTCATCGGCAAGATGAACTCCACGGCCAAGACCCTCGGCCTGAAGAACACGCACTTCGACTCGTTCGACGGCATAAGCAACGGGTCCAACTACTCGACCCCGCGCGACCTGACGAAGCTCGCGAGCAGCGCGATGAAGTACTCCGCGTTCCGCGCAGTCGTGAAGACGAAGTCGACGAAGCAGAAGGTCACCACGAAGAGCGGTGGCTACCGCTACATGTCGTGGACCAACACCAACAAGCTGCTGGGCACCTACAGCGGCGCGATCGGCGTGAAGACCGGCTCCGGCCCGACGGCCAGGTACTGCCTGGTCTTCGCCGCCACCCGCAACGGCAAGACGGTCATCGGCACGGTCCTGACCTCCACCTCGGAGGCGAACCGCACCGCGGACGCGAAGAAGCTCATGGACTACGGCTTCAAGAAGTAGCCCGCTCCGGAGTGACGGAAGGAGGGGCCCCGCGGAAAGCGCGTGGGGCCCCTCCTTCCGTCCGGTCCGCCCGGCGCGCAGGTGCGTGCGGGTCAGCCGCCCTGGCCCGCGCTGCCGATCGGGCCCACCAGCACCGAGGAGCCGGAGCCGTCCGTGACCGGCAGCGAGCTGTTGCCCGGCCAGGCGAGAGTGACCGACTTCGTCTCGTTCGGCGGGGTCACCACCAGCCCCGTGATGTGGACGCCGGAGCCACCCGTCTCATTGAGCGGGTAGCTGACGTAGAAGTCGATCTCCTTGCCGTTCTTGAGGGTGTACGGGTCGCCGGGCTCACCCTTGCGCGTGGCGGAGATGTCCCCAGCGTTGGTCTTCAGGTCGACGCCCGCGAACCCGGAGATCACACAGTCGGCGCCGCTGCCGTTCTTCAGCGCCACCACGACGCTGCCATCGGGGTCGCCGTCGATGAAGCCGTCCTGCGCGGTGATCTCCAGCCCGTCGGTGGTGCACTTGGGAGCCGTGCCGTCCCCGGAACCGGAGCCGGAACCGGCGGGGTCGGCCGTGCCCTTGCCGTCGGAGCCGGTGCCGGATTCCTTGCCGCTGTCCTGATCCGAACCGCCCGAGCCCGAGCCTCCTCCCGCGGAGGAAGCGGCGGAGGCCGAGGAGGCGGACGACGGGTCGCTCGCCGCCGCGCCGTCGTCACCGTTCTGGCAGGCGGTGAGCGAGAGACCGGCGGCGACGACCAGGGCGGCGAAGGTGATCCTGTGAGCGCGCATCATTTCTTCCTCAGCATCGGTGAACGGGACCGGCCGCTCCGTACGCGTCGGGTACGAGCGAGCGTTACTGACCACCATGAGCGGCGGGCCCGCCGCACCGTTCCGCCGAACCACCGCCTAAGACATGCCTGTTACACGTACAGGCCGGCGACTCACCCCTTCGCACCGGCTGCGCCGCTCCGGAACCCGCCGCCGGGCCTGCCCTGCGGCCACCTCCCGCCACGGTTCCGCACTCGTTCGACGCGGCCCCCGGCTGGGACAGACCCGTAACCCGACACACCGGACCGGCACGTGGCGCCTCACGCCGGCTTCTGCTCCCGAAGGACGGCGACCGCCGCGTCGAAGGCCGAGTCGTGGTCCGTCGCGAACTCCTCCTCGGTGAAGACCGGTGTACGGATGTGGGGCGGGATGCCCGCGCCGTCGAAGGTCCCTCCCCGGCGGGTGAGGAACTCCTCGTTCGGAAGCCAGACCGTCATGCCGCCCGGCAGGGTGCGGTCCAGGGTGTCGGAGAAGACGCCCTGCGTGTTCTCCCCGATGCGGACGGTCCGGCCGGGCCGGTCGATGAGGGCCTGGGTGAACGTCTCGCCCGCGCTGAACGTCGTCGCGGCCGTCAGCACGGCCACCGGACCGCCGTAGCGGGGGACGCCGCGTGCGGGCTTCACGGGGACGGGCTGCGGCCGGGTGTACTGGGTGCGCTTGCGGTAGGCGGTGTACGAGGAGTCGGTCAGGCGCCCGGCAAGGTGCAGGCCGAGGGCGTCCGCACCGCCGCCGTTGATCCGCAGGTCGATGACGAGTCCGGTGAGCGAGGCCGTGCGCTCGGCGGTGAACACGGTGTCCAGCGCCTTGTCGAGCTCGGCCAGCTCCGCGGCGTACGCATGCCCTTCCTCGCTGCTGTAACCGGCGAACCCGGACAGCCGTAGATAGCCCTGCCCGCCGGGCAGATCCGCGTAGCTGATCCGGCCGTTCGCGAACTCCCGCAGCGGCTCGCCGTCGAGGTCGCTCCGCACGATGTAGTCCTTGACCTTGGTGTCCAGATCACTGCCGATCACGGCCGTACCCGGACGGACCTGGGAGAAGCGCCGCTCGCCGTCGAAGACGGTGACGTGTGCGTCGTACAGCGGCTTCACCATCTCGCCGAAGAGGGTGAAGAGTTCGTCCCTGGACGTGCCGGCGTGCACCTTCGGCCGGTACGTGTCCCGTACGGCATGCCAGTCGATGCCCTTGGCGGCGAAGAACGGGTAGTTCTCCTCGAAGGACTGCCAGAAGACGTCGAACGTCGCCACCGGGTCATCCTCGGCTGCGGGCTGCGCACATGCCGCCGGGAGCCTGCCCAGCCGGCGCAGTTCCCGGTACCCGGCCGAACCCGACAGCTGTAGCGTCCCGGACGCCCGGACGGTGAGGAGCGTCCCGTCGCCGGACCTGTACACGCCCGGTGCCGTCTGCTTCGCCGGCTCGCCCTTGATGCAGCCCAGCGCGGTGGTCTGGTACTCCTGAAGCCGCCCGTGCGCGATCGACAGGACGGTGCCGTAGCCGTTCACCCGCCAGATGCCGTCGACGGCGGGCCGTGGCGCCGCGGCGGCGGGAACGGTCGCCCCACCGGCAAGGGCCAGTGCCACGAGTGCGGTTGCCGCCTTGGATATCCCGTGTCGCAAGGTGTTCCTCTCCCCGTACGCGATCTGCGTCAGGGAATCGACGATCGCGGACGGACCGTCGCGAGGACATCCAGCGGGCTGGTGGGTCGAGAGGGGGATACCCCCCGGTCTGCCCCTACGCCCTGCGCAGGCCGGCCTGGAAGGCGTGCCACGCGGTGGGGGCGAGGAGGAGGACGGGGCCATCGGCCCGCTTGGAGTCGCGGACGGCGACGGCGCCGGGGATGTTGCGTGCGACCTCGACGCACTCGCCGTTCGGCTCGCTGTAGCTGGACTTCGTGAAGCGGAAACTGGTCATTCGTTCATCCCTTTGGCGACGCTTTCGAGAAACCGCATTGAGTCGTACGGCGACAGGCTCATGGCGCAGGTGCGTGCGAATAGTTCGGTGTACGACGCACTCTCCTCCACACCCTCCACCCAGTTGGTGGTTCGTAGACCGTCCATGTGCACGACGTCCGTCGCGCCTTCCTCGGCGAACGTAAGAATATTGAAGGACCCACCACCGCAGGAATGCACCCCGGCCCTGAAGGGCAGGACCTGAACATCGATGGTGGGCCGTTCCGCCAGCTCGCGCAGATGTTCCAGCTGCTGACGCATGACCTGAGGCCCGCCGATCATCTGACGCAGCGCAGCCTCCCAGATCACCGCGTGTACGCGGAGCGGACTCGAACCACCCAGACGGTGCTGACGGCGCACGCGCACGTCCACGATGCGCTCGACCTCGTCGATCTCATCAGGAGAGACGGCTGCGACCGCCAGAGCCCTCATGTACTCGGGCGTCTGGAAAAGGCCTGGGATCAGCGCAAGTTGCCACGTACGTACCTTGATAGCCACGTCCTCCATGGCAATGTACTCCCGCAGATTTCCCGCAGTGAGCGAGCTGACCCACCAGCCCTTCGCCCTGCGTCGCTCCCGATCGAGCTTGGCCAACCGCAGAAGCCCCTGCACCACTTGAGGGTCTTCGACTTCGTACAGCCGGCATAGCGCAACTACGTCAGGATCCCGGAACGGCACCCAGCCCCGCTCCATCTTGGCGACCTTGGCCGCCTGGGCGCTGAGGGCATCCGCAGCCTGCGCCTGGTTGAGACCTGCAGCCTCTCGAAAGGCCAGCAGCTGACCACCCAACTGCCGCGCAAGGACGGTAGACACGCGATTCCCCAAGCCCGCATGCGCCTTTGACACCGTTCAACACCTCCCGTGTTCGAGACAGTCTGCATCGGTCGATCAGACCGCCACAATCACACTTGTGGGGAGAATTATCTCCGAGAGATTGTGCACACCTCGCCCGATCGCTACGTTCAGTACTCAGCAGGCCACCCAGCGACACTCCTGGGCGGAAGCGCACCGCCCTGCCCCGGCGCGGCATTGCCACCGCCCGCACCTCAACAGAGAGGCACGCGCCCATGACCGCAGCCCAACAAGCCCCCGYCCCCGACCCCCAACCCCCGCTCCACGAGGACCGCCTCGACTACACCCCCACCGCCCGCAGCGTGACCCTCGCCCGCCGGCGGACCGCCCGCCTGGTCGCCGAGTGGGGGCACCCCCACCACACGGGTGAAGCCGCCCTCCTGGTCAGCGAGTTGGCGACCAACGCCTTACTGCACGGCAGCATGCGGGGCCGGCTCTTCCGGGTCCACCTCAGCCTCACCGCCACCACCCTCCGCATCGAGGTCAGCGACCCCCGTGGGGAACGGCTCCCCGGACTCCGCGAGGCGGGCGCCGACGACTGTTACGGGCGCGGGCTCCTCATCGTCGCCCAGCTCGCCGACCGGTGGGGCGTCGAGCCGCGCACCGTCGGTAAGACGGTCTTCGCCGAACTCACCGTGGGGCCGGGGAGCACCCACAACACTCGCAACTCTGGTCTCAACCCCACTCGGACTGCTAAGGTGCCGGGTGTTACGTGAGCCTTCTCGGTGCGGATTTCCTTCCGCCGGGGAGGCTTTCTTCGTTCCCGGACACGCCCGGCCGCGCCACACGCCCGGAGCGCGCCACACGCCCGGCTCTCGCCACACGTCCAGCTCACCCGGTACCGGCGAACCCCTCGACGGGCCCGCCGAAGAGCCCGGGACGGGGCCGGGACGGGGCCGCGTGCCCGGCGACCGCTTCCGCCACCCACCGCAAGAGGAGACCTCAGTCATGCCTGCACGAACGAACCCAGCTGAACACGGCGGGACTTGGCGGCTCGGTGACCTGCCGGTGTACCGCGTCGGCTTCGGCGCGATGCGCCTGACGGGTACCGCACCCTTCGGCGACGGCGTGCCCCGTGACCGTGAGCGGGCGATCAGCGTGCTCCGGCGGGCGGTCGAGCTCGGGGTCAACCACATCGACACCGCCGCGTTCTACTTCTCGGCCACCCGATCCGCCAACGAGCTGATCAACCGCGCGCTGGCGCCCTACCCGGAGGATCTGGTCATCACCACCAAGGTCTGGCCCGGCCGCGACCCCTCGGGCGCGTGGTGGTGGGCCGAGCCGGCGCAGCTGCGCGCCCAGGTCGAGGAGAACCTTCGCCAACTCGGCCGCGATCATCTCGACGTGGTCAACCTCCGCGTACCGCCGAGCGGTCGGACCGGCTCGATCGGCGAGCACTTCGGCGCGCTGGCCGAACTGCGCGAGGCCGGGCTGATCCGCCACCTCGGCGTCTCCAACGTCACGTCCGCCCAACTGGCCGAGGCCCGGGACATCGCCCCGGTCGTCTGCGTCCAGAATCCCTACGGAATCGGGGCGCCGAGCGAGGAGCGGGCCCTCCTTCGGCACTGCGGTGAACTCGGCATCGCGTTCGTCCCGTTCTTCGCCATCGCCGGGCCCGGACGGGAGGCGGGGCCTGCGGTCGGTGACAACGAGGCGGAGGTGTGTGCCGTCGCCCGCGCGCACGGGGTTTCGATCCCGCAGGTCCGGCTGGCCTGGACCTTGCAGCAGGGGCCGCACGTCCTCGCGATCCCCGGGACGAGCGACCCGGACCACCTCGCGCAGAACGTGGCGGCCGGCGCACTGCGGCTCTCCGAGGAGGAGATGGCGCGCCTCACCTCGCTGGGCGCGCGCACATGACGGTGGGCCCGCGCGAACGTCTCGCGGGCCCACCTCATGCACGTACCACCGGGGTCACTACCCCCAGGTGATCAGCCGCTTCGGCTGCTCGAGGACCGCGGCGACGTCCGCGAGGACCTTGGAGCCGAGCTCGCCGTCCACCAGGCGGTGGTCGAACGAGAGGGCGAGGGTGGTCACCTGGCGGGGCTTCACCTTGCCCTTGTGGACCCAGGGCTGGAGCTTGATCGCGCCGACCGCGAGGATCGCGGACTCGCCCGGGTTCAGGATCGGCGTGCCCGTGTCGACGCCGAAGACGCCGACGTTGGTGATGGTCACCGTGCCGCCCGCCATCGCGGCGGGAGACGTCTTGCCCTCGCGGGCCGTGGAGACCAGCTCGCCCAGGGACGCGGCCAGTTGCGGCAGCGTCTGGTCGTGCGCGTCCTTGATGTTCGGGACGATGAGTCCGCGCGGGGTCGCGGCGGCGATGCCCAGGTTGACGTAGTGCTTCTGCACGATCTCCTGGTTCGCCTCGTCCCAGGCGGCGTTGACCTCGGGGTTCCGCTTGATCGCGACGAGGAGGGCCTTGGCGATGATCAGGAGCGGGTTGACCCGCACCCCGGCCATGTCCTTGTCCTCCTTGAGCTCCGCCACGAGCTTCATCGTGCGCGTGACGTCGACGGTCACGAACTCCGTGACGTGCGGCGCCGTGGAGCTGCCGATCCCGTTCGACGGGGTGGTGCACGAGCTGCGCTTCCCCGAGGGCACGACCGTCGACGT
>NZ_RDBK01000043.1:1797322-1837691 GCF_008042275.1 Streptomyces sp. OR43 | reverse complement strand
CCTCGGCGCCCGAGGAGCCGAAGGGCCGTACGCCGGTCCTGGTGGGCTACGGCGTGGCCGAGTCCTCCACCAAGCGGCGCGCCCGCAAGGGCACGGAGGCGGCCCCCGCGGCCGCGGCTGCCGCGATCCAGGGCGAGATGAACGGCCACGGCACCGGCGCGGCTGTCGCCAGGTCGATGCCCAGGTCCTTGGCCAGCTTGCGGACCGGCGGCTTGGCGAGCGGACGGGCCTCGGCGACAGCCGCGCCGGTGCCGTGGCCGTTCATCTCGCCCTGGATCGCGGCAGCCGCGGCCGCGGGGGCCGCCTCCGTGCCCTTGCGGGCGCGCCGCTTGGTGGAGGACTCGGCCACGCCGTAGCCCACCAGGACCGGCGTACGGCCCTTCGGCTCCTCGGGCGCCGAGGGCTCCGAGGGCTCCGCGACGGGCTCGGGGGCCGGCTCGGCCGCCGCGGGGGTGTCGTCGCCGGAACCCGGCGCCACGTCCACCGCGATGATCACCTGGCCGACGTCGACGGTCGTGCCCTCGGGGAAGCGCAGCTCGTGCACCACCCCGTCGAACGGGATCGGCAGCTCCACGGCGGCCTTCGCCGTCTCGACCTCGCAGACGACCTGGCCGTCGGTGACGGTGTCGCCGGGCTGGACGAACCACTTGAGGATCTCGGCCTCGGTCAGTCCCTCGCCCACGTCGGGCATCTTGAACTCACGGAAGCGAGCAGCGTTGGAAGTCTCGGTCATCGTTGTCACGTCCCCGTCCTCAGTACGCCAGCGAGCGGTCGACGGCGTCGAGCACACGGTCGAGACCCGGCAGGTACTCGTCCTCCAGCCGCGCGGGCGGGTAGGGGACGTGGTAGCCGCCGACCCTCAGCACGGGTGCCTCCAGGTGGTAGAAGCACCGCTCCGTGATGCGAGCGGCGATCTCCGCGCCGGAGCCGTAGAACACCGGCGCCTCGTGGACCACGACCAGCCGGCGGGTCTTCTCGACCGAGGCCTGGATGGCGTCGAAGTCGATCGGGGACATCGAGCGCAGGTCCACGACCTCGATCGACTTGCCCTCCTCCTGGGCGGCCGCGGCGGCCTCCAGGCAGACCTTCACCATCGGGCCGTACGCGACGAGCGTGAGGTCCGTGCCGGCGCGGGCGACGGACGCCCGGTGCAGCCCGCCCGGGATCGACTCGGTGTCGACCTCGCCCTTGTCCCAGTAGCGGCGCTTCGGCTCGAAGAAGATGACCGGGTCGTCGCTCTGGACGGCCTGCTGCATCATCCAGTACGCGTCCGACGCGTTGGAGGGCGAGACGACCTTCAGGCCCGCGACGTGCGCGAACAGGGCCTCGGGCGACTCGCTGTGGTGCTCCACGGCGCCGATGCCGCCGCCGTACGGAATCCGCACGACGACCGGCAGCTTGATCTTGCCGAGCGAGCGGGCGTGCATCTTCGCGAGCTGCGTGACGATCTGGTCGTACGCGGGGAAGACGAAGCCGTCGAACTGGATCTCCACGATCGGCCGGTAGCCGCGCAGGGCCAGGCCGATCGCCGTACCGACGATGCCGGACTCGGCCAGCGGGGTGTCGATCACCCGGTCCTCGCCGAAGTCCTTCTGGAGTCCGTCCGTGATCCGGAAGACCCCGCCCAGCTTGCCGACGTCCTCACCCATGATCAGGGTCTTGGGGTCGGTGTCGAGGGCCTTGCGCAGCGACTCGTTGAGCGCCTTCGCGATGGACATCTTTTCCATGGCCATGGCTACTTGCCCTCCTCGGCGAACGATGCCTGGTAGGCGGCGAACTGGGCGCGCTCCTCGTCGACGAGGGCGCTCCCGTCGGCGTAGGCGTGCTCGAAGATCGCCATCCGGTCCGGTTGCGGCATGGACCGTACCGCTTCGCGTACCCGCTTGCCGAGGGTCTCGCTCTCCTCGTCGAGGGCGGTGAAGAACGCCTCGTCGGCGACGCCCTCGTTCTCCAGGTACGTGCGCAGGCGCAGGATCGGGTCCTTGGCCTCCCAGGAGGCGCGCTCCTCGTCGGCCCGGTACTTCGTCGGGTCGTCGGAGGTGGTGTGCGCGCCCATGCGGTAGGTGAACGCCTCGACGAGGGTGGGGCCCTCGCCGCGGCGGGCGCGCTCCAGGGCGGAGCGGGTGACGGCGAGGCAGGCCAGCACGTCGTTGCCGTCGACCCTGACGCCGGGGAAGCCGAAGCCCTGGGCGCGCTGGTAGAGCGGGACCCGGGTCTGCTTCTCGGTGGGCTCGGAGATCGCCCACTGGTTGTTCTGGCAGAAGAACACGACGGGGGCGTTGTAGACCGCGGAGAAGGTGAACGCCTCGGCGACATCGCCCTGGCTGGAGGCGCCGTCACCGAAGTACGCGATCACGGCCGAGTCCGCGCCGTCCTTGGCCACGCCCATGGCGTAGCCGGTGGCGTGCAGGGTCTGCGAGCCGATGACGATCGTGTACAGGTGGAAGTTGTTGGTGTTCGGGTCCCAGCCGCCGTGGTTCACACCGCGGAACATCCCGAGCAGGTTGGTCGGGTCGACGCCGCGGCACCAGGCGACGCCGTGCTCGCGGTAGGTCGGGAAGACGTAGTCGTCGTCGCGCAGGGCCCGGCCGGAGCCGATCTGTGCGGCCTCCTGGCCCAGCAGCGAGGCCCACAGACCCAGCTCGCCCTGGCGCTGGAGCGCGGTGGCCTCGGCGTCGAAGCGGCGGGTCAGGACCATGTCCCGGTACAGACCGCGCAGCTCGTCCGCGGTCAGGTCGATCGAGTAGTCCGGGTGCTCGATGCGCTCGCCCTCGGGCGTCAGCAGCTGTACGAGTTCGGGTCCGGAATTCTGTGGCGTCTTCGCGGGCGTCTTCGCGGCGCTGGTCCGCTTGCTGCTGCGTCGCGGTTTACGCGCGGCAGCAGTGCTCTCCACGGTCACGTGCGTGCTCCTCCGTCGGTCCGGCCCCCGGGGTCTGCCGGGTGACCAGTGCGGCTCGCCTGTGTCCGTACCCGTGCACGGGGTGGGTGCCGCTCGGTCCGGGAACAGGCGTGACAGGTGCCCCGGCGAGCGCCCTGTCCAATGCACGTTACCCAGTGGGTCGCATAACTGCGAAACCCTTCCTGACCTGCGATTTTGCTTGGATATCCAAGTAAATCGAAGAATTCGGGAACTCTCGCTGGTCACAGCACTGGAAACAGCCTTGCAGGCCGCCGGAACAACGGCACGTTATCCCGCCGGACAGCGGCAGGGAAGGGGGGAGTGTGTGAGACTGCGTTTGTGCGCAAAGAAGGAAAAATCACTGTTTTTCTGCTGGACGACCATGAAGTCGTCCGCCGCGGAGTCCATGAGCTCCTCTCGTCCGAGGACGACATCGAAGTGGTCGGCGAGGCCGGTACGGCGGCGGACGCGCTGGTGCGGATCCCCGCGACCCGCCCCGATGTCGCCGTCCTCGACGTACGGCTGCCGGACGGCAGCGGGGTGGAGGTCTGCCGCGAGATCCGCTCCCAGGACGAGTCCATCAACTGCCTGATGCTGACCTCGTACGCCGACGACGAGGCGCTTTTCGACGCGATCATGGCAGGCGCCGCCGGATATGTGCTCAAGGCGATCCGCGGCAACGAACTGCTGAGCGCGGTACGGGACGTGGCGGCCGGGAAATCGCTGCTCGACCCGGTGGCCACGGCGCGGGTGCTGGAGCGGCTGCGCGACGGCAAGAAGGGCCGCGGCGACGACAAACTCGCCGCCCTCACCGACCAGGAACGCAAGATCCTGGATCTCATCGGGGAAGGTCTGACGAACCGGGTGATCGGCGAGCGGCTCCACCTCGCCGAGAAGACGATCAAGAACTACGTCTCCAGCCTGCTCTCCAAGCTGGGCATGGAACGGCGCTCGCAGGCCGCCGCGTACGTGGCGCGGCTCCAGGCCGAGAAGCGCTGAACCGCCGCGCACGCATGGCACGGCCCCGGGCCGAGAGGCGCCGAGCGATGCGCGCCCGGGGGTCCGGGGTTCCGCTTCGGGACTTTGGTCCCGGTCCAACCAGGGCCCCGGCCTCTTATTCCGTCCTCACAGGTGACGGACAGTGGAGGGCATGTCCTCCGAGGAACTCCACGCCATCCAGCTGCTCGGCCGCGTCCCCTACGGCCGGCTGGCGACGAGTATGCGAGCCCTCCCGATCCTGACGGTGGCCCGGCACATCGTCACCGACGGCCGCGTCGTCCTGCGCATGCACGGCGGTCTGGGCTACCACGACGCCTGCGACGGCGCGGTCGTCGCCTACGGCGCGGACAACTACAACGCCGCCACCTCGGCGGGCAGCCGCGACCTGTGGTCCGTGCAGTTCACCGGCCCCGCGCGGATCATCGAGCCGACCTGCGCCCAGCGCGAGCTCTTCGGCCCCGCACCCGTCGAGGTCAACGGCGAGCCGTTCGCTCCGGCCTACCTCCGGCTCGACCCGCACTTCGTCACTGTGCACACTCTGGACTTCCACGCAACTCCGCAGATCCGTCAACGCAGCGTGATCTAACATCTGTCGGGTGTCGCGCTCATCTGTAACCTTCCCACCTGTTCCTCCGGTCGGCGAGGTGCTGCGCCGCTACCCGGACGCCGGTGATCCGCTTACCTGCGAGCCCCTTGACCAGGGCTTGCTCAACCACGGCTACCGGGTGTCGACGACGCGCGGCTCGTACTTCCTCAAGCACCACCTGGACGACTCCACCGGCGACCGCGCCACGATCGTCCGCCAGCACCGGGCCACCCAGCGGCTCCAGTCGCTCGGAGTGCCCGTCGCACCGCCCGTCGTGGACAGCGACGGGGACACCGTCACCGAGATCGGCGGCCGCTGCTACGCCCTGCATCCCTGGGTCGACGGGCTGCACCGGGCAGGCGCCCAGCTCACCCTCGCCCAGTCGCTGCGTCTCGGGGCGCTGCTCGGAGCCGTACACACAGGTCTTGAGCAGGTGATGGGCGCGGGCGCGGCGGCCGGGGCGCGGTCCGGCCATGCGAGCCCCGATCCCGCCGACACCTTCGCGGTGATCGACGAACTGCTGGCCGCGGCGCGTGGCCGGCGGCCCCGGGACGCCTTCGACGAGCTGGCCGAGCACCGGCTCCTGGAGCGGCGCACCCTGCTGGAGCAGCACGCGGACCGCCGGCCGCCCACTCCGGACGGTCCGGCGACCGGCTGGGTCCACGGCGACTTCCACCCGCTGAACGTGCTGTACCGGGGCGCCGAACCGGTCGCGATCCTCGACTGGGACCGGCTCGGGGTGCAGCCGCGCGCGGAGGAGGCGGTACGGGCCGCGGCGATCTTCTTCGTGCAGCCGGCCGGGGAGCTGGAGCTGGGGAAGGTGCGGGCGTATGCGCGCGCCTACCGGCGGGCGGCGGGGGCCGGGGCGGACGAGCTGGCTGCGGCGGTGCACCGGGTGTGGTGGGAGCGGCTCAACGACTTCTGGATACTGCACTGGCGCTACTGCCTGAACGACCGCAGGGCCGACCCGCAGTTCCCTGCGGTGTCGGCCCTGGCGGTCTGGTGGACCCGTGAGTACGAGGCGGTGCGCGACGCGTTCACGGAGTGAGCGTTACGGGGTGGTGCCACCGCCACCGGCGCCCGCGGCGGCTCCGGCGCTGGTTCCGGCGGCGGCGCCTCCGGCGTCCGCGCCCGTGGTGGTGCCCCCGTCGACCCCGCCGTCCGTCCCCGCGGTGGTGCCCCCGTCCGTCCCGCCGTCCGTCCCGGTGCTGGTGCCCCCGTCCGTCCCGCCGTCCGTGCCCTCGTCCGTGTTGCCCTCGGTCGTGCCCGAGGTCGCCGTCTCGGTCGGTGCCGTGTCCGTGGGCGTCGGGTCGGCCGTCTCGCTCGGTGTGTACGAAGGGGTGTACGACGGGGTGTACGAGGGCTGCTGCTGCTGGTCACCCGTGGAGTTGCCCGGCTGCTCGGTGTCCTGCGTCGTCTCCTCCTCGGTCGGCGAAGCGGACGTCTTCGTCGGAGAGGGCGAACTGGACGTCGAGGTGACCGGCGTCTTGGGCTTCTCGCCGTTGCCCTTCGCCGCGTTGACCGCGAAGGCGACACCCACACCGATCGCGATCAGGGCGAGCACGACGAACAGCCACAGCTTGCCGCGGCCGCCACCGCCCTGCCGGGTGCTGCCGCCGTCGTAGCCGCCGTCGTCCGGGTTCATGGGCGGCAGGATCGGGCCCTGCGACGTGTCCCCGTGCTGCTGGTAACCCATCGCACGGGTGGAGCCGGTCATTCCGCGGGGCGGAGTGCCGGGACCGTCGTTCAGCACGACCGGGCCGGTGTTCCACGTACCGGTGTGACCGCCCTGCACCTGAAGCATCTGCAGGCTGTACTGGACCAGCCCGCGCATCTCCTCGGCGCTCTGGAACCGGTCGTCCGGGTCCTTCGCCAGCGAACGCATGACGAGCCCGTCGAGCTCCGGCGGCACCGCCCCGTTCGAGATCTCCGACGGCGGAACCGGAATGTCCTGAACGTGCTGGTACACCACCGACAGCGGCGTCTCGCCCGTGAACGGGGGCCGCAGCGCGAGAAGTTCGTACAGCAGACAGCCGGTGGCGTACAGGTCGGAGCGGTGGTCGACGGCCTTGCCCAGCGCCTGCTCGGGGGAGAGGTACTGCGGCGTTCCCATGACCATGCCGGTCTGGGTCATCGTCGACTGCGCGCCGTGCAGCGCACGGGCGATGCCGAAGTCCATSACCTTGACCGCGCCGGAGTGCGTGATGATCACGTTGGCGGGCTTGATGTCCCGGTGCACGATGCCGTGCTGATGCGAGTAGGCGAGCGCCTCCAGGACCCCGGAGACGATGATCAACGCCTGCTCGGGAGGCGGGGCTTCGGCGTTGAGGAGCAGGTCACGGATGGTGCGGCCCTCGACCAGCTCCATGACGATGTACGGAACGGTCTGGCCGTTCACGGTGTCCTCGCCGGAGTCGTACACCGCCACGACCGCGTGGTGGTTGAGACCCGCGACCGACTGCGCCTCACGCGTGAACCGGGCCTTGGAGACCGGGTCCTCGGCAAGATCGGAGCGCAGCAGTTTCACCGCGACGGTACGTCCCAGCCGGACGTCCTCGGCCGCGAAGACCTCGGCCATACCGCCCCGGCYGACGTGTCGTACCCCTCGGGCAGACTTGGCCAGTAATACGGATCTTCGCGCGGTCGCGCGCCCTAGGGGGAAGCAAGTCATGAGCCAGGACGGCGCACACGGTGCCCAGGGTCGCTACGCGGGCGGTTCGGTCGCCGGCGGCCGCTACCAGCTGCGTGACCTGCTGGGCGAAGGCGGGATGGCCTCCGTATATCTGGCGTACGACTCCGCCCTCGACCGGCAGGTAGCGATCAAGACGCTCCACACGGAGCTCGGCCGCGAGCAGTCCTTCCGCGAACGGTTCCGCCGCGAGGCGCAGGCGGTCGCCAAACTGCAGCACACCAACATCGTCTCCGTCTTCGACACCGGCGAGGACGAGCTCGGCGGCGCGCTGATGCCGTACATCGTCATGGAGTACGTCGAGGGGCAGCCGCTCGGCTCCGTCCTCCAGGACGACATCCGCAACTACGGTGCGATGCCTGCCGACAAGGCCCTCAAGGTGACGGCCGACGTGCTGGCCGCGCTGGACACCAGCCACGAAATGGGGCTGGTCCACCGCGACATCAAGCCCGGCAACGTGATGGTGACCAAGCGCGGTGTCGTGAAGGTSATGGACTTCGGCATCGCCCGCGCCATGCAGTCGGGCGTCACGTCGATGACGCAGACCGGCATGGTCGTCGGCACCCCGCAGTACCTCTCYCCCGARCAGGCSCTGGGCCGTGGCGTGGACGCCCGCTCCGACCTGTATTCGGTCGGCATCATGCTGTTCCAGCTGCTGACCGGCCGTATCCCGTTCGACGCGGACTCCCCGCTCGCCATCGCGTACGCGCATGTGCAGGAGGAGCCGATCGCCCCGTCCACGATCAACCGGTCGATCACCCCGGCGATGGACGCCCTCGTCGCCCGCGCCCTGAAGAAGAATCCGAACGAGCGCTTCCCGAGCGCCGCGGCCATGCAGGACGAGATCGCACGCGTGCTGAGCGCGGGCGGCCAGACCGGCGCCCCCGTGATCGTCAGCGGTGCGGGCGCACCGGCGAACAGCGGCTCGGGGGTCGGTTCGGCGGTCTTCCCGCCGGTCGACCAGTCCACCCCCGCACCGCAGAACGTGCAGACGCCGTACCAGCCTGGCCCGTACCAGTCGCAGCAGCAGCCCGGCCCCTACGGCGCACCGACGCCGACGCCCGCCCCGGCAGCGAGTTACGGCTACCCGCAGTCGTCGCCCGCCTATCAGACGCCGGCGGCGATGTCGCCGATGCAGCAGCAGACCCCGCCGCCCTACACGGTCTCGCCGCAGACGCACACCCCGTCCTCCTCGGGCGGTGGCTCCAAGCGGAACATGCCGGTGATCGTGGGCTCGATCGTGGTCGCCCTGATCGCGATCGGCGGTCTGATCACGGCTATCAGCCTGAACAAGGACGACGAATCGGGCAAGGGTGGCACCGAGGCCACGTCGAGCGAGTCCCCGAGCGGTGAGCACAAGGATCCGGAGCGGAACCGGACGATGGACACCGAGAAGTGCACGGACGCGCCGGAGGACATCGACGACCCGAACAAGGTCCAAGCGCCGAGCTTCCTCTACAAGGACATCCTCTCGGCCCGCGCGTGCACGGACGCGGCCGGCTGGACGATCAAGCAGATCAAGGTGCCGGGGAACGCGTACGCGGAGGACCAGATCATCGACCAGTTCCCCACCCCCGGGACCGCGGTCTCCGAGACGGGCGCCCACTTCGAGCTGCGCATCGCGACGGGCGACCCGGCGTAGGGACGCGCTGCGCCCGTAGGGACGCGCTGCGCTGCATGTAAGGCCTTTGCGGCGCTGCGGGCCGCCTCCGTTTGGCGTTCGGTGTTCGACGTTCGGTGTTCTGCTTCTGGTTCCGCTTCTGCTTCTGCTTCTGCTTCTGCTTCTGCTTCTGCGACGCTGTGTACCGTCTCCCGTTGCCGGCCTGCGGCGCTCTGTACTGTCTCCGTTTGCCGGCCTGCGGCGTCCGTTGCCGTTCCGTTTGCCGCGCCTGCGCCATCCGTCCGCATGACCGGAGATGCCGGACATACCGTCACATGTGACGCTGATCCCATGGCTTCAGGACACCTTGCCTCGCGGCCCTCAAGGTGCGTGGCCTGCCTGGCACTGACGGCAGCCGCAGCACTGGGGGCCATGACCGCTGGGGAGGCACAGGCAGCCGACCGGCGTGCGCCGATGCAGGGGGCATCGGCGCAGGGGGCATCGGCGCMGACGGCGGAATGGATGACGGACGGGCCGACGGCCCAGTCGACAGCCGGGACGGCTGCCCGGACGGCGAACCGGGCGGCTGCCCGGACGGCGAGCCGGACGCGAGTGGCACCCAGGACGCCGCAGTCACGCCCGCGCGCCCGGCGCATTCGGCGCACCCCGCGCCACCGCAGTCCGCCCCYGCCCGCTCCGCGTCCTCGTCCGCCTCCTCCGCACCGCCCTCGCCGAGCCCCGGATCGCCGCGTCCCGACGACGCCCAGTCGCCGTTGGCCGGGTGGCCTGCCGGGCAGGGGCGGCCGCGGCCCGGGAGAACGATGACGCCCAAGGAGCTCGCCCGGGCCGACGCGCTCGACGCGGCCGAGGAGGAGTCCGAGGCGCCGCAGCCGGCCGCCGTAACGGCCGTCACCCCGGACGCGAGTGCGTCGCCCGAAGCCGGCCGGATGTCGCGACAGGCCCTGGAGGGGCCGGCCGTCGAGCAGGTCCAGCAGGTGTCGCTCGGCGCGGGAATCGCCCTGGTCGGGCTGGGTATCGGCTTCCTCGCCTTCCGTATGCGCCGCTCCGGCTGACCGGCGTCCAGGAGGGCCCATGCCCTTGCTGCGGCGGGACTCCGTGACTTGCAATCACCAACATACTCGGTATACATACTCAGTATGTCGATCCGTCATGGGCTCCTCGCCCTCCTGGAGCGGGGGCCTCGGTACGGCTCCCAGCTCCGCACCGAATTCGAGTCGCGCACCGGCTCCACCTGGCCGCTCAACGTCGGGCAGGTCTACACGACGCTGAGCAGACTGGAGCGCGACGGCCTCGTCGTCCAGGACGGCGAGGACGATCAGGGGCACGCCCTCTACTCGATCAGCGACGACGGACGCACCGAACTGCGCGCCTGGTTCGAGACACCGGTCGACCGCAGCAGCCCGCCCCGTGACGAGCTCGCCATCAAGCTCGCCATGGCCGTCGGCGCGCCCGGGGTCGACATCCGGGCCGTCATCCAGTCCCAGCGCCACCACACCGTGAAGGCGATGCAGGACTACACCCGCCTCAAGGCCCAGGCGCTCACCGACGTGCCCGCCAACCGCGACGAGGTCGCCTGGCTGCTCGTACTGGAGCAGCTGATCTTCCAGGCCGAGGCCGAGGCCCGCTGGCTGGACCACTGCGAGTCCCGGCTGGTCCGGCTCGCCGAGGCCGCCGCCACCGAGCCCGAGGCGAGCACGCCCCCGCGCACCGCCTCCCGCACCACCTCCCGGCCCCGCGCCCGCCGCTGAGCCGGCCTCCCACACCGCTCGACCACGGCCCGCGCCCCGCACCGCTCGACCACGGCCCGCGCCCCGCACCGCTCGACCACGGCCCGCGTCCCACGCGCAGGCCACGGCCCCGGCCTGCCGCCGGGACCCGACCACAGACCTGTTCCGAGGGGGAACCCACCGTCATGTCCCCGCACGTCCCGTCCCCGGCCGCTCCGCCCCTGCCGGTGGACGCCCCGGTGCTCGAACTCCGCGACCTCACCCGTACCCACGGCACCGGCATCGCCGAGGTGCACGCCCTGCGCGGCATCAACCTCGCTGTGCACCCCGGTGAGCTCGTCGCCGTGATGGGCCCGTCCGGCTCGGGCAAGTCCACCCTGCTGACGCTGGCCGGCGGTCTCGACACCGCGACCGGCGGCCAGGTCATCATCGAGGGCCAGGACATCGCCACGCTCGGCCGCAAGGGCATCGCCACGCTGCGCCGCCGCAGCGTCGGCTACGTCTTCCAGGACTACAACCTGATCCCCGCCCTCACCGCCGCCGAGAACATCGCCCTGCCGCGCGAACTCGACGGGGTCTCGGTCCGCAAGGCACGCAAGGAGGCCCGGGCCGCCCTGGAGGAGATGAACCTCCTCGACGTCGCCGACCGCTTCCCGGACGAGATGTCAGGCGGCCAGCAGCAGCGTGTCGCCATCGCCCGCGCGCTGGTGGGCGACCGGCGCCTGGTGCTCGCCGACGAACCGACCGGGGCGCTCGACTCCGAGACCGGGGAGGCCGTCCTCGCGCTGCTCCGCAACCGCTGCGACCAGGGCGCCGCCGGCGTGATGGTGACCCACGAACCGCGGTACGCCGCCTGGGCGGACCGGGTGGTCTTCCTTCGGGACGGCTCGATCGTCGACCAGACGCTGACGGCGGGCGCCGACTCGCTGCTGGCCGCCGGGAGCGCCGAGTGAGCCCCTTCACGGGGTGGCGCGCCGCCCTCCGGATAGCCCGCCGCGACGCCATGCGGGCCAAGGGCCGCAGCGCCCTGGTGGTCGCGATGATCGCGCTGCCGGTCCTCGGGGTGACGGCTGCGGACGTCACGTACCGCAGTGTCGACTCGACCGAGGCCGAGCAGCTGACGGCCCGGATGGGCTCGGCCGACGCCCTGTTCAGCGACCCGGGCATGGGACCGCTGCAACAGATGCCCGACGGCAACGCGTACGACATCGCGGGGGACGAACCGCCCGCGGACGACCTTCCGCCGATCGACATGCGCACCGCGTTCCCCGAGGGTGCGCGGGCGATCAGCATGCGGTCCGTACCCGCGAGCGTCACGACCGCGTACGGACTCACCAACACCGAGATCGTGGAGTTCCGGACGGCGGACCCGATGGCCCGCGGAAAGGTCGACCTGGTCGAGGGCGAGTTCCCGCGCGCGACCGGTGAGATGGCTGCCACGAAGCCGTTCCTGGACTCGTCCGGGCTGCACATCGGCTCCCGCACCACCGTGAACAGCGCCGGCCGGACGTACACCATCACCGGTGTCGTCGAGCAGCCCTCCGATCTGAAGGCGCAGCAGCTGTACGCCGACCCGGGCGCCGTGATCGCCCCGTGGCAGGCCGCGTCCGACCGCGACAAGAAGGTGCTGCCGCCCAACACCGGCTCGACCGAGTGGCTGGTCAAGGGATCAGGCGCGGCAGGCATCGGCTGGGAGGACGTGCTCGCGGCCAACAAGGCCGGCGCGCTGGTCGTGTCCCGCCAGGTGGTCCTGGACCCGCCGCCGGACTCCGAGATCCCGATGGCGCGGTCGATGGACCACTACTACGCGGGCGACTCCGCCGAGGCGAGCGCGGCCGCCGTGACCGTGGTCGCCATGGCACTCCTGGAGATCGTCCTGCTCGCCGGCCCGGCGTTCGCCGTCGGTGCCCGCCGTTCGCGCCGGCAGCTCGGCCTCGTCGGCGTCTGCGGCGGCGATCGGCGCCATGTACGGGCTGTCGTGCTCTCCGGCGGGCTGGTACTGGGCGCGGTCGGTGCGGTGACGGGCGTCGCGGCCGGACTGCTGCTCACGATGGCGTTCCGGCCGCTGATCGAGGAGTGGGCCGGGCAGCGCTTCGGTTCCCTCCTGCTGAAGCCGACGGAGCTCCTCGTCATCGCCCTGCTCGGCCTGGTCACCGGGCTCCTCGCGGCGTTCGCCCCGGCGATCGTGGCCGCCCGCCAGTCCGTACTGGAGTCGCTCACCGGCCGTCGCGGTGTACGCGGCAGCTCCCGGGTGCTGCCCACCGTGGGCGCCTGTGTGCTGGTCCTCGGCATCGCGATCGCCGCCTTCGGCGGTACCGGCGGCGAGGCGACGCTGGTCGCCGGCGGCTCGGTCGTCGCCGAGATCGGGCTGCTCGCCTGTATCCCGGTGATCGTCGGTCTGCTGGGCCGGCTCGGCCGCAGGCTGCCGCTCTCGCCGCGGATGGCGCTGCGCGATGCCGCCCGCAACCGTGGCCGTACCGCTCCGGCGGTCGCCGCCGTGATGGCGGCCGTCGCGGGCTCGGTGGCCATCGCGACGTACATGTCCAGCAATCTGGCCGAGTCCGACCATGAATACACGCCCATGCTGGCCCGCGGGACGATGGTCCTGTCCTCCAGCGACGCCAAGGCGGCCGAGCGGCTCCCGCTGGTCCGGGCCTCCGTGGAGCGGAACATGGCGGTGACCGGTGGTCACGCCGACTTCTCCCGGGTGTGGGCCGGCAGCGACTGCAACGTCTACTACGAGGACGAGAACAGCTGCGGCAGCATGGAACTCGTCAAGCCCACCGGCAAGGGCCACACGTGCCCGCTGAACACCAAGGGCGCCAAGGAGCTCGCCGCGCGGCTCTCCGCGGAGGAGCACCGGCAGATGATGCGCTCCCCCGCCTGCATGGACGAGTACATCTCCTCGGGCAGTTTCAGCTCGGAGTCGAACAACATCGTGGTGGGCGGCCCCGAACTGCTCCGCACCTATGCGAAGCTCGACGACCCCGCGGCCGCCGCGGCGCTCAAGGCCGGCACCCCCGTCCTGCTGAACCAGGCGTATGCGACGAACGGCGAGATCACGCTCAAGGCCGTCCACACGTACAACGCCAAGGACGAGAAGAACCGCAAGCTGCACCCCGGCCCGGCCCGCACGTCCACGGACCGTCTGAAGGTGTACGTCGCGGACGCCGAGTACGCCGCCACTCCCGGCATCCGCATGATCCTTCCCCAGCGGACCGCCGAGCGGCTCGGCCTGCACACCCAGCCGTCCGGCAGTGTGTACGCCGTCCCCCACCCGCCCTCGGACGCCGAGGAGCAGCGTGTCTCGGCCGCCATCGACCAGGCCGGCGGTGGGCTCTGGCTCCAGACCGAACGCGGCCCCGGTGACCGGGAGGACATCATTCTGCTGATCCTCACCCTGTTCGCCGGTGTGGTGACCCTGGGTGCGGCGGCCATCACGACCGGTCTCGCCAAGGCCGACGCCGAGGCCGACCTCACCACGCTGAGTGCGATCGGCGCGCCCCCTCGGGTACGCCGGACCCTCTCGGGATTCCAGTGCGTGGTGGTGGCCCTCACAGGGGTGCTGCTCGGCACCGCGGCGGGCCTGGTGCCCGCGGTGGCGCTGCGCCTGGTCGATCTGCGCAACGCGATGGACGCGATGCGCGAGGAGCCCATGGAGTCCGCCTTCACGCCGATCGTGCTGCCCTGGGCGACCATCGGGGTGCTGGCCGTGGTCGTTCCGCTGCTGGCCGGAGTGCTGGCGGCCGCGTTCACCCGCTCCCGGCTGACGCTGGCCCGGCGCGCCGGGTGAACGGGGGCGAGGCCGCGTCGGCGCCCTGACCGGCGGCTTCGAGGCACATCCGGTGCCCCCGGAAGCGGTGGATCATCCGTTTCCGGGGGCACCACCATGGTGTACGGCGTGTGTGCGAGACAATGGGCGGCATGGAGATGCCGAGGAATGAACGGTCGCAGGAGCACCCTCAAGTCCTGGTAGTGGGGCAGGACGGAATGGCGATCGGCGGCGGTGGCACTGACGACGAGTCGCGTGAGGTCCCGGTGACGGAGATGGTCGAACAGCCCGCGAAGGTCATGCGCATCGGCAGCATGATCAAGCAACTCCTGGAGGAGGTCAGGGCGGCTCCTCTCGACGAGGCGAGCCGGGTGCGCCTGAAGGAGATCCACGCCAGCTCGGTCAAGGAGCTGGAGGACGGCCTCGCGCCGGAGCTGGTGGAGGAGCTGGAGCGGCTCTCGCTGCCGTTCACCGAGGAGTCGGTTCCCTCCGAGGCGGAACTGCGGATCGCGCAGGCCCAGTTGGTCGGCTGGCTGGAGGGCCTCTTCCACGGCATCCAGACGGCACTGTTCGCCCAGCAGATGGCGGCCCGGGCGCAGCTGGAGCAGATGCGCCGCGCACTGCCTCCCGGCAGCGGTCACGAGGAGGAGGACGGCGGCGCGGACCCGCACGGGCCGCTCCGCTCCGGCCCGTACCTGTAGTCCCGGGCCGGTCCGGTACGTCCATCACGTCCATCGACCCACCGATCCCGCGCGAAGGGCCCGGCACACGAGGTTCGTGTGCCGGGCCCTTCGACGTGTCCGCGGGCGGAGGTCGGCGCGCTGCGGGCGGCGCGCTGCGCGCTGCGGGCGGAGGTCGGCGCGCTGCGGGCTGCGGGCTGCGGGCTGCCCGCGGGGTTCAGGCCCTGGCCCTTCTGGCCAGGGGTCAGGCCGCCGTGTCGGCTTGGAGGAGCACCTTGCCGACGTGGGTGCTGGACTCCATCACCCGGTGGGCCTCCGCGGCATCCCGCATCGGCAGCGTGCGGTCCACGATCGGCCGGACGACACCGTCCGAGATCAGCGGCCAGACGTGCTCGCGTACGGCGGCGACGATCGCGGCCTTCTCGGCGAGCGGACGCCCGCGCAGCGACGTCGCCGTGACGGCGGCCCGCTTGGTCAGCAGGGCTCCGAGGTTCAGCTCGCCCTTGGCCCCGCCCTGGAGACCGATGATCGCGAGCCGCCCGTTGACGGCGAGTGCCCGCACGTTCCGGTCCAGGTACTTCGCGCCGACGATGTCGAGGATGACGTCCGCGCCGGCCCCGTCCGTCGCCTTGCGGAGCTCGTCGACGAAGTCCTGCTCCTTGTAGTCGATCAGGATGTCGGCACCGAGCTCGGCACAGCGCGCCAGCTTCTCGGGACCACCGGCGGTCACGGCGACCCGCGCGCCGACCGCCTTGGCCAGCTGGATCGCCATCGTGCCGATTCCGCTGGACCCGCCGTGGATCAACAGCGTCTCGGCGGGACGCAGATGGGCCACCATGAACACGTTGGACCAGACGGTGGCCGTCACTTCGGGCAGCGCCGCGGCCAGGGTGAGGTCCAGGCCTTCCGGCACGGGGAGCAGTTGCCCGACGGGGACGGCGACCTTCTCCGCGTAGCCGCCGCCCGAGAGGAGCGCGCAGACCTCGTCGCCGACCGACCAGCCGAGGACGCCGGGGCCGAGGGCCGAGATACGGCCCGCGCACTCCAGGCCCGGGTACGGGGACGCCCCGGCCGGCGGGTTGTAGAAGCCCTGCCTCTGGAGCACATCGGCCCGGTTGACCGCGCTGGACACGACGTCGACGAGGACCTCGCCCTCGCCGGGTACGGGATCGGGCACCTCGGCCCAGACGAGCGCCTCGGGGCCACCGGGTTCAGGGATCGTGATCGCATGCATGGCCGCGAGGCTACTCCGTGGACGGCGGACGACCGCGATGCACGGTGGAGCGGGGCGGGTCGGCGGCATGGTCGGCGGCATGGCGGTCCTCTCCGACCGCTCCTGATCGCCCCGCCGCGCTCCGACTCGCCCCCGCCGCGCTTCCGTCCGCTCAGGTCAGGTCAGGTCAGGCGCGCGGGGCCGTCTGCGGCGGGTGGTTCAGGGGTGGTTCGTTGGAGGCGCGCACGATGGTGATCAGTCGGTCCGTCAGCTGCAAGGGGCTCGCCGCCGGATCGTCGTACCCCAGAAGCCGGTGACCGCGCAGAACGTTGACCACGAGGTCGTCGGTCTCCCGGACGCTCTTGCCCACCTCGGCCTTTATCACCGGCCGTTCGACGAGATCGAGCCCGCTGCCCTGCTGGATCAGGTCCTCCATCACCATGCCCGCACTGGGGCTGAGCACGGAGAGACCGAGGAGCCGGCCCGCCGCACTGGCGCTGGTGATGACGGCATCGGCACCGGACTGCCGCAGCAGCGGGGCGTTCTCCTCCTCACGCACCGCGGCCACGATCTTCGCGCCACGATTGAGCTGACGCGCGGTCAGTGCGACCAGGACCGCCGTGTCATCGCGCTGGGTGGCGATGATGACCTGCCGCGCCTTCTGCAGCTCCGCGCGCAGGAGCACATCGCTGCGCGTCGCATCCCCGAGCACTCCGGTGAAGCCCTCGGCGTTGGCGATCTCTATCACCTTGGACGCCGGATCGACGATGACGATCTGGTCCTTCCGCAGCCCGGTGGCGCAGAGGGTCTGGATGGCCGAACGGCCCTTCGTACCGAAACCGACGACGACGGTGTGGTCACGCAAGTTGGTTCTCCAACGCTTCAGCCGGAAGTCCTCGCGGGTCCGTTCCGTGAGGACTTCAAGGGTGGTGCCGACCAGGATGATGAGGAAGAGCACGCGCAGCGGTGTCACGAGCAGCACGTTCACGAGCCGGGCGCTGTCGCTGTACGGGGTGATGTCGCCGTATCCAGTGGTGGAGAGGGTGACCGTCGCGTAGTACACCGCATCGAGGAGGTCGACCTTGCCATCGGCGGCATCGTGGTAGCCGCCACGGTCGACCCACACGATCAGCACCGTGGCGGCAAGCACCGCCAGAGCCATCATCAGCCGCTTGGCAACCTGACGGGCCGGTCCGTCGACGACCCGGCGCGGGAGCATCACCCGGGTGGGGACGACCTGTTCGTCGGCGCGCCTGGCCATCGCGTCATGGCCGGGAAGTTTCACGTGAAACACCCTTCAGTCCACGGCGTCGCCGGGGCCCACGGTAGATCGAGGATCTCCACCTCGGTGCCGGACCGTACCCCGCCCGGCCCCACAACAGCCAGCCCGTCCGCGGCAGCGACGCCGCGCAGCATGGCAGGACCGTTGTAATGCAGGGGTACGACGTGATCCGTTGCCCCTCCGGTTCCCGTGCTGTCGCGACGGGTCGCGGCAGCGGAGGCCGGTCCGGGGGCGCCGGCGGCGCGGTGGACCACGGGGACCAGCCGGGTGTCGTGCGGATGGCCGTGCACGTCGTCGCGCACCGGCACCCGGTAGGGCGCCTCGGCGGTGCGGCCGGCCAGCCCTCTGAGCAGCGGTTCGGCCAGGGTGAGCAGTCCGGACACCGCGGCCAGCGGGTTGCCGGGCAGGCCGACGAGGTACGGCCCCGCGGCGCCGAGGCGGGCCAGCAGCATGGGATGACCGGGGCGGACGGCGACCCCGTCGACGAGCAGTACGGCATCGATCCGGGCCAGCACGGGGTGCACATGGTCGACGGGTCCGGCCGCGGTGCCGCCGGTGGTGACGATCAGGTCGGCCTCGGAGCCGGTGAGCGCCTGCCGCAGTGCCTCCGCGTCATCGCCGAGGCGGCGCGGGGCGGAGACCTCGGCCCCCAGAGCGCGCAGCCAGGGGCCGATCATCGGACCGAGAGCGTCACGGATCAGCCCGTCGTGCGGCAGCCCGGCGGTGAGAAGCTCATCGCCCAGGACGAATACGTCGACACGCGGCCGGGGCCGGGTCGGCAGCTCGTCGTACCCGGCGGCCGCGGCCAGGCCGAGGACGGCGGGCGTCACCAACGTTCCGGCGGGCAGGAGTTGGTCTCCCGTGCGGCACTCCTGTCCGCGCGGCCTGATGTCCTGGCCGGGGTTGACCTGCCGCTGGGCGTACAGCAGCTTCTTGGCCCCGTCGGCGTGGGCGTGTTCGCTGCGAATGACCGCGGTGACGTCGGCCGGGATGCGGGCGCCCGTGGCGATGCGGATGGCGTCGCCGTCGGGGAGCGGCGCGGGTGTGCCATGGCCGGCGAGGATTCCCTCGTCGTCCCGGATGGTCCAGGGTCCCGGCCCGGCGACGGCCCAGCCGTCCATGGCGGAGGTGTCGAACGACGGCAGATCGGTGAGCGCGGCCAACGGCTCGGAGAGCACCTGGCCGAGTGCCTGGTCGAGAGGAAGCCGCACCGTACGGGGCGGAACGGCGCGTCCGGCCCTGGTGGCAACAGCGCGGGCCTCGTGCCACGGCGTCGCACGGACATGCGGCCGCTCCTGGGGCGCGGGGGAGTCCGGGCCGACGCGGTGGGCGGGAGCGGCCGGGGTCGCCCGAGTGGTCGGAGACGTCCGAGCGGTCGGGGCGGGGGTGGTCGCGGAAACAGGGGCTTCGGGACGGTCCTCGGACGGGCCTGAAGCGGAAGAGCCGGGCCCGGGTCCGGGTTCGGATCCAGGTCCAGATGCACGCCCAGATCCGCATGCACGTCCGGATGCAGCTCCGCCGGGCGCTCCCCTCGTGCCGGCCCAGGGAGGTGCCTCGCCGACCAGCGCCAGGGCCTGCGCGACGGCCCTCTCCTCGTCGGCCCTCTCCTTGTCGGACCTCTGCTCGTCGGACCTCTCCTCGTCGGCCCTCTCTTTGTCGGACCTCTCCGCGTCGGCCCCGGCAGCGCTGTCCCGTTCGGCGTTGCCGCTGTGGCCCGTCATGGCGTCTCGGCCTCGTCCGCCCACCGGACAGCGAGCGCGGCCGCCTTCCGCGCGGCCTCGGCCACCGCCTCCGGCCCGCCCCCGTCACCGCTCGCCTTCGCCGCCGCGTAGCCGACCAGGAAGGTCGTCAAGGGCGCGGCGGGGCGGGCGACACCGTGGGCGGCATCGCGGGCGAGGTCGAGCAGGACGTCGGTGTCGACGTCGAGTTCGATGCCCAGTTCGTTCTTGACTGCGGTGATCCATTCGTCCAGCACGGTCCCATGCTCCCTGATCCGGGCCCTGGCCGAAGCGATGTCCTCCCAGGTGTCGCAGTCGAACGAGGCGAGCGGGTCCGCCGTCACCCTGGCGAGCGTCAGTTCATGGGTGAGCAACCGCAGGGGCAGACCGGCCAGACCGCCGTGCTCGGTGGCGATGAGCGCCAGTTCGCGGCGCAGCGGCTCCGCGCGGTAGACGGCGACCAGCGGCTGGTCGCGGCCGTCCCGATCGGTGCACAGAGCGCCCTCGACGTCCCCCTGACCGACCGCGTCCAGCAACGCGCCGACCGTGTCCGGGCCCAGGAACGGCAGATCGGCGGAGAGCACAAGTACGCGCTCCGCCGCCGTGTGCCGCATCCCCGCACCGAGCGCGGCCAACGGGCCGCCGCCCTGGGGCTCTTCGCGCGTCCAGGTCACCGCACGGGTGGTGGGCCGTCGTCCTCCCACCACCACGGTGGCCGCGGCTCCGGCGCAGGCGCCGAGCACCCGGTCGAGCAGCGCACGGCCGCCGACCCGGACCCCGGGCTTGTCGGCACCGCCGAGCCGCTTGGCGGCTCCTCCGGCGAGAACGATGGCGTCATACGCGGTCATGCCCCGAGTATGCGTGCCCACCGTCCGGCGGGTCCTGCCGGTCCACGTTCCGGTGGGTCAACGCCACGTTCGGCGGTCGGCCTACAAGGTCCGCAGCAGCACCGCCGGCTGTTCCACGCAGTCGGCCACGTACCGCAGGAAGCCACCCGCCGCACCGCCGTCGCAGACCCGGTGGTCGAAGGTCAGGGACAGTTGGACGACCCGCCGCACGGCCAGTTCGCCCTCGTGCACCCACGGCTTGGGAACGATCCGGCCGACGCCGAGCATCGCCGCTTCCGGGTGGTTGATGATCGGCGTCGATCCGTCGACGCCGAACACCCCGTAGTTGTTGAGCGTGAACGTGCCGCCCGTCAGCTCGGCCGGTTTCAACGTCCCCGTCCTCGCCGCCTCGGTCAGCCTGGCGATCTCCGCCCCGATCGACTCCGCGTTGCGCGTGTGCGCGTTGCGGACGACCGGAACGACCAGTCCGCGCTCGGTCTGCGCCGCGAAACCGAGGTGGACCTCCGGCAGCCGCACGATCTCGCGCGCCTCCATGTCCACCGTGGAGTTGAGCTCGGGGTACCGGGCCAGGGCCGCCGTGCAGATACGGGCGAGCAGGGCCAGGAGCGACACCTTGGGACCGGCACCCGGACCACCGGCACCGTTCATCGCCGCCCTCGCCGCCATCAGCTCGGTGGCATCGGCGTCCACCCAGCAGGTGGCATCGGGGATCTCGCGTCGGCTGCGGGACAGCTTGTCGGCCACGGCACCTCGTACACCGCGCAACGGAATCCGCTCGCCGACAGAAGCTGCAGCCGAGGATCCGGCCGTCCCCGCGGGCATCGCTCCCGGCTTCACTGCCGGAGCGGCGACGGGAGCCGACGCCACCGACCGGATGGCGGACTCGACATCGGCGCGCAGGATCAGCCCCTCGGGCCCGGATCCCGCGAGCTGCCGCAGATCGAGGTCGTGCTGCCGCGCAAGCTTGCGCACCAGCGGGGAGACGACGGGAACCGGCCCCCGCGCGTCGTCGGCGACCCGGGCGGAGACCGCGGCCTCGGCCGGCAGCGCGGCGGCGGGAGCGGACGGGGAACCGGTGGGCGTGGGGGCGGACGCGTTGGATGCAGGGGCGGGCGCGGAGAGGCCCTCCGGCCGGACCCGCCGGCGCCGCACCGGCGGCGCCCCCGTCCCGTACCCCACCAGCACGTTCCCCGACCCGGACGGCTCCGATCCGGCGACCGCCGCACCGGAGCCCGCACCGGAGCCACCAGAACCCGCACCGGAGCCCGCACCGCTCAGCGGCTCCGAGCCGGATGGCTCCGCGGTGCCGACCGCGACCGTCAGCAGCGGTGAGCCGACGGGAAGTTCCGTTCCTTCCTCGCCGAACCGCGCGGTGACCACGCCCCCGTACGGGCAGGGCACCTCCACCATCGCCTTGGCCGTCTCGACCTCGACGACCGGCTGGTCGATGGCGACGACATCGCCGACCTCCACCAGCCAGCGCACGATCTGCGCCTCGGTCAGCCCCTCGCCGAGATCCGGAAGCTTGAATTCGAGTACCTGAGGCATCAGTTGTCCGCCTCCCACTGCAGTCGCGCGACGGCGTCGAGCACCCGGTCCACGCCCGGAAGATGGTGGCGCTCCTGCATCGGCGGCGGGTACGGGATGTCGAAACCGGCGACCCGCAGCACCGGCGCCTCCAGGTGGTGGAAGCAGCGCTCGGTGATCCGGGCGGCGATCTCGCCGCCCGGGCCGCCGAAACCGGTGGACTCGTGGACGACGACCGCGCGACCGGTGCGCCGCACGGACGCGACGACGGTCTCGTCGTCGAACGGCACCAGCGACCGGAGGTCGACGACTTCGAGGTCCCAGCCCTCCTCGACAGCGGCCTGCGCCGCCTCCAGGCAGACCGGCAGCGACGGTCCGTACGTGATCAGGGTCGCGCTGCGCCCGGGACGTCGTACGACCGCCCGCCCGATGGGTTCGACGGCGGCCGGTGCCTGCGGCGACCAGTCGGCCTTCGACCAGTAGAGCCGCTTGGGCTCCAGGAAGACCACCGGGTCGTCGGACGCGATCGAGGCCCTCAGCAGCCCGTACGCGTCCTCGACCGTGGCGGGGGTGACGACATGGAGTCCCGGGGTCGCCATGTAGTACGCCTCCGAGGAGTCGCTGTGGTGCTCGACGCCGCCGATGCCGCCGCCGTAGGGGACCCGGACCGTGATCGGCAGCGGCATCGCGCCCCCGGTCCGGTTCCGCATCTTGGCGACATGACTGATGAGCTGCTCGAACGCCGGATACGCGAAGGCGTCGAACTGCATCTCGACCACGGGCCGGAGCCCGTACATGGCCATGCCGACGGCCGCGCCGAGAATGCCCGCCTCGGCCAGCGGGGTGTCCGTGCACCGCTCGTCGCCGAACTCCTTCGCCAGGCCGTCGGTGATCCTGAAGACCCCGCCGAGCGTGCCGACGTCCTCACCGAGGACGTGCACGGAGGGGTCCTCGGCCATCGAGTCGCGCAGCGCGCGACCCAGTGCCTGCGCCATGGTCGCGGGCCTGGCCTTCGCCGTCCGCTCCCCGGCCGTGGCCGCTGCCGTGGTCATCGCCCCGTACTCCTGTCGTCCGTGCCGTGCTCGTCGTGCTCCGCGTCCAGCTCGACCCGCAGGCGGGCCGCCTGCTCGCGCAGCTGTGCCGTCTGCTCCGCGTACACATGGGCGAAGAGGTCCATCGGGTCGAGCACCGGGTCCGCGTTCATCCGCTCCCTCAGCTGCGCCGCCATCCGCTCCGCGGCCGTGCGCGCCTCCTCGATGCCGTCGTCGCCGAGCAGCCCGCGCCCGGTCAGCTCGCGCTCCAGGAGCTGGACCGGATCGTGGGCCCGCCAGGCCTCGACCTCGCTGTTGCCGCGGTAGCGCGTCGCGTCGTCCGCGTTCGTGTGGGCGTCCATGCGGTACGTGACGGCCTCCACCAGCGTCGGACCACCGCCGCTCCTGGCCCTCGCCACGGCCTCGGAGAGCACCTGGTGCATGGCTGCCGCGTCGTTCCCGTCGACCAGCCGGCCGGGCATTCCGTACCCCACGGCCTTGTGGGCCAGGGACGGTGCCGCGGTCTGCTTGGCCAGGGGCACGGAAATGGCGAAGCCGTTGTTCTGCACGAGGAAGACGACCGGGGCCCGCCAGACGGCCGCGAAGTTCAGCGCCTCGTGGAAATCGCCCTCGCTGGTGCCACCGTCACCGACCATGGCGAGCGCCACCACGTCGTCCCCCTTGAGCCGCGCCGCGTGGGCCAGGCCCACGGCGTGCGGCAGCTGGGTGGCGAGCGGGGTGCACAGGGGCGCGATGCGGTGCTCGCGCGGGTCGTAGCCGGTGTGCCGGTCGCCGCGCAGCAGCGTCAACGCCTCGACCGGGTCCAGTCCCCGCGCCACGGCCGCGAGCGTGTCGCGGTAGCTGGGGAAGAGCCAGTCCCGCTCCTCCAGCACCAGGGCGGCCGCGATCTCGCAGGCCTCCTGCCCGGTGCTCGACGGATAGACGGCGAGCCGTCCCTGCTTGGTGAGGGCGGTCGCCTGTGCGTTGTACCGCCGGCCGCGCACGAGCTCCGCATAGAGCCGCAGCAGCAGCTGGGGGTCTGCCTCGGCCGCGGCGTCCGTACCGAGCACGCGGTACGGCTCGGGGTCCGGGAGCAGGGGCGCGGGATCGGTGAGCGGCTTCCAGGCCGGTGGCGGCGTGGGCCGGTAGGCGGCCGCGCCGGGCAGCTCTTGGACCGTCATGACAAGCACCTCCTGGCGTCGAGGGGTATCGAGCGACATCTGGCGGCATCGGGGGGTGCCCCGACGCCGCGGGGTGTTGATATGTGTCGAATCAACCAAAGCCGTGCGAGGCGCGCATGTGGTGCCATGTGGTGTGCCTCACCTACCGATTGTTCGGTCGCGAGCGCATTTTGGCTACAGGCACCGTCAGCCTGTGGACAAACGGTTCTCCACAGCCTGGGATGGGGACAGGTCGTCCAGGACGGGGAGGCACGGGAACATGGCAGCTGAACAAATGGCCGACGGGGGCGAGGAGCCGGGCAGGATTCCCCCGGCACGCCCGCTCGACGCCATCGACGGCGCCATCCTCCGACTGCTCCAGACGGACGGCCGCGCCTCGATACGGTCGGTCGCCGACCGCGTCCACGTCTCGCGGGCCAACGCCTACGCCCGGATCAACCGGCTCATCGACGACGGCGTGATCCGCGGTTTCGGCGCACGGGTGAACCATGAGCGGGCGGGGCAGGGGGCCTCCGCATACATCACGCTCAAGATCGTCCAGAACTCCTGGCGCACCGTGCGGGAGCAGCTCCAGGCGTTGCCGGGCGCCACGCACATCGCCCTGGTCAGCGGCGATTTCGACGTCCTGCTGCTGGTGCACACTCCGGACAACCGGTCACTGCGCGAGCTGGTTCTGACGAGGATCCAGGCCATTCCGGAGGTGCTTTCCACCCGCACCCTGCTGGTGTTCGAGGAGACGGACCTGACCCCGGGCTCCGACCGCCCCACGGAACTCACCTGACGAGGACACCCCGGCCGCCGGCTCGGACTCCGTGGCTCAGCGGCTGGACTTCATGCCTTCGAAGGCCAGCCGCACGACCGTGTCGGCGAGCCGCTCCCCCTCCGCGCCACCGTCCGACAGCGGCCGGAACCACTCCACGAGCGAGTTGACCATCCCGAACAGCAGCCGCGTCGCAAGCCGTATGTCCACGTCGGAGCGGAGGTCGCCGTCCGCGACCGCCGCCTTGAGCAGCTCGGCCACGCGCTGGTCGAACTCACGGCGCCGTTCCAGGGCCCAGCGCTCGGTCTTCGTGTTGCCCCGCACCCGCAGCAGCAGCGTGACGTAGGGCAGCTCGGCTATCAGCACCTCGACGGTCCGACGCGTGACGTACTCGACGCGCTCGATCGCCCGGCCCCGGGCCGCGCCCGGCTCGTCGAGGATCCCGAAGAGCCCGTCCAGTGCCCGGCTGACCGCACGCCGCAGCAGCTCTTCCTTGCCGGCGACGTGGTGATAGATGGACGACTTCGAGATGCCCGCCGCCTTGGACAGGTGCTCCATCGAGGTGCCGTCGTAACCGCGCTCGTTGAAGACACGGACAGCGACGGTGAGCAGAGTCTCCGGAGTGTACGTGTCCCGCTTGGCCGTGGTCATGCCCGCGATCCTCCCCTACGAGTCGGACCGACCGGCAAATGGGGGCGGTGTTATCCACAGGTTTCGCGGGCCCCCTTGTCCCGACCGATCGTTCGGTTACTCTAACTCTGTCCGCCCGTCCCTGCCCAGCTCGATGAGGAGTTGGTCCGTCATGGCCGCCGAGCTCTCCCCGCACCTGCTGTCCGAGAGGCACCGCCCCACGCTCGACCGGGCCCTCGACGCGATCCGCACGCGTGCCTACTGGTCACCGCACCCCGAGCACCCGAAGGCCTACGGCGAGGGCGGCGCCCCCGGCAGTCTGGGCGCCGCCGAGGGCAAGGCCGCCTTCGACGCCGTGCTGCACACCCGCCTCGACCTGGACCAGCCGGGCACCGACGGCTGGACGGGCGGCGAGGTCTCTCCGTACGGCCCCGAGCTGGCCGTCGAGTATCCGCACGCCGACCTCGACGTGCTGCTCCCGGCGATGCGTGCCGGTATGCCCGCCTGGCGCGAGGCCGGCCCGGAGACCAGGGCCCTGGTCTGCCTGGAGATCCTGGCGCGGATCAGCGCCCGCACCCATGAGTTCGGCCACGCGGTGATGCACACCAGCGGGCAGGCCTTCATGATGGCGTTCCAGGCCGGCGGCCCGCACGCCCAGGACCGCGGTCTGGAGGCGGTGGCGTACGCGTACGAGGAGCAGATGCGCGCGCCCCGGACCGCCGACTGGTCGAAGCCGCAGGGCAAGCGCGACCCGATCGACCTGCACAAGACGTTCACCGCGGCCGGACGCGGTATCTCCCTGCTGATCGGCTGCAACACCTTCCCCACGTGGAACGGCTACCCGGGCCTCTTCGCCTCCCTGGCCACCGGCAATCCGGTCCTGGTCAAGCCGCACCCCCGGGCGGTGCTTCCGCTGGCCCTGACCGTGCGGCTGGCGCGTGAGGTCCTCGGGGAAGCGGGCTTCGACCCCAACCTGGTCGCCCTGGCCGCCGAGCGTCCGGGCGAGGGCATCGCCAAGACCCTGGCGGTCCGTCCGGAGATCCGGATCATCGACTACACCGGCTCCACTGCGTTCGGCGACTGGCTGGAGGCCAACGCGCGCCAGGCCCAGGTGTACACGGAGAAGGCCGGCGTCAACACGATCGTCATCGACGCCACGGACGACTACCGCGGCATGCTGGCCAACCTGGCGTTCTCGCTCTCCCTCTACAGCGGCCAGATGTGCACCACCCCGCAGAACCTCCTGATCCCCCGGGACGGCATCACGACGGATGTCGGCGACAAGTCGTACGACGACGTGGTCACGGACATCGCCGCCGCCGTCACCGGACTCCTCGGCGACGACGCCCGGGCGAACGGCCTGCTCGGCGCCCTGGTCAACCCGGACGTGAAGGCCCGCCTGGAGGCGGCCGCAGAACTGGGAGAGGTGGCACTGCCTTCGCGGGAGGTGGCCAATCCCGACTTCCCCGAAGCAGTCGTCCGCACCCCGCTGATCGTCAAGCTCGACGGCAGCAAGCCGGACGAGGACTCGCCCTACCTGTCGGAGTGCTTCGGCCCGGTCTCGTTCGCGGTCGCCGTCGACTCGACGGCGGAGGCGGTAGAACTGCTGCGGCGTACGATCCGCGACAAGGGCGCGATGACGGTCGGCGCGTACACCACCTCATCGGAGGTGGAGCGCGCGGTGGAGGACGTCTGCCTGGACGAGTCGGCCCAGCTCTCCCTGAATCTGACCGGCGGGGTGTACGTCAACCAGACGGCGGCGTTCTCCGACTTCCACGGATCGGGAGGAAACCCGGCAGCGAACGCGGCCCTGTGCGACGGCGCTTTCGTCTCGAACCGCTTCCGCACCCTGGAAGTCCGCCGCCAACGCTGACCGCCTCGCAACAGCCGGCTCCCTCTCCCGGCCCCTCCCCGCGTACAGCCGGCTCCCTCTCCCGGCCCGGCCCCTCCCCGCGTACAGCCGGCTCCCTCTCCCGGCCGTGCTGGCGCTGGTCGCCGCCGCGCTGCTGCTCGTGGGCTGGCACACCCGCGCGATGTCCGTCCTCTTCATGGTCGGCGTGCTCTCCCTGCAGAACCGCAGCATCTTCATGGGCGACGGCGGCGACAACGTCATCCACCTGATGTCGATCTACCTGGTACTGACGCGATGCGGTCAGGTCTGGTCCCCGGACCGCCCTTGGACCGGACCGCCCTTGGGCCGCCGCCCCCAGGGCGAGCCCTACGCCTACGCCCCGCCCACCGGAATATCCGCATACCGCTGCACCCATGCGTGCATCGCAATCGCCGCCGCAGCCCCCGCGTTGATCGACCGCGTCGATCCGAACTGCGCGATCGAGCACACCATCGAGGCGTGCTTGCGCGCGTCCTCGGTCAGCCCGGGCCCCTCCTGTCCGAAGAGCAGCACACACCGCCGCGGCAACTCGGTCCGCTCCAGCGGCACCGCGCCCGGAAGATTGTCGATACCGATGATCGGCAGCCCTTCGGACGCCGCCCAGGCGGTCAGATCGGCCGTGTCCGGGTGGTGACGGACATGCTGGTAACGGTCGGTGACCATCGCTCCGCGACGGTTCCAGCGCCGCCGCCCCACGATGTGCACCTCCTTGGCGAGGAAGGCGTTCGCGGTGCGTACGACGGACCCGATGTTGAAGTCGTGGCCCCAGTTCTCCACCGCCACGTGGAAGTCGTGCCGCCGCAGGTCGAGGTCGGCGACGATCGCCTCCCGGGTCCAGTAGCGGTACTCATCGCCCACATTGCGCCGGTCGCCGTGGGCGAGCAGCTCGGGGTCGTACCGCTCGCCCACGGGCCAGGGCAGCGGATGCGGCCCGACGCCGATCTCCGTACCGAACCCCTCGTCGTACTGCGCCGGATCGTCCGTGACCGGCGCCGCGGACGGGTCGGCCGCCCCACCCGCACCATCGGTGCTGCCTGTACTGCCTGTACTGCCTGTCTCGCTGCTCACCCGACGAGCGTATGGCCCCCACCGTCGCGGCGCTGCGGTGCCTCCCGGTCCTCGGTCGCGGCACCGGCACCGGCGTCCCCACCCCCGCCGCCCGCCGCCTCAGCACCGCCCTCCGTCTCAGCCCAGTCCCGCGGCCCCGGCACCTTGCCGCGCCGCCGCAGGAACAGGTCCCGCCCATGTGCCGCCTGTCCTCCGAGCCACATCAGGAAGACGGTCGGCAGGAAGACGGCGTCCGCGGCGATCATGGCCATCGAGAAGAAGGGCAGCCCCAGCAGCAGGGCGATACCCGCGTGCTCGCAGATCATCAGGACGAGCAGCACGTTCTTGACGCGCCGGTTGAACAGGGTGAACGGGAAGGCGACCTGCACGACGACGGTGGCGTACGTCAGCACCATCACCATCAGACCGCTCGCCGCCAGGAGGTCGGAGAGCCCGGGCCACGGGGTGAAGTAGTCGAGGTTGAGCGGGTAGTAGAGCGCCGTGCCGTCCTGCCAGCGCGTCCCCTGGATCTTGTACCAGCCCGCGGTCGCGTAGATCATGCAGACCTCGGCCATGATCACGACGAGTGTGGCGTTGTGGGCGAGGTTGGCGATGACGTCGAGCAGAGTGCGCGGCTCGCTGTCCGGTGCGTACCGGTTCACGGCCCACCAGGCACCGTGACCGATCCACAGGATCCAGAAGAGGACCGGCAGCCAGGTGGTCCCGCCCAGGCTGTCGGTCACCGTGGCGCCGCAGAGGACCGCCCCGAAGGCCACCCACAGCAGCGGACCCGCCACACCCGCACCGCGCGGTGCGGGGTCCGCGCCGGCCGAACGCCGCGCACGGCGGGCGTCCAGGGACCAGACCTGACCGCATCGCGTCAGTACCAGGTAGATCGACATCAGGTGGATGACGTTGTCGCCGCCGTCGCCCATGAAGATGCTGCGGTTCTGCAGGGAGAGCACGCCGACCATGAAGAGGACGGACATCGCGCGGGTGTGCCAGCCCACGAGCAGCAGCGCGGCGGCGACCAGCGCCAGCACGTACACGATCTCGAACCAGACAGCGCTGTCCGACCACATCAGTGTGGTGAAGGCCTGGTTTCCGGAGATGAGCTGCCGCGCCATGTCCCAGCGCCACGGGGCATCGGGGCCGTACATCTCGTGACGGTGCGGAATCTCGCGCAGCAGGAACAGGAAGTACGTGGCGGAGATGCCGATCCGGACGACGGCACTCTGGTACGGCCCCAGAGAAACGGCCGTGACGCGCTGGATACCGCGGGCGAGCGTGCGGTCGGAGCCGGGCGTGCTCACTGGTCCGTGGCTGGGCAGCAGATTGCCGCGTATCGCTTTGCCGTCCTCGCCCGAGAGGCTCATCCAGGGGGTGGTCCGACGCTTGTCGGGTCCGGATATCTCGGCGCGCACGTGCACGGCGATGTTCTGCTGCAGGGGATTGGGCGCGAAGAGTTTCCAGTTCTGCTCGAACTCGGGATAGATCCACTGGTCGACCGCCTCGCCGTGCTGCTTCGTCAGCGTGTTGGAGGGGGCGACGTGCAGGAACACCATCGCCAGCTGCACACAGGCGATGAACCCGATCACGGACAGCGCCACAGCGGCGACGACCTGGTACGGGAACGAGAGCCCGGCCATACCGACGCGGGGCTCGGGAACGGTCCGCGGGCCGGGGCCGATTTCGATCACGTCCCCCTCGCCGCCCCCGTCGGCACTCCCGTCGACGCTCCCACCGACGCCCCCGCCGACGCCCTTGTCGTCGTACGAATCCATCCCGCCCCGATCCCCGTCGATCCCGGTCAGTTATCCACAGGGTTGACACCCTACGGGCCGCAGACTCACCATTGAAGACATTGAACCGAACGATCGGTCGGTAGGGAGTCCGGGATGGCGGCAGTGACTGCGGGCCAGACAGCGCAGGCGGCAGCAGGCAGTACCGATGGGGCGGACGGGGCCATGGAGGCAGCCTTCGACGCCGCGGTCGCGGCCGATGAGCGCATCGAGCCACGGGACTGGATGCCCGACGCCTACCGCGCCTCACTGGTCAGGCAAATGGCCCAGCACGCCCACTCCGAGATCATCGGCATGCAGCCGGAGGCCAACTGGATCACCCGCGCCCCCTCACTGCGCCGCAAGGCCATCCTGATGGCCAAGGTGCAGGACGAGGCTGGACACGGGCTGTATCTGTACAGCGCCGCGGAAACGCTCGGCACGAGCCGCGAGGAGCTGCTCGACAAGCTCCACGCGGGCCGCCAGCGGTATTCCTCGATCTTCAACTACCCGACCCTGACCTGGGCGGACGTCGGCGCCATCGGCTGGCTCGTGGACGGCGCAGCGATCACCAACCAGGTTCCTCTGTGCCGCTGCTCCTACGGCCCGTACGCCCGGGCCATGGTCCGCATCTGCAAGGAGGAGTCCTTCCACCAGCGCCAGGGCTACGAACTGCTGCTCGCGCTCAGCCACGGGACACCGGCGCAGCACGAGATGGCGCAGGACGCCGTGAACCGCTGGTGGTGGCCGTCCCTGATGATGTTCGGCCCGCCGGACGACGCCTCGTCGCATTCCGCGCAGTCGATGACATGGAAGATCAAGCGGCATTCCAACGACGAGCTGCGGCAGCGCTTCGTGGACATCTGCGTCCCGCAGGCCGAGGTCCTGGGCCTCGCGCTCCCCGACCCGGACCTCCGGTGGAACGAGGAGCGCGGTCAGCACGATTTCGGGGCGATCGACTGGACGGAGTTCCAGGAGGTCCTGAAGGGCAACGGGCCGTGCAACGAACAGCGCCTCACGCAGCGCCGCCGGGCCCACGAGGAAGGCGCCTGGGTCCGGGACGCGGCCGCCGCATACGCACAGAAGCACACGGGCTCACCGACAACAGAAGCACTGAACCCGGCTGCACCAACGACGGCTGCACCGAAGACGGCGGTACCGAAGACGGCTGTAGCGAAGGCCGCTGTAGCGAACGGGGAGGCGACAGCATGAGCAGCTCGACCGACTGGCCGCTGTGGGAGGTGTTCGTGCGCTCGCGGCGCGGGCTCGCGCACACCCACGCCGGCAGCCTGCACGCCCCGGACGCGGAGATGGCCCTGCGCAACGCACGCGATCTCTACACCCGCCGCTCCGAGGGAGTCTCCCTCTGGGTGGTGCCCTCCACCCAGATCACGGCATCCTCGCCGGACGAGAAGGACACGTTCTTCGAACCAGCGGGTGACAAGCCCTACCGGCACCCGACCTTCTACGCCATCCCGGACGGGGTGAAGCACCTGTGACCGCGGCCCTCGCTCTCGGCGACGACGCGCTGGTGCTGTCGCACCGGCTGGGTGAGTGGGCGGGCCACGCCCCCGTGCTGGAGGAGGAGGTGGCCCTCGCCAACATCGCTCTGGACCTGCTGGGCCAGGCCCGCATCCTGCTCTCCCTGGCGGGTGACGAGGACGAACTGGCGTATCTGCGCGAGGAACGCGCCTTTCGCAACGTTCAGCTGGTCGAACAGCCCAACGGCGACTTCGCCCACACCATCGCCCGGCAGCTGTACTTCTCGGTCCACCAGCACGGCCTCTACGAACAGCTGGCGGCCGGGGACGGCGAGTTCGCCGGTCTGGCGGCCAAGGCCGTCAAGGAGGTCGCCTACCACCGTGACCACGCCGAGCAGTGGACCCTGCGCCTCGGGGACGGCACGGCCGAGAGCCACGCACGCATGCAGCAGGGGGTGGATGCCCTGTGGCGCTACACCGGCGAGTTGTTCCAGCCCGTCGAAGGAATCGACGTGGACTGGCAGGCACTGCACAGCCGCTGGCTGGACTCCCTCACGACCGTGCTGGAGCGGGCCACGCTGACCGTGCCGACCGGACCGCAGACCGGCGCCTGGACTGCGGGCGCCGGCCGGCAGGGCATCCACACGGAAGACTTCGGCCGGATGATCGCCGAGATGCAGCACCTGCACCGCAGCCACCCGGGGGCGTCATGGTGACCTGGACACCTCTGGAAGAGGAACTGCGCAGCCTCGCGGGCGCCGTTCCCGATCCGGAGCTGCCCGTACTGACCCTGGAGGAGCTGGGCGTGCTCCGGGGCGTGGAGGTCCTCGCGCCCGGCCGCGTCACGGTCCGGCTCACCCCGACCTACACCGGCTGCCCCGCGATAGAGACCATGTCCACGGACATCGAGCGCGTGCTGTACGACCGCGGCATGACCGAGGTCTCCGTGGTCACCGTCCTCTCCCCGGCCTGGTCCACGGACGACATCAGCGCGGAGGGCCGGCGCAAGCTCGCCGAGTTCGGCATCGCGCCTCCGCGGCCGCACGACGCCGCGACCGCCGCCGCAGGGGCAGGGCCCGTACCCGTTGCCCTGTCGGTGCGCTGTCCGCACTGCGGCTCGACCGACACGGAGCTGCTGAGCCGGTTCTCGTCGACCGCCTGCAAGGCACTGCGCCGTTGCGTGTCGTGCCGTGAACCGTTCGACCACTTCAAGGAGTTGTAGATGTTCCATCCGCTCCGGGTCAGCGCGATCGAGCGGCTCACGGACGATTCGGTGGCCGTCACCTTCGCCGTTCCGCCGAAGCTGCGCGAGACCTTCCGCCACAAGCCCGGCCAGCATCTCAACGTCCGCTACACGGTCGGCGGCGAGGAGATCCGCCGCTCGTACTCGATCTGCGCGCCGGCCACCGAGCAGCCGGCCGACCCCGCGCTTCGCGTGGGCATCCGGCTCGTCGACGGCGGCGCGTTCTCCACGTACGCACTCAAGGAACTGGCGGTCGGCGACCAGGTCGAGGCGATGCCTCCGATGGGCCGGTTCGTGCTCGCGCCGCGCGCCGGGCAGTTCGCGGCGATCGTCGGGGGTAGCGGCATCACGCCGGTGCTGTCCATCGCGGCGACCCTGCTGGCCCGCGAGGCCAACGCCTCGTTCTGCCTGATCCGAAGCGACCGGACCGCCGCCTCGACCATGTTCCTGGACGAGGTCGCCGACCTCAAGGACCGCTACCCGGACCGGTTCCAGCTGGTCACCGCGCTCTCCCGGGAGGAACAGCAGGCGGGCCTTCCCTCCGGCCGGCTCGATCGAGAAAGACTCACCGGACTGCTGCCGGCCCTGCTCCCGGTGGCCGGGATCGAGGGCTGGTACCTGTGCGGTCCGCTCGGCCTGGTCCGGGCCGCCGAGGGCGCGCTGCACGGTCTGGGCGTCGACCGGACCCGCATCCACCAGGAGATCTTCCACGTCGAGGACAACCCGGACGCCTCCGCCCGGCCTCAGGTCGAGGCTTCGGCACACAGCACGCTCACCGCGACTCTGGACGGCCGCTCGGGCACCTGGCCGGTGCGGGAGGGCGACTCCCTCCTGGAGACGGTGCTGCGCAGCCGTTCCGACGCGCCGTACGCCTGCAAGGGCGGGGTCTGCGGAACCTGCCGGGCCTTCCTGGTCTCGGGAGAGGTGCGGATGGACCGCAACTTCGCCCTGGAGCCCGAGGAGACGGACGCGGGCTATGTGCTGGCCTGCCAGTCCCATCCGGTGACGGGGGAGGTGGAGCTCGACTTCGACCGCTGACCTCCGGCGGCGCGCACCCCACACCTCGCACGACGCGCGGTCTGTTCCCTTCTTGTAGAACCTGTTCTATCTTGACGCTCCGTCAGATCGAGCTAAGGGCACAGCGGTTCGCGGGAGGCCAGGACAGTGGACTTCACCTTCACCGAGGAACAACAGGCAGCCGCCGAGGCAGCGCGGGCGGTCTTCTCGGGCGTGGCCCCCGACGCGGTGCCCAGCCCCGCTCTCGTCCCGGGAGCGGTCGCCGAGGACATCGACCGACCGTTGTGGGCGAGGCTCGCCGCCGGCGACCTGCTGAGCCTGACGCTCGCTCCGGAGCACGGCGGGGCGGGCCTCGACCTGGTCGCGCTCTGCCTGGTGCTGCGCGAGTCCGCGAAGGTCCTCGCCCGGGTTCCGCTGCTGGAGACATGCGCGGTCGCGATGACGGTCCAGCGTTACGGCGACCAGGAACTGGCGGCCGAGATGCTGCCCCGGATCGGCCGGGGAGACCTGGTTCTCACGGTCGGCGCCAACGGCCGCACCGGCCACGACCCGGCCGAACTCGCCGTCACCGCACGCCCGGACGGCCATGCGGGCGGCGGCAGCGGCAGCGGCAGCGGCAGGAACAACGACGCGGACACGGCGGACTGGGTACTGGACGGCGTCCAGTCGGCCGTGCCGTGGGCCCAGGCAGCGGACTGGATCGCGGTGCCCGCCCATGCCGGGGACGGCCGCGCCGTGCTGGCCCTGGTCCGCCGCGACGACGACGGTGTCACCGTCGCGGAGCAGGTCTCCACCAACGGCGAACTCTTCGGCGAGGTACGGCTGGACGGGGTCCGGGTCGAGTCCCGCCGGCTGATCGACGCCACCGATGCCTGGGAGTGGCTGCGCTCCGTGCTCACCACCGGGACGTGCGCACTCGCGCTGGGTCTCGGCGAGGCCGTACTGGCCATGACGAGCCAGTACACGGGCAAGCGCGAGCAGTTCGGCTTCCCCGTCGCGACCTTCCAGGCCGTGGCCGTGCAGGCCGCGGACCGCTACATCGACCTGCGGGCCATGGAGGTGACCCTCTGGCAGGCGGCCTGGCGGATCGCCGTCGGCGGGTCCGGCCCGCTGCCCCCGGCAGGCGACGTCGCGGTGGCGAAGATCTGGGCGTCCGACGGGGTCCGCCGGGTCGTGCAGACGGCACAGCACCTGCACGGCGGATTCGGTGCGGACACCGACTACCCGCTGCACCGCTTCCACGCCTGGGCGAAGCAGATCGAGCTGTCCCTCGGCCCGGCAGCGGCGCACGAGGAGGCCCTGGGCGACCTGCTGGCCGCCCACCCCCTCGGCTGACACCCCCGGGCAGAGCGGGCGGACTCGAAGCCGCCCCAGAGCCGAACAGGCCCTCGCGGGATCAGGCGACGAAGGCGGGCGCCCCGTTGTCGGTGACCATCGGGCGTCCCGCACCGTCCCAGGCAAGCATGCCGCCGTCGATGTTCACGGCGTCGATGCCCTGCTGCACCAGGTACTGGGTGACCTGGGCGGACCGGCCACCGACCCGGCACATCACGTGCACGCGCCGGCCGTCCTCCACCGCCTCGGTCAGTTCACCGAACCGGCCCACGAAGTCGCTCATGGGAATGTGCAGGGCGCCGTCGACATGCCCGGCCGCCCACTCGTCGTCCTCCCGGACGTCCAGCACGAAGCCGTCCACCGGCACCGCCGTGACGGCGACTGCGGGAAGCGGGGCGAAATTCATGGGTCATGCCTTCTCTCGTTCACAAGCGCACCGAAGTCACCGGAAACGCTACTGCAGACCTGCCAGCTCGGCCTCACGCTGCGAGACCTCGCCCAGCAGCTGCTCGGCGATCTCTTCCAGCAGGTGATCAGGATCGTCCGGCGCCATCCGCAGCATGGCGCCGATCGCGCTCTGCTCCAGCTCCTGGGCGAGCACCGTCAGCAGTTCCTTGCGCTGCGTCAGCCAGTTCAGCCGGGCGTACAGCTCATCGGCCTCGCCGAGCTCCGCCGGGGGCGCCACGGGTCCGGCCGCCCACTCCTGGGCCAGCTCCCTGAGCAGCGCCTCGTCCCCGCGCCCGTAGGCGGCGTTGACGCGTGTGATGAACTCGTCGCGCCTGGCCCGCTCCTTCTCGTCCTGGGCCAGGTCCGGATGGGCCTTGCGGGCCAGCTCGCGGTACAGCTTGCGTGCCTCGTCGGTCGGCCGGACCCGCTTGGGCGGCCGGACCGGCTGCTCGGTCAGCATCGCCGCGGCCTCGGGCGACAGACCGTCGGAGTCGATCCAGTCGTGGAACAGCTCGTCGACCCCCGGCATGGGCATCACGATCGCCCGTGCCTCCTGCGCCTTGCGCAGATCCTCCGGATCGCCCGACCTGGCGGCCCGGGCCTCCGCGATCAGCGCGTCGAGCTCGTCGAGCCGCGCGTACATCGGGCCCAGCCGCTGGTGGTGCAGCCGGGAGAAGTTCTCGACCTCGACCCGGAACGTCTCCACCGCGATCTCGAACTCGATGAGGGCCTGCTCGGCCACCCGCACGGCATGCGCCAGCCGCGCCTCCGGACGCTCCTGCTCCCCGGCCGTGCCACTCGCCGCAGCATCCGCCTCGCCAGTCGCCCCAGCAGTCACGTCACCGGGCGCACCATCGCCACCCGTCACGTCACCGAGCGCACCATCGCCACCCGTCACGTCACCGGGCGCACCATCGCCACGTCCGGCGCCGGGCCGGTCCGTGTGCGCCTCCGTATGCGCCTCGGCCTGCGCCTCCGTTTGCGCCCCGGCCGGAGGGCCGGGCCGCTCGTCCTGCGGGGCGTCGTCCTGCAGGGCATCGTCGTTCCGGGTAGTCGGCACCCCGGCGGCTTCGTGGGTCACCCGTCCAGCGTATGGCCACGGCCGAGGTGCCGAGGACGCACGGTCGGCGCAGCGGACCTCACACCCCCGTTTCGGCGGCTATCCGCCCCGCTCCGATCGCCCGTAGCAGGTCCGCGTGGTCCGCCTCGGTACGGTTCGCGTAGGTCACCGCGAACGCCGCCACGGCATCGTCGAGCTCGTCGTTCTTTCCGCAGTACCCCGCGATCAGCCGTGGATCGGCACTGTGCGCATGGGCCCGCGCCAGCAGCGCACCCGTCATCCGGCCGTAGTCGTCGACCTGGTCGGCCGCCAGCGCCGCAGGGTCCACACTGCCCTTCCGGTTCCTGAACTGCCGGACCTGGAACGGCCGGCCCTCCACGGTCGCCCAGCCCAGCAGGATGTCACTGACGACCTGCATCCGCTTCTGCCCCAGCACCACCCGGCGCCCCTCGTGCACCACCTCGGGCACATCGAAGCCCACGGCGGGCAGATGGGGCGCCAGCACCGACGGCCTGGCCTCCTTCACCTGGAGGACCAGGGGCTCGCCGCGGTGGTCCAGCAGCAGCACCACGTACGACCGGGTACCCACGCTTCCCGTGCCGACCACCCGGAACGCCACGTCGTGGATCGCGTACCGGGCCAGCAGCGGCACCCGGTCCTCCGAGACGGTGCCCAGGTAGTCGCCCAGACCCGCCGCCACGGCCGCCGCCTCCGCGTCCGGCACCCGGCGCAGTACCGGCGGCGCGTCGACGAACCGGCGGCCGCCGTCCCCGGAGTCCTCGGTGGACTTCGCGGCGAAACGGGCGCTGGTGTTGTTCCGCGCCTTCTCCGAGACCCGCTCCAGAGTGCCCAGCAGGTCCCTCGCGTCCGTGTGCGAGACCAGTTCCTCGTCGGCGATGGCGTTCCACGCGTCGAGTGCGGGCAGCCGGGCCAGCAGCCGCATGGTCCGCCGGTAGGCCCCGACCGTGTCGTACGCGCCCCTGCGGCAGGTCTCCTCGTCCGCACCGGCCTCGCGCCCCGCGAGCACCAGGGAGGTGGCAAGACGCTTGAGGTCCCACTCCCAGGGGCCGGACACCGTCTCGTCGAAGTCGTTCAGATCGATGACCAGGCTGCCGCGGGCATCGCCGTAGAGCCCGAAATTCGCCGCGTGAGCGTCGCCGCAGAGCTGAGCGGCCACCCCGGTGACGGGTGTCCCCACCAGGTCGTGGGCCATCAGACCCGCCGAACCCCGCAGAAAGGCGAACGGCGTCGCGGCCATCCGTCCCACCCGTATCGGCGTGAGACCCGCCACCCGGCCCTGGTTCGACTCCTCGACCGCCCGCACCGCGTCGGGCCGCCCGGCAGGCAGCACCAGGGAGGCGTGGGAGGAACGGGGCACGCTGCGGCGCAGCGCCTTGCCGGCCTCTCTCGGCGACAGCGGTGCGGTCCGGCCGTCCGGGGCCGCACGAGGCGCGAACCCGGGCACGACGGGAATGCGTGAACCGTCCTTCGCGGCCCGCTGTACCGGCAGTGTCGCTTCGATCTCGCTCATGGCGCGCAGCCTCCCCCGACCGCACCCGGCGCCGCCGTCGGCGTCCGGCGTCCCGGTCCAGCATCAACTGCCGCAGACGGTACCGCTGTCGGCCCGCACCCCGTCCCCGGGCTCCGGCTCGGACCGGCCGCGGCATCGCGCAGGCGGGCCGGCAGGCGGGCTAACAGCCGCCGAGGCCGTCCTTCAGATGCGTTTCGGCCCAGCTCCCCAGTTCCTTGAGGGCGGGCTCCATCGCGGCACCGGCCTGCGTCAGGCGGTACGACACCCGCAGTGGCGGTCCCTCGTCGACCTCGCGGACCACCAGTCCCGCCGCACCCAGTTCGGTCAGCCGGTCCGAGAGCATGCGCTCGCTGATGCCCGGGATGGCCCGCCGCAGATCGGCGAAGTGCACCGGCTGTTCCATCAGCACGGACACGATCGGCCCGGTCCAGCGCTTACCGAACAGCTCGAAGACGCGGCTGATGCCCACGTCCACCCGCCTGCACGCCTGCTCGCTGTGATCCGCCATTCATCCAGGGTACTGCGTGGATGTGAGGGACTTACTATTCGTAAGCCACTATGTTATTACTAGGTACGCACGAAATATTGGACCGCCCACCGGCCCTCCTCCTCACCAAACCATGGAGACCCTCATGGCCACCCTGCTGCACCTCGATTCCGCCGTCTTCCCCGAGGGCTCCGCCTCGCGCGAGGTCACCGCCGCCTTCGTGCAGACCTGGCTCGAGCAGCACCCCGACGGAAAGGTCGTCTACCGCGACCTCGCGGCCGAGCCTCTGCCCCACCTGGACGCCGAGGCCGCCGCGGCCGGTGCCGCGCACCCCCTGCGGGGCGAACTCGCCGCGGAACTCTCCGCCGCGGACGCGGTCCTGATCGGCGCCCCCATGTACAACTTCACGATCCCGTCGACGCTCAAGGCATGGCTCGACCACGTGATCATCGTCGGCCACAACGCCGGTCCCGACAGCCCGGTGGCCGGCACCCCGATCACCGTCGTCGCCAGCCGTGGCGGCTCGTACGCCGCGGGCACCCCGCGCGAGGGCGCCGAATTCGTGCAGAACTATCTCGCGACGCTGCTGACGTCCATGTTCGCCGCCGAGGTCGACTTCATCGTGCCGGAGCTCACCCTGGCCCACAGCAATCCGCAGATGGCCGAGCTCATCCCGCTCGCCGAGTCCTCCCGCGCCAAGGCACTCAGCGACGCCTCCGAGAAGGCGAAGGCACTCGCCTCCCGCCTCGCCGCCTGAGAATCAGGTCGCGACAGCAGGGAAGGGCCGGGGTCCACGGACCCCGGCCCTTCCCTGCGAATCGGACGTTTCACGTGAAACCAAACACCCGCAGCCCCTGACCGGGGCCGCACCACAACCCCTGCCCGGGCCACACCGGAAACCCTGACCGGCCCAGCCGGCACAGAACCGGCCGAGCCCGGCCCAGAACCGAAGAAGCCCCACAGGCCGATGGCCTGTGGGGCTTCTCTCTTGTGCGCGAGGGGGGATTTGAACCCCCACGTCCCTAAGGACACTGGCACCTGAAGCCAGCGCGTCTGCCGTTCCGCCACTCGCGCATGAGTGGTGTTTCCAGACTCTCGCTTGTTGCTGCGAGCGCCTGGCGACAAACGGAAGATTAGCACGCTGGACAGGGTGGATTCACATCCGTTTGTTTCGCCGAACGTCCCGAGGGAACCGGGAACCCGGAGCCGCTGCCCCCCACTCCTCCTGAGTGCACCCAAGGTGCGGGACACTGTCAGGAGGCCGCCTCTACGATCCGTGTGAGGGGGGACACTCCTCCACAGTGCAGACAAGGGGAACCAGCCGATTTCCCTACGCGTGGATACGATCAGTAAGCAGTACAGGGACGACAACACCGGAGGAGGTGCCCCATGGGAGTCATGAAGCGTTTCGAGCAGCGTCTCGAAGGTCTGGTCAACGGCACCTTCGCCAAGGTCTTCAAGTCCGAGGTCCAGCCGGTCGAGATCGCCGGTGCCCTCCAGCGGGAGTGCGACAACAACGCCACCATCTGGAACCGCGAGCGGACCGTCGTCCCCAACGACTTCATCGTCGAACTCAGCGCCCCCGACTACGAGCGGCTCAGCCCGTACTCCGGCCAGCTGGGCGACGAGCTCTCCGGTCTGGTCAGGGACTACGCCAAGCAGCAGCGGTACACCTTCATGGGCCCCATCAAGGTCCATCTGGAGAAGGCGGACGATCTCGACACCGGTCTCTACCGGGTACGCAGCCGCACGTTGGCGTCGGTGCTGCGGCCCATCACCAGCGTCGGGCGGGAGATCTGATGACGGGTGCCGTTGATCTCGATCCAGCGTCGCACCTGCGTGTTCGGCAGGGGGCTGGGGGTGGCCGGCGGGCGCCGGTCCGGGCC
>NZ_RDBK01000043.1:1734796-1797222 GCF_008042275.1 Streptomyces sp. OR43 | reverse complement strand
CCCCCAGGCTCCCGGCGGCTACGGCTACCCGCCCACCTCCGCACCGCCCATGCCCGCGGCCCCGCCGCCGGGCGCCAGGCACGGCGGAGCACCGGGCCCGGACCGGCGCCCGCCGGCCACCCCCAGCCCCCTGCCGAACACGCAGGTGCGACGCTGGATCGAGATCAACGGCACCCGTCATCAGATCTCCCGCCCGACGCTGGTGATGGGCCGCAGCACCGACGCCGACGTGCGGATCGACGACCCCGGAGTATCCCGCCGGCACTGTGAGATTCGGACCGGAACGCCCTCGACGATCCAGGATCTCGGGTCTACCAACGGCATCGTGGTAGACGGGCAGCACACAACCCGCGCTACGCTCCGCGACGGCTCGCGGATCGTCGTGGGCAGCACCACCATCGTTTACCGGCAAGCCGAAGGGTGAAGCGGGGGCAATGTCAGAGCTGACCCTTACGGTCATGCGGCTAGGATTCCTGGCTGTTCTGTGGCTGTTCGTGATCGTGGCCGTCCAGGTCATTCGAAGTGACCTGTTCGGAACGCGCGTCACGCAGCGCGGCTCACGCCGCACTGCGACCGACGCGCGGCCTCCACAGGCACGCCAGACCGCTGCGGCACCGCCGCAGCAACGCCAGCAGCCCGGCCGCCAGCGCCGGGGCGCACCGACCAAACTGGTCGTGTCCGAAGGGACGCTCACCGGCACCACGGTGGCGCTCCAGGGGCAGACCATCACGCTGGGCCGGGCCCATGATTCAACGATCGTGCTGGACGACGACTACGCGTCCAGCAGGCATGCCAGGATCTACCCCGACCGTGACGGCCAGTGGATCGTCGAGGATCTCGGGTCCACCAACGGCACGTATCTGGACCGGACCCGTCTCACCACCCCGACGCCTGTTCCGCTGGGCGCGCCGATCCGGATCGGCAAGACCGTCATCGAGCTGCGGAAGTAGTACGACAATGAGCGAGCGGAGCGAGCGAGCCGCGGCGGCCCGGGCAACGGACCCGGCCAGGCTCCCGACCGGAGGGTGGGCAGTGTGGCTCGAGACCGGCTGTACCCCGAGCCGACGGGCGAGGTGCGCATGAGTCTTTCCCTGCGCTTCGCCGCCGGATCGCACAAGGGCATGATCCGGGAGGGCAACGAGGACTCCGGCTATGCCGGACCGCGTCTGCTCGCCATCGCCGACGGCATGGGCGGCCAGGCGGCCGGTGAGGTCGCCAGCTCCGAGGTGATCTCCACACTCGTCCAGCTCGACGACGACGTCCCGGGCTCCGACATCCTCACTTCGCTGGGTACGGCGGTCCAGCGGGCCAACGACCAGCTGCGCATGATGGTCGAGGAGGACCCCCAGCTGGAGGGCATGGGCACCACGCTCACCGCGCTCCTGTGGACGGGTCAGCGCCTCGGTCTCGTCCACGTCGGCGACTCGCGCGCCTATCTGCTGCGGGACGGCGTCCTGACGCAGATCACGCAGGACCACACCTGGGTCCAGCGGCTGGTCGACGAGGGCCGGATCACCGAGGAGGAGGCCACCACCCATCCGCAGCGCTCCCTGCTGATGCGCGCGCTGGGCAGTGGTGACCGCGTCGAACCCGATCTCTCCATCCGTGAGGTCCGGGCCGGCGACCGCTATCTGATCTGCTCCGACGGGCTCTCCGGCGTCGTCTCCCACCAGACGATGGAGGAGACGCTCGCCAGCTACCAGGGCCCGCAGGAGACCATCCAGGACCTCATCCAGCTCGCTCTGCGCGGTGGCGGTCCGGACAACATCACCTGCATCGTCGCCGATGTCTTCGACGTCGACAGCAACGACACCCTGGCCGGGCAGCTCAACGACACCCCGGTCATCGTCGGAGCCGTCGCGGAGAACCAGGCCGCCCAACTGAACGACGGCGGCGCCATGGAGACCCCCGCCGGACGCGCGGCCGGCCTCGGCCGCCCCGTCCCGCCGCCCTCGGGCGGCTTCGGCCCTCCCGGCAGCGGTGACGACGTCGGCTACGACGGTATGCCGGACGGGGCCTTCGGCTCCTACTCCGACGACGACTTCGTGAAGCCCGGCGGCCGCAAGTGGCTCAAGCGGTCCCTGTACATCGTGCTCGCCCTGGCGGTCATCGGCGGCGGTGTGTACGGCGGCTACCGCTGGACCCAGACCCAGTACTTCGTCGGCGCGAAGAGCGACAACGTCGCGCTGTACCGGGGCATCAGCCAGGACCTCGCGTGGGTCTCGCTCTCGAAGGTCGAGACGAACCACCCCGAGATCGAACTCAAGTACCTCCCGCCCTACCAGCGCAAGCAGGTCGAGGCGACCATCGCCGAGGGCAGCCTGGCCGACGCCCGCAAGAAGATCACCGAACTCGCCACCCAGGCGACCGCCTGCAAGAAGGACGCGCAGCGCCGCGCAGCCGAGAAGAACGCCCCCAGCGACGAGGGCCAGGCCGCCGGTACGGACAAGGACGCCACCAAGACGTCCACGACGTCCGACGCCAAGACCAAGCAGACTTCAGCGACTCCCACTCCCGGTCCCAGCCTCTCGGAGGAAGAGAAGAAGCTGGTCCCGCAGTGCGGTAAGCAGTAAAGCCGTAGGGGGCCTTCAGCACCATGAGCGTTGTCACCAACACGACCACGATCGGCGCGATCGACGCACCGAGCCGGCGCAACACCGAACTGATGATGATGGTCTTCGCCATCGCCATCTCGGTGTTCGCCTACGCCAACGTGGGCCTTGCCATGGACGGGAGCCTCCCGTCCGGCATGTTCGGTTACGGAGCAGGGCTCATCCTGCTCGGCGGCGTCGCCCACCTCGTGGTGCGCAAGTTCGCTCCGTACGCGGACCCGCTGCTGCTGCCCCTGGCCACCCTGCTCAACGGCCTGGGCCTGGTGCTGATCTGGCGGCTGGACCAGTCGCCGCGACTGATCCAGCGCGCGGAGTACCTGTACGGGGCGTACAGCCCGGACGCCCCCAAGCAGCTCCTGTACTCGGCGATCGGCGTCGGTCTCTTCGTCGCGGTGCTGATGATCCTCAAGGATCACCGCATCCTCCAGCGCTACACGTACATCTCGATGGCCGCGGCGCTGGTCCTGCTGGTCATCCCGATGTTCTTCCCGGCGGTGAACGGCGCGAAGATCTGGATCAGCCTCGGCCCGTTCTCGATCCAGCCGGGCGAGTTCGCCAAGATCCTCATCGCGATCTTCTTCTCCGGCTATCTGATGGTGAAGCGGGACGCCCTGGCACTGGCCAGCCGCCGTTTCATGGGGATGTACCTGCCGCGCGGACGCGACCTCGGTCCGATCATCACCATCTGGGCCCTGTCGATCCTGATCCTCGTGTTCGAGACCGACCTCGGTACGTCCCTGCTGTTCTTCGGTCTGTTCGTCGTCATGCTGTACGTCGCCACCGAGCGGACCAGCTGGATCGTCTTCGGTCTGCTGATGTCGGCAGCCGGTGCGGTGGGTGTGGCGTCCTTCGAGCACCACGTGCAGGACCGGGTGAACGCCTGGCTCGACCCGTTCGCCAAGGCGACGATGGCGCAGAGCGACCAGATCGCCCAGTCCCTCATGTCGTTCGGTTCCGGTGGCACACTCGGCACCGGGCTGGGCCAGGGCCACTCGGACCTGATCATGTTCGCCGCCAACGCGGACTTCATCCTCTCCACCGTCGGCGAGGAACTGGGACTGGCCGGAATGATGGCCGTCCTGCTGATCTACGGTCTGATCGTCGAGCGAGGCGTCCGCACGGCTCTCGCCGCCCGTGACCCCTTCGGCAAGCTCCTCGCGATCGGTCTCTCCGGCGCCTTCGCGATCCAGGTCTTCGTGGTCGCCGGCGGTGTCATGGGCCTCATCCCGCTGAGCGGTATGACCATGCCGTTCCTCGCGTACGGTGGTTCGTCCGTTCTGGCCAACTGGGCGCTGATCGCCATCCTCATCCGGATCAGCGACACCGCCCGCCGCCCCGCACCGGCCCCCGCGCCGACCTCCGACGCCGAGATGACCCAGGTGGTCCGACCGTGAACAAGCCCCTGCGCCGGATCGCGATCTTCTGCGGCGTCCTCATCTTCGCCCTGCTCGCACGGACGAACTACCTCCAGTACGTGAAGGCCGACGAGCTCAACACCCGCGACGAGAACCGCCGCGTCCGCATCGAGCGGTACGCGCACGAGCGCGGCAACATCATCGTCGACGGCGGCGCCGAGATCACCGGGTCCACCGAGACCAAGGACAGCGACTTCAAGTACAAGCGGGTCTGGAAGAACGGGCCCATGTGGGCGCCCGTCACCGGCTACTCCTCGCAGGCCTTCGGCGCCACGCAGCTCGAAAGCATCGAGGACGGCATCCTCACCGGCAACGACGACCAGCTCTTCTTCGACAACACGATGTCGATGTTCACCGGGGACGAGAAGCAGGGCGGCAACGTCGTCACCACGCTCAACAGCGCCGCCCAGAAGGCCGCGTTCGAGGGCCTCGGCAACAAGAAGGGCGCCGTCGCCGCCCTCGACCCGCAGACCGGCGCCATCCTGGCGCTCGCCAGCACCCCGTCGTACGACCCCTCGACCTTCGCGGGCAACTCCAACAAGGACTCCGAGGCCTGGCAGAAGCTCCAGAAGGACAAGGACAAGCCGATGCTCAACCGGGCATTGCGCGAGACCTACCCGCCCGGCTCGACCTTCAAGGTCGTCACCGCGGCAGCCGCTCTGGAGAACGGGCTCTACACCGACATCGACGCGGCCACCAAGTCGCCGCTGCCCTGGCGGCTTCCGCTGACCACCGGGCAGCCCCTGACCAACGAGAACAACATCCCGTGCGAGAACGTCTCGCTCCGCGAGGCGCTGCGGATGTCCTGCAACACCGTCTTCGGCAAGATCAGCGACGACCTGGGCAACCAGAAGATGATCGACCAGGCCGACAAGTTCGGCTTCAACAAGGAGATCTTCACTCCGGTCCGCTCCGCCGCGAGCATCTACCCCAAGGACAACCGTCCGCAGAACGCCATGGCCGGCATCGGCCAGGCGTCCAACCGGACCACCCCGCTCCAGATGGCCATGGTGGCCGCGGCGGTCGCCAACGACGGCAAGCTGATGCAGCCGTACATGGTCGCCAAGCGGCAGTCGCCCAGCCTGGACGACATCTACACCCACGAGACCGAGCAGCTCAGCCAGCCGATGTCGGGTGAGAACGCCCAGAAGCTCCAGCAGATGATGGAGACCGTCATCAACAGCGGAACGGGAAAGAACGCCAAGATCGACGGCGTCACCGTGGGCGGCAAGACGGGTACCGCTCAGCACGGTCTCAAGAACAGCGAGAACCCGTACGCCTGGTTCATCTCGTACGCGAAGACCGACGCCGGCTCGCCCGTGGCCGTCGCCGTGGTCGTCGAGGACAGCAACGCCAACCGCGACGACATCTCCGGTGGCGGCCTGGCCGCGCCCATCGCGAAGGACGTCATGAAGGCCGTCATCGACAGCAAGAAGTGACACCGATCACACCCGGCCCCAATTCCGCGCCCGCGGATACCGGTCGGATATCAGGTATTGCCTGCGGGCCGATCAGCTAGTGCGCGGCCGGTAGCGTATGCGCGAACAGCACACCGCCGGACCGCACACCGGTGCGGTCAGGACTGACGGAGAGGGCTGGAACAGTTATGGAAGAGCCGCGTCGCCTCGGCGGCCGGTACGAGCTGGGCTCGGTGCTCGGCCGTGGTGGCATGGCCGAGGTCTACCTCGCCCACGACACCCGGCTCGGCCGCACCGTAGCTGTGAAGACGCTCCGGGCGGACCTCGCCCGCGACCCGTCCTTCCAGGCCCGGTTCCGCCGTGAGGCCCAGTCCGCCGCCTCGCTCAACCACCCGGCGATCGTCGCGGTCTACGACACCGGTGAGGACTACGTCGACGGGGTCTCGATCCCGTACATCGTCATGGAGTACGTCGACGGGTCGACGCTCAGGGAACTGCTCCACTCCGGCCGCAGGCTGCTGCCCGAGCGCACCCTCGAGATGACCGTCGGGATCCTCCAGGCGCTGGAGTACTCGCACCGCGCCCAGATCGTGCACCGCGACATCAAGCCGGCGAACGTCATGCTGACGCGCACCGGCCAGGTCAAGGTCATGGACTTCGGCATCGCCCGCGCCATGGGCGACTCCGGCATGACGATGACCCAGACCGCGGCCGTCATCGGCACCGCCCAGTACCTCTCCCCGGAGCAGGCCAAGGGCGAGCAGGTCGACGCGCGCTCCGACCTGTACTCCACCGGCTGCCTGCTCTACGAGCTGCTGGCCGTCAGGCCGCCGTTCGTCGGGGACTCACCCGTCGCGGTGGCCTACCAGCACGTACGGGAAGAGCCTCAGCCGCCCAGCAACTTCGACCCCGAGATCACGCCCGAGATGGACGCGATCGTGCTGAAGGCGCTCACCAAGGACCCCGACTACCGCTACCAGTCGGCCGACGAGATGCGCGCCGACATCGAGGCATGCCTCGACGGTCAGCCGGTCGCGGCGACCGCGGCGATGGGTGCTGCCGGTTACGGCGGCTACGGCGGTTACGACAACGACCAGCCGACCACCGCCCTGCGGCCCGCCGACCCGAACGGCGCGCCGACATCCATGCTGCCGCCGGTCAACCCGGACGACGGCGGCTACGGCTACGACGACCGCCCCGACCGCCGCCGCCAGAAGAAGAGCAACACCTCGACGATCCTGCTGGTCGTCGCGGGCATCCTGGTGCTGATCGGCGCGGTCCTCATCGGGAAGTCCGTCTTCGGCGGCGACGGTGACAGCGGCGACGGCACCTTCAAGGCACCGAACATGGTCGGTTCGACCCTCAAGGAAGCGCAACTGCTCGCGGACAACACCAACACCGTCCTCAAGCAGGGCCCGAAGGAAGAGTGCGAGCAGCAGCCCGCGGGCAAGATCTGCCGGCAGACGCCGACGAAGGACCAGACGGTCTCGGAGAACGACACCATCACGGTCTTCGTCTCCAGCGGTGCGCCGAAGGTCGAGGTACCGGACGTCACGGAGAAGTCCAAGGACAATGCCCGCCAGATCCTTGAGGAAAAGGGTTTCACGGTCACGGTCAACTCCGTCGAGTCCTCCGACGCCGACCCGGGCACGGTCCTGGACCAGACGCCGAAGGGCAACTCCAAGGCTGAGAAGAACTCCGAGGTGAAGCTCTCGGTCGCCACGGAGAAGCTGATCGCCATGCCGCCTGTGACCGGGCGTACGTGGGACGAAGCGGTGGCCCAGCTCACCCCGCTCGGCTTCACCAACATCGGCAAGTCCGAGGTCGACAACGACAAGCCCGCGGGCGAGGTCGTCGAGCAGAACCCGGCGGCCAACGAGAAGGTGGGCAAGGACACCTCGATCATCCTCAAGGTGTCCAAGGGTCCGCCGCAGCCTGCGACGGTCCCCGTGCCCGAGATCAGGGGCAAGCCCGTTTCCCAGGCCAAGGCGGAACTTGCCCAGGCCGGCTTCACCAACATCCAGTTCGCCGAAGGCAGCTCGGGTGACGACAACGCCCTCGTGACCGGAAGCGACCCGCAGCCGGGCACCCAGGCCGACCCGGCCGCCACCACCATCACGCTCACCACGATGGGCGGGAACGGTAACGGGAACGGCCTCCTGGGCGGCGGGAACGGCCACTAGCGCGCACCACGGTTCAGCAGCACAGGGCCCCGGTCACCTCAACGGTGACCGGGGCCCTGTGTCTGTCGTCTCCGCCCGGATCAGAGCAGCTCCGCCGGCTTCGTACGGTCGTGGTCGACCTTCTCCGTACGCACCAGCTCGCCCCACACGATGTAGCGGTACTTCGACGTGAAGACGGGGGTGCACGTCGTCAGCGTGATGTAGCGGCCGGCCTTCTTGGCGCCCGAGCCCTTCGGGACGGACTGGAGCACGTCGACGTTGTACTTCGACGTCTCGGGGAGCTCCTTGAAGACCTTGTAGACGTACCAGGTGTCCTTGGTCTCGAAGACGATCGCGTCCCCGGTCCGCACCTTGTCGATGTTGTGGAACTTCGCCCCGTGGCCGTCGCGGTGGGCGGCCAGGGTGAAGTTGCCCTCCTTGTCGGACGGGAGCGCCGACTTCACCGGATCGGTGTAGTAGCCGGCGATGCCGTCGTTGAGGGTCTCGGTGTCGGTGCCCTTCTTGACGAGCACCTCGCCGTTCTTCATCGACGGGACATGCAGGAACCCGATGCCGTCCTTGGTGTCCAGCGCGCCCGGGCCGTCGGCCCAGCGGTCGCGGACGGTGTGGCCCTGCTTGGTGGCCTCGCGGTCGGCCAGGACGTTCGTCCACCACAGCGAGTAGACGACGAAGAGGCCGAGCACCAGGCCCGCGGTGATCAGCAGTTCACCGAAGACGCTGACGGCGGTCGCGACGGGATGACGGCCCCGGGGCCGCACCGGAGGCGCGGACTGGCCGGTCTGCTCTTCGTCCTCGGTCCTCGCTGCCACCGCACCGTCCCTGTCGTGATGTCGTTCGGCCCGCTCAGTCCAGGAGCGCGTCGGGCTTCCCCTTGCTGCGCGGCCGTTCGTCGACCATCTTGCCCCAGACGATCAAACGGTACGTACTCGTGAATTCGGGCGTACAGGTCGTCAGGGTGATGTAGCGGCCGGGCTTCTTGAACCCCGACTGCGGCGGCACCGCGCCGATGACCGACACGTTGGACGGTGAGGTCTGGGGAAGGACGCTCGTCATCTCGTACGTGTAGTAGGCGTCCTGCGTCTCGACCACGATCGGGTCGCCGGGGCTCAGCCGGTTGACGTAGCGGAAGGGCTCGCCGTGGGTGTTGCGATGGCCGGCCAGCGCGAAGTTGCCCTGCTTGTCCGAGGGCATCGCCGTGCGCAGCGGTTCCTCGCCGTAGTGCCCGACCATGCCGCGGTCGAGGACCTTCTCCTTGCTGATGCCTTCGGCGATCGGCGTGACCACGTCGAGTTTCGGAATGTGGATGATGGCGAAGCCCTCACCCGGTGCGAACACGCCGGGGCTGCGTTTGCCCTTGGCCCAGTCGTCCTGGATCTTGTGCGTCTCCTTGCCGGCTATCTGGTCGGCGCGCACGTTCGTCCACCACAGCTGGTACGTGACGAAGAGCAGCATCAGGACGCCCAGCGAGATGAACAGCTCGCCGACCACCCGGCTGACCACGACCGCGGGGCTGTCCTTCGCCGCCTTGGCCGCCCGCCGTGCCTCGACGCGCGACAGCGGTTTCGGGGGCGTGGCGTCCGTGCCGCCGACCCCCGCCGCCGTCGCGGTCTCCGGCTGTCCGTCGCCGTGCCTGCGCCCGCGGCCCTTCGCCGCCCGGCGCCGCTCGGCCCGTCCGCCGGGGGCGGGAGCGGAGACGGCCGTTCCGTCGGCGGCCCCGGGACCCCCGTCGTGCTCAGGGTCCTGCCGCGGACGGGTCGTCGTCACCGGCAGGACCGCGGTCGCCGCCTGGTCGGCGACGACTACGCGCCGGGGTACCGCCTTCCGCAGCGCGACGGTCTCGTCGTGGCGGATCAGCGGCTCGGCGGGCGGAGCGGGCGACGCGGTGACGGGGGGCGGGACGACAGACGGCGGGGCCTGCGCGGGCTCCTGGCGGCCGTACCAGTCCCGTTCGTATCCCTCGGGGTCGTACCACTCAGGCGGAGGATCCTGAGCCGCCTGTGGCCCGTGTGTCGCCTGCGCCGGCGACGCCCCGTCCCCGGCCGCGACCGCCTGCCCGCCGGGGATGTTCTCCGCCCGGAACCACGGGGAGGCGTGCCGCCCGGGCAGCGGGTCGTTCAGCGGGTCCGCCAGATGATCCACCGCCGCCTCGAACCCGCCCGGTTCGTACGGGCCGTCCTGTCCGGCGTCGGATCCATGGCGGGGTGGCGTCACGCGACGGCCTTGCCCACCACCGGCGCGAGTCCCGCCGACCTCTCGACGGCTCCCGTGTCACCGCACCGCGCCAGCCAGTTGGCCAGCATCAGATGGCCGTGCTCGGTGAGCACCGACTCCGGATGGAACTGCACCCCTTCGACCGCCAGCTCCCGGTGGCGCAGCCCCATGATGATGCCGTCGGCCGTCCGCGCGGTGACCTCCAGCTCCGCGGGAACCGTGTCCGGTTCGGCGGCGAGCGAGTGGTAGCGGGTCGCGGTGAAGGGCGAGGGCAGACCGGCGAAGACGCCCCGGCCCTCGTGGATCACCGGGGACGTCTTGCCGTGCAGCAGCTCCGGCGCACGGTCCACCACGCCGCCGTACGCCACCGCCATCGACTGCATGCCCAGGCAGACACCGAAGACCGGGACACCGGTCGCCGCGCAGTGCCGCACCATGTCGACGCAGACGCCCGCGTGCTCGGGGGTGCCGGGACCCGGCGAGAGCAGGACGCCGTCGAAGCCGTCCTGGGCGTGGGCCGTGGTCACCTCGTCGTTGCGGAGCACCTCGCACTCGGCGCCCAACTGGTAGAGGTACTGGACGAGGTTGAAGACGAAGCTGTCGTAGTTGTCGACGACGAGGATGCGGGCGCTCATCGGCCGGCCCCCATCGCGCTCGTGCCGTCGCCGTCCACCGTCACATCGCCGAACGGAAGCAGCGGCTCCGCCCACGGGAAGACGTACTGGAACAGGACGTAGACGACCGCCAGGGCGAGCACGAGCGAAATGAACCCGCGCACCCACGCGTTGCCCGGCAGATGCCGCCAGATCCAGCCGTACATGCTGACCCCTCCATTCGGTACGGGACCAGACTAAAGGGCCGGGGCATCGCCGTGGGTCAGCTGTGGAAAGCCGCGGGCTTCCCGTCGGTGACGGGCTGGGTCGCGTCCAGGTGCGCCCACGCGATCAGCCGGTGGCTGCTGCCCCACTCGGGCTCGCAGGTGGTCAGCGTCAGATAGCGGCCGGGTCCGTCGAAGCCGGATTTGCGGGGAACCGGGTCGATGACGCCGACATCGCTCGGCACGGTCCGGTAGGGCTTCCTGTCGATGCGGTACGTGAACCACGTCGTCCCGTCCGTCACGATCACCGCGTCACCGGGCCGCAGCTTCGGGAAGTCCTTGAACGGATCGCCGTAGGTGCGCCGGTGCCCGGCCACCGCGAAGTTGCCGGTCGCGCCGGCCGCCGCGGTGCCCCGGTAGTGGCCCAGCCCCTTCTGCAGGGTCTTGACCTTCGTGTTCTCCAGGACGGGCCACTCCCAGTCCTTCCCGAAGCGGGGTATGTAGAGCATCGCGAACGGCTTCCCGTCGCGGTACGCCTTCGGGGCCGGTGCCGGTGCGGACGGCTTCGGGTCGGCCGGCAGGAGCGAGGCGGACGGCAGGGGCACGGGCTCGGGTGCGGTCACCGCTCCGTGGGCCCACTGGTTCTGCAGGTCGTCGATCTGCCCCTCGGTCGCGCCCGCCGCCTTCACCCCGGTCCAGAACAGGATGTAGGCCACAAAGAGGATGATCAGGGCGCCCACGGTGATACACAGCTCGCTGAACGTCCTGACGATCAGTCGCACCGACACCGGTCGGCCTCCCCGCAGCTGCTCGCTACTTCACCGGCTCCGCATAGTGGAGATCCACTGTGCCCGAGTAGCCGGGAAGAGTCACCGCCTTGCGCTCGTCGACTTTCCAGCCGAGCCCGTACGCCTTCACGTACAGCAGGTAGTTCTGGATCGCCGGCGAGGCGTCGAGCGCCTGCTCCAGCTTCCCGGGATCACCGACAGCGGTGATCTTGTACGGCGGCGAGTAGACCCGGCCCTGGAGGATCAGGGTGTTGCCGACGCAGCGCACCGCGCTGGTGGAGATCAGCCGCTGGTCCATGACCTGGATGCCACGGGCGCCGCCCTGCCACAGGGCGTTGACGACGGCCTGGAGGTCCTGCTGGTGGATCACCAGGTCATTGGGGTGCGGATCGGGATAGCCGGGGCTCGCCGTGGCGTTCTGCGGGGCGTCGTTCAGTGTGACGGAGACGGCGCGGCCGGAGAGCTTCGAGGTGCCGGCGGCCCGCTCCAGCGCCTTGAGCCGGGCGTCCTCCGCCTCGGTGCTGCCGCCGTCGCGCTGGGCGAGGGTGTCGATGTCGTCGCGCACGGAGGCCGCGGACTCGTCCAGGGCGGCGTTCTTCTCACTGCGTTGCTGAATGAGATCGGAGAGTTTCAGCAGCGAGGAGTCCGTACGGATATTGGTGCCCTTGGCGGTATTGGCGCTCGTGACGAAGATGAGGCCCGCCAGGGCGAAAACGGCAGCCGTGAGCACTTTGGCCGGATGCCGGAAGGTGCGCCGGACCGGACCTGGGGGAGAGTCGGCAGAATTGCTCAACGTACCCTTATCTCCTTCGGCGCCACGGAAGCACTACGCTAACGGACGCCCCGGGGAGGCAGCATTCCCCCTCGCGCCCAGCCCCGGCGCAAGCCACAGTTCCCTGCGCGGTCACGCAGCGCATCGACAGGAGAGTTCCTCGTGCCGAAGTCACGTATCCGCAAGAAGGCCGACTTCACGCCGCCTCCGGCGAAGCAGGCAACCAACATAAAGCTCACCAATCGCAGTTGGGTCGCGCCGGTGATGCTGGCGCTGTTCCTGATCGGACTGGCCTGGATCGTCGTGTTCTACGTGACCGACGGCGACCTGCCGATCGACTCGCTGGGGAACTGGAACATCGTCGTCGGCTTCGGCTTCATCGCCGGCGGCTTCGGCGTCTCGACCCAGTGGAAGTAGCTCCACGGACCGCGTAGCACCACAGCGGACCCTGGTCCCGCAACCCTTGCCCTGAGTTACCCACAGCGTTATCCACAGGCGGGGGAAAAGGTCAGACGATCTGTGGATAACTCCTCGGCCGTTGACGCCGGTGTGACTGCGACCACCCCTCGACGCAGGTGGCACGCCCCTTGCCCTGGCTGGAAAAACCCAGCTCAGCGGCAAGGGGCACAGTTGTACCCGCCTCATGCACAAGATCGGGTGCACGCTGTGGACAACTTCGATCACAAACGGTCCATATCGGGCTGACCGTGCCCGCCTACGTCAGCGCGGCCGTTCTCGCCACCACGATCACGACCACCACGACCAGCACCGCGGCACAGGTGCCGAACTGCACGAGGTTCCGCCGCTCCCGTGGCGCGTGCACCATGCCGATCCCGATCAGCACGCCCGCGATCAGTCCGCCCACATGCGCCTGCCAGGCGATTCCGCCCCAGGGGTTGAAGGTGATGACCAGGTTGAGCGCGAGGATCATGAACACCGGGCGCATGTCGTAGTTCAGCCGGCGCATCAGGACGACCGTGGCTCCCAGCAGGCCGAAGATGGCGCCCGAGGCACCCAGCGAGGGCTGGTTCTGCGGAGCGAGCCAGTAGGTCAGGGCGCCGCCCGCCAGCCCGGAGACGAGATAGAGCGCCAGATAGCGGGCACGTCCGAGCGCCGCTTCCAGCGGTCCGCCGAGCCACCACAGCCCCAGCATGTTGAAGGCGAAGTGCCACACCGCCTCGTGCAGGAACATCGACGTGACCAGCCGGTACCACTGGCCCTCCGCGACACCCTGGACCGGGCCGTACGGGTAGTACGGAGCCTGGCCCAGCAGCGTCAGGTCATTGAGCAGCGCGTCGTTGGCCAGCACGGCGAGGAACACCGCGGCGTTGATCCCCAGCAGGATCTTGGTGATCAGCCGGGGGTCGGCCGCGACCGCCCCGCCGGCGATCGTGCGCGGCCGGGAGGCGGCCGGGTGGTGCCCCGTCCCCGACCCCTGGCGCACACAGTCCGGGCACTGGAAGCCGACCGACGCACTGACCATGCAGTCCGGGCAGATGGGCCGCTCGCAGCGGGTGCAGCGGATCGCCGTCTCACGGCCGGGGTGGCGGTAGCAGCTGACCGGGCCGTCCACAGGCGGGGTCGGGCCCTGCCCGGCCGGCGGCTGCTGGTCCATCGGTCCCATGCGCGGTCCCCTCGGTCCTCGTCGTGGCGACAGCGCACACGGCACCGCCCTGCGCATCCGCCCTCATAACAAGTACGGACGGACAGGGCGGTTGGTTCCCGACAGGAGGACCGGAGAGTGACCGGACGGTGACTTCAGGCGATCGGGCACGTCAGGCGGTCGGCGACGTCGCGCGATCAGGGATGTCGGGCGATCAGGGACGTCGGGCGATCAGCGCTTCTCGACGACGACCGACTCGATGACCACGTCCTGCACCGGGCGGTCGGTCCGCGCGTTCGTCGGGGTGGCCGCGATGGCGTCCACCACCTTCTGGCTCGCCGGGTCCACCACCTCACCGAAGATGGTGTGCTTGCCCGTCAGCCAGGCGGTCGGCGACACGGTCACGAAGAACTGCGAGCCGTTGGTTCCCGGGCCGGCGTTGGCCATCGCCAGCAGGTACGGCTTGGTGAAGGCCAGGTCGGGGTGGAACTCGTCGCCGAACTCGTACCCCGGACCACCGGTCCCGTTGCCCAGCGGGTCGCCGCCCTGGATCATGAAGCCGCTGATGACCCGGTGGAAGACGGTGCCGTCGTACAGCCGGTCCTTGGACTTGGCGCCGGTCGCCGGATGGGTCCACTCACGCTCACCGGTGGCGAGCTCGACGAAGTTCTTGACCGTCTTGGGCGCGTGGTTCGGCAGAAGCCGGATCTCGATGTCGCCCTGGTTGGTCTTCAAGGTGGCGTAAAGCTGCTCGGCCACGGTCTGCCTTCCGTAAGTCTGATCTGACGTCAGCCGATCCTCGCGCTCAACCTGGTCATCACCTTCAACCCCTGGGGCGGAATCGCCTGGCAGGCGCATGTGGGCGGACTGATCGCGGGCGTGCTGATCGGGATCGGCATGGTGCACGCGCCACGGGAGCGGCGGAACCTCGTGCAGTTCGGCACCTGTGCCGCGGTGCTGGTCGCACTTGGCCGCATCTGTGCCCTCACGGCCTCCCCCCGGCGGACAGCCGTGCGGGCACAGATGCGGCCAAGTGCGTGCCGAACCAGCGCGAGGCGGACCGAACCATGGCATTGTCGTCGGCAGGCTCCCCTTGCACCTGCTTGCCCCGGGGCATCCCTGATGAACTGAATGACCCGGATGCCCGCTCCGCGTGCCGCACAGGTCCCCTGCAGGCATGATCTCGAACTGGGTGGATAGGCGGAGTACCTACCCGCCACCAAGGAGGAGGATCCCGTGACCCGCATCGACAGCGTGCGCGCCGCAACCGACTCGGCGAGGGACAGCGTGCAGCACGCCGCGGTAGTGGTGGCGCCCTACGCCGACTCGGCCAAGGAACAGGCCGTTCACTATGCGCACGAGGCCCGCACACTGCTCGCGCCGAAGGTGTCGAAGGCAGCTCAGCAGGCCCGTGTCCAGTACGACGCGCACCTCGCACCACGACTCGAACTCGCCCTCGCACACGTACCCCCCAAGGTCGACGAGGCGGCGCAGCGCGCGGCGGTGCGCACCCGCCAGGCCGCCCGGAGCGCCGCGGACTACACCGTCCCGCGCGTCGAGAACGCCATCGCCGCCGGCCGGCCCGTGGCCGAGGAGGCCACAGCTCGCAGCACGGCCGCGCTGGCCGCTCTGCGCGGACAGGTCACGCCGAAGGAGATCAGGAAGCTGACCCGGAAGCACGAACGGCGGGCCAGGTGCGGCCGCGCGTTCAAGGGCCTGGCCGTGGCCGGTCTCCTGGCGGGCGCCGCCTACGCCGCCTGGCGGTGGTGGGACAAGCAGGCCAACCCCGACTGGCTGGTCGAGCCCCCCGCCCCGACCGAGGTCGACGACCGCGCCCCGCTGACCTCGGTCGACGGCAGCGATCCGGCGGCCCTGGACCCGGAGGTCCAGGCCAAGCAGGCCGACGCCGAGGCGGACGGCACGCTGGACGGCCAGGACCCGGACGAGCGCCCCTGACCGGCCACCGGCCTCGCCCCTGACCGGCCACCGGCCTCGCCCCTGACCGGCCACCGGCCTCGCCCCTGACCGGCCACCGGCCTCGCGCCTGACCGGTCGGCGGCATTGCAGCCGGACAGAACGCGGCGGATGGGCGCCGAAGGACCCTCAGGTCCTTCGGCGCCCATCGTCGTGTCAGGCCCGTCCGGTGTTCCTACGACGCCGCCCCGTCCCGGACGGGACGGCCGCCGGCGCGGAATCGGCTGTCCGCCGGGCGGCCGTCGGCCGGCTGCAGTTCCGCGGCGAAGAGCTGCCAGCTCTCCGCGTAGACCTGCGCGAGCCGGGCCACCGATGCCCTGCAGTGCGAGGGAAGACCGGCGGCGATGTCCTCCCTGTTCCTCGCGACCACGGCCCCCGCGTCGAGCAGGCGCAGGAACGCGCGCCCGGCCTCGCTGAGCCGCAGGGAGGGATCGCGCCGCAGCAGGCTGCAGATCTCCACGGGGTCCACGGCCGCCGGCTCCGCAGCCTCCCGCACCGCGCGGGCCGTGGTCACCGCGGCGCGGGAGGCCCGCAGGGGTGTGACCACGCGGTCACCCCGCCTGATCCGGTCCCGGACGTCGGCGACCGTGGCGGGGGAGAGCCCCGCCTCCTTGCCGATCTGCCGCAAGGACGCCTTCGGGTTCGCCCTCAGAAGCTCGGCGGCCCGTTCACGGCGCCGGGCGGGATCGAGAGGCCGGGCGCGGCCGTCGCGCCCCACCCGTACGCCGCCGGGAGGGGCTTCCCCGCACAGGGTGCGCCGTATCTCCGCCGTCTTCGCCGGGGACAGACCTGCCAGCTTGGCCACGGACCGGTCCGACCACTCCGGATGCGCCGTCACGATCCGCTTCACGGCCTCGGTGCGTTCGGCGACCGACAGAGGCAGTCCATGAACGCCGTTCACGGCCACGGCCAGGAGCAGGCCGTCCTCCGCGCTTCCCTCGAAGTAGCGGACGGCGATCCTGCTCGCACCCCGCACCTGCGCGGCTCTCAGCCGGTGGATACCGTCGATGACCGTCATCGACGCGCGGTGCACCAGGACGGGCGGCAGGTCCGCTCCGGCCTCCACGAGGGTGCGGGTGTGTTCCGGGGTCTCCGGGCTGCTGCGCGGAGAGGATCCGACCCGCAGTTCGCGGAGAGGGACATCGACCACCGGGATGCTGTGCAGACCGTCCCTGAGCCCGAGCAGGTAAGCGGAGTCGCTCTCCCTCGGCTGCGCCGGCCCGGCCACTACTGCCAGCCCGAGTCGTCTCCCGGCAGCACGGCCGGGTCCTCCGGGACGGAAGCGGAATGCATCGCGGGCACCGGCGCCTGCCAGCCCGAGTCGGCCTGGACCGCCCCCGGGTGCGCCGGCTGAGTGGCCGCCGCACCGCCCGCCACGGACACGACGGTGGCAATCGCTGCCGTGAAAAGCACCATTCGACGTGCGGTCATCGTTCTCTTCCCCCTGCGTCGTAAGCCCTCGTTCACTGCTCGAACCGTGATCGATTCTGGCCTCGGGCAAGGCGGATGAGAATGGGTTCAGGGGTGAGCAAAGCGGCCATGTCCGCAAGGGGACAAGGACTCAGTGGAAGGCGGGCATCAAGGGGACTTCCGCGCGGAGAAGGGACCACTCGCGCAGCCACGGCAGTGCGGCGGCCGCGGTTTCCCACAGAGTCCGCGCCGAGGACTCCGCATGCGCCAGTGTCCGGGACTCCAGGTAGACACCGAGGACCGGGGCCGGCTGTTCCGTGGCGTGTAAGGAGATATGACGGATCCCCATGTCCCCGGGAAGGACCCCGGCAATGGCCGCGGCCGTGCCGCCGGGGAGCCCCGCGCCGGACGGATGCGGCAGAAGATGAATATGAACGAGATAGACCATTTCTCTCACTCCGCGCTAATTAGTGGTTCATGTAGCATGCACTCTCGAGTGAGCCCACATGGACAGGTTCCCCGGGGGGGAGATTCCACTTGCTTTCTGAATTGGGTATTGATCCGACCGCTGAAGCCGTGTATAAGACCATGCTCGCCCACCCGGAAGCGGATGTCGCCGACTGGGCGACCATGCTCGGAATCACGGAGCACGCCGCACGTGAGGCGCTGGACCGGCTGAGCCGTCTCGCCCTGGTCCAGCAATCGACGGCCTACCGGACACACATACGTGCGGTGAATCCCCTTCTGGGCCTGGAAGCCCTGCTTGCACGGCAGCAGGCCGAACTGATGGCACACCAGCAGCATGTCGAATCCAGCCGTGCGGCCGTTGCGGACGCCATCGCCATGTACGGCCACAACTATGCTCCCGGGGCAGGCTCAGGATTCCGGTACATTTCAGGGATCGAGGCCATCAGGGAACAGCTCGAAATCATTAACAATCAGGTTCGGGAAGAGTTCCTGACGTTCGCCCCGGGTGGCGCGCAGACCCCGGAGAACACGGCATCCTCCCGCCCTCTCAATACGAGACTCCTCAGCCGAGGGGTGCGGATGCGCACCATATATCTCGACAGCATTCGACGCGATGCGCACACGGTAGCCCATGCCGAATGGCTGGTAAATCAGGGCGCTCACATCCGTACCACGCCCACGCTGCCCAACCGGCTCATCGTCATCGACCGGCGTACCGCCCTGATAGCGGCAGACAGCGAGAACACGGGAACGGGTGCGGTCCTGGTCGAGAATCCAGGAACGATCACGCTCCTGTGCACGCTTTTCGAGAGCGTGTGGCAGTCCGCGCAACCTCTCGGCGTACGTCCCGAGCCGTGCTCGGAATCCGGGCTCACCAAGCAGCAGACCGAAGTACTGCATTTGATGGCCCAGGGGCGTACCGATGAGGCGATCGCCCACCGCCTGGCGGTCTCGACCCGGACGGTACGCAGGACCGCGGCGAGCCTGCTCGCCCACCTGGGGGCGGAGAGCAGGTTCCAGGCCGGCGTCCGCGCCGTCCAAAGGCGCCTCCTGGCAGAGGACGCCGGCTGACGGACACCGACGGAGCCGTGCCCGGCCGGACACCGTGTGTCCGGCCGGGCACGGCTTTCTGCCGTCGTGTCCCGCGTCCGACCGCTCACGCCTTCCGCTTGAACACAGGCGTCCAACCGCTCACGCCTTCCGGTTGAACACACCGGCTTCCAACCGCTCAAGAATTCCGGTTGAACACACCGGCGTCCGGCCGTCCGTGGATTCCGCCCGGGCGGGGGGCAGGTTCGTGGGAATCGTATGCGTTGACTGAACACCTTCCTCCGTGTCAGCTTCTTCCTCGTCCAGCCCGCCTATCCCCGGACTCGGGGAAGAAAAGGAGACAGAGAATGTCTCAGCAGGTTGCCGAGTACACCGCCGAGCAGATCCTTGACGCGAACAAGGCTGCACACACCATGGAGGCGATGATCGGCCGTCTCAGCTACGACGAGAACTTCGCGAGCCGCCTGGCGAACAACCCCCGTGAGGCCCTCGACGGCGCGGGCATGCTGATGGAGAAGAACGCGATCGAGGTCCTGATGGCGACCGACCCGGAGCGCTTCGACAAGCTCTGCGAGGCGCTTTTCGACCTCGTCGACTCCGACTTCCTGCACCAGATGGTCGCGCCTTCCTGCGCGTGATCGGGATGGTCGCGCCTGCCAGGGCGTGATTCGGGAGTCACAGAAATTCTGCGCGTCATTTCGCGGTCATCGATGCGTAGGGTGAAAAACCCTTGCCGGGGATAGGTCGCATTCCCGCGGCCTATCCCCGCTGTTCACCTGACCATCCCTCGCAGAAAAGATTCCGGAGGACCGAAGATGGCCCGCGTCGCCCTCGTCAATCTGGCCAGTCTCCCCATGCCGGGCAATGAACCGATCTTCCCCATCGGCCTGCGGTGTGTGCAGGATGCCCTCGACCACGCGGGCCACGAGACCCGGCTGATCGACTTCGTCGAGAACCCCGCGGCCATCGAGGATCTGTCCTGGGTCACCGAACCGTGGGACGTCATCGGGTTCACGATCCGCAACATCGACCCCATCGACATGTCCTGCGACGGCCATGTCACGCATTACCAGGCCTTTCTCGGCCGGGTACGCCAGGCACTCGGCGACCGGACTCCCCTCCTGGTCGGTGGCGGACCGGGCTACAGCCTCTTCGCCGACCAGCTGATGGAACGGCTCGGGTTCGACGTCGGCGTCGTCGGCCCCGGTGAACAGAGCATGCTCGACATCCTGGCCGCCCCCGACCTCTACCGGGGCTCGCACCAGAACCTCACCGGCCGGCAGTACAACGCCTTCATGACGAAGGAACTCCAGCACCCACGGGCGCTGATGGAGACCTACACACAGTTCGACGAGGCCATGATCGGCGTGGAGACCCGGCGCAAGACCTGCTACCAGGGCTGCGTCTACTGCCCGTACGCCTACATCACCGGCGAGAACTCCGGCGATCTCAAGCCGTTGGAACTCCTCGCGGCCGAGCTCCGCGCCATCCACGCCTCCGGAATCCGCCGGGTGTTCTTCACCGACGGCATCTTCAACAGTGAACTCCGGTACGCCAAGGACGTCGTCCGGTTGCTCATCGAACTGAATCTGCCGGGACTGACCTGGTCCGCGTACTTCACTCCCAAGCCGTTCGACGACGAGTTCGCCGAACTGCTCTCGCTCAGCAATGTCGAATTCGTCGTCATCTCGCCCGACAGCCTCGACGACCGCGTCATGAAGCTGCTGGGCAAGACCTTCGGCACCCGCCATGTCGACCGGTGCCTCGAACGGTGCCGCCGGCACGGCATCCCCGCGCGGGTGAACGTCGTCTTCGGCGGCCCCGGCGAGGACCGCGAGAGCGTCCGCAACAGTGTCGAATACATCAACTCCCGCTTGGAGGACGGCGAGTTGGTCATGCATGTCGGATACCGGGTGCTGCCGCAAACCGGAATGGCCCGACAGCTCGGCATGGCGGACCGGGAGCTGGTGGACCCGACGTTCTACCCGTTCGATCCCGACCTGTTCTCCTGGATCATCAAGGACCTGGACAGCCGCTTCATGCCGGCCCGGGTGCTGATCAACTTCATGGCCACGCGCAGCGCCAGCAAGCGGATGACCAAGGTCCCGCTTCCCTCGGAGCTGCAGGACGCGGCGCCCACGGAGTTCCCCTACCTCGCGCTGAGCCGGCAACTGCCGCTCGTGTGATCGCCCCCTCATCTGTAGGTGAATGTTCATGACCACCGGCCGCGTACGCCGGCTGACACCGGCCGATGCCGACGAGATCCTCCGGATCGTCACGCTCGAAGGGCTCGACCCCACCGTGCTGACCCGGGAGCTGACCGGCGACGACTACCTCTGGATGGGGCTCGCCTCGCCCACCGGCGGGCTCGGCGCGGTGCACCGCGCCATGCGGTGGGGCAGCCGGCTCCTGCTCAAGGGCGTCTTCGTCGACGCATCCGTACGCGGCAGCGGCGCCGCCCTGGAGCTCGGCTTCGCGATGCGCGATCACGCACGCGACAGCGGGTACGCGGGCGTCGCCGCCTGGGTCGAACCGCACAAGCCGGAGGCAGCCCTCGCGCGCATGCTGCGGCTGCGGACCTCCGGCCCGCTGCTCCACCGGTTCGAGATCGCGGTCCCGGACAGCGCGGCCCACGTACCGCTGCCCGCCCATCGAGACCGCGTCCTCACCCTGCCGGGACGGGCACCGGCCACGCCGCTCGTGGCCGACGTGGTCGCCGATGACGACGAGCACGGGCCCGGCCACCGGTCCGCCGGCGCCCACTGGGTGCTGGACCGGCACCGCCTCGTACTGAGCGGATTCCCCGGGCACTCCGTCGCGGACCTCGGGGAACTGGTCGCGGCCGCCGCGCCGACGGCGCGGGCGCGGGGGGCCCGTTTCCTGGAGTTCCCCATGCCTGCGGCGGACCTCTCCGCCGCGCTCTGCCTGGCGGCGGCCAAGGCGCGGCGGCTGAGCCGTACCCCCGTCCGCCTGGGCCTCCTGCGTTTCGCACCCGACACCGTCACAGAAGGGGCTGCCCGGAGATGATGCCGCCGCACGAAGCACGCGCGCTGTGCCTGCTTCCCGACCGGGCAGCCGCCCTCGCCGGACTGCGGGACCGGAAGATCGGCGCGACCGCACTGCGCGAGCTGCTGGAGACGTCCGGGGAACGCCCGCGACAGGCCTGGTCCGGGACCGTGGAACTGCACGACGGCGAAGGCCGGCGTACGGACATGGCCGTCCGGGTCCCCCGCACCGCGGGCCGGCGCCCGGGTGTCCTCATCGTCCTGCACGGTGCCGGAGGCAGCGGGGAGCAGATACTCCCGCACTTCGCCGCACTCGGGGAGAGGCTCTGCCTGGCCGTCCTCTGCCCGACGGCGCAGTTCCCCGCCCGGCAGTCGCACAACCTCGATGTCGCGGGCCTCTTCGGCAGCCGGTTCCGGATGCCGCGCTGGGACCTCTCGGGCCCGGACTTCCTTCCGGCGGCGCTCCGGTGGGCACGGACCACGCTCGATGCCGACCCGGACCGGTGCGTCCTGGCCGGGGTCTCCATGGGCGGGCTGGCGACCTGGAACATGGGCATGCGGTTCCGGCACTCCTTCTCCGCCGCCGTCCCCGTCAACGGAGCCCTGTCGGTCTGGGAGTCCTTCGGCACCGACACGCGCACCAGGGCTCTGCTCCCCAACACCCTTCCGCTGCCCCTGTTCGTGGTGCACGGCAGCGCCGACGAACAGATCCCGGCACGGTTCGACCGTGAATCCGTCGACACCCTGCGCGCGCTGGGCCACGAGAACCTCCGGTACGAGGAGGTGGCCGGTGGCGGCCACGGCCTGGAGACGCTCGGTCTGGAGCCGGACAGTCCGCTCTTCACCCGCCTCGAACAATGGCTGGCCCGTACGCATCGCACCGCGCAGCCGGCCGAGATACGTCACCGGGCCGACGAGGACCGGCACGGCCGCGCTCACTGGGTGGAAGCCGGCGGCATCACGCCGGGCCGGGCCGCGGAGATCCACGCGGTGAGGACGTCCCCCGACCGCGTCGAGGTGGAGGTCAGCGGGGCCCGCCGGGTCACGCTGCATCTCCGCGGCGACCGCCTCGCTCCGGGAGATGTCTGCCGGATCACGGTCAACGGCACGGCCTCGCCGGTGCGGTTCGCCCCGGATCTTGCGACCGTCGTCGACTCCTACCGCGAGACGGCGGACCCCGGCCTCGTCGCCGAACAGATCGTGCACTGCGCCGTCCCCGAGTGCTGAACCGACCGACCGACAGGAAGAAGGTGCGACATGCTCACGCGATCCGAGATCCGCGGGTGTCTGACAGCCCGGGGCCCGGCCCAGGAAGAACTGTTCGCCGAGGCCAGGAGGCTCCGGGAAGAACACTTCGGACCGGCCGTCGTCCTGCGCGGCGTCATCGAGATCACCAATGTGTGCCGGGTGAACTGCGACTACTGCCCGATGCGACGCGACAACACCAGTGACAACGACCGCTACTTCATGACGAGCGACGACATCGTCGCCAGGGCGCGTGAGATCCGGAACGCGGGCATCGACATCATCCTCCTCCAGGGCGGCGAGACCCCGCGCAACCTCTCCGCGGTCGAGGAGGCCATGCCCCGGATCCGGGAACTCTTCGACGGGCGCGTGGAGATCCTGCTCAACCTCGGGAACATGCGCCGGGGACAGTACGAGCGTCTGAGGGAACTCGGCGGGACGAGCTACATCCTCAAGCACGAGACGAGCGACCCCCGGCTGCACGAGGCGCTGCGGCACGAATCGCTGGAGGAGCGCCTGCGCTGCATGCGGGACCTGCTGGATCTCGGCTTCCGGGTGGGCACCGGACTCATCTCCAGCCTGCCCGGCCAGAGTCTCGACAGCATCGTCGACGACATCGAGCTGGCGGCCTCGCTCGGCGTCCACATGTGCAGTGTGAGTCCCTTCGTRCCCGCCCCCAACACCCCCCTGCAACTCGCCCCCATCGGATCCAACGAGCTCGCGCTCAACGCGCTCGCCGCACTCCGGGTCCACCTCCCCTCCCTGCTCATCCCTTCGGTGAGCGCGCTGGAGAAGACCTCGCAGGGAGGCCAGTCCCGCGGCCTCGCCGCCGGTGCCAACGTCATGACGGTGAACTTCACCGGAGAGGCCGACCTCAACCGCTATCTGATCTACGGCAAGGACCGCTACGTCGTCCGCAAGCAGCACGTCCAGGAGCTGGTCGCCCAGGCCGGCCTGCGGACCAGGGGATCCGTCTTCCTGGACGCACCGGCCGCCATCGATGCGCTGAAGTACGCCTCGTGAGCACGTACTCCGTCACGTCCATGAACTTCGCGCGGTTCTGGTTCGGGCAGACGCTCTCCCAGTTCGGGGCACGTATCGGCACGCTCGCCATGTCCGTCACGGCGATCGAGCTCCTGCACGCGGACAGCCGCGAAGTGGGCCTCCTCGGTGCCGCGTCGACCGTCTGCTATCTCCTGATCGGGCTGCCCGCGGGAGCGTGGGTGGACCGGATGTTCAAACGCCGGACGATGATGTGGGCCGCTCTCGTCCGCGCGCTGGCCGTCCTCGTACTGCCCCTCCTGTGGTTCACGGGACAGCTGGGCATGGGGGCGCTGTACGCGGTGGCCCTGGTCGTCGGCGTGGTGACGGTCTTCTTCGACGTCGGCTACCAGTCCTACATCCCCGTCCTCGTACCGGAGGAGGACATCGCCCCGGCCAACGCGCGCCTTGAAGCGACGGCCCAGGTGTCCACCCTGGCCGGGCCCGCGCTGGCAGGGCTGCTGATGCGTGTCGTGAGCGCGCCCGTGGTGCTGCTCATGGACTCCCTCGCCTACTTCTTCAGCTTCCTCTGCCTGACCGCCACGAAGGACGGCGAGCAGAAGTCCGATCTGGCGCCCGGGGCCCGGGGCCGGCTGGCGGCCGACATCGGGGAGGGTCTGCGCTTCGTCCGGGACCAGCCGGTCATCAGGCGGCTCGCCGTCTCCATGGGCGTATCGAACTTCTTCGCCACGATGGTGGCCACCCTGGTCCCCGTCCTCGTCATGAGCACGCTCGGCTTCGACGCGTTCATGCTCGGGCTGATCATGACCTGCGGTGCCGTCGGCGGCGTACTGGGAGCCATGCTCGCCCCCCGCGCCCGGCAGCGGTTCAGCCTCGGCACGGTCATGGCGGCAGGGCTGCTCACCGCCGCGTTCTTCACCGCGGCCAGCCCGCTGGCGGTCCTGGCCGCCGACTCCGGCAAGGTCCTGGCCGGAGCGGTCCTGCTGGTCGGGGAGTTCGGGCTCACGGTCGGGGCGCTGCTCTACAACGTGACCCAGGTCAGCCTGCGGCAGAAGCTCTGCCCCAGGAACCTGCTCGGCCGGATGAACGCCTCCATCCGCTTCGTGGTGTGGGGCAGCATGCCGGTCGCCGCGATCGCGGCGGGCTGGCTGGGCACGGCGATCGGCGTCGTTCCCACGTTGTGGATCGGGGTGGTCGGAAGCGTCGTCACCGTCCTGCCGATCCTCACGATCGACAAGGTCCTCGCCGCGGGCGAGGAACGGCCCGTGGTGACGGAGGGCATGCGATGAGCAGCGGTCGTACGGAACTGGCCCGGCGCATCCTGTCCCAGGGCGTACGCGTCAACGGTGAGACCCTCGACGTGGCAGACTCCTCCTTCCACTCCCTCGTCGACCGTCTGGGCTCCGCCGGGGTGCGCCCCGGTGACGTGGTGGTGCTGGGCGGCCTCGCGGGACGGGACCTGGTGGCGGCCGCCGTGGCGGCCTGGCGGCTGGACGCGGTCCCGCTGCCGGTGCCGGGGACCGACGAGCCGGCCGGGCAGGCCACCCGTGGCGCCTGTCGCGTCACCGAGCAGCTGACCGTGGTCCCCCGGACCGGGGAGCAGGGCGAGCTCGGCCTGGCCACCACCGCGGTCCTGCACCTGAGTTCGGGCAGCACCGATCGCCCGAAGGCGGCCAGGCGCGGCGTGGCGAGCCTGCTCTGCGAGGCCGAGGGCTACCGCATCGGGCTCTCCCTGACGCCCGGCGACTGCGTCGCGGTGCCCGTTCCACTGGTGCACTCGTTCGGCTGGGGCGTCGCGATGAGCACGCTGCTCGCCGGCGGCGACATCGAGGTCACCCCCTTCGTCCGCGCGGGCACCCTGGCCCGCGGGCTCGATTCCGGCGAGGTGTCGGTCCTCGCCCTCACCCCGCCCCTGGCCCGGCTGCTGACCGGCACCCGCCGCCGGGGCGAGTGCCGGCCGCGTGCCGTGATGGCCGGGGCGGGCCGGATCGGTGACGAGCTCGACACCGCGTTCCGTGAACGGTTCGGCGTACCGCTCCTGCGCGGATACGGCTGCTCGGAGACCGGCGGGACCTTCTTCGGCGACCGCGGGATGGGCCGGCCGGTCTCCGGCGTCGACATCCTCCAGCCCCGTCCGGGGGCCCGCGGCGAGCTGGTCCTGCGACTGCCCGCACCGGTCGAGGGCTATCTCGGCGACCCCGCGCCGCCGACCCGGGAGTGGCGCAGCGGGGACATCGTCCGGCACGGCGCCGACGGCTCCGTGCATTTCGTGCAAAGGGTCCGCGGACCGCTCCGCCTCAACGGGAGATTCGTCCGTACGGACGGCATCACGAAATCCCTCCAGGCCGTCACCGGTGTACGGGATGTGTTCCTGCTCGTTCTTCCCCGCGCCGACAGCCCGGAGATCGAGGACTTCCACGCGGTGGTCGAGGGAAATCCGGCCGGGACGGATCTGATCGCGGCACTGGCCGGGAATTCCGACGGGTCACCTGTGCCGCGCGTCCTCGTATGCCGGGAAATGCCCCGCACCGTGGTGGGAAAGCCTGACCGGAATGCTCTGACCGACATGGTACGGAAGGGAATCGAGGCAGCATGAACTCTCCTGGTTCGCCCGGGCGCGACGCCTGTGACCGCCTGGTCGCCGACCTGGTCGTCGAGGCGCTGACCGAACGGGGCGTGTCCGCCCCCGATGCCGGTGAGCTGGTCGGGAACGCCGAACTGCGCTCCCTCGACCTCGCCCTGCTCGGCCTGAGCTCCCTCGACTGGACAGCCCTCGCCTCCAGGATCGAGGAGGCCAGCGGTACGGAGATACCCGACCAGGTCCTCGTACGGCCGGAGAGCCGTTGTGTGGCCGGGTGGGGCGAGGCCGTATTCGCCGCCCGGAACCTCGTGCCCGAGAAAACGAACGCGCAGGAAAAGAAAGGCTGGGACGCATGAGGGAGATTCAGCGCGGAAAGCGGTTCATCATCATCGATGACTTCCTGAGTGAGCCGGTTTTCTCCGCCGCCCGGGATCTGATGGACCGCGCGGCGTTCACCCGGCGCGAGAGCGTCATATCGGACGAGGACGGCCCTGCATTCCGCTCGAAGGGCGTGCGGTTCAAGGAGGAGCTCGGCTCCCTGGACGCCGGCGGCCGGCCGAAGGCGTACGAGGAACTGGGCCGTACGGTGCGCGCGTACAGCGACTTCTACGGCGAGGCGAGCACCGACTGGAACAGGATCGCCTTCGCGTTCTGGAAGTACCCGGCCGGCAGCCGGCTCGGCTGGCACAACGACGCGGGCCGTGGTCGCAGGGGCGAATTCATCCTGTTCCTCCACGACCGGTGGCGCCCGTCGTGGGGCGGCGAACTCAAGCTGATCGACGAGGACCCGCCGCCGCCGGACGCCGGTGACGACGTGGAGAGCGACCTGGTCCGGCGGATGGAGCGGCGGATCGACAGGAGCACGACCAGTCCGGTGGCCATCGTGCCCAGGCCGAACCGGCTCGTCCTGGTGAAGTCGGACACCGTCCACACCATCGGGCGGGTGGACCCGACCGCCGGCGACACCCTGCGCCGCTCGCTCACCGGCTTCGTGTCCCTGAGCCCCGAGCGCACGGCTGCCGTCGGAAGCGCCCGCGAGAAGCTCACGGCGATCCTCGCCGACTGACAGCGGTGCCGACCGCACCGTACCCGTACGAATGGAGGCCCCCATGCAGCCATGGATCACGCAGAGCCCCGCCTACCTGGAGCGGTGGATCGACGAACAGGAGATCGACCGGTCGTCCGTCGCACGCGTCATCGAGGGCCTGGACATCGCGGTCCGGGACGAGGTCGGCCTGCACACGACCGGTGGCCAGCAGCCGAACCTCTTCATCCCCGGCCTCACCGCGACGCCGTGGTGGGAGAACGACCGCTTCCCGTGGACGGCCGGCCTGGAGGCGGCGACGCCCGACATCATCGCCGAGTTCGAGGCGCTGGGCGGCCTGCGGGGCAAGCGGACCCTGAGCGGCAACCCCACCGAACTCGCCGACGAGGGCCGCTGGTCCGCGCACTACCTCTACTACACGGCGAAGGCGTACCCCAGGAACATCAAGGCCTGCCCGAAGACCGTGGCCGCCCTCGGGCCGATCCCCGGGGCGCTGGGCTGCGGAATGACGTACTTCTCGGTCCTCGATCCCCACACCCACATCGCGGCCCACACGGGCTACACGAACGCCCATCTGCGGTGCCATCTCGGCCTCGTCACCCCCGAGGGCCCCAGCATCCGGGTGGGCGACGAGTCGAGGCAGTGGGAGCAGGGCAGGACGTTCGTCTTCGACGACTCCTTCGAGCACGAGGTGTGGAACAGCACCGGCGCCGGACGCGCCGTGCTGCTCTTCGACCTCTGGCACCCCGATCTCAGCGAGGTCGAGGTGCGGGCCATCACGTACCTCATGGAGGTGTCCCGGAAGCTGATCTACCGCAGTTTCTGGTCCAAGGAGTTCGTGAGTGCCTGAAGGACCGGGCCCACCCCGCCCGGCATCGAAAAAGCCCTCTCCGAACCGCGTTTCCGCAGTTCGGAGAGGGCTTTCAGGTGGAGCCTAGGAGATTCGAACCCGAAATTGTTACCTTTCTGACCTGCGGAAACGCCGGAGAATCGGACATTAGGCTCTGTTTCCATCCTCCTGCGTACTGCTCTATCCGCCTAGATCGGGCTCCCGTGCTGACATGTCAGCACGACCCAGAGAGCATTGCTATAGCGAATAGAACCTCCCACCACTCGGGTGCCACCCATCCAGCACAAGGAGAGAAGCGCCTACCGACAGTCGCACGACCGGAGACATCGAGCTAAGACCGCTCTCTCCACCGAGGCGACCACTTACGTTCGCCCTGAACTATTGGCACCCATCCAGCGATGGCATCCGGAGCCGACAAAGCCATATTCAGGACCGCTGCACTCGGCTCCACAGGAGCAAGTCCCGATGTGATGATGAGCAGCACTCCACCTTGCCGTTTGCACAAGCGTTCCATGTCACGCGAGACCTCGGACGACCACTCCTCGAGGCCCAGCTTCACGGTCAGTTGCCCTCGAAGCACGGTCGCCGCCCCTGCGACGACGTTGAGCGCATGTCCGGCAGGCATCATTCCTTGGCGCTGATGGATGGCAGACGGCGCCATACGCCACTGCGCGTCCTCGCTCTGAACCAGCCCTACGGATTCCGCGCCCGCGTTCACCAGCAGGATCAATGGGCTCTTGTCGTCCAAGGTGATCTGAGGCGTGTGAGCCGCACTCGCCGTCCAGGTCAGACGAGGCTCCGACGAGCCGATGATCTTGAAGATGCCGACGCTACTGTCGCGACGAGTACCGTCGTTGTCAGTCCATTCGGGGTAGCGGCACATACCCAAGTGGTAGAGGCTGGCGGTGGCACCCCAAGGTTGCTCGAACACACGAAGCGCGGGCACCCCCGCTCCTAGCGAAAGCCCGCAGTACTGACAGTCAAGAGGCCACAACCCCTCCATTACGTCGGCCAGTTGCCCTTCCGCCAACTGCTCCTCGGTGCTCCTGCTAACTGCCAGGGCTTGGAGCCCGCCCCTATCGGCTTGCGCGCGGACAATCCGCCAGTCCGGCATCAACAAAGGTGTACGCTGTCGTGCTTTGCGGAACCATGACTCGGCGCTCGCCGCATCGCCCTCCCAGGCCAATACGGTGCCAAGCGTGATCATGGCATCAGGGTCACCCTCCTTAGCGGCGGCCAAGGCTCTTTCCCGTGCCTGAATCAGGTAGTAAGCCGCTGCCTCTTTCTGCTTCCGGTACGCAAGCCAGCCAGCAAATGACAGCGCCGCTGCGGACAAGCCTCGATCGGCCGCCTTCTGCAGCCAGGTCCCGCGATCGTCCAGCACCATGTATCGCTGCCGAAGCAAGTTGCCATACTTCACTGCACACTCATCATCGCCCTGCTCCGCGCCACGTTCCCAAAGCTCGGCGGCGGCTTCGTCCTCACCGTCTTGCGAAGCCAGATCACCGAGCAGCCGGAGTGCCTGCGTCCGGCCCGACTCGACTGCCTTCTCAAGCCACTCCTTGCCCTGACTGGAGTCGTCTGCGGCCACGAGGAGAGCACCGAGATGCAGCATGGCGGTTCCATCACCATGCGTAGCGGCTTCTCTCAGCCACCGCTCCCCAGCGCTCCGCTCCCCGCTCTCAATGAGTACGGCCGCAAGGTTCACCATCGCCGCAGTCTCGCCCGCTGCCGCCAGAGGCAGCAGCGCTTCTTTCGCGATGTCAGAGCGTTCCGCAGTCAGCGCCGCCCAGGCAACCAAGGACCGGCCTTGTCCCTCTGCAAGATCCAACGCCTTGCGCCATACCGACTCGTCCAGTTTTCCGGACGGCTCCTGTCCCTGGGTGGCTCCAGTGACCAGGTAGTCGAAGGGGCGCCACCCACCGCCCTCTGAGGGAACCAGCAAGCTTGTGATGCCGAGAGATTCACGAGTTGCCCACTCCCACGCTTCCTTGATGGGCTCGGGCCGCAACGCTGCGCCGCCGGCTCGCTGCAAACAGGCACCGTGCAGTTCCTCAATGGCACCAGCAGGCAAGGGGCCCGCAAGGCCGGTACGCGCGAGATCCACCGCAGCAGCCACCAGTGCCGCCCCTCGGGGATGACGGTCGCCACCTGCCTTCCACCTCTCCAGCAGCTGTGGACCAGCAGCGAGATACTCAGCGAGTCCGTACCCTTCACCCGCTTCAAGAGCCTGAATGACCCGCGGGTCCTTCGACCGCCCCGCTTCCACCCGCTCAGCTTCGGACCACGTACGTGGTACCTGTACATGGCGAGCCTGACGCAGAAGACGACCAGCCGCCCTTGAGCCGTACGTGGGCCCGCCCAGTGAAACCGCAGCACTGTCCAGCTGCAGCAGATCGTCGTACAGATGCGACCGCAGTGTGGCCACCACGACCACACCTCGCCGTTGAAGCTCCGCCAGCAGGCTCGCCGTAAGGCCTGCGCTATGCAGGTGCCCCTCCAGGTCATCGAGCCACACCAAGTGCCGCGCGCCAGTACGACAGGCCGCAGTCAGTCCGCTCAAGTCCGTGGCTGGCTCAGGACGGCAGACAAGCCAGTCCGGACAGACTCGCTGAACGGCTTCGAAGGCCGACCGGGTCTTGCCCGCTGCAGAAGGGCCGGTGAGCAGAACAAGGCCTCCGCTCTCAACCACCTCGGCAAGGTGACTCTGCAACTCGTTGTCGAAGTCTCGCGGAAGACAGTCCACCATCCTGGGGAATCCGGACACTTCCCGTACTCGGTGCACCCCAAAGTGGGCAGCTGAAGCTGCCGACACCTCTTCCCAATCGATCGTCCCGCCTATGGCCGTGGCAACGTTGACGGAATCGGTTACCTCGTGCAACGAACCGCCGGTCGCACTCCGTACCAAGGATTCGAGCGTCGGGTGTAATCCCGTATGGCGCTGTACGAGATCAACGAACACTTCGTCTTCCAACAGCAGACGAGCAGGCAAGACTTCTAGTCGGCCATGTCCCATCCCCCTGGGTCTTGGACGGCAACACCAATCACGTGGCCGTGCAGCATCGCAGCAGCTCCTGACATGCCCTGCCACGGCGAGCCGTCCGCTACCGGCCGCGGGGCGGAGTGCTCCCCATCAATAACGTAGCGTCCCCGTAATAGGGCCGAACCCGGCTTGAGCGTGCCGACAAACTGCTCCGTGTCCGGCCGGTTTTCCTGGCGCTGCACCCGAGGAAAGCCAAGAACTTCACATCCAGACCATGGGTTCATGTCTCCCGGCTCACCCCACCGAACGGCTTCAGGTCCGTCACCGACAAGGTCTGACTCCGCCAACAGCAGTGCAGCGTCACATCGTTCGCCATCGCCGCGCCACAGCACATAGCAGATACGGGACCCCAGCCCGCGTGGTACCGCGACACGCACAGGCTTGTCGCCCAACAAATGTGCTGCGGTCAGCACAAGCCTGGCCCCTAGCAGGAACCCGGTGCCCTGACTCTCACCCTCAACGATTGCGATGTTCAGCCGCGCAGAGGTTCCCATGAGTGCCCCCACCCCTACGGCAGCCGCTGCCCGTCATCGAACTCCGAAAGATCAGCGGCTTCGGGGTTGCCGATGACCCAGCTGCTCCCATCCACTGCGTTCTTCGGCGCAAGAGTGAGCGTGACCCGGTGCGACTTATGCTTACTCACAGCGGCACTGCTCTCGCCAGACACCACCCAGGCGCGAAAACCCGCCTTGGCCTGGGCATCCCTGCGCAGCTCAACGGAGAACTCCATGGTCAGTTCCCGTACATCAAAGAGAGGTGCCTGGCCACTGGCCGCTGTCGCGGCAGCAACCAACTGCTGCCGCAGAACGGCGACTGCCTGCGTGAGTTCGATCTCGGAAAACGGCTCGCTCATACTCTCCCCCACGCCACGATTCCCCGGATCCCAAACCCTACCTGCGGCCACCTCGGCAGCCGCCTTCTTTGCCGACTCCCATCGAGCTCACGAGCATTTCGTCCTACGGCTCACGGGAGAACCCGCTCCTCATCCGTGTGCCCCTCGCCGCAGCACGCAGACGTCCCAGGAGAACCGACGCAGTCGCGCCTGTTCGACGTGAGAGGCGGTGTCGCCATAGTCCACGTTGAGGTGGCGGCCGAGTACGACGATGGCCACGCAGCCCGCCCCGGCTGCCTTCAGCGCGGCGGATGCGGACTGGGCATGGTTGCCGGTGGTCCAGGTGTCATCGATGAGCAGAATGTTGTCGCCCCACAGGCCGGCTGAGGTGTATCGGGCGGGCGAGACTGCACGGCCAAGGGTCGCCGCTTCCGGGGCCGCCGTGAGCAGGTCTCGGTAGCGAGCACGAGTAGGGCCGACTATCTCGGCCGCCATGTCGCGTAACGGATGAGCACTACGCCCACTGGTGCTGGGAACAGTGGTGACGGTGTCGAAGTGTGGAACGGCGCAGCTGGCACTGATGCAGGCTTCATGTGCGGCGAGAAAGCGCCACAATACGGCTGCCAATCCCATGCGGAAGTACTGTTGCTGCGGGCCCTGGGCGTTCTTGTACCGCCATAGCTCGTTGGCGTATTGCTCCCTTTTGAGGGCCAGGCTGATCGGTACCACCGTGTCCGCTGCGCCGGTGCCGAGAACCTCGGCGGCCCGCTGACAGGGCCAACAGGTGGGGTATCCAGCGTTCGCCGGGCCTCGGCACGTCTGACATACGCCTGGACCAGCCGCCAAAGGGTGGACGAGGAAGTTGGCATACCTGGCGGACAGCCCAACGACGGATGCCACCCGCGGCCGCCCTCTACGCCCAGGTGAGCTCGCCCGTAACCGGGACGAGGGAGTCGAGTTCGGTGAAGACGTCGTCGGGGCCGTCGATGATGGTGGTGTTCGGCCGGGACGCGTACTCTCGCGCCCACTCGTGTGTCATAAGAGATCGCATGAGAAAGACTCTTCGGCCGTGCTCCAGCGCGAGTCGGGCCTGCATGCGGGCCCCGCTGCGGTAGGCAGCCTCCACAACGACAGTCGCCAGGCTGTAGCCACTCATCACCGCGTTGCGCATGGGGAATGACGCCTTCGAGGGAGGCGAATCCGGCCAGAACTGGGAAAGTAGCAGCCCCCGCTCGGCGATCTCCTGCTGCAGCCGGGCATTTTGCGCAGGGTAGGAACGTCGGAGACCGGTACCGATGACTCCTACGGTTCGGCCACCGACAGCAAGCGCGGTGCCGTGCGCTGCGGTGTCGATTCCCGCAGCCAGGCCGCTGACCACGGTGACACCACGCTCCGCAAGTCCGCCAGCGATTGCACGCGCGTGCGCGACGCCCTCCGGCGTCGGAGTACGGGTTCCCACCACAGCAACCCGCAGATCGTCCTCGACAGATGCACCGCGCAGAAAGAGGAAAGGCGGACGCTGGTGGACCAGCCGCAGATAGAGCGGGTAGTCCTCATCAAGGATGGTGACCAACCGCATGCCCTCACGTTCCCAGGCAGCGATTTCAGCAACGCCGGCTTCTAGGTCTGCGGGCGGCTGGGTATCGAAGAGAGAACCCTGCCCCGTGGTGTCGAGCACATCCTCAAGCACGGTGCGAGCGCTGCCTACAACTTCAACCTGGTCCGTGATCTCGGACCAGGAGCGACCCCCACGCCGCAGCAGCGCGACGAGCGCAGCTCGCTCCAGTTCCTGATCCATATCTGAAGTATAGAGAGAGTCGCGCCTCCGAAGAGGTACGTACGGGCAGACTCAACGCCGCTAACCACTCCTCCCCCCGACTCGGCACACCTCCGACGAAGTAGCACCGCCTGGGCTTAGGGGATCCGGCAGCAGAGCAAAACCCGCACCACAGCCCAGTAGGTCCAGCCCCGATACCTTCCTGACCTGCGATTTTGCTGCAGAACTGGGAACTCCCCGTTCACATCTTTTTTAGTCCGGCTCGATCGCAATACAAGCAGGTCAGGCAGGGCTGTTCTCAGGCTCGGGGCGGGGCGGCATGTACAGATCGAGGGTGTAGGTCCGCCCGCCGACCTGGGACGGCAGCCCCTCCCGTCAGCCCTTCTCCTCCCCCCAGGAACACTGCCCAGCTGAAACAGCAGAGGCTGCCCCCGGCGCGGGCTATCTCAAGGTTCATTCGGCCATGCATGAGGTGACGACCAGGTTCGTCCCCTCCAGTGGGCTCCCCACAGTCGTCTGAGCCCACTCCGTGAGTACTCCTGGCTCCGAAGCGACTCTGGACAACAACTGGGCGACGTCTTCGGCACTCGGAGTCCCGGGCAGCACGCACCGGAGGAGGTGTTCACCGGTGGCGCTGCTGTACTCCTCCTCGTCCTTCTCCTCAGGATCATCGGGCACCCACTGGCACACATCGACATGCCAAGCGTCCATGCCCTCACCACCAGGATCTGGGGCGGAGACCGTCAGGAAGTAGTGATCCACGTCGTACGGCTCAGCGAAGATCTCGGGGTACTCAAGCGAGAACATCCCGTCGTCCGCCTGCGCGGCCGACCACTGGTCGAAGGCGGTGACCAGCAGCCGCAAGTCCGAAACCGCCGCCTCCCGCTTCTCGCGGGTGATGCCTTCCTCAAGACGGTCCAACTCCTTCCGCGCTTCACGCGTCAGGAGGTGCATACCACCCTTGTACGGAACGAACGGGAACCCGGAATCCCAGGAACGCTGGTTCTCCTCAGGCACAGGGACTGCCTCTGAGTACTCGGCGAGCGCATCGCGCAGCTCACGTTCCTCTGTCTCCAGCTCCGCCTCGATCGCAATCCGGATCGGAGCGGGTGCGGCCGCAACAGCCGCGTCCAGATCGACCAGCGCCTGGTGAAGATCCCAGCAGACCCACTCGTACCAGAGGCTGTGCGCTCCGTTAAGGAGTCCAGCACGCGCCGCCCGGTCGTTGAGCGCTGTCAGATGCTCAGTGGGATAACGAGCCACCCGCCTACCCCGCTCGTCAAAGAGGCCCAAGGGGACTGTGGCAAGGGCGGAGATCCGATTGAGTGCCTCGACGATCGGTGCCGCAAGCTCTGCAGAACCGAGGCTCGTCACGGTGGACGACACGGCATCGTCCTCACGCCGGTAGACCGCCAGAATCTGCGTCTTCCCACGGTTCGCGTGTTGACAGTAGATAGTCATGCAGACGCCTTTCGGCCCCCGGAGCACTGACATCCCGGCGGCAACGGAAGAGAACAGGGAAAGAGGCGGTGGCGAAGGCGCGTTCCGACGCTCCATGCCTCGAAGAGATCAGCGGTGGTTCAGGTCCTGTCCCGAACTCCTTACTTCCAGCCAGGCTATCCACGCCACACCACCCCCGACAACCCCGAGGCAGCAGAAACCCACGCCCTGAAGAGCGCCGCGGAGTCTAGAAGAGCCATCGTCCACGATCCCTGACAAGCGGGCCTGCGCCCGGACTGTCATCGATCACCAAGCTTAGAGTCGCCAGCAGACGAAGCGTCCTACTCGCCTAGGAGCGCACCGCCTCGGCCGGCTGAGCATGATGACCACTATCAGGGCCGGACCGCAGTCGCCCGCCGGTCCTAGGAGATCAGCAAGAGAGCACAGACACTCCCGCGCCCCGGACAGCAGTCATCCGGAGCCAAACGTCAGCACAGCCGTGCTGACACGTCAGCACGGAATATCGGGACAAAAAGACCCCCCTGTCTGCATGTCTGCAGGTCAGAGGGGTCTCTTGATGTGGAGCCTAGGAGATTCGAACTCCTGACATCTGCCTTGCAAAGGCAGCGCTCTACCAACTGAGCTAAGGCCCCGAAAAGCAGGCAGCACCCGACGCTCCGCGCCGTGGGCCACCGCCGCAGACCAGAGTACCGGGTGACCCCCTGAAACCTCCAAAAAGATAGGGACTCCCGGTAGGCGACCACTCTCCGTAAGATGCACGACGAGGTTCGCAGCAGCGAAGCCGCAGCGAAGGGGAGACGCCATGGATGCAGCGCAGCAAGAGGCAACGGCCAGAGCCAGGGATCTTCAGCGCAGCTGGTACGGGGAGCCGCTGGGCGCGCTCTTCCGACGGCTGATAGATGACCTCGGTCTGAACCAGGCCCGGCTCGCCGCGGTGCTCGGACTGTCCGCCCCCATGCTCTCCCAGCTCATGAGCGGCCAGCGGGCGAAGATCGGCAATCCGGCGGTCGTCCAGCGGGTCCAGGCGCTCCAGGAACTGGCCAGTCAGGTGGCGGACGGCAGCGTCAGCGCGGGAGAGGCGACCGACCGCATGGAAGAGATCAAGAAGTCCCAGGGGGGTTCCGTGCTCACCGGCACCGGCCAGACCACGACGACCGGCGGCGCTCCCACCGTGCGCCGCGTGGTCCGCGAGATCCAGTCGCTGCTGCGGTCCGTCGCGGCGGCCGGTGAGATCATCGATGCCGCCGACTCCCTCGCCCCGGCCCACCCGGAACTGGCAGAGTTCCTCCGGGTGTACGGCGCAGGGCGCACCGCCGAAGCGGTGGCGCACTACGAGGGCCACCAGAGCTAGACGGCCGGACAGGACCGGGCACCCGCCCGGCAACCGGAGCATCCGGGTCCGGGCGCGGGAACAGGGACGGGCACGGGCCGACACAGGAACGGGGAGCGGGCGCAGCGCAATGGGTGAGGTCTTCGCTGGTCGGTACGAACTGATCGATCCGATCGGACGTGGTGGGGTCGGTGCTGTCTGGCGTGCCTGGGATCACCGGCGCCGCCGTTACGTGGCGGCCAAGGTCCTCCAGCAGAGCGACGCGCACACGCTGCTGCGCTTCGTCCGCGAGCAGGCGCTGCGCATCGAGCACCCGCATGTGCTCGCCCCGGCGAGCTGGGCCGCCGACGACGACAAGGTCCTGTTCACCATGGACCTGGTCAGCGGCGGTTCGCTGGCCCATGTCATCGGTGACTACGGCCCGTTGCCCCCGAGGTTCGTCTGCACGCTGCTCGACCAGTTGCTGTCGGGTCTCTCGACGGTGCACGCCGAGGGCGTCGTGCACCGGGACATCAAGCCGGCGAACATCCTGATGGAGGCCACCGGCACCGGCCGGCCGCATCTGCGGCTGTCCGACTTCGGGATCTCCATGCGCAAGGGCGAGCCCCGCCTGACCGAGACGAACTACGTGGTGGGGACGCCGGGTTACTTCGCACCCGAGCAGATGATGGGCGCCGAGCCCGACTTCCCCGCGGACCTCTTCGCGGTCGGTCTCGTCGCCCTGTATCTGCTCCAGGGCCAGAAGCCCGACTCCCAGGCGCTCGTGGAGCACTTCGCCTCGTACGGGACGCCCAGCGCGCCGCAGGGCATCCCCGAACCGCTGTGGCAGGTCCTCGCGGGGCTGCTGCAGCCGGACCCGCAGGCCCGGTTCCGTACCGCCACGGGCGCCCGCAAGGCCCTGACGGCCGCCGTCGAGATGCTGCCCGAGCCAGGGACCGACGACGAGCCGGTGGAGGTCTTCGACCAGATCGGCCCGCTGCCCGCCGGATTCGGCCCGGCAGGGCCGGTAACGGACCAGCAGGCCGCGGAGGCCGGAGCGCCGGCGGGCAGCGGGCCGATCTGGTCGAAGACCTCCACCGGCTCGTCGTCGGTCCCTGGCTCGGGCAGCATCTCGACGGCGGCCGTCAGGGCCTTGCGGGCGCCCGTGGCGTGTGGACCCTGCTCGCACGGCGTCGACCCTGCTCGCACGGCGTCGCGCGGCCACCACTGACGCCGGCGCCGGTCACGCAGGCCCCCACCTCCGCGGTGCGGCACGAACAGCCGCTCACCCGCGCCTACACCGCCCAGCACCCGCAGGCGCCCGCGGCGCACCGCCCGCCCGCCCCGGCGCCCGTCCCGCAGGCGCCGCGAACGCGTCCGGGACCGCCCCCGAAGGTGGCGGTCCCGGTCCTGCTGGTGGCGCTGATCTGCTTCGCCGTGGGCATCTGGGCACTGACCCAGGCCTGAACTACCAGGCCTGCGGCGGGCTTCCGTACGGAGCCTGACCGGCGCCGGCGTCAGTGGTGGCCGCGCGACGCCGTGCGAGCAGGGTCCACACGCCCAGCGCGAGAACCAGCACGGCACCCGCGCCGATGCCGGCAGCGCCGACGAGCTTCATGGTGTCGCTCTCGCTCTCGGCCGCCTGGGGACCGCTCTTCCCGCTCTTGGCCAGGTCCTTGTCCTTGTCCGTGACCGCGAAGATCCCTGCGTCGCCCTCGTACGGAGACCCTTCGGCCTTGCCCTCGACCTTGACGGACAGCGTCAGCGGGAACGGCTTGGTGCCGTAGGCCTCGGCGACCTCCGGGCTCAGCGTGACGGACAGGTAGTACCAGCCCGCGAAGCGCATGGCGCTGACGCTGCTGCTCGCGTCGAACCTGTTCCGGTACGCGACCGGAGGCACCGGGTCCAGGGAGACGGAGGCCGGCTTGCCCGAGTACGCCATGGGCGACGCGTTGTCGACATGGCCCTGGGCGGGGTTGTCGAGGGCCATCGCGAGCGCGCCGCTGATGTACTCGTCGGAGGCGGTGCTGTTGCCGAGGCCCGCCGTGGCGAAGATCTGCTGGCCCCAGTCCACCGGAACCCGGTAGAAGAGGGTCTGCCCGGGCGTGATCTCGTCCTTCCACTCGCCCGTCTCCAGGCTGGTGGCGTCGTAGTAACCGGTTCCGCCCTGCCTGCGGTTGTCGGTGGCCGGTGTGGGCGGCGCGGGTGACGCGGACGGCCAGTCCTCCGGTGCCTCGGTCGGCATCGCGGCGTCGTCGGCGAGTTCGGGCTCCGTCGCGTACCGCAGCTCCAGCTCCCAGTCCTCCGGCCCCGAGGTGGCCTTGCTCTCCCGCTCGACGAGGACGTTGTACGTACCGGGGCCCTGGCAGATGCTGCTGTCCTTCTCCACGACCCGGTAGGCGTACGCGGCGATCGGACGCGGATACTCCGCGGACTCGAACCGGGCGTCCTCGGAGCTGCACCGGAGATCCGAGGAGTCCCTGACGCTCACCGTGATGCCGTCCCCGTAGGCGACCTTGCCGCCGCTTGCGGGTACGGCGACGGCGGAGACGTACGCGTTCGTCGTCGCGTCCAGGTTCAGCCGGTAGTACAGCTTCTCGCCGGCCTTGATCGAGCTCTTGTAGACCGAGCCCGCCTCGAGGGCCTTCGCGTCGGTGTTCACCACCGCGCCGGCCACCGCCTCGGCACCCGGATCGAAGGTGTACGCAGCCGTCTCACCGTCCGCCCACGCCGGTCCCGGCAGCGCCGCCACCGCGCACATCGCCGCGACCGCGGCCAGCGTCACCCGGCCCCTGCTGCGCTGCCTCATCACGCGCTTCCCCTCGTCGTCCGTGCGGCTGACCCGCGGCGGCTGCGTACATATACGAACACGGCGACCAGCGCGGCCATGACGGCAGCCCCGGCAGCAGCCGCGATGCCGGTCCATCCTGCCCCTCCCGCACCACCGCTGTCTGCGGACGCGGTCGAATCGCCCGCCTTGTCCTCCTTGACCGCGGGGGCGCCGTGCTCCGGGCCGGCCCGTTCGTCGCCGAGCACCGACACCCGCAGCACCATGCCGATCCGCGGGTTCTCCGCGATCTCGGCGGCCCGCGCGCCCAGCGTCACCGCGAGGTAGAAACCCCCCTCGGCGTGCACCGGCCACACATCGGTCCGGTCCTCGTAGCGATTGGTCCAGGCGACCGGCACCCCGCCCATCGCCACCGCGGCAGGGCGGCCGTTGTACATCGCGCGCGGGTGGAACTCGCCACCGCCGGTGAGCGGGTGGCGGGCCGGCGTGTACAGCTCGGTCGCGCCGTACGAATACGTGGCCGTGCCGCCGTCCACCGTGGGCTCGTTGGCGAACTCCACGTCGTAGCGCACCTGTTGGCCCCAGCCCGCCGGAACCCTGTACCAGAGCGTCTGGGACGGCAGGATCCGGTCGCGCCACACGCCCTCGCCGATCGTCTCGGCGTCGTTGAAACCGGTGCCGCCCCGTACGTCCCGGGGATCGCCCGCGGGCAGGACGGCCTCCTTGCCGCCCCGGCCGTACTCCGGCTGCGACCGGGCGGCTGTCACACCCTTCGCCGGCGGCGCCTCGACCCCGTACACGAGCTCCAGGGGCCAACGCGCCGCGTCGGAGCCCTGCTTGCTCTCGCGCTCCACCACCAGCCGGTAGCGGCCGGCCCGGTCGCAGGTGCGGGTGCCCTCCGCCGAACGGATCCGGGCGACCGCCGAAGTCAGCGGGACCGCACCCTCCTTCTGCAGGAAGCGCGCGGTGTGCGTCCCGCAGGAGCCGTGCTCGTCGTACTCGATCCTGGTGCTCAACGCGTCGAACGTGTCCACGGCCGCGCCGGGCTGCGGCACCGCCGTCGCCGCGAAGTCCGCCGTGGACACGGCGTCCAGGTCGACCGCGTAGTACCGCTTCTCACCCGGCCCGATGGTGTCCAGATACTGCCCGGGCCCGAGCGCGGGGGCCCGGTCGGCGGTGGCCGCGCCCGTCACCCGCTCGCCCCGCAGGCGGTAGCCGTCGGCGGCGAGCCGGGAGGCGCGCTGGAGCTGACGGGCCAGCGCCTCGGCGTCCGGCGCGTCGTAGTAGCGGCCGTTGCCCGCGTGGGCGATGCACTCCAGCTCCTTGCGGGCCGCGCCCTTCACCTGGAAGCCGACGGTGTCGATGCGCAGCCCGACGCCCTCCTTGCCGAGTTGCTCGGCGACCTCGCACGGCGGCGGCGTACCGCAGTTGTCCTCACCGTCGGAGATCAGCAGGATCGTGCGCGTGCCGATGGAGCCGTCCGTGGGTCGCGGCAGGTCCTGCGCCGCCTTCCGGAGCGACAGGCCGATGGGGGTGTCCCCCCGGGGCCGTACCGCCGCCACGGCCTGCTTCGTCGCGGCCCGGTCGAGGGGGCGCACCGGGCGTACGAGCCGGGTGTCCGTGCAGCCCTGCGGCCGGTCGGCGCCGTACACGCGCAGCCCCGTCGGATAGCCGTCGGGCAGCCCGTCCACGACCGTGCCGACGGCGGTCCGGGCGCTCTCCATCCGGGTGTGCCCCGTACCGTCGTCGTCCGCCATGGAGCCGGACGAGTCGAGCACCATGACCAGGCTGCCGCTCCCGTCGGACCGGGCCGCGGCCGGTGCGTCAGGGGCGGCCGGCGGGTCCGCCAGGGCCGGCAGCGCGCCTGCCACCAGGGCGAACAGCGCCCCGCCGATCAATGTCCCCACCCGCGCGGTGCGGTGGTGAATGCGTGCGGTCACCCGTGCCCCCTCGACCCGAACCCCGGTTCCTTTGCTCAAGCAAGTTATTGATTTGCTTAAGGGAACTCAAGGGCACAGGTGTCACGGTCCCGCAACAGCACGAAGCCCCGGCCGCATCTGCGACCGGGGCCCGCGACAGGCTGTTCTGTCTCACACACCCGAACCTGCGGGCACGGAGTCAGTCGCCTCCGTCCACAGATCCTGCTCGGCGCGATCCGCCTGGATCTGGCGGTACACGAGGAGCCCGCCGATGGCGGCCAGTGCGACCAGGAGAAGCTTCTTCACCGCGCGACCTCGTCTTTCCTTGGCATTGGGGAGTTCTGCTGCCCGACTATACACATCGGCCGATATCGACCGGTGACCTCCCCGCAACCCAACTGGCGCCTACAGAAGAGCGATCATCGCCGGACTGTGCATCGGCGGACGGGGGTGCCGATGGACCCCGGCGCGACGCCCGGACGCCTCATATCCGCACCGGTTGCACCATACGAGTGGTGTTCATCTGAAGAACGGCATATCGGTGGCGTCGCTCCACGGAATCGCGAGCCGGATCCACATCATCAGAAAGGTAAGCAAACCGGACCACCTGAAAGTGAGGGGCCATGAGCACCTTCAAGGCCAAGAGCATCTGGACCGCCTTCATCACCGCGTTCTTCGCACTACTCGCGTCGCTGGGCCTCGCAAGCTCCACCGCGGCGGCCACGGAAGCCACGGTCACGGAGCCGGCGACCACGAGCCACGAGCACAGCGCCCGGACCGCCGCAACTCCGACCGCCCCCTCGGTGCGATGGACCCTCCCGCGTGACCGGGCCCTGCCGCCCACGATGAAGCAGCGCATCCGCGCCGAGGCCCACGGTTCCTCGCCCGCCGCCCGGACGCTCGCCCCTGACACCCTGGACACCGCCCGCGCCCCCCACGGCACSCGCACCGCCCTCGGCAACGCCCAGGCCCGGGACGGCGTCCCCCTGCCACCCTGAGCGCACCGCGCCCGACCACGCGAGGCCCCTGGACCGGATCCCCGGCAGGGGCCTTCTTCATGCCCGCAGGCTGCCCCGCGGACCGGTGTCAGGCCCGGCGGGTGTCCTGCGGGACCGGCCTCACGCCGCGGACGGGACCTTGGGCTTGCGCGGGGCCGGCACGAGGGCCACCGCCCAGTCCAGGAACGTCGCACCGAGAACGACGTTGACGACCGGAACCAGCCACCGCTTGCCCGTTCCCCGGTCGCAGGCGGTCAGCGACGGCAGCGGAGAGATCCCGAGGTCTACCAGGGAGAGCAGTCCGGTCACGGCTTCCGCGCGGTCCCCCACACCTTGGTCGATTGGGGCGCGCGCCGTATCGGCACCGTGGCCCACATACGCAGAAGGCCGGTAGATCCTGAGGATCTACCGGCCTTCTGACCTGGCGTTACGCCGCTGTGGGGCTAACAGGATTTGAACCTGTGGCCTCATCCTTATCAGGACCCGGCCCTATATGGAGGAGACCCCCAGGTCACCGCCGGTACCCGCCTCACCTGGCCCTACAGAAATCTACATCCGCAAGCATTCGTAGACCCTCCCCTGGCTTACTCGGCTGCTGGGGTAGTCCTGGGGTAGTCCCGGGGTAGCGCTGCCGGGCTCCCGGCGACTGCGAGCGTCATCGGTTCATGTAGGCATCGACCATCGCGTCCTCGTCCGGTCCATCGTCTTCGAAGTCCTCGCGTGACCACTCCGGCTCGTAGTCCGCGTAGTAGTCCTCGGGCGACACCTTCAGGTCGATGTCACCTCCGAGCGGCTCCTTCAACAGGTCGAGCTCCTCCAGCTGCAGATGCAGGTCGCACGCCCGGCAATCGAATACCTCCGGCGTCATGTAGACCGTGGTCGCGTGTTCGGGAACATGCGAAGCTCCACCGAGCCATCCCTGCGTCGAGCAGGCAGGGCAGGCGGCAGGCTCATCGTGCTCGATGGTTTCGGGCGAGGCGACGTTGGCGATCGCCACGAGCACGAGCTCGCGCTCCTTGTCGTCGAGATAGCCGTATCGATCTTCGAAGGTGCTACGCGCCTTGACCAGCTTCCCTTCCAATCGAATGCGCGCGGCCTCGACGTGTTGGTCGAGCAGCTTGTCGTGCATCGACTTGTAGGGACCCCAGTACCGCGACCCGAGCCCCAGCTCGGCGAGCAGCGGATCAATCACCTTCAGGCAGCTGGTGAAGACCGCGGTCACCTCGGTCCGATCGTGGAACCCGCAGTGAGCCACGCCGTTGCGCGCATCGGCAAGCGGCCAGACCTTGGGCTTCGGAGGGATCTTGCCCCTCAGGATCTTCTCCACGCGGACATACGCCTCGCCCAGTTGGATCGTCTTGACCTGGGACCCTCGCACCTGAAGAAGTGCGCCATGTCCCGTGGCGTAGAGGACCGACTCGAAATCCCTGCCGTCGGCTATCAGTGCTGGATGGAGCGAGACCAGGAATGCCTTGAGGAGATGCTCGGTGGCCACACCTGCGTGATGAACCGCCAGGTCTTCCGACGACGGTCCTTCAGAGAGCGCCGCAAATGCGGCCGCCATCCACTTCTGTGATGAGTGAGCGAGCCTTCGGACGTCCATATGCATAGGGGGACGGTAGGGGACAACGCCCAGCAGGGGCAGGGATTATGTGACCTACGCGACCAGGCGCAGAGGCTTCTTCGCTCCGGTACGGCCCGGCTTCTTGTCCTCCAGGGCGGCGAGGACCTGGCCCGCGTAGTCGGCCGCGGCGTGGGTGTAGAGCCAGGTGACCTTGCCCGCGCGCTCGTGCCCGAGGATCTCCTGCGCGATGACCTCCGGGACACCGCGGTCGTGCAGCCGGGACGCGAACGAATGCCGCTGGTCGTGGAAGGCCGGCCACCACTCCGTGCGGTCCTTCTGCACCTTCCGCGCGCGGCCGGTCTCGGGGTCCCGCTCCTCGACCGTGACCTTCTTCGTCTTCTTCCGGCCGACGCCGGACTGGGTGAGGGCGTCCGTCCACAGGCGACGGAACGCGGAGCGGCGGAGCGGCGCCCGGTACGGTTCGCCCGCGGTCCCGGCCTTCTTCGATCCGCGCCGGACCTTGTTCCTCCCGTGGAACACGAGCTCGTTCACGCAGAGACCGGCCTCGGGTTCGGATCGTGCGGTGCTGGCGTCGGGCTCGTCGGCCAGGAGCTCGCGCAGCACGCGCAGCGCGAGGCCGGTGATCGGCACGGTGCGCAGGCCAGCGTCCGACTTGGGGTAGACCTTCCGCCTGATCTTCCCCCTCACCTCGGTGAGCACCTCGCGGACATGGATGACCCGGCGGCCGAAGTCGACGTTGCACCAGCGCAGCCCGGCGAGCTCGCCCCAGCGGAGACCGGTCTCCTGGGCCACGATCTGGAGGGTGTGCATGTAGTCGGGAAGCTGCGCGCGGATTAGCCACAGCTGTGCGTACGACGGCGGCCGCCGATCCTCGGGGTGCTTCTTCTTCACCTTCGGCAGCTTGACCCCCTCGGCCGGATTGAAGGGGACGCGCCGGTCCCGCTTCGCCGCTTCGAGCATCCGGTCCAGGATCTGGAAGACCTTCACCACGGAGGACGCGGCGAGCGGTCCGCCGTTCTCGTCGTGCAGCTGGTTCACCCAGGTCTGGATGCCGAGCCAGCTGAACTCGTACAACTTGAGCGCACCCCAGTGGGGCTCGATGTGGTTGCGGTAGCTGCGGCCGTCCCGGTCGAGGGTGGTTTCCTCACCGGTCTGCGTCGGCCACCACAGCCGGTGCCACGCGCAGAGCGTGATCTCGGAGCGGGCCGGATCCAGCCAGGTGCGCTGGCGGATCTCGGTGCGGGTCTGCTCCAGGAACTCGATGGCCGCAGTTTCGTCGGCCCAGTTCTTGCTGCGGCCCTTGCCCTGCGGGTCGGTGTACCGGGCCTCCCACGAACCGATGTGTTCGTCGGTGGGCTCGCGGTTGCCGGGGTACTTCGCGAGGCACGGCGGGCAGCCGCACCGCATGGACGGGTTGGGGCGCGGGTTGCGGGTCTGCGTCTTCTGCACGGCGGACTCCTGATCAGAGCGTGCCGGCGGCGAGCGCTTCGTGCGGGATGGTGATGGGGTCGCCGCAGAAGCAGGCGAGGCCGCCGCCGGTGGCGGTGGTGGTGGGTGCGCCGAGGTCGGCCAGGAGAGCCGCGAGGTCTCTGATCAGGTCGTGTGGGTGGGTGCCCCCTTGGACGGAGATGGTGATCTCGTCCGGGTCCCAAATGGCGGTCTCCGACTGGGAGTCGGCCACGGCGATGAGAGTGCACACAGGTATCCCCCAGGGCTGCGCAGTTGCGTTGAGCCGCTACGGGAGGACAGCGGGTAGTCGAATCTACCTTCGTGTGTAGAAGTTGTGGAGGGGTTTAGGCATATGCAATCGGAAGAAGTTATTCCCCCTGTCTTAGGCAACCCTTAGTCAGCTTCTGCTGGCAGCACGCATCGCCTCGGCGGTTTGGATTAGCGCTCGCTGCCCATCGGTTGGCAGGTCGCGGTAGAGACGGAGCAGTCGCTGCTCGCGCTCCTCGCTGCTGGGTCCGGGCACTCTGCGCCCGGCCGCCTTGAACATCTGCGCGGGGGTCACGTCTGCCCGCCAGAGGCGGAGGACGTTGACCATGGCGCGCAGGTCATCCGCATCGATGCGCGACGTGCCGCGCGTGCGATTCACCCATGCGTTCAAGGTCGGGTATTTGATGCCGGCCTGGGCCGCCAGTTCTTTTTGGGTGTGCCCCGTCTCTTCGAGGAGACGGGTGAGGATGGCTGCCAGGTCCTCGCCGGTGGGGGCGGGGTCCTCGGCGGCATCGTCGCCGGGGTTGCTCGGGCCTGTAGTCACATCGGTGAGTGTCGACTATCCGCATCTACATCCGCAAGTAGATGCGGGCACCGTGACCTGTATTTGACCGTGCCCCGGCGCATCTACAGCACCCCCGTGCGCCCCCGCTCAGCGTCGCGACACCCCCAACAAGCCCCCTTGACTCGATATGCATCTACATGCAGACTGTAGACACCGCAGGTCACCCCGACCAGCGGCACCCCTATTCGGCCATGCGCCGGAGGACACCACCATGCGACGACTGGACAAGGGAGCCCCGCTCCGCGCCGCCATACGGGCGGCCGGGCTGGACATCCCGCATCTCGCCGCCCGAACGAGGGAGCTCGACCCCACCGGCAAGGGGCTGAGCCCCGCATACGTCGGCTTCATCGTCGGGACCGGCAAGACCGCCCGCGAAGAGACCAGCGACCGGGCCGCCGGCCTGATCGCCCAGGCGCTCGACCAGGAGGTCGACGCGTTCTTCGAGACGGTCTTTCTGACGCTCAACGAATCTACATCTACACGCGTACCGCGTATCGGAGCTTCGCGAAAGTCGGCACCCACCGACTTGCCCGAGCGGCTGCTCGACCAGCGCGAGCTCGCCGACTTCCTGCGGAAGTCGATGTCGTGGATCGACCGGCAGATCAAGGAGGCGGAGCAGGCGGGCCACATCTGGCCGGGCCTGATCTACGTCGGCCGTAGCCGCCGCTTCGACCCGCGGGCCGTACTCGCCGCGATGCGCCAGCACCGCGAGCAGATCCCCGCCTGACGCACAACGGGGCCGACCGGATGCACCCGGACCGACCCCGCAACAGACCAACCCCATCACCAGAGAAATGGAGGCAGGCCTTGACCACACAGGCTAGCCCCAAGATCACCCCGCCGGGGACGGACCAGGAGCCGGAGCTCCTGACCCGCGCCCGAGCTGGCGACCGGGAGGCCTTCGCCTCCCTCTACAACGAGCACCGCCCTGAGGTGTACCGGTACCTCCTCGGCCGCGTCCGCAACCGCGAGCTCGCCGAGGATCTGGTCCAGGAGACGTTCCTCCGAGCGCTGCGCCGCATCGAAACGTTCGTCTGGCAGGGAACCCCCTTCGCCGGATGGCTGGTCACCATCGCCCGCAACCTGATCGTGGACTACCTCAAGTCCGCACGGTTCCGGTGCGAGATCTCGGTGGGGGACGCCCTGTCGATGGGCACTCTGCCGTCGCTCGCGTCGGAGGCCAGCGCGGAGGAGGAGGGCCTGCGGGTCCTGTCCATCGCCGAGGCCGGCCGGACCGTTGAGTCCGCACTCGCGGGCCTGACCGACGCGCAGGCTGAGGTGGTGCGGCTGCGGTACCTGGACGGGCTCTCCGTGCAGGACGCCGCGGACCGGGCGGACCGTACGCCGACGGCAGTGAAGATGCTCGCGTACAGGGCGATCGCCACGATGCGCCGCCAGATGGTCGTGGCCGCATGAACAAGAATCTGCCCCAGACGATCAAGGTTGTCCGCGAGCTGCTCTCCGGTACGGGCGACGTTGCGCAGGCGATCGCCCACGCTCTCGACCAGCAGCACCTGCTCGTCGACCCGGAGCGTACGTACGGTGCGGTCCTGCGTCGTACCCCGGAGGGCTGGGTGCCGGTGACTCCGCCGGCCCCAAGCTCGGCCGAGTCGGCCGCCGGCCTGGAGGACCAGGCCCGTGCGTGGGACAACGCGTGCGGCCGGGCCCGTCAGCTGGCCGCCGCCATGGTCACGCAGTACGCGGCCGAGCCGGACGTCACCGGCGTGACGGTCGACGGCGACACCGTCGTCATGAGTCTCCACATCACGGACCCTGCCCGGTGGGTGGCGTGGATGGAGACGCTCGGGCTGACCGAGGCGCAGGTGACGGGCCTCGACTACGTGTCGTGCGGGCGGACGTCGTGGGGCGGGGTGCCTCTCAGCGTCCTGGCGTACGACGTGCCCGAGCTCGACGTCGCGGCGGCCGTGCAGTCGAAGCGGCCGTGCCGGTACGGCGGCGTGGTCTACGACCTGGCGGTCCCGTACCGCGACATCAAGGGCGACACCTGGTACTTCCAAGGCGAGACGTCCGAGGGGATGCCGCTGCTGTCGGTCGACGGCCGGCCGGAGCGGTGCTCGCTCGCGAACATCGTCGAGTTCTCCGGGCCGCTGTCGCCGGTCCGCGAGCTGCAGAGCGTTGCGGGCGGTGAGCACGGATGACCGCCGCCACGGTGGAGCTGTTCGACGGCACGGTCACCCTCACCGGCTGGTCGCTGACCGAGCTCGCGCCCGACTACTACGGGCACAGCTACATGCAGATCGGCGGATGGCTGCCCGCGGGTTGGGAGCCGACGGTCGCGCACGGCACCAACCACATGGTGCGCGCCGACCTGCCGGGCGTCGCCGACGTCGCGCAGGCGGTGAACGTCACCGTCGAGACCACGGGCTACGGCGGCCCGCAGCAGTTCATGAAGATCCAGTGGCGGCATCTGTCGTACCCGGCCACGTGGCTGGAGACGCTGCGGGAGACGGGGAAGCTGCCCGCCCCCATCAGCTCGAAGTCGGCTACTGCGGCGGCGCCGGACAGCAGCGGCCTGAGCTATCAGGCGCAGCAGCTGCTCGCGCACATCCGCGACCTGCCCACCCACCGGTGGACGACCGGCAAGGCGGACCGGGTCTACGCCGACCTCGGCTACCCGAAGCGCGGCCGCCGCACGAGCGCACGGGCCTGCCTCCACGAGCTCGCCGCGCTCGACCTCCTCACCGTCCATGGCCCGCACGACGGCCGGTACTTCCTCCTCGCCCAGAAGGACGGTGCCTGATGGCTGCCAGCAAGACCGCGAAGGCCTGGAACATGGGGATGACCGGCGAGCCGAAGCCGCCGCCGACCGTGCAGACCACGGCCCGGTGCACGACTGCCGGCTGCGGCGCGCGGCCGGGCGGGGTGCGCCGCATCCCGGGCTGGGTCGTGATCGAGGTCGTCGGGAGCAGTGAGCCGACGCGGCTGTTCTGCTCCTGGGACTGCGCGTCGTACGGGTCCGCGCTCGCCGAGCTCCGCGTCGGCGGTGCCCAGTGAGCGCGTACTCGCAGGCGTACCGCGGTCTCGTCGCGGGCGGCCTGCCCGCCCCCGACGCCGCCCAGCTGCTTGCCGACCTCCGGCGCGAGCTCGGCGAGGAACTGGCCGCCGGCCTCCTCGCCCGGTCCGCCGAGCAGTACGGAGCCAAGCCGAACGAGTCCCACTCCGTGAACCGCCGCCGCACCGCCCGGTACGGCGCAGCCAGGGACGCCGCCGCCTGGCTGATCACCGCCACCACAACCGGCCGCCTGACCAACACCCCGCAGCAGCGCGACAACCGGAGCACCGCATGAGCACGTTCACCTTCGCCCCCGCCACCCGCGAAACCGCCAAGGCGCGCATCGCCCTTCAGGGGCCCGGCGGGTCCGGGAAGACCAAGACCGCGCTTCGCATGGCCGAGCGTCTCGCAGACGGCGGCAGCATCGGCGTCGTCGACACCGAGCGCGGCTCCGCGAAGAAGTACGCCGTCGTCCCCGGCCGCCCCGACTTGGGCGGGCACGAGTTCGGCCACATGCCGATGGCCTTCTGCTCACCCGAGAACCTGATCGCGGCTGTCCGCGCCGCCGAGGAAGCCCGGATCTCCGTTCTCGTCCTCGACTCCTGGTCGCACTTCTGGGCGGGGAAGGGCGGCCTCCTCGCCCGGGTCGAGGCAGAGTCCCAGAAGTCCACGAACAGGGGCGGCAAGTTCACTGCTTGGGCGCCGGTCAACGACCTCGAACAGGACATGCTCGATGCCCTGTTGAACTTCCCCGGGCACGTCATCGTCACGATGCGGACGAAGAACGACTACTCGATGGAGGGCAAGACCGTCACGAAAATCGGTGTGAAAACCGTCCAGCGTGAGGGATCTGAGTACGAGTTCGACGTCGTGATCGACATGATCGAGGGCACGGGCACCGTCACCAAGACCCGGTACGAGCCGCTCTACAACGTCAGCGTGCACCACCCCGGCGAGGACTTCGCCGAGGTGATCCTTGAGCAGCTGGGCCAGGGCGTCGACCCGATCACCGCGATCACGGACGAGCTGATCGGCGCGGGCCTGACGTATAGCCGTGCGCTGGAGCTGCACGGCCAGGCCAAGGCGCGGAACCTCCTCGGGGCTGACCTCCTGCACCCGAAGTCGGGGGAGCCGTCGACGCTCGGTGAGGTGATCGCGGAGTACGGGGCGGCTCTCCGCCCGCAGCCCGCCGCCCCTGCGCCGGCAGCGGCTTCGGCTTCGCCCGCGCCGAGTGCTGCACAGCCCGAGCGGCCTGCTGCACCGTCCGGCACGTCGCCTGTGTCAGCGCCGCAGATGCGGATGATGCACGCCTGCTTCGCGAAGGTCGGCCTCGGGGCGAAGGACCAGCGCGACCAGCGGCTGCACGCGACCGGCCTCATCATCGGCCGCCAGGTGGAGTCCGCGAACGAGCTGAGCTTCGACGAGGCCGCGACGCTCCTCGACACGCTCAGCGCCTACGGCGACAGGCCGAACCCGGCCGACGAGTTCGCCGCCATGGTCCAGCGCCTGGAGGACGACGCCATCAAGGCCGCAGGCGACGAGCTGTACGTCGCTGCCATGCAGTCCGTCACCGCCTGATCCACCACGATCCGCGGGCCCGGCCGCCGTCACCCGGCCGGGCCCGCACCACCCCAGAGAGGAGGACCCCCAGTGGTGGACCCCACCCCGGAACAGCGCGACGCCATCGACACGTACGGCGACGGTATCGACCTGGTGCTCCAGGCCGGTGCCGGATGTGGCAAGAGCTCGACGCTGAATATGATCGCGAAGTCGGACCCGCGTCGGCGGATGACGTACGTCGCGTACAACAAGGCGATCGCCGCCGACGCGGCCCGTTCGTTCCCGTCGACCGTGCTGTGCAAGACCGGTCACGGCCTCGCATTCGACGCCCGGCACCTGCCCCGCCTCAACATGCCCCGCCAGACCGCGCACTCAGCCGGCCAGGCCCTCGACGTCAGGAAGATCCTCGGCATCATCGGCTCGCCCCCGGCGATCCCGACCGATGCCGGCACCGCGCCGAAGGCGATGACGTCGAAGCTGATCATGCGGGTCGTGCTCGACACGATCACCCGCTGGTGCCACAGCTCCGACCCCGAGATCCTGGCGCGACACGTCCCGCAGTACGACGGCCTGACCACCGACGAGCCGCGCCGCGCCCTGCTCGGCCTGGTCCTCCCGGTCGCGCACGCCGCGTGGGCCGACCTCTGCGACGAGGCCGGTGTGCTCAAGCTCAGCCACGACCACTACCTGAAGATGTGGGCGCTGTCCGGGCCCAAGCTGGCCACGGATGTGGTGCTGCTCGACGAGGCGCAGGACACCAACGACGTCCTGTCCGCCGTCCTCCTGGACCAGGAGCACGCGCAGCGGATCGCGGTCGGTGACTCCGCCCAGCAGATCTACAGCTGGCGCGGCGCGAACGACGCCCTCGCCACCTTCGTGCGGGAGCTCGGCGCCCCGGAGCTCACGCTCTCCCAGTCGTTCCGGTTCGGCCCGGCGATCGCGGACGAGGCGAACCGGTGGCTGCACGTCATCGGCGCCCCGCTCCGCCTCACCGGCTACGAGCAGGCGGACTCCACCGTGGGGCCGGTCGCGGATCCGGACGCGATCCTGTGCCGTACGAACGGCGGCGCGATGGGCATCGTGCTGGAGGGCCTGGCTGCCGGCCGCAGTGTCGCGCTGGTCGGTGGCGGGTCGGACATCAAGCGATTGGCCTGGGCTGCGGAATCCCTGCAGTCCGGCCAGCCCACCGACCATCCCGAGCTGCTGGGATTCCCGTCGTGGGATGCGGTCCGCGAGTACGCCGAGGAGGAGGACGGCTCGCTGAAGGTGTTGGTCCGGCTCATCGATGAGCACGGCACCGGCCGGATCCTCACCGCGGCCGACGCGCTGGTGGCCGAGGACCGGGCAGAGCTGGTCGTGTCCACCGCCCACAAGGCGAAGGGCCGGGAGTGGAACCGGGTGCGGATCCACTCAGACTTCCGGGCGCCGAAGCCGCAGCCGGAGACGGGCCATGTCCTCCTGCCGAAGGAGGAGGGGCGCCTCGCGTACGTCGCCGTGACCCGGGCCCGGCAGGTCCTCGACTGCGAGGCCCTGGCGTGGGTCGACAGCGTCACGGCGGTGGCCGCATGAGCATCGCTCAGTGGGTCGGGATCGTGCTCGCCGTGGGTTGGGCCGGGACCCTGTTCTGCGCCGTCGGTCTGTGCCGCGTCGCCTTGCAGGCCGACGACGCCGACGAGCAGCCGGCACTGTTCGCCGCCGGGTGCGTCGAGGGCGTCGACCGGCTTCGCGCCGCGATCGCCGAGGCCCGAATCGAGACCGCCCCGGGGGGCCCGTCGGCCGACCTCATCGACTGCTGGTCGATCTGGCCCGACGCCCCCACCCACGCGGGAGAGGACGGCACCCGATGACCGACGTCGAGTGGGCGAAGGCCCTCTGCCTGGGCTGCGACCGCGAGAAGTGGTTCGTCGAAGGCAACGACTCCACCGCCAACGCTGAGCGGCGCGCAGCAAAGCAGACCTGCCTCCTCTGTCCGATCCGCTCCGGCTGCCTGGACTCCGCCATGGCGGAGGAGGCCGGCCGAGGGGAGTCCGGCCGGTACGGAATCCGCGGGGGCCTGTCCGGCAAGCAGCGGTATGCGCTGAGCCAACGCCTCCCCGGCGCGCGGCCGAAGCAGCAGCGCGCCGCCTGACTCCTGGTGCGCGGCCGTGCCACCCCACACCGGCCGCGCACCAGGCCACCTACTCACCCACCACCCCGAGAGGACCCCCGGTGACGGAGACCCCGCCCGAGTGCAGGCACTGGATCGGCGACGTCCGCCGGTACTGCCGCGCGCTCGACGCGGTCCGCCCGTACCTGACCGGTCCCCGGTGCCCGCTCCACACCCCGGCCGCACTCGCCGGTCGGGCGGAGTCGCCGCCGGGGCCGGGCTGGCCGGCGGGCGCCTGGTCCACGCCGTCACCCCAGAGCGCGAGTGCGCTCTTCGACCAGCGGGCGGTCGCCTCCGGCAAGCGCCGCGCCTCCGCCCGCACCTACCGCGCAGCACAGCAAGCAGTCCGCGAAAGGAAGTCATGAGCACCACCACGAAGCCCGTCGCCGAGGAGACCGAGCCGGTCGTCCGACCGTTCGCCTCGTTCCTCCAGGAGCAGTCCGGCGGCCAGCTGCATGACGAGCTCAGCACGAAGCTGCACGAGCTGATCGAGGCGATCCGGGAGACCGGCAAGGCCGGTTCGCTCTCGCTGAAGATCGACATCAAGCCGATCGCCGGGACGGACGGCCGGACGCTCACCGTCACGGACACCGTCGCCGCCCGGCTCCCGAAGACCGAGCGCCCGAAGAGCATCTTCTTCGCGACGGACGACGGCAACCTCTCCCGCACCGACCCGCGCCAGCCCGTCATCACGGGCCTCCGCGAGGTCGAGCCCACCACCACCGCCACCCAGCTCAGGAGCGCCAACTGATGTCGTACCCCTCGCACACCCAGAAGCTCGACGGCCTCATCGACGGCCGGGCCGACGGCACCCAGGCCGTTATCGACGTGGCGCAGCGCGCCGCGCAGCCGACCGCTCTGGAGCCGGGCCACGTCTACGCCCTCGCCGTCGGAGACCGCCTCCACCAGGTCGACCTCACCGGCCCGGAGCACACCGGCACACCGCCTCGGAAAACGGGCAACGCCACGGTCCGGGACGTCGACTCGTTCCTCGCCTACTTCGACAAGCACGGCGACGACTACTCCGAGGTGTACGCGGACGTTGAGCGCCGCACCATCACCGCGGTGCTCGACGCGCACACCGGCGCGGCCGCCCGCTGGGGCAGCCACCGGCTGACGCTCGGCCTCCGCGAGACCTCGGCCTGGCGGGCGTGGACCTCCATGGACGGCCAGCTGGTCCCGCAGGGCCAGTTCGCCGAGTTCATTGAGGACAACCTCGTCGACCTGGTCGAGCCGACCGCCGCCACCATGCTGGAGCTCGCCGAGTCCTTCGAGGTGACCACGAGCGCAGAGTTCCAGTCGTCCCAGCGGCTCGACTCCGGCGCCCGGAAGTTTTCCTACGTCGAGGAGCAGACCGGGAAGGCCGGCCACAAGGGCGACATCACCATCCCGGCGACGCTGACCCTGGCCCTGCGCCCCTTCGAGGGCTGCGAGCCCTTCAAGGTGACCGCCCGCTTCAAGTACCGCCTGGACAAGGCGAAGGGCGAGCTCCGCCTCGGCTTCAAGATCGAGCGCCCCGGTGACACCCTCACCGCGGCCTTCGAGGACATCCGGACGCTCATCGACTCGGACGTCCCGATGGCCGTGCTGAACGGCGCCCCGGCTTCCCGCTGATCCACCCCTGGTGCGGCCGGTAACCCCAGCCGGCCGCACCCCCGCACCACCCGAAGGAGACACGTGGGCAGCCGCCTGTACGTCGAGGTGCTCGACTACGCACCGACGACGCTGACGCACCGAGAGAAGCTGTTCCTCGCGGTGCTGGCGGACGACGCCCGGGACACGACACGGATCACCTGGTCCAGCGTCGAGTCTCCGAAAAACCTCCGGCGGGGCAAGGTCACCCGCCCCCAGGTCTACGAGCTGATCAAGGCCCTGGTGAAGAAGGGCTGCCTGGAGAAGGTGTCCGCCGGCCAGAAGAACGGGACGGCGAAGTACCGGCTGCTGCCCCTTCAGTGTCCGGAGATTCCGGACGTGGATGACGCTGACCAGGGTCCGGATTCTGCGGACACTGACGATGCTCCTCAGCCTCCGGGTTCTCCGGACACTGAAACTCAGTGTCCGGAAATCCCAGACACTGACCAGTCTCAGCGTCCGGATTCTGCGGACACTGAGCCGGATTCCCAGTGTCCGGAAAACCCGGACACTGACGAGTCTCAGTGTCCGGAAATCCCGGACGTCAGTGTCCGGGAATCCCGGACGCCTACTCTCTCTCCTCTCTCTACAAGACCTCTCTCGTTCGGCGAACCCTCCGTCACAGCTGACCCGCAAGCCGCACCCGAAGACGTGGTCGACGGCGAGGTCATCGAGGAGCCCACCGGGCCGGAGCCGGTCACCGCGCAGACGATCGTCGGCGAGTGGCTGGAGCGCTGCACCGACCGCCCGCCGTCCCGCGTCATCGGCCAGATGTCCCGAGAGATCCGCGTCCTCCTCGATGACGACCGCATCCACCCCGACACCATCCGCCGTGGCATCGCCCTGTGGATGACCAAGCGCCTCCACCCCTCGACGCTCGCCAGCGTCGTGAACGAGGTCATGAACGCCGGTCAGACGCCGCAGCGTCCCGGCCACCCCGCGCCGCCCAACGGCGACCTCTTCGCCCGCGCCAAGGCCCGCGCCGCTGCCCGCAAGGAAGGAGCCACCCAGTGACCGAAGAAGAAGCGATCCACATCGCCGAGTACGTCGCTGCCGCCTGCCCCGCGCAGAAGTTCGGCGAGTTCACCCCCGACGTCTGGGGCGAGATCCTCAAGCCGTACTCGGTGGACGACGCCCGCCGCGCCGTCATCGCCGTCGCCGCCCGCCAGCCCTTCATCAGCCCGGCCGAGATCATCACCGAGATCAAGGCCCGCCGCGCCGACCGCATCGAGGCCGCGACCCTGGTCTACGACGGCGACCCGGCAGAGACCGGACTTGAGTCCGCCCGGTCGATCCGCGCGCTGACGAAGGCCGCCGCCGACGGTGTCCTCCTGCCCCGTACCCCGGCCGCCGCACTCGGCACCGCCGACCGCCTCGCGCTCCCGCCCGGCGAGTCCGGCCCGTACACCGGACGGGCAGCAGCCGTCCGCGCCGCCGTCGGCCAGGCCATCCCGAAGGCCACGGCCGGCGTTACGAACCCGCGGGCCATCAGCTGCCGCATCTGCCAGGCCCTGCCCGGCACCAGCTGCACGACCCGCGGCCGCCGCCGCCAGGACGTGCACCCCGCCCGCCTCGACGACGCCCGCCGCCTCGCCGCCGGCCTGCCCCCGACCGACCCCGCCGAGGACCTGGCCGCCGAGCAGCGGATCCGCGACGCCGCCGCGACGCTCGCCGCCTCCGCCGAGCAGCCGGCCCCGACCTACGAGGACGTGACCTGATGACCGCCAGCGCCCGCTTCCCTCAGCTCAACGTCGTCTGTTCCTGGTGCAGCGCCCCGGCCGGCGAGCTGTGCACGAACCCCGCCACCGGGGCCGTGCGTCGTGCGGCCACCCACGATGTCCGCCGCATCACCTGGGTCATCGAGACCGCCACCTGCCCCGCATGCACCGCCGCCCCCGGCAGCCCCTGCATGGCCCAGTTCCCGAGCCTTCGCACCGCACTGGCCACCCCCCACCCGGAGCGGACCACCGCCGCCGACCGGGCACACACCCGCACCCACAACCGGACACAGCCATGGCCCCACCAGCCGCGCACTGCCCCGACTGCCACCACCCGATCCGCTGGACCCGCACCGAGGCCGGCCGGAACCTCGCCGTCGATCCCGACCCAGACCCCGCCGGGAACGCCGCGGTCTGGCGGGATGGCACCGGCACCCTCCGTTCCCGCCGCCCGACCGACGACCTCCCGCTGACCGGGTGGGAACGCCTCCACCTCCCGCACATCGCCACCTGCCCCGCCCGCCGCGAGCAGCTGGCCCTTCCCGTCGGCGTCACCCGACTCGACGACCACCGCAACCGCAGAAGGAACCGATGACGCTCAGCGAACGGATCAGCGCCTGCCCCGGCGTACCCGAGCAGCCCGCTCTCCAGCACAAGACCTGGGGCTGCAGCAACTGCAACCCGATCGTCTTCGGCTCGGCTGAGGAGGGCACCCCGACCGGCCAGAAGTACCCGTGCGGACTCGGCGTGTACTGCGACACCTGCGGCGTCACCTTCGAGGGCGACTTCATCGTCGCCGACACGATGTCCAAGGCCGAGCGCCTGGACGTCGTCCGCAACCACGTGCGCACCACGCTCCGCTGGCAGTGCGACAGCACCGGCGACTTCTGCGAGAGCTGCGCCGAGCAGCGTCGCGCCGCGGCCGAGCCGCCCTGCACGAACCCACGGCACACCGGCCCCCTGCGGGCCCAGCTCGGATGCAACGAGCCCGACCCCGTTTCCTGCGCCACGGAGAAGGACACCCCCGCGGGCGAGTCCACTCCGGTCAGCACCCCCCGATAGCCCCTCACGAAAGAGAGACCAGCTCATGGCACTGCCCACCCTGACCGGCGTCGGCCGCCTCACCAACGACCCCGAGCTCCGCTTCACCCAGTCCTCGAAGGCGGTCTGCTCCGTCCCCCTCGCGTTCAACTCCCGTCGACTGAACCAGCAGACGCAGCAGTGGGAGGACGGCGACGTCTTCTACGTTCGCGGCACTGCCTGGGAGCGCCTGGCGGAGAACGTCGCCGAGACCCTGACCAAGGGCATGGAGGTCGTGGTCACCGGCGACCTGCGCACGGAGTCGTGGGAGAAGGACGGGGTCAAGCACGAGCGGACCGCGCTCATGATCCGCAGCATCGGCCCGTCGCTGGCGTTCGCCACCGCCAAGGTCACCAAGGCCGCAACCAGCACGAACGGGGCGCAGGCGGGCAGCCAGCCGCGCGGACAGGCCCAGCAGGCCCGGCCCCCGCAGACCCGCCAGGGACAGCAGCCCCCCGCCGACGACCCCTGGGCCGTCGACAAGGCCAAGGGCTACAGCGACGAGCCCCCCTTCTAACCCGGAGATCACCCACCATGAACCGGATCATCCCCACCGTGGCCGCGCTCGGCGTCGCCATCTCGCTGCTCACCGCGTGCAGCCCGGCCGACGACTCGTGTGACAACGCCGCCGGCACCCACCCCGTGGCCGTCGCCCAGGTCGCTCCCGAGCGGCCGTCCGGCGGCACGAGCGGCGGCCGCGGCTCCGGCTCCAGGAGCAGCGGCTCCAAGCCCAAGCCGTCGAAGCCGAAGCCCGGTACCCAGCACAGCACCACCGGCGGCAGCCACAGCCACCACCACTACGACGACTACGACGACTGCGACAACGACTGATGGCCGCGCTCCTCCGCCTCCCCGGCGGAACCCGCGACGCATCCGAAATCGTCGAGGCCCTCCTCGTCGCCGCGTCCGTCCGGGACACCACCGCCCCGGACCTCGCCGTCCGCTGGCGCCAGATCGCCGACGACATCGGCGACGCCCTCGACCAACTTCCGCCACCCACCACCAGCCAGGAGAAGCAGTGATCGAGAACACCACCGCGAGCATGAGGAACGGGGTCACCTCCGTCGCGTTCCTCGCCTCGGCCCTGATCACCGGCGGCAACGACGCCTTCATCGGCGACCAGGAGAAGGCCGGCAAGCAGCAGCTGCTCAACTCCGACCGCCTGCCGGCCGAGATGGACGAAGGCCGAGCCGCGTTCGAGGCCGTCGGCTTTACCTTCGGCGAGCCGGACCCGGCCGACCCGCTGTTCCTCCCGGCCACCCTGCCCACCGGCTGGACCCGGCAGGCCGGAGACCACGACATGTGGTCGTACGTCATCGACGAGCAGGGCCGCCGCCGCGTTGCCGTGTTCTACAAGGCAGCGTTCTACGACCGGAGCGCATTCATGCGCCTGGTCAGCGTGACCAGCTACGTCTGGGACCACGTCCACGCCGGGGCACCGCTCATCACCGACGACACCTGGTCGACGTCGGCCGCGATCGCCGACGCGTGCAGGGTCGCAGTGCGGAACGCGCAGGACCACATCGACACCTGGACCGAGCACGACAAGCCCGAGTACGTGGCGAAGTACACCGCCGAGCGTGACCAGTACGCCGCGATCCTCACCCAGCACGACACCACTCAGGAGCAGCAGTGATCGATCTCTCGAAGACCGCCCCCGGCCTCGTCTCCCTCGCCAAGACCGCAGCCGTCTCCCTGCAGAAGCACGGCCTCGGCAACGAGCGGGCCGCCGTCTACCTCGTCCTCGACCACTCCGGCAGCATGCACCCGTACTACCAGTCCGGCGCCGTCCAGCACCTCGCCGAGCAGGCACTCGGCCTCTCCGCCAACCTCGACGACGACGGGTCGGTCCCGCTGATCTACTTCGGCTCCCGGGTCGACCAGCCCGAGGACGTCCGACTCGACAGCTACACCGGGGTCATCAACCGCACCCACCCGCACGTCGCCTGGGGCAGCACCAACTACCAGGCCGCGATCAGCTACGTCCTGGCCGAGCACGCGGCGTCCGGCGCCACGGATCCCGCGCTCGTCATCTTCCAGACCGACGGCGAACCCGACAGCCGCGACGCCGCCGAGGCTGCCCTCCGCGCCGCGTCCAAGGCCCCGCTGTTCTTCGCCTTCGTCGGCTTCGGCCACAACATCCGCTTCCTCAGCACGCTCGACGACCTGCCCGGCCGGGCCGTCGACAACGCGTCCTTCTTCCACGCCCGCGACCCGCTGACCGTGTCCGACGCCGACCTCTACGACGGCATCACCAGCCAGTACGGCGCCTGGCTCACCGCCGCCCGCGCCGCGGGCATCATCCGCCAGCACTGACCCACCCGCACGACCGGACTTGGGGCGCCACCAGGGCGCCCGCCCCCGGCACACACAGCCAGGAGCAACCCACCATGTTCGGACTCACCACCCGCCGCCGCCTCACCGCCGAGGTCGACGCACACCTCACCACCATCCGCGCCCGCCTCGACGCCGAGCACCTGATCGTCGAGGAGATCGACTCCCACATCGAGACGATCCGCGCCCGCCGCGCCCTCGAGGACGCACTCGACAAGGAGCGCCGCACCACCCGCCTCCTGGCCGAGCAGCTGCTCGACGCCACCGGCCACTACCCGGCAGCCGCCCGAATCCAGCTTGGCCTCCCGCCCGCCGGCCCCTGGGAGCGCGCCGTCGAAGGACTCAACGCCCTCGTCGACGCCGATGTGCTCTTCCACATCGAGCTGGACGGACACATCAGCAACAGCACCGGCGACGAACGCATCGAGTGGGACTACCCCACGAAGCGCTGGCACCTGGTCCACGACGACGAGGACGACCCGGCCCCCACCACGGTCGACGACCACCTTCACGCCGACGTGACGGCAGACCCGGGCGGTGCTCGATGAACGCCACCGACACCGAGATCACCGCCCTCCTCCGCCAGGGCACGCTCTCCAACGAGGGCATCGCCCGCACCCTCCGTGTCGACAAGCACCGCGTCGGCCGCATCCGCCGCGACCTCGGCCTCCCCGCGTACCAGCGCCAGCCGCTCACCCTGGAACAGAAGTGGCGGGGCAAGACGCGGCCCGTCGAAGGCGGTCACCTCGCGTGGAAGGGAGAGCGCGGATCGTCCTCTCGTACTCCGATTCTCCGGTACAAGGGCCAGTGCCATACCGCGGCCGCCATCGCGTTCCGGCTGCGTACCGGCCGCGCCCCGGAGGGATACGCCTTCGCCGAGTGCGGGTTCAACCACTGCGTCGAACCCACCCACGTGGACGACGAGCCCGGCCGCCAGCTCTCCCGCGAGCAGCTGCGCTACCTGACCGGCGGTGAGAAGCGCCCGGCCGAATGCGTCCACGGCCACGACCAGGCGGAGCACGGCAAGTACGAATCAGACGGACGCTCCTACTGCGGCCGGTGCAAGGCCGATCAGCGCGCCGCTCTCCGCACCCAGCAGCTGGAGACCGCCGGTGCCTGAGCTGACCGAGGTCCGCCTCGCCGAGATCCGGGCGCTGCTGCCCACCGCGGACCCCCGCACCAGCTGGACCGCTGTGCAGGACCTGCTCCGTGAGCGCGATCACCTGGTCCAGGCGCACACCGCCACCACCGAGGAGCTCGCCAGCTGGACGGGGTCGCTCGCCCCATGACGGATACCTGCGGGGTGTGCCACCGGCCGCTCCTCGACCCCGAGTCGAGGGCGGCCGGCATCGGCCCCGTCTGCGCCGAGAAGTTCCACCCGCCCCGCGGCCGCCGCACCGCGGGCCCCGACCAGCTCACCTTCGAGGAGCACCACATGGACGACACCGACCCGGCATCGACGACGTACCACCCTCTCCGCTTCGCTACTCCCCGCCTGCTCCGCTTTGCCCGGCTCATCGACACCGAGCGCCAGGCCCAGCTCGCCAAGTTCGGCGATCAACACCACCCCGACGGTTCATCGACGAGCACCAACGTCAGCCTCTGCACCAAGCTGGCCGAGGCCATGCGCACGGTCAACGCCAGCCCGGCCGAACTTTCCTGGACCACGATCATGTTGGAGGAGGCGTACGAGGTCGGCGCCGAGACAGACCCCGCGAAGATCCGCGCCGAGCTGATCCAGCTCGCGGCCGTCTGCGCCGCGTGGATCGCCGACATCGACAGCCGTCCCCGCGCCTGCGCCCACTGCGGCCAGCCGATCACCGGCGAAGGCATCACCTGGACCGGCCCCATGCCGGCACCCGGGGAGGACGAGTACCTCGTACCGCGCTACCACCTGTCCCTCGACTACCCGGACTGCCGCCGCGCATCCGGCACAGACCCCGCCGAGAGCTGAGCATGGAGAAGGGCGCGCCCACAACGTCTGTCCAGGACGGGCGCGCCCCACGGTGATCATCACCCTACGCCCCACCCCGCCACGGAGCGCACGATGAACACCACCCAAACCAGCACCGACCAGCACCTCTTCACCGTCGCCTACCACTGGCGCGACCTCAACGACGCCCTCGCTACCCGCCCCACCACCTGGCCCCCCGCCATGGGCATCGGCATCATCTCCGCCCGCACCCAGAGCGACGAAGAACGCGAAGCCGCCGGCTACCGGGCCGCCGCCCTCCGCGCCCTCGAACGCAGCCCCGACCAAATCGGCTGGACCGCAGCGCCCCTCCGCATCGACGTCCTCGACACCATCCGCACCGTCGAAGCCGGGCTCATCGAGCTCGCCGACCAGACCGCGGCCGCCATCCAGCACGCCCCGATCACCCCCGCCCCGGCCGCCGCGTCACCGCGTACGGACACATCCTCGGCCTGGCCCACGACGACCACGACCTGATCGAGTTCCTCCGCCGAGCCGGACTCCCGGACGCCGAGCCGGACTCCCGGAC
>NZ_RDBK01000043.1:1645318-1734696 GCF_008042275.1 Streptomyces sp. OR43 | reverse complement strand
GCAGGAAGCGGCGGGCAGGAAGCGGCGGGGGCCCGTCCCCGCGCCCCCGCCGCTTCCTGCACCGCAGGTCCACGTTCACGTCGTCATGTCGTACGAGCCCGAGCCGGAACTCACCCGCCGCCAGCGCCTCGCCGCGGCCCTGCGCGTGATGCTCGGCCGCCCGTGGAAGATCTGCGCCGCCCTCACCCTCGCCCTGATGCCCATCCCCGGCATCGGGTACAGCGCCGCCACGACGTGGGCGTACGCCGTCGGCCAGGCCCGCGAAGCGTGGGGCCAGAGCAGCGGCTACGCCCTGGCCGTTACACCGCTCGTCGTCGCCCTGGTCCGCATCAGCCACGGCGGCACCCTGCCTCGACTGCTGCTCCTCGCCATCGCCCTTGTCGGCGTCACCGGCGCCATGCACCTCTACGACCCCGTCACCTGGATCACCGGAGTCCGCCCGTGAACACCGCCACCACCGGCGCCAGCCTCGCCGCGTGCGCCTTCGCCGTTGTCATCCTCGCCGTCCAGCTCCGAAAGTGGTGGCGCGGCGGCCGCGCACCCAAGGACCTGATCCACACCGTCCAGGGCTTCCTCATGGGAGGAATCGCCACCGTCTGCGTCGGAGGCCTCGGCGGCTGGCTCGCCGGGTGCACCCGCCAGATCGCGAACGGTGGCGGCGGAAAGATCGTGACCGGGGTGACCGGCGCACCCTCCAGCTCGTCCGTCACCACCGCCTCGCTCGGCCAGCTCTCCGAGGAAGGCGCCGTCGTCGTCTGCATCCTCTTCGTCCTGGTCATCGTCGGATACATGTCCGCGTCCAAGGAAGAGAAGGGCCGCCTCCTCGCCGCCATGGCCGCGGGGATGATCCTCTGCGCCACTGCTGGCGTCGCGGGAATGCTCGACGGCCTTCCCGACCTGCTCAACGGCCTTGGCCTGTCCGGCAGCAACATCCTGAACCGGAGGGCCTGATGAGCCAGCCCAAGAGCGCCGCCGTGCAGCGCCGTGCCCGCACCCTCACGGCCGGGCAGCGCGTCCTCGTCCGCCGCCTGGCCGAGCGCGCCGCGGCCTGGGTCCGTGCCGGCCGTCGCGACGACCTGGACGGGGTCGCCGCGATCCTCGGGTGCGCCCTGCGCCTGGTCCTGCTCGGCGCCGGAGCGTACGGAGCGTGGTGGCTGATCCGCCGCTGGCCCGTCGTCCTCTGGGCCGCGGTACCGCTCTGGTGCTGGGCCGCCATCCGGGCCATCCCCGGCAAGGGCGACGAGGAGGAGCCCAAGCAGCCCGCGCAGCTCCCCTCCCGCGACGCTGTTCTCCTGCTCCTCCACGAGGTCCTCGGCGACCGCGACGCGGTGCACCTCTCCGAGGTCCTCCAGCACCTCCAGTCGAAGGGGCAGGGGAAGGGCTGGAAGGTGCAGCACCTGCGCGCCCGCTTGGAGGCCCTCGGGATCCCCGTCGAGCTGAAGCTCAAGGTGGGCCGGAAGGGGCCGACGCGGGGGATCCTCAAGGCCGCCCTGCCGCCCCTCTCCCAGCCCAGGGAGACAGGGCCGTCTCCCACCCCGTCTACCGCCGTCTGACCTGCATGTCTTCCACGCCGTCTACCGGCATCTACCCATGATCTTCCGACGGATCTACCGCCGGTTTCCCTACCACCGAGAGGACCCAGATGACCGCCGACTACAACGAGATGACGAACGCCGACGTGATGAGCGGCGAGGAGATGCACGAGTACGACCAGGCGGCCGAGGCCCTGCTCGACGCGCAGGACGAGGAGCGGTGGGCCGCCGAGGAAGCCGCCGCCGAGACCCGTGCCGCCGCCGACCCCGACGACGAGGAACCGTGGGAGGGCCTCGCCCACGGCGAGGAGCGCTGAGCCCAACACCAACCCTGGGGCCGACCGCATCACTGCCAGGCGAACGGCCGGCCCCGGTCACCCATCCCCATCAGAGACAGGACCCGCATCATGGCACTGCTGAAGTCGATCAGCCTCTCCGGCCTCCAGGCGAAGAACGAGGCCAGCCAGGCGCAGCGCGCCGCCGAGCAGGCCGCCGCCCAGGCGCCGACGCCCGACCCGACCCCCACCACGACCACCGATGACACCAAGCAATGCTGACGCCAACGAATGACCAATAGTGTGACTGTTGCGTCATTACGCACGAACAATGCCGAATGTAATCCGCTGGCAATTCGTCAAGCAGATTCGCGGAACCAGTAGACTGACCGGACCTGGTGTACACATCCCGATGTTGGACACCAACGACGAGGAGCCCCACTCCGGCCAGAGCAGGGCCCCTCATCGCAGTTCACGAGCCCGGTCGCCTAGCAGGAGACCGGGCTCGCTGCGTGTTCCAGCTGCCGGTTCCGACCGTTCTCATGCGCGGGCGCTCAGCTGTACTGAGCGAACTGCCCCGCTAGGGCGATGATCGCCACCAGGATGCCCACCGCAGCCAACCAGACCTGCGCCCGCTCGGCACTCGTCCACTTCCTGCGGGGCTTCTCCAGATCGGAACTCAACCCCCCACCTCCGGTCATCCTCCACCGGCACCCGTGTGGCGCCGTACCGGCCCCACAGAGGAGACCGGATTCTTCGAACTTGCCCCGCAGCGAAGCAAGTTATGGAGGACTTCGTTTGGCGCTCGCCAGTCTACTGGTACGCGCGGGCCCGATCCCCAGTCAGCGACAACTACACTCGCACCATGCCCCTGACCAGGCATTTCCTCAACCACGAAGTGGTGTAAGTACACCACCGTCCCTCAAAAACACCTCACTTGCTTGCTCCATCATGGATCTGCCTGCGGCTTTCCTCATCGAGCATTTCCGTGAAATCAAGGCGCGCCAGCCAGCAGCTCACCACTTGCACATTCGTGATCAATGCCCCATCCTGTCCCCAAGTCCGGCGTGCCCGGACGCAGAAGCTGCTCCGGCCCTGAGCCGAAGCCCTGGAGGTCCACCGAGCAGGCACGGCACCCCTGTCACCGGACCAAGACCTAGCCCCAGCTCACACGCCCACCGTGGGGCTGCTGGGGCTCTTCCATGTCACAGACCGGCCACTTCCCCCCGAACCCCCCATCGCGCACCAGATGATGTCGCCCTCATCACGCAACGTCCTGGGGGGACCATGCGCACCAGAACCACCGCGGCCGCCATCACCGGCGCCGCCCTGCTCCTCGCACTCGTCGGCTGCTCCAGCGAGCCCGACGACAAGCCCGAGACCAAGCCCAGCCGCGTCACCAGCTCGGCGTCCGCCGACCCCGAAGCTGCCGCCCAAGCCTGTTCGGACGAGGTGTACGCCCACATCAGCGCCGGCAACCAGCTCGGCGCCGACGAACCGCGCCCCGACGCCTGCGCCAGCATCCCCGAAGCCGACTACCTCGACACGCTCCTGGCGGTCACTCAGCAGGTCAACGAGAACGGCCGCGACGACCTGGAGAAGCAGATAGAGGACGCGGCCAGCGCCGACACTGAGTAACCAGGGGGTGGCGCCCGTGGCCGGCAACCCCCGCAACGGGCGCCGCTACCGCGACCTCTGCGTCCGGCAGCGCTCCCTCGGCCTTCCCTGCTGGCTGTGCGGCCACAACATCGCGTACGAGATCACCGGCCCCGAGGCGGGCAAGCACCGCGACGCCTTCACCCTCGACCACTTGATCCCGCTCAGCCGCGGCGGCGACCTCCTCGACCCCGCCAACGCCCGCAGCGCACACCGCCGCTGCAACTCAGCGCGCGGCAACCGCACCACCATCAAGCAGCCCCGAGGCTCCCGGAGGTGGTGACCACGCCCACCTACCGCTACGACCTCACAGGCCCCGCCCGCTGGCTGAACTACCTTCTCAGCGAGCCGCGCGAGGCGGCCTACTGCATTCCGCGACGGATCGCCTGCCGCCTCTTCAGCTGGCACAACGTCACTTGCCGGGGCCTCCCGGCACCGCACCCGCGGAGTTGGTGACCATGCGTATCTGGCCCGGATGGCGACTGCGCCTTGAGCGCACCACCCCGAAGCGTTGCCGCTTCACCCTCAAGACAGCAGGCGACCCCATGCGCTGCATCTTCCACGCTGGGCATCCCGACCACGGGCACAACTGCTCTGACGACCTCACCTCGCCGCCCGTCGCTGCCGCCACTTGGAGGCCGCGGCCATGAGCGACGAGGTGCAATGCTGGCACACCGAGCCCGGCACCCCCTGCGACTGGGACGCCTGCCGCCAACCCGAGCGCCTCGCTGCTGGTGACGCCGGCACCGACCCACTGGAGGTGCCCACCATGGCCAGCAACCAGACCACCACACTCGTCCGCTGCCCCGCCTGCGACGAACGGATCACCACCACCGTCCAGGTCACCTACCAACGCGGCCGCGACGCGACCATGGCCTTCGACCTCGACCCCGTACGCGCACACCTGCAGACCCACGTCCCAGGGTTCACCTTCGAGCCCTCGGCCACAGTGACAGTGACAGCATGAGCGACATGGACGACCTGATCGCCTTCCTCCGCGCCCGCCTCGACGAAGACGCCGCGCTTGCGACGAGCGGTGAGACCTGGTCCGCGTTCGACGAGAGCACCCAGGGCACCCGGCGAGTGGACGTCGACCACTCCTTTGAACGTGTCGTGGCCTGCACGCGGTCCTGGCGCGGCGAGCACATCGCCCGCCACGACCCGGCCCGCACCCTCCGCGAGGTCGACGCCAAGCGTGTGCTGCTCGCCGACTACGAGCGGTTCGTTGCCGAGCGCCGAAGCATGATGGGCGGCTGGGACAGCTACCCCGAGCCCTCGCCCGTCCTGACGGCCTTCGCCGCCGTCTACGCCGACCACCCCGACTACCGGCCGGAGTGGCGACCATGACCGAACGGACCGTGACCCTTGCGAGCGCCGACCTCCTCTCGAAGTGGGGCTTCAGCGACTTCGACATCCAGCCGAACGCCCTGTGACGCCGTGCTCTACGTCATCACCGGGCCACCCGCCGCCGGCAAGTCCAGCTGGATCAGAGCCAAGGCCAAGCCCCGCGACATCGTCATCGACCTCGACCTCATCGCCCTCGCCATGGCCGGCCCCGGCGCAGACCACCACGACCACAGCCCCGAGCTCCTCCGCGTCGTCTACCGCGCCCGCCAAGCCGCCATCGCCGAGGCCGAGCAGCTACTCGACCGGGCCGACGTCTACCTGATCCACACCATGCCCGGGGCCAAGGCGCGCACCCGATACAAGCGGCTCGGCGCACGGATCATCACAGTCGATCCAGGCGAAGCGATCGTTCGACAGCGAGTCAAAGACATGCGCCAGCCCGCCATGGAGGGCGTCGTCACCCGCTGGTACCGGGACCGCCGCAAGGGCGGATCACGCCCGGTGACCACCCAGGCCTCCCGCGACTGGTGACCGCTCACTGATCACCACCGAGGCGCGGACTCGACCGCTGCCCGTGATCATCACGGCCGACGATCACGGGCCCGGGGGAGAGAGTGGATCAAAAGTTCAACCCGGAGGCGGGCGACCCAAACGCCCTTGTCGCCGTGATTTTTGCGCGGGCCGAAATGAAAATGATCTTCCAAAAAAGTCACTTTCCGTCACCAAGATCGACATCACTTTAAGTGACATTTCCTCCGTCACTAAAAGTTACCTCCCGATTTGTTTGACACTGCGTCAGCTTTGTGATCGGGGGTGCGGTCGTGGTCGAGGACGGAACGCGCGACGAGATCGCTCAGCTCGGAGTCGGAGAGATCGCGCCGGGCCTTGCTGATCTTGCGATCCAGCTCGCGCAGGCGATCGACGAAAGTGACGCCCCGACCGCGATCGCCGTAGCAGCGCGTGAGCTTCGCGCCACCCTCGCTGACCTGCGGAAACTCGCCCCCGTCCAGACTGAGGGGGACGCGCTCGATGACCTCGCTGCTCGACGGGCCCAGCGTCGTGGCGCATGACCTGGTACCCGTCCCTGACGCCCGGGGAGAGCAGCGGCCCCGCATCTTCACCGCCCCCGCGTACACGTCGTCAGCGGGCCAGGAGGCCGTTGAGCTGGCCGCTGTGGCTGGGCTCATGCTCGACGACTGGCAGCAGTTCGCGATGCACGTCGGGCTCGGTGAGCGGCCGGACGGGAACTGGTCTGCGTTCGAGGTGGCGATCAACGTCGCTCGCCAGAACGGCAAGGGCGGGATCATCGAGGCCAGAGAGTTGGCCGGGCTTTTCCTCCTCGGCGAGCGGCTGATCATTCACAGCGCGCACGAGTTCAAGACCTCGGTGGAGGCGTTCCGGCGGATCGTCGCGCTGGTCACTAACTGTGACAGCTTGCGGAAACGCGTCAAGGCGGTGCGGCGGACTACCGGCGAGGAGGCCATCGAGCTTCTGACCGGGCAGCGTCTCCGCTTCCTGGCCCGTAGTGGGGGCAGCGGCCGCGGCTTCACGGGCGACTGCAACATGTTGGACGAGGACATGATCCTCGGCGATGACGCGATGGGCGCGCTGATGCCGACCATGGCGGCCGTGAAAAACCCGCAGGTCTGGTATCTGGGGTCGGCCGGGATCGGCTCACCCTCCGTACAGCTAGCCCGGCTGCGACGCCGTGCGCTCGCGGCCATGGAGTCCGGTACTCCGGACCCGTCGCTGGCTTACCTGGAGTGGTCGATCAACCCCCACGTGCGCGAGTGCGGCCCCGACTGCACCGACCACGACGACCCCCTGTCGCCACTCTCCGTGGCGAAAGCGAATCCAGCGCTGGGCTATCGCCTGACGCTGGCGCACACAGAGCGGGAGCGGCTGACGATGAGTCCGGAGATCTTCGCTCGTGAGCGCCTCGGCGTCGGGGACTACCCGTCGGAGGAGGGCGACACGTGGCGGGTCATCGACGAGGAGACGTGGCGGGCGCTGGGCGACGGAACTTCCGCGATCGGCGGCACGGTGGCGTTCGCCGTCGACACGACTCCCGAGCGGTCGCACAGTGCGATCTGCGCGGCCGGGGCGAACGGGGAGTCACGCCACGTCGAGGTCATCGACCACCGGCCCGGTACGGGCTGGGTCGTCGAGCGCCTGGTCGAGCTGGTGGAGAAGTGGCAGCCGTGTGCGGTCGTCATCGACTCGGGCGGTCCGGCCGCGTCGCTGATCCCCGCCATCAAGAAGGCCCTGGAGAAGGCCGGCCGCGAGACCGTCGGTGATGAGGACCTGCTGCTGGAGATGACGACGCGGCAGGTCGCCGCCGCCAGCGGTCAGTTCTTCGACGCGGTCGCGGACCAGACGCTCGTGCACCTGGACCAGGCGCCGCTCGCCACCGCGTTGGCCGGTGCGGACAAACGCCCGATCGGTGACGGGTGGGGTTGGTCGAGGCGCGGAGTGTCGGTGGACATCACGCCCTTGGTCGCGGCCACGCATGCGGCGTGGGGCTACGCAGAGCGAGCGGATATCGAGCCTGAAGGAGCGCCGAACCTGTGGTGACTGAGCGTGTGCTGTTCGCCGCGGAGGTGGTCTTTGTGCTGGTGGCCGTGGTGGGCATCGGCCTGTGGAGCGTCCCGGCGGCCCTGCTGGTGGGCGGGGTGCTGGGAGTGCTGGCGTGCGAACGCGCGTCAGTGGGACGTGCTGCTGGTGGGCAGCACGGTGGTAGCGGGGCAGGGGGTGAGCGGCAGTGACAGGTCTGTTCGGGCTCTTCGATCGGCGGAGCGTAGAGAACCCGGCGACGCCGCTCACCTCCGCGTCGCTCGCAGAGTTCCTCGGCGGTCGGGCGACGGCGGCCGGGGTGGCGGTGAACGAGCGCACCAGCCTGCACATGCCGGCGGTGTGGCGGTCGGTGAACGTCATCTCGAACGTATCCGCGGCCCTGCCGCTGCCGACGTACGTGGCCGGAACGAAGGAGAAGAAGCAGTTCGAGCTGCTCACGGATCCGCACCCGGACCTGACGCTGCTGGAGCTGATGCGGCTCGGCTACGTACACCGGGTGCTGTGGGGCAACACCTACGTGCAGAAGATCCGCAGCCCTTCGGGCGCGGTCCGGGAGTTGTGGCCGATCACCCCGGACCGGGTCCAGGTCGAGCGCGTACGGCCGGACGAGGACCTGCCGTCCGGGAAATTGTTCCAGGTCACGGACGACTGGGGCGCTCAGCACATCCTCACGCCACACGAGATCCTCCACATTCCCGGTGTGGGCTACGACGGGCTCACCGGCTGCTCGCCGGTGCGGCTGGCGGCGCAGGGCATCAGCCTGGCGCAGGCCGCCGAGATGTCCGCAGCCCGGCTGTTCAGCTCGGGCAACATGATCGGCGGCGTACTCCAGACCGAGCAGCGGCTCAACCCGGACCAGGCCAACGCGCTGAAGGAACGCTGGAAGGCCAAGATGTCCGGCGTCGGGAACGCCCACGAGGTGGCCGTCCTCGACAGCGGGGCGAGCTTCAGCCCGGTCGCGATGCCGAACGTCGACGCGCAGTTCCTGGAGAGCCGTGAGTTCCAGGTCAGCGAAGTCGCGAGGATGTTCGGCGTCCCGCTCTTCCTGCTGATGGAGACCTCGAAGAGCACCAGCTGGGGCACGGGGCTGGAGCAGCAGGCCGACGGCTTCGTGACATGGGACCTCTCCCCGACATGGCTGGCCCCGACGGAGCAGCGCGTCACGAAGGAGCTCCTGCCGAAAGACCTGTACGCGAAGTACCAGCTGGCCGGCCTTCTCCGCGGGGACAGCGCAGCGCGAGCCACGTTCTACCGGGCGATGCGAGACGTCGGCGCCTACAGCGCGAACGACATCTTGGCGCTGGAGGACCGGCCGCCGCTCACCGGCCCGGAGGGCGATCTGCATCTCCAGCCGATGTACATGGCGCCGCTCGGATTCAACCCGCTGGCCGGTCAGGACGCCGCACAGGCTCCCACCTCCGGCAGCAACGCGGCCCGCGCGGCCGCGCTCATGGCCGAGGCGCAGCGCCTCATGCACACCCCCGACGAAACCGGAGAGACCACATGAGGACCCTGACGCGGGCAACGGCCCTGGAGGAGCGCCGCCATCTGCCGTTGTCCACGGCTGAGGTGGCGGTCCGGGCGGGCGAGGACGGCGCGGCGGCCGAGCGGTTCTACGGATACGCCGCAAAGTTCAACTCGCGAACTTCGATCGGCAACCCGCTGAGGTGGGGCTTCTACGAGGAAGTCGCGCCAGGCACTTTCACCAAGACGATCAGCGAGGGCGACGCCCGGATGCTGATCGACCACAACACCTACTACGTGGTGTCGCGGGTGTCCGCCGGCAGCCTGGCCCTGGCCCAGGACGCCTACGGCCTCCCGGTCGACTCCGCCCTGGATCCGGCCCTGTCGTACGTCCAGGACCTGAAGGCCAACCTGCGGAACGGGAACATCACCGGGATGTCCTTCGGGTTCCAGGTGGTCAAGGACGTGTGGTCGTTGATCGACGTCGAGACGACGGACGGCCAGACCGTGCAGGCGGAACTCCGGACCATCCAGGAGGTCAAGTTGTTCGAGGTGTCGGCCGTGACCTTCCCGGCCTACACCGACACCGAGGCATCTCTCCGCGCCGTGGCCACCGCCCTGGCGCACCGCGGAGACCTCGCCGCGATCGAGCAGCGGGCCCAGTACCGGCCCGAGCTGCTCGACATGCTGACCACAGACGATCGCGAGCCGGGTGAGTCCACTCGCGAGAGCACCACCGAGGACACCGCCGACGAGGCGCCCGAGCCGGCTGATGCCACTCGGGATGAGCGCGCCGCGCGGGACCTCCGCATGCGGGCACTGGCCGCACGGTTCAGCCTCCCCCGCAAGTAGCACCACCCACACTCACCCGCCAGCCCGGCCTCGCGCCGGGCTTTCTGGCATGCCCGAAAGCGAGACAGCACCCCATGAGCGAGCGACTGAAGCGCCTCATCGACGAGCAGAACCGCACCTGGCAGCGGATGCAGGAGATCCAGGACGCGGCCGAGTCCGAGGGCCGTGACCTCACGGCCGAGGAGCGCGGCAACTGGGACCAGGCGGAGGCCCGCCTGACCGAGGTGTCCGGCGACATCGACCGCATGAACAAGATGGCCGCCCTCGACAAGATCGACCGGTCGCAGATCGTCACCACGTCCGGCCCGACCGGGGAACCCCGCGGCACCGACGAGGACCAGGCCCACCGGTACAGCGAGGCGTTCGGCCTCTACCTGCGCGGCGGCATGGACCGCCTCACCGGCGAGCAGCGCGTCATGCTCATGGACCACCAGGTCGACCTGCGCGCGCAGGGCACCAACGTGGACACCACCGGCGGCTTCCTCGTCCCGGACGAGTTCCGCAACATCATGACCGAGACCATGAAGGCGTTCGGCGGTCTCCTCGGCCTGGCCGACGTCATCACGACCAGCACCGGTGCGGACCTGCCGTGGCCGACGAACGACGACACCGGCAACGAGGGCGAGATCCTCGGCGAGAACCAGCCTGCCGGCGAGCAGGACCTGATCCTCGGCGGCCGCAAGCTGAAGGCGACCACGTTCAGCTCCAAGCAGGTGAAGGTCGCGCTCCAGCTGCTCCAGGACAGCGCGTTCAACCTGGACTCCTGGGTGCCGAAGAAGCTCGGTGAGCGCATCGGCCGCCGCGCGGCCCGGTCCTGGATCACCGGCACGGGCGTTGACCAGCCCGAGGGCCTCACCACCAACGGCGCCGTCGGCAAGCAGGGCGCGAGCGGCCAGACCACCGCGGTCATCTACGACGACCTGGTCGACCTGGAGCACTCCGTCGATTCCGCGTACCGCGGCAACGCCCGGTACCTGATGAACGACGCCACGCTCAAGGTCATCCGCAAGCTCAAGGACTCCCAGGGCCGGCCGCTGTGGGTGCCGATCCCGGCCCCCGGCTTCCCGTCCACCATCAACGGGTTCGAGTTCACTCTCGACAACTCCATGCCGACCCCGGCCGCCAACGCGAAGACGATCGCGTTCGGTGACTTCAAGGCGGGCTACGTGATCCGCCAGGTCCAGGACGTGCAGACGATGCGCCTGGTCGAGCGGTACGCCGAGTACCTCCAGGTGGGCTTCCTCGGGTTCGCCCGCATGGACGGGATGATCCAGGACTCCTCGGCGATCCGCCTGTACCAGCACGCCGCCAGCTGACCCCACCCGACCGGCCCGGGGCCAGCACGGCCCCGGGCCCGGCATGACCTGAGAGGAGCGCGTCATGAGGGACGCGTACAACAACGTCACCCTGCGGGAGACCCTGGCGATCGCCACCCGCACCGCATCCGCGAACGGCACCGGCGTGGACCGGTCCACGAACGGCTCGATGTTCCAGGACGCGATGGTCGTGGTGCACACCGGTGTCATCACCGACGGCACCCACACCATCGACGTCCAGGAGTCGGACGACAACTCGACGTGGACCTCTGTGGCCGCGTCTGAGCTCCAGGGCGCGGAGCCGGTCATCGCTGCGGCCGACGACAACAAGGTCTTCGTGATCGGCTACAAGGGGCTGAAGCGCTACCTGCGGGTCGCGCTTACCGCGGCGGGTACGACGTCGGGCGGAACGCTCGGCGCGACGGTGCTCCTGGCGAACCCGCGGGTCGCGCCGGTGGTGCACGCCTGATGCCGAGCATCCGAATCCTGGAGGCAATCTCCGGCGCGGACTTCTCCTGGCAGCCGGGCGACCTGGTCGACCTGCCCGAAAAGCAGGCTGCGGTGTGGGCGGATGGGCATCGGGCGGAACGGGTCGAGGACCTCGGGCCTGCCGGCGGCGAGGGGCGGTGGCCCGAGGTTGCCCCGGTGGTCTTCACGGCCGACGGCGTGGAGCTGGCTGTGCTCGACGCCGTGCTGGTCGAAGCGGACCCGGACGGCACTCCCGACGGAATGCCGGCAGCTGGCCGCTGGTCCGTCACGGTGGTCTGGCCTGATGACGCTCCGCCCGTCGAGTCCGTGGCGTACGACCCCGACGAGCACGTGAGCCGCGAGGTGCTCGCGTACCTCGCGGACGTTGGCGAGGAGGAGGCGGTGCGGGTGCTCGACGTCGAGGCCGCGGGGCAGAACCGGGCGGGCATCGCGAAGGAGCGGGACACCGTCCTCACGCAGGCACGGGCGAACGACGAGGCGCGCGCCGCCGCCGATCAGGAGGACGCCGAGCTGGCTGCCGAGGCGTCGCACGGCGGCGACCTGCGCGACGGCATCGAGACCCGGTAGGAGGGGCGAGGGTGCCGTACGACCTCGGCGCGACAGCGCGCCTGACCGCTGAGTGCCGAGACCCGGGCGGCACCCTCACTACCGCCGCCACGGCGGTACTCACCGTCGGACTCCCCGACGGCACGAGCACATCACCGGCTGTCGAGGAGACAGCCACCGGCCAGTACCAGGCCGACTACCCCACGGCGCAGGCAGGGCGGCACACCGTCCGCTGGCTCTTCACCGGTCCTGGCGCCGCGTACACCGACTCGTTCGACGTTCGAGATGCAGTTCCTCCGTCGATCCTGTCGCTGTCCGACGCTATGGACCACCTCAACAAGAGGAGCTCAGCGGATCGGGATGAGGTGCGGTTCTGGGTCGAGGCAACGACGCGGGCCGTGGAGTGGTTCGTCGGTCCGGTCGTTGTCCGTACGGTCACCGAGGTTCACCCGGTGCGCCTGGTCGAGGCCCTGGCCCTGCGCCAGGTCCCCGCCCTGGCGCTGACCTCGGTGGCCTCGGTGCTGTCCGGTGGCACGTCGTATGAGGTCGCTGACCTCGACCTCGACGAGTCGACCGGCATCGTGCGGCTGCGCGCTGGCGGCTGCTTCACCGGGCCGCTGCGGGTTACGTACGAGGCGGGGCGCCGCGTCATCGACGCGAACATCACCGCGGCCGCCCGGATCATCCTTCAACACCTGTGGAGAACTCAGCAGGGGCCCGGCCGGCCACAGCTCGGCACGAGTGACTTCGACGTCACCGAGCCGATCCCGGGCCTGGGTTACGCGGTTCCGAACCGGGCTGTGCAGCTGCTCAACCCGGACCAGCTTCCCCCGGGGATGGCGTGATGGCGACCTCCGCAGTACCCGGTGCGATCGCTGCTCTGCTGGCCGTCCTCCGGGCAGCCCCGGCCCTGGCCGAGGTGAACGTCATCGACGGGCCCCCGGTCGGCGACATGTCCGACGAGGACCTGCTCGCGGTCGGCTGGTCCCCCGATGGGGACACCGCGGCCGAGACCGTGCAGGACTTCGCGGACGCGGGCGCGCGGCGGCGCGATGAGGACTTCACGATCGCGGGCTGGATCGATACCTGGTCCGGCGACTCCGACGTGAGCGTCTGCCGGCTGCGGGCCTTCGAGCTCCTGGCCGTCGTCGAGGACGCGATCCGCGCGACCGGGCCCAACCCGGACGCCCCGACGCTCAACGGCGCGGTGCAGTGGGCGCACCTCACCCGCGGCGTGCTCCACCAGTCCAACACCGACCAGGGCATTCGCGCGGGCCTCGCCTTCACGGTGACCTGCCGAGCCCGCATCTGACCATCCCCACATGAGGAGTTACGCCATGGCGCGAGTGCGCTACATCGGCGCCGAGCCGGTCACCGTGCCGGAGCTCGGCAGCCGCGTCATCCAGCCGGACGAGGTCGTTCAGGTCCCTGACGACCGCTTCGAGGGCTACGTCTGCCAGCCCCAGGTGTGGGAGGGAGTCGAGGAGCCCAAGGTCTCCGAGGCCCCGGCGCCTGGGCTGAAGAAGATCAGCGCGGCGAAGGCCGCCGACACCACGAAGGGGGCCTGACATGGCGATCGGATCCGGGCTCGGCGCACAGGTCGGCATCGCGGCCGAGACCACGTACGGCACCTACGTGGCGCCCAGCAAGTTCGTGGAGTTCACGAAGGAGTCCCTCCAGCTGAAGAAGGTGACGGCGCAGTCCGCAGGGATCGCGGCCGGGCGCCTGATGCCGCTGTCGTCCCGGCGGGTAGTCACCCAGCGCTCGGCGGCCGGCAGCCTGGAGATGGAGGTCACCAACAAGGCGATGGGCGTCCTGTTTCAGAGCTTGATGGGTACGACGGTGACGCCGGTGCAGCAGGCCGCCACGTCGGCGTACCTGCAGACTCACCTCCTGGCCGACGTCGCGGGCAAGTCGCTCACCCTGCAGAAGGGCCTCCCGCTCACGACCGGCGTCGTGACGCGGAAGAACTTCCTGGGCTGCAAGGTGATCTCGGCTGAGTTCTCGTGCGAGGTCGGCGGCATGCTGACCGTCTCGTTCGAGCTCGACTGCAAGGACGTCGAGGAGACGTCCGTGCTGGCGGTCGCCACGTACCCGGCAATGTCGCCGTTCCACTTCGGGCAGATGGCGGTGAAAACCGGCACCCTCGCCTCGGAGGTGGCACGCGACGGCATCCGCAAGGTCTCCGTGAAGATCGAGCGCCCGCAGGCCACCGAGCGCTACTACGCCGGAGCGTCCGGGCTGAAAGCCGAGCCCATCACCAACGACCAGGTGAAGATCACCGGCAGCCTCGAAGGTGACTACGTCGACACCGTTCTCGATGACCTGCACACCAGCGACGGCGGCATGTCGTTCGTCTGGGATTTCACCGGCCCGCTGATCGCCGCCGCCAACCCCGAGCGGTTCACGATCAAGGTTCCGGTCATCAAGTTGGATGACGCGCCGCCGACGGTCGAGGGCTTCGACCTGGTCAAGCCCAGCTTCAACTTCACCGGGCTGTCCAACGGCACCAACGTCCCGTCGATCGAGTACATGTCCACGGACGTCACGCTCTGATCTGGAGGTGGCCCGATGGCTGTCTCCTCCGTACGGATCCTCGGCACCGGCCAGCTCCTGGAGCTGCAACGCAGGCTCAGGGCGGCCGGTGGCGAGTCCATCCGCAGCAGCATGCAGCGCCGTATCCGGCGCGCGGCCGAGCCCCTGCGCGACGACCTCCAGTCCACGATCCGCAGCCTGCCGATCCGCTCGGCCGGTCGCGGGTCCGGGAGCCGCGGCGGTCCGTCGCCGACCACCAGGCCGCTCCGCGCAACGCTCGCCGACGCCATCCGGATCAGCGTCCGGACGGCTGGCAACCCCGGCGCCCGGGTGTACGTCGACAAGGGCCGTCTTCCGCCTGACCTGCGGAACATGCCGCAGGTGATCAACGAAGGCCGGATCCGGCACCCCGTGTTCGGGAACCGCCGCCGCTGGGCTACCCAGACCGCAACCCCCCTGTGGTGGGACAAGACCGTCCGTCACCACACACCCCGCATGACCGCCGAGGTGACGCGCGTCCTGGACGACGTACGTCGCCGCCTTGAGTAGGGAACCCCACCATGATCATCGTCTACACCCCTGCCGACGGGGAGCCCGAGCAGTACGACGCCCGGACCCTGCTGTCGTCCGAGGCCGCCATCGTCGGCCGCACCATCGACCAGAAGTGGCCGGCCATCAAGGAAGGGCTGACCCGCGACGACCTCGACGCGATGCGCGGGGTCGTGTGGGTCCTGCGGAAGCGCCACGCTCCGACCCTGCGCTTCGCCGAGTTCGACCCGGGCGTCGAGGAGCTGACCACCCGCTACGACAAGACGGAGATCGAGGAGTGGGTGAACAACGGGTTCGCCTACCGGGCCACCGATCCGACCGTGACGATCGAGCAGGTCGTCCTGGCGCTCGCCGAGGTGCCAGAGTCTGCAGCTGACCCGGAGCACGCACGGGCCTACATCGAGCGGTGCCGGGTCGAGGCGGTCGAGGCAGAGGCCGGGGGAAAAGACCAGTCCCAGGTGGAGGAAGCGCCGGCGCCGATGGAGTCCGCACCCGAGCAGACGACCTCTGCGACGCGGACATCCGCGCCCTCCGAGCCCAGTACCTCGGGCTCTTCGCTCATCTCCTCCACCTCGGGCCCCGCGACGTCGACCAGCTGATCGTCGACGACTTCTACGCGCTCGTCGTCTGGATGGACGCCCACCAGCAGGCACAACAATCCGGAGGTGAGTGATGGCGTCCCAGCGGCTGACTTTTGTTCTCGATGGCCGTGACGGTCTGACTCCGGTGATGCGGCGCGCCGGTGAGTCGAGCGAGGATTTCCGCCGCCGTCTTCAGCGGGTGACGGGCGGTGCCAGTTCCGACTTGCAGGCGTTCACTCGGGACGCGGATGGTCGGCTGCGGGACCTCCGCGGCCGCTTCCTCACGACGTCGGATGCGGCCCGGCTCAATGGCCTCACGATCACTGGGGCCCGCCGCAGCACTGCGGACTGGTCGGCAGTCGCAGACCGGGCGTCTGGTGTGGGCGAGAAGCTTGCGGCTTCGCTCATGAGCCTGGCCCCCGCAGCGATCCCAGCCGCCGCGTCCCTGGCGCCGCTCGCCGCCGGAGCTGGTGCGGTGGCGGTCGCGGCGCTCGCCTTCACGGGCGCGCTGGTCCCTCAGATTTCCGCGTTGTCGAAGGCGGGCGAGGCGCAGCAGAAGTACGAGGACGCGGTCAGCAAGAGCGGCCGTACGTCCGAGGCCGCGATCACGGCACAGCTGGCGTACCAGCGGGTGATGGCGGACCTGCCGCCGGAGACTCGCGAGGCCGCGGTTGCGCTCGGGCTACTGAAGGATGCCAGCAAGGAGTGGTCGGACTCGCTCGCGGGCGACACGATGCCCGCGTTCACCAAGGGGTTGGCCCTGGCCAACAACCTGCTGCCGAAGACCAAGGGCCTGGTCAAGGGCACGGGCGCTGAACTCGACCGGATGATGACGGTCCTCGGCGGCGCCATGGAGTCTCCCGGGTTCGACCGCTTGAACTCCCGGTTCACAACGTTCGCGAACGGCACGCTGCGCAAGGTCGACAACCAGCTGATTCACCTGATGCGGACGATGGACACCGGCGAGGTCGGCGGCAACCTGGGCGAGTTCATGGACTACGCCCGCGCGCAGGGCCCCGTGGTGGCCGACACGCTGGGCAACGTGGGCGAGGCGCTGGGCAACATCCTCGTCGGAGCCTCCGGTGTTGGCGTCAGCATGCTCGACATCGTCAACGGGCTGTCCGGCATTGCGTCCGCTGTACCGTCCGAGGCGATCAGCACCATCCTCCAGCTGGTCGTCGCCATCAAGCTGGCCAAGCTCGCAGCGGCCGGGATGGCTGCGGGCCGTGCCGCGATGGCTGCGTTCACGGCGGAGATCGTGGCGATGCGGGCTGCGGCAGCAGCAGCTCCGAGCCGTCTGGCTGGGGTGACTGCGGGGATCGGCGCGATGTCGCGCGGTGCCCGACTGGCTGCGGCCGGCGCCGGAATCGGTCTGCTGGTCATCGGGCTGATGGAACTACAGAAGATGGGCCAGAAGGCTCCGCCTGACATCGACAAGATGTCGGCCAGCCTGGGCCGGTTCGCTGAGAACGGCCAAGTCGCTGGTGAGGCGGCGCGCGTTTTCGGTAAGGACCTGAACGGTCTGATGGCCAGCCTCAGTGTCATGGGGGCGAAAGACGCTGACGAGTTTTTCGAGCGGTTCGACAAGAACCCGGTCGGGTTCAAGGAGGCGAAGAAGAACGTCGAGGCGCTCGACAAGTCGCTGGCCAGCCTGGTGGCTGGCGGTAAGGCCGACCTCGCAGCGGCTGCGTTGGACCGCATCAAGGGTCAGATGGGCGAGGCTGGGTTCGCCACGTCCGGTCTGCGGAACAAGCTGACGGAGTACAAGGAAGCCCTCGCTGACAAGGCGTTCGAGGAGCAGCTCGCTGCTCAGTCGCTGGGGCTGTTCGGTGCGCAGTCGCAGCAGGTGCAGCAGAAGCTGGACGCCCAGAAGGCCAGCGCGGATGGGCTGCGGCAGAGCATCAGCGCGCTGAACGAGTCCCACCGGCAGGGACTCGGCGGCATGATCGGGTTCGAGGCGGCGATCGACGCCGCAGCGAAGGCCGCCCGCGACAACGCCGGCGCGCTCGACATGTCCGGCGGCAAGCTCAACCTCAACTCGGAGAAGGCCAGGAATGCGGCCACCGCGCTGAACGACCTCGCCGCGAAGACGGACGAGGCGGCGGCGCAGGCCCGGGAGTCTGGGGCGTCGTGGTCCACGGTCAACGGCATCTACGACCAGGGCCGGGAGAAGCTGCTCGCGTCGGCCGACGTCATGGGGCTGAACACCACCCAGGCCCGGCAGCTGGCGGACCAGATCCTGAAAACCCCGGACAAGACGGCCAGGCTCCGGGGCAACCTGGAGGACCTGGCGGCGAAGCTCGCGGACGCGAAGCGCCGGCTGGCCGCGGCGCCATCGTCGAAAACGGCGCGCATCCGGGGCGAGATCTCCGACCTCAAGGCGAAGATCGCGCAGGCGAAGTACGACCTCTCCTCCCTACGCAACAAGACCGTCAGCGTCATGATCCAGTACCGGACGCAGAACTCTGGTGCGTCCGACTTCGCCAAGAGCATCGGGGGTTACGCCTCGGGCGGTAAGCCCCGGCCCGGCGAGCTCGCGTGGGTCGGTGAGCAGGGCCCCGAGCTGATGAGGTTCGGCGGGGGCGGTACGGAGATCTACTCGCACGGCGACAGCATGGCGATGGTCTCGGACGCGGCGAAGGCCGGCCGGGATGCGGGGATGGGGCTTCGGCAGGGCATGGCCGTATCGACCGGTGAGGTCGAGGCGGGCGGTCACGCCATTGGTGCCGCTGTGGTCCGGGGCATCGAGGACGAGCTGGAGATCGCGTCGCCGTCGAAGAGGACGACGAAGAGCGGTCAGCAGGCGGGCAAGGGTGTAGCGAAGGGGCTGAAGAAGACCAAGGCCGAGGTCGCTGCGGAGGCGAAGCGCATCGCCGCCCTGGCGGCCGCTGCCGGCACGGATCTGATCAAGGGGCTCACGGGCTCGACGTCGCAGATCACGTCTACGGTGAAGTCGTTGACGGCGAAGATCTGGGCGGCGTGGCAGGGCAAGAAGTCCACCAAGGACTCGGCCCTGGTGAAGTTGTTGAACGCGGACAACGTGAAGTTGCAGAAGCTGGCGAAGCAGCGGGATGCCCTCGCGTCGAAGATCGCGGCGGCGAAGAAGTACGCCGGCGACTTGACGGCCAGCGCCCGGCAGGGCGCGTCGCTCGGCCAGCTCGGCCTCGACGACGAGCAGGTGACGGCCAGCAGCATCAAGGCCGGGCTCACCGCCAAGCTCGCGAAGATCAAAACGTTCACCAACTACATCGGGATCTTGGCGAAGCGTGGGCTGTCGAAGTCGCTGATCAGGCAGATCCTCGATATGGGGCCGGAGGCGGGATACGCGTATGCCTCTGCTCTGGCCGGTGCATCGAGCACGACGCTGAAGAGCATCAACGCCACCCAGTCGTCGATCGACAAGGCCACGACGACGCTGGGCCGGAACGGCGCGGACCTCCTGTACGACTCCGGGAAGAACGCGGGGAAGGGGTTCCTCGCCGGGTTGGAGTCGCAGCAGGACGCGATCGAGGCGCAGATGCTGAAGATCGCGAAGGGGATGCAGAAGGCGATCCGCAAGGCTCTCGGCATCAAGAGCCCGAGCCGGGTCATGGCGGTCCCCGGCAGGCAGTCCACCGAGGGCCTGGCCGTCGGCATGGTCGAGGGGCTGCCCGCGATCGACAGGGCGATCGCCGCGGTCACCGGACGAATTGCCGGTACGCGCCCCGTCCTTGGCCGGCCTGCCGTGCACGGCGCGGGCGGCGGTTCGTCGATCACGGTCAACGTGGATGCGCGTGGCGCTATGGATCCGGTCGCGGTTGGCCGGGAAGTGGAGCGAATCATGGTTCGGTTTGGTCGGTCGCAGGGCCTGGCTGTGGCGGTGAATCGCTGATGCCGTTGCTGGTGGAGATGGGGTGGGGCGGCCGAGTCCAGGAGCCGTGGAACATCGTGTGGACCGACATCACCCGCAGGGTGGACCAGGTCCAGGGGGTGCGGATCGACCGGGGTGCGTCGGACGAACTGTCGGAGACACAGCCCGGGTCGGCCACCATGCGGCTGGACAATCTCGACGGTGCGCTTACCCCCGGGAATCCGGACTCTCCGTACGCGCCGCATGTGCGGCGCAACGCACCGATCCGCATCAGCCAGGTGGTCATGCCGGCCCGGTCCGGATCGGCCCCGTACCCGCTGGCCATGCTGACGGATACGTTCGATGACGGGACGTTGGACTCGTCTCTGTGGACGGCGTCGGGTGGCTCGGCCGAGGTCAATGGTCGACTACGCCAGCCTGTCGCCTCCGGTGCGGTAGCACGCCTGACATCGGCGCGGTCATGGGTACTGGCTGGGTCGCAGTCCACGGTGAAACTGGTGACGGTTCCGGCGGGCGGCGGATCGTCGTCCATGTCGGTCAACTGGTACCTGAACTCCAACACTGTGGGCACCCGGATGCGGTGGTCGTACAACGGGCTCACCAATCAACTGCGCCCCACCTCAGAAACGGCTGGTGTCGACGCTGGAGGGCTGTGGTTCGACTACAGCCCGAGCGAGCACGCGTGGCTACGAATTCGGGAGTCATCGGGGACGGTGTACTTCGAGACGTCGGGTGACGGATGGGATTGGGCGGTGCAGCGCACCGTCACCACACCGGCCTGGGTCGGCACTGAGCAGGTACAGATGGATTTCGTCGCGACGCGCACGGGCGGTACGGCGGACGTCATCGAGTGGGATCTCCTCGGCGGCGTAGTGCGGCCCCGCTTCTGGGGTGTGGTCAATGAGTGGCCGGTCCAATGGGAAGGGATGCTCAGCTACGTCAGCATCTCCGCGACGGACTTGTTCAAGCGGATCAACAGGTTGCCGATCCTGCGGTCGATGGCGACGCACGAGATCCTCCTCGACAGCCCGCAGGCGTTCTACCCGCTGACCGAGGCTGAGGCGAGCAGCGCGGGGAACCTTGCGGCTACCGCCCGGCCGGCCCTCGTGGTCACGCAGGTCGGAGCGGGCGGCACCCTTGAACTCGGCGCTGCGGATGGACCACCCGCGACTGGTGAGCGGGTCCCGCTGTTTACCCCCGTCTCGGCGACGGCAGGGAAATACCTGTCCGTTGACCTCGTGGCGACTATCCCTCCGAGCGAGCCGGGCCACGGCGGCGGGAGCGGCGACACCCTCTACGAGTGCTGGTTCCAGACCAGCACCCAGGGCCGCGTCCTGCTCTCGGTCCTCGATGGCGAGCCGCTCGCATTCGAGAACTCGCTCGCGTTCAGCCTGGAGGCCGGCACCGGCAAGCTCAAGCTGACCTCGATCGTCAACAACGTGACGACCACATCGGTGGCTACCACGCCGAACCTTGCGGACGGGTCCTGGCATCACCTGGTCTACAGCAACCTGCCCGCCGTACAGACGGCGTGGGTCGACGGTGTGTCCTACGCCCTGGCGTCCGGCGCAACGGTGGACGTGCGGCTGCTGCACGTCGGCAGCTACAAGGGCACCGGGTTGTGGGCGGGTTCCGTGGCCCACGTGGCGATCTACGCCGACACTGGGGACGGGCCGTTCGGTTACGAGCTGGTCGAACACTACGGAGCTGGAGCCACCGGGTACGAGGGCGAGCTCGCCTGGGACCGTATCCCGCGCCTGGCCTCGTACGCGGGCGTCACGTCCGTGACTGTGTGGGGGAGCCTGCACGATCCCCTCGCTGGGCAGGGCCCGGCTGGCACAGCCGTGATGGCGCGGCTGCGGGAGGTCGAGTCCTCGGAGTCGGCGAGGTTGTTCGCCGAGCGGGACTACTACGGCCTCAGCTACCAGTCGCGTGACCTGCGGTACAACCCGTCAACGGCGGCAGAGACGTTCACGGTCTCGTACGCCGACTTGGAGACCGGGGATGTGCAGCTGGCTGACGACGATCAGAAGCTCTGCAACCAGGTGGAGGGGTCGCGGCCGGGCGGCGCGGTGCAGCTGGTCTCGGACACCGCGAGCATCGACGAGAACGGGGTGTACGGGAAGCAGCTCAACCTGATCAAAGCCTCGGACAACTCGGTGCTGGATGCGGCCAGCTGGATCGTGTCCCGGTACGCCGACCCCGGGCCCGAGCTGCGCGAGGTACCCATCGAGGCCGCCACCATGGGTCGTGCCTTCCTCGACATCCTCGACGCCGACATCAGCAACTACTTCACGGTGTACGACCTGCCGGCACAGAGCAGCGCCTCGGAGATCCGCTGCACCGTCGAGGGCTACAGCGAGACGCTCAAGGAGAACAGCCACCTGATCCAGTTCCGCACGAGCGCGTCCAGCCGCGACTCGGTCTGGATCCTCGACGACCCGATCTACTCGGTCCTCGGTTCCACCACTCGACTCGCCTACTGAAGGAGATCTCGTGACGGACATCCCTGTTGTTCGCGCCGAGGCGTACTACTTGCCGCCGCCGCCCSGCCGCGGCCAGACCCCGGCGGACTGGTCCCAGATCCCCGGGGCCGAACTCGTCTACCACTGGCTCAACTACCGCATGGGGAGACGCACCCCGATTCCCACGGAGTTCGTCCCGGACGCGGCCCCGGTCTACGCGCGCATCAACCAGAACCGGTGGTTGGGCGACTGCCCGGACTGCGGCAACGCGTGCATCGTGTCCCTGGTCGACCCGCGGTTCGGGTGCACCGAATGCCTGCGCGACTGGGTCGTCCTCATCGTGCCGGCCGACTACGAGGCGATCGAGGCGGAGATGGTCGCGATCCCGCAGACGTACCTGCGGAACTGGTGGTCGCTCGACGACCCGGCCAATCCGCATCCGCCGCCGGCCACCCCGGTCGAGGGAGGGCCGCCCAAGCGATGACGTTCTCACCCCGCACATGGTCCGTCGGCGAGACGGCGACCGCGGCCCAGTTCAACACGGAGATCCGCGACCAGATCTTGTCGCTGGGCTGGGTCTCGTACACCCCGACACTGACCGGCGTCACCCTCGGCAACGGCAGCGTCAGCGGCGAGTACAACCAGCAGGGCGACGAGGTCGGCGTGTCGCTTCTCCTCAACTTCGGGTCATCGACCGTGGTCACCGGAGTACTCGGCTTCAGCTTTCCGGTGGCGCCGCGGAACAACAACATGAGGTGGACCGGGGAGGCGCTGATCAACCCGCCCGGAACGTTCCGCCACGGCAAGAGCTGGCTGTATCACAACAGCACGAGCATCGCGGTCGGTGCTGTCGATCCGGTGGGGGGTGGAGTAGGCACGTTCGCCGCGGCCGGGATCACGATGGCGTCTACCGGGTGGGTCTGCGCGAACATCCGCTACCGCTCCGCCTGAACCAGCGCCATCTGACCGACCCCGTTCTTTCCGCCCCGCGCCGATCCGGCCCGGGGCTTCGTCATGTCTGGAGACACCCATGCAGCCATCACCTGGACGCATCGTTCTGTACACGCTCACCGAGCACGAGGCCGCTGCCATCAACCGCCAGCGCCGGAACTACCACGAGAGCAAGAGCGCCCACGAGAGCACCGGTTTGGTCGGCCACGTCGGCAACCACGCTGCGGCGGGCGACGTCTACCCCGCCATCATCGTCCGCGTGTGGGACGAGAGCACGGTCACGTGCAACCTCCGCGTGCTCCTGGACGGCGCGGACACCCACTGGGCCACCTCATGCGAGCAGGACGAGGACGGCCACCGCGGCGGATCCTGGCACTGGCCGGAGCGCGTCTGATGGCCGGCACCGCCGCCGATGTGGCGCGCGTCGCCAAGGGCGAGACCGGCTACCACGAAGGCAAGTCCGCCGGCCACTGGAACAACAAGCAGAAGTACAGCGGCAGCGTCCCGGGGCTGGAGTGGTCCGACTACCAGGCATGGTGTGCGACGTTCGTCAGCTGGGTGTTCCAGACGGCTGGACTGGCGAAGGGGTCTTACCCGGTGACCGCGTCGTGCGCGACGGCGACCAACTGGTGGAAGCAGCGGGGCCGGTGGTCGGAGTACCCGGCGATCGGCGCGCAGGTGCTGTTCGGCCCCGGCGGCGGATCGCACACCGGGATCGTCATCGCCTACGACAGCGACACGATCACGACGATCGAGGGCAACACGAACGTCTCCGGGTCGGCCGAGGGCGATGGCGTGTACCGCAAGACCCGCCAGCGGCGCGACTCGTACGTGCACGGCTACGGCTACCCCGACTACCCCGGCGGGATCCGATCCGCCGACCCCACCTGGAAGAACCCCGACCCCCCGTCCGAGGAGGACAACATGCCGACACCGCTCGAAGTCTGGGGCTACCACGGGAAGCTCAACGGCAAGCCCGACCCGCGCGACGCCTACGCCTACCTGCGCGACACCGAGGCCGCGGTGAAGAAGCTCGACGGCCGGATTGCCGCGCTGGCGAAGCAGCCGCTCACGGCCGACCAGGTCGCCGCGATCGCGATGGCGGTCGCGTCTCACCCCGCGCTGGCGACCGCCATCGCGAACACCCTCGCCACCCGGCTGAAGGACTGATTGATCATGCTGACTCTCGCCTTCTGGCGCGCGACGTCTGAGCGCGCCGTACGTACCGCTGCGCAGACGCTCGTCGCGGCGCTCGGGCTGGACACCCTCGGGGTGCTGAACGCGAACTGGGGTGATGGCCTATCGCTGGCTGGGGGCGCCGCGGTCCTGGCCGTGCTCACCGCCCTGGCGACGTCGGGCGGGGCGGAGGGGCCGGGCCTCACCGAGACCGTGCGGGTCCGGGAGTGATGCCGGCGGAGCCGCCTGCTGGTACCTCTGTGGCGGTTGAGCTGGAGCGGATGCGCGGGACCTTCGATAAGGGGCTGACGCAGCTCGACGGGAAGTTGGACGTCCTGGTCGAGCGGAACATGCACACCGGCGAGAGGTTGCTCGCGGCGGAGACCGCGGCCACCGCGCTCGCCGTCCGGGTGACGGCGCTGGAGCGTCGGGTGTGGACGGCGTCCGGGATCGCGGCCGCGCTCGGCTCCGGCGGGGCATTCCTCGCCACCCTCCTCGGCGGATAGACGTGCCCCCTGCTCCGGCTGCGGCCGGGGCAGGGGGCACCTTCGTGCGTTCGCAGGCTATCCGCGGCGGGCTGCTCCAGCTGGCCAGATCACGTCAACCGTCAGGCCCGCCTCCTGGGCCTGCACCACAGTGTCCGCCGTGCCTCCGCCCTTGCCGGACGGGGGCGTTCCGTCCCACACGGCGACGAGGCGATCGGCACGGCGCAGGAGCTCGTCGTTCGCCGCCTCGTAGGCCGCTCGATTCGCAGTCTCGTGCGGCAGCGTTACGACGTCCTCGGCTGTCTCCACCAGGTGGTCGAAGACGGCCGCATGCTCAGGCTTCACCTTCGCGGCGCGGTAGTCCTGGGAGGGGATCACAGCGATTAGGCGGCCACCGATCGCGGTGACTTCCTCCGCGAAGAGGCTGTCGGCCCCGGCCGCGATGCACGAGACCCCGGTCAGGTCTTCGCTGTACTTGGAGAGCAGCTCGCGCAGCGCGGCGCGTACCAGGGGCACACTCTCGTCGGTCAGGTCCATGTGCCCGGTCACGGCAAGTGTCGTCATGCGCGCTCCTCAGCTCGACAGCAGGTCGCGGATACTATCCCGCGCCTCGCGCACCGGGCGCGAGGCGCTGTGTCCCACGGTGTAGGGGTACAGCTGCCCGAGCTGCGTACGGACACGCCCCGACTGTGTGCCTCGCGCGGCCTGCACGGCGAGGGTTGTTTCGGCAGCGGCCGCCCTGATGTCGCCGGCAAGAAACTGGCATTCCGCCAGGCCGATGCGGTCGAGCGCGTGGGAGCGCCCAGCCTCGGGGCCGCGGTGCGCGAGGGCGGTCCGGATCTCGTCGGCCGCCTTGGTGGCGTGCTGGCGCGGGTCGGTGCGGGCGAGGTCGAGGAGCCGTCCCCCGGTGACGCCTGCGAGTTCTGCTTCGTCGAAGTAGGCGATCCAGTACGGCTCGTCGCCATCCTCGCCCGCTGCGGCGAGGTCCTCGGCCGCCTTGGTGGTGGCCCGGTGAAATCCGGCGACGCGCCCTTGGGCGGCGTAGGCCCAGGCTTCGCGGGTGTGAAGCATGGCTCGGGCCCGGGGGCCGATCACGTCGCGGGCGCCTTCCTGGGCAAGGTGGATCAGCTGGAGCGCGTCGTCCGGCCGGTCGCGGTAGAGCATCTGCCGGGCCATTCCGGCCAGGACGTTGGCCCCGAAGACGACGTCGCCTCCGGCGTGGGCGGCGCGGAGGGCGAGGCGGTAGTAGTCCTGGGCTCGCCGGTGCAGTCCGGAGTCCCACGCCATGGTCGCGGCGGTGCCGGCCAGTTGCGCCATGACGCGGTACAGCCGGGCGGCGACGGCCGGGGCCTGGTGGTCATCGAGGGCACCGGAGACTTCGGCAAGCTGGCCGAGGACTGCTTTCCTTCGGAGGCCGCCGCCGTATTGGTGGTCCCACTGGCGGAAGGCCCGCGCGGTGGTTTCCAGTTCCGCGACTTCGCGCATGCCGAGTCGGCCTGGCCGGCGTTGTCCTGGGACGGTGGCGGCCGGGACGAGCCAGCCTTCGAGGCTGTCGAGGAGGGCGGCGCCGGTTACCGCGGCGCCAGCGAGGGCGCGGGTAAGGGCCCTGCGGTCCATCACGAGATCACTCCTGGTGAGGTGGGTGGCCAGGTCCACGGTGGCGTCGGGCCGCCACGGGATCTCGTCTGCGTCTGGCCGGTCACCTGGAGCGTCTGGCTGGTCCTGCTGTGCTGGGTCGTGTGCGCCCTCCCAGGGGCGTGGTGCGAGCCCGAGCAGGCTGCCGGGAATGCGGAGGCCGTCGGCGATCCGGCAGACGACCTCGAAGCTGGTGACGCGCTGGGACCCGTTGATGATCGTGGACACCTTGCCGGGGGTGAGTTGGCAGGCGGACGCGATGCGGTTCTGGGAGAGGCCGCCCCACTTCTTGATCAGGGTGAAGACGGCGGCGAAGTCGTGCTCGATGAGCGCTGCCCGGACGTCTGCTCTGTCGAGCACGTCGGGGCTGAGCAGGCCGGGGGTGGTGGCATCCATGGGCTGACTTCCGTCGCGATCCTATGCACACGCAGGCGCCTTGCTGGAGGAGCAACGAGTGTATTACCGCTTCGGTAACCCCCGCTGGTCATCCCGCAGTTACCGCCGCAGGACGACGCTATTGAAGCGATGACAACCGACGGCAGGGGCAACCCATGACAATGACGCTCAAGGTGTACGAGGTCGACCGGCAGGGCCTGACACGCGTCCTGCGCCCGGAGGTCGAGGTCGTGCCCGTGGAGACCGTGGATGAGACGTCCGCCTTCCCTGACTGCGAGTGCTCGCAGTGCGTCCGCCCGCCGAAGTGAGCGCCCTACCTCGCCCGCTTCCAGCGCCGGGCGAGCTCACCTGGGATCAGTCCGCTGGCCGCGCCTGCATCTGGTGCCGCCGCCCGCTCACCTCCGGCGCGGTCCGCGTCGGCATCATCCGCGACCAGCTCGGCGCCCACAACCTCGACACCGAGGTCTGGGCCGGACCCTGCTGCGCGAGCAGTACCCAATGACTCCCGTCCGTACCGGTGCACCCCGTCACCCCGGTGCGGACGGGCCCGCCCTCGGCCGAGGGCATCGCCCCACAACAGGAGGAAGCACATGACCATCGCGTTAGAGCATCCCGTGGGCACCACCGACCCGGCGACGCTCGTCGACCCCGCCATGATGGAGCGGCTCGCCGCCCGCATCACCAAGGACCACACCGACACCGATCTGCCCACGGCCCGTCGCATCATCGGTCAGACCGCGGCGTTCCTCGCCGCCAGCACGGCGCTGCCCAGCGTCGCACTGGCGCCGAGCAAGCCCGTCGATGTCGGCTGGCACACCTGGATCCTCCACACCGTCGACTACGCCGCGTTCTGCGACCGCATCGCCGGACGGTTCATCCACCACGTCCCTGCCCCTGAGGGCGAGAGCAGCGAGCACGGGCCCAAGGCGGAGCGCCAACGGACCCTCGACGCGCTGGCAGCCGCAGGATTCCGTATCGACCACGATCTGTGGCCCGAAGCCGCCAGGATGGGCGAGTGCTCCCAGTGCCACGCGGGTTGCACCGACAGCCCGAACGGCGGCAAGAAGTAGTAGCAGTTCCCCCGTAGCCGGCCGCCCGGGTTCGACACCGGGCGGTCGGCCTCATGAACGGAGCGGCATGACCGAGACCCAGGCCTGGGACACCTACTCGAAGCAGAAGCCGGAGCGCCGTCCCGCGAACGCGGCGGGCGAGACCACCTGGTTCAACTGGACCCAGTACCCCGACCATGGCCCCGGCGCCGAGCTCCTCGGCGTGGGTCCGGGAGCGTCCGTCCTCGACCTGGGCTGTGGCAAGGGTGGAAACCTCGCCCACATCACTGCCCTCGGCGCCCGCGGCGTGGGTGTCGACATCTCGCTCGCCCAGATCAAGGCCGCCGAAGCCCGCTGGTCCGACACCGGGATGGTTCTCCACCGCACGGACGCGACCCGGTTCCTCGAGGAAAGCGGCGAGCACTTCGACTCGGTGTTCTCGGTGTTCGGAGCCGCCTGGTTCACCGACCCGGCTGTGCTGCTGCCCGCCCTCCGTCGGCGCCTGCGACCGGGCGGGGTCTTCGCCTTCTCCCATCGCCCGCCGATCGAGGGCTGTTACGGGTGCCAGGCCTCGTACATCAACCGGTCCGAGGACGAGGACCCCCTCGTCGTGAAGCGCTGGGACTACGAGCCGGATCGCTGGGTGGAGATCCTCACCAAGCACGGCTTCACCGCAGCCACTGCCCGTCTCGTGCCAGCGCCGCCCGGCCGCCGCAAGATCGGCACCCTGATCGTCCGCGCCCACGGCTGACAGCCCCGTGTCGCGGGGAACGTCAAGCCCGCAGGAGATCGGAGAGCGGTTTGCCGAGGGCTGAGGCGAGGCGGAGCAGCATCGTGAGGCTGGGGTCGGACGCCGCGTACTCGATGCGGTGCACGGTCTTGTGGTCCATGCCGGCGAGCTCGGCGAGCTGTATCTGGGTGAGGCCTGCTTCGATGCGGGCTGCGCGCAGGGTTGTGCCGATCTGCTGGCGGAGGGGGAGTACCCAGTCCGGGGTTGGGTCGGCCGACACAACTTCAACGCTGATTCGATCATGATCGTAAGTCTTTACCTGGCCAGGGAAATTTGGCGATCATGGATACGTGCGGTCGGGTTGTGATGTGCGTCCGACATCGACCGCACCGGCTCGGCCATTTTTGGCCGGGCTGTCGCCGCCCCATCCCGTCTCGGGGTGGGGCGGTTTACTGTGTGCACCAAGACGCCCCCTGCCGACCTATTCGGCAGGGGGCGTCCCTGTTCCGCCTGGCTTGCCTCCCGAGCTCACCAGGCGGGCTCGTATGGGGTTGTGCGTCAGACGGCTTCGCATGAAGGGGGGCACCGTCTCCCCACCAGGCACTCTACGCACGGCCATCGCACTTCTACAGGGTGTAGACCGATGCTCACAGACTCGTGACAACGTGTGCGAGTGCGCCCTGCACGTACATTACGACCCTTGAACTGAATTCGATAGCCTGTTCGATATATGAGCTACGCCTGACCGCTCCCAGGAAGGGGCGGAAAAGAAGTTACGGGGCAGTAGCGGGGTACCAAGATCCACACATGTAGAAGGCCGGTAGATCCTGAGGATCTACCGGCCTTCTGACCTGGCGTTACGCCGCTGTGGGGCTAACAGGATTTGAACCTGTGGCCTCATCCTTATCAGGGATGCGCTCTAACCAACTGAGCTATAGCCCCGCCGCGCTTTTGTGTCGCGCTGACGTGAAGAAGATTAGCGCACGTCGGGGCCAGTCCCAAAATCGATACCCGTACCGCTACTCGTCCTCGGCCAGCGTGAGCTCGACTCCGCCCACGAAGCCCGCCGACAGGTTGTAGATGAACGAGCCCAGCGTCGCCAGCGCGGTCGCCAGCACCACGTCGATCACCGCGATGACCGAGGTGAAGATCAGCACGCGCGGCAGCGAGAGGAACGACTGCAGGTCGAAGCCGTTGCCCTCGTTGGAACCGGTCGCCTCGCTGATGGTGCCGCCGACGGTCTCGAAGACGCCCATGGCGTCCATGACCATCCACAGCACCGCGGAGGCGACCACCGTGCAGATGCCGAGCGCGATGGACAGCAGGAAGCTGACCTTCATCACCGACCACGGATCCGCCTTGGCCACCCTCAGACGCGCCTTGCGGGTGCGCGGAGTCGTCCGCGCGCCCGTGCGGGGTCTGCGGGCCGCCTGGGCCGCTCCCATGCCCGGTACGGCGCCCTGCTGGCCCCCGTGGGACCGGCCGCCGCCCTGGGTCCCGCCCGGAGGCGAGGGGTAGGCCTGCGGCGGGTGGTACGGGCCCGCCTGGCCCGGTGCGGGTTCCCGCTCACCGGGCAACGGCCCGGTCGCGTAACCCTCGTACTGGGGCTGAGGGCCCCGGGTATCCGTCACAGTGCCCCCTTGGGAGTCCGTGGCAGAGCCACGGGCACCGTTCCCGCCGGCTCCTGAAGCGGCCGAACCTGCGCCCGTGGCTCCACTCACGCTCTACTCCTCGTGCTCCCCGGTCGAGGACGTGTTGCCCTCGACTGTGCCGTCGTCCGTGCTCCCGGCAGTCGCGTCGGCCGTGGTGGCCTCCGCTGACACTGCCTCGGTCGTCCCGCCTTCGGCATCGGTGTCGACGTCTCCGTCGACCTCTTCGGCCTCGCGGCCTGCCTCGGCGTTGCGAGCGATGCCGACAACGGCGTCTCGCTTGCCCAGATTGATCAGTTGGACGCCCATGGTGTCACGGCCCGTCTCCCTGACTTCATTGACTCGCGTACGAATCACACCACCGCCGAGCGTGATGGCGAGGATCTCGTCCGTCTCCTCGACCACCAGCGCACCGACCAGCGAGCCCCGGTCCTCCACGATCTTGGCGGCCTTGATACCCAGGCCGCCGCGACCCTGGACGCGGTACTCGTCGACAGGGGTCCGCTTCGCGTACCCGCCGTCAGTGGCAGTGAACACGAAAGTACCGGGCCTGACGACATTCATCGAGAGCAGTTCGTCTCCCTCACGGAAACTCATGCCCTTGACACCCGAAGTGGCGCGGCCCATCGGGCGCAGCGCGTCGTCCGTAGCGGTGAACCTGATCGACTGGGCCTTCCTGCTGATGAGCAGCAGATCGTCCTCGGACGACACCAGCTCGGCGCCGATCAGCTCGTCGTCCGATCCGTCGGCCGTCTCGCGCAGGTTGATGGCGATGACGCCGCCGGAACGCGGCGAGTCGTAGTCCTTCAGCGCGGTCTTCTTCACCAGACCGCCCTTCGTGGCCAGGATCAGATACGGCGCCGCGTCGTAGTCGCGGATCGCCAGGATCTGCGCGATCTGCTCGTCCGGCTGGAAGGCCAGCAGGTTCGCCACGTGCTGACCGCGGGCGTCGCGGCCGGCGTCCGGGAGCTCGTAGGCCTTCGCCCGGTAGACGCGGCCCTTGTTGGTGAAGAACAGCAGCCAGTGGTGCGTCGTCGACACGAAGAAGTGGTCGACGATGTCGTCTTCCCTGAGCTTCGTGCCGCGCACGCCCTTGCCGCCGCGCTTCTGCGAGCGGTAGTCGTCCGTCTTCGTACGCTTCACATAGCCGCTGCGGGAGATCGTGACGACGATGTCCTCCTCGGCGATCAGGTCCTCGATGGACATGTCACCGTCGAAGGGCACCAGCTTGGAGCGACGGTCGTCGCCGAACTTCTCGACGATCGCCGCCAGCTCCTCGCTGACGATCTGCCGCTGCCGCTCCGGCGAGGCGAGGATCGCGTTGTACTCGTTGATCTTCGCCTGGAGCTCGTCGTGCTCGGCGGTGATCTTCTGGTGCTCCAGCGCGGCCAGCCGGCGCAGCTGCATCTCCAGGATCGCGTTCGCCTGGATGTCGTCGATCTCCAGGAGGCCCATCAGGCCCTCGCGCGCGATCTCCACGGTGTTGCTGCGCCGGATGAGGGCGATGACCTCGTCGATGGCGTCCAGGGCCTTGAGCAGGCCGCGCAGGATGTGCGCGCGCTCCTCGGCCTTGCGCAGCCGGAACCTCGTACGCCGGACGATGACCTCGATCTGGTGCGTCACCCAGTGGCGGATGAACGCGTCGATCGACAGGGTCCGTGGCACGCCGTCCACCAGCGCCAGCATGTTGGCGCCGAAGTTGGTCTGCAGATCGGTGTGCTTGTACAGGTTGTTCAGGACGACCTTGGCGACCGCGTCCCGCTTCAGCACGACGACCAGGCGCTGGCCGGTACGCGACGAGGTCTCGTCACGGACGTCCGCGATGCCGCCGACCTTGCCGTCCTTGACCAGGTCGGCGATCTTCTGCGCGAGGTTGTCGGGGTTGGTCTGGTACGGAAGCTCCGTCACGACCAGGCACTGGCGGTTCTGGATCTCCTCGACCGCCACGACCGCGCGCATCGTGATCGAGCCACGGCCCGTGCGGTACGCCTCCTCGATGCCCTTGCGGCCCACGACGAGCGCGCCCGTCGGGAAGTCCGGGCCCTTGATCCGCTCCAGGAGGGCGTCGAGCAGCTCCTCCTGGGACGCCTCCGGGTGCTCCAGGTACCACTGGGCGCCGGACGCGACCTCGCGCAGGTTGTGCGGAGGGATGTTGGTCGCCATGCCGACCGCGATGCCCGCCGAACCGTTGATCAGCAGGTTCGGGAAGCGCGCCGGCAGGACCACCGGCTCCTGGTTGCGGCCGTCGTAGTTGTCCTTGAAGTCGACGGTCTCCTCGTCGATGTCACGGACCATCTCCATGGACAGCGGCATCATCTTGCACTCGGTGTACCGCATGGCGGCGGCCGGGTCGTTGCCCGGGGAACCGAAGTTGCCGTTGGAGTCCACCAGCGGCATGCGCATCGACCAGTGCTGCGCCAGGCGCACCAGGGCGTCGTAGATGGAGGAGTCACCGTGCGGGTGGTACGTACCCATGACGTCACCGACGACGCGGGCGCACTTGTAGAAGCCCTTCTCGGGCCGGTAGCCACCGTCGTACATCGCGTACAGCACCCGGCGGTGGACGGGCTTGAGGCCGTCCCGCACGTCGGGCAGGGCACGCGACACGATGACGGACATCGCGTAGTCGAGGTAGGAGCGCTGCATCTCCGTCTCGAGCCCGACGGGCTCGACACGCATGCCCACGCCCTCGACGGGCGGGACCTCTTCGGGCGTCACGGGGGCAGGGGTGTTCTCGTCGGCCATTGCTGGTCAAAGTCCTTTCGCGCTGCGGCTGCGGCTTGCTTGTACGGCCGACTCAGATGTCGAGGAAGCGGACGTCCTTGGCGTTGCGCTGGATGAACGAGCGCCGCGCCTCGACGTCCTCACCCATCAGCACCGAGAACAGGTCGTCGGCCTGCGCCGCGTCGTCGAGCGTGACCTGGCCGAGCACACGGTGGTCGACGTCCATCGTGGTGACACGCAGCTCCTCGGCGTTCATCTCGCCGAGGCCCTTGAAGCGCTGGATCGAGTCTTCCTTGATCCGCTTGCCGTTCTCCTTGCCGAGCACCACGAGGGCGTCGCGCTCGCGGTCCGAGTACGCGTACTCGAAGTCGTCCCGGCCCCACTTGATCTTGTAGAGCGGCGGGCGCGACAGGTAGACGTGCCCGGCCTCCACCAGCGGCCGCATGAAGCGGAAGAGGAACGTCAGCAGGAGGGTGTTGATGTGCTGACCGTCGACATCGGCGTCCGCCATCAGAATGATCTTGTGATAGCGGAGCTTCTCGATGTCGAAGTCCTCGTGGACCCCGGTGCCGAAGGCCGAGATCAACGCCTGGACCTCGGTGTTCTGCAGGATCTTGTCGATGCGGGCCTTCTCGACGTTCAGGATCTTGCCGCGGATCGGCAGGATGGCCTGGTACATCGGGTTACGGCCGGACTTCGCCGAACCACCGGCGGAGTCACCCTCGACGATGAAGATCTCGCACTTCGTCGGGTCGTTGGACTGGCAGTCGCTCAGCTTGCCCGGCAGTGAGGCGCTCTCCAGGAGCCCCTTGCGGCGGGTCAGGTCACGCGCCTTGCGGGCCGCCACACGGGCGGTCGAGGCGGCGATGCCCTTGCGGATGATGTCGGCAGCCTCGTTGGGGTTCCGGTCGAACCAGTCCGTCAGCTGCTCGTGGACGACCTTCTGCACGAAGGTCTTGGCCTCCGTGTTGCCCAGCTTGGTCTTCGTCTGCCCCTCGAACTGCGGCTCGCCCAGCTTCACCGAGATGATCGCCGTCAGACCCTCGCGGACGTCCTCACCGGTGAGGTTGTCGTCCTTCTCGCGCAGCAGCTTCTTGTCGCGCGCGTACCGGTTGACCAGCGAGGTCAGCGCCGCACGGAAGCCCTCCTCGTGCGCACCGCCCTCATGCGTGTGGATCGCGTTGGCGAAGGAGTAGACACCCTCGCTGTACTGCGTGTTCCACTGCATGGCGATCTCGGCCGAGAGGAGACGCTCCTTGTCCTCGGCCTCGATGTCGATCACCGACTGGTGAATGACGTCGCCCTTGCGGGAGTTGAGGTACTTGACGAAGTCGACGATGCCGTTCTCGTAGTGGTACGTGACCGAGCGCGTCGTCTCCTCCTCGGGGACGTCCACCGCCTCCGCGCTGTCCGCACCGGCCGTCGCCTTCGCCGACTCGCGTTCGTCCGTCAGCTTCAGGGTGAGGCCCTTGTTGAGGAAGGCCATCTCCTGGAAGCGCCGCGCGAGGGTCTCGAAGGAGTACTCGGTCGTCTCGAAGATGTCGCCGTCGGCCCAGAAGGTGACCGTCGTGCCCGTCTCCTCGGTGGCCTCGTTACGCGCCAGCGGGGCCGTCGGCACGCCGAACTTGTAGTCCTGGGTCCAGCGGTAGCCGTCCGTCCTGACCTCGACGGCCACCCGCGTGGACAGGGCGTTGACGACGGAGACACCGACGCCGTGCAGACCGCCGGAGACGGCGTAGCCGCCGCCGCCGAACTTTCCGCCCGCGTGCAGGACGGTGAGGACGACCTCGACGGCCGGCTTGCCCTCGGAGGGGACGATGCCGACCGGGATGCCACGGCCGTTGTCGATCACACGGACCCCGCCGTCGGCGAGGATCGTGACGTCGATGGTGTCCGCGTGCCCGGCCATGGCCTCGTCGACCGAGTTGTCGACGACCTCCTGCACGAGGTGGTGGAGACCGCGCTCACCGGTCGAGCCGATGTACATGCCAGGTCGCTTGCGGACCGCGTCCAGACCCTCGAGCACGGTGATCGCGTTGGCGTCGTACGAGGCTTTCACCTCACCCGAAGCCTTCACCTCGGCCGGGGCGGGAGCAGCGCTGCTCTCACCGGGGGTGGACGGAATGTTCTCGTTGGGGTTGCCGGAATCGGCCACGAAGCGCCCTTTCTGGCACAGCACAGGCCGTTCTCCGGGCAGGCGGGAGCGGCTGCGTCGTTCGGCTTGTATCGACGAATCCCGCAAGGACGCGGGATTGTCCACCAGTCTACCGGTAGCGCCGACCCGAATGGGGGTTTGCCGGTACCTGAGTCCACATGTGCCGCCCTGAATGAGTGCCTGACGACTCCCCATATCCGGGAAGGGGCCTCAAGAGGCTCACACGGGCATTGAGCGCTTCGGCCTGTCAGCCTCCCGCTACGGTGAGGGACGCCCGCCGCCCGCCGCCCGGTGTCAACCACCACACCCCCGCACAACACGGGCACCCCGGCCATCGACGGCAACAGGGGCATACCCTGCACCCGGGCCCTCGCGCACAGCGCCGGAGCCCTCGCGAAACAGGGGAAAAAGACCAGGTCAGAGCCGGTTATCCATAGGTGTCGCCGGGGCCCGTGCTGCCCGGTGCGCGCAGCGGACCGTATCTCCGCGCGGGCCCTCCCGGACCCAGGACCTTGATCATCCGTACGGTGCCGTGCCCCAGGTCCGCGTTCAGCCGGGCCACGAGCTGCGGCGCCAGCAGTCTCAGCTGCGTCGCCCACGCCGTGGAGTCGCACTGCACCGTCAGCACCCGCTCGTCGGGGTCCTCGTCGTAACGCAACGGCACACAGTGATTCGCCAGATCGTCACCCACGATCTGCGGCCAGCGGCCCATCACACCGCCCACCGCGGCCGGCGTCTCCCAGCCGCGCTCGGTGATCAGACGGTTGATCGCGGCGCCCAGCGGCAGCGGGTCCCGGCCGTCGGCGCGCGCACCGGAACGCAGCCCGCCGCCGCGCCGGGCCTGCTTCTTCTGCTGGGCGGCCGCACCGCGTGCCTTCGCCTGCTCCTTCGCCGCGCGCAGGGCCACCCGCGCCAGGTCCACGCCCGAGGGCTCCGGCTGCTTCGCCGCCTCGCCGGCCGGGTCCTTGCCGTCCCCGTCGCCGTTCACAGCCGCTCCACCTCACCGGCGGACACCGCGTACCGCGTGCCCGCGAGCACCCCGGGGACGTCGTCGTCCACCGCGGCCGTCACCAGCACCTGCTCACCGGGGGCCACCAGTTCGGCCAGCCGCTCCCGGCGCCGCGCGTCCAGTTCGGCGAAGACGTCGTCCAGGACCAGCACCGGCTCATTGCCCTCGGAGCGCAGCAGATCGTACGAGGCCAGCCGCAGGGCCAGCGCGTACGACCAGGACTCCCCGTGGCTGGCGTACCCCTTGGCCGGCATGGAGCGCAGGCCCAGGACCAGGTCGTCGCGGTGCGGGCCGACCAGCGTCACCCCGCGCTCGATCTCCTGCTTGCGCACATCGGCGAGGGCCGCGATCAGCTGCCCGTACAGTTCCTCGCGCGTGCGCGCGGGCTCCGCTCCCGAGCCGACCTCGGCGCCCACCTCGGGGCCCACCGAGCTCCGGTACTCCAGCGTCACCGGGCCGCCGCCCGGCGCCACGTCCGCGTACGCCTTGTCGGCCAGGGGCTGGAGCGTGGCGATCAGATCCAGCCGCTGCGCCAGTAGTTCGGCGCCCACGCGGCCCAGATGCTGGTCCCACACGTCGAGCGTCGACAGGTCCATGGACCGTCCGCCGTGGCGGCGCGCCATCGCCGCGGACTTCAGCAGCGTGTTGCGCTGTTTCAGCACTCGGTCGTAGTCGGAGCGCACCCCGGCCATCCGCGGCGAACGCGCGGTGACCAGTTCGTCGAGGAAGCGCCGGCGCTCACCGGGGTCGCCCTTGACCAGCGCGAGATCCTCCGGCGCGAACAGCACCGTGCGCACGATCCCCAGCACATCGCGGGGTCTGACCTGCGACGACCTGTTGATCCGGGCGCGATTGGCCTTGCCCGGGTTCAGTTCCAGCTCGACCAGCTGGGACCGCTCGCCCTGGGTGACGGCCGCCCTGATGACAGCCCGGTCGGCGCCCATCCGCACCAGGGGCGCGTCGGAGGAGACACGGTGGCTGCCGAGCGTCGCGAGATAGCCGACGGCCTCGACGAGATTGGTCTTGCCCTGCCCGTTGGCACCCACGAACGCGGTGACGCCCGGGTCGAGAGGCACCTCGACCCGGGCGTACGAGCGGAAGTCGGCCAGCGACAGATGCGTGACATGCATGGTGTACGCCGACCTTTCCGGCTTCCTGCTCCGTGCTTCGTCGGGCGGGTCGGACCGTCGGTACCGTCCCGCCCTCCGTTGCGGCTACTGCGTGTTCGCGGCTGCTACTTCTTGTTCTCCACCGCGTGGCCGCCGAACTGGTTGCGCAGTGCGGCGATCATCTTCATCTGCGGGGAGTCGTCCTGGCGCGAGGCGAAGCGCGCGAAGAGCGACGCGGTGATCGCGGGCAGCGGGACCGCGTTGTCGATGGCCGCCTCCACCGTCCAGCGGCCCTCGCCGGAGTCGGCGGCGAAGCCACGGAGCTGGTCCAGGTGCTCGTCGTCGTCCAGCGCGTTGACCGCCAGGTCGAGCAGCCAGGAACGGATGACCGTGCCCTCCTGCCAGGAGCGGAAGACCTCGCGCACGTCGGTGACGGAGTCGACCTTCTCCAGGAGCTCCCAGCCCTCGGCGTAGGCCTGCATCATGGCGTACTCGATGCCGTTGTGAACCATCTTCGCGAAGTGGCCGGCGCCGACCTTGCCCGCGTGGACGGAACCGAAGTCGCCCTCGGGCTTCAGCGCGTCGAAGACCGGCTGGACCTTCGCGACGTCCTCGGCGGCGCCGCCGTACATCAGCGCGTAGCCGTTCTCCAGGCCCCAGACGCCGCCGGAGACGCCGCAGTCCACGAAGCCGATGCCCTTGATGCCCAGCTCGACCGCGTGCTTCTCGTCGTCGGTCCAGCGGGAGTTCCCGCCGTCCACGACGATGTCGCCGGGCGAGAGCAGCTCGGCCAGCTCATCGATCGTCGACTGGGTCGCGGCACCGGCCGGGACCATGACCCACACGACGCGGGGGCCCTTCAGCTTGCCCACAAGCTCTTCGAGGCTGTGGACATCGGCGACGTCCGGGTTGCGGTCGTAACCGATGACGGTGTGGCCGGCGCGGCGAATGCGCTCGCGCATGTTGCCGCCCATCTTGCCGAGGCCGACGAGACCGAGCTCCATCAGAGATTCCTTAAGCCTTGTGCCGATTCGTACCCAGGACCGAGCCTACGCCCGGCGGGGGACAGGACGCCGGGCATGCTCGGCGCTGAACATGCCCGTCGGGTCCTGCCGCGCTTCCTCGCACGGCGGCAGGACCGGAGACCGGATCAGCCGGAGAGGCGGACCGGCATGATCAGGTACTTGTACGCATCGTCCGCCTCGGCGTCCACGGCAGGCCGGCCGCTGAGCAGCGCGGGCTTGGTGGACGTCGTGAAGGAGAGCTGGGCGACCGGCGAGTCGATGGCGCTCAGGCCGTCGAGCAGGAAGGTCGGGTTGAAGGCGATCGAGATGTCGTCGCCCTCCAGCACGGAGTCGACACGCTCCACAGCCTGTGCGTCGTCGCTGGAGCCCGCTTCGAGGATCAGGACGCCCTGTTCGAAGCTGAGCCGCACCGGGGTGTTGCGCTCGGCCACCAGGGCCACGCGCTTGACGGCCTCGACGAACGGGGCCGTCTCGATGACCGCGACCGAGTTGAACTCGGTGGGGAAGAGCGTGCGGTACTTCGGCAGGTCGCCCTCGAGCAGCCGGGTGGTGGTCCGCCGGCCCGCGCCCTCGAAGCCGATGAGGCCTTCACCGGCGCCGGAGCCCGACAGGGCGAGCGTCACGGTGTCACCGCTGGTCAGCGCCTTGGCGGTGTCCAGCAGCGTCTTGGCGGGCACCAGCGCGACGGCGGAGGCGTCGGCGTTCTCCGGCTTCCAGAGGAACTCGCGGACCGCGAAGCGGTAGCGGTCGGTGGAGGCGAGGGTGACGGTGTCGCCCTCGATCTCGATGCGCACACCGGTGAGCACGGGCAGCGTGTCGTCGCGGCCCGCGGCGATGGCGACCTGGGCGGCGGCGGAGGCGAAGACCTCGCCGGGCACGGTGCCGGTGGCGGTCGGCATCTGCGGAAGTGCGGGGTACTCCTCCACAGGAAGGGTGTGGAGGGTGAACCGCGAGGATCCGCAGGCGACCGTCGCCCGTACACCGTCTGTGGAAATCTCCACCGGCCGGTTGGGCAGGGCGCGGCAGATGTCGGCGAGCAGCCGACCGGAGACGAGCACCGTGCCGTCCTCCTCGATCTCGGCATCCACCGAGACCCGGGCCGAGACCTCGTAGTCGAAGCTCGAGAAGCTGAGGGCGCCGTCCTCAGCCTTCAGCAGAAGGCCCGCAAGAACGGGCGCCGGCGGACGGGCCGGGAGGCTACGGGCCACCCAGGCCACAGCCTCCGCGAGTACATCGCGCTCCACCCGGATCTTCACCGGAACCGCCTCCTGCTGTTGCTCGCTCGCCCTGCTGGCCTTCGTCGTCTGGTCGGGTCGCTCCACCGTTGCCGGGGGGAGGACGCCGGGGACCAGTCTGACGTACGGCACCGACACTCGGTGCTGCTCGGGGTCAAGTCGCGACGAGAGGTCCGGAGCGCTCCGGCGCCGAGTTGTGCACAGGCCCCACTTCGAAGCGGATTCCGGGCTAACTATAGGTGGCAGTAGTAGTAGGGCCTGTGGAAACGGTGGATAACGTCGTTTTCGCAGGTCAGACCCAGTTTTTTGTCCACCGGCCCTGTGGGTGGCACCGGTGGACAACCCGGTGTTTCTGTGGACACCCGAAAGTTGTGCACACCCGGTACACAGGGCAGGGGGGTTTCTCCCCAGGACTGTCCCCAGCTTTACCCACGTTCCCCACAGCCCAACCGACCCTCTCGGTGTGACGCCTTTCACTCGGGGCGGTGAAAGCGGGTGTTGCGTTGCCGAACAGTGGACAGCGGTGTGGAGAAGCCCGTTCTTCCTGGGGAAAACAGCCGCCGTCCTGTGGGCCGACGGTGGACAACGCCGGAGGCCCCCTGTGGACGAAAAACTTGTCCACAGGCTGTGGATCATTGTTGACCACAAATCCCCAGGCCTCTGAGCTGGCCTGATGGAGTATCGGCTGCCTCGCCTGTGGAAGCAGTATGGACAACTTTTGGATCCCCAGGCTGTGGAGGGGAAATTCTCCCCAGATCTGTGGAGAACACCCGTGTCCTGGCAGGTATTCGAACAGCGCGGTCGGCCGAAAGCCCTCGTCATCGCCGCGACGACGTGCCGTGAGGGGCGCCGAGAGGGGTTGCCGGGCCGCTCCACGGGGAACGGAGAAGGGCGCTGTGCGGACTCCTGACGAGTCCGCACAGCGCCCTTCGGTCGCGTGCGTGGCCGGCTGCGGGAGGGCCGTCAGCCGTTCTTGATGCGGTTGGTGAGCTCGGTGACCTGGTTGTAGATGGAGCGCCGCTCCGCCATCAGCGCGCGGATCTTGCGGTCGGCGTGCATCACCGTCGTATGGTCCCGGCCGCCGAACTGCGCGCCGATCTTGGGCAGCGAAAGGTCCGTCAGCTCGCGGCACAGATACATGGCGATCTGGCGTGCCGTCACCAGCACGCGGCTGCGCGAGGAACCGCAGAGATCCTCCACCGTCAGACCGAAGTAGTCAGCGGTCGCCGCCATGATGGCCGACGCCGTGATCTCCGGAGCGGAGTCTTCGCCGCCGGGGATCAGGTCCTTCAGCACGATCTCGGTCAGCCCGAGATCCACGGGCTGACGGTTGAGGCTGGCGAAGGCCGTCACCCGGATGAGAGCGCCCTCCAGCTCACGGATGTTGCGGGAGATCCGTGAGGCGATGAACTCCAGGACCTCCGGCGGGGCGTTGAGCTGCTCCTGTACCGCCTTCTTGCGCAGGATCGCGATGCGCGTCTCCAGCTCCGGCGGCTGCACATCGGTGGTCAGACCCCACTCGAAACGATTCCGCAGCCTGTCCTCCAGGGTCACCAGCTGCTTGGGCGGGCGGTCCGAGGACAGCACGATCTGCTTGTTGGCGTTGTGGAGCGTATTGAAGGTGTGGAAGAACTCCTCCTGCGTCGACTCCTTGCTCGCCAGGAACTGGATGTCGTCGACCAGCAGGATGTCCACGTCGCGGTACCGCTTGCGGAAGGTGTCGCCCTTGCCGTCACGGATCGAGTTGATGAACTCGTTGGTGAACTCCTCGGAGCTCACATACCGCACCCGGGTGCCCGGATAGAGGCTGCGGGCGTAGTGCCCGATGGCATGCAGCAGGTGGGTCTTGCCGAGGCCCGACTCCCCATAGATGAAGAGCGGGTTGTACGCCTTCGCCGGCGCCTCGGCCACCGCGACGGCCGCGGCGTGCGCGAACCGGTTCGAGGCCCCGATGACGAAGGTGTCGAAGAGGTACTTCGGGTTCAGCCGTGCGTGCGGCTCACCGGGGCCGGGTGCCGGTGCGGGCTGGGCGCCCATGGGACCGGTGCCGCCGCCGGGCCGGCCGGTGCCGCCCTGCCGGTGCTGGGGCTCCTGCATGTCGTGGCGCTCGGGGCGCTGGGACTCGTACCCCTGGCGCTCGGGCGGTTGCGGACGGTAGTCGTGCTGAGGCTGCTGCGGGGGGCGGCCGGAGCCGTACGGCTCGCGCCACTGCTCGGGGGACGGGTCGCGGTCCTGGAACCCGCCGAGTCGGGGCTGCTGCCAGGAGAGGTCCTCCTGGGTGCGCGGCCAGGCGCCCGGTTCGGGTCGCTGCTGCTGATAGTCGGGGTAGGCGGGCCGGGCCGTCGGCATGCCGTCGTCCGAGGGGCGGTGGCCGTATCCGTCGTAGCCGTCGTTGTGCTGCCGGTCGTCGTGCTGCGGCCCCTGGTAGCGGTGCTGCTGCGGCTGCTGGGACTGGTGCATGGGGGGCGCCGGCGGATTCGGGGGTTCGCCCGCGGAGTCGTCGACCGTGATCGCGATCCGGATCGGCCGCCCGCACTCGCGGCTCAGGGTCTCGCTGATGAGCGGGGCGAGCCGGCCCTCCAGGACGCGCTTGCCCCATTCATTGGGGACGGCGAGCAGCGCGGTGTCGGCGACCAGGGCGAGCGGCTGGCAGCGCTCGATCCACTGCTTGTCCTTCGGCTCGATGCCCTGCTGGCCCTCCCCGAGGAGTTGCTCCAGCACGCGTGGCCACACTGCGGCAAGATCGGCAGGTACGTCAGCCACAGGGCACGCTCTCTCGCAGGTCCCACGAATGTGTGGTTCTCGGGACGTATGGGTCGGGATGGGTGAGGACCGGCAGGCGGGAAGAAAAAGAACCGGAGTTCAGCCACGGTAGGCGGGCCGACCCGTGCGGTTCAAGTCGTTGTCCACAGGCTGTGCACAATGGGGGGTCCGACAGGGTCGGTTTGACCGGATGGCGTAGCCGCGCGTACCGTGACCAGGTCGAGTTGTCGATGGCTGCTGCCGCCTGCCTCCGATGGGCAAAGATCACGATCTGTGATGGTGAAGCGGTGCAACTGGAGCGTTTACGCGAGTCTCTCGTGGGCGCACGGTGACAGCCAGGCGATGTCCCGCCAACAAACGATCATTACTGGAGCCCCCGAGTGAGCAAGCGCACCTTCCAGCCGAACAACCGTCGTCGCGCGAAGACCCACGGTTTCCGTCTGCGTATGCGGACCCGTGCCGGCCGCGCGATCCTCGCGTCCCGCCGTGGCAAGGGCCGCGCCAGCCTGTCCGCCTGATCGCGTACAGGTCGTCATGACGTGCTGCCTACCGAGAATCGGCTGAGGCGGCGCGAGGACTTCGCGACCGCGGTACGACGAGGACGCAGGGCAGGCCGCCCGCTACTCGTCGTCCATCTACGCAGCGGTGCAACGGACCCGCACGTGACTGGGGAGACTGCTCCCCCGCCGCGTGCGGGTTTCGTTGTCAGCAAAGCAGTGGGTGGCGCGGTCGTCCGCACAGCGGTGAAGCGAAGGCTTCGCCATCTGGTCCGCGAACGGCTGGCCCTGCTGCCCCCCGGTAGCCTGGTTGTCGTACGCGCGTTGCCCGGCTCGGGTGACGCCGACCATGAACAGCTGGCCCGAGACCTGGATGCCGCTCTCCAGCGGCTGCTGGGAGGGGGCGCGCGATGAAGTACCCGCTGCTGGCTCTCATCAAGCTGTACCAGTGGACGATCAGCCCACTACTCGGGCCTGTCTGCCGTTACTACCCGTCGTGTTCCCACTATGGATATACGGCGATCGACCGGCACGGAGCGATCAAGGGCACGGCGCTGACAGCCTGGCGCATCCTGCGATGCAATCCGTGGTCACCCGGCGGCGTGGATCACGTTCCACCACGCAAACGTCCGCGCTGGCACGAACTGCTGCGTAGTGCCGTACGCGGCAGCAAGGGCGGGGACTCCGCCGCTGATGTGCCTTCCGGGAAGTCGGCCACCGACCTCCCGGCCCCGGCCGCAGAGACTTCGCCCAATGCTCAAGGAGCCTGATTAGTGGACACGATTGCCAGTCTGTTCAGCTTCATCACGTGGCCCGTTTCCTGGGTCATCGTCCAGTTCCACAAGTTGTACGGGGCGATCTTCGGCCCCGACACGGGATGGGCCTGGGGTCTTTCCATCGTGTCCCTCGTGGTGCTGATCCGTATCTGTCTGATCCCGCTGTTCGTCAAGCAGATCAAGTCGACGCGGAACATGCAGGTGCTCCAGCCGAAGATGAAGGCGATCCAGGAGCGCTACAAGAGCGACAAGCAGCGTCAGTCCGAAGAGATGATGAAGCTGTACAAGGAGACGGGTACCAACCCGCTCTCCTCGTGCCTTCCCATCCTGGCGCAGTCGCCGTTCTTCTTCGCCCTGTACCACGTGCTCTCGGCCATCGCGTCGAACAAGAAGATCGGCGTCATCGACCAGTCGCTGCTCGACAGCGCGCGTCAGGCTCACATCTTCGGTGCTCCGCTGGCCGCCAAGTTCATGGACAGCGCCGAGAAGGTCGAGGCGCTCGGCGCCTCGCTGACCGACGTCCGGATCGTCACCGCGGTCATGATCGTGATGATGTCGGCCTCGCAGTTCTTCACCCAGCGCCAGCTGATGACGAAGAACGTCGACCTCACGGTCAAGACGCCGTACATGCAGCAGCAGAAGATGCTCATGTACATCTTCCCGCTGATCTTCGCGGTCATGGGTATCAACTTCCCCGTCGGTGTCCTCGTCTACTGGCTCACCACGAACGTCTGGACCATGGGTCAGCAGATGTACGTGATCAACCAGAACCCCACCCCGGGCAGCAAGGCGCAGGAGCAGTACCTCGGGCGTCTTCTGAAGAGCGTCACCTCGCACGGTGAGGTGAAGGGCCGCACCCGGCGCAACACGGTCAAGCGCATCGTGGCCAAGGGCACGGACCGCAACGACATCGAGCGGAAGTTCGTGACCGGCCTGGCCAAGCTCGGCCTCGCCCCCCAGGAGGACGGCACGGTGGCCAAGAGCGACACCGCCGTCGCCGAGGCCGAGGGCGGAGCCGCACAGCGGCGCCAGCAGCCCAAGCGCCAGACGAAGGCGAAGCGCCAGACCACCGCGGGTCACCCGGGCGGGGCCAAGGATGCCGAGGCCGGCGAGTCCGAGTCCGGCTCGAAGACCTCCCTGCAGAAGAGCGCACCGCAGGACGACAAGCCCAAGCCGGCGGGCAAGCCCGCGTCCGGCTCCTCACGCCAAGCCAAGTCCGGACAGCGCAAGGGCCCACAGCGGCCCAAGCACCCGTCCAAGAAGTAAGAAGGAGTCCATCCGTGACGGAAGGCACCACCTCCACGGCCGCTGAGGGCAGCGACACCTTGACCCGCCTTGAGCAGGAAGGGGAGATCGCAGCGGACTACCTTGAGGGCCTGCTCGACATCGCCGACCTCGACGGCGACATCGACATGGACGTCGAGGCGGACCGGGCCGCGGTCTCGATCATCAGTGAATCGGCACGTGAACTGCAGAAGCTCGTGGGCCGCGACGGTGAGGTGCTGGAGGCACTCCAGGAGCTGACGCGGCTGGCCGTGCACCGGGAGACCGGTGACCGCAGTCGTCTGATGCTCGACATCGCCGGATTCCGCGCCCAGAAGCGCACGGAACTCGCCGAGCTGGGTGCCAAGGCCGCGGACGAGGTCAAGAGCACCGGTGAGCCGGTGAAGCTCGACCCGATGACGCCGTTCGAGCGCAAGGTTGTGCACGACGCGGTCGCGGCCGCCGGTCTGCGCAGCGAATCGGAGGGCGAGGAGCCGCAGCGCTTCGTCGTCGTCCTTCCGGCCTGACCGGATCCTCTCGTGTCGGCCCCGTCTGTTCGCAGACGGGGCCGATCTTTGTCAGCCTGATAGTCAGCCACCCATGGTGCGGTAATGCGGTATGGAAGGACGGTTCCCGTGACGGAGGAAGTAGCGCTTCCCCAGGCGCCCGACGAGGCCCGGGAGGTGTTCGGTGAGTGCTTTCCCGAGGCCGTCCGGTACGCGGAGCTGCTGGCCGACGCGGGGGTCAAGCGTGGGCTGATCGGTCCGCGCGAGGTTCCGCGCCTGTGGGAGAGGCACCTGCTGAACTGCGCGGTGCTCTCCGAGGTCGTCCCTGAGGGCGTCACGGTCTGCGATGTGGGCTCCGGCGCGGGCCTTCCGGGGATTCCCCTGGCGCTGGTGCGCCCGGATCTGAAGATCACCCTGCTGGAACCGTTGCTGCGGCGTACGAACTTCCTCCAGGAGGTCGTCGAACTGCTGGGGCTCGATCATGTGACGGTCGTGCGTGGCCGGGCCGAGGAGGTTCTGGGCACGCTGCAGCCGGTGCATGTGGTGACGGCCCGGGCGGTCGCTCCGCTGGATCGCCTGGCGGGCTGGGGAGTGCCCCTGCTGCGTCCGTACGGGGAGATGCTGGCGCTCAAGGGTGATACCGCCGAGGAGGAGATCAACGGCGCGCGAGCGGCCCTCAGTAAGCTGGGCGTCGTGGAGACCGAGGTGCTGCACGTGGGTGAAGGTGTCGTCGACCCGATGTCCACCGTGGTGCGTGTGGTGGTGGGCGAGAGTCCTGGCGGTGTGAGGTTCGCCGCAAAGCGCGCCAAGGCCGCGCGGGTCAGCCGGACCCGTCGTCGTCGCTGAGCGCGGCCGTACGTACTCGCTGTCGTCGCTGGGCGCAGCTGTACGTACCTGCTGTCGTCGCTGGGCGGAGCCGTACGTACCCCGCGCGGAGTGTCGTGCCCCTGTAGCTGCGCTGCAGGGGCATCGTGTTTCACGTGAAACGTCGCTCTCTGCTGCATGGAATCATCGGCCGCGGTCGTGCGGCCGCCACCCCTCGCCATCGCAGGCCCGTTAGGGCTACGGAGTTGTCCACAGAAGTGGATTCATCCACAGAAGAGCGGGCCTCGCTGGTTCGCGACCCCGAAACCATGGCAGGCTCTGCTCATTGCGAGCCTGAAGTCGAGGAGAGTGAATCCTTGCGGTCCGACGCCAACATCGCGGGACCGATGACCGATCCGGTCCCCGGTCCCCGAACCGAATCGGCGGGGGACGGTGTTTCACGTGAAACACCGCCGCCGATGGATGACACACCCATCGGCCGTGCGGCCCAGCTGGCGGTGGAGGCCCTCGGCCGTGCCGGCGAGGGGCTGCCGCGGCCTGACCAGACACGGGTCATGGTGGTGGCCAACCAGAAGGGCGGGGTAGGCAAGACCACCTCGACGGTCAACCTTGCCGCTTCGCTTGCGCTCCACGGCGCACGTGTCCTGGTGGTCGACCTCGACCCGCAGGGGAACGCCTCCACGGCTCTGGGTATCGACCACCATGCCGAAGTCCCCTCCATCTATGACGTCCTGGTAGAGAGCAAACCGCTCTCCGACGTGGTTCAGCCCGTCCCGGACGTCGAAGGTCTCTTCTGCGCCCCGGCGACCATCGATCTCGCCGGTGCGGAGATCGAGCTGGTGTCGCTGGTGGCGCGGGAGAGTCGGCTTCAGCGAGCGATCCAGGCGTACGAGCAGCCGCTCGACTACATCCTGATCGACTGCCCGCCCTCGCTCGGCCTGCTGACGGTCAATGCTCTGGTGGCCGGCGCGGAGGTGCTGATCCCGATCCAGTGCGAGTACTACGCGCTGGAAGGGCTGGGGCAGCTGCTGCGCAACGTCGACCTGGTGCGGGGGCATCTCAACCCCGATCTCCATGTGTCGACGATCCTGCTCACCATGTACGACGGCCGTACGAGGCTCGCGTCGCAGGTCGCGGAGGAGGTGCGCAGCCACTTCGGCAAGGAGGTGCTGCGGACCAGCATTCCCCGGTCGGTGCGGATCTCGGAAGCACCGAGCTACGGGCAGACCGTGCTCACGTACGACCCCGGTTCGAGCGGGTCCCTGTCCTACCTCGAAGCAGCCCGTGAGATCGCGTTGCGCGGGGTCGGGATCCAGTACGAGGCCCAGCACGCCCGGACGGGCAGCCGGAACAGCCAGCAGAATACTTCGGAGGGGATCCAGTGAGTGAGCGTCGCAGAGGTTTGGGGCGAGGGCTGGGTGCCCTGATCCCCGCCGCTCCGCAGGAGAAGCAGGTGCCGCCTGCCGGGATGGGCGCGGGAGCGCCCGGCTCGATGCCGGTGCTGACGTCCGAGCGGGGTGTGGCCGTCGCGAAGGTGACCAGCATGGGCTCGGGTGGCCCCGTGGTACCGGAGCCGAGCGCACCGGTCTCGGTGTCCGACGGCAGCGCGGGCCCGGCAGAGGTGGCCGGCGCATACTTCGCCGAGCTTCCCATCGACTCCATCACGCCGAACCCTCGTCAGCCGCGTGAGGTGTTCGACGAGGACGCGCTCGCCGAGTTGGTCACCTCTATCAAGGAGGTGGGTCTTCTCCAGCCCGTCGTCGTACGAAAGGCGGCGTCCGGGCGCTTCGAGCTCATCATGGGCGAGCGGCGCTGGAGGGCCTGCCGTGAGGCCGATCTGAAGCAGATCCCGGCGATCGTCCGGGCCACTGACGACGAGAAGCTCCTTCTGGACGCGCTTCTGGAGAACCTTCACCGGGCTCAGCTGAACCCCTTGGAGGAGGCCGCCGCGTACGACCAGCTGCTCAAGGACTTCAAGTGCACCCATGACCAGCTGGCCGACCGGATCGGGCGTTCCCGGCCGCAGGTGTCCAACACCCTGCGTCTGCTGCGGCTGTCTCCGCCGGTTCAGCGCCGGGTCGCAGCCGGCGTGCTGTCGGCAGGACACGCACGGGCGCTGCTGTCGGTGGACGACTCCGATGAGCAGGACAAGCTGGCGCATCGCATCGTGGCCGAGGGGCTCTCCGTGCGCGCGGTCGAGGAGATCGTGACGCTCATGAGCTCCAGGCCGACGAGCACGGCCCGTTCGAAGGGACCGCGAGCCGGCAGCCGGCTGTCGCCGGCGCTCACGGACCTGGCGTCCCGGCTGTCCGACCGGTTCGAGACCAGGGTGAAGGTGGACCTCGGGCAGAAGAAGGGAAAGATCGTCGTCGAGTTCGCCTCGATGGAGGACCTGGACCGCATCCTCGGCAGCCTCGCGCCGGGCGAGGGCCGTGTCCTGGACCGCGATACCGCGGAGGAGCCGGCCGAGGACGACGAGGGCTGACGTTTCGTGTGGTGAGTGGCGGGCCGTGCTCCGGCGGATGACGGAGCACGGCCCGCCTTTCGCTTTCCGCGGGTGTCGTCTGCCCTTTGCTTTTTCGCGGTGTCGGCTTGATCCCTCCGTGGATACGATGCGTTCTGGTAGGGCACATCCGTGTGATCCACCCTCCGCGAACGGAGTGCACCGGCCGTCACGATGCGGTGGGTGAGGGAAGTGAGGAAAAGCCTTCATGGGGCGTCGGCTTGTACCGCTCACGCTGGACAACCTGCCTGATCTCCCCCAGCGCTGCCGCTCGTGTGTCTTCTGGGAGCTCGATCCGGTCAGGGGAGACGCTGCGGTCAAGGGCGGCAGAGCCGAACAGGAGAAGGAGTCCTGGATCTCCGCCGTTCTGCTGGAGTGGGGGTCCTGTGGCCGCGTCGTCTACGTGGACGACGTTCCGGCCGGCTTCGTCCTCTACGCTCCGCCCGCCTACGTGCCGCGAGCAACGGCCTTTCCGACGAGCCCTGTCTCCCCCGACGCCGTCCAGCTGATGACTGCCCTGATCCTGCCGGGATATCAAGGTCAGGGACTGGGCCGAGTCATGGTGCAGACGGTGGCCAAGGACCTGATCCGCCGGGGATTCAAGGCGATTGAGGCCTTCGGGGACGCTCGCTGGAAGGAACCCGCCTGTGTGCTGCCCGCGGATCATCTGCTGGCCGTGGGCTTCAAGACCGTACGGCCCCACCCGGCGCACCCGCGGTTGAGACTGGAGCTGCGCACGACGTTGTCGTGGAAGGAAGACGTGGAGATGGCTCTGGACCGGTTGCTGGGGGCTGTGCAGAAGGAGCCCGCACTCCGGCCTCTGTGAGCAGGAATGCGAAACGGGCCCACCCCCTGAGGGATGGGCCCGTTTCACGTGAAACAGCGGGACCGCTGTCCGGCTCTATCGGCCTTATTCGGCGATGAAGCCTTCGAGGTCGCGGAGGATCGCGGCCTTCGGCTTGGCACCGACGATGGTCTTGGCGACCTCGCCACCCTGGTAGACGTTCAGCGTCGGGATGGACATGACGCCGTACTTGGCAGCGGTGGCCGGGTTCTCGTCGATGTTGAGCTTGACGATCTCGATCTCGCCGTGCTCGGCGGCGATCGCCTCCAGGGAGGGGGCGATCTGACGGCACGGGCCGCACCAGGCAGCCCAGAAGTCCACCAGCACGGGCTTGTCGCTCTTCAGGACGACCTCGTCGAAGGTGTCGTCGGTCACGTTCTTCAGGGCGCCGGCCACGGCGGCCTCCTTAACTTCGCGGGGTGTGGGGTGAGGCGTGAATCAGACGGTGGCTGCGGCGGCCTTTTCGTCGTCGGCGAGCGCGGCCAGGAAGCGCTCGGCGTCGAGGGCGGCGGAGCAGCCAGTGCCGGCAGCGGTGATGGCCTGCCGGTAGGTGTGGTCGACGACATCGCCGGCGCCGAAGACACCAGTGAGGTTGGTGCGCGTCGAGGGAGCGGCGACCTTGAGGTAGCCCTCGTCGTCGAGGTCGAGCTGGCCCTTGAAGAGTTCCGTGCGCGGGTCGTGTCCGACGGCGATGAACAGGCCCGTCACGGGGAGCTCGGAGGTCTCGCCGGTCTTCGTGTTGCGCAAGGTCAGACCGGACAGCTTCTGCTCGCCGTGGACACCGGCGACCTCGCTGTCCCAGGCGAACTTGATCTTCGGGTCGGCGAACGCGCGATCCTGCATGGCCTTGGAGGCACGCAGGGAGTCACGGCGGTGGACGATGGTGACCGACTTGGCGAAGCGGGAGAGGAATGTCGCCTCTTCCATCGCGGTGTCACCGCCGCCGACCACGGCGATGTCCTGGTCCTTGAAGAAGAAGCCGTCGCAGGTCGCGCACCAGGAGACGCCGCGTCCGGAGAGGGCGTCCTCGTTGGGCAGACCGAGCTTGCGGTGCTGCGAACCGGTGGTGACGATGACGGCCTTGGCGCGGTGCACCGTGCCGGCGGTGTCGGTGACCGTCTTGATGTCACCCGTGAGGTCCACGGAGATCACGTCGTCCGGGATGAGCTCGGCACCGAAACGCTCGGCCTGTGCGCGCATGTTGTCCATGAGCTCCGGGCCCATGATCCCGTCCTGGAAACCGGGGAAGTTCTCCACGTCGGTGGTGTTCATCAACGCGCCACCGGCGGTGACGGCGCCCTCGAACACCAGCGGCTTCAGCGAGGCACGCGCGGTGTACAGGGCGGCTGTGTAGCCCGCGGGGCCGGAGCCGATGATGATCACATTACGCACGTCGCTCACGGGTTTCTTCCTCGTCTCTGCAGACTGCCTACTGTCCACGCCTACTGGGGTCGGTTCAACGACTCTCACCCCACCCAACGGATCCTACGGGGGATGCATTCCCGACGTGCCGGGGCGGCAGCAGGCGTGATTCTCAGGGGCGTGCGTAGACGTGCGTCAGCAGGAGCTGCCCCTTGGCCGCAGGCTTGGCATCGACACATGCCGCGTCGATGACGTAAGCCTGAACCCTGGCGGAGTCGGTGGGGTGCGGCAGGACAACGAGGAAGGCGTCGGAACCTTCGTAGGTGCCCCGCTCGATGGCGAGGGCGGCGGTGTTCCGGCCGGTGCCCTGAGCGATGCAAGGGGGGACGGTCACGGAAGGAGCGCGGAGTGGCGTTTGGGGTGATGCGGATGTGGGCGACGTGGATTTCGCCGAAGACTTCGTATCGGCGGAAGGATCCTGCTTCTCGCCGCTGGATTCCTGCGGGCCGACCGAGTCCGCGCCGGAGCCCAGCAGGCTGTGTACCCGTTCTTCCAGTGTGGACTGCGAGAACGCCTGTGACCCGTCCCTGGAAGCGCTGACGCCCTGGTCGGCCGACTTGAGACCGGCCGAACTGCCGGACGAGGTGACGTTCTGCAGAAGCAGGACGCTCACGCTGACGACAGCGGCGCCGAGTGCCGCCCCGAGCACTGCGTTTCGGCGCCGTCGGCGGACAGTGCGGCGGCCGGGGCCAGTGGCGGCGCGTGAGCGCCCTGCGGGGCGGTCCCCGAGCTCCTTCGTAGTGACGGTGGGGTCTGTTTCACGTGAAACATCTGCCGTGGAGGACGGCGCCTCGAAGGGAGCGCGCTCTCGTGCTTCGTCCGCTAGGGCGGCGTCTATGCGGTCCGCGACATCGGCGGGCATGGGTGCCGCGGCGGGCAAGGTGCCCAGGAGCCCACGGATTTCCTCCAGCGAAGACAGGACATCGGAGCAGATTCCACAGCCGGCCAGATGCCCTCGGACATCCTCGGCACGGGACGGAGGGAGCAGGTCCTCGGTGAGGTCGGAGATCTCCGAGACGTCCGGGTGCCGGGTCGCGTCGGTCGTTGATGTCATGTGCGTCCACCTCCGCCCTTCGCTGCCGCTGGATCACTCGTGTCCGCGTCCCTTGGTCCTGCCGCCGGTGGGACGGATGCCCTCGGCGTCCGGTTCCCTTCCGTTCCCGGCCCCTCTTCCGTCCCTGGTCGCTCACCGTCGCCGGTCCCGCTGCGGAGATGGGTGAGCTGAGGGGCCAGCCTGGCGCGTCCCCGTGCACAGCGGCTCTTCACGGTGCCGACCGGCACATCGAGGATGCGGGCCGCTTCCGCCACCGGGTACCCCTGCATATCGACGAGGACGAGGGCGGCGCGTTGTTCGGCAGGGAGTGTGGCCAGGGCCGCGAACAGCTCGCGCTGAAGGTCCTGGCGCTCGGCAGGGGCCTCGGCGGACTCGTGGGGCTCCATGAGCTGGTCGAGCCGCTCCGCGTCGTCGACCGGGGCGGTCTTCCGGGAAGAGGCCTTCCGGACCCGGTCGAGGCAGGCGTTGACCGTGATCCGGTGCAGCCAGGTGGTGACGGCGGACTGGCCGCGGAAGGTGTGGGCGGCGCGGAAGGCGGAGATCAGTGCGTCCTGCACGGCATCGGCCGCTTCCTCGCGGTCGCCCAGCGTCCGCAACGCCACGGCCCACAGCCGGTCGCGATGACGTCCTACGAGCTCACCGAAGGCGTCGGGGTCGCCGGCTACATGGCGAGCGAGGAGGTCTGAGTCGCTGAGTGATCCGGACGGCTCGGCGGCCACCTCCCCCTCCCTCCCTCTCTGAATCAAGGTCCGTCTGTCTATCACGGTTCAGGTCGGGAGGGGGAGGGCCGATCAGCCGAGAACGGAGATCTCCGAGATTCCTCCGCGATATCCACTGCCGGTGTCGTCCTGCGGAAGCTCCGTGATGTGGATCAGGACGTAGCGGGTGCGCACCGGCTCGGCGAGGGTCTCCTTGAGGCTGCTTCCCGCCGTTCCCAGCTGAGTGAGGCGCTGAGAGAAGTCGGAGAGGGACGAAGGCCCGGAGGCGTTCTCCTCGGCCGCCAGGACCTCAGCCTTCTGCCCGCTGCGGTACATGGTGATGTCGATCCCCGAGACGTCCTGCACGCTGCCGAGATCGACGACGATCCCGCTGCCGTCCTTTCGGGGCGCGAGGTTGCCGAAATTCGGGTAGCCCTTGTACTGCGGAGTGATCCAGGACGTGCCCGGCTTGCCGTCGACGGTGTTCGGAGCCTCGTCCTGGCTGATCCCCGACCCGCTGGGTGTGAACTCCGTGGCGTCGGAGATCTTCAAGGGCACGGGAGTCCGGGGTTTCGGCTTGTCACCGTTCTCCGGGTTGGTCTGCGTGGTCCCCGGGTCCTCCGCGCCCTTGTCGCGGTTCAGGAGCGTCTCCGCCAGCTGCCAGCTGCCGAGGCCCAGCGCGGCGATGAGCAGCGCGGACACGGCCCACTTGAGGGCCTTACCGGTGCGGCTCTGGAGGGGGGCGGGAGGCACGACGACGGGCTGGGTGACGACACCGTTGCCGGGGCCGGCCGGGCGCCCGTACGTGCCCTGCTGGTACGTGGTCCGCTGGTACTCCGGCGGGGCGGTGAACGTGGGCTCGGGCGGGCGGATCCGCGGCATCGCCGCGACGGCCTTGGCGAGCTCGTCCGGGGTGGTGCACGGCTGCTCCTGGCGGGAGGCCGTGGCTCCGTCGTTGGCGAGCGCCCGCATGGCGATCTCGGAGAGGCCGCGGTGGACTCCGGCCCTCACCTGGTCGGGTGCGATCAGCCCGACGCCCTTGGGAAGCCCGGTGAGGCCGTAGGCGTCGCTCTCGTAGGGCCAGCGCCGGGTCAGCGCCGCGTACAGCAGGGCCCCGATCGCCTCGGTATCGGCGCGCTGGGGGCCATCGGAGGTGATCCCCCTCAGTGCGGCGTTCACCGCGAGGCCGCGGATGCGGTACTGGCCGGAGGAACTGCGCAGCACTGCCCCGGGCGTGAGCCTCAGATGGGCCAGGCCCTCGCGGTGTGCGGCGGCCATGGCCTGGGAGAGCTGGCTGACGAGCTGGTAGGCGTCGTGCGCGTCCATTGGGCCCGCGCCCAGGAGGGCGGTCAGCTCGGTGGCGTCCGGAAGCCACTCATGGACGACGTAGACGAGATCGTTCTCCTCCACGGCGTCGAGGACCTGCACGAAGCGGGGATCGCCGAGAAGGGCGGATGAACGGGCCGCAGCCAGCACGGAGCGGGCCCGTGGATGGTCGGCGGGCAGGAGGTGCACTCCCACCGCACGGCGCAGTTTCTCGTCGACAGCGCGCCAGCTGCTGAACCCGTCCAGACGGGTGACGCACTCCTCGAGCCGGTAGCGCCCGGCAAGCTTGTGACCGCTGTGCAGATCAGGGGTCGGCACGGTGGTTCCGGAGCCGTTCGGCTCGGTCTCCGCGTCCTGAGGGCTTGTACCCGTTGAATCCTGAGCTTCTGCCGTACCGTCGCTCGTGGCCTCGTCCGCCTTCGCGGCCAGCGGCTTGTCGCCACTGTTGTCGGCCACGTCGACGGCAGCCGTGCTACGTTCCGCCACCGTCGTTCCTGCCTCCCCATCCGTTGGGCGATGCCAGCCAGCCCCGCACAGTCACGCCAATTGTGCCCACACTCCGGCACCATGCACGACACGCGGGAACCGACGATGGTTGTGCGGGCCGGTGATCCTCAGCGACCGAGCCTTCCCCTGATCATGCCGACCATGCCGTTGATCTCTTCGATCCGCATCCGCTTGGCCGCGACGACGAAGACTCCCAGCAGCACGATCCCGCCGCAGAGCAGGGCCAGGAGCGAGCCCGAGGCGCCATCGCCGAGCACGTGGAGAAGACCGAAACCCACCACGCCGGCGATCACTGCCGCAGGGATCGCCGCGAGGCACAGCCGGGCGTAGGTACGCAGGACGTGCGCGCCGTCCAGGTCCCCGCCCAGGCGGTTGCGGAGCCGGCGCCACGCGATGCCGACGCCGACGGCGTAGGCCAGCCCGTAGGAGGCGGCCATGCCGACCACGGCCCAGTGGGCGGGCAGCACGACGTAGCAGACGGCCGATGCGGCCGCGTTGACGAGGGCGACGATGACGGTGTTGTAGAAGGGCGTCCGGGTGTCCTCGTACGCGTAGAACCCGCGCAGCACCACGTACTGCACGGAGTAGGGAATCAGGCCGAGGCCGAAGGCCATCAGGATGAATCCCATGGAGCGGGCGGCCTCGGGGCCGCTGGAGGCGTAGAGCAGGGTGCACATCGGCACACCCAGGGCGAGGAAGCCGAAGGCGACCGGCACGATGGCCACCGCCGAGTTGCGCAGGCCCTGCGAGATGTCGTCGCGGACCGCGCCCGGGTCGTTGTCGTGGGCGGCACGGGAGATGCGCGGCAGCAGCGCGGCCATGACCGACACGGTGATGATCGCCTGCGGCATGCCCCAGATCAGCTGAGCGTTGGAGTAGGCGAGGAAGCCCGCCCCGTTCTGGCCGGACGCCTTGCCCGCAGAGGTCGCGAGCTGGGTGACGACCAGCACACCGGCCTGGTTGGCAAGGACGAACAGGACCGTCCACTTGGCCAGCTTGACCGTCTTGCCGAGCCCGTGGCCCCTCCAGTCGAAGCGCGGACGGAAGCGGAATCCGGCCTCGCGCAGATACGGGATCATGGCCAGGGCCTGGACGACGAGGCCGAGCAGCGTGCCGATGCCCAGCAGCCGGACGCCCTCCGCCGGAATCGTCGTGACACCCATCTGGGACTCGTGCGACGTGCCGTACACCCAGATGAACAGGCCGAACGTGACGATCATGACGATGTTGTTGAGGACCGGGGTCCACATCATCGCGCCGAACTTCCCGCGGGCGTTGAGGATCTGCCCCATGACGACGTGCACACCCATGAAGAAGATGGTGGGCAGGCAGTACCGGGCGAACGTGGTGGCCACGTTGTTGGCCGCGGGATCGCCGGCGATCGTCGAGGACATCAGGCGGATGAGGAAGGGCGCCGCGAAGACGGCTACGGCGACGATCAGCGCGAGCGCGACCATCACCAGGGTCAGCAGCCGGTTGGCATAGGCCTCGCCGCCGTCCTCGTCGTCCTTCATCGAGCGCACGAGCTGCGGGACGAAGACGGAGTTGAGGCCGCCGCCCACGGTGAGGATGTAGATCATCGTCGGCAACGTGTACGCGATGGTGAAGCTGTCGCCGAGCAGGGCGGCGCCGAGCGCGGCGGTGATCACCAGGCTGCGGACGAAGCCGGTGAGCCGTGAGACGAGGGTGCCGGCGGCCATGACCGCGCTGGACTTCAGCAGGCTGGACGCCCGTCCGCCGCCCGACTTCTGAGGCGCGGGCGCGGGGACCGGCTCGGGCCGTTCCGGGGCCGGGGTCCCTGCCGGGCCCTCCTGGTCCCGGAAGAGGTGCGCGAAAGCGTCCGGCTCCTCGCGGCTCGTCGATGCCTGGGTGACGAGATCGTCGATGCCCACGAACTGGGTGGTCGCGGCGTCGTCGCCGTACGGCAGGTGGCGCGACGGGCCGTCCGGCTCGGGGGGCGGTGTCTGCGCCCAGATCCGCGGATCGGGCGGGTACTGGGCGGCCGGCGGCTGCTGGTAGAGCGGCTGTGGCTGCTGGTAGGTCCCGGGGGGCGGCGGCGGATGCGCGGCGCGGTCGTACAGCGCCTCGCTCACCGGGTCCTGGGCGGAGAGGTCCTGGGACCGGTAGGGGTCGTAGTCATACGCGTCCTGCAGATACGGGTCCGGGGCCGGGGGTACCTGCTCCGGACCCGTGGGCACCGGTGGCCCCCCGGGATACCCGGCTCCGCCCGTACCCTGACCGCGGTCACCGTCGTACGGCGCGTTCATCGAAACCCCACCTCATCGTCCCCGGCCGACCGGCCACGACAGACATCGCTCAACGGTCCACTTTCTCACCCGTGCCGGACGGCTCCGTGCTTTCGGGACCGGTGTCCGGCGTCGGGTCACTCGGCTGCTCGGGTTCACTGCCGTCGTCGCCCGCCGCGCCGCCCGCGTTGGCACGCTTGCGATGTGCATACATCCGGATGCCGGCGAGGACCAGGAGCAGGAGGCCACCGGCGATCACGAGCAGCACGGTGGGGGTGAGCTCGGACACCTTCACGGTGAACGCCATCTCAGCGCCGTACGGCCTGCCGTCATCCGTGTAGAGCTGCGCGGTCATCTGTACCTGACCGTTGATGTTGGCCGCGGCATCGAACTTCACGGACTGGCTGTGGCCGGCGCCGATCCGGATCGGCTGCTCCGCCACGGCGCCGCCGTCGTTCAGCTCAAGGCGCGTCGCGTTCTCCGACTTCAGCCGGAGCACCAGATGATCGACGTCCTGGAGCAGCCTGTTCTGCACGGTCACGGGAATCGTGGCGCTGCGGCCGGACAGGGTGACGTCCGACTTCGAGATGAGCTGGACCTCGTTGATGAGGCCCTGGAGGTAGGTGCGCACCGAGTCCCGGTACTGCTGGGCCTTCAGGGGCTTGCCCCGCCACGACGTCGACATGGACCGGTTGACGGCGTTACCGAAGGGGGTCACCACCCGCTCGGGCTGGGTGAGGATGACCTGGAAGTTGTCGAGGGAGGCCTGGGTGGACTTGATGTCCTGGAAGGCCTGGGTGGGCAGCTCCTGGCTGCGCAGCTTCTTCGGGTACTGCGATGTCCGGGGGACCGTGGTGGTCGCCTTGGCGTCGGGCTTCGCCGCCGCCGCCTCGATCAGGGTCTGGGACTCGGTCCAGCGTCCGTCGTCGAGGGCGTGAAGCGCGCCGGCCATCGACTGGGCCTGGGCGATGGTCGGCATCCGCTGGGGAGCCACGACGATGCTTCTGTCCTTGTCCGTGTCCTGCTCGGACAGGGCCAGCGTGAGGGCCAGGAACTTCTGTACGGCGAGTGTGGAGTCCCCGGCCTTCGCCATGTCGCCCTGGAAGGCAGTGGAGAGCCGGGCGTCGGACACCACCGCGGTGGTGCCGCCGCCGATGGGCCGCGCGGCGCTCGGCGTGTACAACAGGCCGGCGGTCTCCTGGAGGCTGTCGCTGCGGGCGATCACGTTGTGGGCACCCGTCGAGGTGGCGACATCCACGATGGAAGGATCGATCGCACCGTCGACGGGCCAGGCGAAGTCGGTCGACGGCTTCAGGTGGAGGATCGTCTCCACCGTCACGCCGGCGACCTCGCTCGCCGTCTGGAGGTGGCTGAGCGTGCCCGACACGTTCTTGCCGCGGTGCGCGATGGAAGCCAGATCGGGGTCCCCGAAGGGCAGCGCGACGACCTTGCCGTCGGCCACGGCAGCCTCCAGCGAGCTGAGCCACTTCTTGGCCACTGCCTGGTTCGTCCCGGCGACCGTGGTGTCACCCGACTTGACGCGATAGCTCTTGGTCATGGCGTCGACGCTGGCAAGCAGATCAGGGTCGATGACCCAGGTCACGGGCAGCTGGCTGCCGAGCGACACCATCCGTTCGAGGCGGCCGCCCGGTGCGATCTCGGCGGCCAGATCGTCATCGGCGAACACCGGGGTCTGCTGCTCGTCGGAGCCGGTCTCCGCGGTGAGATGTGCCGACGCGATCAGCGGCCACAGGTAGCTGATGCCGGTCTTGGAGTCACTGTCCTTGTTCTGCCAGGGCAGGAACGTCCGCTTGATGCCGAGCACGTGGTCGTACTGAGCGCCCGCCGTCTGACCCGACAACGAGACGCCCAGCTGGTAGACCCCGTCGTCGCCGAGGTCCAGTTTGTTGACCGGTACGGACAGCGTGAAGTCCTGGCTGATGCCCGAAGGAAGCTTGGCGATCTTGACGGTGTACTTGTCGCCGACCGGGTAGGGATCCACCCCGGGGACGTACCCCGTGCGCTGAGCGGCCGCGTCGACCGAGGTCCTGCCGTAGAGCCGTGGGCCCACGCGCAGATCGACCTGGGCGTCGGTGATGGCTTCCTTGCCCTTGTTGACCAGGGTGCCGGAGACGGTGAGCGTGTCCCCCTTCACCGGGGCGCTCGGTGTCAGGGTGTCCAGGGATACCGAGACGGTGCTGGAGCCCGTGGGTGCCTTGCTCGTCCCGCCGGCCTGCGCCTGTGGAGCGGCAGCCCCGGCGAGCAGAGCGGCAACGAGCGGGGCCCCGGCGAGCACGGCGGCTGTGCGCCGCAGCCACCGACGGGCAGGAGAGGGACTCGTCCCCTGGTTGTCTGCCGCCTCGGCCACGCGTATCCGTCCCTCGTCGTCGTCAGCTGCTGTCGATCATTGTCTCCGTCGCTGCGTCCCCGCATGGTAACGATCTGCGCCGCGGTCAAGTGCCAGGGAGTGGGTCACACGAAGGGGAGCGTCTCGCGGGGTGAACGGAAACCATGACGCCCGGGCCGGTCCGGGCACGTACCCTTTTCTGTTGTGCCGAACGCCAATGAAGACAACTCCAGCGCCCTGACCCAGGTGCAGCTCCGCGCAGTCAGCGAACTGCTGCGGGTGTCCCCGGTCGCCGACGATCTCGCCCGCCGATTCCAGGATGCCGGATTCGGTCTCGCCCTGGTCGGCGGGTCGGTCCGGGACGCGCTCCTCGGCAGGCTGGGGAACGACCTGGACTTCACGACCGACGCACGCCCCGAGGACGTGCTGAAGATCGTCAGGCCCTGGGCGGACTCGGTGTGGGAGGTCGGGATCGCCTTCGGCACGGTGGGCGCGCAGAAGGACGGCTACCAGATCGAAGTCACCACATACCGGTCCGAGGCGTACGACAGGACTTCACGGAAACCCGAGGTCTCCTACGGCGACTCCATCGAGCAGGACCTCGTCCGCCGTGATTTCACGGTGAACGCGATGGCCGTCGCGCTGCCACAGAAGGAGTTCGTCGACCCGTACGGTGGCCTCGATGACCTGGCGGAGCGCGTGCTGCGTACCCCGGGAACGCCTGAGGATTCCTTCTCCGACGACCCGCTGCGCATGCTCCGCGCCGCGCGCTTCGCTGCGCAGCTCGACTTCGAGGTGGCTCCCGACGTCGTCGCCGCGATGACGGAGATGGCGGGCCGGATCGAGATCGTCTCTGCCGAGAGGGTCCGGGAGGAGCTCAACAAGCTGCTGCTCTCCTCGCACCCTCGTAAAGGGCTCGCGCTCCTCGTCGACACGGGACTGGCTGACCGGGTCCTTCCCGAGCTCCCCGCGCTCCGGCTGGAACGTGACGAGCATCACCGCCACAAGGATGTCTACGAGCACTCCCTGACCGTCCTGGAGCAGGCGATCGACCTGGAGGAGGACGGGCCGGATCTCGTTCTGCGTCTCGCCGCTCTCCTCCATGACATCGGCAAGCCGCGGACCCGGCGGTTCGAGAAGGACGGGCGCGTCTCGTTCCACCACCACGAAGTGGTCGGCGCCAAGATGGTCAAGAAGCGCATGACCGATCTCAAGTACTCCAACGACATGGTCAAGGACGTTGCCAAGCTGGTGGAGCTGCACCTGCGCTTCCACGGGTACGGCGACGGGGAATGGACCGACTCGGCTGTCCGCCGCTATGTGCGCGATGCCGGGCCTTTGCTGGAGCGGCTGCACAAGCTGACCCGCTCGGACTGCACCACGCGCAACAAGCGCAAGGCCAGTGCTCTCTCGCGGACCTATGACGGGCTCGAGGAGCGCATTGCTCAGTTGCAGGACCAGGAGGAGCTGGACTCGATCCGGCCGGACCTGGACGGCAACGAGATCATGAAGATCCTTGACGTCGGACCTGGGCCGGTCATCGGCAAGGCGTATGCGTTCCTGCTTGAACTGCGTCTGGAGAACGGGCCGATGGAGCACGACACGGCAGTGGCAGAGCTGAAGAAGTGGTGGGCGGCACAGAGCTGAGGTCGCGAAGACCCGCCCGGCCTACGGTGCCGGCTGGTCATGTTTCACGTGAAACATGACCAGCAGTAGATGCACCAGCAGTAGATACATCCGAGGGCGCTGTTTCACGTGAAACAGCGCCCTCGGATGTATCAGTGTCCTCGGTTGTATCAGCGCCCTCGGACGGTCCTGCTCCATCGCCACAGCATCGCGGCCACGAGGGCGTAGAGCAGAGCGACCCCGATCACCACCGTTGCCGATCTCCCGTCTGCGGGCAGGAGGAGCGCGGAGGCTGCGGCGGCGGCCACGAAGGCCACGTTGAACAGCACGTCATAGAGCGAGAAGACTCTGCCGCGGAACGAGTCGTCCACCGCCGTCTGCACCACGGTGTCCGTCGCGATCTTCGCTCCCTGGGTGACCAGACCGAGGACGAACGCTGCGACGAGCATCGGGGCGGGCCTGAACCAGAGCCCCAGGGCCGGCTCAAGGACAGCGGCCGCGGCAGCACACACCATCATCCAGCGGAACCTTCCCAGCCGGCCGGCGGCCCACGGAGTCAGCACGGCCGCTGCGAAGAAGCCCGCACCGGATACCCCGACGGCGAGACCGAGCAGGGCCAGCCCGTCGGAGTCGTTGTCGGTCCAGGCGTACCGGCACAGCATCAGGACCATGACCGTGAGTGCCCCGTAACAGAAGCGGATCACCGTCATGGCGGCCAGGGCCCGAGCGGCGTTCCTTCGTTCTGCCAGATGGTGCAATCCGCGGCGCAGACCGCGTGCGGTGGTGGTCAGCGCCGCACGCAGGCGAAGGTGGCTTTCGCTCCGGTCCGGACCCAGCAGGCCGGAGGCGAGACTCAGGGATGCCAGTGCCGAGGCGAGATACAGCCCGGCGCCCAGGAGTACCACCGCGGCGTCGGAGTCCGAGAGGACCAGACGGACGGCGAAGGCGAGACCGCCGCCCGCCGTGGCGGCGAGGGTGCCCGCAGTCGGCGACAGCGAGTTGGCCAGCACCAGCAGGTCCCGGTCGACGACGCGTGGCAGCGCGGCGGAGAGCCCGGCCAGGACGAAGCGGTTGACCGCGGTCACACAGAGCGCCGAGGCGTAGAAGAGCCAGTCAGGGGCTGAGCCGAGGATCAGGAGGGCCGTACAGCAGGCGAGTGCGGCGCGCAGCAGATTGCCGTACAGGAAGACCTGCCTGCGTGGCCAACGGTCCAGCAGCACACCGGCGAAGGGGCCGATGAGCGAGTAGGGCAGCAGGAGTACGGCCATCGCGGAGGCGATCGCACCGGCGGAGGCCTGCTTCTCCGGGGAGAAGACGACATGTGCGGCGAGGGCGACCTGGTAGACGCCGTCGGCGGACTGGGACAGGATCCGCACGGCCAGCAGGCGGCGGAAGTTCCGAAGGCGCAGGAGTACGCGCAGGTCACGCACGACGGGCATGGGAGCAAGGGTCACACACGTTGAGGGTCCCCGGGCGGATTGCCCGGGGACCCTCAATGGTGCGTGAGTCAAGGAGCGTTGCCGCTCCTCACTGCTCCGCGCCGATGCACCGTGTCAGGTGACGTTACTGGGAGACCTCACCGCGGATGAACTTCTCGACGTTCTCGCGGGCCTCGTCGTCGAAGTACTGAACCGGCGGGGACTTCATGAAGTACGAGGACGCGGAGAGGATCGGGCCGCCGATGCCGCGGTCCTTGGCGATCTTCGCAGCGCGGACGGCGTCGATGATGACACCGGCCGAGTTCGGGGAGTCCCAGACCTCGAGCTTGTACTCCAGGTTCAGCGGAACGTCACCGAACGCGCGGCCCTCAAGACGCACGTACGCCCACTTGCGGTCGTCCAGCCAGGCCACGTAGTCCGAGGGACCGATGTGGACGTTGTCCGCACCGAGCTCGCGGTCGCGGATCTGCGAGGTCACGGCCTGCGTCTTCGAGATCTTCTTGGACTCCAGGCGCTCACGCTCGAGCATGTTCTTGAAGTCCATGTTGCCGCCGACGTTCAGCTGCATCGTGCGGTCCAGGACGACGCCCCGGTCCTCGAACAGCTTCGCCATCACGCGGTGCGTGATGGTGGCGCCGACCTGCGACTTGATGTCGTCGCCGACGATCGGGACACCGGCCTCGGTGAACTTGTCCGCCCACTCCTTGGTGCCGGCGATGAAGACCGGGAGAGCGTTGACGAACGCGACCTTGGCGTCGATGGCGCACTGCGCGTAGAACTTCGCAGCGACCTCGGAACCGACCGGCAGGTAGCAGACGAGGACGTCGACCTTGCGGTCCTTGAGGATCTGGACGATGTCGACCGGGGCCTCGGCCGACTCCTCGATGGTCTCGCGGTAGTACTTGCCCAGGCCGTCGTGGGTGTGGCCACGCTGGACCGTCACGCCGGCGTTCGGCACGTCGCAGAGCTTGATGGTGTTGTTCTCGCTGGCGCCGATGGCGTCCGAGAGGTCGAGGCCGACCTTCTTCGCGTCGACGTCGAAGGCGGCGACGAACTCGACGTCGCTGACGTGGTACTCGCCGAACTGGACGTGCATCAGACCGGGCACCTTGCCGGCCGGATCGGCGTCCTTGTAGTACTCGACGCCCTGGACCAGCGAGGCGGCGCAGTTGCCCACGCCGACGATGGCTACGCGAACCGAACCCATTCCGGTTGCTCCCTGTGTGTAATGGATGTTCCTGATGAGGCCCCCGCGGATCTGCGGGGAGCTCACTTGGCGGTGTCGCCGGACGGATCCGGCGGGTTGTTACCCCGCCGGGGCAGGCCGTCCGGCTCTCCTGCGGTGTTCTGCTGAGCTGAGCCCTCGGGCGAGGATCGTCGCTGATCCCGTCCCGACCGCTCGCTCTCGATGAGCTCGTTCAGCCAGCGCACTTCGCGCTCCACGGACTCCATGCCGTGTCGCTGAAGCTCAAGTGTGTAGTCGTCGAGGCGCTCGCGGGTGCGGGCCAGAGAGGCGCTCATCTTCTCCAGGCGCTCCTCCAGCCGGCTGCGACGGCCTTCCAGCACCCGCATCCGCACCTCGTGCTCCGTCTGACCGAAGAAGGCGAAACGAGCAGCGAAGTGCTCGTCCTCCCAGGAGTCGGGGCCCGTGTGCGAGAGCAGTTCCTCGAAGTGCTCCTTACCTTCTGCCGTCAACCGGTAGACGATCTTGGCGCGGCGCCCTGCCAGTGAGGAGGCGGGGGCGACCGCACGGCCGGCGCCGGGCGGAAGGTCTGCCGGAACATTTCCCGGTTCCTCGATCAACCAGCCGTTGGCGACCAGCGTCTTGAGGCAGGGGTAAAGGGTTCCGTAGCTGAAGGCACGGAAGATCCCCAATGACGTGTTGAGGCGCTTGCGCAGCTCGTAACCGTGCATCGGGGACTCGCGGAGCAGTCCGAGGACGGCGAACTCGAGGATGCCTGAGCGTCTGCTCAACCTCGCCTCCTCCTTCTCCGAGTGCTCTCACGTGCCGTGTGCCGAGCCGATGTGCCGAGTCGATGTACCGAGCTGATGTATCGACTCGATACATCAGCACGATAGATCGGAGTCGGGGCTGCGACAAGGGGGGCCTTAGTGAGCGGCGTCACATCGCTAATTCGTAGCAACCGACTTGCGTAATTTGGGGTGAAGTTCGGCCCCAGGAGGGTTTTGACCGTGCGTAGTCTGTGCGGCATGCAGACCACCGGGAACCGTGTGACGTCCGAGTGCGTCAGTTTTCGCGGACTGACCGGATGCACTGCGGATGAGCCTGTCGCAGGGCTGGTCCGTAATTCGGGGGGACCGGATCTCAACTGCCGCTTCCAGGCGATCTCGCCTGCCCGAGGAGTAGTCGTTCGATGAGCGAGCACCGTCGCAAGATGCCGCAACCGCAAGGTGGCGGGCGTGCCGCGGCCAGACGAGCCGCCCAGCAGTCCCCTGGACGCCGCGCGGCACCGTCACGCGGAGTGACGTCCGAGTCACCTTCCGATTCGTACGGCGAGGATTCCCCGTACGGCGGGCGCGCCGCGGCCAGACGGGCCGCACAGCGCGGCGGCGGTGGCCGCGGCGGCTCCGACGGCGGGGGCGGCGGCCGACGTCGCGGAGGCGGGGACGGTGGCCACGAGGGCCCCGGCCGTGGGCGTGGACGCGGAAGCCAGCGTCCGGCCAAGAAGCGCTTCATCGACTACCCGCGCGCCGGCAAGTACGGCGTACGGCGCTGGATGCCGTCGTGGAAGCTGGTCTCCGGGCTGTGCATCGCCTTCCTCGGCCTTCTGATGGGGCTCGCCGGTCTTGCCTACGCGATGGTCGCCAAACCTGAGGTCCAGGCGGCCGCGAAGGCGGAGAACAACGTCTACTTCTGGAAAGACGGCTCGCAGATGGTGGCTACCGGGGGTGCCGCCAACCGTCAGATCATCGACTACGCCCAGATCCCCGAAGCGATGCGCAACGCCGTCATCTCGGCGGAGAACAAGACCTTCGACACCGACCACGGCATCGACCCGATGGGCATCGCCCGCGCCGTGTTCAACATGGCCAAGGGCGGTCAGACCCAGGGTGGATCAACGATCACCCAGCAGTACGTGAAGAACTCCCGGCTCTCCCAGGACCAGACGCTGAGCCGCAAGTTCGAAGAACTCTTCATCACGCTGAAGGTCGGCAGCGAGATGGACAAGAAAGAAATCATGGCGGGGTACCTCAACGTCTCGTACTACGGGCGTGGTGCCTCCGGCATCCAGGCGGCGGCCCGTACGTACTACGGCAAGGACGCCAAGGAGCTGAATCCGAGCGAGTGTGCCTTCCTGGCCACCCTGCTCAAGGGGGCCAGCTACTACGACCCCGCGGGTGCCACGGAGGTCGACTCGGTGGAGGCGACGCCGGCGAAGAACACGGACCGGGCGATCAAGCGCTGGAAGTGGATCCTTGACGAGGAGGTCAAGGACGGCCGCATGGAGCAGTCGGAACGCGACAAGTACACCGAGTTCCCGATGCCCGACAAGCCGAAGAAGGACGCCCAGCTGGGCGGCCAGATCGGTTACCTCGTCGCGATGGCCCGGTCCAACTTCCTGAGCAACTACGACATCACCCGCGACCAGCTCGACCAGGGTGGCTACGAGATCCACACGACCTTCGACAAGAAGAAGGTCGACCAGCTCAGCAAGGCCGTCAAGAAGGTCTACGACGAGAAGATCGACACCAAGAAGCGCCCCACGAAGGACACCCACGTCCAGTTCGGCGGCTCGTCGGTGAACCCGAAGACCGGTGCCATCGAGGCGATCTACGGCGGTGTGGACGCGACGAAGCACTACACCAGCAACGCCGATCCCACCGGCGCCGCGGTCGGCTCGACCTTCAAGCCGTTCGTGCTGGCGGCCGCGATGGAGTACGGCAAGCGGGACCCCTCGGGCGGTCCCGAGCAGGACGAGTCGCAGCGTACGAAGGTGTCGCCGAAGAGCATCTACAACGGCGACAACAAGCTGAAGATCAAGAAGTACAACGGTGACGTCTGGACCGACGAGAACGGCAAGGAGTGGCTCCAGGTCAACGACGGGGACGACTCGCTGGGCAATGTCACCCTGCGCGAGGCGATGCGGGTGTCCGCCAACTCTCCCTACGTGCAGCTGGGCATGGACGTCGGCACCGACAAGGTGAAGGACGTGGCCATCGCGGCCGGCCTGAAGGACGACCAGTACATGGCGAACGCGAGCGTGCCGTCGTTCTCCATCGGCACCTCCTCGCCCAGCGCGACCCGCATGGCGGGGGCGTACGCCACCTTCGCGGCCAGCGGCCAGCAGCGTGAGCCCTTCTCGGTGACGGAGGTGAAGAAGGGCGGCGAGGTGGTCTACCAGCACAAGGAGGTCGCCAAGAGCGCCTTCTCCAACATCGTCGCCGACAACGTCACCGACGTTCTCAAGAACGTCGTCGACAAGGGAACCGGCACGCCCGCAAGGCTTCCCGGACGGGACGTAGCGGGCAAGACGGGTACGACGGACGACAACCTGTCCGCCTGGTTCGTGGGCTACACACCGCAGTTGTCGACCGCGATCAGCATGTACCGGCTGGACGACAACGAGAAGAACAAGGACCGCAAGTTCCTGAAGATGTACGGCACCGGTGGTGAGACGTCGATCCACGGTGCGTCCTTCCCGGCGCAGATCTGGCACGACTACATGGCGGAGGCGTTGGAGGGCCAGGAGAAGCTGTCCTTCCCGAAGCCTGAGCCGATCGGCGAGAAGGTCTACGGCGGCGGCGCGAAGAGCCCCACCCCGACGCCCACTCCGACGCCCACCCCGACGCCGACCGACACGGCGACCGTCACACCGTCGCCGACCACCCCCGTGGTCCCGACGCCCACGCCGACCGACACCTGCGGTACGTGGGACCTGAACTGCCAGAACAACAACGGCGGCAACTCCACCGGCTGGACCGACGGGGGCACCGACGCCGGGACGACCGACGGCGGGACCAGCGGCACGGATGCCGGGACCACCACCGGGACCACGACGGGCGAGACCGACGGCGGCGCCAGCCCGTCACCCGACACAGGCGGCAACGGGAACGGCAACGGGAACGCGAACGGCGGCTGGATCGGCGGCGGCGGGTAGCGCCCCCGCGGGACACCCGCGCGCCCGAACGGGTCCGCGCGCGGTGAGCCGGGCAGCATGACGAGGGCCGCCGCACCCCAAGGTGCGGCGGCCCTCACCGTTTCCACAGTCCGGTACGGCAGGATGTGCGGCATGCCAAGCGCAGAGGACACGAGCGTGCACCAGGAACGGTCCGTCGTACGGCCGACGCACCAGGACGAGATCGCCGCGGCCGGCAGCGAGCTGATCGGTGGGAGGTCGGGGCGCTGGACCCGGCTCGGCAGCACCGCACTCACCCCCGTGGGCGCCGTCGCCCTGGTGGCGATCGGGATGTTCGCGCTCGGCATGGTGCAGAAGCTGCCCTGCTACAACTGGGCGTGGTTCAGGGGCGCGGGCTCGCAGTACACCCATGCCTGCTACTCCGACATCCCGCATCTGTACTCCGGACGCGGCTTCGCCGAGGGACTGGTGCCGTACTTCGACCGGCTGCCCGGCGACATGCAGTTCCTGGAGTATCCGGTCCTCACCGGTGTGTTCATGCAGATCGCCGCCTGGTTCACCCCGGGCGGTTCCCTCCAGGAGCAGGAACAGGCCTACTGGCTCGTCAACGCGGGCATGCTGATGATCTGCACCGCCGTCCTCGCCGTGTGTGTCGCACGCACGCACCGCCGCCGCCCCTGGGACGGCCTGCTGGTGGCGCTGGCGCCCGCGTTCGCCCTCACCGCCACCATCAACTGGGACCTGCTGGCTGTCGCCCTCACGGCCGCGGCGATGCTCATGTGGTCCCGGAGCCGCCCTCTCGCGTTCGGCATCCTGATCGGTCTTGCGACGGCCGCCAAGCTCTACCCCGTGTTCCTGCTGGGCCCGGCCTTCGTGCTGTGCTGGCGGGCCGGGAAATGGCGGGAGTTCTCGGTGGCGACGCTCGGCGCCGCCGCCTCCTGGCTGGTGGTCAACCTGCCGGTGATGGTGTTCGCGCCCGAGGGCTGGAAGAAGTTCTACACCTTCAGCCAGGAGCGCTCGATCGACTTCGGCTCCTTCTGGCTGGTCATCACCCAGCGCACCGGCGAATCCATCGAGGTCTCCACGGTCAACACCGTCTCCACGCTGGCGACGGTCGGCCTGTGCGCCGCGATCGGGGCGCTGACGCTGATGGCACCGCGCCGGCCGCGCTTCGCCCAGCTCGCCTTCCTCGTCGTCGCGGTGTTCATCCTCGTCAACAAGGTCTACTCACCGCAGTACGTCCTGTGGCTGATCCCGCTCGCCGTGCTGGCCAGGCCGCGCTGGCGGGACTTCCTGATCTGGCAGGCGTGCGAGGTCATGTACTTCCTGGGCATCTGGATGTACCTCGCCTACACGACGAGCGGTGACAAGCACCAGGGACTGCCCACGGAGGGCTATCAGCTGGCGATCGTCCTGCACCTGCTGGGCACGCTCTACCTCTGCGCCGTGGTCGTACGGGACATCCTGATGCCGGAGCGCGACGTCGTGCGGCGTGACGGCTCGGACGACCCGTCGGGCGGGGTTCTCGACGGGGCCGAGGACGTCTTCGTCCTCGGGCACGGGGCGGCGCGTCCGACGCGCCATGCCGCCTTCGCCGAGACAGGCCCGCGGGTGGAGTGGGGTACGGCGGGCACACCGGTCGCCGACTGAGCGACCGGTGTGCCGGGCCTCAGCGGTCGACGAGCCGGTCGAACTGGGTCGTCGTGTGACGCAGATGGGCCACCAGTTCGTCGCCCACGCGCGGCTCCTCCGCGTCCGAGGGAACGAACAGGATCGACACCTGCATGTGCGGCGGCTCGGCGAACCAGCGCTGCTTGCCGGCCCAGACGAACGGCGACAGGTTGCGGTTGACGGTGGCGAGACCCGCCCGCGCCACCCCCTTGGCGCGCGGCATCACACCGTGCAGCGCCTTCGGGGCCTCCAGGCCGACACCGTGCGACGTGCCGCCCGCGACCACGACCAGCCAGCCGTCGGAGGCCGCCTTCTGCTGCCGGTATCCGAACCGGTCGCCCTTGACGACGCGCGTGACGTCGAGCACCGCGCCCCGGTACTCCGTCGCCTCGTGGTCGCCCAGCCACAGCCGGGTACCGATGCGGGCGCGGAAGCGGGTCTGCGGGAACTGCTGCTGCAGCCGGCCCAGCTCCTCGGCGCGCAGATGGCTCACGAACATCGTGTGCAGCGGCAGCCGGGCCGCCCGGAGACGGTCCATCCAGGCGATGACCTCTTCGACCGCGTCGGAGCCGTCCGTGCGGTCCAGCGGCAGGTGAAGGGCGAAACCCTCGAGGCGTACGTCCTCGATGGCGGCGTGCAGCTGCCCGAGCTCCTCCTCCTTGACGCCGTGGCGCTTCATCGAGCTCATGCACTCGATGACGACTCGAGCGCCCACCAGGGCGTGCACGCCGTCCACGGAGGAGACGGAGCGGATGACCCGGTCGGGCAGCGGAACCGGCTCCTCGCCCCGCCGGAACGGCGTGAGCACCAGCAGATCACCGCTGAACCAGTCCTTGATGCGGGCCGCTTCGTAGGTGGTGCCGACCGCGAGGATGTCGGAGCCGAAACGGATCGCCTCGTCGGCCAGCCGCTCGTGGCCGAAGCCGTACCCGTTGCCCTTGCAGACCGGTACGAGGCCGGGGAACTGGTCGAGCACGGATTTCTGGTGCGCCCGCCAGCGCGCGGTGTCGACGTACAGGGAGAGCGCCATGGCCGGTCCGGAACCTTTCTGGTGGCTGCGGTGGTGTCGGTGGTGTGCGGTGCTCCGGAAGCGCCTTCTCAGGTCCTGCCGGAAGAGCCCATTACAACGAATAAAGCCGGTTTCGTCAGCCTTGCCCGGCGGATCAGCGGCGTGACATGTAGATGTCGAGGGCCTTGTGCAGCAGCTTGTTGAGCGGGAAGTCCCACTCACCGAGGTACTCCGCGGCCTGGCCGCCGGTGCCCACCTTGAACTGGATCAGGCCGAAGAGGTGATCGGTCTCGTCCAGCGAGTCGGAGATGCCGCGCAGGTCGTAGACGGTGGCGCCCATCGCGTACGCGTCGCGCAGCATCCGCCACTGCATCGCGTTCGAGGGCCGGACCTCGCGCTTGTGGTTGGCCGAGGCGCCGTACGAGTACCAGACGTGGCCGCCCACGATCAGCATGGTCGCGGCCGCGACGTTCTCGCCCTCGTGACGGGCGAAGTAGAGCCGCATGCGGTTGGGGTCCTCGTTGTTGAGGGCCGTCCACATGCGCTGGAAGTAGCCGAGCGGACGCGGGCGGAAGTGGTCGCGCTCCGCCGTGATCTCGTACAGGCGCTGCCACTCGGCGAGCTCCGCGTAGCTGCCCTGGACGACCTCTACACCGGCCTTCTCGGCCTTCTTGATGTTGCGCCGCCAGAGCTGGTTGAAGCCCTTGTGCACGTCTTCGAGGGAGCGGTTGGCGAGCGGCACCTGGAAGATGTAGCGAGGCTGTACGTCACCGAATCCGGCGCCGCCGTCCTCGCCCTGCTGCCAGCCCATCTTCCGCAGCCGGTCCGCCACTTCGAAGGCGCGGGGCTCGATGTGGGTGGCCTCGACATCGCGCAGGCGCTTCACGTCCGGGTCCTGGATGCCGGCCTTGATGGCGTGGGCGTCCCAGCGGCGGATGACGACGGGCGGGCCCATCTTCACCGAGAAGGCGCCCTGCTGCTTGAGGTGCGCCAGCATCGGCTGCAGCCAGTCGTTCAGGTTGGGGGCGTACCAGTTGATGACCGGGCCCTCGGGCAGATACGCGAGGTACCGCTTGATCTTGGGCAGCTGCCGGTAGAGCACCAGACCGGCACCGACGAGCTGACCGCCCTTGTCGAACCAGCCCAGACTCTCCGAGCGCCACTCGGCCTTCACATCCGCCCATGCCGGGACCTGCATGTGACTGGCCGCGGGCAGACTCTGGATGTACGCCAGATGCTGCTCACGGCTGATGGTCCTCAGGGTCAGGCTCATGCGGGGCGCTCCTCGGCAGGTGTGTCCCCATGGGTCAGGGGCTCCGGCTCTCGCGCCGAAGCCTACTGTGACCGGGAAGCGGGCGGTCTGGCCCCGTCGTACCCGTGCGGTTCCGGGATGGCGTACAGGGCGGCCCCGTCCGTGGACGGTGCCGCCCCGCAGGCCGCCGGAGCGCTGTTACGCCGCGGTCAGCTGATCACGCCGCCGAAGAGTCCGCCGTGGGCCATACCCAGGAAGAAGCCGAGGCCGGCGGCGCCCATGCCGACCAGCAGGGGGAACCTCTCCCGCGTGGTGGCGGAGATGTACAGCCCGTATCCGCCTGTGATGATTCCGACGAGTCCGGCCCACGAGCTGATCAGATGCAGGCTGTGGAACATCGCCGTCACGAACGCGAGGGCGCCGAGCGCCACCGTCACCGCCACCAGGATGTCCTGGAGCGGGTGGGGCCTGCCGTCCGTCGCGAAGAGGGAGACGGAGGAGCGGGGGCGGGATCGCATTGCTTGTGCCATGGAGTACCTCCTGGCCGAAAGGCGGCGCGTCGTGGCGCCGCTCACACCCGATGTGTACAGATTGCGTCTCCTGACCACCGGATTTCAACCGGAAGCCTGTCTGCGGGTACTCTGTACGGTCTGCACCCGTGTCTGCCCAGGCCAGCACAGTCAGCCCCCTCTCGAGGGAGGGCGTTGTCAGTGGCGGCTGTTTTACTCGGAGACACTGTTGCTTACGCATCACGACCCTCCTGCCACGGAACGACCGTGGCCGCTGAGTCCAAAGGAGGTGGGTTCCACATGCGTCACTACGAGGTGATGGTCATCCTCGACCCCGATCTCGAGGAGCGAGCAGTCTCCCCGCTGATCGAGAACTTCCTCTCCGTCGTCCGTGAGGGCGAAGGAAAGGTTGAGAAGGTCGACACCTGGGGCCGTCGTCGGCTCGCTTACGAGATCAAGAAGAAGCCCGAGGGCATCTACTCGGTCATCGACCTGCAGGCCCAGCCTGCGGTCGTCAAGGAGCTCGACCGCCAGATGAACCTGAACGAGTCGGTCCTCCGGACCAAGGTCCTCCGTCCCGAGATCCACTGAGCTTCTAGCTCAGTGGTCATCGGGTTCGAGTAGCAGCAAGCAGCCAGAAGCAATCCCCGCCGAGAGGTTCATCCATGGCAGGCGAGACCGTCATCACGGTCGTCGGCAATCTCGTCGACGACCCCGAGCTGCGCTTCACCCCGTCCGGTGCGGCGGTCGCGAAGTTCCGCGTCGCGTCCACACCCCGCATCTTCGACCGGCAGACCAATGAGTGGAAGGACGGCGAAGGCCTGTTCCTCACCTGCTCGGTCTGGCGTCAGGCGGCGGAGAACGTCGCCGAGTCGCTCACGCGAGGCATGCGCGTTGTCGTGCAGGGCCGGCTGAAGCAGCGGTCGTACGAAGACCGCGAGGGCGTCAAGCGCACGGTCTACGAGCTGGACGTCGAGGAAGTCGGCCCCAGTCTCAAGAGCGCGACTGCCAAGGTCACCAAGACCACCGGTCGCGGTGGCCAGGGCGGCGGCCAGGGTGGATACGGCGGCGGCCAGCAGGGTGGCGGTAACTGGGGCGGCGGTCCCGGTGCTGGTGGCCAGCAGGGTGGTGGCGGTGCTCCCGCCGACGACCCGTGGGCCACGAGCGCGCCGGCCGGCGGCCAGCAGGGCGGGGGCCAGCAGAGCGGCGGAGGCGGTTGGGGCGGAAGCTCCGGCGGTTCCGGCGGTTCTGGCGGCGGCTACTCGGACGAGCCTCCCTTCTAGGGCAGCTCGTACCCCCACTTCTTGATCACACAGGAGAAACACCATGGCGAAGCCGCCTGTGCGCAAGCCTAAGAAGAAGGTCTGCGCGTTCTGCAAGGACAAGACCCAGTACGTGGACTACAAGGACACGAACATGCTGCGGAAGTTCATTTCCGACCGCGGCAAGATCCGTGCCCGCCGCGTCACCGGCAACTGCACGCAGCACCAGCGTGACGTCGCCACGGCTGTCAAGAACAGCCGTGAGATGGCGCTGCTGCCCTACACGTCCACCGCGCGATAAGGGAAGGGTGACCGAATCATGAAGATCATCCTCACCCACGAGGTCTCCGGCCTCGGTGCTGCTGGCGACGTCGTTGACGTCAAGGACGGGTACGCCCGTAACTACCTGGTTCCGCGTGGCTTCGCCATTCGCTGGACCAAGGGTGGCGAGAAGGACGTGGCGCAGATCCGCCGCGCCCGCAAGATCCACGAGATCGCCACGATCGAGCAGGCCAACGAGATCAAGTCCAAGCTCGAGGCCGTGAAGGTCCGTCTGGCTGTTCGCTCCGGCGACGCCGGCCGTCTCTTCGGCTCTGTCACCCCGGCCGACATCGCCTCGGCGATCAAGGCTGCCGGTGGCCCGGATGTCGACAAGCGTCGCGTCGAGCTCGGCTCGCCGATCAAGACGCTCGGCGGACACCAGGTGTCCGTGCGTCTGCACCCCGAGGTCGCTGCGAAGCTCGGCGTCGAGGTTGTTGCTGCCTGATTGGGCCGCACCTCAGCAGAACAGTGAAGGGCCGCACCCCCGGGTGCGGCCCTTCGCCGTTGCCGGGCTCCGTTTCACGTGAAACGGAGCCCGTGGCGTACGAGAAGCAGGACGGCTCTTCACATGAGACGGGTCCTGCGCGGTGGGGCTCAGCGGGTGGCGCCCGTGACCATCCATCTGCCGGAGCGGGCGCGAAGCCAGAGCGTCGCCATGCGCACGAGCATCATGAGGGCCATCGCACACCACAGCGCGGTCAGGCCGCCCCCGAGGACGGGAACCAGCAGGGCCGCCGGAGCGAATACCGCCAGGGTGACGAGCATGGCCCAGGCCAGATAGGTTCCGTCCCCGGCGCCCATCAGTACCCCGTCCAGGACGAAGACGACTCCGGCGACCGGCTGGGTCAGCGCAACCACCAGCAGGGCGGGGAGCAGTGTGTCCTGCACGGACTGGTCGCTGGTGAAGAGCGGGACGAACAGCGGACGCGCAAGAACGATCAGCGCTCCGAACACGATGCCGGAGACGATGCCCCACTCCACCATGCGGCGGCAGGCCTCACGGGCGCCCTTGGTGTCGCCGGCCCCCAGATACCGTCCGATGATGGCCTGGCCCGCGATGGCGATGGCGTCCAGCGCGAAAGCCATCAGGCTCCACAGGGACAGGATGATCTGGTGTGCGGCGATGTCGGTGTCGCCCAGCCGGGCGGCGACGGCGGTGGCGATGAGCAGGACGGCGCGGAGCGACAGCGTACGGACGAGAAGCGGCACGCCTGCCCGGGCGCTGGCCTTGATGCCGGCGGCGTCGGGGCGCAGCGAGGCCCCGTGGCGCCGGGCGCCGCGGACCACGACCACGAGATAGGCGACCGCCATGCCGATCTGGGCGAGCACCGTGCCCCAGGCCGATCCTGCGATGCCGAGCCCGGCGCCGTAGACGAGGCCTGCGTTGAGGGCTCCGTTGGCGGCGAATCCGCCGATGGCGACGTAGAGCGGGGTGCGGGTGTTCTGCAGCCCCCGGAGCACACCGGTGGCGGCCATCACCACCAGCATCGCGGGGATGCCGAGGCTGGAGATCCGGAGGTAGGTGGTCGCGTAGGGCGCTGCGGTGTCCGAGGCGCCGAACACGTCGACGAGCCAGGGGGCCAGGGGGAGCGCGAGGGCGATGACGGCGATGCCGAGCAGGATCGCCAGCCAGATGCCGTCCATGCCCTGGCGGATGGCGGACGGCAGATCGCCGGCGCCGACCCGTCGTGCGACGGCCGCCGTGGTGGCGTAGGCGAGGAAGACGAAGATGCTCACGGCGGTCGTCAGCAAGGCTGCGGCAACGGCCAGACCGGCCAGCTGCGGAGTCCCGAGATGGCCGACGATGGCACTGTCGACCATCACGAAAAGGGGCTCGGCCACGAGGGCGCCGAAGGCGGGGACGGCGAGCGCGATGATCTCGCGATCGTGTCGCCTGCGACGGGACGGCGGGGTCGCCGGTGCCTGGATCATGGGAGTCAATCTAATCTTCCACAGGTAATGGATGCAAGCGGTTTGTGATCCTTACAAATACTGCTGAGTGACGTTCTGGCATGTGCCGGTTGCCACGATCTTGCGCTGACTCGGAAAGTTTTTCTCCCCCACAGCCCGTGGATGGAGAAAGTGCAGGTCAAGCTACTGATGGTGACGCGGCTATGAGTTTGTCCACAGTGCTGTCCCCCGGTCCGTGCACAGGTTCTGCGGACTTCTCCACAGCATCTGGTCCGTCGTCCACATGCCCTGTGGATAACCAGATTGGCGGACGGTGCGCGGGCGCCTACCGTGGTCCGGCGCCCCCACCTCGTTTCGGCCCTGGAAACCCGCTGAACCCGACACACCGGAACCGGAGTCGGGCGTCTTGTTTGTCGGTGCCGTGCCGTAAGAAAGAGTGGCACGGCTAGGTCCGCGGAGCGGACGGGAGGAGGTGGCCGGATGAGCATTCCCGAGCCTTTGGACGACCCCTGGGCCGACACCGGGCCCAGCGACCGGCTGCCCGTTTCCCGCCAGCGTCGAGGTGAGAGCAGGGACCGCGGCGAGCAGCATGAGCGCGGCCGCGAGAGCAGTGGCTGGGAGGGTGGTTCGCCCGGGTTCGAGCGGGTCCCGCCTCAGGACCTCGACGCGGAACAGTCCGTCCTCGGTGGCATGCTCCTGTCCAAGGACGCCATCGCCGACGTCGTCGAGATCATCAAGGGACACGACTTCTACCGGCCCGCGCACGAGACCGTCTACCAGGCGATCCTCGACCTCTATGCCAAGGGCGAACCGGCCGACCCGATCACGGTGGCGGCCGAACTGGTCAAGCGCGGCGAGATCACCAAGGTGGGTGGCGCCCCGTATCTGCACACCCTGGTCCAGTCGGTGCCGACCGCGGCCAACGCCTCGTACTACGCGGAGATCGTCCATGAGCGCGCCGTCCTGCGGCGGCTCGTCGAGGCCGGCACGAAGATCACGCAGATGGGATACGCGGCCGACGGCGATGTCGACGACATCGTCAACTCCGCCCAGGCCGAGATCTACGCCGTCACCGAGCAGCGCACCAGTGAGGACTACCTGCCGCTGGGCGACATCATGGAGGGCGCGCTCGACGAGATCGAGGCGATCGGTTCACGCAGCGGTGAGATGACCGGTGTGCCGACCGGTTTCACCGACCTCGACGCCCTGACCAACGGCCTTCACCCGGGCCAGATGGTCGTCATCGCGGCCCGCCCCGCCATGGGTAAGTCCACGCTCGCCCTGGACTTCGCCCGCGCCTGCTCGATCAAGAGCAATCTGCCCAGTGTGATCTTCTCCCTCGAAATGGGACGGAACGAGATCGCCATGCGTCTTCTCTCCGCCGAGGCGAGGGTGGCGCTGCACCACATGCGCTCGGGCACCATGACGGACGAGGACTGGACGCGGCTGGCCCGGCGGATGCCCGACGTCTCCGCGGCCCCGCTCTACATCGACGACTCCCCGAACCTCTCCATGATGGAGATCCGGGCCAAGTGCCGTCGTCTGAAGCAGCGCAACGACCTCAAGCTGGTGGTCATCGACTATCTGCAGCTGATGCAGTCCGGTGGCTCCAAGCGGGCCGAGAGCCGTCAGCAGGAGGTCTCGGACATGTCCCGAAACCTCAAGCTGCTGGCCAAGGAGCTCCAACTGCCGGTCATCGCGCTCTCCCAGCTGAACCGTGGCCCCGAGCAGCGCACCGACAAGAAGCCGATGGTCTCCGACCTCCGTGAGTCCGGATCGATCGAGCAGGACGCCGACATGGTGATCCTGCTGCACCGTGAGGACGCCTACGAGAAGGAGTCACCGCGTGCGGGCGAGGCGGACCTGATCGTGGCCAAGCACCGTAACGGTCCGACGGCGACGATCACCGTCGCCTTCCAGGGGCATTACTCGCGCTTCGTGGACATGGCGCAGACCTGACCGGCCTGCCCCCGCGGGCCTCTCAGCGCCTCGTCTCGTACCTGTTCAGGATCACGCCGCCGGGAAGCGTCCGCGTCTCCACGAGGTTCAGGTTCACCCAGTTGTCCAGCGCGGCGAAGAACGGCGTGCCACCGCCCACCAGGACCGGCGCGGTGGCCAGCACGTACTCGTCGATCAGCCCGGCCCGCATGGCTGCCCCGGCGAGCGTAGCGCCGCCGATGTCCATCGGGCCTCCGTCCTCTGCCTTGAGCCGGGCGATCTCGGCGACGGCGTCGCCGGTGACCAGGCGGGCGTTCCAGCCGACCTTGTCGATCGTCGAGGAGAACACCACCTTCGACATGTCCCGCCAGCGGCGCGCGAACTCGATCTCCGCGGGGGTGGCGTCGGGCTGTTGGTCGCCGGTCGGCCAGTAGGAGCTCATCGTCTGCCACAGCTTGCGCCCGTACAAGGTCAGGGCGGTCGCCTGCAACTGGTCGGACCAGAACTGGAACAGCTCATCGCTCGGCTCACTCCAGCCGATGTCGTCGCCGGGTGCGGCGATGAAGCCGTCCAGGGTCAGGTTCATGCCGTAGATCAGTTTCCGCATGGTGCCAGCCTTCCGCGAGTCGGTCTCACGCCTGCAGACCAACACGGCACGGGAAACTCATCGGTGCGTGATCTGAGCTCGCATGCAGTACTCCTGTTCGGTGGCCCGGCCGCAGCCGGGGTACGCGGTGGCCGCCGGGAATGAGGTCGCCAAGGGGCTGCGCGGAAGGTAGTTGTTGACGATGACTTCTTCTGATGAACAGTTGCTGCCGAGTACCCGGCGCGCATTGCTGCACCGCATCGCCACCGCCCAGGCCGAGGGCCGGTCGCCTTCTCTGGCCGCTGCCGTCCAGCGGCAGGGCCAGGTTGCCTGGAACGGTTCTCGCACCTGTGTCGACGGGCACGCCCCGGATGCGGATACACAGTTCAGGATCGGCTCGCTGACCAAGACGTTCACCGCCGTGCTGGTCCTGCGCCTGAGGGACGAAGGCCTGCTGGATCTGGCCGACCCGCTGGGGAAGCACCTGCCCGGCACGGGCGCGGACGATGTCACCCTTCATCAGCTGCTCGGCCACAGTGCGGGGCTCGGTGCCGAGTCGCCCGCACCCTGGTGGGAGCGGACCCCCGGAAGCCTGCGTCCCGGACTTGAGGACGTGCTCGGCGAGCAGATCGGGATGCATCCCGCCGGCCGCCGGCATCACTATTCCAATCCCGGCTACACACTGCTCGGTGCCCTGGTCGCAGCGGTACGCGGAGCGTCGTGGGCGGAGGTGCTGCGGAACGAGATCCTGGAGCCTCTGGGCATGCACCGTACGACCCCGTACGCACAGGCCCCGCACGCGGGCGGCTGGGCCGTGCACCCGTGGGCGGACGTCATGCTGCCCGAGCCGGCCGAGGACCTGGGCCTGATGGCTCCGGCCGGGCAGCTCTGGTCCACCACTGCCGATCTTCTCCGGTTCGCCGCATTCCTTGCCGCGGGAGACGACCGGGTGCTCGCGGCCGCGTCCGTGGCAGAGATGAGGGCGCCGGCCGCGCCGCCCGAGCCGGGAGACTGGGACGGCCACTACGGCCTGGGCCTTCAGGTGGTCCGGAGGAAGGGCCGTACGCTCATCGGGCACACCGGGTCGCTGCCCGGCTTCGTGGCAGCGCTCTGGTTCAGCACGGAGGACGATGTGGCCGCTGTCGTGTTCGCCAATGTCACGTCCGGGGTGGCGGTGGGCGAGGTGGCTGCCGAACTCGTGGACATCGTCGCCGAGTCGGAGCCTCGTATCCCGGATCCGTGGCGCCCGCTGCCCGAGGTGGACGACGCGCTTCTGGCGCTGACCGGACCTTGGTACTGGGGCACGCGTCCGAACGTTCTGCGGCTGACATCGGACCGTGGGCTCGAACTGCAGCCCTTGAACGGCCAGGGCCGCGGTGCCCGTTTCACGGCCCGCCCGGACGGTACCTGGATCGGGCTGGACGGCTACTACGCGGGGGAGACCCTGCGGGTCGTACGGAATGACGACGGCAGCGTGAACCATCTGGATCTCGGGTCGTTCGTCTTCACCCGTGAGCCGTACGACCCCGCAGCGGCCGTTCCGGGTGGCGTGCACGAGGACGGGTGGCGAGGCCTGGGGAGTTGAGCGGCCCGGGGGCCTGATAGGCAGGTGAGCGGCGGGGGGTGGTGTGGGCAGTTGTGAGCGGGCCGTTTCACGTGAAACGGCGTGCGGGGCCGGTCAGGCCGTCAACTCCCGTTCCAGCGGCGTGCGAAAGCGCGGCGTGATCCGGGCCTCGCCGACCCAGCGCGCCAACCGGGATGCCTCCGCCTCGATCGTCTTGGAGGCATCCCGGCCGACGTCGGTGAGCAGCCGCCAGACCGGCTCGCCGCCGTCACGCAGAGCCCATCCGCCCACGATGCGGCCGTTCCACCACACGGTGGGGCCGATGTTGCCGGAGCGGTCGAAGAGCGCCCCACGGTGTTCGGCCGGGAGGTGGAATCCGCGATCGGCCCATCCCATGGCGCTCGGGTCGAGCGCCGGCAGCAGGGCGGCCCAGGGCTCGGGCGCCTGCTCGGGCGCCTGGTCCCCGGGCGAGACCCAGGCCGTGGCGCCGTTGTCGAGCCGTACCTCTTCCGCCCCCACCTCGGCCAGTGCTCTGCGGACCTGGCCGATTCCCCAGCCCGTCCACCACTTGAGGTCTCCCTCAGTTGCGGGGCCGTACGAACGGAGCCAGCGCAGCGCCAACTTTGACTGCGCCCGGTCGGTTTCGAGTCCGGCACGTGGCTCGGAAGCCGTCCACCGAAACTGGCTGGAGGTCCAGGTTCCTCGCGGCCGGTCCCGCCGGATCTTTCCTTCGGCGGCCAGTACGCGGATGACCCGTGAGGCGACGCCCTGCACCGCCTCCTGCTTCTTCCCGGGGAAGACCGTGATCTTGGTGCGCAGGGCAGGTACGGCGGCGGAGAGCTCGCTGCCCGTGGCGGAGCCCCGGGCCGTGAGGGCCGTGAGGACGGATGCCTCGGTGGCTGCCAGCCATCGCCCGTCCAGCCCGTTGCCGTCCTCCACCAGGTGTTTCAGGAGGGTCCGGCGTTCCTTGGCGGCGACGGCGCGTGCGTTCGACGCCTCGACCAGAGGCGCCATCTCCTCCGATACGACGAAGAGGGTGTTGCGCATGGAGAGCAGCCGGACCAGCGAGACGTCCTCGTAGAGGTGTTTCTCCACGGTGGCGGCCTCGGGCGCCCTCAGCCGAGCGCACGCCGACAGGAACACGGTGGCCGCGTCGGTGGCATGCAGGGCGACGAGGGCATCGGCCACGGCGACGGGGGACTCCGACCGCGTCGATGGGGCCAGGAGGTGGCGTCGACCGATTCTGATGCGGCGCTGCTCGTCGCTGATGCGGTGCACAGTCGCTCCCTTGGACGCCGGGCTGCGGTCAGAGGGTGAGCTTGAAGCCCACATGGCTGGCCACGAAGCCGAGCCGTTCGTAGAACCGATGCGCGTCGGTGCGGGTCGCATCGGAGGTCAGCTGAACCAACTGGCAGTCCTGACGCCGTGATTCATCCACGGCCCACTGGATCAGCTGTGTGCCGAGACCGCTGCCGCGCTCGTCCCCGTGGACGCGGACGCCCTCGATCACCGAGCGGGTGGAGCCGCGCCTGGAGAGACCGGGGATCACGGTCAGCTGGAGCGTCCCGACGACGCGGTCCGTCCGTACGGCGACCATCACGTGCTGGTGGGGATCGTCGGCGAGCCGCCGGAACGCCGCGAGATACGGGGTGAGGTCGGACGGCGACTCCCGCGCGGCACCCAGCGGATCGTCGGCGAGCATGGCCACGATCTCGGCGAGATCGCCGACGGCCGCAGGGCGGATTTCCAGATCGCTCATGATCGGCAGCCTACGCCGCACCCTCGGACCGGGTCCCTCATACGGGAACCTTCAGCTCCTCGACCGCACGGACGAGCGGGGCCAGTTCGGGGTTCTCGGCAGCCTCGTCCAGGGCGGCGCGCAGAGCGGTGTCGTTGGTCGGCCGGGCCTCGGAGAGGAGCGCGAGACCGGCTTCGGTGACATCGGTGTAAATGCCCCTCCGGTCGGTGTCGCAGAGGTACCGGGTCAGCAGGCCCCGGTCTTCGAGGCGGGTGACCAGGCGGGTGGTGGCGCTCTGGCTGAGCACGACGGCGTCGGCCACCTGCTTCATCTGAAGGTGTCCACCGGGTCCGTTGTGCTGTCGGCTCAGGACGTCCAGCAGGGAGTACTCCCTGACGCTGAGGCCGTGCCCGGCCTGAAGAGCCCGCTCGATACGGGACTCGATCTGCCCGTGGAGCAGGGAGAGCGCGCACCAGCCCTGGGAGAGGGCGGTCAGTGCCGGGTCCGTCGCTGTCATGGGTCTCTCCTCCGTGCCGGAGCTGCTTGCGTCCAGGATAGGCGACGGACGCAATAGCCCGCGCTTGCAATTAACCCGCGTCTGCAATTATTGTGAACGCTCGTAAGGCGCAGACGCAATCTCCAGGGAAGGTGAAACCCATGCCGCTCGCGCTCCTCGCCCTCGCCATCGGGGCATTCGGCATCGGAACGACCGAGTTCGTGATCATGGGGCTGCTGCCCGAGGTGGCTGCGGACTTCCAGGTCTCGATTCCGACCGCAGGCTTCCTCGTCACCGGCTACGCGCTCGGCGTCGTCATCGGGGCGCCTCTGATGACCCTCCTCGGCACCAAGGTCAGCCGTAAGCGCATGCTGATGATCCTGATGGCCCTGTTCGTCATCGGCAACGTGGTCTCCGCGACCGCCCCCGTCTTCGGAGTGATGCTCGCGGGGCGGGTGGTCGCCTCGCTCGCCCACGGTGCCTTCTTCGGCATCGGGTCGGTGGTGGCAGCCGATCTGGTCGCCCCGCACAAGAAGGCCGGCGCGATCGCCATGATGTTCACGGGCCTCACCGTCGCGAACGTCGTCGGTGTGCCGCTGGGCACGTACATCGGCCAGAGCGTCGGCTGGCGGAGCACGTTCTTCGTCGTCGCCGCGCTCGGCGTCATCGGTCTGCTCGGTGTGGCCAGGCTCGTTCCGGACCAGCCCCGCCCCGAAGGCGTCCGGCTCCGCCACGAGCTCGCCGCGTTCCGCAACGTGCAGGTCCTGCTCGCTATGGCGATGACCGTGCTGGGGTTCGGCGGGGTCTTCGCCGCGATCACGTACATCACACCGATGATGACCGAGATCGCCGGCTACTCGGCCTCGTCCGTCACCTGGCTGCTGGTGCTTTTCGGCCTCGGAATGGTCGGAGGCAATCTGCTCGGCGGCAAGTTCGCCGACCGCCGTCTGATGCCCCTGCTGTACGTGTCGCTGGGCGGCCTCGCCGTCGTCCTGTCGCTGTTCACTCTCACCGCCCACAACAAGATCGCGGCAGCCGTCACCATCTTCCTGATCGGCGGCCTGGGCTTCGCGACCGTCCCCCCGCTGCAGAAGCGGGTGCTCGACCAGGCAGCCGGCGCCCCGACGCTCGCCTCCGCGGTGAACATCGGCGCCTTCAACCTCGGTAACGCCCTGTCCGCGTGGCTCGGCGGCATGGTCATCGCCGCCGGTCTCAGTTATACGGCGCCCAACTGGGTCGGCGCGGCGCTCGCCGCCTCCGCCCTGGTGCTCGCCGTCGTCTCCAGCACCCTGGAGCGCCGCACGACCGCCCGGAGCCGTCTCGTGGCCACGCACGTACCGGAGCCGGCCGCCGTACCCGCGGTCCGGCGCTGACCATCCCTGATCCCCCCACACCACTGCACCCCATCAAGGAGCCATCCCCCATGAGCACCCTCCCCACCGCTGTAGCCCCGCTGACCACGCAGGACGCGGAGGCGCTGATCGAAGCGGCCCGTGCCGCCGCCGAGACGGCGGGGGTCGCGGCAGCCGTCACGGTCCTGGACGCGGGCGGTCATCTGCTGGCCTTCCGCCGCGACGACCGGGCTGTCCTCATCGCCGGCGAAACCAGCACCCGCAAGGCGTACACAGCGCTGCAGCTCAACGCCCCCACGGCCGACCTCGTCGACGCGGTGCAGCCTGGCGGGCTCTTCCACACCCTGCCGACCGCACTGGACCGGCCGCTGCTCTTCATCGCCGGCGGAGTCCCGGTGCACCGCGACGGACGGCTGATCGGCGCGATCGGGGTCGGTGGCGGCGCTCCTGGGCAGGACCACGGGTTCGCGACCGCAGCCGTCGCCGTGCTCGCCTGAAGTCCCATCTGCCGTGCGCACGCGGCTAATTCGTTGGTGTCAGCTTTCATGAGGCCGGAGAATTCTCGTTCATGGGAGCTGACATTCACGGGTTCATCGAGTGCCGGTCGCGGTGGGCGGAACCGGAGGACGCCTGGTCGGCGGCTGTTGATCTCGACCTGCTGTATCCGGGCCGGGACTACGACGCGTTCGGCTGTCTGTTCGGTGTGCGCAATCACGCAGGCTTCGCACCGCTCGCGGCGGAGCGCGGGCTGCCCGAGAGGATCTCCGACGCAGCGCGCGAGGAGTTCGATGACTGGGGCTCCGACGCGCACAGCCCCAGCTGGATCTCCTGGAGCGAACTGACACGCGTGGACTGGGACGAACACGCCGAGACCACGGACCGGCGGATCCATGAGTACGAAGTGGTGAACGGTGCGTGGGCCCTCGTCGGCAAGGCGGGCTGGAGCCCCCGCTTCGCCCGGGCTGCGGGACTCCCGCCCGATCCCGCGACCGGCTACGGCAGCCATGACTGGGCGGAAGGCACCGAGTGGCGGGACGGCGACCGCCTCTACCGGGTGGAGCGGATGACCCGGCGCGAGGCAGTGCCGGCGGAGGGCGAGTGGAAGCCGGTCTGGTCCGTGATGGAAGCCCTCGCCGTCGTACACGGCGACGAGAACGTCCGTCTCACCGTGTGGTTCGACAACTGAGCAGGATGTCCGCCGGAGCGGTGGTCCCGGAGGCTCGGATCGGCCGGCCGGCTGTCAGCCCGTCGCCACGCTCAGCGGGGCGAAGCGGTGCGTCCAGTCCCCCGGCTGTTCCGGGCCCCCGAGACTCATCACCGTGGTCGCCGGTCCGGACTCCAGCCCGCACTCCCTGAACCAGTCCAGCAGTTCCTCGTGGCGCGCGTCGATGTCCGCACGCAGCGGCCGGTCCGTCGCCGCGGCCAGTGAGGTCACGAGCCGCTTCGCTGTGGCGGTGTCCCGCGCGATCAGCGGGCCGACCACATGGCTCTCCGAGCTGGGCCACAACGCGGCGTAGCCGACCAGCTCCCCGTCTTCCTCGGCCACCCGCAGATGATCGGCGAAGGCCGGGAGGCGGACCAGGAGGTGCGTTCGGTCGAGGCCGAAGGCGTCCGCGTCCAAGCGGAGTATGGCTTGCAGATCTCCCGCCGAGGCCGGGCGAACCGTCAGCCCCGAACCGGCCGCCGTACCCGGGTGACCGGCCGTGCCGGGACGGCCCGGCTCCGCGAGGGGCCGGAAAAGCCCGCTCACCCGCTCGGCCCGCCCCACGGCAAGGAATCCGAGCTCTTCGTAGAGCGGTCGGCCCGCATCCGTCGCGTAGAGGCTGAGAGGCACGCCCTCGGTCGACTCGATCACCCGCTGCATCAGATACCGCCCGACCCCCTGCCGGGCGTAGCGTCCGGCGACCAGCAGCATGCCGACGGCGGCCATGCGGGAGCCGTACGCGGTCACCACGCACGTCGCCATCAGGCCCTTGCTCTCCGGATCGTCGATGCCGTAGGCCGTGCCCGCGGCCAGCAGCAGGCCCCACCGGTGCTCATCGCGGGGCCAGCCGCGGTCCTCGCTGAGATCGGCGCACGGGACCAGATCATCCCGGGTGAGACGCCGTAGGGGCAGTTCGGCGGGCGGGCGGGGCAGTGAGCGGGACATAGGAGTCAGGCTGTCCGACGCAGTGATCGCTCGTCCACCGCTTTAACGGATCTGGTGGAGACGCGCAGCCGTCGGCCGCGCCGGGTCGGCCCCCATGGCTTCAGCACCGAGATCGCGGTCATGAAGAGATAGGCCGCCGTGGCGACCGAGGGAGCGACGACCAGGCTGATGTCGACGGCTCCCCGTTCCGCGGCTTCGTTGATGCCGGGGCGCAAGGAGAAGACCGACAGACCGGTCGTCACCAGGGTGAGCCAGAACTTCGTCCAGACCCAGCGGTACCTGGCCAGCCCCCAGGGAGTGCCGAGCGACAGGATCAGGCCGCTGAGCAGAGTGGCCAACGCGACCGGGATGACCAGCCAGTCGCCGAAGATCTTCATGGCGCGGGTGGCGGCCCGGGCGGTCGCGGGATCTCCGGTCGAGAAGGCGGTGACGCCGAGTGCCAGCAGACCGACGGTGAGACCGAGCCAGCTGACGGATACCGATACATGGGCGACCAGGAGGCCTCTGCGGGTGTGGCGCTTGAGTGGTTTCACGTGAAACACGGTGCAGGGAACCGCGGGGCAGGTCATCTGACGGGGGGAGTATCCCGACGTACTGGCCTCGGCGTACGCGCGGCCTGTGCCCTCGACGTGGCACAGGCCGCGGGTCCGGAACTGGCAGGGGTTATCCCAGGTCGGGTGCGTGCATCGCCCGGACGCCTTCGATGTTGCCGTCCAGGTAATGCCTGAGTGACAGCGGTACGAGGTGCACGGCGGCGATTCCGACCCGGCTGAAGGGCACCCGGACGACGTCGTACTCCCCGCAGGGGTCATCGATCTCGGGGCCGTGGCGCAGGGACAGGTCCATGGATTCGAGACGGCAGACGAAGAAGTGCTGGACCTTGACGCCCTTCACGCCGCCGCCCTCGATGTGTTCCACGGTGTCGACGAAGCAGGGCACCACATCAGTGATCTTGGCGCCGAGTTCCTCGTCCAGTTCACGGTGCAGGGCGTCGACGACGGTCGCGTCCTCGGGCTCCACCCCGCCGCCGGGCGTGAGCCAGTACGGATCCACCCCGGGTTTGGTGCGCTTGATGAGGATCAGGTCGTTGCCGTCGAGCAGGACGGCGCGTGCGGTGCGCTTGACCACAGGACGTTCGGTCATGGCAAGAGAGTGGCCCGCGGAACAGGTTCTGAAACACCTGGCGGCTTCCGGCCCGTCCTGCGGTCACCAGGCGGCCGCGGCACGCAGCAGTACCTCGTGTGCCCGTGCGAGATGCGGCAGTGCGAGCGTGCCGGTCCGCGCTGCCAGGAAGTACGTGCGCAGAGGTGGGACCGGTGGATCGAGGAGTGCCACCAGCTCTCCCCTCTCCAACGCGTCCTCGCACAGATACCGGGGCAGCACGGCCAGCCCTGCCCCGGCGACCGCGCATTCCAGGACCGCCCGCAGGTCAGGTGTGATGACGGCTCCTGCCGCCGCGGGCCGGCTGTCGAAGACCGCCGCCCAGTACCGGGAGACGAGGGGCAGGCTCTCGTGCACCTCCACCACCGGCAGCTGTTCCAGGACCACCGGGCCGTTGCGGCGCAGGGTCCCCGGGCCCAGACGCCCCGCCCACCGCGGTGCTGCGACCAGGACGTGCTCCTCGTCGCAGAGCGGGGCCGCGGTCAGCAGGCCGCCGCGCGGCCGGGCCGTCACGATGGCCAGGTCGTGGTGGCCGGCGGCCAGACCGTCGAGCGTCTCGTCGGTGTCGGCGGAGAACGAGCTGCGCAGGGCGAGCCCTTGGGCGATGAGCGGGGTGAGTGCGGGGAGGGCCCGCAGCGAGGTGAACTCCGGTGGACCCGCCAGATGGAGCGTCCGTACGCCCGACTCCTCGTCGAGTTCCGTCTCGGTGATCTCGACCAGCGCGTCCAGGTGCGGCGCGGCCCGGTGCGCGAGTTCGTCGCCGATGGTGGTGGGTGTCACGCCGCGGGCCCGGCGGAGGAAGAGCGGTCGGCCCAGCTGACGTTCCAGGGTGCGGATCTGCGAGGTCACGGCGGGCTGGGAGAGGCCGAGGAGTGCGGCGGCGCGGGTGAACGAGCCCGCGCGGTGCACGGTGACGAAGGTGCGCAGCAGGGCCAGGTCCATGTCCGTTCCCTCTCGCCGTGCGGCTCGTCGGACTCCGGTAACTATAAATATGTCGATAGGTCGCTGCCGCTACTGTGATTGGACACTGACGCAGAGTCAACTAGCCTTGTCGAGGCGGTTCTTCGCGAGGAGAAGGCGGGAACCGGGACGGTCCGAGCCACGAGGGGGGAGGCTCGGACCGTCCGTACCGCACCGGTTGCGGAAGCCTCAGCTCCCGGCGACGGCCGCGGCCAGCGCGCGCTCCACGTCGGCCACCAGGTCCTCGGCGTTCTCGGCTCCGACGGAGAAGCGGATGAAGCCTTCCGGTACGGCGTCGCCGCCCCAGCGGGCCCGGCGTTCGGCGGTGGAACGCACGCCGCCGAAGCTCGTGGCGTCCTCGGCGAGGCGCAGCGCAGACAGGAACCGCTCGGCGGTGCCGCGGTCCGCCAGCACGAACGACACGACGGATCCGAAGCGCCGCATCTGCCGCACCGCGTTCGGATACGAGGCGTCGGCCGGCAGCCCGGGGTAGCGCAGCCCGCTCACCTCGGGATGCTTGGCGAGGGTCTCGGCCAGCAGTAGGGCGTTCGCGCACTGCCGCTCGATCCGCAGCTCCAGTGTGGCCAGGGAGCGGTGAGCGAGCCAGGCCTCCATGGGCCCCGGGATGGCGCCCACGACCTTGCGCCAGCGCCGCACTCCCGCCGCCAGCTCGGAATCCCGGCAGGTCACATGACCGAGCAGGATGTCGCCGTGCCCGGTCATGCCCTTGGTGTCGCTGGCCACCGAGAAGTCGGCTCCGAGCTCCAGCGGGCGCTGGCCGAGCGGAGTGGCGAGGGTGTTGTCCACGGCGACGAGCGTGCCGCCCGCGTGCGCCGCCTCGACGAGCCGGCGCACGTCACAGACGTCGAGCCCGGGGTTCGACGGGGTCTCGATCCACAGCAGCCGCGCCCCCTCAAGAAGGGCCAGCTGGGCATCGCCCCCGGTCGGGGCGGTGCGCACCTCGACGCCGTAGGCCTCCAGCTGCGCACGTACCAGCGGAAGGGCCTGGTAGCCGTCGTCGGGGAGCACGACGACATCGCCGGTGCGTACCTGGGACAGCAGCACCGCCGAGATCGCCGCCATGCCGGACGCGAAGACCGTGGTCTCGACGTTCTCGCCCGGCGCTTCCAGCTCGCCGATGGCCCGCTCCAGGTGGGTCCAGGTCGGGTTGGTGTCACGGCCGTAGGTGTACGGCCCGGTCGGCTCGCCGGACAGGTGGAAGTGCGCGGCGAAGACCGGACCGGGGAGAGTGGGCTCGTACTGCTCCGGTTCCGGCAGACCCGCACGTACCGCCCGGGTTCCGTCGCCCATCGTGCTCATTTACGTGTCCTCGCTTCTCTCCCCGGTCTGTCACCGGTCCTGCCGTCACTGTCTCAGGCACCAGGTGGTCAGTCCTCGTCGGGCAGGACGACGTTCAGCGCCCAGGACACGATCGAAATGATCAGGCCGCCGAGGACGGCGGTCCAGAAGCCGTCGACATGGAAACTCAGATTCAGCACATCGGCCAGCCATGAGGTCAGCAGCAGCATCAGGGCGTTCACCACGAGGGTGATCAGCCCCAGGGTGAGGATGAAGAGCGGCAGCGTGAGCAGCTTCACCACCGGCTTGACCACGAAGTTGACCAGGCCGAAGATCAGCGCGACCACGATCAGGGTCAGTACCTTGCGGCCGGTGCTGCCGCCGGTCAGCGTGATGTCGTGGAGCAGCCAGATGGCCACGGCCAGCGCACCCGCGTTGGCGATCGTCTTGACTACGAAATTCTTCATGTGTCTGATCGTGGCAGACATGATCGGTGGCGGACACCGGCTGGACAGAGGCAAGGGGCGGACGGGCCATGAAGGCATTCAGACTGGACGAACTGGAGGCGGAACGGGCCGCCAACGACGGTGCTTATCTCCAGTTCGTCCGCGAACGGAACATGTCTGTCGGTCTGTACGCACTGGACGCCGGTGAACTCGACCCACAGCAGCCGCACCAGCAGGACGAGGTCTACCTCGTCGTCAGCGGGCGCGCTTCGATCACCGTGGGCATGGAAACGACGCAGGTGGGCAGAGGAAGTGTCGTGTACGTACCTGCCGGCACCGCCCACAAGTTCCATCACATCACGGAGGACCTGCGCGTGATGGTGGTCTTCTCGCCGCCCGAGGGCTGAGCCGCACGCGACGAGGGCAGGGCCGCACCGGCCCGGGGGCAGGGCCGCGTCTCGGGGATCCCTAGGGGATCGATCAGGGGAGTTCAAGGGATCGCGGCCCCCTCAGCCGGCCGCGACACCTCTAGCATCGAAGCAGGAACTCACAGAGACGAGGTAGGGACGATGGCGGTGCGGGAGATATTCGCGGGAATGCCCTGGTGGGTGAAGTGGATCGCGGTGCCCGTCATCGCGATCGTCGTGTTCGGCA
>NZ_RDBK01000043.1:1589227-1645218 GCF_008042275.1 Streptomyces sp. OR43 | reverse complement strand
AGCTTCACCACCGGCTTGACCACGAAGTTGACCAGGCCGAAGATCAGCGCGACCACGATCAGGGTCAGTACCTTGCGGCCGGTGCTGCCGCCGGTCAGCGTGATGTCGTGGAGCAGCCAGATGGCCACGGCCAGCGCACCCGCGTTGGCGATCGTCTTGACTACGAAATTCTTCATGTGTCTGATCGTGGCAGACATGATCGGTGGCGGACACCGGCTGGACAGAGGCAAGGGGCGGACGGGCCATGAAGGCATTCAGACTGGACGAACTGGAGATAAGCACCGTCGTTGGCGGCCCGTTCCGCCTCCAGTTCGTCCGCGAACGGAACATGTCTGTCGGTCTGTACGCACTGGACGCCGGTGAACTCGACCCACAGCAGCCGCACCAGCAGGACGAGGTCTACCTCGTCGTCAGCGGGCGCGCTTCGATCACCGTGGGCATGGAAACGACGCAGGTGGGCAGAGGAAGTGTCGTGTACGTACCTGCCGGCACCGCCCACAAGTTCCATCACATCACGGAGGACCTGCGCGTGATGGTGGTCTTCTCGCCGCCCGAGGGCTGAGCCCACGCGACGCTGCCCGAGGGCTGAGCCGCACGCGACGAGGGCAGGGCCGCACCGGCCCGGGGGCAGGGCCGCGTCTCGGGGATCCCTAGGGGATCGATCAGGGGAGTTCAAGGGATCGCGGCCCCCTCAGCCGGCCGCGACACCTCTAGCATCGAAGCAGGAACTCACAGAGACGAGGTAGGGACGATGGCGGTGCGGGAGATATTCGCGGGAATGCCCTGGTGGGTGAAGTGGATCGCGGTGCCCGTCATCGCGATCGTCGTGTTCGGCAGCCTGATCGCCAGCATCGTCGGCTTCGTGGTCGGTCTGCTGTTCAAGGTCCTGCTCTTCGTGGTCCTGATCGGTGGGCTCGTGTTCGTCGTGCGGAAGTTCATGTCGTCCTCCTCGGGAGGCGGCTGGTAACCGCACGAGCGGCCGGGCGATTAGCCCAGCTGAGCTAAGCGGAAGGCGAAACGGCACTCGGCCCGGATGCTCCCGATACAGTGGCAGTCCGCTGCCGCCACCTGGGAAAACACCGTCAGTCGCCACCCTGACCAGTGGTTTGTACGGCATCCGGCCTTCTGGACCCCAGGCCTGCGGCAGATCTGTGGGGGCGGCCCCCACAGGCGGGCTGACCGCCCGTCACCATGCCTGGGGGTGACCGTTGACCACGGCATCGAGTACCGCCGTTCCGACGCTGATCGGATCGGTGCAGCGGGCGCTGAGGCTGCTGGAGGCTGTGGGTACCCATCGCGACGGGGCGCCGGCCAAACAGCTCGCACGGGAAGCGGGTCTTCCGCTTCCCACCGCCTACCACCTGCTGCGCACGCTGACCCATGAGGGATATCTGCGCCGGGAGAACGGCGTCTTCCTCTTCGGCGCCGCCGCGGAGCGGCTGGTGGACGACGGAGCGCTGCAGAATCGTCGCAGCAGAATGACCCAGTCCCTGGGGCGGTGGCGGGACATCATCGGAGCCCCGGTGTACTGCGCCGTCTACCGCGACGGCGAGATCGAGCTCGTCGCGGTCGCGGACACCCCGGCGGCGCCGGCGGTGGAGGAGTGGGCGGCGTTCGGTGAGACGGGGCATGCCCACGCGATCGGCCAGTGCCTGCTGAGCCAGCTCGACGAGCAGGCCCGCGAGGATCATGTGGACCGGCATCCCGTGCGCCCGCTGACGCGCTACTCCGTGCGCGATCGGCCGGCACTTCTTGAGCGGTTGCGGTCGATCGAGCGTACGAAACCTGTCGTCGAACGACAGGAGTACGCGCTCGGAACGGTCTGCGCGGCCATCCCGATCGCGGCCGGATTCACGGCCGCCGCGATGGCCATTTCGGTCCCTCTCGACCAGGAAGAACGGTTGCTCCCCGCAGTCGAACGACTACGTGGCGAAGTGGCCAGCCTCTTGCGTTCGTTCGTGTTCTCTATCAGTATCTGAAAAATCACTCCTTGTGATCTGCTATCGCGTGCACCACGATGGCGTCAATAGGGCCATGGGGGATCATTCCTGGCCAGATTCATCTACTGCGGGGTTGAACGATGCGCGAGTCGGTTCAAGCTGAGGTCATGATGAGCTTCCTCGTCTCCGAGGAGCTCTCTTTCCGTATCCCGGTGGAGCTCCGGTACGAAGTGTGCGATCCGTACGCGATCCGGATGACCTTCCATCTGCCCGGCGATGCCCCCGTCACCTGGGCTTTTGGCCGCGAGCTGCTGCTCGACGGTCTCAACAGCCCCAGTGGTGACGGCGATGTGCACATCGGGCCGACCGAGCCCGAAGGGCTGTCCGACGTCCACATCCGGCTCCAGGTGGGGGCTGACCGTGCGCTCTTCCGGGCCGGTACGGCGCCCCTCGTGGCGTTCCTCGACCGGACGGACAAGCTCGTGCCGCTCGGGCAGGAGTGCACGCTGGGTGACTTCGAGGGCAATCTGGAAGAGGCACTGGGGCGAATTCTGGCCGAGGAACAGAACGCGGGCTGACCACGGCCGTGTCCCTGGCCTGCATGGCGGTCGAACAGCACACCTGCCGAACGGGTGAATCGCTCTCCGTGACCGGACACTCAGGACTTCGCCCGACGGCGGCGTCCCCTGCCGCTCCGTACGAGGGCCGGAGTTTCGGTATCCGGGGCGGGCCCGGTGCGGTCGGCGGAGACGACCAGTGCGGCGAGCGCGGTGGTCACGGGCACCGAGGCGACCAGTCCGATCGAGCCGATCAGAGTGCGCACGATCTCCTCCGCCACCAGTTCGCTGTTGGCCACGGTCCCCACGCTGCTCTGCGCGATCGAGAACAGCAGCAGCAAAGGAAGTGCGGCGCCCGCATAGGCGAGGACCAGGGTGTTGACCACCGAGGCGATGTGGTCGCGGCCGATCCTGATCCCCGCCCGGTAGAGCTGCTTCGCACTCATCGTCGGGTCCGCCTGGTGCAGTTCCCAGACCGCCGAGGTCTGGGTGACCGTCACGTCGTCGAGTACCCCGAGGGAACCGATGATGACGCCGGCCAGCAGCAGCCCGCTCATGTCGATGTGCGGATACAGGCCGTGGATGAGGCCGGTGTTGTCGTCGGTGTTCCCGCTCAGACTCGCCCAGCCGATGAAGAGCGAGCCGAGCAGCCCGATCAGCAGCAGTGAGATCAGGGTGCCGATGACGGCGACCGAGGTGCGGGCCGTCAGCCCGTGGCAGATGTAGAGCGCGATCAGCATGATGGCGCTCGCCCCGACGACCGCCACGACCAGCGGGTTCGATCCCTGCAGGATGGCCGGAAGGATGAACAGCGTCAGGACGGCGAAGGACAGGGCGAGCGCCACCAGGGCCATCACCCCGCGCATTCTGCCCACGGCGACCACCACCAGCGCGAAGATCCCGGCCAGCAGCATCAGCGGGAACTTCCGGTTCACGTCCGTCACGGAGTACTGGAGGTCATGGGGAGCGTCGGGGGCGTACGCGACGACCACCCCCTGTCCCTCCCGTAGTTGCCGTGGTGCGCCGGGCTGGACGACCTCGACGAACTTCCGGCCCTTGTCCTGACCGCTCGTGATCTCGACGGTGGCTTTCCCGCAGAGGCCGGCCCCGTCGTCCCCCTCGGTCCTTTCACCGGCGGGCGGCGTGGTCCCGCCGCTGACGGGCAGCTGGGAGGCGTTCAGGTCCTTGCAGTCGACCCGGTCGACGTTCACCACCTTTCCTTGCTGGGTCTGTCGGTCGAATCCGACACCGGTGCGCTCGTGCGCCGGCGCACCACCGGGCCAGAGGACCACGAGGCCGACGGCGACCGCGGCCGCGAACGGGATCAGCACGGCGGCGATCACCTTGCGCAGATGGCCGGAGACGGGGGCGGCGGGGCCGTGGCTGTGGGAGTGCCCGTGCTGATGGCCCTGCGGTTCGGGGTCGTTATGGGGGGACGTCACCGGCCGATCATCGCAAGAAGAGAAGGGCCCTCTGTTCAGTTCGCCGGCAAGGGCGCTAGCGTGGTGGCACCTTTGCACACGCGGGAGCTCGGAGCACCGGGCTGAGAGGGCGCTGATCTCCGTACGTCCGTACGGGACACGCTGCGCCGACCGCCGAACCTGTTACCGGGTAATGCCGGCGTAGGGAGTAGGTCTCATGACCACATCGGACACACGCATGCCTGCCTCGAACCGGAGCGACGAGGCCGGGAAGTCCATCGGCTGGCACAAGGGTTATGTCCAGGGCTCACGTCCGGACCTTCGGGTGCCGGTCCGTCAGGTGCATCTCACCAACGGCGACGACGTGACGCTGTACGACACGTCGGGGCCGTACACCGACCCCACCACCGAGACCGACGTCCGTCGCGGACTGGCACCTCTGCGGGAGAACTGGATCATCTCCCGCGGCGACACCGAGGAGTACACGGGACGTCCCGGACGCCCCGAGGACGACGGGCTCAAGCACACCTCACCGCGCGGCGGGCTGCGCAACCTGGACGCCGTCTTCCCCGGCCGCCCCCGCCAGCCGCGACGCAGCCGCAACGGCCGCCCCGTCACCCAGCTCGCGTACGCCCGCCGGGGCGAGGTCACACCCGAGATGGAGTACGTGGCGATCCGGGAGAACGTCGATCCGGAGGTGGTGCGCGAGGAGATCGCCGCCGGCCGGGCCGTACTGCCGGCGAACGTGAACCATCCGGAGATCGAGCCGATGATCATCGGCAAGCGGTTCCTGGTGAAGGTGAACGCCAACATCGGCAACTCCGCGGTCTCGTCCTCCATTGAGGAGGAGGTGGACAAGATGACCTGGGCGACCAAGTGGGGCGCCGATACCGTCATGGATCTGTCCACCGGCCGCAACATCCACACCACCCGTGAGTGGGTTCTTCGCAACTCCCCCGTGCCGATCGGCACCGTGCCGCTCTACCAGGCACTGGAGAAGGTCGACGGCAGGGCCGAGGAGCTGACCTGGGAGGTCTACAAGGACACGGTCATCGAGCAGGCCGAGCAAGGTGTCGACTACATGACGGTGCACGCAGGCGTACGCCTGCCGTACGTACCGCTGACGGCCCGCCGCAAGACCGGCATCGTCTCCCGGGGCGGCTCGATCATGGCGGCGTGGTGCCTCGCGCACCACAAGGAGTCGTTCCTCTACGAGAACTTCGAGGAGCTCTGCGAGATCCTCGCCTCGTACGACGTGACCTACTCCCTGGGCGACGGGCTGCGCCCCGGGTCGATCGCGGACGCCAACGACGAGGCCCAGTTCGCCGAGCTGCGTACGCTCGGCGAACTGAACACCATCGCCAAGCGGTTCGGGGTCCAGACCATGATCGAGGGGCCGGGCCACGTCCCGATGCACAAGATCAAGGAGAACATCGACCTCCAGCAGGAGATCTGCGAGGAGGCGCCGTTCTACACGCTCGGCCCGCTGACGACCGATGTGGCGCCCGCGTACGACCACATCACCTCGGGCATCGGCGCCGCGATGATCGCCTGGTGGGGGACGGCGATGCTCTGCTACGTGACACCCAAGGAGCACCTCGGCCTGCCCAACCGGGACGATGTGAAGACCGGGGTCATCACGTACAAGATCGCGGCCCATGCGGCGGACCTCGCCAAGGGGCACCCGGGGGCGCAGGAATGGGACGACGCGCTGTCGGACGCCCGGTTCGAGTTCCGCTGGGAGGACCAGTTCAATCTGGCCCTCGACCCGGACACGGCGCGGGAGTTCCACGACGAGACACTGCCCGCCGAGCCGGCGAAGACGGCGCACTTCTGCTCGATGTGCGGACCGAAGTTCTGCTCGATGAAGATCTCCCAGAAGATCCGTGACGAGCACGGTGACGGGGCCACGGCCGTCCCCACCGAGTTCGACGCGGAGGCGCTGGCCGGCATGGCGGTGAAGTCCGAGGAGTTCGCCGCCCGGGGCAACCGGGTGTACCTCCCGCTGACGGACTGACGGACTGACGGACTGACGGACTGACGCGCGGCTGAACAGTCGCTGTTCCGGGCGGGCCCGGCCCGCCCGGAACAGCGCTCGAGAGCCTGGATGAGGAACCCGACGGCGCGTCAAGATGTGTTCATGGCAAACGAATCGGTCACCCCGCGCACCATCGCCGACCGCCACCTCGATCAGGTGGCCGCACACGATCCGATGACCTCCGCATGGCTGGGCCTGAACCCGGGCGACGACCGGCAGCCGGACCTCTCCCCGGACGGTTTCGAGGCCCACGCCGAGCTGGCCCGGCGCAGTCTCGCCGCGCTCGACGCCGCTCCTGTGCCCGACGACCGCGCCGAACTGGCGTGCGCCCGGCTGCTGCGGGAACGGCTGACCGCCGAACTCGCGATGCACGACACCGGCGAGAACTACCGACAGCTGCGCACGGTGGGCGCGCACGTCGATCAGGTGCGTTCGATCTTCACCCTGATGCCCACGACCACGGACGAGGACTGGGCGGCAGTGGCCGGCCGCCTGCGCCACCTTCCCGAGGCCCTGGACGGCTACCGGCGCACCCTCACCGAGGGCATATCCCGCGGCCTGCTCGCCGCGCCCCGGCAGGTCGCCGGCGTGATCGGCCAGCTCGCCGACTGGACCGGGGAGTCCGCCGGACGGGGCGCGGACAGGGGTGCGGGCTGGTTCGCCGGTTTCGTCGCGGACGGCACCGAGCGGATGCGGCCCGAGCTGGACGCCGCCGCCCTCCGGGCCACCGGCGCCGTCTCCGCATTCCGTGAGTGGCTGCGCGACACCTACCTCCCCGCTGCGGCGGGCACTCCTGACGCGGTGGGCCGGGAGCGCTATCTGCGGGCCGCCCGGCACAACACCGGCGCCGAACTCGACCTGGACGAGGCCTACAGCTGGGCCTGGGACGAGTTCCACCGGACGCTCGCCGAGATGCGCGTCGAAGCCGAACGCGTCCTGCCCGGCGCCGGCCTCCTGGAGACCATGCACCACCTGGAGGAGCACGGCCACGCGGTCAAGGGCGATGAGGCCGCCCGCGACTGGTTGCAGCAGCTGATGGACGAGGCGGTCAGCGCGCTCGACGGCAGCCACTTCGACCTCTCCGGTCCGCTCGCCAAGGTCGAGTCCCGCATCGCGCCGGCCGGCAGCGCCTCCGGGCCCTACTACCAGGGACCGAGCCTCGACTTCAGCCGGCCGGGACGTACCTTCCTACCCGCCCTGGAGCAGGGCACCTACCCGACCTGGCAGCTCGTCAGCATCTGGTACCACGAGGGCGTCCCCGGCCATCACCTCCAGTTCGCCCAGTGGGTCACGGTCGCCGACGGCCTCAGCCGCTACCAGGTCACCGAGGGCATCGTCAGCGCCAACATCGAAGGCTGGGCGCTGTATGCCGAACGCTTCATGGACGACCTGGGCTGCTTCGCCGACCCCGCGCGCCGGCTCGGCTTCCTGGACGGGCAGATGCTGCGCACCATCCGGGTGATCGTCGACATCGGCATGCACCTCGGACTCGCCGTCCCCGCCGACTCGGGCTTCCACCCGGGCGAACGCTGGACGGGCGCCCTCGCGGCGGAGTTCATGGCCACCTACAACGGCAGCCCGGCTGCCCGCCGTGACGCGGAGATCGACCGCTACCTTGGCTGGCCCGGCCAGGCCATCGGCTACAAGCTCGGCGAACGCGCCTGGTTGCGGGGCCGGGCGGAGGCGAAGCGGCGCCATGGTGCGGCCTTCGACCTCAAGGCGTGGCACATGAAGGCACTGTCCCAGGGCTCGTTGGGGCTCGATGACCTGGTCGGCAGTCTGGCGGCGCTGTAGATCCGGAAACGGGCGGAGCCGACGCCCCGGAGATCTGTCCCGCATCCCCCGGGGGACGGGTCCCGAGGCGCGGATGTGCGGGGAACCGGCCCATGCGCGCGAATGTGCGGGGACCGGTCCCGGCGCGCTGAGCTTCGGGGGCCGGTCCCGGCGCGCTGAGCTCCCGAGCACCGGAGCCGGTCATTCCAGTTCGTGCTCGGGTCCGCCGAAGTCGGGGCTGGTGAAGTCCGGGCTCGTGAACGTGGGGCGGGGTGCGGCGGCCGGGCCGCCGTCCGGGCTGGTGAAGTCGGGCCTGCTGTAGCCGATCTTCGGGATGCGGTTGGGCGAGCGAAGCGGGATGCGCGCGGCCGGTGCGGCCCCGGGATCGGCGAGGGCGTCCCGCAGGAACGGCAGGATGCCGCGCTCCAGCAGGGCGTGGCGCCAGGCCTCTCTGGCACGGGCCACGTCCTCCGGGAACTCCTCGCCGTGCTCCTCGGCGGCCACCGATGTCGAGCCGTTGCGCAGAGCCGTGACCAGCAGGCCGACGGCGGCGACGAGGATGGCGGCCGCCGTCGCCGCCGCGAAGAACCAGCCCGCGCCGACCATGGTGCGCGCGAAGGCGGGGGGCGGGTCGAGCGCCTTGAGGATGTACCCGATGAGCAGGAAGATCACCGCGGCGGTGCCTGCGAGCACCGGTGCCAGGACGGTGATGACGACGCCCACGCCGGCGCCCGACTGCCGGGCGCCGTGCGCGCCGGTGTCGGGCTCGCCGTCCTCGTCCGTTCCGGCGGCCGCGCGGATCTCCTCGCGGGCCTTCACGTAGTGCTCGTACTCGGTGGCCGCCGCGGCGGTGATCAGCGCGGTGGCCGCCATCGCCATGGTGCGCAGCTGCACCGGATTGAGCCGTTCACCGACAGCGGCCAGATCCGGTCGTTCATGGGCGTGACGCAGTGCGTCGTCGAGGATCCGCTCGTACTCGGGCCGGTCCTCGGTCAGCAGGTGCGGAGCGCTGTTCATGTGCATCCCCCGATGCTCCGTAGGGCCTGTGTGCCCGCGCGAAACCGGGCAGTCGGGCGGAAACGGAGGAGAGCCTGCTACTGATACGCCGATGGTAGAGCGCCCACGGCACGGGGTGACAGGGGGTTTCCGGAAATAGGCCCAGTGGTGCGCGTGTTCAGGTCGGGGAGCGTCTTCCCCGAAGAACGTCAGTCATGCAGCGGGAGCTGAACGACCAGTAGCTTTCCGGCCATGGTCACTCCGCCGTCCATGGCGATGGCGAGCCCGTCCGCGTACACGTGCGGACCGTCCACCAGCGGTCCGGACCTGTCCTCACCGTCCTCGGATCCGACCTCGCCGAGAAGGTAGGGAATGGGGCTGTGACCATGGACGACGCGTCGGCCGCCGTAGGCAGCCATGAGCTCCTGCACGGCCTGCGGACCCGACTCGTCACGGAAGGCGAACCGCTTGGTCAGCTTGCGGAAGAGGTCCCAGCACTCATCGGCGTCGTTCCGCGTGAGAATGGCGTGCACCGTGTCGTTGACGTCCTCGATGGTGGAGCCGTATTCGAGGTATGCCGTCGTGTCCGAGTGCATCAGGAGGTGCTCGTCCTCCTCGACGACGGCGTCGAGCCGGGACATCCACTGGAGGTGGACGTCCTGGAGTCGTTCCATGTCCGTCTTCTGGCCGCCGTTGAGCAGCCAGGCGGCCTGGAAGGTCGCGGTGCCCGCGCCGGAGTTGACGGGGGTGTCGCCGAAGCGCTTGGCGCCGATGAGGAGCAGCTCGTGGTTGCCCATCAGGGCCTTGCAGTAGCCGCCGGCGGCCGCGGCCTCGGCGGAGAGCCGCATCACGAGGTCGATGACGCCGATTCCGTCGGGTCCCCGGTCGGTGAAGTCGCCGAGGAACCAGAGCCGCGCGTTGCCCGCGGACCAGTTGCCCTCGGAGTCGATGAGGTCCTGCTCGGTGAGGGCGGCGAGGAGCTCGTCGAGGTAGCCGTGGACGTCACCGACGACGTACAGCGGGCCGAGCCCCGAATCCTGCGCGGGACGCGGCTCGGGCACGGCCCGTACCTGGACGGTGTCCTCGCGGCTGATCACGGGGAGGTCGCGCGCGGTCGGCGTGTACCCCTCCGGCGGCTCGCCCCCCGGGAATCCGTTGCCCGGGTGCGGTGGGGCGGGCGGCGCAGGGGACTGCGCATAGGGCGGTACGCGGAAGTCGCGCAACGTCGCCGTCCGCACCACGGGTTCCTGACCGGCCCCCTGTGTCATCCGACCCCTCCACCACCGTCGCGCCGCCGTACACCTGACGGGCCCTGCTGGTCGGGGTGGTCCGCGGTGTCGTGCGCCCATCATAGGAATGAGGATCGTGCTCTGTGACGCACCAGGGGTGGTGAATCCACGCGCACGCCAGGTTCGTCGGTCGATTGGTCCCAATTCGCCTGATCAATCCCTTGCCGGGGAGCGCGGCGGACTGACCGTGGTGCGTGGTGGACGGCGTTGCGAGGAGGTCCGGACGATGAGTTCCGTAGGTATGACCTGCTCCACCGGTCCGTCCTGGTCGACGCCTTCGATGGCGTCGATGAGCAGCTGGACGACCGCGGTGCCGATGCGGCGCGGCTTGAGCGAGAGCGTCGTGATGGGTGGCTCGGTCGTCGCGTACACGGTGGACTCGCTGCAGCAGACCAGCAGCAGGTCCTCCGGGACGCGCAGACCGTACCGGCGGGCGGCCGCCAGCAGATCGGTGCCGTTGGGGTCGAAGAGGCCGTAGACGGCGTCGGGGCGGTCCGGGCGGGCCAGCAGGCGGTCGGCTGCCACCGCGCCCGCACACGGGTCGTGGGCGGGGTAGGACTCGTACACCGGGTCCTGGCCCACGCGCTCGCACCAGTGGAGGTACGCGGTGGTCGAGAGCCGTGTGTACGTGTCGGTGGTGGTGCCGGTGAGCAGCCCGATGCGGCGCGCTCCGGCGGCGGCGAGATGGTCGAGGAGGTCGAGGACGGCGGCCCGGTGGTCGTTGTCCACCCAGGCGGTGACCGGAAGGGTCCCGGCCGGCCGGCCGTCGGACACGACGGGCAGCCCCTGGCGCACGAGTTCGGTGACGACCGGGTCCTGGTCGGAGGGATCGATGACGACGGTGCCGTCGAGCGCGACGTTCGACCAGACGTCGTGGCGCGAGGTGGCGGGGAGGATGACGAGGGCGTAGCCGCGGGCGAGTGCGGCGGAGGTGGCGGCCCGGGCCATCTCGGCGAAGTACGCGAATTCGGTGAAGGTGAAAGGTTCATCCCCGTAGGTCGTCACGGTCAGGCCGATGAGGCCGGACTTTCCGGTACGGAGGGTTCGGGCCGCGGCGGACGGGCGGTAGCCCAGACGCTCGGCGACCTCGCGGACATGGCGGCGGGTGGCGTCCGGGAGCCTGCCCTTGCCGTTGAGCGCGTCGGAGACGGTCGTGATGGAGACCCCGGCGGCGGCGGCCACGTCCCGGATTCCTGCTCGTCCCTGCCGGCCGCCGCGCCGGGGGGTCTCCGTCCGGCTCACCTGGTGCTTCCCTGCTGCTGTCATGGCGAGCCGATAGTAGGGCTCGGGCGGGTACTTGGCCCGGTCGCATATGCACTCGTTGACAGGCACGTTTCTGCATGGTCATCAACGGCCAAGCACCTTGATAATCAAGGGTGTTATGGGGCCGGCCCATCATGTGTCACGCATCGGGCCGGATGGGCCTGGCGATAGGTGGATGTCTCGAAGAGGTCTCAACTCACCTCTTCGGGGGACGCGCGCCACGGAGTGAGCCACCGGCGCGCGCCACGGCGCGGAGCGCTCCCCCTCATTCCGGGGCTCATCCGGCGAATCCACGGTCAGCCATTCGCAGCGGCGCCCAATCCTCATAAGGTGAGCAGTATTGATGTGTACGGACGGTCGAGGAGGACCTGCGGTGAGCGAGACGAGCCCCAAGCTGCGTGCCGAACTGGATGGCGTTCCCGCATATGTGCCGGGCAAGCCGGCCGCGGCGGACGGACCGGTCGCCTTCAAGTTGTCCTCCAACGAGAACCCGTATCCGCCGCTGCCCGGGGTGATGGAGTCCGCGCTGGCCGCGGCCGGCCACTTCAACCGGTACCCGGACATGGCCTGCACCGCGCTGATGAACGAGCTGTCCGACCGGTTCGGTGTGCCGCTCGCGCACCTGGCCACCGGCACCGGTTCGGTCGGCGTGGCCCAGCAGCTGCTGCAGGCGACCTCGGGCCCGGGTGACGAGGTCATCTACGCCTGGCGTTCCTTTGAGGCGTACCCGATCATCACCCAGGTCAGCGGTGCCACGTCGGTGAAGGTGCCGCTGACCGACGGCGAGGTGCACGACCTGGACGCGATGGCGGACGCGATCACCGACCGGACCCGGATGATCTTCGTCTGCAACCCGAACAACCCGACCGGCACCGTCGTGCGCCGGGCGGAGCTCGAGCGGTTCCTGGACCGGGTGCCGGGCGATGTGCTCGTGGTGCTCGACGAGGCGTACAAGGAGTTCATCCGCGACCCCGAGGTTCCCGACGGCATCGAGATCTACCGCGAGCGGCCCAATGTGGCGGTGCTGCGGACGTTCTCCAAGGCTTACGGCCTGGCGGGACTGCGGGTCGGCTTCGCCGTGGCCCATGAGCCGGTGGCGGCCGCGCTGCGCAAGACGGCGGTGCCCTTCGGTGTCAGCCAGCTCGCCCAGGACGCGGCGGTGGCTTCACTCCGGGCCGAGGACGAACTCCTGGGCCGGGTGGGCTCCTTGGTGTGCGAGCGGCAGAGGGTGCACGAGGCGCTGGTGCGACAGGGGTGGACGGTGCCCGAATCCCAGGCGAATTTCGTCTGGCTGCGCCTGGGGGACCGTACCGCCGACTTCGCCGCGGTCTGCGAGAAGGCCGGTGTGGTGGTCAGGCCGTTCGCGGGCGAGGGGGTGCGGGTCTCGATCGGCGAGGACGAGGCGAACGACCTGTTCGTGAAGGTCGCGGAGTCGTACCGCAAGGAGCTGTAGCGCCACGCGCTCCGGCCGGCGGCCCCGTATCTCGTGCGCGAGGTGCGGGGCCGTTCGCGTAGGGGGACGCGGTCCGGGGAATGTCTCCTTCGGGGGGAATGATCGCTACGTCCCGGAGGGGTACCCCGGTCGCATCCCCCGAATGCCTGTGCGTCATAATTGCTTGTGAATGTGAACGCGTTCACAAGCGTGTCCTGTTTCCTCCCGTGATCGGTTGGATTTACAGGACAAACTGCCGGTGTATCGGCGGCGACGTAAGGAGAAGACGACGTGGAGCTGGCTCTGGCGCCGGAGACCCTGGCGCGATGGCAGTTCGGAACGACGACCGTCTACCACTTCCTGTTCGTTCCTCTGACGATCTCTCTCGCGGCGCTCACCGCCGGCCTGCAGACCGCCTGGGTGCGGACCAACAAGGAGAAGTACCTCAGGGCCACCAAGTTCTGGGGCAAGCTCTTCCTGATCAACATCGCGATGGGTGTCGTCACGGGCATCGTCCAGGAGTTCCAGTTCGGAATGAACTGGTCCGACTACTCACGATTCGTCGGTGACATCTTCGGCGCCCCGCTCGCGTTCGAGGCGCTGATCGCGTTCTTCTTCGAGTCCACGTTCATCGGTCTGTGGATCTTCGGCTGGGACAAGCTGCCCAAGAAGATCCATCTCGCCTGCATCTGGATGGTCTCGATCGGCACCATCCTCTCCGCGTACTTCATCCTGGCTGCCAACTCCTGGATGCAGCACCCGGTCGGCTACCGCATCAACAAGGAACGCGGACGCGCCGAGCTCACCGACTTCTGGCACGTGCTCACGCAGAACACCGCGCTCGCCCAGTTCTTCCACACCATCACGGCGGCCTTCCTGGTCGGCGGCGCGTTCATGGTCGGCATCGCCGCCTTCCACCTCGCGCGCAAGAAGCACATCCCGGTGATGCGGACCTCGCTGCGGCTGGGCCTGATCACCATCGTGATCTCCGGGCTGCTCACCGCCGTCAGCGGAGACCAGCTCGGCAAGGTGATGTTCAAGCAGCAGCCGATGAAGATGGCGGCGGCCGAGGCACTGTGGGACGGGCAGAACTCCGCGCCCTTCTCGATCTTCGCGTACGGAGACGTCAGCAAGGGCCACAACTCCGTCGAGATCTCGATCCCCGGGATACTGTCCTTCCTCGCCGACGACGACTTCAACTCGTACGTCCCCGGCATCAACGACATCAACAAGGCCGAGCAGGAGCGGTTCGGGCCCGGCGACTACCGGCCCAACATCCCCGTCGCCTTCTGGAGCTTCCGGTGGATGATCGGCTTCGGCATGGCGTCCTTCGGCCTCGGGATCCTCGGCCTGTGGCTGACCCGGAAGAAGTTCATGCTGCCGCCGGGGATGCGCACCGGTGAGGACGAGGTGCCGCATCTGGTCCTGTTCAAGAACAAGGCGCTCAGCCCGAAGCTCGCCAAGTGCTACTGGATCGTCGCGCTCTGGACGCTGCTCTTCCCGCTGATCGCCAACTCCTGGGGCTGGATCTTCACCGAGATGGGGCGGCAGCCCTGGGTCGTCTACGGGGTCCTGCAGACCCGTGACGCGGTCTCCCCCGGCGTCTCGCAGGGCGAGGTCCTCACTTCGATGATCCTGTTCACGGTGCTGTACGCCGTGCTCGCCGTGATCGAGGTCAAGCTGCTCGTGAAGTACATCAAGGCCGGACCGCCGGAGCTGACCGACGCCGACCTCAACCCGCCCACCAGGATCGGCGGCGACCACGACGACGCCGACCGGCCCATGGCCTTCTCCTACTGAGAGCACAGGGAGCCGAGAGATGGAACTCCACGACGTCTGGTTCGTGCTCATCGCCGTTCTCTGGACCGGCTACTTCTTCCTGGAGGGATTCGACTTCGGGATCGGTGTCCTGACCAAGCTGCTGGCGCGGGACCGCAAGGAACGGCGGGTCCTGATCAATACGATCGGGCCCGTCTGGGACGGCAACGAGGTCTGGCTGCTCAGCGCCGGCGGAGCGACCTTCGCCGCGTTTCCCGAGTGGTACGCCACGCTGTTCTCCGGGTTCTACCTGCCGCTGCTGATCATCCTGCTCTGCCTGATCGTGCGGGGGGTCGCCTTCGAATACCGGGCGAAGCGGCCCGAGGCGAAGTGGCAGACCAACTGGGAGCACGCGATCTTCTGGACCTCGCTGATCCCGGCCCTGCTCTGGGGCGTCGCCTTCGGCAACATCGTCCGCGGCGTGAAGATCGACGCGGACATGGAGTACGTGGGCAACTTCTGGGACCTGCTCAACCCGTACGCGATCCTCGGCGGACTGGTCACGCTCTTCCTCTTCACCTTCCACGGAGCGGTGTTCGCCGGACTCAAGACGGTCGGGGACATCCGCGCCCGGGCGCGCAGGCTGGCGCTGAAGCTGGGGGCGGCCACCGCCGTGCTCGCTCTCGGGTTTCTGATCTGGACCCAGGCAGACCACGGGGACGGCTGGAGCCTGATCGCGATGCTCGTCGCCGTGGTGGCCCTGGTCGCGGCGATCGGCACCGTCGCGGCCGGGCGCGAGGGCTGGTCCTTCGCCTTCTCCGGGGTGACCATCGCGGCCGCGGTCGCCATGTTGTTCCTGACGCTCTTCCCGAACGTCATGCCGTCCTCGCTGAACGACGCCTGGAGCCTCACGGTCACCAACGCCTCGTCCAGTCCGTACACGCTGAAGATCATGACCTGGTGTGCGGGGATCGCCACCCCTGTCGTGCTGCTCTACCAGGGCTGGACGTACTGGGTGTTCCGCAAGCGGATCGGTACGCAGCACATCGCCGACGCGCACTGAACGCAGTGAGTGCCTTGACCGAGCCGAGCCCCGTGGGGTGTTTCACGTGAAACCGATCGATCCGCGTCTGCTCCACCACGCCCGTGCCACCCGCCTGTTCCTGGCCGCAGTGGTGGTACTCGGAGTGGCCGGAGCGGCGCTGGTCATCGCCCAGGCCATGCTCGTCGCCGAAGTGGTGGTGGGCGGCTTCGAGGACGGGCTCACGGGCGGGGGCCTGCGTACTCCGCTCCTGCTGCTCGCCGCGGTCGCGCTCGGCCGGGCCCTGGTCGCGTGGCTCACCGAACTGGCCGCCTACCGGGCCGGCGCGGCCGTCAAGTCCGAGCTGCGCGGGCGCCTTCTCGCCCGGGCAGCAGAGCTGGGACCGGACTGGCTCAGCGGGCAGCGCACCGGCTCACTGGTGGCTCTCGCCACACGGGGAATCGACGCGCTCGACGACTACTTCGCGCGCTACCTGCCGCAGCTCGGACTCGCGGTCGTGGTTCCGGTGGCCGTGCTGGCCAGAGTCGTCACCGAGGACTGGGTCTCGGCCGCGATCATCGTCGTCACGCTGCCGCTCATCCCGCTCTTCATGATCCTGATCGGCTGGGCCACCCAGTCGCGGATGGACCGCCAGTGGCGCCTGCTCTCCCGGCTCTCGGGGCACTTCCTCGACGTGGTCGCGGGGCTGCCGACGCTGAAGGTCTTCGGCCGGGCCAAGGCCCAGGCCGAGTCCATCCGCACCATCACCTCGCAGTACCGGCAGGCCACGCTGAAGACCCTGCGGATCGCGTTCCTGTCGTCCTTCGCCCTGGAACTCCTGGCGACGCTCTCGGTGGCGCTCGTCGCGGTCACCATCGGCATGCGGCTCGTGCACGGGGAGCTCGACCTCTACACCGGTCTGGTCGTGCTGATCCTCGCCCCCGAGGCCTACCTGCCGATCCGGCAGGTAGGCGCGCAGTACCACGCGGCAGCCGAGGGACTGTCCGCCGCGGAGGAGATCTTCGCCGTCCTGGAGACCGAGCCGCGCACGTCCGGTACGCGAAACGTCCCCGGCTCGCTGCGGCTGGAAGTGGAAGAAGTGACCGTCCGGCACGCCGGGCGCACCGAACCCTCGCTCGCCGCGGCCTCACTGGTGGTGGACGAGGGGGAGACCGTGGCGCTGGTCGGCCCGAGCGGCGTCGGCAAGTCCACCCTCCTGAACGTGGTGCTGGGCTTCGTGGCTCCCGACGAGGGCCGGGTACGGGTCGGCGGAACCGATCTGGCGGCCCTCTCCCCCGAGCGCTGGCGCGAGCGGATCGCCTGGGTGCCGCAGCGCCCGCACCTCTTCGCGGGCAGCATCGCGGAGAACGTCCGGCTGGCCAGGCCGGAGGCGGACGACAGCGCCGTGACGGCCGCGCTGCGCGAGGCCGGGGCGTACGACTTCGTGGCCGCGCTGCCGGACGGCGCCGGCACGCTCCTCGGCGAGGACGGCGCGGGACTCTCCGCCGGACAGCGCCAGCGGCTCGCACTCGCCCGTGCGTTCCTCGCCGACCGGCCGGTCCTGCTGCTCGACGAACCGACCGCGAGCCTGGACGGCGAGACGGAGGCGGGCATCGTCGAGGCGGTACGACGGCTGGCGGTGGGCCGGACGGTGCTGCTGGTCGTCCACCGGCCGGCGCTTCTGTCCGTGGCAGACCGAGTGGTGACACTGACACCTGCCGGGGTGGTCCCACCGGCGTCGGCTGAGCGGGCGGGGGCACGGACGGCCGCTGTGGTGCCGGAGCCGGTGGAGGCCCGGGCAGCGGTCGTCGCGGCCGATACGCCGAAGGAATCCAGCGCGCTGCGGGACACGACGGCGTGGACCGGGCACGTGCTCGCCCGGGTGAGGGAGGCCGCCGGAGCACAGCGCGGCCGGCTGCTGCTGGCTCTGCTGCTGGGAAGCCTCGCGCTGGGCTCGGCCGTCGGCCTCATGGCCGTTTCCGGCTGGCTGATCTCCCGTGCCTCCGAGCAGCCCCCGGTGCTCTATCTCATGGTGGCGGTGACGGCGACCCGCGCGTTCGGCATCGGGCGGGCGGTCTTCCGCTACGCCGAGCGCCTCGTCTCGCACGACGCCGTGCTCCGGATGCTCGCGGAACTCCGCGTGGGCGTCTACCGGAGCCTGGAACGCATCGCGCCCGCGGGCCTGCGCCGGACCAGGCGGGGAGACCTGCTCTCACGGCTGGTCGCCGATGTGGACGCCCTCCAGGACTACTGGCTGCGATGGCTGCTGCCCGCCTGTACCGCGGTCGTCGTGGGCGCGGGTGCCGCCGGTTTCACCGCGTGGTTGCTGCCCGAGGCAGGCGCCGTGCTGGCTGCCGGACTGCTGCTGGCGGGGGTCGGGGTTCCGCTCGTCAGCGGGGCCTGTGCCCGGCACGCGGAGCGCCGCCTGGCGCCCGCACGGGCGGATCTGGCCACCGGGATCACCGATCTGCTCGGCGGGACCGCCGAACTGACCGTCGCCGGCGCGCTTCCGGCCCGCCTGGCCCGGACCCGGGAGGCCGACGGAGTGCTGACCCGGATCGCCGCCCGGGCGGCTACGGCCACCGCGCTCGGTGGCGGACTCGGCGCCCTGATCGCCGGCCTCACCGTGGTCGCCGCCGCTCTCGTCGCCCTTCCCGCAGTGGCTGACGGCCGGCTGGCCGGGGTGGAACTCGCCGTGGTCGTCCTCACCCCGCTGGCCGCCTTCGAAGCCGTGACCGGTCTGCCGCTCGCCGTGCAGTACCGGCAGCGGGTCAAGCGGAGTGCGGAGCGGGTCTTCGAGGTGCTGGACGCCCCGGTGCCGGTACGGGAACCCGCAGTACCCGCCGAGGCTCCCGCGTCGCCGTTCCCGCTGGAGGTAAGGGGCCTGTCGGCCCGTTACGCGGGATCCGGGCACGATGCGCTGGACTCCTTCGACCTCACGTTGGAGGCGGGCCGGCGCATCGCGGTCGTGGGCCGGTCCGGTTCCGGGAAGACCACGCTGGCCCAGGTCCTGCTCCGCTTCCTGGACGCGCGGACGGGCACGTACCGGATCGGCGGGGTGGATGCGTCCGCGCTGGAGGGGGACACGGTCCGGCGGTTCGTCGGCCTCTGTGCGCAGGACGCCCACGTCTTCGACAGTTCCATCCGGGAGAACCTGCGGCTGGCCCGTACCGGCGCGACGGACGCGGAACTGCGCGACGCCCTCGGCCGGGCCAGACTGCTCGACTGGGCGCTGGCGCTGCCGGACGGTCTGGACACGCTCGTCGGTGAGCACGGCGCCCGCCTCTCCGGCGGTCAGCGCCAGCGGCTCGCCCTGGCCCGGGCGCTGCTCGCGGACTTCCCCGTGCTGGTCCTGGACGAGCCGGCCGAGCATCTCGACCTGCCGACGGCCGATGTGCTGACAGCGGACCTGCTGGCGGCGACCCAGGGGCGTACGACCGTCCTGATCACCCACCGGCTCGAAGGGCTGGACGCCGTGGACGAGGTGGTGGTCCTGGAGGAGGGCGTCGCCGTACAGCGGGGTCCGTACAGCGCCCTCGCAACGGTGGACGGGCCGCTGAGCCGGATGCTGAAGCGCGAGCAGGAGACGACGGCCGGCTCCGGCGAGCCGGTGGGCGCGCGCGTCTGAGAGGCGTGGGCCGCCGCCGCTCTCGACTTTCCCCCTCAAAAAGGACTAACTACGCTCTGGGTATGTCAGAGCAGGACCCGAGCCACCCGGAGCATGCGCACCATTCGGATCAACCGCTGAAGCCGCCGAAGGCACCGAATCCTCTGAAACCGCTCGAACCGCAGGATTCGCTGGACTCGCTCGACGCCGCCACGGAGGCGACCCGCAGCCTGCAAGGGCTGTCGACCGAACTCACCGCCCGCGTTCCGCGGCTGCTGGAAGCCATGAGGTCGGTGGGCACGGGGCTCGAACTCCACTCCACGCTCGACCGGATCTGCGAGACGGCCGCCGAGCTGGCGCACGCCCACTATGCCGCCATCGGTGTCGTGGACGAGGAGGGCAAAGGGCTGTCCGACTTCGTGACGTACGGAGTCTCCGAGACCGTGGCGCGGGGCATCGGGCGCCGGCCGGACGGGCAGCGGGGACTGCTCGGCGCCCTCATCCACGAACCGCGCCCCCTGCGGCTGGCCGACCTGACGTCCGACCCGAGGTTCGCCGGCTTCCCGCCGGGCCACCCGCCGATGCGCACGTTCCTCGGCGTCCCGATCCGGGTCCAGGGCGAGATCTTCGGCAACCTGTATCTGGCGGAGAAGGCCGACGGCGGCGAGTTCAACGACTACGACCTGCACATGGTCCGTGTGCTGGCCACCGAGGCAGGCATCGCCATCGGTAACGCGCGGTTGTACGAGGCGGCCAGGCAGCGCGAGCGCTGGATCGACGGGTCGGTGGCCGTGACCACCGCTCTGTTGTCCGGCGGAGACGCCGACGACGCGCTCTCCGTCGTCGCCGAACAGGCCCGCCGTCTCGCCGGATCCGCGGCAGGCATCGTGCTGCTGCCGGCCGAGGACGGGGGACTGGAGATCGCCGCCGTCTCCGCGGACGACCCGTCCGCCTCGCTCGGGGTGATCATTCCCGCGCACAGTCCGGTGGTGGCGAGGCTGTTGAACGGGGAGGCGGTCTTCGTCGCCGACTCGGCCACCGACTCCCGCATGATTACCAGGCTGGCGGACCGTTACGGTCCGAGCATGATGCTCCCGCTGCACAGCGGGGGCCGGGTGCTCGGCGCGCTCGCCACGCCACGTGCCAGGGGCGGGCGGCCGTTCACGGAGACGGAGCGGACCCTCGCCACGCAGTTCGCCTCACAGGCGGCCCTGGCGCTGATGATGGCCGAGGCGCAGCGGGACCGCGAGCGGCTCGCGGTCTACGAGGACCGCGACCGCATCGCCCGTGACCTGCATGACCTGGTCATCCAGCGGCTGTTCGCCACCGGGATGATGCTGGAGAGCGCGCAGCGGCGGTCGAACGTGCCGGAGGTGCAGACCGGGGTCGGCAGGGCGGTCGACGAACTCGACGTGACCATTCAGGAGATCCGTACGGCGATCTTCGCGCTGCAGCAGGAGCCGGCCGAGGCGCCGTCCGGGCTGCGTACCCGAGTGCTGCGCGAGATCAACATGGCCGCGGTCCCGCTGGGCTTCAAACCGTCCCACCGCTTCCTCGGTCCGGTCGACTCCCTCGTCGGTGAGCTGACCGGGAAGAACCTGATCGCCGCGCTCCGGGAGGCGTTGTCCAACGCCTTCCGGCACTCCGAGGCCGCGCGCATCGATGTCGTCGTCGACGCGACCGTGACGCTGCCCGACGGACGGGACGCGGTCCGGCTCTCGGTCGCCGACGACGGGGTGGGCATCCCGGCGGGCGGCCGGCGCAGCGGGCTGCGGAACCTGGCCCGCCGGGCGGAATCACTCGGCGGGGCCAGTTGGTTCGGACCCGGGATCGGGGAGGACGGCGCGGGCACGACAGTGGTGTGGCAGGCGCCTCTCTGATCCGCCGGTGGGTCACGCGGGGAGGGCGCGGTTCGCCCCCGCTTCTCTGATCCGCCGGCGGGTCACGCGGGGAGGGCGCGGCTCGCCCCGCTTCTCTGAGCCGCCGGCGGTCACGCGGTGCGGGCGCCGTCCGACCGGTCAGCGCTCCACGGGGAGGCGGGTGCGTTCGGCGATCATCCGCTCGATGACGACCGCGACGCCGTCCTCGTTGTTGGTGACCGTCCGGCCGGAGGCAGCGGCCAGAGCGGCCGGGTGCGCGTTGCCCATCGCGTACGAAGTCCCCGCCCAGCTCAGCATCTCCACGTCGTTCGGCATGTCGCCGAAGGCGACGACCTCTGCGGCGGAGATGCCGCGCTCGGCACAGCACAGCTCCAGCGTGCTGGCCTTGGAGACACCGGGACCGCTGACCTCCAGGAGCGCCGTGGGGCTGGACCGGGTGAACGATGCCCGGTCGCCGGCGACGCTGCGTGCCAGGGCGAGGAACGCGTCCGGGGCCATTTCGCCGTGGTGGGCCAGGACCTTCAGCACGGGGGCGCCGGCACCCGGCGTCTCCTCGTGGAGCAGCTTCTCGGCCACGGCCACCGTTGCGCCCGGGTCGAGGTGGAAGGGCGGGTAGGCCGGTTCGTAGTGGATACCGGTGGCCAGCTCGACGGCGAACGAGGTACCGGGTGCGGCCGCTCGCAGCATGTGCACGACATCGAGGGCGATCGGCCGCTCCAGGCCCCGCACCTTGAGCAGCCTGCCGCCGTCGTGCAGGTCGGCGACCGCGGCCCCGTTGGCACAGATCGCCAGACCGTGGCCGTGCACGTGGTCGCTGACGACGTCCATCCACCGGGCGGGCCGCCCGGTGACGAAGAAGACCTCGATCCCGGCCTCCTCGGCGGCGGCGAGCGCCGCTACCGTGCGGTCCGAGACGGTCTTGTCGTCACGCAGGAGGGTGCCGTCCAGGTCGGTGGCGATCAGCCGGGGAGCGGCAGGAACGGGCTGTTCGGTAGCTGAGGTCACCGGTTCATTCTCGCGCACGAGGGTGCACGGGCGTGCGCAGGGGCGCACATCTGAGTACGCACGCCGCTGAGCAGGGGAACATTCCTCTGGCATATGTCTGGGGATTCTCCGAGGCTTCTCCGAGGGTTCTCTGCTGATCCCAGGCGTCGCCGTTGATCCCGACGTGCCTGGCGCCGGCCGCACGTGCCGGTGCTGGGCCCACGTGCTTGGCGCCGGCCGCACGTGCCGGCGCCCCTGGTGCCGTCCTGCGAGGAAACCTGCGGAAAGGGGTGGGGCCGGGCGGGCCACCGTAAACTCTGGGCATGACCACCCCTCTGCGCCTCAGCACCGTCATCCTGCCCGTCCGCCGCTGGCACGAGGGTGGTCGGACGCAGTGGCAGCGCGCCGAGGAACTGGGTCTGCACGCCGCGTACACCTACGACCACCTCGCCTGGCGGGCTTTCCGTGACCGGCCGTGGTTCGGCGCCCTCCCGACTCTGACGGCGGCAGCCTGCGCCACCTCGCGGCTGCGGCTGGGGACGCTCGTGACCTCGCCGAACTTCCGGCATCCCGTGACCCTCGCCAAGGAGCTCATCTCGCTCGACGACATCTCGGGCGGCCGTGTCACGCTGGGCATCGGGGCCGGTGGCAACGGGTTCGACGCGACGACGCTCCTGCAAGGCGACGCATCGCCGTGGACCCCCCGCGAGCGGGCGGACCGGTTCGCTGAGTTCGTGGCGCTGCTGGACGGACTGCTTCGCGAGCCGGCCGGGCTGACGCGGGAGGGCGAGTTCTACTCGGCCACCGAGGCCCGGAACATTCCGGGCTGCGCGCAGCTGCCTCGGTTGCCGTTCGCCGTCGCGGCGACGGGACCGCGCGGGCTCGCGCTGGCCGCGCGGTACGGACAGGCGTGGGTGACCACGGGTGACCCGAAGGTGTACGAGGCGGGCAGTGCGGCGGAGTCGATCGACGCTGTCCGGGGCCAGGTAGCCAGGCTGGGCAGGGCCTGTGCCGAGAGCGGCCGGGACGCGGACGAGCTCGACAAGATCCTGCTCACCGGCTTCACACCGGAGTTCAACCCGGATCTCGTCGGGGGCCGGGTCGGACCGTTCGCTTCCGTGGACGCGTTCGTGGACTTCGCGGGCAGGTATGCGGAGCTCGGCTTCACCGAGATCGTGATCCACGCACCGGTGCCCGACGGCAGCCCCGAGTTCCCCGCCGCGGTGGCGGACGAGAAGCTTTTCGAGCGGATCGTGACGCAGGGCCTGGACCAGCTCGCGGGCTAGCGAGCGGTGCCGCGGCGGCGCCCGAACGGGCGCGGCGGGCGTTCCGTCAGCTGGGCAGGCGCAGGAATTCCGGGGGTACGGCGGCGCTGAGCCAGACCCCGTTGGCGCTGAGGTAGAAGACGTGTCCGGCCCGGTGCATGGCACCCGCGTCCACGGACAGGACGACAGGACGGCCGCGCCGAGCTCCGACGCGGGTCGCCGTCGCACGGTCGGGCGAGAGGTGGACGTGTGTGCGATTCATCGGGCGCAGTCCCTCGCCGCGGATCGCGTCCAGGGACCGGGCGACGGTGCCGTGGTAGAGGTACGCGGGCGGCTCGGCCGGGGGCAGGTCCAGGTCCACCTCGATGGTGTGGCCCTGGCTCGCCCGGATGCGGTCGCCCTCGATGGCGAAGCGCTGCTTGTCGTTGGACTCGACGACATGGTCGAGTTCGGCGCGGGTGAGCGGGAAGTGGTGGCGGCCAACGGCCCGTAGCAGCTCGTCGATCGCCACCCAGCCGTTGGCGTCCAGCGTGAGGCCGATCCGTTCGGGCTGATGCCGAAGGTGTTTCGAGAGGTATTTGGACACCTTGACGGTGCGTCTGTCGTCCATCCGGCCAGCCTGCCCGCCGGGGCCCTCCAGCGCATCCGGATTTGGCTCCCGAGTCGCTCACCAATTTTCGACAACAGGTTTGATCCACAGCCAACTTGAGTTATCCACAGGCGATTTGGCGATTCTGTGGACAACTAGCCTGTGAACTAACCTTTTTGATCAACTACAGGGCAATTGTGCGAAGGTGGCGCGAGAGCGTCCAAAGTCCTTGTTTGTACCTCTCGTTCGATGGCTGCCACCATGAAGGCCGTGGCCTTATCGCGCCCAACCAGACGCTCTACAGCGGTGATTGTCCCGACCGGGAGCGCGACCGACATCGGCGGCGGAGTGACAAGCTGGGAGGCAGGGAGGCCGTCGGCGGAGAGGTGGTGCTCCAGATGCCGCGTCGCGAACATCCGCATGGCTCGGGCAAGTTCGGCGTCGACTGTCTGCTGCGCCAGCGGGCGGAGGCGTCGCACCATCGACGTCGCCTCGGCCGCATCCGCGTCGGTCGGAGGCCGATGGCCCAGATATCGGGCGAAGACGTGTTCCGTCGTGAACTCCAGGAAGCGGGAAGCTATCTGCTCGACCTGACCGCGAAGCTCCCGCAAATGCCCGGAGATTGCGTTCAGTGGTACTCCGGCCGCGTACAACTCCACGGCCACCGCGAGCTCTTGCGGGCTCGGGACCAGAAACTCGTCGTCACGTCCCGGAATGCGTTCGAGCACCCCCAGCTCCACGGCTTCGGCGATCGCCTCGTCGTCGGGGTGCACGCCGAACCTCGCTTCCAGGTCCGCGCGGGTGATGCGGTCGGCCCGCTCGTCCGTCCACGGGCCGTGCACCRCGYCGACGAGCCCCAGCACGCCGCCCAGTCCGCGCCCCGTGTCCCAGGCCTCCAGCAACTCCTTGATGCTGGCCAGGGTGTAGCCCCGGTCCAGCAGGTCCGCGATCTGCCGGAGCCTGGCGAGATGGGTGTCCCCGTACACATTGGCCCGGCCGCGCCGCTCCGGGGTCGGCAGCAGCCCCCGGTCCTGATAGGCGCGGATGGTGCGGACCGTGGCGCCACTGGCGTGGGCGAGGTCCTCGATCCGGTACTCGGCGACTGTCCGGCCGGCCGCCGGCGGCCCGGCGGCGCTCACAGCGGAGGCTTCAGCCGGGCTACCGCGCGCAGTGCTCCCGGGCTGAGCCGGGACAGGAACCGGGCGGCATGGGACTCGGGTGTCACCGGTACGACGGCCTGGTTGCGGACGACCGCTCTGAGGATCGCGTCGGCGACCTTCTCCGGCGGGTAGTTGCGCATCCCGTACAGCTTGCTCGTCCGCTTCCGCAGCCGCTGTTCCTCGCCCGCGTCCGCTCCGGCGAAGCGCGTGGTGGCGGTGATGTTCGTGTTCACGATCCCGGGGCAGATGGCACTGACCCCGATCGACTTCTCCGCGAGTTCGGCACGCAGGCACTCGCTGAGCATCAGCACGGCCGCCTTCGACGTGCTGTACGCGGGCAGCGCACGGGACGGCTGGTACGCCGCTGCCGAAGCCGTATTGACGATATGGCCGCCCTGCCCGCGGTCGGCCATCTGCTTGCCGAAGAGCCGGCAGCCATGGATCACGCCCCAGAGGTTCACGTCGAGGACGCGTCGCCATTCCTCGGGGCTCGTCTCCAGGAACGAACCGGAGATCCCGATACCGGCGTTGTTGACCAGCACGTCGACGGTGCCGTACTCGGTGGCGACCTTCTCGGCCAGTTTCTCCATGGCCTGTTCGTCGCTGACATCGACCGTTTCGGCCCAGGCAGCCGGGGCGCCGATCAGCCGGGCCAGTTCGGCGGTCCGGCTTGCCCCCTCACCGTCCCGGTCCACGACCACCACGCGTGCGCCGGCCTCGGCGAACGCGAAGGCTGTGGCCCGCCCGATCCCGCCGGCCGCACCCGTCACCAGGACCAGCTGTCCGCCGAAGCGGTCCGCGTACGCACCCCGCGGCGCGGTGTCCCGCACAGGAACTCCGTCCCGCAGAGCCGTTTCGTTGACCGCCACGAACTCGCCGATCCAGGAGGCCAGCTGGTCCGGCCTCGTCCGCGGCACCCAGTGCTTGGCCGGCAGCGAGCGCCGTGTCAACCGCGGTACCCACGCGTCGAGTCCGTCATAGAGCTGTTCCGAGAGGAATATGTCGCCGGTCGGGGTGATCAGCTGGACCGGGACGTGCGCGAACGCGTCGGCGCGCGGCCGACGCAGCCGGGAACGGACGTTGTCCCGGTAGAGCCAGGCCCCGTGGGCCGCGTCGTCGGGCAGGGAAGGCGTCGGATAGTCGCCCGGAGGCACCTTCTCCAGCCGCTCCAGGAGGCGCGGCCACCGTTTGCCGAGCGGTCCGCGCCAGGCGAGCTCAGGCAGCACGGGAGTGTGGAGCATGTACACGTACCAGGACTTGGCGCCCTGCCCCAGCAACTGGCCGACCCGGCGCGGGGTGGGGCGGGCCATCCGCTGCTTGATCCAGTGCCCGAAATGGTCCAGCGACGGGCCGGACATCGAAGTGAAGGAGGCGATCCGGCCCTCGGTGCGGCTGACCGTGGCGAACTCCCAGGCCTGCACCGAACCCCAGTCGTGCCCGACCACGTGCACCGGCCGGTCCGGGCTCACCGCGTCGGCGACGGCCAGGAAGTCGTCGGTCAGCTTCTCGAGCGTGAACCCGCCGCGCAGCGGCACCGGAGCCGTCGACCTGCCGTGCCCACGTACGTCGTACAGCACGACATGCCACTGCTCGGCCAGCTGGCGGGCGACCTGCGTCCAGACCTCCTTGCTGTCCGGATAGCCGTGCACCAGCACGATCGCGGGCCGGGCCGCGTCACCCAGCTCGACGACACACAGTTCGATGCCGCCCGTGGCCACCCGGCGCTCGCGCGCCCCCGGCAGATCTCGCAGACTCACGCCGCCACCCTCTCCTCGGCCCAGCGCCGCACATGCGGCAGGTCATCGTCCAGCCAGAAGGCACTCTGCTCGGGATCCCGCGAGTCGGTGACGACCAGGATCTCCTCGAACTTCGCACCCGTCCCCCGGAATCCGAGGTGCGGCTCGACCGCCCAGAGGCCCGGTCGCGGGGGATGGTCGGAAAAGCGGTACGGGCTCCAGAGCGGCGACCAGCCGTCCCGGTGCCCGTGCACCGCATCGCTCAGCAGACCTTTGAGCGACTGCGTACCGAACCCGAACACATGGGGCGACCAACGCCGTTCGGCGACACGGTCGACCTTGTGGGCGATGACCCCGAACGGGTAGGCGCGGTGCCGGTTGGCGTATCCCTGCCTGATCATGAGGCGTTCGACGTCCTCGTAGATCCCGCGCAGCGGACGCCGCTCCCGCACCTCGCTCAGGATCAGTCCGCGGTGCGCCTCCAGATCGGCCAGCAGCCGGTCGTGGAGCGGGTGGAGGCCGAGGCAGCCGGAGTACCCGATATCAGCCGTGAACCCCTTGTACACCGGGGCCATGTCGAGGATGAACGGCATCCCCGGCTCCAGCCGCCGGTCGGTCGGAAAGAACTGCAGCGGCACCTTGAACCCGGTGAACGCCGTACGGTCCCCGAACCAGGCGAACGGGAGGTGGAACCAGTCGCGCACCCCGCGCTCCCGCAGCCACTCGCGCTGCATCCGGGCCGCCTCGCGCTCCGTCACCCCCGGTTTCAGGCGGGCGGCGACCGCTTCCGCGCAGTCGTACGCGAGACGTTGCACTTCCCTGAACCCCTGGAGCTCCGGGGCCCGTTCGTCCTTGACGCGCGAGACCATGCCACCGTCCGTTCCCTGCCGTGTGCGGTACGTGCCCGTAACGTGACACTGATGAATGTGACAATGTCCGGCGGCTGCGTCAAGGGGTGTGCCTGGCCTGTGGAAAACTCCCCAGCCGGTCGCTCGGACACGACGTACCCCACGCGTCTGGACACGACGCAGCCGACTGCTTCGGACGCGACGTAGCCGACGCGTCTGAACACCAGGCAGCCGACCGACCGGGCACGACGCCGTCGGCGGTCCCGGGCCCTGAGCCGGGTGATCCTCCTGCGGGTGGTCCCCCTACGGGTCCGTACATCTGGGGTCTGACGGGATTCCAGCCTCAGGTCTGACGACGGGTGTGGCCTGCGCCACTAACGTCGGTGACGTGACTGTCATTGCGACCGAAGGCCTGAGCAAGCGGTTCCCACGGGTGACCGCGCTTGACCGGCTCTCGTTGGACATCGGCCCCGGTGTGACCGGGCTGGTGGGCGCCAACGGAGCCGGCAAGTCCACGTTGATCAAGATCCTGCTGGGTCTGTCCCCCGCGACCGAGGGCCGGGCCGCGGTGCTCGGGCTCGACGTGTCGACCAGCGGCGCCGCGATCCGGGAACGGGTCGGCTACATGCCCGAACACGACTGCCTGCCGCCCGACATCTCGGCCACCGAGTTCGTCGTCCACATGGCGCGGATGTCCGGACTCCCGCCGACCGCGGCCCGTGAACGTACCGCGGACACGCTGCGGCACGTCGGTCTGTACGAGGAGCGCTACCGGCCCATCGGCGGCTACTCGACCGGTATGAAGCAGCGGGTGAAACTGGCCCAGGCGCTGGTCCACGATCCGCAGCTGGTCCTCCTCGACGAGCCGACCAACGGTCTGGACCCGGTGGGCCGCGACGAGATGCTCGGTCTGATCCGGCGGATCCACACCGACTTCGGCATCTCGGTCCTCGTCACCTCGCACCTCCTGGGGGAGCTGGAGCGCACCTGTGACCACGTCGTCGTCATCGACGGCGGAGCGCTGCTGCGCTCCAGCTCCACCAGCGACTTCACCCAGACCACCACGACACTCGCGGTCGAGGTCACCGACAGCGATACGCACCCCGACGGGACCGACGCGCTGCGCAAGGTTCTCACCGGTGCGGGGGTCAAGCTGGTGGGGCTCAACGGGCTCGATGCCGAAGGGCTGCCCGGAGCGGGCCACATCCTGCTGGTCGAGGCGGCCGGCGAGGAGACGTACGACCTCGTCCGCGACAGCGTCGCCGGTCTCGGCCTGGGCCTCGTCCGGATGGAACAGCGCCGCCACCACATCTCCGAGGTCTTCCGTACCGAAGAGGCACCGGCAGCACACCCCGAGGCGCGGACCGCGCCCGTGACCGCCGGGGCCGCACAGCAGAAGGGGAGCGGTCGCGATGAGCACTGAGACCGGCGCCGCGACCGGGAGCGAGACCTCCCGGATCCACAACATCGGCTACCGCGCCTACGACGGCCCGCGGCTCGGCCGCGCCTACGCCCGCCGCTCGCTCTACTCGCAGTCCCTGCGCGGGTCCTTCGGGCTCGGCCGGTCGACCAAGTCCAAGGTGCTGCCCATGCTGCTGCTCGGCGTGATGTGCCTGGTGGCGGCGGTCATCGTGGCACTCGCCATCGCCACTCCCAACACGACGCAGCTGCCGATCAAGTACACCTCGTTCGCGATCTATCTGCAGGCCGTCATCGGCCTGTTCATCGCCGCACAGGCACCGCAGTCGGTCTCCAGGGACCTCCGGTTCAAGAGCATCCCGCTCTACTTCTCCCGGCCGATCGAGCGAGGCGACTACGTCCTCGCGAAGTTCGCCGCCATGGTCTCCGCGCTCTTCGTCCTCACCGCGGCGCCGCTCGTCATTCTGTACGTGGGCGCTCTGCTGGGGAAGTTCGACTTCGCCGACCAGACCAAGTGGTTCGCTCAGGGGATGGTGTCGGTGGCGTTGCTGTCCGTGCTCTTCGCAGGACTCGGCCTGGTGATGGCAGCGCTCACGCCGCGGCGCGGCTTCGGTGTCGCAGCGGTGATCGCCGTGCTGACGATCACGTATGGCGCGGTCAGCACCATTCAGGGCATCGCCTGGAACACGGGGTCCACCGGCGCCGTGCCCTGGCTGGGGCTCTTCTCCCCGATCACGCTCGTCGACGGTGTGCAGACCGCGTTCCTCGGAGCGGACTCCGCCTTCCCCGGAGGGGAAGGCCCGGGGGCCGGGGCCGGTGTGGTCTATCTGATCGTTGTTCTCGCGCTCGTCGCCGGCTCGTACGCCGTACTGATGCGCCGCTACCGGAGGGTCGGGCTGTGACCACCATCGAGATCGACCACACCTCCCGCTGGTTCGGCAATGTGGTCGCCGTCAACGACGTGAGCATGACCGTGGGACCGGGTGTCACCGGTCTGCTGGGGCCCAATGGCGCCGGCAAGTCCACGCTCATCAACATGATGGCCGGATTCCTCGCCCCGTCGACGGGCACGGTGACGCTCGACGGCACGCCGATCTGGCGGAACGAGGCCGTCTACCGGCAGATCGGCATCGTGCCGGAGCGGGAGGGGATGTACGACTTCCTGACCGGCCGCGAATTCGTCGTGGCCAACGCCGAGCTGCAGGGGCTCGGCGACGCCGAGGCGGCTGCCGCGCTGGCCACGGTCCAGATGGAGTACGCGCAGGACCGCAAGATCTCCACGTACAGCAAGGGCATGCGCCAGCGCGTGAAGATGGCGTCCGCGCTGGTCCACCATCCGTCCGTGCTGCTGCTCGACGAGCCGTTCAACGGAATGGACCCGCGCCAGCGGATGCAGCTGATGGAACTGCTGCGACGGATGGGGGCCGAGGGCCGCACGGTTCTCTTCTCCTCCCACATCCTCGAAGAGGTCGAGCAGCTCGCTTCGCACATCGAGGTGATCGTGGCGGGGCGGCACGCCGCGTCCGGTGACTTCCGCAGGATCCGCCGGCTGATGACGGACCGGCCGCACCGCTATCTCGTACGGTCCAGCGACGACCGCGCCCTCGCGGCCGCGCTCATCGCCGACCCGTCGACGGCCGGCATCGAGGTCGACCTCGGGGAGAACGCGCTGCGCATCCAGGCCGTCGACTTCGCACGCTTCACCACGCTGCTGCCGAAGGTGGCGCGTGATCAGGGCATTCGGCTGCTGACCGTTTCGCCGTCCGACGAGTCCCTCGAATCGGTCTTTTCCTATCTCGTAGCGGCCTGAGTAGTGGCCTGAAAGGAGCTGTGACGTCATGTACGACCCCACAGTCGCCCGGCTCACCTACCGGGCCCTGCTCGGCCGACGCCGGGCCGCCATCCTCTTCGTCCTGCCGGCGCTCCTGATCGTCATCGCCGTGGCGGTACGCATGTTCGCCGGGGCGGACGACCAGGTGGCCTCGGACGTGCTGGGCGGATTCGCCATCGCCACCATGGTGCCGCTGATCGGTGTGATCGCCGGCACGGGAGCCATCGGGCCGGAGATCGACGACGGCTCGATCGTCTATCTGCTGGCCAAGCCGGTGAAACGGCCGAGGATCATCTTCACCAAGCTGATCGTGGCGATCGCGGTGACGATGGTGTTCTCGGCGGTGCCGACGCTGATCGCCGGTCTGATCCTCAACGGGAACGGTCAGCAGATCGCGGTGGCGTACACGATCGCCGCGCTGGTCGCCTCGATCGCCTACAGCGCGCTGTTCCTGCTGCTGGGCACGGTCAGCCGTCACGCGGTGGTCCTCGGACTCGTCTACGCACTCGTGTGGGAGGCCCTCTTCGGCAGCCTCGTACCCGGTGCGCGCACGCTCAGCGTGCAGCAGTGGTCCCTGGCTCTGGCGGAGAAGGTGGGCGGGGGCGGCGCGATCACCTCCGACGTCGGCCTGCCGGTCGCGACGGTGCTGCTGGTCGCGGTCACCGTGATGGCGACCTGGTACGCCGGGCAGAAGCTCCGGACGCTGAAGCTCGCCGGCGAGGAGTGAGCGAAGGCGGCTTTAGATGACGGCAACCCCCGTTTCCTGGACGGGGGTTGCCGCATATCGGACGGTCATACGCGTAACTGTACGGTTATCGGCTCGTTGTTCACTCCGCGTGGAGGCAACTGGAATCTGTGGCGTCGAGCTTTCGTGAGATCCGGATAGTCGATACGGCGGGAAGCACTCGTCGGTCGGTCCTTGAATGAGTGGCAACCGTGAGCGTCCTCCGCCCCTGAAGCCCGGGGTGAGGGCTGTCCGCCGTCGCATTCACGATCGGAAGGCACGCTCATGCCCACGGAAGTCGCCCTCCTCGAATCACGCGCGCTGCGCGTCGAACAGATGGGGCGCGTCGATGCCCTGGACAAGGTGAAGAGCCTTGTCATGCTCCCGGACGGAGTTCACGTTCGCACTGAGGACGTGGCCCGTTACTTCGAAGTATCCACAGAGGTCATCAAGAAGGTGACCCAGCGCCATCGGGCCGAGATGGAGGAGAACGGCCTGAGGCTGCTGCGAGGCGCTGACCTGCGCGTCTTTAATAGGGACATGATGTCCCTATTGGGTGGTGGACAGGGCGAAAGTTATCCACAGGCGCCTGCCCAGCTCACGCTCTACACCCGCAGGACCGTCCTCAACGTCGCCATGCTTCTTCGCGACAGCGACATCGCCCGATGCGTCCGTACGTATCTCCTCGACGCCGAGCAGGACCTGCGCGCGGGATACGCCTCGCTCGAACACCGCGTCACCCGGGTCGAAAGCTGCCTGGCCGGAGTCGGCAGCGCCCTGCAGGAACTCGGGCCGGTTCTCAACCGGATGTCGCACCGCCTCGACAGCCTCGACCGCAGGATGGAGGTCACGCATCAAGTGGTCGGTGCCATGAGCGTGCGGCTGGGCGGCGTGTCCGAGGACATCGTGCGGCTGGACGAGCACATGGACGAGCTCGCGCGGAATCTGAAGGACCTGAGCCGCCGCAACAAGAACCGCTGACGAAGTTCCTGACGAAGCCCCGTTGCCCGCGCCGCCGTAATTGAGTGGCACCGGGCGACGGGGCCACGGCACAGTAGGTGATACGGCACCCGCCGGGAACGGCACCACAGACCGGGAGAGGAGCGCGGCGATGACCGAGAGTCCGAGTCCGTCGAGCTCCCAGCAGGGCGTGCCCGAACCGGCACCGGAGTAGTCAGCGACTGCTCCGCCGCGCCGCTCCGAGCAGCACGCCCGGGCGGCCGTTGCTGCGCACCGCGCGCGGCCGCCTCCCGGAGGATTGGCCGAGTGGTAAGGCAGCGGCTTGCTAAGCCGTCGTCGGGGCACTGACCCCGCGCGCGTTCGATCCGCGCATCCTCCGCCTCGCAGAAGGCCCAGCCTGACGTCCAGCCTTGAAGTCTGGGCCCGAGGTCCGGCCCTGAGACCCGGCCGTGAGACCCGGCACCGACGCCTAGAGCAACTGCTCCAGCACCACGGCGATCCCGTCGTTCTCGTTCGACGCGGTGATCTCCTGGGCCACGGCCTTCAGATCCTCGTGCGCGTTGGCCATGGCCACGCCGTGCCGTGCCCAGGCGAACATCGGGATGTCGTTCGGCATGTCGCCGAAGGCGATCGTGTCCGCCGCCTTCACACCCAGCCGACGTGCGGCCAGCGAAAGGCCGGTGGCCTTGCTGAGCCCCAGCGGCAGGATCTCCACTACGCCCGGACCCGCCATGACCACGTCCACCAGATTGCCGACCGCGGCCCGCGCGGCCTTCGCCAGCGCGTCGTCGTCCAGCTCCGGATGCTGTATGTAGACCTTGTTCAGCGGGGCGGACCACATCTCGGCCGGGTCCTCGACCAGGACGGCCGGCAGCGGGCCTTCCTGCACGCGGTACCCCGGGCCGACCAGCACCTCACCGTCGAGCCCGTCGCGGCTCGCGGCCAGCGCCAGCGGGCCGACCTCGGCCTCGACCTTGGAGAGCGCGAGGCCTGCGAGCTGCCGGTCCAGGGTCAGCGACGTCAGGAGCTTGTGCTCACCAGCGTGGTAGACCTGCGCGCCCTGGCCGCAGACCGCGAGGCCCTCGTAGCCCAGGTCGTCCAGGATGTGCCGGGTCCACGGGACGGCGCGGCCGGTGACGATGATGTGCGCCGCACCGGCCGCGGTGACCGCGGCCAGTGCCTCGCGCGTGCGCCCGGAGACCGTGTCGTCGTCACGCAGCAGCGTGCCGTCGAGGTCGGTCGCGACGAGCTTGTAGGGAAAGGTCACTTGGCGACCGGCTCCAGCAGCTCGCGCCCGCCCAGGTACGGACGGAGCACCTCGGGCACCCGTACCGAACCGTCGGGAAGCTGGTGGTTCTCCAGGATCGCCACGATCGTCCGCGGTACGGCGCAGAGCGTGCCGTTCAGCGTGGCCAGCGGCTTCAGGACCTTCTTGCCGTCGCGGTTGTCCCGCATCCGGACGGACAGCCGGCGTGCCTGGAAGCCGTCGCAGTTGGACGCGGAGGTCAGCTCGCGGTACTTGCCCTGGGTCGGGATCCACGCCTCGCAGTCGAACTTCCTGGAGGCGGAGGAGCCCAGGTCACCGGTGGCGACGTCGATCACCTGGAAGGGCAGCCCGAGCGCGGTGAGCCACTGCTTCTCCCAGTCCAGGAGGCGCTGGTGCTCGGCCTCGGCGTCCGCCGGGTCGACGTACGAGAACATCTCGACCTTGTCGAACTGGTGGACCCGGAAGATGCCGCGGGTGTCCTTGCCGTACGTACCCGCCTCGCGGCGGAAGCACGGCGAGAAGCCCGCGTACCGCAGGGGCAGCTTGTCCGCGTCGATGATCTCGTCCATGTGGTACGCGGCAAGCGGTACTTCGGAGGTGCCGACCAGGTAGAAGTCGTCCTTCTCCAGGTGGTACACGTTCTCCGCGGCCTGGCCGAGGAAGCCGGTGCCCTCCATGGCGCGCGGACGGACCAACGCCGGGGTGAGCATCGGGATGAAGCCCGCCTCGGTGGCCTGGGCGATCGCCGCGTTGACGAGAGCGAGCTCCAGGAGCGCGCCGACGCCCGTCAGGTAGTAGAAACGCGAACCGGACACCTTGGCGCCGCGCTCCATGTCGATCGCGCCGAGCGCCTCGCCGAGCTCCAGGTGGTCCTTGGGCTCGAAGCCCTCGGCGCCGAAGTCGCGGATGGTGCCGTGCGTCTCCAGGACGACGAAGTCCTCCTCGCCGCCGACCGGCACGTCCGTGTGGACGATGTTGCCCAGCCGCAGCAGCAGGCTCTTGGTCTCCTCGTCGGCCTCGTCCTGCGCCGCGTCTGCCGCCTTGACGTCGGCCTTAAGCTGCTCGGCCTTCTTCAGGAGTTCGGCGCGCTCCTCCGGGGAGGCCTTGGGAATGAGCTTGCCGAGCGATTTCTGCTCGGAACGGAGCTCGTCGAACCGGACCCCGGACGACCTGCGCCGTTCGTCGGCGGAGAGCAGGGCGTCGACGAGGCCGACGTCCTCTCCACGGGCGCGCTGGGAGGCGCGAACACGGTCGGGGTCCTCACGAAGCAGGCGAAGGTCAATCACCCCTCCAGGCTACCGGTGTCGGCTTCGGTAGTCCGAACCGATATTGCCAAGCGTGTCACTTTGCCCGAATTGCCGGTATTGGTAATGCTGGGGGCGGAATCTGCGCGGCACGAGGTGGCGGGATCAAGGAAAGGTGCCCTATTCCCCTAAATGGGGCAGAAGGGTTATGCGCCTTGACGCATCGGCCTTGTGTGGTTGGCGAGTTGGGCGCCGCTTGTCCACAGGAATGCATGGCCGGTCAAAGTTATCCACAGGCTGTGAGGAAGGTCTGTGGACATGGAGGAGATCATTCCGAAAGCCGCATGCCGGCTTGTGGATTCGCGGTTCAAACCCACTTCAGACGCTCGTTCGGGTGGGAATTGCTCGCCCTAAAGAGTTGATCACTGGAATTGAGCTGACAACACACGACCCGTCGACCTGTGGACCGATCTGGGAGACGTGGGCAGATTTGTCGACCATGTCGCGTTGCGGTGTCGACTTGTCCCCAGGTCGAGAGGAGCACCTGTGGATAACTTTTCCGTCGATGACTATCGGCTGATCGCACCGGCCATACGGACAGGCGCTATGGCCGACGGGCGGCCGGGACGCGGCGACGGGCGGAGTGCCGACAGGCGGACGGAGTGGACGACGGAACGAACCGGGTGGACGACGGGCAGGCGGGGGGTCAGGCCCGCCCGTCCTGGTTCCGGGCGAGCCAGTCGGAGGCCTCGGTGAAGTCCGCGTCCGATGTGCCCGCCCGCAGGGGGCGTACGTCAGCCGTGGTCACGCCGGCCCGCGGATATGAGCCGAGGAACCGGACCTTCGGACAGATCCGCTTCAGTCCCATCAGTGCCTCGCCGACCCGGCGGTCGGAGATATGGCCTTCGGCGTCCAGCGCGAAGCAGTAGTTCCCGATCCCCGCACCCGTCGGCCGGGACTGGATCAGCATCAGGTTCACCCCGCGCACCGCGAATTCCTGGAGCAGTTCGAGCAGTGCGCCGGGGTGGTCGTCCCCGAGCCAGATGACCACGGAGGTCTTGTCCGCGCCCGTCGGCGCCGACGGGCGGGCCGGGCGGCCCACCAGCACGAAGCGGGTCTGGGCGTTCTCCGCGTCGTGGATCTCGGTCACCAGCGGTTCGAGCCCGTAGGTCGCCGCCGCGAACTCCCCGGCGAAGGCGGCGTCGTAGCGCCCCTCCTGCACGAGTCGGGCACCGTCCGCGTTGGACGCCGCCGACTCCCATACGGCCTGGGGGAGGTGGTCCGCCATCCAGTTGCGTACCTGCGGCTGCGCGGCCGGGTGCGCGGTGACCGTCTTGACGTCGGACAATTTGGTGCCGGGACGGACGAGCAGGGCGAAGGTGATGGAGAGCAGCACTTCGCGGTAGATCATCAGCGGTTCGCCGCTGGTCAGCTGGTCGAGCGTGGTGGTGATGCCGCCCTCGACGGAGTTCTCGATCGGTACGAGCGCCGCGGCGGCCGTACCGTTGCGCACCGCGTCCAGTGCCGCCGGTACGGAGACCATCGGGACGAGTTCGCGGGTGGCGGCCTCCGGGAGCGTACGGAGGGCGACCTCGGTGAAGGTGCCTTCGGGGCCGAGATAGGCGTAGCGCGTGGCGGACATACCGTCACCCTAGTGCGCCGGGTCGGCATGGCGTCCCCGTACGTGCCGCTCCGTCCGGCGGCGGATGCGGTCCCCGTAGGTGCCGCTCCGTCCGGCGGCGGATGCGGTCCCTGGACGTGCCGCTCCGGCCGACAGCGGATGCGGTCGCCGCGCGTGCCGCTCCGTCCGGCTGCTGACGCCGTCCACGCGCGTGCCACTCACCGCAGCGGACTACGACTCCAGGAGCCGCTGCCCCACGTACTCTCCCCGCGCCGCACCGCCCGGCACCGCGAACAGCCCGCTCGCCTCGTGTCGGAGGAAGGGCGACAGCGCGTCGCCCCGGTCGAGTTTGCGCTGCACGGGGACGAAGCCGCGCAGGGGGTCGGCCTGCCAGCAGATGAACAGCAGCCCGGCGTCCGGGCTGCCGTCCGACGTGATGCCGTCGTGGTACGAGAACGGGCGCCGCAGCATGGCGGCGCCGCTGTTGCGCTCGGGAGAGGAGATACGGGCGTGAGCGTTGTCGGGGATCAGCAGCTTGCCGTCCGGGCCCGCCTTGTCGAGGTCCATCTCGGTGGTCTCGGTGCCGCCGCTGAGCGGAGCGCCGTCCGCCTTGCGCCGCCCGATGACCCGTTCCTGACGTTCCACCGGGAGCTTCTCCCAGTCGTCCAGCAGCATCCTGATCCGTCGGACGACCGCGTAAGAGCCCCCCGCCAGCCACTCGTACGCGGAGTCGTCGGCGCCCGCCGGAACGAAGACACGCTGGTCGAAGTCGCTGTCGGCCGGCTTCGGATTGCCGGTGCCGTCGATCTGGCCCATGAGGTTGCGGGCGGTCATCGGTTTCGCGGTGGCGCCGGGGGTGCGGTTGAAGCCGTCCATCTGCCAGCGGACGGTGGCCGTCGCAGCGGCTTCCTTCTGTACGGCCCGCAACGCGTGGAAGGCGACGAGTGCGTCGTCGGCCCCGATCTGTACCCACAGGTCGCCGTTGGACCGGCCGGCGTCGAGATGGTCGGCGGAGAACGGCGGCAATGGGTCGAGTCCGGGCGGACGGCGGCCCTTCAGACCCGTCCGTTCGAAGAAGGTGGCGCCGAAACCGAAGGTGACGGTCAGCGAGGACGGTCCGGCGTCCAGCGCGATGCCGGTGTCGTGCCCGGCGCCGTCCGCCGAGCCGCCGGTGACGGCTTCACCGGCCATCAGCCGCTCGGCCGTGGCCGACCAGCGGCGCATCAGGGCTGCCGCCTCCTTGCGGCCGGCCCCGGGGGCCAGGTCGAAGGCGATGAGGTGGCCACGGGCCTGAAGCGGAGTGGTGATCCCCGGTTGATGTTTCCCGTGAAACATCACCTCGGTGGAGCCCACCGAGGTCAGTGCCGTCGGGGCCTCGTCCCGGGTCGCGGCGTAGCCGGTGGCGCCGCCGGCCGCCCCGAGGACCAGACCGGTGGCACCGGCCGCTCCCGCGGTGCCGATCAGTCGCCGCCGGGAGATCGCGACGGTCGCCCGGGCGGCGGACTCGGAATCGTTTCCGGTACGCCTGCTCCGGCCGCCGGCGCCGCCCGTGCTGCCCGCGCCGCTCGACGTGTCTGTGCTGTCTGTCCGGTGTCCGCTCACGGTCCTGCTCAGCCGATCTTGACGTTCTTGTCGACCGTGATCTGGTCGATGTCCGAGGTTCGTACGGTGACCGCGACGTTCCAGTTGCCCGCGATCGGGATCTGGATCCCGGTGGCGGTCCAGTGCCCCTCGGTCAGCCGGACGGGGACGGCAGGCAGGGGCCCGATGTCCTTGGACTTCAGGGTGAAGGCGAGCTTCACCTCGGGGACGTCCATGGCCTTCCCGTCGATACCGTCGATCCAGAGGTGCACCACGTTGGCTCCGGTGCGCCCGGGGTCCAGGTCCATGCGGACCGTGCCCTTGCCGTTCTCGCCGCCGGTGTCGAAGGGCAGGGTGAGGTTGACGGGGCCGCTCGTCACCGGCGCGGCGGCCGGTGCGGACGTGCGTGCCGCCTCTTCCTCGGTGCGGCCGGGCTCGGTCGAGGTCAGGATGGTGGTCACCGCAAGCAGCGCCACCGCGACCCCGACTTCGGCCAGCACCGAGCGGCGCAGACCGGACCGGTCGGGGTCGGCGTCACGTATCCGCTTCTTCTCCGCGGTGGCCACGGCTGTCTGCTGCCGCGCGAGCTGGGCGGCGCGCGCAGGATCCTCGGGTGCCGCGGCCTGCGGGGTCTTCGTGCCGGCGGCCTCGAGGGTTGCGGCAGCGGTGTCCGCGTGCGTGCCGGCGGTCTCGGGGGGTGCGGCAGCGGTGTCCGCGTGCGTGCCGGCCGTCTCGGGGGTTGGGGCAGCGTTGTCCGCGTGCGTGCCCCCACCCGCCGCCAGCCGGGCGGTCCACCGGCGCGAGATCCCGGCGATCCCCACGAGGACGGCGACGAGGCCCACCTTCACCAGCAGCAGTTGCCCGTATCCGGTGCCGGTCAGCGCGGACCAGGAGCCGACCTGGCGCCAGGACTGGTAGATCCCGGTCGCGGTGAGGACGAGCACGCTGACGAACGCGATACGTGAGAACCGGCGTACCGCGACGGCGGTGACGTCGGGGGTGCGGTACAGCGCGATCAGCAGGGCGGTGAGCCCGCCCAGCCAGGCCGCGACGGCCAGGAGGTGGAGCACGTCGACGGGCATCGCGATACCGGGCTGGATTCCGGTCGACGCGTGTTCGGCCAGCGCCCAGGTCCCGGCGATTCCGGCCGCGATGACCGCACCGCCGATCGCGAGGCCGAAGGTGAGGTCCTTCTTCTCGCGTTCGTCCTCGCGCTTCGCGTACGCACCGAACAGCACCGCGATGAACAGCGCACTGGCGCCGAGCAGCAGCAGCCGCGAGACGAGTGCGGCGCCGGGCTTGGTGTCCAGCACCGCCTTGAGGCCGTCGAGGTCGAATGCGTCGCCGAGTTTCCCGGAACCGGTGTACGGGCTGCGCAGCAGAAGCATCGCGAGCGTGGCCGCGGTGAGGGTCATCCAGCCGCGGACCACGAGGCGCTGCAGCGGACGGGCGCCCGCTCCGCGCTGCCAGCACGCCAGCACGAACGCGGAGCCGCCCGTGAGCACGATGAACCCGGCGTACGCGGCATAACGGGCGATGCCGTACAGCGTGCCGACCAGGCCGCCGCCGGCCTCGCTGTCCGGGAGGGCGACGGTGGTGTCGGAGGGCGCGCCGATGGAGAAGGTGAAGGCGCCGGAGACGGGGTGGCTGTCGGCGGAGACGGCCTGCCAGGCGACGGTGTACGTACCGTCGGGCAGCCCGGCGTGCAGGGAGACGCCGTACTTCACGGTGGAGCCGCTGTGCAGATCACGCGGCGCCTCCTCGGTGTCGGCGCGTTTCCCGGCGGGGTCGAGGACGCGGATGGAGCCCTCCCCCATGGCGACCTGCTCGGAGAAGGTGAGCGTGACTGCCTTGGGCGCGGTACCGACCACCGCCCCGRCCTMCGGGTCGCTCCCGGTGAGCGCGGCGTGCGCCGACGCGGGGCCCGCCACGGCCAGCAGCAGCCCGAACACCACGCCGGCCAGGGCGGCGAGGAGGCCGGCGACGGCGAGCGGCCGGCGCGGGGCGGATGCGGTCGGGGAGCGCCCGAAGGGCGGGGCGGTGGCTGTCATGGTGTGTCAGTCCCTCACTGCTTCTTCGGGTTGTGGGTGGTCTCCTTCACGGGAAGGTCGACCTTCATGGGGCCGGCCTTCTCGAAGTGCAGTTCCACGGACACGGTCTCGCCCTGCTTGGGCTGCTGCTTGAGCTTCATGAACATGATGTGGTTTCCACCGCGTTCCAGATCCAGCTCACCGCCCGCGGGTACGTCGAAGGACGTCACCATGCGCATGGCCTGGTTCTTCGTCTCGTGGATCGTGACGTCGTCCGAGAGCGGACTGGTGACCGAGGTGAGGCGGTCGGAGCTGCCGCCGTCGTTCCGCACGACGAGGAAGGCCGCTGCCATGTCGTTGACGGGCTGCGGCATGAACGCGCCCATGACCTTCAGCTCCGGTGCGTCCGAGGACGAACACCCCGCCAGCGTCAGCCCCGTGGAGAGGGCCAGGACGCCGGCGAGGGCCGAACGGCGGTTCACGGCTTCTCCCCCTTGACGATCTTGGGGAGGTCCTTGGTGTAGTCGTCGGGCGTCGTGTCCTCGCTGTACAGCACGTAACCCTGGTCCGTCTTCGGGGAGAAGGCGATGACCTGGGAGCCGTGCATCGAGACGACCGTGCCGTCCTTCTCCTTCTTCGGAGCGTCGATACCGATGCCGATCTGCCGGGCGCCCGCCTGGATGGTCGGGAAGTCGCCGGTGAGACCGATGAAGGACGGGTCCTGGGACTTGAGCCAGGAGCCCAGCGAGGCCGGGGTGTCCCGCTCGGGGTCGGTGGTGACGAAGACGACCTGGAGCTTCTCCTGGTCGGCCTTGGGGAGCGACTTCTTGGCGATCGCGATGTTGCTCATGATGAGCGGGCAGACGTCGGGGCAGTTGGTGTAGCCGAAGTAGATGAGCGTCGGCTTGCCCTTGGTCTGCTCGCGCAGGTCGTACTTCTTGCCGTGGGTGTCGGTCAGGACGAGATTCGGCTTGGTGAACGGCTGGTCGAGCACCGTCGCGGCCTGCGTCTTCGCCTCGACCGACACGTCGGCGATGGGCTTCTTGCTGTCGTTGTCACTGCCGCCGCAGGCGGACAGGGTGAGCGCGGCCGCGGCGACGAGCGCCGCGGCCAGCACAGACTTCTTAACCATGGAGCACTGTTCCTGATGGGTCGGTGGAGCGGGTGGGACTGGCGGGTGGGACGGGTGCGTGGGACGGGTACATGGGTGCTCAGGCCGTACGGCGACGGCCGGCCAGGACGCCGAAGGCGACGCCCGCGACGCCGATGACGATGCCCACGATGCCGAGCACACGGGCCGTGGTGTCACTGGAGGAGGACGCCGAAGCCGTCGTCTGCTCGTCCTTCGCGTGGTCGTCCGTGGTGGCGTTCTTGTCGGCGGAGTCCGAGCCGGAGGCGGCGGTGGCGCCGTGCGCGTCCTCGGCGGCCGCGGTCAGCTTGAGGACCGGAGCGGGGCTCTCGGGCTCCTCCGCGCCGTCCTTCTGCTCCTCGATCCAGCGCACGACCTCCTTGTTGTCGTACGTCTGGATCGCCTTGAACACCAGCTGGTCGGCGTCCTCCGGGAGCTGGCCGACCGAGAGCGGGAACTGCTGGAAGCGGCCGGGCTCGATCTTGCCGCCGTCCGCGGTCCAGGTGACCTTGGAGACGGCCTCGTTGATCTTCTTGCCGTGCATGTCCAGCGGCTTGGCCAGCTTGCTGGTGGTCACCTTGATGTCCCAGCCGGGCACGGGCTGCGGCATGACGGACGCCAGCGGGTGGTCGGTGGGGAAGTTGACTTCGAGCTTGGTCGTCGAGGCGTCGTCGCGCTCGTTGGGGACCTTGAAGTTGATGACGGCGTAACCGCCCTTGGCGGCCTCGCCCTGCGGCTGGACGCTGACGTGGGCCGAGGCCGTACCGGCGAGGATCAGCACGGTGGACGCGGCGACGCCGCCGGCGAGGGCGATGCGGGAAACGTTCATGGCAGGGATCACTCCACAGATGCACGAAGGAAGGGTGCTCCGGCGCGCGGGTGCGCGACGGGGTCGCGACACCTCTTCCTCACGAACGGCGTGCGTACGAGAACCCGTACCGGCACCGCGGGGGTGCGTGGCAGGGTCGCGCGGGCATCGCGTGGAGGGCGTCGCGTCAGGCTGCGAGGGTGAATACGGAGGGCGGCCCGCGCCTGATCACCATGTGCTGCAAGGGATCCCCGGTGGCCGGGGCCGGTGCGTCCACGGCGGTACGGGAGATACGCGGCCCGGTCGTCGGCCCGCCGGGAAGCCCCGCGCGCAGCGCGGCCACGAGGACGAGCGCGGCGCGCAACGCCCGCAGCCGCGCCCCGGCCGCCACCTGCTGGGCGCCGTGGACCGACAGCCGGGCGAGGCGGAACAGGGCGACCTCGCCGCGTCGCAGCAGCCAGCCGGCGGCCAGCGCGGCCAGCAGGTGGCCGAGCACCATGGGAAGGTCCGGCAGCATGCCGGCGAGGCCGGCCGTACCCGTGGAAGGGGTGGCCGCCAGGTGCTGATGGGCCTGTCCGGTCACCGACGCCGGATCGATGCCCGCGGTGGTGACGATGCGGTGGGCGTCGGCGGCGTTCAGCCGGTCGGGCCCGGCACCGCAGACGAGGTTCGCCGCGAACCGGATCAGCGCGTCCTCGCCGGCCGGTACCCGGGGCGAGGCGGTGTGCGTACCCACGCCGAAGAGGGTGTGCAGGACGAGCTGTCCGCCGGCCAGGGCGCCGGCGATGGACGGCAGCGAGCGTTCGCGTCCGGCGAGCGGGGCCGTCACCGCGAGGATCCCGAGGAATCCGGCGAGCAGCGTCCACCAGGGGACCGTCGCGCAGGCGGCCAGCGCGTGCCCGGCTGCGGACAACGCGACACAGACCGCGGCGAACACCGCGGCCCTCAGCAGCCGCATACCGGCTCCGGCGCGTCCCACAGACGTAGTCATGGCCGAGACATCATCCCACTGCACCCCCCGTCCCCGTACGGCAGGTCCGGAAGGTCGTCTTCCGCCCGAATACACGGGAGCCGGGCCGTTCGGACCGGTTACTGACGGGGCAGAACGGTTCTATGGGCCGGGGATGCACAGGTGTGGCGAATACGGGTATCCGCCGAATGAGCGGTCTCACACCCCGCCCGTGCTTACGAACGGTCTCGGGCGGCAATACGTATCGGTATGTCGAGCCGCAGCCAGGAGGCTGGAGCATGAGCATCTGGTGGTCACTCCATTTGCGGCGCGAAGCTGCGAGCGTTCCGCTCGCCCGACGGTTCCTGCTCGGCACGATGGAATCAGCGGGCGTGGACCCGGACATCTCCTTCGACCTGTCGCTCGCCCTGAGCGAGGCCTGTGCCAACGCCGTCGAGCACGGCGGGTCACAGACAGACCGGGGCGAGGGAGCGGAGACCTGGGAAGCCTGGGAGGAGCCGTCCGGTACTGCCTCTGGGCAGTACCGGGTCACCGCGTATCTGGACGGCGAGAAATGCCGTATCGAAGTCGCCGATTCCGGACCGGGGTTCCCCGCGAGGCGCGCACTTCGCACCGCCGCACAGCAGCACGAGGCAGAGCAGCACGACGCACAGCAGCACGACGCACAGCAGCCGTACGCATCCAAGCAGCAGTACCCGCCGCAGTACGCCGAGCACCCGCCGCTCACCGCCGAGGACGGGCGGGGGCTGTGCCTCATCGAGCAGCTCGCCGATCACGTCCACTTCGGCAACCGGCCGGGGCGCGGCGGGGCGGTGGTGAGCTTCGACAAGGTCCTGAAATGGCGGGAGGGCGCCCTGCTCATGGTCTCCTGAGCAGGGCGCCCTCCGGCGCGCGGTAGCGGGGCGGGCGGTCAGCCCTTGAGCCGGGCCATCCACGCCTCGACCTCGTCGGCCTGCCGCGGCAGCTTGTCCGAGAGGTTCCGGTTGCCGTCCTCGGTGACGAGGATGTCGTCCTCGATCCGGACGCCGATGCCGCGGTACTCCTCGGGCACGGTCAGGTCGTCGGCCTGGAAGTAGAGACCGGGCTCCACGGTGAGGCAGACTCCGGGCTCCAGCGTCCCGTCGACGTACGACTCGGTCCGCGCGGCGGCGCAGTCGTGGACGTCCATGCCGAGCATGTGACCGGTGCCGTGCAGGGTCCAGCGGCGCTGCAGCCCCAGCTCCAGGACCTCGTCCACGGTCCGGTCGCCGAGCAGACCCCACTCCACGAGCTTCTCGGTGAGCACGCGCTGCGCGGCGTCGTGGAAGTCGCGGAAGCCCGCGCCGGGCTTCACCGCGGCGATGCCGGCCTCCTGCGCCTCGTACACCGCGTCGTAGATCTTCCGCTGCAGCGGCGTGAACGTGCCGTTGATGGGAAGCGTGCGGGTCACGTCGGCGGTGTAGAGGTCGTTGGTCTCCACGCCGGCGTCGAGCAGCAGCAGTTCGCCCGAGCGCACCGCGCCGTCGTTGCGCACCCAGTGCAGGGTGGTGGCGTGCGGGCCGGCGGCGCAGATCGAGCCGTAGCCGATGTCGTTGCCCTCGATGCGGGCACGGAGGAAGAACGTTCCTTCGATGTAGCGCTCGCTCGTCGCCTCAGCCTTGTCGAGGACCTTCACGACGTCCTCGAAGCCGCGCGCGGTGATGTCGCAGGCCTTCTGCAGCTCCGCGATCTCGAAGGCGTCCTTGACCAGGCGTGCCTCGGAGACGAAGACGCGCAGTTCCTCGTCGCGCTCCGCGGTGACCTTGTCGGTGAGCGCGGCCTCGATGCCGGCGTCGTGACCACGGACGTTACGGACCGGGCCGGTGGCCTCGGCCAGCGCGGCGGGCAGTTCGCGGACGTCCTTCGCCGGAATGCCGAGCAGCTTCTCGGCCTCGGTCAGGGAGTGACGGCGGCCGACCCACAGCTCGCCCTGGCCGTCGAGCCAGAACTCGCCGTTCTCCCGGTCGGAGCGCGGCAGCAGGTAGACGGTCGCCTCGTGGCCGTCGTCCGTCGGCTCCAGGACGAGGACGCCGTCCTGGGTCTGGTCGCCGGTGAGGTACGCGTACTCGGTGGAGGCGCGGAAGGCGTACTCGGTGTCATTGGACCGGGTCTTCAGCCGGCCAGCCGGAATGACCAGCCGCTCGCCCGGGAAGCGTGCCGAGAGCGCGGCGCGGCGGTCGGCGGTGTGCGCGGCCTGGGCGATCGGCTCCAGACCGTGCAGCTCGGTGTCGGCCCAACCGGACTTCATGTTCGCGGCGAGCTCGTCGGAGACGCCCGGGTACAGGCCGTTCTTCCGCTGCTTGACCGGCTCTGCCTCTTCGGTCTCCGGGTTCTCCGGGGTGAGCTCCTCAGACACGACTTGTCTCTCCTTGATACGACACTGGACCCCCTCCATCGTACGGGCGTACGGAAGGGGGCCCAGGGCCGGAAGACCTCTTACACAGGGTGGCCCGCCGCTACGGGCGGGCGCGCGGCCGGCTCAGTCGAAACGTGCCGCGAGCAGGACCACGTCCTCGGTGTCGTCGCCCCGGTCGATCCCGTCGGGCAGGACCGTGCGCACCACATGGTCGGCGACCGATCCGGCGTCGTGGCGCAGCGCCTTCGGGACGCTCGCCGCGGCGGAGTGGAGCCGCGCGAACGCCCGGTCCGTCGAGTCACCGGCGCGGCGCAGCAGACCGTCGGTGTACAGCAGGACCGTCTCGCCGGGAGCCGGGACGATCTCCACGCTCGGCGCCTCCCAGCACGCGAGCATGCCCAGGGGGGCGGAGAGGGTCGTCTCGACGAACTCGGTGCGCCGGTCGCCGACGATCAGCGGCGGGGTGTGCCCGGCACCGGCCAGCAGGATCTTGCGGCGGGCGGGCTCGCAGTAGGCGAAGAGCGCGGTCGCGGAACGGGCCGGTTCGGTCAGCCGCATCAGGAGTTCGAGATCGGAGAGTACGGCGACCGGGTCCTCGCCCTCCATCACCGCGTACGCCCGCAGGCCGGCGCGCAGCCGGCCCATGGCGGCCAGGGCGCCGGGTCCGGAGCCGCCGACCGAGCCCACCGAGAGGCCGAGCGCTCCTTCCGGCAGCGCCAGCGCGTCGTACCAGTCGCTGCCGCTCTGCGGCGCGGCGTGATGGCGTACGGCCAGCTGTACGCCGGGGACGCGTGGCAGCCGGCTGGGCAGGAGCTCCTCGGCGATGGTGGCGACGTCGGTCCTGGCCCGTTCCAGTTCCAGCAGCCGGGCCAGGTGTTCGGCGGCGTACCCGGCGTAGAGGCCGACGAGGTGGCGCTGACGTTCGAGCGGCTCGGCGGGTTCGTCGTAGAGCCAGACTGCGGCGGCGAGCCGTCCGGTCCGCTCGGTGGTGATCGGCAGTGCGTAACTGGCGGCGTAGCCCAGGCGGGCGGCGACCTCGCGCCTGCGGGGGTCCAGGCTGGTGTCGCCGAGCAGATCGGGGGTGGTCAGCGGGCCGTCTGCGTTCGGCAGACCTTCCAGGATGCGCCCGTAGGAGGTGGCACTGCGCGGAACCGTCTCGATCTGGCCGAGCTCCGCGTGGGCCAGCCCGAGACCGATGGTGGTGACGGGGCCGCGGCGGTCGGACGGTTCGAAGGCGATCAGTCCGCGACGGGCGCCGACCAGTGCGGCCCCGGCATCGAGCAGCTCGTGCAGGGCGTCGTCGAGGGTGTTGGTTCTGGCCAGCCGTTCGGTGAGCTCGTGCAGCGTGGTGAGGTCGGAGACCCAGCCCGCCAGACGGTCCTGGATGAAGGCGCCGGGCGCGGCGGGCATCTCGGAGAGCGGCCCGGCAGTGTGCGCCGAAACCGGAACTGTGGGATCGATTCCAGCCACTTTCGGCAGGTGTGGGGCGCTCATGGTCGCCGGCTTTCCGACTGGTTTGTTTCGTCGAATAGCATCGCAAACCCCCATGTCATTCTGCGCCGCTATCAGTGCATCCACATGTACACGCACAAGTAAGGCGATGTCCAGCATTGTCCCCACGGGATTTGTGGTGTCCGAGGGGTGAGTAACTTGGCCAAAAAATGCACCCTGCGGCTGTCATTTGCGGTCGACTGAGGTTGCTCGACCGGGGGTTGCCCCCGGGTGAAGTGCCGGGGGAGCGTCATTCCGGGCATGCTGGGTACGTAAATCGGTAGATGGCCAGAGGTGGTTCCGACCGCCTCCGGAACCTGGCAGCGGGCCCGGACGTCCTCACCTGTGACGGCCACCCCCCACCCCCGAGTGGCGGGGTCGTACGACGGACGGCAGGCGCGATACGCGCCCTGCACCTCGCGACATTCTCGACTGGAACCGGCTCGATTCGGCTCAGCACAGCTCAGGCTCGGTACCGACGACCAACCCGTACCGCAGGCTCGACGGGCATGTACACACAGTGAAGATCCGCACACGTGTTGTGACGCGCGCGTGGTGTGATGTGGACTCTCGGCGTTCAACGGAAAGGAACGAGCGCTCATGCGCGAGATCCTCGGAAGGCGACGCAGGCTCCGGCTCGGACGCAGGGCCGGGACCGCCCGGCTCGACGCGGCCCTGACCTGTGCCACCGCATGGCAGTGGCCCGTGCTCCCGGGGGTGGGCCTCCAGGCGGCCGACGGCCGTGGCGAGCGCGGTCGCGGCTGCGCCTGCCCCGACCCCGAGTGCGCCGTTCCCGGCGCGCACCCCTTCGACCCCGGACTGCTCGCCGCGACCACCGATGCCCGGATGGTGCGCTGGTGGTGGACGAACCGGCCCACCGCGCCGCTCCTGCTGGCCACCGGCGGGCGTGCGCCGTGTGCACTGAGCCTGCCGGCGGTGGCCGGTGCCCGGGCGCTGGCGGAACTCGACCGGATGGGCATGCGGCTGGGCCCCGTGGTGGCGACGCCGACCCGGTGGTCCCTGTTGGTCGCTCCGTACACGCTCGAACGGCTCGGTGAACTGCTGCACGCGCAGGACTGGGTGCCCAGTTCGCTGCGGTTCCACGGCGAGGGCGGCTATCTCGTCCTTCCGCCGTCGGGGATCGGCACGGGGCAGGTGCGCTGGGAGCGGGCCCCGGAGCGGGTGTCCCGGCCGGGCTCCGGTGGCGGGGCGCCGGTCCGGGCGGTGGCGTCGCCGTGGCTGCCGGACGTGGGGGCGCTGCTGGACGCGCTGGTCGAGGCGAGCAACAGCGCTCCGGACGGGGGAAGCCGGCTCGCGTACTGAGCTGCGGGGTGGCGGGTGGCGGTGCTTGTTCGTGCGCCTCGCCGCCCGCTTCTTCAGCGGCCTCTCCGCTCGCTTCTCTGTCCGCTTCTCCACCCGCTTCTCTGCCCGCTTCACCACCGGCCTCTCGGTCCGCTTCTCCGCCCGACGTCATTACCGAGCGCTGTCGGATCACTGGCCTATCACTTCCGGGTGAGGTGATCGGCAGGGCCCGTTTCGGTCATTCCGTGCGGGCTGTTTCGGTCATGCAAAGTCTGCCGGTGCAAAGTCCGCCGGTGGTCTGCTTTCTGATGCGCTTTCCGAAAACCGTTCGATCCCTCTTCGAAGATCTCTTCGGGGCTGTTTCGCGGAGAAAACGGAAAGGGGAGCAGCAGGTGACTTCTGTCCGATTCCTAGCGGTCCGGTGATCCTGCGGACCCGCTGTCGACGGGGATCCAACAAGGCGTCCACGGCGGTGGGTTGACGCCGGGCCACGTGGAAGACACCTCCGGGCCGTCGAAGAGCGGCCGAGGCAAGGTGCGGGGCGGTCGAGGAAGCCGGGGGCGCGACCGGTGTCTGTGCAGGGCCTGTGCGCGGTTCGCGCGCCGAGTGGTGCGCCGGAGTGCGCTGGGCCCGGGCATGAGGATGCCCGATCGCTGGCGACGGGGGATGCACCAGCGACCGGGCTTCTAGAACGGTAACAAGAGATCTGCCGTTCGCAAATTCGATCTCGCGTATTCGGACAGCGATTTACCTGTGAGTACGGTGAGTTGTGACGGGCGTCACCGTACGGTCCGGGCGATGGTCACTGTCAGCTGAGGGTCACTTGGCGGTTGGTGAGCCCGCCACGTGCCCGACGCTCCTCGGCGGTGAGCGGCGCATCCGAAGCGAGCGCCGTCGCGAGCCGCTCCGCGAACGCGACGGCGGGTTTCTCGCAGTCCTCGGCACCCATCGAGCTCGGCAGGTCCCAGACCGGGACCATCAGGCCGTGCGCGCGGAAGGAGCCGACCAGCCGGGTGCCCTCGCCGAGCGAGGAGGTGCCGGCGGCGTGCAGCCGGGCGAGCGCGTCCAGGAGCCGCTCCTCGGGGTGCGGCATGACCCAGCGCAGGTGGTTCTTCTCCGGCGTCTCGCACCAGTAGGCGGCGTCCACCCCGGAAAGCAGGACGGTCGGGAGCGCCGCGTCGTTGGCGCGCTCCAGAGACGCGGACACCTCCGCCGTGGCGTTCTCCGCGTCGGGCACCCAGAACTCGAAGCCCGAGTGGACGACGGGTGCGAACGGGGCGTCGGCGTCCAGGAGGTCCTGGAGCCGGGGCCCTTCGGCCGGTACGCGCCGGGCGGCGACGGGCGAGCCGGGCTCGGCCTCCAGCGCCCGCTGGAGCGTGTCGGCGAGGTCGCGGCTCAGGTCGCCGGAAGAGGTGTCGTTCTGCAGGGCGAGCAGGACCGAACCGTCGTCGCGCCGCAGTGCGGGCCACGCCATGGGGAGGACGGTCGCGAGCGTCACCGACGGCACGCCCTCGGGCAGTCCGCCCTTCAGGGTCAGTTCGACCGTGGCCGCGGGCACCAGCTCGCGCAGCGCGACCCAGTCGCATTCGCCGGCCAGGCCCTCGAAGGGGCGCTGGACGAGTTCGGCCACGGCCTGGGCGGCTGCGCGGCCGTGACAGGCCTTGTAACGGCGGCCCGAACCGCACGGGCAGGGCTCGCGAGCCCCGACCACCGGGATCTCGCCGTCGTCAAGCTGCTGCTTCCCGGCCTTGGTCTGAGGGCGCTTCTTCGCCATGGTGGGCTTTCTCCCGATTGCGACAGTGCGGTCTGGGCCGCGAGCCTAGCCGTCCGTGCGCCGTACGGGGCACCGCCGACCCGGCAGCAGGCTCGCCGGCGACGGCTCTCCCGGGTTGCCGCTCCCGGCTTTCCGCTCTCCCGGCTGCCGGGTTCCGGTTCCCCGGCCTGCCGGTTTCCGGGCCCCCGGCCTTCCGTGCTCCCGTGCCACCACCGCGGTGCGCCGCCCCGGTTCAGCCCACGTCGTCGAACGCGCCGGCGAAGTCCAGCCCGTCGAGACCCGCGGCACCGTTCACCCCCGAGCCGCGGCCCGAGGGGCCTGTCGTGCCGGGGCTCCGTCCGTTGCTTTTCGCGTTGCCCCGTGCGGCAGGCCCTTCGTCGGCAGGGCCGTGGCCCTCGTTGACCAGCACCCAGACCGTGACCTCGCCGGACGAGTCGTCCCGCACGCCCCACTCCTCGGCGAGCGCACTGATGATGTTGAGCCCGCGACCGCCGCGAGCGGTCACCGAAGGAGTGGCCGGAACCGGCCGCGTCGGGCCGCCTCCGTCCGTCACCTCGACGGTCAGCCCGCCCGTTCTGTCGACGCGCCACGCGGCGCGCACATCGCCGTCCCCCACATCGGTGTGCCGGCCCAGTGGCCTGCCGTGCCGGCAGGCGTTGCTGAGCAGTTCGGAAAGAATCAATACAGCATCGTCGACGACCGAATCCGACACCCCGTGGTTGCGCAACTGCTCACGCATCCGGTGCCGTGCCTGACCCACGCCCGCAGGGCCATGGGGTACGGCCATGCTCGACGACGTGGGCACTTCCTGTGCCACCACCAACGCCACCCCCGAGACCTCCTTTGCCCCACGCCACGGAGTGGATGCCCCCCTGGGCTGGACCGGAAACCGGCCAATGGCCCGCGAGTGACGCACTCGTAACGATCGGGTACGGGGCGAATGCGCCGGTGTACTCCCTGTGACCGACAGTGCGGGGGTGCCTCCCCGGTTGTTCCCCCGGCCGGCGCTCCCCGCCGGCGCCCCCGGACGACGCTCTCGCTACGCGCGCCCCAGCTGGGCCAGAACCTGCTTCGGACGGTTCGTGATGATCGCCTCGACCCCGAGCCGGATGCAGAGCTCGACGTCCTCCGGTTCGTTGACCGTCCAGACGTGCGCCCGATGACCGGCGCGGTGCAGGCGGTCGATGTAGCCCGGGTGGCTGCGTACGATCCGCATCCCCGGCCCGGCGATCCGGGCCCCGGCCGGCAGCCGTCCGTCACGCAGCCGAGGCGAGACGAACTGCATCAGGTAGACGGTGGGCAGCTGGGGTGCGGCGTCCTGGATGCGGTGCAGCGAGCGGGCCGAGAAACTCATGATGCGGACCGGCGACGGGGCGTCGGTCGGCGGCGCGTCGAGCTCGAATCGCTTCAGCAGGTGCAGCAGCCGTTCCTCGACCTGGCCCGCCCAGCGCGTCGGGTGCTTGGTCTCGATGGCCAACTGCAGGTGCCGGCCGGAGGCCCTGGTCTCGACGAGGAGCTCGAGGAGCCGTTCCAGGGTGAGCACGGAGGTGAGCTCGCCGGGTACCGGGTCCCAGTCCGGGGACTCCGCCTCCTCGCGGTCCTTCCACGAGCCGAAGTCGAGGGCCGCGAGTGCGTTGAGCTCCAGGGCGGAGACCGCGCCCCGCCCGTTGGACGTGCGGTTCACCCGTCGGTCGTGTACGCATACGAGATGGCCGTCGGCCGTGAGCCGTACGTCGCACTCCAGGGCGTCGGCCCCGTCCTCGATCGCCTTCCGGTACGCGGCCAGGGTGTGCTCGGGAGCGTCGTCGGACGCGCCCCGGTGTGCGATGACCTGGATGGGATGCTGGCTGGGGCGCTGCGGCCGTGCTTGGGTCACCCGCGCCATGGTGTCACCGGGAGACCACGGACGCGTACATCTGAGGACGTGTGACCGTTTTGTCCGATGTAAGGGGCCGTGCGCAGATGCACAGCTCCTGCTTACAGTGGCCTGACGTGCCGTGGGAAAAGCTGACTCCAGACACGTACACAGCGGATCTCTTGCCGAATGATGATGTGGAACCGAGGAGTAAAGAGCTGTGAGCACAGAGAACGAGGGCAACGAGGGCAACGCGGCCGAGGCCGCCCCGTCCGTTCCGTCCGCACCTCCAGTGCCGGCCGACGCTCCCCAGGGGCTCCCCGGGAGCGCGCCCGACGCCCCGCCGCACCCGGACGCGACGACCACACAGCACCAGCCGGCCTCCCCTGCCCAGGACCCGGCGACCGCACAGCACCAGCCGGCCTCTCCCGCCCAGGACCCGGCGACCGCACAGCACCAGCCGGCCTCTCCCGCCCAGGACCCGGCGACCACACCCATGGCCCCGGTTCCGCCGGCCGCGCCGCAGTACGCGCCCCCGGCCGCACCGCAGTCCGCGGCCGATGCCGGCTGGCCCCCGCCCCCGCCTGCGGTCCCGTCGTACGCCCACGGGGCGCAGGGCGGCGGCCCCGTGTGGGGCGCGCCCGCCCAGCCGCAGGCACCCGATGCGCCGCGCAAGCGGGGCGCGGGCGGCATGGTGGCCGCGGTGGTCGTGGCGGCACTCGTCGCGGGTGGAGTCGGCGGAGCCCTCGGATTCTGGGCCGCCGACAGCAACAACGGCTCCGGCTCGTCCGGTTCGACCACGGTCGCCGCGTCGGGCACCCCCCAGGACCTCAAGCGGGACCCGGGCACGGTCGCGGGCGTCGCGGCCAAGGCGCTCCCCAGCGTGGTCACGATCGACGCGCAGGGCGGTGACGGCGAGGGTGGTACGGGCACCGGCTTCGTGTACGACAAGGAAGGCCACATCCTCACGAACAACCACGTGGTGGCCTCCGCGGCGGACAGCGGCCAGCTCACGGCGACGTTCTCCAACGGCAAGAAGTACGACGCCGAGGTGGTCGGCCGGGCCCAGGGCTACGACGTGGCCGTCCTGAAGCTCAAGAACCCGCCGCAGGGGCTCACGCCGCTGCCGCTGGGCAACTCGGACCAGGTGGCGGTCGGCGATTCGACGATCGCGATCGGTGCCCCGTTCGGTCTGTCCAACACGGTCACCACGGGCATCATCAGCGCGAAGAACCGCCCGGTCGCCTCCGGTGACGGATCCGGAGGCAGCAACTCGTACATGAGCGCGCTGCAGACCGACGCCTCGATCAACCCGGGCAACTCCGGCGGCCCGCTGCTGAGTGCCGGCGGCGCGGTCATCGGCATCAACTCCGCGATCCAGTCGGCCGGAAGCACCGGCCAGAGCCAGGCGGGGTCCATCGGTCTCGGCTTCGCGATCCCGATCAACCAGGCGAAGAACGTCGCCCAGCAGCTGATCAAGACCGGCCAGCCGGTCTACCCGGTCATCGGCGCCACGGTGACGATGGACGAGAAGACCGGCGGTGCGGTCATCTCGGACCAGGGCGCCGGTGGCACGGAAGCGGTCACGAAGGACGGTCCCGCGGCCCGGGCCGGACTCCGGGCGGGCGACGTCATCACGAAGTTCAACGACACCGTCGTCGACAGTGGCCCGACCCTGATCGGTGAGATCTGGACCCACAAGCCGGGTGACAAGGTGACGCTGACGTACAAGCGCGACGGCAAGACGTCGACGGTGGAAGTCACCCTGGGCGAGCGCAAGGGCGACAGCTGACCGGCTAGGCTGTCCTCCGCGTCGAAACCGGTCCTCACCGGCTGCTGACGCGGGGTGGGTTGCCCGAGCGGCCTAAGGGAACGGTCTTGAAAACCGTCGTGGCAGCGATGTCACCGTGGGTTCAAATCCCACACCCACCGCCAGGTCAGAGAAACAGCAGGTCACAGGGCGGGTCTCCGGTTCGGAGGCCCGCCCTGTGCGTGTGCTGCGGGCGCCCGCGGCAGGTGTTGGCCGGCGTGTACGGGCATGAACGGGCCGGATCATCCGCCCCGGCCGACTCACTCGTCCCAGCCGGTCTCAGCAGCCCATCGCTCGGCCGCGGCCATCAGGACCTCCGTGGCAGGGGCCTTGCTCGTCGACCGACCTCATCCGCACCTGCACATCGATGCAGTCCTTGGCAGGCAGTCCCGGTACCGAGGTGGATCCCTCGTGATCGATGCCGATCACGAGGCCGCCCAGCGCAGCGCGCAGTGTGCCGGCCAGCGACTCGAACTCCACCGGCCACTGGGGCCGGTAGTCGGCCCCGACCAGGGGGCTGTACTCATCGGGAAACGGCATGGCGCCAGACGCTACATCCTGTCCGGACGGTTCTGCGGGTCGGCGGTACTCATCGTGGGGGCTCGCAGCGGGTGTGGGTGAGGCGGGCGGCGGAGGCGATGGTGGCCCGGGCCTCGTGTTCGGGGAGACCGGTGCCGACGGCTGCCCGGGTGAGGGCGTCGGCCAGCGCGTCGCCGAAGCCGTGTTCGTAGGCGCGGCAGGCCGCCCAGAAGAGCCGGGTGTTGCGCTGGCCCTCGTCCGCGGCCAGGACGAACTGGACCAGTCCGCGGCCCTGGTCGGGATGGCCGTGGCCGGAATGGGATCCGGCGGTATGGCCGTGGTGGTGACGCGCGCGGGCGGGAGGCGTCAACAGGTGGAGCAGGGCGCTCGGGCAGGGCGCGGGCGGGAGGCTGCCGGTGCCGGGGACGAGGCGGTAGGTGCCGTGGGCGGTGACCGAGCCGGGGCCGACGAGGTAGCCGCCGGAGCCGCGGATGTCGATGCCGGGGGCGAGGCGGCCGGCGGAGTTCGGTACGACCACGCCGGGTGGGCCGGACAGCCAGAGGTGGCGGCCGCCGCTGGGGGTGAGCACTGTGACGGTCGGCGGGAGGGTGAACAGGTGGTGCAGGGCCAGCTGTCGCAGGGACGCCACAGAGTCGGTCCGGCCGTCGGAGTCGATGTCGAGATCGATGCCGATGAGGTGGTGCGGGGCGCGTCCGCAGGCGATGCCGTAACCAGTGGCCCAGGGGGCGGCGGCGAAGAGGGCGCGGACCGCGGTGGGGTCGGTGGTGGCGTCGTGGACTCCGTGTCCCGGACGGCCGCAGGCGCCCCGGCAGCCGGACGAGGGGTGCTCGTCGCGGTGCGGGGAGCGCAGGGCGGGGAGCTTGGTGGCGGACAGCGGGATGACGGGGAGCCCGTGCTCGGCGGCGGAGAGCGCGTGGGCCAGGGCCAGGGTGGCGGTTCGCCGGTTGATGGTGGCCATGGTTCTATGTTCGTACGGATGTTCGAATAAGGGAAGGGGCGGGGGTGAGGTGGCGGGCGGGACCCGGTGGCGGAACGCTTCTTCTCCCGTGGGGCGCGGGCTCGCGTCATGGGCTGCACTGACCTGGGAGTTTGTGTGATTCGGGGTTTATCTTCGCTTCCTCATGCTTGCGAGGGAATCGGATCGTGTGGGTGGTTCGCCGGTGCGGTGCTGGGCAGCTTTGATCTCGCGACGTCGTGACCATCGCCGGGCGGTCGGCCAACCGGCCCGGTTTCAGCCTTACTTTCGGTTCCTGGAGGAATAGACATGGCAAGCATCCGTACCGCTCGTGCCCTCGCCGTTGTTGCCGCCCTGCCTCTTGCCGCCGTTCTCTTCAGTGGCGTGGCCCAGGCCGACAACGGCTCGTTCGCGAACGACGGATCGAACGCGGGGGTGGCCACGATCAGCGGCAGCGGGGTCGGTGGGGACAACTTCGGCAACTCGTCCACCTCGCAGCAGCAGGCCACCGGAGCCGGGGCATCGAACCAGAGCAACTCCGCCCAGGTGAACGGTTCGGCGTTCACCGACATCGACCAGTCCACGCACAACCTGGCGGTGAACTTCACCAATCTCTGGTGACCCGGTGTTTGGGCGCGTCAGGGTCCGTACGGCAGGCGAGCCATATCCAGTCCGCGCTCTGCGCGTTGCTGGTGAAGATCTTCTGCCCGTCGATGACCCAGGAGTCGCCGTCACGGACGGCCCGGGTG
>NZ_RDBK01000043.1:1524283-1589127 GCF_008042275.1 Streptomyces sp. OR43 | reverse complement strand
GGCTTGGTGTTCGGGCCGGGAGTGGAGGTGGGCGAGGAATCGGGCGGGTGCGGGCGTCCGGCGCCTTGACAGGGGAACGGAATCTGACGGACAGTCAGAAACCCTGATCCGCATGCCCGTTCCCGGGAGGCAGTCGACGTGCACCTGGCCCCCACCGAGCGCCAGCGCGAGCTGCGCGCCGAACTCCGTGCCTACTTCGGTGAAGTCATGCCCCCAGGAGGCGGGCACGCCGGACCCGCCTCCCCGGCCCCGTTCCCGGACCCGGACCCGGACCCGGACGCGCAGCGGCGGTTGCTGCGTCGCATCGGAGCTGACGGAATGCTCGGACTCGGCTGGCCCGTCGAGTACCGGGGGCAGGGGCGCGGCGCGGACGAGCAGTTCGTGTTCTTCGACGAGGCCTACCGGGCCGGCGCCCCGGTCTCCATGGTCACCCTGAACACAGTCGGCCCGACACTCATGAAGTACGGAACGGAGGCCCAGAAGGAGTATTTCCTGCCGCGCATCCTGGCGGGCGAGATCGTCTTCGCCATCGGCTACAGCGAGCCGGAGGCCGGTACCGACCTCGCCGCGCTGCGCACCCGGGCCGTCCGTGACGGCGACTCCTGGGTCATCGACGGGCAGAAGATCTTCACCAGCAACGCGCAGAGCGCGGACTGGATATGGCTCGCCTGCCGTACGGACCCTGACGCGCCCAAACACCGGGGCATCTCCATCCTCCTCGTGCCCACGGACGCGCCCGGCTTCAGCTGGACGCCCATCGACACGGTGGGCGGGCTGACCACGACCGCCACCTACTACGACGGCGTGCGCGTGCCCGTGACCGCGCTGGTCGGCGCGGAGAACGGCGGCTGGGGGCTGATCACCAACCAGCTGAACCATGAACGGGTCGCGCTCGCCGCGATCGGCATGCAGGCCGAGGACTTCTACGAAGCGGCGCTCGCTTTCGCCCGCACGCCCGACCCCGTGACGGGGCGGCGGCCGGCCGACGAGCCGTGGGTGCGTTCCCGGCTGGCCGAGGCGCATGCCCGGCTGGCGGCGACGCGCCTGCTCAACTGGCGGCTGGTGGGGGCCGTGGGAGCGGGAGCGCTCGCGCCCGGCGATGCGAGCGGCGTGAAGTTCGCGGGAACCGAAAGCGCTGTGGAGGTGTATCGCCTGTGCCAGGAGGTCACGGGCGATGCCGGATCGGTCCGGAGCGGTTCGCCCGGAGTCTTCGGGGACGGGGAGCTGGAGCGGATGAACAGAGCGGCGCAGATCAACACCTTCGGGGGCGGGGTGAGCGAGGTGCAGCGGGAGATCGTCGCGACGATGCGGCTCGGAATGAAGAGGGGGAAGCGGTGACGGCCGGGCAGGGCGTCCGGGACGAGCTGTACGAGCGGCTCAGGGCGTACGAGGGCCGGGCGGCGGCCACCGAGGGCGTCGGCAAGGACCGGGTCAACGAGCCGATGATCAGGCACTGGTGCGAAGCGATGGGGGACGCGCACCCCGCCTACGGCGGGCCCGACGCCGTCGCCCCGCCGACGATGCTCCAGGCATGGACGATGGGCGGGCTGTCCGGGCACACGGACCGGAGCGGGGCCTATGACGAGCTCTTCGGCCTCCTCGACGGGGCCGGATACACCTCCGTGGTCGCGACCGACTGCGAACAGGAGTATCTGCGGCCCTTGCGGCCGGGGGACCGGATCACCTTCGACGCGGTGATAGAGGCGGTGTCGGAGCGCAAGACGACGAAATTGGGGACGGGCTATTTCATCACCACGCGCATGGACGTCAGGGCGCAGGAAGAACTCGCCGGGACGCATCGCTTCCGCATCCTCAAATACCGGCCCGCGAAGCCGAAGCCGAAGCCGAAGCCGAAGCCGAAGCCGAAGCCGGAACCGAAGCTGCGGCAGAAGACCGATCCCGAGCCCGGCAGCGAAGCCAAGGGATCGATATCGGGGAAAGAGAAAGGGAACGGGGACGGGAACGCGCTGCGTTCCAGGCCGGTGATCAACCGGGACAACGCAGGATTCTGGGAGGGTGTCGCCTCCCGCCGGCTGCTGATCCAGCGGTGCACCGCGTGCGACGCGCTGCGCTTTCCATGGCTGCCCGGATGCAACGCCTGCGGGTCGCCCGACTGGGACACGGTCGAGGCCTCGGGTGAGGGCACCGTCTTCAGTCATGTCGTGATGCACCACCCGTCCTTCCCCGCCTTCAGCGAGGACGGCGAGGGCGGGCCGTATGCCGTGGCGCTGATCGAGCTCGCGGAGGGAGTCCGGATGGTCAGCAACGTCATCGGGGTGCCCTGCGACAAGGTGCGGGTGGGCATGCCGGTGCGGCTGGAGTTCCTTCGTACGGACCCTGATCTGGTCCTTCCGGTCTTCCGGGGAAGTGAGGGCTGACATGGATTTCACGCCGAGCGAGGAACAGGCCGCGGCGCAGGGCCTGGCCGCCCGGATCTTCGGTGATCTGTCGACGCATGACCGGCTGGTCGCGGCCGGCAGCGGGACGGACGCCGGACTCTGGAAGGAGATCTGCGCCGCCGGGCTGCCGGGCGCGGCCGAGGAGACCGGGCTCCTCGGGCTGGTGCTGCTGGCGGAGGAGCAGGGCCGGACGACCGCGCAGGTGCCCTTCGTGGCGAGCTGTGTGTACGGGCTCCTGGCTGTCGCCGAGCACGGTACGGACGAACAGCGCGAGCGGCTGCTGCCCTCGTTCCGGGACGGGACGGAGGTGGCGGCGGGGGCGTTCCCGGCCGGCGGCACGGTGCACGCGGAGGTGGACACAGGCCCGGAGGCGGACCGAGGCCTGCACGCGGAGGCGGACCGAGTTCCGGACGCGGACGGAGGCCTGCACGCCCAGGCGGGCCGAGGCCCGGAGGCGGATGGATGCCTGCACGCCGAGGCTGACCGAGGACCGGCTGCCGAGGCGGGCCGAGGACCGGCTGCCGAGGAGGGCGGGCGGTTGAGCGGCGTCGTCCCGCTGGTTCCGTGGCTGCGGGACGCCACGCACGTCCTGGTCGCGGCCGCGGACCGGAGTCTGTGGTTCGTACGGACCGCGGGCCCAGGAGTGGTGACGGAATCCGTGGAGACCACGGCCCCGTGGTCGGCGGGGCGGCTCGTGCTGGACGGTGCGCCCGGGGAGCGGCTGGGCGGATCGGGGGCTTACGAGGCGGTGCTGGCCGGTGCCCGGACGGCGTTCGCCGGAGTGCAGGCAGGGGTGTGCGCCGGGTCGCTGGCCCGCGCGGTCGAACACACCGGCACACGCGAGCAGTTCGGGCGGCCGCTGTCGACGAATCAGGCGGTGCTGCTGCGGGCCGCGGACGCGTACATGGACACCGAGGCGATACGCGTCACGGCGTACGAGGCGGCATGGCGGCACGACGAAGGGCTGCCCTACGTGGAACAGGCACTGACGAGCGCGTGGTGGGCGTCCGAGGCCGGAAGGCGGGTCGTCCACGCGGGTCAGCACCTGCACGGCGGCACGGGCGCCGACCTCGACCATCCCGTGCACCGCCACTTCCTCTGGGGGCGTCAGCTCGACGCGCACCTCGGAGGCAGCGGCACGGTACTTCAGGAACTCGGCGAACTGCTGGTAAAGGAGGGACCGGAGTGAAAGCCGGTGAGGAACTGGCGCCGCTGGAGATCGCGGTGACCCGCACACTGATCGTGGCGGGCGCGCTCGCCTCCCGCGACTACCAGGACGTCCACCACGATGCGGAACTGGCGCGGGAGAAGGGGTCCCCGGACATCTTCATGAACATCCTGACGACCAACGGCCTGGTCGGGCGGTACGTCACCGACCGGTTCGGCCCCTCGGCGGTGCTCAGGCGGGTCGCCATCAGGCTGGGCGCCCCCAACTACCCGGGCGACACCATGGTGCTGACCGGCACGGTCACCGCGGTGGGCGACGACGGAACGGCCGAGGTGGCGGTCGTCGGCGTCAACGGGATCGGCAGGCATGTGACCGGCACGGTGACCGTCGCCGTGCCGGAGGGGGCCGCATGAGCGTGCACAGAGCCGATTCGCTCGGCGGGAAGGCGGCGGTGGCCGGGATCGGGGCGACCGAGTTCTCCAAGGACTCCGGCCGCAGCGAACTGAAACTGGCCGTCGAGGCGGTGCACGCCGCGCTCGACGACGCGGGTCTCGCGCCCGCCGACGTCGACGGACTGGTCACCTTCACCATGGACACCAGCCCCGAGATCACCGTCGCCCAGGCGGCCGGCATCGGTGAGCTGTCGTTCTTCTCGCGCATCCACTACGGCGGCGGCGCGGCCTGCGCCACCGTCCAGCAGGCGGCACTCGCCGTCGCCTGCGGGGTGGCGGACGTGGTCGTCTGCTACCGGGCGTTCAACGAGCGGTCGGGGCGCCGCTTCGGCTCCGGAGTACAGCAGCGGGAGCCCACGGCCGAGGGGACCGCGCTCGGCTGGAACCTGCCGTTCGGGCTGCTCACGCCGGCGTCCTGGGTGGCCATGGCGGCCCAGCGCTATCTGCACGCGTACGGGCTGACGCCGGAGGCCTTCGGCCATGTCGCGGTCACCGACCGGCGCCATGCCGCCAACAACCCGGCGGCGTACTTCTACGGGAAGCCGATCACCCTCGCCGACCACGCCGCCTCCCGCTGGATCGTCGAACCCCTGCGGCTGCTCGACTGCTGTCAGGAGACCGATGGCGGGCAGGCGATCGTCGTCACCAGCGCCGAACGGGCCCGGGACCTGCCCCAGCCGCCCGCGGTGATCGTCGCGGCCGCCCAGGGCGCGGGACGGGCACAGGAGCAGATGACGAGCTTCTACCGCGACGATCTGACGGGGCTGCCGGAGATGGGCGTCGTCGCGCGCCAGCTGTGGCGCAACTCGGGGCTGGCCCCCGCGGACATCGACGTGGCGATCCTGTACGACCACTTCACCCCGTTCGTGCTGATGCAACTGGAGGAGTTCGGTTTCTGCGGGCCGGGTGAAGCCGCGGACTTCGTGGCCTCCGGCGCACTGCCCCTGAACACCCATGGCGGTCAGCTGGGGGAGGCGTACCTGCACGGGATGAACGGCATCGCGGAGGCGGTCCGGCAGATCCGGGGGACGTCGGTGAACCAGATACCCGGGGCGGCCACCTCCCTGGTCACGGCGGGCACGGGGGTGCCGACCTCGGGCCTCGTGCTGGGCCGGGCGGAGTGAGGCGCGCCGGTCCTGTCCCAGCGAGGGAAGGCAGGGGCCGGTCCGGTGGTCTCGGGGGCGACCCTGAGTTCGGAAGGAGCACCACCTCCACCTACAGGAGGTGGAGGTGGCCCCAGCCCTACACCCTGAGGCGGACGCCGTTTCGGGACCTGGGGCCGATCCCCCCGGCGGCGCCCGCTCCTAGCGTGGAGGTATGACCACGCCAGTCTGCACGGGCGCCTCCAGGGGAGCCGCTGCCACCGCCCAGGCCGTCCCGCGGAGCCAGGCCGTCCCGCGCGCCCACGCCGCCACGCGCGCCCCGGCCACCGCGCGAGGGACCTTCGGCGCGCGGGCGCCGTACGTCCCGTATCCGTCGTTCACGTCCTTCGTGAAGGCCCGCGGGCCGGTGCTGCTGCGGGCCGCCCGCTCGCTCACCGCGAATCCCAGCGACGCCGAGGACCTGCTGCAGACCGCGCTGACGAAGACGTACGTCGCCTGGGAGCGGATCGAGGACCACCGGGCGCTCGACGGCTATGTCCGCCGGGCCCTGCTGAACACCCGTACGTCGCAGTGGCGCAAGCGCAAGGTCGACGAGTTCGCCTGCGACGAGCTGCCCGAGCAGGAGACCACGCCCGGACCTGATCCGGCCGACCGCCAGACGTTGCACGACGCCATGTGGCGTGCCGTGCTGAAGCTTCCCGACCGGCAGCGGGCCATGGTCGTCCTGCGCTATTACGAGGACCTCAGCGAGGCCCAGACCGCCGAGGTGCTCGGGGTGTCCATCGGCACGGTCAAGAGCGCGGTGTCCCGGGCGCTCGGCAAACTGCGCGAGGATCCGGAGCTGGCACCCGTCCGATGACGCGGCCGCCCCGGCGGGAGGCGTGGGTCCGGCTGGATCCCCGCCTCCGTTTCGCCTGAGTCCGGCCTGAGTCCGACTGGAGTCCGACTGGAGTCCGACTGGAGTCCGGCCGGAGTGAAATTGTCCGGCGACACCGATTCGTTCCCCCGGGAGTAGTGACATACCGCTTGGTATGTGCGCAGAATCAGCGGACCCTTACTGCCGCGTAGCGCCCACCGGGAGGACGCCGTGCTCAGCACCATGCAGGACGTACCGCTGACTGTCACCCGCATCCTGACCCATGGGATGACCATCCACGGGAAGTCGCAGGTCACGACCTGGACCGGAGAGCCCGAGCCGCACCGGCGCAGCTTCGCCGAGATCGGCCGGCGGGCCATCCAGCTCGCCCACGCCCTGCACGACGAGCTCGGCATCGACGGGGACCAGAGGGTCGCGACCCTCATGTGGAACAACTCCGAGCACGTGGAGGCGTACCTCGCCATCCCGTCGATGGGCGCCGTCCTCCACACCCTCAACCTCCGGCTCCCCGCCGAGCAACTGGTCTGGATCGTGAAGCACGCCGACGACAAGGTCGTCCTCGTCAACGGCTCCCTGCTGCCGCTCCTCGCCCCGCTGCTCCCCCAGCTGACGTCGCTGGAGCACGTGGTCGTCGCGGGCCCCGGCGACCGCTCCGTCCTGGACGGCGCCGCGGTGCGGGTGCATGACTACGAGGAACTGATCGCCGGCCGTCCCACCACCTACGACTGGCCCGAGCTGGACGAACGCCAGGCCGCCGCCATGTGCTACACCTCCGGCACCACCGGGGATCCCAAGGGCGTCGTCTACTCCCACCGTTCGATCTACCTGCACTCCATGCAGGTCAACATGTCCGAGTCGATGGGACTGACGGACAAGGACACCACCCTGGTGGTCGTGCCGCAGTTCCACGTCAACGCATGGGGTCTGCCGCACGCCACGTTCATGTCCGGCGTCAACATGCTGATGCCGGACCGCTTCCTGCAGCCGGCCCCGCTCGCGGACATGATCGAGCGCGAGCGTCCGAGCCACGCCGCGGCCGTCCCCACCATCTGGCAGGGCCTGCTGGCCGAGGTCACCGCGAACCCCCGGGACCTCACCTCGATGGCCAACGTCACCATCGGCGGTGCCGCCTGTCCGCCCGCACTCATGGAGGCGTACGACAAGCTCGGCGTCCGCCTCTGCCACGCCTGGGGCATGACGGAGACCTCGCCGCTCGGCACCATGGCCAACCCGCCCGCCGGCCTGACCGAGGAGGAGGAATGGCCCTACCGCATCACGCAGGGCCGCTTCCCGGCCGGCGTGGAGGCGCGGCTGGTCGGCCCCGCCGGCGAGCACCTGCCGTGGGACGGCGAGTCGGCCGGTGAGCTGGAGGTACGCGGTGCCTGGATCGCCGGCGCGTACTACGGCGGCGCCGACGGTGAGGCGCTGCGGCCCGAGGACAAGTTCAGCGAGGACGGCTGGCTGAAGACCGGCGATGTCGGGGTGATCAGCGAGGACGGCTTCCTCACGCTCACGGACCGGGCCAAGGACGTCATCAAGTCCGGTGGCGAGTGGATCTCCAGCGTCGAGCTCGAGAACGCGCTGATGGGGCACCCGGATGTCGCCGAGGCCGCGGTCGTGGCCGTACCCGACGACAAGTGGGGCGAGCGTCCGCTCGCGACCGTCGTCCTCAAGGAGGGCGCCACCGCCGACTACGAGGCGCTGAAGGCGTTCCTCGCCGAGTCGGGCATCGCCAGGTGGCAGCTGCCGGAGCGCTGGTCGGTCATCGCTTCCGTGCCGAAGACGAGCGTCGGGAAGTTCGACAAGAAGGTCATCCGCAAGCAGTACGCGGCGGGCGAGCTGGACATCACCCAGCTCTGATCCGCGCGGCGCGGCGCGGCGGTACGCGAAGACGACGAGGGCGGTACGGGATCACTCCCGTACCGCCCTCGTCCGTGTGCGCCGATGACCGTCGCCGACAGCCGTGAGTGCCCCGCGTGTGCCGACGACGGCCCGCGGCCCGTTCGTGCCGATGACCGTCCGCGGCCCGTTCGTGCCGACGACCGTCCGCGGTCAGTTCGTCCCGATCTTCGCGAGCAGGTCGACGATGCGGGACTGCACCTCGTCGCTCGTCGAGCGCTCGGCCAGGAAGAGGACCGTCTCGCCCGAGCTCAGCTTCGGCAGCTCCGAGCGGTTCATGTCGGCCGAGGTGTAGACGACCAGCGGGGTGCGGTTCAGCCGGCCGTTGGCGCGCAGCCAGTCGACGATCCCGGCGCGGCGGCGGCGTACCTGCATCAGGTCCATGACCACCAGGTTCGGCCGCATCCGGGTCGCGAGCGAGACCGCCTCGCTGTCCGTCGCGGCGCAGGCGACCTGCATGCCGCGCCGCTCCAGGGTCTGCGTCAGCGCGAGCGAGATCTCCTCGCTCTCCTCGATCAGCAGGACACGCGGCGGATGCTGTTCGCTGTCGCGCGGGGCGAGGGCCTTCAGGAGTACGGCGGGGTCGGCACCGTACGCCGCCTCCCGCGAGGCCTGTCCGAGACCGGCGGTCACCAGCACCGGCACCTCGGCCGCCACCGCTGCCTGACGCAGCGACTGGAGGGCCTTGCGGGTGATGGGCCCGGTCAGCGGGTCCACGAAGAGCGCGGCGGGGAACGCCGCGATCTGCGCGTCGACCTCCTCGCGCGAGTGCACGATCACCGGCCGGTAGCCGCGGTCGCTCAGCGCCTGCTGGGTGGAGACATCGGGGGCCGGCCAGACGAGGAGCCGGCGCGGGTTGTCCAGCGGCTCCGGGGGCAGCTCGTCGTCGACGGGCTGCGGGGACGGGCGGTTGGCGACCTCGACGGCACCGCCGGGCCCGTCCAGCGGCTCCGGTCCCTCGACGGCACCCTCGTCGGGCGCCCCTATCGCGTACGCACGTCCTTCGGCCGCCGGAGCGGCGAGCAACTGCCCCGAACCCTGTCCCTGCACGGTGCCGGCACCGCCCACGGGTCCGGCGGTGCCACCGGGGCCGGTCTGCGCGGCGGGCGGCTGCGGTGCGGGGGCCGGGACGTGGGCGTGGGGCGCGGTGGTGGCCGCGGGCGGCAGGGCGGCACGTTCGTTGCGGTCGCCCTCCGGCGGTGCGGCGAGCTTGCGGCGCCGGCCGGCTCCGCCCGCGCCGCCGCCGAGCGTCTGGTTCTGCTGGTGAGCGATGTGCTGGGCGAACGGAACGCCCTGCCCGAGCGTCCGCACGCTGAACGCGCGCCCCTGCGTCGAGTCCGGCGACCCGGCAGGCATGGGCGCCTCGGCGGGCAGCGGTTGCCGCCGCGCGTCCGGACCGGGCGAGAGCGTGCGCGGCCGGCTTCCGTCGTGGGCGGCGGCCGGGCCCGCCGGGCCGACCGGTTCCGCGGGGCAGTCAGCGCCCTCAGGAGCGGCGCCGCGGGCGTTGCCGGCGGTGGTCGTCCCGGTGGTGTGCGTGGTCGGCCCGGCGGTGGTCGTCCCGGTGGTGTGCGTGGTCGGCCCGGAGACGGGCAGGCCCGCGTCGGCCTCGGGCCCGTCCTGGGCGGCCGGGCCCTGACCCGACGCGTCGTCCCTGCCCCAGCCGCCGGGCTGCGCGGGCGGCGACGGCTGGTCGGAGGGGCCGGGGCCGGTCGTCTGCCCGCCCTGCTCCTCCTGCCGAGCCTGCGCAGCCTGAGGCGCTTCGGCGTGCCTGGCCCGGCGGCGCCCGGTCGGGAGCGGGTGCGCCTGCGGCGGGGTGTGGTCGTGCTCCGGCGCACCGGACACCGCGTCATGGCGCCCGGGCAGCGAAGCGTCCGCCTCTCCGGCGGTGGGCGGCACCCGGTCGGCATCCGCCGGCGGGAGCGCGAAGGGGACGCGCGGGCCCGCCTCGGCCTGAGCGGCCCGGTCCTGGGCGGCCGACAGAGCACGACGAGCGCGCCGCCCGGTCGGCTGCTGCGCAGCACCTGGCTGCGCCTGCCCTGCCTGAGCCGACGGACCGGCCTGCGCCTGTCCGTGCGACGCCTGCCCGTGCGACAGGCCGGTGTCGTCGTGTCCGGGCTGTCCGGGGTAGGCCGCGGGCCCAGCGGCCTCCAGGGAGACGCCGGCGGCCGGAAGCGCCAGTTGGTCGCCGCCGCCCCGGTGCGCCCGGTGCCCGCCCGACGGCACCGGGATCGGCGCCTCGGCCGGAACACCCTGAGGCGGGACGGTCTGACCGCGCTGCGGACGGCCACCGGCCCCCTGGGCGCCCTCGGCCGCCGTCACCACGGACCCCTCCGAAGGCGCGGGCGCAGCGGCCGCGGGCAGTGCGAGCGCCTGCCCCGGGCCCTGCGGCACGGCATCGGACGGGGCACCGGTCTCCGCCGGGCTGGGCCGGCCGCGCCTGCGGCCTGAGCCGCTTGTCTGCGGGGCCGGAACGAGTTCGTGCGGGCCCGCCGCATCGGCCACGGGCGCGTTCGCGGATGCTTCGACCAACTCCGGGGCGGGGTTCGCGCCCGCCTCCCGGCGTGCACGCCGGCGCCCGGTGGGCTCGGCCGCCCCCGTGTCGGCGGGACCGATCTCGCCGGTGCCGTCGGGGCCGCCCATGGGGCTCTCCAGGAACGCGTCCGTGGAGCTTCGGCGCGCCCGGCGGCCACGCCTGCCGCCCTCGGCAACCGCGACCTCGCCCGACGCCCCGGAATCGCCCAGGACCTCGGACACCGGCGGAACAACGGCGGCCTCGGGCGCGAGCGGCGGAGCCACAACCGGGTCAGGAACCATCGGCGGAACTACGGCCGCGTCGGGCACCATCGGCGGAGCCACGGCGGCCTCGGGGGCCATCGGCGGCATCACGGTGCCGGAACCCGCGCCGAGCGGGACCTCGAGCACGTACGCGCTGCCGCTCATCCCCGGCATCTCATGGGTCTGGAGCACACCGCCGTGCGCCCGCACGATCCCGCGCACGATCGGCTCGTGCACCGGGTCTCCCCCGGCGAACGGCCCGCGCACCTCGATCCGTACGACGTCACCGCGCTGTGCCGCCGCCACGACGACCGTCGAGTCGACGTAACCGCCGCCCGGCGTCAGCCGGGCCTTGCCGGTGGAGTCGACCCCGGCGACGTCCGCGACCAGATGCGCGAGTGCGGTCACGAGCCGTCCGGCGTCGACCTCGGCCTCGATCGGCGGAGCGTGCACGGCGAACTGGGCCCGGCCGGGGCCGATCAGCTCGACCGCCGCGTCGATCCCCGCCGTCACCACACCGTCGAGCAGCACGTTCGTCTTGACGAGCGCTTCGGAGCCGCCGTCCAGACGCTGGTAGCTCAGCACGTTGTCGACGAGCGTCGTCATCCGCGCATAACCCGCGGCCAGGTGGTGCAGGATCTGGTTGGCCTCGGGCCACAGCTGGCCCGCGGGGTCGGCGGCGAGCGTGGACAGCTCGCTCCGGAGCTCCTGGAGCGGCCCGCGCAGCGACTCGCCGAGCACGGCGGTCAGCTGGGTGTGCCTGGCGGACAGGTCGGCCAGCCGTTCGGCCTGCTCCTCCAGCTCGGAGGCGTAGCGCTCGGTGCGGTCCGCGAGTTCGGCCGCGTGCTGTTCCGTCAGTCCGGTGACCTCGGCGGTGTGCCGCTCGGTGAGTTCCGTGACCTTCGCGGTGTGGGTCGCGGTCAGCTCGGCGACCTCGGTCCTGCGCTTCTCGTCGAGCTCCTCGTACGGCCGGCGGTCGGTGAACGTCATGACCGCGCCGACGAGCTGGTCGCCGTCGCGCACGGGCGCGGTGGTCAGGTCCACGGGCACCTGCGCGCCGCTCTTGGACCACAGGACCTGCCCGCGCACGCGGTGCTTGCGCCCCGACTTGAGGGTGTCCGCCAGCGGCGACTCCTCGTACGGGAACGGCTCGCCCTCGGCCCGCGAGTGCAGGATCAGCGGATGCAGCTCCCGGCCGCCCAGGTCGGTGGCGCGGAAGCCGAGGATCTGGGCGGCGGCGGGATTGACCAGTACGACGCGGCCGTCCGTGTCCGTGCCGACGACACCCTCGGACGCTGCCCGCAGGATCATCTCGGTCTGGCGCTGCGAGCGGGCCAGCTCGGCCTCGGTGTCGACGGTGCCCGACAGGTCGCGTACGACGAGCATCAGCAGCTCGTCACCCGTATAGCTGCCGCTGTACGTGTTCTGGACGTCCCGGTACGCCGCCTGCCCGTCCTCCAGGCTGGCGCTCGTCACCTCGACGGGGTACTCGTTGCCGTCGGTACGCCGCGCGGTCATCCGCGTGGGCTTGGTCCGGCCCCGCTCGTCCGCAGCCTCCGGCCTCCGCATCGACCCCGGGATCAGCTTGGAGTCGAACTCCGGCAGCAGATCGAGCAGTCCGCGACCGACGAGCGCGGTGCCCGGAGTCTCGAACATTTCGAGGGCGATGGTGTTGGCGTTGACGACCGTACCGTTGCAGTTGACGAGCAGAAGCCCGTCCGGAAGGGCGTCGAGTATGGCTGCGAGGCGAGCAGCGCCTCGGGATGGCCTGCTGCTCACGACGACGCTTCCTCCCTGATTACTGCACCTTGCCGACAGCGGGCCCCATCTTGCCCCTCGGGCCTCAGGCTGTCACTGGAGGAGTCTAAAGGCAGGGGAGGGGCAAGGGGCGGCGGATGAGGGGGAGCTCTCACCAAGGTTCTGTGCATACGGTGTACGACTCCGGCCCCTCACGTGCCCCCGCGTACCCCTCGGACCGCCCCGAACCCGGTACAGCCGCAGCTCACCGGACGTTGGGGAGCACCGGCCGCAGGCTGTTCCAGCGCCCGATCTCGCACCCGTTGGTCCGCTCGAACGCGGAGTCGATGCTTCGCCCTTCCCATGTTCCGGTGATCCGGGCGGTGGCCCCTCCGCCGAACTGCTGCGTGCACATCGCGTTCCGGGACACCGGCGCGAACGGGTCCGCGCCCTCGCCCGGCAGCTGCGCCAGCCGGTCACAGGCCTGCTGCGCCACGGGGTGGCTGCCACCGGCCGGATCGCAGTCCAGCTCGTACGTCCCGTCGGCCTCCGGGTTCCCCGACCCGGAGACGACCACGGTGAGGTGCGTGCCGGCGTCGTCGTTCTGGAGCACGGGCAGCGGCAGCGGCAGCGGCAGGGGACCGGTCACGGCCGTCGCCGCAGGGGCGGCGGCCGACAGCGCGGCCAGCGACACGACGGCAGTGAGGGCGAGACGACGCATCATTGCGGACTCCTGTGGTCGTACGTGTCGCCGGCACCGGCCGGCGACGAAGAAGAACGAAGGGCGGACGCCCCGCCCTGACTAACGCTCCGGACGCCACGGCGTTGCGCAACCGGAGGCGCTTTGCCCTCGCGGCCGACTGCCTAGTACCGTAGGCGGCGATTGGTGACGCAGCGCTCAGCTGTGTCATCATCTGCACACACCACTCGCGCTCGCGCGGGGTGTGCTGGAGGCGTCGCCTAGTCCGGTCTATGGCGCCGCACTGCTAATGCGGTTTGGGTTTTAAAACCCATCGAGGGTTCAAATCCCTCCGCCTCCGCTTGATCACCGAAGCCCCGTGCCATTGGCACGGGGCTTCGGCCGTTCCTGGGCCGGGAGGAGCCGGGTGGGGCTGGGAGGGGTGTGACGGGGGTCGGCCGGGGGGTGTCCCGAACCGGTGATCCCGCAGCTCAGCAGCGGTGCGGCTAATGGATTTCGCGTCACGGCGCAGGTCATGTAATGTTGTTCTCGCAACGCCGACGGGGCAGAAAAAAGCCCGGAACGCACAAGCACTCGTAGCTTAACGGATAGAGCATCTGACTACGGATCAGAAGGTTGCAGGTTCGAATCCTGCCGAGTGCACAGCAAGCCAGAGGTCCTCAGGAGAAATCCTGAGGGCCTCTCGCGTTGCCCGTACAGCAGCGAAGTGCAGCCACCGTGTCGGCCGGTACCGCCCATCGTGTCGGACAGTCGGCCGTTCCACGGTGTGTGGGCCGATGGCGGACGGTACCGCCGTTCATCGGAAAGTGCCGACCGTCGGCTCACGGAGGATGAGAGGGGCGGGGATCTACGGCCTGCAACATAGTCCCGAGGTGGCTCCCGGGGACCTTTGTGCCCGCCCCTCTTGACCGCGGACCTTGCAGGTTCTCCGACCGGTCTCCAGCCACCAGGCAATCTAGCAAGTGGCACTGACAACGGTCCGGCTCCAGGGGGAGCGACGGTGCCTTGCTCCTGTGCGGCGGCGCAGCACCGCGACCAGCGCAGGCGGCATCGAGAGCATCCATGGTCTTCCGTTACGGAGGGCCGCTATGGTCGCGGCATGGGGGGACTGGACGTCAAGGTGCGGCTGAAGCCGTGCAAATGGTGCAGGCGGCCGATCAAACAGGGCCGTTGGTGGCGGCCGAAGCGGTACTGCAGCCGGTGGCATCAGGTGAAGTACCGGGTCGTTGACCTGGTCGGGAACGTGCTGGACGGCCTCTGAGCGCTTTACTCGGCATCGTCATGGCAGTGACGGGGTGAGGGCTCACCCCGTCAATGAGTGAGCCCTCACTCCGCTGAGGTCGCAGTCGATGTGCCGGGCCGGACCGGACGTCCGCCCGCCTCCCGGCCGACGGCCGTGTGGGCGTGCGGATCGTTCCAAGAGCGTCCGCAGGATGTCATGGCTCCGTCACCGCCATGGCCCGGGTGCCATCCCGGCACCACCATGTGCGTACGTGCATCACGCCAGGGGGGACCATGCGCATCCGTACCACCACCGCGGCCATCGCCGCCGCACTCGCCTTCGCCGTCGTCGGTTGCAGCAGCGACAGCAAGGCCGACGCCACCAGGAGCAGCGCACCCGAGGCGTCGAGCAGCGCGGAGGACAGCGACACCGGCGCGGACGACAGCGGCGCCACCAAGGACAGCGGCCTTCCGCCCGAGCCCACCGGTGCTGCGCGGGACGCGGTCCTCGCGGCGGTGAGGGACGTCAACGGCAACCTCACCCACGATGAGGACAAGGCCATCGACGCGGCCCGCAACCAGTGCGCGGCCCTCGACGGCGGCGCCGCGAACACGGACCACACGGCCGCGCAGCGGTTCTCCTACGACGGCATCACGCTGACCGACGACGATGGCAGCCACATCAACATCGGGCTGCGCAAGACGCTCTGTCCCGCGTCCTGACGGGGTGGGCAGGCGCAGGGCCCTCAGGAGCAGCCCTGAGGGTCTTGGCGTCGCCCGCTAACTGCCCCGGCTCAGCCCAGCTGCTCGGCCAGGCCGACGATGATGCCCTCCGGCCCGCGGACATAGCAGAGCAGGTAGCTGTCCTCGAACCGGGCGATCTCGCCGACGAGTTCGGCGCCGTGAGGGCGCAGGCGGGCGACCGTGTCCTCGAGGTCGTCGACGGCGAACATGACGCGGTGGGTGCCGATGATGTTGTGGGGCCGGTTGCGTGGTTCGTCGCGGGTCGCCGCGGGGGTCCGGTACTTCGCCAGTTCGAGCCGGCTGTGACCGTCCGGGGTCCGGACCATCGCGATGTCGCAGCTGACGCCGTCAAGTCCGGTGCACTGGTCGGCGACGAGGCCCTCGACCGTCGCCCTGCCCTCCAGCTCCATACCGAGCTCCACGAAGAACGCGACGGCGGCGTCCAGGTCCTCGACCACGATGCCGACGTTGTCCATCCGCTGAATCGCCATGCTGGCTTCTCCTTCTTCCCTGTACGGCCGGTGGCGGCCCCTGATGCTCCTGGGACGGAGCCGGTGGCACGTTCTCGACATCCCCGGTTCGCCGGACTCCGAAGAATCCTGGCCGCTCCTCAGCCGAGATTCGTCCGGATGGACGTACAGACGCCAGTTCTTCGGGCGGGAGCGGCGGCTTCGAACGGTCTACTGCGCCCACGGACCCGTGTTGTCGGTCCCCCTTCAAAGGATCACGGCCTGCCTGACGCCTTCACCGTCCTGTGGGCTCCCGATCATGCGGAGGAGGGCAGTTGCTCGCGCACCCATGCAGGATCGGGGTTGGTGTGTGACCGGCCGGCCACGACGACGGTCGGCACCGTCTCGTTGCCCTCGTTGGCTGCCCTCACCGCTGCCGCTCCATCCGGGTCCTGCCAGATGTTGACCCAGTGCAACTGGCGGGCGCGACGGCCCAACCGGAAGCGCAGGCGAAGGCAGTACTTGCAGCCCGGACGCCAGTAGACGATCGGCCGCCCGTCGACCGCGCTGCGGCGTTGTGCCTCCGGCGCACTCATGGAACTCGGGAAGACCAGGGACGAGTGCATGCCCGCGAGCAGCACGAACATCAGCAGGAGTGCTGCGGCTTCGCCGGGACTCCCACTGAGCACCAATCCGGTCGCAACGAGCAAGCCGCAGAGCGCAAACAGCGTCGGCAGGATCCAGGTGCGCATCATGATGACGCAGGCTATCGACGAATCGAGTTACTTCGCTCGCGACTTCTCGTCGCCACTGGTCCGGCAAGTGCCTGCACACGGCCGGTTGCGGACGGATCCACCCTGCCCGGCAGCGAGTGATCACCCGCACCACATCGCGGGACGTGACCCACTGCTGCGGGCGGTGCCGGCAGCGGCCCTGCCGCGGTGTGGCGGGCGTACCGTGGCAGCGTGGCAAACGAAGACCTCGGACGGACCTTGCGCCGCTTGCGCCGTCTGGCCTCCCTGACACAGGAAGAGCTGGCTGAGCGGTCCGATGTGTCCGTTGACGTGATCCGGCACCTCGAACAGGGGCGGAAGCATTCGGCCCGCCTCCCAACGCTCCACGCGCTGGCGAACGGTCTTGGTGTGGAGCTGACCACGCTTCTGGGCGACCCCCCCCGCTGTGGCGTCCACGGGGGAGAGCGACGGACCGCGCTTCGTAGCGGTGCGGCGTGCCATCATGCCGACGCTCTGGGGACCGAAGCCAGAACTGCCGGGGCCCGACTTCTCGTTGGACCGCTTGCGGGAGCAGATCGCCGACGGTTGGACGCAGTATCACTCCGCCGAGTTCGACACGGTGATGAAGGCGCTGCCGGAATTGATCTCGGATGCTCGTGGGGTCACCGCCTCGGGCCGTGACAACGACGACGACCGCCGGGCCGGTTTCGCGTGCCTGGGTAAGGCACTTCAGCTCGCTGGGCACGTCGCCGTGCGGATGGGCAAGACGGACCTCGCTCTCATCAGCCTGGAACGCGCGATAGACGCCGCAGGGCGGTCGTCCGATCCCCTGCTTATGCCGATGATCGTCAACTCCACGGCGTGGACCTATCAGCGGCAAGGACGCCTGGAGGACGCGCTGACCATCGCGCTCCGTACCGCCGATGACATGGCCGAAGCAGGCCGTACCGGCACGGCCGACGGTCTGAAGGTGTGGGGCGCGCTGACCATGAGTGCCGCCACGTCCGCCGCACGGAGTGGCGACTACGAGCGCGCGGCGGCGATGATGGAGACGGCGGAGAAGGAAGCCGCCCGCGTGGCGAAGCTGCCCGACGGTGGGGACAACCGCATGGTCAGCGTCTTCAGCCCGTCGTCGGTCCGCATCGAGCGCGTTCGGCTGGCCGTCCAGTACGGGCATCCGCAGGATGCCCTGGCGCTGGCAAAAGGAATGCGGCTGAGCAAGGACACGCCGCCGTCCTGGCGGACATGGCTGCTGCTGGACGTGGCACGGGCCCACACGGACGTCGGGGACGCGGCCGGAGCGGTGAAGACCCTGGAGTCCCTTCGGCGGGTGGCGCCGACGTGGATGCAGCACCACACGCTGGCCGTGGCCATCGTGCGCGACCTCTGGGCGCTCCCCAACCACCCGGCCGGCCTCCGGTCGCTGGCGGAGTTCCTGGGGGTCGATTAGCGGGGCAGAAGTGGGACGTTACGTCCCTGTCAGCGTCCCTGGCAGGTCGCTCCCAACGGGTCACGTTCTGGGCGATGCTGCGTGGGTCTCTGCTGCCGCTCCTGGTCTGGGCCGGTGTCGCGTCCTGGGCGTGCTTCCTCTACGACCCGGTCGTGGCCCTGGTCCTCGGCGGGCTCTTCGTGCTGTCGTTCCTTGTGGGGTTCGGGCTCCGCCGCAGAGCAAGGCATTCGGTCCGCTGCAGCGTCTACGGTGCCGTGGGTGGCGTGCTCGACAAGTCCATGGCCGGCTTCTGAGGGGTGACGGGAGACGGCGGGCCCGGCCGTGGCGGAGGACAGTACGCCGCGTGCACGGTGAGCGTGCCGCCCGGCCCGGACCCTCCGTGGATCGTTACGCGTTCCTCGTCGCCGGCGGCGATCGGCCGGCCGCAGCGGTCGCACGTCAGCGGCAACGCCCGTTCCTTCGGGCAGGAGTGGCAGCTGCGCGGGAACCAGCGGACCACCGATCCATGCGCCTCGGCCAGCTGCGGGCCGAGGTCGCGGACCGCGCCGGTGTGCAGGGCCGTTCCGCAGAAGACGCAGTGCACGCCGCGCTGCTGCTGCGCGGAGAGCGTGACGAGCGGAGGCAGCGTGACGAGCCGCCTGTCGGGTGGAGGGGGCGGGGTGGAAGGATGGCGCATGGTCGGTCTCCTGGTGAACTCAGGTTCTGACTGGCCCCGGCCGAGCGGAGGTGCGAACTCCGGGCCGGGGCCGTTCTGTTGCTACGGGACCGTTGGTGGGCCTCGCGAGAACGAAGTTAAACCCCGGGGTTGAATCGCGTCAAGCCCGGGGTTTACAGTCGTGCTGGCCGCGCCGCAGGAGGGAGCGCGGGGATGGTGAATGACCCTGAGCAGATCCAGGAGGTGAATCGCCTGGTGGAAGCCATCGCGGCATTCAGGGACATCGAGGACGACGAGGCTTGCGCCTTGGCCGTGTCGCGGGCCTTGGAGGAGTGGCCCAGTTATCAGACGGCGCTCCGACAACTGCGCCAGCAGCGTGTCAACGCCCTGAAGGAACAAGGCAGGACATGGAAGGAAATCGGGCAGCTCCTCGGAGACATCTCCGCGGCCCGGGCCCAGCAGATCGGCAAGGGTCAGAGCGGGGCCCAACGACGCCGGGCCGACCGGGAAGCGCAAGGGTCTGCTGCCGAGTAGCAGAACGGCCGAGCGGTGTAGAGACCGCCCGGCCGTAGTGACCAGCGGGTGATCACCCCGCCGATCCGAAATCCACCCTGAAGAGAAGGATTCGTCCTCGATCGTAGGTCCGGTACCCGCGTGGTGACCACTCCCATGCCCTGAGTCGTCCGGAAAAAGATCTCTTCCGCGGCCCCGACAGCCGCCCCACACCCCACGGACTGTGATGCGCCACCCCACCGGCGCGGCTTCGTGCTGCGCTTCTCCGTCATGCCCGGATCCGGCATGGGCCCCCGTTCCCCGTATCCATCAGGAGCTCGATGCGACGGCCTCGCGGCAGGCCCGGCCGCGCGCCTGGCTGCGGGCCGTCGTGTGGCTCGTCGAGGCGGGGCTGCACCGCCGGGCCGGGGCGACGACGCTGGCCGTCGCGCGGGATCTGGCCGGGCGGATGGACTACCGGCTCGGCTTCGTGCTGTACGACCTGGAGGGCACCGCCGCCCGGTGCGGGGTCTCGGTGGCGACGGTGAAACGGCACGTGCGGGTGTTACGTGAGCTCGGTGCGCTGGTCTGGCGCCGGCACGGGACGAAGCGGAACCTGCACCTGCCCGGCCGCCGGTACGCGGGCACGGCGACGGTCTACGCGGCGACGATTCCGGCCGTGTACGACGCGGCGATGGGCCACCGCCTGGAGGGCACGGGATACGGCGCGCGGGTGTGCGGGGTGACGGGCGCGGGCCGGGAGCGTGCGGTCACGGCCGTGCAAGCAAGGCTCCGGCCGCCTGTGGATAACCCGCGTGCGGGACAGCGCAGTTCGGGCAGGCGTGCACCCCATTCTTCCGGGCGCCACCACCACGTACCCACAGCTGATGTGGAGGAGAAGGGGAACTACACCTCGCGCAGGTCCCCGCTTCAGGTCGCCCGGGACATCGCCCTCGCCCGGCAGGTGCGGCCGCTCGTCGCCTGGGTCCAGCGCGAAGGGCTGCGCCGTCTCGCGTACGCGCTGCGCCCGCTCATCGACCGGGGCCTCGACGCCCGCGCCATCGCGGCCGAGCTCCACGGCCTGGCTGCCGGATGGCGACCGGTCCGTCCGGCGGCCTGGATCACCGCCGCTCTGGGGCGGGACCAGGAGGAGCCGGTGGCCCATGGGCGTACGGAGCCGCCCGAGGCGTTCCGTCGCTCCGTGACCGATACACGGGAGCCGTGGGCGGTGGTGGGTGCCGACAGCCCGGCGTACGGCGTCGAAGGGCTGACCCGTGGGGAAGTCGTCCAGTTGCGCTCGGCCGCCGCAAGCGATCCGGGTCTGGTGATCGCCGCCCTGGAGAACCTCGGCGAGCGGGACGCCCGCCGGCTGTACACGAACCGGCTCGTGGACGAGGTGCTGCTGTACGAGTTCACCGGAGTGCGCCGTGCTCGTATCGACGCGCGGCACGACCCCGCCCTCATGTGATGGGCAGGGGGACGAGAGGATCCGCACACCACAAAGGCTAGGACGAGGAAGAACTGATGAACAGACAGACCCCGCTCAGCGCTGCGGCTTTGTATGGGGCCGCCGCAACCAGTGCCGTCATGGGCGCCCTGCTGTGGTTGCGCAGCCGGAACAGCTCGGCAGACAGCTTGTTCCTGTACGGAGGCTCGGGTTCCGAGATCCACAGTCCGTCGGCCTGGCGGGTGTGGTCGTCGGCGGTGACCGAGGAACGCCTTGGTATGTATCTCCTCGGGGCCGCGCTGGCACTGGCCCTGGCGGCGCGCTTGGTTGCCACCTGGCGCGATCGGCGCGAACACGGCGAAGGACCCGTGCCGGAGTGATCTTCCTGGCGGCTGTGCCGACCCGTACGGTGCTTTCGTGGCGAAGCGCGCGGGGCGGTGACACGGCATGAGCCGACGACGGTACGTGGCCAGAGGGGTGCCGGGCGGGTACCGCATCTGGGACAACCGGGGCGGCCGTTGGTGGGGTGACCACTATGAGCTCTGCCCCGATGATCTGCTCGCGGCGTTGAACAAGGGTGCCGACTACGCGCAGATCACCGCCCTGCTCAAGAGGTACCGGGCACAGAAGCGCTGAGCCGCTGTGCCCGGCACGGGCCCTGCGTGCCGCCGTGGTTCAGGCCTCGGCGTTGGCGGCGGTGGCGGCGGCCACCTGGGGCTGCTGCCCCGCCCGGACCACCGGGCGGCGGCGGGACGGGACGCCGAGGGTCGGGTGGGCGACGCCCCAGGCCGCGCCCTTGCAGACCATCTCCTTGTAGACGGCGGCGAGACGGCCGGTCAGGGCCGCACTGACGGCGCGGTCGTCGGCCGTGACGTACTGGATGAGGCCTTCCTTGCGGCCCAGCGAGATGCACTGGTTGAAGTAGCGGAGCGGGGTCTTCGGCGGCTTCGTGCCCGTCAGGCGGGCCGCGATGGCGTCGGCGGCCTGCCATGCGGTGGGGACGCCCGAGGCGCACGACATCCGCAGGGGCTTGTCGCCCGGGCCGGCCACCAGGGCCGCGTCGCCGATGGCGTACACGTCCGGGTGCGACAGCGAGCGCATGGTGGCGTCGACCACGATCTGGCCGGTGTCGGAAACCTCCAGCGCGGAGGCCTGCGCGATCGGGTGGACCGCGAAGCCGGCGGTCCAGACGGTGACGGCGGCGGGGAGGGACGTGCCGTCCGCGGTCGTGACGTAGCCGGCGGCCACCTCGGTGACGGCGGTGTGCTCGTGGACCGTGATGCCGAGCTTGCCGAAGACCTTCCGCAGGTGCCCGCGGCCCTTGGGGGACAACGTGTCGCCGAGGCCGCCGCGGACGGCGAGGGCGATGTCCAGGTCCGGGCGGGACTCGGCGAACTCGGTCGCGGCCTCCAGGCCCGTGAGGCCGCCGCCGATGACGAGGACCTGCTGCCCGGCGTCCAGGGCGGCGAGGCGTTCACGCAGCCGGAGCGCGCCCGGGCGGCCGGCGATCTCGTGGGCGTGCTCGGCGGTGCCGGGGACGCCCTGGCTGTTCCAGCCGCTGCCGAGGGCGTAGACGAGGGTGTCGTACGGAAGTTCCTCCGCGCCGGTCCCGGCGTCGTCCGTGTCCACGACCGTGACCTGCTTGCGGTCGGCGTCGACGGCGGTCACCTTCGCGTACTTCAGTGCGACGCCGGTGCCCGCGAACATCTCGCTGAACGGCCTGGGTGCCAGCTCCTGGCCGGTTGCCAGCTGGTGCAGCCGGACGCGCTCGACGAAGTCGGGTTCGGCGTTGACGAGGGTGATGGCGACATCCTCACGGCGCAGCCGCTTGGCGAGGCGGCCGGCGGCGATGGCTCCCGAGTATCCGGCGCCGAGGACGATGATGCGGTGCTGCTGCTGCATTTCCCTGCTCCTGTCTCGCGCGGTTTCGCCCCTTGAACCGGGCAGCCCGCGGTTTCCTGACAGGTGGAGAATGTGAGCCGCGTCACAGGGTGGTCAGAAGGCGGTGAACAGGGGTTCTCCGTGGTCGGATGCCGCCCAGCGCCGGGTGGCGCGTTCGAGTTTGTCCGGGTTGACCTGGCTGCGGAACGCGGCGATGCCCTCCGCGGTGATCTCCGGACAGATGACGCCGATGATGCGGCCGTTCACGATCGCCAGGAGGGCGGCGGAGCCGTTGGCGCTGGTGGCGTGGATCTCGACCGTGCCGCCTGCGAGGGCGCGCTGGGCCTTGCCGGGCTTGAACAGGCCGCGCATGAACTTCGCGACCGCGAGCGCGCCCTCGAACGCCTTGGCGCGGGCCGGGACCTTGCCGCCGCCGTCGCCGATCGCGACGGCGTCCTCGGTCAGCAGCCGCACGAGCGGCTCGGTGCGGCCGCTGGTGGCGGCCGCGAGGAACTCCTCGACGATCCGCCGGGCGGTCGCCTCGTCGACCTCGGTGCGGGCCTTGCCGTGCGCGATGTGCTTCCTGGCCCGGTGGAGGGTCTGCTGGGCGGTGGCCTCGGTGATGTCGAGGATCTCGGCGATCTCACGGTGCGGGTAGCCGAACGCCTCCCGCAGCACGTACACCGCCCGCTCGTTGGGGGACAGCCGCTCCATGAGCGTGAGGACCGCGTACGAGACGGAGTCGCGCTGCTCCACGGTGTCGGCCGGCCCGAGCATCGGGTCTCCGGCGAGCAGCGGTTCGGGGAGCCACTGGCCCACGTACGTCTCGCGCCGGGCGCGGGCCGAGGTGAGCTGGTTGAGGCACAGGTTGGTGAGGACCTTCGTCAGCCAGGCCTCGGGGACCTCGATCCGGTCCACGTCCGTGGCCTGCCAGCGCAGGAACGTGTCCTGCACGGCGTCCTCGGCCTCGCTCGCGGAGCCGAGGAGGCGGTACGCGATGGCCTCCAGGCGCGGCCGGGAGGCCTCGAACCGGTCCACGTCCTGCGCGGTCAGTGGCATGGCCCGGATCCTAACGCGCGCGGGTCCCGCCCGGCCGACCGGTGCGGTCCGCGCGGGTCCCGCCCGGCCGAACCGGTGCGGTGCGCAGGGTGTTTCACGCTGCCGGGGCCGGTGCGATGTTCTGGTTGGCGTGGAAGAAGTTGTCCGGGTCGTAGGTGTGCTTGGCGGCGGCCAGGCGGTCGTACGTGCCGCGGTACGTGGAACGGACGCGGTCCGGCTCCTCGGACTCGCCGAGGAAGTTGACGTACGCGCCGCCCATCGAGTGCGGGTGCAGCTCGGTCCAGTAGTCGACGCACCACTGACGGATGAGGCCGGCGTTCGCGGGGTCGGGGTCGATGCCCGCGATGACACCGGACCACGTGGCGTCCCGGTAGGCCCACGGGGTCGCGTCGGGGGCGACCCGGTGGGCGGCTCCGTCCACCGGGTACAGGTGCATCGTCGACAGGCCGGTGGGGAGGTCGCGGCCGTACTTCGCGTGCACCTCGATCGCCGCGTCGGAGATGGCGTCGAAGAAGTCGCCGCGCCAGTACCACTGGAGTCCCTTGGGGAGCAGGCCGTCGAACATGCTCTGGAGGGCGGGGTACGGCATGGGGCTGGTGAAGTGGAAGGCCGGTGCGGCCGGGTCGTTGACCGCGGAGAGCGCCTCCTCCAGGCGGCCGGACGCCGGGTCGCCCGTGTAGCACCAGACGACGCCGCACATCTTCTGTCCGTGGATCGGCTCGGGGAAGGGCGGTGCCGGCGGGACGGTCAGCAGGGCGAAGAAGCCGTACAGGTCGTCCGGTGCGGCGGGCAGGAAGTCGCGGTACCAGCGCAGCACCTCGGCCGTCCGGTCGACCGGCCACACCGTCACCCCGACGCCGACCGTGTTCACCGGGTGCAGCCGGTACGTGAACGAGGTGACCACGCCGAAGTTGCCGCCGCCGCCGCGCAGCGCCCAGAACAGGTCCGGGTGCTCGGTCTCCGACGCGGTGACGAAGGTGCCGTCGGCCAGGACGACGTCCGCGCCGATCAGGCTGTCGATGGTGAGGCCGTGGGCGCGGGTCAGATACCCGTGCCCGCCGCCCAGCGTGAGGCCGCCCACGCCGGTCGTCGACATGATTCCGGCCGGTACGCCGAGGCCGAAGGCGTGGGTGGCGTGGTCCAGGTCGCCCAGCTGGCTGCCCCCACCCACCTGCGCCGTCCCGGCCCCGGGATCGACGCGCACCCAGCGCATCGGGGAGAGGTCGAGGGTCAGGCCGTCCTCGACCAGGCACAGCCCGGGGCCGCTGTGGCCGCCGCCGCGCACGGCCAGGTCGAGACCCTTGTCCTGGGCGAAGGCGAGAGTGGTCCGTACGTCCGCGACGTCCACGCACTGGGCCAGGGCGGCGGGCCGGCGGTCGATCATGGCGTTGTAGAGGGCGCGGGTCTCGTCGTAATCCGCGTCGCCCGGCGCGATGACAGGGCCCCGCAAGGCGGTGCGCAAGCTGTCGAGAGCAGTGCCGTCGATGTGGCCCATGGTCGAACACCTCTGGGAGATCCTGGTGGTGAACCCACCGCCTCCAGTGTGACGCAGATCACAGCTTCAGGCGATGTGTGGGAGCATCGCTGGTTCGCAGGCGTTGGCGTCCGTCCGTTCGCACGCGTTCGCATCCGTTCGTTTGTCTTCACGTCCGAGGCTCGGGAGTTTCGTCCATGGGATGGCAGTGCACCGGCCTCCGCTGGCCCGACGAGCAGGGCGGGCCCGTCCTCGGATGGTGCCGGGGCCGGCAGACGCGAGTCAGCGCGCTGGCGTACGGGACGGCGCTCGGCTTCCGGGCTGCCGGGGTGCGGACCTGCGTCGGTGCGCGGGGCAACGCCTGCCCGATGGCGGCCCCGGTTCCGGAACGCAGTACCGGCGCGCGCTGTGCGGAGTGCGGGCGGCTGGACCGGGCCCATTCCGTGGCCGCCGACACGATTCCCGACGATCCGCGGACGTACCGCGTGTACCTGGCCTGGTTCGGGGCCGGCATGGTCAAGGTCGGGATCACCGCCGAGTCGCGGGGCGCGGCCCGGCTGCGGGAGCAGGGGGCGGTGGTCTTCAGCTGGCTGGGACGGGGGCCGCTGATGGCGGCGCGGCGAGCCGAGGAGGTGGCGCGGGCCGCGCTCGGGGTGCCCGACCGGATTCCGTACGCGCGCAAGCGGGCGGTGCGGGCGGACCTGCCGGACCCTGCCGCGCGGGTCGCCGAGGTGGCGGAGCTGTACGGACGGGCGGCGGCGCTCGACGGGCGCGGCTGGCCGGAGGCGCTGGAGCGGCTGCCGTTCGAGGCGGTCGATCACGCGGGGCTGTTCGGGATCGGGGAGGCGGACGGGCCGGCCGGACCTGTGCGGTCGGTGACCGGGCTGGTGGACGGCGGCGTGGTCGCCGGGCGGCTGGTCGCGGCGGCCGGACCGGATCTGCGGCTGGACGCGGGCGCGCACGGGGCCGTCATCGTGGACACCCGGCTGATGACCGGCTGGGCGCTGGCGGCGGCCGGTGACGGGGCCGGGGTCAGTGTGCCGACCGTGGTGGTCGGGGGCGGCGCGTTGCAGACCGGGCTGTTCTGAGACCGTCGGGAGCGATCGAGCGATCCGGAACCAACGAGGAGGCGCAGGCGCCGTATGAACGAGGAACGTGCCGAACGGGACGACGTGGTGGGGTTCCTGGAGCGGCTCGGGCTGCCCGGGATCATCGACGTGCATACGCACTTCATGCCGGAACAGGTGCTGCGCAAGGTCTGGGCGTACTTCGACGCGGTCGGACCGCTGACCGGCATGGACTGGCCGATCACCTACCGCCACGACGAGGACGAGCGGCTCGCGCTGCTGCGTTCCTTCGGCGTGCTCCGGTTCACCTCGATGATCTACCCGCACAAGGCCGGCATGGCGGCCTGGCTGAACGGCTGGGCGGCCGACTTCGCGGCCCGGGTGCCCGACTGTCTGCACACCGCGACCTTCTTCCCCGAGGAGGGCGTCGAGAAGTACGTGGCGCAGGCCGTCGAGGCGGGGGCGCGGGTCTTCAAGTCACACATCCAGGTCGGTTCGTACGACCCGAACGATCCGCTGCTGGAGCCGGTCTGGGGACTGCTCGCCGAAGCCGGGGTCCCCGTCGTGATGCACTGCGGATCCGGGCCGGCGCCCGGCACGCACACCGGGCCGGAACCGATCGGCCGGCTGCTCGCCCGGCACCCCCGGCTGCCGCTCGTCGTGGCGCACATGGGGATGCCCGAGTACACGGAGTTCCTGACGCTCGCGGAGACGTACCCGGAGGTCAGGCTCGACACGACGATGGCGTTCACCGACTTCACCGAGGACTTCCATCCGTTCCCGGTGGCGGAGCGCGGGCGGCTCGCGGCGCTCGGAGGCCGGATCCTGCTGGGGACGGACTTCCCGAACATCCCGTACCCGTACGCCCACCAGCTGCACGCCCTGGAGCGGCTGGGGCTCGGGGACGACTGGCTGCGTGCGGTCTGCCACGACAACGCGAAAGCGCTGTTCGACTGCTGAGGCCGGGGCCGGCCGCCCCGCACCCTTTCTCGGTTCTCAGGGAATTCACAGAATCGGGAAAGAACTCTCTCAGGGGCGTCTCACAAGGTTGGGGCATGACGACGACGACCTCGCCCCAGGGGCGTACCGAACTGCTCAGGCCGGACCGGACCCCCGTCCGGGTGCTGGTCGTGGACGACGAGGCCCCGCTGGCCGAGCTGCTCTCCATGGCGCTTCGCTACGAGGGCTGGGAGGTCCGCAGCGCGGGCGACGGTGCCGGCGCCCTGCGTACGGCCCGGGAGTTCCGGCCCGACGCGGTGATCCTCGACGTGATGCTGCCCGACACGGACGGGCTCGCCGTCCTCGGCCGGCTGCGCCGTGAGCTGTCCGAGGTGCCCGTGCTGTTCCTGACCGCGCGGGACTCCGTGGAGGACCGGATCGCCGGGCTCACGGCCGGCGGGGACGACTACGTCACCAAGCCGTTCAGCCTGGAGGAGGTCGTCGCCCGGCTGCGCGGCCTGATCCGGCGGTCCGGCACGGCGGCGGTACGCAGCGAGTCGACGCTCGTCGTCGGCGATCTGATGCTGGACGAGGACAGCCACGAGGTGAGCCGGGGCGGCGCGAACATCCACCTCACCGCGACCGAGTTCGAGCTGCTGCGCTTCCTGATGCGCAATCCGCGCCGGGTGCTGAGCAAGGCGCAGATCCTGGACCGGGTCTGGAACTACGACTTCGGCGGACAGGCCAACGTCGTCGAGCTCTACATCTCGTACCTGCGCAAGAAGATCGACGCCGGCCGGACGCCGATGATCCACACCCGGCGCGGGGCCGGGTATCTCATCAAGCCCGGTGAGTAGCCGCGTGAAACGGCTGGGCAGGGGGCCGTGGACGCTGCGGACCCGGCTCGCCGTGTCCTCGGTGATGCTGATCGCGGTCGTCGCGGCCGTGATCGGAACCGTCACCGCCATCGCGTTCCACACGTACATGTACGGCAAGCTGGACGGCCAGCTGCGCGACATCGGCATCCGGGCCGCCCGCATGCCGGGTACGCCCACGCCCGGCGGGCCCAAGGACCGGGATCCGCTCGGCTTCATCGGCATGGGCGGCGGCCAGCCCCTCAAGACGTTCGGCGCGCTCACCGTGGACGGCGAGGTCACCGACTCCGCGGTCGCCACGGGCGCCGGCTTCGACGCCACGGAGAACACCGAACCGCTGACCGGCGCGCAGCAAGCCGCGCTGGAAGCGGCCCACGTTCCCGCGAACGGCAAGGCGCACGATGTCGAGCTGCCCGGACTGGGCGGCTACCGGGTGCAGGCCGCGGCCCCCGCGAGCGACGGCACGACCGTCCTGGTCGGCATCCCGACCTCGGAGGTGAGCGGCGCCCTCAACACGCTGATCCTCGTCGAGGTCTGCGTCACCGGGGCCGGACTGATCGCCGCCGGAATCGCCGGTGCCGCCATGGTCGGGGTCGCCCTGCGGCCGCTGCGCCGGGTCGCCGCCACCGCGACGCGCGTCTCCGAACTCCCGCTGCACAGCGGCGAGGTCACCCTGTTCGAACGGGTCGCGGACGCCGAGGCCGATCCGCGCACCGAGGTCGGCCAGGTCGGCGCGGCCCTCAACCGGATGCTGGAGCACGTCGGTTCGGCCCTGGACGCGCGGCAGAAGAGCGAGATGCGGGTACGCCAGTTCGTCGCCGACGCCAGCCACGAGCTCCGCACGCCCCTCGCCTCGATCCGCGGATACGCCGAACTCACCCGGCGCGGACGGGAGAACACCGGTCCCGACACCCGGCACGCACTCGGGCGGATCGAGTCCGAGGCCCAGCGCATGACGGGCATGGTGGAGGATCTGCTGCTGCTCGCCCGGCTGGACGCGGGCCGCCCGCTCTCGTACGAGAGCACCGATCTCTCTCCGCTCGTCATAGACGCGGTGAGCGACGCGCGGGTCGCGGGCAGACCCGCCTCGCCGGACGGGCCGGGGCCCACGCACCACTGGCGGCTGGACCTCCCCGAGGTGCCCGCCGCCGTACGCGCCGACCCGACCCGGATCCAGCAGGTCCTGGTCAACCTGCTGGCCAACGCCCGTACGCACACCCCGCCCGGGACCACGGTCACGGCCCGGGTACTCGCAGAGACCGGGAACCCCTGGGTGACCCTGGAGGTCCGGGACAACGGGCCCGGCATTCCTCCTGATCTGCTGCCGCACGTCTTCGAGCGGTTCGCGCGCGGGGACGCCTCGCGGTCCCGGCACGCCGGTTCGACAGGGCTCGGGCTCGCCATCGTGCAGGCCGTGGTCGTCGCGCACGGCGGAGTCGTCGAGGTGCGTTCGGTGCCGGGGGACACGGTGTTCGCCGTCCATCTGCCGGCGGATCCCGGGCACCCGGGAGAAACGCACGGAAGCGGTCCGCCCACCTCACAGCAGGACCACAGGCTCAGCACACGGGTGTGACAGCGCGGTTGGCGAGTGTCGAAGTCATGCGAACCGACACTCCTTGGAGCACCTTGCCGGCCCGGGACCACCTCCTGGCCGGCGCGGGCGATGCGGCCGGTGCCCCCGTACTCGATGTGGTGGTACCCGTCTACAACGAGGAGAAGGACCTGGAGCCGTGCGTGCTGCGGCTCCACGACCATCTGGCACGTACCTTCCCCTACGCCTTCCGGATCACCGTCGCGGACAACGCGAGCACCGACCGGACGCCCGAGGTGGCGCAGCGGCTGGCCCGCACGCTGCCGGGGGTGCGTGCCTACCGGCTGGAGGAGAAGGGCCGGGGACGGGCGCTGCGTACCGTCTGGTCGCACTCGGACGCACCGGTCCTCGCCTACATGGACGTGGATCTGTCCACCGACCTCAACGCGCTGCTCCCGCTGGTCGCCCCGCTGATCTCCGGGCATTCGGACCTGGCCATCGGCTCGCGGCTCGCCCGCAGTTCGCGAGTGGTCCGGGGGACGAAGCGGGAGTTCATCTCGCGGGCCTACAACATCATTCTGCGGTCCTCGCTGGCCGCCCGGTTCAGCGACGCCCAGTGCGGGTTCAAGGCGATCCGGCGCGAGGTCGCGCAGCGGCTGCTGCCGATGGTCGAGGACACCGGCTGGTTCTTCGACACCGAGATGCTGGTGCTGGCCGAGCGGGCCGGGCTGCGCATCCACGAGGTGCCGGTCGACTGGGTGGACGACCCGGACTCGACGGTCCACATCGTGCGGACCGCCACCGAGGACCTGAAAGGCGTGTGGCGGGTGGGGCGTGCGCTGGCCGTCGGCGCGCTGCCGCTGGACCGGCTGGCGCGGCCCTTCGGCGACGATCCGCGCGACCGCGGGATCGGCGGGGTGCCGCGCGGACTGGCCCGGCAGCTGGTCGGGTTCTGCGCCGTGGGAGCCCTCTCGACGCTCGTCTACCTGCTCCTGTACTCGCTCTTCCGGCAGGGCGTCGGCCCGCAGATCGCGAACGGCGGCGCGCTGCTGGTGTCGGCCGTCGCCAACACCGCGGCGAACCGGAGGCTCACCTTCGGCGTACGCGGCCGGGGCGGAGCCGTCCGCCACCAGGCGCAGGGCCTGGTGGTGTTCGCCATCGGTCTGGTGCTGACCAGCGGTTCGCTCGCGGCGCTGGGCGCCGCCTCCGGCTCGCCCTCGCACGGCACCGAACTCGCCGTGCTGATCGCGGCCAACCTCGCGGCGACGGTGCTGCGGTTCCTGCTCTTCCGCGCCTGGGTCTTCCCGGACCGCGACCGGAGCGGTGACGGGCCCCGCCCGGCCGCAGTACCCGCGGACGTCCCGGCGTCCCGCCCGGCCGCGGTCCCGGCCGACGACACCCACCACGAACTGAGGAACGTCCGATGACCACGCTCGACCATCTCCCGGCGCCGCCCCAGGGCGCGGCGGGCCACGCACCGACCGGCCCCTCGCTGCCGCACCGCGTGTGGCGCGGCCGGTCCGAGGACCCCCGCTGGGCGCGCCCGGCCTTCCTGTCCATGCTGCTGGTCATCACGGTGGCCTACCTGTGGAACCTCAGCTCCTCCGGCTACGCCAACTCCTTCTACTCCGCGGCCGTACAGGCCGGCAGCCAGAGCTGGAAGGCCTTCTTCTTCGGTTCGCTGGACTCGGCCAACGCCATCACCGTCGACAAGCCCCCGGCCACGCTCTGGCCCATGGCGCTGTCGGTGCGGATCTTCGGCCTGCACTCCTGGGCGATCCTGGCCCCGCAGGTGCTGATGGCCGCGGCGACGGCCGGGGTGCTCTACGCCTCCGTACGCCGCCGGTTCAGCGCGGCGGCCGGGCTGATCACCATGGCGGTGTTCGCGCTCACGCCCGTCGCCGCGCTGATGTTCCGCTTCAACAACCCGGACGCGCTGCTCGCGCTGCTGATGACCGTCACCGTCTACTGCGTGCTGCGCGCGATGGAGGACGGCCGCACCAAGTGGCTCGTCTGGGCGGGCGGCGCGGTCGGTCTGGCGTTCCTGTCCAAGACCCTCCAGGCGTTCCTGATCCTCCCGCCGCTGGCGGTGCTGTACGCGGTGTCCGCTCCGGTCTCCGTACCCAAGAGGTTCGGTCAGCTGGGCCTCTCGGCGCTGGCGATGACCGTCGCGGGCGGCTGGTGGGTCGCGATCGTCGAACTGTGGCCCGCCTCCTCGCGCCCGTACATCGGCGGCTCGCAGAACAACTCCTTCCTGGAGCTGACCTTCGGCTACAACGGCCTCGGCCGGATCAACGGCGAGGAGACCGGCAGCGTCGGCGGGGGCGGTGGCGGCGCGGGTGGTGGCGGCCAGTGGGGCGAGACCGGCATCGGCCGGATGTTCAACTCCGAGATCGGCAGCCAGATCGCCTGGCTGCTGCCCGCAGCCCTCATTCTCCTGGTCGCCGGTGTCTGGCTGACCTGGCGGGCGAAGAGGACCGACACGGCCCGGGCGGCGTTCCTCGCCTGGGGCAGCTCGCTGCTGATGACCGCGGCCGTGTTCAGCTTCATGGCCGGCATCTTCCACCAGTACTACACGGTGGCCCTGGCCCCCTACCTCGCGGCGCTGATCGGCATGGGCGCCACGGTCCTGTGGGAGGAGCGGTCCCGCTGGTGGGCGGGCGCCGCGCTCGCGGTCACCGTGGGCGTGACGGCGTACTGGTCGTACGTGCTGCTGGGGCGCACCCCGGACTACCAGCCGTGGCTGCGGCCCACGGTGCTCGTCGCCGGGGCCGTCGGCGCGCTGGGGCTCCTGCTCGTGTCCCGGCTGGGGCGCCAACTGGCGCTCGCTGCCGTGGGTCTGGGCTTCGTCGCGTCACTGGCCGGGCCGGCCGCGTACACCGTGAGCACGCTGAACACCGGACACCAGGGCTCCATCGTCACGGCGGGCCCGTCCTCCGGCGGGATGGGCGGCGGCCCCGGCGGCGGCGGTGGCCGTGGTCCCGGTGGCGGCGGTGGGATGCGGCCCCCCGGGCAGGGCACCCAGCAGGGCGGCACCCAGGGCACCCAGCAGGGCGGCGGCATGGGGCAGCCCCCGACCGGCACCCCGCCCGGCCAGGGCCAGGGTCGGATGCAGGGCGGCCCCGGCACCGCGCGGAACGGTCAGCAGCCCGGGGCCATGCCCGGCATGGGCGAAGGCACCCGGGGCGGTGGCGGCGGCATGGGCGGGCTGCTCAACGGCGCGACCGTCGACGCCGCGGCGAAGAAGCTCCTGATGGCGGACGCTGACGACTTCACCTGGGCCGCCGCGGCCATCGGCTCGCAGAACGCCGCCAGTTACCAGCTCGCCACCGGCGATCCCGTGATGGCGATCGGCGGCTTCAACGGGAGCGACCCGTCCCCGACGCTCTCCCAGTTCAAGAAGTACGTCGAGGACGGCCGGATCCACTACTTCATCTCCAGCGGCACGGGCGGCGGTGGCGGCATGGGCGGCAGCAGCGGCACCTCGTCACAGATCTCCACCTGGGTCGAGAAGAGCTTCAAGAAGGTCACCGCCGGCAGCGCGACCTTCTACGACCTGACGCAGCCCGCGAGCGGCTGAGGGCCGCCGCCCGGGAAGGTCAGCGCCGCAGCAACAGGTCGGCGACAACGGGGCGGTGGTCCGAGGCGAGTGTCTCGGCCACCGCCGCGTCGCGTACCCGGACGGTGTCCTTGGAGACCGCCACGTAGTCGATGCGCTGCACCGGATCCAGCGCCGGGTACGTGGGACCGCCCGGCTCGACGTCGTCGAGCGTCTCCCACAGGGGCGCCAGCTCGGGAGCCGCCGGGGCCGCGTTGAAGTCGCCGAGCAGGATCTGGTGCACCGGCCGCCGCTCCGACTCCTGGTCCTCGGCCATGATCCGGCGGGTGTCCGCCACCTGGGCGATTCGGACGGACGGGTCGCCGCGGTAGTCGAGGTGCGTCGCGTACACGTGCACGGGGACGCCCTTCACCCGCACCACGACCTCGCCGAAGCCGGGCGCGAGCGCCGGGACCGGGTTCGGGTCCTGGGTGGAGAGCCGGGTGATGTCGTGGTTCTCGGCGCTCACGATCCGGTACCGGGACAGCACCGCGACGCCGAACTCGCGGCGGGGGTCGCCCGGAACCGCCGGGTCGAAGCTGTAGATCGGGGCGAAGGACACCCGCATGTCCAGGCGCTCGGCCAGCTCGGCCGCCAGGTCGCGTCCCTGACTGCGGTCGCCCCAGTGGACGTCGACCTCCTGGAGCCCGATCACATCCGCGTCCAGCGAGCGGAGCTCCGCCACCTGCCGGTCGAGATCGAAGACGTTGTCCATGCCGGACCCCGCATGGATGTTGTACGTGGCCACGCGCAGGGGCACCAGCTGCCCCCGGTCGTGCCCCGCGGCTGCCGCGGGAGGTGCGAGAACGGTCCCCAACAGGCCTGCGGTCAGCAGGACTTCCACCGTACGACGACGCAGTGACATGCCACTCCAGTCCTTGTCGGATCAGTGATCGGCACCGTATCGCGGGAAAGTCGGTTGTACGTGTCCCCTGCACGGCTATACGGTGTACAGCGCTTCCCTGTACACCGTATAAGACACCGCGGAAGACACCGCGGAAGCACCGCAGAAGATCCTGACCGAACGCCTGGGAGTCCGTATGACGGCGACCTCCGCCGAGTCGAACCGCCTCTCGGCGCCGAGCCATCCACAGCGCTGGCTGATCCTCGGCGTCATCTGTCTCGCCCAGCTCACCGTGCTGCTGGACAACACCGTCCTCAACGTCGCGATCCCCTCCCTCACCCGGGAGCTGGACGCCTCCACCGCCGACGTGCAGTGGATGATCAACGCCTACTCGCTCGTCCAGTCCGGGCTGCTGCTGACGGCGGGCAGCTCCGCCGACCGCTACGGCCGCAAGAAGATGCTGATCAGCGGACTCGCCCTGTTCGGTATCGGCTCACTGGTGGCCGGACTCGCGCAGTCGTCGGCGCAACTGATCGCCGCCCGGGCCGGCATGGGCATCGGCGGCGCGCTGCTGATGACCACCACCCTCGCCGTGGTCGTCCAGATCTTCGACGAGACCGAGCGCGTGAAGGCGATCGGCATCTGGTCGACCGTCAGCTCACTCGGCTTCGCCGTGGGTCCGCTGATCGGCGGGGTCATGCTCGACCACTTCTGGTGGGGCGCGATCTTCCTGATCAACATCCCGGTCGCGGTGATCGGCCTGGTCGCCGTGGCGCGGCTGGTCCCGGAGTCGAAGAACCCGAGCGGCGAGCGCCCCGACCTCCTCGGTGCCGTCCTCTCCACCATCGGCATGGCGGCGGTCGTGTACGCGATCATCTCCGGGCCCGGACACGGATGGACATCGGGCCAGGTGCTGCTGACCGCGTTCATCGGGGTCGCCGTCCTCACCGGGTTCGTGCTGTGGGAGCTGCACATCCCGTACCCGATGCTGGACATGCACTTCTTCCGCAACCAGAAGTTCATCGGCGCGGTCGCGGGCGCGATCCTGGTCGCGTTCGGGATGGGCGGCTCGCTCTTCCTGCTCACCCAGCAGCTCCAGTTCGTCCTCGGCTACGGGCCGCTGGAGGCCGGTCTGCGTACGGCCCCGCTGGCGCTGAGCGTCGTCGCGCTCAACCTCACCGGGCTCGGCGCACGGCTGGTGCCCAAGCTCGGGACGCCCGTCACCATCGCCTCCGGGATGGGGCTGCTCGCCGCCGGACTGGGCGCGATCGCGCTGCTGGGCGGGGACGGTTACGGGGGGACGCTGCTCGGACTGCTCGTGATGGGTGCGGGCATCGCGCTCGCCATGCCCGCCATGGCCAACGCGATCATGAGCGCCATCCCGCCCGAGAAGGCCGGTGTCGGCGCCGGGGTCAACGGCACGCTCGCCGAATGCGGCAACGGCCTCGGGGTCGCGGTGCTCGGCGCGGTCCTGAACTCCCGGTTCGCGGCGCTCGTCCCGTCGGCCGTCGGCGCGGCCTCGCTGCCCGCCGCCCTGGCCGCCGCGAGCGGTGACGCGGAGCGGCAGCGGATCACCGACGCGTTCTCCTCGGGCCTGGAGACCAGCATGCTGGTCGGGGCGGTGGCGGTGCTGGCCGGCGGGTTGCTGGCCGCGGTACTGCTGCGCCGTGCGGAGCGGGGAGAATCGGACCGGGCCGACCCGGCCGGGGCCGCGGCGGCGGCATAGCATCGGACGGGGGCCTACCGGACCGTACTGCTCCGTTTTCCGGGGCAGACGGTACGCGTCCGGTGTGCCCCGCCGGCGAGACGAGGGAGTGCGCCATGGTGTCCGCGGCCGACCGTGCGAAGGACCCTGCCCGGACCAGCGTGTGGCTGAACCACCGGCCACCGTCGCGCGCCCGGAGGTCCGACCAGCCGGCCGGGCTCGACCGCGACCGGATCACCGCGGCGACGGTCCGGCTGCTGGACGCCGAGGGCCTCGCGAAGTTCTCCATGCGCCGGCTCGCCGCCGAGCTGAACGTCACGGCGATGTCCCTCTACTGGTACGTCGACACCAAGGACGACCTCCTGGAACTGGCCCTCGACACCTCCTGGAACTGGCCCTCGACTCGGTCTACAGCGAGATCGACCCGCCGCAGGAGGACGCACCGTGGGAGACCCGGCTGCGCGCGCTGGCGACGTCCTACCGGACCCTGCTGGTCCGCCACGCCTGGGTCTCCCCGCTCGTCGGGAAGTTCCTCAACGTGGGCCCGCACGCGATGCTCATGTCGTACGCCATCCAGGACGTGATCCGCGCGACCGGTCTGCCCCTGGGCCGGCAGACCGGCGCGCTCTCCGCGGTCTTCCAGTTCGTGTACGGATTCGCCACCGTCGAGGGCCAGTTCGCCCAGCGCAGTGCCGAGGCCGGGCTCAGCCAGGACGCGTACTTCCAGAAGGCCATGACGGCCATCCAGGGCCAGCCGCACCTGGGCCCGATCGTGGAGAACTCGCAGGACCTCATCGCGGCCCGGGGCGCCGACACCGTGCACGAGATGCACGAGCGCGACTTCGCGTTCGCGCTCGACCTGCTGATCGCGGGCATCGTCGCGATGAGGGAGCGGGAGCCGTCGCTGTCCCCGTCCCCGGACGCGGAGTCGGAGTCGGAGGGCGAAGAGGTGGCCCGGGGCACCTGGCCCCGTCAGTAGCCGCGGGCCGTGTCCACGGCGAGTGCGGGGATCCGTCCCGCCGTCAGTTCCCGCAGGCAGGCGGTGAAGTCCGTGACGATGTCGTCGTCCGCCGTGATGCCCGCGGAGTGCGAGGTGATCACCGTACGGGGCAGCCGCCAGCAGGCGTCGCCGGGTGCGGCCGGCTCGTCGGGCAGCACGTCCAGTACCGCGCGCCCCACCGAACCCGCGTGCAGCGCCGCCTCCAGCGCCGCCAGGTCCACCGTCGCGCCCCGCCCCACGTTGAGGAACGTGGCCCCGCCCATGGCCGCGAGGCGGGCCGCCCCGAAGTACCCGGCCGTCGCGTCCGTCAGCGGCAGCGCGGCCACCACCCAGCGGGCGTCCACCGGTTCGTCCGCCACGGCCACCGCGTCGAAGCCCGGCGGTACGGGGCGCGGGGTGCGGACGGCGCCCACGGTCCGGATGCCGCACGACCGCAGCAGCCCGGCGACGGCCGAGCCGATCCGTCCGGTGCCGTGCACCACGGCCGTCTGTCCGGCCGCGAGCTCCGACGGGATGCGGCGCCACTCGCCCCGGGCGTGCTGCGCGGCGAACTCCGGGACCGACTGGCATTCCGCCAGCACCCAGCCGAGCACGTACTGCGCGATCCGCTCACCCATGCGGCCCACCGTCCGGGTGAGCAGCGCCCCGTCCGGCCATGGCCCGGCGCCCAGCAGGGCGTCCGTGCCGGCGTTCACGCTGTGGAACCAGAGCAGACCGTCGCCGCGCAGCGCGTCGGGCAGCGCGGCCCCCACGTACACATAGGGCCCGCCACCGGCCGGGCCGTCGCGCTCGACCGTGCGCCCGGTGGTCCGCTCCAGCGCCTCGGCCACGACATCGCCCACTTCGGGACCGGCCAGCAGCCGGGCCCGGGCGAGCAGTGCGGGCGGCGGAAGCGTCACCGCGGTCAGCCGCCCGTGGCCAGGTGCGCCGGGAAGCCGCCGGTGGCGACGGGGCTCCACCGCTCGGGGGTGATCCTGATGATCGACTTGCCCTGCTTCACCATCGCCGCCCGGTACTCGTCCCAGTCGGGATGCTCCCCCGAGATGTTCCGGAAGTACTCGACGAGGGGCTCGACCGAGTCGGGTGAGTCGATCACCTCGGCCGAACCGTCGATCTGCACCCAGGGCCCGTTCCACTCGTCCGACAGGACGATCACGCTCACGCGCTCGTCCCGCTTCGCGTTGCGGGTCTTGGCCCGTTCGGGGTACGTCGAGACGACGATCCGGCCGGCGTCGTCGACGCCGCAGGTGAGCGGGGAGCCCTGGGGGCGGCCGTCGGACCGGGTGGTCAGCAGGATCGCCCGGTGCCGGGGCCGTACGAACTCCAGCAAGTCGTCGAGTCCCACGGCGGTGTTGGTCGCGATGTTCGATGCCATGGAACCGACCCTACGACTGCCGGGATCAGACGGCGGGCAGGGAGTCGCCCTGCACCGCCTGGATGTCGAGCTCGATCCGCAGCGTGGTGCCGATCGCCGAGATGCCCGCCTGGAGGACCTGGTTGTAGTTCATGGCGAAGTCCTCGCGGCGCAGCTCCGCCGTGGCGCTGAACGCCGCGCGGACGCCGCCCCACGGGTCCGGGCCGGTGCCGAGGTAGCTCAGGTCCAGGTCGACCGGGCGGTCCACGCCGTGCAACGACAGTTCGCCGTGCACCGTCCAGCGGTCGGGTCCTGCCGGAGTCAGGCCGGTGGAGCGGTAGGTGATCTCCGGGAAGCGCTCGGTGTCCAGGAAGTCGGGCGAGCGCAGGTGCTTGTCCCGCATGCCGTTGCCGGTGTCGATGCTGGCCGCGTTGATGACGGCGTCCACGCGCGACCGCTGGACGTCCTCGGCGATCTCGATCCGGCCGCCGAAGTCGGTGAACCGGCCGTGCACGCTGGAGATCCCCAGGTGCTGCGCGACCGCGCCCACCGAGGAGTGCGCCGGATCCAGCGACCAGGCGCCCGGCGGCGGCAGCTCCACGCCGCCCTGGCGGGCCAGCACCACCGTGCCGGCCTCGACCCGGCCGCTCGCCGTGACGAGGGCGGTGGAGGCGGCGGGGGCGTAGCCGACCGCCGTCACGATCACGGTGTACGCGCCGGCGGACAGCGGTGTGTCGGTCCACACCGACCCGTCCTCGTCGGCGGCGGCGCGCAGCACCTGCGTCCCGGTCATGTCGGTGACCGTCACGACCGCGTGCTGGACGGCCCAGCCGTCCCGCGTGCGTACCTGTGCGCGAAGTCCCATCCCGTTTTCTCTCCTTGCTCCATGCCCCGCCCCTTCGAGGAACAGGTCACTCAATGAGTCGGGCCCCGGGGCGGGGACGGCAGGCCGTCCCCTGCCTGCCGTCCCCACCGCCGGGGCCCATTTCCGCCGGCCTGGACAGACTCTCCGCTCGAAGTGCCGTCCCGCCAGGGGTCTTACGTATCCGGGAGAATTCCCCGGACCGGTTACTCGCCCGGGTGGGCGAGCTCGATGTCGTGGCCGTCGACCCCGTGACCGGCCACGGTCAGGGAACCGGCCACCGGCGGGTAACCGGTCGCGATGACCGAGTACTCGCCCGCGTCCAGGTCGGCGAAGGCGTAGGCCCCGTCCTCCCCGGTCGTCGAGGTGGCGATCACGTTGCCGGCCGCGTCGACCAGCGTGACGCGGGCGTCGGGCAGCGGCCGCCGGCCGGAACCGGCCCGCACCACGCCCTGGACCAGCGCACCGGACTGCAGTGCGGCGTCGACCCGGGTGACACCCTGGCCGCCGATCTCCACCGGCAGCGCCAGCGGACGGAAGCCGGCCGCGTTGACCGCGACGGTCACCGCACCGGGGACCAGCTCACCGAAGGTGAACTCGCCCGCGTCACCGGACTTGCCGGTGGCCAGCACGTCGCCGCGCACATCGGTCACGATGACCATGGCGCCCTCGACCGGCATACCGCCTTCGGCGGCCCGTACGGAGCCGGCCAGGCCGCTCGTACCGGCGAGCAGGATGTCGTACGAGAGCGCCTCGTCGCCGACGACCACGGTCGACGCCTGCGGCTGGAAGCCGTCGGCCGACGCGATCAGGACGTACGAACCGGCGCCCGGGGCGTTCAGGGCGTAGGAGCCGTCGGCCTGCGCGACCGAGATGCCCAGCTGCCGGCCGCCCAGCGAGATCAGCGTGACGGCGGCCCGGTCGACGGGTACGCCCTCGGCACCGCGCACCACACCGCGGACCGCGGTGCCCTGCACGGTCGCCACCGGAGCGGCCTCGGGGGCGGCCTCCAGGGTGTCGACGGCGGTGACGCCGGCGGCTGCCTCGGAGACCTGGCCCGCCGTACCGGACGGGTCCTTGGCGAGCTCCACGGCCTCGGCCGGAGCCGGGGCGTCGTTGGCCGCGTTCGTCTTCAGCGCGACCTCCTTGATGAAGATCGTGATGATGAAGGCGACCAGCGCGGCCGGAGCGGCGTACAGGAAGACGTCACCGACGCCGTGCCCGTAGGCGGCCTCCACGACCGTGCGGAACGGCGCGGGCAGCGTGTCCAGGTCGGGGATGCCCCCGCCGCCGGTACCGCCGTGGCCCATGGCCGCGCCCTCGGGACCGAGGTCCGTCAGGCCGTCCTTGACGTAGTGCGTGACCCGGTTCGCCATGACGGCGCCCAGTGCCGAGACACCGATGGCGCCACCGAGCGAACGGAAGAACGTGACGACGGAGCTCGCGGAGCCGAGGTCCTTGGGCTCGACCTGGTTCTGCGTGGCGAGGACCAGGTTCTGCATCATCATGCCGACGCCGAGACCCATGAGGAACATGTAGATCGCGATGTGCCAGTAGGCGGTGTCGTACCGGATGGTGCCGAGCAGGCCGAGGCCCGCCGTGATCAGGAAGCCACCGGTGACCAGCCAGGCCTTCCAGCGGCCCGTCTTGGTGATGACCTGGCCCGAGACGGTCGAGGAGAGGAAGAGCCCGGTGATCATCGGGATCGTCATCACACCGGACATCGTCGGCGACTTGCCGCGCGCCAGCTGGAAGTACTGGCTGAAGAAGACGGTGCCCGCGAACATCGCGATACCGACGAACAGCGAGGCGAGCGAGGCCAGCGTGATCGTCCGGTTGCGGAACAGCCGCAGCGGGATGATCGGCTCGCTGGCACGGGACTCGGTGAAGACGAAGAGCAGCGCGAGGAGCACGGAGCCCGCGAGCATCACGCCGGTCTGCCAGGACATCCAGTCGTACTTGTCGCCCGCGAAGGTCACCCAGAGGAGCAGCAGCGAGACGGCGGCGCTGATGAAGAAGGCGCCGGTCCAGTCGACCTTGACCTCGCGCTTGACGACCGGGAGCTTCAGGGTCTTCTGGAGCACCACGAGGGCGATGGCCGCGAACGGCACGCCGACGTAGAAGCACCAGCGCCAGCCCATCCAGCTGGTGTCGGTGATGACACCGCCGAGCAGCGGACCGCCGACGGTGGCGACGGCGAAGACCGCGCCGAGGTAGCCGCTGTAGCGGCCGCGCTCGCGCGGGGCGATCATCGCGGCCATCACGATCTGGGCGAGCGCGGAGAGACCGCCGACGCCGATGCCCTGGACCACGCGGCAGACGATCAGCATGCCGCTGCTGGTCGACAGACCGGCGACGACCGAGCCGGCGACGTAGATGACGAGTGCTATCTGGACCAGCAGCTTCTTGCTGAACAGGTCAGCGAGCTTGCCCCACAGGGGGGTCGTCGCCGTCATGGCCAGCAGCGAGGCCGTGACGACCCAGGTGTAGGCGCTCTGGCCGCCGCCGAGGTCGGAGATGATCTCCGGCAGGGCGTTGGTGACGACGGTGGACGACAGAATCGCGACGAACATGCCGAGCAGCAGCCCGGTGAGCGCTTCCATGATCTGCCGGTGTGTCATCGGCACGCCGGCGGAGGGTTCGTTCCCTCCGTGCTTGGCGTGGCCGCCCCGCACACCGGTTGGTGTGGTCGTAGCCATTTGGATCCTTCTCTTTGCTTCTGTTACACGGGTGTACGGGTGTACGAGCCGTCGTGGCTGTCGGTGGGCCGGGAGCGGCAGTCGCCGCTGTGCTTTCCGGGGGCGCACCCGCCGGAGCTGCGACAGGAGAAGCTGTCGCGCAGCCGGGCCAGCAACGTGTTGAGCTGCCCGACCTCGTCGTCGGACCAATCCTGAAGGTTGTGGGCGAACATCTCGGTCGTCCGGCAGTTCAGATCCTCGAGCACACCCTCGCCCGCGGGGGTCAGCCGCAGGATGCGGGAACGCTTGTCCGCCGGGTCCGGGGAACGCTCGATCCAGCCGCGTTCCGCCACGTGGGCGACGTGTCGGCTGGTCACCGACATGTCGACGTCGAGGAACTCGGCCAGTCTGCTGATCCGCATCTCGCCGTGCCGGCTCAGCAGAGCCAGTACGGCCGCCGAGCCGGAGGGGCATTCGGCGGGGAGGATGCGGGCCAGGCCCCGTTTGACGGCGCCGACTGCGCTGAGCTGCCGGGCCAGTTCTTCGTACTGACTCCGCGCGGCCACGGGACCCCCAGACATTCACGTCATCTTGTTGCTTAGGGCAACCATAGAAGCCGTTGGTTGCTGCAGGCAAACGAAAAGGGGCTTGCAGAAGTAAAGGAAAACAAAAGGCTCCGTAGGGCGCGGGTCAAACGCCCAGCGTGTGCGGTGCGCGAGTGGCGGGTGTGTCCTGCGCCACTCCGGATGCGGCGGCGGGTGCGCTCCGGTGGTGACCTCCGTCGTCCTCGCGGCTTCGGATGCGGGCGGAGGGTCACCGCTCGCGCACCTATACGAGAACGCGGGCGCGGCGACACGGCGCGCTGGACAACTGGGCTCCCGCGTACGGAGGTTGACGGCCTCCCGAGGCCAGGGCCCCGGAACGGCGGGCGGCGGCCCGGGTGGCTGTGCCGCGCGGCCTTCACCGGTTCCCCGGTTATGGCCCCGCCCCTTCACCGCCCGGGGGTTGGGCGGTTCCGCCGAGTTCGCTAGGGTCCTGCGACATGGCACACAATCCCCACGCACCGCAGGGTCCCGAGGGCAACAGCGACCCGGCAGGCAACACCCAGATGTTCCGCGCCTTCGTCGACGAGGGCGAGCCGCAGCGCCGGCAGCAGCCCGCCGCCGTGTCCTCCGGCCCGAGGACCGGACTGATCGCCGCCGTCGTCGCGGTGGTCATCGTGCTCGGCGCGGTCGCCTGGCTCGCGCTCGGCTGACCGGCACTCCGGTCATCGCGTAGTCCCCCGTCACTTCCAGACGGCGGTCACGTCCCGGGTCTCGACATGCATGCCCAGGGGCACCCGCCAGGCGTCCACACAGACGGTGTACGTCATCTTCCGCGCCGCTCCCGCGCCGATGGGCACGGGCAGCGGCGCTGTCGATTCCCGGGTCGCCCAGTCGATCCCCAGCCCGCCGATGATGTGCGTGGCGAAGGTGACGGTGCCCGAACGCGCGGGCGAGCCGCCGGTGTTGCGGAACTCCACGGTCACCTTCTCGCACCACCGCTCGTCCGCCGCCGCGCGCACGGGGGCGCCGGCCTCGATGACGGCGGGCCCGGCGGGGGCCGTCGGGCCGGGTGCGGTCGGCGACGCGGGGCCGGCCGGGCCCGTGGTCCCCGCGGAGCCGTCCGCCGAGCCGGACCCGTTCGACGGAGCGCCGCTCGTAGCGGTGCCGCCCGGTCCTCCCGTGGCCCCTGCCGGGCTCCCGGACGCACCGGGACGCGCCGTGTCCGGGCCGGGGCCGCCCGCAGCGCCCGCGCCGTCCCCGGCGTCCGGGGCTCCGGGGGACTCCGGGGCTCCGGGGGATGACGAGGGCGAGGCGCCCGAGGACTCCCCGGCGCCGCTCCCGCCCGGTCTCCCGGCCCCGTCCAGCGGCACCAGCGTGACCTTGCCCGAGGGCGCGACCGCCCCCGAGGGAGCCTTCGCCGGGCCCGTCGCCGCCGCGCCGACCGCCGTGTAGCCGTCGCCGCCCGCCCGGTCTCCGCAGCCTGTCAGGGCACCGCCCAGACACAGCACGGCCGCCGAGGCGGCGATCACTGCGCCCCGGCGGCCGGACCTGCCACATGTCTGACGTCGCATCGCGACAGTGTGTCTGACGAGCCGTCAAATCGGAACCCTCGGGATCGGGGGTTCCCGGTCAGTCGGCGATGAGCCCCTCCCTGAGCTGGGCGAGGGTGCGGGTCAGCAGCCGCGAGACGTGCATCTGGGAGATGCCGACCTCCTCGCCGATCTGCGACTGGGTCATGTTGGCGAAGAAGCGCAGCATGATGATCTGGCGCTCACGCGGCGGGAGTTTGGCCAGCAGCGGCTTGAGCGACTCGCGGTACTCGACGCCCTCCAGCGCCGCGTCCTCGTAGCCCAGCCGGTCCGCCAGCGAACCCTCGCCGCCGTCGTCCTCGGGCGAGGGCGAGTCGAGCGAGGAGGCGGTGTAGGCGTTGCCGACGGCCAGGCCGTCGACGACGTCCTCCTCGGAGACCCCGAGCGCCTTGGCCAGCTCCGGAACGGTCGGCGAGCGGTCGAGCTTCTGGGCGAGCTCGTCGCTGGTCTTGGTGAGGGCGAGCCGCAGCTCCTGGAGCCGGCGCGGCACCCGCACCGACCAGGAGGTGTCGCGGAAGAAGCGCTTGATCTCGCCGACGACGGTGGGCATCGCGAACGTGGGGAACTCCACGCCGCGTTCGCAGTCGAACCGGTCGATCGCCTTGATCAGGCCGATCGTGCCGACCTGGACGATGTCCTCCATGGGTTCGTTGCGGCTGCGGAACCGTGCCGCGGCGTAACGCACCAGCGGCAGGTTGAGCTCGATGAGTGTGTCCCGCACATAGGCGCGCTCCGGGCTGTCCGTTCCATCGGGCCCCGGTGCGGGACCCAGCGCGGCGAGCCGCAGGAACAGGGAGCGGGACAGCGTGCGGGTGTCGATGGCTTCCGACGAGCTGGTGAGCACAACGGGTGCGGGTGCGCTCTTGGTGAGCGTGAGCACCTTCGAGCTGCCCTGTTCTGCGGACATGCCACCCCCTTGAGGTCGCGGACGGTCGCGGTGGCCGCGACCATCGGAGGAACGCAGCCTCCACCTGAATACCGGAGGGGAGGCAGCGGCAAACGCGGTTCCCGCAGAATGTCACATGTCGGCAACACGCTGTAGTGACTTGTCGACAAGTTCCGGGGGAGTCTGCCCAGTTAACAAGGGGTCTACGGCTTTTGGCCCGCGGGGAACGTCCCAGGACCGGTCTACCCGATCCGGTTACGCTTCGATCCTGTTTGCGGATCGCAGTCGGGCGAAACTTCGGGCGAGGAGTCTTGACACATGCATCTGTGAGACTCCGAGTTCCGCGCTGATCTGGGACTGCGTCAGGTTGCTGTAGTACCGCAGCAGGAGGATCCGCTGTTCGCGTTCGGGCAGTTGTACGAGCAGATGGCGGACCAGGTCGCGGTGCTCGACGCCGGCCAGGGCCGGGTCCTCGTAGCCGAGCCGGTCCAGCAGGCCCGGCAGCCCGTCACCCTCCTGGGCGGCTTCGAGCGAGGTCGCGTGGTACGAGCGGCCCGCCTCGATGCAGGCCAGCACCTCGTCCTCGGAGATCTTCAGCCGTGCGGCGATCTCCGCGGTGGTGGGGGAGCGGCCGTGAGCGGTCGTCAGGTCCTCGGTGGCCCCGGTGACCTGGACCCAGAGTTCGTGCAGCCGGCGCGGTACGTGGACGGTCCGCACGTTGTCCCGGAAGTACCGCTTGATCTCGCCGACGACGGTGGGCATCGCGAAGGTGGGGAACTGGACCCCGCGTTCGGGATCGAACCGGTCGATGGCGTTGATCAGGCCGATCGTGCCGACCTGGACGACGTCGTCCATCGGCTCGTTGCGGCTGCGGAACCGTGCGGCGGCGTACCGCACGAGGGGCAGGTTCGCCTCGATCAGCGCCGCCCGCACCCGCCCGTGCTCCGCGGTGCCCGGCTCCAGCCCCTTGAGGCGGCCGAAGAGCACCTGGGTGAGCGCCCTGGTGTCGGCGCCCCGGGTCCTGGCGGGGGTGACGGTGTCGTCGGGCGTCTCGGTCTGGATCGTCTGAACTGCCTGAGCGGCCTGGTCCGCCTGGTCCGCCTGGGCGGCCGGGACTGGCTGGACTGCCTGAGCGGCCTGAGGCGGCTGGGCCGCCGAGGGCGTCTGCGCCGCCGGTGCCGGTGACACCGGTGTCGTCCGTGCGGCCTGGACCGCCTGGACGGTCTGGGGAGGCACTTGAGGCGCTGTACTGGCCGGCACGATGACGCCACCCCTCTGCGGTCAACTTCGGTCAACTCATCCTTCAAAAGCGGTCATAGCATCACAAGACATGTCCACTATGTGCAAGCACCCCATAGCGCCGTGTTGGCCTCGAATCGGTTTAAACACAAAGAAAAGCCCCTCACCGTCATGGTGAGGGGCTCGCAGGGCCGAAGCCGTCAGAACGGGTAGTCGGCGATCACCCAGGTGGCGAATTCGCGCCACTGTCCGGCGGCGGCCTGGTGGGCCGGATGCTCGATGTAGCTCTTCAGCGCGGCCTCGTCGGCGACCGCGGAGTTGATGGCGAAGTCGTAGGCGATCGGCCGGTCGGTGATGTTCCAGCCACACTCCCAGAACTCCAGCCCGGGCACCTTGGCCGCCAGTTCCCGGAAGGCCTGGGCGCCCGCGACGACCCGCGGCTCGTCCCGCTCGACGCCGTCGTTCAGCTTGAACAGGACCAGATGGCGGATCATGGGGGTACTCCTACTTCACGAGCTCGGACATGAAGTCGCCGACGCCCTGAGCGGCGTCCGAAACGCCCTCGAACCCTACCTGGACGAGATCCGCGGCCCGGGCGGGGGACGTGATGATCGTGTAGAGCACGAAGACGACTATCAAGTAGAGAGCGATCTTCTTTGCTTGCACCATCAGCCCCTGACTCCCCTTCGATCCCCTGCGCGGTCGGGCGAGTCTATCCGCACACATGGCCGTATCGGCCTGCTGTTTCCGATCGCTCATGCGGACTTCAGGGACCAAAGACCCGGCGATCGAGGCCCTTTGCCCGCCCACGCGGCTTCTGCGGAGGGGCAGGATGGTGAACGAGCCCAGCGGATCCGGCAGGAATCCGAGGGGCGAGGAACAGGACCTCTCTGTGGGGTTCTCACCGCGCTTCCCCCGATCGCGGTGAGGGCTGGCAGGTCCTGTTCTCATCGGGGGGAGCGGCTTGTCCCCCCGATGCCGCTTCCCCCGACCCAGCCTCGTAGCCGGCCCCGGGCCCGACCGCCGTCGGACCCGGGGCCACTGGCGTACCCGCGTCGCATGCGCAGCCGCAGCCGCAGCCGCAGCCGCAGTCGCCGTCGCCGTCGTACGCGCATCCGCTGGCGTACCCGCACCCGCACCACGGCGGGTGGAACCGGCCGGGCGGAACCGTTCAGGCGGAAAACTCGAAGGGCCCGACGCTGTGCGTCGGGCCCTTCACAAGAGCGGTAGCGGAGGGATTTGAACCCTCGGTGAGTTTCCCCACACTCGCTTTCGAGGCGAGCTCCTTCGGCCGCTCGGACACGCTACCGAGAGAGAGCTTAGACCATCTCGGCCGTCCGTCGAAATCCGATTCCCGGCAAGCCCGTGCCGGTGCGGGGGAGGCGGGTCAGCGGTCGCGGAAGAAGGCCGTCAGGACGGCCGCGCAGTCCGTCTCCAGGACGCCGTGGATCACCTCGGGGCGGTGGTTGAGCCGGCGGTCCCGTACGACGTCCCAGAGCGAACCGGCCGCTCCGGCCTTCTCGTCCCGGGCGCCGTAGACGACCCGGCCCACCCGGGACTGCACCAGGGCGCCCGCACACATCGTGCAGGGCTCCAGGGTGACGACGAGCGTGCATCCGGACAGCCGCCACTCGCCGAGCGCGGCGGCGGCCCGGCGCAGGGCGAGGACCTCGGCGTGCGCGGTCGGGTCACCGGTCGCCTCGCGTTCGTTGTGGCCCGTGGCGAGCAGGCCGCCGTCGGGGGCGAGGACGACGGCGCCGACCGGCACATCGCCGGCCGCCGCCGCCAGCCCGGCCTCGGCCAGGGCACGGCGCATGGGTGCCTGCCACGGGTCCCGCACGGGATCGTGCGGGAAGTGCTGCGCCTGGGACGGGTCGTGCGGGTGCGGTGCTTCGGTCACCCGCGGACCCTAACGGACGGTCTCCAGGACCTCGGCCGCTCCCAGCGCGTCCGCGATCTCGGAAAGGGCCTCCGTCCGCAGCATCAGCAGCTCCGCCTCGGGGAGCCCGAGGTCGGACAGCACCCCGGTGTCGCCGAGCGGACCCGCCGGTACGGCGTCGGGGTCCGGCCCGTCGTCGTCATCGTCGGTGGTGGAATTGTCGGGGGTTTCGGGTTCGCCGTCCTCCGTACCGTCGAGGCCGACGAGTTCTTCGAGGGCGGCAATCGAGTCCTCGGCCCCGGGTTCGCGGCCGAGCAGTTCATCCGTGAGCAGGATCTCCCCGTACGAGGAGCGGGCGGCGGCGGAGGCGTTGGAGACGTAGATACGCGGATCCTCCTCACCGTCCACGCGGACGACGCCGAACCAGGCGTCCTCCTGCTCGATGAAGACGAGCACCGTGTCCTCGTCCACCGAGGCCTCACGGGCCAGATCCGTCAGGTCGGACAGGGTCTCCACATCGTCGAGATCCGTGTCGCTCGCTTCCCACCCGTCTTCGGTGCGCGCGAGCAGTGCGGCGAAGTACACCGTGACTCTCCCACTGGTCTTGGAGGCTCTCGTTCGGATCAGGCCGGATCAGGGAGCGGGGTCCGATCCCAACGAATGCCCTGGGTGTGTCGGTCCGGCGGGAGACAGCCGGGGTCCGGCTGCCCTGCGTCCCGCCCATCGGAATCGTGGCAGAAACGAGGGCCTCGCGAGAGCAGTTCCGTCGTTGCGTCGGCCATCAGTTCTCTCCGGCGCCGCCACCCGGGGGTTCCTCCGGCGCACGGCCGGCTACCAGCGGAACGTCCGCATCCGCATGGCCTGGCGCATTCTGGCGGCCTTGACCCGGCGCGGCTGGACCCGGTCGCGGAGCGCCTTGGCCTCGTGAAGCTCGCGGAGGAACTGGGCGCGGCGCCTGCGGCGCTGCGCGTCCGTCTCCGGCGCGTCCTGCGGGTCCGGGCCTTCCCGCTCGCGCTCCGCCCCGTCCGGCATCGGCTCTTCACCCCCAGGCTGGGTCCGTATGCCCCCACCTTCCCCCCGAACGTGCGGTTGATGCCAGCGCACGGGTGCGGGAGGCGCGGCTACTCTGGGTGGCATGCGGATCCACGTCGTCGACCACCCGCTGGTCGCGCACAAACTCACCACCCTGCGCGACAAGCGCACCGACTCCCCGACCTTCCGGCGCCTCGCCGACGAGCTGGTCACCCTGCTCGCGTACGAGGCCACCCGCGATGTGCGCACCGAACAGGTCGACATCGAGACCCCGGTGACACCCACCACCGGAGTGAAGCTGTCGCACCCGCGGCCCCTGGTCGTACCGATCCTGCGGGCCGGCCTCGGCATGCTCGACGGCATGGTCCGGCTGCTGCCGACCGCCGAGGTGGGCTTCCTGGGCATGATCCGCGACGAGGAGACGCTCCAGGCGTCCACGTACGCGACGCGCATGCCGGAGGACCTCTCGGGACGCCAGGTGTACGTCCTGGACCCCATGCTCGCCACCGGCGGCACGCTGGTCGCGGCCATCCAGGAGCTGATCAAGCGCGGTGCGGACGATGTCACCGCGGTCGTGCTGCTCGCGGCGCCCGAGGGCGTCGAGGTGATGGAGCGCGAGCTGGCGGGGACACCGGTCACCGTGGTCACCGCCTCGGTCGACGAGCGGCTCAACGAGCACGGCTACATCGTGCCGGGCCTCGGTGACGCCGGGGACCGGATGTACGGCACCGCAGGCTAGGGCCGGGTCAGGCCGGGTCAGGCCGGATCAGATCAGGCCGGATCGGGGACCGGGGCCGGACGCGCGCGTGCCGGTTCCCGCGAACCCGGCATGATCCGACGAGAGGCCCCGGGACCGGCCGGCGGGTGGGACGGCAACGGCCGGGGAGCTCATGGAGCACCTCGGCCGTCGTGTACCGCAACCGCCCACCCGCGCGTTCCTCAGCAGGAGGACGGCGCCGGGGCCGGCTTCGTCAGCGCGGTCAGCGCGGTGGCTGCCGTCTGCGGTGGGCTGAACGCCTTGAACTTCGTACCGATGATCAGATCGACGTCCGCGCCCTTGCGCGCGTCGGTCTTCGTCGCCGCGCCCGGCAGCTGGGTGCCGAGCACCGGGAACGTGCCGTTGACCGCGGCCGGGGCGCCCAGCAGCAGGCCGGTACCGGCGACCTTCTTGTCGTACGCGGCGGTGGCGTTGCCCACCTTGCCGATGGTGAAGCCGCGCTTCTTCAGCTCGTCGGCCGCCGCCTTGGCCAGTCCGCCACGCGGGGTCGCGTTGTAGACGTTGACCGTGATCTTCGCGGGCTTCGGCAGGACCTTCGCGGGCGCGGACGGCGCGGCGGTCGGGCAGTCCGCCTTGCGGTCGGCGGCGCTGGCCTGTTTGTCGCCGCCCGTGAAGACATCGATGAGCTGCAGCGTGCCCCATCCGGCGAGCCCGAGGGCGACCAGGGAGGCGATGGACGCGAGGACCAGTTTGCTGCGGCGGCGGGGGCGCCGCATGCGCGGGTACTTGTCACCCGTGATGCGGTACTTTCCGCCCATGCCGGGGGGGGTGAGCATGCTCATGGGCGCAGCGTAGTGCGGCCAGGTGATGATGACTATTTGATGATCGACGGATCGCACCCGTCCGAGTGCGAAAGCACCCGAACGAACCCCGTCGGAGTCGAACGCGGCCGGGGGAGCGGCTCAGCCGAGTTCGAGCACGCGGGCGTGCAGCACCTGGCGCTGCTGGAGCGCGGCACGGACCGCGCGGTGCAGTCCGTCCTCCAGGTACAGGTCGCCCTGCCACTTCACGACGTGCGCGAACAGGTCGCCGTAGAACGTGGAGTCCTCGGCGAGAAGCGTTTCGAGGTCCAGCTGGCCCTTGGTGGTCACGAGCTGGTCGAGGCGGACCGGGCGCGGCGCGACATCCGCCCACTGCCGGGTGCTTTCCCGGCCGTGGTCGGGATAGGGCTGCCCATTTCCGATGCGCTTGAAGATCACACGGAAAGCCTACCGGTCAAGACCCTCCGGGCGCAGCCATGGGGCGGGACTGCGGCGCGGCCCAGGGCGGCATATAAGCGGCCATTCCGGGATTGAGGCAGCGATGAACGAGAGCCCTCGGCCGCCCCGGTGCGCGCCCCGGCGGCCCCGGGCGCACACCGGGGGCGCCCGGGGCCGGGCTCACTTGCCCTTGGCCGCCGCCTTGGCCGCCTTCGCGGCCTGTTTGGCCTCCTGCTTGAACGCACGGACCTCGGCGAGTGACTCGGGCCCGGTGATGTCGGCGACCGAACGGTGCGAGTCCGCCTCCCCGTACGGCCCCGCCGCCTCCCGCCACCCCGGCGGCCGGACGCCGAACTGCTTGCCCAGCAGCGCGAGAAAGATCTGCGCCTTCTGGGTGCCGAACCCCGGCAGTGCGTTGAGCCGCTTACGGAGATCGGCCCCGGAGGTGGCCCCGGTCCACACCGCGCTCGCCTCGCCGTCGTACTGCGCCACCAGGTACTGGCACAGCTGCTGCACCCGCTTGGCCATCGAGCCCGGATAGCGGTGCAGAGCGGGCTTGTCGGTGAACAGCCCGGTGAAGGCCTCCGGGTCGTACGTGGCGATCTCATGGGCGTCCAGGTCGTCCCCGCCCATCCGCTGCGCCAGTGCGTACGGACCGGAGAACGCCCACTCCATCGGCACCTGCTGGTCCAGCAGCATGCCGACGAGGGCGGCGAGCGGACTGCGCGCGAGCAACTCGTCCGCCTCCGGCTGCTGGGCGATCCGGAGGGTGAGGTCTCGGCCCTGGTTGCTGTTGGTCATGGACCCGATGATTGCGAGCCGGGGGTGCGACGGCCAGTGAAACCACCGCCGGTCCGGCTGTTTGCAGCCGTTTGCCGCTGTTTGCCGCTGTTCTCGGCTCCGCTCCGCCCTTCGCGGAGCGCCGCGCACGCCCGGAACGCGGGTGAACGGACCCGGCTCAGCCGTCGATCCGGTCCGCTCCGAGCCGTCGGTCCGGTTCACTTTCAGTCGTCGAGCCGGCCGCTCCGAGCCGTCGGTCCGGTTCACTTTCAGCCGTCGAGCCGGTCCGCGCGTCCGTACAGATAGCGGGCCTCCGGGATGCTCAGGGTCCCGGCGGCGGCCGCACGGTACGCGGCGCGGGCGCCCTCCGTGTCTCCCGCCCGTTCCAGCAGGTGGGCGCGGACGGCGTCCAGCCGATGGTGGCCCGCCAGCCGGTCCGCGAGGGCGTCGGCCTCCGCGAGGCCGGCCCGGGGGCCGTGGACCATGGCGACGGCGACGGCCCGGCTCAGCCAGGCCATCGGCTCGGGGGCGATCCGTACGAGGACGTCGTACAGCGCCAGGATCTGCGGCCAGTCGGTGTCCTCGGCGCGGGCCGCCTCGTCGTGCAGTGCGGCGATGGCCGCCTGCACCTGGTAGGGCCCGGCGGGGCCCTCCCCCAGCGCCTCCTCGACCAGGGCGAGGCCCTCGGCGACGGCGGCCCGGTCCCAGCGGGTGCGGTCCTGCTCGTCGAGCGGGATCAGCTCGCCGTGCGGTCCGGTGCGCGCGGCGCTGCGGGCGTCGGTCAGCAGCATCAGTGCCAGGAGCCCGGTCACCGCCCCGTCCCGGGGCAGCAGCCCGCGTACCGAACGCGTCAGCCGGATCGCCTCCCGGGCCAGACCGGCGCGGTGCAGGGCGCGCCCCGAAGTCGCCGTGTAGCCCTCGTTGAAGATCAGGTAGAGCACCTGGAGCACGGCCGCGAGCCGCTGGTCCCGGTCGGCGGGCCCCGGCTGGACGAAGGCGGCCCCCCGGACCTTCCGCTTGGCCCGGCTGATCCTCTGGGCCATCGTCGCCTCCGGCACCAGATGCGCGCGGGCGATCTCGGCAGTGGTCAGCCCGCCGACGGCCCGCAGGGTCAGAGCGATCTGCGCGGCCGGGGCCAGGTCCGGATGGCAGCACAGGAAGAGCAGGGTGAGGGTGTCGTCCTCGGACGGCGCCCGGCTGCCGCCCGGCACGGACGCGTCGGGCGCCGGCGCGGTGAAGGCGTCCCGCGGCGTGAGCGCGGCCGCCTCCTCCTCCCGGGCCCGCCGGGCGGCGTCGCCACGCAGCCGGTCCACGAGCCGCCGTGAGGCCACCCTGATCAGCCAGCCGCGCGGATTGTCCGGCACACCCTCCTCGGGCCACTGCCGGGCGGCGGCGATCAGGGCCTCCTGCACCGCGTCCTCGGCCGGATCGAAGTGCCCGTACCGGCGTACCAGCGCGCCGAGGACCTGCGGGGCGTGCCGCCGCAGCAGGTCCTCGAGCTCGGTCGTACGCCTCACACATCGCCTCCGCCGCTGTCGATGGCCCGGATGACGACCGGGCGGGCGGGCGCACCGGCGGGCGCCGGGCACTGCGTGACACGTGCGGCGATCTCGGTAACCCGCTCCAGGCTCTCGCATTCGAGCACCCAGTACCCGGCGAGCAGCTCCTTCGTCTCCCCGTAAGGACCGTCGGTGATCACCGGCCGGCCGTCCTCGCCCGCCGTCACGAACCGGGTCTTCGCCGGTTCGACCAGCCCCTGGGCGTCGATGAGCTCACCGCTCTCGGCGAGATCGTCGTTGACCGCGCCCATGAACGCGAACATGGCCTGTACGTCCTTCTCGCTCCAGGCCGGGTTGCCGGTGGACGCGTTCCCGCGCATCGCCTCGTAATCGGCCTGCGAGCCCTGAACCATCACCAGGTACTTCATGATTCCGCTCCCTCTCGGTCCGTTCCCTCGCCGCCCCTCGTGGGCGGCTCTCACAGGGGACGTCGGAGCGGGGCGGCCGTTCTCGACACCGCGCCGGAGAATTTTCCGGAGATCCCGGAGAATTCCCGGAACGGCCCAGGGGCAAAGGCGCATGGTGGTCGGGGGCCGTGGTTGTTCGGGGGATCGTCGCGAACCACTCGCACGTACCCGTGGGATCGCTCGTCAAGGGCGTTGCTCAGCCGTGCGACACCCATGCGACATCCATGCGATGTCCGAGTCGAAGGAGCCGCAGTGAGTGCGCGCATATTGGTCGCCGAGGATGACGCGAAGCAGGCGCGGCTGATCCGGATCTATCTGGAACAGGCGGGGGACGAGGTGCAGATCGTCTCGGACGGCCGTTCGGCGATCGACCGGGCCAGGTCGTCGCGGCCGGACCTTCTCGTGCTCGACGTGATGATGCCGAACGTCGACGGTCTCGACGTCTGCCGCATCCTGCGCGCCGAGTCGCAGGTCCCGATCCTGTTGCTCACCGCGCGCAGCACCGAGGAGGACCTGCTGCTCGGTCTGGACCTCGGCGCCGACGACTACCTGACCAAGCCCTACAGCCCGCGAGAGCTGACGGCCCGCGTGCGGGCACTGCTGCGGAGGTCGAAGGCGGCGGCCCAGGCCGTGCCCACCGTGCTGACCGTGGGGGAGCTGGAGGTGGACACGACGCGCTTCGAGGTACGGGCCGCCGGGCGGCCGGTGGCGCTGACCGGCAAGGAGTTCGCGATCCTGACGGTGCTGATGGGGGAGCCGCAGCGGGTGTTCACGAGGGCGCAGATCATCGACCGGGTCTTCGGGTTCGACCGGAACGTCCTTCCGCGCACGGTCGACGCCCATGTCATGAATCTGCGGCGCAAGCTGGAGAAGGGCCACGAGGGTACGCACTACGTGGAGACCGTCTACGGACGCGGTTACCGTCTGGAGCAGGGCACGCAGACCACGCAAGGCACGCAGGCCACGCACGGCACGCGCGGCGACGGGACCGTGGGATGAGTTTCCGGCTGCGGGTGCTCGGGCTGATCATGCTGGTGGCGATGGCCGCCACCGCGGCGACCGCCTGGCTCACGCTCCGCCAGGCCAACAGCCAGGTGGAGGAATCCGCCCGGGCCGGCCGCCAGGAGGTGTCCCGCATTCTCGAGGGGCTCACCGCGTACGGCTACGCGCACGGCACCTGGGAGGGCGTGGCTCCCACCGTGCGTTCCCTGTCGGCGGCCACGGGGCAGCGCATCCGGGTCGTCACGGAGACGGACGTCCTGGTCGCCGACTCCGATGTACTCGCCGGCCACCGCCCTCGGGAGGTGAGCGGGCAGCCGCCGGTGCTGGCCGATGCCCGCCCCCAGCTCCGGCTGCCCGCGGCCAAGTTGGCGCGCGCCTCCGTGAAACGCACGGTGAGCGCGATCGCGGAGTACCGGACGGCGGTGGCCCATGCGGCCTGTCTGACGAGGGCCGGGGCCGCGGTGACGGCCCGGCCGGACAGCATCGGCCTTCCCCGTTTCGGGACGGACCGGCGTCCGGCGCAGTGCAGGGAACCCACGGAGGCCGGCCCCGATCCGTACGCCACACAGGACAGTCTCGCCGCCGTGAAGTGCGAGAGCGATCCGCGTCTCTCCGCCTGTCTGCAACGGGTCTTCAACGAGCGCACCGCCTCCGTGTCACCCCCGCGACTCCAGATCAGCCTCGGGGCGCGTGACGAGTCACCGGCGGGCCTGGCTGCGGCGCCCACCGTGGCCGTGGCGGGCGGGGTCGCCCTTGCGGCGATCATCGCGGCCCTGATCCTGAGCCGGGCCGTACTGCGCCCGGTCCGTGCGCTGACCGCGGCGGCGCGGGGCCTGGGCGGCGGCGATCTCGAACACCGCGTCCCCGTGTCCGGCCGCGACGAGATCGCCGAACTCGGGCGGGCCTTCAACCGGATGGCGGACTTCCTCCAGGGCGCGGAGGAGCGCCAGCGACGGATGACCGGCGACATCGCCCATGAACTGCGCACCCCGCTGGCCAATCTCCGGGGCTATCTGGAGGCACTCCAGGACGGGTTCGTCGAGCCCACGCCCGAGCTGCTCGACTCCCTGCACGAGGAGGCGATGCTGCAGCAGCGGATCGTCGACGACCTCCAGGATCTGGCCCTGGCCGAGGCCGGGGTGCTGACCTACCACCGGGCGGTCGCCGACCTGCGGGACGTCCTCGACGCCTCGCGTACCGCGCACCGGGCGGCTTCCGAACGGGCGGGTGTCACCCTGGAACTGACCGCGCCCCTGCCCGTGCGGGCGGAGGTCGACGCGGACCGGCTGCGCCAGGTCGTCGGCAATCTCGTCGGCAACGCGTTGCGCGCCACGGCGCCGGGCGGCACCGTGGCCCTGGAACTGCGGCAGGAGGAGCGCACGGCGGTGATCCGCGTGCGGGACACCGGCAAGGGCATACCGGCGGAGCACCTGCCCCACCTCTTCGACCGCTTCTGGCGCGCCGATCCGGCCCGGGGCCGCGCCACCGGGGGCAGCGGCCTCGGGCTCGCGATCGCACGGCAGATCGTCACCGACCACGGGGGCACGATCACGGTGGAGAGCGCGGTGGGCTCCGGCACCACGTTCGTCGTCTCCCTCGCGGCCGTCGCCGGCTGACCAGGGTGTGGTCCACCCCGGGCGCTCAGGTGCCGGCCAGCGCCTGTGTCGGGGCGAGGCGCCCGGCGCGTACCGCCGGATAGAGCCCGGCGACCGCGCCGATCACCAGGGTGACGGCCATCCCGGCCGCCGCCGCCCACATCGGCACCTCGGTCGGCCAGTGCCGCACGTACGCGTACCCGGCGGTGATCGCCGTACCCAGGACCGTCCCGCCGAGCCCGCCGAGCGCCGACAGGAGCAGGGACTCGGAGACGAACTGACCGCGGATCTGCCCGCTGGTGGCGCCCAGGGCGCGACGCAGACCGATCTCCGGCCGGCGTTCCAGGACCGAGATGACCATGGTGTTGCCGACGCCGACCCCGCCGACGAGCAGGGCGACGCCCCCGAGCCCGAGTAGCAGACCCGTCAACGCGGATTCGGTGGCCTCACGGGCGGCCAGCGCGTCCGAGGGCCGGGAGACGAGCACACTGCCCGGCTTCTGCGGATTCGCCGTGGCGGCGAGCACACCGCGTACGGCACCGACCCGGTCGTCGCGGGCGCGCACGTACACGGTCGACGGGTGTCCGTCGAAGTGCAGATAGGTGCGTGCCGCCTGTCGGCCGACCAGCGCGGAGCCGTCGATCTCCGGTGCGAGAGGGGCCGGCCGCAGCACTCCGACGAGCGAGAACCAGGTGCCGCCCAGCCACAGCCGGGTGCCGGGTGTGTACGCGTCGAGCCGGCGGGCGGCCTGCGCGCCGAGCACGACGGCCGGATACTCCTGGGTCGCCTCGTCCAGCCAGCGGCCGGTCTCCACCGTCGTCCCGATCGCGGCCGGCAGCTCCGGATCGGCGGCCGCCACCCGGATGCTGCCCGTGCGCCCGACGGGTATCCGGTCATTGCGGTAGACCGCCGCCGCCTCGATCTCACCGGTCGCGGCCACCTCCCGCACCGGACCGATCCGCCGGATCATCGCCGCCGCCTCCCCGGGCAGCCTCGTTGTCTCCCCGTCGGGCGACTGTCCGGGGGAGACGCGCAGCATGTTGGTGCCGAGCCGGTCCAGCTTCCGGTCGACCTCCGCACGGCCGGAACTGGAGATGCCGACGACGGCGACCATCGCGGCCACCCCGATGGCGATGCCGAGGGCGGACAGGAACACCCGCACCGGGCGTGTGCGCAGACCGGTGCCGCCCAGCCGCACGAAGTCCGCCGGGCTCAACCGGGCGGGCCGCAGCCCGGACGCGCCGCTCATCCGTGAACCCCCTGACCGGCCGGGGTGCCGGCACGGTCGCCGACGATCCGGCCGTCCCGCATCTCCACCTTCCGGTCGAACACCTCGGCCATCTCGCGGTCATGAGTGATCACCACCACCGTGGTGCCCGCGGTGTGCAGTTCGCGCAGAAGCGCCAGGACCGCGGCGCCGGAGACGGAGTCGAGATTGCCGGTGGGCTCGTCGGCGAGGAGCAGGGCCGGCCCACCGATCACGGCACGGGCCACCGCGGCCCGCTGCCGCTCGCCGCCCGAGAGCTGGTGGGGCAGATGACCGAGACGATGGCCGAGTCCGACGCGGGTCAGCGCCCGCGCGGCCCGGCGCCGCCGCTCGCGCAGCGGCTTCCCGGCGTACAGCAGCCCGTCGGCGACGATGTCGAGCACCGGCATCCCGAGGGCCAGATGGAACTGCTGGAAGACGAATCCGATGCGCTGCGCACGCAGGGCGGACACCTCGCGATCGGACAGGTCGGCGACGTCGTGGCCGTCGATGACCACGCGCCCGGCGGACGGCCGGTCGAGCGTGCCCATGAGGTGCAGCATGGTCGACTTTCCCGATCCGGACGGGCCGACGATGCAGACGAGTTCGCCGTACCGGACGGTGAGATCGACGTCGTCGAGGGCCGTCACCCGCCCCGGATAGTGCTTGGACACCGCGGTGAACTCGATGACGGCGCGGAGGGCTTCTCGGTCCGGGCTCATCCGGGCACCCGCACCTTCATGCCCTCACGCACCCGGGGGCCGCTCACTTCGACCTTGCCGTCCGCGAACAGCCCGGTCCTGACCGGTACGAAGCCAAGGGACGCGTCGTCGCCGGTACCGCCGTCGGCCTCGCTGTCGCCCTCTTTGGAGATCTCCAGCCCGTATCCGCCTTCCGCGAGTGCCACCAGGGCGGCGACCGGTACGGCCAGTACGTTCCTGCGCTGCTTGACGGCGTAGCGCACGGTGACCGGTCCGCTCTGCAGCCTGCCCAACGACGCGTGGTCCCCGAAAACGATCACCACCGTCACGGTGGCGGCCGGGTCTCCTCCTCCGTCGCCCCCGCCCGCCGGGGCACCGTCCTTTCCGGCCCCTGACTCCGGTGCGGCGGCGTCCTCGCCCACGCTCGCCACGGTTCCCGGTACGGCTCGCCCGCCGGGCAGCTCCACGCTCACCGTGGTGCCGCGCTGCGCCCAACGTGTCTCGGTGGCCTGCGCGTTGACGGTCACCATGCGGGAGGTCCCGGTGTAGGTGACCGGAGTTCCCGTCGCCTCGGCCCCCACCCGGGCAGAGGTGCCGGCGATACGGACCGCTCCGGGCGCGTAGACGACGGAGCCGGCGTCGACCGTGCCGGTCCGCGGAAGCCCGAGGTCCTTCTGCCAGCGCTCGACCGCCGCGGCCGTCAGCTCGGTGTAGGAGTCGTCGACGGTGAAACCCGAGTAGCCGAGAGCGCTGAGGTTGCTCTCGAACTGTTTGACGTCCATCCCGTGCAGGGGAACCGTCCGCTGTCGCGCATCGGACGCGGGCTGTCCGGAGTCCGGGCTGCCGGACGAACTGCCGCCACCCTTCGCAGCGGAGCCTGAGTTCGTACCGGAGGAGGTGCCGGTGCCGGAATCCGCTTCGGTTCCGGACCCGGCCTCGGACCCGGCCTCGGACCCGGCCTCGGACCCGGCCTCGGACCCGGCACCGCTCCCGCCCCCCGCGCCGTCCGTCGTCTGCCGCAGACCGAGATCGCGGTACATGGGCAGGCTTCCGTACAGCAGCACCACCGGCCGGTCGTCGATCCGCAGCACCTGCTCTCCGCGCCGCGCGGTGGTGCCGGAGGCGGGGAGCCACGTGATCGTTCCCTGTGCCTTCACCGGGAAGGGCACCTCGGGACCGTGGCCGAGCTGCCCATCGATCTCCGTCCGGTCGGTCAGGGTCTCGCGTGACACCTCCACCAGCCGGCCGCTTCTGCCCGGGGCCTTCGCCTCGTCCGAACCGTCTCCGCCGAGCCCGAGGGCGCCCACCGTGCTGACCGCGGCGACGAGGAGAATCGCCGCCGTGATCAGGAGCGGCCCGCGCCGGTGCCGCCCCGGTTCCTTCATGTCGTCCATGCGCCCGGCCCCGTCAGCCCTGGGGTGCGGGCGCGTCGTCCGGCACGCCGATGATGGAAGCGCAGGTCCGTGCGGCGCGCTTCGCTCCGGCCGACGCCGGATCCCAGGTGACGTCCTGGAAGTGCCCCGATGCGTCGGTGTCGGGGAAGTCGGGCGCCCCGTGCTCCTGCATGCAGGTGGCGTACCGCTGCTTCGTGCGTATCTCGTCCTTGGAAAGCTCGGGCTGCTGCGCCTTCTCGACACTGTCCGGTACGGCCACGCTGAGGCCGGCGCACTTCTCCTGAGCCTGCAGAGCCTTCGGGTCACGCTTCCACTTCGTTTGGTCGCCGAGATCGACCCTGCCCCGGGCGTCCGGATCGGGGGCGTCGAGTCCCGCGTCGCGCAGACACGAGACCCACCTGCGCTGGGCGTCGACGTACTCGGACAACTCACTCGAGGCGCCCGGGGACGCGGTGGCTGAGCCCTTCGGGGTTGCTGCCGAAGCCACCTCGCCACCGCTGCCGCCGTCACCACCGCAGCCCGTCGTCAGGGCCAGCGCAGTCAACGACACCGCGCCCATCAGCCACAGCCGGCCCTCGAACCTCCGCCGTGCACGCATCCCCAGGTGCTCCTCACCGCTGTCGCCGGCCACCCACTGCGTCCGGCGGGACGAACGTAGAAGCGCACCCATGAAGGACCTGTGAAGAAGCAATCAAGAAGTGTTCCGGAGACGGAGCACCTCGTTCAATGCCGCTCCAGCGCGGCGAGGCCCTTCTGCATGTCCTCGGTGTTCATGACCGGCTGGATCTCGATCTCCGCGCCCAGGCCCTCGAAGAGCGGCTCGGCGATGGACGGCAGGAGCGAACTGTCCTGCATGTCGAAGACGAACGTGCAGGACCGCTTTCCCCCGCTGGGCCCGAAGTAGGCCGCCTCCGGCTTGAGCCGCTCCGCGAGCGACTGCATGATCTTCGGCAGACTGCCGTTCTTGACCGCCTCGTTCGCGAGCTGGGTGTCCAGCTGTGCTCGCAGCATGACCCTCATGGTGTGGCTCCTTCCGTCCCCCGGGGCCGGCGCGGATCCGTCCGCGCGCGCAGGACCCCGGCGACGTCCCGCTCAGCGTCACCGCGGGCGATCGGGGCAGCCAACATCTCGTGCACCATCCGGAGACCCGGCCGACTCATGCGGAGCCGCCCGCACACGCCACCGGCGCACTCCGACTGGCGTGCTACGGGTGAATATGCGCGCAACGCGATGCGCCGTGGGCCGTGCACCGGCACTCTGCTGAGTGCGGAGCAGCCGGGGGATCCGCAGGCCAGGGGCCTGCCCCCTCCTCCTCCGCAACCGGAGTCACGTCCCGGCGAAGTACGGCGGACGCGAGTCGAGGGGGGCGCTTCAGTGACGTTCGGTGCAGCGGGACCATCCGGTCACACGCAGGCGACGGGTGAGCCGGCGAACAGAAGCGGCGCGCGGCCGGAGCGCCTCCCCGTTGCCGCGCGGCCGGAGCGCCTTCCCGTCGGCGCGCAGCCGGAGGCCCCCGCCGTGCGGGCGGTTCCGGTGCAGCCGAGCCGCCCGCCCGGCGAGCAGGGGCGGCGGCCGGTGCCTCGCCACGTGGCGTGCGTGATGGACGGGAACGGCCGGTGGGCGCAGCAGCGCTCCCTGCCGCGTACGTCCGGGCACAGCGCGGCGGAGGCGACGGTGATCGATGTCATCGAGGCGGCGCGGTCGGCGGGGGTCGAATGGCTCAGCCTGTACGCCTTCTCCACCGAGAACTGGCGGCGCCCGGGCGACGAGGTCGACTTCCTTATGCGCCTGGTCCGCCGTGTGGTGCGCAAACACGCGCTGCTGCTGCACGCCCGCGGCATCCGGTGCCGGCTCCTGGGAGCCGGGGACCCGAGAATTCCGGCCCCTCTGGCCCGGGACTTCGCCGACCTGATGACGCTCACCGAGGCCAATCGGGGCATGACGCTGACGGTGGCGTTCGACCACGGCGGGCGTCAGGACATCGTCGCCGCGGCACGCTCCCTCATCCGCGCCGGCGTCCCCGCCGATGCCGTCGACCAGGCGTGCTTCGCCGCGCATCTGCCGGTTCCGGACACGCCTGACGTGGATCTCGTGATCCGTACGTCCGGCGAACAGCGCATCTCCAACTTCATGCTCTGGCAGGTGGCCTACGCCGAGTGGATCTTTCCGCCGGTGCTCTGGCCCGACTTCCGTGCCCCGCACCTTCTGGAGTGCCTGCACGAATACCGGCGCCGCGACCGCCGCTTCGGCGGAGTGGCACCGCAACCGAAGGGATGACCTCGAAGGTGAAGGACACGGACAGCGGCCACTCCGCGCCGACCGGGCCCGGGAACGGGCCCAGGACCGAGAACGGGCCCAGGACCGAGAACGGGCCCAGGACCGAGAACGGGCCCAGGAATGGGAACGGCATCCCGTACGAAGACCCCGGCCGGGAGACCACCGCGTCGCCGGCCGGATCCCTGTTCGGGCCCGGCTCGCAGTTCCACCGCTTCTTCAACGATCCCCGTTGGGCACTGGCCGTCGTCAGGGCCACCGTGCTGGAAGCCGCCCATCCGCAGATCGGCGCGGCGCTGGCCGACAACTCCTCCTTCGTGGTGCACCCGTGGCGACGGCTGAGCAACACCCTCGTGAGCCTGCAGCGCATGTTCGGAGCCGACGAACACGTCAGGCAGCGGGAGGCGGCACGGCTCAACCGTCTCCACTCACGGCTGAGCGGCACGGACGCCAGGAACCAGCCCTACGACGCGATGGACCCCGAGGTACGGGCGTGGGTGGTCGCGACGCTCTTCGAGAGCTCGGTCACCATGTGCCGGCTGAGCGGACAGCCGCTGGACCAGGAGACCATGGAAGGCCTCTACGCCGAATTCCAGGCCTTCCTCGCAGCGTTGGGGGACCGGGCGGGCCATCTGCCGCCCACTCTGCCCGAGTTCTGGCAGTACTACGACCGCATGGTCGCGGAGGAACTGCAGAACACGGAGGCGCTGCGCATCATCCTCTACAAGCTCTTCGAGCATCTGCCGGCACCGCCGCTGTTCGCGGGAATGCCCACGGTCTGGGCGACCGGCCGCGCGCTTGCGGGGCCGGTCATCGGCACCGTCACCGTGGCTTCCCTCCCCGAGGTCTTCCGCCGCAGAGCGGGCCTGCCGGAGGTCCCCGGCGCCCAGACGCTGATGCAGGGCGCCTATATGGCCGCCCGTCTGGCCCGCGCGCTACCCGACAACTGGGTCCAGGCGGAGAACGTCGTCACCCTGCTCAACCTGTCGCCGGACGGCGACAGCCCGATGGCCGAGACGCTCACCACTCTGCGCGCCCGGACGAAACGGGCCGCCGCACTGTTCCGGCTGATCACACCGGTACCGGCACCGCGGGACGCCACGAGCGGCCCGGACGGGGCCGGGAGCCGGCGCGACGCCCGCGCCTTCTTCACCGAGGTGCTGGACCAGACCGGGGACGGCTCTCTGGACTGGCCCGACCTGGCCGCCATGGCCCGGGAACTCTGCTCCCGCCTCGACCTGGACGAGCCGGAGGAGACCCGCCTGTACGACGCCTTCGCCGCGTGGTGGCGGGAACTCCAGTCAGCCCTGGACAGCGACGGCGACGGACGGGTGAGCGAGGACGAGTACGTGGCCGCGGCCCCGTCCCTGGCAGGACCGGCGCTGATCAGGGTCGCCGAGACCCTCTTCGACGCCGCCGACGCGGACGGTGACGGGTCCATCGACGCGGAGGAGTACCGGGCCCTGTTCAGGAGAGGCTTCGGACGAACCGTCCTGGACGCCGAGGGCCGCTACTCCCGGAGCGCTTTCGTCCGGGACTTCCTGTCCTTCATGTCAGGCCGTCACCGTTCGACCCTTTACGACCCGCTGCTCTCCGACGCGTAGAACCTCGACGCGCAGAACCTCGACGCGCAGAACCCCGACGCGCAGAACCTCGAACCGCCGGGTCGCTTTCGCACGCCCTCGCCCGCCCGTGCTCGTCGGGGCGAGTGGCGTACGCCTGAACGAGACCGGAGCCGAGACCGCCAACGCCGAAGGGCCCCGCAGCAAGCTGCGGGGCCCTTCAACGTATTGCCCGGTGAGAGCAATGGCGGAGGATACGAGATTCGAACTCGTGAGGGGTTGCCCCCAACACGCTTTCCAAGCGTGCGCCCTAGGCCACTAGGCGAATCCTCCGCGGCAAACAATACAAGACGTTGAGGAGTGCTCGCGAACCCGTTCCGCCCCGGACCTCTCCGGTCGGCCCCGGAGGGGTCTCCGGAGGTGGGGGAGGTGGACTTGCGGGGAGGTGGACTTGCGGGGGTGGGGATCGGCTAAGGTGGGCGTCAGCCCCTCACGTGGCGCTATCTGACTGAACTCCCCCAGGGCCGGAAGGCAGCAAGGGTAAGTTGGCTCTGGCGGGTGCGTGGGGGGCCCTTGCGTTGTCCGGGCCGGGTTGCGGCCAGGACTTCCGGTCGGGCCGAGGGCTTCCGGTCGGGGTATGGGCTTCGGGTGTCCGGAATCTCTGGGGTGACGTTTACCGCAGCCGGCGGAGTGCCCGGTACGGGGCCGGTTGTCAGTCCGCCCCGATAACCTCGTATGTGTGTCGTCCCTTGCGCTGTACCGCCGCTACCGCCCCGAGTCGTTCGCCGAGGTCATCGGTCAGGAGCATGTCACTGACCCGCTGCAGCAGGCCCTGCGGAACAACCGGGTCAATCACGCGTACCTGTTCAGTGGTCCGCGAGGCTGTGGCAAGACGACCAGCGCGCGCATCCTCGCGCGCTGTCTGAACTGTGAGCAGGGGCCCACGCCCACGCCCTGCGGGGAGTGCCAGTCCTGCCAGGACCTCGCGCGCAACGGGCCGGGATCGATCGATGTGATCGAGATCGACGCCGCCTCGCACGGTGGTGTGGACGATGCCCGTGATCTGCGGGAGAAGGCGTTCTTCGGGCCGGCTTCGAGTCGTTACAAGATCTACATCATCGACGAGGCGCACATGGTCACCTCGGCGGGGTTCAACGCCCTGCTGAAGGTGGTCGAGGAGCCGCCGGAGCACCTCAAGTTCATCTTCGCGACCACGGAGCCCGAGAAGGTCATCGGCACCATCCGGTCGCGTACCCACCACTACCCGTTCCGGCTCGTGCCGCCCGGGACGCTGCGCGAATACCTCGCCGAGGTGTGCGGCAAGGAGAACAGCTACGTCGAGGACGGGGTCCTCCCGCTCGTCGTGCGGGCCGGTGCCGGATCCGTGCGTGACTCGATGTCGGTCATGGACCAGCTGCTGGCGGGTGCCGCCGACGACGGTGTGACGTACGCCATGGCGACGTCCCTGCTCGGTTATACGGACGGCTCCCTGCTCGACTCGATCGTGGACGCCTTCGCGGCCGGCGACGGCGCGGCCGCCTTCGAGGTCGTGGACCGGGTGATCGAGGGCGGCAACGACCCGCGCCGGTTCGTCGCCGACCTTCTGGAGCGGTTGCGTGACCTGGTGATCCTGGCCGCCGTGCCGGACGCCGGGGAGAAGGGCCTCATCGACGCACCGGCAGACGTCGTCGAGCGGATGCAGGCCCAGGCGTCCGTCTTCGGCGCCGCCGAGCTCAGCCGCGCCGCCGACCTGGTCAACGAGGGGCTCACGGAGATGCGGGGCGCGACCTCGCCGCGGCTTCAGGTCGAGCTGATCTGCGCCCGGGTGCTGCTGCCCGCGGCCTTCGACGACGAGCGTTCCCTCCAGGCCAGGCTCGACCGGCTGGAGCGGGGCGCGTCCTTCGCCACCACCGGGCCGGGCCCCTCGATGGGGTACGTTCCCGGGCCCGAGGCGCTGGCCCACGCCCCGGTCGCACCGCAGGCACATGCCCCCGCCGCACCCCAGGCC
>NZ_RDBK01000043.1:1474171-1524183 GCF_008042275.1 Streptomyces sp. OR43 | reverse complement strand
GGCAGCCGCCGCGTAGGCGCGCTCACGGGCGCCCGCGAGGTCCTTGGCCGTCGCGGTCACGGAGAGCACGCGGCCGCCCGCGCTGACGACCCGGCGCCCGTCGCCGCCGAGCCCGCTGCGGGTTCGACGCAGGGCGCCGCGCAGGTGCGCAACATGTGGCCCGACATCCTGGAGGCGGTCAAGGGCCGCCGCCGGTTCACCTGGATCCTGCTCAGCCAGAACGCCCAGGTCACCGGCTTCGACGGCAGCACCCTGCAGATCGGCTTCCTCAACGCCGGCGCCCGCGACAACTTCGCGAGCAGCGGCAGCGAGGAGGTGCTGAAGCAGGCCCTGGCCGAGCGGTTCAACGCGCAGTGGAAGATCGAGGCGATCGTCGACCCGTCGGGCGGCGCCGGACAGCCCCCGCAGGTCGGCGGCGGCCGCCCCTCCGCGTCCGCTCCGCCGGCGCCGCAGCGCCCTGCGGCCCCCGCCCCACAGCCGTACGAGCCCCGGCCCGCGCCGGAGCGGCAGCAGCCCGGCGGCGGCTCCGCCCCGGAACCCGCACCCCCGTCGTACACCGCTCCCGAACCTCCCCGGTCGGTCGCCCCCGAGGACGACACCCCCGAGGCCGACGACCCCGACCTCGTCGACTCGGCGCTGTCCGGCCATGAACTGATCGTCCGGGAACTGGGCGCCACGGTCGTCGAGGAGTTCACCAACGAGTAGGGCGAGCGGCGGGGTCCGTCCGTGAAGGGCCCCGTCCCGCCGTCCGGCGCCCGGTGTCCACGGAGCGGCGCCCGTCAAGGGGGCGGCGCCCCGGCGGCTAGGCTGCACCCCGTGAAGGTCCTCGTCATCGGCGGCGGCGCCCGCGAACACGCCCTGTGCCGCTCTCTCTCCCTCGACCCCGACGTCACCGCTCTGTACTGCGCTCCCGGCAACGCCGGCATCGCAGAGGTGGCCGAACTGCACCCGGTCGACGCCCTCGACGGCGCTGCCGTCGCGCGCCTCGCCACTGAACTGGGCGCCGAGCTGGTGGTCGTCGGCCCGGAGGCACCGCTTGTCGCCGGGGTCGCCGACGCCGTGCGCGCCGCCGGTGTCCCCTGCTTCGGCCCGTCCGGAAAGGCCGCCCAGCTCGAGGGTTCCAAGGCCTTCGCCAAGGACGTGATGGCCGGGGCGGGTGTCCCGACTGCCCGCAGCTACGTCTGCACCACGCCCGCGGAGATCGACACCGCCCTCGACGCGTTCGGTGCCCCGTACGTCGTCAAGGACGACGGCCTCGCCGCAGGCAAGGGCGTCGTCGTCACCGACGACATCGAGACGGCCCGCGCCCACGCGCTGGCCTGTGACCGCGTGGTCATCGAGGAGTTCCTCGACGGCCCCGAGGTGAGCCTCTTCGCGATCACCGACGGCACCACCGTGCTGCCGCTCCAGCCCGCCCAGGACTTCAAGCGGGCCCTCGACAACGACGAGGGCCCGAACACCGGCGGCATGGGCGCGTACTCGCCGCTGCCGTGGGCCGACCCGAAGCTGGTCGACGAGGTCATGGATTCGGTCCTCCAGCCGACCGTCGACGAGCTCCGCCGCCGCGGTACACCGTTCTCCGGGCTGCTGTACGCGGGCCTCGCGATCACCTCGCGCGGTGTCCGGGTCATCGAGTTCAACGCGCGCTTCGGCGACCCGGAGACCCAGGTGGTCCTGGCCCGTCTGAAGACCCCGCTGGCCGGCGTCCTGCTCGGCTCCGCCAACGGAACCCTGGACGAGCTGCCCCCGCTGAAGTGGCGCGACGAGGCCGCGGTCACCGTGGTCATCGCCTCCCACAACTACCCGGACACCCCGCGGACGGGCGACCCGATCGAAGGGCTCGACGAGGTCGCGGCACAGGACGCGCCGCATGCGTACGTCCTGCACGCCGGGACCCGGCAGGACGGCGACCGGGTCGTCAGCGCGGGCGGCCGCGTGCTCTCCGTGACCGCGACGGCCAAGGACCTCGCGGGCGCCCGTGAGCGCGCCTACGCGGCGGCTGCCCGCATCCGGCTCGACGGCTCCCAGCTCCGTACGGACATCGCCAAGAAGGCCGCGGAGGCCTGACCCGTAGCTGCCGGCGGGGGCAGGGGTGGCCTGACCCCGTACCTGCCCTGAGAGGGTCGCGGAGACCTGGCTCGTACCTGTCGGAGAGGGTCGCGGAGGCCTGACCCGTACCGGCCGGAGCGGGCTGCGGAGGCCTGACCCGTATCGCCACGACCCACCACTGACGCGCCGCTGCCCTATGGACAGCGGCGCGTCAGCACCTTTACCCAAAGCCATTCCATCGAGTGACGGCTGAGCCATCCGGATGACGCCCGCCGAAGCCCCAACTAGGGTGCGGCGCAAGCGTTCCGGCACTTGGCCCACCGGCATTGCGATGTCAGTGACGGGTGCCACAGTGGGGGAGTGAGCAACACCGCCGTGGGGGCAGAGGGGGTGACGTCCGGCCGTGTCCGGTACCGCTACAGGTGAGGAGCTGGGTGCGCAGGCAGCGCGCGCCCGGGCTCTCGTGCTGCTGCGCATCCGCAGCAGGGCGACGGCAGCAGCGCTGCTGCCGGCCGCGTTCGCCGTCGTGCTGTTCGCCGCGGGCGCGCAGGGCTTCGCCGAGGGCAGCGGCTGGGACGCGGTGCGCTGGGCCGTGACGGCCTGCGCCGTGCTCGTCCTGCTCGTTGCCGCCGCCGTCGCGATCGCGGTCGTACGGGCGAAGCCGGCGGTCAGTCCGACCGTCCCGCTCAGCGAGGAGGCCGCTCCGGATCTCTACCGGCTGGTGCGCGAACTGGCGGAGCGGCTCGGCGTGCCCGCGCCTTCGGCCATAGCGCTCACGCCCGACTGTGACAGCTGGCTGGAGGACCGCACCCACCCGGCCGCGGAGCGCGCGGCCCGCGAGACCGCGGACCGGCACCGCGGTGGGCAGGCCGACGGTCCGGGCCGTCGGCCGGGTAGCCGTCGCCGGGTCCAGGCGGCACCCGTGCTGGTGATCGGCTCCCCGTTCCTCTGGTGGATGCGGGTCGCCGAGCTGCGGGCGGTGCTCGCGCCGGTCGTGGCCGGCACCGGCCCCTCCGCCCACCCCGACATAGCCGCGGCCCGGCGTTTCGTACGCGGGCTGGACGGCGCGGTCGCCGATGCGGCGGCACCCGTCCAGGGGACGTTGCGCAAGGTCCTGCGGCTGCCCGGCCGTTTCGTCGGCCGGATCGCCCGGCTGCTGCTGCGCAGTTGCCGTGGCCATGCCGCCGAGATGGAGCGGGGCGTCGCCGCCGCCGCGTCGACGCGGGCACAGGCCGTGGACTACGGGCTGCGGGTCGTCGCCCAGGAACAGGTCGGTCTCGCCTACGCGGGCTGGGACCGGCTGCTCACCCGCGTCGCGCTTCCCGCCTGGCGGATGGGGCGCTGGCCGTCCCGGCTGGACGCGGGAGTCGTCTCCGCCCTCACCGAGCTCTCCCGCCGTGACCGGCTGGCCGAGGGGTTCACCACCCGGCTCGGCGAGCGTCCCGCCTGCGACCTGCTGGAAGAGCCGGGAGCGGCCGACGAGGCGGCGTCCCTGCTGGCCGCGAGGCTCTTCCACGGCGGCCCCGCGGAGACCGGGCCCGACTGGGCCCCGGTGGACTGGCAGCAGTATCCGGAAGAGGTCGTCGACCGGAAGTGGCGCACCGAGGCGGCCAGGCTGCACCGGGTCCTGGACGGCATGGGCGTACCCGCCGCCTCCCGCACCGGTTCCGACACCGCGTGCGCCGGGGTGCCCACACTGGCACGCGTCGTCGAGCACCTTGCCGCGGGACAGGACGGCGGTGAGGCGCTCGCGGCCGGCATCAGCGCGGCCGTGGCCCGGGACGAGGCACGGACCCCTCAGCCGGTCAGCGGCGGCGCAGTGGACGCGGGCGGCCAGGTGCTGGACCCGTGGGGGGGCGATCCGCTCCCGCTCTTCCCGCTCCAGCCACCCCGTACCGGCACCGAACTGCTGGCGGACCATGTCGCGGCGATGGTCTGCTGCGCCGCGGTCGACACGGCGGGTGCGGCGCCCGGGCTGGACTGGCTCGACGGACCCGCACTCCTGGTGGACGGTGAACGTCCGGCCGACCTCGGCAGCCCGGTCCTCAGCCTGGTCGAGGACGGGGACGCGGGGCCGTTGCGGTCGTGGCTCGCCACCGTCGGCGTACGAACCGACAAGCCCGTGCGTCTCGTCTGAAACACGTGAAGGCGGACGGCTGTTCAGGCCGCCCACCCCCGACACCCGGAACGACAGGTTCCGTTCACGTCAATTCGCGACGAACGGTGACGGAGTGCATGCGTTATGTGATGTGCTGGGGATCGGCGCTGACAGTCGGCGCACCACTGTTGTTCCGGGGGCCTGAGGGAGGGATGCGTCATGGGGGCGGAGCAGATTCGGCGTTGGGAGTCGGGTGCCCTGGCGCACGCCGTCACCGATCCCTTCGGTCAGGGACCCCTTCCCTGGCTGCGCGGGAGTGAGAACTACTTCGACGACACCGGTCAGGTCGTGCCCTGGTACGCCGACCCCACCCTGCCCCGCGGCTCCACCGGCGGAGGCACCCGCACCGCCGACGACGTCCGCCGCCAGATCAAGGGATTCATCTCCACCGGCGCCGCGGCCCCTGGCGAGGCGATCGACTTCCACATCACCGTGGACCCGCCCCAGCAGTTCTCCGTGGACGTCTACCGGATCGGCCACTACGGCGGCGACGGCGCAGCGAAGATCACCACCAGCCCGCGGCTCTCCGGCATCGTCCAGCCGGCTCCTCTCACGGCCGACCGCACGGTCTCCTGCCACCACTGGTGGCAGTCCTGGCGGCTCCAGATCCCGACGTACTGGTCGATCGGCGCGTACGTCGCCGTGCTCACCACGGTCGACGGCCACCGCTCCCACATCCCCTTCACCGTCCGCGACGACCACCCGGCCGACCTGCTGCTGGTGCTGCCGGACATCACCTGGCAGGCGTACAACCTCTATCCCGAGGACGGTGTGACCGGCGCCAGCCTCTACCACGCCTGGGACGAACAGGGCCGGCTGCTGGGGGAGGAGGACGCGGCGGTCACCGTCTCCTTCGACCGCCCCTACGCCGGCGCCGGGCTTCCGCTCCACGTCGGCCACGCCTACGACTTCATCCGCTGGGCCGAGCGCTACGGCTACGACATCGCCTACGCCGACACCCGCGACCTGCACGCGGGCCGGATCGACCCGACGCGCTACCGGGGCCTCGTCTTCCCCGGCCATGACGAATACTGGTCGGTTCCCATGCGCCGCACCGCCGAACGCGCCCGCGACAACGGCACGTCCCTCGTCTTCCTCTCCGCCAACACCATGTACTGGCAGGTCAGCCTCGCGCCGTCGCCCTCGGGCGTCCCCGACCGGCTGCTCAGTTGCCGCAAGCGCCGGGGCCCGGGCAAGCCCGCGCTCTGGCGCGAGCTCGACCGCCCCGAGCAGGAGCTGCTCGGCATCCAGTACGCGGGCCGGGTACCCGACCCCCACCCGCTGGTCGTGCGAAATGCCGAGCACTGGCTCTGGGACGCGACCGGAGCCACCGAGGGCGACGAGATCGACGGCCTGGTCGCGGGCGAGGCGGACCGCTACTTCCCGCGCACGACGCTCCCCGAGCACGACAACCGCATCCTGCTCGCCCACTCCCCGTACCAGGACAGCGACGGGGTGACGCGCCACCAGGAGACATCCCTGTACCGGGCCCCGTCGGGTGCGCTCGTCTTCGCCTCCGGCACCTTCGCCTGGTCTCCGGCCCTGGACCGCCCCGGCCATGTGGACCCGCGGATCCAGCGGGCGACCGCCAACCTCCTCGACCGCATCTGCAAGCGCGCCTGAGGACACGGCCGCCCCCACCCGCTCCCGGCCGCGCGTCCGCACCCCCTGCGCGGCTGTCCGCACCCTGATACGGGACAATCGGAGCAGCTCCTGGATCAACCTACGCGGAGGCAGCGTGTCCGGATTTGTAGAAAAGCCCGAGCCCGTGCAGGTCCCGGGGCTCACCCACCTGCACACAGGCAAGGTGCGCGACCTGTACCGGAACGAGGCGGGTGACCTCGTCATGGTCGCCAGCGACCGGATGTCCGCGTACGACTGGGTGCTGCCCACCGAGATCCCGGACAAGGGCCGCGTCCTGACCAGGCTCTCGCTGTGGTGGTTCGACCAGCTCGCCGACCTCGTGCCGAACCACGTCCTGTCCACGGAGCTGCCCGCCGGCGCCCCGGCGGACTGGGCCGGCCGGACGACGATCTGCAAGTCGCTCCGGATGGTCCCGGTCGAGTGCGTGGCCCGCGGCTACCTGACCGGCTCCGGCCTGGTCGAGTACAACGCGTCCCGCACCGTCTGCGGCCTCGCCCTTCCCGAGGGCCTGGTCGACGGCTCCGAGCTGCCGGCGCCGATCTTCACCCCCGCCACCAAGGCGGCCGTCGGCGATCACGACGAGAACGTGAGCTACGAGGAAGTGGCCCGCCAGGTCGGAGCAGAGACCGCCGCACAACTGCGTCGCACGACCCTGGACGTATACAGCCGGGCCCGGGACATCGCACGCGAACGCGGGATCATCCTCGCGGACACGAAGTTCGAGTTCGGCTTCGCGCCCACCGCCGACGGCGGCGAGGAACTGATCATCGCGGACGAGGTCCTCACCCCGGACTCCTCCCGCTTCTGGCCGGCCGCCGCCTGGGAGCCGGGCCGCGCCCAGCCGTCGTACGACAAGCAGTTCGTCCGCGACTGGCTGACCTCGCCGGCCTCCGGCTGGGACCGCAAGAGCGAGCAGCCGCCGCCGGCGCTGCCCCAGGAGATCGTGGACGCGACCCGCGCCAAGTACCTGGAGGCGTACGAACTCCTCACGGGCACGCCCTGGAACTAGTGCCTCCCGGCACACGAAGAAGCCCCCGGCCGAAAGGCCGGGGGCTTCTTACTGAACCGAGCGGACGACCAGGTTCGAACTGGCGACCTCAACCTTGGCAAGGTTGCGCTCTACCAACTGAGCTACGTCCGCAAGCGCCGAAGCGCGAGAACTACTATACCCATCCCCGCTCGCGTGCGAGACGCACTACGGCATGACGATTCTCCGCCCCGAGCCTGGCGGCCGCCGCCGAGAGGTAGTTGTGCACCGTTCCCTGGGACGAGGACGCCCGCTCAGCGATCTCCGCGACCGGTGCCCCATCGGCCGCCAGTTCCAGCACCTCGGCCTCGCGCCCGGTCAGCGGGGAGTCGCCGGCGGCGAGGGCGTCGGCCGCCAACTCCGGGTCCACATAGCGGTTTCCGGCATGCAGTGCGGATGATGCCGGCCAGTTGCCGAGCGCTGACGGTCTTCGGCACGAACGCCCGCACGCCCGCTGTGAGTGCTCTCTTGAGATGCCCCGGGAGGCCATGACGCGTGACGATCACGGTTCTGCCGCCCGGGAGTTCGGACCGTATCGATGTGGCGACGCTCACACCGTTCGCCCCCGGCACCTCCAGATCCAGCACCACCACATCGGGGTGGTGCGTTCAGGCCATGGCAAGGGCCTCGGGGCCGGTCGTTCCTCGAGCCTGCGCACCAGCTCCCAGGTGTCACGCCGCCCCTCGGCGTCGAGGCCGGTGGTCGCTCCGTCGAGGAAGAGCACCTCGGGCCGGCCGAGCAGGGCCGGCGCCAGGTCCAGCCGTCGCCGCTCGCCACCGGAGAGCTGCTTGACCCGGAGAACGAGACGCCGGTCACGGCCTCGAAGCCACCCGCGTAGCTGCGCCGGACACCGTCCACCTCGATCACGGCGGTCTGGGGAATTTCGTCGCTGGTCATGGACTCAAGGTTTCCGCCCGGGCCGGACCAGGAGCAGTGTGAGCTGTCATCACTGCCCATGACGGAAGTCATGTATCGCCGGCTGATGGCAAACGCCATGTGTGAAGACGGCCGAAGAGGGGAGGGATATGGCCAGAGCCCGAATACGACGAAGGCCCCGGTCGAAATCGACCAGGGCCTTCGATCAAGAGCGGACGACCAGGTTCGAACTGGCGACCTCAACCTTGGCAAGGTTGCGCTCTACCAACTGAGCTACGTCCGCATTGCAGCCACTCGGCTTTCACCGGTGGAGCGAGCACTACTCTACCTGATCCACTGGAGTGGTCGAGAAGAGTGATGCAGAGCGGGTGACAGGAATTGCACACTGCGCCTTCCCCCTGGAAGGGGGATGTTCTACTACTGAACTACACCCGCACGCTGCGTGAGGTCCGGCTTTGCGGCCTTGCCCCTCGGCGTGCTCCAGACTCTAGCCGACCTGCAGGGGTGTCGCGCAAGTCGGCTCCCGCGGGGTGTCGCCCGGGTGGCCGGTGACGGGCGGTCCGATGCCCGCCGGCCGACCGTCCGTCACCGCCCGTCGGCTCAACTTGCTTCCTGGAACGCCTCGTAGACCTTCTTCGGGATCCGGCCCCGGGCCGGCACCTCCATCCGGTGCGAGCGGGCCCAGGCGCGGACAGCCGCGGGATCGGGCGCGAGAGAGGTGTGCCGGTACGAGACGGGAACCTTGCCGTGCTTGCCTGCGTTTGTCTGCTTTCGGCCGGCCGCCATGTACGGCGCCAGGGCCTTGCGCAGCTTCTTCGCATTGGAGGGATTCAGGTCGATCTCGTACGACTTCCCGTCCAGGGCGAAGGTGACCGTTTCCGCCGCTGCTCCCCCGTCGATGTCGTCGGAGAGCGTGACCACTACGCGCTGAGCCACGGATATCGGTCCTTTCCTACGGCATCCTCGCCTGACATGCGTGGATGCCGGCCTTCCGGCTGTGAGCGCGGATGCGGGCCGACCGGTGTCGACCGTTTAGGGGCAATGCTGCTTTCCCCGGTAATCATTTGTACAGCGGTGGGCCCCGCATTGTGAAGCCCGCCCAATTACCTGCGCGTGTCAACCTGATTCGTGTGCCGCTGGTGGGGATTTTTGTCGCAGGATTTTTCGCCCCGGTTGTCGCGCCCGATATCCCGGCGTGATGTGGTCCGCATCCCGGCGTGATGTGGTCCACCCGATATCTACCCGCGTAGAATTTCCGGCCAGGTACGCTGAGGGGACCCGCGGGGGTCTGGGGAACCCCCCGGAGAAACAGCCGCACCACACCACCACACCGGGAGTGCCAGTGGCACGCGTCGTAGTCGACGTCATGCTCAAGCCCGAGATCCTCGACCCGCAGGGACAGGCTGTGCAGCGTGCGCTGCCCCGTCTCGGCTTCGAGGGAATCGCGGACGTACGTCAGGGAAAGCGTTTCGAGCTGGAGATCGAGGGGCCGGTCGATGACGCCGCGCTCGCTCGTATTCACGAGATGGCCGAGACGTTCCTCGCCAACACCGTGATCGAGGACTTCACCGTGAAGGTGGAGAAGGCCGAGGAGTCGAAGTGACTGCTCGTATCGGAGTCGTCACCTTTCCGGGCACGCTCGACGACCAGGACAGCCTTCGGGCCGTACGCGTCGCCGGTGCCGAACCCGTATCGCTGTGGCACCGCGACAAGGACCTGCACCAGGTCGACGCGGTCATCCTCGCGGGCGGTTTCTCCTACGGCGACTATCTGAGGGCCGGAGCCATCTCCCGCTTCTCGCCGGTCATGGAGACAGTGATCGAGCAGGCGAAGGCGGGCATGCCGGTTCTCGGCATCTGCAACGGCTTCCAGATCCTGACCGAGGCGCATCTGCTGCCCGGTGCGATGCTGCGCAACAACCACCTGCACTTCATCTGCCGCGACCAGAAGCTCCGCGTCGAGAACGCCGAGACGTCCTGGACCTCGGACTACTCCGCAGGCCAGGAAATCTCCGTACCGCTCAAGAACATGGACGGCCGCTACACCGCCGACGAGCACACGCTCGACGAGCTGGAGGCCGAGGGCCGTGTCGCGTTCCGCTACGTGGACGTGAACCCCAACGGCTCGCTGCGCGACATCGCCGGCATCACCAATGCCACGGGCAACGTCGTCGGCCTGATGCCGCACCCGGAGCACGCCGTGGAGCCGCTGATCGGCACCGGTCGTACCGACGGTCTCGGTTTCTTCACCTCGATCATCAAGAAGCTGGTCAACGCATGAGCCTGGACACGGTCAAGCACGCGGCCGAAACCCCGGACGTCGAGCAGCCCTGGAAGGAGCTCGGCCTCAAGGAGGACGAGTACGCCAGGGTCCGCGAGATCCTGGGCCGCCGTCCCACCGGTGCCGAGCTCGCCATGTACTCCGTGATGTGGTCCGAGCACTGCTCCTACAAGAGCAGCAAGGTCCACCTCAAGCAGTTCGGCGAGAAGGTTCCCGCCAACGACGCGATGCTCGTCGGTATCGGTGAGAACGCCGGTGTGGTCGACGTCGGCCAGGGCTACGCGGTCACCTTCAAGGTCGAGTCGCACAACCACCCCTCGTACATCGAGCCCTATCAGGGCGCGGCCACCGGCGTCGGCGGCATCGTCCGCGACATCCTCGCCATGGGTGCCCGCCCGATCGCGGTCGTCGACCCGCTGCGCTTCGGTGCGGCCGACCACCCCGACACCCGGCGCGTCCTGCCGGGCATCGTCGCGGGCATCGGCGGCTACGGGAACTGTCTCGGCCTGCCCAACATCGGCGGCGAGGTCGTCTTCGACGCCTGCTACCAGGGCAACCCGCTCGTCAACGCCGGCTGCATCGGCGTGATGAAGCACGAGGACATCCACCTGGCGCAGGCCTCCGGCCCCGGCAACAAGGTGATCCTTTACGGTGCCCGCACCGGCGGCGACGGCATCGGCGGCGTCTCCGTGCTTGCCTCGGAGACCTTCGACGACACCAAGCCCACCAAGCGGCCCGCCGTCCAGGTCGGCGACCCGTTCCAGGAGAAGCTCCTCATCGAGTGCACCCTGGAGATCTTCAAGGAGAAGCTCGTCGCGGGCATCCAGGACCTCGGCGGCGCCGGGCTCTCCTGCGCCACGTCGGAGCTGGCCTCCGCGGGCTCCGGCGGCATGCGCGTCGAGCTGGACACCGTGCCGCTGCGCGACTCCTCCCTCTCGCCCGAGGAAATCCTCATGAGCGAGTCGCAGGAGCGCATGTGCGCGATCGTCGAGCCGCAGCACGTGGACCGCTTCCTGGAGATCTGTGAGAAGTGGGACGTCATCGCCACCGTCATCGGTGAGGTGACCGAGGGCTCGCAGCTGGAGATCTTCTGGCACGGCGAGCAGATCGTGGACGTGCCGCCGCGGTCCGTCGCCCACGAGGGACCGACCTACCACCGTCCGTTCGCCCGCCCGTCCTGGCAGGACGCGCTGCAGGCCGACGACGCCGGCAAGCTGGCCCGTCCGGCCAACGGTGCCGAGCTGCGCGAGCAGGTTCTGCGGCTGGTCTCCTCCCCGAACCAGGCGTCGAAGGCCTGGATCACGGACCAGTACGACCGGTTCGTGCAGGGCAACACCGTGCTCGCGATGCCCGAGGACGCCGGCATGGTCCGCATCGACGAGGAGTCCAACCTCGGCGTGGCCATGGCGACCGACGGCAACGGCCGGTACGCGAAGCTCGACCCGTACACCGGCGCGCAGCTCGCGCTGGCGGAGTCGTACCGCAACGTCGCCGCCTCCGGCGCCAAGCCGCTCGCGATCTCGGACTGTCTGAACTTCGGTTCGCCCGAGGACCCGGACGTCATGTGGCAGTTCGCCGAGGCCACCCGTGGCCTGGCGGACGGCTGCCTGGAGCTGGGGACTCCGGTCACCGGCGGCAACGTGTCGCTGTACAACCAGACCGGTGAGACGGCGATCCACCCGACGCCGGTCGTGGCCGTGCTCGGTGTGATCGACGACGTCACACGGCGTACGCCGGTCGCCTTCAAGGAAGAAGGCCAGCTCCTCTACCTGCTGGGTGACACCCACGAGGAGTTCGGCGGCTCGGCCTGGTCCGAGGTTGTCCACCAGCACCTCGGCGGCATGCCGCCCAAGGTCGACCTGGGCCGCGAGAAGCTGCTCGGCGAGATTCTGATCTCGGCCTCCCGCGACGGCATGATCGACGCGGCGCACGACCTGTCGGACGGCGGCCTGATCCAGGCGGTCACCGAGTCCTGCCTGCGTGGCGGGAAGGGTGCCCGGCTGGTCGTGCCGGACGGACTGGACGCGTTCACGTTCCTGTTCTCCGAGTCGGCGGGACGCGCGATCGTCTCGATCCCGCGCAGCGAGGAGCTCCGCTTCAACGACATGTGCGGGGCGCGGGGTCTGCCCGTGACCCGGATCGGCGTGGTGGACGGCGAGGAGATCGAGATCCAGGGCGAGTTCAGCATTCCGCTGAGCGAGCTGCGTACGGCACACGAGGAGACGATCCCCGCCCTGCTCGCGTAGCCGGTCGGATACGTCCGTCACCCTTCGCGCAAGCCCCCGTCCGGTTTCGACCGGGCGGGGGCTTGCGCGTGCGTGCGGCTCCAGCACTGCCGAGTGCCGGCCCCGTGGACCGGTTTGCCGCAGACTCTTGACGGGAATTACGTAACTACGTAATTCTTGATTTATGGAGCTGGAGGAACGGGTCTCGGAACTGGAGCGGCGGCTTGAGGCGCTCGTGGGTGAGCGTCCTGACGCGCCGTCCCCGACAGGTGCCGATTTCTGGGCTTTGGACGGGTTGAAGCAGCAGCTGGAGGGGGCGGGGGAGGCCGGCGGTGGAGTGCTCTATACGGGCGCGGTGCGCCTGCCCACGGGTGAGCGATACGAGTGGCAATTCGGTGCGCTGACGGAGCAGCCGCAGCCGCACCGGGTGACCGAGTGCGGCGAACGACAGTCCGATGCGGGCGTGGGGGCGGGGAAGGGTGGCGGCGTGCAAGGTGGGCCGTCCCGCCCGAAGTTCCGCTACCTCTGGCCCGTCGTCCGGCGCAATCAGCACTTCCCGGCCTTCGGGTCCCCGCTCCTGGCGGTCGCTGACGGCACGGTGGTGTACGCATCGCACGGCCGACGTGACCATCTCAGCCGGGATTCCGGTCCCGCGTTGATGTACCTGATGCTGATAGAAGCGTCCGTCCGGGATGTGCTCGGTCCGGGCGCCATTGTCGGGAACCACCTCGTGCTGGACCTGGGTGACGGTACGTACGCCATGTACGCCCATCTGCGCCGCGGCTCGCTCCGCGTGCGCGTGGGCGAGGAGGTCCGGGCCGGGCAGATGCTCGCCGAGTGTGGAAACTCCGGGAATTCCACCGAACCGCATGTGCATTTCCAGTTGATGGATGATCCGGACCTCGACGTAGCGGTGGGAATTCCGTTTACGTGGAGGGGGATAGGTCTTCCGGCCAACGGTGAGGTGTTCACGGTCGGGGATGCTGTCGGCAGGCACCCCGTTCCCGTTCCGGATTCGGGCACGGTTCGGGCCGTTTGAGGCGGGCTGGCGCGGACGCCGGAGGCCGGAGGCCGGACGATGGGGGCTGAATGCCGGAAGGGGGGCGCCTGGCCCGGGAGCCGGGTCACGGTGGTGGCGAGGGTGCTGTGGCGGTGGAAGGCGCCACTCTCTGCACGGGCATGCACCTGGGTAATTATTTGCCTGGGTACAAGTTTCATCCTGGTACAGTGATGTCATGCTGACCGAGGGGATGGGCCTGCGCGAGCGCAAGAAGATCCAGACGCGACGCCGTCTGCTTGCCGAGGCCGCGAGGCTCTTCGGAGAGCGCGGCTTCGACCAGGTCTCCGTTGCAGAAATCGCCGAAGCGGCCGACGTGTCGAAGATGACCGTCTTCAATTACTTCGACAGCAAGGAAGACCTGGTTCTCGCTCCCATGGAGGAGCACATCGGGGACGTCGCCCAGGTGGTGCGTGGCCGGATGCATGGCGAGTCCGCAGTGGCCGGCATGCGGCGTCAGTTCCTGGCCGCTCTCGAAAACCGGGACCCGTCGGTCGGTATGAGCGATTCACCGGTGGCGCTCGGGCTCCTCCAGTTGATCCAGCAGACGCCTGCCTTGCTCACCCGCGCCCGAGCGTTCTTTGCTCGCAGTGACGAGTTGCTCGTCGACGTACTGGTCGAGGAGGGGGCGGACCGGGATGTCGCGCGCATCGTGGCAGCCCAGTTGATCGGTACCCGCAATGCCCTGATCAGCGAGAACCACCGGCGGTTGTTGGCCGGCGAGTCTGCCGAGGCCATCGCCCCGGAGGCAGCGGTTCTTGCCGGGCGAGCGTTCGATCTGCTCGAGAACGGTTTGGGTGACTTCGCGACACGAGCCTGATCCCGGGCCAGAGGGTTGGCCCGGGGCCTGGTCCCAGGGGTTGGCTCTGGGGCTGGGCCCTGGGGGCTTGGCTCTGGGGCTGGGCTGGGCTGGGCCGTGGCGGTGCTGTGGCATGGGGTGCGGCGGTACGCCGTAGGCTCCCGTGCATGCCGCCGTCCCAGAAGCGCGCCCGCCGCTACGACCCGGTCAGGACCCGTGCCGCCGTCCTGGCTCAGTTCTCCCAAGTCCGCGCCGCCGTCAGCACACTGACACCCCAGCAGCTGGAGGGGCCGAGCGGGCTCGGTGCGTGGACGGTGCGTGAGCTCGCCGTCCACGTGGCGATGGCCCTCTCGCACGTCAGCAGAAACCTGGAATTGCCCGAACCCGTCCTCGCCAAGCCGGAGGTGACCCTGTTGGAGTGGCCGTTCTCCACGGCGGGCCGCGCCGGCCGGATCGCCGACGACACCGTGGCACTTGCCGCGGCCCGCCCCGATCTGGACGCCCTGTATGGAGAGGTGGCCGACCGGTTCGAGGCGCTGGTGCCGACCGTCTCCGAGGACCGGTTGCTGGCCACCCGGGTGGGTGCCATGCGGCTCGGGGACTTCCTGGTGACCCGCACCGTGGAGCTCGTGGTCCACACGTACGACCTCAACGAGGCGACCGGGCTGGGTATCCCCTACGACCGTCAGGCGCTCGCCGCGTGCACCCGGTTGCTCGCCGACGCCCTGGCGGAGAAGGCGCCGGGAGGTTCGGTCGAGGTGCGGGTGCCGCCCTTCGCGGTGGTCCAGTGTGTCCAGGGGCCCCGGCACACCCGCGGTACGCCGCCCAACGTCGTCGAGACCGAAGCGCTCACCTGGATCAGGCTCGCCACCGGACGGACGCAATGGGTACGTGAGCTCGACGAGGCCAAGGTCAGCGCCAGTGGTGAACGGGCGGATCTTTCCGCGCTGCTGCCCCTGATGGGGTGACGGGAACCGGATCGCCGGTGCCGACCGACCCATGGCCATGCACCGTCAAGGTCTGGCCGCCGGCGTCCTGACGCTGCTCGCAGTGGCGGCAGTGGCTGCAGTGGCGGTAGCGGCACCGTGCGGCGCGGAGCGACGTACCGCTCACCGGCATCCGCTGGGCAATCGAATCGCTGACAGACAGACAGACAGAGGGAAGCGTTCCGCTGCCCCGGCGGCCGGGGCCCATGTCGACATCGACGCCAAGGGGAGGGCGAGTGGGACTGCGGCTCAACCGGTTCACCGCCGAGGCCGGGCTCGACGGCGACGCGCTCACCGTCGAGCCCGGCACGAACACCGGGAGGGATGCGGGCCGGACATCCAGCGTTTCGAGGTCCTGTTCTCACAGGCCTTCAGCGGCAGGGCGTCAGGAGGCCTTCGGGTAGGGCAGCAGCCCGGCGTCCGTCCGTTCCCAGGCCGCCCGGAGGTCGGCCAGAAGCTCCGGCTCGGCGGCGGCCCGGTCGGCCTGCTCCCGCTGGTCGTGTGCCAGGTTGAAGAGCTGGTCCGGACCGCCGTTGCCCCGGTAGTACTTCCAGTCGCCGCGTCGCAGCGCCCGCTCCCCACGTACCCGCCAGAACAGGTCCCGTTCCTTCGGCTGCTCGCCACGCAGCAGGTACCCGGTCAGGCTGATGCCGTCCAGCGGGTAGGCCGGGTCGGGCCGGGCTCCGCCCAGCTCCAGCAGTGTCGCGGTCCAGTCGGGAGAGAACAGCGGCAGTTCGCTCACCTGGTGCGCATCGATCCTGGCCGGCCAGCGCAGGACGGCCGGGACCCGGATGCCGCCCTCCTGGAGGGAGCTCTTGTTGCCGGAGAGAGGCCACTGGTACGAGAAGCGCTCACCGCCGTTGTCGCTGGCGAAGAAGACCAGCGTGTCCTCCTCCTGGCCGGACCGCTTCAGCGCCTTGAGTACTTCGCCGACCGACCGGTCCAGGTCCTCGACCATCTCCTTGTACTTGGCGAGCGAGCCTCCGTCGGCGTGGAACAGCCCTCCCAGACCACCCTCCTTGATCTTCCGTACGATCTCGGCGCTCTCGGCCGTGTCCCCCTCGGCGATCCAGGGCCAGTGGGGCGTGGTGAAGTTCAGGTTCAGCAGCCATGGCTTGTCGTGGTCACGCTGCACGTACTCACTCGCCCGCTCGGTGAGGATCCGGGTGTAGTACCGAAGGTCCTTGTACTCCGCATCGCCCTCGTACAAGTCGTACTCGCCGCCGAGACCGAGCTTCGAGTAGTACTCCAGAGCTCCGCCGAAGTTGCCGAAGAACTCGTCCCAGCCGGACTTGGTCGGGCTGTAGTCCGGCAGATAGCCGCAGTGCCACTTACCGATCAGCGCGGTCGCGTACCCGGCGCCGCGCAGCAGCGAGGCGAGGGTCGGGTGGGTGGGGTCGAGACCGACCGAGCGGTCTGCGATGGGTTCGGCGAGACCGCCCTTCGTGCGCCCGGGATAGCGGCCGGTGTACAGGCTGAACCGGGTCGGTGAGCAGGTCGCGGACCCGGCGTAGGCGTCGGTGAACCGCACGCCCTGCCGGCCGAGCCGGTCCAGGTTCGGGGTGCGGATGTCCGGCGAACCGTAGGAGGAGAGGTCGGCCCAACCGAGATCGTCCCCGAGGATGAAGAGGATGTTGGGCCGCCGTGAATGCCGGCCCCGGGCGGCCCGGAAGGGCTGCTCGTGCGTAGCCGTCGCCGCCGGCGCGGCGGCTGCAGGGGCGGCAGGCAGGCCCACCGCTGCGGTCGCGGCCGTGGCGCCCACAGCCGTTCCGAAGGCGCGCCGCGTCAATGGATTGCCTGAACCGATGTTCGAGTGACGAAGAGGCATGACTGCTCCAGGGCAGGACTCGGCCGCGCAGGGCGGCAAAGGCGAAGGGGGCCGTCCCGCTCGTCGACGGCGAGTGCCGAAACGGGTGCGGGCGTGGTGCGGAGGCGTGCGGAACCGGCAGCGGGGCGCCGGACACACGTGCGGGCCCGAAGGCGAGTTCACGTGCGGGCCCGATGGCGAGTTACGGACGCGCGAAGGGTGCGGAGGGTGTGAGCGGCGCAAGAGGTCTCAGAGGTCGAGGTCTCGCAGACCCGCGTTCACGAAGCCCGGCAAGTCCGGCCACCCAGCAGGACAACAGGAGACCGAGGCAGCAGAAGACCGGGACAGCGAGACATCGAGAGCCCTGGACAACGAAAGTCCGAGACATCGAGAGCCCGAGACAACGAGAGCCCGAAAGAACAACAAGGTGAAGAGAAGCGAGAGCCCTCGCGCGCCGGTGACTCAGGCGTGGCGACAGATGGCGCTCGAGACACGTCCCAGATCGACGTGACGGCGCTCCACGAGTGTGACCGAGTGATCACCGAGGGGCTGCATGAGGCAGGAGCCTGCCAACGAGGCATGCGCCTGTCAACGCCGGTCTCGTACTGCGGACAGGGCCTGCGGACCGCGGACCGGCTTTCCCGACTTGCGCAGGAACGTCTTCGGGCGTCACCAGAAGCCGCATACCGGTCGCCTCCGCGGACGCCCGGTGTGAGGCTCACCACGAAACGAGCGTTCGACCACCCCGCGCGAGGCTGTGGCGGGGCTCCTCACGGAGGGCCACGAACCGGCCCGGCCGCCCTGCCGCTCCATGGCCGGAACCCGTCGGTAACCCGCCGTCGATCCGGGCGGCGACTGCCCCGAGGCGGCTGCGGCCGGCCATCCGCCCCCGGGTGGCGATCACTCCGCGTCACGCTTCGGTGCGGTTGTCGAGGGGGGTCCGGGGGCATTTCTTCCGCAGCCCGGCGGGGCGTCCCCAATTCGGACCAGTGGTCGATCTCGCCTACACTCGGTGGCGTGCCTCGTGGTGATGGACGACTCAACCACGACCTGCTCCCCGGAGAGAAAGGCCCCCAGGACGCTTGCGGCGTCTTCGGTGTCTGGGCTCCGGGTGAAGAGGTCGCCAAGCTCACCTATTTCGGACTGTATGCCCTGCAGCACCGTGGACAGGAGTCCGCGGGCATCGCAGTGAGCAACGGGTCCCAGATCCTGGTCTTCAAGGACATGGGACTGGTCTCGCAGGTCTTCGACGAAACGTCTCTGGGATCGCTCCAGGGCCATATCGCGGTCGGTCATGCCCGCTACTCCACCACCGGTGCCTCGGTGTGGGAGAACGCGCAGCCGACGTTCCGTGCGACCGCGCACGGCTCGATCGCCCTGGGTCACAACGGCAACCTGGTCAACACGGCCCAGCTCGCCGAGATGGTCGCCGACCTTCCGCGCAAGGACGGCCGTGCCACCCAGGTGGCAGCGACCAACGACACCGACCTGGTGACCGCGCTGCTCGCCGGCCAGACCGATGACGACGGCAAGCCGCTCACCATCGAGGAGGCCGCCGCCAAGGTGCTTCCCGAGGTGCGGGGCGCCTTCTCCCTCGTCTTCATGGATGAGCACACCCTCTATGCGGCCCGTGACCCGCAGGGCATCCGCCCGCTGGTCCTCGGCCGGCTGGAGCGCGGCTGGGTGGTGGCCTCCGAGTCCGCCGCCCTCGACATCTGCGGCGCCAGCTTCGTCCGTGAGATCGAGCCGGGCGAGCTCGTCGCCATCGACGAGAACGGCCTGCGCACCTCGCGGTTCGCAGAAGCGAAGCCCAAGGGCTGCGTTTTCGAGTACGTCTACCTGGCCCGCCCCGACACCGACATCGCCGGGCGCAACGTCTACCTCTCCCGGGTGGAGATGGGCCGCAAGCTGGCGGCCGAGGCCCCGGTCGAGGCCGATCTGGTCATAGCGACACCGGAATCCGGCACCCCCGCCGCGATCGGGTACGCGGAGGCAAGCGGCATCCCGTTCGGCGCCGGACTGGTGAAGAACGCCTACGTCGGCCGGACCTTCATCCAGCCGTCCCAGACGATCCGGCAGCTCGGCATCCGCCTCAAGCTGAACCCGCTCAAGGAAGTCATCAAGGGCAAGCGCCTGGTGGTCGTCGACGACTCGATCGTCCGCGGCAACACCCAGCGCGCACTCGTCCGGATGCTCCGCGAGGCCGGTGCCGCCGAGATCCACATCCGGATCTCGTCCCCGCCGGTGAAGTGGCCCTGCTTCTTCGGTATCGACTTCGCCACCCGCGCCGAGCTGATCGCCAACGGCATGTCCGTCGACGAGATCGCCACGTCGATGGGGGCCGACTCGCTCTCGTACATCTCGATCGACGCGATGATCGAGGCGACGACGATCGACAAGCCGAATCTGTGCCGCGCCTGCTTCGACGGCGAGTACCCGATGGAGCTTCCGGACCCGGAGCTGCTCGGCAAGCAGCTGCTGGAGACCGAGCTGGCGGCAGGCCCTGCGGCGACCGCCGCGGCCGACGCGCTGCGCCGTCCGTGACCCGGACCGCTCGGCAGCCTTCCCACCAGCCCCGTATTTCCACACGAAAGATCCCAGGCAATGTCTGAGACAACAGGTGCTTCCTACGCGGCAGCGGGCGTCGACATCGAGGCCGGCGACCGTGCCGTAGAGCTGATGAAGGAGTGGGTGAAGAAGACGCAGCGCCCCGAGGTCGCGGGCCTCGGCGGACTCGGCGGCTTCGCCGGGCTCTTCGACGCCTCGGCGCTCAAGCGCTACGAGCGTCCGCTGCTCGCCTCCGCCACGGACGGCGTCGGTACGAAGGTCGACCTCGCCCGCAAGATGGGCGTGTACGACACGATTGGCCACGACCTCGTCGGCATGGTCGTGGACGACCTCGTCGTCTGCGGTGCCGAGCCGCTCTTCATGACCGACTACATCTGCGTCGGCAAGGTGCATCCCGAGCGTGTCGCGGCCATCGTGAAGGGCATCGCCGAAGGCTGTGTGCTGGCCGGCTGTGCCCTGGTCGGCGGCGAGACCGCCGAACACCCCGGACTGCTCGGCCCGGACGACTTCGATGTCGCCGGCGCCGGTACGGGCGTGGTCGAGGCCGACCGCCTGCTGGGCCCGGACCGTATCCGCAAGGGTGACGCCGTCATCGCGATGGCGTCGTCCGGTCTTCACTCCAACGGGTACTCGCTCGTCCGCCACGTCGTCTTCGACCGGGCCGGATGGACGCTGGACCGCGAGGTCGAGGAGTTCGGCCGGACGCTCGGCGAGGAGCTCCTGGAGCCGACCAGGATCTACTCCCTGGACTGCCTGGCGCTGACCCGCACGACCGAGGTGCACGGCTTCAGCCACGTCACCGGCGGTGGCCTGGCCAACAACCTGGCCCGGGTCATCCCGGACTCCCTGCACGCGACGGTGGACCGTTCCACCTGGACGCCCGGCGCGGTCTTCGACCTCGTCGGCAAGGCCGGCCAGGTCGAGCAGCTGGAGCTGGAGAAGACGCTCAACATGGGCGTCGGCATGATCGCGATCGTCCCCGCCGAGTCGGTGGACGCGGCCCTGACGACGCTGGCCGACCGCGGCGTCGACTCCTGGGTCGCGGGCGAGATCACCGACCGCGGTGCGCACACGACAGGCGCTGAGCTCGTGGGCGGGTACGCGCGCTGAGTGCGGGTGCGTGGATGCCCTCAGGTGGAGGCGGGCGGGCCGTGGAGGCCCGCCCGGACACCACGGCGACGGCACGGCCACGGCGGCTGCCCTCCGCACGTCATGGACATGCGCGACGGTGGAGCCCATCCGGCGTCAGGAACATGTACGACAGTGGAACCCCTTCCACGTCGTGGCCGGGCACGACGGCGGAGAGCTCAGCCGAACGTCATGGTCATGATGGCCGGGTCGCCCGCAGTGCAGGCCGGGAACGTCACACGATGCGGACCGGGACAGCACAGAACCCGGTCCGGGACGAGCCCGGACCGGGTTGATGTGTCAGCGCGAGGTCAAGCGCCGCGGCGCTGTGACGACGGACCGGACTGATCGTCCTCGTCCGCGTCCTCGTCGTCGTTGTACTGATCCGCGTACTGTGCGTACGGGTCATCTTCCTCGTCGTCGTCCTCGAACGGCTCGGCGTTCGGTGGTTGACTCGAAGGTGATGCGCCCAGCTCATTGGCCAGACGCGACAGGTCAGTCCCGCCGCTGCTGTATTTCAGCTGACGGGCGACCTTGGTCTGCTTGGCCTTTGCCCGGCCGCGCCCCATGGCTCGACCCCCTCGGTGACGGGGCTCGACGGCCCCAGAGTCTTGACACGCGTTCATGTTTCAGGACGGACTCTCGGCAGAGAGGCCGTACCTGTGCTTTAACGGTACCTGCTTCCGCGGCCATACGGTACGCCGCCCGCATCACGTGCCTCGGAAGAGGACCCGCGAGGAGCTCGTCCTCGCTGGTCAACTGCGATTTTAACCTCATATTGGCATGCGACCCGCCGACCGGAGTGAGTCTTGTCTCGCCGGTCGGCGGGTCGCTGTGCCCGTGCGGGAATGACGCCCCGTAGAGGCCCCCGCACGGCCACCTTGGTGCTCGGCGTGCGGTCAGCCGCGGCGGGCTTCGGCCATCCGCTGCTCCGCGATCCGGTCGGCCGCGGCGGCCGGCGGAATGCCGTCATCCTTCGCGCGTGCAAAGATCGCCAAGGTCGTGTCGAAGATCTTCGACGCCTTCGCCCTGCACCGGTCGAAGTCGAAGCCGTGCAGCTCGTCCGCGACCTGGATGACACCGCCCGCGTTCACCACGTAGTCGGGTGCGTAGAGGATCGACCGGTCGGCCAGGTCCTTCTCGACGCCCGGGTGCGCGAGCTGGTTGTTGGCCGCGCCGCAGACCACCGAGGCGGTGAGCACCGGAACGGTGTCGTCGTTGAGGGCGCCGCCCAGCGCGCACGGCGCGTAGATGTCCAGGCCCTCGGTACGGATCAGCGCCTCGGTGTCCGCCGCGACGGCGACCTCGGGGTGCTTCTCGGTGATCCGGCGCACGGACTCGTCCCGCACATCGGTGATCACGACCTCGGCGCCGTCCGACAGCAGGTGCTCCACGAGGTGGTGCCCCACCTTGCCGACACCCGCGACCCCCACTTTCCGGCCACGCAGCGTCGGGTCGCCCCAGAGGTGCTGGGCCGAGGCCCGCATGCCCTGGAAGACGCCGAACGCGGTGAGCACGGAGGAGTCGCCGGCGCCGCCGTTCTCGGGGGAGCGGCCGGTGGTCCAGCGGCACTCGCGGGCCACGACGTCCATGTCGGCGACGTACGTGCCGACATCGCACGCCGTCACATAGCGCCCGCCGAGCGAGGCCACGAAGCGGCCGTAGGCCAGCAGGAGTTCCTCGGTCTTGATCTGCTCGGGGTCGCCGATGATGACGGCCTTGCCGCCGCCGTGGTCGAGACCGGCCATGGCGTTCTTGTACGACATACCGCGCGCGAGGTTCAGCGCGTCCGCGACCGCCTCCTCCTCGGAGGCGTACGGGTAGAAGCGGGTGCCGCCGAGGGCCGGGCCCAGAGCGGTGGAGTGCAGGGCGATGACGGCCTTGAGGCCGCTGGCACGGTCCTGGCAGAGCACGACTTGTTCGTGGCCCCCCTGATCCGAGTGGAACAGGGTGTGCAGGACGCCGTTGGTCACATCGGTCACTGTGGTGACTCCCAAGTACGAAGCGGCGGGAAGACCCTCCTGAAGGTGGGGAAGGTCCGGGCGGGCCGACCGGCACGGCCGGTCCGTCCGGGCAAGAGCGTAAGTCCTCGGGGGACGTAGATCTGTTCCAGTGCCGAGGATCACCCCCTACAGGAGTACGGGCGTGACACGATCGCTGCATGTCGGTGGTGTCTTCGGTGCTCGTCCCTTACGCGTCCTACCTCCGGGTGTACGAGCCACTGGCGGCCTTCCCGGCGGCCGAACGTGCTCACTGGGCCCGCTATGCGGGCCGCGAGCGGATCCCCACGGCCCAGGACGAACTGCGCCGTTCCCTGGCGGACTTGGCGGCGACCCCGCCGGTCGGCGTGCCGGCGCACGAGAGTGCCGACGCGTTCGTCGCCGAGGTGGACGGGGTGGTGTGCGTCTGTCCGTGGCGGACGCGGCTGCGCGGGTGGCTGGCGCTGGACGGGCTGACGGACATGTTTCCCGGTGCGGTGCTCGACGCGGTGCTGCCGCCGGTGGTGCGCGGGCAGGCCGTGGCCGACCACGAGCGGTGGGCGGAGCGCAATCCGGATGCCCGGCCGTGGATCAGGACCGCGGTGTGGCAGGTGCCGGTGCGGTGGTTCGTCCTGTTCTCGGACGAGGAGCGTGAGTACCGGGAGGCGGGGGAGGCCGGTGAGCCGCCACTCCTGCGGTACCGGACGCCGATGGTCCAGGCGCGGCGGCGGCTGGCGCGGGGGCTGAAGACGCTGCGGGACTCCATGGACGACGGCCCGCTGACCGAGGGGCTGGTGGACGTCGGGCGGTGGCTCGAGGAGTTCCATCCGCGCGCGCTCGTGGAGCTGGACTACGGAGGGCTGGTGCACGCCCTGCCGGCGAAGCAGCTCGCGGCGGACCGGAGCGCCGCCGACGTGGCCGAGGGCATCGCGGCGCTGGGTGCCGGGGACGCCGAGCGGGCGAGCGAGGCGTACGCGCGCCTCGCGGAGCGCTGGCGGGCCGTGAGGGACCGCCAGTTCGCGAACTGAGGATCGAACTGACGAGCCATGAACGTGTGCCCCGTGTGACACGTGAGGGTGAAGAGGCGGAACGGTACCTCAGTGGCCTCGGGACCTACGTCCCGAACCGGGCCTTTGCCTCAAGCGTGATGGATAGCACTTACGGGGCCCTTGCGTCCTTCCCTACTCCTCGTGCCAAAATAGGACAAGGAGTCCGGGGAGGGCTCCTTCCGTCCAAGTAAGGGCGGAATGCTCAGCATTGCACTCTATGGGGGGTCTGATGACTCCTGATCGCTCTGTGACTGATCGTCACGGTGGTGTGACTGTCCGCTATGGCATGGTCCATCGGCTTCCGTCGCTGATGAACACCTGGGAGGGCAATTCCATCGGTTTGGCCGACGTGGCTGGACGGATGGTGTAGTTGTAGTGCCGAGGACAAGCCGTTCGTCCTATAACCGACTCGGCCCGCGTCCGCCATTTCGGGCAACGCGGGTCAAGGTGCAGAATTTAGAGGAAAGAACCGAGATGGTTCGGTTCTCCCGAGGAGGCCGCTCATGACCGCTCGCACCCCTGATGCCGAGCCGCTGCTGACCCCGGCTGAGGTTGCCACGATGTTCCGCGTGGACCCGAAGACGGTTACCCGTTGGGCCAAGGCAGGCAAGCTCACGTCCATCCGCACGCTCGGTGGACATCGCCGGTACCGCGAGGCAGAGGTCCGCGCACTGCTTGCGGGTATTCCGCAGCAGCGCAGCGAGGCCTGACATACCCCTGTCGCCGCGTCACAACTGGGCTTTTGGGTCCCCCAACCCACATAGCCCACCCATAGCTCCATATGACGGGCGCCCGCCCCAACGGGCGCCATACCTGTGCCATACGGGTTCCGTCATGAGATCGCGCTGGACTCCGCCGGGTCCAGCGCGATCTTTTTTGTTCGCGCGGCCGACGTGGAACCCTCGTCGTCGCCTTGGCTCCTGTCCGCGATCCGGCACTGGAAACCGGGCGTCCGGTTGGCTCCGGAGGGGCCTTCCGTGGGTGCGCCGGACTCGGTGCGAGGCGTTGCGCCTCGCCTTCCCGGGGGCCGGTGCGGGGTGGGCCGGAGGACCCTGGGGGCACTCCTGTCGAGTGGTGCAATTGCACATATTAAATTCGCCAGTTGTAGGAAGGGTGTAAAGCCACCCCTTCTGAAAACTGATTCGGTGACACCCGTCACATGGCATGAGTCTTGCCAACTACGAGCTTGCCACTGTTGAGGAGTGGAAGGCCAAGCCATTGGTCACGCGGCGGGAGGACTTTCGTCCTGCGTCCAGCCGGGGCCGCGCCGCCCGCCGGGGCCCGGATCGCCGCCGCCGGGCGACGCCGAGGCGCGTGCGGGGGCGAGGCGCGTGGCCGTCCGGGCGGGGGCCGGCCGCCTCGCGAGCGCGTGAGGGCCGGTGTCCGGAGCCGCGAAGCGGGTCGACGGCGGTCCCGCCGCGGGTGGCGGAACGGGCCTCGCTCCCGTCGCGGGTGAGGGAAGGGGCCCCGGCCCCGCCGCGGGTGAGGGAACGGACAGCGCTCCCGACGTGGGTGACGGAGCCGGCCCCGGCCCCGTCACGGGCTGCACGGTCTGTTCCCGCGCTGCGGAAGCCATCACATGCACTCCGGTCTGTTCCGGCGGCGGCTCCGGGGCTGCCACGGCCGGCGGCGCCGCCCCGGACGATCCGGAGGCTGCCGGGGGCGCCGGCGCCGCCGCGCGCGATCCAGAGGCTGCCGGGGGCACCGGCGCCGTTCCTGGCGGTGCAGGGCTTGCCGGGCCCGCCAGGGCCGGCTCGTGCGGTCCGGGGCCCGCCAGGGCCGTCGCGGCCGTTCCCGTCGCCCCGGAGGCCGTCAGGGGGTCCATGGCGAGCCTCAGTAAGCGGGCGCAGACCGCGCAGTGCCGGGTGAGGTGGCGATAGCCCGAGGCCGCCGCCAGGTGGGCGCGCAGCAGGGCGCGGATCTCGTGCCGGGGCGTCCTCCTGCGCATCGGCGCCGGGGCGGTGCCCGAGGGCTGTGCCGGGACCGGCTCGCGGGCTCCGGACCGGTCCGGCAGGAAGTTCTCGCTCGTGGATGCCGCCATCCGCGCCACCTCCCGGTGGATGCGCGCCGCCCCTCCCGGAAAACCAGGGACAGCCCTTGGTTCTGAGTACTCGTCGGCGGACACCGCAGTCAAGACGCGCGAAAGCCCGGATCCAGAGGATCCGGGCTTTCGTTACTGCGGTCCTGACGGGATTTGAACCCGCGGCCTCCACCTTGACAGGGTGGCGAGCACTCCAAACTGCTCCACAGGACCAGGTTTTCGCGGCGGCCTCGCGGCTGCCTGCGAAGACAGACTGTACAGGAGGTCGGAGGGTGCGGTCGACCTCACTCCTGGTGGTGGCACCGTCACCCGCGCACCGCCCCGCCGGTTACGGGGCGGCGGCGTCGATCGCCTTCACGATCCGCTTGTCGGAGACGGGGAACGCGGTGCCCAGGGCGTGCGCGAAGTAGCTGACCCGCAGCTCCTCGATCATCCAGCGGATGTCCAGGACCTCCTGGGGAACGGGCCTGCCCTGCGGCAGTTGCTCCAGCAGCCAGGCGTACTCGTCCTGCATCTCGTGGACCTTCTCCATACGCGTGGTGTCGCGCTGGACGTTCGTCGGCATCTGCTGGAGCCGGCGGTCCTCGGCGACCAGGTAGCGCATCAGGTCGGGCAGCCTGCGCAGCCCGGTCAGGGTGACGAACCCGGGCGGCACGAGCCGGGCCAGGTGCTCCCGTACGTCCGTGACGTTGTTGATCAGGACCAGGCTGTTGGTGGACTTCAGCCGGCGCTCGCAGGCCTGCCAGGCGGCCAGGATCTGCTGGACCTGGCCGATCGTCCGGACGGTCAGGTCCACCAGGTCGGCGCGCACCTTGTCGTACAGCTTCCGGAACGACGCCTCGTCCCAGGCCGGGCCGCCGTGCGCGGCGATCAGCCGGTCGGCGGCCGCCGTCGCGCAGTCGTCGAAGAGGGCCTGGATGGAGCCGTGCGGATTACGGGACAGCGCGAGCTTCTGCTGGTTCGTGAGCTTGTCCGAGGCGAACTTCGCCGGGTTCACCGGGATGTTCAGCAGGATCAGCTTCCGGGTGCCGCGCCACATCGCCTGCTGCTGCTCGGCCTCGGTGTCGAAGAGCCGTACGGCCACCGTTTCGCCCTGGTCGACGAGGGCCGGGAAGGCCTTGACCGGCTGCCCCGCCCGCCGGGTCTCGAAGACCCGGTCCAGCGTGCCGATCGTCCAGTCCGTGAGCCCCGAACGTTCGATGGACTCACCCGAAGGCCCCGCGGTCGCCGCGGCGGCCTTGGAGAGGGCCTGACGGGCCTTGGGGCGCAACTGGACCCGCAGTGCCTCCAGGTCCTTGTCCTCGGCGACCTTGCGGCGCCGCTCGTCGACGACCCGGAAGGTGATCTTCAGGTGGTCCGGGACCCGGCTCAGGTCGAAGTCGTCCGCGGTGACCGGGACCCCGACCATCCGCTGGAGCTCACGGGCCAGGGTGAAGGGCAGCGGCTCCTGGAGGGGCACGGCCCGGTCCAGGAACTTGTCCGCGTAGTTCGGCGCGGGGACGTAGTGCCGGCGGATGGGCTTGGGCAGGGAGCGGATCAGCTCGGTGACCACTTCCTCGCGCAGGCCCGGGATCTGCCAGTCGAAGCCCTCGGACGTGACCTGGTTGAGCACCTGGAGCGGGATGTGGACGGTCACACCGTCCGCGTCCGCGCCGGGCTCGAACTGGTACGTCACCCGGAACTTGAGCTTCCCCTGCCGCCAGGAGTCCGGGTAGTCGTCCTTGGTGACGGCCCCGGCCTTCTCGTTGATGAGCATCGAGCGCTCGAAGTCGAGCGCGTCCGGCTCGTCCTTGCGCTTGTGCTTCCACCACGAGTCGAAGTGCGCGCCTGAGACGACGTGTTCGGGGATCCGCTGGTCGTAGAAGTCGAACAGGGTCTCGTCGTCCACGAGGATGTCGCGGCGCCGGGCACGATGCTCCAACTCCTCGACCTCGCCGAGGAGTTTGCGATTGTCATGGAAGAACTGGTGGTGCGTGCGCCAGTCGCCCTCGACCAGGGCGTTGCGGATGAAGAGATCCCGCGAGGCCTCCTGGTCGATCCGGCCGAAATTGACCTTGCGCTGGGCCACGATGGGTACGCCGTACAGCGTGACCCGCTCGTACGCCATCACCGCCGCCTGGTCCTTCTCCCAGTGCGGCTCGCTGTAGGTGCGCTTCAGCAGATGTCCGGCCAGCGGCTCGATCCACTCCGGCTCGACCCGGGCGTTGACCCGCGCCCACAGCCGTGACGTCTCGACCAGCTCGGCCGACATCACGAACCGCGGCTGCTTCTTGAAGAGCGCCGACCCCGGGAAGATCGCGAACTTGGCGCTGCGGGCGCCCAGGTACTCGTTCTTCTCGGTGTCCTTCAGCCCGATGTGCGACAGCAGACCGGAGAGCAGCGAGGTGTGCACCGACTGCTCGGGGGCGTCCTCGTCGTTGAGCTCGATGCCCATCTGCTTGGCGACCGTGCGCAGCTGCGCGTAGATGTCCTGCCATTCGCGGATGCGCAGGAAGTTCAGGTACTCCTGCTTGCACATCCGGCGGAAGCTGGAGGAGCCGCGCTCCTTCTGCTGCTCACGGATGTAGCGCCACAGGTTCAGGAACGCCAGGAAGTCGGACGTCTCGTCCTTGAACCGGGCGTGCTGCTGGTCGGCCTGCGTCTGCTTCTCGGACGGCCGTTCGCGCGGGTCCTGGATGGAGAGCGCGGAGGCGATGACCATGACCTCGCGTACGCAGCCGTTGCGGTCGGCCTCGATGACCATGCGGGCCAGCCGCGGGTCCACCGGCAGCTGCGAGAGCTTGCGGCCGAGCGGGGTGAGCCGCTTCTTCGGATCCTTCTCCTCCGGATCCAGCGCGCCGAGCTCCTGGAGCAACTGGACGCCGTCGCGGATGTTGCGGTGGTCCGGCGGGTCGATGAAGGGGAACTTCTCGATGTCGCCGAGACCGGCCGCGGTCATCTGGAGGATGACGGAGGCCAGGTTCGTCCGCAGGATCTCCGGGTCCGTGAACTCGGCACGGGTCAGGAAGTCGTCCTCGGAGTACAGCCGGATGCAGATGCCGTCCGACGTACGGCCGCAGCGGCCCTTGCGCTGGTTGGCGCTGGCCTGCGAGATGCGCTCGATCGGCAGCCGCTGGACCTTGGTGCGGTGGCTGTAACGGGAGATACGGGCGTTGCCCGGGTCGATCACGTACTTGATGCCGGGAACGGTCAGCGAGGTCTCGGCGACGTTCGTCGCGAGGACGACCCTGCGTCCGGTGTGGCGCTGGAACACGCGGTGCTGCTCGGCGTGCGACAGGCGTGCGTAGAGGGGGAGCACCTCGGTATGCCTGAGGTTGCGTTTGCCGAGCGCGTCCGCGGTGTCGCGGATCTCGCGCTCGCCGGAGAGGAAGACCAGGACGTCGCCGGGGCCCTCGTTCTGGAGCTCGTCGACGGCGTCGCAGATGGCGGTGATCTGGTCGCGGTCGGAGTCCTCGCTGTCCTCCTCCAGGAGCGGTCGGTACCGCACCTCGACCGGATACGTACGCCCGCTGACCTCGACGATCGGCGCCTCGCCGAAGTGGCGGGCGAAGCGCTCCGGGTCGATGGTCGCCGAGGTGATGACGACCTTCAGGTCCGGGCGCTTGGGCAGCAGCCGGGCCAGATAGCCGAGCAGGAAGTCGATGTTCAGCGACCGCTCGTGGGCCTCGTCGATGATGATCGTGTCGTACGCGAGCAGCTCGCGGTCCGTCTGGATCTCGGCGAGCAGGATGCCGTCCGTCATCAGCTTGACGAAGGTCGCGTCCTGGTTGACCTGGTCGGTGAAGCGGACCTTCCAGCCCACCGCCTCGCCCAGCGGGGTCTTCAGCTCCTCGGCGATCCGCTCGGCCACCGTGCGCGCCGCGATCCGGCGCGGCTGGGTGTGCCCGATCATGCCGCGGACGCCCCGGCCCAGCTCCATGCAGATCTTGGGGATCTGGGTGGTCTTGCCGGAGCCGGTCTCACCGGCGACGATCACGACCTGGTGGTCGCGTATCGCCTCCAGGATCTCGTCCTTCTTCTGGCTGACCGGAAGCTGTTCGGGGTACGAGAGAGCGGGCATCCGCCCGGCCCGCAGCGCGAGCCGCCCGGCTGCCTTCGTGGCCTGGGCCGCGATCTCGTCCAGCACGGCCTGCTGGGCCTCGGGCTTACGAATGCGGCGCGCGCCTTCGAGGCGGCGGCCGAGCCGGTGCGCGTCGCGGAGCGAGAGCTGCCCGAGCTGGGACTGGAGATCGGCAAAGGAAGTAGACATACGGGTCCCAGGATCTCACCCGGGCCCGAGGAACGGCGAACCTATTTCCCGCGGTCTCGGTCACCTGACCCGTACCGCCGGGGACGGGGTGATCACAGCACGTACCATTCCGGACAGTCGATCTCTCTGCCGAGCCCTTGCCGGAAGGCCTGTCCGCCGTGTCTCGTTCGTCGTGGTGCTGCCTGGTGGCGGCCCTCGCTGTCGTCCTGGGGCTGTTCTGCGGGCCGACGACGGCTGCCGCCTCGACACCATCTTCCACGGATCCGTCCGTGGCCCTCGCGCTGAGCGTCGGGCAGGGTGACGGGGTTCCCGGCTGCGGCAGGAAGGGCAAGCACGACGGCACCGAGCCGGCCGTTCCCGGGCGGGCCCGTGCGGCCCACGACCAGGCGCCGGGCCTCGCCGAATGGGGTCTGCCCGCCGCCACCATTCCGTTGCCGGTGCGGCGGCTGGTGCCGATGACGCCGCGCGGACCCGACGCGGCCGCGCCGAGCCCGGTGGAACTCTCCGTACTGAGGGTGTAGACGGCTGCCCCCTCCCGGCCGTCCCTTTCCTTCCCTCTCGCATCACCAGCTCGGAGTTCCGCATGCCCGCGTCCATGCCCAAGCCGTCCCCGAAACCGTCGTCGCCGGGTAGGCCGTCGCCCCGTAAGCCGTCGCCCCGCGCGTCCAGCAGGAAGCCGCTGATCTACGGCGCCGTCGTCGTCGCGGCGGCGCTGCTCGGATACGTGTCGTACCAGGCCACCGCCCCCGATTCCCCCGCCTCCTCCTCGTCCTCGGTGGCCGACGTCACCGCGGACCCGGACGAGGGCGTCTACCCGGAGCTGGCGAAGCTCGCCCGGCGCGACGCGGGCGACAGGCTCGCGCTGGGCCGGGCGGACGCACCGGTCGTCCTCATCGAGTACGCCGACTTCAAGTGCGGCTACTGCGCAAAGTTCGCCCGGGACACCGAACCCGCCCTGGTGAAGAAGTACGTCGACGCCGGCGTCCTGCGCATCGAGTGGCGCAACTTCCCGATCTTCGGGGCCGAGTCCGAGGCCGCGGCACGCGCGTCCTGGGCCGCCGGGCAGCAGAACCGCTTCTGGGAGTTCCATCGCGCGGCGTACGCCGAGGGAACCAAGGAGAAGGGGTTCGGGAAGGAGCGGCTCAAGGCCCTCGCCCACCAGGCCGGCGTGCCCGACCTCGACCGCTTCCTCCGCGACACGGACGGCACAGCGGCCGCGGCGGCCGTGAGCAGGGACCAGGAACAGGGGTACGGGATCGGCGCGACGTCCACTCCGTCCTTCCTGATCAACGGCCGCCCGATCGCCGGGGCGCAGCCGGCGGAGACCTTCACCCAGGCCATCGAGCAGGCGGCCGACCGGGCGAAGAACCTGGGCAGCGCAGGCCAGGACGCGAAGGGTTCCGCCGGTCCGGAGAGCGCGGAAGAAGACCGGGACGGCTCCAGGTCCCCCGACGGCTCAGCGTCCTCCGAAGGCTCCGCATCCCCCGAAAGCTCCTCGAAGTGACGGCGGACATCGGATACTTCGCCGCGTTCCTCGGCGGGCTGCTGGCCCTGCTCAGTCCGTGCAGTGCCCTGCTGCTCCCGGCCTTCTTCGCGTACTCCATCGACTCCGCCTCCCGGCTGCTCGCCCGGACCGGGATCTTCTACGCGGGCCTCGCCACCACCCTCGTCCCGCTCGGCGCCGCGGGCTCGTACGCCGGAAGGCTCTTCTACGGCCATCGCGACGCCCTCGTCCTCGGCGCGGGCTGGCTGGTCATCGGGCTCGGCGTCGCCCAGATCATCGGTCTGGGCTTCGCCTCGCGCCGGATCTCCGCGCTGAGCGGCCGGATCCGCCCCACGACCGCACTGTCCGTCTACGCGCTCGGCGCCGTCTACGGCCTCGCCGGCTTCTGCGCGGGACCGATCCTCGGCAGCGTCCTCACCGTCGCGGCCGTCGGCGGCAGCGCGGCGTACGGAGGACTGCTGCTCGCCGTGTACGCGCTGGGCATGGCGGTGCCGCTGTTCGTCCTCGCGCTGCTCTGGGAGCGGTTCGATCTGGGCCGGCGGGCGTGGCTGCGCGGCCGCGCCCTGCGGCTCGGCCGCTTCGAGCTGCATTCCACGACGCTGCTGTCCGGCCTCTTCTTCATCGGCCTCGGTGCGCTGTTCCTCGCGTACGACGGGACGACGGCGTTGCCCGGGCTGCTGAACGTGGACCAGTCGTTCGCCGTCGAGCAGTGGGCCCGGGGCATCGGCGAGCACGTGCCGGACGGGGTGCTGCTGGTGGCGGTGGTGGGCGCGGTGCTGCTGGTCCTCGCGGTGCGGTCCGGGCGGCGGCGCGGCCGGGGCGGCGTGGACGGCACGAACACCGCCGAGCGGAAGGGCGCCTGACACGACGAAGGCCCCGTCCATCGGACGGGGCCTTCGGGTGGTGGCTGGGGCCGGGATCGAACCGGCGACCTATCGCTTTTCAGGCGATCGCTCGTACCAACTGAGCTACCCAGCCACGCAGCTCACAAGGGCTGCAGCGGTCCTGACGGGATTTGAACCCGCGGCCTCCACCTTGACAGGGTGGCGAGCACTCCAAACTGCTCCACAGGACCAAGCTTTGTGCGACTAAGTGTCGCACAGGTTGTGCGTGCCCCCAACGGGATTCGAACCCGTGCTACCGCCTTGAAAGGGCGGCGTCCTGGGCCACTAGACGATGAGGGCAGAACTGCTGGTACAGCTTGCTTCCACGTCTGTCGCCCGAAGGGAAAGTGAAGAAGCGGGTGACTCCGCTTCCCCCCAAGAGGTTCGGCTTCTCCTTCAACCTTCGAGGTTTCAGAACGGTCGAGCCCTGACCGGCGCCCTTGGGCACGTCGGAGACTGTACACGGGGCTTTCGGTGTCAGCCAAACCGAATAGGGGACGGCGTCGCGTCGGGCCTCCTCTCCTTGGGCAGGTGGCGGCTGACCTCGGCGGTCGTCAGGCCGAGGCCGCCCAGGGTGATCTCGTCCCAGGCCTGCAGACGGCGGGTGGAGCGGTCCAGATAGAGCACCGACGCGAGCACCTGTTCCGGCTTCTCGTTCTGCACGGCACGCAGACCGCCGCCGCCCGTGGAGCCCTCGACCATCAGCCGCGTACCGCCCTGCATGACCTCGTTCTGCCGGTGGTGGACATGGCCGGCCAGCGCGAGCGGGACCAGTCCGTCCGTCTGCCTGACCGCCTCCGGCTCGTGGGCGACGGCGATGTCCGCCGGGGTGCCCGCCCGCCGCTGGTCGCGCAGCGCGGCGGCGAGCCGCAGACCCGCCGCCTGCTGGGCCCCTTCCGCCTGCTCGGGCCCCGTGCGGTCCGGGGTGAACTGCGGGTCACCGATGCCGGCGACCCGCAGTCCGCCGACGTTCACCGCGCGGCCCTCGTCCAGCACGTGCACGTTCTTGAAACGCTTGTTCTTCTCCAGGTACCGCTGCGTCACCGCCGAGTCGTGGTTGCCGCGGACCCAGACGTAGGGGGCGCCCAGGTCGCTGACCGGGTCGAGGAAGCTGTTCTCCACGGCCGCCCCGTGATCCATCGTGTCGCCGGAGTCGATGATCACGTCGATGTCGTACTGCTCGACGAGCGAGCCGATGATGTGCCACGCCGCGGGGTTGAGGTGGATGTCGGAGACGTGCAGGACGCGCAGCGTGGCGGGGTCCGGGCTGTACACGGGGAGCGTCGAGGTGGCGTCGTACAGCTTGGTGACGTTGGTGACCAGACGGGCGAGTTCCTGCTGGTAGACGTCGAAGTCGGTGACGATCGAGCGGGCGTCGCCGACGACGGAGGGCGCGCTGGACAGCAGCCCGGAGAACTTCGGCTCCAGGACCGACTCGGGGTTCCAGGTGGCGTACGCCCCGACTCCCGAGGCGGTCAGCAGTGCGAGCGCGAGCCCTCCGGCGGCCAGGGCGCGCCGGGGCCTGCGGTAGACGGCGAGGCCGAGTGCGGTGGCTCCCGAGACGACCGCGACGCAGGAGCGCACGGCGAGCTCGCGGGCCCCGGCGCCGACGTCGWCARCGACCTCGGCCTCCAGTCCGGCGAGCCGTTCCGGGTGCTGGACCAGGGCCTCGGAGCGGACCGGGTCGAGGCGGTCGATGTCGACGTCGAGCCGGACCGGGGCGCGGTGCGAGTCCAGCTCCAGCGCGCCGAGCGGGGACACGTTGATCTTGGTGCCGCCGCTGAGGGAGGGCCGCAGGGTCATGGTCGTGTCCATCGGGCCGACCGGCGCGCGGACACTGCCGACGACGAGCAGCCCCAGCCAGGCGCCGAACAGCACGACGGCGACCAGGCCGAGCGCCCGCCCGAACGGATGCGGAGCCCCGCCGGGAAGGCCGCCGGTACGGGCGCGGCGGCCGGGCCCTCCGGCGGGGCGCGGTCGTGGGCGGGGGCGGATGAGGTGCCGGACACGGGCTGCTGCGGCACGGAACGGGTCGCGGGCCATTGGGCGCGTATGCCCCGGCGGGGAGGCGGCTATGCGCATCCGGCGCACCGGGGCACATCCGGCGGCCGTACGTGACAATGGCGGGGTGCTGGAGATGACGCGAGAAGCGTTCGAGGAACTGGTCGGCGAGGCGCTCGACCGGATTCCACCGGAGCTCACCCGGCTGATGGACAACGTCGCGGTGTTCGTCGAGGACGAACCGGAATCCGATGACCCGGAACTGCTGGGGCTCTACGAGGGCACGCCGCTGACCGAGCGCGGTGAGTGGTACGCGGGCGTGCTGCCGGACCGGATCGGGCTCCGGCGGGCTCGGCGGCTGCGGGCTCTCCGGGGTGCCGGGGCCCGGGTCGGACGGAGCCGGCGGTTCCGGCTGCTCGGGGACCCCGGGGCCCGGCGCCGAGGGCGTCTGCGCCGGCGGGCGGCCCTCCTTCGCGGGGCCCGACCGACCGGACTCCGCGCCGGGGCTGCCCGAGGGCGTGACGGAGGTCCGCGCGGCGTCATCGGCACCAGCCGCCGCACCGGCAACGGAATGGTGGCGGCGGGCAGACCCCATTCGGCGAGGCCCGGCGCCTGGTCGTGGGCCGGGTCGGGCCGGGTCGGGCCGGAAGCGGAACGGGCCGGAGTCCGGAGCGGGCCGAGCCGGGGGCGAGCGCGACATGACATGGGGCACACCGCGAGGTGTGAATGAGGTGTGCGGGCCTGGCCGAGGGCGTGTCCCCGGCGGGGCGGCGGGAGTTGGGCACAGCGCTCCCGGCTCGTTTCCGTGTTGCCTCGTCCTTCTTCGCGCCCCCGGAGGTGCCCCCGTGCGCCAGTTGCCCGTTCCCGTCCGCTGGGCGGCCGTCACTGCGGTGACGATCGCCGCGTCCACCGGCTGCATGAGCATCGGCTCCGACGGCGGGAAACCGGCGCCCTCCGGCTCCGCGGTACCGAAGGGTTCGGTGGCCGAGCCGGGCGGATCCACGGTGGCCGGGACCGGCCACGCCCGTACGGGGGGCGGCGCCGGGGCGCAGTCCGAGCGCCGGGCGGGCGGGTCCGCCGGCCCGAGCGCCTCCGTCACGCCCTCGGGCAGCCCCGGCGCGGAGTCCGGTCGGTCGGGCCCCGCGAAGGAGGGCCGCCCGCCGGCGCAGACGCCCTCGGCGCCGGGCCCCGGGGTCCCCGAGCAGCCGGAACCGCCGGCTCCGTCCGACCCGGGCCCCGGCACCCCGGAGAGCCCGCAGCCGCCGAGCCCGCCGGAGCCCGATCCGGAGCCCTCCGAGCCGGCGCCGCCGGTCCCGTCGGCGTCACCGGCCGCTCAGCTCCGTCAGGGCACGACGGGTGCGCCGGACGCCGTGTACGCGATGCGGACTCCGGAGGCATCACCGCAGGTGGGACCAGCCTGACGGGGCGGTCGGAAGGGGCCGGTTTGCGCGATGCGGGTAGGAGTGCGTATGGTAGTAGATCGTTTGATCCCATTGCCCGGCGCCGACACAGAAGAGCGCCGTGTGGCGCGTACTCTCCCTTGCCGTGGCTGGACCGCATTGAGGCGGTCGAAATTGCGAAAACACGGAGTTACGGGCGCGTGCCGAGACTCCGAGAGGTTTCGCATTTCGCATGTCAATTTCCAGTTCTGACCACACCGTCATGCCCGAGAACGTCGAGAACGACGTCGAGAACGCCGAGCTCATCGAGGCCGCAGAGGCCGTCGTCGCCGAGGCCGTAGAGGTCGCCGACTCCGTCGAGACCGACGCCCCCAAGGCGGAGCAGGCCGACACCGACGCTCCCAAGGCCGAGCAGGCCGACACCGACTCCGCCGACGAGGCGGACGCCGAGCCGACCATCACGTTCGCCGACCTGGGCCTGCCCGAGGGCATCGTCCGCAAGCTCGCGCAGAACGGTGTGACCGCGCCCTTCCCGATCCAGGCCGCGACCATCCCGGACGCCCTGGCCGGCAAGGACATCCTGGGCCGTGGCCGTACCGGCTCCGGCAAGACCCTCTCCTTCGGTCTGCCGACCCTGGCCTCGCTGGCCGGTGGGCACACCGAGAAGAAGAAGCCCCGCGCGATCATCCTCACCCCGACCCGTGAGCTCGCGATGCAGGTCGCGGACGCGCTGCAGCCGTACGGCGACGTGCTCGGCCTGAAGATGAAGGTCGTCTGCGGCGGTACGTCGATGGGCAACCAGATCTACGCGCTGGAGCGCGGTGTCGACGTCCTCGTCGCCACCCCGGGCCGCCTGCGCGACATCATCAACCGGGGCGCCTGCTCCCTGGAGAACGTCCAGGTCGCCGTCCTCGACGAGGCCGACCAGATGTCCGACCTGGGCTTCCTGCCCGAGGTCACCGAGCTGCTCGACCAGATCCCCGGCGGCGGCCAGCGCATGCTCTTCTCCGCCACCATGGAGAACGAGATCGGCACGCTGGTCAAGCGCTACCTGAGCAACCCGGTCACCCACGAGGTCGACTCCGCCCAGGGCAACGTCTCCACGATGTCGCACCACGTCCTGGTCGTGAAGCCGAAGGACAAGGCGCCGGTCACCTCGGCCATCGCCGCCCGCAAGGGCCGCACGATCATCTTCGTCCGCACCCAGCTGGGCGCCGACCGCATCGCCGAGCAGCTCATCGAGGCCGGCGTCAAGGCGGACGCCCTGCACGGCGGCATGACCCAGGGCGCTCGTACGCGCGTCCTGGAGGACTTCAAGAAGGGCTTCGTCAACGCGCTCGTCGCGACCGACGTTGCCGCCCGCGGTATCCACGTCGACGGCATCGACCTGGTCCTGAACGTGGACCCGGCCGGTGACCACAAGGACTACCTGCACCGCTCGGGCCGTACCGCCCGTGCCGGCAAGTCCGGTGTCGTCGTCTCCCTGGCACTGCCGCACCAGCGCCGCCAGATCTTCCGCCTGATGGAGGACGCGGGCGTCGACGCGTCGCGCCACATCGTCCAGGGCGCGGGCGTCTTCGAGCCGGAGGTCGCCGAGATCACCGGCGCCCGTTCGCTCACCGAGGTCCAGGCCGACTCCGCGAACAACGCCGCCAAGCAGGCCGAGCGCGAGGCCGCCGACCTGACGAAGCAGCTGGAGCGCATCCAGCGCCGCGCCGTGGAGCTGCGTGAGGAGGCCGACCGCCTGGTCGCCCGCGCCGCACGCGAGCGGGGCGACGACCCCGAGGCAGCGGTGGCCGAGGTCGCCGCCGAGGCGGAGGCCGCACTGCTGGCCGCCACGTCGGTGCCGGAGCAGCCCGCAGCGCGCGAGGAGCGTCGCGACGACCGCGGCAACTACGAGCGCCGGGACAACCGCGGTGGCGACCGCGGTGGTTACCGTGGTGGCAGCGACCGTGTCGGCGAGCGCAGCGGCCGTCCGGCCGGCAGCAACGGCTACCGCGGCAGCAGCGACCGCCCGTCGTTCCGCGGCAGCAACGACCGTCGCGAGGACCGTCCGGTCGGCGGCGGCTTCCGCTCCGGTGGCGGTGACCGTCGTGACGACCGCGGCGGCCGTTCCTTCGAGCGCCGTGACAACGACCGTCCGTCGTTCAACCGCGACCGTCGTGACGAGCGCCCCTCGGGCGGTTTCCGCTCCGGTGGCGGTGACCGTCGTGACGACCGCGGCGGCCGTTCCTTCGAGCGCCGTGACAACGACCGTCCGTCGTTCAACCGCGACAACGACCGCCCGTCGTTCAACCGCGACCGTCGTGACGAGCGCCCGTCCGGTGGCTTCCGCTCCGGCGGCAGCGACCGTCCGTTCAACCGCGACCGTCGTGACGACCGCCCGGCGGGCGGCTTCCGCTCCGGCGGCAGCGACCGCCCGACCGGCCGCCGCGACGACCACCGCGGTGGCACCGGCACGGGTACCGGCACCGGTACCTTCGGCCGCCGCGACGACAAGCCGCGCTGGAAGCGCAACGGCTGATCGTCCATAGGTCTCTGACCTGATGAAGCGGGCCCGTCCTTCACGGACGGGCCCGCTTTTCTTTTCGCTTACGTCACATGCGGAACTGCTGTTAAAATCCGGCGACTTCGATGTGGGGGGCCACGGGCGAGGGGGCCGACACAGTCGGCCATCGGCGAAGTGCAAGCGGGGGCGGGCATCCCGAGCGGTGTCCGGAACACCAGCAGTTCCCGGGCGGGGTTGTGCCCGGCTTTCCGCACCTCTCGACTTGCCTGACACAGTCCCCTGCTTCTGCCGTCCGAACAGGAGAACTGTGTCCGGTAAGAGACCTTTCGCCGCTGTCGTCGGCGTCGCCACCGCTCTCGTCATGGGAACCGCTGTCCTCACCGTCCCGATGGCGTCCTCCGCGTGGGCGGAGCCGGGGCCCCAGGTGATCCTCCCGGGGGCCACCAGCGATGTCCCCGCCACGGGAAGGCTGTTGAACGTGGGACCGCACGGCTACTTGCGTGTCGAAGAGGGGCGCGGCGCGATCTGGCGCGCGTACCACGCGACGGCCGACACCCAGGTCGATCCCTCCGCGACGATCGACGGGCGCGTCTACGAGTGGGGCACGGGCTCCGATGTCGTCGCCCAGTACCGGTCCGCCACGCGCACGGTCGAGCTGCGGGACATGGTGACGGGACAGACGCTGAACGTTCCGTTGCCGGCGGGGCACACCTACTTCGGATCGTTCGGCTGGAACGTGCTGACGCGTAGCCCGTCCGTTGACAGCCGGTTCCACGTACTGGACATGCAGACCGGCGAGGTGCGGGACCGCCCTGTCGACGGCACCGAGGGCTTCAGCGGGTACGCGGTCCTTCCGGGGCTCGGGGACGAGAGCGGCATGGTGATCGCCGCCGGTGGGCGGACCGTATGGCTGGACGTCACGCAGCGGCGCGTCGTACCGCTCCCCACAAGCGAGCCCCTGAGGCCCGAGCACGTGGTCCTGACCCGCGATCACTTGCTGGTCCGGGAAGCCGGGAAGGTCTCTGTCTACAGCCGTGAGGACTTCACCCGGGCGCTGAGCGTCCACGTGCTCGCAGAGGACCCGGGCACCCGGCTTCTCGGCATGGTCGGCAACGAGTTGATCGTTGCCCGGCACGACCCGGCGCTGGGTGGGCTGTCGGAATACCTCCCTGTGTGGCGGATCGACGCCGAACCGTTGGACGGCGCCCCCGTCCACACCGTTCTGGCCAGGTCGATCGGCAAGGCTGTGTCCACCCCGAGCGGTGGCCTGCTGGTGCAGGGAGGGCCGACGGAGTCATCCTGGGGTGTGCAGCTGATCGAGGCGGACGCCACGGAGGGGGTCCGGGTGACCCCCGAAGCCGCGATCCCGTCCCGTGCCGTGCCCAATACCGTGTATCAGCTGTCCTTGAGCCAGGGACGCCTGACGAGTGTCGAGGGGGTCGCGACGTCGGGTCGCTCCCATGTGTACACCCGGACCGCGGAGCGCCAGGGGGACACCTGGGCGTACGGCCGGCGCGAAGACCGCGGCACGCTGCCGGAACGACCGGACGGGTGCTCGGCCCCCGACTGTCCGAAGGTGGAGGAAAGCGGGGACGGCAGGATCATCTACGGTGGTCCGTTCCAGGCCGGGACCGCGAGCCCGATGCCGCCGCACCGCCTCCAGGAAGGGGCACAGCTGCCCGGTACCGCACTGGACGTCGGCACCCGGTCGAAAGGCCTCATCGGAAGCTCGGGCCGCTGGGCGGTGGTCTTCGCGACGCTGACCGACGGATCGCCCGAGGCCCGCGTGGTGAACACCGATACCGGCCAGGTGACCCGGAAGTTTCCAGTGCGTCCGTACGCGCTGTCCGGCACCACGATGTGGACCGTGGAATCCAACAACACGGCCGTGGGTTTCGACATCAGGACGGGCGCGCGCACCACTGAGGCCTCCATACCCGACTGTCTCCTCGACGGGGTCCAGGCGGTCGGGCGCCGGCTGCTCTGGAACTGCGCGGGCTCGAAGGACGACCAGGGGATCTACGACCTGAGCACCCACACCATCACCCCGTTGGGCATCGGATATGGCGCGGGCGCGCGGCTCGGAGACGGTTTCGTCGTCTACCCGTCGAGCGGCCGCCTGAAGGTGAAGGAACTGGGTGCCGGCGGCACGACACATGACGTCGAAGCCGATGTCTCCTCCTCCGAGACCGCTTGGACGTTCGACGCCGGCGACGGGACGATCGCGTGGTCGGACACGACCGGTGCCATCCACGTCGTGGACAGTGGTGCGGGGACGGCCGCGGTCGCCCTCAAGGACACCGACGTTGCTGCGACACAGGCGGTGAACGGCGGCACGGCACCCTGGAAGCCGCGCTGGTGGTTGTCGAAGCCGGTGGACTCGTGGACGCTCACGCTGCGGAACAGGGCGACCGGGTCGACGGCCCGGACGCTCTCGGGCGGCACCGCGCACGGGCTGGTGGCTGCTTCGTGGGACGGCAAGGACGCGGCGGGCCGGCTGGTCGCCAATGGCGCGTACACCTGGACCCTGTCGGCGAAGCCGGCTGATGGCCGGGGCGCGGCGCTGGCGGTGTCGGGTTCGGTGAAGGTGACGGGCGGCGCGGCTGCCGGACGGGACTTCGTCGGCGACGACGGCTTCGGCGACCTGCTGGCGTTCACGTCGGCGGGCGTGGCGGACTTCCGGGCCGGTACGGGTACGGGCCTGGTGGACGCGAAGGTGTCGGGTTCGGGCTGGACGGGCGCGAACAGTGTGACGGCGGCCGTTCCGTTCGATGACGTGAGTGGTGACCGGTGCAATGACGTGCTGGTGCGGGTGAAGAGCGGTGAGTTGCGGGCGTACAAGCCGTCGTGTGGTGGGGCGTTGAAGCCGACGACCGCGTACACGAAGGTCGGGCTGGGCTGGAACATCTACGACGTGCTCACGTCGCCCGGTGATCTGACCGGGGACGGGCGGGCGGATGTGATCGCGCGCGAGACGTCGACCGGATACCTGTACCTCTACGAGGGTTCGAGTGCGGGCGCCTTCAAGGCGCGCGTGAAGATCGGTACGGGTTGGAAGGGCTATCTGCTGGCCGGTGCGGGTGATCTGAACGGTGACGGCAAGGGCGACCTGCTGGCCCGGGACACGGCCGGGGTGTTGTGGCGGTATGCCGGTACGGGCAAGGGCACGTTGGCGGCCCGGGTGAAGGTCGGCAGTGGCTGGCAGGTCTACAACGCGCTCGTCGGTGTCGGTGACCTGAGCGGTGACGGCAAGGCCGATCTCCTCGCCCGGGACACGGCCGGGGTGCTGTGGTCCTACCGGGGCGACGGCAAGGGGCTGTTCACGGCCCGGGCGAAGGTCGGCGGCGGCTGGCAGACGTACTCCAAGCTCTACTGACGCGGGCGCGATCCGCCGCTTCCCAAGAAGGCGCGACGCGCTCGGCCCACACACCGGTCCGCGTCCGACGCATGTCGTGCCCCCGGCGAGGGAATCGCTGGGGGCATGACAAGCAACCCACCTGGAGCGCCTTCCGAGCAACCGTCCCCAGCCACCCCGCAGACCCTGTCGAAGCAGGTGCCCCACGCGGCGCCGCCGCCCGCCGGTTCCGACGAGGCGCGGCTGGCCGAGCTCGGCTACACGCAGGTACTCGCCCGCCGGATGTCCGCCTTCTCCAACTACGCGGTCTCGTTCACGATCATCTCGGTACTCTCCGGCTGCCTCACGCTCTACCTGTTCGGCATGAACACCGGCGGCCCGGTCCTGATCACCTGGGGCTGGGTCGGCGTCGGGCTGATGACGCTGTTCGTCGGTCTGGCGATGGCCGAGATCTGCTCGGCGTACCCGACCTCCGCCGGCCTGTACTTCTGGGCCCACCGGCTGGCCCCACCGCGTTCGGCGGCCGCGTGGGCGTGGTTCACCGGGTGGTTCAACGTGCTGGGGCAGGTCGCCGTGACCGCCGGGATCGACTTCGGGGCGGCGTCGTTCCTGGGCGCCTACCTGAACCTCCAGTTCGACTTCGAGGTCACGCCCGGCCGTACGATCCTCCTCTTCGCCGCGATCCTGCTGCTGCACGGCCTGCTGAACACCTTCGGCGTGCGGATCGTCGCGATCCTCAACAGCGTCAGCGTCTGGTGGCACGTGCTCGGCGTCGCCGTCATCGTCGGCGCGCTGACCTTCGTACCCGACTCGCACCAGTCGGCGTCGTTCGTCTTCACCGAGTTCGTGAACAACACCGGGTGGGGCAGCGGCTTCTACGTCGTGATGATCGGGCTGCTGATGGCCCAGTACACCTTCACCGGCTACGACGCCTCCGCCCACATGACCGAGGAGACGCACGACGCCGCGACCGCCGGCCCGCGCGGCATCGTCCAGTCCATCTGGACCTCCTGGATCGCCGGATTCGTCCTCCTCCTCGGCTTCACCTTCGCCATCCAGTCGTACGACGGAGCCCTGGCCTCCCCGACCGGCGCCCCGCCCGCCCAGATCCTCCTCGACGCCCTGGGCGCCACCACGGGCAAGCTCCTGCTCCTCGTGGTGATCGGTGCCCAGCTCTTCTGCGGCATGGCCTCCGTGACCGCGAACAGCCGGATGATCTACGCGTTCTCCCGGGACGGCGCCCTGCCGTTCTCCCGCGTCTGGCACACGGTCAGCCCCCGCACCCGCACCCCCGTGGCCGCGGTCTGGCTGGCCGCCTTCGGCGCGCTGGTCCTCGGACTCCCGTACCTGATCAACGTCACGGCGTACGCGGCCGTCACCTCCATCGCGGTGATCGGCCTCTACATCGCGTACGTCATCCCGACCCTGCTCCGCCTCCTGCGCGGCGACGACTTCCGCCCCGGCCCCTGGCACCTCGGGCGCTGGTCCCGGCCCATCGGCATCGTCGCGGTGGTGTGGGTGGCGGTGATCACCGTCCTCTTCATGCTGCCCCAGGTCTCGCCCGTCACATGGGAGACCTTCAACTACGCCCCGGTCGCCGTCCTGGTGGTCCTGGGTTTCGCCGCCACGTGGTGGTTCGCCTCGGCCCGCCACTGGTTCCTCAATCCGGATCACAAACGCACGATCGCCCGCGGCAAGGCCCGCTGACCGCGGCTGCTTCCACGGCGACGGGGCCCGGCAACCGATACCCGATCGGCGGCCGGGCCACGGCGGGCTATGCTCGGGGGTGATTCGCCGAGGGCCGTTAGCTCAATTGGTCAGAGCAGCGGACTTTTAATCCGTTGGTTGTGGGTTCGAGTCCCACACGGCCTACGCGACGCAGGGCGGGGGAACCCCCGATGACCTGTTAATCAGCGCCTCGACCGGCTTCGGCCGGTCGGGGCGCTTCGTCGTTCCCGGCCTCGTGCGTGAGCGGACGGTCGGACAGCAGGGGCGACGGAGGAAGCCTCAGGGGCACGCGGCGCCAGGGCGACGGCGGCTTCGGCGGCAGCCTTGTCGGCCTCGGCAGCGGGCATCGATGATGCTGGTCCGCGGCGGTCGGGCGGACGCTGCCGTCCGCCTCCTGCTGGTCGCGAAGCGGGCTGCGGGTGGTCGCCCGCCGTCCCTGGCCCCGACCAGGTCTCTCCCTGGCCCCGACCAGGTCTCTCCCTGGCCATGCGGCCGGACCGCGTCCCCCCGGCGCCACAGGTCCTGGGCGGAACAAATGCCGTACGACCGCGGCCGCCTGGCGCGTCGCCGCCTACGCCACCGTACGGATGAGCTTCTTGTTGACGAACTCCTCGATGCCCGGACGGCCGAGCTCGCGGCCGAAGCCGGAGCGCTTGATGCCTCCGAAGGGCAGTTCGGCGCCTTCGGCGCCGACGCCGTTGATGAACACCATGCCTGCCTCGATGCCGGCGGCGACGCGGGCGGCCTGGGCAGCGTCCGTGGTGAAGACGTAGGAGCCGAGACCGTAGGGGGTGTCGTTGGCGATCCGCAGCGCGTCCTCCTCGTCGGCTGCCCGGAAGACCATGGCGACCGGTCCGAAGAGTTCCTGGCGCGCTGCGGCGTGGCCGGTGGTGAGACCGGTAAGGACCCCGGCAGGGAAATGGGCGCCGCTGCGTGCGCCTTGGGTGTGCAGGGTTGCGCCTTCCGCGACGGCGGCGGTCACCTGGCGCTCGAGGGTGTCGGCCGCGGCGACCGAGGACAGGGGAGCCCCGGACTGGCGGGCGAGGAGCGCGGTGGTGAACTTCTCCACGAACGTGTCGTAGTGATCGGCCGTGATGATGAACCGCTTGGCGGCGTTGCATGCCTGGCCCGTGTTGTCGAGGCGGGCGGCGACGGCGGCGTCCACGACGGAGTCGAGGTCGTCGGTGGACAGCACGATGAACGGGTCGGAGCCGCCGAGTTCGAGGACGACCTTCTTCAGGTGCCGCCCGGCGATCTCGGCGACGGCGGCACCGGCCCGTTCCGAGCCGGTCAGGGACACGCCGTGGACGCGCGGGTCGGCGATGACCTCGGCGATCTGCTCGTTGGTGGCGTACACGTTGACGTACGCGCCGACGGGGAAACCCGCCTCGGCAACCAGCCGCTCCAGGTGTGCCGCGGTGGCAGGGCACTGCGGGGCGTGCTTGAGGACGATGGTGTTGCCCAGGGCGAGGTTCGGGGCGGCGAACCGGGCGACCTGGTAGGCGGGGAAGTTCCACGGCATGATGCCGAGCAGCACACCCACCGGGCCGCGCCGTATGACGGCGCGACCGGGGCCGGAGGTGACGGGGAGCTCCTCGTCGGCGAGGAACTCCTCGGCGTGGTCGGCGTAGTAGCGGTAGATGTCGACGCAGAAGTCGATCTCACCCTCCGCCTCTGCGAGCGGCTTGCCCATCTCGCGCACGATGCCCGCCGCCAGTTCGGCGCGGTGCTCGGCGTGCAGATCCCCGAGCCGGCGCAGCAGCGCGGACCGCTCGGCCACGGAGGTGGTTCGTCCCCAGGCGGTGGCCTCGTGGGCGGCGTCGACGGCCGCGGCCACGTCGGCGTCGGTGGCGGTCGGGTAGGTCTGGACGGTCGTGCCGGTGGTCGGGTCGGTGACGGCGTACATCAGGTCTCCAGGAAGTGCGGGGGCGGTGGCAGGGCGCGCGGCGGCCTCGCCGGCAGGTGTGCCGCGAGGCCGGCGTCGCGGAGTCCTACGGTTCGAGAATGGTGCGGGTCCCCACGGCGGACTTGAGGTCCTCGAAGGCGGCGGCTGCCTCGTCGAGCGGGCGGACTTTGCCGATCAGCTCGTCCAGCGGCAGTCGGCCGGCCAGGTAGAGGCGGGCCAGCTTCGGAATGTCGATCGCGCCGACGCTGGAGCCGTAGTTGCAGCCGAGGATGCGCTTTCCCTGGTCGGCGAGGTCGAAGAGGTTGAACGCGCCCGTCGCACCGTCGGCGGCCATGCCGACCAGGACGGCCGCCCCGCCGGAGGTGAGCATCCCAGGGAGGGTCTCGATGACCCTGGGGCTGCCGATGGCCTCGAACGCGTAGTCGACCCCGCCGAGTTCCTCCTGGCACCAGGCGGCGACATCGGTCGTGGCGGCGTCGAGCGTGTGCGTCGCTCCGAACCGTTCGGCGGCGGCCAGACGCTCGGGGGAGAGGTCGACGGCGATGATGGGATCGGCTCCCACCAGCCGCAGGCCCATCACCACGGACAGGCCCACCCCTCCGGCGCCGACGACGACGGCGGACTCGCCGGCCCGCACGCCGGCGGTGTTCAGGACCGCGCCGATGCCGGTGGAGACGGAGCAGCCCAGGAGGGCTCCGATGCCGAACGGCAGTGCGTCGGGGACCTTGACCACGGCCGATTCGGGCACGACGGCTCGGCTCGTGAACGCGCCGAGTCCCAGGAAGGGCCAGACCTCGTCGCCCCGGGCGTCGGTGATGGGCGTCGTGCCGTCGGGCAGGGTGTTCGCCACGGCCTGGGTGCCGGTGCACAGCCAGGCCATGCCGGCCAGACACTTCCGGCAGCGGCGGCAGGGGGCGAACCAGGACAGGACGACGTGATCGCCCGGTTTCACCCCGGCAACGCCCTCCCCTGTGTGCGTGACCACACCGGCGGCCTCGTGGCCCATGACGAGTGGGCGGTCGCTGGGCCAGTCGCCCGTCAGGATGTGCAGGTCGGAGTGGCACACCCCGGCAGCGCGGATGTCGATCTCGACCTCGCCCGGTCCGGCGGGGCGGTGGGAGATCCGGCGGGTGTGCAGTCCTGCGACGGGGTCGGCCTCCTGCTCGGACTCAACGGCAACGCGGCGGCCACGCTGATCTCCTTCGGATCCGGTGGCTTCTACTTCATCTTCCTGGCGGTTGCCCTCGTCGCGCCTCATGACCACCCTCGCGCCCACCCGGCGCACACCACCGGCGCGCACCCCGGCCCGCGGGGTGCGCGGGCCGGGGTGCGCGCCGGTGGTGTGCGCCGGGTGGGCGCGAGGGTGGTCATGAGTGCTTCGAACATGCCGTAGAGTTGTGTTTACCGACGCGGGGTGGAGCAGCTCGGTAGCTCGCTGGGCTCATAACCCAGAGGTCGCAGGTTCAAATCCTGTCCCCGCTACTGAAGAATCAGGCCCGGCATGCATACAGCGTGCCGGGCCTGATTCGTTGACGCCGTGGGCCCCTGGGCCCGTCGGTCCGTGGCCCGCCGGGTTGGCCGGTGCGGGGTCGTATCGCATACGCGTACCCCCATTGGCCGACGAGGAGTCGCCCCGCGACCCTGCTCCGGGAAGCCTGGGAGTGGTGCGCGGTACCGTCCGCGACCGTGGATGCACCGGGCAGGAGAGCAGCAGGTGGGGAAGCGGGAGAAGCGTCGGGGGACGCGCGGCGGGGGTGTGCGGACCCGGCGGTTCGTCAGGCTGCTGCCCACCCTGATGATCGTCGGGGGCGTGGTGTTCGACGGCTTCACCCCGCCCGAGTTCACCGCCATCCCCTTGTTCACGGCTGCCCCGCTGATCGCCGCGCCGTTCTTCTCGCTGGCCAGCACGGTCCGTACGGGTGTCGCCGCGCTGCTGGCCGTCGTCGTGCTGCGACTGTCCAGCGGCGGCCTGCTTCAGGTCGTGCCCTCCATCGAACTGCTCACCGTCCTCACCGTCTCCGTCCTCGCCGTCGTGATCAACGGCGTCGTGCGACGCAGCAACGAGCAGCTGGCCTCCGCCCGCGTCATCGCGGAGACGGCCATGCGGGCGGTACTGCCGACCCCGTCCGACCGGATCGGCGGGCTTCACGTGGCCGCGCGGTACGAGGCGGCGCAGGCTGACGAGTTCGTCGGCGGCGACCTGTTCTCGGTGACGGACAGCCCGCAGGGGGTGCGGCTGGTGGTCGGGGACGTACGCGGCAAGGGGCTGGACGCCGTGGAGGCGGTGGCGGTGGTCATCGGGGCCTTCCGGGAAGCGGCCGAACAGGAAGAGACGCTGGAGGGCGTGGCGCTGCGGCTGGAGCGCGCGCTGGCGCGGGAATCGGACCGGCGTGGTGGCCTGGACGCGTTCGAGGGGTTCATCACCGCCGTGCTCGCCGAGGTTCCCCCGGGCGCGGGCCGGGTCCGGATCGTCAACCGCGGTCACCCCGAGCCGCTGCTGCTGCACACGGACGGAGGGCTGGAGGTGCTCGGTCCTTCGGTGCCCGCGCTGCCGCTGGGGATGGACCTGGGGGTGTGGCCGGACCGGGCCGACGAGTGGGACCTGCCGGCCGGTGCGACGCTCCTCCTCTATACGGACGGCCTCTCCGAGGCCCGTAACGCCGCAGGGGTCTTCTACGATCCTGCCGAGCGGCTGCGGGGACGGATCTTCCCGGGGCCCGAGGAACTCCTCTCCGCGCTGACCGATGACGTGCGGCTGCACACGGGCGGCGAGTCGACGGACGACATGGCGCTGCTCGCGGTCGTGCGGCCCGCCGAGGGGCAGCCCGACCGGCGCAGGACCGTGAAGATCGTCGGCCTGGGCGACGGCGGCGGCTGAGCCCGGACCCGTGGTGAGGGGCGCGGTGCGCGCGGCGGGCGGCCATGCCACAGTCCGTAACCGAAAGGCACCCCTCCGCATAACATTTGACGCAACGTCAGAAACCGGGTGGTGGCCGAGGGGCGATCAACTCGCCCGATTGCACCCGGTTGTGTCCCGTAAAGTCCAGGCCAAAGACGTGAACGATCAGTGGGAACGGCTTGGAATCGGACCCCGGTGTCTATTAACGTTCGATAACGCAGCGCGGTTGTCCCAGCCGCCGTCAGTGGCGGCACCGTGCGCGAGCGCCGAATTCCGCAAGGGAACCGGGGAACCACCTACATGGGGTGAATCGGGCAACTCTGTCTTGTTTGTGAGATGGAGGAACCCGTAGGAGACCTTCCTGCTCCGAACCCGTCAGCTAACCCGGTAGGCGAGAAGGAAGGAAAGGAGTGCGCCCCCGTGGCGTCCAACAAGCCTGCCCCCGAAGCTCCCTCTCGGTTCCGGTCCGAGTACGGCGATGACTTCGCCACCCGGCCCGCCACCGCATTCGGTACGGAGTACGGGGCCGACTACGCGACCGATTACGGGACCGATCGGGGCAGCGACTTCGGAAACGACTTCCGCGCCGACGAGGCCGGGTCCGACCGGACCTGGGAGGAATGGAACCCCACCGAGGAGTCCATCCGCCCCGTGCGCGGCAAGCACCGCGTCGCCAAGCAGCGCAATGGTCTGGCCCGCAGCTCCACCGTCCTCGGCGTCGGCGTCATCGCGGCCGTCGGTGCGGGTGGCATGGCCACCGCCCAGAGCAAGCCGCCGGTCTCCATCTCTCTTCCCGATTCCATCTCGGACAATCTCCCCGACGCCAAATCCCTCCCGGGCGTCGGCGCACTGTTCTCGGGAGAGTCCGAGTCCGCGGCGGAGAAGGCCGCGGCCGAGACCGCTTCCGCCCCGCTGACGACCGCCGGCATCACCACCGCCGAGGCCGAGCAGGGCACGACGGACGCCGGTGAGGCACTCCGCGCCCGCATCCTCCAGCAGGCCGAGCAGCAGCAGGACGCCGCCGACGCCGAGGTCAAGGCAGCAGCGGAAAAGGCGGCCGCGGAGAAGGCCGCCGCCGAGGCGAAGAAGCAGCAGGACGCGGCCGAGGCCAAGATCGCCGCCGCGAAGAAGAAGGCGGCGGAGGAAGCCGCGAAGAAGGCGGAGGCGCTTCGGCTCGCCAAACTCGCCGCCAGCTACGCCATCCCCACCTCCTCGTACACGATCACCTCGACCTTCGGCGAGGCCGGATCGATGTGGTCCTCCGGCTACCACACGGGCCTCGACTTCGCGGCGCCGACCGGTACCCCGATCAAGGCCATCCACACCGGCACGGTCAAGTCGGCCGGCTACTCCGGCTCGTACGGCTACCGCACGGTCCTGGAGCTGGAGGACGGTACGGAGCTGTGGTTCTGCCACCAGTCCTCGATCGACGTCAGCATCGGCCAGAAGGTCACGACGGGCGACACCATCGGACGCGTCGGCGCGACCGGCAACGTCACGGGCCCGCACCTCCACCTGGAGGTCCACACCCCGGACGGCACCGGCATCGACCCGATGGCCTGGCTGCAGGCACGGGGCCTGACGGTCTGAGACCGTGCCCCGCGGACGGTCCGAGGAGGGCGCCCTTTCTGAGGGGTCCGAGGAGGGCGCCCTTTCTGAGGGGTCCGAGGAGGCCGCCCTTTCTGAAGGGGTCCGAGGAGGCCGCCCTTTCTGAAGGGGTCCGAGGAGGCCGCCCCTTTCTGAGGACGGGCCCAGGGAAGCCATTTCCCAAGGACGTTCCGAGACCGCCCCCGTCACGCCGGTTCTCCGGCCACGAACCCCGGCAGTCCTGACGCTCACCCCCCGACGTCAGGGCTGCCGGGGTTCGTGGCCGGAGAACCGGCGTGACGGGGGCGGTCTCGGAA
>NZ_RDBK01000043.1:1463409-1474071 GCF_008042275.1 Streptomyces sp. OR43 | reverse complement strand
GGTCCTGACCGACAACGGCGCCTGCTACAAGTCCTACCTCTGGCGCGAGACCCTGACGGCGGCCGGGATCACCCACAAGCGAACCCGGCCCTACCGGCCACAGACCAACGGCAAGGTCGAACGCCTCAACCGCACCCTGCTCGACGAATGGGCCTACGCAAAGCCCTACCGATCAGAACAGGAACGACGCGACGCCTTCCCCTACTGGCTCCACTCCTACAATCACCACCGCGGCCACACCGCGCTCGCCGGCAAACCACCCGCCAGCCGCGTCCCCAACCTCACAGGGCAATACACCTAGGGCCTTTCGTTCGGATCCCTTCGGCCGTATCCCTGCGGGTTCATGGGCGGGGAAGGGGACGGGGAGTACGGCGGGTTCGTGTAAGGGCCGGGGAGCGGGTGGTACGGCGCGTTCGCGTACGGCGGCGCGCCGTGGGGCTGCCCGGCATACGGGAGCGCGGGCTGCGCGTACGCCGGGTGCGGGTACGCACGGTGTGCTGCGGGCGCGGACCGGGGGCGCAGGCGGCCCGTGGCCTGCGCCGCGAAGGTCAGGGCCGGGCGGGCGGTGTCCTTGCGCTGCCACAGGTGGTGCAGCAACTCCCGCTCGCGTTCGGCGAAGTCCGGGCCCGCCGTGCCGCGGCGGGCCTGGCGGCGCAGAAAGGCCAGTGAGGTCGCGAACGACTCGTACTCGGCCACCGCCCGGGCCGCTTCCCTGCCCCGGGCCTTCACTTCCTTCCGCGCCGCGCCGGATATCGGAGGGTGGGCGTGCGCGGGGCCTTGGGCGTGTGCGGGGCCCTGGGCGTGCGCGGGAGCGTATGCCGAATGGTGGGCGTGGCTGTGGGGCCTGCCGTACGGGCCCTCGGCCGCCGCCGCCGCCGCGCGTCGGCGGGCGATGTCCCTGGCCATGCCTCGGGCCCGCATCGAGGAGAGGGCGAGCGGTTCGGCGGGGGACAGCCAGCCGGCCGCCGCGTACTCCGGCAGTTCGATGCCGAGGGTCCGCAGCTCGCGCAGGCGGGCCCACACCGCCAGCCAGGTCACCAGCCCGAAGACCGGGACCATGAAGGCCCCGTACACGGCGTAGAAGCCGTACGGGCCGAACGAGGACGAGCCGTTCCACAGGGCGTGCATGCCCATGGCGAGGAGCAGCCCCAGCAGCGGGAGCACGAGGCGCCGGACCCGCTGATGGCGCGCACTGCTCGCGGCGATCCCGAAACCGATGCCGGTCAGCACGGTGAAGAGCGGATGGGCGAACGGCGACATCACCGCACGTACGAAGAACGTCGCCGCGGTCACCGAGGCGAAGCCCGAGCCGAGCTGCTGGTCCTCACCGAAGGCGTTGCCCAGATAGAGGATGTTCTCGGTGAAGGCGAAACCCGTCGCGGTGAAGCCGGCGACGACCACGCCGTCGACGATCCCGCCGAAGTCCCGTCGCCGGAACAGGAAGAGCAGCAGTACGGCCGCCGCCTTGGCGCTCTCCTCCACGACGGGCGCTATGACGGTCGCGCCCAGAGTGTCCGCGCTGCCCGGGTCGGCCGTGGCGATCCAACGCGTCGCGAACGAGTTCGCGAGGATCGCGACCAGGGCTGCCGCGCAGGCTCCCCAGGCGAAGGCGAACAGCATGTTGCGCCACGGCCCCGGTTCGACCCGGTCGAGCCAGCGGAACGCCGTCATCAGCACCGGGACGGGCAGCACGGCCAGACCCAGCCCGACGAGGAACCCGTGCGTCCCCGTCTGATCGCGGACCAGGGCGAGGATCACCAGGCCGCAGAGCGCCAGCACGGTGAAGACGGCGACGACGCGGAGCGTCCTGCTCCGCCACAGCATGCCGACGCGGCGCGGACGGTAACGCCACTGGCTCCGGTCCGGCCCAGCGGTCAGGACCTCGCCACCGGCCAGCTGCTCCTCGAGCGACGGGACGGCCGGCTGAGACTGTCGCTGCTGCTGAACAGACCCGTCGGACATCCCACGACCCTAACGAGCGGCACTGACAACGGCCATGGCGCGTGGTCCTCTCCCCTGACCGCGGAAGGCCACCCGGCCCCGGAGACTACTCGGCCCCGGAGACTACTCGGTGCCGGAGACCGTCCGGCGTCGGAGTCCGTCCGGTCCTGGAGGCCACCCGGCCCCCGAGACCACCCGGTCCCGGACACGGCTGCCCCCCGGCCTTGTCAGCGGCGGGCGAAGAGCAGGTCGTGCACCACGTGGCCCTTGTCCAGGCCCTGGCCCTCGAACCGCGTCAGCGGCCGGAACGCGGGCCGTGGCGCATAGCCGCCGTCCGCCGCCGTGTTCTCGAAGCGGGGGTGCGCGGTCAGCACCTCCAGCATCTGCTCGGCGTACGGCTCCCAGTCGGTCGCGCAGTGCAGGACCGCCCCGGGCTTCAGGCGCTGCGCCGCCAGGTCGAGGAACTCCGGCTGGATCAGCCGGCGCTTGTGGTGGCGCGACTTGGGCCACGGATCGGGGAAGTACACCCGCAGGCCGTCCAGCGCGTCCGGCTCCAGCATCTCGCGCAGCAGGATGATCGCGTCACCGTTGGCCACCCGGATGTTGGACACGCCGTTCCGGTCCGCGAGACCGAGCAGGTTGCCCTGCCCCGGGGTGTGCACGTCGACCGCGAGGATTCCGGTGCCCGGGTCGTCGGCGGCCATCTGCGCGGTGGCCTCGCCCATGCCGAAGCCGATCTCCAGGACCACCGGAAGCCCGTCGAAGAGCTCGGGCAGATCAAGGACGCGCAGCCCGTCGATGTCCAGGCCCCACTTCGGCCAGAGTCGCTCCAGGGCGTCCTGCTGGCCGGGCGTGACCCGGCTGCGGCGCGGCTGGAAGCTGCGGATCCGGCGCTCGTGGTGCGAACCGGCCGGATCGGCCGCGGGTCCGCCGGGGAAGCGGGGCTCCTGGCGCAGTCGGCGCGCACGGTCCAGGGCCGCGGCGCGCAGGTCGTCCGGGATCCCGGCGGTGGCGGGCACGGGGTCGCCCGCGCCCGTGGAGGCCGTGCCGTCCGTCCCGGTGGCGTCCGTCCCGGTGGCGGGCGGATCGATGGCGGACGGATCGGTGGGGAGCGTCCCGGAGGGGAGCGTGCTGTCCGTCTCGGCAGCGGCGTCGCCGGGCGTCGCGGGGGAGGGGTTCAAGGGCTCAGACACAATGCCCTGATTCTACGGCGGGCGGCTTCCACCCCGTCCCCTGTGCCCGGAGCAGCGCCCTGCGTGCCACCTCCCGCCCAATGGGCAGCGCGGCCGTGGCGGCCGGCGAGGGGGCGTTGAGCACGTGCACGGTGTGCGGGGCCTCACGGATCAGGAAGTCGTCCACCAGCGTGCCGTCCCGCAGCACCGCCTGGGCCCTGACCCCGGAGGGGGAGGGGCGCAGGTCGTCCTCCGTCACCTCCGGCAGCAGCCGCCGCACGGCCGCGGTGAACGCACGCTTCGACAGCGAGCGGTGCACCTCGCCGGCCCCGTACCTCCAGTGCCTGCGGGCGATCTGCCAGGAACCCGGCCAGCTCACGGTGGACAGCAGCTCCCGGGGCCGTACGACCGGCCAGCCGTATCCCTCGCGGGCCAGCGCCGGCACCGCGTTGGGTCCGACGTGGACGCTGCCGTCGTGGCCGCGGGTCAGATGCACGCCGAGGAACGGGAACGCCGGGTCGGGCACCGGATAGACGAGGCCGCGCACCAGCTCGGGACGGGCCAGCTCGTAGTACTCCCCCCGGAAGGGCACGATGCGCATTCCCGGGTCGTCCCCCGCCAGCCGCGCCACCCGGTCGCAGTGCAGCCCCGCGCAGTTGACCAGCACCCGGGCGCGCACCACCAGGCCGTCCGCCGTCCGTACCGCGACGCCCCACGGCCGCCGGTCGATCTCCGTGACCTCGGCGCCGAACCTGATCAGGCCGCCGCCGCCCCGTACCTCGGTGGCGAACCGCTCGGCGACCGCGCCGAAGTCGCACACCCCCGTCGTGCCCACCCGGATCGCGGCGAGTCCCCGCACCCGCGGTTCGTACTCCGCGATCTGCGCGGGCCCCAGCTCGCGCACCGGCAGCCCGTGCTCGCGGCCGCGCTGCACCAGGGCGTGCAGCCGGGGAAGCTCGGCGCGGCCGGTCGCGACGATCAGCTTTCCGGTCACGGCGTGGGAGATGCCGTGCTCCCGGCAGAAGTCGACCATCTCCGCCGCGCCGCGCACCGCGTACCGCGCCTTCAGCGAGCCCGGGGGGTAGTAGATACCGCTGTGGATCACCCCGCTGTTGCGCCCTGTCTGGTGGCGCGCAGGGGCCCACTCCTTCTCCAGCACGGTCACCCTTGTGCCCGGCGCGGTCCGCGTGATCGCATACGCGGCCGACAGGCCGACGATCCCGCCGCCGATCACCAGCACATCGCAGTCGTACGCCGCGTGCGTCATCATCACGCCACCTCCCACCCCGATAGTGCACTGACCCACTGACAACGCACTCAAACCACTGCGGGCACAGCGTGGCGAATCCCGCACCCGGCCCGGCCGGGTGCGGGACCCGGGACCGGGCCGGGTGCGGGGCCGGCTACGCGGGGGCGACCAGCAGCGGGCGGGCGCGCTCCCGCAGCTCGACGACGCGCGGCTCGTCCCCGTAGGCCTCCAGGCGGTGCAGCAGGTCGCGCACGTACTCGGTGGTCCGGGCGGACGAGATACGGCCCGCGACCTCCACGGCCCGGGTGCCCGCCGCGCAGGCCGCGTCCAGGTTGCCCGACTCCAGTTCGGCGACGGCCGAGACGACGAGCCGCAGACCGTGCGAGCGGACGAACTCCTCGGTGGGTCTGGACAGCGCCTGCTCGGTGAAGCGCCGCACCTGCCGTGGAGCCTTGAGGTCGAGGTGGCACTCCGCGGCGTCGGCGGCGAAGCGGTCGTACGAGTAGAAGCCCAGCCACGACGGGTCCGCGTCGCCGTCCCTGGAACGCTCCAGCCACCCCTCGGCCGCCTTCAGCGCGGATCCGGCGGCCGGTGCGTCGTTCGCCTTCGCATGGGCCCGGGCCTCCACGAGGCGGAAGAAGCTCATGGTGCGTGCCGTCGCGAGACCGCGGTTGCGTTCGACCGCCGCCTGCGCGAGGTCGACACCCTCGTCGGCGAAACCGCGGTAGGTCGCCTGGAGCGACATGGAGGCGAGGACATAGCCGCCGAGCGGTACGTCGGCTGCGGCCCGCGCCAGGCGCAGCGCCTGGATGTAGTAACGCTGGGCCGCTTCCTGCTGGCCGGTGTCGAAGGCCATCCATCCGGCGAGCCTGGTCAGTTCGGCGGCCGCGCCGAAGAGCGCCCGGCCGACCTCGTCACTGTACGAACCGAGCAGGAGCGGCGCGGCGTCAACCCGTAAGCACTCCGGGACCATGGACGAACGCCAGTCCCCGCCGCCGTACTTGGAGTCCCAGCGGCGCGCGTCCTGAGCGGCTTCCCGCAGTTTGGACACATCGCTGTGGCCGACCCGCAGCGGCGAGACGGCGTGCGTGGAATCCGGGCCCGGCTGGACGGGGATCGAAGGGCTGTGCCCGGACAACAGCGAAGCGCCGGCATGAAGAGCAGCGCCGGGCGGAAGAGAAGCGCCGGGCGGAAGCGTGCCGGGCGCCAGTGCCGCACCAGGTGCGTTCGGCGTCCCGTGCGCCCCCGATGCGCCCTGCGCGCCGCCCTCTGCGCTGTGCCTACCGCCGTGAGTACCGCTGTGTGTACCCAGGATCGCCGCGACCGCCGCAGTCGAGGCGCGGGCCACCGACGGGTCGGCGGGGGATATCAGCCAGCGGGACGCGGGGGTCGCGTAGGCACTCACCGAGAACGAACCCGCCAGCGACTGCCAGATCCCGCCACTGCCCGCCCGCCGCCCGGCCAGATCCAGCCGGTACAGCTCGGTCGCCGAACGGACCGCCTCACCCACATCGCGGGGGAACGCCAGTCCGACCTCCGGCGCCGGGTCGGCGTCGGCCAGCCCGATCTCGTGCAGCGGGACCGGCCGGCCGAGCTTGGCACCGATCGCCGCGGCGATGAGATGGGGCGCGGCGCCCTGCGGCACCATGCCCTTGGAGACCCACCGGGCCACCGAGGTCTTGTCGTACCGAAGTGTCAGTCCGCGCTGCGCCCCGAGGTCGTTGACCCGCCGGGCGAGCCCGGCGTTGCTGATTCCCGCGAGGGCGAGAACGGTTCCGAGCTTGTCGTTCGGTCCGCGTTGCTCCCTGGACATGCGCCACCCCTCGACACACAGACGGCAGCCGCGTCACCGATGCGGCGCGCGGCATTCGTACCGGGTTCTCCCCAGGGACGAACCCCGGCACTCCGGCCGCACACGCATTTGGCCGAGCCCCGAGGAATATGCCGCCCTGCTGAGAACACCAGTAAACCCAGCGTAGTTCGCCGCATCCCTACCGTTAAGGGCTGGACGTCCGTATGGCGGGATTGTTGTCCGTACCGGCCACGCGCGAGGGTCGGCGGCAAACAGGGCGGCGCGAGTGACGCACGAGGCGGGCCGGGCGACCGGGAGGCCCGTGCCGCGCGAAGGAAGGGCGGAGGAACTGCGGAGGGAACGCGGGGGCGCAGGGGAGGGTCTGTGGAGTCCCTCCGTGCTCCCGTGCGGAGATCGCCTGGGTGGCGCCCGGAGGGTTCGGCCGGGGCTGTGGACGGGCTTTCGCGCGTGGSCGGTAAGGCGTGGTGCCGGCTCTCCGGTTGCCCGCCGACCAGCCAGGACCCGGGCGCCGGGGTGCTTCCGGCGCCCGGCCCGTACGGTCTCCGAGGCCTTCGGTCGGGCCCTCGTCCGGGGTGTCGGCGCGTGCTCCTGGCGTGTGGCCGTGCGCCCGGCCGTGCGCTCTGGCCCGGTCCTGGCGGGAGCGCTTGCATGGGTGCTGCGTGGGTCGGCCCGCTGCACTGGACGCAGCGGGCTGGGGGAACACCGTCGCCTCATTCCCCGCAGGCGGCGGACCGGTCCGGGGGGCGGACTGCGCCTCCCGGACCTGGCGTGGAGCGGGTGATAACACTCGCTGTTCGTGGGGGCCCCGGGGTGACCGCCGGGCCCTTCCCGAGCCTTTCCCAGGTCTTTCCCAGGCTCTTCCGGTCCCGGACGGGGTGTGCCGCGGGCCTCGCGGTACACAGAGTGAAACGGTACGAAAGCCTGCAAACGCATCCGTGATGCGCTGGTCGATCGGTTCCGGCGCCTCCTGAAATTGGCCGGATGTCGCCGGTCGGGCGGGGTTGGGCCGACGGATTCGCGGACATCCGGCTCGCCGTCAAGGTGAGGTGCCGGCCGTGGCCGGATCCGGGCCGTTGTGCCGGGACAGGCGTGGGAACCCAACGCGCGGGAGCCGCGGCTCCGTTGCCTTCGGAGCCGACGCGCGCGGGCCGTTCACGGAACGCCAGGTCCGGCTGCCGCTCTCCGGCCTTTGCCAGGGGCGCATGCACTCGCGACGTGCGCCGTCCGTAGCCACTCCTGCGCGCCGTTGTCGTGGCAGCATGTCCGCAACGGCGCCGCGCGTTACCGGAGTTCTCCCGATACTGCCCTGCTGCGCCCTTTTGTCCACAGCCTGTGGAGGCGGCGATGCGTTGGTTGGTGGGTTGGAGCAGTATCGCCGCGAGCTTCGGCACGGTCGGAGCGGTCGGCGGCAGTGACGAGGGGCGCACGATGCACCCCGTGGGCTCCCAACTCCTGTGGGGGGACCCGGATCCGCTCTGGGCGGTGGGCGACTGGCGGCCCGACGAGATCCGAACCGTCCGGGTGGACACCACCGAAGGCGCCCCCACCGCACGGCTCGCGGTCCTCGGCTGCTGCGGTGCCACGGACGAACAACTGCGCGTCGGCCTGCTCGCCGCACGCGGCGGAGCGCTGCGCCACCTCACCGCCTGGACCGGCAGCTACACGGCAGTCGTCCAGATAGGCCGCCGGATCACCGTGGCCGGCGACCTCGCCGGAGCCCGCCCGGTCTTCTACACGCCCTGGGCCGGCGGCACCGCCTACGCCACGGCCGCGCTCCCGCTCGCCGACCTGATCGAGGCCCAGCTGGACATCGGCCACCTCGCCGCCCTGCTCGCCTGCCCCGAAACCCCCGAAGCGCTGCGCGACGGCACTCCGTACGAGGGCGTGAAGCGCATCCCGCCCGGGCACGCGCTCATCCTCCGCGAGGGCTCACGGGAGATCACGGGGTACGAGGCGGTGGCCTCCCTCGCCGTGGCCGCGCCCGAACTCGACCCGGTGAGTGCCGTCGACGGGGTGCGCGACGCCCTCGTCGAAGCGGTCCGCGCCAGACTCCTGGCTCCGCGCCACGCACCGGAGACCCTGCCGCCCGACCCCGGCCCCGTCCCCGGGATGGGCCCCGCCGAACGCCGCGCGGCCCGGGGCGCGCCCGTCCCCGGTATCGGCTCCGACCTCTCCGGGGGCAGCGCGTCGGCGACGCTCGCCCTGCTCGCCGCCGGGCTGCCCGGCCTGCCCGGGACGATCCTCGGCCACGGCACGGGCGCGGGGGAGCGGCTGCTCGCCGTCACCTTCAACGACCTGACGACCCGCGCCCACGAGGACGAACTCGAACGCGCCAGGGTCATCGCCACCAACCCCAGGCTGCACCACGTCGTGGTCGCGGCCGGCGAGGAGGCGCTGCCCTACGCCGACCTGGACCTGGCGAGCGGCCCGCTCACCGATGAACCCGCCCCCTCCCTCGTCCTCGTCGAACGCAACCGCCGCCGCCTCTCCGCGGGCAGCGCGGACCACTTCGTGGGCGACGGCGCCCGGCAGGTGCTCGACGCCCATCCGGCCCGCCTCGCCGACCTGCTGATCGATCGCAGGCGGCGCCATCTGGTGCGCCCCGTCGCCGCGCTGGCCAAGGCCGAAGGCCCGTCCGCGCACTCCCTGTTCGTGCCGCTGACCGTGTACCGGGCGGCGCGCCGACTGGCCCGCACGTCTTACCGCACCGGTCTCGAAACCGCGGCCGGCCGGCTGCCCGACGCCAACCGCCTCACCCCTGACCTGGACACCCCCGCCGACGCCTCGCTCGCCGCGCTGACCTGGTCCCGCCCTGGCCCCGCCGCCCGGTGGCTCACCGGAGAGGCACTGGCAGAAGTATCGGTTCGCCTTCAGGAAGCGGCAATCCGCCCCACCTCCGTCCAGCGCCCGGGCGAGGCCCGGGCCAGAGCCGCGCTCGCCCGGCACGCCGCCGGTCACCGCATCCTGGAACAGGCCGCCGAGGTCCGCAGCCAGCGGCTGCACGCCCCGTTCCTGGACAACCAGGTCGTACGCGCCGCCCGCGCGCTCCCCGAATCCCTCCGGGTCCAGCCGGGCGCCCGCGCGGCGATCCTGCGGCGGGTCCTGGCGGGTGCGGGCATCCACGAGCTGCCGCCCGGCTGGGGCACCCCGTCCCAGGCCACCTCGACCGCCGTCACCCGGACCGGTCTGCGCGCCTCGCTGCCCGAGCTGATCGCCCTGTTCGACGCCCCGCTGCTCGCCGACGCGGGCCTGGTCGAGGCCCGCGTCGTCCGCAAGGCCCTGCGCGCGGCTTCCGAGGGGGAGCCCCTGCCCCTGGACGGCCTGGCCGACCTCGCCTCCACGGAACTGTGGCTGCGCCGCCTCATCTCGCGGCGCGGCACCTGCTGGACGGGGACGGCGGCGCCACGGCAGCGCGCGGTCGCCGGCGGGGTGGCCCCGGCCCGACGGTCGTTGCAGGGATAGTCGGTGGGAGGCCCCGGCCTGACGGCCGCCGCGGAGGAGTGGGTGGGCGGCCCGGGTGCGGTAGTTGGTGCAGAGGATGGCTGGAGTGGCCCGTAGGTTCGGGCGCGGTGGTTGCTGAGGGACGGCCGGGTGGCGCGCAGGGCTGGGTGCGATGGTCGCTGTAGGCGTGGCCCGTAGACCTGGGTGCGATGGTCGCCGCAGGCCTGGGTGCGGGGGGCGGCGCAGGGGTGGCCCGCAGGCCCCGGCCCGACGGTTGCCGCAGGCCCCGGGTCCGCTGCGCGTGAGCCGGTGAGGCGGTCATGGCCCCGTTGCCCGGGCGGCGGGACACAATGGCGGAGTGCGGTATCTGATCCTGGGCGTCACGGAGGCGCGAGACGAGCGCGGCGCTGCGCTGCCTCTCGGCGGTGTACGGCTGCGTGCCCTGCTCGCCGCCCTCGCTCTGCGGCCCGGCCGCGCCGTACCCGTCACCGAGCTCGTCGAGGACGTCTGGGCGGATGAGCCCCCTGCTGACGCCACCGCCGCGCTTCAGGCCCTCGTCGGGCGGCTGCGGCGGGTGCTGGGCAAGGACGCGCTGACCAGCGGCCCCGGCGGCTACCGCCTTGCCGCCTGTCCGGAGGACGTCGACCTGTACGTCTTCGAGCGGCTCGCCCGGCAGGGCGGGGCGGAACTGGAGGCCGACGCCCCGGCGGATGCCGCCCGTACCCTGCGTACCGCACTCGCCCTCTGGCGCGGCCCCGCACTCGCCGACCTGCCCGACGGGGACCACGGCCACGCCCTGCGCCCCGAGGCCCATCGGCTGGCCGCACTGGAGCGCCGGATCGAGGCCGATCTGCGCTGCGCGGCGTCCGGGATGCCCGCGGTGCCGGGGGCGCCCACGGTTCCTGCGGCGACCATCGCACCCAGGTCTACGGGCCACGCCTACAGCGACCATCGCACCCAGCCCTGCGCGCCACCCGGCCGTCCCTCAGCAACCACCGCGCCCGAACCTACGGGCCACTCCAGCCATCCTCTGCACCAACTACTAC
>NZ_RDBK01000043.1:1453779-1463309 GCF_008042275.1 Streptomyces sp. OR43 | reverse complement strand
GTGACCGTCCACAGCCGTTCCTCGGTCTCCATCCAGCTGAACCGCTCGTGCACGCGCTACGAGGCGATGGTCGGCGTGGACGATCTGACCATGGGGCTCGGCTCGGTGCGGGAGCCGGTGGAGCGGGAACGGGCGGCGTCGGTGTCGGCTTCGGAGGCGTGGGAGTCGGAGGCGTGGGAGTCGGCACCGCGGGCGCCACGGCCGGGGGGCGGGCGACCGGCTTCGCCTCGGGGCGCGGCTGGTCGTCCCCGACCAGGGCCCAGACGAGCCCGGCCGCGGCAGCTACGGCGACCGCGGCCGCGATGCCGGCCTTCGCCGGAGCCCCGAGCCCCTCGGAGGCGGCGGCGCCTCCTGCGGAGCCCGCGGACGAGCTGCCTCCGGTCGCCGCGGCGGCGGCCCCCGCACCGGCGGCACCGACAGCGCCCCCCGCCACGATCCCGGCGGCCTTGAGCGCGTACCCGGCGGCGAACCAGCCGATGACCGCGACCGGCAGCAGCGCCGGGATCCCCGCGTTGACATGCGCCAGTTCGCCTGCCGCGAGCCGGCACTTCTCGCAGGAGTCCAGATGGCCGCGCAGACCACGCTCGGCCCGCATCCGAAGGCCCCCACGGGCGTAGGCGCCGAGCCGGTCCGCGTAGCGGGCGCAGTCGCCGCCGGAGGTGAGCGCCTGGCTCACATGGGCCTGCAGATAGGCCTGCTTGAGCCCTTCACGGGCACGGCTGGCCAGCACCGACGTGGCGTTGGCCGTCAGTCCGAACAGCGGCGCGATGTCGCTGGGCGACTCCTCCTCGACGGTGGTGTGCCACAGGACGGCCTGCCAGCGCTCCGGGAGACTTCGGAAGGCCTGCATCGCCATCGACTGCTCGGCCTCGTGCATCGCCATCACGTCGGCGCCGAGATCGAGCGTGTCCGCGTCCGACACCTCCGAGGTGCGCGACGCCTGCGCGGCGAACACCGCGAAGTCGTCGACCAGATGCTCGCGCTTCGCGGTCTTCGTCCACGCGGCGGCGACATGCCGGACCGCCGTCATCAAGTAGGCCCGTACGGCCTCCTCGGGGCCCTTGCCGCCCCGGACCGCCTGCAGGGTCCGGGCAAAGACCTCGGCCGTCAGGTCATCGGCGGTGTGCGCGTCGCGGCAGCAGGTACGCGCATAGCGGCGCACGGCGTCGGAATGGCGGCGGAACAGCTCCTCGTACGCGAGGTCGTCGCCCTCACGCATCCGCTGGATCAACTGGGCGTCGGAGGGGGCGAGCCCGGAGGCGTCCCCGGCAGCCGCGTTGCCGGGGACCCGCTGCATGGGTACGGCGGCCGCCGCGGCGGCATCGATCGCGTCCGTGTCCCCAGCCGGCGACTTCTCGACCGGAGCGGGCGGCCACGGCCCGGGCAGGACGGTGCCACCGCCCTCGTCCCCGGCGCCCTCATGGTCGGTGACCTCGCCGCCGGTGCCCGAGCGCCGGGGCCCGGCCTGACTCGGCACCTGAGGCCCGGACGGCCCGCCCGTCTCCGTGGCGCCGCCGGCGGACCCACCGTCGAGCGACTCTTCCTGCTGCCCGTCACCGCTCATCGCGGACGCCCCCGTATGCGCTGTCGGACCCGAACACCGGGCAAGCGTGCCACAGAGCACCCGCCCGGCAGCCCTTCAGCCCCGGCAACCACTCATCCGGGGCGCTTTCCCGATTGCACGCACTAGTGGGCACCCATTCGGGGAAGGAGTAACGGGAAATGTTGACGGGGCAGTTGGGGCGGAAGGGGCGGAACACTACGAGCGCGACGGAAGTGCTCACTCCGGACCAAGGCGGCCCACCGGGACAGGAACGGCATCACCCGGACCGGGACGGCCACCCGGACAGGAACGAACCGCACCACCCAACGGGGCCGCGCCGGACCGGGACGGCCACCCGACAGGGCCACCCACCCGACCACCCGGAACGGCCCCCGGGCCCGGACCGTCCCACCCCTGCGCAACACCCGGCAGTTCGACTGCGCAGCACCGCCCGCCGCCGGCACCACTGCGAAACACCAGCGGGGCACTACCCGGCAACACCACTGGGGCAACACCACTGGGGCAACGCCACCACGCAGCCAGCACCCACCAACGCCACCACGCAGCAGCGCCACCACGCAGCAGCGCCACCACCGAGCAACGCCACCGGGCAGCGCGCACTCACACAGGGCGCGAGCGCAGTCCCTCCAGCAGGATGTCCAGCAGCCGGGCCGAGGCCGCCGCCTGCTGGGCCGCGTCGGGCAGCGAGGGCGCCGCCGTCGCGATGACCAGCAGCACATCGGCCACCGTCACATCACGGCGCAGCTCACCCGACGCCCGAGCCCGGTCGACCAGCCGGCCCACGACCTCCAGCAGATCGGCCGCTCCGGCGCCGAGGTCCTCGCTCGCGTCCGCCGGTACGGAGAGGCGATCGGCCACCCGCAGACCCGCCTGGCCCGCGGCCTGTCCTGCCTCCTGGCGCTGCTGGGGCACCCGGGGTTCGTCCCACGTGCCACCCGGCGCACCTTCCGCGGCCCCCGCGGTACCCGCATCGTCGGCCACCGCGGACTCATCGGCCTCGACACCGACCCGCAGTATCTGCGGAGGCAGCAGCCGCCCGGCCCCCGAGGCCACCGACGTCCGCAGGAAGCGCGACAGCGCCGACCACGGCTCCTCCTCCTGCCCCAGCGCGGACCGGGCCTGGTCGGTCAGCCGGGCGGTCTCCTCCTCGGCTATCCGCCGCACCAGCACGTCCTTGCTGGGAAAGCGCCGGTACACCGTTCCGACCCCGACCCGGGCACGTCGTGCCACGTCCTCCATCGGAGCGCCGTAACCCAGCTCGCCGAACACCTCGCGCGCGGCCCGCAGCACATGTTCGAGATTGCGCTGCGCGTCCACGCGCAGCGGCGCCGAGCGGCCGTGTGTGCCGGCCCCGCCGGCCTGCGCGCCGAGCGCGGTTCCGAGCGTGCTCACGGTCCCCGGCGATGCGCCGGTCGCGTCCGCTCCCGGCCCGCTCACCGTGCCGACTGCCCCGATCCGTCCGTTTCCTTCGGACGCGACCGCAGCAGTCGGCCAATGCGATTCCTGAATATGCATAACTGTTCCCCCGGTTATGACGTCTCCCCCCGGAGACTCCCGCCGTATCAGTCGAGGGTGGACCAGTGGTCACCGTCCGACACCCCGACGACATACGAACATAGTTGAGCCAGGGTCAATTCAGAAGGGGGCAGCCCCCCGGGAGCGTCCTCCGGCCGGAGCACCGACCGGCCGGTCACCCGCCCGAACCCCTCCCACCGTCCTCCCCGCAACCCCTGACCTGCGGGACTTCCGCATATACGGCACTACCTCCCGCCGCGGTCCGTACAGAACCTGCGGTCACACAATTTGCCGGGGCTGTGGACAAACTCCTGCGCACGTTGCGTCATGGGGTGGTGATGGCTTCAGATTCCGGGGGAACACCCCCCGGCCCCCCGCCGGGCGTGCGCATTCTCGTCGTCGGTGGGGGCTATGTCGGGATGTACACAGCGCTGCGTCTCCAACGGAAGCTGAAGCAGAGACTGAGAAGCGGTGAAGCGGAGATCACCGTCGTCACGCCGGACCCTTATATGACGTATCAGCCGTTCCTCCCCGAGGCCGCCGCAGGTTCCATCTCACCGCGTCATGTCGTCGTGCCGCTGCGCCGGGTCCTCGCGCACTGCACCATCGTCGTCGGGGAGGCCCGGCGCATCGATCACACCAAGCGCACCGCGACCGTCACCACCCTCGCCACGGCCGAGGACGGCACCGGCGCCGTGGAGATCCCGTACGACGAGCTCGTCCTCGCCCCCGGCTCCGTCTCGCGCACCCTCCCGGTCCCCGGCCTCGCCGAGCACGGCGTCGGCTTCAAGACGATCGAAGAGGCCATCGGACTGCGCAACCACGTGATCGAGCAGATGGACATCGCGTCGGCCACCCGCGACCCCGCCATCCGCGACGCCGCCCTCACCTTCGTCTTCGTCGGCGGTGGATACGCGGGAGTGGAGGCGCTCGCCGAACTGGAGGACATGGCCCGCTACACCGCGCGGTACTACCACAACATCAAGGCCGAGGACCTGAAATGGATCCTCGTCGAGGCGACCGGCCGCATCCTCCCCGAGGTCGGGGAGTCCATGGGCAGGTACGCGGTCAGGGAGCTGCGCGGCCGCAACATCGACGTACGCCTCGACACCCGGCTGGAGTCCTGCGAGGACCGGATCGCCGTGCTCAGCGACGGCTCCCGCTTCCCGACCCGCACGCTCGTGTGGACCGCCGGAGTCAAACCCGCCCCCCTGCTGGCCCGCACCGGTCTGCCCCTCAACGAACGCGGCAGGCTCGTCTGCACCGCCCGGCTCACCGTCGAGGGCACCGAACACGCCTGGGCCGCAGGTGACGCCGCCGCCGTACCCGACCTGACGGCCGCCGAACCGGGCAGGGAGACCGCGCCCAACGCCCAGCACGCGGTCCGCCAGGCCAAGGTCCTCGCCGACAACCTGGTCGCCGCGATCGACGGCCGCCCGCTCAAGGAGTACCGGCACAGCTACGCGGGATCCGTCGCCTCCCTCGGACTCCACAAGGGCGTCGCGCATGTGTACGGCCGCCGGCTCAAGGGGTATCCGGCCTGGCTCATGCACCGCACATACCACCTGAGCCGCGTCCCGACCTTCAACCGGAAGGCCCGGGTGCTGGCCGAGTGGACCCTGGCCGGACTCTTCAAGCGCGAGATCGTCTCGCTGGGCTCCCTGGAACACCCCAGGGCCGAGTTCGAAATCGCCGCAGGCAGGCGCCCCCGGCCGGACGACGGCGACTGTCAGTAGGGTCCGACACACTGGACGTGTGACCATAGGTGGGCTCACATCTGCACAGAGTGACCCGGCAGGCAGCGACCGACAGTGACCATCGAGGAAGGCCGTCCCAGGGGCAACGGACCGCCACCGCATACTTGTGACGCCCCGGCAGAGGAAGCAGCCCGCCCGAGCGGACCAGACCGACACACGAGGCAATGGATTCCGTGAATTTCACGCGTTGGAGCGCCCGCCTACCCGGTACGCAGCGCCGGGCCGCCCGGGACGACCGCAGTCCCGTACCGGCGGCCCGCGGCGAGTACGCACAGGCCGACACCGGGTCGGGCCCTCCGGACGGCGATCCCGACGGCCCCGGCACCCGGTCCACCGGACCCACTCTGGAGGACCTCTCCGCCCGCGACATCCTCGGCCGGCTGCCGGCCCTCGTCGCCCTGGTCCACGGGCCCGATCACCGCATCACGTACGTCAACGACGCCTACACCGCGGCGTTCGGCCCCCGCCCCTTCGACGTCCCCGCGGCCGAGGCGATGCCCGAACTCACCGAGCTCAGCCTGCTCCCCCTGATGGACCAGGTCCTGCGCAGCGGTACGCCGCGCACGGTCAAGTCCCGCAAGGCCGGCAGCGGCCACTCGTACACGGTCACCTGCACCCCCGTGCGCCATGAGAAGGACAAGGGCCACGAGGGCGGCGTCCTCGTCTACGCCGCGGATGTCACCGACCACGCCGAGGCGGCGGAGCGGCTGCGCACCAGCGAGAGCCGGCACCGCAGGACGGCTGTCACCCTTCAGCGCTCGCTGCTCCCGCAGGAGCTGGAGCAGCCCGACGACCTGCGGATCGCCGCCACCTACCAGCCGGGCGGGACGGACGCCGCGGTCGGCGGCGACTGGTACGACGTCATCACCCTCGGGGCGGGCCGCACCGCACTGGTCATCGGGGACGTGATGGGCCGCGGGGTGCGGGCCGCGGCGGTGATGGGCCAGTTGCGCACGGCCGTGCGTGCCTACGCCCGCCTCGACCTCCCGCCGCACGAGGTGCTGCAGCTGCTCGACGGGCTGGCCGCCGAGATCGACGCCAGCCAGATCGCGACCTGCGCCTACGCCGTCCACGATCCCAACGAGGGCCTGCTCGTCTACTCCTCCGCCGGTCACCTCCCCATCCTGGTACGGGACGAGGACGGCACGGTCCACCGTGCCGAGGACCCGACCGGCCCCCCGCTCGGCACCGGCGGCTGGATCCACACCTCGGGCACGATCGCGCTGCCGCCCGGCTCCACAGCCGTCCTCTATACGGACGGCCTGGTCGAACGCCGCAGCGAGGACATCGACGAGGGCGTGGCCTCGCTGGAGCGGGCGCTGTCCGGCGCGAAGGGGTCGCCGCAGGTGGTCTGCGACCGTCTGATGCGTTCCCTCAACATCACCGCGGAGCACGACGACGACGTGGCGGTGCTGGTCGTCCAGCACCCCGCCCGCACGGGAGCGACGGCGGAGCTGTTCCACAACGCCTCGCTCGATCTGCTCGGCGGCATCGAGGCCGCCCCGCGCGCCCGCGCCTTCGCGACGGGCGTGCTGACGTCCTGGCGTTTCCCGATGGAACTGTGCGAACTGGGCGTCCTCGCCGCCGGTGAGCTCGTGGCCAACTCCCTGCAGCACGGGACGCCGCCGATGCGCCTTGCCCTGCGGCGCACGGACCGCAGACTGATCATCGAAGTGACCGACGGCGACGACCACCTGCCGCGCCGCCGCCGCGCCGAACCGGGGGACGAGGCGGGGCGGGGCATCTCCATCGTCGAGTCGATCGCCACGTCCTGGGGCAGCCGCCGCACACCCGGCGGCGGCAAGGCGGTCTGGTGCGAGTTCGCCCTGCCGCAGTAGCGCGGACCCGTACGGTCAGTGCACGGCGGCGACGGGCACCGGCCCGTCGGCCGGCGCGTTCTCCGGCAACGAAACGGCCACCACCCGCGACGGCGCGGCCGCGAGCGAAGGCTGGTCCTGTACGGGGGTGAGCCGCCGGCCGAGCCGCAGCGCGAGCACCGTGATGCCCAGCGAGAACAGCACGAACGTCACGATGTACGGCCCGTGCAGCGAGGCCCCCATCGGGCCGCCCACGGCGGGTCCGACCGCCAGCGCCAGCTGCTTGCAGAGCGCGAACGCCGAGTTGTACTGACCGACCATCGACTCCGGCGCCAGATCGGCGACCAGCGGCGCGACGGTCGGGGACAGCATCGACTCGCCGAGCCCGAACAGCGCGTAGGTGGAGATCATCGCGGCGGTCGCCATGGTCTGGCTGCCGTGCCCGAGGCCCGCGTAGCCCGCCACGATCCAGGCGAACGCCCAGATCAGGCCGACCGAGGCGATGACCCGGCTGCGCTTGCGGCGCTCCACCAGGCGCAGCACCACGAACTGGGCCACGACGATGACGGCGGTGTTGGCGGCCAGCGCGATCCCGAGCGTCGAGGGCTGGATTCCGGCGGCCTCGGTGCCGTACGCCGCAAGGCCGGACTCGAACTGGCCGTAGCAGGCGAAGAACACCACGAAGCCCAGCACGCACAGCTGCACCATGGCCCGGTGCGAGAGCAGTACCCGCAGCCCGCCGCGCGGAACACTCCCGTCGGCCGTTGCTTCCTTCGCAACAACGGTGGGACGGGGCATCCGCACGGTCGCCGCGATGGCGCCGAGCACGAGAAACATGACCGCTTCGATCAGGAACAGCATCGTGAAGGAGGAGGCCCGGCTCGTGTCCACGATCAGCCCGCCGACCAGGCCACCGATGCCGAGTCCCAGGTTCTGCAGGAAGAACTGCATGGCGAAGGCGCGGGTACGGGTCGTGGCGTCGGAACAGCGGACGAGCATCGTGGCGAGGGCCGGCTGCATGACAGCGGTTCCCGCACCCAGCACCGCCGCGGACAGGACGGAGGCCGTGACCTGCGAGGAGAAGCCCAGCGCGACAGCGCCCAGGGAGGCGACGGCCGAGGCGACGACCAGTACGGGCAGTGGCCCGCGGCGGTCGATGACGCGGCCGGTGAACGGTAGGACGGCGAGCGCTGCCATGGCGAAGACCGCCAGCACGACTCCCGCCGTACCGGCACCGAGATCCCGTACCTGCGCCACGTAGACGTACAGATACGGAACGGTGAACCCCAGCCCGAACGCGCTCAGCGCGCTCCCCAGCTGGATCCGCCGCAGTGCTGCACCCATTTCCCTGGTCACACTCACCTACCTCAAGGTCTAGAAACCGCGCCATGAACGACTTGAACCCGAAGACTTTAACACTAAAGTTAGAACCTCAACAATACAGATCGAAGGACTTCGACGGGTACGGAGGGCGTGCCATACTGCCCGCCATGTCTGACACCACGGAGCCCGAGCTCCAGGAGCCGAGCCTCGACGAGCAGATCGCCGCCTACCAGCGCGAGTTCCGCGACCTGGACCCGCAGGTCGAGCAGGTCGTCTCCGCCCTCGGCCGGCTGAACCGCCGGATGAACGTGGCGTACGGACGGCAGGTCGCCGCCCTCGGCATCAGCAACGCCGAGTGGGAGGTCCTCAAGACCCTCGTCCTGTCCGGTGCGCCCTACCGACTGGGCCCCGGCGAGCTCGCCAAGCGCCTCGGCCTCACCCCGGCCGCGATGACGCACCGCATCGACCGCATGGCGGGCGAAGGTCTCGTCACCCGTGACCGCGACGAGAACAACCGGGTACGCGTGATCGTCGAGCTGACGGACGAGGGTCGTACGAAATGGCTGGAGGCGATGCGGATGGCCACGGACTTCGAGGAGGACCTGCTCCAAGACCTCTCGGGCGACGAGCGCGGAGCCCTCGGCGAGATACTGATCCGCCTCCTGCGCCGCGTCGAGCACGCCCAGCCGGACGCCGGCGGGCGCCTCACCGACCTGGGCTGAGTCGGCCCTGCGCAGCCCTGCCGGGGCTGCCAGGGAGGGGGTTGACACGACCCCGCGGGATCCGTAAGGTTCTTCGAGTTGTCCCCGAGCCGGAACGGTTCTTCGACAACCATCCGCCGCGAATGCGGCACCCACTCTCGACACGATCTCTCCCACTCGGGACCAATTTCGGCATGCCGAAATTGATTGCGAGGACTCGATTATGAGTCGCCGGGAAAATTCGCTAGAGTTTGAGACGTCGGAACGGCCCAACAGCCGGAAAGACAAACCCCGCTGACTGGGAATCAGGCCCGAAAGGATCTGATAGAGTCGGAAACGCAAGACCGAAGGGAAGCGCCCGGAGGAAAGCCCGCGAGGGTGAGTACGAAGGAAGCGTCCGTTCCTTGAGAACTCAACAGCGTGCCAAAAGTCAACGCCAGATATGTTGATACCCCGACCTGTTTCGGCAGGTTCGAGGTTCCTTTGAAAGTCCTGGCAGGCCTTCGGGCTTGGCAGGCAATGCACACAGCGAGGACATAGTGAACGACCGGTCCTATTCCGACTYGGTTGTTCCGCTCTCGTGGTGTCTACCCGATTACGGGAAAACATTCACGGAGAGTTTGATCCTGGCTCAGGACGAACGCTGGCGGCGTGCTTAACACATGCAAGTCGAACGATGAAGCCTTTCGGGGTGGATTAGTGGCGAACGGGTGAGTAACACGTGGGCAATCTGCCCTTCACTCTGGGACAAGCCCTGGAAACGGGGTCTAATACCGGATAATACTTTCTCTCTCATGGGGGAAGGTTAAAAGCTCCGGCGGTGAAGGATGAGCCCGCGGCCTATCAGCTAGTT
>NZ_RDBK01000043.1:1447215-1453679 GCF_008042275.1 Streptomyces sp. OR43 | reverse complement strand
GCCATTCACCGGTGCGCACCGGGCGTATCACGTAGTCCATGCCCCGATCCTGACCTGCCACCGACCCCCGCGCAAACAGATTCGGCCGGGGCGGTGTGTGGCGGGGCGCCTTCGGCCGGGGTGGTGTGTGGCCGGGTGGCTTCGGCCGGGGTCGCTTGCTCGGTGAACGGCCGGGCGGCGGCGGGTTCCTGGCGGGCGGCCCGCTCCTCGGGGACGTGTTTCTCGGGACCGTACTTCTCGTGGACGTACGCGTCGTGGGCGTATGCGTCGGGGACGTACTCCTGAGGGGGTTCGCTCCGCTGGTGCAGGCGTGCGGCGCGTTGCCGGGCGCGGACGCCCCGCCAGCGGGCGATCACGCCCATGACGAACACCGTCAGGACGACCAGCACCATCAGCTGCCCGATGAACAGGCCCCAGAACAGTCCGTAGCCGGAGAGTTCGCCGGCCGGGGTGGCCGGCCAGGCGGCGGGCAGGTCGTGCGGGGCCTCGACCAGCCGGCGCATGGCCAGTGGGGTCTCGGCGAGGGTGACGCCCTCGGGCCAGCCGCCGTGGGCGAGGAGGCCGGCCAGGCCGGTGGCCGTCCAGGCCAGCAGCGTCAGCCCGAGCAGGAAGAGCAGCAGCCCGATCAGCAGCCCGTCGGGGATGCCGCCACTGCTTCCGGTTCCGCTTCCGTTCCCGCCACCGTTGCGTACGTCGCCGCGCCCCGCACCCGCCATGTCATGCCACCGTTGACTCGGACGACTCGTTCAGCCGTTGCTGGTTCTCGATCCGTGCCGCGCGTTGCTCCGCCTCCAGTTCGGCGGCGCGTACGTCCTCCGGGAGGAGGTCGGATGCCGAGGACTCGGTCATGGCGCGGTCGGTGAAGACGAGGGGGCGTTCGGCTTCGGTGATCAGGTGTTTGACGACCTGTACGTTGCCGTTGACGTCCCAGACGGCGATGCCGGGGGTGAGCGTGGGGATGATCTCCACCGCCCATCGCGGCAGCCCGAGTACCCGGCCGGTGGCTCTGGCCTCGTCGGCCTTCTGGGCGTAGATCGTGCGTGTGGAGGCCATCTTCAGGATGGCCGCCGCTTCCCGTGCCGCGGCACCGTCGACCACGTCGCTGAGGTGGTGGACGACGGCGACGAACGAGAGGCCGAGACGCCGGCCGAACTTCAGCAGGCGCTGGAAGAGCTGGGCGACGAAGGGGGAGTTGATGATGTGCCAGGCCTCCTCCACCAGGAAGATGCGTTTCTTCCGGTCGGGCCTGATCCAGGTGTGCTCCAGCCAGACGCCGACGATCGCCATCAGGATCGGCATGGCGATCGAGTTGCGGTCGATGTGCGAGAGGTCGAAGACGATCAGCGGGGAGTCGAGGTCGATGCCGGCGGACGTCGGCCCGTCGAACATGCCGCGCAGGTCGCCGTCGACGAGCCGGTCCAGGACGAGTGCGACGTCCAGGCCCCAGGCCCGTACGTCGTCTATGTCGACGTTCATCGCCTCGGCCGATTCCGGTTCCGGGTGGCGCAGCTGGTCGACGATGTCCATCAGGACGGGCTGGCGGTCGGTCGTCGTCTCGTTCACATAGGCGTGGGCGACCTTGAGGGCGAAGCCGGAGCGCTCGTCGAGGCCGTGGCCCATGGCGACTTCGATGATGGTGCGCAGCAGGGCGAGCTGCCCGGTGGTGGTGATCGCGGGGTCGAGCGGGTTGAGGCGGATCCCGCCGTTGAGCGCGGAGGTGGGGTCGAGGCGGATCGGGGTGAGGCCGAGCTCCTGCGCGATGAGGTTCCACTCGCCGACGCCGTCCTCGCCCTGGGCGTCCAGGACGACGACCTGGCGGTCGCGGAAGCGGAGCTGGCGGAGCACGTACGTCTTCTCCAGCGCGGACTTGCCGTTGCCGGACTCGCCGAGCACCAGCCAGTGCGGGGCGGGGAGCTGTTGTCCGTACAGCTGGAAGGGGTCGTAGATGTAGCCCTTGCCGGAGTACACCTCGCGGCCGATGATCACGCCGGAGTCGCCGAGGCCGGGGGCGGCGGTGGGCAGGTAGACCGCCTGGGCCTGTCCGGTGGAGGTGCGGACGGGCAGCCGGGTCGTCTCCACCTTCCCGAAGAGGAAGGCGGTGAAGGCGTCCGTCAATGCGGACATCGGATCTCGCATGGCGTGACTGACCTCCCTCTCAGTGTCGGTCTCGGTGTCGGGGACTGGTGGGCTAGCGGCGGATGCCGGTGGCGAACGGCAGGGTGTTGACGAAGGCGCGGTGGTGCTCGCGGTCGCACCACTCCAGCTTCAGGTACGACTTGCCGGCGGAGGCGCGGATCGTCCGTTTGTCGCGGGCGAGGGACTCGGGCGAGCGCGATGACACGGTGATGTACCCCACGAGGTTGACCCCGGCCGCGCCGCTGGCGAGATCTTCACCCCGCTGGTCGAGCCGGCCGTGGGCGGCGATGTCGCGCGGGTCGACGGTGCGGTTCATCTTGGCCTGGCGGCTGGCCTCGGCCTCGTCGTTGGTCTTCTCGGTGAGCATCCGCTCGATGGCGATCTCGGTGGGTTCGAGGTCCATGGTGACCGCGACCGTACGGATCACATCGGGTGTGTGGACGAGGAGCGGGGCGAGGAAGTTGACGCCCACGGGCGTCATCGGCCACTCCTTCACCCAGGCGGTGGAGTGGCACCAGGGCGCGCGGGTCGATGACTCGCGGGTCTTGGCCTGGAGGAACGTCGGCTCGACCGCGTCCAGTTCGGCCGGCCAGGCGTTGCGCTTCGTCATGGCCTGGATGTGGTCGATGGGGTGGTCGGGGTCGTACATGGAGTGGACCAGGGAGGCCAGCCGGCTCTGGCCGAGCGGCTGACGGACCCGGATGTCGGCCTCGGCGAGGCGGGCGCAGATGTCGGTGAGCTCGCGCGCCATGACGACGGCGAGCCCGGCGTCCCGGTCGAGCTTGCGGCCGGCGTGCGGGCGGGCGGCGCGGGCCATCGCGTTGGCCTCGCCGGCGAGCTCGCGGGTGTAGTGCATGCAGGCGACGAGGTAGGCGCGGTGCTGCTCGCTGGAGGTGGAGACCATGGACTGGAGCTGCTCGTACGACTCCTGCAGCCAGCCCGGGGAGGCCTTGTCGCCGCGCTGGGCGACGTCCTTGGCGTGGGCGTCGGGGTCGGCGGGCAGGGTACGGGCCAGCATCTGGATGCGGGTGACGAAGCCGTCTCCGTTGGCGACGTGCTTGAGGAGGGTGCCGAACCGGTCGACGAGGGCTTCCTGGTCCTCGCTGTCGCGCAGCCCGACGCCGGGTCCCTCGATCTCGATGGCCGCGGTGACGGTGCGGCGGTCGGCGTGCAGCAGTACGGCGATCTCGTCCGGCCCGAAGGGTGCGGCCAGCCAGTTGATCCGGCCGATTCCGGGGGGCGGTCCGATCTCGACCTCACGCCCGTCGGCGCTGACGCCCGCCTCCATGGCGGTGGAGCGGTAGGACGTGCCGCGGCGCAGGGAGCGTTTGAAGCTGCGGTTGATCTCGAACCATTTGTAGAAGGTCCGGTGCTTGTACGGGACGTAGACGATCGCCAGGGCGAGCAGCGGGAAGCCGGTGAGCAGCACGATCCGCAGGGAGAGGACCGGGACGAGCAGCCCGCTCATCATGCCGAGGAACGCGCCACCGATGATCAGGGCGATCTCGCCCGTCTCGCGGTTCTTGCCGACGATCGCGTTCGGCCGGGCGCGGCCGATGAGATACGTACGGCGGGGCGCGATCGGATGGGACTGAGTGCTCAACGCCCGCCACCTCCTGTGCTCTTGTTACCTGAACTGCCTGATCCACCGGGTCCGCCGCGGGAGCCGCGGCTGCCGTGCGGGGTGCCGGACGTGGGGCCCGAACCGCTGCGGGGCGGAGGTGCGGCGGAGGGGACAGATCCGCCGCCGACCCCGCTCCCGGAGTTACGGGAGCTGTGTGCGGCGACTCCGCCGCTGACCGGGTTGGCGGGCCTGCCGCCGCCGCTGTTGTTGCCGCCGCTGTCCTGGCCGCCGCCGCGGCTGCTGTGGGTCTTGATGCCCTGCGAGACGAGAGCGGCGGGCGAGCTGATCATCGCGGCTGCCTGGGAGCCGTCGGTGGCCTGCTTGCGGTTGGTGCGGGCGCCCTGGATCTCGTCGCCGAAGCCGGGCACGAAGCGGTAGATCATGCCGGAGGCGAAGATGGCCAGCAGGATGATCGCCAGGCCGGAGACGACGGCCGAGAAGGCGTCGGGGCCGTCGTCCGACGACAGTGCGCCGGCCAGCCCGAGCACGACGACGATGACCGGCTTCACCATGATCACGGCGATCATGATGCCCGCCCAGCGGCGCACGTGTCCCCACATGTTCTTGTCGACGAGCCCGGCGTACACGGCGGTTCCGAGGAGGGCGCCTACGTAGAGCAGGGCGGCGCGGATCACGAGTTCGAGCCAGAGGATGCCCGCGGCGAGGATCGACACGAGCGAGACGACGATCAGCATGATCGGTCCGCCGCCGATGTCGGCGTCCTTCTTGAGTGCCTCGGCGAACGACCCGAAGAAGACGTCGGTCTGCCCGCCGGAGGATGAGGAGATGACCTCGGTGACGCCGTCGGTGGCCGAGACGATCGTGTAGAGGATCAGCGGTGTGAAGGCCGATGCGAGCACGGTGAGCCAGAGGAACCCGATGGCCTCGGAGATCGCGGTGGTCAGCGGGACGCCGCGGATCGCCCGCTTGGCGACGGCGAGGAGCCAGAGGATGAGCGTCAGCACGGTGGAGGCGGCGAAGACGATCGCGTACTGCTGGAGGAAGCGGGTGTTGGTGAAGTCGACGTTGGCGGTGCTTTTGACGGCCTCGCTGAGCTTGCCCACGATCCACGCTGCGGCGTCGGCACAGCCGCGGCCCAGGGAGGTGAGGGGGTCCTGGGCGGGGTCGACGGCGGCCACGGGGACGAAGCCGGTGACGGGGAAGAACGGCGAGATCGCCTCCGGATTCGCGCATGACCAGCAGGGAGCACAGAGTGCGGCGGCGAACTATTCCGTGGCGCTTGTATCCGCTGACATTCTGAAACCATCGCAGCGGGCTCAGATCGTGCGCAAGGTCTTCGTCACCGATCGGGTCGACGAGCTCGAGACCAAGTTCGATCAGGCGTACAGCAAAGAGTTCCTCGACAAAGTCGGTCTGGACGAGAACGGAAATGCCTCTGAGGGCATGACGTACGTGTCGAGAACCGCGCCCGTCGGAACCAAGGTGACCCTATTCACTGGCTCTTCCGCCACGGTAGAGGTGTGGTGCACCGGCGTCTTCGGCACAGCTGGGATCGGCTCCACCACCCCTGTGAGCAACGACTGGTTCACCATGACGCTGAAACTCCAGTGGGTGGGGGGCGACTGGAAGGTCGACAGCTTCTCCCAGAAGGACGGCCCAGCGCCGGTTAACACCGACCGTACGGCCTCCAATGCCGATGAGATCGCCAAGGCTGTCGAGGAGTACGGAGGGTTCACCTATGCCCGGTAAATCGAACGCGCTTAAGCTCGGCATGACCTTGGCGAGCGTCCAAGCGGCCATGGTGATCCTGGCAACCCGCGTTGCAGCCGCCCCCACGCCTTCGCCGTCGGGGAGGCGGGTGCGGGTCTGGCGGGTGCCGCCGATGGTGCTGTAGCCGTCGCCCGTACGCCCCGAGTCGTTGCCGTAGCCGTCGTCGTGACTCATGCCGCGTACGCCCCCTCAACCGTTGCCTGAATCGTGCCTCTGTACGACGGTAGCCGTGCTGCTTTCCGCATGGACGCGGTGTGGTGACTCGACATCAGGGGGACGCAACCTCTGCCGGTGGGCACGACGGACGGATGGTGAGGGGTGGGTGGGGCCGTCGGCCCCGGGCTAGGGGCGGCTGCCGGTCAGACGGCCATCCCGTAGACGATGGTGAACACGGTTCCCAGCGATCCGATGATGAACACACCGGTCAGGCCCGCGACGATCAGGCCCTTGCCCTGTTCCGCGCTGAACGTGTCGCGCAGGGCCGTCGCGCCGATGCGCTGTTTCGCCGCGCCCCAGACCGCGATGCCGAGGCAGAGCAGGATCGCGATCGCCATCACGACCTCGATCATCACGCGGGCCTCGTTGCCCAAGGTCCCGAACGGCCCCCAGTTCGGGGCGATTCCGCCGATGATGGTGGTGATGTCGCCCTTTTCAGCTGCCAGGATCATGTAAGTCACCGCCCCTGTTGGGTAGTTCGGTACCCGTGCCGCACGGCACGGGTCACCCTCTATCTTCGCTGATGAAACTGCTCTCGTACGACGACTTGGCGGCTCTCTTTACCCGGATCTCGTACATATGACCGGTCTGGCCGCCCTGACCTGCGGATCGAATCGGTGTGTGAGCGATTTGTGTCTGGTTACTCTGTGTATCACGGAGGGTGACGCCGGGCAATGATCGCCATCGCGCCACCCTGGCCGAGACCTGCGACGGGGCCCGAACCGCACCCATCAGGGGAGGTGCGGGGAGGTCGGGG
>NZ_RDBK01000043.1:1328834-1447115 GCF_008042275.1 Streptomyces sp. OR43 | reverse complement strand
CGCCTACGTCCGCCACGAGGCCGACGTCCGCGAGTGCCTGGCCTTCGCCCGGCGCAGCTCCGTACCCGTCGCCATCCGCAGCGGCGGCCACTCCTACGGCGGCTGGTCGAGCGGCAACGGACGGCTGGTCGTTGACGTCTCCTCACTCAACGGCGTCGACCGGAACGGGTGGGGAGCTCGGGCAGGCGGTCGGCGTTGGGGGTTGGCAGGCGATGGTGGTGCAGCAGCACAGGTCCGGAGGCGGGACGCGCGCTGTGTGCGCCCTCGCGGTCGTGGGCGTGATGGTGGCGGCCGCCGGGTGCGCCGGGGACGGCGGTGGCGGAGGTCGTGCCGCGGCCGACGACCGGTCCGGGCCGGGCGCCGTCGCGGCGGTGCGGCGGGCCGCGGCGGTGCTGGCGGGGCCGGGCTCCGGGGTCGCGGCGGGGAGCGCCGAGGTGGTCACGTCCATGGAGACGGCGGCCGGAGGCACCCGCGTGACGATCCGGGGCAAGGGGACGTACGACTTCCGTACCCAGTCCGGCCGGCTCAAGGTCGTGCTGCCGCAGGACCCGGCGGGCGAGGACGAGCACCGGCCCATCACGGAATTGCTGGCTCCGGGCGCGCTGTACATGATGAACCGCGGGGCCGGGGTGCCCGCCGACAAGTGGGTCAGGATCGACACGACGGCGCTGGCGGACGGCAACCTGGTGACCGGCGGGGTCACCGACCCGATGGCCGCGGCCGAACTGCTGGGCGGCGTGAGCGCGGTGACGTACGTGGGCGAGACCGATCTGGCCGGGGTCACCGTGCGGCACTACCGGGGAACCACCGACATCGCACGCGCCGCGCACCGGGCCTCGGCCGCTTCGCGGGGTGCGCTGACGGCGGCGGCGAACGGGTTCCGTACGGACACGGTGCCGTTCGACGCGTATCTGGACGAGCAGGGCCGGCTGCGCAAGGTCCGCCACCGGTTCAGCTTCGCCAACGCGGGGCAGACGCGGGAGGTGGTGTCGACGACGCTGCTGTACGGGTTCGGTGTGGTGGTCTCCGTACCGTTGCCGGACGCGCGCGACATCTACACCGGAGAGATCGAACAGGGGCGCACACCGGGAACGGCGGACCGGACCGATGCCGGATCCAGGCCGTCCACGGGCCGTCCCTAGGCATCCGGCGGCGTCGAAATGGTCCGTCCGTGCCATGCGCGGTGTGTGCCGCGGTCCCTACCCTGGGAAGCCGGCGCCGGCAGTGAGAGGTGAGTGACGTGGTGACGCTCAGCCCGCGGACCGTATCGGACCATGTGGCTCTCGCCGAGATCGAGCTCTGCGGGGAGCTGATGATCGCGGCGTCCGCGGCCATCGGGGAGCGGCTCAGCGCCGACCGTATCGACGAGGTGCTCGATGTGAAGGTGATCACCGAGCGCACCACCGTCCCCCGGCAGGCGGACCACCGGGGGTGACGGGGCGGGCGACAGGCGCGGGCCGTGACTCGGGCCAGGTACGCGGCGCACGGGCGGCAGACCAGGGCCGTGGCTCTGATCGGGTACGCAGCACACGGGCGGCAGACCAGGCCGTGACTCGGGCCAGGTACGCGGTGCACGGGCGGCAGACCAGGGCCGTGGCTCCGGTCAGGTACGCAGCAGGCGGGCGATGGCCTTGGTGGCCTCCTCGACCTTCGCGTCGATCTCCTCGCCGCCCTTGACCGCGGCATCGGCGACGCAGTGGCGCAGATGCTCCTCCAGCAGCTGGAGCGCGAAGGACTGGAGCGCCTTGGTGGACGCCGAGACCTGGGTGAGTATGTCGATGCAGTAGACGTCCTCGTCGACCATGCGCTGCAGGCCGCGGATCTGGCCCTCGATGCGGCGCAGACGCTTGAGGTGCTCGGCCTTCTGGTGGTGGTAGCCGTGGATCCCTCGGTCGTGGTCGGTGACGATCGCTTCGGCGGGAGCCGTGGCGTCGGCCGTGCCCGCGCCGTGCGCCGCGGCGGACGACCGATCCGCCTCGGTGGCCTCGGTAGTGGTCATTGCTGCCTCCCGTTTTCCCTTTACCCTGCCGTTTATATACCCCTGGTGGGTATATCCTAACGAATTCAGCTGAAACGTGACCGGGGCCCCGTGCTGATCACTGTGCCTGATGCGCGACACTGAAGAATGCCGGTTAGCCGTGGCCGGATGATGCGCCTAGCATCAGCCTGACCGAATCCAAAGCACCCCGAGGACCCCACGTGCGCTTTCGTCTGACCCCCAGGGAGACGAGCTTCTACGACATGTTCTCCGCATCCGCGGACAACATCGTCACGGGCTCGAAACTCCTGATGGAACTGCTCGGGGCGGATTCTGCCTCCCGAGTCGAGATCGCGGAGCGCATGCGGGCAGCGGAGCACGCGGGGGACGATGCCACCCACGCGATCTTCCACCAGCTGAACTCCTCATTCATTACGCCCTTCGACCGCGAGGACATTTACAACCTCGCCTCGTCGCTCGACGACATCATGGACTTCATGGAGGAGGCCGTCGACCTGGTCGTCCTGTACCAGGTCGATGAGCTCCCGAAGGGTGTCGAGCAGCAGGTCGAGGTACTGGCACGGGCGGCCGAACTGACCGCCGCGGCCATGCCCAACCTGCGGACGATGGACAACCTCACCGAGTACTGGATCGAGGTCAACCGCCTGGAGAACCAGGCCGACCAGATCCACCGCAAGCTGCTCGCCCAGCTCTTCAACGGCAAGTACGACGCCATAGAGGTCCTGAAGCTGAAGCAGATCGTGGACGTACTGGAAGAGGCTGCGGACGCGTTCGAGCACGTCGCGAACACGGTGGAGACCATCGCGGTCAAGGAGTCCTGAACCACGTGGACACCTTTGTACTGGTCGTGACCATCGGCGTCGCGCTCGGCTTCACGTACACCAACGGCTTCCACGACTCGGCGAACGCCATCGCCACCTCCGTCTCCACCCGGGCACTCACCCCCCGTGCGGCCCTGGCCATGGCGGCGGTGATGAACCTCGCCGGCGCGTTCCTCGGCAGCGGGGTCGCCAAGACCGTCAGCGAGGGACTGATCGCGACGCCCACGGGCGACAAGGGGATGGGAATCCTCTTCGCCGCCCTGGTCGGCGCGATCATCTGGAACCTGATCACCTGGTACTTCGGCCTGCCCTCGTCGTCCTCCCATGCCCTGTTCGGCGGAATGGTCGGCGCCGCGCTCGCGGGCGGGACACTGGTGCACTGGGACGGGGTGCTCGACAAGGTCGTCATCCCGATGTTCATCTCGCCGGTGATCGGCCTGGTGGCCGGCTATCTCGTGATGGTCGCGATCATGTGGATGTTCCGGAAGTCCAACCCGCACAAGGCCAAGCGCGGCTTCCGGATCGCGCAGACGGTCTCGGCCGCGGGCATGGCGCTCGGCCACGGTCTGCAGGACGCGCAGAAGACGATGGGCATCGTGGTGATGGCCCTGGTCATCTCCGGCCACGAGACGTACAGCGACCCGATCCCGGTCTGGGTGAAGCTCGTCTGCGCGCTGATGCTGTCGCTGGGCACGTACGCCGGTGGCTGGCGCATCATGCGTACGCTCGGCCGGAAGATCATCGAGCTGGACCCGCCGCAGGGCTTCGCCGCGGAGACGACGGGGGCCTCGATCATGTTCGGTTCGGCGTTCCTGTTCCACGCGCCGATCTCGACGACGCACGTCATCACCTCCGCGATCATGGGTGTCGGCGCCACGAAGCGGGTGAACGCGGTCCGCTGGGGCGTCGCGAAGAACATCATCCTGGGGTGGTTCATCACGATGCCGGCGGCGGCGCTCGTCGCTGCCGCGAGCTACGAGGTCGTCGTCCTGATGTTCGGCTGACGGCCGGTCCGCACACCGTACGAACGGGTCCGCCCCGCTCTCCTCGWGGAGAGCGGGGCGGACCCTTCGCCTTGTGGTGGCACCGCCATGCAGCACCCCAAGGCCGTCTGCGGGAACCTCAGCCGAAGCGGCCGGAGATGTAGTCCTCCGTGGCCTGGACCGAGGGGTTGGAGAAGATGCGTTCCGTCTCGTCGATCTCGATGAGCTTGCCGGGCATGCCGACCGCCGCGAGGTTGAAGAACGCCGTACGGTCCGAGACCCGGGCCGCCTGCTGCATGTTGTGCGTCACGATGACGATCGTGAAGCGCTCCTTCAGCTCGCCGATCAGGTCCTCGATGGCGAGCGTGGAGATCGGGTCCAGCGCGGAGCACGGCTCGTCCATCAGCAGGACGTCGGGCTCGACCGCGATGGCGCGGGCGATGCACAGACGCTGCTGCTGACCGCCGGAGAGACCGGAGCCGGGCTTGTTCAGCCGGTCCTTGACCTCGTTCCACAGGTTCGCGCCACGCAGCGACTTCTCCACGATGTCGGCCAGGGCGTTCTTGCGGTACGAGCCGTTGAGCCGCAGGCCCGCCGCGACGTTGTCGAAGATCGACATGGTCGGGAACGGGTTCGGGCGCTGGAAGACCATGCCGACCGTGCGGCGCACGGTGACCGGGTCGACGTTCGATCCGTACAGGTTCTCGTCGTCCAGCAGCACCTTGCCCTCGACGCGGCCACCGGGGGTGACCTCGTGCATCCGGTTCAGGGTGCGCAGGAAGGTGGACTTGCCGCAGCCGGACGGGCCGATGAAGGCGGTCACGGAGCGGGGCTCCACGGTCATGGAGATGTCGTCGATCGCCTTGTGGCTGCCGTAGAAGGCGGACAGGCCACTGATGTCGATGCGCTTGGCCATCTGAATCACTGCTTTCTGCTGGCCCTATCGGCCGGTCTTGGGGGCCTTCCAGCGGGCTATGCCGCGGGCCACCAGATTGAGGATCATGACGAAGGCGATCAGGACCAGGGCAGCGGCCCAGGCGCGGTCGTAGGACGCGGCCTCACCGATCTTGTACTGCTCGTAGATGTAGAACGGCAGTGACGACTGGGCGCCTTCGAAGGGGTTCGGGTTGATCAGCTGGCTGCCGAAGACCAGCAGGATGATCGGCGCGGTCTCGCCCGCGATGCGCGCGATGGCGAGCATGACGCCGGTGGCGATGCCGCCGATCGCGGTCGGCAGGACCACCTTCAGGATGGTGCGCCACTTCGGGATGCCGAGGGCGAGGGAGGCCTCGCGGAGCTCGTTGGGGACGAGCTTCAGCATCTCCTCGGTGGAGCGGACCACGACCGGGATCATCAGGATCGTCAGGGCCAGCGCGCCCATCAGGCCGGAGGGCTCGAGACCCGCGATCAGCATGATCGAGAGGATGAACAGACCGGCGACGATGGACGGGATGCCCGTCATGACGTCGACGAAGAAGGTGACGGCCCTGGCCAGCGCGCCCTTGCCGTACTCCACCAGGTAGACCGCGGTGAGCAGGCCGAGCGGGGCGGAGATCAGGGTGGCGATGCCGACCTGCTCCAGGGTGCCGATCAGGGCGTGGTAGACGCCGCCACTGGCCTCGGGCCCGAGGACACCGGCCATCGAGTGGGTCAGGAAGTAGCCGTCCAGGCGCTCCGAGCCGCGGCTGATGGTCGTCCAGAGCAGCGAGGCCAGCGGGACGACGGCGATCAGGAAGCAGACCCAGACGAGGCTGGTGGCGAGGCGGTCCTTCGCCTGGCGCTTGTTCTCCACGACGCTCGTCGCGACGTACGAGATCGCCAGGAAGAGCAGCGCGGAGAGCAGGCCCCACTGGACCCGGCTGTGCCAGCCGGCGGCCGCGCCGATGCCGACGCCGAGGGCGATCGAGACGACGGCGAAGCCGAGCGGGGCCAGGCGGGGCAGGGTCCGGCTGCTGAGGCTGCTCACCGGCGCGGGCGGGGTGGGCACCGGGCGGTCCTGGACGCTGGTGGATGCGTGGCTCATGCGTTGGCCCCCGAGTACTCCTTGCGGCGGGCGATGATGAGCCGCGCGGCGCCGTTGACCAGCAGGGTGAGGACGAAGAGGACCAGGCCGGAGGCGATCAGGGCGTCGCGCCCGAACGCGTCGGCCTCGCCGAACTTCGCGGCGATGTTCTGGGCGAACGTCCCGCCGCCCGGGTTGAGCACGTGCAGCGAGATGAGGAAGTTCGGCGACAGGACCGTGGCGACGGCCATCGTCTCGCCGAGCGCGCGGCCCAGGCCCAGCATCGAGGCGGAGATCACGCCCGAGCGGCCGAAAGGCAGCACCGAGAGGCGGACAACCTCCCAGCGGGTCGCGCCGAGCGCGAGCGCGGCCTCCTCGTTCATCCTCGGGACCTGGAGGAAGACCTCGCGGCTGACACTGGTCACGATCGGCAGGATCATGATCGCGAGCAGGATGCCGACGGTGAACAGCGAGCGGGCGACGCCGATCTCGGTCTTCTCGAAGACGTACGTCCAGCCGAAGAACTGGTCGAGCCAGAGGTTCAGGCCTTCGAGGTACGGCACGAGGACGAGCGCGCCCCAGATGCCGTAGACGATGCTGGGTACCGCGGCGAGCAGGTCGATGACGTACGCGATCGCACCGGCCAGCTTGCGCGGCGCGTAGTGCGAGATGAACAGGGCGATGCCGACAGCGATCGGAACCGCGATGACCATCGCGATGATCGAGCTGACGACGGTCCCGAAGAGCAGGACGGCGATGCCGAAGACGGGCGGGTCACCGGCCGGGTTCCAGTCGAACGTGGTGAGGAAGTTGCCCTCGTCGTCGGAGATGGCGATGGCCGCGCGGTACGTGAGGAAGGCGGCGATCGACGCCATGATCACGAGCAGCAGGATGCCCGAGCCGCGGGAGAGGCCCAGGAAGATCTTGTCACCGACGCGGCCGGTGGACTTGGCGCGGGTGCGCCTGCCCGGCGGGGCCGGTGGAATTTCTGTCTGTGTGGTGGAAGCCATGGTCTTTCCGGTCTGTGTGGGGGAGTCCCTGCGGGGCTCCCCTGGCGGCGGTGCACCGGATGGGTCGGGTGGCGGGCCGGTCCGGAGAGGTGCGCCGGACCGGGCCGCCGGTTGCGTCGTTCGTTGTGAGTCGTGCGGGGCGTGCGGGTTACGAGAGGCCGGAGACCGTCTCGCGGACCTTGGCGTTGATCGCGTCGGGGATCGGGGCGTAGCCGGCCTCGGTGAGGAGCTTCTGGCCGTCCGCGGAGGCGGTGTAGGTCAGGAAGGACTTCACGGTGCCGAGGGTGTCGGCCTTGTTGCCGGTGTCGCAGACGACCTCGTACGTCACCAGGACCAGCGGGTACGCGCCCTCGGCCTTGGTGGTGTAGTCGAGGTCGAGCGCCAGGTCCTTGCCGGTGCCCTTGACCTTGGCGGCGGCGATGGCCTTGGAGGCGTTCTCCGAGGAGGCCTTCACCGGGGCGGCGCCACCCGTGTTGATGTCGACCGTGGTGATCTGCTGCGAGGCGGCGTAGGAGAGCTCGAAGTAGCCGATCGAGCCGTCGACCTGCTTGACCTGGGTGGCCACGCCGGAGGAGTTGGTCGCACCCTGGCCACCGGGGGCGGGCCACTTCTTCTCGGCCTCGTACTTCCAGTCGTTCGGGGCCGCGGCGCCGAGGTACTTGCCGAGGTTCTGGGTGGTGCCGGAGTCCTCGGAGCGGTGGAAGGGCTGGATCGCCTTGTCCGGGAGCTTGGCGCCCGGGTTGAGCTTGGCGATGGCCTCGTCGTTCCACTTCTTGATCTTCGTGTCGAAGATCTTGGCGAGGGTGGGGGCGTCCAGCGTCAGGCTGTCGACGCCGTCCAGGTGGAAGCCGATCGCGATCGGGCCGCCGACCATCGGGAGGTTGATGCCCTGGCCGGTCTTGCAGATCTTCTTCGAGTCGGCGACCTCCTCGGGCTTCAGCGCCGAGTCGGAACCGGCGAAGCCGACGGTGCCCTGGTTGAAGGCGACGATGCCCTCGCCGGACGAGGAGGAGTTGTAGTTGATCTCCACGCCGGAGCAGGCGGCCATGTACTCCTTGACCCAGAGGTCCATGGCGTTCTTCTGGGCGCTGGACCCTGAGGCGCGCAGCTGGCCCTTGGCGCCGTCGCACTTGACGTTCGACGCGGCCTTCGTCTGGCCGCTCCCGCCCGTGTCGCCGCCGCTGTTGTTGTCCGAACCGCACGCCGTGAGGACCAGGGCGCCGGAGACGGCGAGGGCACCGAGCGCGGTGGCACGAAGCCGGTTCTTGCGCTGAAGCTTCACTTTCGGGTGTTCCTTCCAGGAGCCGCCGTGGTGGTTTCGGTCTACGACGGCGTGCGAGGTGGTGGGTCGTGCGGAAGTCGTGTCCGGTGCGGTGTGTTCCTCGCACCGTGCACTGCCGAAATTAGGCAGAACAGGTGAAGTGGCTTGCGGGGGTGAGTGAACGGGAGGTGAACCGTGTCGGGCGGCCTGGTTCCGGGGTGGTACGCCACTCCAGCCCGTCCGGCGTTTGAGGACGGACCCCCGTCCGGGCCCCGGTCGCCCCGGCCCGAGCGCCCGCCCCGGCAGCCCGGCCCGATCCGGACGAGAGGCCCTAAGCGCGCGGCAGCACCCGCAGGGCGGCGTCCAGCAGCTCGCGGTCGCGGGGCTGGGTCAGGCGGGCGCGGGCGGCGGCGGGGCGGAGCCACAGCACGCCGTCCACCTCGTCGTTCGGCACGAAGGCGCCGGCCGTGGCCTCGGCCGCCCAGTACGTGACCTCTTTCGGCCGGCCGTTCGCCACGTACCGGACCATGGGCAGCACGGCCCCGGGCACGCAGTGGTGGCCCGTCTCCTCCAGGACCTCGCGCAGGGCCGCGTCCCGCGGGGACTCGCCGCGCTTCAGCTTGCCCTTCGGGAACGACCAGTCGTCATAGCGGGGCCTGTGTACGAGGCAGAGCTCCGCGCCCCCGCCGGCGGGCGGGCGGCGCCACAGGACGCAGCCCGCCGCCCGCACCGTGGAGCCGGCCGCCCGGGTCACGGCCGGATCGCCGCCGCCGTCGCGTACGGCCAGCTCTCCCGGAAGACCGACCGTGCCGCCTCCACCTCGTGGCGCTGGTCGGCGTGGAGCACCCCCAGGGCGTACGCGGTCGTCGGCGCGATGCGGGGCGTACGGGCGGCCGCGGAGGCCGCCGCGGCCGCCTCCGCCGCGTCCCGGTGCAGATCGAGCGCGTGACCGGGGCCGGCCAGGACCGGATCGGGGGCGCCGCGCACCACCTCGTGGGCGTACCGGTGCAGGCGCAGCAGCAGCCGGGTCTGGTGCCAGGGCGCGTCGTGCGCCTCGTTGTACGGCTCGGCCGTCTCGCACGGGGGAAGTGCCGCGACGGCGCCGAGCAGCCGCTGCTCCGCCCGGTCGGCGGGTTCGCGCAGCAGCTCACCGGCGGGTTCCGCGGCCTCGGCGGACAGCGGGACCTCGGAGGCGAGCAGCGCGACCGCGTCGGCCACGGCGTGGAAGCGCGAGGAGCCGAGCGCCTGGAGCGCCGCGGAGTGGGCGCGTGTCCGGGCGAGGGTCAGCTGCCGTTCCAGCAGGGCGCCGGCGCGCGCCGCGCCGACGCCGAGGACGGCGCGTTCCTTGTCCACGACGGCGGTGGCGCCGCCGGCCTCGGTACGGGCGGCGGGCAGGGGCGCGCCCGACAGTCCGTGGAGCGCTTCGAGGAGCCGGGTCAGCCGGTCCGCGTACGCGTGCTCGCGGGCGAGGGTGCCGGAGAGCCAGGCCAGTTCGGTGCGCAGCTGCTCGGCCCAGAGCGGGTCGAGCGCCGACCGGAAGGTGTGCAGGGTGGCGCCGATGCGGCGGGACGAGCGGCGCAGCGCCCCGGCTGCCTGAACGGCGGCCTGGGGCCCGGCGTCGCTGGGGGCACTGTTCTCGCGGTGCAGACGCAGGCTGCGCAGGAAGTCCGCGGCCTGTGCCCGCAGATACGGTGCGAGCACCGCTCCCGCGGTCACGTCCGCCTGTGTCTGGTGGTCAGGGCGTCGCACGCCGGCGCCTCCGGGCGTCAATGAGCATTTCCTGTACGTGGCGCAGCGGCCGGCCCTCCGCGTCCGTGGCGTGCCGGGTCCAGTTGCCGTCGGGGCCCAGGTGCCAGGAGGAGGTGGTGTCGGCCATGCCGGTCTCCAGGAGCCGGCTGAGTGCGGCCCGGTGCGCGGGGTCGGTGACCCGGACCAGGGCCTCGATACGGCGGTCGAGGTTGCGGTGCATCATGTCGGCGCTGCCGAACCAGACCTCGGGCTCTCCGCCGTTGCCGAAGGAGAAGACCCGGGAGTGTTCGAGGAAGCGGCCCAGGATCGAGCGGACCCGGACGTTCTCGGAGAGGCCGGTGACGCCGGGGCGGATCGCGCAGATGCCGCGGACCCATATGTCGACCGGGACGCCGGCCTGCGCGGCCCGGTAGCAGGCGTCGATGATCGCTTCGTCGACCATCGAGTTGACCTTGATGCGTACGTAGGCGGGCCGGCCGGCCCGCTGGTGCGCGATCTCCTTGTTGATCCGGACGATCAGCCCGTCGCGCAGTGACTTCGGGGCGACGAGGAGACGGCGGTAGGTCTCGCGGCGCGAGTAGCCGGAGAGCCGGTTGAAGAGGTCGGAGAGGTCCGCGCCGACCTGCGGGTCGGCGGTGAGCAGGCCGAGGTCCTCGTAGAGCCGGGCCGTCTTGGGGTGGTAGTTGCCCGTGCCGACGTGCGAGTAGCGGCGCAGCGTGTCGCCCTCCTGGCGGACGACGAGCGACAGCTTGCAGTGCGTCTTCAGGCCGACGAGCCCGTAGACGACATGGCAGCCCGCCTCCTCCAGCTTGCGCGCCCACTTGATGTTGGCCTGCTCGTCGAAGCGGGCCTTGATCTCGACGAGGACGAGGACCTGCTTGCCGGACTCGGCGGCGTCGATCAGGGCGTCCACTATCGGGGAGTCGCCGGAGGTGCGGTAGAGCGTCTGCTTGATCGCGAGGACGTCCGGGTCGCCGGCCGCCTGCTCCAGGAAGGCCTGGACGGAGGTGGAGAAGGAGTCGTACGGGTGGTGCAGCAGCACGTCGCGTTCGCGCAGGGCCGCGAAGATGTCGGGCGCGGAGGCGGACTCCACCTCGGCGAGGTCGCGGTGGGTGCCGGCGATGAACTTGGGGAACTTCAGCTCCGGCCGGTCCAGCGACGCTATGCCGAACAGCCCGGTGAGGTCGAGCGGTCCGGGCAGCGGGTAGACCTCGGCGTCGGACACCTTCAGCTCGCGGACCAGCAGGTCCAGTACGTACGGGTCGATGGACTCCTCGACCTCCAGGCGGACCGGCGGACCGAAGCGGCGCCGCATGAGCTCCTTCTCCAGGGCCTGGAGCAGGTTCTCCGCGTCGTCCTCCTCGACCTCCAGGTCCTCGTTCCTGGTGACCCGGAACATGTGGTGCGCGAGGACCTCCATCCCGGGGAAGAGCTCCTCCAGGTGGGCCGCGATGACGTCCTCGATGGGGACGTAGCGCTGCGGCGAGGCCTCCAGGAAGCGGGTCAGCAGCGGCGGCACCTTGACCCGGGCGAAGTGGCGGTGACCGCTGACCGGGTTGCGTACGACGACGGCGAGGTTGAGCGAGAGGCCGGAGATGTACGGGAAGGGGTGCGCCGGGTCGACGGCCAGCGGCGTCAGCACGGGGAAGACGCGCTGGCGGAAGAAGGTGAACAGGCGGGCCTGCTCCTTCTCGGTCAGCTCCGGCCAGCGGATCAGCTGGATGCCCTCGTCGGACAGGGCGGGGGCGACGTCCTGCTGGTAGCAGGCGGCGTGCCGGGCCATGAGTTCGCGCGAGCGGGTCCAGATCAGGTCGAGGACCTCGCGGGGCTGGAGACCGGACGCGGACCGGGTGGCGACACCGGTCGCGATGCGGCGCTTCAGGCCCGCCACCCGGACCATGAAGAACTCGTCCAGGTTCGAGGCGAAGATGGCGAGGAAATTAGCCCGTTCGAGGAGCGGGGTCGCCGGGTCCTCGGCCAGTTCCAGAACCCGTTCGTTGAACGCGAGCCAACTGCGTTCCCGGTCGAGGAACCGGCCCTGCGGCAGCTCGTCCCCGTCGACATCGGGTTCGTACGCGTCGGCGTCGGCATCGATGTCGGGGTCGAGGTCGGCCGCGGTGGACAGGGCCGCCGAGGAGGACGACGGGGTGGCGACGGCGTGCGGCCGGTGCGCGGCGAGGGAACCGACGGACGGCTGGGCGGCGGGCTGGACCGGGACCTCGGAGCTGGGCTGCTGGCTCATGGGCCCATTCTTCCGCGTGGAGTGCTCCGGGGGCGCGTCGGAGAGGAAGGAGATCGCGGAGATCGCGTGGTCGGCGCGCTCTCCGCCGGGATTTCTCCCGTTGCGGGGGGTCGGCACAGCTGGCTGCATCCTGAGAGGGTCGCAAGGGCGTCTGAATGCCCGGTAACGGCGACATGACATGCAGGAAGCGGTGTGGCCGTGCCCCGGGGTCCGTGGAGACCCCGGGGCACGGCCACGGTCGCTCAGGCGTGACGGCGGCGCAGGACGCGGAAGGCGACGGCGACGGCGACGGCGGCGAGGACGAGGACGATGCCCGTCCCGACGAGCTGGAGGGGCCAGAAGTGGGAGGCGGGGTGGAAGTCGGCGTACGTGCCGGTGACGTGGTGGCCGGCCAGGCAGCGGTCGACCAGCTCGGGCACGGGGGCCTGGTAGCAGGTCTCGCCGGACAGCCGCTGCTCTCCGGCCATCAGCCCGCTGCCGACGAACAGGGTGCTGCCCGGAAGACCCGCCGGGGTGGCGTTCAGCGGCGTGACCACCGTACTGACCGCCCACAGGCTGCTGCGTACGGCGCCGAGCGTGAGAGCCACCGCCCCGTAGACCATGGCCGTGATGCCCATGGCCAGCAGCGTGCGGCGTACCAGCAGCGCCACGAGCGCGCCGAGGGCGATGGCGAGGAGGGCCGAGGCCGTGGGCAGGGTGCCCGTCGCGGCGTACACGGTCGTGTCGTACCAGGCCGGCCGGTCGGTGTCGGGGGCGGTCCGGCACCAGGCGTAGAAGGCCGAGAGCGCCGGCACCGCCACCACCGTGATCGCCGCCGGAACGGTGAGCTTGGCGACGAGCCAGCGGGCGGGGGAGACGGACTGGGACCAGGCCAGCCGGTAGGTGCCGCTCTCCAGCTCCCGGCCGATCAGCGGACCGGCGACGAACATCCCGATGGCCGCGGGCAGCACCATCATGGCGATGCCCGTGTACCGCAGCACGTCCCGGAGCCACGCCTGGTGGCTGAGCATGTCGTCGAACGCCGCGACGCAGCGCGGGGAGGTGTCCAGGAACGAGCACCCGCTGTCCGCGTAGGTGTCCGCCGGGCCGGAGTTCCACCACACGGACGCGGTCAGCAGGACGATCCCGGCGAGCGCGAGCGCCCCGGCGATCCACAGGACGCGGCGGTGCTGGCGGACGATGACGCGGGCCGGGCCGCGCAGGGCGAGGGCGCTCATGCCGCGCTCACCGCCTCACGGGTCCGGGCTTCGGCGCTCGGCGTGAGCAGGGGCGGGGCGTCCGGCGAGCGCAGGTGCGCCAGCAGCAGCTCCTCCAGCGACGGCTCCGCCGTCTCCCAGCCGGCGGACACGTCCACCGCGCCCTCCCTCCTGACGAGCGCGGTCAGCTGCCGTCCCGTGGTGCGGGACTCGACCACGGTGTGCGGGGCGAGGTCGCGTACGGGACCGGTGAGCAGGGTGTGCGCGGCGATCAGGTCGTCCGTCTCACCGCCGAGGCGGACGCGGCCGCCGTCGACGAGCAGGAGGTAGTCGCAGGCGCTCTCCAGCTCGGTGAGGATGTGCGAGGACATCACGATGGTGGTGCCGTGCTCCGCGGACTCGGCCATCAGCGCGCCCATCAGCTGGTGCCGCGCCAGCGGGTCGAGGTCGGCCATCGGCTCGTCGAGCAGCAGCAGTCCGGGCCGCTTGCCCAGCGCGAGGGCCAGGGCGAGCCGGGTGCGCTGACCGCCGGACAGGGTGCGGACCTTCGCGTCGCCGGGAAGCGGTTCGGCGATGCGTTCGGCGGTGGCCCGGTCCCAGGTGTCCGGGTTCAGCTCGGCGCCCGCCCACAGCGTCTCGGCGACCGTCAACTGCGGGTACAGCGGCTTGTCCTGGGCCACGAAGGCCACCCGGGCGCGGACGTCGGCGGGCGAGGACCCCAGCACCCGTACCGACCCCTCGGCCGGTCGCAGGAATCCCGCGGCGATGCCCAACAGGGTGGACTTTCCCGCGCCGTTGGGTCCGACGAGCGCGCACACGCGCCCTTCGGGCAGCCGGAACGAGCACGCGCGCAGCGCCCAGCCCCCGCCCCTGCTCCGGTACTTCATGCCGAGGCCGTCGGCCTCGATCGCAGCGCCTGTCATCCGGTGTGATCCCCCTCGAAAGTCCTGTCCAGTACGGCGGTGAAGAGCGCGCTCACGTCGTCCCTCTCCAGGCCGGCGGTGCGGGCCCGGCGGGCCCAGTCGGCGAGCTCGGCACGCAGCGGGGCGTCGTCGGCCGCCGCCGCGCCGCCGAGGGCCCGGGTGACGAAGGTGCCGAGGCCGCGCCGCGCCTCGACGAGGCCCTCGCGTTCCAGTTCGCGGTAGGCCTTCAGCACGGTGTTCGGGTTGATGGCGGTGGCCTCCACCACCTCGCGCGCGGTGGGCAGCCGGTCGCCGGGCTCCAGCAGTCCCAGCCGTAGGGCCTGTTTGGTCTGCTGGACGATCTGGAGGTACGTGGCGACGCCGCTGCGCCGGTCGATGCGGAACTCGACCGCTGCGGACTGTGCCATGTTCACCCCTTTCACTAATTGAGTAGTGAAAGGGTGGCGTAAAGAAGGGGCGGCGTCAAGTGACGCCGCCCCCGGGGATGCTGAGGGGTGCTCAGGACTCCGTGCGGTACATCAGGTCGACCTCGTGGGTGGTGAAGCCCATCCGCTCATAGACGGACACGGCCGCCGTGTTGTCCGCGTCGACGTACAGCATCGCGGTGGGCAGGCCCTCGGAGGCGAGGTGGCGCAGCCCGATCGCGGTGAGCGCCTTGCCCAGGCCGCCGCCCTGTGCGTCGGGCCGGATGCCGACCACGTACACCTCGCCGAGCTGCTCATCGGCGTGCACCTTCGTCCAGTGGAAGCCGATCAGTTCGGAGCTGCCGTCGCCGCCCTCGGTCTCGCGCTCGGCGAGGAAGAATCCCTTCGGGTCGAACCAGGGTTCGGCCTTGCGGTCGTCCAGGTCGCGCTGGGTCAGCGCGCCCTGCTCGGGGTGGTGAGCAAAGGCGGCGCTGTTCACGGAGAGCCAGGCGGCGTCGTCCTCGCCCGGCACGAAGGTGCGGACGGTGACGCCCGGCGGCAGCACCGGCTCGGCGATGTTCAGCGGGCTCAACGGGCGGCGCAGCTGCCGCAGTTCGCGGAAGAGCGAAAGGCCGAGCACTTGCGCGAGGTGGCGTGCCGCGGACTTGCCGCCATGGGCCCAGACCCGCAGCCGCTTGCCGGTCGCGGCGAGCAGCGCCGCTCCGAGCGCCCGCCCGTGCCCGTGTCCGCGGTGCGACGGGTGCACGACCAGCTCGGCGGCCGGTGCCTCGACGGGGTCGGTGTCCTCCAGCTGCGCGTAGCCGACCAGCGTGCCGCCGGCGGTCAGCAGGAAGTGCCGTACGCCTTCCCGGTGCCCGCCCCGCAACTGCAGCCGTCCCTGCTCGGACACGGCCTGCCGGCCGTCGGACTGCGCGGCCTCGGCGAGCAGCTCGGAGACGGCGGCCGCCTGGTCGGGGGAGAGGGTGTCGAGCGTCTGGATCTCGCGTCCGGGGGCGGGGAGGGGTACGTGTGCACGCCGATGAGCAGCTCGGCGAGGTGTACGTGGTCGGCATCCGGCCCGACGCACAGGGCGGCGGCCTGGGCAAGGCGCTCACCGCGATCGGGCTGCGCCACCTCGCCTCCGAGGGCCTGCCCACCGCGATGCTGTACGTCGGGCGGGGTGGGGACGGGGGGTGTGCGTGGTCCTCCGCGCTCAGTTGTCGGGCTCCGGCGGGTTCTCCGGGGTCCGGTTGCTGGGCTCCGGCTGGTTCAGCACGCGGTCCGCGATGCGGGAGAGGTCCTCGGCGGCGGGCAGCAGCGCGCGTACCCGGTCGGGCAGCCCGGCGTACGTACTGACGGCCAGAGGCGTGTTGTATCCGCGCAGGGTGTACTCGACCATGGCGCGGTCGCGGCTCTCGGCGATGAGGATGCCGAGGGTGGGCTCGTCGCGTTCCTTGTCCCGGACCAGGTCGTCGACCACCGAGACATAGAAGCCGAGCTGTCCGAAGTGCTCGGGATGGGCCTTGCGGGTCTTGAGCTCCAGGACGACGTAGCAGTGCAGCTTGCAGTGGTAGAAGAGCAGGTCGATGCGGTACTCGCTGTCGCCCACGACGATGGGGTACTGGCGTCCGACGAAGGCGAAGCCGACTCCCAGCTCGGTGAGGAAGCGGATCAGGTGGGCGACGAGGGCGTCCTCCAGATCGCGCTCGGCGGGACGGCCCTCCAACTCGGTGAAGTCGAGACGGTACGGATCCTTGAAGATCTGCTTCACGGCGTCGGAGCCGGCGGGCAGCGTGACGTCGAAGTTGTTGGCCGCGGCGCCTTCGGCGAGGTGCAGCTTCGTGTGGATCATCGAGCCGAGGTAGTCGCGGGACCAGCCGTGGTGGACGGCGTGCTGAGCGTAGAAGTCCCGCTCGAAGGGGGTCTTGCACTTGTCCATGAGGAGCTGGAGATGCCCCCAGGGCATTTGCGCAGCAASTTGCTGCGCAAATGGTTCGACCCACGTTCGAGCCAGCTGCTGCATGTACTGAAGGTTGCGCGTGCTGAACCCCCGCTGGTTCGGGAACTCCGTCCGCAGCTCGGTGGCGATCCGGTCGATGACCTTTGTGCCCCACTTCTCCCCGCGCTGCCGCTCCAGGATCGTCCGCCCGATCTCCCAGTACATCTGGAGCATCTCGGTGTTCACCTTGAGCTGTGCGCGCACATGCGCGCCCCGCACGATCGACTTGAGGTCGTCGATCATCTCGTGAAAGCCGGGAGGCAGTCCGGAGGGCCGTTGAGCGGGGACGAGGCCTTGGGTGGTGTGGTGGTGCTGTCCATGGCGTACAGATTTGCGCCCGTGATGCAGGCGGTGACGTTTCTGCTCACATATGTAAGCCATATGAGTGGATAGTGCCGTTCTGCTCGGACGGCAACCTCTTCGTAACCCCAGACATCTGTCGCGCTACGCGCGTTGACTCTAGGCTGCGGCACGCAGTCTCCAGACTTGTCACACCCTCACACCACCCGCTGAACTCACAAGGGGACCGATGTCAGCGACACCGCAGAAGAACCGCGCGTCCCGGCGGGTGCTCGCCGCCGCAGCCGGTCTGGCCACCGTCGGAGCGCTCGTCGCCGCCATGCCGGCCGGCGCCCAGGGCCACGCCAAGGACCACGGCCACCACACGCCGGCCCGGACCGTGGACGTGCAACTGCTGTCCTTCAACGACCTGCACGGCAACCTGGAGCCGCCGTCCGGCTCGGCCGGCACGGTCAGCGAGAAGCAGGCCGACGGCACCGTGAAGGCCGTCCCGGCCGGCGGCGTGGAGTACCTCGCCTCCTCGCTGCGTGCGGCGCGCAAGGGCCACCCGTACTCCATCACCGCGGCCGGCGGCGACATGGTCGGGGCGAGCCCGCTGCTGTCGGGTCTGTTCCACGACGAGCCGACCATCGAGGCGCTCAACAAGATCGACCTCGATGTGACGACCGTCGGCAACCACGAGTTCGACGAGGGCGCCACGGAGCTGGCCCGTCTCCAGAACGGCGGCTGCCACCCGGTCGAGGGGTGCTACGAGCAGGGCAAGAAGTTCGAGGGCGCCGACTTCCCGTACCTGGCCGCCAACGTGACGGACGAGAAGACCGGCAAGCCGATCCTCAAGCCGTACACGGTGTGGAAGAAGAACGGCGTCAAGATCGGCTTCATCGGGGTGACCCTGGAGGGCACGCCGAACATCGTGACAGCCAACGGCGTCAAGGGCCTGAAGTTCCACGACGAGATCGAGACGGTCAACAAGTACGCCAAGGAGCTCGACCGGCAGGGCGTGAAGTCCATCGTCACGCTGATCCACGAGGGCGGCGCCCCGGCCTCGTCCTCGTACAACTACGACTGCGACAGCCCGGCCGCCGGTGACGGCATCTCCGGTCCGATCACCGAGATCGCCAAGGGCATCTCCCCGAAGGTCGACGCGCTGGTCACGGGCCACACCCACCAGGCGTACGTGTGCACGATCCCGGACCCGGCGGGCAACCCGCGCCTGGTCACCTCGGCCTCGTCGTTCGGCAAGCTGTACACGGACACGACGCTGACGTACGACCGCCGCACCAAGGACATCGTGCGCACCGCGGTGAAGGCGTCCTCGAAGCACCGCCCCGCGCCCGCGAACCCGGTCTCGGTGAACCACGTCGTCACCCGGGACCAGGCCAAGGCCACCGACATGACGGCCCTGATCGCCCGCTGGAACACCCTCGCGGCGCCGATCGCGAGCCGCCCGCAGGGATTCATCTCCGCCGACATCAACGGCCGCGGTTCCACGGCCCCCGAGAAGCCGCTCGGCAACCTGATCGCCGACGCGCAGCTGGAGGGTCTGGCGCCGGCGGACAAGGGAGGGGCGGTCGTCGCGTTCATGAACCCGGGCGGCATCCGTGCCGACCTGGTGTACAAGGCGACGGGCAGCGAGGGCGACGGCGTGGTGACGTACGGGGAGTCGTTCACCGTGCAGCCGTTCACCAACATGATGAACGTCGTCGACCTGACCGGTGCGCAGCTGGTGTCCGCGCTCCAGCAGCAGGTCAGCGGTTCGAACGAGGCCAGCCCGAAGATCCTCCAGGTGTCCAAGGGCCTGACCTACACGCTGGACATGACGAAGTCGGGTGCGGACCGTGTGGTCACCGGCTCGATCAAGCTGAACGGTGAGGCGATCGACCCGGCCAAGACCTACCGGGTCGCGATGAACGAGTTCCTGGCGGGCGGCGGCGACGGCTTCGCGGCTCTCGGCGCGGGCACCAACAAGCTGGTCGGCGCCTCGGACCTGGACCTGTTCAACGCCTACCTGGCGGCGCACTCCACGGCCGCCGCGCCGCTGGCCCCGCCGGCGACGGACCGGATCACGATCATCCAGTAGTTGCAGTAGTTGCAGTAGATCCGGCGGACGACAACACCGGCAGGATGCGCGGGCGGGGCGGAGGCCCCGGCCGCGCATCCGTCGTTTTCGCGCCGCCCCGAGGCGTACGCCCTGTTCCGTGCGTGATGTGTACGGGTCATAATCCGGGGGCTGATCCCCACGCGGCCCCCGGAGGCATCCCCGTATGAGCCCGTACACCGCCAACCGCCGGACCTTCCTGGCCGGAGCGCTCGCCGTGTCCGCCACCGCCCTCGTCGGCACGGCGCCCGCGCGCGCCGAGGCCCGGCAGGCCCGCACCGTGCAGGACTGGATGCGCGGCATCGCGGACGCCACGGCGCTCCAGCGGCTCACGATCCCCGGCTCGCACGACTCCGGCGCCCGTTACGGCGGCCCCTGGACGGAGTGCCAGAACACCACGATCGCGGAGCAGCTGAACAGCGGGGTGCGCTTTCTGGACGTACGCTGCCGGATCACCGGCGGCTCGTTCGCGATCCACCACGGGGCCTCGTACCAGAACCTGATGTTCGGCGACGTGCTCGGCGCCTGCTGGGACTTCCTGGCCCAGCGGCCCACGGAGACCGTCCTGATGCGGGTCAAGCAGGAGTACTCGGAGGAGAGCGACGCCGCGTTCCGGGCGGTCTTCGACGACTACCTCGACGGCCGGGGCTGGCGCCCGCTGTTCCACATCGACTCCGCGCTGCCGACGCTCGGCGGGGCGCGCGGCAAGGTGGTGCTGCTGGCCGACAACGGCGGCCTGCCCGGGGTGCGGTACGCGGATCCGGGGCTCTTCGACATCCAGGACGACTACATGGCGGAGCCGTTCGCCAAGTACCCGAAGATCGAGGCCCAGTTCCGCAGGGCGGCCGAGCAGCCGGGCAAGCTCTTCATGAACTACGTGAGCACCGCGGCCCTGCTGCCGCCCCGCTGGAACGCGGACCGGCTCAACCCCCAGGTCCACTCGTTCCTCGACTCCTCGCAGGCGTCCGGCTGGACGGGGCTCGGTATCGTCCCGCTGGACTTCCCGGCGACCCGGTCGGGGCTGGTGGAGTCGCTGATCCGGCACAATCCGGTCTCCTGAGCCGGGTGCTCACAGGGTCGACAGGAACTCCCGTACCGCCCGGGCGAACCCCTGTGGGTCCTGGAGCTGCACGAAGTGGTCCGTCTCCAGGGTGACGAGCGAGGTGCGGGGGCGCAGTGACGCCATCGCGGCGGCCTGTTCGGCGGGCAGCGCCTGGCTGGTGCGGCCGTTGACCACCAGCGCCGGGCAGTCGCTCGCCAGCCACGGTGCCCAGTGGTCCCCGTGCACCTGCCGCTCGGAGTCGAGCGTGTCCTGCGGGTGGAACGGCAGCCGCCAGCCGCCGCCGTCCGGGAGCGGCCGGAGCAGGGGCGCCACCATGGGGCCCACCGGACCGCAGGCGGCGATCAGTTCCTCCCGGGCCGGGGCCGTGTACGGGAAGCCCGTGAGGAAGGCCAGCGGGCCGGGGTCCTGGTGCGGCAGGTCGACCGGGGCGTCGACGTTGACGAGGGCGGCGACGGCGGAGGGGCGCGCGGCCGCGAGGTGCAGCGCGTTGATGCCGCCGAGCGAGTGCCCGAGGGCGACGACCGGTCCGGGGTCCAGGTGGTCGAGCAGGGCGGTCAGGTCGGAGACGTACACCTCCCGGCCGTAGCCGTCCGCGCGGTCGGAGTCGCCGTGGCCGCGCTGGTCGGGGGCGATGACCCGCCATTCCGGGCCGAGCTCGGCGGCCAGGGCGTCGAAGGAGGCGCCCTCGGAGAGGTGGCCGTGCAGGGCGAGGAGCGGGCGTCCGGTGGCGGGGCCGTGATCGAGGTAGGAGAGGCGGCGGCCGTCGAGGGTCAGTTCACGCCGGGATGCGGTGGTGCGCTGCTGCGTCATGACAGGAACTGTACGGCCGTATAGATCGAGCGCGCAATACGTTTGTATAGATCGCTTGCCCCCATCGCGGAGCCGTACGATCCCGGGCATGGGAAACCGCGAGGATCTGCTGGCCGGAGCGAGGCGCTGCCTGGAGGAGAAGGGCTATCTCCGCACCACCGTGCGCGACCTCGCCACCGCCTCCCGGGTCTCGATGGCGGCGATCGGCTACCACTTCGGCTCCCGCGAGGCCCTGCTCAACCAGGCGCTGTTCGCGGCCATCGACGAGTGGGGGCGGCGCACGGCTGAGGGGCCCGGGGCCGGAGACGGCACGGCCGCCGAGCGGTACGCGGCCCTGTGGACGCGCGAGATCGCCTCGTACCGCACCGACCGCTGGCTCTGGATCGCTTCCGTGGAGGCCTTCGTCCACGCCCAGAGCTCCCCGGACCTGCTGGCCCTCCTGGCCGCCGGTCAGCGCGAGGGCCGCCGGGGGGTCGCGGCGCAGCTGGCCGGAGTGCCGGAGGCGGAGGTCGCCGCGGCGGATGTGCGGGGGCTCGGTTCGGTGCAGCTCGCGCTGATGAGCGGCGTGATGATCCAGTGGCTGACCGACCCGGACCAGGCACCGGACGCCGCCGAGATCGCGGCGGGACTGCGGGCGCTGGCGGGGCGGCTGGACGGGGCGTAGGGCCGCCGGCCCTACCCCCGCGGCGCCTCAGGCGGTGGCTGGGGTGCCCCCGGGAGGCGGATCACGGCTTCCGTGCCGCCGCCCGGAGCCGGGCGCAGGTCGATCTCGCCGCCGGCCTGCTGGACCGTACGCGCCACGATCGACAGGCCGAGGCCCGAGCCGGGCAGCTGGCGGGCGGACGGGGAGCGCCAGAAGCGTTCGAAGACGTGCGGGAGCTCGTCGGCCGGGATACCGGGGCCGTGGTCGCGGACCGTCAGCTCGCCCCGGTGCAGGACGACGTCGATCGTGCCGCCGTGCGGGCTGAACTTCACCGCGTTGTCCAGGACGTTGACGACCGCCCGCTCGAGCGCGGCCGGTTCGGCCCGTACGTACCAGGGGGCCAGCTCCGCCGTGATCGTCAGCTCCGGGCCACGCAGGCGGGCGCGGTCCAGGGCGGTGCGGGCGATGTCGTGGAGCGCGACCACCTGGAGCGGACCGGGGTCCGTGGCGTCCGGGCGGGCGAGCTCCTGGAGGTCGCCGATGAGTGAGGCCAGCTCCGTCATCTGCGCCTTCACGGACGTCATCAGCGCCCTGCGGTCGTCCGGCGGGATGGCCCGGCCGGTCTCGTCGCTCCGGGCCAGGAGTTCGACGTTGGTACGCAGCGAGGTCAGCGGGGTGCGCAGCTCGTGGCCGGCGTCCGCGATGAGCTGCGCCTGACGGTCGCGGGAGGTGGCCAGCGACGCGGTCATCGAGTTGAACGAGCGGGAGAGCCGCGCGATCTCGTCCTCGCCCTCCACCGGGATGCGGACCGTCAGGTCCTCGGTACGCGCGACGTGCTCGACCGCCTCGGTGAGCTCGTCGACGGGGCGCAGGCCGGAACGAGCCACCCAGAGCCCGGCGGCGCCGGCGCCGACGACGCCGATTCCGGAGACGAGGAGGAGGACCCAGGCGAGGGTGGTGAGGGGCTTGTCGATCTCGCTCAGGGGGCGGGCGAAGGAGATGCCGATCTTCAGGGAGGGCTGGCCGACGCCCTTCACCTCGCCCGGCTTCGTGAATACGCGCATCTTCACGCCGTCCGCGTCGGTCGACGAGTGCAGGGCCGTCGCCTGCTCACTGGTGACCACGGCGAGGTCGGACGCGGTCACCGGAAGCGCCGCCGACTCCGGGTCGGTGCAGACCGTTCCCTGGGCGTCGATGAGCTGCACGGTGAGTCCGGAGTCGGTACGGGGCAGTTGCTGTCCGGTCCCCAGGCAGTACGAGTACAGCGAGGTCAGGTAGCGCCCGTCGACCGTGGTGTTGCGCAGCGACGTGTCCTGCTGATGCTCCAGCTGCGCCTTCGTCACGAACCAGCACGCCACCGCCACCGCCGCCACCGCCACCGCCACCGCGGTCGCGACCAGCAGCGCCAGCCGGGAGCGCAGCGGCAGGGCGCGGATCCGCCGGAGCGGGCCCGTCATCCCTCGCCCCCGCCCGACCGCAGCGCGTACCCCACGCCGCGGACCGTGTGGACGAGGCGGGGTTCGCCGCCCGCCTCCGTCTTGCGGCGCAGGTACATCACGTACACGTCCAGGGAGTTGGAGCTCGGTTCGAAGTCGAAGCCCCAGACCGCCTTGAGGATCTGCTCGCGGGTCAGCACCTGGCGCGGGTGCGCCAGGAACATTTCCAGGAGCGTGAACTCGGTCCGGGTCAGTTCGACGTGGCGGGTGCCGCGCATGACCTCGCGGGTCGCCAGGTCCATGCGCAGGTCGGCGAAGGCCAGGACGTTGTCGTCGGGGACGGGGCCCGCCGCGGCCGCGTACGAACTGCGGCGCAGCAGGGCCCGGATGCGGGCGAAGAGCTCGTCCAGCTCGAAGGGCTTGACCAGGTAGTCGTCCGCGCCCGCGTCGAGCCCGGTGACACGGTCGCCGACGGTGTCACGGGCGGTGAGCATCAGGATGGGCGTGGTGGTGCCCGTGGCACGGATGCGGCGGGCGGCGGTCAGCCCGTCCATCCGCGGCATCTGGATGTCGAGGACGATGAGGTCGGGGTCGTACGACTCCGCCTTCGTGAGGGCGTCGAGACCGTCGACGGCGACCTCGGTGCCGTATCCCTCGAACGCGAGGCTGCGCTGCAGGGCCTCGCGCACGGCGGGCTCGTCGTCGACGATCAGGATGCGCTGCGGATCGTCTTCGGCGGGGCTCATCGCTGCTTCGTCCTCTTCTCGTTCTGTACGGGGCCGGGGCGCACCGCTGGTTTTCTCAGCCTCGCACGGCCGTGGCGCGGCGTCGCGCGGCGCGGCTCAGGAGCCGTCGCCGGCCCGCAGCGTGTCGAGGTCGGCCTTGAGGGTGTTCACCGGGATGGCGAAGCCGAGGCCGACGCTGCCCGCACTGGAGCCTCCCGAACCGCTCGACGAACTGGCCGAGTACATCGCCGAGTTGATGCCGATGATCTCGCCGTTCATGTTGATCAGGGCGCCACCGGAGTTGCCCGGGTTCAGCGAGGCGTCGGTCTGGATGGCCTTGTACGTAGTGGTGGAGTCGCCGGTGTCGCCGTTGAACTGCTGTCCGCCGAACTCGAACGGCCACTGCTGCCCGCCGCCCTGACCGCCCTGACCCTGTCCCTGGCCGCTGTCGGAGCCGCCGGTACTGCCGGTACTGTCGTCGTTCTTTGCGACCGTGACATCGCGGTCGAGTGCGGACACGATGCCGCTGGTGACCGTGCCGGTGAGGCCCTCGGGCGAGCCGATCGCGACGACCTGGTCGCCGACGGCGACCCGGGAGGAGTCGCCGAGGGTGGCCGTCTTCAGGCCGCTCGCGCCCTGAAGCTTGATCAGCGCGAGGTCCTTGTCGGCGTCGGTGCCGACGATGTCGGCGGTGTACGTCTTGCCGGTGCTCAGCGTGACCTTGACGGACGAGGCGCCGGCGACGACGTGGTTGTTGGTGACGATCTCGCCGTCCGACGTGATGACCACGCCGGAACCGGTGGACTCGCCCGAGGTCGACGTCGCGCCGATCTCGACGATCGTCGGCGCGAGGGCCGCGGCCACGCCGGAGACGGTGCCCTTGCTGCTCTGCGAGACGGTGGTGCCTGGAATGACGCTGCCGGCCGTACCGCTGGTGCCGTTGTCCGTGAGCTGCCCGATCACGGTGGCGGTGCCGCCGCCGACGATGGCGGCCGCGATGGCCACCGCCGCGAGGAGCGCGACGGGCCGGCGGACCCCGTGGCGGGGGGCGGACGGTTCGGGCGCCGGCTGCGGCAGCCCGTGGGAGCCGTCACCGCCGTGGCCCGCGCCACCGGCGTACGGGTCGGCCGTGCCGGGGGCGGGCCACACGGTGGTTCCGGGGCCCATGGCGACCGGCTGGACGGGCTGGTATGACGGCGGCGGCGGGTAGGCCGCGTCTCCGTTGCCGTACGAGGGGTACATCGGGTACTCGCCGCTCGGGCGCTGGGTCTCTGTCATGTCTACGAGAGTGTCCAGCGAACATGAGAGGACCCTGAGTGCCTGCTGAGAAGCCCGGCAGAACCTCGTATGCCCGATATAAAGGCCCGTGCGCCGAGGCCCTGCAAGGATCTTCGGCAGAGGGCCTGCCGCGCCTCAGCGCACGGTGATGACCAACTTGCCCGTGGTGCGGCCCGTCTCCCCCAGGGCGTGGGCCCGGGCTCCTTCGGCGAGAGGGAAGGTGCCGGAGACGTGGGCGCGGAGCCTGTCCCGGCTGACGAGTTCGGCGACGGCGCGCATTCCGGCATGGTCGTGCTCGACGAGCAGAGCGACAGCGCGGACCTGTGCCTTCTCCGCTGCGGCCCGGGTGTCCTTGCTGCCCGGCAGCAGGGAGACGAGGACGCCGCCGGGGCGGAGTACGCCCACGGAACGGGTGGCGGTCTCCCCGCCGAGGGTGTCCAGGACCACGTCGTAGGGCTCCTCCGCGTCGGTGAAGTCCTCGGAGCGGTAGTCGATGCAGGCATCCGCACCGAGCTCGCGCAGGAAGTCGTGCTTGGGCGCACTCGCCGTCCCGGTCACGTGAGCACCGCGCTCCTTGGCGATCTGTACGGCGAGATGGCCGACACCGCCGGCCGCGGCGTGGATCAGCACCCGCTGCCCGGCCCGGAGGTCCGCTGTCTCGACGAGGGCCTGCCAGGCGGTGAGCGCTGCCAGCGGCAGAGCGGCCGCGTGGACGTGGTCGATGCCGGCGGGCTTGGTGGCGAAGGCGCGGGTGGGGCCGGTCACGTACTCGGCGTGGGAGCCGGCTCCGTGCGGGTAGGGCAGCATGCCGAACACCTCGTCACCGGGCCGGAAGAGGGTGACGCCGAAGCCGGTCTCCACCACGGTGCCGGAGACGTCCCAGCCGAGGGTCAGTGGCGGGGGCGGCAGGAAGAGACTCATGGCGCGGTGCTTGACGTCCGTGGGGTTGAGGCCGGCCGCGTGCACGGCGACGAGGATCTCCCCGGGACCGGGCGCGGGCCGCGGGAGCTCGGTCAGCCGCAGGACCTCGGGGCCGCCGAGGGCCGTCTGATGCAGGGCGAGCATCACCGGTGCACCCTTGGGGGCAGCCGGGTCCGCGGAGTCCTGGGGGACGAGGTTGTGAGGAGTGTCCGTCGAAGTCATGTGTCGATCCTGGCCCGCACGGTGCGGCCCGGACGATGGCAAGAAGGTCAGCCTGCGATACATTCCTGCCATGCCTCGCGACCTTGCCGCCCGCACCGACCGCGCCGCCCCCACCGACCGCGCGGACGACACCGACCGCGCCGACCGTGCGGCTGCACCGGACTGTCGGCTGCGGCCGGTTCCGCGGTCCGGCGCCCACAAGGTTGTCGTTCTTGCCCTCGACGGCGTCTACCCGTTCGAACTCGGTATCCCGCACCGGGTCCTGGGTTCCGCCGACGGACGCTACGAGGTGGTGTCCGCGAGCGTGGACGGGCAGTCCGTGCGAACCGACTCGGACCTGACGCTCACCCCTGGCCACGGTCCCGAGGTGCTGGACGAGGCGGACACCGTGGTCATCCCGCCGTACGCGATCTCGCCGGCCTCGGGTACGGCCCCGGATCCGCAGGCTCTCGCTGCCCTCGCCCGCGTCCGCCCCGGTACTCGTCTGGTGTCCATCTGCACCGGTGCCTTCCTGCTGGCCGCCGCCGGTCTCCTCGACGGGCGCCGGGCCACCACCCACTGGGCGCTCACCGACTACTTCCAGGAGCTCTTCCCCCGGGTCGAGGTCGACGCCGGGGTGCTCTTCGTCGACCACGGTGACGTGCTGACCTCCGCGGGGGCGGCGAGCGGTGTCGACGTCTGCCTGCATCTGGTGCGCCAGGACCACGGCAGTGAGGTGGCCAACCATGTCGCCCGCTGCTGCGTCGTGCCGCCGTACCGGGACGGCGGGCAGGCGCAGTACATCGAACGGCCCCTGCCGCCGGCGAGCGGCACCGGCACCGGGCCGACCCGCGACTGGGCGCTCCAGCGGCTTGAACTGCCCCTGTCGCTGGGCGAACTGGCCGCGCAAGCGGCGATGAGCACCCGCACCTTCGCCCGGCGCTTCCAGGAGGAGACGGGTCTGAGCCCCGGCCGCTGGCTGACCCAGCAACGACTGCGGAGGGCACGGCACCTGCTGGAGTCCACCGACCTGCCGGTGGAACGGGTCGCCCACGAGGTCGGCTTCGCCACCGCCACCTCGCTGCGGCGCCACCTCGCCGCGGAGGCGGGGGTCGCCCCGTCGGCGTACCGGCGCACCTTCCGTGCCGCGGGCCCGGCCGCGGGTGACGACAGGAACATCAGGACCCGGGGCTGAAGCGACCGCGAGGCGCCCCCGGTCCTCCCGGTGCCTTACGACAGGTTCTCAGCCGCGCTGCGCAGCCGGTGGTTCACCGCAGCCGCAGGAACGCCGGACCACCAGTGCCGAGGGGAACTGCTTCAGCCGCTCCCGCCGCGACCCCGACACCCGCAGCGAGTCGTCCAGCACCAGGTCGACCGCGGCCCGTGCCATCGCCGGGCGGTCGGAGAACACCGTCGTGAGCGGCGGGTCCGTCAGACCGGCTTCCTTCACGTCGTCGAAGCCCGCCACCGCGAGCTCACCGGGCACGTCGATCCGCAGCTCGCGCGCGGCCCGCAGCACCCCGATGGCCTGGTCGTCCGTCGTGCAGAAGATCGCCGGCGGCCGGTCGGGGCCCGCGAGGAGCCCCAGGGCCACCTGGTAGGCGTCGTAACGGTTGTACGGGGCCTGGAACAGCCGGCCCTCGGTCGAGCGGCCCGACTCGTGCATGGCGCGGCGCCAGCCCTCGACGTGGTCGGCGACCGGGTCGCCGACCGCCGGGGTCGACTCCATGCCGCCGAGGCACGCGACGTACGCGTTGCCGTGTTCCAGCAGGTGGCGGGTGGCGAGCTGGGCGCCGCCGACGTCGTCCGTGACGACCGCGACGTCGTCGATCGCCTCGGGCCGCTCGTGCAGCAGCACGACCCGGGCGTCCCACGCCTCTATCTCCGCCGCCGCGCGCTCGCTGGGGCCCTGGCTGACCAGGATCAGGCCGGAGACCCGCATGCCGAGGAAGGCGCGCAGATAGTGGACCTCGCGCTCGTCGCGGTAGTCCGAGTTGCCGACGAGCACCATTTTCCCGCGCTCGGCGGCGGCCTGTTCGACCGCGTGCGCCATCTCCGCGAAGAACGGCTGCCTCGCGTCCGGCACGATCATCCCTATGAGATCGGTCCGCCGCGAGGCCATCGCCTGGGCGACCCGGTCGGGCCGGTAGCCCAGCTCCTTGATCGCGGCGAGCACCCGCTCGCGCGTGGCCGGGGCGACCGGCCGGGGTCCGTTGTTGATGACGTAACTGACCACTGCGGTCGACGTCCCCGCCAGTCTCGCCACATCGTCCCGCGTCACCTTGGCCACGCGCGGCAGTCTACGCGGATGGAACTACTTCCCGGCAGGCCGGACCGGGGCTTCTTCCGTGACCTCGGCTCCCTCCGGCTGCTCCGAACGGGTGAGGGTTTCGGTGGTCGCCTTCGCGGCCGCCGACTTGGCCTCCTCGGCGGCGGCACGCTCGACCTTCTCCGGCGCGACGAAGCGGTAGCCCACGTTGCGGACGGTGCCGATGAGCGACTCGTGCTCGGGGCCGAGCTTGGCGCGCAGCCGCCGTACGTGGACGTCGACCGTCCGCGTACCGCCGAAGTAGTCGTAGCCCCAGACCTCCTGGAGCAGCTGGGCGCGGGTGAAGACCCGGCCCGGGTGCTGCGCCAGGTACTTGAGCAGTTCGAATTCCTTGAAGGTCAGGTCCAGGACCCGGCCCTTGAGCTTCGCGCTGTACGTGGCCTCGTCCACCGAGAGATCACCGTTGCGGATCTCCATCGGGGAGTCGTCCGAGGTGATCTGCTGCCGGCCGGTGGCCAGCCGCAGCCGCGCCTCGACCTCGGCGGGGCCCGCCGTGTCCAGCAGCACGTCGTCGATGCCCCAGTCCGCGGTGACGGCCGCGAGGCCGCCCTCGGTGACGACGAGGATCAGCGGACAGCCGGGTCCGGTGGACCGCAGCAGCTGACAGAGCGAGCGGACCTGCGGCAGGTCGCGCCGTCCGTCGACGAGGATGACGTCGGCACCGGGGGTGTCGACGAGAGCGGGGCCTTCGGCGGGAGCCACCCGCACGCTGTGCAGCAGGAGGCCGAGGGCGGGAAGCACCTCCGTCGACGGTTGGAGGGCATTCGTCAGGAGCAGCAGTGAACTCATCGCCGCCCACCTGCCTGGGTCGTCGGTCGATGATCGTGCACGGTTGGCTCGCCCATTACGTCGGTCCTCCTCGTTCCCTGCGAGAGGGGCACTCCCGGGTCGGACCCGGGGGAGTATGCGGCACTGCTTCGTACGCTTTTTCCGTTGCGGTCGTACGACGTTTCGTCATACGGCCTTTACTCGTGCGGCCCGCGCCCAGGACCGCTGAGCTTGTCGAAACGTCGTCGTAACAACGCGCGGAAACCACAAAAGGACCCGGGGGCTGCTTTGCCCGGATCCTCTTCCCAGCAGAATAGCCCACATGACTTCTGTGTCCGAGGGGCTGTTTCGGAGTTCCTCTGTTCCCTTGATCACGCGCGGTCCGCTGCGGACCACGTTGCGGGCCGATGACGGGGTCCTCATCGAGGCGGTGTACGACCCGTGTACGGGAGATGACGCGGCCGGCGCCGGGGCCGGCGGCGGCGGTACGGCGATCGTCGTCGCGCACGGATTCACCGGTTCGGCCGACCGCCCGGCCGTGCGGCGTGCCGTGCGGGTGTTCTCGCAGCGTGCGGCGGTGGTCACGTTCTCCTTCCGGGGGCACGGACGCTCCGGCGGACGGTCCACGGTGGGCGACCGCGAGGTGCTGGATCTGGCGGCCGCCGTGGCCTGGGCGCGGTCGCTCGGACACACGCGCATCGTTACGGCCGGGTTCTCGATGGGCGGTTCCGTGGTGCTCCGGCACGGGGCGCTGTATACGGCCCCCGGAGCGGTGGGGGAGTCCGAGGGGCGCACGGAAGCGCACGGGGAGGCGCACGCGGACGCGGTGGTGTCGGTGAGCGCTCCCGCGCGCTGGTACTACCGGGGCACGGCTCCGATGCGCCGCCTGCACTGGATGGTCACCCGCCCCGCCGGCCGGCTCGTCGGGCGGTACGGATTCCGTACCCGGATCGACCGCGACGACTGGGACCCGGTCCCGCTCTCCCCGGTCGAGGCCGCCGGCCGGATCGCCCCGGCCCCGCTCCTGATCGTGCACGGCGACCGGGACCCGTACTTCCCGCTCGACCACCCGCGGATGCTCGCCGGCGCGGCGGGCGGCGCCGCCGACCTGTGGCTGGAGCCCGGCATGGGCCACGCGGAGAACGCGGCGGACGAGACCTTGCTCACCCGCATCGCCGACTGGGCGATGACGCGGTGAACCATGATGGACAGCCGACGCGTGAGCTGACGCGAGACGAGAGGAGTGCCGCCATGCCTGCGGGAACCATCCGCTACTGGGCAGCCGCCAAGGCCGCGGCCGGAACCGCGGAGGAGTCGTACACCGCTGCGACGCTCAAAGAGGCGCTCGACGCGGTACGGGAGCGGCACCCCGGCGAGCTGAGCCGCGTACTGCGAAGGTGTTCCTTCCTCATCGACGGTGACCCCGTCGGGACCCGGAGCCATGAGACCGTACGCCTTGCCGAGGGCGGCACGGTCGAGGTGCTCCCGCCGTTCGCAGGAGGGTGAACCGCAGAACATGAGCAGCAGCGATCAGCAGCAGCCGTATCCGCAGCAGCAGCCGCCATATCCGCAGCCGCAGCCGCAGTATCCGTACGGGCAGGAGCCGCAGCAGCATCAGCAGTCGTACGGGGACCCCGTGTACGGCGACGCCCCGTACGACGCTCAGGCGTACTCAGGGCAGGCCTACCCCGGCCAGGGACAAGCCGCCCCGGCCCCGGGATATGCCGACCCGGCCCCGGGATACGCCGACCCGGCCCAGGGATATGCCGACCCCTCGTACGGGCAGCAGGGGCCCTACACGGGCGGTGCGGCGCCGTACGGGACGGCGGGCGGGTACGACGCACACCCGCCCCAGCAGGCCGCCCCGTACCCGCAGCAGGGAACGCCCGCCCCGCAGGCGCAGCAGCCCGGGGCCGGCTGGCCGGCCGGGGACCAGGGGGTCACCCAGACCTGGGAGGGCCAGACCTGGGACACGCAGTACCAGCCGACGATCCGGCCCGCCGAGCCCGCAGGCCCCGTGCGGCCCGCCGCTCCTGAGCAGCCCGCGCCTCCCGTGCGGCCCGCCGCTGCTGAGCAGCCCGCGCCTCCCGTGCAGGCCGCCGAGGAGACCGCGTACCTGGCACCGCTGCACGGCGGGTCCGGCTCGTACCCGCTGCCTCCCGAGGCCCAGGCAGCGCCCGCACCGCCTGCCGCGCCCGCCCCGGCCCCCGGACGAGCACCGCCGCGGCGACGGCCACACCGCCGGCCGTGACGGCGTCCGGGACGGCCGCGAGGTGGCCGGCGGCGAGGACCGCGAGCGCGGCCGAGGCGACCGTGGCCCCCGCGCCGGGCGAGGACGGCTACAGCGCGCCGACCACCCTGGGCAACAGCCGCATCACCGACGCCCAGCGGGCCCGCGCCGAGGGCCGGTCGCCGATCATCGCGCCCGGGATGCAGCCGGCCGCGATCACCGCCGGGCTCGGGCTGCTCCTCGCGCTCGGCGCGGCCGTCGGGCCGTACGCCCTCGTCGTCCCGCTGGTGCTGCTCCAGGCGGTGACCGCGGCGGGCTGGTTCCGGCTCAACGGCATGTGGCCGGCCCGGCAGGGCATCGCGCTCGCCTTCGCGGGCGGCCTCGTCGCCGATGTGGCGCTGCTCGCGGCCGGCCGGGAGAACGGGCCCGCCGCCATCCTGGGCACCCTCGGTGTCTGGGTGCTGCTCACCGTCGTGATCCAGCTGCGCAGCCGGGCCGGTGCCGACGAGCGGATGGAGGGGCTGATGGCCACGGTCGCCTCGGCCGCGCTCGCGGTCCTCGCCGCCGGCCACCTCGCGGCCGTCCCGGACGCCGTCACGGCCGGCGGTGTGGCCGTCGCCGCGGCGGTGCTCGTCCGGGCGCTGCCGCTGCCCGGACCGGCCTCGGTCGTGGCGGCGCTCGTCGTCGCGGCGGGTGCCGGCGCGGTGGGCGGCGCCGTCACCGACCTGGGCGTCAAGGGCGCGCTGCTCGGCCTCGCGGCCGGCGGCTGTGCGCTGATCGGGCTGCGGGTGGCGAGCTATGACTACCCGTCACGCTTCGTGCACATGACCGCGGGTGTGGCCCTGCCGCTGACCGCGGCCGCCCCGGCCGTCTATCTGATCGGGCGCATGATCGCGTAGCCCGTACCGCGTCACCCGGCCTGCCGAAGCCCTCCACGGGGAACCGTCGGAGGGCTTTCGCACGTCGATCACCCGGGGCGTGACGTGCGGCCGCAGTAGGCTCACGGCGCCAGGGATCCGATGGATGTGGCGCGGGGGAGGACAGGCATGCGTGCACTGCGAATACTGCTGATCGTCGTGGTGGTTCTGGCCGGGGTGTTCATCGCGGTGGACCGTGCGGCGGTGTACTTCGCGGAGTCCGAGGCGGCGGACCGGGTGGTGGTCTCCGGGGCTCGGACCGGATCGACGGACGTGTCCATCAAGGGTTTTCCGTTCCTCACCCAGGTCGCCGGATCGGAACTCGACGAGGTCGACGTGAAGGTCACCGGGATCGAGGCGACCGCCGGCGGCCGTGTGCTTCGGATCAGCAGGATGGAAGCCGAACTGCACCAGGTGCGGCTGACCGACGGCTTCTCCGGCGCCACGGCCGCCCGGGCCAGCGGGACGGCCGTCATCTCGTACGAGGACCTGACGAAGGCCGCCGACGGCGTCGTCGTCGAGTACGGCGGCAACGGCAAGGTGAAGGTGACCGGCACGGTCACCGGCATCCCCGTCCTCGGCGCGGTCACGCGCAGCGTCCTGTCCACCGTCACGCTGGTCGACGGCCACACCGTGCGGGTGCACGCGGACAAGGTGCCGGGCGAGGGGATCCGCGGTCTCGAACAGCTCGTACGCGAGAAGACCGACTTCGAGCGCGAGGTGGGCAAACTGCCGAACGGCCTGCAGCTGGAGAAGATCCAGCCGACCGCCGCCGGGCTGGAGATCTCCGTGACGGGCGCCGACGTACGTCTCGCCGGATAACCCCGGCCCTCGCCGGGTAGAGGGGTTCCTGGGCGGAGCCATGCCTCGGGACGGACCGCGACGCCACATACTGAGACGACGGAGTCCGTTCCGCAGATGCCCGACGCGCCGCGCGGGCCGGACGGTCGTCTCCAGGGACCTGCGGCCTCGATCGCATCTCACATTCCGGACGATCGTGTCTCAGTATGCGACACAACGGTGACATGTCCGCCCGTACGTCCCTACGATCGGTCCCATGCAGTGCTCTATTAGCGGTCTCCCGCAGCGGGGACAGGCGGATCTCACGAAGCGGCGGGCAGTGGACCTGTGCCGCGTCGCCGCCATGCTCTGTCGCACTGTCTGAGCGGGATCCGTCGGATTTCCCGCATTCCCGGCCCTTCGACCGCTCGTCGGGGCCATCCCGCGTGGCACCCGCGCACGCGCCGAACCCGCGCAGCGCACATCCGGATCACCACGCACCATCGCGCACCACTCGCATCATCCCGCCGCAGACTGCCCCGGAGGAGAACAGAATGAGCCGCAGTGACGTCCTGGTAGACGCCGACTGGGTCGAGGCCCACATCGACGACCCGAAGGTCGCCATCGTCGAGGTCGACGAGGACACCTCCGCGTACGAGAAGAACCACATCAAGAACGCGATCCGGATCGACTGGACCAAGGACCTCCAGGACCCGGTCCGCCGTGACTTCATCGACCAGGCCGGCTTCGAGGAGCTGCTGTCGAACAAGGGCATCGGCAACGACACCACGGTCGTCCTCTACGGCGGCAACAACAACTGGTTCGCGTCCTACGCCTTCTGGTACTTCAAGCTCTACGGCCACCAGGACGTCCGCCTGCTCGACGGCGGCCGCAAGAAGTGGGAGCTCGACTCCCGCGACCTGGTCGACGGCGACCAGATCCCGTCCCGCCCGGCCACGCAGTACAAGGCCCAGCCGCAGGACGAGTCGATCCGTGCCTACCGCGACGACGTCGTGAAGGCCATCGGCAGCCAGAACCTGGTCGACGTGCGCTCGCCCGACGAGTTCAGCGGCAAGCTGCTCGCCCCGGCCCACCTCCCGCAGGAGCAGTCGCAGCGCCCCGGCCACGTGCCGAGCGCCCGCAACATCCCGTGGTCGAAGAACGCCAACGACGACGGCACCTTCAAGTCGGACGACGAGCTCAAGGCCCTCTACGAGGCCGAGCAGGTCGACCTGTCGAAGGACACCATCGCCTACTGCCGCATCGGTGAGCGCTCCGCGCTCACGTGGTTCGTGCTGCACCAGCTGCTCGGCCAGGAGAACGTCAAGAACTACGACGGTTCGTGGACCGAGTACGGCTCCCTCGTGGGCGTGCCGATCGAGCTCGGCGCCAACAAGTAACCCGTACGACCTGGACCAGCACGACCCCCGACCAGAAGGACAGAACGCCATGTGTGGAGCAAAGGCCGGCGGCCCCGACGCTTCGACCATCAAGCCCGGTGAGACCACCATCCAGGGCAGTGTGACCCGCGACGGCGAGCCCGTCACCGGCTACGTCCGCCTGCTGGACTCGACCGGCGAGTTCACCGCCGAGGTCCCGACCTCGGCGACCGGACAGTTCCGCTTCTACGCGGCCGAGGGCACCTGGACGCTGCGCGCCCTCGTCCCCGGCGGCAGCGCCGACCGCACGGTCGTGGCCCAGACGGGCGGCCTCTCCGAGGTGGCCATCGCCGTCTAGCAGCACTGTCACGGCTCTGCCGATGACCGGCCGAAGGGCCGTACCCCAGGGGGTTGGACGCTTCCTGAAAACGGGGTACGGCCCTTCGTGCCGTCCGGGCGGAACCCGGCGAGGTCCAGGAACGGCCGGGCGGGCCGATCGGGCCTACGCTGGATGCATGTACCGCCGACGCCGGCGCGCCTACTTCGTGATGATGGGGATCTGTCTCGTCCTCTTCGTCTCCGCCTGGGCCTTCGTGAGGCTCTGGTCGATGCCCGCCGCCATCGCGATGTGCGTGGTCGCGATGGTGATCCCGCCCGTCGCGGCGATGGTCGCCAACCGGAAGGGCCCGGAGGACCGCTGGTGGGACGACCCCACCGCCACGCCGCCCCGGCCTCCTTCGTCCCGGCCGCACGTGCGCCTGACCAAGGGCGAGGCGACCGGGGACCCGGAGTCGGACGCGTGGTGGGACGAGCTCGACGGCAAGAAGCGCCGCCCCTGAGGAGCCGGTGCGCGCGAGCCTGCCCCGGTCGGTATGCGCGAGCCTGTCAGGGTCGGTACGCGTGTGCCTGTGCGGGTCGGTACGCGCATGCCTGTCCGGATCAGTAGACGAGCGCCTGGACGCCGTCCGCCATGACCTCACTGACGAAGACCTGCGCGCCGGCGATCCGTACGCCCTCCAGGACGTCCTGCTCGGTGATGTCCCGGCGGGCCGCGCACTGGGTGCAGAGGGTGATCTGTCCGCCCGCCTGAATCGACTCGATCAGATCCGGCAGCGGCGCCGCGTGCGGCAGTTCGAACTCGGCGGCGCGTCCCGGCAGCGCGAACCAGGCGGATTCGCCGGTCAGCCAGAGCGAGACCTCCACGCCGCTGGCGACGGCCACCGCCGCGACGGTGAACGCCTGGGAACAGCGCTCGGCGGAGTCGGCACCTGCGGTCACCTTGATCACGAGCTTCTTCGGCATATGCCGAACTGTAATCCCCGGTCGCACAACCTCGTTGATGCCCGGCGGGTCAGGGCTGTGCGCAAATACGGAATCCGCGCCTCAGGTCTCGTGGGGGGACCCATTGTGAATCCGAAAGACACCATTCCTGACGGGCAGGCCGAGCCTCCCGTGCGGGTGGAGACGCCGGAACAGGCAGTTCCGGAAGCAAGACCTCCTGAACGCCGGCGTCCGCCGCATCGCCGCCGCGGCGCCCCGGCCCTTCAACGAGGACAACAGGGCCGAGATCCACTACGCCGACCTGCGCGAGCTGCTGCTTCCGGCCCCAGGCGGGAGCAACGGTCGACAAGAAGCGGACGGGTGGCTGGGTGAGCACCCGGCAGTTCGTGTCCGAGTACGAGAAGGAGTACCGGGAGGACATCGCCGCCACGCTGCGCGACGGGGCGCTGCGCCACATCGCGGCGCGCGGCTGGACCATGCCGGACGGCACGTCGAGCCGGGTCTATCTGCTCCGCTTCAACTCGACGGCCTTCACCGACGCGTTCCGCGACGCGTGCGCCATCGGAGCCACGGGAGGTTTTCCGCTGGTGGGGGTGGCGGATACGGACCTCGACATCTCGTGGTCGGGCGGCGGGAAGGTGGCGGACACCTCGCCCTACGTGTTCACCGAAGCGAAGCCTTACGGTGTCGCCGAAACCCGGCAGGCCTATGTGGCCGCCGGCGACACCCTCGCCCTCATCGTCCAGTCCCGTAAGGGCGGCGGCGGAACGCCACGCGTGCCGTTCCACCAGACCGTGATCCTGCAGAACCAACTGCTGGGCTGACCGCTCCGCGGCACGCCCCGAACCGGCGGGCCGGGACCCCACCCATTAGGCTGGGGCCCGGCCCTGTACTGCCGCCATACCGCTCGTTCAAGGAGCCCCCGTGCTTGAGGCATTCTTCTCCGCCCTGCTGGTCCTGGTCTGTGTCGGCGTTCTCGCCTTCGCCGGCTTGACCGTGAAGAAGCTGTACCAGGGCCAGCGCTAGCCCTTCCGGCCCGGCGTCCCCCACCCTCCGCCTTCCGCTTCCGCCTCACAGATCGATTGAGCCGTTCATGATCGAGATCCCGTCCGACCTCCACCCGGACCTCGTCCCGCTGGCCTTCCTGCTGGGCAACTGGACGGGTGCGGGGGTGTCCGACTTCCCCGGCGCCGAGAAGTGCAACTTCGGCCAGGAGGTCTCCTTCCGCCACGACGGCCGGAACTTCCTGGAGTACGTCTCGCACTCCTGGGTGCTCGACGCCGAGGGCAACAAGGTCAGGCCGCTGGAGACCGAGTCCGGTTACTGGCGCATCGACAAGGACCGCAAGGTCGAGGTCGTCATGGCCCGCGACCAGGGCGTCATCGAGATCTGGTACGGCGAGCTGGCCGACCAGAAGCCGCAGATCGACCTGGTCACCGACGCGGTGGCCCGGACCGCGGCCTCCGGCCCGTACAGCGGTGGCAAGCGGCTCTACGGCTATGTGAAGAGCGACCTCATGTGGGTGGGCGAGAAGGCCACGCCCGAGGTCGAGCTGCGGCCGTACATGTCGGCGCACCTGAAGAAGGTCGTCACCCCGGAAGAGGTCGCGGCGATGGCGAAGAGCCTCGGCGACCTCCCGGACGACGGAATCGCGTTCTTCAAGTAGCCCACGAGGCGCTTTCCGGCGGACAGCCGGGTGACGGGCCGGCCCGGATCTACACTGGAGCCTGTGGTGAGCACCGACTGGAAGACCGATCTTCGGCAGCGCGGCTACCGGCTGACGCCGCAGCGGCAGCTTGTCCTGGAGGCCGTGGACACGCTGGAACACGCGACGCCCGACGACATCCTGTCCGAGGTGCGCCGGACCGCGTCCGGAGTGAACATCTCCACCGTGTACCGGACCCTGGAGCTCCTGGAGGAGCTGGATCTGGTCAGCCACGCCCATCTGGGCCACGGCGCCCCGACGTACCACCTGGCCGACCGCCACCACCACATCCATCTGGTCTGCCGGGACTGTACGAACGTCATCGAGGCCGATGTCGACGTCGTCGCGGAGTTCACCGAGAAGCTGCGCGGCACGTTCGGCTTCGAGACGGACATGAAGCACTTCGCGATCTTCGGCCGCTGCGCCGACTGCACGGCGAAGTCGGGGGGACCGGCCGAAGCAGCCGGCGAGGCCGGAGCGATGACCGGTCCGGCTGCCGGGCCCCAGCCCTAGGAACCGTCGCCCCGCCCCGAGTCGTACGCTGGTCGCATGAAGAGCCCCCTGCTGTCCCTGCCCGGCGCCGTCCCCGCCGAGGGGCGCGACGAAGGCGTCGCCGCGCACTACGGCGATCTGTTCCGCGAGCAGCGCGCCCTCGCCGACGGCTCCGGTCTCGTCGACCTCTCGCACCGCGGGGTCGTGACCGTCACCGGGAGCGACCGGCTGGCCTGGCTGCACCTCCTGATCACCCAGCACGTCAGCGAACTCGCTCCGGGCCAGGCCACCGAGTCCCTGATCCTCACGGCGAACGGGCACATCGAGCACGCCCTGTATCTCGTCGACGACGGCGAGACCGTGTGGATGCACGTCGAGCCGGGCACCCAGGGCGAGCTGATCGCCTATCTGGAGTCGATGAAGTTCTTCTACCGGGTCGAGGTCGCCGACCGTACCGAGGACTACGCGGTCGTGTACCTGCCGGCCGGTTCCATCGCGGAGGTTCCCGACGGTGCGACCGTGCGGGAGACGCCGTACGGCCGCGATCTGTTCCTGCCCCGCGAGGGCCTGGAGGCGTACGCGGCGGCGCATGGCCCGGCCGCCGGGGTGCTGGCCTACGAGGCGCTGCGCGTCGAGGGGCACCGCCCGCGGCTCGGGTTCGAGACGGATCACCGCACCATCCCGCACGAGCTGGGCTGGATCGGCACCGCCGTCCACCTCCAGAAGGGCTGCTACCGGGGCCAGGAGACGGTGGCCCGGGTACAGAACCTCGGCAAGCCGCCGCGGCGCCTGGTCTTCCTGCACCTGGACGGCAGCGAGGTGCTGCTGCCGGGGCACGGCACTCCGGTGCGGCTGGCCGCGGACGGCGCGGAGGGCCGTCAGCTCGGCTTCATCACCAGTTCCGCCCGCCACCACGAGCTGGGGCCGATCGCCCTGGCCCTGGTGAAGCGGAACGTGGCGGTGGACGCGGAGCTGCTGGCGGGCGACACGGCGGCGGCCCAGGAGACGGTCGTCGAACCGTAGACCCGGCCCGGCGTACCCGCCGCGTCCACCGTGTCCGGCTCAGACCTCGACGATGACGGTGAACGGGCCGTCGTGGTTTGTGAGCGAGACCGGCTCAGACCTCGACGATGACCGTGAACGGGCCGTGGTTCGTGAGCGAGACCCGCATGTCCGCTCCGAACCGGCCCGTCTCCACCTGCGCGCCCAGGGCCCGCAGCTGCGCCACGACCTCGTCGACCAGCGGCTCGGCGATCTCGCCGGGAGCGGCGGCGTTCCACGTGGGCCGGCGGCCCTTGCGGGCATCCCCGTAGAGAGTGAACTGTGAAATCACCAGAAGTGGTGCATTCACATCGGAGCAGGACTTCTCGCCCTCCAGGATGCGGACCGACCACAGCTTGCGGGCCAGCTGGGCCGCCTTCTCCGCGGTGTCGCCGTGGGTCACTCCCACCAGCACACACAGGCCCTCGCCGACGATTTCGCCGACGACCGCCGAACCGCCGCCCTCGCCCCCGGCATCCGCCACCGTGACGCTCGCACCGTCCACCCTCTGTACCACTGCACGCATACAGACCAACCTATCTTGGGCTGAACGGGTACAGAGCATCTCCACGGGACCCCTCGGAGTGGCACCATGCACGGGAGGCGGTGTGCCGACGCACCGGTCGAGGGGATGGACACAAGCATGAGCATGCATGGAACCGGGCAGTCCCCGGGCGCAGTGCCGGTCGCGCGCCCCGGCGTCAACAGCAAGGCCTCTGTGGGTGCGAGCACCATGCGCCCACCCGTGCAGCGGACCGGGCAGGGCTCCGATGACGGGCCCGCCGCATCGGCGCCGCTCGATCTGGGTGCCCTGCGGCTGCCGGAGCTGCGCGGGCTACGGCGGGACGCGCAGCGGGACGAGGCGGACCTCAGCTATGTGCGGCGGCTCGTCCAGGGGCGCATCGACATCCTGCGCGCCGAGCTGGCGCGGCGCCGGGACCCGGAGTCCCCGGTGGTGGACCGGCTCTCGGAGATCCTCGCGGACACCCCGTCGCTGCACCGCTCCTCCGCACGGCACGTCACGCTGAGCACGCCGCGCAGCGACGAGTACCGGAAGCTGGCGGCGGAGACACTGGCCGAGGTCGAACTCTCCGACCTCGACGCCCGGACGGACGAAGAGCTGCACACCGCGATGGGACGCCTGGTCCGCTACGAACAGCAGGTTTCCCGGCGCCGCTACCGGCTCCAGCGCACCGCCGACGATTGCGGTGCGGAGATCGCCCGCAGGTACCGTGACGGGGAAGCACAAGTAGACGACCTGCTCGCCTGAAGCGACCCTTCCGGGGGCGGGTCCCCGCCCGTCCCGGAAGGCCACCATGACCTCCAGCGCAGCCCCGTCGTCCCCGTCCGGCATATCCGGCCGGGCCCCCCACCTGCCCGTACTGGCGGAGGTCGTCCGGTCCGGTTTCGTCGAGGGCCACCATCGGGGCTCCTTGGTCGTCCTGGCCGCGGACGGCAGCATGGAGATGTCCCTGGGCGATCCGTCGGCCCCGGTCTTCCCGCGCTCCTCCAACAAGCCGATGCAGGCCGCCGCGGTGCTCCGGGCCGGTCTCGACCTGTCGGGGGAGCGGCTGGCGCTGGCCGCCGCGAGCCATTCGGGTGAGGGTTTCCACCTCGATCTCGTACGGAAGATGCTCACCGAGCACGGACTGGCGCCCGAGGACCTGCAGACCCCGCCCGACCTCCCGCTGGACCCGGTGGAGGCGGAGACGTATCTCGCCGCGGGCCATGTCCGGGAGCGGATCACGATGAACTGCTCGGGCAAGCACGCGGCGATGCTCGCGGCCTGCCTGCGCAACGGCTGGGACCCGGCCACGTACCTCGACCCGGCCCACCCGCTCCAGCAGCTGGTCCACCGGGTCGTCGAGGAGGCGGCGGGCGAGCCGGTCGCCGCGGTCGGCACGGACGGCTGCGGCGCCCCGCTGATGGCGCTGTCGCTGGTGGGCCTCGCCCGGGCGTTCCGTACGTTCGTCACGGCGGAGCAGGGCACGGCGGAGCGCCGGGTGGCGGACGCGATGCGCGCCCATCCCGAGTACGTGGCCGGCACCCGTCGCCCCGACACCTGGTTGATGCGGGAGGTGCCGGGGACGCTGTCCAAGATGGGCGCCGAGGCGGTCCAGGCGGTGGCACTGGCGGACGGCCGGGCGCTCGCCTTCAAGATCGACGACGGTTCGACCCGGGCCCTCGGCCCCGTACTGGCCCGCGCGCTGGGTCTGCTCGGCGTCGACGCCCCGGTGGTGTCGCGGATCGGCCGGGCGCCGCTGATGGGCGGCAGCGCGGAGGTCGGGGAGATCCGGGCGGCGTTCTGAGGGGGCCGCGTTTCGGGGACGGTGTTCCGAGGGCCGCGCAAAAAGCCGGCGACATCCGGACCGGGTCTGACGGGGCCGCCCGAAAAGCCGGTGACATCTGTGGTCCCGCCCGCCTAGCGTGAGGCGGATGAGCACCCTCGACGCCCGCCCCATCTCCGCATCCGAGCTCCCTGACTGGCTGCGCGCCCTGAACACCGGCTTCCTGCGCGCGCCGACACCGTCGGACGAGGAGGTGACGGGGCGTCTGCCGTACCTCGACCTGGCGCGCACGCAGGGGGTGTTCGACGCGGGGCGGTGCGTGGCGACGTTCCGGTCGTTCGCACAGGAGCTGACGGTCGTCGGCGGCGCCACGGTACCGACGGACGCGGTCACCAACGTCACGGTGTCGCCCACGCACCGGCGTCGCGGACTGCTCTCGCGGCTGATGGCCACGGACCTGGCGGCGGCGAAGGAGCGCGGCGATGTGGCCGCCACGCTGATCGCCGCCGAGTACCCGATCTACGGACGGTACGGCTTCGGCCCGGCCGCCTGGACCACCGAGTGGGAGGTCGACATCCCGCGGACGGGCCTCGACCCGCATCTCCGGGTCCCGTCGCCCGAGGACGGCGGCCGGATCGACCTGGTGGACGGCGCGGAGGTACGGAAGCTGGGCCCGGTCCTGCACGACCGGCTGCGGGCCCGGCAGCACGGGGTGGTGAGCCGTGGGGAACGGTGGTGGGACCTTGCCACCGGTCAGTCGCTCTTCCCGCACGACCACTGGACCGAGCCGTTCCACGCCGTGTACCGCGGGGCCGACGGCAGCGTCGACGGGCTGCTGACCTACAGCGCCGACGCCCACTGGGGCGACGCCAAGCAGCCGCTGAACCGGGCGACGGTGCGCGGGCTGATCGCGGCGACCCCGGCGGCGGAGCGGGCGCTGTGGCACTTCCTCTGCTCGGTCGACTGGATCGCCACGATCCGCACCGGCCACCGCGCCCCCGACGACCTGCTCCCGCTCCTCCTCCCGGACCCGCGCGCGGCCCGCGTGGTGACGCACGCGGACTTCCTGTGGGTGCGCGTCCTGGACATCGTCCGCGCACTGGAGGCCCGCACCTACGCGGTACCCGGATCGCTGGTCCTGGACATCCACGACCCGGCCGGCCTCACCGCGGGCCGCTTCCACCTGGACGCCACCCCGGACGGCGCCACCTGCGCCCCGACGACGCGCTCGGCCGATCTGGCCTTGGACGTACGCGAGTTGGGCACGCTGTACCTGGGCGACGAGTCGCCCCTGCGCCTGGCGGCCCTGGGCCGTATCGAGGAGCTGACCCCGGGAGCGGCGGCCCGGGCGGACGGGATGCTGCGGACGGGGCGGCGGGCCTGGTGCCCGGATGTGTTCTAGGTACTGACATCACCGTGACAGTCACGCGTTCGAACTGGCCTGGGGCGGCGTCGCTCTCGTGGCCGGAGGACTTCTCGCCACCGACGTCCGAGGTCCGGCCGCGCTCTGAACCGCCCGTGCGGCTCCGCGACAGCGGCAGTCACTGCCCGTCGGGCAGAGGGCAGATCAGGAGCGCAAGGGTCGCGCCCCCCACGGCCAGGCACTTGTCGTTGCCGAACTTGATGCCGACGACCGTGAAGGTGAAGCCCACGCTTCCCAGGACGCCGAGTTTCCACTGCAGGAACTGCTCCAGGGCAAGGGTGATCCAGGGCATGGCGGTCCCTCCTCAGGAGGTGGTGAGCGGAGAGGCTCGGGGAATCTGCCGATGCGCGAGCAACACCCGTACGACGGTGGACGGGTGAGCGGAAGGTGCTGTGCTCAGATGGCGTGCCGGATCCCTGCGAGGTCGCGACAAGGTGAGAGAGCTGTCCCCAGTTGGCACCATCTTCAAGTAACTCACCAACAACTCCCTTTTCATGGCGCGGAGTTGTAGCGTCCTGTTGTGGACCCAGAACGCGCAGCGATGGACGGCAGTCGTAAGCCCTCGTCGGAGGACCTGGCGGATGCGCTGCGGACGCGTATCCGTACCGGGGAACTGAAGTCGGGCGACTCGCTGCCCACCCAGGCCGTACTGGCTGGTGAGTTCGGCGTCGACAGGGGCGTCGTCCGGCAGGCGTTGCAGCGCCTCCAGGGGGACGGTCTGCTGACCGCCGTCACCCGGGGGGCTCCGCCCAAGGTGGCGAGCCTGCCGGGGACCCAGGCGCCTCAGCAGACGGCGGCCGTGCTCGGGGCCCGGATGCTGAACGCCTTCGCCTGCGACGACGTACGCATCGACGCGCTCTGCCTGACGGCTGAGTCGCTCGTCCCCGCACTGTCGGAGTCGCTGACCCGGATCACGACGGGGGTGCTCCGGCCGGGTTCGGTGAAGCTGCGGGTGCTGCTCCCCGACCGTGAGATCGACCTTGCCTTTCCGCGTCGCACCGAGCCGGTTGAAGGTGACGAGGCGGTGCACGACCGCTGGCTGGACAACCGAAACCTTCAGGCGAAGGTGCTGCTGCAGAGACTTGAAGCGGTGCGCAGTACCAGTGCGCTGAGTATCGACGTGACGATGCGGGCGATGCCGTTCACGCCACCGGTGAAGCTCTACGTGCTGAACAGTGTGGAGGCGTTGTTCGCGTACTACACGGTGGAGGAGCGCGAGGAGGTGATCAAGGGTGCGCCCACCCAGATCTATGACGCGCTGGGGAGTCTCTCGACGCTCTTCCGCTTCGAAAGTTCGGCCGGTGTGCGGGATCAGCAGTTCGTGGCGGAGTCCGCGGAGTGGTTCGAGAGCCTGTGGAACACCATTGCGACTCCGGTGGACCTGAGGTCTTAGCTAGATACGGCCACAGGTCAGGTGTCGGTCGGGACCAGGAGCAGGGCCAGAATCAAAGCTCCCGCGCAGGCGCAGTTGGAGCTTCCCGCCTTGAGGCCGAACGACAGCAGTGCGAAGCCCACCGTTCCCATCAGCCCGTACTTCCACTGCACGATCTGCTCGAGCCCCAGCGTGACGAATGGCATGACGATCACTCCTCCGGCGGTGAAGGGGCGTCGTGCTCGCACTCCGTTGTGCCGAGTGGACGCTGCCTGTGTACCTAGAACAACCGATCAACCTCTTAGATTTGACTGGTTGGCTTGAGTGTAAGTGTCCCTACGAATGAGTAGTCGTAAACTTGTATGGTTGCTCGGGTTTGGTTGGCGGTGGATGTGGTCGTGTGATTTTCATGGTTGTGCACCCGAAGTGCCCGCTGCTGGTGGGTGGTTGTATGGTTGTGATGTGACGAATCGTGAGCAGGGCCTGGCTGAGGGTGAGTTCGCCTACCAGCGCATCGCCGATAAGTTGCGCCGGGGCATCAACAGCGAGGAGTGGGGGCCGGGCGACCGGCTGCCGACGCGTGCGCAGCTTGCCGAGCGATTCGGCGTCTCCCCCGCAACGATCAACGAAGCGCTGAAACTGCTGCGCCGGGACGAACTCATCGTCACCCGCCAGGGCAGCGGCTCCTTCGTGAGGGGCGGAGCGCAGGGCGGCCGGCGCACCATGCGCCGTGACGGCGGTTCCGTCGAGGGAGGAGGCGGGGGCGACACCTGGGCGGTGGAGTCGGAGGGCGTCACGCCCGTGATGCTCAAGCCGTATCTGGCAGAGGCGTTCGAAGCACCCGAAGTGACCCTCGATGTCTTCTCGATGACCACGGAATCCTTGACCAAGCGGGTGTCGGACCAGAAGGACCGGATCATGGAGGGCGAGATCCCGCCGCCTCGCAGCATCAAGGCCCGCCTGATGCTTCCGGACTGCGACTCCCCGAATCTGGCGATCCCCCGCCGGATCGACGGTGCGGACGAGCCCCGCGTACGGCAGCGGCTGAAGGCGATCCTGCAGAGCCACGCGACCATGTTCAAGGAGGCTCTGTACGAGCTCCAGCGCTGCACTCCCGCGCCGGAAGTCGAGGTCGAGGTGCGAGTGGTGCCGTTCTCGCCCCAGGTGAAGCTGTACATTCTGAACCGCCACCTGGCACTTCAGGGCTTCTACGTCCCGGATGTGGGCACCATCCAGCTCCTTCCGGACCGTGAGGAAGTCGGGATCTACGATGCGTACGGCACGGGAGCCACCCTCTTTCCGTACCGTGCCTCCGACGACGACGCCGAGAACAGGCGCGGAGTCGTGCAGAAGTGCCAGGCGTTCTTCGACTCGAACTGGAAATACCTGGCCACGAGGGTGGATCTCTGATCGTGCTGTACCCAGTTGCTGCGCCCGCTCCCGCACAAGCCGAGGCCCCGGCCGTTCGGAGCGCGTGGAATCTGCTTGCCCGTGCCCAGTGCATCGTCTGGGACTTCGACGGGCCCATGGCCCAGCTCTTCGTCAGCGAACACGGCGACGGGAGCAGCGAAGCGCACCTGATCGCGGACGAGCTCATCGCCATTGCCGCGCAGCACGGCCGGGTACCGGACGAAGTGCGGGGCAACACGGATCCGCACGGGGTGTTCCGGTGGTACGACCGCCTGGCGAACCGTCCGGGTGCTCCGGACCGGGCGCGGGCGATCGCCATGGAGATGCGCCACGCGCTCACCGCCCGGGAGCTGAAGGCCGCCGAACACGCCACCCCCGCCCCCGGTGCGGATCGTCTCGTCCGCGCGTGGCACGGGCTGGGCCGCCGGCTCGCCGTCGCGTCCAACAACCATGCGGACGCGGTGCGGCGCTACCTCGAACGCACCTCGCTGGAAGGGTACTTCGCGGGCGGACCGGTCATCGGGCGCTGCGACGCCGATACGCGGCGCATGAAGCCCGATCCTTGGGTGCTGACCGAGGTCGTCGCCGCGACCGGCCTCGCTGTTGCCGACCATGTGATGATCGGTGACTCCACGGCCGACCTGGGGGCGGCCGACGCGGTCGGCATGCCGTTCATCGGCTATCACCGGACGTCCGCCGGACGGGAAGCCCTGGCGGACGCCGGCGCCCCCACCGTCGTGGACTCCATGGTGGTACTGGCTGATGGAGCGGCGACGTTGGGCTTGCAAGTGCGTTGATGTGACGGGTAGTTGTACCGTCCCTGTATGGATCTCAACGCGGGGGGATGCCGGAACCGATCCTCGATGGTCCACGGCCGGCGACCGGTACAGCGCCCACCCTTCGTGCCGGGAGCCTTCGGCCGGGGGCGACGGTGACGCGGGACCGTCTGCCCGGTGACGTGGTGCCGCCCGTAGGGCGGGGGGATGTGCGGCAGTCCGCCGCTCGGCGGCGTGCGGCCGCGCTCGTGTCCGACGAGGCACTCCTGGTGGGCCCGCTCAAGGGCTACCACCACGAGACGTACGCCTTTCCGCTGCCGGCGGCCGACGGCTCGGGCCGGCAGACCTGGTGGAAGTGCCGGGATCCGCGAGCAGGTCTGCTCTGGTTCGATCTGCGCGTGTTCGCCTCGGAGAAAGCGCTGGTCCGGGCCCTGCAGGGAAGCATCACGCGCATTCCCGCAGTGATCGACCGGGAGGCCGTCTCCCTCTACACCTTTGTCGAGGGGCGGACGCTTGGTGAGGCCTGCCCTCCCGAGTGGGCGTTGTCGGAGCGTCACGCCGGTCAGCTCGGCGTTCTGTTCCGTGAACTCGTCTCGGTGCGGCCGGAGGCGGTTGTCGCATCGGTGGGTCTGGCGACAGGAGGCTTTCTCGCGGGGTGGAAGGACGACTCAGCAGCCTTTCTCGGCCGTCTGATCGACTTCACCGACGTCCACATCTATCAACGGCACCTGCCGCGCTACCGCTCGCTCTTCCGGGACCTGGGCATACCCGGCGGCGCCCTCGACGGTCTCCGGGCGGCGGCCGAGGCCCTGGTGCCGCGCCCGTTCGCGCTGCTCCACGGCGATCTGCATCGGGAGAACTTCGTCGTGGACGCCCGTGACGACCTGTGGACGATCGACTGGGAGCTGGCCATGGTCGGCGATCCGCTCTACGACCTGGCAACCCACCTCCACCTGATGCACTATCCGCCCGAGGAACAGGTGCGGATCATCACCATGTGGTGCAGGGCGGTCGAGAGCGCCAGGCCCGGCAGTTCCTGGGGCTGGCGCACGGATCTTCCCGTGCTTCGCGCCTACAAGCGGGCGCAGTCCGTCTATACAGATGTGATCAGAGCCGCGCTGGGCCTTCACGGGCTCACGGAGGAGGCGGCTCGGCGGCAGCTGCCGCAGCTGGCCTCGCGTATCAAGGGTGTGCTGGGGGCGGCGCGCCGCCCCCTGGGGCTGAGGGCCGAGCCCACCGCGGAGGAGGTGGCGGCCGCCTACGCGCGGTGGCTCCGCGCCCATCCGTCCTCCGCCACCACGGCCACGTCCTGAGCGCCGCGCCGCCCCCGCCCTCACCGCGTCCGCACCCTGAACAGCACCCCCGACAGTCCGATCGCCACCAGCAGCAGCCCTCCGGCCCAGGTCAGCGCGATCCAGGGGGTGTTGCCCGCAGGCTGGTTCAGGAGCAGGGCCCGGAGGGACTCGATGGCCGGGGTGACCGGCTGGTGGTCGGCGAAGCCGTGCAGCCAGGAGGGCATGGAGTCGACCGGGACGAAGGCGCTGCTCGGGTAGGGCAGGAAGGACATCAGGAAGGTGAATCCGCCCGCGGCCTCCGGGGTCTTGGCGAGCAGACCGATCGCCGCGGACAGCCAGGACAGCGCGACGATGTAGGCGAGCAGGACGGCGAGCGCGGTGAGCCAGCCGGTGGGGGTGGCGGTGGGGCGGAAGCCGATCAGGAGGGCGATAGCCAGGACCACCGTGGTGGAGACCAGATTGCGCGCCGTGCTCGCGGCGACATGGCCGGCCAGGATGGCGGCGCCGCCGATGTCCAGGGAGCGGAAGCGGTCGATGATGCCGTTCTTCATGTCCTCGCTGACCGCCACGGCGGTGCTCGCGGAGCCGAAGCCCGCGCACAGGAGAAGGACGCCAGGGACGACGTAGGTGACGTACGAGGAGTGGGGGACGCCGGTGTCGATCGCGCCGCCGAAGAAGTAGACGAAGATCAGCATCAGCAGGACGGGCAGCATGAGGGACGTGATGAGCGCGTCGGTGTTGCGCCGGCTGATCCGCAGTGAGCGGCCCGCCATGGTGCCGGCGCGGGCGAGGGGCGCGGTGAGGGTTTCAGACATGGGCGGTCCGGGTCTCCTTCGTCGTGGTCAGGGCCAGGAAGACGTCGTCGAGCGTGGCGCTGTGCAGGGAGAACCGTTCGATCGCCGTCCCGGCCGGGTCGATCTCGTCGAGCAGCGCCCGGACATGGGCCGCCGAGCCGTCCGTCGGCAGGCCGAGGGTGAGCGTCGCGGGTGCGTGGTGAACCGCACGGTGGGTGAGGCGGAGGTAGGCCGCCCGGTCGGCCAGGACCACGTCGAGGCGGTGTCCCGCGACGCGTGACTTCAGCGAGTCCGCGGTGCCCTCGGCGACCTTCCGGCCCCGGTCGATGACGGCGATGCGGTCGGCCAGCCGGTCGGCCTCCTCCAGGTACTGGGTGGTGAGCAGGACCGTGGCTCCGTCGGCGGCCAGTTCGCGGACGACCTGCCAGAGTTCCTGACGGCTGCGGGGGTCGAGGCCGGTCGTCGGCTCGTCCAGGAAGAAGACCTCCGGCTGCGGGCTGCCGACCAGACCGGCCGCCAGGTCGAGCCTGCGCCGCATGCCGCCGGAGTACGTGCGGACCGGTCGGCGGGCGGCGTCGGACAGGCCGAAGCGGTCGAGGAGTCCGGCGGCGCGGCGGTGCGCGTCCCTGCGGGAGCGGCCGGCCAGCCGGGCCATCATGCGCAGGTTCTCCTCGCCGGTCTGGCCCTCGTCCACGGCGGCGTACTGCCCGGTCAGGCTGATCGAGCGGCGTACCCGGCTCCGGTCGGCGACGACGTCGTACCCGGCGACGCGGGCCGTGCCGCTGTCGGCGGTGGTGAGCGTGGCCAGGATGCGTACGGCGGTGGTCTTGCCCGCACCGTTCGGGCCGAGCAGCGCGGCGACGGTGGAGCGGTCGACCCGCAGGTCGATGCCGTCCAGGACGGGTCGCGCGGGTTTTCCGTACGACTTGGTGAGGCCGACGGCCTCGATCATGGCGGGTGACGGCATGGACTCCCCCTTATGCGTATGACATACGCGTTGTTGTGTAAGGGTTACGCATAACTAGGATGGGCGTCAAGGGAAGGTGGGTTCAGGTGACGCAGGAGAACGGTTCGCCGGGCGGTACGGGCCTGCCGGCCAGCATCGAGGCCGCCTGGGGGCTGCGGGCGCGCCCGGTGAAGGGGCCCAAGCCCGGGCTGAGCCTGGGGCGCATCGTGGACGCGGCAGTCGCGGTCGCGGCGTCCGAGGGGCTCGGCGCGGTGTCGATGGGGCGGGTCGCCAAGGACCTCGGCGCCTCGACGATGTCGCTCTACCGGTACGTCGCCGCCAAGGACGAGCTCTACGTGCTCATGCAGGAGGCGGCCATGGGCCCGCCGCCTCCGCTGCCCGCCCTGGAGGAGAGGGCGGGCTGGCGCGAGGCACTCAGGCAGTGGGCCGGGGCGATGCGCCGGGTCTACCACGCCAACCTCTGGATGCTCCGCATCCCCATCTCCGGCCCGCCCGCCAGCCCGAACTCGGTCGCCTGGTGGGAACAGGGCCTTCAGGCCCTCGCGGGCGCCGGTCTGGACGCGGGTGAGGAGGTCTCCGTCATCCTTCTGGTCAGTGGTTTCGTGCGGAACGAGGCGCTGCTGATGGGTGATCTCGACGCGGCCGTCGAGGCCCGCGGCGTATCGGAGGCGGAGGTCATGGAGGGCTACGCCCGTACGTTGGGCCGGCTGGTCGACCCCGTGCGTCATCCCGCGCTCTCCCGGCTGATGGCCACCGAGGGCATCTGGGGGCCGGACGAGCCCGACCAGGAGTTCACGTTCGGTCTCGAACGGGTGCTGGACGGCATCGGCGTACTGATCGCCTCGCGTGCGCGGGAGCGCGGAACGGATGCCTCCGGGGCGGGGCCGGACGGCTGCTGACGTCAAGTTCGCTTGAGGTCGGAGGCGTTACGCTTCATGGTCATGAGCGGAGAGAAGCCCGGCCCCCGGACGGCAGCCGACGCGGCGGACACGGCGGAGGGCGGGGACGCGGCCGCGCCGATGAGCCTGCGGGAGCGGAAGAAGCAGCTGACGTATCAGGCCGTCTCCGACGCCGCCATCGCGTTGTTCCTGGAGCGTGGCTTCGACAAGGTCTCGGTGGCGGAGATCGCGGCCGCGGCCGACATCTCCAAGCCGACGCTGTTCCGCTACTTCCCGGCCAAGGAGGACCTGGCCCTCCACAGGTTCGCCGACCACGAGGACGAGTCCGCGCGGGTCGTCGCCGGCCGTGCGGAGGGCGAGTCCCCGCTGGACGCGCTGCGGCGCCACTACCTGGACGGTCTGGAGCGCCGCGACCCGGTCACGGGCCTGTGCGACGTACCGCAGGTGCTGGCGTTCCACCGGCTGCTCTACGGGACGCCGTCCCTGGTGGCCCGGCTCTACGGGTACCAGAGCCGCTCCGAGGCCGCTCTCGCCCGCGCCCTGGGCAGCAGGGCGGCGGACCGGCTGGCCGCGGGCCAGATCATCGCGGTCCTGCGCATCCTGTCCCTGGAGAACTGGCAGCGCATCAGCGAGGGCCGGAGCGCGGACCAGGTGTACGCGGAAGCGGTCGAGGCCGCCGAGACGGGCTTCGTGCAACTGCGGTCGGGGCTGGAGGGCTGATCCCGGCTGATTCCCGGCTCTGTGCCCTGCCCTATCGGCTGTCCTCGGCGTGCTGGACCGCCTCGGCTATCTCGCGGACCCGGTCGAGCGTGATGCCGGTGCGCTGTTCCACGGCCAGCGGGTGATCGGTGGGCTCCAGCTCGATGAGCGGGCGCCGGCCGATCGGGCGGGTGTGCGCGTTGGTCTTGAGGTTGGTCGTACGGGGGGTGTAGAGCCCCAACTCGGTGGTGAGCCAGCCGAAGTACGGCTTCTCGGACTCCCGGCCCGGGGTCTCCCACACATCGAGGGCGCGGGCGAAGTTCTCCCGGCTCAAGGACACCCAGACGCCCCAGGAGAACGGCTCCGGGCTGCCGGTCACGGGTATCTCGATCAGGCCCTTGATGAAGTAGTGCTCGTGTCTGACGATGCACTGGTCCGTCGAGAGCATGCTGTCGGGGTCGCTCTCCAAGCTCGCGTCCCAGACGTCGGGCGCCATGGTCGAGTACCCCATCGGGAGTTCCGTGTGGTGTTCGCCGCAGCGGGAGCAGGTGTAGCCGGGGTCGGTAGCCATGGGCGGGATCCTAGAGCGTCCGCTTGTCGCGCACATGGCCCCGGTGGACCGTCGCCGCCTGCGTTCAGTCCGCGGCGGGGATGTCGAGCGCCGTTCCGTACAGCCGCGAGACCCGGATCCGGATCACCACGCGCCGGTCCGCGACCATCTGCGCCAGGAAGGCCGTCTCCTCGGCCGGGTCATCGAAACCGGCTGTCAGGGACAGGAGTTCGCGGCTGACCGCGTCACCGGGCACGGCCGCCGGCACGGACACCTCCGCCTCGCCCTCGGCGACCGCGAACGAGAACACGTCCTGGCCGCGCACATGCAGCGCCGCGTGCGGATCGGTGCGCAACTGACGCGGCTTGAGGCGGTCGGCGGTGCTGGAGATCCGTACCACGCGCTCTCCGGCGTCCCAGGCGTACAGCACCGTCGTCAGGTGGGGGTGTCCGGTGCGCCGCACGCTCGCGAGGACGCCGAACTGCTGCTCCGCGAGCAGCCGGGACAGTTCCGCTTCGGTGAGTGCGCGCGGGGCGGGGCCGGTGCCGGGGGCCGCGGTCATCGGCGCGGTGTCGCTCGGGATCTCGGCCCGGCTGAGCGCACGGTTCGGCGACCGCAACGTCCTGCTCCTGGGGCTGGCCCTGCTGATCGGGATGCTCGGCCTCCTCACCCGGCTCCCGGTCCACGCGCACTACGCCACCGATCTGCTTCCCGTGATGCGCCCCGCCCCTGCTTGTGTTCAGGCTCGGCCCGTGGCCGTGGCCGTACCCTGCGGTTCCGGACTGTTCCCCGGACCGGCCTGAGGGCCGGTTCCTCTCCGGACGACGGGCCTTAGGAAGCGAGGAACTCCAGGGCCCGCGGGACGAACGCCTCGTGGCACTGGAAGATCCCGACGTGTCCGGCATCGGGGTAGAGCGGGATGAGTTCGGCGCGGGGCAGCCGGGCCGCCAGGTCGAGGGTGTTGACGCTCGGGACCATCCGGTCGCTCTCACCGTTGGCCACCAGGACCGGCTGCCGGATGCGCGACAGGTCCTGCGGTACCGCGCGGCCCCAGCGTTTGATGGCCTTCAGCTGGGCAAGGAACGACGGCACCGAGATCGCCTTGTCGCGGTCGTCCGTGCGCTCCTTCAGCCGCGCCAGGAACGCGCGAGCCGCCCGTTGGCCGCCCTCGGTCGGGGGGAAGAAGAGGTAGTGCTTCGGGTCCTTGAGCCGCAGGGCGGCCTTCAGCATGTCCCGGACGGTGACGGACGTGACCTTGTCGATGCCGGGTCCGCCGGCGGGGCCGGTGCCCGCGAGAATGACCTTGCGTACGAGAGCGGGTTCCTCTGCCGCGATGACCTGGGCGACGAAGCCGCCCATCGACAGGCCGAGCAGGTCGACCTGCTCGAACCCGAGGGCCCGGACGAACAGCACGGTGTCGCGGGCCATCGCCTCGACCGTGTCGGGTGTGGAGCCGCCCGACGCGCCGACGCCGCGGTTGTCGTAGGTGATCACGCGGCGCCGGGCGGCGAGTCCTTCGACCACCCGCGGATCCCAGTTGTCCAGGACCGCGGACAGGTGGTTGAGCAGGATCAGCGGTACGCCGTCGTCCGGACCGTGCTGCCGGTAGGCGAAGTCGACGCCCTGCACGGACACGGAGCGGGTCGGCGCGTTCCTGGACGACGACGGGGCGGGTGCGGGGGAGTTGGACGATGCGGTCATGGCCGGGTCCTGGTGTGTGGGGGTGAGGGCTCCTCGTCGTGAGGGCTGCCCTTCTGCGTCCGGCTGGGCCTGCGCCCGCGCTCACATCATGGTGACGACGACCTTGCCGGCCTTGGCCCGTCCCTTTTCGACGTACTCCATGGCCTGGAGGGTCTGATCGAAGGGGAAGACGCGGTCGACGACGGGGTGGATCTTCCCGGTGTCGATGAGGGGGGTGAGTTCGCGGAGCTGGTCGCCGCTGGCCTTCATGAACAGGAAGGAGTACGTCACGCCGAGGCGCTTGGCCTGACGTCGGGTCCTGAAGCTGATCGCGGTCATGGCCAGGCGGAGGACCGGGTTCGCGCCGAGCTCGCGGGCGAATTCCGGGTCGGGCGGGCCGGCGACGGAGATGGCCCGGCCGCCGGGCTTGAGGATGCGCAGGGATGTGGCGAGGTTCTCGCCGCCGAGGCTGTCCAGGACGACGTCGTAGCCGCTGAGGAGTTCGCTGAAGTCCTGAGTGCGGTAGTCGATGACCTCGTCTGCGCCGAGTTCCTCGGCGAGGCCGACCTTGGCGGTGCTGACGGTGGTGGCCACGTGGGCGCCCAGCGCCTTGGCCAACTGGAGGGCGATGGAGCCGAGGCCGCCGGCGCCCGCATGGACCAGGACCTTCTGGCCCGGCTGTACGTGGGCCCGCTCGACCAGGGCCTGCCACGCGGTCAGCGCGACCAGGGGAAGGGAGGCGGCCTCGTTCATGGTGAGTGACGCGGGCTTGGCCGCCACGTCGCGCTGGTCGACGGCGATGAGTTCGGCGAAGGTGCCGATGCGGTCCTTGTCGGGCCGGGCGTAGACCTCGTCACCCACGGTGAAGCGGGTGACGGACGGTCCGACCCGGACGACGGTCCCCGCGAGGTCGTTGCCCAGGACGAGCGGGAGACGGTAGGGCATGAACAACTTGAAGTCACCGTTGCGGATCCTGATGTCCAACGGGTTGACGCCCGCCGCGTGGATCTTGACCAGGACGTCGTCGGGGCCCACCTGAGGGTCGGGTACCTCGGCGGCGCGCATCGTGGTCGCGTCGCCGTACTTCTCGACCATGAAGGCCTTCATCGTCGTCTCCGTCTGTTCCGTCTTCCGCCTGCGAGGGGCGGGAGAGCTGTTCGTTCCGAGGGACTGTTTCTTCCCTTATCGGTAAGTATCTGAAGTAACTGGTGATCCGTGACGTGCGATGCGCGATGCGCGCACGACCCTTCCGGGAGGAGGGGCCAGGGGGCCGGGCGGTCGTGTCGCGTCGCATCGGGGGAGGAGCGGGCGTCAGCCCGCGTTCGGCTGGGGTGCCGCGGACAGGCTCTGCTTGACGTAGCGGCTGGTCTCGTCGGCGAGGATCTCGGGCAGACCGGTCTCGATGCCGGTCAGGGCCTGGGCCGCCACGTCGGCGGCGGCGACCTTCTGATCGGCGGGCACGGCGGCGGCCATGTCGGTGTCCATGTAGCCGACGTGCAGCGCCGAGACGGTGATCCCGCGCGGTGCCAGCTCTTCGCGGGTCGCGTCGCTCAGGGCCCAGGCGGCGGCCTTGGAGGCCGCGTAGGAGCCGAGGCCGGCCGGATGGAACCAGGACAGGGCGGACAGGACGTTGAGTACGGCGCCGCCACCGTTGCGCTCGATGACGGGCGCGAAGGCGCGGGTCGCGGCGAGCGGACCGAAGAAGTTGGTCTCCATCTCCCCGCGCACCTCGTCGATGTCGCCTCCGATCAGCGTCGCGCCGGTGGAGATGCCCGCGTTGTTGATCAGCAGCGTCGCGTCGGACGCGATGCGGGCGGCCTCCCGTACCGACTCCTCGTCCGTGACGTCCAGCCGCAGCGGGATGACTCCCGGGACGTCGACCGTCTCGGGGCGTCGGGCCGCGCCGTACACCTTCGCGCCGCGCTCGACGAGCTGGGCTGCGAGGTGCCGCCCGAGGCCCCGGTTGGCGCCGGTGACGATCGCGACCGCGTTCTTGAGTTCCATGCCTGCTCCTGGTTCTGGCGGGGGCCGTCGACCACCCGCATGATTTAGATTATGTGTCCAATCTAAACATGGGCCTATGATAGATGCCAGTCGACATCCAAACGGGAGGTGGTCATGGGCCGCGTATCGCAGGCACAGGCGGAGGAGAATCGCAGGCGGGTGGTGGACACCGCGTCCCGGCTGTTCCGGGAGCGGGGCACCCAGGTCAGCGTCGCCGACCTGATGAAGGCGGCCGGTCTGACCCACGGCGGCTTCTACAAGCAGTTCGCCTCCAAGGACGCGCTCGTCGACGAGGCCACGGCCCATGCCTTCGCGGAGCTCGCACGGCGTTACGCGGGCGAGCTCCAGCAGTTCGACGGGCAGCGCGAGGCCGCCCAGGAGGCGCTGATCGACGCCTACCTCTCCGTCGAGCACCGGGACGGTCCGGCGGACGGCTGCCCGGTCGCCGCGCTCGCCACCGACATCGCACGCGAGGGCGACAGCAGCGAGGCCCGTCGCGTCTACACCGAGGGAGTGGCCGACTTCGCCGGCTTCCTCGCCACCGACGACCGGGACGGCGTCGCCCGCCTCTGCACCCTGTTCGGCGCGCTGGTTCTGTCCCGGGCCACCAAGGGCTCGCCGCTCTCCGAGGAGATCCTCACCGCCGCGCACGCGGCCCTGACGGAAGCCGGCTGACCGGCTGACCCCGGGCTCTCGTCCGGATCCTGCGGGGGCTCGCGAGCCCCGGCACGCCTGACCCCGAGGCCGTGGCTTCGCTCGACCGGGGAGCTGGAACCGGCCACCCTCTACGGCGGTGGGGAGCACGGCTACGCCGACTACCCGGCCTTCGCTCAGGCCCAGTCCCGGGCCTGAGTGCGCACCCATGAGCCGTCCGTCCCGCCCGGGGCGGACGGCTCATGGCGCCGCGGCGGTGAACCGCCGCGCATCAGCTCACATGGGCACGGGGAAGATCAGGCAGCTGCTGGTGGCGTGGGCCAGCAGGCGGTCGGTCGCGTCGAGCAACTGGGCCTGGGCCAGGGCCGTTCGACGCCCTCCGCTGAGTACCGTACCGACGGCGCGCACCCGGCCGGTCTCCACCGTGACCGGGCGCAGGAACTTCACGGTCAGATCGAGCGAGGTGTACGCCGTCCCCGCCGGGAGCGTGGACTGGACCGCGCAGCCTGCCGCGGAGTCGAGCAGGGTGGCGAAGACGCCGCCGTGCATGCTGCCGATGGGGTTGTAGTGCTCCTCGCCCGGCAACAGGGAGAAGACCGCCCGGCCGTGCTCCACCTCGTCCAGGGCGAAGTCCATGGTCTTCCCGATGGGTGCCGCGGCGAGACGCCCCGCCTGCACCTCGCGCAGGAAGTCGAGGCCGGACATCTCCCTGGCGGCCCGGGCCGGGATCGAGGGATCGTCCCAGCTGTACGTACGTGTTCGCCCCACGGCCTCGCACCTTCCCCGGCATCCTCTGACTTTTCAGATCGAAGCTAGCTTCGCCTATATCTGACTGTCAATGACGAAGCCAGAAACCTACGATGGCTGCATGGAGTGGCTTGAGGCGAGCACGGAGAACTGCCCGGTGCAGCGGACGCTCGATGTGGTCGGGGAGAAGTGGACGTTGCTGATCGTGCGCGACGCCGTCAACGGGGTGCGCCGCTTCGACGACTTCTGCCGGCACATCGGGCTCTCGGAGGCCGTACTCAGCGACCGCCTGCGCAAGTTGACGGCCGCCGGCGTCCTGGCGAGGGTGCCCTACCGGGAGCCGGGGCGCCGCTCCCGCGACGAGTACCGTCTGACCCGCAAGGGCTGGGACCTGTGGCCCGTCCTGATGGCGCTGAGCCAGTGGGGCGAGGCCCACGCGCTCGGCCCCGAGAGCCCGGGTCCCGTCCTGGACGTACGCCACACCGACTGCGGTGCCCCGGTCCGGGTTGCCGTCCACTGCTCCGCGGAGCAGTCCGTACTCACGCCCGCGGACGTCACCGCCCGGCTGGGTCCGGGCGCCCGCCGCGCGGACCCAGCCGGGCGTTGACGGGCGTCGCTCCGCGGAACCGGACCAAGGTGCCCTGTCCCGGACAAGTGCGGGTGGGCCGAGGCCAGGACCTGCGGTGCGGTGCCTGCGGCTGTGTGGGACCAGGCGGTGGCTGGTGTCCCGCGGAAGTGCGTGTCACCCGCTCCTACTGCGGGAGCTCCACGACGTCGGCGACCACGCAGCTGACGTTGTCGGGGCCGCCGGAGCCGTTGGCGAGGGCGATGAGCTCGCGGGCCGCCTCTTCGGGCTCACCGGTCCCGTCGAGGACCCGGTGGATGTCCTCGGCCGGCACGACGGCCGACAGCCCGTCGGAACAGAGCAGGTAGCGGTCTCCCCGCTGAGCGTCCTGCAGGCGCATGTCGGGGGTGCCGTCCGCGCCCTGGCCCAGAGCGCGGATCAGCAGGGAGCGCTGGGGGTGGGAGGCGGCTTCCTCCGGGCCGATGCGTCCTTCGTCGACCATCGCCTGCACCACGGTGTGGTCATGGGTGATCTGGAACAGCTCCCCGTCGCGCAGGAGGTGGACGCGGGAGTCGCCGATGTGGACGAGGGCCAGCTGGGTGCCGGTCCAGAGCATCGCGGTGAGTGTGGTTCCGGCCGCCTCGGCGGACGGACCCGCTCCGGAGACGCCGTGCACGGCGTGCTCGGCGCGGCCGATCGCGGCTTCGAGGGCGTTCAGGAGACTGCCGGCCGGGATGCTGTCGGTTTCGAGGCTCTTGAGCGCGTCGACAGCGGCGGCGCTCGCGGGAGCGCCTTCGCTGCCGAAGCCGTCGGCGACGGCGAGCAGACGGGAACCCGCGTAGGCGGTGTCCTGGTTGCTCTCGCGGACGAGGCCGGTGTCGGACAGTGCGGCGTAACGGATCCCCAAGGGCTTGGTGATCGCGGACATGGCGGGGTCCTTCCAGGAGAGGTGGTCGATGAGGAAGGTGGCCAGGTCCCGCCGTGCGGCGATGTCGGCTTCGACCTGCGCCCAGTACGCGCGGATCTCCTCGGTTGCCGGTCCCGCCTCCAGCGTGCAGACCTGCTGGATACGGGCGAGAGGCATCCCGAGCCGTCGCAGCCAGGCGACCAGCCGGGCCTGATCCAGTTGGGCCGGTGCGTAGAGGCGGTAGCCGGTCACCGGGTCGACGCGAGCGGGCGTCAGCAGGCCGAGCTCGTCGTAAAGACGCAGCGCCTTCGGTGACAGCCGGGACGCCTTCGCGAACGTCCCGATGGTCAGCAGCTCCATGCCCGTTCCCCGTCCTTCCTCGTGCCGGGCGCGTCGCCCGGCACGACCGATGCTGTGGGCTCCCCCAAGGTGAAGGTCAACCCGAGCCCCTGCGTGCCGTCGGCCCGAGCCCTTGGATGCCGTCGGCCCGGCGCCCGGCGCGAGAGGCGGGCACGGTCAGGACCGCGCGGCCCGGAACGCGAGATACCGGCCGAAGGCTTCGTGGCTGTCCGGGGTGAAGTGCCACTCCAGCAGGGCCGACCGCAGTTCCGGTTCGGTCAGCCAGTCGTGCCAGGCGACCTCATCGGGATCGGCGGTCAGCGGGTCGGACACCACGGCTTCGTGCACGCCGAGCCAGTGAGGGCTCTGACCGCCGCGGTTGAGGAACGTGAACAGCAGGCGGGGCAGCGCACGGACGCCCAGCTCTTCGGCCAGCTCCCGTCCGGCGGCCTGTTCGTAGGACTCGCCGACGGTCACGGCGCCGCCGACCATGACCTCGTGGAGCCCGGGGAAGCGCGACAGGTGCTCCGCACGCCGGTGCACGAGGATCCGCCCGCGCTCATCCCGGCACACCGTCACGGCGACCCGGTGCAGCCAGCCCTCCCGGATGGCCTGCCGGCGGCCGACGACCGGCCCCAGCACACGGTCTTGATCGTCGACCCGCTGCACCAGTTCTTCCACGGCGGACACCCTGGCAGGGCCCACTGACAACGCGCCGCTGTCCGTGGCCGCCTCCAGACGTACGCCCCGCTGAACGCGGCCGATCCGACCACCTTCTACGGCGGCGACCGCACCGGACACACCGGCTGCCCCACCCTCGACGCGGCACGGAAGTGACATGGCTCAGGCGCACGACCCGTCGCCCGCCGGGCCTGAGGGCGAGGGGATAGGGTAAGTCGGTCAAAGTGGTGGGGGCGGGAGTGCCAGGCCGGTCTCGCAGAGGTGTGCATGTCCTGGTGAGTGGCGTGGTCGGCCGGCCCGCGACGAGTACGACGATCGTTCGTCATCGGACCGGGAGGTCGGCGTGGACTATGGCGACAAGCTCTTCTGGCTCTCGGTCGTGATTCAGCGCAAGTACGCGCAGATCTGCGCCGAGTTCGACCTGACCCCCTCGCAGGCCACGCTGCTCTGCGCGGTCAGGAACGAGCCGCGGCAGATGGCCTACCTCGCCGCGTCGTTGGGTATGACCAAGAACGCATTGAGCCAGCTGGTCGATCGCACCGCGCGGCGCGACTTGGTCGGCCGGGCAAGCTCGGCACAGGACCGGCGGGTCGTCATGCTCAGCGCGACGCCCACGGGAAAGGCGCTCGCCGAGGCCGTCTACGCCGAGATCGCCACGCGCCTGCCCGAGATCGCGAGCAACCTCGACGCCGACGACCAGCGCGACTTCGAGCGCGTGGCCACCGCCATCGTGGACACCTCGGACCTCTCTTCGCCCGCCTCGAACCAACCCATCACACCCTGAGGTCCCGCCACACCTTGACGAAGTTCATGCCGTGAACTAATTTCGTTCACGACGTGAACTAGTTAGGGGTGGAAGCGATGAGCACACGGACAACCGGCACGATCGCGGTCTTCGGCGCGACGGGGCAGCAGGGCGGGGCGGTGGTCGACGCGCTGCTGGACCACAAGGCGCGGGTGCGGGCTCTGGTCCGTAACCCGCGGTCCGAACGGGCTCAGGCGCTGGCCGCCCGCGGCGTCGAGCTGGCGGCCATCCGGGCCGACGACCCGGCGACGCTGGCCGCCGCGCTGGCGGAGGTCGAGGGGTTCTACTTCATGACCCCGGAGGCGAACAGTCTCGACGAGGTCGAGGCGGAGATCCGCATCGGTACCGCGCTCGTCGACGCGGCGGTCGAGGCGGGTGTCCCGCACGTCGTGTTCAACTCGGTCTTCGGAGCGGACCGGGAGTCGGGTGTGCCGCACCACGACTCGAAGCACTGGATCGAGGAGCACCTGAGGAAGTCGGGCCTCAGGGCCACGATGGTTCGCGCGACCGCCTTCATGGAGAACTTCGCGAGCGTGATGGCACCGAGCCTGGAGCATGGGGAGATCGTGCTGAGGCTGCCGCTGCCGGAGGACGTCCCCCTGAAGATGATCGCGGTCAGGGACATCGGCCGGGTCGCCGCCGCGCTCCTGCTCGACACCGCGGAGGCGCCCGGGGGAGCCGTCGAGCTCGTCGGCGACGAGCTGACGGGCCCCCGGATCGCCGCGGCGTTCGGCGCGCGCGCCGGGCTCCCGGCACGGTACGAGACCCTCCCGTTGAGCGTGCTTCCCAGCGACCTCGACAGGGCGATGTTCCGCGAGTTCGCGAAAGCGGAGCAATCCCCTGCGGCCCTCGCGGTGGTGCGCTCGATCGAGCCGGCCACCCTGGACCTGGTCGAGTGGATCCGGGCTACCGGCTGGACCGCGCCCGCGAACGGGGCTGGTTCCTGAGCCTCCGGCCGCGGGCGGCGCCCCCGGTCGTGCCCACGGTCCCGGCGCTCTGGGCACGGCAACGCATCCGCCAACGGTTGGAGCGGTCACGAAGCTCCCCTTTTCGGGCTGTCCGGGAAATCCGTCAGTTTCAGCGAGCCAGGACAACCGGCCGTCGGCTTCGCCGGGACTCCGCCACGTCGTCCGCCGCATCGGTGTCGATCTCTCTCTGCCGCTGACGGACAGCTCACGAGCTGGTGCTCGGGGGAGGTGCCTCGTGAACGCGTTGGCCACGCTGGGTCTCTCGCCCGGTGCCGGCATCGTGCTCAATGACGTGGAATGGCGGGTCGAACGGCAGGAGCCGCATCTGGGCCGGGTGCAACTGGTGCGGCCGGACGGTGGCAGGTAGCGGGTGACCTTCCGCTTCCTGGCCAACCACCCGAAATGCCGTCCCTCGTCACGCACGGCCGCGGAGGGAGTCAACCGGGGGCGTCAGCCGGCGACGTGGAGCGACGTCAAGCCGGAGAAGCGCCCGCTGATGCGACAGCGCTTCGAGCACCTGATGGAGGTGAAGTGCGGTTTCCGCAGCAAGGATCCACTGCGTCCCGAGCCGGGCGAGCCGCGTCCCGAGTACGATCCGGACCGCACGACGCTGACCGCGCGCCGGGCGGCGAAGGCGACCGAGCTGGCGGCCTTGCGGCCGACGGAGCTCAAGTTGCTGCTGGGCGTCGGCCACGTCGGGGCACGCACGCTGGAGCGGTGGGAACGCCGGCGCAGGAAGTACGGGATGGTCGGCTGCGCCGATCACCGGTGGCTTCGGGAGAGCGGGGGCCATCCCAGCGTCGGTGAGGAGGTCCGCGAGGCGATCCTGGCGGTCAGGGACGAGACGCGCCACCACCGCTCCAGAGTGAGTGGACGCACCCGCGAGAACATGATCCACCGCTACCTCGGGGAGACCTTCCCGGAGGAGGAGATCGAGATCCCGGGTTACCCCACACTGCTTCGGATCTGGAAGGAGTGGTTCGGTCCGGGCGGTGCCCGGCCGCGCTACAGCCGGTCGGCCGAACTGCCCGCCAAGAACGGGCACGTGGTGGTGACCCGGCCGGGACAGGCCGTCGCCCTGGACACCACGATCTTGCCGGTCATGGTCCGCGAGAGGCCGAGCCCCGCACACCGGCCGACGACGACCACCAGGTCTGCCGTTGCCGGACAACTTGCTTGCCCCGGCACACACTTGGGATCCGCTACACTCCTTGACCTCATTGGTCCATGACCGGACCACGACCCTGGTGAGGCGTAATGAGCAGTGAATCGTGGTCGGGGCTTGCCGAGGCCGTGGGGGCCATCCGTGCAGAACTGCAGCAGGCGATGAAGGACGGGAAGGACGAAGATCTGAAATTCACGGCCGGCCCGGTCGAAATGGAGTTCGCCGTTGAAATCAAGAAGAACGGTGAGGCGCGGACAAAGGTGATGGTACTGCCCTGGACCGCAGAGGTCAGGGGCGGGCTCGCATCTACGCGAACCCATCGCCTCAAGGTCACACTTCAGCCTGTGGATCTTGAGGGCAACGATGCGCGAATTTCTAACACCGTCGATGAACGACCGGCCTAGGATCTTTTACTTCTGGCGAATGCCGGATTGATCAGCGACGGGGGACGTCAGGACATGATCAGTGCCGCACCGGTGGAGATCTCCGGCCTGTACGAGGTTTATTCCAAGACTGCTCGGGAGAGCGGTACCGGCTATATGATCGGTGGCGGCCTGGTCCTGACGGCATATCATTGCGTGCACAAAGCTGGCGTCCCCCGCGATGTAGAGGTCAGGAAGTACGACGCCGATCCGTCGTCCCAGCCATGGCTTACGGCGACGATCGTCTGGCCCTCCTCCGCCCCAGATTTCGAAGCCGACCCGCTCAGCGACGTCGCACTGCTGAAGATCGACGACTGGCAGGAATCGAGTTCTTCGGACAGTCTCTCGTGGTGGAAGGTGGAGGGCGGCGGCGTCGTCGAATGCACTGCGGTTGGTTTTCCTGTTTGCGAGAACCGGCCCGACAGGGTCCAGGACACGTTTCATCTGACTGGCAAGGTGCTCACGCTGCATGCGCTGCGGTCTGGACTGCTGACGATCCAGGTCACCAGCGTGGTTCCCCGCCCTGTAAGCCCGATAGGAAGGTCCGACGGCAACGGCAAGGTCTCCGGCTGGAAGGGAATGTCAGGGGCGGCCCTCTTTCGTCAGTCTTCCTTGTTGGGTGTGATCATCAAGGATCACCGTATCGGCCATGAGTCCGAAACGCTGCAGGCCGTTCATTTTTCCAAATGCCTGGAGTTTCCAGGATTTCTGGAAGCGTTGGACGCCGCAGGGGTGTTTCTGCGGCGTGAATTCTGCACCCCGGCACCCCGGGTTGCCGATCCATCGATGCCGCCGTGGCTCTCGAGGCTGCCCACAACCCCCCCTCCGGAATTCGTAGGGCGCAGTACTGAATTGACAGCCGCGGCACGCTACGCAAGAGTCAGACACTTGATTCCTGTAGTAGGGTCAGAAAAGGTAGGCAAGACAACGTTCATTGAGCGGCTAATGTCGGACGGTGTGTTCTGTCGGGCATTCCCCGAGGATCAGTCTCCGGCGCTTCTCAAGGTCAACGTGGCCGGCAACGGCAGTAAATTTCCTGTTTCTCGAGCACTGTCCAAGAAGCTCAATGCGAAACTGTTCGAGATGGCGGACTGCGAGGACGTCGAATCGACTGAATACAAAATTCAGTCCGCATTGGAGCAGATGGTCAATGTCATAGGGGACAGGAATATGGTCGCGGTCATCGATTGCGACCGATTTGGTGAGGACGCCGACACGCTCGACCGCGACCTTGACGCGGTCCTCGCGATTCCTGCATTCGAAAAATCAGTTGTGCTGGTTTCCGGCACCACTGACCTCTGGGCCGACGGGAAGCAGCAGTTGCGCCGAGCTCCTGCAGTGAGGCTCGGTCCGCTCAGCCAGGCCGAGGCGGCTCAACTTCTCGAGTCCGAACTCTCCAAGTACAACGTGGCTGTCGACGCTCACAAGGTGATCACCGAAGCGAACGACAACATGGCACAACGCCCGGGCATCCTTCTGACGGGTGTGATGCGCCACCTTGAGAGGTATCCCGACCTGGGGGAGCGGCTCACCGCGGACCCCGATGCCGTGGTCGTAGACCTCTGGGACGCCTGCACGCTGCCTGTCACCACTGCCTTCGAGGATGCAGGATGCCGGCTGCTGAACGACGACGGACCACCTGGCTCTCTCGCTCCCTTCATGGTGTGGTCGCTGACTGACGACCTGACCATTCCGGAAGGTGTGCTCCAGGGGAGCGGACTCAACAGTGCAACTCTGGAGCAACTGGCCGATTGTGATGTGCTGATCGAGACGTCCGACTCCTCGCGCACGAATTACCGGTTGAGCCGCTCCTCCCGTGAAGCCCTACGCAACCTGGTGAGCCTTCCCATACTTAAGGGCAAGAAGAAGCGCAGGCCCAGAAGCGAAGAGACCCAGGCACTCGGGCGAGCCTTCGGTGACCCTGAACTCCTCGACGAAACCCTCGGACAGGCAGCTCTTGCCATGTTCGACGCAGCTTTCGTCCAGGCTGCCGACGAGGACGCACGTGAGAAACTGCTGTTCGAGGTCGAGTGTGCCGTGGGCTGGATTGGGAAAGAGGTTCCTGGTCGCCTGCCGCGGCTCGCACAGCAGCTGGGCGACCTTGCGAACTCCATCGACATCGAGGCCCTCTTCATTCCAGTGGAACCGCCCACTCGCGCGGTGGAGGTGCCGGCAGTCGACCCCGGCACGGTCTCGGAGACACCGATCGAGACGCTGTACCGATCAGTCTCCGAGCTGAACGTGAAAATGCGTGCACCGGTCACACGAGGCGACCAGATCCTGTTCGTGGACGCTGGCCGCCAGGCCTCCGAAGCGCTACGAAGCAGTGCGCCGGAAATTCCCTCGCACATGCTCCGCTCGATCGATAGTGCCCTTTACTTTGGTGTCCGACGGTTCCAATGTGCTGGTGAGGTACTGCAGATCCGGGAGGGTCTCGTCGGAATCCTCGTCGAGGATGCGCGCCGGCCTGCAGTTGGCAGGGTGGGAAGAACAGCCTGGGTGATTTCCTGGATCCTCAACACCGCCGAGCTGCAATCTGACGCACAGCAAATGGAGAGGGGTGATCAGACGCTTCAGCTCGCCCAGGAAATGGTGGAGTTGCTCCCTGTGCCGGACACGCATCAGGGGGAGGCATTTAACCTGACTCTCCATATTCGTATCGCAAGACTGCAAGCCAGAACGGCGGACGACGAAACAAAGCGGATCAGCGCCTTGGGTGAGGCCATGCGGCTCAGCAGGGCGGGGTTGGAAAGGTGCACGCCAACACCGAATCTACGGCAGCTCTGGACGCGACGCTATCTCGAAAACGCCTTGAACTACACACGCGAATTGCGGTCGGACGAGGCCCGAAGCGCCGTCGTCGATTCGGTGCTCGAGGTGCTGAGAGCAAGGTGCGGACGGCCGCCGGAGTGGGACGTGGAAACCTGCCTGGTTGCTGCCAGATTCATGCGGAACGTGTACCAACGCCAGGCCGACCCTCTGTTGCGTCTCGAGGGCGCGCAAGAAGTTCTGGCCCTGCTGGACACCCATATGGCCACCCTGCACGAGCAAGTTGAGTTCCAAGGGGCCCGCCGACTCCTGGAGTTTTCCCGGGCCTTCGGGTTCAGTGCTCTTGCTTACAGGGACAACGAACAGTGGAGATCCGCGCTCGCCTCTGCGCGAAGCGCTGAGCAATACGCGGAATGGGCCGTTCAACAGGCTCCCGACGCTGCCGCGTACGCAGCTTGGCTCATCTCCCTCCGGCGCCGTGAGAAGTGGGAGAGGAGAGACGCGGGCAGCGAGTCGGCCAAGCGGCCCGTCCTGCGCCGTGCTGTCCACCAGACGAAGCAGTGGTTGAAGACGCAGGAGTCGAGGAGTGTGAACCACGCGAGTTTGGCTCGCATGTGCATTGAGGCCGACTGGCAGCAGCAGGGAGGGAGCCTGAGGGCAGCAGTTGCCCAGGCGAACGGTGGAAGCCCGGCCGTGCCGATCGATCTGCTGAATCAGTTGTACGTGAAGCGTGTCAAAATGCTGGACGGTCACGAGAATCGCTACGGCCCCACGATCGACACGTTGCTTCTCCGATCCGATGTGGAGCGAGAATACCGGCGCCTGCTCTCTGTGCACGGCCCGGCCGGCAAGTTGCCGGGGCGCCCGGTTGACAACAGTGCCACGTGGGAAGCTCTCAACCGCGCGGCGGAGCTTTGGCCGCACAGTACCAAGATCCAGTTGGCGAAGGCGCGTCTCCACCGATATCTGTGGGAGTACGAGGAAGTGGCAGAGGTACTGGAATCTGCCATCCGGAGTGCTCGCAATGGAGATGAGCGCCGCAGAGCGCAGATCGCCAGTGTCGAGGCGCTTCTCCAAAGGGTACGTTTCGAGAGTCTGGCGCCGCAGGTGAAAAGTTCCCTGCTGGAGCATGCCGCATCCCACCTCAGTGAACCTCTGGGCCACCGCTTCTACTCCAAGCGTGTCGCGGTTCTACGTGAGCGTCTCGCCCTGGAAGAGGGGAAGCCTGTCAACTGGAGCCTCATCGACACAGCTTTCGAAGAGATCATCGGCACCAACTACGCAACTACCATCGGTATCTATTTGCAGAGCCGGCGCCGGGAGATTGCTGGCGCATCGAACGAGACGACGTCCACGATTGCTGACGATCCGGAGACGCCTCCGCTATCCGAACTGCTCTACGAGAATTTTACGGAGCTGGAGCTCATCGAGGGGCTTGGCCAGCTTTATCTTAGGCAGGCGGAGTTGCTTTCCGTTTCCAAGGATGTGGACGGGAGCCCCGTTTCGATGGACATTGTGGCACTCAGGGCATATGACTGTTTCGATGCGTGCCGCATGCTTCAAGAGGCATTCTTCGAGGGTGAGCACGGAGTCAATCGCTTTCATCGGGCCGAGGCCGTTTACCAGGCCGCGCAACTGGCGGCAACGGTCAACCCCTTCCCGTGGCTCCCGGAGCACAAGCCCAGCTGGCTCAAGCTGGCCGTCGATCTCTACCAGTCGGCAACTGGACGTTCCGTCGGAGGCTTCCACGAGTTGTGTGTACGGAGACTCAAGGCGGCAGATCGCCTGCTGCGGCAACTCCTGGCAGGGAAATGACCTCGATCTGGCAGTGGGAACTTCCCTGACGGGAAGCCGGCCCGGTGCGGCTCGGGGGCTCCGGTCCGGCCCGCTCCGACTCGCGGACGGCCACGCCCGGGTGGCGTGGCCATCCGTCACCGCGGCGGCCGCCGCATCGTCACCAGTCGGGGTTGAACGTCAGCGGGCCCTCCTCGTCCTCGCGAACGCCGAGGTTCAGAGGTGAACCGACGATCACCCCGCAGTGATCATGATGCTGACCGGCAGGAGTCCGTCACTCCCGGCCCGCACCAGCCCTGCGACCTGCAGAATCAGGATGAAACGATCTCAATGAGCGGGAGTCGACCAAGCATCCGTACTCCCCGCCACGGACAGCCGCTTTCGCGAGGCGCGTTGGCCGCAAGTAGGCGTCCCAGCCCGCGAGGCGGGCAAGGTCAGGACCGCGCGGTCCGGAACGCGAGATACCGGCTGAAGGCTTCGTGGCTGTCGGAGGTGAAGTGCCACTCCAGCAGGGCCGACCGCAGTTCCGGCTCGGTCAGCCATCCATGCCAGGCGACCTCATAGGGGTCGGCGGCCATGGCGTCCGGCACCACAGCTTCGTGCACGCCGAGCCAGTGAGGGCTCAAGCCGCTGCGGTTGATGAACGTGAACAGCAGGCGCGGCAGCGCACGAATGCCCAGCTCTTCGGCCAGCTCCCGCGCGGCGGCCAGTTCATGGGACTCGCCGACATTCGCGGCGCCACCGACCTCGACCTCATAGAGCCCGGGGAAGCGCGATACCTGCTCCGACCGCCGGTGGACGAGGATCCGAGCATTCGAGTGGCGCAGCGCACTTTTGCAAGCACCTGCTTGCAATAGTTAGCGCCATGGGTCCACTATCGACTCATGGCCTCACTCAACGTCGGCAATCTCGGCGAGTACCTGCGCGAGCAGCGCCGTACCGCGCAGCTGTCGCTGCGGCAGCTCGCCGATGCCGCCGGGGTGTCCAATCCCTACCTCAGCCAGATCGAGCGCGGGCTGCGCAAGCCCAGTGCCGAGGTCCTCCAGCAGGTCGCCAAGGCGCTGCGGATCTCTGCCGAGACCCTGTACGTACGGGCCGGGATCCTGGATGAGCGGGAGCGGGACGAGCTGGAGACGCGGGCGGTGATTCTCGCCGATCCGTCGATCAACGAGCGGCAGAAGAGCGTGCTGCTGCAGATCTACGCCTCGTTCCGCAAGGAGAACGGGTTCGAGGACGAGCCCGTGGACCCCGCGGACGGCGAGGGGCACCCATCCGGTGCGAATGAGCCCTTCAGTGCCGACGGCAGTGCTGCCGATACAGGTTCAAAGCCTTCAAAACCCTCACAGTGAGTCACTGAGTCACTGAGTCTGATGATCCGGGAGGACCACAGTCATGGCCATCACCGATGACCTGCGCAAGACCCTCACCGACCCGACCCCCCTCTACTTCGCCGCCGGCACGGCGGACCTCGCCGTGCGGCAGGCCCGAAAGGTCCCGGCCCTGATCGAGCAGCTGCGGGCCGAGGCGCCGGAGCGCATCGAGGCGGTGCGCAACACCGACCCCAAGGCCGTGCAGGAGAAGGTGGCCGGGCAGGCCAAGGAGGCGCAGGCCACCTTCCAGGCCAAGGTCACCGAGGTGATCGGGGCCTTCGACACCGACCTGAAGAAGCTGGGCGAGAGCGCCCAGGACCTGGCGCTGCGCGGCGTCGGCGTGGCCGCGGAGTACGCGGTCAGGGCCCGGGAGACGTACGAGAAGGTCGCCGAGCGCGGCGAGCAGAGCGTGCGGACGTGGCGGGGTGAGACCGCCGAGGAGATCGTCGAGATCGCCGTCGTCGTCGAGCCGCGCAAGGAGTCGAAGCCGGAGGCGGTCAAGCCCGCGCCGAAGCCCGCCGCCAAGCCGGCGCCGGCCGCCAAGCCCGCGCCGAAGGCCGTCAAGGCCGAGACGGCCAAGCCGTCGCCCGCGGCCGCGCCCGCCAAGAAGGCGCCCGCGCGCAAGCCCGCCGCGAAGAAGACCACGCCGCCCACCACCAAGTAGCGCGGCGTTGCCCGGCAGGTGTGCCGGGGCGGCGGGCGGGCACCTTTTCACGTGCCCCGGTCGTTGTCCCGGTACCTTGGCCGCGAGCGCTCATCCACTCACTAGGCGGTGCACCTCATGTTGCTCGAAGGCTTCAATTCCATCCTCGGGCTGATCTTCACGGTCATGACCGTCCTCGCCGTGGCGGCCTTCATCATGGCCGCGATCGCCCGCGAGGACGCCTACCGCGCCGCGGACAAGCAGAAGAAGTCGTTCTGGCTGATCATTCTCGGCATCGCGGTGGTGGTGAACCTCTGGGTGCCGATGCTCTTCCTGCAGATCGCCGGGCTGATCGCGTCCATCGTGTTCTTCGTGGACGTACGGCCCGCCATCAAGGCCGTGTCCGGCGGTGGCCGCCGGAACGGCGGCTCCAGCAGCGACGGGCCGTACGGGCCCTACAACGGCGGGCGTTGAACGCCTGCGGGTGACACCTGACCGGGGCGGGGGCGCGGGATGCTCCGGCCCCGGCCGCCGTTCTGGGCCCGGTGGCGGGCGCTGTCGCGCGCGGTGTCCTGGTCGCGGTCGAGCAGGAGGATCGCGACGTCGTCGGTCAGTTCGCCGCCGTTCAGCTCGCGGACGTGGGTGACCGCCGCTTCCAGCAGCTCCTCGCCGGCCAGGCCCTCGGCCAGCTGGCGGTTGATCATCGCGACCATGCCTTCCTGGCCGAGACGCTGTGTGCCGTTGCCGACGCGGCCCTCGATCAGTCCGTCCGTGTACATCATCAGGCTCCAGGAGCCGCCCAGTTCCACCTGCCGGCGCGGCCAGCGGGCGCGCGGCAGCAGGCCGAGTGCCGGGCCGCCGTCCTCGTACGGAAGCAGGTGCGCGGCCCGTCCCTGCCGGGCGATCAGCGGTGCGGGATGGCCCGCGAGGCACAGGCCCGCCCGGCGGCCGTCGGGGGTGATGTCGACGGTGCAGAGGGTCGCGAAGATCTCCTCGCTCTCCCGTTCGTGCTCCAGGACCTGCTGGAGCGTGGAGAGCAGTTCGTCGCCGCAGAGTCCTGCCAGGGTCAAGGCCCGCCAGGCGATGCGCAGTTCGACGCCGAGTGCCGCCTCGTCCGGGCCGTGCCCGCAGACGTCGCCGATCATCGCGTGCACCGTGCCGTCGGGGGTGCGGACCGTGTCGTAGAAGTCGCCGCCCAGCAGCGCGCGGCTGCGGCCGGGGCGGTAGCGGGCCGCGAAGCGCAGATCGGAGCCCTCGAGCAGCGGGGTGGGCAGCAGGCCGCGCTCCAGCCGGGCGTTCTCCTGGGCGCGCAGCCGGGACTCGGTGAGCTTGTGCTGGGTGACGTCGGCGCGTTTGCGCTCGACGGCGTAGCGGATGGCGCGGCTGAGCAGCCTGGCGTCGAGTTCGCCGCGGAAGAGGTAGTCCTGCGCCCCCACCCGTACGGCCTCGGCGGCCAGCTCCGCGTCGTCCTCGGCCGTGAGGGCGAGCACGGCGTGCCGGGGCGCGATCCGCAGCACGTGCTGGAGGGTCGCGAGTCCGTCGGCCTCGGCGTTCCGGTCGCCGGACGGCAGCGCCAGGTCCAACAGGATGCAGTCCACGTCGTCCGTGAGGAGCCGGCCCGCCTCGGTCAGGTTGCGGGCGGCGCGGATACGGACCCGGGCACCGGTCGCGGCGGAGAGTTCCGGGACGCTGAAGGTGCCCGCCGGGTCGTCCTCGATCACCAGGAGGGTGAGGTCGGTGCCGTTGCTGGCCTCCGCAGCGGGAACGGCACGCTGCTGCGGTACGGGTACGGGCATCGGTTCGGGTTTCCTTCCCTCCCCCCGAGGGCGCGGCGGGACGCCGATCGACGACCCGCCAGACGGGGACGATAGCGGTACGGGATGCGGGAACGGAATGGTGCACGACACCCGGCCTCCGGCATATGCACCGGCATAAGCCGCGTCAGGTCACGGATCCGGCGCGATGTGCCGTTCCGAGGCGCCCGGAGCGACATGACAAAGGTCACGCCACCCGCCCGGGCCCAAGTGGCGCCGCTCACGCCGGTGACCGCGCGGTGCGAACACCCCACCCACCGGACCCGCTCCCCGACCCCGGCCCGAGTTCTCCGCTTCGGCCCCGACCCCGGCCCGAGCTCCGCGCCGGCCCGCTCCGGCCCGTTCCGAGCGAGACGCCGTGCCTAGCGGTCCGGGCGGACGACTCCGAGGATCTCCATCGAGCCGGCCCCGGCGAGTGTGACGTTGCGGCCCGGGCGCGGGGCGTGGACGATCGCGCCGTCGCCGATGTACATCCCGACATGGCTGGCGTCGCCGTGGTAGATGATCAGGTCGCCGGGGCGCATGTCCTCGATCGCGATGTGCGGCAGTTGTCGCCACTGCTCCTGCGAGGTGCGCGGGATCGGCCGGCCGGCCGACGCCCAGGCCTGCGAGGTCAGTCCGGAGCAGTCGTACGACTTGGGTCCCTCGGCCCCCCACACGTACGGCAGGCCGATCTTGGAGGTCGCGAAGGCCACCGCCTTCTTGCCGCTCGCGCTCGCCCCGCGGTTGATCTCCTTCAGCGCGCCGGAACTCAGCCAGGCGGTCTGCGACTTGTACTCCGCCTCCCGTTCCAGCTGGAGGAGACGGGCGCGCTCCTCCTTCTCCAGCTGGGACTCCAGCTTCTTCGCCGCCGCGATCTGCTCGTTGATCTTCTTCTTGGCCTTGGCCTGCTTGACGCGATTGGCTTCGAGCTTCGTCCAGTTGGTGCTCGCGTCCTGCGTGTACGTCTTCAAGTCCTCCTGGGTCCTGTTCAGTTCCCCCAGGAGTCCCTTGGCGGCCTTCTGGCCCTGCTGGGCGCGGCCGATGCCGTCCAGGAAGAGCTGCGGGTCCCCGCTGAGCATGAGCCGGGCGCCCGGGGGCAGTCCGGCGTTGCGGTACTCCTCGCGGGCCTGGGCGCCCGCTCTGCTCTTGAGCTCGGCGATCTTCGCCTGGCCCTCGACTATGGCCTGGGCCAGCTTGACGATCTCGCCGGACTGCTTCTTCGTCTTCTCCTCGGCGAGGTTGTACGCGTCCGTGGCCGATCCGGCGGCCCGGTAGAGGCCGTCGATCTCCTGGCGCACCTCTTCGAGGCTCTTCTTCACCGGCCGGTCCGCGGCGGGCGAGGGAGGCGCGGGTGCGGCGAAGGCCTGGACCGGCGAGGCCAGGACGGCCATCGCGCAGACCAGAGTGATCGCGGCAGCGGCACAGTGACGTCGGTACACGAAGCTCCCCCTCCGAGCGGATCCCTACGGGTACGGATACGGATATGGACACACGGACACGGGCACGGACACCGATGGAGATCTGATTTACCGTCAGTAACTTACGGTGCCGACGAGATCGTGCCATGCCCTACCGAAAAGCAACAGAGGCAGACACATCTCCGCAGCTCGCGAACACCCTTGGCCCTCCCCGGCCCCCGGTGTCCGCCCGTGTGGATCAGGCCCCCTGTTCTGGGACGAACGATGCCGTCCCGACGTTCCCGGTGCCGGGAGAGTTCACTCTGTTCTCCGCGTGTTGGGCTACCGCTCGGGTTGGAGCGCCGCCCATTTCACCGTCACTTCGCCCTGGCGCCAACGCCGTACGTTGTCCGTCAGCGGCCACGCGCCGGACAGGGCCCGCACGGCCGTGATCCAGCGCTGCCGGGCGCCCAGCGAGGCGTACGGCGCGGCCGCCGCCCAGGCCCGGTCGAAGTCGCGGAGGAAGGCGTGGACGGGCTCGCCCGGCACATTGCGGTGGATCAGCGCCTTGGGCAGCCGCTCCGCGAGGTCGGACGGGCGGCCGAGGGAGCCGAGCCGGGTCGCGAACGTGACCGTGCGGGGGCCCTCGGGGCCCAGCGCCACCCAGACGTGGCGGCGCCCGATCTCGTCGCAGGTGCCCTCCACCAGCAGTCCGCCCGGCGCGAGCCGGCCGCACAGCCGCTGCCAGACGGCGGCGACCTCGGCCTCGTCGTACTGGCGCAGCACGTTCGCCGCCCGGATCAGCGCGGGCCGCTCCGGCAGGGGGATCTCGAAGCCGCCGTGCCGGAAGGTGAGGCCCTCGCGCTCGTACGGCCGCGCCGCCTCGACGCGCTCCGGGGAGATCTCGATGCCGACCACGCGGGTACGGGGCTCGGCGGTGCGCAGGCGCTCCAGCAGCTCGACGGCGGTCCAGGGCGCGGCGCCGTACCCGAGGTCGACCGCCACGGGGGCGTCGGCGCGGCGCAGGGCGGGGCCGTGCGTGGCGGCGATCCAGCGGTCCATGCGGCGCAGCCGGTTCGGGTTGGTGGTCCCGCGGGTGGCGGTGCCGATCGGGCGCATGACACAGAGCGTAACCACTCGCCCGGACCCGGCGGCCGTGCACCGCGACGCGCCGGAGCCATACCGTAATGATTTGGCAAAGCGGAAATGAAAGGAGTCGTTCCGCTGTTCCAGCCTTCCGAAAGGGTCCGTGCGCCTTCGGAAAGAGGCTGTGCGTCCCTTCCGTGCCATGCCGTGAACAAAGTCGGTACCAGTGCCCTGAGCGAGGAGGACCGGACGACGTGAGTCAGTACGTCTCCCGGCTCGGCAGCAGCCGTGTCGCGCCGCGTCTCAGGTTCCCCGCAGGCCTCACCGGTTCCTTCCCCGGCGGCCATCGCAGGCCGCGCCGGATCGCGATGCTCTCCGTGCACACCTCGCCGCTGCACCAGCCGGGTACGGGCGACGCGGGCGGTATGAACGTGTACATCGTGGAGCTCGCCAAGCGCCTGGCCGCGATCAACATCGAGGTCGAGATCTTCACGCGCTCCACCACCGGCGCCCTGCCGCCGGCCGTCGAAATGGCGCCGGGCGTCCTGGTCCGGCACGTCGACGCGGGCCCGTACGAGGGTCTGGCCAAGGAGGAGCTGCCCGCTCAGCTCTGTGCCTTCACGCACGGCGTGATGCAGGCGTGGGCCGGTCAGCGCCCCGGCTACTACGACCTGGTGCACTCCCACTACTGGCTGTCCGGCCAGGTCGGCTGGCTCGCCGCGCAGCGCTGGGGCGTCCCGCTCGTCCACGCCATGCACACCATGGCCAAGGTCAAGAACGCCGCGCTCGCCGAGGGCGACACCCCCGAGCCCGCCGCCCGCGTCATCGGCGAGACCCAGATCGTGCACGCCTCCGACCGGCTGATCGCGAACACCGCCGAGGAGGCGGACGAGCTCGTCCGCTTCTACGACGCCGATCCGGGCGCCGTCGCCGTCGTCCACCCCGGTGTCAACCTGGACCGCTTCCGCCCCGCGGACGGCCGTGCCGCGGCCCGTGCGCGCCTCGGTCTGCCGCAGGATGCCCTGATCCCGCTCTTCGCGGGCCGCATCCAGCCGCTGAAGGCCCCGGACGTGCTGCTGCGCGCGGTCGCCGCGCTGCTGGACCGGGACCCGTCGCTGCGTGCGCGCATCGTCGTGCCGGTCGTCGGCGGCCCCAGCGGCAGCGGGCTCGCCAAGCCGGAGGGGTTGCAGAAGCTGGCGGCCCGTCTCGGCATCGCGGACGTCGTGCGGTTCCACCCGCCGGTCGGGCAGGACCAGCTCGCCGACTGGTTCCGGGCCGCGTCCGTGCTGGTCATGCCCTCGTACAGCGAGTCCTTCGGCCTGGTCGCCATAGAGGCCCAGGCAGCCGGCACCCCGGTCGTCGCGGCGGCTGTGGGCGGGCTGCCCGTGGCGGTACGGGACGGGGTCAGCGGCTTCCTGATCCCCGGGCACGACCCGGAGGCGTACGCGGCGGTGCTCCAGCGCTTCGCGGCCTCGCCCGGGCTCGTCGACCGGATGGGCGGCGAGGCCGCCGCGCACGCGCAGCGCTTCGGCTGGGACACGGCGGCGGCGGCGACCGCGGACGTGTACACCGGCGCGGTGCAGGACCACCGCCGCCGGGTCCGCGCGCACCACGGATGAGGCCGGCGGGGTTCCCGCCGGACGGGCACCCGGTGCCTGACGTACGCTCGCTCCATGGCTGACGTACCCGAGGAAGCGGCGACGCCGCAGGTCACACAGGTCGCCCAGGTCATCGAGGCGACGCTGAAGGATGCCGGGCTCGACTACGAGAGCCCCGCGCCCGGCCATTACGTCGTCCAGCTGCCCGGCACCCGCAAGCTCGCCACCACCTGCTCGCTGATCGTCGGCACGCACGCGCTGTCCCTCAACGCCTTCGTCATCCGGCACCCCGACGAGAACGACGCGGCGGTGCACCGCTGGCTGCTGGAGCGCAACCTCCGGCTGTTCGGCGTGAGTTACGCGGTCGACTCGCTCGGGGACATCTACCTCGTCGGCAAGCTGCCGCTGTCCGTGGTGACGCCGGGGGAGCTGGACCGGCTGCTCGGCGTCGTACTGGAGGCGGCCGACGGCGCCTTCAACCCCCTGCTCGAACTCGGTTTCGCGAGCGCGATCCGCAAGGAGTACGCGTGGCGGGTGTCGCGCGGCGAGTCCACGCGCAACCTGGAAGCGTTCACCCACCTGACCCAGCGCCCCGTCAACTGACGCCTGCCGCTGACCGATCGGCTGCCTGAGTTTTCCCCGGCTCGCTGGCTGAGGATTCCCCCGTGCACGGCCCTTTCGCTGCGCCCGGGGCTCGTGGCATGCTCACCGCCGACGCAGATATGAACAGCGTTCACATCCGTGAAAATCATGGAAGGCGGGCCGGCTCATGGCGCCCCAGGCGACGCAGAGGGACTTCAGCAGGCGTGGACTGCTCGGCAGCGCGGTGGCCGTCGCCGCGGCCGCGGCAACGGGAACGCTCGGCGGCGGGACGGCCTCCGCCGCGAGTGGTGGCACAGGCGCCCCGGCCTTCCCCACGAGCGGTGGCACAGGCGCCGTGGCCGGCGGACGGTCACAGCCGTCCCCGCTCTGGCGGGAGTTCGCCGCAGCGCCCTTCACCCACCCGCAGATCCCGTTCATCGGCCGGGCCGGCTACCGCGGCGGCTCCGCCCTGCCCCGCCCCCGTACCGGCCACGGCTTCACCGCCGACGTCCTGCACTACGGCGCCCGGCCCGACAACTCCGCCGACGCCGCCCCCGCGATCAACCGAGCCATCGCCGCCGCCGGAGAGCGCGGCGGCGGCACGGTGATCGTCCCCGCGGGCACGTACCGCGTCGACGACATCATCCGCATCGGCCACAGCAACGTCGTGGTACGCGGCGCGGGCAGCGGCCGCACCACGCTCATCGCCACGAAGAACCTCACCGAGCTCATCGGCGCGTACGGCAGCCGCTACGGCGGCGACAAGTCCAGCTGGTCCTGGGCCGGCGGCCTCATCTGGTTCTGCCCGGAAGCCCGTTGGGCCTCGCTCACCGACGCCATCAAGGCGAAGGCCTGGCCCTTCGAAGGCTGGACCGGCAACCAGCGGGACGAGTGGCGGACCCTGACCACCGTCGCCCCCGCCCGCCTCGGCGACCGCACGATCACCGTCGACGACCCCCGGAAGCTGAAGCGCGGCGCACTCGTCCTGCTCCGCCTCGCCGACGACTCCGCCCACACGCTCCTGGAGCACATGGCGGGCGGCGGGGCCGGGCCGGAGGCGTACTACTGGGACGACAAGACCAAGCTGACCTCCTACGTCCCCTACGAGTGGCCGGTCCGCATCACCGCCGTGCACGGCCGCCGGGTCACCCTGGAGCGGCCGCTCCCGCTCGACGTCCGCCCCGAGTGGGACCCGCGCCTCACCACCCTCGCCACCCCGCTCACCGGCTCCGGCGTCGAAGGCCTCACCCTCGAAGCGGTCGAGACCCCGCAGTCGCCGCACCTGCTCGACAAGGGGTACAACGGCGTCGCGTTCCAGTGCGCGTACGACTGCTGGGCCGACGACATCACCGTCCGCCACGTCGACAACGGCTTCGGCCTCATCGGCGCCTCCGCCTGCACCCTGCGCCGCACGAAGGTCGCGGGGCGCGGCTCGCACCACCCGTACTACTGCCGTGAAGGCAGCCACGACAACCTGATCGAGGACTTCACCATCGAGCAGCGCACCGTCCCGGCGCCCCCCGGGACCCAGCTGCACGGCATCAACGTCGAGGGCCTGTCCAGCCACAACGTGTGGTCGCGCGGCGTGATGGAGATGGGCACCTTCGACTCGCACCGGGGCATGCCGTTCGCCAACGTCCGCACCGACATCACCGTGAACAACAACGGGCGCCACGGCGGCGACGCGAGCGCCGGACCGCTGTTCGGCGCCCGCTTCACGCACTGGAACATCCGCGTCACCAACGGCCGGGCCGGCCTGATGCGGATCGACGGCCTCGCCCCGTACAGCGCGACGGCGGGGGTGAGCGAGGTGACGGAGTTCGACCAGATCGACGTCCCCGACTTCGCCGGCGACCTGCACACCCGCCTGGAGGCGTACGGCACCCCGGAGACCGTCCGTCCGGCCAACCTCCACGACGCCCAACGCGCGTTGGGGCGCTGAGGGACGAGCGCCGGCGCTGCGGCCGCCCTCACGCCCGCGGCGCCGGCCCGATGTCGTCGAGCGCCGCTTCGAGCCGCGGCGCGACCTCGTTCCACGTCCACTCCCACTGTTCCCCGGAGGTCTTCCGGGGCACGGTCTCCACCAGCATGATCAGGTAGAGGTACGCGCGGTACAGCGCGATCCGCGTCCGCAGGGAACCGTCGAACCCCACCGGACCGCCGGGCGCCGACTGCCCGTACCCGGTCAGGAAGTCCTCGTCCTCCTCGATGTCCCCCAACAGGGCGAGCGACACGAAGTCGGCGGCCGGGTCGCCCCAGAACATCCGCTCCCCGTCGATGATCCCGCCGATCCGCCGCGCGCCCGGCTCCCCGGCGACCAGGATGTTGCCCTGCCACAGGTCGAAGTGGACCAGGGCGGGCCGGGCGACGTCGTCCAGGACGGACGAAGCGGCGTCGAGCCGGCGGCGGATGACCGAAGGCGTCCGCGGCAGCCGCGCCCCGTACCGCTCCGCGTCCGCCAGCACGGCGCCGGTCATCGCCGTGAAGGCGCCGCGCCAGGTGGGGGCCAACGGGCCCAGCGCCGCGGACGGGTAGCCGAAACCGCCCGGCCCCGGCACGGAGTGCAGCCGGCCGACGATCCGCCCGAGCTCCACACGCAGCCGCCGCCCCTCGGCGTCGCCCAGAGCGCCGCCGAGCTCGTGCCAGGGCCGCCCCGGACGCTCCGTCATGATCACGTACGCGCCCCCGGGCGCGGCCGGGTCGAGGCCGCTGCGCACGACGGCGGGGACGGCGGTCTCCTCGGCGAGGCCGGCCGCCGCGGTGTAGAACGTCACCTCGTTGACCAACAGATCGCGCTCGTACGCGAGATGACTCCCGCCCGGCGGAGGCGTCTTGACCACCCACCGCCGGCCGTCGGCGAGACCGACACGGGTGACCGCGTTGTACGTACCTCCCGCCAGCGGATCGCACGAGGCGACCAGTTCCGGCGGCACGCCCACGGAACCCAGCACGGTGCTCAGGACGGTGTCGGGCAACATCAGCGGACCCCCTTCGAGCGGTCACCCCGCGACGTGTTGCTGCCATCTGTGGCAAATGCCCGGTCCAGGGCCTTCACGAGGTGATCACGACGTCGTCACGATCACGGGCGATGCCCGCGTTGACGCATTGCCAAACCACAGCGTGCTCATAGAGTTGGCAAACCTCCACGATTCCTCACCGCCGCGCCGAACCCGGCGACGGCCGCTCTCGTGCGGGCGAAACACCTTGAGACCGAAGGACGGGCCATGCGACCCACTGCCATACGCCGTACCGCCGTTGCCGCCACCGTGATGTCCCTGGCCCTGCTCACCGCGGCCTGCGGTTCGGACGGGGACGCGGCCAAGGACAACGGCAAGGCGGCCGGCTCCGCCTCCGCCGAGCCGGCGGACAAGGGGGCGGACTCCCACGCGAAGGCGCTGACCGCGGCCGAGTTGGAGAAGGTCTCGCTGGCCGAAGGCGACGTCAAGGACCACAAGATCTCCAAGGGCACTCCCGCCGACGCCATCGAAGGCGACGCCGTCACGGTCGACAAGGCCGCCTGCGACGCGTTCGCCGATGCCCTGATGGGCGCCAAGGCCGGAAAGCCCGCCGCGTCCACGCAGCGGAAGGTGGCCCGTGTGCCGAAGAAGAGCGACGACCCGAAGGCGAACGAGGACCCGGCGAAGATGCTCGAGGCGATGATGAACGTCACGACGACGCTCACCACGCTCGCCACGTACGACGGCAAGGGCGCCGACGAGGCGCTGGCCGGTCTGCGCACTGCCGCGACCGAGTGCGCCTCCGGCTTCACCCTCACCGCCGCCGGAGCGAAGCAGAAGGTCACCAAGATCACGGAGGTGCCGGTCAAGGGCGGCGAGGAAGCGGTCGCCTGGACGGTCACGGTCGAGGGTGAGGGCGAGAAGTACGCCATGAAGCTCATCCAGCTCCGCCAGGGCACCACGCTCGCCTCGTTGACCTCGCTCAACCTGGGCGCGGCTGCCGAGGGTGGCGACTTCGACCTGCCGACCGCCGTCATCGACGCCCAGGCCGCCAAGCTCGCCTGATCAGGGGTCAGATCGCGGTCCGCGGGGCGGGCCGTCCTACGGAAGCGGGACGAGCCGCACCACGGTGACGGTCAGGACCGAACCGGAGACGTAGTAGAGCACGATCGCCCCGGCGACCGTCGCCTCACGGCGATCGTGCTCACCCTTGACGGCGGACGAGCCGTGTCCGTACGGGTCGTGCCCCAGCGTGCGCGCCATCTCGTCCCGGAAGGTCTCGCCGTCCCGCATCTTGGCCAGGGTGTCGTCGGCGGGAGGCGCGTAGGAGATCCTGAGGCTCAAGCGACGCTCCGCCTCTCGGCCTCGTCCCGCGCCAGCCGGTCCAGGATCCGCTCGGCTTCCGGATCGGGGACGGCCTCCAGCATCCAGTGCCGCATCACGGCCTGGATCTCGTGCACCCCGGCCTCGTTGATGGCGCGGTCGAACTCCTCGCGCCTCGCCTCGGGCAGGGCGTCGCGGATGGCCGGGATGCTGTTGGGCACCTCGACCTCGGCACCGCCGACAAAGGTCTTCAGGGGTTCACTCATGGCTGCTCTCCCCGCTCTCCCCACATGCGCCACAGGGTACGACGCCGGGTGAGCGCCGTCACACGCGGAGGCGCAGTGCCGCGTCGCGTGCCCCTGCTGGACCGAGCGGGTGGCGCAGGCGGCGGCAGCGAAGAGCCCCCCGCTCGCGGTTGATCCGCGGGCGGGGGGCTCGACGCGTGGGCTGTTACTTCTTGCCCTGGTTCTTGCCAGGGATCACGGTGACCTGCATTTTCCCTGCTCAGGACCGGTGGGCCTATGCGCCTGGTGGTCGTCCTTGGTCGTCATTGGCCACTGTTGAGCGGCCTCGGGCGGCCCAGGGACGGCCCAGACTCTGCCCGCAGGCCCGGCCCGACGCACTACGCGCTGATCGGCAAGTCCCGTGCCAGCTGACGCGCTTGGGCCCGCAGTTCCTTCAGCCGACCGTGGAACGCGTTCTGGCGGTTCTGGTCAAGATTCAAGGGTAGGTCGAGTTGGGAGATGAGCTTCGATTCCAGGCCCCATGGCTCGTCCTGCTCGATCCAGCACACTCGGGCGTTGTCCGCCATCCATTGAGTCAGGGTGGCTTCGCCGGCCTTGCAGAAGGTCAACCGCTTACCGCTTCCCACGCGGCGCAACTCAAGCCCGAGCAGGCACCCAAGGGTGAGCCGAAGCGTCGAGCCAGCCGCGTTGCCTCGGTAGTGGTATCGCACCCGTTTGCGCAGGTTCTGCGTGCTGGTCCGGTTCGCCATGAACCGCGGGGCTATGCCGACGTAGAGCAAGCGTCCGGCCTCCAGGTCCTTGTGGGGCGCCTGCTCGAAGTGCCACCCGTAGACACCTGCTGCCGCCGGTACAGGACTCGGACGCAACAAGACCTCCCGCGCCGACCAAAGCCGGTCCGGACTAACGAGAGCGTCCGCTTCCATGAAGCCTCCAGGCGTGATGAGTGACGGCGGCAGGCTACTGGTCGGCACCGACAGGACACCCCTGCCTGCACAGGTGCGGTGGGACGTCAGCTTGGGAAGCTCGCGTTGTCCACGGGCGGTTGCTGCGCTGACCTGTGGTGGAGCGGCCCTGGAGCCTGACTAGTTGGCGCCCTGATCCCCCGTAATTCCCCGTGGTTCCCCGCACGATCTGGCACAGTTCTGGCACGACCTCTTCATCCGCTTTTAGCAGTACAGGGCGGTGCCTGGCCGGTACGATGCGCAGGCTGGGCAGTGTCCACGCGATGGGGGAGGGGCAATGAGGATCAAGGACTCGGAGTACCCGGCAGCGGTCGAAGCGGCCGTGGAGATCCTGCGGAAGCGGGCCCGGCAGGGTCAGACCATCTCGTACGGGGAGCTGAGCGCCGAGTTGGCGGCCGAGGGCTTCGACTCCATCCCGCCTTACCGCGGAGTCATGACCTACCTGCTCAAGGATGCCTGTCTTCACCGCAATGAAGACGGACGAGCACCGATGCTCTCGGCGATCGTGGTGAACAAGGCCAGCCGGGAGCCTTCCGACCAGTTCTCCGGCCTTGCCCGAAGCCTGCCCTTCTCCCGGTCGGCCAACTGGAGCTGGCGGGACGAGCAGCAGCAGGTGTTCGCTCAGCACCGCGAGGAATGACGTCGGTCCTCGACACCCGCTTTAGGAGTTCGATCCGAGCCCGCTCTGGCTGCTGCCGTCGACTGGTGCGACGGCCGGACATGGATGCTGGCGTACGCGCCCGTCCGGCGTCGTTGATGTCAGCAGTGGATGTCAGAAGCCTTCTGATCCGTAGCTCTAGCCGGATCGGTCAGTGACGGCCATACCGGCCGTTAGGAGCGTCTGGAGAGACGGTGGCGGGCGGGAGACGCGGCCCAGGGGGACGTCACGGCCGTTCGGACAGTGATGCGCCGCACCTTGATGTCCCTCTAACTACGCCCGTTCCACGGCGTGCGGGGCGACGCGTGCAGGACGGAGGCGGACGGGGCGTCACGGGCGGGCCGTTCCACTACTAGCCGTCATGGCGGAATCGGCCCTCGTCAAAGCGTACGTCGGTAGCATGCCGGAAGCCCTCGACCGAGCGGGCAACTACTAGAGGGAAGGCACGCCATGCAAGGGCAAGGCCATGACGAAGGGCCCACAAGTGAAGAAATTCGGCGGAACTGGCAGCTAGCCAAAGCAGACATCAGGACCAGTGCAATGGATTTCCCTATCGCTTCGTTGGAGAGAATTTTCGAGCAAGGGGACCTCGTAATTCCGTCGTTCGCTCGCAGGAAAGTCTGGACACTCTCTCAGAATTCCCAGTTCCTTGAATCTCTCTTGTTGAACATCCCAGTACCCTCTCTGTTCTTCGCAGAGGACCCTGACACGTATAAATATTCAGTTCTTGACGGAACTCAACGCCTCGACGCGGTGCTTTCTTACATAAAAGGAGAGTACCCACTTCAGGGCCTTGTGGGGCTGCATTCAGCGAACGGTCTCAAATTTAGTGAGCTCCCGGAACAGATGCGGCGTCACTTGCTCGCGTGCACGATGCGCGCGGTAATCGTAGCCGCCAGCTCCACTTCCGATGTGACGACAGAAGTTTTTTCCAGGATCAATGCGGGAGGAACTCATCTAACGACGCAGGAAATTAGAAATGCTGCGCATCAAGGCCCATTCAATTCGCTAACGATCGAACTTGCCAGCAGCGACGAGTTTCGGCGCGCCCTTGGCGTGAGTTCCGGCGGCATTAAGATCATCCGAGATGCAGAACTGGTGCTGCGTTACTTCTGGCTCACAGAAGACACCGTGGATTCAATGCCCTCACCTCAATTGCTCACACATTACTTGCAGCGCAAGAATGAGTCTTCGCTGGAAGTGATTCAAGAATATCGAGCATCCTTCGCCACTACGCTGGATAAATGCCTAATTGCCTTCGAGGGTGAAGTTTTTAGGCGGTGGCTACCTGTACAGGGAAAGGCGGAATCGAGAATCTCCGCCCCTCTTTACTACGCCCAGATGCTGGCGGTCCGCACCTTGTCAGCTTCTATGATCGCCCAAAATTCCACCCGGATTCGCCTTGGAATGCGCGAGCTTTTTGGTAACCCGGAATTCAGAGGAACATTCACAGCAGCGGGCAAGCATCACCTAGCCATGCGGGTAAATTTGATCGTGGAAATGATTGAAAGTGTCGCGAGGTAGCGATGCCGACTCAGAAATTCGGAACACAGCTCGACGACGTCGAAGATTTGCTAGACCTCGCTGAATCCATCACCTTGCGCCATCCCGCATTCTCTTACTTGCCTAACAGGCCGAACACTAGCCCTCTACTGGCAGGGGCTGTCGTGCTTCTTTGCGCCCGGTTTGAAGAGTTCATCAAGGACGTAGTCACGTACGCGCTGGAGAGGCATGGAGAAGCGGCGCCGGAATTCCTGCTTTGGGATCTTCCGGAACGGGTACAGGTTCTATTAATCACTAAAAACCTGAATGCCGCTCTCCAGGCCAAGAGGTTTGGGAAATTGCGCGAACCGAACGAAAGAATCAGTGATGGAAAGGCGGCGGCAGAGGGAATAGTGGCCGGTAAGATCAGCGCCGGACACGCAATTGAGACCGGAGGAAACCCGGGGCCCGATACGGTCGCGGATCTGATGAAGCTCACTGGAGTAGAAAAACCGTGGCTTCAAATATCCAGGCATTTCGAGGCACATTACATTGAACCCAGGAGCGTGGAGCTATCCGGAATGGCGCTAGGCGACCTACAGGAACGTCTGGGTGAGCTAGTAGGGCTGCGTAATATCGTCGCGCACAGTGGCGCTCGAATCCCGTCCTCGCCGACAGAGATCCGCTTCAATGTGCATTTCGCGCGACATTTGGCCGACGCTATCTATCAGGTACTCAAGGATCAGGTCGAATCGCATGCGCGAGCCAGCGGAAGGGTTCCTGCTAAATGGTCTAAATGAAAGTTGCTCGTCAATCACTCGCTGTCATGCGAACCGTCGTGGCAGCGACGTCACCATGGGGTTAATCCCAAACCCTCAGGTGAATATCCCCAAGTGCTCGGCCGGAGGGAATCAGCGATTCACATTCCCGCCGGGAACGACTCCTTCCCCTGGTGCCCCCATCAGGCAGGGGAGGGGCACGCTTGGGCACGTCTCCAGGAATGAGACAAGCCACGAGGGCTGTCCACCCGCTACCGGCTGATGGGAATCTCGTAGACGATCTCGCAGTGCGCTGCGGGCACCACGATGTCGGCTGTTTCCACGGGACGGCCTTGGTCGCTGTAGTACGTCCGCCGGATATGCGTCACGAGTGCGGCTTTCTGGATGCCGAGTAGCGATGCTTCCTCGGCGGTCGCGTGCCGTGGTTCGGGCTGTTCCACCGCGTGGCTGACGGTGACTCCGATCGTGGCCATGCGGTTCACGACACCTGCCCCGGCGTGCGGCCCTCCCTCAGGGAGGACGACGAGTGTGCCGGCGGTGAGGTCGTAGGGCTCCCAACTCGTCGACAACTGCACCGGCCTGCCGTCCGCCAGGAACTCGTACGTCGTCTTTACGCACAGCTCGCCCTCGGCCACCCCGAGCCGCGCCGCGATTTCCGCCGGAGCCGGCACCTTCGCGTCGGTCCGGCTCTCCCAGTCGCCCTGTCTGCCGAGCGCCTTCATGTCCTGGCGGAACGGAGCTCCGCCGGGCTGCTCGCGCGCCGTTGACCGGACGACACGTACTCGCTGCCGGGTCTCGGCGACGTACGTGCCCGATCCGGCGCGGCCTTCCAGCATGCCCTGGGAGATCAGCAGCTCCTGTGCCCGGCGCACCACGTTCTCGCCCACGCCGCACTCCTGGCCGATCTGGGCGCGGGAGGGGAGGCGGTCCCCCGGCTCCCAGACGTGCTCCGCAACGCGCCGCCGGAGTTCGTCGGCGATGCGGAGATACGGCGGTTGCTCAGACATATGGAAAATCTAGTCCACTAGCTCTAATCTAGTTAACTAGCTTCACTGAAAGTGATCGCTGGTGACGGAGGCTGCCCTGTGCCCACTTCGGGAGTAACCGCGGGGGCCATCGCCGCCCGACTGTCCGCCATCGGGCTCCCCACCCGCGTGGAGGAGCACACGCGGTTCACGACGGTCGAGGCGGAAGTACCAGAAGCGCTCTCCGCCGAGTCATGGCGAGAGGTCCTGGACGTGGTGGCCGATGCCGATCGATTCGGACTCCTGGCCACCAGTTTGAACGGCCGCACCTTATGGGCGGCTGTACGCAAAACGGTCCCCACGACGGGCGATGTCGGGGGACCGGGCTATCAGCGATAGGAGCTGAACAGCATGCTCAACCGTATCCGCCGTACCGCCTCGCTCACCAGAGAGCGGTACTTCTCGAAGGGCCGGCATCGCCGCCCCTTAACGCCCTCCCGGCCGCTGGCCGCTGTCACTGTCCTCGCACCCGCTGACGCTTCGACCGTCGCTATGGGTCGGGCTTCGGCGGGCGCGGTCCACCGTTACCCCCTGAGGGGTGAGGACGTCGCGCTTGTCCGTCCGTACCTGCTGGCGTGGGAAGAGCAGGTACGGACGCGCACGGTGCTCGTCGCCCCAAAACTCCCGGCCGAAGCCTGGTCGGCCCTCGCAGGGGCCCACTGATGCCTCCTCGCCGACAACCGCACCCCCCGGGTACAGCTCCCGTCCCGTACCGCTCGATCGCGTGCGGGATTGGCACGCACCACTCCTGCATCGACCCGTCCCCGTCTTTGGCGCCGGCCGACGTACCGCTGATCTACGAGGTGTGTGACTGCCCGTGCCACTCGACCCCCGACTCGTCTGCGCCCGCCGAGGTGAAGGCGTGAAGGACCGAGCCCCCGTCGGCGCGCTGGTCTCCCCCGTCGAGGTCACCGCGGCAACCGTGCAGCGCGGCGACATCATCCAACTCGGCGGTCAAGCCTGCCGAGTGAGAGACCTCTTCCAACTCCCTCAGGGAGCCAAGCAACTGGTCTTCGAGTCGGGCGAACTGCTGGCCATACACACGCGTACCCGGCTCATCGCCCTGCGACTGCTGAGAAGGCGGTGACCGGCTCCGTGCCCTCTCGCCACCACGACATCGCCGACGACCTACGCCACCAGATCACGACGGGCAGCATCAAGCCCGGCGAACGCCTCCCGTCCGAAGCCAACCTGGCCGCCCGGTACAGAGTCAGCACGGTGACCCTGCGACGCGCTCTCGCCGTGCTCCAGGGCGAAGGACTCGTCGAGAAGATCCACGGCAAGGGCAACTATGTCCGTCACCCCCGCCGCAAGATCATGTACGTCGGCGGCTGGGGCACGCTGGACCCCTGGACCGCCGCTGAGTCAACGCTGCGCATCACGGTTCGCAGCACCACGGTTCCGGCCTCCGTGCACCTGACGACGTTGCTGAAGGTGCCAACAGGTAGCCCTCTCGCGGAGTACACCTGCCTCAGCCTCGAACAAGGCTCGCCGCACGGCCTGGCCCGCATCTACATCCCGCGCGACCTGGCCCCGGCCGGAGTCCTCGACGACGACCCCGTGTGCCAGGAGGCCGCCACGCGATTCGCCGTCCTCGGCCCGTCGCCGGCCACCATCCGCGAGACGGTCTCCGCTCGCTCTCCCACCCCAGACGAAGCCTCGGCCCTCCGGATCGGAAACAACATGGCCGTTCTCGCGATCACCCGCATCGCCACCGACAAGACCGGCCGCGTCGTTGAAGCCGCGCTCCTGGCCTTTCCAGGAGACCGAGTCGACGCCGTCTTTACCGCCCACCACGTGCTCAACGAGAGGCCAACCCAAGGATGACGACACCGAACGAACTTCGGCTTCTCCCATGGTCAGGCCCGGAGGGCAAGCCCTGCTACCTGAGCACCGACGACCCGGATAGCTACATGTCCCGCCTGGCAGACAACACGGAAGCGGTACAACTCGGCACGGCAGCCGAACTGCTGGAAGAGGTCTCGGGAGCCCTCGACGACCAAGACACGGACCTGAATGACCTGCGCCGCCTGGTTCACGACCTGACCGGCGCACTGCGGGATGTGCTTCGGGTCGCGGCAAGCCGCGGACATCTGCTCGCAGTGAACGATCCTCACCGAGTCTGAAGAGGCAGCGGCACAACGGCGCCAGCCGAGGACAGACACTCCCTGCTACGCGGGAGGGGAACCCGAGTGAGATTCTCGGTTCCCTTCCTCGTTGCCTGCCGGCCAAGCAACCTCACTGCGGCGGCTCTCAGTTTGGGTGGGGCCAGCCTCCTACCCCGGCTGTGACCCTCTCGTAGGCTGGCAGAACCACCCCCTGCCCAGCAGAGGATGAGAATCTCCAGGACTGCGAGACAGCACATGGCATGATCGTGTATAGGTCGGCTAACGAACTTGGCTCAGGGCGCTGCATAGGTGGGGACGAATGGTGACGAACGGTGATCTCCTGATCGGTCCGGACGAGCAGGCTGCCGCTGAACAGCAAATCGTGGATCAGTCTAAGCGGATTGACTTTTACATTACTGAATACACGGTAGAAATCTTGGCGAGCAAGATGCGCGCCAAGGAGTATGTCGTTCCGCGCTACCAGCGGGCGTTCACTTGGGAGCCTGAGCGTAAATCCAAGTTCATCGAGTCTGTAATCATGGGACTGCCGATCCCATTTGTGTTCTTCTGGGAGATGGAAGACGGAAAACTCGAGATCGTAGACGGGTCTCAACGGCTTCGCACATTGGAAGAGTTCATTCTTGGAAACTTCCAACTCGGGGAGCTTGACCAACTCTCGCATATTTCCGGGTTCAGGTTCGCGGATCTCCCCGAATCGCGGCAACGGAAGATTAAAAACAAGTCAATTCGAGGGATCGTCCTAAATGAGCTTGCCGATGAGGCTGCCCGACTGGACATGTTCGAGCGAATTAACACCGGAAGCAAAATCGCGAACAAGGCCGAAGTTAGGCGTGGCGCGCTCGCTGGCCCATTCCTTGATCTAGTCATGGAGTTGGCTGATGACCAGCTCCTAATCTCACTTGCCCCCATGAGCAAGAAACAAAAAGATGAGCGTGGTTACGATGAGCTCGTAACGCGATTCTTTGCATATGGTGATGGTCTCCATGATTACAGGGATCGGCCGTCTGATTTTATTTTCAAGTACGCAAAAAAGATGAACCTGGCTTTCGCGACAGACCCAACCCTGGCCATCTCTTATGCTCGCCGTTTTCGAGAGACAATGGAGTTCGTTCAGAGGGTCTTCCCGTACGGTTTCCGTAAATCTGCTAACGGAAATGCCACGCCCCGCGCGCGATATGAGTCCATTGCCCTCGGATCTTATTCCGCCATGCAGGAACGCCCCGAAATTGTGAATTTTGGTCGAGAGATTTTCGACGTGGAGAGCTGGCTTCGAAGCGATGAGTTTGTCGAAATTACGGGATCCGATGGGGCGAATGCGCGGGCGCGACTTGAAAACCGTATCGGTTTCGTGCGGGGTCGTCTGGTAGCCGCATGAGTACTGCAGATCTCTTGCCGTTCTTCGAGGAGCGCTTTGGTGAAGTTGACTCCTACGTCGATCTTCTCGAAAAGGTCGAGGAGGCAACTCAAAACGGAATCCCTCGAATCGCCGTATCGGAATATCGAATCACGGCCAAACAGCAGAAAATCCTATACAGCAGCGTCTATCTGCAACTGTATAATCTCGTTGAAGCCACAATGGCTAGATGCGTATCCGAGTTGACTGAAGCGACTTCAACTGCAGGCAGGTGGCAACCCCATCAACTCAATGACCAGCTCATGGGTGAATGGGTGAGGTCCACGGCGCGCACGCATGCTGACATGTCCGCAGAGAGTCGACTGAAGCATGCACTCCAGATGAGCACTCATATCGTTCAGCAACTTCCAATCGAGCCTTTCGTTATAGATGTCGGTGGCGGGGGGAACTGGGATGATCAGGTAATCTACAAGATGGCCGAGCGGCTGGGCTGCCCTCTGTCGCTGACCCTGCCCACCCAGGCGAGCGTCAAGCGGAAGAAGCGCGATGGCCTCGGCCCCCTGCAACTGGTTAAGAACCGCAGGAACGGCCTGGCTCACGGTTCGATCTCTTTTGTGGACTGTGCGGATGGCGTACTGGTGAGCGAACTACGAGAGATGTCGCAGAGTGTAGAGGCGTACCTACGCGAAGTGATCACGTGCTTCAAGAGCTATATCGATTCCCATGATTTCCTCCGACCGGACAGCAGGCCAAGCGGTGATACGGCATGAGTGAAGACCCCCCTACTATTTCAGCGGTTGATCTGTTCTGTGGCGTCGGGGGACTCACTCACGGGCTAGTGCGCAGCGGAATTAACGTCACTGCTGGAGTCGATCTGGATCCGCATTGCCGCTACCCGTTCGAAGCGAACAACGCAGCACCGTTCATTGAGCAGGACGTGAAGGACCTTGATGCGGCGACCCTGAAGCCGTATCTGGATGAAGGTAAGTACTCACTGCTCGCCGGATGTGCACCTTGTCAGCCCTTCTCTACATACAGTCAGGGGGGCAGGAGTAAGAAGCGGGGTATGGACTGGCAGTTGGTCCGGGACTTTGGTTCTCTCGTGGCTGATCTGCAACCAGATCTCGTAACCATGGAAAATGTGGTTCAGCTAACTGACCACGAAGTCTTTTCAGAGTTCCTAGAATCCCTGAAAGGCTATTCTGTTAGCTGGACAAAGGTCGAATGCACGAAGATCGGTGTCCCGCAATCTCGAAAAAGGCTCGTTCTTCTGGCGTCAAAGCTCGGCGGGCATGGACTGGATCTGGCTTCGCAATTCGGTGAAAATCCTCGCACAGTCAGAGAAGAAATTGGGAAGCTGCCACCTATCAATGCCGGGGAGCAGCACGCCAGGGACCCTCTGCACATTGCTTCGTCCCTCAGTGAAACCAACATGAAGCGAATCAAAGCCTCGAAGCCCGGCGGCACTTGGCGCGACTGGGACCCGGACCTCATTGCGGCGTGCCACCGCAAGACAACTGGATCAACCTACCCAAGCGTCTATGGGCGAATGGAGTGGGATGCGCCGGCGCCCACAATTACCACTCAGTGCTTTGGGTACGGCAATGGGCGCTTTGGCCATCCCACCCAAGATCGTGCAATCTCTCTCCGAGAGGCCGCGATGCTGCAGACCTTCCCCAGGAACTACAAGTTCCTCAAACGAGGTGAGCAAGTCACTTTCAGCCGCCTAGGGCGGATGATCGGGAACGCCGTGCCTGTTCGTCTTGGAGAGGTCATTGGGAAGTGTCTCTCGGAGCACGTGCGCGCCTACGAAAGCGGTGCAACAGACGCGGTAGCGTCGGCCGTTCCCGAGCAGTTGGGTCGCTTGTTCTAGGTGTTAGGGCGGGGAGCTCCTCTTGCTTCCCCGCACAAGGGCTGCCACGGCTCACAGGTCGGCGGAGTGGCTTTGGGCTGGAGCTGCTTTGGGGCGAGTGATCATGGCCCCTTAAGCTTCCGGCGAGTCGGGCAGTCTGTGGACCTGCCCGTTAAAGCACGACGTTGGGGCCATGATCTTAGAGGCTCGCCCCAAAGTGGCTGCCTAAAGCCGTGGAGCCGACCGCCCCAGCCACAGAGGGTGTCCCCCACCTTCAGGCCCGCAGCTCGCCAGCGCGCCGCCGGGCGCGGCCAGCCGGGGCGAAGACAGAGGCAGGCCGCGCCGCTGAGGCGGCGCGCGCCCGCGCCGTGCGCGGGCCTTGATGAAGTAGAGAAAGTTCTATCGCACCGGCGTCAGGCGCTTGCCGTCATGGCTCCGCACGTGGGGCCCGTTCCCGTCGAGGGCATCCAGCAGTCGGACCGCGTAGACCTCGGACATCCACTCGGTGACCTCGTCCGGCGTGAGCCAGCCGACCGCGGTCGATTCGCTGGACGTCCGCTCGCTTCCGCCGGCGGGCTTGCATCGGAAGACCAGGGCCACGATGCCGCGCATGGTGTTCTTGTAGACCCCCGTGAGCTCGTACACCTCGACGTGGATGCCCGTCTCCTCCAGGACCTCGCGCTGAACGCCCGTCTCCGGGGCCTCGTCGAGTTCGAGTACACCGCCTGGGAGCTCCCAAGTGCCGTTGTCGGCACGGCGGATCGCCAGGAGTCGCCCGTCCTCGCGCACGACCACTCCGGCTACGGACACGGAGTGAAGCGGCGTTGACGTGCCTTCCTGCGCACTGTTACTCATGTACAGGAGCATAGGAGGAAGAGAAGGACTATGGAAACAGCAGTAGGAGGTGGGAAGTCCGTACCTCGGTACGTGCAGATCGCCGAGGAGATCGTTCAGCAGATCCGCGCCGGAATCCTCAAGCCCGGTGACATGGTGCCCAGCGAATCGGAGCTCGTGGAGCGCTACGGCGTCTCCGGCGGCACCATCCGCAAGGCCATGGTGGAGGTCCGCGCGAGTGACCTCGTGGAGACCCGCCAGGGCAAGGGCTCCATGGTGAAGGCCCGGCCGCCGGTACGGCACCGTTCCTCGGACCGCTTCAAGCGCTCCCATCGACAGGGCGGCAAGGCTGCGTACCTCGCCGAGTCGGAACAGTCCGGCGCCAAAGCGGGCGTCAGTGTTCTCTACATCGGTCCGATGGACGCACCGAACGACATTGCGGAGCGGCTCGGCGTCCCCGCCGGCGCTCAGGTGCTCGCCCGGCGCCGTCTCTACTTCCGCAATGAAACCCCCGTCGAGACGGCCACGTCGTACCTCCCGTGGGACGTTGCGAAGGACATCCCCGAGCTCTTCGCGAAGAACCCCGGCGGTGGTGGCATCTACGCCCGCCTCGAAGACCACGGGCACGAGTTCGCGGAGTTCGTCGAGACGCTGCAAGCCCGGCTGGCGACCAAGGCGGAGGCCTCCGAACTGGCCCTGAGCCCCGGTGCTTCGGTGGTTCACCTGATCCGTGAGGCAAGGACGACGGAGGATCGTGTCGTAGAGGTGTGCGACACGCTCATGGCCGCTGACCAGTTCGTTTTCAGCTACCGGATCCCCGCCTCCGACTGACGCGCACTCAACTCAACGCAGCCCGCCGTGACTTCCTCGTCTCGGCGGGTTGACTCATGTATAGGAGTGATGCACTCTTCTTTATGTCACTCATATACATGAGTGACTGAGTCGAAGACTTCTATAGGAGTGATCTTCTGTGCGTACGATCCCCGTCGACACCTCCGCCGCGTCAGTGATGGTCGCCAAGCCCCCGCAGATCAAGGTCAAGGACCGCCGGACCGGCGAGATCGCCGTGGACGTCGAGAGCGGCGCGAAGCTCATGACCGTGGACGTGATGTTCGTGGCGAACGAGGAGGTGGAGATCCTTTCGGTCACCGTCCCTGAGCCGGGCATCTCCGGTGAGCTGATGATGGGCACGCCCGTCGCCGTCACCGGCCTGATCGCCCGGCCGTGGGAGAACGAGTTCAACGGGCAGAAGCGACATGGCATCGCCTTCCGCGCGGTGGCGGTCACCTCGCTCGTCGCCGCTGCCGAGAAGCCCAAGGCGGCCTGATCATGACCGGGTGCCTGGTCACGCTGCTGCTGGTCGTCGTCATCGCAGTGATCCTGCGGTGGCGGCGTCCCGCCTGGTACTGGATGACCTTCGGGGTCACCCTTGCCGCGCTGCGGGTAGCGGTCCGATACGCCTCGGTCATGGACGCCTGCGGACTCACCGTTCCGCCCGCGCGTTGGCGTCTCTCCCTCGCCCGGATGACGAACCGCCCCGTTCCTGAGTCGAGGGCCCCGCGCATTCTCCGGCTTCGGCCTACTCGTACCGGGCTGGTCCTGCGGATCAAGCTCCGTCCCGGTCAGGATGCCTTCGACGTTGCCTCGGCCACCGACCGCCTCCGGCACTCCTTCGGGATGTACGGAGTCACCTCCCGCGAACTTCGCTCGGGAATCGTGGAGTTACGGATGACGGGATACGACGTCCTCCGGCGGGTGCAGATGCCCGCCGAAACCGGCCCCGCGCCGATGCGTATCCCCGTCGCACTGCGCGAGGACGGATCCGTCCACTACCGCGACTACCGGGCTGTGCCCCACGGGCTGACGCTCGGCGCGACCGAGTCGGGGAAGTCCGTCTACCAGCGCAACCTGGTCGCCGGCCTCGCGGCGCACGACGTCGCGCTCGTCGGGATTGACTGCAAACAGGGCGTCGAGCTCTTTCCGCTCGCCCGGCGCTTCTCCGCCCTCGCCGACAACCCGGACACCGCCCTCGAACTCCTCGAAGCACTCGTGCAGCACATGGAGGACGTCTACCAGCTCATCCGCTCCGCTCAGCGCATCACCGTTGACGTTCCGGACGCCGACATAGCCGCCGACATCTGGGACCTGCCGACCGACATACGCCCGACGCCGGTCGTGGTCCTGGTCGACGAGGTCGCCGAGCTGGCGCTGTTCGCCACCAAGGACGAGGAGAAGCGCCGCGACCGGATCGTCACTGCTCTGGTCCGCCTCGCTCAGCTCGGCCGTGCCGCGGGGATCTACCTGGAGATCTGTGGCCAGCGCTTCGGCTCCGAACTCGGCAAGGGCATCACGATGCTCCGTGCCCAACTCACGGGTCGGACCGCCCACCGGGTCAATGACGAGTCCAGCGCCAACATGGCCTTCGGAGACATTGCTCCGGACGCCGTCCTTGCCGCGATCCAGATTCCCACCGACGTCCCCGGCATCGCGGTCTCGGGTGACTCGACCGGTGGATGGACCCGCATCCGGGCACCACACACCTCACTGCGCCAAGCCGTGAACATCTGCAACCGGCACGCTGACCGCACTCCGGATGTGCCCGCCCTCGCGGCCTTCCGGCCCACCGTCGCACCCCTGGCCTCGGCCACCGCGCCGCTCACCAAAGCCGCGCCCACCACCGCCTGACCCTCCCGCTCACCGGTCGGCGTGGACCATTCCCGCGCCAAGTCCCTACCCGTCCCATGCCGAAAAGGAGAAGTCCGATGGCCCGTCCCTCCGTGCGCGTGGACGCCGTACTGATCCAAGCCGTGATCGCTGGCGCGCTCTCCTTCGCCCACCTCCACGACCTTGCCGCCGCCGCGGGCCAGGACGGCTGGAAGGCATGGGCCTACCCGATCAGCGTTGATCTGCTCCTGGTCGCTGCCTGGCGGCGGCTACGCAAGGACGGCCCGTCCCGGCTCGCCTGGTGCTGGTTCCTGATCGCGCTCGTCGCTTCGCTCGGTGCCAACGTCGCCACCGCAGGATTCCTCGATCTCGCGCACCCTCCGGCCTGGTTGCGCTTCGGCATTGCTGGATGGCCCGCGCTTGCCTTCCTCGGCGGGACGCTCCTCGCCCACACAGAGACCTCGGTTGAGGACGGGACGCCCGTTCCGGCGGTGCCTACGGCTGATTCCTCAGCGCCGGAGCTCGTCACCGAGGAACAGGCCCCGGAGCTGGAACCAGCGCCGATTCCTGCCGCTGAGGAGTCTCCGGTCCTGCCTCCCGCCGACGCGTCTCCGCCCGTGCCGGCCGCGCTCGTCGACCACGCCCGGAAGGTCGCCGACGACCACCGCGCCCGTACCGGTTCACCGATCGACACCGACACGCTCCGCGCCCGCCTCGGAGTTCCGCCTCAACTCGCCGCCGCGATTGCCGCTCAGCTCGCCTGACCCGAGAGGAGATCCACCATGCCCGCCCGCGACCACTTCCACTCCGTGATGCGGATCGGACCGGTGCAGATCGGTACCCACCGCGACCGGCACGGCCGCACCCAGCACGCCGCCGTGTGCACCGCCGATCGCTGCGGTTGGTCGTCCGACTTCAGCAGCCGGTCCGCCGCCCAGCTCGCCGCCCGCACCCACCGCTGCAAGGTCCGCTGAAGGAGACCAATCCATGGACGTACCGCTCTGGCTCGCCCTGATCGTCGTCGGCTGGCTCGGCGTGAAGCTGATCCGCCCGCCCTGGTGGCTCGTGCTCGTGCTGCTGCTCGGCGGCTACCTCCTCGCCGACAGCCTCCTGACCCCGTGATCGACACCGCCGTCAAGTAACCCCCCGCCGAAGGGAGAACCGCCATGCTCCGTCCGAAGATCCCCACCAACCCGTTGCCGACCGGAATTGTCACTGGAACCGCCCGGAGCGACGTCCCCGCCGTGCCCCACCAGACCCTGGCCCCGGCCCCTACGGCTCCCGTACGTCCCACGGTCCAGCTCACGCCCGGTGCCGTCGTCGCCGTCATCGGTGGCGGCACGGCCGTGGTGCTGGTCGTCGGCGCGGTCCTGGTCTCCATGCTCCTTGCGGTCGCCGTCACCGCCGCGTCGCTCGCCATAAGCGCCCTGGTCATTCGGTCGCTCGTGGCGTCGCAGAACCACCGCTGACCGGCTTCCGGCGGCCTCGATACCGCCAAGCATCCGCCGCCCGGAAGCCGTGCTCCTGCCCGAACCACAGATCCGGAAGGAAGCACCATCATGACCGACCGCACCGCCCGCCGCCGGGGGAGTGCACATGCCTGAATCGCAGCTCGACCGGCTCACCCTCGGCGACCTGCTGAGGGTGGCCTCGGCCCCCGAGTTCCACCGTTGGGAGGACCAGATCCGCCGCACCGGTGGCTGCTCCGACCCGATCCACCTGACCGGTTGGACCCTCACCAAGGACAAGACCACCGGCGAGACCCTTCACCACTACTCGACCGAGACCGAGCCCGGCGGACGTCTCCGCCTCGCCTGCGGAAATCGCCGCGCTTCCCGCTGCCCCTCCTGCGCCTGGACGTACGCCGGAGACACCTACCACCTGATCCGCGCGGGCCTGGCCGGAGATGACCGCCGCGATCTCCCCGCCACCGTGCGGGATCACCCCCGGGTCTTCGCCACCCTTACCGCCCCGTCCTTCGGCCCGGTCCACAACCGTCCCGAACGTGGCACTTGCCGTTGCGGTAGCCGGCACTCGGCAGATGCATCCGAGCTCGGTACCGCGCTGGACCCCGAGACGTATGACTACGCCGGATCGGTCCTGTTCAACAACTACGCCGGCGACCTCTGGATGCGGTTCACCACTCGCCTCCGACGGGAAATAGCGGCCCGCGCCGGGCTTACGCAGGTAGAGCTGAAGGAATCGGCTCGGCTCTCGTACGGCAAAGTCGCGGAGTTTCAGAGGCGTGGGGCGATCCACTTCCACGCCGTGATGCGGATCGACGGACCGGACGGGCCCGGCACGCCACCTCCGTCCTGGGCGACCGTCGACCTGCTCACCAATGCGATACACGCAGCCGCTCAGCACAACTACACCTCGGTGTCCGCACCCGCCGTCGGCGAGCAGCCCGCTCGTACCTTCCGCTGGGGCACACAACTCGACGTCCGCCCGGTCGTTGCCTTCGGCGACGGCTCCGATGTCACCGAACAGGCTGTGGCGTCCTACGTCGCGAAGTACGCCACCAAAGCGGCGGAAAACACCGGCACTCTGGACCGCCGCATTGGCGAACTCTCCGAGCTCGATCGCCACGGCGTTCCCGACCACGCCCGCCGTCTCATCGCCGCATGCCACCTCCTCGATCCGATCTACCCCGAACGTCGGCTGCGTGCCTGGGCACACATGCTCGGGTTCCGCGGGCACTTCTCCTCGAAGTCCCGCCGCTACTCGACCACTCTCGGCGAGCTCCGCCAGGCCCGCGCCGACTTCCGCGCTGCTCAGGAACGGCAGTCCCTCGGCCTGGAGGACCGCGTCCCGGACACCGTGCTCGTCCTGGCCGACTGGCAATACGCCGGCCACGGTCACTCGCCCGGCGAATCCGTCCTCGCCGCGACCATTGCCCGTGGTCTCCGGCTCAACCGCGAAACCGCTCGTGCAGCCATGGCGGAGCTGGTCGATGAGGGGGAGTGGTGACCATGGCGCTTCCTCTGCCGAGTCGCTATCTGACGCCTGACGACCTAGTCGAGATGTTCGAGCTGCCCAGCGTCGAGACGGTCTACCAGTGGCGCCGGAAGCGGACCGGCCCCCGCGGCTTCCGTGTCGGCCGGCACCTCCGCTTCGACCCCGACGACGTACGGGCCTGGGTCGACTCCCGCCGGAGCGAGGCGGCTGCCTGATGGCCGGACACATTCAGGACCGCTGGTTCGTGACCGTGACCGACCCTGACGGTAAGCCTCGCAAGGTGAAGTCGGATCGCTACGGAGTGGGGTCCCGCTACCGCGCGCGCTATGTCGGGCCGGACGGCACGGAGAAGTCGAAGAGCTTCCCGGACCGACAGAAGCGGCTCGCTGATCAGTGGCTGGCCCATACTGAGGCGGACATGGCGCGGGGACAGTACATCGATCCCCGCGCGGCCCGGACCACCTTCCAGCAATACGCGGAGGGCTGGGTGTCCACACAAGGCGCGGACCCCAACACGCAAGCCTCAATGGAGTCGCAGCTTCGGCTGCACGCGTTCCCGTACCTCGGCACGCGTCCACTTGGTTCGTTCCAGCCGGCGCACATCCGCGACTGGGTGCAGCAGCTCCAGGCGAACGGTGTACGTGGCTCGTACGCCCGGACGATCTACTCCAACGTCCGGGCGGCTCTCAGCGCGGCCGTGGACGACGGGCACCTTCCTCGGAACCCTTGCGCCGCCCGCTCGGTACGGCCGCCGACCGTGGACACGAAGCGCGTCACGCCTTGGACTACGGAACGGCTCTTCGCGGTGCGAGCGGGCATGCCGGAGCGGTATCAGGCGATGGTCGACCTGGGCGGCGGCTGCGGCCTGCGGCCTGCGGCAAGGCGAGATCCTGGGTGTCGCGGTGGACGCGATCGACTTCCGGTCGGACACGTTGCATGTCGTCCAGCAGCTCAAGCTGAGCCGCAGCAAGCCGGTCTTCGCTCCGCCCAAGGGCGGCAAGCTGCGGGACGTGCCGCTCCCCGGCCCGGTCGCTGAGGTACTTCGGGCCCACATGAAGCAGTTCCCGCCGGTCGAGATCACGTTGCCGTGGAAGGTCGCGGGCGGACCGCTGGTGACCAAGCGGCTCATCTTCATGGGACCGCGCGGTGGTCATGTCTGGCGCACCTCGCTGAACGAGGAAGCGTGGAAACCGGCTCTGGCCTCGGCGGGAGTCATCCCGGTCCCGGCGGCCGGCGCTCCGCACGCCGAGTCACGCGAGAACGGCATGCACGCCATGCGGCACTTCTACGCGTCGGTGCTGCTGGACGCTGGGGAGAACATCAAGGCGCTTGCCGAGTACCTCGGGCACTCGGACCCCGGCCTCACACTGCGGGTGTACGCGCACCTCATGCCGTCGAGCCAGGAGCGCACCCGCAAGGCGATTGCTGCCGTGTTCGCCTGAGGGGAGATACTCCGCAGCACAAGCCGCCCGCTCCCTGCCCGGTGCCGCAATGTCGCCCCACAGGACTGTCGAAGCTGGCATTTGGAATCACCACACGTGAATTCCCCGCCCCGCAGCATTGTCGAAGCTGGCATTTGGAATCACCACACGTGAATTCCCCGCCCCGCAGCATTGTCGAAGCTGGCATTTGGAATCACCACACGTGAATGTTCCCCTGGCCGCAACATTTTCGCGTCTCATGCTCGCCCCTGTGGGCCCGTCACCTGGCCTCCTGGTCGCTGCGGTTGCCAGGGCGGGTGCTGGCTCGACGGGCCCCTTCAGTCCGACAGGATCACCTACGATTTTTTCGTAGGTGATCCTTGATTCGGACGCCGGAGGGCTGCTCACCACGCCACTCGTGGCGTCGTTCTAAAGCTGAGGTGTGCTGCCAATAGCGCGTTTTAGCTGCGGATTTGTAGCACCCCTCGGTGGGCCGCTAAAGTCCACTAAGCCATCGAGGGAAAAAGAGGGGCCGCTCACGGGCATGAGCGGCCCCTCGCCCCGTCGGCACACTTATTCACCAGTGCGATAGGAGAAGTAATGCGCCCTACGGAGAAGCCCATGGTGCCACGACGCGGACTGCGTATCGACCTCATCCCCCGTGAGCTGCCTCTGGTCCTCATCGGCCTCGGAGGCGCGACGCTTGCGGTGTGGGTCGGCGCCGAACCTGCCGCTGTCCTCCCGCTTGCCTTCCTGGTTTCGGTACGAGTGGGACTCCGCAGTATCTGACCGCGACGGCCCACAGACGGCCCAGCGCACCAAGAAGCCCCCCACCAAGCGGAAAACCCGCAGGTGGGGGGCTACTTCAGCTCTGCTTACTTCTTCTTGCCCTGGTTCTTCACGGCCTCGATGGCGGCCTTCGCCGCGTCCGGGTCCAGGTACGTCCCGCCCGGCTTCAACGGGCGGAAGTTCTCGTCCAGTTCGTACGCGAGCGGGATGCCCGTCGGGATGTTCAGGCCCGCGATGGCCTCGTCCGAGACGCCGTCGAGGTGCTTGACCAGGGCACGGAGGCTGTTGCCGTGCGCGGCGACCAGGACCGTGCGGCCGGCCAGCAGGTCCGGGACGATGCCGTCGTACCAGTACGGCAGCATGCGGACGACGACGTCCTTGAGGCACTCCGTGCGCGGGCGCAGCTCCGGCGGGATCGTCGCGTAGCGCGCGTCGTCGCTCTGGGAGAACTCGGTGCCGTCCTCGAGGGCGGGCGGCGGGGTGTCGTACGAGCGGCGCCAGAGCATGAACTGCTCCTCGCCGAACTCGGCGAGCGTCTGCGCCTTGTCCTTGCCCTGGAGGGCGCCGTAGTGGCGCTCGTTCAGGCGCCAGGAGCGGTGGACGGGGATCCAGTGGCGGTCCGCGGACTCCAGCGCGAGCTGGGCGGTGCGGATGGCGCGCTTCTGGAGCGAGGTGTGCAGTACATCGGGGAGCAGGCCGGCGTCCTTGAGCAGCTCACCGCCGCGGACCGCCTCCTTCTCGCCCTTCTCGGTGAGGTTGACGTCCACCCATCCGGTGAACAGGTTCTTCGCGTTCCATTCGCTCTCGCCGTGGCGGAGGAGGATCAGCTTGTACGGTGCGTCGGCCATGGGTCCGAGCGTAATCGAACCCGTACGGGCCGCGCGCGCCCGGCCACAGGGCGGACAGAGCCGCGTGGATTGACGCCGGCCGTCAATTGGGTGGCAGCGCCGAATCCAGGATTTGTAATGTTCGGACCGTCGGCGGACCGCTTACCGCCGGCATCCGCATCCGTACGTCCTGGGGGAACCCGTATGTCTGTCGCCGGTCTCAGACGGGCCACCCGTGAATCCGTCTCCGGTCTCCCCAGAGAGTTCTGGTGGCTGTGGACCAGCACCCTGGTCAACCGCCTCGGGGCGTTCGTCGCCACCTTCATGGCCCTGTACCTGACCCTGGACCGGGGGTACTCCGCCTCGTACGCCGGGCTGGTCGCCGCGTTGCACGGGCTCGGCGGGGTCGTCTCCTCGCTGGTGGCCGGCGTGATGACGGACCGTTTCGGGCGGCGGCCCACGATGCTCGTCGCGCAGCTGTCGACCGCCGTCTCGGTGGCCGTGCTCGGCTTCATGGTCCATCCGGTGGCGATCGCCGCCGTCGCCTTCTGCGTCGGCATGGCCAGCAGTGCCTCACGTCCCGCGGTGCAGGCGATGATCGCCGACATCGTCCCGGCGAAGGACAGGGTGCGGGCCTTCTCGCTCAACTACTGGGCGATCAACCTGGGGTTCGCGGTCTCGTCCGCCGGGGCAGGGTTCGTCGCCGAGTACAGCTACCTCGCCGGCTTTGTCGGCGAGGCGGTGATGACGCTGTGCTGCGCGATCGTCGTCTTCACGAAGGTGCCGGAGTCCCGGCCGCAGAAGGCCCCGTCCACGGCCACGGACGCGCGTGCCGCCGGCGATGGCGTCCGGCTCGGCACGGTGCTGCGCGACGGACGGTTCATGGGCGTCGTCGGGCTGTCGTTCGTGATCGCCCTGATCTTCCAGCAGGGGTATGTGGGGCTGCCGGTGGCCATGGGGGCCGACGGGTTCAGCAGTTCCGACTTCGGCGCGGCGGTCGCCGTCAACGGCGTGCTCATCGTGGTGCTCCAGATCCCGGTCACCCGGTTCATCCAGAGCCGCGACCCGCGCCGGCTGCTCATCGTGTCGTCGCTGCTCGCCGGGTACGGGTTCGGGCTGACGGCCTTCGCCGGTTCGGTGGCGCTCTACGCGCTGACCATCTGCGTCTGGACGGTCGCCGAGATCGTCAACGCGCCCGTGCAGAACGGTCTGGTCGTCCAGCTCTCACCGGCTCACGGCCGGGGCCGCTACCAGGGCATGTACGCCCTGTCCTGGTCGGCTGCGGCGCTCGTGGCCCCGCTGATGTCCGGTGTGGTGATCGACCACTTCGGCGCCGGGTGGCTGTGGGGTACGTGTGCGGTCCTGGGTACCGCGGCGGCGTTCGGCTACTGGCTGCTGATGCGGAACCTGCCGCGGGAGGGCGCGGCTCCGGCGCCGGCACCCGCGGCCGTGAGCGGGCCGGCCGGAGCGGGCGGAGCGGCCGGGTCGGCCGAAGCGGGCGGGGTCGTCGATGCCGCCGGAGCGGTCGGGGCGGGGGCGGTTCAGGGTGCCGGTGCCGGGCCCGCTGTGGACCGGGCCGTCTGATCCGGGCACGGGGCGGCCCCGCGCGGACCCTGTCGGTCCGTGCGGGGCGCCCTCTGCCGCTGCGCGCTCCCGGTCAGCCGGAGCAGCCGCCGCACTGGCACGGCGCGCCGGACTGGCAGCCGCACCCGCAGCCCGATCCGCAGCCGCAGGCGCCGACGACGCCCCGGTGCGCCACGTCGGCGGGTGTCTCCTGCTGGGGTTCGGTCGTGGGGGAATCGGCCATGGTTCCTCCTCAAGGTGTACGACAGGGCCGCACGCCCGCCCGGGGCCCGCGACCGGGGCGTACGGAAAGGTCGTGCCGCCCCACCCCATTGCATGCCCAGCCGGGCGGGCGCATCAACGGCGCACACGCGCAGGAACGCATGTGCGAGTCCCTGGCGCCGGATGCGTCCGCGGCCGGCTGTGCGGGTGCGGCCGGTTACGCCCCCTCGACCGGCGTCGGCTGCTGGATCTCGTCCGCGTGCTCGCCCGTCACCAGATAGACGACGCGCTTGGCCACCGAGACCGCGTGGTCGGCGAACCGCTCGTAGTAGCGGCCGAGCAGCGTCACGTCGACGGCCGTCTCGATGCCGTGCTTCCAGCGGTCGTCCATCAGGTGCTGGAACAGCGTGCGGTGCAGCAGGTCCATCTCGTCGTCGTCCTGCTCCAGCTGGAGCGCCAGGTCGACGTCCTTGGTGATGATGACCTCGGCGGCCTTGGCCATCAGGCGCTGCGCGAGCTGGCCCATCTCCAGGATGGTGGCGTGCAGGTCGTCCGGGACCGCCTTCTGCGGGAAGCGCAGCCGGGCCAGCTTGGCGACGTGCTGGGCGAGGTCGCCCGAGCGCTCCAGGTCGGCGCTCATCCGCAGCGAGGTGACCACGATCCGCAGATCGGTCGCCACCGGCTGCTGGCGGGCCAGCAGCGCGATGGCCCGGGCCTCCAGGTCGTGCTGGAGGTCGTCGACCTTCTGGTCCGCGGCGATCACGGTCTCCGCGAGCTTGAGGTCGGCGTCGAGCATGGACGTCGTCGCCCGGCCGATCGCCGATCCGACGAGCCGGGCCATCTCGACCAGCCCTTCGCCGATCGAATCGAGTTCCTCGTGGTACGCGTCACGCATGGGAAGTCCCTCTCCAGTTCTGAACCGAGGCCGGGGCCAGCTCTGAACCCCACGGTGCCACCGTGACGGCCGTACGCGTCGGGTTCCGACCGGCCAAGTGAACCGGCGCTTGCCCCTCGGTGAACTCTGGGCGACGAGTGTTCGGATAGGCACTCGGACGGCTGGGAGAGTGTCGGTGGAGCCGCATAACCTGGAGCCATGGACGTGAACGCGGCGGTCGCCGCAGCTGCAGCGATCGCCGGGGTGTGTACCGGCGTGATCGCGATGCTGGCGTTCCGCTGGAGCGAGCGCGACCAGAAGAAACCCACGCGTACGTCCCTGCGGCCCGACAGCGGCGCCCCCCTGCCTCCCGGCGTCGACACGGTCCTGTCCGTGCTCAGCTCCTCCGCGGTCGTGCTCGACGAGAGCGACAGCGTCGTCAAGGCCAGCTCCGCCGCGTACGCGCTGGGACTGGTCAGGGGAGGCCGTCTGGCCGTCGAGCCGATGCTGAACATGGCGCGGGACACCCGCCGTGACGGGGAGATACGACAGGTCGAGCTGGACCTTCCCCGGCGCGGTACGGGCCGGGGCGAGGCCCTCGCGGTCTCCGCCCGGGTCGCCCCACTGGGCTCCCGGCTGGTGCTGCTGCTGGTCGAGGACCTCACCGAGGCCCGCCGTATCGAAGCGGTCCGGCGCGACTTCGTCGCCAACGTCAGCCATGAGCTCAAGACCCCGACCGGTGCGCTGTCCCTGCTCTCGGAGGCCGTCATGGACGCCTCCGACGATCCGGAGGCGGTGGAGCGGTTCGCGGGACGGATGCAGATAGAGGCGACCCGGCTCACCAACCTCGTACAGGAGCTCATCGACCTCTCCCGGGTGCAGAACGACGACCCGCTGGAGGACGCCGAGCCGGTCCGGGTCGACGAGCTGGTCGCCGAAGCCATCGACCGCTGCCGGCAGCAGGCCGGCTCCAAGCAGATCACCATGGCCTCGGGCGGCACCGCCGATCTCCGCATATGGGGCAACCGCGGCCAGCTCGCCGCCGCGCTCGGCAACCTCGTCGAGAACGCCGTCAACTACAGCCCCGCCCGCACCCGCGTCGGCATCGCCGTACGCCGGGTGGTCGTACCCGGCGGGGACGAGATCGAGATCGCCGTGACCGACCAGGGCTTCGGCATCTCGGAGAAGGACCGGGAACGGGTCTTCGAACGCTTCTACCGCGTCGACCCGGCCCGCTCGCGCGCCACCGGTGGCACCGGCCTCGGCCTCGCCATCGTCAAGCACGTGGCCGCCTCGCACGGCGGGGAGGTCACCGTCTGGAGCTCGGAGGGTCAGGGCTCCACCTTCACCCTGCGGCTGCCCGAAGCGGGCTCCGTACGGGCCCGGGACCGCACATCGGGCGGTCCCCTCATCGTCAACGGCGACGAGGCGTCCCACCCGGGCGCCGCACCCGACACTTTTGATTCGTTCCCTGCCCCGGAGGCTCTTCCGTGACCCGAGTGCTTGTCGTCGAGGATGAGGAATCCTTCAGCGACGTCCTGTCCTACATGCTCCGCAAGGAAGGCTTCGAGGTCGCCATCGCGGCCACCGGACCCGACGGCCTGGACGAGTTCGAGCGCAACGGCGCCGACCTCGTGCTCCTCGACCTGATGCTGCCCGGCCTGCCCGGCACCGAGGTCTGCCGGCAGCTGCGCAGCAAGTCCAACGTCCCCGTGATCATGGTCACCGCCAAGGACAGCGAGATCGACAAGGTCGTCGGTCTGGAAATAGGGGCCGACGACTATGTGACCAAGCCCTTCTCCTCGCGCGAGCTCGTCGCCCGCATCCGCGCGGTGCTGCGCCGCCGCGGGGAGCCGGAGGAGGTCACTCCGGCCGCGCTGGAGGCCGGCCCGGTGCGGATGGACGTGGACCGGCACGTCGTCACGGTCTCCGGCGGCAAGGTCGACCTGCCGCTGAAGGAGTTCGACCTGCTGGAGATGCTGCTGCGCAACGCCGGCCGGGTGCTGACCCGGATGCAGCTGATCGACCGGGTCTGGGGCGCGGACTACGTGGGCGACACCAAGACCCTCGACGTCCACGTGAAGCGGCTGCGCGCCAAGATCGAGCCGGACCCGGGTGCCCCGCGCTTCCTCGTGACGGTGCGGGGTCTCGGGTACAAGTTCGAGCCGTAAACCGCCCCTGGGCGACAGGGCAGCAGGTGTGGCTGAGGCGCCTCCCGGWCCGGGAGGCGCCTCAGCCACACCTGCTTGTCGTGCGGGGTGCGGTCAGCCCGGCTGCTGGGAGTCGGACGCCGCGTCGCTCGGGGTGGTGGTGTCGCCTTCCGAGGCCGGGGCCGAGGGGCTGCCGGTCGAGGCGCCCGGGGTCTCGGACGCGGAACCGGTCGGCGTCGCCTCGGGCGAGTTCTCCGGCTTCTTCGGGGTCTGGGGCAGCGCGCTGGGGCCGAAGCCCTTGAAGTAGCCGGTGGCGGGCACGACGGAGGCGCCGAGCGGGATGTCGCCGGTCCGGCTGAACTTGAAGACCAGCGGCTGCACGTCGCCGTTCCGCGTGGCCTCGTGGCCGTTCTCGATCACGGCGGAGGCGTTGCCCTTGCCGCCGAGGATCACCCGGCCGCCGGCCGGTACGACGACCGGTCCCGAACCCTTGGCGGCGTGCAGCTCCACGGAGCCGCTGCCACCCGTCAGGGTGATGGCGTCGAGCGTCTCCGCCTGGGTGCCGGTGTTGAACAGCGTGGCGGTGACCGAGGCCGGGCCTTCGGCGCCGTGCTCCGGCTGGGTGACCACGTTGGCGTTCTGGATCTTGATGTCGCCGGACGACGTGGCGGCGTTGTCAGGCCTGACTTCGAGCGTCTGCGCGTTCTTGCCGGCTCCGCATGCGGAGAGCGCGGCGATCGAGAACACGATGGCAGTGGCGGCGAGGGCGCCGTGTCGAAGGCTGCGGCTCACGGCGGCGGCAACTCCTTGAACGAGCGGACTTACGGACGGGGTCGGGCGAGCGGTGTAAAGCCGCCCTAAGGGTGTGTCAGCGGCCAGGTTACCGAGCCGCCGTCCCCGCCCCGCACCCGACCCGCCCCTGACAGCCCGGGGGATCCTCGCCCGACGGTCCGGGAGATCGCGGGCCGGCGGGCGCGAGATCATTCGCACGCCGTTCACATAACGCGCTTGATCAATTCCGCCACGTGTTCCGTCACCTGTTCCGCGGCGCCTTCCGTCACCTGTTCCGCCGCACGTGACCTGATGTTCCTCCCGCGCTTCGTGTCCCTGTTCAGCCGCTGTTCAAGGGGCTGTGGCGCATTCATTGCACATAATCCTCACGGTGTCCGGCGTTGATCAATTTCATTGCCCACCGGTACTGCCGCCGCCGCTAACCGCCGTACGGGTGATCCATCTCCGAACGGAGTACGGAATGTTCATCATCCGGAACCCGGCAAAACGGGACGTCTCGTCACTTCCGAGCGGGTTCCGGCCGGTGTGACGTCCGTGTTTCTCCTCGCCCGCACAGCGGCTCCGACCTGCGAATACCGTCCTCCGCGAGCCTTCCGCAGCACGTCCGTGTTGCAGTTGTCAAGCCCCGAGATATGCCCTGACCTGCGAAAACGCCATTCAGGAGAAGCTGTTCTCGTGTTACTCTTGATAGCCACGGAAGGGGTACCTGTCACATGACGTTCAAGGTTGGCGACACCGTGGTCTATCCCCATCACGGGGCCGCGCTGATCGAGGCTATCGAAACTCGCCAGATCAAAGGCGTGGACAAGACCTACTTGGTGCTCAAGGTCGCTCAGGGCGACTTGACGGTGCGTGTACCGGCGGACAATGCGGAGTTCGTAGGTGTGCGCGACGTAGTCGGGCAGGAAGGGCTGGACCGGGTCTTCGAGGTGCTGCGCGCGCCGTATGCCGAGGAGCCGACGAACTGGTCCCGACGCTACAAGGCAAATCTCGAGAAGCTCGCATCCGGTGATGTCATCAAGGTCGCGGAAGTCGTGCGTGACCTGTGGCGTCGTGAGCGCGAGCGCGGTCTCTCCGCAGGTGAGAAGCGCATGCTCGCCAAGGCGCGCCAGATCCTGGTGAGTGAGCTCGCTCTTGCGGAGAACACGAACGAGGACAAGGCCGAGGCTCTTCTTGACGAGGTCCTCGCGTCCTGAACCGGATCGCACCGGTCGTAAATAATGTGCCGCGGTGCCCGCTGACCAGCCGTTTTCACGGTGTGTCGTCGGGCGCTGCGGCATGTCCGGCTGGGCGCGTATCCGGGTTCATGGGCGGCTGCGGTTACTTCCGCACTTCCGACTGCGGTGGGTCCAGCCCTGTCATGTCCGGCCGCGGCGCGGTGGCGTCCGGGCGGCGCATCCGGTCCGGCGGACGCCTGCGGAGGGCGTGGCCGTGGCCTGATGAAACCGGATGTTCTCCCCGATGCGCCGATGCGTTGGCCTCATCGACGATCCCCCGGTACTTTGCTCGCGATCTTGTGAAGTCGACGTGTGAGGCCGATCCCGAGCGGCCGGGGTGGTACCCGTCTCGCCCGGGGTCACGGAAAGGGTCCCGGTCGAGTCATGGCGTAGCGCCCGGCTCGCTTGTGGCCATACCCACGTCGGCCGTGGAGACAAACATGCCGATGCTTCGGAGTGCAACCGATGTCTGATCAATCGCGTCCTCACCGCACCGCCGCCGTGATTCCCGCGGCCGGCCGCGGCGTACGGCTCGGCCCGGGCGCCCCCAAGGCGCTCCGCGCGCTGGGCGGGACGCCCATGCTCATCCATGCCGTACGGGCCATGGCGGCCTCCCGTCATGTGTCCCTGGTCGTGGTCGTCGCGCCGCCGGACGGGGCGCCCGGGGTGAGGAGCCTGCTCGACGAGCACGCCCTGCCCGAGCGCACCGACTTCCTGGTGGTGCCCGGCGGCGCGACCCGGCAGGAGTCGGTGCGGCTCGGCCTCGACGCGCTGCCCGAGGACATCGGTGTCGTCCTCGTCCACGACGCAGCCCGCCCGCTCGTGCCCGTCGACACGGTCGACGCGGTGATCGAGGCCGTACGCGACGGGGCGCCCGCCGTCGTCCCCGCGCTGCCGCTCGCCGACACCGTCAAGGAGGTCGAGCCCGGGGCGCCGGGGGAGCCCGAACCGGTGCTCTCCACGCCGGTGCGGGCCCGGCTCCGTGCGGTGCAGACCCCGCAGGGCTTCGACCGCGACACGCTGATGCGGGCCCATGAGGAGGTCGCCGTCAGCGGCGAGGGCGCGACCGACGACGCGGGCATGGTCGAGCGGCTCGGGGCGCCCGTCGTGGTCGTTCCCGGCCACGAGGAGGCGTTCAAGGTGACCCGGCCGCTGGATCTGGTCCTGGCCGAGGCGGTTCTCGCACGCAGGAGGGCGAACGATGGCTTCTGAGACGTACGAAGGGGGTGCCGCGCCCGTGATCCCGCTCGTCGGGATCGGCACGGACATCCACGCGTTCGAGGAGGGCCGCGAGCTGTGGTGCGCGGGTCTGCTGTGGGAGGGCGAGGGCCCGGGCCTCGCCGGCCACTCCGACGCCGACGTCGTCGCGCACGCCGCCTGCAACGCGCTCTTCTCGGCCGCCGGTCTCGGCGACCTCGGGCAGCACTTCGGCACCGGGCGCCCCGAGTGGTCCGGCGCCGCGGGCGTCACGCTGCTGACCGAGGCGGCCAGGATCGTCCGGTCCGAGGGCTTCGAGATCGGCAACGTGGCCGTCCAGGTCGTCGGCGTACGTCCGAAGATCGGTAAGCGGCGCGACGAGGCGCAGAAGGTCCTGTCCGCCGCCGTGGGCGCGCCCGTCTCGCTCTCCGCCGCCACCTCCGACGGGCTCGGCTTCACCGGCCGGGGCGAGGGCATCGCCGGCATCGCGACGGCGCTCCTCTACCGCACCGGCTGACCCGGCCGACGCCGCTCCGGGGGCCTGACCTGGCAGTCCCCGGAGCCCCCCACCTTGTTGCACATCACTTGCACGTACGCTGTTACGGCAATGACGTGGCGCGCAAGGGACGGTGAAGCTCCGGGATGAGCACGACGACGATCGCTCCGGTACGGGCCGAGGCCGGCGGGTACGTCGTGCGCACCGCCGGGCCGCCGGACATCGGCGGCGCGCGCGCCGTCATGCTCGACACCGTCTACCGCGACCTGCGCTCCGGTTACGTACCGCGCTGGCACGCCGACATCATCGACCCCGAGGCCGCCTATCTGCGCCCCGCGCGCTGCACGCTGCTGGTGGCCGAGCGCGATGGCGAGATCGTCGCGACGGGTGCCGTACGGGACCGGGGTCCGCAGGCGCCGCCCAATCCGCGGTGGGTCGCCGACCGTTTCCCGTCCGGCACCACCGCCCAGCTCTGCCGTATCTACGTCGCGCCGGAGCATCGCAGGCGCGGCCTCGCGCGCCGGATGGTGCGCGAGCTCCACGACTTCGTCGTGCGGGCCGGCGGGTACGAGGCGATCTATCTGCACACCGATCCCGCCGTGCCGGGTGCCGAGCCGTTCTGGCGGTCGCTGGCGCGGGAGGTGTGCGACGAGCGCGCGCTGCCGGACGGCGGCCAGGGCATCGTCCACTTCGAGCTGCCGCTGCCTCCGGAAGTGCCGCAGCCCCTCCATTCCAAATGACAATCATTTTCATATAAGGTCGTTGCCATGCCCACGCCCCGACGCCGTCGCTCCGTGCTGCCGCTGACCCTGTCCGCGACCGCCCTCCTCGTCCCGCTCGCCACCGCCTGCTCCGGCGGCACCTCCGACGGCGCCGCGGCCGGCGGGCAACGCCTCCGGGTCGTCATGGCCTTCCCGCCCGCCCAGGCCATGTCCCCCTACGGCGACGACGCCGTCACCCTCAGCCGCCTCGCGGTCATCGAGGGACTCACCACCCTGGACCGCGACGGCACGGCGAAGCCCGCGCTCGCCGCCTCCTGGAAGCGCCACAGCGCGAAGGAATGGACCTTCACCCTGCGCGAGGCCACCTTCCACGACGGCACGAAGGTCGAGCCGGCCGCCGTCGTCCGCTCACTGACCGCAGCGGAGAAGGCGTCACCGAAGCCCCGCGTCCTGTCCGACACCGGCCTCACCGCCACCGCCGAGGGCGCCGACACCGTACGGATCGTGACCGACCGGGCCGACCCGCTGCTGCCCCAGCGCCTCGCCAACCCCTCCCTCACGATCCTGTCCGCCGCCGCCTACACCGGCGGCAGGGCCGACCCGGCCGGACACGCCACCGGCCCCTTCGCCCTCGCCGCGGTCAAGGGCGCCGTCAGCGCCACGCTGGAACGCAACGACACCTACTGGGGCGCCAAGGCCAAGGCCCCCGGCGTCGACGTCACGTTCGTCGCCGACGGCACCGCCCGCGCCAACGCCCTGCGCACCGAGGCCGTCGACGTCGCCGAGTACGTACCGATCTCCCAGGCCTCCCTCCTCGGCGACGGGCTCGTCCACGAGTTCCCCTCCGCCCGCACCAACGGCCTCTCCCTCAACACCGCGACCGGAGCCTTCGCCGACCCCGCGATGCGCGCCGCAGCCCGCGAGGCCATCGACTCCAAGGCCCTCGTCAAGGCCGTCTACGAAGGCCGCGCCGACACCGCACAGGGCCTCCTCGGCCCGGGCGTTCCCTGGGCCGCGGGCGTGCGCACCACCCCCGTCGGCCGGACGAAGGCCGCCGGCAAGGCACAGGTCGCGAGGACGAAGGAGATCGTCCTCGCCACCTACACCAACCGGCCCGAACTCCCCGAGGTCGCCACCGTCGTCCAGCAGCAGCTCAGCAAGCGCGGCTTCACCGTCAAGCAGGTCGTCCGCGACTACGCCCAGCTGGAGGCCGACGCCCTCGCCGGGAAGTACGACGCCTTCATCCAGGCCCGCAACACCCTCCTCGACACCGCCGACCCGGTCTCCTACCTCGCCTCCGACTTCACCTGCGACGGCAGCTTCAACATCTCCCAGCTCTGCGACCAGCGCGTCGACGCCGACGTGGACAAGGCCGCGGGCGCCACCGCCCCCGACGCCCGCCACGCCGCCGCCGCGCGCGCCGAGGCCGACGTCCTCGGCACCGACGCCCTCGTACCGCTGCTCCACGAACGCTTCGTCCAGGGCTACGACGACAGCCGCGTCCGGGGCGTCTCCCTCGACCCGCTGGAACGCACCCTCATCACCGCGGACACCCGCCTCGGATGACCCGGTGAAACACCTGGCCGGCCGGCTCGCCGCACTCCTCGCGGTCGTCGCCGTCATCGGGCTGCTGCCCCGCCTGACCCGCACCGACCCCGCCCTCACGATCCTGCACGCCCGCTACGCCGACCGGCCGCCCACCCCCGGGACCCTGGACGCCATCCGCGCCGAGACCGGCCTGGACGGCGGTCCCCTCCAACTCCTCGGCGACTGGGCGGCCGGGCTCCCGCACGGCGACCTCGGCACCTCCTGGGTCTCCGGACAGCCCGTCGCGCCGGACGCGATACCCGCCCTCGGGGTCTCCCTCACCCTCATGGGCGCCTCGCTCCTGGTCGCCCTCCTGACCGCCGCGGCCCTCGCCGCCCGCACCCTGCGCCGCGGCGCACGCCACCGCAACGTCACCGCCGGTGCCGGCACCGGAGCCGCCGTCCTCGCCGCGCTCCCCGAATTCCTCATCGCCGCCGTCCTCGCCGCGGTCGTCGCCGTCCGGCTGGACTGGCTTCCCGCTCTCGGCTGGGGCACCCCCGAACAGACCGTGCTGCCCGCCCTCGCCATGGGCGTCCCCGCCGGCGCCCTCCTCGGCCGCCTCCTGGACGACGCCCTGCCCGCCGCCTTCGCCGAACCCTGGGCCCGCGCCGCCACCGCCGCCGGACTGCCCGGGCACCGCACCGCCCGCCACGCCCTGCGCCGCACCCTGCCCGGCCTGCTGCCCCAGCTCGGCCTGGTCGTCGTCGGACTCACCGGCGGAGCCGTAGCCGTCGAGACCCTCTACGCCATCCCCGGCCTCGGAGGCACCGCCCTGGCCGCCGCACTCGCCCAGGACCTGCCCGTCCTCCAGGCCTGCGTCCTGCTCCTGCTGCTCCTCGGCACCGCCGCCGGACTCGCCACCCGCCTCACCGCCCGCGCCCTCCTCGGCCCCGCCCTCGACGACGGCGCGCTGCCCGCACTCGTCCCGCCGGCCGCCCGCGCACGCCGCTCCCTGATCACCGGCGCACTCCTCCTCGCCGCGCTCTTCGCCGCCGTGACCCTCGCCGGCCTCCTGCGCGACCCGCTCCACATCGACGCCGCCGCCCGCCTCGCCGGACCCTCCGCCGCCCACCCCTTCGGCACGGACTCCCTCGGCCGCGACATCCTCGCCCGCCTCGGCCACGGAGCCGCCCGCACCGCCCTGACCGCCCTCGCRGTCTCCGCCGCCACCCTGCTCCTGGGCCTCGTCCTCGGAGCTGCGGGCGCCGGAGCACTGACCGAGACCGCCAACGCCCTGCCCGCGATCCTCACCGGCCTCGTCGTCGCCGGCATCGCCGGCCCCGGCCCCTGGAGCGCCGCGGCCGCCGTCACCGCCGTCGCCTGGGCACCCCTCGCCGCCCACACCGCCGCCCTGTACACCCAGGAACGCGCCGCCCCGCACCTCGCCGCCGCCCGGGTACTCGGAGCCGGGCGACTCCACCTCCTGCGCCGCCACCTCCTGCCCGGCGTCCTGCCCCCCGTCGCCCGCCACGCCGCCCTGCGCATCCCCGCCATCGCCCTGGCCCTCGCCTCGCTCGGCTTCCTCGGCCTCGGCACCGAGCCGCCCGCACCCGAATGGGGCCGCATGCTCTCCGAAAACCTCCCCTACGCCGAACGCGCCCCCTGGTCCGTCCTCGCCCCCGCCACCGCCCTCGCCGTCCTCGGCGCACTGGCCGCGCTCACCACAGCGGCGGTGCGGGGACGTGGAACCCGGAAGACAGCGGCGGAACGGGGCCGTGGAACCCGGAAGCACCCCGCATGAGCGCGGCCACCACGCCCTACCTCCGCCTCCTCACCACCACCCAGTTCGCCTTCAACACCGGCTTCTACGCCGTCCTGCCCTACCTCGCCACCCATCTCGGCACCGGGCTCGGCATGACCGGCTGGCTCATCGGCCTCGTCCTCGGGCTCCGTACCTTCAGCCAGCAGGGCCTCTTCGTCATCGGCGGCGCCCTCACCGATCGCTACGGCCCCCGCCCCGTCGTCCTCACCGGCTGCGCCCTGCGCATCGCCGGATTCGGCTGGCTCGCCTTCGCCGCGTCCACCGCCACCGTCATCGGCGCCGTGCTGCTCACCGGATTCGCCGCCGCGCTCTTCTCACCCGCCGTCGAATCCGAGACCGCCCGCGAAGCCGTCCGGCACGAACAGCAGACCGGCACCCCGCGCGCCCACGTACTCGCCCGGTTCTCCGCCGCCGGACAGGCCGGCGCCTTCCTCGGCCCCCTCCTCGGCTCGCTGCTCCTCCTCCTGGACGGCGGCTTCCGCGCCGCCTGCCTCGCCGGCGTCCTCGTCTTCGTCGCCGTACTCGCCGGACACGCCCGGCTCATGCCGCACCGCGATCCCGTCACCCGAACGGCCGTACGCACCACGGCCGCCGTACGACACGTCCTCACCCGGCGCCCGTTCCTGCTGCTCTGCCTCGCGTACAGCAGCTACCTCGTCGCGTACAACCAGCTCTATCTGTCGCTGCCCGCCGAGGTACAGCGCGCCACCGGGTCCCAGGCCGCCCTCGGCTGGTTCTTCGCCCTCTCCTCCCTCCTCGTCGTCCTCGCCCAGCTGCCCCTGACCCGCTGGTCCGCCCACCGGCTCGCCCCGCGCACCGCCCTCGTCACCGGGCTCGCCACCGTCGCCGCCGGATTCGCCGCCGTGCCGCTGACCCCGGCCGACCCCTCCGGACTGCTGCCCCCGGCCGCCCTCGTCGTCCTCCTCACCCTCGGCCAGATGCTCCTCGTGCCCGCAGCCCGCGGCCTCGTACCCGATCTCGTCGACGACCGGCATCTGGGCCTCGCCACCGGAGCGCTCTCCTCCGTCTCCGGCCTCGCCGTACTCGGCGGCAGCGCCGCCACCGGCGCCCTCCTCGACGCCCCCGCACCCGTCCGCTGGGCCGTCCTCGCCGCGGTCCCGCTGGCCGGGGCCGCCCTGGCACTGACCCTTCCGGTGGGTGCGGACGGGAAACAGGGACGAGGAGACGGAGGCGGGGTAGGCGTAGAGACATCACCGACCCGCTCAGGAGGACGTACGCCATGACCGCCGCACTCTCCGAAGACCTCAAGGCGCTGCTCGACACCCCGGTCTTCGTCACCGTCGCCACCATCCAGCCCGACGGCAGCCCCCAGGTGTCCCCGGTCTGGGTGAAACGGGACGGCGACGACGTCCTCATCTCCACCACCACCGGCCGCCGCAAGGAACAGAACCTCGCCCGCGACCCCCGCGTCTCCGTCGTCGTCCAGCCCTTCGACGCCCCGTACACCTACGCCGAGATCCGCGGCACCGCCACCCTCACCACCGAAGGCGGCCAGGAACTCATCGACGAGCTGTCACAGAAGTACACGGGCAAGAAGTACGCCGACTTCAACCCCGCCTCCGGCGCCGACGACCCCCGCGTCGTCGTCCGGATCACGCCCCGCAAGGTCGTCGGGAGCATCTGAGCCGTACCGGACGATCACCCCTCACGGCTCCGGCCCGCCCGGAGCCGTAACAACTGTCCACGCAATCCTCCAAGGGGTCGCAGGGCACTGGTGCGCGCCCACTACCCTTGAGGCGTGACTATTCGCCTGTACGACACCAGCGCCCGGCAGATCCGTGACTTCGTCCCGCTCACAGCGGGCTGTGTCTCGATCTACCTCTGTGGCGCGACTGTCCAGGCCGCCCCGCACATCGGGCACATCAGGTCCGGACTGAACTTCGACATCATGCGCCGCTGGTTCGCCTACCGCGGCTACGACGTGACGTTCGTCCGGAACGTCACCGACATCGACGACAAGATCATCAAGAAGTCGGCCGAACAGGGCCGCCCCTGGTGGGCCATCGGCTACGAGAACGAGCGCGCCTTCAACGACGGCTACGACGCGCTGGGCTGCCTGCCGCCCACCTACGAGCCCCGTGCCACCGGCCACATCACCGAGATGATCGAGATGATGCGCGGCCTCATCGAGCGCGGGCACGCCTACGCGGCCGACGGCAACGTCTACTTCGACGTCCGCTCGTTCCCCGGCTACCTGGAGCTCTCCAACCAGGACCTCGACGACCTGCGCCAGCCCTCCGGCGACGGCGAGACCGGCAAGCGCGACCAGCGCGACTTCGCCATGTGGAAGGCGTCCAAGCCGGGCGAGCCCAGCTGGGAGACCCCCTGGGGCCGCGGCCGCCCCGGCTGGCACCTCGAATGCTCCGCCATGGCGCACAAGTACCTCGGCACCGCCTTCGACATCCACGGCGGCGGCATCGACCTGATCTTCCCGCACCACGAGAACGAGATCGCCCAGGCCAAGGCCTACGGCGACGACTTCGCGAAGTACTGGGTGCACAACGGCTGGGTCACCATGTCCGGCGAGAAGATGTCCAAGTCGCTCGGCAACTCCGTCCTCGTCAGCGAGATGGTCAAGGCCTGGCGCCCCATCGTGCTGCGCTACTACCTCGGCACCCCGCACTACCGGTCGATGATCGAGTACAGCGAGGAGGCCCTGCGCGAGGCCGAGTCCGCGTTCGCCCGCATCGAGGGCTTCGTCCAGCGCGTCACCGAGAAGGCCGGCGAGACCGTCGCCCCCGCCTCCGAGGTGCCGCCGGCCTTCGCCGAGGCCATGGACGACGACCTGGGCGTCCCGCAGGCCCTCGCGGTCATCCACACCACCGTCCGCCAAGGAAACTCCGCCCTCGCCGCCGACGACAAGGAAGCCGCGGTCGCACGCCTCGCCGAGGTCCGTGCCATGCTCGGTGTCCTCGGCCTCGATCCGCTCGACGAGCACTGGGCCGGCGAGAGCGATCGCGGCGACGACCTCCACGGCGTCGTCGACACCCTCGTACGCCTCGTCCTCGACCAGCGCCAGTCCGCCCGGGCCCGCAAGGACTGGGCCTCGGCCGACGCCATCCGCGACCAGCTCAACCAGTCCGGGCTCGTCATCGAGGACAGCCCCACCGGACCACGGTGGACACTCGGCCCGCGCCAGTAGTCCTCCATGTGCCGCCCGGCCCGCCGGGCGGCACACTTTCACTTATACGTACGCACGTCTGAAGCAACGAAACAGGTAGGTCATGGCCGGGAACAGCCAGCGCAGGAACCGCCGCACGTCCAACAAGAAGGGCATGCAGGTCGGCAGCGGTGGCCAGCGTCGCCGTGGCCTCGAAGGCCGGGGACCGACGCCGCCCGCCGAGGACCGTAAGAAGCACAAGAAGAACCGCATCGCCACCGCCAAGGCCAAGCAGGCCGCCAACCGCCGCCCCGCCCCGCGGCGCGGCGGCGTCAAGGGCACCTCCGAAATGGTCGTCGGCCGCAACCCCGTCTTCGAGGCCCTGCGCGACGGCGTGCCCGCCACCACGCTGTACGTCCAGCAGTACATCGACAACGACGAGCGCGTCCGCGAGGCCCTCCAGCTCGCCGGCGCACGCGGCAACATCAACCTGATGGAAGCCCCGCGCCCCGAGCTCGACCGCATGACGAACGGCCTCAACCACCAGGGCCTCGTCCTCCAGGTCCCGCCGTACCAGTACGCGGAGCCGCAGGACCTCACCGCCGCCGCCTACGACAACGGCGAGGACCCGCTGATCGTCGCCCTCGACGGCGTCACCGACCCGCGCAACCTCGGCGCCATCGTCCGCTCCGTCTCCGCCTTCGGCGGCCACGGCGTGGTCGTGCCCGAGCGCCGCGCCGCCGGCATGACCGCCGGAGCCTGGAAGTCCTCCGCCGGCACCGCCGCCCGTACGCCCGTCTCCCGCGTCACCAACCTGACCCGGGCGCTGGAGGCGTACAAGAAGGAAGGCATCGCGATCGTCGGCCTCGCCGCCGACGGCGAGCACACGGTCGAGGACCTCGAAGCACTCGGCGGCCCCGTCGTCATCGTCATCGGCAGCGAGGGCAAGGGCCTCGGCCGCCTCGTCGGCGAGACCTGCGACTACCGCGTCCGCATCTCCATGCCGGGCGGCGCCGAGTCCCTGAACGCCGGCGTCGCCGCCGGCATCGTGATGTACGAGGTCGCGCGCCGCCGCGCCTGATCCGCTGCCGGGACGGGCCGCACGGCCCGTCCCGCAGGACCACCCGCACAGGCGGCGGCCGGCCGGGTCTGCGAGGGCCGGCATGGGGGCATCCTGGACCACCCGCACAGGCGGCGGCCGGCCGGGTCCGCGAGGGCCGCACCGGGGGCGCATCCGGTACCGCGCACGCCCCGGCGCACCCCACCACCCCCTGTTGACGGGCCTCGGACACTTCGGCACCGTCAAGGCAGTGTCCTAAACACACATCACTCGGTTAGATGAGTGTGGACACCAGAACGCCTCGGTTCGACGAACAACCCGCCCTGAGCATGGCCAAGGTGGACTGCGACCCCGCGCAGGTCATCGTCAACCACGCCAGCTTCCGGGTGCAGCTCGCCCCCGGCCAGCGCGCACGGCTGCGCGGTGTGGCACCCGCCGGAGCACCCAGGATCCCCGCCATGAGCGGCACCGGAACCGGACGCGGCCGACGCGCCCCCGTCGTATGGAGCGGCAGGTCCGCTCCGGGCGACCCCGGCGCCAGCGGACTCCTCCAGGCCGTACGGAACTCCACCGCGGGCCGGCCCGACACCGCGTACGACCCGTACGAGCCGTACGCCTCCTACGAGTTCGACAGCGGACACGGCGGCCCCGGCACCCAGGTCATCCCGCGCCTCGAAGAGACCCAGCCCAACCCCGTCATCACCGCCCCGCACCAGCCACGCCGCCCCGGCGGCCCGCTGCTGCCCCCCATGCGCCAGGCCGTCGGCGCCTACGACCCCGTCGAGCCCGGCCCGTACGACACCGCCGGACACGACCGCGACGCCTACGACGGCGACGACATCACCGACACCCGCGACCGCCGCCACGGCAGCGACACCGTCCGGCACGCGTACTACCCCGGCCGCCGCATGAACCTCGGCGTCGTCCTCCTGCCGATGCGTGTCTTCCTCGGCTTCATCTCCATCTACGCCGGCATGGGCAAGCTCTGCGACCCCGTCTACTTCGACGGCGGCGACCGCGGCTCCATGGTCAAGTGGCTGACCTCGCTCCACCCCTGGGCCCTCGCCGAACCCCTGCGCGACTTCGCCCTCTCCCACCCCGTCGGCGCCGGCCTGACCATCGCCTTCCTCCAGGTCGTCGTCGGCGTCCTCACCGTCCTCGGCCTGTGGCAGCGCGTCGCCGCCTCCATCGGCGCCCTCCTGTCGGCCGCCCTCCTGGTCACCGTCAGCTGGCGCACCGTCGCCGTCTACGACGCACCCGACATCATCTACCTCGCCGCCTGGAGCCCCCTGGTCATCGCGGGCGCCCCCGTCTACTCCGTCGACGGACGCCTCGCCGGAGAAGCCTGGCGCAAGCTCGGCCCCCGCTCCGAGATCTGGGACCTGCGCCGCCGCGTCCTGCGCCGCGGCGCCGTCGTCGCCACCGTCGTCGTCGGCCTCACCCTCCTCATCGGCTCCATGCTCGGCGGCGCCGTCCGCTCCACCGAGGTCGTCACCGTCCCCGGCCCGAACGGCGTCCCCACCAACCAGCTCCCCGGCACAACGGTCATTTCACTCCCGGACGTCAACACGGGATTCGAAAAGCCCACTCGAACCGTCCCTCGCGAGAGTGACGTAATGTCGCCAAATCATCACTGCCCGCTACGCTCGCTGCGTGACCCACACCGCGCGCCGTATCGGCCGAACTCTCGCTTTCGTCCTGCCTGTCGTCATGGTCCTGTCCGGGACCCTCGCGGTCACCGCCGTGCCGTGGGCAGCTCACAACTCCGAGTCGACGTTGCTCACCGCGTCGGCCCAGACCGTCTCCAAGCGCGCCAAGGCGCGTGCCC